>CAXXIC010000001.1:0-5245459 GCA_963668555.2 Bacteroidales bacterium
CTCAATTAGCATGTTAAAATCGGGTTTTCGTTTTTTCTATAAAGTAATACTCTCAAATGCTTCGTCACGAAGTCACTTTACCGTAGTAAATATTATCAATCAGACGAACGTCTCCGCAAAATACGGCTGCACATCCAATGGCCTCTGTCGAATCTTCCCAACGGGAAATCGACTGCAAAGTGCGCGCATCCACAATATCGTAATATTCTACACGAAGATCAGGAACATTATTCAGACAGGTAACCACTTCGCCGATCACCTCCTGAACACCCTTTCCGGCTGCAAATGTACGACTTTTAAATAAAGCCTGCGAAATTTCGACTGCATTTTTTCTCTGTTCGGCCGTGAGTCTTGCGTTTCGGCTGCTCAGGGCCAATCCGTCAGCTTCTCTCACAATAGGACAAGGAACAATCTCGATATTGTATTTTAACTGACGCACCATCTCTCGAATGATTGCCAATTGCTGAAAATCTTTTTCCCCGAAATAAGCTCTGTCCGGCTTAACGGCATCAAACAACTTGCTCACAATTTGCGCAACCCCGTTGAAGTGTCCCGGACGACAAGCACCCTCCATTACCTCTTCCAACGGACCGAAAGCAAACACCCGGGTATCCGGTTCGGGGTACATCTCCTCTTCCGACGGAGCAAAAACAATACCACAACCGGCTTCTGCAACCAGTTGTGCATCTTTATCCAACGTGCGCGGATATTTAATGAGGTCATTCTTATCATTAAACTGGGTGGGGTTGACAAACACGCTCACCACGCAAAGATCATTTTCACTGACGCAACGTTTCACCAATTGCAGGTGGCCGTCATGCAAGGCTCCCATAGTAGGTACTAATCCTACTTTTTTACCCTGGCTTTTTTGCAACTGAATTTCTTGTTGTAACTCAGCAATTGTTTTTATTAATTTCATGTGTCTTTTTATTTCTCACATTCTTCAATCTCATGAAACCCACAGAAACCTCAATAAACATAAGGTTTGCCTGTTCGTTTCACTGTTTCCTTATAATTAAGCGCACAAAATAAGTAATAAAAAGTCAAACCGTAAAATATTTCACATTCCTTTAACCTGACCTTATCCATCTATTAAACTTTAGTAGAAGCTAACAGCTTTCGGTGAAATATTTGATTATCTTTGCCGGCGAAAAAACAAAGCAGAAAACATGGTAAAGAAAGGCATCTTGGTTATTATTAATCCGATTTCGGGATCAAGAATCAAACCCAACATTCCCAAACTTACCCGCTCTATTCTTGATGACGATAAGTTCGACATTGAAATAAAGCTAACAGAATATGCGGGTCATGCCACTACACTGGCAAGACAAGCTATCGAAGAGCAAAAAAGTTATGTTTTGGCAGTCGGTGGTGATGGTACGATCAACGAAGTAGCCAAAGCGCTGATCCACTCACCTGTCGTATTAGGTATCATACCTATAGGATCCGGTAATGGTTTGGCACGCCACCTCGGCATCCCCCTGATAATTCGTCAGGCACTTGAAATTATCAATCAGGAAAAAGTGCAGGCCATAGACTACTGCGAGGCAAACGGCCAGCTTTTCTTCACTACCTGCGGCGTCGGATTCGATGCCCGCGTAAGCTACCAATTTTCGAAAGGCAAACATCGCGGAGGTATCAACTACCTGCGCAGTATGATGACCGAATACCTTAAATACAAACCCGAGACATACGAAATCTTTTTCGATGGTGAAAAAAGAACAGAGAAAGCTTTCCTGATCACTTGTGCTAATGCCTCGCAATACGGCAACAATGCTTTTATTGCACCACAAGCCAACCTGACGGACGGAAAGATGAACGTGGCTATCCTTAAACCATTTACCCCTCTCGACATTGTACCTATTTCAGTACAACTGTTCTCAAAACAAATCGACAGAAACAGTAAAATTGAAAGTGTCGAAACGGAAAAAATAACTATCCAACGGGAAAAAGCAGGTGAAATTCACTTAGACGGAGAACCGATGTGGATGGATAGAACTATACAAATCCGCACTATTCCGGCAGGCCTTAAAGTATTGATACCCAAAGAAATAAAAGTAATTGACAATCCAATCCAATTGTTGTTCGGGCTCTTATTCCAACAAATTAAAACAGTTAAGAACTTTGTTGAAATGCCAATTTGAAGGTTACATTTTCAGATAAAAATCCTTTGTCAGACTTACAAATTCATCACTATAATGATGGCGGGCCAGCTCCACAACAAGCTGATCCGTTATCAGTGCTCCTTTCACATTGGAAAAAGAAACCAACAGACGTTTAGGGGCAACATCCGGCTTGGGCAACACAAATGTTTTATGGACAGCAAACAACCGGTTATCCCCGGCTATCTGATCTAATTTCTGTTCCAACTCCGACGGCACAACCAGAGAAATACATCCTCCTTCCACCAGCAACTGAGCCGATTTTTCAATCAATGCATCATAAGACAAGGTATCCGTATGCCGTGCCAATGTACGCTTGCGATCAGGAGACTGCAAAGAAAGATCAAAGAAAGGCGGATTCGACACAATCAGGTCAAACCGCTTATCTGAAGAAAATTGCAGGATATCCGACTGGATTACTTTGATGCGGTCAGCAAAAGGTGACCCGGCTGCGTTTTCCCGGGCCTGCTCCGCAGCATGCTCATCCAACTCAACGGCAACCAATGACCCGACGCCTCGCTGCGCCAACATCAAAGCCACCAGTCCGCTACCAGTACCGATGTCTAATACGTGCATGCCCGACCTCACCGGACTCCACGCCCCTAAAAGTACGCCATCAGTGCCGACTTTCATGCCACAACGATCATGCCTGACAGTAAATTGCTTAAATTGGAAGTATGGATTTGCCATTTTGTTGTTTTTAATGGAATATTTCGTGGCAAAATTAATAAAAAAGAGAAAAAGCACATTCTAAATAGGTAATTCAGTATAGTTTTCATATTTTTGGCACGAATATTGAAGTAACAATTCTCAATAAAACTTCTTGACAAATTCTCATTTATGAACATTTACAAAAATATATTTTCCCAGGACGGCGAAGAGAATGACGAACAAATGGTCCCTATTTTCACCGAAATAGAGATTAAAAACGACGACGAGAGCATAAAAGTTCCCACCGAAGGTGTGCCCATTCTTACGTTACGTAATATGGTGATGTTTCCTACGATTGCGTTACCCGTCACCGTAGGTAGATCAAAATCATTACGCCTGATTAAGGAAGCCAATGCCAAAAAGAAACTCATCGGTGTGGTTTGCCAGATGGATGAATCGATCGAAGAGCCTGAGGAAAAAGACCTCTTCCGCATAGGCGTGATTGCTGAAATCCTCCGCATCATCGAATTGCCCGACAAAACCACGACCGTGATCCTGCAAGGAAAACGTCGTTTTGAGTTGGAGGCTATTACTCAGACCGAGCCATACCACAAAGGTTCGATCCGTCTGCTCGACGAAATCAATCCGGCAGATGACGACAAGGAATTTGAAGCGCTCACTTCTACCGTTAAAGAAATGACGCTTAAATATATGCGTCTTCAAAACGAGATCCCTCGCGAAGCCATGATGTTGATCAAAAACATGGTCCATCCCAAATTTTTGATCCACTTCATCTGCTCCAACCTGCCCATTTCATTGGATGAAAAGCAGGCCTTACTCGAGATGAACGACCTGAAAGAGCGTGCTTACCAGCTTATTCGTATCCTTTCGCGTGAAACTCAACTTGAGGAAATCAAGAGCGATATTCAGACAAAAGCGCGGGAAGATCTCAGCCAGCAACAGAAAGAGTACTTCCTGCAACAGCAAATCAAAACCATTCAGGAAGAGCTGGGCGGATCGACCAACGACAACGAGGTTAACGACTTCCGGTTGAAAGCAGCCAAGAAGAAATGGCCCGCTCAAGTGGCCGAAGCTTTCGAAAAAGAGCTGAAAAAACTGGAACGCACCCATCCGCAATCGCCTGACTATTCGATGCAACTCAGTTACCTGCAATCGTTTATTGGTCTGCCCTGGGGTGAATTTACCAAAGATCACTTCAATATCAAGAGCGCTCAAAAACTCCTCGACAAAGATCACTTTGGCATGGAAAAAGTAAAAGAGCGTATCCTGGAACATTTGGCCGTTTTACAATTGAAAGGTGATATGAAATCTCCGATTGTATGTCTCTATGGCCCTCCCGGTGTGGGTAAAACCTCTTTAGGAAAATCAATCGCTGCCGCTTTGAAACGTAAATACGTGCGCATGTCCTTAGGCGGTTTGCACGATGAAGCCGAAATACGCGGACACCGTCGCACCTACATCGGCGCTATGCCGGGACGTATCATCCAGGGCATCCAAAAAGCCGGATCATCAAATCCCGTATTTGTACTGGATGAAGTGGACAAACTGGGAAAAGACTACAAAGGCGATCCATCGGCAGCCTTGCTCGAAGTGCTTGACCCGGAGCAGAATAATGCATTCCACGACAACTACCTCGATGTGGATTACGACCTGTCGAAAGTATTGTTTATCGCTACTGCGAACAACATCGGCGACATTCCCCGCCCTCTGCTCGACCGTATGGAGATGATCGAAATCAGCGGTTATATCCTGGAAGAGAAAATGGAAATTGCGCGTAAGCACCTTATCCCTAAAGAGATTGCCAACCACGGTCTTAAAAAAGACCAGGTAAAGATACCGAAGCCGACCATTGAAGCTATTATAGACAGCTATACCCGCGAATCCGGTGTCCGCGAACTGGATAAAAAGATAGCGAAAGTCATGCGTAAAGTGGCCATCAAAGCACTAAACAATGAAATAGGCGACGGCACTATTTACCCGGCTGAATTACCCGACTATCTGGGCATGGTAGAATATTCCCGCGACAAATACCAAACCAATGAATATGCAGGTGTCGTGACCGGATTAGCGTGGACTGCGGTAGGCGGTGAAATTCTTTTTGTAGAGTCGAGCCTAAGCAAAGGCAAAGGTTCGAAGTTAACTTTGACAGGAAATCTGGGTGATGTCATGAAAGAGTCTGCCATTTTGGCACTTGAATACATCAAAGCTCACGCCGATAAGTTAAACATTAAAGAATCTGCCTTCGAAAACTGGAACGTACATGTTCACGTACCCGAAGGTGCTATTCCGAAAGACGGACCTTCAGCTGGTATCACGATGGTGACGTCGTTGGTTTCTTCTTTTACACAACGTAAAGTAAAGAGCAACCTGGCGATGACCGGCGAAATCACCCTCCGCGGACTAGTGCTCCCCGTAGGCGGTATCAAGGAGAAAATCCTCGCTGCCAAACGCGCCGGAATCAAGGAGATCATTCTTTCGAAAGAAAATGAGAAAGATATCAAGGATATTAATCAACTCTATCTGGAAGGACTCACCTTCTACTTCGTGAAGGATATCCGCGAAGTGCTGAAAATCGCTCTGCTCGATGAGAAAGTGGAAGATGCACTGACGATAGAATAAAATAAAAAAGGCTTATTTAAAACTGCACCCCAAATGTTAGAGAAAACGTTTGGGGTGTTTTTTTATGGTAAAATCACTTTGGATTGCAACGACCCCTCCCGACCTCCCCAAAGTGGGGAGGAGTGGTGCATACACAACGGCAATCAGGTAGAAATACTAATTAAATGTGCAAATAATCTTATTTCAAACTGCGTCACAGCCCCCATTTTGGGGGTTGGGGGTCAAAAGACAAGAATATTCCAAACAACTTCCATTAGACAAACGGCAATCATAGATCGCTAGTAATAAACATCATAATATGATTATTGTCTTGAAAATTCGCAATTCAAAAAGCTTTGGCTGTACCTACATAAAAAAAAGCACTCCTCCTCTGGAATAGAAACACATACCGTTTTTGGAGAATAATCAACAATATCATTTTGACAGAGAATCAGTGCTATCTAAATAAAAAGGTAAGCAAACAGTCCAATATCTGAATTTCATCCACCATCGGAGCATACGTGGAGGATACGTTGACCATACGTGGAGCATCAGCAATGTAAAAAAGCGAGAATCTTCCCTATCGGGTAGTAACAAAATGTCAGAAACGCAATTTTTCAATCGAATTTATTAGTTCCCCGGCTTGCTCTTTTTCAACTGAAATCTTAGTAAATACAAATTAGCCGAAGAAACATCAACACAAACAACCCCGAACGATTTAGATTCGTCCGGGGTTATATTGTTTATAATCCGATTCCACAGCTATAAATAAGTAAAATCTTAGTTCTTCAACGGCTTATAAATGGCTTCAATCAACTCCGGTTTATTGTAAAATACATATTTTATTATCTTATTCAGATTACTCATCCAACTATCAAACATAGCGAAAGCCATATCCTTGGACTCAGCAGTAACCAATGACTCTCCTATTTCATTTAAATATTCCGACCGGATACTTTTTAACAACTCTATTTGTTCGAGCGCAACTTTCACATCATCTTCCGACAACTCAAACTTATCGTATTGACTCATTATCATCCCATTAGAACTAATCCCATAATAGAATTTACTGATTTGTTCAACCCACAGATAAAAAGCATTCGGAACATTAACATCCAGCAAAAGAATATTTCTGACAACAGGGTTCTGACTGAATATAATCTTTGCCCGTTTTCTGTGCAGCAAAAAATTGGTATTTAATTCTTCTTTTATTGAATGAAACAAAGAAGCATTTGGAGAAGACGGAATTTCACCCCGTTTGTCATCCTTAAAAGCATCATAAGTCGATTGAAAGATCTGTTTTCCTAAAGCCAGCTTCTCGGAATCGTATCCGTACAGTGCCAATATTTCACGGGCTTCCGGCAGCATTCCCAAATTGTTTAATCCAATGTTATAGATTTCCAGAATCTCTTTCTCAGAATAGGTCATCATTGTCGTCATAATTTTTAAATGATAAAGTCTCTAATTATAAACAGATTGACAGATTAATTCTCTTCGTAAAGATAGGGTATGGATATTAAGTATTTATTTAAGCCGACACTAGATCTTCACTAAAAAAGTGCAGCTGAAGTTATCCTGGGTTATTTCTTTTTTGATGGAAGTTCAAAGAGTAACTGCTTTCCGGAACCTGCTTTTATTTCATTCCAATTATCCACATCAAAAGCGATCACTGTAGCGGCCGATGTTGGAAAATCAGCTTCAAACGAAGTGCAAAAAGATGATATCAACTGTACGATGACCGGATTGTGCCCGATAATAAAAACATTACCAAATGAGTCGAATTCTTCACTCAGCATTTTCACAATCTCATCCATACTGTAGTCAGCGTAGAGAAAATCTTTGGTAATAACAGCGCTCTTTTTCATATCAAAGCGATCGGCAAATATTTTTGCAGTCCTCAATGCCCGTTTTGCCGGACTAGAGATCATCACCTCCGGTCTAATATTTTTGACAGAAAGAATTTTAGCGACTTCCGCGGCGTTCTTTTTACCTCTTTCTGTAAGTTTCCGATCAAAATCCGATTCATCATTGTGCAGGGCTTCAGCTTTTGCATGTCGGATAATAACAATGTTTTTCATAGCTTTTTGATTTTGGGTTATAATATTATATCTAGCAATCCCCCTTCGGCTTTATAATAATAACCAAGTGGTTTTGTGACATCAACAAATATGATTACAGTTAAGTAATTATAAAGATCCCTCTTATCTGAGATATCAGACAACAAGTGTTCAGCCTTAGCATGACGAATAAAAACTATTCTTTTCATCTTATATGACAGTTTTTTGATGGAATAAACAAATACACAAACTTCCCTTACAGAGAACACTAATCCATTAAGCCATATATCTTTTTCATCTTTTGGTTATTCTGACGGTTTGTTCTTGTGAGGACATTTTTCAAATCAGTGTCACTATTCTTTTTATTTGATTCCTGGCGGGCATATTTTTTCATGGATTCAAGCCATACTGTATGGTCGTGCCAATCTCCGATTTTCTTATATATTGTTTTAAGATTATGATGTACACGGACTAAATCCTTTTCTTCATTCAGTAAAATCCTTAATGACATAATTTCAGTTGCCGATTTAATGAGTCGTCTAACCCTATGCAATCTATCTTCGTTATGATTTTTTTCTGTCAGCTTATTAATTCTTTTAAGTTTGCGAGAAATGTAATCATCAGCTTCATGTATCAATACCTCTTCCGGTAATGCGTTCATTGCTATCATTACCCTGTCGCTATCTGACTCTAAACTGCTAAAATCAAACATTTTCGCCTCAGCCAGCAGTTTCTGAATATTATGTTCTTGACGTTTATCCAGATATTGGGAATAAAAGGTCAGGTTATCTTTTTCCAATCCACCGGTTAACTCCCTGTTGATCTGGTCTTCTCTTACTTTACCTGCCTGCTTAAAAAGAGAAGAATAAATTTTACTGTGTGATTTACCTGTAAATATCCCTTTAGAAGCAATTTCGGTCAATGTCAAAAGTGCCCTGATGTTTTTAATCGCGACCCGCAATTCATGAATATCTTCAATTTCCTGTCGTTGCATGGTATATTCAAAATGAATTCTGAAGGCAGCAAGCTCATTCTCGTAACTTTTGACTAGTTTGTTTGGTTCCATATTTATCCGGTTCAGGTCCAGTTGTTATTCTTCTCAATCAAATTATTATCTTTCCATTTTATGAAAAGTATGTGAATGATACCATCAGTAAGTCCAATTGTAGGAACAATGAAGTTAGAGCATCCGACACTTCGGGCGACATCCAGGTATATCTCAGCTGCATGCACGATCACATCAGCACGGTCAGGTTTCATTTTATACGTATTTATCAGATCCTCAACACTCAGAGGTTTAATATCGCTATACACTACCTCTAGCTCCTCAAGGGATAAATCCTCATTTTTCGGCTTTCCGGCCAAAGATTGTAGTTTAAGTATATTACCACCGGAACCTACGACATCGGTTATACTGTATTTCTCCTTTATCTCTGTCAAATCACTGTGAAGACGTTCATATTCATGACTATCAACCTTGTCATTGAGTAGCCTTACTGTACCAATATTGTAGGATTGGGATTGAATCAGCTCACCATTAACGATAAGTCCAACCTCGGTACTACCACCACCGACATCCACATAGACATGATTCAATGTTTGATTTAAAGAGTCACCAAAGTGGCTTTCATAAATGATTGATGCTTCTTCCTGACCACTTATAATATCAATTTTAATCCCGACCTCTTTGCGGATTTCTTTAACCAGAGCTTTACCGTTTTCCGCATCACGCATGGCAGAGGTAGCACATGCCCGGTAATCAGATACATCATACACATTCATCAAATGTTTGAATGCTTTCATTAGTTTTATTAGCTTCTTAGCCTTCTTATCACTGATTTTACCGAGACTAAACGACTCTTGTCCTAAACGTAAAGGAACACGCAGCATCAGTAGTTTTCGGGATGCATTGTCTGTATTTTCATCGGGGGAAATACTTTTAATCAACATGCGCACTGCATTCGAACCGATATCTATGGCAGCAAACTGTATATTATCCATGAGGTCTATTGTAAATTTGTTATTCCTGTATGATTTTTCTGACAAACTAATCCAATATTGTTGGGGATAGTTATTTTTTCAGAAAATTGGGTTTCCTGTTGTTCTGTTTCAACACTTTCCCGTTTCAGTGAGTTTAAATATTCTTCCTGATAGAGTTTAAATATCTCTTCTTGTGAACGAAAATGCACATCTCCTTCAATACTTCTCAGTTCATTCTTGTCAGTCCCATCAATTATCCTTGCTTTCACATTGTCTCTCAGACCGTATTCAATCACTTTTCTTAGTTGCTTTTGCAGCTCTGAATCATATACCGGGACATACACTTCAACACGATTATCAAGATTGCGGGCCATCCAATCAGCCGAACCAATGAAATAGTTTTCATGTCCGCCATTTGCAAATACAAGAATGCGGGAATGTTCCAGATATCGGTCAATAATACCGTAAGCTTCAATATTTTCGCTAAGACCTGGTACACCAGGTATCAGCGAGCAGTTCCCCCTGACCAACAGCTTAATCTTTACTCCGGCTTGAGAAGCCTGGTAAAGTTTCTGAATAATTTTTTCGTCAACAATATGGTTGATTTTACAGAGAATATATGCCGGTTTTCCTTTACGGGCATTATCAATTTCATTCTTTATCAGATGACACAACCTCTTACGGACAGAAACCGGAGACACAATCAGATGCTTGAATACCGGATTCAGATAAGGTTGTTCCAGAAAATTAAAAACCTGCTCTACCTCTTCGACCACCTCTTTATAAGCTGTCATCAGAGTAAAATCGGTATAGATGGAGGATGTACCTTCATGGAAATTCCCGGTTCCGATACAGGCAATACTTCCATGTTTTGTTTTGATATGGGCGAGCTTGGAATGCACCTTTAATCCTTCGAGGCCAAAGATAACTTTGATACCTGCATCCTGCATTTTTTTAGCCCAGTTGATATTGGACTTTTCATCAAACCGGGCCATCAATTCGACCATTGCCGTGACTTTTTTTCCATTCATGGCAGCGCACATAAGCGCCTGCACAACCTTTGAATTTTTTGCCAAGCGATAGATACTTATTTTAATCTCCTTTACATCAGGATGTATCGCCGATTCCCTGAGCAAGCGGATGAAATTATCAAAACTATGGTATGGATAATGCAGATACCGGTCTTTCTTGCGAATCAATTCTATAACACTGTCAGCTTCCTCAAATGCATGTACCGGCACCGGTTGATTACTCTGATATCTCAACTCATTTCTTCCCGTTTTGGGAAAGGAGATCAGATCTTTCAGGTTATGATATCTACCACTGGATACATGTGCATCATACCGGTCAATATTTAAAAGTTTCTCTACGTAACGGAGCAGATCTGATGGAATATCCCTGTCAAAAACAAAACGAATCGGAATTCCGGTTTTGCGGCTTTTTACTCCTTTTGAAACCTTTTCGAGCAGACTATAATATGAACTGTTATCAAATTCCATCTCCGCATCGCGGGTAAATTTGATGGTATAAGCATCAAACTTATCAAAGTCCAGCGAAGCGAAAATCTGTGGTAAACAAAAACGGATTACATCATCCATAAACATGATATAATTGCTACTGCCTTCCTGAGGCAAGACTAAAAAACGGGTAAATTCACCAACCGGAATTTCGATCAGTGCGTATTCTTTTTTTCTTCTTTTTCCTTCTACTTCAATTTGCGTAATTTTGACTGCCAGGTAGATACTCTGGTCGTTTAATACAGGCACACAAGACATGCGTGAAACCAGAATCGGGAAAAGTGAATTGTGTAACTCTTCCTGATAGAAGTTTTTCACAAAATCCTCCTGTTCAGGATTTAATTGATATTCGTTCAACAAAAAAATATTCTCCCGTTCCAAACCATCAACTAAATCAGAGAATATATGTTCAAAATCCTTTGTATATCTTTCGTTGAGCTTTAATAATTCTTTGAGGATTCTCTTCGAATTTGCAGATACGGTACGCATTTTTTCTTCGATTTCAACCATCCGACGTAGCGTAGCTACACGAACCCTGAAAAATTCATCGAGATTACTTGAATAGATACCCAAAAATTTCAATCTTTCGATTAACGGAACAGATGCATTTGCAGCTTCATTCAAAATCCTGCGGTTGAAATACATCCAGCTTATATCCCTGTTTATTGTGGGAAACTTATTTTTCATATATATATTACACATCTATTTATCAATACATTAACAACGCATGCCGAAGAAGGCAATTGGTGAGAACTGCAAATTTAAGCGATGTGTATTACGAATATACTACATAGTCATTACATAATAAAACATAACTCAATAAAAAGCAACAAACAAACGAATCGGTCTAATGGTAAAATTGGTTGTGACCCAACCTTTCCGATAAACTTGAATTGTCAACTAAGAGTGGGGAAATTAATCCAACCCACTGCATTGCATAAACCCGCCAATGTTGATTCGCACCAATTCAGGATTTTCAAAAAATATATGTGACGAAAACAATTTATCTTGATTTATTTCCAGTTCCATTTTCACATTAGCACGGTTGTTGTGAAAGTCATCTTTGGGTATAACCCGAAACCCTTTTTTCAGATATAGATTAACGGCCGCTTCCAGTGCCGTATTAGTATAGAGTACGAGACGTTGCGCATTTAGCTCTTTGGCTTTGACAATTGCAAGATTCAGCAACATCTTGCCAATGCCACGATTCTGGAATTTGACAGAAACAGCCATTTTAGCAAACTCAAAAGTGAAGTCATCTATCTTAAGTAATGCAAATGTCCCCACTATTTCATCATTTAATCTGGCAAAAAAGATGTGTCCACCCGTGCGAATAACCACCTCTTCCGGATTATTCAGCACCAATTCATCGGTTGGTTCCACATAAAAGTATTTCTCAATCCATTCATAGTTAAGGCTTTTGAAAGCGTCTTTATAAATATCTGAATATGCTATTATTTCGATCTTTTCCATAGTTAGGATAATTTGAAATCTATTTAAAAATAACACCTGTTCATCTCTAAAAACTGAGAAATCACACAGTATCACCAGAGATACCAAACACAAATATTGCAAATATTATTTACTTATACATCAGCGAAATAACATCTTCACAAAGATGTAAAGGCTTTGTATTTAACTGGTTGAAAATTGTTAATAACACCGGGAATAAAAGCCTCATTTGTTATAAAAATCATACTCAGCTATTGATATATAATATTTCCGGTGAAACCGAATAATAAATATCTATATAAGCAAACAGACCAATATCTGAATTTCAAATGAATAGCCATGTGATATTTACAGACACAGTTACAGTCTCCAGCCTTAGGTCCCAATACACCATAAACCGGGTCTCTTTTATGCTTAAGCACATTTCAGATTGTACTGATTGACTGGAATCACGATAGTATTACGGACATAATACAGTCTTATATAAAACTGTATTATGACTGTGTTACTACTGTGACAATACTGTGATACTACTGTGACATCTTACTTTAAGGTGTGTTTAGGGTATATCTATGGTATACTTATAATCCTCTCGGAAAACGAAAAAAGCCCGAATACCGCACCCCAAAGACTCGTTCATAGAGACTGTGTGAAAACTCATAAAGACTATCTGGCTTTTCATCTTCCTGACCCCCGAACCCCCAAAATGGGGGCTGTAACGCAGTCCAAAACATGAAGATTAGCACACTTAATCAGTCTATTCACCTGATTTCCATCCTTCTGCACCACTCTTCCCCTCCCGATAATTATCGGGAGGGAGGGGAAGGCAAGTAGTTTTCACACAGCCTCTCATAAAGTACCATTATCCCCTCTCCCTCGTTTCCCAACGAATGAACTGTGACAATACATTTCCTGGGGCAAATGGACACAATATCCAGACGAGATAAATCGCCACCTCTACTACTGGGTATATTGGCGAAGAATGGTTATAGTTAGAGATAGAGATTTTAACGCTGACAGGTCTATCGACGCTGTCAGGTTTGCCCCCATACAATCGTAACACGGTTAATTAAAAATGCCAATCTTCGCACTCCACTAACCTGTCAGCGTGTTTACACCTGACAGCGTTATTAAAAAAAAACATCAATCCTCTCCACCATTATCATTCTGATAGTCAAAACCAGATAATCCGGCAATTTTATCAAACCACCTATTTGTGGACAACTGTGGAGCATATGTGGAATTGCTGTGAAGGAAGAGTGGAGTTGCCTGGCATTAAAACCGGGGATATTTGTGACAATATGATGTAATTGCAATTCGCAATCATGTATGATAAACTATGGATCTTATCATTGGGGATAATTGTACGAAATAGTCAAAATGGGAATAGAATTCTTTGTAAAAAGAAAAGATTTCCATGAATTGTACTAGAAAACACATCGAAAATAGCCACTCAGGCATTAACTTTGACAAACAATTTCAAGAAGTATAACTTTTCGGCAATTATAGAGTCAATGACCAAAGAAAACGAAATAGAACAAGGCTTGATCGAAAAACTAAAAAACCTCAAATACACCTATCGGCAGGATATAAGGGATAGGAAATCACTTGAGGCTAATTTTCGTGAGAAATTCCAGGCATTAAACCGCGTCAATCTAACCGATGCTGAGTTTAACCGTTTGCTTGACGAAATAGTCAATCCGGATGTTTTCGCTTCATCAAAACTGTTACGTACCCGCGAGACATTTACCCGTGAAGATGGCACTCCGTTGCAATACACGTTGGTTAATATCAAAGACTGGTGCAAAAACGATTATGAAGTGGTCAACCAACTACGCATCAATACCGACAACAGTCATCAGCGGTACGATGTGATTTTATTGATCAACGGATTGCCGGTAGTGCAGATTGAATTGAAGGCATTGGAGGTAAGTCCGCGCCGGGCGATGCAACAAATAGTGGATTATAAAAATGATCCGGGCAATGGTTATACCAATACGCTACTTTGCTTTATGCAGTTGTTTATTGTAAGCAACCGTGCCAATACCCGGTACTTTGCCAATAACAACAATCAGCATTTCCTTTTCAATGCTGACGAGCAGTTCTTGCCAGTGTATCAATTGGCAGATGTGGAAAACAAGAAAATTACCCATCTGGATGACTTCGTCGAAAAGTTTCTGGCCAAATGTACGCTCGGGGAAATGATCAACCGCTATATGGTATTGGTGGCCAGCGAACAAAAACTGCTGGTGATGCGTCCATACCAGATTTACGCGGTTAAAGCCATCGTAAATTGCATCCATGAAAACAGAGGAAATGGTTTCATCTGGCATACTACGGGAAGTGGAAAAACGCTGACTTCGTTTAAAGCCTCTACACTGTTGAAAGACAATCCCGATATTGAAAAATGCCTGTTTGTGGTTGATCGTAAAGACCTCGACCGACAGACCCGGGAAGAGTTCAATAAGTTTCAGGATGGTTGCGTGGAAGAAAACACCAATACTGAAACGCTGGTACGTCGTATGCTCTCGGAAGACTATGCCGATAAGGTAATTGTAACTACCATACAGAAATTAGGTATTGCACTTGATCCGGCCAATCGTAATAACTACAAGGAACGCCTGGAATCGTTAAGTGATAAACGTATCGTGTTTATCTTCGATGAGTGTCATCGTTCGCAATTTGGAGATAATCATCAAGCTATTAAGGCGTTTTTCCCAAATGCGCAACTGTTTGGTTTTACGGGCACGCCAATATTTGAGGATAACTCAACGCAATTGATTCGTGAAGGAGAATATGCTTCGTATAAAACCACCGAAGATATATTCCAAAAGCAGCTTCATGCCTACACCATCACCCATGCTATTGATGATAAAAATGTATTGCGTTTTCACATCGACTACTTTAAGCCCGAAGGCGATTACAAGCCCAGAGCAGGCGAAAGCATTGCCAAACAAGCTATCATAGATGCTATCCTGAACAAACATGAAGCTGCCACCAATAGCCGGCGATTCAATGCGATATTTGCCACTCAGTCAATAAATGACGCGATTGAGTATTACACTCGTATCAAACAGATACAGACTCAAAAAAGAGTAGACAACGAAAAATACGTACCTCTGAATATTGCCTGTGTTTTTTCACCGCCTACACAAGCTTTAGCGAATGGCGACGAAACCAGAAACAACAAGAATATTGCTGACATTAGACAACTTCAGGAAGATTTACTTCAGGAAAAAGAAGATAACAAACAAGATCCGGAAGGGAAGAAAAAAGCGCTTACCGAAATCATTGAGGATTACAACAATCAATACGGAACCAATCACACGGTAAGCGAGTTCGATTTGTATTATCAGGATATACAGCAACGTATCAAAGACCAGAAATACAGCAACAAAGATTATCCTCATAAAAACAAGATCGATATTGTGATTGTCGTGGATATGTTGCTGACAGGATTTGACTCCAAATTCCTGAATACCTTGTATGTGGATAAAAACCTGAAATATCACGGATTGATTCAGGCTTTCTCTCGTACTAACCGTATACTGAATGACAGCAAGCCCTATGGTAATATCCTGGACTTCCGCCAGCAGCAGGATGCGGTAGATACTGCGATTGCGTTGTTTTCAGGTGAGAAAGACAACAGTAAGGCTAAAGAGATCTGGCTGGTAGATCCGGCTCCGAAAGTAATCAATAAGTTTGAAGAGGCTGTAGCTGCGTTACAAGATTTTATGAAAACGAGTGATCTGGCATGCGAGCCTCAGGAAGTATATAACCTGAAAGGCGATACGGCACGTATTAACTTTATCAACCGCTTTAAGGAAGTACAACGGCTTAAGACTCAGCTCGACCAGTACACCGATTTGTCTGTTGAGCAAAAACAGTTGATTGATACCATATTGCCTGAAGATCAATTGTTGGAATTCAGAAGTTCGTACCTCGAAACAGCCAAACAGCTGAAAGAAAAACGAGAAAAAGAAGGTGATAAGGCCGAACCGGCCATTCAGGAACTCGATTTTGAGTTTGTTCTTTTTGCCTCGGCTATTATCGACTACGATTATATCATGGGGCTGATATCCAATTTCACCCAAAACAAACCATCTAAACAAAAGATGTCACGTGCGCAGTTGATTAACCTGCTTAGCTCCAGTGCAAACCTGATGGACGAACGGGACGATATTGCCGCTTATATCAATACGCTGGAAGAAGGCAAGGGTTTATCTGAAAAAGAAATCCGGAATGGATATCAAATCTTCAAAGCAGAGAAGTTTGCGAAAGAATTAGACGAAACGGCAAATAAACACGGATTAGAAACAGCTCCGCTAACGGCTTTTGTAAATGGTATTATATCCCGCATGATCTTCGATGGCGAAGAGCTTAGCGATTTGTTGGCACCGCTCGAATTAGGATGGAAAGACCGAACTAGAAAAGAACTGGCGTTGATGGACGACTTAGTGCCGCTATTAAAAAAACTAGCTCAGGGACACGAAATATCAGGATTAAAAGCGTATGAATAAAAATGAAATCGCATCAATTGACCCGAAGGATTACGCTGTAATACTGCGACAGGCTGTCGCAGAAATCCGCACTGCCCGCACTTCCATCGCTCTGAAAGTGAATAGTGCCACCAACTCTGTTTATTGGAATTTGGGCAAACTGCTTTTTGAAAAACAGTTGGTAGAAGGTTATGGAAGCGGAGTTGTGAAACAATTGTCAGTGGACTTGAAAATTGAGTTCCCTGATATGGGTGTGTCACCACGCAATTTGTGGAACATGAAACGCTTTTATGAGCGTTATTATCGGGCAGATACAAAACTGCTACGCAGCGTAGCAGTTTTGCCATGGGGACATAATTTGTTGCTCCTGGACAAAATTACTTCACCCGATGCCGCTCAGTTTTACGCCAACGAATCCATAGCTAAAGGCTGGACAAGAGATTTGCTGCTCAATGCGATAAAAATGGATACCTACAGCCAGGCACAGCGACAAATAAAAACGCATAATTTTGACAATACGCTCCCCGAAGCACACGCTGAATATGCCAATGAAGTATTTAAAAGCACCTATAATCTGGGATTTTTAGGTATTACCGAACCTGTTCGGGAGTTGGAGCTGGAAAAAAGGCTAATCGCTAAAATTAAATCCTTTATAATGGAGCTGGGTAAAGGATTTAGTTTTATTGGCAATCAATACAGGTTAGAGTATAATGGCAAAGAATATTCTGTAGATATGCTTTTCTTTCACCGGGGCTTGAGGTCGCTGGTGGCTATAGAGCTAAAAATAGGAAGCTTCAAAGCCGAATATGTCGGCAAAATGAATCTATACCTTTCGTTGCTCGACCGATTCGAAAAGGGCGAAAACGAGAACCCATCCATTGGTATCATTCTTTGCGCCGACAAAGACCACTTAGATGTGGAAATAGCACTGCAAGATGTGAACAAGCCTATAGGAGTAGCCGAGTATCAATTGTTGCTTCCTAAAGAAGAATTGCAATCATTGCTGCTCTCCGAAATTAAAGCCATGGAACAAGAAAACGAGAATAAGGAATGAATAAAGAATATAAGATAGTGCCAAAGTTGAGATTTCCTGAGTTTAAAGATAATCAAGATTGGGCTTATGAATATGGAGATAAAGTTTTCGATCAAATATCTAATAAGAATCATAACTCTGATCTTCCAATTCTTGCTATAACCCAGGAATATGGAGCAATACCTAGGGATCTAATTGATTATACGGTTATTGTAACTGATAAAAGCGTTGAGAGCTATAAAGTGATTGAGGTTGGTGATTTTATAATTAGCCTCAGATCCTTTCAGGGTGGCATTGAATATTCAAATTATAAGGGGTTATGTAGTCCTGCATACGTTATTTTACGTAAGAGACAAGATGTAATAAATGAGTTTTATAAACATTACTTCAAATACAAACTATTTATACAGGATCTGAACAGAAATCTCGAAGGAATTCGAGATGGAAAGATGGTTAGCTACAAACAATTCTCTGAGATATTATTGCCTAATCCTAAACTTGATGAACAACAAAAAATAGCCGATTGTCTTTCTTCCCTTGATGAGTTGATTGGGGCACATACACAAAAATTGGAAACGCTGAAAGATCATAAAAAAGGGCTAATGCAACAGCTATTTCCTGCCGAAGGAGAAAATGTGCCGAAGTTAAGGTTTAAGGAGTTTGAGAATGATGGGGAGTGGAAGGAACTCCCATTGAGCAGTTTAGGTGAGATAATAACAGGTAATACACCAAGTACCAGAGAACCGGAGAACTACGGTGGAGATAGATTATTTGTTTCCCCTGCTGATATCACAGAAAATCGATTCATAACTCAAACAAAAACAACATTAACTGAATTGGGATATTTGCAAACAAGGCAAATAAAAAGAAACAGCATTTTATTTGTTTGCATTGGTTCTACTATTGGAAAAGTCGCTCAAAACAAATATGAATGTGCGACAAATCAACAAATTAATTCCTTGGTACCATATGAAGAATATATAAGTGACTTTATTTACTCTCTGTTAGAGTATTATGCTCCTAATATTGCAGGAATTGCAGGAAAACAGGCTGTTCCAATTATAAACAAGTCCTTATTTTCATCTGTAAAAGTAACTGTTCCCTGCTCAAAAGAACAGAGAAGAATTGCAGACTGTCTATTTTCGATTGATGAGCATATTTTTGCTCAATCACAAAAAATAGGAGAGTTGAAAGAGCACAAAAAAGGATTGATGCAGGGGTTATTTCCAAGAATAAACGATAATGAATAACCAATATAATATGAATCTTACTGAAATAGCGACACAAATAAAAGACACAAAAGAAAATATTGTACTAATATATGCTTTTAATGCAACCGGAAAAACAAGACTCTCAGTTGAATATAAAAATATAACAAAAGCCAATAATAAAGGAAATCACTCAGGTGTATGTTATAATGCTTACAGCGAAGACTTGTTTGTTTGGGATAATGATGAAAATAATAATAACGAAAATATTAAGCTTAATATCATTTGGAGTTCACTAAATCAATTTCATTCCTTACTTACAAAAGAAATACTCAGTGAAAAATTAGAGCTTTATCATCCAAAATATAATTTTGTTTTTAACGATTATGATAATCCCGAAGACGGAATAGAATCAATTACATTTTATATTGACGAAGAAGCAAAAACACCTATAAAAATATCCAGAGGTGAAGAAAGAATATTTGTATGGTGCTTTTTTTTAGCTCTTTTCGAAGTAGATGGATGGGCTGATCAGCAAGATGAACATATCTTTATTGATGATCCAGTATCGAGTTTAGATGAACATAATATATTTATAACTACTGATTCAATTTTCAATATAATTGAAGAAACATATCTCAAAAAGAGATTAATAGTAACAACTCATCACATAGGTTTATTTTCGATTTTAGCAGATAGGTTAACCAGAGGTGAGAAAAGTGGCAGATACAAACAGCTAACAAAACTATTTATTCTGGGTAGCGATGGCAATGAATTGTCATTGAATACCCCTAATAGAAATGTTTTCTTGTTTCATCTTCATTTGATGCAAGTTTTAGACAATGCTATAAGAACAGAGTTATTTGTTTTTCATTTTGTATTACTCAGGCAATTGCTCGAAAACATTTCTTCTTTTCTTGGAAAAGGAGGTGTAAATTACACATTATCACAAATCGGAATAGCTGATATTAGTGGTAAAGCTAATACAATAAATTCGTTATCACATAAAGATGCATATCGTATACAGTTCAATAAAATGTCACCAAACGAAGAAGCTCTTTTTAAAGAAGTATTCAAGAATATACAAGAAAAATACCATTTCTCTTATTAAGAAAGCCCATGACTGTTCAAGAACAACAACAATTAGGAAAGACCCTATGGGGCATTGCTGATGATTTACGTGGAGCAATGAATGCAGATGACTTCCGCGATTATATGCTTTCATTTCTCTTTTTGCGCTATCTGTCCGATAACTATGAGGATGCTGCCAAAAAAGAACTGGGGCAGGATTATCCGGAAGTTTATCCAGACATATTGAAAAAACTAAAAGTTACTTCCGCTCTGGAAATCTGGTATAATGAAAATCCGAATGATATAGATGTCTTTGAAAAGCAGATGCGTCGAAAAGTGCATTATGTGATTAAACCGCAATACTTGTGGAGTAGTATCTATGAGCTGGCTCGAACGCAAAATGGTGATTTGTTGCATACTCTGGAAAAAGGCTTTGATTATATTGAGAACCTATCTTTTGAAAGTACATTTCAAGGATTGTTTTCTGAAATCAATCTGAATTCCGAAAAGCTGGGGAAAAGTTATGCTGAACGTAATGATAAACTATGTACGATTATCACAAAAATTGCCGAAGGCATCGCACAGTTTTCAAAAGATCGCGATATTCTCGGCGATGCTTATGAATATCTGATCGGTCAGTTTGCATCAGGTTCAGGGAAAAAAGCAGGAGAATTTTACACGCCACAACAATTATCCACTATCCTTTCAGGAATTGTAACGCTGGATAGCCAGGACCCAAGTACAGGTAAAAAGCCGAAGTTGGATAAGGTGATGGACATTGCCTGTGGTTCGGGATCGTTGCTTTTAAATGTACGCAATAAAGCTGGCAAACACGGAATCGGAAGAATCTACGGACAGGAAAAGAACATTACCACATACAACCTTGCCCGCATGAATATGCTGTTGCATGGAGTAAAAGATACGGAGTTTGAGATCCATCATGGAGATTCATTACTTAATGACTGGGGAATCCTTAATGAAATGAATCCCGCAAAGAAACTGGAGTTTGATGCCGTGGTGGCTAATCCTCCTTTTAGCCTTCGCTGGGAACCAACCGAAGCGTTGGGCGAAGATTTCCGCTTCAAGAATTACGGTCTTGCGCCCAAGTCGGCAGCCGACTTTGCCTTCCTTTTACACGGTTTTCACTTTCTGGGCAAAGAAGGAACAATGGCTATTATTCTTCCACATGGAGTTTTGTTTCGTGGTGGAGCCGAAGAGCGTATCCGTACAAAACTGCTAAAAGACGGCAATATTGACACGGTAATTGGGTTGCCATCCAATCTGTTCTTTTCTACCGGAATTCCGGTTTGTATCCTTGTGCTTAAGAAGTGTAAGAAGTTTGACGATGTATTGTTTATCAATGCCAGCGAATACTTCGAAAAAGGCAAACGCCAGAACCGTTTGCGCGATGGTAAAGACGGAGGACCAAACGATATACAGAAAATCGTAGAAACCTATCAGTTCCGCACGGAAGAAGAACGTTACTCCCGTCGTGTATCGATGGAGGAAATCGAGAAGAATGGTTATAATCTTAATATTTCTCGTTATGTAAGCACATCTATAGAAGAAAAACAGATTGATTTGATAGCGGTCAATGAAACTTTAGTTGATCTGGAAAAGAAAATTAAAGAAGTGACGAATAAGCATAATCAGTTTCTGAAAGAATTGGGATTGCCTCTTTTGCCTGGGTATAGTGATGAAAAAGGTTGAAAATAAGAATATTCGAAGATATCCATTGGGGTAGACCCTGTATGCTGCAGCAGCTTTGTTCCATTAGCCTACTTGTTTATTGTTTTAGTGATTTCAGAAATGTATATTAGTAACCAATCAAAGAAGGAGGTATTTATGGAAAAAGTAAAAAAAGTAAACCAAACACCAAAGAGCACATTCAAGCTCACAGCTATCGTGACTAGTATTTTAAAAACACTTTGGGCTATTGGAACTTCTGTTGCAGCAACAGGTGTTCTAACACGCTATAATGAAGCCGTTTTAAATTGCGAATTTTTAAGGCAATGATTATCTTAAGATTTTTTATTTCTACCGGTCTATGATTGCCGTTTACTAATGGAAGGTGTTTAGAATATGACCCCCAACCCCCAAAATGGGGGCTGTAACGCAGTTCAAAACAAGACTATTTGCACATTTAATTAGTATTTCTACCTGATTGCCGTTGTGTATGCACCACTCCTCCCCTCCCGATAGCTATCGGGATTGTGCTGGAAACTAGAGCAGTCTGCGACAGTGATAAGAAATTACATCTATCAAAACAGGATGATAAAAATAAGATACGCTATTATAGCTGTGGTATTGATTTTAAGTATAAATTCTGTTTACGCTAAAAAAGCACCCGGATTTATTATCAAGCACAATTGTGATACTATTTTTGGAGAGGTAAATATCTCATTCTTTGATCTCTATTCGGGAGGATTTGTATTTTATGGAATAAATCTGGAACCTTTTCAGTCGGTATTGTATTCCATCAGATGCCCGGTTTAAAGATGTAAAGTATTTTCTTGAAGAGTACGACATGTGGAAACGGCGGCGATCTTGTTATCTGTAGCCTGTAATTCAGCAGTTGAAAGAAGCGTATCGCCTCGTTCAAGCTAAAAAGGATATAGAATAAGATGTATTTCAGAAAAAGTTTTGCGTAATCTAACCACAATCAAGAGGTTCAAATCTCCTCATCCGAAAATCTCTTCTGGTACAATTTGAAAAATTGAATGACCGCCCTCCGTTAGTGAAGGTCTCCGGGGTAACTGCACGATCAACTACCGCAAAATCTTATCACCACAAGACATTAGCACACACATATACAGCATCTTACAAACACAAATCTGGTTGAAGATTTCATATAAGCAAAGGTGGTAAAAGTGCAAACTGCCAAGGTTTGTCTCCCTCCGAAATTGTGACGCTATTTTACAATAAACCACCACGTATATTGCTACTAATCATACATTTCCCCTGTACAGACCTTCATTAATCGCGTTGTATAAAGCAATAATTTTTGTAGTTTTGTAAAGTACGTGTACTTATTTTCTCAAGAACAACAAACGTAAAAACCGCAAAAATCTACCATGGATATTAAACGAAAAACATTGTCATTAGCGATTAGCTCTGCAATTTTGGCAGGATTAGGATTACAGGGAAGTTATGCTGCCTCAAGAGCCGAAATGAATGGTATCACCCAAAGCGATACTACGCGAAGCATCTCCGCTTATTTCACTCCGGCCACAACTACAAAAAAGACTCCCGATGCGAAAGGATTCATTCGACGTTGGTTGCTATTAGAGCCCATTAACAAACCCAACCGTAGCAATGCCATTTTTACCGACAGCTACCTCAGAACGGCATTCTTAACCGAGTATTTTCCAAACCAGTTTACGGCGCTTCCCAAAGATGGAGATAAAGTAAAGGTCGGCGAACAGGAACTTACATGGCACGCATTGGATAGTAAAAACTTCAATGTTAAATTGTTCCGTTTTGCCTATGGATTAAGAAAACAAATTTACGGAGTTCTGTTTTGGTCGGCAACCGTGGTTGACTGTCCGCGCGAAATGAAAAACGTAAGAATGGCCGTAGGATCCAATTCGGCATCGATGTGGTGGCTCAACAGCAAGGAAGCCGTATTACTTTCGGGAGACAGACGCATGGTCATGGACGATTGTGTATCGCCCCGTCTGACACTGAATAAAGGAAAGAATATCATTCGTGGAGCCGTAATCAATGGTCCGGGAATGAGCGATTTCTGTGTTCGCTTCTTAGATGAAAACGGAAAGCCGATCAAAGATCTCACCATTAGCTGCGAATAAAATCAGTTTAGTCATTCCATCGAATCAGAATGCGGAACCGATTATATAGAAAAACAAATTGACCTTAAAAAACAAATTATACTCAGATGAAATTTAAAACTAAAATAATGGGCGTAGCAGCCCTGTTATCGGTACTGTTAACCGGAACAGTGAAGGCACAAACCGGAAAACCATTTATACATGATCCATCAACCATCATGGAGTGCGACGGAAAGTATTATACCTTTGGTACAGGTGGCGGCGGATTAATATCCGAAGACGGTTGGACCTGGAACAGCGGTGCAGTAAGACCAGGTGGAGGTGCTGCTCCGGATGTGATAAAAATAGGCGATCGGTACCTTATTGCTTATGGCTCTACCGGTGGTGGTCTGGGTGGCGGACACGATGGTAAAATAAATACCATGTGGAATAAAACGCTTGACCCGAAATCGCCCGATTTTAAGTTCACAGAGCCCGTTATAGTGGCTTCATCTGCCAATATGGAAGATAACGACGCCATCGATCCGGGACTTCTGCTCGATCCTACCGATGGTCGTTTGTGGTTGTCATACGGTACCTATTTCGGGTTTATACGCGTTGTAGAGCTCGATCCGAAAACCGGGAAACGGGTAGAAGGAAACAAAGCCATCAATATTGCCATCGACTGCGAAGCTACCGATTTGATGTATCGCGATGGCTGGTATTATCTGTTGGGTACCCACGGAACCTGCTGCGACGGAGCTAACTCAACCTACAATATCGTTGTCGGTCGCTCCAGAAAAGTTACAGGTCCTTACCTCGACAATATGGGACGCGACATGCTGGAAGGTGGCGGTAAGATGGTTGTCGCTGCTGGCGGACGCGTTACCGGCCCCGGACACTTCGGTCGTTGGATTTTGGGTGACGGTGTTGAAAAAATGTCGTGCCACTACGAAGCCGATTTGGATCAGGGCGGCCGTAGCGTATTAGGCATTCGTCCGCTGTTGTGGAAAAACGGATGGCCTGTTGCCGGAGACAACTTCAAAGAAGGCACTTACGAAATTGAATCGGAAAGAAGAGGATATGCTTTGGAGCTAATAGTTGATTTTACAAGAATGCCGGGTGGCATGCGCGGATTCGGTCATAACACCGACGAACCGATCAAACCCGTTGCATCACAGGAGTTGGCCGATGTAATTAAAACCTGGCCGACCGGAAATATTGATGTGAGAATCGGAGACTACATGTTCCGCCCGCATCAGAAATGGACTATCACAGCAGTTCCCGATGCAGGTGGATGTCCAGGAGGACCCTACTACAAAATAGTAATCGCAGGCACTGACCGTGCATTGGCCGCCACCGCAGATGCCGAATTAATAACGGTACCCACATTTACCGGAGCACCCGAACAATTGTGGCACATCGATCAACTGACCGATGGAACTTATAGGATTATGCCTAAGGTAGTTCCAAACTCAAAAGAGAAGTTAGCTTTGGTATCTTCGGGTGACAGCACACCCACACTGGCTGTGTTTGATATGAATAGCGATAATTCAAAATGGAACTTTAAGGCTCACTAAATTGATTCCTTATAAAATGAGCATGTTGTTGACAACACAGGCATAACAACATATCAATTCCACCGTCGGGGCGTGATCAGTGATCCGCCCCTTCGTTATTTTAAGCATTTATAATGCGACAATCAGATAAAAGACTTAAATCAAGCGCATATTACTCCGACACTTCGATTTTCAGATTCTTAGCGTCCCGACGAATCAGGTCAATCACTTCCAAACCTTCAACTACCTTACCAAAGCAAGTGTGTTGGCGGTCCAGGAGAGAAGTATTTGTGCGTGAATGGCAGATAAAGAGTATGCGATCAATGCAACTTGATACAGCAGACAGCAACTACAAGTTAAAAATTATCATAACTTTGGAGAGTAAATTTTAGAGTAACAGAATAGATAACATCCAAATTATGAGTAACGCCAAAATATCCATACGTTTTTTTGACGACCGCGAAGTGCGAGCCGTTTGGGACGAACAAAACTCCAAATGGTGGTTTAGTGTGTTGGATATTGTAGCTGTGCTTACCGACCAGGACGATTACACCAAAACCCGCAACTATTGGAAATATCTAAAAGCCAAATTTAAAAAAGAAAACAGTGAAGTGGTTAGTGCCACTACCCAGTTGAAATTTCTGGCACCGGATGGTAAAAAGCGCTTAGCTGACATGTTGGATTACTCCGGTATTATTGCCTTAGGCAAAGAATTCCCGGGCAAAAAGGCAAACCGATTTATTGAATGGTTTACATACAGTGATGAAAGCATAGACGGAAAAAGCAAAGCAAAAGCGTATGCAATGTTTGAAAGTTCTTTTATCAGCAACATAGAAGTTGGTACAATCAACGGTTTGCAGCATCAACTAGTAATCAGCCAATAACCTTATAAATAAAAACATTACATCTCAAAATGTATTTTTGAACGTCTAATATATCAGGTAAATCAATGGATAATTTTGAAGAATATTTACGACAAGGCGAACCAAACAAAGTAGAAAAAGCCAAAGTATGGAAAACTGCTATTGGCTTACAACAAGTTGATGGGCTAAAACCTTCTGACTATTTGATAGCAACAGCTAAACAGAACATTGAAGGCGACATTTCCATTGATGAAGTAAAAAAGAGAATAGACAGTTATTACAAGCAACACCCTGTAAAAGACACCGAAAACCGAACCGAAGAAGCCGATAAAGTTTCAGCACAAATTGCCGAAATATTAAGCGAACAAACTTTTACGTTTTCGCCAGTCGAATACCTTACCATTCACCGCAGGTTGTTTCAAGACGTTTACCACCACGCTGGCAAAATCCGTGATTATAACATTACAAAAAAAGAATGGGTTTTAAATGGTGAAACTGTTTTGTATGCAAGTGCTGAAAGTTTGAAGGCTACTTTAGAGTATGATTTTGAACAAGAAAAAAAATTTAACTACAAAGGTCTAAGCCAACAAGAAATCATAGAACATATAGTTCATTTTATTAGTTACTTGTGGCAAATTCACATTTTTGGTGAGGGCAACACACGGACAACGGCGATTTTTTTAATAAAATATCTTCGTAAACTTGGTTTTAGAGAGGTAAACAACGATTTATTTGCAGAGCATTCGTGGTATTTCCGCAATGCACTTGTGCGAGCCAACTACGAAGATTTATCCAAAGGCATTTACAAAACAGAAAGATATCTTATTCACTTTCTTTCAAATTTATTGCTTGGCGAAAATAATTCGTTGAAAAACCGGGAAATGCACGTTAGATATAATGACACTGTAAAATCAGAAAATGACACTGTAAATGACACTGTATTTCATTTGATAAAGGAAAACAACAAAATAACTGCAACAGAAATCAGCGAACGATTAAAGATAAGTTTAAGCACCGCAAAACGAAAAATAAAAGAACTTAAAGAGAGCGGAAGAATAGAACGCACTGGAAGTGACAAAGCAGGCCATTGGGTAATAATTGAGAAATGAAATCAAACCTCCGTTCAGCGTAGCTTAATAAACGACAAATACAACAAGCGCAAACCGCAGCAGGCCATTCGGCATATGACTCCAGCTCCGTTCAGCGTAGCCTGATATACAACCGAATAATATTCAAAACCGCAGCAGGCCATTCGACGTATGGCACCAGTCTCCGTATGCGATCATTGCAACTTGACACAGTAGACAGCAACTACAAGATAAAAATTATCATAACTTTGGAGAGTAAATTTTAGAGTATCAGAATAGATAACATTCAAATTATGAGTAACGCAAAAATATCCATCCGTTTTTTTGACGACCGCGAAGTGCGAGCCGTTTGGGACGAACAAAACTCCAAATGGTGGTTTAGTGTGTTGGATATTGTAGCTGTGCTTACTGACCAGGACGATTACACCAAGACCCGCAACTATTGGAAATATCTAAAAGCCAAATTGAAAAAAGAGAACAGTGAGTTGGTTAGTGCCACTACCCAACTGAAACTTTTAGCAAGTGACGGTAAACGATATCTAACCGATATGTTAGATTACGCTGGTATTATTGCCTTAGGCAAAGAATTTCCGGGCAAAAAAGCTAACCGATTTATTGAATGGTTTACATACAGTGATGAAAGCATAGACGGAAAAAGCAAAGCAAAAGCGTATGCCTTGTTTGATAGTTCGTTTATCAATAGTATTGAAGTTGGCACAATCAAAGGTTTGCAACAAATACACGCTTATTTGTTTGGAGGATTGTATGATTTTGCGGGACAAATCAGACAAAAAAATATTTCTAAAGGAGGCTTCCAGTTTGCAGTATCACAATTCCTTGGTGCTACATTAAAACAAATAGAAGAAATGCCCGAAAATACATTTGATGAAATCGTAAACAAATATGTAGAAATGAACATTGCACACCCTTTTATGGAAGGCAATGGAAGAAGCGCCAGAATATGGTTGGATTTGATACTAAAAAAACACCTCAAAAAATGCGTTGATTGGAGTAAAATAAGCAAGCAGGATTACATGAACGCAATGATGCTAAGTCCAACCAAAAGTGATATTCTAAAAGCACTTTTGGAAAAAGCACTCACTGACAAAATAAATGACCGGGAAATGTTTATGAAAGGGATTGACTACTCGTATTACTACGAAGAAAATGACTAAGAATTGTTTCGCAAAAATATAACCACAGAAACACCTCCGTCATCATAACACCAAGGCCTCCGGTCTTACAAACCCAAAAAACATCCGACCCAAGCACACCACTTCAGTCGGATGTTTTAGTTCTATAACGGTTTGTATGGGTAAGCAATATTTCATAACCCTCGAAGAGGGTTGAATTTGAATAGCCATGAGTACAACTCATGGAAAGGATGAAGGCGAGTAACCACAACCACAACGTGGTTGAAAAACATAGAAATGTAGTCATTCTCTTTGGTATTCAATCCCTTCAGGATTGACCCCGTATCTCTATATTCACCACCAGTTTCACTGGTGGCTATTCACATTTAATCCCTGCGGGATTTTAAAAGACCACCTCCCCCACCGATTCAACCATCTATCTTTTCTTCGGTCTCCCAAAAATGACTATCTTTGCGGCCTACATGTAAACAGATTTACACTTATGATAGATTTTAATAAAATGGGAGGCTTAGTTCCTGCCATCATCCAGGATGAACAGACAGGTAAAGTGCTGATGCTCGGCTTCATGAACGAAGACGCGTACAACAAAACAGTCGAAATCGGCAAGGTTACATTTTTCAGCCGCACCAAAAACCGTCTTTGGACGAAAGGTGAAGAGAGCGGAAACTTCCTGTTGGTTAAAAACATCGCTGTAGATTGCGACGACGACACTTTGCTGATCAAAGTAAATCCCGTTGGCCCCGTTTGCCACACAGGAGCAGACACATGCTTCAACGAAATCAACAACGACCCCATCCAGTTCCTGAAATATCTGCAGGATTTCATCGATCGTCGCTACAAAGAAATGCCCGAAGGCTCATACACAACTTCATTATTCAAAAAAGGAGTAAACCGTATGGCTCAGAAAGTAGGCGAAGAAGCAGTTGAAACAGTAATCGAAGCGACCAACGGTACTGAGGAAGGATTCCTCTACGAAGCATCGGACCTGATCTATCACCTGATCGTATTGCTCACCAGCAAAGGTTACCGTCTCGAAGATCTGGCTATGGAGCTAAAAAAACGCCACAAAGAATAGTTCGGCGAAATATAAGAAAAATCATCCGTTTTGGAAATACAGACAGATACCCGCATGGAAGTACTGATTCATTATCAGGGAGTGGACATTTCCCGTCAAGAAAATATTATCCTTAAAAATGTAGAGCTGGAGCTTCGCAAAGGCGAGTTTCTCTATATAATTGGAAAGGTAGGCTCCGGAAAAAGCAGTCTGCTCAAAACCATGTATGCCGATGTCTCTATCGACAAAGGGGTAGCAAACGTGTTGGGTTACGACTTAAACCACCTCAAACGGAAGCAAGTCCCCCTACTCCGCCGCAAAATGGGTATTGTCTTTCAAGATTTTCAACTTCTGACTGACCGTACGGTTTTCGAAAATCTTCAATTTGTACTCAAAGCCACAGGCTGGAAAAATAAAGAAGACATTCGTCACCGCATCGAAGAGGTACTGCAACAGGTAGGCATGAAGTTTATGGACAATAAAATGCCGCATCAGCTTTCCGGAGGGGAACAACAACGGGTGGTTATTGCCCGCGCACTGCTCAATTCTCCCGATATCATTCTGGCAGATGAGCCAACCGGTAATCTGGATCCGCAGACAGGCGATCAGATCGTGCAATTGCTGCAAAGCATTTGCGAAACAGGTACGGCGGTAATCATGAGTACGCACAACCACCGGTTCGTAAAAGAATTCCCCGGTAAAGTGATGATTTGCGAAAACGAACAGCTCATTATATCAGAGTACTCCTCTTTGTAAATCAATTATTTGTTATATTTTTGCACGATTTTTTCCGAAATAATTTTTCAACCGCAAGCACAATACAGCAGAGTATAACACTCCAACGCTATAAGACAAAACAGGCAACTGTTTGGCAAAAGCGGTAAATGTATAATCACTCAATCCTCTAAATTTACAACGAAAAATGAAAATTTTAAAGTTTGGTGGCACTTCTGTAGGTTCCGCACAAAGAATGAAAGATGTTGCCAAATTGGTTTGCGACGGCGATAGAAAGATCGTTGTCCTTTCAGCTATGTCGGGTACTACCAACACCCTCGTTGAAATTTCCGATTATCTTTACAAAAAGAATCCGGATGCTGCAAACGAGATCATTATCAACCTGGAAAAGAAGTACGCTTCAGTAGTTAATGAATTGTTTACAACAGAGGAATATAAGAAAAAAACGCTTGAGGCATTAAAAGTAATCTTCAACGACATTCGTGCGCTAAGCCAGGATCTCTTCACTTTATTCGAAGAAAAAATCGTTTTAGCCCAGGGAGAATTAATGTCAACCGTGATGGTAACCAATTACCTGAACGAAACCGGTGTGAAAGCCACCCTCCTACCTGCGCTCGAATTCATGCGCATCGACAAAAACCAGGAACCGGACTTAACCTATATTAAAGAAAAATTAGCGAAACAGCTTCAGATCAATCCCGATTCAGAGATCTACATCACACAAGGTTTCATTTGCCGCAACGCTTACGGCGAAGTGGATAACCTGCAACGTGGTGGAAGCGACTACACAGCTTCTTTGATCGGTGCTGCAGTTTTGGCCGATGAGGTTCAGATCTGGACTGATATCGACGGTATGCATAACAACGACCCACGCTTTGTTGACAAAACAACTCCGGTACGCGTACTCAATTTCGACGAAGCTGCAGAATTAGCATATTTCGGTGCAAAAATCCTGCACCCAACCTGTATCCTGCCAACCAAACTGGCAAATATCCCTGTTCGCTTACTCAACACCATGGAGCCGAAAGCTCCGGGAACTTTGATCTGCAACGAATCGGAACATAATAAAATCAAAGCTGTTGCCGCAAAAGATGGCATCACGGCTATCAAGATCAAATCGGGACGCATGTTGCTGGCTTACGGCTTCCTGCGCAAAGTATTCGAAATATTCGAAAGCCACCAGACTGCTATCGACATGGTAACAACCTCCGAAGTAGGCGTATCTGTATCCATTGACAACACCAAACAGTTGGCTGAAATTGTAAACGATTTGAAGAAATTCGGATCCGTAACAGTAGATAAAGATATGGTTATTATTTGCGTAACCGGCGACCTGCAATGGACTAACCTCGGCTTCGAAGCTAAGGTGGTAAATGCCTTGAAAGGCATTCCCGTTCGCATGATCTCTTACGGTGGCAGCGACTACAACATTTCATTCCTCGTAAAAGCGGAAGATAAGAAACGTGCGCTGCAAGCCCTGAGTGACAACCTATTCAACTCAAAAGAAAACGAATAGATAGCCCTGCCCCTTCCCACAAGAAGGGGTTTTTCAAAAAATATTACACGCATATAAAACCAATACCGGAGCGTATCACTTTATATGCAAAACTCCACGGTGATCTAATTGTATAAACAAACAACTAACTCATGAATACAAAAGGAAAATTCCCTGTTGAAAATTTTCAGAAACTGCAAACTCCGTTCTATTTTTATAATTCGGATTTGCTCCGTGAAACACTTGATGTAGTAAATCAAGAAAGCAAAAAATACGAAAACTACCACGTGCATTACGCCATCAAAGCGAATGCCAACCCTAAATTATTAAAAATCATCCGTGAACAAGGATTAGGTGTTGATTGTGTAAGTGGTGGTGAAATTCTGGCTGCTTTAAAGGCCGGATTCCCTTCTAATAAAATCGTTTTTGCAGGTGTAGGTAAAGCCGATTGGGAAATCAATCTGGGATTGGATCACGACATCTTCTGCTTCAATGCAGAATCTATCCCTGAACTGGAAGTGATCAACGAACTGGCTGCTGCAAAAGGTAAAGTTGCCGCTGTGGCATTGCGTATCAATCCCGATGTAGCCGCCGATACTCACCACTATATCACCACCGGACTGAAAGAAAACAAATTCGGAATTAGCTTATCGCACCTCGATCATGTAATCGACGTAGTAGCTTCTCTGAAAAATCTGAAACTGCTCGGTCTGCACTTCCATATCGGTTCTCAAATCCTTGAAATGGGCAATTTCAAAAGCCTTTGTATTCGTATCAACGAACTGCAGGATAAACTGGAAGCCCGTCACGTAAAACTGGAACTAATCAATGTAGGCGGTGGTCTCGGCATCGATTATCAATACCCCGATCGTCAACCCATTCCCGGTTTTGCAGCATACTTCGAAACTTTCCACAATCACCTGAAATTACGTGCAGGACAGAGTGTACACTTCGAGCTGGGTCGTTCAATAGTTTGCCAGTGCGGTAGCTTAATCACCCGCGTACTGTATGTAAAAGAGGGCGTGAACAAAAAATTCGCAATTGTTGATGCCGGTATGACCGACCTGATCCGTCCGGCATTGTATCAGGCTTACCACAAAATCGAGAACATTACTTCAAATGAGGAAATGGAAGCTTACGATGTAGTAGGTCCGATCTGTGAATCATCAGACACATTTGCCAAAGCGTTAGAATTAAATAAAACCAAACGTGGTGATTTGATTGCAATGCGTTCAGCCGGAGCCTATGGTGAAATCATGGCTTCTCAGTACAACTGCCGCCTGTTGCCTTCATCTTATTTCACAGAAGACTTCATCATCACTGAAGAAGAATTGTAATTTATACCAACATAAAAAAAGAGCGGATTTCCCGAAAAGGAGATTCGCTCTTTTTTATAAATCATTTTCTACTTAATCACAATTGCATACCCTTCAAAATCGACCCGATCACCGGCCCGTAATTTCTTCCGCTTTTGAGTTTCCACCTCATTATTAACGGTTACATAACCATCGGTAATCACTGTATTAGCTTCACCTCCGGTTCCAACCAAACGCAATATTTTCAACAATTTATTCAATTCAATAAATTCGCGTCCCTCTAAATCAAACTCTGTCATAATATCCTGTTTTAATTCATTAATGCCATATAAACAAAAAAGTCCTGCAAAAACATGCAAGACTTTTTAGAGTTTCCGTGGGTCCAATAGGATTCGAACCTATGACCCTCTGCTTGTAAGGCAGATGCTCTGAACCAGCTGAGCTATGAACCCGGAATTTTGAAATATTTTGATGAATAACGGAGAAATTAATTCTCCTGAAAATCGTGGGTCCAATAGGATTCGAACCTATGACCCTCTGCTTGTAAGGCAGATGCTCTGAACCAGCTGAGCTATGAACCCGATTTTGAAATATCCTGATGAACGACGGAGAAATAAATTCTCTTTTGAAAATCGTGGGTCCAATAGGATTCGAACCTATGACCCTCTGCTTGTAAGGCAGATGCTCTGAACCAGCTGAGCTATGAACCCGATTTTGAAATATCCTGATGAACGACAGAGAAATAAATCTCTTTTTAAAATCGTGGGTCCAATAGGATTCGAACCTATGACCCTCTGCTTGTAAGGCAGATGCTCTGAACCAGCTGAGCTATGAACCCGATTTTTGAAATATCCTGATGAACGACAGAGAAATAAATCTCTTTTAAAAATCGTGGGTCCAATAGGATTCGAACCTATGACCCTCTGCTTGTAAGGCAGATGCTCTGAACCAGCTGAGCTATGAACCCGATTTTTGAAATACCTTGATGAACGACTGAGAAATAAATCCTCTTTTGAAAATCGTGGGTCCAATAGGATTCGAACCTATGACCCTCTGCTTGTAAGGCAGATGCTCTGAACCAGCTGAGCTATGAACCCGATTTTTGAAATATTTTGATGAACGACAGAGAAATAAATCCCCTTTTGCAAATCGTGGGTCCAATAGGATTCGAACCTATGACCCTCTGCTTGTAAGGCAGATGCTCTGAACCAGCTGAGCTATGAACCCGATTTTGTTTGCTTTATTTCTCAAAAGCGATGCAAAGGTACTACAATTTTGCAAATGTCCAAATATTTCACACAATCTTCCACAAAAAAACTCCCTGTTTATCGTATTTTCCCGCAAATTAGCATTAAATTTGCAGAGTATTAGAACAATATATATGAGATTAAATTCACTAACTGCCATTTCACCCGTTGATGGGCGATACAGAGAGAAAGCGGAAGCTTTAGACAATTATTTTTCGGAGTATGCACTGATCCGCTACCGCGTATTAGTTGAAGTAGAATACTTTATCGCGCTGTGCGAATTGCCCTTACCCGAGCTGAGTGGCATTTCCACCGATAAATTTGAACCGCTACGCGAAATTTACCGCTCTTTTACCGAAGAAGATGCTTTAAAAATCAAATCTATTGAATCGGTAACTAACCACGATGTTAAAGCTGTTGAATATTTCATCAAAGAAAAATTCGACCAGCTGAATCTTCAGGCATACAAAGAGTTTATCCATTTTGGATTAACTTCTCAGGATATCAACAATACTTCAATTCCCGTTTCCATCAGGGAAGCCGTCGAAAACGTTTACCTTCCATTGTTGGATAAACTGATCGACCTATTGAGAAATTATGCCGAAGCATGGAAAGAAATCCCTATGCTGGCAAAAACACACGGACAACCTGCCTCTCCTACCCGCCTGGGCAAAGAGATCATGGTATTTGTGTACCGCCTCGAAAAACAACTGGAACAACTGAAAGCAATCCCCCACAGTGGTAAATTCGGTGGTGCAACCGGAAACTTCAATGCACACCGCATCGCATACCCGAATCATGACTGGAAAGCTTTCGGCCAAAAATTCCTGGGAGAAAAGCTGGGAATCCTCCGCGAAGACTATACGACTCAAATCTCGAACTATGATAATTTGGCTGCACTATTTGATGCCTTAAAACGCATCAACACCATAATTATCGATATGAACCGCGACTTCTGGCAATATATTTCAATGGAATATTTCAAGCAGAAGATCAAAGCAGGAGAAGTTGGCTCTTCAGCCATGCCTCATAAGGTTAACCCGATCGACTTCGAAAACTCGGAAGGCAACCTGGGTATCGCAAACGCTATTTTCGAACATTTAGCTGTAAAATTACCCATTTCCCGTTTGCAACGTGACCTTACCGACTCTACTGTACTGCGCAATGTAGGAGTGCCTTTCGCACACACATTGATCGCGTTCCACAGTTCATTAAAAGGTCTGGGCAAACTGTTATTGAACGAAAAAGCCCTGAAAGCGGATCTCGACGGTTGTTGGAATGTGGTTGCCGAAGGAATTCAGACCATCCTGCGTCGCGAAGGCTATCCTCAACCCTATGAAGCATTGAAAGGCTTGACCCGCACTAACGAAGAGGTGAACGAAGCATCTATCCACCGCTTTATCGACACATTAAATGTAAGCGATGAGATCAAGGCTGAATTGAAAACAATTACTCCGCTTAATTATACCGGAATTTAATCTGAAGTGATATTATAAGATCCAACCTATCCAGGTCACTAAAAATCGAAATATAAACTCATTTATCAGATCGACATAATCCAAATAATAGAAAAAAGCCGAGAGGCCCACTAATACATTAATTAAATTACAAATGAAGACAGAAAGAGAACACAAACGCCCGAGAATTAGCTCAGCTAATAGAGAAGGAAACCGTGACGGTAACAATTTCGAGCGAAAAGACTCATTTAACCCAAGCGGACGACAATTTGAAAGAAGAAACGATGGCGGATCTGAACGCAGAAGTTTCGACCGTAGCGGCGGAGAAAGAGACGGAAACCGTTTCGATCGCCCCTCACAAGGAGGATTTGAACAAAGACAAGGCGGATTTAACCGCGACAACAATAGAAGCTTTAACAGACCCAGCGAAGGTGGAAATCGCGAAGGAGGATTCAAACGCGAAGGCGGCTTTAACCGTGAAGGCGGCTTTAATCGTGAAGGTGGAAATCGCGAAGGCGGTTTCAATCGTGGCGGTGGATTCAACCGCGAAGGTGGAAACCGTGAAGGCGGATTCAGACGCGAAGGCGGCTTTAACCGTGAAGGCGGAAATCGCGAAGGCGGAAATCGCGAAGGCGGTTTCAATCGTGGCGGTGGATTCAACCGCGAAGGCGGAAACCGTGAAGGCGGATTCAGACGCGAAGGTGGATTCAACCGTGAAGGCGGAAATCGCGAAGGTGGTTTCAACCGTGAAGGCGGAAATCGCGAAGGTGGTTTCAACCGTGGTGGTGGATTCAACCGCGAAGGCGGAAATCGTGATGGCGGATTCAGACGCGAAGGTGGCTTTAACCGTGAAGGCGGAAATCGCGAAGGCGGTTTCAACCGTGGAGGCGAAGGATTCGACAAACCCCGTAAAACACTAAACCGCGAAGGCGGTGGCTACAACAACAGAGACGGAAGAAGCTCTGACCGTCCATACAACCGCGACCATAACGCAGGCGGATTCAGAGGCAATCGTCCCGGTGGCAGATCTTTCCAGCAAAACGATCGCTTCGGAAGCAGAGAGCCCTTTGTAAAACCCAAAGAAGTGGATTACAAAGACACCATAACTGATCCAAACGAACCTATTCGTTTGAATAAATACCTGGCAAATGCCGGTATCTGCTCACGTCGCGAGGCTGATGAGTTCATCCAGGCAGGAGTTGTGAAAGTAAATGGTGAAGTCGTTACAGAATTAGGAACGAAAGTACATCGCCACGACCAAATCCAATTCCACGACGACTCGGTTAAATTAGAGCGCAAGATTTACGTTTTATTGAACAAACCGAAAGATTGTGTTACAACCGCTGACGATCCCCAGGCTCGTACAACCGTAATGGATCTGGTAAAAGAAGCTTGCCATGAGCGCATCTACCCTGTAGGACGTCTGGACAAAAACACAACAGGTGTTCTTCTTCTGACAAACGACGGAGATCTGGCTTCAAAGCTGATGCACCCTAAATTCCTGAAGAAAAAAATCTACCACGTTTGGTTGGATAAAGATATCCCCAAAGAAGATTTGCAAAAAATTGCTGACGGCATTGAACTGGAAGACGGAGAAATCCACGCAGATGCAATCAGTTATGCCAGCGATGATTCGCGCAGCGAAGTGGGTGTAGAAATCCATTCTGGCAGAAACCGTATTGTACGTCGTATTTTCGAACACCTCGATTATCGCGTAATCAAACTAGACCGCGTTTACTTTGCAGGATTGACTAAAAAGAATCTTCCCCGTGGACGCTGGCGTTATTTATCGCAACAAGAAGTAAACATGCTTCGCATGGGTGCTTTTGAGTAAGCTTTAGTTTACCAATCTATATAGACCGCAAAGAGCGCCTGGTGGTGCGCAAAGAGCGCATATTGTTTCAAAAAAAGAACAAATTATGCTCATTGCAATGCCACTTAGCGATCTTTGCGGTTATTTTTTTTCTTTTCTGTCGGTTTTTATTTAATTTCGCCAACGATTTGAGGCAAATAACCTGAAATCAGTGACAAATACAAATACAACAAACATATTTCAATCTTTATCAATATGGAGAGTATTACCAGAACTAAAATAGTCGACCTGTTGCAACGCGAAGATTTTGGTGCAAAGGTGAACGTAAAAGGATGGGTTCGTACCCGAAGAGGTAGCAAACAGGTGAGCTTCATCGCCCTGAATGACGGTTCGACCATCAACAACGTCCAGATAGTGGTCGATAATGAACACTACGACGAAGAAATGCTAAAAGCAATTACCACTGGTGCTTGCATCAATGTGAACGGTATCCTGACTGAATCACATGGAAAAGGACAAAAGGTAGAGATTCACGCTAATGGCATCGAAGTGTACGGGGGAGCTGACGCTACCTCATATCCTTTGCAAAAAAAGGGACACTCACTAGAGTTCCTGCGTGAAATTGCACACTTGCGTCCCCGCACCAATACTTTCGGAGCGGTGCTGCGCATTCGTCACCACATGGCATTTGCTATCCATAAATATTTCAATGACAGAGGTTACTTTTACCTGCACACACCAATTGTTACTGCTTCTGACTGCGAAGGAGCGGGATCTATGTTTCAGGTAACAACTCTGGATGTAAATAATCCTGCCCGCAACGAAGAAGGCGCTATTGATTATACACAGGACTTCTTTGGTAAAAGTGCCAACCTGACTGTTTCAGGTCAGCTCGAAGGTGAATTGGGTGCTATGGCCCTGGGTGCTGTTTATACGTTCGGCCCTACATTCCGGGCTGAAAACTCCAATACTCCGCGCCACTTAGCTGAATTCTGGATGATCGAACCGGAAGTCGCTTTCAATGAACTTAAAGAAAATATGGATTTGGCGGAAGATTTCCTAAAATACCTGATCCAATATGCGCTTGACCACTGCGAAGATGATTTGAACTTCCTGGCAGAAATGTATGATAAAGAGCTGATTGAACGTCTGAAATTTGTAATCGAGTATGACTTCGTTCGTTTACCTTATACAGAAGGGGTAAAAATTCTTGAAGAGTGCGGCGAGAAATTTGAGTTTCCTGTTTACTGGGGTGCTGACCTCCAATCAGAACACGAACGTTATCTGGTGGAAAAACACTTCAAGAAACCGGTTATTCTGATCGACTACCCCAAAGAGATCAAGGCCTTCTATATGAAGCAAAACGGAGACGGAAAAACCGTTCGTGCAATGGACGTGCTTTTCCCGAAAATTGGAGAAATCATTGGTGGTTCACAACGTGAAGAAGACTACGACAAACTTTACAATCGCATTGTAGAAATGGGTGTTCCGATGAAAGATATGTGGTGGTACCTCGATACCCGCCGCTTCGGTAGCGCTCCCCACTCAGGATTTGGACTTGGATTTGAACGCTTGCTGTTGTTTGTTACCGGTATGTCAAACATCCGCGACGTAATTCCTTTCCCAAGAACTCCGAAAAACTGCGAATTCTGATATATCATAATTCATCCTACTCAAAATGGCTTTCCCGAAACGGAAGGCCATTTTTTATTAGCTATATGAGATCTGACTTATGCAGGCTGCCAAAATTTAACAATTCTACTTTCTTTAATCCTTAGAAATTACTTTAGCGAAAATAAATGCCTAAATTTGCATCCGTTTCTCTTCGGTAAATTTTACCTGACAGACGCAGAATGAAGCCAAGACTAAGATGAATTTTTTCAAAGAACAGCGATATAATTTAATTGCAGCTTTTGTATCAATAGCACTACACGTGATTTTCGTTGTGGTCTTGAGCATCAATCTGAATAAGCAATTATTTTCGAAAGACAATGAAGATAATCAGTTTGAAATTCAACTGGAACAGGACAAAGAATCCCCTCTCCCACCCGAAAATCAGCAGAAAACTGAAGAGACCAAAAAAGTGGTCGATGAAACAGCGAAAGAGATAAATGTCACCGAACAGCTCTTAAAAGCAACTGAAACAGATAATACTGCTCAGGATCTGGGAGAAATTCCTTTAGCCGAAAAAACGGATACCGTGGTTGCTCAGGCTATACAGAAGCTATTAGAGTCTATGCAAACGCCTACAACTGATGACAGCATCGTAAAAAAAGAGATCCAGGAAAATCAAAAGATAAAAGAACAGATCCTCACGGATAAACGACGAAGAGAAGATGACCGCCGATTCCTTATAGATAACTACCGCACCATCCGGAATTTCAAGAAAGTATATCCTTACGCCGCCAAAACGAAGCAGGTTATCGATAGCCTTAATATAAAACTGGCATCAATCAGCGACGACCATTTGAGAAAACAACTCATCAAAAAGACGGAAAAAGAGCTATTTGGACAGTTCGAGAAAGATGTACGAAACATGTCTTTCTCGCAAGGGAAATTATTGCTCAAATTAATCGCACGGGAAACAGACCAAAGCGCATATGAGCTAATCAAAACATACAAAGGAAAGCTCCCGGCCACTTTCTGGTACGGTATCGGCTTGCTTTTTCATGAAAACCTAAAAATCCAATACGACTCCCTTGGAGAAGATGCTCTACTGGAAAAAATCGTTGTAAAATACAAACAAGGAAAACTTTAGCCGGTTGTCATAAGGACTCCGAAAAAACGCGAAAAGAAACGCACCATCAACACTACTGGCAATCAGAGAATTAAACAATATATTCCAATAAACTAAATTTATATTGCCCAATACACTTGCAGATTAATAAAAAAACTCTACCTTTGCATCATAAACATCGCGGGGTGGAGCAGTTGGTAGCTCGTTGGGCTCATAACCCAAAGGTCGTCAGTTCGAGTCTGGCCTCCGCAACTACAAAAAAGAGAATGCATTATTTGCATTCTCTTTTTTTTGCAGTTTACCCTATACACTTCCACGTAATATAAAAAAGAGGTAATTTGCAAAAGGGAGAAATCCACCGCCACATCCTCAATTTTACCAAATAAAAAAGCCGCAAACATATAATGTTTGCGGCTTTTGAGCCTTCAGAGGGATTCGAACCCACGACCCCGAGATTACAAATCACGTGCTCTGGCCAACTGAGCTATGAAGGCGAGTGGGTAAGCTACCTACATCGCGCCGCTACAACCAACGACCCTTGCTGCGATCAAGCCCTGGGGGATTAGAAGGGAGCAGACCGTGTAGGACTTACCCGAGCACAAAGGTAGATATATTTTTTAAACCTGCAACACCCGGGACAAAAAAAATTCACGCAAACGCCCTGCCAGTCGGACTTCTGCCTATTAAACGCTTTCATTGTTAAGAAGTTACGGTCGAAAAAAAAGGGGAATATTTTTACTTAATAAAAAGGATATTAATTAACCGAAAAGCCCTATTTTTGCAAAACAAATTGAATTCTGATGACTGAACTGAAAATTACACCTGTCAGCTTTGCCATGCAAGCAGGCCTTTACCTGGGTTTACTTGGAATTGCGAAGTTTTTACTTCTCTCCCTTTCGCTGGATTATGCCTATCTGGGGCTATTTTATATGATGGTCGCGCTGTTATTTCATTTCGCTGTTTATTTCTATGCACGCAAATTCAAATATAGCGTAATGAATGGTGCTGTATCCTTTTTTCAGGTTTGGAATGTGAGTATCCTGATGTATTTCTTTGCATCTCTGGTAAGTGGTGCGGCTGAATTCATCTATGACTCCTATGTCAATAAGACTTTTGTATTAACTGTCTATCCCAAACTTGCCGAAGCCATGCAGGAAACATACAAACAGATGCAAAATCCTTCGGTTAAGGAGTTTTTGCATCAGACCATCGAATTATTACAGGGAACCCCTACCCCTACGCCAATCCAATGGGTTTTTGGGCAAATTCAAAATACAATTTCATACGGAATAGTCGCTGCATTAATTTTCGCCATGATTTTATCGCGCGGGAAAGTTAAAGCGGATAGCGTAACACCTCCGAATAACGAACCTATGCAATAATTGAAGGAGCAAGTGACTAAGCAACCAAAAATGAATAACCCAACAAACGCATTATATAACAAAATGAAAGATATATCAATAGTCGTACCTCTCTATAACGAGGAAGAATCATTACCCGAATTGTTCGACTGGATCCGCAGGGTGATGGTAGCAAATGGATTTTCCTTTGAAGTGATCTTTGTCAACGATGGCAGTACAGACCACTCATGGGATGTAATCCGCTCTCTTTGCGAAAAATTCCCCACCGAGGCAAAAGGAATCAAATTCCGCCGCAACTACGGAAAATCGCCTGCCTTGCACAGTGGATTTGATCGCGTGGAAGGTCGCGTGGTGATTACGATGGATGCCGACTTACAGGATAGCCCCGACGAAATCCCCGAACTCTACCGCATGATTACAGAAGAAGGCTACGATGTGGTCTCCGGCTGGAAAAAGAAGCGCTACGACCCTCTTTCGAAAACTATTCCAACAAGGCTCTTCAACGCTACCGCCCGTAAAGTTTCGGGCATTGTACTGCACGACTTCAACTGCGGCCTTAAGGCGTACCGAAATGAGGTAGTGAAGAACATTGAAGTGTACGGTGATATGCATCGTTACATGCCCTACCTGGCAAAAAATGCAGGATTCAAAAAGATCGGCGAAAAAGTAGTGCAACACCAGGCCCGCAAATACGGAACTACAAAATTTGGCCTGGACCGTTTTATAAACGGCTATCTCGACCTGATTACGCTCTGGTTCTTTTCCAAATTCGGTAAAAAACCAATGCACTTCTTCGGATTGGCAGGTTCAATGATGTTTTTCTTAGGTTTGATTTCGGTCATCATTATCGGTGCTCTAAAATTGTATGCTTTGGCTAAAGGCAATCCTTATCATTTAATTACCGAATCACCCTACTTCTATATCGCACTCACCGCGATGCTTTTGGGAACTCAACTCTTCCTGGCGGGATTTCTGGGCGAACTCATCACCCGCAACTCATCGGAAAGAAATATTTATAAAATAGAAGAAGAAATATAGGCCCTGAAACGAGCATGCACAAAGGTGTGTCAAAGAGCATGACCTTTCCTGCAAGTTCCGGGTGAAGCCTAAACAACAAATAAACGAACACATGAATTTTCTCAATCTTTGTCTGAAACGCTGCTCCGTGAGGAGTTATATGAATAAGCCCGTAGCAACGGACGATTTGGAGTACATACTCGAGGCTGCCCGTATAGCACCTTCAGCCGTAAACTTCCAGCCCTGGTACTTTATCGTGGTACGAGAGGAAGCTAACAAACAAAAAATACAAGAGTGCTATAATCGCGAATGGTTTAAAACAGCGCCGCTTTATATCGTGATCTGTGGTGATCACAAGCAAGCCTGGAAGCGCAAACCGGATGGCAAAGACCATTGCGACATCGATATCTCGATAGCAGTGGAACATATTTGCCTGGCTGCTACCGAAAAAGGTCTGGGAACCTGCTGGGTATGCAATTTCGATGCTGAAATGCTCCGAAATCAATTGCAATTGCCCGACCATATTGAACCGATTGCAATTCTGCCGGTGGGTTATCCTAACCCCGAAGGTCTTTGCCTGCAATCGGCCAAAATCAGAAAACCACTTCAGGAAATCATTCGATGGGAAAAATTCTAAATACGGCATTTGTCTGTTTTACAGCACTGGCTTTACTGGCCTCATGCAATAACGACGGTTGCACCGAATCGACCTCTGTCAATGCCAGAGCTTCATTCTACAAGAAAGCTGACCTTAAAGCTTTAACCTTCGATTCTATTTCGATCAGGGGCATTGGACAGAAAGAAGACTCGATGCTCTACAATAAAAGTAAGAATACAAAGAGCGTATTACTCCCGCTTCGTATCCTTGCTGAAAGCTCAGCCTTTCAGATACAGTTTTACCGAAGCAATTCTGCCCTGCTTGATCAAACCGATACCGTCTGGTTTTATCATAAAAACAAACCGCAATTTATCTCACCCGATTGCGGCTGTACTGTTTTCTATCACATCGATTCGGTCAAATATACTCAGCACCGAATTGACACTGTGAAAATTATTCAACCCGAAATAACCAATCAAGATGAAGAGCATATACATATACTGTTTTAGTCTGCTCCTGTTGTTGGCTGTTTCATCGGAAAGTGTTTATGCCCAGAAAAAGGTTGAGCCGACAGCTTTAGATACAGCTAAACTATACAATGGAGTCCTGATCGGGACCGATCTTTGGAATCCGGTTGCAGGTGCTCTGGGAAATGCCTATTCCGCTTACGAACTGGATCTGGAAGCCGGATTTAAAACCAAATATTTCCCGGTAATCGAACTGGGCGTCAGCAAATCAAACATTACCGATGATTACGGCTCTACGTTTAGCGGCAAATTGGCACCTTACGGACGAATCGGAATCAACTATGCATTTATGCGTTCGGTCGGTAGTTTTGCCTATATCGGTGCACGTCTTGGATACAGTAGTTTTCAATATGATGTGACAAACATGCAACTCAGCAACGGCTATTGGAAAGAATACAGTCCATATAAGTTGATAAATGAGAAATCCAACGCCGCATGGAGCGAGCTCATCGGTGGTCTGCGCGTCAACCTCACAGGAAGAATCTATATGGGGTGGAGTGTCCGTCTTAAGTTTCTCTCGAAAGTAAAAGAAACCGCCAATAGCACCCCTGCCTATATCCCCGGATATGGCAAAAATGCCGGCAACACATACGGTATCCAGTACACCGTTTATTATAAATTTTAATGGGGATAGATAATTCAGTAGAATAACGACATGGAGGAGCATTAAACGTCAAACTTTTCGTTCCTCCCTCACCCCCACAATCTTTCAATTCCTCATACGCATACATGGCTTTACCGGAAATATTACTTATTGCTATAGGCCTCTCAATGGACAGCCTGGCCGTTTCAATCACCTGCGGAATCATCCTGAAACAATTCCAAATCAAACATATCTTTCGCATAGCCCTGTTTATGGGATTATTTCAGGGAGTCATGCCTCTGATCGGCTGGTTAGCCGGGATCAGTTTTCAGAAATACATCAACAGTTATGACCACTGGATTGCCTTTGGCCTGTTGGTCTATCTTGGTGGGAAAATGCTTTATGAAGGAATTTTCTCGAAAGATGATGATAGCAAATGTTTCGACCCTACCAGGATTGTCACCCTGCTGGGATTAGCTATAGCCACCAGCATAGATGCTTTGGCCGTAGGTCTCTCTTTTGCATTACTGAAAATTGAAGTCATCGAACCGGTTATCATCATTGGTATTACCACATTTATTCTTAGCTTTATCGGAGCCGCATTTAGCTCGAAATTTGGACACCGCATCAACCTGAAGATGGAAATTATCGGTGGAATTATTCTCATCGGAATCGGTATTAAAATTCTGGTTGAACATTTGATAGGTTAATCAATCCCAATCATCCCCTCAATCCCTCATCCCCTTAAAACATGAAGTATAAAGGAATTATTACCACAGTTTTGGTTATGGGTCTGCTAGTTTTTTTCTATATCGTCCGGACAAAAAACGAACCTCCTGCACCTTATCAGTATAACGAAGGATCTATCTTCAAAACCTCTTACCATATCAAGTATCAGTACGCTGAAGACCTGCAAAAAGAAATTGATGCAGAGCTAAAGATGTTTGACCTTTCTTTATCAGGATATAATCCTAAATCAATCGTCTCTCGTGTAAATAATAACGACACGACAGTCGTCCTCAATGATTGGTTTCTCACCGTTTTCAACGAAGCGATGAAAGTTTCGGAAGCAACAGATGGAGCGTTCGACATCACGGTTGCACCTTTAGTTAATGCCTGGGGATTCGGATTTAGAAAAAGTAAAGGAGTCACACCGCAAATCATCGACAGCCTGAAGCAACTAATTGGTTATAAAAGAGTTCACATAGTGAATAATCACGTTGTGAAAGATGATCCCCGCATATTACTGGACTGTGCATCGCTATCCGATGGCTTTGCCAGCGACGTTATTGCAAATCTGCTCGATCGCAAAGGTATCTCAAACTATATGGTTGAGATCGGTGGTGAAATCATGCTAAAAGGGAAAAATCCGGATGGAAAGATCTGGACTATCGGAGTAGATAAACCTATTGACGATCCTACCCCCACCACCTCAGTACTCCAGGAGAAAGTTAGCCTGACGAATGCCGCTCTCTCAACCAGTGGCAACTACCGCAACTTTTACTACAAAGGGGGTAAAAAATATGCCCATACTATTAATCCCAAAACAGGATATCCCGTACAACACAATCTGCTCAGTGCTACTATTATCGCTCCCACTTGTATTGTAGCTGACGCCTACTCCACCGCCTGCATGGTGATCGGATTGAATAAAAGTTTGGAATTGGTAGAGAAACACCCTGAGCTGGAAGGTTACTTTATCTACACCGATGTTAATGGAAAAATGGCGGTGAAATGCAGCAAAGGGTTTGAAAAATATATAATCCGATAATTTTAGTCTTCGAAAAATGGCACTACGAAAAACGACAATGATTTACTAAATCAACATAACAAAACGCTTATTTGTATTATTTTCAATTTAAAACATGAACCATGCTAGATTCATTCTTGTTTGATATAGAGTTAAACTTCAAAAATCAATAAATCAAACAAGAATAATTTATGGGAGTATTAGTTGGAAAAAAAGCGCCGCATTTTTCGGCAAAAGCAGTTATAAACGGTGGTGAAATCGTAGATAAATTTTCACTCGACCAGTTTGAGGGTAAAAAATATGTGATCCTCTATTTCTATCCGGCGGATTTCACTTTTGTATGTCCGACAGAGATCATCGCCTTCCAGGAAAAGCTGGCAGAGTTTGAGCAACGTAACACCGCAGTGGTGGGTGTATCGACCGACTCTGAATTTTCACACTGGAAATGGCTGCAAACCGAAAAGAAAAGCGGTGGTATCAAAGGTGTAAAATATCCGCTCGTAGCTGACAATAGTTTGAATATCTCACGCGCATACGATGTATTGGCGGGAGATTTCGAGTATGACGATGATGGCAATCAATTTTTAGAGGGTGATGCGCTAGCTTACCGCGGTCTCTTTCTGATCGACAAACAAGGGGTTGTTCGCCACCAATTGGTAAACGACATGCCTCTGGGGCGTAACATCGACGAAGCCATTCGCATGGTCGATGCTTTGCAGTTCTTCGAAAAGAATGGCGAGGTTTGTCCCGCCGACTGGCACAAAGGAAAAGAAGGACTCAAAGCGACTCAGGAAGGTATTGCTGATTATCTCGGTAAAAAAGAGTAATTAAATAGTTCTGTGCGATACAGAAGTCTTTTTTCATCAGACTTCAGACATATCATCTTCTCAAAACAGTTAGATTAATAAAGCGATTTGAATTGATTTAGTCAATAGCCGGTGAAGCATCATCGGCTATTGTTTTTAAATGAATAACATACTACAATCGATTCTAGAATCATAATACCAAAACCTCAATCCCATATATATAAATATTTCATTACATTTGTATCTATCAACCAAAAGGTTAAACATCTAACCCGATCCGACTATGATTGTTTTGGAAAATATCAATAAGACCTACACTAATGGCTCTCCCCTCCATGTATTAAAAGGAATAGACCTTCAGATTGAGAAAGGCGATTTTATCTCGATTACAGGCGCATCAGGTTCCGGAAAATCTACCTTGCTCAACATCTTGGGTATTCTCGATAATTATGACACAGGAGACTATTACCTTAACGGAAAAATTATTAAGAATCTGTCAGAATCAAAAGCGGCAGAATACCGTAACCGCATGATCGGATTTGTCTTCCAGTCCTTCAACCTGATCTCCTTTAAGAATGCCATGGAAAATGTGGCATTGCCTTTATATTACCAAAACATCAGCCGAAAGAAACGGAATGCAATAGCATTAGAATACCTCGATCGACTGGGACTGAAAGACTGGGCAAACCATTTACCCAACCAGCTTTCGGGCGGTCAGAAGCAGCGGGTAGCCATTGCCCGCGCGTTGATCTCCAACCCACAAATCATTCTGGCCGATGAACCAACCGGAGCGTTGGACAGCGTAACTTCGGCAGAGGTGATGCAAATCCTCAGCGAAGTAAACCGTCAAGGAATGACTATGATCATTGTCACTCACGAAGCGGAAGTTTCGGCTCAAACCAAACGTATCATTCACTTAAAAGACGGAGTAATAGAATAATGGATTTGTGGCAGGAAATCATTAGCACGTTGCGCTCAAATAAAATGCGCACCTTCCTCACCGGTTTTTCGGTAGCCTGGGGTATTTTTATGCTCGTCGTCTTGTTGGGTGCAGGCAACGGACTGAAGAACGGTGTGATGCAAAACTTCGAAGGTGAAGCAACTAATGCCATATTCATGTGGCCGGGTAATACCACCAAAACCTATCAGGGACTGCAGAAAGGCCGCCGCATCAAGTTCAACGACGACGATGTATTTATGATGAACAACCAAATGCCGAACGCCGAAAAGGTCTCGGCTGTGATCAACATTTTTGGCATCACGCTCTCTCACGGCAAAGAATACGGATCCTATACCATCAAAGGAGTAAGCACCAATTATCCAGCAGTAGAAAATATCAAAATCATGCCCGGATTGGGACGTTTCATCAATGCAATGGACATCCGCGAATGCCGGAAAGTAATCCTGCTTTCAAAAAAGATGCGCGATGTATTGTTTAAAGACCTGGATCCGATCGGTAAATACGTAAATGCCGGAAACATTGTCTATCAGGTGGTCGGAGTTTACTCCATGAAGCGAGCCGAACAAGGCAACGACGCAATTATCCCCTTCTCCACTGCACAAACCGTTTATAACTTCAATGCCAAAGGCTACAGCAATATCGTTTTTACCGTAACCGGATTAAAAACAGAACAGGAAAATAAGGATTATGAGCAATTGCTCCGAAACCGCATGGGGCGGCTCCACTCTTTCGATCCCACAGACAATAACGCTCTCTGGATCTGGAATAAGTTGCAGAACTTTCTACAAACGATTGGTATATTCAACGCCATCAACCTCTTTGTATGGATTATCGGCATCGGCACGTTAATTGCCGGTATTGTGGGAGTCAGCAACATCATGCTTATCACAGTGAAAGAGCGCACCAAAGAGTTCGGAATCCGCAAAGCCATCGGTGCTTCCCCAGCCTCTATTCTCAAATTAATTATATTGGAATCCATGTTGATTACCTCTGTTTTCGGATATATCGGCATGGTGGGAGGTATTATAGTGACCGAAGCCGCCAATTATATACTGCAGCAAAACGTATCACCCGACGCTGAAATGACCATCTTTGCCAATCCTACCGTCGATTTGAGCATCGCCTTTTCTGCTACTCTCCTGCTAATATTCGCCGGTGTGATTGCCGGTTATTTCCCTGCACGCAAAGCTGTCAGCATCAAGCCGATTGAAGCACTGCATTATGAATAAACCTCTCCCCCAACTCATTTGCCAATTGGCTAAGCGGATAATCCGCTTAGCCAATTACAATGCAAAAAACTTTGGCAGACTTTTTGCATTGTATATCTACAGAAAATAACAAACAACATAAAATATGATTCCGGAAAACGAAGAATTGGTAAAAAACCAAGACTTAAACACTGAAAATGAGGAGATTTCTGCATTCAGCGAAACAGTAGAAACGACTCAAACCGAAGAGGGTGACGAAATTGCCGCCGGTATTCCATCGGACAAAATGGCAGATGAATTAGCCGAACTTAAGACAAAATATGCCGAATTGAGCAATGCGCACTTGCGCTTAATGGCAGACTTTGATAATTATCGCAAACGTACGCTGAAAGAAAAAGCTGACTTAATCAAAAACGGTGGTGAATCTACCCTTGTGCGAATTCTGCCCGTTGTCGACGACTTTGAGCGTGCGATGAACGCTATGAAAAATGCAGCAGACATCAACGCTGTAACTGAAGGAATCGAATTGATTTACACCAAATTCGGAGAATTCCTCAAGCAAAACAACGTTACTCCCATCGTTACGGAAAACACGGTGTTTGACACCGAATTCCACGAAGCGATCACCACAATACCGGCACCTACCGAAGATATGAAAGGTAAAATTATCGACTGTGTGCAGAAAGGTTATCTGTTGAATGAGAAAGTAATCCGTTTTGCCAAAGTAGTTGTAGGAGAGTAAATTATGTCAACAAAAAGAGATTACTACGAAATACTGGGTGTTTCGAAAAACGCAACAGCCGAAGAGATCAAAAAAGCGTACCGTAAAAAGGCCATCCAATTTCACCCCGACAAAAATCCGGGCAACAAAGAATCTGAGGAGCACTTCAAAGAAGCTGCTGAGGCTTATGAAATCCTGAGCGATCAGGACAAACGCAGTCGTTACGACCGCTTCGGACATCAGGGCGTTGGTGGTGCTGCCGGCGGAGGTTTTAGCGGCCAGGGCATGTCTATGGATGATATTTTCTCGCACTTCGGCGATATTTTCGGCGGACACTTCGGCGGCGGAGGTTTCGGTGGATTCGGAGGTTTTGGCGGCGGCGGCGGTGGTCGTACCGTTAATCGAGGCAGCGACCTGCGCGTAAAGGTGAAACTGAACCTGAAAGAGATTGCCACCGGCGTAGAAAAGAAAATCAAAGTAAAAAAATACGTTTCCTGCAAACATTGTAAAGGTACCGGAGCGGAAGATTCAACAAGCTATACTACCTGCTCAACCTGTAACGGTAGCGGTCAGGTGATGCGAGTTCAGAACACCATCTTAGGTCGTATGCAGACTACTGCTACCTGTCCGACCTGTAATGGCGACGGCAAGATTATCACAAAAAAATGTACCGAATGTACCGGTGAAGGCGTTGTTCGCGATGAAGAAGTGATCAGCATCAACATTCCTGCAGGTGTGGCCGAAGGCATGCAACTTTCAATGAGCGGTAAAGGGAATGCAGCCCGTCGGGGCGGCATGAACGGCGACCTCCTTATTCTGGTGGAAGAAGAGGAACATCCTGAATTGACCCGCGATGAAAACGATTTGATATACAACCTATTGCTCAGTTTTCCGACAGCTGTTCTCGGTGGTAACATCGAAGTTCCTACGGTAGACGGTAAGGTGAAGGTTAAGATCGATCCGGGGACTCAACCTGGCAAAGTGCTTCGCCTGCGCGGCAAAGGTCTGCCCAGTGTAAACCGTTACGGTACAGGAGACTTGCTCATCAATATCAGCGTATATGTACCAGAAGCTTTAAGCATCGAAGAAAAAAGAATGTTGGAGCAACTGGAGGAATCACACAACTTCCAACCTACTACTGAAAAGAAAGAGAACTTCTTCCGCAAGTTCAAGCACTTGTTTGATTAAAGATCTCAAAAACACAATAATATAAAGCCTGATAAGAAATTTTCTTGTCAGGCTTTTTTATCCTCCTCATCGATCTCATATACCCTGACAAAGTTACGGTATATGCTAATTGAACTACAATACGTACTATTGAACATTCAAAGTTTATTGGCGGGGAAAAGTACGCGGGAATTAATTGCACTTTTCCAAAATTTTAACAGCGATTTTGCATCAAAATTCCCCTTAATATCGTCTATAGAAAAGCTGTTAAATTCCTTCGAATCAAGAACACGCAATTATCAGGTCAAGATAAATCTAACCATTATGAAAAAGGCACATATTTACGGACTCTTTCTGCTGATTACGGTAGGATGTTCCACCACGGTTCCGCTTGTAAAACTAACCCCATCGACCTTGGAAAATAAAGACTACTGGCAAATGGGACAACAGTTTGTTTACGCCAATAACAAAAACATCTGGTTCGACTGTGCCTTCAATCGGGTGGAGAACGGCAAACTGGTGTTTGATGTAAAGATCACCAACCAGTCCGACAGCATAGTATTGGTAGATCCTACCCTATTTGAACAAATTGTCTATAAAGACGACAGCCTGCGGTTGGGGTATAATCCGGCTGACGATCCCGAAGAGGTATTAACTCAATTGAAGCTAGAGGAAAACCAAGCCGTTGCTCATGCTAAAAGTGCCTCCATATTGAGTATCTGTTCGGCCATATTTTCAGCAGGAGCATCTGTAGCGGTAGCTGTTTCAGATAAAGACACCGAGAAAAAAGTTAATACGCTGAATAAAATTGCAGCGGGAAATGAAGTAGTGCAGATTGCAACCGCTGTATCCGCCGAAGCCAACAGCATGAGAGCCGGAAACAATTGGACGAGGCACAAAAATCTATCGGAAGCATTCCTGCGGAAAACAACATTAGCCAAAGGCTATTATATCGATGGAGAGGTACACTTCCCCTTTTATAAAAAAGCCAATTGGTACGATCTCAAGTTCACAGTGGGTGATGCAGTCGCCTTTTTCTACTTCAAACAGAATCTAATCCGCTCCAAGGAACAGATCGATAAGGAAAGATAAAAAAGCAGCGTGAAATTGTCATTCTACAAAAGAGGTTGCTCCAATAAATAGGAGACAGCCTCTTTATTGGAGCATGACTCCTAAAAATTCAGACTCGTATATTTGTCAAATCCAGAATCCGACAAGATATTATTTAGAAATCACCTAAACTTCTGACTAATCATTTCATTTACAAAAAACATCTTTTAGAATGAATTAATTTGGATCAGGGTTGCGTATTTAAATAACATTTATGACCTTTGCACCCGAAATCAATAAGGAAATGTTACGACAGCCGCCTACCTTTTTCAAGACAATTTGACAGAAAATGCATTACAACCTACGCAATCCCAACAGGCATCCCAATCCAAAAAAATCATTTTGCCACCAGCCGGCTTTACAAGCAATTCTAAAAGATCAAGCCACCAACTATACAAATTCCCGGTAAGCCATAATACATCCACAAACACGATTTCAGGTCTATTTTAAACCCTGCTAATAAAACAAAGTATTATTCAAAATACTAAATCAGTATAGATAAAACATTCAACTAATGAAAAAACTAAAAACACTTCTTTTGGCAAGCACAATCCTTAGTATGCCAATTTGTTATGGCAGCAACAACGTTCAAAAGAAACAAACAATCGAAAAGAACTGCATTCACAAAATGTCTCGTAGCGAAATCAAGACCCCGGAGGATGCAATCAAGGAATTAAAAAATGGTAACCAACGTTTTCTTCTAAACAAACAGGAGAACACCAATTACAAACAAATGATTGCAGAAACAAAGGGTGGCCAAAAACCTCACTCTGCCGTTCTGACATGCATGGATTCCAGAGTACCGCCGGAAATCATCTTTGACCAGGGAATCGGAAATATTTTCTCAATCCGCGTGGCAGGAAACATTGAAGATGAAGATATCCTGGGTAGTATGGAATATGCAGTAGAGCATGCTGGTGCTAAAGTAATTGTCGTGATGGGACACAATCATTGCGGAGCAGTAACCGGAGCAGTGGAAAATGTCAAAATGGGCAACTTAACCCATCTGCTTGATCAAATAAAACCCGCATTAGCGACTAATGTATCAGGGGAAAAGGTAATTGATGAAACAGCCAAAAACAATGTACAGAAGACAATCAGGGAATTATACGAAAGAAGCGAGATCCTCAACGAAATGGTTCGGGAAGGTAAACTAAAGATCATCGGAGCATTCTACGATATTGAAACCGGTAATGTCTCATTTATGGAATAAATATCCTCACATCCCCGATAAGCATCATAAAAACTCAGGCTGTCTCAACATTTAATTTGAGACAGCCTGTGTTTTATGATGCTTTCCTATTTTGTTAAAGCATACACTTTTGCAAACAAATAGAATCTGCGTTAAAGCAAGTGAAACCAATAAGAAATATGCCGGGACATTCTGTATATTTGCGCTCTAAACTTATATTTATCTATGAGAGAAGTTAGACTAAAGGTAATTAACCATTACTTAATCGTATTATTACTTAGTATTGCATTTCTGCAACAATCATTTGCATCGGATAACGCACAATCCCGGAATTCAGGCCCCGACTATACCCGGGGATTGTATCTTTCAGGTTGGAACATAGGCAACCCAAAGACGCTGAAACATTTTATAGATTTAGCAAATCGCACGGAAATAAACACATATGTAATCGATGTAAAAGAAGATGACGGTCTCGTCAGTTACCCCTCGGAGGTAGCTCAGGTAAAACAACTGAAGAACTGGACGGCTAAATACAATCCCATTCACACTTTAAAAGAACTTCATAAAAATAATATCCGCGTGATCGGCCGGATTGTTTGCTTCAAAGACCCGGTATTGCCCGTGAAAAGGCCAGACCTGGCCATGAAAAACAAGAATGGCGGAATTTGGAAAGATCAGGACGGACAAGCCTGGCTCAATCCTTACAACAAAGCGTGCTGGCAATATCTGGTGAACATTGCCAAAGAGGCGGTAAAGCTGGGATTCGACGAGATACAGTTTGATTATGTTCGTTTTACTATTAACGGAGACCTGTCGGCTGTTGACTTCGGCGACAATAAACTTGCAAAATATGAAGCAGTAAACCAATTCCTTGCTTTCGCACGCCAACAAATGCCCCATACCGTTATTTCTGCCGATGTATTCGGCATTATTTGCGAAAGCCCGGCAGATGAAGAAGGTATCGGACAATACCTGGAGCTTATCGGCAAAGATGTGGATTATCTCTCTCCGATGGTTTACCCGTCGCATTACGCTTTAGGGCAAATGGTCAATGATGTGACTTTCGAAAAGCCCGATTTGGATCCTTACGGTATAGTCTATAATGCTATAACAAGGGCTAAAACAAGAATTGACTCGGTCAAAACCTATCGCGCAAAGCTGAGACCCTACCTACAGGATTTCACCGACAATACTTTGGGTAAAGGCAATTACCAAAAATACGGAGCTGAACAAGTAAGACAACAAATCAATGCGGTATACAATGCCGGTTATCATGGTTGGCTATTTTGGAACATCAACAGCAAATATTCTGAAGACGGATTCTTACCCAGGAATAAAGCGAAGTTCAAAAACGATCTTTCTCGTCGATAGAGAGAAGCGGCTGTCTCAAGCAAAATTGAGGCAGCCATTTTTTTGGGCTGCACTCCTCAAATATATTGACCTTTAGCCATAATGTTGAACAAACAACACTCAGAAAAAGTAAGTACCTTTGCAATCTAACCCAAAAAGAGTGTTGTGCAAAGCAAAGTAAAACAATTTATAGAGAAGCATCATCTGCCGGCAAATACGGCTAAAGTGATTGCCGGCATTAGTGGTGGAGCCGATTCGGTAGCGCTGCTGCATTTGTTGATGAAAATGGGTTACGAATGTGTGGCGGCTCATTGCAATTTTCATTTGCGTGGAGATGAGTCGAATCGGGATGAACTGTTTGTGCGAAACCTTTGTCGGGAATGGAATATACCACTGGAGGTGATTGATTTTGAAACCGAAAAGATCGCTTCAGACCGAAAGATTTCCATCGAAATGGCAGCTCGCGATTTGCGTTATGTCTGGTTCGAAGAGTTGAGATTGAAATACAATGCCGAAACCATAGCCGTAGCCCATCATAATGACGATGCAGTCGAAACGTTCCTGCTCAATCTTATTCGGGGTAGCGGTATTCGCGGACTCAGTGGTATGAAACCCAAAAACGGGAATATCATGCGTCCCCTTCTTTGTGTCAATCGAAAGGAAGTGGAAGAATACTTACACCTTCATCGACTGGCGTTTGTGCAAGATAGTACCAACAGCGAAACGCTTTATACCCGTAACAAGATCCGTTTGGAGGTTCTTCCCTTGCTAGCACAGTTAAATCCCTCAATCAAAGAAACCATTCTCCTGACAACCGGTTATCTGAACGATACTGCAGAAGTTTATTTCTCCGAAATAGGGAAACAACGAAAATCATTAACCCGGTCAGAACAGGGTAAAACATTAATCTCTATCAACGGAGTGAGAAAAAGTCCGTTTGCCAAAACCCTGTTATTTGAGTTGCTAAATCCATTCGGCTTTAACAGCAATGTTTGCAACGACGTTTTTGACGCGCTTGACGGTCTTTCAGGCAAACAGTTCTTTTCGGCAGAATATCGGTTGATAAAAGACCGCGAAGAATTGATTATTGAGAAAAAAGGACAACATGGAGCTATCTCCATACTTATTGAATCCCCCGAAATTAGTATCTCCACTCCCATTCCATTACGCTTTGATATTGTTTCAGCGAAGGATTTAGCCATACCCAAAGACAAAAACACAGCTTGTTTTGATGCAGATAAGATCAAATTTCCAATATCACTTCGTTCATGGCAACAAGGAGATCGCTTTGTGCCATTTGGCATGAAAGGGAGCAAAAAGCTAAGTGACTATTTTTCAGATCATAAATTCAGTCTGCTGCAAAAGGAACAGACATTGGTGCTTTGCTCCGGTGACAAAATCATCTGGCTGATAGGAGAACGAAGCGACAACCGCTTCAGAGTAGATGAAACAACGACGAAAGTATTAGTGGTGAGTCGTCTGAAAGAGTAGGTTAATAGATATTTTGCATAATTTAAAAGTTAATCCCCCTCAAATTCATCTCTATAAAACAGGATCAAAGTACCTTTGAAACTGAAAATATATAAAACATATGAATACTATGCACTCAATTATTAATCTGCGATACAAATGGATTATCGGTCTGGTAATCTTGACTTTTACATTTTCAAATGCTCAGAACAGACCATTTAAACCTGGTGAAAAACTGACTTATCATGCATACTACAACTGGGGTTTAATATGGCTGCATGCAGGCGAAGTGCAATTTTCCGTTCAACAAAAAACATTTGCAGGAAATCAGGCTTATTACTTCGAAGCCATCGGCAACAGCATCAAGAAATATGACTGGATGTACAAAGTTCGCGACTCCTTCAAATCGTATGTCGATATAAATAGCTTCCGCACACTCTGGGCAGAACGAAGTACATCGGAAGGCGGTTACAAAGCTTATGAAAACTACATCTTCAAACCATCGGAAAAGAAGATCTACACCACGGTACAGAATTCAAAAAAACGCATGACTAAAGATACGCTGCAAACTACAACGAATGTACTGGATGTACTGGCGGCTATCTACCAGTGCCGCAGCGTCAATTTCGAGAACCACAAGATCAATGAGAAAATCCCTGTCAAAATAATATTGGACGGAAAAATATACCCGTTATTCCTGCGCTATCTGGGTAAAGAGACCATCAAAAATAAAAACGACCAGAGCTTCCGTTGCATCAAATTCTCAGCACTACTGGTCGAAGGAAGCATTTTCAAAGGTGGGGAAGATATGAACATTTGGGTAACGGACGATGATAATCGCGTCCCCATCCTGGTGGATGCTAAAATCCTGATCGGTTCTGTGAAAGCGTATTTGTACTCTATGGAAGGCGTAAAGAATGAATTGAGAGCAACAAGGAAATAAATTTGCTATCTACATTTTTGAAGATAGAGATTATCATAAACTGAAAAAGCTGCTGAAATAAATTCAACAGCTTTTTCAGTTTATGAAAAAACCTCCAAGGTCTTAAAGACCTTGGAGGTTTGGCAAATTATTTCCAAGGAAGAGCTGATTACATCATACCGCCCATGCCGCCCATACCGGGAGCCATCGGAGGCATAGCAGAGCCTTCTTCTTTTTTATCAGCGATAACGCACTCTGTAGTCAGGAACATACCAGCGATAGAAGCAGCATTTTCCAAAGCTACACGAGTTACTTTAGCAGGGTCAACTACTCCGGCTGCGAAGAAGTTTTCGTACACACCTGTGCGGGCATTGTAACCGAAATCGTCTTTGCCTTCGCGAACTTTTTGTACCACAACAGCACCTTCTTTACCAGCGTTGAAAACAATCTGACGCAATGGCTCTTCGATAGCACGTTTGATGATTTCGATACCGGTTGACTCGTCGTCGTTTGCACCTTTCAGGTTTTCGATTACCTCGATAGCGCGGATGTAAGTAACACCACCACCAGGAACGATACCTTCTTCGATCGCTGCACGCGTTGCACAAAGCGCATCGTCCACACGGTCTTTTTTCTCTTTCATCTCTACTTCAGAAGCAGCACCTACATAAAGAACAGCAACACCACCGGCCAATTTAGCCAGACGCTCTTGCAGTTTTTCGCGGTCGTAGTCAGAAGTTGTAGAAGCGATTTGAGCTTTGATTTGATTCACACGGCTTCCGATAGAATCTTTTTCACCTGCTCCGTTTACAATTACGGTATTATCTTTGTTTACAGTGATTTTCTCAGCAGTACCAAGCATATCCAGTGTTGCTTGTTCCAGTTTCAAACCTTTTTCTTCTGAGATCACGATACCACCGGTCAACACAGCGATGTCTTCCAACATCTCTTTGCGGCGATCACCAAAACCAGGAGCTTTCACTGCACAGATTTTCAATGAACCACGCAGACGGTTAACCACCAAAGTAGTCAACGCATCGCTATCCACATCTTCAGCAATGATCAACAAAGGACGACCTGATTGAACGGCTGGCTCCAGGATAGGAAGCAATTCTTTAAGGTTCGATACTTTTTTATCGTGGATAAGGATATATGGACGTTCCATTTCAACTTCCATTTTCTCAGTATTCGTAACGAAGTATGGAGAAATGTAACCACGGTCAAATTGCATACCTTCCACAACTTCAATCGTTGTATCAGTTCCTTTTGCTTCTTCGATAGTGATAACACCGTCTTTTGATACTTTACGCATAGCGTCAGCAATCAGTTTACCGATTACAGCATCGTTGTTTGCAGAGATAGTCGCAACTTGTTCGATTTGCTCGTAGTTTTCACCCACAGGTTTAGCCTGTGCTTTGATGCTTTCTACAACTTTCAGAACCGCTTTATCGATACCGCGTTTCAAGTCCATCGGGTTAGCACCTGCAGTTACGTTTTTCAAACCAACAGATACGATTGACTGAGCCAATACTGTAGCAGTAGTAGTACCGTCACCTGCATCGTCACCGGTTTTAGAAGCTACTTCTTTCACCAACTGAGCACCCATGTTTTGGAAAGGATCAGCCAGTTCCACTTCTTTAGCTACAGTCACACCGTCTTTGGTGATGTGAGGAGCGCCGAATTTTTTCTCGATGATTACGTTACGGCCTTTAGGACCCAGGGTTACTTTCACTGCGTTTGCCAATTCGTCAACACCTTTTTTCAGTTGATCGCGGGCATCAATATTGAATATGATTTCTTTTGCCATGATTGTTATTATTAAGCCCCACCCCATCCCTCCCCAAGGGGAGGGAGTAAGACGCAGGCGATGATTACTATTTTACTGTTGATAATTCATTTCTTTCTCCCCCTCTATTGGAGGGGGCGGGGGGAGGCCTATAGAATAGCCAAAACGTCAGATTGACGCATGATTAAGAACTTTTCGCCATCCAGTTCGATTTCAGTTCCTGCATATTTGCCATAAAGAACCTGATCGCCTGCTTTCAGGATCATCTCTTCATCTTTAGTGCCCTGACCTACTGCGATCACTTCGCCTTTCAAGGGTTTTTCTTTTGCTGAATCAGGAATAATGATTCCACCGATTGTTTTTTCCTCGGCTGCTGCTGCTTTTACCAGCACTCTGTCTGCTAATGGTTTAATGCTCATAATAAGTTTACTATTTAAGTTAATGATTTGAATGAATAAAGGCAAACTCTTGCACCCTCTACTTTGGCGGATAATCAAGAATTTGCATACGCTTATTCTTTTAGCGAAAATCGTGCCAAAGTTCTCCAGAACCGGTTTTCGGCCAAAACCTGACAAAATTGCTGACTTTTGAAGCGGAAAAGTTAAAGTTGGCAGAAAACACGACAGCTTATTCTTCAAATTTCCTTTCCGGAATTTCTGAAATTCTAACGAACTCGTTGCAGTGAATATTCTTATCATTCATAAAAGAGGCAAGATTTTATACAAAAGAGAGACTCAATAATTTGTGACTCCATATGTTCGCCTTCCTCTTGTCGCAAGAATGCGAGGTGACTTTTAGTTCAATTTTCAGAATCTGGGCCCAAAATAAAAAGCCGTTTAACCAGCATTTAAAGACTGATTAAACGGCTTGCTATTTTCCATCCGACCAACTTTTCCAAAGTTCAAAACTTTGGAAAAGTTGGCAAGAAAGACTTCTACATCGCCAACTTCTTCAACCGATCCACATCGAGCAACGTCATCTTCTTCCGCTCAATGGCAATCAGTCCCTCATCCTCCATCTCCTTAAAGGTACGAGCCAATGAAGGCCGGGCCACACCGAAAATATCAGCCAGCTCCTGCTGTGTCTCTTCGAGGATGATCGTCTGCGAACCGGATTGTTTCGAGCGCTTCAGCAGGAAATCGGCGATCTTGCTCTTGATGGTGCGGAAGGTCAGGAAGTGAATCTTATCCGATAGGAACTTGCTGCGGTTGGAGATCACAGTGAGGTAATTGAGCAGCACCGTCTTGTTTTTCTGCAACATATCGGTAAATACCTCCCGGCGCACAAACAAAATCTCGCAATCCCTCAGCGCCACCACCGAAACCGGCAATTCATTCTTCTCAGCAAAGATAAAAGCCGTAGCAATGGCAAACGGTGCCGGAATCTCCTCGATCACAATTAACCGACCGGAAGAATCGACCATCTGCCCCTGCACTGTCCCTTCGAGCATAATCATCAGGTGGTTACATGGCTCACCCTGCATGGCCACAATATCTTTTGCCTTAAACTTCTTGATCTGGTAAAGCCCTTTAGCAAAAAGTTCTTCCGTCTCTTCTATTTGTAATCCCCTGAACAAGGGATTGCGGATAATCGTTTCAAACATAGTCTTTCGTTTTTTATTGGCACACGGATGACCCGGAATTGAATCGATTTACACAGATAAGAAAAATCTGCATAAATCTGTGTTGCTTGCATCTGTGTCATCTGTGTGCTAAAAAACAAAAGTAGAAAAAAATCGCCGGTTGTAACATGGGTTACAAATTAAGAGTGAACACCGCGATACCTTTGCAATATCAAATCAACGAAATAACAACCCAAACGATATGAAACGTACCATTATCAAAATAGACGAAGAACTCTGCAACGGCTGCGGCCAGTGCGTAAGCGGCTGCCACGAAGGGGCGTTGCAACTCATCAACGGGAAAGCGGTCATGATCAGCGAACTTTACTGTGACGGACTGGGTGCCTGCATCGGGGATTGCCCGGTAGGCGCCATCGAACTCGAAGAGCGTGAAGCCGAAGCTTACGACGAAATCGCTGTAATGGAACGCATCGCTTCCAAAGGCGAAAAAGTGGTACTAGCTCACCTCAAACACCTGAAAGATCACGATCAACACGACTTCCTGCAACAGGGAATCGACTATATCAAAAAGAATAATCTACCGATTTCAATAGACTCACTTATGGACAAACCTCAACATGCTCATGCCGGTCATCACGGTGGCGGTTGCCCCGGAAGCCAGGCTAAATTCTTTGCAAAACCCGATATCAAACCTGCTGGCGTACAATATGCATCACAGTCGGAGTTACAGCAATGGCCCGTGCAGCTTCACTTGCTCAGCCCGATGGCGCCATATCTTTCAAATGCTGATTTACTGTTAGCTGCTGATTGTACAGCATTCTCAATGGGTAATTTCCATAGCGATTATCTGAAAGGGAAACGTCTGGCTATCGCTTGTCCGAAACTTGACACCAACAAAGAGGTGTACATCGACAAACTGGTATCCATGATCAACGATGCAAGAATCAACACGCTTACCGTCATGATTATGGAAGTACCTTGCTGCGGAGGATTACTCCAAATCGCCAAAATGGCCACAGAACAGGCTTCCCGCAAGATCCCGGTAAAACTGGTGGTAGTCGGATTACAAGGAAATGTAATCAAAGAAGAATGGGTTTAGGAAGCCTCCCCCCTGCCCCCTCCAATAGAGGGGGAGAAAAATGCATCTCAATTACAATACAAATAATTATCAAATAAATAATCATCGCTTGCGTCTTACTCCCTCCCTATTGGGGAGGGATGGGGTGGGGCTTTTATAAAAGAATAAAAATGGAAAATATGTTTTGTTTTCAGTGTCAGGAAGCCGCAAAAGGCACCGGCTGTACGATAAAAGGCGTGTGTGGTAAAGACGACAAAACCGCCAACATCATGGACTTGTTGATTTATGTATCAAAAGGCATCTCTGTCGTAAACGAACAATTGCGTACAAAAGGGATAAACAAACCGGAAGTGGATCACTTCATCCTGGACGCATTGTTTTGCACCATCACCAACGCCAACTTCGATGTGGAAAGCATCTCTGCCCGTGTAACCAAAGCCGTAGCCCTGAAAGCGGAATTGCTGAAAATCGCAGATGCTGCCGGAATCGAAGTTCCGCAAATTGATGAAGTAAAATGGGCCGGTACTCCCGAAAATTACGAAACGGTTGCCAAATTGGTTGGTGTATTGAAAGAAAAGAACGAGGATGTTCGTTCTCTGAAAGAACTGGTAATCTACGGTTTGAAAGGTATGGCTGCTTATGCTGAGCACGCTTACAACCTCGGTTTCGTGAAGGACGAAATCAGCGTATTCATCCAGCATGCTCTGGCTCAAACGACCCGCACCGACATCTCTGCTGACGAATTGGTTGCCTTGACTCTCGAAACCGGTAAATATGGTGTTGATACCATGGCTTTGCTTGACTCAGCCAACACTACCCGTTACGGTAATCCTGAAATCACTTCTGTAAACATCGGCGTGAGCAACAAACCGGGTATCCTGATTAGCGGTCACGACCTGAAAGATATCGAAGAGCTGTTGGCTCAAACTGAAGGAACAGGAGTTGACGTGTACACACACAGCGAAATGCTTCCCGCTCACTACTACCCTGCATTCAAGAAATACAGCCACTTCATCGGAAACTACGGTAACGCATGGTGGAAACAACGCGAAGAATTCGAAAGCTTTAACGGCCCAGTCCTCTTTACCACCAACTGTATCGTTCCGCCACTGGATAAAGCCGGTTACAAAGACCGTATTTACACAACCGGTTCTACAGGTTTCCCGGGCTGGAAAGTGATTCCTGCACGTGAAGATGGCAAAACCAAAGATTTCACTGAAATCATCGAGCACGCAAAACGTTGTGCCGCTCCTACCGAAATTGAAACCGGAAGTATCGTAGGTGGTTTCGCTCACGAACAGGTATTTGCCCTGGCGGATAAAGTGGTAGATGCTGTAAAAGGTGGAGCTATCCGCAAGTTTGTGGTCATGGCCGGTTGCGACGGACGCATGAACAGCCGCGATTACTATTCAGAATTTGCTACAGGCTTGCCTAATGATACAGTAATCCTGACCGCAGGTTGCGCGAAATACCGTTACAACAAATTGCCTCTCGGTGACATCGGCGGAATTCCCCGCGTATTGGATGCCGGACAATGTAACGACAGCTACTCACTGGCTCTGATCGCTTTAAAGCTGAAAGAAGTATTTGGTTTGGAAGATATCAACGAACTGCCGATTGTTTACAATATCGCATGGTACGAGCAAAAAGCGGTCATCGTATTGTTGGCTCTGCTTTATCTGGGCGTAAAAGACATTAAACTCGGACCAACCTTGCCTGCATTCCTTTCACCCAACGTGGCTAAGGTATTGATTGAAAACTTCGGCATCGGAGGCATCTCTACACCGGAAGCTGATTTAGCAGCCTGGGTAGGATAATCTGCTAATAAACCCTCATAATCGTTTATACAACCCTTCAATTGGACAGCGGCACACTTCGGTGTGTCGCTGTTTTTGAATAATGGAACGCGGATAATACGGATATAAATAACGCGGATGAAGCGGATTTTTATTAATCCGTTACATCCGCGTTATTTATATCCGTGTCATCTGTGTGCCATTATTTAGCGACCATAACGTCTCCGTCGATACACATACACGCCCACCACCATCAGGCTCAATATCAGAACCGGAATAGCTACGGCTGAAACCTGTATCAACGTTAACTTCTCATTCACCTTTGCCTGATCTAACAGACGAAGAATAAACTGACGCGAGCGCAGTGCTATTTTCCCTTCATCGCCCGCAAGGTATTGCACCGCATTAACGATAAAGTCGCTATTACCAAACTGCATATCCATAAACGGAACGTAACCAAGGGGAACAGGCGCTGCTTCACCGCTCTGCGTTTTGCGGATATCGTTGCGGATGATGCTGCCCGATGCTGCTACAATCATTTTCGTGGGATTGCTTTGGTTGATCGGTTGGGTGTGGATGCTGTCGGGTAAAAAGCGGTTATTGAAGACCGATGTAAAACGGCCTTCCAGCAACACAGCCACTGGTACACCCGCGGTATTAAAGTAATTCGGAGGAACATTTTGGTAAACCGATTGGTAAGAGATAGCTTGCGGCAACTGCATTACCCTGGTGTGCGAAGATGTACGAAGCAGAACCTGTTTACTTACCATTTCGCTTTCACCCACCAAATCGATAGCTGACGCAAACTCAGCTTTTACGGGTGAAATATTCTGCGTGATGAGATGCGAACCGTTAGTCTGTAAGGTAGGTGCGTAAAACCAGGGTGCCGGAAAAACCTCTTCCGAACCGTTCGGATTGCGCAATGGAATGGTCACACATTGTTCGTCCTGCACCAATACGGGATTGACACGCAATCCGTAACAGAAAAAGAGATCGGTCAGGTTAAGATCGAGCGAAGCCGCAGTGGTAGCCCCTTTTTCGGCCAGTACATCCAGAGGTATGTTTGCCCCATCCACCAGCCAGAAGATGCGTCCGCCGTGCATCAGGTATTGATCGAGCACAAACTTGTCTGTCTCACTGAAAGGCTTTTGCGGCGCGGCAATCACCAACACTTTATAAGGAGAAAGAATGGCGGGATCGTTGCCCACCACACCCCGATCGATGCGATAGCTGTTGCCCAATTGGTTCAACGCATCGGCCACATAAGGATCGGGCAATTCTCCATGTCCTTCGAGGAAGGCGATGCGCGGCGGATCTTTGCGCGTCACCCATTGCAACGCATCGGTCAGGTGCAGTTCGAGCGTTTCGAGGGATGCATTCAGGTTTTCGTGGCCTGATTTACCGGGCAGATTTTTCAGCAGAGAGAAACGCAATGTGTCTTTTCCCGAAATCATTTCCGCCCAGGGAAAGACTAATTTCTGAGTCATTTTCCCCTCACGATCTGATTCATTGACCGAAATCGGCTTCATGCCTTTAGAAATCAGCATCGAGTATATCTTTTCACGTTGAGCTTCGGATGTAGCCGCCGATGGATTCAGGTATTGATAGTAAATACCCGCACCGGAGTAGTTGTTGCATTCGTCGATCAGCTCTCCTACACCATTTCTCAAGCGGGTAAAACTAGCATTGAGTTCACCGTCCAGATAGATATTCACCTTTACGGGTTCAGTTATTCCAGCCAATACCGATTTGGTGTAATCGGATAAGGAGTAACGCTTTTCAGCGGTCAGGTCGAAGCGCATGAAAACATTCCCCGACACGACTAATAAGATGAACCAGATACCTATTTGAATAAAGAACGATTTATTGGGGCGAAATTTTTCCAAATAGAAAGCAGTGAATCGGGTAAAAAGGAAAAACAGGGAGAGGAAATAAAACAGGTCGCGCGTATCGATCACACCGCGTTGCAACGACTTATAGCGGGCGGTCAGGCTCAACGCCTCTGACCATGTTTGAAAAAACGACAATCCGGGCACTGCGCTCAACAGCTCGAAACCGTAGTATAGAAAGCCATTAATCAGCAGAGCAATGATAAATGCCACTATCTGATTGGATGAAACAGCCGATGCAAAAAGACCGACAGCTGTACAGGCTGCTGCCAGCATAAGCAGACCGCCATACGAACCGGCAACCACGCCCCAGTCGATATTTCCGGCAGGTGTGCTGAATATCGAAAGCAACACCGGATGCACCACCGACAGCAAAACACCCAACGATACGGTTGCAAATACGGCCAGAAATTTTGCCGAAACAATCCGTCCGCTACTGATGGGACGCACGCGTAGCAGATCCCACGTGCCCTGCCGCTTTTCTTCGGCAAAGACCCGCATCGTGAGCGCAGGAATCAGGATCAGCAACAGTTGCGACGATAGCAGAAACATCGGCTCAGTCACCGCCATTCCTCCGTCGGCCAGATTATATTCGCCCGGAATGACCCAGAGAAACAGCGCCAACGCAACCAGATAGAGACCGATCACTACCGCTCCTACCGTTGAGCCGATCAGGCTGAAAAAGTCTTTTTTGAATAAAGAGAACATCGTGTTTATTTTATTTTGATTGATTGACGATTTTGAAGTGCGCAAATTTAGGGCTTTTTCTCTTGATAGCACACGAATGATGCGGATTGATGGGATTTACGCAGGTGTTTTTATATTAATCGAAAATTAGATCGGTAGTCAATATGTAATATTTTTCATGTTGGCATATCTGTGAACTGAATAGATCTTTTCCTATATTTGCTTTCCTTAAAAATTAATCACACACAAAACCATTTATCCAATGAAAAAAACACTATTGATGGGTTTGGCACTGACCTGCGCTACTGCTTCGCAAGCACAGAAGCAGTTCTTTAAACCCGAAAAGATGGTAGAGACAGGCGTCTACTACTATCCCGAAGCGTGGGATCCCGCTCAGTGGGACCGCGATTTCAAAAAGATGGCCGACATGGGCTTCGAATTCACCCACGTGGCGGAATTTGCCTGGGCACAAATCGAACCCACCGAAGGGCAATATGACTTCAAATGGCTGGACAAAGCCGTAGAACTGGCCGCCAAACACAATCTAAAAGTGATCATGTGTACGCCTTCGGCTACTCCTCCTGTATGGCTCACCCGCAAATATCCCGAAATATTAGTAGAAATGCAGAACGGACAAACCGGTCAGCATGGCACCCGCGAACACTATTCCTGGTCAAGCGCCAAATACCGCGAACTCACCACTAAAGTAGTGGAAGCTATGGCGAAACACTTTGCCAACGACAAACGCGTATGGGGCTGGCAGATCGACAATGAACCATCGCACTACGGTACTTACGACTACAGCCCTGCTGCACAGTCAAACTTCAGAGTATGGCTGCAAAAGAAATACCAAACCATCGGGAACCTCAACAAAGCATGGGGAACGGCTTTCTGGTCAGCTATCTATTCCGATTTCAGCCAGATCGAGATCCCGAACGAAAAACGACAATACTCCGGTATCGCAAGCCCTATTTCGGTAGTGGACTTCAAACGTTTCAGTGCAGATGAATGTGCATCGTTTGTTTCAATGCAAAACAGCACGATCAAGGCAAATGTCTCTAAAAATCAATTCGTGACCAGCAACTTCATGCACGGCCACACCGATGTGGATCCCTGGCGCAACAAAGACCTCGACTTCATCTCTTACACCATGTACCCTGTGGCTGGCTACACCAAAGGTGTGGGTGATCAGGGCTTCCGCATGGGAGATCCCTGGAGAATCTCTTACGCCAATGACTTCTTCCGTCCGCTTAAAGGCGTAACGGGCGTGATGGAACTACAACCCGGTCAGGTAAACTGGGGAAGCTACAATCCTCAACCCTACCCGGGCGCTGTGAGAGCTTGGTTGTGGAACGCTTTTGCTGGTGGATTGGATTTCATCTGCTCATATCGTTTCCGTCAGCCATTGTTTGGTGGCGAACAGTTCCACTACGGCATGGTAGGCACCGACGGTGTGACCGAACTGAATGGCGGTCAGCAATACAGCCAGTTTATGAAAGAGATTCGCGACCTGCGCAAGCTCTACAAACCCAATGCACAGATGCCGAAAGAGTACGCTGCTCGCAAAACAGCTCTGTTATATAATGTAGACAATGTGTGGGAGACTACAGTACAACCACAAACCTTCCAATGGAACCAAATCACCCATGTCACTAAGTGCTATAATGCACTGAAAACACTTTGTGCTCCGGTGGACATTGTGGGCGAAGATCGCGATTTGTCAAGTTATCCCGTAGTAATCGCTCCCGCTTACCAAATGGTAGACAAAACCCTGGTAGATAAATGGCAAAAATATGTCCAAAACGGCGGTCACCTCGTGCTTACCGTCCGCACAGGATTGAAAGACCGCGACGGCCACTTCCGTGAAGCGCAATGGGCCGATGAAATCATCAACCTGATCGGTGCGAAAATTGCAATGAACGACATGCTCGGTGCCGACATGAACGCGAAAGTAACCTTCAACGGCAGCACTTACCTGTGGAATAACTGGGGCGACATGCTCGAGCCAATGGCTGGTACCGAGACATGGGCTACTTATGCCGATCAGTTCTACGCTGGCAAAGCATCGGTTGTTCACCGTAAACTCGGCAAAGGAACCGTTACCTACATCGGTACCGATACCGACGATGGCAAGCTGGAAAAAGATGTATTGAAAAAGGTCTATGAATCGGCAGGCATCAGCACCAACGAGCAGCCCGAAGGTGTGATGGTGAATTGGCGCGACGGCTTCTGGGTAGCGATCAACTACTCTTCGGACAACGTCTCTATCAACATTCCGCAAGATGCGAAAATCATCTTCGGAACGAAAGAGTTGACTCCTGCGGGAGTGGTGGTTTGGAAATAAGAAGCTACAAATCAATCTATATCAAAAGGGAAGTCGAGATAATCGGCTTCCCTTTTTTTATATCTGCGAGAAAGTATGGGGGTAATTTGAGGGATATTTGGTATGTTTGTAAAAATCAAGAAATCATACAATCTCATGAAACGCTTCCGCAAACTCAGGATCTACACCATAATTGGAGTAATTCTCCTTTTGACATTTACCATTTGGGCAAATAAATCAATCATCAAAGCCAGTAGTCCTTTTATTACAAACGAAATAAGTAAACTCAAACCAGCTAAATGCGGATTATTATTAGGAACTAGCAGAACATTGAAGAACGGAAAATCAAACGACTTCTTCTATAAAAGAATTAATGCCACCCTTGAATTGTACCAAAAGGCAAAAATCAAACACATTATTGTCAGCGGTGATAACAGCAAAAAAAGCTATAACGAACCGCTGGATATGAAAATGGAGCTGATAAAAAGAGGCGTTCCCGATAGCGTAATTCACCTCGATTATGCCGGTTTTCGCACATTGGATTCGGTCGTTCGGGCAAAAGAAATATTCGGTCAAAGCACCTTTATTATTATCTCCCAGAAATTTCACAACGAAAGGGCTGTTTTTATTGCCAGAAAAAATGGAATTGAGGCTTTCGGATATAATGCAGAAGAAGTCACGGCTTTCAACGGATTCAAAACAAAATTGAGAGAGTTTTTCGCAAGAGATAAAGTTTATCTGGATCTATTATTTGGGGTTAATCCCAAGTTTTTGGGTGCCAAAGTACAAATTAATTAAGCCGAACAATATGAACTTCTCTATTTCACCCAAGCTTCAAATCGCAATCAAAGTTCTCCCCTTCGCCTTTATCGCCCACAATACAGAAGAGACACTCGGCATGGAGAAATGGTCGAAAGAGATTCCATTTTACTTTCATGAGTCAGTCACAACTGCCCAGTTTGCCATTGCGGTAATATTGCTTTCCATATTGGCATTGGGCATTATCTTTGGTAAAAGATGGTATGCTTCGAAAAAGCTATATATGCATGTAATCAGTGGATTTTCAGGATTACTCTTTCTTAATGTATTTTTCCCCCATGTATTACTTACCTTTGTTTTGAGTAAATATTCTCCCGGAGTTTATTCAGCGATTCTGATGATTCTCCCGCTAACCATCTATATTTTAACCCACCTTTATCGTGCCGGTATAATAAGTTTCAGGCGAATCGTAATCAACAGTCTGATTGGTAGCGCTATTGGAATTCCGCTAGTATTCGCTTTCCTGAAAATCGGTGAATTATTGACCTAACTCTTGTTTAAATTGAAATAAAAAGGCTGATGAAACTAAAACCTCATCAGCCTTTGCTTTTCCCAAACAAAAAGTATCACTACTTCGTTTTAATATAAAATCCAGAAACCATGAAACTAGAACAAAAAAGGCTTTGGGATTATCGGGAGTTTACGCTGCTCGACAAAGAGTTATTAATCAGGATGACATCCCCCACGGAAGAAATCGAGCTTAAATTCAAATATGAAGACTTGGGTTTCGAAACCGCATATGTAAAAAAGAAATCTCTCACTCTGGTTTTATCCGCATCGTTGATTCTGATAACCATTATCGGCGGCATGATTCTGGTAAATCTGAATAATCCGCTCACTACTTTTGAAACCATTGCCATTGCGGGATTGACTGTATTTGTTTATATCGCAGTATTTCTGATTAGCTACGACAACCGAAAACCACAGATTGTGGTCAAAGGGGGGAAAGAGAGTTTCACATTGTTGGCCGATACTCCCAGTCGGGAAAAAGTGGATGAATTTATCAAAGTTTTGCAAGAGAGAATGACCCAAAGAATAATCGATCTGGAAATCAGACCCAACGATCCCAAAATGGAATACGCAACTCAGAAAGAGGCTCTTGAAAATCTTCTGGACAATGAAATTATTAGCAGGGACAAATTCGAGGAAATGATAAAACTGCTCAAAGAAAAACAAAAATCAAAACCGGCTATCGGTTTCTGAATTCCTGAAAACAATCCTGCACAATATTCAAAGAACTTAACCAGTAAAATGCTTTGCTAGATTAACGATGCTTGTGTTCTTATCCTATTAGGAAAGACGCAAGCATCGTTTCTTTTTACATATATACTTTTTCACTATAATCCTTTCCCATCTCATTCTTTTAACTAAATTTGTAGCTACATACCGCCAAACAAAAAGTTAACAGAACTCTGTTTAACCGGTGTACAAAGTAAAAATATAGTAAGTGACAACCCGTCATTACGCCCTGAATTCCAAAACAACCTTTAAAAACTCACACACTATGAGCAAGATACAGATAATCAAAAACAGTGTAGCCATAGCAATCATTGTCGTGGTTGCTACCGCTGCTTTCTTTGTTTATAAAAAATTTGCAGACGAACATGCTGCTGCCAAAACTGAATTGATGCGTCTGATTCCAGAAAACTGCGATGCGTTCATCAGCATCGACCGCTTTGATGAGATCGATCAGGTAAAACAAAACAACCTTGTACAAACGTATCTCAAAAATAAAAGTAATCCCTCTATACTAAAAACTCTCACCCGGCTGCAACCCTATTTAAAAAAAGCGAACTGGGAAAGTACTGGAAGTGGCCTGCATCAGATGATCATATCTTTTCACACCTGGGAAAATACGCACGGAGAGTTACTACTCTTCAAAATGGCTTCGGGGGATAAGGAACGAATTGCCGATATTCTTGATCAGCACTTTAAATCATCATTCACTCCTCTGGTTGAAAAAAATGCAGGTATTGAGGTAACACACTATTATGTAACCACAGGTGTAACTTTTCACTGCTTCTACTATAAGGGAATTTTTGCCGGAAGCTTCAATAATAGACTAGTTGACGAAACCTTAATGCGGGTTACTGCAAAGAAAAACAAACTGGATGATCCCGACTTTATCGACATCGCAAACGACAGTGAAAAATCTTCTGCATTGAAATTCTTTATTCGTCTTAACGGGATCTCACTCCCTTACGGTAATCGTCCCGACAAAGTTGACACGCTTAATCTGACCGAATGGATTGCGCCTGAACTGACGTTCACCAAAGACAAAGTAACAATGAGCTGCTACACCTCACCAATGTATGAAAAACAAAATCGTCTCTGTCTGTTTATCGGACAAAATGGAGGTCAGCCGCTGAATCCGAATATCGTCAGCAAAAACTGTCCGGTCTGCCTGCACTACGGGCTGAGTGACCGCGATCGGTTCGTTCAAAATCAGCAACGTTTTTTTGGCAAACCCGAAGCTGATACCGTTCTGTTTCGCCACGACTTCATGAGCATCGACTCTATCTTCGGAACTCAATTTGGCGGCGAAATCAATATCGCCTACTACCCCATTTTCGTTCCCGAAAAGCTTTACCAGAAAGTACTGTTGATCAAACTCAACGATCAACGTGAAGTAGCCAATCGACTCGAAGCGCTTCATACCCGTCTGGATAAAGCCAACGAGAAAATGATCACATCTCCGTTAAACAAAAAGGGCTTCCCCGAGAAAATTGTCACCTCTATGTTCGGATCTTTATTTTCACTCGGAGATCCTATAATCTATTGCGATACTACACAAAATTACCTGGTACTTTCAGGTCGTTCCGAGACAGTAGAATCTTATATCAAAGATCTGAAAAAAGGAGATAATCTGACAAAATCAGCCTGGTATCAGGAACTAGCGGAAGATATTGACAAAGAGTGTAACCTCTGTTTCATCGGCAATGGAGATTCGTTTATTGAAGATCATTATATTTTGCCTTTTGGAATGCCACGCTTTCTAACGGAAAACCAATTCCTTTTCAAAAACAACACCTTTTGCTTTCAATTTAATGCAGAGGAAAGTTTTATTTACTCGAATGCTGTCATAAAAGCACTTAAACAAAAGTGAAGCGATTAACCTTCCAGTGGAAATTGCTATCTTTGCATTTCAAAAATTGTAATGAAATATGGCAACAACAGAGGCTAATCAATCCACCGCAATATTACTGATTCACTGCCCCGACAAACCGGGCCTGATTGCATTAGTAACCGACTTCATCAATGCAAATGGTGGAAACATTATTTACCTCGATCAGCACGTAGATCGTACTGAAGGGGTTTTCTTCATGAGAGTAGAATGGGAATTAGAGAATTTCGTCATTCCCCGTGATAAAATCAACGAATATTTCGGCACTCTTTACGGGCAAAAATACGAAATGGATTTCCGCCTCTACTTTAGTGATGATACTCCCCGAATGGCAATCTTCGTTTCCAAAATGTCGCACTGTATCTATGATCTGCTAGCTCGCTATATCGCCGGAGAATGGAACGTTTCCATCCCCGTGATCGTTAGCAATCACCCCGATCTGAAAACAGTGGCAGAGCGTTTTGGTATTGAATTTCACTGTATCCCCATTACCAAAGAGACCAAAGCTGAACAAGAAGCGTTAGAGGTAGAATTGATGAAAAAACATCAGATCGACTTCATTGTGCTGGCTCGCTATATGCAGGTCGTTTCGGCTAACTTTATCAAACAGTTCCCGAATCGTATCATCAACATCCACCACTCGTTTTTACCAGCATTCGTGGGAGCAAAACCTTATCATGCAGCTTTCGAACGCGGGGTAAAACTAATCGGTGCAACCAGCCATTACGTAACCAGTGATCTCGATGCCGGTCCGATTATTGAACAGGATATTGCCCGCATTTCACACAAAGACACCGTAAAAACGTTGATCCATAAAGGTCAGGATCTGGAGAAAATCGTACTCTCCCGCGCTGTGGAAAAACACATCGAGCGCAAAGTGCTGACATATAAGAATAAGACCGTGTTATTTAATTAATTTCGTATATACGTTATTCAGATTAATACGAATCATCCAGGAGCTTTACAAAATGAAAATAGCCATATTAAATTATAATGCCGGCAATATTTATTCGGTAGATTATGCGTTGAAGCGATTAGGTATAAATGCGCTTATCACTGCCGATAAAGAGGAATTAATGTCGGCTGACAAGGTGATTTTCCCCGGCGTGGGAGAAGCCGAAACGACAATGAACTACCTGCGTCAACACCGTTTGGACGAACTGATCGTTAACCTGAAACAACCGGTAATGGGAATTTGTCTCGGTATGCAGCTGATGTGTCGTCACTCCGAAGAGGGCGATGTTAATTGCCTCAATATCTTCGATGCGGATGTAAAAAAGTTTATACCCCAAAAGCACGAGGATAAAATACCGCACATGGGATGGAATAGCATTTACAACCTCAACGACAAAATGTTCCCCAAAGAACTGGAAAATGAGTTTGTATATTTCGTACACAGCTTCTATGTACCGGAAAATGATTTTACAGCCGCTACGACTGATTATATCCAGCCATTCAGCGCTGCTCTACAAAAAGATAACTTCTATGCCTGCCAATTCCACCCCGAAAAGAGCGGAAAAGTCGGTGAAGCAATTTTAAAACAGTTTATTTCACTGTAAATAGATAGAAAAAGTCGTAAAGACTTAAGAGCAAAGAATCAGGACCAAAGACCTACAACTTACAACTATAACAATGATTGAATTAATCCCCGCAATAGATATTATCGACGGAAAATGTGTACGTCTTACACAAGGTGACTACAACCAGAAAACCGTTTATAACGAAGATCCTCTTGAGATTGCCAAAATGTTTGTAGACAACGGCCTGAAACGTCTCCACCTGGTGGACCTGGACGGTGCTAAAGCACAGCATATTGTCAACTACAAAGTACTCGAGCGCATCGCTAACCGCACCAATTTGATCATCGACTTCGGTGGCGGACTCAAAACCGACAGCGACCTTGAAATTGCTTTCAACTCGGGGGCTAAAATGGTAACCGGTGGAAGTATCGCTGTAAAAAATCCGGATGTATTTAGCTCTTGGATCGGAAAATACGGAAGCGACAAAATAATTTTGGGTGCAGATGTAAAAGAAGGCAAAATTGCAGTTAGTGGATGGGTAGAAGAAACCGACCTGCAACTGAATAACTTCCTGAATGGCTACCTTGAAAAAGGTATCCGAAAAGTGATCAGCACCGACATCAGTAAAGACGGTATGCTGCAAGGCCCTGCTACTGAACTCTATCAACAAATGATCACCGATTTCCCTGAACTCTATGTGATTGCCAGTGGTGGCGTAAGCGGAATCGAAGATATCGAAAAACTTGAGGAAGCAGGCGTTCATGCTGTAATCTTCGGAAAAGCTATCTACGAAGGCAAAATTAACCTGCGCGATCTCCGTAAATTTGTTTAGAAGACCTCCAATTCCCCCTCCAAAGGAGGGGGAATTGGAGAATCTGAACATTATCTCAAAAAATATCAAACTCAAAAAATAATACACTCTTACCCCCTCCCTTTAGGGGAGGGACGGGGTGGGGCCACATTATGCTTGCTAAAAGAATTATACCTTGTCTGGATGTAAAAAACGGAAAAACCGTAAAAGGCATCAATTTTGTAAACTTCCGCGATGCCGGCGATCCGGTGGAGTTGGGAAAAATGTATAGTGATCAGGGAGCTGATGAGCTGGTTTACCTAGACATCACAGCTTCGCATGAAGGTAGAAAAACTTTTACCGACATTGTAAAAAATGTAGCAGCCGAGGTGAGTATCCCTTTCACAGTGGGCGGTGGTATTAATGAACTAAAGGATGTTGATCGTCTGCTCAATGCCGGTGCTGATAAAGTATCAATAAACTCATCAGCATTGCGTAACCCGCAGCTGATTGAAGATATTGCAAAAAACTTCGGAACACAGGTTTGTGTAGTAGCTATCGATGCTAACCTCGAAGAAGGTGCATTATGGCGCTGTTATCTCAATGGTGGTCGTGTACCTACAGAACGGGATCTTTTCTCATGGGCCAAAGAGGCCGAAAATCGCGGTGCAGGTGAGATTCTATTTACCAGTATGACTCATGACGGTGTAAAAGAGGGCTATGCTAATGATGCACTTCGTCGTTTGGCTGAAGAGCTACATATCCCTATTATTGCTTCAGGTGGTGCCGGAAAAATGGAGCACTTCCGCGATGCTTTTGAAATGGGAAAAGCTGATGCTGCTTTGGCTGCCAGCGTGTTTCATTTTGGAGAAATACCCATGCACGAATTGAAAGACTATTTGCGTCAATGCGGAGTGGTTGTCAGATAATGAAAGATAACGCGTTAAAGGTCGTTATAGACTATAATAGGCTTTAATCTAATGCAATTTACAAGCCTTTTCTGCGTTTTTCACAAAAAGGGAACTATGAAACTCAAAAAATATCTTCTTATAGGGTTATTCCTAATTTCATTGGATGGTGTTTTTGCTCAGGAATACATCGATCCAAACCAACCGATGGTGGACTTTAAGCGTCTTCATTTCGGATTCTCTGTAGGACTAAATACTCAGAACCTGATGTTTACCCATGTTGATCAGACTCAGAATCCAGAGAAGATATATGCTGAAGTACCATCATACAGTCCGGGATTTAGTGTTGGACTTGTGAGTGACCTGGCATTGACCCGTTACTTTAATTTGCGCTTTGTTCCATCTTTGCATTTTGGAAGTAAGGATATTCGCTATACCACCTACGATAATATTAATAAGGTATGGAACTCCGGATATGAAAAGCAAGAGCTGAAATCAAATTATCTGATGTTCCCTCTCGAACTGAAATACTCTTCCTTACGACTGAATAATTCACGACCTTATCTAATAGTGGGTGGAGCAGCAGGATTCGACCTGTCCCGTAAAAAAGGAGTGGAAGAGTTGGTACGGTTGAAACCTTTGGACTATTATCTGGAAGTAGGTGTAGGTTGTGATCTTTATTTCCCCTATTTCAAGTTGAATCCGGAACTAAAGCTTTGTCTCGGATTGAATAATCTGTTAGATAAAAACAGGGACGATTTAATAAATCCGGAATCAAATTCACCCAACACATATCTACCTGAATATAAATACACTCAGGCTTTGTCTAAAGTAACTTCCCGCCTCATTGTTCTTAGCTTCTATTTTGAATAAAGATATATAAATAAAAAAGGCTGACTTTGCACTGAACGCAAAGTCAGCCTTTTTTATTTCTCCATTGCCTTATATATAGCTTCCTGAATCAATGTCCGGGTATCCATTTTGTCGAGTTTTTTATTCCAACGGTGAGGATAAATCCGATTAGACAGAAATATGTAAATCAACTTATTATCCGGATCTACCCAGAAACATGTACCGGTAAATCCTGTATGACCATAAGTAGATAGTGGTGCTGAGTCTCCGGTAGGACCATTGCTGGGCTTTTTCGGATCTGGCTTATCAAATCCCAGACCACGTCTGCTATCAGGACTCTTCATTTGAGTAAACATCCGGCAAGTTTCACTTTTAATCAGTTGATCGCCACCGTATTTACCCTCATTCAGCCACATCTGACAAAGTTTAGCTAAATCATTTGCATTCGAGAATAGTCCTGCATTCCCTTCCACTCCACCCGATAATGCTGCCACCTCATCATGTGGGTAACCAATCAATAACTGACGTCGGAAAAACTGATCATTCTCGGTAGGTGCAATACGTGTTTTGTCGAATCGGGTTAAGGGCAAATAACCTAGAGTCGTTGCCCCTAATTTTGAAAATAGATTTTTTGTCAGAAAAGTATCTATCTTTTCACCTGAAAGCTTTTCAACCATCATCCGAAGCAATACAAAATTCAGGTCACTATAGACATATTTATCTTTTGAGGTAAGTTTGGTTTTGAGTAATCGTTGCATCATCTTGTCATAAAATGCCGGATTGAGGTAAAAATTCTCAGCCACTTTTACCGTATAAGGTGCTTTGGGAACTTCCGACACCCATTCATCTTTAAACTTAAGGTTACGGGATGCAAACAGATTATCATCAACCTGCAAAGGATAATGAACACTCTTTTGCTTACTCAATAATTCTCCATCATAACTTTTTGGATCAAATAGCATTTGATTGAAGGAAATAAACGAAGACAAACCTGATTGATGAAAGAGGGCATCACGAACAGTAATATTTGCTTTATCCGAATTCTTCAATGCAGGAATATATTCGCCCAGTTTATCCCGTAAGACATATTTATCCTGATCATAAAGCATCATCATAGCAGGAACAGTTCCTGCTGCTTTCGAAACCGATGCCAAATCGTAGAGATCAAATACGTTTACCTCATGGGTATTTGCATAATCGAAATTACCATAACTCTTATTAAAAATCACCACACCATCTTTAGCCACTAAAACCTGACAGCCTGGGATTGCCTGATTACGAATAGCGTCACGGACCAGCGTATCGATCACACTCAACTTTTGAGGATTGAGCCCAACAGTCTCCGGCAAATCGTACGACAACCTGCATTTTTCGGTTTTTTGCCCTGCTCCAAATGCATACAAACTATCGGCTGTAACCGGCAATACACCTTTTGCTTCAATACCACCGAACAACAATTGCATAGCGTAATTTCCTGCCGACACCGTATTTTCATAAGCCATCAATACTCCGCGCGATTTTGCAACAGTTTCTTCGTAAGGCTTCATCTTATACGGGGAGATGAAGAAAGTAAGCAACAATTGATTATTGCGCCCGAGCTGAGACGCCAATTGTTTTAAACGGTCGGGATAATCGGTACGATCTGTATATATACCGACAATAATCAGGCTGTATTGCTTGAGCTTTTCCGAGAGTTGTGCTAACTGTTCGGGCTTTGTATCATCTGTCACAGAGAAAAGTGAAGCATTGGCATAATAACGTGACATATTTTGAAACGTAGTATTTTCTTCACCTAAAGCGACTACAGCAATCCGTTGCTGATCTAAGTTCTGAATGGGAATGATATGCTTCTTATTAGACAATAAGGTAAGTGACTCAGCTGTCAGTTTGCGGTTAATCAACTCTGACTGGCGGTTATTAAGTCTCGGAGTTAGCCGATACAAATCGATCGGCTTATAATCATTTAATCCGCAAGCATATTTATAGGATAATACCTTTTTGCAACGCTTTTCGATGGTACGGGCATTGATCTGCCCGGTTTCCACCGCTCTTTTCACAGCATAAAACTCTTCGATAGGATTGGCAGGATTAAGCAGGATATCATTGCCTGCCTGCAAGGCTTTCACGCAAGCACTCTCCCCCTTTTCTACGATGGCTTTCATCACCAATGCATCGGTAAAAACCAGACCTTCGAAATTGAGTTCATTTTTAAGCAGGTCGGTCACCACATTGTACGATAATGAAGCTGGCACCGTATCCCGGTCAAAAGCAGGAAGATACAGATGCCCCACCATCATGCCTGCAAAACCTTTTTCAATATATTTCTTGAAGGGATAGAGCTCCAGTGAGTCTATGCGGGTCAAACTCAAATCAAGCACCGGCAGACTCAGGTGCGAATCAGTCGAAGTATCACCATGTCCCGGAAAATGTTTACCCACCGAAAGAACTCCAACGCTCTCTAAACCGCGGGCATATGCCAGGGCGGCATTAGTCACTTTCGTGCGACTCTCGCCGAATGAACGACTGTTGATGACAGGATTGTTTGGATTACAATTAATGTCAAGTACCGGCGCAAAATTGATGTGTATCCCCATTGCCCGACATTGTTGTCCAACCAATCGACCGTATTCGAAAATAGACTGATTGTCATTTGTTGCCCCTAATGCGATATTCTTAGGAAATCGAGGTGTACCTTCAATACGCATCGACAACCCCCACTCTCCATCCAGCGAGATAAAAAGCGGAATTCTGGACTGCTCTTGCAGAAAATTGGTCAGTTTAGCTTGTGTCTCTACTGTAGCTTTCGAAAACAACACCCCTCCTATCTTCTGGTTTCTGATAAAATTAGCCAGTTTTTCCTGATTGGCCTTAGTCAGATTCACATCAGCCGTAATCATAAAAAGTTGGCCGATCTGTTCATCAAGTGTCATGGTCGAAAAGACCGAATCCACCCATTGCTGCATATTACCTCTTTTAGAAGCATTTGCCAACAATGTGGGAGTAATGGCATCCAATCTTAAACATAAAAATATAAAGAGGAATGAAATTAATACGGCAATTTTTCTACTCATTATCTAATAATTACACATTAAAAAATACCCGCTAAACCATTTCATTTAGCAGGCATATCCAGCGAGAGATCAGTCTCCATTTTTCAGTTCAATCACTTCCAAATCCTTGAATTCCCCCTGATCAATTGTAAAACGAATAAGGGTACGCTGCACATGAAATCCATATTTCCCAGCAGCGCCCGGATTAATATGGAGAAGATTCAACTTCGGATCGAACTTCACCTTTAATATATGCGAATGACCGCAAACAAAAAGCTTCGGCGGATGCTGATATATCTCAGGAGTCACTTCCCGTGCATATTTTCCGGGATAACCACCAATATGGGTCAACCAGACATCGGCTCCCTCGATGGTAAAGCGTTGGTCTTTCGGAAACATACGTCGGATTTGCTGTCCGTCGATATTTCCATATACCGCTCTCAAGGGCTTGATGGCTGCCAGCCGGTCAGCGACTTCCACCGAACCTATATCACCTGCATGCCAGATTTCATCACAATCTTTGAAGTAATATTCATACTTATCATCCCACCACATGTGGGTGTCTGAAAGCAATCCGATACGTACCATCAGAATGCGTTTATTGTTTGGCGAATCGCAACCAGACGAGTGAGTAAGCCTTCCAGCTGATCTAGTTGAAGCATGTTCGCTCCATCTGATTTGGCATTTTTCGGATCGGGGTGAGTTTCAATAAATAAACCATCGACTCCGGAAGCCACACCGGCGCGAGCAATGGTTTCGATCAATTGCGGTTTGCCTCCGGTCACACCGCTGGTCTGATTGGGTTGTTGCAACGAATGAGTCACATCCAAAACTACCGGATAACCAAAACTTTGCATTTCAGGAATTCCACGATAATCGACAATCAAATCATAATAGCCAAACGTTGTTCCCCGATCGGTCAGCATTACGTTAGGATTTCCGGCATCCACCACTTTTTGTGCAGCAAACTCCATAGCAGCAGGAGAAAGGAATTGTCCCTTTTTAATGTTCACTACCCGGCCCGTTTCAGCAGCGGAAATCAGCAAATCGGTCTGACGGCACAGGAAAGCCGGAATCTGGAGCACATCCACATATTCAGCAGCCATTTTTGCTTCGTCAGCCGAATGAATATCCGAAACAGTGGGAATTCCAAACGTTTCGCTTACTTTGCGTAAAACCTTCAACGCTTTTTCATCGCCAATTCCGGTAAATGAATCGTTCCGCGAGCGATTGGCTTTACGGTACGAACCTTTGAACACGTAGGGAATTTTCAGTTTATCAGTAATCTCCACAATGCGCTCGGCAATCTGTAAAGCCATGGTTTCGCCTTCTATTACGCATGGTCCTGCCAGTAAGAAAAAGTTATTTGCTTCTTTATGTTTTAAGTTTAATGATGGATACATTTTATAGTTGTTTTGTTGTTTATTACTTGTAAATAGACTTCCGAAAGGCATTCCCTCACCCCTTCATTCCTTCATTCCTTCATTCCCTAACCATTCTTTCACCCTCGCAATCTTCTCCTCCATAGGCAGAAATGCATCGAGCCAATGGATGGCAAAACCTCGCCGTTCCATTCCCCGAAACCAGGTCATTTGGCGTTTAGCAAACTGATGTATGGCGATTTCAAGTTGCGAAAACATCTCGTCGTAACTGATCTGACCGGTCGCATAGAGGGTCAGGTATTTGTATTCCAAACCATAATAAATAAGGTCTTCTGCCGGGATACCGGAATTAAGCAAGGCTTTCACCTCATCGACCATTCCCGCATCTAAGCGGCTTTTCAGGCGGCGGGAAATCTTTTCGCGACGTGCTTCCCGATCAATATCCACACCGATGATCAGGCTATTGATCGGTGCGAATTCATTTACATCCGGAGCCTGGGTGAGGTAATACTCCTCAATTTCAATAGCGCGAATGGCGCGCTTCACCGTATCGACATCGGTAGAATTGTGTAGATCTTTATATTGTTTCAGCTTCTCGGTCAGCTCGTCAAGGGTATATCCACTCAGACTTTCACGTAATTCGGGATTTTCCGGTACAGCCAACAGTTTGTAACCCTTCAGTACTGACTCGATATACATTCCCGTACCGCCGCATAGGATCGGAAGTTTTCCTTTCGCTTTAATTTCGGAAAAGGCGTTGGCAAAATCATGCTGAAACTCAAACACGTTATACTTCTCCCCTGCATCGCAGATATCGATTAAGTGATGGGGAATCGGTCGCCCGTTCACCTCATAATCTTCCAGATCCTTGCCCGTCCCCAGATCCATACCGCGATAGACCTGACGGGAATCAGCACTGATAATCTCGGTGTCGAGTTCGTAGGCCAAAGCGGCGGCAAATGGAGTTTTGCCCGATGCTGTGGGGCCTAATATGGTGATTAGTTCTATATCTTTCATAAAAAAAGTCCTGAGCATCCGCTAATTTTGGAAACTCAGGACAAAAGTACGAATATCAGTCTGTTTAAAACCCGAAATCCTCTATCTTTTTCTCAAACTTTTGTGCATCTTTAGGCTTTTTAGCCTTTTGCTGCACGGGATTTCCTTCCACGTAAATGGCTTGATAAGGTCTTACCGGACAAATGGATTCGCAACCACCGCAACCGATGCAAAGATCAGCTGTTACCTCCGGGATAGTCAACCCGTTTTTATAGGGAATCATATGAACTGCCTGTGTAGGGCAGTGCTCAGCACATGCACCGCAATCTTTCTCATCAGTATTTACCACGCATAGGTGTTTTCGAAAATGGGCAATACCGATCTGAGTCACCCGTTTTTCCTCTGTTGTCAGCTTTTTCAGGGCTTCAGTGGGACAGACTTCGGAGCATATCGTACAATCCTGATTGCAATAGACCTGAGTAGAAAATGCCAAACGCGGTTGCATAATGCCGGATATACCATACTCTAGCGCAGCCGGCTGCAGCACGTGCATAGGACATTTGCTCACGCACAACTGGCAACCCGTACATTTCGTATTGAACTTATCCCGGTCCCGCGCACCAGGAGGCATGATGGGTTTACGCGATAAGATTTCATCTTTTTTGCCGGTGAGTTTTTCGGCTTTGGCAGTCGCAAGGGCAGCCACCACCGCACCCGATGTCAGCATAAAAATCCTTCGGCCTTTATTGACTTCGGCCACCGGAGTGCTCTCTTTTTTTCCGGCATAACGGAATGAATATTTCACGCCTCCCTTTTTGCAGACCGAAAGGCAGTTGAAGCAACTGACACAGCGGGAATCGTCCACCTCCATCGCCATCGAATCGATACATTGCGATTTACAACGCTTTTCGCATGCGCTGCATTGGGTGCAAGCCGATTTTTCGATACTTATTCTGAATAATGATATTCTGGATAAAAGCCCTAACAGCGTTCCCACCGGACAAATGGTATTGCAATACAAACGACCTCTGATCCATGCCATCGCGGAGACTAACACAAAAAACGCTACCGTCAGTATCATCGCAAGGGTGATAACGGCATGTTGCGGCACTCCATAAATTACATAAATCCCGTTTTTAATCAGCAAAGCCGACAGGCCGTTATTCAACCAAATAAAAATGGGCTGAAAGATCTGCGACACTATCCTTCCGAAGATGCTGTACGGGTCAAGCGTGATGACCAACAGACTGCTGCCAAACACGAAAAAGAGAATTGTCAAACCCAGCAAAGTGTATCGCAACACATTTTTCGGATTGGCATATTCAAAGCGATAGCTCCGATCCTTTTTCTTAAACCAGCGCGACTTCCAGGCTACTACATCCTGAAACACCCCTAACGGGCAAATAACCGAACAATACAACCGGCCAAAGAAGAGACTCAGGATCAGTAAAAAGAGCAAAATAACTACATTCAACGACAGCAAAGCCGGCATCCACTGCATTTGCAACAAATGATGTATCGACAAAGGTAGCTTGCCTGTAAAATCTATAAAAAAGAGAAGAATGGGAGCAAAAAATAGCAACGCGGCTATTCGTCGCAGATATTTAAGGTATTTCATAAGTCTTAATTAAGAGGCATCCCCCAACCCCTCCAAAGGAGGGGAGATAGATGGCAAAATGATTTCGTGAAGTTTATCAATCCTCTTTCACCCTCCCATTGGGGAGGATTGGAGTGGGGCCTACAACTTTATCCGTTTCACATTGAGTTTTTCCAGATGCTGCGTACCAACCTTAAGTCCTTCGGCCAGTCCGATGTAGCGAACTTCCTCCATTTCCGTCGGGCGCACCTGGGAAAACATCTTCACCGCAGCCGTATCCACCGCCACATAATCGTGCGAAACCAGCAACGATTTTAGCAACACCGCATCCGATTCTGATTTCCCTTGCGGGCCATTCGACTTCATCACACGATAAGCATCCACGATATTCAGCGCCGGACGTTTGTGGAAAGTGGCGCAATCTGCAATGCACTGGTGCAGGTCGTTTCGGTGCCAAAATCCCCTGTCCCATACGATGCCCATCAGGTTCTTCATCGAGATCGTCATTTTCGGTCCGCCGTGATGCTTCAGCACCGGCACGTTGAACCATACGTCGCAATCGAGAATAGCCTCATGGATTTTCGCTTTGGTCAGATTCACGCCATTGGGCAAACTCACCTCGCGATACATCGACTCGTCGTTTCCGGGAATTATTTTACCACCAGCTGCTTTTACCGCTGCTTCAATGCCACTGTTGTCATAGCACTTCTGCCAGTTGTCGCAAGTGTGGTCAAATACCAGCACCTGTTTTGCTCCCGCCGCCAGGCATTGTTTGACCAACGCTGCAACTAACTGCGGATTAGTATTGGCGGCTATTTCGGGCTTGCGATCCCACCCAATATTGGGTTTGATCACAACTTTCTGTCCTCTTTTTACAAATTTCTGAATACCGCCCAACTCCTTCAATGCACGAATGAGCATTACTTCGGGTTCACCGCCCATTACAGCGACCAGATCAGGTGTTTTTTGTACAGTAATCTCATTTTCCGAAGCCACATTGGCCAACGATTTCGGACTAAATACAGATGCTAAACCAGCAATAGCTGCTGTCCTGAAAAAATCCCTGCGTTTCATGGTTTTTCTGATTTATGTTTTTTATTATTTATGGACTGTTGGTTGAGAAACAATATTTAGAGGAACTAAACATTAAGGTCATTAGAAGAATTCCAAAGATATTATTTTTTATTGAAAAACAGAGGGATTGGGTTTGGGAAAATAAACATCACACAAATAAGTTATTGTCAAATTTCAAAAATCCAATAGTTCATTATTTAGAACGAAATATTTATTTGCCTAAAACCTCAACCATTTCAGCAGCTCTTCAAATTTCACTTTTTCCCACACATCAAAATACCGGTACAGTAGATCTTTTTACAATGCGTCCTGGATATCCGCCTGCGTCATATTGTACAACGCATCGAGGAACGCCACCTGAAAGCTACCGGGGCCGGTCGATTTCGCCAAAGCAATTTCCCCGCAAATACCCATTACAGACATCGCGTTGATAGCAGCCTCGAACGGATCAGGGTTAATTGCGGCAAATGCTCCACATATGGCAGTCGCGGTACATCCCATACCGGTCACGCGCGTCATCATGGGAGTGCCGTTTTCAACTTTAGCCACCTGATCGCCGTTGATGATATAGTCGGTCTGGCCACTGATCACCACCACAGAACCAAAATCTTTGGATATGGCTTTTGCTGCTCCGACTGCATCTTCCGATGCGGCTGTACTGTCAACGCCTTTCCCACCCGACGCGGCTTTGTTGAGTGCCATGATTTCAGAGCCATTTCCCCGAATGATAGCAGGAGCCGCTTTTTGAATTAACATCTCGCAAGCTTCGCTACGCAAACGCGTTGCACCAACTGCAACCGGATCAAACACGATCGGTTTGCCCAACTCTTTGGCTTTTACCATCGCCATTTCCATTCCGTCGATCCAATGACGGCTCAATGTTCCGATATTTACCACCAGTGATCCGGAAAAAACCACCATCTCTTCTACTTCATCCACGCTATGCACCATGGCGGGTGAAGCACCAATAGCCAGCAAAGCATTGGCGGTATTGTTCATCACTACGTAGTTTGTAATATTTTGGATTAGTGGGGCGTTCTCGCGGATTTTCTCCACATCCTCCCAAATTAAATTCGCTCTTGTCATAATTTCGTTTATTGGTTAATTACATTAACTTACAGAAAAAGAAATTCCCGCTGATATCGCCTATGTCACAGAAAAATCTGCGCAATCTGCGAGATCAGCAGGAATGATTTCGATACCCTTTTCTGTTTCGGTCTACAAATTTAACACCTTTTTCAATGCTTTGTAACCCGAAGCGCTTACTTTGATTGTTTCTCGATTGGATAATAACACAGTCCAGCTCTCTTTTTCGTATAATTCCATTCCTTTAATATGTTCGACATTGACGATATAGGAACGATGCACACGTACAAACTGGCGTTCATCCAGATGGCTTTCGAAAAACTTCATCGTCTTCTCTTTCAGAAAACGCCCCTCAGCTGTATGAATCTGCACATAATCGCCATCCGACTCAAAATAAAGCACATCATTCACAGGTATGATGCGGATTTTCTGCCCGCTACGTATTGCCACACGCTGCAGATCCTCCTCTTTTCCCGACACCTCATCCAGCAATTGTTTCACTGAATTATCAGAATCATTCGTTGACTGAGATAATCGTTGACGTACTTTCTCGAGTGCTGAATCGAATCGATCACGATGGAATGGCTTCATCAGATAATCGCAGGCATTTGCTTCGAAAGCTTTAATGGCATATTCGTCAAATGCGGTAATAAAAATAACCACGGGCGGATTTTCCAACAACTCAAGCAACTCGAAACCAGAGACCTTGGGCATACGAATATCGAGTAGTATCAGATCGGGTTGTAACTCTTTGATCAGACGAAAAGCTTCGAATCCGTCCGCTGCTTCGCCCACAATTTCTATATCGGAATGGGCGGACAGATAGTGTTTCAACAATGCCCGCGCGGGCGCTTCGTCATCAATGATTAAAGTTCGGATGGACATAATCGGGGGATTAATAATATTGCAGTAAAAAGTTTTTCCTGTTTCTGAGTTTCCAACGAAGCGGTTTCGCCATATATCAGCCTCAAGCGCTGACGGACATTCGTTAGTCCCAATCCGTTCCCCTTCTGATATGGGGTATTCGGTTCATAACTGTTTCGGATTGCAATCCGCACATGATCGTCGTTGCAGGAGATATTGGTTTTGATCCAGACCGGGTCGGTACTTTCGTAAACACCGTGTTTAATGGCATTTTCATAAAGCGGTTGCAGGATCATCGAAGGAATTTTCACCTGAAGGCACTCCTCCGAAAACCGGTATTCCGCTCTGAGTTTATCACCAAAACGTATTTTTTCAATATTGATATAACGGGTAATATTTTCCATTTCCACTTTCAGCGAGGAGAGCGTCCGGTGACTTCCGGCAATGGAATAGCGCAAATATTCCGACAGTGAAACAATCATCTCGCTGGCCTTCTCGGGCTCTACCTGTGTGAGCCAGTTCACCGAATTGAGGCTATTGAAAAGAAAGTGGGGATTGATTTGCGATTTCAGCATATCGAGCTCACTGTCTTTGAGCATTTCGCGAAGACGTGATTCGTTTCGAACCTTTTCGTGCAAAACATCATAACTAATCCGCAAATAATACGAAAGTAGTATCAGCAAATAGACCATGAAACCGTATATCAACCGTTGTGGAAAATACGACGTAAATTCTGGTGCATTCCCCCAAAATAACTGTACGATGAAATAGACTACCGCCTGCCAGATAATGAGAATTATTGCGCAAGCTGCCGTAAAATCCATTATCCGTTTATAGTGAGAGACAGTATTGATGAGTGTATATTTCACAAAAAACCATAGTGATAGCCCTAATATAAAAAGCACTCCATTGGAAATAAGACTCAACGCGATGGATGTTTCAAGCGTAAAATGGCCTGTCGTCGTCATCGCCCATACTTGCAGTGCAGTCGGGAACACCCAGGCCGCTGAGTAAAAGGGAAATATTTTCTTATTGAGAAAAGGATGGGTCATAAGAAGCTCTTTATCTCGCCACCGCCAAAAATGCAGGTGGCTTTTACAATCAAAATGCGGGTGGTGTCTTTTTGAGCTTCGGAATATTGGCGTTTGTCGGCAAAGTCACCGAAAATGGAATCTTTTTTCAACTGAACATTCCAATTGGAAGGAACGATTAGGGTAATCCCGCCAAAAATACAATTTATCTCCAGCTGATTCATTCCCTCGCCCAGTTCGGCATGAGTCAGATCAAGCTCACTGCCGCCAAAGATGCAATTGATCTCACCTCCACGGAATATCATATCCTGAAATTTGCGTTTTGAACCACTGAATATATTGTTTTCTTCAATGATTCCATTGCGGATTTCACTGCCGGTATAGCCTGATTCGAACATGCGAAATGATTTTTTCTTTGAAACAAATGCCGTTTTAGTGATAATGAATAATCCGGCAGCGATAATCAGCACCGGCCAGTAGAGGCTCACAAAGGCCGGATCGACAAAATCGAGCTTCGGCAACAGGAAGAAACCACCAATAAGCACCAGTACAAGACCCCCAACTACCGAACGATGATGAAAGAATTGCAATATCCCGATTACGACCAAAAACATTGGCCATGAAAAAATGACGGGCTTGTATTCATTGTTCAGAATACCGGTATTAAATCCCAGTAATAAGAGTCCGGCCAGGATTACGATCACTCCGAAAAAGAGTTTCGAACCTGTACAATGTTTATGTTTGTCGGGGTAATTACATTTGTAAGGTATCCTTTCCTCACTTCTCACTTGATCGTCCATAATATTTTAGGTTTATAAGTTTGATTCTGATACAAAGATAAACTACCTTTTAACGACATGAATAACATATTCCATCGGAATTGATATTCCTCCGATAAAATTCTGTTTTTAGGGGATAAAGAAGATTGCAAACTCAAGATGCAGGTCTGTCTCCCGCTATTTATGACTACTATTGAAATGGAAATCTCATTTGCCTATAACACTAAAATCCATTACCTTTGCCACCGATAAAAGGGGTGCCTTACTTCCAGGCTGAGATTACACCCTATGAACCTGATGCGGGTAATGCTGCCGTAGGAATTTATTCATAGTTTCTCTTCTTCATCTGACCGATGTACCGTATCCCCTCCTTTTCATTATTAGCAAGATAACGGTATGAACAACAACATCAAAATCAATTACCCGGCTTCTGAAAAGATTTATGTTCCGGGAAAAATTCATGACATCCACGTGGCCATGCGCCGCGTCACGTTGCTCGACACGATTGAAATCGAGGGTGGCAAACGTAAAGTAACACAAAACGCACCCGTGGTGATTTACGACACCAGCGGTCCATTTTCCGATGATTTAGCGGAAATTGATTTGGAAAAAGGGCTTCCCCGTCTGCGCGAATCGTGGATGGTGAAACGCGGCGACGTAGAGCTATTGCCCGATATTACTTCGGAATATGGCAGAATGCGCGCGGCTGACACTTCACTCGATCACCTGCGTTTCCAACACATTTGCAAACCTTACCGCGCTAAAGCCGACAAGGAAATTACTCAAATGTATTATGCCAAACAAGGCATCATCACTCCCGAAATGGAATACGTGGCCATCCGCGAAAACCAGATGATTGACCAATTGGGTATCGAAAGCCACATTACGCCTGAGTTTGTTCGTCAGGAAGTTGCTGCCGGACGTGCCATCATTCCCGCCAACATCAACCACCCTGAAGCCGAACCGATGATTATCGGAACAAACTTCCTGGTGAAACTGAATACCAATATCGGTAACTCTGCCATGTCATCGAGCATCGATGAAGAGGTGGAAAAAGCCGTATGGAGCTGCAAATGGGGTGGCGATACACTGATGGATCTCTCTACAGGAGCCAATATTCACGAAACCCGTGAATGGATCATCCGCAACTGCCCCGTACCGGTGGGAACTGTGCCCATCTATCAGGCATTGGAAAAGGTAAACGGCAAGGTGGAAGACCTTAACTGGGAAGTTTATCGCGATACGCTCATCGAGCAGTGCGAGCAGGGTGTGGACTACTTCACCATTCACGCGGGGGTACTTTTAGCACACGCATCACTGTTGAAAAATCGTTTGACCGGTATTGTTTCGCGCGGTGGATCTATCCTGACCAAATGGTGTAAAGTACACAACACCGAAAACTTTCTTTATACCCGATTCGATGAAATCTGCGAAATCCTGAAAGCTTACGACGTTGCAGTTTCCCTTGGCGACGGTATGCGTCCCGGCTCTATCCACGATGCCAACGATGCGTTGCAATTTGCAGAACTGGAAGTATTGGGTGAATTGACCGAGAAAGCATGGAAACACAACGTACAGGTGATCATCGAAGGTCCGGGCCACGTACCCATGCAGAAGATCAAAGAAAATATGGAGTTGCAGAAGAAAGCTTGTCACGGTGCACCTTTCTACACCCTCGGCCCATTGACTACCGACATTGCACCGGGTTACGACCACATCACTTCAGCCATCGGTGCAGCACAAATCGCGTGGTTAGGTACGGCGATGATCTGTTACGTAACTCCGAAGGAACACCTCGGCCTGCCGAATAAAGAGGACGTGCGCAACGGTGTAATCGCATACAAAATCGCCGCTCATGCTGCCGATTTAGCCAAAGGCCATCCGGGAGCACAGGTTCGTGACAACGCGTTGAGCAAAGCCCGCTTCGACTTCCGCTGGAAAGATCAGTTCAACCTTTCGCTCGATCCCGAACGCGCTTTGGAATATTACAAAGAAGGATCTCATTCCGACGAAGGTTATTGCACCATGTGCGGACCTAACTTCTGCGCGATGAAGCTGACCCGCGAATTAAGCGATTGCGTTAATTCGGCAGAATAATATTTTCAAAATTAAGAATACTATTGCAATGAGCCTGTTTCGTTTTTCGAGACAGGCTCTTTTGTTTTTTATTTGAAAGGAAGCATATCCCAACAACAATTTTGCCATTCCGGCGCATTTATCAGGCGCTCTTCAAAGTTACAGCACTCATGCTCTAATCTAATCCTGCTTACTTTTTCAAGACATAATTGCGATAAAAAAGCTCTATTTCGCCCCTCTTTCCAAAAAATTATGTAAGTTTGAAAAGAAATCCAACGAACCATTTAACAACATAGATTTTTATCACGGAACCATTCTGTTATGAACCCAATCAAGATAAAAATAGCTGCGCTGCTACTCTCTACTTCCACCTTCTCTTTTGCTCAGTCTGTCGACGAAGCAAAAATCCTTTTTCAAAAAGGAGATTTCACTAAAGCTAAAGAGATTTTCGCTAAGCAACTCAAACTGAAACCCAGGGATCCACTGCTAAACCAATATTACGCCGTTTGTATGGGCGAACTTAATTATGCGAATTATCAGTTTGACGAAAGTATCATCCAACTCCAAAAGTGCATCGATAATCCCAAAGCGGATCCTGAGCTGAAAAAGAAAGCCGAAGTGCGTTTAATACAATCAGAGACGGCGGCCCGACTGATGCGTGGTGTGGAGAAAGTTCAAATCATTGATAGCCTTGTGGTGGATAAAGGAGCTTTTATTCAATCTTATCGTCTCACTCCAGAATCAGGCTCAGTGGAAAGTTATGATCGCTTCTTCAACAAATCGACTGGCGGATTCACATCGGTCTACCAGAATCAACGAAAAGATAAAATCTATTTTGCCGAAAAGAGCAATGGAAATGGCTATCAACTTTTCACCCAAAATCGGTTGATGGACACATGGGGCGAGAAAGTCACGTTAGCTGAAAATATCAACAGCACAGCCAACGAGAATTTTCCTTTTGTGCTTTCCGATGGCACAACCCTCTATTTTGCATCCGACGGTGAAGGTTCTATGGGCGGATACGATATTTTTGTCACCCGATACAATCTGGCAAATGACAGCTATCTCGCTCCGGAAAATGTAGGAATGCCTTTCAACTCTGTTTACAATGACTATCTCTTGGCTATAGACGAACAGAACAACGTGGGATGGTTTGCCAGCGACCGCTATCAACCCAAAGACAAAGTAGCAATCTATATCTTTATTCCGAACGAAAGTAAGAAAGTATACGAAAACGAAACACCCGAAAAGCTGGCTCGATTGGCTCAAATCCGAAGCATTAAAGAATCCTGGATAGCAAGTGCAAACTATAAACCATTGCTAGTAAAAATCCACAACCAAAATAAATCGGACACAAATGCAGTTAACACAACAGGTGCATTTCGTTTGGTTATCAACGACAATAAGATCTACCACACCTGGGCTGATTTTAAAAATGAAGAAGCCAAAGCTGCTTTTCGCGAATCAAAGCAAATTGCTGAGCAATTGTTGAAAGTTCGAAATAAACTTGACGGATTACGCAACGAATTTTCATTGGCTGTTCAAAATCAAAGAGAGGAGATCTCGAATGCCATACTCTCTCTGGAGAAAAACGTGGAAGAGTTGCAAGCTAAACAAAAAGATATGGAACTTAAAGTCATAAATTTAGAAAACCAAAATCTGAAATAATATGTACGTCGACCTGATTATCATCATTGTATTGTTACTTCTCGGCATCGGATTATTGCTGCTCGAAACTTTTTTTATCCCCGGCTTCGGCGTTGTGGGCATTATCGGTGCAGCCTTCTTTGTCGGAGGTATCATGTTTGCCTTTTCGTCGCTAGGGGCAAAAGGCGGAACCATTGTACTTAGTATTTCGCTCATTGCCACAGCCGCATCATTTATTGGTTTGATCAAATCGAAAGCACTCGACCGCGTCGCACTCAAAACCGATATATCTTCGACTGTCTCCGATGAAAAAAAAAGCACCATCCAGGTAGGTGATCGAGGAGTGACTCTCTCCCGTCTCAACCCGATTGGCAAAGCCCTGATCAATAACGAAACCGTCGAAGCCAAATCTGACACCGGATTCATTAACGAAAATACCCCCATCGAGGTTCTGTCGGTAAATCCCACCAACGTTGTCGTTAAACCATTATCATAAACTTTAAAAGAAAAACTATGCCTATTCAATTTAGTTTAGTTTTGCTCGCTGCAGCCATTGTTCTGTTGAGCATTTTCTTCTACTTTGTGCCTTTCCTGCTCTGGATATCGGCCAAAGTATCCGGAGTGAATATTTCGCTGATTCAGCTCTTTCTGATGCGAATCCGAAAAGTACCGCCAACAGTAATTGTGCGTGCGATGATTGAAGCTCACAAAGCCGGACTAAAACAACTGACCCGTGATGAACTCGAAGCTCACTACCTTGCCGGTGGACATGTAGAGAGAGTTGTTCACGCGTTAGTTTCTGCCTCAAAAGCAAACATCGACCTCAGCTTTCAGATGGCGACAGCTATCGACCTGGCTGGCCGCGATGTCTTTCTGGCGGTACAGATGTCGGTAAATCCTAAAGTGCTCGACACACCGCCGGTAACCGCAGTGGCAAAAGACGGTATTCAGTTGGTAGCCAAAGCCCGTGTCACCGTTCGTGCCAATATCAAACAATTGGTGGGTGGCGCAGGAGAAGAAACTATTCTTGCCCGTGTAGGTGAAGGTATTGTATCATCAATCGGATCGTCTGAAAGTCACAAAACGGTTCTTGAAAATCCGGATTCTATTTCAAAATTAGTATTGAAAAAAGGATTGGACAGCGGCACTGCATTCGAGATTCTATCGATCGATATTGCAGATATCGACATAGGTAAAAACATTGGAGCTGTATTGCAAATGGACCAGGCACAAGCTGATAAGAATATTGCACAAGCAAAAGCAGAAGAACGTCGTGCAATGGCAATCGCCCTGGAACAAGAAATGAAAGCCAAAGCGCAAGAAGCTCGCGCCAAAGTGATCGAAGCTGAAGCACAAGTGCCGCAAGCGATGGCAGAAGCCTTCCGCAGTGGTAATCTGGGCATCATGGATTACTACAAAATGAAAAATATAGAAGCTGATACCGGCATGCGTGATGCAATCGCCAAACCCGGTAAATCAGCGTCCGGATCAGAAAAGATCGGATAATTAGCTATCTATAAATTAATCATATAATGCCGGAATCTTTATCAGGATTCCGGCATTTTGCTTATATTAGTATTTTGTTACTGAAAACACATAACGCTATGAAAGCCATCCCATCATCAGAGCTTATCCTCAACCCCGACGGAAGTATATTCCATCTGCATCTCAAACCAGAACAACTATCTGACAAAATCATTTTAGTGGGAGATCCGGAGCGAGTCACAATGGTTGCGTCACATTTCGATACTCAGGAATGTGAAGTAATAAACCGCGAATTCCACACCATTACAGGAACTTTTCGAGGAAAACGAATCACAACTTTATCACATGGCATCGGCACTGACAATATTGATATCGTGCTAAATGAATTAGATGCTCTGGTAAATATTGACTTCAAAACTCGAACTCTAAAAGATGTGCTCAAACAACTGACATTAATTCGTGTAGGAACATCTGGTGGATTACAACCATCTCTCAAGGTGGGCTCATATTGCATTTCCGAAAAATCAATTGGATTAGATTCTGTATTGAACTATTATTCAGGTAGAAATGAAATTTGTGATTCTATTTTCGAAGAAACATTCATTAAGCAGATAGATTGGCCGCAAGAATGGGGAAAACCTTATGTGATCGATGCAGATGAAGAACTTGTTTCACGATTTAAAAACATTGACAATATGGTAAAAGGCGTAACTGTATCGGCTGTAGGTTTTTACGCTCCTCAGGGGAGAGAGCTACGACTTCCTCTCGCCTATCCGCAACTCAATGAAAAAATTGAGGCATTCCGGCACAACAATTACTGCATCACAAACTACGAAATGGAAAGCTCTGCTTTAGCTGGACTTGCTCGACTAATGGGGCATAAAGCTATGACGGTTTGCACAATTATTGCTAACCGAATGAACAAGGATGCCACTCCTAATTATAAATCAGCTATTGATGACCTTATACAAATAGTGCTCGAAAAGATCTGAACCTGTTTTTTATGGCATACCAGAATGCAAATCGCCCATAAAAACACGCAGTTTTCATGGGCGATCACCTCAAGATACATTCTGTCTGATTATTTCTATTCTTTCTGTTTAGCAAATTCACTTATTGCATTAACCGGTTAAATATCATGATATCAGCTTTCATTATAATACTCAATTCAAAATTATCCATTATTTTATATGATCAAACAATATAGCCTGAACTAACTCTTTACCTTCTTTCCTGCAGCATTTACATTTAGATTTTCACTAAACTGTATAATTTGGGGAATCTTAAATAATGACAAACACTCTGTGCATTTTTTCAATATTTTCTCCCTGATAGAAGTTTCATCAAATGGTTTGCTTAGAACAATATTAGCTTTAATAGCTTCTCCAAGCAAATCATCATAGACTCCCTCAATAGTACAATCAATTACTTCAGGAACAGATAATATTACCTCTTCAATCTCCTTTGGACTCACGCGCTTTCCACCTACTTTTATAATTTCTTTTTTCCTTGCTACTAAATAAATAAAACCATCCTCATCAACTCTTGCCAAATCACCTGTGTAGAGCCATCCATTTTTAATTGTTTCTTTAGTTGTTTCCGGATCATTGTAGTAACCTTTCATCACATTATTCCCTTTAACTATCAACTCTCCAACTTCACCATTTTCTACTAAACAATTCTGGTCATTAACGACCATCAGGGTCACTCCTGGAATTCCTTTTCCAATTGACCCTAATTTATCATGAATACGATCTGGAGGCAGATAAGATAACCGGGCTGTGGCCTCTGTTTGCCCATACATGATAAAAAATTTAATCTCAGGAAAAGTTTCCACAAAATCTTCAATAAAAACGTCATGTAGTTTTCCCCCAGCTTGAGTGACATATCGAAGACTTGGAAACTTGGAAGTTTTAAAAGTCTGTGACTTTTTTAAAAGAAGCTGATAATGACTAGGTACTCCAGCAAAACCGGTACATTTGTATTTATTGAGATCATCAATAACTGATCCAAGAAAAATAAAATTATTATTAAATACAACAGATCCTCCAACTCTTAAGTGAGTATGCAATAGAGACAATCCATAGCAATAGAAGAATGGCAAAACCACCTCTACAATATCAGAAGTAGTTAGTCCTAGATATTGAATTATAGAATCAGTATTTGAGCAAATATTTATATGACTCAACATCACCCCTTTGGGAGCGCCTGTAGAACCTGATGTAAATAATATCTCAGCCAGGCGATTTCCATCAAAATTTGTATTGATAGATGCAATCTCTGAATCTATAGACACATTCTGAAGAATTTCAGAAAGACTAGTTTCGTCAATTCTGGAGACATCAGGGATCTTCAGAGCTGAACGAAGAGAATCTGACACAAAAATCATTTTGCTTTCGGTTAAACCAGCTATATAATCAAGATTTGCTTGTTCTATGGCTGGATTAACCGGAACGCAAACATTTCCGGATTTGATAATTCCCAGATAAGCCAAAATAAAAAAAACAGAATTCTGACTGATTAGTACAATCTTTTGATCCTCTCCAACTACTTCCTTCAAATACGAGGCAATTTTAAGACTACCTTCGTAAATATCACTAAAACAAACCTTTTCGTTATGATTTAAAACAAAATGTTTATCCAGATCTTTTGAAAGCCCTAAAAGATAATCAAACGCATTCATAAATTCAGCTTTTTTAGATTAAAATTCAAGATCAATAAAAAATGGGCGGCGTCCTTAAATAATCAGTGGTTCTTATTTTTCTTTCAAAGTTTTTATAGATATTTCCGATCTCTTCTTCTGACATATCTAGTGCTTCTGAAACTTCAATGGGAGAATATTTATTTTCCCACCCATACCAAATCAAGTCCATGGTTCTAAATGGAAGCTGATAGAAAAACTCTTCCTGTGTTTGTTCAGCACTATACGTGTCCGTAGTTGGGGTACGTTGGATTATTTCCTGAGGGACACCCAAATACTCGGCAAGTTGATATACCTGCGTTTTATACAGACCACCTATAGGCATCACATCAGCCCCTCCATCTCCATATTTTACAAAAAAGCCCTGTTCTACTTCATGTTTATTGGGTGTACCAATTACGGCATAATGCATCCTTTCCGCATGATAATACAACATCGACATTCTAGAACGTTGCTTAAAATTTGATGATGCTACAATCTGTAAATATTCTTTCGCCGGAAGCAACTTGCTTATTTCTTTCCCATCTGGTTTTATAACAGTCACAGAAAACACAGGAGGGATATTCTGACCTATTTTCTGTTTTATAACAATTTTAGCCTTATCGACACTCGGATTAAAATCGGGAATAACTCTGGAAATAGCTTCATCTCTTCGCTCGTAGCATCCAAATCCTTTGAGTGCAAGGGTCATGTCTTCTACAATTGTTTTTACCCCAAACTTATTCGCTAGTTTCTGAGCGAAAGCCTGACTATCCGGACTAGAATCAGCTTCTGGCATCATTATTCCTATTACATTTTCGGCTCCATATGCCTTTACAGATAGACCTAAAGTAACTGAAGAGTCAATTCCGCCACTAATTCCAACTATACCACCCCTGCGATTCAACCGAGTTACAACATCACCCCTAAGCTTTTCAACAATTTGATTGCAAACCGACTCAATATCCTCGATCCATAGAATACCTTTAGTAAAAGGTTTTTTATTTGCATCCATATTATTATTATTTTAGTTAATCAACTCAAACCATTAAACAAAACCCTATATTGATTCCTTTAAATATTATGGGATAATTGCGGCTATTTTATCGGTATCAATCAGTTCGATATTCAGATTATTCTTTGCCAATAAAAAAGCTATATTTTCATTTTCAAAGGCCTCACCCGGTTGTGGTTTTACTAAAAGAATAGCGCCTTTTTCCCTTAACCCAGCTACACCATACTGCAGATCACTACATTTAAAACACAAATGATGAAGCCCTCCTCCTTTATTCGCAAATACAAATACTGAAGAAAATTCATCAGTAGGTTCAATCAACTTAATCATGAGCGAGTCCGGCTTGTGCATGAATACCACTTTAACTTTTTGCCTGGTATTAACAACAACTTCTGTTTTTTGAGAGTAACCAAACATTTCTGTCCATTGTTTGATACCCTCATCCATTGATTTTACGACAATACCTATGTGATCAATATTCATATGCAAAATTCTTAAGTAATTATTTTTTAGCTTTCTCCAACCATTGTTCAAATTCATCCTTTTTCCAGGGCATTCCTCTATCAAAATGATTCATCCAGGGATAATATTGACCTACACCCAAAACTTTTAATTCTCTTAGGTCCATAATAATCTTAATGGGATTGCCTGTTGCGAGAGAGTAATCTTTGATATGCTGGCTAACCAGAGAATTGGCACCTATCAGACAATTCTCCCCAACTTTCACACCGGGCAACAAAGTTGTATGTACACAAATCTGAGAGTAATCACCAACACTTGCACCCTTAATAGTTTCAGAGGGAGGATTTGGATCATTTGTCATTACCGTAAATGGATACATAAAAACAAAATTTCCCAACTTAGAACCTGAAGCCAAATGTACATTACTATGTAATCTACAAAAATTACCAATTGTAATATCTCCCTGCAAATCGGATTGAGTACCTATACTGCAATCAGAACCTATAACTGTGTTCTCCCGGATGGTAACTCTATGTCCTGTATTGAAATTAACACCAATCTGACAATCGGCATATATAATGGAATAACTTCTTATCAGTGAATTAGCCCCTATAATAGTCGGTGGCTGCTGGTATTGATCATCAAAGTAATAAGCTTTCAGAGGCTCTCCAATGGTACAATTATCACAAATGATGGTATTATCTCCTATTTCCACATTATCATAAATGCTGCTATTATCCCCAATCCTGACATTCATTCCAATTCTGGCAGTAGGACTAATAAAGATATTTCTATTATTGAATTTCATGTGTTATTTATTATTTCGTTCAGGTAACATTTGATGCCGATTGCTACACAGGCTATTTACAGTACCTTATTCCGTATTATGTACACATACAATTCCCTCCATCCGGATCAACATGGAATTTAATCTTCCATAACCTCTATATCTAATCTCACCAGGTCCGACTCAGACAGTGAAGATATCGCTTTCTTTATAAAAAGATTATCCAATATTTGTGTTGATAAAACTGCACAAATTGCCATATTATCAATTTCCGACATTTGGCTTTGAGACTTCATTTTTGCGGTTAATTCTTTAACCATCTTCGGATTAAAAACGCCAGAAGACATAAGCTGACTATCCGATAACATTTCCGCCACATACGCAGGTGCCTTATTAGAATTAAAACTTTGCAGAATCGGAGCTCTATAAGCTTGTTTTGATCGCTCTACTATTTGAGGGGGTAGTTTTCCTGCCATCATCTTTTTTAAAAGATATTTCTCATTCAAACCATGCAATTTATGGTCAGGTTGAAGTTTCATGCAAAATTCAATTATCCTGTAATCTAAAAAGGGATATCTACCCTCTACGGAATTAGCCATTGCCATCCTGTCTCCTTGAGAGGAAAGTAAATAACCCGATAGAAAAAGATTCATCTCAAGCCATTGAGCTCGTGACAATAAGTCTACACCATCAAATTTCCCGGATAAATTGCCAGCTAATTCATTGACCGGATCATAACCTGCAATATTTCTCTTATAATCATCGGATAAATAATGCTTAATTCTGGAGGTATTATTCCACCTTAGAAGGTGTGAATATAATGGAGACTGTACTTCTTCCAACTTATAGCCAAAAAATAGTTTTAAAGCCATACTGTTGGCATTTTTCATTTGAGGAAGATAAGGATATAACTTTTTGAGAAGCATTGGTCGATACTTCGATTTTGTATCTTTTGCCCAGAATTGTCTGATTATGGCTTCCTTAAAAATATTGTACCCTCCCAATAGCTCATCTGCCCCTTCACCTGTAATTACCACTTTTACATTATTACTCCTCACCAAATGCGATAATAAATACATGGGGGTCGGTGCCGTTCGCAATAATGGAATTTCAGAATGCCATACAACATCAGGAAATCTTTCGGCAATCTCGTCCGAATTACATTTAATGTAAGTATGGTCTGTCTTAAAGTAGTCTACGGCAATATTTTGAAATGAAGTTTCATCAAAATCCTCATCCGCAAAACCTATTGAGAAAGTCCGGAGATTATCAGGAGAAATGCTTCTGATAAAAGAAGTGGTAATACTGGAATCGATCCCACCACTCAAATATGCCCCAACCGGTACATCAGCCCGTAGTCTGATTCTTACCGCATCTGCAAACAATTCCTGAAATTCCTCTACAGCCTGATCAATCTTCAAATCACTAAATCCATCTGAGCGATATATGGGAACCTCCCAGAATGACTTTTCTTCGATCCCTTTTGAATTAATTTTCACATAATTTCCGGGTTTCACTTCAAACACATCCTGAAAAATTGTATTCGGAGAAATTGTTGTCCAGAAAGTCATAACCTGAGCCAACGCTGTAGGAGAAATCCTGGGTGTAAGTCCCGGGTATTCGAATAATGCTTTGATTTCAGAGGCAAATACAACAGTTTGTTTAGCTTGTGTATAAAATATGGGTCTAATACCAACTCTGTCTCTTGCGAGGAAAAGCTCTTTCTTTTTTTTATCCCAGATTGCAATCGCAAACTGGCCATTTAATTTTGATAAACACGACGCTCCGTATTCTTCGTAGGCATGCAGAATAACTTCTGTATCACTTGTTGTTCTGAATACATGTTTTTTCCGCAAAAGATCTTCTCTCAATTCTATATAATTGAAGATTTCTCCATTAAAAACAATCCATAAAGAATCATCTTCGTTAGAAAGTGGCATCCCTCCTGTTTTAAGATCGATTATACTCAAACGCACACTACCTAACCCGACATCATTGGATATATAGACTCCACTTTGATCAGGTCCTCTATGTTTAATTCGGGTAAGCATTCGTTTTAGGATCTTTACGGCAGCTTCTTTTTCCTGATATGAATAAAAACCAGCAATCCCACACATAAGCAATCATTATAAATTAAATAGACGATTCTGAAGAAAGTCATTATAAGTAGAGAAGATCAATCTGATCTGGTTGTGCTATTTTACACAAACATAAAAGCAACTACTTTACAGATGCATAATGAAAAATCATGAGCGCAAAATACCCTTAGTGCATTTACGCTTTGGCTGCTAATTTATTATTTACAAAAGATGATATACTATTGATTGATTCAAAATTTTCTTTGATTAATTCATCATCATCTGCTTCGACATCAAAGTTGTCTTTAATAAATTCTACCAAAAACAAAAGCCCCATTGAGTCCAATAACCCTTCATCGAATATCAGAGTATCATCTTTTATTGCTCCTTTTTCAGTCATGGTTGACTTCTCAACATATTGCCTGATTAATTCGTGTACATTTATTTTCGTTTCCATACTACATTAGATTTAATATTAACATCTCGAATCATAACATTTCACTCTTTAAAATAAATTGAATCTAATACTAAAACAAACATAACAAATTTTAGTTGCCAAATATATGTTAAAAACAATAAGTTGCTTTTTTCATGAAGAATATGAAATTAGTTAATGTCCCGATATCTACCTAATCCAAATATAAAACTGAAATACCCTTCATTAAAACACTATTAACCCTGTTTATTCTGCATTTAAGGTTAGGTAAATATACAGATATTCCCTTTCGGGATTTCTCCCCGGGTCATTCGGTTTCATTCTCGTTTCTGCACCCTTTATTTAAGGTTCATTTCAGGTTCGTTATAGGTTGACTTTAGGTATAAAGATTGGAAATAGATAATAGACATAATAGTAACACATAGATATAATAGTCCTTATAAAGAGTATTTTATATCTATGTCATCACTATATTATCTCTATGTTATGACTGTGTATAGGTAAAGTCAACCTATACCCAACCTATAGAGAACCTATAAGCAAAGTATTACTGAATGAAAAGCGATAATATTTTATATGAATATCCGTATAATAGACCAAAGGCATTAATTTTAAACGCAAAGTACGCAAAGGTAAGCGGCTTTAAGTATTCAATATTTCCGCAAATATTGATAATCCCACCTAATACCAGGTACAACATCCTGTTTAATTTTTAACTTAGGCGAATATTGGGATATTCTTTTTTATTTAACAGGACAAATATATTTTTTGATCATTTGAGCATTGTAACATTTCACTGATCTGAAATAAGATCACTTATTAAAACAGAGAATTATAGTTCTAAGCACTAATGCCAACAACATATGTTAAACATATATTTACAATAAACATTTCATTAAAACAATTCGTTATAAAAACAATAAATGGATTGCACGTTCTTTATATGTCTGAGATACAACAAATTTAAAGGTACCACGAACCCCAAAAACAACAAACAATTTCTCAGCTTCTATTTTGGAGTATTTTAGTACTAAAGATCAAATTGTATAGATTAAATATCAATCATTGCGCTAATAGAACGCAACATTAATTTAGATAGAAATAGCCGCCAACAAATTTCATAAGAAACTAACCTAAACTGATTTATTCCATATTTTGCCAATAAATCAACACAAACAGACAATAAATAATTACATCTATATCCAGGTAATTATTCTGAATTAGCTAATACAGCTCAATCCCCTTTCTGTTTGCTTTGTATTTTGCAATTAACTTAATAGAACAAGCTTCAGATAAACTTGGAATATGTTTTCACATTACAAATAAAATTCTGGAATATGTACAACATCATTAATCAAATAATATCATGAAAAAGGTCTGCTTTATATTTGGCTTATTGATACTGACTACTCAATTCGCCTGTACTTCGTACAAAAAAGTACCCTATTTGCAAGGAGCTGAAAATATGGATATACAATTGCTAAATTCGCAAAACAAGCAGTATATTCAAAAAATCATGCCAAATGATCTACTTTACATTACCGTCAATGCAACTACTCCGGAATCGGCAATCCCTTTTAATCTACCTCTTATTCCTACCTCCAGGCTGGAAACAGGCATGTATGGGGTAAGCAACATGCTTGGAATGCAATCCTATCTCGTTGACCAGGATGGCTACATAGAGTTCCCAATACTTGGCAAGTTGAAAATTGGAGGATTGAGCAAGCCGGAAGTACAGAGTTTAATCAAAGGTATGATATACCATACCTACATTAAAGATGAACCTATTATCACCGTTCGATTTGCAAATTACCAGATTTCCCTACTGGGTGAAGTTGCAAGACCCGGTACATACAATATAGTCAATGAAAAAATCAACATACTGGAAGCTTTATCATTAGGGGGTGATATGACCATCTATGGACGCCGGGATAATGTTCTGCTTATGCGTGAAAACGCTTCAGGTGAAAAGAAAATAATCCGATTTGATTTAACCAGCAAAGATTTATTATTGTCTCCTTATTTTCACCTTCAACAGAATGATATTATTTACGTTCAACCAAACAAATCACGGGCACGAGGCGCTGACATTGGATCTGCAGAAACTCTAACCATATCTCTTGTCGGAACACTTATTTCGCTAACCAGCTTACTGGTGACTGTTTTACGATAGTTATTCTCTAAAAATCACACAATTATGAAACTAGATGAATTAAAAGAATTGCTGGATTTAGATGAAAGCAAGGAAACGAATAAAATACAGAATATTCTTCCAAAGTTCACTCGCTATTGGAAATGGTTTATAGTATCTGTTATAGTTTGTATGGCGGCCGGAGGACTCTATTCACTTACGCAAGTGCCCGTATACCGAATCTCTTCTGCGATATTGATCAAAGAAAAAGATGGACAATCTTCATTCAGTTCTCAAATGGACTTTATGAAAAATATGGATTTCCTGGGTGGCAAAGACAATGTTCTTGATGAAATACAGGTATTAAACAGTAAAACTTTATTGAGAAAGGTAGTTACAGAATTAAAATTACATACCACTTATTACAAACACAGTAAACTCAAACAAACTGAAATCTATAAGAATTCACCCATCCATGTATCGATGCTTCCCCAGACCCTGGATACTCTGACAACTCCAATAACACTACATTTTAATTTCACACCAGACGGAATTGAACTGAAAGGAGAAATAAACGAAAGCAGACTGGAAAATTATGAGTTTCAACAAAAACTCAAATCATTGCCAGCTATTGTAGAAACGCCGAATGGCATCATCAGGATTTCACAGGACTCTGTCATACCCATTCCTAAGATTGGAACAATCAGCGTTATATTATCAAATACAAATGAAACTGTTTCAGAGCTAAAAAAAGCAATCAGTATCGATTTGATAGACAGAAAAGCAAATGCCATATCACTTACAATACCTTCCAGTGTCATTCCGAAGGGGAAAGAGATTATCAGTAAATTGATTCAATATTACAATGAAGCATCAATAGAAGAAAAAAATCAGGTAGCTCTTAATTCCATTAAATTTATTGACGACCGCTTATCCCTCATAACCGGTGAACTATCAACCGTGGAGAGAAACGTAGAAAACTATAAACAAGCAAATAAATTAACAAACATTGAAGCTGAATCGGAAGAATTCATCAAGCAAAACAGCGATTTTGACAGACAGCGTCTTGAAACGGAAACACAACTCAATCTGGTCGAGTTTGTCAGCCAATACATCCGTAAGGAAGACAATAGGTACGGTACTGTACCAAATATCGGCATCACAGATGAAGCTTTAGCTGGAGTATTGAGAGAATACAATACACTTCTTTTCCAACGTGAACGACTGATCAGATCGACATCCGAAAAAAATCCGGTTATCATAGATATTGAACGACAAATCAGATCGATACGAGATGCAATCCTATCAAGTGTTGAGAACACTAAAAGAGGACTGATGATTAGAAAAAGAGATCTGGATTACCAATATACCCGAATAACATCACGGATCAAAGATGTACCCCGACAAGAACGGGAGTTTGTTGAAATTAAACGCCAACAAGAACTTAAAGCAGCCCTTTACACATATTTATTGCAAAAAAGAGAAGAAAATAACCTTGCATTAGCCTTAGCTGTTCCGACTGCGAAAGTAATTGACGAACCCCTTCTTGATCAGCAAATATCTGCCGGAATGAATTTCTATTTAATGATTGCCTTTATCCTTGGTCTCATAATCCCGGCTATAATTATTTATCTGAGGGATATCTTAAACAAACGTATCACAGATAAAACACAATTAGAAGGCCTTACAAAAGTCTCTATACTCGGAGAATTACCCGATTATAAAGGAAAAGAATCAATCGTAGTAAAACCTGATTCCCGGGAACCAATTACAGAAATGTACCGTTTAATCAGAACCAACCTTCAATTTATTATGCATGACAAATCCAAAAAGGTTATCAATATTACTTCAACAGAACCGGGTGAAGGGAAAACCACTTTTACGATCAACATGGCATTAACGTTGGCTATGACCGGCAAAAAAATACTAATTGCCGGCTTGGATATACGGAAACCAGCACTCTCTGATTTTCTGACAAGCCCACAAAAAACCGGAATTACGACTTATTTATCTGAACTTAACTTAGATTATGCGAATCTGGTACAATCGACTCTTTTGCACGAGAACTTATTTATTTTGCCTTCAGGGCCGGTTCCGCCAAATCCGAATGAACTACTTTTAAAAACCTCTCTGGATGAACTGTTTATTCTTTTACGTAAAGAATTTGATTACATTCTTGTAGATACTGCTCCGGTTGGAGTAGTTGCAGACACTTTCCTTCTAGATCGCATCACTGACGTAACACTTTACATTTTCAGAGCTAATTTCTCGAATAAAAATAATGCAAAAATCATCAACGATATTGCTAAACATGAGAAGTTAAGAAACTTGTACATAGTCCTAAAAGGTTGTGATACATACAGTCATGTCTATGGCTACGGCAAAAAGAAATATGGATATTACTCGTTACCCAACAAATAAAAAGTGATGAAGTTAAAGTTATTGCGATGAAAAATCTATCAGTGTATAAAAATAAATGATTTTTTAATCCATAGATCATGGCTTTAAATTCAGTGAAAATAATCGAACTCCCCAAAATACTTGATCGAAGAGGCAACCTGACTTTTCTGGAAGGTAATAACCATATCCCATTTCAGATTAAACGGGCATACTGGATCTATGATGTACCGGGAGGAGAAACGCGGGGAGGCCATGCCTTTCGGGAACAGCATGAATTTATAATAGCGCTGTCAGGAAGTTTTGATGTTGTTCTTAATAGTGACACCGAAGTTAGAACCTACCATTTAAACAGGTCATATTATGGATTATACATCCCGAATAGAGTTTGGAGGCAAATGAGCAATTTTTCGACAAATTCATTAGCATTGGTAATGGCTTCCACGTCATTTGATCCTTCAGACTATATCTGGGATATGGATGAACTAAAGAATGATGAATTATGAATATCGATAACGCAATTGGAGCTACAGTTTATCATTGCAATCTTATAGAGCTGGATAAACATCACCACGAAAAAGGGAACATTTCTGTATTGGAAAATAGGCATGAAATTCCATTTGATGTAAACCGCATCTATTATTTATATGATATCCCCGGCGGCGAATCCCGGGGAGGACATGCTCATAAAGATTTATGCCAGCTCCTGATTGCTGCCGGAGGAAGTTTTGATGTGATCCTGGATGACGGAAAAATTAAAAGAACTATTACTCTTAACAGGCCCTATTACGGACTCCTCATAGTACCGGGAATCTGGCGGGAACTAGTCAACTTTTCATCCGGATCTACTTGCTTAGTGTTTGCTTCACACAATTATACGGAAAATGATTATATCCGTGAATACAGTGATTTCTTAAAATACAAACAAAACCTATCCGGAGGAATACAATAAAGACTCTGATTATTTGAGAAAACTACCCTATCAAACGGGCTCTATTTACACCAAAACTTTAGAACTATGATCAAGTTTTTAGATTTACAGTCAGTAAATGCCCAATATGCAATAGAACTTCAGGAGGCTGCGATCAGAGTGATCGAAAGTGGCTCATATCTATTGGGAGATGAAGTGAGCAATTTCGAGTATAATCTTGGTAAATATATTGGAGCTAAACATACAATAGCTTGCGCCAACGGTTTGGATGCATTGCGGCTGATTTTGAAGGCATATATTGAAATTGGAGTTATGCAGGAAGGTGATGAAATTATTGTGCCGGCTAATACGTACATTGCATCTATTCTGGCTATCACGGACAACCGATTAGTCCCCATATTTGTGGAACCTGACATCCATAGTTATAATCTGGATCTGAACAAAATAGAGGATCGAATTACTACAAAAACCAAAGCAATTATGGTAGTACACCTTTATGGTCAGGTATGTTGGAACAATCAATTGGTACAAATAGCAAAGAAACACAACCTAAAAATAATCGAAGATAATGCTCAGGCAATTGGCTCAGAGTGGCAAGGTAAAAAATCAGGAACATTAGGTGATGCAGCCGGAAACAGCTTCTATCCGGGTAAAAATCTTGGCGCGCTTGGAGATAGTGGCGCAGTTACCACTCAAGACGAAGAATTGGCCAAAGTTGTAAAAGCAATTGCAAACTATGGTTCCTCTAAGAAATATGTAAATGATTATCAGGGATTAAATAGTAGGATGGATGAAATACAAGCTGCTTTCTTGGGTGTAAGACTAAAATATCTGGATAAAGAAAACCAACTCAGAAGAGAAATTGCACAATATTATCTGGATAATATAAATAGAGAGAAATTTATTCTCCCGATAATTCCTCCCGGTACGACTGCTGCTGCATACCAATCACATGTATGGCATTTATTTGTAATCAGGAATAAACAGCGGGATAAGCTACAAAATTATCTAACAGAACAAGGTATCCAAACGCTGATCCACTACCCTATCCCGCCACATAAACAAAAGTGTTATGCTGAATACAACAACCTTTCACTACCAATTACAGAGCAGCTGGCCAATGAAGTTATCAGCTTACCGATTAGCGCTATCATCTCAATGGAAGATATCGCTCAGGTTGTCAACTCGTTGAATAACTTCCAGGAGTAATTAAGCCGCTATTTACATAAGAAAACACCTGAATAAATGGAAACAAATATATCCATAGAGATAGAGGAAAAAACATCTGTTGAATCAAAAACCTCTTATCGCCAAATAATGAAGGCAACCACATTATTTGGTGGAGTCCAGGTGTTTGGTATATTGATAAGCATTATTCGCTCAAAGGTAGTCGCCATATTATTAGGAACCACCGGGATGGGTGTGATCGGATTATACCAGTCTACACTCGGATTAGTCCAGTCAATTACCGGAATGGGACTATCTACCAGTGCCGTAAGGGATATTTCAGAAGCCAATGGCACATCAGATACCAAACGGATAGCCTCTGCCGTAAAAACGTTGCGACATTGGGTATGGGCTACCGGACTGTTTGGCTCCATCACCATACTAAGCCTTGCACCTTTTTTAAGCAAATGGACTTTTGGAAACGACGATTATACGTGGGCATTTATCTGGTTATCTGTCATATTATTTATTAATGCCATTGACAGTGGGCAAACTGTGCTGCTGCAGGGAATGCGCAGATTGAAACATCTGGCAATGGCCAGTTTGTATGGATCCGTTTTGGGGCTATTTACATCTTTGCCATTATATTATTTCTTTGGATTACAAGGGATAATCCCGGCGCTTATCATAACAGCCCTTAGCACTTTGGGGCTGGATTTTTATTTTGCAAAAAAAATCCCTATTGAACCAATTCCGCAAAGCTTGAAGCATAGCTACCATGCCGGTATGGGGATGGCTAAACTAGGATTTGTGATGATGTTGAGCGGATTTATGTTAACTCTGAGCTCATATATCATATACATATTTATCAGCAACCAGGGAGGTGTAAGTGAAGTAGGTCTTTATCGGGCCGGATGGACAATCACCACTCAATACACCGGCCTGATATTCACAGCTATGGGAACTGATTATTTCCCTAGGCTGGCAGCGATTAATACTGACAATGCAAAATTGCGCACTGCCGTAAATCAACAGGCTGAAATTGCGATATTAATCCTGGGACCAATGCTTATTGCGTTGATCGGATTCATTCCTTTGATTGTACAACTGTTGTACACATCTGAATTTATGCCCATTACAGGAATGATAAAATGGACTATGCTGGGCATGCTATTTAAAGCCGCATCCTGGGCTATGGCATTTACGATTGTGGCCAAAGGCGATAATCGGTTATTTATCATTACTGAAACGATCGGGAATATTTTGATGATCATCCTAAATGTGGTTTTCTATATCTTATTCGGTCTCAACGGCATTGGCATTTCATTTGCCGTGAATTATTTGGTTTATTTTTTACTGGTATATCTGTTGGTGAGAAATAAATATGAAATTTCATATCATCCTATATTCTGGAGAATATTATTGATTCAAAACTTATTTGTTTTGACTGCATTTACACTTAGCTTAATACCCTCCTCAATTCTTACATACATTCTCGCTGGATTATTAATGATTGCTGCCGGGATATATTCACTTAAAGAATTGAACAGAAGATTAGACCTAAGAAAGTATATCAATAAAGGAAACGACTATGCAAACAGATCAAACTAAAATAGAAGAACTTCCTGATTCAAAGGAAAATTCACAACCACTGGTTTCGATTATTGTAATCACATACAATTCCTCAAAATATGTAATCGATACATTGGAAAGTGCTAAAGCTCAAACTTATCAAAATATTGAGTTGATAGTTTCTGATGACTGTTCGTCAGACCACACCGTAGATCTTTGTCAAAAATGGATTGAAGAAAATAAAGAGCGTTTTGTACGTACAGAACTTATCAAACCTGTTGCTAATACCGGTATACCTGCTAATTGTAACAGAGGGTTATATGCCTCAAAAGGAGAATGGATTAAATTTATAGCAGGTGATGATATCCTACATAAAGATTGTATTCTAACTTTTAATAAAATTTCAGAGGTCAACAAACATATTTATTTCTTCTCTTCAGCTGTTACTCCTTTCAGCGAAGGTGTTAAGTATAAACCCTTTGTTGACAACGAAAAATATTTTAAACTCCCCATAAAAAAACAATTAAATACATTATTAACCAAAGGCAATTTTATTGTTGGAGCTTCAATTTATCTCAATAGCGAAGTTACAAAAACATTAGGTGGTTTCGATGAATCATTTAAATATATGGAAGATTATCCGTTTTTTTTGAAAGTATACGACAATGATTATTTTTTCATGCATATAAGTGAATCTACAGTTGAATACCGACTACACGACCAAAATACATCTACAGCGTCGAATAAAGGATTCATTGAATCTGTAAAAAAAGCTCAATCAGATTTTTTACCAAACATTCTTTTAAGACGACATTTATATCTGCATTATTGGCACAATATGCTTTTAAATAAACGAGAAAGTCTCCCTCTATTTCTCCGGAAAATAGTTATGCTATTATCCCCAATCTTTTTTTTCGAAAAAGTTAATGCATTATTTGGGAAAACAAGATATATTGAACTAAATTTCAAGTCAATACAAAACAATTAAAATACCTGACACACTGATTTTGAATAAATGATAAATCTTTTCTTATAGAGATTTAATTATACTAATTCAAAAATCAGAAATACTGATTGAACTTATAAAAATGGATCTTTTTATTTCATTAAAACGAGAAACATTTTTCTAATCCTACTTACAGCAATTTATTATTTAGTATATTGATCTAATAAAAAGGACCATGAACATTATTATTGTAAGCATATTTGTTTTTGCAATTTCAGTGGTTATACTATCTTTTTTTAGTTTAAAGTTGTCAGTAGCACTTTACATGTCATATTGGATTTTAGTGCCATACATGCAATTCCATATAATGGGCATGTCTTTGTCATACAACTTAGTAAACACTTTACTCCTTTTTGTTTTTCTTTATCAATTGAAGATTAAGAAAACGATTGATCTGGATTATAAAGTTATTACTCCATTCTTATTTTTATACCTATCATTATTTATCCTGTCTTTATTTGCACAAGATACCCCATGGGGGGTGCAAATAAATTATTGGAGAGCCTCGTTTATGCAAACCTGTATTTTATCATTTATCATCTGGAATCTGTCAATTAACGACACTAAAACTTTGACCTATTTCAAATGGGCTTTAATCATTTCAATTACTATCGCTTGTATTTACGGTGTATTTCTTATTAAGCTGGGAGGAATAAATCCATATACAACTTTAGTTACACATTATTTTAACCTAAATGATTTCGCTTTTGACTATTCATCCGGCGAATCCCGTTTAAGCTTTTCTTCAGCGGAGAAAATACAATCCACTATGTTACACCCTATGACATGGACTTTATTACTGTGTTTTCTGTTTATTGTTTTTGTCGTACTATATCTAAAAACAACCCAATATCTATATCTGATTTTATTGGGATTGATCAGCTTTAATATATTAATTTCCGGAGTTCGTACTGGGATTGCAGCACTTGCTATTGGTTTTTTTTACTATTTTATTAGATATAGAAACTTCAAGGTTATAGGTTGGGGAATTGCCCTAATTCTCATTTTAGCATTGGTAGTGCAATCAAATGATGATTTGATGAACCTATTCGCCTCATTCGTAGATATTTCAGGCACAAAAAGCAGTGTGCAGGGATCTTCAATAGCATTAAGATTGGAGCAATTACAAGGTACTCTGAATGAAATAAATACGCATTTTCTTGTCGGCAAAGGATACGGTTGGAATAATTACTATCTTTCAACGCATCTCACGCACCCTGTTATATTAGCTTTTGAGAGCCTTGTTTTTGTAGTACTTTGTAACAGTGGGATATTAGGAGCCTGTGTTTGGATCACCTTTATCTGGTTACTATACAGATTACATCGCTCAATACTTAAAGCCAAAGATGATTATTACCTTATGGATGTACTTGTTTTGGTCTATATTGCATACGCAATAGGCACTGGTGAATATGGATACATACAGTTTTTTGCGATTTACCACTCATTCCTTTTGGCTTATTTATTCAATAATCAAACTAAAAAAGAAAAACTAGCGAGAGAAATCGTTGTAAAAATACTACTCGCAAAGTAATAACATTTATATAATTACTCAAACCTACTAATTATCAACAATATGAAAGCTAGAGTAATCGCATATTATCTTCCTCAATACCATCCAATCCCAGAGAATGATGAATGGTGGGGAAAAGGATTTACTGAATGGACAAATGTAGGTAAAGCAAAACCTTTATTTAAAGGCCATTATCAACCTAGAGTTCCAGCAGATCTCGGTTATTATGATCTTAGAATGCCCGAAATAAGAGAGGCTCAGGCTGAGATGGCCCAAAATGCAGGTATTGAGGGTTTCATGTATTGGCATTATTGGTTCGGTGATGGACGAAGAGCCTTGGAACGACCATTTAATGAAGTCTTACAAAGCGGAAAACCGAACTATCCATTTTGTTTAGGATGGGCTAATCACTCTTGGACAAATCATACTTGGAATCCTTCCTCTCAGCGGTACAAAGAAGCCTACATAATTAAACAAACTTACCCAGGCGAGACGGATATAATTAATCATTTCAACTGTGTATTGCCTGCGTTTCATGATAAAAGATATTTAAAGGTTGATGGAAAACCAATATTCTTAATATATGATCCATTAAATCTGCCATATCCAAAGAAATTTATGGATATATGGAGAAAAATGGCGGAAGATAATGGCTTAAAAGGAATTCATTTTGTTGGATTAGCAACTGGTTGGATTTCAAACTATCAGAAAATACTCAATTTTGGTTTTGATGCTGTTAATACAAATGGACAATGGCATGCTGAGTGTGTAGTTAGAAATAAATATTTAAAAATGATTCGCCACAAAATCATTACCAAGTTTGGAGGCGTAATGCTTGATAAATACAATTTTGAAGATATTATCAGGTGTATTTTTACCGAACTTGATAGGGATGAACAATTCTACCCTACTGTGATACCACAATGGGATAGATCGGCACGAGCAGGTAGAAAAGCATCTATTTATTACGGAAGTACGCCTGAGCTATTCGCCAATCATTTAAATGATGCATTAAACATTATTCAACACAAAGAAGCAGAACACCAATTACTATTTTTAAAATCATGGAACGAGTGGGCAGAAGGTAATTATGTAGAACCTGACATCGTATACGGACATGGGTATTTAAACAAACTAAAAGACATATTAACAAAATAGATACACAACATTATGAAGATTCTACAACTAACTTATTCTCTATCATCCGGTGGCATTGAAAGATTTGTAGTTGATTTATCAAATGAATTGGCAGAAAATGGACATATAGTATATCTATGCGTATTATACAATGATACATTAAGCGATTATGGATATTTCAAAGAAGAAATATCAAATAAAGTAATTTATATAAACTTAAAACAAAGCAACAGATTTAATATATTTAACATCCATCATATTGGAAACGTTATTAAGAAGATCAAGCCAGATATTGTTCATTGTCATAATAACGTAATAAACTATATTTTCCCTCTTTCTGTATTATTCAAGAAGATCAAATTCTTTCATACAATCCACAGTGATGCGCCGGCAGAAATAAAATACAAGGTAGAATATTGGCTTCGAAGATTTTTTTACTCAAAATCCCAAATAAAAGCCATCACAATCTCGAATGAAACATCAAAATCTTTCGTCAACTATTATAGAACAACAAGTTTTTATGAAATATACAATGGCAGGACTCTCCCTAAACCAAGTGATGAAATATCATCCGTAACAGATTATTTCCAAAACATCAGAAAAGAAAACAAGACTGTATTTGTACACGTTGCTCGTTGCTCGCCTGAGAAAAACCAGAAAATGTTAGTAAAAGTATTTAACCGCTTAACAGAAGAAGGAAACCCAATTGTGCTAATAATAATTGGACGGGATTTTGATTCTCCATTGGGGGATGAATTGAAATCAATTGCATCTGAGAAAATTATCTTTTTAAGCCCCAGACTAAATATAACTGACTATTATTTAAATGCCGACGCCTTTTGTTTAAGTTCTATTTATGAAGGTATGCCTATTACCTTAATCGAAGCATTAGCTTGCGGGTGTACTCCAATCTGCACTGCTGTTGGAGGTATAAGTGATGCAATAGAAAATGGAATTACCGGCTTCTTATCGAAAACCGTTACTGAAGAAGATTATTATCAAACTATCATTTCTTACTTAAACAACAAAGATCGTATTTCAATGGATTCTTTGAGGAATACCTATAAAAAACGCTTTAGCATTAATGAATGTGCGCGTCAACATATTCAACTTTATGATAAGAATAACCAATAATTCGAAATACAATTCTTATCAAGTTTACCTCAAGAAAATAAAAGTGGGAATAACCTCGCTTTTAGCCGTGTTGCCAATCATATGGTAATACATGAAAATTGATAGAATACACTCTATTTTAAGCAATATAACAAATACAAAGGCATTAATAGCAAACTGGTTATCAAATAACAACACGCTTCACCAACATTCTTTCCTCAGAAATACAAACTAGCAAATCATCTTTGGGATGCATACTATAAAAATAAAATCTAGCGATCTGAATGACTCTATCGCTGTCGTAGTTCCGGAATTGCTACCGGTTCCCGCAGTCAAAGGGGGAGCTGTGGAACATTGGGTGGAAGAAACATGTAACAGAATGCGAATACCCGGACGCCGGTTGGCATTGGTCTCCAGACCTGCAAATATTACGGGCAGTGAAGGTATTCAGTACATTGGGATACCCTGGACAAGAGCAGAGAAGTGGTTCTACAAACTTAAGGAAAAAGTAACCTGGAAAAACCCTCTACGCTATATAGCCAAGATGCAGAATGTGGCAAGTTACGCAATCCGGGTAGCAAGGGTGGTACGTGATTTTGACCTGATATATATCCATAATGAACCCAATATCATTCTGTTCCTGAATAAAAAAGCAGGCCAGAAAATTGTATTACATATGCATAACGACCATTTATCCGCCCGGGCTTTCCGGCCCTTCTACCGACGTGCTATCGCCAGGGCCGATAAGATCATCTGTGTTAGTGACTGTATCCGTCAACGTGCTATTTCCTGCTTTCCTGAATATACCGATAAGTTTGTCGTGGTTATGAATTCGACCGATCCTGATTCATTCCGGCCTTATGGTGAGATGGCGGTTAAGCAGCTTAATGGAATTATCTCCTTCGATCCGACGTGTCAATACATTTTATATGTAGGACGACTTACCGAAGTCAAAGGGGTTCATGTTCTTATTGAGGCATTTCGACAAATAAACGCACGAATACCATCTACACGACTGATCATTGCAGGTTCTTCCTTCTTCAGTGGTGCTGCAAAAACAGCTTATGAGCAGAAGCTGGTTAAATTAGCCGGGAAGGTTTCTGAATCCATTGTATTTACCGGATTTCTCCCTCATGACAAACTCCGATATTTGTATTCCGCTGCTGATATAGTAGTTTGCCCTTCTGTTTGGGAAGAACCCTTCGGATTAGTGATCATTGAAGCAATGTCTTCCGGTACCAGCGTTGTGGCATCAAGAGTCGGTGGAATTCCTGAAGTGATTACAAATGGAGAGGATGGAGTACTTGTTACACCCAATAGCCCTGATGAATTAACAAACGCTGTCTGTAATCTGCTTGATCATCCTGCTCAAAAGACAGCAATGGAATTGTGTGGTCGTAAAAAGATATTAGAAGCTTTCACCTGGGAGCGACTGGTTCGTGAAATTGAATCTGAATTTAAAACACTGCTATGATTGCAATCGTATATCCACAATTTTACGGTGTAGGCGGCATTGCCCGTTATCTGGACTCTCTGCTGAGTAATCTGCCGGCTGACCACCAAGGCATCATTCTGATCACCGGGGATGAGCATCACGCTGAGCAAAACTACTCTGGAGTTGAAATAATACATGTGCCGATCTCAGCCAACCGCTTCAGCCTTGCACTATGGGGCATAACTGTACGCAGACTGCTAATCGACCTGTACGAAAAAAAGCGAATCAGCCTTGTTAATCTGCACTGGCCACCTCTGATTCCTGCTCTTTTCCTACCGTCTTCAATCCCCATAGTCCTGACTGCTCACACGACTTACCTGGGTATGTCCGGTCACTTCTATGAACCCAGGCATTTCGAGAGCCAGTGGAGCCCCCTTTCACTAATGATAAAAATGTGGATGGAACGGCAAATATTACGCAAAGTAAACAGAGTAATTACATTAACAGAGCAAGGCCGTCAGGAAATCATTCGCTACGGGTTCAACGGATCTGTCTCTGTAATTCCAAATGGTGCCGATGTACATAAGTTCCAGCCTGACCATAATGTGGAGAAAGATATAGATGTCCTTTTCTCCGGACGTATTGAGCGTCGCAAAGGAAGTATACCGATGGTAGCATTATGCCGGAAACTGGTAACTGCCAAACCGGATATCCGGATCTGCATTGTTGGGTACGGGGATGATGATACCTGGGTAGCACAAGAACTGGCTCCTCTGACTGAAAATATAGTTCTAACCGGTAAAGTTTCTTTCGATAAAATGGTTTCTTTCTACAACCGCAGTCGCATATATGCATCAACTTCCTATTACGAAGGTTTGCCCGGAACCTGCCTGGAAGCTATGTCTATGCAATTGCCGGTAGTGGTTTGGGACTTTCTGTTTTATCGGGATCTAGTAGTTGAAGGAGAGACCGGTCATCTGGTACCACCTAACGATTTTGTAATGATGGTGAATAAAATACTTAGCCTGCTTGCAAACAGAACCGGTTCAGCCCGATTGGGACAAAATGGACGGAAGTTATTGGAATCCGAATACAACTGGTCGAAACTGGCCGGCGATATTATCAAGGTATATAAATCTTAATCGAGCAATTAACTCAATTAAATTAAACAAGAAACCATATTTCACTTTTTAAAACAACAAACCCATAAAACCAGCCAAACGGATGATTTTATGGGCCTGAAAGTCATGTACTCAAACGAGTGATTTAAAGAACAACAATTTTTTTAGAAATAGTTTTTTCGTCTGTTTTAATCCGGAGAACATATGTCCCGGGGGTAACACCGTCCAAATTAAACACCAGATTATTTGTACCGGGTAAAGCTTTATCATTCATAAGATCTTTAACAGCTTTACCCGTAAGATCAAAAAGGCTGATTCCCACATTTTGGCTGGTCGGGAGATCCATGTCAATATGCAAATCTCCACGAACAGGATTTGGGTAACATTCTATCTGACGCACCTGAACATCTTCTTCCTGAGACATTGCAATATCTACTTCCAAACGAATAAAATCCTCTCCGCTGGGTCTGTTTATCTGATACCAACCACTACCAAGATTAGTCAATGTAATTTCCTTACCCGTAGCTTCGGAAAATGCTTTCTTCACGACCCATGGCATCTGCGAAGAATTAATCTTGATTGATGTCTGGCTACCGATAAACGCTAAATGTACGCTGGAGGCATCTTTTCTAAAGAATACACTGCCTGATGTTTTAACCCCTTTATAGGTTTTCTCCACACCATACGGATTTATATACAACCGATCTCCGGTAAAAGCACCTGCCAGATTCGAACCCGAATCCACTAATTTAAACACCTCGTTCTGCCCACCATCAGTAGCATAAAATCCTTTTGCGGCCAGCAATTTAGTACCATACTGGTATGATGATGCATTAAAGTTTGCGGTAACCTTCCAACCGCTTGAGAACTCTGTCTGTTGCACATATCTATCGGAGGTTATAAATGTATGATTCGTCATTTGATCAAAACCCACATTTCGTGTTAGACTACTTGTTAGATGATAACTGGCCATAAACCTCTCGAAATTTGCATCAAAATATGTTTTACTAGGTGGGAAAAACAGAGACATTGAGGCATAAAGAATATTAAATAAATCCTTATCGTCCCAATATGCGGGAACTTTAGACACCCCATCACCAGTATACCATGTCGGCATGTGCGAATCGTGATAAGCCAATCCAAGAAGTGGTAATCTAACTGTTGGGTTCATGGAATAAGCTATATAATCATTACCTGGATTATCATTCGGCGTTGTCCAATCGTAACCTGATTCACTTGTAGCCAACATGCCCATCTCTCCGTGTCCATAATCATAAGCAGAATATCCAAAATCAAACCCTTCTTCTCCTCCTGTAACTAGAGAATATTCATTTTTCAGAATATTAAAGACATCTACTCTCGATTGACCATCTGTTTTACGACTCATCGGATGATCTGCTGAATAACATTCTGACAAAGCTGAAGCAAAAGATACATCTACGAACTGTGAATTAAGAGGATTGCTTGACAACTTAGCACTCGTACGACTTCTAACATACTTACTATGCGTTGACGGACAAAGTTTATACCCCTGAACCGGATTACCATCAACATAAGCTACCCAGCCAGCCTGCATACTACCATCGTTTTTAACCATTACATCCTGTGGGTACCCATCACTATACCACCATCCGCTTCCGGGAGGAAATACATCAATATAGCTTTCATACACCGAGGTAAGGAATCCCTTTTGATTTAGAGCATTAATCATTCCAAACTGTGACTCATGTAATGTGAAAATAGCTTTATCCAGCCCATAATCAGCCAATTTAGTATAATCACTTGCAGTACTACCTGTTGAATAGGTCCAAAAATCCACTGCTCCCTTTAATTTATTTATATTGGGATTTACAGCCGCTTTTTGAGAAAAGGTTTTACTCCAACCCAATCTATTTGTATTTTTCCTATACCATTGCATCATCTCTACATATCCATTATTTACAAATACGAGATGAGCTGTACGGGTGTAACCTAGTTTTCCTTTTGAAGCAAAATGATTTAATTTAGGATTTACCGTAGTTTCTCCGGACCATTTATTTAACCAGACACCAGTATCCCACGGATCATCACTAACTAACATGTAACCCGACTTTAAATTAGTAACTCCAACAAAAGACATGGAGGATTTCCATGTATTGAATAAATAACTTCCCCAGAACGGATAATCTTGTGTTACCGGCCAAATCATACCAGATGATCTTGGCACAATCATATAATCATTCGAATTACTAATAATGTGTCCTGGAAACTGAAAATCGCTTATCGATTTGTTCGCATCACCGCCCAAAACCATATTTATCGCATTACCGGAAATACTAAACGTAATATTCAACGTAGTAGTATTCACCACTAATTTCTGAGGAGTGCTGGCGTTTATTGACGTTACACTATAACCACCCAAAGCTTGGGTAGTATACGATTGACCATTTACTTTATAATATGCATTAATCTGCATTGAAGGAATCGAAATCGTTGCTTTCAAAGAGTCATTTTCCAGAATATAATTTCCGGAAGTCTGACCGTATAAAATATTTAGACTGTTAATTAAAAAAAATAAGACTATGAGGGTTTTTGTTTTCATTATTCTATATACTGTCAAAGTTACAATTATAATTATTATTTAATTTATTACTATTCAGGAAAACTAATCAAATATCAGTTATTTATCATGTAGATGTTGATGTAATCTCTTGATAAATAAATCTGACACCTTCTCGAACATAGAAATGTCATCAACGGCACTGTTTCCTTAGAAATCGGATTATACCGATTTTTTACACATTATCGAAAATCTGATATATTTCCGATTCCCGATTAACCCTTTTTCTCACACAAAAGTGCAAAACTATCACCTACATTTCACTTTTTTCATCGTTTTGTATTTTAACTATGATACAATCATTTCAGCACAATACAGGAGTATACCCTCTATCATAAACATTGCAAATAACGTTTTTGATCAGGGATTATCAGATTTCTACCCACCTTTTTTCGGATAAAGGAACAGTTAATTCACTGGTCCTTGAATAAGAGAATTAGATTTGATTTATTGAAGCATTCAATCTCAGTGTCATTTTTCTCTCGGCAATCTCTCAAATGCGAATATAGTGTGTTTATTCTATTCACCACACCCACTTCATTATTATTATATTTAATTTGTACATCAATTCTTTTTGTTCACGGCAAGGCCGCTTTTTTTTGTGAAAAAGATGAATATTCCAAGAATTCAATTTACATCTGAGCATTTATTTTTAGATATAAGATTTTAAATCAATAAGAATCTAAAAAACAAATAGATTCTGCTCTCCAGTCCAATCTATTCGAAAGTAATAATTATAAACAACACAGACTATAGCTGTCTACCAACAGCTCCGACATTGAATTTCCGACATATATATTCTGCATCCTTATTTATACGACGGTAAACTATACCCCATAAAAAAACTCCCACAATCTTCATCGCGGGAGTTTTTATTGTCATATACATTTAATAACTTCTTATGCCGATTCCAGATGCTGATACACATCTGCAACCTGACTGGATATTTTATCCCAGTTATAAGGAGCCAGATTATACCTCACTTCATGCACCCCTTCACTCAATTTATATCTCAATTTAGATGTCAGTTCATCAACCTCACCAACATGAAAGAAAGAATCCTGGGGAAGTACCACTTGTTTGTTGGCCGGAATATCACTGACCAACACATCCAACCTGTAACTAATTGCCTCTAAAAGAGCAATTGGCAAACCTTCATGGAACGACGGCAATACAAAAAGAGCGGCATGCGACATCAATTCGTTCAGTTTTTCACCTTTGATAAAGCCTGTAAGAATAACTCCCCTTTCACGCGCCTCTTCTTTAAGATGCTTCGAATAAGAAGTTTCATGATCAGCATCTCCAGCAATAACCAACTTATACTCAGAGAAACCCGCCCGCTCAAATGCATTGATCAGATAGTCAAATCCCTTTTCCTCAACAAAACGACCTAACGAAACAATATATTTCTTATCAAGAAGCCCTAATGAGGTAATGTAATCTTTTGACAAAGTTTTATGAGGCCTGTTCACCCCGTTGTATATCAAATGCAAATGATTACCTCTACCATAGATCCGCAAAGAATCTTCGATAACTTTAGAAATCACAATCACTTCATCCGAAAATTTAGCTCCCATCTTCTCACCTAATCGGAGGATTAATTTAGCCATCCGACCCCACTTCTGCCGATCATAGTCGGGTCCATGATGCGTAATCACAACTTTCAATCCGAGAAGCTTCGCAAAAGGAACTAACAAAGACGGACCAATCGCATGAACATGCAGAATATCAGCTTTAACTTTTTTGGCATACAATATCGAAAGAAAGGTATGCAAAATAGCCTCAATGCTTTTCATTTTCGGTGCATAAATATCTTTTATTTTTACGCCCATGTAATTATCCAGCTTGTTATCAGGAGAAACATAACATGATCGCCGAATTAAAGTTATGTCATAACCAAGTCTTGCCAACCTGGGGTACAACTCCTCACAGTGAGTCTCAACACCACCGAGAATATTGGGAATCCCTCTTGTTCCCACAACTACAATTTTCATAATCAATACAGGTTTAGGTTAGGTTTAGTCCTACAATACATAAGGCGGATCCGTAACAGAGCTATTACGCCGCTAAAAAAGTTTAGGCTAAGTCTTTGACTAATGGACTAATATTCTCAATCTGAAATTCACTTCTAGTAGTAATACTACAAAAACAAACAACAGCAATTCAATAAAACAACAACCAAATACAGATACTACCAGACACTAAAAACACACTTTATGACTACAAAAAAACAACAAGCTAAAAAGTAAACTAAGGATTAAAAAACACGCTATCTATTTAATAAATATCATAACTCAATCTTAATTTAAAACCCGAAATTTCGACTATAAGTTCAGGCAACTCTCCCCAATTACATACCTTTGCATTATATAAACATATTATTAAACTAATACTGATTTTTTACACCAACTCAGAGCAAGAATAGAGCTTTTTTTTTAATATATATATAAAATACAACTAAACAATCTTCTTTTCAGCTAGTATAACAAGATGGATCTACAAATATCTTCACACACATTTACATAAAACAAAATACGCATTTCCCCACACTATCTTACACCTATCATCATAACACTCATATTTATTCATTAGTTATAAGCGGAGCGCTTTCCGGGTGATCTGAAAAATACTTATTATCGGGGACACCAAAGTATTGAATAGTTTCAACCCTTTGACGTATTATAGATTTACTGTTATGCATAAAAAAAATAAAGGATCTTCTTATAGACTCTTCATTCGATAAGAAGAACTTTTCAAGCTATAAACCTGTTAAACATTCAGTGCAGATAAATCCATCACAACACATCACAAGAATAAAATAATTCAAAGACTTACTTAGGGAATTCAAAAGTATTAAAACACAACAACCAAATAAGAATTGACAATAAAATAAGCATGATGACGTTCGATGACAAAGAACGTATTAATTATGCAATAACAACCGGCATTATGTATAGCCAAATAAATAATCACCATGAAAAGAACAACCTTAATACCAGCGGTGGCTTTAAGTCTACTATTTGCGTTTTCATGCACAAATAAAAATCCCAAACAAACAAAAAGCAAACAAATTAATCTTGACTTCGATGCAAACTCTTTAATCCTTAAAGAAAACAACCATACAAAAAAGGTACGTGGCCAATTATTATATTTACCGATATACTCAAATGTACCTTACCATAAATCTGACAAAAAATTTGATTTAAGCGCATTTGTAGCTATACATAATACGGACTTAAACCACCCGATTCGATTAACCAAAGTTCTATTCTTCAACAATGAAGGTAAGTTGATGGCAAATTATCTGACCAGAGATACAATTATAGAATCTTTAGCAGCAACTAATTTCTTTATTCCCGAACGCGATCAAAGTGGAACTGGTGCAAATTTTCTTATAGAATGGGTTTCTGACACACTGGTTAATGAACCCTTAATTGAATCAGTTATGCTTGGGATTAGAAATGGACAAGGGATTTCATTTTCCTGTACAGGAAAAGTAATAAGAGAATTGAAATAATGAGGGTACCTTAATACAGGGGGAGACAAAAAATAAATACTTCAATCATTTACAAAAGCAGCTTATGCACAGGCTGCTTTTTGCATTCCTTCGAGCTTAACTTAAATCCGTTAATCGGTTTATTAATTAATGTTTCCATTGTAGCTGCAATGCAACATTTTTTCTCTCGACATCAAAAAATAGAAGTTTTCAAACTATATTTGCGAATAAATTGTTTGAGTAGACAAAACTATTGACAAAATATGGATGAAACGCAAGATTTGCTTGAAAAAGTAATCGAGGGAATTCAAGATAAAAAAGGGAGTAAAATCACCGTAGTGGATTTAACGAGAATCACCGATGCCATCTGCCGTTATCTGGTAGTATGCGAAGGTGGATCCACCACCCAGGTTGGTGCTATCGCCAATAGCGTTGTGGACTATGTACAAATACATAATGGAGACAAACCCATCGGTGCCGACGGTAGAAAAAACATGGAGTGGGTGGCCATCGATTACGGCAGTGTGATGACTCACATCTTTCTACCCGAAACGCGTGAATACTACCAATTAGAGCAACTTTGGGACGACGCAAAACTGATTTATATTAAAGACTTATACTAAAAACTCAATAACAAATCATTATGGAACAACCTCAGAATTCCAATAATAAAAAACCTAACTTTAAGATAAACCTTTACTGGATTTATACGATCATTGCGTTTACACTCATCGGATTGTACTACTTCAACAATGTACAAACGACGAATGAAAAGAGTTGGTCCGAGTTCCAGCAATATGCCAAAGAGGGTTGTATTAAGAGAATCACTGTCTTTCAAGGGAAAAATACACTGGAAGCCACCATTCAGGATAGTGCTAAACAGCGAGTTTTCGGCAAGTCAGCTCAGACTGTCGGAAAAGACCCAGTAATTGTGGTCAATATCCCTTCTGCCGATAAAATCAGCGAACTGCAAACACAATGGCAAAAAGAGAACAGAATCGATATCCCTTTGGAATACAAATCCAATAATGATTTCTTCAGTCAATTCCTCTGGACATTCGGACCGCTTATCTTACTTGCCTTTGTATGGATTTATTTCATGCGCCGTATGTCAGGACAAGGTGGTGCAGGAGGCGGAGTATTCAATGTTGGTAAAGCCAAAGCTCAGATTTTCGACAAATCAGCCATCAATAAAGTTACATTTAAAGATGTAGCAGGACTATCAGAAGCCAAACAAGAGGTGGAAGAGATTGTAGAATTCCTCCGCAATGCCTCAAAATTCACCGAACTGGGAGGTAAGATTCCGAAAGGCGCCTTACTAATTGGCCCTCCGGGTACAGGTAAAACCCTTTTAGCTAAAGCCGTAGCGGGTGAAGCTGATGTACCATTCTTCTCCCTGTCAGGTTCCGACTTTGTGGAAATGTTTGTAGGTGTTGGAGCTTCCCGTGTACGCGATTTATTCCGTCAGGCCAAAGAAAAAGCGCCATGTATTATCTTCATCGATGAGATTGACGCAGTAGGTCGTGCCCGTGGCAAAAACCCCAGCATGGGCGGTAATGATGAGCGTGAAAACACCCTCAACCAATTACTAACCGAGATGGACGGCTTCGGCACCAATAGCGGTATTATCGTATTGGCTGCGACCAACCGTGCAGACATCCTGGATAAAGCATTGCTTCGTGCGGGTCGTTTCGACCGTCAGATCAATGTGGATCTGCCCGACCTCAACGACCGTAAAGAGATTTTCGCCGTTCACTTGCGCCCTATCAAAATTGACGAATCAGTCAATATTGAATTCTTATCACGCCAAACGCCGGGCTTCTCGGGTGCCGATATTGCCAATGTATGTAACGAAGCCGCATTGATTGCAGCCCGTAACGGCAAAACCTATGTACAAAAACAAGACTTCACGAGCGCAGTAGACCGTATCATCGGCGGTTTGGAGAAGAAAACCAAAATCACTACCCGTGAAGAGCGCGAGGCTATTTCAATCCACGAATCAGGCCACGCTACCCTGAGCTGGTTCCTTGAACACGCCAGTCCATTGGTTAAAGTTACCATCGTTCCCCGCGGACGAGCACTGGGTGCTGCCTGGTATTTGCCCGAAGAGAGACAAATTACCACCAAAGAACAGATGCTCGATGAAATGTGCGCTACATTAGGCGGACGTGCTGCAGAAGAGTTATTCTTAGGACGAATCTCCACCGGAGCCGTTAACGACCTGGAACGTGTAAACAAACAAGCTTATGCAATGATTGCTTACTACGGTATGAGTAACCAACTAGCCAATATTTGCTACTACGATTCTACCGGTCAGGAGTATGGATTTACCAAACCTTACAGCGAAGCTACCGCTCTACTGATTGACCAGGAGGTAAATAAGATGATTAACGAACAATATGACCGTGCGAAACGCATGTTACTCGAATACAAAGAGGGACATAAAGCTTTGACCGATAAATTGCTCGAAACCGAAGTCATTTATAAAGAAGATCTTGAACATATATTTGGCGAAAGAAAATGGAAATCACGTACAGAGGAAGTTCTTGCGAATATTGAGGCAAAACCCGAAGAGACTAAAAAAGAAGTATCAGTAGAAGAACCTGATAGTGAATCTGACTCTATGACATTATAAAAAACATTTGCTATACAATGCATATACGGAGAAATCAAAACTGGTTTCTCCGTTTTTTATGAGAATAAATAAGATACGACATTCGGAGAGCTTAGATCTGATACTATTATAATCCCAGGTTTCAAACTATCTATTCCCCCCAACTTTATACAAGGGCGACTTACAGCCCTCAAAAACTTTTTGTATCTTTGCGCCACTAAAATCAAAATCGAACTAATGCCTGAACTATTAAAAAGATCACTGACAGGCTTTGTGCTTGTAGCAGTGATTATTGCCGCGATACTCTTTCATTCTGTTTCAGCCCTGTTAATATTCCTTTTGATCGCTTTTTCAGCTCAATTTGAATTCTACGGTCTAATGAACCGACTTGAATTTGTAAAAAGTAAAAAGATTCTTCACTCAATAGCCGGTTCGTATCTGATTCTGGCTTCTTATATGGGTGCTACAGGAGCTTTCCATAAATGGCTGTTATTACCCTATCTGGCATACTTCTTTTTCCTATTTATCTCTGAACTGTACAAAGAGAAAGATGCTTCTATTTTAAATATTGCACTAGCTCTGTTCGGCCACCTATACATTTCGGTCCCTTTTGCCATGCTTATCTGGTTTGGATTTCTGCATAGTGAAATTTATTCCCCGGTTTTGATTCTAGCGCTCTTTGCCTGCATCTGGATTAACGACTCAGGAGCCTATATGGTAGGAGTTAAACTGGGACGCCATCGACTCTTCGAGCGCATTTCACCCAAGAAATCATGGGAAGGATTCTTTGGTGGCGTTATCTTTGCATTGTTGGGTTCTTTGTTTTTTGCATATTTCAGTGATATCCTGACTGTATGGCAATGGATGGGATTTGCATTTGTGATCTCTATCTCCGCAACCTACGGCGATCTCTTCGAGTCAATGCTAAAGCGCTCATTAAAAATCAAAGACTCGGGAAATATCCTTCCGGGACACGGCGGAATACTCGATCGTTTCGATGCCCCCCTACTTGCTATTCCGGCTGCAGCAGCTTATCTGATACTGTTTATCTAAGAACACCTTTAATTTCCATAGATTGATTCCGTAAGGCAAAATGGGGAGCTTCCGCATTTTGCCTTACGGATTTCTCATTTAATTCCCCCTATTACAGATTATCATTCAACCCTATATCCAACTGAAAATTTGTTTTAACGACAATTTTAAATCCATTTTTGGCTATCCAATTTAAATTTTTACTACTTTTGCGCAATCGGTTGCACAAATCCATTTTGCAATGAATTATTTTTCATATTCTACATATATACAAAATAACTTTTTATGAAAACAAACTATGAAATTCGTTATGCATCGCACCCGCAAGATGCAAAAAATTACGACACTGCCCGTTTGCGTAAAGAACACTTAATTGAAAATCTTTTCACTGCAAATGAAGTAAACATGGTTTACAGCCTTTACGACCGTATGGTGGTAGGTGGAGCCCTTCCAACAAACGAAGTATTGCCTATCGAAGCAATCGATCCGTTGAAAGCTCCTTTCTTCCTTCACCGTCGCGAGTTGGGTATCTTCAACGTAGGTGGAGGAAAAGGTATCGTAAAAGTGGGTGACGTAACCTTCGAACTCAACTATAAAGAAGCTCTATACTTAGGTGCTGGTGACAGAGAAGTTACCTTTGCAAGTGCAGATGCTGCAAATCCTGCAAAACTGTACTTCAACTCTTGTCCTGCTCACAAAACTTGCCCTGACAAAAAAATCACTAAAACTGATGCATTGGTTATGGAGTTAGGTTCTTTGGAAACAGCTAACCACAGATGCATCAATAAAATGTTGGTTCGTGAAGTGGTAGAGACTTGCCAGCTTCAAATGGGAATGACAGAATTGAAACCGGGTAGCATCTGGAACACCATGCCGGCACACACACATAGCCGTCGTATGGAGGCTTACTTCTACTTTGAAGTTCCCGAAGAGCAAGCTGTTTGCCACTTCATGGGTGAACCTACTGAAACCCGCCACATCTGGATGAAAGGCGATCAGGCTGTTTTGTCACCCGAATGGTCAATCCACTCAGCCGCCGCTACCTACAACTATACTTTCATCTGGGGTATGGGGGGTGAAAACCTCGACTACGGAGATCAGGACTTCTACAAACACACCGAATTAAGATAATACGTCAGAATCATGATATTCCGGGCCACTAATACTTTTTTCATCAGGAGTAGGCCCGGAATGATTTTGATTCATTTCTCTATTCAAACTCTATTACTCATCACATAAAACAAAACCCATGGTTAATTTCTCATTAGAAGGAAAAGTGGCTCTCGTTACCGGAGCTTCTTACGGAATCGGATATGCAATTGCATCCGGATTGGCGCAGGCTGGTGCAACTATTGTTTTCAACGATATCAATCAAGATATGGTGAACAGAGGTTTGGCAGCATACGAAGCGGATGGTATCAAAGCTCACGGATATGTGGCTGACGTTACCAACGAAGATCAAATCAACGCAATGGTTGCTCAGATCGAGAAAGAAGTTGGCGTGATCGATATTCTGTTTAACAACGCAGGTATCATCAAACGTGTTCCAATGCACGAAATGTCTGCTGCTGAATTCCGTCAGGTAATCGATATCGACTTGAACGGTCCTTTCATCTGCGCAAAAGCGGTTATCCCTGCCATGATCAAAAAAGGTAGCGGTAAAATCATCAACATCTGCTCTATGATGAGCGAGCTGGGCCGCGAAACTGTATCTGCTTACGCAGCGGCTAAAGGCGGTTTAAAAATGTTGACCAAAAACATCGCTTCAGAGTACGGCGAATTCAACATCCAGTGTAACGGTATTGGTCCGGGTTACATCGCAACTCCTCAGACTGCACCTTTGCGCGAACTTCAGGCTGACGGCTCACGTCATCCGTTCGACCAATTCATCATCGCTAAAACTCCGGCTGCACGTTGGGGAAATCCTGCTGATCTTGTTGGTCCTGCAGTATTCTTGTCTTCAAGTGCTTCTGACTTCGTAAACGGACACGTTCTTTACGTTGATGGTGGAATTTTGGCTTATATCGGTAAACAACCTAAATAATTAAATCACTGATATAATGGCAAGCTACGAATAACGAGTATATCGATGTTCGTAGCTTGTCTCTTTTTATATAAGTATTATCTTTGCAGCAGGAGTAGAACAAATTCCAGGCTCCGCAAATTCATTAACTTCTAACTTCTGATAAACAATGAAAAAGCTGTCATTTCTTTTCATTTTAGCCTTGCTGGCTGTAATCTCTCCATTAAATGCAGAGATTATTGTAAGCAATCCATCATCACTTCCACGCACCAATGAAACTATAGAATTAAAATGGGCTGTAGTGCAATCACAAACCAAACTGAAAGATGGACAACAAGTAATCGTATTGGACGCTGCCGGAAAAGAGATTCCCAGTCAGGTGGTTTTCGAGGGTAAAAAAACGCCTCAGAAACTAATCTTTCAGGTAATATTAGCTCCTAAAAAATCAACTAAATTTACTCTTAAGACCGGTACTCCTCAAGCATACCCCCAGAAAGCATACGGCCGGTTTGTGCAGGAGCGCAAAGACGACTATGCCTGGGAAAATGACCGCGTTGCATTTCGTGCCTACGGACCAGCATTGGTGAAAGTAGACGGCCCCAGCAACGGCTTCGACTTCTGGTGCAAACGTGCAGAAAAAATGGTAATCAACGAGCGTTACAAAAACGACATTGCCGGAACCGCTTCATACCACGAAGATCATGGCGATGGACTCGACTGCTACAAAGTGGGACGTACACTGGGTGCAGGTGCTATGGCTCCTTACACAAACAACACGTTATGGCTGGCAAGTAACTTCGTAAAACAAGAAACATTAGATAACGGCCCTCTACGCACTACAGTACGCCTGACATACGCCGCCTTCAATGTAAACGGAGACTCTACAATCACTGAAGCTCGCATTATCTCGCTGGATGCAGGTTCGCAACTCAATAAAATAACCGAAATCTATGGCAATGTAAAAGCAGTAATGCCGGTTGTTGCAGGAATTGTAAAGCGTGATGGGGCTGACTCTGTAGCATATAATGCTCAGAAAGGGTATGCAGCTTATATGGAACCTGCTACTAAAGACGGTATTATCTATATGGCACTGGTTTTACCCAGAGCATGGAAATCGGTTAAAGCTGAAAAAGGTCACATCCTTGCTGAAACCGTTTACACACCGAAAACCAAACTTGTCTATTTTTCAGGCGCTGGTTGGAACAAATGGGGATTCCCAACCCGTAAATCGTGGGTGAAATACGTACAAGACTTCGCTCAAAAATTGCGCGAACCACTGAATATCATCGTTAAGTAAATCTTATTTTACTACATCCTTTAATAAAGAAAAAGAGGTAATCAACGTATGCTGATTACCTCTTTTCTTTTTGGTTATAAATAGTTTGTTTATTCTGTCTGTAATAAAAAACCATGGCCATCATAATGTAAGTAATATAAATAAATTATGGGTTTTCTTACTTTTCTCAAACTCATTTTTCACATTTCATCCCCCAAATTTCACTCAAACAACGTCTATTTTTGGGTATTCGTCCAACTTTTTCATGCAGCAGAAAAAGTTAATTTGCATCTTTGCAAACAAATCATTAACTGATAGCTTATGTCTATAAAAAAATCATTGATTCTGGTCCTTTTTGTTATCTTTTTGCAATCGGTATTTGCCGTTGTGCCGGTAGAAAAGGTAAACCTTAACGGATATATTAAAGACGCGGCTAACGGTGAGGTACTGATTGGTGCAACGGTGACGGTGAAAGGCTCGGGAAGAGGAGTAGCCACCAATACCTACGGGTTTTATTCGCTGAACCTACCCAAAGGAAGTTACGAGCTGGAATTTAGTTATGTGGGCTATAAACCGGTAAGCAAAAAGGTGGCGCTGAATGCTAATATGAAGCTGGATATGGAGCTGGAAAGCGATACCCGATCACTACAAGAGGTTACAGTGACAGCCGAACGTAAGGATGCTAATGTAACGCGCAACGCGATGAGCGCGCAAAAGATCGAGATTGGTGCTATCCGCAAAATACCGGCATTGATGGGTGAAATTGATCTACTGAAGGCAATTCAGCTGTTGCCGGGTGTAGTTTCGGCTGGTGAAGGTACATCTAGTTTCAGTGTGCGCGGAGGTGGCATCGACCAAAACCTGATCATTCTGGATGAAGCGACGGTTTACAATGCATCGCACCTGATGGGTTTCTTCTCGGTATTCAACAACGATGCAATTAAAAACCTAACATTATATAAAGGAGATATCCCGACGACTTACGATGGGCGGCTATCATCGCTGCTGGAAGTGAATATGAAGGATGGTAATTCCAAGAAAATATCAGGTAGCGGAGGAATTGGAACCATTTCGAGCCGTCTGACTCTGGAGGGACCGATCAACAAAGACCGCACATCATTTGTCGTTTCAGCACGACGTACTTATGCCGATCTCTTTCTGAAATTATCAAAGGACGAAAAAATCAGCGATAATCAGCTTTATTTCTACGACCTCAACGCGAAGGTGAATCACCGTTTCGACGATAATAACCGCCTGTTTATTTCGGCCTATCTGGGGCGGGATGTCTTCAAAAATAAGGATGCGGGATTCGACTTTGGCAACAGCACCTTCACGATGCGGTGGAATCACTTATTCTCAAAGAGCCTCTTCAGCAACCTGTCATTGATCTATTGCAACTACAAATACGGACTCGAATCAAGCATGAGCGGCGAAAGCAATTTCGACTGGCGCTACAAGATGCGCGACTACGGCTTGAAATACGATTTTTCCTATTACGCCACTCCTGAAGCAACCTACAAGTTCGGTTATCAGGCTACTTACCATAATCTCAGCCCCGGAACAATCACCTCTTCAGGAGGAATGACAAGCTACGATCCCTATGTTTTGCCTGACAACAATGCGCTGGAACAGGCCATTTATGCATCGGGCGACTACAAACTATCAGACAAGCTATCTGCGAAAGTGGGATTAAGGCTAAACGCGTTCTCCAACGTGGGATCGTCCATCGTTTTTAAATACGATGAAAACTATAATTCGACCGACTCGACTATTTACGGCAATGGCAAGTTCATAAAAACCTTTCTTCGTTTGTCACCCCGTGTGGGAATGACTTACCAACTTGACAACCGCTCGTCGCTGAAAGCAAATTACACGCGCACCAACCAATTCCTGCAAATGGCATCGAACTCGACGGCAGGAACACCGCTTGACCTTTGGTTCACCGCCAGTCAGAACGTGAAACCGCAGACCTGCGACCAGTTTGCCCTGGGTTATTTCCGTAACTTCTTCGACAATTCAGTGGAAGCATCGGTTGAGCTTTTCTACAAGGATATGCGCAACACGATTGACTTCCGCGATCATGCTCAACTTCTACTCAATCGCAAACTCGACGGAGAACTTCGTTTCGGCAAATCACATGCGTACGGCGCCGAGTTTCTACTGCAAAAGACCAAAGGTAAAACTACCGGCTGGATCAGCTATGCCTACTCTCGCTCGGAACGTACAATCAATGGCGTAAATAATGGCAACAGTTACGTAGCGCCTTACGACCGGCCGCATACCGTGTACATCGTGGCCAATCATGATCTGAATAATAAAATTTCATTCGGGGCAAACTTTGTCTACTCTTCGGGGCAACCCGTCACCTACCCTGTTGCCCGTATGGAAATGGGGGGCGTGATTGTACCGGTTTACTCCAACCGCAACGAATACCGCATGCCCGACTATCACCGACTAGATGTATCGCTCACCTACAAACCCCAAAGCAAAAAGAAACGTCTTTGGGACGGTGAATGGAACTTCTCGATTTACAATGTCTATGGTCATAAAAATGCCTGGGCGATCAATTTCGTAGGTGATGAAGATAATCCTTACAGGACTAAAGCGGAAATGACCTATCTGTTTACCTTCATTCCATCGGTCACCTATAATTTCAAATTCTAACCCAATGAAGACAATATTATATACTGCAATATCCGTTGCAATTGCCTTGTTTTCTTCTTGTACAGAAGAGATCAAAATCGATCTGGGCAGCTCCGAACCCGAACTGATCGTGGAAGGGTCAATCACCACCGATACGATGGCGCACGAAATCAGGCTTACAAAATCGGCGAATTATTTTTCCAACCAGGAAGCGGAAGGTATCTCAGGCGCCGAGGTAATAATATCGGATGGAATTAATGAGATTATTCTTAACGAAAGCCCGGTAAAACAAGGTTCTTATTTTACTTCAAGCGATTATTTCGGCACTGTAGGTCGCACCTATACATTAACCATCAAAAATGTAGATATCAATAACAATGGTACAATTGAAACCTACACCTCATCCTGCGTATTAAATGCAGTACCGCCCATTGATTCTATGTCTGTGGAAAAGAAAAAGGTATTTTTTCAGGATGCTTTTGCCGTGCGGGTTTCGATGCAGGAGCCTGCGAATGTGAATAACTATTACCTTTTCCGTATCTGGAAAAACAATGTCTGCGTTTCGGACAGCATCAATGAATGGGGCATTACCGACGATGAATTTTTCAGCGGCAAATACCTGGTAAACGAATCGGTAATGTACCTGTTTCCGGAAGAAAAACCGGATGAAAAATTAATGGACGGCGATTTTATCAAGGTAGAAATGTGTGGAATTACAAAGGATTACATGTCGTTTATCAACGAAGTGGACGAAGAATATCGCGGGCAAAATCCGCTTTTCGGAGGTCAGCCTGCCAATATCCGCACCAATATCAAACAGATATTTCCCGAAAGTATCAATGGAAAAGGAGCGCAGGGATATTTTGCAGCGTATGCGGTAGTTTGGAAAGAAACAATATATACAAGTGAAAAATAAAAGCGATAAGTAACAAGAACAACTGACTTATGACTTGCTTATGAAAAAGATCTTAATCATCAATGGACATCCCGATAAAGAGAGTTTCTGCACAGCTCTTTCGAAAAGCTATGAACGGGGGGCTAAAAACACAGGCGCTACCTGTAAGTTAATTCATCTGGCTGATCTGAAGTTCAATCCGATCCTGCACCATGGCTATAGGATGCGTACGGATTGGGAACCAGATCTGATGGCTACATTCAAAGAGATTGAAGCAGCCGATCACCTTGTATTTGTTTATCCGGTTTGGTGGGCTAATCTCCCTGCCCTACTTAAAGGATTTATTGATCGCGTTTTTCTGCCGGGATATGCTTTCGAATCGAAATCCGACTCATTCTACTATAAGAAGTTACTGAAAGGAAAAACAGCACGACTGATTGTTACCATGGATGCACCCGTTTGGTACTTTAACCGATTCGCAGGAAAACCGGGAATTACCGCTATGAAAAAAGGAACATTGGAATTTTGCGGAGTCAAACCCGTAAAAGTCACATCATTCGGCATGATGAAGGTTTGCGATGCCAAAAGACGCGATAAAATGCTGGCCGAAGCCGAAAGACTGGGGACGGTATTGAAATAACATAAAGGAAACCGTTTCTGCTCAATTATAATTCAATTAATGTTTTACCAGAACTAAGTTTATGTCAATAATCACCGTAAATAAAGAGAAATGCACGCAGTGTAACGCGTGTGTTGAGAGCTGTCCTATTTCCCTTTTCAAGAATCAGGAAGGTAAAGCATACCCCGAAATCCCTGAAGCTAACGAAAAACGCTGCATCTACTGTGGACACTGCGAAGCTGTATGCCCAACCGGAGCTTTGACTCTTATTCCATCAATAGAAACCGGCAAAGAATCGATCGATATAGTTTCCAACCTGAATCCGACCGAACTGGGCGCATACTTTAAAAGCCGTCGTTCTATTCGTAAATTCAAATCCAGACCGGTCGAACGCAAAACGATTGAGCAGGTAATGGAAATCGTGCGATACGCTCCTACTGGCACCAACCGCCAGATGAATCAGTGGACAGTAGTTTCCAATCCTGAAATAATCAAGCAACTGGCTGATTCAACAGTGGAATGGATGAAACAAGTGGTGCAATCCAATCCCGAAATGGCTGCCCGCCTGGGAATGCGCATGATCATAGCCGCACATACACGCGGATTTGATGTGATTTGCCATAATGCTCCACAGTTGATTATCGCACATACCCCTGCCAGTTATGGTATAGGTTCCAAAGATGCGGTTATCGGAACATCTCACCTCGAATTGTTGCTGCCGTCCTTCGGATTAGGCGGATGCTGGGCCGGATATCTGATGCTGGCGTTACAGCAATACCCCGAAGCTAAAAAATTGATCGGACTGGATGATACTTCGACTGTCCATGCAGCATTAATGGTGGGTTTTCCGAAGTACAAATACAAAAGAATTCCCGCACGTAAAGAAGCTAATGTAAACTGGTTGTGAGCACAGGATTGAGAATCTGAAGAGTGTATCGATAGAAAATATCAAACAATCTAACGCAGCCTGGGATGTATCGGTTCTGATGATCAGCAAAGATTATTTCGAGAAGAGGTAAAAGTTAGTTAGAACTATTTGACTTCTGTTTTTGTGGATTCTGTCTACAATCAAAAACATCAGTAATGAAAATATTATTACTAATTTGTCGATATATTATCTTATAGTTTCCTTCGATCAAATAACGATGATCTTGATTTAACACCAGCAAATTTTCTTCAATCGGACCGGCATTAGGTTGGTTTTCCAGAATCCTAACCGTTAGTAATATTTGAGATTTTATCTTTTTCGCGACAAGCAGACTGACATGAATTTTGTGATATTCAAATATGCTTTGTAATTCGTGAACTGCAAACTCAGTCCAATTTATTTAGCACTTCATCTTTACCAGTTTTCTGCCTGAGACTCTAAATCTTCTTGTGATATCACACAGGATTGATCAATCTGCTCATTTGATTTTTGAGCACGACCCATCAATTCCTCTTTTGTCAGTACTTTCAAATCAGGCTTTATGGCATGTTCTGCTTTATCGATCAATTTTTCAATCTTTGCACATACTTTTTCATCCTGCATAGCAATCAAATGCTCTATGATATTCAATTTCCGGGCTTGCAAGTCCATCTTATTATCCTCCTTATATTTGTGCAAATATACATAATAATCACTCCAAATCACTTCGGTCAACATATTTTGTATGAAGCAGTTTGTGACTCATTTCACTCAATGGCTCACCCAGATATTCTTTGTATAACTCCTGAATAAACGGATTTTCGTGCGAGGTTCGCAAATCTTCCTTTTGGTCAATTAAATATAAGGCTCGCATTCGGGCAATCAACGTGTCAGGATCCTGTTCCACAGGTTGCCCGCCACCGTTGATGCAACCGCCCGGGCAGGCCATCACTTCAATAAATTGCAGATCAGATGTACCCTCTTTTACCTTATCCAGTAAATTGCGTACATTTACCAAACCGCTCACTACGCCGATCTTCACATCCATTCCTCCAATCTTCATCACAGCTTCTTTGACTCCCTGAAGGCCTCTAACGGCAGTGATGGTTAGTTCAGTCATATTCTCCCCGGTAATCTTTTCAAAAGCAGTACGCAGAGCTGCTTCCATCACACCTCCCGATGCCCCGAAAATTTTCCCGGCCGTACTTCTTCTGCCAAATGGCGGGTCAGTCTCTTCGGGTGCCAGTTGATCCATTTCAATACCGAAAAAGTGAATCAGTTTGATCAATTCACGCGTTGTGAGTACGGCATCAACATCCTGACGTTCATCCCGCATCATTTCATGACGTAGTTTTTCAAATTTCTTTGCCGTACAGGGCATAAACGAAACGGAGTATACCGAATCCACCGACAACTGTTCTTTTTCCGCCCAATAACTCTTGATCATGGCACCCATCATCATCTGAGGTGATTTACAGGTGGAAAGATGCGGGAGCAATTCGGGATAAAACTCTTCAGCATACTTCACCCAACCCGGACAACAACTGGTAATCATAGGTAATTTGCCACCCGTAGTTACCCGTTCAATCAATTCGGCTGACTCTTCGAGAATCGTCAAATCTGCCGTGAATGAGGTATCAAACACCCGATAAAAGCCCATCCGGTGTAACGCAGCATTGAGTACGCCATTCAGGTCTGTTCCGGCAGGAAGATTGAACTCCTCGGCCAGGCTGATCGTAACCGACGGGGCATATTGAGCCACTACTTTCCTGGTCGGGTCTTGTAAGGCTTTGAGCACTTGCGGTATTTCATTGCTTTCTGTTAAAGCGCCCGTGGGACAAACCAATACGCATTGCCCGCAATTGATGCAACGGGATAATCCCTGCGGGATGTCACCGGGAGAAGCTATAACGGTCTGACTGCCCCGCCCCCGACGGTCAATAGCTGCCACACCTTCTACCTGCTGACAAACCAACACGCAACGACCACACAAAATGCATTTGTTGGGATCACGAATAATGGAAGGACTGGAACTATCGATCAGTTTTACGGATTCGGTCTTGGGAAAAGCCCCCCGAAATACCTGATATTGTGTGGAGAGTTTCTGTAATTCACAATGGCCCGACTTCTCGCAGTAGAGACAATCATCAGGATGATTAGCCAATAAAAGCTCAAGAATAGTTTCGCGTGCCTCTACTACTCTTGGAGAATGTGTTTTTATTTTCATGCCATCGCTTACTGGTTCGCTACATGAAGCGGCCAGATTGCGCCTGCCCTCAATCTCGACCACACACATACGACAGGCTCCCATAGGCGAATGTCCTTTCAGGAAACAAAAGGTCGGCACCTGTATCTGATTGCGCAGCAACACATCAAGGATGGTTTCGCCGGCGTTGCAATCGTATTTCTGGTTATTGATTTCGATGGAAAGCATATTTTGGAGTGTTTTTTTAAGATTAAAGGACAAAGACCGATCAGGACTTTGACTTAAATGAACATACCCCCGCCTCGCATTTCATCCGATAAATATGGTCTTCATACTCTTGCCGAAACCAGCGCAAAGTACTCAATACCGAATTGGGGGCAGCAGCTCCAAGACCGCATAGCGAAGCATCTTTGATGACACGCGACAGACGCTCCATTCGTTCCATCAGCGAGTGTCTGTAGGCCAACTCTTCTTCGCTATCCGTACAAGGGTCAGATGTAATGACTTCCAACATGTGCAGCAATTGGCGCGTACCTTCACGACAGGGAGTGCATTTTCCGCAACTTTCCCTTTGGATAAAACCCAGGAAGAATTTGGCGATATCCACCATGCAAGTATCTTCGTCCATCACTACCATTCCACCCGAACCCATCATGGCTCCGATGGAAAGCAATGAATCATAATCCACTTCAATGTCCAGATTCGCTTCATTCACGCAACCGCCCGACGGACCACCCATCTGCACCGCTTTAAAAGCTTTGCCATTCGGGACTCCACCGCCGATATCACAGATAATCTCACGCACCGGCGTTCCCATCGGAATTTCTACCAAACCGGTATATCTGATTTTTCCCGAAAGAGCAAAAACCTTCGTCCCCTTACTTTTCTCCGTTCCCATTTCACTGAACCATTCCGCTCCTTTTGCGAGAATGTCGGGGACATTGGCAAAAGTCTCTACATTATTGATTACGGTCGGTTTGCCAAAAACACCTTTCTCCACAGGATACGGCGGTCGCGGGTAAGGCATTCCGCGCAATCCTTCGATGCTGCTCATCAGAGCGGTTTCTTCACCACAAACGTAAGCACCGGCACCTTTGCGAATCACTATATTGAAAGTGAATCCTGTTTTGAAAATGTTTTTACCCAGCACACCCGCCTTCTCCGCCTGAGCAATTGCTTTGGCCAATCGCCGAGTTGCCAAAGGATATTCCGCACGGATATAGACGAACCCTTTGGAAGCTCCCGTCGCATATGCGGCAATCGCCATCCCTTCGAGCATACGGTGCGGGTCGCCTTCTATGACAGCCCGATCCATGAATGCACCGGGATCGCCTTCGTCGGCATTGCAAACCAGATACTTCTCTTTTTCGGTCTTTGCCTGCATCATTTTCCACTTTGCTCCCGTGGAAAATCCGCCTCCACCCCTACCGCGCAGACCGCTTTGCAAAACAAATTCACAGACTTGGTCGGGAGTATTGTTATTCAAAACCTTCTTCAGCGTTTGATAACCTCCTTTTGCCAGATAGTCCTGAATATTTTCGGGATTGATGATGCCGCAATTTTGCAAAACGATTCTTTTTTGATGGATAAAAAAGGGATGCTCATCGAGGAAAGGTGCACCATCCCACAATTCACGGTCAGCTCCTCTGTATTGGCCTAATATATGAGAATCAGGAAGTTTCTGCTGGAGAAATAACGGTTCGAGCAATTCAACGACATTTTCTTCGGTCACGCATTCAAAGGATACGCGGGATTTACCAGCCATTTTCACATCAATGATAGGCTCGGACGAACAAAGCCCGATGCAACCAACGGGCACAATTTGTGCGCTCATATTATGCTCCTGCAAGAACCGTCGTATGGCAGCTTCTGTTCGTGCTGCTCCCGCTCCAAACCCGCATGTTCCACTCCCTATGTATATTGTGGCTTTCATTAATAATGCTTATTCGTTTATTTTTTTGCTTCTGCAATCGGATAGAATCTGCCTGACTTTTTCAGGGGTTACTTTAGGATAAACCTCGCTGTTGATGGTAAGGATCGGAGCCAGTCCGCAAACACCGATACACGAAACAATGTCGATACTGAAAAGCCGGTCTGCCGTTGTTTGTCCGGCCGTAATGCCCAGTTCAGTCTGCAATGTGTCCAATAAATCAATCGAACCGTACACGTGGCAAGCCGTGCCGCGACAGACCTGTATCTGATATTTCCCCGGGGGATGCAAGCGGAATTGATTGTAGAATGTAGCCACACCATAGATGCGACTCAAAGGGACATTCAGGTAATGACTGACCTCTTTCAGTAAATCGGAAGGTAAATAACCCTCTTTTTCCTGAATATCTTGCAGCACCGGAATCAACAAGTCGGGTGTGGGATTGGGATAGGCGTTGAATATTTCAGTCAGCGTGTTATTCATGTATCAGCAAATTAGAAAAGGTCAATCTACAAAAATGTGACCATCTAATCTAAAAACAAAGAAATAGCCCTCTCTGTTGGCTAAATATCAATTTTTACCCACAAATGGATTAAAAACTGAACATCTGACCGAAAGGAAAGTTATTTCTTTGTACTAATCAAATTCGCAACATTCAAACGGATTTATCCATATAACTTATTTAATAATGAAAGTAACCTTCCTACTGCCCATTTCACTCATCCTGATTCTGTTTACTTCATGTGTATCTACAAAAACGATAGGGGTATATACCATTGGAGATTCCACCATGGCCAAAAAGCAGGAAAACAAACGTCCCGAAACCGGTTGGGCCGAGATGTTATCAATCTATCTGGATGCATCGGTGAAAGTATATGACCACGGATTGAACGGCAGAAGTTCGAAAAGCTTCATCAACGAGGGAGAATGGAATAAGGTCTTTTCTTCCCTGAAAAAAGGGGATTACGTGCTGATTCAGTTTGGGCATAATGACGAGAAAAGCGAAGACTCCGCGCGCTTCACTAATCCGCATACTGAATACAAAGCTAATTTACGCAAATTTATCGAGGAATCCCGTGGCAAGGGAGCTACCCCCATCCTGCTCACTTCTATCTCACGCCGAAGCTTCAACGATAAAGGGGTTTTGGTAAACAGTCATGGTGAATATCCGCAAGCCGTCCGTGAATTGGCCCGCGAGACCAACACCCCGATGATAGATGCTCAGTTACTGACTGAGCAATTGCTGATTTCAATGGGTCCGGAAAACTCCAGAAAGCTGTTTCTACAACTTGCTCCCGACGAAAATCCCAATTATCCTGAAGGAAAAAAAGACGACACCCACCTCAATACAGATGGCGCTAAACAGATTGCCGGCATTATTGCTGCTGAAATCAGGAAATTACAAATTCCGCTATCGAAAAAGGTTAAGTAAAACCATTAACATAAAAAAAAACCGGAGCCAAACGACTCCGGTTTTTTTACACTTTAACTTTTCCAAAGTACAGAACTTTGGAAAAGCTGAATTACAATATCCATTAATCCTGAAGTAAAATTTCAAGAATTTGAACCGCTGCTTTCGCTACAGAAGAACCAGGACCAAAGATAGCTGCAACGCCAGCTTGGTACAAGTAATCGTAGTCTTGCGCAGGGATTACACCACCGGCGATTACGATGATATCTTCACGGCCCAGTTTTTTCATCTCTTCAATGATTTGAGGAATCAACGTTTTGTGACCGGCAGCCAGTGAAGAAACACCCACTACGTGAACATCGTTTTCTACCGCTTGACGGGCAGCTTCGGCTGGAGTTTGGAACAAAGGTCCCATATCCACGTCGAATCCACAATCTGCATAACCGGTAGCTACAACTTTAGCTCCACGGTCGTGACCGTCCTGACCCATTTTCGCGATCATGATACGAGGCTGACGACCTTCTTTTTTAGCAAATTCGGTAGCCAGTTCGCAAGCTTTCTGAAAGTCTGCGTCACCTTTAGTTTCTGATGAATACACGCCTGAGATGGTTCTGATGATTGCTTTATAACGACCTACTACTTTTTCGCAAGCGAAAGAAATTTCGCCCAATGAAGCACGAACGCGGGCAGCTTCAACAGCCAAAGCCAACAAGTTGCCTTCTTTGGTTTCCACACATTTGGTCAATGCTTCCAAAGCAGCTTGTACTGCTTTTTCGTCACGGGCAGCTTTCAATTCTCCCAGACGTTCAACCTGTTGGATACGAACGGCTGTATTGTCTACTTCGAGGATATCGATCGGATCTTCTTTTTCAAGACGGAAACGGTTTACACCTACAATGATCTGGTTACCTGAGTCGATACGAGCCTGAGTCCGGGCAGCAGCTTCTTCGATACGGAGTTTAGGCACACCGGTTTCGATCGCTTTTGCCATACCACCAAGGCTTTCAACTTCTTCGATCAACGCCCATGCTTTTTGAGCCAAATCGTTAGTCAAAGACTCAACGTAATAAGAACCTGCCCATGGGTCAACTTCTTTACATACGTAAGTTTCTTCCTGGATATAGATCTGAGTATTACGAGCAATACGTGCAGAGAAGTCTGTCGGCAATGCGATAGCCTCGTCCAACGCGTTGGTGTGAAGTGACTGAGTGTGACCCAATGCAGCAGCCATTGCTTCGATACAAGTACGGCCAACGTTGTTGAACGGATCTTGCTCGGTCAATGACCAACCTGAAGTTTGCGAGTGCGTACGCAATGCAAGTGATTTCGGGTTTTTGGGGTTGAACTGTTTCACGATTTTCGCCCATAACATACGTGCAGCGCGCATTTTAGCGATTTCCATGAAGTGGTTCATACCGATTGCCCAGAAGAATGACAAACGGGGAGCAAAAGCATCAATGTCCATTCCTGCATTTACACCGGCACGAAGGTACTCAAGACCGTCAGCCAAAGTGTAAGCCAACTCGATATCTGCGGTAGCACCTGCTTCTTGCATGTGGTAACCAGAGATAGAGATTGAGTTGAATTTAGGCATCTTTTGAGAAGTAAACTCAAAGATGTCAGCAATGATCTTCATTGAGAATTCCGGTGGGTAGATGTAAGTGTTACGCACCATGAATTCTTTAAGGATGTCGTTCTGGATAGTACCCGCCATCTCTTCGAGTTTAGCGCCTTGTTCCAAACCAGCATTGATATAGAAGGCCAGGATGGGCAATACAGCGCCATTCATGGTCATCGATACAGACATTTTATTCAAGGGGATTCCATCGAATAATACTTTCATATCTTCGATAGAGCAGATAGATACACCCGCTTTACCTACGTCACCTACCACACGTTCGTGGTCAGCATCGTATCCGCGGTGTGTAGCCAAGTCAAACGCTACTGAAAGACCTTTTTGTCCGGCAGCCAGGTTACGACGATAGAAAGCATTTGATTCATCAGCAGTAGAGAAACCTGCATACTGACGGATTGTCCAGGGTTGCATAGCGTACATTCCGCTGTACGGACCACGCAGGTAAGGAGGAAGACCGGCAACATAGTTCAGGTGTTCCATGCCTTCGAGGTCTTCTTTGGTATAAATTCCTTTTACCGGAATTTGTTCCGGAGTCAACCATGAAGCCTCACTGCTTACCGGTTCGTGAGCTGTAGCAAAACCGGCATTAATATCTATTTGTTTGAAATTTAATCTCATTTTTTGTTCCTCCTACTTATTTCAAAATACCCAACTGTTTGCTGTATGCGGTGAGCGTACCCAAAACATTTGAACGAACGTTGATAAACTCTGTAATACCTTGTGCTTTCAACTCGTCTGCACATGCAGGAGCACCAGCAACAACCAGAATAGCTTTACCAGCCAAAGCAGCTTTTGCTTTCGGAGCCAATTCTGCGTATTCGTCATCGCTTGAGCAAAGTACTACGATGTCAGCACCGGCAGCCATAGCAGCTTCTACACCTGCTTCTACAGTATCAAATCCGAGGTTGTCCACTACTTCATATCCGGCACAAGCCAGGAAGTTGCAAGAGAACTGAGCACGAGCCAAACGCATAGCCAGGTTACCGATAGTCAACATGAATGCTTTCGGACGTTTAGCAGCTTTCTCGGTAGCCAGACGCAATGCTTCGAATTCGCTCGCACCGCGGGTAAAATTCAAAGTTTTTGCAGTTGCGCCTTCGTTGCATTCGCAAGCTTCTGCTTTGATTTTAGCAGCTGCTTTTTCGTTGAAGTTGGGGAATTGGTTTGAACCGAGTAAAATCTCTTTACGAGCAGCAATAGCAGCACGACGTGCAGCTCCCGATTTGTTTACGGTTTCCTGTACATCACCTGATTTTACCGCAGCAAGGAATCCGCCTTTACCTTCTGTTTCAAGGAAAAGTGCCCAGGCTTGTTTTGCGATAGATTCAGTCAGGTGCTCAATGTAATAAGAACCTGCTGACGGGTCAACGATTTTATCGAAGTGTGATTCTTCTTTTAGCAACAATTGTTGGTTGCGGGCAATTCTTTCAGAAATATCGTCTGACTCCTGATAAGCCTGATCAAAAGGAATAACAGTCAATGAATCCACACCTGCCAAGGTAGCAGACATTGCTTCAGTTTGAGTACGAAGCAAGTTTACATGAGCATCGAAGATAGTCATGTTGAATTCAGAAGTAGTAGCGTGAACGTTCATTTTTGCTACTGCTACTTCAGCAGGAGCATATGCTTTAACGATGTTGGCCCACAACATACGAGCTGCACGGAATTTTGCGATTTCCATGAAGTAGTTTGAACCTACACCGAAATTGAATTTAATGTTTTTAGCAACAACATCGATGTTTAAGCCGGCTTCTTTTGCCTGAGCCAAAACTTCGTTACCCCATGCCAATGCAAAACCAAGTTCCTGATAGATATAAGCGCCTGCATTATTCAGATATGCAGCGTTAACGGCAATCACACGGAAGTTAGGCAGAGCTTTTACAGCTTCGATTACTTCAGCATAAGCTTTAGTCGCATCTGCAAATTCTTTACCGCGAGCTAATTCGCGACCGATAGGGTCAAAATTCAACGAACCGTAGATTTTGGTTACATCAGCTTTGATCGCGGTAAAGTAATCGGCCAAAATCTGAGCCATTTTCACAGATGATTTAGCACAGGTTTTGAAGTTTAACTCTACACATTCGGGGCAAATCCCATTGAGTAACGCAGCTATGTTTTCTGCTGTAACAGCGTCTGCACTGATGACAAAACCCAATGAATCAACACCTTTATTCAAAACATCAAGAGCTTTTACGTTAGCAACTTCGATATTTTCTACTTCAATCTCCTGACGAACATACCATTTGTTGGTCGTTTTTGTTCCGCGAACATAAGGAAATTCACCGGGAAGTGAAGCGGTTTGAGCCAGGCCTTCGATATCTTCGGCGCGGTACATCGGTTTCACAGAAAAGCCTTCATTGGTTTTCCAAACGAGCTTTTTGTCAAAATCAGCTCCTTTCAGATCAGCCGTTACCTTATTCATCCATTCCTGTGTAGAAACGGGAGGAAACTCGGTAAAGAGCTTTTTTTTACTATCTGCCATAAATAGTTAGATATTAAGTTATTATAAATAAAAAGATTAGTCTGCCTGATTTCCGGTATCCACCTTTCTCCTCTTTTAAGCTATCTTGGTCAAAATGAATAAAGAGTGTATCCCGGAAAGCGCTGCAAAGGTAAAATAAATGCCCTGATTAGAGAAATTTTTCCGTTATAAATATTCATCGTAAAATTCTGCAACGGTTAATTCTGAGTTATAAAACATATAAAACCCGACAAATGGCACAAAATTGCCATGTCGGGTTTCAAGTCACCAGGGGATAATTTCAACTCATCAGAAGCCTTGTTATTTCAACACCAACACCGGAGTATCAGTATGAAACAAGACCTGATTGGCCATGCTGGGATAAAACAGGGAAGCAAAAATATTTCGTTTGTGTGCCGTCACAGTCATCACATCAATATCAAATTTCCGAATGTAGTCTTCCATACTATTGAAAACATCATTACCATTGATTATTCCGTAGGTTGCTTTCAGATTGGGGTACATTTTTTGCAGATAATCCTGCATTCCCGTCAATGATACTTCATCCCACACATCCATTTTTTCGGAAATATGGAGAAAATGAACCTGAAAATCAAGATCCCCCTTCAACCGCATTAGTTTATCAAAGGCAATCAAATCCTTTTGATTAAAATTGGCAATAAAAGCCATGTTATTGATCGAATCGATATCCTGCAACTTGGTCTTCTGTGGAATAGCAAAAACGGGAATCTTACTTCGATCGATCACTTCAGCAGTCACACTTCCGAGATAATCAATGGTTTTAGGGCTTTTACCTCTGGTTCCCATTACTATAATGGACGGTTTGTATTCTTTCGAGAAACGTATTATTTCCTCTTCGGGAATGCCTTCATTAATTACATGATCGAATTTCACCTTCGGCAATTCATGTTTAAGCATCTTCATCTTAATATCTTCCAGGAAATGCTCCATATCCTTATTCACCTTTTCCTGAACAGCCAGTAACGACTCTCCACTGAAGAGCTCTCCTGTAAAAGTCACCTCAATCGGTAATACTCCTGATGCAATAGGTACGTAATAAGCATGGATAAACATGACCTCCGACGCAAATCGCCCTGCCAGCTTAATCGCCATTTCTGCTGCTTTTACTGAATAGGGAGAAAAATCTATCGGCACCAATACCCGGTTTATATTAAAATTCTCGGGATCAGTCACAGGCCATATTTCGGTTTCATCGGTCAGCTTAGCCTGTTCCGCGATTCGCAAAGCATGGGGAAGGTCGGACTCTTTAATGCGTACACGAACTCCAGCCGAAACCATCGGCTGTATCTGGTTCACGTTGTGAATGTAAACTTCAATACCTTCATTTTCGAGAAGCGATTTCAAAATCAACGCTTTCTCGTAGGTATGAATAGCGAGAGTGATCAATTTATCTTCCATATGGCAATATTTTTCGGTTTAATTTCTTTGTTTACCATCAACATCAGATAAGTACCGGGTAAAACTTCTGCATCGAAATTCTATCTATCCATTAAAACAACATAAATTCACATTTGTTTGAAAGGATCGGGAATATTAATGGGATTTCATAATAATCAGTTCTACAAATCATTTATTATAGAAGCTGATAAGGTACTGAAAGATAACAAAAAAAACCTCAATGCATTACCGTTGTACGTGCATTGAGGTTCTGGAATAATTTTTTTTGAGGTTATCACTCTACCTCCTGAAGTTCCAGGTTTTCGCCCAAAATAGCGAGAGCCTTCTCCAGGATAGTTGTATCATCTAAAGCAACGACTCCTCCTTCGGGACCGGGCTCGATATGAATACCGGTACTTTGTCCTTCTTTGTAGTGGTCACCGCCAAAATAATTTCGTACAGTGTCTGCAGAAATGTGTAATTCATCTGCGATTCTCTGTGAGCTTCCGGCCGGCAACTGTGTTTTAATCCGGCGAAGTTCGTTAAAAGAAATTGTTTTAGTCATATCTCTTTAGATTAACGGGTTAAAAACTCATGTTTCTTTCACGCATTAAATTTAAGATATAAAATGCTTATTTCCAAACTTTTTAGCTGGTTTTTAAGAAGCATGTTATCAAACACTAACCGCCAACATAATTACACAGGTAATCAAATATACAATAATAGGCCAACGTATTTCTTTTTCTCTAATCGAAGGGAATACACAATCATTAATGTAATCAACACTCACCTTTTTACGTAAAAAAAGCAGTATTTGACATGTTATGAATGCAGCAAACAATCCCACAGCAATCCCGCCCAATATATCTCCGACAAAGTGAACCCCCAAATAAATGCGGGAATAAGAAGTCAGTACCGCCCATAGAATAAGACAAATCGTATTGAAGCGGTTTCGGACTACCCATGCCAAAAGAAAAGCCAGCCCGGCCGAGTTGGCAGCATGTGATGAAACGAAACCATAAGAACCGCCACGATACCCATTTATAATATGGATGGAATTTTCCAATAAAGGATCGTGAGAGGGACGCAACCGCTCAACCAATGGCTTCAACAATCCCGAAGAGACCTGGTCAGCAATCAGGACCACAGTTATCATGGAAACTACAAATATCCAGGCTTGTGCCTTTTCCTTCTTAATGAAGATAAAAAGATAGGCTATATAGAAAGGGATCCATACCCAAACTTTAGAATAAAGAAAAAAGAAGTGGTCCCCAAAGGGAGAATGCCACCCATTGATGAGCAGGGTGAGGTATCGATCTAATTCGATGAGTTGATTCATAATATTGATATTAATTCGTATACGATGATAAATAACAGAGACGCGTTATATCTGCATGTTGTCTGCAAAGATATAACGCGTCCGGCGATTATTCAGATAAAAACAAAAATCTTTGTTTGAAATTAGATTTGTTTTAAATTTACTTCTTTCAGCCAACCATCATTACCGTCTTCCAATTGGACCCGGGTCCATTCCCCTACTTTATCCTGCAAGGTAACTTTTGTACCCTGATGAACGACAAACAGGTCGGTTCCGCTCTCATCGGGAGTACTTTTCACCACGACCGAAGGAGTAAATATGATAGCATGATTGCGATCTGTCAACTGTTGCTTCTGTGCATAGGCAAAGTAATTGGCAAATACACAAAAAAGAAAAACCGTAGTTCCACCAAAGAAAGCGACCTTTTTCATCCATATTCTTCCGGAGAAAAAATACATAAACAGAGCGGCAATAAAAAGGATAAACAAGAAGGCAGCAATAACTGCCCAACCATTAGAACCGGCTCTCATCTGAATAGAATGTACCCAGTCGGCCAGTAGAAAACTTCCAATCGGGGTGATTTTATCCACAGTTTTCATACGGGCTATTTCAAGATTCTGACGTATATCTTCGTCACCGGGAGCAAGCAGCAATGCCCGTTCATAGTTTAGTATTGCCGGCGCTATCTGGTCAGCTTTATAATATGCATTGCCCAGGTTATAGTAAAGATCCGACGATTCCCCCTTCTCTTTGAGCAAAGATTCGTAGATCTGAATGACTCGTTGATAATCGCCTTTCACATAAGCTTTTTCGGCCATTCTTTGATCATTCTGCGCCTGCACACTCACAAGAGCCAGAAATGCCATACATATAAATAAGATCTTCTTCATCATTTATTATTTAGTAAACGAGTTGACGAATAAAAAACAAACTGAATTGCTATAAGAAACGCTATAACCAAGCATTCTTTTTTGTTTCAAAATTCATCCTTGACGATGGGTTTCACTTGCTTAAACGAACTATTTCAAGATAATTTTTTCCATCACACCGATCGCATCCACGGTTATATCATAGACACGGTGCATTTCGTCGGAACTTTGCGCCGGAGCGTAACGGGCAAATTCGCAAATATCAAGTATTTCACGGAAACTCTTGACCAACTCATCTCCCGCGCCATATTTCACCAGCTCATTTTCGATATTATCCTTATTCAACTCCGAAACGGGAATGCTCAGTTTGTCGCTCAAATAACCCCAGGTTGCTTTCAACATTTCATCATAGAAGGCATCTTTATTCTTCTCATGCAAATACTTGTTAGCTAACTTCAGTCGTTTCGTTGCCACCTTGTTTGCTTTTTTGGTACGCATTAGTGCCAGATTCGCATTTTCCTGTGCTTTCTTGCGGAACACAATAAAGAGTACCACAAACAGCAGGAACGGAATAATATACAGTAACCAATACAAGGCTGAACCAAAGAAATATGACTGCTCTTTACTCAACTCAAACTCATTGGTCTTAATAAAGTTAAGATCATGTCCCAACATCTTCAGACTCTCTTTATTAGTAAAATCCGACACCACATTCTGAGCGCTGCCGCCGACGCCTTTTTCCACCTGGAGTTTAAAATCCTGTGTACGCGTAGTTTTATAAGCCCGGCTTTTACTGTCGAAATAGGTAAATGCAACACCCGGAACCGTATAGTTGCCTGCAAAACGTGGAATTGCCAGATATTCAATCACCTTGCTACCTACAGTACCGGAAGTTGTGGTTTTGAATTTGTTGGTCACCTTCGGATCATAGACTTCGAAATCGGCAGGAAACTTGATTTCCGGATTTTTCAGTAGCTTCAGGTTGCCATTGCCGGATATCACGACTTTTACCGTTACGGCCTCATTAGCTTTCACATGCTGACGGGTAATCGAAGAGCTGATATTGAATTCACCCACTGCCCCGTTGAAAGTAGCCGGTTTACCAGCCGGAAGAGGCATTACATCCACAGAGGTAGGTTGCGTAATAAGTACCTTGCGTACATCCTGATAGGTCTCGAAGAAATCATCAAAGATACTTCTTCCGCCCCCACCCTGATTACGCAAACGAACTACGGCATTGAACTTACAGCTTCCGATTTTCAGATTCCCGGCACGCTGCGGAAACAATAGGGTTTGCTTTACTACTGCTGAATTGTAGTTCACACCATTGACATTTTCAATGGTCCAATGGGGGGTCAGATTAACTTCTTCTGCCAGAAATCCGTCAAACTGTGGGAACTTCATATCTTCGAACTGCACATCATAACGCGTATAAATTTTGATCGTGGCCAGTATATACTGTTGCTCGTAGATCTTATGCGACGACAGAATAAGCCGTGCAAACAGGTTTCCCCCGGAAATTTTCGCTGATGACGCCGAAGAAACAGTGCCGGCTGATCGGCTATGTCCACCTCCGTTTTGAGCTGTTTGCTGTGCGGCCTGAGCAGCTGAAGCTTTGTCTGGTGGTAATACTTTTACAGTTACTGCATTCGAAGTATATTTTTTCCCATTAACGGTAACTGTCGCCGAAGGTATCGTATAAGTCCCTTCTTTTGCTGCCATCAAAATGAAAGTAAACGAGTTGGAGACCTCGCTCGTCATATTCCCATTAATAATCTGCATACTTGAATAGGAGGATTTTGACGGTCCCATCAGTACTTCGAAATTAGGCATATCAGGAGCACGCAAATCACGGGCCTCTCCATTCACAGAATAAACTAAACGAAATTGTTCTCCCTTCACCACGGCACCGGGACCTGTAGCCGTAAATCGAATATTCTCGGCACTTAATGTTGCCAAAGTGGCTAACATAAGTACAAACAGAATATTTATTCTTTTCATCTATCTTGAGTTATAAGTTGTAAGTTCTAGGTTGTACGTTCTATGTATTACGTTGTACGTTCTGGTGATCTCAACATTTCGCTATTTTGGACTTGCCCTGAATAGCGAAAAGCCCGATAAAGAACATGCAAAGTTAGTTCAAAGCGATAAATCACCAGTCTTTCGAGGAAGCTTTTTTCTGACGTTGCTTCATCATCTGTTGCTTCATTTTATCCTGCGTATTCTTTTCATCCTGCAGAAAAGCATCGAGGAGCTGCTGTGCATTATCTTTCGACATTTGGTTCGGATTGGGTTGCTGTTTCTGATCTTTTTTATCCTGCTTATCCTGATCTTTCTTTTGATCCTGATTTTGCTTTTGTTGATCTTTCTTATCCTGATCTTTTTTGTCCTTCTTCTTATCTTTATTCTTATCCTTATTGTTCTTATTCTGATTTTGCTGGTTTTTCAACAAAGCCTGTGCCAGTGCAAGGTTATAACGGGTCTCATTATCGTTCGGATTCAAACGTAACGCTTGTTTATAGGCTTCAACACTTTTGCCATAATCCTTTTCCTGCATCAGGCAGTTTCCTAAATTATGAAAAGCCTGAAAACCCTGTCCCTTATCGGTAACTGTACGTATGGCAGCCTGATATTGCTTTACCGCCTCCTTATAATTTTTCTGGCGGTACATGGTATTGGCAAGGTTGTAATTAGCTTCCACTGAATTGGGATTTTCCTGCAACGCCTTACGGTATGCTACATCCGCTTCGCTGTAACGTTCTTTTTCATACTGTTTGTTCCCCGATCTGATGTTTTGTCGTACCGCCTTTTGAGCCATGGCCATCAGAGGTAAAAAGGCAAACATTATGATGAATATTTTTCTCATTGTGTTATTGATTAATTCATTAACAATTACTTGAATCAACGATTGCGACAAATCATTTAAACAGCCTGATATTGCGGGTAAGCTTGTTTTTGCGCTCCAGAATGACAAACTCCACAATCATTAGAATCAACGCTATCCAGGCAATACTTTGAAACTGCTCGTCATATTCCGAATAAATCTGACTTTCGACATCCGATTTCTTCAGTTTACCCAATTCCTTTTCAATGGTCTTTTGCGCCACATTCGAATTATCGGCACGCACGTAAACACCTTTTCCTGCCGAAGCTATCTGACGACACATCTCTTCGTTTAGCTTTGTGATTACGACATTACCGGACTGATCCTTTCGAAAATTACCTTGTTCGTCGGGAATGGGTGAACCGGTTGGAGTCCCTACCCCGATTACATTCACATGAATCCCCTTCTTCGCCGAAGCCGCAGCAGCGCCTGCAGCATCATCTTCGTGGTTTTCTCCGTCAGTGATCACCACAATGGCTTTTTCGCTCTCCTCATTGGGGGTGAACGAACGTATGGCCAGGTTGACCGCCGAACCGATTGCGGTTCCCTGGGTCGGTACCAACCGGGGATTTAAAGTGGAGAAAAACATTTTTGCAGAAACATAATCCGACGTAATGGGCAACTGCACATAAGCATCACCTGCAAATACAATCAGTCCGATTTTATCGTTATCCAGCCCGTCAACCAGTTTCGACAGAATCTGTTTCGACTTTTCCAAACGACTCGGTGCCAGGTCGCCACTCAACATTGAGTTGGAAAGGTCAAGGCAAATCATCACTTCAATTCCTTTTTTCTGAACCGTGTCGAGTTTTGAACCAAATTGAGGACCTGCCATCACAAAAATAACTACTCCAATGGCGCTCAATAAAAGCCAGAACTTCAGTGCCGGACGACGTTCAGAGACGTCAGGCATCAACTGTCTCAACAATTCGGGATTGCCATAACGCTTCAGATCTCTCTTTTTTACCAGCAGAGTATAAATATAGAATCCGAATAGTGCAGGCAATAGAAGCAATAAATACAAAAATTCGGGATGTGCAAATCTAAACATAGGTAAGAATGATTTATTTGTTTACGCGTTGATTCGTTAATTCACGATATAAAAACAGAATCAGGGAATCTTACGCAGCACGAAATTTCTCAGTAGCAATTCCAACAACAGGCAGAGGAATGCGGCAATCGCAAAAGGGAGATATTGCTCATACTTCTTGTTGTATTGACGAACATTGAGTTTCGTTTTTTCCAATTGATCAATTTCGTCGTATACCTGCTTCAGCTTCGCTTTATTGGTTGCCCGGAAATAACCACCGTCGGTCATCCCCGCAATCTGCTTTAATACTGTTTCGTCAATCTCAACAGGCAGGTTTTGATAACGGATACCATAGGGAGTCTGTACAGGATAAGGAGCCATACCTTTTGATCCTACCCCAATCGTGTAAACGCGTATGCCAAAAGCTTTGGCAATTTCTGCCGCAGTCAATGGAGCCACACTACCCATATTGTTTGATCCGTCGGTCAACAAAATGATTACTTTCGACTTGGCTTTGCTTTCTTTCAGTCGGGAAACAGCGTTGGCCAATCCCGAACCTATGGCAGTACCGTCTTCAAGCATTCCACTTTGGATACCCGAAAAAAGATTAAGCAATACAGCATGATCTGTAGTCAATGGACACTGCGTGAAGCTTTCGCCGGAGAATACGACCAACCCGATATTATCAAACGGACGGCCATTGATGAACGACGCTGCTACATCTTTGGCAGCCTCAATCCTGTTGGGCTTAAAGTCACGGGCCAACATACTACTCGAAATATCAAGCGAAATCATGATATCAATCCCCTCGGTAGAAGTATTTCTCCAGCTGTTGGACGATTGCGGACGGGCTAATGCAATAATGAGAAACAGGACAGCCAGTACCCTGAATACAAAAGGTAAATGTCGCATCCGCACCCTCCTGCTTACCGGCAGAAGATCAAATGCCTGTATGGTGGGAACCTGCAAGCCGGCTTGTGCTTTCTTATGCTTGAGCACATACCAGACAATCATCAGCACAGGGATGATCAGCAGGATAAAATACAATGGATCTGCAAAACGAATCATATCTGCGTATTATTTTTTTGATTTATCCGATTTAGCAACCTCTTCGGGAGCAGGCTCTACGGGTTTGGTGCTATCGATAAAGTACAATGCATTCATCATACTCTGCTCATTCTCATCGGGAATCGGGTGCAACTTTGCAAATTTCACAAAATCGGACAACTCGAGAATTTGCCTTAAACTTTGGTAAACGGTAAGCGCTTCGGGATAACGCTGCATCTCGCTCAGAATTTCGCCCGAAGTCATTTCCAGTGCATTGACACCGAAACGATCAGTCAGATAGACGCGCAACACATCGGTCAGACGGGTGTAATAATCTTTCTCCCGACCTTGCTGCCAAAGTTTTTCATGTTTAATATTTTCCAGTTCAGATACCGCTTTGATGTGGGGTGGCAATTGCGGCTCCGAACGTTTAGTGATCAGGAACGGTCGGTTCTTTTTATGACGCAGATAAGCGTAGATACCCATCACGATCAGAAACAAAGCCATCAGAATACTCAGCACAATAAAATGATAATCCGCCCAGACAAATTCCGGAGTCATTATCCCTTTAATGTCTTTGAAATCCTTCTTGACCGTATCCACAGGCAAGGTGATTACTTTCAGCCCCAACGTATTGGAGTGTATTGTATCACTTCCCGAAACCAGCTTAAAGGGCGGAATGTAATACAGTCCGGCATCAAAAGAGGTGACTAAATAATCCTGTTTGATACGAATGATGCGATCATCCACCTCTTGAGTGTCAGGTTTGGAAGCCTCCAGAATCTCAATTCCTTTCATCAACGTACCCGAATAGACAGGGAGTTGAATAGCTTTGCCTTTCTCCTGAGAAATATCCAGATGGATTCGTGTTTGCTCCCCGATCATAATGGCTGCCGAATCGATCGTTGCCCGCACAGTAGTCTGTGCCGACATCCCCGCCGGAATCATCAGCAAAGCCAACAAACCATATTTCAAAGTTTTCATCATTTGATTATCCTGTTAGAGACGCACGGTAGTGCGTCCTTACGTTAATATTGCCTCATCAGAAACTGATCAGGCTCTTCGTAAAAATAATGACATTAGCGCTTTCACGTAATCTTCATCCGTAGCAATGGTAACGTAATCAACACGACTCTTTTTCATCGATTCAGTCATCAAATCCTGACGACCTTCCCACCAATTATTATAAGCAGTACGTGTCTTCGCCGACGAAGTATCGATCCACTGCTCTGCTCCTGTTTCAGCATCACAGATCTTCATTAGTCCTACATCGGGTAAAGTCGTTTCGCGTTTATCGTACACCTGCACAGCGATCAGGTCGTGTTTATTGTTGGCAATCGAAAGCGCATCTTTATAGGGCGCTTTATCGATAAAGTCGGATATCAGAAAAGCAGTACAACGTTTTTTGATCGCACCGGTCATATAGCGCAACACCTGCGAAATATCGGTACGAATCTCCTGCGGTTCAAATGTCAGCAGCTCTCGGATGATAAACAGGATGTGTTTCCGTCCTTTTTTCGGAGGAATAAACTTCTCTATTTTATCGGAAAAGAAAATAACGCCAATCTTATCTTTATTCTGAATAGCCGAGAAAGCAATCGTGGCGGCAATCTCAGTCATCATCTCTTTCTTCATGACATTGGCTGTACCGAAATTGCGGCTTCCCGAAACATCCACCAGCAACATCACAGTCAGCTCGCGCTCTTCTTCAAAGACTTTCACGAAAGGTTTATTGTATCGTGCCGTTACATTCCAGTCGATATCCCGCACATCATCACCATACTGATATTCCCGCACTTCGGAGAAAGCCATACCTTTACCTTTGAAGGCTGAGTGATATTCCCCCGCAAAGATATTGTTGGTCAGTCCGCGTGTTTTAATCTCGATGCGACGTACCTTTTTTAAAATTTCACTTGTTTCCATAAATAAAGAAGCCTCCCCAACCCCTCCCAGGGAGGGGCCTTCATAATAGAATTTATTTACTTTTATACTTTAAATAGCCTTCATCTTTCTCCCTCCCTATTGGGGAGGGCTGGGGTGGGGCCTCTATCAGGGTACTTCTACTTTGTTCAGGATTTCGCTGATGATTTCTTCAGAAGTCATATTGTTAGCTTCCGCTTCGTAGCTCAATCCGATACGGTGGCGGAGCACATCGTGGCACACGGCACGTACATCTTCAGGAATCACATATCCGCGACGTTTGATGAACGCGTAAGCACGGGCAGCCAATGCCAGGTTGATAGAAGCACGTGGCGAACCGCCGAAATTAATCATGCTTTTGAGATCAGCCATGCCATAGTCTTCGGGGAAACGGGTAGCAAAAACAATATCGACAATGTAACGTTCTATTTTTTCATCGATATAGACTTCACGCACAACATTGCGTGCTTCGATGATTTCCTGAGGTTTGAGGATGGGTTTGATTTCGGGCAGAGCTGCACCGATATTTTGACGGATAATCAGTTTTTCTTCTTCTTTTTTGGGATATCCGATTACTACTTTCAGCATAAAACGGTCTACCTGTGCTTCTGGTAGCGGATAAGTACCCTCCTGTTCGATTGGGTTTTGAGTAGCCAATACGAGGAATGGATCTTCGAGTTTAAAAGTTTTTTCGCTGATAGTGATCTGACGCTCCTGCATCGCTTCGAGCAAAGCACTTTGTACTTTAGCCGGAGCACGGTTGATCTCATCGGCCAGGATGAAGTTAGCAAAGATAGGACCTTTCTTCACCATGAACTCTTCCGATTTCTGACTGTAAATCATAGTACCGATCACATCGGCGGGCAACAAGTCGGGAGTAAACTGGATACGGTTATATTTGGCATCTATTAATGAAGCCAGCGTTTTAATAGCCAGCGTTTTAGCCAAACCGGGGACCCCTTCCAACAATACGTGACCGTTTGACAACAAGCCGATCAACAGTGATTCGACCAAATGTTTCTGACCGACAATGACATTATCCATGCCCATGGTAACCATGTTAACGAAAGAGCTTTTCGCTTCAATTTTGTCGTTAAGTGCTCTGATATCAACGGATTGATTCATCTGTATATGATTTTAGTTTAATTTTCAATGGATTTCCAGGTCTATACCTTTGAGAGAATCCCCTGCAAAAGCGGGTACAAAAATATAAATGTATCGGCTTGATTTAACACTTCAGCCGTTAAAAAAACCAAATCTAAAACCACTAAATACAACAACCCACCTAAAGCATTATCTATCTACACGTTACAACATCCTCAAGTAGCATGAATTATCTCGCAGGAAAGTATAATAACCAAATAAATATTCCATAAAGTCGCATAGTGACGACCATATGGTAAAAAGCCCCCTACTTATCTCTTTTGCGATTTCATCATACATACTTGTAAACCATATAGCCTGCTACTCCCAATAAAAAGACGGCATAAACCTTTTTAAAAGTAGCAGCCGGCAAGTTAAGCGCCAGTTTCGAACCAAAGAAAACACCCAATACAATTCCCAACGCCATCAATCCAGCATAGAGATAATTGAGATAACCATCCTGTGAATAAACAATTACGCTGGGTAATCCCACCGGCAACTGAAGAGCCGCCAATGAAGTTGCCGAAGCTGCTTTCGGATCGTATCGAAAGAATTTTATGAGCATCGGTACAATTACCAACCCGCCACCTTTACCAAACATCCCGGCTATGACACCGGCAAGAACGCCGACTGCAATGAAAGTCCAGAATGCACGGGTAATCTTTTCACCGCTCTCCGGAGCGACGACTCCCGCATTCTTTTTTGATCGGGATATAAGTGCCGGTATATTCAAATAACCCACCGCCACATATAACAAAAATGCGGCATAGAGCTTGGAGAGAACACTTACATCTACCGACACCGCCAACTTTGCACCAAAATAAGAACCGGCCAGCAAACCCAGCGAAAGCCAAAGCGAATCTTTCAGATTGATATATCCTGCCTTATAATAGGCTATCACCCCCAATACCCCTACTGGCAAAAGCATTGCCGCTAGCGATGTTGCGTTGGCATTGAGCATATCCATGCCAAAAACAGCGATCAACGTGGGCACCATAATTATCCCCCCGCCTATTCCAAACAAACCAGACATTACTCCGGCCAGAACGCCTACGATAAAAACAGCTATCTCCATATTTCTTTCACCAATTTCAAAATGCAAAAGTAGGACTTTATGCTTTAAAGGAAATGTAAAGATTAAGAAGAAAGGATAATCCGGGAGACGAGAAGCTATAAGGTTCATTCCAGGTTCGTTATAGGTTGACTTTAGGTATATAAATTGGAATAAGAAACTAGATATAGTAGTAACACAGAGATATAATAGTCCTTATAAAGGGTATTTTATATCTATCTCATCACTATTATATCTCTATGTTATGACTATATATAGGTAAAGTAAACCTATACTCAACCAATAGAGAACCTATAAGCAAAGTACTATAGTCATGACGTTTTGAATTGCGAAAAAAATGAAGTTTCGATAAATATTATCTTCAAGGTATATTGATTCATTGAAATGACCAAACTGCACCGCTCTGCGGCTTCATGCAAGAGCCTATACCGGATCAAAAAGGGTTATGATGCACATAACAACTATGTCCCACTCTCTAAAATTCACCAAACGTTTTCATTCAATAAACCCAATTTAACACACACGCCATACCAAAATTCGATCATAGGAACACCTCAAAATCAGTCCTCCCCCTATTATTCAACTGATTTTCAAATTTATATAATCCACAAACAAATCACCATGGCACATATTAAAAAGCAAAACATCATATCGAAGTTTCACACATTAGAATCACCCCTCACATAAAACATGTTAATCAACACAACGTTAACAAATTCATTAAGTACCTTTGTAAAAAAATAAAAACACTTGGAACTAGCTTGCTCTGCTGCTCATTCCCATCAATACTATTACAACTGAAGCCATCATGCCTATAAATCAATCGCTGACACCTACTTCTACTTCGTATCTCGCAAAGAGTGCACGAAGAATCAATCAAATGATGGGTATACTCCTAGCAATAATCGCAGCTTCTCTGAGTAAACTTATCAGCATACATATTTCCGCCAAAGGACAATTAAAGAGAAAAACAGCCGTTACTACTTCGACAGAATCCAACAGATATATCCAAAATATTAAGATTCAATTTTCTTCTTAAAAAAGAATTTTATCTTTAACTGTAAAATTCTGACTGATCTCCGAATATATGGAAAACACATTAATATAAATCAAGAAATAATCCAGATTAAACAAATAATCAATGAAAGTACTGTTACTTGCAGGTGGTCTTGGCTCTCGTCTTTCTGAAGAAACTATTCTTAAGCCCAAACCTATGGTTGAAATAGGGGGAAGACCTATATTGTGGCATATCATGAAAATTTATTCACACTATGGATATAATGACTTTATTGTTCTATGTGGATATAAAGGATATCTAATTAAGGAATATTTCGCCAACTACTACCGACACCGTTCAGATTTAACGGTTGATATGGCTAATAATAGCATAAGCTATCACAAAAATCATGCAGAACCCTGGAAAGTCACCCTGATTGACACCGGTTTAGAAACAATGACCGGTGGTCGCATCAAACGGGTACAAGAATACGTCGGAAATGAGCCGTTTATGCTGACTTACGGAGATGGTGTTTGTGATGTCAATATCACAGATCTTGTAAATTATCACAATCAACATGGCAAATTGTTAACAATGACCTCTGTACAGCCCGAAGGTAAATTCGGTGCCTTATCCATAGACGAGAATAATAATATTTTATCCTTCAAGGAAAAACCACAAGGCGACGGTAGTTGGATTAATGGAGGTTTTTTTGTCTGTCAACCCGAAGTCTTTAATTATATAACCGGTGGTGACGGTACATTCTTTGAACGCGAACCACTTGAAAATCTAGCGAAAGACCGCCAACTTGTTTCTTATAAACACAACGGATTCTGGAAACCCATGGATACACTCCGCGACAAAACGCAACTGGAAGAGATGATCGAAAGCGGATCTGCTCCTTGGATTAAATGGTAATTGCTTTACGACATCACACAAGTTTAGTACAAATTACACGAGTTAAAGAAATGAATCAATTGTTCAACGGAATATACAACGGCAGAAAAGTGCTGGTTACCGGTCATACGGGATTCAAAGGATCCTGGTTATGCCTGTTGTTACATAAATTAGGCGCCGACATCTACGGATACTCACTTACCCCTCCTACCCAACCGAGCCTGTATGAGGATGCTAAAATAGAACAGTTAATTACTTCATTTACCGGAGACGTCAGGGATCTGCCTTCTTTGCTTGAGTTGATGCAGAGAGTTCAACCGGAAATAGTTATTCACATGGCTGCACAACCCCTGGTCAGAGAATCCTATAAAATTCCGGTTGAAACCTATGCCATCAATGTCATGGGGACTGTTAATGTACTGGAAGCCTGCCGGCAAACAGTCGGCATAAAAGCAATTGTCAATGTAACCACAGACAAATGCTATGAAAACCGGGAATGGCATTGGGGGTATCGCGAAGATGAAGCAATGGGCGGATATGATCCTTATTCCAACAGCAAAGGTTGTTCGGAACTTGTCACCTCTTCCTACCGTCGTTCATTCTTTAATCCGGCAAACTACGCACAACACGGTGTTGCTTTAGGATCAGGACGGGCAGGTAATGTGATCGGAGGAGGAGACTGGGCAGATGATCGCCTGATACCGGATTTTATCCGGGCTATTTCCAGGGGTGAAGAGGTGCAAATACGCAGTCCTTTCGCGATCCGTCCCTGGCAGCATGTACTGGAACCGCTTTCCGGATACCTCACACTGGCAGAAAAGCTATTCACGGAAGGAGCAAAATATGCCGAGGGGTGGAACTTCGGACCGGATGATAAGGATGCCAAAAATGTGGAATGGATCATTCAAAAGATCTGTACTCTCTGGGGTGGTAAAGCCTCTTATTCAATCGATAAAAATCCACAGCCTCATGAAGCCAATTACCTGAAACTAGATTGCTCCAAAGCCAAAGCTGAATTAAACTGGACACCCCGATGGGATATTGAAACCACATTAAAGAGCATTGTTGACTGGAATAGGGAATACCTGAATGGAGGGAATATCCGGGAAATCACCGAGCAGCAAATTGATGCTTATTTCACAGAATAAATCAAGCAAATCATAAATATCAATATTATAATTATGTCAGATAGCAAACAACTCCGTCAGGAAATTATTGAAAAAACAAAACAGTATTATCAGGCACAGTTCGGTCAAAAAGAATTTATATCAGGAAAATCACCGGTAAACTACGCCGGTCGTGTATTCGATGAAAAAGAGATCGTGAATGCCGTGGATGCATCGCTGGATTTCTGGTTAACAGAATCACGTTTCTCGGAAGAATTCGCAGAAAAAATTTCGGATTTCCTCGGCATAAAAAAAGTATTGCTTACCAATTCAGGTTCTTCAGCCAATTTGCTGGCCTTCGCAGCTTTAACTTCTGAGAAATTAGGAGATAAACGCCTTAAACCCGGCGATGAAGTGATTTCAGTTGCGGCAGGATTTCCGGCAACCGTAACTCCTATTATTCAGCACGGGTTAATTCCGGTATTTCTCGATGTGCATATCCCAACCTACAACATTGATGTAGAGATGTTGGAAAAAGCCATTTCACCTAAAACCCGCTGTATCTTTATCGCACATACACTGGGGAATCCATTCAATCTTGACGCAATTATGGAAATAGCCCAAAAATATGATTTGTGGGTTATCGAAGACAACTGTGATGCATTCGGAAGCAAATACAAAGGAAAATATACCGGAACCTTCGGTCACCTGTCAACCATCTCCTTCTATCCTGCTCACCACATTACTACCGGCGAAGGGGGTGCTATCTGTACCAATGATCCCAAACTGGCTAAATTGGTACGCGCCTTCCGTGATTGGGGACGCGATTGCTACTGCATGGGGGGAGAAAACAATACCTGCGGTAAAAGATATACCCAACAATTTGGAAACCTCCCATTGGGATACGATCATAAATATGTTTATTCAGAAGTTGGATACAACCTGAAAATGACAGACATCCAGGCAGCAATCGGTTGTGCACAGATGGATAAATTGGGCGATTTCTGTGAAAAGCGTAAAGAGAATTTTAATACCTGGACACGTATTTTCTCTAAGTATCCGCAATATTTCACGTTGCCTGTTGCTACAGAAGGCGCTGATCCGGCCTGGTTTGCATTTATTGTAACAGTGAAGGAAAACGCTCCTTTTACCCGTGACGAACTTACCCGTCATTTGGCGCAAAAGAAAATTGAAACCCGCAACCTCTTCGCAGGCAATATGATCAAACAGCCTGCGTTTATGAATAAGCCCTATCGTGTGGCTGATCACCTGAATAATACGGATTTTATCATGAATCAAACCTTCTTCTTAGGCACGTATCCCGGACTGGCTGATGGCATGTTTGTCTATACTGAAGAGATATTGAACGAATTTATTTCTAAATATTAATCTTTGAATTACACGAATTACACGAAATCCGTGTAATTCGTGTAATTCGACTACTATTCGCGTCATTTGTATGTCCAAAAAATACAAATCAACCATAACATCGATAGATAACCCCATCGAAGGAGTCTATACGCTCACCATTGAACCTAGTACCGGCAAATTCAGATTTAGCCCCGGTCAGTTTCTCCACATCGCAATTGATGCAGATTACGATGGTGTGAGCCAATGGCCTGAGTCGAGGTGTTTCAGCGTGCAGACATCTCCGGAGGAAGAACAATTGAAGATCACCTACTCAGTCAGGGGCGAATTTACACGCAGAATGGCCGTTGAATTAAATGTGGGTAGTCAGATTTGGGTAAAGCTACCTTATGGAGATCTGTTTGAGCAGGATCACTCCCTTGAAAAAACGGTTTTCATCTCCGGTGGAACAGGCATTACCCCTTTTCTGTCTCTTTTTACCGACTCCTCTTTTTCAGCTTATCTGAATCCCGTGCTATATGCCGGATTCCGTGATGAGACGATGCATGTCTATAAACCGGAACTTCAGAGAGCACTGAATATAAATGCCGGATTAAGGGTGAATACACTGTTTCAGGACAAAGACGGCATACTTAACATTGAGAAAATTCTCAATGAGAATCAACACGATGCGTCATATTTTATTTCGGGACCACCGGTCATGATTAAAACTTTCAAGCATTATCTGATTGAACAAGGCGTACCTGTGATGAATATCTTAACAGACGATTGGGAATGATACTACTGACCGGAGCTACCGGATTTATCGGTTCTAATATCGCAAGAGAATTATTAGATCAAAATCTGGAAGTGTTTGCTATTTGTAGAAACAGTTCCAGTTTTGACAAATGCTTAGATATTAAAGATCAGATTACATGGATTAACAGTGACTCTTTAGACTGGAAAGAAAAAGTAGCTGATATCAAGCCGGAACAATTGATACACGCAGCCTGGGCAGGCATTGGAGCTCAGGACCGGAATGACTGGGAGCTCCAGATTCAAAATTTCAGGTTCACTAAAGAACTCTTTGATTTAGTCAAAGCATGTGACGTAAAAAAAGTTATTGCATTAGGATCTCAGGCAGAGTATGGGGCTCAAGGATTTCCGGTGAATGAGTTGACTGCACCCAAACCAGATGACGCCTACGGTGCCACAAAAACAATGACGGCTCATTATTTGAGGCACTTATTCAAGAATACAGAAACAGCTTGGTATTGGATCCGCGTATTTTCCATATTCGGAGAAAACGAGAATTCAAACTGGCTAATGCCAAGCGTTATTTCCAAACTATTGAACAACGATTCAATTCAGTTGACTAAATGCGAGCAACAATATAATTATCTTTATATCAAAGATTTTACCAAACAGCTCTTAAGTATAGTTACCTGTCAGGAAGACAAATCAGGAATTTATAACCTATGTGATTCTGTACCTGTATCACTACATGAGTTACTGCTTAAAATTGCAGATTTAATGGGCGCCCCGGTGCAACTTCTTGATTTTGGAGCCATACCTTACAGGGAGGGGCAAAATATGTTGATCGCAGGGGATAATTCTAAATTTAAAAATAATTTCCCGGTTGTTAATCAGGTTGGCTTAATACAGGGATTAATCAATACAATCAAACACCACAAAGCAAAACTTCAATGAAAGTTACCACATACATTGCCAAATTCCTTAAAAGCAAGGAGATAGATACTATTTTTGAGCTACAGGGTGGGATGATTACCCGTATAATCGATGAGCTCTACCGTCAGGGAGGATTTAATATCGTCAGCATGCATCACGAACAGGCAGCTGCTATGGCTGCAGATGCTTATGCCCGTGTTAAAAACAAGCCCGGAATTGCTTTGGCAACAAGTGGTCCCGGAGCAACCAATCTGATCACTGGTATCGGCAACTGTTATTTTGATTCTGTACCCGCTATATTTATTACCGGACAGGTAAACCTCAATGAACAAAAAGGAGATAAACCTGTAAGACAACTCGGTTTCCAGGAGACAGATATCGTTTCTATAGCAAGACCTATTACCAAAGCTGCTTATGCAATAAAATCGGCTCAGGAAATTCCCGCTGTATTACAACAAGCTTACGACATATCCATGGAAGGCAGACCGGGGCCTGTACTAATTGATATCCCAATGAATCTGCAAATAGCACAATGTGATGATTTAACAGATATCACTGTCAATCATAAGTTTCCGATTGATCCGGACGCAATCGCTGAATTTACCTCTGAATACATTGCGTCACTTAATGAGTGTAAAAAACCTCTTATTTTAGCAGGTAGAGGAATTAGAACTTCAAAAGCTACAAATGAACTAATCCATTTAGCAGAGAAACTGAATATACCGGTTGTAACCTCATTGAATGGTTTAGACGTTATCCCTTATAATAATTCAAATAGAATAGGTTTAATCGGTTCATATGGTAATAGATGGGCTAACTATGCATTAGGAACCTGCGATTTATTGCTCGTTCTGGGGAGTCGTCTTGACTTACGTCAGACCGGGTCAGATATTCCAGCTTTTAAGGAAGGAAAAAAGATATACCATATAGACATTGACGCATCAGAACTCAACAACCGCATAACAGGTTGTAGTGTATTACAAGCTGACGTACTAACTTTTATAGAATATCTTCTAAAAAAAGAGATATCAAATCGGACATTTAATGATTGGATTTCAGAAATAAATAGTAAAAAGGATGAGCGGAAAGATACGGATGAACTGACTAAAATTAAAGGGATAAATCCAAATAAAATAATACACTCTATATCTAAACACTCTCAAAAAGCTATTGCTTATACAACGGATGTGGGTAGCAATCAAATGTGGGTAGCCCAATCGGTAGAAATATCGGAAAAGCAGCTTTTTCTTACGTCAGGAGGCATGGGAGCAATGGGATATTCGCTTCCGGCAGCCATTGGTGCTTCTTTTGCGGCAAAAAAGGCTCCTGTTGTTTGTTTTGCCGGTGATGGTGGTTTTCAAATTAATATACAGGAATTACAAACAATCCGCCGAAATAATCTACCCATTAAGATTGTTGTTCTAAATAACCATTGCTTAGGAATGATCCGTCAATTTCAGGATAGTTATTTTGAAAGCGCATACCAATCAACTGTATGGGGATATTCAGCGCCCGATTTTGCCGCACTAGCTAATGTATATGGAATTGAATCGATGAGAATAGATAGTGAAGGCCAAATTGAAAATGCTCTTACAAATATGTGGAATAATCCGGATCAACCCTTTTTGTTAGACGCTTCATTGGATATCCATACTAATGTATACCCTAAAATGTTGTTTGGTGCCCCTTTGAGTAAAATGGATGGAGAATCTCAGGAATAATAACACAAAAAACTTTGTTTTATTACTTCAACCTTGTATTGTAATTGTAGATAAAATCAGGCTGTAAACAATCCTATTCAAATAATAAATCTTGGAAAAGAAAAACTCAATAATAGCTCTAAATGTATTAAGCTCCGCCGGTCAGGTGGTTATAATCGGCTTAGTATATTTCTTTTTATATAAATATCTGCTGACGAAGCTAAGCATTGAAATGTTGGGTGTTTGGTCAGTTGTATTAGCAACATCATCAATTGCTAATCTTGCAAACTTTGGTATTGCAAGTTCTGTAGTCCGTTATGTTGCCATTTATTTTACAGAGAATGATATTGAGAAAATTAAAAGACTTGTTTTCACATCCAGCATCTTTCTATTTGTTTTATTTGCTCTTATATCAATTATTATCTACCCATTTGCCGGAATTATATTAAAATGGGTAATTAGTGAAAAATATATTGGTGTAGCATTATCAATCTTACCTTTTTCATTAATGTGTTTGATTACTAATGCTGTAGCGGGAGTTTATTCATCGGTGTTAGACGGACTGCAAAAAAACTATATTAGAAGCCTTATTTTTTCTTCGTCTTCTCTTTTTCTTTTAGTTATTACATACTTGCTCACTCCTCTATTTGGTCTTAAAGGCGTAGCTATGGCTCAGGTAGCACAGTCGGTTTACAGTCTTATTGGATGTCTTATTCTGGTAATTAAAACAATAAAATATAATCCTTTTAAATGGAATTGGAATAAACCGATATTCAGGGATATTTTCTCGTATGGTATGAAATTTCAATTTATTTCAATATTGGGAATGTTTAATGAACCTGTAACAAAAGCCTTGTTAGCCAAATTTGGCGGGCTTGCATTTACAGGTTATTACGAGATGGCAAACCGTTTAGTAATGCAGGCTAGAGGTGTTATTGTTAATGCTAATCAAAGTCTGATTCCGGTTCTCATAAACTTAGGAAAAGAGAATTATGATCAATGGCTGGCATTCTATAAAAAAACTTTTAACTCTGTATTTATAATTGCTCTGTTCTTTATGGGAAGTGTGTTTATAGGGAGCAACATCTTTTCAATTATCTGGATTGGTCACGAAGAAATTATATTCAGCAACATTGTACTGATACTTTCTTTTACAATATTTATCAACCTATTATGTAGTCCTGCTTATTTTTCTATTTTGGCTGATGGCGATTTAAATGTGCTTATTGCATCACAATTCTGGATTGCAACCCTTAATCTTGGACTAGGTATTCTTTTGGGCATATTTTTCTCAGGGTATGGGATTGTAATTGCATGTTTTGCATCAACATTATTTGGTACAGGATATTTGATTTATAAATTTCATATTTCTAAAAATATCAGATACAAATACCTATTCACCGAAACTAATATAAAATTATTCACTCTGGGTTCATTCACAATTTTCTTATTTAAATATATAATTAGTAGGCAATTCTTACATCAACAAACTCCGATAATCTTATATAGTAGCCTAATATTTATATATAGTATATTCTTTTTTAATAGTTACATATTGCATCATTTACCACAAAAAGTGGTAACCATGTTATCTCAATTTAGAATTAAGAAAAATGGTATTTGATAGAAGTTATCTACAGAATCCTATTTGGGAGTATTTCAAATGGCTATATACAAAAGTGAAATACCAAACCCAATATAAACATTTAAGATTAGGCTATAAAACGAAGCTATCTAATGTACAGTTTGGAGAATATAACTGGACTGACAAAAATGTATCAATTGAGAATTCAACAATTGGTGATTTTTCTTATATATCAGATAATTGTGTTATTCTAGAAAGCTCAATTGGTAAATTTTGCTCAATTGGTCCAAATGTACGAATAGCCCCTGGAAAACATCCAACAATGACAATAGTAAGTACACATCCAGCTATTTATTCTAATCCTCAATATTGCTTAAAAAACTTCTCTAAAATAGACCATCACAATCCTTTAAGAAAAGTAGTTGTAGGTCATGACGTTTGGATTGCAGCAAATGTTATAATTGCGGATGGTATTAAAATTGGAAATGGAGCCATAGTCGCAGCTAATTCCGTAGTAACAAAAGATGTTGAACCATATACTATTGTTGGGGGGGTTCCTGCAAAGCTAATACGTCTAAGGTTTAAACCAGATGAAATCGAATTCCTAACTACATTTGAATGGTGGAATAAAGGGAATAAATGGATAGAAGATAATGTTGATTATCTCATTGATATCAACAAACTCATCAATACATATAGTCAAATATCGAAATGAAACTAAATATATCAATAGAAAAGGTATGTTATCATACTAGTCGGTTTTCATATTATCTTACTGTGTATCCTATATATAAAATAAGGTTTCAAGAATTTGGAAGCAAATCGAAAATATTGAAACCTTTATTAATAACCCCACCTTACATTAGAATAAAAGACAATGTGTTTGTGAGAAATGGGGCTAGAATTGAAGGTGTTTCGAAATATTTAAATAAGTATTACACCCCAACTATTACAATAGAAAGTAATGTTTCTATTGAACAAAATATACATTTAACGTGCGCAAATAAAATTTTTATTTCAAAAAATACTGCAATTGCAGCAAATGTAACGATAACAGACATTGACCATCCTTATATAGACATTCATATTCCACCTGAGAAACAGGATATTTCGGTAGGACAGGTATTGATTGGTGAAGATTGTAAAATCTATAATAATGCGGTAATTCTACCTAATACTTATTTAGGAAAACACACTATAGTTGCTGCCAATTCAGTTATATTAGGAAATAAATATCCTGATTATTGTATTTTAGCTGGAGCACCCGCAAAAATAATAAAACGATATTCATTTGACAAACAAGCTTGGCTCAAGACGGATGCTGAGGGAAACTTTATTGAGTTATGAAAAATATATTAATTACAGGAGGAGCAGGTTTTATAGGCTCAAACATCGCACTTAAATTAATCAAGAAGGGTTATCAGGTAACTGTGTTAGACAATTTATCCCCACAAATCCATGGTACAGATCCAGACGAAACTTCTCCGCTCTACCGAAGCATAAAAGGTAAAGTAAAATTCATTAACGGAACTGTCACTTCACGCGAAGACTGGCAAAAAGCACTAATAGATCAGGATGCATTGATCCATTTAGCGGCAGAAACCGGTACCGGCCAATCCATGTATGAGATACAAAGATATGTGGATATAAATATTGGTGGAACAGCAACTATGCTTGATTTGCTGACTAACATGTCTCATAATATTAAAAAAGTAGTAATTGCATCATCCCGTGCTATATACGGAGAAGGAAAATACAACTGTCCGGCACATGGCATTGTATATCCAAACGAAAGATTAGATAAGGACATGTCACAGGGTGATTTCTCTTGCAAATGCCCTTTCTGTCATCAAACGGTTGAAATATTACCAACTACTGAAGATAGTAAGATTCATCCGACATCAGTATATGGTATTACCAAGCAAAATCAGGAGCAAATGGTATTAACTGTTTGTAAATCTCTCGGGATTTCTGCAGTCGGATACAGATATCAAAACGTATACGGTCCCGGCCAATCATTGACCAATCCTTATACCGGTATTTTATCCATATTCTCTACCCGTATTAAAAACGGCAATCCGATCAATATCTTTGAAGATGGAAAGGAAACGCGTGACTTTGTATTTATTGAAGATGTTGCTGATGCCACTATTCTTGGATTAGAAAAAGAGGAATCAAAGGGTCAGATATACAATGTTGGCACCGGGGTATCAACTGATGTTGTTACAGTAGCAAAAACATTGTGTAAAAATTACAATGCTGATATCTCAATGCAAATTTCAGGCAATTACAGACTGGGAGACATCCGTCATAACTTTGCAGACATTTCCAAGATCCAAAATGAACTTGGGTTTAACCCTCAATGGAATTTTGAAAAGGGAATCTCTGCATTTACAAAATGGGTAAATGAACAAACAATTCCTGCGGACAAATATGATGATTCGATCGCTGAAATGAAAAAGAAAGGGTTATATAAATGAGCAATGGAAAGATCGGTATCGTAACCGTATTGTATAATAGCCAAACTGTTTTAGATGAATTCTTCGAAACGTTGAACAGACAAACTTATAAAGACTTTATTTTGTATGTCGTGGACAACAAGTCACCGGACAACTCTCTGCAACGAAGTAAAGACCTTGCCCGTAAAACAACCTTTCATACTATTTTTATTGAAAATGACGATAATTATGGCGTTGCAAAAGGTAATAATATTGGTATAAAAGCTGCATTAAAAGACGGATGTGACTATGTGCTGTTATCCAATAATGATATCCGTCTTGAAGACGATACAATAAGCAGTCTCATGGAATCTGTTTGCAGAGAAAAAGCGATGTTGGCAGTTCCAAAAATCTATTATTACGGAACAAATAAAATTTGGTGTGCAGGTGGAGAATTTACAAAGTACTCAGGAATGACCCGACACTATAATGTAAAGGAAGAAGATAATGGTCAATGCGATACTTCCAAAATAGTACCCTATTCTCCGACCTGCTTTATGATTATAGCCAAAGAAGTATTTTCTAAGATTGGTATAATGGACGAAAAGTACTTTGTGTATTTTGATGATACGGATTTTATGTACCGTGCATTTAAAGCCAACATTCATTTACACTATTTTCCTAATTCCAGATTAGAGCATAAGGAAAGTGTATCAACCGGTCATATGAGTCCATTCTCGATCTATTATAGTACTCGTAATATCTTATTATTTAACTGGAAATTTCGTTCAAAGCTCTATTTCTTTTATATAACTATGAGATCATTGATATCACTGATCTTTCATATTCCAAGACATGCTGATATGAAAGGAATAAAATCTGGCTATAAAGGTCTTTATCATGGTATAAAATTATGCGTTAATAATAAATCCTAGCATTACATGAAAATAGCAATGATAACCGGAGCTATCCCACCGGCCAAATGCGGTGTAGGAGATTATACAGATGTATTAGTTTCCAATCTGATCCATGCGGGTATAGAGGTTGATGTAATCACTGATATAAAATATGGTGAATCCGGCAAAGGGTATAAATTACTTAATGTCGTTAAGCAATGGTATGGGATTTCATTCATTCTTACTATTCTAAAGACACTACAACAAAGTAAATATGATGTTGTCCATATTCAATACCCGACAATCAGCTATAAAGGATATATTGAAATCAATTTACTACCTATTATATTAAGAGCAAAAGGATATAAAGTTGTATATACTCTACATGAATATAGCCAAAGACCCCTTTTATCCAGAATACGCCGTTGGCCGAGCGTAAAGGCTTCTCATAAAGTCATCGTAGTAGAAGATATATTTAAAAGGGATCTGGAAAAACTTCGTTTGGTGACAACTGAGACAAAAGTTGAAGTCATATTTATTGGTTCAAATATTCCTAAATCAGATAAGGCGGAAACAGATCTTACGGAATTAAAGCATCAGATATTTGGTATTTACAATGGCTTAATTGCTTCATATTTTGGATTCATTAATCCTAACAAAGAATTGATCATTACCATTGAGTCAATGAATAAACTCCAAAAGGAAAATCAACTATTCTTTCAACTACTTATTATAGGTGAATTAAATCCAAACGATCCTTATCAAAATGAGATACTGAATTTGATAAGATTGTATAATCTGGAAGACAAAATCAAGATAACCGGTTTTTTAAACAAAGAGCTTGTTGGTAATTATATCGCATGTTCTGATTTTGCTATCTCTCTATTCAAGAATGGAGTTTCCATTAGAAATGGAAGCTTTTTAGCGTTGTATCAGGAAGGGATCAAAGTGATAACTTCAAAGCCGCATACGGGATACCCGGTAAATCTTAAAAATGCAATTTTTATCAATAATAATTCAACATCGGAACTGACTAATGCTCTTTTGAATATACAAAAGTCTGATCTGAATAAAAACGTTGAATCCATATCAGACTGGAATAATATTGCATTTAAACACATCAATATTTATAAATCAATTTAAAATACGTTCTCTTAATTATTTAGCGATAATCTAAGATTAAATTCAAATGAGAATATTTTTCTTTTACATATACTTATTATTTCAATTCAACTTTTTTGGCATCGGTTATAATGAAGAGCAATCTTATAATCTGGTACGTGCATTAGGTGGACTGACAATATTTGCTTTCTTTTCTCTTGGAAATAAATCGCTAAGAAGCCGATATAATCTTCTGGTTTTTTCTTTATTATCATATATTATTATTGAAATAGTGCTTTCATCTATAATTTATGAAACATCTCCATTTGTTATGTTTGCCTTTACCCTCGGCTTTGCAACTTGTTTATCCTATTTCACTTTTAATAATCTGAACAAAGAGCATTTAATCCGAATGCTTTGTTTATTTGCATCTATTACAGTTACTACTTTAACATTACTATATATACTATTCATTTTCAAAGGGATTGAGCCTCTGATCAAATTTTCTCAGATTCCGATGCGTATGGGAGTTCAGCGGATTTTTATTGGAGCCTATCTTATGCCTTATTGTTTTATACTTGCATTATCTAAAATCATCTCATTTGCAAATGCCAAACAACGAATACCCGCTTTATATATTATCACTTTAATATTAACATTATTCGACATGTTCTTTTTCCTTATGGTTAGGGCATATCTGGTTATTGTTTTATTTACAGCAATCATATTAATTCTAATATGCTTACGTGGAAAACCCCGCTTATATTTTTTTCTTGCTGCATTTATAATCATGCTTATAGGCATTGAAAAAATCGGAATTATTGGTGATTATATTGAGTTTTCAAAAGATGTGGATAATGACTCTATGTCTATCAGATATTCTGCTATTGATTTCTATTTTAAGCAAACTATTAATAACAACTTTATTACAGGATTAGGCTTCATTAAAGGAGGAAATTACAGGCTTGATCAATTATTAAGCGGTCCACAGGGTGAATATTATAGAGAAGATGTCGGTATATGGGGCTATTTCAATACATTTGGTCTTATCGGTGTTATTTGGCTGTTATTATTAATATACAAAACCTCAATTATAGTTATAAATAAATTTAAGAATAAGACAATATACAAACACCCTGAGTTTCTGGGGATATTACTGATCTTTACATTTTCAGAATTCACTACAATAAATATTATTTACTATGGTGGAATATCCGCTCTTCCTATCATACTTTTATTATTACATGAAAACAAGCAAAATTCTTTTACGAAGAAAGCCATATTATCCAAAATTCAAAAAAACATATCAATAAACAACAAATCCAGAAGCCATATACGTTAATTCAAATATTACATACTAGACCTTATGTAAATTAGTTTTGTTATAATACGCGTACCCGCGTTAACTTTGTAGCATGAAATATGAACAATGGCGAACTAATCCGCGTCGTTTTCTTGCGATGACAGGATATACATTAGAGCAATTTGACAAGCTCCTCCCTGATTTTAGTGATATGCATGATGAATATCTTTCATCTCATTACATCAATGGAAAACCACGCAACCATCATCGCACCTTTGTAATTTATGCAAACAGTCCGCTGCCAACAATTGAAGAGCGGCTGGTATTTATTCTGTCATATCTGAAACTCAACCCATTGCAAGAGCAACACGCGGATACTTTTGGAATGGATCAGAAACCATGTAATGAATTTATTCACGGATTAAAAATCATTTTGGATAAAAGCTTTGAGTTCTCAGGTGATATGCCAGCACAAACTCCGGCAGAATTATCCGCCAAACTGAAAGCAGTTTTTCCCAAGGATGGTCCTGAAAAGGAGCTTTTGCATGATGGCACTGAACGGGAAATCCCTCGCCCATTGGATTTTGATGAGCAACAGGAGAAATATAGTGGCAAAAAGAAAAAACATGCGGTTAAAAATGGCATAATAGCAACTGTATTTTGTTTGGTGCTATTTGTTAGTCCGACTGTTAACGGCAATGTTCATGATAAGAAAATAGCCGATACATGTTACTTTATCCCTAAAGGATACAAGCTATGGCAAGATACCGGTTATCAGGGATATAAACCTGACGGGGTTTGTATTATGCAGCCATTTAAAAAACCTAAAGGCAAAGAGCTAACAATGGAACAAAAAGAGTACAATCGGGAAATTGCCAGCTTCAGGGTTCGAATTGAACATACTATAGGAAGCGTAAAACGATTCCGCATTGTAAAAGACGAATGTCGCCTAAGAAAGGCCGGCTTTGTCGAAAGTGTTTTTGCTACATGTGCAGCTTTGCATAATCTCAGGATTAAAATGAAACCGTTTTGCTACAAAAACAAACTTACATAAACTCTACTATTTGAATAGTAAAACAAAATAAATCCGACTAACTTTGCAGAGCGTTTTTTATATAATATTTTACTCTTGCCAGGTACAATCAATTTTAAGTACATGTGTAAAATACATTAATTGTCATTTAACATAAATATATTGGATAAAGTACACTAAACAAGTATATTAGCAACTACTCACAATTTTGCATAACGCAAACAAGTGAGAAATTCATTTTATCATATAATTTCCGTTTACTATGAATTATGATTCTATTACTGTTGTAATACCAATTACCCAGTCTCATGTTTCGAGGCTAATTAATATTATTCCTTTCATTAAACAATATATTAATGTTAAAAATATCTTTGCGATCGGCCCTTTGGAGATAAAACCAGCCCTGAAACATATAAGTGATATAGAATTCATCAACGAAGACACACTTGTTCCAGGTCTGAATTTCAATGCTGTAAAAGAATTAAAAAATGAATTAGGAAAATCTGAAAAAAGATCAGGATGGTATTTCCAGCAATTTTTAAAGATGGCGTTTACTTTTCAATGTAAAGATGATTATTTCCTTGTCTGGGATAGCGACACGATTCCATTAAATAAAATTGAATTTTTCAACAATAATGGCCAGCCTTATTTATCATATAGAGACTATGTAAAATCAGACAATTGCTATTGGGGGTCTTTACATAATTTACTGGAAGATAAACCCTTAACAAACGACGGCTCTTCCTATATATGTGAACATATGCTATTTAATACAAGCATAATGAAAAGCCTTATAAATGAAATCGAAAGTAATTCCAATTTAAAAGGTCAATATTTCTGGGAGAAAATTCTTTATTCTGTACCTCAAAAATATATCAATTTATCCGGCTTTAGTGAGTTTGAAACTTATGCAGCATATGCACTAACAAGATATCCGGAACATTACATAAAAAGGAAATGGGATAATCTTCGAAACGGAACAATTTTCTTTGGTAAAAACCCAACTGTAGAACAATTAACATGGGCTTCCAATTCATTTATATCAGTTTCTTTAGAAGATTTTGATTGGCAATGGAAAGTATGTAAAACATTAAGTTCATCTTCCTATTTCAGAAATAATGTCAGTTTCATTTCCTACTATAGAAATATGCAAATCCCAATCAAAATAAAAGATATTGGAGTGATTTTCTTTAGAAAGATCGTAAAAAGATACCTGCTTACGTCTTAATTGGGGATAAAGAATTTTTATGGCAGGCATTATGTATTTATACGCATAACTATATAACACATTATAAGATGTCAGATATTACAGTAATAATACCAACAAGAAACGAGTCAATCCATATAGAAAGAGCAATAAAAAGTGCATTAAAACTTACCCCTAATGTATTAGTCATTGACAGTGATTCAACAGATAACACAATAGAAATTGCAAAATCTTATGGAGTTAAGATCTATCAATATAAATGGACTGCATCAAGCAATTTCTCAAAAAAAATCAACTGGGCGATAGATAAATCAATTGTTCAGACGAAATGGGCTATAAGATTAGATGCTGATGAATACTTTATGAATAATTGCATCGAAAATCTGGAAAAGCATCTGGATTCTTTGCCCGAAAATGTATCAGGTTGCACTTTAATTCGCAGAATTCATTTCATGGGAAAATGGATGAGATATAGTGGCGAATACCCTAAAACTACAATGAGGGTATTCAAAGTTGGAAATGTTGAAATGGAAAACAGATGGCTTGACGAACACGTAAACCTGTTAAATGGCGTAGCAGTTGATCTTCCTTACGAAATAATTGATGACAACAAAAGCATAATTTCATATTGGATCAACAAACACAACAACGACTATTCGAATAAAGAAGTTATTGAGCTTTTAAACCAGGAACTTGATCTGTTCAATAGAATTGATAACAACAATCTGTTAGACAATAACGCACAAAAAAAGAAACGCCTAAAAAAAAGATATTCATCAATGCCATTATATTGGAGAGCATTTTTTTTCTTTTGCTATAGATATTTTTTTAAATTTGGTTTTTTAGATGGAAAAGAAGGACTACTCTGGAACTTCTTTCAATGTTTGTGGTATAGAACATTAACAGATGTAAAACTGGAAGAGATCTACAAGCATTGCGGAAACAATAAAGAGTTAATCAAGAATTTCATCCTGGAGAAATATCAAATAAACTGTAACGATTTTAATAATCAACAGTGAACAGAAATAACCAGGAGTCATTTAAATTACATATATTTTACACATGCTATCTCATGAAAGTGTCCGTTATAACGACTTGCTACAATAGAGCAAAGACTATCCGAAGTTCTATTGAAAGTGTATTATCGCAAGATTATCCAAATATTGAATATATTATTATAGATGGAGCTTCGACTGATGGATCTGTCGAAATAATTCAGGAATACAAAGAAAAGCTCACAACATTTATCTCAGAACCTGATCATGGAATGTATGAGGCTATTAACAAAGGAATACGAGCTGCAACAGGTGACATCATCGGACTTATACATTCTGATGATGAATATTATGATACACATGTGATATCCAGGATTGTAAAAGCATTTAAAGCGCACAAACCTGATATGGTATATGGGAATGGTATATTTGTAATCCCGGACTCACCTCAACATATTGTGCGCACCTGGATAAGTGGACCTAAAAAACGACACCTCTTCAGAAGAGGTTGGTTACCATTACATACAACAACCTATTTTAGAAAGGAGATCTTAGATAAATATGGTTTATATGACGAAACCTTCCGAATTGCTGCAGACTCTGAGCTTTTAACGAGGTATATGTATAAACATAAAATAAAAACACATTATCTCAATAATTATTTAGTTAAAATGAAGATTGGCGGAGCCAGTACAAGCATCAGAAAAACGCTTGTAAAATGGGCAGAAGACGTAAGGGTGTACAGACATCATGATCTTAATCCTTATATCGCATTACCGGCTAAAGTGCTATTTAAAATTCCACAGCTTATAGTTATAAATAAAAAAATCTTGAATTGAGAAATAAATAGCAAACATAATAGACAATTTACAACTCACATTCTGAACAAAAAAACTATAATAATACATTCTACTACTGCGCAATGAGAAATTTGTATTTTGTGTTTATTTTAATATTGACATTCACAAGCTGTAATGACTATGAGAATCAATTTAGAGGACAGTGGCAATTAAAAAATATTATCAAAAACGGAAAAGACTCAATTCCTGAAAGTCCTTTTTATTATAGTTTTCAGGATCATGTATTTCAAATCAAATATCAAAGTGGTACAGCTTTTGGCCGGTACTACAAAAAGAACGATTCTTTATGCATTATTTTTGAAGATAGTGTACAAAGACAAGCTCTTTTCGATATGAAATACTCAGGATGGACAGATTCGTATAAAAGTTTTTATATAATCAAACTAACAAACAATTGGCTTTATCTGAGAGATCAGTATAGTACATTAAAATTTCATTCATATTAAAATATCTATGAGACATAGAAAACTATCTATCAGATATTATTTCAGCAATTTTAGAAACCTAATAACTATAAAGAAAAAGGCAAATGTCATCATATTTATTGTCATTTTATTTTGTCAGATAAAAACTCCTGCACAAATTCAGACAACTATAACAACTGAATGTACTACGAATAATGGACAAAATTCATTTTGGTTAGTAAATAACAGACAAGGTATTTCAACTCTGAAAAATGAAAATGCCTATATAAGAGCTGGGTTATTACGTGAAATGAGCGATTCGAGCAAATGGGATTACAGATTAGGCCTGGATGTTGTCGAAGCAATGAATTACCCATCGGGCTTCTTTATACAACAACTCTATGGGGATATCCGATACAAAAAATTTATTTTATCAATAGGGAGCAAAGAGCGATGGGGAATATTAAAAAATCCGGAGTTAAGTAGCGGGGGATTATCCTGGTCAGGAAATGCAAGACCTATCCCTCAGGCCCGTCTGGAAACAGATGGATATTTGAGCTTCCCATGGTTACTACACAATCAACTAAAAGTGAACGCTGCTCTGTCATATGGTATATTTACTGATGCGGAATATATAAAAAAACACGTAGGGAGTAGCATTAATAACGTTTATTACCATAACAAAACTCTAATTCTTCAATATAATTATCCACAAACACAATGGTCTACTTCTATTGGTTTAGAAACACACGGCCAATTTGGAGGCTACCGTAAAGATCTTAAACAATTCCTTCTGATAAACTTTTTTTGCCAGGGAGATAGTAAAAGCTCAGATGCTGATAAGCTTTATATGCTTGGAAGCTCACGTGGAAGTTGGCATATTATGCAGACTTACCGTGCAAAAAATTTCAGATTGAATGCTTACCTGGAAAACTTCTTTGATGATTTTTCAGGAATGGCAAAACAGAATAGATTAGATGGAATTTGGGGCCTGGAATATAAACGGACTGATAAGAGACTAGGAATAGCCAGTATAGTTTTGGAGTATTTGCAAACTACCGATCAAAGTGGGCCCGTCAATTGGGTTATTCATGACCACCCCGGGACACAATTGGTTGTTGAATCACCTAAAGGGAATGATGGCTATTACAAAAGTGAATTTAATGGTATATGGGCTCATTGGGGAATGATTAATGGAAATCCACTACTTACATCTCCAATTTATAATAATTATTCAAAAGTGCCACTCAACAATAGAGTAAAGGCTATTCATTTTGGAATATATGCATTATTCAACAAAGAGTGGAGTACTAAAATCATTTCTACATACTCAAGAGGATGGGGAACTTATGATAGTCCATTCAGCGATATCACAAATGATTATATGACATTAGCCGAACTGCACTATAATCCTGAAAGACTAAATAGATGGCAGTTTTCTCTAGCAGGTGCTTTCGACAGAGGTGACTTGTATGGTAACAATACCGGACTAAGTCTTAAAATAAAATACAAACGATAGAATTTCAAACTGAGTACACATAACATAAATACGATACTTCATTTTATATTCTAAAAAAGATCCAATTCAACTTACAACCAACAAAATCACAGAATAACACATTAACAAAAATACAGCCAAATGAAGTACATATATAAACTCCTGAAATATAACAACCTGATCAAAAACTATCGAATAAAAAGCTTCGGAATATACTTATTGCATCTTTTACGGAGACGCTATTTAGCTATTTTCTTTGACCCCTCATTAAGTTGTAATTTGCGTTGCCAGATGTGTTACTTTAGTGATATTGAGAAAAGAAAAAAAATGCAAGGCGTTTTTCCTAAAGAAAACCTTATTAGATTGGCTGATGCACTGTTTCATCGCGCATTAAAACTTCAGATTGGATGCGGAGCAGAACCGACACTTTATAAATACAATCACGAAATAATAACACTGGCAAAACAACGGGGAGTTCCATATATTTCATTAACTACAAATGGTAACCTATTGGATAAGCAAACTCTAAAAACATGGATTGAGATCGGACTGAACGAAATAACACTTTCTTTACACGGTGTACACAAAGAAACTTATGAAAAGCTGATGACCAATGCCTCTTATGAGAAATTTACAAGTTTACTGGAGGCTGTAACTGAATTAAAAAATGAATTTCAGGATTTTAATGTAAGGATCAATTACACTATTAATAATGATAACCTTGATGAACTGGCTGATTTTTTCAATCAATTTGGCTCATATGCAATTGATATAATTCAATTAAGGCCAATCCAGAAAATGGGAGACACTGCCTATTCCGATTTCTCGATAGAAAGCTTAGTTCTAAAATATGACCTTACTATTGGTAAAGTAATTAAAGAATGTCATTCCCGTAAAATCACCTGCCTGGCACCATCTCTACAATCGCTGAAATATGAAAATAATAGTAGCAGTATGTTAGCTCAATCAACCTATTGCTATGTTTCACCCAATTATATTTGGCAAGATGATTTTGACTATCAGCATGAAACTTTTGAACAATACGCTTTCAGAAAGAAATTGGGAAAACAACTATTTAAAGAAGTGTTCCGAAAAAAATCGGATTACTCATCAAATAAAAGAAATCTTAATTATTCTGTGAATTGAACACTGTCTCGACACAGCCAATTACAATGACGTCAAAACTATTCCCTATTTATAAAATCATCAAAGCTAAACAGGTATAATGTACTTTGCCGAAGGCTTACGGAATTCCTGCCAGCAACAATAGGAACGTCTTGAGAAAGTCTTTCTTTGCACGCGCAAATGCGGATATTATGAATAAATTGACAGCATAAAAACTCAGTATTGATGCTCCCACAAAGCTAGCTTAGCCCCTGAGCAGACATTCAAATCAGAAAATAAACACATGAAAATCATCAAAACAGACATTCCCGAAGTGCTAATCTTCGAACCCAAGGTTTTTGGAGACAGTAGGGGGTATTTTTTCGAATCGTTTCGTCAGGATATTTTTGAGAAAGAGGTAGGGAAAATAAATTTCGTACAGGATAATCAATCGAAATCAGATTATGGAGTATTGCGTGGACTGCATTTCCAACGCAATCCCTACACCCAAAGTAAGCTGGTGCGCTGTCTCGAAGGTAAAGTGCTCGATGTGGCAGTAGATCTACGCATCGAATCCCCTACCTATGGCAAACATGCATCGGCTATTCTTTCAGCAGATAACCATCGTCAACTTTGGATTCCACAGGGATTTGCTCATGGATTTGTCGTATTGAGTGAAACAGCTGTGTTTGCTTATAAATGTGACAACTATTATAGCCCGGAATACGATGGTGGAGTATTGTGGTGCGATCCTGCGTTGAATATCGACTGGATTATTCCCCATGAAGACATTAAGCTTTCGGAAAAAGACAAAAACCAACCGTTTTTTGAAACAGTGAAATGCTTTCAATATGAACCATCAGCTGAGACAATTCAGTAGTTTAGATAATTAGATTCTATAATACCAAATCCTCCGGAGCATCAACAGCCCGGAGGATTTGGTATTATAGAATAAACACACTTAAACACCCCAAATAAAAAGGAGATTTTCAATATGTTTTGATTACTTCACTCACCAAATAATACTCCCCTCTTTCCTATCTTTAAACAGAGACCTTGATTGTCCCCGTAAAGAGAACCGTGATCACTACTTCCTGAGAGAGAGAATTGCCATCCCCTGCCTTTTACCGGAGAGTAATTAACTTCAAGCAAGGTAGAAAGACTACTCTTCACTTCAGTAAAGGGAAAATAGTGTCGTCCCCATCCTCTACTGTAAGTGGCTAGTAATCGCACAGACCACTGCTGTATCATCTGAGCATTTGCTCCCAAATGAAAAGCTTTAACCCGATTGTTCTCGAAACGGAGAATTCCATCTTTATTATAGACGGGAGATGTTAGAAGCGGATTACCACACGCCATGCCATAGTTTGACCATCCGGTATAAAAAAAGTTGTTGTAGTAATCATCATTGCCGGTAGCCTCTTTCTTTTGAACGGTACCGGCGTGATCATCCGGCGCCCAGTGAATAGGACCACTCTGATTGGTGGTCTGCAAGTATTCCAGTACAACGCCCGTTACCCCTTGTCCTTTCTTATTATATTCTATCCCCCACAATCCATCGAAACCATTCTGCTTAGACATCCCCGAGAAATCATCAAAATAATTCTCCAGATAGCCTTTTAGCTCGTAATCTGCCTGATGGTACGATAAAACCAGGTGCCAGCTGCCCAGCGTATTACCATACATATATTGTTGATCTGGTCCCACACTTTGTTGATCACCCGGCATCGGAATCAAAGCCATCAGATAATGCTTCAGGGAAGCGGGCGATTTCTCGGCCACTATTGCATTAGCTTCTTCATGATATGAATACCTTTTTCCTCCAAACTGAGTCTCTGACTCCAAACCTAATATCATGCTCCAGGGACTGCTCTTAAAATCGTATTGAAGTAGCAATGCTTTATGATGATAACGCACATCAGTATTATAGTAACGGTTATCATCCCAATAAGCGGGAATCCGGGCATTTTCTCTCTGATAATCTCCATCGGTAAACCATCCGTAAGAAAGATCCCCTTTGATTTTCAGCCGGTTTTTCATTAACCACGAAAAAGAAACAAACTCAGGAAGACCAATTTTCAGCTGAGGAATCGGGGCTGCATTTCCAGACCAACTCATTCCGCCACTGCTTAAACGACTATTTTTGAGAATGCCAGATATTTCTTTGCTACCTATAGTCAATTGCAGTTTCCGGTACTTGAGATCGACATACGCTTGATGCAGAATAAAGTTGGAATTATAATTAGCAGCACCGACCAGATCAAGACCATAACCGAAGTTCCACTTTTTGTCTTGCATCAAATCGTGAAAAATCCCCGTCCGCATATAGGTGTTATTCTTTTCCAAAGATGACAAACCCTGCCGATTGCTTACCAACCAGAACGGAGCATTTTCACCGCCAGATACTACACTCTGTGATTCGATGAGATATTCAGCTTGACCAAAAAGCAGAAATGAAAACAAATTGTAACAGACAAAAATGGCTGTTATGCAGATTCTATTCATTTATCAATAATTATTTAACTATACACAAGGAGGATAATGATAATAATCGCGGCACACACTTTTTTCATGACTCGGAACTATATAAAAAAATACATAATTAACTCAACCGACGTACTTCTTACGTATAAGCCTAAAACTTTTCAAGAATCAACTCTCTTCGGGAATCTCGAATATGCAAAGTGGTTGAATTCAGTTTCTCAATTTTAAATGTGCGGCTGACATCATTCTGAGTCCAGCCAAAACATGGATTTGTCTGAAGATAACTGATAAGATCCGGATCTAAGAATTCTAATCTTATAGAATCACCCATCTGTGTAAATGTACCATATACCACTTTTATCTTCGACGTTTCTACAATAGCCTGAATAGCAAGAACATTATTATCAAAATTATAGAAAATTGTATCCACGGCATACGTAATACCGGAACGATTTTCATACTTTACCTGCCACTTACCCCGCAAATCGAGATCATACTCTTTTTGACAAGAGATAAAAAAGATAAGAATTAAAGCTATTAATAATTTATTCATGTGTCAAAAATTATTTTTCATTTTAGCTACACATGGTACCGATAGCTATCGGTATCGCAAGGATTGTTATTCTCATAGACGAATAACAGTGCATGCTCGTTTCATAATCCTGCTTCAAATTGATGGTTTTAATACCGAAATCAACAAATAAATGACATTCAAAAATAATACATGATCAACAACGGTAATTTTCTTTAAGAGTAAATACGAAATCTAATATATTATCGTTATAAATTTCGCTGACTATAAGTTTATTTCTAAGCATAAAAGCAAAGAAAGCACATTAAATACAACAAATATCCGACAAAAAAGGTCAACTAAAAATATCTTTAATAGTAATTCAAAGACTATCATTATCTGACTAATGCCATTGAATAAAATGCTGAAACCTCCTTACCCTCCATAAACAATAAGATATAAGCCGGCTCTAACTTAAATAAAAAGGCTCTAACTACGTCGTATCTACCACAATAATATAGAATTGAATCCACAAACGTAAGATTTATAATTACAGGGAGAAACAAATGTCATTGGTCGAAGGCTGATAATCCCGGAGTAATATAAATAGACTAAATCCGGAAACATCATGCTTTATAATAACCTTTGGAGATGAGATAAAAGAATATCCAGTCATTATATATAGTTTAGAAACGAGAAAATTGTCTTAAATTTGCAGCCGTTGTTCGACAAAAAGATTAAGTGTAATAAAAATATTTATATGTTTCTTAAGTCCCTGTACGAAGTAAAATTTATGATTCAACAGCAAACCGGTATTATAAAATGCAGAAGTACTGTATTATACTTTACTGCTATTTTATCAAACCGGCGGCAAATAAATCCCTCCAGGCAATTTTTAATTTACACAATCGATCAGCTAAGACGCTATATATCTTTAGAGTCAAATCAAACATAGTTGGTTTCACATCATCTAGCAACAAATATTCAGATCTAAATTCTCACAAAAATAACCATAATAAAATATCTCTTTCAACATTCTAAGAATGTGTTTTGAAAAAAAATATCCCGGATTTTATGAAAAAACTAGCATGTTTATTTTGGGCCTTCCTTTGTATTTATACACTGCAAGCTCAGTCGTTAGATTTATTGAAAAATTTAAACACTGATGATCTCACTGATAATCAGATAGAAGAAATGATGACAAAAATGCAATCGGAAGGAGTTTCGATGAACCAACTGGATCAGTATGCAGCAGCAAAAGGAGCATCCAAAGAGGAGGTTACCAAACTCAAAAAGAGACTGATCAAATACAACGATAAAAAAGGCGGAGTCAAGAAACATATTTCGTTCACTAATGAGTTGGAAGACGATGAGGGCACTGACATTGAAAAAGCAAAAAATAGCGAATCTAATTTAGGCAAAGAAAAATCGATCAAAGCTTCAAAACCTCAGATTTTCGGAGCTTCCATCTTTAAAGATGTGAACCTGACCTTTGAGCCTAACCTTCGACTTGCTACTCCTCAGGACTACGTATTGGGTCCGGATGACGAACTACTCATCGACATTTACGGCATGTCAGAAGCCAGCCACAAAGTAAATGTCAGCCCTGAAGGTAAAATACGCATTCCTAATCTGGGTATGGTTACCGTAGGAGGTTTAACCATTGCCGAAGCCAAACGGGTAATCAGAGCAAAATTATCCACTATATATGGAGGGATCTCAGCCGGTAACACCTTCGTCAGCATCGCATTAGGCGATATCCGCAGCATTACGGTGAATGTAATCGGAGAGATTGTGTACCCGGGATCATATACCATCCCGTCATTGGCAACTGTTTTCAATGCATTATATCAATCCGGTGGACCTAAAGAGAGCGGATCCTTTCGCGATATCCAGGTTATTCGCAACAGTAAAGTAATAGCCACCATCGACATCTACGACTTTATTGTATATGGTAAGCAAAGCAACCTACGCCTGCACGACCAGGATGCTATCAAGGTGCTGCCTTATCGCAACCGGGTTTCTATAAGCGGAGAGGTAAAGAATCCGGCAATTTTTGAAATGAAAACAGGAGAAACTCTCAAAGATCTGATTGATTTTGCCGGAGGATTCACTGAAAAAGCCTACCGGGAACGTATCACGGCCTCACGTAATACATTGAAAGAAAAATCGATTATCGATATATTGTACACAGATCTTAAATCTTTTAAGACTGAAGCCGGAGATGAATATAATGTAGGTGAGCTATTGAACCGTTACGTAAACCGCGTACAAATCAGCGGCGCTGTTTATCGCCCGGGTGCTTTTGCGCTAACCGGTGGCATGAAAGTAAAAGATCTCATACAAAAAGCAGATGGCCTGAAAGAAGATGCGTTTGTTAACAGCGCCGTAATATTCCGCAGAAACATCAACGGTCTTTCCGAAATGGCCTCTTTTTCACCACGAGACGTATTGAACAACACCGGCGACCTGATACTTCAACGGGATGACAGCATATACATTGCGTCTGCCCTGGAAATGAAGGAACAAGACAATGTCTATATTTCAGGCGAAGTTATTTCACCTAACCAATATAAATTTGCCGAAGGAATGAGCCTGAAAGATCTGATTCTACTGGCTAATGGATTTAAAAACAAGGCAGATATTAACGAAATTGAGGTATTCAGACAGATCACCGACGTAAATATACTGAATGAAAATATCAACAAAGCTGAATCTTTTAAAATCAAAATGGGTAAAAATCTGGATTTGGCAGATGCGGCACTATTCAAACTAAAGCGGGAAGACCGCGTAATCGTGCGCCCTATCTTCGGCTTTGAAGACACAAAAGAGGTAAAAATTGAGGGGGAAATAAAAGCGCCGGGGGCATACGTTTTAACTTCAAATAACCAGCGAATTTCCGACCTACTGCAAAAAGCGGGCGGACTGAGTAATTATGCCTATCCGGAGGGAGCCTTCTTAATCCGTCAAACCGAGAAAACGGAATCGGAAAAGAAAATGCTGGAAGAAATATCAGGCAGCATTACATCAAAGATCGTCAAAAAATACAATGCCGAGGACTCGCTCAGTATGAAAAAAGAACTGATAAACGGCTCTGATATTGTAGCTATCAATCTGGAAAAAATCCTCAGAAAACCGGGTTCTGTCTATGACTTAAAACTGGAAGCAGGCGATGTATTATCTATCCCCAAATCATTGGAAACTGTCAAAGTTTCGGGTGAAGTATTGAGACCGACATCTGTGCGGTACCAGAAAGGGAAATCACTCAAATTCTATATAAATAATGCCGGTGGATTTGGGGCATTGGCAAAAGCCGGAAAATCGTATGTGATCCACGCCAACGGTTCAGTCGATGTGACCTCCAGTTTTCTGGGCATTAAATCCTACCCCAAAGTAAAACCCGGTTCCAAAATCGTTGTACCGGAAAAGATTCTTAAAAAAGGTATGACAACCGCTGAAACTATCGGTATCACAACTAGTATTGTATCTGTTGCTGCGATTATAATAAGTTTATTCAGATAGCATAAACTACTTCAGCATAAAACGAATCGGTTTAAACATTAGCCTATTGGCTTACTAATAAGAAAATAATCACATTACAACATGGAACAAGATATAGATAACGATGGCGTTTCTTTAAAAGAAATAATTGATCATCTCTCTGAGATCAAAAAATCAATATTGAAAAATAAATACTATGCGCTGGCATTTATTCTCATATGCGCTGCTTCAGGATTAACCGCTTCATTATTGATAAAACCTAAATACACCGCCACTTTATCTTTCGCGACTCAAGATGATGAAAAAACAGGCGGACTATCAAGCATTGCCAGTCAGTTCGGATTCTCGGTAGGAGGATCTTCCGGCGGTGCTTTTGGGGGAGACAATTTATTTGAATTACTGACATCCCGATCTATCATTGAGAAGGCACTTCTTTGTCCTACCTCTATAAACGGAAAAACAGACAATCTGCTAAACCTCTATATCAAAACATACGATCTTAGCGATAACTGGAAAGATCACAAATTAAAAGAAATTCGTGATCTTCAATTTCCAGTCAAACAATCCCGGCAATCTTTCTCTCGCGCACAAGACAGTATCCTTCAGAAAGTATGTGTAGAGATTCTCAAAAAACCATTATTAAGCGCAGCGAAAAGAAGCAAGAAACTGAGTATCGGCGATATTTCATTTGTGTCAGAAAACGAAACTCTCTCGAAACTATTCGTTGAAAATCTCATGCGTGAGACCACCGATTTTTACGTTGAAACTAAAACAAAAATAACTCGCCAGAACTATAATGTACTAAAACATCAGACTGATTCCGTCAAAGCTGAATATGAAAGTGCAGTCTCACAAAGAGCACATATGGCGGATAATCTACTTAACGCTGTAAGACCCTCGGCCGGAATTGGCATGATAAAAAAACAAACCGATATGCAAGTAGCTGCCGCTACCTACATGGAAATGAAAAAGAATCTGGAGATTATGAAAATTAATCTGGGAAGGGAAACCCCGCTGGTTCAGGTTATTGACTCCCCGATTCTTCCTCTTGAAAAAACCAGATTAGGTAAAGCGAAAGGAATAATTCTTGGTGGTTTTATTGGCGGATTCCTGATAATATTTTTCTTCACTCTGATGCATATAAAAAAGACTATAAAAAAGGACCTATAATGATATAAAAAAGACCGCTACCCGGATCAATTCTCCGGCAGCGGTCTTTTTTTATTCCTTTATTTCAAGAATGCTTCGGCTTGCCTGATAGCATCGGGTTTACCCACGTCGAGCAAATAACAATCATTCTGCAAATAGGCCTGAAGTTTTGCTTTCCCGGCTATCGAAAGATAATAGTCGATAATCGAGAATTTACCAGACCATTTATCCATTTCGCTCAAAACAGAAGGTGATAGGATATGAATTCCCCCGAAAGAGTATTTCTTATAATCAGCCGGATTAAATCCGGCAATGGGAGACTTCACCTCACCGGTGACACTGTTGGTCCATCCTTTCATCATTCCATTTTCGTCAAATAAAAGAGAGCGGTCGGCATCTACCTCTTTCACCAATAACGTTGCGTCTACATTCGATTGGAGGTGGTGTTGATACATCTTTGCCAAATCGACATCCGAGAGCATATCCACATTATGCACAAGAAACGGTTTTCCATCGTCGAAAAACCAGGAAGCCTTTTGAATGCCTCCTCCGGTTTCCAGCAGGATATCCTGCTCGTCGGAAATCTCTATGCGAATACCGAAACGGTTATTTTCATCCAGAAAACGAATCACCTGATCGGCGAAATGGTGCACATTGACAATGATTTCATCGAATCCGGCAGCTTTAAGCTTTTCGATGGTAATTTGGAGCAACGGTTTGCCATTCACGGGGATCATTGCTTTTGGCATCGAATGCGTAAAGGGCTTCATGCGGGTTCCAAGACCCGCGGCAAATATTAGGGCTTTCATAATATGGAGAGGCCTCCCCCGACCCCTCCTAAGGAGGGGAGAAAGAAACTGCACTTGCGTCTTTCTCCCTCCCTTTCGGGGAGGGCCGGGGTGGGGCCGTTATTTAGTTTAGATCTTTCAGTAAATTACTCAAATAAGGATATTCTTTTAATCCCTCCTCTCCCATCAACGAATTGATATTGCGAATCGCTTTTGGAATCATGTCAATAAAATATTGCTTCTTCTCAATCAATCCACGGAAACCACCTGCACCCAACACCTGCAACAGGCGGAACAGTGCGAAATGTTTCAGACGTTGACGGAAAGCGGCTTCATCCACCGGACGATATTTACGCAACGAGGTCAGGTAAGCATTGATGAGTAAATCAGTCATTTCAGTCGAATAATGAGCCTCAACCTGCCAAATAAAAGATGCCACATCGTAATAAACCTGTCCGCGACGACCACCCTGAAAATCGATAAACCAAGGTTCACCGTTTCGCACAATCACATTGCGTGACTGGAAATCACGATATAGGAAAACGTCATTCACCTCAGCATCGAGAATATCGGCCATCGTTTCAAACTCATCTTCCAGCGCATTTTCACTAAATGCAACACCGTAAGGACGAAGGAAACAATATTTGAAGTAATTCAGATCCCAGAAAATGCAACGGCGGTCAAACTCAGCACGAGGAAAGCATACCGAGTAATCTAACTCTTCCGCACCTTTCACCTGCACATCGGCCAATGCGGCCATCGTTTTGCAGAGAATCTCTTTTTCCTCTGCCGAATAGTTATTCGTTTCCCGACCATTGGCTACATAATCAAACAGGGCGAGATCGCCCAAATCCTGCTGAATATAGTGCATCCGATCTTCTGATACAGCATACAATGCAGGTATAGGAAGTCCTTTTCCGTTGAAATGCTGAGCGAGATAAATAAAGGCTTCGTTTTCAACGCTTGATTCGCCTTTAGTGCCGATGCACCTGTTTTTATCACCAATCATGCGGACATAAAATCGGTTTGATCCCGAACCGGGTATCGCTTCAGTAGTCTTCAGCGGTTCGCCAAAGTAGTTTTCAAAAAGTTGTTTTAATTTCTCCATTATCTTTTTCTTTATCTTTTTTCTTTTGTCTCCAGTCTTTTGTCTTTACTCTTTTTTCTTCCCAAACTCTTTATCCACTTTTATAACAGCTACGCCGATAAAGGTAAATACGGCGCAAAACATTACCCAAAGGAAAAAATCAGGATAGCCAAGCCATTGCTGCAATCTTCCGGCGACCATGGTTGGCAGCATCATGCCCAATGCCATAAATCCGGTACAAATGGCGTAATGCGCAGTTTTGTATTTCCCTTCGGAAAAATACATCAGATAGACCATAAAGGCTGCAAATCCGAATCCGTAGCCAAACTGCTCGATGGCCACACAGGTAGATATCGCAAAAAAGCTGTCCGGATGCACCTGCGACAGATATACATAGGTCAAATGAGGTACATTAATCATAATGGCCATAGGCCAAAGCCAGAATTTCAGTCCATTTCGGGAAATGACAACTCCTCCGAGAATTCCACCCAAAAGCAAAAAAGCAACGGATACGACTCCGTATAAAAACCCCACCTCTTCGGTACTCAGTCCGAGCCCGCCTGATATTTTTTCATCCAACATAAAAAGTTTACCAATCACCGAGATTTGAGCTTCACCGAAACGATAAACCAGGATAAATAAAAGAGAGGCAAACACCTGCTTTTTCTTGAAGAAGCTGATAAAGGTTTCGCCAAACTCTCCCAGGATAAGTTTCACAGATCGTGCCTCAGATAGTTGGTCACCGTCCGGTTTTGGCAACGAAAACTTATGCAAAGCCAACAGTAGAACGAAGAGTCCGGTGAAAATGCCATAAACGATCATCCATGCCAATTTGAGGTTGTGCGTCGTCTGCTCAATGTAGCCGGCTAACATGACTAACAAACCTTGCCCGGTTATCATCGCAATACGGTATGAGGTATTGCGGATGCCAATAAACGCTGCCTGATTGTGTGCAGGAAGCGCCAGCATATAAAATCCGTCACAGGCAATATCGTGCGTCGCCGATGAAAAGGCGACCAAAAACAAAAAGGCAAAGGTCATCTGCACCCAAACGGTCGTAGTGAGCGAAAAAGCAACTCCCGCAAGTCCGACGCCAAGAAAAAGCTGCATCATGACAATCCACCAACGTTTCGTTTTGAAAATTTCCACGAAGGGACTCCAGAAGGGCTTAATCACCCAGGGGAGATTTAACCAACCTGTATAAACGGCAATCGTATCATTGTCCAACCCTAACCGTTTGTACATAATACCGGCCACAACCATTACGGCAACATAAGGCAGTCCTTCGGCAAAATAAAGCGAGGGAATCCACGACCAGGGAGATTGAGATTTTTTCATAGTTATCAGCCCCACCCCAACCCTCCCCGATAGGGAGAGAGTTGGAATGCGAGGTTTATATTATTGGTTGGTTTATATTTCTTATAATTCTGCTTGCGTCTTACCCCCTCCCTTCGGGGAGGGCTGGGGTGGGGCTGCCTCCTAATATCTTTTCTCCAAAACCACATCGCGATAGTAATGCAGCAAGATATCACGATAAGAGTAGCCTTTTTCGCCCATCACGGCTGCACCAATCTGGCAAAGGCCCACGCCATGCCCCCACCCTGCTCCGGTTAAAGTGAAACTGGAAGGAATATTATTTTCACCCACCGCTCTATCAACCACAAAAGCAGAGCTGTAAAGGTGCGATTCCGACAACGCTTTGCGAATCAGTAACTCTTTGCCGATCACCAACGTTTTCTTCGAGCCGACAATGCAAAGCTTAATTAATCGCCCCGAAACTCCGCGCTCTACCGGTTGCAGGTCGATAATTTCACCAAAATCAATGCCGGTGCGACGACGAAGCAAATCGGATATTTCAGCTTGCGAATAAGAAACTTTCCAACGATAAAAGTCGGTGGTCTCTTGGTCGTAATTGGTGAGTACCTGCGAAAGGGTCTTTTTATCGTGGGTATTGCAGAATGCTTCGGGGGAAGTGCGAATCCAGGTTTCAGCTTCAGCTTCAATGGTCAGGTCGGGAGTTTCGGAAATGGAATTTTCAGCTCGATCAAATACTTTCTGTAAATAAGGATGCGAAGCAGGCTCCCAGCAATTGTCGAATTTTTCGAGTACGCCACCGCAACATTTTGAGAAACGTGCGTCGCAAATAGCATCGCCGAACATCAGTAATTCTCCACGGGTTGCCTCAACGGCCTTAACGACCAAAGGCGTAGATGCGCGCGTGATTCCCTGATAACGTTGACAGTGGTCGTCGGCACAAACGTCGTACAACGTGTGATCTTCGCGATCCCACCACTTAATCCATTCGCTTTCAGATTGTGTATCGGAAACATATTTCACCGGATTGATCGCCAAATCGTTCTTCTTGGCCAATTGCGAAAGTAGCCAACTGCGCGAAATCACCGCGTGCGCTTTCAGCAATTCCATCGAACTCGTCGCACTCATCTCTGACGAAATCACGCTTTTCAGATACTCCTCCACGGGAATCAGGTTGATCGCCGTCAGCTTTTCACCTTCAATAATAAGCTTAAGCGAACCACGAAACGACAGCACCTCTTTGCGCTCCCAATGGAATCCTATACCGATAATTACCTCTTTCAAGGTAAAATAAGCATCATCTGAAGCGGGGCGAAACGTCAATTCATCGTAGAAATTACCGTTGAAAATAATTTTGCCATCGATAATATAAGCTGTAAAATCACCGGAAAGAGATTCTCCCAAGCCACCTGTTTTATATTCTCCCTGAAACGAAAATGGAATCTCTATGTCGGAAACAATGCCGACGGAAAGTATAGGTTCTTGCATGATTTGTTTGTGAAGTTAGAGGGTGACTGAAAAGGTTAGGAGTAGTCATGTGAATAACCTCCATCCTTAAGTCTGTCAATCCTAAAATTAGGTTGCAAATATAAGCAAACAAGGTGTGATTTTGGGAGTCTGCCTATCGATTTCAGAAAATAATCCTTACCTTTGCAACCGCTTTGGTTCCGAACCCGCATTCGCGGAGGAGGATGAAAAGGGAATCCGGTGAGAATCCGGAACAGTCCCGCTGCTGTAAGCTTCACCAAACGTTTGGGCAAAACTTTCGCCACTGGATCTCACGCGAGTACCGGGAAGGCCGCCCACAACGGAAGTAAGTCAGAAGACCTGCCACGGCAACGTTAGTTCAAAAGCTTTCGAGGATAAAGCTGAGAAACATCCGCAAACTGATTTACTTCTTTTGCCCTTGTTGCATTTTTTATTCCGAAAGCTGTCATTGTGACCAGTCGTGACTTGTTACCTAAACACAGCTATTTTGACCCAAACAAATTCATATCGCCGTCTTCCACTTCGCAACATTGCTATGTTCTGCCTTTGCACTTTACCCGTGATCGCCTCCTCTGCAGAGGAAAGAGATTCGGTAAAGACTAAAGTCCGACTTCAGGAAGTCAGGATTGATGGTCATCGCCTACAAACGACTCGTGCCGCTATGCCGGTTCAGCTTTTCAGCGAAAATGAATTTAGCCGTCTGAATGCGGGTAATGTCACCGATGTGGCAAAACATTTTGCGGGAGTCACCGTGAAAGATTACGGCGGCATCGGCGGATTGAAAACGGTCTCACTGCGCGGACTCGGCGCCCAGCACACGGGGGTGAGTTACGACGGAGTCATCCTGAGCGATATCCAATCGGGACAAATCGACCTGAGTCGCTTTTCGCTGGATAATATTTCAGACGTTTCGCTCAATAACGGTCAGCCCAACGATATTTTCCAATCCGCACGGATGTTTGCATCTGCCGGAGTGCTTTGCCTAAACACGAAATTACCTGAATTTAATGGTAAAAACGAATTGCACGGAAATGCTACCGTTAAAACCGGTTCATTCGGATTATTCAATCCGTCATTGTTTCTCAACCGGACTTTCGGTAAAAAATGGGCGTTGAATTTGTCTGGTGAAGGTATGTGGGCAAATGGACGATATCGTTTTCTTCAAAATTACAACCAAAACTCAGCAAATGGCATTTCAGAAGTCCTGACCCGGAAAAACAGTGATGTACAAAGCCTGCGTACGGAATTGAATGCGATCTATCGCATCAGATCCAAAGAGAATATTTCTTTTAAAGCCAATTACTACAATTCGGAACGCGGCTTGCCAGGTGCTGTTATCTTTTACAATGATTACAGCGTGCAGCGACTGTGGGATAAGAGCTTTCTCTCTCAGATTCATTATGAGAATAAGATCTCGAATAAGGTACAGTTTCAGGGAGTTACCAAATACAACCACACATATAGTTTTTTTCGTGATTTGAATTCAGATTATAATGATGCCAATGCGCCAAAGGGAGAACGCGATGAAAAATATTATCAGAACGAAACTTATCTATCATCATCCCTACTCTACCGGCTGACCAATAGTTTATCATCAACCGCTGCTGTGGATTGGTGGTACAACGACTTGGAGAAATTCTCAACAAACAAATTTGCCACATTTAATTACCCGACCCGAAACACCGGATTAGCAAATTTGGCTACGAAATATGTCACCGACAGATGGAGCATCATTGGAAATCTGCTTTACACATTAAGTCTCGAAAAGGTACGCACCGGACAAGCGGCTCCTAATCGAAACAGACTTTCGCCAACAGCAAGTATTTCGTACAAACTACTTGCAAACAAAGAACTACGTGTAAGAGCATTTTACAAAAATATCTTTAGAATTCCGACCTTCAATGATTTATACTATCAGGATTTTGGAAATACGTCATTAAAACCTGAAATAACCAATCAGTACAATGTGGGAATGACTTATTCAGAAGCAAATATTTTAGGTCTCTCAGAAATGGATATAACGATGGATGGTTACTACAACAATATTCAGGATAAAATTATCGCCACCCCCAAAGATCTGTTTCATTGGAGTATGGTGAACCGTGGCAAGGTGAACATTGTGGGTTGTGACGTAACTCTTCGGGCAAAAAAAGCGATTGGCAAATCAAGCAATTTATTGATAAAAGGGAATTATTCGTTCCAACATGCAGAAGATGTAACTCCCCAAAGCGCCACTTTTGGAAAACAAATTCCCTATTCTCCTTTGCACTCGGGGGCAGGATCGGTTTCATTCCAATACAAACAATATGATATAGGCTACAATCTTATTTTTGTAAGCAGTCGTTTAACGGAAAATTATCCGTTCAACAAACTGAATGGGTATCAGGAGCACTCCGTATTCGGAACAACATCATTCAAAAAGCTAAAACTGACAGGAGAAGTCATCAATCTATTCAATAAGCAATATGAGGTACTTCAATATTACCCGATGCCTAGACGAAATTACAGAATCACGCTCGCTCTAACATTCTAAATAAACAAACAAGAAATAATTATGAAAACAAGTAAACTCTCTTCCATTCTTACTTTTACCGCACTTTCTGCATTACTGATTACATCGTGTGATAAAGCGGACGATTTATTAACTGGTCAAACTTTACCCAATATTGGAAGTGCAACTGTAATGCAGTTATTACCCAACACAACTAACGGGTTGTATGTGCTAAACGAGGGTAAAATGAACGGCAATAATGCCTCATTGACCTTATGTAATCTTTCTACATTAATAAGCTACAATGATTTCTTCAGTGGAAAAAACAATCGTGGGTTAGGTGATACCGGTCAGGATATGATCAAATACGGTTCGAAAATCTATATTGCAGTTTCAACGTCAAGCCTGATAGAAGTGATTGATGCAAACAGTGGTGTTTCTTTAAAAACAATTTCTATGGTCAACGAATCCAGTGAACCAAGAAAACCACGAAGCTTAGTATCATTGAATGGCAATGTCTATATTTCACTTTATGACGGACATGTTGCCCGCCTTGATACTACGTCCTTAAGCATAGAAAAAACAATCGCAGTTGGCTCAAATCCTGAACAAATTATCAGTGCAAACAATAAATTATACGTTGCCAATTCATCGTCGGACAGCACCATTTCAGTTATTGATCCTGTAAGCTTTACTGAAACGAAGAAAATCAAAGTTGCAATCAATCCAACTAAAATAAAAGCTGATAAATATGGTAATCTTTATGTGATCTCAATGGGTGACTATGGATATACAACTCCCGTAACACTTCAACGAATTGATGCGTCAACGGAAAATGTAACTACAATTTCAGGTATTACCCCATACAATATGGCTGTAGAAGGTGACAATCTCTATCTTTACGGCTATGATTATGATGCAAACTGGAATGTTGTAAACAAAAAGTATTTGACTTACAATGTTTTAAGCAAGACTCTATCCAATACAGACTTTATCACCTCTTCTACAATATCAGGAATTCCATATAGCATTGATGTTAACCCAACCACCAAAGATATCTTTATAGGAGAAACTGTTGACTATAAAACTCCGGGGAAAATGTATTGCTTTAGCCAGGATGGAACATTAAAATACTCATTTGCAACTGGTGTAAATCCATCAAAAACCGTTTTTCTGAATAAATAAAAAGATCTTTCTGCCATAAACCAACCGGCTAACCCAATCCGAACATTAATTTTGCATCCGGATTGGGCAGCCGGTTCACTTGTTTAATGTCATGACACAGAAAAAACTTTCCCCTATAATGTTTGCCGGCACCGGCAGCGACGTTGGTAAAAGCGTGATCGCCGCAGCCTTCTGCCGCATCTTCAAGCAAGACGGATATACACCCGCCCCGTTCAAAGCGCAAAATATGGCGCTGAACTCTTTTGCCACGCCCGAAGGTCTCGAGATCGGTCGTGCCCAGGCAGTTCAGGCTGAAGCGGCGGGCGTGCCATGTCATACCGATATGAATCCGCTGTTGTTGAAGCCCGTCGCCGACAGTGTGGCGCAAGTCGTACTGCATGGTAAGGCGATAGGGAACCAGAAAGCGGTAGAATATTTCAAAGCCGACAACAAAGCCCGACTACGGGTGGAAGTCTGCGAGGCATTCGACCGACTAGAGAAAAAATACCATCCCATTGTGCTGGAAGGTGCGGGCAGCATTTCCGAGATCAACCTGCGAGAACTCGATCTGGTGAATATGCCGATGGCGGCGCATGCCGATGCATCTGTAATTCTGGTGGCGGATATTGACCGGGGAGGCATTTTCGCTTCGGTGTACGGCACCATCATGTTGCTGACCGAAGAGGAGCGTAAACGGGTGAAGGGTATTCTCATCAATAAGTTTCGCGGGGACATTCGACTATTTAAATCGGGCATAACGATGCTCGAAGAGTTGTGTGGTATTCCGGTCGTTGGCGTTGTCCCTTACTATAAAGACATTTACATCGAGGAAGAAGATTCGGTGATGCTACAAACCAAACAACGGGAAGCGATGCACGGCAAGGTGAACATTGCCGTGGTATTGTTGCAACATCTCTCTAACTTTACCGACTTCAACGCATTGGAACGCGATCCGCGTGTACACCTCTTTTACACGAATAATCCCAAAGAGCTTTCCAAAGCCGACATCATCATCCTGCCCGGCTCAAAAAGCACCATCCATGACCTCGCGGTATTGCGCGACGAAGGTCTGGCCAAAGCCATCGTAACCGAAGCGAAGAATGGAAAAACCATCCTCGGCATTTGCGGTGGTTATCAGATGATGGGTGAATCCATCGAAGATCCGCTCGGATTAGAAAGCAATATGCACCGGATTCCGGGATTGGGACTGTTACCCATCGCCACGACTATGGACGGTGAAAAGATCACCCGTCAATCGAAATTCTATTTCGGAGAAAGCAAAGAGTTGTGCGAGGGTTATGAAATCCATAACGGTCGCTCAACGCTTACCAAACAGGATGCCGAAACTATCAATCGTTTCGAAAACGGAGAGGCTGAAGGTTGCCGCCAGGGCAATTGCCTCGGTACATACCTGCACGGCATTCTCGATAACCGCGAATTCACCGACGCATTGATTACTCCGTGGCTTTCAGAAAAAGAGCAGGATACAGCTTTTGATTATAAAGCATTTAAGGAAGAGCAATACGATAAACTGGCCGACCATGTACGCAAGTACGTGAATATGGAGCTGGTGTATGAAATGATGAAATGATCTGTTTCATTTTCATTGCCGTTGCCTTCAGGCAATGGATGAGATAAGCCAAATCAACAGGCTTTAGACAAAACACACCCTCTGATTTGGCTAAATCTTTTATCAAAAACACATTAATAACCGTCAGCTAAAGCTGACGGCAATGACAATAACCAACAAACACAATGATCTACGGTCACGGCGACGATAGCTATATATCAAGCGAAACGATTCATTCCAACTTCAGTTCCAACGTCTGGTTTGGGGCTGAAACGACTGCGCTATATTCGCACCTGGCGAAGGTATTGCCCGGGACGATGAGTTATCCCGATCCCAACGCCGATTCGTTTACCAGACTCTTAGGCAAAAAGATTGGGGTTGTAGCCAACCGATTGCTTGTCTGCAATGGCTCCACCGAGGCTTTTTACCTGATTGCACAGGTCTTTCGTTCGCATACCTCGCTTATTTGCGTCCCCTCGTTTTCGGAATACGAAGATGCCTGCCGCATCCACTCCCATCGGGTCCATTTCGCCAAACAACCCGATTTCGAAATGACTTTACATCGCATCAAACCCGATTTGGTGTGGCTTTGCCTGCCGAATAATCCCGACGGTTTCTGTTTTTCTAAAAAACAAATCGCCGACTGGATGAGAAAATATCCCAAAACCACCTTCGTTGTCGACCAGGCATATGCGGAATTTACATTACAGAAAAGCTTTGGCGTTTCGGCCGTTCGCCAACATACCAATCTGGTACTGGTCTATTCCTTGACGAAATCGCACAAAATCCCGGGCTTACGATTAGGCTACGTAATCAGTTCACAACGCATGATTGAACGACTGACGTCCCTGAAAATGCCGTGGAGTGTAAACTCAATGGCCATTGAGGCCGGTAAATTCCTGATTGAAAACGCTACGGAAAGTCTGCCCATTGCAAAATGGATGGAAGATACGAAGCTATTTCAAGAGCAATTGGCGCAGATCGGGCAGATCGAAGTGCTGCCGTCGCACACCCCCTTCTTTCTGGTGAAACTACTGAAAGGGAAAGCATCTGATTTGAAAAAACACCTGCTGCAAAACGGCTTGTTGGTACGCGACGCCACCAATTTCCGCGGTCTCGAAGGCGAATACATCCGCCTTTGCACCCAAACACCTGAGAAAAACCAATCTTTAACCGAAAATATTGCCGTATGGTACTCTCAAATGAACTGATTCTACCCTTGCTGGCAGGTGTTGTTCTCGATGCAATCATGGGCGACCCCGAACGGATGCCGCACCCTGTCGTAGGCTTCGGCAAAGCCATCTCATGGGGAGAAAAGCGCCTCAACCGTGGGAAAAACCGGCTCTCAAAAGGAGTTTTGCTCACCCTGCTTTGCGTGGGAACGATTTACCTGGGTAGTTTCGCCTTATTAAAATGGGTAGAAAGCCTGAGCGAAATAGTATATCTTATACTGACGGGAATTATCGTATTCTTCTGCCTCGCCGCTCACACCTTAATTAAAGAGGTACGCAACGTTAACCGCGCATTGAAAGTAAGTCTCGATAAAGGACGCACGCAAGTGGGCCGGATTGTGGGCCGCGACACCTCTAACCTCAATGCGCACCAGATTCGTACCGCTGCCCTCGAAACATTGGCAGAGAACCTCAGCGATGGCGTGATTGCCCCGCTCTTTTGGTTTACTCTGCTGGGAGCACCGGGCATGCTGGCTTACAAGATGGTAAATACCCTCGACTCAATGATCGGATACAAGAACGAACGTTATATGCTCTTCGGACGGTTTGCTGCCAAACTGGATGATGCCGCCAATTACATTCCCGCACGATTAACAGGTTGGCTCATGCTATTAGTTGCAGGTAAATGGAATGGATTCTCCTTTGTACAGAAATACGGTCGTTGCCACAGTAGCCCCAATTCCGGTTATCCGGAGGCAGCATTGGCCGCTATTCTCGGCTGTCGTTTCGGCGGGCCAAATATCTATTTCGGCAAAATCGTGGAGAAACCCTATATTGGGGAAAAAGCGCGGGAATTGAATTACGATGATTTTTCCAAAGCTATCAAGGTAAATGTATGGACGCAGGTGGCATTTGCGGGGATTGTAATTGCGATTACATTATTGGCACACGGATGACACGGATTGGACGGATTTTCACGAATAATTAAAAATGGATGTTCCCCATTCATACAAAACATAATTATATGATTGGTAGAGACGCGATTTATCGCGTCTGGAAACCTCAGATCAACGATCAGACGCGATAAATCGCGGCTCTACGACAGGCATAAAATATATCATTTGCATTCAAATACATTTCATTTCCCTATATGAAAACAAAAAACATATTTCCCCTCTTTCTCGCCTTAATGATCGCAACATTTACCTCCTGCAATCCCGCGAAAAAGAAACAAACCACGGTTAAACGGGAAATCACCCGCACAAACCTTCGATATGCTCACGGATTAGCGGTGCAATACTTCGACGATTACACCGAAGTGAAGGTACGTAACCCGTGGGACACCACTAAAATCCTCCAAACCTACATTTTGGTGGACAGGGATGCCGAGAAACCGGCCAATCTGCCTGAAGGGGTAGTGATAAAAACACCGATCCAGAGCATAGCTGTCTGTACCGCCGTGCATGCCGGCATTCTCAAGCAGTTGGGACAGGCAAACAGTATCGTTGCTGTGTGCGAACCGGAATTCATCGACCTTCCCGAAGTAAAAAAAGGGTTGGCCGACGGTAAAATCGTCAATCTCGGTCTGGCTACGGCAGTCGATCTGGAGCAACTCATCGCGGCATCGCCCGAAGCGTTGGTGGTATCACCATTCGAAAACAGCAACTACGGACGATTCGAAAAAACCGGAATTCCGGTGGTCATCGATGCCTCATATATGGAAGATTCTCCACTGGGACGTGCAGAATGGATTAAGTTTGAGGCCCTCTTCACCGGTGAAGAAAAACGTGCCGGGCAGATTTTCTCCGAAATCGAGAAAAGATACAACAAACTGGTCGATTTAGCGAAACAAACCAAAACCCGCCCCACCGTTTTCACCGAAAAGAAATATGGTCAGGTGTGGTATGTGCCCGGTGGACGGAGCTATATGGGTCGTTTTCTCGAAGATGCAGGCGCTAACTACCTTTGGGCGGACTCCCGCAACACAGGATCAACACCGCTTTCTTTCGAATCTGTTTATGAGAAAGCCGAAAAGGCACAATTCTGGCTCATCAAGTACAACGATGCGAAAGGGAAACTCACCTACCCGCTCCTGCAAAAGGACTATGAACTATATAAGCAGTTTGATGCGTTCAAAAACAAGAACATCTTTGCCTGCAACAGCGCTACAACGCCATTTTACGAGGAAGGGCCGATGGAACCGGATGTGATTCTGGCCGATTTCGTGAAAATCTTCCACCCGGAATTATTGCCGGATTATAAACCGAAATATTATTTCAAAATACAATAATGAAAAAAATCATCCTCGTCACCGGCGGCCAGCGTTCAGGCAAAAGCAGCTATGCGCAAAATCTGGCCTTATCGCTTTCGGACAACCCCATCTATCTTGCCACCTCGGCGATATGGGACGACGAACATCGCGAGCGTATCGAACGTCACAAGCGCGATCGTGGCCCTGAATGGACCAATATAGAAGAAGAGAAAGACCTTCAAAACGTCGATATCACCGGTCGCGTGGTCGTAATCGACTGCGTCACGCTCTGGTGTACCAACTTCTTTACCGAAACAAACGGCGACGTGGAACAATCCTTGTCTGCCGTCAAAAAAAGGTTCGAAGAGTTTGTCCGTCAGGAGGCTATCTTTATCTTTGTGACCAATGAACTCGGATTGGGCGGCACTTCACCCAATGACCTGCAACGTCGTTTCACCGACCTGATCGGTTGGACGAATCAATTCATTGCCCGTCAGTGTGATGAAGTAGTCTTGTTGGTTTCAGGTATACCAATGAAAATAAAATAAGTAGAAGTTCGAGGATTGTTTCCGTAAATACGAGGATCACATTCGCAAGCCAGAGGACTACTTCCGTAAGCTAGAGGATGACTTCCGCAAACCAGAGGATCACTTCCGCAAGTCAGAGGATGACCTTCGTAAGCCAGAGAATGACCTTTGCAAGCAAGAGGATGACCTTCGCAAGCAAGAGGATGACCTTCGCAAGCTAGAGAATGACTTCTGTAACCAAGAGGACGACCTCCGTAAGCTGCAAATTAATAATATAAACAATTGCGTCTTTACGCCTTTGCGTTTAATTCTTAGACATTATGATCAAACATTCTTTCAAAATCGAAAAGCCGAACCGCGCCCTTGCGCCAGAGTTGCAGGAGAAAATTAACGACCTCACCAAGCCCAAAGGCTCACTGGGTCGCCTCGAAGAGTTGGCCGTACAAATCGGATGTATCCAGCAAACGCTGTCGCCGACCATCACCAAACCGCAGAACATCATCTACGGCGGTGACCACGGTATCGCAGCCGAAGGGATCAGCTTCTCCCCTCCCGAACTCACCCCGCAGATGGTCTTTAACTTCATCGAAGGCGGTGCAGGCATCAACTTCTTTGCCCGTCAGCACAACATCGGCATGAAGGTAGTGGACTCGGGCATCAATTACGATTTCGAAAACCTACAAGAGCTAATCGACCTGAAGGTACGCAAAGGCACGCGCAACTATCTCCATGAAGCGGCCATGACCGAAGAGGAATTCAACCTCAGCATCGAACGCGGTGCGAGTGTGGTGGAGATGTGCCACCGCGAAGGAACCAACATCGTTAGCTTTGGAGAGATGGGCATCGGCAATACCTCCTCTTCGTCGATGTGGATGACTTGCCTCACCGGAATTCCATTGGACAAATGCGTAGGCGCAGGAAGCGGTTTCGACAGCGAAGGGGTGAAACGCAAATACCGTATCCTGAAACAAGCACTTGATAACTACTCAGGCGACGGTTCGGATCTCGATTACATCCGTTATTTCGGCGGTTACGAGATGGTGATGGCAGTGGGCGGAATGCTGAAAGCTGCCGAACTGAAAATGGTGATCCTCATCGACGGTTTTATCATGACCAACTGCATCCTGGCGGCGTCCCGCATCTATCCCGAGGTGTTGGAATACGCCATCTTCACCCATCAGGGCGACGAAGCGGGTCATAAACTCATCCTGGATTACCTCGGAGCCCGTCCGTTAATCAACTTCGGCCTCCGATTGGGCGAAGGCTCCGGTGCACTTTGTGCTTATCCGTTGATTGAATCATCAGTTCGGATGATTAATGAAATGAGTACGTGGAAGAAGGCGAGTGTAACGAAGTATTTTTGAGAAGCCCCACCCCGGCTCTCCCCGAAGGGGAGGGAGAAAGAAGGTGCATTCTAATGCTTATGAGCTTGGGAAGGAAATTAAATCAATAATTATCAAAAGGGAATATGCCATGCTTAAAATCTATTCACTTTTAGACATTAAGTCGAATTCAATCAAAATGGTTGTTTTACTCTTTCCTCCTATTTACACTATTTGGTTGTATGCAATTGGAAAGCGATTACTAATGAAGCAACAAAAGAAAGATATATTATTCAGTATTTTCGGTATAGCAACAATATTGTTTTTCACGTATGCTTGGTTAATCACGCCTATCCTTCAATTCTTTAATTATAAAATCAACACCACTGGAGACTCTGCTCTTCCTGTTATCTTTGCTACTTTTTTCTTTTGGTTTGGGACAATTGGTAGAGTGACCTTTTTGAGCATTAAATATGACAGGTCTGCTACTCCGGATTATTTCTACAGTATTGTAAACTATATAGACTATATCTGGAAATTTTTCATATTCATTTATTGGCCCTTGTCAATCTGGTCATTTCAAAAGAAAGTAAATCATTACAATAATATACTCATATGAAATGAACGAAACATCCAATAACCAACTCTCTCCCCCCTCCCCTTCAAGGAGGGTCGGGGTGGATTCTCAACTCCTAGCCGCCATTACCTTCTTCACCCGCATCCCCTTGTGGAAACTCGTAGAACTCCCCGGAGAAGTCTTCCGCAAGATCATCGGCTTCTGGCCATTGACCGGATGGATCACGGGAGGAATCACGGGACTGGCATTGTGGGGATTCTCATATCTGGTACCGCCAGTGGTAGCAGTGATACTGGCATTGGCAATCCGGCTACTGCTCACGGGAGCATTTCACGAAGACGGACTGGGAGACTTCTTCGACGGCTTCGGCGGCGGCCGCACCAAAGACGATATCCTGCGCATCATGAAAGATTCGCATGTGGGCAGTTACGCCCTCATCGGATTAGTGGTCTATTACCTGTTGTTGGTGAATCTGCTCGCCTCCGTCCCTGCAAAGACGGCGATGCTGCTGATCTTCTCCGCCGATCCGTTATCGAAGATGCTAACCGCACTGATGATCAACTATCTCCCCTACGCCCGCAAAGAGAGCGAAAGCAAGGCGAAAACCATTTACGATAAGCTGACCTTTATCCGCATTATTGGAGTATTGATCTTCGGACTATTGCCGATGATATTCCTTTTGCCGATGAAGTTGTGGTGCGCCTCTCTGCTCTCAATAGCGATGATGGCTTTTATCTTTATCTATATCAAAAAAAAGATTCAGGGATATACGGGAGACATCTGCGGGGCAACCGCGCTGCTGTGTGAAGTGATGTTTTATCTGGGAGCGATAATGCTGAAGTAAACTTTTAGAAAACAATTAATCTATATAAACCGCTGTCTCCAAGTCCCCTTCGGGGGATTTAGGGGGCCTATCCTCATTATGAAACTCCTTCTCATCCGCCATACCTCCGTTGCTCCACATCCCGGCATTTGTTACGGGCAAAGCGATGTAGATCTTGCCGATGCCTTTCCACAGGAAGCGGAAGCCGTGGCAAAGCAAATCAGGCATCTTACTTTCGATGCCGTCTATGGTAGTCCACTCAGTCGTTGTCGCAAGTTGGCGGCACACTGCGGATATCCCGACTATGTGACCGACGAACGACTGATGGAAATTAACTTCGGAGCGTGGGAGATGCAAAACTGGGAAGAGATAGACGATCCTCACCTGCAAACTTGGTACGACGACTGGATCAATGAAAAGCCCACCGGTGGTGAATCTTTTCGGGAGATGATTTCAAGAGTAGAGGAATTTATGGAAGAACTGAAACAAAAGAATCACCGCGAAGTCTGCATCTTCACTCACGGCGGTGTCATTCGCATCATTCGTATCTTGCAAGGACATTTCCCCATGGAAGATGCATTCCGACATTCGGTGGATTTCGGGGAGATTGTGGAGATAATTATCTAAACGCGAAGGCGCTAAGACGCGAAGTTTTTAAAATATATTCTTCGCAGCTTAGCGCCATTATGTTTAAACTATTTACAGTAATCCTTCGCGGCTTTATACCTTAGCGTGCATCCTTTATTTAGATAAGAAAAGACAGAAAGCATCCATTTCCGCATCACTGATCAGAATCTGGTTCAGTATATCAATCAAATCTTCGGCGGTTATCTTCACAAAGTCCTTTTCCAACGGCGTGATAAACACTCCACCCAAATCCACTGCAGCGGGACTCAGCAAAATGTTTTCATCCCCTTCGGCAAAGAATTGAGACGGACGATGCAACTGGCGGGGAAAAAGAGTCAACACATATTTGTCATTCCATTTCCAGCCCAATACATTAATCATCGGCTCTGCCTGTTCAGGTGTTCTTTCAGCTAAATAGCTATACGCTTTGGAAAACGCCTGTTCAATTGATTCAACATTATCCGAAACAAAAGCGATGCAATTCGCCCAAAAGGTTTGATGCGATAAACGGAAAGATCTTCTTCCGGAGAAAGTATTTCGCCTCTCTTTAAAATAGCCTCCAACTCTGTTTCCAAGGGAATAAAGCCTTTATTTCCTGCCTGAAAATGAAAATGATCAGGAGCGGAAGCACCGCATTTGGGACCATTATAGAAGATTACGAAATCATTCATTAAGTCAGCCAAAGCCAACATATCTCCCACCCGACCCGCTATGTGCTGGTCGATATGCGTAAGGTGAGGCACGGTAAAGTGCTGCCTGAAAATGGGAAATGGATTAACCAATGCCAGATACTCTTCACCAAAAGGCAAACCCTTTTGTTCTACAGGCAAATGCGCTTCACACAAAAAGCATTTTCGCTCACTGATCGATTTTTCATCGACCTTGGCAGCCGACGATTGTATGCGCGCCGGATTAAACTGTACCCGAACTGTCAGGCTGTCAATAACTAATGATTTTTCTTGCACACAGTCCAAACTCTCATAAAACTTTTTCGCCAACGGAAAATATTCCCGTTGCTGAGCCAGCAAAGCTTTCGCACGAGCGGAAAAATCCACTCCGTTTTGATAAGGCTGCAACTCAACGTCTGTAAGAATGCGATTCATAACACTTATCTTATTTCGTATTCAGCACTTTCCACTATTCAGCCGCTTACGCGCCATAATCTCAATCGTTCGGATTTTATCCTTATAACTATTGTAGGCATTCAACTTGTTTACATCTAATGCAGCATCAGAATTGCCCTCCCAACGACGGCACAGATAAAGTACATCGTAAACGCGACCAATCTGGTATTCGCGGGAGAAATTCAGCCCCAATGCATAGTCTTCGCCATAACTGGTATTAGGAACTTTGATTTCACGGAGCATCGGTGTGTAGAATGCTCTCGGTGCACCCAGACCGTTGATTCGAAGGGCATTATTACGTCCGTTTTCGGGAGTCCATTCGCGGTGATCAATAATGCCGGGGGGAATCTCTTCCAAAGCAAAATTGGTCATACGGTAAGTTCCCACCACCATCGCACAGCTTTGGTCGGAAAAGGCATCCACAATGGTTTGCAGTGTTTGTTGTGAACTATATATATCGTCGCTATCGAGCTGAACGGCAAATTTTCCGCACTTCGGGTGATGCACACCTTCGTTCCAACAACCACCAATACCCAGAGTCAGCCTTTCAGGAACGATATGAATCAAACGATGATCCATACAGAACTTATCAATAACCTCACCGGTTCCATCGGTTGAGTGATTATCAATCACAATTACATTAAAGGGAAAGCTGGTCTTTTGGGAAAGAGCCGAACGAACCGCATCTTCGATAGTATTCACGCGATTGCGCACAGGTATAATAATTGATGCTTCGTATTCAAATTCCTGTTGATTAAAAGATACCTCTTTGAATTCAGGTTTCAACCAAACTCCGATTTTTTTCAGGTGATCGGTACAAGCAGCTTCCATCTCAATTTGAACCTCCCGATTCTTTGGATCTACATAGTCAAACTGTTTTTCTCCCGACTTGCACTCATCCTGTTCCAAGTTGGTATAGAGGAATTCATTCAGGTGAACTAACGGATAGTTCTGAGAAACTTTCAGACGCAGATTATATAATCCGGCAAACTGATATGCTTCGGTAGTCTCAGCTACAGACTGACGAAGAGCTTCGGTACGATATAATAAAACTGGTCCGAAGTCAAAGTCATCTCTTACGCTTCCCTCCTGATAATCAATCAATGGCACCGGTTGAAAACGGCCGGACTGTACATTATTGTAATCAGAATAAAGCATACCAGCATTCGTTTCATCTGCTATTTTCACCATTCTCTCGAGTGAAAAATAACCCATCCCCACAACCGTTGTTTTAGTATAAATCAACACATATTCGGCCTCAGCCTTAGCTACAATTTGAGCTACCGTCGCACTACTTTGCAGATTGTCGACAACAATGGTTTCATAACCGGGTAATGAATATTCGGGGTTGGTAGTCAGAAGAAATACTCTATTGACAACACTCGAGTTATTCAAATAGTCTATTGAATGTAATGCTTGTACAGCTTCCCCAAGGGGAATAAAGCAATCTATTTTTTTCATATACAATAATTTAGCTGGAATAGTTTAGATTAAGGTATTATTTAATTTTTCTCTTGTTTAATTCTTCGCGATAAAGCTGTGCATTTTTATGGTGTTCCTCCATGGTACGGGCAAATGCGTGACGACCCGAAAAGTCTGCTTTGGCGCACATGTAAAGATAATCATGTTTTTCATAATTCAATACAGCATCGATACCCGAAGCCGACGGTACACGAATGGGACCGGGAGGCAATCCAATATTTTTATATGTATTGTAAGGTGAATTCACCGTTAAATGTTCAAATAAAATGCGTTTCAGGGAAAAATCTTTTACCGCAAATTTCACTGTAGGATCAGCCTGAAGCGGCATGCCAATACGATAACGATTCAGATAAAGCCCTGCAATTGCAGGACGCTCTTCCTTATTATTACTTTCTTCTTCTACAATAGAAGCCAGTGTAGAAATCTCAATTGGCGTCAAACCTACCTGTTTTGCCTTTTCCTTCCTTTCATTATTCCAGAAATGATCATATTCCGATTTCATTCGTTTTATAAACTTACCCATGGAAATATCCCAATACATTTCATACGTATCGGGTATAAACAAAGATGGAACGGTTTCTGGCGTAAAACCCCATTTAGCGCAACTATCAGAATCGCTAAATGCTTTTACCAATGATATTGAGTCCATCATCAACTGTTCAGCAAAACGACCCGCAAGTTGTTCTTTGGTTCGGATATTATTAAAGGTTAGTCTGACCGGTGTTTGACGGCCTTTTTTCATACTATTAAATAAGGTCCATACTGATGTCCCTTTTTTTGCTTCATAATGTCCGATTTTCACTGCCTTCTCATAATGGAAAACAGAGTTCAACAAATTGAACATTGTCATTGCCGGAGCGTTGGAATGCTTCTTCAATTGAGCCTCAACCTCCGTATAAGGGGTGTTCGGGCGAATATTCAACGAGAATTTTTCACTCGAAAAACTTTTTACAAACATAAAATAGACGAGAATCAGGACTACGAATGCAGACGCAGTAAGCAAACTTATAATCAACTGTTTACTTCCATTTTTCTTTTTCATTTCTTTCTTTTTAGGTGATCTTTTCATAAGAAATTGCGTTTAAACGGTCAAAAGTACAAAATAATTTCTAATTAAAATCTTTCAAAAACACTTGCGGGATTCAAACTTCTGTCATATCTTTGCAACCGCAATTGAGAAGCAATCCTTTGCAGAAAGGAAGTGTGGGTGAGTGGCTGAAACCACCAGTTTGCTAAACTGACGTACGGGTAACCGTACCGGGGGTTCGAATCCCCCCGCTTCCGCTCTAAATCTAATGACTTCCGAGAACATTGCATAAACCCGCTTAAGTTTACTTTAGCGGGTTTTTTATTTACACCCTAATACCCAATAAAATTTCCATTATCTCAAAACAACACTTGCAAGATTCAAACTTCTGTCATATATTTGCACCCGCAATCGGGAAACAAAGCCTTTGCAGAAAGGAAGTGTGGGTGAGTGGCTGAAACCACCAGTTTGCTAAACTGACGTACGGGTAACCGTACCGGGGGTTCGAATCCCCCCGCTTCCGCTCCAATTTTATAAATCCCGAAAACATTCAAAAAACCGCTTAAGTTTACTTTAGCGGTTTTTTTATTTCCGTACTTTCTCCATTCCTATTTAAGTTTCCTATTATCCGTTACTCCTCTTTTCCCGAAATTCCCCTACCTTTGCACGATTTGATTTTCAAAGATCCCGATTACAAATAAATGAGGATTTGCAACATTTTCCAAAACAGATGAATTTATTCGACATTCAACATATTTGCCTGAATAACGGAATTCCTTTTTACAGCTTCCGAATGCCTGAAAGCATTCGGGTGGTGACAGGCATCCAACTTACACCGGATGTAGAAGAATTTTCAGGATTTGATGTGAGTCAACAGGGATTAGTCGTTGCACCATTTGACACAGACAACATACACCGCAGGCTATTTATCCGTGGAGAGATATTATTTGAGAATGATGATATTTCAAATGAATGGATCGATAAACTTCAATCCACGCGATTTTCTTTTTCTGAAAAAGAAGAAAAGATCTTCGAAATAACCAAAGGTGATTACCTGAATCAGGCAGCACAACTCATTCAAAAACTTTCGGACGGTGAATTGCGGAAAGTTGTTCTTTCGCGTATCATCAATCATCAAAAAGGTTCATATTCCGACGCTCCTTCCATTTTCGAAAAACTCACCCGCTCATACCCTCACGCATTTGTTTCAATATTTCATATTCCGGGGAAATGCACCTGGTTGGGCGCAACGCCCGAAACATTGCTTTCTGTTTCCGCCAACAACCTCCGTACTATGTCATTGGCGGGTACAAAGAAAAAAGATACGTCCATAGAATGGACCTTCAAAGAGCGGGAAGAGCAGCAAATGGTGAGTGATTTTGTCGGAGATGTTTTGCGTTCGTTTAAAGGGTTAAATATAAATGTAGACGGTCCAAAAGAAATCGAAGCGGGTCACCTTTGTCATCTGATGACTACTTTTGATTGTATAGGTACATTATCAAAAGACGATTTGAAGAATCTGGTGGAACGACTCCACCCGACACCTGCAGTTTGCGGACTCCCCAAAGCCGAATCGATGCAACTGATTCGTGAAACGGAGCAACACGACCGCGAATTCTATGCCGGATATATCGGTCCTGTTTCGGATAGCAAAATTGATTTATTCGTCAACTTGCGCTGCATGAAGCTAATGAAAGAATGCGTTGCATTTTACGTTGGCGGTGGCCTGACAGCCCTTTCCGAACCCGAAGCTGAATGGCAGGAAACTTGCCTCAAAGCAGAAACGCTTTCGCGGTTTTTATAGAATTTATCTCCCGCAGATCAGGGAGAAACATTAGTTATTTTGAATAATCAATCAAAGAATATCTTCTGCGTAATCTGAGCAATCAGCAGGAGTCATTACAAAAAATAAAGGCGTCATTATGCCTTCCAGTGAACATGAAAACATTTTCCGATAAAGAGACCGTAAAATTAATCGTTGACGTCTGTGTCCAAAAGGGCATGAAGCGAGTGGTAATCTCACCTGGATCGCGCAACGCACCGTTGTCCATTACTTTCAATCGTGATGAGCGCATTGAGTGCTTCGTGATTGTCGATGAACGTAGTGCCGCATTTTTCGCTCTGGGTATGGCGCAAAAGTCGGGTGAACCCGTCGGACTGGTTTGCACTTCCGGTACAGCTTTGCTCAATTACGGTCCGGCTGTGGCTGAAGCATTTTATCAGCGGATACCGTTGGTGATTCTTTCAGCAGACCGCCCTGCGGAATGGATTGGGCAGGATGACAGTCAAGCTATCAATCAGCAGCAGGTTTTTGCCAATTTCACCAAATACAATTGCCAACTTCCTGCCGAGGTAACCTGCCAGGATGAAGCCTGGCACATAAACCGTTGTGTGAACGAAGCCTTTAACGCGGCCACATCCGAACGAACAGGTCCTGTGCACATCAATATTCCATTGCGCGAACCGCTTTATGGAGTTACTTCGGGAAATGACAGAGTGCAACGCATATTCACTCAATACGAACCGGAACCTAAACTATCCCGGGATGCTATTTCAGACTTACGTTTCCGAGCCGGTAAATGCCCGAATATTCTGATTCTGGCGGGATTCTTGCCTGCCAATTCGAAAGAAAAACTCAATGCAGTCATTGGCAAAATCGAAACGCTAAGCAATGTGGTTGTACTTGCTGAAGCGATTTCCAACATTAACACACCTAAGTCTATCAGTACCATCGACCGTGTATTGAATACCTTTTCAGGAAATAACGGGCAGGATTTTCGCCCCGATCTGCTAATCAGCTTCGGTGGGGCATTGGTATCCAAACAAATAAAAACCTTCCTCAAAAATAATCCGCCGCGCGAACATTGGTATATCGGCAAAGGAGAATCACATATCGATACTTTCCGCCAACTGACGGCTTTGATTCAAATAAAACCGGCAGAGTTTCTCGAACAGCTTTTTGGCGGGATTGAGCTTCAGGATTCTGATTTTGCAAATCGTTGGCAGCAAAAAGAAAAGCTATCGTCTGAACGTCATGAATCATTTATGCAAACAGCCGATTGGAGCGATCTTAAAGCATTTGAAATCATCAGCAATGGTTTACCAGAAGAATCTGATTTGCAATTAGGTAACAGCTCGGCAGTTCGTTATGGACATCTTTTCCAACAAAAAAACATTGACAGTATACAGAGTAATCGCGGGACCAGTGGCATCGACGGCTCTACATCGACAGCAATCGGTGCAGCCTGGCTAAGCGATAAAATCACTACATTTATCAGCGGTGACATCAGCTTCTTCTATGACTCCAACGCCTTTTGGAATAAATACCTTTCGCCTAACCTGCGGGTAATCGTAGTTAAAAACGGAGGCGGCAGCATTTTCCGCTATATCCCCGGCCCATCATCCGTAAAAGAGTTAGATGACTATTTCGAAACGGCTCAGGATGTCAACGTGGAAGGGGTTGCTAAGCTTTATGATTTACCGTTTTATCGCGTAACAAATGCAGAAGAATTGGAACTTATTCTACCGAAATTCTATACCCCTCATACCAAACCGGCCATTCTGGAAGTTTCTACCCCCCGAGTAGTCAACGATGAGGTATTGCGCAAGTATTTCGCTGCTATGCGTGGATAAATTATTGTCTCCCGCAGATCCTAAAAACGAAACAACGAACATCAAATAAACGAAACGACAATAAATTATGAGAAACTGGACAACCATTAAAGAATACGAAGACATCAAGTTTGAGTATTTCGAAGGAATTGCAAAAATCACGATCAATCGTGAAGAGGTACGTAACGCTTTTCGTCCCGAGACAAACGTGGAAATGCTTGATGCGATGGAAATCTGCCGCGAGCGTGGCGATATCGGTGTAATCATCCTCACCGGAGCTGGCGATAAAGCTTTCTGTGCCGGTGGTGACCAAAAAGTAAAAGGCGTAGGTGGTTATATCGACGAGCACGGTGTGCCTCGCTTGAACGTGCTTGACCTGCACAAAGCTATCCGTTCCATCCCCAAACCCGTTATTGCAATGGTTAACGGATTTGCGATCGGTGGCGGACACGTATTGCACGTAGTTTGTGATTTGACAATCGCTTCTGAAAACGCAATCTTCGGACAAACCGGCCCCAAAGTAGGCAGTTTCGATGCAGGTTTCGGTTCATCGTACTTAGCTCGTTGCGTAGGTCAGAAGAAAGCCCGCGAAATCTGGTTCCTGTGCCGTCAGTATTCAGCAAAAGAAGCAGAAGAGATGGGTATGGTCAACAAAGTAGTGCCGCTCGAACAACTCGAAGATGAAACTGTAGAGTGGTGCCAAACCATCCTCGAACGCAGTCCAATGGCTATCCGAATGATTAAACGCGGTCTCAATGCAGAACTTGACGGTCAACGCGGATTGATGGAATTTGCAGGCGATGCCACCCTGATGTACTACCTGATGGAAGAGGCTCAGGAAGGTAAAAACGCATTCCTTGAAAAACGCAAACCCGACTTCCAGAAGTTTCCTAAATTCCCGGGGTGATATAAAAAACGCAAAGATGCAAAATGCGAGGATAGGAATATTTCATCTTCGTGTTTTCGATCTTTGCGTTTCTTTATTTCTATATTAAGCTTCATCTATCCAGCCATTGGATTTTTTCAAACATTAAACTATGAAGAAAATCGCATTATTCATCGTCTTGCTTTTGGGATTGATCGCCTGTCAATCGGATGAAAAAAAAGCGAGTGAACGTCTCGAAAGAGCCCGTCAATATTCAAATGAAGGCTCATTCAATGCTGCAAAACTCGAAATCGACAGCATCCGCACCTTGTATCCCAAGGCTTACAAGGTTATTAAGCAAGCTATCGTCCTGATGCGTGAGGTTGAGTATAAAGAGCAAACCAAGACCAATACCTATTGCGACAGCATTATTATCGTTTTGCAGAAAAAGGCCGAACTACTGAAAGGCAATTTCATCCTCGATCAGGACAAAGAATATCAGGACAACGGCAACTGGATATTGAAATCTCAACGCGTAGAAGACAATATCGGCCGCAGCTATTTGCGTACCGGCGTTTCTGACAACGGAGATATGTACATCGCCAGCGTATACTATGGTAAAGCAGCTCTCAAACACAATGCAATCCGTATTTCGACCCCCGACGGACTATTTGCTGAAACGCTCCCGATTGATTTCGATGGTGCAAATAACTTCAGTTTCACGGATGGTGGCATGACTACCGAAGTCGTTAATTATGCCCACAAAAATGAAAATGGAGTAGCCGGATTTATCAAACTCTATGGTAATCAACAACTCAAAGTAACTTATCTGGGCGGCAACCCTTACTCCATTATTTTGGACGAGAAAACCAAACAGGCTATTCGTCAAACTTACGAGCTAGCCCAGGTATTATCCGATATTTTCCGGTTTAATCAGGAAAAAAGATTATCTGCTGCTAAAATAGAATATCTGAAGCGTAAAATGGCAAAGTAGATTCATAATAAATACACTTTACTCTGATGGCAAAAAGATATTCTTGCACAACAAAAAAAGGATTCACCCAAATTTGAGTGAATCCTTTTTTTATGATTATATGCAAAGTTTCGCGACTATATCTATCTAACAACCAATTAGAAAGACCTCATATCCGTAGCCTCTTCACCGTGCTGAGTAAGGTCAAGACCTTTTTCTTCCTGCTCTTCGGTTACACGCATTGGCAAAATGCAATCAACCAACATATAGAGCAAATAAGATCCCCCAAAAGTAAATACACTTACAATAACCAGAGCTAACAGGTGATATAGGAATACAGTAGGGTTACCATAAATCAAGCCTACATCTTTTGCAAAAACACCGGTCAGAATCATACCCACAATACCACCCAAACCATGACAGGGGAATACATCCAAGGTATCATCAATATTGGTTTTTGACTTCAGCTTCACAGCACAATAGCTCACCAAAGAACCCACAAACCCGATAAAGATACTTTGTCCCACAGTTACAAAACCCGCTGCAGGTGTAATGGCAACGAGTCCGACTACCGCACCTACGGCAGCACCTACAGCAGAACGCTTGTGCCCTAAAGCTCCGTCAGCCAGAATCCAGGTCAACATGGCTGTTGCAGATGCCAGATTAGTATTCACAAAAGCAGAGGTAGCCAATCCATCGGCAGCCAAAGCTGATCCCGCATTAAAACCAAACCATCCAAACCATAACAATCCGGTTCCCAACATTATATAAGGAATATTGGTGGGTTGATGATGCATATCGCCCTTGCGCTTACCCAGGAATAGCGCTCCGCTCAATGCTGCAAAACCAGCCGAAATGTGTACGACTGTTCCTCCTGCAAAATCGAGGACCCCCCATTTGCGAAGGAAACCTTCGGGATGCCAAGTCCAGTGCGCCAATGGTGCATATATAATCAACGAAAACAGGCAAACAAACAACATCAATGAAGAAAAGCGTACGCGCTCAGCGACACCGCCCGTAAACAACGCCGGCGTGATAATCGCAAACTTCAACTGAAACATCGCGAATAGTGCAAAAGGAATTGTCGCTGCAAAAGCAGGATTGGGTGCAACGCCTACATTCCGGAACATGGCAAACGTCAACGGATTGCCAATTAATCCGTGCCAACTGTCACCAAAAGCCAAACTGAAACCAACCACTACCCATATTACACTCACTAAGCCTAATGCAAAAAAACTTTGCAGCAAAGTCGATACAAGGTTCTTATATCTGACCATACCTCCGTAGAAAAAGGCTAGTCCGGGCGTCATCAACAATACCAATGCTGAAGCAATTAATATCCACGCAGTATCGGCATGATCTATCGGATGCTCTACCGTAATCTTATTTGCATATTCCACCGGAATGAGCGAAAATAATGCCACTGCCACTAAAATCAAAAAAGGAAGTCTATACTTCCATGCTGCCTTTCCTTTCATGTCAAATTTGTTTTTCTATTATACAATACCTTACCGTAATCCACCAAACAAAACCATCTTTCTATTTTCAGGGCGCAAAGTTAATCATTTTATCATTACAGAAAACACATATCAATTATTTTGACACACCAAACCCTCTTCAAAAGCTTTTTGATACTTCAAACCACAATATACACTATAACATATAGCTACCGCATCACATACACTACAAACATATTGCAACTATATGCCATATATAAGAATCAATTCAATGTAAATATGTGATTAAACAGATACCCATATTCCATGAAACTATTTTCAGTTAGAACAGTTTGCCCATGACTCAGTTCATGCTATCGATGTTTACCTTTCTTTGGATAATTCAGAATGCTGCAATACCGCCTAAGTCTGCGGGTATAAAAAAAAGGATGTACTCATATCGAATACATCCTTTTTATGATAAATAAAAAGCGGGTTACGCTTCTTTTTTCTTTCCGTTTTTCTTTCCGTTTTTCTTTATTCCGTTATAAACCAGATACAGAATAAATATGGTTCCCAACACCACCAGTCCCAGCGAAAGCTCATGATAATACCGCTTCAACAGGTCCTGCTGCTTGTATGTCAGCCAGCCTAAAGCAGCCAAAACGATATTCCAAAGTGCGGCTCCTAAAGTGGTATATAAAAAGAATTTACCGATATCCATCCTGGCCAATCCCGCAGGAATGGAGATCAAGTGTCGGATGCCGGGAATCAGACGCCCGATAAAAGTCGAACTGTTTCCGTTTTTGATAAAATATTGTTCAGCATGTTCCACCTTCTTTTGGTTCAGCAGAAACAAGTGTCCCAATCGAGAATCCGCAAACTTATAAACAAGCAAACGCCCCACGTATCTGGAAACAAAATAGTTAATTGAGGCGCCAAGCAAAGCGCCCAAGGTTCCAAAGAGCACAATCAATGCAACGTGCATATCGCTGTTTGGTTCCAGAGCCTTATAGACTGCAGGTGGAATCACTGCCTCCGAAGGTAAAGGTACCACAGTACTCTCGATTAACATCAACAAGGTAATGGAAAAATAATTGAGATTCTCCATATACCAGTTAAAAATCTGGTCATAGAAATGCATACTATTCTAATTATTTATTTGGTCATTAATATTCTTGATATACTCGTCGGTCAACTGATACTCGCGAAGCAAATATTCGTTGGAAAGCATCTCGGAATTAGTAGAATCTTCCATCGCTTTATCAAGCAATAACTTGTGTACTATCGTGGCCTGATAATCGCCCGTCAGATAGTAAAGCTTCACCATCTTGAGCAATGAAACAGCATCCTGTGGATTATTATCGTAACTTTTCTTATAGAACTCCAGTGATTTCTCCCAATTCTCCTCCTGTTCGAAGATATATCCTAAAGGGAAATAGGTTTTGTAAAAGTCAGGCTCACGCTCCAATAAAGTGAGTAAAATCTCTTTTGCCTCGGCATAATCATTTCGCTCGGTCAATAAGTCTGCTTTCACCACCAGAAAATCAGGATTCAAAGGATCGATTTCTAATGCTTTGCAAATGCAATCATATGCTGCAGATACATCTTTCATGCCGATATGACAGATAGCCTGCTGGTAATAACCGTCGGCATTGAAAGGATCCATCTCCACAATACGGTCTGCAACGCGCAATCCCCGCTCATATCGTTTCAACTCCAGGAAACATTGAATGACAACAATTAGGAAAGCTGTATTAACCGATTCAAAATTCACACATTCGTCAAAGGCATTGGCAGCAGCTTCCGTGTTGCCGTTCTCATAGAGACAAACAGCGCGCATCATATGTACCTCTTCATTGGTATGATCGATAGCCAAAGCAAAGTCGCACGCCTCGATGGCTTTATCCAACTGATTCATTGATCCATAGGCCCTGATAAGACTAATCCAATCAGAAATTTCATAAGGATTGGCATCGAGTAACTGATTCAGGGATTCCACCATTAAATCAAACTGCTCGCTGTCTCCATAGGTAAAAGCCATTTCACGGATCAAATCGCTGTTGTCGGGGAAAATTTCCAATCCCTTTTTCAGATATAAAATCGCCAGATCAAAATACTCATTATTGGCAAATACGTCCGAAACATCAAGATATAGCGTAAAGTCGGGTTTTGATATTTCAATAACCTGATTGACTATAGCCAGTGATTCATCCAATTTCTTATTTGCTAAATAAATATCCGCCTTGATCAACAAACTTTGCGCAGATGTTACATGTAATGTATCAATCAATTCCAGCGCTTCTGCATTTTTTTCAAGGCAAAGCAGATAGAGCGCCTTTTTCACCAGTAGCTCCTGATTGCCGGGGTGAATCGCCAATCCGTTGCATACTGCCTCATAAGCCAATTGATATTGCTCTTCGAGTTCGTAGTAAAACGCAATATCCTCAAACTCATCTGTATCAAAGTAAATGCTGGCATTTTTCGCCAGCATTTCCTCATACTTTTTTACTATTTCGGGAGTCTTGTTATCTTCCATTCGATATTTATTACTCCTTACCTTTTACTTTTCCCCAAGTATCCTTTAAAGGAACTGTGCGGTTGAAAATCAATTTCTCAGGAGTGGAATCTTTATCTACATTAAAATATCCGATGCGTTGAAACTGGAATCTATCTCCCGGTTGTGCAGAAGTCGCAAATGGCTCAATACGGCAATTGGTCAACACTTTCAATGAATCAGGATTGAGCAATTCGCGGAAATCACTTTCTGTTTCTTCAGCCGGATTCTCAACTTTAAAGAGTCGATCGTAGAGACGAACCTCTGCCGGTACACTGTGCTCAGCTGAAACCCAGTGAAGAGTACCTTTCACCTTGCGGTTGCTTTCGGGCATACCGCTCTTGGTCAGTGGGTCATATTCACAATAGATTTCTTCGATCTCGCCGGTTTGCTCATTCTTTTTCACACCGGTACATTTCACAATATAGGCACTTTTCAGGCGTACTTCGTTGCCGGGTGTCATGCGGAAATATTTCTTCGGAGGATTTTCCATAAAGTCGTCGCGTTCAATATAGAGTTCACGGGTAAATGGAATATCATGCACAGGGCTATTTTCCAACAATTCAGGATTATCTATAGCCTCCATCATCTCCACTTGTCCTTCAGGATAGTTGGTGATAATCAGCTTCACGGGATCAACCACTGCAGATATACGGATTGCAATCTGATTCAGGTGTTCACGTACACTGTGTTCGAGCAACGAAACATCAATCATTCCGTCAACTTTCGTATAACCGATTTTATTGATGAAGCTTCTGACTGATTCAGGGGTATAACCGCGGCGACGCAATCCACAAATAGTCGGCATACGGGGATCATCCCAGCCCGTTACGAGACCTTCCTGCACCAATTGCAGCAATTTACGCTTACTCATCATGGTGTATGTCAGATTCAGTCGGTTAAACTCAATCTGACGGGGTCGATAGCTGCTATCCGACTCTTTTAACTGATCGATAAACCAATCGTAGAGCGGGCGGTGTACCTCAAACTCAAGCGTACAAAGCGAGTGTGTAATTCCTTCGAAAAAGTCACACTGGCCATGAGCGAAGTCATACATCGGATAAACCTTCCAGGCAGTACCCGTACGATGGTGAGGATATTTGATAATGCGGTAAATAATCGGATCACGGAAATGCATGTTCGGCGAAGTCATATCGATTTTCGCACGAAGTACACGGCTGCCTTCTTCAAACTCACCTTGATTCATCCGGGCAAACAGGTCAAGATTTTCTTCAACACTACGTTTGCGGTAAGGGCTCTCTGTCCCGGCCAAAGTAGGCGTTCCTTTTTGTTTGCTGATCTCCTCGGCCGGCTGATCGTCCACGTAAGCTTTTCCGGCTTGAATGAGACGAACGGCAAAGTCGTATAATTGTTGAAAATAATCAGAGGAATAAAAGAGACGGTCTTCCCAATCGAAACCCAGCCAGTGAATATCTTCCATAATAGAATTTACGTACTCCACATCTTCCTTTGTAGGGTTGGTATCATCGAAACGAAGGTTACATTTACCTCCGTATTGCTGCGCAATGCCAAAATCAAGACAAATTGCTTTTGCATGGCCGATATGCAAGTAGCCATTCGGTTCCGGCGGGAAACGCGTATGCACCCTTTTGCCGTTTTTTTCTTCTTTCAGGTCGCTTTCCACGAAAGCCTCAATAAAGTTTAAACTTTTTTTACCTGTTTCATCTTCGATTACTGACATCCTTGTAGCTTTTTAAATGTACATTGTGTTTTGACTCGCAAAAATAGTGATTTTTTTACGCTATAACTCCACCTATCTATAATAAGGAGTAAAAAAAACATCACGAAAACCTATTCCGTGACGTTTTTGTGCGGGATAACTTTTCCAAAGATGGCTAATCCTCTTTCTATTGGCTATACTACGGCTGACTACGACTGCAAGTCTGTAGAGGTGAAATACGCGAAGTACGCACAAATATTGAGCATAAAGTAATGCTAACTCCGTAGGGTGACCGATATTATTGCAAAACAGAATTATAATATATGTCCTATTTGTGAAAAACAGCATTACATTTGCCCCACAAAACGACCATTTTGCCTGTTTTTGGGCCAATTTTGGAACATCTCTGCAAAACATGTTGTAGAATATGCTTTTTAATTTGGTGGGAACTCGAAAAAGGCTGATATTTGCAACGAATAACCTAAACAATCTTTTTTTACCTTAAAAAACTAATACCTATTGAAAACCTATTGAAGGTGGGACTTTGAGAAAAGTCCCACCTTTATTTTTTTGTCTGTTTACTGTGACTCCAGCGTACTAAACCGTACAAACTCAACAATCTATAATGCATATTCAAATCGATCTTAAATACCCGGCACACCCATATAATGGAGTAAAAAGAAAAGGGGAGTCAATTAGATTGACACCCCTTTCACATATGTTAAAATAACAATCTCTTAAGTAGATCAGCCCGGCTTCCAAAAACGCTACACAATAAACTCACTTATTTCACGTAGCTAAACCGGAACTCCAAATCAAACTCCTGCCAATGCGACCAGTTTATCCAAAGCAGCGCTTAAACCTTCAGCATTTTTACCACCCGCAGTTGCAAAGTGAGGCTGACCACCGCCACCGCCTTGAATCAATTTAGCAGCTTCGCGTACCATAGCAGAGGCGTTCATGCCTTTAGCCACGAGATCATCGCTTAAAATGACAGTCAGCAACGGTTTTCCATCGGTTACAGTACCAGCCACGAAAAGCAGGTTCTCAGCTACCTGACCGCGTAATTGGAACGCAATGTTTTTCACAGCATCTGCAGGCAGTTCATCCGATAAGCGAATCAGCTTAACGCCGCCACGCTCTTCAGCACCTTTCAACAGCTGATCTTTCACAGCAGCCACACGCTGATTCATAAACTCTTCGATCTGCTTTTTCAGCTCACTATTTTCGTCCATTGCTTTCTTAACCGCAACAGGCAGATTGGGAACATTATTCAATAAAGCACGAAGTTCTTTCAACACATCCTGCTGCTGATTGAAAAGCTCTTCGGTTTTTGCACCGGTTACAGCTTCAATTCGACGCACACCAGCCGCAATAGAACTTTCGGAAACGACTTTGATCATTCCGATATTTCCGGTTGCTGAAACGTGAGTACCCCCACAAAGCTCTACGGATGAGCCAAAACGAATCACACGCACTTCATCACCGTATTTCTCACCGAAGAGAGCCATTGCACCAAGTTCTCTGGCTTGCTCAATCGGCATACTACGATGTTCGTCCAATGCAATATTCTGACGCACCTTCTCATTGGCCAGGATTTCAATCTGACGCAACTCTTCGTCGCTCACCTTCTGGAAGTGTGAGAAGTCGAAACGTAAGCTGTCGGGAGTAACCAATGAACCTTTTTGCTCCACATGCGTACCCAATACTTCGCGCAATGCCTCGTGCAACAAGTGAGTAGCCGAGTGGTTGCTTGCAGTTGCCTGACGTTTCTTCACATCAATCACCGCCTTGAATGCCTGAGTAGGATCGGCAGGTAAAGTTGCGCAGAAATGTACAGATAGATTATTCTCCTTTTTGGTGTTGATGATATCGATGGTCTGCTCCTCGCCTACCAACTGCCCACAATCACCAACCTGACCACCGCTTTCGGCGTAGAAAGGAGTTTTATCCAATACGAGCTGATAAAGCTCTTGATTTTTCTGTTTGATTTTACGGTAACGCAGGATTTCAGTGTCGCATTCGGCAAGGTCATAACCTACGAATACGGGATCTCCGTCTTTCAGCACTACCCAGTCACCGGTTTCGGTAGCGGCAGCATTACGGGCACGCTCTTTTTGTTTTTGCATCTCTGCGTTGAACTCTTCGATATCAACAGTCAGACTGTTTTCTTTCAGAATCAATTCTGTAAGGTCGAGCGGGAAACCATAAGTATCATAAAGCGTGAAAGCATCTTTTCCGCTGATACCGTTTTTGCCGGCAGCTTTGGCATCGTTCATCACTTTGTCCAACAAACGGATACCGGTCTCAAGGGTACGAAGGAAAGACTCCTCCTCTTCTTTGATCACCTTTTGGATCAAATCCTGTTGTGCGATCAATTCGGGATATGCATCACCCATCGTGTCGATCAGCGCGGGCAACAGTTTATGCATAAACGGCTGGTGTTGTCCCAGGAAAGTATAACCGTAACGAACCGCACGACGCAGGATGCGACGAATCACATATCCGGCTTTAGCATTCGAAGGCAATTGTCCGTCTGTAATAGAGAACGCGATAGTACGGATATGGTCAGAGATTACGCGCATTGCGATATCGGTTTGTTCGCTGTCGCCGTAGCTTTTTCCGGCAAGTGCTCCGATAGCGCGAATGATCGGCTGAAACACATCGGTATCGTAGTTTGAAGTCTTATGTTGAATAGCCATACAAAGACGCTCAAATCCCATTCCGGTATCGATCACCTTAGCAGGAAGGGGTTCCAATGAACCGTCTGCTTTGCGGTTAAATTGCATAAACACGTGGTTCCAGATCTCGATCACCTGCGGATGGCTTTCGTTTACAAAAGTACGGCCATCGATTTTCGCGCGCTCTTCGTCGCTGCGCAAGTCGATATGGATTTCAGAGCAAGGACCACAGGGACCGGTATCACCCATTTCCCAGAAGTTATCTTTGCGGTTTCCGTTGATAATGCGGTCTGCCGGCAAAAACTTCGCCCAATATCCTGCAGCTTCATCATCGCGTTCCAGACCTTCGGGAGCATACCCTTCGAAAACGGTAGCATACAAACGATTCGGATCGAGTTTGAGCACATCAACCAGATATTCCCACGCCCATTCGATGGATTCCTGTTTGAAATAGTCACCGAATGACCAGTTACCCAACATCTCAAACATTGTATGGTGATAGGTGTCGATACCTACCTCTTCCAGGTCGTTATGTTTTCCGCTTACACGGAGACATTTTTGTGAGTCAGCCACACGTTTGCTCTTGGCTGCAGCATTTCCCAGAATAATATCTTTAAACTGGTTCATACCGGCATTGGTAAACATCAACGTCGGATCGTCTTTAATAACCATTGGTGCAGAAGGCACAATGAGGTGCTCTTTCGAAGCAAAGAAGGTTTTGAATGATTCGCGGATTTCTTTCGCAGTCAACATATTTAGAATTTATTAGTTACATTCGCAGGAGCAACCCTTGTGGTTGTCCTTTTCTTATGGTTGCCCATTTATATATACCCATGGTTGCCCACAATTACCCGTTCACAATTACCCAAAGACGCAGCACACGTTATTTAACAAACTGATTAACAGAACGTCTACATTAAAAATATCGCCTTGCGAGTTAATTAACTGAAAAACAGTTTGCAAAAATAGCTTAAAAGATTATTTTTGCCATATTCTTACATATAAAACTTCCTAAAGCGCAGTCATTTTTCGATGAGAAAGAAAACCTTTTACAGATATAATCCCGCTACTCTCACCTACGATCGGGTTTATCCGACTCCAAAAGAACGGTTCTGGGGGATATTTCGCCATTCTATAAGCGGCATCATTGTCGGTATGGTGGCCTATGCGCTTTATGCATTCTACTTCGATACTCCTTCCGACAAAATACTGAAGCGGGAAATCGACGTACTGGCATCGCAAAACAAACTGCTCTCCAATCGACTGAACAAAGCCCTTGGCGTAATGAGCAACATTGAAGAGCGCGACAATAACCTCTATCGCGTAATCCTGCAATCGACCCCCTCGCAAAACCTTCGCCAAACAAATATCCTCAACACAAGTCGATATGATGAGCTTAACCATTTTTCAAATACAAACCTGATCAAATCGTCAGCGATAAAAATGGACATTCTGGCCAAAAAGATTTACCTGCAATCTAAATCATTTGACGATCTGGTAAAACTATTGGGGACACGTGAAGAGCGGTTACTTTGCACACCGGCTATTCAACCCATATTGAATAAAGATTTGAATCAGCTCTCTTCGGGATTTGGTATACGTGTCGATCCTATTTACCATACCGCTAAAATGCACTCAGGCATGGACTTTACCGCCCGGGTTGGTACGCCAATATATGCTACAGGGAACGGCCGGATACAACAAGCCGGATGGGACTCCGGATATGGAAATGCGGTACTAATTAATCACGGATTTGGATACCAGACCAAATATGCGCACATGAGCAACATCAAAGCCCATGCCGGACAAATGGTAAAACGCGGTGAAATTATCGGATACGTGGGAAGCACCGGTAAATCGACAGCTCCTCACCTTCATTATGAAGTTCATGTAAACGGCCGGCCCGTAAATCCTGCGTTGTACTATTTCATGGATCTTTCGCCCAAAGAATACGACCGCATGATACAACTGGCTGAAACCCGGGGACAGATATTTGACTAATTGGCAATTTCGCTAATTATAACTAACAATTCACACTGAAAGAAATGGCACTTATCGAAAATAAAAATCAGAAACTCTACTACTCCATCGGAGAAGTCGCAGAGATGTTTGGCGTCAACGAATCACTGTTACGCTATTGGGAAAAGGAGTTCGATATCATCAAACCCCGTAAAAACGCAAAAGGCACCCGCTCGTACCGCAAAGAAGACATTGAGAGTATCCGCCTTGTCTATCATCTGGTAAAAGAAAAAGGCTTAACACTGGATGGAGCCAAAAAGAAACTGAAAGACAATCGGGAAGGTGTATCTAAAAACCACGAAATCGTAGCCCGCTTGCAAAATCTAAGGGAAGAGTTATTGGGAATGAAGGCGGAATTGGATGCAATAGAATCTTGAGATTAGAAACAAATGCTTAATTCCGTCACCATATTAGATTACATTGGCACCTTTGCTTTTGCCATCAGCGGTATTCGACTGGCAGCCTTAAAAAGATTCGATTGGTTTGGCGCTTACGTTGTCGGACTAGTCACCGCTATTGGCGGAGGAACCATTCGGGACGTACTGCTCAACACCACACCATTCTGGATGAGCCAGGCCTCATACCTGATTTGCACCGCTTTAGCTTTAATTTTCGTGATTGTATTGGGAAAGCATGTTATCCGTTTTAAGCACACCTTCTTCATCTTCGACACCATCGGCCTGGGACTTTTTGTGGTAGTAGGAATCAATAAAACACTCGATTTCGGCTTTCCCATGTGGGTAGCTATCTTTATGGGGACACTCACCGGTTCGGCAGGTGGAGTTGTGCGCGATATGCTTATCAACGAAGTACCGCTGATTTTCCATAAAGAGATTTATGCCATGGCTTGCGTACTGGGAGGATTGATCTATTACATTTGCTTTCATTTTGGAATAGATGCCACAATCACACAAATCGCCTCCGCTTTCGGGGTAATAGCTATTCGTTTTCTGGCTGTGAAATATCAGATTGCACTACCACAATTAAAAGACATCAAGCTTTGAACTGAATGAGTTTCATTTCCATATCCTTATCGTTGCTTCACAAATCGTAAGTTTTGAGATGGCGCACTTGATGCGGGATCTCAAAACCGGAAAAATTCTATTACGGCCGGTACCCCGACTCCTGTAAAACAGCCTTCCCGTCCACCTGACTGAAAAGCTCCGAGACGGGAGTATCAGTTTTATCCATATAAGCCTGCACAATGCGATAGCCAATCCACACACCTATCTTAGGAGGTGACTCATCGCCAAAACAGGTGGTAAAAGGCGCTTCGCCAATATACTTTGCCTCCACCATCGGATCGGTAGAATAGATATGCTGATTATCGGCCATATAGTGCCAAATCTCGCCCTCGCTTTTTTGCAGCCACTCCCACTGCTTCTGCGTGTAGCCAAAAAGCAGCTCAGGCTTCACATCTGGCAGCAGCTGCATCAGCAAAAATTGAATCTTCCCCTGATACACCATTTGATCCAGCAAGTTTTTCTGGTTTTCGAGCGGGAAACGCCCAAATAGAAAAGCTTTCATAGCATCGCGCACTAGTCCCCCCTGCTCCATCTCGGGAATCTGATAATCGTAATAATGCCCACGATAAAGCGGATAGTTTTTCCCCAGATATTTATCACCTGCGATCGACACCCGGTTCCCGACAGTTACGACCGACTGGCTCAAGCCAGACAAATGCATACTAAACTTAAGCCCCTGATCCTTGGGAAAGAATTTCTTATAATGTCCGATAGCCACACCCAGCTCTCGCTCAAAAGCAGTCAGATTTTGAAATTTAGCCTGCTCATCGGCATAGAGCTTCATTAGTGTACTATCCTGAAAAAAGGTGCGCAATGCAGCGATAGACTGCATCTTTCCAGCTTGGGGTGCATGCAATACTCCATTCAGGTAAACCGGCAAAAAATCATCATACTTCTTTAGAAATTGTCGTTCCGCAGAACTATCACCTGGATGCTTCAATAACTGGTACAACTCGGTATCAAACCGGTCTATCTTTACCGGCTCAACATTGGACTCTTTTTTGCAAGAGAAAAAAAGTACTGCAAACAATGCACAAAGGCCTATATGAATTAATCGCATATGATAAAAGAATATATTTCTCACAGACAAGTAAGTAATAGGAAATAAATTATGTCGTATAATTATATCAAAATGAATAAGAATGGAACGCGGATAAACGCTGATATAGCGGATTTAAAACGGATTTAAATTTCGACAAGTCGAAATGATTTTCAATGACTTATGCATTTTCAGTCATGTTTACATGACTGAAATCTATTTTCAATCCGTTCAAATGTCATCTGTTTATATCCGCTTAATCCGTAAAATCCGCGTTCTATTCTTTTTTTCAAATACGACATTCTATTTTGTCCATTACTTAAACGAAATTATATAATGATATAATTTGATCTACTCGACCCTTAAAAGGAGTGCAGATTATCACAGATAAGACCAGCGATAATCTGTGATATCTACGGGAGTAAAGAAACCAACTATTTCAACAATTGCTCAATCACTTTCGGAAAATGTTCATATTCCAATGCATGCACTTTAGCAGCAACATCATCGGGCGTATCACCGGCATTCACCGGACATTTTGCCTGAAAAATTATTGCACCTTCGTCGTAATGCTCATTTACATAATGGATCGTAATACCCGATTCCGTTTCTCCCGATTCCACTACGGATTGATGCACACGATCGCCATACATTCCCCTACCGCCAAATTTTGGCAACAATGCAGGATGAATATTCACAATACGACCTTCATAGGCCTCCAGGAGGTTCTGGGGTACTTTGAGCAGAAATCCTGCTAAAACGATCCACTCTGCACCGCTTTGTTGGATAGCATCAAGCACCTTTGCTGTTTCATTCATCTCTTTTTTAGTAAAAACCAATGAAGGTATTCCTAACTTTTTAGCTCTTTCCAGCACAAATGCCTCTGAATTATTTGATAAAATTAACGCGATCTCAGCGATATTCTTTCCTTTGAAATAATTCGCGATGTTTTCGGCGTTAGAACCGGACCCTGAAGCTAAAATGGCAATTTTTTTCATCTGTATTCTATCTATTTATTGTATATTTGCGCTCCCAAACTAGACAAACCGTCCTGTTTGCCCACTGACAAAAGATTTAAACATCTATTTGCCAGGTAGTCAAAGTAAATTTTGCGACCTTTTATTTTTGCACATCACACTATCATATGTGCACTAAACATCAAATAATTCATTGTTTTGTTGTGTAGTTTAAATAAAAATGCATTACTTTGCACTGCAAAATTAAGAAACTATATTTATTAATTCACTAAAAACTTAAGTCATGTCTGAAATTGCATCTAAAGTAAAAGCGATTATCGTTGACAAATTGGGAGTAGAAGAATCAGAAGTAACTCCAGAAGCAAGCTTCACAAACGATCTTGGAGCTGATTCACTTGACACTGTTGAGTTGATCATGGAATTCGAAAAAGAATTCGGCATCTCTATTCCGGACGATCAAGCAGAAAAAATCGGTACTGTAGGCGACGCTATCTCTCATATCGAATCTGCTACTAAGTAATATTTTACTTAAAGTAATTTATGGAATTAAAAAGAGTTGTAGTAACAGGTCTGGGAGCAGTTACCCCGCTGGGCAACAACGTTCCTGAAACATGGAACGCTTTGCTTAATGGAGTAAGTGGTGCCGGGCCTATTACTCTTTTTGACGCATCAAAGTTCAAGACACGTTTTGCTTGCGAAGTGAAAGACTTCGATGCAAGCAAACATTTCGACCGGAAAGAGTTGCGCAAATTCGACCGCTATGCCCAATTTGCAGTTATTGCTGCAAAGGAAGCTATTGAAAACTGCGGAATCGATTTGGAAAAAACCGATTGTGATGAAGTAGGTGTTATTTTTGCTGCCGGCATCGGCGGTATCGGCACCTTCGAACAAGAAATCGCCGCATACTACACTAACATCGAAAACGGTCCGAAATTCAATCCATTCTTCATTCCGAAGATGATTTCTGACATCGCTGCTGGACACATCTCTATGATGTACGGCTTTAGAGGTCCGAACTTTGGTACAGTATCAGCCTGTGCTTCTTCTACCAATGCATTAATCGACGCATACAACTATATCAGACTGGGAAAAGCTAATATGATTGTAACCGGCGGAGCTGAAGCTGCTATCACACCTGGTGGTGTAGGCGGGTTCAATTCATTGACAGCCTTGTCTACTCGTAATGACGAGCCGACAAAAGCTTCTCGTCCGTTTAGCAAAAGTCGTGACGGTTTTGTAATGGGAGAAGGTGCTGGATGTTTGATCCTCGAAGATCTTGATCATGCCCTGGCTCGCGGAGCTAACATTCTCTGCGAAGTTGTAGGTGGCGGTATGTCAGCCGACGCTTATCACCTTACTGCAACTCACCCCGAAGGGTTGGGTGCAAAACTGGTGATGAGAAGAGCTCTGAAAGACGCCAACATGAATCCCGAAGATATCGATTACATTAATGTACACGGTACTTCAACTCCGGTTGGAGACATCTCTGAATCAAAAGCTATCAAAGACGTATTTGGCGAACACGCGTATAAACTGAACATCAGTTCTACGAAGTCAATGACTGGTCACCTCTTGGGTGCAGCCGGAGCCGTTGAAGCTATTGCATCAGTTCTTTCCGTTGTTAATGACATTGTTCCTCCTACGATTAATTTCACCGAAGGTGATGAAGATGAGCAAATTGACTACAAACTCAATTACACGTTCAACCAAGCGCAAAAACGCGAAGTCAGAGCGGCTCTTTCGAATACATTCGGATTTGGTGGTCACAATGCAAGTATCATTGTTAAGAAATTTGTTAAGTAACCGTGCTTAAGAATTTATACAGAAGAATACGGCTCTTGTCTAATAAAAAGAAAGAGCCGTATTTGCTTTACTACAAAATCCTCGGATTTTTCCCCAATGACATTCAGATCTACGAACAGGCCTTTTTGCATAAATCTTCTTCGCAAAAAAATGAGAAAGGTAAATGGATAAACAATGAACGTCTGGAATTTCTGGGCGATGCCATTCTTGATGCCATCGTCGCTGACATTGTTTACCATAAATTTGAAGGAAAAAAAGAGGGATTTCTCACCAACACCCGATCCAAAATTGTACAACGAGACTCGCTTAATAAAATTGCGCTTGAACTCGGCCTCGACAAGGTGATTGTAATCTCTTCACGAACCAAATCGCACAACAGCTGCGTATACGGAAATGCCCTCGAAGCATTAATCGGTGCTATTTATATCGATTATGGCTATGAACAGTGCCGGCAGTTTGTTGAAAAGAAGATGATCGAACCTTACATTAATCTGACACAGATTGCTCGCAAAGAGGTCAATTTCAAATCAAAATTAATCGAGTGGAGCCAAAAGTACAAGATCCCTATCGAGTTTAACCTCATCGAATCATTTACGGACAACGACAACAATCCTGTCTTTCAGACGCAGACCCTAATTTCTGGTATTTCTGCCGGAATCGGTATCGGATATTCAAAAAAGGAGTCACAGCAGAATGCTGCCAAAATGGCAATGAAGAAAATTCAGACTGAGAAAGAGTTTTGCGATCTGATTTTCAAAGGAGCTAATCCGGCTGAAGGTGATGAGGATTTAAGCGATCCGGATATCTACGCCGAAGACGAACAGGCTACCAATGAACCTATAAGAGAAGAATCTGTATCGCAAGTTTTCGAAAAAGAGGAAACCAAATAAAAATAAACCTTTTCTTATATTTGTATAATATAAGTCCTCTGTGTGATATTTTCAACTAATTTTGTCTGAAATAAAAATTTATGACGGACAGAATTGTTATTGCTATATTTCACGAATACAAAACTCTGGGAACAGTTATCTACCCATATGTAGCTGCACCTATTAATCCAATGTCATTGCGATTAGTAGAGCCGCTCACGCTGACATGTTGTAACAATTACTCCGACCTGATTACTCCGGAAATCAAACAATTGATTTCTCATGCGGATAAGTATAGCGAAAACACGCTTCATAAACTCTTTTGCAAAGACAAAAAACGTCGGCTTCACGATTTTATCGACTCTGTAGATGCTGAAACCGCATCAAAATTCATACGACCCTATATCGAGAAGCATTTATCCAAAGTGCTTTCAGTCCTTTCACAGACTGCTACTCCACTGTTTATCAAAGATTCATTTGATCAAACAATCTCTACAGCCTGTAATGTAGAAATTTCTTCGGATAAATACCTCCCTTTTTTCTCATTCATCAGAAATGAAGAGGGAATCCGTTATTCTTTGCAGATCAAACAGAACAATAATCCGCTTCAGCTTGACGGCCCTAAAACTCAGATCATTTGCCAACATCCATGCTGGTTAAAAATCAATCGGACTCTCTATCATATCGAAGGTATAGACGCCCTCAAACTAAAGCCCTTCTTCACCAAACCCTTCGTTCAGATTCCCAAGCGAATGGAGGAGACGTATTTCAGAGGATTCATTGCCGACACCATCAAAAAGTTTGATGCCGAATCAGAAGGATTCTCTATTCAGGAGTGTCACTGCAATCCGAAACCGATTTTGGTCATTACCCAAACGCTTGATCTAAAGATTGCCTTACGACTTCATTTTGATTATGGTCAAATGCAGATTTATGCCTCCGAGACACAATCTGTTTTTGTACGGACTCATATCGAAAAGGATAGAATCACTTTACTTAAGATTTTTAGAAACCGCACACTGGAGCAACACTGGATTGCAAAACTGACAGAAGATGGATTTACTAAAGAACAACAGGATTTTTTACTTTTCCCCATTGATTACACTATTCCGGAAATAGAAAAACCCGCTATTATCAACTGGATAAACTTTAACAAAGAGCGATTGATTGAACTGGGATTTTCAATAGATGAATCCTTTTTTGAAAACGAATATTTTACCGACAATCTTGAACTTGTGATGGAAACCTCCGAGAAGACAGATTGGTTCGACGTAAACATTGTAGTAAAGTTTGGAGAATATAGCTTTCCGTTCAGTCGATTGAAGAAATACATTATCCATGGCATCCGTGAGTTTGAATTACCCGACAGAAAGAAGGTTGTTATTCCCGAAGAGTGGTTTGCCCGTTTTCATGATTTACTGCAATTGGGTACGGTTACTGAAAACGGCAACTTTGAGTTGGCTAAATTCCATTTCAATCTACTCGAAGAGATCAGCGGGATAAAACATTATGCAATAGAAAACCTATCCCCCGACCTCAACCCTGAAAAGACAGAATTGCCTCATTCGCTGAAAGCTCAACTTCGCCCCTACCAAAGTATTGGATTTGACTGGATGTACCGGTTACAAAAAAATGGATTTGGAGGAATTCTTGCCGACGATATGGGATTGGGTAAAACATTGCAGACCATTTCGCTGATCCTGAAATTACGGGAAGAAGAAAAATTCCAGGCAGATGCAGTTCCGAATATACAGCTTGATCTATTTGCACCACCACCGTCGATAGTGAAACCCATACTAATCGTCATGCCACTTTCGTTACTCTACAACTGGGAACGCGAAATCAGACGATTTGCACCAACTTTGCACGCGAGAAATCTAACCGAAGAACAAGGCTGGAGAACATGTGGCGTACCTCTTTTTACAGATGTGGCGCTAATTTCATATGGAACAATGCGCAATTATGCAGATCTGCTATCTAAAACCAACTTTCGCTGTATTATTCTGGATGAAAGTCAAAATATCAAGAATCCCACATCGAAAACCTACCAGGCTGTGATGTCATTGAAAGGGGATTTCCGGTTCTCCATATCTGGTACCCCGATAGAGAACCGACTGACTGACCTGTGGGCACAAATCAACTTTGTTAATCCCGGATTATTGGGCTGTCTTGCCTTCTTTAAGAAAGAGTTTGCACAACCCATCGAGAAAAACAATAATGAAGCCAAACAGGAGCGATTAAAGAATCTGATTCAACCTTTTCTTTTACGCCGCACCAAAGAGATGGTGGCTTCCGATCTGCCCGAACTCACCAAACAAACCATCTATTGCAGCATGAGCGAAGCTCAGCGCTCTCTCTATGAAAGCGAAAAATCAAAAATCCGAAACTGGGTAATGGAGGAAGTAAACAAACGCGGCATGAATCGCTCATCTATACTAATCCTTAAAGCATTGCATACTTTGAGATTACTGGCCAATCACCCCTCACTGTCACAATCTGAATACACCGAAGATTCGGGTAAAAGCAATGCAATCTTCGAGCAACTATCCACCATTGTAGAACGTGGACATAAAGTATTGATCTTCTCGTCGTATGTTAAACACCTGCATTTGATAGAAAGATTCCTGAAAGAGAATCAGATCGGACATGTAAAACTCACCGGAAGCCTGAAACAAAAAGAGCGTAACGAGGTCGTCCAATGTTTCCAGGAAGATCCGATGACTCAGGTATTTTTGATTTCGCTCAAAGCCGGAGGCACCGGGCTAAACCTTACAGCAGCGGACTATGTGTTCATTATCGATCCCTGGTGGAACCCTGCAGCCGAGGCTCAGGCACTCAATCGAGCACATCGCATAGGTCAGGAGAAGAAGGTATTCGTCTACCGCTTTATCACGAGACAAACCATCGAAGAGAAAATTCAGTTGTTGCAAGAAAAGAAAAGCGCACTGTCTGACCTCTTTCAAGGAACAGACAACCCGCTTAATCAAATTAAAACAGAAGAACTTAGTGATTTACTATCTTAACGAATCGTTATTTCACCATTTGTCCGGAAAATCGGATAAAACTGCGTTTATAGCAGGTTACACCAATACTTGAATATCCTTCAGGCGAAATTTCCACATTGAAAATATAATTATCTTCCATATCTTTCGCTTCAAAATGAATCTGATAACCTTTTTTGGAAGAATACTCTTTCGAATAATTTTTCAACGGTAATTCAAAAATAAAGCCACCACGCATTGGATCCATTGGTGCTACATAGGCTCTCCCGAAATAAGGTAAATAAGAAAACACAGAGTCGTTTCTTACCTTTAACGAATAAAGAGAGGTAAGATTTACCGGTTGGCCACTCAACGGATAAGCTATGTCTACTTCTATCTTATAATTTCCAGAATCCACTTTTTGAACAATCCACTTGTATTTATCGGTAGAAGCTGTACTTTTTTTCACAGTAGAGCAGGAGATCAATGCCGAAATTAATACCAAAATATACAATCCTAATATTCCTTGTTTCATAACATCTTCATTTTATCGAAATTAAACAATCAATGAACTTCAATCGATTTTAAAAGCAATGCAGCCCAAATGTAATCAATCGAAATTTGCGAGATCGGCTTAAAACCCTATAAAGCAGAAAGATAGGATAATCTATATCTGCTTAAACCATGTTTGCCTTTAGGATCTACCTTGGGATAAGCAACCCAAAATAGATTATTATCAGAATATAAACGGGCTGTCCGATTATATTCATGAGAGAATTGTTCTTCCTCCCTCACAAATTCAACCAGGAAATCAGGGTGTAAACGCTCTGTTTGACATACCATTCCTGAGAAATATGCCCTCAGCTCACTGGGCATAGAGATAACTAATGTTTTCATTCCCGGCTTGTAGCGAAGCTTCGACAGAATTGCATTCATAAAGCAAAAATAGATGTAATTTAAAAATATCACAAAGAGCTTAAAATCCAAGAATAAGCCCAATATATATATCACATATATTCAGCTCATACGACCTATCGAAAACCTTATTTGTTATAACAAACAACACTTTAACTCTGTTCAATAAAAAAAATAGCTACAGAACACAGTATTATGCGTTACATAGTACTAAATCATGTATTACCTTTGTCATATATTTCGAACATTATGAACATAGAGAACGTTAAATCACAAATGCGCAAAGGAGTTCTGGAGTATTGTATTTTACTGATATTGAGTAAAGGTGAAGCTTATGTGTCGGACATAATACAATCACTCAAAGAAGCCAGACTTTTAGTCGTGGAAGGGACTCTATATCCTTTGCTGACCCGCTTGAAAAACGACGACCTTCTTTCCTATTCCTGGAAAGAGTCGACTCAAGGTCCTCCCCGCAAGTATTACAGCTTGACAGAAAAAGGAAAACTTTTTCTGAGCGAACTGGAAAACTCATGGAACGATCTGAATGAAACCATTCACAGAATCAAGGAATAAAATCAACAGTCCAAAATATTACACCTATGAAAAAGACATTAACGATTAATCTGGCCAATACAGTATACCATATAGATGAAGATGCTTACCAGATTCTGCAAACCTACTTTGAAAAGCTAAAAGCTCACTTCTCAACCGAACAAGATGTTGATGAAATCATGACTGATATTGAAGCCCGTTTTTCAGAACTCTTCAATGAAAGATTGCGATATGGCATGCAGGTGATCACCCAAAAAGAGGTACAGGAAACCATTGGCATCATGGGTAATCCAAGTGATTTCGAGTCATCCTCAGAAGAAAAGGACACCACACCTCAAGACAAAAATGATACAACAAAGGATCAACCCGAAATAATGATCCAGAAAAAAAGCAAACGCCTTTACCGCGATATGGAAAACGCATATCTGGGAGGTGTTGCAGCAGGAATCAGCCAATACCTCAATATCGATGTCGTATTTGTCCGATTATTTTTTGTACTCTTAATATTATTGGGATATGGCAGCCCATTTATAGTCTACATTATACTCTGGATTGTAATCCCAGAAGCAAAAACTTCAGCCCAGAAACTGGAGATGAGAGGAGAAGAACCCACAATTGAGAATATCAAGAAATTCGTAAAAGACAATGTAGAGCGGGTAGCTGAGAAAGCAGAAAAAGAACTCCACAAAGCGAGGACCCGCAATTTTTTTCAAAAAGCCGGTGATGGATTAGTGGAGATAACCAAAGCCGGCGCTAAAGTAATAATGGCTCTAATCGGAGGTTTCTTCGGATTATTGGGTATAGCAGTACTGCTTATGCTGATTGCTGCTATCACATTTACCATTCCGTTTCTGTTCACCGGAATTAGCTCTCCTTTCTCTCCTTTTGGCACCGATATTTACATTGAAGGTTACAACTTGGGGAATTTGTCCATGTATCCTCAACTGTTAGTATCAACTTTGCTCTTTATCGGCATCCCACTGGGAACCATCGCTTACGCTATTTTCCAGAAAATATTTAACTGGAAAAAAACCTCAACCACAGCCGGATGGTTATTAGTGATTATCTGGTTGATCAGTTTTATCTTTACCCTCTTCTATGGCATACATTATGCCAATGAAATTTTCACTCTAAACTCCTCAATTCTATAAAAACAGAGAGGGCGTTTTCAACTAAGAAAACGCCCTCTCTTATTTTTTTTCAAATAAAAATATCCTTATAATTTCGCCCGAATAGATTGTGCAATGGTCTCCATCTCCTCAGGTGTCAGATGAAGCTTTGGATTTGAGAAATTCAAATCCCCCTCTGAGCGAATAGGCACCAAATGAATGTGAGCGTGCGGAACTTCCAGCCCGATCACCGCTACACCAATCCGTTTACAGGATATAGCAGCTTCAATCGCCTTTGCCACTTTTTTGGCAAAAACAGTCATTTCCGCTAATAATGCGTCATCTAAATCAAACAGATAATCAGTTTCCTGGCGTGATATAACCAAAGTATGTCCTTTTGAAATAGGACTAATATCCAGGAATGCATAAAATTTATCGCTTTCGGCAATTTTAAAGGAGGGTATATCTCCGGAAGCAATTTTGCTAAATATCGTTGCCATAGTAGTTAGAATTCAAGAGTTAGACTAATCGATAAATCAGATTGAGATATCCACCACCTCAAATGACATCAATCCGGAAGGAACGCTGATTTCCACAACATCCCCAACTTTTTTACCTAACAAACCTTTTGCAATCGGTGTACTCACAGCAATTTTGCCTTCTTTAAGATTCGCTTCAGTTTCAGATACCAAAGTGTATTGCATTACCGCATTATTTTTGGTATTACGAATCTTCACCTTATTCAAAATCTGCACACTATCAGTACTTAATTGTGATTCATCGAGCAGACGGGCAGTGGAAACAACTTCTTTTAATTGCGCAATTTTCATTTCCAGAAGCCCTTGAGCTTCTTTCGCTGCATCGTACTCTGCATTTTCAGACAAATCGCCTTTATCGCGAGCCTCTGCTATTTGTTTGGAAATCTCGGGTCTCTTCACTGTTTCCAGGTGATTGAGATCTTCCAATAATTTTTTGTAACCTTCTTCGGTCATATAATTAACCGCCATATATCCTCCTTATTTTTTTTATTTAGTGTTTATAAAAAATAAAAAGAATCCCAATCAGAAGATCGGAACTCCTTTTTTATGATAGTCTAATAATGTTAATGCAAAGATATACTATTTTTCGACTTTCGCTATTAATCAGAGTCGAAATTAAAGCATTTTTTCAATTTCTGAACGTAGCAATTTGAGGTTTTCAACTCTTTTCACCACTTCCCCTTGACGGTTGAGTATAAAGACAGTAGGCAACTGAGAAACATTATAAGTCCGTGCAAACTCAGAATATTGACCATCAGCATCACGCACACATTTCCACGGTAAATTAGAAGCAGAGACTTTCCAGAAGTGCTCATCCGAATCAAGTGAAACCTGATAAATCTCCATACCTTTTACCTTATTAGCTGCATAAATCTCACCCAGCTCCATATTGAGCTCAGGAGAGAATTTCGACTGATAAGCCGTAAAACAAAGAACAACCACTTTGCCAATTTGCGAGGAGAGTTTTTGCGTTCTTCCGGTCATATCAGGCAATGAAATCTCAAAACTACCCTTCACACTTACTTGCTCTTCTTTCACCTGAAGAGCCTGGGGCACACGGGTAGCTTTCATTGCTTGCAAAGTAAACTCTTTAAGATGTTTCGTACGCGGACTCTTCGGACGGTACACATCGTACGAAGTAGCCACCGCTGCAAATACCCGCAAATCCTCTTTTTTATATGGATTAAAAATCAGATAGCTGTGAATTTTCTGGAATAAGGCAAAATAAGCCGCTCCCGACTTCGGATTAGAAAAAATAAATTTCGAAGCCTCTGATTTATAGACACCCAATACACGAAGAAGAGATGAATCGAACTGCGCTGGTGTTATCTGTTTCTTTTGATTAAGACGAATCAATGAATCGAGTTGCACTTTTGCCTGTATAGCTGAACTATTCAGTTTCTGAATCTGACTGCAATTCTCCGACCCTTCCACTTTATAAGCCGTTGCAAATTTCTTGGCATCGGTTTTTATCGAAATCTCCTCCGTGGAATCAACAGACAAATTGATAATCTGATCTTTCAAACGCAAACGATAAAATTCAGGTGCAAACTCCGGTTGCTGCTGTTTGAATTTAAACTCACCGCCTGACGACAGTATAGTAGAATCGAGTACACTGACTTCGTTCATTCCCACATGTTCAAAATAGAGTGTATCACCCTTACCTCCCGTTACCTCACCTGCTACCGAAAAACGACTGGATTTGCCGCATGACACTAACATTAGAAATGCAGCGCTGTATAAAAGACTTTTTTTCATGAATAATATTATGTAATTTTTCAAGGTTAATTTCTGTCGAAAAACCTTTGCAAACATACATAAATATTTTTCAAAACAAGAACTCCGACACAAAACATTTAATCTCCACACAAATTGAAATGCTGTCTCGCTTTAAATTTGGCGACTCTATCTTTATTAAAAAAGTATAAAATCAGACTATTTACACTACTTAGGACCATAATAGATAAACACTTACAAAAGAGAACTAATAGGCATGGATTACCCGACATTACATTTAGGTTAAATAAAATCGAATCTTTCGTATGCAATTTTACATCGTTCACATGCAATTCCCGCTAAACTTTGTTTATCTTTGCGTGATTTTAAGACAGATGTAAAAGAATAGAGATTTTAAATTTATGCTAAATCCAATTGTTAAGACGATCGAATTAGGTGATGGCCGCACCATCACCATCGAAACCGGCAAACTAGCTAAACAAGCTGACGGTTCGGTTATGGTTCGAATGGGAGGAACAATGCTGCTCGCAACCGTATGTTCGGCTAAGAAGGCAACCCCCGGAACCGATTTTATGCCGCTATCGGTAGAGTACAAAGAAAGATATTCTGCTTACGGACGTTTTCCGGGTGGTTTTCAAAAAAGAGAAGGACGCCCTTCTGACAGTGAAATCCTTACCTCCCGACTAGTTGACCGCGCATTACGCCCCCTCTTCCCCGACGATTATCACGCTGAAACATTTGTTAATATCATGCTCTTCTCAGCTGACGGTGTAGATATGCCGGATTGCCTAGCCGGATTAGCTGCTTCTGCCGCTTTGGCTGTTTCAGATGTGCCTTTCAACGGTCCTATTTCAGAAGTTCGGGTTGCCCGCATCAATGGCAAATTCATCATCAACCCTTCTTTTGAGCAATTGAAAGAAGCTGATATGGATATCATGGTAGCTGCTACCATTGATAATATCATGATGGTGGAAGGCGAGATGGAAGAAGTATCTGAAGCTGAATTGCTTGAAGCTATGAAAGTAGCACACAACGCAATTAAAGTTCAGTGCGAAGCACAGCTTGAACTTGCCGAAATGGTCGGTAAAACAGAAAAACGCGAATATTGCCACGAAGAAAATGATGAAGATCTTCGCAAAGACGTTTGGGCTAAATGCTATGACAAAGCTTACATTGCAGCTACTGCATGTAATCCTGATAAACACGCTCGTGCAGATGCTTTCGAATCAATATTAGCGGAATACAAAGCCGGATTGACTGAAGATGAGTTATCTGCAAAAAGTGCTATGATTGCTAAATATTATCACGATGTTGAGAAAGAGGCTATGCGTCGCAGCATCCTCGATGAAGGTAAACGTCTTGACGGACGCTCAACCACTGAAATCCGTCCTATCTGGTGTGAAGTGGATTATTTACCAGGACCTCACGGTTCTGCATTATTCACTCGTGGTGAAACTCAATCATTAACTACCGTTACTTTAGGAACTAAACTTGATGAAAAAATCATCGATGAAGTTTTGGATCAAGGTCGCGAACGTTTCTTGTTGCACTACAACTTTCCTCCTTATTCCACCGGAGAAGCTCGTCCGTCACGTGGTGTCGGTCGTCGCGAAATCGGTCACGGAAACCTCGCACACCGCGCGTTGAAACGTATGATTCCTTCTGATTACGCTTACTCTGTTCGCATTGTATCTGATATCCTCGAATCAAACGGATCATCTTCTATGGCTACAGTTTGTGCCGGTACATTGGCTCTTATGGATGCCGGTGTGAAGATCAAGAAACCGGTATCGGGTATCGCAATGGGATTGATTACAGATAAAGGCAATGTAAAATTTGCGGTATTGTCTGATATCCTTGGTGATGAAGACCACCTCGGAGACATGGACTTCAAGGTAACCGGAACCAAAGATGGTATCACCGCTACCCAAATGGATATAAAAGTAGACGGTCTTTCATATGAAATCCTGGAAAAAGCTTTATCTCAGGCTCGTGAAGGTCGTATGCACATTTTGGGTAAAATCACCGAAACTATCGAAGCGCCTCGCACAGATCTGAAACCTCATGCTCCACGCATCGAAGTGCTGACTATCGCGAAAGAGTTCATTGGTGCAGTGATTGGCCCGGGTGGAAAAATCATTCAGGATATCCAGGAAAAATCAGGAGCCACCATTACTATTGAAGAGATCGACGGCGTAGGTCGTGTTGCTATTTCGGCAAATAACCTCGATGCAATCCAGACTGCTTTGACTCGTATCAAAGGTATCGTTGCTATTCCTGAAGTCGGAGAGGTTTACAAAGGTAAAGTGAAATCAATCATGGCATTTGGTGCTTTTGTTGAGTTCATGCCTGGTAAAGACGGTTTGCTTCACATCTCTGAAATCGACTGGAAACGTCTGGAAACTATGGAAGAATCCGGCTTGAAAGAAGGTGACGAAATCGATGTTAAATTGCTCGATGTAGACAAAAAAACAGGTAAATTCAAACTTTCAAGAAAAGTATTACTACCTCGCCCTCCAAAAGCTGAAAAATAATCAGACTTATTATACAAAAAACCTGCTTCAAAATTGAAGCAGGTTTTTTTATTGTTAAAATACTTGAGATCCTAATCAAGTGTTATCGGTTGTGCAAATTTCAGATGCATTTTTGGAGTTTTCTCCGTCAGAATGGTTTCAGGCCTCAGCAGGAATCGTAAATCATTTGCCTCTTCCACTTTCACTTGCGCATATCCAGTCGCCGTTAAACCAATCTTCTCAGCTGCAGCATAAGATATATCAACCACTCTGCTCCTTTGAAGCGGACCACGATCTGTCACTCGCACAATCACGAACTTTCCATTATCCAGATTAGAAACTTTCAGCACGGTTCCTAAAGGATAATCACGATGCGCAGCCACAAAATCTTTGGCATTATAGCGCTCTCCGTTTGTCATTTTTCGCCCTATTAATCGATGCGAATAATAGGAAACTTTTCCGAATTCCTGCGAGAAAGATTGTAGCGAAAAAAGCATCATTAAACTCAAAAATAAGGTCTGTAGTCTCATGTAAAATCGTATTAGATTTTACAAAGATATAAATTTCAACGAATTACACAACACCCTGTGCCATCATAGCATGCGCCACCTTCATAAATCCTGCAATATTCGCTCCTTTCATATAGTTGATATAGCCGTCTGATTGCTTTCCGTATTTGACACATTGATCATGAATATTTGACATAATCTGATGTAATTTTGTATCAACTTCTGAGGCTGGCCATGACATGTGCATAGCATTTTGAGTCATCTCCAGCCCCGATGTACTCACGCCTCCCGCGTTAACCGCCTTTCCGGGACCATACAGAATTTTATGTTCGATAAAAAGATCAATGGCTTCGGGGGTACAGCCCATGTTGGAAATCTCAGCCACGCACAAAATGTTATTTTCTATTAAATGTTTAGCATCTTCACCATTGAGCTCATTTTGAGTAGCACAAGGCAGGGCAATATCCACCTTCTGCTCCCACGGTCTTTTACCTGCAAAAAACTCTACTCCGAACAAATCCGCATAAGGTTTCACCTCATCGTTACCGGAAGCTCGAAGCTCTAGCATGTAATCTATTTTTTCGCCGGATACACCCGAGGGATCATATATATAACCATCAGGCCCGGAAAGGGTAACAACCTTTGCTCCCATCTCTGTAGCTTTGAGCGCTGCACCCCATGCTACATTTCCAAAACCTGAAATTGCAATGGTTTTACCCTTGATGTCATGCCCATTCACATGTAGCATTTGATCCACAAAATACAATCCACCAAAACCAGTTGCTTCGGGGCGAATGAGTGAACCTCCATAATCCAATCCTTTGCCGGTTAACGTACCTGTATTTTCCCGCTTCAACTTCTTATACATACCATATAAATAGCCTACTTCCCGGGCTCCCACTCCAATATCTCCTGCAGGAATATCAGTGTCTGGACCAATATTGAACCAAAGTTCAAGCATAAAAGCCTGACAAAAGCGCATCACTTCCGCATCCGACTTCCCTTTAATATTGAAATCGCTGCCACCTTTTGCACCACCCATCGGTAGGGTTGTGAGAGCATTTTTAAATATTTGCTCAAATCCAAGAAACTTAAGAATGGAAAGATTAACGGAAGGGTGAAAACGCAAGCCTCCCTTGTAAGGTCCAATGGCATTATTGAACTGAATACGATAACCGAGATTTAACTGTACCTGACCATGATCGTCCACCCAGGGAACTTTAAAGGTAAAAATACGATCCGGCTCTACCAATCGTTCGATGATTTTGGCCTTTTCAAATTCGGGATGTTGATTATACACCGCCTCAATGGAAATTAGAACTTCTTTCACAGCTTGTAAGTACTCTGATTCGCCCGGATGCCTTGCCTCCAGATCGAACATCAATTTGTCAATAATCATATTACCTATATTAATGTTTCGATAAACAAATGAATGTCCCACCTCACCTTTCTGTCAGATAACGATATCTATTACAACAAATATATAGATCATTATCTCGGGCTAAAAACCATATTTACGTCTGTAATTTTAAAAGTTCCCGAGATCCTTCTATGCAAAAAATATCATTATCTTTGATATTACACATCTGCACACTTCTTTTACGCCATTACCATGAAAACAAAAGATATCAAACAGTTTTTTCAGAAGGACACCTCTTTTGCGAACCTGATGCAAAAGCGAATCTACAACGTCCTGCTGATCGCCCGCAAATACGAAGCCTTTATGTTGGAAGACGACGGACGTATCGATGAAAAGATTTTTTTCGAATATGTTTCGCTTAACTTACGCTATCCACCCCGCTTCACGCAAGTAGTAAAAGAAGATGAAGCGATCGAAGAGCTGCAATCACGCAATTACGACCTTGTAATTGTAATGCCAGGCAGCGATAACCTTGACATCTTCACCGCTGCAAAACGTATCAAAGATAAATTTCCGAAGATTCCGATTGTTGTGCTCACCCCTTTCTTTCGAGAGGTGGCTCTACGTTTAGCAAAAGAAGACCTGACCGCAATCGATTATGTATTTAGCTGGTTGGGGAACGCTGATCTACTACTAGCCATCATCAAACTACTCGAAGACAAAATGAATGCTGAGGCGGATATGCGCTCAGTGGGTGTGCAGGCTATTTTAGTAATTGAAGACAATATCCGTTTCTACTCATCCATGTTGCCTTATTTATACAAGGTCATACTGAAGCAATCACAAACGTTCTCTAAAGAGGCGCTCAACGAGCACGAAAAGATGCTGCGAATGCGGGGTCGCCCCAAAATATTACTGGCCCGGACTTACGAAGAGGCTATCGCCATTTATCAAAAACATAGAAGCAACCTGCTGGGAATTGTCTCTGATGTGAGCTTTTTGCGTGAGCAAGTAAAAGATAAACAGGCTGGCATTCGTCTTTGTCAATATATTCGTGAGCAAGATCCGTTTCTTCCTATCATCATGGAATCATCGGAGATTGGTAATCGTCAGAAAGCTGAAACCCTACAAGCCTTTTTTATCGATAAAAATTCAAAGACGTTCCCCCTCGATTTGCAGGAGGCGGTGATTCACAACTTCGGATTTGGTAATTTTGAGATTATCAACCCTACTAACAATCAGGTGATAGCATCAGTCAACAATCTCAACGAACTGCAAAAAATCTTATTCGACATCCCCAAAGAGTCGCTACTCTATCATGCCTCACGCAATCATATTTCACGCTGGCTTTACTCTCGGGCTATGTTTCCTTTGGCAGAATATATCCAACAACACAATTTCTCAGATTTCGATACTTTCGAAAATGGCCGACAGCAGCTATTTAACGCTATCGTGGAATACCGACGCATGAAGAATCAGGGAGTGGTGGCTGATTTCCAAAAAGATCGTTTCGACAAATACAGCCACTTTGCCCGAATCGGAAACGGATCGTTGGGAGGAAAAGGACGCGGACTGGCTTTTATCGACAGTATTATTAAGCAAAACCCCGAATTGGAAAATAAGTATGGCATCTCTATCCGTATCCCTAAAACATTAGTGCTGTGCAGCGACTTGTTTGATGAGTTTATGGAAAATAACAGTCTGTATCCATTGGCTCTTTCCGACCTTACTGACGAAGAGATTCTATCGGGATTCCTGCAAGCTCAACTACCCGACTCGTTGCGCGAAGATTGCCTTGCATTTGCCGGGGTGGTCAACACCCCCATTGCCATCAGATCTTCAAGTACGCTCGAAGATTCACACTATCAACCTTTTGCAGGAGTATATGCCACCTATATGATTCCGCATAGCAATGACAAAGGGATAGTACTTCGAATGCTGGGAGCAGCCATCAAGTCGGTCTATGCATCTGTATTTTACAAAGAGAGTAAAGCCTACCTGCAAGCTACACAGAATATGGTGGACGAAGAAAAGATGTCAATCATCCTGCAAGAGGTGGCGGGCAACGACTACGGTAACCACTATTACCCCTCGTTTTCGGGTGTTGCACGGTCGCTTAACTTCTACCCCATAAACAACGAAAAAGCCGAAGAGGGTATTGTCGACATTGCATTGGGGTTGGGCAAATATATTGTAGATGGAGGTAAAACATTGCGCTTTTCGCCCAAACACCCACACCACATTTTGCAACTAAGCACACCGCAAATGGCTCTAAGCGAAACTCAAAACCATTTCTATGCACTTGATCTTCGCATGTTGGAATTACCTTTTCCGGTAAACGACAGTTTTAATCTGCTTCATCTGCCACTGAAAGAGGCAGAGAAGGATGGTACATTACAACCATTGGCATCAACTTTCGACCTGCAGAATCAGGTAATCCGTGACAGTTGGTACGAAGGTGGACGCAAGATTATCACTTTTGCAAATGTGCTGCAACATCACATATTCCCCCTACCGGAAATTTTGCAAGATATTTTAAAAATCGGTCAGGAAGGAATGGGTTGTCCCGTAGAGATTGAATTTGCCGTCAACCTGAATGAGTCCGATGCACCAAAAGGAGCATTCTATTGGTTGCAGATTCGCCCGATTGTCAATCTTAATAAAGAATTGGAAGAAGATTTAAGTCAGATAAGTCCGGCCGAAGCTCTGATTTACTCCGAAAATGCACTGGGGCATACTGTGATATCTGACATTACTGATATTGTGTATGTTAAAAGTAAAAGCTTCAAAGCAACAAACAATCCGGCCATTGCCGCGGAAATCGAAATATTGAACCGACAGATGACAGACAAAGGACAAGGATACATACTCGTCGGGCCGGGTCGTTGGGGAACAAGTGATCAGGCTCTGGGTATCCCCGTGAAGTGGGCGCAGATCTCATCCGCACGACTAATTGTGGAAACAGTTCTCGATCATTACCGTGTTGAGCCAAGTCAGGGGACTCACTTCTTCCAAAATCTCACTTCATTTGGTGTTGGTTATTTTACCGTCAATCCATTCCTCAAAAATGGATTCTTCGATGAATCCTACTTGCAAATGCAACCTGCCATATTCGAATCGGAATATGTGCGTCATGTCCGTTTTTCGCAACCTATGGTCATTCTGATTAACGGTAAAAAAGGAATTGGAGTAGTGAGAAAAGCATAAGCTGTTGAAAAAAGATTTCTACCATAGGAGAATCAACTCTCTGCCCCCCTTCTTTCAGAAAAAGACAGTTAAATGGTTTTTAACAACAAAAAACGGGCTGGAAGCAACTGCCCTCAGCCCGTTTTCATATATCTTAAACAGCAGTTTAATGTAATAGATCCAATAAATATTGTCCGTAAGCTGTTTTCTCTAACGCTTTACCCAATTTGGCTAGTTGCTCATCATTGATCCAACCGTTACGCCAGGCTATCTCTTCGATACAGGAAACGTAGAAACCTTGTCGGTTTTGGATGGTTGCTACAAAGTTTGAGGCTTCGAGCAAGCTGTCGCAATTACCAGTATCTAGCCATGCAAAACCACGACCGAATAGTTCGACTTTCAACGACCCCTCTTCAAGATACAAACGGTTCAGATCGGTAATCTCCAGCTCTCCGCGCACAGAGGGCTTCAGGCTTTTTGCTTTAGCTACTACATTGGAATCATAGAAGTACAAGCCTGGTACCGCATAGTTCGATTTGGGATTTTCGGGTTTTTCCTCCAGGCTAATCACATTATTATTTTCGTCAAATTCTACAACACCATAAGCCCGGGGATCTTTCACCGCATAACCAAATATACATGCTCCACTTTCCATCTCAACCGCACGTTTCAGCATAGCCGAGAAACTTTGTCCGTAAAACATGTTATCACCCAGAATCAAACATCCGGCTTCACCGTTGAGAAACTCTTCTCCCAACAGAAATGCTTCAGCCAAACCATTGGGCTTTTCCTGAATGATATACGAAAAACTCATACCCAGCTCCTCTCCTGTTCCGAGCAAATCCCTGAACATCGGCAAATCGCGCGGAGTAGAGATAATCAACACTTCTCGAATGCCGGCCAACATCAGGGTTGATAACGGATAATAGATCATCGGCTTGTCATACACCGGCATGATCTGTTTCGAAATAGCTTTTGAAAGCGGATACAAACGAGTGGCACTTCCTCCGGCCAAAATAATTCCCTTCATAAATATCGTTTTTTAATGCAATTCACAATGAATAAAATAATAATGCGTTTAATATACATAACACATCAGATAAATACCTTTTTAATAGAGCTGGTTTCATCTTTCTACGCAAAGATAAAACAATCTGTCAGACGATTAATAAAGAAATCAAAAAAACACACAAAAAACGCACAGTGCTAGCAAGTATTTCAAAATTATTCTATCTTTGTCTTGATTTACCGCCGTACGTGCCACTCCGGCGCACCGACTTTATAAATCCGTAAACATTTCAGCAAACCTTTTCAGGTTAATTCTCAAGCCTACTTTAGGCTTATCTTTATCGTTATCCCAACAGAATTTTATTTAAAACACCCATGTTTACACCCGAAGAACTAAACCACAAGGTTTTAGCCGAGCTTAAAACCATCGCTAAAGGAATGGGCTTAAAACGTGTTGATGCCTCAAAAAAAGAGGATTTAGTCAACAAAATCATAGAGAACCAACAGACCGAAACTCCTCAACCGACGGTAACTGAACCTTCGACTGAGGCAATCCCCTCTGATGAAAAGAAACGTCGGAGTCGCATCAAAACGCCTCCCACCAAAGAGGCAAGTCACTCAGCTCCAGCACCCCAGGCAACTACCGAGACTCAACAAAAAGAGACTCCGGACATAACTCCTTCAAAGCAGGAAAAACCTGCAAAACAAGAAGCACCTCGATCACAACAACAAGATAACCGAGGATTTTCTGCGCCCAAACTGTCTCAATACTTCCATAATAAAAAAGACATCGTTGTACATCGTTCTCTAAAAAAAGAGATAGAAGAGCAACCCGTTACACCGGAAGTTCCTGCTTTTGCGGAAAATGACGAGGAGGAAATTACAACAGAGCAACAACCGATTGCCGAAACTGAAACCACCACAGAGCTTCCACAAGAACCACAACCACAGGCTACTCCGGATAATCGTCTGAACCGGGCCCGTTTCGGTAGCGGCAAACATCAACACGAAAAACCATACGAATTCGAAGGTATTCTAATTGGAAATGGCGTGCTCGAAATTATGCCCGACGGTTACGGATTCCTTCGTTCAGCCGACTATAACTTTCTCACTTCTCCGGACGATATCTACGTTTCACAATCGCAAATTCGTTTGTTTGGTCTGAAAACGGGCGACTTAGTAGAAGGATCTATTCGCCCTCCCAAAGAAGGCGAGAAATATTTCCCGTTGGTTAAGGTAGAGAAAATCAACGGTCGCTCACCCGAATATGTACGCGACCGTATACCTTTCGATTTCCTCACCCCGCTATTCCCGGATCAGAAATTCAACCTTTGCCGCGGAAAAAGAGACAGCCTCTCTATGCGTGTGGTAGATATGTTTTCACCTATCGGAAAGGGGCAACGCGGCCTGATCGTGGCTCAGCCGAAAACCGGTAAAACCATGCTATTGAAGGAAATTGCCAACTCGATAGCAGAAAACCACCCTGAGGTTTACATGATCATCCTATTGATTGACGAACGTCCCGAAGAGGTTACGGATATGGCCCGCAGTGTACGTGCCGAAGTAATATCATCGACATTCGATGAGCCAGCCGAACGCCACGTAAAAATCGCCAGTATCGTACTTGAAAAAGCAAAACGAATGGTTGAATGTGGTCACGATGTTGTGATCCTACTCGATTCAATCACTCGATTAGCCCGTGCTTACAACACGGTTTCTCCTGCATCAGGCAAAGTGCTTTCAGGAGGTGTGGATGCCAATGCATTACACAAACCCAAACGTTTCTTCGGTGCTGCCCGTAATATCGAAAACGGCGGTAGCCTCACTATCATCGCTACAGCTTTGACCGAAACAGGATCGAAAATGGACGAGGTGATCTTCGAAGAGTTCAAAGGAACCGGCAATATGGAGTTACAGTTAGATCGCAAGCTATCCAACCGTCGCGTCTTCCCGGCCGTGGATATCACTGCATCAAGCACCCGCCGCGACGATCTGCTGCTTGACCAGGATACCCTCAACCGCATGTGGATTATGCGCCGCTATCTGTCTGACATGAACTCAATCGAGGCCATGGAATTCATCAAAGATCGCATGAATAAAACAGATAATAACGAAGAGTTGCTTCTATCGATGAATGATTAATATCTAAAGAAGTTAAGAATATAATTAAAGGGAAGTTATCGGGCAATCTGATAACTTCCCTTTTTTATTACAACAAAAATATGAATGCAAAAAAGGCTCTCCGAAATAAATCGGAGAGCCTTTTGTCTTTTTGAATCAGAAAATCGATTACACTCTTTTTTCTTTAATTCTTGCTTTTTTACCGGTAAGAGCACGGAGGTAGTACAGCTTAGCGCGACGTACTTTACCCACTTTGTTTACAGTAATGCTTTCGATAAACGGAGAGTTGATCGGGAAAATACGCTCAACACCAACGTTATTCGAAATTTTACGTACAGTAAAACGTTTGTTTTGACCATGTCCTGAGATACGGATTACATCTCCGCGATACTCCTGGATACGCTCTTTGTTACCCTCTTTGATACGGTAAGCTACAGTGATTGTGTCACCGCTTTTGAATTTCGGATGTTGTTTTCCGCTTTCAAATGCTTGCTCGGCAATTTTAATAAAGTCCATTTTTCAATTGAATTAAAATGTTTGACTGAAACGCAATATACACAGGTAACTCTTTTTCCTGTCAGAGATTACGAAAAGCGGTGCAAAAGTACAAAACATCCACCTGATAAACAAGCATTCACCGGTTTATCTTGAATCAAACAAACCGGTTCTTTTATTCCACCCAGGGCCTACCCATGTAGAAATCCAGGATCTTACACCTAAATACCAATTCATACTTCGCCTGTATCTCCTCGGACAATGATCTCAACCGGCGGTTCGATGCTTCATTATATTCGTAAGAGGTGGCTTTGCCGGCATTGTATTTGTCATATGCATACCGGAAAGCAATCTGAGAGGCTTCGACCGATTTCCTTGACGCATTGTATTTATCACGGGCAGCCACGGCATTGTAATAAGCCTGCTGCACATCTTTACGGAGCGTCTTCCGGACATTTTCCAATCCCAACTGCTGCGACAGAAAGTTATTCTTAGCCAACCTCACCTGATTTCTGGTTTCGTAGCGGTTAAAAATCGGAACACTCAGTGAGAATCCCAACGTTCTCCGGCTATTTTGCTTCAATTGACTGGACAGGGAAAGATTTTCGGCATTGTAAGTATGGTAATATCCATTGTTATACGAAGCTCCAAAGCTGAGTGTAGGAAAATAACCGGAGCGTGCTACAGATAAATTATTCTTACTTTGCTCCAGCCGGTACTCAGCGGCTTTAATCGAAGGTCGGTTAACTAAAGCCTGATTGAAAATAGCATCTGCGTCTGTTATGCCAGACAGTCCGGATAGCATCAGGCTATCGATCGGCGGCTCAGCCACATCAAAATCCCTTACCTGATCCAGCTCCAGCAATTGAGCCAATTCGACTAAAGACAACTGCAATGTGGTATTAGCGGTAGTCGCATCACTCTCCTTTACAGCTAATGTAGCATTGGCTTCCGACACCTCCGATTCGGCAGCGCTACCAGCCTTTACCCGCTCTTGCGCCCGCGCTGAAAGCTCTTTGCTCAGCGTGACCTGCTCTTTGGCCACCTTATAAATCTCACGATTATAAAGTATTTGCAAAAAAGAGGAAGCTACATTCAAAGAAATATCCTCCCGGGCTTTGTCCAGATCGGCCATAGCTGCCTTTACATTCCATTCGTTGGCCTTGATCTGATTGGTAATCCGAAAGCCTGTAAACAATGGCGTGTTTGAGCTCAAACTCAATCCACTGGATGCCGAGTTATTATCTACAATTCGATTATCCCGCCCTAACGAGCGCCCGAAATCGAAATTCTGACTCATCCCTCCATTCAAATCGGGTAACCGGCTATTTTTAGAGGAGTTCAATTGGATTTCAGCCGATTCTTTGTCTATCTTCCTTTGCCGGATTTGAATATTGTGCTCCAAAGCATAATCTATACATCGACGAAGTGTCCACTTTTCCTGACTAAAGATCAATTGAGTTATACAAAGTAATCCCAATACCAGATAAGCTCCTTTTCGGTTGAATGATTTTGGCTTCATGGATTATTTATTTTGAACTTTCAATTTCTCAATCTTATTTCCCCGCAACTGATCTTTCATCGTCAATCCGGAAACAACCTCCAGATTAATTCCATCAGACATCCCGATTTTGATATTCTTCTTTTCAAACTTCTGATCCGGTTTTTCCTCTTTCAATATATTTACAAATGCGGAATCATGGCTAAATTCGACTGTACTTTCAGGAATAATCATTACCTTTTCCCGTTTGCCCAGAATAATCTCGGCATTAGCGCTATACCCTGCACGGACAAACACATCGGAAGGAATTTTAGCAGCCGCCTTGATTTCAAACAAAATCGCACCATTCTCTTCCACGCCTTTTGGGGAAACGTACTCCAAAACCGCATCAAACCGTTTATCCTGTAATGCTCCGATGGTCAGCGAGATCGGCATTCCCTGATTTACCCGTCCCACTTCAGTCTCATCAATTTTCCCTTTGAAAATCATATTCCCCATGTCGGCAATGGAAGCGATGGTCGTTCCTTCGTTAAAGTTATTAGCCTGAATCACCGAATTACCTACTTTGATCGGAATATCGAGGATCATGCCTGAAATAGTCGCTTTAATCTGAGTCGTACTGTATTTTGCCGAACGCTTTGAAATACCATCGCGCACAATCTGCAATGACTCTTTGGCATTCTCCCACTCTTCAACCGCTTTCTTATAGGTTGATTCTACTTTTTCAAAATCATCTTTGGAGATAATCCCTTTTTTAAACAATGTATTTTGACGGTCAAAATCCGACTTGGCCTGATCTTTCGAGATAATCGCAAGATTCACACGGGATTCGGCTGAGGTCAATGCGCCCATCTCCGGGATTACTTTTACCTTGGCAATCATCTCTCCTATTTTCACTATATCCCCGGCTTTTTTATAGATTTCAGCCACAATCCCCGAAACCTGAGGCTTAATGAGTACCTCGTTTCGAGGCTCTACTTTCCCGGTGGCCACTGTTTTTTTCTCCACATTCCCGATCTTAGGCTTTACGATATCAAAAACCTCTTTGACAGGCTGTGATTTTTTCCACAAAAACACGAATATCCCTATAAATAGCCCTGCGATGATCACGATGAGCAGAATCCTGAATACTTTTTTCATATGTATGATTATCTATGTTTATGATTGAAAAACAAATACTACTCTTCCCGGATAGCATCAATCGCCTTGATTTGCAGAGCTCGCCATGCGGGAATAAATCCGGCAAAAATACCGGCAAATACCAATATCACCAGCGCCAGAACCGCTGACCAAAAGCTCACCTGTGGATGGGCGAAAAAAGTTCCTTCGTGCGTGTTTTCACGGGTAACCGTCAGAAGGGTATCAACCACCGAAAGCAGCGTCACTCCCAGGCAAAGGCCAAACATACCGGCCAGAAGGGTCAGTAAAAGACTCTCACTGATGATCTGACTGATGATTACCCCGGGTTTTGCCCCCAATGCCCGACGGATACCGATCTCTTTTGTCCGCTCCCGAACCGTTACTAACATAATATTACTTACCCCCACAATGCCGGCAAACAGGGTTCCCAGTCCCACAATCCAGACCAGAATCGATATGCCCAGAAACAGGTAATGGAACATCGTAAACTGCTTTTCCAGATTCACACTGCTTACAGCCTGAGCGTCTGTCGGGGCAATGCTATGTTGTTCTTTGAGGACTTTCTTTATCTCCTCTTCAATCTGACTAACCTTGTAATCATCTTCTGCGGTAATGGTCAGCAAGTGAATCTGATCACCATAGTTATAGGCCTGCTGCATCGTGGTAAAGGGAAGGATAACACTCTCTTCCATCGGGCCGTTGATATTAATCATCGTTAGGGGATTGATCACACCTACCACACCGTAGTACATCCCATTGACCTTCACCAGCTCCCCCACCGGACTCTGTCCTTTCTGAAAAAGCTCTTCATAAACCCGGCGTCCAATAACACAGACTTTACGTTTTTCATGAATATCGATATCGTTGATAAAGCGGCCATACATGAGCTGCTGATGGTCGATCTTATCATACACCGGATAAAAGCCCTTCACATAATAGGCTCCGGCTTTTTCTTTGTGAACTGTGTTATTGGCAGAATTTCCACCGAAGACCATCGGTGTGATGTACTGAATGTGGGAAACTTTATTGCGGATAATTTCGACGTCGCTGTTTTTCATATTCCAGTAACGCCCTTTGCGGAAACCTTTATAAGGTTCTGAGGTAGAATTTGTCCAGAAGAAGCAGGAATTGGTGGAGAAACCCTGAATTCCTTCCATAATGCCGTTTTCCAGGCCTTTGCCCGAGCCTGCCATGATGACCAACATAAAAATGCCCCAGAATACGCCGAAAGCGGTCAGTATACTGCGCATTTTATTTCGGGTAATGGTCACCCAGATCTCCTGCCATCGATCTAAATCGAACATTTTCTTTCGTTTAGTTAGCAAATATATAAAAAAACGAAGAGTTGTTGGCCGGTTGAAGTCAAATATATTTGAGAAAAATTCAAAAGATTCTAAATGGCACAAAAAACAACCACAGATTTATTCTGTTGCTATCGCCTACTTGATGCAAGCCAGGAGGCTTGCTTTTAGCAATGACGAAGCGAGACGCTTCGCCAAACTGCCGAACTACGGCTTATGGCGCGCTACAGCAAAACAGAGAATGTACGGCTTTAACATGTACAAACCATTGAAAAGGCTCACAGCCGTTTTCAAGGTGCGGGGTCATCATCTGACAGCAAAACCCTACCTACGTAGCCTGTCTATATAGTGAAGCCGTTTTGAATTGCGAAAAACAGTACAATGCAATTATGCTAACCAGTATCACAATTCCTGGATTATCCGGTTCACAATATTCTGTCGCCGCTATGCGGCTTTATTTGCGTTCTCTCATTATTTACTACCAAACTCATCGGAGCTATGCTCCATTATAAGCCTTGTAACGGCGATGAGTTTGGTAGTAAAAAGACATTTGATTTTCTCTTGCATCAAGCCGCAGAGCGGTGGCAGTTTGGTTATTTCAATGAATCAACATACCTTGAAGACAGTATTTATTGAAGCTTCATTTTTTTTTGCAATTCAAAACGCCTTGACTATAACCGCAACAAGCCTAAAAAACCGCAGTAGTCCGTTGGGCGAAGTCTCCAGACTTGCAATCCTCAAACATTAAACAAAAAATATCACCGTACAGTCCGCAATAACCCGATCTTCTCCACGGGCATTATTACCAGAATAATATCCGGCAGGCATAACTTCCCGGAATAAGCCCGTGCACAAGACATCCACCCACTTCACAATCTGAAAAGTTACATAGTGCAACTCGTCTTGCTCTTTGATTTGATAACCAATTCCTCTCCGATATTCCACCTCACCAACATTGCATTATGCAGAAAGCAGCCTCAGAACTTATTACTGAAACTGCTTTCTTATTTTTGCTCCTTCGCTCAACGGAGGGGGGATGGAGTAAATTTCTAAAATAAATCGGAATGAGAACCAGTGGCCGTAAAAAGTAGTATTAATTCATTATCATTTTGGGACCATACCAAAAGCCAATCCGGTTTAAGATGGCATTCCTTTTTTAAACATATCATCCGCACTTTTAGCGTGATGCACTTTCCCCTCTTTTATTTCTTTAATAGCAATATCAACACTTTTAGTTGTTTTTTCTTCATCTGCCACAACAAAAACACCTAACGAAAGAATGTAATCTAACGTTCTTTTGGCTATAGTATTTCTCGGATTGTAACGTAATGTAATCGTTGCCATAGTTTTACCCTTTCAGTATTATAATACTACAAAGATAATCAATCAACTGCGACACAGAACTTACCAGACATATATTTAACCCTCTTTAGCGCAAGGTAATCTCTAAAAATGCAAGAGAAATCAGATTTAAAACCCCGCCGAATCCGTTCTCCGTAGCCTGTTTCCAAATCTGTAACAGAAACAAAACCGCAGTAGGCCGTTGGGCGAAGTCACCAGACTTCGTCCGGATAAAAGCAAGTCTCCAGACTTGCAATCCTCAAACATTAAACAAAAAATATCACCGTACAGTCCGCAATAATCCGATCTTCTCCACGGGCATTATTACCGGAATAATATCCAGCAGGCATGACTTCCTGTATATTCCGGACCAAACAGTACCATTAATTCCGGAGTAAACAGTACCAGAAAATCCGGAGCAAACAGTACCACTTATTCCGGAGCAAACGGTACCATTTGTTAAAATGAATCGTTAAAAACGAGCACTGATTAGGCGCGAAATATTACCATTGTACTTCAAAAAAAGAAGCGCAATGGCAAACAAACCAATCAGTATGCTACGAATCAGAAGAATGTTGCAGATGCTGGAGAAAGGAGTCTCACAGCGAAGCATCTGTCAAGAGTTACAAATGGGTAGAGGAACATTTGCCGACTACCACTCACGTATAGGTTGCAGTGAAAAGAGCTATGAGTCTTTGTTGTCATTGCCCGATCATGAACTCTCTGCGATATTATCCCCTACACCACCACAACAACAAGTAGAAAATCAACGAAAAACATCTTTCGATAACCGTTTGTCCGGTTACGTGTCGGAGCTCAGGCGCATTGGCGTTACCCGGAGGCTTTTATGGGAAGAGTATCGCAAAGAAGAGCCCGAGGGCTACAGTTACACCCAGTTCTGCGAACATCTAAGCCGTTATATCGCATCGCAAAAACTATCTTTCCACAATATACACCAGCCTGGCGATGTCCTTCAGGTTGATTTTGCGGGAGATATGCTCTATGTCACCCATCCGTCAACAGGCGAAAAAACCGCTTATCCGGTGCTTGTATGCACGCTACCCTACAGCAGTTACACCTATGTAGAAGTGCTCAGTTCAGCCAGGCAGGAACTGTTTTACAATGCGTTAAATAAATGCCTGACCTATATCGGCGGAGTCCCGCAGCGCATTCTCAGCGACAACATGAAGCAGTATGTCATTCGTGCCGATCGCTACGAACCCACCTTCAACGATTCCGCCGAACAATGGGCGGTTCATTACAACATCGAATTAAGTGCCACACGTGTCAGAAAGCCTAAAGACAAAGCCAACGTCGAACGACACGTAAACATCGTTTACCAGCAGATTTATGCCCGATTGCGCAACGAGGTGTTTTACTCGTTGAATGAACTCAATAGCCGTGTTTTAGAGCTGTTGGATGAGCTTAATCACAAATCCATGCAACAGAAAGACCGGAGCCGATACGAGCATTTTATTGCAAACGAAAAACCACATCTCAAAGCATTACCCGCCAATCCGTTTATCTACAGGTATCGCCGTGAAATCACGGTGAACTCTACCTATCATATCCTAATTAACGAAGACAAACACTTCTATAGCGTTCCGCATCAATACTTTGGCAAAAAGGTCAGTGTGGTTTACGATTACTCTTCCGTCGAGATATACGATGGTTATAACCGCATTGCCACCCATCGCAGATCCTGCACCTCGCACGGTTACACCACCTTGAGAGAGCACATGCCCGAAAAGCATAAAGCCTACGCTAAAAGCCGGGAGTACAACGCAGCCTACTTTAAAGATCGGGCTGAGAAGATTGGCCCATACACCCTGGTGGTGATTAATCGGATTCTGCAATCCAAACTGTTTATCCAGCAAACCTACAACTCCTGCAACGGATTGCTGGCTTTAACCCGCAAATACCCCGAAACACGTATAGAAGCGGCTTGTAAACGAGCGGCTCATGCCTCTGTAATCAACTACAGTATGATCAAAAATATATTGGAAAAGAATCTGGACAAAGCATCAGATGAAGAGCACCAAACACCCAATATTGATAAACATGAAAACATCAGAGGTCCTGAAAGTTATCGCTAAAGAATCACTTTAAAACAGATAAGTATGAACACAAACAGAACAGTAGAACAACTTAAATCCCTCAAACTAACGGGAATGGCCGAAGTGTACAAATCGGTAGAATCTCTTTCTTTACAAGACAAACCAAGTCTTGAGCAATGTGTAGCCAGGATGGCTGAGGCTGAAATACAGTATCGCACGGAAAGCAAAATGAAGATGTACCTCAAACTCAGCAAGCTCCGCTACAATGCCGTACTGGAAGATATCCATTGCAGTGTCGACCGTAATCTAAGCAAAGAGATGCTTCTTTCGTTAGCCGATTGCGGCTTTATCCGAAGAGCCGAGAATGTCTTGATTACCGGTGCTACAGGATGCGGTAAAAGCTTCCTGGCTTGTGCTGTCGGACGTCAGGCTTGTTCCATGGGATACAGAACATTTTACTTTGGCATGAATCGCTTCTTGGAGAAAATATCTCAGGCAAAACTTGACGGCACCTATGTCAAGCTTCTCAATCAGATTGATAAAGCTGATTTGATTATCCTCGATGATTTTGGATTGCACCCTATGGACAACAATTCCAGACTCGCACTATTACAGATCCTCGAAGACAGATACGAGCGAAAATCAACCATCATAGCCTCCCAACTTCCCGTGGCCAGTTGGCATAATTATATCGCCGAAGCAACTCTGGCTGATGCTATTTTAGATCGTCTTACAGGAAATGCGCATCGTTTTGAGTTAAAAGGAGAATCGTTAAGAAGAAAATAGGAGTTTAACATTTATATTTGCGCTCTCTTCTCAGTGCTTTACACTGGTACTGTTTGCTCCGGAATGGGTGGTACTGTTTCACCGGAATAAACAACTTCCCCTTCTTTGATTTGATAACCGGTACTCATAAGCCATTCTGATTTGATAAACAAATATAAATATTTCATCCTGAAAACGGCTTATTTCCAAATAGAAAGCGGCTCCAGATTTTCTCTGAAGCCGCTTTCCTGATTATTGCTATCGCTACTCTTGCCAGCCGGAGGCCGGCTTCTAACAGGTCGAAGTGTGGACACTTCGACCAACGGCCTTCACCTTTTTACACCCTACGGCGATCAGGGGTGTGGACTCTTCGCTCAACGGCATTCGCAATTTTACACGCTACACCGATCAGGGACGGGGCTACAAAGAAAAACGGCTCCAATCATACTGACTGAAACCGTTTTCTTATTTTGTCGCTTCGCGATACGTTGCCAGCCGGAGGCCGGCTTTTAGCTTTGACATAGCGTGGACGCTATACCAAACGGCCTTCGCCAGCCTACGCCTAACGGGGGTTAACCCCAAAAGCTTTTTCCTTCTATTATATTCTGCCTTATTACACCATATAAAATCGGTATTAAAATCAGCAATAAAATAAATAAGACTATTATAATTCCGTTTTGCTTTTTTCTACTATGATTTTCATCCTTCCATTTCAGCCTAAACTCTCTATACTTATTAGCCTTCAAATATTTACGCCTATTCATAATTGGGAATAATAAGACAAAAGGCAATGCCCAAAATTTATTAAAAGTATTAGGTATTGGATACTCCCATATAATCCTAAGTAGAATCAATAGGTCTAGAAAAATATAAAATTGCACTAAAGAAAGAATTAACATTGAAGTATTTTCCGCTGTAGAGCGTCCTCTCTTCTTGTAAAAGTCACAGATTCTAAAATAAATATAATCAAATTTTTCCATAATCAATTGTATTACCATGGTTTCCACGAATTATTAGGATTAGTAAAAGTACCTTGAATTGATTCTCCAATAGTATTCCCAGTGTAGGCTTCCCATCCAAGATTTCCAATAAAATACAAGCCTGAGACTGGGGCTCCCCATCCTGTAAAAGCAATTCCACCCATTACCATATCAAGACTATTGCTTACATTGACTCCATGATAAGCAATATCTACACCTGTCAAAGCTAATCCAGCATAACCAAGGCCGGCTTCTAACTGAACGAAGTGTGGACACTTCGTTCAACGGCCTTCGCTTTATTTACATTACAGGCAACCGGGAAGAATATTATTGTTAATTTTCATCCAAACACCCGTAATGACACATCCACCTTGACCACAAACGACCTCAGAACTGATCTGAAACCGATTCCTTTTATTCAAAGTTAACCCCAAAAGCTCTTTCCGCCAATTATATTTTGCCTTATTATGCCATAAAGAATTGGTATCAGAATTAGCCCAATAATAAATAAAACTAGCAATAAACCATTGTGTTTTCTTATTTCAGGATCTTCATCTTTCCATTTCAACCGAAATTCTCTATACCTTTTTGTTTTTTCATATCTTTTCCAATTTAAAAAAGCTACAGGAACAAAAACTATTAAGGCCCATAACTTATTAAAATCCTTTGATATAGGATATTCCCACACAATTCTAATAAGAATTAGGATATCAAGAAGTATAAAACATTGTATTATAGAAATAAGAGAAGATGCCGCTGTTTCTGCAGCAGAGTCCTTTTTCTTTTTATAAAAGTCACATATTCTATAAAACATATAATCAAATCTTTTCCCCATTAAGTTTACCACGGTTTCCATGAATTATTTGTATTAGTAAATGTTCCTTGAATTGATTCTCCAATAGTATTTCCAGTATAAGCCTCCCATCCAAGATTTCCAATAAAATACAACCCTGAGACTGGGGCTCCCCATCCTGTAAAAGCGATTCCCCCCATCACTAAATCTAGGCTATTGCTTACATTTACACCATGATAAGCGATATCAACACCAGTAACAACAATACCTGCAGCTCCTAATCGTTTTCCAATTTTATTTATTCCCCTCATTGAATGACTAATTGACTGCGAAAAATCACCGGATAAAGCCCTGTTGATTCTAGCCTGCCTTACATATTCTTTTTCAATAAAAGCTCTACCTTCAACGCCTAAGCCAGCTCCACCTAAAGTTTTCCCTACAGCATCAATCGCTTTTGTCATTTTACTATCCGCTGAAGCTTCAAGTGTTGGTAATGGTTGGTCTCTAACTAACTGGCCTTTTGAATCTTCAGTATAAGTATTACCATTCTTATCTGCTGATCGATCCCCCGTATGATTCAAAGCCCCAATACTATATCCCTGCATAAACCCTCCAAAGCCAGCCATCATATCACCGTCCATCAATCCGGAGGAAAGCCCACCAGCCACTCCGCAGCCCATACGAACTAATTCATCACTTGCTCCAGCAGCCTGTAATCCGGAACCGGCCAGTGAAGACAATGCTCCTGTTGCAAAACCTGTTCCAAAGTCACCACCAGTAATAGCATTTGATACTCCATTCACAATTCCATGCGAACCTGCTCTCAATAATTCATTACCTAAAGAACCAACTCCACCATGCCCAAAGAAATTACCAATTCCGGCTGTAGCTTGTGATAATCCATACGAAACACCAAGAGAAAGAGCACCTTTCGCAGCTCCAATAGCAGCACCTTTTAAGAAACTACCACCATTCATCTGGCTCATGGCTCCACCTTGCAACGCACTTGTTGCCAATGTCGCAATAATGATAGCATCATCAATACCGAATAACTCCCCGCTCGGATCTGTATATTTAAACGGATTTCCGAGACAATACCCATACCGGTTATAGTTCAACCAGTTACCCGGCGCTTGCACATACGGGTCAGGACTCATAAACATCGAAGTCAGCGGATCATATACCCGACCGTTCATGTTGATGATACTGAAAGCATCAAGGTGTTCGTGACCGGTATAGCCACGGTTTAAAATCCATCTCGTGCGGGTATCCTTCTGTGTCCAATCTTCCGGATTGCGACGCGCCCCCCACGGATCATAAGCATAATTTTCTAAGAATTTACCATTTACATCAGTGAGCGCCATCAATGATCCCTGATAGTCGGTATATGCGTACATTAGGCTATCGCTTCCATTATTCTGAATATAGATTGCAGCTAACCCATCACCGCCGCTAAGGTAATGAATCTTACGCACATTACCCGCTGCATCTATCTCTTCTTCGTAGTCGCCAAGGAAATAGCGGGTAAGTTTGGTTGCTCCTCCAATGGCATATTCTGATTTGCGGCGTTGGTCGTCCACTCCATAAGATAACGTATAGTCCTTCTTACTTTGCCCCACGCCTTCTGAAAGTGTTGATATTTTCTTAAAGTCGGTGTACGTTACTTTTAAATCCGTCGTAGGGAAAATATCCGGAACTGACGACAAAGAAGTCAGGGCGTGAGGTTTGCCATTATTCTCACCATAACTAAATATCGGATAACTCAAGTCGGCAGCTTTGTAGATATTGCTTTTTTTCTCGATATTCCCCGTATTAGTGTTATAGAATATCCAGTTCTCTTTTTTAAGAACTCCGCTTTTATATACATCCCAATCGGTTAACCTATTCTGTGCATCGTATGTAAACACCTCTTTTTGATCGGCATCGACACGATATTCCAGATTGCCTTTTGCATCGAAATGATACGAAGTATTAAATGCATCCGAGCTAATCAGGGTAGGCATACCACGGTCATCATATTCAAATGTTGTTTGCTTGACTCCTTTCGCGATGGTTTTCAATTGACCCAGCACGTTTTCATCAATGGCTTGCCAGATAGACCGATCTGCCTTGTCTTTTACTTCCTTCAGGTTACTATAGGTATCATATACATTGTAGGTATAATATCCCGAGGGGTAAATATTCCGCTTTTCACGACCTAAAGCATCATACTCCGTTGAACGATAATAACTCCTGTTTCCAATCTTTTCGGTTACACCCGTTACTCTGTCAAAGTCGTCATACACGAATGTTTGCTCATGCTGATCGGCAATCTTTATCGTTTCTACTCTTTTCTTGGCATCGTATACATACTCTGTTTTCTCTGAAGTCAGAATAGCACCCGATACTGTTTTATTTTGTCTCAGAATGTTCTGCAAAAGGCCGGTGGTCTCATCATACGTATTCGTTGTCCACACCATCTGCTCTTCTTGCCCGGTTGTCGGCTTATGTACTTTCTGTTTTTCCCATACCATTTCACCGAATCCATTGTATTTACTCTCCACTACTCCGGCATCAGGATCAGTCAATTTCGTTCGATGTCCCTGCAAGTCATAGACCATCTCAAGTGGTTGACCTCCATCAGGAGTGGATGTTTTCACCTGACCTGAAGCATAATAGACATAAACGACCGATTTGCCATTTGTCTTCTCATACTCCGTCTGACCGGAAATATTTATTTTAGTCTCTTTAATGGTTCCATCTGCAGAAGTTACTATTGTTTTACGTTCGGAATCTCTATATTCTGTGGAAGTCGTATTATACTTTTTTGAAGCAATATCTACAAGTGATTGAACAGACATTGGCCGCCCATAATCATCGTATTCATATTTAGTTGCCCATACCTTTGCATTGTCCGCAATAGTCTCACCGACATTAAAATAGGGATACGACGTTTGCCATAACTGGCTTTTGCCGTTGTAGAGCTGCGATACCGATATCTTTTTACCGTTCAGGCCATAAGTATCTTTTTGAATCTCCCTGCCCAGAACATCGTACCATTCGTAAACGGGTGATGTGCCGGAAGTCTCGCTATACTTGTAATACGTAGCTTTAATATCATTGCCCGGTCTGGCCCATTGTAATACCTCTGCTGATTTTTTGCCGTCAGGGTATTTTGTTTCAATCAGTGCATTCAGGTCATTGTATGTATATGAAGTGGTTTTCGCGGTGTTTGGATCATCATTCACCGTATAAGTCTCGTAGTTCAGTAGGCTGCGAGCTTCGTCCCAGTTATAGGTTACTTTTTTTCCTAAAATATCTTTCTTTGACAGCACAAACCTTCCTGACTCCGTATATGACACTTTTGAAGATCGTGCAACATCCACACTATCTATCTTCACAGTCACGTCTATTTGAGTCGGATGACCGAAGCTATCAAACAGTTTATAATCGGTAGTCACTGCATTTACATCTGTTGGATCAATCACTTCCTTCGTAAGATTTCCTTTTTCATCGTAGGCAAAAGTTTTGGTGCGGGTGTATGTATCTGAGCCAAAAGTCTTAGTTACAATATCAGATTCAACTTTGTTTTTAAATGGAGAAGCTTTACTAATGTATGTAAATCTTTCCGTTGCACCACCCCCTGTTTCCTGAAAAGAGAGAGGCGTATTATCCAACTCATAATTAAAATCATCAGCAACTTTTCCGGTCGTAGTTTTTACGGTTTTAGGATTTCCATCTTCATAATCACTATACTCTGTAGAACTGCCCAGTTTGGTAAACAAGTTGACATTGTCCTGATATAACAGCTGACTGTCATATACTCCATTGTTTAAGGAATTGTTGTATTTAACTACATTTTGAGATAAGCCACTTCCTTCATAGGTCTTAATCAATGTTGTTTTAGTTTTCGGCATAACATAGCCATAGCCTGGATCAAGCTCGACTGTAGTCGTACTACTCCTGTTTTGTGTTGCATTTGCAACCGTCTGTTGGGTAAATCCCAAGAATCCTTTCCCGGTTAATTCAATCATTGCCCCGGAATAACTGTATTCTGTAGCTGTATTTCCCCCAATACCATCTGGGGTAATTACCTGACTGACACAATACAGAGGAATTTGTATATCACAAATAGGATATGATGCATTAATACCTTTTTCGTAATATGATTTTTCACCGGACATTGTATAAGTCAACGGTCGGTATTTAATCTGATACTCTATCCCTAATCCATTAGTAACTGAATTGACTAGATTCCCATCAAGAGCCGCATTAAAAGAATTATACAAATAAATATTTTCACCCTTATTTATACCACTATATAAATCTGATCCATACGAGGCAACATCAATGCGACCATCTCCGTCAAAGTCACCTACTGCATTAAATCTATTATAGGTATATGACTCATCATTAATTTCAAATGAATTTGGCTCTTTATTAAATGCTGTACCAGTTGACGAATACCAATTCACCCTTGTTTTTTCATACTCTCCCCATGGCCTGTGAAAAATATTATTATGGTAAGAATAATATGCATCTATGAGAATCAAATCTGATTTTCCATCATGATTAAAATCAGTTACGATACAATCATCTTTGTCATTATCTACATCGTCACTATTACTATAGAATTTTAAATCCTCATTTTTACCCGTCATATTAGACTGAGTGTAAAAATTAAAACTCCGTTCTCCGTAGTCTGTTCACTAATCTGTAACAGAAACAAAACCGCAGTAGGCCGTTGGGCGAAGTCACCAGACTTCGTCCGGTTAAAAGCAAGTCTCCAGACTTGCAATCCTCAAACATTAAACAAAAAATATCACCGTACAGCCCGCATTAATCCGATCTCCCCCAGTTCTCCGTAGCCTGCCAAAACCTCAACAAACACAACAAAACCGCAGTCTGCCGTTCGGCGACAGGCTCTGCCTTCGTCGTCTGAAAATCAAGGCCTCTGGCCTTACCTTAATGAAAAACATCAGCTTGAATAATTATCGAACTTACATTATCCATACGTCTGATCTTTTGAACGACTGACAAAAGCAAGAAATCTTATCACAACTCAGTCCAATAATAAGTAAACGGCCTCAGCTCTGATTGCTGAGGCCATTTGCATATCGTATCTTTCCCTGCATCTTTCCTTTCCGTCACGCAGTAAAACAGTTGCAGGCTATTTGAATTTCAGGCACGGATTACCCTATTGTTAAGCCCGCACCGGAGGTAGCTAAAAATGATCATGCATTTTGACATTTTGTCAGTCGTAGAATGAGAAAAACAGGCAATTTCGCCATTCTGATCCTCCACGTATCCTCTACGTATGCTCCACGTATCCTCCACGTATGCTCTACGAATGAGCGTTTTCGGATAAAAGCCTTAAATCATGACATAAAGGATACTTATCGCACCTTTTAGCTAACAAAATGATATTTGCGCAATCCTATTGAAAAGCACCAATGCCCGGATTGCATCTGATTTTACACGAATAGGCTAAAAACCAATTACTTTCACGCTTTTAGCTCATCTCGTGTGAGCCACATCCGGCTGAAGGTTTGAAATCTACGGGACAACTCATTGAAAATCCTTCCTGATAAGACAGCGCCTTATTGTGCAAACAAGGATATTCCACATCTGGTAATTGCATATATTTTACACAGATCATATTCCCCGTTCTCCGAAGTCTGTTCCCAAACCTCAAACAAAAAAGATACCAGACAAAAAAAACCCCACCGAAACAATCGGTGAGGTTTCCAAAAAGTAAAAAGGAATTTCCTTAATTCGCCAATATTATTCAGCAGCAGGAGCCTCTTCTTGAGCAGGAGCTACGGCTTCCACCGGAGCTTCAGCGGCAGCGGCAGCAGCTGCTTCAGCTTTTTTCTGAGCTAATGCTTCAGCTTTTGCTTTGTTTACTTCTTGTTCTGCAGCAAAACGTTTAGCAGCTTCAGCTTTAGCAGCTTCGCTCAATTTGCTTTTAACGCCCTGTACAGCAGATTGTTTAGTGCTTGTCCAGCTTTCGAAACGTGTTTCAGCTTCTTCAGCAGTGAACGCGCCTTTAGTAACACCACCCAGCAAGTGTTTTTTCAATAACACACCTTCTTTAGAAAGGATGCTTTTTGCGGTGTCGGTGGGTTGAGCACCCGTTTGCAGCCAATACAAAGCTCTTTCGAAATTCAAATCTATTGTAGCAGGATTTGTGTTCGGATTATAAGAACCAATCCTTTCAATAAACTTACCATCTCGTGGAGCCCTGCTGTCAGCAACTACAACTTGATAGAACGCATATCCTTTGCGTCCGAATCTTTGCAATCTGATTTTTGTTGCCATTGATTTTTTTTGTTTTTAAATGAATTAATGAACGCTTTATATTAGCGGCTGCGAAGATACAACTATTTTATGAATCCGCCAAGCCCCTACCCTATACATATATACAAAAACCTCTTACATTACAAAACCCCATATAACAAAATATGTTATACCGCTCATTTCAGGCAGAATACACACCTACTAATCATAAATACCGCATATTTGAGATTAAAATTTTCTTTTTTAGTAAACGTACAATCCGTTTTAACACATCATCGGCCGTAATTTATATGTTTTTCAGGGTAAATTCTTTTTTTTTGCTTTTATCTTAAAAATACTCCAATCACCTACATAACTTTCTAAATATTTATTTGTACTTTCGTGCATTCAACAAAGACTTACAACATAATATTTATATAACCCTCAACAATAAATACGTTAATCCTTACAATTATGGAAGAATTTTTAGATGACTTCGAAGCCAGCGGCGAGATTTCAAGAACAAAACGCATCAGAAGAAGCAAAAAACTGATTAACAATGAAATCATGAAGGCTGTTTCTCAAGTTATCAGCGAGCAAGGTTTCGGGAAATTAGGCATCAACTCTGTTGCAATTCAGGCAAAAGTAGAGAAACCGTTCATCTACCGCAACTTTGGCACATTTGACAAAGTGCTGGAAGAGTATATTTTAAAGAATGACTACTGGATGAAATTTATCATTCAGCGGGCATTTGAAGGAAAAACCAACTTAACCGGTTTTCAGGACTTTCAGAGTACATTCACCAACCTGCTCACCGAGCTGTATAAAACGATGGATGAAAGCCGCGATTTCCGCAATATCATCCTGTGGGAGCTGTACGAAGACACTCCTTTTATCAGAAAAACAGCACAACGCCGTGAAGCAGAAACACGCGATGATGTAGCATTATTAACGACTCATTTTAAGGATGCCAATATAGACATTGAAGCCATTACTTCAATCCTGATTTCAGGTATTTACTACCTGGTTCTTCACAAAAACATCTCTACTTTTTGTGGTATAGACTTCAAAACCAAAGAAGGCAAAAAGAGAATGGTTGAAGCTTTGAAATTCATGAGTAACATAATCTTCGATCAGGCTGAAAAAAACAAAGTAATTATAATCCGAATGCTAAAAAAGGGCCTCGACATCAACTTAATTGCTGAAGTTACAGAAGTACCTGTTTCATATGTAGAAAAACTCTCTAAAGAGATAAAGTAAGTAATAGGACAAATTTATTGTCACATTTTACACAGAGTTGCACAGAGAAATCACAGAATTGCACAGAGGTTTTTCTTTTTTCTCTATTGGACTCTGCCTATTCTCTGTGTTATAGAATCTATTTTTCCATAGTTCTCTGTGGAACTCTGGGAACCTCTGTGTAATCAATGTGATAAAATAATACGATATTATTTTATCACATTACTTAATCTCCGGAAAATAAAAATAAAAAATCCCGTTCGGTGAATCCGACACGGGATTTTTTGGCTCTATAACGTTTCAGGTGGGTAATATGAATTGGACATATCCCGATCCCGATAGCTATTCGGGATCTGGAAATTGTAAAACAGCTAAAAAAAGCGTACCTTTGCCCCTTACAATCGAGGTTCAAACGAACTAAAAACTACTTAAAATATGGCTCTCTATAAACTCTTCCGCATTATGCTGGCAACCATCCTTTGCCTGGCATTTTTTTCTTGCAAGAAGAACAAACCCGCAGAATTACAAGAAAATGGCATTCTGTTCGACTCTTTAACCATCCAAAAAGAGAAGCATTTATTCAACGACACTTCCAAAGCAAATGCAACCATTGAACTGAAGTTATTAGTCCCCACGGCCAACATGCCTAAAAACATCCTTCAGATACTGGATAGAAATCTAAAAATCACCCTGTTCGGGCAAGACGATCCATCAAAAAGCATTAAAGAGTTGGCCGAAGCTTACGCCGGACGTTATCTGAAAGAGTATTCTCAACTGGAAGCGATCTACCTTAAAGATCATGAGGAATACAAGAAAAATCAAGGCAGCGATGAAGAGGAAATCTACGAACCGATGGAAAGTGCTTATTCGTACCAACATAGCACCAACCTTGAAATCACATTCAACAAAGCCAATCTACTGAGTTATGTCGTACATCGCTATGATTACACGGGTGGAGATCATGGTCTGAATTCCGACTCATGCTATACCATCATGCTAAACACAGGCACTATCATAAAACAAGAAGATTTATTTGATGAAGACGCACTTGATAAAGTAGCAATACTGATTGTCAACCACATGATTAAAGACAATAAAGATAGTGAAGTAAAAACCCCCGAAGGCCTGGAAGAGATCGGATTCTTCAGCGTAAAAGAGATCTATCCGAACGGCAATATTTACATAACTGACAAAGGCATCACCTGGTCGTACAATCCTAATGACATTGCCGCTTATGCATTGGGAACAATCAAAACAACCATTCCTTTTTCAGAATTAAAACCGTTATTCAAGCCTAATCACCCACTCACCGCATTTGTAAATTAACAATATGGAGATCATAGAAAAATATTTCCCCAACCTGACCGAAAAGCAACGTCAACAATTCGCTGAACTCTATCCACTTTATTTGGACTGGAACAGTAAAATTAACCTGATTTCCCGCAAAGACATCGAGAATCTTTACCTGCATCACATTTTACACTCGCTGGGTATTGCCAAGCTGATCACCTTCAAAGCAGGTACCGAAATCATGGATGTGGGCACCGGTGGTGGATTCCCCGGCATTCCATTAGCTATTCTGTTTCCCGAGGTGCAATTTCATCTGGTAGATCGCATCGGAAAAAAGGTGATGGTAGCAAATGAAATCGCCAAAGCGATCGGGCTTGAGAATGTAACAGTTCGTCATTGCGGAGCGGAAGAAGAGAAACGACAATTTGATTTTATCGTTAGTCGTGCCGTAATGCCATTGACCGATCTTGTGAATATCGTAAAGAAAAACGTGAAGAAAAAGCAGATCAACAGTTTGCCTAACGGCCTCATTTGTCTGAAAGGCGGCGAATTACGTCATGAGATTTTACCGTTCAAGAATAAAGCAATGGAGGTCGACCTGAAAGATTATTACGAGGAAGAGTTTTTTCACACCAAAAAAATTGTTTACGTTCCGCTGTAATTCGAAGTTCATTTAGAATAATATAGAAAAAACCACAGCTCTCAACAAAAAGATTGATTATTTTTGTGAGACCTGTGGTTTCTTTTTTTGGCTCTATAGCTTTTCAGGTGGATAAATTGTTATTTATCAATTTAATTTTAAAAGAATGGAACGCGGATTTACGCAGATTAAGCGGATATTGACGGATTTAAAACTGACTTCGTCAATTGATTTAGAAAATCAAAAATGCTTGCATTTTATCTTATCCGTCCTATCAGCGTTAATCCGCGTCCTATTCTTTGATTTTCTTTTTGATACATTAAAAGCAACCCACCCAAAACGTTATCGAGCCTCTTTTTTTCACTAACCCCAAAATAAACTTTATGAAACTTAAATCATTTGTATTCAATCCCGTTGAAGAAAATACTTACCTGCTTTACGACGATTCAAAAGAGTGTGTAATCATCGATCCGGGTTGCTTTACCACTGCTGAAGAAACTACCCTAAAAGAGTTTATCGCAGAAAAAGGACTCACCGTAAAACACATGATCAATACCCACCTCCACTTTGATCATTGCTTTGGCATCAGATATGTCAGTAAGACTTACGGAGTGGATCTTCAGGCTCACGCCGGAGACGAAGAATTTCTGCAACGCTTACCCGAACAAGCTGCGCGTTTTGGTTTCCGCATTAACGGTGAAAATCCCGAAATCGGCCATTACCTGCGCGAAGGCGATGAAATTCGTTTCGGAGAACAAACGCTAAAGGTAATCCATGTACCGGGACATTCACCGGGAAGTGTGGTTTTCTACAGTGTTGATCACGGCTGCATATTCGTAGGTGATGTACTTTTTCAGCAAAGTATCGGGCGTACCGATCTGCCCGGCGGAGACTATGATACCTTAGTGGAAGGTATTCGCTCTAAACTCTATACCTTACCCGACGAAACACGCGTATTCCCCGGTCACGGCCCCGAAACCACTATTGGTTTTGAGAAAAGAAATAATTTCTATGTCAAGGAGTAATTAGGTGGATGAACCAGTTTAGTTTTTATTAATTCTGATAGAAGATTCCTTTTATAATGTGCCCCCTACGGGGACGAGCAGACCGGAGTTTCTTTCTTTCCGTGAGCTTCACCCACGGTGATTGATATTTGCCCGCTTTCACGGACATTTTCCCGGAGAGGTCTGAAAGACCTCAATTTCAATAACCAAGGGTGGGCTAGGATAAGACTCTAGCTTGATGGCTATGGGGGATTGGGGGTGGTGTCATAAGGATCCTTACCCCTATATCCCCTAAAGGGGACTTTTCGGTAGCGCAGTTATTATGATTGGAGCATTAATTGTCAATAAGTGAGCAGTACTTTCAAGATTCACTGCTGCCAAAGCCCCCTTTAGGGGGTTGGGGGTAAATACGTCATTAAATTATATTCCTAACTTAAGTCGTATCCCCGACAAACCTTAAATCTTTTTTTCATTCTTATTACAAGCATAAAGTTCTGCATGACTCTATGCTAACTCTCATCATATAACCTGTAGAACACATGAAAACACAACAATTTGCAGATCGCCACATCGGTATCGGAGCCAATGATACGAATACAATGCTTCAAACCATTGGCGTTAAAAGCCTTGATGAACTCATCGATCAAACCATTCCTTCCAACATTCGCATCCATAAAGAGCTGAATCTTCCCGAAGCGATGAACGAGTACGAATATGCGCGTCACATCTATGAACTGGCATCCAAAAACAAGCAATTTACCAACTTTATCGGTCAGGGTTGGTATGGCACGGCTGCTCCGGCACCTATTATCCGGAATGTATTCGAGAATCCGGTGTGGTATACCTCCTACACCCCTTATCAGGCGGAAATATCGCAAGGCCGACTCGAAGCCCTGCTCAATTTCCAGACCATGATTATAGATCTGACTGCACTCGAACTGGCCAACTGCTCGTTGCTCGACGATGCCACCGCCGCTGCTGAAGCCGCCTGGATGATGTTCGGACTGCGCAGCCGCGACCAACAAAAGAATAATGCCAACATACTCCTTGTAGACAAAGCTATCTTCCCCCACATATTGGCCGTTCTGCATACCCGGACCGTTCTGCAGGGCATAGAAATGAAAGTCGGCAACTACAAAGATTTTGTTTTTGATGAAAAAGTATTCGGAGCAATCGTGCAATACCCGAACAGTCACGGAAAAATCGAAGACTATTCGCAACTGGTGGTCCAAGCCCATACCGCGGGAGCCAAAGTAGCCGTTGCCGCCGATCTGCTCAGTCTCGCATTGCTCACACCTCCGGGCAAATGGGGTGCCGATATCGCTTTTGGCAGCACCCAACGATTTGGCATTCCGATGTTTTACGGAGGGCCTTCAGCTGCCTATTTCGCTACCAAAGACGAATATAAACGAAGTGTACCGGGCCGTATCATCGGAATTTCGAAAGATGCCAACGGTAAACCGGCCCTGCGCATGGCATTGCAAACCCGCGAACAACACATCAAACGCGAAAAAGCGACCTCCAACATCTGTACCGCGCAAGCACTATTGGCTACCATGGCCGGGTTCTATGCCGTTTATCACGGTTCGGAGGGTATTCGCAATATCGCCACGCGCATTCATTCGCTGGCAGGAGTTCTTTCGCAAGAATTGACAAAACTGGGGTATTGTCTGTCCAATACAGATTACTTCGATACCTTATATATTTCATTGCCGGACGGGATGAATAGTGATTCTTTGCGCCAAATCGCATTAAGTAAAGAGGTAAATCTTTATTACCTGAATGATGGGCAGGTGCAACTCAGCATGGACGAAACTACAGGAATCAGGGAACTGAATACACTCATTGAAATCTTTGCTACCGCAGCCGATAAAGAGTATATACCCGTTTTCGACATTGCTGAAAAATTCTTTTTCGATAATCGGTTTCTTCGCGGGGAAAAAATCCTAACGCAAGAGGTTTTTAACCGTTATCACACCGAAACAGAGCTGATGCGCTACATCAAAAAGCTGGAACGACGCGATATATCACTGGCTCACTCCATGATTTCATTGGGATCATGCACGATGAAGCTGAATGCCGCTTCGGAATTGTTGCCGCTCAGCCGACCCGAATTCCAGAATATCCACCCGCTGGCCCCCGCCGACCAGACGGAGGGTTACAACGAACTAATCACTAATCTCAGCAATTACCTGAGCGAAATCACCGGACTGGCTGGCGTAAGCCTGCAACCCAATTCCGGTGCAGCAGGCGAATATACGGGACTACGCATCATTCACGAATATCAGCAAAGTATAGGACAGGAACATCGACGCGTTGTCCTTATTCCCGCCTCAGCCCATGGAACCAATCCCGCGAGTGCGGCACAGGCAGGCTTCGACGTGATAGTAGTGAAATGTTCGGAAAATGGCGATGTGGATATGGTTGACCTGCATGAAAAAGCAGCCGAACACAAAGATGATCTGGCAGCGTTAATGATCACCTACCCCTCAACCCACGGTATTTTCGAAGCGAAAATCGTGGAGATGTGCCGACTGATTCACGATTGTGGCGGACAGGTCTACATGGACGGCGCCAACATGAACGCTCAGGTGGGCTACACCAATCCGGGCGTAATCGGAGCTGATGTCTGCCACCTCAACCTGCATAAGACTTTTGCCATTCCTCACGGTGGTGGCGGTCCCGGCGTAGGGCCGGTCTGTGTGGCTGCACATCTTATCCCTTTCCTGCCTGTTAAAGAGAGAAACGAAAACTACAAACAAGGAATCACGGTTGCCTCAGCGCCTTATGGCAGTGCGGGCGTATTGCCCATCACCTACGGATACATCCGCATGATGGGAGCCGAAGGACTGAAACGCGCTACCGCCATCGCTATTCTCAACGCCAACTACCTGGCTTCGTTACTCAATGACACATACGGCGTTCTCTATACAGGTACCCAAGGTCGCGTGGGCCACGAGCTGATACTCGAATGTCGCAAAATTAAGGCGGAAACGGGTATCACCGAATCGGACATAGCCAAGCGATTGATCGATTATGGCTTCCATGCACCTACCCTCTCTTTTCCTGTTCCCGGCACACTAATGATTGAGCCGACCGAAAGTGAAAGTCTGGCCGAGCTGAATCGTTTTACCCAAACCATGCTCGCTATCTACGCCGAAATACAGGAGGTGGCTTCCGGTCAAATGCCGAAAGATGACAATGTACTTATCAACGCCCCTCACCCGGAATATGCGGTAACGGCTGACGAATGGCCGCACGCTTATTCCCGCCAGAAAGCGGCCTTTCCATTGGAGTGGATTGGCGAAAATAAATTCTGGGTAAATGTCGCCCGCATCGACAATGCTTTCGGTGACCGCAATCTGGTATGTGCCTGCGATAGTTTTATAAAATGAACGGGGACGAGGAAAGATCCGTAAGATATATCCCTTCTTTTCCCTATTTTTGTCCTATCAAACCCAATAACTATGACCAAAATTATTGATAAACTGAATAGCGGGGTAACACTCGTTTCGGATGGCGCCTGGGGGACCTTCCTTCACGCCAAAGGATTACCAGCAGGTGAATGTCCCGAACTCTGGAACATCGAACATCGCGCTGATGTGCTCGACATTGCCATAAACTACGCTGCAGTTGGAGTAGATCTGATTAAAACGAACAGTTTCGGTGGTAACCGCTTCAAGCTGGAGCACTACGGTCTGGCCGATCGTGTGGAAGAACTCAACATAGCAGCAGCACAGATTTCAAAAGAAGCAGCCGGCGATGATAAGTTGGTAATTGCTTCCATCGGCCCGACAGGTAAAATATTGATGATGGGCGATGTGACTGAGGAAGAACTTTACGACGCCTTCAAAGTACAGGCTAAAGCTCTCGAAAAAGGGGGCGCTGATGCCATTCTGGTAGAGACGATGTCCGACCTGGACGAAGCTCGTCTGGCCGTGAAAGCCGCCAAAGAGAATACCGCTTGTGAAGTCCTTTGCACCATGACTTTCGAACGGACCGGACAGAATGAATTCCGCTCGATGATGGGCGTCTCCCCTTCAGATGCCGTGCAAACGCTGATTGACGCAGGGGCCGATATAATCGGGGCTAACTGTGGCAACGGCATTGAAGGCATGATCAGTATCGTAAAAGAGATCCGCAGCGTAAATGCTGAGATCCCCGTCATCATACATGCCAATGCTGGTCTTCCCCAATTTTGCGACGGCAAAACCGTCTTCCCCGAAAGCCCCGACGATATGGTGGTTCACCTACCTGATTTACTTGAAGCCGGCGCCAATATCGTAGGTGGCTGCTGCGGTACAGGACCCGCGCATATCCGACGAATCGTGGAAGTAGTTAAACATAAGCTTTGAGGTAAGAGAGATGGAGTGCTATCAATCTTAAGCCACATCAAAGAATAAAAAAACGGTTTCGGAGAATTATTTCCGAAACCGTTTTTTGTTCTGGCTTACTCAGAGCCTGTTTAAATTTTATTGCGATACTTTTTCAGGACTATTTCGAGGTAGATTTTTTGCTTTTTTTCCACAGATTTAGCGGGCTAAATCAAGGGGAAAAAGTAAAAAATATGCCCGAAAGAGACTAAAAAAGGAGCAAAGAAAGTAGACTCTTCTCCTTTAAGGAAATGTTTCTGTAAAATTTAAACAGGCTCTCTAACCTCAGTCATATTTCTCAGCCAGCAATATGGTCGACTGGATGTATTCAAACTCCGTCTCAAACGCGTTACTGAAGTATTTTTTGTGCAGATTATCCACGATTTGCTTTTCCGTCCATAGCTTTCCGCCTTTCATATCTTTTGTTTTCAAAAGCTTGTCATTATCCAGAGATAGCAGATAGAGGTAATTAAGCGTCTTGCGATCTGCCGTTTCATGCTCATATTTCAGGATAAAACGTGGATTGAGCCTAACCTTTCCAAAATGCTTGTGAAGTAAGCGCTTAACCGCCTCCTCCACATTTTCACCATAGTTGACATAATCCTCAAGTGGGAGACAAACCGTACAAGGCTCAAAGGGATAATCACGAGGCCTCTCTTTCAGGAAGAGTTTCCCGTCATATTTGAGCAAAACGCGCACCAAAGGATGCATAAACTTATTGCTATGAGCCAGACTCTCACTTAAGGCAATGTGCCCTACCACTCGCGAATTATCATCTACGACCGGCACAAACCGTTCCTCCTTATATTGCTTACCCATCCATTTCAGATTCAGATACTCAACCACCCCGATAAAGATAATCAACAACGGGAACAAACTTCTCAGTAAAAACAGTCCCAACTCCCCCTCAAAAGTGAGAAACAGCAATTTATAAATTAACAATAGTACCAGATGAATCGGTAAGAATATTAACAATAGCTTTGAAACGAAGAAGTAGATTTGAAGAGCCGGATTCACCGAGATCTTCAGACTGATCTTTAGGTTATTATCCACAAACTTATGCATCCTCCCCTCTAACATTTTCATCACTGCCAGGCAGCAAATAAAATTTCCTTCCATGAGTACCATAGAATACCTTTGTACAATAACCGGAGATAAAAATAAAGTGAGCGATTCAAAAAGCAACAAGGTAAATAACGATGTGATTATTAATAACTGATATATCCTTCGTCCAGCCAGCCAGAGGGAAAATATAACCATTAAAGTGCAGAAGAAAACAGAGATCAGCATCGCCGATTCAACTATTCTGAAAATAATCAACACCGAAAAAAGCAATAACGGAGAAATTCCTATGACAGGATTATAGAGTAATTTTGAAATTCTTTTACTTAGCATATATGAAGGTTTTCCTAAATAACATCTGAATTTAGGTTTGGGATGCAAAAGTAGTTCTAATTATGCTTTTTTTACAATCATCTAAACAGCCAATTTATAACATTTTCATTTTAATAACAATATATCATGATACATTCAGGATTTAAACCCCGAAAGTTCAATTTTCAAATGATCTTATCCTTGTAAGAATTCCATTATTCGGCCAAAAAACGTATTTTTGACAAAATTTCATATTCAGCTACCTATGGGAAAATATATCTATGAACTAAAAATAAAAGTGAGAGACTACGAATGCGATAGTCAGGGTATTGTAAATAATGCTGTTTATCAGAACTACCTGGAGCATACCCGGCACGAATTTCTGGCTTCGGAAGGAATCAACTTTGTCGATCTCCATAATCAAGGTGTTGATCCGGTAGTTTCTCGGATCGATATTCAATACAAAACGCCTTTGCGCGGTGGCGATGAATTCATTTGCCGGCTTTATTTGATCAAAGAAGGCGTCAAATACGTATTCGTACAGGATATTTTTCGCGCATCGGACGAGGCCGTTTCTGTGAAAGCGCGTGTAGAAACCGTCTGTTTGGTAAATGGCCGACTTTCGAGAGGCGAACACTTTGATCCTATCTTCGCAAAATATCTCTAATACCCGAACGCATACCTATGAATAGTCAGGAGCTGTTTCATCTCATCGCTTTGTTGCAGGTGAAGGGAGTGGGTAACATTACCGCACGGAACCTTATTACCATCGCCGGAAGTTGTGAAGCCGTTTTCAAGGAAAAACCGGCAAATTTGTCACGCATCCAGGGTGTATCACCTGTCGTTGCGCAAGAACTTCACAAGCCTGAATTTCGGCTCAAGGCAGAAAGAGAGATGAGCTTTATCGAAAAGAATAGTATCACGGTGTATGCTTACAGCGATGAGAACTATCCGCAACGCATGAGTGATTGTGTAGATGCCCCTCTCCTGCTCTACTATAAAGGGAATGCCAAACTGAATGTTGATAAAACCATCAGCTTGGTGGGTACACGCAATGCCACCGATTACGGGAAAGAGCTTTGCGAAAAACTATTGGCCGATCTGTCCGAAAAGTTCCCGGGAATATTGGTTATTAGCGGATTGGCCTATGGCATCGATATCGCTGCCCACAAAGCCGCCTTAAAACACCAACTCCCCACAATAGGCGTTGTCGCTCACGGATTGGATCGGATCTATCCTGCCACGCATCGAAAAACAGCCGTAGAGATGGTTCAACACGGTGGTTTGCTCACCGAATACCCCAGTGAAACCAATCCCGATCGTCCCAATTTTGTAATGCGCAACCGTATCATTGCCGGACTTTCTGACGCTGTGGTCGTAGTGGAATCAGCTGAAAGCGGTGGCGCACTCATCACCGCTGAAGTTGCCAATTCCTACAACCGGGATGTATTCGCTTTTCCGGGTAGAACTACCGACTACTCTTCCCGCGGCTGCAATAATCTGATCAACCGGAATAAGGCTTCTTTGATTCAAAATGCTGAAGATCTGACCAACTTAATGGGGTGGGACAAGACCTCAACCAGGCATAAAGCTATCCAGCAACAACTTTTTGTTGAATTAACAGACGAAGAGCAACAGATAACAGATTTACTAAAGAGTGGAGAACCTATCCAAATCAACCTGCTTAGTGTAGAAAGCAATCTGCCGGTCTACCGGTTGTCGTCGCTTTTACTGGAACTGGAGTTCAAAGGGGTCGTTAAATGCATGCCCGGAGGGACTTATTCTCTGCGATAATTGAAAATATAGGGACTATTTCTGAAAATAATTTCTTTCATTGGATTATTTAGCTATTTTTGCATAAGCATTCGGGACGTTAGCTCAGCTGGTTTAGAGCGCTTGCTTGACAGGCAAGAGGTCACTGGTTCGAATCCAGTACGCCCCACACTAGAAATCAAACAATTAAGGCAGATCATTAAAGGTCTGCCTTTTTCATGTACATACTTTCCGATCACTTCACTGCAAAAATCCGCGTCACGGCTGCATATTTCGCCTCATGAGGTTTACCGTCGGCACCCACATCGCCGTAATGCAGAGTCACCGCCACCACCAGGGAATCATTCTCGCTCAGCTTCCCTTCCGCCCGGTCTGTCACACTCAATACGACCTCCTGGCCGGGAATGACTCCTTTGGCCGGAATCCACTCCGACAGATAAGATGCCCCGATACCGTGACAACACTCATTGACCGGCATCGCTTTTTCCCGCTCTGCATCATACTGCATATCCGAGATGATGGCAAACCGGATTCCATAACGCATCCAGCTTTTACCCGGAAAGTTATACAGTTGATTTTCACCATCGGTTTCCGGGATATGTACGCGGGCGGTAAGTTGCTCCCGATCCACCGTCACCTCCGGTATTTTTTTGACCACGTTATTGAAGGAGTTGGTTTTGCCAAAGTCAAAGCCATTCAGCATCTCCCGGTTTTGGGATAAACAAATCCCCCGTACTCCCCGGTCATGTTTCTCGTCTTTTTTCAGCATCTGCATCATCAGCCCGTTCAGTTTGCCGGAGCTGCTGTAATCCGAACTATAGGTATTGATCTGGAGGAAATAGCGGATGTCCTTGCCCATAGCGCTACAGGTGGAAAATTCTGTATTGTTCTCACGGATGCGGACGCAACTTTCCGAGTTCTTAATCATCTGTTTAGTCGGTCCGCCTTTCCTCCGGACAATAATATCATCCACCCCATGCATTTTATACAGGGACAGATCTTCCAGTTTGCCCGTAATATTCAAAAGTCCTTTCAGTTTGGCCATAATATATCAGTCATTTTTGGTGATTCATTAGTCTCAATCCACCCTTTACCGCTCCCATTGTAACCGGTAGTACAAGGGATAGCTAAGGCTATGTAAGGAGTATAACAAAGGTACAATAATTTGGTATTTAAAAGAGATAAGACAAGGATATTACACTATATATTTCTGTTATATCCCTGTCTTATCTCTGTTATATCCCTGGTTTATCCCTGTTATATGGGGCCTTTGGGTATGCTTGGGGTAAGAAGTAGGTAGGAAGGACAATTGGAGGATGAGATACTACCAGGCTTTGTATCGTTGGCATTTGTTACAAAATGACAATCACATACCAACATTGTCTTTATCACATCCGAATAATCAAGAAATATTGCATTTCTATCTGAGATTAAATATTTAAACGTAAATTCGCGGGGTACCATGAAGGTGGTTTGAATCTGAATTTTTAGGGTTTCGAGATTTATGGAATGACAGGGAAAGAGGACTTAGCCTGGAGGAGTTTATTGGTTGCTCAATGGAAACAACGCTCACCAACAAGCGATCCAGTCCACTGGAATTCTAATCATTATACCCCAAAAACTTTATTGGTATAATTTATGCTCCGAGCCTACGGCTCTCTGGGATTGTCTACGGATATATTTTGACCGGATTGAAATCCGGCCCTACAAAATTAATCGAGCCGGACGGATTGAAATCCATCCCTACAAGATTTTATCGAGCCTACGGCTCTTGTGCGTGGTGGAACGGTGGTTGATGTTGGGAAGGTCGGCATTGATATGAGGCGTTTCGCCACGGTGAAATCCCGTAGGGATGGCCGGTATTGTAGCAACGGATTTTAATCCGTTGAAATGAAAATCCATTGAAATAAGAATCCGCACCGTACCGGAATCCCGGAGGGATGGTTCATTTATAAATCACGCTTCAACCATAATTCAGAAAAATGGCAAACACATATCATCAAATGTACATTCAGGCTGTATTTGCCGTCAAATACAGAAATGCTATAATCGACAAAGAATGGCGATCGGTGGCACAAGGTGTAATAGGCAATCTGATCAATGAAACCGGATGCACAACGATTATTGTTAATGGAACTGAAGATCACATTCATTGTTTTTTCGGATTAAAACCGACGGTGGCAATATCCGAATTAATGAAAACAGTGAAAGCAAAATCATCTAAATACATTAACGATCATCACCTGACCAATGAACGGTTTGAATGGCAGGAAGGGTATGGCGCATTTTCATACAGCCAGTCACAGATAGATGGTGTTTATCATTATATAGCCAATCAGGAAGAACACCATAAGAAACAGGATTTCAGAGAGGAATATATGGAATACCTCAATAAATTTGAAATCCCATATGACGAACAGTATATATTTGAAACATTGGTATAATTGAATGGGTTTTAAAAACGGACGGATTGAAACCCGGCTCTACAATTTTCATCGAACCGGACGGATTGAAATTCATCCCTATAATATCCATCGAGCCGGACGGATTAAAATCCATCCCTACAAAATTTTATCGAGCCTACGGCTCTTGCGCGTGGTGGAACGGTGGTTGATGTTGGGAAGGTCGGCATTGATATGAGGCGTTTCGCCACGGTGAAATCCCATAGGGATGGCCGATATTGTAGCAACGGATTTTAATCCGTTGAAATGAAAATCCATTGAAATAAGAATCCGCACCGTACCGGAATCCCGGAGGGATGGTTCATTTATAAATCACGCTTCAACCATAATTCAGAAAAATGGCAAACACATATCATCAAATGTACATTCAGGCTGTATTTGCCGTCAAATACAGAAATGCTATAATCGACAAAGAATGGCGATCGGTGGCACAAGGTGTAATAGGCAATCTGATCAATGAAACCGGATGCACAACGATTATTGTTAATGGAACTGAAGATCATATTCATTGTTTTTTCGGATTAAAACCGACTGTGGCAATATCCGAATTAATGAAAACAGTGAAAGCGAAATCATCTAAATACATTAACGATCATCACCTGACCAATGAACGGTTTGAATGGCAGGAAGGGTATGGCGCATTTTCATACAGCCAGTCACAGATAGATGGTGTTTATCATTATATAGACAATCAGGAAGAACACCATAAGAAACAGGATTTCAGAGAGGAATATCTGGAATACCTCAATAAATTTGAAATCCCATATGACGAACAGTATATATTTGAAACATTGGTACAATTGAATGGGATTTAAAAACGGACGGATTGAAAACCCGGCTCTACAATTTTCATCGAACCGGACGGATTGAAATTCATCCCTATAATATCCATCGAGCCGGACGGATTAAAATCCATCCCTACAATATTTTATCGAGCCTACGGCTCTTGTGCGTGGTGGAACGGTGGTAGATGTTGGGAAGGTCGGCATTGATATGAGGCGTTTCGACACGGTGAAATCCCATAGGGATGGCCGATATTGTAGCAACGGATTTTAATCCGTTGAAATGAAAATCCATTGAAATAAGAATCCGCACCGTACCGGAATCCCGGAGGGATGGTACATTTAATAAATATCAGAGAAAGGTTCGGAGGACCACAGAGCTCCGGTAAACGATCGCTGTGAATTCTATGATTAATTCCAAATATTATTGATAAAAAAGTTAGTCTTCCGGGTATTTTTTGTTTCTACTCACGAAGGTACATTTCGTATTTAGAAAGCCAAGGCCAAGCCTCCGGTTTATCAAAAAATCTCCACCCGCTGGGTAGTATTTTTTGATAAAGCCTTGTCTCTCTAAATACTTCATGTGTGCTTTGTTTGTAGAAGCAAAAGGAAAATATTTATTTGATTATGCTGATTGTTTTAGCTTATTGATATAGCAAGGATCATACTTTTGTTTCTTTATTGCTACAGCAAAAATCACATGAACAAGCTTATTCCTCACATTATTTAGTGCCACGTTTTGATGTTTTCCCTGGCTAATCTTACCATTATAATATGCTTTTAGACCTTCATCATGCCGAACTGCTGATCTGGCAGCTTGCGTCAGCAATGTTTTTAGTTTCTTATTCGCCATATTACTGATTTCTGGCCGGGATTTAATGCTTGTTCCGGATTTTCTCTTTTCAAAGGGAACAACTCCACAATAACAAGCTAACTCTCTGGCTGTACTAAAACCCGTAAAATTCAAGGTGTGAACCATTAAAGCAACGGTATTAATCATCCCGATTCCTTTTATTGAGGTGATTAATTTGTAGTTTTCACTCAACGCCTCGTTTGAGAGGATTATCTCCAGCATTTTACGCTCAACCTCATCAATATCCTGCTCAATATCATCGTATTGTTTCTTGCTTTTCTCGTAGATCCACTCTGCTGTTGGATCTCCTTTTTTTACTTTGCGGTTTTCTTTTGCTGCAACCATCACAATGTTTTTATTCTTAACCAAACGATCTCTGAATGCCATTAAATCCCGCAATTGAATAAACGATTGATCCGGTAATTTATAGCTCTGAGCCTTATCTCTATAACGATAAGCGTATAGAGCAATCTCCTCTGAGTCTATTTTATCGTTCTTTTCTCTTCTTATTCCCATAGATAGCTTGATTTGCAATGGATTTTCCATCCAGATATCAAGTTCTTTTTGATTTAAGAAAGAAACCAGTTCTACGCTGTACAACCCGGTATGTTCTCCACAAAATAGCCATTCTTTTGCCGGTATATTCGTGTTGGACTTCATCCAGGTTATCATAGACTTAAAGCCGGATAAGGAGTTGTCAAACACTTGGTGATTAATTTCGCTAATGGCATAAAGTGATAAAAATGAAACATCTATTTTCTCTTTTGAGAAATCAATTCCAATAAACAAGCTTTTTTTCATATTTTTGTTCTGCTTTGATTGGAATTAACCGATAGCTGATTGTACTAACACCCTTAGTAGGCTCACGACCTAAAATTCTATATGGTATCTTCAGCCAAGTCGATAAAGGTCTAATTCACGGAATAGAGTTAATGACTCTTGCACTCTGTTTAGGTTACCTTTATTGACCGGTTAATTCCTTCTTTTATACAACAAAAGTAAGAAATCAACCTCGCTTTTTATTTATTCTGCAAACTAAGGGGCTCTCTGTGTTCAATGGTGAAGCCAGAGGCTTTGATTTTATGACGACGAAGACAGAGGTTGTAGTGAACGGCCTACTACGGCTTTGTTATTGTGAATTGAACGACTTACAGTCTATGGGCAACCGGAGGTTTACCGTAGAAGCCCGCATCGCTGCAATGCAATGCCACAGCCCCCCGCCGCTATCATGACTTAACCATTCTAATGCGACGGGTGGTAGAAGGGACAGCTAAGGCTATAACTGGTAATGCCTGGGGTAGCGGGTAGGTATGAAGAAACAATCTAATCCACCTTATAATACCGGCCCATATTAGCCACTATTCGTCCAAACTCTTCCCTCAACCATTGCGGGCGCAACACCTCTATCCTATCCCCCTGTGACAATAACTCCTGGATGAAATCATCAGTCGGCTTGAGGAAGAAGGTAAAATGACTGTAATCAGATGCGGTCAGACTCTCCTTTTGCGAATGATGCAAAGGTAGATCCCGCAAATATCTCACCTGTTTTTCCCAAACCCTGACCTCGACAGTCGCAGGCTGAATCTTTTCATCTGCAATGATGCCGAAAGAGTGGATAAAGAATTCTTCCGCATCAAAATCATCCGGCATACGGAATGATTTACTTGTCACTTCCAGATCCTGTAAACGGTCCAGAGAATAGACTCGTATGGCATCATAATGAGGGCTCCGGCCAATCATATACCATCGCTGGCGGAATAGCTTTATAAAATAAGGCTCGACTTCAAATACATCCGGTGCATTTTTCCAATACGACTGATAGGTAACATTCAGCACATTCCCCTCCCGCATAGCTCTTATTATGGGTGAGAGATAGCGTTGACCACTTGGAATATTTTCTAAAATGATGCGATGCTTCAAACTCTGACTTTCTGCGATCAGATTACTCACCATAAATGAATTGATAAGCCAGGTGGCGACTTCATCGGACTCAATGTCATTAATTCCGGAGATATAGTAACTGTTCGTTCGCTTTTCGCATTTAATATCAATCTCCAGAAGACTCCGTATCGCTTTCTTATGATTATGAAAAGTCCGTAACGGGAGTTCTTCCCCTTCAGAAAGATCACTACGTTGCCACTTGTCCGATATATCCTGGAATGTAATTTTCCCAGCTGTGTTAATGGTATCTACCAACCACACGTAACGTTTTAACAGGTCTTTTGCCATAAATATAGTCTTAACTGCACAAAGATAAATATTTCCTGTGCCTCTTATTTTCACTCAGGGCAACCGCATCAAATGTTAAGTAACTTTTTCAGATATACTGCATCGAGAGCGGCCTTGTACTGTCTCTTTTTTAGGCTGAGTTTGTCATTTGCATTTGAGATAACTTGCAAGGCAAATTTCCGGATGGTTGACAGATTTTCAGGTGCATTTCCTATTCTTGTCCTGCAATGATCCTCTTTAAAGGTTACATCTAAATGCCAGTGTAATTTATTTTCTATAGCCCAGTGCCCTCTTACTAAAGAGTTGTAATATGCAGCGTTAAGGATACTTTCGTCACTGATATAATACCGGATTTCTTTGGTAATCGTACCTTTTATTTCCCGTGTTGCTTCTATCCTGACCAAGGTGGCTATATCTTTCCAGGGGAAGAGATTTTCCTGCATCAAATAATCCGTTGCCGGTAAAATGCTGCAACACCGGGTTTCTATACGGCCATGACCATAGTCGATCTCCTGGGCATGGTGGTGTCCCTGGTGTGTTTTGAAGGCGCATTCTATATCTTCAAGCAGTTCTTTCTGATTACCTTTAACTGCAAGCAGATAATGGCCATTCTTCTCCCGTATTTGTTCTACTATTTTGGTTTGTGTCCCCATGGCATCGATCGTAATAACGGCATCTTCAATGTCTAGCGAATCCAATATCTTGGGAATAGCTGTAATTTCATTAGACTTATCTTCCACCTTACACTGTCCCACACAAATACTATTTTCACTTACCCATGCGTTGAGGATATATAGTCCGGAATTACCTTTACTTGTAGGGGAAGCGCCTTTTAAGGCCTTGCCGTCCAGCACGATCTGTTTCTCGGCCAAACAGCCCAAAATATCTTTGCCATATGTGTCCAGACATTCTCTTAAACAGTCGCTGTCCAGACTCTTGAAAACACGCTCGTAGGTATCCGCAGAAGGGGCTCCATTGGATAGGCTTAATAAAGAGCCTTTTAATTGGATACCTCGTTCTTTACCAAACAAATACATATCTTGATAATCCGAACCTCCGGTTAGGTAGGTACAAAGAGCTATCAATAATATGTCTGACAGTAGATGGGTACAACGACCTACAACACGTGGATCGGAAACCTCCTGAAAATATTTTGCTATGTCTTGTTTCATGTGGCAAAGATAATGCTCTTCTTAAAATAGATTTTGATGCGGTTGCCCTGATTTTCACTAATCAATTCAAAATCCGCCAGCCATCATCATATAGCTCAAACTTTTCCGTATACTTACCTGATGGTATATCAAATATAGTAAGATATTTATAGAAAGGAGTCGAATGATCTACCTCTTGAGTATACTCTACTACTGCCATTTTCTTTTGCTCATCCGATTGTATTCCGGTTATTTTTCCAAAGCAACGATCATAAGCTTTAAGATGATAATACTTCCGATCTTCTTTCTCCAGATATTTTTTGCTTTCGTCTGTCAGCGATACCCACACCTGAACAACCCGACAATTACCTTCAGGTCCGGTACGTAACAGCTTTACAAATCCGTCTTTTTCCAGTTTGGTCAAAAACTCCTCATAGTCGCAATAGGGCTCACAGTTCACCAAAGAGTCCAAAGGGACTGAAAATCCCCCAACATAACTTACCATATACCGTTTAGCAAGCCCTATGGTTGCCGCTTTAGGCAGCTCATGCTTTTGGATTATCATCTCTTTAGCTCTGCTTTTTGACAAGTCTTTACTACAAGAAATCAAGGCAAAGGATGCCATTAATGCTATCGTAAATAGCATATAGTTTTTTAGTGTTTTCATTTTCCCTATCTATATTAATTTTCAATACTCAAATCATTCAACGCATTCACTTAGTTAGCATAAGTATTCTCATAAAAACGACCGTTTTTATAATCCCATTCATAATAAATACCCCGATGGCATCTTGGAATGATTATAGTATTCCCCTTTACCTGAGCAATATTTTTGTTGCAATAAAGATTGGTTGCAATCATTTGTTCCCCTCTGAATACGCCCGAGTTGTAGAAAAAGACATTGATAGCGATTTCATCACCAGAAATATCCAAAGCTCCGGCCTTAGTAGCAACAATCAATTCATTTACACCATCTTTATTAAAATCGAATTGACCAATCAGATAGACAACATCTTTTCTTAAATGTCGTTCTTCCTGGCTGACGACCTGGATATCGACATTATTAAAATCAAAAGGCAACCGCACTTTTCCGTTATTCTTATCCTTAACGACAAAAGCCGGAAAAGACTGATCGAGATACACTGAGACAAAAAGCGTATCATTAGAATCCGGGTTGGGGATATATGGAAAAGTCTCTCCCTTGTTATTTTTATCAGTTTGCGGACGATAAAATATCCCACCTGATAAGCCTTTAATAAACAGGCTATCTGCTCCGGCATTAACCTGAGCACCAAAATCATGTGCCATCTTTGCAGTACCTAATCGTTTAGCCGGAACGTTTTCCTGTGCTGAAAGAGTTAAACACCCCATCAAAACAATACATGTCATTACAATCTTCTTCATAATCATTTTCTTTTTAAGTGGTAACTGAATTATAGTATGCCACAAAAGTACTGTGCCACTATGCCAAAGTAAGGCATAGCACAAGAAAAAGACAAACAATCTATAAAATATTATTTTAACTGCGCCTTTGTTTGGCATAGTTCAGCCCTATTTTTGCATCTATAATCGAAAATCTGAAATTAAGCAATAGGATTATTTTAAGATTTGAATAATTTATTTAATTTCGCAAGACACTTTACATATAATCTAAGCTGAGTAATTATTACGCAGACTTTGATTATTTACCTTAAAGCTTAACTTGCCTATCAAAAACGCACACATGGCAGAAACAATAAACGACCAACTCAACACCCTGTTTACAGAGTGGAAAGCAGCGATGGAGAAAAACGGTGACCGGGGCTTTTGCTACGATGGTCTTATTTATCGGCAAGGGAAGGAAGACCAGCTTTGGAAACAAAGCTCCAGACGCATCCTGTTCCTACTGAAAGAGCAAAACGATAACGATGGCGAAGATGTGCGGGAATGGACCGGCTCTATCAATAGCGTAAGTCCCAACGGCAATTTCTACAACCGACTCTCTGCCTGGCTCTATGGGCTGACACATATTACTTCATCTAAATATCCGCCACTATCGGAAGCTTTCGACACAAACAATCAGATGAAAGCGCTCAGGGAGTATCCTTACGCCTACGTGAATCTCAAGAAAGAGACGGGTGGTGCCATCGCTACCGATACCGTGGTGTACGATCATGCTTTCCGATACAGCCACTTTCTGCGCAAGCAGTTGGATATTCTTCATCCTACGATTATCGTCTGTGGCGGAGAGGTTGTTTTTCGCGCTGCCCGTGATCTGATCTTTCCGGATCGAAAGCTTGAGCCTGTGGGTGATGGTGGTTGGGTGCATATCTGCAAGCGGACCGGACTGATGGTCATCAATAGCTTTCATCCTACTGCGCATAAAAGTAATGAGGTGATGTATGAGTGGATGATGAGGGACGTAAAAACACTTGACAGTCATATTATCAATTAATATATCAATATAAAACATTTCAACCATTAAAATCAGGACTACATGGCACTAGAAAACGAACTAAACGATCTATTAGACAAATTCAGAAGAGACCTTGAAAACTTCAAAAACACAAAAATTAAGTGTGGTATCATAGGCCGAAGTGGCACTGGTAAATCATCCTTAATCAATGCTATTGTTGGAGAAGAAATCGCAGAAGTTGGAGAAGTGGAAACAACAATGGAAGTTGGAAAACCTATTGAACATAAAGGGCTATTATTCTATGACCTACCAGGGTGCTCAACTAAAAATTTCCCGAAAGAAACCTATTTCAAAAAGTTCAATATAAATGAATTTGATTGTGTGATTCTCGCTACATCAGAAAGATTCTACGAAGATGATTTATTTCTCATTGAAGAACTTTCAAAGATTAACAAACCTACTTATGCTGTAAGAACAAAAATAGATTATGCAATAGACAGAGGGACAAAAAGAGGAAAAACAGAGTATGACACCCTTAGAGAGATACATAGTAATTTATCTGAAAATCTCACAGGCTATAAAGTAGAGGGTGTTTATTTAACTTCAGCGGATTATCCGAAAGAATATGATTTAGGAAAACTCATTGATGATATAATCAATAGTTTAGTTGGATTAAAGAAAGAAAGATTTATTGCAGATGTAAGCATTAACAGCAAAAAGATTTTAGAAGGGAAAAAAGCTGTTGCTAAAAAAATAGTTTCTAGATATTCTGCGTTAGCTGCTGCTAATGGATTCAATCCTGTTCCTGGTTTAGATATAAGTGTTGATATTGGCCTTCTATTGAAAATGGGAAATGAAATACGAGATATCTTTGGCTTAACTGAAAAGCAGCAAGATTTCGTTAAAGAATACATTGATGAAAGAACAGCAAAAATCATAAGTGGAAAAGCGCTTCAGTTTACTGCAAAATACATAGGAAAAGAAGCTATAATTTTATTATTAAAAAAAGCAGCGAGTAGTCAAGTTACCAAGAATATTACTAAGTGGATCCCATTCGTCGGCCAAATTATTGCTGCTGGTATTGGGTTCTTATTAACTTCATCAATTGGAGAAGGTATGATTAAAGATGCAGAAGAAATCGCAAAAGAAACCTTCAATGCGTTTAAAAACGCAAAAGTAACAGTTTAGCAATTAAGCTTTAGGTGCATATTTAGAAACAAAATAACAACTAAAAAGCCGGTCATTCAAAGCCATATATCAAACTAACCCTTATACAAAGAGATGCATCCTGCGATAATATACCAGTTAAGCAGGATGCATCATCCATCACTTATAGACGTATTTAACTTGTAAAACCTATTCAATATGACAAAATCAAAAAAAAATTGGACTGCCATCTTTCTTTTCATGCTACTCTTAATTGTAGTTGTATCGATATTAAGATTTATCTCTTTTCCAAACACAAAGTTAGACAACTGGGTTATAGGTAGCCTCCTATCTAGTTTTATCTTTTTCATAATTGCTCGTATGAAAGAATCCAATAGTTTTGATGTTATTTACTCCAATACCGTCAATTTAATTTTAATTATTTGCTATTTTCTACACTGGTCATTAGGATGGTTCTCCATAAACTGATAGCACCTAAATTACAACTATAAAAACACAACAAATATGGCATTCGTAAAAATATACAACTCTGATGACGAAGTAATTGATTCTGGAAATTACAAGATTGAGACGCGCGATAGAACATTCTACATAGCTAGTGAAGATGACGACTTTAGTTATAGTTTGGATTTTAGAAAAGGAAGTACTCCTATGAAGGATATACGAAGTCTGATTTATAACTATAATTGGTTGCGATTATATTATAATGGCAATGATGTAAAATTCCATTTGAGACAAGGACAATTTAATCGAGATATATTATCACTAATCAAGAAAGCAGATTCAATAACAGAACAATACCCTGAAATAGAAAGAAAGTCGTTAGAAGGCGAGCTTAATACATATTTAAACAAAGTCGAGCTTATAGATAGCTATATAGACTGTATTGAAATCTCTTCTCATGAAGAATTTCACAAAACAAGCGGGTCAATATATGAAATGTGTTATCGTTTCAAATCTTTCCAAGAATACATTCCGAAGAAAAAGGATTTTGAATCAGGTCAAAATATAATATGGCTTAATGAACCAGGCAAGAATTTATGGGCATGCCATACTTCTTATTTCGAATTTATTAATGAGAAGTATTCAATTTGGTCTGGGCTACAAAAAGCAATCAGTTTAAGATACCAAGGACTAGATTTTCACGGTGATAGACAACTTAACATAGCAATTATTGGAAAACGAAATGATGTAAACAAAGATACCTTTCATAAATTCTGCGAAGAACTTCATAAATTCAAACACAAAAAGATAATAATCGGAAGATCACATGAATTGGAAAATATATATTATATTGACTTTCACAGAACTATTGAACAAACGTCTCAGAACAAACAACACATTATCTAACAAAAACAACAATCCAAAAACGAAATAAGCCATTTCCGTTCAGCGTAGCCGGATATACAACCGGATAACATTCAAAATTCGTAGTAGGCCATTCGACATATGACTTCAGCCTACGTCATTAGAAACCAAGTCCTCCGGCCTTACCAAACAGAAAAACATTCGACCAGCACAGCGCTTCAGTCGGATGTTTTTCATTTAAAAACCGACAGTAGAGAGTAAATGCGAAGAATAAAGCAGAATAAGTCGAGGCCACCAATGACCTACGGGTGTCGCGGTTTTTAACCGCGATAATATTCTGCTGGAATAAGCGGTTAAATCCCGAATTCTATCGGGACGCTGCACCTGTAAGGAACTGCTATCAACGAGGGTCGCTGGAAAGCATTTATAAACGCTCTAGTTCTTCCACAAAGTCCAGCTTAATCAATTCCCATTCTTTATTTTTCAAACAAATCGGATCAATATCTTCATCTGCCGATGCAAAATCTGTGAAATTAGCAATTATCTGCTCCCGATCATGCGTATATTCATATCGCTCTTGATGCAAAACAAGCATTTGTGCAATGCTATATGTATTTAATAGCTCGTGTAAATCCCAAAAATCCTTTTTACGACCACCGCGGGAAACAACATCAATTTTCATAGCCGTCACATCTGCTAAACTCGCTAACCGTATGTTGTCTATTAGGTCATACGGGTCTTTAATTTCATCCCGGTAGTACAAGTCTAACTTTATATTTTCATCTACTGTTTCTCCAAGATAATATGACCGCCCCATACCTACAATACCGGATTTATCCGTACAATCGTAATATGCATAACGACTTTTCAAGAATTTCTCAAAAACCGAAAAATCCAGACTGCCATAGGGTGCATTGGTAAACAAGTCGATGTCAACCGACATCCGATGACCTAAACGTAAACTTAACGAAGTGCCACCAACCAGGCAGAATGGAGCAAATAAAGGAGCGCCCATTATATCATGAAGCACTTCGGCCAGCAAAGGAGTAACTGTTTCGTAATGAAGTAATGGTTGCTTGGAATATTTAATCATTGGGCTCTTCCTGTTTTTATTTTGGCTTGTATATGGCATCAATTACTATCGGTAAAACAGAAATACCATCACTGGTATAACCATTTGTGCAAGATTGCGTCAGAGCGTACTTTGACCCTTTCAGCTACTCCTAATTATTAGAGACACTCAGTATTTGATGCAATTCATCGTCAGAAAGGTTGTAAAATTGCTTGATTTCATCCATTTCAGACTGATTTCCCCGCTCAAATACCCGCTTGACAACCGCTTTTTTATACTTAGCCCAATTAATCCTATCGAAATCAGCATCCCAGAAAAGAGATTTACGAATATGGGGACAATGCCCAAATTGATTTGCAAGTGCCCTTTCCTTAAATTCTTTTATCTCATAATAAGTCTGAAGGATAGCTAGAAAACCCTCCTCATACCCTAACGCAATTTCTATTTTCAGAGCTTGTTCTACAGTCAGACTTCGTCGCCCTGCGATTGTAGCGTTAATAGTCTGGTATGCAATTGATGTCTGCTCTGCCAAAGCTCGTTGCGAGAGATGTTTTTTCTTCAAATCCCGCTCAATAAATTTTCCGGGATGAACTCCTTTTACTATTTCTATGCGATTATCCATACTCTAAATTCTTTCCATACAAAGATAACAACACATAAACAAATACGTTTACATAGCAGCTTTTTTTTGCTATTTCTAAGTCCCCCAACAGCGTAGGAGATCATCATCAAAAACCGCAGTAGGCCGTTAGGCAACAGAAACCAAACTAACCAAGCGTCCTCTTTTTTATCAAATCACCGTAATATGTTTATCTTTCAACGATGTAAACAATATAATGCAAATTCATTGACCGACTTACCCGGAATTGTTTATTCCGATAAAACCGTAAATATCTTCATCTGCCGACTCAACGTTTTTGTGATTAGCGGTTTTATTGGAAAGCCATGCTGCCAAAAGCAAAGTAGACAATAAATAACCTATAAAAAATTTATCCGACAATGCCTTAGTCTGGCATAGTGCAACTCTATTTTTGCATCTGTAATCATCCATTGGATTAACGATACAAGAGGATGGTATCTGGAGAATTCTTTGTCTATATGGAATTTTCAAAGAAGGAAACAGCAGAAGTTGTTAACTATAAACTGAAGATGAATATGAAGATCAGAAAGCAATTGTTTTTAATGTGTTGTATTATCTTATTGACAGCAACATACAGCAAGGCGCAAAGTCCCCAAAAGGCGACTGAAAGACAAAAGCAACAGGGGAATGAGTTTGATCAGGCGAACCGGCAAGAAAATAATGAAGAGAAGCAGTATGAATATGAACAGCCGGAAGCAGCGCACAGCCTAAAATCACAAGTGAGCTTAAATGAATTGCTACAACTTTTGCAAAGCAAAGACCTGGAGTATATAGATCGGATACTGACCGGAAAAGGCTGGAAACTCCATTCAACCAATATCAAAGATACGGAAGAGCCGCATGATGATTATAAGATGGTAACCTGGTCATTGGATAAGAATGAGTACGATGATTTGGCAAAAGGCTGGTTTTATTTCTTCTTGTATTCAAACTCTGACAATGCAATATCTTACAGAATTGCCGATGACACACAACTCAACCGATTGAAAAACGAACTTATCAGCAGCGGCTATAAAAAGAGCCAGGCATCCGATGCGATTGTGCGGGGTTTCGAAAGTGTGTATCGCAACAATCTGTACGAAGTGAATTTCACCAAGCAGTTGAAAAAGGAATCTGAAGAAGGGGCAGATATTAGCTACACCTTTTATATTTTCAATTTCAGGCAGGTTGAAGAGCGAAAGGCCAAATCCGAAAGACTTGAGCAAGAGACAAAAGAAAGGAATCAGAACTACCAGAATGCGATAGAGAGAGCCGAATCAGCCTATTCCCAAAAACAATACCTGAAATCAAAACAGGCTTATCGTGATGCCATTGCCATAAAACCGGAAAATTCCGAAATAGTGTCGGATAAAATAGCCGATATCGACATCATTCTTTTGTGCCAGGAAGCAGAGGCATTTTTCAAAACCAGGCAGTATGAGAAAGCAAAGGAATCATACACTCATGCATTGGACATTAAGCCGAACAATAAAATAGCACCCATAAATGATAAGCTACGGGAGATAGAGGCATTGCAAAACTTCCTGAAAGAAAGAACGATACAGAGATACGATTATAAGACGGTGGAACCGGCTGATTATATAATCCACGACGACCAGATTTTAAGCGTACTGAGAAAGAACCTGTTAAATAATGAGTCACTGACCAAAACGACAGTGAAGATCATTTGTGAAACCGACACTTTGGGTAATTCCACCTCCAACTTTTCCGTTTCGCCTCAAAACAAGAATCTAAATAAAGCGCTGGACAAGCTGATCGCAAATATTAAGCTTAAACCGGTGTTTATCAATACCTATTCCGTATCAGCCCGGGCAGAGTATGATTACATACTGGAGTACAACCGGACAATCGTGAGAGTTACAAAAGATGCCGAAACCATTTACTCCAAAAACAAGCTCTTCAATGATTTTCGTCCAGGTATCAATTACGAGCTGGGCAGTGCCCCATTTGGAAAATATACTTTTGAGATGAACCGAAGCATCATTAACGGACAGGAATACAAAGATGACAAACTGATAAAAATGAGGGGCACAGGAGGTCCTTCAAATATGTTTCTGTCACTACTGATACCCGGTCTCGGAGTACGAAATGTGAGCGGAGGCGCCAAAAGCGGAATTGGATGCATGCTTTGGACGTATGGTTTAATCGGCGCAGGCGTCGGTTGTAAATTCTGGTCAGACAGCGAATACAGGAAATATCACTCAGCAACCGAACAAAGCGCAATAGACGAACACTACAATAGGGCAAATACGCTAAAACAATCATTCTATGTGGGTATCGGGCTTGGAGCAACCGTTTGGCTTTATGATATTATCTGGGTTGCAGTAAGGGGGAGCGAAAACCGACATGCGCAAAAGGTCTGGAAAAGGAGCCATTTGAACACTTACTACCAGCCGAATTTAAATGCACGGGGAGTTAGTTATGCGATCAACTTTTAAATGCATAGGAATCCCCCCGTTGTGAACGATGATTCTGAGGTTTAGCGAAGCGTTTCGTTTCGTTCAGGATAAAAGAAAAGCTCCTGCTTTGTCCATAATTGGAAAGCAGGAGCTTATATATTTTGATAAGACCTGTGGGTTGCCCGGTTAAGGTCAAGTCAGAGGCTTTGATTTTCTTACAACGAAACCTGAGGTTGTCGCGAACGGCTGAGAGCGTTTTTTTGAGTTTTGTTGATCGTATTGACAGGCTACGAAGAACGGGGAATCCGGTAAAAGCAGGCTTTGTCGCACAGGGCGCAAGGTTAGTTTATCAATATACTTAACTGATTGATAAGGGAGTCTAATTCGTTAAAGTATCTTTGAGCTTGTTCGAGATCATCATGAATAACATTATACCTTCCTTCCACTGCAAAATCGCTTAATTCAATAAGTAGATCTGTATCAACATGTAATTCAATTTCTAATGGTATGATTAGATTGACTAACAGCTCCAGATCGTGTACTTTGGGGAAATTGACCTGATGAAAAGAGAGTAATGACTTAAAGCATTTTTCAGCACATTGCTGCAAATGAAAATAGATAACTTCCAGATCGAGTTCACTCTCCCCTCGATTGAAGCAATAAAATAAAACCTGAGCAGCTTTGAAGTCTGTTTTTGCTTTATTGTAAAGTAGTTGATACTGACTCAGAAATTCTGCCATAATACACGACCTTTTAAATCAATGTCCATAAAAACAGACCCGTATTGCTTCCTGTAAAACTCATATTCATCTTCAGTAGGGTTCAGAATATCTTTAGCAACGATAATATCTTTGAGCCGTTCGCGGATCTCCTTTTTCTCCTTAATTTTTGATGAAACTTGTTTTTTGACAACACAAATATCCAGATCACTGTCAAATGAAGGCTCTCCGTAAGCATAACTTCCAAACAGAATTATTCGGGTTGGATTCAACGGTTTTAACCTATTAACAATGATTGTCAGCAATGCTTCGATATTTTCCCGGTTAAGTTCCATAGTTTGTGGATTTATAATTACAAAGATAACAAAATCAATTGAGGATTAGTTGTTTCTACAATCGTATGAGAAATCGATTGTAGAAACGAAATCCCTGATCTCATTATCAGATGGTAGACAAAGTCGAAGAAACCTGTTGAATATCCAACCGTCAAAGGCGGCCACCCAACCGTTCCTGCTCGCAGAACATCCATTGGGTGAGCCCGCTTTCCGTTTATATAAAGCTAATATTCAATATGATTGTTTATATTTGCTAACGCTTCAATATACAAGCCGGATTTCTATTATGAATCAACTCTTTCACATATACGAATTATCGGGTGAAGTAGCCCGGAATATCTCAAGACCACCTGATAATCCGCATTACCATGATTACGAAGAATTGATCTGTGGTGATTTGTTTGTGTTCTAATTGTTTATACACCCAGGTAAGGCCTGAGGCTTTCGTTTTACAACGACGAAGCCAGTGGCTGTCGTCGAACGACTAAGTACGGTTTTGCGAGTGCAGTGGGCTAAAGATGCGGAGAATAATAGCTGTAATCTTTGCACTTTATGCTTGCCGGGGAAAAATGATTTGAAGATCATAAGAAAGATTTGCTGTAGTAAAGAGCTATTGAACGCAATATGGAGTTCATCGGGGAAGCAATGAATAGAATACTGAAAGAGCAATTTCCCATCATCGGCAAACAAAAGTCAGCTTTTCGCATTATATTTGTAACAGCAATAACAGTTACCGCCGTAACAGTTACCGCGGTAACAAAACATCCAGGAGGTATCCCCAAATACATCGAACTGTTGTGCGATAATGGCAGACTGGATGTCGAGGGTATGATCGAATTTATGGTACGCGATAATTCGTCTTTTACTGACGAAGGAAAGAATCTGCTTGTCGAAGAATTTGGCAAAAACTATGCAACCTATTTTTCCATCTTAAGCGCCGTATCGGGAGGTATCAACACTCAACCCGAAATAGAAGCAGCGTTGGGAAATAAAAGTATTGGCGGGCAGTTGAAAAGACTGATTGAAGACTACAACATCATCGTCCGGCAGCGACCACTTTTATCCAAAGAGGGCACTCAGAGTGTTCGCTACGAAATTCAGGATAATTTTATTCGTTTCTGGTTTAACTACTTCGACAGATACCGTTCCCTGATCGAGATCAGAAACTTCAAAGGTCTGCAAAATATGATCAAAGCCGATTATCCGACCTACTCAGGAAAAATACTGGAACGTTATTTCAAGCAGCAAATGGCAGAAAGTTTTCAATATCGCGAAATAGGCTCGTGGTGGGAACCTAAAAACGGTAACCATGAAATTGATATCATTGCACTAAAGCTGGAAAAGAATCAGGCTGTTGTGGCTGAGGTAAAACGACAAAAGAAGAACTATAAACCGGAATTGCTTGCCACAAAAGCAGAACATCTGAAACACAAAATACTCCCAAAATATTCATTAGAGACGGTTTGTTTGTCTCTGGATGATATGTAGCGATACTTCCACTGAGGCGTGATCTCTCAGTTCATACAGATAAAATGCCTATAATAAAAATCCTGCCAAAGGTCTAACCTCTTTTCTGCTGTTCAGAAGTCAGAAGCTACTTTCTGCATAATGGGGTGGTGAAGTGGAATAACCTTCTCCCAGCTCCACTTATCTCACATTTCGTGCCGAAAGTGTGATAAAATTCACATTATTGGCACGAAATGTGTGATTTTAGAGATTCTACGGCTCTTTATCGTTGTACCTTTGTACTTATTCAGAACCATATCGTTAGTTGTAACTCAAAAAGACAACACACAGATAATCCGTTTAAATAAATACAAATCACAGCTTTATGCAAACCACCCCACTCTCAACGGCAAGGCAGACCCTCGCGGCAAACAGGCATGTAATGGCTCGTGGCCTCGGTGCAAACCCGGAACTATTGTCGGAGCATTGGATCAATATTGCCAAACAGAATGGGGCGTTGGAGTGAAATTGACCTCTTTCATCCAGGTCTGATTTATTTTTCAAACCCCGATAGTGCAATATAACACACCACCCATTTCATTAGCAGAAGAAAACAGGCAAAATACACAACATAGTGTATTTTACAGCACATTTGTTGTGTTTTTTCTGTTTCCATAGTATCTTTGCAAAAAAAGGAGCTATATAATGCACTTTGAAGAATTAATAAAGACCATCAAGGAGCGCAGGTCAAGTATGCAAGTAACGCAGGAGACACTTGCCGAACTATCCGGCATTGGCTTAAGAACATTAAAACAGCTTGAAAGCGGAAAAGGGAATCCTACACTCCAGACCATACAAAAGTTAGCCGATGTATTGGGATTGGAACTGTGCCTTAAAATCAAAAATGTATCCCGTAACCCATGAGACAAGCAAAAATATTATTCAAAGATGAAGAAGCGGGGATTTTGACCCAACATGACGACGGGTCATTTACCTTTTGTTACCATGATGCGTGGTTTTCGGACAGCAGCAAACCGGATTTATGCTTGACACTACCCAAAAACAGGAGGGAATATCATTCAAAATATCTTTTCTCATTCTTCTACAACATGTTACCCGAGGGTTCAAACAAGCAGATTATTTGCAAATACAACCGGATAGATCTGGATGATTATTTTGGATTGTTGATGTTAACTGCAAAAAACGACAGTATCGGTGCAGTAAGAGTTATTAAAATTGAACCCCAATGAATTTACCTGAAATCAAATTTTGCCCCGGCACCTTGTCAGAAGGATTTAACACCTATAGCAGAACCTGTCTGAAAAGATTGTTTCAGGGGAAAAAGGTTCATCATATTCTACCTTACGATTCTCCATCTTCACACCTTCAGGTAGATGATCAATTCAATGAAAACAGACAACGGGTGTCTATATCCGGAGTACAGGAAAAGTTTTCTGTATTGCTTGAGAAAAACAAACTAAGGCTTATCAAAGAAGGAGAACGAGGAACGTATATCCTAAAGCCCATTCCGGGCACAGGAAAGAAAACGGATCAAATGCCGGCAAATGAACACCTGACGATGCAAATCGCCCGTCAGGTTTACGGTATAGAAACAGCCGAGAATGCCCTGATCTTTTTTCAAGACGGCTCACCGGCCTATATCACCAAACGTTTTGACGTAAAAGATGATGGCTCAAAACTGGCTCAGGATGATTTTGCATCGCTTGCGGGGAAAACCCCTCAAACCCACGGTGAACATTATAAGTATTCAGGAAACTATTTGGAGTTATTCCAGTTGATGCAAACCTATGTGCCTGCCTACAAACTGGAAGCCCCGAAGTTGTTGAAAATACTGATATTCAACTATCTGTTTTCAAATGGCGATGCTCACTTTAAGAACTTTTCATTACTGGAAACCCCTATGGGAGATTACCGGTTAAGTCCGGCCTACGATCTAATGAATAGCCGCATTCATGTTGAAGATAGTGATTTTGCGCTCGAAGAGGGACTATTACCCAAAAATCTGGCTAAAGGAAAAATAAACCAGCAATTTGCCATACTCGCAGAAGAAGCTGGAATGAATGAAAAGATATTTAATGACATACTATCTCTGATGATCTCTCAGTCAGAATCGGTAAAGAAACTGATAGATGCATCTTTCTTAAATGAAAACACAAAAAGAAACTACTGGCAGTCTTATCAGGGTCGATTAAAACAATTGATAAAATAAGAACTAGTCTGTTCCGATAACTCTTTTCAATTTAATGACCCCTTATTTCAAATTAGCTTAAACACAAATAAACCACACCCTTATGCAAACTACGCCACTCACCCTGGAAACAAAACTACCCCTAACCTGTTCGCGTACCGGAACCTGTTGCCATGGAAACAGGGTCTGGTTAAATCCCTGGGAGCTGCTTTGTCTGGCGACGGAGAAGGGCATTACGGTGCGGGAGTTCCGGGATTTACATTGCGGGTACGGTGGTATTCGTTTGCTGTTCAACGGAAAGGCAGGCCATCTGGGCCGACAGGCATGCAATCAATACATTGAAGACTTCGGGTGCAGCGTACATGTGGGACGTCCGCTGGCTTGCAGGTTGTTTCCCATAGCCCGGCAAATCCAAAACGGTGAAGTTTGCTATATGTATCAGGGCAGTCAGTTTCCTTGTCTGGATGGTTGTCCGGAAGTGTTGGATTTACCTCAGTTAACCGTGGCGGAATATCTTGAAGGTCAGCAAACAGAGCGGTTTGAGCAGGCGCAGGATGCCTATCTGGAATTGATGCAAAATCTGGCGGATGTTGCCTTCGCGTTGCTGCTCGATACCGGCCTGGCAGAGTCAGGCGACCGCAAAACACTGGCAGCCTGGAGGAAAATGGGGCAAGAACAACCTGATGAATTGGCGGTCCGTATCAACCACGACTGGATGGACAACCTGATGTTACCGGAAATCCCATATACAAACGACCCGATCTTGTTTTCGCAACAACACAATGAGTTATTGCAACAAAAGTTACAGCATACCTGCGGCAACCTGCAAACCCTCCATGAGCTGCACGAAGCCTCCGTTTTGACTATGGCAATGGCGTTACATCTGGCTCGAGGCCTCGGCGCTGACCCGGAACTATTATCGGAGCATTGGATAAATATTGCCAGGCAGCATGGGGCTTTGGAGTAAAACTAACCAATTACAGAACTATTTCCCACACCTTTACGTTTGAAATATCGAAATAGAAGCGATATAAGTTAAGTGGATGAATCAATTTAGTTTATATTAAAATATAAATTATATTCTCGATTACCGACCCCTCCCGACCTCCCCAATCCCGATAGCTATCGGGAGGGGAGGGGTGGTGCAATCACAACGTTAATCAGGTAAAAAAGCTAATTAAATGCGCTAATATTCATGTTCAGAACTGCGTTACAGCCCCCTCCCGATAGTCATCGGGAGGGGGGGGTGGGGGTCTGAACAGGAAAAAATTGTGGTATGAACTTTATTCCTCCGGGGACGAATAATACAAACTAATTTCATTGACCTACTTATGGTAACAACAGAAAGAGAAGACAATGGACAGAAAGGTCGCTTTGTCCTTTACGAGAACGACCAGTTTGTCGGTGAGATAACTTACTTCTGGCTCAATGAAACCTGCATTGAAATAGACCATACACGGATTGGAGAAACCTTTGGCGGCAAAGGATATGGCAAACAACTGGTGATGAAAGCAGTTGAATTTGCACGAGAACAAGGAATTAAAATCACACCGGTGTGTCCTTTTGCAAAAGCGGCATTTGAGAAAGACGAAAGTATCCGGGATGTGAGAATTTAGGTGAAGATCATTTAAAAGTCGGGGCGCGACTTAGAGTCGCACTCCGACTTTCAAATGATATGTTCGGAGAAAAAATCCTGTAATTACATTAATTGTGCGGCGAATCATTCACCTCCCTCCTATTTCATTCTATATAAAGAAAAGACTCACCCCGATAATGCTGATAACGGCACCAACAATCTGCTGTATCTTAATCTTTTCATTAAACATCACAGCCGAAGGCCATATAATAAAGATCGGAACTAATGCCATTAGCGTGGAGGCAATACCTGTATTGGTATGCTGGATGGAGAAAAGCGCCAGGGCAACACCAACAAACGGCCCGAAAACAGCACCAACCGTAACAGCTTGCATGCCGATCTTGTCTTTGAGTGCTAAAACAACATGAGGCCAACGTTTGAGCAGCGTGATCATTACCACAAAGCTGACTAAGCCAAACAAGGCTCTGATTTGCGTTGCGGCCAAGGCATCGTAATCACCGATCCCCTTTTTACTTAAGATAATCCCCCCCGACTGGCCAAGCGCACCGCCCAAAGCCAGCAACATACCTTTTAGCGGAATGTTTAGTTTCATTTTGCGATTGGATATTGCAATCACAATACCGGTTACACTGACCAGAATAGCGGTCACTTCCAGCACATTCAGCTTTTCGTCCAGAAAGAACCAGCCAATCAATGCCGTCAGCATTGGCGAAAAGCTCATAATCAATGCCGCTGTACGAGAACCGATAATCATATAAGACTTAAATAGGAGTAAATCACCCAGATAAAATCCGATAAAACCGGACAAACCCAACCAAAACCATTGATATCCGGTAGCATCCGAAGGGAAGAAAATACCTTTGGTAAACATGGTGGAGAATCCCAAAAACAGGATTGCCATTAAAATGCGAATAAAATTGACGGGCAATGATCCGATTCTACTACCGGCCTTTTCGAAAAACAAAGCGCTCAGGGTCCAGCAAGCCGACACTCCCAACCCGGCTATCTCTCCAATGTGTGCTAGCATTATGATATTTTTTTGGCAAAGGTAGAGCTAATCTCTCAGTTTTCAATCTTCACAAACTTGAGTATAATAGAGAAGCGTAGATGAGTGGCCTGAAGGACTTCAGATAACACCTTTTATATGAAGTCTCTTAAACCAAGGCTTATTCGTAAAAGGTTAAACATCAACAAAAGAAGGAATATCCGAATAAATATCGACTATATTTGTGTTATAATATTACAAATAATACACTACGACATGAGTACAATAACTATAGAAATAGACTCTCCGGAAAAAATGAAACTTATCAAAGCCCTGGCTAAAGAAATGGGAGCTAAAATAACAGTACAAAGAGAGAAACGGGCGTCTGAATTTAATTCAGAAACATTAAAGGCAATTAAAGATGCCCGTGAGGGAAAAACTACCAAATGCAGCAATTTTGAAGACTATCTCAAAAAAGTGCAATAATGTATGTCATTGAATTTACCCGAAAATTCCTGAAAGACCTAAAGCTTGCAAGAAAAAGACAATTACCTGAAGATGAATTAAACGAGGTCATCAAAATGTTGTCTGAAGGCAAAACACTTCCGGCTAAATATAAAGATCATGCTTTGTCAGGAAATTACATCGGATTACGCGAATGTCATATCAAGCCTGATTGGTTATTGATATATGCACTTGACGAGGATATAAAAATTATTACATTAATTCGGAACGGAACTCTTTCCGACCTGTTTTGATTCCTTTCAAAGCACCTTTTTTGTCCAGATATACTAAATTATATTCTGGCTATAATATTAATGCCCCATCAATTATAATATCAAACAAATCACGCACCTCTACTTACAGTTTCGAAGAAAATCATTCATTTTTCTGACAGAAAATTTGGAAGAATAAATAGAATCGCTATATTTGCAAAATCAAAAGTATCAAAGTATAATGATTAACAACTTACATATCGTCTCTATTGATGTCGTTCTGGTGGTCTGGAAACGCAAGTGAGAAAGGTATGTAGTTAAAGAACTATAAATAGACATTACGAAAGCCTTTCTCGACTCCGGGAAAGGCTTTTTTACGTAATTATTCTTTACTTTGCACCGCTCAAATTTTCAAATGTTAAAAAAGGCTGAATAATTCGGCCGGTTTTTTATACAAGATATTATGAAACAGCAGTTACGCAGTTCATCCAGCACCCAGGGTCGTAGAATGGCCGGTGCGCGCTCATTATGGAGAGCCAATGGAATGAAAGAAGAACAATTGGGAAAACCCATTATCGCTATCGTAAACTCGTTTACACAGTTTGTACCCGGACACGTGCACCTGCACGAGATTGGACAAAAAGTGAAAGCTGAAATTGAAAAACTGGGTTGCTTTGCTGCCGAGTTCAACACGATTGCCATCGATGATGGTATCGCCATGGGACACGACGGTATGCTTTACTCGCTGCCTTCACGCGACCTGATCGCTGATAGTGTGGAATATATGGTAAATGCACACAAAGCCGATGCCATGGTTTGCATCTCAAACTGCGACAAAATTACGCCGGGTATGCTGATGGCTGCCATGCGATTGAATATCCCTGCTGTATTTGTCTCCGGTGGTCCCATGGAGGCCGGTGAACTGGACGGCAAACACCTTGACCTGATCGACGCGATGGTACAGGCTGCCGACGACAGCATAAGCGATGAGCAAGTAGCGAAAGTAGAAGCTTCGGCTTGTCCTACCTGCGGAAGTTGTTCCGGCATGTTTACCGCAAATTCGATGAACTGCCTGAATGAAGCTATCGGTTTTGCACTTCCGGGCAACGGAACCATTGTAGCTACTCACACCAACCGCGCACAACTGTTTGTGGATGCAGCGAAACTAATCGTTGAAAATGCTTACAAATATTATCGTGATGGCGACGACAGTGTATTGCCCCGTTCAATCGGTACACGTGCAGCTTTCCTTAACGCAATGACTTTGGATATTGCAATGGGAGGTTCTACCAACACCGTACTTCACTTATTAGCAATCGCTAATGAAGCCGAAGTTGAGTTCACGATGGCTGACATCGACGCTCTTTCCCGCAAAACACCTTGCTTGTGTAAAGTAGCGCCTAACTCACAAAAATATCACATTCAGGATGTTAACCGTGCGGGAGGAATTTTATCGATCATGTCTGAGCTGAACAAAATTGGTTTGGTGGATGCTTCTGTAAAACGTGCTGACGGATTGACATTAGCTGAGGCAATCGACCAATTCGACATCACCAGCCCGAATGTGACTGAAATCGCTATCGACAAATATAAAAGTGCACCTGCTCACCGATTCAATCTGGTATTAGGTTCACAAGACTCCAAATACAAAGAACTGGACACTGACCGCGTAGCCGGTTGTATCCGCAACTACGACAACGCCTACGTAAAAGACGGTGGTTTAGCTGTACTTTTCGGTAATATCGCACAAAAAGGTTGTGTTGTAAAAACTGCCGGTGTGGACGAAAGCTGCTTCCTATTTAAGGGAACGGCAAAAGTGTTCACCTCACAAGATACAGCTTGCGAAGGAATCCTAAGAGGTACGGTACAAGCCGGTGACGTTGTGGTAATCACACACGAAGGTCCCAAAGGCGGTCCGGGCATGCAAGAAATGCTTTACCCGACCTCGTACATCAAATCACGCCACTTAGGAAAAGAGTGTGCATTGATTACCGACGGTCGATTCTCTGGTGGAACATCAGGATTGTCTATCGGACATATTTCACCCGAAGCTGCATCAGGCGGTAACATCGGATTGGTACAAGATGGAGATATTATTGAAATCAATATTCCGGCCCGTTCAATCAACCTGATGGTAAGCGACGAAGTTTTGGCTGAAAGACGTAAAGCAGAAGAGGCTCGCGGTAAAGATGCCTTTAAACCCAAAGACAGAAATCGTGTTGTTTCTAAAGCACTGAAAGCTTACGCCAGCATGGTAGCGTCAGCTGATATGGGTGGTGTAAGAATCATCGACTAAATGCGGCCCCACCCGGCCTCCCCTAAGGGGAGGTGAAAGAGAAACCGCTGATAAATAACATTTCGGAGTAGACTTACTATCTCCGTTATTACAATATCAGGTTAAGAACACCGATATAAAGCTGATTAAGCATAACCAACTGCGAAATCACCGAGATATGCGGGAGAAAATAAAATTACATTTCCCCAAAAGGATATAAATCAAATAAGGGACAAATTATGAGCAAAGAACTAATCACAGGAGCAGAAGCATTAATGCGTTCGTTGATCCACGAAAACGTAGATACGATTTTCGGATATCCCGGCGGAGCCATTATGCCGGTATATGATGCTTTGCACGATCATCAGGAAGCGATTAGACACATATTGGTTCGTCACGAACAAGGTGCAACACACGCAGCGCAAGGTTATGCACGCGTAAGCGGTAAAACCGGCGTCGTCCTGGTCACCTCAGGTCCGGCAGCCACCAATGCCATTACAGGTATTGCTGACGCCATGATCGACAGCACACCTATGGTTGTCATTATCGGTCAGGTAGGCGCTGCACTACTCGGTACGGATGCCTTTCAGGAAACTGATGTGGTAAGCATTACCCAACCCATTACCAAATGGAGCTATCAGGTACGTCATGCCGAAGATCTCCCCTGGGCGATAGCACGAGCATTTTACATTGCCCGTGAAGGACGTCCCGGACCTGTTGTCATTGACTTTGCAAAAAATGCCCAGATTGCCAAATTTGAGTACAAATACAAAAAATGCAATTTCATCCGTAGCTTCGTACCGGTTCCCGAAACAGACCCGCAAGCAATTGAAGATGCAGCAGCATTAATCAATTCAGCCAAAAAACCTTTTGCGCTGGTAGGTCAGGGTGTTATTCTGGCCAATGCTGAAAAAGAGCTGAACGCATTTTTAGAAAAAGCAGATATCCCTGCGGGATGGACTTTGCTCGGTTCATCAGCCATGCCTACCAACCACCCTTTGAATAAAGGAATGCTGGGTATGCACGGCAACATTGGTCCGAACATCAAAACCAACGAATGCGACGTACTGATCGCCATTGGAATGCGTTTTGACGACCGTGTAACCAGCGATCTGAACACTTACGCCAAACAGGCTAAAGTGATCCATTTCGATATCGACCCGGCTGAAATCAACAAAAATGTAAAAGCGGAAGTTGCCGTTTTAGGTAGTGCCAAACACACCTTAGCTTTGGTTACAGAGAAAATGAAACCAGCTAAGCATACCGAATGGATCGAGTCATTTACGGAATACGAAAATACTGAGCTGAAAAAAGTTATTGAGCCCGAATTGAATCCTGCCGGAGATGATATTTCGATGGGAGAAGTTATTCGTAAAATATCGGAAGCCACTGACCACAAAGCCGTTTTGGTAACCGACGTAGGTCAAAACCAGATGATGGCTTCGCGTTACTTCAAATTCACCCAGACACGCAGTATGGTTACATCCGGCGGATTGGGAACCATGGGATTTGGATTACCTGCGGCTATCGGCGCTAAAGTCGGGGCTCCTGAACGTACGGTTTGTCTCTTCTGTGGCGACGGCGGTATGCAAATGACTCTGCAAGAACTCGGCACCATTATGCAGGAAAACACCGGAGTGAAAATAATCATCCTCAACAATAGCTTCCTCGGCATGGTACGCCAATGGCAGGAACTGTTCTACAATGATCGTTACTCCGAAACGCATATGAAGAATCCGGATTTTATCATGGTGGCGAAAGCCTATGGTATCAACGGACGTGCAGTGGCGAAACGCGATGAGCTTGAAGATGCCATTGCTGAAATGTTGAGTAACGATGACGCCTATTTACTTGAAGTAAAAGTCGAATCTAAAGGGATGGTTTACCCGATGATCCCTACCGGATCGAGCATTTCGAACATTATGCTGGGAGACAAGTAATCCCGGTCTTACGGAATCATAGTTTTTATTACTTTACCCGGAAATCATGGAACTATATACAATTATCGTTTTTTCGGAAAACCAACCCGGATTACTGAGTCAGGTTTCAAATATATTTACCCGTCGTCAGATCAATATTGAAAGTCTGACTGTTTCTGCCTCTTCGATCGAAGGTATTCACAAATTCACCATTACCGTATTAACTGATGCTGATATGGTGGACAAAGTGGTAAAACAGATCGAAAAACGGGTAGATGTGGTCAAAGCATTTTATTACACTGACGATGAGGTCGTTTACCAGGAGGTAGCCCTTTATAAAGTAGCCACTGATATCATTCTTGACCACGTTGAAGTAGAGACTCTGGTTCGTAAATTCAATGCGCGTTTCCTTGAAATCAACCGCACTTTTGCAATACTCGAAATGACCGGTCACACTGAGGATACACAAGAATTCTTTGAAGAACTTAAAAGATTCGGGGTAATGCAGTTTGTTCGTTCCGGACGCATTGCCATCACCAAATCGTCCAAAGAGCTTTTGAGCAACTTCCTCGAAAACCGAATGAGAAAAGAGGAATAATGGATAAGGTCGGCAAGTATACCTTTCGCATCGAACCCGGAGAAGCGGACCTGTTCGGAAAGTATCCGTTGCCGGCAATAATCCGCCGGATGCTTGATTGCGCCGGTTACCATGCCGACGAACGAGGCTGGGGTTTACGAGATCTGGGGACAGAAAATCATGCATGGGTATTAGCTCGTCTGGTGGTTGAAATGGAGGATTTCCCCAATGTGTACGATCAACTGGAAGTGCAGACCTGGGTAGAAGATCTGAATAAACATTTTTCCTCAAGGAATTTCTGTTTTCGCAATCAAAACGGCAATATATTGGGTTACGCCCGCACGATATGGTCGATGATTGATCTGAAAACCCGAAAATCAGTTGACCTCACAGCGGTGAGTGACATTAGCAATCATAAAGTGGAAAAAGAGTGCCCGATTGACAAACCCGGTAAAATCAGCTCTGTTAATTTTGAAGCAGATCTAACCTACAAGATCAAATATTCCGATTTGGATGTAAACAGGCACGTCAATAGCTCAAAATATGCAGAGCATATTTTAAATCTGTTTTCACCGGAAACACTCATGTCAAAACAGCTTAAACGTTTTGAAATTGCTTACCTTTCCGAATCGACCTATGACGATTGCCTGAGCTTTCATCAAGCAGCGGAATCAGATTTAGAAAGTGTAGTTGAGATTAGAAATGCAGAGATTAAGCCTGTTTGCAGGGCAAAAATCATTTTCAGGAATAAAAATATTTAAAGCAACACGATAGAGTAATCAGAAGACCAACTTTCGATTACTCTATCTTTTTTGTAAAGAAAAGATCTTACTAAGTAATGAGAATGAAATAATATCGTATATTTTTATCACTTTGATTACACAGAGGTTCACAGAGTTTTTCACAGAGTTCACAGAGAACTATGGAAATATAGATTCTATTACACAATGAATAGACAGAGTCTAATAGAGAAAAAAAAAGAAAAACCTCTGTGACTTCTCTGTGCAACTCTGTGTAAAATGTGACAATAAATTTGTCCTATTACTTAATCCTGTAAATTCTTTCCGAAAAGTTGAAACCCTCTACAAATATTCCCGTTTATTCGTTGCACAACTTCAGCAAAAGCGAGTTGGGCTATCGTGCCTTTCAGGTGGAGGTATTTGATGCCAACCGCCATTTTGCCGTAGAATATCCGCACCGTCATGATTTTTTTGAGGTGCTTTATCTGCACAAAGGCTCGGGGGTGCATGTAATAGACAGTAACAGGTACGAGGTGCAACCGCCCTGTATTTTTTTTATGTCACCGGGACAGGCTCACAAACTAGAGTTGAGTAAAGACATTGAGGGCTACATCTACATTTTCACTGCCGATTTTTACCTGATCAACCAAAGCAATCAAAACCGGTTGTTGGAGTTTCCGTTTTTCTTTACCATCCAACAGGCCAATCCTCCCCTGCTGCTTGAAAACGCACAAGACACTGCCTTTCTGGAAAAGCTTTTTGTACAAGCCGTTACCGAAGTAAACAAAACCGAATATTCGGATGAGTTGCTGCGCTCGTTACTGGACCTGATACTGGTGTATGCGGCTTCGCTCTACAAGGTAGACGAGCAAATGTTGGTAAAAGGTAAAGGGCACTTGCTGGTAAAACGCTTTTTTCAGCTGGTCGAAGAAAACTACCAAAATAACTACACGGTAAACGAATACGCATCGATGTTGGCAATCACGCCCAACCACCTCACCCAAACCGTGAAGCAACTGACTGGAAAAACCAGCAATGACATTCTCCAACAAAAACAACTACTTGAAATAAAGCGTCTTTTGGTACATACCAACCTTGGCGTTTCGGAAATTGCCAATCAGTTAAATTTCGTAGACCAGTCCTATTTCACAAAGTTCTTCAAGAAGATGACCGGCCTTACCCCTCTTCGCTTCCGAAGCGAATCCATGAAAAGTACCTAAATAAAGTGCGTTTTTACACGCGTATATGATAAATATTGATTTCCTTTGTATCCTGAAAATTTCTGTAGTGCTTTGGCTTTTGCGGATTATGAGTCTATAGAATAGAGATAAAAGACATAAGACGTAAGATTAAAGACTTAAGATTAAAGACAAGTGTCTTGTGCCTTGTGCCTGGAGAAAAGAGACTAAAATAAAGAATCAATTCATTTAAACTAATAAAAACAACATGGCAAATTATTTCAACACGCTCCCTTTACGCGAGCAATTGAATCAATTAGGTGTTTGTGAATTCATGGACAACAGCGAATTCACAGATGGCGTTAATGCACTTTTAGGTAAAAAAATCGTTATCATCGGTTGTGGCGCTCAGGGTTTGAACCAGGGGTTGAACATGCGCGACTCTGGCCTGGATATTTCTTACGCCTTGCGTCAGGAAGCTATCGATGCTAAAAGAGCTTCTTATGTAAACGCTACCGAGAACGGTTTCAAAGTAGGTACATACGAAGAATTGATCCCAACTGCTGACTTAGTAATCAACCTTACTCCGGACAAACAACACACTGGCGTTGTTAACGCAGTAATGCCATTGATGAAAAAAGGATCTACACTTTCTTACTCTCACGGTTTCAACATCGTAGAAGAAGGAACTCAAATCCGTAAAGATATTACCGTAATCATGGTAGCTCCAAAATGTCCGGGTTCTGAAGTACGCGCTGAGTATGTGCGTGGTTTTGGTGTACCTACATTGATCGCAGTTCACCCTGAGAACGACCCTGAAGGTAAAGGTTGGGCACAAGCAAAAGCTTACGCTGTAGCAACCGGTGGTAACCGTGCAGGTTGTCTTCACTCATCTTTCGTTGCTGAAGTAAAATCTGACCTTATGGGTGAGCAAACTATCCTTTGCGGTATGTTGCAGACAGGTTCAATCCTTTGCTTCGACAAAATGATTGAAAAAGGGATCGACGCAGGTTATGCTTCTAAATTAATTCAATACGGATGGGAAACTATCACAGAAGCGTTGAAACACGGTGGTATCACCAACATGCTGGATCGTCTTTCAAATCCTGCTAAAATCAAAGCATTCGGTTTGGCTGAAGAATTGAAATCTATCATGCGTCCTTTGTTCTGGAAACACATGGATGATATTATGTCTGGCGAATTCTCATCAACTATGATGGCTGACTGGGCTAACGACGATATCAACTTGTTGACCTGGAGAAAAGCGACTGGCGAAACCAACTTCGAGAAAACTCCTGCCGGTGATGTAGAAATCTCTGAACAAGAGTACTTCGACAATGGCGTATTGATGGTTGCAATGGTGAAAGCGGGTGTAGAATTAGCATTCGAAACTATGACTGAAGCAGGTATCAAAGAAGAGTCAGCTTACTACGAGTCATTACACGAAACTCCGTTGATCGCTAACACTATCGCTCGTAAAAAACTTTACGAAATGAACCGTGTGATCTCTGATACAGCTGAGTACGGTTGCTACCTGTTCGACCACGCTTGCAAACCGCTTTTGGCTGACTTCATGAAGAAAATCGATACAAACGTTATCGGTAAAGCTTATGCAGCAGGTAAAGGTAACGGCGTTGACAACCAGGCCTTGATCGCTGTGAACGAAGAGCTTCGTAACCACCCGATCGAAATCGTGGGTGCAGAACTTCGTCAGGCTATGACAGCAATGAAAAAAATCGTTGGTTAATCAACGATTATCATCAATAAAAAAAGCCTTGCATCCTAATCGGTTGCGAGGCTTTTTTCTACATAATCAACAAAAAAAGCCATCAGTAAACTGAAGGCTCTCTATATATTTTCGATCAAATTTCATTTCATACAATACAACCAGGCTTCCCGATATTCATCCCGATCATTTCGAATGTGATTCATGTATTTCATAGCCTCCTCTTTATCAGCAAAACCCTTCAGATAGGTCCGCTGTTTGGTACCCATTTTCTTTACTCCTACTCCGGAAATACCGTCGCCGATCAATTGCTGCTGATGCCTTTCTGCTGCTTTTTCTGTCTGAAAACTACCTAAAACAATATAGTATTGCTCATTGATAATGACCGAATCTTTCCGGACTGCCGGCTTTTCTGGTTTCTGTACAAGAATCGAATCCGTTTTCTGTATTTCTACAGACGGCCTCTCTGTATTTTGCTCCTTGAGAGCTTTAGAAATTTCTATTTGAGAAATCAAGCCCGCACAACTCGCATTTGATCGTTGATCACCAACAGGAGAAGAGAATACCCACAATATTAAAATAACTGCTGCTGAAGCCACAGCGCGCAACATCTTGCGTTTACTGAAACGAATATGTATAATATCGCCCTCTTTTTCGGCAAATGGTTTTTGTTCTGTTGGCTTATGTTTCCCATGAATCTCTTCCAAAGTCTTCATTTGCAGTGGAGCGAAACCAAAAGAATCTATTCGGGTAATCGTACTGTCAATTGATTCAAACAACAGTGTTTGATCATAATCAGTAGAAAACGAACCAACAGCCCCAAAAACTACCTTTTCCTGTTGCGAAAGAGTAGCTTTGAAAATATCTAATTCATTATTCAACAAACGGCGTGCTTCCGAATATGAAACGCCTTTTGTCTGCGAAATAGATGAAATCAACATCCCATCATCATGAACCAAACAGGGATTGAAGCATATCTCACGGAATGAGGGCAAAATGCCGGTTTCGGTAAACATCGCATGATGATGCTGTACCACGAAACCACCCCATCCGGGAACAATCACGCAATCATTCTCGGTTAAAAGGTACTCGATGTGAGAAATTAAGACTTTCATACTGCAAAGATAAAATTTATTCGCATTTTATTGGAGTTTACTTCAACCTAAAATAGTACTAAAAGCCACTAAAAACGGTATTTTATGATCTAATCGGTGCATTTTTGCTCAAAAACCAAATTCAATACATATAAAAGAGGAGCTATCAGCTCATTGAAGTCCGGCATTTACCAAATTCCAAATGCTTTTTTGCATTGTCGGAGATTGGGTTGTGACTTAATTTTGTACTTTTGCACTCTGAATCAGAAAACGCGATTACTATGATTGATAAAATTAAATCGTTACTCGACGAAATAAACAACCTCACAGCTACAAATCTGGAAGAGGTAGAAGCACTCCGTATCAAATATTTAAGTAAGAAAGGTGAGATCACCAATCTATTCAACGATTTTAGAAATGTACCGGCAGAACAAAAACGTGAAGTTGGACAACTTATCAATGAATTAAAAGATCAAGCCCAGGACAAAATTAACTCATTGAAAGAGATCCTGGAATGCCAAAATACAGGTAGTGTAGAAGAGGATCTCAGCCGTACGGCTTATCCAATCCCCTTAGGATCGCGTCACCCCCTTTCTATTGTCAAAAACGAAATCTGCGACATATTTGCGCGCTTAGGTTTTACCATTGCCGAAGGTCCGGAGATTGAAGACGACTGGCACGTGTTTTCATCACTTAACTTTGCCGAAGATCACCCCGCCCGTGATATGCAGGACACCTTCTTTATTCAGCGTAGTCCCGATGTATTGTTGCGTACACATACCTCATCGGTTCAGACCCGTGTAATGGAGAAAACACAGCCACCTATCCGTATTATCTGCCCGGGACGGGTATACCGCAATGAAGCGATCTCATATCGCGCACACTGTTTCTTCCATCAGGTTGAAGCTCTGTACGTAGATAAAAACGTATCTTTTGCCGACCTGAAACAAGCGCTGCTTTATTTCGCTAAAGAGATGTTCGGTACTGAAACCAAAATCCGACTTCGCCCTTCATACTTTCCGTTTACAGAGCCTTCTGCCGAAATGGACATCTCTTGTAACCTCTGTGGTGGTAAAGGATGCCCCTTCTGCAAACATACCGGTTGGGTAGAGATTTTGGGATGCGGAATGGTAGATCCGAATGTACTGGATGCATGCGGCATCGACAGTAAAGTCTACACCGGATATGCACTGGGAATGGGTATCGAACGTATCACCAACCTCAAATATCAGGTAAAAGATCTACGGATGTTCTCGGAAAATGATGTCAGGTTCCTTCGACAATTCGAATCGGCCAACTAATCCGTTGTATCAATAATAAATCGAATTAGAACTTATACAAAAAGAGTTGTGGGTTTACAGAGTTAATTTTACCTTTGTGGCTCGCAACTTTTTTCATTTCCTATCAGTGGTCACCAATTTACTCATGAATTATGGTCCGGCCTATGATTTATAACAAATACAATAATCCCGATAATTATCAGGACTAATAAATAATATTACTTATGCTGAACTACATCACCTGGACTGCCGATCCCGCCATTGTCAATATTCTTGGTCGCGAAATACGCTGGTATGGACTCATGTTTGCCATCGGATTCTGGATCGGATATAAGATCGTGGAGAAAATGTTTACTCAGGAAAAGATAGACCTGAAATGGCTCGACAGTCTTTTCATTTATGTGATTGCCGGTACAGTGCTTGGCGCCCGACTGGGACACTGTTTATTTTACGCCTGGGATTATTATTCGGCTAATCCCATCGAGATCTTCAAAATATGGGAAGGTGGATTAGCCAGTCATGGAGGAGCAATCGGTATCATTATTGCCGTCTGGATCTACTCCAAAAAAGTAACACACCGCAATATGCTCTTTACATTCGACAGGCTGGTGGTTCCCGTAGCGTTAGTCGGTGCATTGATTCGTATGGGAAACCTTTTCAATCACGAAATATACGGTCATGCCACAGATCTACCCTGGGCATTCCGGTTTGTGACCAATCTGCATGCCTGGAGACAAGGTGCCGAACCGATATTCTCGGATCCTTCTCACCCAACCCAGATTTATGAAGCGCTCTGCTATTTAGTCGTTTTTGCGATTCTTATGTATCTCTATTTTAAGAAACAGGCATGGAAAAAAGAGGGACTTATCTTCGGGATCTTCTTAAACGGCATCTTTCTTACCCGATTCTTTATTGAATTTATCAAAAACGATCAGGAGCCATTCGAAGCCGATATGATTCTTAATATGGGTCAATTGCTAAGCCTTCCGTTTATTATCGTCGGCTGCTATCTTATTTACAGAGCTCTGACAAAGAAATAAGCAGGTTACAACCTAGACACTTGAATCCACTCCGAAAAGTCCTTTTGGTATCAATTCACCCCTAAATTATCTGAAGGGGACTTTGCGGATGTGCAGATTATCAACTGATTACAAATAAACAAAACTTCTCATTTCTCAATTTATACTTTTCGGAGTGGACTTACACTTAGAACACCTGGAGCAACTAAGCATATAATACAAAAAAAGGCACTCCTAACCGGAGTGCCTTTTTTTGTATTATACATTGACAATTCTTTGCTTTTTTTCCGCATCACAAAGCCAGACGGATAATCTGCTTCACGGCTTCTCCATCAATATTCTTGTGCTCCCCATAAACAATGCCTCGCAATTCCACGCGTTCAGCCACTATTCCGACAGCATCTTCATTTATCTGATACTCGTGAAGTCGGGTCTTCAAGCCAACTCTTTTGAAGAATTGTTCCGTTTGCTCAATAGCTGCATCAATCTTCTTATCCGGATCCTTCTCTTTAATCTCCCAGACACGCTCGGCATATTGCAATAATTTTTCGCGCTTATCTGCTTTTGTTACTTTTAGCAATGCCGGGTAAAGTACTGCTAATGTCTGTGCATGATCCAGGCCATACACTGCTGTCAGATCATGTCCGATACGATGCGTTGACCAATCCTGCGGTACTCCCATGCCGATAAAATCATTCAGGGCCATGGTAGCGCACACCATGTAGTTCGACATCAGATCATAGTTGGCATGATCTTTCACAACCTTCTCTCCAATCTCGATTAATGTTTTTAGAATACCTTCTGCCCATCGATCCATCAATAAAGCTTGAGCCGGATAAGTCATATATTGCTCCATCGCATGCATAAAGGTATCCACAACTCCATTTGAGATTTGATGAGTCGGTAATGAATATGTCACCTCCGGATCCAGAATCGAGAATTTCGGGAACATATGTTCTGACATAAAAGCCAGCTTCTCCTTTTTGGCACGGTAAGAGATCACAGCCCGACCATTCATCTCTGAGCCCGTTGCAGGCAAGGTCATTACCGAAGCAACCGGTACAGAAGGTTTGCATAACAGCGCATTTTTCACCAATTTCCACGGCTCGGCATTATAGTTCATTGCCTGAGAGATAAACTTGGTGCCATCCAGTACCGAACCTCCCCCTACTGCCAAAAGAAAGTCGATATTGCTTTCCTGTGCCACAATGACCGCTTTGAGCAATGTTTCATAATCAGGATTGGGCTCTATACCCCAAAACTCAACGGTAAAATGATTCTTCAATGCTGTTTTCACCTGATCATAAACGCCATTGGTTCGCACACTCCCTCCGCCAAACGTAATCATGACCCGCTTATCAAGAGGGATTTCAGTAGCCAACTGGCTGATTTGTCCTTTACCAAAAATGATTTTGGTCGGATTTACAAAACTAAAGTTGTTCATATCTTCTATATTTTAAGTCTTTCATTAACGAAATGCAAACTTAGAAATATTCCACTTAAACGAAAAGAATATGCGTACAAACTTGGAAAGCAAACGAATTTCTACCCTTATTAAACAAAATAGAAAGAAAATTGGTTGTGTGCCAGCTCATAGCAATGCAATAAAAATGCACTTACAGCTTCAACAAGTGTCATTTTCAACCAAAAGCCAGCCAGATCTGTTTTACTAAGGATTCTGTTCATATTTTCCCAATTCGTAAAAATTGCGTAAACTTGCAAATCCACAGCAATTTATTTCTATAAATATCACACTCTATGCGTAAAATTCAACCGCTGATCTTTCTTTTGCTTTTGGTAGTTCTTCCAATCAGCTTGATTACCTGCAAAAAAAAAGCTTGTAAAAAAGCAGAACCGAAGAAGCTATACTCAACGGTGGATGAAATCAAAAAGCGAGGTAAACTACGTATTCTTACTTTATACAGCTCTACCTCCTACTTTATCTACCGTGGTCAGCCGATGGGCTATGAATACGAGCTGGCATCGCGTTTTGCCGAATCATTAGGAGTGCAAACCGAGGTGATAGTGGCTGAAAATGTAAATCGGCTGACTCAATTATTATTGCAGGGCAAGGGAGATGTAGTTGCCTACAATATGCCGATCACCAATCAAATGAAAGACAGCGTGATTTTTTGCGGCCGGGAATATATTACCCATCAGGTGTTGATTCAGCAAACACATAGCAAGCATAAGTTATTGAAAGATGTCACCGAACTAATCGGTAAAGACATCTTTGTGATTCGGGATACCCGTTACCATCAACGGCTGATTCACCTGAATCAGGAACTGGGTGGAGGTATTCGAATACATAATATAGGAAAAGACACTGTTACCACTGAAGATCTGATAGAGATGGTTTCAACGGGCAAAATCCCCTATACTGTAGCAGACAATAACATTGCCAAACTGAATAAAACCTATTTTGAAAATATTGATGTAAATCTGAATGTAAGCTTTCCTCAAAGATCATCATGGATAGTGGATAAAAAGAATCATACATTAGCTTATGCACTTAATCAATGGTTCGCGAAGAATTTCCAGACAGAAGGATATAAAGCTATTTCGAAACGCTACTTTGAACAAAGTAAACGAGCTACAGACATCCCGTTACCCAAAATCTCCAGAGGGAAAATCTCGCCCTTCGATCAATTTTTTAAAAAGTATTCACATGAAATCAACTGGGACTGGCGACTACTGGCTGCTGTGGCATTTGTGGAATCTAAATTCAAACCCGATGAAGAATCGTGGGCAGGCGCTAAAGGACTTATGCAATTAATGCCACGTACTGCCGCTTCGGTGGGAATTTACGGAAATGAAGTCTACAATCCTGAATCAAATATCCAGGGAGCTGTTAAATCAATTCGTGCATTAAACCGCGTTTTTTCGGAGGTAAAGGATCATGAAATCAGGATTAAATTTGTATTAGCGGCTTATAACACAGGAATAGGTCACGTTCTGGACGCACAGGCACTTGCCAAAAAATACGGTAAAAGCCCATTGATCTGGGATGAACATGTTGCTCATTACCTTGCTCTTAAAAGTAATCCGGAGTTTTACGACGACCCGGTCTGCAAATCGGGTTACGCACGTGGAGAGGAAACCTGTAGGTACGTGAAGAAAGTACTGAAAGCCTTTCAGTATTATAAAAGCAAAACGAAGAAATAGATGACGAACAGAGGTTATTTTCATTCACCAACCGGCATCATTGAGATCATTGCAGATGAAGCTGCCATTATATCATTGAAATTCGTGAAGCTGCAATCGATGGAAGAGGATAAACACACTGCAATGATTGTGGAATGCAAGGCCCAATTGCAGGAGTATTTTAGAGGGAACAGACATTCTTTCGATCTACCGCTACAACCGAAAGGTACACCTTTCCAGCAAAAAGTATGGAAAGCATTAACAATGATTCCTTATGGCCATACCATCAGTTACCAGGAATTAGCGCGACAAATCGGCCAGCCCAAAGCGTCAAGAGCTGTTGGCAACGCTAACGGGAAAAATCCCATCTGTCTGTTAATCCCCTGCCATCGGGTTGTTCGCAGCAACGGAGCTTTGGGCGGATATGCTTATGGTATAGAAACCAAAGCATTTCTACTGAAACTCGAAGGTGAAAGATAAGATATTTCATCCTGACATAAAAATAGTCCACCGACCAATTACCACCACTTATCGAAAAAAATATGTTCAAAAGCAGATTCTTTCATACTTTTGTAATCTCAATCAATGCTTATGATCCGAAAAATAGCACTTTTAGTTCTAACCTTTACATATAGTCTTATATCTGTTGCACAAGAGAAGATAATCCCCCTTAATATCTCACTCTGGCATCCGGTATCCCTTGTCCCCTATCATCCGCACAGTGTCACATATCTAAATCTGGGACTGCCCCAATCTTTACAATCGAATATAAAAGGTCTCAGCCTGAACATGATAGCCAGCAAAGCCAACGGCAATCTGACCGGAATTAATCTAACCGGACTGATTGCCGAAAACGAAGGTAATGTAGACGGCATTATGATTGCGGGACTGGGTAGTTTCACCACCGGAAAATCGAGAGGATTGTCTGTTGCCGGTAATATCAATCTGCACCTCAATGAATCACAAGGGGTTCAGTTGGCTACATTGAGTAATTTCAATATCGGACAAATGGACGGGCTTCAGGTTAGCGCTATAAATAATTTTGCAGCGGGACATTTACACGGCGCACAAATCAGTGCCGGTATGAATATAGCAGCCTCAAAAGTGGAAGGAGCACAAATTACCGGTCTGTTAAATGTTTCGATGGAAGACCTGCATGGCATGCAAATCGGACTCGCCAACTATGCCCGGAACGTAAACGGTGTGCAAATCGGACTAATTAATGCGGCCGGAAGGACAGTCAAAGGTGTACAAATCGGATTAATCAACTATGCATATGAAAAGGCATCGGTAAAGCTGGGATTGATTAATGTTTCGAGAGCAACCCACCTGCAATGGCTTATGTATGTCGGAAACAGCTCTTTCATGAACCTTGCGGCACGATTTAAAAATGAGCACTTCTACAATCAGGTAGGGATAGGATTCCCCCATCGCCTTTCCGACAAAAACTTTTCCGGTGTAATTAATTATCGTGCCGGAATATCTTTTCCCCTAAAAAATTTCTCATTAAACGGAGACCTCGGATATTCTCACATTACATTGAATGATAACGACCTCGATGCTCAGGGTATATCCAGTCTTTACGCATTGCAAGCCCGGGGAACGATTGAGTACCAGTTTATCGATAAATTAGCCTTCTTCCTGAGCAGCGGGTATGAGATCACCTCGAAATACCACGAACTGAAAGCTTACGACCATAAACCGATCCTTGAGTTTGGAATAGCTTTATTTTAATGTAAAGACAGATGAAGAAAAGACTTTTCACCCTATTATTATCAATCTTGCTCTGCGGATTTTGCATACAGGCACAGTATATCCCCAAAGTAACGACCTGGTATCAAGATACAATTACACACAAAAAGCCGTGGCAAGCTGCCGCTACCATTATCGGGACCAACCTGGGTGTCTGGTCTATTGACAGATATGCGGTAAAGGCTGATTGGGCAGTGATTAATAGTTCCACCATTAAAGAAAATTTCAGAAGAGGATTTGGTTGGGATAACGATAAGTTTCTGACTAACCTCTTTATGCACCCCTATCATGGCAGTTTATATTATAATGCGGCTCGTGCCAATGGCATGAGTTACTGGCAAAGCATGCCTTTTACCATGGGGGGCAGCCTGATGTGGGAGATGTTTATGGAAAAAGAGCCGCCATCAATCAATGACTTTTTCACCACCTCTATCGGAGGAATGGCTTTGGGCGAGATCACACATCGCCTCTCGACCGCGATTGTCGATGAATCGGCTCACGGAATAAGGCGCGTTGGGTTGGAGTTTGCCGGCTTTCTGCTTACACCTACCGCAGCGATCACCCGAATGATCAATGGTGAAATGTTTCATACTCGCCCGAAACGTTATTACAGTGGGTATCCTAAATATCCTCTGTATCTACAGGTGGGGCTGGGTGCTAGTTTTAATTCCGACGAGGCAAATCTGTTTAAGGGACGATTCAGTAATGCGATTGACCTTCAGCTTCAGTATAACGATCCGTTCGAGTCCGATGAATGCAAGCCTTTCGACTATTTCCAACTTAGCACAACCATTAAACTGTTTTCGAACCAACCCCACATCAGTCGTGTAAATGCTATGGCCATGCTTTGGGGAAAGAACTACCGTCCCTATAAAAACCACAAGATGCTGTTCGGTTTTTTCCAACACTTCGACTATTACGACTCCGATTCCTTATTTAAAACTTCAACTAAGGTCCCCTATAAAATATCAGCAGCAGCCTCGTTCGGTAGCGGTCTTTTATATAATTTCAAAAACGAGCTGAATACCATCGATATGAATCTGGGCATACATATGAATGCTATTTTGATGGGGGGGAGTCTTACCGACTACTACCATCTGGCTGATCGCAACTATAATCTGGCCAGTGGATTTGGAAGTAAAGTATATTCGCAAATCCAATTCAGCAACGTGGGATCCTTTTATCTGGGTCTGAACTTCTACCAGCTATATACCTGGCAAGGAAATAAAAACGGGGATGATATACCGGATGACGAGCAGTTCAAATATCAGGGAGATAAAGGTTATTCTAATCTGGCTATTATCAATCCACGCATGGAATTTTATGTATCCAAAAAGTTGTCGTTTAATATCGATCTATTTTCGCATATCCGCAATTCGCATTACAGCTATCTACCCGATGTACGCTACCACACTTTTGAAATTAAATCGAGTCTGGTTTACAAACATTAATGAGATCTGGTCGGTGAAAATCGGTTTTTCGGGCTAATTTTGCAAAACACATCCTACACACCGATTTTAATTATGTATTTAAGCAACTACCACAGTCACTGCACCTTCTGTGACGGACGCAGCTATCCCGAAGATTTTGTGCGTTATGCCATCAGCAAGGGAGTAAAGTCTTACGGATTTACCTCGCATGCACCGCTACCTTTCGACACATTCTGGACGATGAAGCGTGATGATGTTTCGGAATATTTTCAGGAAGTGGCACGGTTGAAAGAGAAATACAGCGATCAGATCGAACTATACTGCGGACTCGAAACCGACTACCTCAACGATGAGCACAACGCGGCCATCGATTATTTTGTACAACTTCCGACCGACTATATGATCAGCTCGATACACTACATCGTTCATCCTGAAACCGGAGAAATGATGTGCGTGGACGGCCCCTATAATGATTTTGAAGAGGCGGTGGCAACCTTATTCAACGGAAAAATTGAGGCTGTGATTCGTGCCTTTTTTCGCCAAAGCAGATTGATGGTGGATAAAGGGGGCTTCGAAATTGTAGGGCATATTGATAAAATTTACATGAACGGCAGCAAGTACCCCGGATTTTTCGATCATCAGGTATTGATCGATGATCTTATGGATGAACTGCTTCAAGCTATTTCCCGAAAAGGACTAATCCTGGAGATCAACACTAAATCTCTGCTGCCCCAGCAACTTACTTACCCCAATCAGCGCTATTTCACCCGAATCCATAAGTTGAATATACCTATCACGATCAATTGTGACAGCCATTATCCGCACCATGTATTACATGGAAAAAAGGAAGCTGCCATATTACTTACAGAAGCAGGATTCACTCATACCATGGAGCTAAAAGTCGGAAATTGGATAGAGAATGAATTGTAGAAGATTGGCTTCTTCCCCTGGAATAATTTAATTGGATAGGAATGCCAATATAACATACAAAAGCCCGACCTGCACAATTGCAAGTCGGGCTAATTTATTTGTTTAAACGGTGTTTAATCAGAGTTTAATCTTATACAGATTGAATGATTGCGGAGCAAGTTCCACTTCCAACATATTACCGGAAATGGAAATTTCTTTCTCTGCCGGAACAATCACGTTGGGATTTTGCAAAGTATTTTCCGCATCGGGATTATTTGATGCAAAAACAGTGTGTGAACCTTTGCGTTCACCTGCTTTCAATCCATTGAGAGAGAACTTCACTTTGCGTACCTCTTTCGAAGTGTTGGCAATTTTCAGGATAATCTCTTTTTTGTTTTTATCCAAAGCTGAAGAAGCGTAAAGCCCATCCTGACCAGCCAACGGTTGGTTATTTGAAGTAGTGGTCAGAACATTGGTTCCCACGTTGTGGCCATAAAGTTGCTGTACATAGTAATTGGGAGTTCTCACACTACCGAGGTTATCAAACCAGATCAGGTCGGGACGCCATTGCCAGGCATCGACATGTGCAAAAAGCGGTGCGTAAGTACACATGTGTACCACATCGGCATTACGCTCAAAACCGGTCATAAAGGCAGATTCGCTCAAGGCAGCCTCGAAGTTATTCTTTTTGTTTTTTGGGTGACATGCATACTCTCCGGCAAACACCTTCGGACCTTTACGATCGTAGTTGTCATAACGTTTTGCATTATTGAGGAACCACTCCGGATCTTTGTAGTAATGTTCGTCCACCAAGTCTGTTTTCAGGCGTTTCATCTCTTTCCAACCGAAGTCAAAATCTTTACCGTCGGGGCTTGGACCTGCGGTACCAATCACTTTGATGTTGGGATACTTGCTGCGAATAGCTTTTAGGAAGGGCTCCAGACGCTCTGGGTAAAGGCTTCCCCACTGTTCGTTACCGATAGCGATAAACTTGAGGTTGAAAGGGGCCGCGTGTCCCATATCAGCACGAAGTTTTCCCCATTTAGAGGTCACCGGGCCGTTAGCAAACTCGATCAGATCCAGGGCATCCTGGATGTAAGGCTGCAATTGATCAACAGCACAGTTTTCGTTGGGATCATGGTTTTCGAACTGACAGGAAAGGCCGCAACTCAATACAGGAAGCGGTTCTGCACCAATATCTTCACTCAACTGGAAGTATTCGAAGAACCCCAAACCATATGATTGATAGTAATCAGAGAATTTCTTATGTGGAAAAGTGTAATTCCAGCGGTTGATGTTGATGGGGCGGTTTTCAACCGGACCAACCGTGTTTTTCCACTGGTAACGAGTCTCCAGATTAGTTCCTTCGACGATACATCCACCGGGGAAACGGAAGATACCCGGTTTCAGATCGGCCAAATCTTGCGCCAAATCTTCGCGCATGCCGTTTTCACGACCTTTGAAGGTTTTGGCTGGAAATAATGACACGTGATCCAAATCAACCACACCATGTGTAGCCAAAGTCAGACGTAAGGTGCAATGTGCATCAGTTGATTTTGGGGTAAGTTCAGCTGTATATTTCTTCCAGTCTTTTCCATTAAATTCCAGGGTGGTCGAAGCAACGGCATCGTTATTGGAATTGATCAGCTCTACTTTTAGTTTAATCGGACAAATTTCATAACAACGGGCAAAAACCGAAAACTTGTACGACTCATTGGCTTTTATACCCATGCCGTTTTTAAATCCTTCGTTTTCGATGCCGCTACCGGTCAGCTCTTTCTGGAAACTTAACTGCACATAGTTAGGATTTTTGTCGAAGCAAGGTTTTGTATTCAATACTTTCACATCACCGAAAGGCATCCAACCGGTAAGCGAATGATCAAATTCGAACGAACGGTTTTTAACCAACTCTGCATAGAGACCGCCATCGGCTCCGAAGTTGATGTCTTCGAAGAAAATCCCGTACATGGTTTTTTGAATGGGTGAACCGACCTTTTTCGTGTCCACCTGAATGTTGTACTCTTGTGCATTCATTTGTTGGAAGCCCAACAGCGAGGAGAATGCCAGAGATGCCGTGAGGCATTTCTTTTTCAAATTGTGTTTCATGTGACCTTTTTAATTTTTGTTTTAGCTTCACATGGAACTCGCATAAAAGGTCATCCTCAATTGGCGCAAACCTTTGTGTATGCTCGTTTCATGTGTTTATTATTAATTACAAGTATGATTCAATTTTTGAGCTAACAAAATTAACATATTTCCCTAAGTTAAAACAGGATAATTCTGTCAGATATCACCAAAATCGTTCAATTATTTGTATCCGGGTACTCATCCAGGAATGAGCTGGGAGTTACGCCGAAATGTTTTGTAAAACAACGGGTAAAGTATTTAGGATCGTTGAAGCCCACTTCATAAGCTATTTCTGAGATATTCAGCGTATGATTCACCCTGTTCTTCAGAATCAACTCGCGGGCAATATTCAGCCGGTAAGTGCGTATAAAACGGCTTGCTGATTGTCCCGCCAGATTTTGCAATTTTTTGTGTAAAAGACTGCGACTGATCCCCATCTCTTCGATAAACTCCGCGACATCAAACTCGGAATTGGTATAATTATCCTTGATCACCTTTAACGCCTTGTCAAGAAATTTCTTATCCTGCGATTCTTCGGCAATGTTGAGCGCTGTAGTGTCCATGCTATCGGCAAAACTCATTTGCACCCGCTGACGACGTTCATTCAGATTGCGGATCATGGCTTTCAACAGCTCTTCGTCAAAAGGTTTTACCAGGAAGGCATCTGCACCCAAGTGAAAGCTTTCGATCTGGGTACCGGTTGCCGATTTTGCCGTAAGCAGAATTACCGGAATATGAGAAGTGGCAAAATTGGATTTTACCTTCTTACAGAATTCCAATCCATCCATCACCGGCATCATGATATCACTGATAATCAAATCCGGTTGATAACGATTAGTCTGCTCCAATCCGACAGCGCCATTGGGGGCTTCCAATATATTGTACTCTTCATCAAGAATGGACCGGATATAATGGCGCATATCGCTATTGTCTTCCACAATCAGCAAGATCGGCTTTCCTTTAATAATATCAACATTGATCAACTCACTTTCGACAGTCTGATTAGCCACCAACATCTGCATGGGTTTACCATCTGCCGAAACTACTGTAGTTAAACCTCGTTCAATCGGGATAAAGACACGAAAGCAAGCCCCACCATTGTGATTATTCCGGGCTTCAATTTTCCCATTATGCAACTGCACAATACGTTTGCAGAGATAAAGGCCAATACCCGTTCCACTTTGACCATAGCCGGAATAAGCCTCCCGCTGTTTCGATTGATAGAAACGGTCGAATAACTTTTCCAGATCCTGCTCGGGAATACCTTTGCCATTATCTTTGATGGACAGGTAAAGTCGTTCTTTATTGTCCGTCTTATCCAAATAAGTGCTGGCAATCACGGTAATCATCCCCTTGTCGGGTGTAAATTTAATCGCATTGGAAAGCAAATTTCCAATTACTTTCTGCATATTGTCGCGGTCGAAAGGAAATTCCGGTTGTTCCATGCGATACTGCCTGCGGAAGGTGATGCCCCGCTCTTTCACCAAATCTTCGAACGGAAGAATCAGGTCGTCGAGAAATTCAATGAAGTTGCTTTGAGTCTTCACAATCTCCATTTTACCGGAATCAACTTTACGGAAATCCATCAACTGATTGATCAGCGAAAGCAACAATCTTGAATTGCGCTGCACAATATTGAGCTGCTCCAGCACTTTAGGATTCTGACTCAGCTTGAGCGCACGCTCTACCGGTCCCAGAATCAATGTTATGGGGGTTCGGAATTCATGCGTAATATTAGTAAAGAAGGCTATCTTATCGAGCGTAACTTCCTGCACCTTTTTGGACAAATCAACCAATTGGGCCTTCTGACGGGTTATCTTCTCATTCTGTTGGGTCAACACCTCATTCTGACGCGAAATTTCAGCCTCATGGTCAATCAATTCTTTCAGTGTTGTTTGCAATTCGCGGGCCTGCTCTTCGAGAATCTCTTTCTGATATTCTATCTCCCGGGTACGCTCCTCCACCATCTGTTTGAGGTGTAACTTTTGCTTCTTGAGTGCTTCAATCCGATGAATATAATAGCGATAGGTTGCATATATAATCAGACCGAGTGAAAGCAAAAGAAACCACCATGTTTTATAGAAAGGAGGAATCACGGAAATAACCACCGATGTTACATCATTTGACCAGGTTCCGTCGGGATTGGTACATTTCACCTCAAACGTATATTTACCGGTTTTCAGGTTGGTATAATTGGCAAAACGGCGATCTGCGCTAACTTCGGTCCAGTCGCTGTCAAAACCTTTTAATCGGTACGCATACTTGATTTTTTGCGGTAAATAATAGGTAAGAGCCGAAAATTCAAAGCTAAATGCTTTATCAGCCTCTCTGAGGACAATCCTTTCTAACTGATTTCCATTGTAGTAAAGATGTTGCCCCGATTGCATTAAATTTGACGGATAAATATCTTCATTCAATATCTTGATACGCGTAATCGAAGTTCTGTTTTGTGTAGAAACAGGTGTGGCTTTCAATGGATCGAAGCTCGTAAATCCCGCCACGTGACCGAAATACATTTTACCATCGTGACCTTTGGCGCATGCAGTCCAATAAAATTGATTGGCTTGAAGCCCATCAGCTTTTGTGAAACTTCTGATGCTGTTTCTATCCGGATTATAAGCGCATAATCCTTTGTCTGTACTCAGCCAAAGTGTGCCGGTTTCGTCTTCAAGCATACCATAGACGACATTATCCAAGAGTCCGGCATTCTCATCTACATTCTCAAACTTCATGGAACCGGAACGTTCATCCAACCGGTATATGCCGTTGCCGTTACTGCCAAACCACAACCGACCATCCTTTGCCTGTAATATGCAATTGATCTTTTCGATCCGGTGAGCCGAAGGATTGGTTAGCTGATAATGGAAATGGCGGTACCGGATTTTGTTTCGTTTCAGGTCAGTATGCTTCAGGTAAATACAGAAAAGCCCGTTTCCGGTTCCGATCCACAGACGTTGTTGCTTATCAATATACATTCCCGTAACGTATCGCACGCGTAAGTCTAAAGGAAGATAGCTGAGTATATGGATAAATTGTCCGGTCTGAAGATCCAGAAAATCCAATCCTTCGCGAGAACCGATCCACAATCCTTTGTTCTTCGGATCGGAAGCTAAAGCCGCTACAAAGTCATTATAAATCGAATTGCGCGCTGAGGCATCGTAGTAGAATTGCTCAAAGACAGGATTAGCCTTGTCTTTATTCTTCAGGCGGTTAATCCCCTTACCCCAGGTAGCAAACCAATAATCGCCGTTATAGTCACGACAAATATAACTCACTGAATTGTGGCTCAAAGAATGAGGATTGCCGGCCTGAGACTGATAATGGATAAATTGTGATGAGCCTTTTTTGTGAAAGTTAAGTCCACCCTCAACGGTTCCTACCCAAAGGTCCCCGGCTTCATCTTCATAAATTGCATTCACGGGATTCTTCGACAGGCTTCCCGGAATAGCAGCGGAGTGACTGACATTGGTAAAAATATTCTGATCAGGTGTCAACAGGTTGATGCCTCCTTTTTCGGTACCCAGCCAGATCATCTGATTATCAATGAGCAGGCAATTCACAAAGTTATTATTCAGGGAAATGCCATCGGAGGTACTTTCGGAAGTAGTATGCGTAAATTGATCTGTACGATAGTCATATACATTCAATCCGATAAGCGTGCCAATTAGCAACTGCCCGTCGTGATTTTTCTCAACATCGGTAATAAAGCTGGAAGTTAGCGCGAAAGGATCAGCCGGATTGGCCGAATATTCCGTAAGAGCCTCTGTGGCCGGTTCGTATTTATAAAGCCCAAGCGTGGTTCCGATCCAGATAAACCCATTATCGTAATAAAAGGTATTCACAATGCGGTTTAACTGCTTGAGTCGTTCGCCGGCATTTACCCGGTTCAGCTTGCCGTTGCTCCCCTTTACCAATCTAAAAACGCCATTGCTGTGCCCGACATAAAAGCTGCCGTTTTGTATCAATAAAGCGGTAATGGTGGTTGTACTATGATAAACCTCTTCAGCAAAAGCTCCGCCATCTGCCACTACATGTATCCGGGCCAACCCGGTATCATAGCCCAACCAAAGATCACCCTGTTCATCTTTCTGTATAAATGTAATGGATTGGGTTCCAAAAGGTAGCTTCGGGCCCAGTTTTTGTTCAGCATGGATAATTTTTCCGGTCTTGTAATCGAGAAAGTCAAGTCCGGTTTCTGTCGCAATCCACAGGTCTCCATTGACATCTTCTTCCACGCAATGAACATTATCACTGCGCAACGGATTGCCGGCATTACGGCTGTTGAAGTGTACAAATTCGTAACCGTCATAGCGGTCCAGTCCGTTCCAGGTAGATATCCACATAAAGCCACGGCTATCCCGAAAAATATGATCCACCATATTTTGCGACAGACCGTTGTCGGCAGTCAGGTAGTTTATTTTATAGGACAATGCCTGTACCTGTAAAAATGAGGCAACAACGGCAATGATTATCAGTAGAGCTGTTTTATTCTTCATAAGTCCAAACCTAAGGTTACGACAAATTTAACTATTAATCAAGTCTGACAAGTGGATTTATACTTATTTGAAGTGGATAAATGTGTAAAGAATGCAGAAAAGCCGCCATCGCCTCTACCAGAGGACAGATGACGGCCTTCACATTATTTGGGCCCCCCTCTCATTGACCTTACTTACTTCTAAGCTTAATGATCGTCGTTTTGATAAAAGTTGGGATTCAAATTATCTATTCTTTTTGCCCCAATATGTCGCATTCAGATTCTTTTCAGTTCCGGCATACACTAATGTTACCCGGCGTGGGGTAGCTTCCCAATCCACTTCTCGTTCAACGCAGACAATCACATTCCCCAATGTTAGTTGTTTTTTTGTAGCATCATAACTCCAGTTACCGGTCAATGCTCCCGACATAGTACCGTCGGCATTAAGGGTTAGTGCGGAGGCAGCATCTTGTACGCCATAGCTGTATTTGAGGTTTATGTGTTGCCAGATTCCAACCAGAGAGTCTTTGGTTATCGTTCCGTAGTCAGGCACAGCAGCGTAGCGTTCTGGCAAAGCTATTGGCCACAGGTTATTTGGTTCGCTGGCAGATGCCGGACACCATACCAGGCGACGAACATGCCCCATCATAAGGGCATTGGAGGAAGCGTTGCCGCCAACGTTGACCGGCAATCGTCCTTGCGACATGAAGAACCAATCGTTGGTATTTTCCTTTTTAAATACGCAGCCGTGTGATATGCCCACCCAACCGTAGCTGAGGTTGAATTTGTAAGGGTGTGTTACAATCGGGTAGCAGTCGCCGGCTCCGCTTGTAAAGTTGCGCCCGGTAATGTCGTAGTACGGACCATCAATGTTTGTACTTCTCACCACGCGTGTGTTGTAAGGTACTTCGAGGCCATCGTAGGCCATGAACAAATAGTAATAACCATCTTTGTATATTACTTCGGGAGCTTCGCTGCCTTGCCAGCGCGAAGAAGCTGTTCGTGTACCCACTCTGACGCCATACCGGCTTGTAAGCTCAGTGGTACTGCTTGCCCAGGGGTTACCCAGTGTATTGAGAGGCTTTCCTGTTGTCGGATTAAGTTGCAACAGAGCAAAGCCGCTATGCCATGAACCATGTATCAGGTAATGTTTACCTTCCGGCGTTACGATATAGGTTGGGTCGATGGCATTGTAGTAGAAATACGCACTCCAGTCCGAAGTACTGGAACGAAGATAATTTAACCCACGATCGGATGATGAACAGGTAACGAAACCCTTATCAGTCCACACTGCTCCTGCGGGATCTGTAGATTCGCACATGCCTATAAAAGCACGCTCAGTCCAGCTTCCATCAAAGCTGGCTGAGCTGAAGTTCCCGGTTTTGATGTAGTTAAAGATAACTATGCTGTAGTACATACGCAGTATCTCTTTTCCTCCAACATTGACCCGGCGTACTACCGGTGCCCAGTAGCCGTATTCTATTTTGTCTTTAGCAATGGCACTCAGCCCCATACGCGAACGAATGGCGTTGAGCGAGTCGGCTACCCAGGAGGGCGGATTATAAAAAGGTCCGCCTACCCAATCCCAGTTAACTAAATCTTTTGAACGTTTGCCTTGAAAATGTCCATGTCCTACAGCCTCATTACCAAACGAAGCATCGGTGCCGTACATATAGTAATATCCATTGTAGTAAGCAACCGATGGATCGTGAACATTTGCCAGATTCCACTTATCTCGATTAGACCAGGAGGATATGGAGGAATAATCGTCGGCATAAGTAGGAATGCTGAATTTAGCTATGGTATCCGTTCCATCTGTACCACCGTTTATGGTTGGTTCATCTTTTTTGCACCCTACAAATAATAGAGCTGATATACCGACTAATAAAATCGGGAAATACTTTAGTTTCATGATAAGAAAATAATAAGTAAATAACAAAATCTGTATGTTGATGACCTTTAAGAATAACGAAAATCAATCTTCTGTATTGCAAATAAAGCAAACCCGATAGCAATCAGCACTGATTTAGTTTGTTACTATTTGCCATATTCAGGTTCTTAGCGTATGTATCTCGCTTTTAAGACAATAGAACTTCCTTATCAACATATAAAGAATACATTGATAAGGAAGCCTCTATTTCAGGAAAATGATTCCTATTTTACAACAGGATGAACGGGCCATTTAGCTAAGAATGCTGGTCCATTATCTTCACTCTTGTTTGCCGAGTTACCTGTAAGGTTCGGGTTGGCATTCAGAGTACCCTGAAGGATTGGGAAGTATTCATGCCCCTTAGAGTAATACTGGAACGATGAGGCGCTGGCAGATGAAGCATCAAGTTCTGCGGTGTTAGCTGTGCCGTCGAGCTTATAATAACCATGTTCAACCAACTGATTCAAACGATCTGAATTGTAGAAGAATCCCCAACGGAGCAAGTCGATACCGCGTCCGTTTTCGCAACCAAATTCCTTCGGACGTTCGACATTTGCAATTCGTTCAAACAAAGCATCTTTTGACGTGAAGTCAGATAGCTTAAGGTCAGCGAGTGCAACGCGACGACGTACTTGATTGATGTAGTCAATCGCAGTCTGAGTCGGACCATTGATTTCATTTTCGCATTCGGCAGCACGTAACAGCACATCGCTATAACGCATCAGGCGCAGGTTGATTCCACACTTCAAACCGGTAGTAATCGCATTGTAAATGTTATTTCTGGCATTGGTGAATTTAGCGATTGATATACCCCCCTGTGATGTGTTCGATAGTGGCGTTGCAGTGAGATCTTGTTGATAAACAGTGTTGCTACGTGGGTCTCCATTCGGATAAGCCGCAGTTTTCGCACCTTTGTAACTGCTATATTCACTTTCGTAGGTAACCAATGTCCAGTATAAACGAGGATCGAGACGGCCATCAGTACTATTTTCTTTTTTGAACAGATTATATAACCAGGGGGATCCTGCAAGGTCGCCCCAGCTGCCCAATTGTTGCGAAGCGTAGTTGCTCTCTACCGCATGCCCCTGTGTAGCTTGCGAGCTTATGTTTACCGGAGTCCATTCCTGGTCTGTGCCCCCTGTGCCATAGTCCATAAATTGGACTTCGAAAAGACTCTCTTTGTTGTTTTCATACGCGGCACCTTCTTTGAAGTTGTCGCCGTAGTCGGCCATAAGTGCATAAGCTCCATATTTGCCGGCGATAATGTCTTTCAGTACGGCATAAGCTTCGGCATATTTATGACGGAACATCAGTGCCCGGGCCAGATATCCGGCAGCAGAACCACTAGTAGCACGACCCTTAACCCATTCGCCACCTTTGTCACGCGATGGCAATATTTGCATTGCTGTTGTCAGATCCTTTTCTATCTGATCAAACACCTCATCTTGTGTATTGTTGGACGCATACATGGTATTGATGTCTGAATAAGAGGCATAGTCTGTAATCAATGGAACTGTCTGGTAATAGGTCGCTAGTTCATAGTATGCCAATGAGCGTAAGAAGAGAGCCTGTCCTTTAATCTGATTGTAAGTGTCTGTCGACATCTTAACACCATCTACTTTCGACAATACATAGTTTGTGCGGTTTACAACATGATAGTTATCACGCCATGGCCATTCGTCTCCGATTCCGATGGTACCCGGAGAGTTGAGGTTGTCATACTCCAAGTACCACTGTTGAGATGAGTTCCAAACTTCGTCGCCACGCACAGCATCCAGCGTGTAACCAACGCGGGCGAATGTACCTTCGAGACGAATACGGTTGTAACATGCGATAACGGCTTCCTGAAGATCAGATACGGTATTTCCAAAATCGTAAGTTGTCTGACTATTCGGGTTCGTAACATTAAGTTGGTCATTGCAGGCTGTCATGCCCACAATAAGCGCCAACATGGTTAGAATTTTATTTATATTTTTCATAGGATACTCTCTTTTAGATTATATTATTAGAATGAAGCGCGTACTCCAAACATCACTGTTTGAGGTGTTGGATACGAACAATAGTTGTAACCCGGAGTAAATGTACCTCCTGCAAAGTCCACATTGTAACCTTTATACTTAGTCAGTGTGGCCAGGTTTTGAGCCGATGCGTATACGCGAACGCCGTTAATATAGCCACCAAACCATTTGTCAGGGAAGTTATAGCCCAATTCTACGTTTGCAATTTTCAGATAAGAAGCATTCTGAATAAAGCGTTGGCTGAACATATCGTTGGTGATTGACCCGGTTGATTTGTAAGCTATGCGAGGTACGTTGGTGTTTGTATTGTCCGGTGTCCAGGCATTTAACAGATCAACGCTCTTGTTGAGTGCTCCGTATGAGCCGTGCAAAGCTACGTCAACGAAATCTACAGCTTTGAATCCGGCAGCACCATAGGTCGATACGCTCAGGTCAAAACCTTTCCATTCAACACGAACATTCAAACCGAAATTTACTTTTGGAAGTCCACTACCGAGATATGTCTGGTCGTCAGCGGTAATTTTACCATCATTGTTGAGGTCGGCGTATTTTACATCACCCGGTTGTGCTCCGTCCTGAGTGATATGCGCTCCTTCTGAGTTAACGCGGTTGTCAATTTCCGATTGCGACTGGAAGAGCCCCTCTGAAACATAACCATAAAATGAACCCACTTCACGTCCTACCTCTGTGCGGCAGTAACCATCGGTACGGGGTTCATTTGAAACACCCAGACTTGTTACTTTATTTTTGATGGTAGATAAGTTTGCCGAAATGTCATACTTAACAGCGTTTTTGCGATTGTGATAAGCAAGCAGGAACTCAAGACCTGAGTTTACCATGGTTGCAGCGTTCATGGTTACGGTTGTGTTTGTAGCACCGGCATTGGCTGGTACTGCGACACTGTAAAGCAGGTCAGTCGATGTATTTTTATACCAGTCGAAGGTAAATTCCAACTGATTGTTGAAAAAAGCAAGGTCTGTACCAAAATCAAGAGATTTCTTCTTTTCCCATTTGATGGCTGTGTTTACATAGTTGGATATTGCAGATCCGGTAACTTTGGTATTTCCAAAGCTATAAGTGTAGTTACCTCTTGACATGACATCCATGTATTGGTATTCTCCGATGTTCTCATTACCAAGTTCACCATAACTTCCGCGAACTTTGAACAGGTTCATTGTCGCTACAGGTACAGGGAAGAAGCTTTCGCGATCCAGACGCCAACCTCCTGATATGGATGGGAACCAATCCCAACGGTCAGCTGCTGAAAGACGGCTTGATCCATCGCGACGTCCGGTTACCGAAATCAGGTATTTTCCATCAAAGTCGTAGTTTACACGACCGATATAAGAGGCCAATACGTGTTCACTTTCAGAACTTGCTGATGATGTTGTCGTGGAGTTATTTACCTGCAGATAGTAAGGCTCTGTCATATCAACACCTTTGCCTGTAAGTGTATGAAAGAGTTCGCGCTCAAATGTCTGACCAACAACTGCATTGATGTGGTGGCGTCCAAACTTACCATCGTAGTTTAACGTGTTTTCGATAAGTGCATCACTATAACTGCGATATCCCTCTAGCAGGTTCTCGTCGCTCTTCGCCAGATAGTTGGTTGTACTCTGTATAAAGGCAGGTATGAATGTTAAGTCCTTTGCATAGGTCCGGCTGTATGACAAGTTAATGATGTAATTTAACTTGTGATTCTTGTTCTTCCGTCCAACCATATCCAGGAGGTCAACATCTGCAGAACCTGAAGCAACAATGCGGTCAACCGTTGAGTTCCTCTTTATTAAATTATTTTCCAGCAGCACGTTTGTTACACGCAAGTCGCCATGTACATTGTCATAGTAAGTACCATAACCGTATGAGTCGTATGTGTAATTTGTTGCAGCCGAAATTTTATCATCAAGCACCCAGGTTGATGGATCATAAGCCTTGATGGTTGGAGGCGTCAACAACACAGAAGCCATTACCGGATATTGTGCACCATACAGACCCTGTACATACTCGTTGGCATTACTGAGAGCCATATTATCCTGATTGCTGTGGCTATATACTATGTTTGTTTTGAGTTTGACAAATTTGGCATTCATCGAATTGTTGACACGTGCGGTATAACGTTCAAAGTTTGGCCCCGCACCCACCATAGTTCCTTTTTGGTTATAGTAGTCGAGAGCGATGTTGTAAGTATTATTAGTGCCACCGCCTGACAAGTTAATGTTATGATCCTGACGAACACCTGTTTTGAATGCTTCATCGAACCAGTTTGTGTTCACTTTTGCACTTCCATCCGCATTATACAAATAGTTTGCGTTTGCAGGATCGTATCCACCGGGAACGCTCATGCCACTGTTGGCGAAGGCCGTGTTTATGTACTGACCATATTGTTTTGAGTCCATTACATTGTAAACACCTTTCTGAATATTGTCAAAACCATAGTAACCGCTGTAGTCTATTCTCATCGGCTGATTCTGCTTACCTTGCTTGGTGGTGATGATAACCACACCATTGGCAGCACGCGAACCGTAAATTGCAGCAGCTGAAGCATCTTTCAGTACCTGAAGAGATTCGATGTCATTTGGCGAAAAGTCACGTATGGTTGTTCCCATGGGTACTCCATCTACTACATACAGAGGTGCGGTACTACCAAACGAACCAATACCACGAATACGTACGGTAGGGTCGGCACCCGGTTGTCCGTCAGATGTAATTTGTACACCAGCTACTTTTCCTTCGAGCATGGAAGAGATATTTGAGTGGGATACTTTTTTCAAATCTTCGGTGTTGACAATGGCAACTGAGCCTGTAAGATCGACCTTGCGTTGTGTACCATAACCTATTACGACCAATTGACTAAGCTCTTTCGAATCAGAAATCAGGGTTATGTTTCCGAGTTTGGTTTTATTTTCAACGGTTACTTCCAGCTTTTTGCATCCTACGTATGATACTACCAGCGTAGCACTTGAAGGAACAGAAAGAGAGAAATCACCATTAAGGTCTGTTACGGCACCAATCGTTGTGCCTTTTTGCTGTACGGTAGCGCCAATAAGCGGTTCTCCTTTTTCGTCAACTACTTTACCTTTTACGGTGATTTTACCTTGTTGAGTCATTGACATCTGGCCGGCATTGCCTGTACTTTCTGCGTATGTTGCAGGTGCGAGCGCCAGCAATCCCAAGAGGATTAAATATGAATATTTCATGGTGTGTATATTTTATCTTAGTGACTATTGAACAATTACGAGATATGACTCTTCAGTTACGAGAGCACAATTCAAATCAGAACTGTCTACGGTGATACCGGCATACTTTTGTGTATGTATATCGCCGTTGGCATAAGTAACAGTGTATAGTATATCTGCTGTATTGTTACCATTGTTTGTAACCTTAATCACTACCTTTGATCCACTGATGTTTGATGTGAATTTACTCCAATCCCAGTCACTTGTAGCAGTAGCAGTAGCATAGCCGGTACCCCATCCGTAGTTATCCATGCGAACTACACCATATTCTGTTTTGTCAGCTTTGCGAAGGATGGTACATGGGCTGTGCCAGTTTGAAACATTGTCAGAATAGCAATACATGGTAATTGTCTTGCTCGTACCTGACGCAACGTTATAATCCGCTGAGAACTCCTTCCACCATGCGGTAGAAAAGTCAGTTGCACCTACCTGGCCTATACCTTTTACAAGAGTTACCGGACAAGTTGTAGTAACTGTTTTCGATGCTCCAACATACGAAATACCTGCCGATCCAGCACCTTCAGCAGCTGTGATTTTTCCAAAAGTAAGCGTTGAATTTGGAATAACGTTTTTTGAGCCGTCGGAATAGGTGGCTGTTACAACGAGACCAGATGTGTTGAAAATAATAGGGTCGCTATTGTAGAAATAGTATTTCGTGATGGTAGGCGATGTAGTAACTTCCAGAGCTGTAACTGAGTTAGTTACTTCCAGTGAGTAAAAGGTTGAAACAGCCTGGCTGAATGATCCTTGTTTGGTTTTGCTATAGGCTACAATAACTGTTTTCTTACCAACGGTAGTCATATCAGGAACAACATTAAACGATATATCCTTAGAATCTACCACTTTAGAAGAACCGTCAGAGAAAGTAACAGTAGCAGTTGCACCGCCCCAGTAGTCTTTATTACCTATTTCAACAAAGGTAGGTGTACCTGAAACTGAAATTGAAACAGGAGTAGCATCGACTACCGCTGTAACTTTCGAAGGTATAAGGTATGCTTTTTTCATCACGAAATGGCTGCCATCGCAAACTAAGAAAGCATTGATGGCATCTGTGGCAGAGACCGGTTGTTGATATGTTGCGACCAGAGTAGTACCATTGGTTCCAACGGCTGTGGCAGTTACATATACATTGCCGGTAGCAGAGTGGTCAATGTCGATAGAAACATGGGCGCCTTCCATGGTCTTGAGGAAGTCGTTCCAAACTGAGCCGTCTCCGTCAGTGTCGGGATAGTTCTGGGTAAGCATTTTCAAATTAAAATCACTGTTACCCCAGCCGTAAGCATCAGAACGAAGCACAAAGTATTCCGCATAGCCGTCGGCACCGCGTACAGCATTGGCAACAGCAAGATTCCAGTTATTCCAGTTATTGGCGCCTGAACCGTGGTTAATAAACTCCAAATGTAAAAGCTTGTTGGACGGAATGGAGAAGTTATCAGAGAATGCAGTCCACCAACCGGAACTGTTATCCTCGTTTCCAACGATTACGTTATTGATGGTGACGTAGGTTGTGTCACCGGTGTTCGGTTTCGAATTTGCAATTGAGTCGATCCTGCTTAGCAGGTCAGAGGGGGAATCAATAGAAAAACCGCCCAATTCATCGCACCCAACTAAGCTAAATGACGCGAGAAATACGTATAAAACGCACCTCATTAGTTTAGTGATTTTCATAGAATTAAATTTAAGAATTATTTGTACTAATATATCCGGGATGTCAGGCATACAACTAACATTCCGTTTTTTTCTTGATTAGGAAAGTTTTCTTCTTTTCAATGGTTTCTGACAGTTTAGTCGAATAGTCTTACCCTTTTTTGGGAAATAACCCATATAAAAGTTTAGCCCGGATACACCTGCAGAGGCTGATAAACATAGCGAGCATAACATGAGTCGAAAAGGAATAAAATCATTCTATAATTTAGAATAGTTTTAGTATTAATCATTAGAAACACAAAAAGGCGCACATCTCTTGAAATACAACAACTAAAACAATTACTAACAAACCAATGTTTATTGAATCCAACAAGAAATGGCGGGTGTGTACACTGATAATACATCGGGACAATGAGATTTTCATTGTTTCTGTTTTGGGTTAGTTTTTATGGTCCGTCTTGTTTCATCGATATCTGATTAATAGGTTAACAATTCTATTGTTTTTCTGCATGTAATTGCTTCTTATGGTATTCTCTCTTTAAACCGTAATTGTGTTTTTCAGTTTTGCAAATTACAGATATTGCAGACCAAACGAGGTGGACAAATGTTTTTTTTAGGAGGAGAAAATTTAGCTAGATCATATTTTACACAAATTCGTATTTTTCATAAACCTTAGTTCGGAAAAAGAGGATAGGTATATATCATCCTGCCTTTATCCTTCGAATGAAAATATATCTTACGAATCAAAGTGAGCAATTAGATCACTCACTGTCCTCTCACATCTCCGACCGACCGTGCCGTTCAGCATACGGAGGTTTGTTAAGTCACAAAAAAAACCAGCACAACCGGGAATCAAACCGATAATAGACAGAATCTGAAAAAATCCACCAACGATAACCTTTTGTCCACTATCTTATATAGAAATGGAAATATCTTTGTATGATCCATTTGCATCTATATCCCATTCAAATACATTCAATAATCACTATGAAAAACAAATTACTCCTTTCAGGATTACTTTTGCTTCTGATGTGTCCGATACCCAGACAGATGAGGGCTCAAAACAGTCTATTCATCAGGCTAAACAACGGAACTCAAAGCAGCGTTGCTCTAAGCTCACTAAATAAAATAACTTTCTCCACCGAAGAAATGTTTTTGAAACAGAACGATACGACGACAAAATCCTTTACAATTGGTGACATCAACAAGATTACATTTGGATTTTCATCCGGACTCACCGATATTCTTGATGAATCATCCATATCGGTTTATCCTAATCCGGCTTCTGACTTAATCAGACTAAAAAATCTCCCAACAGAAGAGACTAAAATTACCGTATACAGACTGGATGGTGAAATCGTTATTCAAAACATATTAAACTCTTCCTCTCAAACCATTAACATCAATGGTTTAACTAATGGATTGTATCTGATACGTACAGGCAATAAAACTTTAAAATTCACTAAACAATGAAGAAGACGGCTATTATTTTGATGACTATTGTGTGTTTTGTTGCTCTGTATGCTGAAAACAAACTCTTTATATTCAAGCCCAACGGATCTCTAATAGGCAATTTTGTTTCAAAAATAGACAGTATTAAATTTGGCACAAATAATACCATTTTACAGCTTTACAAGAATGATAATACGGTAACTTCTGTATCGGTATCTACGATTGACAGTATAAAAATAACAGACGAAACATCCCCATCATATACTGCTCCTACCTATTCCGACGACTATTCTGCGATTTCATCATGGAGTTACGTAAATAGCTGGAATCTGGCAAATGTTCACGACCCTACCGTTGCCAAATTCGGAGATTACTATTATATGTTTCAAACCGATGCTTCGTACGGAAATGCTACCAATGGTCATGGCCATTATTTTGGGCGTAGGTCCAGAGACTTAGTAAATTGGTCACATTGCGGCTTTCCGATGGCCAACACCCCTCCTACATGGGTAAAAGACTCATTGAATGCTATCCGTGGACGTATGGGATTAGCCCCAATTGCCAATCCCTCTTACGGATACTGGGCTCCATGCGTGAGAAAAGTCGGAAATAAATTCAGAATGTATTACTGCATTATTATCGATAATTATATAGCAACCGGAGCACAAAATACAACTGCAAATTTTGACAATTCATGGACAGAACGTGCATTTATCGGTATGATGGAAACGACCAACCCGGCGACCAATTCGTGGGTAGATAAAGGATATGTGATTAGTTCGGTTACTGATAAAACATCATATTACCGTTCAAGCACTTCCGACTGGAGCGCTTACTTCAAATGGAATGCTATTGATCCGACTTATGTCGTAACTCCCGCTGGCGAGCACTGGTTAATCTACGGTTCCTGGCATTGTGGAATACCGGCCGTGAAGATTGATCCTGTGACCGGTAAACCTTATCAGTTAAACACTTTAGCCGACTATGGCACGCGGGTTGCCCGTCGTGTAAATAACGATGCAAACCGCTGGCAGGCACAGGAAGGACCTGAAGCGATTTACAATCCTAATACCGGCTATTACTATATGTTTCTGGCTTATGATGAGCTTTCAGTGGCATATAATACTCGTGTTTGTCGCTCAACCAACATTAATGGGCCTTATTATGGATATAATGGCACGAACATTACACAAGGAGGCGACTGTTACCCGATCATTACCCATCCATATAAATTCAACAATCACTCTGGTTGGGTGGGAATATCACATTGTTGCGCGTTTCAGGATACCATTTCAGGACAGTGGTATTTCAGCTCACAAGCCCGTCTTCCGGCCAACACCAACGGAAATGCATACAGTAACGCCATTATGATGGGGCATATACGTAAAATGTTATGGACGGATGACGGATGGCCTGTAGTACTTCCTGAACGTTATGCCAATGTACCACAAACAACGATTTGTGACAATGATTTGATCGGTAACTGGGAGCATATCGTATTGAGTTACAGCTTTGGAACTCAAAAGACCTCCACTTCGTTGGTTCTCTCTGCCGATTACAAAGCCTCCGGTGCGATAACCGGTACATGGTCGTTTAATTCAAAGACGAATACGCTTACGGTAGGTGCTTACAAATTAAAAGTGCAACGGGAACTTGACTGGGAAGCATCTCCCCGAGTTCAAACAATCGTCTATACTGGCTTAAATACCAGCGGTCAATCGTTGTGGGGTAAAAAGTCCCAATAAACAGATTTTATAAATAACAGAAAAGGCAACCTCTAAAGTGAGATTGCCTTTTCTGTTTTAAATATTTGAAGTCGATTACAGAACTGTATTCAAATATTGAAATCTCAGCGATTTCATTTCTGTATCACAGACTATCCCCAAAATCAGCCCTGAACTTGGCCAATAGCTTTTCAGGCCAATCACTCGTCGGTGTCAATTTTCCCATAAAGAAGCGTAATACAGGCGGCTCGTAAATAAACTTCAACCCGCCGATCATTTCACGGTTGTGATGCAACCATTCCAGTCGGTCGAGCACATATTTGATTTGCGACAAGGTAAATACCCGACGTGGCACTGCCAAACGCAGCAACTCCATATCAGCATAGGTTTCGTTGCCTTCTTCGTCTCGTTGGTTTGAAATCGATCCGCGCTCCATACCGCGAACTCCCGAAATCAGGAAGAAGGCTGCTGCCAGGGCTCCCGCAGGATAAACCGTCTGCGGCAGGTGCGAGCAGAAACTCATCGCATCGACATGCGCACCCAGGACTCCCGGAGGCGTAATCATGGGAATGCCTTTTTTCATGGCTTCATATACCAGATACCGGATAAATGACGGACTTTGCGAAATCATCGATTCATCCAATGTTTCGTAAAGGCCGACTGCCATTGCCTCTATTTCCCGCACAGAAATACCTCCGTAAGTAAGAAAGCCTTCATATAAAGGAACTAACGCTTCCAGTTCGTGATATACCTGTTTCAAATTGGTGCAAATACCGCCACCACGTGACGAACTTAGTTTTCGGGCCGAGAAGTAAACGATATCGGCTAATCCGGTCATGGTGAGAAGGATTTCGCCCATTGACTTCTCCATAAACTCAGCCTCGCGCTGTTTCACCAGATAAGCATTTTCGCCCAGGAGACTGGCATCCAGCACCAACCGGATTTTATATTTATCGGCAATGGCACGCACATCGCGCAGGTTCTGTATAGAAAAAGGCTGGCCACCAATCAGGTTGGTCGAAGCTTCCATACGGATATACGGAATATTATCGGGCCCCGTTTCGCAGATGGCAGCTTCGAGCTTCTCGATATTCATATTCCCCTTGAATGGGTGATCCGAATCAATCTTATATGCTTCATCATACAGCAACTCTACGATGCGACCGCCGTATTGGGTAATGTGTGCCAACGCTGTGGTGAAGTGGTAGTTCATCGGCACCAGATTTCCCTTTTTCACATACACGTTGCCCAGAATATTCTCGGCAGCGCGTCCCTGATGCACAGGCAGGAAATATTTTTTCCCCAACACCTCTTCCACCGCTATTTGCAACCGTTCGAAGCTTTGCGAACCGGCATAAGCATCATCCGCCTGCATCATGGCCGAAAGCTGTTTATCACTCATGGCATTGGTGCCGCTATCGGTGAGCATATCCAGGAAAACATCTTTGGTACTGAGTTGAAACGTATTGAAACCGCCTTCATACAGCGCTTCCAGGCGACGCTCAATAGGTACTAGATGCAGTTTTTGTACGATACGGACTTTGTGTAATTCGAGGGGAACCTCTTCGCCGCTGTAGAATTTCACGACGTTTTTTGGTGTGAGAGGACTCATGGCTTTATTATGTTTAAAAGGTAAGATTAAGTCTGGCTAATGTAAATATATTTTTTAAAACACGGGAGATATTTGACAGATATTTTGTGAAATATCATTTATATCAAGCTCAAATCCTTCATGGTTGCTGTTTCCTGAGCACCGCAAACTTGCAAGATTCAGGAAACAACCGGGAATGATCCCTGCAAATCTGCAGGAGACAAGAAACGCCAAACAATCATCCGCTGCAGTCGGAAGCGTAAATATTTACCATAAAAAATTAGCGGGAGCATCTCTATCAGAATTGCCCCCGCTAATCAGCTGTATTAATTTTATATCAGGTGGAAGTAATCGTTCCCGATAATTTTCGTATCATCTTTCTACAACCACTCAATAGTTTGCTCGAGTTTCATGCCTCTTGATCCTTTAATCAGGACAGTGGCATCGCTGATCGGATATTCCTGTAGATAGTGCAACAAATCAGTTGTTCCCAGGAAGGATTTGAACTTATGATTGGAAATAGAGAAGTTCTCGCCACACAACAATACCAGATCAAATGAATGCTGACCAATCAGATCCACCACTTTCTGATGTTCCTCCGCGCTATTCGCACCCAACTCAAACATATCACCCAGGATCAACACTTTAGCAGCAACCTCCATCTGACCGAAATTGGTCACGGCAGCCTGCATGCTCGACGGGTTAGCGTTATAAGCATCTATAATCAGCTGGTTACGTTCTGTTAGTGTCAACTGCGAACGGTTATTTTGCGGCTTATACTCCATCAACGCTTCAGATATCTTCTCTTCCGAAACACCGAAGTAAACGCCTACCGCGGCAGCAACCAATGCATTAGTCAGATTGTATCCGCCAATTAATTGCGTAGTCACAGTATGCTTTACTTCTGAATGTTGCCATTCAAAAGCCAGAAAAGGAGAACACCCGGTCATCTTACCTGTAATGTACAGGTCATTTGCCTCTCCGTAAGAAATCTTTTCCAATCCTTCGGAAATCTGTTGCAGGTATTCGTTTTCATTATGTATAAAGATCTTGCCGCCTTTGGCACGAAGGTAATCATACAACTCTCCTTTCGTCTTGATAACGCCTTCAAAAGAGCCGAAACCTTCAAGATGCGCCTTACCCACGTTGGTAATCAATCCGCAATCCGGTTCTGCAATTTCCACCAATGCTTTGATCTCGCCCGGATGGTTGGCTCCCATTTCGATGACTGCAATCTCGTGTGAATCATTGATTTTGAGTAATGTCAACGGCACACCGATGTGATTATTCAGGTTGCCTTGAGTGAAAAGCACATTATACTTTTTACTCAAAACGGCAGAAGTCAACTCCTTGGTAGTCGTCTTTCCGTTTGTCCCCGTAATGCCAATCACGGGAATGGTCAACTGACGACGGTGATAATTGGCCAACTCCTGCAAGGTCTGCAAACAATCGTTTACCAATATAATCTTATCAGATGTAGCAAATTGAGCCTCATCCACAATGGCGAAAGCACATCCTTTTTCAATGGCTTGTGCTGCAAACTTATTACCATTGAAAGACTCTCCTTTCAAGGCAATAAAAATGGAAGAATCCGGACAGTTACGTGTATCTGTCGTAACTACCGGATGCTTCCTGTACAATTCATAAAGAGATTTTATGTCCACTTTATTTCGTTCTTTTTATTTTTTGTATTTCAAGGCTTCGGGAATAGCCGCTTTAATTTTCGCGATACGAGTTTCGTCAGACGGGTGAGTACTCATAAACTCCAACGGTTTCTGACCAGATGACTGAGCCATTCTTTCCCAGAAAGGGATAGCCTGATTTACATCATAGCCGGCCATTGCCATTACGATCAAACCCATTTTGTCAGCTTCCAACTCCTGCTTGCGGGAGAACGGCAACATCACTCCGTATTGTGCGCCCAATCCATAAACCGTCTGTGCCAGTTGAGTCGTTTTTTCTGACTTGCCGGTCAACACCGCACCCAATACGTTGCTTCCATATTGTGCTACCATTTGCTGACTCAGACGCTCGTTGCTGTGTTTGGCCACCGCGTGTGCCACTTCGTGTGACAACACTACTGCCAATCCGGTTTCAGTCTTTGTATAAGGTAAAATACCTTCGTTTACGACAATCTTACCGCCGGGCATACAGAATGCATTGGGAACCGTATCCTGTACCAAATGAAATTCCCAGGCATAATTAGCAACTTCCGCTTCCAATCCATTGGCTTTTAGGTAGGCCTCAACTGCTGCTGCAATCTTTTTACCGACTTTCACGACCAGGGCCGTATTGGTCTTATTGGTTGACTCTTTCGCCGTTTTCATATATTCGGTAAAAGACGTGCTGCTCAACGACAACACTTCTGAATCGCTCACCAGTAACAGCTGTTTACGACCAGTCAATGGCACGCTGCTACATGCGGTCAGCAGCATCGTAGCTGCTACAAAGAAAAATAGCTTTTTCATAATCCTGTATTTTATGTTAGATAAATATGTATTGGAACACGCTTATAGAACGCGGATGAAGCGGATGCATGCAACGCGGATTTCCGCAGATAAAACTTGAAAAAATCCGTGTTGATCAGCGTTCCATCACAAAGATCTCTTTCTGCTATTTTCAAATACCTTCCTTCTAAACTCCGGTTTTTTACCAAAATTAAAAAGAAGACCTACTTCTTTATTCGTTCCACGCAGATAATTAATCAACTGAAATTCATGCTCTTCAACAATTGTCTCAGCAGCCTTAAGTTCTATAATAACATCATCGTTCACGACTAAATCGGCATAATACTCACCGACTTCTGTTCCTTTGTAATAAACTTTAATCTGCTTTTGCGCTTCTACATGCAATCCACGCAACTTAAGCTCCAAAAACATTGAATTCTGATAAACCTTTTCAAGAAAACCAGATCCCAATTCATTATATACATGATAGAAAACATTAATCAAACAATCTGTCAATTCTTTATGTTTCAGCTCCATGATAATTATGTTATGATGGAACGCGGATTATACGGATGTAAACATCGCTGATTTACGCTGATAAAATCCACGTTTAAAAAGTAATAGTACATTTGATAAAAAAATCCGTGCAAATCCGCGTTGCTTGCATCCGCTTTATCCGCGTTCCATAAGAACTCTATGCGATCTCCAAATCAAACTCATCTTTCAGCTTGTACAACTCCGGATTTGCTTTAGCCATAGCGATAAACTTCTCTTGCATACTATAAGCTTTAGGGCGTTCATTCACCTCATTTATCCGGATATGCATTACGATATTCGTATTCTTCAGTTGTTCTTTCAGGAATGAAACCATTGCTGTTACTTCAGCTTCCAGAATCTCAACCTGCTGAGGTCCATCCACAGAAACCTCGAAAGCAAAATTATCCAGCAAAACCGGACGTGAAGTCTGCATCGTCTTTTTAAGCAACACCTTCTCCACAGTCAACATCTGAGCATATTCGTTCCACACCAATATCAACTTTTGGTTATCAAACGGTGTATTCATTGAAACAGTCGGACCTGTTTGTTGTGTCGGACCCGATTCATCTTTTTTATTTAACGATGATTTGATCGATACGCCGGGCATACGCATAGCCGGAGCAGCCGGTCTGGCCGCAGGTTGTGCCGCTACCTGCGATTGTGGAGACATTGGTGCAACTTGTGGTTGTGGCGTAGAAACTGCCGCTGCCTGCACAGCCGGTTGTGCCACATTCTGCGGTCGGGGCACCTGAGGTTGAGCTGCTGGTTGTACCTGCGGTGCGGGAGCTGCTGCCACGGGCTGAATCTCCTTATGTGTGCCGTTAGGCTGAGGTGAAACAGGTTGCAACAATTGACACAAACGAATCAATGTCAACTCAACCAGCAAACGTTTATTCTTGCTTAACCGGTAATTCAGGTCACACTCATTACTGATTTCAAGCGCTTTGTATAGAAATCCATTTTGACACTGTTGCGACTGACGGGTATATTTAATCCCGATAGCCTCCCCGACTTCAAGCAAAGGTAAGGTTTGTGGATCTTTGGCAACCAGCAGATCGCGAAGATGTGAACTCAATCCGGTAATGAAATTCTGACCTTCAAAACCACGTCCCAGCACTTCATTGAAAATAAGCAACGCATCAATCACATTTCCAGTCAGGAATGCATCAACCAGTCGGAAGTAATAATCGTAATCAAGAACGTTCAAGTTGTCGATTGTGGCTCTGTAGGTGATTTTCCCACCCGTAAAGCTCACCACCTGGTCAAATATAGACAAGGCATCACGCATACCACCGTCGGCTTTTTGCGCAATCACGTTAAGAGCTTCAGCCTCGGCTGTCACATTTTCCTGCGAAGCCACGTATTGTAAATGTTCTACCGTATCATTTATACTGATCCGGTTAAAGTCATAAATCTGACAACGGGATAAAATGGTAGGCAGAATTTTATGTTTCTCGGTGGTCGCCAACACGAAGATGGCATGTCGGGGTGGCTCTTCCAGCGTTTTGAGGAAAGCATTAAAAGCAGCCGTCGAGAGCATGTGTACCTCATCGATGATATACACCTTATACTGACCGATCTGTGGCGGGATGCGCACCTGCTCAATCAACGTACGGATGTCATCCACCGAGTTATTGGAAGCAGCATCCAGCTCATGAATATTATAAGATCGCTGTTCGTTAAATGATACGCAAGACTCGCACTGGTTACACGCTTCGCCCTCTGCTGTCGGGGTAAAACAGTTGATTGTTTTGGCAAAAATACGCGCACAAGTAGTTTTCCCCACCCCCCGCGGACCACAGAACAGAAATGCATGCGCCAGTTTTTTCGACACGACTGCATTCTTAAGTGTAGTGGTCAAAGCTTGCTGTCCTACCACCGATCGAAAGGTGGCCGGGCGATATTTTAGAGCTGATACGATAAAATCTTCCATTGTTGTATTAAGTCTTGAGGTGCAAATTTAGCAAAAAACCCGACTACTTTTTTATTAGTCTATCATCGAAAATGATTTATCTTTGCAAAAAGTTCAGGTATGAAACGAGCATACATACGTTTTCACCAGGAGTATATCAATTCATGCAAGTTACATGTGTAGCCAAAACAAAATCAGACATTGCCACATGAGATTCAAGGACTCACGTTTTTTTCAGTTTATCAGGAAATATGCAAAATATAACATCACCTTTGTGGTCTTTCTTTTTGTCATATTGATTTGGGACGATAACAACCTCTACAACCGCATCATGCTCGATCGAAAAATCGATCAGCTGGAAAGCGATATAGAGCATTACGAAGGTATAATCAAAGAGAGCACCGACCGTCTCAATGAGCTGAAAACCAACAGTGACAATCTCGAAAAATTTGCCCGCGAAAAATACCTGATGAAAAAGAAAGACGAAGATATATTTATAGTAGAAGAAGAGGAAAAAAAATGAAGCCACAAATCCAGACCCGGATGTTCTACATCTCAGCCGTTTTAGTATTGATCTCAACCGCTCTATTTATTACCAAATGGACCTACGCACCTTATTTGTTCGCCGTAGGAGCTGCCGGAATAGCCGTATATTATTTCTCAAACCATTACACCGGCACAAATGTGCGGCTGAAACGCCTGCATCGGTTCAATATCTTTTCCGGAATTCTGCTGGTCGTAACTTCGTACCTGATGTTTAAAAACCGGAGTGAGTGGATCGCCACCCTTTCCATCGCTGCTTTTCTGCAATTGTACGTATCCATTATTACCGGAATCGAAGAAAAAAAGAAATAATCTCTTGACTCAATCAATAAAAATAGCGCCAACGCCGAATAGAAATCGGATTGGCGCTATTTTTTATATCTATACTCCAAAGAACGATTGCCACTCTTCCTCTTTAAAACCAACCAATACCCGGTCACCATACACCAAGACAGGACGTTTCACCAATTTTCCATTGGAAGCAAGCAGATCGATTAATTCTTCATAAGATGCAGTTTTCACTTTTTCTTTCAGATTCTGCTCTTTATAGATCAGCCCACTGGTGTTGAAGAATTTACTAATCGGGAGCCCGCTTTTCGGAATCCACAGGGCCAACTCTTCTCGAGTGGGATTATCAATGATGATATCACGCAGCTCCGCTTCGATTTGGTTTGCTTTGAGCCATTTGGCTGCCTTCTGGCAAGTGCCACACTTAGGATAATGTATAAATAATGGTTTCATAGTTTGTTTTGTTTCTGATTCTGCATAGACACACCTTCGGTGAACGAAGGAATGCAAAAAACTGATAGCAGGAAATTGATTTATTGTAAAGGATTACTAAAAACTGATAGCATGATTTCGATTTATTGTAAACGATTGCAAAAAACTGATAGCAGGAAATTGACTTATTGTAAATGATTGCAAAAAACTGATAGCAGGATTTCGATTTATTGCAAACAATTGCAAAAAACCGATAGCAGGAAATTGATTTATTGTAATGGATTGTAAAAAACTGATAGCAAGATTTTGATTTACCATAAAGATTTGTTCTATTTGGTTGCCCGAATAACGAAATAATTTCTATTATAAACCATATGATCACCTGACCGACTATCAAAAATAGACACTCTTTCCAGAAGTAATACCTATCACCGCTATCTTAATTCACCTACACGATACTTTTGCCAGCCTGGAGGCCGGCTTTTTTGCACGCTACTAATAACGGGGGAAGTAAAACTATTGCTATTTCAAAATCCCTCCTCTATAATCTCCGGGGATTAATTTGCTTATCAAATAACCATCTCCAATTAGCAAATTAAAATTATATCTCATTGATGTATCAAACAATATGAGTTCATTCCGATTACGTTTAATTATGCCTTCTGAAAGTGTGGTGCCCACTCCGACAACAATCTATTCCGCTATAAAAATAAGCATTCTATATGTTTCTCGCATTACAAATGCTTCAATAATATGAAGACGAGGAAGTCCCAAAAGTCAGAACAAAGAAACCTAACACGAAGGTACTAAAATGCAAAGTGTTTATTTTTCAGACATATATACTCCTCTACGCTTTAGCGACTTTGCATTCAGTTCATACTTTTGAGACAACCTCAACGGACCCCCATCTTTTCTTAGATTTTATATCCGGCGCGAATGCGGGGGCAAGACTACCAACGCCTCGTATTACATTCTCCCCCTTTAAATATTTGAAGTGCCAGTATTTCATCCTTATTTGTCAATTTACAACCCTCTTTCATTTCGATGTTCTTTATTTTTACGGTCTTAAATTGCTAATACATGACCATAAATGAAAAACATTGACAAGACACCCCTCTCAAAGTGGCGTTTACTGCCCAAACTCGCTCTATTCTTACTCATTTTATCTACCAGAGTAATCACAGCTCAGAACTCCCCGGTGATCAAAGTCGATTTAAACAAATCGGGAAGGCAAGCGACCGAAGTCAACGAACCAGGCTATACCTCGTGGTATCTGGCAGTGGATGGTGCGAATAGTGACAGCATGACCATCAGCGGAGTGAAAATCAAATTTACCCGCATGGGCGAATACGGCACGGGGCTCACCACCCAGTGGTACAAAGCCGGTATCGGAGACCCTTATTACGCACGATTGGTGAGTGACGGTATCATGGTGAAAGACGGTAACTCCGGTGCCAAAATCGAAATGCGCATCAGCGGATTGCCAGCAGGAGAACACACGTTGCTGACTTTCCACAACACCTTCGACAGCCCGTTGGCCTTTACTTTCAGCCCGATCAATATTTATGTAAATGGGGTATTGACAGTGGAAAAGCTAATGCCGAGCAACCGCGCCACCAAAACGGCGGATGTTCCAACAAAATATTTCAAGATTAAAGCCGAAGATGGTAATGATGTGGTGGTACTTCTCGAAGCTGACCGTACGTCAAGTGCTACTCAAAAAAACGTTACCCTGTGCGGTTTTGAAATCAACACCACCAACATTGCTGCCGCGGCAAAAAATCCCCTCCCGACAGACCGCGACGAACACGTGGATGCAGACAACGGTTCATTTACCTTGAAGTGGAGCGCAGCTTCAGGCGTAAGCAAACATCAAATCTATATCGGCAGTGACTCTACCACAGTAGCCAATGCGACTGAGACATCACCTCTATACAAAGGAATACAAGCCGATACCACTTTTACGCTCAATAATCTATACAGCATGAATACCTACTACTGGCGGGTGGATGAAGTGACAGCCGCCGGACTCGTCACCAAAGGCAACGTCTGGTATTTCCGCCCTCGTCAGTTAGCATTCCCTGACGCGGAAGGGTATGGCCGTTTTGCCCGTGGTGGCCGTGGCGGTAAAGTGGTTGAGGTTACCAATCTCAATGATGACGGTCCGGGTAGCCTGCGTGCTGCTGTGACAAATGATATTGGACCCCGCACGATTGTCTTTGCCGTTTCGGGGATTATTCAATTGCAATCAAGACTAACACTGAACCAACCCTATATCACCGTGGCAGGACAAACGGCTCCGGGTAAAGGAATCTGCATTCGTAGCGCACCTTTCGGATTGAGTGGGGCGAAAGATGTCGTTGTTCGCGATATACGTGTTCGTCTGGGTAAAGGACAGACTTACGACGGTATGGGTATGGCGGGCAGTGACCATTGCATCATCGATCACTGCTCCATCAGCTGGACCATCGATGAAGCCTTCAGCTCGCGTAATGCGAAAAATATCACCCTGCAACGTACGCTAATTTCCGAAGCGCTAAACGTGGCCGGACACCAAAACTATCCTGTCGGAACGGCACACGGATATGCTGCCAGCATCAGTGGCGAAAAGGGCAGTTTCCACCACAATCTGTTGGCTCACTGCTCGGGACGCAACTGGAGTCTGGCAGGTGGATTGGACGGCAACGGTTATTACGCCGGCCGCCTCGATATTTTCAATAATGTGGTGTACAACTGGGACAACCGCACGACTGACGGTGGCGCACACGAAGTGAATTTTGTCAACAACTACTACAAGCCGGGACCTGAGTGTTCGATGAAATACGCGCTGAATGCACAGTACGATGCTTTCCCCGGTACACAGAAATACTATTTCGCAGGGAATGTAATGCCCGGTGTATTTAATGAAACCAACCAAACGGCCGGTCGAAAATATTCCGGCTCACCCGACGGTTACAGCCCCTGGGTGGATGCCCCGTTCTTCCCCTCTTATGCCAAAATCCATTCGGCAACCGAAGCATTCAAAAGTGTGCTCTCAGATGTGGGATGTACTCAACCGGTATTTGACGACCACGATATCCGGATTGTCAATGAAACCTTCAACGGAACATATACCTACAAAGGAAGTTACACAGGCTATAAAGGGTTGATTGACGATGAGGCCGATGCAGGTGGTTACGAAAACTATCCGCAAGTGAGCCGTGCCGCTGATTTCGACAGCGACCACGACGGACTACCTGACTGGTGGGAAAATATCATTGGCTCGAATGTAAATTCGGCAACCGGAGATTTCAGCGATGCGAATGCCGATGCCGACCATGATGGTTACACCAATTTAGACAATTATCTGGAGTGGATGGCAAATCCACATTTCACAGCAACTCAAAACCAACCGTTGCAGATTGACTTGTCGGCATTCACCCGTGGTTATAGCGGAACGTTGACTTTCACAACATCGGATGTGATTAACGGCTCGGTTACTGTAAATTCATCGGCTAAAACAGCGCAGTTCACTCCCGCACAAACCGGTTTGGCGAAATTCAAATTCACCGTTACCGATGCAACCGGAGCTACCACTACGCGAACCATCGGCCTTCGGGTGGAAAGTAGTACCGCTGCTGTCGATAAAATTCAAGCCAATGCCGCCCTACAGGTCTATCCTAATCCGGTGAAAGAGTCATTGAATCTCACCTTCTCTACAGAAGCGGCTGAAAAAGCGGTGATCACTGTTACTAATCCGACAGGAGCCACCGTGTTGAAAAGACAAACTGAAGTAACCGGCGGACTTAACAAGGTCAGTCTGAATGTTTCCGGTTTGGCTTCCGGCTGTTATCTTGTTTCAGTAAAATCAGGAAATAAGATAAGCACCGTTAAGGTGATCAAACAATAACCCGTTCGTTATGCCATATTCAATAAGGAGGGTGTCCCAAAAGGATGCCCTCTTTTAATCGCAACATATCAATAAAACAACCTTCTAACAATCTAGCCAACACGCTTCAATGCATTTTTTTTTAAATTTAAAAGCACCAAACCCCAAACACCCTAACCTCCACGATTAGTACGCTAGTCCTCAAATTTTATCTTGAATCCCCCCCCGTTCTCCGTAGCCCGTTCCCAAATCTGTAACATTAACAAAACCACAGTAGGCCGTTGGGCGAAGTCTCAAGACTTGCAATCCTCAAACATTAAACAAAAAACATCACCAAATAGACCGCATTAATCCGATCTTCTCCACGGGCATTATTACCGGAATAATATCCACGATAACCGGCACTCATAAGCCATTCTGGATTTGATGATAACAAATATAAAGATTTCATCCTGAAAAACGACTTATTTCCAAATAGAAAGCGGCTCCAGATTTTCTCTGAAGCCGCTTTCCTGATTATTGTCACCCTTGCACTTGCGAGCCGGAAATCGTTAGCTTTGACAAAGCGTGGACACTGTGTCAAACGCCCGAATTACGGTTATCGCACACTACGGCAATCAGGGGATCATTCTGCGGCTGCTCCAATAAAGATCTTGCTTACTTTTCCATTTTCAATTGAAAAAATTGTCCCTCCATAAATTGAGCCCACCACTATTTCCTTATCGTCAGAAGAAGATTTGTTTATCAAATTCTGATATTTTTCTTTTACAAGATTAATATCAGACCCTATTCCAATATTTTGGGATGTTCTCAATGAGCATGGAGCCATTATTGTTATCATCATCACTTCTTTGGCTTCATTTTCTTTATTTGATTCCATTTCTAATTCTATCCCCTTTAATTCATACTCCCAATGCTGTACAAAAGTACTAGTCGCTTCCCAAAACTCATCTTTAGATTTCTTATCTGGTTGACCAATACTATCTATGATGTTTTTTTGGTTTAACGATAATTTAAGCCAGCCTCCTAAAGTCTCAAATGTGTCAACCTTATTAACAAAACTATTAGTAGGTTTCGCTAATGTATCTTTTTTTGCTTTTTGATTTGTACTTGTTTTATGCTCTGATTTTCGTTGGATACCTGAACAAGAGATAATCATGTACATGCTTAGAAAAATTAAGCTATAAGTTTTAAGTAGCTTCTTCATATTATCTTAGATTAAGTAAAAAGTCAGTGGGATTCATTAAATCGCTTCTTCTATAAAATGGAGCCTGATCATTTGATAATGCTCCTCGAACATCACCTTTATACAATTCAAAATGAAGCATAGTTTGACGCTGGCGAATATCTGCAATAGTTCCAATTTCTTGATTGGTTGTAACTACACTTCCAATTGACAGATTACATGAAGGTGTAATCTCACAATATCTTGCTATAAAAGCCCCATGATCAATCGCTATTGCCCCTGAACCTTTATAAAATGTATTAGAAATATTACAAATTCGACCACCAGTTATTGCATGAACAGGTGTTCCTATCGGTGCATATAAATCACATCCAGCATGGCTTCTTGAGCCTCTCTTACCTCTTCTGGAATCACCAAATCTTCCAGGATACTTTGTGAAAGAATTGACAAAAAATGGCAAAGGGAAATAATATGATTTTGGAACTATTGATCTTGGCATGATTGTTACCTGATCCAGCATAAAAGACTTAGTCTTTGAATCATAATAAGTTGCATTCAAAGCCCCAACATTAAATCCTTGAAAAAATCCACCCATCGGATCTCCACCAAACAACGCTGAACCAGCAGCCCCAGCCAATCCACTTCCCAATCGTATCATATCGTCACTTGCTCCATGTAAAGCTGTACCGGCAAGAGATGCCAATGCCCCTGTTGCAAATCCTTGACTAAAATCGCCTCCTGTAGCTGCACTATATAATCCATTAGCCATACCATGAGCACCGGCTCGCAACATCTCATTACCAAATGAACCAACAACACCGTGCCCGAATTGCCCTCCAATAGCAATTGTCGCTTGTGACAATCCATACGACAGACCGGCAGTTACTGCACCTTTCACCGCACCTACTGCAAATCCTTTCCAGAAATTACCGCCCTCAAATCTGGAATTCATGCCACCAATCATTGCCGATTGCAATATTCCAATCAATATTAAATCGTCAATCCCAAACAGCCCCCCGTTCTCCGTAGTCTGTTCCCAAACCTAAAACAGAAACAAACCCGTAGTAGGCCTTTGGGCGAAGTCTCCTGACTTCGTCCGGTTAAAAGCAAGTCTCCAGACTTGCAATCCTCAAACATTAAACAAAAAATATCACCGAACAGTCCGCATTAATCCGATCTTCTCCACGCGCATTATTACCGGAATAACATCCACGATAACCGGTACTCATAAGCCATTCTGGATTTGATGATAACAAATATAAAGATTTCATCCTGAAAAACGACTTATTTCCAAATAGAAAGCGGCTCCAGATTTTCTCTGAAGCCGCTTTCCTGATTATTGCTTTCGCTACTCTTGCCAGCCGGAGGCCGGCTTCTAACACGACAAAGCCTGGAGGCTTTGCCGAACGGCCTTCGCCTTTTTACACACTATGGCGATAGGGGGATAGACACACCCCCGTTGACCGTAGCCTCTACCTCAACCAGCCGTTCGGCGTATGGCTCCGGCCTACGTCGTCTGAAAATCAAGGCCTCTGGCCTTACCTTAGCGTAAAAATTAAAGTATCGGACTTTCAGAAGAACCTTCAAAAATAACAATTCCTTTCCGATTATTCCACCTCATTACCCATACATTATACAGAAAGCAGCTTCAGACTTATTACTGAAACTGCTTTCCCGTTCTCCGTAGTCTGTTCCCAAACCTGAAACAGAAACAAAACCGTAGTAGGCCGTTGGGCGAAGTCTCCTGACTTCGTCCGGTTAAAAGCAAGTCTCCAGACTTGCAATCCTCAAACATTAAACAAAAAATATCACCGAACAGTCCGCATTAATCCAATCTTCTCCACGGGCATTATTACCGGAATAACATCCACGATAACCGGGACTCATAAGCCATTCTGGATTTGATAAACAAATATAAAGATTTCATCCTGAAAAACGGCTTATTTCCAAATAGAAAGCGGCTTCAGATTTTCACTGAAGCCGCTTTCCGGATTATTGCTATCGCTACACTTGCCAGCCGGAGGCCGGCTTCTAACTGAACGAAGTGTGGACACTTCGACCAACGGCCTTCGCCTTTTTTACACGCTTCGGCGATCACGGGGTAACAGGGTTGTTATTCCCAAGTTTCTAAAAGGTTATTATTCCAAAGTTGTTTAGCAAACGCCCTAAACTTACTTGGCCCATTAAGAAAAGCATTATCAAATTTATATTCACCACCTTCGTATTCATTTTCAGACAATTTTACTTTGCTTCGGCCTCTCATCGCAAATTTCCTATGTCCTTGAAACATAATTATTTTCATTTCAGATGGGCTAACATCTCCATAACAAGCCACTTTGTACATAAGCCAAATCTCTCCTATTCCATCTCGATTTAAGTCTGTTACTTGAAATGTATTCTTGATAAAATTGGCTTTAATTTCTACAGGGCAGTTTTTTATAAAATCATATATTTTCCAGATTTGCTTGATGGAATCACTTTTTAGTAAAAAATGATATGCATATAATTCAGCGTCTCGGTAATTATCATAGCTTTCATTTTTACTTGGATATTCTCCTGTTTCAGTCATTAACACAAAATTATCACCCATTTTATCCACCCAATGAAAAGCTTGTTTTACTTTACCCTTGTACATTAAATTCTTGGGTAGTTCTTTAATGTCATTGATGAAAGTCACTTTTATTTGATTTTGTCCGAAGGTAAATAAACCTGAGAGACTAAAAATGAACACAAACAATATTTGTTTACAGTTTCTATTTTTCATGATTGTATTTTAACGAGTTGAATTAAGGTTTAATGACCTCCCATGTATATTATATGAGGGTAAAGTGTAATTTGGCATCAAACCATTGGGGTATCGAAAAGTTACCACTGAATTTCTGAGGTTTGGTGAAAGATTTACTGAGCCAGGACTCCCCTGACCCCCCCCGTTGACCGTAGCCTCTACCTCAACCAGCCGTTCGGCGTATGGCTCCGGCCTACGTCGTCTGAAAATCAAGGCCTCTGGCCTTACCTAAGCGTAAAAATCAAAGTATCGGACTTTCAGAACAACCTTCAAAAATAACAATTCCTTTCCTATGCATGACTTCCCGGAATAAGTCCACGACTCGAATACAAATAATCATCGGCATACACCACGATTCCAGAACGTTCCGGATTCTCATGGAATATCCACCCACTTCACAATCTGAAAAGTTAAATAGTGCAACTCGTCCTTTTCTTTGATTTGATAACCGGTACCCATAAGCCATTCTGGATTTGATAACAAATATAAAGATTTCATCCTGAAAACGAATAATTTCCAAATAGAAAGCGGCTCCAGATTTTCACTGAAGCCGCTTTCCTGATTATTGCTTTCGCTACTCTTGTCTGCCGGAGGCCGGCTTCTAACTGAACGAAGGGAGTTTTGACAACGGGTTGTTATCTCAATACTTCATCAGTGGTTCACTTGCGTTCATCTCCGTTATTCATACCTGATGGTTTTAATCCATCTTTTTCTTGTCCATTCAATTCCACGGTTTTTGACTAAAGCACCGCAAAGCGGTTTGTTGGCTACTCCTGTAAGTCGCCAACGGAAGACCAATCCTGTTTCCTCTTTGTTGAAGACTCAGGTCTTCTGTTCGCTCGCCTACGGCAGATTCTTCTCTCAATTCTAAAACAGTCTTCCATCTCTTATACAGCATTTGAAAGTTATCGCTTGCGCGTTTCTTTCAATTCATGGCACACCTACAGCGATCAGGGGCTTTGCCGAACAGCCTTCGCCTACACCCTACTCCGAACGGAGGCTGGCTTTTTGCACGAACGGGAGGCGGATCACAGATCCGCCTTGACCAACATCATTTTTCTACGGCTTTACATCCGTGGTGACGGGACATTCAATCTATCATTTGGTAAGCTCTTTCTATCTTGAGGTTATCAGGTAAAAACAAAAACAGTTTTAAACATAAGACCTGATTTGAATCAATAAATTTAATCAACAATTTTCCATTACCGTATAATACATACTTGTTCATTGTTGAAAAAGACTTTCCAAATCTTTGTTTAAAGGCTTCATTGAGATTTTTATCATTTGAAAATATCATCTCTTCTATTGAAGTATATTTTCGAGATAAATTCACATAATAAGCATCACCATCAATGTAATTCTTCAAATTAATTTTTTTCTTTGAGAATTCTGGTTCTAAGGTACAAATTCTATTATAATACATAGTATCTAAATACAAACAGTCATTTAGATAGATACCTATTTCCTTTTCTCTATTATTGCAATGAAACATTACCACATCCTCATATGTGATAAGACTTATATTGTTTCGCTTTTTACATCCATGCAAAAGAAAAAAACAACAAGATATAACACACAGTTTTAATATAACATCTATTTTCATCTGTATTTGTATAATGGATTAATCAAAAATCTTTTATAATCATATTTTGGGAAATAATAATCAATACTTAAGCTTTCAAATTTAAATGATGTGATTCCAAAATACTTAGTTTGTTGCTTTGTCCATTCTGTAGCTGCATATTCAGACGCATTACCTTCTAACGATAAACCGGCATAAAATTGAGCTGCATGTATATATTCATGCCCCATTGCTATATACAATCTCTGCCCACTTAAAAATATATTTTTACATATACAAACATCACCTAACCCATCTTTTCCTGTCACATAAGTACCCCATACTTCTTTTCCCTTTGAATTAAGCACAGCTCCATCTTTGATTGTATAACCTTCAGGCAAACTGCCATCAGCATATAAAGAACGTACACCTTTTACATTTTCCCCGTTCTCCGTAGCCTGCAAATAACCTCAAAGAACCTACAAAACCGCAGTAGGCCGTTCGGCGAATGGCTCCGCCTTCGCCGTTAGAAATTCAAGGCCTCTGGCCTTACCTTAATGAAAAAATCAGCTTGAATAATTACCGAACTTACATTATCCATACATCTGATTTTTTGAACGACTGACAAAAATAAGAAATCTTATCACAACTCAGTCCAATAATAAGAAAACGGTCCCAGCTCTGATTGCTGAGACCGCTTCTTTATTGTCGCTTCGCGATACTAGCGCCAGCTTGGGCTACAGCGAACCGAGAAATAAAAAAAGCGCCTAACATTGGGAATCTTAACCGGAGTAGTCAGGCAGACTTTCCCAACCTTGGGGCGGTTTGTCGAATATTTTGTGCTTGAATTCCTTCGGAAGACAAATAAAGATATGTTAAGCTTTTGCCGGCAAACAGATATTTAGCCATTATTATTTACGCTTAAAGTGTGGCATCAGCGTAGTCAATCAGCGGATCCCCATCTAAAAACTCAATAACCGCACTCAACCGTTCGGCGAATGGCTCCGCCTTCGTCGTTAGAAAATCAAGGCCTCTGGCCTTACCTTAATGAAAAACATCAGTTTGAATAATTATCGAACTTACATTATCCATACGTCTGATCTTTTGAACGACTGACAAAAGCAAGAAATCTTATCACAACTCAGTCCAATAATAAGTAAACGGCCTCAGCTCTGATTGCTGAGGCCATTTGCATATCGTATCTTTCCCTGCATCTTTCCTTTCCGTCACGCAGAAAAACAGTTGCAGGCTATTTGAATTTCAGGCACGGATTACCCTATCGTTAAGCCCGCACCAGAGGTAGCTAAAAATGATCATGCATTTTGACATTTTGTCAGTCGTAGAATGAGAAAAACAGGCAATTTCGCCATTCTGATCCTCCACGTATCCTCTACGTATGCTCCACGTATCCTCCACGTATGCTCTACGAATGAGCGTTTTCGGATAAAAACCTTAAATCATGACATAAAGGATACTTATTACACCTTTTAGCTAACAAAATGATATTTGCGCAATCCTATTGAAAAGCACCAATGCCCGGTTTGCATCTGATTTTACACGAATAGGCTAGTTACCCACCTAAAATGAATAGTACCAAATAAAACTTCATAATCACAAGTCCTATTTCTGAATCTTCAATCCAACGAGCATCATTCACATCCAACGCAAGCAGCTCAATTAAACACCTAACACTACTTACCATAAAATTCACCTGTTTCCAAAACACCCAAAACCGGCTCTCCTTCGCTTTTCCTCCGCATCAGCTCCCATACAGCTCCCAGGCAACTCCCACAAAGCTACCAGTGAACAAACAACAACCAAACTTACAATATCAATCTTTTAACCTGGTATTAAATATCAATTTATCACATATCCAACCCATAATACTACAATATAAAACTACTAAATCCCTCAAACCTCAGCAAACAGCACCCTACATTTAATTCCTATAATATATCTATCATTTACTTCAGACTCACAAATGCAAACAAAAAAAAGCGATAAACTTTCGCTTATCGCTCTTTCCAAACAGCCTATCCGTATAATTTCAATTTGATTTAATCATCTGATTTTTTGTCATTTAAATCACCGAACAAACAAATTACAAAGCTACACCTTCAGGCATCTTCACGTTACACAATTACATTCGCATCAAATAGAAAACCCCTGCTCACGGATCGCCTCCAGCAATTCCGCTGAGAATTTCTCGAAAGTCGCTTTATTATACCGCACATCGGTGAATACTTGCGCCAAAGTCTCTTTGCCATTCTCTTCAGTAAACTTTTTGTTTGCAGGAAGACTTTCTTTTTCCGCATAATATCGGTCGATATCCTCAGCTGTATAATCCATATATCTATCTTTATGCAATACCGCCTCCAGGGGCAGACGCTCCACCTGATCAGGCTCTCCATCGGGATACCCTACAGTTATGGTAGCCAATGGAACTACCAGTTTGGGCAAATTCAGCACCTTGTTAATTGCCTTGGTGGTATACGTGACAGTCCCAATATAGCAAATGCCCAATCCCTTAGCTTCTGCCGCCACACAGAATGTCTGCGCCACAAGCAGGGCATCGATTGCTGCGGTAACGAATCCCTGAAAATTATCGTAACCCGGCGTAGCATTGCGAGCCTCACACCACTTTACAAAACGATTGAAGTCGGCACAGAAAGTCAGGACCACCGGCGCTTGCTTCACCATCGGCTGATTAAAATGCAGTGGAGACAACTCAGCCTTGACCTCAGATGAGGTAGTAGCAATAATACTGTACAATTGCATATTTCCGGTTGTCGAGGCGCGGCAGGCAGCTTCTAGCAACTCATTCAACAAAGCATCACTTACAGGCTCGGCCGTATATTTCCGCACGGAGCGGCGATTTTTCAGAATGTCGATCATTTTATAGATTGTATTTATGATTCGGAGGTCAAAAGTATAAAAGATTCGCCGTAACATTCCCCAACAAAACCAAATATACATTAATCAAACAGCGAATTTCGAATAGTTTTTATATAGAAAAATCGATAATAACCTCACACATCCCACCAGCATTGATTTCCGGCACATCAACACCCTTATTTTCAGTCAATTTTCAATTCGGAAAACTTTTCAACATCACAAAAAACAACAATCATTGATATTCAACACATTACATTTCAAAACGGAAAACTTATCAACAAAAGCCCATTTTTAATATTTCAAATTTTGTCAAACAGAATATTCTCTCTATACTTGCAAAACAATTCTCAACCGAGAATCCGGTACCATTTACCAACAAGATTAATTTAACAAGTAAAAACATTTAGTCGTGGAACAACAAACTTACACTTACGATGAAGCCTTCAAGGCCTCGTTAGAGTATTTTAAAGGAGACGAGCTGGCTGCCAGAGTATGGGTGAACAAATACGCCCTTAAAGACTCATTCGGAAAGATCTATGAAAAATCGCCCGAAGATATGCACCACCGCCTGGCAAATGAAATTGCCAGAGTGGAAGCTAAGTACCCCAATGGCCTGAATAAAGATGAGCTGCTGGATCTTCTTCGCGACTTCCGATATATTGTTCCACAAGGAAGCCCCATGACCGGAATCGGTAACGAATTCCAGGTGGCCTCCCTTTCAAATTGTTTTGTAATTGGAATGGATGGAGCTGCCGACTCTTACGGAGCTATTATCCGTATTGATGAAGAGCAGGTACAACTAATGAAACGTCGCGGAGGCGTTGGTCATGACCTTTCACACATCCGCCCGAAAGGATCACCTGTCAAGAACTCGGCATTGACCTCGACCGGCATTGTTCCGTTCATGGAGCGATACTCTAATTCTACCCGCGAGGTAGCTCAGGATGGTCGCCGCGGTGCTTTGATGTTGAGCGTTTCGATCAAGCACCCCGACTCTGAAAGCTTTATCGATGCCAAAATGACCGAAGGTAAAGTAACAGGAGCAAACGTTTCGGTGAAAATCGACGACGATTTCATGAAATCGATCACTGAAGGTACTCCATACAAACAACAATACCCGATCAATTCAGCCAATCCCACTACCGTTAAAGAAATCAACGCAAGCGGCCTTTGGAAAAAGATCGTACACAATGCCTGGCGTTCAGCCGAGCCCGGTGTCCTTTTCTGGGATACTATTATCCGCGAATCAGTACCTGACTGTTACGCTGACCTGGGCTACCAAACCGTTTCGACAAATCCTTGCGGTGAAATCCCGTTATGTCCATACGACAGCTGCCGCCTTTTGGCTGTAAACCTTTACTCTTATGTGGTAAATCCCTTTACCAAAGATGCATATTTCGATTTCGACCTGTTTAGAAAACACGTTCAATTAGCTCAACGTATCATGGACGATATCATCGACCTTGAGATGGAGAAAATCGAACGCATTCTGGAAAAAATCGATACCGATCCCGAAAGCGAAGAAGTAAAAATGGCCGAACGCAACCTTTGGCTCAAAATAAAAAGCAAAACCGCCCGCGGTCGTCGTACCGGTGTGGGAACTACTGCCGAAGGGGATATGCTGGCTTCCCTCGGATTACGCTACGGTACCGAAAAAGCAACAGATTTCTCCGAAGAAGTACACAAAATATTGGCCATCGAAGCTTACCGTTCTTCTGTAATTATGGCAAAAGAGCGTGGTGCTTTCGAAATCTTCGATATCAAACGTGAAGAAAACAACCCATTCATCACTCGTCTGCGCGAAGCTGATCCTTCACTTTACGAAGAGATGCAAAAATACGGCCGACGCAACATCGCCTGCCTGACCATCGCCCCTACCGGCACTACCAGCCTGATGACGCAAACAACATCTGGCATCGAACCTGTTTTCTTACCTGTCTACAAAAGACGCCGTAAGGTAAATCCTAACGATCCGCAGGTTCGCATCGACTTTGTTGACGAAGTTGGCGATGCTTTTGAAGAATATATTGTTTTCCATCACAAATTTGTGACCTGGATGGAAGCCAACGGAATTTCGACAACCAAGAAATTCACCTCTGCCGAACTCGATGAGATTGTATCAAAATCACCTTATTACAAAGCCACATCAAACGATGTCGACTGGATGCAGAAAGTACGCATGCAAGGCCGCATCCAAAAATGGGTTGACCACTCAATCAGCGTGACTATTAACCTGCCAAACGATGCCTCGGAAGAGTTAGTTGGAAGACTTTACGTTGAAGCCTGGAAATCAGGATGTAAAGGATGCACCGTTTATCGCGATGGATCACGTGCTGGTGTGCTTGTTGCTGCAAAAGAAGAGGTGGAAGCCCAAAAACCTCACATTCACGAAATCGTAGACGTCCGTCCCAAAGAACTAGATGCTGAAGTGGTAAAATTCCAGAACAAAAAAGAGAAATGGATTGCATTTGTCGGCTTATACAATGATCGTCCCTACGAAATTTTCACCGGATTAGCAGATGATGAAGACGGTATCTTGCTGCCTAAAACCGTAATGCACGGTAAAATCATTAAAAATGTAGACGAAAACGGCAACAAACGCTTCGACTTCCAATATTCAAATCGCAGAGGTTATAAAACTACTATCGAAGGATTGTCCGATAAATTTAATCCTGAATTCTGGAACTACGCAAAACTAATCTCGGGCGTATTGCGCTACGGAATGCCTATCGACAAGGTAATGAAACTTGTGTCAGGTCTGGAGCTCGACAGCGAATCGATTAATACCTGGAAAAATGGGGTGGAACGCGCCCTCAAAAAATACCTTCCTAACGGAACTCTTGCCAAAGGACAAACTTGTCCGAGTTGCGGCAACGAATCTCTGATCTATCAGGAAGGCTGTCTCATCTGTACATCTTGTGGCAACTCAAAATGCGGATGATCTGAAGAAATTCCAACTTCAACTTTTCAATTTCAATTTCGAACACGGCTTTGCCCTTCCGGGCAAGGCCGTTGTTTTTTATTTAAGCTTACTACCAGGCAACCTATTACCAGGATAATTACAGCGTAAAAAGCCAACTTAAAGAAATGGTCGGTTGTTTTAACTATACAAACCATAACAAAAACCAGAGATCATTGCAATATTCCCTAAATATTTTTTATATTTGACAAATACCAAACCTTACAGCTATGATACAGATTGAATTCCAAATTAACTTTCGAACCCATGGTGATGAAATGGTATATCTGACCGGTTCGATCCCGGAATTAGGGAATGATGATAAACAACATGCCCTACCCATGCAATTCAACGGTAATGGAAATTGGGTCGCCACTCTGGAATTCGACCACTCCGACATCTGGTTTCAGTACAATTATATCGTCAATAATAATGGCACAATAATCGACAAAGAATGGGGCACCCCACGATCATTCATCTCCAACGACACGAATGAATATTATCGGCTTTGCGATCACTGGCAAACTGTCCCTCCCAATAAACCGTTCTTTTCATCCGCCTTCACGGAACATCTATTTGCCCGTTCCGGTACTCAAAAATCTATTCAGGAATCAAATTCATATAGAAGAAGTCTGACTTTTAAAGTATCGGCCCCCACTGTGCGACCTGAGCAAACACTGGCAGTACTTGGAAATCATCCGATATTAGGAAACTGGCAACCCCAAAAAGCTATTTATCTTAATTCAGAACATTTCCCGGAATGGAGCATTACAATCGATATCACAGATTGCCCATCTTCATATCTGGAATTCAAATTTGTACTGATTGACTCTAAAACAGAGCAAATAATTGCCTGGGAAACCGGAGCCAACCGAACATTCGATACTGGTATAGTATATCTGCGTGAAGCCATCATTTTAAGTGGGCTACAATTTCAGGATCCGTCTCCTCACTGGAAAGGAACAGGTGTAGCCATTCCAGTTTTTTCATTGCGAACAAAAGAGAGTTTTGGCATTGGAGAATTCAACGATCTGAAAAAATTGGCTGACTGGGCAGCTATAACCGGTCAAAAAATCATTCAGATCTTGCCGGTAAATGACACAACCATGAATCACAGCTGGCATGATTCATATCCCTATAATGCCAATTCAATCTTTGCACTACACCCAATCTACCTTAATCCGGAGAAAATCGGAACACTGAAGAGCAAAAGAAGAGTTACCTATTTCGAGAAAAAGAAAGTCGAGCTTAATGATTTAAGTGAAATAAACTACGAAGCTGCAAGTCAGGTCAAATGGGAATATTTCCGTGAAATTTTCAAACAAGAAGGAGAAAAAACACTTGCATCAGCAGAGTTCAAAGTGTTTTTTGAATCGAATAAAGAATGGCTGATTCCTTATGGAGCGTTTTGCTATCTTCGCGATAAAAATGGCACTCCTGATTTCAGATTGTGGCACAACTATGCAAATTTCAATCCGAGAAATATAACCAACCTTAGCTGTTGCAGGTCTGTCGCCTATCCGGCTATTGCACTGCATTATTACCTGCAATTTCATTTACACTTACAACTACATGAAGCCGTAGAATATACCCATAAACAAGGTATAATCCTCAAGGGGGATATCCCCATCGGCATTAGCCCAACCAGTGTGGAAGCCTGGACTGAGCCTGACCTCTTCAACATGAACGGACAGACAGGTGCTCCACCAGACGCGTTTTCGACAAATGGGCAAAACTGGGGTTTTCCGACCTATAACTGGAAAGCGATGGAAAGCGACGAATATCGCTGGTGGATACGCCGTTTTCGAAAAATGGCTGACTACTTCGATGCCTATCGTATTGATCACATACTGGGTTTCTTTCGTATATGGGAGGTTCCGGCCAACGCCGTTCATGGTTTATTAGGACACTTCAGCCCTGCCCTCCCTCTATCAATCAAAGAAATTGCAGATTCAGGATTTAGCTTTAACGAAAAACAAACTATCCCATACATAAGCGAATGTATGCTAAAGGAAATCTTTGGCGAATATGCGTATGAAGTGAAGGCATTACACCTGAATCATAAAAATATAGATGAATTTACTTTAAAACCCGAAGTCGATACACAGAAAAAAGTACAGGTAAAATTTGCAGGCAAGAATGATAATAAAAGCATCTGCATTCGTGACGGTTTATACGCATTAATAAGCGATGTATTATTCTTACACGATCCGATGGATAGCGATAAGTTTCACCCTCGCATTTCAGCTCAATACACTTTTGCTTATAAGTTGCTGAACGAACACGACAAATGGTGTTTTAATCATCTGTATGATGATTTCTTCTATCACCGCCACAATGACTTCTGGAAAAATCAAGCGATGAAGAAGCTACCATCATTAATTTCGGCTACATCCATGTTGGTTTGTGCCGAGGATCTGGGGATGATTCCATCGTGCGTGAAACAAGTAATCGAAGATCTGCAGATTCTGAGTCTTGAAATCCAGCGTATGCCAAAGGACAATACTATGGAATTCGCCCGCACAGACCATTATCCGTATCTGTCTGTGGCCACTACTTCGACCCATGATATGTCAACGTTAAGAGGCTGGTGGGAAGAGGAACGAGAAAGAACACAGCGATTCTACAACCAAATACTTGGCAATCAGGGACCAGCTCCAGAACCAGGAGAAACCAACATATGCGAGAGCATCATCGAAAACCACCTTTGGTCGCCCGCCATGCTCGTAATACTACCACTGCAAGACTGGTTATCCATTGACACCAAACTACGCCGGGACAAGCCTGAAGATGAACGTATCAATATCCCCTCCAACCCACGCCATTATTGGAAATACCGTATGCATCTGAATCTGGAGGATTTGATCAAAAGCAACAACTTCAATAAGCACGTTAAAGAAATGATTTCTAAAACAGGAAGATAATTCAAATAAAAAGACCCGCCAGAATATTATTCCTGACGGGTCTTTTTATTTGGATTAGGAGAATCTAAATCCTTCCTCTATTTTATCTACTACCTTACTTCAACATTACATTTTAAGCTCTTTCTCAATCTCCTCAATCTGAGTACGCATATTTTTATCGATCTCAATCAGGTTTTTGATTGTTTTGCACGCATGCAATACTGTAGCATGATCTTTTTTTCCGATCAACTCACCAATACGTGAAAAAGACTGATCTGTAAGCTTTTTCGATAAAAACATAGAGATTTGACGAGCTTGTGCATATTCTCGTTTACGCGATTTGGAGCTCACCATTTTCTGATCCACATCGAAATAAACACATACTTTATCCAGGATCTGCTCAACAGACACCTCTTTTTTCTCAAACTTAACGCATTTGCTTAATACACGCTCCGCAAGATCAATATCAACTTCACGATTGTAAACCATAGAGTGAGCCATCAACGAAACGATAACTCCTTCCATATCACGTACATTTTCAGTCACATGATTTGCGATATACTCCAGCACTTCATCACCGATACTAAGACCGTCATGACGCACTTTATTTCGCAGAATGACTTTTCGCAACTGATAATCCGGCTTTTCCAATTCCGCTGTTAAGCCCCATTTAAAACGGGTAAGCAAACGTTGCTCCATGCCATGCAAAGACACCGGTGGGCGGTCGGAGGTCATAACCAACTGCTTATTATTCTGATGCAAATGATTGAAAATATGGAAAAATGTATTCTGCGTCTGCGTTTTACCTGCTAATTCCTGAATATCATCAACCAACAACATATCAATACTTTGATAAAAGTTGATAAAGTCATTGACAGAGTTATTAATTACCGCATCGGTATACTGTATCTGAAACAAGTGGGTTGACACATATAATACACGCTTACCACCATGCAATTGTTTGGTCATGGAACCAATCGCATTAAGCAAGTGAGTCTTGCCCACGCCCGATTCTCCGTGAATAAACAACGGATTGAAAGCTGTTTTTCCGGGATTCTGAGAGATTGCTTCCCCTGCTGTACGAGTCAGTTTATTACTTAATCCGGCAAAGAAATTCTCAAACGTGTAGTTGTAGTTCAGCTGTGGATCCAGTTCTTGATACACACGCTGTGCAAAAGGATCCGGAATACGCTTCAGATCTTTTGGTGCGGCAGGTTTCTTTTTATCTGTATATCCAGGAGCCCCCTCCCAATCGAATGTCGTCTTAGACTCATTTTCGACCAGAACGCGATACATTAACTTAGTCTCCGGACCCGCAACCCGATGGATCGTATTTTGGAGCAAAGCAATGAATTTCTCTTCAAGATATTCGTAAAAGAACGGACTGGGAACCCTAATCAACAACTCTTTATTTTTATATTGCAGAGGTACGATAGGTACAAACCAGGTATTATAAGCAGCTTCAGTGACATTATCTCTAATGATCTGAAGGCACCTTTCCCAGATTTCCGTATGAGTTAACTTCATAATTAAAAAACAATTTTCTTTTCCAACTTCGAACTGCAAATTTCAGCTTATTTTTCTGATAAAAAAAGGCTGATTTTATTTGACTTTTCACAGTTTAAAATATCAGTTTTAATTTCAGGCAGTTACAAAAGCTCGGTTTAACAATTACACAAGGCATTTACAAATTGTTATATTCCTATAATACAAGCCATTAAAAAAGCAATCTATTTTAACACGCCATAGAACACAAAATAGAAAAACCAGCTGAAACGCTTATTACTAGGGGGGTTATTACATACTCGTTACTCTATTACACCCCCAAACACTAATATAGAACACGTCTAAATAGCAAAAGTCATTTACGTCCAAAAACAGAGAAATGCACATAGCGCTTTGGATTCTCTTTAAGGTCGATGATCAACTGGTTTGCACTGCCAGCTGTCGCCGACAAATTATCATATAGCAAGCGATCACGTATTAACAATCCGAGGGTATTATCAGAGCGATTTAACTTTGAACTAAGTGTCTTAAGATTATTCAATGTCGAGTCCACAGAGATCATAGTACGGGCAAAATCCACTTGTTTGAGATTGCCACTTACAGCAGTAAAATCTTTACTCATAGTTATAAGGTTACCTATCACTACTGGCACATCGTTAGACATCATCTTATTAAGAGATGCTGAAGTTTTGCTTAATTCAGAAGTAGTCGCTTCCAGATTATTTATTGATTGATTCAAAGCGGGATTTTGTACTACAGCCTGCAATCCAGCCAATACAGTATCCATCCGAGACATAATCTGCGTTAATTTGGGCACTACATCCTTCTCTACCTTTTGCATTAAACTGACATTTTGCTTATTGGGTAATGTATCTCCGGGAATAAAACAGTCTCGATTCTGAAGATTAAGGGTCAGATTTACCGCTGCCGTCCCCATCAGATCTGAACGATACTCTGCTGTAGTTCCTTTTGAAATGCTTAACTCTTTATCCATGGCAATCTCTACGATGACATGACCGGGATTGGCATAATCATATTCTAATGAACGAACTAATCCTGCCTTGTAGCCATTGATATAGACCGGACTGGAAACGGTAAGTCCGGTTACATCTTCAAACACAATATAATAATAATTAGCAGGCTTCATCAGGTTTATTCCTTTCAGATAGTTTATACCGTAATATAGCAACAGTAAACTAAGAATAGCAGCAAAACCGATTTTCACCTCTTTGGTCAAATTTTTCATATGTCGTTTCTTATTTTTATACATTATTACGCACGAAGATTGTATGACAATCTCCCGATATTTACATAGATCTTACCCAGAACCGTGCGTTATTATTTAATTTGTAGATTATATTCTAAAGAATCCGGCAAAATACACCCTTCATTTTAATTTGGAAAATATACCACGGACAATAAATTATTGCATACAACAATCTAGAATATACAATTTAGCTTACAAAGTCCGGCTCTCTATTTTACAATAAATTTTTCTCCGTTCTTATACCCGACTACAAAACAATCTTTAAACTTTACAGATAATTCCTTTCTCAAACGGTTTATTTCGTCAATATCGCTAGTATTGCCAATAGTATATTTATACCTTCCTTTCTCTTGGTAAAAATCCACATTCGATACCCCTTTAAACTCCGGAGAATTAGATTTCAACTTATAAGGAGTTGCCAGAATCTGCACTTTATAAATAATACTATCAATGGGGTGACGCTTTGAAACCATGGTACTCTCGCGCACCGCAGTATCTTTCCGTGAAGGTATCGTGGGCTCTATACTAACTACACCTTGACGCTTATCATAGTTTCTTTTAAACTGAGAAAACGCATTGTATATAGCATTCGCCAACTTTTGCTGACCTGATTTGGAATTCAACAATTCCTCCTCATTGCGATTGGAGATATAACCCAATTCCACCAATATACTCGGCATGCCAGTATTACGCAAAACGAGGAAAACATCCTGACGGACTCCCCGGTCAACAAAATCATACTGACGAAACTCTTTTTGCACACTAGAGGCTATCGAAATACTTTGATCCAGAAAACGATCATGAAGCATCTCAAACATGATGTATGACTCGGAAGAAGTTGGATCAAAGCCTTCGTATTTTACTTTATAATTATCTTCCAGAAGAATTACCGAATTTTCTCGTTTGGCAACCTCCAGATTTTCATTAGACCGGCGCAACCCGAGTGTATAAGTCTCTGTTCCATTTGCAACACTACTTTTCGAAGCGTTTGTATGAATCGAAATAAACAATTGAGCTTTAGAGCGATTTGCGATATTCGCACGCTCCTGTAATTCTACAAAAAAATCATCATCACGCGTATAAATCACTTTCACATTGGGATTTCTGGTCTTGATCATTTCGCCCAAAAGCAAAGCAACGCTGAGATTTATATCTTTCTCTTTCGAAAAATGCCCCATGGCACCGGGATCTTGACCTCCGTGTCCGGCATCGATAACGACTTTGAATCCTTGTGCTTTCGTTGTAGGAATCAACGAAAACAAGAATATAACTAAGAGGGTAACCGCTATTTTAAATATAAAAATCCTTCGAAGCATAACAAAGTTTTGCGCAAAGTTAATTCATTCTGAGCAAAATCCACTATTCCCCAATAACAAAACTATTCGGATAACACTTCATTCTAATGATTAAATATAGTGATATTTGAACTGCAAAAATACAATCGCCCTTATTCTTTCAGGGCTAAAAACTATACTTTTCCACGCTTATGTAAGCCTAAACTTATCTTCGAAACGCAAGGTATTCTCCTTAAAAATATGTAAGTTTGCATTATCAACTTACAATATTTAAAGAGGATCTCTGTTTACTTTATAAAACCAGAATACGTTGAAAAAGATCATCCTATACATCTATGGAACGACACTGCTTTGCATTGCATTGTTAAGCAGCTGTTCAACCAATAAAAACACCGTCACATCTCGTTTTTACCAAGGATTAACAACCCGTTATAATGTTTATTACAACGGCAATCAGAATTTCCTGAAAGCCTCTCAAAACCAATTACAAAATTTCACCGACGACTACACCCGCCTTATACCTGTTCACCCGGTGGGTGCTTTAAATGGCAAGACAAACAATGAATTCGACCGCACAATCGAAAAGTGCCAAAAGGCTATAAAAACGCATTCCATAAAAATCAAACCGACCTTTACTGGAGTCAGAAGCGGTAACAAATACCGCGAATGGCAACTCACTGAGGAGTATAATCCATACCTTCATAATGCCTGGTTATTGATGGCTAAGGCGCAATTTTTCAAAGGTGACTTCGACGCTGCGTCATCAACTTTCACCTATATCACCCGCCACTTCCGTAATCTCCCTTTAACAGTAAAAGAGGCACAAATCTGGAACGCACGTTGCAATGTAGAACAAAACCAACTCTATGAAGCGGAAGATGTTTTGAGTAAAATCAAACTTGAAGATATCCAGAAGGAAATCAGGCAGAATAATGCTTCGAAATCACTTCTTTCACTCTATTGCCAAACCCAAGCCGATTTAAAGTTGAAACAAAAACTGATTAAAGAGGCTACACCTTTTCTGGAATTGGCTTTGACAAACGAAAAGAATAAAGTACAACATTATCGTCTAAACTTTCTATTGGGACAGATCTACGAACTTTCCGGCGATAAAACGAAATCATTTGAAGCATTCAAAAAGGTTATCAAATCGTCGCCCCCCTACGAAACAGAATTTGCTGCACGTATTCGCCAAACAGAAAGCATGCCAACTGGTAATAAAGCCGGCGCATTGAAAAAATTAACCGGCATGATCCGTAGTCTAAAATACAAAGATTATAAGGATCAGCTATATTACGCGATCGGAAATATCTATCTTTCACAAAAAGATAGCGTCAACGCTATTAAAAATTTCATACTGGCAATTGAGAAAAGCAAAAAGAATGTGAATCAGAAAGTTCTGGTTCAGATAAAACTGGGCGACCTTTATTTCGAAAAGAAAAAATATCCCGAAGCTCAGCCTTGTTATGGCGGAGCATTAGCCTCCTTAACGAAAGACCACCCTGATTATGATCGTTTATCAAAACGTTCAGATGCTTTGGATGAACTGATTGTACACTACCAAAGCGTACATCTGCAAGACAGTTTAATACATATGGCATCGCTCGACGAAACCGCCAGACTGAAAGCCGTAGAGAAAATCATTACTGAACTTAACAAAAAAGAAAAAGCGGAAAAAGATCAGCTTGAACGTGAAAAGATGAGTGAAATGATGGCTCAACACAAAGAAGAGGCTGCCAACGATTTTGCAACCGGCAGAATGCCTCAACGAGGAGGTGTCTCAACAGCCGGCAGTAACGATAAATCATGGTATTTCTACAATACCGCCAGTGTAAATAAAGGAAAAGCAGACTTTCAAAGCCGCTGGGGCAGCCGAAAACTCGAAGATAACTGGCGCCGTCGTAATAAAAGCGCATACGTATTTGGTGAACAAGAGAATGCCGAAAAACAAACAGCGAGTACAATTGCTGATGTCCTGAAAAAAGATTCTACTCAAATCGAAATTGTTTCCGACCCCAAGAGTCCGAAATTCTATCTGCAACAGATCCCTTCCACGCCGGAAGAGCTCCAAAACGCAAATAACATTGTAAGTGAAGGCTTGTACAATATGGCTTTGGTTTATCAAAACCGTCTGGAAGACTATCCTTTGAGTGTAACAACTTATAATCAATTATTGAACCGTTATCCAAACACGGCAAACAAGATTGATGTATATTACAACCTCTATCTGATTGCACAAATGCAAAACGATGCAGCTCAGACTGAAGTATACAAAAACAAGATTATCAGCGAATTTCCGCAAAGTAAGTATGCTGTCGGACTCTCCGATCCGGCTTACCTGACTACCTACAAAGAGAAAACAATGGTCATCGACAGTTTATACAATCAAACCTATCAGGCATTTCTGCATAACAACATGCAAATTGTACGCCAAGCTTTAGAGCGTGTAAAAAAGGAAGCGCCATTATCTAAGCTTATTCCTAAGTTTATGTTTCTGAATGCTTTGACTTATATTTCTGAAAAGAAAAACGCCGAGTTCCGAAAATCATTGAATGAATTACTCGAGAAATACCCTCAGGCCGACGTTAGCGAACTTGCAGGTTCTATGATGTCAAATCTGGTTCAGGGAAAACAGATCTCCAGCGAGAAAGTCAAAACCGATATCTGGAGCACACAGCTAAATGCTACAACAACATCTTCATCGACTACAACTGAAAGTAAAGCTGAGTTTACTATCGATCCTATCAGCCCACACCTGATGCTCTTTGTATATCCGGCTGATTCGACCTACAACAACCGGTTGATCTATGAAGTTGCTGGATTTAACTTTACAAACTTTGCCATTCGCGATTTCGATATGGATATGTTTCCCCTGCAGGGCATTGGCTTACTGCGCGTAAAAGGCTTCAACACCTTTGATGAGGCCAAAATATATCGACAACGCCTTTTTGGCCCCAAAGGCATTGCCAATCGCTTACCGTCACAGTTGAAGACGGTATTGATATCTGAGAAGAATTTCGAAAGTTTATTAAAAGGCCGGAGTTTCGACGAATATTTTATTTTCTTTGAGAAGAATTTCTCGTCTGGAAAATAAGAAAGATTGGCGAATTTCAATAAGTTAAGAGACATACGACTAATAAAAAAAGAATGAAAAAAGACCGTTTACTCTGGGCAGACGATGAAATTGATTTGCTTAAACCTTATATCTTTTTCCTCGAAGAAAAAGGCTATGAAGTGGTAACCGCTTCCAATGGCCGGGATGCTATTGACCTTTGCCGGGAAGAAAACTTCGACATGATCTTTCTGGATGAGAACATGCCGGGTTTGAGCGGACTTGAAACTCTGGCACAGATCAAAGAGATCAACCCATCGGTACCGGTGGTAATGATCACCAAGAGCGAAGAGGAAAACATCATGAATCAGGCTATTGGCAGTAAAATTGCTGACTACCTGATCAAACCTGTCAATCCCAACCAGATCTTGATGAGCATCAAAAAATATGTGCATAAGAAAGATATAATCTCCGAAACGACCACACACAGCTATCAGCAGGAATTCAACAAAATAGGAATGCAGATCAATGATTCGTTTACCTATTTTGACTGGATGGTCGTCTACAAAAAACTGGTTTACTGGGAATTGGAGCTCGAACAAGCTCAAAACAAGATGGACGATTTACTGAAAATGCAGAAAAAAGAAGCCAATTCAGCTTTTGCTAAGTTTCTCAAAAATAACTACGAGAAATGGATTCTGAATCCGGACACTCGTCCGATGATGAGCCCTGACTTATTTAAACGGCGCGTTTTTCCAATACTCGATGAGGGGGAAAAAGTGTTCTTCATCTTGATTGACAACTTCCGTCTCGACCAATGGAATGTGATTAAAAACCATCTGTCGGAATACTACAACTTTGAAGAAGAACTCTATTACAGCATCTTACCAACGGCTACTCAATACGCCCGAAATGCAATCTTCTCGGGATTGATGCCGCTTCAAATACAAAAAATGTTCCCTGAACTTTGGGTAGAAGAAGAAGAGGAAGAAGGTAAAAACCTCAATGAATCGCCGTTAATCCAGACCCAAATTGATCGTTTTCGCAAAAAATACACCTTCTCATACAATAAGATTAATGACTCCCAATCTGGCGACCGTCTTTTACAAAACCTCTCCGAGATTGAAAAGAGTCAACTCAATGTAGTAGTTCTAAACTTTATCGACATGTTATCGCATGCTCGTACAGAGTCTAAAATGATTCGAGAATTGGCATCTTCGGAAGCAGCTTATCGGTCACTCACCGAATCATGGTTCAAGCACTCTTCTACTTCAGAATTATTCCGTCAATTAGCCGAGAAAGGGTACAAAGTAATCCTGACTACAGACCACGGAACCATTCGGGCAGAGAATCCGATAAAGGTAATCGGTGATCGCAATACAAATACCAACTTGCGATACAAAGTAGGAAAGAACCTCAATTACAATCCCAAACAAGTTTATGAGATAAAGAATCCGGAGAAATTGGGACTACCCTCCCCGAATGTTAGCTCTACCTACATTTTTGCAATGAACGATGACTTTTTCGCATACCCTAACAACTATAACTATTATGCGGGATACTACAAAAACACTTTCCAGCACGGAGGAATTTCGATGGAAGAGATGCTTATCCCATTTATTACTTTAGAACCAAAAAAATGATGGAAATTAAAATTACCGGACTAGATCAAATCCACGAAGCTGCCCGGACTTTTATTGAAAACATGGGCGACCATACAGTTTTTGCTTTTTATGGCGATATGGGTGCCGGCAAAACGACTTTTATCAAAGCAATCTGCGAAGTGTTGGGAGTAGAAGATGTGATTAACTCACCGACCTTTGCCATTATCAACGAGTACCGATCCGAAACAGGAGAACTGATCTATCACTTCGATTTCTACCGTATCAATAAGATTGAGGAAGCTTATGATCTGGGTTACGACGACTATTTCTACAGTGGAGCGCTTTGCTTTATTGAATGGCCTGAAAAAATAGAAGAATTATTACCCGGTGATTGTGTAGCTGTCACAATCACAACAAATGAAGACGGTAGCAGAACAGTTAAAGTTGAAGAATAATTCAATGTCACTTAGTCTTTAAAAACTCATAACTTTTCCAACTTAAGAATTCTGGAAAAGTTATGAGTTTTTTTAGCTATTCAACTACCTCACATTCCTAAAATATTGCATCTCCGAATTTAACACTTTCTCTGAACTTTCAGCTGCACCACATATCGAAGGAGCATAAACTCCGGTGCCAAAACAAATATCAGCGACTTCCACCTGCGCTTCGTCCCAAAGATTCTCATTGATAAAAGCTTGCAATAGTTGTCTTCCACCTTCGACCAATACCGATTGTATCTTCCGGTTATAAAGCGTCTCCAGAATTTGTTCCAAAAGTTTATTCGTAAAATTAACGCGGATATATTCACAATGATAACGCGATTCTGCCTCTTTCTCGGTAAAGATCAATGTTGGCACACTTCCATCAAACAAATGATAATGAGAAGGAATCCGCAACTGCCTGTCAAGAACCAGACGTACAGGATGGTCACCTGACCAGTAACGTACGGTTAACGAGGGATTATCTTTTATCGCTGTATTTGTTCCCACCAATATTGATTTTACTTCTGACCGGAGTTTATGAACGTGCATACGAGTCAATTCGTTTGATATCGGAGTCGGACAAGGAGCTGATTCTGCATCTCTGGCCTTATCAATGAAACCATCACGGGTTTGTGCCCATTTCAGCACAATGTAGGGGCGTTTGCGTTCCAAAAAGCAGAAAAAGTGCTTATTCAATTCCCGGCATTCATCCTCCAACACTCCGACATAAACATCCCTCCCGGCTTCGCGAATCATCTTCACCCCTCGACCAGATACGGCGGGAAAAGGATCGTAAGTTCCAACAACAACCCGCGGAATCTGCTTCTCTATAATTAACTTGGCACAGGGAGGTGTTTTTCCATAATGAGAACAGGGTTCCAAACTGACATATATGGTCGATTCTTTTAGCAACTCTTGATTTTTCACAGAACGAATAGCTTCCACTTCTGCATGCGCACATCCACAAAATGTATGATACCCTTCTCCAATAATCTTACCGTTATGAACAATTACTGCCCCCACCATTGGATTTGGAGCTGCAGTTCCCCGTGCATGTGCAGCCAACTGCAAACATCGCCACAAATATTTCTCTTCGATTTGCATCTTTATTTTTAGTATTAATCAGTGAAACACACAGAAGCTCAAGGTACTTCAATCTGTGAGTTCCCATTTTCATCAAATAACTTTACTATCAATTTAAGTAGTATTCAAAAAACGATGGATTCTATTTTCATTGTTCAATATTTGAGCCTGGAATATTTCGTGTAAACTTTTACTTATGACTTTCGATTCTAAAGTTTACTATCTTTGCAGAACTAAACGTTATGTCGACCCAATGAAACAATTCTTCGAACTGGCTCACCAGCTGCTGAACAATCTTTACCCAACCCAAGAAATCGACGCATTGGCCAAACAATTGCTACAAAAAGTCTGCGGAATAAGCCGCACTGATATTTTAATGTACAAAAATAAAGATTTATTGCTGGAAAAACGTGAGGAGCTGGAGCAAATGCTGCACCGGCTTCAACTCGGAGAACCAATTCAATATATTTTTGGTGAAACGGAATTTTTCGGCATGACTTTCAAGGTTGCACCGGGTGTTTTAATCCCCCGCCCCGAAACAGAGGAGCTAGTAGACCTGATACTCCATGAAAATCAAGCTCCCGGTCTATCTTTGCTTGACATCGGTACCGGTAGCGGATGTATTGCCATTTCTCTGGCAAAAAGACTACCACTGGCAAAAGCAGAGGCTTGGGATGTATCCACAAATGCATTGTCGATTGCAGAAGAAAATTCCAGGATAAATAGTTCAGACGTATACTTCCGACTTATTGATGTCTTGAAAGAAACTCCTAATGAACATTCTTCTCGTTTTGATATTATTGTTAGCAATCCGCCTTATGTATGCGAAGAAGAAGCTGAGACAATGCATTGCAATGTATTGCAATACGAGCCTCATTTAGCACTCTTTGTTCCTAATAATGATCCTTTGCGCTTCTATCGAAGAATTGCAGAACTGGGTATTTCGTTGCTTCGAAACGAAGGAAAACTTTACTTTGAAATCAACGAACGCTTCGGTAGCCAAACCGCAGAAATGCTTGAAAACTTAGGATACTCTCAGATTGAAATTGTAAAAGATATATTCGGGAAAGAAAGAATAGTCAAGGCTTGTCGTTTAAACAAAATTAATTCAAAGTAGAAATAACATTGCTTATTCAAAAACCTCTCTGCTGTCATTATAAATAAATATACAAAAAAGCCCCCCGAAAATGGACGAAGGGCGAGATTCGACACTTGATAACGGTATATTGCCAATACCCGTTTTAATTTAGTCTTGAATTATATATTCAAATTCCATTTCAATATGCATTTTTATCCGGCTTTACAAAACTACAAATCGTATATAATATAATCTTAAGATCCAATCCCAAACTCCAGTTTTCAATATACCACAAATCTGCATTCACACGATTCACCATTTGTTCGAGTCTACGGGTCTCTCCACGTAATCCATTAACCTGTGCCCAACCGGTAATACCTGGTTTCATTACATGGCGATCCATGTAATTTGCTATTAATGCTGAATAATCATATGTATGTTTAAGCATGTGAGGACGTGGTCCAACTACTGACATCTCACCCTTGAGCACATTAATAAACTGCGGCAGTTCATCAATATTGGTTTGTCTTAAGAAATCACCTATTTTCGTTTTGCGAGGATCATTTGCATGGGCTTGTAAAGTATCAGCCTCTTTATTAACTACCATTGTCCTGAATTTGTAGCAATAGAAATCCGCACCATCTAATCCGGTCCTTTTCTGTTTAAAAAATATAGGACCGGGTGAAGAATATTTGATGAGTAGAGCAACAACAATAAATACAATCGGAAATATAAGAAAAAGAACTATAAGCGAAAATACAAAATCAAATGTTCTTTTCATGGATAGGTTATGTGCGTATGAGCATGGTTGTTTCTTTACGACGCTCACGTAAGAGGTACGACTAATTGTTTCCATATTAACCTGATTATAATTCAACAATGCTAATTCCAAACTAACTCAAATCTGCAATAAATCGGTAATGCTGCATGAGATCAGGTAAAGATCACTTACTAATCAAACTAGGTCAATACACTGAGCACATATCAATCACAATTAACTACAAATAGGTATTGGTACTTACTCTAAATATAACCGTACAAAAATAAAATATACTATACAAAACACTTCATTGAAAGACATTGACTCTGACGCAATATTATAAGTGACACAGCCTATACCTTTTTGCTTTTTTGAAGAAAGATCTCCCTTAACACATTATTAAATATTAAATTCCTCGAAGACTTTCAAAACAGAAATATATTATCCCCCGTCAGAAATACTATCTATTTCCGATCACCAAAACTAAAGAAAAAAGCTTCTAGCATCACTTTATTTATACCAGGAAAGAAAGATTTAGGTTAAAATCTGAAATTCTCATATTATTAGAGGAAATAAATATAGTGTATAATACAAATAAAGGCCACAGTTTTTACAATTAACATCACCCACCGGTGATAAGTCCACTCTTTTTTTAAGATAAGTCAGATACACAACAGTAAGTAAACAGACTTGCTAGACATTCATTTACAAAAATCTTTCGTTAATAAAAACACATTCCTTTAATTAGAAAAATAAGAATGCAAAATGATCAATATCTCTGCTTTCCTTAAACTTAGAACTCAAAGAAAGTAATATTTATATTAAGAACAACAGCTTGTCTATTTATGAAAACAGGCCTAAAAATGAAATGTTCAGGATTCGACCAGAGCATTTGGTTTATTTTACACATATTACATTACATTTTTTTTTATTGAGTTAATTACATATTTATTAATATTAAAAACCCGTATCAATTCAATTAAAAACGCAAAAAAGACACAATATAAAATAGAAAACAACAAATGAGACAAATAACAAACTCATCCATACTGGAAGATTAATCCCCTATAACAGCACCAACATTTAAATCAAAATCTCTGCTTAAAGTAGTGAATTATTCTGAGACATCAATATAATCCTTTCTGCTTAAAAATAAAAAAGCCTCTCCACTTTTGCGGAGAGGCTCAAATTCAAATCAATTTATTTATTCCAAAATAATCAATGCTTATTAACCTGAGAAGAACCCTTTTTGATATCCCTCAAAGAGCAGTCAGCTCCGCAACCATCGCAACCCGAATCGCAAGCGTCGGCTGATTGCTTACGATGTATTTTACGATATATAAGATATCCGACATAGACTACAGCTAGTGCGATTATTATAATTACTATTATTTCCTGATTCATGTTTTTAATTGTTTTTACCCCCGACAGAGATATAAAATTCTCATAATAACAAACTACCAATCTGATAAATAAGGAACGATAATATCCATGCTGTCGCGGTCGTATAGACCATCGCAAAAGTTGCCCATCCCCAACCGGCCTCTTTGCGAATAGCCGCAATCACCGCAATACAGGGGAAATAGATCAGGATGAATATCATCATGCCATAAGCTACCAACGGATTAAAAACACGTTCACCGATATGATCACCTGTATTATGAACCTGCTCGATCAGCTTTTTCTTCAAATGGCCAGAGGTTTCACCGGCACTCAAATCAGCCTGATAGAGAATCCCCATGGTGCTCACCACGATCTCTTTGGCCGCAAGTCCCGTCACCAGACTCACTCCGATCTTCCAATCAAATCCAAGCGGACGTAACGCCGGTTCAATAGCGTGACCTATCTGACCGATATAACTCTTTTCCTGACGCTCCGCCTCTTTTTGGAGTAGCAATTCATTTACCTTCGCTGACTTCTGATCGTTCGACAACTCTGCGGATTTCTCAACCTGAGTCACCATCGCATCGTAGTTTTTCGAGAAAAATATATTTTTGGGATAATAGCTCAATGCCCAGATCAACACCGAGGCTGTCAGGATCACTGTCCCCATTTTTTTCAGATATTGCACCGCTTTGTGCCACATGTGAATGGTGGTATTTTTCAGCGTCGGAACACGGTAAGGCGGCAACTCCATCACAAAGGGCTCTTCGCGTTTAGCAAAGAATGTCTTCTTCATCACAAAAGCCGAAACCACAGCTATCAAGACTCCGATCACATATATGGAGAAGAGCACCAGCCCCTGATTTTTGGGAAAGAAAGCTCCGATCAACAACACATACACCGGAAGGCGGGCACTGCAAGACATAAACGGAGTAATCAACATCGTCAGTAGACGGTCTTTCTTGCTTTGCAATGTACGGGTTGCCATTACCGCAGGTACATTACAACCAAAACCCATCAATAACGGGATAAATGACTTTCCGTGCAGACCGATTTTGTGCATCAGCTTATCCATGATAAAGGCCGATCGAGCCATGTATCCGGTATCTTCCATCAATGAAATGAAGAAGAATAGTAGCAGGATATTGGGCAAAAATATTATTACCCCACCTACTCCACCGATCATTCCGTTGACAATAAGATCGCGCAATGAACCATCTGGCATCAATGCTGCGACTGCGTTGCTAAACCAAGTAACTCCTGCATCGATCCAGCCCATGGGATAACTTCCCAGCGTAAAGGTAGTCTGAAACATGAACCACATGAAGAATATAAAGATGGGAAATCCGAGAATTTTGTGCGTCAACAGGTTGTCTAGTTCTGCTGTACGTTTGCGTTTCTCCTCAACGGCCGGAGTCAAAGTTTCGTTAATTGCACCCGCCACAAAACCGTATTTCGCATCAGTTATCACCGTATCGGCAGGCTCTTTATACATTTTTTCAAGACGATGGATCTCTTTAGCCACCAACTCCTGAATCACTTTTCCATTGGGCAGTTCATTGATCATGTGACGGAATATGCGGTCATTTTCCAAAAGCTTTATAGATAAAAACCTTGTGGAATAACGGTCTGCTATTTCCTCATTTTTCCAGATTTCCGGTTGAATTCGTTTAATTGATTCTTCGATTTCCTCACCATAATTGATATGAATGTGACGAATAATCGGATCTTTATCTTCAAATACCTCGATAACACGAGTAAAAAGATCATCGATTCCCCGACCTCTGGCTGCTACCGTGGGGATCATCGGAATACCGATCATCTTCCCCATATACTCGTAATCAAACTTCGCACCTGAACGCTCCAACTCGTCATACATATTGAGCGCCATCACCACCTTGATGTTCATGTCGATCAGTTGGGTAGTGAGGAAAAGGTTTCGTTCGAGGTTTGAGGCATCCACCACATTCACCACCACGTCGGGCATTTCGTTGAAAATATGCTCGCGAACGTAAAGTTCCTCTGGCGTATACTCTGTGATAGAATAGGTTCCCGGTAAATCGACAATATTGATGGTATATCCGTTCAGTTGCAATACTGCAGTTTTGGCATCCACAGTCACACCACTGTAGTTTCCCACCTTTTCGTGCGAGCCTGAAGCAAAATTGAATAACGATGTCTTTCCGCAATTCGGATTACCTACCAAAGCTACGTTAATTACTTTCGTTTGCTCCTGAATGGTACGCATAGCCTCCAAAGCAAATGTTCCACTGTAAATACTCTTACCCACCGATTCGCTGTCGCTGAGCTGAACACCTTCAATCAATTTCGCCTCGCTACGGCGCAATGATACGTGATAGCCCATTATTTCATACTCTACAGGATCCTGCAGAGGTGCATTTTTGATTACTTTGACTTTTTTGCCTTTTACAAAACCCATCTCGGTAATGCGACGACGAAAAGCCCCGTGCCCGAGCACTTTAGTGATCACGCATTCCTCTCCGGTTTGCAATTCCGACAAATATTGTGTTTTTATCAATTGTTCTTCCATGTTCTTTTTACCTTAAAAATTTAATCCGAAACGAAGAGTAACCACAGAGGCATTCTTCAACACCTCACCAGTTCCTGCCGGATGGATAATATATTGAAAATTAGGTTGAAGATAGATATATTCGCCCAATACGGCTTTATATGTAAGTTCAATAATGGTTTCTTCTTTCTTTTCGTGACGAAATCCAGCATGTGCCACAGCTAATCCCAACACATCATTTTCTCTTTTGTCAATACCATAACAATTTACTCCACCTCCAAAATAATACGAATGATCGTTCTGAACTTTGGGGCTAAAACTTACTTGTGCAAAAATCCCGATTCCCTGTTTTTCGTTTTTTTCGCAAATCATTTGATCCGCTACCGCATAAAAACCGTAGTTGACACCCGACAGCCCATCAGCAATCTCCTGATCGGTCAGCTTATGATCGTGAAAGTAAGAGCCTAATTTGTAGTTACCTTTGGGATGATCATAGAAAATGGCTTCCCGCTGAAGTTCATTAACAATAAGAACTCCGTCTTGAGGGCTGAAATTCCAGATCAGATTGTGAGGATTACGGTCGAAATCAAGCGGAGTGCCATCGTAGATAGCCGTATGCCAGTTCCATTTTGGTAAAAAATTCCAGGAAAAAGTGATCCCGGGAGATGTTAACGGAAAAACTGGTGCCGGCACATTATTTGAAATTGTCGAATGTACCCCGAAAGAGCTGTTTCGATAGAGTGCGCCATGTTCTGAATTTGCCATTTCGACATTCAGGTCTTGCAATCCAACGATAATTTTCAGATTTCTCAACTGTTGAGCATACCAAAGCTCCTGAATATAAGTATGGTCACCGGCTTCAATATTCGAAGCGACCTGAAAATCCCCTATCATCGTTTCGGAAGGTTTATCCCCGTGCGTATTGGCCAGATTGGTAAAAAAGAATCCACCTTTCCACAGTTTAGCTTTTTCGGCATCAAAACCCATTCGAATAGTAGCCATACCCAGATAGGCTGTACCAGTTTTTATCCCACCGGAAAAATTTGCCACTCCTTCACCGACATAAGAGCCTTCTACCGAAAATGGAGAATTTGTCAACTCTATATTTTCAATTGCGTTTAGTGAAACTATTAAAAAAACAAAAGAAACAATGGTTATCAGAAGTGCTTTTATCTTCATCAGCGAATTTAGTTGTTGTTCATAATGCAAAATTGCAACATTCCTATAACATGAACAATCCCTTAAAATGATGAAATTTGCCCCATTCCATCCCCTATTATGGGGAGAAAAGCTATTCCGGCAGATTATTCAGCGTTATTATCCCTTTCACTACGGCATAAATGGTCAGTCCCGAGACTGACTTGATTCCGGTTTTTTGGGTAATATTTTTACGATGAGTAATAACAGTATAAGTACTGATCGCAAGTTTATCTGCGATCTCCTTATTGGAAAATCCGGTTACCAACAGCTTCAGCACATCGATCTCACGATCTGATAATGGTTGTCGGGAAACGGACTCCTCAACTTTATCCTCATCAATGATTCGACGAATCAGGGATGTAATTGTTTCGGGCGAATCATTCAGCTGAATTACGGAATCGAACATCCCTAAAATTGAGGAGTCGAAAAGCGCGTAAACCAATGCGATCCATTTTACATGATCTTCATCGTTCCTTAACGATTGCAGATTCTTTTCGAGATTGATCACCAGTTGCGGATTTATAATCACCAGATCGATCGTATGCATCTGTATCAGACGCTGTACTTCGGCAAAGCTTTCTGCTTCGTACCACTTGATGATTAATCCGCTTGTCGAAAGCAGGTCTACTAATCCCGCCTGTATGATGGAGGACGTTTCGGCCAGTATGATGTGTATTTGATTATTTCTCATGCTTCCGTTTTAATTCTTTTTCGATCTGCTCTACAAGCGGTACTAAAATCAAATCTTCGATTTCCGAATGGATATGGAGGTCAAACTCCAGCTCCGAAAGGCTGTATAATAACTTGCGCCGCACCTGCCTATCATTTTGCGCCGGGAGATATTTAATCAACAGATTTTTCAGATCCGAAAGCTTCTCCTCGATATTGTCGTGATGATCGCGATAATCGGAAACAGAATACCCGGTGCGCTCCACAGGAATCATTTGCCCGCCTATCTGTTCCAGCAATCCTGAAACATAAGGGAACACCGTTGTATTTTCATAGTCAAGATGCTCAAGCACTTCATTGAAATACTCTTTAAAGAAACGTTCGAGCAAAACGATCTCAGGTGCGGGATTCAGCTTTTTTAGCAGCTGGATGTAAGCCTTGATCTGCGGATATTTCTCTTCGACATAATAAATGTGGCAATTTCTCAGATACAAAATAATCTGCTGCACATCCTGACGATGAAATCTTAGATTAGGGAAGTTATGATGACCATTGAATAATTGTGCGACTGTTAGAAATAGCTCGAGCGAAATCTGCGACTCAGCACACACCTGAGAAACACTTTTTTCCTGAAGCATCAGATCTACTCCAAAATGCTCCAGCATCAGAGTTGCGTAGGAATTGGACAGCACCAGCTCCGCCACAGGAGTTTCAGGTGTAATAGTTGTTTGATTAGTTATATTCATTTTGACACATGTTACATTTGCAAAGATAATCATATCATTTTCATAGGCAGATATGAAAAATCCGATCACCAGGGGCGTCGGATTCAGTTGTAACATAGTCTAACTTTTTTCTGTTCAATGATTGAAGGTTAATTAAGCACTTTCTAAAAAAAGAGTTTCATCTGTTCATCTCATTCAGGAAGCGTTGAGCTGCATCCCAGTTTATTTGCGAAACACTTTCGGAAACGCCCGAAACTTTTTTGATGATCAGCTTTTCGAGAAAATTCATTCGATCGAAACAAAACTCACCACCCATAACAGCCTTCGATTTGGCAGCTTGTTTCAAAGCATCGGGGTAAGCATTTTCAAATTCCAGTTCCTGCTTCTCTTTATGCGGATCCATACAGCAGATAAATAAGCCAATCTCTTTCTGCAACAACTGCTCCAAATTAGCTTCCAGAAACTTTTTCAATTGCTTTTGAATAGATCCCACATGAATAGATCCGCCAATAATAATGCGGTCATAACTTTCGAGATTGGGCCTTTTCTCTTTTTTCAAAGGAATCAGTTCCACATTTTCGGGAGATTTGTCAGCCAAAAAGCGGGCTACCTTTTCGGTGGTTCCATGGTGCGAAGTATAGATGATGGCAGTTTTCATAAAGCATATGGATTTTAATTAGAACAAATAAAATAAAAGTTAGTTGATTTTCAAGCTATTTCCACAATATTTAAAGGAATATCCTCATAACCTGATTTTTCCAATGCAAAAAACATTGCCTTTCGAAGTCCGTCACAGACACAAAAGGCAATGTTCTAAATAATAGCAAGTAGCACCAGAATTCTAATCCCGCTCTTTAATCAGCGACATCAATTCTGTAACCGACAGCTTCGCCGATTGATCGCTGCCTTCGAGCAACGAGTCGGCCAGGTCGCGTTTGGTATTGTGGAGTTGGATAATCTTCTCCTCGATTGTATTCTCAGCCACCAATCGATAAATTGTAACCGGACGACTCTGCCCGAAGCGGTGTGCACGGTCTGAAGCCTGATCTTCAATGGCGGGATTCCACCACGGATCAAGGTGAATCACATAATCTGCTGCAGTAAGATTTAATCCCAATCCGCCCGCTTTCAGGCTGATGAGGAAAAGCTCACCTTCACCGCCCTGGAACGCCTTCACACTCTTCTCGCGCTCAGCCATCGGGGTGGAACCGTCTAAATATTGGTATTTGATGCCTTGCTTATCGAGTGCTTTGCGCACTATAGCGAGGTGGGTCACAAACTGGCTGAACACCAACGCGCGGTGTTTATTTTCGGTCAATTCCCCGACAATTTCCAGAAATGTCGAAAGCTTTGTTGAGCTGATATTAATTGCCGGATCCACCAATGCCGGATTACAGCAAGCCTGACGCAGACGGGTGATCTCGGCCAACGTTTTCAGGTGTTTCGCCCCCTGCGGACTGTCGTCATTTTCAAGATTAAATATCGCCTGACGACGTAACGCTTCATAATAGGCCATCTCCTCGTCACTCAGTTGCACCTTCTTTATAATCTCCGTTTTAGGAGGAAGTTCGTCCAATACCGCCGATTTGGTGCGACGAAGAATAAACGGAGTAATCAGTTTTTTCAGATGCTTGCGGGCATGTTCATTATCGGGCTTGATAAATATGTCGGTAAAATGCTGCATCGTTCCCAGCAATCCCGGATTGATGAAGTTAAACAGGTTCCAGATTTCCCCCAAATGGTTTTGCAAAGGAGTACCGGTGAGCGCCACGCGGAAATTGGCCTGCAATTGCATAGCCGCTTTGGAGGTTTTGGTCGCAAAGTTTTTGATCGTGTGTGCCTCGTCGAGCACTACGGTGGCAAACGTAATTTTAGCCAAAGCTTTCTCTTCGGATTGCAAAAGTCCGTACGAGGTAACCAGCAGATCGCCCGGTTCAAGGGATTTGAGTATCTCTTCGCGATTACCGTTTGAGAGCGTTTTCACGTTAAGCGTAGGAGCAAATTTGGCCGTTTCGCTCACCCAGTTGGGCAACACTGAGACGGGGCAAACCACCAATGCCGGTCCGGACTGTGCACGGTGTAACAGGATGGAGAGCGTTTGTACCGTTTTCCCCAGACCCATATCATCGGCCAGACAAGCACCACCCTCCCACTCTGCCAAACGGGATAACCATCGAAATCCTTCTTCCTGATAAGGTCGAAGTTCGGCTTGCAAATTGGCGGGAACGGGTATATCGGCCTGCTGCACCTTTTCGACCCGGCTACGAAACTCTTTCCACGCTTTATCTACTTTCAGATTCTCCACATCTTCGAAGAAATCACCCAAAGCCATAGAAGCAAACTTATTGATGTGCATCCCATCTTTTCCCACAGTGGAGAATGAACGAAGTTCCTGCAACTGCTTTTTCAACTGTTCGCTCAGGGCCAAAAACTCACCTTGTCCGAGTTCGATAAAGCGGTCATGACCTTTGTCGGTCAGTTCGAGTAGTTGCTGGATTGTAAGCACGGTGTTTTCATCCACCTTCAGCTCGCCTTGCAATTCAAACCAGTTGCTTTTGCTTTTGAGTCGCAGGTTCAGATTGGAGAAGCTGACCGTACCTTTTATCTTAAAACGTTCGCCCTCGGGCCACTCCACCACACATTTATCCTGATGGGCTGTCAGGATGTCAAGCAGTTCCAGCGAATCCAACGGTTCATCGAAAGAGATCAACTCATCGGTAACATCAAGGCTTTCGAGCGATTGGATGTCGTTCATCAGGGCGTTAGCATATTCGGTTTCCTGTTTCAGATTACGTTTTACCTGAAGCTGCTCGCCGTGCTCATTGGCAATTAATACTTTACCGCCTTTGCCCGGTTTGCAATAAGGGGGATGTGATCCGAAGGGCTTAGCATATAATTCCGCTTTCAGCCCGTCGCCCAACGGCAACAACTGCACGCGGATGCGATTATCGGCCTCCACCTCTTTTACGTTGGTGCGTTCACTTTGCGTAGCCAGCAGGTCGGAGTGCACGGTCATGTGAGCACCGAATCCACCCAATAGCTGCACCAGTTTCTCTTTGCCCTGCTCAGGAACCATGATTTGTTGTTGCTGTATAATGTTTATGATTTGTCGTTGCTGGGGGGTCAGATCATATATACGGTATCGGGTATTGGTCTCTTTTTCTATAAAGAAACTTTCCGATGCATCTTTTATATCGGTCTTGAGGGAATATCCCTTTGATGATTTCGTCACTTGTATCACCGGTTGGGCAGCCACCAACTCGACGGGAACATCCACCGTTCCGTTTAGGAAAACATAGGGGTGTCCGATCAGTTCCTTGATGCTTTTGTAAGTAAAATCATACTCATCTCCACTCCAGGTATTCACCCGCCGAATGGTTTTAGCTATCCGGGAATCCTGTTCGGTCATACCTTCCACAGTCCCTTGGTAAAATGTTTTCATAGCAATGTTCCGGCCTTTCGACCAACCGCCTTTAATCAAACGGCTCTGCAAGACCGGTTGGATATAGTTGCTTTGTGGATTCACGTAATAGATCACCCGGGCTTTTACACCATCATCTGTGGCTGTTGCCTTGGCTGGTTTCCCCAATCCCATTCCGAGCAACAGATTGAGCGATTTCTCCCACTCTTCCTGACGTGAAATACGCGACAACACCGGCTGATAATTGAGACGCACAGCCAGCTCATTGTACAACTTCTCGTTTTCGGCATCCGTATTCCATTGCCTCAGGGCATAGGCGGCTTCATAAGCCAGAACCAGAAATCCGCTTTCCGCAGCCCTTTTTATCGTTGAAGATATATGTTTAAATGCCGCGACATCCGGCTCTTTAGCGATCAGATAATACATCAACGTACTCATCAGATTATCAATATAAATCGCCTCCGACCGTACGTTTTCGCTCAGGAGTTTCATCGAAGCCGGAAGCCGCTGTTTTTCATTCAGCCCATACAACACTGCCGCTTTCAGGATATTATCAAATCGTGTATATGCTTTCTTATCTAATGCATTAAGTATTTTCCGAAATACCGGAGTGGCAATTTCTGATGAAATACAGAATAGTGCAGTCAGGTAATAAAATGCGGTATGCGGAAGCGTTGGCAACTGGGAGCCTTTTAAATGAGAACGTTGAATCTTTAGCCCTTTTTCTAAAAGGATCAATGCTGCCTCAACATTCCCTTTGGTCATCACCTCAATGGCCTGCGAATTGGGATTGGATTGTTTAGCCTTTAGCTCATCCTCAATCAATTTGGCAAAATTTCCACTTTGCATGTAGACATGCTGGTCAAGATTGGGTAGGTACTGAATCTGCTCCGACGACAGCCGGAGTTTTATCTTTTCATAGGTCTGATGCAACTCAGTCAGCGAACCCAGATTCAGGAAAGCCTGATCCAGTTTTTGTGAAAGTATAATCCCTAAAACTTCCCCATGAAGCAGTGGGATCACGTTCTCATAAGCCTCATTATCGAATATGTCGGCAAAATAAGTGAAGACGTGAAGATTAAATCCAAATTTCAGATTTTGCTCCTGAAGCTTGACAAACGTCTGTTGATCATAAAGAAGGTAATAGAGCATATTTCTAAATTCCCGTAGCGGATCGCTATTGTAGTATCCATCGATATTTATCTGCTTCCATTCCGATGTCAAGTCTTTCAGCATGGGAAAAATATAAATCATAAACGACAGCTCGATACTGAAATAATTCCGACCGCCGGGAATGGAGCGCAACAATCCATGTTGAACACCTCTTTCCAGAATAGTCAGCACTTCGCCAGACAGCATTTTATACTTTAGTTTTATGACCGGATTAATATCCGAAACGGAGAAAAGATGAGCCCTCATGGCTGCTATCTTCAACACATGCTGCTCTTCGGGGCGAAGAGAATTATAATAATTAATTTGTTGCTGAGTTATCATATTGTGAATTCTCTAATGTTTTATCTTCTTAAAGAGTGCAAAAGTATGGATTATCAAGCATTAAGGCAAATGCAGATCAAAAAAAAGCCTTTCAAAGTCCGTCTCCGGACCCGAAAGGCTTTTCCTTTGGAAAAAGTAAACTGATGATTGATTACAACGGAATATTTCCGTGTTTCTTAGCCGGATTGCTCCGGATTTTTGTATGTGTCATATCCAGAGCCTGGATGATTTTCGCACGGGTTTGCTGGGGCAGGATGATTTCGTCGATATAACCCAACTCAGCAGCACGGTAAGGATTCGAGAACATCTCCTCATACTCTTTCAGAGCCGCCGCTTTGGCATCTTCGTCAGCATTGCGGTAAAGGATATTCACAGCTCCTGCTGCGCCCATCACGGCGATCTCAGCGTTCGGGTAAGCGAAGTTCACATCCGAACCTGTATGCTTGCTCGACATTACGATGTAAGCGCCACCGTAAGCTTTGCGGGTAATGATGGTAATTTTAGGAACGGTTGCCTCCACATAGGCGTAAACGATTTTCGCACCGTGACGGATAATACCGTTTTGCTCCTGAAGTGTTCCGGGCAAGAATCCGGGGACATCTTCGAATGTAATGATAGGAATATTGAAGCAATCGCAGAAACGGATGAAACGAGCACCTTTATCCGATGCATCAATATCCAGTACACCAGCATAGAATGCCGGCTGATTAGCAACAATACCGACAGTTTTTCCACCCATACGGGCAAATCCCACGACGATATTCTGAGCAAATAAAGGCATTACCTCGAAGAAATAATTATCATCAACAACAGCCTCAATAAGCTCTTTGATATCGTATGGTTTGTTAGGATCGGCAGGGACAATCTCATTCAGACTGACATCTTCACGAGTAACATCGTCCATTGTCGGAACTACAGGTGAATCTTCCATGTTGTTTCCGGGCAGGAAGCTCAACAGCTCGCGCACCATCATCAGGGTCTCTTCTTCGGTATTTCCCATAAAATGAGCTACACCACTTTTCGAGCTATGCGTTACGGCACCACCCAATTCCTCTTTGCTCACATCTTCATGTGTAACCGTTTTCACCACATCGGGTCCGGTTACGAACATGTGGCTTTTATCTTTTACCATGAAGATAAAGTCGGTCAATGCGGGTGAGTAACATGCACCACCGGCACATGGGCCTAAGATCACTGAAATCTGAGGAATAACGCCTGAAGAAATAGTGTTCTGGAAGAATATATCGCCATAGCCGGCCAAACTGGCTACACCTTCCTGGATGCGGGCGCCACCCGAATCGTTCAAAGCAATCAACGGAGCTCCCATTTTGAGAGCCATCTTTTGCAGTTTCACAATCTTATTGGCATTGGTGCGGCTCAACGAACCACCAAATACCGTAAAATCGTAAGCATAAACATAAGTCAAACGACCATCTACTTTTCCGTATCCGGCAACAATGCCATCCCCGGGAATTTTGGTATTATCCATGCCGAAGTTGGTGCATTGGTGCACAACGAATTTATCCACTTCGACAAATGTACCTCTGTCCAATAGCACATCGATACGTTCGCGGGCAGTTAATTTTCCGGCTTGGTGTTGTTTTTCGATTTTATCTGCACCACCACCCAATTCGGCAATGCGATTTATCTCTAAAAAATTATCATGTATATCGGTAATCTGACTCATATGTCCTTGAATTTTCTTTGGATGTTAACAACTGGCGCATAATCACTGCGCCAAAAAATTAATTTAAGGTGATCAATGTCTGGTCGCTGTTGATAGCGTCGCCTTCTTTCACAAGAATACCTTTGATCGTACAAGATTTTTTCACCTTGTATTCACTTTGCATCTTCATTGCTTCGATCACGATCACCGACTGTCCGGCTTCAACCTCAGTACCTTCATTCACCAAAATCTTTACTACTTTACCGGGCATCGGCGAGAAGATGCGGTCTTGCGACTCATCGGTATCGTCTTTGCGACGGTTACGCAGGAATTTGGTTTGATTGTCGACAATCTCTACCGGGAAAGTATTGAAAGCCGTATTTACGGTATATTTTTTTCCGTTTTCGGAACGTTTCAGCTCAGCATTGAACGACTTTCCGTTATGCAGGATAGAGCAAACGCCATTTTCAGCCATCACTACATCCAATTCATAAATTTTTTCGTCAATTTTGATGACAACTTTGTTATCATCTTTGCTAACCAGTTCGACGTTCGCTATTCTGTCTCCAATATGTATTTCCATAATCTTCTTAAATGCAAATTATCACTGAAAAATTGATTTCTACTGAATAATCATAACGATTAAACTCTCAGCATTCCGTTTCTTTTACCAAACTCTCTCCAACGACTGATAGGTCTGTTGTCAGCAGTTTTGGGAGCATTCTCTTCGAGATTGAGCAGATAATCCATATAGGCTGCAATAATAGCAACGTCTTCAGTCTCGTCTTTTGTGCCTTCGTAACTGGTTTCAAGTAACGACTCGCTGTTTTTTTCAATGAAATGCGTATTGTATTTACCTGAAACAAAATCCGGAGTATCCATAATCTTGCGCAAATAGCTGATATTGGTTTTCACGCCGGTAATCTTGTACTCGTACAGTGCACGTCTCATTCTTTCCAGCGCGTAAGTACGGGTTACAGCCCATACAATCAGCTTACCAATCATCGGGTCGTAATGAATAGGTATTTCATAACCGTCGTACGCATAGCTGTCTACACGTGTTCCGATTCCTGTAGGCACAGTCATTTGTTTGATGATACCGGGACTGGGCATGAAGTTATTCTCTGAATCTTCAGCACAAATACGGCATTCGATAGCGTGACCGCGTTGTACTACATCCGATTGATTTAATCTTAAAGGAGCTCCGTTTGCTACGTGAATTTGTTCTTTCACCAGGTCAACGCCCAACACCTCTTCGGTAATCGGGTGCTCTACCTGCAAACGGGTATTCATTTCGAGGAAGTAATAATTCAGATTATCGTCCACCAGGAATTCAATGGTTCCGGCACCTACGTAGTTTACGGCACGAGCAGCTGCAACGGCTTTCTCACCCATTTCCTGACGAAGAGCTTCAGTCATTAATGGAGAAGGGCACTCTTCCACTATTTTTTGGTGACGGCGTTGTACGGAACATTCGCGCTCACACAAGTGAATAATATTGCCGTGCTTGTCACCTAAAATCTGGAATTCGATGTGATGGGGTGATTCGATATATTTTTCGATATATACAGTTTCATCGCCAAATGAAGACATAGCTTCGGATTTTGCGGTGTTGAATGCGTTCTCTATTTCGCTTTCCAAACGAATCAGACGCATACCCTTACCACCACCTCCGGCAGAAGCTTTCAGCATAACAGGCAGACCGATAGATTCAATCACAGATTTCACCTGATCAAGATCTTTCATATTTTCCTGAGTTCCGGGAACTACAGGCACACCTGCGGCAATCATCGTCTGACGGGCAGAAATCTTATCGCCCATCTTAATCATAGCCTCGGCACTCGGTCCGATGAATATAATGTTTTCAGCTTCGCATCGGCGTACAAACTCTGCACTCTCCGACAAAAAACCATATCCCGGGTGAATAGCATCTACACCGAACTTCTTCGCAGTGTCGATGATACGATCTATCACCAGATAACTTTCTTTGGAAGGAGCAGGACCGATGCAACATGCTTCATCTGCATAAAACACATGCCGCGATGTGCGGTCAGCTTCGGAATACACGGCTACCGTTTTTATTCCCATCTCTTTACAGGAACGCATCACCCGAATGGCAATTTCGCCTCTGTTGGCTACCAAAATTTTTTTAATCATACCTAGTTTAGTTAATCATTATGCAATTCAGTCGAAATGCGTAATGCACCATGTTGAATTTTTCAAAAAAAGCGATGCAAATTTATCGATTTATTCTTCTCGAAATGTTAAATGGCTATTTTTTTTGCACAGAATAGCGTTTTCGTGTGCATAATATTGACTTTTTCCACTAATTCTCAATAGCTTGTACCTAAAATAAATTTTAAGCAATAAGAAGAATTTTCAACAAGATACTGAATAGGAAATGAAAAAATGAGGTAAAAACGAGTATTGAATCTGCGCAAATGAAGATAAATCAACTCTACTAATTATATAAGAATGAAAAAAGATGTCGATTTGCCATGCATAATTTCTTAGCAAAGGCTAACGACATCTTTCCTATATAAGTTAATTCAAAATAGAATCTTACATGAATCTCAATTCCCGACCACGGCAATTGTCATTTACAACACCATTATCATAAGCCAATATTCCGTTGACATACGTTTTTTCCACCTTCGTGCGGAAAGTTGTTCCTTCAAAGGGCGCCCAACCACATTTATACAAAATATTTGCGGAAGAAACAGTCCACGCATGGTCAGGTTGTATCAAAACCAGGTCTGCAAAGTAACCTTCACGGATAAAACCGCGTTTTTCTACTTTATATAAGTTTGCGGGGGCATGACACATTTTATCGACAACTAATTCGGGGGTAAATTTGTCTTGTGCAGCCAGTTCAAGCATTGCAGTCAGGGAATGTTGTACCAACGGTCCACCTGATGCAGCTTTAAAGCAAGAGCCCTCTTTTTCGGCAGGTAAATGCGGTGCATGGTCTGTCGCAACCACATCCAGACGGCCACTTTTCACGGCTTCAATTAACGCCAATTTATCACGCTCACTTTTGATAGCCGGATTCCATTTGATACGGTTTCCATACGTTTCATAATCACGATCGTCAAACCAAAGGTGATGCACGCAAACCTCACCGGTAATGCGTTTTTCTGCTAATGGCTTCGCTTCGAAAAGCGACATCTCTTTGGCTGTCGACAAGTGAAGCACATGCAGACGCGTATTACATTTTGCAGCCAACTCCACCGCTTCAGCAGAAGAACGATAACAAGCCTCTTCATCACGGATCAACGGATGATACTTTACCGGTAAATCTTCTCCGTACAAAGCTTTGTATTTAGCAATATTTGCCTGAATCACTTCCTCTTTCTCACAGTGAGTAGTAATCAGCATCTCCACTTCGGAAAATATGCGGGTTAATGCTTCAGTGTTATCCACCAACATATTACCGGTAGAAGAACCCATAAAAACCTTCACCCCGCAAACGCGTTTCGGATCGGCTTTTTTCACTTCCTCCAGATTATCGTTGGTTGCACCGATATAAAATGAGTAATTTGCCGCAGATACTTCCGCCGCACGATCAAACTTCCAGTTCAATGCTTCAATGGTGGTGGTTTGTGGCTTCGTATTAGGCATTTCCATGAACGAAGTTACACCACCCGCTACGGCAGCACGCGATTCACTGGAAATATCGCCCTTATGCGTCAATCCGGGTTCACGGAAGTGTACCTGATCATCGATTACCCCGGGGATCAGCCATTTGCCTGTAGCGTCAATTACCTCTACATTCGTTAAATCTATCTCAGCGGGTATTTCACCTTTATAAATAACTGAGATTGTATCATTATCCACCAATACGGAACCGATAAAACGGCTTCCTTCATTGATGATTGTTGCGTTCTTGATTAATGTTTTCATTCTATATTGATGAACTGATTTTTAAGGATTAAAGTCCCAATACAATATTGGCATCAATGTTAAGTTTTTTGCTTATGTCGCGTGCTACTTTCAGTGTCGGTTCGCTTTTCCCCGATAAATATTCACTAATACGAGATGGACTTACACCTAATAGTTCTGATAATTTCAATTGAGTCAGACCATATTCGTACATACGCAATTTTATCACATCTATCAATGTAGGTGTTTTAACCGGAAAATAGGCTTCCTCATAGTCAGCGACCAGATTAGAAAGAATATTCAGTTCAACAAGATATTTATTTGTTGTTGACGTATCATTATCCACCATCATAAGAAGCTCTTCGATCCTTGAAGAAGCCACTTTATATTCCAACTCATTCTTTATCTTTGTCATAACATTAAATATTTGAGCAATCTGTTTTATCGTACTCGTTATGTGTGCCAATAAAGCGTATATATACCATTTGTATATTAAACAGAACTATTGCCACCAAGCGATAATCATTGCCCTTTATATTGAAAACAAACCTCTTATTCCCTACAGCATCCACAGTATTGAATATGCTTCGAATATCTGCAAAACAAGCCCAATCAGCTTTGCTCGTTTTGGTATACCATTCTTCAAGTGCGACCTCAGCATCAGCATGCTTCCTATAAAAAGTAACGAGAGATTTACGAGCAACAATTCTCATTTTACTTGCCTGTTAGATACAAAGATATAACACAAATTACCTAAATCAAAATATTATTCCAGAATTCAGAATTACATTTGAACTTTGCCATACAAATCAAACACATCAGCATCTTCAATCAATACCGAATACATTTCGCCGATTTGCAACGGTTGCTCTTTAGAGATCAATACCTCCGGATCCACTTCGGGAGAATCGAATTCTGTACGTCCGATATAATAATCCTCCTCTTCGCGATCAATAATCACGCACAGAGTCTGTCCGACTTTAGCCACGCTGACCTCAGCGGCAATACCTTCCTGCACGGTCATCAGCTCATCCATGCGCGCCTGTTTCACATCATATGGAATATCGTCTTCGTATTTCTCCGCTGCATGAGTCCCCCCCTCTTCAGAATAAGGGAAAGCTCCCAGTCGCTCAAATTTTATTTCACGTACAAAGTCCAGTAATTCAGCAAAATCCTGCTCTGTTTCACCCGGAAAACCTACCATCAAGGTAGTACGCAGGTGAATGCCGGGCACTTCGCGACGCATAACACGCAGCAATTCATACGTTTCGGCCGTCGTTACATTACGACGCATCCGTTTGAGTATCGGATCGCTAATGTGTTGCAAAGCGATATCAAGATATTTACACACATTATCACGCTCACGCATCACGCGCAGCAAATCCATCGGAAAATGCGCAGGATAAGCATAATGCAGGCGAATCCACTCAACACCTGGTACATCAGAGATTCGTTCAACCAATTCAGCCAGCTTATTCTCTTTATATAAATCGAGTCCATAGAAAGTCAAGTCCTGAGCAATCACCTGAAACTCTTTCACTCCTTTAGCAACCAATCCCTTCACCTCTTCCACAATCTCATCCATCGGACGAGACTGATATTTGCCGGTAATGATGGGAATGGCGCAATAAGCACAAGTGCGGTTGCAGCCTTCCCCGATTTTCAGGTAAGCGTAATGATTGGGAGTAGTCAACTCGCGCTCAAGCGACAGATCCTGAAAATAGGATTTCCCCATATCCTGCAACAACTCTTTCCAGTTGAATTTGCCGTAAAACTTATCTACTTCGGGAATCTCAAGCTTCAGCTCCTGCAAATAACGTTCCGACAGGCAACCCATTACAAATAGTTTGCCAATTTTACGCTTCTTCTTGGCCTGCACAAATTGCAGAATCATATCGATCGATTCCTCTTTGGCATCGCCGATAAATCCGCAAGTATTAATGACAACAATTTCGCCATTCGGATTTTCCGAATCGTGCTCCACCATATATCCGTTTGCTGAAAACTGGCGCATCAACTGCTCGCTGTCCACCAGATTCTTGGAACAGCCTAATGTGATAATATCGACTTTGTTCTTTTTCATATACAAAAAAGCCTCCCCCACCCCCTCCGAAGGAGGGGAGCTGAGAAAGCAGTATTATTATATCTATATATTATTGGAATATCTCTTAAATTCAACAACAGGAATTGTTCATTTTCTTCACCCCTCCTTCGGAGGGGCTGGGGGAGGCTTCCCTATTCGCCAAACAGCGAGTCAACAAATTCTTTTCTGCGGAACACCTGCAAATCTTCAATACCTTCGCCAAGCCCAATATATTTCACCGGCGTTTTGAATTGATCGGAAATACCAATTACGACGCCACCTTTCGCAGTACCATCAAGTTTAGTAATTGCTAGTGCATTTACCTCTGTAGCTGCTGTAAATTGTTTAGCTTGTTCAAATGCGTTTTGACCGGTTGATCCGTCCAGCACCAATAATATCTCATCCGGTGCACCGTCTACAACCTTTTTCATCACATTTTTAATCTTGGTCAGCTCATTCATTAGGCCCACCTTATTGTGCAAACGTCCTGCCGTATCAATAATCACGACATCGGCATTATTTGCTTTTGCAGAGCTGAGTGCATCGAACGCCACAGAAGCAGGATCGGATCCCATCTTTTGTTTAATTACAGGTACCCCGACACGTTCTCCCCAAATCACCAACTGCTCAACTGCAGCGGCACGGAAAGTATCGGCAGCTCCCAGATAAACAGACAAGCCGTTTTTCTTGAATTGATAAGCCAGCTTACCGATAGTTGTGGTTTTCCCCACCCCATTTACGCCGACTACCATAATCACATAAGGTTTCTTATCGGTAGGAACGGTAAATTCTTCTACATCTTCTGTATTGGTTTCTGTAAGTAAAGCTCCGATCTCATCCCGCAAGATCGCATTCAGTTCCGACTGACTGACATACTTGTCTGCCGAAACCCGCTTCTCAATGCGGTTGATGATTTTTAATGTCGTTTCCACCCCGACATCGGAGGTGATCAGAATCTCCTCGAGGTTATCGAGAACATCCTCATCTACTTTGGACTTACCGACCAATACTCTCGACAGCTTCGAAAAAACATTCTCTTTCGTTTTTTCAAGCCCTTTATCGAGGGTTTCTTTCTTCTCTTTGGAAAAAAAGTTAAATATTCCCATGATGTAAAATCAAAATACTGTTATTCAGGGACAAAAGTAATCAAAATAGCAATACAAAAAAAGCTCCTCAATCCTGAGAAGCTTTTTTATTGTATGTATGAAATAATTATTTCGCGTAAAATTCTTTCACTTTTTCATTAGGAACCATTTCTTCCTGGAAAGTGTAAGCGCCTGTCTTAGGTGATTTCACCATTTTGATTACTTTTGAATAAGTACGGCCTTCACCTGTTTGTAATGATGCTACGGTCTTCTTTGCCATGGGTTAGCTTATTTAATTTCTTTATGTACTGTCACTTTTTTCAGAATGGGGTTGTATTTTTTCAACTCCAAACGTTCAGTGGTATTTTTTCTGTTCTTAGTAGTTACGTATCTCGACGTACCTGCCATACCGCTAGTCTTGTGCTCGGTGCACTCCAAGATCACCTGGATTCTATTGCCTTTTGCTTTTTTTGCCATTTTATATGTTCTCCCTTATCCAATTATACGAATTTCATTCAAATGACCACCACCAATTGCTTTTTTGATGGCTGCATCCAAACCTAACTTGTTGATAGTTCTCAAACCTGCAGCTGAAAGAGTCAGGGTAATCCATTCCTCTTGTTCCACCCAATAGAATTTCTTCTTGAACAGGTTGATATTGAACACTCTTTTAGTTCTTCTCTTCGAGTGTGATACGTTGTTGCCAACCATCGCTTTTTTTCCGGTAATTTGACAAATCTTCGACATTGCTATCTGTGTTTTATTATTATTTCTTCCTATTTTCTCAAACAGTGCGCAAAGTAAATCATTTATTCCGAACTACACAAATATTTCGGTGTTTTTTTCTCCTGCAAAGAAGTCCAAAGAAGTTATAATGGGTAATAACAAGTATTGGTTATCAATTGTTTAGACAATAATCAAAACGAAAAATCATTTCTTCGCATTAATTTCCTCTTGAATCATCTCTGCCGCCATGAGCAGTGCAGCATTTGTCGAACGCTGAATATTCGACTCACGTTGTGCACCGAAGCGGAATCGCTCCACACAAACCCTACTTCCTACTTTCGCAGCAATCCAGACCGTACCTACCGGTTTCTCGGGAGTTCCGCCGTCAGGTCCGGCTACTCCGGTAGTCGCCACAGCCACATCGGCTCCTGTTATTTTAACTACCCCCTCGACCATCTGAAGAACAACCTCTTCACTGACAGCTCCATAATCCCTCAAACTTTCAGCTGAGACACCCAATACCTGCTGCTTCACTTCGTTTGCATAAGCAACTACTCCACCCCGGAAATAAGCAGAACTACCTGGAACAGCCGTAATCTGATGGGCAATATAACCACCGGTGCAACTTTCGGCCGAAGCAAATGTCAGCCCGTGTTTTTTCAAAATGGCCCCGATAAATTCACCAACCGGAGCATCTGAAGCTTCAAAAATAGAATCACCCAACAAATGCTTCAGATCAGCTTCTGCTTTATCGGCAGCCGCAACTAAAGTATCCCAATTATCGAGACGACCGGTTAATCGTAAGCGAATCAATCCCGGCGAAGGCAGATAAGCCAGACGGAAAAAGCCGGGCAATGCTTGCTCCCATTCAGCAATATGCATTGCCAAGGCTGACTCAGAGTAATTTTTCACTGAACAAGTGCGGTGTAATATATGGATATCGTTGGCGCATTTCGCTTGTAAACGGGGGATAATCTCGTTGCTCATCACCGTCTTCATTTCATAAGGCACGCCCGGCATCGAAACCAGCACTTTTTCACCTTGCTCAAACCAGGTGATCGGAGCAGTCCCTGACGTATTTTGAATTACCGTGCAATCGCGCGGTACGTAAGCCTGACCGTAAGTGAGCTCGTTGATGGCAATGTTGCGATGAGCAAACATGGCTTCAATATTCCCTAAAACGCTTTCATCGAATACCAATTCTGTATTGAAAAATTCACATAGCGTTTTCTTAGTAATATCGTCATTAGTGGGACCAATACCTCCGGTGACCAACACCGCATCCACTCGGCTCAAAGCTGTTTCAAACGCTTCGAGTAACTCTTCGCGCTCATCACCGATAGTCGTAATGCGATAGACATCAAAGCCTATTTTGTTTAATTCTTTGGCCATCCAGGCCGAATTGGTGTCGACCACCTGCCCGATAAGCAATTCGTCACCTATGGTAATAATTTCTGTTTTCATAATTAATGCCTCCCATCCCTCCTAAGGAGGGAATTTAAGATGAATAAACTGAATAGTTTTGTAGCTCGTACCACCGCTACTTCACATTTGTGGGAATAGAGATAGATTCTATTTTACTCATTCGCTGCAACAGTGTCGGGTGCGAATAATGCACAAACACATAAGCCGGATGCGGATTGAGATTACTCAACGCATGTACCGATATCTTTTTCAAACCGCTGACTAACGCGCCTCCTAAACCATAAGCATTAGCGAAAGCGTCCGCCTGATATTCATTATGTCGGGAAAACTGATTCATCAACAATCCCAACAATGTTGAGACAGGTTGATACAGCAATCCGAACACGACTATTCCAATGTGAAATGAAGGTTTTGAAGCCCCCAATACTTCCGCCGAAATGGGATATTTCAGAAACAACGAAAGCAGATAAAGCAATACGAACGACTGAGCGAATGAGATGAACAGCGACGATATCACGTGCTTTTTCTTGTAATGCCCCACCTCATGAGCCAACACCGCCACCACCTCCTCAACGGACAGTTGCTCTATAAGTGTATCAAAAAGTACGACCCGCTTTTTCTTGCCAAAACCTGTAAAATAAGCGTTTGCCTTGGTGCTTCTTTTCGAGCCATCCATCACGTAAATATTCTTCAGATTAAATCCGGCTTTCTGACTAAAAGCTTCTATTGCAGAACGAAGATCTCCCTCTTCCAAAGGTTTTTGTTTATTGAAGAGCGGGACAATCCATTCGGAATAAAACAGCAGCATTACCAGCGAAAACAGCGAAAGAGCACCCCAGGTTGCCAACCAGAAGTTTTCTCCGAGCTTCTGATACAACCATAAAATGAGTGTAAAAATTCCACCCATCAGGACTATGCTCAATGCCAACGATTTGAATATATCCAGCACAAAGGTTTTGGGAGTAGTTTTATTGAAGCCAAATTTCTCTTCAATCACAAATGTATTGTAAATCGAAAAAGGCAAAGTCAGAATCTCATTCCCAATATATAATACAGCGAAAAAGGACAACGATATCACTATCTCATTTTGGGCAATTGTTCTTACCCATTCGTCTACCCAGGCAAATCCGCCGAGCAATAACATTGCCAGCTCAATCGCCAACGTGAAAAGTCGGGTATAGTCAGAGAATCTACTATTAGTCAGTGTGTAATTTTGTTGTTTGGCATACTTCTCGTCATCATAAATCCCTTTCAATTTGACAGGAATAATGGGTGAAAGCATTTTTCGATTTAGAATGGAAAGAGTTTGCTCCAACGCAAAGTCGGCAACTACAAAAAGTATGATCAGTAAAAACAGGGTTTGTGCCATTTTAAAAGAGTCTGTGTTTAGGACGCAAAGTTAACTTTTTCGGAGGTTTTGTTCTCTCAAAACAGCCAAAAATACTCATCATCTCCTTCCTGGTAGTCAAATTGATTGCTTATACCTCGCTCTTGCTCCATGGATGCTCCGCCATTGATAGGTCAATTTCCCAACTTTTTCCCATACTTATTTCATAGATATCCCATACTTATCCCTAACCTTATAAAGTATAGGATATCTTTGGGTTAATTGATAATCCTCCTCGTTACTCTCTATTTAAATAGGTTTATCAACACCGGAGCAACATCGGAACAAGGGTAGAGCAACGATAATACATATGCTGACAATTAGGGCAAAAAGACTTTTCTACAATACATGAAACATCATGAATATATCGTAAGACTTCGCGTGATAGAGATAAAGGAATAGAATAGGAAAAGAAGCCAACTTAACAAAAAAAGTGAACCGCCCTGCTCTTCACGAGTAAGACGGCTCCAAATAGAAATTAGAATGAATTATGAATGGAATATCTTTTGATTTCGACCCAAAAGCCGAAAAGCTTTACTTTGTTTTCTGTTTTGCAAATATAATAGTCTTTTTTTTATTTGCAAACCTTTTCAGCTAAATCTTTTCCTTGTTTTATCCGGTCGGCCATACCGATGCCATTTCGCAGATTTCCACCGATAAAAAGGCCGGGGAATTCTACCTGAATTTTATCCAATGTCGCAAACCGGGCTTCACAATCGGCACCATATTGCGGGATAGCATGACGATAACGAAAGATGCGCAGCAAGTCGGGCTTAAACTCTTTCAACTTCATCAGGCTGCTTACCTCCTGCTCTACCAGACTACGAATCTCTTCATCGCTTTTTCCCACCAACGAATCATTGCGCACACCGCCCATAAAAACGGAAAGCAAAGCTCCACCTTCGGGAGCACGCCCAGCTAAAAAGGCCGACGGGAAAAGCACACCCAATGCTTGACGCTTCTCTTTGTGAGAAATCAACCCGCCAAAAGCATCCAGCTTAAATCCATCCCAACTCTTGAAACCGACACCCACCTGCACGACCCGTGCATAAAGCAGATTGGTAATGACTTGCATCTCCGCAGGGGCAACAAACGGCAAAAGTTTATTCAATTCGTGCGCACCGATGGTAGTGATTATTTTTTTGGCTTTTAGGGAAAAGGTGGAACCGTCAGCATTCGTGCCGTTAATTTTATAGAGGCCGTTTTCAGGCGTAATGGTCAGGTTGGAAATGCCCAACGAGAAGTGTTCCGTTCCGGCAGATTTATAGAGTGCCTGCATGAAGTTAGACAAGCCGCCTTTTACCGAAAAGATGCGGTTCTTCTCCTTTTTCTTCTTATCGGTTTTGAGTTGGCTTTTGGCACGTTCACGACCGAGCTTGATGGAACCGCCGATGAAACTGCCATAGCTTTGCTCCAGATTATAGAGTTTGGGCAAGGCAAACCGGGGCACCAGATAGTTCGGATCGCCGGCATAAACACCGATGATAAACGGATCAATGGCGTAATCAAGAAAGCTTTTGCCCATGCGGCGAAGCACCAGTTGAGCTAAAGTTTCGTTGGGGTTGCTTCCGGGTTTGCGGAAAGGCTCACCCAACAGGCGGATCTTATCCGCCCAGGTAAAAAGCGGTGTGGTAACTCCTCCTGACAAACCTGCGGGTAACGCCTGCCATTGACCTTTATATAGCACGTAACGTTTGTTTACCGCATCGGTTGGGCGTTCTATTTCGCACAGGCCTTTGAGGTCGGTGAAAAGTTCTGCCACTGTCTCGTTGCTCATCACTCCGGTGCTGGGGCCTTGTTCAAAGGTAAACCCGTTTTCATGGGCGGTCTGAATATCACCACCGACTACGTTTTTGCGTTCAATCACGTGAAAGCTTTTACCGGCTTTTTTGAGATAATGCGCAGTGGTTAGCCCGGTGAGTCCTGCGCCGATAACGGCTATATCGATTGTTTGTTCCATAACTAAAAAGCCCCCTAAATTCCCCGAAAGGGGACTTTTAACAGAGCGTATTGTGGGTTTTGTGTTATTATCAATAATAATGAATGAGAATAGTAAACCACTCTTCCCCCACCTTTATTGGCAGGTCTAAAGGGGCTTTTATCATCGCTTTGCGTGTAACTGACTCCCCGCTCTATTGGAGAGGGGCCGGGGAAGAGGCTGCTTGTCTATAGCGTCTTCGAATATTGTCCCGCTCCACCCGAATACAACGGATCGAAGAGCATCGCCACATTACGCAAAAACATTTTTCCTTCAGGGAATATGGTTAGTTTGTGATTCTCCCATTTCACCAGGTTATCTTCGATAAACGATTGCAGCGAGTCGGGATTAAAGCTTAACTTTTCCTGCAATTCAGAGTAAGTCAGGTTGAAGCGCGCAGCCGTTTTCTCCAAATCCACAAAGTGGTTGCACATGATTTCCTGGATCACGGCACGACAAAGCTTATCGGTGGCCGTCATCACATAACCTTTATCCACCGCTGTTTGCTGTTGTTCAATGGCGGTCATGTAAGTTTCGGTCTCTTTGTGGTTTTGAAAATAGGCATCGTCGAGCTGGGTGATGGATGAAGCACCAAAAGCGTACACCTGCCCCGTGTGCGAAATCGTGCAGTATCCCATAAAGTTGCGGTGCAATGAATGAGCGGTCAGTGCCTGCGCCATTTCATCGTCGGGACGGGCGAAATGGTCGAGACCAATGGCCACGTAACCCGCACCGGTAAGCTTTTCGTAAGTGCGGCGAAACATCTCCAGTTTCTCCGTAGCTTGCGGAATGGCGTATTGCTCCAACTCCTTCTGGGCAGCTTTTACCCAGGGTACGTGTGCGTAGGAGAACGTCACGATGCGGTCGGGATTGGCTTCCAAAGCTTGTTGGATAGTCTGCTCAAAGCTTTCGGGCGATTGACCGGGCAAGCCGTACACGAAGTCAAGATTTACTTTTACCCCTTTACTCTTTAGATACAGCACCAATTCATTAACCGGCAGAGCCGATGGTTTGCGGTTGATGCGATGCAATACCTCCGCCTCAAAATCCTGAATCCCCAGGCTGATGCGGTTGAATCCCATTCGTACCAATTCGTCCATCTGATTATGCGAAACATAGGCCGGATTGCACTCCATCGCCACTTCGGCATCTTCAGCCAAAGTGAAATATTTCCGCACCAACGACATCATCCGATCTATGTACTTCATCGAAATGGCGTTGGGTGTTCCCCCACCCCAGTGAATCTGAGTGACGGGACGTGAGGCATCAAGCCACTGAGCCACCGTCTCAAACTCCTGCATCATCGTTTTCATATAGCGTTCCACGAAGTCTCGCTTAGGCATCGCACCCGTATTGCATCCGCAGAAATTGCATAGTTGCGGACAAAACGGTACGTGAAAATAGAACGAAAGATTGCGGGGCTGGCTTTGGTTGGAAGCGATCACCTGTTCACGAAACAACTCCTGCCCCATTCCCGCCTTGAAAAAGGTAGCGGGCGGATAGCTGGTGTAACGCGGACCAGGTTTATCGTATTTCTGGATTAATGCGGGATTGAAGAGCATATATTTGGATTTATGTCACACGGATTTATATCGTAAAGACGCACGGCCGTGCGTCTTTACAACGGACCACGGTCGTGTGTCTCTACAATTCGTTGCAAAGGAACAATAAAAAACCAAAACTGACAATCCCAATTTATAGGGAACCGTTGAAACCCATTTCGTTAATAAATTCAAACCCAAACCAATCCTGCTCCTGAAAAGCCGTACCTTTATCCACCCTTATTTGTTTAATCACAGACAAGAAAACGAATAAACGCATCATCAAAAAACAATGAACCAAAAGATACTCCTCATCACTCCCCCATTCACCCAACTCAATACGCCCTATCCGGCGACGATGTATCTCAAAGGCTTTTTCAATACCCAAGGCATTGATTCCGTACAGACTGATTTGGGTATTGAGGTCATCCTGAAGCTCTTTTCGTCAGAAGGATTCCGTTCGCTATTCAAATATATTGAGGAAAACAAACCCGAACTTTCGCCCAACGCGCAACGCATCGTCAGCTTGCAGCGCGATTATATCGGGACCATCGATGCGGCGATTGCCTTTTTGCAGGATAAAAACGCCACGTTGGCGCAGGTGATTTGCGAAGGGAATTTTCTGCCCGAAGCTTCCCGCTTCACCGAAGAGACGGAGGAGTTGGAGTGGGCATTCGGCACGATGGGCACGCGCGACAAAGCCCGCCATCTGGTAACACTTTACCTCGAAGACGTTTCCGACCTGATTACAGAGGCGGTCGATCCCTATTTCGGATTCAGCCGCTATGCCGAAAGCCTGGGGCGTTGCGCCACGTCGTTCGATGCGCTGGAGCAGCGGTTGAATGAGTCGGAGAGCTTTGTAGATAAGATTCTTATCGGACTTTTACAGGAAAAGATAGAGCACGAACAGCCCACCATCGTGGGATTGTCGGTTCCTTTTCCCGGCAATTTATATAGCGCGCTGAAATGCGGGCAATGGCTCAAAGCCAATCACCCCAGTATCAAAATAGAGATGGGCGGTGGCTATCCCAACACCGAATTACGCTCATTGAGCGAAGAGCGGGTATTCAAATACGTCGATTTCATCACGCTCGACGATGGTGAACTGCCGTTACTACGTCTCACCGAATATCTTTCGGGGAAATGCAAACTTGAAGAGCTCAAGCGCACATTTACCTTAATCAATAATGAAGTCTGCTACCTCAACGAATCGGAGGAGAAGGACTTTCCGCAATCGGAAACGGGCACGCCCGACTACTCCGACCTGCCATTGGACAAATATCTTTCCGTGATTGAGGTGGTCAATCCGATGCACCGCCTTTGGAGTGACGGGCGATGGAACAAACTCACCCTCGCACACGGCTGCTACTGGGGCAAATGCTCCTTCTGCGACTGTTCGCTCGACTATATCAGCCGCTACGAACCCAATTCGGCGCAACTCATTTGCGACCGCATGGAGACAATCATCCGCCAGACGGGGCAAAACGGGTTTCACTTTGTGGACGAGGCAGCTCCTCCCGCATTGTTGCGCGAACTGGCGTTGGAAATCCTGCGCCGCGGCCTGCGCGTATCGTGGTGGACGAATATCCGTTTCGAGAAAAACTACACCGCCGACCTTTGCGCTTTGCTGAAAGAATCGGGCTGCATTGCGGTATCCGGCGGTCTCGAAGTGGCTTCCGATCGCTTATTGAAGTTGATAAACAAAGGCGTAACGGTGACGCAGGTAGCCAAAGTGGCGGCCAACTTCACCGAATGCGGCATCATGGTGCATGCCTATCTGATGTACGGATTCCCCACGCAGAGCGAGCGCGAGACGATTGATGCGTTGGAGATGGTGCGACAGCTTTTTCAGGAAGGCGTGTTGCAATCGGGCTTCTGGCACCTCTTTACCATGACGGCGCACAGCCCCATCGGCCTCAACCCGCAACCGTTCGGCGTGCAGGGCATGAAAAACAACGGCAAGTTTGCCAACAACGACGTACAGCACATCGACCACATCGGTGCCAACCATCAACTCTTTGGTGATGGATTGCGCAAATCGCTTTTCAACTACATGCACGGCGTAGGCTTCGACATTCCGCTCAGCCAGTGGTTCGACTTCAAAGTACCGCCAACCACCATTCCACAGAATTACATCCAGCGGGCACTTTCGGTACCGGAGGAGAATGCGTTGCCACTTAATCGTCAGGTGATTTGGTTGGGAAATGCTCCCGTGATTCGTTTTTATGAAAAGAAGAAAAAAGGCAAAACTGTTCCCGCAGCGGAACTGATTTTCCACAACAAGAAATACGACCTTGCGCTGAAGGTCTCGCAGGATTTAGGCAAATGGCTGGCGGAAACGATGAACAAGCTGTTGGTCAGAAACGATAAACCGGTAAAGTTGCAGGCGATAAAGGAGAGTTACGAGGCGAATAAGCTGGGGGATTTTCAATCTTTCTGGCAGAGTAAAACCGTGGAAGAGTTAAGGGAGAATGGGTTGCTGGTAATATAAGAGAGAGATGGAACGCGGATGACGTGGATATAAATAACGCGGATTTACGCTGATAAAATTAATCCGTGTAAATCCGCGTTGCTTGCATCCGCGTCATCCGCGTTCCATTCCGTTATTCCACCAGCCCGTGCATCAACGCATAAATGGTCAATCCGGAGACCGTCTTGATGCCCAGTTTGGCAGTAATATTCTTGCGGTGCGAAATCACCGTATGCAGGCTGATTTCCAGCCGGTCGGCAATCTCCTTATTCAACAAGCCCTGAGTAACTAAGCGAAGCACATCCAGTTCGCGGGGAGTTAGCGGCTGGTGCTTTCCGGCATCGGTATCATCCGCACGCAGAATCTCCTGCAATCGGGAGAGCACCTCTTCCTGAGAAGCCTTTTCATCCCACTCGGTTCCATTCGGAATGCCTGTTTCTCCCAACGTAAACAGATGGTCAAACTTCGTCAGCCGCGCAGCCTGCCGATAACTATCCGCATCGGTAAAGAGCGAAACCCTGTACAACGGGAAATGCTCGTTAATCAACGCCTTCAGCCCCGCACCCGCCATCCAACGTGCTGTGAGCAACGCTATCTGAAAGCCCCGCTTCATTGCAAGCCTCCTCTCCGGCGAATCACCTCTTCCATCTCCATCACCATCGGTTTGAGTACCCGCTCCTGTAGGCGAAGATTATCGTTCATATCCTTTTCGAGGTTGTTGAGCGCCACCACCACGGCATAGCAGAGGTTAACATCGTAATCGCCCTTCAGGTATTTCAGGATAATGCTTTTCAGGTCGAAGAGCTTCTCGTTTACACTCTCATATTCCTGCCCGAACTGTTGCACCGAAAGCGACAAATCCCCCTCATAGCGCAGGTCGTAATCGGGACTAAAGAAGAGCTCATACACCCTCACGATGTGCGGAAACATCTCCTCCTCTTCCCGACGTATGAGTGCGGTAATCTCCTGCTTATATTCATGAAAGAAGCGGTGAAGCAGTCCCAGTTTGCTGTTCTCCGCCGAACGAAGTAGTCCCGAAATATGCCTTTCGATATTGGTCATTTGCACCTGCAAATAGTCGTGATGTGCACGATGCAGGTATTCAATCGTCTGCAACACGCCAAACGACTGAAGCTTGATATCAGGAAAATAGTGGTCGCAGGTGAGCGTATTGACGACGATAACAAAGAAATCGGGCCGAATATGATGCTCTTTGCAAATGGCTTCCACCGTCTTATCTCCCACTCCCAGCCGAATGCCGAAGCGGTTGACCACCGGAATCAATGACGGGTACTCCATCAACACATCCGCCAGTTTGGTTTGCGCGTTTATCAGTTTCATTTTGAGACGTTTTTGCAAAGGTAGAATTTATTTGCGGTGGGGATTTATTTGCAAATAAACCTCCTGTTTTTTACACCTCGTTAACGTTGGTGTTCTATTGGGGAGAAATAGCGGTGGTTTTACTTTCGTAAGTAGGATTTTATTGCTTATTTTGTGTGAATGTAGGATTGCGGATGGTTTTTTCTCACTAAAAAGTAAGAAAAAAAATATCGTTGGTAATCCGAAAATAAGTCCAATCGGTTGCAGATAAACTTACAAAATCAGGACGTTTATGAAACTGCTGATATAATCCGTTAGTGGCAATTATTAAATCCGACACATAAGTTCAAATAGCACAAAAATTGCAATCAATAATTTAAACAATGAGTACACCCAACTTAATTGTAAGTTTCCTTCTGCTTTTTTACATTCCTCTTTTTGGTCAGACTAAAATTGACAATAATATATCGATTGAAATACCTGGGAATGTACAAAAAATGGATACAACTACTGCGAGCACCTCTGTATCTGCTTATTATTCAAATAACAAAACAGATTCATATCTTGTACTTCGAATAGCGGTAATGTCTGATGGATATGAATTGTATAGTTTGCCGGAAAATTTAAGTAGCGTTAAGCAGATTTATCATCAAATAATTGCGGACCAAATTAATAGCATGAATAGAAAAGGATTTGCTTTTAAAGATTCGCAAGAGGTGAAAATTAAAGGTTATCTAGCTTATAAAATCAGATATAAAACTGAAGATTCTTCAAATCAAGGTGGCGAAACCTTATTGTTATATTTAAATGGTGTTACCTATGTCTTTACATATTCAAGAGTTGATTACTTTATAGAAAAACACAAACACAGATTCCTAAATTCCTTAACAATCAGCAATTCACCCAAACAGATAACGGATGCACAATCTGGTTTTGGATTCCTCTCACTTTGCAAGTGGTTTTTTAATATCACTATAATTATTTGGTTCTTCTATATTCTCAGACGAAAAGAAAACCGTAAGATTTCAAAATGGGGTATAAATTTAAAAGCAGTTTATTGTCCTATCTGCAATACTAAACAGCAGTTTTTTAGAATACCCAAAAATAAACGACAATTGCTTTGGGGTGGAAATACGTGTCCTAAATGTGGTACAGAAATGGACAAATATGGCGTCGTTATAAATTCTGATAATTAACGTCTTTTTCTGATAGAATAAAAAGCAAGCATTGAGTAAACTAACCTCGTTTTATCCCCCTTTTCATCGCAAGAATAAGTTAACATCCGATTCAAGTCCGCGCTTTGCGCCTAAAACAAAGACAGTTAGCAAACTGTACCATTCACATAATACAATAATGAAGAAACTCGCAATTCTATTTTTACTATCTATCTCAATATCAATGATGGCGCAACGCAATCGCTCTATGGACGATGCAGTATATCAAAGCAATCGCCTCAAGCCGGAGCCGGAGAAAGTAAGTACAAAATCACAAAACTTATCAGCCGGGGACTACCTTAAAAAAGCGGCAAATCAGCGATTCGCATCCACCCTAACCGGAATCGATTCCGGATTTATGCTCAGCGTATCGCCTACATTAGACGATAATGGAAGCAGTGGCATGGTTGCATTTGGAGGAGTGGTCCTTGGTATAGCATCCATCATAACCCACTTTATGGGCATAAGTAGCGAGTACAAAGCCGGGGTGCAGTTAAACAAAGAGCGCAGCAATGGCAATCAAGCCTATATCCAACCGGCAAAAGAAGGAATTGGCCTAAATATCACTTTCTGATTATTGCTCGCCCGACAATCGGCGGAAACCTGTTTTTTTTTGCATTCATAAAAGAATCTTGCAGCACATTTAGAACAAAATGCATCTTTTGGATTAAAATTCGCTAACAAATTTCTATTTATGAATAAAATCCTATTTCTCGTAGCAAAGACGGGAGCAATACTTCTAAGCCTGAGCTTTTTTTCCTGTGCATCTATCATGAATAATGAACGTACCACCATGGAAGTACATTCCCAACCTGACTCCGCTACGGTTTTCTTTAAAGATGGGACCAAAGTACAAACACCTGCTCTTATTATTGTACCCAGAAATCCTCACGACTTATCTTTTACAGTAAAAAACGACTCATTGACCAAAACTATAATTATCCCCAGTCGGGTAGCGCCTGAATTTATTTTCGGCAATCTGCTGCTGGGTTGGTTTAGCCCGATCGGATACATAACCGATGCAATCGGCAAAAGCAAAATGTACAACTTCAACAGCTCCATTCTCGTAAACCTGTCGGACAAGAAACGCAATTACACCTATTACCCAAAATCAAAAAAAGGAGTTATTCAAATTCACGGATCCATTCCATTAACGGTGAATCAGCGCTTCAATAATGATATAAAATCCAGGAACTACGAGAATTATTTAGGCTTGACACTTGGCTTGGACTACTATTATTCAGGGAATAATAGCTTTTCCCTTACCGGAAAAACAGGAGGTTTAGGAAACGGTGAATGTTGGGATAACCCGAGTGAAGATTACTACAGCCAAAGCTATATGCTCACCCACAATCACGACATTTACTTACCAACCACTGAAAATATAAGTTTTTCTGTTGGATACGGACTGAGCAGCACCCAGTTTCATTACGATTTATACAATTATCATGGAGTCGCTCCAACAATACTCAACGATTATTATAACTATTCGACGAGTAGTTACAGCAAATACGTCAGCACCCGTATCGCTGCGGGTTTGTGCTTCAATGCCCGGATTATGCTATTAAAATACATGACTATCGGATACAACTTTATCCCCTCGTTCTATACTTTTGGCCGAAAGAAATGGGAGCTTCAAACCATCAATTATTTCGATTGGGGATTTAAGGTCCCTATATGGCGCCCTCGCAGCAAGAAAATAAGCACAGTATTATACGAACCCAAGAACTGGTAAAATCTATTTCCAAATCATCGCCCTTTATTCTGATTTTCATTAGAATAAAGGGCGATGCTATTTAATCGAATCCCCGCACCTTATTCCAGCCACAAATTGCTTCACTTTGAGATACCCCATTCCATTTCGTTATATATTTTTCTTCCTAAACATAAAAACAACCTATCCGGCTAAACCACAAAGGTGAATTTGCTGTTTAATTGCCATTATGCAAAACTAACCCTGTGTAACTCTACTGATCCCATACCTTGTTTATGGTATGAGAATTACAGAATTTGTGGTATTGTATACGCTTCCCGTAGCCGGTAACTTTGCATCATGAATCGATCTAAACAACAAACGTAAATTCACCCGATGAACAATAATTTTATTTCCCCTTTATCGCCCGAACAGGCGCAGCAATTATCGGAACTCATTGCCCACCTTTCCCCGGAACAAACGTATTGGGTATCGGGCTACTTTTCGGGATTGATCGCCCGAAATCAGGCGGCAACCATCCAACAAAACAACAGTGTGGCAGCAGCGCCCGCACCGTTAGCCGAGTCGGTAAAAACCAAGGTATTAACCATACTGTACGGTTCGCGCACCGGCAACGGAGAGTCATTGGCCAAACTGGCGCAAAAGATGGCCGTGGAATCGGGCTTCGAAGTCTCCCTCAAAAACATGGAGAGCTACAAAACCCGCGATCTGAAAGACGAGAAGAACTTGCTGGTGATTATCAGCACACACGGCGACGGTATCCCGCCATTTCAGGCTAAAGAATTTTACGACTTCCTGCACAGCAAACGAGCGCCTCAACTGCCCGGTGTGCAATTCTCCGTTATCGCTCTGGGCGACCGCAGTTATCTCAAATTCTGCCAGGCTGGTGCCGATATCGATAAACGTCTGGGCGAATTGGGCGCTAAACGACTGACCGACCGCACCGATTGCGACGTGGATTTCCGCATGGATGCGATGAAAGCGGCTTCGAAACTGCTTAGCGCGCTGGAAAAAGAATCCGGCAGCGCATCTCCATCAGTGAATGTTTCGCAAAGCGCTCATCCAGTGGAAGAACATGCCGAATACAACAAGCTGAATCCTTTTCAGGCAACGGTTTTGGACAAAACATTCCTGCACGGACGCGACAGCGACCGCCAAACGCTTCACGTGGAGCTTTCACTCGAAGGCTCCGGTCTGACCTACGAGCCGGGCGATTCGATGGGTATCTATGCCTCCAACCCACCCGAACTGGTGGACAGCTTTCTGGAAACGCTTAACCTTTCGCCCAACGAAAAGGTAACCACAGAACGCGGCGAAACCACGCTGAGTGACGCACTGTATAAAGAGTTTGAGCTGACAACATTGACACCCGACGTACTGAATCGTTTTGCCACGACCACAGAGAATGCGAAGTTGAAAAACATTCTGACCGACCCGGGGGAATTGAAGAAGTTCGTTCATGGAAAAGATTTGGTGGACTTGTTTACCGTTTATCCCGAGAAATTCAATCCGGAGCAATTGTTGGGTCTGCTGCGAAAAATCCAGCCCCGACTCTACTCCATCGCATCCAGTCCATTGGCACACCCCGATGAGGCGCATCTGACCGTAGGCGTGGTGAAATACCACAACAAAGGCCGCAACAAGACCGGCCTCTGCTCGGTGTTCCTATCCGACCGCATCTATGAGGAAGAGAGCGCTCCCGTATTCATCGAACGTAATCCGAACTTCCGCTTACCCGAAGACCCGCAAACCCCAATCATCATGGTAGGTGCAGGAACGGGTGTCGCCCCTTACCGCGCCTTCGTGGAACATCGCGGCGAGCAGGACAATGCCGGTAAAAGCTGGTTGTTCTTCGGCAACCGTTTCTCCGAAAGCGAATTCCTCTACCAACTGGAATGGCAGCGTTACCTGAAAGAGAAGACATTAACCAAACTGAGTGTGGCATTTTCCCGCGATTCGGAACAGAAAGTATATGTACAGGACAGACTATTGGAAAACAGCCGTGAAGTATTCGACTGGCTCGAAAACGGCGGTCACTTCTACGTCTGCGGCGATATGAAGAAAATGGCGGGCGATGTCAATCATGCGCTCATCAGGATTATCGAAAAAGAGGGCGGACTCAAACACGACCTCGCACTGGAATATATCACCAATCTGCAACGCACCAAACGTTATCAGACGGATGTGTATTAAGAAAGAAGCCTCCCCCGGCCCCTCCGAAGGAGGGGAGTTAACGGCAAAAAGAAGCTATCAAGTAACATCAACAAATACAAAAATACCAACAACTAATTCAAATCGCTCTTCAAAAGTCCCCCTACATTTGTGTCATATGACAACGAGATAGGGAAGAAAGATTAGTTCTTTGAAATTATTGTTATAATAGATGATATTTGGAATCTTAGCAGCAGCCTCACGAAGTGAAGGCGGAGCGTAGCGAAGCCTGAACGGAGTGAGGCTGCTGCTAAGAAGTTTTGTTTATTAATCCTACGATTATGATTAACAATTCAGCTCTCCAGAAATGGGATCGTCTAAAGCAAAAACAGCTAGATACACAATTCATTAATGAACTTCAAGCTGGTATGAATTGCTCTATGTTTGAGGCCAAGGCCATCCTGAATGTGGTTTACAAAACGTATCAACCCTTTTTTGACAACCAAGCAAGTATGAAGCCGGGGCAGATCTGCTTTGAAGTTGTTGGGATTGAAAACTCACCGAAAAAAAGGCTATCTGAATGTCAGATGAAGACCGTAACGCTCACCCTTGATTCGGGGGAAGACGATCTTCTGGTTCGTGAAAAGAACGGTGTGATTGCCCTTCGGCAACATCGTCTTATCCGCATCTGCAACGAAGCTTTCCAACAAGGTGGATTACTAACTGTCGAAGACCTGGCGAACAGGTTACTCAACTGCGGTGAGAGTACCATTAATCGAGATATTAAGGCGTTAAAGCAACAAGATATAGTCTTGCCTTTACGCTCTACTATCAAAGATATGGGCAAAGCTATCACGCATAGAGAGTTGATCGTCAAACACTGGCTTCTGGGCAAGGAGTATTCCGAGATTGCCCGTCAAACTAGCCACAGCGTAGAGGCTGTAGCCAATTACGTAGACAAGTTTCGTCGGGTAGTCTGTCTGGCCAAAGACAACCATGAGATCAAGACCATTGCTTTTTTGGTCAAAATATCTGTCAGCCTGGCTCAGCAGTATTACGACCTGTATCAGAATCTGGAGATCGTTGAGCATCGTAGGAAAGAATTGGATGAACTGCTAAAAAAAACTCAAGTCCAACTTTAAATGATTCTCTCCAAATGATTAGAAAACCAGATGGGATACGAAAGTATCATACAGCGCATGATCGCTTTCTTAAGCCCGCAATCGTCAATTTCTTTGCCCGGGAGTTCTCCGGTTTCTTTGGCCCTGTTGTCAGGGAAAATATCGCTGATGCCCTGATTGAGCTATTTGAGCAAAATGTACAGCAAACCTCCGGCTTAAAGCACGGACAAATGCTATGGAATGCTTTAGATAAATTCACCAGGGCCGATTCTTCCAATCGCAGGTATAAACCGGTGATTCTGACTTTGGTACATGATGAATACATAAAACTTTTTGAGAAACAATCACCAATCAAAGAAATACGCAAACAAGTTATAGCCCGGCTAATTAAAGAAGCGTATGCCCAGGGAGGTATTCTTTCTATGAGAGACCTCAGTCTGATTTTAAGCACCACAGCATCCTTGTTGTCAACGCAAAGAGCAGAATATGAGAAAGAAAACAATGTTGTACTTCCTCATACCGGAGTAATACATGATATGGGTTCTACCATTACACACAAGACTCAGATTGTCTATAAGTATGTAGTGGAAAAGAAACCGACCAACATTGTTGCAAGAGAGACAAACCACTCTCAGAAAGCTGTTGATCACTATATCAAAGATTATCACCGTGTCAAAACTTTATTTGACGATGGCAAAGACATTGATTTCATCCATATTACTACGAACATCGCAAAACGCGTAATCCAGGAATATCAATCTATAATAAACAATAATGTCAATGATCTATAAATCTCTTACTTACCCCTTGTATTGTCATATGACATTATCTAAAGGGGATTTAGGGGGCTTTCCCAACAACTATGAGCAACCAACCATTATCAGACCTCGAACGCATCAAGACCGAAAGCAATTACCTGCGCGGCACCATTGTCGAGAGTCTGGCCGACCCGATAACCGGAGCTTTGGCTCCCGACGACCAACAGTTGATTAAATTTCACGGTGCATATCAACAAACTGACCGTGACCTGGACGAAGAGCGCCGCCACCAAAAACTGGAACCGCTGATTAGCTTCATGATTCGCGTCCGCGTACCGGCAGGTGTCGTTACCCCCAGGCAGTGGCTCGACCTCGATGCCCTGACCGAAAAGCATTGCAAGCCGACACTCAAACTGACCACCCGTCAGGCCATCGAACTACACGGTGTGGTGAAGCGCAAGATGAAAACCGCCATGCAAGGCATTCATGCCACATTGCTCGATTCACTGGCCGGTTGCGGCGATGTAAACCGCAACGTAATGACTTCTGCCAACCCCTGGGAATCGGAAGTTCACCAGCTGGTATTTGCCGATGCGCTAAAAATTCACAAAGAATTTACGCCACAAACTACCGCATACCACGAAATCTGGTTAGACGATGAACTCGTGGCCGGCGGAGAGAAAAAAGAGGATAACGAACCGCTTTACGACAAGACTTATCTTCCCCGTAAGTTTAAAGTGGCTATTGCCATTCCTCCCCGCAACGATGTGGATGTTTTTGCCAACGACCTCGGTTTTATCGCCATTGTCGAAAACGGTAAACTGGTCGGATATAACCTTTTGGCAGGGGGCGGCATGGGTTCGACCTTCGGGATGGACACCACCTATCCCCGACTGGGCAACGTGATTGGATTCATTAAACCGGAAGACATCGTGGAGGCTGCCAAAGCGGTCTTGATTTTCCAACGCGATAACGGCAACCGCTCGGAGCGTAAGTTTTCCCGATTGAAATATACGATTGACCGTCTCGGAGTCGATTTTTTCAAAATGTATATTAAAAAAGCACTGGGAGACAAACTGACTGAAGCCCGACCATTTAAGTTCGATAGCAACGGAGACAAACTGGGCTGGAGCAAAGGCTTTAACGACAAATGGTATTTTACCCTCTTCATTCAGGGAGGCAAAGTGAAAGACGATAAACATCTGCAACTCAAAACGGCATTGCGTGAAATCGCAACCGTATTGAAAGGCAATTTTATCCTCACCGGAAACCAGAATCTGGTAATCGGGGACATCGAAGAGGGTGACAAACCGGAAATCGAAGCTTTGCTGGAAAAATGGAAACTATCGACTCCACTCAGCGGATTGCGCCGCAATAATCTCGCCTGTGTGGCTCTGCCGGTATGTACGATGGCGTTTGCCGAAGCGGAACGCTATGCACCGTCATTCATCGAAAAGCTCGAAAAGGTGTTAGAGAAATATAACCTACTGGACGAAGAGATTCTCTTCCGCATGACCGGATGTCCCAACGGGTGCGCCCGTCCGTTCCTGGGTGAAATCGCATTGATTGGAAAATCCCCCGGCAAGTACAACCTCTACCTTGGCGCAGGCTTTACGGGAGAACGCCTCAACAAGCTCTATGCCGAATTGGTGGAAGAACACGAGGCTATCGGACTGTTGACTCCAATCTTAGAACGCTTCTACAAGGAACGTCTGGAAGACGAACGTTTCGGTGACTTCGTTATCCGCAAAGGATATGTACAAGCCACTACGGAAGGAAAAGACTTTCACCAGAATGTCAAGCTGGTCAAATTTCACGATGTGAAACCGATTCTGCCAAAGAAAAAGACAACCCTGAATTCCGTTCTCTTTGTGAAGAAGGATAAAAAGAAGAAGAAATAATCTTTGACTTAGGTATGTTTGGAAGGGCGTTCGTGATCGGACGCTCTCTTTTTATATCCGGCCCAGACTACCATTATGTAGGAATAGCGATAATTTATCTACAAATAGATTTTCGCCAGCATTCAACTCCGAATAAAATTACAAATACAATCCATTGTTTCAAAACTACATACCCATCTAACACTCGTAATTAGACAGCACAACCTTACATTCGGCATGATTTTTGATTATATCTATTATGACAATCAAAACGCTACAACTATGCAAGGACGAATGAAAGAACATCAGCTTTCAAGAGCTGAAATAGAGACATTACTAACGGAAGAAATGGTTGGAAATCTGGGAACAATTTCGGAAGACGGATTTCCCTACATTACCCCTGTACACTACGTCTGGATGGATGACAAGATATATATCCACGGGCTTCGCATCGGGCAAAAAATTGATTATCTAAAGAAGAATCCCAATGTAGGATTTGAGGTATTCAAGATGAACGCCTTGATTCATGATGCGGAGCTCCCCTGCGACACCAACACCGACTATCAAAGCGTCATCATGCAAGGAAAAGGGAAAGTAGTAACGGAAGAAGAGTTATGCGTGAAAGTATTGGATGCCGTAGTACTAAAATACACGCCTCAACATGCAGGTAAAACTTTCCCGCCCGCTATGCTCAAAGCTACCGGAGTCATTGAGATTGATCCGCTTGAAATTACCGGAAAATATTTCAGGTAAAATTCAGGAAAATAAGTTTGGAAAAACGCCTAAAGAAGACAATGCTTCTTTAGGCGTTTTTTATTTATTGTTAATATAACAGCTTAAACATTGCCAACACATTAAATTCGCTTATTTTTACACAATAATAAATCTATAAACTATTTTAGCCATACACTCCCCACACATGAGAGTTAGTAAACTTATATTTTACAGCCTATTCGCACTTCTATTGCATCAATCACTATTTTCTCAAGATTACAAAAACAAATTCATAATAGAAGGAAATTTCTCCTTAAATTCCCAAGAACCGAACAGTTCCAATACATTTTCCAAAAGCTTTAGTATAGAGACCTCTCCTTCTATCGGATACTTTATTCACAAAAACTTAATAGTCGGTGCCGGTATCGATTACGGCTACAGTAGAGAATACCAAAATCTATATATCTATAACACTACCGGAATCAACACCTTTTCCTATGCTATTACTGGAAAGGAGATTGCACCAATGGCTTACGTGAAGTTGTTTAAACCTTTGAATCAGAGAATGTATTGCGCCCTCAGATTAAACTACCAATATGGATGGAGTAGTCAAACTAAATCCTCGTCAAATTACAATAGTTCTTACGGTAATTATTACGATTACAGCAGCAGCATAAAACCCGATAATGTTACACACATCCGCACCTCATCCTTTGCCATCTCACCCGAAATTCAATATCGTATCACAAAGCATTGGGGCATCCAGACTAGCCTTAACGGCTTTAACCTGACCTCCATTCGTAAAAAAGATGGGCCGTTTATTGATTTCAGCAAGCAGACAACTTGCGAGTTTAGCATTAACCCCTCCTCCTGGAGTTTTGGTGTTTTTGCTATTCTTGGAAAATAATATTCACATAAACTATTTTAACAGCTTAATCACCTGCCATTTATGAAAAAGTTATTTCTTTCTCTATTGACAATCGTTGTCTTTCAACTTTCATCAAACGCACAATTTACTCAAGGATCTGTATCTCTGGGTGGAAGTTTTAATTACACCAATCAAAAAAGTACGAATTCTTCATCAAGTACTATTAGCAATAGTAACTTATTGCTAAGCCCGGAATTGAGCTATATGTTGAGTCACAATATTGCAGTTGGATTTACAGTTGGCATCTCAAACAAAACCGCAACCGAACCCTCTTCATCATACGGTTATAATGAATATAAATCCAAAACAAGTATAATTACCCCCTCTTTGTTTATCCAAACATTTTATCCGATATACAAAAAGCTATACTGGTCTCTTAGAACGGAAGTGGGCTATGGCTGGGCAAGTAATACTACAGAATATGGTTCTACTAAAAACGAAGATAAGTACAATATTGTTGGAGTCGGTATTTCACCGGAGTTAGACTATTTCTTAACTTCAAAAGTCGGATTGAAGGCAAATTTCAATGGTTTTAACTTCGCACATATATATAAAGGAAATAACGATTATACAAATATATTTCAATTTGACATCAATCCATCTACCTGGAACTTTGGTTTTTTTGTAAAACTGTAAAAAATAACTCATATATAAAAGCAGTCAATGTGAGCCAAATATCGCATTGACTGCTTTTTTGCATTAAGCAACTTCAATAATTAAAACCGAACGCCCACAGAGGTACCGTATTCTGGTAACCGTACTCAATATCATCTTTCACCACAAAAGAGTTCTCGACTCCGGCTATTTGCTTCTGCGTCTTATTTTTCCCTCCTACTTCAAACGTGTAATTTCCGATAGTAAAATCAGCAACATCTGAAGCAAAAACACTTTGATTGACTGTCATTTGGTTGAAAAAGAAGGTTTCCCGTATATTGCCCACATCGGGGTTACCTTCCGCTAATGCATGAATAAGGTTGGGGTTATTCAGGTAAACTTTTTCCACTTTCCCCAACAATCGAATTCCACCAGTATTATTACGCAGTTGGGATATCACTCCCGCCTTTTCTAAATAATAAAGAAAGTCAACCACCTGATTGCGATGGAGATTTACCATTTCACCTATCTTGGTGAAATTTGGCTTAAAGGGGACGCTTTTAGCGATGATATATAATAATTGCTTGATCTTCTTGGATGTTGAAACATTTAGATTAGCATAAACCGGAATATCCGTTTCCAAAGTTAGAGTCAAAATATTCTGCAACCGCTCTAAATACTCTATTTCTTTATAGAATGGATAATAACCTTCACGCAAATAAGATTTGAACAACGGTAAGGGTTGCAAAACAGCAGGTATTTCCACCTTATTATTCAATATTTCTTCTAACGAAAAAGCGGGCAAACTAAGTCCTTCCGAAATATTCAGGTATTCACGAAAAGACATTCCATACAATTCATACATCAAAGCTCTTCGACTCAAGTCATCGCTACCTCTATAAATATCAAGAATGGATGAGCCGGTGAATACAATCTTTAAATCAGGATAATAATCATACATCATCTTCAGCTCTTTTGACCATGCCGCATATTTATGAACCTCATCAATGAATAGATTTCGTCCTCCATTCTGATAAAAAGTGGTCGCTAAATCAAACAGCTTATTCTCGGAAAAATAGAAATCATCCGCATTGACATATAGCGTATCGCTTAGGTTGTGACACAATTTTATTCGCTGAAGCAGTAATGTCGTTTTGCCTGTTCCCCTGGCTCCGACTATTGCTGTCAAACGATTATTCCAATTCACCTTATGATACAAATAGCGTTGAAATTTAGTATCAGTACGCTCCACCAAATTCCTGAACAAACTATATAACCGCTCCATTTCTAATTATTTTAATGCTTTGCAAATACAAATATACAGAAAACGCTAATCAAAAACAGCGTTTTATTAAATAATTGCTGATTCAGATTAGCGTTTTCTGTAAATATCGCTGATTTTATTCAGCGCTTTGGTTATACTATCAATTTTCGCCCAATATAAAACGCTCCACAACCTCTGCTACACCATCATCCATGTTCGAAGCGACAATCACATCGGCACGGTCACGCAGTTCGGGGGTTACGTTATCTACCCATATGCCCAGGCCGGCATATTCCACCATGGAAAGGTCATTTCCTGCATTTCCTACAGCAATCACTTCGCTCTGTTTTATCCCCAACATATTGGCTAATAATTCAAGACTGGCAGCTTTGTCTATTCCCTGTGGCATAACTTCCAGAAAGAAAGGCTTTGAGCGGGCGACACTTAAATCGGTACGTTCCGCTTTCAGCTTTGTTTCCATCGTTTTCAGATAATCCGGATTCTCCAGCAGGATACACTTTACAGCCGACGATTGCACCTCTCTTTTGAAGCAGGGAACTTTATGGTGAGGAAGCCCGGTCAGCTTGATTTCGACATCTATATATTGGGAATCGGTTTCGCTGACTACCCCTTTATCAGAATAGGTGATGATATGCAAGTCGTTCTCTTTGCTGAAATCATGCAGGCTGTGAATTTCTTCTTTGGTGAGACTTTGTTCGAAAATCACTTCGTTGTCTTTCACCGACGTAATCATTCCCCCGTTAAAAGAAATCAGGTATGAATCGTATTTATCCAATTGTAGAGTCTCGATATATTGGGTCATGGCCGGTGTGGGGCGCCCCGAAGCGAGCACTACTTTCACCCCTTGCTCCTGTGCTTTCATCAACAGATCTTTATTTCGGGAAGAGATAGAGTAGTCATCTCTGAGCAAGGTATCGTCGAGGTCGAGTACCAACATTTTGTATTTTGCAGCGCGTCCTTTTTCAACTCGTTTCATATGGAATGTAGATAAATTATTTACTTTAAATAGTTTTCCGGCGCAAAGGTAAGGTTCTTTTCGATGAGTTTTATGCTAAAACGCACCATTTTACAGCATTAACACTCTTTACGGTGCTACATCCCACGCATATTGTTAGATAAATTCGACAAAGCCTGAGATTCAGTGGCTACGGAAACTTTTCTTTCCTATCTTTGTTTACCTAAGGAAAAAGTAACACATATGGAACAACTATTCCGCATCATCGAGATAAATGAGGAATTCATCAAACTAGTGAACTCCTCTTCCGAAAACCTGCATCAGCATAACTTCGAAGAGCTGATTATCCTGACCGAAGGACAGGCTGATCACGTGATTGATTTTGACCGGGAAGTAATCGCTGCGCCGATATTCGTCTATGTATCCAAAGGGAAAGGGCATCAGTTTCTGCCTGCCGATAATGCGCGCGGCTGGATTATTCTTTATGCCAATGAACTGGCACCGGAAAGCCGGTTTCATTTTTACTCCAACTTTACTGAGCGGGTAAACTATTCACTGGAAACGTTCAGTTGCATGAGTCCGATCAACAATCTCTGCGATATGATGTCGTATGAATACAATAAACCCGTCCCTCAATTCAACGTTATCAAACATCTGCTGGCAGCTTTACTAGCCAAATTAGAAGCCGAAAACAATAATGAACCGCAAGCGTTGAATGACTCGACCGACTCTCAGCGGATTGCGTTTCACAACTTCCTGAAAATTCTGGAGGACAACTACAAACGCCCTGTCGGAGTGCAATTCTTTGCCGACAAGCTGAACACTTCTGTTCGCAACCTGAATCTTATTTGCCAAAATGTTTTCCATAAGAGTGTAACCGAAATCGTGGAATCGCGCAAACTGATTGAAGCCAAACAGCTACTGATGAATTCCGATATGACCGTATCTGAAATCGGATTCGAACTCGGGTACAACGAAAAATCATACTTCACGCGCGTATTTTCCAAAAAATCAGGCATTACGCCCTCTGAGTTTCGGAATCAGATGAAGAGCGTTATTCTCAAATAAAATCACCCTTCACTTATCAATTTATCAGTACACGGATGATCCGGATTTGAATCGATTTACACAAATTTATTTTCGTGAAAATCTGTGTTGCTCGTATCTGTGTCATCCGTATATCAACCTTTTCCTAAAAGTACCATCCCTCTTCCTAAAAGTGTTACCCCCTACCCTTCCTACTGCCCTATCTTTGCAATATCAAATTAATCAAACAAATTAAAACTCTAGGCCTTATGAAATCACTTGCATTAACTTTCGCCGCCATCCTCGTATTGGCAACCTCTGCATTTGCTCAAAGCAAATTTACATTGGACAAGTACCACTCACGTCTTTCATTCAGCGTAAAACACATGGGCATCTCCAGCGTGGAAGGTAACTTCAAATCATTCGACGTGACTGTTAATAGCTCGAAACCTGATTTATCAGATGCTAAAATAGAAATGGTAGCGCAGATTAACTCCATCAACACCGAAATCGACAAACGTGACCAACACCTGCAATCTGCCGACTTCTTCGATGCAGCCAAATACCCGACGCTGACTTTTAAAAGCACCTCATTCAAAAAGGTTAAAGGGAATGTGTACAAACTTTCGGGATTTCTGACTATGAAAGGTGTGACAAAACCTATCTCATTCTCTGTAACCCATGCTTCTGTTAAAAGCCCGATGGACAATAAAATCCATCACGGATTCTCCGTCACCGGCACTCTTAACCGTGAAGACTTTAGCGTGGGAACCAGTGCTTTCAGCGCCGTCGTTGGCAAAGAAGTAAAACTGGTCGCAAACGTAGATTTTGCTCAGGAGTAAACCCTCTCTACCCACTTTAAAGATATGGGGGAAAGAGGTTGCTTAACCTGGATAAAATCAACCAAACACTAACATTGTAACCTCTTCAGTTATGACACTCAACGATTTGAAAAACCTAAACCAATCTAAGAACAGCCAGGGCATTATGCCCCTGCTGTTTGTCGGACACGGTAGTCCGATGAATGCCATCGAAGAGAATGAGTTTGTGAAAGGTTGGCGCAATCAGGCGGAAACTATCTTCCCCCGCCCCACAGCAATACTCTGTATCTCGGCCCACTGGGAGACACGCGGCACATTCGTTACCGCCATGCCTCAACCGCAAACTATTCACGACTTCGGCGGATTCCCCTGCGAACTTTATCAGGTGCAATATCCTGCTCCGGGTAGCCCGGAACTAGCCAAAGAGGTTCAACAACTTATAACAGGCTCACCTGTTTCCTTTGATGATAAATGGGGACTGGATCATGGTTGCTGGAGCGTAGTAAAGCACCTTTATCCCAAGGCTGATATCCCGGTGGTGCAATTGAGCATCAACTACCTGATGTCTCCACGACACCATTACGAACTGGCCAGAGAGCTGGCTATCCTTCGACACAAAGGGATTTTGATTATCGGAAGCGGAAACATTGTACATAACCTGCGGATGCTCAACTGGAACCAGCCGACCGAAGGTTATGATTGGGCTATCGAAGCCAACGAGAAAGTAAAATCACTCATTCAACAAAACGACCATCCGTCGTTGATCGATTTCAGCTCATTAGGAAAAGCCGTTAATCTGGCAATTCCTACATCAGAACACTTCCTCCCGTTGCTCTATATTTTAGGATTAAAAGGAGAAAATGAATCCGTTAGCTTCTTCAACGATAAAGCGGTGTATGGATCGTTAACCATGACTTCCGTGAAAATAGGATAATTACTTTTTCACTACAAAGGCACTAAGAATACAAAGAAACGCTAAGATGAAATGCTTAGAGAAACGTTGTAGACTTAGTGCCGTTGTGGTTATCTTTTACAAAACATGCTGAAAATCAGAATATATTGCTACCTTTGTGCGCTTCATACTGAAGATTGTTTTTTAGCATAGACCTGTAACCTTCCTCTTTACAATTCTCTAAATCTTAATTCTTCGCAAAAAAGCAGATAGGCAACTATCGAAAACGCAGCTCACGATACGTTATTGCCGGCTGCAAATCATTCATTATTCATTTTTATGACATTCGAAAAATTAGATCTTAGTAAACCTCTGTTGGAGGCACTTAAGAAAAAAGGGTACACTACTCCCACTCCCATTCAGGCACAATCAATCCCACATATCCTTCAAGGAAAAGATATATTTGGCTGTGCACAAACCGGTACCGGTAAAACAGCTTCTTTCGCATTACCTATTCTGCAAATGCTTTCTGCCAAAAATACGAATCCTCAACGTCGTACTATCCAGGCTTTAATCCTTGCCCCTACCCGCGAACTGGCGCTGCAAATTAGCGAAAGTTTCAAGGAATACGGATGCAATTCGGGACTAAGACACACCGTGATTTTCGGTGGCGTCAATCAGAACCCACAGATTCAGACCATTCGCAACGGCGTTGATATCCTTATCGCTACCCCCGGTCGCTTGCTCGACCTGATGCAGCAAAACGTGATAAAACTCAACACCATCCGCTACTTCGTATTGGACGAAGCTGACCGTATGCTCGACATGGGTTTCATCCGCGACATCAATCGCATCATTGCAAAGATACCTACCGAGCGCCAGACGATTTTCTTCTCGGCAACCGTTTCACCCGAAATCAAAGCATTATCGCAAAAGATGCTGAGCCAACCGGTACACGTAGCTGTTACCCCTGTATCTTCGACTTCGGAGTTGGTGGATCAATCTGTTTACTACGTTACCAAAGAAAACAAACGTGCTCTGCTGAAATACGTAATCGAAGAAGAAGAGATTGCTCATGCATTAGTCTTTACGCGCACCAAACACGGGGCGAACAAAGTAGCTCAGGAGCTCAACAAGCATGGTATCAAAGCCGAAGCTATCCACGGAAACAAATCGCAGGCTGCCCGCGAAAAAGCATTGAAAGGCTTCAAGGATCGCACCATCCGTGTATTGGTTGCCACCGATATTGCCTCACGCGGTATCGATGTGGAGAAACTGAGCCACGTGATCAACTTCGAGATTCCCGAAGTAGCTGAAACTTACGTACACCGCATCGGTCGTACCGGTAGAGCAGGCTCGGAAGGAACCGCTTTATCTTTTTGCTGTGGCGAAGAAGCTCATTATATGAAAAATATCACCAAGCTGATTAATAAAAAAATAACGGTGGTGAAATCACACCCGTTTGCATAATTGTTTCACTGAGAAACACTGAGAAGGCACAGAGAATCACAGAGATAAAATGCTGTGAACTCTGTGCCTTTTTCAATTATACCACTGATGTCAATAGAGCTGTAAGACAGAGTCGTACTGAGAATTTCGAAAAATGCTTCAATTCCAGAACTAGCTTTGTAATGGTGGTCCTATGGGTTATTTCTGTAATTCTTCTCTGTGTAACTCTGTGACTCCTCTGTGACTTCTCTGTGTAATTCTGTGTAATATAATCCCCAAAACTCTACTATCTTTGCATCCTCAAATGCAAAGAAACCATGCCCGACATTCTCCACGAAGACAAAACCTTTCACCAAATCGATTATTCCGAAAAAGAGCTTTCGGGAAATGAGTTTATCCGTTGTACTTTCAGCCACTGCGACTTTTCGAAATGCGATCTGTCAGAAAATGACTTTGTCGATTGCACCTTCGAGCACTGCAATCTTACGATGGTAAAGCTGAACGACTCAGGATTAAAAGACGTACAATTCTCCGATTGCAAAGTGATGGGCGTTGATTTTCACCCCTGCGCCAAGTTTATGTTTGCCGTTGAATTTCAGAAATGTCAGGTAGACTACTCCACCTTCTTTCAACGGAAAATGAAGAAAACCCGCTTCACGGATTGCACCCTGCGTGAAACAGATTTCACCGAAACCGATCTTACCGAAGCTGTATTCCATCAATGCGACCTGCATCAGGCTGCCTTCGACCGCACAATTCTGGACAAAGCAGACCTCCGCACAGCCAATAATTACACCATCGATCCGGCTATCAACCGTATTAAGAAAGCCCGGTTTGCTTATCCCGGCGTATTGGGATTACTGCGTAATTACGATATCCGAATAGATTAAATAACAACAATGCAGAGCAAACCGAAACTCATCTGGGCCGATAATCTGAGAGCAGTGGCTACCATGGCCATTATCATGCTTCATGCTTCGGCGGGCATCCTGACACAGTTCGGGAAAGTACCCGATTCCACCTGGCAGATCGGATGTCTCTACAATGGTATCGTACGATTTGGTGTTCCGGTTTTCGTCATGCTGAGCGGTGTTTTCTTGTTAGACCGCGAGTACCCCTTGTTTGATTTTCTGAAAAGACGCTTTACCCGAATCCTCTATCCCTTTCTCTTCTGGAGTCTGGCCTATATCGCCGTCAGTCTGTATTTTAAGCAGCTACACGGCTACACTTTCGAGCTCACTAAAACCTCAACCTGGATTGGGACACAACTGCTGAACGGCAGTTCCTATCATTTCTGGTATATCTATATGATTCTGGGATTATATCTCTTTATCCCGATTCTGGGTAAATGGATTCGCAATTGTCCCCGTAAAGAGATTTATTATTTTCTGATCATCTGGTTTGGCTCTCAATTACTCAATCTACCTGTAATGGAAACCTATAAACCCAAACTTCGTCTGGATTACTTCACTGATTACGGCGGTTATTTGGTATTGGGCTATCTGCTGTCTAAGCTATCCTTTGCAAATATAAACAGGAAGAAAACGATCGCTTTCCTCCTGTTCATTCTTGGTGCCGGTTATACTGTCGGAATCACCTATTACCTTTCTTATCTGCAACACAAAACGGCTGGCAATTGGTTCAACCCGCTTTCTCCGAATATCATGCTGATGGCTGCAACCGTCTTTCTTTTCTTCAAAAATCTGACTATCAAGAATCCAATCATGATCAATACGCTTGGCTTTATCAGCCGATATAGTTTTGGTATTTATCTGGTGCATGTATTGGTGCTTTCGCGTATGGCCAATTGGTTCGGTATTCACTGGAATTGTACTCACCCGGCACTTGCTATCCCTCTGACGACCATCATGTGCCTGATTATTTCTGCAACAATCATTTTTCTGATCAATAAGTTGCCGGGAGGAAAATACGTTTCCGGATGATGCTTTTCTCTTATCTTTACAAGGATACCCAATATCGCATATTGGAATTATTGTTATGATAGCAAAAGAGTTATTCAAAAGCCCTGTTTTGAGTATATCTATGGTTAAAAAACTATACCGGAAAGGATAGACATCCAACAAAAAAACTATCTTTGAACCGACCAATTCTTTTACTTAAAAATGCTACGTAAGTTCTTTCATATCACCGTTCCGTCTGTGTTTAAAGGGTCCTTTTTCTCTTCAGCTAAAGCACCCCGGACAAAACTACAAAATGAGCCAATTGACACCTGGCAAAATGAGCTGCTGCATGATTATGCAGAGCAGCTGGAATGCCCGGAGCAGTATAAATTACAGATGCTTATCGCGCTATCTCATTATCCCGAATTGAAAAATACGCCCATCAAGGTGAAGTTTTCAAATCTGGAGACTACCGCCACCTGTCGTCCGGCTATCCCCTCAATATTTTCGATACGCAAGGACAAATCAGATGCCCGCCGTAAATACATTATCCGAATCAACAAAAAGGAGAATTTCAGCGGTGTATTGCTAAAGGATGTACCGCATAACGCGCAGATTGGCGTTTTAGCACATGAGATTGCACATATCGTAGATTATGAGCGCAGAGGCCACGTCGGATTAATAAAACGTGCAGTAGATTACTTAGAAGAAAACCGGAAAAAGCGCTTTGAATATCAAATCGACAAATTGACCATAGAGCATGGCCTCGGCTGGCAACTCTACGATTGGGCAGATTACGCCATGCACAAATCCAAGGCTTCCGAGAAATACAAAGAATTCAAGAAACGCATATATATGGCTCCTGCCGATATAGAAAGACATATTCATTCGCTTTCGTTTCAGTAAATGCAAGAATATAAACTTATAACGCCCGACTTTCCCAAATGGAAGGCCGGGCGTTTCCTTATAAATGTAAAACTATCATTTCACTTTAACCAAAGCTAAATTAATTGATTACATTTGCATTATCACTCTAACAACAAGAAATCATGTTGAATAAAACCCAAGTCAATCACATCATGGAGAACATGCCGGAGCAGTTTTCAGTAGATCAACTTCTTGACAAATTGGTTTTTGTTGATAAAATAGAAAATGGAATTAGCCAGTCCAAAAATGGACAAGTAAACTCCAAAGAACAAGTCAAGAAAAAGTTGGGGAAATGGTTGAAATAAAATGGACTGATTTAGCCATTGACAATCTGACTGACATCGGTAATTACATCGAAAAAGACAGTATAAGATATGCAGAAATTATTGTCAATAAGATTTTTGATGCTACGAATATCCTCGAACGTTTTCCCAATTCCGGTAGAGTAGTACCTGAGCTCGAAGATATAAATACCAGAGAACTTATCTGTGGAAATTACAGAATTGTCTACCGCATCTTAAATGAAAAAAGAATCGACATATTAACGATCCATCATTCTGCCCGCCTCCTTACCAATATTCTATAAATAAGAAACAACCCATTCGCAATGTTTCGAGAAAATGTGAATGCATAATGAAAAACGCCCGGATTTCCAATAAGGAAAGCCGGGCGTTTTTCGGAAAGTTATTATGTCAAATCCTTTAATTTGGATTCAAAAAGCAAAACCGAATTTCAATAGTTCAACATCCAGAATAAATTCTTCATCATCATCCAAAGCTAGAAAGTCCCCTGCGAATCTACTATTCTTGCCAATAAAGTATCTTCCAAAGCTCAGACTTGTCCCCCAATACAATCCCCTGTACGAGAATATCCGATATCCCAATCCAATACCTATACCCAATTTATGCTCAGTATCTTTAGGAGCACCTGGTAATGGGCTATTGAATAAATCATTATCCCCCAACGTTCCCTTCAAATAAGCATATCGGGTAAAAGCACTTAAATAAAACCCGTTTTGATATCTCCCCAGGAAATACCGGTAATGGCAATCCAGCGTAAATTCGGTTAGGTCTGCTGAATTTTTGGGATTCTGATAATAAACAGGAAATGCAATCTCAGCATGACGGTCCACATTAAATAGCGAGAAACTTCCACTAAAAGTAAAAGCTTTATCCAACAACAACAATCGAAGGACGTTGACTTCTATCCCAAATTTCTTGTGGGCAAGTGGCTCATTTTTAACCTCTCTATAAATCTTCTTTTCCAGGCTATAGATTGAATCAATCTTAGCCGATGTCGATAATGTGTCTTTTACCTGAGCGCTTACGATCATTGGCAAGGAAATAACTACTGCAAGAAGCAATGCTTTGAATTTTACTATCGGTCTCATGGCTCTATTTATTTTCTTGTGAGTCAATTGTATATTATTGAAAACAAATATTGAGAAGGGTTGTTCTTAGTGGGTTGGATTTGTTGATGGTGCTTAGGATTGATATTTCAAGTATATTCCCAATCGCTCTCTTTTCAAGCATAAGTGATTGAAAACAAAAACGCCCAGCCTTCCTGATGTATATTCGAGTGTTTTTTAAACAATGGTTATTACTTCACTATGGCATATTTAAAAACATTCATCTCTTAATGAATCATCTTCTTGTTTACGTATTGAGCCGGAGTATTGCGTAAAAGACTCATCCATTTAATATACATCTCTTCTGGTATTCGACGATACCCCAATTGATATAACTTCAAATAGGTTTGCTCCATATCATCATACATCTCTTTTATGCACTTGTCAGTGAATAGTTCTTGTGGCTTTTTTACTTTATGTTTATTCATTAGCAGATCAATGAACCTCTTTATAGCTTCCGCCTTAGTCAGCATAGCAAAAACATTAACCGGATGATATTTGAGTGCTTCATTGGTACATTTGAGGATAAATTCGGGATGTTCGTTTCCAAATTTATGCTCATAGCCTTGTGCTAAATCGACCAAACAATTAGCGATAGACTGTTTGGTGCTAAGTGTGTCCATGTATAATCCGTAACGTATGGCATCTAAATGCACATACCCCGAAGCCATTATCCAGGCATCGATTGGAAATGTTGCGCTCGTAAGCTCGGTATTATACCATCCTGTTTTTTGAGAAAATAGTTTTATATAGATATGGTTTGGTGCAAATGCAAGATGGGATTCTATACCTAGTTCATCTGCTAATACCTTATAGAGATATGGTAGTGTATATTCCGGACCAAACAGTACCATTAATTCCGGAGTAAACAGTACCAGAAAATCCGGAGCAAACAGTACCACTTATTCCGGAGCAAACGGTACCATTTGTTAAAATGAATCGTTAACAACGAGCACTGATTAGGCGCGAATTATTACCATTGTACTTCATAAAAAAGAAGCGCAATGGCAAACAAACCAATCAGTATGCTACGAATCAGAAGAATGTTGCAGATGCTGGAGAAAGGAGTCTCGCAGCGAAGCATCTGTCAAGAGTTACAAATGGGTAGAGGAACATTTGCCGACTACCAATCACGTATAGGTTGCAGTGAAAAGAGCTATGAGTTTTTGTTGTCATTGCCCGATCATGAACTCTCTGCGATATTATCGCCTACACCACCACAACAACAAGTAGAAAATCAACGAAAAACATCTTTCGATAACCGTTTGTCCGGTTACGTGTCGGAGCTCAGGCGCATTGGCGTTACCCGGAGGCTTTTATGGGAAGAGTATCGCAAAGAAGAGCCCGAAGGCTACAGTTACACCCAGTTCTGCGAACATCTAAGCCGTTATATCGCATCGCAAAAACTATCTTTCCACAATATACACCTGCCGGGCGATGTCCTTCAGGTTGATTTTGCGGGAGATATGCTCTATGTCACCCATCCGTCAACAGGCGAAAAAACCGCTTATCCGGTGCTTGTATGCACGCTTCCCTACAGCAGCTACACCTATGTAGAAGTGCTCAGTTCAGCCAGGCAGGAGCTGTTTTACAATGCGTTAAACAAGTGTCTGACCTATATCGGCGGAGTCCCGCAGCGCATTCTCAGCGACAACATGAAGCAGTATGTCATTCGTGCCGATCGCTACGAACCCACCTTTAACGATTCCGCCGAACAATGGGCGGTTCATTACAACATCGAATTAAGTGCCACACGTGTCAGGAAGCCTAAAGATAAAGCCAACGTCGAACGACACGTAAACATCGTTTACCAGCAAATTTATGCCCGATTGCGCAACGAGGTGTTTTACTCGTTGAATGAACTCAATAGCCGTGTTTTAGAGCTGTTGGATGAGCTTAATCACAAATCCATGCAACAGAAAGACCTAAGCCGATACGAGCATTTTACAGCAAATGAAAAACCACATCTCAAAGCATTACCCGCCAACCCGTTTATCTACAGGTATCGCCGTGAAATCACGGTGAACTCTACCTATCACATCCTAATCAACGAGGACAAACACTTCTATAGCGTTCCGCATCAATACTTTGGCAAAAAGGTCAGTGTGGTTTACGATTACTCTACCGTCGAGATATACGATGGTTATAACCGCATTGCCACCCATCGCAGATCCTGCACCTCGCACGGTTACACCACCTTGAGAGAACACATGCCCGAAAAGCATAAAGCCTACGCTAAAAGCCGGGAGTACAACGCAGCCTACTTTAAAGATCGGGCTGAGAAGATTGGCCCATACACCCTGGTGGTGATTAATCGGATTCTGCAATCCAAACTGTTTATCCAGCAAACCTACAACTCCTGCAACGGATTGCTGGCTTTAACCCGCAAATATCCCGAAACACGTATAGAAGCGGCTTGTAAACGAGCCGCTCATGCCTCTGTGATCAACTACAGTATGATCAAAAATATATTGGAAAAGAATCTGGACAAAGCATCAGATGAAGAGCACCAAGCACCCAATATCGATAAACATGAAAACATCAGAGGCCCTGAAAGTTATCGCTAAAGAATCACTTTAAAAACAGATAAGTATGAACACAAACAGAACAGTAGAACAACTTAAATCCCTCAAACTAATGGGGATGGCCGAAGTGTACAAATCGGTAGAATCTCTTTCTTTACAAGACAAACCAAGTCTTGAGCAATGCGTAGCCAGAATGGCAGAAGCTGAAATACAGTATCGCACGGAAAGCAAGATGAAGATGTACCTCAAACTCAGCAAGCTCCGCTACAATGCCGTATTGGAAGATATTCATTGCAGTGCCGACCGTAATCTAAGCAAAGAGATGATTCTTTCGTTAGCTGATTGCGGCTTTATCCGAAGAGCTGAGAATGTCTTGATTACCGGTGCTACAGGATGCGGTAAAAGCTTCCTGGCTTGTGCTGTCGGACGTCAGGCTTGTTCCATGGGATACCGAACATTTTACTTTGGCATGAATCGCTTCTTGGAGAAAATATCTCAGGCAAAACTTGACGGCACCTATGTCAAGCTTCTCAATCAGATTGATAAAGCTGATTTGATTATCCTCGATGATTTTGGATTGCACCCTATGGACAACAATTCCAGACTCGCACTATTACAGATCCTCGAAGACAGATACGAGCGAAAATCAACCATCATAGCCTCCCAACTTCCCGTGGCCAGTTGGCATAATTATATCGCTGAAGCAACTCTGGCTGATGCTATTTTAGATCGTCTTACAGGAAATGCGCATCGTTTTGAGTTAAAAGGAGAATCGTTAAGAAGAAAATAGGAGTTTAACATTTATATTTGCGCTCTCTTCTCAGTGCTTTACACTGGTACTGTTTGCTCCGGAATGGGTGGTACTGTTTCACCGGAATAAACATGGTAGAGAGTGGCAATTACCTTTGTTTGTATTGATCAACTTGGATACAAACATCTTTGTCCAATCCTCACGACCCCAGATATCTTTGAAATCATAAGTAAAAGGCAAATGAACCATAATATGAGAAGAATCCAGCATAAGTGGAATTGTATCGGTCATCACTTTGAAAATGGACGAATGTGCAATTACATTTTCCTTGTCATTTTCAATGTAAGTGATTGGATTTGATTGGGAGATAGTAAGCGTCAGGCTTTTGAGTATTGTGATTTCTCGTTCAAACTGTTTTTGATTTAGTTGTCCATCGAAGTAGGCATTTTCAACCGTGAAAACTGCTCTTTTGAAAATCAATGAGCTTTTACCTGTTAGCATACTGTCAATGGTATTATACGCCTGTTGATAATGTGTTATTGGTAAATCCTGAGCTTTTGATTCATATGCAATCAAATACAAAAGGATAAATAAATAAAAAAATTTATTCTGCATTTAATGCGCTTTTTTTATTGCTGAATTATTGAGTTTGCTAATATATAGCTCGTTAGTTGAATTATTTACTTTTTATATTGTCAAGAATTGTATTATATAGTTTGATTTTATTCAACGGTATGTTTTCGAAACTAATTGTTAATCTTCGATTGTTGTAATAATCCACCCTCCAAAACTTCTTTGTAATTGTATCTATTCCAATGACAGACTTTTTTATCTTTTCATATGAACTATAGATAGTTGTGCTATTTATTGAATTTATACATGTAGGTTGAGCTAATGAGCCACAATGAAATATAATATTTGATCCATCTTTCTCAAATAATATTTTGTCATATCCTTCTTCGTAATTTAAAATTGTATCCTTAAATATCGAAGGTATAGACATCGTAATTTCCATTGTATCGCATTTCAAGTACATATTCTTATATGATTGGGAAAATGTTACCAGTACAATAGAAAAAAGCAGAAAGAATATTGTTATTAATTTCATGATTTTATTGATTATTAAAATTGTTTCTAGCCTCTTCTTCTCTTTCCTTTATCTGAGTTTTCAGTTCTGTATTAGCATCTTCTCTTCCAATTGAATAAATTGCATTTCCATCCTTATCAACTTCTTTTATCAATGTACCTTGATATAAATGAAAGGGGTTTACATCTTTTCCTTGCTGTTTGAGTTCATAAAAATATGCATGTCCATATAATTCATGTGCTGCATTTTCTGCTTGACGACTAGGACTAAGCTTGTTGCTAGTATAAACATAGACATTATTATCAGGTGATGGGTCTGATTGCGCCTCTGGCATAAGAGTAACGCCCTTAGTTCCTGATTCTTTATCACTAACTAATGTAACAGTTTTATCTCCACTTTTATATTCTGAATTTGATTTATAATTATATATCGTTTTACTATTTGCTAGTGTCTTTAAAGCAGTCAGATTCCCTGATGTACTTTTGCATTTATTCATCTTATTAATATTAAGCTCCCCGTTTTTATTAAACTTAATGTACTTTTGTTCTGATTTTGAAAGTGTATTTTCTATATTCTTTTGAGCCTCTTCGTTTTGAGCAATAACTCTTTTCCCATCCGGGTCAATAAACAAAACAGGATTATCTTTAGCATACACATACGGGCTCACATTATAATACTTCTCCGCCAGCGGATCGGGTGACGACCACCGACTGGACATTTCCGCGGACATCTCCATTTTAGTTGTATCCTCTTTGAGGAATGCAACTACCTTGTTTGTTTTCGTATTCAGCAATACGGAACCCACTTGCACGACATCTTCGTTGCTGAAGAATTCATTGAATTTTCCTTTACTGAGGGTCAGCGCTTTTTTATTATACCCATATTTCTTAAAGAGAGCGTCTTGCGCTGCTATGGTTTGCAGGCTATTTGACACCAGCAACAGCAGGATAAATAACGTAAGCTTTTTCATATTGAAGTAAGTTTTAATGTTTTATTTAATCGGTGTCAGATACTCTATCATTTTAGGGCGATGTTTTTGCTTTTCCTTTTCTTTGTCAATACTTCTGAGCCAGGCTTGGTAAGCCTCTTTCGGCATTTCCTGATAGCCGCTGCGATCTATGTATTGATATGTAAGGTTTCGCTCTTGTAATAGTTGATAGACTTTCGGATATTGCGTTTTCAAACTATCTGGATGAGGTCTGCCTACCTGATTGACAACGTACTCAAATCGTGCAGTTTGATAGTTTGCTTTACTCATTCGAGCCGACAGGTTTGTCGGGTGATATTTTAGAGCTGTGTCGGCACATTGCGATATAAACTTGTCGTATCCGAATTGATGGCTATATTCTAATCCCAGATCATTGAGACAGTGAGCTATTGTTTGCTTCTTATCGAGAGGCTCCATGTAAATACGATTTTTGAGTGCTTCCGCTTTAATGAATCCCGACCCTAAGATATAGGCATCAGACACAATATGCCCATTGGTCAATTCGATATTGTGCCAATTTCCCTTTATATCTTTGAATTTGATATACGAATGAGACGGAGCAAAGACAAGATTGGCCTGAGTCCCTGTCTCCTCGCACAATATCAGGTAAAGCAATGGCAGAGAATGGCATTGTCCTGTTTTGCTCGATAATAGTTTACAGACAAACATATTGGTATAATCTTTTTCTCCCATGAAATCTTCAAAATCATATTGCATAGGATAAGAGGTTATTGTTCCCTCTTTCCCAGGTACTTTTATAGTTAATTTGTCTGCAAGTACACGAAAGAGCATTACATTTCTTACTAATGGGTCTTTCCAATTATATCCATCCTCCGTTGCTTTCATTCTGGCAATCTCAATTAATCTTTGTATTTTGCCATTGAAGGTTGAGTAGTTTAATTTTCCTCCAAAATAAGCATCTTCCACAGCAAATACTGCCTGTTTCAAGTTGGCGGGCTCCGCTCCATTCAGCATTCGTTGCAATTTAATGAATGATTTCTTGTATTCTGTTACTTCCGGGTTATTGATGTTACTGGGAAGATCATATCGAATATCGTTATTTGCCTGAACTGCATCATTAAGCATTTGAGCCTTTTCTGCTTGTTGTCGCTCATAAGTTTTCCGGTCTTGCTCAAATATCTGAAGTTGGTTGTTCCTTTGTCCATTCGATTGTAAATATGCGTTAGGAAATCCCATTATAACGTTAGGTGCAATTATCCCGGGTTGAGGAGTGTTTACAGTCGGATATTGGGCGGATAAATCCAGCATACAACCAAGCAATAACACAGAGGCTGTTACTCCTTGGTAGATTCGACATTTCTAAAGCATTATAAATTGAGAGGCGTTAATTGTCATATAGAATTAGAAAAGTGAGATTTCAAAATAACTCTAACCTGTATCACACATTTTGTTTGCAAATATTGACATAATATTTAAATCACACAACTCTTATTAATTATTTTTCAACCTCTTAACAAACAAAGACTTTTAATCTACTACCCCACCTCCAACACCTTTCCACACTTCGCATATTCCTCCTGCATTGGCTCGTCCGTCGGGCCAAGCGAGGCATACTCAATGCCAATGCAAAGAATAAACAATTTTATTTTCTCATAAAAATAGCGATTTTCAAACTTCGCAAAGGTTATTTTCCCTACGGAAAATAGCCTTTGTCATTTTCGCAAACATGATTTTCCGTACGGAAAATGACCTATGTTTTTTTCGCAAAGGCGATTTTCCTATAGGAAAATGACCTTTGCGAAAATTACAAAGGCAGTTCGCAGTACGGAAAATCACCTTTGCGAAATCAACATTTAGCCGTATAAACCAATAAAAGACTGTATTTACTTTTCCGACATGAGGAAACACACATCTAAAAACCAACCTTATACAACTAATTTACAGATAGAACAACGATTAAACTATCGTTACAGCAAGAAAAACAAAGTCATGCCCCAAAACAGCAAGATCGGAAAAGCAATCCGCCCCAGGCTGCCTTAACTTTGCATTATCAATAACGAACGATATGAATCCGAAGCCAGACACCCGAATCGAATACATCAAGCGCATCAACCGACTGACGGAATACATCAACGAGCATCTCGACGAAGAACTCGATTTGAGCACACTTGCCGAACTGTGCAACCTGTCGCCCTACCATTTCCACCGCGTCGTGAAAGCCTTTCTGGGAGAATCTCTCGGGGCATATATCGGTAGGTTGCGAGTAGAAAAGGCAGCGCGTTCGCTGCGATATACTGATATGCCGGTACAGGAAGTTGCTTTCAGCGTGGGGTACAACTCACCCTCCTCATTGACAAAAGTATTTAATCAATATTACGGCATTTCGCCTACCGAATTCAGAAACAACAAAAACTTTGTAATCATGAAAAAAGCGGTAATTAACCCGGAATTGAATCTGAAGGCTCCGAAGATATTGGAACTGGAAGAAAAAACAGCCCTCTACATCCGATTAACAGGTGAGTATTCATCACTCGACTTCGGAAGTGCATACACTAAACTCTGGGGCTGTGTTAAAGAGCAAAAACTATTCAGCGCAGGCATCGAACACATCTGCGTCTATTACGATGATCCGAAAGTAACGGAAAGCGACAAGCTGCGCACCGATGTATGCCTGGTCATCCGAAAACCGGCGACTCCAACGGGAGAAATCGGAATAAAGACCATTGCAGGTGGGAAATATGCGGTGTTTCTCTATCAGGGAAGTTATGATAAGTTGGGCACGGTGTATGACACCATCTTTGGCCACTGGCTGCCGGAAAGCGGATGTACATTACGCGATGCTCCCTGCTTCGAAAAGTATATCAGTAATCCTGAAGTTACTGCACCGGAGATGCTAAAAACGGAGATTTATCTACCGGTAGAATAAGAAATGACTTGCCGAAACTTCGCCAAAGTTCTAAACTCTGGAAATTTTTCGGCAAAAAGCAAAAAAAATTCAGCTAAATAAATCAGTGATTATCAACTTAAAAACTCTACAATCGAGCCTACATCGATGTTTCAGGTCAAAAATAAATTTGCCAGTTTAAAATATTGCACTACCTTTGCAATCACAAATCCGAAGCGGATGTGGCGTAATTGGTAGCCGCGCCAGACTTAGGATCTGGTGCCGAGAGGCGTGGGGGTTCGAGTCCCTTCATCCGCACAAAAAGAGGTTTTCCATTGGATTACCTCTTTTTTGTTTTTAATCCTATTTTGCTCGAAACCTCCAGGGTTTTCAAAACCTTGGGGTTTGGCCGTTAAATAAAACCACCTGATGTTATGAAACACCCACTGCATCAATTCAACTTCTGCCCCAAGTGTGGCTCTTCTTCTTTTCACGAACACAATTTCAAAGCAAACATCTGCGACGGTTGCGGATTTATCTATTACTTCAATCCTTCGTCGGCTACAGTTGCTTTTATCCAAAATGAAAAAGGCGAACTGCTGGTCTGCCGTCGCGCTCACGAACCGGCAAAAGGCACACTCGATCTGCCCGGCGGTTTCGTGGATATGAGCGAAAGCGGTGAAGATGCGATCACACGGGAAGTAGAAGAAGAAACCGGACTGAAAGCCAAGCACGTGAAATATCTGTTTTCCCTGCCCAATACCTACATGTATTCCAACTTCGAAGTGCATACCCTGGACATGTTTTTTGCCATCCAGGTAGAAAACTCTGCCAATCTGCAGGCCAACGACGATGTGGAAGAGTCTTTTTTCGCCCCGCTTGCGGAAATTAATCCGGCTGAGTTTGGATTAACCTCCGTACGTATCGGATTAGAGCGTTTTTTGGCTGAACAGAAGAAATAAACACCGTTAAGCTGCACTTTTCCCGGATCTTATCCGTTAACTTAATTAAGTAAATCCGCCAGGCATGCAACGCGCAGGAATAGGTCATTGATATTTCCGTTCGTTTCGTGCAATCATTAGTGCTAAAGAATAAAGTAACCACACATGAGAAAAATACTGATTGCCGTTCCATTATCTTTAACCGTCGGGTATGCCGCTGCTCAACATACGGCTGCACCCGGAATGACAGGTAAAGAAGCGTCTTTTTTCCAGGGAAAAGAGATGTTTACATCGGGCAACTACAAAGGTTGCATCGAACAACTGAAAAAATATAAACCTACCGCTTCTGAAACCGATCTGATCAGCGAAGCCGACTATATGCTCGCCGCTGCAGCGTATCAGACCGGTGAAGATTCTGCCAAAGGGCAACTGGAAGCTTTCCTGCATAATCACCCGGAATCCCGCTGGACGGACCGCGTACGATTTTTATTGGGCAGCAATTCCTTTTTCCGAAATGAATTTGCTGAAACCATTGAAAAGCTGACCGGGGTAAAAACGCAATTTCTGGCCTCCGAAGAGAAGGCCGACTGCCAGTATCGCCTGGCTTACTCCTACCTCTCTGTCGATTCTGTAAAGGATGCAAAAGCATTGTTTCGCGAATTGCAACACGGCAGTCCCAAATACGGTGATGCCGCGACCTATTATATTGCGTGGTATAATTATCGCGATCGCCAATTCGATCAGGCATTAGACGGATTCGAAGCGGTAAAAAACAATCCTGAGTTTAGCGAGAATGCCCGCTTCTATCTTACGCAGATCTATTTTGTAAAAAAGAATTTCGAAGCTACCATTGCGACCGGTGAAACTCTTTTGAATCAAACTCAAAATGCCAACCGCCTCAGCGAACTTTACCGCATGGTGGGTGAAAGTTATTATTATCAGGGCTATACAGATAAAGCTGTTTCCTACCTGACCCAATACGCCGAAAAAGACAAGTCGCCCCTGCCCGGAAGCATGTATTTGTTGGGAAGCTCGCTTTACAAAAACGGCGATTATCCCAAAGCGATCAACTACCTGAAACTGGCAACCGGCAAAGACGAAGCGCTGAATCAATCGGCATTCTACTATCTGGGTAATTCTTATGTAAAAACCGGCAACAAAAAAAATGCGCTGCTGGCTTTCGAATCTGCATCTAAGTCCGACTCAAATATGCAGGTTAAAGAGTTGTCGCTCTATAATTACGCGATGCTGATTCACGAGACCTCCTACTCTCCTTTCAACGAGTCGGTGGTTGTATTCGAACAATTCCTCAACGAATTTCCCGAATCGATATATGCCGATAAAGTCAGCGGCTATCTGTCAGAGGTATATCTGACTGCCAAAAACTATCCGGCAGCACTGGCTTCCATTCAAAAGATCAAACAACCGAATCCCAAGATTCTGGCTGCAAAACAGCGTATCCTCTACCAGATGGGAGCTCAGGAGTTGATCAATGGCCAAGCGGAAGCCGCAATTCCCATTCTGACCGATGCAATCGCGTTGGGCAAATTAGATGCAGAAGCATACGCAGAAGCTTTCTTCTGGCGCGGGGAATCCCATTTCCGCCAGAGCAATTTCGCCCAGGCAGGAAACGATTACCTCTCCTACCTCAACAATACATCCGGAACAAACAAACAAAATCAGGCGTTGGCTTACTACAATCTGGGTTATACGCAATTCAAGCAACAGGAAACAGCCAAAGCGCAGGTTTCCTTTGAACGCTTTGTAAATCTGGAGAAGAGCAATTCGACATTGATTGCCGACGCGATGAATCGACTGGGTGATTGCCGCTATTATCAACGTGACTACTCTGCCGCGGGAAGCTATTACGACCGGGCGGCCCGGATTTCACCTCAAGCCTCTGATTACGCCCTGTTCCAACAGGCACAAATGCTGGGCATTCAGAAACAATACAATGCGAAAATTTCTTTGTTGGATAAAATACTGGGCGGCAACGCTCAATCTGAATATTTCGACGATGCGCTATATGAAAAGGCCAAGACCTATGAAATATCCGATCGCAATGAGCTTGCGCTTAAAACCTACACCCAGCTGACCAAAGAATTCCCTCAAAGTCCGCTTACCCGTGATGCGGGTGTACAGATGGCAATGCTTTACTTTGGAATGGGGAACATCGAGAAATCAATCGAATGGTATAAATACACCATCTCTACTTTCCCGGGTAGCGACGAAGCCGGCGTGGCCAACGAGGATCTGAAGCGCATCTACAAAGACCAGAACCGCATCGATGAATATGCCGACTTCCTGAAAACATTAGGCGGAAATGTCAATTTCTCTGCCTCTGAGCAGGATTCACTGATGTACTTCGGTGCAGAAAAAGTTTACATGAAAGGGAATAAAGCGGAGGCAAACCGCAGTTTCTCGAAATACCTGAAGAACTTCCCCGACGGTGCCTTCTCGCTGAATGCCAACTACTATATGGCAACAATGGCTGTGGATGCCACAAAATACGACGACGCGTTACCTTACCTGGAGGCAATCCTGAACCGACCGGAGAATAAATTTACGGAAAATGCTTTGCGTACAACTGCTGAAATCTATTACACCAAAGCTGATTATGCAAAATCAGGCATCAGCTACAAACAGTTAGAGCAAAAAGCTACGTCACAAAAAAATAAAGCGGATGCACGTACCGGACAAATGCGTTGTGCATGGCTCACCGGACAATATGCCGAAGCAATACAAACGGCAACACAAATACTTGCTGATCCCAAAACATCGCAGGAGCTGAAAAACGAATGCCTCTTTTATCGTGCGAAATCGAATCTAAGCCTGAATCAGACTCAATCGCTTGTCTCTGATCTGACCGCTTTGGCCAAAGATACCCGGAATGCTTACGGTGCAGAAGCCAAATACCTGCTGGCTGAATATTATTTCAATACAGGCAATACAGTGAAAGCCGAAAGCGAGGTATCCGACTACATCAGCAAGGGCACACCCCACCAACACTGGCTGGCACGTAGCTTTATTTTACTGGTGGATATCTACATCAAATCGAATGATCTCTTCCAGGCAAAACAATATTTGCTAAGTTTGAAAAACAACTATAAAGAAAAAGACGAAGAGATCACCAGAATGATCGAAGAGCGATTACCCAAGGTGGAACAAGCCGGAGAATAGGGTTACGTTATAGGTTTTAAGTTGTAGGTTTTAAGTTGTGGGTTTAGAAACTCTATAAATGCATCCTCGAATAAACAAAAAGCAATGAATAAGAAATTATTATATATCGCCTGCCTGACAATGACCTTTACGGCAATGCAGGCCCAAAAGAAAGCAGCTCAGGACACAGTTCTTCGTCAACAACTGGTATTGGAGCGAGCTTACAATCCGGTATTTAAAGATGCTGCGCGCATTGATCAATTGCCGCAGATTACGGAACCGACGATTGCCAAATCGCCCATTCAGTACCAGTTCAATACATTGAACACTAATTTCCCGTTGCAATGGAAAACCATTCAGCCGGAGAAAAAGATGGGCCAACCTGATTTCACAGAGCAAAAAGGATATGTGAACTTCGGCATCGGAATGCCCACCAATACTTACGGTAATGCCGGTATTCTGCTCGTGGATGATGCAGCGAATAAATTATCGGTATCCTTCGACCATCGTCTGACGAATGACAGACGCAAGATTCAACAAACGGGAGAAAAACAAACGGTATTCTCAACCGACAATGCTTTGCAGGGAAATTACAGCCATGAGTTCGAAAAGTCGGCGGTCGATTTCTCGGCAGGATATAAGCATTCAGCGTTCAATTATTTCGGGACCCCATCAGACTTCGCTCTCGTCTTTTCACTTCCGTCTCTATCCAATAAGAATCAAATCCAGAATCAATTCTTTTTGGAAGGAAATATTCATTCACTTGAAGGCAGCCCGGTGGAATACAAAGCCGGAATTCAATACGATTACTTTGGCAAAAAGCAGAGTTTATGGGATAGCATTGCCGGTAATAAAGAGCATCATATCCTGTTAGAGGGTGATATTTCCGGCAGATTCCTGGAAAACTCTCGCATCGGATTGGAAGTTGCACTCAATAACTATATTTATACTACAGATAAAAGACTTGAATTTGCAGATGAAGCCTTCAAACCAGAAAATTACGGTTTATTGGAATTTACCCCGCACTATGATTTAGAAGGAGAAAACTACGAATTGCGATTAGGATTGAAATCTGAATTTGAGTTTTCCGACAAAATGCATTTTCATATCGCGCCAAGCATTTCGGGAAAATGGGAATTCGCTCCCCGCTTTTTTCTGAATGGAAACATTGGTGGAGGAACGAAGATCTATTCCTTTGCACAAACCGATGCTGACTTTCGCTATCTCGATCCGTCCATCCGCATGAAAGACACTTTCGCCCCGCTCGACGCAACTGTCAGCATTCGCACCAATGCAATCCCGATGTTCGGATTCGAATTGCTGACCGGATACAAATCGGGAGAAGAGTATTACATGACTTCCGAACAAATGGGTAACAGAGTAAATGTATTAACTCCGCATTTAGCCGATATCAAACAATTCAAAGTCGGGTTGTTGGCTCAATTCAACTACGAAAAAATAGTGGATCTTCAATTCAAACTAATGAAATACAGTTACGATGTCGATCCCGAAGAAACACTGACTACGACGACCAAAGCCTGGAACAAACCGAATCTTGAACTATCGTTGGACGGTAATTTTCAACTGAACGAAAAGCTTTCCGCACAAATGAACTACTATCTGGCTTCGGGAAGATATGCCCTGGTAAATGATAATACGGAAAAAATAAATGCGATCAATAACCTCAGTATTGGTGGCAGATACGCTTTTACCAAACAGATTTCGGCTTTTGCCCAAATGAACAACATATTGTTCCAAAAATACGACTTATGGTACGGTATGCCTGCGCAAAATTTCAATTTTGTTGCCGGCATCGGTCTTACGTTCTAATTTTTAATTAATTTTGCGGGCATTCCGACGAGATCGGAAGCTGATGAAGCTATATGCCGAACAGATAAAACACACCGATCAACTCGGATCAAACAGGAGAAACCAGACGTTATGCTAAAAAACTTAGTCATTGTTGAGTCCCCCGCCAAAGCCAAAACCATTGAAAAATTTCTGGGAAAGGAATTCAAGGTTTTGTCGAGCTACGGACATATCCGCGATTTAAAAAAGAAGGATTTCAGTATCGACATCCCCAATCACTATAAACCCATCTATGAAGTTCCGAAGGAAAAGAAGAAGTTGGTGGATGAGTTACGTGAACTTTCGAAAGAGGCAGAGACCGTCTGGCTCGCTTCCGATGAGGACCGCGAGGGAGAAGCCATTGCCTGGCACTTGTACGAAGTATTGGAATTGAGTCCGGAGAAAACGAAACGCATTGTTTTCCACGAGATTACTAAGAACGCCATTATTCATGCTATTGAAAATCCGCGCGGCATCAATTTCGACTTAGTAAATGCACAACAAGCACGCCGTGTGCTCGACCGTATTGTGGGTTTTGAACTTTCACCTATCTTATGGCGTAAAGTGAAACCCGCTCTTTCAGCCGGACGCGTACAATCGGTTGCTGTCCGTCTGATCGTAGAGCGCGAACGCGATATTCAGAAATTCCAGGCAGAAGCAGCATACCGTGTGATCGCCATTTTCCTGGTGAAAAACGACAAGGGCGAAGTCACCGAAATGAAAGCGGAACTGAACCAACGCCTGCAAACCAAAGAAGAAGCGCTGGCTTTGCTGGAATATTGCAAAAAAGCAAACTTCCCCATTGAGGACATCACGAAGCGCCCGGTAAAAAAATCACCGGCTGCACCGTTTACTACCTCTACCTTGCAACAGGAAGCTGCGCGTAAGCTCGGGTTCTCTGTTTCGCAAACCATGATGGTTGCCCAAAAACTCTACGAATCGGGACACATTACCTATATGCGTACCGACTCGATGAATCTTTCGGAGCTGGCGATCAATACAGCTAAGACAGAGATTGAGAATACAATGGGTGAGAAATATGTCAATTCCCGCCAATATCATACGAAAGCCAAAGGTGCTCAGGAAGCTCACGAAGCCATCCGACCCACCTATATGGACAGACACTCTGTTGAAGGTACTGCTCAGGAGAAAAAACTATACGACCTGATCTGGAAACGCACCATCGCTTCGCAAATGAGCGATGCGTTACTTGAAAAAACCACGGTCACCATCGGAATCAACGATCACAAGCTGAAGTTTGTAGCCGTAGGTGAAGTGATCAAGTTCGACGGATTCCTGCGCGTATATCTCGAATCGTCGGATGAAGAAAACGAAAAAGACGAAGACAGTCGCCTTTTGCCTCCCATGAGTGTGGGAGAACTTCTTCCTATGGAAGAGATTACAGCTACGGAGCGTTTCACACAACGCCCTGCACGATTCTCGGAAGCCAGCCTCGTACGCAAACTCGAAGAGCTGGGTATCGGTCGTCCTTCTACTTACGCACCTACCATCTCGACCATCCAAAACCGCGAGTATGTGGAAAAAGGAGACAAAGAGGGAGTAGAACGTTCCTATAATGCTCTTAAATTAAAAGGGACAAAAATCACAGATACAGATAAAACCGAGATAACGGGTAATGACAAAGGTAAATTGTTCCCTACTAATATAGGTGTGGTGGTAAATGACTTCCTCACCGAATATTTCCCCGACATCCTGAACTTCAACTTTACGGCAAGCGTCGAAAAAGAGTTCGACAACATTGCCGACGGAGAGAAGGAGTGGACGGAAGCGATCGATGAGTTCTACAAGTCGTTTCACCCCGTGGTAGAAGCTACTGCAGCGGTGAAAACCGAACGTAAAGTGGGTGAACGTATTGTGGGCGTAGATCCCAAAACCGGTCGTCAGGTATCGGTAAAGATCAGCCGATTTGGCCCCGTGGTGCAAATTGGTACGGCAGACGAAGAAGAGAAACCCATTTTCGCATCTCTGAAGAAAACCGAATCGATGGAAACAATCACTCTGGAAGCTGCACTGAAACACTTTGAACTGCCCCGCACACTAGGTGACTTCGAAGAGAAAACAGTAACGGTAGCCAGCGGACGTTTCGGTCCCTATGTGAAGCACGACAACAAGTTCGTTTCGCTTCCCAAAGGTGGTGACCCGATGACCATCACGCTCGAAGAGGCGATTGTGCTGATCGAAGAGAAACGCGTAAAAGAGAGCCAAAAGCAGATCAAGAAGTTCGAACAGGATGCCGAACTGGAAATCCTCAACGGACGCTATGGCCCCTACATCGCATACAAGAAGAAGAACTACAAAATTCCGAAAGATAAAGTACCGGCAGATCTTACTTTTGAAGAGTGCATGGAAATTATCGAGAAGAAATAAATTATTTGAAAAGGCGGACGAGAGTTCGCCTTTTTCTTTGTTGTTATGGTGCTGTCTCAAAAGTCTGAATTGACTTTTGAGACAGCACCATTGCATATGTCATTGAAAATCATTTCGAATTGTCGAAATTTAAATCCGTTTTAAATCCGCTATATCAGCGTTTATCCGCGTTCCATTCTTATTCATTTTGATATAATCATACGACATAATTTATTTCCTATTACTTATATTTAAAATACCCCCTTTGCGTCTTAGCTCCTTCGCGTCTTAGCTCCTTCGCGTTTAGTTTCTTCTTTCTGACTTTTGGGACTGCCTCTTTTCCATTTCCTACTACACAAAAACGGCTTCAGTCCCAATGCCTGAAGCCGTTTGTAATATATCCTGGAAAACTCTACCGATTTCAATTAAAGTGAAAAATCAAGCCTATCGATCCGGAGCGAACATCGGGTCCTTTACCCTGCTGAAATACGCTGGTGAGACTTTGCTTGGCAAAGACGCTAACGTTATCCAATCCTGCCTGAAGCATGATATCGAGAGACAATGGATTCGTATTCAGTCCACGATCTGTGACTTTTCTCACATTATCACCATCGCTGTTCTTATATTTCACCTTAAAGGTTGAATAGGTTTTAATGCCTGCCTCCACTCCACCGGACAGAAAACTGTGGCGGATAAAACCCGGTTGCCATTCGAGCAATAAGGGCAGCGTGATGTGGGTCACCTTCAAGCGGCTATATTCGTATTTATCAGCCAGATCAAACAGAACCATCTTCGTTTCCCCATTTATATCTCTAAGCATGGTATTCTGTGCCATACGATAAGATCGCCAGTTTATCCCTACTCCGGTTACCAATGCCAATCGGTTGCGATAGATCGGATAACTATGCTCTATGAGGTTAATAAACCATTCCGTGGTTTCGTCAACCTTCAGGTTTAACTTAGCCGAAGAAACGGTCCGAAAGGGATTGTTCCCGTCATAGACATTCATAAAACCAATTCCGACACCGGCATAATGCGGTTCCATTCCAGAGGAGCAATGGTTCTGCTTATGCTTAGATTTCCCAAACGATGGTAACGGTATGCCGATTTCTTCAATTACCGACCAGGTCTCATAGCTTTTGCCATCACTATAGATGCCTTCAAATAGTTTCTTACAGGCAACAGTATCTTTTCCATTTTTTGCCTCATAGACTCTCACTTTTACCTGATCGGGCAGATCTTCTACTTTAATCACTTTGTTTTTGAAACGAATGATCGTATCCGAAGCAGCTGTTTCAGCAAAAAGGTTTGGCAGGGCCACTAAAACAGCGAATAGCGCTATCAATTGCTTTTTCATAAGGTTGAAATTTCGTTTGTTGGTATTATTGTTTTTTCTTCAAAAGCATATTCACAATGTTGTCGGTCTCCTCTTCCGTCTCTATGTAAATCAGGGTCGAGGTATTCGGTGAATCGTACCGAAACAGGATAAACCGGTTGTCCTTCCCCCGTTTAGCCAGCTGATAATAGGCCGAAGACAACTCACCACTTTTCATCACCTGCTTAATCTTCCTGGCTCCTTCCTGATCTTTCGCCAGACACTGCCGGATAAAACAGACCGCCGCCGGATCTTCTTTGATGCTGATACTTTTGTACAGCTTCATATTGTACGATGCAAGCATCTCGCGACTCATCTCCACCATTACCACATGCTTTCGGGAATTGTATTTCTCGAAAACCTTACTGATCTGCAAATCCGTCTGCGCTTTTAAAGCCATAGGCAGAAGCCAAACCATCGACAGCAGGATCAGGATTCCGTAACTTTTCTTCTTCATGTGTTCTCTATTTTATATTTCGTAAAAACCTTCTATTCAAACAAGCTCAACTGCTCTTTCATCAATTGTTCCGCCTCGTTGGAAGATACTTTTTTTGAAGAACCATCCGTAACATCGTCCAACGCTTTCAGGGCATGTTCTTTCACCGTTTTTGCATCGGTGTAAAGTTGTCCATCAATGATGACATAACTCCGGCTACCCATCAGCGATGGCTGATGATTCAGCTGTTGATTGAAAATCAAAACCGCTCCCAATGCCACGGCTGCCACGGCTGACCAACGCATAACTTTTGATGTAAACACAACCTGTTTCGGTATTCGGGCTGCTTTCTCACGGACAAAATGGTCAAACATCGCCTTCTCCGCCCGGTATTTCTCCGGAAGATTCTTTTGCTGAAAGAAACGTTGGAGCATTTTCTCCTCTGCGACTGAGGTTTCTCCGTCGAAATACTTTTCAATCAATTCATCGATATCGTTTATCTTCTTCATTATTTTTCAGTTTAAAGAGCCGTTAATTTCAGGTATTGTTCCCTGACCTTCTTTCGCGCCCTGGAGAGATTCATCCGAACGGCTTCGACATTGGTTCCCGTAAGTGATGCAATCTCATCCGTCTCCATCTCCTCCACATCTTTCATTTGAATAATCATCCGCTGCAAAGGCGGTAGTTGGTCGATGATCCGGCTAATCAGATTTTCAGTATCACTCTGCTCGAGGATCGTGTGCGGATTATCGTATGCTGATTGCTGAATATAACTATCGCCGATCGGCTCTTCCCGATGCCGCACCCGAATCCGGTCGATGCAGATATTCTTCGTCACCACCGTGGCAAAAGCCGGAATACTGTCGTACCGATCCAGCGTATCGCGGGTATGCCAAAGCCGGAGGAATACCTCTTGCACGGCATCCTCTGCGTCCAGCTCCTCCTCCAGCATTTTGCAGGCAATACGGAAGAGCTTTTCGCGCAACGGCAGAACTTCTGCTTTAAATTTTTCGGGACTCATTTATATCAATGACGGTTTTCTTCAAAAAGCATAACATGGGAAACGAATTATTTTCCGGAAATTCTATTCGGGGAAATAAAAAACCCGCTTAGGAGTTAACCATGCGGGCTTAAATATACAATATTCCAAGTGATAACCTGAATTCTGCAATAAACAAAAACGGCTCCAGACTTATTGCTGAAACCGCTTTCTTTATTGTAGCTGTCATCATTGACACAAACCGGGAGGGCTGATATCATTTTCTATTATCATTTATTCCTGTAAGTGAGCTTATTTCATTTGCTTTATGCCTACTTCAGCGTTAAAGTGAGCTTATTTCATTTGTTTTACTCTTACTACATCCCGTAAGAGAGCTATAAACATTGTTTTATGCTTACTTCAGCGTTAAAGTGAGCTTATTTCATTTGTTTTACGCTTACTACATCCCGTAAGAGAGCTATAAACATTGTTTTATGCTTACTTCAGCATTAAAGTGAGCTTATTTCATTTGTTTTACTCTTACTACATCCCGTAAGAGAGCTATAAACATTGCTTTATACTTACTTCAGCATTAAAGTGAGCTTATTTCATTTATTTTGAGCTTACATCATCCTGCAAAGGTGCTATAATAGAATAAGTTCTATTTTCGGTTAACGATCACGATATCCTTTCCTGCCATTTTCACCTGCATTTCATAGTGTATTATTTATCCATTCACCGGGATTGAAGTATACAGGGCCACCGTCCCGCCGGATATACCTTCAAAAGATCACGCACCGTCGTGGCGGGTCCCGATAGCTATCGGGATGTGATCCGCCACTCTGATATTATCAGGATATTTTATCCGACAACAAACCGTTATCCTATTAAAATAAGCATATTTCCTGTTTTTCAGATTACAAATCTTCATAATAGAAAGAAGGCGGGATTGCATCCCGATAGTTATTCGGGACCCGCCAACGGTTCACCATCTTTTCTACGGTTTTAAATCCAGTGCGACGAAGTTGAAGACTCCGGCCATCTGTTCGCTCGACTCCGGCTGATTCTTGTTTCAATACTTAAACAGTCTTCCATCTCTTATACAGCAATTGAGAGAACTCGCTTTTGCGGTTCTCTCAATTCATGGCACACCTACGATTAACGAAGGAACTTATTTGGCTGTTCCAATCTCTTTTATCTTATAACTTTTCAGTTCATTATAGATTTGTGAAGTCCATATGTAATAATTTGTTGTTCGACCAACTGTATCCAACAGAGTTGAATTAATCTCGACATCCCATATTGCATAAACCCCACTTTTCATTCCACTAATACTCTCAATACTACGGACCTTCAAATAAGGATACACATACAAACAAACCCCAGAGTACTTATTGACATATCTAGAACTACAAAGACTTAAAAAAGACTTTAATGGAAGACCTAAGTCATTTATTAAATCACTCATTGTTTTTCCGACATAACATTCTTTCCTATCATCAAAATTATATCTCAAGAATGCCGTCGTATCATTATTAAATGCACTTATTGATTTATATGGTAAAGTGCGTTGAGCGTTTATAGCTGATATTGCACTCAAAATAATGAGGAATAAAATAAGTCGCTTTTTCATGGTTCATTTTGCTCGTATTTTGAAATATAGGTGGGTTTCCCCGCCTACATTTACACTGTTTTACCTCTTACGCACAATTCCTATGTCTTTAATCTTTTTATCTTTCAAGAGATTATACATTGCTTCTGTCCATTTATGTCTATTTGTTTGTTTGATTTGCGGATCCAGAAGAGCTTGATCTATTGGGGTATCCCATTCTATTGCTATTTCATTCTTGTATATACAGCTATCCTCTAACTGTAAAACCTTATAGTAAGGATACAAATGTAAATAAATTCCAGAATATAAATCAGTTCTGAAATCATCGCCAATAATTAAATATGATTGAACTGAAATTCCCAAGTCTGCAATCACATTGGCCATAGTCTTACCCACATAACAGGTACTTCGTGTATCAAAGTTATATGTAACAAATGATGTTGTATCATTATTGAACGCACATAACGATTTGTAAGGCAATGTGCATTGAGCATGAATAGCTGAAATAGCACTTGCAATAACCAACAGTAAAATAATTAACTTTTTCATTTTTCAGGACAAATTGAGGGTTGATAATAAGGAATTGTAATGAGATTATTGAGAGAATCAGGGTCTGGGGCAAGGATTTCGCCTTTTGATGTCTTCATCTCTTTAAAGTCAGACGAACCGAATGCCTTTTTATAGAGTTTTATTCCGGCATTATAAATATCCAGTGTATAGGCCATCGCATAACATTGAGCGTCGTCTTTCGAATAGCCTTGATCTGTTAAATCATCTCGAACTTTTTTAAACGACTTACCTAAATCTGATTTTATATTTATCGTTCCATCATCCTTAATATCAGATGCGTATTTCTGGTAAAAGGTCGATAATATATTCTTATCCTCCACATAGGCTAAATATTGAGATCCGTCATTGGCCGATGCTATTAATCCGTAATAGGTATTTCCATGCTGAATACTAACATAATCAGAAGCATAACCAACATGTTTTATGTCTATCCACGATAACGGTTGTACTGCATTGGGATCATTGGTATGGGAGTGGTTTTCCAGAATCGAATTACTATTAATATGAAACGTCATTCCTCTTGGTAGATTATCTGTTTGAATACCTCCTTTTCCATTATAATCATAAATACTGTTTACACCATTCACGCAATTAACTACAACGCCATATTCATTTGAGTTATTTTTAGCATAATCAGCGATTGTTGCCATCTTACTTTTAATTTCATCGGAAAATGTCATGACATTCTTCACATTATTAGCATGTGTCGTGGCCGTTTCGGTACAATCCGTCCTTATCTCCGGTTGTTTAACAGTAGTAGTCTTCGTCGAGGTACTCCCCGTAGAAGAAGTAACAATGGTAGTTGTTGTAATACTATATCCATAATCCACGACATTTGTTGTTGTAACACCGTTAGGTGTATAAGTCGTACTACTTGTAGTTGTTGATTCAACACCTCCTATCGTTTCATTTGTAACTTCAAAATACCCCCATACACTTGCTACTCCGGAATAATCATCAGTTGCAGCCCAAAAGTTTGTATTATCACTACCCCCTATTTGAAAATAATCAACAGTCGAATTGTTAGATATAATATTCATTTCAGGCAGTGATAAACCAGAAAGATCAATAGAGGGACAATCAATAGGAGTAATCTCCCCGGCAGATATGGCATCTATAACCTCAATTGTTTTTGATGTTGTAGATATATTTGAAGACCCCTCTAAACCATCTGTATTACCTTCATAATAATATGTGATTACCTTTAACCCTGGAAATGGTTCAAAAACAGATTCCGCATAATGATCCTGCGCACAAGTATCACAACCGCATTCAATTGTCATCCCGTCTCCCCCAATACCAATTGCTAAATTAAGCATAAATAGCAATAATATAATACACTTCTTCATATAATTGTCATTTTTGGATTATAACAGTTTGATATTCTTTGTTAGCCAGTGATAATTTCAAGACATAAACCCCTGCCGACAACTGTGGAGAAAGGGCATAATAGTGGGATCCTACGGATTGAATCCCAAGCTTTTTCAACACAACACACCGACCATGACTATCGTAAATTGCCATTGAAACATCCTCCTGCAGTTCAAGGTTAAATGAAATATTTAGCTCAGATGAAAAGGGGTTTGGATAAGCTTTAAAATTCAGTTTTTGCGCCCCCTGATTTATTTCAGGATTAGACAAAGCAATCGAACCGGAATTTCTCAATTGTATATACATTGGTTTCTGAGGCTCTAATGTTTCAATGGACTCCATTTGAATATTTCCAGCCATAAATATTCCATTTCCATCACTTGACAAATTGATACTAGCCTCGGAAAATTGCCATTTCACCGGTAGTTCGGGACTGTAATGATCTCTTCTCTTATGAAAGCTCTTATCAAAGACCAACACACTATCACGCCAGACCCCTCTTATCCCGACTGTATCTGTTCCCTGTTCCGCCCATACGCCTTGCACACAATCACCCGTTTGCGTAAGAACAAGAGTAAGAGGTGTTTCTTTCAATATATGTTTTCCACTCCAATCGTAAGTCACTAAGGTTCCATCATATGTACCTGTTGCATCTACTACCTTCTTCACCTGTTGTATTTTAGGGAAGGAATCCGGAACAGCATCAATCGATGCACTTTTTAACGAAACCCTTGTTGTCGGATTTTCAGGCTCTTCGGTTGCTAACTCATCGATAGCGAAACGAAATACATTTTTCGCAGATTTTCTTAACCAGTAATTAGCCTGACCGACATCTTTATTCACACCATACCCGTTCCGGTAACAAAGCCCCAGCATATACATGGCCGGTGAATATTCTAATTCAGCCGATTTCTGGAAATACACTACCGCCTTTTCATAATCCTGCTTACATCCTAATCCCTTGTACAACATATATCCGGCATCATATTGTCCTACAAATGATCTATTTAAAGCAGCTTGTTCCATATACCGGAATGATTTCTTAAAATCCTTCCTGACACCGATCCCATATTTATAAAGCATTGCCATATTGTGCATAGATTTATCTGAACCCATCGATGCAGCTCGCTCTAAACATTCAATCGCTTTTAATGTATCAACAGTACACCCATAGCCATTCAGATACATAAGACCCAACGCATTCATTGCCTCTGGTATTCCCGCATTTGAGTTTTTATTTAAAATATCAAACGCTTTATCCCGATCAATCTTACCTTTAGCTCCTTTTGCCAATGCGACTGCTTCTAAAGTTTCTTTTAACAAACCGACTGAGGATTCCTGAGAGAATAAGCAGAGTGTCATCAAATTAGCCGTGATAACAAAAGCCAAAATTCTATTTTTCATATTCTTATCATATTTAATTTACCAAATGAATGTCCCTCTAAAATCTTTTCGGGTGCTCTTGTTGCTTCTGAATAACTTCACCTGCCTGTAGAACAGTGGTGCATTATTATTAATCTCAGCAATCGCCTCTTTCCTGAGCTTCTGATTATCTTCATTATAATCAGCAGCAATATTTCGATTAAGAAAAAAACTGAATAACTTATTCCCAACAGCAACACTGTCCTGACCCTCTGTTAAACCATATTCCTGAGCTTGCTTCCAACACCCATCCCTTTCATTGACTGATTTAGTCAAATTCTTTTGGCTTAATAAATCATGTAATTGCTTTTCATTTAGAATGTTTTTGAAGTTCTTCAATTCGATAAGCCACGTATCCTCCTCTGTTAGCTTTTTTAATTTGTTTATTTGAAGAGCACAGGCTATGATACTATCTTCCTGCGCAGATGTAAACGACAAGATTTTGGAACACCTCAAAGCGAGTACATAGCCATTAGTTGAAACACTTACTCCAGCTTTCAAAAGATCTCTGTTAATTGCATCTTGATACTCTTTTCTCACCTTTTCCTTTGCAGTATAACGCGATAAATAATTATTAAAATAGATATAATTGTAGGTCGCTGCTCTTGTCTCTTTATCAAGAATCTTGGCATATAATGTATCTGCAACCCCCTTTTTTAACCTGTATTTCCATAGATAACCGGCAAGTTCATCACCTGCAGCAAGGAAAGCCATCGATTTCACTTCATTGGGATGCTGCTGGTAAACCGACAACTCTTCCGGGGACATTTTAGATTCCACCTGAGCGTGCAATGCAATACTGAATAAAAAACACATACCTAACAGGCTGATAAAAGATAGTTTTTTCATAATAAAAATAATTTAGTTAAACATATAGAGATAAAATAATTACCACCAACTCATCCCCCCGGAAGAAGCATCAACTGTAAAGGGTCGTTCTTTATGTTGTGAATACTCCGGCACGAGGAGATACAATGTATTAGAAGGCACATGATCAAATGCCAAAAACTTCCCCTCATCAATCATCTTCGTCTCCATTTTTTTCCATTGATCATCCCAATAGAATAGAGTATATTTCTTACCTTGTCGATACTTCAGATAATCCACCTTCTCGTCAATTCTTATCGAAATACGCTTTTGCTTATTTATTCTCAATTCAAGGCAGCTCCCATCAGACTGTAACAATACCGGATATCCTGCAGGCATTGTTTTATGATCTTGCATTACAAGGGGGAGATACACTACGCCACATGACATTTCTTGATATATTGAGTACCCGGCCTTATTTCTACCCCAAAAAACCGGTCTCCAACTGAAGCCATTAAAAACTGAGACCAAACTTATTTTCCTCTTCAAGTACTTTGGAAACAATCTTGCTTTTAGATCAAATACCTTCCAATAATTGTGTGTAACGTCAGTATAATTCGTCAACCGCAAAAAATTATCAGGAATCGTTTCGTCCGGGAATTGCATAGCCAAAGATTCAGGCTGTCTGGAATAGGTCATCCGAAGAACTTTTGACGGCTCTCTTTTCATTATAAATTGATTCGGCCCTTGCACCGCCCCATCAAAAGGGAGTTCATCTCCCACTTCATTAAATGAGACATCCCAATAGTGTGCTCCTGTACTCGTTGCCCATGCCGGAGTAAAATCTATCGCACATGGTATTCCTTGCGATCTTAACATGTATGCTGTTACCAATACCATGTTTGGGCAGGCCCCCTGCTTTCGGAAAAGCAGATTCAAAGGCCCGGAAAAAATCTCCGGTAATCTTTCCAATTCTCCACTGTTAAAAAACCATCCAGCCAGATTATTATTAAACTTTGTGACAGCCTGTTTTAACGATAATGCAGTGTATCTATCAGATAAATTACAGAACACACTATCATACTTAAGCCTCCAATCCTGCATACTTTCTGTGGCTATTCTGTATGGTAATAAATACTCGCAAAACTGCTCAAAGGTCAGATTCTGTGCCCAGGGCTTTTGCCATAATTTAAATGCCTGATCAATATTCCGAATCAGGTATTTCGCAGTCATACATTCCACATCGGGAACCTTCACTTGCACAGGGTGAAGCTTCGTCTTTGCCGACATAGCATTGAAACTCTTGACAGCTGTTTCATAATCCGGATAACCCAGCTCGTCAAACGGAACTTTGTTATTCAGGCTGTCCGCCCAATAATAAGTCCGGGCAACGTGTATATCCATATTCCCAATCAAAAAGCACACCGCTTTGAATTTCAATGAATCGTTACGGTAATGTTTCAGCACCTTTTCCAGCTCAGGTCGGTTTTGCCCTGCCTTTTGCAGTACATTTTGGACGTTTGCAGGATAGGTAGCAGAAAATGCAGCAGTAATGCAAATGAGCGATAATAGTAGAGTATAAAATAGTTTCATCATGGATTATTGGTATTTGTTGTAGCATACGGATGACACGAATGTGACAGATGGAACGGATTTGCACGGATTAGACAACCCCTTATTAATTGCAGCATCCTACCCCCTCCCTTTCGGGGAGGGCCGGGGTGGGGCTTCTTCTCCTATCATCTTTTTCGCCTCCTGCTTATACTTACGTACTTCTTTTGAGTCTATTTTGGGTTTCAACCGGAGTATTTCCTGCGCTACAATCCGGGCTTTGGAGTTTTGTCCGGATTGGCTGTACATCCGCATCAGCATAGCCCTGGGCCGGAACAGGTGCGGTTCCATGCCGCAAACTGTTTTATACCGCTGTTCGGCTTCCGCATAATCCCCGATCTTTTCCGATAACCGGGCAGAGATAAGCAATTGAGTTGTCGAGGAGGTGTATTGCAGTGCCTGATCTATCGCAACACGGGCTTCGGCATACTGCTTTTTACCGGCTAACAGATCAGCCTTTGTCCGGTAAAATGCCTCCGAGGTAGAAATATCGGGTTCAATCTCTTTTAAAAGTTTATCGGCTCGCGTGTATTCGCCGCATTTAATCATATCACGGGCTATCTTCAACTCTTTCTGCGCTCCGTACTTCTGCAAACTGACCAGAATAAAAGCTATTCCCACCAGGCTGCAACCCATCGCTAATCTCCGGGGAAAAACATAGGTTTTAGGTGAGATTGAGGATCTTTCCCGAGCCAATATCAATGTGGCATAGACTATAAAAGCGAAAAAGAGCATGGGGGATTCAACCGTAAAATTGAACAGGCTCATCACGGCAAAAGCCGCAATGCCGGCAAACGGAGCGGGATTTTCAGCTCTGTTTTTCCAACCACTCCAGAGTAAACCAGCTATTACTGCCATAAAAAGCAATCCCCCGGGTATGCCGCCCATAACGGTCTGCTCCAGGTATTCGTTATATGCCATTGCCGTGTATCCTGCATTCATTCGCTCAGCTTCCGGTCGCTTCTCCCGGTTAAAATAGTCAGCCTGCTGCATATTGTATTCCCGTTGGAAAAGCCCGTAGCCATGACCGGTGAAAGGTTTGCGGGCAATCATCTCAGCCGACACTTTCCATATTGTCAACCGCCCGTCGGAAGAGGCCTGCTTGCGATTTTGCAAATAGAATACCGAAGAAATCAACAAGGCGAATCCTATCAGTATAGACACCCTATATAATCTTTTTATCTTTATAGAACTTACGCTTCGATAACCGACCCAATAGGTAACCACAATTACCGCTGTCCCGATCAATGCCGTTCGGCACTGCAAGATGATGAGCGACGCCACAATTACGAACCCGGCTAATACCGCAACATAACGGTACGGCTTCTTCAACAGGCGGACAATCCCGATGCACGAAGGGATAGAGAGGGTAATAGCCATAGCGGCGATATTGGGATTGTCCGGCGTGCCGGTGACAGCAAAGAATGGCGAATGAGAAGAGAAAATATGCAGGTATTGCAGAAGAGATACTACAGACTCTACAACCCCGATTAAAGCAATTGGGATATACAATGCAACAGGCTGTAAGAGTTTGTTTTTCAGAAAATAGAGAAGCGGGAATGATATTACAAAGTAGGCCAGCAGATAGGTACAGAAGTAGGCCTCACATCTGTCGCTAAAAACACAGTAGAACGCGACATACAAGCCCCATACGGCAAATACAACTAATTGAGGGGGGGGGGTAGTTAACTATTGACTTCTCACGAAACAACAGCCCTAAAAAGAGCAAAACCGATAATCCCAAAGCATAAAAATGCAGATTATAAGCATCGGAAAGAAATGGGTAAACAAATAGATCTGTGCCACTCAACAGCATTAAACAAAATAATGCAGAAAGGATCATTATGATCCGGGTAAAAATATTTTTCATATATTAGGTAGGTTCTTTCTGGTATACATCGACAAATATATGCATTTTCAATACCACTAAACCACCCAACAGCCAATTTCAGTTAATTTGTATTTCTTAAACACAACACATTGTAACATTCGTATCATTTTTACAGCACTTACACAGTTAACACGGCGGAAAGTATCGTATTTTGCTACACAACCTAATATATTTTTTCATTTACTTTATTACATTTTTATCTATACAAACACCTTATATCATCTGATCTTACGAAGGAAACAATACAACCACTATTCCAATGTCTTTAACGCCCATCCTCCTTACCTTGTAATACCCTTGCTCCGTATTAACAAGGGAGCTGATTATGTATAATTCTAAGGATATACCATGGTTGTCCCATAGATATCCCATATTATAATATGATATGGGATATCTAACGGACAACTTTACATCAATTACCAGACTATACACTCTCAGCTATAGTGTTAGATATAATCAATAGGCTTTATACAAACAAGCTCTGTCACCTAAACCAAACTTCCACCTACTCAAATTTGTTTCTTATAATGAAATAGCATATATTAGCAAAAAACCATACCACTATGTTCTTCTTTCCCTCACATCACTGGTTAGGCATAACATTCCAAATTCTCTACTTCGTCACATCGATAGCAGGGGTTATCCTCGTTATTGCCGGAAATCGGAATCCGGTGAAAACCCTGGCGTGGATATTATTGTTTTTCGTCCTACCCTTTCTGGGAATAGTCTTTTACATCTTCTTTGGACAAGACTACACCCGTCAGAAACTGATTTCCCGCAAAAAAAGAAGGAAAGTCATCACCCGGCTCTCCTACCCCGAAGGCAGACGAAGCATCAACAACCTACCGGAAGAATACCAGACATTGGCCCGACTCCTGAATCACAGGAACCAGTTTCCGGTATTTACGCACAACGAAGTGGAAATTCTATCACAAGGAAAAGAAAAATTCGAACGGTTGATAACGGACATTGAGCATGCGCGTCATTACATCCATATGCAGTATTACATTATCGAAAGTGATGAGATTGGAAACCGGGTTAAAGACAAACTGATTGAAAAAGCAGCGCAGGGATTGGAAGTCCGCGTGATTTTTGATGATGTGGGTTGCTGGCAGGTTCCGGTAACTTTTTTCGAAGAGATGCGAAAAGCAGGAATTAAGACCGCGACATTTCTGGAAGTACGTTTTCACCGGCTAACCAGTAAAATTAACTTCCGCAATCACCGGAAAATAGTGGTGATAGATGGCAAGATAGGCTACACCGGCGGAATGAATGTAGCAGACCGCTATTGGAAAGGTCTGGAATGGGGAGTATGGAAAGACCTGCATCTGAGAATAGAAGGCAACGGTGTGGAGGCCTTAGAGTCGGCATTCCTGATCGACTGGTACTTCATTACCAAGGAATTACTACCATTGAAAAGTTTCTTACACGAGGGCAAATCATCTCTGAGAGGAAATATCAATCTTCAGGTGGTAACCGGTGGTCCATTTGGCGAATGGCGTGAGATCCTTCAGGCTTATCTGAAGATCATTCTCTCGGCCAAAGAGTATGTCTATCTGCAAACGCCCTACTTCCTGCCCGGAGAAAGCCTGTTGACTGCCATGCAAACTGCAGCGCTTAGCGGTGTGGATGTTAAATTGATGCTGCCCGAGCGGTCAGATTCACATATGGTACATCTGGCCACCCGGTCTTACCTGAAGTCTATCCTGAATGCCGGTGTAAAAGTGTATTTATACCAACCCGGATTTCTGCATTCCAAAATGATCGTAGCCGACGATTCCGTTGCAACTGTCGGCTCCACGAATCTGGATTTTCGAAGCTTTGAACACAACTTCGAGATCAACACCTTCATCTATGATAAAGGCATGTCCTTAAAGCTGAAAGAAGTCTTCCTGGACGACATGCAGCAATGCCGGAAAATATCTCTGAATCAATGGTCAAAAAGGCCCATAACTGAGAAGTTTATCGAATCGACCATTCGCTTATTCAGCCCGTTGCTTTGAGAAAAAGCTGAAGTTCACGCTACCGTAAACTCTCCTTTCCACAAACTCAGGCATTTCCGAGAAATCATTGTTTTTAGAATGTTCCAGCACAAACATGCCGTCATCTTTCAACAAATCATTCTTGAAGATCAGACCGGGAATAGTGGCCAATTCTTTTAAATCATAGGGCGGATCAGCAAAAATAAAATCAAACTTTTCGCGTGTCTGACCGATATAACGCAATGCATCCGCTCTCAGGGGAAGCAGACAATCGGTTTTCAATTCCTTCATTACTTTTATAATAAAGGAAAACTGCGTGCTCGCACTTTCCACACTCACCACACGCTTACAACCGCGGGAAACAAGTTCAAAACTGATCGCTCCGGTTCCGGCAAAGAGATCCAAGGCCGTCATCCCCTCAAAATCGAGGTTGTTTTCCAACACATTAAAAAGGTTTTCACGTGCAAAATCCGTTGTAGGACGTGCTGTTATATTTTTGGGGACATCGAAACGTCTTCTCTTAAATTCACCACCAATTATACGCATAACGAAAGAGTCTTTAAATCTAAAGGTAAAGGTTTATTGTCAGCGGGCGCTACATACCAGCTTGTGGGCGGGTTGAGCGGCAACACCCGTTGGATATATTTTGCAATATGCGGCACCATCCTGCTTCTCAGCCCGGAATCTCCGCAAATATGAAGTTCGTCATTTATCTGATTCAGTTCCAGTTTCTCCCAGCTATAAAGAATAAAGTAGATAGCATCATTCAATTGCTGAAATGGAAAACTATTGGCCAAAACCAATTGATTCCGGTTAAAACAGAACAAATCCAGTCTGTCCGATTCTACATTAACATACAACTTCGAATAATTTCCAAATTTACTCCGTTCAATAAAATATTCAAGTATGGGTGTGATATAATGTGTCACACGAGTAACAGATAATGTTCTGGTCAGGAAATTATATATCGCCTCATCCATGGCAAATTGATTGACCATATCATTCTTGCGGAAATTGTTGACCATGTACTTGCCGTTCATTTCCGGAAATAAAAAAGATAACAATTCGGTTTCCTTTTCCTCAGAAAGCAAAGAGATGGGGATGAGCGAAAAGACAGGAGAGACCACAATAATTTCGGTCCTTTTAAAAGGGAGTAACAACTGTTCGTTACGATAAACAAGTTCCTCAACACTTGAAGCAGTCAACTGATTCTGAGGCAACAATAAAGTTTCATAGACAGCTGCCCCTCCATTTACAGGGTCAACGACATAAAAAGAAAATCCATTCGGACTCAGCCGAATGGACAAGTTATATTGTTCCGATTTTTTATAATCAGGTATGTATTGCATTGTTCCCTTTTTCCGGCTTTAATATTTGGTACTTTTACTGAGTGCACATTCAGCCCCAGGCAATTTACTTAAGGAGGTCAAAATCTGTTTCAATTATCAGTACAACATTTTCTTATACAGAAAACAAATATGAGAAATAAACAGTGTAATTTTATCCCCAAATTATTGAAACGAAATGATCAACAACTTCATAGAACGCAAATTTAGAGAAAATCTGCCATATACTCCCAATGCCGGACAAGAAATTGCCATTAATCTCCTGAGTGATTTTTTGACAGACCGACAACCATCCAGACTTATGTTGCTGAAAGGGTATGCCGGGACGGGGAAAACTTCCTTAATCGGAAGCCTGGTCAAAACACTCCATGAATTACAACAGCCGGTTATTTTATTAGCACCCACCGGACGTGCGGCAAAGGTATTTGCAAATTATTCCGGTCAACAGGCATTTACCATTCACAAAAAGATATATCGTCAAAAAAGCTTCGGGAATGAAACGGCCGGATTTGGCATTATGCCCAACCTGCATAAAGAAACCCTTTTCATTGTCGATGAAGCCTCTATGATAAATAATTCAAGCGGAGACGTCAGCTTTTTCGGCACCGGCCGTCTACTCGATGATCTTATCGAATATGTATACTCCGAAGAGAGTTGCCGCATGATCCTATTGGGCGATACGGCACAGCTACCACCGGTGGGACAACAGGAGTCTCCGGCTTTGAATCCGGCCTATCTCGAAGGTTATGGATTACAGGTAACGGAACACACCTTACGACAGGTAGCCCGGCAAAGCGAAAGCTCCGGCATACTCTATAACGCAACACGTCTGCGGGAACAAATTGAGCTGAATGAAAATCTGGATTCTCTGCCCCGATTCTCAATCAGTGGTTTCCCGGACCTCCGTTGCGTAGACGGCAATGATCTGGCGGAACGGATTTCAGACTGTTATGATTGCGACGGACTGGAGGAATCCATTCTGATCACCCGCAGCAATAAGCGTGCAAATATCTTCAACCAAAACATCCGGGGACGCGTACTTTACCGGGAAGAGGAGCTTTCAGGAGGCGACTTGCTGATGATCTCTAAGAATAATTACTTCTGGAGTAAAGACTACGAAGACATGAGCTTCATAGCCAATGGCGAAATGGTGGAGGTTATTCGCCTGCGCAATGAAAAAGAGCTCTACAATTTCCGTTTTGCTGATGCTACACTTCGTTTTCCCGACTACAATGTGGAGGTCGACGCCAAAATATTACTTGACACCCTGCACACCGATACTCCGGCCCTTTCACAGGAACAACAAAATCGTTTTTTCAATGCCGTACTGGAAGATTATAACGACATTCCCACACGGGGAGGAAGAATTAAAAAACTGAAAGAAGATTCATTCTTCAACGCTTTGCAAGTGAAATACGCTTATGCTATTACCTGCCACAAAGCACAGGGTGGACAGTGGAAGAATGTATTCATCGATTTAGGCAATTTACGGACTGATTTTCTCGGAGCTGACTTTTACCGCTGGCTTTACACTGCTGTAACCCGTGCCACCGAACGCGTCTATTTATTAAATATGCCGGAAGAGATGAAAGAGATATAAACACCAGAACCACTTCATAAAACACTATATAGAACCCATAATAAATCAGTAAACAAACACTGCTTATTAAGCTATACTATTCAACTCCAAATATTTCCAACGCAACAATTGAAATCGATTTTTAACACAAATGAGAGTCTGAGTATTTGTATATTTCGCTTCATTACACTATTTTTGCAGCCATTAAACAATTATTGCTTATGAAATCAAAAAAAGGGTTGCAATTACTATTATTGTCGTTGGGGATGCTTTTCGCCCAAAGCTGTGTAGACGACAAATATAATCTAGACAATCTACCGGATCATGTGATCCTTGCCGGAGATTCGTTGATTTTGCCTTTAGGGAAAGCTGACACTGTTTTTCTTAAAAAGCTAATGAATGACAAAGACCAGGGAATAGACACTACAATTCTCAAACTTGAAGGAGATGTTTATTATCTAAATCAACAAGGTAGCATCGGACTAACCATGCCCTCTGAGAATGACATTAAAATCAACGATCCTCAACCTGTCACCACGAGCTTAGCCATTAGTAAATCGTTCATCGTAAACACTCCTCTTCCGGCTGATGTTTCCCAAACAGGAAATGGATCAAACTCACTCACTATTTCAAACAGCAATATGATTGAAAGAATTGATGAGATAACCTTTAAGCCGGGAGCACAATTGAAATTTGACTTCAGCTTCAACGGAATCCAAATATCCAATTACGATGTGGCAATCAACATTGATCTGCCGGACCAATTCAAACTGACCGGAGTTACCGGCAAAACCATCACACTCAATAGCCTGACATCAAAATCATTTACAATCGAGAAGATGGTTAAAACAAATGACGACCCTATTTCACTGGGATACAGTATGAATCTTACCCTTAAAAAAGGATGTATAATTAATTATACGGGAAGTAATCCATCTTTGAATATTAAGGTTTCCGCCTCAAACCTGAAAGTCGGAGAGTTCAAAGGTAAGATCAACTACAACGGATCAAAATCAGGAATAAGAGCTGATATTTCAAAGATCTATAACCTGTTTAAAAACAATGAGGATATCATAAGCCTCTATAGCCCGCAATTAATCCTCAATACGGAATCAAACATTGGAATTCCGTTTGCGGTAACGCTTAAAGCTCAAGCTCTTAAAACCGGGATTTCCACGCCCTTAAAAACCGATACTACAATCTTTAATATTGATGCTCCGGGTACAACTCAACATATCATCTCTAACAAAGAGCTAAATTGGAGCGACTTTATCAAAACAAAACCGGACCTTCTGTCAGCCGATATTGATTTCTCCTCATTCAGTGAGGCCAATGGTTGGGGTAGTCGGATAAAACCTCATTTTATATCTTTCCTGACCGAACCCAAAGGAAAGGTTGACTATCAATTCAAAATACCCTTGTCTTTTGCCAAAGATTTTGCTTTAAACTATTCTGACACGATTGATTTTGAAAGCGATGATATAAAGGATTATTTCTTTAATGACGGTGCTGTGGAAATTACCGGAGATGTTGTTTCAAATCTACCGTTAAATGCAGAGATCACAGCAATAATACTTTCCAAAGACAAAAATCAATCGGTTACTATAAAAAACAACAATATTATCTACGGAGTTAAAAACTCAATACAAAAATCTCCGATCAAGATCACTTTAACGGCAGCCGAGCTTAACCAAATGGCGAATCCCAGATATTTAAAGCTCGCCGTTAAACTAACTTCAAGTACATCACTGGAAGGCATTTCTCTTAAACAAACCGATTTCTTATTTATCGAGAACATCAAATTAGTGAAAACAGGTGGAGTTAAAGTGAGTACAAAATAAACACAATATCCACCATCTAACAATACTGATTATGAAAATCTGTAACTACATAAAGCATCTGATACTGGGGATTACAGCACTGGGCCTTTTTCAATCTGCCTTTGCCCAATCTGTTAAATCCACCTATTTCCTCAACAACTCATACCAGCGTATTGATCTTAACCCCGCACTACAACCCTCCCGCGGATATCTCAGTATCGGATTGGGTAATACTGCATTTGATCTATCTACCGGAAATTTCAGCTTAGGTCGATTGATTTTCTTCGAAGAAAACGGATCCCCGAATTGGGTGTTAAATGATCCGACTCAGAAATCAAAATTTCTGGGAACACTGAGCGATAAAAACCCGGTCTCTACGTCATCCAGCCTGCAACCATTTGGTTTAGGATTCTACACCGGAAAGATATTCTGGAACCTTAATGTATCCGTCCGGGAACAAGCATCCATTGTTTTTCCGAAATCTATGTTTGAAATGGTAGCCAACGGTAGCGGAAACTACTCTTTAAAAGATCTATCCTTTGAAAATATCTCTTATGGCGAAATTGGATTAGGAGCTTCTTTTCCGATTGGTGACAAACTGACTGTGGGTGGTAAATTAAAATACCTTGTCGGATTGGCTTATATGGATGTAAAATTCAGCAAATTCGACATGCAGATGAACAGTAACAAATGGGACGTTGCGATTGACGGAAAAATAAAATCAGCAATCAGCAATGGTTATCAGGTTCCAGTCGGAGAAAAATTTGACTTTGACAATTATTTCGACGATATGAACTCTATAACCGACAACCTCAAAAGCAGAGGATTAGCCGTTGACCTTGGAGCTACCTACAAACTCCTCGACAATCTAACGCTTTCATTCGCACTCACTAACCTGGGTAGCATCAACTGGAAAAAAGAGAATAACACTTTCGCCGAGATCAATAATTACAAAGCAACCCTGCTCGACATCAACAAAAATCTGGAGGATTTGAAAGACGACCTCGATAACCAGCCGGAAATAGAAGCAATAAGCGTAACGCCGGAAAACTTCAAAACCAAATTAGCAAGTACAATGAATGCCGGTGCCGAATATTCTGTCCTGAAAGACAAAATCAGCTTCGGGATCTTATATTCAAACCGATCAGGTGTAAATTCATCATCCAGCGTTACTTTTGCATCCAACTTCAAACCGCTTAGGGCATTTAACACTGCGCTGACCTATACGATGGCAAGCCATAAAGTAAATGCAGTAGGCGCTGCAATAAACTGGACTCCGGGTTGGTTCTTCAATATGTTTGCAGCTACCGATTTTATCTTTACAAAAGTAACCCCCGAATACATCCCGGTAAATGCAAGACAGGCTAATATTCAGTTTGGTTTTAGCATCCCATTGGGTTCTCGCAAGAAAAATCCGGCAAAAATAAATTCATCGCAGACAACACCAATGGTTACGCCCAATCAGGATGTCAAAATTGCAACAGACACACTAGTTCCGGTTAATCAGGATTCTTTGCAACAGATTTCAAAACCCGATTCTATCAAGCCCATTCAAACGGACTCTTTAAGAAACGACTCTATCCAACAACCGGATTCAATTTTGACCATTAAAAAAGACTCTGTACTAAAATCCGATTCTATGCCGGCAATAAATGCAGACTCTATTCCGGTACTAAAAAGTGAAACGACAACTACTGAAAATACTCCAATCCCAGCGCAGCAGGTAATTAGTCAAAGTCCATTGAAAAACAAACAAACCATAGCCCGTAAAAGTAACACAAAAGCCGCGGTTCTTCCTAAGAAGAAACCACTCTTACGAAAAACTAAATAATAAGACAAACGTCTTTTCTAATCAGCTTTAGACCGTAAAATATACTCACCGTGTTGAGTAAACTAAAAAAAGCGCTTCGATTTATTCGACGCGCTTTTTTTAGTCATATACATGTCCAATCAGATAACAAACAACCCTAATTCCACAGCGGTTGGCAAGGGTAACGATCGTAAGCATCCCAAATAGGTCGTATAGTTTCAAAAAACGGGCTTGGGGAGAATGAAGTCCCCAAGCCCGTTTGCTTTTGTATTGGTGATTTATGGAAGTAATTCGTCCCAATTGACGGGATTTTGCAAGGTAGGGATTTTTTCGAGTGTAGAGTTGAGCCATTGATATGGTTCAATGCCAGCCTGCAAACAACTTCCAAGCAAGGTGTAGAATGTGCAGTTATCTTCCGCCCCACTGTCGTTACCAGAGAATAAATAGTTCTTGCGCCCCAGGGTGATGGGACGTATGGCATTTTCTACGGCATTGTTATCAATGTGATAATATCCTTCTTTGCAATAACGGCTGATACGCGGCCACATGCCAAAAGCATAGCTAATGGCTTTGCCGAGCGGACTTTTCGGGGTGCAGGTGTTGGCGGTCTGCTTCATCCAGTTTTCCATTTGTTGTAATATAGGGTAGGCTTTTTCTTCCCTTTCTTTTCGGATCTGTTCGTGGCTGGCTCCTTCAGCTTTAAGATTTCCTTCGAGCATATACAATAGGGCGATGTAATTCAGTGCTTTCTGAGCTTCAGGGGTAGTGGTTAGTGCACTTTCGAACTTGCGTCTTACGTGAGCCATGCACCCCAGGGGGAGTACTCCCTGCTTTTCTTCGTAAATGCTGTAAGCGGCATAACCGTCGGTCTGCAATGCTCCTTGGTAGTCTTTGAGCATTTTCAGAACCACCTCTTGCGAACGCGAACCTTTATCATAATAAAAGAATATACCCGCAGACAAGACCGAACGAGCCACCCAAACATACCCTTTGCGTGCCGAACCGGGACGGTCGGCTATCGGATGACTTGTTTCGTCTACCTGGATATAATTTGTTGCAAGCACACGATTCATTTGTGCTATGTAAAGCGGATAAAGCTTGTCCGCCAAATCGTGTACCCAGCGATTGATGCTCGATGTACTGATTTCTAAGCCAAGGTCTTTAAAGCGTTTGGCTTGCCTGTATTCCGGTATATGGTAAAGGAATTTGTCAACGATAATTTGGCTTAACAACGACTCGCCAGCCATACATCCCGGAAGAATCCCCTGTTTGGGGGGAGCCTGAATAATCTTTGTGGAAAGGGATTCCTCTTCTTGACGGATTTTGTAAACAGGACGTAAAGTGCGCTCCACCCAGAACCTGGAAGGCTCGAGCATCAATCGCTCCGTTACATCTTCCCCGATTTTTACCATTTTATCGGCATCGAAGTTTATCGGGTAAATCACGGTTTCGCGACGTTCAATATGGTCCGGTATTTTATAGGAGCGTTTTTTGGATACGGAATGTACTTTTTTTGCGTTGCGACGCTGTTCTGCTTTTTGCTTTATCTCTTCTACCAGCGTTGAGAATACCGACGCTTCCTCTTCCAGGGCGGGAGTGCCCTGCTCTGCATCAAAGAGCGATAATTGAGCCTCTGGGTAAGCGGGAAGGCTTTTTTCGGAACGCCGCCCGAAAAGCTGACGTTCCAGATAAAGTATCCGTTCGTTCTTGCGCGCAAGTTGCTCGTCTTTAACAAGAAGCAACTCTTTCAATCGCGTGATTTCCTGTAATAATTGTTGTGTATCTTCCATTGCTTTACAGCATAAAGATACTAATAATCAATGTGGTACACAAGTATTTTGTTGTATATTATATCGTTTTCTGCGTTTTATTTTAGGGCTGATTCCTTCAATCAACAGCACCAGTTCGTCCCACCGAAATGAACGAAAACCGACACCCTCTTTGATAAAAATCTTGTGGCTGATACGCCCGCTTTCTAGCCGTTTGTAGTAAATCACATAACCGCCGCGTTCCCAATGCAGCAACTTCATGGTCGTGCGGCTTTTGTTCAAAAAAACATATACATCGCCATTGGTTGGATTCAGTGACAGATAACGAATCAAACCACACAGACCATCCAATCCCTTGCGCAAATCCACGCCTTGCAAGCATACCACATAACGGTTGCCTTCATTCAAACTAAACATAAGCTTTTTTGAACAAAGGTCGGCTTTTATGAAATGAAGGAAAAGACGGTGGATTTGGGATGCTTACTAACGATCCTTGGATATAGAAATAAAAAAAGCCGAAATAAATCCGGCTTTTCATGTTATCTCTGAAACAACTTCTATTATACTCGTTTCATCATATTTTCTATCTCTCTGATTTGAGATGTAAGCATTTTGTGCTTATCCAACTTCTTGGCATCCTGTAAATAATGCATTGCCAATTTTTTATTGCGTTGCGCAAGATAAATACCGGCCAGATTAAGTTTAGCAACAGCCTGATCTGTAGTCATGCGTAAACCGATAGAGAGCGCTTTTTTCAGGCTTTTTTCTGCTTTAGAAATATTTCGTTGCCCCTCAATCATTCCCGTCAGGTAATAAAAGTAAGCCTCCTGACTTTTCACCAATAATTCCGGATGTTTAATTCTACTGAGCACATTCCCGGCTGCCTGCATATTGTTTTTTCGCAAGTAGTAAAATGCAATCACGATATTTTCATTTCTGAAATGCGAAAAAGCGACTATAGCCGAAAATAAGACGGCAAGAATTCCAAGGAAAATAAAACCTTTGATAAATAGAAAGATAGAACCTAAAAACAGAACAGATGCAATAATTAAACGGAGGTATTTTCTTACCATGATAAATGATTTAATAAAATTAGAGCCGCAAATTTAGCAAATATTCTTTTCGAAAAGACGAAGAGGAAATATATTGACACTTTTTCAGGGATTTACCGCTGTCAATGTCCGTAAAAGTCATCTTTTATCGACTTCAGGAAATAAAAAAGGATGCCTTTTGAAGCATCCCTTTTTTATTATTCAACGACGGTAACAAATCCGAAAGTATCGGGTTCGTCGCCATACTGTATCGCTCTCAGTTTGTTGTAGAGTTTCAAACAGGTCGGTCCTGCTTCACCGTCTTTCGAGAAGACATACGATTTATTCTCATCGATATCATCAATACGCATGATCGGGCTGATTACCGCAGCCGTTCCACAAGCACCGGCTTCTTCTAATGTAGCCAACTCCTCTTCGGGAATCTGACGTTGTTCCACCTTTAAACCCATCGATTCGGCAATCTTCATCAAACTGTCGTTCGTAATCGAAGGCAGAATAGATTCGGACTTCGGTGTAATATAGGTATTATCTTTGATACCAAAGAAATTGGCAGGGCCACATTCGTCTACATATTTTTTGTAGCGGGCATCGAGATATAACACCATCGAATAACCCATTTCGTGCGCTTTCTCACCTGCGGCAAGACTGGCAGCATAGTTTCCACCCACTTTATATCTACCGGTACCCAGAGGAGCAGCACGATCATATTCTCTAAGAATCACAACCGGGGTTGGTTTAAATCCTTCTTTAAAATAAGGACCTACCGGTGTAACAAAAATCAGGAACATATATTCTGTCGACGGTTTAACACCCACCTGAGCGCTGGTTCCGATCAACAATGGTCGGATATAGAGAGAAGCTCCGCTTTCGTAGGGTGGAACAAAACGTTCGTTTTTCTTGACCACCTCAATTACAGCCTCACAAAATTTATCGATTGGTAACTTTGCCATCAAAATACCTTCGCAGGTACTCTGCATTCGTTTGGCGTTTTCTTCTATACGAAAAATGCGGATCTTACCATCTTTACCACGGAACGCTTTTAATCCTTCAAAAGCTTCTTGTCCGTAGTGAAGACAGGTGGCCGCCATGTGCATCGGGAGATATTCCGAAGAGGTAAACTCCAGATCGCCCCACGCTCCGTCTTTATAGCTACAGCGAACGTTACAGTCCGTTTTCATATAGCCGAAAGACAAATCTGACCAATTGATATTTTCCATTATCCTAAATAAATATGATTGAATTTCTTTCTATTCCGAAATGAGAAGCAAAGGTAGGGATTTCTCCGAAATGTTACCAAACAAAGTGTGGAAATTACAAATATTTACACTCAACTGTTTGCTCTTCCTTTTTAAAGAGAATGATTTCGCTTAAACAACTCTAACCTCCGCTCCAGCAATTCATACTGTCCTTCTTTAATGAAGGAAACACATGCTCGCAACCCTTCATGATGACTCCCTGTAGTAATGAGTGATATAGCGCTTACGCCATAATACATCAACTGGTGCATCAACTCTCCACCGGTCATACCCGGATAAGAAATGGTAAAATAAAAACCATCGGCAATATCTTCGCCCAAATCTTTATCATAAACAATTTCAAAACCATTCTTCAGAAAAATCTCTTTCAATTTATGAGCACGACGACCATACTCTCTCACCTCTTCTATAAAATGGAATTGACCGTCAGAAGCGGCTTTAAACATTGCCGCCAAGGCATATTGTGCAGAATGACTCACTCCTGCTGAGATTGCATAAAGCGCACGGTGGATAAAAACAGAACCAAATGTTCCACCACCATATCGTTGCGACAATCCGGGAAAATGGCGGTGGTAAAGCTTTGGAGAAATTGCCACCACAGCAATTCGTTGTCCGGCATAACTAAAAACCTTCGAGCCTGAAATCAACAATACATAATTGTCGGTATATTTAGCCACGGTAGGCTGAAATGGCGGTTGAAACGGCACACTCAGATCTTTACGAAAATCCATCGCAAAGTAAGCTAAATCTTCAAGCACGACTGTATCATATTGCGTAGCCAATTCACCAATAATCTGCAACTCATTTTCCTTCAGGCATACCCAGGTCGGATTATTGGGATTCGAATAGATAATAGCAGCAATATTTCCTTTGCTCAAATAGCTCTCCAGTTTAGCACGAAGTTTTTCACCCCGATAGTCATAAACATCAAATGATTCATATTTATACCCCATCACCGTAATCTGTTGCTTTTGCACGGGAAATCCCGGATCAACAAAGAGAATAGTATCTTTCCTGTCGTCCAATTGACCACAAACCAAAAACGAGGTAAACGTCCCCTGCATGGAACCAACTACCGGAACTATTCCTTCAGCGGAAACATCCACATCAATAAATGCCTTAACAAATCGTGATCCTTCACTTTTCAACTCCGGCAATCCATCAATGATTGGATATATCGATGCTACGCCATTTTCCAGCGCTTTAATCTCTGCCTCCACCCCTACTTTAGCAGCTGGCAGACCGGGAACTCCCATTTCCATGTGAATAAATTGTTCACCTGACTCTTTTTCAATAGTCGATGCAATTGCAACCACTTCGCGAATAGTTGCTTTCCCAAAATCCTGAATTTGAAACTGTTCAATAACCCGATCGACAATTTCAGCATCAATTGGTGTATTTTTCATAATCGTGTAGTTTGAATGAAATCGAAAATAATCGAGGCAAATGTAATATTTTTTTCACAGACCCCTTGCACAATTCAAATATAGCTCGTACATTTGCATCGCAATTGAGAGAAACAATTGCTCCACGGTGTGGTAGTTCAGCTGGTTAGAATACCTGCCTGTCACGCAGGGGGTCGCGGGTTCGAGTCCCGTCCATACCGCAAAGATTAAGCGCTAAATCCTAATAAATCATGGATTTGGTGCTTTTTCTTTTACACATACAAAAACACACCATGAAAAAAAGTAGAGACACCAAACCGCAAACTCTATATTTTATCATTTTTCGATAAATACATGTCGCAATTGGATAAATATCACTTGTAAAAATACATAATACACTCATCAAACACCCAAATTCAGTTAAAAATAGTCTTGTGAATTAGGATGATCGAATTTGATCACGTAATTATATGTAACTTCGTCCAGTTTATATTTAATTTCAATATATGAATTCATTAAAAATCGGAAACCTTACAGCCCGTGTGCCTATCATACAGGGTGGTATGGGAGTAGGTATTTCATTAAACGGCTTAGCGTCGGCTGTAGCCAATGAAGGTGGCGTGGGAGTGATTTCTTGCGCGGGTTTAGGCCTAATCTATCGCAATACTGCCAAAGATTATATGGAGGCTTGCATTTGCGGCCTGAAAGAAGAAATTAGAAAAGCAAAAGAAAAATCTTCGGGTATCATTGGTGTTAATATCATGATGGCATTGACAAACTTTGCCGATATGGTAAAAACAGCAATTGCTGAAAAAGCAGATGTTGTATTCGCCGGAGCAGGATTGCCATTGGATCTCCCCAAATACCGCACCCCCGACTGCACAACAAAACTAGTGCCTATAGTATCTTCAGCCAGAGCTGCAAAGTTGATTTGCGAAAAATGGAAGTCACTCTACGACTATTTACCCGATATGATCGTAGTGGAAGGTCCAAAAGCAGGTGGTCACCTCGGATTCAAAAGCGAACAAATTCACGATCCTAAATTTTCACTCGAAATACTAATCCCTGAAGTGGTGAAAGAAGTGGCTGTATTTGAAGAAAAATATGGCGTTGAAATTCCCGTAATAGCTGCCGGAGGAATTTATACGGGAGAAGATATGTATAACATCATGCAAAAAGGCGCCAAAGGGGTACAAATCGCTAGTCGTTTTGTAACAACGCACGAGTGTGATGCTGATGAGAAATTCAAAATGTCGTACGTAAAGGCTGGTGAAGATGATGTAGAAATCATTCAAAGCCCTGTCGGTATGCCTGGTCGCGCTTTAAAAAACAACTTTCTGGAGAAGGTAAAACAAGGACTAACCCGTCCAAAATCCTGCCCTTATCACTGCTTGCGTACATGCGACTACCAAAAAAGTCCTTATTGTATTATTGTAGCATTATACAATGCATATAAAGGCAATCTGGATAATGGCTATGCTTTTGCCGGGAGCAATGCGTATCTGGCTCCGAAAATCTCTTCGGTTAAAGAAACCGTCAATGATTTAATGAGCCGCTTTGACAAAGCTAAAGAAGAAGCTTTAGCAAAATTGAAAAAGTAAATTCTTAAAAAAGGAATTAAAGTGGGGTATCTGGAGTTACATTGATATGCTGCTTTTCTTTCCATAGTGATTTTAAAATACTGCAATAAAAAAAACCTTCAGAGATCTTTTCTTTGAAGGTTTTTTTATTGCGTAAAGTTAATCCCGATATCGTTTCGTTATATCCTGAAACGCATCAATACGACGATCCCGAAAGAATGGCCACATCCGACGAACAGCTTCGGTGCGGGATTTATTAATATCAACAACTAATATTTCTTCATTGCTATTTCCGGCTTGAGTTAGAAATTCACCTTGCGGTCCCGCCACGAAACTATTTCCCCAAAATTGAATGCCATTGGTTTGCCCCGAAGGATCTGCTTCGTATCCTACACGATTACAGGATATCACATGCAATCCGTTTGCGACAGCATGAGCTCGCTGTGAGATAATCCAAGCATTAAGCTGACGCTGCTTCTCTTCTTCAGGGTCGGTCGATTCCCATCCTATAGCGGTAGGGTAAATCAGCATTTCAGCTCCTGCTAATGCCATTAAGCGGGCAGCTTCAGGATACCATTGATCCCAGCACACCAATATACCCAATCTCCCAACCGAGGTTTCTATAGGCGTAAAACCCAAATCGCCGGGGGTAAAGTAAAATTTCTCATAATAAGCGGGGTCGTCAGGAATATGCATTTTACGATATTTTCCGGCAATCGACCCGTCTTTTTCTATAACAACAGCTGTATTATGATGCAACCCGGGAGCGCGCTTCTCAAATAGTGAAAGAACTATTACGACACCTAATTTGGCTGCTAATGCTCCAAATTCAGATGTAGAAGACCCTGGAATAGTTTCAGCCTGATCAAAAACAGCCGGATCTTCAGTCTGACAAAAATAAAGTCCATTATGCAACTCCTGAAGCACAACCAATTCACATCCTTGTTGTGCGCAAGTAATAATATTTTTTTTTAGCTTTTCGATATTCACGCGAATATCAGCAGTATTGGATTGTTGAACGAGTCCGATCTTCATTATCTTCGGCAATTAGGGTGTTGTACCTGGTTTTGTTTATTATTATATAACATACCCTTGCGGATATTGCATGGTTACGCAATGAAGCGAACCATGTTGCTTAATTAAAGCTAAACAATTTATTCCGATAATCTCCCGATCCGGAAAAGCTTTTTGCAATTGCCGGATAGCCAATTCATCTTTTGGAGAATTGTATGTGGGTAGCAAAACAGCTCCATTAATGATCAGGAAATTTGCATAAGTAGCGGGTAGGCGTTCATCGTCGCAGTAAACAGCATCAGCCATTGGTAAAGCAATTAACTTGTATGGTTCCCCATTTGACTGACAGAGTTGCTGTAACTCTTCTTCCATCTTTTTCAACTCACAATAATGCTCATCATTGATATCATCACACTTTACATAGGCGATTACCGATTCGTTACACAAGCGGGCAAGTGTATCTATATGGCTATCAGTATCATCTCCTGCCAAATACCCGTGATTCAACCAATGAACGGTATGTAATCCAAATACATCTTTAAGGTATTGCTCAACCTCCTTGCAACTCATATTGTTGCGATTCTCAGAAAGCAAGCATTCTGATGTAGTAAGGAGAGTCCCTTTGCCATCCGATTCCAGACTTCCGCCTTCTAATACAAATCTCAAGCGGTTTTGATACCACACTTCCGGCGCGAAGGTTTGAGATGCATACAGCTTCTTAGTTATCTGATTATCCAGATTGGCCGCAAACTTCATTCCCCAACCATTGAATGTAAAATCCATTAATACAGGTTTCCCATCAATAAATACAGATATCGCTCCATGATCACGCGCCCACGTGTCATTCGTTTCCATTTCTCTGAAAATGATATTATCCAGATTTAGATCACTCAGCTGTTGTTTTACCGCCTTAATATCTGCGCATACAATAATCAACTTCTGACGCATGCTGATTTCACAAGCAATGTCTACAAAACAGGGAATGACTTCGTCGAGAATATCACGCCAGTCGGTATTTTGGTGCGGCCAGGTTAGTTGCACTGCGCTTTGCAGAGCCCATTCTGCCGGTAAAATGATATGGGAAGAACTCATGTCTCTCTTTTTCAATATAAGTTTATGGTACAAAAATACGAAAAAAGTATGGAAGATTCATTTCGATAACATCGAACAATGCAAATGCAAAAAGAGGTGATTATCATTTGATAATCACCTCTTTGCGGTATGGACGGGACTCGAACCCGCGACCCCCTGCGTGACAGGCAGGTATTCTAACCAGCTGAACTACCACACCGTGGAGCAATCGTTTCTCTCAATTGCGATGCAAAGATACGAGTTATATTTGAATTACGCAAGCCTAAAAGAAAAAGAAATACAAAATAGAATTCAGAATATCTCGTTATTCTTATTCTGGATTGCCGAAATTCATGCTTGAGGCAGCTTCACCTCAATCCTTCTATTTGATTCGAAAAAAAATACAGATCGGAGATTGCTATAATACCGTATAAACAAAAAAAGGTGATCATCTTTTGACAATCACCTTTTTGCGGTATGGACGGGACTCGAACCCGCGACCCCCTGCGTGACAGGCAGGTATTCTAACCAGCTGAACTACCACACCGTGGAGCAATTGTTTCTCTCAATTGCGATGCAAAGATACGAGCTATATTTGAATTATGCAAGACTACGAATAAAAAAATACCACAAACATTAAGTTAACTGGGAGGATTTAGCTACAACCAACTGATTATAAGATCAGTTATGATTAGAATATTTTTTTCGACTTATGAAATAATTCTCTGAGTTTGATGCTTCTTCATTACACCTAAATTGAAACAGTTATCAAATGAGCATAAAAAGCACTTACACCTTATTGTTGCGCTTTATCCATCTCTATAAATAGTTGTCAAAGAATCTCCTTTTCGTAAAAAAGTTGCTGATCTACAAGAGTTAAACGAATTGGTTTTTCAATCCCGGAGTTTTGCATATATTCGACTGTATTTTTCATCCGCTCCATGTAATCAGGAGAGAAAAGCACTTTACGGTCCTCGAAAAGTTTAACACGATACGACTGACCGTCTTTTAAGAACAATACGTTCAGCTCTCGTTCATCAGGAAAATATGTTTTGAGTTGCTCTATCGCCTGTTCCACCTTATCGATATCTTTATCGGGGATACCCGGCATATAATATAGTGTATGTATAAAACCGATATGTCTTTCAATCAAGGATTTCACCAGAGGATAATCACTGATTTTTCTTATGGGCAGATCGGGTAATTTAAATACGATTGATTGTTTCTCACTTACAAATTTTACTTCGATAGGCTTGGATAATACAAGCGACTCATTCAATTGCCATTCAATACCGGTATATCGTTTCACAAATGCATTATCAGACAACAATCTATCATCCGACAACTTCACCTTCAACTCGTAGCGTGTAGCTCCCAGATCCAACAACAAATCATCATCCTTCCTTAGTTTGAAATAATTGTCTTTTTTCAATACCTCGGCAATTTTTCCGGAAACAGAATCACTCACCGATTGATTATAATACAAAGTAGCCCCTCCGTTTATACTTATTTTGCTTTCATACCCCCGATACTTAGGCCTATGCAACATCCATCCAATGAACAAAAGCGAAACTATTACCCCTGCAATCAGAACAATCATTTGCCATTTAGAAGGTCTGGAAAATATATCACCAGCTTGTTGATCTTCTGTTTTTTTCATAATACGAATAAATTATACTCCACACAAAATCAGAATTTCCCGCAGATACATATCAGCAATTAAACCCAATTAGCTTTATCCATTTACAACAATTAGAGCGCCTGCTGTAAAAGCGTTCAATGAAGGAAATCAAATACTTTCATCCTGAATAAAACCAGAAGCCTCCTTAAGAGCCTGTTTAAATTTTACCGAAGCATTTCCATAAAGGAGAAGAGTCTACTTTCTTTGCTCCTTTTTTAGTCTCTTTCGGGCATATTTTTTTTAATTTTTCCTCTTGATTTAGCCTGCTAAATCTGCAAAAAAAAGCAAAAAATCTACCTCGAAATAGTCCTAAAAAAGTATTGCAGTAAAATTTAAACAGGCTCTAAAAAAATCCACCCTTTTATTATCGTCTCTGTTCCACAAAAATTAATTTTTGGGTATTGTATCCTAACAAATTAGCTTTCTGAAGCAGCATTTCAAATATTTCCTGCTGTAATTGGGGCGTTCGACTGAGGATCCATAAATATTTGTCGGATGAACTGCCAATCAATGCATATTGATAATTATCATCCAATTCCAACACATTATAATCGGCGTAAAACCACAGGAAAAATGAGACCTTCAGCTTGCCCGGATCTTTAACATCGGGTTGCTTGGCTTTCCCTTTGACTTGCTTAAACTTCCCGTTCAGGCTATCCTGATATCCGCTATTGATAACCTCAACCATTCCATTCGGCAGTAGGCGATAATTAGCCGTAACTCCTTGCATACCCCGCTCGAATCGGTGATCAAAGCGAGCTATTTCATACCATCGACCCATGTAGCGATTGATATCGAGGTGCTTTACAGTTTCAGGATGTTTCATTTTTGGTGAAGTTTGAGAGCAAGCCATAGAAGCAACTACAAAGAAAGGTAAAAGAAAAAAACTGCGAATATTTTTCATGACTGTCAATGCTTATACCTTTTCTAAAACAGGCTTCCAATGAAGTTTGTTCGAAAAAAAAATCCCGATCAGCTTTATATTATAAAACTAATCGGGATTCTATTATCTTTTTTCTAACAGGTACTTATCACGAAACCTTCTGTGTGGCCAAAACCATCTTCACCTTCAGGGTAGTACCTATCTGCATTACATCTACCAAATCCTGCACATTTAATTTAGGAGAAAAGCGAAGCACAACGGTAGGTGACTCAATGCCCTGAATTTTGGTCTGCAATGCAGCCTCCAATTGCTCGAAAGGAATCTCTTTTTGATCAATATAGTAATGTTTATCTTCCGAAACAGTGAGCGTAACCTGCTGTTTATTCATCTTTTGTGCAGAGTGAGCTTTGGGAAGCAATATCTTGATGACGTTCGGATTACTCAATGTCGAAACAATCAGGAAGAAGAGCAAAAGGAAGAACATGATGTCGTTCAACGACGACGTGCTCACCTCCGGCTGGAAATGTTTATTGCGTCTGAGTTTCATTGCTGAATCGATTTAATAAAGTGCAACTCCTCTTCCTGAAGTTTATGCATGAATTTATCAATCTGCATTTGCAGGTAGTGGTAACAAGCATAAGCCACAACACCTACCAACAGACCGCTTCCGCTTGACACCATTTTCTGGTACAAACCTCCGGCAATAAGCCCTACACTAATGTTATCCGCCATCGAAATATTGTAGAAGATGGTGATTACCCCGGCAATAGTTCCGATAAAACCAAGCATCGGCGCTACACCGGCAATGATTCCGAGGTATGCGGTATGTTTCTCCATTTTAGAGATCTCAACGTTGGCCGAAGTCTCCATTATCGCTTCAATTTCACGAACGGGTTTACCAACAAACTGAACACCGCATTCGAAGATTTTGCCCATTGAGTTATTGCTGCGACAAACGTGCAACGCTTCATCCACTTTACCTTTGGTTAACTCTCGAAGTATGCGGTTGGTAAAGTCTGTTTCAACTTTTGAGCTTTTCGAGATATAAAGTATCTTCTGAACAAATATGTAAATGGTTAGGAACGAAAGCAAAATGATGGGAATCATAATAACCCCGCCCTTCATCAATAATTCTAACAACGAAATGCCACCGGCTGCCGGTTGAGTCACCGGTAAATCTGCAAGAATGACCATAAACTAAATGCTTTTACTGATTAATGTTTTATGTTTTAGCTAAATATGTTCTCTGTAATAGAGCAGGGCAAAATTAAGGCGAATTAATCACAAATACAAGTTATTTAAACTAAACCCCTAACGAAATCAGCCTGATAATAAATAAAAAAGGAGAAGCCGAACCGACTTCTCCCTTATATTTAGTAAAGAATTTATTTATTACTGAACAGTGATTTGGCAATACCCATTTCCAGACCGCGCAGTTCAGCCAGACCGCGCAGACGACCGATACATGAATAACCAGGATTGGTTTTCTTCTTCAGGTCGTCAATCATCTGGTGACCGTGGTCGGGACGCATCGGGATAGACTCACCGCGACGTTGTTGCAATTCAAGGAATGCTTTCATCACACCATACATATCTACATCGCCTTCGAGGTGGTTGTCTTCGTAGAAGTTACCCTCATCATCGCGCTTGGTGCTGCGAAAGTGAACGAAGTTGATGCGTTCGCCAAACTCAAGCATCATTTTTGCCAATTCGTTATCACTGCGAACGCCGAATGAACCGGTGCAAAGACACAAACCGTTTGACTCGTTGGGAACAGCAGCGATCAGGTCACGAACATCCTGCGCAGTACTGAGAATACGGGGTAAACCCAGAATAGTGTAAGGAGGATCATCGGGGTGAATAACCAGCTTAATGCCAACTTCATCGGCTACCGGCGCAATTTCGCTGAGAAAATAAATCAGGTTCGAGCGAAGTTTTGCAGCGTCAATATTATCATAGCGATCCAATGCCTGCTGGAATTGTGCTACGGTAAAGCTCTCTTCCGAACCGGGCAGACCTGCAATCATATTGCGGGTAAGCAGTTCTTTGTCAGCTTCGCTCATTGCGGCGAAACGTGCTTTAGCTTTGGCTATTTCCGCTTCGGTATAGTCTTTCTCTGCATTCGGGCGCTTCAGTATAAACAGGTCGAATGCTACGAAAGCCGCACGTTCGAAGCGCAATGCTTTGGAGCCATCGGGCATGGTATAAGCCAGATCGGTACGGGTCCAGTCAAGCACAGGCATGAAGTTGTAAGTAACAATGTAGATGCCACATTGTGCCAGATTGCGAAGACTCAGTTTGTAGTTTTCGATGTACTGTTGGATATCTCCGGTTTGGGTTTTGATGTGTTCATGTACGGGAACACTCTCCACAACAGACCATACGAGACCCGCTTCAGCAATCAGGTCTTTGCGTTTTTGAATTTCTTCAACGGTCCACACTTCACCATTGGGGATGTGATGCAGTGCATTTACCACATCGGTTGCGCCGGCCTGACGAATATCCCATAAACTAACGGGATCGTTCGGACCGTACCAACGCCAGGATTGTTTACAAAGTATCATAATAGTAAAATTAAAGAGCCCCTCCCCGACCCTCCCCGAAAGGGAGGGAGTAGAAGTGCAATCTTGTTAGTTAATCTCGTTTATTAATATCTTGAAAGATCAAATTCGTTATTTCCTCGTCGCTTTGCGTCTTCCACCCTCCCTTTGGGGAGGGTGGGGGTAGGGCCTCTCTATATCGAAAAGGCATCAAATCCGCCATCCACAACCAGCAATGTTCCTGTTACGAACTTAGATGCATCACTGGCCAGATATTGCATCGAGCCAAGCAACTCTTCGGGATGACCGAAGCGGCTAAAAGGCGTGTGCGCAATGATAGTTTTGGCCCGGTCAGTATAAGAGCCATCAGGATTAGTTAGTAATGTGCGGTTTTGCTCAGTCAGGAAGAATCCGGGAGCAACGGCATTTACACGAATGCCCGAACCGAACTTAGTTGCCAATTCACCAGCCAGGTATTGGGTAAAATTCACTACTGCCGCTTTAGCTGTTCCATATCCGCACACCCGAGTCAACGGCCGAAGGGCTGATTCGGAAGCTATATTAATAATAACGCCATCTTTTTGTTGCGACATGGCCAACGAAAAGACCATAGTCGGGATGATTGTTCCGAAAAGATTGAGATCAACTACCTTTTCAAATGCACCAAGATCAAGATCGAAGATGGTCTTATCCGGTGCAATGGTTGCCCCCGGCATATTTCCGCCTGCACCATTGATCAATACATCTATACGGCCATAACGATTCAGGATCAAATCGTAACATTCTTCCAAACGTGGTCTGTCCATTACATCAGCTTGAAGAAATAATACATCAAACCCATTGGCTGTCACCTCTTCTTCGAGTTTCTTGCCATTTTCAAGGTTGCGACCGAAAAAGACAACCTTTGCACCTTGTTCAGCGAAATGGTGTACCATGCAGGAACCTAAGATACCGGTTCCCCCTGTTATGAGGACCACTTTGTCTTTTACACTGAATAAATTTTTCATAATATCGTTCTTTTAATTGCTTTGAATTCTTTTCTATTATCGTGCGGCTTCAAACACCAACGTCTGACCGGCACGGGTGGCTACATCGTATAAATAAGTCTTTTTCAGACTCACCGGATTGAGTTTCGCTTTTTCTGAAATCAACGGTTTCTGTACGGTTTGCACGGCGAACAACGGATTGGAGTTTTCTCCTTTGGCTACTTTCAGACCTTTCCCTTTGAGTGGTGTCTGTACCCGCAAGCGAAGGTTGCCTCCAATACTAGATACAACTTTCAACGTTTTGAGCTCACCATTTTCCCACGTATAGGATAATTCGAATCCTCCGCGTGATACCAGACCTTTGACTTCTCCTTTTTTCCATACTGAAGGAAATGCAGGCAAAATATAGACAAATCCGTCATGGCTTTGCATCAGCATTTCGGCGATCCCTGCTGTACATCCAAAGTTACCATCTATTTGGAACGGCGGGTGTGCATCAAACATGTTGGCGTAGGTTCCACCCTTTTTCTTTTGACCGGTATCGACCAGATCGAGTTGATTTTGTAAAAGTTTGTAAGCATGATCACCGTCGAGCAGACGCGACCAGTAACATATTTTCCACGCCATCGACCAACCCGTTGATGGATCGCCGCGGTGGATGAGCGAAGTGCGTGCTGCATCGTACAGTTCGGGAGTACGGAAGGGTGAAATCTGATTGCCCGGGAATAATCCCCACAAGTGCGAAACGTGACGATGAATATCGTTTGGATCGTCCCAGTCTTCCATCCACTCCTGAAGCTGACCAAAACGACCGATTTGCATCGGAGCCATGCGGTTCAATGTATTTTGCAGCGTGTCGCTGAATGCTTTATCGATATTGAGAATGGCTTCCGCCTTTTTCAGATTGCTAAAAAGGTCGAAAATTAATTGGTTATCCATCGTGCAGCCGGCTGCGATGGTAGCGTTGTGACCAGCAGGGGTATTCTCAGGGGAAGTCGCGGGAGCTAATATCATCCACTTGTGCTTGGGTTCTTCCACCATTACATCGAGGAAAAACTGTGCTGCACCTTTCATCAGAGGATAAGCCGATTTGAGAAACTCCCGGTCGCCGGAATAACGGTACCGCTCCCAAAGGTGATTGGAAAGCCAGGCACCACCTGTCGCCCACATTCCCGAAGCGGAACGGTCAACAGCTCCGGTAATGCGCCAGATATCAGTATTATGGTGCAATACCCAACCGCGTGCACCATACATGACACGGGCTGATTCGCTACCGGTCTCTGCGATTTCACGCACCATCCGGATAAAAGGTTCGTGCAACTCCGAGAGGTTAGTCACTTCCGCAGGCCAGTAGTTCATCTCGGCATTGATGTTGGTGGTGTACTTGCTATCCCATGCCGGAAGCAGCTGGTTACACCATTTACCTTGCAGATTTGCGGGCTGGCAACCGGGCTGTGACGAACTGATGAGCAGGTAACGACCGAACTGGAAGTAAAGGGCAGCCAGTTGCGGATCGTACACCTTTGCAAAATCACGAATACGCTCATTGATCGGTTTGCGAATAGCATCGGATTCTCCCAAATCAAGTGATACGCGGTTGAATTGCTTTTGATAAATGGCAATGTGCTCGCTTTTCACTTTTTCGTAATCACGGCCGAAGGCTTTTTTCAGAAACCCGAGGCATTTGGCCTGTTCGTCTTCGGTCAGCTCTTTATAGTTTTTGAAATTGGTTGCAATGGAAACGTAAAGGGTCAGCGAATTGGCATTTTCCACCGAGATGATATTGTTTTTGGCCAACAGAGAACCGCCGTCATTGAGCGCTTTAATGCGGGTCTGGTATTTTACCTTACCGGAATTTTTCTCGTGGGCATCGGTCTTTCCGGTCATGATGATGGTACTGTCTTCCATCGACCAGTCGTATTTCTCCTGAGCCGGATCGAGCATGATGTTGCAACTAATGCTACCCGGATGATCGGCAGTAAAACGAACGATCATCACCTGATCGGTAAAGGACACGAATGATTCACGGTGAAAACGAACCCCATTTACCGTATAATTTACCGAAGCTACAGCTTTGCTGATATCCAAATCGCGGGTATAGTCGGTATAATTGAGGTGACCGGGGAAGTTGATGTACAGGTCGCCAATCGACTGATAAGGCATTCCACTATTAGTTTTTGCCATTACCTTATCGTTAGCCATGTCTTCAGCTTCTTTGTATTTTCCCTCAAATATGAGTTTACGAATTTCGGGAATAGCCTTGAGGGCATCGGGATTGGGATTATTGTTGGGACCACCTGCCCAGACGGACTCTTCGTTGAGCTGCAAATGCTCAATGGCGGGCACTCCGAAAATCATAGCAGCAAGACGACCGTTGCCCAATGGAAGAGCTTCGTTCCAGTTTTCGGCAGGACGGTTATACCAGAGACGCATATCGGCGGCTTGCAGGCTGATGGCGAATGCGAGAGTAAATAATATGAGGATGCGTTTTTTCATAGTTCATTTTTTATGGAACGCGGATGACACGGATGCAAGCAACACGGATTCACACGGATTTTTTATTATTCGGCTAAACCTCCAAGGTTTTGAAAACCCTGGAGGTTTGATCGTTGGATTTACATTCCCAATATCTTTTTCAAATTATCAATTCCCTTGAGAGCATTCTTCGGCAACTTCTCCCCTTTTTCGCCAAAGACATACATGGCGGGATAGGGTTCGAGCGTGACTTTCGACTCATCAATCTTGCCGTTGGCATCTTTGATTGTATTGATGTCGAGACCGAAATGTTTCGCAACGAATTCATACATCGGGAAACGTTTGGTGGTGCCGTAGTCGTGACCATCTTTGGGCAAATGCACATTCGCCACGTTATCTGCTTTTCCATAGAAACCGTAAACGCATTTCAGGTAAGGCAAGTCGACATCGGGTACATTGGCCGACCAGTCGCTACCGTCGGATATAACCAACTGTGGCTTTGGTGCGGCAAAGGCAGTCAGCTCGTCGTTGTTGGTTCCTCCACCGCAGAAGTGGATGGGCAGGCCGCTTTCGCAAGGACAACCGCCGTAGAAATAGCTCGAAAGAGAAACTACGGGAACACTCAGTTTCACGCGGTCGTCGATGGCATTCATCAGTTCGGTAAGGCTACCACCACCCGATCCACCGGTCACACCGATGCGGTTTTTATCCACTTCTTTCAAAGAAGAAAAATAATCGAGCAAACGTATGCTGTTGAGTGCCTGCATGGTCATAGCCACCGGAGTCTGATGGTCTTTTCCGGTAAATTGCAACAGCGATTCGCCCCACGCAAAGAGGTCGTAGCTGATGGCAATGATGCCGAGGCGAGCCAGCATCGCACACTGATATTGTTGGTCGGGACGATAGCGTCCGTCGCCCCAATGTCCGTTCGGACAAAGCATAGCGGGCACTTTACCTTTAATAATAGCGGGACGATAAACTGAACCTGTAACGTACACGCCGGGCAACACCTCAACGGCGATGTTTTGTACCGTGTAGCCATTAAACTTGCGAACGTGGGTCAGGATAGGTTTCGAATTGGGCTTGACAGGAAGTGGGGAAAGATGCAACGCTTCGAGCACGCAGGACTTTAATTCAGCTTTGCGTTTTTCCCACGAAGCCACATCGTGATATTTGGCAGCCAGTGAATCGAGCTTCTCTTTACCATCGGCAACCGACCAGCGGTGAGGTTCGTAATTTTTGATTTTATATTTTCCGTTGGAAATGACATACGAAAGGTCGAGCGGCATCAGCACATTAGTCAGCGTCTTTTCCACGGTGGGACGGAAACGCCACGGGGCTTTGGTCACCCAGCGGTCGGCTACAGTACTTTCATCGTATTTTATCGAAACATGAAAGCGGGTTTCGATTTCTTTCAAAACCTCTTTGAGAGGCTTCGTGTAAGGATCTTTATCCTGAGCGCTGACTGAAGTCAAGGTAAGCATCAGAATGGCAAGTATCAGAATGTGTTTTTTCATAATCAGTTTAAACGTTAATGCGATATATTCTTTGAAAATAAATCAGTTGTTTATGAATTCATGCCTGACAATGTCGATGTAAAGCCCGGCAATGCCAATGTCATGCCCGTCAGAAGCTGAGTCATACCCAACAATGGCGATGAGATGCTCAACAATGGCAAATTCATGCTCTACAATGGCAATGTTGTGCTCAACAATGGCAGTGTCGGGCATAACAACGGCGGTGTAGAGCATTACATCGGCGATGTTTTGTTTGACATCGCCGATGTTAGGTTTCCAAACCTCCAGGATTTTAAAAACCTTGGAGGTTTAGCAACATTATCGGACAATGATATTGGTTGCTTTCACGCCTGTGCCGTATTCCACCTTATTCATCAGGCGGTCGAGATAATTATTTACTAAGGCTATCCCGGTCGTTTTGGCGCCTTCCACCTGAAGGAACGACTGGCTGCCGCCCAACGGATAGCAACTCTGGATGAGCACGTCTTTCGAGTCGGCGATTTTTACCACCGGCGCGGTTAGGATGGGAGTCGAGGTTTTCACGTTGGTAAGCATCACATTCTCTGCATTCTTCAGTTTGAACGGAGCACCCATTTCAACGCCTACGTTCACGTTGTTCAACTCAATATCTTTGGCCATTTGAATATCGAATCCCGATTTACCTTCAATATTTATATTATTAAAGGTAAGGTTACTGATGGGCATTTCGTCCAGACCAATCACGGTGCAGGCTGTATTCACCTTTGTGCCGGTCAGGTTGGAGATATGGATATTCCGGAAAATAGGCGTGCGATCCGAAACAGGTTCGGGCTTGCTGTCGCCATACACCAAATTGACAGTGATGGCTTCCTTCGAAATATTTTTCATCACAATATTATCGATGCGAATCTCTTCCACAATACCACCACGTCCTCGCATCGATTTGATGCGAATACCGCGATCTGTGCCGTCAAATACACAGTTGGAGATGGCCACTTTACGTACATCTCCCGACATTTCACTACCAATCACCACACCACCATGACCATTTGCCATAGTACAGTTGGTTATGGTTATATTTTCACAGGGAACACCAATCTTGCGGCCCTGATCATCGCGTCCCGATTTGATGGTGATACAGTCATCGCCGACACTGATATGACAATCGGAAATATGAACGTTTTTGCAAGATTCGGGATTAATACCGTCGGTATTGGGCGACGGTTTATTATCAATGGTAATACCGTGTATTGATACGTTTTCACAAAACTCGGGATTCACCGTCCAAAATGGTGAATTGGTAATGGTGACACCTTCGATCAGGACGTTTTTGCATTTATAGGGTTGAATAAAAGGTGGGCGGAAGAAGCGGCGCTTGATTACCGGCTTGTAATCGTCAGCCATCTGCTCGGGCAACCCGGGGTTTTCCTTGTCCCAAAGCAGGTTGTATTTGTCCACATTCTTCAATGCACCGTATTTATTGACTTCGCCTTCGGTGCGGAAAAGTTCGAACCACCACTTTTTGCCCTGACCGTCGAGCTTACCACGACCGATGATGGCGATATTCTCCTGACCATAAGCGTAAATAAACGGACAGAAACTTTTCATAGCTACGCCTTCGTAGCGCATTTGTACATAAGGAAGGTAATCATCGTAATTGTCAGAGAAAAGCAAGGTAGCACCCGCCTCGATATAGAGGGTAATGTTACTTTTCATCACGATCGGACCGGTAAAATAGGTTCCTGCCGGGAAATAGAGTGTACCGCCGCCTTTGTGGGAAAGGGTTTCGATGCCTTTCTTAATCACGGCGGTGTTTTTGAATTTACCATCGTTTTTACCGCCGATATCAAGGATGTTGATGCGGTTTGCATACGTTGCGGTGATGCAAAAAAGCAGAAAAACGGATAGGATATATTTGAATTTCATTGAAATGTTTGTTTATTGACACACGGATGACACGGATACGACGGATTTACACAGATTAACCCATCCCTAACCCCTCCGAGGGGAATCCTGTATGCGGATTTACTTAACTGTATTGCCTTCTCTTTCTCCCTCCCTTTTGGGGAGGGCCGGGGTGGGGCTTATTCTCTCCACTTCCCATTGTTAATCTTCTTCATTTTCAAATGAGAAGGATCGAGAGAAACGTATTTGATGCGTTTGCGTTTCCAGGTGTACACGATGTGAACGATACCGTCTTTCGATTGGATAACCGACGGGTAAGAGTATTGCCCCGGTTCGTCTTCGAGGGTGAGAGCTGAATACCAGGTTTTACCGTCTTTGGAAAGGGCGATATTGAGAGGTGAACGCTCGCCTTTGTGTTCGCCGGGAGGAGGAAGCACGTGATTGTAAACCAACAAAATACGACCATCTTGCAATGTCACGGCATCTGTTCCCGAATTGTTGTTCGGCAAAGAGGTTTTCTCTAACGGTGTCCATGTTTTGCCATTATCGGAAGAGAAGGATTGCAGAATCGCACGGTTCTTGCTTCGACAAAGGATTTGCAAACGACCATCTTTTAGAAAGACAATACTCGGTTGAATAGCATTCATCTCTTTGCCATCGTTGATCGGGCCTACTTTCTTCCATGTTTTGCAGGAATCGGTTGACACTTCGAAATGTACTTTCCAGCCGTCGCCTTCAGTGCTGGCGGGGCAAATCACAGTTCCGTCTTTCAGCATAACGGGTTTATTCTTGATGGGGCCGAGGAAACCTTCGGGCAAAGCCTGTGGAACCGACCAGGTATTACCTCCGTCTTTCGAACGAATGACATAACCTTTCCAGTCTGCCACATCCTCCCCTATTTTATAGAATAATAAAAGGTCGCCACCGGGTATTTGAAACAGTACAGGATTCCAGCAAGCCTTGCGGGAACCATCGGGCTGAATGCCATTAGCCACCTCAACGGGAGTCATCCACATGTCTTTTTCTTTGCGACTGACATAAATGCAAACATCGGGATTGCGTTCTTTAGTTCCACCGAACCAGGCCGCAACGATTCCTTTGGGTGTTTCTACTACAGTTGCAGAATGAGCCTCAACATAAGGAGCCTGCTCGTAGATAAACTCATTGGCATAGACGCCATTTTTCTTCATGCGCGCAGCAAAGAGTGAGGTTGCCGCAGTCAGGATCAACAATAATGATATTTGGAATTTTAGTTTCATATTAATATGGTATTGGCACATAGATTACACGGACTTGAATCGATTTACACGGATTTTTATTTACTGATGAAGTGATATTCTCCGGAACTCACTTCAAACACCGCTTTGCCGTTTTCCATGCGAAGTAACTTCACGCTTTCTGAAGCATTGGCAGGCTTACCGCTTTCCATTACCTGATCGGCATTGGTAGTAGGAATGTAAACGATAGCCTTAGTGTTGGCTGGAATGGTTATGTTCCATGAAAAATCAGTAGCTGATTTCTTCCAATCGCTAACGATTTTACCGTAAACAGACTCGTAAGAGGCGTTCACAGAATCCAGACCTTCGGGGAGAGCAGGATTCATGACGATGATGCTGAAGCCCGGTTCTGCGGCTTTGATGCCTGCCAGGTTTTCGTAATACCAGATCATCAGGTCACCCAGAAGCATCACGTGGTTGCGGGAGTTCATCGCGGGATCAGCGGTATTTCCGTTCCACAATTCCCAGATGGTGGTCGCACCTTTCTCGATCATATAACCCCAGCTCGGATAATCGCGGTTCGTTGCAATGTTGAGAGCAATATCCGCCCGACCATTTTCGGTCAAGCCTCGCATCAACCACTGACCGCCCACCAAGCCGGTACTTATATGACTATTGTTTTCGATCGTGATCTTCTTCACCATGTTATCGAGAACTTTCGCCTTATTCTCTTCGGGGATCATGCCGAAATAGAGCGGGAACAAGTTTGACGATACAGAATTATTGCCGTAATAGCCTTTTCCCACGTCATAGAACTTTTTATTGAAAGCTGTTTTGACATTGTCAGCCAAACCATTGAAGTATCCGGCATCCTCTTTTTTATCCAAAAGGATAGCAAATTTCTCCATTAATTTCGACAACTGGAAATAATAGGCAGTAGAAATCAATTGACCATCAGTCTGACGCAACGGATCTTTCGAATGAATCATCTCCGGAGATTCGGGGGGGACGCACCAGTCGCCGTATTTGTCCTTAATCAGGATAAAATCGGTCATGTACTTCTTGCACATATAGTCCATCCAGCTTTTCATCGAGTCGTAATGCTTCGCAATCGGTTGCACATCACCAAACTGACGGTAAAGCATATCGGCAATTAAAAGATAAGTAGCCGGCCAGGTCATATTGTCGCTGTAGTAGTTCCAGTAAGCCGGTGCCACATCGGGTATTGCACCTTCTTTAGTCTGTGATTGCTGAATATCATCGAGCCATTTTGCATAAACAGACTGGTTGGCGAAAAGAAAACTTTCACCATACGAACCGATAGCGCGGTCACCCAGCCACGGCTGACGTTCATTGCGCTGCGGACAGTCCACCGGCATACCTTTATAATTAGAAGCAATGCCCCACCAGGCGTTTTGGTGAATTTGATTTAATGTCTTATCGGAAGAGATAAACGTACCAGTACTCGCCATTTCGTCATATACCAGACGACCATCAAAGTCATTTACCGTAGGAACGCCGGGCCAGCCGGTGATTTCCACATAGCGGAAGCCGTGATAGGTGAAACGTGGTTCCCACATTTCCTGAGTACCGCCTTTCAAAGTATAGATATCGGTGGAACGGGCATCGCGGAAGTTAGCCACATAGATCTCGCCTTTGTCATCGAGTGTCTCGGCAAAGCGCAAAGTAACCTGGTCTCCCGCATTACCTTTCACACGGATACGCAACCAACCCGCCATGTTTTGTCCCATATCGAGGATATATTTACCCGAAGAGCTTTTCAAAATAGCAAGCGGTTTAATCGTTTGCATCACCTGCATATTGGGAGTCATCTGCGGTTCGGGCTTGCCATCAGGCGCTTTCACCATCTCCACAGGTTGCCACGCACGGTCGTTGAAACCGGTAGTGCTCCAGCCCGGCATCTCTTTGGTTGCATCATACTCCTCGCCATCATATTCGTTGTTGGTACGGATAGGTCCGTCGGAGGTCACTTTCCATGTATTATCGGTAACAATGGATTGTTTGCGACCATTGGCGTATTCTACATCGAGTTGCAGGAGCATACGGGGCATCCCCCAGTTGCGGATCTTATATGTCTTATAGTTTTGGCGCATGGTGAAGAAACGGCCATTGCCCAGAATGGCTCCGATGGCATTTGCACCTTTTTTCAGTTGAGCGGTAACGTCGAAGGTGTTGTATTTCACTCCTTCAGAATAGTTGGTGGGCACGGGAGCCAGCACCTGAGTGCCAATACGCTGACCGTTGATATACAGTTCGTACAGACCAAGACCGATAATAGATACGGTTGCCTTCGTCACCTTATTATTAAGCTGAAACTCTTTGCGAAAATAGCGTGCAGATAGGCGTGACATCTTCACATTAGCGCTGTCCCATGCAAAGGACTTATCAAGACCGATCCATTTACCTTTCCACTCAGCGGTGGAAAGCAGGCCGGTCAGGAAAGTAGCGGGTGCACTCCACTCGCTTTCACCATGATTGGTATAGCTTTTTACTTTCCAGTAATAGGTTTGATGGCTTCTGAGCAACTTGCCATCATAAGCGATCAGCTGCGATTTACCGGAAGGTACTTTGCCGGAATCCCACAAATCGCCGGTATTGGCAGCCAATTGTTGCGCCGTTGAAGCCACTAGTATGCGGTAAGCGGTCTGCTCTACGCCACGCAGGGATGATAAAACCACCCAGCTGAGTCGCGGATGCTGCACGCCAATACCCTGCGGATTATTCATCATCTCGCATCGCAACGACATCAGCGTGATTTTGGTCCCGTTGCTTTGGGCGAAAACATTTATGATCAGTGTAAAAATCAAAACTGATAAAAGGAGTCGTGTGTTTTTCATAATTTTAAAGCTCCCACCCCCCAAAGGGGCTAAAAGAGGAGAATTGAAAGTGAAACAAATTAATATCCGGATCAAATATATAAGTAATAGAACCTGTATCATTCTCCCTCCCTTTTGGGGAGGGTCGGGGTGGGGCTTACAATTCCCCTACAATTCGTTCCAATTTATCCGAAGCTGCCACCTTCTTGCCGTTCACCAGCACCTGAAGTCCTTTGCCTTTCTTATATTTCGTGCCGTCTTTGTCCCAGATAATAGTCACCATTTTGCCATGATAGGGAACACGGTCAAGGCAGAACCAAGCCCATTTGTCGGCTGGTACAAGCGGATGCACTTCGATTTTGTTGTCAACGCGGGGACGAAGTCCCATAAGTCCGGTTATAATTAAATCATTGAAGGTAGAGTGGTTGTAATAGCGACTGCGTTCCTGATCGCCTTTGAGCCAGTAACCGGTCACTTCATCCATATATTCTCCCACGTAAGGACGGCCGCGGTGGTATTGCGACTCTACATAGACTTCCATTTGGTGGAAATAATCAGAATCGGCGACAACGCTCTGTTGGTAATTGTTGAGCAGATTGGCCATAGCAGTCAATGTCTGTGCTGAAGCGAAAGGCCAAACAGAACCGTCCCACTCGCATTTACCCACGCCGCGTGTGCGGAACGACGGGTGACGACGCTCAGCGGTAGTCAAGCCGTAAGGAGCGAGGAAGCCTCCCTCCTCTTTCACCTGTTGCCATGCCTTTTCATAACCTTTGTTGGCTGTAGGAAGGTTAAAGAACCAGGGAATAAAACCGATCTCTTCGCGGGCTTGTGCCAGTGTATCCCCTTTTTCCTTCAGCGTTTCAAAGAAATCATGTTTATCGTTCCAGAGTTTGTTTTCGATAAGCTCTTTCAATGTATCAGCCTTCGCCGCAAAAAGCTTTGCTTTGGCTGTGTTACCGGCTAAAAGATTGAGTTCAGATATTGCTTTAGCATTGCCATACATGTAGCTGTTGATGGTTGGACGGTTGTTTTTCTCACGACGACCGCCGGAGATAGTCTCCTCCATACCGTCTTTCACGTCCGATTGCCAAAACATGCCATTCGGTGTGCGGTGATCGCTCTCCCACGCAGCATACTCGGCTTCGAGATCAGGTAACATATCGAGTGTAAATTTAGCATTACCATCCACCAGATAGCGGTTGTAAAGCGCGGCGGCTGTCCAGCTGCTGAATCCGCGAAGTTTGTTCATCGGTTTACCATCTTTGCCACGATACCACACATGCACATACTGATCGAGGTACTTGCGGTCCCAGAACCAACGTGCTTCAGCGATGTGGTGTCCGAAAGCACAACTAATCAAATTGTATTTGTCGGCATAAGTACGGTTCACCAGAAATTCGGTGAAAGCATAACCTACCGGAGTCTGCTTGATATGTTTGCGGATGGTCCACCAACGGTAGTAGAACATCTCCTGAAAGTTATCCTGAGGACATTCGAAGAGGGGTATGTTTGACTGCATCCACTCCCAGGCCTGAGCGTTGGGAATGGCCTGCGCGATGTTTTCGTCCTCCATGCGGTTGAAATAGTCAGCGTAATGTTTGAAGTTATCCACCTTCAGCACGGGTGACTTCTTAGGCTTTGCAAATGTTTCGGCAGGAGTCTTTTGCTGAGCTTGAATAGCGGTGAAAACAAGCATCAGCGCGAGGCAGCCTAACAGTGTTTTTTTCATAAACAGTTTTTTAGAGGTATGGTACATTTACTAAGCTACAAATTTATACCTGTTTAGCGGTAAGAGAATACACGAATTATCGAAATAGGGTTGCAAATTGGCAACTGCCTGAACCGAACAAATAATGTCAATTACATACCAGAAATCTAAATTTTCCTCTTACTACAAAAGAAGAGATATTTAGAAAAGTGATGGTACAACTATTTTATCAGGACATAACTTTTTTTCACTGATCGTGTTATAATACTATACCCTAAAATCTAATTCCTGATATTATGAAAAGACAACTATCCCTCTTCATTGCCTCTACGTGTGCATTAACTATGCTGAGCGCACAAAATATTGTTCCAAACGGAAGTTTTGAAAATTGGGTCACGAAAAGCTATGAATTACCGGCAAACTATCCGGTATCGTCTGTAAACGAATCATTCTTAAGAGGCATAGTCTCCAATGTGGAAAAGACAACGGATGCTTATCAGGGTCAATACGCGGTTAAGCTTACCACGCTTAAGTCGGCATCCGACACAATCGGGGCATGGTTTGCTAACGCCTCCGATGCAGAAGGAGGAGATCCATCTTCATGGCCCGGAGGAATTGCGTATAATCAGATACCTAAGGGCATCAAAGGTTATTACAAATACAACGTGGAAAAGAAGGATTCTGCCCTCGTCGGCATTGTATTAAAAAAGAATGGGGTCAGCTATGCCCATTATTACTATGCTTTGGGAGGCATCCATACCACCTACTCTCCATTTGAGTTCACCTTCAACCCGGAACCTACGCAAGCTCCCGACACCATTATCTTTGTCGCCACGTCCAGCAATTTACTTGTCTTTAACGGTATTCCTGAAAGTTCAGCGACATTTGACAATGTTTCGCTGACAGGTGTAACCTCGCAACCGGAACTGCTAAACGGTGATTTTGAGACATGGACTAATTACTCAACTAGTCCCAGGCCGGCAGCATGGAATTCCAGTGACACTGATAATAACGGTATCCTCCGCACCACCGATGCTTATGTCGGCAACTATGCCCTTGAGCTACGGACTTACGAAGGTCGCAATGATAACAATCAGCTGGAAGCTCAAAACGGGTGGATACAATTTGGCCAGAATATGAATGGAAATAATTTCCTGGGAGGTTTTCCTTTTAATCAGGCGCATGACAAACTGGTATTTTACTACAAATACGCTCCTCATAATCCAAATGACAAAGCTAATATCTACATTTTGGTCAAGAGAAACGGTTCGTGGGTAGGTGGAAATGGCATGCTTTTGACTACTTCTGCGAATTATCAATACACGGAACTGAGTATTAATACCAATGATGGATTAGCTCCGGATTCGGCTTACATCTCCATCAATTCCTCCGACTGGAATAACAAGGATTTGAGTTATGTGGGAGCCAACCTGAAGATCGATGGTCTGGCATTTAAATCTCATATACAACACAATCAAGATATCTCTATAGCGAATGATGCCATTAAATTCTACCCCAATCCATTTAAGGTTTCTTGTGCGCTGGTCATTCAACCCGAAATAGATATTACCGGAGCACAACTGCATATATATAGTGTCTTGGGGGCATGCGTAAAAATGCAACTGGTTATTTCCTACAAAACCACTGTCAATAAAGAGAATCTGCTGCCGGGAACTTATTTCTGGGAAGTAACCAGGGGGGATACCGTACTAAAGCAAGGCAAACTCATAATAAAATAGGTTTTCTACATTGTATGAAAGTTTAAAATCAAAAAACGGACATCAGTATTACTGACAAAGGAGTTGACGAGGTTATTCTTCAACTCCTTTGATGTATATCACAGTTGTTAAATCATCACAAATAATAAACGAGTTGGATACTTTCATCGTTATATAATTACGAGCGTTGTAATAAACCAGAGCTTCTCATCTAGTAAAACAAATCACATGGCAAAGATATTAATCGCAGGTTGCGGAGGCGCTCCCTCTGAGGGGGTTGTCAACTCCTTACTCAGATGCGACAAGGGAGATGAGGTCATCGGAATGGGAAGCGATCCGACCGATTTGATTTTATCCAATGCTAAACGCAAATACATAGTACCCTATTCCAAAACAAGTAACTATAAACCGGAGTTGTTTAAGATTATTCAGAAAGAGCACCCCGACCTGATCCATTTCCAGAATGACCTGGAGATCTATGAAGCGTCTAAAATCAGGGAAGAGATCAATGCGCTTGGCGTAAAAACCTACATGCCTCCCCACCCTGTCATCGAGACATGTGTTAATAAGTATAGCTCCTACCAGATATGGGAAAAGGCCGGTGTGAAAGTTCCGAAGAACCTGTTTATCCACAATGAAAAGGATCTGAAAACGGCTTTTGACAAACTAGCCAATGACGAAGGGAAAATATGGCTCAGGGCATCTTCCATAGGAGGCGGTGGTAAAGGTGCGCTTCCCACCAATGATTATGAATTTGCAAAAAGGTGGATTGACCGCTATAAGGGCTGGAACGATTTCGTAGCGGCAGAGATGCTGACGGCAGATACCGTAACCTGGCTGTCGATCTGGTACGAAGGTGAACTGGTAGTAGCACAGACCCGTATACGTAAAGGCTGGACTCATGGCAACAGAACGTTATCAGGCGTTACGGGAGTTACCAAAGTGGGGCAAACTTACTCTAACGATACCGTCAATACAGTAGCTCTTGATGCTATTCACTCGATCGATTCGAAGCCGCACGGCATTTATGGGGTAGATATGACCTACGACAAAGCTGGATTTCCCAATCCCACAGAGATCAACATTTCTCGTTTCTTTACCACCGTTTTGTTTTTCACCAAAGCTGGACTTAATATGCCGAAGATTTTCAAGGATATTGCCCTGCATAATGAATTTCCGTCCCTGGAGCGTAAGATAAATCCGCTACCGGATGGATTGATGTGGGTAAGAGGGATGGATACAGAACCGAGATTAGTGACGGAATCCGATTTTGAAAAGGAACTGATTATTTTATAATACCATCTCTGAAAATAATCAAGCATACCACCAATGAATATATTTTTTGATCTGGATGGCACATTACTCGATTCGCGGCAACGATTATATCAATTGTTCTGCAAAATTACCGGACAGGTCTCCCTGAGTTTTGACAATTACTGGGAGCTGAAAAAGAAGATGTGGGACAATCGGAAGATTCTGTCCGAATATTTTGATTATTCAGAGGATGATTTAGTCGGTTTTGAGAAAAAATGGATGGACCAAATCGAATCGGACGAATACCTTATGCTGGATACCCCCTTTCCATTTACCCGGGAGGTATTACAAACTCTGAAGGAAAAAGGTATTTCGCTACATCTTATTACCTCGCGCCAATACAAATCGAAAGTGATTGATCAATTAAATAAGCACGAATTGAACGAATACTTCACAGCTGTATGGGTTACGCAAGCCAAACAGACAAAATCTGAACTGATTCAAAACTCCGGAATTCAGCTTTCAATGTCTGATTTGATGGTCGGTGACACTGAAATCGATATTCGTACAGCTAAATCACTCGGTATACGTAGCATGGGGGTACTTTCGGGGTTCAGAAACAAATTATCAATGCTCAAATCTGAATCCGATTATATAGAAAACGATATACGTGCAGTTCTAAACTATACAAGTAACTGCTATTAGCGTATTATACAGATACAAAAAACACGTCATCCTCATTTTTCAAGTAGAACTGGTAATTGTAACGGAAATACAAAAACAAACCGCAACGGATTGAGTAAATTCTCTTTCCCTGCGGTTTTTCTATGCAATATACCCTTGTTGATTAACAAACAACGATACTGAATTCACCAAACAATGCTATTGAACTGGAGCAACAAAAGCATTGAATGACGAAGCAACGGAATTGAATTGATGAAGCAATGAGGGTAAATTGCCAAACAGGAAAGATCGTACGCCGCTGGTTATGATTCAAATCCGCCCTTTTTTTTTCTCCCGATAACTATCCCGAGAGGAAAAATACAAGTTTTCAGCCTACTGCGCATCTCGATACTCTCGCGGTGTTATTCCAAATTCATTCTTAAAACAGCTACTGAAGTATTTCGGATTATTGAAACCTACAGCATAAGCTATTTCTGAAATAGGATCTTCCGTAATCAACAACATCTGACAAGCATGTTTAAGACGGACATTCCGGATAAATTCACCAGGAGACATACCTGTAAGCGATTTGAGTTTACGGTGCAGCGTCGATTTAGAGGAACTCATTTCCAAAGCAAACTCATCATAATCAAACGTAAATTCCGACATACGGGCTTCGACTATTTCTACCGCTTTTTTCAGAAATTCTTCGTCCAGCGAACTGTATTGCATCGAAGATATATTAACCTCTTTATTTTCCCGAAACTGATCCGTTTTCTGTTTCCGTTTACCTATCAGGTTTTTTACCCGGGCTTCGAGCACCTTCAGATCAAAGGGTTTGGGAATATATGCATCCGCCCCGGCATTGTAGTAATCAACCTGATCCTCCGATGAAATCTTTGCAGTCAATAACAAAACATCAATATGACTGGTCGATATATCTGATTTAATACGTTGACAAAGAGTCAATCCATCCATTTCGGGCATCATAACATCGGAAATAACCAGGTCAAACTCTTTCTCATTGATCAAATCTAAAGCTTGCACACCATTTTCTGCTGACCAAACACAATATTCTTTAGTTAGCGAGTCTACAATAATATTTTTAAGTTCCCGGTTATCTTCTACCACCAATACGTTATTATCTCTTATTGAAGCCTCTTTGACGTTATCTTGCCCTATTACAACATCGGGTTCAGGTTGTTCTCCGACAGACGGAATTTCGACGGCTCTCTCTACTACAGCGATTTCATCATCGGAGTACGCACTCTTAGAGACTTGTATTTCTAATGTAAATGTTGATCCCTCTCCTACCCGGCTTTCCACCCGAATATCACCTTTGTGGATTTGCAACAGATCTCTGGTCAAAGAAAGTCCGATACCATTGCTCTGACTTTGATCGGATTGGTTGCTGGCATAGAAACGGGTAAAAATATGGGAAATATCTTTTTCTCCAATTCCCACACCGGTATCGCTCACGACTAAACGGAGACAAGGCATTTTTTCTACAACCGGAAAAGCTATTTTCACACTTATAGAACCTCCGGATGGCGTAAATTTAAAGGCGTTTGAGAGCAAATTATAAAGCACCTTATCCAATTTATCCGTATCAAAATAGGCCGGATAATGCTCGTATTCGCTTTCAATCGAAAAGTTAATCTCTTTTTCTTTGATTAACGGTTGAAAATTGGTAAAACAAACTTCACGGACAAAAGCCACCACATCGGCTTGCTGTACTTTCAGTTTCATATTTCCACTCTCTACCTTTCGGAAAGCCAGGATCTGTTTAATCAACCTTCTCAGTCGAACTACATTGGAGCTGATTAGTTCCACTTGAGTTTGATCTTCCCGATGTTTATTCCGAAGTTCCTCTGTCAGGAGCGAAATGATAGTAAGAGGAGTAAGCAAGTCATGCGAAATATTGGTAAAGTAGCGCAACTTGGTTTGTGCCAGCTCTTCCGACTTTTCCTGCTCGATACGGGCTATTTTTAGGGCGTTTTTTAACCGAATCCGATTATACACTATATACACACCCACACCCAATAAAATCAGGTAGATCAAATAGGCCCACCATGTACGGTACAGAGGAGGTCGTTTCACAACGGTAACAGAGGTTACTGTATCACTCCAGGCACCTGTCTCATCCGTAGATTTTACCTTAAACGTGTAAGTTCCCGCCGGCAGATTGGAGTAATTTACAAACCGTCTGTTATTGCCCACATAGATCCACTCTTTGTTAAGTCCTTCCAGTTTATAGGCATATTGAATTTTATCGGCAGAGGTGAGGTTGAGCGCTGAAAATTCAAGGCTCAGATCATCATCCGCACTGTTAAGGATTAATCTTTTCCTATCAGCATCCCAATAATTACTGCTGTCATTGTCAAATATCGACTGGTTTTTCACCTCAATATCTGTTATATAAACTTTCTGGCCCGATTTTGATTTTTTATCGCCGATAGTCGGTGAAAAGGCGCATAGCCCTTTATTCCCCCCAAACATCATCGTTCCGTTTGCCAGCTTTATACATGCATCTTTGGCAAAAGAGGTGACCAGAATACCATCTGACTGGGTATAATATGTAGCCACGTGATTGGATGGATTAAACCGGATAATCTTTTTCACCGTCGAGATCCAGAGTACTCCATGATTATCTTCCAATATATCCAGAACAGACTCTTCGGTGATCCCATACAGATGGCTTACATCCTGCATCGAATTCGTTTTCTCATCATATATGTAGATGTTTCCCACACGGGTACCGATACACACATCTCCATTTTTGCGACAACAGATTGATTGAATCGAATTGATCTCAAGATTGCCTGCCGTTTTACTGAATATTTTTACAACCGAATAAGATTGGGAGCCCGGTCTCTTCTGAAGTTTTAGAATACCCTGCTTTTCACTCCCCACCCAGATGTTTCCTTTGGTATCCTCTTTAATGACTGCTACATTTGTGATCCTTGAATTTACCAATGTAAATTTATCACTGCCAAAAGCCTTTTTATAGAGACCATCCTCCAGTCCTATCCAGACATTTCCTGCATGATCCTCGCAAATACTGGAATTGGTGATTGCGCTATTTTGGGGTAAAGGCAAAAAACGGACAGGTCCGGGATTATCCACCCGGTCACTCATCACATAAATACCGGGAGTACCTTCTTTCTTAATCCAGATTTCATGAGTACAGTTGATACGCTTTATAGCACTCACGCTTTGAATAGAGCGTATTTCGGAATTGGAAACCGGAGAAACTTCACCGGTATTTTGATTGTAAACAAACAAGCCTTTGCGGTTGACTACAATGTAAATATAACCATCGGCTGACTCACAGAAACCAACAACAATGGGAGGAAAACCTAAGCTTTGTTTTAGCTTAGCCAACGAATTGGTCTGAATGGAAGAACTATTGAATTTGAGTGTAAAAATCCCGTCACCAACAGAACCCAGCCAAAGATTCCCCTGCCGGTCCTGAATAATTTCGTGAAAGAGTTTGTAAAAAGGCTCCGGAAACATTGACTCCGATTCAATCAGATTATAGGTATCTGCATCAGACTTTTTCAACACTACCAGTCCGTCGAATGTAACAATCCAGATATACCCTACCTGATTGTCCTTCACCATGCTGTATGCAATATTACTGACAGGTACCGTACGCCCATCTTTTTGAACAGACACTTTTTTAAACGGATTGGCCGGTAACGCTTTCAGATCCATCGAATAAAGGCCATCGCCCCAGGTACAAATCAGGAAATGGTCACGACCGTCTTCAATCATCCGGAACGGATTGTTATTTACCCCCATTGGAGGCATTGATCTGAATCTTTGCGTTTTTTTATCATAGAGTGCAATCCCCTTGTTCGGCATCAATGCCCATATCCTGTTACGGCTATCCTGGTAGACGCATCGGACAAAATTATCCGGGATATAATTACCGGCAGTCCCCATGGTACTGTAATGCACACTCCGTCCATCAGGGGTTACCCTGACCAGACCGCTATTAGTTGTGGCCACCCACATGTTATTATCATTATCCCTGAAAATAAAATTGATCTGCTCCTTTCCTGCATAGGGATTATCCCATCGCTTAATGGTATAGTTTCGTTTATCAAGGATATTGACCCCATCAAGTGTCCCCACCCATAAGCGATTTTGATTGTCTTCGGCAATGCATTGAATTCCGTTACTACTTAGTCTGTTCGGATTAATTGAGCTGGAACGGAATACTTTAATCTGATATCCGTCAAACCTGGATAAACCGTCCTTACTACCAAACCACATATACCCTTCCATATCGTGGTAAATGCGGTTGATGGAATTCGAGGGAAGCTTGTCCACGTATGGAAAATGGTCGAAGGTTAACCGAACGGGATTAATGTTTGCAATGGCAGAGACAATAATTATGAAGAAAAAACTGGCTGTCAATAAACGGTGTTTCATGATTGATTTTTTACGGCATGCAATATTACTAAAAAACAGAGACAAGTGAGATATTTAAAAAGTCAGATTTTCGGTCAAAGGAGGGCTAAAAATTCAGTCAATCTCACAAAACAAATATTTTGCCTGTTTTTCAAACCTCATTGACAAAAAATCAAACCCTGATATGACAAACTCTCTTTAAGTTTGTAATAATATCTGTTGATACTATCTAATTATCTTTTCACAACCTTAATCTATTATCTATGTGTACATTCAAGCAACCTATCCACAGCCCCTGATGAATTATCATTTCACCGGCACTTGATCGTTACTGACAATTAACCAGACCGCACAGATGCTTAAAGTGCCGAAAAATGATAATAAACAGGGAAACGTCTATGCACGCATAGGCATTCATTTTTAATCCTCTTATATTATTAATCACATGAAATGAGCACGTAGAAAGGCCAGCTCCAATGGGCATGACCGCTATACGTGATTTCATTGTGAAGCTAAAAATCCCAAATTAAAAAATATGAAAAGTAAATCTAACAGACATCCGTTGTGGTTCAAACGGTTTTCAGGGACAGCTGCTACATCTGGCCTACTCTGTTTGTTTTTGTTTTCATCACCCCAGACAGCCTCGGCTGATCCGGGTGTCAGTGATACACAAAATGCACAAGCAGTACAGCAGAAAGGTCAAACCGTAAGCGGTGTAGTTACAGATGCTAAAAGAAATCCTTTGATTGGAGTAAACGTACTGATCAAAGGTTCTACTATCGGTACAATTACCGACATCAATGGTAAATATACTCTTCAGGTGCCAAATCTGAATTCAACTCTTTCGATTTCGTACATCGGATTTCAGTCAAAACTTATTCCAATTGGAAAATCCCACAGTATTAATGTGACTCTTGAAGATGACTCTCGTGCACTAAACGAAGTCGTAGTAGTCGGATACGGTACCATGCGCAAGAAAGACTTGACTGGTTCGGTTACACAAATCAACCCCAGCAAAATTGCAGACCAGAATCCTGGATCGGTTCAAGACATTCTTCGGGGAACTCCCGGTCTGCAAATTGGATATGACGCGTCGGCTAAGGGTAGCGGTGCATCCATTCTGTTACGTGGTCAGAACTCATTAGGTACTAGCGCCAGCCCTCTTATCGTGCTTGACGGTATGGCATTTTATGGCGAGCTTTCAGAGATCAATCCCGATGACATTGCTCAGATCGACGTTTTAAAGGATGCTTCTTCAGCAGCCATTTATGGCGCCAAGGCAGCGGCAGGCGTTATCATCATTACCACAAAGAAAGGAAAAGAAGGCAAACCGATTATTAATGTAAGCGCCAACCTTGCAGCCAATTCCAAATCTGATTATCGTGACTATTTTAACGCAAGCGATTATATGCGCTATCGCGAAGATTGGTATATAATGAACTATACGTATGGTAAAGGCTCCGACGGACTTTACGGCTATTACAAAGCTGTTGACTCTAGCACCGGTCAGTTGTCTTACCCCGTCGGTTATTTCAACAACCCCAGCAACCTTAGTGCCGCAGATCAGGCCACTTGGGCCAGCACTACCGGTAAGAGTGGATTCGGACCTTCAGCAGGCGAATCAATGCTGAGCTTGTATGCTCGTCGTTTGGAGATGAACAACTCCAAACTTGTGTATGACAACTTCCTGGCCGGAAAGACTTATGACTGGAATGATGCTACTTTCCGCACAGGTCTTAACCAGGATTACAATGCAAGCATTTCAGGTGCAACCGATCGCGTGAATTATTATATGTCGTTTGGTTACATGAACAACGAGGGTGCAGTGCAAGGGAACGACTATCAAGCTTTCCGTTCCAACCTTAAAATGAACGCCAAAGTTACCAACTGGCTTGAAGTGGGAGCCAATGTTAACTTCCAGGATCGTTCCGACGGAGACATTGAAGTGTCGCTTGGCAGTAATTATTGGGATGCCAATATGCTCCGCAATTCGCCCTTTGCTTCGATGTACACCGCAGATGGTGGCTACCAGCAATATCCTATGGGTGGTCAGACCACTAAAGGGGGGTACAACTATTACTTCGATCGTCAATATTATAACCTTCAGAAAGGGTACACCGTATTGAATACCATCTTTAATACCAAGGTTACACTTCCGTTAGGATTCACCTATCAGTTCAATATCGCCCCGCGTTACCAATGGTTTTACGACCGTTACTTTATGTCGGCTGAGCTGCCAGACGCTTCCGCTTCATCCCGAGGTGTTAACCGTGGAAATAACAAGAACTTCGATTTGAACCTGAACAACACCCTTATTTGGGATCGGACCTTCAATGATGTTCACCACTTCACAGTTACAATGGCCCAGGAGGCAGAAGACCACAGCACTTGGAGCGACTACATCTATGCCCGCAACCTTGCGCCGACCGATGTGCTCGGATTCCACTATACAGATAGTGGCAACAAGCAGCAAAGTTCGTTTAAGACCTACGACAGCCACTACACCGCAGCATCGTATCTGGGACGTGCATTCTACAGTTACAACGACCGCTACATGTTCACAGGAACTTTCCGCCGGGATGGTTATTCAGGCTTCGGGGTCAACAATCCCTGGGGTGACTTTGGTTCTGTCGGGCTCGGCTGGATGTTCTCGAATGAAAAGTTCATGGAAGCAACTAAAAAATGGTTAGATATGGGGAAACTGCGTCTGTCGTGGGGTACTAATGGAAACCGCGAGTTCGGCGACGTATACAAAACTCTTGCCAATCTTTCTTTAGGCAATCCAATGGTTTATTACAATAACGGAACCTCCACCGTTGTTAACTCTTTGAATATGGACCGTCTGGCAGCGCCTAATCTTGAATGGGAAAAGACCAGCGCTTATAACGTAGGTTTGGACTTCTCGATATTTAATCGTCTCCTGTCCGGTAATGTCGACTACTACTTTAAGAAAACAAAGGGCATGATTATGTCACAACGCCTGCCGAGTTTCACCGGATTTAGCTCTATCACTACCAACCTCGGTGAAGTTCAGAACCAAGGTTTTGAAATTTCTTTGACATCGAACAATATCCAAAATAAAAACTTCACCTGGAGTACCAGTGGCGGTTTCTCGCTGAACCTGAGCCGCATTAATCACATCTACTATACCTATGATGCAAATGGTAAAGAATTGGATGATACCTCAAATAAATGGTATATTGGTAAGCCGATCGGTGAAATCTGGGATTATAAAACAGATGGTATTTGGCAAAATAATGCCAAAGATATTGCGGAAGCAGCTCTTGTAGGGCAGAGACCAGGCGATATTAAAGTTAAAAACCTTTATACGGCGGATGACAAAATCCTTGCAGACGGAACCCACGTTCCTGTTTACAATGATAAAGATAAAGCTTATCTGGGCACAACTGCTCCTCCCATCTATTGGAATATACGAAACGACTTCACTCTTTGGAAAGATCTGACATTCTCATTCTCGCTCTATTCCTATATGGGACATAAGAGCCTCGAAGGCTACTGGCTGAATCAGGATAATGGAGGTTCGGTAGTAACCAATGCATATAATGTTCCGGCAAAAGAATATTGGACACCCGACAATCCTACCAATAAATATGCTCGTTTGAATGCCGTAGGTCCTAATACCGGCTTATCTGGTGGTGTAAGCAAACTTTACAATCGCAACTTCGCCCGTCTTGATAACATCTCGGTAGGTTACACCCTGCCTCAAAAGTGGACTCGCAAGTATCAGGTTGATAAGATTCGCGTAAATGCCAGCTGCCACAATATATGCACCTTCTCAAGTTGGGAATATGGTGATCCTGAAACTGGAGGTTTGGCTACCCGCTCCTTCAATCTTGGACTAAACATTACCCTTTAAGTCCTGAAATTCAAAGTGAAAAACCATATAAAGAAATTCAAAATGAAAAAGAATATAAATAAATTGGTCAAGGGTTGCATGGCGTTTGCTTCATTTGCCATGCTGACAAGCTGTGCCGACAGTTTCCTTAAGCAAGATCCACTGTCGTTCTATGAACCCAAGACAACGTATGCAACCGAAGCCGGGTTACAAGCAGCCCTTGCGACGTGCGATTTGCATTATAAAACCATGCTTATGGATGGTAACGGAAATGTACTCCCCATTGCATCCGTTTACTTTATGAGCGACATAGGCCTTTATGCCAAAACGGATGCCGGAGGTGGTATCATGGACGACTTTGCCAACAAGATTACTCCAACGTCAGGCATGGCCGGCGGTGGCGACTCCAACGCTATGACCCGTTTCTGGGATGAAGCATGGAACGGGATCAAGTATGCCAACACTGTTCTCTCTTATGTAGATCAGGTTAAAGGACTTGACGATGCTACGCGTGACGCATACAAAGGGCGCGCTTACTTCCACCGTGCCTATAAATATTATCATCAGGCACTGCTGTTCGGTGATATACCTTTGGTTACAAAAATCATAGAAGTACCCAAGCAGAATTATAAGTCAACCAGCAAAGAAGCCATTTTCAAAATGATGATTCACGATCTGGAATTTGCAGTCGCCCACGTTCCTGCTCAAAAGAATATGCCTTATCTCGGCGCAGTGAATCAGGAAGCTTGTATGCAACTTTTGATTAAATGCTACCTGGTTAACGGCGATTTCAAGAAAGCCGAAGACATGGCTACCGACCTGATTCAGAATCATGGACTTGCTCTTATGACTGCTCCCTTCGGCACAAATGTTCCTTCGGGAAATCCCGACACCTGGCCTGTACAACGCAATGTGCTTTGGGATTTGCATCGCGGAGAAAACATTACCGCGCCAGCCAACAAAGAAACCATACTTCCTATTTTGAACTATAATGACCAAAATTTTACGCAGTATCTAACCATGCGTGCATTGGGCGTTCACTGGTCTAATGGAGATATTATGGATCCCAGCGGCATAGGGTCTCCTACCTACAATTGGGCTCGCAACAGTTCCTCCTACAAATCTCAACTTGATTGGTTAAGAGTGTTGGGTCGTGGTATCGGATGCTTCCGCACCTCTTATCACTACAACAAGACTATCTGGACGTATGACGGGGTCGTTGATAATCAGGATCTGCGCCACAACCATGCTATGGGCAATTGGGTAGAAATGGAAGATATAAAATACAACAGACCCAATTCTCCTTTCTTTGGCAAAAACATGCAGTTATATGCCACTGATGATTACAAGGATACAAACGGCAAAGTGATTGTTGCCAAGGGGACTCTTTTGTGTAAGGACACTATCCGTAGTTGGTTCCCTATACCTCTGTATAAAATGTACATTCTTGACGTAGCTGCTGAGCAAAACTTGGGTGCCAACCAATTCAATGGAGCAACGAAAGGCACTTATTGCTCTAATGGCAATATGTACCTCTTCCGTCTGGCTGAAACTTATTTGCTTCGCGCAGAGGCTAAGTTCTATCAGGGAAAAGCAGCAGAAGCGGCACAGGATGTAAATGTTGTTCGTAGTCGTGCTAATGCCAAGAAGATGTTTTCGACCGTTACAATCGGTGACATATGTGATGAACGCGCTCGTGAACTCTACATGGAAGAATGGCGTCAACCCGAGCTAACCCGTATTTCATGGTGTCTTGCCAAGAGCGGACAACCCGACGAATGGGGTAATACTTACGATATAAAAACCTGGGACAAACAAAGCGGTACAGACCTCAATGGCGGAAGCTATTGGTTTAAACGCCTCACTCGCTATAGTATTTTCAACCATGGCACGATTCTGTCCAAGGTTAGTTTGAACTATCAGGTTGATAAACGCAATCTTTTCTGGCCTATTCCCAACGCTGCCATTACAGCCAACATTGGAGCCAAACTTAGCCAAAATTACGGCTATGACGGCTATGATGCATCTACTTCAAAGTGGGAAACCTGGGAAGAAGCTGTAGCTGATGAAGATAAAGCTAATTAAACCTTATGATTAACTATCATTCGTATATAAAAATAGGTATTAGTTAGGTTATTCTACGAAGGGAATGCTCTCAGGAGCATTCCTTTTTCATATCCACAGAGAACAGTTACGTAATTAACTCACGAAAAGTGATATTTGTATATCTAATTAATTAAATAACAAACTGTCCCCGTCTTACCAATCCTTATCTTTGCATTTTAATAGGAACATTCTTGCACAAAGGGCAACATCCGGAAATAATCATTTAATAATAAATACAATGAACACTATGCGTATTAAGCTGTCCAGGCTCATAATGCTTATTTTATTATTTGCATCACCTGCCACTGGGATAATTGATGCCCAAAACAATGAAATTCTAACCCATACTGACATCGGTTATGTCCCTGCCGGTTTTCCGGTCAATTTTTCATTGTTAACTCATGGAAACAGGCAGTATGTCGCCTATTACGATTCCATACATCAGATTACGCTCGTCAGCCGCAAACTCAACAGCAAAAAATGGGACTATCAGAAACTGGATTCGAAAGTGGGTTGGGACAGTCATAACTACCTATCCTTGGCCATTGATAAACGCGGATATATCCACCTTTCCGGAAATATGCATTCCAGCCCGTTTATCTACTTTAAAAGCAGCAAGCCATTTGACATTCATTCGATGCAGAAATTAAATAAGATGCTGGGAAAAGAAGAAGATGTCACTACCTATCCTGAATTTATGATCAATCCCGAAGGTGAACTTATCTTTCACTACCGATATGGTCGCAGCGGATCCGGATACGAAGTGTACAACATTCTGGATGCAAAAAAACAGCAATGGAACCGACTACTTGACAAACCGCTGACCGATGGAAAGAAACAAAGAAACGCATACATGCAGGGACCGGTATTGGGTACTGACGGATATTACCATCTCATCTGGGTCTGGAGGGATTCACCGGACTGCTCTACAAACCATTCTCTTTCATATGCGCGAAGTAAAGACCTTTTGCATTGGGAAAGCATTCGCGGTGAAAAAGTTGAATTACCCATCACAGTTGATTACCCTGAATTAGTCGTTGATCCTACACCTGTTAAAGGTGGACTGATCAACATCGGAATCAAAATAGGCTTTGACTCTAAAAATAACCTTTTAATCGGTTATCACAAATACGATGCTAACGGAAACACGCAGCTTTTCATTACCCGCTTCGAAGGTGGCAAATGGGTAAGCAGGCAGCTTACAAATTGGGATTATCGCTGGGACTTCAAAGGTATGGGAACTGTCGTCAATGAAATCCTGATCGAATCACCCCAGCCCTCTTCCAAACCAGGCGAACTTATTTTCGGATTCCACCACAACGCTAAATATGGTAATGGACAAATCGTAATCAATGAAAATACATTGAAGCCGATAGCCACAGAAGAATTTGAAACAGGCTTTCCGAAAGAGATTGACAAAGTAGGGTCCTCATTCCCGGGCATGCTAGTAAATACCCAATTAGATAAAGGTAAAAGTCCTGATGGTACAAAATATTTCCTTCGTTGGGAAACATTATCCCCTAACCGTGACCAGAAAAGAGTCGGAATATTACCTCCTGCCTCAATGCTGCGTTTGTACCAACTAAAATAACCATTACTAAAAATCAATAACTCCCCCGTAAGCATTCCCATGCCCGAACTCTTTTATTTAGAATAGATCTCCACCTAATTGAACGGATATTCTACCTTAAAGCGAATTTTACACTATAATTTTGTATCTGGTATATTTCCAGAGAATACGAGACTTTCCATTTATGGAACTATGCACATTAAAATAAAAAAAACAATGACACATAGAATAATCAATTCCTTATTTATACTATTACTGGCTACTACAACAAGTCTTTTCGCTCAAATAAAGCCTGCCAAAGCAGAACTCATCAACACAATAGAGAAAGTCAACAATTATTGGCAATCGACTCACCCGAATCCCGGTAATCCATTCTGGGACAATGCTGCTTATCACACCGGTAATATGGAAGCTTATTTCATTACCGGAAACGAGGCTTTCCGTCAATATTCGGAAAAATGGGCTGAGCAAAATGAGTGGAAAGGTGCAAAATCAAACGACAAATCGAAATGGCAATATAAATACGGAGAGACTGAGAATCACGTCTTATTCGGTGACTGGCAAATCTGTTTTCAGACCTACATCGACCTGTACAACCTGGCACCGGACAGTAATAAAATAGCCCGGGCACGCGAAGTGATGGAGTACGAAATGAGTACACCTAAAAACGACTATTGGTGGTGGGCCGACGGTCTTTACATGGTGATGCCGGTCATGACCAAAATGCACAAAATTACAGGCAACACTTTGTATCTGGACAAGCTAAGCGAGTATTTCCTGTATGCCAAAAGCATCATGTACGACCCGAAAACCAAGCTGTTCTATCGCGATGCGAAATACGTTTACCCGAATCACAAAAGCGCAAACGGTAAAAAAGATTTCTGGGCACGCGGTGACGGATGGATTTTCGCAGGCCTGGCGAAAGTTCTGACTGACATGCCTAAAGACTGCAAATACAGAAGAATGTTTGAAAAACACTACCGTGACATGGCCAAAGCCATCATCAAAGCACAGCAAAAAGAGGGTTACTGGACCCGCAGTATGCTTGATCCGAATCACGCTCCGGGCTACGAAACCAGTGGAACGGCTTTCTTTACTTACGGCCTGCTTTGGGGAATCAACAACGGCTATCTGAAAGAAAAAACCTATCTTCCGGCTGCGATGAAAGGCTGGAAATATCTCTCAACCATAGCCTTACAACCCTCAGGTAAAGTGGGATACGTACAACCTATCGGTGAAAAAGCGATCCCAGGCCAAGTGGTGGATGCCAATTCGACCGCCAACTTTGGGGTTGGTGCATTTCTGCTCGCAGCGTCAGAAATAGTCAGGTATACGGACAAAAAGTAGAACACACATTTTTAAGTTCACAAATATTTTCAGAATGAAAAAGTTTCTTATTTCGCTAATCGTCACTTTACTCCTACCGTTAAGTGGTGTACATGCAAATTCACGACAAGCCGGTGATTTTGTTGCCGGGAAGAATGAATTTCTCCTGAACGGCAAACCATTCATCGTACGGGCGGGTGAGTTGCACTACAGTCGTATTCCCAAAGCTTATTGGGATCACCGTATCAAAATGGCCAAAGCCATGGGCATGAACACCATTTGCATCTACCTGTTTTGGAACTTCCATGAACAGCAACAAGGTGTTTTCGACTTTAAGGGAGATAAAGATGTAGCGGAATTTGTGAAACTTATTCAGATAAATGGAATGTACTGCATCCTGCGTCCCGGCCCATACGTTTGCGCCGAATGGGACATGGGCGGTCTGCCCTGGTGGTTGCTCAAAAAGCAAGATCTGAAAGTACGCAAACGCTCTGACGAATTTTTCATGGAAAGGGTAAAAACCTATCTCAACGAAGCAGGAAAGCAACTTGCCCCCTATCAGATACAAAACGGAGGTCCGATCATCATGGTGCAGGTCGAAAACGAATACGGCACCTGGGGTGACGACCAAACTTACATGGAAACGATGCGTGACAACATTCGTCAGGCGGGATTCGACAAAGCTCAACTATTGCGTTGTGACTGGTCATCCAACTTCTTTCGTTACAAACTGGATGGTGCGGTAAACGCGTTGAATTTTGGTGCAGGATCTAATATCGATGATCAGTTCCGCAAATTCAAACAGATGAATCCGACCTCTCCTCTGATGTGCGGTGAATACTGGACCGGATGGTTCGACCAATGGGGCCGTCCGCACGAAACACGTGATGTAAACAGCTTTATCGGCAGCCTGAAAGATATGATGGATCGTAAAATATCCTTCAGCCTCTACATGGCTCACGGAGGAACTTCATTCGGCCAATGGGCGGGTGCCAATGCTCCGGCCTATGCACCGACCACCTCTTCATACGACTACAATGCGCCTATTGACGAAGCCGGAAATCCGACCGATAAATTTTACGCCATCCGCGATTTGCTTAAAAACTATCTGCAGGAAGGCGAAACACTGACTGATATTCCTGCAAACCCGGAAAAAACGATAGAAATTCCGGCAATCAAATTCAACCAGACAGCAAACCTGTTTGAAAATCTGCCGGTCGCTAAGAAAAGCACCAATATCCAACCGATGGAGTTCTTCGATCAGGGCTGGGGTTCGATCCTGTACCGCACCACGATTCCGGCCTCTTCACAAGCACGAAAGCTGACTATCACCGACGTGCATGACTGGGCAACCATCTTCATCAACGGCAAAGCAGTGGGTAAACTGGATCGTCGCAAAGGCGAAAAAGTGGTAGAAATACCTGCCGTATCCGCGAATGCCAGATTAGATATTCTGGTAGAGGGAATGGGACGCGTAAACTACGGCGAAGCGATCCTCGACCGCAAAGGAATAACGCAAAAGGTGACCTTAGCAGATGAAAAAAGCGAGACTGAATTAAAAAACTGGTCAGTGTACAACTTCCCGGTAGACTATAAATCCCAACAAAAAGTAAAATACGTAGCCAAACCAGCTAAAGGCCCGGCATGGTACAAAGCAACCTTCAACCTGACCCAAACGGGTTACACCTATCTGGATATGAGCCAGTGGGGAAAAGGGATGGTTTGGGTAAATGGTCATAACTTAGGCCGTTTCTGGAAAATCGGACCGACTCAGACTCTCTGTGTCCCGGGCTGTTTCCTGAACAAAGGCGTCAACGAAATCATCGTATTTGATCTGGACAAACCCAAATCAAACACCATTGCAGGACTAAACCATCCTATTCTTGATGTAATCGGCAAAGACGACAACAAAACCCAGTCCCCGGCGAAAAGCCTCAATCTGAACGGGGTGAATGCTGTTGCCAGCGGATCATTCCCTGCTGAAAGCGGTTGGAAAACCGTAAATCTCGATGAAACGATTGCCGGTCGTTACTTCTGCTTTGAGGCGCTGAGCGCACAGCAGGCCAATGACAACTCTACCTCGGTGGCAGAACTTGAAATCATCGGTGAAGATGGCAAAGCGGTTTCATCCATCGACTGGAAAGTGGTTTACGTGGACAGCGAAGAGACTATAAAATCAGCAACCGGAGCCGAAAAGCTTTTCGACATTCAGGAATCAATTGTCTGGCAAACCAAAAAAGGCGACAAGGCTAACCACCCGCATCAGGTCGTGATCGACATGGGTAAAGAGATTAAGGTAAAAGGTTTCCGCATCCTTCCCCGCACCGACAAAAGCACCGTGGGCGTTGTAAAAGATTACCGCTTCTACCTCGAAAAGAAACCGTTTAAATTCTAACGATTTATCGCACGAATAATCCTTATAATAAGGGTATCGATAAGAGCACTTTAACCGGTGCTCTTTTTTTGTGCCCTAAGCAGTAGAATATACTCAATTCTCTTGCTTGTACTGCACATGATTACCCTTATGAATACCGTTTTCAGGGTAAAAAATAAATTCAATTTAGCCGAAATGCCGCGCTCATTGGATCTTTGACTAAATCATTCCCTTTATTGAACGAATCTTTATCCTTCAATGCAAACCTGAGTTTTAATTTTGTAACTGAGAAAGTATCTGCAATCACATTTAAATAGCAGACTTACCCCAACATTTGCGTAGATTTTCAAGAGGTTATTATTTAGTCAAAAGATTTTTATGAAGCAGCAACGATTTCGGTTATTTATCCGGTATGCTATTATTATTGGCGGCCTGCTCGCCGGTTTTGTAAATTCATCCGCCCAATCGGCAAAAACATCCATGAACAATGGTAGTGTATGGGCTGACCTCAACGGTAAAACGATTAATGCCCACGGCGGCGGATTCATCAAAGTGGGAAAATACTACTACTGGATCGGTGAAAACCGTCACGATAATGTATTAGTATCCTGTTACCGCTCCACCGATCTCATCAACTGGGAATTCCGGAGTGATCTGCTCACCCGCGACTCTAATCCTGAACTGGCCAATGCTAACATCGAACGACCCAAAGTGATATACAACGAAAAAACGAAACAATTCGTCATGTGGATGCACTACGAAATCCGCACCGATTATAGCTTTGCCCGCGCAGCTGTGGCCACCTCCTCCGATATTGAGAAGCCGTTTACTTACCTGAGAAGTTTCCGTCCGTTTGGCAATATGTCGCGCGACTGCACTCTTTTCAAGGATGAAGACGGCACTGCATACTTCCTTTCTGCAGCTCGTGAAAACTACGACATGATGGTCTATAAGCTGACCGATGATTACCTCGATGCAAAAGAACACCTGCTCACCCTTTGGCCCGGCGGACACCGCGAAGCTCCGGCGCTGGTTAAACGTGGCGAATATTATTTCATGATCACTTCGGGCTGTACCGGTTGGGCTCCCAACCAAGCGAAATACGCTTACTCTAAATCAATCAAAGGCCCCTGGTCTGAGTTAATCAACATTGGCGATGCAACCACCTTCGATTCTCAATCCACCTTTATATTACCTATTCAGGGAAAAGAGGCAACCAGCTATCTTTACGTAGGTGACCGCTGGGATGGGAATCAGTATTTTAATTCGAAATACATCTTCCTGCCATTGACTTTTAAGAGCGAAACCGCCCTGGAACTTAATTGGAAAGAGAGTGTCGCACCGGATCTGATTTCAGGCAAAATCAATTGAGACGAAACAACCCGGACAGATTTGTATCGAATATTTTCACACACAATAAATACTCCGTAAAAACACATGAAGAAAAAATGGTTACTGACCAGCTTCCTGTCGACAATGCTCTTTCCGGGTTTTGCACAGGATAAACCGGTCGTCAACGAATGGGAAAATCCCGCTGTTTTCCAGATCAACCGCGAACCGGCGCGGGCTACTTTCCTGCCTTTTGCCGATAAACGTTCAGCTATCGCCGATCTATATCAGAGTTCCCCCTGGTACAGTTCACTAAACGGTAACTGGAAATTCCAATGGTCCCCTACCCCTGACCAGCGTCCGAAAGAGTTCTATAAGACCAATTTTGACGTGACCAACTGGAAAGAGATCAAAGTACCTTCCAACTGGGAACTACAGGGTTACGGAATCCCCATTTACACCAATATCACTTATCCTTTCCCGAAAAACCCTCCTTATATTGATCACTCCGACAATCCCGTGGGATCGTATCGCCGTAACTTCAACCTGCCAGCCAACTGGAACGGGCGCCGCGTTTACCTTCACTTCGAAGGCGGAACCTCAGCCATGTACATTTGGATAAACGGAGAAAAAGTAGGTTATTCCGAGAACACAAAAAGTCCGGTTGAATTCGACATTACCAAATATGTGAAGCCGGGCAAAAACCTCGTGGCAGTAGAAGCTTACCGCTGGAGCGACGGTTCGTATCTCGAAGACCAGGACTTCTGGCGTCTGTCGGGCATCGACCGCAACGTTTACCTATACAGTACTGAAAACGTACGTATTGCAGACTTTTTCGCCCGTCCCGATTTGGATACAAACTACAAAAACGGTTCGCTGGCTGTTGATGTTACACTTCGCAACTACAACAAATTGGGCAAAACCAGTTCTGTTGAAGCTTCTTTATTAGATGCCAATGGCAAAGAAATCTTCAGCCAGGACCTGAAAGTCAGCACTTCGGCAGAAGGTAAAAAAGAGGTTTCATTTAGCAAAGACGTTACTTCACCAAACTTGTGGAGCAATGAGACACCCTACCTTTATTCATTGGTATTGACTCTGAAAGATGAAAATGGAAAATCGATTGAAACCGTTTCCACTAAAATTGGCTTCCGTAAAGTGGAACTCAAAAACGGCCAGCTTTTGGTAAATGGCAAACGCATCTATGTGCATGGAGTGAATATCCACGAGCACAACCCTGTGACCGGCCATTATCAGGACGAAGAGACCATCATGAAAGACATCTGCGCGATGAAACAGCACAACATCAACGCGGTTCGACTTAGCCACTATCCCAACAACATCCGACTACTGAACCTTTGCGATAAATACGGCCTTTTCCTCGTCGCAGAAGCCAATATCGAAACACACGGTATGGGAGCTGAACTGCAAGGCTGGTTCGACAAATCAAAACATCCCGCTTATCTGCCTGAATGGAAAGCAGCACACATGGACCGCACCGTCAGCCTGGTAGAACGCGACAAGAACCATCCGGCTGTAATCCTTTGGTCATTGGGTAACGAATGTGGTAATGGTCCCATTTTCCACGAAACCTACAAATGGATCAAAGAGCGCGACAAAACCCGCCTGGTTCAGTTTGAACAAGCGGGTGAACAGGAAAACACCGACGTGGTTTGCCCGATGTATCCGGGCATTGGAACCATGAAGGAATATGCCGCCCGCAAAGAGGTAAAACGACCCTTCATCATGTGTGAATACTCACACGCCATGGGCAACAGCTCCGGTAACTTTAAGGAATACTGGGATATTATCCGTGGAAGCAAAAACATGCAGGGCGGTTTCATCTGGGACTGGGTGGATCAGGGCATTCAAATGACCGACGAGGTAGGCCGTTCATACTGGGCTTACGGCGGCGACATGGGTAGCCAGCACTATACCAACGATGAAAACTTCTGCCACAACGGACTGGTTTTCCCCGACCGCACGGTGCATCCGGGATTGATGGAGGTGAAAAAACAGTATCAGGACATCAACTTTAAGGCGGTCCAACCGGAAAAAGGATTGATCAGCGTAGTGAATGAATTCCATTACACCAACCTCCAGTACTATATTTTCAAATATGAGGTTTTGAAAAACGGGGAAGTGATTAAACAAGGCAATTTCGACCTCAATCTGGCTCCCGAGTCGGAGAAACAGATGCAACTGGCTATGCCCGAAATGCCGGCAACGGATGGCGTGGAATACCTGCTGAATGTCTACGCTTATACCCGCAACGGCTCGGAAGTGATCCCGCAAAATCACGAAGTCGCCCGCGAACAATTCAAATTGGGCGAAGGCAAATTCTTTGTAAAAGCTCAACCCAAAGGCAATGCGCCGTCTGTGAAAAACGAAAAAGACCGCATTACCCTGAGTGCTGCCGGTGTGGAAGTTTCTATCAATAAAGGGTCGGGACTGATTGGCGGATACAAAACCGGTGATAATTGGTATTTCAACCAAAAACCGGCTCCCAACTTCTGGCGCGCTCCGACCGACAACGACTTCGGCAACGGCATGCAGACCAAATGCAACATCTGGCGCACGGCCGGTAATAACTACTCTACGAAAAAGGTGGAGGTAAAAGAAGAGGGCGGCAAAGCAATCGTGACCGCCGACATTTACCTGAAAGATGTGGCATCGGACTATCAAATCGTTTATACGATGGGGGCCGACGGAGCTTTGGCAGTGAATGTGCACTACAAAGCCGGAACTAACGAATTGCCCGAAATGCCCCGCTTCGGGATGATTATGACTTTGGGCAAAGAGTTTGAAAACTTCACCTTCTACGGCCGTGGCCCTTGGGAAAACTATACTGACCGCAACGACGCGGCAAACATAGGCATTTACAGCAGCAAAGTGGCTGATCAGTATGTTCCCTACACCCGTCCGCAGGAGAACGGTTACAAAACCGATGTGCGCTGGTTGACACTAACCAACGGCGAAGGCAATGGAATTCGCATCGAAGGCCAGCAACCCATTTGCGTGAGCGCGTTGAATAATTTCCCCGAAGATTTCGACCCGGGATTATCAAAAAAATACCGCCACATCAACGATATCACTCCCCGCAAAGAGGTCGTTCTAAGTGTTGACCTGGCTCAGCGCGGCGTGGGCGGCGACAACAGCTGGGGCGCTTATCCACACGAACAATATCAATTAAAATCGAAAGAATACAGCTACGGTTTTGTGATCAAACCGGTTAAATAGCAACCCTCTACTTAAGCACCATCCTGCAAGGTTAATTCCGATGGGATGGTGCTTTTTTATTATCTGGAATCCGTTTTCTGCATTAACTTTGCATTTGGTTTGAGAGCAACACAAATTTGACAACTGGATTTATAAGAACGATTGCAATCAAAGCAGCTTCAATACTAACCAAAAGAAGAAATAATCAAAATATCGTCTAAAATGAAAACCAAACTACTGATCATCACACTGCTGATTTGTGTCAGCATTTCAGCTAAGCCCAAAAAGAATATCCCCCAAAACGACCGTCAGCTCTGGTTGAGTTACATGGATAAAGTCACCCGTCCCGTAATGCAAAACATTGCCGAAGACCGACTGAAAGAGTCCATGCCCATCGTATTGTCTCCCAAGATTGACAATTCGCAAAATAGAACCAAAGTTGCCTATCTCGAAGCATTTGCCCGCACACTAACCGGTATTTCACCCTGGCTGAATCTCGAAGGCGGTACTCCCCAAGAGATAACCTTGCGCAATCAATACCGCACCTGGGCGCTAAAAGGTATTTCTAACGCTGTTAACCCTAACGCTAAAGATTATCTGCAATGGAAAGGAGGACAACCCTTAGTCGATGCCGCCTTTTTCGCACTGGCGCTCGTTCGCAGCCCGTGGTTATGGGAACATCTAAGCGACACCACCCGTCAGCAGGTCGTTACAGCGCTTAAGTCGACCCGTAACACTATTCCCGTTTATACAAATTGGGTTCTCTTCACCGGAATGATCGAAGCTTTCTTTTGCAAATACGATCAGGAGTACGATGCCGTTCGCATGGAATATGGTATCCGTGAGTTCTCTCAACACTGGTACACCGGCGATGGGATGTTTTCGGATGGAATGAATTTCAGCCTCGACTATTACAATAGCTATGTCATTCAACCTTTTTTGAACAATATCCTCGAAGCCGTTAGTCCCAAAAACAAATCGTTCAACTGGTTCCAACCTAAGCTGGATAAGATCACCAAACGGTATGCCGACATCCAGGAGCGTTCGATTAATACTGACGGAAGTTTTCCTATTTATGGTCGTTCGATTACCTATCGGGGTGGTGCCTTCCACCATTTGGCCGATATGACACTGCGCAAACAGCTTCCGACAGACATTAAACCAGCTCAGGTCAGAGGCGGATTAACTGCTGTCATCAAAAAAACCTTAGATGCGCCAAACACCTTCACGACAAAAGGTTATCTAAACATCGGACTGTGCGGTAGTCAATCAGATCTGGCTGACTTCTATATCAATACGGGAAGTCTCTACCTCTGTTCTACGATTTTCTTGCCATTAGGCTTACCAGATACCGATGAATTTTGGTCGGCACCGGCAGAGCCATGGACTTCGGCTAAAGTATGGAACGGTCAGGATATTCCGGCCGATCACGCGCTGGATCTCCATTAAAAAATCCAATTTAAATCTAAATTAGGTTTGATACGAAGAAAAAATTATCCTAATAAGATTTTTTCCATCCATTATCCTGACAAACAGATCGGTTTCAAAAAGTAAGCTTTATTTACCATTTGTCTATTACAATAAGCCTCATAGAATATGCTGCTAACAAATTATGTTATGCAGCATATTTTATTTAGCAAAATGACAGAATGTTAAGATGATAATATTGCCGGTTTGCAGTCACGACATACATTATAAGAGATAATTGACAAGCTAACTTGATTTGTTAGTGTAATTATCTGTTGTATCTTTGCACCGAAATTGCAATGTCGATATTACAAAACCGACATTAAGACACACCACAAAACCATCAAATATCATATCAAAATGACTACATTTAAATCCGGTAACTGGCAAGACGCAATCGATGTCCGCGACTTCGTATTGAAAAACATCACCCCGTATGACGGAGATGCAAGCTTCTTGTGCAAACCGACTCAACGTACACTCGATTTATGGAATATCTGTTTGGATGCCATCGATGAAGAGAGAGCAAACAACGGTGTACGTGCCATTGACAATAAAACTATCTCTACAATTGTCTCTCATGCAGCAGGATATATTGATCAGAGCAAAGAATTGATCGTAGGTCTGCAAACAGATCAATTGCTTAAACGTGCTATGAAACCTTACGGTGGTATCGCCGTTGTGGAAAAAGCATGTAGCGAACATGGCTTGCAAGTTGATCCTCAGGTAAAAGAGATCTTCACTAAATATGCTAAGACGCACAATGAAGGTGTTTTCGAAGCCTATACTCCCGAAATCAGAAACTTCCGTTCATTAGGTATCCTCACCGGATTGCCCGACAACTACGCTCGTGGCCGTATCATCGGTGACTACCGTCGTCTGGCTCTTTACGGAACAGCAAAACTGATCGAATTCAAGAAAAAAGATTCATTAAGCTTGCTTGGCCCGATGACAGACGAACGCATTCGTTTGCGCGAAGAGGTTGCTGAGCAAATCAAAGCATTGGGACAAATTACCGAAATGGGTAAAATATACGGACTTGACCTGTCTCGTCCGGCTGAAACGGCTCAGGAAGCTGTTCAATGGGTTTACATGGGCTACCTGGCTGCTGTAAAAGAACAAGACGGTGCTGCCATGTCTCTCGGAAACGTATCTTCATTCCTCGACATCTATATCCAAAACGATATCGAAGCGGGTAAAATCACCGAAGAGTACGCTCAGGAGCTGATCGACCAATTCGTAATGAAATTACGTATGGTTCGTCACCTGCGTATGGATGCTTACAACGATATTTTCGCTGGTGACCCTACCTGGGTAACTGAATCTATCGGTGGTACATTTGCTGACGGTCGTCACAAAGTGACCAAAACCTCATACCGTTTCCTTCAGACACTTTACAACCTTGGAGCATCTCCAGAGCCTAACATGACTGTGCTTTGGTCAGAAAGATTGCCTGAGCCTTTCAAATTATTCTGTTCAAAAGTTTCTATCGAAACATCGTCTATTCAGTACGAAAACGATGATTTGATGCAAAGCACACGCCACAGCGACGACTACGGAATCGCTTGCTGCGTATCATTCCAGGAAATCGGAAAACAGATCCAGTTCTTTGGCGCTCGTTGTAACCTGGCTAAAACACTGTTATTGGCTATCAATGAAGGTCGTTGTGAAATCACCGGTAAACAAGTATTGAAAGGTATTCCTAAATTGAAATCTGACGTTCTTGATTTCGATGAAGTAATGGCTAATTTCAAACTAACGATGGAGCAGGTAGCGCGCGTGTACAATGATTCAATGAACATCATCCACTACATGCACGATAAATACTACTACGAAAAATCTCAAATGTCGTTGATCGACACTAATCCGAAAATTAACCTCGCTTACGGCGCGGCCGGACTGAGCATCGTGGCTGACTCTTTATCAGCAATCAAAAACGCTAAAGTAACCGTAGTGCGCAACGAAGATGGTGTTTCTCAAAACTTCAATGTTGTAGGCGAATTCCCCTGCTACGGTAACGATGATGACCGCGTAGACATTTACGCTGTAGAAATTACTTCACTCTTTAATGACATCTTGAAAAAACTGCCTACATACAAAAATGCAGAACCAACATTGTCAATCCTTACTATTACTTCAAACGTAGTGTACGGTGGCAAAACAGGTGCTACTCCTGACGGTCGTGCCAAAGGTATTCCTTTCGCTCCGGGTGCAAACCCGATGCACGGACGCGACGCAAGCGGTGCTATCGCATCTTTGAGTTCTGTAGCTAAAATTGAATACGCTAACTCTCAGGACGGTATTTCAAATACATTCTCTATCGTTCCTAAATCATTAGGTCCGACTGAAGAGCAACGTGAGGAAAATCTGGTTTCAATCATGAATGGCTATTTCTCGAAAAACGCTCACCACTTAAACGTGAATGTGCTTAACCGTGAAATGTTGGAAGATGCGATGGAGAATCCGGAAAACTATCCGCAGTTGACCATCCGCGTATCTGGATATGCTGTAAACTTTGTCCGTCTTACCCGCGCACAACAGTTGGAGGTTATCTCCCGTACCTTCTTCGAAGCTATGTAATAAATATATCACAAATATTTGTTGGCTATCGGCACTTGCCTTTAGCCAACATTTTTGTATATAAAAAGGATTGGGAAACTATCTGCATCCTACTTTTTCAAACATAAAACCTATCACGTAATACGTATTACTCAAATGATCAAACTCCATTCAATAGAATCACTGGGAACGTATGACGGCCCTGGCGTCAGATTAGTATTCTTCTTACAGGGATGTAACTTCAAATGTCTCTACTGTGCAAATCCCGACACCATAGATTGCTCGACTGAAGGTAAACTTTACGATGTGGAAAGCCTGATGGGAATGGCTCGGAATCAACGGCCTTTCTTTGGAAAAAAAGGAGGAATTACAGTTTCCGGAGGCGAACCACTGATTCAGGCTAAAGAGTTAATCGAATTATTCAAAACACTGAAAGCAGAAGGATTCAATACCTGTATCGACACCAACGGCAGCGTACTGAATGACTTTGTAAAAGAATTGCTGAAATATACTGATCTGGTTTTGCTCGACATCAAGGAAATTGACGAAGAAACTCACCGACAAATTACCGGACGTAGCAATAAGCGCACGCTGGAGTTTGCCCACTACCTGCACGAACAAAACATCCCTGCCTGGGTGAGATATGTGCTTGTACCCGGATACTCCGATAATGAAGAGCATCTGCACCGTCTGGGGCAATTCCTTCAGGAGATGGATAATGTTGAAAAAATCGAGATACAGCCGTATCACAAACTCGGGATTCACAAATACGAAGCTTTGGGTTGGGAATATCAACTTGAAAATGTAGAAATGAATTCACAGGAACAGCTTCAGATAGCCAAAAGCATTTTTGAGCAATATGTAAAAGAAGTGATTGTGAACTAAATGTTCAAATAAAAGAAACGACTACTAGGGTAACTTAGAACTTAAAACCTATAACTTAAAACTTAAAACGTAGAACGTAAAAGAAATGGGATATTATACATCAAAAGAAATAATACATCGCGTATACGATGCCGCAGTGATGCGGGCTAATACTTCCACCCCTAAGACATTGGCAATGGCATTTCTGGCTGGTGCATACATTGCATTAGGCGGCCTTCTAGCCGTTATTATCAGCGGCGGTTGCCCGGGTATTGGAGCTACTAATCCCGGTCTGCAAAAATTCCTCATGGGAGCTGCTTTCCCGATCGGTCTAATGTTTTGTGCCATCGCAGGAGCAGATCTCTTTACAGGTAATACGGCTTATTTTATACCTCCTGTACTCTCAAGAAAACTGAAAGTGCAAGATATGCTTAAAAACTGGACACTGGTTTACATTGGCAACTTCTTCGGTGCCATTTTTGTAGCTTATTTCATGACATATCAGACCGACTTGTTTTCCAAAACACCGTGGTTAGACGCAATCTATCACATTGCTGAGCACAAAACGTCCGCTCCGTTTTTCAAAACCTTTCTGAAAGGTATCGGTGCCAACTGGTTTGTGGCTCTGGCGATGTGGATGGCCTACGCAGCCAAAGACATTGCCAGTAAAATCGTGGCCATCTGGTTCCCCGTAATGGCATTCGTGACTATCGGATATGAACACAGCATCGCTAATATGTTTTTTATCCCGACAGCGATCTTCTATGGATCGCCCGTTACCTGGATGGACTTCATCATCAATAACCTGATTCCCGCCACACTAGGCAATATTGTCGGTGGCGCCGTCATGGTAGGATTCTTCTACTGGTACGTGTATGATCGTGACTAAGATAAACCATAATAAAATTGTAAAGGGAAGGATTCGTAAATGATCCTTCCCTTTTTTATATCTATTAGGACAAGCCACTGCGGGCAGGCTATCCATTGCGAGTCCCCGGACTAAATACAGGCCTGTGGTCTCTTCACTCCTATCCCTCTCACGCTGGTACATCTATCTCTTCGATTAGCTCCCAACTACCTCCAAATTGCAAATCCACCCTTCAGCACCCCATTAGCCATCTTCATCAGATCACACTTACGCCATGCTAATAGTCTAACATTCTCCGCTCCTTTAGAAACTAACGCAGGGAAAATAAATCTTATACCGGGGAAATGAAAACACTTAATGAGGTGATGAATGAATACTCACTCCGGAGAAGTAGAACCGACCTACTGCATTAGAGATTAAAACGAATGGTTGACAAGCAGAAACTTTTATCTACTTCAATCCCATCCTAATGTACAGGATATATCCTTAACGTAATACTTAAAACCTATAACTTAGAACGTATAACCTATGCACAAACTGTCAAAACACAACAAACCCCCATCGAAATAAATCGATGAGGGTTCTAAAGAGGCGGCTACCTACTCTCCCACTTGCGCAGTACCATCGGCGTGATCGGGCTTAACTTCTCTGTTCGGAATGGGAAGAGGTGGAACCCCGGTGCTATAACCACCTAAATGTCTTTGGACGTTTTACGTTATACGTTCTAGGTTTTACGTCTTTCGTCGCTGTTATTTTTTTTGATCATATCGTAGAGACGTCGCATGCGGCGTCTGTACTCTTGTTTCAACATATCTTAGAAGTAAAGTATTTCAGAAAAAGCAGCAAACCACCTTCGATGAGGAAAGTTTCGGGTAATTAGTATTGCTCGGCTTTGATGTTACCACCTTTACACCTGCAACCTATCAACGTCATCGTCTTTAACGACCCTCATAGAAATCTAATCTTGAGGCGGGCTTCGCACTTAGATGCTTTCAGCGCTTATCCCTTCCCGACTTAGCTACCCTGCGATGCAACTGGCGTCACAACAGGTAAACCAGAGGTCAGTCCAACACGGTCCTCTCGTACTAGTGTCAGAGCCCCTCAAATTTCTTACGCCCACAACAGATAGGGACCGAACTGTCTCACGACGTTCTGAACCCAGCTCGCGTGCCACTTTAATGGGCGAACAGCCCAACCCTTGGGACCTTCTCCAGCCCCAGGATGTGACGAGCCGACATCGAGGTGCCAAACCGCTCCGTCGATATGAGCTCTTGGGAGCGATCAGCCTGTTATCCCCGGAGTACCTTTTATCCTTTGAGCGATGGCCCTTCCATACGGAACCACCGGATCACTATGCCCTAGTTTCCTACCTGATCGACTTGTCGGTCTCTCAGTCAAGCACCCTTATGCCATTACACTCTGCGACCGGTTACCAATCGGTCTGAGGGTACCTTTGGAAGCCTCCGTTACACTTTTGGAGGCGACCACCCCAGTCAAACTACCCACCAAACAATGTCCTCCCACTGGGAGTTAGAACTCAAATAACTAAAGGGCCGTATTTCAACGGCGACTCCACAAACACTAGCGTGCCCGCTTCATAGTCTCCGGCCTATCCTACACATTAGTTACCCAAATTCAATGTTAAGTTGCAGTAAAGGTTCACGGGGTCTTTCCGTCCCGTTGCGGGTAATCGGCATCTTCACCGATACTACAATTTCACCGAGCTCACGGTTGAGACAGTGTCCAGATCATTACACCATTCGTGCAGGTCGGAACTTACCCGACAAGGAATTTCGCTACCTTAGGACCGTTATAGTTACGGCCGCCGTTTACCGGGGCTTCAATTCAAAGCTTCTCTTGCGATAACTTCTCCTCTTAACCTTCCGGCACCGGGCAGGTGTCAGGCTATATACCTCTTCTTTCAAATTTGCATAGCCCTGTGTTTTTGTTAAACAGTTGCCTGGACCTATTCTCTGCGCCCACCATTGCTGATGGGACCCCTTATCCCGAAGTTACGGGGTCAATTTGCCTAGTTCCTTAACCGTGAATCACTCGAGCGCCTTAGTATTCTCTACCTGACTACGTGTGTCCGTTTGCGGTACGGGTGCCTGTATGATTAAAGTTTAGCGGATTTTCTTGGAAGTCTGTTTACGCCCATATCAATTCGTCCGTAGACTCCTTGTACTTTCAGGTTCGACTCAATCAACGGATTTGCCTATTGATCTCAATATCTACACCCTTTAACCCCCTATTCCGTCAGGGGGCAGGACTTTCACTACTTCGTCTCCACATCACTCATACAGCCAGTAACGGAATATTAACCGTTTCTTCCATCGGTCTCGCCTATCGGCTGAACCTTAGGCCCCGACTAACCCTGATCCGATTAGCGTTGATCAGGAAACCTTAGTCTTTCGGCGAGAGAGTTTCTCACTCTCTTTATCGTTACTTATACCTACATTTGCTTTTCTAAAAGCTCCAGCAAAGCTTACGCTTCACCTTCTGCGCCGTTAGAATGCTCCCCTACCAGTGTCTATTAAGACAATCCATAGCTTCGGTAATTTACTTATGCCCGATTATTATCCATGCCAAACTCCTCGACTAGTGAGCTGTTACGCACTCTTTAAATGAATGGCTGCTTCCAAGCCAACATCCTAGCTGTCTATGCAGTCTGACTTCGTTATTTCAACTTAGTAAATATTTGGGGACCTTAGCTGATGGTCTGGGTTCTTTCCCTCTCGGACACGGACCTTAGCACCCATGCCCTCACTCCAGGACTTTACTTCTGAGCATTCGGAGTTTATCAGGACTTGATAGGCGGTGAAGCCCTCGCATCCAATCAGTCGCTCTACCTCTCAGAAGAAACATCCCAGGCTGCACCTAAATGCATTTCGGGGAGTACGAGCTATCTCCAAGTTTGATTAGCCTTTCACCCCTACCCTCAAGTCATCCGAAAACTTTTCAACGTTTACCGGTTCGGTCCTCCATTTTGTGTTACCAAAACTTCAACCTGCTCAAGGGTAGATCACTTGGTTTCGCGTCTACTCCCACCGACTATACGCCCTATTCAGACTCGCTTTCGCTTCGGCTCCGTGACTGAATCACTTAACCTTGCCGGTGAAAGTAACTCGTAGGTTCATTATGCAAAAGGCACGCAGTCACTCCACTAGAGAGCTCCTACCGCTTGTAAGCGCATGGTTTCAGGGTCTATTTCACTCCTCTGTTCGAGGTTCTTTTCACCTTTCCTTCACAGTACTGGTTCACTATCGGTGTCTCGGGAGTATTTAGCCTTACGGGATGGTCCCCGCTGATTCACACAGGATTTCTCGTGTCCCGCGCTACTCAGGATACCACTAAGCTTCTTCTTCGATTCATGTACCGGCCTGTCACCGTCTACGGGGCCTCTTTCCAAAGGCTTCCATTTCTCCGAATCTTGCTATGTCGTGGTCCTACAACCCCAGCTATGCCGAAACATAACTGGTTTGGGCTGTTCCGCGTTCGCTCGCCACTACTTACGGAATCACTATTGTTTTCTTCTCCTATGGGTACTTAGATGTTTCAGTTCCCCACGTTCGCCTATCCTTACGGATATATCTGGTCTTCTACCAGATGGGTTGCCCCATTCGGAAATCTACGGATCAAGGGATATTTGCTCCTCCCCGTAGCTTATCGCAGCTTATCACGTCCTTCGTCGCCTCCGAGACCCAAGGCATCCGCCATGCGCCCTTGCTTACTTTCTTCTCATCGTTCTACTTTGTATTGCTACAAAGTAGATGGCTCGATGTTTTTTCTTTTCTACTTTTACTTCTTCAATATGTCAATGATCTTAGTAAGCCCCCTTCTTATTCCCCCGAAGGGGGAAGGATTTGCACCGCTTGGTTTGCATTCGTTGTTCGTTTGCATTCCTTTCTCCTCCCCTTGGGGGAGGCCGGGTGGGGCTTCTTCTGTGGAGAATAACGGATTCGAACCGTTGACCCCCTGCGTGCAAGGCAGGTGCTCTAGCCAGCTGAGCTAATCCCCCGGATTGGTTCTAAGTTTTAGGTTGTCAGTTTTAAGTCTTTCGACTTACTACTTTTGACTTATGACTTTAAACCTCTTGGGTAGTCCCAGGCAGAGTTGAACTGCCGACCTCTACATTATCAGTGTAGCGCTCTAACCAACTGAGCTATAGGACTGCATTTCTTTTCTTTCTTTGCCTGAGTGGCTCTGTCTCCTCTATTAGTTGTAAGTTGTAGGTTGTAAGTGTTAGGTATTCAGAGGTCTCCCTCTTACAACTTAATACGTATAACTTAATACTTATAACTTATATATAATAAATAAGTAGTTGGAAAAATTAAACCTTGAAGTAAGGTTTGCTCTCCAGAAAGGAGGTGTTCCAGCCGCACCTTCCGGTACGGCTACCTTGTTACGACTTAACACCAGTTATTAGTTTTACCCTAGGCCGCTCCTTGCGGTTGCAGACTTTAGGTACCCCCAACTTCCATTGTTTGACGGGCGGTGTGTACAAGGCCCGGGAACGTATTCACCGCGCCATGGCTGATGCGCGATTACTAGCGAATCCAGCTTCACGGAGTCGAGTTGCAGACTCCGATCCGAACTGAGATGGGTTTTGGAGATTAGCATCCTGTCACCAGGTAGCGACCCTCTGTACCCACCATTGTAACACGTGTGTCGCCCCGGATGTAAGGGCCGTGCTGATTTGACGTCATCCCCACCTTCCTCGCAGCTTACGCTGGCAGTCTCAATAGAGTCCTCAGCTTAACCTGTTAGTAACTATCGATAGGGGTTGCGCTCGTTATGGCACTTAAGCCGACACCTCACGGCACGAGCTGACGACAACCATGCAGCACCTCGCAGGCAGCCATTGCTGGCTATAATGTTTCCACTATATTCTCCCTGCGTTCAAACCCGGGTAAGGTTCCTCGCGTATCATCGAATTAAACCACATGTTCCTCCGCTTGTGCGGGCCCCCGTCAATTCCTTTGAGTTTCACCGTTGCCGGCGTACTCCCCAGGTGGAATGCTTAACGATTTCTCTGTGCCACTGACTGTATATCGCCAATAGCTAGCATTCATAGTTTACGGCGTGGACTACCAGGGTATCTAATCCTGTTTGATCCCCACGCTTTCGTGCCTCAGCGTCAGTTGCCGGTCCAGTATGCTGCCTTCGCAATTGGGGTTCTGCGTGATATCTAAGCATTTCACCGCTACACCACGCATTCCGCATACCTCTACCGTACTCAAGTCGACCAGTTTCAACGGCAATTTTAGAGTTGAGCTCCAAACTTTCACCGCTGACTTAATCAACCGCCTACGCACCCTTTAAACCCAATAAATCCGGATAACGCTTGGATCCTCCGTATTACCGCGGCTGCTGGCACGGAGTTAGCCGATCCTTATTCCTAAAGTACATTCATCCTCTTACACGTAAGAGTTGTTATTCCTTTATAAAAGCAGTTTACAACCCATAAGGCAGTCATCCTGCACGCGACTTGGCTGGTTCAGGCTCTCGCCCATTGACCAATATTCCTCACTGCTGCCTCCCGTAGGAGTCTGGTCCGTGTCTCAGTACCAGTGTGGGGGACCTTCCTCTCAGAACCCCTAGACATCGTAGTCTTGGTAGGCCGTTACCCTACCAACAAACTAATGTCACGCATGCCCATCCATTACCGAAATTCTTTAACCACAAAATCATGCGAGTTCGTGGTATTATGCGGTATTAGTTTCCGTTTCCGAAAGTTATTCCCCAGTAATAGGTAGGTTGCATACGCGTTACTCACCCGTGCGCCGGTCGCCACCATCGTATTGCTACTCATGTGCTGCCCCTCGACTTGCATGTGTTAGGCCTGTCGCTAGCGTTCATCCTGAGCCAGGATCAAACTCTTCGTTGTATTTTATGTTTTGTAATCTTCAGGGTTACCCCCTCAGATCGTTTTAATACTTTCAAGTCAATCCTTACTCCAATTGTTGCTAATTGACGGTTTAATTTTTCCCTTACTTAATACATGACCATCACTGGCCGTATTGTATCAAGTATTTTGTACTACTTACTTATCTATAATTTCTTCAATGATCTCTTGTTGTGCTCAACCTGATTTTTCAAGCGAAACGGCTGCAAAGATAACGCTTTTAATCTCTATCTCCCAAATCTTTTCAGATTTATTTTTCAAAAAGTTTCAAGCTGTTGTCCTAGGGCCGCCGCCCTTCCTGTTTAGCGAGTGCAAAAGTAGTCCGTTATTCCTTACGCTCCAAATTATTGAACGATGTTTTTGTGTTAAAATACATAACGGACTGAGGGCGTGTGGTTGTTCACAGGATATTTTTTGAGTGGATGCTGACTCATCGCGATTTAATGGCGCTGTAATGCTTTAAAGGCGCTGTAATGGCTTTCGAAATAATTATTGGAACAGCGAGCTGATAGATGAGAAGAGCGGAGACTAATAAGATATTCTTAGTTTCTATTACTCTCCTTTTATATTGATGTATATAGGTGCGGTGCATTGGCAGAATATACACCTCCATTCGCCGTAGCCTGTGTACAATTCTCCGTTCGCCGTAACCTGTCAATAACCGCAACAACCCTTAATAAAACACAGTAGGCTGTCGGCGTGTGGCTCATGCCTACGTCATCTGAAAATCAAGGCCTCTGGCCTTACCTTAACGTAAAATCGATATAAATATAAGTATTCTTTCCCAAAGACTACACGACTATACACTGAAAGCGGATTCAGTATAAATCGCTGAATCCGCTTTCTTATTCTCGCTTCGCGATACCTTGCCAGCCTGGAGGCTGGCTTTTAGCAATGACGAAGCGAGACGCTTCGCCAAACGGCCTTCGCCAGCCTACGGCGAACAAGAGGGGCAAACACCAGCTCTCCTTCGTTCGAAGTTCCATCTGCGTCTTTATAAAAGATCCACACTTCCTGCCCATCCGGATCCACCGCATTCACTGGATTATTAGCACAATACACATACGGTGATATCGAATTTCTCCGCCAGCGGATCCACAGTAGTAAATCTACCGCTTGCAGCAAAATAACCTCTTGCCCCATAGTCATACATATCATATCCGTGCATTTGGATAAACTCTTTACCGTTGAATTTATAAGGTTGCTCACTTGGGTATGAACCTTCAGCCCACGGTAAACCACTGGGGTAATACTGCGTACGTTGTATGGTTCGTTTTATATTTGCTTGCCATACTTCCCGAATGTTTCCTAAATGGTCTTTCCGGTAATATGTATAATATGAAGCCATCGGAGCATAATACCCTTCCGGATTATGTATCTTTGATAAATATGAACTGCCACTTCTATTTGTTGTTGAAGCATATTCAAGATTGTCAATATAACAACTCGCTGATTCACTTAGATCTCCAAATGGATAATTATAAACCGTTCCTTCTGTTATAGGAGCATTCAGTGCTGTGATAAGCGTTATATACTCCGTCTTTAATTTACGGCCATCTGCTGAATAAATGTTCGTTATCCGATGACCATTCTTAAACTGAATGGTATCCGGTAAATTTAGCAAATTATACCTGATCGTAACAATCTCGCGATCTAAATCTTTTATCATATTACCATTTTTGTCGTAAGAAAATTCTACAGTTGAGTTCGATTTATCATTGTACTCCTTGATGGCATATTGATTTTGCGATCCATATCGGTCTGTTACCGATTTCACTTGATTTCCATCGTAGGTCATTGTTAAGAAATCAAGTGGCGAATAGACTTTAAACCGATTAAGACTCATGATATTCCCCTGTTTGTCATAATTAAAATATTCAAAATTGCCATTAACCTCACCCCCACAGGCATTAATTAGTCTGTTTAATGCATCATAAGCGTAGGTGTAGGTGTACGTATTGGCATTATATGTCCATCTTGAAGCTGCTATATTACCATTAAAACAAGCATTTGCACCAGTTGGGAGGTTGCTGTTATAATACAGGTTTTCCTCAAAAGAACCACTTTTTATTTTTGTAATCCAGTTGCGGATATTGTAACTGTAACTTTCTACATCCGTTCCGTTATTCCTTAGCTTGCCTGTTAGTCGTCCTAGTCCATCATATACATTACTCGACAAGGTTAAAGGAGTGCCATCATTATATTGGTAAATAGTATTGGCCAATCGCCCGGCCGGGTCATATGTATAGGTATATGTTTCGGAGACAAGTGTATAATTCGCTTTATTACTTTCTTTGCGTGTATTCAACATTTTACCAGTGAAATCATAATGATTATAGGCAAAATTATACCCATCCAACTGATTACTGGATCGGGTTTGTACCACACTTCCGCGGTGATCGTAATAAAGGGCATTAACAAGATAACGACCCATTTGTTCCAAAATATAAGTACGTGTACCGGTAAGGAATCCCTTCGCATTATTATCATTGTATTGAGAATCGTATCCGGCTAAATCTACATATCTTAATTTGGTGGTGTCAATAGCCGTCTGCATTTGCCTGAATCTATAGCTGTCATAATAATTTACAGTAACAGGCATTATACCTGTTAAACTTCCTGAGCATGTATATCCGGTATTGTAGAATGATGTATTATTTACATCAAAACTTTCAATCAGTGATTGTCCTCTAATTTCAGTTTCCAATTCATCCCGGCTATTATTTCTATATAAAATCCCTGTATAAGCTACCCGACCCAACGCATCATATTTGATTACAGACCATTGTTTGCTGGGTGTTTTTGCCCGCTGGTTTCCATCCTGCGACAACACCAAACGGTCAGCTTTATCATATATCATATAAATTGGATCACAACCGGGCAACCGTTTGTATATACAATTACTGCGCTGATCATATTTGTATAAATATGCATATTTAACCAATGCAGGAGTTGTATTATCATCAAACGTGCCATTGTTTGTCAATAAATCAACAGCAAGCGGAGGCAATACATAGCTTAGTTGCCCCATATCATTATAAACATAATAGGTTTGTACATCTGTATCGCTTTGCTTCATCACTACTTGCCCCTGTATATTCTGGTATTGAATCGTGATTTTACCATCTTCGTCTGTAGTCACAATTTTATATAAGGTATTTGGGGCATAATTATCTCCTTTTTGCAAATTATTACTGCTATTCACATAGAAATATGCCACTTCACCTTCATTAGACTGATAACTCATTGCCGTGGGATGACCTTCCCAGGTTGCTCCTGGTTGTTGTTTCTTCAATACCCTGTTAAGCGGTGAAGCTTCGTATTCTGTGATGGAATACGGTTTTTCACTGCTACCGTATTCATTGTTTGCCAATACGCTAAAGTTGGCAACATTTACATATGCCCCCGTATTGCCGGTTGCCGGAACTGGTAGCCATTTTTTATATTCTCGCCCTATTTTATCATATTCGGTACAATCGACTAAATCCACCCATGTAGCGCCATCTTTAGTAGTTTGTGCTTTCTTTACTGATTGCACTGGTCGTCCCAAACCATCAAAGTACTGAATTTGATCTAAATAGCTGACTCCGTTGGCTGTTTGATAAGAGCGGGTTTGAATATAATTCTGATCTGTGCTTTGAGCTTTCAGGCTTAATGGCAAAAGCAATATGGCAAGTATATTAATTATCTGCTTCATAAATTTTGATGTTTGTTTATTCGCCACACTATCTGTGATTATTTAAATTCCGGCTAAGTCTGTTTCTATTTTTTAATGACATTTACCCTTATCACTTTATCGTCCACATGTACATAGAGCGAATAAACTCCGGTGATCAAGCCGCTTATATTCAAAGTAGAGCTATGGTAGCCTTCACTCTGATATTCTGGTGTAGAAGCACATTGCGGCATGCCAATATTATTGTGGACTGTAAACCAGACTTTAGCCGAACGAGTCAGCTTATAGTTGATATACAAATTATCTACCATTGGATTTGGCATATATTGTGCTTCTGTAAATACAGAGGCAATATCCCGATCGGTCGATAAACTATCTTCCGGAATAGGAGCGGTTTCAATTTGGGATATTTGTTTTTGGGCCGGATAATAAAAGGAAGTCGCGAAGACGGTGGTATCTGTCATACTTTCTCCGTTCTCGTTCTGTTTATCACCCTTGCGGCTAATGGCTGTTTTTATACTTTCGAATACAGGATAGCGAATGCCGGCTGCAAACCAGGAGTATGTATCAAGTGTCATTTCCACACTATCTTTACCAGTTTCGACATAGTGACGAAGCGTCCGTACACGCAGGGCATTCCTTATAGTTTCACCTTGGGGTAAGCGTAGTTCACCTTCGGCATCAGCTAGTACACGGGTATAACCTTTCACTGTTAAATCCAAAAAATGACTATATTGCCCAATACCTTCAAAAATACTATACAGCGTGTCGCCATACGCAAACGGAAAGTGCATACGCAATTCAGGTACCACATATTCCATATAGGTAGTGGAATTTTCATACCCCAGGGCTTGCAGGGAGTCATGTTGCTGGCGGTAATAATATCGGGTATTGTGTTCCATGCCGCATAAACGGGTCATATCAGTGGAATCGGGAATAAAATAATTGAGAGTATACTCCTCGTTGACAGGTTGCACATTGCTAAAATCCCAAATTTTGCCCTGTCCGCATGTACCGGGGTCTTTATACTCTACTTGTTGTTTGGTTATTTTGTCAGCTACCCGATAAGCGTTTCGATAGAAGGACAATGCATAGAAATTGTGTGCCTGCAGATTGTATCCGACTACAGTGATTAGCAATAAATATATGATTTTTCTCATGCGTCAATATGATTTTTAGTTTTAGCCTCACATAAAACTCAGTTGCTCTACAATCCTATTTGGCAACAGTCAGAAGAACATGCTCGTTTCTTAGATTTGACAATCTCAATGAAAAAGTATTTTGAGCTACTTTTTACATCATGGTTGATTGTAGTAATGATATTGATATTCATTAATTGGATTACTATTATTGTCTTTAATATTTTGCAAGCGATTAAAACTATCATATTTTAAATATGTAGTTATCCCTCTCGGATCTGTCTTAGACGCCATTCCTACCAATGGTATATATGTATAAGTTGTTACTTCTGCATTCGGAAGTTTTTGGCGCAACTGATTGACGACATTCATATCCGGTGTGTTAGGTTTCGATATCTGATTCTCTATACTAGAAACTCCTAATGCATTCAAGGCATTGATTACATCTATATAAAGTGCATTTTTTATTTCAGCAATTGGATATTGGTTATTATACCCCCATAGATAAACAGCCCTTATACAATCATCTTTTGATATATATGTCGGATTTCCGGAATTATCGTAATTATGATACTTTAATCTAACTTCCAGTGAATTATTATCTTGCCCTACAAGAACTTCTTTTAATGCGGGAAACGCTGATAGTGGTATATTATTCAAATCGGCAAGCGGCTCACCGTTATTAAAGAACCAATAATTGTTTTGAAGTTTAAATGTCATTAGATTATTTTTCCATCGTTCTTTTGAGGTCATAGTATTCAAAATATTACGTTTAGCAATTTCATCATTCTCATTATCTCCGGAATAGGTGTATTTCTCATAATAATCAATCTTGGTTTTATCTTTCCCGGAGACACTTAACTCTGTTGGATTAAGATGTTTTAAAAGCTCATCATAGGTGTATTTTTTGACAAGAACTACTCCATCGGTACTATCCCGTTCTTCATCTAAAACCATTGCACCTTGACTCTGAACCTGCTGTCCTGAATTTGTTATTTCCGGATAAACAATAATTGGATAAGGATAATCCCTCACACCTTCTGCTTTTTGTTTAATTCTTCCCCAGAAGTTTGAATATATTGGCATGTCAACCATATATAAAACTTCTTGCATGGTTGTAGAATGCGGTATATAGTAATTTTGTATACATTGCGAGTGAATTGTTTTATATTTATAATCTTTCTTCGATACAAGTTGTGTCTGTTTATTTGCATCCAGCCCCCATTGTTCAACTGAAGAAAGCTTGCCTATTTTCCATTGATCCAAACTATATGCTACGGCAGAAGTATAGACTGTATTTAATCCAATATTATAAGTATATCTGAATGGGCGCATATCCTCAATACCCGCCAAATCATATTTATAAATCGTTTTAACCCGATTTGTTTGTTCATTCTCTTTTAGTTCTTCATAATATTCTGCCACTTCATCATACAAAATTGGTGTTCCCACATCGTAATAAGGATTGACAATCGGTTTAGTAAGGTATGTTTGCACGTAAGCATCTTTTTTATACGCAACTTGAATTCCCTCAAGACCTGAGAAACGAGCTACAACACTATACCGTTTATTTTCAGTTATTACAAAATCCTCAGGCTTTAACTCAATAAAGGGTACACCTGAGCCGTCTTCATTTTTCCCATATTTGTATTGCCTGCGACTGGTCAGGGTATTTTCTTTATCAAAATAATCGATCTCATTTATTCTTAATCCATCAGGATAATAATAAAAGAGTCTTCTTTCACCCTCTTCATTATTTTCATATTTAGAGAACCTGTTAGGCTCATAGTTAAACACACAGGAGCCTCCGGTAGGATATTTAATTTTTTTTAGAACAAATTGTTTTCGCACCCCCGAATAATCCCCCTCAAACTCTTTAACCCCCTTAACATCTGGGGTATATGTAGAATTTTCATATGTATCATATAGCTCTTGTTTATAATAAATATTATCAATATTATCGCCAATAGGTAAAAGTCCATATTGTAAAATTTCACCTTTGTAAACTACAGGCTTATAAAACTTAGGCTGCGCATTCTCGGAATACCAATCATTCCATCGATTAGTCATAAATCCCGATAATTCATTTGGATCAACATAGTACTCTAGATTATATTCATATTCAGTAGTGCCATCGGCATTTTTAAAACAAACCTTATCAAGTAACGCTCTATGTTTGTCTGTAGTCGCAAGGTGAGTGATTAATTGTATTTTTTTTATGATATTATTTTGTTTGTCTTTAATCAATATATAATCCAACACTTGATATTCACCTTCAACCAATGACTTATCAGTAAATTCTATTGTTCCATCAGGAAACTGAATATTACTTAGTTGACCAAACCTTTCTATGGAATTATCTCTATATTCGAGAGGAATATCAGAATACGGCTCATTGTCAAGAGCATAAGTTTCAATTTCTCTCAATCCATTCTTTGCTATAAGTGAAGTGTGTCCATATTTAGTATTTGCTTCATAAAAGTTACGAGTTGTTTTGATCAATCCTCCGAATCGGCTATTAGTTTCGCCCTGGGCCACCATGGAACTATAAATACTACTCATCAAATCCATAATATAATATTTCCCATAACCCAGATTAAAACCTAGTCCATCTTGAGAAAATAGGGGAGCTGCATATACCGATTCAGTTGGCTCCTCAACCCATACAGAATATGAGTTTGTATTATTTCTTCTTGTGATTTTATTGTATCCATTCCTATCATCGATAAAGTCACTATAGCTGAATTTTATCTCTTCATTAAAAGGGCTTACAATTAAATCTGTTTTATAAACTGTCGGATATTGGGTCAATTCATAAGAAGTAAAACTAGTATTTCTAATTTTTAATCTTGACATACTATTCTTCTTGGTAAACGCATATCTATATCCATTATCATTAATTAAAAAATAATCATCAGGGGATCCATATATTGTTATAGGATCATATGGCACAGTAAAAAAGCATTTTTGCCAATCACCGTCACCAGTGACTGGACTTTTGGAAATAAATGATCCGGATTTATTCATTAGTTTGTAAAAGAAATGATCCGGCTGAAAGTCAGCATCACCTCCGTAAATAGCCTCTGTCCTATTCCTATCATCGCCAATAAGGTTATTATGATCAGTATGGGTTAGATAATACTCTTCATCCGGATTCCCATTTACCGATCTTGAGATTTGAGGCTCTGCCTCTAGTGTCCAACCAATCCCTATCCGTTGTTTTTCTTCTGTCGGTTTGTAACCAGAGGCATGATAAGTCAACTTAATTGGCAATACAGTTCCATCTTTAAGTTTTATTTCATAGATAGGAATTTCAATTTGTGGCAATCCGGTAGAATAATTAACCGGATACATTATTGCTTTCATTAAACTTGCCGCTTCCGTTGATTTGGGTGCAAATGAAGGCAAACTTGCATAATTTGAAATTAACGGCACTGTAGATGAGGTTGACTGAGAATATCCGGATGAAACAACAATTGCTAAAAATGCACTTATTAAAAACTTCTTCATATTATTTGTTCTGAATTAAATAGTGAAACTACGATTCGTTTAGCGATAAGAAAAGCAATACAAATTAATTTTGACTTGACTTGACTTGACTTGACTTGATTTGACTTGACTTTTCACACAGCTTCTAAGGGCTTATCTATCTCTTAATTACTATCATCCGATGCACATACCCATCCACCGTGACAGTGCAAAAACGAGGGGAATTAGTTTATGCATAATTGTTCGATTTAGCATGAATAAGAGATAAAAGAATGCTCAAAGAAGAGATCAACAACATTTTCCATACAACAACGCATTTACACTCTTTATTTTGTATCTATTCGCGTTTATTCATTCTTTTTGCAAATGTATTTCCTTTCTATTTACCCCCCCCTACTTATTTTATGTTAATTTATCCCATTAGATAGTTATTATTCATTATTTCAATTTCATATAAACACCGTTACCAGGTATATAAGCATCTGTGTTTTTTCTAACGGCATAATGTGAATGATATGAATTAACATTTCGCCTATTCTGTTCACAAACAAAAGGAGGCTTAACATATAGCAAAAGAATTCAGGTTCTATAACGGTTTGTGTAGGTAAGCAATATTTCATAACCCTCGAAGAGGGTTGAATTTGAATAGCCATGAGTACAACTCATGGAAAGGGTGAAGGCGAGTAACCACAACCACAACGTGGTTGAAAAACATAGAAATTTAGTCATTCTCTTTGGTATTCAATCCCTTCAGGATTGAATACCCCGTATCTCTATATCCACCACCAGTTTCACTGGTGGCTATTCACATTTAATCCCTGCGGGATTTTGAATTCAATTAAGTGCTCAATTATCCTTCAAACAAAAAAAGCGGAGCGCAACCCACTGGTCGCACCCCGCTCTCTTATTCATGCACCGGATGAACCTATTTTGTAGTATCAGATGCCGTGCTGCTAGTATTCTTAGCAGCCGCACGCTTATCAAACGATGATTTGGTACCGAATGAACGCATCTCAACTGTTCATCCAAACGCATACCGCTCATCGACACCTCATTAGCAAGTTATTCTCTTATTCTAAAAAGAACATACGAAACCCGAGACTCGCCAGTACCCTGGTGTGATTATGCGGCGACATCCGTTGCACCTGCAATAAGTAACACAATGAGGTATGAAGGAATTAAATGAATAGAGGAGCTCTGCCCGCGGCTTTATCCACGGTGACTCCTTAGAGAGCGAGCGACGGGGTCAACAGAATCGTTTCCTCATAATCGGAAATTGCTTCAAAAACGTCTGAAATATCAGACGTTGAAATAAGCAAATCCCTGTAACTGTAACGCATGTCAAAGGTCTTTGTCATACCCGTCAATGCTCTTCGCGCTGCTTGCAGTGGTCTTTGTAAGACATGTCAATGTAGTTCGCGGTGCCTGCAGAGTATCTTGTCAGTGATTGTATTGTAATTTGCAACGCCTGTCAATGGTCTTTGTAACGCATGTCATTGGTCTTTGCTACACCCGTCAATGCTCTTTGTAACGCATGTCAATGGTCTTTGTCATACCCGTCAATGCTCTTCGCGCTGCTTGCAGTGGTCTTTGTTAGGCATGTCAATGTAGTTCGCGGTGCCTGCAGAGTATCTTGTCAGTGATTGTATTGTAATTTGCAACGCCTGTCAATGGTCTTTGTCATGCCCGTCAATGTAGTTTGTCACACCCGTCAATGTAGTTCGCGCTGCTCGCAGAGTAGTTTGTCACACATGTCGATATCGTTCGCGGTCCATGTCGATACACTTTGTCAGTGTATGCAATGTAATTTGCAATGCATGTCGATGTACTTCGCGCTGCTCGCAGAGTCGCTTGTCATACCTGTCGATGTAGTTCGCGGTCCATGTCGATGTCCTTTGTTATTCAACGTGACCGGCTCGGATCAAATTCCCCGATAACGATCGTGTTACTAAAATAGAAAGTATCGGGATGTGAATTATTTAGACTCGGGTTCTGATTAAACAGGGCTTTTTTGTAATTTTGTACCGCTTACAAATGACAATGTAGTAGAAAGCGTATCGTCTACATTGATAATGGATAAAACTACAATGACAAAATCAAAAAAAACGATGGTCGCCCCATCTATTTTATCGGCCGACTTTGGTAATTTACAGCGTGATTTGGAGATGTTGAACGCCAGTGAGGCAGATTGGGTACACCTCGATATTATGGACGGTGTATTTGTTCCCAATATTTCATTCGGTTTTCCGGTATTGGAATATGTGAATAAAATCAGCACCAAACCGTTGGATGCTCACTTAATGATTGTAGATCCTGCAAAATTTATTCCCGAAGTACGGAATATCGGTGCACATATGATGACGGTGCATTATGAAGCGTGTACGCATCTGGACAGAACCATCCAACAAATTAAAGAAGCCGGGATGAAAGCGGGAGTCAGCCTGAATCCTCATACACCCGAATATTTACTGGAAGATATCATCTCAGAAATCGATATGGTTTTGATCATGTCGGTAAATCCCGGATATGGCAACCAGAAATTTATCCCCTACTCACTGGATAAGATCAGAAGATTGAAAGAGCTGATCCTGCGTAAAAACGCAAACACCTTAATCCAGGTAGATGGCGGTGTTAATCTTGAAACCGGTCGCCAACTGGTGGATGCGGGAACCGACATATTGGTTGCCGGAAGCTTTGTCTTCAACTCACCCGATCCCAAAAAGACAATCTCGGATTTGAAGAATCTCTAATCCACATATAATGAAACTGCCCACAATCCATCAGATGCCTTTCCTCCGAATGCTGCTGCCGATGGTTGTGGGCATTCTTTTTTACCACCTGTATCCGGAAGTCCTGCCGGCATATCTGTTGGGCGGAATTTCCATCCTGCTCCTTTTGTTTCCGTATCTCCCACACTCTTCGACTAAAGCTTACAAATACCGACATGTGTTCGGAATAGGTCTTGCATTGTTTTTCATGGCGTTGGGTATTTATATATCACAAAGAAAAGCCGGCTCCGTCTCTTTTGATTTTCCTCAACAAAAAACAGCCTGCAAAGGAGAAATCATCACTCAACCTCAGGTGAAGGATCGAAGCGTCGCCTGCTTTATCCGGGTTTTGGGTAGAATAGATTCTGCCGGTCAATACCGGACAAGGAATAAAAAGATTACGGTTTATTTCCACAAAGACAAGCATAGCCTGACATTACGACAGGGCGATGTAGTCCGTTTTCATTCTGAAGTCAGGCCGTTGATCAACACCAATCGCCCGGGTGGATTTGATTACGCCACTTACCTCAACCGACAAGGAATCAGCGGGACAGCCTATATCGATTCCGCATGCTGGAAACGCATCCCTTCAAAAAGACCATTCAACCTCAACTACCTGGCCTCCGATCTTCGCGAAAATATCGTGCAGACCTTCCGCACCTTCGGATTCGGGGAGAACGAATTTGCATTACTGACCGCAACAACAATTGGGTATACCGATGAATTATCGCAAGAGCAAAAGGGAAATTTCAGCGCAGTGGGGCTCTCGCACCTGATGGCTGTGAGCGGTATGCAAACAGCTATGATTTATATCATGGTGATGTTTCTGCTGGGCTTTATTCCCAAAAACTCCCGGTTTTACAGAGTCAAATTTGTAATTACACTCGTTATTCTGTGGGTTTTTGCTTTTATAACGGGCTTATCCCCTTCGGTAGTGCGAGCCAGCATCATGCTTACAGTTTTTCTGATTGGTGGAATATTCAACAGACAGAATTCCCCATTCAATTCGCTTGCATTTTCGGCTTTCTGTATTTTGCTTTATAATCCACTGACACTTTTCGACATTGGATTCCAGCTGAGTTATGCAGCCGTGATTTCCATTCTGATTGCTCAGGCTTTTTTCAGCGAAGAGATCAACCAAAAGAAAAAGGTGCCGAAATACGGTTATAACTTACTGTTAATGACCCTGGCGGCGCAATTAGGCACATCACCGTTGAGCATCTTCTATTTCCATCAATTCCCTCTATTATTTTTAGTTACAAATCTGATCGTATTACCTCTCTCCGGAATTCAGGTCTATTTGTCAGTCGGATGTTTGGTTCTGGCCGCGGTGGGTATTCCCTACCAATGGTTTGGATATGTATTGGAGAAAATGCTCTGGGGACTGGATAACCTAACCCGCGTATTTGCACAATTCCCCATGGCTCAGGTACGGGATCTGAATCCGTCGGCCTGGCAAATCGGTTGCTATTACCTGATAATTATTTTCACGATAACTTTCCTGTACAAGAAAAGATTCAGCCTGCTGGTTTACAGCCTGCTGATGATATTAGTATTGCAGGGAATCAGTATTTATCAGGACTACCAACGGAATCATACTACCCGGATGCTGGTCTATAATCAATTTGGGGAAAGTATTCTGGAGTACGAAAACGGTTCTGAAAAAGCACTCTACCGAATAGACAAAAAGTATCTCATATTTGAGGGGAAGCGGATAGTCCGCATCAATGACGATGTACGAAGTATAGCAGTTCAACGACCGTTAAACAGCCATTTCCTGATTCTTTCCAAAGGTTTTAAAGGTGATTTAGCCGATTTACAAAAACTATATCGCTTTGAGAAAGTGATCCTGGATGCTTCGCTGAGCCGGTTTTATGCGGAGAAGATTGAAGAAGAGTGCATTAACCAAAAGGTGGATTGCTACAACATGGCACGGCAGGGAGCTTTTGTCTATGAATAGATGCTAAAACAGGATTAAATCATCAGGATTTGACGAACAAACCGTTTGGATCAGGCTACCTATTTAATAAGAACGATGAAGCCGGATAGAATAAGAATGGGATAGAATTAATGTCGTATTAATATGGCGGTATCTCTACCCCTAAATCCCCTGAAGGGGACTTTTAGGCAGCGCGAAGCATTAATCTTTAGCTCATTTTAATTTTAGACTGTAGTCGCTTTAAAAACCAGGACTGCGGAAAAAGCCCCCTTTAGGGGGTTGGGGGTGAATACGACAATAAATTTCATATCTTAATGTTCTTTTATCGAAAGACAAACCCAAATAACAGAATCCGGATTACATATTTACTCTGTAAATAATCAATTTGCCCGGTTCATGCAGTTCTATCTTAAACCAGTCTTCCAACGCTTCATTCAGCGTGCCCTCCCACCACGATGCAAACTTGCGTTTGACTACCGGGTACTTCAATCCATAGGTGGATATCGGACAATCCGGAGTCAAAGAGAATATAGAAATCTGCTGGCCTGCGACGGTTTCCATCTCAGAAGTTCCGGTGATTGCCGTGAAAATACCGAAATCGGAAAGCATCTCCACTTTCTCAAACAGCTCAATGTATTGCAGCAATAGGGAAATATTCCCCAGCGTATGATCTTCGCGCAAACCCGTTGCACCTACAATCAATACCTTTTTTATCTCTTTGGAAACGGCAAACTGCACAGCTTTGGTCAGATCGTTCGTCTCCTGATCGGGATTATGCACTAGTTTAGCGGCATATATTCGTTTGAGTTTTTCATCCAGACTATCCAGATCGCCGACAATAAAATCGGGAACAAAACCATTGGCGATAGCTTTGCGGGTAGCGCCGTCACAACAGATGACCAGTCCGGCATCCCGGATCAATTCCAACACAGATTCCCTTTGCGGGAAAAGGCCATCTGCTATGATCACAGCTTCATATTTCGTAGTCATAAATATCTATGCATTTACCATTAGGGATTTGTAACCTCTGCCCTGGCAAGTTTCGGTGCATTTTTCCATTTATAAAATCCAACCACCGAAAGCACACCATAGAAAAAGAAGAGGATTGCCGTCGGATATAGTCCGCGCCAGATAAACAGGTAAACAGAAAAAGCATTCACAAGCATCCAGACAAACCAATGCTGAATGAACTTCTTAGCCACCATCCACGTAGCAACAATGCTAAACGCAGTGGATAACGCATCACCATAAGGAATCGGCGAATCGGTGAAGTGAATCAGCACATTAGCAATTCCGAAGTACAGTGTCACTGAAACCAATGTCAAAAAAGCGCCTAACTTCCAGCTTATATTCTGATAAGTGATCTCCTGCTCTTGTGTCTCCATTGTTTCCTCTTTCCCTGACTGCCAGAGCCAAAAACCATACACGCTCATTAGCACGTAATAGATATTCAGTACCATATCGGCATAGAACTTCGACCGGTAGAAAACGATCACATATACCAATGAGCTCAGAAAACCCACCACCCACATCGAGGCTCTCTGTCGGATTTCCTGAAACAGATAGAGCAGTCCGGTGATAACACCGAACCACTCTAACCAGTTATTATACAAATATTCCATCATAAAAAAAGGCCTCCCTAACCCCTCCGAAAGAGGGGCTCAAGATACAATTACTTAAATATTATCTAACTGTACAACATCCTTAAACATCAATAAGAGTACTCACCCCTCCCCTTTGAACAAAAACAAAGTGATGCATTCTTAAAACTTCAATGAAACGCTTGCCATTACGTTTATTCCGGCTTGCGGGAAATAACCGTAGCTTTCGTAACGATCCATTGCAGAACTATTTGCATCAGGTTGCTGATAAGATGAATAAACCCAGGCATTGCTTTCGTATTGCTCATTCAGGATATTATTAATCAAAAGGCTTAAGCCGATTTCTTTCATTCCTTTGGGTTTAAAGCTGTAACCTAAGCGGATATTGTTCACAAAATAGGCATCCAGCGAACGATCGTTATTGCCGGTGTTGTCGATGTATTGTTTGTCGACATAGCTTGATTGTAAAGCGGCACTCCAACCATTGTAGGTCGCGGTAAATATGCTGTTTGCAATCAGATTCGGAGAAAACGCAATCGGAGTTGTCCCCAATTTATTTTCCACCTGACCGGCCCATTCCCATTTTTCATCGTAAAGATCGACAAATTCCGAGTAATTCCTGATCTTATTCTCACTCAAAGTCATATTTCCATCCCATTTCAGCCAATCGGTGATCTTTACACCAGCCATCAGTTCGATACCGGCACGGTAGCTTTCAGAAATATTCGATGTCAGCGGTTCACCGATTTCATTCACTTTTCCGGTCAACACCAATTGGTTTTTGTAGTCCATGAAATAGCCATTCACCGCGAAAGAGAAAACCGGATTTTTGTAGATATATCCTGCTTCATAATCAAAGAGTCTTTCGGCTAACGGATTATCAGAGATCGACCCATCGGTATAATTATTTCGTGTAGGCTCGCGATGGCCGACTGAGAAGGATGCATAGGCTTGATTATTGTCGTTGATCTCGTAGAACAATCCGGCTTTGGGATTAAAGAAGTTGAACGTCTTATGAATGTCAAGCACTTGCATGGCTTCAGTCATCCAATCCCAGGCATCGTTTTGCCCTTTTATTTTGTAATCGATAAAACGATATTGCAGATCGACATATGCATTGAGTCCTTTGGCCAGGGAGTAATTTGCTTTTAAATAAGTATTCACGTCAGTCTTATCACCCGTACTTCGGTAAAACTCCTGACCGGGGGTAAAATGAGCATCTCCCGCATAGTTTTTCACCCACATGATCTTGCCGAAGTGGTTTCCTTCGTATCTGTTGGCTCCTCCACCGAAAGTGAGATCCAGTTTATCATCCTTGTAATTCAATGAAAAAACCGCTCCACCGAAATCATTATCCAACCATTTCTGACGAACCAGATCGCTCTTCTTAATCAGGTTTCCTTCATAATTAAACGGAGTCAGACCATATTCCACCAATTTACGACCCACTTTATACTCTTCGTAATAACCCTCTCCTTGGGTATAATGCAATGCGGCATTCAGATTCAAAGATGAGTTGAAAGCATGAGTCAACATCAATTGATAATGTGTTTGCGTGTAATTATCAGTCTGATCTTTGTAATAAGGAGCCAACGCGTTGCCATAATCATCTTCGGCCATATGGCCACTCGGATTATAGGTACGATTGGTAGTCAGCGAATCTTTGGGAACACCATCCCAGGCATGGTAGGTACGCTCTTTTCCACCGAATGTAACCAGTTTTACGACTGTATTCCGGCTGTAATATCCGCCTTGTGCGAAATAGGAATGCAGATCGGTAGTGGCACGGTCAATATATCCATCGGAATGGATATTCGACAACCGTGCATCAAAGGCCCAGTGGTTGTTGATCAATCCGGTACCAATTTTGAAGGTAGCCTTCGAAGTATTGAACGAGCCATAAGAACCATTCAGTTCGGTGTAAGGCTTCATCGCAATATTCTCCGTCTTCATATTCAAGCTCGCACCGAAAGCGCCGGCTCCGTTGGTTGAAGTTCCGACTCCGCGCTGAATCTGTAAATCTTCGAGCGACGAAGCAAAATCGGGCATATTCACCCAATAGACACCATGCGACTCGGAATCATTCAGCGGAATACCATTCGTGGTTACATTTATACGGGAAGCATCCGTTCCGCGAACGCGAAATCCTGTATAGCCCACGCCTGCACCGGCATCAGAAGTCGCCACAAACGAAGGGGTCAGGGATAACAGGAAGGGAATATCCTGCCCGAAATTCAGTTTTTTGATTGCTTCTTTGTCTACGTTTGAGTAAGCAACAGGTGTCTTGGATGATGCACGCGTACCCGTCACTACCATTTCGTCCAACATGATTTTTCGTGCTATGGAATCTTTTACAACGGCTGTTTTAGTTTGAGCGTGCAGTGTAAACAAGACGCCACACAGCGCAATAAGTAGAAATCCTTTCTTCATAAATCATTTAAGTTTAGGCATACAAATGCGTCCGACGAAGGCCGGAAAGTCTATACGCTTGATTAATAAAAAAGGGGGATGAAAATGGCAGGCAGAATATAGTAGGTAAATCGGCTTTTTCCCTGCGGCAGCATTACCTGCGTCAGGTTCAAAGGGTATATTCTCAGCCTGAATTATATCAAGCACCCCTAAAACACACTGCAAAGGTAATGTTTATTTTTAATACCTGACGGCCAGCTGCCGGGTATCTGAGCTTAATGCCCGGGTGAACCGAATGGTAACCTCCATCGCGTAGTGGTCGGACAAGTGACTGCAAAACGAAGGTTCGTGATGATAAAATTCAGAAACCCTGCGTTCTATCTTTTCAATCAAGTGAGAATTGCGGGTAAGGATGTAGTCGAGTATCTCCCCTTTCCCGCCGGGACGATGCGCCAGGGTGTTATGCGCTTCATCGTAAGTTACATTCAGTTGACCGGAGAGTTCTCCATTATGAGCATCGAGTATTTGCAGCATTCTGCCATAATTTTCTCTGTCACTCATTTCCACATTAAAATCTCCGCAAAGCAACTGGGGAACATCGGGACGTTTATAATCTTCGAGCAGATCATAAATCTCCCGACACTGCGATTGACGGATGTTATGCGGATTTTCGGCCTGCAAATGAGTGGCCAGCAACTGGAATTTAACTCCGTTGTAAGTTCCCTCAAACATTACCGCACCTTTCCTGGCAAACATATCAAACCCCTGGGCGGAATGGAAACGAATCTCTTTCAGTTTTTCGAGTGGCATCTTGCTCAGAATCCAAAGGCCGCTGCTGGTGCGGTGGGGTAAACGGGTCTGATTAGCCGGACCGTATTGATAGGGAAATTTTGTCGCCAGCTTCTTACGCAGAATATTCCGGCACTTGCTGCTGAAAGCTTCCTGAAACACGATAATCTGGTAATCGGAATCATGTAACTGCTCCCCAATTACCTCTGCCCTACGGCCATTACCGTTGAACAAGCTGAAGTAGGGAAGCATATAGATATTCCAGCTCAGAATCTTCAACTCTTGTGTGGGAGCCGGTGTTTCGGGCGTTCGCGCCGAAATATTGGATAATAACAGACTACTCATAACTAATACAATCGTTAAACCTATTGTTTTCATATACAGGATTTTGATTTCTGTTGCAAAGAAACGAATCCTGTATTACAGCAGTATTTAGGGAAAGTGAGATTGGGATTTCACCAATCTTATTGGGATCTAATGGCCTAATCATATAAGTTAAACAGCCATTCCCTGCTTAATGTTGTTTACACAAGGGTACTTCAACCTAAAATAAACTTAATCAACGGATAATTATTTGAACATTAAACTAATGACCCGGAATACCTAAAACTTATCACTTATTACCTATTACCTAAAACTTACAACTTATAACCTAAAACATATCACCATTCAATCGCCTTCTTCCCCTGATTCCGCAAATAGTCATTCGCCAGACTGAAATGGTGATTACCGAAGAATCCACGATGAGCAGACAAGGGCGAAGGGTGCGGTGACTTCAGCACCAGATGTTTGCGTGGATCGATGAATGCGCCTTTCTTTTGCGCATACGCTCCCCAAAGGATAAAGACTAATCCTTCGCGCTGCTCTGCCAACCGGTGAATAACAGCATCGGTAAAAGTTTCCCATCCTTTATTTTGATGCGAACCGGCCTGATGCGCCCGAACGGTCAGTGTAGCATTAAGCAACAACACTCCTTGTTTGGCCCAACGGGTAAGATCACCGTTCGCAGGCATCGGTTTGCCCAAATCGCTATGAATCTCCTTGAAAATATTCAGCAATGATGGAGGAAAGGGAACACCCTCCTGCACTGAAAAGCAGAGGCCGTGTGCCTGATTGGGTTCGTGATAAGGATCTTGCCCCAGTATCACCACCTCAACGTCGTCAAACGGACAATTATCGAATGCGTTGAAGATCAGCGGACCGGGTGGATAGACTTTCGCAGTGGCATACTCTTGCTTCACAAAGCCGGTCAACGATTCGAAATAGGGTTTTTCAAATTCATCTTTGATATGATCGTGCCAGCTCTTTTCTATTTTTACTTCCATGAATATCTTCTTTATCAGCTTAATGATTTGCTGCTGCAAATATCAGGATTTATTGTGAATATCCCACGGAAGGCTGACCGCAAAAGGAAATACCCCGGATATTCTTAACAGACTATTTGTAAATTCGGGAAATATATTTACTTTTGCACACCACTAAGGTATGGCCCCATAGTTTAGTTGAATAGAACGTCAGATTCCGGTTCTGAAGGTCACAGGTTTGAGTCCTGTTGGGGTCACTTTAATCAAAAAGCCCGCTGAAATGTATTTTTCGGCGGGCTTTTTGATTGATAAAACTATCTATCCTTTCTTTTCAAACTGTTAACCTTGGTAAATCTACCAAATACAGTTACATTTGTTTTAAGATTAATCAAAGATGCAGAATATGGAAAACGGTCAAATTCGTTGGGTGTTACGATTGAATAGCTATTGCAAAGCTTTGAAAACATTAGAAGAAATAGTCCCGCTTTTTTCATCCTTATCCGATCTGGAAAAAGATGGGCTGATACAACGTTTTGAATTTACATTCGATCTAAGCTGGAAAGTCATGCAAGATTATCTCAAAGAAATCGGATATGCCGATATAAAAGGACCCAGACCGGTCATCAAACAAATGATACAGGATGGAATCCTAAATCCGTTTATTTGGGAAGAAATATTATTAGCACGCAACGAATTGAGCCATATCTACAATGAGGAAAAGAGTCGGTCATATCTCGATAAGATCATTTTCGACTATTACCCTGCATTTGTTGACTTCAAAGAAAAAATGCAAACCAGATTATGATTACTTATACCCTTAATAAATTTGGACTGCGGGAAAAAGATATGCACTATATGCTGGAGCTTTTTGCATCTATCCCCGAAATAGAAAAGGTTATTCTCTACGGTAGTCGTGCGATGGGAAATTTCGAAATGGGCTCGGATATTGATCTGGCCCTCGTCGGTGAAAACCTGTCTTCGCTACACATCGCCCGCGTTCATGATTTGCTCGAAAACGAAAGCCCGACCCTCCTTGGTTTTGATGTTCTACTGTATAACGCCATTCAAAATTTAGATCTGAAAGAACAGATTGATAAATATGGGATTGTGATTTATGAAAAGTAAATCACAATAGCAAAGCTATTACAGAAATATAATATTCGAATAAAACTACAAGAAAGCCACTCCACACCGGGGTGGCTTTCTTGGTAAATGCAGAGTTTCCTATCTATATTTGACGAATTTGTGACATCAAAGCTCCGATACTATATCTAGCTTTGCCTAGGTGATGAAAAATGGAACAGACAAAGAGTTTCAACCGACTGTGAAGAAACACTTCCATTGAATCAACTGTTATTAAATAAAAACCTAATCTATGAAACGAGCATGTACAGGCGTTCACCAAAAAAACAGGACAATGTATGCGAGTTCCATGTGTAACCAAAACAAAAATCATTATTAACACATGAAAAAAGGGAAAATCTCAGCAATGATCCTGTTGTTGTTCGGGTGCGAATTTGCTCAAATCAATGCACAAACGACCAGCGCAAGTAATAATCTGGTTGCTCAACCTATTCCTGACCGAACAGTATCATTTAGCGTCACTGACCCCGGTGTTTCCAAATCTCTTATTTGGGGATTAGACCTGGCTTGGCTCAGTGAAGCAAACATTCGGCGCGGCATCGCCTTTATGGGTGCTGATCGGGTGGATCTTGTGAGAGCGTCGTTTCAGCCCACCTATCCGTTAGTTAACGGAGACCTTCAGACTGCACAAATAAACGATCTCAATACCCGACTTAACCTGATCGATTTGACCGGGACAAAAACAAAAGTGGTATTAAACTGCGACCACCCCAGCGTTGATGCCTGGTACATCGGTAATGCTGCGCGTTGGGCTCAGTTGATGGACGTAACAACAAGACGCGTCCAGGAACGTGGACGTACTGTAGTCTCAATATCGCCTTTTAATGAACCGGATTACGGATGGGGGCAATATTCGGGTTCAAATGGCCAGCTTGACTTCTACAATATTTGCGGCGAATTGAGAAAAAACACCCGCTTCGACAGCATCCGTATTTGCGGGGGGAACACACTGAACGATGACCAGGCCTTGCCCTGGTACAACTATTTAAAGGCAAGATTGGACGAAGGAAATACCCATCAGCTTGCCGGTAGTTTCAATAGCTTTGCCACCTTTTATCAAACGGTAAGAGCCAACGGTGATCATGCCACCGGCGATGAGTTACACAATGTAATGGAGGCTATGGTGGGCGCTGAATATGGTATGCAAACCGGTATCTGGTGGGGCACCGCCGAGCTGGCACGTGGAGAGTTTGTGAAAGCCAGTGATGGCATGCGTTTAGGCTATGCCGAACATCGTCCTAACTGGACTGCCGCATCGGTCTATCGCAGTCCTGAGGGTAAAATACAAGCCTTTGGCGGCACATCGGAACGTCAAGCGGTCACAACTACTTATCGTTTTGTATCAAAAGACAGGGATGTGTACTATGATGGATACGGTCCTCAGCGCGAATACACCATGGTCTTGCCCGGCGGTACCGGTTACCAGACGGGGCAGACCAATGCTGAAAGAGTGGTGAATATCACATGGGGGGACGACATCCAGCCAGTTATTAACGGGCGTTATGTATTGGTAAACCGCAATAGCGGTAAAGTGATGGGTGTGGTGCTAAGCTCTACAAGTAGTGGAGCCAACATTAACCAAAATAGCTACACCGGTGTGACCTCTCAACAATGGGACGTAACTCCGGTGGATTCACGGGTGGGTGGTGATTTTAGCTACTTCACCTTTAAAGCGGTGCATAGTGGTAAGGTGCCGGATGTTGTAAACTATTCATTGGATAATGGTGCGAATGTACAACAATGGGATGATACAAAAGGCGCAAACCAACAGTGGTACTTTGACTATGCCGGAGACGGCTGGTTTTATATCCGCAACCGTCAAAGTGCCCAATGTCTGGAGGTCGCTAATGCCAGTACTTCATCAGGGGCAAATATTCAACAATGGGAAAAGGATGGTGGTACAAACCAACAATGGCGCCTTATTCCCGTTGGAGCACCCGTGGAGTTTGTTGCACCCGGTGCACCTGGCAATCTGGTCGCTACGGGGAATGCAGAGTCTATTCGATTAGAGTGGTCTGCCAGCCCGGAAGCTGACGTTGCAGGATACACTGTTTTTCGAGCAGATTCGGTGGGAGGAACTTTTAATACGATTGCCCGCAATGTGACATCAACCTCTTTTGTTGACAACACAACCACCTCAGGCGGTTCCTATTTTTACAAAGTCAAAGCAGTGGACAAATCCTTGAATCGCTCCGTTTATTCTAACGAAGCTTCAGCGACTGCCACCGGCAATAAAGACATGGTAGCCCAGCTCCCATTTAACGGAAATACTCAGGATAGCACGATTAATTTAAATCACAGTGCAACGTACGGTACGATCTCATATGTCGATGGTAAAGTGGGAACCAAAGCCATTGCGCTGAACGGATCCAATGCCTTCGTACAGTTGCCTGCTACTTTGGCAAACCAACAGGAGATTACTATCGCAACGTGGGTGTACTGGAGAGGTGGCACTGCCTGGCAACGTATCTTCGATTTTGGTAACGACCAGACTCAATATATGTTTCTAACGCCATCGGGTTCAGGTCAACTGCGTTTTACAATTAAAAATGGTGGCACGGAGCAATTATTAAGCGCGACCGCATTACCTACGGGCAAATGGTCACACGTGGCAGTGACGTTAGGCACATCCGGTGCACGCATGTATGTTAATGGCGTACAGGTGGCAGAATCCAATGCCATCACAATAAGACCGTTGGATTTTAAACCGGTTTTGAACTACATCGGTCGCAGTCAATTTGCTGATCCTCTGCTCTTCGGTTATGTCGACGATTTCAGAGTGTACAACTATGCATTGTCGGACAACGAAGTTGCTCAGATTGCAGGAGTTCTTTCCGGCATAGAAGATATCAATTTCAAAAGAAGCCTGACTTTATCACCTGTGCCTGCAAATGATCTTCTGCATGTGAACTATTCTACAGTCAACAATACCGGCTTATCGACAGTAACGGTGTTTAATATGGACGGCAGATTGGTATTGAGTAAAGAGATGAGAGACTCCTATGAGACAGACCTTGATGTGTCAAATTTACCATCCGGTGTCTATATGCTTAAGTTGACCAATAGAGAAGAGTCGTTGATGAAAAAACTAATCATTAAGCACTAATAGTTAAGCAATTTGTAACGAAAGAGACTGTCTGAAAAGAAGCTCTATTTAATTAAGTGTGTCAACTCATAAAAATTCTTTTCCAAGACCCTCTAAAAATAAAAGGGTTTTGGAAAAGAATTTTTTTTGATACGGTGAAAACGGATTGCCTCACGCTTCAGGAATAACATTTAGATCCGCATTCAGGGTAGTTCTGAACCTAAAAGTACCACCCCTTTTCCAAAAACTGTAACTCCTGACTTTATCACAGTTAGTATCTTTGCATATCGACAAAAACATAATCATGGAGGAATACAATATGTCAAAAGATTTTTTCACTGCGGTTGCAGACAGACGTACATTTTACGGAATCAACAATGAGGTTTCAGTATCAGACGAGAGAATTCAGGAAGTAGTAGAGCATGCGGTAAAACACACCCCATCAGCGTTTAACTCTCAAAGCACAAGGGTCGTCCTGTTAGTTGGAGAGCAACATAATAAACTATGGGATATCACCAAAGAAGCGTTGAGAAAGATCGTTCCAGCTGAACACTTTAACCCCACCGAGACAAAGATCAATTCATTCCGTAGCGGATATGGCACTGTTCTTTTCTTTGATGATCATAGCATTGTGGAATCGCTACAAGAACAATTCCCTCTATATGCACATAATTTCCCGGTTTGGTCACAGCAAACCAGTGGAATGAACCAGTTTGTGATTTGGACAGCATTAGAAATCGAAGGGTTGGGAGTTTCACTTCAACATTACAATGAACTGATAGAAGCTGATGTAAAGAACGAATGGTCTTTATCAGACAACTGGAAGCTTATTGCTCAAATGCCATTTGGAAATCCTATAGCGCAACCCGGAGAAAAACTGTTTCAGCCTCTGGAAGAGCGCATTCAGGTATTTAAGTAAATAGAACCCAAAATATTTCCTAGCGGTTGGAATCAATAATTTCCAATTCAGCTTTGCATCTCGAACTCAATAATCATACACAGAAAACGCCTTGCAGCAAAAGCAAGGCGTTTTCTGTTATTATAGCTGACCCATAGAAGATTTGCGAAAAATCGTCTCAGGCATGTTTAAAAGTACCGATGATCAAGGTAACATCCCCAAGAGGAGATTCGTTGGAATTTTGGAAGAAACATCCACTGTCCCGTTTCCTCCACAATCAACTAATCCGGGCAAAAACAAAAGCGGTAAACAGAGGTGAGACACCATCTGTTTACCGCTAAAAGTATAAACAAGCCCGTACAGGCTAATTAATCAAATAAACACCTGTTACTTAACAAGCACTTTAACGATATAATCGTTTACTTTCACAATATACATTCCGGCTTTGATAACTATTGAAGAAGGTGTAGTTACATTGAACTGACGACCGGTAATGTCAATCACAGAAACCTTTTCTCCACCGGTTAATCCCTGGATATTAATTTGACCTTCAGCACCGATCACTTTATACTGTGATGCTTTGACTGTATTAACGGCCATTCCGGTATTTGCTGCGTAAGCGGCATCCAGTGCTGCAATTTTGTTTGCAACATCCAGCTCTGTTAATTGAAATTGCTCATCATTCAAAGCTGTTTTGTATATTCTGAAATCTGTAACCAAAGTTTTACGCAGATATTTATCCCCATTATAACAAGAACGTCCGATCCAGTTAAACAAAGTACCCAAACGCTGATCCTTAACTAATGTATTAGAAGGAAGTTGAGTAATATCGACGGCCGAAACAGGCGAACCATCTACATAAACTGTTCCGGTTGTTCCGTTTTGTGTATAGGCAAAATGGTGCCAGCTACCTTTTGAGGCTGGAACATTGCACTTAACGGTTTGTTCTCCGCTCCAGTTATTTGGAGATATAGTTGCTGCCTGATTTTTCAAGCTTCCGATAAGGTAACCAGAATAATCTGGTGCTAAGATATTTGAAGCATTTGAGAAACTCCAGAGGAAGTTACCATTTGAGGTTAAATCGACATCCGGATATTCAGAATCTATACGATAAAAAGCCCCTACAGTATAATTGTTAAGTCCGTAAACGAGTTTACCAACTTCAGTACCCATATCAAAATAACCAATGCTATCTCCTAAAGCCAACGCATTGAATTTCCCTGAATCATTTGTTCCGATGGTCCTGATTTTCGCATTGTTTTTCACAATACCTGTCAGATGTTTTTCAGCAGCATCTGTCACAACGGTGTCATTGGCAACATTCGCGAAATCATATTTGACCAGAAGATCATTGGCATATGTAGTTCCGGCTTTTGGCAATACAGTAGCTGTGAATTCTTTAATTGATTTTTGCGCACCTTTAACTAATACAGCCGTCAGGTTCACTTTGTAAGCATGATAAGACGGACGATTAACGATACCTGTTGTACTAATAATATCATTTTGGTTAGAAGTCCAGGATATCGAAACTGAAGGATCCGAAGTTCCCTTAGTTGATAATGGTAAATTTTCTGTTACTTCATTCCAGTTCAATGATGATAAATTATCTACCTCAGTGGTAATAGCTGTAGAAATGTTATCCGGATTTTCAGTATAAGCGGCATTCAGGGCAGCTATCGTATCCGGAACCATTATCGTATTAATCATATCACTGGCAGTTAATGCCGCATTATACATTTGCAATCCATAAACGAGAGTCTTACGTAAATAAGAATCCGGAGATCCATAAGGCGGGCGACCGATCCAGTTAAAAAGCGTACCGGTCGCACCATCTCTACGCAAAGTATTGAATGGATAGGCTGCGATAGTTCCTGTTGACACTACAGCACCATCGAAATAGATCGTACCTACTGATCCTTCTTGAGTATAGGCATAGTGGTGCCATGTTCCTTTTGTCGGAGTTTTACCAGGATTAAGACCTGCTTCACCACCACTTTGCCATGAACCGGAGGTAATAGCATAATTCGTTTTACCCAGGCAGGCATACATGGTTCCTTTAGGATCACTCAGGTCATTCGCAGTATTCGAGAAGCTAAATAAGTTGTTCCCCCAGTCTCCGCTGCCTGTATAAGTTTCATCCATACGGAAATATCCACTTACGGTGAAATCACTCAGGGAGTATACTGCCTCTCCGATCTGGTTACCCATATCAAAGTATCCTTGGTTATTTCCAAGATCGAGCACATTGTATTGTGTTGTATTACCAATGGTTCTGATGCGGGCTACATCCATCAGTTTTCCAACCAAACCGGTTCCGGTTGCATCCTTCACTTTAACGGTATCTCCATCCAAAAATATGTTACCGGATGCAAAATCCCAGTTAGCCAACAGCTCGGATGTTGCAACTGGATTTATGGCTGCAACCTTAGCTGTAAATTGTTTGGTTAAGGTATAAGTTTTTCCACCTAAAGTTTGAGATAAAGTAGCTGTCAAAAGGACCGGGGTATCGTATTTATCAGGACGTGTACCCAATACACCCAACGTATCAATCATTGAGGGATTTGATGTTGTCCATCTTACTGTAACACCTTTTGTTCCCATTGTTGTAGGAAGGGTAAGGTTAGTGCTAACGGCTGAGATTTCACCTAAAGTTAGAGCCGTCTGTTGTTTTTTTAATTCATCAAGACCGGTGAGCGCTACAATATCAGAATTGGTCAGTGCTCTGTTATAAATACGGAATTCATCCACACTACCTGACAGTGCCGGGTCGTCAAATTGGGATTTAGCAATGTAGTTTTGGGTGGTTGATCCCAAAGAAGAGGGAGTCAGGGTCATGTTGGTATTGGTACCGACTGCAACTCCATTGATATACATAGTACCGGTACTTCCCTGAACAGTTACCGCCACATGCGCCCATGTCCCAGTCGAAATAGCGGTGGTACTATTGATTTGTTGTTCATCAACGGTAGCAGTTCTTATAGCAAAACGAAGATTTCCTCCTCCTACCTGAGTAAGAAACATATAATTCTTCTGTCCAGTTCCAAAGTCAAAAATACGTGGCCACCATTGCAACTTATCCACATTCACCCAGGCTGCTACGGTAAAATCAGTTAATGAGGTTGTGATATCGTTCGGCAATTGAACATAATCAGTCTTGGCAGTAAAATACAATGCATTTCCGCTATTTCCGGTTACGACTGTGGGTGATCCCATTGCCGATCCAATAAGACCACTTCCTGAATCATCAGGGACCGTTCCTCCGGAAACATTATCAAACGAGTAATACAACTTTAATCCGGTCGTCACATCCTGTGCAACCATGGTTGAAGCAGCCAGTAAGGCTAACGAGAAGAGGCCCAATTTGCCCAGCCACCCCTTTTTCAAAAAGATAGAATTCTTCTTCATGATTCGTAATTTTTGGTATTAGTATAATATAACTATGTGAAAATATAGTTCGATAAGAAAGAGATTATCTTTTAAAACAATTGGTTTCAAGATTTTGTTTCAAGTTACCGAAGACAAAGTCATCCTGCTATTTTCTTTAACATTTAACAATGCCAAAGCTAGGTATTGTGCTTACTTAATCAGGTATAAAAATCGGTCAAATACCACTCACGATTCAAGCACGATGCAGTATAAAGCTGACTTTCAACAAAAAGATTATTCGACGATCAGCTTCACACTACCGCTTTCATCTCCCGAATTTTACAATTCAATAAATAAGCTCCATGAGATAATCCCTTCGGTAGTCATACGTACCCGCTGCATAGTACCATCATCGTTATTGTTCAACCCGGGGATTATTCAAATGGCTTTTAGGATGGTTATCTGATTGCCAGATTTCACCTTAATGATGACCACTCCGGTCTGCTTGATAGGTAAAGTGTCAGATTGCATTTTTGAATACCCCTTCAGTTGCCCCTGGCTATTAAAAAGGGAAACTTCATCGCCGGGGTTTAATCCGGTCAGGTAATTCCGGTTATCTTTCCGGATAACCTTTACAGTGGAGGTTTCAATACTTGTTACTGCGGAAGAGATATTCTTTACTTCAATGGAAATGCTGTTGGAGGTTTGAGGAGCATACTGTGTATTTCCGCTATACTTCACGGTAAAGGTGTGCGTTCCCAACCCAAGTGAACAAGCACTATATATGGCCTTCCCGCTGTTGTCAACCGGTAATACACCTACAATGGTATCGTTATGATACACCACAAAAGAGCCAGTCGGAGCCTCGGTAGCACTGCCAGTTTTTTGAACAGAAAGATTCAGCAATACAGTATCACCCTGATGCACCTGGGCCGAAGCGATATTCAGGCTGACAGAAGTTTCATTCGAACGGTTCTGTGCTGATACCCGGTAAAGTTTGGCTCCATGCGAATTGACCACGGGCACAAACTGAGTGCCGGTAAATGTGCCTGAATCCTTTTTGGCCCATAAATCGCGGATCAGGCAGTTGCCCGTGAAACCTAAATTGCCAAGATCGACAGGCATGGCAGCAGTTGTACTATTCGTTGGATCCTGTGTAAAGGCCATAAATTCAACACTAACGCCATTTGCAGCCGATAATACTTCATCATCAAAGCCACAGAAGGACTTGAAGGTTGTGTATCCGGCCGGCAGATTAAACTGGATGGTTGAATATGCATTCACCCCAAAACCATTGGTATATGTTTTACCATTCACCGTAAGCGTGCCATTATTAAGACTCTTATTCGTATGCACCACATCCCAGCCACTGGTTGCACTTACCGGAGTAAGGGTGGTCAGCTTCAACGAATCGCCGTTTGCTTTATAAATGGTTGGATTGATCCAGTCGGCATGATCGTAGTTGAAGTTATCGCCGGCATCGGTTACCACCAGATAGAGTTTGGAAGCTCCGGTAATATCGGCGCTAATCGTTTTTCCGGCCCGCTGATTGGTGCGGCTGATTCTTCCTGAATTAGCAATCGCTTTATTCACATCAACATTGCGTACAGTTGGGTCCTTAGTGGCAACAGAAAATTCAACGGTAGCTCCACCGGTCTGGTCGGTACCTACTTTGTCCAGTCCGGCAAATGCCTTGAAGCGGGTATAACCGGTAGGAATTGAAAAAAAGATCGCTGATTTGGCGTGTGTGCCAATGCCGTCAGCAAAAGTCACACCTTTCACATTCAATGTTCCGCCTGAAATACTCTTATTTTTAACGACACTCCCCCAACCTGCGGTGGCATATTCCCAAGTCAGAGTGGTCAGCTTCAATGAATCGCCATTGTCCTTATAAAGTGTGGGATTGATCCAGTCAGCGTGGTCATTGGTATAGCCGTCACCACCATCATTTGCAATCAGGAAAAGCTGAGTACTCCCCTGAGGCAAAGCAACATCGATATTCACGCCATAATTATCGGTCAATCGGGAAACTGTACCACTGCGATAAAGTAGGTTTTTAGTGCTGATAAAGCCATCGCCGCCATTATTAAATAAGGCTACGAATTTATCTCCATTATTCGGGTCGTCTGCTGTCCAGGCAATCTGATCATTCGCGTTGTACCACTGATGGTTGTTCACCGATGTTTTATGCATTGCCATTACCTCATCGTTTGTAATCAGGGCTTTTGTAGATGCAGTGTTATCGGGCAAATTACCGCCAAACATCAATGGGGATTTGAATATTGACCAAAGCGTCATCAGGGTATATTGCTCGTCTGTTGTGAAATTGGTATAGCGATTTGTGGCTCGTTCTCCGCGTATAAATTTACCCAGCGGGAGCATATCCGCATCGGGCCAGGTGCCGGGAGCAATATAAGGTGCCCATTTGTCACATACATGAAACTGATAGTTCAACTGGCTCCAGTTGTCCCAGAAATCGTCCACCGTACGCCACATATTGGCATGTGTTTTTACGTGGTTAAATTGTTCGACGGGAGTTTCGCCCGGTGACATACTCAATACTATAGGACGTCCGGTACGATCGATCGCCTTACGAATCATGTCTATTTCGTCGGTGTGATACGGGCGGGACAAATCATCCACTTTCACGAAATCAACTCCCCAGGAGGCATAAAGCTCGAATATAGAGTTGTAATATTCCTGTGCCCCGGCCTGCGAAGCCAATACGGTATAATTATCCTGCAACCAGGTACACTGTTCGGCTGTGGTATAAATATTAGCGGCCGTTTTACCGCTACCGTTCTTTATGGGCAGATTGTTGGTAACCGCAATCCGGGGGACTCCACGCATAATGTGGATACCGAATTTTAGCCCCTTGCTATGGATGTAATCGGCCAGCGGTTTAAAACCTGCGCCATTTGCGGCTGATGGGAAACGCGTGGGGGAAGGCATGTAACGGCCATACTGGTCGTAAACGAAAGTTGAGTTAGCATAAGCGTTGTAAGCACCGGTAGTCTGATTATCGACGTACCAACGGATATCCACCACAATGTACTCCCAACCATACTGTTTCAGGTTGGTTGCCATATAATCGGCATTCGCTTTCACTTCGGATTCTACGACTGATGGCCCGAAGCAGTCCCAACTGTTCCAACCCATCGGAGGTGTGAACGCCCAGGTTTGAAACTTAAGCTCTTTACCGGTCTGCGCACTGACCAGAATTGATAAAAAGGCGAAGAGGGTTAGTAATTGTTTTCTCATGAGTATTGAATTAAAAGATTTGCGTTGAATCACAATTTAGGAATAACACAAAATGAGCTAGGTGTTATCCGTATTAAGTCTCCGGACACACACTGCCCTCAACTAAACATACAAATATAGGTTTTCAATACTCTACACACACATCAGATATTCATCAAAATCCGTCTGTATTTAATCAGATAATGCTTCTATTGTTCGGCTTATCTGTTTATCGAAATACAATTAGCTCCATTGAACGTTGTTTCCTAATAATAAAGGAAAGACGGATGACACATCAGCCTTGACCAGACATCACCCTTCTACGGTTTTACATCCGGTGCGAGAGGGGGCATTAACACACTTTTTTAGACAGTACCCCAATCTCCGTTATGATATAGAAAGCGGAGTCATATGCCCTTGCATTTCTGAGTGCTTCCCTTACATTTCTGAGTGCCTCCCCCGAATTTCTGCATGCCTTCCTCGCATTTCGGAGTGACTCCCATGAACTTCTGTGTGCTTCCCTCTCATTTATGAGCACTGATCATCTGTTTCTTACTGTATCTGAAAGAGATAGCAGAACACACCTGAAAAAACAGCCGGATAAGGATCTTTCGTTCCTTCATCCGGCTGCGGTAAACCATCAAACTTACCTATTGGGATAAAATCATTTAATCTCTTTTTGCGAGACTGAGAATTCATCTGAAACCAATCAAACAATATAAGCGCCATTAGGAAATTTACAGCAGCGGCTCCAGATGGTACTTCACTCCTATTTCCAGGTCAGCGTATTAAAAGATTTTGCCTTCACTGTTACATCCACCGATTTATCGGAAAAAGCAATAGTCATTTTTTTATCTGCAACCTCAGTATTTACTAATACCAGGACAACTGTTCCATCAGGATTCCGGAAAGCCAGGTGGTCTTTACCTCCTGAGGTTTTCAGACGATAAGCGCCCGGCAATACAAAATGGCTCAGGTGCTTCATGATGTAATACTCCGGACAATATTGAATTTCTTTGGTCTCCTTATTGATAGAAATAAGCATATTCTGATGCCAGTCCCAGGTGCTTTTGCCGGACGGTTCCAATACCATATTCCAGTACATATACGAATTCACCCCACTATTCAGATAATGATTGATCAGGCTCCAGGTGTATTCCGCCGACTTCCAGTTTTTCTCTCCGTTGCCACACTCCGACTCGGTCTGCATATAACGGTATTGAGGAAATTCATTGGTAATAACCGGAATCGAATGTTTCGCATCCCATTGCACTCCTACTCCGGAAATATATTTTGCAGCCTCTTTGTCATTCAAGACCGTACGAATATAGTTTGGATCCGAACTGTTTACCGTACCCAGCCAGATTTGGGTAGAGAGACTGTCTTTCTGAAACTGTGGCCCCAGATAACCACGGATAAAATAGGACAGGTCTTCCGGACGCCAGGTACAACTTGACCAATGCGGAGAATAAACAATTTCATTCTGCACAGCCAACGCTTTCACGTTTACCCCCTCTTTTTTATAGGACTGCACAAATTTCGACAGATAGAGTGCATAAGCTTTGAGGTAAGCCGTTTCCATCCGGAAAGCCGTTGAGTTATTGAATATTTCTTTGTCTTTGGTGAGACCGTTGCTATTGCCGTTAATTCTTCCGTTGCTCATGGCGTAATGGCTGTTAACCTTCATCCAGGCCGGAGGAGACCAGGGCGAAGCCCAAATTTGAAGATCGGGACGAATCTTCATCGCTGCTTTGATGTATGGGATCAGGATATAACGATCCCGATCAATATTGAAATTGCCCATCCCAAAATCTTCGGGCACGTCATTGTAAGAATAATAGCTTAACGAATAATCGTTGGCAGCTACAGGCATACGACAAAATGAAAAATTGGCACCAGCGGGAGTAAACAGATCTTTCAGCACTTTCTCCCGTTCAGCAGGAGCAATCGATAACAGCGCCTCCCATCCCAGTTCATTGAAACATCCGCCAAAGCCGTCGATTTGCTGGAGCTTTTCGTCTGGATATATCGCAATCTGAGCCTCAGCTTTAGTCACCGGGGTTTGAAATGCCAACGCTTTTTCCTGAACCCATTTTTCATGTTCAGTAGAAGATGTCCACTGAATCTTTTGTGCGCTCATTTCAAAAGCCAGAACCGGAAGCAGAGCCAATACTGAAATCCTCTTGCTTAACTTATTCATTTGATACTTTTTTTTCAATATAAAAATTATTTCTTCACGGCTTTAATCGTTGTGACAGCATCAGTCAATCCGGGGGAGCTTACTGTTAGCTTAATGTCTCCGGCAGTATGCGTACTTTTGATTACAACCAGCGCTCGTCCGTGCCAGGCTTTACGGGTAGAAGCAACATATGGATCCGTATCTTTTAGGTTGGCATTATCCACTCCGGCAATTACACCCGCTCCATTCACTTTAAATGTAAGACGGTTCTCTGCATTGGGTTGAATGTTACCTATGGCATCGGTCAATTCAATGGTTACGAACGACAAATCCTGACCATTTGCCGATAGGGTTTTCCGATCTGCCATTACCTTGATTTTAGCTGGTTTATCGGCAGTTTTCATTACAGTCGATTCTACCTCTTTATTATCGGCTACACCCACGGCTTTTAAGACACCGGGAGCATAAGGCAGGGTAAAGGTCGCTTTAAATTCCTGCTCTTTGGTGGTCGGTTGTTCAGCAATGAGCCTATTATTCAGGTAAAGTCGAACTTTCGGGTACTTCGAGTATACCTCAACCTGAATATCTTTCCCTTCTCTTCCGGGCCAGGTCCAGCTTTCCCAGGTTGGCCATACCGACCACATGGTTTCGGTAATTTTCCCTTGATCAGGATTAGGCTCCCGAACGGCCATATAGAGTTTTTCGGTGTTATTCCACAATAAGTTACGATAGTGGGAAATGGGCTTCCGCCAACCGGTCAGGTCAACATCACCACAATAACCGCCATGCCAGGGGAACAGATCATGTTCCCAATGTTCTCCTTTGGGCTCGCCCGGGTAGAAGCTACGGCCAATGCCCGACTCACCGAGGTAATCCATCGCAGTCCATACCACATCGCCTATCACATAGTCGTATTTTTGTACCGTATTCCAGTTTTTGAAAACCTCTTTCGGATAGGATTCCGTTTGAAGAATGATGCGGGAAGGAACCCGTTTGTGGTCGTTTTCGGCTTCATGCAACTGATAGTTGTATCCGCAAACATCGTGTGCCGCCATCAGCGAATCGAATACCGCCCAACCTTCATTCCAGGTAGTCATCGCCGAGGTGACAGGACGGGTAGGATCGTTTTTACGTACACAAGCGGCAAGCATTTTGGCGGTTTGAACCGCTTCGGGGCTTTTGCGTTCAATAATTTCGTTGCCGATGCTCCACATGATAATGGAGGGATGGTTCCGGTCACGCTTAATCATCGCTTCCAGATCGCGTTGCCACCATTGGTCAAAGATCTTTGCATAGTCGTGGGGATTTTTCTGCGTTCTCCAGCCATCAAACGATTCGTCGATGACCATCATCCCCAAACGGTCGCAGGCATTCAGAAATGCTTCTGAAGGCGGGTTATGAGAAGTCCGCAATGTATTGAATCCTGCTGCTTTCAGCAGTTCCACCCGGCGTTCTTCAGCCCGGTCGTAAGCGGCTGCGCCTAAGCATCCATTGTCGTGGTGCACACAGCCCCCGTTGATCTTGATGGTTTTCCCATTTAGCTGAAATCCTTTTTCAGCGGAATATTTTAACGATCGAATACCAAAACCGGTCGTTGTCTCGTCAATGGCTTTGGTTCCCTGCTTCACTTTAATTTGCGCCTGATACAGGTTCGGCTTTTCCGGTGTCCATAGCAAAGGCTTTTGCACGGTCAGGGTTTGCGCAACCTCTTTTTCGCTGTTTGCCGGGAGCTGAACGGTGACCTGATTACTTCCTGCTTTGATATTGTTTTTGCCTGTCAACAGGGTGTACAGCACTGCGTTTTGCGGTTGATCAGTTTCGTTTTTAATGACGGTTTTCACCTGAACGGTTGCCTTTTCTGCACTTACATCGGGAGTAGTAATCACGGTGCCCCATTGACCAATATGAATAGGTTCGGTCACCATAAGCGACACATGCCGGTAAATGCCCGACCCACTATACCAACGGCAATTGATTTGTTGGGAATTATCCACACGGACAGAAACCGTATTTTCCTTATCATAATTCAAACAGGGAGTCAGATCATAGAAAAAAGAGGTATATCCATAAGGATGTACACCCAGAGACTTCCCGTTGATAAACACCTCGGAATTCATATAAACGCCTTCGAAGTAGATCGAAACACGTTTGCCTTTCCAGGATAATGGAACATTGAAACTTTTACGATACCAACCGATACCGGAAGGGAAATAACCACCGGCACCTCCCATCGGATTCTTTTGATCTAATTTACCTTCGATACTCCAATCGTGCGGCAAGTCCAGCTTTCGCCAAGTGTTGTCATTGAAATTAACTGTGGCTGCATCTGGTGTGTCACCCAAATTGAATTTCCAGTTGTAGTCAAATAGCTGTTTACGCTCAATGGGTGCTTTTTTTTGAGCATTTACTCCAACCCAGCCTATAGTAAACAATATGGCTGCTGCTAATAATTTAGTAGGTCTAAACATATATGATAATTGTTATTTTATTGTTGATTTGAAGGTGTATTCTCCCGAGCCTACCTCATAAACCGCTCTGTTGTTCTCCATACGCAAGAACTTAATCCCGGCTGCTTTTGCTGCTATCATACCACTTTCAGTGACATCTTTTTCTTTGTTAGCAGGAACATAAATGGTTGTTGTTGTATTGGCAGGAATGCTTACTTTGAGTGTAAACAGGCCATTGTCGCGTTTCCAGTCCACCGAAAGAACACCGCTTACGGTCTCGTACGAACCTTTTACCCATTTGAGGTCGCCGACAGGCATGGGTTTAATGATCGATTTCCGGAAGCCGGGCCCGGTAGCATCCACATCAATTCCCAGCAAATCGTGGAAAAACCATTCGTTGATTTGACCCGACATAAAATGATTTTGCGAGCCAAAACTACCTACACCGGCATCCCATTTCTCGGTCAGCGAGGTAGCTCCTTTTTTTATCTGATAACCGTATCCCGGTTTTTCGGTTTGGTTGTTCATGTCATAAATCACGTCAGAATGGCCCTCCATAGCCAGCGCACCCAACAGAAAGCGATAGCCTACTTCGCCGGAAGTAAAGGCATTGCCCCGGCGGCGAATATCGGAAACCAACGTGTCGATAAGCGCTTTGCGATGTTGCGGTTCTGCCATATTCAGGAAGAGCGGCATGGCGCAGGTGGTGTGGGAGCCGGTTGAGTAAATGCCCTTTTCGGGTTTGAAGAATTCCTTATTGAACGATTGGCGGATAGCCTCAGTCCGTTTCCCGTAGAATTCCGCATCTTCTTTTTTGCCCAAAACAGAAGCAATCTTACTCATAATCTGATTGTCGTAAAAGAAAATCGCCGTTCCGGTAAATGATTCGGGCGTGAGCTGCGAGCCCCAGGCCGGCTTAGGTCCAATGTCGTACCAATCACCCAGTCCGGCGGTGATAATGTTGTTTTTCGTAGAAGCATCGAGAAATGCCACATAGTGTTTCATTTTTTCGTAATAACGACTCAGCAGCGTAATGTCGCCCGAAAAAAGATATTGTTGCCAGGGCACAATGATAAACGAACTCCCCCATTCTGTCGAATTGCGGAAACCACTGTTGATGTTGGGGGTTACCACAAAAAATTCCGGTGCAATATCAGGGATCAGTCCGTTATCCAACTGGCTGTCGGCCATATCGTTCATGCCTTTGCGGAAGTTGGGCAACAGGTTGAAATTATACCGGAGCGACGGACCGTTGAGGTGGTATTGTTCCAGCCATCCCTGCTTTTCGCGTTGCGGACAATCGGTCAGAATGGACATCATGTTGCTGCGTTGCGCCCAGCGAACCAGGCTGTAAATCTGATTAAAAAGCCCGTTAGAGCAGGAAAATTCGCCAATAGGTTCGGCTGATGAATGCAGCACCACACCTTTCAGCATTTCTACTGTGGGCAAAATGCTGTCGCCTGTCGCGGGGAATAGTTCCACCTGCAAATAACGTCCGCCCTGATAGAAGAACTGCGGAAGCCATTGCTCACTTTGGTTGTTTTTAGATATAGTATATTGCCACCAGGCCGGACGCACGCCATCCTGTGTCGCCGAAGTGCGGTCAACTGTACCATCGGATTTGAGTAATTCGGCCGGTATGATCCGAACGGAAGCACCGGACATTCCTTTTACGATGATTTCAGGTATGATCGAAGCATTCTGTCCCAAATCGTACACCCACACATTGGGTTTTAGCTGCGTTACTTTCACCGGGGTTTCTTTTTCGATGGCTTTAACGGGAAAAGAGGCACACGATAAGCCTTTGAGCTCACCACCGGGGCCATTGCATTCGATGGCAGACGACCACCGTTCACCAGCGTGGAAAGCTGGCTGATTCCAATCCAATGGTAAAAGGCGGGCATCATAATCTTCACCACCGTAAAAGTTCGAATAGGTTACCGGCCCGGTAGTTACCTGCCATGTCTTGTCGGAGCAAACAATTTGAGTAGAACCGTTTTCGTATTCCAACTCCAACTGGACAATGGCTTTCAGTGGTCCGTAGGAGCCCAGAAACTTGACATAGCGCACCGAATCGGGCTGAATATTATACATGCTGTTACCCAGCATTAATCCGATGGCATTGGCACCGGATTTGATTTGGCGGGTCACATCATAAGTGTCATACAGCACCGTTTTGGGGTAAAACGACCAACCCGGCGCCAGCATGTAATCTCCTACCCTGCTGCCATTAACCGACAGTTCGTACTGTCCCAGTCCGCTCACATGCACGGTTGCGCGTTTCAATCCGTTTTGGGTGGAAAATTCTTTGCGCAGCAGCATCGACGAGAAGTTCGGGTCATCGGATTTTGGCCCGTAAGTCCGATACTCAGGCAAGTCTCGACTTCGATTAAAGTCGCTTTTGGCCGATTTATATTGATGGGCGTATTTCTCTGCCCCTGCTGCAGAAATCCATTTCGCTTTCCAATCGTTAGCGTCGAGCATTCCCATGCTCCAGTGGGACGGCTCACTCCAGACCGATTCACGGCCTTTTTCATTCCACACTTTTACTTTCCACCAGTACTGACGACCCGTCAACAAAGTTTTACCGGCATAGGAAATCTGCCCCATACGGTCAGATTTAACTTTGCCAGAATTCCACATATCGCCTTGATCAGCTTGCAGCTTTTCAGGCGAAGAAGCCACCAATATCTGATAGGCGATTTGGCGCATAGCTCTTACACCGGAGGCAGTCTGGATTGTCCAACTTAGTGCAGGATTGGATATATCCACACCCAGTGGATTTATCTGAAATTCGCAGCGAAGATTTACGGGTAATACCGACACTTGTGCTTCTGATATAGCAGAAACAGCCAGCAAAAGGAGTATTGTCAGAATTTTTAGTTGTTGCATTGGAGATCCAGGTATTTGTATGTTTTAAGATTGTTATCGAATTCAGAGAATATAAGGCTTGCCAACCACCAGCTTATCGCCGGACAAGTCCACCTCAAACAAATGAGGAACACGGATGTAGCGGCCATTGACATCCTTGTGACTGTGAACGGACATTAACCACTTGCCCCCGAGAGTGCGGAACAACATCCCGTGACCAAAATCAGGTGGGGTAACCGAATTTTTCTCCTGAATCCACGGGCCATCGAGCGTTCCACTCGTGGAATAAGCAACGCCCTGCGTGTAGAAATCGTAAATCCAACTGGTCCAGATCATTCCTAAACGTCCGGTGGCAGTCTTAAACAAATAGGGACCGTCTGTTACCCGATTCGGGCGATCGGCACCTTTTTCATCTTTTTCCCGACTCCAGGGAGAATCGCTGGCCCGAAACAATACTTTCCCCTCACCTATCGAACCACTAAGATCCGGCTTCAGCTCTATTTTCTCGATTGTGCCGTTCCAGTTCTGTAACCACTCGTAGCAATAGACCATGTAGGGTTTGCCATCGCGATCTACCCAAAAAGTCCCATCCAGCGTTGGTTTGTTAACAGGTAGGTAAATGGAATCTTTCATTGGAACGTAAGGCCCGCCGGGATTATCGCTAACAAGGATATGACTGGCCCGGCGTTCGATCTCATTTCCCCGGTAGGTATCAATCTTAACCGCCCGGTTGGTAAAGGTGGCAAAATAATAGTATTTACCTTTGAACGGGTGAATTTCAGCCGCCCAGATCATCGGCTTTGGTCCCATCCAGGAGTTCGGGTCGGTCTGTGCCACTTTGTACGGCCCGTCCCAGAATTTCAAATCTTTACTCTTCCACAACATTCCACCGGTTCCGGTCATGTAGTATAGGTTTGTTTTCTGATCTGTCAGAATAAACGGATCACTTAAAACGATAGAATCCAACGGAATATTTCTCCGGATTTCACGAGTTGTCTGTGCCTTTGTTCCGATGGAAAAAATCAGGCTAAATAGTAGAGTCAATAAGCTGTTCTTCATGTTAAATCGCTTCTTGATGATATAATATTGTTGTTTAATTTTTTGCCCCAATCCGGGTGTGCTTCAATAAAAAGATTGTCATGAATATTAGGAACCACAAATTTACAGTACAGCTCATTAAAAGAATCTCAAAATTGATTCAAATAATACGGATTTCAGTTCTATCGACATTACCCTTCATATAAAACATTGTAATTCTTCAAATTGCAAAGACTTCCAATATCCTGGAAATTAAAAAACTCCGGTATAAATACACCAGAGGTCAGGAAGTATTACAAGTAGTCGTTTTAACAGATTGTTGAAATTCAGGATTCCGTTTGCCCTTTTTGTTGATTTTGGCGATATTCCCGCGGAGTCATATTGTATTCTGCCTTAAAACAAGAGCTGAAATACTTGGGGTCAAACCCTACCTGATAGGCAATGTCAGAAATCTGATTATTCGTATTCACCAACATTTGACAGGCATGTTTAAGTCGTACATTGTTGATAAATTCAACAGGTGACATACTGGTCAGAGATTTCAGTTTACGATACATGGTCGATTTAGATCGATTCATTTTGACTGCAAATTGATTGAAGTCGAAATCAAAATCAGCCATGTTATTCTCAACAACCTCTAAAGCTGTTTTCAGGAACTCTTCATCCAACGAATTATACTCCATAGAAGAAACTAGTACCTCTTTACTTGTCCGGAATTTCTCCGTACGTTGAGCTCTCTTAGCAATCAGATTTTTCACCCGCGCCTCAAGCACTTTCAGATCAAACGGTTTAGGGATATAAGCGTCAGCTCCGGCATTGTAATAATCCACCTGATCATCTGCCGCTATTTTGGCAGTCAGTAGCAAAACATCAATATGACTGGTGGCGACATCGGTTTTCAATTTCCGGCACAGGGTCAAACCGTCCATCTCCGACATCATAACATCCGATACAACGAGATCAATATCGTTTTCCCGGATTACCTCTAAAGCCTGAAGGCCATTCTCTGCGGATGAAACGTCAGATTCTTTGCTAAGCGATTTTACAATAATGTTTCTCAACTCGTGATTATCTTCGACTACCAGCAGATGACTGCGTCCTGAGCTCTTCTGTTCTTCAGATTTTTGTTCTATCAAAGATTCGCTTGCATTCTGATTGTCAAAATCATGTTTTTCCGGCATCTGAGTTTCATTACTTATTTCATCCTCAGAATAAGCTTCTCTGAATATAGGGAGCTCTACTGTAAATAGTGCACCCTCACCGACTTTACTTTCCACCCGGATATTCCCTTTATGGATTTGTATAAGATCTTTGGTCAATGAAAGGCCAATGCCATTGCTTTGGCTTTGATCGGAATGGCTACTGATAAAAAACCGGGTAAAGATATGCGGAAGATCCTCCGGGGAAATGCCTACACCGGTATCACTGACCGACAAACGCAGCCATTGCCCCTCATTAATCACCGGAAAGGTAATATTTACTCCGATCGAACCGCCCCAAGGAGTGAATTTAAACGCATTTGAGAGCAGATTATAGAGGATTTTATCCAGCTTATCCTTATCAAAATAGGCCGGGAAATGCTCCTGCTCACTTTCAATGGAAAACGTAATCTTTTTTTCAGTAATCAAAGGCTGAAAATTGGAATAACTGACTTCCCGGACAAAACTCACGGCATCAGCCTCCTGCACCTGTAATTTCATATTACCGCTTTCATTTTTCCGGAAAGTCAGGATCTGTTTGATCAATCTTTTTAGCCTGTTTACATTGGCATTGATCAACTCTGCCCGGGCCTTATCAGCCTGATTTACTTGCGGGAACTCATTGGTGAGTAGTCCTATTATGGTCAGCGGGGTGAGCAGATCATGAGATATATTCGTAAAATAACGAAGTTTGGTCTGAGCCAGCTCTTCCGACTTTTCTTGTTCGATACGGGATATTCTGAGTGCATTTTTCAACCGGATCCTGTTGATTATGAAGTATCCGGCCAAAGCCAGTAGAATCAGGTAAATCAGATAAGCCCACCAGGTTCTATAGAGCGGGGGGAGCTTAACGACTTCCAACGACGTAATCCGATTGCTCCATATTCCGTCTTCATTAGTTGCTTTTACCTGAAAGAGATATTTCCCGGCCGGTAAATTACCATAATTTACAAACCGGCGATTATTTCCAAGGTAAATCCAGCGATCATCAATACCGTTTAACTTATACGCATATTGAATCTTCTCCGTACCCGAATAGATCAATGCCGAGAATTCAAGGTTCAGGTTATCCTCATCGTGGTGAAGTGTCAACCGGGTTCCCTTTTCTTCGAAATGATCATCATTTCCATTGTCAAATATATTCCGGTTCTGAATCTCTATATTCGTAATGGCTACTTTGGGTTGAAGTTGTGATATTGGATTTTCACGTCGGGGTGAAAACATACAGAGTCCATTATTTCCTCCAAACATAACGGTTCCATTCTGAAGCTTGACACAGACATCTTTGGAGAACGAACTGACCTCGATGCCGTCGTTTTTTGTATAATAGGTGGCAACATGAGTATCCGGATTGAACCTGATAATTTTCTTTACCGTTGAGATCCACAAAATACCGGCATCATCTTCCAGAATATCCAATACGGACTCGTCTGTGATACCATATAAACGACTAACGTCTTTCAGGCTGTTGGTCTGCTCATTGTAGAGATAGATGCTTCCCTCACGGGTACCAATACATATCTGCCCATTCTTCCGGCAACAGATCGCCCGGATAGAGTTACTCTGTAGATTAGCTGCATCTCTGCTATAAACAGACATTTTAGAATAAACTTGTTTTCCCACTCCTTTTTGAAGTTTAAAAAGCCCCTGTTTATCACTGCCTACCCAGATATTCCCTTTTTTATCCTCATTGACTACCGTTATGCTATTAATATTGGATTGGACTAATTTTACATTTCCGCCAAATGACTTTTGGAATAGTCCGTTATTCGTTCCAATCCACACGTTACTTCTTGAATCCTCAAAAAAACAGTTGATCGTAATTTCCCTCAACACTTTTTCGAGAGGAAACACCTTCATTACGCTCTTCTCCCCTTCTTTATCACTGATGACATAAATATTTTCATTCCCTAAGGTTGTGATCCAAATTTCATGGGTACTCTTAATTCTCCTGATGGTCGAGATACTTAGAAAATTCTTTAAAACCGGATTTAAAGGAGACCTTACCTCTCCCGTCTTAGGATTGTACACATATAATCCCGCCCGATCCAATGCCAGATAAATCAGGTTATCACTCGTTTCACAAAGCTTGATTACATGCGGAGTGAATCCCATGTCTTCCTGAATGGCTGTCAATGGATTGGACTGAATGGAAGGTTTATTGAAATCAAGTTTATAAATACCATCCGTCTCCGTTCCAAGCCAAAGATTACCCTGTGTGTCTTTTACGATTTGATGAAAAGATTTACTGGAAATCTCCTTAAACATCGATCTGGTATCAATCTGATTTAATGTCTTATTATCTATCTTTTCAAACACATCCAATCCGGAGTAAGTAACCGTCCAGAGATATCCCATCTTGAGATCCTGCACCATACTATAAACAATTTTATCCACCTCGACCGGTTTACCATTTTTCAGGCAGGTAACCGGAGTAAATGGATTCCCTGGTAATGCTGAAAGATCCAGGGAAAACAGGCCATCCCCCCACGTAGCGACCCACAAATGATTCTCTTTATCCTGCAAAATAGAATAAGGATTATTGGTGGTTCCAACCGGTGGAAGAGCTATAAAATCATTACTTTTTTCGCGGTATAAGGCCATACCTTTGCGCCAGAACATGGTCCAGATACGCCCCTGATTATCCTGAGCAATTTGGATGACGTTATTATCGGGTAAAGATCCGGGACGTTTCGGATTATGCAAGAAATGGCAACTTGATCCATCCGGTGCAACACGGACAATTCCATTGTTTTCAATTCCAATCCAAACGTTCCCTTTTCGGTCAGAACATAAGCAAGCGATCCTATTCCGCTTAATATCGGGATGATTAAACGGGATGATCGAGTAGTTTCGTTTATCAAGAATATTGATTCCTTCCTGGGTGCCAATCCACAACCGGTTTTGATTGTCTTCAGCAATGCATTCAATACTATTGTTCGTCAAACGATTGGGATTTGATGAGCTGGACCGAAAAGTTTTCACTTCATACCCGTCGAACCGGCAAAGCCCGTCATTGGTACAAAACCACATATATCCTTCCCGATCGTTATAAATTCGCCTGACCGAATTTGAAGGCAGCTTGTTCTGATAAGGGAAGTGTTCAAAGGATAGTTGGGTAGGGGCTGTATTTGCAAAAATAGCAAGGGTCGAAAATGCTAAAAGTATGATCTGGATTAGTTTGTTTCTCATGGCTGGTATCTTTTCAAATGCAATATTACTGAATAAGATGACGATAAGCAATCAGAAATCAGTCATTAATCAATTATATATTCAGCTATTGTCTATGATATCTTAATAACTTCACTGTTTAATCACTAAATTTGAGGCTCCTTTTTCAAGGTCTGTTCAAAATCTAATAAGAAAAAACTTTCAATACCAACCTGATGAAAACCAATTCTTTTTTAGCACTACTCATTTGGCCCCTACTTCTCTTTGCTGAGCCCATTTCCATCAAAAAACTCGGTATGGAGCAGGGATTATCCAACAGTTATATTGTAGGTATCTCTCAGGATAATCAAGGGTATATGTGGTTTGCTACCGAATCGGGTCTGAACAGGTTCGATGGCCAGAATTTCAGGACCTTTCGAAAAAACACAACACCAGCCACCAGCATCAACAGCAACGAACTGAATCAGGTGCTGGCCGACCGGACCGACAATACGATCTGGATTGCCACCCAACGCTCCGGATTAAATGCATTCGATACAAAAACCGAGAAATTCACCTACTACACCAATGACCCGAACAATCCATTCAGTATAGCGACCAATGATATAACCAATTTAGCACAAGCCTCTGACGGCAACCTGTGGGTCAGCACGTACCATCGTGGTGTGGATTATTTCCACAAAAAAACCAGACAATTCACGCATTATAACCAATCTACGGTTCCCGGATTTGTTAGTAATCATGTTTGGTGTATTGCCGACGATAGTCGGGGAAAGTTATACATCGGACATGTCTTTGACGGGTTAAGCGTCTTATCGGTGAAAGACCGGAAAATAAAGAATTTCAGCAACAAGCCGAATGACCCGAACTCACTTCCGGGTGTAGAGGTCATTTGCATTTATATGGATAAAAGAAAAAACATCTGGATTGGAACGAACAATGGTTTAGCACTGTTTGATCCTAAATCGGAAAAGTTTACAGTCTTTCGAAATATTCCGGGAAACCCGTCATCGCTAACCAGTAGTCGGATTATCTCTATCCGGGAAGTGGCTGACGGCAAGCTCTGGATAGGCACCAATCAGGGTGGCATAAATATTCTGGACTTACAACACGCTACATTGTCCAACCCGAATGCTGTTTCCTTCCAACATATTGAGGCAAATGATGACGAAAGCGGCTTATCTCATAAGACAGTACATGATATCTATCAGGACTCATTTAACAACATCTGGATAGGTACTTACGGAGGAGGAATAAATGTAATCAGAAGTAAAAACCGCTTCTTTAATAATTGGGCATATTCCCCCTTACGCGGAGCTAAAAACAGCCTGAGTAATAAGGTAGCCAGTGGAATCTGTATTGATACGGAAAATCGTGTGTGGATTGGCACGGATGGGGGCGGCATCGATATTTTCGACAAAGGTGTAAAAACAGCCCATTATAGTCAGGAAACCGGAGAACTCCCGGATAACTTTATCATTTCAGCATTCAAAGACTCAGAAGGATGCCTGTGGCTGGGCTCCGGCGGAAGCTCCGTCACCCGTTACAACCCTAAAACAAAACAATTTAATCAGATTACCTCCGTAAAAAGTGTTGTCAGCATTCGCTGCTTTTTCGAAGACAAAGATAAAACCATCTGGATCGGCACCAACAAGGGGCTCTTCTCCTATGATCTTCCTACCGGTAAGGTGAAAAGCTATACCACTGATAATTCCCAATTACCGGATGTCGTGATTCTTAGTGTCTCGCAAGATGCCAAAGGCCGCATTTGGATTGGAACTCTGGGTGGAGGTATTGCTATTTTCACCCCTGATTTTAAGCTCATTCGAAACATCAACACCTATAATGGATTTTGCTCCAATGCGATCCATCATCTTTTCAGAGATTCAAAAAACAGGATGTGGGCAGCGACCCGGGAGGGCCTGGCCTTATTCAAATCCGGAGATGACACTCATTATCGCATATTTACCGAAAAAGAGGGTATGGCCGACAACTACGTATGTGCCATCGCTGAAGGCAAGCCTGACAATATTTGGTTCAGTACCAGTTCGGGAATTAGCCACTTGTATGTCAACTCCAATAAATTCGTCAATTTCAATTATCTGGACGGCATCCCCAGAGGAAACTTTATGTCGGGCTCCGTTGCTAAATCTAAATCCGGAACCATATACTTTGGTTCTCAAAGTGGGGTCTGCTTCTTTAATTCAGAGCAAAACCCGCTGATCTTCAAACCTACTCCGGCAACAATTACCGAGTTCCGCTATTTTGACAAACATATTGCCCAGCCCCAGAATACGGTTAACCTTCCCATCGTGGATAAAATCGGACTGGAGCACTACCAAAACAGCTTCAGTGTATCTTTTAATGTTCTCGATTTTGGCTTAAACGAAGAGACCGAGTATGCCTATAAGCTAAAAGGGCTTGAAGATACTTGGTATAATCTGGGCAATGAAAATCAGGTGACCTTCCGCAACATTCCTCCCGGCCGGTATGAATTCAGGGTAAAATCACGCCTGCGTAATCAGGAGTGGTCTGATGAAATAACGTCCATGGTAATCATCATTAAGCCCCCCTTTTGGTTAACCTGGTGGGCAAAAACCATTTATTTCATCCTGATCGTTTGGCTGATACAATATCTGGCCAGATTTTATAAACGAAAACTGGATCTGGAAAACAGTCTTTACCTTGAACAAAAAAACCATCAACAGGAACAGGAGCTAAACGACGAACGCTTGAGCTTTTACACCAATATTGCCCATGAACTGCGAACGCCTTTAACCCTGATTATCGGTCCGCTGGAAGACCTGACGGAGGATAAAACCCTTTCGCAGACACACATCAAAAAGATTTCGCTGATTCATCGCAGCGCTACACGCCTATTGAACCTGATCAATCAGATCATGGAGTTCCGCAAAACGGAAACCCATAACCGGAATCTTTGCGTCGTCAAAGGAGATCTCCCGGCCCTGATACAGGAGGTAGGGATGAAATACGAAGGATTAAACCAAAACCCCAATATCAAATTCAAAATATCCGTCAATACAAAAGATATTGATTTGTATTACGACCCGGAAATCGTAACTATTATTTTGGACAACCTGATCTCAAACGCACTCAAATATACCCATAAAGGAGAAATTGTGATATCCATGCGAAGCGTCGCAGAGGTTCAGACTCTGTTTACCGAAATAGAAGTCAGGGACACCGGATTCGGTTTATCCCCGGAAGCTCAGAAACGTATATTCGACCGCTATTATCAGGTAAATAATGAACACCAGGTATCGGGCTCCGGCATTGGCCTGTCGTTGGTTAAGAATCTGGCTGAACTTCATCAGGGAACCATCTCTGTAGAGAGCAAACTGGGAGAAGGATCTTCATTCAGGTTCCGGATCCGGACTGAGAATCAGTATCCGGAAGCGTTGCATCACGAAGTGACTCCGACGATCTCTGTTCCGGAAGAAAAAGTCAATGATGCCAAAGGCCTGCTCCTGATTGTAGAAGACAATGCTGATATACGCGAATACATCGCCGGTTCTTTTTCCGAAACATTTGAGATTCTGGAAGCTGAAAATGGGAAAGCGGGAGTTGAACTAGCTTTTGAACGTATCCCGGATATTATCATCAGCGATATCATGATGCCGGTCATGGATGGTATTGAGCTTTGTAAGATCCTGAAAGAAGATGTCCGTACCTGCCACATTCCATTGATCCTGCTGACGGCAAAAGATTCCCTGCAGGACAAAACGGAAGGTTACACCATGGGGGCGGATTCCTATATCACCAAACCTTTCAGTGCCGGCTTACTTCAAAGCCGGGTAAATAATCTGCTCGAGTCCAGAAAAAAACTGGCCGCTTCCTTCGCCGGATCACCGGAGCAAAAACAAGCTGTCTTTACGGATTCGTTGAATAAACTGGACAAAGAGTTTCTCGATAAAGTAACTGCTATCGTTGAAGAAAATCTGGATTCGGAACAAGTGAATATTGCGTTCATCGCCGAACGGATGAACATGAGCCATTCCACCCTATACCGAAAAATCAAGGCTCTGACCGATATGTCGGCGAATGAGTTAGTCCGAAAGATAAAGATTCAGAATGCAGAACGGCTGCTCATAACCGGCAAATATACCATCTCTGAAATCTCATTTCTCGTTGGAATTAATAGCGCTACCTACTTCCGGCAGTGCTTCAAGGACGTGTTTGGATTGTCTCCATCCGATTACCTCAAGAACATCAAAGACGGTAAGAGTTGAGCCGTATTTTCTGAATTGATAATTAATACTGTGAACGGTTGCCCCTAGGTTGGGGCAACCGTTTTTTTTTCCACCCTACCATCGGAGAGGTCCTCTCCTTCCCTACAAATCCGGTTCAATGACGTTTTGAGTGGTTCACGCAACATACTATGGCCGAAAATGATCTTGCTTATTCAATTAGCAACCTTGCTAATCAACCCGAAATACGATATTGACCGAATTAACCATCTATAATGATGAATTTGGACTATATGGCAGGGGGTAGCTGATACTAATTTTGCAACGTAATAAAAATATAGTTCTCTAAAACAGGTGAAATTCGGCTCTACTTAAGTCTTAAAATAATAACTCCACATGCAAACATTCTCAAGTTACATCCAAAATCCGTCTCCGCTTCCATATGCCGGGAAACAGAGTAATTTGAAATACATGAATGAAATCATAAGTGAGATCATTCAGCATTGTGAAACGGCATGTTCTAAAAGTCACAACGAAGCCGAAATAACAGAGACCGACATGATCCGGAAAGACTTTCTGATAAAATCGATAGTTATTGTCACCAATAATTTAAACGATGCCACTTTTGACTTTGACAAATTCGCCGCAGATATGTCTATTTCTAAATCGACTTTATACCGTAGATTACAAAATTATACCGGAACCTCTCCATACGAATTGATCCTCAATATTAGAATGAGGTATGCGCAGCTCTTTTTATCGGATCCATCTTTACAGATTGCGGAAATAGCATTAAAAGTGGGATTTAATTGCCCCAAATACTTTAGTAATTGTTTCAAGAAGAGATTTGGATTAACACCCAAAGCTTATCGCAAAAAAAGAACGTTGACGCAAACCGATACTATCTTACCCAACAACGATAAATTGCTTGTCCAGAAAGCCACGAAATTGATTCAGAACAATATTTCAGATACAAATTACAAACTTAATCATCTGGCTTCGGAGTTAGGACTATCCATTTCTTCATTTTACAGAAAAATCAAAACGATTACGGGGCTTTCTCCCGCCCAATTTATACGTTCTGTAAAATTGAATCATGCCAGGATATTACTCCGACACAATAGCGGTAATGTTATGGATATCGCGTATGCCTGCGGATTTTCCGATGCCAAATATTTTAGCCGGTGTTTCAGGGGTGAATTCGGGATTTTACCCAAAGAAGTCATTTAATTCGGTATGTATGTCCCGAATGGTTGGTGAAGACTATCCGTAAATGTCATATCAGCTTCGCTATAGTTGGCTTCACTGATATTATTTATTCTATAACGGTAAATATCAACCTTAGGATGAAATGCTTTAGCAAACCTGATTTTATTTATCTAATAACACATCTGACTCCATATCCCTGACCGATATGGGCTAAAGCGATATATTCACCCATGCGTTTAATCAAGGTATTGTCAAATAAATCCACAGTTCCGCCGGATGCTCTTTTGGCAAGCTCAAGGTATTCAAGCATCTTGCCGGCTGCCCAGTTATTGATCATCACGCCGGGTTTTGCAGCCTACCACCAGATCGATGGTCGGGTCATTATTGTCGGGCACGCCAATGCCTTCCTTTTGCAACGACAAATGGGCTGAAATCCCCCAGTATGTCTGCTCGCAAACCGACCAGGATGCATTCATGATGGCGTCGAGAAAACGGCCTTTACCTTCGATCAATTCTCCAAGAACCAAATTTCGCAAATGATCTCTGCGCGTATTGTAATACGCCTCGTTTTCTGTCCGGTTACCCGTACGTTATAGGCCAGATAAGAGGTTAAAGGCACAGTTCCGAAAGCATAGCTCAGACTCCTTTCGGCACCTTTTATACACTCCGATCTAATTTCCCCGGGCAATCAATTCCAATATGCGCGGTCTTTGTAGGGCGCATACGGCTTGAAATCTTTATTGAGAAGTTGTTCATCTGAACTCTTCTTCGCTATATTCTGTAAAGGTTTCTTTGTGCCTGACTGTAACTGTTCAACGGAAAGATGGAAAGATGGAAACTATAACTATCAGGCTAAAGAGACGATGGAATGATTTTTGATTCATCATGTCTGATTTGATTCATTTGTAAAGTCATTTCTGTCTATATCAAATTTTACCTTAGTTATTCTGATAAGGAATCATCTCCGAAAGAATATGCTCTCTGGCCCAGGGATCATTGGCCTCTTTAAGCAGAGCAGCCAACTGCCGGCAAAGCAATTTCACCACTTCTGGCTCCCTGGCTAATGGAATATTCTTCAATTGATAAGGATCTTTGGCATCATTATAAAGTATCGAGCTTTTCAGTTTCTTTGTTTTGCGATTAATATAAAATACCATCGTGTAATCGTGGGTTTTAATTCCGCGTGCACCCGCAAAATAGGAGATTACTTTGCCTTCGGTATTCTTTTCCCCATCCAGATTTTGGATGTAAAGAGCACCGGTCGGTCTCGGTAATGTACTGGCCGGATTGAGCAACAAGGGTGCAAAATTATGTCCCTGTACCGCAGCGGGTATCTTTTTCCCCAGACCGGCCAGGCCTAACAAAGTAGGCATAATATCAGGCGTGGATAACAGCAGATTATCGACGCGCGGTTTGATTTTACCAGGATATCGAACCAGGAACGGAACATTCAACGCTTCCACATAAGGTGAATTCTTGGCATCCTCCACGCCCTGGCTGCAAAAAGTCTCGCCATGATCGGACGAGAAAACAACGATGGTATTTTTATCGAGACCCAGCTCTTGCAAAGCCTTCAACATTCGCCCAAAGGCTCTGTCCACACCGGTCACCGATGCAAAATAGTAGCGGGCATTGATCGCCTTTTTCAGGGTGGTATCGGCATTGGGGCGCACCAAAAGCTGAGCAGCTGTCATATTCTTGTAGAGGTTGAAATCCTGCTCCTCGCAATCATCCAGGGAATGATAGGGACTATGAGGCGGATTCATACTCCAGGTAATGAAAAACGGCTTATTTGCATTGCGCACTTTGCCCTCATTTTTTAGGTATGAAATCACCATATCCGCTTCGTGTGTCGGCGACCATTCGCGGATCTCGTGACGCTCCCCTTTCGTATCCCAATAGTGAGGGCGTTTGTGTTCATCAAACGTTCCGTACGAGTACCAGTAATCGAATCCATGGCGACGCTCCACAGGAGTATAGGCATCCCATACCGGATTCTCGTCGAGCACATAAGTGCCCTGTTTCTGCGGATTGTTCTTAGTCGGATAATCGAGGTGCAACTTTCCGAAATAGGCACAATTGTAGCCAGATTTACTCAAAACATCACTCAGGCACTCAGCATTGGCGCGCAAAGAACTTACCGGCCGGTCTGAGTTACAGTTGAGTGCAACGCCACTTCCGTCGGGGTACATTCCGGTAAAAAGCATGCCCCGATGCGGACTGCTCAGCGGACAGTTACTCTGCGCCTGAGTAAAGACAATCGATTGACGGGCAAAACTGTTCAAATTGGGGGTTTTCACCGGATCGGGACGAAACTTCACGCTTTTTGCAAAATCGGGATCACCCCAAAACTGCATGGCACAATTACGAAACTGATCGGGAAATACATAGATAATGTTTACCGGCTTCTGCGCTATCCCTTGCTGTGAGGCTGCAACAATTGCCGAAGTGAGAATTATCGATTTTGTTGTTTTCATAAATATTTCGGGGTTATGGAGCCTGAGCTGTAAAAGTAACATCACTCTTTTTACTGCTCTGACTCCCTTATACTACTTTTTCAATAATAGCGTTTCGCGGGTTTTTCCCTCGCGGCAAGTGAATTCGATAACCGTGGTTTTGCCGGTGGATGTTACAATCCGCACATTGGGATCGTTTGTTCCAAGAGTCCAGCTTCCCGAAACCTCTACCTGCAATTTCGATTCTTTCGACGGATTATCCTTCCAGTCACGACTGTAAATGCTTCGTTCGATTCGTTTACCGTTTGCATCAAATTTCTCATCTGCCGGGCCTTCATAGAAGCGCAGATCGGGATCGCAGGCACTCAGGCGTAAGGTCTTTCCTTCTGTACGGGTCATTAGCAAACAGGGTAAAGAGGTTTTGATGATTTCTGCTTTGAGGTCGCTATTGCCTGCCTTGAAAAACACATATCCGGTAGTATGAGACTTCAGATCACTCACGATATGTGCCAGAGAGTCGCAACGCAATACCTGATACGGAGGACGCTTTGACACAACTTCTTTGGCGAAGGTATTGATTTCTGCCTGCCTGGGTTGAACCAGTACCGCATATTCATACGATGCATTCGTCGGGGCGGAACCGTGCGACAATACTGCTGATGCAAAATTACCTTTGGTAGGTTTCGAAGTTTCCTGATCAAACGAATGCTGCTCTTTTGCCTCAACACGCATATTCCCGTTTTTCACAAAATAGGCATTGCCATGCGCATCCCGAATCCACGATTGGCCATTGACCGTATCGGCAAAGGGAAATGCCGTGACCGATTTGCCATTGAGCCAAAGGGTATCTTTCGAAGGAACAATCGCCTCCTGAAACAAAGTAGTCTCAACAGGATATACCTTGCTTTCGTTTTGAATATTCGATCCCAACGCTACAATGCGGTTATCAAACATAAACCAGGACTTATTGGCCCGCAGTTTTCCATTGTATTTATCGTGATCGTGCAGTTTCATGGCAAAAACTCCTTGTTGATTGGCCAGTGAAACGCCACCGGCAAAAGCCTCATCGGAAAGCAACATCTCCTCAACGCCTGAGCAGGTATCTACATTCAACACATTTGCTTTCAACTTTTCGATTGGAATAACCATGGCCGTGGTTCCCCACCAGTGGTTCCAGTCCCAACCCTCCTGCAGGAAACCGGAAGCTGAATTGCTGACCGGGTTGCCGGAAGCCATTATCTGCATATTACCAAAATCGAGATAGCGACTATACAATCCTGCCTTTTCGTAAGTCTCACTATTCCAAAGGTAACGACTGAATCCTCTGACTGAAACCATCCAATCATTGCGGCGATGGATCATTAGGCAGGAATAGGGAAACGTTCTGTTTCCTACGGGAGAAAGCTCAGGAGTAAGAGACTGGGCACGGAAAATGCGGTTAAATTCATCATCCTTCCCTTGCGTCAGTCGCATATAAGCCGAAGCCAACTCTTTATCAATTTTCTCTTTACCATCGGGTGAACCGGCTAAAGCCAACTGTGAATAGTGCGCCGGGATGAGTTTGCCTTCTCCATCCGGGTGCCGGCCGGAAAGTGACAGAGGCCATTCCGTAAGGTTGCAATAGAAACGGAAAGCAAGCAACGACTGTTTCAGGTTTTCGTGACTCGATTGCGAAATCGCAAAAGGAGTATTCTCCAAAAGCGTTACCGCAGCCACAGCTCCGTCGAGCCCCCCTACCGCATAAGCCGGATAATGATTACAGTGATGATAAATGGTTCCATCTGATTTAAATGCAGGAGCCAATCCTTCGGCAATTTTCAGTCCGTTATCTGCCCAGCGGCTGAACGATTTGAGATAAGTCACCTTTTCGGGAGAATCTTTCATCATCAGGATACCAGCCAGACGACCGATAAGAGCCGTATTGAAAGCATCAATATCGACACCCGGCTCCACCGGAGGTAATTTGACTTCACCCGTTCCGGCAAACCATTCCATCGATTGCTGAATCGTCTCATCGAGACCTGCTTTTATCAAAACATCTTTCATCAGGAACATGGCCGGATAATAGTTGCGAATGCTGTATCCAAGGTGGTGGAGTGTACCCAAAGCACTGCCGGCTGCAAATCCCTGATCGGTCATGTGCCTGGCGAACGTGACAAACATGGAAGCAATCTCCTCTTTCTCCGAAACATTTTTAGTACGATGGTAAGCAATAGCCAGATTATATAGCAAATCATTGGCTTGTCTCAAAGACCGACCCGATGCATCAAAAATATCGGTACTGCGTTTTCCTCCCAGGCTGTAATAGGTTTCGGCATAACGCTCAAAGAATATGGGCTTTCCGGTAACCGTTCCATCCGGATTGCTCAGGATATTGTAACTCTGAAAACGGCGACGGAGTTGATCCATGTTTACAGTTTTTTTTGGCAAAACTTGCTTCGTCAGGTTAGCTTCTACAGCATTCAATCCTTTTATTTCAGAATCACTAAGTCCATTATTGACGGGCAGATCAAAGCGGTTCTTCCAGGATTTCATCAAAACCAACCAATGGCTGGTCGTATTCTTATTGATATATGGTGCCTGAAAATCGGCAGTATGCTGGCGGATATCCTGAAAAGAGGATAGAATGATATGATCGAATAAAACTTCACCTGAAGCTACGTTGGGTGCAGTGATACGCAACTCATCCATACCCTCTTCGGGATGTCCCTGCATGTCCCGATCAAAAGCGACCCAGGCTCCGCGCCAGCCCGTGAAGTTCATCCCGTAGTCGAACCAGCAACAAACTTTTCCTTTTTTCAGGAATTCGAAACGCATCGATTGTGCCGGCAGAGCCTTCTTGCCATACACCCAAAAGACAAAGGTAGAGAGCGCTGATTCCTTCGGATCGGGATTTTTCGAGAGATAACCAATGGGTTGTTGAATCGAGATTTGCGCATTCGGCTTTTTCCAACTCCAAACGACAGAATGCGTGCCGTGCTTGTAGTGTTCTCCGGTAATCGTCAATGCTGAAGATGCATTCGCTTTGAGTGGAAATGCCGATTCTTCGAAAGAGATAAGCGAGGGATGGGTAAACTCTTGGAAATCAAGCCCACTCTGGTATTGTGTAGTATTAGCGCTGTTATGAGTCTCGATGGAGGAAGCAGAAGTTGAGCTTCTTAACTTAGAAGATTGCCTGGAAGGCAGATTGCTAAGTGGTGAAATCTTACCGGGATAAGCAAAGCTAAACGCTGTTATTGCAGATATAAGGACTGCTGTATAAATTTTCTTGCTCATACTTTGAATGTTTATTTTCTTGCAAGAGATTCAATTACAGCCATAATTTCATCAGCAAATTCTTTTGCCAATTCCATGGTTGAAGCTTCGGCATATATCCGGATAATCGGTTCTGTATTTGATTTCCGTAAATGAACCCACTTTTCGGGGAAATCAATCTTTACCCCATCGATCGTATTCACCTCATACCGGTCAAATTTCTTTTTAATCTGATCAAGAATGGCATCCACATCAATAGCCGGAGTCAGTTCTACTTTTTGTTTTGCTATAAAATAGGGAGGATAAGTAGCACGTAACTCGCTCACTTTTTTGCCACTGTTTGCTAGCTGGGACAAGAACAGAGCAATCCCGACCAATGCATCACGTCCGTAATGGCTTGCCGGATAAATAATTCCGCCGTTTCCTTCACCACCAATGATAGCATTAGTCGATTTCATCTTTGCTACGACATTCACTTCACCGACAGCTGCCGCTTCATATTTCTGCCCACGATTGCGGGTTACGTCTCTCAATGCGCGGGAAGAGCTTAAATTGGAAACCGTGTTGCCCGGTGTTTTTGACAGTACATAGTCGGCAACTGATACTAAGGTGTATTCTTCACCGAACATATCACCGTTTTCACAGACTACAGCTAACCGGTCCACATCAGGATCCACCACAAAACCCACATCCGCTTTTCCTTGTTTCAGAGCGGAAGCTATTTCAGTCAAATGCTCCGGCAAGGGTTCTGGATTGTGAGGAAACTGTCCGTTGGGTTCGCAATACAACTTCTCTACATGTTTAACCCCGAGAGCGTCAAGAAGTTCAGGAATAACAATACCGCCGACCGAATTCACACAATCAATTACCACACGGAAATCAGCTTTGCGTATAGCTTCGACATCGACTAAGTCAAGAGCTAATACCGCGTCAATATGTTTCTTGTTAAACGAATCATCTTTAGATTCTTTCCCCAAGGTATCAACTTCGGAAAAAACGAAAGATTCATCCGCTGCAATCTGAAGAATAGATTCTCCTTCTGCTGCGTTCAAAAATTCGCCCTTTTCATTCAACAGCTTCAATGCATTCCATTGTTTCGGATTGTGACTGGCTGTCAGGATAATTCCACCGGCAGCCTGAAGCATAGTTACAGCCAGCTCGGTTGTGGGCGTAGTTGCCAATCCGATATTCACAACATCGAATCCCATCCCCATGAGTGTTCCAATCACTACATTAGAAACCATTTCACCCGAAATGCGGGCATCTCGTCCAACTACAATCTTGTTTTTCGAGTTGCTTTGTCGAATGAAAGTAGCATAAGCTGCTGTAAACTTGACAATATCGAGAGGGCTTAAACCGTCGCCACTTGCACCACCTATAGTGCCTCGAATTCCTGAAATTGATTTGATTAAAGTCATATATGAATTATAAGTGGATGAATCAATTTAGTTTATATTAAAGTATGAATTATATTCTCGATTACCGACCCCTCCCGACCTCCCCAAAGTGGGGAGGGGTGGTGCAATCACAACGTTAATCAGGTAAAAAAGCTAATTAAATGTGCTAATATTCATGTTCAGAACTGCGTTACAGCCCCCTCCCGATAGTCATCGGGATTGGGGGTTTGGGGGTCTGAACAGTAAAAAATTGTGGTATGAACTTTGTTCCTCCGGGGACAAATAATACAAACTAATTTCATTGACCTACTTATACCTGATTGATTAATGATTATTTTGTCTATTCCTGATTATAGAAATGTACCTCTACTTCTTCAGTTTAAGTTCCCACGCCCATGCACTGCGCAAGGTGTCTTCGACCGTTTCTACAGCTTTCCACCCCAGGACATTATTGGCATAGGAGGGATCAGCCCACACTTTCTCTATATCACCTTCGCGACGTCCTACAATCCTGTGAGGAACTTTAACTCCGTTTACTTTTTCAAAATCCCTAATAATTTCAAGTACCGAAAGGCCACGTCCTGTTCCCAGATTAAAGGTTTCGATCGACCCGTTTATTTGGTTACTCAACATTCGCTTTACGGCAATTACGTGAGCCTTAGCCAAATCTACCACATTAATATAGTCGCGGATACATGAACCATCAGGAGTATGGTAATCGTCCCCAAATACGAGCAACTCTTTGCGCAGTCCAATAGCTGTCTGGGTAACAAATGGCAGTAAATTATTCGGGATGCCGTTGGGCAATTCACCTATTTCAGCTGAAGGGTGTGCCCCGATAGGATTGAAATAACGTAAAATAATGCTTCGGCAATTTTTATTGGCATAAATAGTTTCCCTAATAATCTCCTCTCCTACTTGCTTGGTATTTCCATAGGGCGAAAGGGCCGGTTTGATCGGTGCGGCTTCCGTCACAGGCAACACATCGGGTTGGCCGTAAACAGTGCATGACGATGAAAAAACAAAATTCGAGATTTTATGAATCTCTATCAAATCCAACAGGTTGAGTAACGAAACCAGGTTATTTCGATAATACAGTAATGGTTGTTCTACAGATTCGCCAACCGCTTTACTTGCCGCAAAATGAATGATCGCTTTAATATCCTTGTGCTTTTCGAACAACTGATTCATTCCGGTGAAGTCAACACAATCGAGGTTTTCATACCCGGGACGTATCCCCGTGATTCTTTCAATCCTATCGAGAACCCCGATATTGGAGTTGGATAGATTGTCGACAATCACTACATCATAACCCTCATTCTGAAGTTCCACAACTGTATGCGAACCGATATAGCCTGTCCCCCCTGTTACTAATATTTTTGCCATTCTTCTATTAAAATAATTTTGCAGGATATTTTCCCTGACTGATTAATTTAGAAATTTCTTTTACCGTTTGCGGGCGGTCTTCAGAATAAGTTACGCCAAACCACTTTGAAGGCGTATCCAATACGTTGCAGGTTACTTTTCCCTGAACAATCAGATTATTTACAGCCATAGGGATGTAAAACTCCGATTTAAGTTTTTGCCCATTTTCGACTAAAAACGACTTAAAGAAATCTATTGAATACTCAAAATAATCGGGTGTAAAACCCCACATATTCATGGACACAGGTATATTCTCTGAAATCGAAACATCCTCTCCGTCTTCATTTTTGTAAACGATCACACCATTTTTTGATTCTATGTGTGTACGCTCTACAATATTTCTGAGAAAACTATTATCATCAACATCACAAACACCACGGCTGACTGCACCACTTTCCGACAAGGTATTACCTACCCGATAGCCGACCATGCAATATTTGTTTTCTTTGCCGGCAACTTCTCTTAAAAAATCGGCCAAAACAGCAAACGATTCCTGCCCATAGAAATCATCGGCATTGATCACTGCAAATGGTTCTTTTATAACATCCCTACCCATTAAAACAGCATGATTTGTGCCCCAGGGTTTTTCACGCTCCGGAATATAACTATATCCTTCAGGTACGTTGTTTATCTCCTGAAAAACAATTTCGGTATCTATAATTCCTTTGAATTTATTCAGAACTACAGTTTTAAAATCTTCTTGAAAGCTTTCGCGTATCACAAATACTACTTTTCCGAAGCCGGCTTTGATCGCGTCGTAAATCGAATAATCCATGATGGTTTCGCCATTCGGGCCAAGTTCATCCAATTGTTTCAATCCGCCGTAGCGACTCCCCATCCCTGCTGCTAATATCAATAAAGTCGGTTTCATATTTTTAAATTCAGGAGGTTGTCTCAAAAGTCTGAATTGAACGCAAAGTCGCTAAAGCGCAAAGGAATATATATCTAAAAATAAATCCTTTGAGTCTTAGCACCTTCGCGTTTAGTTTCTTCTTTTTGATTTTTGGAACACCCTCTTTTTATAATTGATTTATGTATTTCCTATTGTATGTTTTGATTCTAACGCCAATCTATTGGACAACTTTGTACTCAACAAATGCTTCAATCGCTTCATAAGATGCCAGACCTAAACTGTGATAGAGTTGTGCAGAAGCCTGATTGCGATCCTCCGCACGCTGCCAGAACAGACGCTCATCATCACCTAAGAACGGAGCGCTTTCCATTTGCGATTGGTGTTTAAGGATGGAATTACGTTTGCGACGCAACTGCTCCGGACTCATCGGTACCGCCATCTCTATATGGTCGATCTCCCACTCTGCCCAGGCTCCACGGTACATCCAGATTCGGCAATTTTTCATCCACTCCTTAGCTTTTAGTTCTTCGATGGCACCCAAAGCTGCATTCAGACATACTTTATGCGTTCCATGCGGATCGGCCAGGTCACCTGCAACAAAGATCCGATCCGGTTGCGTCTCCTCCAGCAAGGCCATCACTTTGAGAATGTCTGCTTCGGTCAGTTTTCCTTTTTGTACTTTTCCCGTCTCATAGAACGGCAAATCCAGGAAGTGTACATTTTCGGGTTTCACGCCATTGTAACGACATGCCGTGCGCGCTTCTTCTCTGCGAATCCGGCCTTTCAGATACAAAATATCTGCCGTATCCAGATCACCGGGCTGTTTTTCTTCTTTCAAATAACGCAGAATCCCGGCATATTTGGCAGATACCGCCTCATTGCCCGCATCGAAACGCTCTACAATATTTTGCATCAATGAGACGTAACGAATCACCTCCTCATCGCCCACGGCAATATTTCCCGAGGTTTGATACGCCACATGCACTTCATGATGCTGATCCACCAATCGCTGGAAAGTTCCACCCATGGAAATGACATCATCATCGGGGTGCGGACTGAAGATCAGTACACGTTTCGGGTACGGTTTGGCACGTTCCGGACGATTGGTATCGTCCGCATCAGGTTTTCCTCCCGGCCATCCCGTGATTGTATGTTGGAGATCGTTAAAGATCTTGATGTTCATATTGTAGGCTGATCCGTACAAAGCCAACAATTCATCCAATCCGTGTTGGTTGTAATCTTTGTTGGTCAGTTTCAGAATCGGCTTGCCGGTTTGGGCACAGAGCCATACGATGGCGCGACGAATCAGCTTGTCGGTCCATTCGCAGGGGCCGACCAACCACGGGTGACTCAGGCGCGTCAACTGTTGTGCCGCACTCAGGTCGATCACCGCCTTCGCATCTTTGTGCAACTGTAGCAGCGAAGCTGGTACGCTGTCATCGGCCTTGCCTTCGATCACCTCTTTCAGAATATTCGACTTGTGTTCGCCCCAGGCCATCAGAATGACGCGTCCCGCATTCAGCAGTGTAGAAAGACCCATTGTGATCGCACTGACCGGAACTTCAGAGACAGAGCTGTAGAAGCGCTTCAGATCGCGGCGCGAAGCATCATCCAACAGCATCAGGCGGGTGGTTGTACTCACTTGCGAGCCCGGCTCGTTGTATGCGATATTGCCTATAACACCCACACTCACCAATACCAGGTCTAAGCCTCCGTTCTGCTCAATCTGTTGCTCATAGCCCCGACAGAAGTCGTAAACACTTGAGCGGTTGATCGTGGAATCCGGGGTGTAGAAATTTTCAGGGCGGAAATCCACTTTATCCAACAAGTTAACGCGCAGCAGGCGGGTATTGGAATGGTGTTCGCCGGAAGAAACAGGATAAAACTCAGACACATTAAAGACCACCACATTTGAAAAGCTCAAACCTTCTTCCTGATGCATCCTGACCAACTCTTCGTAAACGCTCAACGGAGAAGAGCCCCCCGAGAGGCCTAAAACACAACGTTCGCCCTGACGTTCTTTGTCCCGAATCAGAGAGGCGATATCGAGGGCTATAGCACGCGCTCCTTCTTTTTCACCGGTATAGATATCCGTACGCAGCTTTTCGTAACGGGTTTGTCGGAGACTCTCTATGGCGTCTGTCGAGCGATAGTAACGCTCCGGTATGCGTTCTAATGTAATTTTTGAACTTAAATCGTATTGCATCTTTATTCAAATTTTAAAAATTGGGGTAATCTGAAAATAAAATAACACTTCGTCAAATATTTATACAACAGCTCATTGTCATATTTTCAAATTATTATACATCGCTTCAGCATCTGGTTGTTTGCGTTCAATCTCTTTAAAATAACGGTATGTACCGACTTTCAGTTCTTCGGTGGCGGCTTCGTCGCACACAATAATCCCCTTAGGATGCATCTGCAATGCTGTAATGGTCCACATATGATTAATCGAACCCTCCACGGCTTCGCGTAAAGCACGGGATTTGCTGTGTCCGTTCACCATGATCAGAACCTCCTTGGCATCCATCACGGTCGCCACACCAACGGTTAGCGAACACTTAGGCACCTTTGTGATATCGTTATCAAAAAACCGGGAATTGGCGATAATTGTATCTTGGGTGAGAGTCTTAACGCGGGTGCGCGATTGTAGCGAAGAACCGGGTTCATTGAAGGCGATGTGCCCGTCAGGGCCTATACCACCCAAAAACAAATGAATGCCTCCTACGCTCTTGATCTTGTCTTCATAGGCCTGACATTCGGCTTGGAGATCGGCTGCATTGCCATCCAGCAAATGAGTATTCCCGGGCAGAATATCGATGTGGCTGAAGAAATTATCCCACATAAAGCTGTGATAACTCTGTGGGTGCTCCCTGGGGATTCCAATATATTCGTCCATATTGAACGTAATCACATGCCTGAACGAAACAAGGCCTTCCTGATGAAGCTCAATAAGCCGCTTGTAGGTTGCCAGAGGGGTGGAGCCTGTAGGCAAACCTAATACAAAGGGACGTTCTGCATTTGGTGAAAACTCCCTGATTTTGGTAGCGACATAGTTTGCTACCCAGTCTGATATACCTGTATAATCGGGTTGGATAATTAGTCTCATAAATTAGTTTATTAACGGTTTAATTCAAATGGTAGTTGCGATAAAGTTTTGCATCTCTGGATAATGCTCCTCAATACTTTGCAAAAGCTTAAACTGAGCCTTAGAACGTTGCAAGTTATGCAATGGACTGTTTATTTTGTAATAAGTGTCGCCATTAAGATAGTCCGCCAGGAAACGGGTTAACTGCATGTAAGTTAAAAGTCTGGCTCCAAAAGGCAGTAACTCTATTTCAAGTGGCGTAAGAAAGTTTTTAGCTGATTCCAGATAACCTTTGGTGTATGATTTAAAAATCCCCATATTGAAGTTAATCTTGTCCAGGTCCTGATCGTCTTCTCTTCCGGTATTACCTGCCGTACGCATAAAATCACCAAAATCGGACATGACAAATCCGGGCATAGCCGTATCCAGATCGATAACACATAATACATTACCTTCTGCATCGAAAAGCATATTATTGACCTTTGTGTCACAGTGGTTGATGCGTTTGGGAAGTTTTCCTTCGCGGAAAAGGCGTTCGCATTGACACATCTCGTCGGCCCGTTTTTCAATTTCCGCCACCAGGTCAGTTACTTCATCCAGACGTCCGGCTACATTGTTTTTCACCGCTACGCGGAAAGACTCCATACGGTTCTCCATATTGTGGAAATTCGGAATTGTTTCACCCAAAGGCTCACCCGGAATATCAGCCAGCATCGATTGAAACTGACCAAAAGCTTTTCCGGCGTAATAAGCGTATTCGGGAGTCACCGCTTCAAAAGTTGTTGAATCGGGAATCAGCAAAGTCATGCGCCAGTAATTTTCTCCATCGAAATAGTAGAGCTTTCCATCAGTTGTCGGAATCACAGTCAGTGTTTTCCGGTCAATATCCGATGCTCCGGCCTCCATCAATTTATGACGAATATGATCGGTTATGCGCTTTATATTGCTCTGTAACAGATCAACATCTTTGAAAATATGATGATTGATCTTTTGAAGAACGTATTCCTTTGAACTATCCTGCAACTCTACCTTGTAGGAATTATTGATCAGCCCCTGACCAAATGGAGTAATTTTTAGAACAGCACCATCATTGCAGAAATTCCCAATCACTAACTTTAAATCTTCCATTGTATAACCATATTTATTTTTCAACTTTGCTTTATCAAGTCTCTTCCTGAGAGGTTTATTTGGGCATTTTGATTGAAGCCGGCTTACCGCAATATTCACCCTGAGGCATATCCACATTGATTTTCTTTCCTCCGAAAGTCAGAACAATCTGTTTCAGGGAAGCATTCATCGTGGGATCCGTTACGGAAATTGCATATTCATTGCCTCTATCTTCTAGTAGCACAACACACGGAGCAGAAGCCGTTAATGAAATATCTTTAGCAGTCAGAAGGGTATTAGCCTGGTAGAAAACAACTTCGGTCACGTTCTGATTTGCTGACCGTACAGCCTGAATCAGCGTATCGTTGCGCAACACGGTGAAAGGCATTGCTTGTGCCGGAATATCTTTTCCGGCATAGACCACATATCCATATGTTCCGTTGTTAACTTTTGGTCCATGATCGACCCATAAGCGAAGGATATCCGTTGTAACAGGCAGTTTTTTCATCTTTTCATTCGCATTGTTCATCTTCACCCAATCGGCTTTCCTGCTTTCGCAAATAAATGATGCGTTTTGAGTATATTCAGGCAGAATAGTATAGGCAAATTTATTCTTTTGGGCTACCCAAACCGGTTTTCCGTTTTTAATAAACGATTGAACGCCTTCGGTTGTAGGGTGTACTGTCCCATTTTGAATGACGAAAACCTCATTTTCCTTAACGGTCTGGTCGATTGTCGTATGGATTGTTCCTTCCATCTCAGGATGCAGATTGGTAACTCCGGCACCAAGCGCCACAAAATAATCGCCCAGCATAAAGTATGATTTATACGCTTTCACGCCATACAAGGTCGGATTCTTGCCTGCGTTTGTACCGTTATCATTTACATCCTTTTTATCAGAAGCATTCATTTTTTCGAAGATAAATCCGGCCACAGCATTGTCTCCACCGTGGGTCGCAGCACCCGCGAAGTTGTATTTGCTGCAATATCCGCGCCAGTTGGTAACCGGAGTCAGTTTCTCCATTCCTTCACGCGCCGTGACTCCCGGTGAAGCCGTTACATCCCAACCTCCCATTATTTTACGATACTCATCGCCTTTTTTCTGAAAGAAGGTCATGCCATCAGCCGTGAAGAAGTTGTATTCATCGGCAAAGTTGGTTGCGCTTTCAATGCCATCACAACGGACAGATGCCATGTTGACCAGGATATGGTAATTGCCGTTTTTCCTGATCAGGTCATCGTTATTGAAGAACCATCGGGTTCCGCTATAACTTCCGTCTTTATAATTGGTCATGTTAATATCGTTCACCGAAGATTCCTGCGTCAATTGCATCAGTTCGACCTGCTCTTCCGGGGTAAAAGAGTCCTGCCAATCGGTTAGCAGCGACTTCATCATCCCGGAATAACGAATCGGCTTACTTTCCACATCATATTGCATGGATGAACGATCCAGACAAGGCAAGTTGTACCCTTTATAATAATACCAGTTGCTCCCACGGAAAAAATTCAATAAAGCATCGACATTCTCCCGCGTCAACTGTTTTGCCCAGGGCGACCCTTTCAAAGTACTCAGTATTGCCAATGCATTGGAGGTACCGTCAATCGGATATCCCCATACCAGACATTGCTTGCCATGCCCCCATCCTGCTCCATCGACAGTGAAACCTTCAGTCCAGAAAGTTTTGTTGAACGTGTTTTGAGAAGTCATGCTGATGCCTCTCTGGCAGACTTCCGACAATACATCGACCATCGGTATTGATTTATACATAAATGCCACCGGAAGCAAGGAGCGATATGCCAATGCATTGCCGCCTACCCACCAGACGTGATTTCTGAAACGTTCAATCTGAACCACATTATTATCGGTTTCATCGTTGCGGAAAGGTTGTGTCCAGGCCTGTAAGGCTACGGTTTTCAACATATCGCAGGCATCCTTTAACAGAGCGTTTTTATTCTTACCGGCCTCAACATCATCCATCTGCTTCAGAAAAGCGAAATAAGTATTCACAGCTGCTGTAGGAATGGCGAAACACGAAGCATGGAAACGGGTAGCGGTATTATTGTTGGGGCGTCCGGTTTCAATATTACCATAAAGAATAATTGCCTTAAGATATTTGTCACACAACGCATCTTTTTTGCTTAACTCCCCCTTCCGATAGGCTTCCGCTATTTTCCATATGCGGTTGTAAGCTTCGGTAAGGAATAAGGCAACGTCATTGTTTGTCGAAGAATAAGTGGTTTGCAATAACTTCTGATCATAGATTCTTTGCTCTTGTTGCATCAAATCCGAAAAGCGGCCATCGTCAGTGAGTAATGAAAGATATTCCTGACCGCTTTTCTTTGTAGAACTAAGCGATGAAAGACGATAGGCCTGAGTGGAAAAATACTCACGATAATTCCGGACCGATTTTTCTTTCTCTGCATTCTTTACTTTCTGACCATCATTATAATAGCGATGATAGTTAGCGAAAGCCGTATTTCGTTCAGCTTCCTGTGCAATACTATTGACTGATACAGCGATTAAAAGAGCTGCAAGACAAAAAGACTTTAATCTCATTATTGTGTTTTTTGATAATACATTCATAGGGCATTCCTATTTTTCATGTTTCTTCTTTCTGACTTTTGGGACATCCTCTGCATATAAAGGTTTATGCTCTTTGTGTTATTATCCCTTCCTTCTCCAGGGCAGTTTGGCTTTGGCAAGCGTCCCGATAGCTATTCGGGATAGAGCCGCTGCCCGGTGTGGGGCGCTAGCGTTCAACGGCTCCAGGCCGCTTGACGCGTAATTAAGATGTTCCGAAAATCGACAGGTACAAAAATAGTTTTGTTCACAAGGAAGCAGAGGGTACAATCATACAGGATTATTACAAAAACGTACAGCATTCTTAATTGTAACCGATATGGTGAAGCGTGACTTCTGCTTTTTGTCGCAATTCAATTCGGCTTTACTATAGAAACAAAAACGGCTTCAATCTTGTGGACTGAAACCGTTTTATACATTTTCGCTGCGCGATCTATTGCCAGCCGGAGGCCGGCTTCTAACTGAACGAAGTGTGGACATTTCGCCCAACGGCACTCGCTACTTTTGCACGCTACGCTTAACGAAGGGTGTGTTATTTTATAATAAAATAGTATATTTGAGGTGCTTTTATCAATCGTTGTATATAGTTGGTATATCTTACTATTAATGTTTATAAGGGTAAATAATATACTTAAATGTAGTATTATGGGTTGGGCGTAAAATTTAAAATCAATATTATGACAAAAAGGTTACTTTTTTTTCTTTCACTGGCAATGATCATTGATTGCACTCAGACATTGTTCGCCAAAGACAGAACTTCTGATTATATTATCACCAGCCTGAATGATACGGTTTACGGGCAAGTAAAACTCAACACAATAATTGAAACAACTGATTTAATCAGTTTTAAGAGTATTGCAGATAACAATTATTCAAAATATAGTCCTGATCAAATCAAAGGATTTAAATACAAAGAAGAGCTCTTTGTTTGCAGGAATGTAAAGGTTCATAGCAAATTAAAATCGGTTGTAGAGTTGGACTCGTTGCCTATGGAGTGTCACTTTCTCCGTACTTATGTGCGTGGTGATGTTAATTTGTACGCATATGTAGATCAAATAAACGACAAGCATTACTATATAGAGAGGGATCATGATTTAGAGGAATTGATTTATCGAGTCGAAGAGGTACGCGCGAATGGGAGAATCTTTGCACAACAGGAGTTCATTTTCAGAGAACAATTTAAGAAATTCTTCAGTGACAAAGTGATAATGTATCCAGATATTGAGAAGACAGATTTTTATGATAGCGATATAGTTAGTCTTGTGAACAAATACAATATGCTTCCCGGGCAGAAAGAATCGCTTTATAAATCAAAGAGTGCTAGTTTAAAGATAAGTGTGAAAGCAGGAATTACGTTAGGGCTAACTTCAAGTAAATTGACATTCCGTCGCTTAGATGGATTTGAGTATCTCGATACAGATTTTAAAGATCCTGGTCGGATGAACGTCGGATTGAATGTCGAGTATATTTTCCCGGCATTCAATCAACGGTTTTCATTATATCAGGAATTATTGTTCACACCATACAAATATATTGGAAGATACACTGAAGGAAGGTATACATATACCTTCCGTTCAACGACTCTATTTGATATTAGTTATCTGAAGATTAGCAATTTGCCACGTTTCCGAGTTATTAAATGGAGGAACTTTAGCGGATTTTTTAATGTTGGTCCGGTTATATCCATTGCATTAAAGAAAAAGAATACAGCCGTAATAGAACACAAATATCCCGATCCGTATGATAATCTTACGTCTAAAACAACGGAAACAGCCATAAAGGATTATTCAGTATGTGAATCAAGTTTCGCTGCTGGAGCTGGATTTAACTTCAAGAATTTCACTTTCGAATATCGGTATGATTCACCTGATTATTTGTTTGTTCATTCAAAGCATATATCGCATTTATTCCTACTTCAATATTCGGTGAAATTGTAATTACCTGAGTCTCTGTATTTAATTAAATAGAAAAACAAAAAGCCTCGTTCTCTGTAGTCTGTTCCCTAATCTGTAACAGAAACAAAACCGCAGTAGGCCGTTGGGCGAAGTCTCCAGACTTCGTCCGGTTAAAAGCAAGTCTCCAGACTTGCAATCCTCAAACATTAAACAAAAAATATCACCGAACAGACCGCATTAATCCGATCTTCTCCACGGGCATTATTTCCGGAATAATATCCACGATAACCGGTACTCATAAGCCATTCTGGATTTGATAAACAAATATAAAGATTTCATCCTGAAAACGGCTTATTTCCAAATAGAAAGCGGCTCCAGATTTCCCCCCCGTCCCTCCGGATATACCCATAAAAACTGCGGCACCGTCGGCGGGTCCCGATAGCCATCGGGATGCAATCCCGCCTCTTATATATTATGAGGATTTAAAATCCGACAACAAACTAAACCACCATTACTTTCAGCAAACCTAGACCTCCCGCATAATCAATCGCCGAACTATACCGGTATTCCTCCGGACGATTAACAAACTCAGCCGTAACCGGATTGTTGTGGATATAATTCAGCTTTTGATCGAAATATTCCGCTAAGAAAAACTCTTGATGATCATTCCCTTCCTGCCAGAAACGATAGTTCTTGATCTTTTTATCATTCCGACCGGCATACTCGAAACGTCCCGATAGCTATCGGGAGAGCATCCATTCCCGCCGACTCTCTTGACCATCTGTCTGCAAGGTACGAAGAATTTCTTTGCTCATAAACTTCTTGAAGTCGCGCATGATATCTGACACTTTATTTTCACCCTCAGAACCGACAATCATATGCAAATGATTCGTCATCAGCACCCACGCATATATGATTAATTCTTTCTGTTCCTGACAATACCGCAACGACTCGATGATGATATGCTTGTATTTTGGACGGGTAAATATATCTACCCAATCCACTACTGTGTCAGTCACAAACCAGACCTCACTTGTGATCCTGTTTGCTATATCCATCTGTTTTTCTTTTGTTTACGGATTTCAAATCCTTATAATAGTTGAAAGGCGGATCACAGATCCGCCTTAACCACGCTCACTATCTTTTCTGCAATAAATCCGGCAAGACGGGGGCAATGGCGAAGCGAGACGCTTCGCCAAACGGCCTTCGCCAGCCTACTGCGATCTGGGTTACACCTTACGCCGAACCGGGATTCAGACCTTCGTCCAGACTGTTCCTGTCTCGACTACTATGTCCTCTGCTGACTTCTTGCATCATATCGGCAATTATCGCTAATCACTTTGTCCGTAGGGACACGATGCAAGATCTCTCGGGATAAGGCTCTTCTCTTTCGTTAGGTTCTGCTTGATTTACTGTCTGCGATTACGGTTGATTTTCGGGCTATACGCAATCCAATGCTCGCTCACCCTCGCTTGACAGCCTTGTATCAAATTTCTGTGCGTCAGTACGCTAACTTTGCTGATGGCTTCTTTCAGATTCGTCCTCACGGATGACACCCTTGCCATTCGCTAACACTTCCTTTCAACTCGGCGTGTGCAGGGACTTACACCCTGCCAGTAGAAGAACCATGCCCGACATACATAACGAAGGGGCGGATCACAGATCACGCCCCGACGGTACATCATTTTTCTACGGTTTTATATCCGGTGCGACGGGGGGGGGAAAGAGTTCTTTCAGAAGAATGTAGCTGCATTATAACAGAAAAGCCCGGCGGTGCCGGGCTTTTCTGTTATAGGTTATTGATCAAAGATCAATATTTTTCCAGATACTCTTTCCAATTATTCGGGTAATTATCTTGGGCTTTTCTCTTGATATACTCAGGTATTGGCGTTGCTCTGTAATCTATACCATTGCTCTTTAAAAAATCAACTATCTGCATTTTATATTTGTATTCTTCCGTATCTAATTCAAAAAAATCCTCACGCAATACATCTACTAAATACATCGGCTTATCTTTTTCTGGATTATAATCAGCACTGTCTCCAGGGCGATAGAATATTGGCTGTTTATAATCGGCTCCATTTCGAAGTAAGAAAATAGCAACTTCATATTTTTCTTGCATAACACACTCACTTAACGCCGATTGACCAAATTCATTCTTGTAATTTATATTAGCTCCGTTCAATACTAAAAGTTTAACCAAATCTAAATTACCCGTTTTAACCACTACCATCAATGCCGTTTTAGTTTTATCTTGATTTTCAATATCCGTTTGCGTTTCATTTACATTTGCCCCATATTTCAATAAAGCTTCCGCATATTTACTATCATAATATTTAGACTTGCAAGATTCAATTAAAACAGTTGATCCTTCATAAGTCTCATGAACATTAACATCTGCATTATTCTTCAATAACAAGTCAAATGATTTATATTGTTGATTCCTAACTGTAAGCATCAGCAAAGTACTACCATACTTTGGTTCTTGGTAGTTGACAAGTTGTGGATTCTTAGCTATTATTTCAGTTATCTTCTTCACATTATCATCTTGTACCGCTTTGGCTAACTCCCAAGCCGGCGTGTTTTGAAAAAGACGGTAATCATCCCCTGTAAGAGAACCCTTGTCAACAATTGTCTCTCTGTTATTACATGATGTAATAAGCAAAAATAAAAAGAGAGCTATCACCAGCCTTGCCGTATATATTTTCTTACCATGAACTGCCGCCACCATGAATGCTGTATTTTGAAGGATCAACACTAAAATTCTTTAACACATTATCCATACTATGACCATTATAGATAGATGGTAAGTCTGTAGGAGTTAAGATATGTCTATTACCATTTACATCTGGCAATGACGTATTGTTCTGGATCTTATTTAAAGGATCTGTACTCATAATGTAAGCATCAATTTTAGCCTCAGACTTAAACGGCGTTCTCCAAGTACCTTCCGCAAATTTAGTAATATCACTTATTCCTGCTGCATTAAATGTGACAGCACTCCTATCTGTTACCAAGGCATTTAATGCCGCCTCTCCACCACCTAATGAGTGCCCTGTAAATGTCAACTCTGTTGACCCAATAATATTGGAAATCTGTTTAGCATTATCAACTGATTTTTCGTACTGTTGAGACAAGCCTATTGGCTGTTTCACATCCGCACCAACATCTTTCCAACTAGCTTCTGTCCCTGCTGTTGCATAGGTGTATTCAGTAACCTTGCCTTTTACAACCCTTTCATAAACAGCAGATTTTAACCCGGTCGATGAATTATTCAAATCCTTACTTGTCAAACCAAAATCCCTATTTGACACCCTCCAACCACCTGCAAGAATATTATCCTGCTTGTCTCCATATACGTGAGCGGCCATTCTTGCAGCTTCCGCAGGTGTAGGAGCTTTTCCGGTTGGATCTATTAATTTTACTGGATTATTAAAGCAATAAACATAGGGACTCCATGATGGGAATTTCTCCGCCAGCGGATCCACCGACAACCACACACTTGTCCTCGAATCGTAATACCGCGCACCGAAATAGGTGAGACCAGTCTCTTCGTCGCGCTCTTTGGCACTGAAGAGGTACGGCGTTGTCCATGAGCTGGCAGAGCGGCGTTCATCAACAAATACATCGCCGAATGGCACGTACTCCAAGTGCTGCGTTACTGCTCCCGAGCCATCGGTTATGAGCGAACTGCTGCCTAAGTGGTCGCTATGGTAGAAGTACGGACTGCTGCCAGCAGATGGCGTTTTCGATTCCAAACCTCCGGTTTGTGCAATACCCTGGTAGGTCACACCTAGCGAATCGTAGCGGGTTTTGATCTTGGCGGTCAGCATGGCATACTTCGACTGCAAGGCTGATGTTGTCACCGGACTTGTGCCGAATATCCCCGAATCGCTCACCTTACTCGTTATCCGCTGACTGCCAATGTATATGTGCTTGCTGTAATTACCGCCGTTGTTTACTACCATGTACGGGCTGATATACGCCGTGAAGTTAGTTGTACCGGTAGTGGCTGCACTAATCACTCCATTTACCGAAACACCCTGTGCATCACCAAAGGTTTTCACTGTGCGCTCTCCGGCGGCATCGTACCAGTAGTTTGATACAAAGCCATTATCAGACAATGCCAGCAGGCGGTTTTCTTCATCCCACAGCAGCTTGCGCTCGTTGTTCTTAATTAGCTTACCATCGGTATTCTTCGTACCGGTGATTACACAAAGTAGGTTACCGTTAGCATCGTAGCTGTAGTTTTGCAGCTTCGCCGTCTTAGCAATAGCGCTTTCGGTGCGGTAGCTTGTGTCTGCAATATTACTGATTTGTTGCGGATTATTCGCATAGGAATACGATAAATTATATCCGGCCTTGAGTGTTCCTGCAAATTGAACTCCTATTTGCATAATATCCTGCTTCTTCGAAGTGATGTTGTGCAGGTTATCGTAACCCATCGCCAGCGTGTAGTTAGCCGTTTTGCCGTTGGCTCCGGTAAAGGTGCCGTTAGCTGTTGACAAACGATACAAGTCGTCATACCCGTAATTATGCACCATTGCACCACCCAATCCATTGGCAGCCACTCCGGTATTGGTCACACCCTTTACATTGCTTACGTTGTCGTACGTGTAGGTGTTGTTCATGATGTCGGCATTGCCTAAAATAGAAAATGGTGAGCTTACACCCACCATCTTCTATTCCATCGTTGCAAATCAAACCTGATCTACAATCAATTACCTATTCATCGCCAAATCTGGAGCATTACCCACCTATTTTAACTCCTTTATTTTTGTAAAGAAGTCTTCTCCGGGTCTTTTCTTCGACATATATTCAATATTCTCAGTTATTGTTATACCATAATATGGACTTTTTATGATTCTAGGCTCAGTTCCAATTCGTTTTTTATAAATAGTAGTGTCACTTAATTCACTTTTTAAACGTTGAATTGAAAATAGCCTCTGATGAATATTTACAATACCAATTTCATCACTAGGTATAATTAATTTATCATTCTCATAAGAATTAACAATGATGTTAGTTGGTATATTTGCCAATACAAGTAAATAGTCATATTGTTCCGAAAATGGCCCGTTTGGATTGTGACTAAAATAAATTGTAGCATATTTATCCAAGCTATTTCTTTGCAGTTTTATATACATTCTAGCTTCTGAAATATAATATAATTTCTCTTCAACCCTGCAAGCTTTAAAAAATAATAGCAGACAAAAAGATAATGATAACGTGACAAAAAAAATCTTCTTCATATGCTCTTATTTAAAAAAACCTTTTACTGAATTTCCGATAACACTACCCGCATATCTTAACGTACTTGGGGTCGATCTAATAAGATTAGTCACTTTTACTTGAGGAGGCAAAGAATTTCCTAATTTCCAGCCTATAGCTTCTCCTGTTTGTGTAGGAATCCCTTCCATGGAAAGTTTTCTATTTGTTTTAGATTGGAGAGCATCAAATGCCATTCGACTAGCAGGCCAAGACATTCCATTTGATCCTGCAACAAATCCAGCAACAATATTTCCAATCTCTCTACCAGAACTATATACAGTTAAACCTTCTTTATCTTTACCTAAAGGCATCCCTCTGTAATAATCTATAAGGTTTGAATATTTCTGTTTATCAGTTCCATTTGTTGATTTAAAATCATAACGCTCTCCATTTGATGCATTTGACATATAATCACCCATATTAGGTGTATTATGAAGCATCGTATTTAAGAACTCTTTTCCACTATTATCTTTAGGATTAATGGTTCCCATAAATCCTAAATCATTTCCTTTTGAGTCTTTTTCATCGCTATAAAAAGTAGTCATAGATGCTGATCTACCTAATATTCCTAGTTGCTTCGATTGATCATTCTTATCAACAATAAAAATACGAGTGTCTTTATCTTTCAAATTACCTCCAACGACTGAATAAGTCCCATTGTCGTTCCCTACTACTTTTGTACTACGGCCATCTGGATCAATTAATTTTACAGGATTATCTAAACAATAAACGTAGGCACCAATACCAGGATAATCTTCCGCCAGCGGATCCACACTCAACCACACACTCGTCCTCGGATTATAATACCGTGCCCCGTAATAATACAGTCCGGTCTCCTCATCCAACTCCTTGGCATTGAACTTATACGGCGTACTCCAGCTATTATTGCGCTCCTCGACAAACACTTCTCCGAATGGTACATATTCAATATGCTGAGCCACATTACCGCTAAGGTCGGTAACCAGCGAACTACTGCCGAGGTGATCGGAATGGAAGAAGTACTGCTGGTTTTCCCTATCCGGTGAACTTACCTGCTTATAGAACGAACTGCGGTTATCTGTTCCCCGATAAGTAACACCCAACGAGTCATAACGGACTTTCATTTTATTCACCAGGTCAGCATACTTAACCGTGTAGTCCACACTTGCGACTTTAGGCGCTTGTGTAGGATCAGCCATCGTACCGCCATTCATCAGCTTGCTTATAATGCGTTGGGAACCAATATAGATGTGCTTGCTCATCTGACCACCGTTACCGATTACGGTATATGGACTGATGTAGGCGGTGAAGTTAGTCGTACCAGTACGTCCAGCACTGAGCACTCCATTTACCGATACGCCTTCGCCATCGCCAGACTCTTTCACAGTCCGTTCTCCTGCTGCGTCGTACCAGTAGTTGCTTACAAAGCCATTATCTGAAAGAGCCAACAAACGGTTTTCCTCGTCCCACAAGAGCTTACGCTCATTGTTCTTGATCAGGGAACCATCGGTATTCTTCGTACCGGTGATTACACAGAGTAGATTGCCATTGGCATCGTAGCTGTAGTTTTGCTCCCGATAGCTATCGGGATTCGCTGTTTTAGCAATGGTACTTTCAGTGCGGTAGCTTGTGTCTGCAATATTACTGATTTGTTGCGAATTATTGGCATAAGCATACGATAAATTATATCCGGCCTTGAGCGTTCCTGCAAATTGAACGCCTGTTTGCTGAATATCCTGCTTCTTCGAAGTGATATTATGCAGGTTGTCGTAACCCATCGCCAGCGTGTAGTTTGCCGTTTTGCCGTTTACACCGGTAAAGGTGCCGTTAGCTGTTGACAAACGATACAAGTCGTCATACCCGTAATTATGCACCATTGCACCACCCAATACATTGGCAGCCACTCCGGTATTGGTCACACCCATCACATTGCTTACGTTGTCGTAAGTGTAGGTATTGTTCATGATGTCAGCATTGCCAACATGCACCTTCAGGTTGCCTAACCGGCGATTGAGCGGGTCGTAGGTGTAATTGGTCTCCGCCCCGTTGCCATACTTCATATAGGTGCGCTGCTCAAACTTGTCGTACCCGATATTGCTCAAGTAGGTGTAGGTGTCACTGCCTTTTGTACCAGAGAGCCCACTGAGCAATCCTCCGGTATTGTAGTTATAGGTTAGCATCTCGCCATCAGGGTAGGTCATCGTCTGTACCCGGTTCCACGAGTCGTACGTCCAGTTGGTGGTGTAAGTAGCCACCGCCTGGTTAGGAATCACCAGCGTACGCTTCACTTCAGTGATCTCGCCCATCTTGCCGTAGCGGAACTCCTGCGCCCCGCTACCGTCTGTCTGGAGCACCAATCGTCCTGCCCGGTTTGATTCTGCCCCTGCCGCGCCATACGTATAACTTACATTATTCTCCGGGTGTTTCGGATAATTTATCGACTTCAGCCTGTTATAATCATACTTGTATATAATGGTATCTCTTGTCAGTAACAGGTTAGCGGTCTGCTTTCCTGTGAGATTTCCGGCAGCATCGTAATAGAACTTCGTCGTTCCCGAGGCCGGGTGTGTCACCTGCGTACGGTGTCCTGCCAAGTCATATTCCGATACGGTCTTACCGTCTTTAGCATCGGTCACCACATGGAGCTGATTCGCAGGATCGTACTCGAAGGTGGTGGCGATTACATTCACGTTGTGGTACTGCTCCGCATTTGTACGCATCGCCAAATCTGGAGCACAATGCCTCATTTCCGTTCTTAATCATGCTCTATTTCACTTTTTAAGCCCCTAAAAATAGAAAATGGTGAGCTTACACCCACCATCTTCTATTCCATCGTTGCAAATCAAACCTGATCTACAATTAATACCTATTCATCGCCAAATCTGGAGCATTCCCCCCGGCGATGCCAGGCTTTTCTATTTCGATTCTCCCATTTTGAATACTACCATCCTCTCTGAATTCTTTCAATTGATTTTTCGACATCGTCTATAAACTCATTTTTACTAATTAACAATTCATCATCTCCAATATAATCGATTGGCTTAGTTAATGAAAATTCTTCAGGTCTGTAAGCATTTAGACTCCATCCAGTAACTTCACGCGAGACTCCATATCTTATTTTTATCATACAATCTTCCTGATCAACTATAAGAAAACCAACATATTCATCTGACAAATCAAAAGGAAAGTAGCTTGTATCACCTTCCTTCATCTGAGTTACAGCCTCTATCCAATATTTAAGATTTTTCACAAGGCTTTTTGCCACTTTGTCACTGGTTTCCTCATCGACCATAAAACTTCTATCTAAAACAAAGTAATATGAATCGACAGACTCGCACACATTAATTAAGGGAATAATAACACTAATATCTTTATGACCTTGATTCTTATTATCAACATTATAAATCACCTCTATTTTCATCAGAATAATTATTTCAATTATGATTAGATGAAACTAGTAATAAACTTATTCATGTCTGTTTGGAAATTTAGACATTCTAAATTCATACTAGTTTCAATATAGCCATTATTTTGTAGGAAAAGCAGTTATAACCTCTGTCGTATTTGGTTTAGTTACTATTTTAATTTTATCCAGAACCTCCCCACTACCTAATTTACCTCCTTCAATCCCTACCTCTCTATTCATTGCGACATCATAAACCCAGTTCCCTGTTTTTTCATCTACTATGGGTTTAATTCCATTCTTTTGAACATTATCCCATGCTTCATTCAAAGTTTCTGCTAACGCTGATTTTTTGATTGTAAATACTCCATGAAACTTTTTGGTCAAATCATTTGAAAAATGAGCCATCACATGAGACAATCTATTACCTTCTTTACTTCCTAATTTTAAAATAAGACCTGAAGTCAAATGCAATGCATTATTAGAAAGTTTAAAGGTATTCTTTGTCCATTTTGCGCCAGTTGCAAACCATCCCATTACAGGTAAACATGAAGCTAAACTAAATGCAGCATCTGTTTTATTTCCCTCAACGCCGTAAAGCAATCCATTGAATCCATCAAAAAATTCACCAACTATTGGCAACATTCCAACAGCGTCTAAGCTAGCATGACCTATTTTTCTCTGAAAGCCATCTTTTTGCATCATTTGCCCAGGTGTATTCGCTTTTGCTGGAGGGATTAACCAACCCAATATTGCAGTTGAATAAGACGCACCTCTGGGACTATTACCGTCAGGATCAATCAAACGGACCGGATTATCAAGACAATAAATATACGAGCTTACATTCGGATACTGCTCACGAAGATCATCTGAAGACAGCCACACACTTGTCCTCGAATCGTAATACCGCGCACCGAAATAGGTGAGACCAGTCTCTTCGTCGCGCTCTTTGGCACTGAAGAGGTACGGCGTTGTCCACGAAGTGGCAGAGCGGCGTTCATCCACAAATACATCTCCGAAAGGCACGTACTCCAAGTGCTGCGTTACCGCCCCTGAGCCATCGGTTATGAGCGAACTGCTGCCTAAGTGGTCGCTATGGTAGAAGTACGGACTGCTTGCCGTGGATGGCGTTTTCGATTCCAAACCTCCGGCTTGAGCAACACCCTGATAGGTCACTCCCAGCGAATCGAAGCGGGCTTTGATCTTGGCGGTCAGCGTGGCATACTTCGACTGCAAGGCAGATGTTGTCACCGGACTTGTACCGAAAATGCCCGAATTGCTCACTTTGCTCGTTATCCTTTGGCTACCAATATAGATGTGTTTGGTATAGTTGCCACCATTATTAACTACCAGATAAGGACTGATGTATGCAGTAAAGTTCGTTGTTCCCGTGGTGGCTCCGCTGAGCACACCATTCACCGATACACCCTGCCCATCACCGCTCTCTTTTACTGTGCGCTCGCCCGCGGCATCGTACCAGTAGTTGCTTACAAAGCCATTATCACTGAGAGCCAACAGGCGGTTTTCTTCGTCCCACAGGAGCTTGCGCTCGTTGTTCCTGATCAGCTTACCATCAGTATTCTTCGTACCGGTGATTACACAGAGTAGATTGCCATTGGCATCGTAGCTGTAATTTTGCTCCCGAATTCTATCGGGATTGGCTGTTTTAGCAATGGTACTTTCAGTGCGGTAGCTTGTGTCTGCAATATTACTGATTTGTTGCGGATTATTGGCATAGATATAACCTAAATCATAACCTGCCATCAAACTGTCATTGAATTGGATTCCATATTGTTTTACCCGCTGAATTTTGCTTGTGATGTTGTGCAGGTTATCGTAAGCCATCACCAAATCTGGAGCACGACATCTCGTTTTCTATCTTTACTATGTGCTATTTCTTCATTTTAAGCTCATAAAAATAGGAAGAGGTGAGTAAACACCCACCTCTTCTTTTTATAGATTTGCAAATCAATACTGATTAACAATTGATTATCAGGCTGTCCAAATATGGAACATTACCGACCAACACCCTCTCGTTGATAAACGAGTGGTAGCGTTTCTCGATCTAAAAATCTCGAGCAGAAGTAAATCTTAAATATTGAGGATAGGATTTAGACTTACTTACTGAATCTATTTTTAATAGAATATCTCCTATTGAGAATAATGATATAGCACCGTATCCTGGATATGGCACATAATATACACCATTAATTTGTTTAGCCAGATCATTTCCATTATCTGATATCTTATTTAAGCAACCTTTTTGTAGAGAGTATATTCCATAAGATAACCGACTTACATCTAAAGACTTATTTTTCAAGACAAATGTTCCATAATCTATTGTTTTGACAAGCTTTTGATTTTCATAAAAACCAATAGAGCCACTATTATCTTGAATATCATATCTTTTATCTATCTCAGAAAGGCTATCATTTATTGCACTTATGCCCGGCAAAGTATCAGTAATACTTCCATTCTGAAGATAAAACCAGCCCCAGTTACTATATCCCTGATAGTTATAAACATAGACAATATGTTTTTCATAAGCTATTTCACTGATATCAGCATCTTTCATTTCATTGTAATAGATGATATCTGAGCCATTGTTTTGCCTCTTTATAAAAGCCAATCCAGGAGTAAACGAATCAAAAAAGATTCCACCAACTTCAATCCTAACCAAAATGCAATTAGATTGTGGGTAAGAAAACAATGTGTCTGTAATATATAAAGACTTATCCTTTGGAAGAAGTTTAAAGGTTATTGTTTTCTTGTCCTGCTTTGTACATCCTATAATCAGGATTACAGATAGTAATATAAATATTTGTTTCATATCTCTAATGATTTGCAGAATTAAAAGAATAGCCCATTATTATCGCTTTATTATGATTATTCTGGTTTTTCCATCCAGGAGAACTACCAATAATATGATCTAACATATGAAAAAGCTGAGCTCCCAACAAGGCATCATCTGGTCTAATATCCACTTTATCTCTTTTGGTTATTTCACTCAAACTTGCCCCCCACATATAATTTAAAGCTTCATGATTATTCATATATATACCGTTTAGATTTATCAACTCTCCATCATTAAATAAGGGTCTATAATCTAATGTCCCAGACTTATTTGATTGCCCAATCACATCAAAAATATTATTAACATTTGCAGTACCTTTAGAGATAATATCAACCTGTTTATCAATGGTATATGACTCATTTATTTTTATGTTTCTGGTTTTATTCGCTCTCGGATCACCTTTGATTGACTCTAATGATAAGACTTGTATTGCTTTATATGTTTTGCCTCTATGCTTATAGCTGAATGTTCCTTTCGAATAACTCATAAAGAAACGATCATCCTTATTAGTTTTAAAAGAATGAATCTCACGACCTTTTTTATCGTAAACATGATCATCTTTTCCATCCGGATCAATTCTATTCGTAGGATTATTGGAACAATAAGCATATGGCGACATCCAAAGTTTCTTCTCCGCCAACGGATCGACAGACAGCCACACACTACTCCTCGGATTATAATACCGTGCCCCATAATAATACAGCCCGGTCTCCTCATCCAGCTCCTTGGCATTGAATTTATACGGTGTACTCCAGCTATTATTGCGCTCCTCCACGAATACCTCCCCGAAGGGCACGTACTCGATATGCTGAGTGACATTCCCGTCTGCGTCAGTAATCAAAGAAGAACTACCCAGGTGGTCTGAGTGATAGAAGTACTTCAACGGAGTAGCAATCCTACCTGCGGCAGAGGTAATCAAACCGGCACTACCCTGCAGAGTCCCTTTGTACACCACACCAAGAGAATCATAGCGGGTCTTGATCTTACTGGTCAGGTCGGCATACTTGCTTTGCAGATCGGAGGTATTCACCGGACTGGTCGCAAAGATATCAGAACCGCACAACTTACTGGTAATCCTTTGACTACCGATATAGATGTGCTTGCTGTAATAACCGCCGTTACTCACCACCAGATAAGGACTGATATACGCCGTGAAATTGATAGTACCGGTAGTAGCTGCACTTGTCAATCCATTGACAGATACACCCTGAGCATCTCCGAAGGTTTTGACTGTACGCTCACCTGCGGCATCATACCAGTAGTTGCTTACAAAGCCATTATCAGAAAGTGCCAACAGGCGGTTCTCCTCGTCCCACAGCAGCTTGCGCTCGTTGTTCTTAATCAGCTTACCATCGGTATTCTTCGTACCTGTGATTACACAGAGTAGGTTACCATTCGCATCGTAGCTGTACTGCTGATTTTTCGCAGTCTTAATAATCGCTCCCTCTGTACGATACGTTGTGTCTGCAATATTACTGATTTGTTGCGGATTATTGGCATAAGCGTACGATAAATTATATCCGGCCTTGAGTGTTCCGGCAAATTGAACGCCTGTTTGCATAATATCCTGCTTCTTCGAAGTGATGTTGTGCAGGTTATCGTAACCCATCGCCAGCGTGTAGTTTGCCGTTTTGCCGTTTACACCGGTAAAGGTGCCGTTAGCTGTTGACAAACGATACAAGTCGTCATACCCGTAATTATGCACCATTGCACCACCCAATACATTGGCAGCCACTCCGGTATTGGTCACACCCATCACATTGCTTACGTTGTCGTAAGTGTAGGTATTGTTCATGATGTCAGCATTGCCAACATGCACCTTCAGGTTGCCTAACCGGCGATTGAGCGGGTCGTAGGTGTAATTGGTCTCCGCCCCGTTGCCATACTTCATATAGGTGCGCTGCTCAAACTTGTCGTACCCGATATTGCTCAAGTAGGTGTAGGTGTCACTGCCTTTTGTACCGAAGAGCCCACTGAGCAATCCTCCGGTATTGTAGGAGTAGTTAAGCACCTCGCCATCGGGGTAGGTCATCGTCTGTACCCGATTCCACGAGTCGTACGTCCAATTTGTGGTGTAGGTCGCCACGGCCTGGTTAGGAATCACCAGAGTGCGCTTCAACTGGGTAATCTCACCCATCTTACCGTAGCAGAACTCCTGTGCCCCGCTGCCGTCGGTCTGTAGCTTGAGGCGACCGGCACGGTAGTAGTTGGTCGCTCCCGTTTCACTCTGCGAGCCATACACATAGCGCACGTTGTTCTCGGGATGGTCGGGGTATGAGATCGAGTCGAGGCGGTTGTAGGTGTAGAGGTAGTTGATCCACTTGCCTGTCTTCGCCAGGTTGGCCGTCTGTTTGGCGGTCAGGTTTCCGGCCAGGTCATATTTGAAGAACGTTGTTCCCGAGGCCGGGTGTGTCACTTGCGTACGGCGTCCTGCCATATCGTATTCCGATACGGTCTTGCCGCCCTTGGCATCGGTCACCACATGGAGCTGATTCACCGGATCGTACTCGAAGGTGGTGGCGATCGTCTCACCATTGTGGTACTGCTCCGTGCGTACCGTCTGTCCGCTACCGTTGGAGAAGGTGGCTTGCGAATGGTTTTCCGCATCGGTCACTGTCGTTTTAAGCAGGCCGTTGCTGATCGAGTAAGCGGTAGAGGTAGTATTACCATCGGGCAGCGTCACCGAGAGCACGCGATCGAGGACATCGTAGGTGGTGCTGGTAGGCGCCACGTTATCAAACGTCCGGTTAAAGGTGAGCTTGTTGATCATCGGCTCGGTCACCGGATAATAAGCCTGCTTCACGCGACCGAAGGCGTCGTATTTGGCGCGTCCGCTCACTATCATCACCGAATCTCCGTTTACAAACCCCTCTTTTTTCACCTGTACGGGGCGACCTAGTCCGTCCACAAAGGTAACAGTCTGAAGATCATTTCCCGAATGAGTTTGGTCGTAATGCTTAGTCACGGCATAAGCAGGGGCTGTAATGCCGTTGGCATCTGTAGTGACCTGCGGGTGATACTCAAACTTCAGAGTATAGACCGGATCGTTGGGTCCTTTGATGCTGGTCACACGCCCGAGGTTATCGAGTGTTGTGGTCATCACGTTGCCGTTAATGTCGGTGGTCTTCCGGGGGACTCCGAAGCGGCAGTCGTAATTCTCGAGTTTGGAGGTATAGCCGAAATGATCGGACACCTCAGTCGGGAACAGGTGGTAGAAGTTGTCGTATTTATAGGAGTACCACATTCGATCCGCCTTAATTTTGCCCGGAAACTCCTTCTGGGAGATATTCCCCCAGGCATCATATCCCAGCGTGGTAGTAGCTGTATCACCGGCGACAATCACATTGCGTACTTGTTTCAGCTGGGATGCAAAGTTGTCATTCCAGACAGCCTCCGTCCGGCGATACAATTTGCCATCACTTCCGGTCACGGTCACAGCGGTCGGCAGGGCAAAGAGCGTCATCAGGGGCTTGTTGGTAAGATAGCTGATCTCGGTCTTGTAGTTATATCCTCCGGTACCGTTTTCGCCCAGTGAACCTTTGTCACTGAATTTATACAAGGTCAGCTCCCCGTGTGTACCGGTAGCGGTATTGTATTCCGAATAACTTTCGGAGGTCGCCATTGAGGATTGGGCACCTCCCGTATATGCGTAAGCAGTGTTCTTGTTGTACTTCAGCGGGGTGTAAACAATATACTGGTGTAGGAACATGTTTTCCCGGGTCAAATCCACATCCGGCTGGATAGGGCAACTAAGAAATACATTATTTTTTTCGGAATTACAAATTCCAATAATACTGAAAAAGGCGGATCACAGATCCGCCTTGACCAACATCATTTTTCTACGGCTTCATATCCGTCGGAAAGGGGATTCGCCTTGACCACGCTCACCATCTTTTCTGCGGTATATCCGACAGGAAAGGGTCGCAAAGATATCCGAACTTCCCAGCTTACTGGTAATCCTTTGACTACCGATATAGATGTGCTTGCTGTAATAACCGCCATTACTCACTACCAGATATGGACTGATGTAGGCCGTGAAATTCGTCGTACCCGTAGTCGCTGCACTTGTCAATCCATTGACAGAAACACCCTGTGCATCACCGAAGGTTTTCACCGTGCGCTCGCCGGCGGCATCATACCAGTAGTTGCTTACAAAACCATTATCAGAGAGTGCCAACAGACGGTTTTCTTCATCCCACAGGAGCTTACGCTCGTTGTTCTTGATCAGTTTACCGTCGGTATTCTTCGTGCCGGTGATCACGCAAAGTAGGTTACCGTTAGCATCGTAGCTATAATTTTGCTGCTTAGCCGTTTTAGCAATGGTGCTTTCAGTGCGGTAGCTTGTATCTGCAATATTACTGATTTGTTGCGGATTATTGGCATACGCATAGTTTTATTTGATTTTTCGCATTATAAATGCTTATAATAACGTCGGGGCGGATCACAGATCACGCCCCGACGGTTCATCTTTTTTCTACGATTCTATATCCGGTGCGACGGGGGGCTGTATATTCCGGACCAAACAGTTACTATAAATGGTTTCTGCTTCGCAATATTTTTCACACCGTAAATATTCCCCAGCACAATCTCTGCAATTTTCACAGCTGTCTCTTTATCAGGGACAAAACCATTCTTTCGATCATAATATTTATGATTATTTGGTTGATTTGTCCCTGACAAAAGCCATAAAGAAAGAAATATGATTATTATTGGTTTATAATGTATATTCATATCATCGATAAATTTTTAATACTTGTCCAACTTTAATATTCACCTTTAATCCATTTTGTTTGATAATTCCATTTGCTGACATTTTATGATCTTCCGCAATACTATGTAGCGAATCTCCTAACCTAACAACATAATTTGCAACATCTCGAGTATAAGCAGGGTTTGGAGTTTTAGGACTTGAATTGTCATGTTTGTCATGGTACATATCCTGGGACAACATTGTGACTTTTCCTGTATTCGGATCATACATTTGAAACGAGCCATTTGGAGTAACTAAATAACCGATCCTTTTTAATTTATTATTGCTTCCAATGTCATCATTGGCCGTTCTCTGTTTATTCTCAGCTAGTGTTGCTTGTACTCCTGAGAAAATATTATCATAGAAGTTTCCATAAGAATAAGATCCGTGAGTATGAATATCAGCAACAACTTTACTTTTTTTAGGAGCAGAACTCACAGTCACACTTGATCCACTACCGCCAACATTTGGGACTGTATAGGTATAACCACCTTTCAACTTGTATATTTGAGAACCATATTCTTGTCCTAATTCTACAGAATTATCATTATACGTTTTACCAAAATCTTTAGCAGCTGCAGTTGGAGTTTTAAACACATCTCCAGGAGCCATGCCTGTTGGGTCAATAAGTCGAACCGGATTATCAAGACAATAAACATAGCTCGAAATCCCCGGATATTTCTCCGTTAGAGGATCCACAGACAGCCTGATATACTCATCATATGTGTAGAAAAATGGTGAGCGTTTTACCACTCACCATCCTTCGATTATTGTTTGCTGATTATAGCTGATATTAAACTTTTTGAATTGGCATCACCAAATCTGATACATCACTTCAACTGATATTCCGTATATTTTGCTTCTATGGCACTTTTCTTTCTACCAATTATATTATATCTATCAGAAATATATAGCTTATTTTTGAAAACAAAATAAGGTGAAGGAACGCCTCGATTAATTCGATATGAGATTTTTTTTTGTTTATCCATCAATTTATGATAGTTTACCCAAGGTCCAATCAACGTTCCTACGGTTTCCTCTCTATAATTAGCAGAATCAGATAAATCGATCAACACAAGCATTTTATAACTGTCAACAATCGGATCCGTAGGATTTGAAAGATAATTCTTAACCTCTACAGGTAATTCACCAAAGTTTAGTTTCTTTTGCTCCAAACTTGTTATTTTGTAATCATAAGAATTACAACTAACAAAAATTACCATCAATAACACAAATGCGAAGATTCTCATTTTTTAATTGTTTTTTCAATCCAGTCGTCCACTCTATTATGAGAGTTATGAATATCGCCCCTCTTAACACCTCCCCATATTGACCAGCCATCAAAAATACCCTGTGGATTATCGACAGGTATATTATCTTTGGCTGAACTAAAAGTCCTATCAGCAGAACCAAATTCTCCTGTACCAAATGTAGCGGACTGGTTATCGGGCAATACTACACAACTATTTCCTCCATTACTTTGAACAGGATCTTTAGCATCGTAAACATTTACGTGATTTACTCTTTTTTGTGCCTCTTCAGATAACTGATAATCTTTGCGCACAGGAGTATTAATTGTCAGAAGATTAAATTTGACATCTTTAAATTCATCCATCTTCACCATCATATTGAGAGCCTCAATACTGACATTTCCACCATGACTATGACCTACCAATGTGACAGGTTCTGATTTACCTTTTTCCGCCAATTGAGTTCTAACCTCATTAATCAATGCTTTCGCCGCCGATGTTCTCATTTGTGCGTAATTTCCGCCAGACCATGGAAAAGGCCTCCCCAGAGTTTTGTCACCAAATAGATTAATACATGCTTTTTTTATTCCAGCCAAATTCTTCCAAGTCGAGATATCAGACCATGTCCCATGTACTGGTATTATGACTCGGCCATCTGGATCTTTATATTTTAATGGATTATCAGCACAATACACATAGCTAGAAATATTCGGATATTTTTCCGCCAGCGGATCCACACTTTGCCACCTCTGCACGGATATTTCCGAACATCCTACTTCATCCTGATATGTAACTCTTAAGCAACCCATCAAAAGCAAATGTAGCCTTTTTTTTCTTTCAATTGAAAAAAAAATAATTGAACCGCTCCGGATTTTCATTTACTCACGCAGTGTTGTTTTTCTATCGGTGTTCGTGATTGCTGTCGCAATTCCCTGCGGGGCTGTTTCAGTTGAAAGAAAAATAACAACATTATTTTTCCACAAAGAAAACCGAAAAAAGAAAGCCACATCCCAAGGCAGGTGGGAAGGGATGTCAAGTTTTTTATTAAAAATACTACCCGAGGAACGAGGGTGGAGATTTTTAATAAAACCCGCAGGGCTTGAACTTTACAGCCCTGGACACCGACTTATCTTTGCTTTGCTTTTTTGTTTTTCGTTCTCCTTGTTTTCTGGTTTTTCTTCTTTACTAACCACCACATCACCAAGGATATAAACTGCACTGCCGTAGCACAAAGCAAGGAAAAAGCGCCTGCGGCTAAAAAGAGGAAGACCGGCTGCAAGAGAGTGAGGAACGAACGGTTTGCGGACGGTTTGACGAAGAGGCGCGAGCCGACCTGCGAATGGAGCAAGGGTGGCAGACCGGGAGCCGTGAGGAACGAACGGCGGGGGCTGCCTTATGTGGTAGTGGAGGGCTGGCGTGGTTTTTGCTTTTGGTTGAAGGCAAAAACCATGACAGCCCGGAGCGTACCACACGAGGCTACCGCTTTGATAGCCAGAGCGCAGCGGAGGCAGATCAACAACTCAGCCGAAGCCCGCAGCGACCCGCAGGCGAGCACAAACACGGCAGCCGGGGGATGCGTTGCTGCGGAACGCAGTGAGTGAGGAACGAACGTAACGGAGTGATGCGGCAAAAGCAGACATGGGAGGCTGCCATGAGGAAGAGGAACGGAGCTGCAAGGTGTGTGACAGCCTTGCGACCAGAGGAGCAACCCTCCGGGCGGAGGGCTTCCCGATAGTTACCTTAAAAATAAGCAATCATAGCGGGGTGCCCGACGGGCTGGCGCAGACCTTTGCCGACGGACGATGACGAATACCGCTTTTCCTGCTTTGTGCGGTCAAGTTATTGCATTTCTATTTTATCGGATGGTATTGGTTTACGGCTGATTGCAGGGTTTCGAGTTCGGTTTGCTTGTATTGTACGGTGGTAGATGCCCGGCGATGCCCGGCAAAAACCTGCACTACCCGGGTATCGTTTTCTTTCTTCAGCAGGTTGGCAATCACGCTCTGGCGGATTTTGATCGGCTGTATTTTCTGGCTTTCAGACCGGTTTTCGTTGATCATCTTGCTGATGCCATGCGGATTGATTTTCTCGCCGTATTGTCCCAGCACAAAGGCTTTTTCTTCCGGGTTTTGCTTATTGTACTTCAGTAGTTTAGACCTATCTTCATTTAAATAAGAATAAAATAAAAGTATCTGTTTGGCTTGCAGGGGCAGCGTCCGGCTTTGCTGGTGGTGATTGCCTTTGATGTGGATTTCGCCCTTTTCGAGATCGATGTTTTGCGTTTCTAATTGGACGATTTCGGTAACGGTCAGAGCCTGATAGATCAGCAGGCTGATAATGATTTCATTTCTCCTTTGCAGGTGCTTCTTTCGCTTTAGTTGGTGGGTTTGCAGGAAAGTTCCCAAGGTGTCGGCACTGTACAGGTTATCAACCTGTATTTGCCGGTTTACTTTGTCTTTGAGCAGCAGTTCGCTGCAAGGGTGGTCGTTTCGTTTGCCGGTTTCCAGCAGGTAATTGAAGTAGATTTTCACTGCATACAGGCAGTGCCGCAGGGTTTTGGGGTGCAGGTCGTGGTTCTTCCGCAGGTATTCGATGTAGTGTAAAATGTCCTTGTATTGGGCTGTTTCGGCTTTTTCCTGATAGTAATCGGTAAAGCGTTTGATGTTGTATAAATTGCTGAGCAAAGTGCTTTTGCTGTACTTTTTGAGCAGATATTGTTCAAGAGTCATTGACTTTCATTTAATTTATTGATTTGATTTTGTGATATATGGGTGTAGATTTCGGTGCTCTCGATGTGGCTATGGCCTAAGAAGGTTTGCACCTGCTCCAGTTTCATCCCGTTTTCCAGCAGATGGGTGGCGATGCTGTGCCGCAGGCTGTGGATGCCGATCTTAGAGAGTTCTTCTTCGGTGAACTTTTCACCGAAAGCGGTTCTTTTGATCAGTCGTTTCAGCAGGCTGTTGAAGGTCCATTCCTGCATCCTCCGGCCTTTGCTGTTGGTAAACACGACTCCTTTTTTCTGTTCTTCGGTCTCTTCCAGATAGCTCCGGATCTCTTCGCTTACCTTCTCACTGATGGGGATCAGACGCCGTTTGTTATTCTTACCTTTCTGCACGATCACGATATTTTCCGTCAACCTCAGGTCTTCCCGGTTGAGAGCCACCAACTCGCCTACCCGAAGGCCGCAGCCGTAAGCGATGTTGAGTATCGCCCGTTCCTGTGTGGTTTGGGCGGCTTGGTACAGTTCGTTGATTTCCGGTTGGGTGAAGATGATCCGCTCGACATGTCCGGTGGGGTAGTTAAATTTCAGGTGGGAGGCGGGATTGATTTTGATCACGCCGGTATCGAGCAAATAGCCCAGATACATTTGCAGACTACGCATGATGTCGTAAATGGCTTTTATGCTTAACGGCTTGCCGGTGCGGAGGTTTGTCCGGGTTTTCAGGTAATCATTGAAACGGGCGATCTCTACCGCCGTGATCTGTTGAAGGGTGTAAACCTTCGTTTTCTCCAACCAACTGAAGAACTCTTTCAAATACAAATATCTGGATTGGCAGGTTTCAGATTTATAGCCCAACAGTGACAGGTAATCTTTGTACTCTTTGGCGGCTTGTGTGTAGTTTTCGGTGTGAACGATGTGGCGACTGGGCTTTCCCATAATTCAGTAAACGAGTTGACGAGTTGACAAGTAAACGGGTACGACTATTTGTTAGCTGTATGATCGTTTTTTAGCTGTATGATGCTTTTCCTTACTCTTTCTCTTGGAATTAGGAACGCTAAACTAATCATCTACTATAAATTATTAATTATCAATTTAATAAGAAGTATTCTTGTGTTCCTTTCGTGTTCCGTGGCGTTCCACTCCTTAGTCATACTCCTTTTTTGAGTTCCTCGATCTGCAATTTCAGAAAGTCCTTTATCTCGGCCCGGAGCTTCTGGTAATTGTCCCAGTAGCTGATTTTGTACTTGATCCCCTTATTGGCAAAACCGCCTGTCTGCCGGATATACTCCAGCTCTACCAGCGTTTGTATATACCTGAACAACTGTGTTTTGCTGATATTAAACTCCTGTCTTATATCTCTTAGAATAAATTCCTGATGATCGTTTTTGACGTATTTCTTTAGCCGTTCGAAGAACTGGCGAAGGCTGCCGTCCAGCTCATCTACCTTTAAAACGATGCTTTCAAAAAGCACTTCGGTGGCCTGCTCAATATCTTCTATTTCGGTGATAAGCCGGTTGTCGGCTGTAAACTTGCGCTGATACTGGTTTAAAAAAGTAACCTGCTTGATCACAGACTGGTACATCTCGTTCAGTCGGCGGATTTTATGCACCTTGTCAGGCAGGTGCAATCTGGTGGCGTAGGGGTTGATTACCTCGTGGCATTTCAACTGGCGGACGGCTTGCTGGATAAACCCGATGGCTTTCTGCTGCCGTTCCGGGTCGATCTCCCCGGCATTTCTTTTATTCTGATAGGTGATAATCCGCCCGGTCTGCTCCTTGCTCTCGTCCACGGCCAGCAGGAAGCTGCGGCTCATGTTGTCTTCGTAGGTTTCGCCTTTGGTGGTGGCCGACAGGCTGCTAAACTGCCCCTTCACGATCTTGTGGCTCGATTTGTTGTTGCCTTTCTTATCCTTGATAGTGACCGAGCTTCTTAATACCTGGTTGCTGATGAACTCCCGCAAAGCGTAGAGGGCATCTTCTTTGAGGCCGTCCAGATCTTCGATGATGATTACCTTCCGGTGAAGGTCAAACTCGCCCCAGTTGTAGAGGCTGCTTTCGGTGATGCGGGTGAACCGCAGTACGTCTTCGGGTGGCATCAGGTCGGCTATGCGGCTGATGATGTGTGTCTTGCCGCTGCCCGAGCTGCCTTGCACCAGGGCGTGGAGCGGTTGTTTGTTCATGTAGCTGATGGTGATCAGAAACAGCAGCAGGCGGCTGTTTTCTTCCCCGATAATGCCGCTCTGCTCGATCAGGCGGTTGAGCGATTTCAGGAGGTCTTTTTGCTTTAAAAAAGAGAAGACGGAAGGCTCCCCCATGGAGGAGCTTTTGGGGGCTGCGGTGGATTGGGCGGGAGACGTTGCGTGCAACGTCTGTACGGATGGGCTTTTCTTTTCAATTGGGTTTTCAGTTGAAAGAAAAAGTTCTGTTCTATTATCAATAAAATGGGGTAATATGCTTGGTTCATGGCCTTGCAAAAGGCTGTTGATGTCTTCGCCATCGGGTGTTTGTACATTGCTGAGTTTCACTGAAGAATGAAGTTTCCGGAACTGTGTTGCGTATTTAGCGGCGGCTTCTTTTCCTGCTTGATCACCGTCAAAAAAGAAGATGATTTCTTGCAGTTGCTTCAGCTCTGCAATGGCTGTTTTGTGTTCTTCTGTCAGGCCGTTAGTGCCGTAACAGGCCAATACGCTGTATTGCTCCGTGATTTCAGATACTTGCAACAAGGTCGCTGCGTCAATGATCGCTTCGGTCAGTATCAGTTTAGTAGTATCCGGATTCGGATAGTGCGGATACAATCCGCTCCGGTTTTTCAGATAGAAGTGCCGCTGCTCTTTATCATCCAGAGTACTGCGGAAGTACAGGCCTGTGACCTGGTTTTCTTTGCCTCGAAGGGCAAAGCAGATGCTCCATTTCCCGAACACCGTATAAGCTTTGTCACCGGTTTTGCTCCGGTTGCCGTTGTCGATCAGTAGCCCGTATTCCAGGCACTGGGCAATCAGGGTTTCATCTTTACGGGTGCCGTGGTGGAACTGGCCAGAGTTATAGCCGATTTCGCCGCTCATTTTCAGCCCCCGGCTTTGTAAATATTCCTGTGCAGGCTTGGAGTTGTGGACTGCATTGCAGAAGTATTGGAACATGTTCCCCAGGAACTGTTCCCGGTCTCCTGATGTTGTTTTCCGGGCTGTATCCGGTAAGCTCTCTGCCGGTTGGCGGGGATACGAAGAGCCGGTGTTTTCACCGATTATCTCCTTGCATCTGTCAATGGCCCGGTGTTTATCGAGGTTCTCCTTGTGCATCACAAAATCAATCACATCCATGCTTTTGCCGTGGGTCTTGCAGTTGGAGCTGAAGCAGTAGGCCGTCTGCGTCTTGTAGTACAGTTGCAGGCTCGGCGTTTTATCCTCGTGAAACGGGCAGCGCAACCGGCTTTGCTTGTCGGCTTTCAGACTGTAATATTGCAACAGGCGGGCAAGGGTTAAACGGGTTTTGATCTCGGTGATTTCCATTGTAAAAATATATGTGTTGATTTGACAACCGCAAAAGTATCACAAATGTATCAATAAAGCAACTATGTATTTATCAAATATACACATATTGCACGATATGTGCTTTTTGGATACCTTTGCAACAAAACATACCATTATGCAACAAATTGGCAAAAACATAAAGAAAATAAGGGAGGAAAGAGGGTTCACGCAACAAAACATTGCCGACCTGATAGCTATGCACCGCTCTAATTATTCACGGGTAGAAGCTGGCGAACGGGACTTATCCATTGACGCGATCTGCAAGATAGCCAAGCATTTTCACATGACTATTGACCAATTGGTAAACTTTGAAGGCGACATGCCTCAGGAGGTGGTGATTGAAGACAAAACAGCCGTCGAGCAAATGCAGCTCATCCAGCAACTCGACGAGGATGACAAAAACACCGTCTTTAAAATCATCGATAAAATGCTTACCAATAAGAAGTTTAAAGAGTTCTTTCAGAAGAATGTAGCTGCATTATAAAGCAAAAAGCCCGGCACTGCCGGGCTTTTCTGTATTGTGGAACTTAAATTTACATATCACTTTCTTCATCAACCACTTCCTTTATTTTTATTTGGCCATTATTCGTAATATGTCCTTCGAACCAATAACAAACATCGGTATCAGGGATACAAAAACTAATTGAAAAAGTAACTCCATTAGAATTAATACTTTCAACCTTAAAATAAGAGATACAATATTTAGAGATCTCTTTTTGGGGTATATATGAACTAAAATCTAATTTTCTTATCTTTCGTTCTGACAAGATATTCTTGCCCCCTTTACCTACATTAATAACAACCTCTCTATTAGCATAATACGCAGTATCTCGTCCTTTCCCATCTGTTATTGGATAAGTAGTTATAACTTGATCATCATCTTGAACCTTGTATGAAACATGAAAATCACCAGCAACGGTATCGACTTTAATAACATCAAAATGATAAATCTTATTTCTGTTAATTGATTTCTTCTCTGATCTTACTACTATAGAGCTATTTTCCTTCACAACACTCATTGTTGAGTCTTTATCATGTGGAAGACTTTTATTATTTGAGTTGTTACAAGACCAAAGCAACACACTTAGAAAGAACGCAAATAAACATTTATTACTCATAATCATTTTTATTGAAGTGGTTTTATATCTGATGCTTTTACTTCAGGAACAGGTAATTGTGGTGTTGGTGCTGGTATAGTTGCCGACCCTTGACCCTGAATGACAACCTCCTGAAGCGAACCTCCATTAAGAGGTGTTTCCGATTGTTGTCCACCATTAGTTGATGTAATCAATTTTTGAGGGTCAATCAAACCATTTGAGCCTGTGGCAGGATTAACCTTTACTCCATCTACTATGATTTCATAATGCAAATGAGATGTATAATCTGATTGTCCATTTTTGCCTGATCCACCCATTGTTCCGATTTGTTGTCCTTCATTAATTTCCATTCCGACTTTAAGGCCGGAGGCAAATCCATCTAAATGCATATAATTAGTCGCAACCGTTCCATCTGCCGATGTTATTTGAATCCGGTTTCCACCTCCGTCTCCATCACCGGTGTGACCAATTCTTGTTATGGTTCCATTGTGTGTTGCTATAATTGGCGCTCCTCTATCTGTATTGCCTCCACCTGTATGATTAATATCTACACCCTTATGAGTTCTTCCATGAGGTCTCGGATATCCCCAGTTGTTCTCGTGACGACGACTATACCCTTGATAAGTTTTATTTACCGGCCATTCTACTCTACCATCTGGATCAATCTTATTTACGGGATTATCAGAGCAATAAACATAAGGAGAATTCCACGGCATTTTCTCGGCGAGCGGATCGACACTTTGCCACCTCTGCACGGATATTTCCGAACATCCTACTTCATCCTGATATGTAACTCTTAAGCAACCCATCAAAAGCAAATGTAGCCTTTTTTTTCTTTCAATTGAAAAAAAAATAATTGAACCGCTCCGGATTTTCATTTACTCACGCAGTGTTGTTTTTCTATCGGTGTTCGTGATTGCTGTCGCAATTCCCTGCGGGGCTGTTTCAGTTGAAAGAAAAATAACAACATTATTTTTCCACAAAGAAAACCGAAAAAAGAAAGCCACATCCCAAGGCAGGTGGGAAGGGATGTCAAGTTTTTTATTAAAAATACTACCCGAGGAACGAGGGTGGAGATTTTTAATAAAACCCGCAGGGCTTGAACTTTACAGCCCTGGACACCGACTTATCTTTGCTTTGCTTTTTTGTTTTTCGTTCTCCTTGTTTTCTGGTTTTTCTTCTTTACTAACCACCACATCACCAAGGATATAAACTGCACTGCCGTAGCACAAAGCAAGGAAAAAGCGCCTGCGGCTAAAAAGAGGAAGACCGGCTGCAAGAGAGTGAGGAACGAACGGTTTGCGGACGGTTTGACGAAGAGGCGCGAGCCGACCTGCGAATGGAGCAAGGGTGGCAGACCGGGAGCCGTGAGGAACGAACGGCGGGGGCTGCCTTATGTGGTAGTGGAGGGCTGGCGTGGTTTTTGCTTTTGGTTGAAGGCAAAAACCATGACAGCCCGGAGCGTACCACACGAGGCTACCGCTTTGATAGCCAGAGCGCAGCGGAGGCAGATCAACAACTCAGCCGAAGCCCGCAGCGACCCGCAGGCGAGCACAAACACGGCAGCCGGGGGATGCGTTGCTGCGGAACGCAGTGAGTGAGGAACGAACGTAACGGAGTGATGCGGCAAAAGCAGACATGGGAGGCTGCCATGAGGAAGAGGAACGGAGCTGCAAGGTGTGTGACAGCCTTGCGACACCGATGTTTATCGGGGTAAGCAACCCTCCGGGCGGAGGGCTTCCCGATAGTTACCTTAAAAATAAGCAATCATAGCGGGGTGCCCGACGGGCTGGCGCAGACCTTTGCCGACGGACGATGACGAATACCGCTTTTCCTGACCCAGTGTTTGATTAACTGATTAATTGAGTAATTGTTTTTTGACAGAATTACAGAATTTGCAGAATCTCCTTCATTCCCTTCATTCCTTTAATTTCTTTAATTCCCTGTCATTTCTTTCATTTTATCGGATGGTATTGGTTTACGGCCGATTGCAGGGTTTCGAGTTCGGTTTGCTTGTATTGCACGGTGGTAGATGCCCGGCGATGTCCGGCAAACACCTGCACTACCCGGGTATCGTTTTCTTTCTTCAGCAGATTGGCAATCACGCTCTGGCGGATTTTGATCGGTTGTATTTTCTGGCTTTCAGTCCGGTTTTCGTTGATCATCTTGCTGATGCCGTGCGGATTGATTTTATCGCCATATTGACTGAGTATGAAGGCTTTTTCTTCCGGGTTTTGCTTGTTGTATTTCAGCAGTTTGACCCTATCTTCTTCTAAATAAGTATAAAATAAAAGTATCTGTTTGGCTTGCAACGGTAAGTTTCGGCTTTGCTGGTGGTGATTGCCTTTGATGTGGATTTCACCCTTTTCGAGGTCGATGTTTTGCGTTTCTAATTGGACGATTTCGGTCACGGTCAGAGCCTGGTAGATCAGCAGGCTGATGATGATTTCATTTCTCCTTTGCAGGTGCTTCTTTCGCTTCAGCTGGTGGGTCTGCAGGAAGTTCTCGAGTGATTCGGCACTGTACAGGTTATCGACCTGTATTTGCCGGTTTACCTTGTCTTTGAGCAGCAGTTCGCTGCAAGGGTGGTCGTTTCGTTTGCCGGTTTCCAGCAGGTAATTGAAGTAGATTTTAACGGCATAGAGGCAGTGCCGCAGAGTTTTGGGGTGCAGGTCGTGGTTCTTCCGCAGGTATTCGATGTAGTGTAAAATGTCCTTGTATTGGGCTGTTTCGGCTTTTTCCTGATAATAACAGGTAAAGCGTTTGATGTTGTATAAATTGCTGTGCAAAGTGCTTTTGCTGTACTTTTTGAGCAGATATTGTTCAAGGGTCATATATTTGTTTCATTATGGTTTTCACGAACCGCAAAGCGGTTTGTTCAAGAGTCATTGACTTTCATTTAATTTATTGATTTGATTTTGTGATATATGGGTGTAGATTTCGGTGCTCTCGATGTGGCTGTGTCCTAAGAAGGTTTGCACCTGTTCCAGCTTCATCCCGTTTTCCAGCAGATGGGTGGCAATGCTGTGCCGCAGGCTGTGGATGCCGATCTTAGAGAGCTCTTCTTCGGTGAACTTTTCACCGAAAGCGGTTCTTCTTATTAGTCGTTTCAGCAGGCTGTTGAAGGTCCATTCCTGCATTCTCCGGCCTTTGCTGTTGGTAAACACGGCTCCTTTTTTCTGTTCTTCGGTTTCTTCCAGATAGCTCCGGACTTCTTCGCTTACCTTGTCGCTGATGGGGATCAGCCGCCGTTTGTTGTTCTTGCCTTTCTGCACGATAACGATGTTTTCGGTCAGCCTCAGGTCTTCCCGGTTGAGAGCGACCAGCTCGCCTACCCGAAGGCCGCAACCGTAAGCGATGTTCAGTATCGCCCGTTCCTGTGTGGTTTGGGCAGCTTGGTAAAGCTCGTTGATTTCTTCCTGACTAAAGACGATCCGCTCGACATGACCGGTGGGGTAATTAAATTTCAGGTGGGAGGCGGGATTGAGGGGGATAACGCCGGTATCGAGCAAATAGCCCAGGTACATTTGCAGGCTGCGCATGATGTCGTAAATGGCTTTTACGCTCAGCGGCTTGCCGGTGCGGACGTTTGACCGGGTTTTCAGGTAATCATTGAAACGGGAGATTTCAACGGCCGTGATCTGCTGAAGGGTGTAAACCTTTGCTTTCTCCAACCAACTGAAGAACTCTTTGATATTCAGATAACGGCTTTGGCAGGTTTCGGCTTTATAACCCAACAGTGACAGGTAATCTTTGTACTCTTTGGCGGCTTGTGTGTAGTTTTCGGTGTGAACGATGTGGCGACTGGGCTTTCCCATAATTCAGTAAACGAGTTGACGAGTTGACAAGTAAACGGGTACGACTATTTGTTAGCTGTATGATCGTTTTTTAGCTGTATGATGCTTTTCCTTACTCTTTCTCTTGGAATTAGGAACGCTAAACTAATCATCTACTATAAATTATTAATTATCAATTTAATAAGAAGTATTCTTGTGTTCCTTTCGTGTTCCGTGGCGTTCCACTCCTTAGTCATACTCCTTTTTTGAGTTCCTCGATCTGCAATTTCAGAAAGTCCTTTATCTCGGCCCGGAGCTTCTGGTAATTGTCCCAGTAGCTGATTTTGTACTTGATCCCCTTATTGGCAAAACCGCCTGTCTGCCGGATATACTCCAGCTCTACCAGCGTTTGTATATACCTGAACAACTGTGTTTTGCTGATATTAAACTCCTGTCTTATATCTCTTAGAATAAATTCCTGATGATCGTTTTTGACGTATTTCTTTAGCCGTTCGAAGAACTGGCGAAGGCTGCCGTCCAGCTCATCTACCTTTAAAACGATGCTTTCAAAAAGCACTTCGGTGGCCTGCTCAATATCTTCTATTTCGGTGATAAGCCGGTTGTCGGCTGTAAACTTGCGCTGATACTGGTTTAAAAAAGTAACCTGCTTGATCACAGACTGGTACATCTCGTTCAGTCGGCGGATTTTATGCACCTTGTCAGGCAGGTGCAATCTGGTGGCGTAGGGGTTGATTACCTCGTGGCATTTCAACTGGCGGACGGCTTGCTGGATAAACCCGATGGCTTTCTGCTGCCGTTCCGGGTCGATCTCCCCGGCATTTCTTTTATTCTGATAGGTGATAATCCGCCCGGTCTGCTCCTTGCTCTCGTCCACGGCCAGCAGGAAGCTGCGGCTCATGTTGTCTTCGTAGGTTTCGCCTTTGGTGGTGGCCGACAGGCTGCTAAACTGTCCTTTTACGATCTTGTGGCTCGATTTGTTGTTGCCTTTCTTATCCTTGATAGTGACCGAGCTTCTTAACACCTGGTTGCTGATGAACTCCCGCAAAGCGTACAGGGCGTCTTCTTTGAGGCCGTCCAGATCCTCGATGATGATCACCTTGCGGTGCAGGTCAAACTCGCCCCAGTTGTAGAGGCTGCTTTCGGTGATGCGGGTAAACCGCAGCACGTCTTCGGGCGGCATCAGGTCGGCTATGCGGCTGATGATGTGTGTCTTGCCACTGCCCGAGCTGCCTTGCACCAGGGCGTGTAGAGGTTGTTTGTTCAGGTAGCTGATGGTGATCAGAAACAGCAGCAGGCGGCTGTTTTCTTCGCCGATGATGCCGCTTTGCTCGATCAGCCGGTTGAGCGATTTCAGGAGGTTGGGTTGTTGAAGAAAAGAGACGGCACCACCAGAGACCTCCCCAACCCCTCCAAAGGAGGGGCTTTTAGATTGTGCGGTGGATTGGGGCTTTAGCGGTTCTGAGACTTTCTTTTCAGTTGGATTCTCAATTGAAAGAAAAAGGTCTGTTCTATTATCAATAAAATGGAGTAATATGCTTGGTTCATGCCCTTGCAGAAGGCTGTTGATATCTTCGCCTTCCGGTGTTTGTACATTGCTGAGTTTCACCGAAGGGTGAAACTCCCGGAACTGTGTTGCGTATTTAGCGGCGGCTTCCTTTCCGGCTTGATCGCCATCAAAAAAGATGATGATTTCTTGCAGTTGCTTGAGCTCTGCAATGGCCTGTTTGTGTTCCTCAGTCAGGCCGTTAGTGCCATAACAGGCTAAGACGCTGTATTGCTCTGTGATTTCAGATACCTGTAACAAAGTGGCTGCATCAATGATCGCTTCGGTCAGGATCAGCTTGGTGGTATCCGGATTGGGATAACCGGGATAAAGGCCGCTCCGGTTTTTCAGATAGAAGTGCCGTTGCTCTTTATTATCCAGAGTACTGCGGAAGTACAAGCCTGTGACCTGATTCTCTTTGCCTCGAAGGGCAAAGCAGATGCTCCATTTCCCGAACACCGTATAAGCTTTGTCCCCGGTCTTGCTCCGGTTGCCGTTATCAATCAGCAGGCCGTATTCCAGGCACTGGCCGATCAGGGTTTCATCTTTGCGTGTGCCGTGGTGGAACTGGCCGGAGTTATAGCCGATTTCTCCGCTCATTTTCAGCCCCCGGCTTTGCAGGTATTCCTGGGCGGGCTTGGAGTTGTGGACTGCATTGCAGAAGTATTGGAACATGTTCCCCAGGAACTGACTGCGGGCAACCCCATCCGAACTTTCCGACTTACTTTCAGCCAAAGTTTGAGTTGCTGATTTAAAAGCCTCCCCTTGGGGGAGGTTGGTGGGGTTCCCGATTATCTCCTTGCATCTTTCTATGGCCCGGTGTTTATCGAGGTTCTCCTTGTGCATCACAAAATCAATCACATCCATGCTTTTGCCGTGGGTCTTGCAGTTGGAGCTAAAGCAATAGGCCGTCTGCGTCTTGTAGTACAGTTGCAGGCTCGGCGTTTTATCCTCGTGGAACGGGCAGCGCAACCGGCTTTGCTTGTCGGCTTTCAGACTGTAATATTGCAACAGGCGGGCTAAGGTTAGACGGGTTTTGATTTCGGTGATTTCCATTGTTGATTTTATGTGTGTTGATTTGACAACCACAAAAGTATCACAAATGTATCATTAAAGCAACTATATATTTATCAAATATACACATATTGCACAATTTGTGCTTTTTAGATACCTTTGCAACAAAACAAACCATTATGCAACAGATTGGCAAAAACATAAAGAAAATAAGGGAGGAAAGAGGGTTCACGCAACAAAACATTGCCGACCTTATAGCCATGCATCGCTCCAATTATTCACGGGTAGAGGCTGGCGAACGAGACTTGTCCATTGATGCGATCTGCAAGATAGCCAAGCATTTTCACATGACTATTGACCAATTGGTAAACTTCGAAGGCGATATGCCGCAGGAGGTGGTAATTGAAGACAAAACTGCCGTCGAGCAAATGCAGCTCATCCAGCAACTCGACGAGGATGACAAAAATACCGTCTTTAAAATCATCGATAAAATGCTTACCAATAAGAAGTTTAAAGAGTTCTTTCAGAAGAACGTAGCTGCATTATAACAGAAAAGCCCGGCAATGCCGGGCTTTTTCAGTTATAATCACTGTACTTAAAATCTTTGCCAAAGAATTTTATGCGTAAAAATAGATGGCTACAGAAACAATCAATAGCAATAAAAAGACATTGCATTTTTTAGCATACATATTATGAAGTTGGTTGCCTATCTCCCTGTATTTCTTCAATGGAATAAACCAAAAACAAAGACTAAACAAAGCTTCTATAGATAAATTTTTAGTGGCAATCTCTTTCATCTCCTTCATTTTAAACCTTACGCGAATCGTTTTGATACGATAATACATAGAGAGAAAAAAGAATGAAAGAATCGTAACATTCACCAGTGATTCAAAAGCATATTTAATAATATCCATAGCTTTATTTCTTTAATATTCTGTCTTTGGGAGGAGGATTTAAATGCAGGGTGTTTCGATAGACATAACCTCTCCTATAACTACCTGTTCTACCCCAATCGTAATAACAAATAACGTCCACTATTTGTGAGTCTCGCTCATATCCCATCACATATACGCAGGTATCATAAGGCATTTCGTTGACTGGAAAATTGAATACAGGACTCATGTTCCCATGTTCTATCTTTTGATAAAAAGCGATAAGTGAATCAATATACTCCTCTTTCTCCACATACAATACAGGATTGACAACATTGTGATGATATCGCTCATAGCAATACATTTTCTTTTTCGATATTACATTTTCGCGGAATGTCTTCTCGATAAAATAGCCTATAATATTCCACATAATTATTACGACTACAGATATCAATATGAATCGAATTGTCTTATTTGTTCCCATTTACAGCATTTTGATAAGCATTTGACATCCATATATTGTTTGGATTGGCCTTGTTGTTTTCACCCTTTACCGTTCCACAGTTCACGGATACGCCAGTATTTATATACTTACCATTAGAATCTTTCGTAAACACCGTTCCTGAGTAACCGGTTACATTGCCATTTTTATCAAACTGCTGTCCAACATTTCTCACCGTCCAACTTTCTGTAACCACATCAGTCATATTGTTGATCTTCGAAGCTTCACTCTTTGTTAATGACACAGACTCATCAACTTTCATCCCCATTGAATTTATTGTAGCCCCGTATTGTAGTCCGGCACTCAATGAAAATGAGTTTTCATTTCCTGAAACCCCAACGCCAGCAGCGACTTTAAACGATGGCTTTCCTGTAGGAATCGAAGCCTGATTAGGGCCAGTCAATGATTCTACAAAAGAATTGGATTTCCAGTCAATTGACGCTCCGGCTGAAATACCAGCGTCAGCACCCCAAACAATGTTTTGGTTATTTGGATTACCTCTTAAATCCTGATTTGTGATATGAGCTGTTCCCGTCATCTGGAAGTGTGAGGTTCCGTATTTGTCATAAGCTATGCCTGATTGCTGAACAGCATACAATCCATAACCTAAGCCACCGCCAATGTTCCCTTGTAAAAAGACTGAAGCAACCCATCTTCCATCAGGATCCACATATTTCACCGGATTATCAAGACAATAAACGTATGGCGAAATATTCGGATACTTCTCGGCCAGCGGATCGACAGACAGCCACACACTACTCCTCGGATTATAATACCGTGCCCCATAATAATACAGCCCGGTCTCCTCATCCAGCTCCTTGGCATTGAATTTATACGGTGTACTCCAGCTATTATTGCGCTCCTCCACGAATACCTCACCGAAAGGCACGTACTCGATGTGCTGCGTTACATTTCCATCCGCATTCGTAATCAGAGAAGAACTACCCAGGTGATCTGAATGATAGAAGTATTTCAACGGAGTAGCAATTCTTCCTGCAGCAGAGGTAATCAGCCCGGCACTACCCTGTGGGGTACCTCTGTACACCACGCCCAATGAATCATAGCGGGTCTTGATCTTACTGGTCTGATCGGCATACTTGCTTTGCTGATCTGAAGTATTCACCGGACTGGACGCAAAGATATCAGAACTACCCAACTTACTGGTTATCCGCTGACTACCCATATAGATGTGCTTGCTGTAATATCCACCGTTACTCACCACTAAGTAAGGACTGATATAAGCTGTGAAGTTAGTCGTACCAGTACGTCCAGCACTAAGCACACCATTGACCGATACGCCTTCACCATCACCGGATTCTTTGACCGTGCGCTCGCCAGCAGCATCGTACCAGTAGTTGCTTACGAAACCATTATCAGAAAGTGCCAACAAACGGTTCTCCTCATCCCACAAGAGCTTACGCTCATTGTTCCTGATCAGCTTGCCATCGGTATTCTTCGTACCGGTGATTACACAGAGTAGATTACCGTTGGCATCATAGCTGTAGTTCTGCAGCTTCGCCGTTTTAGCAATGGTGCTTTCGGTACGATAGCTTGTGTCTGCAATATTACTGATTTGTTGTGGATTATTGGCATACGCGTACGATAAATTATATCCGGCCTTCAGTGTTCCGGCAAATTGAACACCGGTTTGCTGGATATCCTGCTTCTTCGAAGTGATGTTATGCAGATTATCATAACTCATCGCCAGCGTGTAGTTTGCCGTCTTGCCATTGGCTCCGGTAAAGGTTCCGTTAGCAGTTGACAGGCGGTATAAGTCGTCATACCCGTAATTATGTACCATTGCACCACCCAATCCATTGGCAGCCGCTCCGGTGTTGGTTACACTCTTCACATTGCTTACGTTGTCGTACGTGTAGGTATTGTTCATGATGTCAGCATTGCCTACATGAACCTTCAGGTTGCCTAAGTGACGGTTAAGCGGGTCGTAGGTGTAGTTGGTCTCCGCTCCGTTGCCATACCTCATGTAGGTGCGCTGCTCAAACTTGTCATACCCGATATTGCTCAAGTAGGTGTAAGTGTCACCGCCTTTTGTACCAGAGAGCCCACTGAGCAATCCTCCGGTATTGTAGTTATAGGTTAGCATCTCGCCATCAGGGTAGGTCATCGTCTGTACCCGGTTCCACGAGTCGTACGTCCAGTTGGTAGTGTAAGTAGCCACCGCCTGGTTAGGAATCACCAGCGTACGCTTCACTTCAGTGATCTCGCCCATCTTGCCGTAGCGGAACTCCTGTGCCCCGCTGCCGTCTGTCTGGAGCACCAATCGTCCTGCCCGGTTTGATTCTGCCCCTGCCGCGCCATACGTATAACTTACATTATTTTCCGGGTGTTTCGGATAGTTTATCGACTTCAGCCTGTTATAATCATACTTGTATGTAATGGTATCTCCTGTCAGCAACAGGTTGGCAGTCTGTTTCCCTGTCAGATTTCCGGCTGCATCGTAATAGAACTTCGTCGTTCCCGAGGCCGGGTGTGTCACCTGCGTGCGGCGTCCCGCCATGTCGTATTCTGATACAGTCTTGCCACCCTTGGCATCGGTCACCACGTGGAGCTGGTTCACCGGATCGTACTCGAAGGTAGTGACGATCGTCTCGCCGTTGTGGTACTGCTCTGTACGCACGGTCTGCCCGCTACCGTTAGCGAAGGTGGCTTGCGAGTGGCCCTCGGCATCTGTCACGATGGTTTTGAGCAGGCCGTTGTTGATCGAATAAGCGTTAGAGGTTGTATCTCCCTTCGGATCAGCAACCGAAAGCACGCGGTCGAGCACATCGTAGGTGGTACGTGTTGGCGCTACATTATCAAACGTCCGGTTAAAGGTAAGCTTGTTGCTCATCGGCTCGGTTACCGGATAGTAAGCCTGATTTACCCGACCGAAGGCATCGTATTTGGCGCGTCCGCTCACGATCATGACCGGTTGGCTGTCCACATAACCCTCTTTTTTCACCTGCACAGGGCGCCCCATACCATCTACAAAGGTGACGGTCTCGAGTTCCTTATCACTTCCAGTCTGCAACCCATCGTAATGCTTAGTTACGGCATAAGCCGGAACCGTAATGCCGCTGGTATCTGTGGTTGCTTGTGGGTGGTACTCAAACTTCAGGGTATAGTCCGGATCATTCGGCCCTTTGATGCTGGTCACACGCCCGAGGTTATCGAGTGTTGTGGTCATCACGTTGCCGTTGATGTCGGTGGTTTTACGGGGTACACCGTAGCGGTAATCGTAGTCTTCGAGTTTGGAGGTGTAGCCGAAATGATCGGACACCTCAGTCGGAAACAGGTGGTAGAAGTTGTCGTATTTATAGGAGTACCACATCCGATCCGCCTTAACCTTGCCCGGCAGCTCCTTCTGTGAAATATTCCCCCAGGCATCATAGCCCAGTGTGGTCGTAGCCGTATCACCGGCGACAATCACATTTCGTATCTGTTTCAGTTGGGATGCAAAGTTGTCATTCCAGACAGCCTCCGTCCGGCGATACAATTTGCCATCACTTCCGGTCACGGTCACAGCGGTCGGCAGGGCAAAGAGCGTCATCAGGGGCTTGTTAGTAAGATAGCTGATCTCGGTCTTGTAGTTATATCCTCCGGTACCGTTTTCGCCCAGTGAACCTTTGTCACTGAATTTATACAAGGTCAGCTCCCCGTGTGTACCGGTAGCGGTATTGTATTCCGAATAACTTTCGGAGGTCGCCATTGAGGATTGGGCACCTTCCGTGTATGCGTAAGCAGTGTTCTTGTTGTACTTCAGCGGGGTGTAAACAATATACTGGTGTAGGAACATGTTTTCCCGCGTCAGTTCCTCTTCCGGTTGGATGGCACTTAAGCGGTATTTACCCAGCATGGCCGTATCTGCCGCGTGGGCAAGACGTGACACCGAATAGGCATAGTACTTGTTGGCCGTCTCCGAGTATTTGCTCTCTGTGGAGCCGTCCACTCCACTCACTACGCTGCCGAGCAATGCTCCCCGGGTATAGTAGTTCGAGTTGTCAAAGGTTTGGCGCATCTTACGATAGGCAGGCATTCCCGCAGTCGCAGTATTGATATTCTCGGTCACTACATCACTATAACCAAGAAACTCACGCTCGTAACGGTCATACTTACCCCCACTGTAGGTAAACTTGTTCATCAGGCTATCCCCGTCATCAGATATTCCATCGTTGGCCGATACAGCACTCATCACCCATTTTCCTCCGGGATGATCAAACGAGGCTTGGGTACGGGCATACTCCAGGCGCATCTTTCCACCCAGCGGATTGGTTACGCTCTTCAGCTTGTTGGTGTACCCAATCAGCGAACGTTTAACCTTCAGTTCCGCCAGCCTATTGGAACTATCATTGGCCTTGACCACATCGGGATATCCGTCACCGTCAATATCCATCATCTGGTTCAGGGTATAATCGGTTGCCCAACTCAAACTACCGGTTGCCCCTAATGATATCTTGAAAAAGATAAGTATCCTGAAACTCACACTGAGACTCAAATTGCCACTGGTAGCAGAAGAATGGGATTTATAAAGCTCTTCAATCTCTTCCATCGTAATCGCCGGGCCAAATCCATTTCCGGTATTAAACTCAACGGCGATTTTATTCGATGAGCTTCTATATACTTTATCAGGTAACCCGTCCATATTTACATCAAATAGGCTGAACAAGCTGTAATTGGTTGTCCCTACGGTATTAACGCCAAGGTTTACCCCGACATTGAGTTTCTTTAAATATTTAACAACAGTACCACCCTGACTGGTTACAGCTATCATTAACTCTTTTTGAGCTGCTACTCCAGCAGAAGCACCTATTGAGTTACTAGAGCTTTTTGTTAATGAAATATTTGCCAATCCCCAATCAATTGGATTAGAGAAACCATACCCTTGGTTCAGACATACATATACTTTTTTATCTTGCATATAAACACGGTCAGGTAACCCGTCGCCATTCAAGTCAATATAGCTTAAAGTTGAGACTGTATTGTTGGTACTATGCGAACAATTAACACCAAAACTAGCATTCATATCCTTAGATAAATTCATCGAGATCAAATCAGCATTGGGCATAATAAGATCCACAGAAATACTACTTGAAGACAAACTAGCAGTATATCCACCACTAAAGCCAAATGACTTACTATCATTATTACTTTTTTCACCTTCAATAGCAGATACCTCTCCGTCACGTCCTCCATTGGGGTTTGTGTATTCTACCTGGGTGTCAGTGATATAATCCGGATAGCCGTCGCCATTCATATCCATGAAGGAACTCGTAATATTCGTTTGCCCATTAGACCAGGAATAGTTACCTCCACCCTGGAATTTTCCGACATCTACTGTAGCTCCTCCCCATGATGTTGTTGATTTGGATCGGTTAGAAATTGCCGGTGCATTCTTGATTTCATAGATTGTCCCGGATAGAATAGGCGTAGCACCAGCTGCCCGTCTCATCGGGCTTACTCTATTCGGAGATGACTGGGTGGTTTGGCTTGATTCGGTAAGTTCGGGGGATAATATCGTCGGCATCTCCACTATATTCAACCTTCCGGTACAAATGGTATCTCCCATAATCAGCAAATGATCATTGGAGCCGGTCCAGTAATAACTGCTCTTATAGGGTTTATGGTTCATATTGAAAAGGCACATCTTTTTCACACCCCAGTTATTGGCCAGCGATTGCTGCGTAGTATCGTTGGGGATAAAGAGGCTATCTTCAATAATCGGCTCCGCATAGCGCCCATTCCCTGCATTATACTGAAACTGTCCCCAACCGCGCCACATATGTCCGAACAGATTACGGGAGGGTTGCTGATGACAATAGATATACGGTATGATCTCATTCGTAGATTCATGCTGAAAATGACAAGTTGCAGTAACACTATCTTGGCTGATCGTATCATTTATATTGACAGCTAAATAATAGGAACCCGGGGGCAATGTACTAATTACAAAATTCTCCGTTCTATTGGCGTTGTTCTCTATTCTCCCATAAAATTTGGCCACCTGGTTATTATTGTAATCATACACTACCAAAGTGTAGTTGGTATTTATTTTACGTTTTGTCTTTAACCTGATTGTTGGCACAACAGGTTCATCTATATATGGAGTATTATTATAAGGAACGAAAATATTAACGGGGATCCCTTGAGTAGATTGATCGTGGCATTTTCGTTCAAATATATTATATTTTACTCCGGCATAAAAAATCGTATCCCTTCCGGTACCTTTATGTTGATAGTGCAATTCGGGTCTCCATTTGATTTTATCCCACTGAAGGTTTGTATTCGAGGAAATCTCAAATCTTACATGAACAGGGCATTCCGGCAACCACCAATAATCTATCGGCATATTATTTATCGTTTCCGCCTCCTTTCCAAAAGCCTTTTGCCATACCAATTCTTCTGGGAAATAATTCGGATTGGGTTCCCAAATTTTAAATTTCACAGAACTGGTATCTGTTATTCCTGTAAGAGAATCTGTAAATAGAGTCATAACAGTGGAGTCTCTTGAAAGTAATGAATCGGTTGATGCGTATATCTTTAAAAAAACGGAATCAGTAGTATTCGGTTTTGAAAACAAACCGTCTACAGTAACAGTTCCATCAGAATCAACCGAGTCGACCACATTTTCAAATTGTTGACTTACAAACGATCCTTCGGAAGAATTGTAAACATCTAATATATCATAACCATCAATATCTTTTGGAGTGTTATGGTCATGAAAAATATCTGTATATGTAACTGTTTGCTTCCATAAAACCACATCCTCCAAATAATCACTAAAGTTATTTGATCCTGATTGTAATCGGAAATAGATTCGCTGACCGGCAGTCACATCGATATGATTTATGGTATTCTTTTCCAAACTGGAATCTTTGGGTTTAATCGAATCATTCCATATTTCAACTCCACCGGTTTGTATAGCCAGTCTGACACCATCCGTACCGGTTACAGTCGTATCCCCAAGGTATTTAATATATGTCAAAATAGAGATACTACCCGAGCGGGGAGCCTCCCATACCCGTACAATGTCCTGCATCGGCACTTGGTCATAATCTTCTATCTTTTCCCGAAGGACAATACTAGAATCCCTCTGGATCGGATTATCACTGACAACTACCGGACTTAAAGGATCGCTTTGTGAGGGAACCGGAGTTTGCATAAATCGGTCACTGAGCTTTAATACGCCGGCCTTTCCCTTAATTGATTTTATATTCAATATCGGACGGGGAGTAAGCCCACTGTTTGTTGAAAAGGACGGTACAGCCACACCATTACTGTAAGAGGATATGGTATTGAAATGTACAGCTCCGTGACTCACAATATCGATCAACCCATCACTATTTACATCAGAAAGGTAGGTCGGGGTTTCTGAGCTGGATGATAACCAATCCATTCCGGCTTCAACTGTAACATTCGCTTTATTACCTGCTTCTACCGACGCACTCCCTCTCCATCCATTTGTGTGGGAAGAGGTTGAAGTAAATGAAAAATCCCCATTATATCCGCTAATAGGAATACCGCAATTACCAAACTGTCCATTCCCAAGATTCGGGATAAAACAAAGGCAATTGCTTCCATAATAACTGCCTTTGTATACCTTATCCGGCAATCCATCTCCATTGATATCAACCATCATCATTTTGCTATCCGACGATGATTTTGAGGTTGAATAATTATAGCCCACACCAGCTTCGCCTCCAATCTTCAGAAATTTCAATATTTTGGATGAAACACCCACGCCGATAGAGAACGAGCCGGAGGTGCTGTTGCTTTTTGTACCCCCTAAAGCAGGTAAACCAGCGGTCGTAGCTTTAAGAGTATTAGAATTATTGTCGCCCTGTTCAACAGAGGTCGTATTCAAGGTCTCCTCGGTCTGGTAATACCCGCTTGCTGTATTATTGTAATAGTTAAAGGTATGTGAAGCAACCTCTCTATTCAAACTATCACAATGGGACAGTTTACTGAGAAGCTTACTACTAAATGCCCCGTTGGAATAACCAAAAGCATAACTACGCACCGGAACAAGGGTATTATCGGGATTATACTGCCTGATCTTTATTGTATCCAGTAGTATAGTATCATTGGTAGTCAGGAAGCCGTAACGGGCACTTGATGTTCGCTTTAGCCTCGGAGTTTTCCCGACGAAATCAACAACCTGATATATCGTGTCGGAAGGGGTATTTTTCTTCAAACGGCCAACCTCTATACGGCTTAACTGTATGCTTTTTGCGCTTACATTACTGCCGTGAATAGGATAAGATACATTCGTATAATAATATCTACAGAAGTTTCGGTACTGATCCTGTACTGACGACAACCTCCACTCTGCAATCGCGGACTTTGTTTTCGCCTGTTTCGTCTTCCCATCTGAACCATATTCAAACGTATTTACCTGGCCTTCAAGAGTGGATTTACAATTGTTTGTTTTCTCGCCATAAGTATAGGTAATCCCCTCTTTTGTCACTACCTTCCAGTAATATTCTCCGGGAGTTTTACCCAACCGGGTGATTCGGCTAAAGCAATTTTCAGATACGGGGTGAAACTGCACTCCCTCGTCTGTCAGTCCTATAAACCGCTCGTATAAAACCCCTTTATGACCGACCGATGCAATACCGTCTGTATTTGCCGAACTTGTATCTATTACAGTTGCTAACTTCACACCACCCATATTGTACGTTTCGGTTTCATACTTCGGATCATATCTCGGCACCCCCCAGCGCGTATCCACCGTGATGCTCGGCACATTCAAGTCCCATCCTTCGCCCAGCCAGCCACTGCCGCCATCGGAGTTGTATTGTATGGCCAGTTGCGGGCTTATACCGTTTCGAACCGGTGGTAATTCCAGCGGGTAACTTAGATTTGCAGAACCCTGATTATTGGCAGTAGGTGGGGCTATCAGTTCTATTTTTGAGGTCGGATCTGCCGCTTTGATATCGTTCATCTGGGTCGGGGTAAAGCCCTGCGTCTCGGGAGATTCCGGCGTTTTGATCACCCCGTTGATCATATCAGTAAAGTGGGTGGTTTTTGAGATCACCGAACAGGTCGCTTTATCCACGGTATCCCGCTCCAGGGCTACCCAATGGTTCGTCCGGGTATCAAAATAGAAGGTTTTGATATCATTCTCGGTATATCCGTCCGGAATTTTCGTCCGGTCATATTTCAGAGATACGGTCGCAGGCTGAGAGAAGTGCTCCCCGTGAGGCAGGAAGCGGACTCCCTTATTCTTATCCGTGACATTATACATACCCATATCCAGGGCGGGTAGGTCCATATCACGCAAGGAAGTTACCGAAAGTGTTTGATTGGTAAGCAAGGACTTTTCATCCACTTTCAGTGATACATTAGCGATTTCCAGCGAATCCGCTTTGCCTTTCTCTAAAGATTTGATGGCTTTTTGACACTTCTCGTTCAGTGCAAATTCCTGATCGGGTGATGTGTTGTTTGTAAAATTGATCTCTTTAATATAGGGCTTACCGCTTACTACGGCTTTTACCTCTACCGGTTCCCCCAGGGCATGTTCCACGATGGTTTCAAACTCTCCATCGCGCAGATTGACCGTTTTACCATCGATGCTGACTGTTGCTTTATCCCCTTTTGCATTTTGCACAAATCCATGAATATAAGCTTTACCGTTGTACAATGAAGTACCGGCATTAACGGCCAAAGGAGCATCATTGGTTCCCTGTTCCACTTCGAGCACTAAATCTTCAACCTTGTATCCGTAATCTGCATTTTCTGGTAATCCAAACTGGATTCGGTTTTCTCCTTTTTGTAACCACGCCGGATCCAGTTGCACCCTTTGCCGGTTGGTCTCATTACTTTTTTTGGCGAGATAGCCCCCCATAGCCAATCGGTCATTGATGCTACAGGCGATATTGCTGTAGTCTTCAACTCCGGTCAGTTTATAGGTTAGCCACACCCGGTCACTACCGGCCGGAAGATTGTCCATCTTCACAGTAAAGATGTTATCGGCGGGATTATCTATTTGCTTTCCGTCATATAGACCGATTATCCCTGATTGTTGATTGGATAGGTAATCGACGATCTTTGCCCGGCTATTCGATTGTGGCTGGGAAACTTTTACTAACCGGTTACTCATCCGATGATTTGAAGTCATCGGATGAGTTGTCGTTCCTGTATCCGGATTTTGAGCCGTCGTGCTCTTCGGCTTTTGCAAAGCATATGGCATGCCACTGCCTGATTTATAGTCCGGCCTTTGCGAAGCCACCAGTACCACGATAAGACTCGCAACGACCAGTAATGAAATACCTCTTCGTTTATTATTTATAGGTGTCATTTGATTTTCAATTGAATTTTGTCATTGATGTAGAATGATAATCATCCCCAATTACTTATAGACAGAGACCACTTTCCTTGTAATTTCCTTATCATTCGAACGGATTTTTACCACATAAACGCCGCTACCCGGCAGCCTGATATCCGTTATTTGAGCCTCTTTACTGGCTGCTAACTCAGTTCGGGACAGACAACTTCCGGACAGATCAAACAGGTAGATGGTGGAGGGTGAAGGTTTGACAAATTGCACATTCACCGTTACCGTGGTCAGATCCTTGATATCTTTATAGTATACCGACAAATGATTAGAAGCCTCATCTTCATCATTTTGATCTGGAGCCATCGCACTTCTTAAGGAGCTTGTTGTTTTTTGAACCCCAAATGTAAAGACTGCCTTTTTCCCATTATTGACCGGATCCCAGAATACATTGTTGAAGATGATTTTAGAGCGGGTTTCATCCACATCGGTCACCGGATAACGCTCAGTATTAGTTGAGAAACTGCCTGTGCCAGTCCTGTCAACAAGGAGATAGGCAATGCCTTTTTTGTACGGGTTAAAACGCGCCGTTTTTGGATTTAAATAGGATAATTCAATGCGATTACCGGTATCGACAAAACCTCCATGCCGTAGCGCGATCATCGTACTGTCATTCGTATTTTCGTCGAGCAGAATGGCGCCAAAATAGGATTTTGCCTGATCGGCCGGATTGATTATCATCTCTGTATTTTTATAGCGAACGCCATTTACTCTCAAATAAAGAATAGAGCTGGATTTCTCAACCTCCACGCGTTGTCCGGATGAGACCGAATAAACCCTGTTGGAACTCTGTATTCCTTGCTTTATGGTATATACATCGCCGGTAGCCGAAATCTTAAACCCGTAATCGTCTGTTGTAATAGTTGAAGAGTTAGCTCCAAACTTTACGGTAACAGGTCCCTGTTGTACTCCAACCATCCAGGCCAGATAACCATCATTACTCGATAAAGGCGTTGATGTAACCAAAGATCCTGACGATTGCGTTTTAGTTATCCGACCAATAAAGTCTGTTTCAGCATAAGTTGCTCCGGAAGTATTCCATCCCAATACTCTGGGTAAAGTCTGTTGCATGTTGGTATTGACAAGCCATTTCCGGATCATGACACTATCTACCCCGTTAATCGAGGTGGCGGCTAACGATAGCGCACCGTCATTATCGCCCATGACTGCATACTCTCCGTTTGTCATCGGATTGGCCGGCTGGCGGCCTACCACCAACAGACGATTCCGGGACGACAGATTGTATGAATCGTTCAGGTCATAGGAGTCATTGGCTAATAGTTCACTGAAATTTGGCGTTTCCTCATAAGAGGTGGTTGCCATCTTTTGATTAAACCCGAGGCGGTCTTCCCTACCATATCCGGTGATTCGGTTACTATAGATGGAATCAGTCTTATAATCCCAGATGACATTACCGTTAGCAGACAGATACGATTTATTCAAAGTGAGGCCGTACTTCAGGGCCAGGTAACTCTCAAAGATGGAATTTTCCGTCGGTGAAAGCACCCGATCAAAGACTAACAACTCCGGTGTAAAACCTTTGAAACCCTCGAAATTATTCCACTGTGATTTAAAGGCAGTGGTATTATTCACATCTGAGGTCTGGAAATTGCCCCCTAATGTCAGAACCGCCTTTTGAGGTTCTCCCCAAACGGTATTATCCGGAGTATTGACCTTATAGTAAGTTCCTATACGTAATGCCCGTTCGTGAAACTTAGTTTCCGACACTTCTATGCCGTTTGCCTGGTAAAGGAAGTTTCGGGTACCGTATGCCAATGCTGTTTGGGTAGTATCTCCGGGAATTACGCTTGACTTGGAAAAGAGTATCCCTGCATTTTTTCTTCCATTTACGGCAAACATAAATTTATAGGCAGTCCAGTCATTCTCTTTTGTCCCCCATACACCGATGATGGTTGCATGGGTCAGGTTAGTGCCCGGTACAAGAATTTCCTTGCTGACACTCTCATAACCCAAATCCATGGCCGGATTGAAATTAAACGTCCGCACCTTATCCCGGGTAACGGTATATTCATCTCCATAGGCTGCACCACGGGAATCGTATTTCCGTAATACCGCCTGGCTGGGCGATACATCCTTCCACCGGTAGTAGCCGTTCAGATTACTGGAGGTGGGAACGGTCTTAAACCACAATACGGGAATCACATAGCTGGTATCGCGGATAGCCACATCGGTGAATGTATTTTCACCGGTGGCGCTACGGGTGGTTGTCGAGGTGAAAGCCATCAAACCTCCGATATTCTTTACCGGATCGCTCCCGAATGTCCCCCCGGGAGTATAAACCGTATCCCCTGGAGTTACACTGACATCTCCGGGTGCCGGGTTGTAATTAAAGACCAGGTTCGGGTCTATCTTTGCTGAAAAGGTATTGCCCGGGGTTGCCTTGTACGAAAAGCCGTTTATCAATCGGATATAGTCACGGGCAATATAGGCCTTCGTGGATCCTGTCATTTTTATCCCAAGCTCAAAGCTGGGTTGTGCGGTTTGAGCCTGGATCAGGCCGGTACCGCAACATAGCAATATATGCCATATTAGTAATCGTTTATATTGTATGGCCATGGTAAATTACTTTTTGGCTGCTTTTAATTGCTCTATCTCTTTTTTCAGTTGTATCGTATAAAGAGTTAGCTCTTCCAGCTTCTGAAGGAGTTTCGCCTGTACCTCCACGATATTCACTCCTTTCTCTTTCACCTCAGCAGTAGAAGGAATCTCAGGCAACCTGCCATGTTCCTGAATATATTGGTCTACCTCTTTCAGGTCACGGAGTTTGTAGTCTTTGTCGAAGACGAAGTCGGCCCAATCAACTGTTTTTACCAGCACTTCGTCAGCACAGATGGTACCTTTTACATCTAAATTATGCTGAGGAATTTTCACGCCGATTCCCACAAAACCTTCCGGTGTTATGCGCATTCTTTCAACAAGGTCAGTTGCTCCGGTATTTCCGCCTGATGGGTTTGTTGAAAATGCCAATCCGGTTTTTTGTATCAAGGCATTGTTATCTTGGTAACAATTAAATCTCAATGCCGATATACGTGCTCCAATTTGATTTAAGGAGACATCCCGATACCCGGTAAAATCTAAATTATATTGTGCTGTCAATGATCCTATGGCTACATTTAAATTTCCGGCATCCCCTATTTTCCCAATACGGATTCCATCACCATTTTGAGCTTGCACATCTAACATTGATGTTGGTGTATTGGATCCTATACCGACCTTTCCATTATTTAGCACAGTAAAAAAAGGATTCCATGATGTACCACCAGGTGTGCTTCCTACAACAAACCTATCATCACCGGAATTATCATCACCCACATTCACCCGTAGCTCCGTTTGGTTCGTAGCATTATTATATCTTGAGATCCATACAGAATCTACTCCGGCGTCATTCAGGCCTCGTAGATGCAGACGGCTCCCGTAACCGGTTTGTTTACTATTCGTTTCTCCTACTGATAAATCGCTGACTACCTGCATTACCTGAGCGTTAGTCAAAAGGAATGCACTAAAAAATAGGATGGAGAATATCTGTTTTTTCATAATTGCTGGTTCATAAATTGTGAATTAAATTTTAAAACTTAAATTCAAACGTGTTAGCTATAACAAATTTTGACACTTAATTTGAGATCTGATCAATTGGTCAACACCAATCGTTTTGATTCCACTTCACTGCCATCTGCCACGATAGAGTAGATATACATACCTGGAGTAAAAGGGACATCGCTTATCAACACACTGCCTTTTCCACGTCCGGTAACCGGTATGCTTTTGAGTAGTTTGCCCTGCATATCAAAAATGATTACCGAAGCAGAGGTAACATTATTATTCAGGGAATACGATACTGTAGCAGACGTTGAAACCACCGACTTCAGATCAGCAGCAGAAGTATTCAATGTCACTTTTGTGTTCAATTCTTCCTTGAGCTCTTTTACTGACTGTATGAGCAGTGGAATTATACCGGTATAGTTTATAGCCAGATAACCCTCTGAATCTTCATAAACCAAATCGGGATAAATCGCTTTCAATTCCTGAGCGATCAGACCAAAATGTTTCTTCTGGAAAGCTTGTGATTTTTCATCTGCATCTGCAACTTCTATACTAGCTGAATCACCTTTTGACTTATGGGTTCTCGGTATTAAGTTGTATTCTACCGGATTCAAAGAGAGTAAGCCATTCAAAGCATTTGATTTATCTATCGTAGCGATGTTTTTTTTCAATCGCTTGTCTGATGTCGTAATATAACTGGAAGCAGACATGGTTCCGGTACTTAATACATTACCGTAAAAATAGCCGGCATATTTCCCCTGGATACTGCTTCCTAAATTATAATCTATTGACCCGACAACTCCGGCACCATTTCCAGAACCAGTCAAAGAACCAAAAACGCCATAGTTATATCCAGATGTTGCATTACCCGCGGTCCCCAATACTCCAAAAGCTCGTCCTCCTATAATAATACCCGTTGACGCGTTCCCTCTGACACCTACATTCCATTTCATATCCACAACATTATTATCACCAGATATTGCGTGATACCAATCACCTGAACCAGTTCCTGTCCGAAGAGAATAAAGCCCCATCGTTTCACCTGTAATAGCAACTTTTTGAGAGTTCACACCATTACACCCTATCGATAAAGGAGATAAGGGTGTTCCGCTGCTTAAAATTCCGACATACCCGTTCGAAGCCACTTTTACCTGTTGCGCTTGCACCAAATCCACTTTAATTAAAGCCCCGAAAAAGAGAGCTGCCAGTAACAATTTTCTCATAACTTAACTGATTATTTAATTTAGTTGTTTAATCACAAAAAAAGAGCCCTTACAGGCTCTTTTTCTTTTCGCTGATGCCACTTTGAAGACGGGTTACCTTCAAGATGCTCTTATCACCCCACCCTACAGGTGTAATTCCGCACATCGATGGTATCGACATCCGGCGCATGAAAGATATCATTCATTCCCAAAAGAAGAGATCAACAAAATCCTCCAGACAACAACGCATTTATACTCTATATTTTATTTCTATTTGCGTTTATTCATTCTTTTTGCAAATGTATCTCCTTTAATTTTACCCCCCCCCACTTATTTTATGTTAATTATCATCATTATATAGTTATTATTCATTATTTAAATTTCTCATAAACACCGTCACCAGGTATAAATGCTTCCTATTTTTTCTATTCTCATAATTTCATGAGACATATTAACATTTCGGCATATATTCCCATATAGAAGTGGCGTGATCTAAAACAAAATAATTAGGAGAATTAAAGGCCCTATAACATTTCAGGCGGGTAATTTGCACTTCATCCGTTAATTGAATAAAGCAACTTGCAGATAAGCCTCAAAACCTGTCCCTCCCGATAGCTATCGGGAAGGGGAAATAAAAAATCCAGACTGCCGGGGAGCTGCCGAGGGAGGAGCCGATAATATTTACAATTGAAACATTTACAATTGACAATTCACCCCCTCCACCCAATGGTAAATTGTAAATTAATAAATTGTAAATTAACCTGGGTTCTTCCCGGCTATGTTTTTTGCTTACTTTTTGCGCCAAAAAGTAAGGCCCGCGGCAGGCGATAATATAAAATTTGAAAGCTCAATAAACACCCAACACTACTTATTAAATAATTCACCTGTTCCATAAACGCCCAAAACCGGCTCTCTTTCGCTATTCCTTCGCATCTGCTCCGTTACTGCTCCGTTACTGCTCCGTTACTGCTCCCATCTAAAAAAAACCATTCTAGTTACAAATTAAAACCCAAACCCACCACACACAATCAACCTGATACATTTCAATACAAATATTTTTCAATCTGAAAGCAATAAAATCCAAACACCCCAACCTCCACGATTAGCATACTAGTTCCCAAATTATATTTTGAATTCACCCTCCATCCATTCCAGGCATAAAAAAAAGCGACAAACTTATGTTTATCGCTTTTTCTTGTGTCCCTTTGCCATTCTCTTCAGCAAACCGTCCCCTAAAATATTACCTTTAATGTTTTTCAGTTGCCCCTCCCTGTTCCATGAAACCTTCCAATTAGCACCTCAGTCGTTTGGTGTAAATACTCCGCTTTCGTCAGTATAACAGAAATCCAGTCATCAGCCTCTTACCATCCAACGTAAAGTCCCCTTATAGTCGGTTCTCTTACAAAGAGAATATATTAACCAATTACAATAGTTCCAACTATCTATAACCCATAGTTTATTTAATATGGACTATATATGGATTTGATATAGGTTATATATAGATTATATATGGTTATTACCCGATCAACTAAGCAATCGAAGCAACCCTACACAGGCCTTGCACCTGAAGTTATCGAAGATGAAAACCGGCACATACGCTATACCACATACCCTATGGTCAAGCGGACCGGATATAAAAAACCGGGCTTTATTTTCAATAGATCTGTTTTATCGTATATATTTCACCATCAGTCCTAATCTTAACGATATTTACGCCTGCATGCAGTAGCGGATGACTCAGGCACAACACACCACCTGCTACCGAATAAGTTTGCGTTGTACTGCTCATGCCATTGGGATAGATATAAGTCACCTCCACCTGAGGTGAAATCAGGTCGGCAAAATAGACCCGGAGGGTATCATTCAGCCTATCGGTGACAAGTACCGGCTTTTTCTTTACGGTTTCTGAAGAGACCGGGGATACGCTTGTATTGATTAATGAAAAGTAGCGAGGCTCCCCCTGACTTAAACTGATTTGAATCCGGGTTTCTGTATCCGTAGCCGACACGATTGAGACACCATCCACAGGCTCTTTCAATTGCCATTTACCGACTAAAGTCAGTACCGTCGTAGTAGGACTGCACACCCAACTAAAAACAGGATCGGAAGTAGGATGCAAGTTCGGATTAGCAATAGCAAAGTCATAACCACTGTCATTGCCTGCGGTTTTCCTATGCATAAGCAGCGCCTCCGTCGTAATTCCCCTGACTATGCCAAATGGGATCTGATCTACCGCTTCAAAGAAAGAGTAAGCCGTAATTCCTTTGGGCTTATAAAGAAGCGCATGCATCGATGAGTTTGCTGATAAAACCTGATAAAGCTCTCCGTCCTTTACTTTTGTGGCCAATTGCGACAGAGTTTGTGCTGTGGCTGACGGCAACGCGACAAACTGATAGCTTTTTTCCGTAGGTTTTACGCCATGGACTATATAGGCTTTAGCCGCCGTAACGGTTGTAGTCGGACTGCTCACATCACTTCCGTCCTGCCTGGGAGAGGACTGCGTGCCATACACAACCTTTATAGTATCGTTTCCTCCGGGAATAATGTATCCGGTTCCCACTGGTGAAAGAATAGTATGAGCCGTATTTGCAGCTAATAAGTTGGAATAGGTGGAATTAACAGAAACGCCATCTACCTGCATAGATTGACCGGTAGTGTGAATGATATTTTGAAATAGATTGGTGGCGGTTATCATACTGTTATCATAACTACCCGAAGAACTGATATTAGAGCCGATGTCAATCAACATTTGGTCAATAGCCAATACTGTCTTTTTGAAAACCAGATTAGTAGGGGTAAAACGTTGACTCCCCCAGATTTCGATTTGGTCAAAGTCAGCAGCAAAAAGGCCGAAATCGCCCCAGCTCAACGCACCGGCAAAATCACTGGTCCTGGTAAACTGGTCGAAGCGATCTGTTGTGTTTTTATTGGGCATCATCTCAATCCAGGAAGTATAATGAACGGTCGTAGCACCGGGCACCACATTCCAGTCCCATCCGCCACAGCCAGGCATGGTGGCATTCGATGGATAACCGGAATTGGTTATGTCATCGGCATACAGTATCTCAAGCGTACCATGGCTCTGGTAGCGGCCGAAGCGGTTCGTTGCGGAATAAATCTCGGAGCCCCAGAATTTTGTAGTCGGGGAGCGCATACTTGCCACCCAACCAGCCTGACGATAAATGCCCAACGGGCTATAATTGAAGGCATAAAAGCCGGCATAATCAACCGGAGAGGGAACAGTGTATTTCGTCGAATTGTAGAAATAGTTATAGGCTGCGGCCATTTCGTTATCTTGCTGACCGTAGAGATCGGCCCCTACACTCACCATATATTCAAACAAAGTCTTGTTAAACCGGATTTGAAGATCAACCGGCTTACGACCACATAAAGAAAGGGCCATGTACCGGTTATCTGTAGAGGAGTAGTTTGCCATCTTGTACACAGATAAGACGGCCTTTTTAAATCGGTCGTATGTGTCCCGCTCAACCCTGAATGGGGTACCCTTCAAATAGTACATATACTGGGCATAAGTCATGTAGGCATACATGTAGTTATTGTAGTGGGTATTATGATGAAAGCCAGTCCCGTCCGGCTTAAATATACTATTTCCTCCGGGAGTATATTCACTGTTGCGATCCAGGTAACGCTTAAAGGCTTTCAATTCACGCACAGCCAGATCATTGGTCGATTGATTGAGCGCAACTTTCATAAAATGCAGACAGTAGTTATAAATGATGTCCGAGTTCAGCTGTGATAAGTAGATATCTTGCGGACGATACAAATCTCCGTATTTGATAATCCATTTGCATAGTTTCAGGACTTCCTCTTTCTGAGTTGCGTTACATGATGGCAAAATATTGAATAACTGTTTGGGGATATCACGGACCGCAGTGTAGCTGTTCGGATCCTGATTGAAGCTGACCCCTTCGGCAAAACCCTGGTCCAGAAGATGATCCAGGAGGTTATTAAACAGAGCGCTTGAAGCCGCACCATTGGCCGCAAGTACCTCCAGATGCCGGCTAAGATTAGTCATTACGGATTCATTCAGATCTGTTGCCCTCAGCGCTACCGGATTTCCATGCACACTACCATCGCTGTTACGCACAATATTCAATCCTTGTGCATAAGCTGTTGCAGTCGAAAGTTCGGTGGATGTACCAACCTTTGGGCTTAATATAAAAGCGCTGTTACTGCGTAAAGTCGCAAGAGAAGAAAGTTCGGCTGCCGTTGGAGTCGTTGGCTCAATATCAGTGGCATAAGCATAACACGTTAAATTGAGTTTCGAGCCGGCAGCAAAATTACTATTATCTTTAATCCATTGAGTGCCGGTCACGCGGGTAGAGGGTGTCGCTGCATTAAAGCTGACATCATCTACATAGAGAGTGCGAATAGCTGTCGGATCAGTCGGATACAATGTAAATTGAATCCGGGTAATGGAGGTCTGTGTACTGTTTGCAAATTCCGTATAGGCACGGCATACTTCCCGCCAACCCTTGTAATTAATCACCAAACGCATGGAACGTACAAGGCTGACTCCATTGTAAAAGTCCACTTTGACTTCATCGTTTGTAATCGTCGGCGAATAGAGCTGGAAATAGATACAGTTGCTTGTTGAAGTAGTAAAAGCCCCGGGGGCTACAGTCAGCACACTTTGCCCTGTAGTCTGCCAACGGAGACTTTGCGTCCCCTCCTTGTAATGCTCACCGTTAACGGAGAGCGTCCCGGGTTGAACACCCCATTGCGCAGGAACTGAAGTCTCCTCAAAACCATATACAGTCTGAGCCTTTGATTGGCTTACCAGCAATAAAATAAACAGAAAACATATTATTTTATTCATATATCGTTTCTTAAAGTAATGGGATCGAATTATTGTCGTATTAATATGGCGGTTTCGCTACCCCCAAATCTTTAGGGGGTTGGGGGTAAATGCAACAATAATTTATATAGTACTACAGGTTTTAGTGTGAGTAACATTTGCAGAACCCGGTCATTTTTGATCCGCACGTTATCCGTTAATTGGATAATGTAACTTGCAGATAAGCTTCAAAACCTGTCCCTCCCGATAGCTATCGGGAAGGGGAAATAAAAAAATTCCAGACTGCCGGGGAGCTGTTTGAGTGAGGAGCCCATTCACTTAAGTCCAGATACCAAAGTAACGGTGCATGGGTGAGCGAACGAGTTCTTCCCGGCTATGTTTTTTGCTTACTTTTTGCGCCAAAAAGTAAGGCCCGCGGCAGGCGATAATATAAAATTTGGAAGCTCACTACTGCTTATTTTACAGAATTAGAGATCCCGCATCAAGTGCAGGATGACATGCTTGCTTTTCATCCTTTAATTCTCAATCTAAAAAAAACACCAGGCATATAATAACTCATTTTCATACGAAATCCAGTAGAGCCATTTAGGTACTACAGGTTTTAGTGTGAGTTAACATTTGCAGAACCCGGTCATTTTTGATCTGCACTTTATCCGTTAATTGGATAATGTAACTTGCAGATAAGCTTCAAAACCTGTCCCGACAGGGGAAATAAAAAATTCCAGACTGCCGGGGAGCTGTTTGAGTGAGGAGCCCATTCACTTAAGTTCAGATACCTAAGTAACGGTGCATGGGCGAGCGAACGAGTTCTTCCCGGCTATGTTTTTTGCTTACTTTTTGCGCCAAAAAGTAAGGCCCGCGGCAGGCGATAGGATAAAATTTGAAAGCACACTACTGCTTACTATACAGAATTTGAGATCCCGCATCAAGTGCGGGATGAAATGCTGGATTTTTGCTCATTAATGCTCAATTCTGAAATAAACAAGGCTAGGGAAACTCATTTCCACACTAAATCCAGTAGAGCCACTTATAACGAGAACCAGATTAAAGAACTACTTTCTGAATAAAAGCATCTGAACCTGTAGTTACACGAACAACATATGCTCCTGATTTAAAAGCAACAAACTGACCGTTGGTTACCTTTATATTTTCCATTGTTTTTCCTGAATAAGAAATTACCTGAACAGTACCATTAACATTTGAAACAATTCCGTCATTGAGTACAGTGATCGGTTTAATGCCGTTGTTCGGAGAATTAATTCCGGATGTAATCGACTCAATCAATGAAATATCATCCACGAAAACACTGGAGTTGAGAGTCTTGGCTAGTCCGTCATAATTCGTTGAAATACCTAAGCCAAAGAACGCGGTGGTAAAAACAGCAGTCGGATGGGTGGCTACATAAGCCGGAATATCAAAATTAACCGTGTATTGTGTCCAGGCAGTTCCTCCTGTTAATTCAACCGGAATAGCATAAGAAACTTTAGATGTGGTATCACAGACAAAGACCGTCACAGAATCACACTGGTTATTAGCTGCTGAGGGATCAGTCATCGCCCAAAAAGAAGCCGAATATTTCTTGTTGTTAGCCAAAGACACTCTCTGTTCTACCACACATCCATACCAGTTCTGTAAACCGGCAGCGGTCGTATTTTGGGTAATTTTCAGATTTAAAGAGTTGGCGCCTTCATGTTGCTGGGTGGCAACAACCTTTCCCACTATATAACCGGAATTCATTGCTTTTTTCACCCACATACCCTCTGAAACAGAGACAGATGTAGCCGTAGGATTTCCTGAGGTTGTTACTTTAGGATAGAGTGATGCTACCCGGTATAAATCACCACTCACTGTTACAAGTTTCGGATCCGTTTCAAATCCGGGAGCAGACACTAAATTAGTTTGAGCATTCGCCCAATTAGCAAAACCTGCGATGCAAAGCAGCGCCAAAGTAAAAATCTTTTTCATAATGTAATGAATTACGTCCTTATCTATTGTTGTTTATTAATAAGAACAGGTTGATAGTTAGGGATTAAACATGCCTCAAAATTAGATAGGGAAGCCAATATTCACCTACACATATCGTACATGGAAAATACAATTTCGTACAAAATATTTTCGAAATTAAAAGTCGACTAATCCGGGAAAACACAACTACAAGAAACCACGATTATACAAACCGACTCCCAACGGCTAAATCGCTAAAAAACGAGGAGTATAATTTCACCTGAGACCAATAGTTTGTTATACCGAGTAATTTCCCGTTCAAATCACTCTTATTGTTCCGTTTATATTGCAACATAGACTGATTTGGTCTTCTTCTGTACAATATCGAACACCATTATCCGGGAATCACTCTTACTTTGCATTTAAAGATTTACAACAGGTCATCGTTAAAAGATAAAACCTCAAACAAAAAACTTATGGAAAATATTAAAAGAAGGAGTTCATTGATTTACGTCTCCATGCTATGGGGTAGTTTAGTTGCTCAAAACAAATCTCAGGCAGACAAGCCCAATGTAGTATTTATATATGCCGATGATTTAGGTTATGGAGATATAAGCTGTAACGGCTCCAAAACAATAGCAACGCCCAATATTGATCGCCTTGCTCAGCATGGAATCCGTTTTACCAATGCACATAGCGCAGCGGCAACCAGTACACCATCGCGATATGCCATGTTGACGGGTGAATATGCCTGGAGACGTAAAGGGACGGGGATAGCAGCGGGTAATGCGGGTATGATCATCCGCCCCGGGAAATACACACTGGCCGATATGTTTAGTTCGGCAGGTTACCGGACAGCCGCTGTTGGTAAATGGCACCTGGGGTTGGGGGATAAACAAGGTACCCAGAACTGGAACGGACTCATCACTCCCGGGCTTCAGGATCTTGGGTTCCAGTATTCATATATTATGGCAGCGACGGGCGATCGCACCCCGTGTGTTTATGTGGAAAACGGAAAAGTCGCGAATCTGGATCTTAAAGATCCTATTTCAGTAAGCTATACAGATTCCTTCCCGGGAGAACCTACCGGAAAGAATAATCCGCAATTATTGAAAATGCATCCTTCGCATGGTCATGATCAGGCGATTGTGAACGGTATTTCCCGGATTGGCTATATGAAAGGCGGCAAGTCTGCTTTATGGCTGGACGAAACTATAAGTGATAGTCTGACCCTGAAAGCCGTTAAGTATATTGAAAAAAATCAATCGGCGCCGTTCTTTCTCTATTTTGCAACGAATGATATCCATGTGCCCCGTGTCCCGAATCCCCGTTTTGTAGGCAAAAGCGGAATGGGAGCCCGGGGAGATGCTATTCTGGAATTTGACTGGAGTGTCGGCGAAATTCTTTCTACTCTCGAGCGATTAGGATTGGAAAAGAATACCATCATTGTATTATCAAGCGATAACGGACCTGTGGTGGATGACGGATACAAAGATCAGGCGGTGGAACTGCTTGGAGATCATAAACCCTGGGGACCTTACCGTGGCGGAAAATACAGTATCTACGAAGCGGGAACACGCGTACCTTGTATTTTAAGCTGGAAAGATCACGTTAATGCCAAAGTCTCTTCTGCTTTGGTCTGTCAGGTTGACTGGCTGGCATCTTTTGCCTCGCTTTTAAACGTAAATGTTCCCAAAGGTGCAGCTCCCGACAGTCGGAACCAATGGAAATCATGGTGTGGTAAGAATGAAAAAGGCCGGGACTATCTGGTACTGCAGAATCTACAGAATAATTTGGCGATAACCGATGGAACCTGGAAATTTATTGAACCGGGAGAAGGTCCTGCAATTAATGAATTCACCAATACAGAACTTGGCAATAGTCCGAAACCTCAACTTTACTATTTGAACGATGATATAGGTGAAAAAAGAAATTGCGCAGAGGAACATCCGAGGGTTGTGAAAAGTTTAAATGCAAAACTTCAAAAAATAAAGGATGGCAGAGTAGGCTTGTAACATAATAATCCCGTCAGTATCAGATACTGACGGGATTATTTATTTTCTGTTATTTCGGAGCGAATACATAATATTGGCAGGTGGTCGTTCGTTGGCTAGTTCATTAGCCATAAACTTCATAAAAGGCTCTGTATGGTTGAAATACAGTTTCAGGCCCTCACACAGATAGTTGAGCGGTTTCGTTTTATCGTCAGTCTGTATAATGCGGTTCTTAGGGCATTCACCATTACAAAGCGATAAAAATTGACAATTCAGGCAGCTATCCGGCAGCCTGTTTCTCTTATCGTTTCCAAACCGAATTTGCTCATCTGAAAGCATCATTTCCGTAATGGTTTTCTGACTGATATTGCCCAGCTTATATTCGGGAAACACAAAGTGGTCGCAAGCATAAAGATCGCCGTTAGCTTCAAGAGCCGCTGCATGTCCGCATGTCGGAGCGTAAACACAAACTCCGGGATTAGCCTGTACATATCCTGCCAGAGTGGCATCAAACGTCGTAACAAATACAGATCCGACATCATTGAGTACCCATTCATCGAAAATCCCACACAAGAATTTCCCATACTCCAGAGCCGGAACCGACCAGGGAGTAAGGGTGCCACCGGTTTCCTGCGCAGAGGTCAGCAATCCGGATGTACTGTCAAGGCGTTCCACAACCGGTGAAAACTGAATATATTGCACCCCGATTGATTTAAAGAAATGATAAATTTCCAGCGGAAATTTCACGTTATAATCGTTGACCACCGAAAGGATATTAAACTCTACGCCATGCTTTTGCAAGAGCTCTACAGCCTTCATAACCTCATCAAAAGAGCCTTTCCCGTTTTTATCTTTTCGGTAACGGTTGTGGCAATGCTCAGGACCATCCAGAGAAAGGCCGATTAAAAAGTTATTATCTTTGAAAAAACGACACCAATCGTCAGTTAACAATGTTCCATTTGTTTGCAACGAATTGTCTATCTGTCGGTTTCGGCCGTACTTCTGTTGAAAACGGAGAGCCTTCCGGTAATAATCGATCCCCATAAGTAACGGCTCACCGCCATGCCAGGTAAAGAGAACCTCCTGACAGGGTTGGGCCTGAATGTATTGTTGGGTGAATATTTCCAACGTCGCGTCACTCATTCTGGGGGAGCTGTTTTTGGGACGAAGTTTTTCCTTATCCAGATAATAACAATAGTTGCAACGCAAATTACAGGCCGCACCTATTGACTTTGCCATGACGTATACCGGATATTTCAGGGGATTGAACTGAATGGTTTTCATAGATAAAGAAAATGATTAGATTGGAAGTGGGTGTAAAGATAATAATTACAGTAAATCCTTTTGCATTCGATAATAACAAATACTTTACCGGGATATCCTTAAAATGCAGAGGCTTTCTCACTCCGAATATTCCGGTAATGAAAAAGCCTCTGATGATTGTGTATTGCTTAATTACTTATAATCTCACGACCGCCCGACAATCAGTTTATCACTTTGATAATGAAAGAAACGGTTTTCTGTTGCCCATCATCCAGAAAATTACCGGTTGACCCAACAAATGTTGCATTGTAAGTCCCGACCGCAGTATATATGCATGAATAAGGTGTAATACCAGCCGAAATACTTTTAACGGAAACTCCGGTACCAGGAGTTTGAACATTTAACTTCACAGGATCGCTCAGAAGATAATCTTCATTTAGCGGCTTACCTGCTGCTGTCGATGCAATATTAAGATTAGTAGGAGTTCCCACACTCCACACTCCTGCTCCGGATGTCGCATAAGCAGCTTTTCTTTGGGGAAACAACAGATCAAACTGTTTAAATCCCAGACTCGCAGCTAAGTATTCAATTGCTGCTTTCCCTTTTGGATAAAGTACATATTTCAAATTCTTGATTTCCCATTTCGGCTGAGCCTCTACATTACTAGTAGTCTGATACTTGAATTGGAGGGCTATTCTTTTACTTAAATAGCTCATCATATCCAAAGAAACAGACTTTGTCGTAGCTGTAGTGGTAGGAAATGCGCATAATGCAGACAGATTTGTCCAGGTTGATTGTTTAATCAGAGCTGAATCAGCCGAAAACTTCAACGAGTCGGTTTGTGCTCCTATTCTTCCGGTGTAATTGTCGGAAATATACAACGAAAGTGTATTCCCGATAGTACCGGCCGTTCCTGTTGGTACGACATCGAATTTCAATCGACAAGAATCAATATCTCCCGCAGGAATCTCGGTCACATTATGATATTTATAATCATTTCCGGCTTCTCCGCTAAAGAAGGATATAAATTGAGGGTTCCCTTCGAAAAGGAAAGATAGCGCGCTGTCCTTTTTCACAACAATCGTATCATTGATTATTGCATTTGCTGTAGCTGGATTTACCTTCGCGTTGAAGGCCAACTTATCTTTCAACTCATTTTCGCAGGAGCTAAAAAAGACTGCAACCAAGGAGTATAACGCAATTAAACTGTAATTTTTCATTGCTTAAAATATTATTTTCCGGAATCAACCCGATAGAAGAACCAGAGATTTGTATTGATTAGATTTATTGCACTGATTAGAAGGATTTCTTTATTACCAACCAGGGTTATTACCGACAATCATGCTATTAACAGCTATTTCAAGCGGTGGAATTGGCAGGTATAAATAGGCCTTCGGTATTTTGAAATATGCAGCGCCATACTTCTCGGACGATGGTACACGGATACTGCCCGGGATTGAATTACCGACAGCATTCATCGCGGTCAGGTAATCTCCCCAACGAATCAAATCATAACGACGAGTTGATTCGTAACAAAGCTCCATTGCCCGTTCATTTTTTATCATATTCCTAAAATCATCTTTAGAAATATTTGGATTTGATGAAGCTATTGTCGCAATACCGGCTCTTGCTCTTACACGATCAAATGCAGCAATCGCCTCCGCCGGAGGTGTAACACTACTTTCATTAAGGGCTTCTGCGTACATCAACAAGACATCAGAATAGCGCAAAATAGGGAAGTTAATCGGAGTATAGTTCTTGTTTTTCGGTGTAACAACTTCATATTCTCTTCGGTATTTTGCAAAGACACGAGCGGTATTCAACGTATCACTTTTTGTTGTACTCATCTCATAAACAAATCCATTAGACGTAATCGGCCAGGTTGCACCTGTCAAATTAGACGGCATTTTGCCATAGTAATACTTGCGACCTTTCATCGATCCGTCTGCATTTTTCGTATAGACGAAAGTGGAAATATTCCAGTTTGCACGTGCTGTATCTTTTGCAACCTCGTACATTTCATATAACTTTTGTGTTGTTTTGATGAAATTATATCCGTATCCGGGATTAGCCAGACCGACTTCTGTACTGTTAGGATAATCCGAGGGACCACCAAGGCCGATAACATTCCCTATACGTCCGGCACTTTGTTCCGGGGTTAATCGGTTACCAGCCTCCTCTGCTTCCCAAATGCTCTCATTGTTATATTTGTCCTGAGCCAAATCAATAAATACCCGGCTATAAGGTGTAATTAAAGTATGCTTATTGCTGTCAATTACCTTTTTTGCCCAGATTGCAGCCTCACTAAAGTAAGCAGATGCGTTAGGATCAGGTGCTTCGGTTTCACTGCGGAATCTTTCACCGGCACGGAAAAGATAAATACGGGCCAAAAGACCTTGAGCGGCCGATTTTGTTATCCTTCCGGCAACATTCGTGTTAAAGTCAGAAAGAAATGGCTCAGCAGCAATCATCTCCGAAATAATATAATTGTAAACTGTCTGTTTATCCGCGCGTGGCGCCATCAAGTTGTTTACATCATCAGGCGATTTCGTACGCAAGGGTACATCACCAAAGTTTTGTACCAATGTGAAGTAATAAAATGCTCTTAAAGCACGGGCTTCTCCAATATACCGTTCTTTTTCAGCCATTCCGGCAACGGTATTTGCAAAGGCTACGCGATCAATGTTCTCCAACAACATATTCGTTCTGTTGATTCCATCATAAAGGACACGCCAGAAACGAAAGATATAAGAATCTGATGCAGATGCTACTGCACACACGATTGATTCTCCATTGGTAGATCTTGCATAATACCCCAGGTCTTCTCCTGCTATTTTTAATGGGAAATTATTGCCATAGAAGTGTTCACTCATAAGAGGAGCATAAGCCGACGTAAGGAAACTATTTACATCGTCCGGTGTATTAAAATAGGTTGCCGGTGTAAGATCTGTCGGTACAGTATCCAGAAAATCACAGGACGTAAAGCAAAACATGATCTGTAATGCTATCATTATTTTCAGTATATTTTTCATAGATTCTTTTTTTTGAGATTCGTCTATAACTTATTTCACTTAGAAAGTTACATTAATACCGCCATTGAATGATCTTGCCTGAGGATAAGAAGAGAAGTCCAATCCCGGAGTAAGAGCACTATTTCGTACAGAAACCTCAGGGTCATATCCTGTGTATTTCGTCAGAGTCCAGAGATCCTGAGCTGTCAAGTACACTCTCACCTTACTCAATCCCAGAGTCTTAAGTATTCTTTTATCCAGATTATAACCCAGAGTAATGTTCTTCAGGCGCAAGAATGATGCGTCTTCAATTACTCTACTGGAGAAGACACTCATAGAAGATGAGGTAATTGCTCTTGGGATATCACTTGTCGGATTGTCCACTGTCCAACGGTCACTATATGAAGCAAACTGATTTAACTCAGCTTTTTTCTGGTTCCCACTTTCAAACATCAATCTATTCGCATTCAATGCATCATTTCCATAAGACCACTGAAAGAAGATGCTCAAATCAAAGTTTTTATATTCAAAATCATTTGCGAGACCGCCAATGTGAAGTGGAGCACCTTTCCCGATCACGGTTTGGTCACTTGACGTAATTTTACCATCACCATTTAAGTCGCGGTATTTAGGATATCCCGGCTGAGTATTGGATTCAGCAGAAAAAGCAGGCACACCGGGTTTAATTTTGTAGGTCGGGCCTGTCAAATCAAAATCACTATACTTGTAGGTACCATCATAAATATAACCATACATCATTCCCAGAGGATGGCCAACCATAGCTATGTAGTTAGGCGAAGTATTATAGGTCTGATCAAATGGTGCATTTTGCAGCAAAGAAGTTTGCCCCTCATTTAAAGCCACTACCTTATTCTGATTAAATGCAATATTAAAGCTTGTTGACCAGGTGAATTTTTTCGTTCTGATATTTTTAGTGGTCAAAGAGATCTCCAGACCTTGATTTTGTGTCTTTCCAATATTCTTTGTTCCCTGACCGTAGCCCGAAGAATAGGGAAGTTGAGCTTCCAATAACAAATCAGATGTTACTTTCTTATACAAATCAACATTTAATATAGCACGTTGTTTGAAGAATGTCAGATCGGTTCCGATATTCCATTGCGAAGTTGACTCCCACCTCAAACCCTCATTTTGCAGAGAGATTGGGACTGGTCCATTTGAAGTAATCTGATTGTTGAAAGGATATATCCCCGGGAACAAGTCGCCCGGCAAGGTATAATTACCGGATGCCGCTGTAATTTGTTGTAATCTGGCATAGGTATCGTAGTCGCCAACACGGTTATTACCCGTAACACCCCAGCTGATACGGAGTTTACCCGATGAGATCTGATCGGCCAGAGGTTTCATAAATTTCTCTTCGGAAAAATTCCAGGCCAAGGATCCTGAAGGGAAGTAACCAAACTGATTTTTACCTTTGAATTTCGAAGAACCATCGGCCCGGAATGAAGCTGTCGCGTAATATTTTGAACGATAGTTATAATTTAATCTGCCTAAGAACGACATCATTGTCCACCGTGACGCATTATAGTCAGTCAAATATGGAGTTCCATAAGGAATACTTGACATTCCTAATTGTTCATTTTTAATGCCTGAAGCTTGCAGGTAATTGTCCCTATAATCGGAAGCTTGCATGGTATATCCAACCACAGAGCTAAAATTGTGTTTTTTATCAATGCTTTTATTGAAAGTAAGCGTATTCTCATTCAACCAGGTCTGGCGTTTGCTTTCAAATACAGATCCATTCACCTTGAGCTGACTATTCACGTTACCATAACGGGTTTTAGAATTATTAAAGACCTCATTATCACGACTATCTTCAGTATATCCTAATGTTGTTTTAAATTTCAGCCCTTTTGCCATCTCTAATTCCCAAAAGCCATTGGCTTGCAAGACATTCGTAACCTTTTGATTATATTCGTTTTTAAGAGACATGATCGGATTAAAACGGTAGTCATTAGCCGGGTCAACTGCATTATCCGTAATATTATTGACAAGCGAAGAGAGAGGTACACCAACATAGGTTACCGGGCGATATCCCCAAACACTATAAAAAAGGTTGTTTTGTCCGGAAAACGTAGACTCTGAAGGAACAGAACCTTGTTGAGTACCTTTGGAATAATTAAGACTTAAATAAATATTGCTTTTCCCTTTCTTGATCGTGGTATTCAATCGTCCCTGCATTCTATTATAACTAGAATTTTTCACAATACCATCCTGGTCAAAATAAGATAAAGAGGCTGAATATCGGATGTCTTCTTTACCGCCTGTAATCGAAACAGAATGATTTTGAATAAGTGCCTGACGGAAAATATTCTTTTGCCAGTCATATTGTTCAATATTCCGATAATCATCAAGTGAGCGTGTATCTGTGGTCACGGTTGGATTTTGTAAATATAGCCCTGCGTATTGTGAGCCTATCTCTTGTTGCAGTTTTACAAAATCATAAGCGTTCATCATCGGAATCAAGCGAGAAACTTTTTGAACTCCTGTCGATCCTTCGTAAGCAATTACCGGCACCCCTACAGTTCCTTTTTTAGTGGTAATCATAATAACACCATTTGCACCTCGCGCACCATAGATTGCAGTTGCAGAAGCATCTTTAAGAATCTCCATCGATTCTACGTCATTTTTATTAAGGGCCGCACTTGCAGATGACTCTTCAACCGGGAAACCGTCGATCACATACAGTGGGGAATTTGATCCGGTTACTGAGTTTGTACCACGAATCACAATATTCATGCTACTACCGGGAGTTCCCTCACTTGCGCTTACCTGTACTCCTGCGACACGACCGGCTAAAGCCTGGTCAAGAGAAGCAGTGGGTGCTTTCAACATTCCTTCGAGGTTAGCTTTTCCTGTCGCGCCTGTCAAATCGCGGCGTTTTACCTCCTGGTAACCGATTACCACTACTTCATCTAACGATTTGGCATCTTCTTTCAGCACTACTGAGATTGTCTTCTGAGAGCCTACTTTTACTTCTTGCGAAATATAGCCGATATAGCTAAAAGCAAGAACGGTTGATGAACCAGGTACGGAAATAGAGAATTTACCATTCAAATCGGTAATAGTTCCTTTGGTTGTTCCTTTAATCGTCACATTCACTCCAATCAAAGTTTCTCCTTTGACATCAGTAACAGTTCCCACGACACTGGTTTGTGCCTCTGCAGCCAGCAATCCGGCAAAAAGCAACAGAACAATGGTGAGTAGTTTTTTAAGGTTTGTCATAGATCAATTATTTGGTTATTTAAAAACAGGGTTGCTTGTAATTTGATTGATTGCATCTAAGCCGATATATTGCATCTATTCAGATATAAGGTTTCTCAAAAAAAACCGGATTTCGTTTGTACAAAAATAGACCCGCTTACAAATAGACAGGTGGTAAAATCATTCAGCATTCTTCAAAAAAAGTACATTTCAGCCTATAACCCGATTATCCAATTAGAAGCTCTCCGGACCGTCCGTATACAAATCAACACAAACCATTGATTAAGTGACGAATAAGGTTATGATAGAAGTTACTGCATTTCTAGATTTAAAACAATGTCCAAAATAAAAAGTTAGGATATATAACCTGATACCATAGCACAAAAACCGACCAACAAAGACAAGAGATAAAATGGCTGTTAATCGGAAAGATCGGAAAATATAGAAGACGCGCAACAATAAATGCCACGCGTCTTCTATATAATGAAATCGCTTTCTTTTCCGAATAGTCAATATAAACCGATAGGAATTTCTGTTTTACTTGAGAAAGCCCTTCTATTGTACATTATTCGTTTCCTCGTCTTCCTCATCAGAAGAAACACCTTTCCTGTACGACAGAGGACTGACATGATATTGATCTTTAAAGCACTTGCTGAAATAACGGGAGGAACTGAATCCCAACTGATCGGATATCTCTGTAATATTTAATTCCGGATTGTTTCGAAGCAAAATGGCTGCTTTTTTCAGTCGAACCATAGATATAAAATCATTGGGAGTTTGCCCCGTAATTGCTTTTATTTTTGCAAACAAATTAGTCCGGGACATACCCATTTCACGGGCAAAAATATTTATATTGAATTCCGTATCATCCAATGACTTTTCGATAATCTCCATTGCCTTATCCAAAAGGGCTTTATCCAGGGTATTGGTAGCAAGCATTTGGGGAGTTACCTGCGGCTGCTTACTGAATTTTTCCTGCAAAATCATCCGACTGTTTACCAGGTTATTGCATCGTGAGACTAATATCTTAATATTGAATGGTTTCGTAATATAATCATCGGCACCTATACGCAGCCCTTCCAGATTGTGCTCGATAGCTGTTCTGGCTGTAAGAAGAACTACCGGAATATGACAGGTATCAATATCATCCTTTATGCGCTTACAGAGCTCTGTGCCGGACATTTTGGGCATCAGCACATCACTCAACACAATGTTAGGAGATTCTGACTTCACTTTCTCCAGGCCTTCTTCCCCATCAGCTGCGGAGATTACCTCATAAAAGGGTTCAAAAATATTTATCAGCATTTCTCTCAGGGAGTGATTGTCTTCAACAATCAGCATCCTGAAGCCTTTGCTTTTATCAATTTCACTTACGAGTGCAACCTCTTCAGGCATAAGATTAGATTCTGTTATTACAGGTTCTACACCTTCTTTAATCATATCTTCGACCTCACAAATCTCTTTAGCACCAAAGTGCCCATTACCCAATTTTAGTCTGATCGTAAATGTGGCACCCATTCCAGGCTCACTACTAACACTTATTTTTCCATGATGTAATTCTACGATACCTTTAGCCAAAGCTAAACCTATACCTGTACCGGCATAAGCAACAGCCCTGTTTTCATCGGCCTGATAGAAGCTATCGAATATTTTATCAATATTCTCAGAATTAATACCTGTACCACTGTCTGTTACACTAATTACAGCCTCATCGTTAATTTGTTTGATTGAAATAGAAATGTAGCCTCCTACCGGGGTGTGTTTGAAAGCGTTGGATAAAAGATTATTAATAACCTTCTGCAACTGTTTGGAATCATACCATACATTCAGAGCTCCAGTCTCTTTATTGAATTTAAAAGCTATTTGTCTGGCATTTGCATACTCCAGAAACAAAAGGTAGTTTTCGTAAAGGAAGTCCACAATATTTTGTTCTGCAACCTTTATTTTCATATGCCCTTCCTCATGTTTGCGAAAATCAAGCAGCTCAGTAATTAACTCTCTCAAGTGCAAACTATTTTTATAGACGCCCAATATTTTATTATATATTGTCGGTGTAAACGATTGAGCCTGCAACAGCATCTCCATTTGCCCAATAATTAAGGTAAGCGGAGTACGGAATTCATGAGAAATATTAGTAAAGAAACGCAGTTTAGACTGATTAAGCTTTTCCACATCCTGAATATGCTTTTGCTCATACTTCAAAGACTCCTGAAGCTTAATTCTACTGTTATAGGCCCGCAGAAAATAATAGATCATCAGACCTATGATAAAGATATAGAACAAATAAGCAATTGTAGTACGGTAAAATGGAGGTAAAACCTCAATATCCAGCCTGCTCTCAGGAATTTTCAATCCTGAAGCATCTTTAGCCTTAATAACAAGGGTATATTTTCCGGGATTTAAGTTGGTATAAGTAATGGTATGTTGTCCACGGGTATTAGTCCACCTCTCAGAAAAGCCTTCCAGTTTATAAACAACCTCATTCTGATTTGAAGGAATGAAATTGGAGGTGGCAAATTCGATACTGAAAACATTATATTTACTTTTAAGAATTATTCCGGAACTACTGCTCAAAGAACTCTTAAGAATGCCCGTTTCATCATTCACCGCAACCTCATTACCATTCACAAAAAGACGATAAGGGATTATCTTATACGGCTTAGGTGAAAAGTTCAGGTCTTTCACCTTGAAGGAAATCATCCCTTTCACTCCGCCCAGAAAAACTTCCCCATCACGAGTCAGACAAAGGGCATTTTCATTGATAGCTGTCAAAGGAAAGCCGTTTTCCCGATTATAATTATAGAATATTTTCTTAGAACAATCAAAGCGGGAAAAGCCCTGATTGGTTATCACTAACAGGTTACCTTGAGTTGACTCGCACGCTTCATAAACACAATCACCCGATAATCCGTTATTAAGTGCGTCATAATTCTCAAAATCATCTGATTTATACCGGTACAGGTCCAATCCACCACCCGAAGTACAGAACCAGAGATTATGCCGGCTATCCTGGAAGATGCTGTTGATATTATTATTACTGATACTGCTTTGTATCGCGTGATTATGTTTGTAATTAGTCAGCTTGTTGGTATCAAAACGATACGAAAAAGCCCCCTGACCGGTAACTGCCATCCACAACGTCCCCCGATAGTCAAATAATAAGTCTGCTACCTTTTGAATATAACGTCCCTCTTTGAATTCCCTGAATAGTTGACGACATTTTCCGGTAGCCGGATTAAAGAGGCATACACCATTCTCTGTGGCCACAATTAACTGGTCTCTATAAGGAAGAATATCCCGTACAATATCTGAAGGAAGTGTAGTCGGATCATCACTGTTGGATAAGTAATAGGTAAATTTGCCGCTCTTCAGATCCAGTTTGTTCAGTCCGCCCAGGTGTGTACCGATCCACATGACCTCATGATTGGCATCATAATATACGGCTTTTACATTATTATGAGATATGCTGTTACTGCCTGCACTATGCCGGTACCATTTAAAGGTTTTGGTGCTGCGGTTGTACATATTCAATCCGCCACCTTCAGTACAAATCCAAAGATTATTGTGTTTATCCTCGATCATTCGGCCCACAATGGGAGAACTCAATCCTTCACTCTCCACACTTGAGGGTCTATAACGGGTATATATATCATATTCCGGATTGAAATAATTCACTCCACCAAAAAAGGTCCCTAACCAGATCGTACCCTGCTGATCTTTAATAATAGACCAAACAGAGGAATGGCTCAGACTATTGGGCTTATTATTGGGTTGATAGGTATAGAAATCGTTTGTTTTGCTATTGTATTTGCATAATCCGTTGAAGGTTCCTACCCAGATATTCCCCTGATTGTCTTCACAGCATGCCCGAACAAAATCAGAGCTGAGAGATCTGTCATTTCCGGGTTCATTCCGGTAATTTGTAATCACGCTCCCCTTGATCCGATACAATCCATTCTCCCAACTTCCCACCCACAACTGACCCGAGCTGTCTCCATAAATACGGCTTATATTCCCCTTAGGCAATACCTGTTTCAAAGAGGTTTTATTATTCAAAACAAACAAACCTTTATTAGCCGTACCAATCCATAACGTATTGCCGGTTTGATACAAACATGATATGATAAGCCGTTTGTCCGGTAATTCATAATAGGTTTTGAAACGTCGGTTCTCCTCATCATACACCTGAATGGTATTATCACGGGCTATATACAACTGCTTATTGTAATAGATAGCTGAGACATCCCCCTGAAGCAATGTGGTAAATCCATCTTTTTTGAAATCGTATTCAGCAACACCTTCGGCACACTGTAGATATATTTTGCCATTCTGATTTCCTTCAATTCTTAAAATGCTGTTGGAAAACAGACTGTTTGGATTATTCTTTTGGAGTTTAAAGATCTTTATTCCATTACTGTTATAACAATTCAGCCCATCCCTGGTTCCAATCCAGATGAATCCCCGCTCATCTTTATAAAGTGTAACCACGGAAACCTGGGACAACCCTTCATCAGTGGAGAGATGATTAAACGTAATATCCTGGGACCAGCCCAATATGATGTTCACGGTCAGCAAACAAAAACATGTGATTTTCTTTATCAATTTCATGTGACCTGTATTTTTTGTGTGTGATGTAGAATCACATGGAACCAGCATATAAAAGTCAACTCATTGGTGCAAACCTTTTTACATACTCGTTTCATGGCTTTAATTGTCTGTTAAATACAAAGATAATTTATACGCGAGATAAATATAACATAAAAAAGCAACTTCAGATGACATCTAATGTTCATTTTTAGTCCATTCATATACAGTCCTGTAAAACACTCTATCGGCAAACTATTTTGGATATTAATTGTACTATTTGGTCAGCATCAGGGAATAGACTGTGTGTATTTTTACGTTCGAATCAGGTAAGTCAAAGTAATAATGAATCCGGAATAAGATGTTTATTCCTATCATATATACAAACAACCTGACATTTATATATGTTGATCATTATAAACAATTACAAATTAAGAGATAACTCATGAAAGCAGTTTTTAAACTACTGGGATTACCTTTGCTCGTGATGACGGGCTGCAATTCTTCAAAACCATTAGATGCTGATATTATCAATACCAACATCACCAATGCTGTTGCTCAGTACACTATTCAAACCAATCTAATTGAAAAATCCGGTAAAGTATTAAATCCAAGAACTATCGACCAGAACGGTAAAATTGTCTATATCCCCATTGATGATTGGACCAGTGGATTCTTCCCGGGCAGTATCTGGTACACATACAAACTGACCAAAGACAAAAAATGGATTCCTTTGGCAAAAAAGTACACCGAAAATCTGGACTCGGTCCAGTATTTGAAATGGCACCACGACGTCGGCTTTATGATTGGATGCAGCTACCTCAACGGGTACCGAATGACCGGCAGTCCGAAATATAAAGCGGTAATCATTGAAACGGCCAAATCGCTATCAACTCGTTTTCGCCCAGATGCAGGAGTTATACAGTCATGGAATGTCGATAAAGGATGGCAAAGCCAAAGAGGATGGAAGTGCCCGGTTATTATTGATAATATGATGAATCTGGAGTTATTGTTCGAAGCAACCAGGTTATCGGGTGACTCTTCTTTTTATAAAATCGCAGTAAGTCATGCAGATAAAACACTCGCAAACCATTTCCGCGATAATAACAGCTGCTATCACGTAGTAGATTACGATCCGAAAACCGGAGATGTCAGAAAAAAACAAACCGCCCAGGGATATGCAGATGAATCATCCTGGGCCAGAGGTCAGGCTTGGGCATTATACGGATACACGGTTTGCTACCGATACACGCACAATCCGAAATATCTGGATCAGGCTAAAAAGGGGTATGATTTTATTTTCACCAATAATACTCTGCCCAAAGATCTGATTCCTTATTGGGATTACGATGCTCCAAATATACCCAATGAACCGCGGGATGCTTCATCTGCAGCGGTTACAGCATCAGCTCTATATGAGATGAGTACTTATTTACCCGACAAAAAATATAAAGAGACTGCTGACAAGATTATCATATCGTTAAGTAATCCCGAATACAGAGCAGAAGTGGGTACAAACGGCAACTTTATCCTGAAACATTCTGTAGGAAGTATTCCCCACGGAGCTGAAATTGACGTGCCTTTGAATTATGCCGACTATTATTTTCTTGAAGCTTTAAGTCGTAAACTCGACCTAAAAAAAGGTAAGTTCATTACAGCACTACAACCTAAATAATTGGAGGACATGTAGCTATCAGTGATATTAGTTGGAAAATGTTTTGTGGTTTGTTATTTGATGATGATTTTGATGATGATTTTTTATATCGCACAATAATTATCCTTCTAATAACCTGATAGCTTTCATTGCATAAATGCAAAAAAGGCTGTCTCAATATTACATTGAGACAGCCTTCTCTATTATGAAATAAAAAAAGCCTCACTAATGTAAGGCTTTTAAATCATAATGTCTTAATATATAAACTATACCCGTTTAACATTAACGGCATTTAATCCTTTTTTTCCTTCTTGAAGATCAAAAGTCACTTCGTCATTCTCTTGCACTTCTTCTTTCAACCCTGATACATGTACAAAATATTCTTTGGGAGAATCTGCGTCTTTGATGAATCCGAAACCTTTCGATTCATTGAAAAATTTTACTATTCCTTTATTCATTGTTCTAAAAAATTAATTTCGCGCAAGATACGGATTATTATTCACGTATTTACTGAATATCAACAATTAATTTTCATCAATTGACAATCTGGCTGATTTTTCTATTCCTGGTTATATTTTTCCACCATGGTTAATCGAGCCATAAGATAACTTACCGTTGACTTAATACAATCAAGTAAGCCACCTCAAATCGGGGTGGCTTACTTGTTTTTTATTTCTACCTTTGAGAGCTCAAATTACAGAATAGATGAAAGAAGTACTTTTACCCGATGAATTCTTAGAACAAAGCCATGAAGGCGTTATCATTGATGTCCGCACCCCGGCAGAGTTTATCGCCGGTCATATCCCCGGTGCAGTGAATCTGCCGCTCTTCACTAACGAGGAACGCGCTATCGTCGGAACTTTATATGTACAGGAAGGCAAAGATCCCGCGGTGGAAAAAGGCTTGGAGCTGGTAGGTCCGAAACTGGCAGGCTTTGTGGTACAAGCCCGACAATTGTCGCAAGGTAAAACCATCTACATCTATTGCTGGCGGGGTGGTATGCGTAGCGGCAGTATGGCGTGGCTATTCCGCACAGCGGGATTCAAAACCGTCCTGCTGAAAGGAGGATACAAGGCTTATCGCCGTTCCTTCATCGAATTATTAGAAAAGCATCCGTGGAAAATCGTTGTACTGGGAGGCCCTACCGGTTGTGGAAAGACGGATATCCTACATCGTTTACAGGAAAAATACCAACAGGTAATCGACCTGGAAGGATTGGCACACCACAAAGGTTCGGCTTTCGGGGCATTAGGCGAAACCGAACAACCCACAACTGAGCATTTCATGAACCTGCTGCACGCCAAAATGCGGACACTCAATCCGTCAGAACCCGTTTGGTGCGAAGGGGAAAGTCTCAGCATTGGCCGGGTATTTATCCCCGCGGAGTTTTATGCCATGATGCTTTCTGGTTTGTTTATCAAACTTGAATTACCTCAGGCCGAACGCGTGAAACATATCCTTAAAGATTACGGGAAGTTCTCAGCAGACGATCTGATCGCCTCTTTCCTGAAAATAGCAAAGCGCTTGGGAAATAAAGCAACCAATCAGGCTATTGAATACATTCAACAAGGAGATTTGGAAGATGCAATCGCAATTGCCTTGCAATATTACGACAAAGGATACGAAGCTTCGATGCTAAAGCATTGGCCCAATATCGAAAACAACCTGACCATTACCACCGATACAGAAGCCTGTGCGCTCCGATTGATAGAACTTTATAATACAATCAAATAATCTGACAAAATGAAGATAATTGATACCCGCGGACACCTTTGTCCCGCTCCGCTGATCATGGCGAAAAAAGGCATTCAGGAAGCTGCTGCCGGCGAAGAAATCGAAATCCTTACAGACAACGAAACGGCCTGCCAGAATCTGGAAAACTACCTGACTGAATTGAAACTCAATCCGCAAGTCCGTACAGAAGACAACGTCCATATCTTTACTCTTATCGCTCCCGTAGCGGTAGCCGCTGTTCCCTCACCCGAATCATTCTGCGCAACACCTGCCAATGACTACGTGGTTGCCATCAAATCGGATGCGATGGGAATCGGGGATGATGACCTCGGCCATATCCTGATGCGTGCCTTTATCAACTCGCTGAATGCTGCGGATAAACTACCGACCGCCATCCTTTTATATAATAGCGGTGTAAAAATCGCCCTGAAGGATACTGACACTGCTCTTTCGTTGCAGGAACTGGAGGAAAAAGGCGTTGCCATCATTGCCTGCGGTACCTGCGTGGAATATTACGGGGTGAAAGAATCTCTGGCGGTGGGGATGATCAGCAATATGTACACGATTACGAAATATTTGTCGGAAGCCGGACATGTGGTGTATCCGTAATTATTCATTGAACGCTAAGGAGCTAAGACGCAAAGTTTTTTATTTTGATCTCCTTTACATTTTTGCTCCGTTGCGTTCATCAGAATATAGCACTCCCATTACAATTATTGGTAATAGCCAAACTAAATAATCGTCGCGTAGAATCAATTATATTCCTTTGCGTCTTCGCGCCTTAGCGTTCAATTAAAATGCCCAATACTTATTTCGATAACGCCGCCACCTCCTTCCCTAAGCCGCCGCAAGTGGCTGAGGCTATCTCCCGTTACCTCAACGAAGAAGGAGGAACGTATGGTCGTGCCGCATACGAACGGGTGCGCCATGCCACTATGATGGTGGAAGATTGCCGTGATGCACTAGCCGACTGTCTCGAAATCGTAGATTCTGAAAATGTCGCCTTCACTGCAAATGCGACTACCGGACTCAACGCGATTCTCTTCGGACTCAACCTGCCAAAAGGTGCTCGGGTATGGGTATCCCCGTTGGAGCACAACGCCGTTATGCGCCCCTTATGGCATTTGCAGCAAACATCCGGTATTGAGGTAAAAACGTTACCCGCAGAGGAAGACGGTTTCATCGATATGGAAGCGTTGGATAAACTTCCGGCGAATGAATGTGACCTGCTGGTCATCAATCACCTCAGCAATGTCAACGGTGTGATTCAGCCGATTCAGGAAATCGCACGGATTGCTCGTACTAAAGGTTGGTTCATCGTACTCGACACTTCCCAGTCTTTGGGTGAGACTCCTGTAAAAGCCGGAGAATGGGAAATTGACTTCGTGGCCTTCACCGGACACAAAGGGTTGTTGGGTCCGACCGGAACAGGCGGCTTCTATGCGAAGAATCCTTTATTACTCCAACCAACCGTCTTTGGAGGAACAGGCAGTCTGTCAGAATCGTACGATATGCCGGATGAATTGCCTGACCGTTTCCAACCCGGCACACCCAACGTGGCGGGAATTCTCGGATTGTTGGCCGCTCTGGAAAATAAGCCAAAACCTCAACATTCGCACCAGGACTTTCTGGATTGCCTCAACACTATTGAGCAATTGCCTGGCTTCAAACTCTATAAAGCGAATAATCCCGCTCAACAGGGCAAACTCTTTTCCCTGACCCACGACCGGATTTCCACAGGCGATCTGGCGCAACTGCTGCATGACCGTCACGGCATTGAAACGCGTTCAGGGCTGCATTGCTCACCGTTGGCACACCGTACGTTGGGAACCTTCCCGTCGGGAACGATACGTTTTTCGCTGTCGCCGTATCACACGCCGGAGGATCTTGACTTTTTACTTAAAGCACTGACCGATGTCGCAACCCGCTAAAATAGCCACATTCCGCACCACCCGCTCGGTGATGAAAGCCGATAAAGCCTGCAAACAGGCCGGTATCGCCGCACGTGTGATTGCTGTGCCACCGTCCATTTCGTCGGAATGCGGTATGTGTTTACGAATTGAAAATCCTCAACTGGCCGGCTTCACCGCACTGATGGAGTCGCTCGCCATTGAAACCAAAATATATGACTACACCTTCCTTTGACCTGTTAAGTACAACCGAATACGGCGGTTGCTCCGCCAAACTGGCACCCTCTGCCCTATCAGAACTGCTCTCTTCCATCCCGTTGGTAAAAAATGCCAACATACTGGTGGACATCGAGACACACGACGATGCCGGGGTCTATAAGCTGAACGACGAGACGGCGCTGATCGTCACCACCGACTTCTTCCCTCCCGTCTGCTCCGACGCATTTACCTTCGGACAAATCGCGGCCACCAACGCCCTGAGCGATGTGTACGCGATGGGGGGAACGCCTCTGCTGGCACTCAACCTGACGATGTTTCCCTCAAAAGATATTCCACTCGAAGTGCTGGGGCAGATTCTGGCCGGTGGACAGGACAAAATCAACGAATCGGGTGCATTCACGATGGGCGGACATACCATCGATGATAATCCCCCGAAATACGGTCTGGCCGTAGTGGGAACGGTGCACCCCGACCGTCTGGTTACGAACGCCGGTCTCTCTGTCGGACAAGTACTGATACTGACGAAGCCTCTTGGAAGCGGTGTACTGATGGCTGCCCAGCGCATGGGTATGGCGGACGAAACGGCTTATGCCGAAGCCCTCAACCAGATGAAGCTGCTCAACAAAGCGGGTGCCGCCTGCATGCAACAGTTTGGCGTGAAGGGAGCGACCGATGTGACCGGTTTCGGATTGCTCGGCCATGCCATGAAAATGGCGGAAGCTTCGGGCGTCACCATCCAGCTTTCTCTGGATAAATTACCGGTATTACCGCAAGTAATATCATTACTTGAAAACGGCTGCATCCCCGGGGCGGCGTTCCGCAATGCTGCCTTCGTGAAGGAGCAGGTCTTTTATGCCCCCACCTGTACATTAGAACAAAAGATGCTGGCCTGCGATGCACAAACTTCCGGTGGATTGCTCATATCGGTAGATGCGGATAAAGCGACTGCATTGCTGGAGGCATTGAAAGCGACCGGGCTTCATCCTCAGGCTGCGATAATCGGGGAGGTAATGGCGAAGCGGGGGAAGTGGGTGTATTGTGGGTGAGATTGAAAGATTCACATTTATAGTAAAAGAAATAATTCAGAAATATGAAACTCAGGAAGCTATATTCTATTTTTGCACTAATAATATTTTTTTGTCTATTGAGTTGTGGACGAAAAGCGACAAAAATTCCACCTGAATTCATTGAAACCAGTCCCCCAAAAATTGGAAGTGATGAATGGCGTTATCTAAAACAATCACTAAATGTTTTTGGAGTCAAAATTATAGACGATAAACTCATCATAAAAAAAGCAGATAGAAAAAATCAATGTATTCTTAAAGTTAATAACGGAACCCTTTTTGGCACTGACAACGGTGAATGGAGTGGTGAATTATCTTTTATACCTGACGATGCAACAAAAAAAACGATAGTAATAAAAAGAGGCAATATAAAATATATCTTCTATTATAAGGATAAGGTATACTTTATTGAAGGACTTGCGCATATGTTTTATAGTGGTGGAGCAATATATAGACTTAATTCCCTAGACAATAACTTTTCGTGGACAAAACTTGTTGATTTTGAAGATGCTCCAGAAGCGTACACCATTTACAAAGACAAACTATTAGTAGTAACATGCAAAAACTTTTACATTGTAAACAACTTCAAAAAAGATCTGGTCTTTAGAGATGCGTTTTGGGATGACTTAAATCCCAATTCTATTGTCGCATTTGATGACAAAGATGTTTTTATTGGAATTAGGAGTGGTATTGTTAAGCTTGACTTAGAATCAAAAACAATAAAATTCTACAAAAACGATAAGTAGCCCCCCTGGCGCGAGTTTAGCGATAGCGTAACTCGTGCCCAAAACTAAGCCCCCCCCCCTGGCGCGAGTTTAGCGATAGAGTAAATCGTGCCCAAAACTAAGTCCCCTTTTTATCGCAAGTATAAGCTGTAACCACTGGTTCCCATCTTCTTGCAAGTATGAGTGGTAACCACTGGTTCAAGTTTCCAAAACTTGGACCTAAAACAAAAGCAGTTTATAACTGCAGCAACGATTAGAAGAAACAATTATAGAGACAAAATCACCGTCCGACATGTCGGAAAGCTCCACCGAGGCCTCGGGAAATGATTCCGACGTGTCGGACACTTTTCCTTTCCTCTCCGTTTCAATATTTATCGCGAGAAATCTAAGTTTTCCCCCACTAAAATCATTTTCACCCACAATATTATCTTATTTTTGGCCGAAGATTTGAAATTCTGACCGAACATTTCAATATTATCGATAATAGAACAAGCTCAACGAATATTAAACCTCATCCCCTATGTCCGGATGGAATCCCTGGCACGGCTGCCACAAGATCAGCCCCGGTTGCCAACACTGCTACGTATATCGCATCGACGCCTCATTCGATAGAGACCCGTCGATTGTATCGAAGACGGCCGATTTTAATCTGCCGTTGAAGAAGAAACGTAACGGCGAATACAAACTATCGGCGGGTGAAACGGTATTCACCTGCTTCTCCTCCGACTTCTTTCTGGACGAAGCCGACGAGTGGCGCATCGAGGCGTGGAAGATGATCCGGCTCAGAAGCGACCTGCATTTCTTCATCATCACCAAGCGTATCCACCGCTTCACCGTCAATCTTCCCGAAGATTGGGGCGACGGCTACGAGAACGTCACCATCTGCTCCACCTGCGAAAATCAGGACCGGGCCAATTACCGCTTGCCCATTTTCCTCAAACTACCCATTCGGCACAAAGCCATCATCTGCGAACCATTGCTGGAACGGATTGACCTTTCTCCGTGGTTAAATTCCTCCATCGAAGAAGTGGTGGTGGGCGGTGAGTCAGGTCCTGAAGCCCGCATCTGCAACTTCGATTGGGTGCTCGATATCCGGAGGCAATGCGTAGAAAAGAAGATACCCTTTCACTTCCGACAGACCGGGGCCCGATTTATCAAAGAGGATCGCCTGTACCGCATCCCAAGAAAAGACCAACATAGCCAGGCTGTGAAAGCGGGGATTGATTACGGCGGTTGAAATATTTCTTGCACACCCATCCAAATAGTTATAGAGTCCGATCTTTTGGAACAAGCCATTACATTTGCAATAAAAAATAATTGATTTTGCAATCTCTATATTGCAAAATTGTGTACTTTTGCAAAAACATTGAATTTTCAACTAACAAAAACATATCATCATGAGTTTGATGCAAGAAATCGTTGCGCGCGCTAAAGCCGACAAACAACGCATCGTCCTTCCGGAGGGCACAGAAATCAGAACCCTTAAAGCGGCAAACCAAATCCTCGAAGAGGGAGTAGCTGACCTGATCATTATCGGCAATCCAAGTGAAATAAACAAGTTAGCTCAGGAAAACAACCTTGCTCATATCTCAAAAGCAACAATCGTTGACCCTGCAAACAATGACAAAAAAGAAGCTTACGCCCAATTGCTCTTCGACCTGCGCAAAAGCAAAGGTATGACTCTGGAACAAGCTGAAAAACTAGCTCAGGATCCTCTCTATTTGGCTTGTTTGATGATTAAGAACGGAGATGCGGACGGTGAAGTAGCCGGTGCAGAAAACACGACCGGAAACGTATTGCGTCCTGCTTTCCAGATTGTAAAAACTCTTCCCGGAATCAGTGTGGTATCAGGAGCTTTCCTGATGTTTATGCCCGACAATAAATGGGGAAACAACGGATTAATGATCTTTGCAGATTGCGCAGTTCACCCCAATCCTACAGCAGAAGAACTGGCTCAAATTGCAGTTTCTACCGGTCATACCACTCGTGCTATTGCAGGATTCGAACCTAAGATTGCCATGTTGAGCTTCTCTACCAAAGGTAGCGCCAAACATGAGATGGTCGATAAAGTAGTAACAGCCACTAAACTGGCTAAAGAAATGGATCCTTCACTTCAAATAGACGGTGAATTGCAGGCTGATGCAGCTATCATCGCATCGGTAGGTCAAAGCAAAGCTCCGGGCAGCGAAATCGCAGGTCAAGCCAATGTTTTGGTATTCCCCACACTGGAAGTAGGAAACATTGCTTACAAACTGGTACAACGACTGGCTAATGCTGAAGCTGTAGGCCCTATCCTACAAGGTATTGCCGCTCCGATCAACGACCTTTCCAGAGGTTGTTCACCTGAAGATATTTACAGCATGGTCGCTATCACAGCTAACCAAGCCATTGGAATCAAAAAGAGTAAGTAATTCTTTATTTTAAATAAAGAAGTATTGCTACGCCGATAAGTTAAAAAAATGGCCACATACGATCAGGCCTATTTCTAACTTACAACTCAAAAACGTAAAACAAACTCGTAATAAAAGAAACATATGGCAGAAACTATTGTAGAACAAATAGAAAACTATGGGTTGAGCAAGAAAGACCGCAAAAAAACCATGTTTTCAAAGATCGGTGTGGTTGGTTGCGGCCACGAAGGTCAGAATATCGTGGGTATTGCTGCTTCATCAGGTCTGGATGTGGTATTTATTGAGCTATCACAAGAAAAAATCGATGCTGCTTTTGACAAACTCAGCAAAAATCTGGATACAAAGATCGAAAACTGGGGTCTTACTGCTTCTGAAAAGAAAGCCGTTCTTTCACGCATTAAAGGATCTTTGAAATACGAAGATCTGAGCGAATGCGACTTCGTGATCGAATGTACCCGTCACGATTCAGAAACCGGTGAGCGCAGCACCCGTCATCGCAAAGATGTTTTCCGTGAATTGGAAACCGTACTTGCACCAGATGCTATCATTGCCACCAATGCTTCAACCGTAATTGTTACAGAACTGGCTTCAAACCTCAACCATAAAGAGCGTTGTATCAGCCTTCACTTTCTGGTAACACAACCCGAAGCTAAAATTCTCGAGATCGTCAAAGGGCTTTATACTTCCGAAGAGGTATTTCAGAAGGTGATGCTTTTCACCAAAATGATCAAACATGATGTAATCACCGTGCACGAAAGTGCTGGTTTGGTGAGTCTTCGTCTCTTTGTCGTAATGCTCAACGAAGCCTGTCAGATGTTGATGGAAAATGTAGCTTCCATCGAAGACATCGATAAGCTGCTTTTCGTAGGCTGGGGTTATCGTAAAGGTGTATTCCGCACTGCCGATACCATTGGCATCGAAAAAGTCGTTGCTTTAATGGAAAATATGTTCCACGAATACGGCGACAAAAAATACAAACCCAATCCGTTGCTGATGCGCCTCTATCGTGCAAAACAATTCGGGATACGCTCCCTGCAAGGTTTTTACACCTACGACGAAGCCGGTAAAATTGTGAAATAACAGCGTAATCCGACTTCAGTAAAACGATCACAAACCAACCTAGTAATCAAACAAAGATGAATATATTAGTCTTAAACTGCGGAAGTTCTTCGGTGAAGTACAAGCTCTTCAACATGGAGACCAAAGACGTATTGGCTCAGGGAGGAATTGAAAAAATCGGCCTTAAAGGTTCTTTTCTCAAACTCACCAAACCCAATGGCGACAAAGTAGTATTAGAAGGAGAAATCCTTGAACATCAATCAGCCATCGAATACATCCTGGGAGTACTACTCAGCGAAAAACACGGTTGCATCAAATCGCTGAAAGAAATTGATGCTGTGGGTCACCGCGTGGTACACGGAGGAGAAAAATTCAACTCCAGTGTAAGAATCTGTGATGACGTGATTGCAGAAATGGAAGAATGCATCGAAATGGCACCTCTGCACAATCCGCCAAACCTCAAAGGAATCTATGCCGTAAAAGAGCTTATGCCCGATGTTCCTCAGGTCGGCGTGTTTGACACGGCTTTCCACCAAACTATGCCTGCACATGCGTATCTGTATGGTATCCCCTATTCTTTATATGAAAAATACTCAATCCGCCGTTACGGTTTCCACGGAACCAGCCACCGCTATGTTTCAAAACGCGCCTGCGAAATATTGGGTGTCCCCTACGAAAGTCAAAAGATCCTAACCTGCCACATCGGTAATGGAGCATCTATTGCTGCAATTAAAGACGGTAAATCAGTTGACACCTCAATGGGATTCACTCCGGTAGAAGGTTTAATGATGGGAACCCGCTCTGGCGATGTTGATGCCGGAGTCATTACATTCTTGATGGATAAAGAGGTAATTGGCACTGCCGGAATCAGCAACCTGCTCAACAAACAGAGCGGTATGCTGGGAATATCCGGAGTATCTTCTGATATGCGCGAAGTTGCGGCAGCCATTGAACAAGGTAATGAACGCGCTCGTTTATCCCTCGAAATGTATGACTATCGTATCAAAAAATATATCGGCTCATACGCAGCAGCACTGGGTGGTGTTGATATGATCGTATTCACCGGAGGTGTTGGTGAATACAAAATAACCACCCGCTACAATTCCTGTAAGGATATGGAATTCATGGGAATCAAAATTGATCAGGCTAAAAACGATAAAGCTTACGGCGTAGAGGCCGTGATCAGTACTGATGACTCAAAAGTAAAAGTACTGGTGGTCCCCACCGACGAAGAATTTATGATTGCCGCAGACACAATGGAAATTTTATCGGCAAAATAATTATCTTTGTCTTAAACCTCTTTGTTTAATCGTAATAAAAAAAGGCATGATACTTGATTCATTAAAAAACACCGCTGCGGCTGAAAAACTTCACCCGCTTTTCAAACAAGCATTCGACTATATCAAAGCTAACGACTTGTCTCAAGTAGCTCCCGGTAAGATCGAACTGGACGGCGCTAACTTATTCATTTCGGTGGCCGAAATCACAGGTAAAACCCAAGAAGCTGCAAAAATGGAAACCCACAACAAATACATCGACATTCAAATTCCGATCGTAGGTGTGGAAACCATGGGTTGGTTAGCCGGTGAAAACTGCAAAAATCCGATAGATGGCTACAATGCTGAGAAAGACATCACTTTCTTTACCGATAAACCGTCTACCTATGTACAAGTTCAGCCCGGTGAATTTGCTATTTTCTTCCCCGAAGACGGCCACGCTCCGGCTATCGGTGAAGGATTTATTAAAAAACTCATTGTGAAAGTATTAGTATAGTACCAAAAAGCTGATTTAGTTATTACAGAAATCACATCAGGTACAATAAAATTAAAAGCGGTTTTCTTTTCGAATGAATTGAAAACCGCTTTTTTTGTGTAATAACCGATGTTACTAGATGCATCGTATCTTTGCAAATAAAATGTACTAAAATTAACATTTTCAGCTTGAATACAGCCCAACACACCCTCACACAGTCATTTTTAAGCCCACTTTTGTCGGGTATTTCAAAAAAAAACACGTTCTTTGCGAGTTATTTTTTTTCTCGTAAACATTTTGTAATTCAACCAAAGAAAAAATGGTATTTACAGCTAAGCAAATTGCAGATTTCCTGCAGGGAGAAGTAGTTGGGGATCCGCAAGTTGCGGTTTCCGATTTCGCAAAAATCGAAGAAGGCAAACCCGGAACAATTTCGTTTCTTGCTAACCCAAAATACGAAGCATTCATCTACTCGACCCAAGCTGACATCGTATTGGTCAACAGTGATTTTACGCCTGAAAAACCAATCAATGCCACACTAATCAAAGTCCCTAATGCCTATGCGGCATTAGCTCAACTGCTCCAATTGGCTGAACAGGCAAAGGGTAGAAAAAGCGGCATTGAACCTATGTCGTATATTGCAGAGTCTGCTCAATTGGGCGAATCTTCTTACGTAGGCGCTTTTGCATACATCAGCGACAAGGCCATTATCGGCAAGCAGGTACAAATATATCCTCAAGTCTTCATTGGTGAAGGCGTAACTATTGGAGATAACACAATCCTCTATCCTGGAGTAAAAATTTACGCAGGTTGTAAAATCGGCAACGACTGTATTCTTCATGCCGGTGTAGTTATCGGCTCCGATGGGTTTGGTTTTGCTCCCGAAGGAGAGACTTACAAAAAAATCCCTCAAATGGGGAATGTAATTATCGAAGATCTGGTAGAAATCGGCGCTAACACGACAATCGACTGCGCCACCATGGGCTCTACCGTTATTCGTAAAGGGGTGAAATTGGATAACCTGATCCAGATTGCCCACAATGTAGAAATAGGATCTAATACCGTAATGGCTTCTCAATGCGGAATAGCCGGCTCTACCAAAATCGGTAATAATTGTATGTTCGGAGGTCAGGTTGGTATTGGCGGACATATCTCGATAGGTGATAAAACTCAAATAGGTGCACAATCCGGAATAGCCAACAGTGTACAAGGAAATCAGGTTTTACTGGGCACCCCTGCTCAGAATGCACGCGATTGTGCTCGAAGCTATGCTGTAGTGCGCAACCTACCTGATATCCAACGCACAGTCACTTCATTGAAAAAAGAGATAGAAGAACTTAAAAAGCAGCTTACAGCACAATAATAAACAGAATCACCCGTAAAAGACGGAGATACAGAAGATCTAAGTTTCTGAATCATCGCTTTTCACTATTCTAACAAAACAAATTATAATAACAAGAACATAAACCGATGTCAAATCAGAAAACCTTAAAACAAAGCTTTTCCGTTTCGGGAAAAGGCTTGCACACAGGCTTGGAAATTACGGTTACATTCAATCCCGCTCCCGTAAATCATGGTTATAAAATTCAGCGGATCGATCTCGAAAACCAACCAATTATCGATGCGGTAGCAGAAAACGTAGTAGATACTCAACGCGGCACAGTGATTGGTAAAAACGACGTTAAGATCAGCACTATCGAGCATGCCCTGGCTGCCTTGTTTTCTTTTGAAATCGACAACTGCCTCATGCAGGTAAATGCTCCTGAATTTCCCATCCTTGATGGCAGCGCTATCTGCTACGTAGAGGAAATTATAAAAGCAGGTATCGAAGAACAAGACGAAGAAAAAGATTATTATATCGTAAGAAATAAAATTGAGATTAAAGATGAAGCCAGCGGCTCGTCAATTCTTGTTCTTCCGGATGACAAGTTCAGCGTAAATGCTCTGATCTCATACAACTCACCTATCCTCTCCAACCAATTTGCGGTAATGAACGACCTGCAAGAGTTTTCTGCAGAAATTGCAGCTTCTCGCACGTTTGTTTTCGTAAAAGAAATTGAACCTCTATTAAACAATAATCTGATCAAAGGCGGTGACCTTGATAATGCTATCGTAATCTACGATGCACCCAAGTCTCAAGAAGATCTTGATAAGCTCGCAGATCTGATGAATGTCGCCCATAAACCGGCAGACCAATTAGGCTACCTCAACAATAAGCCGTTGGTATTCGACAACGAACCAGCGCGTCACAAACTGCTTGATGTTATTGGCGACCTCGCTTTGATCGGGAAACCCATCAAAGGTCGCATTATCGCTACTAAGCCGGGACACAAAATCAACACTCAGTTTGCCCGACAAATCCGACGCGAACTGAAACGTATGGAGGTGCAAACACCCGTTTACAGCCCCGACAAAGCACCGGTTATGGATGTCAATCGTATTAAAGAACTGTTACCCCACCGCTGGCCGTTTCTTATGGTAGACAAAGTAATCGAAATTGGAGCAAAACATATTATTGGCGTAAAGAATGTTACCGTAAATGAAACATTCTTCTGTGGTCACTTCCCCGCAGAACCTGTAATGCCCGGTGTATTACAAGTAGAAGCAATGGCTCAGGTAGGTGGATTAATGGTACTGAACTCTGTCGAAGATCCCGCCAGTTACTCTACCTATTTCATGAAGATTGACAACGTCAAATTCCGCCAAAAAGTAGTTCCGGGCGACACACTTTTGTTCCGTCTTGAAATGACTTCTCCTATTCGTCGCGGCTGCGCCAACATGAAAGGATATGCTTTTGTAGGCGACAAAATCGTTTCGGAAGCTGAATTCATGGCTCAAATCATCAAAAATAAATAACACACAACAACCGATTTTATGAGACAACCATTAGCCTATATCCATCCGGATGCACAAATCGCTCCGAATGTGGTAATAGAACCATTCGTAACTATCGACAAGAATGTGGTCATCGAAGAGGGATCACATATCGGATCGAACGTGACCATTTTCGAAGGTGCCCGCATTGGTAAAAACTGTAATATTTTCCCCGGAGCTGTTATTTCAGCAGTTCCTCAAGACCTTAAGTTTCATGGAGAAAATTCGGTAGCTATTATCGGAGACAACACCACCATCCGCGAATGCGTAACTATCAATCGTGGTACTGCGTCGAAAAGCAAAACAATGGTTGGCAGCAACTGTCTGATCATGGCCTATTGCCACGTTGCACATGACAGCATATTAGGAAATAATGTGATTATGTCAAATGCAGTACAGGTAGCCGGAGAAGTTCAGATCGATGATTTCGCAATCATTGGTGGAGGTTCTCTTATCCACCAGTTTTGCCACATAGGTTCACATGTAATGATCCAGGGAGGTTCGCATATCAATAAAGATGTACCTCCTTATGTCAAAGCCGGACGTAATCCACTGTCATACGCAGGAATTAACTCCATTGGTCTGCGTCGTCGCGGATACAGTAACGAAATCATTCGTGATATACAGGAAATCTATCGCTTTCTCTATCTTTCAGGATTAAACAACTCCGATGCAATCGAACGCATTGAAGCAGAGCTCCCTGCATCTAAAGAAAGAGATGATATCATTCTGTTTGTTCGCAACTCTCAACGAGGAATTATCAAAGGATATTCAGGTTTGTAAAAATTAGGAGAATCTCCTAATTACATATTCACAAAAAAGGCGTAACGTAACAATTGCGCCTTTTTATTTGTTATTACACCTTTACATCAATTGATTATTTTTCACTCTTAAGTCCATTTTCCTGTTGTAAAAAATCAATTACTCCCCCTTTATTTTTTTGATTCGAGCGGAGTATTATTGAAAATTATTAGCTATGTTTGTAGTGTTTAAGACCCCATATTATGATTTATAAGTTTTTGATTTTATCAGATGAAGTTGATAATTTCGCACGCGAAATTAGTATTGATTCAGAAAACACCTTTTTTGATTTGCATAATGCTATTCTTGATTCCGTCAATTACTCAAAGGATGAGATGGCATCTTTCTTCTTGTGTGACGACGAATGGGAAAAAAGGACCGAAGTCACACTTATGGAAATGGATACAGATCCTGAATTTGACAGTTGGGTCATGAAAGATACCCAATTGAGCGAGTTATTGGAAGATGAAAAACAAAAAATACTTTATGTCTTCGATTACATAACTGAACGTGCCTTTTTTATGGAATTGCGCGAAATCATACCCGGAGAATATCTGGACCAACCGGTTTGCAGTAAATCGAAAGGTGATGCACCTAAGCAATTCGTAGACTTTGGCAACTTTGAAAAAGAGAATGCCCGAATTGATACCGGAGAGACATTCTACGGTGACGAATCATTTGAACTCGACGAACTCGACGAGGAAGGGTTCGATTTCAACGAAGGAGGTCCGGAGACTACATTCGAAGACAATCTTTAAGCATTGCCCATTTCCACATGGCTAAAACACTGATTGTATTATTAGGGCCTACCGGAGTCGGCAAAACAGAATTAAGTCTGCGTCTGGCTGAAATGTTTAACGCGGAAATAATATCATCCGACTCCCGCCAAATCTATAAAGATATGACCATTGGTACAGCTGCCCCGACTGTTGATGAGCTCAAACGGGTAAAACACCACTTTGTGGGGCAGTTGGCTTTGACTGATTATTACAGCGCTGCACAATATGAGAGCAATGTAATACGTTTTCTTGAAAATTATTTCCGCGAACACGATACCGCGTTAATGACGGGCGGATCGATGATGTACATAGATGCCGTATGTAAAGGGATTGACGATCTACCCACAATCAGCGAGTCTCTTCGAAATAAAATTATCGGAATATACGAAACTGAAGGATTGGATCCGATCAGAGAACAGCTCAAAACGCTTGATCCGGATTACTACAATCAAGTAGATCTAATGAATCCCAAAAGAGTGATTCACGCCTTGGAAGTCTGCTTAATGACCGGTAAGCCGTACTCTTCCCTGCGAACCAATACGATCAAACAACGTCCTTTTAGAATCCTTAAAATAGGATTATTACGAGACCGCGAAGAGTTATACAATCGCATCAACTTGCGTGTGGACAAAATGATGCAGGATGGATTACTTGACGAAGCCCGACGACTCTACCCTTATCGTCATGTAAATGCGCTGAATACTGTTGGTTACAAAGAATTGTTCACCTATTTTGATGGCAATTTCACCCTTGAAGAAGCAGTCGAAAAGATTAAACAAAACTCGCGCATTTATTCCAAAAAACAGATGACCTGGTTCAAGCGTGATCCAGAAATCGCATGGTATCATCCTGAAGAGGAAGAACAAATAGCTGACTTTATTAGAAATAACCTTTAATTCCAGAAACCCTTAGTATTAACCCTTAAAACCTTGATTACACGTCCTTAATGCATTACAAAACCCTTCTATGCTTCATTTCATTTTTTATAACATGTTCGCTCTTGGCGAATCCGGGCGTTAAAGTACAGGCTAAAATGAATTACAAAAAACAAGCCATGGAAATAACCTGCCTTAGTGAAAAAAATTATCCTTGTACAGTCGAAATCTGCTTCGATGAGTTGGAGAATTTCGATCAGAAGTACAAAAGGGGTGATGTGCTCCATGTGGTTGTCTCAAAAGGGCAAGACGCATTCCTCTCGCTGAAAGCTAAACCGGGTGTTGTTCCCCGCATCAGCATTACATCAGACTACATCAAAGGAAATCTGATGTCAAAACCGGATTTAGAATATACCTATTTGTTACCCGTATCAAATGGGAAGAGTGCTCAGGTGGCCGATCTGAAATATACAGGTAAAACATCTGATTGCGATCTGGAACCCAAAAACTGGTACAACTTGTCATTTAAAACTCATGCCGGAGATACAATATTTGCTTCTCGTAGAGGTATTGTTACAGGTCTTTGCTATAACAATGCTTCCGTTGAACCAAAAGTGGTACATTCCTCGCGTGAGAACTTTGTTGAAATCTGTCACAATGATGGTTCTTTTGCCAACTATCGATTATTCCAGAATAACGGAATTTTCGTCAAGGAAGGAGATCTGGTGGAAGCCGGTCAGGCTATTGGAATCATTGGGGGTGAAAATTATGCTGAAGGGAGCCATTTATGCTTCTGTGTATACCACCCGACAATTGAAAAGATTGAAGATGGAGATCAATGTAAAACTAAATTTTTCAGGGAATACCTGCGTACAAAATTCTGTACACAGGAAAATACAGCCATACTATTGTCCGACAGCAAGAGCTACACAGCAGTAAAGACGTTGGATTTGGTTACCCGTGAAATGAGTAAATCTGAGAAAAAGGCTTACTTGCAGAATAAAGCAAATGCCCGAGAAATCAGTTTGCTAACACAGCGCTAAAATGTATGACAAAAAAAAATCAGCGTAAACTCTGGCATTGCCGGAATTTACGCTGTTTCTTTTTATATCGGAATATTTTCCAGTCTAAGATAGTAACATAAAATCTATTTGCTTTCTTTCAAGATTGGCGCGGGCAACCTGAATAGTCACAGGATCACCCAACCGATATACCCGCTTATTGCGGCGACCTACTAAACAATAGTTCTTATTATCAAACTCATAATAGTCATCGTCTAAATCACGAATGGGAACCATTCCTTCGCATTTATTGGCATTCAGCTCCACATAAATGCCCCATTCGGTCACACCTGAAATCACACCGTCAAATGTTTGGCCTAATTTGTCACTCAGATATTCAACCTGTTTATACTTGATGGATGCCCGTTCAGCGCTCGCAGCCAACTGCTCCATTTCTGAACAATGCTTACACATTTCCTCGTATTTATCTTGGGCGACACTTCGTCCTTCCGAAAAATAGCGTTCGAGCAAACGATGTACCATCATATCAGGATAACGACGGATAGGTGAGGTGAAGTGCGTGTAATACTCAAATGCCAATCCGTAATGACCAATATTTTCAGTAGAATACACAGCTTTTGCCATAGCGCGTATCGCAATAGTTTCTATTAAATCCTCCTCATTTGTACCTTGTACCTGATCAAGCAATTTATTGATCGATTTTGACACATCTGCATTGGTGCCATCTATCCTCAGTTTGAATCCAAACCGTCGAATAAACTCAGCAAAATTTTCCATCTTCTCAGGATCGGGCAAATCGTGTACACGATAAACAAACGTTTTTGCCTTCTTTCCTTTTGGAACTTTTCCGATCAATTCAGCAACAGTCCGGTTGGCAAGTAACATGAACTCTTCGATCAGGTGATTTGCTTCTTTCGACTCTTTAAAATAAACACTAAGAGGCTTTCCTTTCTCATCTATCTCAAATTTCACTTCAAAACGGTCAAAATTAATCGCTCCGGCTGTAAAACGTTTTTCCCTCAGCTTTTTGGCAAGATTATTAAGAGTCAATATTTCGGTCTTGTAATCGCCGTTACCTGTTTCAATTATTTCCTGAGCCTCTTCATAAGTAAATCGGCGATCTGAATTGATAACTGTGCGACAAACACGAGAGGTCTTGACCTCTGCATGATCATCAATCTCAAAAATAGCCGAAAAACAAAGCTTTTCTTCGTTGGGGCGCAAGGAACAAAGTCCGTTTGATAATCTTTCAGGCAACATTGGCACAACACGATCTACTAAATAGATTGAGGTTGCACGATTCAATGCCTCCTTATCCAATATTGAATTCGGTTGCACATAATGTGTAACATCTGCAATATGCACACCTACTTCAAACAATCCATTAGGCAATTTCCTGAAAGACAATGCATCGTCAAAATCCTTTGCATCTTTTGGATCTATGGTAAAGGTCATAACATCACGAAAATCTTCCCGTTTGGCAATCTCCTCTTCTGTGATATCTGAAGGAATACTTTCAGCAGCCTTGTCCACTTGTTCCGGATATTTATAGGGCAAACCGAATTCAGCAAGAATTGCATGTATTTCAGTATTATTTTCTCCGGCATTACCAAGTACATCAACGACCTCTCCGATAGGATTCTTAGCTCTTTCAGGCCATTCCACAATACGTACGACTGCTTTTTGTCCTGATTGCCCTCCTTTGAGTTTTTCTTTGGGTATAAAAATATCATTTGCCAAAACTTTGTTGTCTGTCAACAAAAAAGCATATGTTTTTTGAACTTCCAGGACTCCCACAAAAATCTGCGGAGTACTCTCAAGGATGGTTACAACTTCACCTTCGGGTCCGAATCCTTTTCTTTTGGCGTAAAGCATAGCTTCCACTTTATCGCCATTCATGGCACGTTTGGCATTCCTTTCAGCGATAAATATCGGTTCACCACCATCCTCAGGGATCACCTGATTCTTACCGTTACTGCGGCGCTCAAATTTACCAACAACCATTTTACCACCACGACTGATAAACCGGAATTTACCGGTAACCACCTCTTTTAATACATCATCCTGTACTAAATCAGTCAAAATATCGACCACCATTTCACGTTGGGGATGGGTGCTTACACCAATGGCATGCGAAACCTGTTTATAATTGAATGACCGCTGCGGGTCCAGACTCATAAAATCGACGATACGACGGATCATTTCATCCTTCTTCATTCTTTTTTTGCCGGATCCGCCGGGCTTTTCTTTCTTTGTTTTCTTCGCCATAATTTCTTAACATTTTTCTTCTATACAAAGTAAGGGATTTATTTTCAAAAATATCTTTTTTAGATAGAGGAAATAAAGACAATGGCCCAGGTACATATAATTAATCCTTTAGGTGAAGCTCCAAAAGCCAAACTTACTGAATTTGCCCAAAATTAGTTGCCTGTAAATACGAAAGAATCTATATTTACGTTTAATTACCCGAATCCTTTTAATTCGAGCTTTTATGAAACATGTTGCTCTACTTATTTTTTCTCTTATTTCTATTTTAGGTCTCAGTTCTTGCGATAAAGACGAACCTGTTAATAGCGAATACGTTAAAACAAATCAATGGATTTATAATTCCATGAAGCATGACTATCTTTTCTACAAAGATATCCCGGATATTAAAAAGCTAAATCTGAATCAGGTTCCGGATAGTTTTTTTGTAAGACTTCTTTCCAGTCAGGAAAAAGGAAAACGCAGTTACTTTTTCTCTTATTTAGAAAAAAAGGAAACTACAACAAAATCGGCGAATGTCGAAACTAGTTATGGTTTTGAATTTACACGTTATAATTCTCCTAATGGTGTTAGAGTAATCTATGTTCAACCCAATTCACCTGCATCAAGAGCCGGAATTAAGCGAGGAGACTGGTACACAGCCATTAACGGAACTGCTATATCGGCAAATAATTATCAACAATTAATCTCGGGTGGAGCTATCACCTTAACTCGTGCATATTTTAATGCCTCTGCAACAAGTCCTGCAACATGCCTTGTTACAAACGGGACTATTAATCTGGGTGCAGCAACCACAGTAGAAGATAATCCTGTATTTCTTGATACTGTATTCACTTTTAATAATACAAAAGTCGGATATCTCGTTTATAACAGTTTTACCTCCGGACCTGATGGATATACCGATAAAACGTATGACAATTTACTCAAAACAGTATTTGCAAAGTTTAAATCCAACGGTATAAATAAACTAATCATCGACTTACGATTTAATGGAGGTGGTTTACTTACAAGCTGCCAGCTATTAACAAGTATGATTCTACCTAGTGCTAACTTAGGAAAAGTAATGGCAATAGAAGAATACAACGATATCAAAACAAAAGAATATTCAACTTTATATGGAAGTAATTATGATAAAACGTACTTTCTGCCTGCCGCATCCGTCGCCAATCAGAATGTGAATCAAACTGAGTTATGTGTTATCTGTAGTGAGTTCACAGCTTCTGCTAGTGAATTGCTAATCAATGCACTGAAACCATACATGAGTGTTACACTGGTAGGCACTACAACAATCGGAAAAAACATGGGCTCCTATGAAATTGAAGATGCAAACTACAATTATATCCTTCACCCTATTACTATTAAAATTTATAACAGTTTAAACCAATCTGACTATGCAAATGGGTTTACATCAGATGTTTATTTTGATGAATATCAATATGGGGATAAATTTCTGGAACTGGGGAATATCCAGGAAATGGTTCTGAATGAAACTCTTCAAAAAATGGGATTAGTCAGTTCTACACGATCTATATCATCACCAACGTTACAGCTCAAAATGAAATCAACCTCCCTTGAAAGGAAGAATAATCAATTGATATTGAAATAGAAAAAGCCCGACTCATTCGAGTCGGGCTTTTTTGTTATAACTGCATATCCACATTACAATATATCCTTTATCTCAATCAGTGTATTCACACTGTAAGTCGGCTCAAATGGAAGTTGATTTCCCTGAAAGTTCATAAAGTAAACCTGATCAATTTTACTATTATAAGCTCCGGTAATATCAGCCTCTGGATTATCGCCAACCATTATGCTCGCCTTCTTCCGGGAATTGGTCGATTTCAATGCATATTCAAAAATACCCGGATATGGTTTATTTACGCCTGCATCTTCCGATGTGATTATTCTATCGAAATAAGAAAGCAGACCTGAATTCGTAAGCTTCTTCCGTTGAATATCCCTGAATCCGTTAGACAATACAAAAAGACGGTATTTCGGAGCCAAATAATCCAACAACTCTTTAGCATGAGGGATTAATTTAGTTTTTGACGCTACGGCATCCAGGAAATCTGTATTCATTTGCAAAGCCAGATCATTATCATCTTTCTTTCCTATTTGTCGAAGCGGGTGCAAAAAACGCTCCTGTATTAGAAAATGCTTTTGAATTTGGCCGTGATGATACAAATGCCAGAGCTCTTGATTTTTCTCATTATAAATTTCGTAATAGTGATCAAAACTTTTGAAATGGTCTCCCAAATTGTATTGAGAATAAATTTCAATCATACCTTCACGCGAATTGGAACGGGTATCCCATAGCGTATCATCGAGATCAAGAAATATACTTTTGTAATATGTCATTTGAAAATAAAAATAACGATGTAAATACCTATAACACAAAAACCTGCCACCCAATAAACAGGATGGCAGGTCTTAGAACTTAAGGTTTTATTTTATGAATTAATCAATCTGAATAACCAAATATCTGGACACACTCCAGAAAGCTTTGAAGTCTGTAATTTTCAACACTAACATACCGGCATTATCTTTTTCAAGTGTATAGCTGCTTACCGGATGAGTCGTCAAAAACTTAGCTTTCTTAGAGAAAAGCTCTATCGATTTTGTATTGCGAATATCAATTGCAATAAAATACTCTTTGCTGAACTCTTTTTTCATTACCTGAGCCGATTTAAATAACCCTCCTCCGGTAATTACATTTTGTTTTTTAAGCTCTGCTTTGGTTCCAAATACGTACCATGCTGTATTAATAGCTTTATCCTGAGAAGAGATTTCCTCTTTTTGCTTAGCTGTTTCCTGGCTCAAATTAGTTACCTGACCTGACAATTCTTCTGACTTGGTAACCAACTCCCCGATTTTCACATCTTTGTCTTGCAACTGAGCCTGAAGCTCTGCAATCAGCTTAGTTTTTTCCTCCAGTTCCGCAATCATACTTTCAATTGTTTTCTTCAATTGAGCAGATTGAACACGGCTGTTTTTTGAATCTGCCTGTAATTTAGCCAGATCAGCCTTATTTTTCTCCAAAGTCTGAGCTATTAATTGCATGTCAGAAGCAATTTTCTCACGCATTGAGGGGGTCAGTTCTTTGCCCTGTGCACCTTGTACTTTCAGATAGTTTTCGGCGTCTTTCATCTTACCAAGTCCATCCTGAACTTCATTAATAAGTGTAAGTGCATTATCATACTCTTGAACTGTTTTTTCGTGCTCCAGTTTCAAAGAGTCATTTTCTGCTTTCAGACCTTTGTAGTCCGACGAACTTTTTCCGCAAGAAGTAACCATCAGGGCCACTGCAAGCAACGGTAAAAACAACTTTTTCATTTTCATTTTCGTATCAATTTTGATTAATAATGGAGTAAGTAAAGCGTTTGAAATGGAAATTTCTTATATCCGTTCACCTTTAGATGCTTTTACCTCCGGCTTTCCGCCAACTATTATAACAAATTCACCACGTGGGTCGTGCTGCTCAAAGTGTTGTTTTACCTCTGCCAACGTTCCCCGAACGGTTTGTTCGTGAAGTTTTGAAAGCTCCCTTGAAGCAGAAGCCGGACGATCATCTCCGAAATATTCTGCCAGCTGAGTCAGAGTTTTAACCACACGAAAAGGAGATTCGTAGAAGATCATGGTTCTCGGTTCTTCCGCCAACTCCTTTAGTCGAGTGCTACGTCCCTTTTTCTGAGGTAAAAAACCTTCGAAACAAAACCGATCATTTGGCAGACCCGAAACGACCAACGCGGGAACAAATGCTGTTGCTCCCGGTAAACACTCAACTTCTACGCCTGCTTTTACACACTCACGCACTAACAAAAAACCGGGATCGGAAATAGCTGGGGTACCGGCATCGGAAACCAACGCGATATTTTCTCCGGCCTGAATCCGGTTTATTATCTGCTCTACCGTTTTATGTTCGTTAAACTTGTGATGCGATTGCATCTTCACCGATATACCAAAATGCTTTAATAGATTACCTGTTGTACGGGTGTCTTCCGCTAAAATCAAATCAGACTCTTTAAGCAAACGTAAAGCACGATGAGTAATATCTTCCAAATTGCCGATTGGCGTAGGGATTATTATAAGTTTAGCCATTTCAGCAAATTAATTTATACTTTTCTCTAAATACTGAAGAAAATCAAGGACCGCTTCACTTTCCCAATCCCATTGAAAACGGGTTGCGAGATACTGTCTCATTTCTTTTAAATCTGAAAACCGCCCCAAATCTGCGAGCGTTGAATACATCAAAGTCTCATTTCCTGCAAAAAGGTTTCGTAGAAAACGAAAGCGTTCATTCAGTGTCATCGATTTAGTTAAATCGACACCTATCTGCTTCACAGAATCCTTTTTCAAATCCTCTTCTTCGGATTTTGTTACAGGTAACTGTAAATCCTTCTTTTCCGGATTTATCTCACCTGTGGACTCTGATTTAATCAGATTCGATTGTAAGGGAATATGAGAGGGGGAAATCCGCTCATCTTTTTGCAAAACATCACCCACCACTGGGGTTCGTTTGTTTTGCCCTGACGTTTTATCCTCACTCATTGTCAATGCTTGATCTGCACCAGCAGCAATATGCAAAGCTTTGTCCTTGATCAATTGTAATAAGGACGGAGGAACGGGATTGCAAACTGCCAATGCATCAGCCAATGATTGCAATTCCTTTAATTCTTTAATAACACAATCAATATTTTCTTTTTCGAACATAAATCTCCGAATAGATAAAACAACAAACTTTCATCAACACAAAAGTAATGTTTAATACGACACATGATAAATACAGAGTGAATATTTTTAAATAAAATAGACCACAAATTACTATCTGAACAACTCGGGAATACAAAATGTTTGTCGAATGAGACCACTCCCGAAGCCAGAGACCCGTTTTTTAACTAAATCACCAGAAAAAATCAACTACGAAAGTTCAAATAGTAATTTTACAACTCCAATAAAAATTGTTCAATCGCCTTCTTCACATCCAATGTAGGACAGGTAAACGCATTTACCATTATACAAAACGCATATTTAGCTCCATTTTTCTCTGCGATTCCGCAGTAACTGAGCACCCCCTCAAAACTTCCACTTTTCGCCTTCACCTTCCCTTGTAAAGGTGTATTTGTCAAAAAACCCTTCAGCGTCCCATCTACCCCGGCGATGGCTAAAGAATTGAGAAACGATTCGCGAAAACGGCTGCGGGTAGCCATATATTGCAACAAATCCACCAGAAAAGCCGAATTCACACGATTGGCCGGCGTCAATCCGCTGCCATCATAAATCAACACATCAGCAGCATTTAATTTTCGATCGGTCCAATACCGCTTCGTAGCTGCAATACCAGCTGATAATGACGCTCCGGTGCTATGCCGGGATGCTATTAATCTCATTAAGGCCTCTGCATAAAAGTTGTAACTCCGCTTATTGGTAACCTGAATAATAGCTGACAATGAATCAGACTTTATTTTGCATAAAACATCCAATGGAGGTCTGCTATACGTTCCTTTTTGCTGTAACAACCGGCTTGTAGTAGGCTCTTGAGTAGTTGTCACTCCTCTATTCTTCAGAAAGACCAGTAATGATTCCACTGTAAAAAGTGCCGGGTCAGGAACATCACCTTTGATAGAAAAAGACTGACGACCAGCGGGAACAGTACCATATATAAATCGTTCCTTACAATAGGGCATACCGTAAAGGTAAGCACTATCTTTATCGTTAGCCCTTGTGACCAGAAAGTTTTGAAACGATAATCCCTGAACAGACGGCTCCAGATTGACAATCTGAGGTTTCTCCCCTGCACGACCCGTACGAAAAGTGAGTTTATAACTATTATCTGCATAATTCAGGGCTGAAACGCCGGCCGCATAATAATTACCCATATCCTCCCATGGTGTTTTATAGGGGACTATCTCAGTATTATATATCGATTCGTCACCGACAATTGCCCCCCGAATCTCCCTAATGCCTTTTTTTCTAAGTTCTGATAATATCATTTCGAAAAAAGCTGCCTGACTTTTCGATGAATATTGTGCCCCTAAAGTAGGATCGCCTCCCCCCAGGATATATAAATCCCCGAAAAGAACACCCTCGGAATTGATTTTACCACTTATTGCCGCTGTTGTCTCGAAACAAAAACCGGGACCAAACATTTCCAATGCGGTAGCTGTCGTGAGTAGTTTCAACGTGGAGGCTGGAGTAAGATTCAACAAAGAGTTATGAGCTGCAATCAATTTTCCACACCCCAACTCTTCAACGGAAATTGATATTCCGGCAGAAGAGAATATACTTTTTGATACAAAATGCTTTATCGCATCGGAAGGACGGGAAAATAGATTAAAAAAAGAGGCAAACAGCAAAACAGAGCAGATGATTTTTCTGTTCATAATTTATCGGCTATTGATTAACATTGACGATTCGACCAAAAAAAACAGTAAATCGTTTGACAAAATTATTACTTTTATAATGATCTGATAAGAAAGCTCCGAAAAAGTTAATCAAACCGACTTAAATCATATTCTCTGAATAGAAAATGCACAAACAACACTAAAAAAGGTGACAGAGAAGTTATTTACGGCTCCATATTCTCCGATAAATCCGAGAAACTAATCCGAAACTGAAACGTGCTCAACTCACACGACAACATGTTATGCCGCTCCTGTTATAATGATTTTATGCACACAGATATGATTCCACAACGAAAGCCATTTACATTCGACCGCGTGTCACGTATGTTTTTCAGTATTGTGCTTGCAATTGCTGTAATTTATGCTTTGGTATTAATTAAAGAGGCTCTTTTGCCTTTTCTGGTTGCCTGGCTTTTGGCGTATCTACTCAATCCTGTTGTTAACTTCTTCCAAAACAAACTGAAAATAAAAAATCGCATTGCTGCTATTCTGGCCACACTGATTTCAGCTCTACTAATTTTAGCCGGAATCATTTGGGCATTAACACCGTCAATTTCTGATGAAATTTTCCGCCTCAAAGATCTTCTGGCCGACTACCAAAGCAGAAAAGGATATATACCTTTAATCCCAGATGAGTGGTCTGAATATTTTAAACACAATATCAATCTTGATTACGTCCTTTCCGCATTAACCAAAGAAGATATCAAACAACTGGTTCAACAAGTAGCCCCCAAGCTATGGGATTTTCTATCCAGCTCTCTAAATCTGATTGTAAGCATTTTAGCTTCAGCTATTATTCTCTTATATACCATATTCATCCTCAAGGATTTCGATCGAATCAGCAATGGATTTATCGAACTATTTCCTCTACGATATCGAGATTTAACTTCTCAAATCATTTCAGACGTAAGTTACGGCATGAACCGATATTTTCGCGGACAAGCCCTGGTTTCTGCTATTGTGGGCATCTTACTTGCTATTGGCTTTAAAATCATCAGTATGCCCATGGGCATTGTTCTCGGATTATTTATGGGGGTACTAAATCTGGTTCCATATTTACAATTTATAGGCATAATCCCGATAATTTTTCTATCCATGTTGAAAGCTGCCGAAACCGGCCAAAGCTTCTGGATTATCTTCGGACTAGCTATTTTGGTTATGTCCATTGTTCAAGCGATAGAAGATTCAATTATTGTACCTAAAATCATGGGACGAGTTACCGGCCTTAATCCCGCCATCATTCTACTTTCACTATCAATTTGGGGAAGTTTATTGGGAATGATCGGACTTATCATTGCACTCCCAACTACAACTCTTTGCCTTAGTTACTACAAACGATACATTTTACACGAAAATGATGATTTTTTTTCACCACCATATCACTCTGATAATATGAATAATACAAAGCCAAACGCACCTACACCCACAAACGAAGCGTAAAAATAATTTGTACTTTCAAAATAAAGCATTACTTTTGCATCGCTTTTGAGAGAAAGCATTCGATGATTCGCTAGCTCAGCTGGTAGAGCACAACACTTTTAATGTTGGGGTCCTGGGTTCGAACCCCAGGCGGATCACTTCTTTTTTTTGATAAATGACTTTCCTTTTTACAAAGGAAATTCCAATGATTCGCTAGCTCAGCTGGTAGAGCACAACACTTTTAATGTTGGGGTCCTGGGTTCGAACCCCAGGCGGATCACTTCTCTTTGATATAACATTTTCCTTTTCAAAAAGGAAATCCCGATGATTCGCTAGCTCAGCTGGTAGAGCACAACACTTTTAATGTTGGGGTCCTGGGTTCGAACCCCAGGCGGATCACTTCTTTTTTTTGATAAATGACTTTCCTTTTTACAAAGGAAATTCCAATGATTCGCTAGCTCAGCTGGTAGAGCACAACACTTTTAATGTTGGGGTCCTGGGTTCGAACCCCAGGCGGATCACCAAACAAATCCCTGAATTCTTTTGAATTTAGGGATTTTCTTTTTAAACCCTTCAAGCATAATTATTCCGACATAAAAAGAATGAATCAGGAATCATATAAATACACTCACTTTTTCACAAATTACAATTCTTCTACCCAATAATTGACCTCAATAATAGAATATAAAACTTCCCAGAGCACAAAAATCGCACCACATCGTTAATTATTCTATTTTTTTTTGCAATTAAACAGATAGAATAGTTACTTTCGCATTAAAATAATTACAAAAACAAATAAACACTTTATGAGAAAGTTATCAATACTTCTTTTAGCAGTATTTGCGTTGACTGCCAACGTTGAAAAAGGCCATGCGCAGACCACCGAAAGTTCTAAATCAAAAAAACAAATCCCCCAAAACTGGTTTATAGGTATGGGAGGAGGTATTAGTACCTACTTCGGCGAAAGTGACCTTGATGTACCCGGCGGGTATCAACACTTGATCACTCCGAATCTCAATCTACAAGTGGGTAACTGGTTTACTCCCTCAATTGGTGTACGGCTGCAAGCGGGTGGAATGCAACTCAAAGGGTGGAATCCTAGTAAAACCGGAGGCTACTACCAGAAGATGAACTATTTTGATCTCCACGGAGACCTGTTGCTCAATCCCGAAAATTTAATCAACGGTTATAATGCAGATCGAAAATTGAACTGGACGCTTTTTGCCGGTGCGGGTGCCGCTAAAGTCTTCCACAAAAACACTGTCCCTGCAAGTATTTGTACCGAGATAAAAGCTGGTACCATGCTCGACTACAAATTATCAAAAGCCTTCTCTATCTTCGGCGAAATTCAGGGTACAATTGTTCCGGAAAATTTCGACGGTCAAATTGGAGGTTCACACAAGGAAGGTTATGCGACTGTTTCGGCAGGTATAATCTACCGATTACCATCAGCTCAAAAAGGTATTAAAATCAAAGAGACAGACGTAACCACTCAGGATAATAAGGTATTAAACGACAAAATAAACGAACTCCTGGCCGCTCAAAAAGAGTTGACAAACAAAAACAGCGATCTGCAACAACAAAACGCTCAATTACAAAGCGCAGCAGCTGCGGCTGCTACTAAGCAACCGCAAACTGCAGTCCCTGCTGAAACAGCATGGCCTGAAGGCAGCAAGTTACTATTGAAAAATTATGTTCGCTTTGCCTCTAATAAAAGCGTGTATCTACCCGGAGAAGAATCAAATATTAAAGCGGCAGCAGACGAACTTTCGAAAAGAAACGATGCCATCATTGAGATTGCCGGATATGCTGATCCCAAAACCGGTACACAAAGCTATAACATGCAACTAAGTAACAAAAGAGCAAAATATGTAGCTGATATACTGAAAACTAAATATAACGTATCGGCTGATAAAATTGTCGTTTCATCTTATGGCAACAGTAAAAGTCCTTTGACTGACAATTCAAAAAACAAAATAGTAATCTTCTTCCTGAAGAAAAAATAAATCTGTTCTCCTATTTCAAAAAAGAGATTGCTCAAACGGGCAATCTCTTTTTTTTATGCATTTACGACCCTATTGATTCCTTACCAGGAGAAATGGTCGGGAGCTTCGGCTAATGAAAGTAATCAGAAAAATAGATTTCTGATTTTGGAAAACAATCTACTGGCCCGGCTTGTTCCAAATGACAATATAGAGGATATTGATGGATTATTCTTTCTGAGCTAAATATCGTATCCGTTGATTTCATTTTCTCTTTACATATAACCGCACGATCATGGAACAAGTTATCACAACCGCTAAACTGCCTATCAAACTATGGTTGAATGATATTGAAGAGGATGCTATTCGCCAGGCCTATAATCTGGCGAATCTACCTTTTGCTTTTCGCCAGATCTGCCTGATGCCCGATACACATTCGGGCTACGGAATGCCTATTGGTGGCGTTATGGCGACAAAAAACGTGATCGTCCCCAATGCTGTCGGGGTAGACATTGGCTGTGGAATGGGTGCCGTACGCACAAACCTTAAGGCAAAAGAGTTATCACCCGAAATACTGAAGAGCATTATGAGCGACATTCGATCAGCGATACCTTTCGGTTACAAACATCACAAAGAGGCTCAGGACGAAACTTTGATGCCACAGGCATTCAGAATGGACGAACTTACTGTCGTAAAACGTGAATATGAAGATGCACTGACTCAAATCGGAACTTTGGGTGGAGGAAATCATTTTCTGGAGATTCAGCGGGATAACGATGATTACGTATGGATAATGGTCCATTCCGGAAGTCGCAATATTGGTAAACAGGTAGCTGATTATTACAATAAAAAGGCTAAGATTCTCAATGCGATGTGGCATTCGACTGTAGACGCGAAAGCTGATCTTGCCTTTCTGCCTTTCGATTCGGATGAAGCCCACCACTATTTCAGAGAAATGAAATACTGTGTGGCATTTGCCTACGCTAATCGTCATCTGATGCTGGATCGTATTAAAGATATAATCAATGGTCATTTTCCAGAGGCATCTTATGAACCATTAATAAATATTGCGCACAATTATGCAGCCTGGGAAAATCATTTTGGCGAAAATGTATTGGTACACCGCAAAGGGGCAACCTCGGCCAAAGCGGGTGAAACAGGCATTATACCTGGCTCACAAGGATCTAAATCATACATCGTCGAAGGATTAGGTAACGAAGAGAGTTTCCGCAGTTGCTCGCACGGAGCTGGTCGCGTTATGAGTCGTTCCAAGGCTATTAAAACATTGGATTTGAAAGAGGAAATCCGAAAGTTGGATGAACAGGGAATTATTCATGCCGTTCGTTCCAAAAGAGATCTGGAAGAGGCTGCCTCCGCATATAAAAACATCTCAACGGTTATGGAAAACCAGCGTGATTTAGTAAAAATCAAAACCGAATTAACTCCTATGGCGGTATTAAAAGGATAAAAGAAGGAGTAAAAAGAAATACTGGTTAAAAGAAACTCACACCTGCATGATAAAAAACCGATCTGAACTGTTATAATAGATAAACAATTGTTTACGATAAACAGCAACGAACATGAATACAGAACTCTTCACCGCCTTTTTCCGGGGAATTCTTTCATTAGATATCGGTGAAATTATCATGATGCTTGTGGGCGCCGTCCTTATTTTTCTGGCAATCAGGAAAAACTACGAACCTGCACTCCTACTCCCCATCGGGTTCGGAACCTTGCTGGCTAATATTCCTTTCTCTTCGGCCATTGGCGATGAAGGGGCACTCACTTTTTTCTTCAAAGCGGGTATCCTGACGGAAGTCTTTCCGTTACTAATCTTTGTAGCTGTAGGGGCTATGATCGATTTCACCCCACTATTCAAAAATCCGTTTCTGTTACTATTTGGCGCTGCTGCCCAATTTGGGATATTCATGACCATGACATTTGCTACACTTTTAGGTTTTGACCTGAAAGAAGCTGCTTCCATCGGCATTATCGGGGCTGCAGACGGTCCGACGTCCATTTACGTAGCCACCCGCTTTGCTCAGAATCTACTTGGCCCCATATCGGTGGCGGCCTATTCCTACATGGCTCTCGTGCCGATTATTCAGCCGCCGGTCATTAATACACTCACAACAAAGCAAGAACGGCAAATAAGAATGGTGGGACATTCTCGCCCTATTTCAAAAACAACTTTAATACTGTTCCCGATCATTGTTACAGTAGTAGCGGGATTGATCGCACCATCATCTGTTGCGCTGATCGGTTTTTTGATGTTCGGAAACCTGATTCGGGAATGCGGTGTGCTGAATTCCTTATCCAAATCGGCACAATCGGAACTTGCCAATTTAGTTACTCTGCTACTCGGAATTACAATTGCCTCCACAATGACGGCTAATTCATTCTTGAAAGTTGAAACATTAATGATTATTGGATTGGGATTGGTTGCCTTTATATTTGACACGGCCGGTGGCGTTCTTTTTGCCAAATTAATGAATCTATTCCTGCCCGAACGAATGAAGGTGAATCCGATGGTAGGCGCAGCCGGAATCTCAGCATTCCCCATGTCGGCCCGCGTGATCCACAAAATGGGACAAGATAATGATCCGAACAATTACCTGTTAATGCACGCTGTCAGCGCTAACGTGGCGGGGCAAATAGGCTCCGTAATTGCCGGAGGTATTATTCTCTCACTAATTCCTCTGCTCACCTAAATTTGCCAATAAAACTATACGCCAATGATTCAGAATATAAATCTGCAATTCTACATTCAATCGATAATGCCAATCCCTCAATCTTATACTCACGACTTTTAACTAACAAAAAATATGGACCTCGATAATTTCTATAAAGCATTAACGGCAACTGGTGTGGGAATGGTTTGCATCTTCATCTTTATGTTGCTGTTTTACCTGATTATTATTTTGCTGGAAAAGTTCTTTCCCGGAAAAGGGGAGCATTGAATTGCCAATGTGTAAATAAACCCCATTATATAGATTTCCATAAAGAAAAAGGTTGAATGAGAGTTTCAAAGTCTCATTCAACCTTTTTCTTAGAATAGCCGATTATCTTCAGCTCATTAGATTATTGGCATATTAAACAATTAACTCATTGAAAAATCACCAGCTTCCACCAGCACCACCGCCACCGAAACTTCCGCCGCCAAAACCGCCAAAGTCTCCGCCACCACTGTTTCCACTACCACTTCCGCCGGAGAATCCTCCCCAGGAGCCACTATGGCTACGGTTCGACATACCAGCCAGGAAGATTAAAGACCAAAGATCAAGGCCTGAACTTCCACCGCCCCGACCATTAAAACCTCCGTTATTCCGGTTATTTCTGGAAATTATATATACCACGACAAAGATGAAAAGCAATCCGATAAGACCGGGAACAACACTACCCTCTTTCTTTTCCACTTTGTATTTGTACTCCCCGGCAGCAACTGGCATAATCACACGCAGTGCATTGACTACACCTCCGTAATAATCATTTTTACGGAAATAGGGAATCATCTCGTTTTCTACTATGCGTTTACAGATAGCATCGGGTAAGGCTCCTTCCAGACCATATCCGGTAGCTATGAATACTTCACCTTTTGTTGCAGTTTTTGGTTTTAGCAAGATGACTATGCCATTATCAAATTTCTTTTGTCCAACACCCCATTTTTCACCAATCTCATAAGCTAACTGTGCTTTATCCTGCCCCCCCAGATCCATTAAGGTGACAATCGCAATCTGATTGGAAGTACTGTCGTTATAAGTCACTAATGATTGTTCAAGAGTTTGCCGCTGCTCTTCGGTAAAGACATTGGCAAAATCGTTGACCAAACGAGCCGGTTGCGGTCTTTCGGGAACTTGCGCCAGGATAACCTGTGAGATCGCCCAGACACTTACCAGCAACAAAAATATTCTGATTTGATTTCGTTTCATTTCGATTATTGTTCTAATTACCAAACGAAATCTCGTCAGGTTGTTCATTTACATCATCGTGCTGATATGGGAAATACTGTTTGAGCAGTCGACCGGCTTCGAGTACGGCTAATGAGATACCGTTTGTAAAATCACCGGAAGCAAACTTTTCACGCATTATCGCCTTTACACTTTCCCAAAAGTCAGGAGGGACAACAGCATTAATCCCTTTGTCACCGATAATAGCAAATTTGTGCGACTCTATAGCCAGATAAATCAACACACCGTTTCGCTGCTCGGTTTTATCCATCTCCAGTTGCGAGAAAAGCCAGGCTGTATGATCAAGCACTTCTTCTTTACAGAAACGCTCTATATGAACCCGGATTTCGCCCGAAGTGTCCAACTCAGCCTCTTTGATTGAATCCACAATCTGTTTCTGCTGCTCTTTGGTAAAATATTTAGAAGCTCCCATGGTTATTTAGAATTTGTATTGACAATCAACTATTGCAGATAATCTTTTATTTTCTCAATAGTAAATTGTCAATGAGTATTATTTACCAAACTCAAAACTCACACCGGGTGCTTTTTCAGCTCCGGTTTGCGCTTCGAAGTAACCCTTTTTCTCAAAGTCAAACATACCCGCTATCATATTACGCGGGAAACGACGAATCATAGTGTTGTACACTTTCACTTCATCGTTGAATTTATTGCGTTCCACAGTAATGCGGTTTTCAGTTCCTTCGAGCTGAGCTTGTAGTTCCAGGAAGTTTTGGTTAGCCTTTAGTTCGGGATAACGTTCTACTACCACCATCAATTTACTCAAAGCAGAAGACAATCCATCCTGTGCTTTTTGAAAAGCAGCAACATTAGCTGCATTCAAATTAGAGGGGTCAATTTTCACAGATGTAGCGCTAGCTCGTGCTTGTATTACCTCTTTCAACGTCGATTTCTCAAAATTGGCAGCACCTTCAACGGTTTTTACCAGATTGGGAATCAAATCGGCACGACGCTGATAGACATTTTCCACCTGAGCCCAGGAGTTTGTTACCGACTCATCCGCTGTTACCATTCCGTTATACAATCCGGATATCCACATTCCCGTAATTACACATACGCCCACTATTGCGAGCAAAGCAATCCAGCCTTTTGACATTTTCATAACCTATTCTATTTTTATATAAGTGTTTAAATACAAATGTAGCAATTTTTTGTTCTGTTTTTCCATCCATTATCGATAAACAATACTCAAAATCCGACTAAAGCGCCAGTCAGGAAGACAAACCAAATTGCTTTTTTTCCCATGCAAATAAACAATCCCATACGTTTAACCTATTTCAGACATAATAAATTATCTAAAAAAACATGGGTTAGGTTTGGGTGGTAAATGAGACACAAAAAAAATTGAGAAAGGTGTACAACTCTCTCAAACGGTTATGTATAAGCAGAATCGTCGCACTCTCACTAGATACCATTTCAATATTTACCTACCTCAAAAACCATCATATTACATTTGTGTTACATGTTGATTATATTGATGTTACGAATATATTTCCTATCTTTGGCCGCTTTTTAAACCCAAAAACAACAAATTTATGTTACGAGGACTTTTGCCCAAAGAAGGCGCTTTTTTCGATTATTTCGATCAATTGATGGAAATTAATAAAAACATCAGCCGGACTTTTCTGGAGATGGTTGAAGGAAAGCAAAGCTTTGAAACCGCATCGGCAAGTATCAAAAAAATGGAACGGGATGCTGACCGCGTCTCACGTGTTTGTCTTGATTTGCTTCACCGCACTTTCATTACTCCTATTGATCGGGACGACATCTTTAATCTGGTAAAATGTTTGGATGGTTTTGCTGACAACATCAACTCTTCGGCATACCGTTTTGCAAACTACAATGTGAGCGAGGTGCGCAACGAGACTTTCGAATTTGCCAAAGTGATTATTGCAGCCGTAGATGCCCTCGACGTAGCTATGCACGGACTTCAAAACATTAAAAAGAACGATCAGGTGATGCGCGAAAAATGCGTATTGATTCATGATCTGGAAGACGAATCTGACCACATCAACCGTAAAGCGGTGGCAGCATTATATGCACAAAACGACGCTTTTCTCCTATTGAAATGGAAATCAATCTTCGAGCGCATGGAGCGCGCCGTTGACCGTCTGGAAAAAGCAGCTAACATCATTGAAACTATTATTATCGAACAATCTTAATTTCCGACTCCTTCATATTTTTGGAAGAATCACAAAATTCATTTAACAAAAACATAACAATTTATGGAGTCCGGTATTTTAATTGTCGTTATCATCACTGTTGCTCTGGCATTGATTTTCGATGTTATCAATGGTTTTCATGACGCCGCTAATTCAATCGCCACGATTGTTTCCACACGGGTACTTTCGCCGAGATTTGCTGTAATGTGGGCAGCATTTTTCAACTTTATTGCGATGTTTATTTTCGCACCGAAAGTAGCAAACACCATTGCCAAAATCATTAAGATTGACCAGTCCGATACAGCATTCTTATATGTAGTATTGGCAGGATTGCTGGGTGCCATCATCTGGGACCTTGTCACTTGGTGGTATGGTCTGCCTGCCAGTTCGTCTCACGCTCTGCTAGGCGGTTTAGTGGGAGCTGGTTTGGCTTACAAAGGTACCTCAATCATCAACTGGGAGATCGTAAGCAAAACTGCAGCATTTATTCCTATTGCTCCGCTTGTAGGGTTAGTATTGGGATTTTTGGTTATGATTGGCGTAATCTGGTTGGTACACAAATGGACCCCCAAGAAAATTGACTCAACCTTTCGGGTTGGACAATTAGCTTCGGCTGCAATGTACTCGATTAGCCACGGTGCAAATGATGCTCAGAAGACAATGGGTATTATCGTTGCTATTTTGGTTGCAGGCAAAATACATGGTTTTGATGCACATACCGAACTTTCTCTCTCAAACGTCAACACACTCTGGATTATTCTATCATGTCAGGTAGCTATGGCAGCCGGCACCATGATGGGGGGCTGGAAGATTGTGAAAACTATGGGAATGAAACTGACTCAATTGAAACCGGTTCACGGTTTTTGTGCCGAGTTGGCCGGTTCATGTTCCATCTTTATTGCAACACACATGGGGATACCCATTTCTACCACTCACACCATTTCCGGTTCAATCATCGGGGTTGGCTCTGTGCAGAACCTGGCTGGTATTAATTGGGAAACCGCAATCCGTATCGTTGCAGCATGGGTATTGACTATTCCGGCAGCAGGTCTGGTAAGCGCCCTGGTTTTCTGGGCTATTCAGGCTCTTCACTGCGGATTTTAATCTTAACAGATTTTCTCTATATATTGAAACAGCCCTGGCGAAAGTCTTTCAGATGACGCCAGGGCTATTTTTTATTCCGGTAATACGCCGCATGGCTTAAAAAAAGAGGCAATTCAACCGGTGAATTGCCTCTTCATATTGATTCATATAAAATCAATGCCCTTTTTCACTTAAATAACGTTCCGCATCAATAGCGGCTTTACAGCCTGATCCCGCTGCAGTAATAGCTTGTCGGTAAATCGGATCAGCCACATCACCTGCTGCAAATATACCAGGAATACTGGTCGATGCCGTACCGTTTTCTGTCACAATATAACCCACTTCATCCAATTTCAAATAGGATTTGAAAATATCAGTATTGGGTTTGTGACCAATAGCCAGGAAGAATCCATCAATAGCAATGTCATGTTTCTCCTCATCAGCTTGCCCTCGACGTTTTACTAAATGAGCTCCCTCTACTCCATTTTCACCAAATAGGCCCAGAGTCTCGTGTTCGAATAAAACCTCTATTTTCGGATTATTCAGTACACGTTCCTGCATAATTTTTGATGCTCTCAAAAATGGTTTACGAACAATTAGATATACTTTTGAGGCTAAATTAGCCAAATAAACAGCCTCTTCGCAAGCGGTATCGCCACCACCCACAACTGCTACCGTTTTCTTTCTAAAGAAGAATCCATCGCATGTTGCACAGGCTGAAACACCCATTCCAGCGTATTTTTGTTCATCCGGTAATCCTAAATATTTGGCTGCTGCTCCGGTTGCAATAATTATCGTTTCGGCTTCAACTACTTTTTCTCCGTCAAAAGTAACTTTATAAGGAGATGTGGAAAAATCAACCTCGGTCGCAATACCTGATCTTACATCTGTATTAAAACGTTTGGCCTGATTACGAAGATCTTCCATCATTTCATATCCGGTCGTTCCGCTGGGATAACCGGGGAAATTTTCAATTTCGGTAGTTGTAGTCAATTGCCCACCGGGCTGAATTCCCTCATAGAGAACCGGTGACAAATTTGCTCTTCCGGCATAAATTGCCGCTGTAAATCCGGCAGGACCAGACCCTATAATCAAACATTTTACTTGTTCATTCATATCAATTTACTTATCTAACTATTATCTTAAATCAATAACTTCTGCTTTCGGATATTGCTTTTTATTAAAGACAAACAAATTATCCGGATGACTTAATCCACTTCTATAGTTTTGGATTAAAATCTGTTGATTTATCTGATTCTTATTCTGGATAAAAATAGAAACCAGTGTATGTGATTTCTTATCAATCTGTACCGTGATTCTCGAAACATCGGTCTTTGCTTTTGAAGGAATCAGATCAACAGTTTCAAGCGTTTTCCCTTTCACAGATTTCTCTCCTGCATATTTACAGATATAACCCTTATTATAGATCTGAAACAAAACAGAAGGATTTATTGCCTCCAGTTCAGACTCTGACGGATTAGTAAGATTCACTTCGTCGGTTCCGTTATTCATCACCCACTGATTCTTGCCGTCAAACCACATCTCGGCATCCGGCGATGTATACTTGAACTTACGCCCTTTCATCCAGACTTTACCATTATAGCTGTCGCTTTGCTTCGACTTCTTATTAATGATATTTACTGAAAAATCGGCCGTAATACCACCTGCACTATTAAAAGCTTCACGTGCGAGATCTAACGCAGCTACAGCTTTAGGATTATGTTGAGCTGAAAGAGACAGAATTGAGATAATTAATCCCAGAAATAAAGCAATTTTCTTATTCATAGTTTTCGCAATTGTTGATTTGCAAAATTAGCAATTTAACAACAGAATGACGAAGGTTGTTTTTCGCCAATATTTCTTTTCAGAAAAAATGGCATCTTCTGACAAATTTTCTGAAAATGCCATTTAAACTATTAAAGCATACATTTCAGATGATGCTCAAGCTGTACTTCATCGGAGACTAATACTTGCCGCGCCTTACTACCTTCGAATGGGCCAACCACACCGGCAGCTTCAAGTTGGTCCATTATCCGTCCGGCTCTGTTATAACCCAATGACATCTTCCGTTGGATTAATGAAGTAGAACCTTGTTGGTGGATGACAATCAAACGGGCAGCCTCTTCAAACATCGGATCCCGATCGTTCAAATCCACGCCGCTTACACTACTGCTTGATTCATCACCAACATATTCTGGCAAATAATAAGCATTTGGATAACCTCGTTGATTTCCAATATAATCAGCAATCTCTTCTACTTCCGGAGTATCCACAAAGGCACATTGCACACGTATCAAATCGCTTCCCTGCGAAAACAGCAAGTCTCCCCGGCCAATTAGCTGGTTTGCTCCGGGGCAGTCCAGAATTGTACGCGAGTCGATCATAGATGACACCCGGAAAGCAACACGTGCCGGGAAGTTCGCCTTAATCGTACCGGTGATAATATTGGTCGAGGGGCGTTGGGTTGCAATGATCATATGAATACCAACTGCTCGTGCCAATTGGGCAATTCGCGCAATCGGAAGTTCAACTTCTTTTCCGGCAGTCATAATCAGGTCGCCAAACTCATCGATAATCACCACAATATACGGCATATACCGGTGCCCCTTCTCCGGATTCAGCTTACGATTAATGAACTTATCATTATACTCTTTAATGTTACGCACATGAGCCTTTTGCAGCAAATCGTAACGACTATCCATCTCAATCGTAATCGATTTCAATGTATTCACCACCTTTGTTACATCGGTAATAATCGCTTCTTCTCCATCGGGTAGCTTAGCCAGGAAGTGACGCTCAATATTGGAGTAGATATTAAACTCAACCTTTTTGGGATCGACCAGTACAAACTTAAGTTGAGACGGGTGTTTTTTGTATAATAAAGAAGTAATTATTGCATTCAAACCGACTGACTTACCCTGACCGGTTGCACCAGCCACCAGAATGTGAGGCATTTTGCAAAGGTCAACCATAAAGATCTCATTGGTAATCGTTTTACCTAACGCTATTGGCAGATCAAATTTAGTCTCCTGAAATTTGCGGGATGCTATAATAGACTGCATGGACACCATCTGCGGATCTTTGTTGGGCACCTCGATACCTATAGTCCCTTTTCCGGGAATCGGAGCAATAATACGAATACCCAATGCTGCCAGACTAAGTGCAATATCGTCCTCCAGATTTCGGATTTTAGAAATACGCACCCCTGGTTCAGGTACAATTTCATACAAAGTAATAGTAGGGCCTACCGTTGCTTTAATCGAACTAATTTTAATGCCGTAATGTTCCAGAGTTTCTATAATTCGATTTTTATTTGCCGATTGTTCCTCCATATTAATCGGCAAATCCGCATTATCGTATTTTCTTAATAGATCTATTGCCGGATACTTGTAACTTGACAAATCTAACGTCGGATCATAGGTTCCTAATACACTGCCATCCCATTCCTCTGCATCAGAATTTCTTTCAATAATAAAATCAGGATCTTCATTCTCCTTTTTGCTTAAAAAAGCGGGTTCACCATGGAAAGGAGTTTCTATAATCAGGTCATCAGCTTCTCCTTGAGATATCCAACTATCGACATGATCTGGCTCAACAACAGGCTCAGGCGTTGGGATATATGGAGGGGGGACAACTACTGGGACTGCGATCTCCGGCTCCGGCTGTTTTGGTTGAGGAATTTTAATCTCCTCACTTTTGTCTGCTTGTTGTGGGACAGACTCCTCTGCTTTCTTTTTGGAAATAAATGAAAGAGAAAAAAACTTACGGAGTACCGGAATGGTATCTGCATTCACAAAAACCAGGGCTAATACGAATGAAAACAATATGACCAGACACGTACCAATCCATCCAACATTTGCCTGGAGTAGTTCACTCATATAAAATCCATGCACACCACCCAAATAAAGGAAAGTGCTGTCTAAAGCATCGACAAAAAAGAATCCAAAAAACAATGATCCCCACACCAAACCAACAACGCTAATTGCAAAATGCTTTATAAGACGTACTTGTTGGGCTTTCATCAAATTCAATGACAACAGAGCCAGAAAGTAAACGATGAAAAACGATGAAACACCAAACATTCGGTTCATAAACAGATTGGAGAAAAATGCGCCACTCGAACCGGCCCAGTTTTCGATACCGTTCTTCACCTGAATAAGTTCGAATAAAGTTTTGTTCTCTAATTTACTCTGATCAGCAGCTCCCGTATAAAAAAACGAGATAAACGAAACAATCAGCAATACATCGAAAACAAAAAACAACAATCCAATCACGAAATGAGTGATCTCATTGTTGAGTAGCTGCCTTATTCTAGCAATTACCTGAGCCAGGTCTACTGTCTTTCTTTCGGGTTTCTTTTTAGCCATAATATTCCTTAATTAACCTCACAAAGATAAAAAAAACAATCCAATCCAAACCATGCTTAGCTTGTTTTATCCTCCAATTTATTTGGGGAAAACAAAATGTGTAAATTTGCATGAGAAAATCAAATACATCTCTTATAGAGACAGAAAAACGGGAATGTCTTTTTTTGGAAAAACATCCCCGTTCTTTTATCTAAAATAAGAGTTATAATGTTTCAGTCAAATATTGATGCATATGTGCGGCTGCTTTTCGACCATCTCCCATTGCCAGAATAACTGTTGCTCCACCTCTCACAATATCGCCACCTGCAAAAAGATCTTTTACGTCAGATTGCATGCTTTCCTGGTTTACAATAACTGTTCCCCATTTACTTACCTGCAAGCCTTGAATAGAACTTGGAATTAATGGATTCGGGGAAACCCCAACACTTACGATCACCAAATCGACTTCTATTTCTTCGGTAGCACCTTTAATCTCTACAGGACTTCTGCGACCAGATGCATCCGGCTCTCCTAATTCCATTTTCTGGAGAATCATCGTTTTCACACGACCTTTATCATCACCCAAATAAGCAATCGGATTATGTAGTGTTAGAAATTCGACACCTTCTTCTTTAGCGTGTTTTACCTCTTCCAAGCGAGCAGGCATCTCCTCTTCCGAGCGACGATAAACAATCATAGCACGTTCAGCTCCTAAACGTCGCGCTGTACGCACAGAGTCCATAGCTGTATTACCACCTCCGATAATGGCAACATTTTTACCGAAAAATACAGGAGTATCGGAATTCGGATTAGCCGCATCCATTAGGTTCACCCGGGTTAAATACTCATTAGATGACATCACCCCATTGAGGTTTTCACCGGGAATACCCATAAATCGGGGTAATCCAGCACCACTTCCAACAAATATACCTTTGAAGCCCATGTCATGCAGATCATCATAAGACAACGTTTTTCCTATAATGCAATCTGTAATAAATTCCACGCCCATCTGACGGAGAATGTTCACTTCTACATCAACGATTTTGTTTGGCAAACGGAATTCGGGAATACCGTATTTCAACACACCACCAACTTCGTGTAAAGCTTCAAAAACGGTAACATCATACCCTTGTTTAGCAATATCACCCGCAAATGCCAGTCCGGCTGGTCCGGAACCAACAACCGCTACTTTAATCCCATTCTTAGGTGCAGTTTCAGGTACAGACATTTGACCGCTTTCCCGTTCATAGTCTGCTGCAAAACGTTCCAGATAACCGATTGCAACGGGCTCTTTCCCCATTTTCTGAATGTATACGCACTGTGATTCACATTGCTTCTCCTGTGGACACACACGACCACAAACAGCAGGTAAAGCGCTGGTTTCTTTCAAAGTACGAGCCGCACTCAGAAAGTCTCCCTTCTCTATATATTTTACAAATGTAGGAATGTTTATCTCAACAGGACAACCTTTCATACAGGTAGGATCCGCACAATCAAGACAACGCTTTGCCTCATTCATAGCTTGCTCCGAAGTCAAACCAAGGTTTACTTCCTCGCTATTTCTACTTCGGTATGTTGCATCCAACTCATTCATATGAACACGTTGAATGGCTGCACGATCTTTTGCTTTCATTGACTTGCGTAAGTCTTCTCTCCAGGCTTCGCTCCGTCTTTCTGCTATATAGTTTTTTTCGGACATTTCTTTATTAGTTTTCTTACATTGAACGTTTGAGGAAATTCTATTCCACCTCTTTATATGAAGACAATCTCATCAGCATCTCATCAAAATCAACCTGATGAGCGTCAAACTCAGGACCATCCACACATACAAATTTAGTCTTTCCTCCCACTGTTATCCGACATGCGCCACACATTCCTGTTCCGTCCACCATTATTGTATTTAATGATGCAACAGTGGGCAAATTGTATTTTTTGGTCAGTAATGAAACAAACTTCATCATAACAGCCGGACCTATCGTCACACATAAATCAACCTTTTCGCGCAATATAACTTCTTCAACGCCTTGTGTAACTAAACCTTTTCTTCCATATGAACCATCATCAGTCATCACGATCACTTCATCGGAATTTTTCTTCATCTGATCTTCCAGAATCACTAAATCTTTTGTGCGGGCTGCCAATACGGTAATCACCCGATTACCTGCAGCTTTAAATGCTTCTACAATAGGCAAAAGCGGTGCAACACCGACTCCCCCTCCTGCACAAACGACGGTACCGACCTTTTCAATATGCGTAGCTTTTCCCAAAGGTCCAACAACATTAGTAATGTAGTCACCTTCGTTTAGCTCACATATTTTTGATGAAGAACGACCTACATTTTGGATAACCAAAGTAATAGTACCCTTCTGCTGATCAGCCGATGCTATAGTTAAAGGAATACGTTCCCCTTTTTCACCTACTCTTACAATCACAAAGTGTCCTGCCTTTCGAGAACGGGCAATTAATGGAGCTTCAATCTCCAGCTTAACAACCTTCTCTGAGAAGTACTCTTTACTGATAATCTTGTTCATTTTTATAGTAGTTTTGTCAGAAATACAATTTCAATAAGAATGCGCAAATATAGGGCATTTATCTATAGTAACAAAGTAAATATCTTGTTCTAAATCAAAGAATATATATTGAAATTATAGAGTCTGTATGAATTAAATTCAGTTCAATTTAAACACAACAAACCCCCATCGAAATCAATCGATGAGGGTTCTAAAGAGGCGGCTACCTACTCTCCCACTTGCGCAGTACCATCGGCGTGATCGGGCTTAACTTCTCTGTTCGGAATGGGAAGAGGTGGAACCCCGGTGCTATAACCACCTAAATGTCTTTGGACGTTTTACGTTATACGTTCTAGGTTTTACGTCTTTCGTCGCTGTTATTTTTTTTGATCATATCGTAGAGACGTCGCATGCGGCGTCTGTACTCTTGTTTCAACATATCTTAGAAGTAAAGTATTTCAGAAAAATCAGCAAACCACCTGTATGAGGAAAGTTTCGGGTAATTAGTATTGCTCGGCTTTGATGTTACCACCTTTACACCTGCAACCTATCAACGTCATCGTCTTTAACGACCCTCATAGAAATCTAATCTTGAGGCGGGCTTCGCACTTAGATGCTTTCAGCGCTTATCCCTTCCCGACTTAGCTACCCTGCGATGCAACTGGCGTCACAACAGGTAAACCAGAGGTCAGTCCAACACGGTCCTCTCGTACTAGTGTCAGAGCCCCTCAAATTTCTTACGCCCACAACAGATAGGGACCGAACTGTCTCACGACGTTCTGAACCCAGCTCGCGTGCCACTTTAATGGGCGAACAGCCCAACCCTTGGGACCTTCTCCAGCCCCAGGATGTGACGAGCCGACATCGAGGTGCCAAACCGCTCCGTCGATATGAGCTCTTGGGAGCGATCAGCCTGTTATCCCCGGAGTACCTTTTATCCTTTGAGCGATGGCCCTTCCATACGGAACCACCGGATCACTATGCCCTAGTTTCCTACCTGATCGACTTGTCGGTCTCTCAGTCAAGCACCCTTATGCCATTACACTCTGCGACCGGTTACCAATCGGTCTGAGGGTACCTTTGGAAGCCTCCGTTACACTTTTGGAGGCGACCACCCCAGTCAAACTACCCACCAAACAATGTCCTCCTTTTCAGGAGTTAGAACTCAAATAACTAAAGGGCCGTATTTCAACGGCGACTCCACAAACACTAGCGTGCCCGCTTCATAGTCTCCGGCCTATCCTACACATTAGTTACCCAAATTCAATGTTAAGTTGCAGTAAAGGTTCACGGGGTCTTTCCGTCCCGTTGCGGGTAATCGGCATCTTCACCGATACTACAATTTCACCGAGCTCACGGTTGAGACAGTGTCCAGATCATTACACCATTCGTGCAGGTCGGAACTTACCCGACAAGGAATTTCGCTACCTTAGGACCGTTATAGTTACGGCCGCCGTTTACCGGGGCTTCAATTCAATGCTTCTCTTGCGATAACATCTCCTCTTAACCTTCCGGCACCGGGCAGGTGTCAGGCTATATACCTCTTCTTTCAAATTTGCATAGCCCTGTGTTTTTGTTAAACAGTTGCCTGGACCTATTCTCTGCGCCCATGCTTGCACATGGGACCCTTTTTCCCGAAGTTACAGGGTCAATTTGCCTAGTTCCTTAACCGTGAATCACTCGAGCGCCTTAGTATTCTCTACCTGACTACGTGTGTCCGTTTGCGGTACGGGTGCCTGTATGATTATGTTTAGCGGATTTTCTTGGAAGTCTGATTACGCCCATATCAATTCGTCCGTAGACTCCTTGTACTATCAGGTTCGACTCAATCACCGGATTTGCCTGGCGATCTCAATATCTACACCCTTTAACCCCCTATTCCGTCAGGGGGCAGGACTTTCACTACTTCGTCTCCACATCACTCATACAGCCAGTAACGGAATATTAACCGTTTCTTCCATCGGTCTCGCCTGTCGGCTGAACCTTAGGCCCCGACTAACCCTGATCCGATTAGCGTTGATCAGGAAACCTTAGTCTTTCGGCGAGAGAGTTTCTCACTCTCTTTATCGTTACTTATACCTACATTTGCTTTTCTAAAAGCTCCAGCAAAGCTTACGCTTCACCTTCTGCGCCGTTAGAATGCTCCCCTACCAGTGTCTTTAAAGACAATCCATAGCTTCGGTAATTTACTTATGCCCGATTATTATCCATGCCAAACTCCTCGACTAGTGAGCTGTTACGCACTCTTTAAATGAATGGCTGCTTCCAAGCCAACATCCTAGCTGTCTATGCAGTCTGACTTCGTTATTTCAACTTAGTAAATATTTGGGGACCTTAGCTGATGGTCTGGGTTCTTTCCCTCTCGGACACGGACCTTAGCACCCATGCCCTCACTCCAGGACTTTACTTCTGAGCATTCGGAGTTTATCAGGACTTGATAGGCGGTGAAGCCCTCGCATCCAATCAGTCGCTCTACCTCTCAGAAGAAACATCCCAGGCTGCACCTAAATGCATTTCGGGGAGTACGAGCTATCTCCAAGTTTGATTAGCCTTTCACCCCTACCCTCAAGTCATCCGAAAACTTTTCAACGTTTACCGGTTCGGTCCTCCATTTTGTGTTACCAAAACTTCAACCTGCTCAAGGGTAGATCACTTGGTTTCGCGTCTACTCCCACCGACTATACGCCCTATTCAGACTCGCTTTCGCTTCGGCTCCGTGACTGAATCACTTAACCTTGCCGGTGAAAGTAACTCGTAGGTTCATTATGCAAAAGGCACGCAGTCACTCCACTAGAGAGCTCCTACCGCTTGTAAGCGCATGGTTTCAGGGTCTATTTCACTCCTCTGTTCGAGGTTCTTTTCACCTTTCCTTCACAGTACTGGTTCACTATCGGTGTCTCGGGAGTATTTAGCCTTACGGGATGGTCCCCGCTGATTCACACAGGATTTCTCGTGTCCCGCGCTACTCAGGATACCACTAAGCTTCTTCTTCGATTCATGTACCGGCCTGTCACCGTCTACGGGGCCTCTTTCCAAAGGCTTCCATTTCTCCGAATCTTGCTATGTCGTGGTCCTACAACCCCACCTATGCCGAAACATAAATGGTTTGGGCTGTTCCGCGTTCGCTCGCCACTACTTACGGAATCACTATTGTTTTCTTCTCCTATGGGTACTTAGATGTTTCAGTTCCCCACGTTCGCCTATCCTTACGGATATATCTGGTCTTCTACCAGATGGGTTGCCCCATTCGGAAATCTACGGATCAAGGGATATTTGCTCCTCCCCGTAGCTTATCGCAGCTTATCACGTCCTTCGTCGCCTCCGAGACCCAAGGCATCCGCCATGCGCCCTTGCTTACTTTCTTCTCATCGTTCTACTTTGTATTGCTACAAAGTAGATGGCTCGATGTTTTTTCTTTTCTACTTTTACTTCTTCAATATGTCAATGATCTTAGTAAGCCCCCTTCTTATTCCCCCGAAGGGGGAAGGATTTGCACCGCTTGGTTTGCATTCGTTGTTCGTTTGCATTCCTTTCTCCTCCCCTTGGGGGAGGCCGGGTGGGGCTTCTTCTGTGGAGAATAACGGATTCGAACCGTTGACCCCCTGCGTGCAAGGCAGGTGCTCTAGCCAGCTGAGCTAATCCCCCGGATTGGTTCTAAGTTTTAGGTTGTCAGTTTTAAGTCTTTCGACTTAAAACTTATGACTTATGACTTTAAACCTCTTGGGTAGTCCCAGGCAGAGTTGAACTGCCGACCTCTACATTATCAGTGTAGCGCTCTAACCAACTGAGCTATAGGACTGCATTACTTTTCTTTCTTTGCCTGAGTGGCTCTGTCTCCTCTTTTAGTTGTAAGTTGTAGGTTGTAAGTGTTAGGTCTTCTGAGGTCTCCCTCTTACAACTTAATACGTATAACTTACTACTTATAACTTATATATAATAAATAAGTAGTCGGAAAAATTAAACCTTGAAGTAAGGTTTGCTCTCCAGAAAGGAGGTGTTCCAGCCGCACCTTCCGGTACGGCTACCTTGTTACGACTTAACACCAGTTATTAGTTTTACCCTAGGCCGCTCCTTGCGGTTGCAGACTTTAGGTACCCCCAACTTCCATTGTTTGACGGGCGGTGTGTACAAGGCCCGGGAACGTATTCACCGCGCCATGGCTGATGCGCGATTACTAGCGAATCCAGCTTCACGGAGTCGAGTTGCAGACTCCGATCCGAACTGAGATGGGTTTTGGAGATTTGCATCCTGTCACCAGGTAGCGACCCTCTGTACCCACCATTGTAACACGTGTGTCGCCCCGGATGTAAGGGCCGTGCTGATTTGACGTCATCCCCACCTTCCTCGCAGCTTACGCTGGCAGTCTCAATAGAGTCCTCAGCTTAACCTGTTAGTAACTATCGATAGGGGTTGCGCTCGTTATGGCACTTAAGCCGACACCTCACGGCACGAGCTGACGACAACCATGCAGCACCTCGCAGGCAGCCATTGCTGGCTATAATGTTTCCACTATATTCTCCCTGCGTTCAAACCCGGGTAAGGTTCCTCGCGTATCATCGAATTAAACCACATGTTCCTCCGCTTGTGCGGGCCCCCGTCAATTCCTTTGAGTTTCACCGTTGCCGGCGTACTCCCCAGGTGGAATGCTTAACGATTTCTCTGTGCCACTGACTGTATATCGCCAATAGCTAGCATTCATAGTTTACGGCGTGGACTACCAGGGTATCTAATCCTGTTTGATCCCCACGCTTTCGTGCCTCAGCGTCAGTTGCCGGTCCAGTATGCTGCCTTCGCAATTGGGGTTCTGCGTGATATCTAAGCATTTCACCGCTACACCACGCATTCCGCATACCTCTACCGTACTCAAGTCGACCAGTTTCAACGGCAATTTTAGAGTTGAGCTCCAAACTTTCACCGCTGACTTAATCAACCGCCTACGCACCCTTTAAACCCAATAAATCCGGATAACGCTTGGATCCTCCGTATTACCGCGGCTGCTGGCACGGAGTTAGCCGATCCTTATTCCTAAAGTACATTCATCCTCTTACACGTAAGAGTTGTTATTCCTTTATAAAAGCAGTTTACAACCCATAAGGCAGTCATCCTGCACGCGACTTGGCTGGTTCAGGCTCTCGCCCATTGACCAATATTCCTCACTGCTGCCTCCCGTAGGAGTCTGGTCCGTGTCTCAGTACCAGTGTGGGGGACCTTCCTCTCAGAACCCCTAGACATCGTAGTCTTGGTAGGCCGTTACCCTACCAACAAACTAATGTCACGCATGCCCATCCATTACCGAAATTCTTTAACCACAAAATCATGCGATTTCGTGGTATTATGCGGTATTAGTTTCCGTTTCCGAAAGTTATTCCCCAGTAATAGGTAGGTTGCATACGCGTTACTCACCCGTGCGCCGGTCGCCACCATCGTATTGCTACTCATGTGCTGCCCCTCGACTTGCATGTGTTAGGCCTGTCGCTAGCGTTCATCCTGAGCCAGGATCAAACTCTTCGTTGTATTTTATGTTTTCTAATCTTCAGGGTTACCCCCTCAGATCGTTTTAATACTTTCAAGTCAATCCTTACTCCAATTATTGCTAATTGACGGTTTAATTTTTCCCTTACTTAATACATGACCATCACTGGCCGTATTGTATCAAGTAGTTTTGTACTACTTACTTATCTATAATTTCTTCAATGATCTCTTATTTGTGCTCAACCTGATTTTTCAAGCGAAACGGCTGCAAAGATAACGCTTTTAATCTCTATCTTCCAAATCTTTTCAGATTTATTTTTCAAAACTTTCAAGCTGTTGTCCTAGGGCCGCCGCCCTTCCTGTTTAGCGAGTGCAAAAGTAGTCCGTTATTCCTTACGCTCCAAATTATTGAACGATGTTTTTGTGTTAAAATACATAACGGACTGAGGGCGTGTGGTTGTTCACAGGATATTTTTTGAGTGGATGCTGACTCATCGCGATTTCACAACGCTGTAATGCTTAAAAGACACAGAAATGACTTTCAGGAAAACATTATTACCACTCATTCCATTCCTGCCTATTGTAAAAAGGGATCTATTTTCTATAATTGCAGATAAACAGACACCCCTGAAACATTGTAATCAAGTAAAGCAGGTGCAATTCTGATTTTTCGTACCCGCTTCTCGGGAATATAATTCTCTCCCATAATGAGTTTTTTACGTTCGTTGACGTTTACTTTCACTCTACCCTGGTTAACAATCATTGTACCGAAAGCGTACCCCAAGCCTAACGCCAATGGATAATCGCTGGCCCAATGCACTCCGTTATTGATCATTTGGTAACCGCAAATAGTCATCAGTGAGTAACAAAGCGGTTTTATCCATTTCTTTTCCGGATAATTTTTGGAGATTACGGTGGTGGTCATCATCGCTGTAATCAAATGTCCGGAAGGATATGCGTCGTAAGTCGGGACTGAATTACCATATTGTCGCAGACTGCCCAGTGGATTTCTTAAATTAATCCATCGCCATTTCCCGTTCGGATATCCTACAGATCGTCTTTCCGGTGTTTCCCTCATGGTTATATGTTTTAATAATTGTACAGTAGTACCAACGGCAACCATACCTTCGGCAAGCTCTGAGGCGGTACGTATCGCTCTTACATCTTTTGTAAACAAACCATAGAACCAGAAACCACCGGCTACACTGATTTCTGTAATTCCATCACCTATATAATAGAGAGATGCCGGTAAATCTATCGGTACATTCAGCTGTAATGATTTGTTTCCTGTCAGATTGTAGGTATTATTTGTCGTTGTCAGACCGATATGACCTGACAATTGACGGATGCCATCGTATATTTTCCCATCCAGACTGATCAATACAGCTGTAGATGCGGCAATTCCTACCGCGGGTAAGATCGTCTCTTTCTTCCAGAGATATTTAGGCATTTTATAAATATCAACAAATCCTTTAGGTACAAAAGAAAATACCTTAGGTCTTGTATAGAGGTATTGGGTCGAATCATCAATCACATAAATCCGGGATTTCCCCGATGGCAAGGAATCTCTTTGTACCTCATTTTCGGAATAAATATGAATACTCTGTAACAAGAGAAATAGAAAGAACAGTGCTTTTTTCATTTATTAATTCTTTATTGAACGAATTGTTATACCCAAATCATTTTACGGGCACAAAATTAAGAAAGCGGTCTCAGACTAATGCTGATTCCGCTTTCTTTTTTTGCTGTTATGTATATTCTTTTGTAAGACGAGGGACGGGTACGAATCCCATTCGCCGAACAACTATACTCAGCCGTTCGGCGAATGGCTCCGCTTCGTCGATAGAAAATCAAGGCCGCCGGGCCTTACCTTAATGTAAAAATCAGATGCAAAATCCACCAACCCGACACACCAAGCCTTTTAATTTCATGACCGATCTTCAAAAATAACATTTCTATCCGAAGCAACGCCTATTTTCGCTACGCGATATATTGCCAGCCAGAGGCCGGCTTTTAACACGACAAAGTCTAGAGAGTCAAGTAGGCAAGGGCATTTCAGCCCACGCCTCTCACAGAACCGTACGTGAACCTCTCGATTCATACGGCTCTTGTCATTCCAATCACTCTTTAAAACCAAAACTCCAGTGAGCAAACAATTTCGGATGCAATCGTTGATAATCGACCAACCATTGATGGCTACGATTGAGACTCCTGTCCCTCCGGATATACCCATAGAAACTGCGGCACCGTCGGCGGGTCCCGATAGCCATCGGGATGCAATCCAGCCTCTTATATATTATGAGGATTTAAAATCCGACAACAAACTAAACCATAGTAACTTTTAGTAATCCCTGTCCTCCGGCATAATCAATCGCCGAACTATACCGGTATTCCTCTGGACGATTAACAAACTCAGCCGTAACCGGATTGTTATGGATATAATTCAGCTTTTGATCGAAATATTCCGCTAAGAAAAACTCTTGATGATCATTACCTTCTTGCCAAAACCGGAAGTTTTTGATCTTCTTGTCATTTCGACCTGCATATTCAAAACGTCCCGATAGCTATCGGGAGAGCATCCATTCCCGCCGACTCTCCTGGCCATCTGCCTGCAAGGTACGAAGTATTTCTTTGCTCGTAAACTTCTTGAAGTCGCGCATGATATCTGACACTTTTTTTTCACCCTCAGAACCAACAATCATATGCAAATGATTCGTCATCAGCACCCACGCATATATGATTAATCCTTTCTGCTCTTGGCAATACTGTAGGGACTCGAGGACTATGTGCTTGTACTTCGGTCGGGTAAATATATCTACCCAGTCCACTACTGTATCGGTGACGAACCAGACTTCGCCGGTGATTCTATGAGCTATATTCATCTGTATTTCTTTGTTTTACGGATTTCAAATCCTTATAGTACTGGAAAGGCGGATCACAGATCCGCCTTGACCACGCTCGATGATGATATGCTTGTATTTCGGACGGGTAAATATATCTACCCAATCCACAACAGTGTCAGTCACAAACCAGACTTCACTTGTGATCCTGTTTGCTATATCCATCTGTTTTTCTTTTGTTTACGGATTTCAAATCCTTGCAGTAACTGAAAGGCGGATCACAGATCCGCCTTGACCACGCTCACTATCTTTTCTGCAATAAATCCGACAGGACGGGGGGATGCCCTTTTGGGACACCCTCTTGACCAACTTCTCCTTTCTATGGCTTTATATCCGGTGGGACGGGGGATAAAACAGATCGCAACATCCATGAGTTGGTCAATTAAAGAAGATGTAGAGATTAATGCACGCAGCGGCATTTACTTTCTTCGCACCTCTTTGACAGGCGATACAGAGGAAATGATCTGGCAGTTTTACAATACGATACGTGAAATTGAGGCCACTTTCAGAATCCTAAAAACAGACCTTGATTTACGTCCCATTTATCATAAAAAGGATGAAAGTACAATGGCCCATTTGCACCTGGGATTGTTGGCTTACTGGGTGGTAAACACCGTCAGGCATCAACTCAAAAAGGAAAACATTCACAGCCAATGGTCGGAGATCGTCAGGATAATGAATACACAAAAAGCGGTCACCACAGTAGCCCAGAATGATAAAGATCAGGTGATTCTAATACGACGATGTTCTGACCCAAATCAAAAAGTTCAACAGATATATGACGCACTAAAATATAAATATGCTCCTTTCACAAAGAGAAAATCTGTAGTGCTCAAATCGGAATTCCGAGAGTAGCAAATTGCTGAATAGTAATAATCTCAGCCTTTTTCACTGCAATGTGGGTTAGCTTCGCTTTCTTGCGCCAGCCGGAGGCCGGCTTTTAGCTTTGACATAGCGGGACGCTATGCCAAACGGCCTTCGCTTACAGACTTCGGCGAACCGGTGACACACCTTTGCCGAACGGTCTTCGCATTTTTACACGCTACAGCGATCAGGGGGAACCTCCCCGATGAAGAAAAGAGACTTATCTTCAATTATATGGACTTGGTGATCCGGGATTTTAAAACTAAATCGCCGTTTCTTAGAAACGGCGGACGATACTTCCGCCTTGATCATAGCTGCTCTTACATATTCTGCCTTATTACCGCAAGTGTTACTGCTAAAATAGTTGGCGCAACAACATACAGCAAAATCTTATACGTGTTCTTACGTCCTGCTTCTCCGTATTTCTGATGATATTCTTTTAATAGCTTTTTAGTTCGTTCACGACGATAAAAAGGCCATACAGTTATCGCTATAAGAAGTAAAATAATCGCACCATAAAACTTCGTTCTACCGGGAATTTCTGACGCAAAAAATTTAAAAAGATTCACCCCTGTAATCTGCAAAGTAATTTCACATAAGAAAAGGATATGCAAAAAAATCACAATAATCACGTGTAATACACCACTAAAAGCGCCATCTCCATCTCTTTTCTGCCAGAATCTGTAGAAAAAACAAAATATAAAATCGTATATATTCATCTTCGAATGTTTTATCAGTTGTCTAAATAATATTGTGTTATACTCTGCCCATCATGGGTGCTCTGAAAATACATATCACCTAAGAAATATGCTCCACCGACAACCCAGCCAGCTACAGGCACCGATGCACTAATGCCATATATGGCACCTTGTATGCCTAAATCTGCAACATGATGAGCTTGAAAACCATTAGCCACCCCATCGAGAATCGTCAACGCTGCACCAGCGCCTGCGGCTATCTTGTTAATACGAGATACAGCTTTCAAATATGAAGCACCGCTTGAGCCAAGCGCACGAATCTGACTAATAGAGCTTTTCCCGGCCTGAGCAAGACTAACGCCTCTCGATTGTGCAACTGCTCCTTGAATCATCAATTCCTTTGCTCCTAAACCAATCCCAGAAGCACCAAGCCCAGTGTTGATATTTTGGAAGGTTTTGTCGCCCCCTTGCGACTCACTATCACTCTCATCACTCTCTGAGTATACCGGGGGATGAAATCCATAATTATCTAAATTACGTGATCTCTCCTTATTATACCAATAATCATCCCAACTTTCGGTAATATTCGCTGCGTGAGGCAAACTTGCCGGGCCTAAATCAGACCAATTGCCATTCTCATCACCATACATTAAATGACCATTGCCATTTGTATAAGCGAATGTTTCTCCTACATTGTCATATCGCTCATGTTTATAGATTACATATTGATATTTGTCTTTCCAGTAAAAAACTTTATCCCCATTTGAATAATAATCCATACCCGTTGGATCCACCCGATTCACCGGATCAGCGCCGCAATAGGAATAAGGGCTTTCGCTAAAGTGGTATTCTGCCAGCGGATCCGGTGTATTGAAGCCCGGTACTGCATTATCCATCCACCTTGCGCTAAAGTCATACTGATTCAGCCCATGCATCCGGTCCATCTCCTTGCCGCTGTAAAGATAGGGATTCTTACCCGAATTAACACCCGCAGGCGGGGTAATCTCCATACCGAAAGGATAATAGTCGATCTGCCCAGATGCCGTATAGGAAGTAGTGGAGTGATTGGTCACATAATCGCTGAAAAGATTCACGCGCGTGTTACCCTGATGATCTTTCAATAAATAGCAATATTTCCAGTAGTCCCAGTTGTTATACACACCGTTAGTCTGCATATAACCTTCCGGGGTAAGAACTTTGTCAAGTTTTCTATTCATATAGATGTAACCTGCAGAATACTCGACGGAATCTTTTTTAAGTACATTGCCTGAAGGATTCTCCATTGAAAATTGGCCGATAGGTATTTGTAAAGGATTGAGCGCCGTGGTATATTTAGCTTTATGCTTTACACCAATTGCGTCATACACATACTCGATCTTGTTACCATTGACAAACTGAATCTTTTCCGGAAGGTTAAGAATATTGTATTTGATCCAGGCGATGCCTTTATTGGAATTGGCTATCATATTGCCATTTTTATCATACAGATATTCCACCTCCCTAGTATTATCATCATCCTTGAAATCATTATTGGCTAAAACTACGTTTTGATCATCCGGACTATCCATCGATTTCAGGAGTTGATTTCCACTGTACGCATTGAATATCCAATCAATCAAATATCCTTCTTGTATACTACTTCCATCTGAGGAATAATCGTAACATCCACTGCGAATCAGCACATTGATATTGCCATTTTTATCATATTCCCCGATTTCTTCATTATATTTTCCATCAGGCGAATATGATGCTCTCATCATCCGATGAAGTCCATCATAATAGAAGTCATACTTTTTATCCTTAATGGCTCCCGTACCCCAGCTGACTGCACCTATACTCCCATTGAAATAATTGGGGCTGCCGCTTTGTCCATCCTGATAATAAAGGGTCTCTGAGAAGCGGGGGGAATTGATCGATTTCAGCCAACCCTGGATGTTATAGGTATAATCGATTGCATGGAGCCCGCCGTGAAGTATCTTTTTAATTGGATGGCCAAGGTCGTCATATTTCAGGGAACAAAGATTTACGGAATCAGTACGATTATTCGACTTATGCCAAATATCGGTCAGCCTGTCAGCAAAATCATACTTACAAGAATAAACTACTGATGAATTACTTATATTAAAGCTTGTAGTATGCAAATGAAGTTTCCGTAGAAGTTTCCCGGTGAAACTGTAATTATAATATTCCCGGTCCCATCCTTTTAATGCATTCCGGGTGAGGGATCGAACTATACGTCCCTTATCATCATAATACATGGAAGTAACGATTGTTACGGAATTGTCGAGCATAGCCACTGCTGTCCCGGTAAGCATTCCTTTCGTGGCTATATCCACTCCATCTACCAGATTACTATATTTCATATCATAACCAATGGGGGAAGTAGTACTATAAGACAGGAAACCCTTATAAGCAGAATAGGCCGACAGATTTAAGAAATCATAAGAATCATAAAAGTTCTGGATCAGCAACACCGTATTGGTTCCAAGTCGACAATTCGCGGTGTATCCTGTGCCATTTATGTAAGTTTCTATATATGCCGCTTGGTTGTATGTCGTTTGGATATAACTGATATCAGTATCAGAGAGTATTGTAGTCCCACTTTGGATCAGCCTGTCCTGCACATCGTATTTATAATAAGTCCATTGTCCTATCGTGCGCTGGTTGCCGTCCTGAGAGAAGATTAAGTGCCCGGCCACGTCATACATCATTTTGAGCCAGTCTCTGCCGGGCAGCTTCTTGGCTATGCAGCGACCCTGCTCATCGTAATTATAGACATAGGCATATTGCGCCAGAGGGTCATTGGCCCCGTTGATTTCACTTCCCAACGAGTAGGTACCCGGAGTCGACATCCGGCTTGATGCTTCAGGCGAAAGCACAAACCGCAGGCGCCCCATTTCGTCATACACATAGTAGGTATCATGATTCACTCCGAAATCGATCCTTCGTTGCATTAGAGTGCGTCCCCAAGCATCTCTAAAGGTATAAACCACATTTCCATCTTCGTCTGTCGTTTTTGTTATTTTAGCATTAAAATCCGACATTGAGATCTGTCTGTTTTCTATTAATTCGACTGAGTTATCGTTTACCTGATACCTTTTTATTGTCAGATCCGGATAATTATCAGATGACGATCCCAACTCTATTTTTAACGTCTTATTTCCGGTATGCCAGGCCTCACCCGGTTTGCAAATCTGATTAGTTTCCGTTCCATAATCTGTCGTGCGGTAAATGGTGGCATAGGGCATATTATCGCCATAGAAAGATTTGGCCTGTTGCATCACAGCATTCGCATCAGGGATGGAAGTACCTGTCATCGGTGCAGGCAGCCATTGGTTGGATACCCGTCCAAAGCAATCATAATTTGTTACCGACACCAGGTCTTTTTTCTCCCCGGATGTTATCGCTTTTTGCACAGAAACATTTGGTCGTCCAAGACCATCAGTATATTCAATCCCGACCAGACAACTATCTGGATTTAATTGAGATGCATCTGATTTGGCAGTCAATGGAACAGTTGTTTTCACACTGTTTTTCCCGGCAGGGACATATTCGTCGACAGCTTGTATAGTCGGAACAAAAAAGAGGATTTGCAGCAGAATCAGCAGCGCCATTTTCCCCGGAATTCCATATTTTATCTTCATATGTATTTTTTCTTATTCGTTTTCAATGAATGAGCCATTATTCTAAGCTTAATTGCTCTGTTACTCAATTATTGAATATTGTAATTATACTCTTTAGTTTGAAGTATTTTTTTATTATTATCCTTTATACACTTCAGTCGTCCGAAAACATCATATTCTTTATAAAGTGTCACACCGTTAGGAGCGGTAACGGAAGTAACTCCAAACTTCGGGTCATAAGTATAGCTGGTAATCTGCGCATTAGGTAGTTGTTTGCGCAACGTTTTCATCACGGTAGGATCACTCGTATTCTTTAGATTGAGAGCATTGAAGCAATCGTAAGTGCAATTTCTTAACTCAATCAGCGGTCTATAATAAGAATTCTCATAATATATCGACACCGGAGCACAACCTTGGTTATGATACTGTAGGAGGTCTCCAGTAATGTTATCATACTTATCAAAAGTGATTTTCGGCTTTAAATTTGAACCGCCCGGTATACTCCAATCATAATTAGGCCGTATCAGCATATAGTCCGTTGAATCAATTGGACTTGGAACATCCAGCTTGCATACCTGAAAGGGTCGTACAATATATGCAGGGCTATGATAAGAAGGAACACTTAAAGCTAAAGGAGAATACTTCGTAAATTCCGCAGAAATAACCTTACCATCTTTAGTTACTACTTTTTCTACCGGAATGTTTTTTACAAGGTGTAGGCTTATTTCCCTGAGATCGTTATATGGCATTGGTGCAAATTCATTTATATACCTGTATGAGGTAGTGGTAGTGACTAAATTGCTTTCAAAATCTTCGTCATAAGGATATTGGGGCAACGAAGCATAATTAATAATAGGCTCTTTTACATTTACCTCTATCAGGTTATTAGTTGTATAATTATACTTGTAGGTTATGATTGTTTGAAAACTATTTTCAACTGTGGTTTTTTTAGATAAGTAACATTTCGCATAATTAGCAGAATATCCTCTATACTTGTTTACGGTTCTTAAGGATCCATAGTAATCCCTGAAAGTCACTGATTTGACATAGTAACGATCCAATTCTTTTGTTGAACCTCTTTTATATTCATAATCTGTTTGGCTTATAAAATCTTTCTTTGCATCATATTTTATGCAATTTGATATTTTACCAACTTCATTAAAGTCATTATGAATATAACGAGTATTTACACCGGAGCCGGTAAATGTTATGTAATTTACAAACCTATAATTGGTATATCCCAAAGAAGTTGTTGATTCTCCTTCTTTACTTTGCACTACCCATACTGAGGAATAACCTATCTGAGGATTTTTAATCGTTGCATTTGGCCACTCGCCGGGGTAACTGCAATCATAATCCGTAACTTTCAACATTTCATATTCACGACCATCCGCCCATAGCACCTTATCATTTCGCGAGGTCAGAATGCTTCTGGTTTTAATTCCGGTCGATCCGTTATTACCAGCCAATCCAGAGAAACCGTTCGAATAGTAATAATCTGTAACTTGCGCTTTATCTGTATCCGAACTTTTTGCCACTTGCCTCTTTATTCTAAAGCCATCCAAATAATTACTCGCGCCTTCATTCCAAACAGGGCCATCTGAAGAGCCCCTGACACCGAAATTCGTTTCAAAAAACACATTATAATCGTTTTTTTCAAACTCAAAACTACTAAATCCGCCTGTTGGATAGGTTATTTTTTTCAGTACAGTGAGGGCCGTATTCTCTTTATCAGTCACATACTCCAACTGATATCCGGGTAATGAATTAGTAATTCCCTCTTTGGAAATACCTGATTCCTGAACTGATTTCAGCTTCAGCAATTCATCTGGATTCTCAATATAAGTTAAATCAAACCTCTTAAAACTCTTATTATCGCTATCTGCTAAATCAATATTATCCAGCTTGTAACTTTTATAATTGTATCGCATTCCGGGATAACTTTTTTCATTGGATATCGAATTATTGAATTTTATTGAAACCGGGCTTGTCGGGCTAGATATTCGAGCCAGATAAACTGTACTAATTGAGTATCCGACCTCCTCATTTGCTACTGTTTCACTAATAAATGGATTATAATTCTCCGGATCTTTTCTTGGCTCAAAATCGTCCGGAACATGAGACTCAATCTTGCAGTATTTATTAGTTATAGGCCTATAGTCAATAAATTCGGATCTATTATACTCAAAATTTATTTGATCCAATTCAGGCGACTCTATTTTCGTAAGAAACCACGATGTAACCATAGGCAAACCTTGCTCTTCATATGATTTCATATTAGTAGCGTATTCTGTAGCATTAGATTCACCAAATGTGTAGGTAATTCCATCCGGTGTTTCCAGGGTGAATCCTTTTAAAACATTAATCCCTGAGACAGTCTCAATCTTTGGTTGAACAACAAAATCCACATCTGAAAGGATCTTCCACTCACCGCGGTAATAAAAAAATGTTCCCGAATACCCACAAAAATTAAATGAAAATTCATCTTCCTCGACATCCCAGTTGGGGTCATAATCAGCAAATACGGGATTGTAACTGACATCCCTGTTATAATCAAAATTCCCTTCAATAGCCGTCTCATCGGGTATTCCGTTTATAGACCTGGTTATTACACCTCCTGCTGTGAGATTCCAGCCTAAACCTACCCATCCCGGATGATGAATTATTGAAAGGGTATCCAAAGGCGTATAATCTAAGGAAATTGGGACATTCAGGTGTTTCGATTTAAGATTATAGATCGGAATACTGATATTATGTCGCCCATGAAACAAATCGATATTTACATTCTGGTAGTTTGCTGCGTTCGAACTTATTGCACCTTTCAGGTTTTCAGTTTGTTGAGCATATAGTACACCTGTATGTATAAATAACATTGTGCAAATTATCTGTTTGAGCAGATAATTTATTTCTCTTCTCATTGGTTTTATATCCATTTTTATACTCATTTCTTGATTATTTTTATTCTGTGCACATACCCATCCACCGTAATATACAGCGCATAATCTCCGCCCGGCAATCCGCTCATCGGAATCAACTCCTGTTGATTGCCTGCCGACAAGCCTTTCTCGGGCAACGACACCCAAGGCCGACCACTTACGTCACAGAGCCGGAACGATACCCGCGCATCCTGGGACAGTTCATAGTTGACCGTCACATCATTTTGCACCGGATTAGGCCAGGTGGAACAGCGAAGCAGGATGTTGTTGGCATTGGTTTCGTTCTTACGGATGGCTTCGTTGATCGGATCTTCCACCAATTCCGCCAGATTCTTGATCGGATAATAAAATGAAGTGCCGAAGTGCTCCATTGTACTATCCCCCTTGATCACCCACGATTTCACCGTCTCGAATACCGGATAGCGGTAGCCCCGGGCATACCAGCTGTAGGTTTCGAGCTTCATACGGGCGCTATCCACCCCGATTTCGGTATAGTTGCGGAGGCGGTGAATGCGGAGGATGTTTTTCAGCGTGTCGTTTTCCGGGGTGATCAGCATGCCTTGGGCATCTACAGTGGCGGTTGTCTCGCCTTTAGCGATCAGATCGACTTTTTGACAATAGAGTCCTTTTCCACTAAAGGCGGTCCGCAGACTATCGCCATACCGGAAGGGGTAGCGCAGTTGAGCTTCAGCACTGTCGAATGTCATTTCAGTCAGTCGGTTGGTATATCCCGTCATCCAGAGGGTGTCGTGCTTCAGCTCATAGCGGTAGCGGGTCTGGTGCTCCATCCCAACAATGTGGGTAGTATCGCCCTTTGTTGTACTGAAATAGACCAGTTTATACTGTTCATTGATTGAGTTGAGCCGGGAGAAGTCCCAGATGATCTGCCTGCCCGAACGGCCGGGATCGACGTATTCGACCTGCTGCTTGATAATCTTGTCGCCGGGACGAAAGTAATTGCGTTGGCGGGAGATGCTGCCCTGGGCAAAGAGCGAAGTTACACAGACAAGTGTAAGAACGAGGGGAAATAGTTTATGCATAATTGTTCGATTTAGCAAGAATAAGTAATGAACAAAATAGAATGTCGTATTTGTAAAAAAGAATACTCAAAGAAGAGATCAACAACATTTTCCATACAACAACGCATTTACACTCTTTATTTTGTATCTATTTGCGTTTATTCATTCTTTTTGCAAATGTATTTCCTTTCTATTTATTTACCCCCCCCCCATTTTATGTTAATTTTCCTCGTGTAATAGTTATTATTCATTATTTTATTTTCATATAAACACCGTTACCAGGTATATAAGCATCTGTGTTTTTTCTAACGGCATAATGTGAATGATATGAATTAACATTTCGCCTATTCTGTTCACAAACGAAAGGAGGCTTAACATATAGCAAAAGAATTCAGGTTCTATAACGGTTTGTGTAGGTAAGCAATATTTCATAATCCTCGAAGAGGGTTGAATTTGAATAGCCATGAGTACAACTCATGGAAAGGGTGAAGGTGAGTAACCACAACCACAACGTGGTTGAAAAACATAGAAATTTAGTCATTCTCTTTGGTATTCAATCCCTTCAGGATTGACCCCGTATCTCTATATTCACCACCAGTTTCACTGGTGGCTATTCACATTTAATCCCTGCGGGATTTTGAATTCAATTAAGTGCTCAATTATCCTTCAAACAAAAAAAAGCGGAGCGCAACCCACTGGTCGCACCCCGCTCTCTTATTTATGCACCGGATGAATCTATGCCATCCGGTGATTACACCACCTGTACCTATTTTGCAGTATCAGATGCCGTGCTGCTCGTATTCTTTGCAGCCGCACGCTTATCAGATGATGATTTGGTACGCTTCTTAGACAATTCATCCTGATAATACTGATTAAACTGATCGATCAGCAATTGCCATTTAGCATGATCGGTCGTGGAGATCAAGCCTTGCACATAACTGTACACTTTCGTGTAATCTGCGGTCAACTGAGTTCGTAATGCGGATGCCGACCCCAACGCTTTAATATCTACCCTATCGTTGATGCAACTGGTCACTACGGCGTCATACGCTTCCACAGCAGTTTGCATCACTTCCAGCTTTCTATTCAAAGTGGTTTGTACCATCAAATCAGCATATTCCGCTTTTCCGAATTCAGTCAGAATGTTATGGATATAAGCCGACTGATCCGCTTTTCGCATTCTGTTCCAGCTACGGCCCAACGATGAGAGGTGTTTTTTCACCTGCTCACCCAGTTGCACCTCGTTGTCATCCGTGCTATAGGTAAGAAAATTTGCATGACGTTTAAAAGCGGCAAAGGATTTACTCAATGCTTTAAAACCATTCGTCATTTCCCGGGTATAGAGATTATAGGTACGCTTACTCAGGGCCGTTTTATAATTTTCATACGACGCAGTGAGTGCAACCACTTTCTCGTGGCCGGTCAACTCCGGTTCATTACTTATATTGATAGTTTGCAGGGTATGACCTACTAAACCCGCCAACATCCCGTTAGTGAGTTTTGAAAATACAATTTCGATTTTCATTTTTGATATTCCTTTAATTAGAAAAAATAGATTTGAGACAATAGTTACCGAATGAACGCATCTCAACTGTTCATCCAAACGCATAACACTCATCAACATCACATTAGCAAGTTATTCTCTTATTCTAAAAAGAACATACGAAACCCGTTACTCGCCAGTACCCTGGCGTGATTATGCGGCGACTTCCGTTGCACCTGCAATACGTAACACAATGAGGTATGAATGAATTAAAGGAATGGAGGAGCTCTGCCCGCGGCTTTATCCACGGTGACTCCTTTGTACAGAATAGTAATATAGGCAGAAAGATGACGATCGAGGTTGGCTAATCTTACTTTACAGACCCGGGCAAATAGTGCGGGATGAGTATAACTGATATTTAGTTCGTAAGATGCGAGCGACGGGGTCAACAGAATCGTTTCCTCATAATCGGAAATTGCTTCAAAAACGTCTGAAATATCAGACTTCGAAATAAGCAAATCCCCAAAGAGCAACGAAACGGTTCTTACAGCTTCAAGTATCAACCCCGATAATGACAAAGTGCGATTATGCTCCCCGGATAACACTTTTCCTATTGACAAACTGGTTTTTCGTTTGTCAAATAACGTTTCGTCAGTGAACAAACTACTTTCCAACATGTTGAATAACGCTTTGTCAACTGACAAACTGGTTTTTCGCTTGTCAGATAACGTTTCGTCAGTGAACAAACTACTTTCCAACATGTTGAATAACGCTTTGTCAACTGACAAACTGGTTTTTCGTTTGTCAAATAACGTTTCGTCAAGCAACGACACGTTATTTTTTTCGTTGGAAGCCGTTTTGTAAGTGTACTGCGTATCACTTTCGTTGTAAAATGATAGTTTGTCGTAGTATTTCGCCTCACTTCCCACCCGGTGAAACAGTTTATAGAGCAGATTTCCCTTGCCTTGGGTACAATATTCGGTATCTGCATGCCCGGTTGCTCCGCGCAACATCCGGAATGCGCTTCGCAACGTCCCACCAAGGGTATATCCTCCGTTACTTTCCGTAGAGTGACTCTTTTTGGTCACCCAAATCTTAGAGGCAAGCTCTTCACCCTTGAAATAATTCAAACTTGCACGGGAGATATTCGATCCGTCAGTTAAATTATCATCGACAACGGGAGAAGATGTGAGAGGAGCAATTGTTTCGGGGTTATTGAAAGAAGCGGAAGGTGTTTCAGCAGAAGCGGTAGCAGAGAAACGGGAACCGGACGGACCGAAGTGCGACACTTCCGTCCCGCCAAACTTGTCGGTAGTGACAGTTGGCGTAGGGATTGCCTCTTCGTGCGTGGGTTTTATATTCTCGTTTTCTCTCAATTTGTTGTTTTTAAAGGGCTGAGTGAAACACTCCTGTCCTTGACGTTAATATCTGATTGCAAGTATAGGTATAAATTTTGGTATCGCAAAGCTTTTTACGTAATTATTTCTAACTATGTTTCACAACAGGCTATTCACTATTGCATTTAATATTGTTTTCTATATTTAATAGGCTGTTTTTATCGGTTCAAAAGGATTATTCACAAGATTTTCCGGATTAACTTTTAACAGGTCCTTGTTAATACCCAGGCAATAAGTAACTCAGATTCTTGCACAACAGGTATTAATTTGATGAATATCGGTATATCGACCTACTAAATATATATATTTGAAGAACTGAATATTTAACGAAAGTCAGTATGTTTGTAGAGTAGTCTCCAAATCCCCCGACTTATGAAGATAGTAAAACCTCAGCGATTCCGTTATAACTTTTGGATTAAAGCGTTGCTGATAATAACGATTGCTTTGCCATCCTGCAAAACCAGACATGAAAGCAACTACCAACCGCTCAATAAAAAAGAACTATCGCGGATTTACGGTTTTGATTTATCGTCGAAAGACAACCTAATTCTTTACCAGGAAGCTGCCTTCTGGCTTAAAACGCCACACAAAGATGGAAATGGTGGGGGTAATGGGATCGACTGCTCTTATCTCGCGCACATTATTTATAAGAATGTATATCACATCGATATTGCCCGGAATTCAAGCGATATTTTCCTGCAAAATTGCAGGGAAGTCAATCGGAATAAACTGAAAGAAGGTGATCTGGTCTTTTTCAACACGCTCAAACAACGAAAAAATCCGATTTCTCATGTGGGCATTTATCTAAAAGAAGGAAGATTCATTCATGCTTCTACCTCAAAAGGCGTGATGGTGAGTGATCTGAACGAAGATTATTACCGAAAAACCTGGGTTTGCGCCGGACGAGTGAGGTAGATTCACGAATTTTTCTGAACTTTGAAGTTGTAACAACTCAAGCAACAATGAACAGAATTAATCCCGACGCGGAACAGATGACTCCCTTTATCGTGATGGAGGTACTGGAACGTGCATCTGAACTGGAAAAGCAAGGCATCAACATTATCCACATGGAGGTGGGCGAACCTGACTTTGACATGCCGGAATGTATTGCCGAAGCGGCATCCAGCGCACAACAGAAAGGTTTAACCCATTACACCCATTCGCTCGGATCACTGGAATTGCGGGAGGCTATTTGCCATTTTTACCAAAAGGAATATGGCGTAACGGTGACTCCCGACCGCATTGTGGTGACTTCGGGTAGTTCCCCTGCGATACTGATGGCATTGCTAACGCTTTGCCAGGGAGGTGACGAGGTGATTATGACCAATCCGGGGTATCCTTGCTACCGGAATTTCGCACTGGCTTGCCGTGCAGTCCCAGTCGAGGTGGAAGTGAGTGCTGATAACGGATTCCAATATGATATAGAGAAAATCAAGCAGGTAATTACCCCAAAAACACGGACGCTCTTTGTAAACTCTCCGATGAATCCGTCCGGGACCCTGGTGGATGATGCCGTTTTTGAGGAATTGGCAAAACTGGATTTCCCGATTATTTCGGATGAGATTTATCATGGATTAGTTTACAACGGGAAGGCGCGTTCGATTCTGGAATTCACCGATAATGCTTTTGTGATCAATGGTTTCTCGAAACGTTTTGCAATGACGGGACTGAGATTGGGTTACCTGATTGCTCCTCCGCAATATATGCGTACCCTGCAGATTCTGCAACAAAACCTGTTTATCTGTGCTCCATCAACAGCCCAGTCCGCCGGAGTTGCCGCTCTGGAAAATGCCGAAGCTGATGTTACCCACATGAAATCGATCTACAATGAGCGCCGGATCTACATGATTCGCAGATTGCGGGAGATGGGATTTGAGATCAAAATTGAACCACAGGGCGCTTTCTATGTTTTAGCAGATGCGTGGAAGTTCACCAACGACTCGTATCACTTCGCCTTTGATGTACTGGAAAATGCACATGTAGGAATTACTCCCGGTGTGGATTTTGGAAGTAAGGGCGAAGGGTTTGTTCGGTTTTCGTATGCTAATTCGCTGGAGAATATTGAGGAGGGATTGAATCGGTTGGAGAGATATATAAAGGCCCCTCCCCAACTTTCCCCAAAGGGGAGGGAGTAAGCAGCGAAATAGCAAACATAAAATACAGTACTTTTAATAACTAACTTAATCCAACCCTCTCTTCAAGTCCCCTTTGGGGGGATTTAGGGGGCTTATTAAAATATTATGGCTAAATATATCGGAGCGCACGTAAGTGCATCGGGCGGTGTGGAAAACGCACCATTAAACGCCGGAGCAATCGGCGCAAATGCTTTTGCATTGTTTACCAAAAACCAAAGACAATGGAATTCGGCTCCATTGACTGCGAAAAGCATTAAGCTGTTTAAAGAGAACTGCGAGAAATTTGAGATTCTACCTCAATATATATTACCGCACGACAGTTATTTAATTAATCTGGGACACCCGGAAGAAGAGGGATTGGCAAAATCACGTGCCGCTTTTCTCGATGAGATGCAACGTTGCGGGCAATTGGGATTGTCACTGTTAAATTTTCACCCGGGCAGCCATTTGAATAAAATCAGTGAAGAAGAATGTCTTAACCGAATCGCCGAATCCATCAATCTTGCATTAGCACAGACTCAAGGCGTAACAGCCGTAATTGAAAATACAGCAGGACAGGGCAGCAATATGGGCTTTAAGTTTGAACACCTGGCTTATATCATTGATCGCGTGGAAGATAAATCACGTGTCGGCATTTGTATCGACACCTGCCACTCCTACTCTGCCGGTTACGACATTCTGGATGCCAACAACTATGAAAAGGTTTTTCAGGATTTCGATCAGATAGTCGGTCTCAACTACCTGAAATCGATCCACCTCAATGATACGAAAAAAGCGCTGGGCTCGCGGGTAGACCGCCACGAGAGTGTAGGCAAAGGATTGTTGGACCTGACTTTCTTTGAACGTTTCATGAATGATCCCCGCTTCGACAATATGCCGATCGTACTGGAAACACCGGATGAAACGCTTTGGGCCGAAGAGATTGCGCTGCTGAGGGGATTTATAAAGAAGCAAGAGTGAAGACAAAAGAGTGAAGACATAAGAGCAAAGACATAAGAGCAAAGATATAAGGGCACTATAACGTTTTGGGTGGATGACTATAATGTATCAAATGAAAATCTAAGAATAGGACGCGGATTTACGCTGATAGGACGGATGATCCCGATAGCTATCGGGATCTATCCAATTCATATTACCCACTCTATCCGTTATAGAGCCGATATAAGTAATTGGATCGAATTAATGTCGTATTAATTTGACTGCATCTCTACCCCTAAATCCCCTAAAGGGGACTTTGCGTAAGCACAATCATTATGATAGGAGCTTTATTTGTCAATAAGTGAACAGTTTGTTCTGATTTCACTGCAGCTAAAGCCCCCTTCAGGGTCCCGATAGTTATCGGGATGGGGGTGATACGACAATAAATTTTATTTATTACTTTAGAGAATAACAACCTGGTCATTTATCTTGCTTCTTTTGTCTTTTATCTTTGTTCTTGGATTTAAAATCTTGTGCCTTGTGTCTTTATTCTAAAGTCTAAAATCTAAATCAATGAGAATAAAAACCGAATTATCGGAAGCCGAAGGGTTGCACAAAGCTGCTGCCTACTGCTCCATGAGCGAACACTGCCTGAGCGAAGTGCGGGAGAAACTGAGTAACTGGGGTGTTGAACCCGAGGCTCAGGAGCGCATTCTAAAGCGACTGCTTGATGAACGCTTCGTGGATGAAAGCCGCTTTGCCATAGCATTTGTAAAAGACAAATTCCGGTTCAACCAATGGGGACGAATCAAAATCCGGATCATGCTGCAACAGAAAAAGGTGGATGTCCACCTGATTGAGGATGCGATGGAGCAAATAGATGAAGAGGAATATCGGGATTGTCTTTTATCGATCCTGAAACAAAAGCGGAAATCGCTGAAAGATAAAGATCCGCAACAACTGAAAGCCAAACTTTACCGCTTTGCGGCTTCGCGGGGATTTGAGTCGGATGCAATTTTCAAGGTTGTTGCTAAAATACTGGGAAATGATACGGACAATTTGGAATGATTTTCTGCGACTGCTTTTTCCCGAAACCTGTGCGGTTTGTGGAAAGCCATTAATTGAAAGTGAACAACTGATTTGCCTTCATTGCCTGTACAAACTTCCCCGAACGGATTTTCACACCGATCGGGATAATAAAGTCGAGCTGCGCCTCCGCGGAAAGATTCCCGTGGAAGCGGCCAGCTCTTTTTTTTACTTCAATAAAGGGAGCGAATTCCGCCACCTCATTCACCTGCTGAAATACAAAGACCAAAAAGAGATCGGACAAATATTAGGTCGGCAGGCGGCCTTCGCTCTGAAGCGCGACGGCATTTTCGCAGATGTCGATTGTATTGTTCCTATCCCTTTGCACAAAAAGAGAGAGCGGAAACGCGGATATAATCAGGCCGAATGGATTGCTAAAGGATTATCCGAAATACTGGAAATTCCGGTGGAAACCCATGGTGTCCACCGGATTAAGACTACTAAAACTCAGACGCGGAAGAGCGTTTGGGATCGTTGGCTCAATGTACAGGAGATATTCGGGATAACAGACGCAGAAGCTATTCGTGGAAAACACATCCTGATCGTCGATGATGTGCTGACGACCGGAGCCACTATAGAATCATGTGCTACAACACTATTGGAAATTGAAGGAGTAAAAATCAGTGTATTTACACTAGCTGTAGCGGTGATATAAAGAATCTTTATATCTTTTTTACTCACCTGAGTTGTATAGCAATGTAGAAAGGTAGCGTTCGCCGGTATCGGGCAGCAGGACTACGATCTTTTTACCTTTATTTTCGGGACGTTGCGCCAATTGCTGTGCGGCATAGACAGCGGCTCCGGCAGAGATTCCCACCAACAGACCTTCAGTTTTTGCCAAAGCACGACCGGCATCGAAAGCATCTTCGTTTTTCACCAGAATAATTTCATCATAAATAGAGGTGTTCAACACATCGGGGACAAAGCCTGCTCCAATTCCCTGAATCTTGTGCGGTCCGGGATTTCCGCCCGACAATACCGGTGAATCGCTAGGTTCTACTGCCACGATCTTCACGTTTGGATTGCGCGATTTCAATACCTCTCCGACTCCGGTGATTGTACCGCCTGTACCAACACCTGCCACAAAGAAATCAACATCACCATCGGTATCACGCCAGATCTCTTCGGCGGTCGTTTTGCGGTGGATTTCAGGATTCGCCGGATTCTTGAATTGTTGCAGCACGACTGCACCCTGAATTGTCTCCGCCAATTCTCCTGCACGACGGATGGCACCTTTCATTCCCTCGGCACCGGGAGTCAACACCAATTCTGCGCCTAATGCTTTGAGCAGGTTGCGACGCTCCACGCTCATGGTTTCAGGCATGGTGAGGATCAGTCTGTATCCTTTGGCGGCAGCAACGAAAGCGAGTGCTATGCCGGTGTTTCCGCTGGTGGGCTCCACGATTACCGATCCTTCTTTCAATAAACCTTTGGCTTCGGCATCCACAATCATGGCATATCCGATACGGTCTTTTACGCTTCCGGCGGGGTTGAAGTACTCCAATTTGGCAATGATGGTCGCTTCAAGCTTGCGTGATTTACTGAAGTTAGCAATTTCAAGCAACGGTGTATTGCCGATTAATTCTGTTAGGTTTTTTGCAATCTTAGCCATAATATTTTGATTTTGTAGTTGGTTTATTTTGATATTGCAAAGTAACGGCAAAACAGAAGTTAAGGAAATACCGCAAACAGGGTATTTTGATGCCATGATGAGGGGATATTGAACGAAAAGAGTTGATTTCCAGGATTTGAATACCGAGAAAAAGGAGGGTAGAGAGGGAAGGATAGAAGGAGTTATGTTGTATCTTTGTAAAAAAAAGAGCCATGCATACCCTCCGATTAAAAGTAAATGATAGCGTTTATGATAAGCTGATGTGGCTTCTCAGCAAATTCAGCAAAGAAGAGATAGAAATTATTCCCGAAAGCGCTGAATATACAAAGCAACGCGAATACCTCACCGGCGAATTGAATGAAATCCTAAACGGGAACGCCAACTTCATAGAATTAAACGATGTTGAGCAACGGTTGGAAAAAGTGATCCGAAAACATGAAACAGATAAGTAAGCCACATATTCTGATGGTTCAGGTAATAATCACGAAATATGAAAATCGTTTTTAAAGATACATTCGTTAGTCGATTAGAAAAGCAGATCGAATTCATCTCGCTCGACAGCCCTTCAAAAGCCAGGAAATTCAAAGCTGAGTTATTAAGTAAAATAAAGGAGATCCCAACCAATCCCTTTCGTTATAGAAAATCGATCTATTTTGAAGATAAGTCTATCAGAGATCTTATATTCAAAGGATACACTATTGTCTTTCGAATTACTAAGGACCAGGTTGAAGTTTTTGGCTTCGTTAAGTTCCATAAAGAGCCATTAGATTAGACTGTTCAGATTATCCGGGAAATAAAAAAACGATTCATTCACCACGTTGGGTATGAATCGTTTTTTTATTTGTATTTACAGGTCTGGAGGCTTTTTTCCGAAATAAAATGGAGGCCAAACAGCACGCAATCTCAACAAGAGGCTCCTCCGGGTATATAAAAACGGACTTTTCAATCATTGAATCTAAGCGGGATTTGTTATACAAGTATATCGTTCATCTAATCTTTTTCTCATGAAGCGCAAACGAATCTATATCAGCGATATTCACCTGAATGATGAAAGGAGCCTGCTTTATCCCGATACATTCCGCCATTATGGGTGGCTGAATGAGGATGGCATAAGGGATCTAATTAAGTTTCTACAATTTATCGCAGATGATGATGATATTGATGAACTTGTATTATTGGGAGATATACTTGATGTATGGGTATGCCCGATCCACTTGCGACCACCGACCTTTGAAGATATTCTCTCCTCGCCTTGTAACCAGGGCATCATCAAAGAGTTCAACCGGATAATTTCTCACAATAAAAAGCTGATCTATGTACCGGGAAACCACGATATGTTTATAACAAATGCTATTTTGCAGAAATATATCCCGGGTATTATCTTCATCGAAGGGGATAACTTCAGAAATAGGTTTCGGGATGAAGGAATAATTGCCGAACATGGCAATGCATTGGGTATGTTTAATGCTCCGGATCGGGCAAATGGAATAAATACCGCATTACCTGTGGGATATTATATCAGCCGCATCACTGCTAGCAAACAAAGGAATGACCGGGAAAGTGTACAGACGTTGAAATACAGAATAGAACACATTGTAAAAAATGATGAACCCGACTTGATTATTAAAAATATCATAGACTCCATCCTTCTATACTGTGGGATTGATGAAATGCAGTTTATCGTTCTACCCAACAGCAAAACAATTTCTATCCGTGAAATTAAACAACGCTATTCGGATTTATACAGCCAATGGACGACACTTTATGGCAAAGAAGCGGCATTGAAAGCCGCCATGGCTGATCTTGATTATTTAGATGATGCCGCCATCCAATTTATGAAAAACGAGCTCCCGCACTTGTTGATACTCGGACATACCCATATCGGGATGTTAGAGAAAATATCACTGCCCGGATCCTGTTTGATCTATGCCAATACCGGCACATGGTGTGAATATCCTCAAAAGCCGTATTCGTATATTGAAACGGAAACGGATAAGAATAATGAAAAACGCTTTGTGAGTTTGAAAAACTGGATTGATGGACGACCAATACTGATTAAGAGGATTCCTTACCAATAGAATAAAGCCCTTTCCTAAAGTGCCTAATGGTATTACGTTTTTAACGGCGTTACTATTCCCGTTGAAAACGGATTACCAACAACCCCTCGTTTGGAAACGAGGGGCAGAAAACTAAAAAGCCGGATCCGCGAAACAATCGCAGACCCGGCTTTTTCAGATATTGATATCAGCGCACGATTACATGCCGTAGCACAGAGAGCTGATGTAGTGATAAATCGGAGAGTAGAAACCTACCAACAACAGGCCGGCAACACAGATCACCAAAGCAGCGGTGAGGGGTGCATTGCTTTTCACGTTGGGAAGAGCCACTTCTGGTTCGTCCATAAACATGGTTTTTACCACGCGGAGGTAGTTGTACAACGAGATCACGAGATTAATAGAGGCAACTGCCAATACCACGTAAAGACCTTGTCCGAAACCGGCTGCCAAAAGAAACAGCTTACCGAAGAAACCGGCTGTAGGAGGTACACCGGCCAATGAGAATAAGCAGATGGCCAAAGCCAGAGCCAACATCGGGTTTGATTTGTACAGACCTTTGTAAGATTGGAGGTTTTCTTTTCCGGTTGAGTCAGAGATAGCTCCGATCACACCGAATGCAGCGATATTACTCAACAAGTAGATCAACACGAAGTATACTACTGAAGCGTTTGCCACCTTAGATGCACCCGCAATACCTACAAGTACGAAACCGACCTGAGTAACCGATGAAAAGGCCAATAGACGTTTGATATTGTTTTGACGCAAAGTAAACAAGTTACCGAGGGTCATGGTCAGGATCGACAATACAGAAAGAGCGAGTGTCCACTCATGCTGCAATTTGCCGAAAACGGTGTACAACACGGTGATGAACACAAAGATCACCGAACCTTTGGAGATAACCGACAGGAAGTTGGTCACAGGCACGGGAGAACCTTCGTATACGTCGGCAGTCCACAAGTGGAAAGGCACGACAGACATCTTGAAGGCGATACCACCCAGGATGAAAGCGAAAGCCAGCAAAGGCAATACACCGGGTTGAAGAGCGTTGGCAATGCCGGTGAAGCTGAGGGTTCCGGTAGCTCCGTAGAGTAACGAGATACCGAACAACAGGATACCGGTAGAGAAAGCTGAAGAGAAAATCATCTTCAAACCAGCCTCGCTGGAATTGCGCAGTGTGCGGTTGTAGTTCACCAATGCAGCCACGGGGATGGTCGACATCTCAAGTCCGAGATAAAACATCAGCACGTGTCCGCTGGAGATCATCACGTACATACCCAACACACTGGAGAGCATCAGGATGTAAAACTCCAACTGATTTTTAATACTGTACAGGTAGCGAGCTCCGCAAAGCGATATAAGCACCACACCCAGATTCAGGATATTTTTCTCCAAAACAATTAACTGGCTCGTACGGAAGAAATCGGTAAACGCACTTCCCTCGGCCATCGGCAGCAACCCTGCCAGAAAGTTGATGATCAATAGTCCGTTCACCACAGTCAGCATCGACTTGGGCTTTTTATCGGCATCCATCAACTTCATTACGAGCAGAATGAAGATTATCGCGATGATAATCCCTTCAAACCGCAACAGTGAAAGAGATTCAAGATTCATAGAATTTTATTTTACAGCGAACAGAATTCGCTATGATTTTTAATATTAAACCTACTTTGTTATTCAAAATAGAGCAGGATTGCTAATCTCGTTTTATTTACCCCTAAATCCCCTAAAGGGGACTTTTAGAGAAGCACAATAAGCAACATTCGTACTATTATTGAACCTCTATTGCAGAAATATTTCAAATTCTGCTGCGGAAAAAGCCCCCTTCAGGGGGTTGGGGGTGAATTAGGCGAAATATTATCTGAATTTATTTATAGCTTCACAACCCTGACATCCGTGGGCTATCGGATCAACACCGCCAGGATACCGTTTACATCTGCCTCAATCAGACGAGTAAGCAGGAACGGAGCCAAACCGATAATCAGAATACCGCCTACAAGAATAAAGGTTGCCAGGCGCTCATTCCAACCGGCATCTTTCAATTGAAGATACTCTTTATTGGAAATGCTTCCCCAGATGGCGAAACCGATAGAACGCAAGATGTAAACCGCTGTCACCACGATAGAGGCACAAGCCAGAATGGTTGCAATCTTATAGCCAATACCCGGATGTTCCCATGAGCCTACGAAAATAGTCATCTCTGAAACGAATCCACTGAAACCGGGCAGACCCAACGAGCAAAGACCGGAAATGATGAAGGCAGTCCCGATGAAAGGAATCTGTTTCAGCATACCACCCAGTTCATTAGCCTGACGAGTGTGTGCGCGATCATAAATCATACCGATGGCGGCAAAGAAGAGGGCTGTCATCACCCCGTGAGAAACCATTTGCATCACCGCACCCATGATCGCTGCTTTAGTCATCATCGCAATACCAAGGATTACAAATCCACAGTGGCTTACCGATGAATACGCGTTCATGTATTTGAGGTCCTTTTGCATCATAGTAGCAAATGCACCGTAGATGATTGCGATAGATGCGGTAATGATGAAGATCCACGAAAGCTCCTGAGCAGCTTCGGGCAACAACAGGGTAGCCACACGCAAACAACCGTATCCACCCAACTTCATCGAAATACCTGCGAGGAACATCGATGCTGCGGTCGGAGCCGAAGAGTGACCATCAGGCGCCCAGGTGTGGAAGGGAAACATAGCGGTGAAAACACCAAAACCGGTAAAGATCAATACGTAAAGTACACGCTGAACTTCGATGGGCAAATGTTGATTCATCAGCTCCTGGATGTTCCAGGTGTGACCACCGAAATAGTACAAGCCGGTAATTCCAAGGAATACCAAAGCCGAACCAAACATCAGCATCAACGCCAGCTTCATCGCGCTGTACTCCTTTTTGCCGCTACCCCAAACACCGATCAACAGATATTTAGGAATTACAGCCAACTCAAGGAAGAAGAACATAGCAAAAAGGTCGGTCGAAGTAAAGAAGCCGTAAGCTCCTGTTGCCAACAACAGAATCAGGAAGAAGAATTCTTTCACCTGACGTTGCTGACGCCATGAAACCAAAATGCCGGCTATTACAACCATAGCGGTCAACAAAATCATCGAAAGCGAGATGCCGTCGATAGCCGTTCTAAAATAGATATTCAGCGGAGCGAACCAGGTTATGTCAGATTTAAAAAGCATTGGCTCTACATTCCCCGCCATTCGAAGTTTCACATATGCGGCAGTCAACCATCCGGCAAATGCCAACTCCAAAACGCTTCCGATCAAAGCTGTCCATTTGACAGCCTTGTCGCTACGGCAGAGAAGTACTCCCACGGCAGCCAAAAGCGGTATAAGGATTAATACAATTAATATATTCATGTGTCTGTTTCTTGGATAATTAATAATTTATCACCTCCTCTTACAGGTTAGAAAAGATGATGAGCAACGCCACCAACACGACTCCACCGAGGAAGAACGTTGCATAAGTCTGCACACGGCCCGACTGCATTTTCTTAACGGATTCTGATGTGTAAGCAGTTACCGCAGCACTACCGTTGAAGATATTATCTACCACATTACGGTCGAACCAGGCAGCCGGACGGCCCACCAGATTGAACAGAATTTTCTTGGTGACAAACAAATAAACTTCGTCGATGTAGAATTTGTGGTATGCCGCACGGTAGAAACCACCCAATGCCTGAGTAATTTTTGCAGGTTTGTCGTTTTCACGGGCAAATAAAATGTAAGCAATCGAGATACCAATAACAGCCATTAACACCGGAGGAATAGCCAATGACAGGTGGAAAGGGATTTCAAATGGTTTGCCATCCGCACTTACGAAATGACCGAATTTGAGGAACCCAACGCTCAAGGTAGCTACCATTAACAGAATCAATGCAAGATTCATCATCGGGGTATGAGCCTCGTGATTGTCATGACCATGTTCGCCGTGCCCTTGAGCAGCTTCTTTAAACCAGAAAATGCGGAAATAAAGACGGAACATGTAATAAGCAGTGATGCCGCTGGTCAACAAACCTACACCGTAGATTAATTTATTACCCTGGAATGCAGCAGAAAGGATCACCTCTTTACTGTAGAATCCTGCAAATAAAGGAACCCCGGAAATCGCCAGACAGGCAATCAGGAATGAAGCGTGAGTAATAGGCATTTTTTTCCACATGCCACCCATATCTTCCATTTCGTTGCTGTGAACCGCGTGAATTACAGCACCTGCTCCCATGAAGAGCATTGCCTTGAAGAACGCGTGAGTAAACAAGTGAAAAAGAGAACCGGTGAAACCTTCCTGAGCTTCTTCACCCCATCCTGCTACGCCTAACGAGAACATCATAAAGGCAATCTGCGAAACGGTTGAGTAAGCCAATACACGTTTGATATCAGTCTGTGTACAGGCAATCACGGCAGCAAAAATAGCCGTAATAGCACCGACATAAGCAACAACTTCCAACGCATCAGGCGCAGAAACAGCAAATACCGGGAACAAGCGAGCTACCAGAAATACCCCGGCAACAACCATTGTTGCAGCGTGGATCAAGGCAGAAACAGGAGTAGGACCTTCCATCGCATCGGGCAACCAGATGTGAAGCGGGAACATAGCCGATTTACCGGCACCCCCGATGAAGATCAGGATCAATCCCCAAGACAAAGTAGTCAGACCCAGAAACGAACCTGCGGTCATCGCTTGTGTGAAGGGAGAATGCGGATTAGAAAGACGTTCGATCAAAGTTGCGAAATCAAGTGTTCCCGCACCCTGGCTCACCAACAGGATACCCAACAGGAATCCAAGGTCGGCAAAACGGGTAACGATAAATGCTTTCTTCGCAGCGGCAATCGCTGACGCTTTGGTGTAGTAGAAACCGATCAACAGGAAGGACGATACCCCTACCAACTCCCAGAAGATATACATCTGGAACAGGTTCACCGCTACCACCAATCCCAACATAGAGAAGGTAAAGAGCGACAGGTAGGCATAATACATCTGGAAACGGTCTTCACCGTGCATATAGTTCCAGCTGTAGATGTGTACCATACAAGAGATAAAGTTGATCACTATAAGCATCATCACCGAAATCGGATCGAGCATGATACCCAGGTTAATACTGAGTATATCAGTAAACTTCAGCCAAACTTCATTGAATACCGGAATCTTCTGGTAAACTCCGTCCACCATTCCGTTTACAAAGAAATAGTTATAGGCAACGTAAAAAGACAACACTGTTGTCACCGTCAACACGGCAATACCCGTCAGTCCCGCGACTGCAGGCGCGATTCTCTTTCCGGTCAGCGACAAAAAGACGAAGCTGATCAAAGGCAGAAACAGAATCAATAAAACAAACATATCGTACTTCATATACATTAGTATTTCATCGTGGTGGTATCTTCGATATCAATCGTTTTAAACCGTCGATAAAGATTAATAATGATCGCAATGGCCAAAGAAACTTCTCCGGCAGCAACTGTAATGATAAACATCGAAAAGAACATCCCTTCCAATTGATTCGGAAAAAGATATTTGTTGAATGCGATGAAGTTGAGATTGACACTATTCAGGATCAACTCGATGGACATCAGCATCATCAACATATTTCGACGGGCAAAGAAGCCGTAAATTCCCAGAAAGAAAAGCGTTGTGCTGAGAATCAATACGTGCATTAAAGGTACATTTCCCATAATTTCTGTTTAAATATGATTTTACTTTCCTTTCGGGTTATTTATTCTCATCTGTGGGATTATCTTTCATCGCAATCACGATACTACCGATCAAAGCCGCAAGCAAGAATACACTGATCACCTCAAACGGCAATGCATATCCGAAGTCTTTGTAGTTAAGCAGCTGACGACCGATATTCTCTACAGATGCATCAATCGGCATAGTTTCCGACGAGGTAAACGCGTGAGGAATCAATACACAAAGTACCAAAGCCAGACCCGATGCAGCCACCAACGCCGATCGTAACAAGCGCATCGGTAATTGCACCGCGATCTTCTCTCCCACCTGATGCGTCAGGAAGATGGAGAAAATAATAATTACCACGATACCACCTACGTAAATCACCACTTGCAGTGCTGCCATGAAATTCATCTCCATCAGCAGATAAATTCCGGCAATGCCGATCAGGGTGAACAACAAATAAACTGCGGCACGGAAAATGTGGCGGGTAGTCACGGTCATAGCGCCAAAAGTCACTATCATTCCGGACAAAAGATAAAAAACAATGGTTTCTATATTCATGACTTTTTCTCCTTTGCTTTAAGTTTCGAACCCGGCTTATTCAACACCAGCAAGAATTTGTTCTTGTCGTATTCGCTAAGCTCAAACTGTTTGTTCATCTGGATAGCATTAGACGGACAAGCATCCACACACTGACCGCAGAAGGTACAAGTTCCCAGGTTGTAATGGTATTTATCCAGATATTTCTTCTTTTTGCCATCTTCTGTCACTTCTGTTGCCGTCTCGATGGTGATGGTTCCGTTCGGACAAGCCAACTCACACAAGGTACAAGCTGTACAATTATGCTCATTGTTTTCATCGTGCGGCATCTCCAGTATTCCGTAAAAACGCTCGGGAATACGAATCGTAGTCTCGCGGTTTTCCGGATATTGCTCTGTAATATTTACTTTATGCACATGCGTAAAGTAATAGAGCGTCAGCTTCATCCCTTGCAACAAGGAATAGAAAGCTGTGAATATTTCCCGAAAATAATTTATGATTGTCTTCATATTTTAGTTTACTTCCCTGCCCATTTGAGAGCAGGATAATTTAATCTGCAAAGTAATTTTAAATGAATGATTAAGAATGATAAATCATTAAAGAATCTCGTCTTTCGCCTTTGTTCTTTAATCTCTAATCTTTCATCTAAAAATGCCAGCCCATTACTTCGAACAGGGCAGCGATTACCAGGTTGACGATACAAAGCGGAAGAAGGTATTTCCACTCCAGTTTCAGCAGTTGGTCGATACGCAAACGGGGGAATGTCCAACGGAACCACATAATCAGGAAGATCATGAAATAGACTTTAGCTAAAATCCATACGATTCCGGGGATGTAATCCATCACTTGGTTGAATGGGGTAAATCCGTAAATGTGGAATGGCTGCCATCCTCCCAGGAATACCGATGCCGCGATCAATGAAACCACGATCATGTTGATGTACTCAGTCAGGTAGAACATACCGAACTGCATACCCGAATATTCAGTGTGGTAACCTGCGGTCAACTCCTGTTCTGCCTCAGCAAGGTCAAACGGAGCACGGTTAAGCTCTGCTGTACCGGCGATTGTATAAACGATGAAAGCAAATATTACAGGAAGGTGTCCTTTGAAGATCCACCAACCGTCGGCTTGTGACTCTACGATAACTCTAAAATCCAGAGAACCGGTCATCAAAACAACGGTAAGCAACGCCAAAGCAGCAGACAACTCGTAACTCACAATCTGGGCACCACTACGCATAGCACCAAGTAATGAGTATTTGTTGTTACTTGCCCATCCGGCCATCAGGATACCAATTACGCCCAAAGATGAAACAGCTGTGGTGTAAAGCAAACCAATGTTTGAACCCCACATTTGTACGCCCGGTGCAAATGATACAGGAGCTAAGGCCATCAACGCTACAGTCAACACCAGATAAGGCGCCACACAGAACAAAAATCCATCGGCGCGGTTAGGTGTAAACGATTCTTTAAGCAACAGTTTAATTACATCGGCAAACACCTGCAAGCTACCCCAGGGACCCACACGGTGCGGACCGAGACGTAACTGCATAAATCCGGCCACTTTACGTTCCATGTACACCTGAGTGATCACGATGACCAGAACGCCGACCAATACGGCTACACCCACAAGTACTACGCCGACAAACCACGCCCATCCAGGCGCCAGAAAGCTTGTCAGTAGCTGGTGTATCCATTCTATTATATCAGATAGTTTAATCATTTTTTTATCGAATATTTAAGCACAATTACTACGTTAGTTTCGATACAGGGTTGTATCAACGGTCAATATCGGGAATAATAAGGTCGATGGTTGCCATACTGGCAATCAGGTCTCCGATTTTTTCACCCACATTAAGCGGTTTGGCAGTTGCCAGGTTTGAGAAGTTCGGCGTACGGAATTTCATACGGTAAGGTTTGGTGCCACCGTCACTCACGATGAACACACCCAACTCTCCGCGAGCCGTTTCCACACGCTGGTAATACTCACCCACCGGCAGTTTGATCACCGGCTTCATTTTAGCACGATAATCTCCTTCAGGAAGATTGTCGATCAACTGCTCAATAATGTGTACCGATTGTTTCATCTCTTCCATACGCACAAGATAACGAGTCCAGCTGTCACAGCCGTCCATCACGATCTCTTTGAAATCGAGCTTTTCGTATCCGTCATACGGATGCAGTTTTCGCACGTCGCAAGAGATACCCGAAGCACGTGCTACCGGACCGGTAACTCCCAACGAAATTGCCAGATCTTTAGGTAGAATACCCACACCTTGCATACGACGTTGGAAAATGATATTTCCGGTGATCAATGTTTCGTATTCTGCCACGTAGCCTTTCACCTGTTTGATCAGGTCTTTTACATGATCAACGAACTGAGGCGTAACATCCTGCATCACACCACCCGGCACGATATAACTCATGGTCAAACGGTTACCGGTGTTTTCTTCGAATATATCAAGGATACGTTCACGGTCGCGGAAGGCAAGGAAGAACGGAGTAACCGCACCCACGTCCATACTACATGATCCCCACCACAATTCGTGAGAAGCCAGACGCTGCAATTCGCACATCAGAATACGAAGAGCCTGTGCACGGGCGGGCACTTCTACCTGAAGCGCTTTTTCGATAGCCAGACAGCAAACCTGATTGTTCATGTGAGCAGACAGGTAGTCCATCCGGCTGGTAAGATAGATAGATTGTTTGTAACCGAGTGATTCGGTCATTTTTTCGATTCCCCGGTGAATGTATCCGATAATGGGTACAATGTCTTTGATAGTCTCACCGTCGAGCGTGGTTTCGAACCGAAGCACACCGTGTGTAGAAGGGTGCTGAGGGCCAATGTTTACCACAAACTCCTCGGTTTTCTCTTCTCCCGGAATATAGGTTTTAATAGGTTCCATAACTGCGATTAAAGGGTTTCATCAAGGTTGACATGTACGTAATCTTTCCGGAGAGGGTAACCTTTCCAATCGTCGCCCAAAATCATGCGGCGCAAGAAGGGGTGTCCGGTAAAACTGATACCAAACAGGTCAAAAATCTCATTTTCATGATATTCGGCGGCTTTCCACAACGAATATACAGAAGGGACTTCGGCGTTGTCGCGATCTTCAAGCACCACTTTCAGCACCATATCGTGACGATAGGTAGTCGAAGTAAGGTGATACACCACTTCGAAACGATCTTTCCAGTCAATGGCCGTTTGGCAAAACATGAAGTCGAAAAGCGTTTCGGGCGAATCCTTCAGTTTTTCACCTACAGCAAGCAGTTCCTCTTTGGAAACATACATCTGCGGAAAGTCGAATGAATCTTCCACTTTCGCCGTTGGAAAGGTTTTGGTTAGATATGATTTTAATTCTTCTCTGTTCATACTATTTTTTTGTTGAGATAAAATACAACGGAGAATTACTCTGCTGTTTCATCTTTTTTGGGTTTCTCAATCACGTATGCTTTCGAATGCATTACTTTCTTCTGCAACGACATCATCCCATGAATCAATGCTTCGGGACGGGGAGGACATCCGGGAATATATACATCTACCGGAAGGAATTTGTCAATCCCGTTTACTACTGAATAAGAGTGTTTGCAGAACGGACCGCCAGAAATAGCGCAAGCGCCCATCGCAATCACGTAACGTGGTTCAGGCATCTGGTTGTAGAGACGTTTGAGTACAGGTGCCATTTTGTAAGTAATGGTTCCACAAACGATAATCAGGTCACACTGGCGTGGGCTGGCACGCATAACTTCAAAACCAAAACGAGACCAGTCGTATTTTGCTGATACAGTACTCATCATCTCGATAGCACAACAGCTGGTACCGAACGAAAGCGGCCAGAGCGAATTACTGCGTCCCCAGTTGGCAATCGCATCCACACTGGTTACAATAAAGCTGGTTTTGCCTTGCTCATCTTTATACGCCTCACCCGGAAAGTCGGGGAGAAAATCTTTCTTTACATCCATGTTAAAGCTTTCTTTTTATATGCATACAAAAGTCCCATGAACAGGAACAACGAAAAGAAAATAATTTCGACCAATGCAGCCATTCCTATCTCTTTCAAGACAGTAGCCCAAGGGTACAAAAATACAATTTCGACATCGAAGATCAAGAATACCAACGAAAACAGATAGTACCCAACGTTGAATTGAACCCAGGTCACACCTTTGGTCACAATACCACACTCGTAGGGTTCTCCCTTTTCGGGATTCGTCGAGCTGATGCCGAAAATCTTACCGATGCTGATCGCTATAAAAGCAAAGGCAACACCGACAATTAACAATAATAAAACTGCTACATTTCCCATATGATAATATATATAAGTAAAAAAGGATGATTGTAGATTTTAGATTTCACCCCACAAGGAGAATAAATTCCAAATCAACAGACCATTAATTAACGCCATTGATAATCGGAAATAAGGTTTCCGAGAAATATAGATAACTGCCGTGAGAATTAGTCAAAAGGGAATCGGCAGAAATGAAGAATATAAACTATCCGAAAGAAAGATTGTTATTAGAAGTATTAAAGTGGATATGCACCAGAATGTGCAATAACAGAGAAGTCGAATAAATCGAAAAGCGAATGATTACTTCGCCGGATGGTGACCGCTTCATGCGGAAAAACTCTGCCCATCGCAAATGGAGCTTATGCTGCCATCTTACTAAACATGCATGCAACCGATTGCGCAAAACCAGCATGACGTTCTTACGAAATTATGATGTGTCACAAATATTGAATAAATGACACATGATAAAAGACCCTTTTCCCCTCAAAGGCAAACTATTCCAAAGAGCAAACAGACTTTCCCCAAAAGCACAAAACCGAAGGTTCAACCGCTTTTCGAAACGTCCAACAATTAAGTTTAAAACCGAACTGTTTTAGATTTAACTGTTCTTAATACAAATCCGCTGTAAAAAATCGCGCAAATGTAATCCAAAAATGTCAAAATGAGACATTTCCAGCCACTTTTTTTCTCCAAAAATGGCAAAATTGTCAATTCGACATTGCAAAATCACACATTAATTCTAAACAACTTCTCCGCCAATCAGATAGCGTTCTGATTAACACAGGATTGTTATTTCAAACATTGTGAAAGAAAAAAATGAGGAGATTTAGCCAAAGGAAAAGTGAATGCTACCTATTTTCTAAACGCATACGAAGAAAAAACTTATACAATCCATCCAACAAAAGGGGAACCAATCCAAGAAAAGCAGCCATTATCCAATCTCGCAGATCAAGCATTTGCAAATTAAACGCACTTTGCATAGCTGGAATCATAACCACGACCAATAGCATAAACAGACCAACAACAATGGCACCCAGAAGATATTTGTTCGAAAAGAATCCAATTCTGAGAATGGATTGGGTACTATTTTTTACAGCCAGAGAGAAAAACAACTGACTGTCTACCAAAACCACAAAAGCCATAGTCTGTGCATATTCCACAACAAAGTCCGGAGCTGAGCCGGCAAATGGACTATATCCCTTTTCAAAATAACCATACCAGAAAGCAAAAATAGTTAAGGCACCAATCAAGGCCCCCCCTATGAAAGCACGCAAACTGACACCTCCAGCAAAAAAGCTATCGTTGGGATTACGTGGTTTTTCTTTCATGACATCCGGATCACCGGGATTCATGCCCAACGCAATGGCAGGTAAAGAATCAGTAATAAGGTTAACCCACAAAATCTGGGTAGCAATTAAGGGGGCCTCCCAGCCAATAAGAAGAGCTACAAACATGGTTATTATTTCCCCAAGATTACAGGTGAGGAGAAAGACCACCGACTTTTTAATATTGCTATAAATATTCCGGCCTTCTTCAATTGCAGAAACAATTGTTGCATAGTTATCATCGGTAAGAATCATATCCGAAGCGCTTTTGGCAACATCAGTTCCCGACATACCCATCGCAACGCCAATATCAGCCGCATTTAAAGAAGGGGCATCATTAATACCGTCTCCGGTCATGGATACGATATTTCCGTGAGACTTTAAAGCCCTGACAATTTTCACTTTATGTCCGGGGGAAACACGGGCAAACACACGATATCTGATAACGTTGTCGAAAAACTCCTTTTCACTTAACTTATCTATTTCCTGACCTGTGATAGTTTGCTCGATAGCATCTGCTATCCCCAGGTCTTGCGCTATGGCAAATGCAGTGTTCTTATGGTCTCCTGTTATCATTATGGTCGTAATACCTGCGCTTTTTGCTTTCTGAATAGAGGGCTTCACCTCTTCCCTGGGAGGATCTATCATCCCGACAAATCCCACTAAGATCAGCTCTTTCTCCATTTCCGATGGTGCGACAACTGAGCTTACAGGCTTATAAGCTATACCTAGCGTACGAAGGGCCTGATTAGATATATTTTCCGTAGCAATATGAAATTGCTTTTTGTGAGCCGGAGTAATAGGAATCACACGGCCTTTCTCCAGAACATGCGTGGAAATTTCAATCAGGTTATCGATAGCGCCTTTGGTGTATACTGTGAACTTTCCGTTTTCATCAATGAGCACAGACATCAATTTACGGTCTGAATCAAATGAATATTCACCAATCCGCTTATTTTCGGCAAGTAATGATTTTCGGTCAATACCGAGATCGTCTCCCAACAACAGCAATGCAATTTCTGTAGGATCACCTGTTCCCTGCCGGTTTTCATAAGTAGCATCGGAGCAAAGGATCATCGCTTTTGCCAGAAAAATCGCATCTACAGTGGCTCTGTTATTCTTTTCCCGCCCTATCGATTTTTCTCCCTCCAGGTTGAAATATTTTGTAACGGTCATTTTATTTTGCGTAAGCGTGCCCGTTTTATCGGAACAAATAATATTCACTGATCCCAGGGTCTCAACAGCAGGTAGTCTCTTAACAATAGCATTTCGTCCCGACATCCTGGTTACACCTATTGAAAGCACTACCGCTACAATGGCTGCCAAACCTTCGGGAATAGCAGCCACGGCCAGAGAGACCGATGTCAGGAACATTTCAACCAGATCCCTGCCCTGAAATATAGATACAATGAAAATAAAAGAACAGATTCCGATTGCCAGCTTACCAAGTGTTTTCCCTAGTTCGCTCAACCGGATTTCAAGAGGAGTTTTAGTCTCTTCTTCATTTTCAATGATAGAGGCAATTTTACCTACTTCGGTATTCATTCCGATTTCTACGACAATCCCTATGCCTCTTCCATAGGTAACCATTGTCAGCATAAAAGCAGAGTTCGCACGTTCTCCCAAGGGCATTCGAGGATCGTCATAAACGAGTGTTGCATCTTTCCCGGAAGGAACAGACTCTCCGGTCAGGGCAGATTCTTCAATCTGAAGATTGACTGACTCTATTATACGAATATCTGCAGCAAGGAAACGTCCGGCTTCAAGAATAAGAATATCGCCGGGTACAACTTTTTCGGAATCGACCTCTTTTACGTCTCCATCTCTGCGGACCAGAGCTTTGGGCGACGACATTTTCCGAAGTGCTTCGATAGCCTTACCTGCTTTGACTTCCTGAATTACACCAAGAACAGCATTAATGACAATAACCAATAAAATAATTACAGCATCGATATATTCGCCCATAAACAGGGTGATAATGACCGCTGTAAACAAGACATAGATCAACCAATCGTTAAGCTGGGCTAGGAATAGCTGGAAAATATTCTTTTTCTTTTTTCCCACCAGCTTATTTAGCCCGTATTTAACCAGTCTTTCACTAACATCTGCTTCCGAAAGGCCTATTAACGGATCAACCCCAAACTCTTTGATTACTTCTGCAATTGTTTTAGAATACCACATCTTTTAAATGCTTAGTTTTAAAATGCCCTTGCACCTATATAAACAAACTGCAATACGAATTGTATGCTTCAAAAAAGTAATTGACCTATTGAAACAGAGTTATTCGACCGTTATAAAGCAAAAAATCCCCCCGCATCAATAGATCCGGAGGGATTAATAAAGTATTTTATCAGATACTCAAAAGCTAAAAAAGCCCGGGTAAAACTAATTGCAATAATTATTCTGCTGGTTCAGTTGGTGTCTCTTCTGCCGGCGCCTCAGCATCCGGCATAGGCTCTTCACCTTCTGATGATTCCAGTGAATCAGAAGCTGCCGATCTTTGCATATAAGTATGGCAGGAATAGTTCCGCGTTATCTTTTCTTTAGGTTGAGTCGGGAACTTGGCCCGATATTTAGTCAAAGCCGGATCAGCTAGTACTTTCTCCATAAAGAGAGCGAACTCGGGTAATGCCGATTTACTTCCTTCACCCAGACTACCGGTACGGAAATGCACGCAACGATGTTCACCTCCTACCCAGGATCCACCAACCAGTTTGGGCGTTACTCCCACAAACCAGGCATCAGAGTGATTAGACGATGTACCTGTTTTTCCGCCAAAATCGGTATTCCAACGGAATAAGTCCCATTCCCACAACGCTTGAGTGGTTCCGCCAGGTTCGGTCAAACCACCTTTCAGCAATTCGAGCATCAGCCATGATGCTTCGTATGGGATCGCTCTCCGTTGAACAGGTTGGTTAGTATAGATCACTTTCCCGTCGCGGTCTTCGATAGAGGTTACCAATACCGGATCGTGATACATCCCCTCATTCACCACAGTACAATAGGAGTTTACCAGTTCTAGCAGAGACACATCCGAAGCACCCAGCGAGAGTGCGGGAATTTCTTCCAACGGTGTCTTAATCCCCATCAAATGGGCATACTTAACAATTTCCTTTATGCCGACTTGTTGTGCTAACTGCACTGCAATCGAATTGATAGAACGTGCAAAAGCATGTTTTAATGTGATTGGATATCCTCCGAAACGCCCATCGGCATTATGCGGAGTCCAGATCTTTTGCTCATGATTCTCTTCATATGGCCACGAAACCGCTTTATCGGTCATCATATCGCAAGGCGACATACCATGCATCATCGCTGCAGTATAAACAAACAACTTAAATGTTGAACCCGGTTGACGTTTTGATTGACCAACATTATCATATTGCCAATATTTAAAATTCACATCACCTACCCAGGCACGCACATAACCATTTTCCGGTTCCATAGCTACAAATCCGCTATGCATAAAGCGATTCATATAACGGATAGAGTCCATCACACTCATATCCATCTCAACTTCACCTTTATCATAATCAAAGACTTTCATCTTATGAGGACGATTCAGATATGCTTCAATCGAATCTTTATCACCTGCAAACCGATCTTTTAAGACCCGGTAATATTCGGTACGCTTGGCAATATCTTCGATAAAGTTTGGAATTTCCTGATGATTCTCATCCTGCCACGGATTTTGTCCGCGCCAGTGTTCGTTGAAACGCTTCTGAACGCGACGCATCTGTTTGTCTACAGCATATTCAGCATATTTTTGCAATCGCGTATCAATGGTTACGTGAATTTTCAATCCGTCTGAATAGAGATCATAACCATTTTGCTTCAACCAACCTTCCAAATCTTTTGCCAGATAAGAACGGAAATGTAAAGCATCTCCGTCATAGGCCTGCTCTATGCTATAATTTAGCTTAATGGGTAAAGCTTTCAATGAATCGCACTCTTGTGCAGTAATAATTTTGTGCTCAAGCAAATTCTGAAGCACTACATTCCGACGCTCTTTCGAACGTTTCGGGTGCAGAATAGGGCTGTAGGACGTAGTCGCTTTCAGCAGCCCGACTAGTGTAGCTGATTGCTCGGTGGTAAGCTTTGAAGGTGTTGTTTTGAAAAATGTTTTGGAGGCTGTTTTAATACCGTATGCATTACTTCCGAAATCCACCGTATTCAGATACATGGTAAGGATGTCGTCTTTAGAATAAAACATCTCGATCTTCACCGCTGTAGTCCACTCCTTTGTTTTCATTATCAAGAGCTTCACCCCGGGGATATGTCCAAATAATCCGGTAGAATATTGCTTCCGGGTCTTGAACATGTTTTTCACCAATTGCTGCGTGATGGTACTGGCACCTCGCTTACGTCCTTGCATCGCATCTTTAACCGCTGCAAATATCCCTTTGAAGTCCACACCATGGTGACTATAAAACCGCTCATCTTCGGTACAGATTAACGCGTTGATCAGCATCGGTGATATTTCATTGAACTCCACGGGCATCCTGTTTTCGTGAAAATATTTCCCGATCACCTTCCCATCGGCACTGATAATCTGCGAAGCCACACTTTGATTGGGATCTTTTATACTGCTCATGCTTGGTGATTTACCAAAAAGCCATAAGAAGTTAATATCGACAAGAAATAAGTAGACGAGAAAGAGTACTACTGTGGTAAGAAACAGATTGGCAGCCTTGCGGTACCAGGGTAATGTGCGAAAACGAGCTCTGCGCTGTACTCGCCATGCTTTAAACTTCGTCCAATAAGACTGAATTTGACTAATGATATTTTTCAACATGCTGTTCATAGTTTTAGCAGCTGCAAAGTTACAATGAATTAATATGTTATATTTCGGTTTAACTAAAATTATTCGGAAAAAATCCACTGAAATACACTTCATATCCCTTAACAGCAAATGATTTCCCTCAATATAAGTTTATTAGGGATTCTAATTAACAAAACAATTACAGCATTTACCTATATCATCCAAACCATTATGAATACCATAATAATGTAGTAAAACGGAAAAATCAATCGCTTTTTGGCTTGGTGACAAGAAAAATAGTATTTTTGCACTCCAAAATAAATTTATTCAATAAGGAGAAAATCAAGATGATTAAAATAACTTTTCCGGATGGATCAAACCGCGAATATGCAGCAGGGGTTACTCCGTTGCAAGTAGCAGAAAGCATCAGTCCGCGTCTGGCACAAGACGTTTTAGCTGCCAGTATCAATGGAGAAGAATGGGATTTGAGCCGTCCGGTGAATGCCGACAGCTCGATTAAGTTATTTAAATGGGACGATGCCGAAGCTAAACATGCTTTCTGGCATTCATCGGCTCACTTGATGGCAGAAGCACTTCAAGAGCTTTACCCCCATGTCAAATTCGGTATTGGTCCGGCTATCGAAAATGGTTTCTACTACGATGTTGACTCGGGCGACCAACCGTTGCGCGACAGCGATTTTGCCAACATCGAGAAAAAGATGCTTGAACTGGCTGCTCAAAAACAGGAAATCGTTCGTCAGGAGATTACCAAAGCCGATGCATTAAAGCTCTTCGGCGACCGTAACGAAATCTACAAAACAGAATTGATCTCCGAACTCGAAGACGGATCAATTACAACCTATACTCAAGGTTCATTCACCGACTTGTGTCGCGGACCACACTTACCCAACACCTCTCCTATCAAAGCCGTAAAATTGACAGCATTGGCCGGAGCATATTGGCGTGGTGACGAAAAACGCAAACAGCTGACCCGCATCTACGGCATTACTTTCCCCAAGAAAAAGATGCTGGATGAATATCTGGTATTACTTGAAGAAGCTAAAAAACGCGACCACCGCAAAATCGGCAAAGAGCTTGAACTTTTCGCTTTTTCAGAATCTGTAGGTAAAGGATTACCATTGTGGTTACCGAAAGGAACTGCACTGCGCACCCGCCTGGAGGAGTTCCTGAAACGCATCCAGAAACGCTTCGGTTATCAGCAAGTCATGACTCCGCACATTGGATTGAAAGGACTATGGGAAACGTCAGGCCACTGGGCGAAATACGGTAAAGATTCATTCCAACCGATTCTGACCCCCGAAGAGAATGAAGTATTCCTGATGAAACCGATGAACTGTCCGTTCCATTGCGAGATATACAAAACCGCACCACGTTCATACAAAGATCTACCTTTGCGCTATGCTGAATTTGGTACCGTATACCGTTACGAGCAAAGCGGTGAATTGCACGGCCTAACTCGGGTGCGAGGCTTTACCCAGGACGATGCTCACATCTTCTGCCGCCCCGACCAGTTGAAAGAAGAGTTTCAAAAGGTAATGGACATTATCTTTATCATCTTTGGTGCCCTGGATTTCAAAAACTTTGAAGCCCAGATCTCTCTTCGTGATCCTAACAACAAAGAGAAATACATCGGTTCTGATGAAGTTTGGGAAAAATCGGAGCAGGCTATCATAGAGGCTTGCCAGGAAAAAGGGTTGAACGCCCGCGTAGAACTCGGCGAAGCTGCTTTCTATGGCCCAAAACTCGACTTCATGGTAAAAGATGCGATTGGTCGTCGCTGGCAATTGGGAACCATCCAGGTAGACTACAACCTGCCTGAGCGCTTCGAACTGGAGTACAACGGTGCCGACAACCAGAAACACCGCCCTGTAATGATCCACCGCGCACCATTCGGTTCTATGGAACGTTTCGTTGCGGTATTGATCGAACACACCGGCGGTAAATTCCCGTTGTGGCTAACCCCTGACCAGGCTGTCATCCTGCCTATCAGCGAGAAGTTTAACGACTACGCACATCAGGTTGCCAATGAATTGGCACAACAAGATATTCGCGCCATTGTGGATGATCGTAATGAGAAAATCGGTCGCAAAATCCGCGATAACGAATTAAAGAGAATTCCTTTCTTGTTGATTGTTGGCGAAAAAGAGGCCGAAAACGGCGAACTATCTGTCCGCAAACAAGGAGAAGGAGACCAAGGCACTATGAAAGTTGCTGACTTTGCAACCCAAATCAATGACGAAGTAGAACGTCAGATCACCAGCTGGTAATCGCTATAATTCAATCCGCCGAAACCGTTTTCAACCAACGTGTTTCGGTGGATTTTTTTTGCACTCGCCTGACTAAATCACATCCTCCAACGGATATGATTAACCAGGCTCTTTCCCTAATTTTACGCATAAAAAAAGCGAACTCGTTGATTAATGAGTATTTTCCCGCACAAAACTGACAAAAGATAGTGCTAATTCGGTAAATATTACTACTTTTGCGCTGTTTTTCGGATTAATACAACCTTAACAATTGATCTGATAACCATAAAAATTAACAAACGTATAAGGAGGAAATTTTATCAAATTAATGAAGATCGACAGACAAAAGGATAGACAAAAAGATCTACATCGGATCAATAATCAAATCCGCGTCAGAGAAGTCCGCCTCGTTGGCGACAATATCGAACAAGGAGTATATTCCGTACAAGAAGCTCTGAAAATGGCTGAAGAGCTCGAACTAGATCTAGTAGAAATATCACCCACAGCGGTGCCCCCTGTTTGTAGAATTACGGATTATCAGAAATTTCTGTATCAACAAAAAAAGAAACAGAAAGAACAAAAAGCCAAAGCGACTAAAATTGTCGTTAAGGAAATCCGTTTCGGGCCCCAAACCGATGATCACGACTACAACTTCAAGTTGAAACATGCGAAAAGCTTCCTGGAAGAAGGCTCGAAAGTAAAAGCTTACGTATTCTTCAAAGGCCGTTCAATCCTGTTTAAAGAACAGGGCGAAGTATTATTACTGCGTTTCGCAAACGAGCTGGAAGACTATGCTAAAGTAGACCAACTACCGGTACTCGAAGGAAAACGTATGATTATCATGCTTTCTTCGAAGAAAAAAGAAAAAGTTGCTGAAAAACCCAAAGCAACAACAGCACCCGAAAAGCCAAAAGCTGAATAAATGCAAATCGCGGAAACGCGACTATTTCGATAATTATTAATTAATAAAACACTGAGAAAATGCCTAAGATGAAGACTAACTCCGGTGCCAAAAAAAGGTTCACCCTTACCGGATCAGGAAAAATCAAAAGAAAACATGCTTTTAAACGTCACATCCTGACCAAGAAATCGAACAAACAAAAAAGAAACCTTGGCCACGACGGATTGGTTCACCCTTCTGACGCGAACAACGTTAAATTCTTGTTGAGAATTAAATAATCCTCAACATAAAAAGCGAGTTTAAAAACAGATTTTATTTCAACCGAATGACTTTAGCCTGAAAGTTCACCAACGCGTGACGCTAACATTCACAACATCGTAAAATTATGCCTAGATCAGTAAATCACGTTGCTTCAAGAGCAAGAAGAAAGAAAATTTTAAAACTTACCAGAGGTTACTTTGGTTCTAGAAAGAACGTTTGGACTGTAGCTAAGAACACCTGGGAAAAAGGTTTGACTTACGCTTACCGCGACCGTAAAGCGAAAAAACGCAACTTCCGCGCATTGTGGATCCAACGTATCAATGCAGCTGCACGCACCAACGGAATGTCATATTCTAAATTAATGGGTGCACTTCACAAAGCCAACATCGACATCAACCGTAAGGTTTTGGCTGACTTAGCAATGAACCACCCGGAAGCATTTGCTGCTATCGTTGAAAAAGCAAAAAACGCTTAATTCATTCTTCACGATAAATAAAAAACGAGACTCTATTCCAGAGTCTCGTTTTTTTATGCCTACATCTATCAAATACTTCTACCCAACTCGGTAAATCCGCGTAAAAACAACAATCCCTTTTCAAAGTCAAACAACAATAGGCCACACAGCTCATATACCCAAACCACCACCCTCAGGATAACACAGGTACCATACAATTATATAATACCCAGAAGCGCACCGCAAGACACCTCCTCGACCACTAACAAATCAACGCAATCCCCCTCAATAGGAACACAATCCGGAAACCACAAAAAAAAGCCTGACTTCTATTGAAATCAGACTTTCTTTTGCTTTCAGAGGATCTACCCCTTAAAAGCAAAAAGAGAATGAATCCTAAGAATCATTCTCTTCAATGCTTTTTTGCTTCGGCTAATTACTGAGCAGCAACAGCTGAGTCTGCAGGAGCAGCAGCAGTGTCAACAGCTACAGCAGCAGTTGTGTCAACAACAGCAGTTGTGTCTTGAGCAGGAGCAGTTTCTTGAGCAGCTTTGTTTCCACATGAAGCGAAAGATACAGCAGCAACAACAGCAAAGAACAATACTAACTTTTTCATTTCTTTAAATTTTGAAAGTAAAACAATTAATTGTTTGATTAAAACGTTGCAAAGTTATGCATAAAACAAATACGTTGTACAACTTCGAACCTTTTTTTTTGACAAAATTTTCTCGACAACTTTTTTATGTTGATTTTCAAGATGTTACACAACATAAAATAATCACGATTTTACAGCAATCGAACTATATAAATAGCGTTTTATGCTCCTTTTCGGCGTCTTTTCGAACTCCGTCGGATAAAGAATTATCTCAGAAATGCTTTCATAAGGAGCAACTATCTTATTCAATTGCTTTCTGTTCTCCTCCATGATTGTCTTCAGGTTTTCTGAACCGACACCCATTGCATCGATCGATTCATATTCGGGATAAACAAGAGCGACTAATTTTCCGCCGTTTTCGATCACCAGGCTTTCCATTACACAGGGTAAATTATTCAGTTTGGCCTCAATTTCTTCCGGATAGATATTTTGCCCGCTGGCTCCCAGAATCATCGATTTGCAACGACCCCGGATAAAGATATAATTGTCTGCATTGATCGTACCCATATCGCCTGTATGTAGCCAACCATTCTTGTCAATAACAGCATCAGTTGCGTCCTTATTCTTGTAGTAACCTTTCATTACGTTTTCTCCTTTAACCAGGATTTCGCCAGGAATATGATACGGATCGGGAGAGTCAATCTTCACCTGCATAATGCCAGGCAATACTTTCCCGGCGGAATGAGGTAAAAACTCATTCCAGGGCGAATAACTGATCAGTGGTCCGCACTCAGTCATGCCATAACCTACAGTGACGGGAAATTTGATCTTCATCAGAAACTCTTCGACCTCTTGATTCAAAGGCGCTCCACCAATGACTATCTGCGAAAACTCGCCGCCAAAAGCATCGACCAGCATATTGCGGATTTTCGCATAAATCTGGTCATCCACAAAAGGGATATTAAGAGCCCAACGAACCGCAGTCTTACTTAGCTTAGGCAGGATTTGTTTTCTGTATACTTTTTCCAGTATCAAGGGTACACTGCATATCAAATGAGGACGAACCTCCCCGAAAGCTTTCAATAAGATTTTAGGTGAAGGTATTTTACCCAATAAGGTAGTATGCCCACCTGTTGCTAAAGGAGTGAGGAAATCAAACGAACAACCGTATGCGTGAGCCAATGGAAGGAAAGAGACGCAGCGGCTGCCCCGAAAATGAAGCGTTGAGTCGACTCCGAATGTGACATTTCCTGCCAGATTATTACCGGTAAGCATTACGCCTTTACTAAATCCAGTAGTACCTGAGGTGTAATTGATCAAGACGACCTCATCATTCGAAACGTCGGCATATTTAATATCTTCGGGGCGAAATCCTTTAGGATAGTGCTTCTCCACGTCCTCATCCAGGGTTTTCATAAACTTTTGGATCGTTTCGCCATCGCGTTGATGTAAACACCGGAACAAAGTCAATGAAAAAATTCCGCGAATCTGCTCCATCTTATCCTCTTCCAGATTCTCCCAGATATTATCGCTTGTAAAAAGCAATACGGAATCGGAATGGTTGACGATATGGTGCAAATCGTTTGGATTGAAATCCTGCAAAATTGGGACAATAACGGCACCGTAGGTCACTACTGCCATATAGGTAATGCACCAACGGGGGGTATTCTTGCCTATCAAAGCAATTTTATCCCCGTAATGGATATTCAGCTTTTTGAACAGGAAGTGTAGTTTGGCGATTTCATACGCCATTTGCTCATAGGTATAGGTCTCATCTTCCGAATAATCGGTCAACGCTTTTAGCTCCCAGTTTTGCTTGAAGCTATGCTCATAGAGTTTGATAAAGTTTCTGGCAATCATCGCACACTTTTTAGATATATGTGCAAAAGTACAAGAAAAACAGTTGACTAAATCGACCGAGAAGCGTTTTATGCTGCAAAGCAGTTTTTTTAATAGAGGAATTAGTACGAATCAAGGGATTTTAGGAGGAAGCGCAATGCTGGGAACTCAAAGGAATTTTTAGAATAACATTTCGAGATAATTACTCCCTGTAACTCACTATTACGCCCCTTGCTCATCGCAAGAGGGTAAACCCAAGGGCAACAGGGGTAACCACTAGGACAATAGGGGCAACCACTAGGGTTGCCCCTACTTCTTAAACACAAAATAAACCGCCATTACAATGCAGACCAATGCTGCCAGGTGATTCCACTTCAGCGATTCGTTTTTAAAAGCAAAAGTAGAGAAGACAACAAATACACCCAATGTAATGACCTCTTGGATCACTTTCAACTGCATCAGGGTAAAGGGGCCTCCGTTTTCGCGAAAACCGAGACGATTAGCGGGAACCTGCAGGATATACTCGAAAAAGGCAATTCCCCAACTGAAAAGGATTACCCCGATAAGCGGCAGTGCATGAAACCAGCTGAACTGTTTCATCTTTAAATGACCGTACCACGCAAACGTCATAAAAATGTTGGACGCAATCAATAGTAATATGGAATAAATACCTTGCATAATTATCTTTTATCTTGGTTCTTAGTTCTTATCTCTTTAATCTCACTTTTCGGCAAATAGTCGTACTGAATATTACTCATGCTCGACCAAAGGCTGTGGCGCGCCTGCGGATTAAGTTGTTCCATTTGTTTCAAAATGGCTTTTACTTCACTGCGGTGAGAAGTCTTTTCGTGGGGACAATTCTTCACCTGCTTGCTATAGCCCTGGTTTCCGGCCAACTGAATCAGCTCGCTTTCAGGAGTCAGGGCAAGCGGACGAATAATGGTCATGTCGAACTTATCCATCTTCAACCTGGGAGGCATGGTGGAAAAGGCCCCCTGAAAGATTTGGTTCATCAGCAACGTCTCCAGAATATCATCCTGATGATGTCCCAACGCAATCTTGTTGCAACCTTGTTCTTTAGCTACAGCAAAAAGCGCTTTACGGCGATTCCAGGAGCAAAGGAAACAGGGCGATTTGCGATGATCGGTCGCTTCGTCAAAAGAGGTTTCGTATTGCACAAAAGGTATTCCGTATTGCTCCGCATGGCTCTTCAGATATTCGATATTTGATTGATAGGGAATATTGGTCATGATGATGTGCGCAGCCACCACGGTAAATTTAGGTTTAAAAATCCGCATTCTACGACCCAGCAAATCGACCAACGCCAATGAGTCTTTTCCACCGGATAAGCCAATCAAGATTTTGTCACCGTCTTCGATGAGACGGTAATCTTCCATCGCTTTCTTCACACGTTGATCTAATTTTCGGAGCAACAATTCTTCGGGAGTTAGTTTTGCCATAATCGGTTTTGGAATTTCGGCTGCAAAATTACAAAATCCACCCACAGCATTTCACCAGCCTGCTCTTTTTAAACTTTATTATTCTCTTCTAAAATTTAAATGCTGACAAACTGTCATACTGTAAGTTACCCCGTATTCTCCAACTTATCCACTACATTCTCTAAGCCTTTTTTAATTTGCTTATTCAGTCAAAAAAAACCATCTTTGCAAAACAGGCCGCATATTCAACAGACATTAACCCTTCGATTGGCAATAAATCGTTTTACCGTATCGTTGACTTTCAGCAGTCCAAATTTCAAAAAAAGAAGAATCCTATTATCATGAGAATATTCAATCGTGCATTTTTACTCCTTTTCATCCTGACACTTTTCTGCGTCACGGCAAAGTCGCAACATCCGAAGCGTGAGTTTCGCGGAGTGTGGATCCATACCGTACAGCAGGCACAATATAAAACAATGTCGATGACCGAAATGCAGCGATATTTCACGGACATGCTCGACACATTTCAGAAAGCCGGCATCAATGCTTTTATTTTCCAGGTACGTCCTCAAGCCGATGCGTTTTACAAGTCTGAACTTGAGCCTTGGAGCCGGTACCTATCCGGTACGCAAGGCAGCGAACCTAATCCGTCGTGGGACCCGATGGAATTCCTCATCAAGGAGTGTCACGCACGTAATATCGAATTTCACGCATGGCTCAACCCCTATCGCGTCACCAGCAATGAGAATGACGCATTGGCTCCCAATCATATTTACTGGAAACACCCCGAACGTTTCGTGAAATATGGCAAGCAGATCTATTTCGATCCCGGCATGCCCGAAAACCGCAAATTCATTTGCGATGTGGTTAAAGACATTGTGAAACGTTATGAAGTAGATGCTATCCACATGGATGACTATTTCTACCCCTATCCTATCGCGGGCGAAGAATTTCCGGACAATCAGAGTTTTCAGGTATATGGAAAATCACAGGGCTTTGGTCTAAACCAAAAGGCAGACTGGCGACGTAACAATGTCAACCTTCTTATTAGCGAGTTGAAAGAAACGATCTACACGACCAAACCGTGGGTGCGCTTTGGCATCAGTCCGTTCGGTATTTACCGGAATAAAAATAAGACCGCCGACGGTTCGGGTAGCAATACCAACGGCCTGCAAAACTATGACGATCTTTATGCCGACGTGCTCTTATGGGGCAAAAAGAGCTTGATCGACTATGTAATGCCACAGCTTTACTGGGAAATCGGACATAAAGCAGCCGACTATTCCACGCTGATCGACTGGTGGGCTGCAAACACGCATACCGAGCACCTTTATATCGGTCAAAGCATCACGCGCACCATGCAAGCTCCGGACCCCAAAACGGGAAACAAAAATCAACTAACAACTAAAATGACGCAAGCAGCGGCTAAAAAAACTATTCTGGGTAATTGCCTCTGGAACGGTTACGACATTTTGCGCAACGACGGCGGCATACTCGATAGTCTGCGCAACAATTACTACAAATACCCCGCACTGGTACCTGCATACACTAATATGGACGGCTTCCCACCGCTCGACGTTAAAATGTTCCGGGCAGAATGGACTCCTAACGGCTATTTCCTCAACTGGGAACCGAAAGCCGACAAAGACCAAATGAATATGCCCACCCGCTACTGCATCTATCGCTTCGGTCCGGGTGAACGTGTCAATCTGAAAGATCCATCTAAAATTGTTAAGCTGACCACCGAAACCAGCTACCAACTGCCATACGATAAAGGTCAGATGAAATATAAATATGTGGTCACCACCCTCGACCGCTACAACTATGAAAGCAAAAAAGGGAAAAAGAAGACCGTGAAATTGTAATCGGTCTGTCACTAAAAATAGAAAACCGCTCCTGAGCTAAATCCGGAGCGGTTTTTGTTTTTAGACGTTATATTCTTATTCTGGTGTATTCTCTTGGTTTCGTATAGGTCTGGTATAGGTTGACTTTACCTATATATAGTCATAATATAGTGATGTCACAAAGATAACATAGTAATGAGATACTCTTTATAAGGACTATCTTATCTCTATATTATTAGTGTAAAGCTATTTTATCAGTCTACTTTATACATAAAAGCAACCTATGCTGATGCCCCAATAAACCTTAACCAAATGTAATCAACAGGCTATAAAAATGGAAGGGTGACTCAGAGTCGCGCTTCCACTTAACTTTCCTGCTCAAAGCTGAAGCAGGGAAATGTACTGACTGGTAGAGAAATCCCCTTCGGCTGCCAAATCAAAATAAATCCAGGATTGATCCCATAGCTAATATGTGGTATTTGGATGTTCTAAAAATCGACTAGCATGCTAAATGCATTATCTACACCCATTTAGATTTCAAGTATAGAATCTCATGAATTACAAAGGAGAAATAACTAGCGAAGCATATAACCTATTACATTGTTTAATCCATATTTCAGATTGTATTTTTGACAACTCATTCGGTTATAATGCCTAATTTTGTGATAGTAGTTTTCATTTGGCAACCCACATACACCCGAAAAAAGAAATACAGTTATGAAAAATACACTCAGTCTGATCACGCTGTTGCTTCTGGTCCTTAGCTGCACCCCCTCCCATAAAGAGCAAATGGAATTGCCATACAATGCAAAGAACACTCTCTTCATCGATAGCAGTTGCGTGATTATTCTACAGCCCGACTCTGCCGAAATTGCAAAGATGCACGCCCAATACAGCCAAACAGAGTACGAAGAATGGATGTCGAGTGTAACCTGGCACCCCGGAGTTGCTGCTTCTGAACTGAGGGAGATAGGAATCTATGTTATCCCCTGTCACGATAAAGAGTATATAATCCTTGAAACGAAGAAGCAAGGAAAAATTATTATCACCCGAAAAAAGGTCGAACAGGATCTGATCCTGTTTCACGTCAATAAAAAACCACACTTCATCAGTTCTGCCGATTTTGAGGAAAATAAAAACTTCATCTTACGCTATTTCGACAAAAAATAAACCAACCACCCATGCGCATCCTCCATACCTCCGACTGGCACCTCGGTAAACGGCTCGAAAGTTTTTCACGACTGGAAGAGCAGAAAGCGGTGCTCGAAGAAATCTGCACCATCGCTGAAAACGAACGCGTTGATGCCGTCATTATCTCCGGCGACCTGTTCGACACCTATAATCCACCCACCGAAGCAGTGGAACTCTTCTATAAAATCCTGAAGCGACTGGCCGACAACGGCCGTCGTGCCGTGATTGCCATCGCCGGCAACCACGACTCGCCCGATCGCATCGAAGCGCCCGATCCATTGGCCCGGGAGTGCGGAATACTTTTCGCTGGGTATCCCAATTCGGAGATAGCACCGTTTACATTGGATAGCGGATTGCAGGTATTGAAGAGCGAATCCGGTTTTCTGGAACTGAAACTCCCGGATGTGAAAGAACCGTTACGTCTGTTGCTCACCCCGTATGCCAACGAACTGCGGTTGAAAACTTTCCTTGGACATACAAATCCTGAAGAGGCGTTGCGCGACGTATTACAAGAGCGTTGGAATGAATTAGCTGAAACCTATTGCGACAATAACGGCGTGAACTTCTTAGCAGCACACCTCCTGATGATGCAGGAGGGTAGCGAGCAACCCGAAGAGCCCGACGATGAGAAACCGATTCTGTTTATCGGCGGGGCACAGGCGATCTATTCGGGGAACGTTCCGAAACAGATGCAATACGTGGCACTGGGGCACTTGCATAGGAAGCAGACGATAGACAAACAGCCTTGTTCGGTAGTCTATTCGGGCAGTCCGCTGGGATATAGTTTCGGTGAAGCCAATCAGGATAAATATGTGATGCTGGTGGAGGCTCAGCCGGGCGAAACGGCTTCGGTACGCGAGATTCTGTTGCAATCGGGCCGACGACTGGTGCGCAAACGCTTCGACGACATCGAAGTGGCTACCCTCTGGTTGACGGCAAATCCGAATATCTTCGTGGAACTGACGATGGTATCGGAGACTTTCCTCTCGGCTGCCGACCGCAAACAACTCTACGATGCGCACGACGGTATCGTTACCCTGATCCCCGAAATGGCAAATAAAACATCCGCCGAAGAATCGGATATTCCCTCCATCGACCTCAGCAAAAACATGGATGAGCTGTTTAAGGATTTCTTCCGCGCCCGCAAAGGCCAGGAGCCGAATGATCGGATGATGGCGATCTTTCGGGAGATGATGGGGGAATGATGGGCTTATTCTTAACGCTGCCAGACCTGCGGCGCTGTCTGGTTAAAAACAAGCAACTCAATCTATATATCTGCCATTTAACGAATAACAACTAGAACATCACTGACCTGGCAGCGCCGCAGGCCTGACAGCGTCAAAAACATATAAACAATCTCCACATGATCCCCATACACCTCACCATACAAGGTCTCTACTCCTACCGCCAAAAACAGGAGATAGACTTCACCAAGCTCACGCAAGCGGGGCTGTTCGGTATATTCGGAAGTGTCGGCAGCGGCAAATCAACCATACTGGAAGCTATTTCGTTCGCTCTCTTCGGCGAATCGGAGCGATTAAACGCACGCGACCACCGCAATTACAACATGATGAACCTCAAGTCGAACGAGCTTTTGATCGACTTTATCTTCAAAACGGGCGGTGAGCAACAGTACCGTTTCTCGGTAAAAGGTAAACGGAACAGCAAACGCTTCGATGATGTAAAGACGTTCGAACGTTCGGCCTACAAACAGATTGAAGGGGTATGGACTCCGATAGAAGTTGGTTCGGCAGAAAGTATCACAGGACTGAACTACAACAATTTCCACCGCACGATCATCATTCCGCAGGGAAAATTCCAGGAGTTCCTGCAACTGAGTGCAAAGGAACGCTCGGCCATGCTACGGGAGCTTTTTAATCTGGAAAAATTTGAACTGTTCGACAAAGCGGCTTCATTAGATGCGCGAAATAATCAGGAACGCGCCATCTGCCGCGACCGACTGAGCCAATTGGGCGAAATCAATCCCGAACAGGAAACGTTGATGCAAAAGCGGTTGGCCGAAATCCGCAAAGAACTGGAAAACAGTCAGACTCTTTTAGCCGAAAAGCAAAAGTCAGAACAGGCATTATCCCAACTGAAAACGCTGATCGAAAAGACCAGCGAACAACAATCCAAATTCAATACACTCAAAAGCAGGGAAATGGAGTTTTCCCAATTGGAAAAAAAGATTGCGGAATCTGAATATTGCCTGCTCCATTTCAAGGGATTGCTGGAGACTTTCGAATTAGGAGAACGTAGATTAAAACAATTGAGTGATGAGTTGAAGCGTGACCAGACCTTGTCGGCTGAATATATTGAGCAAATAAAGATACTCGAACCACAATTCGAAAAGCTCCGGGCCGAATATGAAATGCGCAACACATTGCAGCAGCAGACCGAAGAGTTAACGAAGATCGTTCGATTACTGGAGCTTTCAGCTGACAACAAGACCAATAGCGAACGAATCACCAAAGGCAGTGATGTTTGCCAGAGCACCGAAGCGCAATGTATTCGCATCAAAACAGAGAAAGAGCAACTCGACCAGGAGCTAAAAAGTTTAAAAGCTAAACTACCTGATCTGGCCGAACTTTCGAAAGTGCGCGACTGGCATACTAACCGAAAAGCGTTGGAGAATCAGTTGAACGCTAGCACTGAAGAGTTAGTCAAAATCCAAAAAGAGTTGACCGACATTCAGCAAAAAGCGCTGTCATTCTGGACTAACGATTGTCTGAGCGACATTCCCCAAAGCTCGCCACTCGAAGACGTTATTTTGCAACTCAAAGAAAAAACAGAATCGCGTAAAATGGAAATTGCCGAAATCGATTCGCGCATGCAGCATCTCCATGTACAATTGCGACTGAAAGAGTACGCCTCGGAGCTGGAAGACGGCAAACCCTGCCCGCTTTGCGGAGCGCTCTCCCACCCCGACATCCTGAATGCCGGTGATGTAACTCAAACGCTGCACGCTGAACAACAGAAAAAGAGCACAATGGAACAATCCGTCAAACAGATGGATAAAATCTCCGAACAATTGCGGGATTTGTTGACACACAGTCGTCTGAGGAGCGAAGCAACAGAGACTCTATCGCTTAAAGCAAAACAGCAAAAAGGGATACTGGAAGCTCACAAAAAACTGTTTATCTGGCCCGGATACAGCGACGAACAAAAGCTAAACCGGACTTTTACCGATGCTGCAAACCTTCAGCAAACCATTAAAGAAAAAGAAAGCGAAACAGAGAAAAGATCCAAAATATTCGAATCTGAAACCGGCAAACTCGAACGCTACCGCAGTGAATTAGAGAAGATCAAAACCCAACAAACGATTAATGAAACGGAGATTAAAACCCTGACGGCTCAAATCGTTTTATTGAAAATCGAGGACTACCTTCCACAACCGACGTCAACGATAAAAGCCCGGATTGAAGCTTTGCTCAAACAGTATCAGGAACTGGAAAACCGATTCAATCAAATGAATAATCAGCAGACTGCGCTGCATCGTCAAAAAGATGAAATCGGTGGGAAAATTCAGGCCAATACCACCACGCTGAACCAGGAGAAAGAGGTACATGCTCAGACAACCGAAAAGATTAGAGCGGAACTGGCCAAGTCGGCCTATACAAATATCGAGGCTGTAAAAAACATTCTGCAACAGCCCATTGATATTGAGCGTGAAAAGCAGAAAGTCTCAGACTTCAGAAAAGAGCTGCAAGGAACCGAGAACCAACTTCTTCTATTGCGAAAGGAGCTGGGAGATCAGACCTATGATGCTGACGCACATATCAAAGTCCGGGAGGACATCGCGCAAATTACAGATGCATTGGGAGCGAAAAACCGGGAATTGGGTCAGTTGGATAACGAGCTAAAGCGCTTGCAACTGAACCTGAAACAACAAGCTTCTTTGCAGAAAGATCTTGACCGGCTGAATCAACGCGCCGAGGATATCCAAACGCTGAAAAAGCTTTTTCAGGCAAGTGGTTTTGTCAACTATATCTCCACCGTTTACCTCGAAAATCTGTGTAAAGCTGCCAACGACCGCTTCTATAAACTGACCCGTCAGAAGCTCAGCCTCGAACTGGCCGACGACAACAGTTTCCAGATTCGCGACTTTATGAATGAAGGCAAACTCCGCAACGTGAAAACGCTTTCGGGTGGACAGACTTTCCAGGCTTCGCTTTCGCTTGCGTTGGCCCTGGCCGACAGCATCCAAAAATTCACAACCGGACACGAAAACTTCTTCTTCCTCGATGAAGGTTTCGGTACTCTCGACAAAGATTCGCTCGGCATTGTATTCGACACGCTGAAATCCCTGCGCAAGGAGAACCGTATCGTAGGCGTCATCTCCCACGTCGAAGATATGCAGCAGGAGATCGAAACTTATCTGAAAGTGGTGAACGATGAGCATGAGGGTAGTTTGGTAATGGCCAGCTGGGAATAATCCAAGGGTCGAGTCCACTGGTAGGAAAACCGACCACTCTAGTGGGAAAATTGCCTTTTGCCTAAAATTCAACAGAACCTTGAAACAAAGTTAAGTTTCAATCTAAATAATCCGTGCGTGGGAAAAATAGCTAATTTTGCAGTCCAATTCGACACAAATGATTGATAATACACAATTTGAAAATAAAACAGCCGCCTATTTCACCCTCGGATGCAAACTCAATTTTGCTGAAACTTCCACCATTGGAAAGCTGCTGAACGAACACGGCGTTCGCCCTATCCGCAAAGGCGAAAAGGCTGATATATGCGTAGTTAACACCTGCTCCGTCACTGAACTCGCCGATAAAAAATGCCGCCAGGCCATCCGCAAACTCATCAAAGAACACCCCGGTGCATATGTAGTCGTAACCGGCTGCTATGCTCAACTTAAGGCTGAAGAGATCGCCGAAATACCCGAAGTGGATGTTGTACTCGGTTCCAACCAAAAGATGGATATTGTAGCTCACCTGGGCGATTTGCGCAAACGCGAAAAAGGAGAAGTGGTCACCTCTTCAAAGGCTGATCTGAAGAAATTCGTTCACTCCTGTTCGAATGACGACCGCACCCGCCACTTCCTGAAAGTGCAAGACGGTTGCGATTACTATTGCAGCTATTGTACCATCCCCATTGCCCGCGGAAACAGCCGAAATGGCACAATTGAAGAACTGGTCAATCAGGCTAAAAAAGTTGCTGCAGAAGGAGGCAAAGAAATTGTGCTGACGGGAGTAAATATCGGTGACTTTGGAAAAACAACAGGTGAAACCTTCTTTGATCTGGTCAAACAACTGGATGAAGTAGAGGGCATAGACCGCTTCCGCATCTCCTCTATTGAACCAAACTTATTGACTGACGAAATTATCCGTTTTGTTTCGACCTCTAAGCGCTTCGCACCGCATTTCCACATCCCCCTGCAATCAGGGAGTAACGATGTACTGAAACTGATGAAACGACGCTACGATACCGAACTGTTTGCCCATAAAATCACAACTATCAAACAATTGATGCCCGACGCTTTTATCGGTATTGATGTAATTGTAGGTGTACGCGGTGAAACGGAAGAATTTTTCGAAGATGCCTATCGTTTTATCCAGTCACTTGATTTCTCACAGTTGCACGTTTTCAGCTATTCGGAACGGGCAAATACTCAGGCTCTGAAAATCGAGCATGTGGTATCGCCGCAGGATAAACAGTTACGTAGCAAGCGCCTGCTGGATCTGTCGGACGAACGTCTGCATCAATTCTATCAAAAACATATTGGCGAAACGCGAAAAGTTCTGTTTGAACATGCTTCTAAAAATAAATTGATGGTCGGATTCACCGAAAACTACATAAAAGTGCAGGTTCCTTTTAACGAAACGCTGATCAATACGACTCAAACCGTATCTTTGCAGGACTTTAATGAAGACAGAACCGTTCTGAACGGAGTATTGAGCTAATTCTGATCATTTCACTTATGAATAAAGTATATTACCTGTTACTCTTATTTTTGGTACGCATTCATGCGTTGTTGCCATTGCGCCTGCTTTATGTAATCTCAGATTTTTTGTACCTTATTATCTATTACATTGTAGGTTATCGTCGCAAAGTAGTATATGATAACCTAAAACAATGCTTTCCCGAAAAGAGTACAAAAGAAAGAGTAGAGCTGGAAAAACGATTCTATCACCATTTTTGCGATATTATCATCGAAAGCCTTAAACAGGCCCATATCTCACAAGAGGAATTACTCCGGAGAACAGAAATTAAAAATATCGAAATGATCAACGAATGGATGAAGACAGGTCGGTCATGCATCCTGATCCTTGGCCATTATGGCAATTGGGAATGGTTCTCGTCTATTAACTTTCGTATTGCACCCTTTGGTTTCGGAGGAGTTTACCGGCAGCTAAAAAGCGAAGTCATGGATAAACTGCTATTGCAGATCAGGTCAGCTTATGGTGCAATTACCATAGAAAAAAACCAGACATTGCGGGAACTGATGCAATATAAAAGGGATAATAAACCGGTTATGATTTCCTTTTTGTCGGATCAAACACCTTCAGCCAACAACTTACATTATTGGACAACATTTCTCAACCGGGAAACATCTATTCTGGTCGGAGCAGAACGCATAGCAAAGAAATTGGATTTCGACGTTATTTACCTTGACATACAAAAGGTAAGCAGAGGAAAATATGCCGCTGAATTTAAATTAATTACCGACAATCCCAAAGCGACTGCCGAATTTGAAATCACTGAGAAATACGCCCGGTTGATGGAAGAGACTATTCTGCGGGATCCGGCTTATTGGCTTTGGTCGCATAAAAGATGGAAACATCAAAGGTAAAATTAGTTTTTTTGAAGTTTTGAAAATTTAGAAATGAAAAAAGTATCTGTAGTTATACTCAACTGGAACGGAGAATTGCTTTTACGCGAGTTTCTGCCCTCTGTTATTGCCAACACTAACAAAGATCTGGTTGATGTGGTTGTAGCAGATAACGGCTCTTCTGATAATAGCATTTATATACTTGAAAGCGAATTCCCGGAAGTCGGGATCATCAAACTAGGTCAGAATTATGGTTTTGCTGAGGGCTACAACTGTGCATTAAAGCATATCAAAACCGAATATTCAGTTCTTCTTAATTCGGACGTGGCAGTTACACCAAACTGGATAGAACCACTCTTGGAGTATATGGAGGCCAATCCGCAAACAGCGGCATGCCAGCCTAAAATACGATCATATCGTCATCCCGATTTTTTTGAACATGCGGGTGCCTGTGGAGGTTTTATCGATCACTTCGGTTACCCTTTCTGTCGCGGCAGATTATTTCATCATCTCGAAAAGGACCACCATCAATACGACACGGTAATACCCATATTCTGGGCAACAGGTGCCTGCCTGTTTGTTCGCACCCAAACCTATTATGAAGTGGGTGGGCTGGATTCCACATTTTTTGCCCATATGGAGGAAATCGACCTATGCTGGAGGTTGAAATCAAGAGGGTATCAGCTGGTCTGCATCCCGCAAAGTACGGTATACCATTTGGGCGCAGCAACTCTTTCGCAGGAAAATCCCCACAAAACCTTCCTCAACTTCCGCAATAACCTGTTCATGCTCTACAAAAATCTGCCCGAAAAAGATTTACACAGAATATTGACAATCAGGCTACTATTAGATACAGCAGCTTTCTTCACAACTTTATTAAGCGGAAAAATCGAAAATGCCAAAGCTATATTCAAAGCTGTAAGGTCATTCTATCAGAATAGGATTTTATACACCGATAAAAGAAAAGAAAATCTAGCCTTAAGCAAATGTTCCGTATTTGCAGAGATGTATAACGGTAGTATTGTATTTGACTTATTTTTCAAAAGAAAAAAGCAGATTGATTTTTAACCCTATAACAGTTTGTTTCAGGAATAATATTCGTTACAGAACCACTTTCAATATACGCATAAAAAAAGAGGATTGTCTAAAACACCCTCTTCTTTTTACGTTTTGTCTTGAATAAATTATTCAGCCAAGGCAACAAACACGTCTTCTGTCTTTTCTTCGACTGTTACTTTGCCTTCGCGAGCCAACCAACCCAAAGCAGCCCATAAATCTTTATCTTTCAATTTAGTCGCTTTTTTTACTGCTTTAAGAGCGGTTTCACCATTTTGGCTTAGCAAACTCCAAACCATTCCTGCATTTGATCCAATCAACTCTTCCATTTTTACACTTATTTAGTTAAACAAATTCGATTATTAAGAATTTCAATGTTTACGGTGTAAAAATATATATCTTTTTCCAATATTGCAATACCCTTCTAAAATCAAACCGTTTAATAACATCATTAAATAACACTTTTCCCTCTAAATCTACATTATATATTAGAAAATAAGGGATAATACATTTCAGCATTAATATTATTTCATTTATTTCATCCATATTTCATCTATAGACTGGGGAACTCTTTTCTTAAAATAAGATTTTGACATTCACGGTTTTTATTTACATTTGTAGTATTAAGCCTTAATGTATGAATTTAACCAGACTTCTTTTCTCTTTTCTTAAAAAAAGAGTGAATGCCATTGAAACCAATTATCAGAATGCTGAAGAATTGCAACACCAACAAATGATGCAATTGATTAGCTACGCCAGGCAAACTGAATGGGGTAAACGCTACGATTATTCTGACATGAAGAATTATGAAGCTTTCGCTTCTCGTCTGCCTTTGCAGGGATATGAAGAAGTAAAGCTTTACGTGGAACGAATGCTTGAAGGTGAAAAGAATCTGCTATGGCCAACAGAAATTTGCTGGTTCGCCAAATCGTCTGGCACAACAAACGATAAAAGCAAGTTCATTCCCGTAAGTAATGAGGCCCTACATCAATGTCATTATCGGGGAGCCAAAGATAGTCTTGCCTTTTATAGCCAAATGAATCCAGACTCTAAATTATTTGGTGGAAAATCGCTCGTATTAGGAGGCAGTCATAAAATAAGTAATCGAATCAAACACACGTTTGTAGGCGATCTCTCAGCTATATTGATCCACAACAATCCATTCTACACAAACTTCATACGCACCCCGCACAGGAGCGTCGCCTTGATGGACGAATGGGAAGCAAAGCTGGAAAAAATAGTTGACACCACCTACAATCAGGATATCCGCAGTCTATCCGGAGTCCCTTCTTGGATGTTGGTCCTGATTAAAAGAGTACTGGAAAAAACCGGAAAGAATAATCTGTGTGAAGTTTGGCCAAATCTGGAAGTTTTTTTCCATGGAGGGGTTAGTTTTGCCCCCTACCGGGAACAATACCACTCTCTTATTTCATCCCCCAATATGCATTATCAGGAAACCTACAATGCATCGGAAGGTTTTTTTGCACTCCAGAATGACCATGCTGATCCATCGATGCTACTCATGCTCGATTATGGTATCTTCTATGAGTTTATTCCGTTTAACGAATATGGCACTGAGAATCCAAATATCGTACCCATCTGGGGTGTCGAAAAGGATAAAAACTACGCGGTTGTAATCACTACGAACAGTGGTTTATGGCGATATAAACTGGGAGATACCGTAACGTTTACATCAACTTCACCCTATAAAATAAAAATTTCAGGAAGAACGAAACACCACATCAATGCCTTCGGTGAAGAACTGATGATTGATAATGCAGAAAAGGGATTATTGAAAGCCTGCGCACAAACAGGTGCTATAGTGAAGGAATATACCGCAGCTCCTGTTTTCATGTCTGCGGCAAGCAAAGGTAAACATCAATGGCTTATCGAATTTGAAAAGAGCCCGGCATCAACCACTGATTTTGCCGAAAAGCTGGATAAAGCACTTCAGGAAATAAATTCCGACTATGAAGCAAAACGATACAAAAACATGACACTTACCTGTCTGGAAGTAAATATTGCACGCAAAAACCTCTTTCATGACTGGCTAAAAAAGAAGGGCAAATTAGGAGGACAACACAAAGTACCTCGCCTGTCTAATTCTCGCGAATATATCGACGAATTACTTTCTCTCAATATCAGATAGATCCGGCATAGCGCAGAATCTCTTCGAAGACGGTTCTCCAACCTTTCCACTCATCAATATCTGACAGAGAATTATTATGCCATAACAGCACAAACTGGCCATTAACCTTGCGGCATTTATCTGCCATCTCTTTACAGACTACCAGACCTTCTTCCGGAGTGAGATTCTGATAAAAATTCAGCGTACCATCCATCAGGATGGTAGGGTGAATTTGCAGTTTTGTAACCTCATCATTTTCTACATCGTAAAAGAAATGCGGATGACATGTTCCGGCACGAAATCCCGGCATCCCGGCATATCCCATTGAAAAGTCGCGTTTAATGCCGATTTCGTTTAGCGCCCGATAAGTAAATGGCAATCTGATTCTCAGATAGTGATTGCGGCTACAACCCACCGGATTACGCAAATAGCGCTCCAATCGTTTTTTCTCATCCTTCATTTTCTTGACATGAAAAGCGGCAGAATAAGAGGGATGAATACCGATTACGTGGGAATGATGCTGCTTACGCAGGTAATAATAGAAGAAAAATAAGGGGTAAATCGTATGCCGGTCATGCTTCCCTATTGGACCGACATGAATAAACATGGTGTATTTGACTCCGTGATCATGATGAAGCTTATCCAGATATTTAAATTGCTGGTAAGGATCACTCTCCAGATAGAGAAGAACTTTCACCATACGTTGAAAACCGGCTAAATCAAGTTGCATCAGTTTCTGAAAAAGCTTCGCAAGCATCAACCATTTACTTTTCCCTAAATAACAATAGGGATGATCAACATCAATGGTCGACACAAACTGATATTTGGGTGTCCCAATCTGCAAATTAGGAAATTTCGCTTTTAAAACAGAGGAAAGTTTCAAAACCCATTCATCTACGATCGGTTGTTGCAAAAAACCTTGTTTAAATGCTATACTGACCGTATGATCAAAGCGTCCATGTTTATCCCAGTTCTGATTGAAATATTCTTCATAACGTGTAATCAGATAAAAGGTTGCCGAAAAAAGATCAAAAGGAACATCTCCTTTTCCAATCGGAAACAGAATCGGCAAATCACCCCACTCCCCAACTTCGGGTTGCAGCTCCCGAATACCTTTCTCCTGCAATAGTCCGCAGGAAGGTATCCATACCCCATCGCCGCACGGCTTTTCGGAATAATTTATAAAAGCCTGATGTGATAATTGGCAGGATGCATGATCGGAGGTTAATTCATAATTAACCTGCAAGACCTTATTAAAAATAAAATTAAGGACAAACTCAATACGTGGTGTAACCACGGGTGTGTAAACATATAGCATAGAAACGAGTATAGTTTATTACCGACTGTTTTCAATAATTCCACCGCCAATCACACGGTCACCTTGATAAAAGACTGCTGATTGACCCGGTGCCAGAGAGTGCTCTGGTTCTAATAAAACAACTCTGGCTTTTCGGTCGGGAAGCATCTCCACTTTACAACGAGCCGACTGCTTTCTGTACCGGACCCTACATATTACCTCTTCCTGGAAATCTATATCTGAGACATAGTTAACGTCTCTCAGCAATATCTCGGATTTATATAATTCTCTCAATGGGCTTAACACAACTGTATTCGTTGCGGGATATATATCTTTGACAAATACAGCTTCATTAAGATTCAAGCCCAAGCCCCGGCGTTGCCCAATAGTATATAAAGGATAGCCGGAGTGTTTTCCCATGTAATTACCTTGACTATCAACAAAGACTCCTCCCTGAATAGAGTTTTCAGGCAAATATCCTTTTAAAAATCGTCGATAATCACCCGGACAAAAACAGACACCCAAACTATCTTTTTTCTTCGAGATATGCTTAAATCCCCGATCTTCAGCCAATTTACGTACTTCTTGCTTCGTCATCCGCCCCAAAGGCAATACCATCCGGTTGATGATATCCTGCCCTAATCCCCAAAGGAAGAACGATTGATCTTTATCGGGATCCTTGCCACAAGTAATATATACGCAATCACCAATAGCCTCTTTTTGCACATAATGCCCTGTTGAAATATACTCGATACCCAACTCATCGGCTAATTTTGCCAATAAAGGCCATTTCAGCTGATTATTGCAAAGTACACAAGGTACCGGGGTTTTTCCTTGCAGATATTCATCCACAAAGTAGGAAATTATTTTTTCCTTAAAAACTGAGGTTGCATCATACACTATATGAGGAATGCCCACCCGGGCAGCCATCTCAACTGCATCAGAGAGTGCTCCATCAAAATTAGAGGAGAGAAATCGAAATGTCACACCAGTCACATCATAACCGGCTTCCTTCAATAGAAGAGCTGAAACAGAACTGTCTGTTCCGCCACTCATTCCCAATAAAACACGTTTTCCCGACATTCCTATTCCACGGATAATTATTAAGATTATTTCACGGCAATCACAAGAGCAAACTTAACCATTTATTTTCAAATTAACCACTAACGGCACAAGCTCTTAACGAACTTTATACTCTGAAAATCCTAAGATTGCGCTCAAAATCAACGAGAACCTGCAATCATTAATAAGACCCGTTATGATTCGGAATTTCACTATTGCTTTTTACGATTACTAAAACAATTCATTTACCTTTAGTTTCCCTCTATCAACATCTGCCAAATACGCAAAATTTTGTACTTTTGCAGCTCCTAATCATATCATTCAAATTCCTGTTTTTAAATTCCCGAATATGAATCATCCCTTATCTATTTATAATACGTTAAAACGTAAAAAAGAGGTGTTTATCCCGCTAAATGAACCGTATGTCGGCATCTACGTCTGCGGACCGACAGTTTACGGAGATGCACACCTGGGACACGCACGCCCCGCGATTACTTTCGATTTACTTTTCCGTTATCTTCAGCATCTGGGCTACAAAGTACGATACGTGCGTAATATCACGGATGTAGGCCACCTTGAAAACGACGCTGACGAAGGTGAAGATAAGATCGCTAAAAAAGCACGTCTGGAACAACTGGAACCCATGGAGATCGTGCAATTCTACCTCAACCGTTACCATAAAGCGATGGAAGCTTTGAATGTATTGCCACCCAGCATCGAACCGCATGCTTCAGGCCACATTATTGAGCAGATCGAGTTCATCAAGAAAATTCTGGAGGCTGGTTATGCATATGAGAGCGAAGGCTCTATTTATTTCGATGTCGAGAAGTACAACAATGACCACCACTACGGAAAGCTTTCGGGACGCAATATCGAAGAGCTGCTTAATACCACCCGAGCACTCGACGGACAATCAGAGAAACGCAACAGCGTTGACTTTGCCTTGTGGAAAAAGGCTTCTCCCGAACACATAATGCACTGGCCTTCTCCCTGGAGCGAAGGATTCCCCGGCTGGCATCTCGAATGTTCGGCTATGGGTACGAAATATCTGGGTGAAGAATTCGATATTCACGGCGGAGGAATGGACTTGTTATTCCCTCACCACGAATGCGAAATAGCACAATCAGTGGCTGCTCTCGGCAAAGAGACCGTGAAGCACTGGATGCACAACAATATGATCACCATCAACGGCCAGAAGATGGGTAAATCACTTGGCAACTTTATCACTTTAGATCAATTCTTCAGCGGCGATCATGAGCTGCTTACACAACCTTTCAGCGCAATGACCATTCGCTTCTTTATCCTTCAGGCGCACTATCGCAGTACTGTGGATTTCAGCAGCGAAGCGCTGGTTGCATCAGAAAAAGGATTATTGCGCTTGATGGAGGCTTACGAAAATCTCAACAAACTGGCTCCTTCCTCAGAATCAACGGTTGAAGTCAAAGGCATTCGCGAAAAATGCTACGAGGCGATGAACGACGATCTCAACAGCCCGATCGTGATTTCGCACCTATTTGATGCTACCCGCAGTATTAATACCGTATTGAGCGGAACTGCAACTATTTCGGCTGAAGATCTGGAAGAACTCAAAGCGGTATTCAACCTTTTCCTTTTCGACATATTGGGAATGACAAAAGCCGAACAAGGTGCTTCTGCTAACACCGAAGCTTTCGGAAAGGCCATCGACCTTTTACTCAATATGCGTATTGAGGCTAAAGCAAATAAAGATTGGGCTTTGGCTGATAAAATCCGCAATCAACTGACCGCACTGGGCTTTGAAATAAAAGATACGAAGGACGGTTTTGAGTGGAAACTGAATAGCTAACGTCACTTCCCTGAAAATAAAAAAAACGAGGATGTTTGCAGTTTGCAGGCATCCTCGTTTTTTATTATCAATTATTGATTTCACTTTCCGGTATCGGGGAAACTCTATTTCCCAAACTGACATTTGCAAATCTGCCGGTCGTAATTGAAAAGCCCTCTTCGGATTTGCCTTTCAAATAAAAAGCAAAAGCGCCGGACCTCACGGTCGGGCGCTCTCTCATTCAACAAAACTAATAACAGGTATTGCATCAAAAAAAAACACAAATTATCTATATCTATGATTGTACTTTTATAACCCAATCGATGCAATCTTGTAAAGATTTATTCTTCTTCACTGTAAGCATACTCATTGTGTTGAGTAAGGTCAAGACCTTGAAGCTCTTCAGATTCCGTAGCACGGATACCAAATACAGCATCTACAATTTTAAAGAGAATAAAAGTGAGTACACCGGTATAAAGGATTGTTGTACCCGTAGCGATCAACTGCACTACCAATTGGTGTCCGTTTCCGTAAGCAGCGCCGCTATATGCTGATTGAATAGCAGGATTTGCTAATACACCGGTTATGATTGCTCCAAATATACCACCGACACCGTGTACACCGAAAGCATCGAGTGAATCATCATATCCTAATTTGGCTTTTACTACAGCGACCATGAAGAAACAGATTGCTGATACTAAGAATCCAATAATGATCGCTCCGGTAACATCTACAAAACCCGCTGCGGGAGTGATCGCAACCAAACCGGCTACAGCACCTGTACAGATACCTACGATGGTCGGTTTTTTACTGATAAACCACTCAAGCAAAGTCCAACCCAAAGCTGCTGCAGCTGTAGCAATATGAGTAGCAAGGAAAGCACTTCCTGCAAGACTATCTGCAGCTAAACCGCTACCGGCATTGAATCCGAACCATCCGAACCAGAGTAAAGCCGCTCCGATTGCAACCATCGGGATATTGTGTGGTGTAGTAGGAACGCCTTGGTAATTAGTACGTTTCCCAACCATCAGAGCCATAATCAAAGCTGCAACACCGGCATTGATGTGTACTACAGTACCTCCGGCAAAGTCAAGAGCTCCCATTTTGAACAACCACCCATCACCTGACCATACCCAGTGTGCAACAGGATTGTAAACGATTACTGCCCAAAGGACAGAAAAAACGAGAAAGCCTTTGAATTTCACACGCTCAGCAAAAGCACCAATGATCAACGCAGGAGTAATCACGGCAAACATACATTGGAACAAGATGAAGATAATGTGAGGAATTGTACCGATAGTTCCACCGGCAGCCGTAGGTTGAGAATGCGAGATAAAGTAAGGGCTCAAATCAGAGATTTTGATTCCATGCAGGAATGACCAGTCAAATCCTCCCACAAATGGTTTCAACGCTTCTATAGAGTTTGAGCTAAAGGCGTTACTATATCCGAAAGCCACCCATTCCAAGCTGATTACAGCTGTCAGTATAAAACATTGCATCAGTACGTTCAATACGTTTTTACGACGAACCAAACCACCATAGAAAAGAGCCAGACCGGGAATGGTCATCAACAAAACCAATGCTGTAGCCATAATCATCCAGGCGGTATCACCTGAATCAACTGTAGGAGTTACAACTGCGGCTACAGGTGCAGCGGCTACGGTTACTGAATCTACAGCCGTCGAATCGGCTGTTTGCGCTAATGAAAGCGCGGGCATCGCCGCAAACATTAAAAACGGCAGTGCTATATGTTTTAAAAATCTTCTTACCATGATTATAACCTATTAAATGAATATTTTACCTCAGAATTATTTATTGTAGAGTGATTCATCACCGTGGTCACCCGTTCTAATACGGATCGATTGTTCGATGGAAGTCACGAAAACACGTCCGTCACCACTCTCTCCGGTATAAGCCGATTTCAATATAGCATTGATCGATTTCTCTACATTTACATCTCGTACTACAAACGATATATAGAGACGATCAATCGTATTTACATCATAAGCAACTCCTCGAAATATAAGTCCCTGTTTTGCTGTACCTTGCCCTTTAACATCCCACCATGAGAGGAAGTCAATATCTGCTTCGTGTAACGCTTTGCGTACTTCTTCGAATTTGTTTTTGCGAATAATAGCTTCAATCTTTTTCATAATTGTATTTTTTTGAGGTTATAACCGGTAAGATGATGGATAAATATAGTAAAATAAAACGGAATATGTTTCAAGAAACTCTTTTTTATCCATCCAACCAGCTACACTTATTTTTTATTCTTAGAATGTTACACCTACTACTAAGTGAGCGTTGTCTGCTGCAGGAGCAATAATTCCCTGCACATAAACCGGAAGTGTCACTGATTCACTGATTTTCAACTCCTTTGTTGCTTTCAAAGAGATGCTTGCCACTTGAAGTCCATCTTTAGCATTTGAATATTGACCTAACCAGGGTGTAACACCTACCGCTGCTACTAAAGGCATATCACCTACTTTAAAGCTGTATCCTGCCTCAATATAAGTAGAGAAAGCCTGATCTCCATTAGCTTTTTTGTCACCATCGCCTGCAAACATTGTATTCCAGCCTAATGAAAGTGATCCAATTGTATAACCTAAAGTGCCTTCAAAGAAGTGAGATTCTTTATACTTAAAGTAAGGCTGGTTTTGACCTGACCACCAGTAATCTGTCAATCCGATTTTCAATGCACCGGTTGTATAAAATGCACTCAAATCAAATTCTTTCGCGGTATTGGAAATATCTGTACTTCCCCAAGCACCAATTGACAAACCTTTGTAACCCAAAGAAAGTGTCGGTTGAAAACTAACGTTTTGGTTTTGGTATACACCACGCCAAACGTATGAACTGACCAAGTCCGCCCCTGCGGTTATGGTTGCTTTGTCTTGTGCACTTGCACTCACGAGTCCGCTAACTAAAATAGCGATTGTTAAGATGATCTTTTTCATAACTAAATAAAATTTATCGATTAAACAAAATAAAAAAAACCGTGATTGTTGAACCGAAAACCTGTTACCGTTTCGGATTTTGACTGACTCCCCAGTCAGCATTTTTCAATACCTGCTACTAAAACCTGTTATCTTAGCAGTTCTCTTCTTTTTAACGAATGTACCCGTCGGCACACAACTGTAATGAATACCTTAAACCAATCTTTATTACCTAAAACACCAATCCTAGTGAAAGAATATCTTTTTATTAGCATAACAGCAACTCGAGTTACCGTTTTGATATTCTGATAATGCAAAGTTATTCATTTTGTCACCACAAACAACATTTTCGTATACTTTTGATTATAAATAAATTCAACTAATTCAATTTATCACAATAAACAGACTTCCAATTTCAATTTATCACACAATACATACAATTACTTTCATTTTGAAAGACAAGAATCAAACATCAATTACACAAATCAAACAAAAAGCACCACACAATCTCTTTTTGACATCATAAAACCAATATCACAATCATATTGATAGCATAAAAAGCCATTCAACATCATTTTATTCTCAATAATTTATTGACAAAAGTCTGATCTCCGACCTTTATATACAAAAAATGCAGCCCGGAAACCAGACTGCATAAATTCTTTTCTCGAAAAACTAAGTTTCAAACTGAATAGAATCAGGCTAACACAAGTTGTGTGGTCAATCCACATTCAATATCAATTAGTTCATCCAATATAATTCGTTCCGCTGAATGCACCCAAACGCCAAACTCATCGGATCTGCGATATTCCGGCACAAAACCAAGCAATTTATCCAGATCAAAGTTATTTGCAGTAACTCCCGCTCCCGAACGCATCGCATCTATCACATTACACTCTTGTTCAATATGGGTCGGGACCATCAAAACAGGTTTTTGCAGATACATCGCTTCGCAAACCGATTCAAATCCCCCGGTAGTTGCATACGCTTTACAGCCTGCCATATATTGAAGAAACAGGTCATCATTCAATCGATGCATAGCCAGCATTGGAGTAAGCATTTCCACCTCATTTGCACTTTTCTTATCCCAGAAAATATGCATGGGTTGATCCAGATTCTGTTCGCTCCATTGTTGCAATTCATGGGCAAATGCAGCATTAAGCAAATAACCATGAACGTATTTTCCTGAACTTCGCGACACCTGAAGTACTTTATCCCGTAACAAAGGAGGTACCACCCTGATATTAGATTCATGACCACATCGTTCCTGACGAAATGAGAGTGCCAGCCTTTTATATGATCTTAACGAAGTACACCATGAATAAAAATTGAGAAGTCGAAAACGTAAAACTTTGTCACCGCTATACTCAAAGTGATGTGTCATAAAATAATATTGATGAGCAATATTAATCATGGGCACCTGTGGATTAAAAATTCCATACGTCAGGCCGCACATCAGTTCGTAGAAATTCACAACCACATCCGGCTGTATCTCACTGATCGTCTTCTTTATTGTAAACATGCTTGCTATAAATTGTGGCAACAACAATATATTGTATAATATACTGAGTAAAAGAGACGATCTTTTCACACGGGGAGACGGCAAGAAGTTTGGGCTTTGAAACCGGATGGTTTCGCAAGAAATCTTTTCAGAAAAGAATTCGGGAATACGACGCTTTTTGCTGCACCCAACCATAACCCCGACCACTTCATGACCGTTTCGTTCCAGCATTTTCCTCAAAGTCAGGGCTTGTGTAAAATGCCCACGACCTTCACCTTGTACTACAAACAGGTATCTCATACTTCATTATATATAGTCAAAAACAAATCTCTATACCACAGCAGACACATTCAACTCAAAACGGGTAACTTCGGGTTGCTCACTCTCTTCATTCTGAAGGAATACCTCCCAGGTACCATCCTCATTTTCCAGTAACGCAGACATGCTTTCCACCCAATCTCCCGAATTCAGGTAATGGATACCATCGATGATTTCGTTGGCCGGTTTGTGGATATGGCCACAGATTATCCCATCAAAATTTCTGGATTTTGCTAATGAAACCAATTCCTTTTCATAGTCTGAAATATAGGATACTGCCGACTTCACCATTTGCTTGACGCTTTGAGACAGGGAAAAGTAAGGCAAACCTCTTTTTGAACGGTAAGCATTATAAATGCGATTTACCCATAATAAAAAAGTGTAACCAACATCTCCGATTTTGGCTAACCAGGCCATTTGGGTAGTAACCGTATCAAACACATCGCCATGCACCACATAATAGCGCTTACCGAAACTCTCATGTACATACTCTTTCAAAATGGATACATTCGCAAAAGAAAAAGGAGCCAGGTGATCTATAAAATCATCGTGATTACCGCGGACATATATAATTTGTGTATTATGATTTTCCATCATCTTCATAATCACCTTAAAAAATTCGGTATGCTCCTTCTTCCATTTCCCTTTACCGCTTTTCTTCAAGTGCCAACCGTCGATAATATCGCCGTTCAAAATAAGGGTATTGCAATTGACTGTACGTAAGAAATCGGTTAACTCATGCGTTTTGGAATGTTCTGTGCCAAGATGAACATCAGACAGAACAATTGTAGGGTAGAATTTTTGATTTTTCATCGTCATTATATTATTACACAAAGTAACCATATGAATATTACATCTTTAAAACGAATAGATGAAGATGATGTGAAAACAAAAACAAAGCTTATATGATATATTTGTAACACAACCTTCAGGTTAGGGTGTGATTGATCGTCGGATATATGAATCTGAAGCTTACCCAATAAAACACCAAATGAAACACAGAACATACCTATTAATCCGATTGTTATACTGTTATATAAAAAAAGGAACATCATGATTAACCGACTACTGTTTCTAAAGATCTGCTTATTTTTATTAATTACACCTGTCATTTTAAATGCACAATTCGATAGTGCGCCATTAAAAGCAAAATACAGCAAAGTAAGATTTCACAGCGACAGCCGTTCGGGTAATTGGTTTCTGCAAATGGGAGGAGGAGTTCAGACTCTTTTCAATGGAAATTATCCGCAACAACTAAAAGAGCATATACAACCCACGGCTACTTTGTCAGTTGGAAAAATGTTAGCTCCGGAATGGGGAGTCAGACTAAACACGAACGGTGGGGATATTGTAGGATTTAAACAAACTGTTCGCTATGGAACTGCCAATATTGACTTCCTACTCAATCTGGCTACTTTGGCACGAGGATATCGGGAATGGCGCTTCTTTGAACTTACTTTATTTAGCGGTCCCGGCTATCTGCATACTTTTTCCGAAAACGTAGGATATGCAACCGACAAAGCCACTCTTCATCTGGGACTGATCAGTTCATTTCGATTGAGCCGGATTGTAAATCTGAATATCGAATTTCAGAATAATATTGTGCAACTGCCTAACGAAACCGGAGGAATCGGCGCTATTACAGCCGGATTAAATTTCAAAATCGGAAAACGTCGTTATACAGCTTACGTCCCCGAAGAAACGCTGAGTTACCAAACCTACCGCGAAACGCTGCAATTCCAGGCGGAATTACAAAAACTGAAAAATCAAGTTTCTAAAATGAATCGAAAATCAGACACTATTTTTATTCATGACACGGTCTATATTGCTAAAAAAGCGATAAACAGACTCCGTAAAGCTGAAGTCAAGCAAAAAACTAAATCCAACATTTATCAGCAACCCAAATTGTAGCTTCGCGCTAAAAGGCGATCTCTGTTTAATTGTTTTGACTATGTACATTAAGTAGTCAATCAACATGCTAAGAAATTTTCAAACCTGAACCTACGAAATTATCATCTTATGAAAAGCACAAAAAAGACCATCGACAGAAGCCCTGCCGTAGCCGGACAATTTTACCCGGCTGATCCTGATATGCTCCAAAAAGATCTCGCCAATCTTTTTGCGGCAGCAATGCCCAAGCAATGTAATCATGTTCGGGCAATCATATCGCCTCATGCCGGATATGTCTTTTCGGGAAAAACAGCGGCTTCAGTTTTCAACCAGATAGATCCGGACATAACCTATAAAAGGATATTTCTGATTGCCTCATCACACCATGCCTATTTCGAAAGCGCTTCCGTCTATTGCGATGGCAATTATATTATGCCTTATGGCAAAGAGATAGTCGATACTACTTTCGGAAATCTGCTGGTAGAACGTTTCCCCGGTGTCTTTACGGCTAACCGGGATCCGCATATGGAAGAACACAGTCTGGAGGTACAATTGCCTTTCTTACATCATGTGCTCAAGACGCGTTACCGGATTATACCTATTATCATAGGCACATCCGATCCGACTGTTTGCAAACGGATAGCATCAATATTAAAGCCTTATCTGAATCCGAACAACCTCTTTGTCATCAGCTCTGACTTTTCACATTTCCCTGAATACAATGATGCAAAGAGAGTGGATGCCATAACCAAAGAAGCTATTCTTGCTAATGATCCTGAAATCCTGTTGATGACTTTAGCTCAAAATGCGAGAAAAAACATTCCACATCTGGCTACCAGTCTGTGTGGATGGACTTCGGTTTTGACCTTGCTTTATATGACCACACACAACGACACGCTGGAATTTCAAGCTATCGATTACAGTAATTCGGGAGATGCCAGATATTTTGGTGAAAAAGACCGTGTGGTTGGCTACTGGGGAATTGCAATTTCTGAAAAGATAATCCAGACAAATGAATTCAGACTAGCTGAATCGGATAAAGAAATATTGCTGAATATAGCCCGCAAAACAATTGAAGTGCATTGTCATCAAGACCAAAAGGCAAATCTGGATGCTCAGGACTTTTCTGATACACTAAAAATGAAGTGCGGTGCGTTTGTCACACTCCGAAAAAAAGGTAATCTGCGTGGATGCATCGGTCGGTTAACCGGTGATCTGCCTTTGTTTAGAATCATACAGGAGATGGCTATATCGGCAGCCTCACACGACTATCGGTTCATGCCGGTAGAAGCAAAAGAATTACAGGATATAAATATCGAAATATCAGTTTTATCTCCATTAAATAAAATTGATGACATCAAGGAAATCGAACTCGGCAAACATGGCATATATATTGAAAAGGGGCATCTTTCGGGTGTATTTCTGCCACAAGTAGCCACCGAAACCGGATGGAGTAAAGAAGAGTTTCTCGGACATTGCGCCTGCGACAAAGCCGGAATTGGCTGGGATGGCTGGAAAACGGCAAATATTTACACCTTTACGGCTACAGTTTTCGGAGAGAAAGAATAACGCTCCGATAATAACTATTCATTGCGAAGTCGCGAAAACGAAAAGGTTTGAGATTAATTGTATCTCCCTTTGCATCTTTGCGACTTCGCGTTTAAATTCTTAAAGACACTACTCCCACTTACCGGCAACTGATACTCCACAAAAACCGCATTTACCATCTTGAATATAATTCTTCGTCACCGAATAACCTATGCGCTCCACCACCATTCGTTTACAATTGGGGCAATAAGTATTTTCGCCATGCAGACTCGGGGTATTACCAATGTACACATACTTCAATCCGGCTTTTACAGCTATCTCTTTAGCCTGAATCAAAATACTCTCGGAGGTAGGCGGTAAATGCTCAAGCTTATAGGTCGGAAAGAAACGGCTGAAATGTAGCGGTGTATCGGCAAAGTTATTCGCTACCAGCCAGTCACACATAGCCTGAATCAATTCCGGATTATCTGTATAAGTAGGCACAAGCAAATTGGTAATTTCCAGCCAGACACCCTTTTCTTTCAATGTTTTCAGGGTATCGAGCACAGGTTGTAATCGTCCACCGTCTAATTTCTGATATATCTTATCGTCAAAGCATTTCAGGTCGATGTTAGCGGCATCCAGGTAAGGACAAAGATCGAGCAAAGGTTGCTCATTGACATAGCCATTCGAGACAATGACTGTTTTTAAGCCTTTTTCATGAGCAACCTTTGCCGTATCGAACATATATTCGTAAAAGACAGTCGGCTCGGTATAGGTAAAGGCGATCATTTTCGTATCGTGATGAATAGCTTGTTCCACCACCTCTCCAGGCATCAGGTCGTAATGATCCAGCTCTTCGGGAGGGGATTGCGAAATCTGCCAGTTCTGGCAATTCAGGCAGCGAAAATTGCATCCGGCCGTAGCCATTGAATAGATTTTTGCTCCCGGGAAGAAGTGAAACAAGGGTTTCTTTTCTATCGGATCGACAGCTAACGAACAGGGATTACCGTATGCAATCGTATACAAGTCTCCCTGGAAATTGACTCGTGTGTAGCAAATTCCGGACCTCCCCTCATGGATAATGCAGTTATGCGGACAAACATGACAACGCACCACATTGTCAGGCAGTTTTTCGTGATAACGAGCCGGTCGGCTCCATTTCCCTAAATCAATCTGTTTCATGGTATTGAGTTTATAAAGATTAGGAGAAATAATGAATAACTAAGTGACTTTACTTTCAACCTAATTCGCCTGATAATAAAGGCATACTTCTGTTAATCCGCACACTTCACACTTCGGTTTACGAGCGAGGCAGACGTATCGGCCATGCAGAATAAGCCAGTGATGCGCAATAGGTAAAAGTTTGGCAGGAATATGTTTCACCAAAGTTTTCTCTGTTTCAAGGGGTGTTTTCGAATCTTTTGTCAATCCGATGCGGTTCGATACCCGAAAAACATGGGTATCTACCGGCATAGCCGGGGTATCGAAAGCCACTACTTGCATTACATTGGCCGTTTTGCGGCCTACTCCGGGCAGTTTAACCAGCTCATCGGGCGAAGAGGGCACTTCGCCGTTATGTTTTTCAACCAACGTTCGCGCCATACCCACCAGATATTTCGATTTGCTGTTGGGATACGATACACTACGTATATATTCAAATACAACCTCCGGTGTAGTAGCTGCCATCACTTCGGGCGTAGGGAAATCCTGGAACAGCTTCGGGGTAATCATATTCACCCGCTTGTCGGTACATTGTGCTGAAAGAATTACAGCGATCAGCAACTGAAACGGACTTTCGTAATGCAACTCCGTCTCGGCTACAGGCATCGTTTGTTCAAACCATTCTATTACACGTTTATAGCGTTCTTTCTGAGTCATTATTTTGAAGTTAGAGAAATAACGAAACCTATCCAGGTCATGTCATTTTGTATTAACACCAAAATTAGTAAAGAGTTTTCGTTTTAGAATAAGTAGCCAGGGAAAAAGCAGCAAAATTTAAAATTTCAGATTTAACCAGAAACAGTTTCCGATCTTATTTACCAAACAAAATACAGACCTGCCTTGTTTTCTTATCAGCCCCACATTACAATGTCTAACCTATTTATTAGAAAACACCTAACACCTCATCGGCATGCCTTTTAGAATCAAATCATTTCTACTTATTGCATTTTCATGGATCGGAATTACAGAAATAAATCTGGCCGAAAAGCCTATCCTCGATATGGGATTTCGTCTGCAAAAGACCGTGAATCTTTATAACGAAAACGGGGTTTCGGTGCAATATTCCCATCCTACCCTCCACTTCGACAAGCTTTACTTCGGATTAAGCTACGTGACGAGCCGATGGGGGACTGCTTTCCAATCCAACGCTATCAAGCAGGATAATTACATCCTTTCCTCATCGTGGATGTTCCGTCCGAAGCACCTGATCCGTCCATTTATCAGACTCAACACCGGACTCTTTTCGGCAGACTATGAAGAAGCTATCTTTGATATTTTGCCGAACACCTCTCTACTGCTTTCACCAGAGGGTGGAGTCTGTTTTGAAACACATATCCCATTAAAGATTTCGCTTTCTCTGGGATACAACATTATCACAGGCGACGGCATGAGCGGCCCCGGAACACTTTATCCTCTTTACCTTCAAACTACAATATCATGGAACGTATTCAAATAGCGACAACCTCACCTCTGTATCCTCCAAAGAGAAAAAACTTATGGCTACTAATCCATACCCTGGGATTAATCGTTTTGCTAATGTTCTCCGGCTGCGATAAAACACCGCCCATTACTGATGCGATGCTGGATGGAGATACTATTTTCGACCCCTCGCTCTATCAAAAAGAAATATACCTAACCTCATATGCGCACCCGAATCCATCTGCCATAGAAAAAGCCAAGCCGGTTATTATTGCCTGTCATGGGTACAGTGCCAGTACTTTCGAATGGAATGAATTCCGTGATTGGTCAGTGGGAAAAGGAGATTTCTACCTTTCTCAAGTGTTGCTGGGCGGACACGGTCGCACTTACGAAGATTTCAAAAATGCGACCTGGAGAGATTGGCAGGATTCTATTAAATCGGAATACAACCGCCTTGTGGCCAAAGGTTATACTAACATCAATTTCGTGGCCTCCTCCGCCAGTGGAGCACTGCTTCTTGAGATGCTTTCCTCCGGCTATTTCAACGGGAAAGTAATTCCGAAAAATATTCTACTGGTCGATCCCATCGTAATTCCTTCCAATAAAACGCTGTCATTAATAGGCATCGTCGGCCCCATGCTTGGTTATATTGAAGCAGACAACACCACGGAAGAAGACAAATACTGGTATCACTTCCGTCCGCAGGAAACACTTCGGGAACTTATAAAACTACTAACTACTGTTCGGAAAGATTTGGAAGACGGATTTTGTTTACCCCCGGCCTGCAATCTGAAGCTGTACAAATCAATAAAAGACCCGACTGCCGATCCCGTCAGTGCAGTATTGATTCTACACGGCATTACCACTTCTACCGGAAACAGAATCGATCTGGAAATGGTAAATTCCGAACTGCATGTTTTCACACGACTTGCTCTTCGCCCGAATGTATCGGATAAAGACAGAGAGAATCAAAGAGCTACGTTTAGCGATATGCTAAATCGAATATTAGATTAAAACAATAAAGGTCGGAGCTCTAGCTCCGACCTTTATTGTTTTAATCTAAATTCGCTTACTTACCAGCGGAAAGCCGGCTTTTAACATATTATCAGGAATACGAGAATTAGAAAACTATTTTAAATTCCAAGTCAATGTTGTCTTTTGTAGCCAAACCCACCAGTGACGGCGGATCGATCCTAAACTGCGTCATAGATACATTGAACTTGCCAGTCACAGCCATTTTACCGTTAACGTTCTGTTGGGTAGCTTCTACGGTAATCGGTTGGGTAACGCCATGGAAGGTCAAGTTGCCGGTAATAGTTGCTTTATTTTCATTTACTTTAATGGAAGTACTGGAAAACGTAATGGTCGGGTATTTCAATGCTTCGGTCACCTCCATTGTGTGTGAATCACGATTCGCATTTTTAGTGTCGAAAGATGCTATTTTCACGGCAACCGCCACTTGATAGAACTCGGTTTTGCTGTCGTTGGTCAGCAAAACCGCCGCGACATCATTGCTCACTCCGGTCCACGAGTGAAGCGGGTGTTTCATCGCATAGGTGATGGTTGACTGTTTTTTATCGTTGAAAAGTTTGATTTTGTTTTGCGCAAAAAGTGATATTGAGCAAACAGCCATTATCAGGGAAAGAAAGATTGTTTTCATAAGATGAATGTTTAAAACTTAATAACTATCATTGATGCCGCAAGAGCGCCAAAGGCAGTAAAGGCTGCAGCGCGATGGTAGGATTTCAGATCAGGATGCGCTTCAAGTTGTCCGGCCAAAATATTTGTTGCAAGCATACTTGTAAGGTGAATAATCGCTAACGCTCTGTGCACTTTTATACTGCTATAACCTTTCCGTTCGTTGATTAGTTTGGGAGGGGCAAAAAGCGCTAACGCTGCCGTACCGAAATAACAGAAATTGATGCCACCAGCTAAAGCCTCATGAAGATCTTTCACACTACGGGTTCCGTTATAAAGTTTAGAACCCACAATACCCTGAGCAACCATACCACCTAATGTGGTGAACCCCAATATCTGGTGAGTGACAAGCATGGTTCGCCTTATTTTCATCTCTTTCAAGCGGTTTTCTTTGTTTAATGCAAAGCTGTCAAACTTTCTCATCAAACCATTTTCACCCCAAAGAAGCTTTTGGGTAAAGATTATCTTGCTAGGCAAAAGTTGTACAGAATCCGTTTTAGGAGATGTAATTTCACTGAGTAAGTCATTCTGGTTATTTGCTGGAATGGAGTCGGATTGCGCCTTTAATTGCATTGAAAAAGCCAGAACAACGACAAATACACTTAAAATTGTTTTCATAAAGATCATTTTGTGGATTAATTGAAAGTTAGATATACCAGTGTTTACACTTAAAAACCATTAATATTACACACAAATGTATGGTATTGTTCAGTTAAGCAGCTTCAAAATAAAAGAAAAGTCTTTAGGGAGAGGATTATTTATATATTCCGTATCTTTATTAATTGGACGTAAATAGGGTTAGCCTTTTACAACGTTTAGCTTCTTCGACAGTAAAGAGTAAAGAGATCAGTTCCCCACTCTTTACTCAACGACTGATCCTGTTCTTCAAAAAAAGCACCCAGAGTCACAAAAATCAGTGTCTCGGATTCATTTCGACCAACTCTTGCCAACCCATACAATACCCATTCCCCTCTCGTTAATCAATCCTAATCAAGCTTTCTTAATCTCAAAATCAGTGCTTTTGAGCAATTTTCACTATCTTTGCAGCTTGACTATACCCAATTAGGCTATGACATTGTCGAACCACTCAGATATTATTACTTCCACAGTCAAGAAACTGTCGGAGCCTGAATCTTATAAAAAGCTCTGCCACCAACACCGGGAGGGAGAACCACTTCCTTCAGGCGAAGTACTGAACGAGATCATCAATCTGTCTCGCGCAATTCTTTTCCCGGGATTTTTCGGTAACTCATCCATCAACAGCCGCACACTCAATTATCACATCGGTGTAAAAGTAGAGCGTCTGTATGAACTACTCATGGAGCAGATTCTTGCCGGACTGTGCTACGAATGCACAATAAAAGATGCGGCATTGTTCAATAAATTCAGGTTGAAAGCGATGGATATGGCAGCTGCTTTCATTGAGAGATTACCTGAAATGCGGCGTGTATTAGGTACTGATGTAGAAGCCGCATATTATGGCGACCCCGCTGCTCAAAGCTTCGGAGAGGTAATCTTCTGCTACCCGGCTATTCGCGCGATCACTAACTATCGTATTGCTCACGAGCTACTATTGCTCGAGGTGCCCCTCATCCCCCGGATGATCACCGAAATGGCACATTCCGAAACCGGCATCGACATCCACCCGGGCGCAACCATCGGTGAGTTTTTCACTATCGACCACGGTACTGGTGTTGTAATCGGTGCAACTGCCATTATCGGCAAGAATGTTAAACTATATCAAGGGGTTACTTTGGGAGCGAAAAGCTTCCCGCTCGACGAAAACGGTAATCCGATCAAAGGCATTGCTCGCCACCCGATTATCGAAGACAATGTTGTGATATATTCTAATGCCACAATCCTGGGACGTATCACCATTGGTGATGGCGCTACCATTGGAGGTAATATCTGGGTAACAGAAGATGTTGCAAAAGGTGCTCGTATTATACAATCGAAAGCAAAAAAATAAACGTAAGAATTAACTTCAGAAAGGCCGTTAAGACCTTAGATAAAGAAGCTAAAAATAAATGATGAAAGAAAATTTTGAAATGGTTGCCAAGACATTCCATGGTCTGGAAGATGTTTTGGCTGAAGAATTGATCGCATTAGGCGCCAATGATGTGGAAATCGGTCGCCGTGCCGTATCCTTCACCGGAGACAAAGAACTGCTATATAAAGCCAATCTGCATTGCCGCACAGCTCTACGGATACTGAAACCCATCTACACCTTTAAGGCTGAAAGTACCGATGAAGTGTATGTGAAAATCAAAGAGTTTAACTGGGAGAAATACATCGAACTGAATCAGACGTTTTCAATCGATGCCGTAGTTTATTCTGAAACATTCAAACACTCGAAGTTTCTTACTTATCGGGTGAAAGACGGAATTGTAGATTATTTCAACGAGAAATTCGCAAAACGCCCATCGGTGCGATTGATGAATCCGGATATTGCACTTAATGTGCATGTGGCAGAAAATCGCTGCTCCATCTCACTCGACAGTTCTGGCGAATCACTACACAAGCGCGGCTACCGTCTCGAGCAAACTGAAGCTCCGCTAAGCGAAGTTTTAGCTGCGGGCATGATTCTGAAAACAGGCTGGCGCGGAGAATCTCCGCTGGTCGACCCGATGTGCGGATCAGGAACTATCCTGATTGAAGCTGCCATGATCGCGCTTAACATTCCTCCCGGCATTCACCGCAAAGAGTTTGCTTTTGAAAAATGGCCCGATTTTGATGAAGAACTTTTCGACCGTTTATATAACGACGACTCTCACGAGAAAGAGTTCAACTTCAAAGTCTACGGATCTGATGTTTCACCCAATGCTATCTCGATTGCCGAAGCCAATATCAAACGTGCGGGTTTGGCTAAATATATCGAAGTCAAGGTGCAACCCTTCCAACAGATAACCAATCCGCCTGAAAACGGAATTTTGGTTACTAATCCTCCATACGGCGAACGTATTTCAACCCGCGACTTACTCGGATTATATGAAATGATCGGAGAACGCCTGAAACATGCTTTCCAGGGCTATTCCGCCTGGATTCTAAGCTATCGCGAAGAGTGTTTCGATAAAATAGGATTGAAACCTATACGCAGATTCAGCCTGATGAACGGGGCGCTCGAATGCGAATATCGCCGTTATGATATTTTCGGCGGAAAATACAAAGATTACAAGCGCGAGAGAAACGAAAACAATCGTTAATCCGTCTGATAAATTACAACAAAACAATATTTCATAAATCGCTTATTTTAAAGAAACGATGAACATTCTTTTATTAGGTTCGGGAGGCCGTGAACATGCACTGGCCTGGAAAATCAAACAAAGTGCCAAAGTAGAAAAACTCTTTATTGCTCCGGGAAATGCCGGAACAGCCACTGTGGGAACCAATGTTGCCATCTCAGCAACCGATTTCCCTAAAATCAAGGAGTTTGTATTGGCCAATCAGGTAACAATGGTTGTTGTTGGCCCCGAAGACCCGTTGGTAAAAGGCGTTGCCGAGTTCTTTAAAAACGATGCCGAGTTGCAAAATGTAGCGCTCATCGGCCCGTCAAAAGTTGGCGCACAACTCGAAGGCAGCAAAGATTTTGCCAAAGCCTTTATGATGCGTCACAACATACCTACAGCTGCATACCAAAGCTTCACGGCTGAAACATTAAACGAGGCGTATGCTTTCATGGAGACACTCCAGGCTCCTTACGTATTGAAAGCCGACGGATTGGCTGCCGGTAAAGGTGTGTTGATCATCTCTGATCTGGATGAAGCCAAGAAAGAGCTGTCCGAAATGTTGAACGGTATGTTTGGAGCCGCCAGCAAAACTGTGGTAATCGAAGAATTCCTTTCAGGCATCGAATGCTCGGTATTTGTTCTGACTGACGGAAAATCATATAAAATCCTTCCCGTAGCTAAAGACTACAAACGTATCGGCGAAGGCGACACCGGATTAAACACCGGAGGTATGGGTGCTGTTTCTCCCGTTCCATTTGCCGATGAGGTATTTATGCAAAAAGTTGAAGAACGCATCGTGAAACCTACGATTGCCGGTCTTCAACAAGAGCAAATCGAATTCAAAGGGTTTGTATTTCTGGGCTTGATCAAAGTAAACAACGAACCTGTAGTAATCGAATACAACGTGCGCATGGGCGACCCCGAAACCGAAGCTGTTATGCTCCGCATTCAATCGGACTTCGTGGATCTGCTCGAAGGTGTTGCTCAAGGTAATCTGGACGAAAAAACTTTAGTGGTTGATCCACGCAGTGCTGTGACTGTCATGCTTGTTTCGGGCGGATACCCCGGCGATTACGAAAAAGGTATAGCAATCAGCGGTCTGGATAAGATTACCGACAGTATTGTTTTCCATGCCGGAACTACAGAGAAAGACGGTCATATCGTAACCAACGGTGGTCGCGTAATCGCTGTCAGCTCATACGGAAAGGATAAAAACGAAGCGCTGGCAACCTCATTTGCCAATGCCAAGTTGATTGATTTCGACAAAAAATATTTCCGATCAGATATCGGATTCGATTTATAATTATTAACTCAGGCAGATTGATCTTTTCAATCTGCCTCTCTTTCACCCAAAGGTAAGTGTATCAATGAGAAACAAAACGATAATTGATCATATTGCCACAGGACGTTTTACCGTTCTGCTGACTCTACTGGCCGTGGTAGCGCTAATCGCCACCCGGGGATTGCTTTATCCCCATTCCATTCCCGTTAAACCCGATTTCGGTCTATTTACGAATATTTTAGCCCCTTTGATTCCAAACAATTATGTTCGCATAGGTCTCGATGGTGGTTTTCTTGTTCTGTTTGCGTTTTTGCTTAATCACGCCGATACCCGATTCAGCATTATCCGCAATCGCACCTCATTACCCTTTTTTATAACAGGATTACTTCTAATCACAAACAGCTATCTTCTGGGTAACTGGGGAGAAAGTCTGGGCGCTCTATTGCTGTTAATGGCCATAGCTTCTCTATTTGGCTCTTACCAACAGCCACGTGCCGAGAAACAAGCTTTTGACATTTCTTTACTCCTGTCTATTGCCAGTTTACTCTGGCTCAAGACGGTATATCTGTTACCGGTATTCTGGATTGGGATGTACATGATGAAAACCCTCAGTTTCCGTAGTTTTTTGGCTTCGCTGATCGGTATTCTGACTCCTTACTGGTTTGCATTTTTCTATTTTGCATATCACAATAACTACACCCCTCTGCTCAACTATCTCCAGTCAATTGTTGATTTTCGGATAATCAACTTTACCGAGGTTTCCTTATTCACATGGATCCACCTCGGGATTACCGTATTAGCAACAATATTTGCAATCGGACATTCAATGTTCAGCAGCTTCAATGATAAAATAAGAAGTCAGTCATATCTGAACTTCCTGTTTTTTATTTTAATCTGTACCTATGCATTGATTGTCGTTGATTTTCAACGAAGCGGATCTATCATCTACTTAAGCTATTTGATTTCCGCATTTCTGATTTCGCATCTTTTCGCATCAGTTAAAGGGCGCTTTTCCAGCTTCTTATTCCAGGCATTATTAATTACTTACGCCTTGGTATTCTTATGGAGTTTATCCTGAATTTTGCCGAATGGGGCTACTTCGGGCTATTTATAGCCGCCTTTTTAGCCGCCACAATACTGCCGTTCAGCTCTGAAATAGTTTTCAGCGCTCTGGTTCTGGCAGGAATGAATCTGTGGGGATGTACCCTGGCAGCCACTCTGGGAAATTTCCTGGGAGGGCTGAGCTGTTATTATCTCGGCTACGTCGGAAAAGTGGAATGGATCGAGAAATATCTGAAAATCAAACAAGCGAAGATCGATAAGCTGCAAAATTGGTTGAAAGGCAAAGGAGCAGCTATGGCTTTTTTTGTTTTCCTACCTGGCATCGGTGATATTATAGCCGTAGCGTTAGGCTTTCTTCGAGCCAATGTCTGGATTGTTTCAGTCTCTATGTTTGCCGGAAAGTTTATCCGCTATATCATCTGGATGGAAATGGTGTATGGGATAACCAAACTCTTTTAAGATAAAAGGGAAAGTAAGCAATCTGAGAAGAGGATACTTTGAAACCTTAAATAAAGGCGCAAAAACAAAGAGTTAATCTTTGATTCTTGCGCCTTTGCATTTATAATACCACTCTAGAAACTGCTTTTATTGATTCTCACTTTACGGCTCTTAGCATTTCGCGCTTTCCGGGAGGTCCGGGTAACCTTTCCACTTTATATCCAGCTGCCTGCATTGTCCTACGTACAACTCCTTTGGCACAATAAGTGGTCAATATACCATCCGAACGAGTATGATCAAACAGGCGTTGAAATAATTCCGGCTGCCACATCTCCGGCTGTTTCTCCGGAGCAAACGCATCGAAATAGATCAAATCGTAACTTTGGTCAAACGTATATTGGCACAAATCACAGTTCACTTTCCTCAAATAGAAATTTGGTGTAATCTGCACTTCCCTACCCCACTCAGCCTGATGCAGTTTTATAAACAAATCTGCTTTTTCGGGGGTAATCATTTTCCCGTAATTAAGATGAATGACTACCTCGTCACTTAGCGGATATAATTCCAGGGAAGTATAATGAATAGTTTGATTAGTTTTTTCAGCTTCCAATAAAGTCAAAAAGGCATTTAGTCCGGTTCCAAAACCAACTTCCAGAATATGGATGAGTTCGACCTGGATTTGATGCAATCCGGCATCAATAAATACATGCATTGACTCCTGGCATGCTCCATTCACCGAATGGTAATGCTCATCCATAGCAGGCACATACAATGTATGCGTGCCATCTTTTGTCTCTTCTAATATTATCTCAGGTTTCATAACAGTGCAAAGGTAAACATAATTTCGTGATGCGAATGTTTCAAAATGCAGTACATCAGACGATGTCGTCCTTCAAAAAGATTATCCATATCAATGTAAGCAGCAAAATCTTCTTAGTTGATATAGTTTTTTAGACCTTTATTGAAAGTAAATATCATTTATAACACTTATCTTTGCCAATCAGTAAACATATATTAACCGTAGTTGTTTTATATGTTAAACACGATTCACAATCATTCAATAAAATGAATCACAAGACTATTTACATACTACTTATCGGATTTATTGCAATATCCTTACCTTCCTGCATGTCAAAGAAGAAGGAAAAGCCGGTAATCACCGTAACTATTTTACCCCTAAAATACTTTGCCGATCAGATTGTCGGGAAAAAGATGGACGTAATGTGCATGGTTCCTGCAGGTTCAAATCCCGAATCTTACGATCCATCCCCCAATCAATTGGTCACCCTCAGTAAAAGCAAGGCTTATCTGGCAGTCGGAAGCCTGGGCTTTGAACTGGCATGGCTTGATAAACTGGCTCAAAATCAACCCGCAATGAAAATCTATAAGACTTCGGCCGGCATAAATCTGATTGACACGGAAGAAGAATGTGAGGCAGCACACTCTCATACCGAAGGCCATTCGCATATCGGACCAGATCCCCATATATGGAGCTCTCCCAGAACAGCACGCGTAATGGTCCGAAACATATATAATGCAATCGTTGCTTCTGATCCCGCCAATCGGGTTTATTATCTCGGAAACTATAATAAACTCACAAAAGAGATTGATCAGACCGACAGTCTGTTAACCAACAAACTCAGGAATGCTCCAAATCGCTCTTTCCTGATCTATCACCCGGCACTCACCTATTTTGCGCGCGATTACGAACTTGATCAGTACAGTGTCGAGTTTAATGGAAAAGAGCCAACCCCTCAACACCTGAAACAGCTAATCGATGTAGCTAAAAAGAACCACATACGGGTGATATTTATCCAAAAAGAGTTTGACAGCAAAAACGCACAGATATTGGCTCAGGAAGCCGGTTGTAAAATTGCGGTAATAGATCCCCTTACATATAATTGGAGTAAAGGACTTATTGAAATAGCCATAGCTTTAGCCAGTGAATAGAATCGTAGAAATAAAAGATCTGACCGTCGGATACGAAGATAAAGTAGTATTGCGCAACGTCAACCTGACCATTGGTAAAGATGATTTTATAGGTATCATTGGACCAAACGGTGGAGGTAAAACAACTCTATTAAAAGCCTTGCTTGGTCTTATTCCCACGCAATCGGGTTCGGTTCAATTCTTCGAAAACGGAAAACAGGTTTCCGAACTTCGTATCGGTTACGTCCCCCAAAGCAACAATATTGACAAGTCTTTTCCCATCAGCGTATATGAGGTCATTCTCTCCGGTCTGGCCGGGGAACGAGGTTTATTCAACCGATTCAATAAAGCTCAAAAAGAGGCTGCCGAAGAAATCATCCGACAGCTTGACCTTGAAAAACTAAAAAAACGCTCTTTAAATCAACTTTCGGGCGGACAACTCCAACGCACATTTTTAGGCAGGGCTCTGGTCGCAAAACCGCAATTGCTGATCCTCGATGAACCGAACTCATATCTTGACAAAGATTCAGAGGGAAAACTCTACGATTTATTACATGACATCGAAAAAAATATAGCCATCCTCATGGTTTCGCACAACATAAGCTCCGTTCGATCAATGGCCAAAAGTCTGGCCTGCGTTAACGGTAGCCTGCACTACCACCCAACGACCAACATTCCCACAGAATGCCTGTATGAATTCTATTGATAACATTCTGATTCATAAAAAAGCGGAGGTTCAAAACTATAAATATGCTTTGAACCTCCGCTTAAACCAATAAATTAAATCGGAGTATAAATAACAGCTAAAATCTTGGCAGGTGTATCACTTCCGCAATGCACGTGATGAGATACAATCGAATCGTAATATATGCTATCGCCGGCCTTGAGTTGGTATGTTTCTTCGCCATAGTTAATCTCTACGGCACCATCTAATACATAGACAAACTCCTCACCTTCGTGCGATGACAATACAAAATCAGCTTCAGAGCTCGGTTCGAAATTAATCTCAAAGGATTCCATATGCCGCCCCGCTTTTGATTGTGAAAGCGAAAAATACTGCATATCTCTCCGTTTGGAGGAAGCTGTCCCCAAACTGAAGCCCAATTCAACCTGATCACGAGTAGTAACTACAGGCCCTATTTCAATGTGATCGTCCAGAAACGTTCCCAGACGCACACCTAAAGCCCGTGCTACCTTCACTAAAGGAGCAATGGAAGGCAACCCTTTGCATTCCTCGATCTTCTTTAAAAGATCTGCATCAACCCCTGATCTTTCGGATAAAACCTCCAGCGAAATACCTTTCGTTTCGCGTACGCTTTTAATCCGTTCTCCTGCAAAGATTTTGTTTTCCATGGTCTAAATATCAAATTGTTAATATTCTCGTGCTTTTCTTTTAAATAATACAATGCACAAAAATAATTATATTTCTCAATGTTGATAAAGAAACGATGTTAAAACTGACCTGTTATTCAACAGCTTCTCCTATAAGTGTAGCAGAACTCGCTTCCAGCACCTTTACTTTCACTATTTCACCGATATGGTGATTATTCTTATTGAAAACCACCACTTTATTTTGTTGTGTCCGACCAAACAACTGTTCCCGTGAACGTTTGGAGAAACCTTCTACCAATACTTCAAACGTTTTACCGATGTCTCGTTGGTTGCTCTCGTGTGAAAGTTGATTCTGCAGTTCAATGATTTCCTGCAAACGTTTTACCTTTAAATCCTCAGGGATATTATCCTCCAAATGCTTTGAAGCATAGGTTCCCGGACGTTCCGAATATTTAAACATGAAAGCAGTATCAAAACCCACTTCGCGCATCAGCGATAAGGTATCCTGATGGTCTTCTTCCGTTTCAGAGTGGAAACCGCTGAATACATCTGTTGTTAATCCGCAATCCGGGATAATCCGTTTTATAGCGGCAATGCGTTCCAGATACCACTCGCGGGTATAGCGGCGATTCATCAGCTTGAGTATGCGGGTGCTACCCGACTGTACCGGCAAATGAATATGGGTACATAGGTTGGGATAATCGGCAATGACCTGCAACGTCTCATCATTCATATCCTTCGGATGGGATGTTGAAAAACGGATGCGCATATCAGGAGCTGCTTCAGCAACCAATCGAAGTAATCCGGTAAAGTCAACCACCTTGTCTTCTTTCTCAAAACGATAAGAGTTTACGTTTTGCCCCAACAGGGTCACTTCTTTAAAGTTCCTGGATTGAAGGTCTTTCAGCTCATTGAGGATACTTTCGGCATCACGGCTTCGTTCGCGACCACGAGTGTAAGGCACAATGCAGTAAGAACAGAAGTTGTTACATCCGCGCATGATTGAGATGAAACCCGAAATACGGTTTCCACCGATACGTGAAGGTATAATCTCGCGGTAAGTCTCATCAGTCGAGAGCTTCACGTTAATAACCTTTTCGCCTTTTTCTACTGCACCCACCAGATTCGGCAGGTCGAGGTAAGCATCGGGGCCGACCACCAGATCCACCCGGTGCTCGTTGATCAACTCCTCTTTCACTCGCTCAGCCATACAGCCCAATACCCCCACTACCAGATTCTTTTTCTTCTTGCGTAATGAGTTAAAATAATGGAGACGCTGTACCACCTTTTGCTCGGCGTTATCGCGAATCGAACAGGTATTGACAAACACGGCATCTGCCTCGTTGAGAGAGTCAGTCAATGAATAGCCGTCCATTTCCATAATAGAAGCCACGACTTCACTATCAGCCACATTCATCTGGCAGCCGTAGGTTTCGATAAACAGTTTTTTGATTCCGTTTTCAGTTGCGGATTTAAAGTCCGTTCCTGCTTTTGATTGATCCATAAAATAAAAATTAATAATAGGCCCCACCCCGACCCTCCCCCAAGGGGAGGGAGATAGAGCCATGAGTTATATTTTGAGTAAATAAAAGCAACTTACGCCTCTTCCACCCCTCCTTCGGAAGGGCTGGGGGAGGTCCTGTGAGCCATATACGATGACCGCACCAGCGGTCCGCTTTCTACATACATAAAGCCTTTCTCCAAAGCAATCCGTTTATATTCAGCAAATTTACCCGGGTGAATATAAGCAGTAACCGGCAAATGATTGCGTGTCGGTTGCAAATATTGGCCCAGGGTGAGACGGTGACAACCAGTCGCCACAATGTCATCCAGCGCTTGTAAAAGCTCCCCTTCTGTTTCACCCAATCCGAGCATCAGCCCTGTTTTGGCAGAAAAGCCCTGCCCGGAGATATGCTTCAAGACGGATAAAGACATATCATATTTCGCAGCACTACGTACCTCCGGAGTTAATCGGCGCACCGTCTCCAGATTATGCCCCACCACATCGGGATGGGCATCCAATAACAGGTCTAGCAACTCTTTTCTCCCCTGAAAATCGGGAATCAACACCTCAACCTTAGTCTCAGGATTGAGCGCACGTACTTCCCGGATGGTCTCCGCCCAATGCCTGGCTCCCAGATCAGGTAAATCGTCTCGATCAACCGAGGTAATCACGGCATACCGGAGCTGCATCTTTTGTACTGTCTGTGCCACGCGCATCGGCTCTGTAGGATCGAGCGGCAAGGGTTTACCCGTCAGCGTATTGCAAAACTTACAGGATCGGGGACAGATCTCCCCGGCAATCATCAGCGTAGCGGTGCCCATCCCCCAGCATTCGCCCAGATTGGGACAACGTCCGCTCGTGCAAATGGTATGCAGACCCTGCGCCTCCAGCAATTGCCTGGTGTGTGTAAACTGTTCGTTATCACCCAGCCTGACCTTCAACCAATCCGGTTTTCTGACTCTCTCCATGCTATTTGATTGATAAATAGTTTACAAAGATACGTCATTCGAAAGTAAGGACTTTACTCTTGTGGTTTTTTAATAAATCGGGAGGGATGTTAGAGGGCAATCCTGAGTGATTGCCATTAGGATATAGCAAACTGCGGGAAAGTAGCCTGAATGCTATTTTCCCGCAGCTGAATATAATAAAGAGAGGAGGTTAAACCATTTCACTTCCTGTTGCTGTCTTGAACGAATAATACTTATGTGTGAAATAACTGTACGTCACGACAATCACCGTAGTCAGCATCTTGGACACAGTGGGAAAGAAGTGGCAATAATCGACAAAGAGTTTGAGGAAAATATAGTTTTGAGCAATAGAACCGGCCACAGTCACCCCGTAACGGAAAAGCTGAATGCGTCCTCCAAGTTCTGACTGGGTAAAGGTGATGTATTTACCCAATAAAAAGCCCGTCGAAAAAGTGATGGGAAACACCAGCAAAAACGCGGCAATGTGCGGACTGATCGCCACAAAACCCAGATGTAAAATCTTTTCACCTAAAAGGAAATGGTAAAATAAGAAGTAAAGCACAATATCAAATGCGGAATTGCCTCCACCACAAGCAGCATACCGAAAGGTCTCCAGTGGAATGAACTTACTAAATGGACGATGCAGCCAATCCAATAAAGTGACAATTGTGTTTCTTATCTGTTTCAAGGGGGCAAGGATTTTGAAAATTTGCGCCAAATGTAGTGGTTTTATTTGTAGTCAACAACTATTTGATTGGCCGTTCATTATTTTCAACAAAACTATACTATTCCTTAATAATCAGAAAAACGCCCGATAACCAATACGGCCATCGGGCGTTACAATAATCTGCTATATTTACACTAAAACAGTTTTCTAAGGAAATTATCTCCGTGTTTTATCTTTAAAATGAAACGTTTGAAGAAAATATTCTGAGCGTAAGTGATGTGATACATCACCGGGATCATGATCAGCGTGAGGAATGTGGCGAAGCTCAATCCGTAAACAATGGTCCAGGAAAGCGGGCCGAAGAACATCACATTGTCACCGCCGAAGAAGATATGCGGATTGCCGGTTCTGAGCAGCGAGCCGAAGTCGATATTGAAACCGATTGCTAACGGGATCAATCCCAGAATGGTTGCAATCGCAGTTAACAGCACCGGTGTAATACGCGTTTTACCTCCCTGTATCATGGCTTCCCGCGGGTGCAAGCCTTCCGCCATCAACACATCGGTAAACTCCACCAACAAGATTCCGTTTCGCACCACAATACCGGCCAACGCCACGATCCCCATCCCCGACATGATGATGGACATCGGATTCCCGGAAAGCATAAAACCGGCAAATACCCCGATCAAACTAAAAATGACTTCCGAGATAATGATAAGCGCTTTCGATATGGAATTGAACTGCGTGATCAGAATGAAAATAATCATAAACAGAGCCAGCATCATAGCCATACCCAGAAATGAAGATGACTCTTTCTGATCCTCCTGTTCTCCTGTGATTTTTATGTCAATACCATCCGGTTTTGAGAAATGGGTCAAATTGCGTTGAACGGTTTCGAGCACTTCGTTCGCCGTGTATCCGGTAATCACGTTTGCGTTAATCGTAATCACGCGTTTTACATTCAGACGGGTAATTCCACCCACTGAATTTTGATAATTAATAGTAGCCATTGCCGATAGCGGAATGCTGCGCAACTGCCCCGAATTCATATCGCGATAAGTAATGCGGGTATTAATCAGGCGGTCAATATTCTTGCGTTGTTCTTCCGAATATCGTACATTAATAGGATACTGATCTTCTCCTTCTCGATATTTGGACGCTTCTTTACCATATACCGCTGTTCGCAGGTCTCCCCCCACCTGTCCGGTCGAAACCCCTTCCATATTGGCTCGCATGCGATCAAGGTTGACTATGATCTCCGGTTTGGTACTTTCAAATTCTGTTTTAAATTTATCGGCTCCCGGTATTTGCAACGAATCGAGATACTGGATTAAATGACTACTGGTGCTCATCAGATCCTCCAGATTATCACCGCTGACCTCGATATTCACCGGCTTACCTGTAGGAGGCCCACCCTGCTCTTTGGCCACGTTAATCTCCGCGCCGGGAATACCCTTCACAGCCAGACGGATTCGCTCCATATAGTCGTTTGTACTTTGCCCCTTACGGTGGGCAAACTCAACGAAGTTCACTGTTACCTTGGCCTTATGTGATGTTTTGGTTCCGGCATCGAAAGGATTTTCAGACGCGCTCAATGCCACATTGGTCAACACCGACTCCACGATGGGATTGTCTTTACCCAACACGTTCATGATTCGGGCTTCAACTACCTTTGCAAGACTATCGGTTACTTTCACGTCAGTTCCCACCGGCATACGAATAAAGGTATTGACGGAGTTTGGCTCATTATCCGGAAACAAGACTATCTTAGGTGGGAATTTCCCCATCAATATAATTGTAACTAAAAACAATATCACCAGACTCCACATCATGATTCCCGGGCGACGTTTTTGCAAAAGGAAACGCAACAGCTTTTCGTAAGCTTCAAGCATCCGGGGAATAAGATAGTGCTGAAAATGTAGCAACACCTTATATCCAAACAAATTGTGCATCACAAAACTGAATACAAAGACCAACAACAGATTGCCCGGTAACCGCAAATGACCGAGATGCATCAGGAGTGCCAAAAACAGAATAACCCCTGAAATGATCCACATACGGTTGCGTTGCATACCGTGGTGTTCTTCGTCACGCTTCATAAAGGTTACGGCAAACACCGGATTGATGATATATGCCACAATCAATGATGCAAAGAGCGTGATGATGATGGTAACGGGGATGAAGACCATAAATTTACCGATAACCCCCGGCCAAAAAGCCAACGGGAAGAACGGTGCAAGCGTGGTCAGCGTTCCCGAAAGAATCGGCACAAATACCTCACCAGCCGCCATCTTCGCAGCCTGTACGATAGACATCTTTCCTTGCATATAGATTCGGTGGGTATTTTCAATCACCACAATAGCATCGTCCACCACAATCCCCAACGCAAATATGAAGGCAAACATCACCATCATATTCAGCGTAAAGTCAATGCCCGGAATCACAATCATTGACAATGCCATCGAAAGCGGCACGGAAAGCCCCACAAAAAAGGCATTCGTGACTCCCATAAAAAACATCAACACAATGATTACCAAGAGGAATCCGATGATGATGGTATTCTCAAGATCGGCTACCGTGGTGCGGGTATATTTGCTCTGATCTCCGGAAACAACGACACTGACATCTTTGGGAAACTTATCTTTTTGCAACCTGGCCATCACCTCCTTGATTTTGTCGGAAGCGCCCAGCAGGTTCTGACCGCTTTTTTTGATTACATTAAGTGCCAATACGTTTTTGCCGTTCATGTAAGCATAACTGTCCTGGTCTTTGAAACCTTCTTTCACTTCAGCCACATCCTTGAGGAAGACCAATCCACCACCTGATGCCTTGATCACCAGATTTTTCAGTGTCTCAATATCCTTGAACTCACCCACTACACGGATACTGCGGCTCATTCCCTGCTGTGCTATTGATCCACCCGAAATAGTCATATTCTCATAAGCAATAGCATTGCTCACATCATTGAAAGTCAGGTTAAAAGATTGCATTTTGTACATATCGAGATTCACCTGGATTTCTTTTTCCAAACCGCCCACAATGTCCACGCGGGTAATTTCAGGTAACTCTTCTATACGATCCTGAGCCTCTTCTGCATATTTCTTCAATTGGTCGAGCGGATAATCACCCGACAAGTTGATCGTCTGAATAGGCATCTGGGATAAATCGATCTCAATTACATTGGGATCGGAAGGTAGGTCTGATGGTAAATCTTTTTTTGTTTTATCTACTGCATCCTTTACCTTTTGTTTGGCATCTGCCTGATCTACATCGGTCTGAAACTCGACAATGATGGAGCTGACATCCTGCAATGAATTGCTTTCAATCTTTTTTACGCCATTGATTGATTTCAGGTTTTTCTCTAATGGCCGTGTCACCAGGTTCTCCATATCCTGCGGAGAAGTTCCCGGATAAACCGTGCTGACAATTAGCTTGGGGATCACAATCTCGGGAAACTGCTCCCTGGCGATGCGATTATAGCTTACCATTCCGAAGATCATCAAAATAAGCACCAGAACATAAATACTGGTCTTATTGTCGATGGACCAACTGGTCGGTTTGAAGTTTTTTAATTTCTTATCCATGTGTATTGGGTTATACGTTTTACGTCATACGTTCTACGTTTCTGAATCACTTCAGCTTCTTTTTATTCTTTTACTTTCGCTCCTTCACTCAATCCCAACTGACCAACAGTAACGATTTTATCACCAACAGTCAATCCCGAAACGACTTCTACCATACCGTTATAGGTCATCCCCTGTGTAATGTAACGTTTGTGAGCTGTTTTCTCTTTCCCTCCATCACTAAGGAGATAGAGGTAGGATCCTTTCGAATCGTTCTGTACCAGATTGACGGGAACCACCAACGCCGATTTATTTTTATAGTCAATGATTTTCAACACGGCAATCATATTGGCTTTCAGATTTTTTAGTTTCGATGGAAGACGAACCTCAACCTTGAAGGAACGATTGACGGGATTGATATATTTACTGGCGTTCGAGATGGTACTTTTCACTTCCAGCTTCAGATCGGGAAACCAGATAGCAACCGAATCCCCGGCACTGATACTTTTGTTATACGCTTCGGCAACATCTGCCACGATTTTATTTGAAGAAAAATTAATCACCGTAGCCACAGGCATAGCGGGAGAAGCAGACATTCCCACTTTTAAGGGAAGATCTTCCACCGTACCGTTGATGGGGGATTTGATGGTAAGGTAATCCAACTGTTCACGAACAGCAGCCAAACCGCTTTCGAGCGCTTCTTTTTGAGTTTTTGCCTGAAGGTATTGTACTTCAGATCCAATCTTTTTCTCCCATAGATTTTTCTGACGCTCATACAGGTCACAAGCCAATTTATATTGGGTTTCGGTCTGTTTCATACTTTTCCGCAAAGCTTTATCGTCCAGTTGGGCAATCACCTGGCCTTTGCGTACCGAACTACCCATTTTCACCAACACTTGAGTTACGACACCCTGTCCTTCGGGATAAACCTTCACATTCTCTTCGCCGTCGAGAGCACCTTGCACCTCAATCGAATGGGTAAAATATTGAGACGCTATCACCTCTGTTTTCACCAGAATGCCGTCATCTATTTTAGATGAATCCAGACCGTCGGTTGCGATCTCTTTTTCAAGCTGAGCAATCTGTTCGGATAGTGTCTGCTGCTGCTTTTTCAGCTCGATAAGTTTCTTGTTTTTGTCTGAATGACAAGCGGCCAGCATCGTTACCGTTAGCAAAGCCAAAACTATTCTCTTGTAGTTGGTTATCATTGATCTATTATTTTTCGATTATTATTTCCCTGATTTATTCCCTCTATGTTTCATCCCCCCAATCCTGAATAATTACTGCATTAATTTCTGCAATTCCACACGGGCATTCAGCAGGTTAAACACAGCATTGTAATAACTGCTCACTGAGGACAGGTATTGGCTTTGCACCTGTGTCAGATCAAGACTTGATGAAACGCCCTCTTTCAATTTCAGGGCCGTTTTATCAAAAATCTTACGACTCAGTTCGGTGCTCTTCTGTTGATTCAAAAAAGTATTGTAAGCGGTTTCGTAATTCAACTTTTGGGATTGAAATTTGAGCGCCAGTCCGTCCCTGAGTTGGTCACGACTGTTATTTGCTTTCTGAAGTTCCATTTTAGCTTGCTTTACTTTCATAAGTCGGCTACCGCTGGTAAAAATGGGGAGAGAGAGAGTAACGCCCAATACATCTTTCGGCTGAAAATCAAGCGCCGGCTGTTTCTGTTTTTCCTGGTGTTGGTAGAAGGCGGCAATTGTGGGTAAAAAAGTGGTTTGTTCCCGTTTCAGCATCAACCTTTGAGCCGCCACCTGATTCTCCATCATCTTATAGTCGATGTATTGAGACGGATCAAACTCATTGGCAGCAAAAGGATTGATCGTTAACACTATATTTTCCAACTTATCTGTTAAATCAAGGTTCTGAGCCATATCCATCCCCATCAGATATTTCAGTTGGTTATGCACTGTCTTCATTTGTCCTTCCAATGAAATAGCCAGATTATTCACCAAATGCTGATTCACCCTCAACTGATCAACCTCGGTATCTTCAAGAAATCCGCGTTTGTGCATCTCTTCCATCTGCCCCAACATCTGTTGCATCAATTCGAGATTCTGTTTCACAATTTTCAGATTCTCGGCAAGAGTCAGAGCCATATAATAGGTGGTTTCAACAGAAGCGCCGATCTCAAGGGTATTTTTTGTCAAGGCTTGCTCCGATATGGTTTTGTACACCTTGGAAGCCTGCAAACCCACCAGATATTCTCCGCTGAAAATCAATTGCGAAACCTGAAGGGTGAAGACGGTATTGTCTTTAGGAGATATTGGATATCCGGGACCAGTGTAAGAATAGAAATTTAAGCCGCCCGGTGTGTCTTTAGTTGTTTCATTATAACCCGAGGGCCACTTACTTTCATCAGAAAAAAGTGGATCTTTCGACAATCCACTCATTGGAAAACTAAATTCGGGCACTTTGAAAATATGCTGATAATCTGCCTTGGCTGTTACCTGCGGTAATCCGATCGCCGTGGTTTCCATCACCTTTTTGCGGGCAATATCTACATCAAGTTTGGCATTCTGCATCGTTTTATTGTATTCGATGGCAAGCTGTTTGGCCTGCTCCAGCGACAAGGTCTTTTCCTGCGCCGTCAGCCATGGGCAAACCGAGATAGTTGTCAACAGCCAAAGTAAGATTCTTTTTCTATTCAATTCATTCATATAGTTTTGAAATATTTAATTGCAGATTTTTTTTCGTCAATGTCTGAGATGCCTCACCCATTATCTATTTTATGGAGCTGTAGGGTTGGTTTTGATATTCAATCCATCCATTGGAAGAGAAGATCCAACATCTTTTACGACATGCCTGACGATCTCGACACATCGTCCATCATTACACTTTAAATATGGTAACGAAAAAAGAGATCGCGCACTCGTCGCGCGATCTCTGTCTGTTCGGAAGTCATTTCACTCATTCACAATACAAACTTTGGAAACTTTTATCATACTCTGAGTTTCTAAGATGCATAAAAAACACTTCGTTTGATTAGTTTAACACCCTGGGGAAGAATAGTGTTTTCTGGTTAACTAATTTAAACACAACATCACATCGGAAAGCTTCGTATCACATTAATTTCGATACAAATTTCATTAAATACAGAATCAGAATCTAACACAAATCGATAAACTTGCAAAAAAGGGTGTTAAACTGCTAACGAAAAGAGATTAAGCATTCTGTTAGTCGAGCAATACCCCATATCACGGGTATTCAGATGTACTGATCCCTGTCATTCAAACTATCAACCTGACCCAAATGGAGTTTGTGGACCTCAACGTTGCCTATTCGATGGCGGCTATGCAACACGGTAAAGAGGCAGTATTGCAACGAGCCAAAGATCATGTACAAAAACTGGCGGATCAATTGGCAAGCTTGTAAATTTGACGGAGAGTCAGAAATAAAATTCTTACACAGAGAAGTCATAGAGAACCACGGAGTTTCTCTGTGAAAAACACACAGGGTTACACCAAGAAATCATAAAATAGTCTCTGGGAATTCTCTGTGGTTCTCCGTGTAACGTGCAACGTGTAATGAGTTTTCACTTTATTTGCGAGACCGGAATTGGAAAATTTCTGCTCTTGGGGTATCTTTGCCGCATCATAAAAAAGAACAATAGATGAAAATAGGAAATATCGACTTAGGGGAACGCCCCATATTTCTTGCACCCATGGAAGATGTCACCGACCCCTCTTTCCGTCTTATGTGTAAAAAGTTCGGAGCCGATATGGTTTACACGGAGTTTGTTTCGTGCGACGCACTCGTTCGCAACGTCAGCAAAACACAGCAAAAACTGACCATCAGCGACGATGAACGCCCGGTAGTCATTCAGATCTATGGCAAAGATACCGATGCCATGGTAGAGGCAGCCAGGATCTGTGAAGAAGCCAAACCCGATATTCTCGACATCAACTTCGGTTGTCCTGTTAAACGGGTAGCAGGTAAAGGTGCCGGAGCAGGCATGTTGCGCAATGTCCCTCAAATGCTGGAAATTACCCGCGCAGTAGTAAATGCTGTAAATATCCCGGTCACCGTTAAGACCCGCCTGGGCTGGGACAACGATTCGAAGATCATTGTCGATCTGGCCGAACAACTGCAGGATTGCGGCATCGCGGCATTGGCCATTCACGGTCGCACGCGTAGCCAGATGTACACCGGCGAGGCCGACTGGACACTTATAGGCGAGGTAAAAAACAATCCCCGCATACACATCCCGATCATCGGAAACGGGGATATTGTTACCCCTGAAATGGCCAAAGAGATGTTTGACCTTCACGAAGTCGATGCCATTATGATCGGCCGTGGCGCTATTGGCCGCCCCTGGATTTTCAAAGAGGTGAAGCACTATCTGGAAACGGGAGAACACCTACCTCCTATCTCCTTTGCCGAAAAGATGGAAATCCTGCGTCAACAGGTTATTCAAAGCGTGGAACGCCTGGACGAACGCCGCGGCATCCTCCATATCCGCCGCCACCTGGCAGCTACCCCTCTTTTCAAAGGTATTCCTAACTTCAAAGAGACCCGCATTGCGATGCTTCGTGCCGAACATGTGGAAGACCTATTTCATATTTTTGACGATATTATTGTCAGGTATGGCAATTTATAAACTGATCGCTTCTGCTGAAAATAATAATAATTGAAAAGATTAGTCGTTGAGATAAACATTAAACCGCTTTAGACTTTTAAAGTCAAAGAGTGAAAGCCGACGGCTGAAAACACTAACTAAATGACCATACAATGAGAAGAATTAATCTGTTAATTGCTCTGTTCGTGATGTTTGCACTGGGTATGCAAGCTCAAATCGGTAAAAAAGTAGTGGGAAACAATAAGTACGTGACCATTACCAAAAAAGTGGACAACTTTAAAAAACTGACAGTTTCACACGTTAAAGCCAACGTAATCTATTCGACCAATCCCGATTCTGCAGGTATTGTAAAGATTTATGGTGAGGAAAACGTTGTACACTTGCTCGATGTGGTTTCCGATAGCAAAAAAGAGTCGCTATCCATCAAGTACATCAACATGGCAAACGTGGAAAACGGACTGCTGATGATTTATGTCTATGCTCCTGCTATTAATGTCATTGACATTACCGGTTCGGTAATTGTGGAATGCAAAGATGAGATTAAGTCTCAGGATCTGAAACTGGCGATTTCCGGCAGTGGACAAATCAAAATGACTAACCTGGACTGCAACGAACTGAAAGTAAGCCTGCTTACCGGTTCTGGCGACGTTTTGGTGAAAGGTAAAGCTGTAGAAGCTAAGTACAGCGTAGTAGGCGGCGGTGAAATCCGCGCCGATGAACTTGTCGCTTCAAATGCAGGCTGTAGCCTGAAAGGCAACGGAAATATCGGTTGTAATGTACAGAAAATGCTGAAAGCCTCTATCTTCGGAACCGGCAATATTTACTACCGCGGAAAACCGGAAGTGAAATCTACCATTATCGGTACGGGTAATGTAAAACCGCTGGATAAATAATTCTTACATATTAGTATTGTGAAGCGGCTTCAATCGAGGGATTGAAGCCGCTTTTTTTTTCTAACTAATCCGGTACAATCTACTTACTCGGTGGTTTATAAAGAAGATACCGGATTTTAGTGTGTGATAATTATCAGCTTTCATATGTCTACTCCTCCTTGTATTTTAGATTCAATCAAATAATAAGCCAGTTGGATAATTGGGAAAAGGAGAATATCAATTTGCTGTGACTATCTATCCAATCCTTGTCAAATAACTTTGTCCTTCTCCGATTATCATCCCTTTTCTTGTCTCCATGAAAGTAATCTGCTTCGATTATACATTTTTCGCGTTCGCCTTATCATCAAAATAACACGCTTTGTAAAACTTAGTTTCATTTGCACTAAATATGTAAATATTTTTCTTTGTAAAAAGGATTATTATGAATAGGTTTGCATTATAAAAAACGAAAAGAGCTTATTACCTTTAGAATGATTCGAACAATATAAATACAGATTAATACAACCACAGCAGAATCATTTCTGTATTCAGAAGCAATCCATAGAACTTTAAAAAACAACAATATTATGATAAAATCTTACATCCATCTATTAGTCAGCTTTTTATTCATTGCTACATCAAATGCTCAAGAGATAAGTCTTGTGTATGGTAAAATTACCAATGACGAACTAAAGATGAACGTATATCCCAAAGATTCGGCCGCTTCAGCGGTAGTAATTTATCAGGATGGAAATACGGGATATGAATATCTAAATAATAAGTTCAGGGTCGAAACTACCTTTAAAAAGAAAATCAAGATACTTAAAAAAGAGGGGGAAAATGAAGCCAATATTACATTGGACTATTTTTACAAGAATAATGATCTGAAAGAAAATATATCAGGTATTGAAGCTTGGTCTTACAATATAGAAGATGGTAAAGTAGTAAAAACAAAACTCGAAAAACAATACATCTTCGACGAAGAGCTTAACTCTCAATACCATAGGATTAAGTTCAGCATTCCCAATGTGAAAGTCGGCTCAGTAATCGAATATAAATTCTTCAAGTCATCACTACTCTATTATGACATTCCCGATTGGTCTATGCAGGAAAATATCCCGGTGATGAATAGCCGTTATGAAGTAACGATCCCTGAGTATTTTGCCTATAACATGAATGTCAAAGGATATGAACATGTCAAAGTCACGGAGAAAGGCAAAACTCAGGAATTTGCAGTGACCAATACCACAACCGGCGAACCCAACATTTCTTGCTCTACACGCAACATCACCTATGAAGCGAAAGACTTACCGGCTCTGAAAAACGAGGTAAATGTATGGTGTGCCGAGGACTTCCGAACAGGCATTGGGTTCGAACTCGATGGTACTAGATTTCCAAACGATAAATACAGGCCTTTTGCCAAAAGCTGGGAAGATGTAGAGAAAACCCTGAAAACAGAAACCTATTTCGTAGGAAATTTAAAGTATTCCACGCCCTATAAAAAAGAGTTGGCGGAAATAACCGGCTCATTGAAAGACGATAAATCGAAAATCGAGGCCATTTACAGCTATGTAAAAAGTAAAATTCGTTGGAATGATAATTATTCTTTTATAGATAATGATCCAAGGGAAGTTTTTAGAACCGGAATCGGGAATAATGCCCAAATCAATGCAGCTTTGATCTGCGCATTAAACGATATGGGTATAAGTGCATCTCCTGTATTGATGAGTACACGTCCACATGGTCGTTTACCCTATACCCACCCTTCTATTAACAAGCTAAATACTTTTATCGTCGGGGCGAAAACAAAAGATGGCTCCACTTATTATATGGATGGTTCCTCTAATTACGGAGGATTAAACATGCTTCCTGTTAATTTGTTAGTCGACAGAGCATGGTACTTCGATCTGGAACAAAGCGGTAAATGGGTTGATCTTACCAGCCTGATGAAGAATATGCAACTCACAATTCAAGTAAGCCATCTGAATCGGGATGGGTCTTTTGATTGCAGCTCCAATTCTTTATTCGGGAACCAAATGGCTTACTCATTCAAAAACAACTATAGCCAGGCTAAAGATCCGGCTGATTTCATCGAAAAATTTAAGTTGGGAAACCAAATCAATAAAATAGATAGTTTTGAAGTAAAAGGTACTGAGTTGACCTCTAACAAAGTAAAAGTGAATATGAAATTCACGAGAAAATTTGATGCGAACTCAAAGCACCTCTACATCAACCCGATGGTGATGACACATATCTCAAAAAACGAATTTACACAGGCTGAAAGAAAGTTACCGATCGAGTTTAACTACCCCTACTCGGTATTAATGAACTCCACTATTTATATCCCGGACAATTATCAGGTAGAAGAACTACCCAAACCTTTTAAGATCGCAATCACGGACAATCTGGGAACTTGTGCCTATCAAGTAACGCAGGAGGGTAATAAAATTCAGTTGCTTTATAAGTTTGAATTAAATCAAACGATTTTTCCTCAAAACTATTATGCAGCCATTCGTGACTTCTTCGGTCAGGTTGCTTCGAAAAATGCAGACCTGATCGTTTTGAAGAAAACAAATTAACCACTAAATGAGCATATAATAAGGGCTACGACAAAGAGTCGGTCCTCTATATGTAGGGTTCCCCGCGATTTCAAATAAATAATAATCACATGAAATACAAAATAAGTATATCTGCTATAGTATTCATTTTATCAACGGTTAGCATAAGATCTGCTAACCGTTCCGATTTAAGTATCTCTTCCATCCCCGATTCTCTAATAAAAAGCGCTTATGGAGTGATTAGACATGAAAGTACAGAATTTGAGTACAAATCTCCGGTCAACGGCACCGAAAAGAGAATTTTCGCGATCACTATTCTCGACAAAAAAGGAAAAGAGATGGCCGATTTCAGTTATACAGCAGACAGATTCCATGCATTGAAAAGCTTTTCAGCTCAATTGTACAACTCAAACGGAGTTCTCATAAAGAAATTCGGTTATTCAGCTCTGCAAAACACAAACTGGTCGAGCGATCTGGCTAATGATGATAAGAAATATTTCTTTGACTGTCAGTCACCGGTATACCCTTTTACCATTGAATATGAGTACGAGGTCGGCTACAAAAACGGGATACTCTCTTTCCCGTTTTTTTGTCCTCAAAGTGAATATAATATGTCAGTGATGAAAGCTGATTTTCGTTTAATACTACCGGACACTTTGTTATATAGACAAAAGGCGGTCAATATGACCGAGAAGCCTCTAATCACTAAAATAAAGAATACAGCCACCTATACCTGGAAAATAGAAAACAGAAGTGCTATTGAGACAGAAAAGTTTAGTCCCGGATTATTGGCTATCGTTCCCTATTTACTCTCAAATCCCCGACACTTTGTTTTTGATGATTACACCGGAGACAATACGGATTGGCAATCATTAAGTAAATGGCTTTCTAGTTTGTTGAAAAACAGGGATATTCTTACCGATGCAACAAAGAATAAGATCAGGGAGCTAACCCAAAATGCAAAATCAGATCGGGAGAAAGTAAAAATACTCTATGATTATCTGGGAAAAACTACCCGTTATGTCAGTATCCAGCTGGGAATCGGAGGGCTGCAACCCATACCGGCTGCCGAAGTATGCAAAACGGGATTTGGCGATTGCAAAGGGTTATCGAATTACCTGAAAGCGATGCTTGAAGTGGCAGGCATCAAATCTAATCTGATTTATATCCGTTACGACAAACAGAGAGAGACCATTTTCAGGGATTATTCGAGCACCAATCAGATGAATCATGCTATTCTGCAGGTTCCGCTGGCGAACGACACCTTATGGTTGGAGTGTACCAATCCCAATGTTCCGTTCGGTTTCATACACAACGGGATTGCCGGTCATGATGCGTTGGTAATTAATAATAATAGTGGCAGTATCTGTCATCTTCCGAACTATCCCGACTCGTTGAATATTGAAAAAAACCGGGCAACCATAACGTTAAATCAGGATGGTAGCGCAAAAGTATCTTCTCAAAAAATTTACCGGGTAAAAATGTATGACAACAATGACAATATGATCGGGATGAAGTCAACGGAACAGGCCGATGTATTGAGAGAAGATATTGATTTGCCGAATGTCACGATTGGATCAATTCAGACAAAAGAAAACAAGTCTGCATTACCAGAACTATCTGTTGATTTTTCGTGGATAACACCTATGTATGGAAATAAGACAGGAACCCGAATATTTATCCCGGTTAATCCATACCGTAGCATGAACCAATGGGTCCGGGAATCAAATCGCCGGCACAATATAAAAGTATCTATCGGATACAAATATATTGACAGTCTTTCTATTAAAATTCCAGTCGGGTATGATATTGAAGCAATGCCTGCTTCGGAAAAGTTACAATCGAAATTCGGACAATTTGATTCCAGGATAAAAATAAAAGACTCTGAAATTCTGATCTCTCAGCAGTTATTCTTACCCTCCGGGGTTTATAATGAAAGTGATTACGCCGAATTCATGGCTTTGTTAGACAAAGCATCCATCAATTACAGGTCCAGAATTATCCTGAGAAAGAAAGAGCAATAGAAAGAATCTGTTACCATGAAGAATTCGGGAGATCTATTCCGGTTCAAGGAGCGAATAAGCCCTTTTAAACCGGAATAATTCATCCATTTGCTAGCTGAAAGAGAGTTTCTTACCCTGCTGAATTCGCTCGAGCAAATCAGTGATGGGAGAAATCGAATGATTGGACTTTTTGAATTCACGTTTCAGCTCAATGATACGGATTCGGATAGAAATCTTTTCCTCAATCGAAGAGGCGCTTTGTAATTGGGTTTTTAAATCATCAAGTGTTTTCATTTTATATAAGGTTGAAGGGTTGTTTCTATAAATGGCTGTTTTTCCTTTAAATATTGATTGATACAAATTTACTCACAGATTGCAAAAAACGTTTTTGCGTGTAGCTCCAATGTTTTTTCGATGGTTACATACCTTGCGTATGGATTACATAAAGTTTTGCCGGCATTACATCCGGTCTTTCTTTGTTCGCCGAAGCCACCAATAGCGATAAACGGGAAGTCCGGAATGAAATATCAAATCCTTTTTCCCCTTCCATTTGTTTTACTTTGGAGAACTAAACCGGTAGCATTATGGAATCGATGCCCAGAATAAACAAAGTAATAGTCCGTTCCTTACAAATTGAGGACTACAACCAGCTAGTACAATCGTTTAGAAGAACTTACTCCGATGGAAGTGATGTATTCTGGTCGCGCGAGCAGATTGAGAAATTAATCCAAATCTTTCCGGAAGGGCAGATTGTCACTGTGGTTAATAAAAAGATAGTGGGATGCGCCCTTTCTATCATTGTGGATTACGACATAGTGAAAGACGACCATACCTATGCCTCTGTCACCGGGCAGGAAACTTTTGACACACATAATCCTAAGGGAAATATTCTCTACGGAATCGAAGTCTTTATCCATCCGGATTACCGCGGACTTCGTCTGGCACGCAGAATGTACGAATATCGCAAAGAACTTTGTGAAACTCTGAATCTGAAGGCCATCATGTTTGGCGGAAGAATCCCCAATTACCACAAATACGCCGATGATTTGCGACCTAAAGAGTATATTCAAAAGGTACGTAAAAAAGAGATTTTCGACCCGGTACTCACCTTCCAACTGTCCAACGATTTCCACGTGCGCAAGGTAATGACCAACTACCTGCCCAACGACGAAGAATCCCAACACTATGCCTGCCTGTTACAATGGGACAATATCTACTATCAGCCTCCCACACAGGAATTCATTCCTCCGAAAACTAGTATCAGGTTGGGACTGGTTCAATGGCAGATGCGTACCTACAATTCGATCGATGACGTATTTGAGCAGGTCGAGTTTTTCGTGGATGCCGTATCCGACTACAAAAGTGATTTCGTGCTTTTTCCCGAATATTTCAATGCTCCGTTAATGGCTAAATACAACCATCTGGGAGAATCACAGGCCATTCGACAGCTGGCTCAATACACCAACGAAACGCGCAAACGCTTTATTAATCTGGCCATCAGCTACAACATCAATATTATTACGGGCAGTATGCCTCAACTTCGTGGAGATGACCTGTATAATGTAGGATTTCTTTGCCGTCGTGACGGGACGTTCGACACCTACGAAAAGATACATATCACGCCTGATGAAACCAAGAGCTGGGGGCTTTCCGGAGGTAAAATCATCCAAACATTTGATACGGATTGTGCAAAAGTCGGAATTCTGATCTGCTACGATGTAGAATATCCCGAACTTCCGCGGATCATGGCCGATCAGGGTATGCAGATCCTTTTTGTACCATTCCTGACCGACACGCAAAACGGCTATTCCCGGGTACGGATCTGTGCCCAGGCACGAGCCATTGAAAATGAATGCTATGTGGTGATAGCCGGCAGCGTGGGGAATCTTCCGCGGGTGCACAACATGGATATCCAGTATGCTCAGTCCGGAGTTTTCACTCCCTGCGACTTTGCTTTCCCCACCGATGGGAAATGTGCAGAAGCCACTCCAAACACGGAAATGATCCTGGTATCGGATGTAGATCTGGATTTGCTTAATGAATTGCACACCTATGGCTGTGTACGAAATCTGAAAGACCGGAGAAACGATCTTTATGAGTTACGATTGAAGAAATAACTGAAAGAGTAGATAAACGACTTTAAAACAAATCGATATGAAAATCATAGCCTTCGGTGCATCATACAGCAAACAATCTATAAATAAGAAATTTGCCGGCTTTGCGGCTAAACAATTCAATGACGCTGAAATAGAAATATTGGATTTAAATGACTACAATCTTCCGCTATTCACCGTAGATATAGAATCGGAAATTGGGGTTCCGGAAAATGTAAAATCATTTCTCAATAAATTAGCAGATGCTGATTTACTTGTAATTTCAATGGCTGAGCACAATGGCAGTTATACAGCAGCATTTAAAAATCTATTTGACTGGACATCCAGATATAAATTGAAGATGTTTGAAGGCAAAAGAATGCTTTTACTATCCACATCTCCGGGTCAGAGAGGTGGATTAGGCGTAATGGAGACTGCCAGGAATCGATTCCCGATACACGGTGCTGAAATAATTGCCACATTTTCACTACCCTATTTCGAAGAAAATTTTGATGTGGAAAAAGGTATTGTAAATGAAGAATTGGACAAACAGTTCAGAGATATGATTTCATCTGCCAAAAACATACTTGCGAATTCAGTAATATAAGTAATGGACAAAATAGAATGTCGTATTTGTAAAAAAGAATAGAACGCGGATTTTACGGATTAAGCGGATATAAACAGATGACATTTGAACGGATTGAAAACAGATTGTCAGTCATGTAAACATGACTGACAATGCATAAGTCATTGAAAATCATTTCGACTTGTCGAAATTTAAATCCGTTTTAAATCCGCTATATCAGCGTTTATCCGCGTTCCATTCTTATTCATTTTGATATAATTATACGACATAATTTATTTCCTATTACTTAAAAGAGCATCCTCACAACAAAATGTTGCACATATGCGGGTTTCATCTTAGCTCTCAACCACATTGAATTCAACCGTTCAGAATAGTCACAAGTCTATTTCACACCAAAATCAATCTCGACCTGCTTGCAAAAAAACGATTCATTCCCAACAAGGAAAACGAATCGTTTTTTTTGGAATAACTTCTGTTAAGCCAAACAGCAGAACAACACATTACGGAAATCAGCTATTTTGACCGATTTAGAGGAGCGTGGTCTCATTGTTTTTGCTGTTAGTACAGTCAAAACCTCTTTGATTTTAGTCTTTTCATCCTTTCCCGGACATCGAGGTTATTATAAAACCTGCCGCTTTCCCCTTAATCCGATTTTTAATAAAGCTCATACATGACCGATTGCGAATCGGTAATGTAGTTCTCCCGATAATTATCGGGATTGTACTTCATACTGGGTCGTGCCGACCGCACGAAGTTCTTTATATTATGCGGTCGTAGTTTGGTTCTTTCAGTCGTTTTTTTTCAGTCCGAATACGTGAATAGCTTATCAAAACCAAATACTTTCTTTTTTTCGCTTCAAAGTCGAACTGCTGATACATTGTTGTTGATTGTATTATATTTACTGTATTGAAATGACAATCTTCTGCAAACTGGTCGCTTGTCCTTTTAATTCGCCATCAACAAAGCACATAAGTCCTTTCCCTTTGTTATATTTGTTACCATACTTGTCATAAACTATGGTTAATACTTTGCCATGATAATACACATTATCTAAACAAAACCAGTCCCAGACACCAATAGGTACAAGAGGATTAATAATTACAGTTTCGTCTGTCTGCGGACGTACACCAATTAAACCAGAAATAATAAGGTCACAGAACGTTGAGTGATTATAATCTTTACCACGCTCTTCACCGCCTTTTTCCTGTTGCCAACCCGATTGTTTCAACATTGTACGGGAGATCCAATCGCCTGTAAATGGGTTTAAATCTTCATCAATCCAGGGTAAGATATTCCCTTTTTCATCAACCCGACGATGCGCATTTGCGAATATCTTGATTTGATTAAAATAATCGTCTGTACTTATGCTTTTCTGAGTGGAATTATTTAAAACATTCGCCATTGCAGATAGGGTAACAGAAGTGGAATAAGGCCAACTTGGCCCATTCCATTTACACTCATGTCCTTCATATGATATTTCAAATTTTGTATGATTGCGTTCAGCTGTTGTTAGTCCGTAAGGAGCATAAAAATGTTTGTCAGATTTAATAAACTCCCAAGCTTTCTCATATCCCGAATTTGGATTAGGCAAATTAAAATACCACGGTGTGTATCCTAAAATTTCTCTAACCGAAACCAGTTCTTTTTTGTTGTAAGGCAATGTTTTAAAGAAGTTGGCCTTTTTATCCCACAAATTTTTAAGAACAAGTTTCTTCAGTGTATCTGCTTTTGCAGCATATAACAATTCTAACTGATTATTTCCAGCTATATGTGCAATTTTGGAGATAGCCTGAGCATCACCGTACATATAAGAATTAATAGTTGGTCGTTTTCCGTTTTTCCCGATAGACATTTCCATGGCATCCCGGTCATCTACGGTACTAAACAGTCCGTCGGCATTTTTTCCGATAAACATATTTTGAAACATACGGCCTACTTCCCATTTTTGATAGTTTTCAACCAAGTCAGGCAATAACCCTGTAACCAAAACAGAATCATTTTTTACCTGATAATAAGCCCAAAGAGCATCAGCAACCCAAAAGCTATAGCTTCTTACATCTCCTCCTTTTTTAAACCAAAAATTTGCATAGTCGGCAAGAATTTTATTGTCTTTGAGCCATCGGCCTTCGTAGAAATGATGGGAAGCAGCACAATTTATAGAATTATATTTTCCAGACCAGTATACTTGAGGTAGGAATTCTGTAATAATATAACCGTCTGGTGTATTTTTGATATGTTTTCGATAAGTCCACCATCTGAAATAGTATGTTAATTCTATATTTTTGTCAGGACAATCTAAAAACGGTATATTACTTTCTAAAAATTTCCATGCTGAGTCGTTCGGTATATGCTGTTTATACAATTCATTATCCTTCTCATTAAACTTGTCAATATAACATTTAAAATCATTTGGTTTTAATATAAAGTTTTGTCCATAAATAGGCAATCCAACAGTCAAAACAATAATAATCAAGTAATTTTTTATTTTCATTGGTGTTCTTATAAATTTAAAATTTATCAATATTCATTTTAGTGGATTCCTTAATATAGCTACCAATAGCAGAGCTTAAATTCATTTCTTTTATTTTTCTTTCATTCGCTATCAAAATGCACTTTCAGTTAGACAAGCTATAAGTCGATCTTTTTTTACTATGCCGCAACCGGGCAGCTTACGCCCCCTAAGAACCGTACGTGCGATTTTCACCGCATACGACTCAGACACTTTAAAGGCTGACCCTGTGACGGGCACCCCAGCTATTCTTACTATTTTTATCGGACATCATACAGCGGTGCCGCCAGATGACACAGCAGTACTCATAAAACCTGCCGCTTTCTCCATAATCCAATTTTTATAAAGCTCATACATGATCGGTAGAGAATTGGGAATGTAGTTCTCCCGATAATTATCGGGATTGTACTTCATGCCGGGTCGTGCCGACCGCACGAAGTCCTATGTATTATGGGCTTTGCATTTGATTTCTATTCGTTTCATGATTCATTCGCACCCCAGTTTCTTGGCTAGTTCTTTGCAGTATCCATTAATCCATAATCCTTTAAAAACTTCACCACTCGGAAAAACATAGATACCATTTCCATTTTGTTTTCCATTTAGATAAGGTCCTTTATAATAACTTCCATTTTTCCAATAATAAGTTCCGATTCCATTCATTTGGTCGTTTTTCCACTCGCCAACATACTTGTCTCCACCGTATTTTCCATCTTCCCAATGTTTAACTCCGAATCCATCCATTAATCCGTCTTTCCATTCTCCCTCACAATATCTATTAGGATACTTTGAGTTTTTGCCCCACTTAGCTTTTCCTTTTCCTGTCATCTTTCCGTCAACCCACTGTCCAGTAATAGTTACATCTTCGCTTTTGTCGTAATAAGAACCGAAACCATGTCGTTTGTCATTTTTAAAGTCACCGATATATGTATCACCTGCAAACTCGGTACTCGAACCATAAAATTGAGTCCCTTTTCCTGTCAACTTACCATTAATCCAATATCCTCTTTTGAAACCGCCATCAGTCCATTCTATTGTTCCATTTCCGTTCAGACAGTCACCCTCAACGCATTTACTGTCTGGTTTAGAGTTGCATGACACCAAGATAAATAGTAATGATATGTAAAATAATCTTGTCATCTTTCTTTTTTTTTTTGCATTGCCCAAGCGGGTAGCTTACGCCCCCTAAGAACCGTACGTGCGACTTTCACCGCAAACGGCTCAGGCACTTTAAAGGCTACCCCTGTGAAGGGCAACCCAGCTGTTCTTTCTCTTTTTATCGCCCATCGTCTGAGTTGCCACCAGATGACACAGCAGTACTCATAAAAACTGCCGCTTTCTCCATAATCCGATTTTTATAAAGCTCATACATGACCGGTTGTGAATCGGAAATGTAGTTCTACCGATAATTATCGGGATTGTAATTCATGCCGGGGCGTGCCGACCGCACATAATCCTATTTATTAGGGGGGTGTAGCTTTGATTTGTTATTCTTTGTTTTCAATCTGTTCAACGACTGTCAAAATTCTGTTTATTCTCGGTTGGATAAACCATATTCCAATTGGAAGTGCAAAAATTGTTATTGCGTCGATTATGCATTCAGAGAATTTTGCTTCTCTGTCTAATTCGTTTGACTTTAAAGATTTCGCAACACTATAATAAGCATAACAAACTCCCCAAAAAGTCAACGGTGTCAAAATGAGGCCAATCCAAAATGGAATAAATTCATTGTCTATCTTTAGTCTTTGTAAACTTAAGTCCGAGTATCCGAGAATGCAACACAATATAGCAATGATTAAAACCCAATTCTTAAATTGATATGGATTGGATTTGATATTATTTAAAAATAGTCCAATTGTCAAAGTATAGGAAAATAGCAATATCAACGTAATTATTGTCGCAATAGCAGCGAACTCAATTGAAGTAACACCACCAATCTTAAAATTAGTCGTCGGTAAAATATAGCTCATAATATAACCAATTGCAATAATACTAAATATATGCCAATGTTTAAGTCTGATCATTTCTTTCATATTCGTGATTTTTTTGTTTTTTTTCATCTTTAAATCCTGTTTCCTTCAGTTATTTTCAGTCGGAATGGCCATAGTCGGAATTAAAAGTCGTTTTTTTTGTCTTTCTTTCCATAAAAATCTGCGAGGAATTGTCCGCTAAGCAAATGCCCGAAAATGCAAGAAAGTTGTTGCATTTTTCTCGTCAAGTCGAGACACGAAGCGGAAAGTTCGTCAAAGATTTTATCCCAAATTGCAGAACTGTCTTTTCATTCCTACTATAACTTAACCGGGTAGCTTACGCCCCCTAAGAACCGTTCGTGCGATTTTCACCGCATACGGCTCAGGCACTTTAAAGGCTAACCCTGTGACGGGCACTCCGGCTATTCTTACTCTTTTTATCGCCCATCGGATGAGTTGCCACCAGATGACACAGCTGTACTCATAAAACCTGCCGCTTTCTCCATAATCCGATTTTTATAAAGCTCATACATTACCGGTAGTGAATTGGGAATGTAGTTCTCCCGATAATTATCGGGATTGTACTTCATGCCGGGTCGTGCCGACCGCACGAAGTCCTATGCATGAGGCGTTAGGTACTTTGTTCATGTATTTGTTTCTTTAATTTCAAAATAACACTTTTCACAAACTATTTTTGTCCCTGCAAATTTCATCGCTTTAGCATTCCAGCCATCGTTCTTTAGTCTAACTTTCTCACAAGCATCACACCAAGCTTGAAAATCATCGTCTTCATCTTCGAATTCCATGTTTTCGACAGTTTCAAATGCTTCGTTGAACCCAGTTTTCTTACTTTTATTCAAATGCTTGCAAACGAACGCTCTCCTTTGACGTTCATGATTTCCACAATCAACATACTTGTCTTTTTCTTCCTTGGCTTGAAGATTGTCAACAAGCTCATAAATAACCATAAAAATTTGCAAGTTGTTACTAACAGGCCTATAAGCTCCCATACCATTAAGTAATTTACATGCAATTGCCGTAAACTCCCAGCCTTCATTCTCTTCGCTGTCAATGAGACCTGTTGTAAGTTTTTCAAAACCATGTTGTTTGCCAAATTCAAGTACAAGCTCCATTTTTTTCTTTACTTTAGGTAATGTGTAATCATTATCCCATGACCATTTCCATGTATTTGATTTTGTTGAGAATGTTCCTACATCGATATATCTAAAGTTTAATTCGGTTGTTTCAGTTGAAAATGTCAAGAAGCCACTTGCCTGGTCATAAAACCAATTTGAGTATGAATTCAAATCAAATCTTTCTTTGAAGTCGTCTTGCTTCTTTGTTAATTCATCAAAGCTGTCGGATAGAAACTCAGTATATGTCATGTCTTTTCTTTTTTTACGCTTACACCACCAGGGAGCTTACGCCCCCTAAGAACCGTACGTGCGTCTTTCTCCGTATACGGCTCAGGCACTTTAAAAGCTAACCCTGTGACGGGCACCCCGACTATTCTTACTCTTTTTATCGGACATCGTATGAGTTGCCACCAGATGACACCGCTGTACTCATAAAACCTGCCGCTTTCTCCATAATCCGATTTTTATAAAGCTCATACATTACCGGTTGTGAATCGGGAATGTAGTTCTCCCGATAATTATCGGGATTGTACTTCATACTGGGTCGTGCCAACGCACGAAATCCTATATATTACGCACATATCCTTTTTTCACAAAGTCAGTTTCTAATCTCTTTAATTCTCCAGTTAATAATTATGCTGTCCTTGTCGTAAGTAAACTCTAATAATTTGATATACACGGGGTCTATTTCATGGTCGTAATCAACAACTATATCATACTCAACTGTATTTTTCTCACACACTTCACATTTCGGAGGTTCGCCCAATAAGTCACATAGTTGTCTATACGTTATTCCTTTAAGTTTATGGTTCTTTAATAAGTCATCAAGCATCTGCTCACGACATAATGGACATGCTTCAGCATCTCCATATGTGTTCCAGGCAACTTTTTCAAATTTAATGTTCTCTTTTTTTTGTCTCTACAGCCAAGCAACAAAATAAAAGCAATAAGAAATATAAAATTAGTCTGATTTAATTTCATAATCAACCACAATTTGAACAGTTTAAACAATATAAAGAATGAAGTCTGTAGCCCCAATATATTAATGTCGCAACTAAAACCATGAGCAATACAAATAATTTTAAGTTTTTGTCTTTTGTCAGGTATTTAATTCCAAATAACAAAGAGATTGTCGATAAAATATAGTAGATTGTCCCAAAAGCAGGTCCACTGTTCATGTGGCTATTCGCTGTCTTTTGTGAATAGGGCAAAATTAAAAAAGCTGTCAATAAGTCAACCGCAATAATAGTTGCTATTATGTATATCTCTTTTTTTCTCACGTTTAATCCAGTCTTTCTTTTTTTAAATAATGACACCACCGGGTAGCTTACGCCCCCTAAGAACCTTACGTGCGACTTTCACCGCATACGGCTCAGGCACTTTAAAGGCTAACCCTGTGACGGGCAACCCGGCTGTTCTTACTCTTTTTATCGGACATCGTATGAGGTGCCACCAGATGACACAGCAGTACTCATAAAACCTGCCGCTTTCTCCATAATCCGATTTTTATAAAGCTCATACATACCGGTAGTGAATCGGGAATGTAGTTCAACTTGTACTTCATACTGGGTCGTGCCGACCACACGAAGTCCTATATATTATGGGCTAGGTGTTTGATTTGATTATTTTGTTTGGTAAATCAACCGTACCCAAATTTTCAGTCCAAATAATATTATGTCTTTCTGATTCAGTTTTTCAGTTACTTTTATCGTTTCTTCTTTATCACTTCCCTCATTACATGTGAAACAGTTCTTTGTTACATCATAATGAATTCTCGGTTCCACTCTTTTTCCTTTCGAGTCATAGACTGCAATATGAGAAATAGGTTCTTTCATGACTGGTACTAAGAAGTTGCGCATTCCAATTTCTTTCTCACCTTGTTTAATAATTATCGTACCAGTAATTAGTTTTTGCTTTCCGAACATTGGAACGTCTTGTTCTGAAATTTCATACTTTTTAAAGTCAATGGTCAAACTGTCATTTCTTTTTTCTTGTGCAAAGACAGTCAAACTCACAAGAGCAACAATTGTTAGAATAAAAGCTTTTTTCATTATTTTCTCAATCTGATTTGTTGGTTTTTAGCCTTGTTTATTTGATATGTTTCATTCGATTGTGTTGTTCAATCATAATTATTGAACGTTTACCTCAATATCAATATGTTTATTCTTATCCCAGTCATTAAAACTGTCTCGGAAATGCATATGGATTTCATCCGAACTATTTAGTTGTTCTTGAATTTCAGCAAAAAAGTCGCACAGTCTAAGAATGTCCTCTTTTGACGAATAAATAATTCCTAATTTTCCTTCTTTCGCAAGAGGTCCATCTTCGTCAGAATGCGCTTTTGATAAGTATAACTTCATGTCTTTCTTTTTTTTCACACTTGCCCAACCGGGTAGCTTACGCCCCCTAAGAACTATACGTGCGATTTTCACCGCATACGACTCAGGCACTTAAAAGGCTAACCCTGTACGGGCAACCCGGCTGTTCTTACTCTTTTTATCGCCCATCGTCTGAGTTGCCACCAGATAACACCGCAGTACTCAAAAACCTGCCGCTTTCTCCATAATCCGATTTTCATAAAGCTCATACATTACCGGTAGTGAATCGGGAATGTAGTTCTCCCGATAATTATCGGGATTGTACTTCATACTGGGTCGTGCCGACCGCAAAAAGCACTATGTATTAGCAACTGGCTTTTCTCATTTTTTACAATTCCTTTCCTAATTACATACCCTACATTTAAATACCATTTAATGAGTACTCCCACTTATTGGACCTTGAGCTCCAATCATTCCTTTTGATTCGGGATTCATATTCAAAGCTTTATCAATATCAATATTCTTAGTTTTTACTAAATCAAGTATTGGTTCAATTAAGTTACCTAATATGTTATTGTATGCCGTGCTGACCTGATTTACTGTCGATTTGAGGTATTCATTAATAAATTCAAAGTTCGAATAATGAAAATCCGACCAATTCAAATCTGAATTCCACTTTTCAGGTCTATCTTCACTGCCCATGGGTGGAGCAATTAGTACTAAACTATCTTCAATCCGAACTGGCAATTTCTTGCCGTGAAGTACTTGATTTCTCTGTTGGTAAAGATTTTCTAATTGAGAATTAAGGTTTTTCACTTTTTCTTCGCAAAAATATAAGTTGAGGAGTTTATTAGAATTATCTCTTATTCTACCTACATGTGCTTGAAATGACATAAAAGAGTTTAATAACATAATGTACTCATGGGGATTCTGAATCTCAACGGAATTACAATTTTCTACCAGGCTATTCATGCAAATAATACTTTCCATGCAAGTATAAAAATGTTCTGCAAATTTTTCTCTTTTACGATTTTCATCATCCGTTAATCCATCTACTTTAATCATTCTGCCGTTACCATCATGCCCTATAAATTTGCCCCATATTATTTCGTAATTCGAAATTAGTTGTCGAATTGAATCTTTGAAATTTACTTCTAAATAATCCCCTTGTTCTAAGTTCATTTTTATCTTTATTATTGATTTTGGTTTACTGCACCGGGTAGCTTACGCCCCCTAAGAACCGTACGTGCGACTTTCACCGCATACGGCTCAGGCACTTTAAAGGCTAACCCTGTGACGGGCAACCCGGCTGTTATCACTCTTTTTATCGCCCATCGTCTGAGTTGCCACCAGATGAATGTTTCCAGCCTGTTGAAGATACGCTTTGTACAGATGCCTTTGTGATAGTTCGACCACCCCCTGATGATTTTAAATACAATAAATGGGGAATTCTTATCTCAACCGCTGGAAAGGTCTACGACCGTTTCCAGGGTACGGTTCATCACCCGACTACGGCTTCTATACCAGGCCATGAAAACGGGCTTGTCCCTTTTCATCGGCTTACTGACACACCGCTTTATCCATAATCCGACGTTTTTTTCTTGAGCACATCACCGGTAGTGAATCGGGAATGTAGTTCTCCCGATAATTATCGGGATTGTACTTCATGCTGGGTCAGCCGACCGCACGAAGTACTTCTATGTATTAGGGGTCGTTTTTTTATTTGTTGACGTTGTCGTATTCGTAAATATAATATTCTATTGATTTGTCAGGAAATATAACTATTTCTTTTGTTGTTCTGTTATTTTTGTCAATAACGTATCTATATTCTACTAAACCAATTCCGTCAAATTCAGAGTTTACTTCAGATTGCTCTAAAAGCAAATTGCCATTAGAATCATATTTGTACTTGTGTTTTTGAAACCAAGTACCGTCAGACATATATTGTGTTTCTGACATTTTCTTATTTTTGTGGCTATATCTTAGCGAGTCAATAGAATAAAGTTCTCCGTCAGAATAATTTTCTATAACTTCTGAATTGTCACTTAGCTTGTGCTTTGTCGAAGATTCAAGTTTCTCATCTCTGTCAAAGCATTTTGTTTCTATTAATTTGTTGTCTTTTCCATAAATAAAGATAGTCTTAGTCCATAATTTTCCATTTGTATATCTGAATTCCGTTACTTTTAGATTTTCTTCAAATTCGTAACCGAAACTATCTGTCAAAGATTTACCATTTTCTAGATACTGAATCCATTTCGTCAGGTTGTTTTGGTTGTCAAAACTTTTAAATTCGGACTTTCCAATTTTCTTTCCGTTAGAATCTGCTTTCCACTTCGTATATGAATATTTTCCTCGTGAATTCCCTTGATTACAAGAAATCAATAGTCCTAATATAATTGTCAAAATTAGTTTGAAGTGTCTCATTGTCTATATGTTATTTTTTTTTTAAAATGCCGCCACCGGGTAGCTTACGCCCCCTAAGAACCGTACGTGCGATTTTCACCGCATACGGCTCAGGCACTTTAAAGGCTAACCCTGTGACGGGCAACCCGGTTGTTATTACTCTTTTTATCGCCCACCGTTTGAGCTGCCACCAGATGAATGTTTCCAACCTGTTGAAGATACGCTTTGTACAGATGCCTTTGTGATAGTTCGACCTCTCCCTGAGATTTTAAATACAATAAATGGGGAATTCTTATCTCAACCGCTGGAAAGGTCTACGACCGTTTCCAGGGTACGGTTCATCACCCGACTACGGCTTCTATACCAGGCCATGAAAACGGGCTTGTCCCTTTTCATCGGCTTACTGACACACCACTTTATCCATAATCCGACGTTTTTTTCTTGAGCACATCACCGGTAGTGAATCGGGAATGTAGTTCTCCCGATAATTATCGGGATTGTACTTCATGCTGGGTCGTGCCGACCGCACGAAGTCCTATGTATTAGGGGCTAGGCATTTCGTTCAATATATTTCTTCCTTAAACTCACTTTTCTTAATGAGATATTCTCCAACTTTCCTAAAGTTGTCGTGGGGACTCCATCTGTTTACCACCCAATACTTGTCTTTCAAATGACCCTCAATTGTCCACTCAGAACCATCAAGACCCATAGTTTCAATATATGGTTTAGAAGTCCAGAATGAACAAGCATTTAATAGAATTTTAAATTCACTCCATTCTTTTTCAGTTAGGTTTATTGTTTGATTATATATAATATCTGCTTTTCTGTCCGCTTTTTTGACTATTTTTCTTTCAGGTTCTTTTTTATATCTAACTTGTGTTGTGTCAGGTTCTCCATTTGGAAAAAATCTCGGTGCAACAAACTCAATGGGCGTATATTCGTCTATAAAATTCGGCTGTTTATTCAGCTCTTTTGTCGTCAACCAAACTTTATTACCGTTTCTGTTAAATGTGAAAACAACTGGTCTATGAAACGACCGAAGCCAAAGAAATCTGTATATGTCGTGTCCTAAATAGTAGTTGTATAAAATTGGTTCTTTTGCAGAATACAATGCACTTGAATACCAATTCAACTTGAAAGTGTCAATTTCTGTTTTTATGATACCAGTATCCAATCTGATAGAAGTCGGGAAATAGAATGTAATTGAATCTTTAGGTATTCCTAGTGTATTTGATATTTTCGGGTCTTTCAAATAATTGTCTTTCATATGACATGATACGAAAGAAAGTCCGAATAATAAAGCAACAATTAGTTTTGTCAAGTTATTCATAATCTGTTCTTTTTCTTTTTTTTATGCTTGCCCCACCGGGTAGCTAACGCCCCCTAAGAACCGTACGTGCGACTTTCACCGCATACGGCTCAGGCACTTTAAAGGCTATCCCTGTGACGGGTAATCCGGCTGTTATCACTCTTTTTATCACCCACCGTTTGAGCTGCCACCAGATGAATGTTTCCAACCTGTTGAAGATACGCTTTGTACAGATGCCTTTGTGATAGTTCGACCTCTCCCTGAGATTTTAAATACAATAAATGGGGAATTCTTATCTCAACCGCTGGAAAGGTCTACGACCGTTTCCAGGGTACGGTTCATCACCCGACTACGGCTTCTATACCAGGCCATGAAAACGGGCTTGTCCCTTTTCATCGGCTTACTGACACACCACTTTATCCATAATCCGACGTTTTTTTCTTGAGCACATCACCGGTAGTGAATCGGGAATGTAGTTCTCCCGATAATTATCGGGATTGTACTTCATGCTGGGTCAGCCGACCGCACGAAGTATTATATTATGGCCAGTTGAACTAAACCTTCGGTAATCAGCTGCATTCTACGACCAGAATAGCCATTTTTTCGGTTCAGCGTTTAAAATTAGAAAAATGATTTTGATATTCACCCTGTCAAACTAAAAAAAACGTGAATATTATGCAAGCAAAATCATTACAGAAAGGCTATGTTACGATTGTGGAACAAGCCTGCCAAGGCGTACCCGGATTCAAGGCAAGTTACCAAAGGTTTCATGAGAAAGCCATTATTGAGCAAAACAGCTCCAGTTTTGTGGAGAATTACGGGCGCAATGCCGCCACCTTGGCACTGCATTTCGGGGTAAGTCCCGAGCATCTGGCAGCCGAAGAGATCAACGCATATCTCTACCGGTTGGCAACGACCGAAAACTTTTGCGAGAGCTACTTCAAGTTTACGGTCTACGGAATGCGGTATTGGTTTCGGCTGTTTGGCATGGAGACCAAGGCTTTGCGCATGCCGCCTATTCGGGAGAAAGACACGCTTCCGGTGGTGTTGAGTAAGGCAGAATGTAAGGAGCTGTTCCACGCCCCTCGGATGTTGAAGCACAAGATCATGCTCACCCTGTCTTACAGCGGCGGTTTACGGCTGAATGAGCTTCGCCATTTGCGTATAGCCGATGTGGATTTCGACCGGATGATGATTCACATCAAGCAAGGCAAAGGCAACAAAGACCGGTATGTGGTGTTGTCCAAGGTGATGAAACAGGCATTGCAGAAGTACTATACCGAGTGCAAACCGCAAGAATATGTTTTTAATGGCGAAAAAAAAGGTGAATTGGTGGGCGAGCGCACCATACAAAATGCGATGAAAGATGCCCTGTTGAAAACCGGCATAAAAAAAGCAGTGACCATGCACACCTTGCGTCATTCCTATGCGACTCACCTTTTAGAAGATGGCGTGGATCTGATCACGATCAAACAACTGCTGGGTCACGGCGATATTCGCACCACGATGATTTATCTACATGTGGCGGAGTTCCCAACCGGTAGAAAAGTACACTCTCCGCTCGATTCGCTGTACGGCCGGTTATGAGCCATCCGCGCTATGAATTGGCGGAAATCATCGAACGATACGGCAGCGGCTTCGCGCAAAAACATCATCCTACCGAGCAGCAGCGAAGCATATTGCACAAGCTGGGCGAATGCAGAACCTCCGTTTTGGGTGGACACATCGATGCGTGCGACGGGTGCGGAGTGGTGCGCATTTCTTACAATTCGTGCCGCAACCGCCATTGCCCCAAATGCCAGACCACGAGCCGCGAGCGTTGGATCGAAGCCCGCGAAGATGATTTGCTCGATGTGAGCTATTTTCATGTCGTGTTTACGCTGCCCCAAGAGCTGAATCCGCTGTTTCTATTTCGAAGCAAAGAGATGTACAATACGCTTTTCGAAGCCGTAAAACTCACGCTCGAAGCCTTTGCCGCCGACCCCAAGCACCTTGGTGCACAGGGCGGACACATTGCCGTGTTGCACACCTGGGGACAAAACCTGAGTTTTCATCCGCACCTGCATTGCATCGTTCCGGCAGGAGGAGCTACCCGGACGGGGAAATGGCGGTCGCTGAAAAAAGCCGAAGGCGAGAAATATGCCACTTACCTCTATCCGGTAAAAGCGTTGAGCAAAACCTTCCGTGGCAATTTCCTTCGGTTACTGAAGATAAATCCTAAGATCGCACCGGAGCAGCAACCGGACAAAGAGTTGCTCAAGAAGCTGTATGCCATGAAATGGGTGGTGTATAGCAAGCAGCCTTTCTACGGTGCCAGTCAGGTGATCGAATACCTCGGGCGATACACCCACAAAGTGGCCATTTCGAACCACCGGATAAAATCTATCGACAACGGACTGGTTACTTTTTCGTGGAAAGATTACCGGCACGGTGATACTCAAAAGGAGATGACGCTCGAAGCCGACGAGTTTCTGCGCCGGTTTTGCCAACACGTTTTGCCGTTTCGTTTTGTGAAGATCCGGCATTACGGTATTCTATCGAGCCGCAACAAGGATAAGTTGCGCGATGTGCAGTTTTTGATGGGCATCGTGGTCGAAAAGAAGTCCAAAGCCCCTTGGCAAGAGGTGTGTAAGCAAAAACTGGACTTCGATCCGGAGCTTTGTCCGCATTGCAAGCAGGGTCGTTTTGTCACTATCAGCAGCTGGACTGCACGTGCGCCGCCTACGGCAAATGTATATGCCGGAATTCATACTGCCAAAACAAGTATCTGATAATCAACAGTCGGCTTCAAACAATGAAGCCCGACAGCCATCGTATTGCCCAAACTCTGCGAAAACAGACCCAAAAGCACTCGTGCCGGACGAAAAAGGGTTTGGGAATGCCAAAAGGAAGCTACTTGTTTGACCAAAGTGGTAATTTTATGGAGCAAATACTGCGGATCTTCTTAAAAGTCCCCCTTCCGGGGGATTTAGGGGGCTTCCCCAACTGATTCAATCGCCATAAGAGAGCGGACATCACCGCCAGTGCGTACCGTCAGGTTCGGTTCAACAAGCAATTAAATCAAAGCCCCCGAAACTTTCTGCTGTTTCGGGGGCTTTTTTTGGCTCGGGGCTTCGTTTAATTGCTATGATGTTATGTGCAGTTTTTTTATTTATTCAGCCATTCGTCAATTACTTTCTGATAATTTTCCAGATCAGGATAAGGATTTGTTTTTTCGGTTGAAAATTCATTGATTATACCGGTTTTAAATTCTGGAGTACATTTTTTTTCTTCATTCTTTCCCAGTGCTTTAAAAAACAAATTCCAATCCCTTACCATTTGGTCTAAATCAACTCCGGTATAGAAATTTTTCACGCCTTGTGAATATCTGTGCTTTTCAAGTGGTAAATAATAAACAAAACCGGTGAAAATATCTTCATAATGATTATTTGTTGGAAATGACCAAATATCAAGACTGTCTTTCCCAAAAGGAGAATTAGAAAAATCAAATCCCAGATTTTCCTTTTGTGCTAATTTAAATGCTGCATCCCATTTCCCAAATTGAATTGGAATTTGCACACCACACTGAAATATTGTAGGCTTATTCTTTTCACTTGCTGGTATATTTTCTGTTGATGCTAGACCATTTATATAAACATTGGCAAATTTACTTTCATAATGTTTTTTTAAATAATCTGCCACATTTATCGTTCCGTCATTGGTTAATGATTTAGAAAAAGCATGCCTGTAATTCATTATAACTAATGCCTTTTTCCTACTTGAATTTTTACGTATGCTATCAAATGTATTGATGATATAACTTGCCATTAAACTATCACGTTTGTAATAATTTGCCTTGACATACTGTTTCATAGCCACTAAGTCTTTTCGTTGCTCTATTGTGGGGTTCAGGGTACCTGATGTCAGCAAATTTATTTGTTTGCGTTTGGCTAACGTACAATTTAAGGTATTCAGTCTGCCTGTAAAATTGTAAAAGTTTGTATTATTCCAATGTGGAGGGAAAAAACCATTTTCATACACATTTGCTTGCAACAATTGCTTTATAGTATCATTATCGAATTTTGTTTTAATGAAATTCAATGTATTCTGTCTATTGCTAACCGAACCCACTTCTGTGAAAATATTACCTACATGATCAATAAAGTAAGGTGAACTAACTACATCAGATATCAAATCATATTGAGTCGTCTCGGGGTGATTTCTTTCACATAGTACAACAATGTCATATTTTTTGAATAAATTCAATATGTATTCTTTTGCTGATACATGTTGGCTCTCGATAAAGGCTACATATTTCGAGGTACTCTCTTTTGTTGTTTGTGAGTAAGTCAAATTACTCAGGCAAGCTAAAACTAAAATCAAATTACAAATTCGTTTCATATCTATTTTTTTCTTTAATAATAGTGAGTATATTGTTTTGAAAATTTGCTGAATGTAAAGTAATCATCTTTAATCTTGATACTTGTCTTTTTTATTCTGAGCAGTGCAAGCTATAAAAGAATGTGCCTGAGTCAGTAGTTTGTTATTTTTTAAAATTGCACAACCGGGTAGCTTACGCCCCCTAAGAACCGTACGTGCGACTTTCACCGCATACGGCTCAGGCACTTTAAAGGCTAACCCTGTGACGGGCAACCCGGCTGTTATCACTCTTTTTATCGGACATAAAAGTAGTGATTTGTTTACATTCTTTAGCTAACTTCGCTCTCCATTTGGTTCTTTTACAGAAATATTCATCGTATTCGGGCAGAAACGGATTGGCTTTGGCCTTCACTTTCACATGATACCGAATGGGAACATACCCGATCCGGTACAACCGTTCGTTAACGATGCCGTTTTTGGTCGTTCTCTGGTCGGTAAAATGGTGGTCGCGGAAGTACCGATGAAAGATCCACTGGCGGTTTTGGTTACCGTGTTGGTGTTTCGCCCATCGTCTGAGTTGCCACCAGATGAATGTTTCCAACCTGTTGAAGATACGCTTTGAGCAAATGCCTTTGTGATAGTTCGACCACCCCCTAATGATAGGGTTTAGTATCCGTATGAGGGCATGAGCCGGTATTCCCCGATTTTCGTTGATGGTTTTCCTGATCTTGTCTTTGAAGGATTGGACAGATTCTTTGGCCGGACGGATAATCAGTTTACCGTTGAATTTACGGACATTCTGGGAAAGAAAGTTGAAGCCATCGCTGATGTTTGTGATTTTGGATTTTTCGGCAGAGAGTTCTAAACCTCTTTCGATCAGGAATTTGTTTACCAAAGGAATAATCTCATCGGTAATGACCTCTTTACTGACCGCTGTAATCACAAAGTCATCGGCATACCGGATGAAGTTCACCTGCTTGTTCTTCCCTCGTGGAAACTTCTTATTGATAGCGGTTTCCAGCCCGTCCAGCACCATGTTCATGATCATCGGCGATATGGTTCCGCCTTGTGGCGTTCCCTTATCGGTTGGAAACAAACGCTTTTTCTCGATGTATCCGGCTTTCAGCCACTCCTTGAGAATGGTTTTGTTGACGGGGATATTTTTCATTATCCAGTCGTGCCTGATGTTGTCGAAACAAGCTTTGATGTCTGCCTCGAATATCCATTGTGGCGAGATTTTACGGCAAAGGACGTGGAAACAACCGGACACAGCATCGTTGCACGACCGCCGTGGCCTGAACCCGTAAGAGTTCTTGTCGGCCAGTGATTCGGCCATGGGTTCGAGGGCTATTTTATGCAAAGTTTGCAAAGCCCTGTCGCTCATGGTGGGGATGCTTAGCGGACGTTTCTTTCCATTCTTCTTTGGGATGTAAATCCGGCGCAATGGTTTTGATCTGTAACCTCTTGATTGGAGTTTTGCGGCTGCCTCGAATTTTTCTTCACCGTTTGTCCAGACGGTGTTGTCGACTCCCGGGGTGTTGCCACCTTTGTTGGTTGAGACCCGGAGTACAGCCAGTAGTTTAGCGTAGAATGATTTTGAGACAAGGTACATCAGGGCTTTTGCTTTCGCCCAACGGCCTTGTTCGACAGCCTTGGCAATGCGGCGTTGCAGCCTGGTCACGTGTTGGATAACCTTTCGCCATACGATGGCTTCCCAGTTATTCAATTGGTGTGGGAGCGCACACGATAAATTTTCATTCTCGTTCATTTGCTTTCTTCCATTTGCAGGTTCTATAACACTTTATGCCATAAAGCACCAGATGAAGGTAGGCAGGCTTTCGCCCGTGATAATATTGCCGGGGCTCAACCACTATCCAACTCATTACAAGGAGGCTTTCGCTTTGTTCATCCTCTCTGTCCGGCGTTTCCCGATGCCTTGCGGTTACGGTTTTATCCCGATGTTTAACGTCGGGAGAGAGCGCCGGGCTTACACGTTCCGTATAAATAACTAATTATGTGGGTTTAGGCTCATCCTGTCTGCCGGCTGATCTATATCCTTGTAGGCACTGCGTTAAACGTACCTAACCTGTCAGCTCACCATTTTGGTACAGAGCGTATCATTCTCTTTTTCGCTCCTTCCTCTTGTCGGTAGTAATGGAATGTTCACATATGTTAGCCTTGCCCACTTATCCAAGCCCTTAATTGGCGTTGAGACTCCAAAGACTGTCTGCCTCACGGTTTCTTGCCCCGCCATTGGCTGCACGAGCCGGCGATTGGTACTGTTTCCCGGGGGCTTCATCCGGCAATGGCTGCACCATACACCCGATGCTCCGGTAGGATACTGCTGAAGGAACAACAGGTTTTGTCAGATGGTCGTAACTATCTGTAAAACAATTATATAATACGACTTCGTGTCGCAAACCGGGTAGCTTACGCCCCCTAAGAACCGTACGTGCGACTTTCACCGCATACGGCTCAGGCACTTTAAAGGCTAACCCTGTGACGGGCAACCCGGCTGTTATCACTCTTTTTATCGGACATAAAAGTAGTGATTTGTTTACATTCTTTAGCTAACTTCGCTCTCCATTTGGTTCTTTTACAGAAATATTCATCGTATTCGGGCAGAAACGGATTGGCTTTGGCCTTCACTTTCACATGATACCGAATGGGAACATACCCGATCCGGTACAACCGTTCGTTAACGATGCCGTTTTTGGTCGTTCTCTGGTCGGTAAAATGGTGGTCGCGGAAGTACCGATGAAAGATCCACTGGCGGTTTTGGTTACCGTGTTGGTGTTTCGCCCATCGTCTGAGTTGCCACCAGATGAATGTTTCCAACCTGTTGAAGATACGCTTTGAGCAAATGCCTTTGTGATAGTTCGACCACCCCCTAATGATAGGGTTTAGTATCCGTATGAGGGCATGAGCCGGTATTCCCCGATTTTCGTTGATGGTTTTCCTGATCTTGTCTTTGAAGGATTGGACAGATTCTTTGGCCGGACGGATAATCAGTTTACCGTTGAATTTACGGACATTCTGGGAAAGAAAGTTGAAGCCATCGCTGATGTTTGTGATTTTGGATTTTTCGGCAGAGAGTTCTAAACCTCTTTCGATCAGGAATTTGTTTACCAAAGGAATAATCTCATCGGTAATGACCTCTTTACTGACCGCTGTAATCACAAAGTCATCGGCATACCGGATGAAGTTCACCTGCTTGTTCTTCCCTCGTGGAAACTTCTTATTGATAGCGGTTTCCAGCCCGTCCAGCACCATGTTCATGATCATCGGCGATATGGTTCCGCCTTGTGGCGTTCCCTTATCGGTTGGAAACAAACGCTTTTTCTCGATGTATCCGGCTTTCAGCCACTCCTTGAGAATGGTTTTGTTGACGGGGATATTTTTCATTATCCAGTCGTGCCTGATGTTGTCGAAACAAGCTTTGATGTCTGCCTCGAATATCCATTGTGGCGAGATTTTACGGCAAAGGACGTGGAAACAACCGGACACAGCATCGTTGCACGACCGCCGTGGCCTGAACCCGTAAGAGTTCTTGTCGGCCAGTGATTCGGCCATGGGTTCGAGGGCTATTTTATGCAAAGTTTGCAAAGCCCTGTCGCTCATGGTGGGGATGCTTAGCGGACGTTTCTTTCCATTCTTCTTTGGGATGTAAATCCGGCGCAATGGTTTTGATCTGTAACCTCTTGATTGGAGTTTTGCGGCTGCCTCGAATTTTTCTTCACCGTTTGTCCAGACGGTGTTGTCGACTCCCGGGGTGTTGCCACCTTTGTTGGTTGAGACCCGGAGTACAGCCAGTAGTTTAGCGTAGAATGATTTTGAGACAAGGTACATCAGGGCTTTTGCTTTCGCCCAACGGCCTTGTTCGACAGCCTTGGCAATGCGGCGTTGCAGCCTGGTCACGTGTTGGATAACCTTTCGCCATACGATGGCTTCCCAGTTATTCAATTGGTGTGGGAGCGCACACGATAAATTTTCATTCTCGTTCATTTGCTTTCTTCCATTTGCAGGTTCTATAACACTTTATGCCATAAAGCACCAGATGAAGGTAGGCAGGCTTTCGCCCGTGATAATATTGCCGGGGCTCAACCACTATCCAACTCATTACAAGGAGGCTTTCGCTTTGTTCATCCTCTCTGTCCGGCGTTTCCCGATGCCTTGCGGTTACGGTTTTATCCCGATGTTTAACGTCGGGAGAGAGCGCCGGGCTTACACGTTCCGTATAAATAACTAATTATGTGGGTTTAGGCTCATCCTGTCTGCCGGCTGATCTATATCCTTGTAGGCACTGCGTTAAACGTACCTAACCTGTCAGCTCACCATTTTGGTACAGAGCGTATCATTCTCTTTTTCGCTCCTTCCTCTTGTCGGTAGTAATGGAATGTTCACATATGTTAGCCTTGCCCACTTATCCAAGCCCTTAATTGGCGTTGAGACTCCAAAGACTGTCTGCCTCACGGTTTCTTGCCCCGCCATTGGCTGCACGAGCCGGCGATTGGTACTGTTTCCCGGGGGCTTCATCCGGCAATGGCTGCACCATACACCCGATGCTCCGGTAGGATACTGCTGAAGGAACAACAGGTTTTGTCAGATGGTCGTAACTATCTGTAAAACAATTATATAATACGACTTCGTGTCGCAATAACGACCGAGGCTATGGGCATTTGGCGGTTTGCGGGAGCATTCGCTGTCGTGGAACGACAAGGTGAATGCGGGAGCAAAACTGCCGGAATGCACGTCAGCCAGCCAATGAACATAGGCGTGTGTTGAACTAAACCTTCGGTAATCAGCTGCATTCTACGGCCAAAATAGCCAGTTTTTCGGTTTAGCGTTTAAAATTAGAAAAATGATTTTGATATTCACCCTGTCAAACTAAAAAAAACGTGAATATTATGCAAGCAAAATCATTACAGAAAGGCTATGTTACGATTGTGGAACAAGCCTGCCAAGGCGTACCCGGATTCAAGGCAAGTTACCAAAGGTTTCATGAGAAAGCCATTATTGAGCAAAACAGCTCCAGTTTTGTGGAGAATTACGGGCGCAATGCCGCCACCTTGGCACTGCATTTCGGGGTAAGTCCCGAGCATCTGGCAGCCGAAGAGATCAACGCATATCTCTACCGGTTGGCAACGACCGAAAACTTTTGCGAGAGCTACTTCAAGTTTACGGTCTACGGAATGCGGTATTGGTTTCGGCTGTTTGGCATGGAGACCAAGGCTTTGCGCATGCCGCCTATTCGGGAGAAAGACACGCTTCCGGTGGTGTTGAGTAAGGCAGAATGTAAGGAGCTGTTCCACGCCCCTCGGATGTTGAAGCACAAGATCATGCTCACCCTGTCTTACAGCGGCGGTTTACGGCTGAATGAGCTTCGCCATTTGCGTATAGCCGATGTGGATTTCGACCGGATGATGATTCACATCAAGCAAGGCAAAGGCAACAAAGACCGGTATGTGGTGTTGTCCAAGGTGATGAAACAGGCATTGCAGAAGTACTATACCGAGTGCAAACCGCAAGAATATGTTTTTAATGGCGAAAAAAAAGGTGAATTGGTGGGCGAGCGCACCATACAAAATGCGATGAAAGATGCCCTGTTGAAAACCGGCATAAAAAAAGCAGTGACCATGCACACCTTGCGTCATTCCTATGCGACTCACCTTTTAGAAGATGGCGTGGATCTGATCACGATCAAACAACTGCTGGGTCACGGCGATATTCGCACCACGATGATTTATCTACATGTGGCGGAGTTCCCAACCGGTAGAAAAGTACACTCTCCGCTCGATTCGCTGTACGGCCGGTTATGAGCCATCCGCGCTATGAATTGGCGGAAATCATCGAACGATACGGCAGCGGCTTCGCGCAAAAACATCATCCTACCGAGCAGCAGCGAAGCATATTGCACAAGCTGGGCGAATGCAGAACCTCCGTTTTGGGTGGACACATCGATGCGTGCGACGGGTGCGGAGTGGTGCGCATTTCTTACAATTCGTGCCGCAACCGCCATTGCCCCAAATGCCAGACCACGAGCCGCGAGCGTTGGATCGAAGCCCGCGAAGATGATTTGCTCGATGTGAGCTATTTTCATGTCGTGTTTACGCTGCCCCAAGAGCTGAATCCGCTGTTTCTATTTCGAAGCAAAGAGATGTACAATACGCTTTTCGAAGCCGTAAAACTCACGCTCGAAGCCTTTGCCGCCGACCCCAAGCACCTTGGTGCACAGGGCGGACACATTGCCGTGTTGCACACCTGGGGACAAAACCTGAGTTTTCATCCGCACCTGCATTGCATCGTTCCGGCAGGAGGAGCTACCCGGACGGGGAAATGGCGGTCGCTGAAAAAAGCCGAAGGCGAGAAATATGCCACTTACCTCTATCCGGTAAAAGCGTTGAGCAAAACCTTCCGTGGCAATTTCCTTCGGTTACTGAAGATAAATCCTAAGATCGCACCGGAGCAGCAACCGGACAAAGAGTTGCTCAAGAAGCTGTATGCCATGAAATGGGTGGTGTATAGCAAGCAGCCTTTCTACGGTGCCAGTCAGGTGATCGAATACCTCGGGCGATACACCCACAAAGTGGCCATTTCGAACCACCGGATAAAATCTATCGACAACGGACTGGTTACTTTTTCGTGGAAAGATTACCGGCACGGTGATACTCAAAAGGAGATGACGCTCGAAGCCGACGAGTTTCTGCGCCGGTTTTGCCAACACGTTTTGCCGTTTCGTTTTGTGAAGATCCGGCATTACGGTATTCTATCGAGCCGCAACAAGGATAAGTTGCGCGATGTGCAGTTTTTGATGGGCATCGTGGTCGAAAAGAAGTCCAAAGCCCCTTGGCAAGAGGTGTGTAAGCAAAAACTGGACTTCGATCCGGAGCTTTGTCCGCATTGCAAGCAGGGTCGTTTTGTCACTATCAGCAGCTGGACTGCACGTGCGCCGCCTACGGCAAATGTATATGCCGGAATTCATACTGCCAAAACAAGTATCTGATAATCAACAGTCGGCTTCAAACAATGAAGCCCGACAGCCATCGTATTGCCCAAACTCTGCGAAAACAGACCCAAAAGCACTCGTGCCGGACGAAAAAGGGTTTGGGAATGCCAAAAGGAAGCTACTTGTTTGACCAAAGTGGTAATTTTATGGAGCAAATACTGCGGATCTTCTTAAAAGTCCCCCTTCCGGGGGATTTAGGGGGCTTCCCCAACTGATTCAATCGCCATAAGAGAGCGGACATCACCGCCAGTGCGTACCGTCAGGTTCGGTTCAACAAGCAATTAAATCGAAGCCCCCGAAACTTGTGTTGGTTTCGGGGGCTTTTTTTGGCTCGGGGCTTCGTTTAATTGCTATGATGTTATGGGCAGCTTTTTATGTTTTATTGAGCTTAAATTCGTATGTCTCTAACAAAAATGTTGTCATTGTACCTGCTAAATTAACTGCTAGTTCTGCGTGTCTAGCAGTCGGTTTTGTCTGAGTTGTTTTCTTTCCGTGAGAGTCGCTTAGTTTATTTCTTAATGAACCAAGTCCTTCGACCACACTTTGACAACCACCTAATATCTGTTTGAAAATTTGTTCCGTATGTTGGTCTGGAGCTAAATTTAGTTTTTCTGCTGTCAGTTTATAAAGTTTTGGTAATTCTAAGTCGTCTTTGTAGATTTCATTTAAGTCGTCCAAAATAAACTTACAAGTTGTTTCAATTAAAGTTCTTGAGGTGGTAATTGCACCCTCCGGGTCATCAACTTTTCTTTCTAGTGCCTTTTGCCATTCTGAATGTATATACTCTTGATTAAATTTTTCAATTGTCTTTGTTGTGTTGTCCGCAATTACTCCTTTTTGTATGCTTTCTGCGTAGTTTAAAGATTTTGAAAATTCCTCCCAAATATAATTTCGTCTTTCTGCATAAGACGAGAATTTAAATTTGATAAATTGCCAAAACTGTCCAGTCGTCCTATTGGTTTGCAAAAAGTCAGGAAGTAAATGTTTTACCTCTGAATTATTGATTAGATATGCTCTAAGTCTTTTAAATTCATTTTCATCTCCGTTACTGCCCGTTGCAATTGCGATTAGCATATTCTGTAACGACTCTAAGTTTATTTGTAATTCGGTCATATTATGTTGTTATCCATGTCTTACATAGAAATGTATCACTTTCCCGCTCTTAAGTTCAAAGACTAATGTAGCCGTGTCAATACTGTGTTGATACATTCCTAGAAAATAACTAACTTCAGTTTCACTCTTGTTTTCGGGTTCGCCCAATAATTCCTTCAACTTGTTTATTGTCATTCCTTTGAATTCATATTTGGATTCTAAGTCATGTATCATATGCCATCTCAATGAAGGCTCTTCAGTCGTTTGTTCCCAATTTTTCCATTTATAGGAGTTAAACTCTGTTCTGTCAATGAAATCACTTATATTTGGTCCAAAAAATAAGATTCCAATAAAAGCAATAAATCCAATTATTGGACTTGCGATTAATAGAGTTACGATTGTCTTTTTCTTCATTTTCTTTTTTTCTAAAGTTGCCCAACCGGGTAGCTTACGCCCCCTAAGAACCGTACGTGCGACTTTCACCGCATACGGCTCAGGCACTTTAAAGGCTAACCCTGTGACGGGCAACCCGGCTGTTATCACTCTTTTTATCGGACATAAAAGTAGTGATTTGTTTACATTCTTTAGCTAACTTCGCTCTCCATTTGGTTCTTTTACAGAAATATTCATCGTATTCGGGCAGAAACGGATTGGCTTTGGCCTTCACTTTCACATGATACCGAATGGGAACATACCCGATCCGGTACAACCGTTCGTTAACGATGCCGTTTTTGGTCGTTCTCTGGTCGGTAAAATGGTGGTCGCGGAAGTACCGATGAAAGATCCACTGGCGGTTTTGGTTACCGTGTTGGTGTTTCGCCCATCGTCTGAGTTGCCACCAGATGAATGTTTCCAACCTGTTGAAGATACGCTTTGAGCAAATGCCTTTGTGATAGTTCGACCACCCCCTAATGATAGGGTTTAGTATCCGTATGAGGGCATGAGCCGGTATTCCCCGATTTTCGTTGATGGTTTTCCTGATCTTGTCTTTGAAGGATTGGACAGATTCTTTGGCCGGACGGATAATCAGTTTACCGTTGAATTTACGGACATTCTGGGAAAGAAAGTTGAAGCCATCGCTGATGTTTGTGATTTTGGATTTTTCGGCAGAGAGTTCTAAACCTCTTTCGATCAGGAATTTGTTTACCAAAGGAATAATCTCATCGGTAATGACCTCTTTACTGACCGCTGTAATCACAAAGTCATCGGCATACCGGATGAAGTTCACCTGCTTGTTCTTCCCTCGTGGAAACTTCTTATTGATAGCGGTTTCCAGCCCGTCCAGCACCATGTTCATGATCATCGGCGATATGGTTCCGCCTTGTGGCGTTCCCTTATCGGTTGGAAACAAACGCTTTTTCTCGATGTATCCGGCTTTCAGCCACTCCTTGAGAATGGTTTTGTTGACGGGGATATTTTTCATTATCCAGTCGTGCCTGATGTTGTCGAAACAAGCTTTGATGTCTGCCTCGAATATCCATTGTGGCGAGATTTTACGGCAAAGGACGTGGAAACAACCGGACACAGCATCGTTGCACGACCGCCGTGGCCTGAACCCGTAAGAGTTCTTGTCGGCCAGTGATTCGGCCATGGGTTCGAGGGCTATTTTATGCAAAGTTTGCAAAGCCCTGTCGCTCATGGTGGGGATGCTTAGCGGACGTTTCTTTCCATTCTTCTTTGGGATGTAAATCCGGCGCAATGGTTTTGATCTGTAACCTCTTGATTGGAGTTTTGCGGCTGCCTCGAATTTTTCTTCACCGTTTGTCCAGACGGTGTTGTCGACTCCCGGGGTGTTGCCACCTTTGTTGGTTGAGACCCGGAGTACAGCCAGTAGTTTAGCGTAGAATGATTTTGAGACAAGGTACATCAGGGCTTTTGCTTTCGCCCAACGGCCTTGTTCGACAGCCTTGGCAATGCGGCGTTGCAGCCTGGTCACGTGTTGGATAACCTTTCGCCATACGATGGCTTCCCAGTTATTCAATTGGTGTGGGAGCGCACACGATAAATTTTCATTCTCGTTCATTTGCTTTCTTCCATTTGCAGGTTCTATAACACTTTATGCCATAAAGCACCAGATGAAGGTAGGCAGGCTTTCGCCCGTGATAATATTGCCGGGGCTCAACCACTATCCAACTCATTACAAGGAGGCTTTCGCTTTGTTCATCCTCTCTGTCCGGCGTTTCCCGATGCCTTGCGGTTACGGTTTTATCCCGATGTTTAACGTCGGGAGAGAGCGCCGGGCTTACACGTTCCGTATAAATAACTAATTATGTGGGTTTAGGCTCATCCTGTCTGCCGGCTGATCTATATCCTTGTAGGCACTGCGTTAAACGTACCTAACCTGTCAGCTCACCATTTTGGTACAGAGCGTATCATTCTCTTTTTCGCTCCTTCCTCTTGTCGGTAGTAATGGAATGTTCACATATGTTAGCCTTGCCCACTTATCCAAGCCCTTAATTGGCGTTGAGACTCCAAAGACTGTCTGCCTCACGGTTTCTTGCCCCGCCATTGGCTGCACGAGCCGGCGATTGGTACTGTTTCCCGGGGGCTTCATCCGGCAATGGCTGCACCATACACCCGATGCTCCGGTAGGATACTGCTGAAGGAACAACAGGTTTTGTCAGATGGTCGTAACTATCTGTAAAACAATTATATAATACGACTTCGTGTCGCAAACCGGGTAGCTTACGCCCCCTAAGAACCGTACGTGCGACTTTCACCGCATACGGCTCAGGCACTTTAAAGGCTAACCCTGTGACGGGCAACCCGGCTGTTATCACTCTTTTTATCGGACATAAAAGTAGTGATTTGTTTACATTCTTTAGCTAACTTCGCTCTCCATTTGGTTCTTTTACAGAAATATTCATCGTATTCGGGCAGAAACGGATTGGCTTTGGCCTTCACTTTCACATGATACCGAATGGGAACATACCCGATCCGGTACAACCGTTCGTTAACGATGCCGTTTTTGGTCGTTCTCTGGTCGGTAAAATGGTGGTCGCGGAAGTACCGATGAAAGATCCACTGGCGGTTTTGGTTACCGTGTTGGTGTTTCGCCCATCGTCTGAGTTGCCACCAGATGAATGTTTCCAACCTGTTGAAGATACGCTTTGAGCAAATGCCTTTGTGATAGTTCGACCACCCCCTAATGATAGGGTTTAGTATCCGTATGAGGGCATGAGCCGGTATTCCCCGATTTTCGTTGATGGTTTTCCTGATCTTGTCTTTGAAGGATTGGACAGATTCTTTGGCCGGACGGATAATCAGTTTACCGTTGAATTTACGGACATTCTGGGAAAGAAAGTTGAAGCCATCGCTGATGTTTGTGATTTTGGATTTTTCGGCAGAGAGTTCTAAACCTCTTTCGATCAGGAATTTGTTTACCAAAGGAATAATCTCATCGGTAATGACCTCTTTACTGACCGCTGTAATCACAAAGTCATCGGCATACCGGATGAAGTTCACCTGCTTGTTCTTCCCTCGTGGAAACTTCTTATTGATAGCGGTTTCCAGCCCGTCCAGCACCATGTTCATGATCATCGGCGATATGGTTCCGCCTTGTGGCGTTCCCTTATCGGTTGGAAACAAACGCTTTTTCTCGATGTATCCGGCTTTCAGCCACTCCTTGAGAATGGTTTTGTTGACGGGGATATTTTTCATTATCCAGTCGTGCCTGATGTTGTCGAAACAAGCTTTGATGTCTGCCTCGAATATCCATTGTGGCGAGATTTTACGGCAAAGGACGTGGAAACAACCGGACACAGCATCGTTGCACGACCGCCGTGGCCTGAACCCGTAAGAGTTCTTGTCGGCCAGTGATTCGGCCATGGGTTCGAGGGCTATTTTATGCAAAGTTTGCAAAGCCCTGTCGCTCATGGTGGGGATGCTTAGCGGACGTTTCTTTCCATTCTTCTTTGGGATGTAAATCCGGCGCAATGGTTTTGATCTGTAACCTCTTGATTGGAGTTTTGCGGCTGCCTCGAATTTTTCTTCACCGTTTGTCCAGACGGTGTTGTCGACTCCCGGGGTGTTGCCACCTTTGTTGGTTGAGACCCGGAGTACAGCCAGTAGTTTAGCGTAGAATGATTTTGAGACAAGGTACATCAGGGCTTTTGCTTTCGCCCAACGGCCTTGTTCGACAGCCTTGGCAATGCGGCGTTGCAGCCTGGTCACGTGTTGGATAACCTTTCGCCATACGATGGCTTCCCAGTTATTCAATTGGTGTGGGAGCGCACACGATAAATTTTCATTCTCGTTCATTTGCTTTCTTCCATTTGCAGGTTCTATAACACTTTATGCCATAAAGCACCAGATGAAGGTAGGCAGGCTTTCGCCCGTGATAATATTGCCGGGGCTCAACCACTATCCAACTCATTACAAGGAGGCTTTCGCTTTGTTCATCCTCTCTGTCCGGCGTTTCCCGATGCCTTGCGGTTACGGTTTTATCCCGATGTTTAACGTCGGGAGAGAGCGCCGGGCTTACACGTTCCGTATAAATAACTAATTATGTGGGTTTAGGCTCATCCTGTCTGCCGGCTGATCTATATCCTTGTAGGCACTGCGTTAAACGTACCTAACCTGTCAGCTCACCATTTTGGTACAGAGCGTATCATTCTCTTTTTCGCTCCTTCCTCTTGTCGGTAGTAATGGAATGTTCACATATGTTAGCCTTGCCCACTTATCCAAGCCCTTAATTGGCGTTGAGACTCCAAAGACTGTCTGCCTCACGGTTTCTTGCCCCGCCATTGGCTGCACGAGCCGGCGATTGGTACTGTTTCCCGGGGGCTTCATCCGGCAATGGCTGCACCATACACCCGATGCTCCGGTAGGATACTGCTGAAGGAACAACAGGTTTTGTCAGATGGTCGTAACTATCTGTAAAACAATTATATAATACGACTTCGTGTCGCAATAACGACCGAGGCTATGGGCATTTGGCGGTTTGCGGGAGCATTCGCTGTCGTGAAACGACAAGGTGAATGCGGGAGCAAAGACTGCTAAATGCACGTCAACCAGCCAATGAACATAGGCGTGTGTTGAACTAAACCTTCGGTAATCAGCTGCATTCTACGGCCAAAATAGCCAGTTTTTCGGTTTAGCGTTTAAAATTAGAAAAATGATTTTGATATTCACCCTGTCAAACTAAAAAAAAACGTGAATATTATGCAAGCAAAATCATTACAGAAAGGCTATGTTACGATCGTGGAACAAGCCTGCCAAGGCGTACCCGGATTCAAGGCAAGTTACCAACGGTTTCATGAGAAGGCCATTATTGAGCAGAACAGCTCCAGTTTTGTGGAGAATTACGGGCGCAATGCCGCTACCCTGGCACTGCATTTCGGGGTAAGTCCCGAGCATCTGGCCGCCGAAGAGATCAACGCATATCTCTACCGGTTGGCAACGACCGAAAACTTTTGCGAGAGCTACTTCAAGTTTACGGTCTACGGAATGCGGTATTGGTTTCGGCTGTTTGGCATGGAGGCCAAGGCTTTGCGCATGCCGCCTATTCGGGAGAAAGACACGCTTCCGGTGGTGTTGAGTAAGGCGGAATGTAAGGAGCTGTTCCACGCCCCTCGGATGTTGAAGCACAAGATCATGCTCACCCTGTCTTACAGCGGCGGTTTACGGCTGAATGAGCTTCGCCATTTGCGTATAGCCGATGTGGATTTCGACCGGATGATGATTCACATCAAGCAAGGCAAAGGCAACAAAGACCGGTATGTGGTGTTGTCCAAGGTGATGAAACAGGCATTGCAGAAGTACTATGCCGAGTGCAAACCGCAAGAATATGTTTTTAATGGCGAAAAAAAAGGTGAATTGGTGGGCGAGCGCACCATACAAAATGCGATGAAAGATGCCTTGTTGAAAACCGGCATAAAAAAAGCAGTGACCATGCACACCTTGCGTCATTCCTATGCGACTCACCTTTTAGAAGATGGCGTGGATCTGATCACGATCAAACAACTGCTGGGTCACGGCGACATCCGCACCACGATGATTTACCTGCATGTGGCGGAGTTCCCAACCGGTAGAAAAGTACACTCACCGCTCGATTCGCTGTACGGCCGGTTATGAGCCGTCCGCGCTACGAATTGGCGGAAATCATCGAACGATACGGCAGCGCCTTCGCGCAAAAACATCATCCTACCGAGCAGCAGCGAAGTATATTGCACAAGCTGGGCGAATGCAGAACCTCCGTTTTGGGAGGGCACATCGATGCGTGCGACGGGTGCGGAGTGGTGCGCATTTCTTACAATTCGTGCCGCAACCGCCATTGCCCCAAATGCCAGGCCACGAGCCGCGAGCGTTGGATCGAAGCCCGCGAAGACGATTTGCTCGATGTGAGCTATTTTCATGTCGTGTTTACGCTGCCCCAAGAGCTGAATCCGCTGTTTTTGTTTCGAAGCAAAGAGATGTACAACGTGCTATTCGAGGCCGTAAAACTCACGCTCGAAGCCTTTGCCGCTGACCCCAAGCACCTTGGTGCGCAGGGCGGACACATTGCCGTGCTCCACACTTGGGGTCAGAACCTGAGTTTTCACCCGCACCTGCATTGCATCGTTCCGGCAGGAGGAGCTACCCGGACGGGGAAATGGCGGTCGCTGAAAAAAGCCGAAGGCGAGAAATATGCCACTTACCTCTATCCGGTAAAAGCCCTGAGCAAAACCTTCCGGGGCAACTTCCTGCGCTTGCTCAAAGCCAATCCGATGATTGAGCCCGACCATCAACCGGACAAAGAGTTGCTCAAAAAGCTGTATGCCATGAAATGGGTGGTGTATTGCAAACAACCGTTCTACGGTGCCACTCAGGTGATCGAATACCTCGGGCGATACACCCACAAAGTGGCCATTTCGAACCACCGGATAAAATCTATCGACAACGGACTGGTTACTTTCTCGTGGAAAGATTACCGCCACGGCGATGTCCAAAAGGAGATGACGCTCAAAGCCGACGAGTTTTTGCGCCGGTTTTGCCAACACGTTTTGCCGTTTCGTTTTGTGAAGATCCGGCATTACGGTATTCTATCGAGCCGCAACAAGGATAAGTTGCGCGATGTGCAGTTTTTGATGGGCATCGTGGTCGAAAAGAAGCCCAAAGCCCCTTGGCAAGAGGTGTGTAAGCAAAAACTGGACTTCGATCCGGAGCTTTGCCCGCACTGCAAGCAGGGTCGTTTTGTCACTATCAGTACCTGGTCGGCACGCGCGCCGCCTACGGCAAATGTATATGCCGGAATTCATACTGCCAAAACAAGTATCTGATAATCAACAGTCGGCTTCAAACAATGAAGCCCGACGGCCATCGTATTGCCTAAACTCTGCGAAAACAGACCCAAAAGCACTCGCGCCGGACGAAAAAGGGTTTGGGAATGCCAAAAGGAAGCTACTTGTTTGACCAAAGTGGTAATTTTATGGAGCAAATACTGCGGATCTTCTTAAAAGTCCCCCTTCCGGGGGATTTAGGGGGCTTCCCCAACTGATTCAATCGCCATAAGAGAGCGGACATCACCGCCAGTGCGTACCGTCAGGTTCGGTTCAACAAGCAATTAAATCGAAGCCCCCGAAACTTGTGTTGGTTTCGGGGGCTTTTTTTGGCTCGGGGCTTCGTTTAATTGCTATGATGTTAGGGGCTAGGCCATTTCCTTTTCAAAATGTTGTTTGAGTTTGTCGATAAAAACTCCTAAGTTGTTGTAAAAATTTGTCTTATATGGTTCATCCAAAGTTTCAAGGTCTGGTAATCCAAAATGGAATTCAATTTCGTGTAAAATTAATTCCGTTATTTCGATTTTCGTTTTTCTGTTGTAAATTGAACTCAAAAGTTGAGTTGTCAAACAGTCATATTCGTCTTCAGGTGCTCCACCACAAATAAGTCCACAAGGGTCAAATTCATTTACAAACTCTTGCATTTTCTTAAAGTCGTGCTTGAATTTATTTTTCAGTTCTATTTTATGTTTTTGGTCATCATTCATTTTCGATTGTCCAAGGAATTTTAGTCTCAAATTCTATTTGTACAAGATTCTCGGTGTTATCAAATAATGCTAATCCACTGTCATGGCAAAATCCTATACTGAAATTCTCGGTTATTGGTATCAAGTCAAACGTTGAAGAATTCTCGCCAGTCTGAATTTTACAATTTTTCCCTTTAAAGTTCCCTTTAAAATGAAACCAACCACTATACAAATGTAGTCCGTTTTCTAGTCTACAATAATGACAAACTTCACATTCATTTTTATAATCAATTCCAAGTTCGATAAACAATTGTTTTATCTCGTCTGGATAAGCTATTTCACGGGTTTTTACAAAATTCTCACACTCAAGACAAAGACAAGTGTTCGGTCCACCAAGTGGAGCATTGTCGTAAGTTAGTTTAGTCAATTCTTTGTCAACAATGAGTTCCCATTCTCTGAAATTTATCTTAGTCATACTAGCTTTCTTTTGTTTTTTTGGCTTGCCCCACCGGGTAGCTTACGCCCCCTAAGAACCGTACGTGCGACTTTCACCGCATACGGCTCAGGCACTTTAAAGGCTAACCCTGTGACGGGCAACCCGGCTGTTATCACTCTTTTTATCGGACATAAAAGTAGTGATTTGTTTACATTCTTTAGCTAACTTCGCTCTCCATTTGGTTCTTTTACAGAAATATTCATCGTATTCGGGCAGAAACGGATTGGCTTTGGCCTTCACTTTCACATGATACCGAATGGGAACATACCCGATCCGGTACAACCGTTCGTTAACGATGCCGTTTTTGGTCGTTCTCTGGTCGGTAAAATGGTGGTCGCGGAAGTACCGATGAAAGATCCACTGGCGGTTTTGGTTACCGTGTTGGTGTTTCGCCCATCGTCTGAGTTGCCACCAGATGAATGTTTCCAACCTGTTGAAGATACGCTTTGAGCAAATGCCTTTGTGATAGTTCGACCACCCCCTAATGATAGGGTTTAGTATCCGTATGAGGGCATGAGCCGGTATTCCCCGATTTTCGTTGATGGTTTTCCTGATCTTGTCTTTGAAGGATTGGACAGATTCTTTGGCCGGACGGATAATCAGTTTACCGTTGAATTTACGGACATTCTGGGAAAGAAAGTTGAAGCCATCGCTGATGTTTGTGATTTTGGATTTTTCGGCAGAGAGTTCTAAACCTCTTTCGATCAGGAATTTGTTTACCAAAGGAATAATCTCATCGGTAATGACCTCTTTACTGACCGCTGTAATCACAAAGTCATCGGCATACCGGATGAAGTTCACCTGCTTGTTCTTCCCTCGTGGAAACTTCTTATTGATAGCGGTTTCCAGCCCGTCCAGCACCATGTTCATGATCATCGGCGATATGGTTCCGCCTTGTGGCGTTCCCTTATCGGTTGGAAACAAACGCTTTTTCTCGATGTATCCGGCTTTCAGCCACTCCTTGAGAATGGTTTTGTTGACGGGGATATTTTTCATTATCCAGTCGTGCCTGATGTTGTCGAAACAAGCTTTGATGTCTGCCTCGAATATCCATTGTGGCGAGATTTTACGGCAAAGGACGTGGAAACAACCGGACACAGCATCGTTGCACGACCGCCGTGGCCTGAACCCGTAAGAGTTCTTGTCGGCCAGTGATTCGGCCATGGGTTCGAGGGCTATTTTATGCAAAGTTTGCAAAGCCCTGTCGCTCATGGTGGGGATGCTTAGCGGACGTTTCTTTCCATTCTTCTTTGGGATGTAAATCCGGCGCAATGGTTTTGATCTGTAACCTCTTGATTGGAGTTTTGCGGCTGCCTCGAATTTTTCTTCACCGTTTGTCCAGACGGTGTTGTCGACTCCCGGGGTGTTGCCACCTTTGTTGGTTGAGACCCGGAGTACAGCCAGTAGTTTAGCGTAGAATGATTTTGAGACAAGGTACATCAGGGCTTTTGCTTTCGCCCAACGGCCTTGTTCGACAGCCTTGGCAATGCGGCGTTGCAGCCTGGTCACGTGTTGGATAACCTTTCGCCATACGATGGCTTCCCAGTTATTCAATTGGTGTGGGAGCGCACACGATAAATTTTCATTCTCGTTCATTTGCTTTCTTCCATTTGCAGGTTCTATAACACTTTATGCCATAAAGCACCAGATGAAGGTAGGCAGGCTTTCGCCCGTGATAATATTGCCGGGGCTCAACCACTATCCAACTCATTACAAGGAGGCTTTCGCTTTGTTCATCCTCTCTGTCCGGCGTTTCCCGATGCCTTGCGGTTACGGTTTTATCCCGATGTTTAACGTCGGGAGAGAGCGCCGGGCTTACACGTTCCGTATAAATAACTAATTATGTGGGTTTAGGCTCATCCTGTCTGCCGGCTGATCTATATCCTTGTAGGCACTGCGTTAAACGTACCTAACCTGTCAGCTCACCATTTTGGTACAGAGCGTATCATTCTCTTTTTCGCTCCTTCCTCTTGTCGGTAGTAATGGAATGTTCACATATGTTAGCCTTGCCCACTTATCCAAGCCCTTAATTGGCGTTGAGACTCCAAAGACTGTCTGCCTCACGGTTTCTTGCCCCGCCATTGGCTGCACGAGCCGGCGATTGGTACTGTTTCCCGGGGGCTTCATCCGGCAATGGCTGCACCATACACCCGATGCTCCGGTAGGATACTGCTGAAGGAACAACAGGTTTTGTCAGATGGTCGTAACTATCTGTAAAACAATTATATAATACGACTTCGTGTCGCAATAACGAATAAGGCTATGCGTATTGTGGTGTGGTTCTCAATCTCACAAGCTGTCAAAATGCTGCAAGCCACTACGCATAGGCATTGTGTTATCGGTTCGGTTTTTCTTAATTCATAATTCAAAATAATATGATTTACATAACTCAAAAATTTCAAGACGAATTTCACCACACCCATAACGTATGGGAGGTTGATTGTGATAATATTCAAGAATTATATATCCAACACATGACAGAAGAGGCTTCGAGAATGGATTTAGTCATTAATCCGTACTGGTTGAATCTAATGGATTATTCAATTCATAATTCGCACTTATCAAAATCGGATTTTAATAAAAAGTCAAAACAGTGGAGAGAATTTAGACGTAATTTCACAATCGACCACTTCATTAAAGACGTTTTTCAAGGTGTCAAACACGAGTATAAGGTCATTTCTTTTTAAACTGACCGATAACGTTTCCCTATGAGACACTCAATTTCTATATGTGACACTAGTGGCGCATATATCGGCCTTAGAATCTTACTGATTTTTATATAATATATTATCAATCAATTGTTTGGAATATATCCGTGAAAATAAGCCGTGTCACATACAGGAAATTAAAGGACGATTGGGAAAGTATTATTTTGATTGTATCTTTCTAATGCATTTTCCAAAAGTATGAATAAAATCTTGAAATCAAATTATTATTCACAGAATATTGAGATTATCTAATGGACTTTTTATCTGATCAAATCCTTTGGTGGTAATATGTGTGTATATTTCCGTAGTCTTGCTGCTTTCATGCCCCAATAGAGATTGTATATATCTCAAATCTGTTCCCGATTCGAGCAGATGGGTTGCGAAAGAATGTCGAAGAGTATGCACTGTTACTCTCTTTTTTATGCCAGTTTTATCTACCGACGCTTCTAGTATATGTCCAATACTCCTTCTTGAATACTGCTCCCCATTCGCCCCTTCAAACAACCACACTTTAGGTTTGTATTGAAGGAAATATTTCCGCAGAATCTCCAGTGTCTTTGTTCCCAACAAAGTGTATCGATCTTTTTTTCCTTTGCCTTGCTCTACCCGTATTTGCATGCGTTGGCTGTCAATGTCTTTTATCTTCAGGTTGATGGCTTCGCTGATACGAAGCCCGGCTGAATAGATAGTCATCAGGATGGCTTTATGCTTGAGGTTTTCCGTGGCGTTTAATATCATGGTTACCTCTTCTGTGCTGAGTACTTCGGGTAGGTATTTCTCTTCGCGGGGGCGGTCGATGATATAGACTTTGCGGTTTCCGCCTAATACCCTTTCGTAATAAAACTTGATGGCATTGATGGACTGATTCTGGTAAGAGGTAGATATTTTTCGCTCATTTACCAGATAGCGCAGGAAGTCTATGATCATCGGCTCGGTAATCTCTTCCGGCTGGTAATCTTCATAGTGATTAATGAATTCTTCAAACAGATCGGTGTACGAGTTTATGGTATGTTGGCTGTATCGAAGCTCTTTGAGCTTTTCGAGGTATTCGGTTGGGCAGGTTTTGTACTGTTTGATGTCCAGACGTGATTTGCGTGGCATAATCTTGTCTTTATTCTCTTCACGGAATACCCATTCGAGGGAGTTTTGTTGCGTCAGTTCTTTGATTTCTGCCAGAAATCTTTCCGAATAGGGCAGCTCCCAGCATCTCTTATCGCTGTTCCAACTGCTGAGTGGGATTTGTCTGATTCGGGCTGCCATATTCTTGTTGTAGCTGAAATAGACCCATAGTTTGCGTCGGGAAGAGCTGATGACCAGCATCTGATCTTTATTATAGGTTGGCTTTGCGGTATTTTCCGGCTGGATAGAAGATGTGTGTTCAATGATTTCTATCTTTCGAATGCCAAAATAGGCTTTCAGTTTGTCAAGATTGTCTCTGTAATTGGGAATCAACCAGCAGTATGTGTTTTTGTTCCATCGAAAATATTTGAACGAACGGATGAATTGGATGTCCACCTCGTTTTTCGGTATTTTGATGCTGATTTGTTTGTCGGAGAGTTCGATTACGATTGTATCGGATGGGTAAGCCGGTTTAGGAGCCGGATTACAAGTATTTGCTTTATTATTATCCGGTTCTTCCATATTTGTTATCCTTTGTGGGGTAGTCTTCTTACCTTCAGGGTCAGAGAGTTCTGGTCGGGAATATTCTATATCCGGGAATAACTCTTTCAGCCTTTGAAAAGCCTCTTTCGTGTAAGGGATATGCCAGGCATTAAGCGTTCTGCTCCACTTGCAATCGGGGATTTGCTTTAATTTGAGCGCTATTTCCTGATTGTATGGGAAATCTATCCGGATGCGGGTTTCGTTTCGGTGGGTAATTTTACTGGCTTTCATGGTTGTCGGCAGTTTGTTTACTATACAAAAATAACAAATACACCGAATTGCTGTTGTGCTTGTTTGAAAAAAAACAAACAGTATGTGAGAAATAATCTCCTTTAGGCACGGATTGCGCTTTGGCTAAGCCCGCGCCAGAGATGTGAAAATGGACGCTGATTTACGCGGATTAAGCGGATGATCCCGATAGTCCCGATAGCTATCGGGATCAGGACGGATTGATAATTTACTTCGTAAGTTGATTTAGACCGCTTTGTCCTTTGTGATTTTTGCCATAGGGGCAGATCTGTGACCCTGATAATATTTTAGGGAACACCCCGGCGGTCCATTCCGGGAAATAAAAAAATGCCGAAGCCAACCGCCCCGGCATTTCACCATCACATTACCCTACTGGTATTAAGTCCGATTCACCGTTGCTATTCACGGGATGAACTGCGAGACACCCTGTGAATGTGAATCACAGTGCCTCCATCCGAACCATCAGATCCGGATTAGTCCCGTTGACATAAAGCGTCTGCTCCCAATCCTTGAAGCCCACCTTAGCCGCCGTCACTTTATAGGTTCCCTCTTCGAGCGTTTTCACCTGAAAACCACCCTTGCCGGCAGAAGACTTCGTCATGGTAGGATCGTCACCAACCACATTGCCGGTACTGTCCATCTCCACAAAGGTCAGCAGTGCACCTGCAATGGAGCTTGCACCGGATGCATCGGTCACACTACCTTTCAGCGTAATGTAGCGGGAAGAGATAAGCTCAAGCTTACGCGCCGATTTGTAACGGTTGTAGAGTGCCGGATTAGAGTAGCGGATAAGCTCGATCACATTATCTACCTTAGCGAGCGCTTCATCGGCACTATCAAAATAACCCTGTAAATCCTGATTCGACAGTTTCTTGTCGATTCGGTTCAGCCGCGGCAATGCAGAAGAACTCCGGTAAGCGTCGATACACGCCCTGAATGTATCCAACTCCGCCTGCTCCAGATGAAAACCCTCCATATTTGGCAGATTCTCATTTGCACGGATATACACCGCTTCTGTTGCATTCAGCAACTTCGGTACTGAAAGACGGCGAAAAGAGCTAAGGGTATAATCCACATCATCCGCCAATCCATGATCGGCATTGTACTTAGCAAAAACCTTCACCTTAGCCGAAACCTGAGTCGCGATCTCCTCCAGTTTCACGCGGTTTTCGGTTTTGGTAATGGTGTTCCCCACCCCACTATAACTCTGTCGGGCACCTCCATTTACAATATAACTTAAATACTCTTCAAATGCTGATACATTCTCTGCAAAACCCGGAAGCACAGCAAATGCTGCCTGCTCCTCTCCAAACACTTTTTGTACCGTTTCGTACATGTTTGATTTTGAAAGCAATCGTTTATTCATAAAAAAACAATTTAGTTATTTGAAGCAAGATGCATCGTTGCATCCTGATTCGTGGCAAATGTATATAGGATATTCTATTTGACAAAATTTGAAATATTAAAAATCAGATTTTGTTGATAAGTTTTCCATTTTATCTTGTATATGCCTGATTTACAGCTTTTGTTATTTTCGTAATTGTCATTATATTTCCTGTTTAGAATGCATCAATATAATATAATAACCTATATATAGCATACCTACTGTATATCACATGTCATAAAATTGAAAGTAATACCAACCTTTGCGTTTCATTTCGGAACCGGCGCAACACCGTATCAGTACGAAGAAAGCGTAGTATCAGAAGAGAATATCCGGAGAATAATATTATGCGACCTGGCCGTACCGAAGGCCTGCACTTATCGTTGGCAATAGAGCCTGAAGAATATCACAGCTCCTGTTTACAAAATCTATTGCAATTAAATGGTAACTAGTTTAAGGTTTACCAACACCCTTGCAAAAGGTCTTTGCAACACCCGTCAATATACTTTGTAACGCATGTCAATGGTCTTTGTTACACCCGTCAATGGTCTTTGTCATACCCGTCAATGTACTTCGCGCTGCTTGCAGTGGTCTTTGTCATACCCGTCAATGTAGTTCGCGGTGCCCGCAGAGTATCTTGTCAGTGATTGCAATGTAATTTGCAACGCCTGTCAATGGTCTTTGTCATGCCCGTCAATGTAGTTTGTCACACCCGTCAAAGTAGTTCGCGCTGCTCGCAGAGTCGTTTGTCACACCTGTCGATATCGTTCGCGGTCCATGTCGATACCCTTTGTCAGTGTGTGCAATGTAATTTGCAAGGCATGTCGATGTAGTTCGCGCTGCTCGCAGATGTCTTTGTAAGGCATGTCAATGTAGTTCGCGGTCCATGTCGATGCCCTTTGTCAGGGTGTGCAATGTCACTTTTTATCAGCGGGTAATCACTCCATACACATCCTGATAGAACGTTACTTTATTGCCGACCACCGACACCGGCATATAAACAATGAAGGTTGGAATTTTACGGGGAAGCTTTATCTTGTTTGATTTAGTATTTTTCTTTCTGTACTTCAATTCATTTACATTAAGCATGCCTTTCAGTAAAGCATTAGCAAGTTGAAAAGGTTTTTGTAACCTGATGCATCCATGACTTAAAAATCGGGAATCGTATGCGAATGCACCTTGCTTGCTCGTTGCATGCAAAAAGATGCTAAAAGGATTCCTCAACTCAAATTTCAGAATCCCCAAAGGATTATCTGCACCGGTAGACTGACGAAAAAAACAGGGAAAGTTATTTTCATTATAGTCTGTCCATTTCAATACCGAATCATCTATTACGTTACCCTTAGCATCAATTACTTCGATATTATTCTGTTCCAAATATTTCTCATCTTTTTGCACCATGGGTAGAATCTCTTTTATCGCAATGGAATGGGGGACATTCCAATAGGGAAAGGTCACAATATGAGTAATATAAGAAGCAATAACCGGCGTAGGATTGAGTTTTCGCCCCACTACAGCGCGCATTTTTATCCGTAGCGTATCCTTTCTGTAATATCTCGCATCAGCTGCCGGAATATTCACGATAATACACTCTGACCGATGATTGAGGGAGAGATATCTTCTGTAATTCATGGCGAGAAGCACAGCTTTGTATTTCAACGTATCTTTTACCGAGATGGAATCATGCAGGTATTTCTTCAAAACCAGATAATCACGATCTTTACAATCGAGCCGGGAAACGGTTTTGCATACTGATTCCTTTTGTCTCTGTCTCAATAACAAATAAATATAAACCGAATCACGGAGAGTGTGAACTTCATCATAATCAAATTTGAGCCTGCCCTCTCGCAGCTCTTTAATGAAATTCAAAACCAAACCTGTTATTTGCCTATCCGTGTTTTCCTTTTCAATATTATTTATCTCTATTTTGTTATTCAAAGCAGCGCGAAGTTTCTCAATTTGGATTTTATCCGAAGGCAGACCCAATGTATCAGCCGACTCAATCACGGTTAGCCATTCGGTTGCTCTATCCCGGCAACTATCGGATGAAAACCAGTAAAGCGGTTGATGATTGAGAGCATAAAAATTCCCAACCATTGAGTTTTCCGTCAAGGCTGCCTGTTGCGCAAAACTATTGGCGATGATACTACTTATGATCAATAAATAGAGAAGCTTTTTGTTGAACGCAACATATATCGGGTGCGTAGAATAAACCATAGAAAGGGGTTATCTAATTACGGGTCACTTTGTTCTTTATCCGGTCGGTCTTTCCCGGGAGTCTTGTTTTGGACATCACCTTTCAGCGCTTCGAATCCGGACACGACGTCAAACAGCTCTTCGTCAATTAAACTCTGGCGCAAACTATGAAACTTATGCCGGAGATCATCCAGCAATTCGTCGATGTTTTTCTCGGCACGTTGCATAGCAGCCAGGCGGCTCGCATTTTCACTGGCTAATGACTCAGCGCAAGCTTTGAATAGAGAGACAAAAAGATACTCACGAATGAGCGCCGCCAAGGTTGGCTTTTTCCCACCCATAACCTGAGGCAATTTATAGGTAGGCCAATTCAATTCGACAAATGAATCAAGCCATTTTTCATCCAGGGGTAACAACCGTTGAACCATAGGAGTATAACCTGCACCTGACTTCGGTTGATTATGAAATATATAAACTTCATTCATATCCCCTTTTTCCAGAATCTCCTCACTATTAACCAATATCTTACCGACAAGCGGGGTAATTGCCTGAACCGAATTAGGAACGTAAAATAGTCTGGTTGTAGAAAAACCGGCATCTGATAAAAGCAATTGAATCCGTTCACCCACCGCCCAAACCTCTTTTTTTCCCGGCATTGCGTTCAGGGATTGGAAAACAAAATCGGCCAGCGAATCGTTAAACTGTCCGACAAGTCCCTGATCCGAGCCAAAAACAACCGCACAAATTAGTTTTCCGCTGTTTTCTTTCGATTCTTTGTTCTCCTTTTGTTTTTCAATCTTTCCCCCATAGAAGTAGGCCACAAGACCTAACGCCACCGTGCGGTAATAATCCCCCAGCGAACTGACCGCCATCTCGTACTGTCCGATATTGGATGCAGCCATCGCTTTCATGGTCCGGACAACCGATTTAATGTTTCCGGCGCCTTTCAGTTTTCGGTGTAAGCTTTCTAATGTATCCATTGATAATAAGCCCCCTAAATCCCCCGAAGGGGGACTTGGTAAGAAGGATTGATTTTGTTTCGCTCTTTTATTTCTTATATACATAAGCGTCTAGCGGATTTAAGCCGCTGGACGCTCTTGCGCTATACCGGGCAGCTGTTTCAAACCGCTTGCCGGATTCACAAAAATTGTGCAAGTATATCGCGGGCAATTCCCAGGATAGTTTCACGATCAGAACTGTCAAATCCGGAATCTGCATATAATCGTGTCAGCATTTCAGCAGGAAGTTCCGCACAACTTTTGAGCAAAGCGGCTTCGGCATCGTGCATTGCATCAATGGGAATGTTATCAAAAAGGCCTTCGGTCAAGGCGAGAAGCACCACGATTTGTTCGGGCACAGACCTGGGACGAAGCTCCGGTTGTTTCAGCCAGGTACGAATCCGCTTTCCGTGTTCAATGATATTTCGGGTATTTTCATCGAGTCGCGTTCCAAAACGTGCATAATTTTCCAATTCTTCAAATTGAGAATAGGCTAGTTTCAGGCTCCCTGTTACAGAACGATAAGCCGGCAATTGAGCTTTGCCACCCACACGGGAAACAGACATACCCACATCGACAGCCGGTAAGATGCCCAATTCAAAGAGTTTGGGAGAGAGGTAAATCTGACCGTCGGTAATGGAAATCAGATTAGTAGGGATGTATGCAGAGATATTTTGCGCTTCCGTCTCTACAATGGGCAAGGCGGTAAGCGAACCGCCGTTGAGTTCATCGCTCAGGTGTGTGGCCCGCTCCAGTAACCGTGAATGGATATAGAAAATATCTCCCGGAAATGCTTCCCGTCCGGGGGGCCTTCTCAGCAAAAGCGAAAGTTCGCGATAAGCGCGGGCATGCTCGGTCAGGTCATCATAGACCACCAGCACATCACGGCCCTGTTCCATAAAATATTCTCCGATGCTGGTCGCTGCATAAGGAGCGATATATTTTAATCCCGGGGGATTATTTCCTTCGGTCACTACCACAATCGTGTTTTCCATCGCCCCATTTTCTTTCAGATTGGCGATTACTTTCGCAACCGACGAAGCACGCTGCCCGATGGCACAATACACACACACCACATTTTTATCGTGCTGATTGATAATGGCATCAATGGCTATGGCTGTTTTGCCTGTCTGGCGGTCTCCCAGAATCAATTCACGCTGTCCGCGACCGACCGGTATCAGTGCATCAATCGCTTTTATACCGGTTTGTAAAGGAATACTGACCGCAAGACGATCCACAATCGCATGTGCAGGGCGCTCTATAGGTAAACGTTCGCTAAATGCAATCGGCCCCATGCCATCCATAGGTTCTCCCAAAGGATTAACCACCCGTCCAATCATCACATCACCCACGGGAATATCCATGACCCGCCCCGTTCGCTCTACTTCATCGCCAACATTCAACAGATAATCTTCCCCCAGTAGAATGACGCCAATCTCATTTTCATCAAGATTATAAGCTATGCCATATAGATCTCCGGGGAACTTCAACAGCTCTTCAAAGCCTACCCCCGGAAGACCGGAAACTCTGACAATTCCCGCCGACACACTGATCACAATCCCAACTTCGCGAGGGCATAAAGAGAAAATATGCTTTCCCCTACCCTGACTCAACTGGTCAAATAGGTCAGTTACAATGGTATGTAAGTCATTCTTAGGCATCTGGTTGATTATCTGATTCTGTTTCCGATTTCACTCTCATCGTTTCCGAAATGCTATTCTGAAAGGAACGGAGGTACTCTGCAATACTCCAGGCCAGTTTGTATCCATTGGAAATCAGTTCAATCCCGCTGATTAACTCGGGGGTGGTTTTGAACTGAAACTGAGGTTTTATTCCAAGTACCTCACTCACCGCATTTTTAATCTCCTCTTGTAGTTTTTCAGGTAGTGCATAGGTACTTTGCAGAAGAATTGGATTGGAATCGGATCGGAAAGCTTCGATGAATTGTTTTTTCTCTTGATCGTTTAAGTCATTTAATCGCTTGATAAAGATGTGTACCGATTGCTCTTCCAAACTAAGAGAAGCCAGGTCGGAAAGTGTCTTTCTGACAATCGCAAAAACCTCCTCTTGTGCCTTTCGCGTAATCTCCCGACTCAGATCCTCCTGCAATTCTTTCAATGCATTTTTCAGATTGGAACGCAATGCTCCGGCTTCATTCCTCACCTCTTCAAGGAGCTTCTGACGAACCTCGTTGGATTCGGCAACGGCTTGATTCATCAGCGCTAGTTTTTCCTGATCAAATACAGCATTCTTTTGCAGAAATTCGGCCTGTTCTTTTATTGCTTCAGCCTTTTTAGCTTCGGCTTCTTCCAGCTGAGAAACGATCTTTTTTTCGCGTTCATCTATTGCCTTGAGTATTGGCTTATAGAGAAATCGTTTCAGCAACCACACCAGAATAAAGAAGTTGATGATCTGTGCTATTACTATGAACCAATTTATTTGCATGGTGAAAAGGTTTTAAGTAAAATGAGGATCCGTATAAGTAATAGGACAAATTTATTGCCATATTTTACACAGAGTTGCACAGAGAAGTCACAGAGTTGCACAGAGGTTTTTCTTTTCTTCTCTATTAGACTCTGTCTATTCTCCGTGTAATAGAATCTATTTTTTCATAGTTCTCTGTGAATTCTATGTGTAATACTCTGTGAACCTCTGTGTAATCAATGTGATAAAAAATACGATATTATTTCATTCTCATTACTTAACTCATTTTGCAATAATGAAATTCCAGAATGGATTTGCAAAAATAAGAATCATCGAAACAACGAAACAGTATATCGCAATGGACTCGATCATGGCTAAGCCCACGAATAATGTTCGGGTAATGGTGGGTGCTGCATCGGGTTGCTGTGCAATTGAACTTAATGCCGATGTTACCGATTTGCCTTCGCTAATGGCAGGCATCATACATCCGATTGCGGTTGTGAGCCCGGCAGTAACAATGGATACTACTGCGACAAGGGTTACATTATCCATTTTAACCTCCTTTTATTTAGTTATTGTTGATCTTGTTTTTCTGATTTTTCGCTTTCCTGTACTGCCGCCGCAATAAATACAGTGGCCAAAACGCTAAAAATATATGCCTGGACAACCCCGACCAGTAACCCAAGCGATTTCATTGCTATCGGAAATATTAAAGGCGTTATACTTAGCAAAATACCGACAATCATCTCTCCGCTCATGATGTTACCGAAAAGCCGGACTGCTAAAGCAAGCGTACGGGTAAATTCACTAATCAGGTGGAACGGCATCATAATGACCGACGGTTTGAGGTATGATTTCAGGTAGCCCATTACTCCGTTTTCTGCTACCCCGAAAAAAGGGACGGCAATAAAAACTGAAATAGCAAGCGCCGAGGTCGTTGAAAGAGAACCCGTTGGAGGTTCATACCAGGGAAAAACAATACAGGTATTGGCCGTGGCAATAAATAAAAACAGCGTACCTACGAAACTGATGTACTTTTCAGGATTGTTCAGCCCGATTTCCTTAATCTGTTGGTTGATACCCGTAACAAGCATTTCGAGAATGCATTGCCAGCGGGAAATATGAATATCTGTTTTGAGATTCCGGGTGATCAGCCATGACGCAACCACCAGAACCAGCATGATTACCCAGGTGGTAACAAGGGTTAGATTAATGTTGATAAAACCATTTTCCCAGAAAATCGTTTCGTCGGGACTAAGCTTCATGGTTTACCTCGTTTTTTAGTTGAATTTCTTTTTCATCTATGAATTTGGTGACACGCACAATAACATACCGGGCTATAACAAAGCCTAATCCGCAAACCAGAAGTCTTTGCCAGATACCGGCAGCCATATAATAAAATCCGAGCATCGTAAAGCTTACACGTATAAGGAAACTGCCTAAAAACCAAACTGCCGGTATTTTTGAGGTAACCGCTTTTTTCACAGTAAACCAAAGACCGCCAAAGAAAAACGCTCCTAATAGTAACCCGGTCAGCAAAGCAAAAGCCATATATATGATTTCATTCATCTTTATCCTCCTTATTACGATCAATTTCTTTACGTTCTTTACTCACCCAATTCCATGCAATTACACAACCCAGAAATAAGCCTGAAACCAATAAGGTTAAGGTCCAGGAAAAGGTTTGGGGGTAGTTTTTATCCAGCCAAATTCCTAACGCAGTCCCCAGCAACGTAGGAACCACCACCGACCAACCTACTAATCCGAACATTCCTAAGCCAAACCAAATGCTTTGCTTACGGCCATGTTGCGCTTTAAGTTTGCGTTTCTCTTTTTCGCCTAATTTTTGGCTAAACCGATCTGTATCTTTTCTATCTGTAGGTTCCATTTTCTATTCTTTTCGTAGTTTTTCTATACTTGAAATGAATCCGCTTTCCATCTTTGCCATCACCGAACGAAGCTGTATCTCGCTTTCGTCTACTCCCATAAACTCTTTTTCTACCGATTCCCGAAGCTCCCCAAGATCGACTCCTCCGATGGCATTACGTACCGATACGAGCACCTGCGTGCCTGCTTTTACCAGCACCCCTTCGTCAACAGCGATATAATGAACCGCACCTGCTTCTGTTTCGTAAGTGAAAATCCCGGGAACCAACGCCGCTACACAATCGAGCCTTTGAGGCAACAAGCCATACGAACCTTCGCCGGTTTCTAATACAATACGACTGACATTTTCAATATCAGCGAAAATCCGAAACGGAAGAAGCACTTTCAGACTCATGAGTTGGTCCATTGTTATGGTTTTAACGTTTTGAATGGGTTGCCTTTAATGTATCAAATGAAAATCAAAGAATCGGACGCGGATTTACGCTGATAGGACGGATGATCCCGATCCCGATAGCTATCGGGACTATCGGGACGGATAAGAAAAAATGCTGGCATTTTTGATTTTCTATTAAATCAATTGACGAAGTCAGTTTTAAATCCGTAAATATCTATATTATAACTGTTTGTTAATCCGTAAATATCCGCTTAATCTGCGTAAATCCGCGTTCCATTCTTTTTTTAGATTAAATCATGAACTATTGAATCACTCACTAATCCTCAAATTCTCTTCACTTCATCTATGCTTCCAATCATATAAAAAGCACTTTCCGGATAGTCCTTAAACTCATCCGAAAGAATACGTTCACAACCATCAAGTGCATCTTTCAGACTGACCTCTTTCCCCTTGATATTACTGAAATGTTCAGTCGAGAAGAACGGTTGGGAAAGAAAACGTTCCAGACGTCGGGCGCGGTTCACTATATTTCGGTCACTAATAGATAACTGTCCCAAACCCAGCATCGCGATAATATCTTTGAGATCTTCATATTGCGCAAGCGTTTGCCTGATTTTCTGCGCAAGATTATAATGACGTTCGCCTATAATTCCCGGGGTAGCCATCTTGGATCCGGATTGCAACAGGTCGATTGCCGGGTATAATCCTTCGCTCGCTTTCTTTCGGGAAAGAACAATGGAGGCAGACAGATGCGAAAATGTATGCACAGCAGCAGGGTCTGTCAAATCATCGGCAGGCACATAAACGGCCTGAATAGAAGTAATGGCTCCGGCATCGGTATTGGCAATTCGCTCTTCCAGTTTCGAGAGCTCCGTTCCCAAAGTGGGTTGATACCCCAATCGCGAAGGCATTTGCCCCATTAAGCCGGACACTTCCATACCTGCCTGAATAAACCGGAATATATTATCAATAAGCAACAACACATCCCGGTGTTCTTCATCCCGAAAATATTCAGCCATGGTTAAAGCGGCATGCCCCACACGAAAGCGGGCACCGGGAGGCTCATTCATTTGACCGAATACCATCACCGTATTCTCCAAAACACCCGCATCTTGCATATCATGATAAAGCTCATGCCCTTCCCGGCAACGCTCTCCGATTCCACAAAACATACTTACTCCTTTATTATGTCCAACCATATTGTGGATCATCTCGGTAAGCAAAACCGTTTTGCCTACACCTGCTCCTCCAAACAATCCGGCCTTACCGCCACGCTCCAGGGGAATCAGCACATCTATGGCTTTAATGCCGGTCAGAAAAATCTCGGATTTTGTAGATCGCCTGGCCAATGGAGGGGGCGATTGATGGATATTCCGCCACTCTAGTCCGGAAATTGGCTCCTTTTTATCGATGGTATTTCCGAAAACATCGAACATCCGACCCATGATTTTTTTCCCAACCGGAACAGTAAGTTGATTGCCACCAGTCTCTACCACCATTGCGCGTGCTAATCCCTGAGTCGGGGTTAAAGCAATACCCCGTACACGATTCGCGTCAAGCTGGGACAATACTTCAATAGCTATTTCTTTATGCTGCCCGGTGTGCAGTAATGTGTAAATGGCAGGCAAATCAGTTTCGAACCAGACATCCACAACGCTGCCCCGCACAGAAATAACTTTTCCGTAATTCAAAGAACTGCTTTTATCTTCTTGAATGGTCGACATAGTTCTTAATTACTTTCCATAGAGTCTTTGTATTCGCCACGACGCGCCGCCCTATTGCACCAGGCTCGATGATACAGAGCTTGCTGCGCTGCCAAGACATTAGATTCCTCTCCTCGCCAAATACCCATAGCCGGTTGCTGAATTGCGCGGGCAAACGAAAATGACAACTCCCAGGGTACCCGTGATTTAAATCTGACATTCATGGCATTCAAACGAGCCGAAGCAAGTTCACTGGATTGTCCGCCTGATAAAAATACGATTCCCTGAACGGCAGCGGGAACGGATCGTAAAAGACACTTCACTGTGGCACCGGCCACCTCATCCACCGATTCCTGAGTGGGACAGTCCAGCCCGGGAAGCACCATGTTGGATTTCAGGATTAAACCTTCCAGTTTCACCCGATGCACATACAACTGATAGAAAACCATTCGCAGGACTTCTTCTGTCACATCACAGCAACGCTCCATAGTATGATCACCGTCCATGAGTACTTCCGGCTCAACAACCGGAACCAAACCAGCCTCCTGGCACAATGCCGCATAACGGGCTAATGCGTGCGCATTGGCCTCTATACATCCCCGACTGGGAATACCATCGCCTATGGTAATCACCGCACGCCATTTCGCAAAACGAGCACCCATTTGGTGGTATTCTACCAGACGCTCGCGCAATCCGTCCAGACCTTCAGTTATTTTCTCTCCGGGATAACCTGCCATATCCCTTGCTCCGGTATCCACCTTGATGCCGGGAATGATTTCCGCATGGATCACGGCTTTAATAAAAGGAGTTCCATCCGTCAGCTTTTGGCGTATGGTCTCGTCATAAAGGATTGCACCACTAATGCACTCTCTCAGACCAGGCGTGGTCACAATCATCTCACGGTAGACACGCCGTGTCTCCTCAGTTTGGGGAATTCCCAGCGCGGCAAATCGTTTGTTTATGGTTGGATTACTTTCATCCATCGCCAACAGACCCTTACCGTTGGCTACCAACTTCTTTGCGGTTTTTATTAACTCTTGTAAATCCATATTCTGCTCCTCCATTATTATAACAATTAATAATCGAAACTATTCCGGTTTATCCTCTGTAACTTTGATAAAATATGTCATCGTCTTCCTCTAAGTAAGGTGTCTGTTTCCATCTTATTTGTTTTCATAATTCAAAGATTAACGTTGCCAAAGAATCAGTGCGGTTTCCAGAGGGACTGAAACACCTGAGAGATTTGGTATTACCCGCGGAGTATAATCTGTTGCAGGACGTGTCGCATTTACCAACGCGGTATAACGGTACCCATGGATTGAGTCTTCTGATTTTGCTCCTCTTGTCATCTTCTGCACAATCGGTGCTTCGCCACTAAGTCCATTGGCAAATAATTCAATCTGCACAGTATCCGGATCTAGCCCATAGAAGTAAATCTGAATATCGAACTGATGCTCTTGATCAAAAGTTTCGATCTTCATTTCACCAAAACATATCGAATCCCACCTTTGATCAAGTGTGTGCAGTTGCTCTGTTATTTGCTTTCCTATTTCACCATTATTGGCTGCGCGCTCAAGATATGCCTTTACCGCAGGCAGATAGTGTTGTTCGGTGTATTCCCGCACGGCTCTGTCGGCAGAGAATCGCGGCGTCAGTTGTGCCATGCTTTCCCTCATCCGCGCTATCCAGGCAGTAGGGATTCCTTTTTCATTGCGGTTGTAAAATTCGGGTACAATCTCCTGCTCGAGCAAATTATAAAGTTGTTCGGCTTCGATGGCATCCCATGCCGGATCATCGCCGTGTTCTTTACCATCACCTAACGCCCAGCCCAGTTCCGGAGAGTAAGCCTCGGCCCACCAACCATCCAGTTCCGAAAGATTAATGCCGCCATTCACCAACACTTTCATGCCACTTGTGCCACTGGCCTCCCAGGGGCGACGTGGGGTATTGATCCAAACATCCACTCCCTGTACGAGATGTTCGGATACATGCATATCGTAATCACCGAGGAATATTACGGGAGGATGGACACAACTCTGCCGGATAAATTGCATCCATTCTTTGATTAAATCCTGACCCTCCTGATCGTCCGGATGGGCTTTGCCGGAAAGAATGAGTTGCACCGGAAACGCTGGATTGGTCAACAGCCGGAGCAATCGTTGCGGATCATGTAGCAATAAATTGGGGCGTTTATAGGTTGCAAAACGCCTTGCAAAACCCAGTGTTAAAATATTGGGATCGAATAAATGTTTTGCTCGTTCAACTGATTCCGGAGAGTAACCTGAGCCAAGTAATTGCATCGAAAAATGCTCACTGGCAAATTCGATGAGTGCTTTGTTAGCATTGGTGCGCATCTCCCATAGCTTTTCATCGGAAACACGGCGAATATCCTGATCCAGAGTTTTATTCATCCCCAGCCAGCGGTCTTTGCCACAAGCTTCCGTCCAGATATCATCTGCTTCTTTGGAATCCCATGTCGGCATGTGCACACCATTGGTAATATAGCCAATAGGTACTTCGCAGGTTGGCCATTGAGGAAATAATGGTTCAAAAATGTGACGGCTGACTTTTCCGTGAAGACGACTTACCCCATTTACGGCTGCGCTTCCCCGGATAGCCAGATAAGCCATATTGAACTTCTCCGATTCGTCATTGGGATTCTTACGACCTAATGCCAACAATTGGTGACGGGTAATGCTAAGCTTCTTCTCTGCGTATCCACCGAGGTAATGCTCTATAAGTATCGGAGCAAAACAATCAAATCCGGCTGCTACCGCTGTGTGCGTGGTAAAGAGATTGCCGGCTCTGGTAGTAGCCAGGGCAACATCAAAGGGTTGCCCCGTATCTTTCATAAAACTACAAGCACGCTCCAATATCGCAAATGCAGCATGACCCTCATTAAGATGGCATACCTGAGGCTGTATACCAAGAGCATCAAGCAGTCGCCATCCTCCGATTCCGAGTACCAGTTCCTGTTTTAGTCGCAGCTCTGAACCTCCACCATATAATTCGCTGGTTATCCCCCGGTGAGCAGGGAAATTTGCTGCATCGTTACTATCTAATAGATAAAGTTTCACCCTTCCCACCTGAACCTGCCAGACACGTAGCCATACGGAATAACCGGGCAGGGTAATCTCTAAACGCAACCATTCTCCATTGGGTTGGCGCAAAGGTGTGATCGGCAATTGGCCTGGATCATTATAAGGGAAAAGTGCATGCTGCTTCCCATCCAGGTCAATTTCCTGACGAAAGTAACCTTGCTGATAAAGTAGCCCAATGCCCACAACGGGCACACCCAAATCGCTTGCCGTTTTAAGTTGATCACCGGCAACATTACCCAGTCCACCGGAATATATCGGGAGAGCTTCGCTCAACATGAATTCCATACTAAAATAAGCGACACAGGTCAACGCTGCATCCGGATAGTTTTGCTGAAACCATGCAGGTGCCATGTTTGCATCCTTTCGGGACTTCTCAAGGGCTTCGATTTTACTCCGGAATTCCGGATTATTCATCACTGCATGGAACCGATCGCGGGAAACAGTTTGTAAAACTACCCAGGGATTATGCGTAAATTCCCAAAGTGACGGATCAAGCATCCACCAGATCTCATCAGCTCCGTGATCCCATGACCATCTCATGTCAAGCGTAAGTTCTGCTAGTGAGTCAAAGCCTTCAATATCGGTTGGCAAGAAACTATATACCGGTTTCTTTAAGATTGGTTGTATAGTCATGGCGTTTTAATTATTTACTTTTGGATCTGAACAGAATATTCGTTTGGTATTATATTTTGTCCATGGGTGTAGGCATATACTTTGGTAAATTCGGCGCCGAAATAGAGTATGATAGCTGAATAATAGATCCAGGCCAGAACTAAAACAATGGAGCCAGCGGCTCCATAGATGGAAGCAATATTGTAACGTCCGAGATAGAAACCTATGGCAAATTTGCCAATCATGAAAAGAACTGCTGTAAAGGATGCTCCGGTGACGGAATCACGGAGAGCAATTTCCCCATCCGGAAGTGTTTTGAAAATGATGGTGAATAAGAGAGTTATAACAATGAAAACGATGAGTATATTGATAACATAAAATAAAACAATGGCATCCTGAGGGAAATTGACAGCCAAACGTTTGTTGAGGATCTCTACTAAAGAATTCACGATCAAACTAACTAATAGTAAAAAACCTACAGAGCCAATCATAGAAAATGATATAAGACGATTGTATATGAATTTTATCAAACTGCGTTTGGGTTTTGCTTTAATACCCCATATAAAGTTGAGGGAATCCTGGATTTCCGCAAACACACCCGATGCCCCTATTAATAGAATGATCGTACTTATGACGGTGACTAATGAAGTACTCTGTGACAGTTTTACATTTTTGATTGTGTCCTGTATTTGCAGCGCGGCACTGTTTCCAACAAGCTCGTTAATCTGACCGAAAATTTCGCCTCTTACGGCATCGGCGCCCAAAAATATTCCACTCAGTGAGATGATAATAACAAGTAGTGGAGGTAATGAGAAAATAGTATAATAGGACAACGCTGCACTTAATTTGAGCGCATTATCGTCTATAAATCCCTTGAATGATTCTTTTAAGAGATACCCTGTTTTTTTTATCGCATTTAATATAGGCATCAATAAAACATATTTGTAGCTGTAAATATTATTTGACTTTATTGAGTTTGCCGTTTTAAAAATCGATCATTTCCTTTCTTAAAATGAATATCCGTATATCTACCTAAACTAATAAATTAATGAATATTACGGTGCTTTGCACCTCCAAAACAGAGATCAATACTCTTTTCTACAAATATTTAGGTGCTCTGCACCTATTCGTGTGTGGATTTTAGGGACAGATCCATCGAAATCAATCGACTTGTATGCCAGCTAAATAACACTGTTTGTTTCGGAGATCCCGAAGAAGATTCGCGTCTGATGATTACAATAGCTACCATCCTGTTTATTCTCAAACGTACAAAGAAATTCACAAGCGAATTGAGCAAAATGGCAACTGTTTTCCTTTACCTATCAAATCTATACAGAATTAACATCCATTATTTTGAAAATAAATAAAAAGGGAAACCTACCGTATGATTCAACAGCAGCAAGGAGTTTGGCAACAACATCGACATTTCAACCCTAGTGTGTTTTCTCGTCCTTTTTTACTTCACCCAATTTGACTTGTTCTGCAAAATCGGATACTACGTCCTTTACCTTATCGAATTTATCTGAGATACTGTCAAGAAATTCATCGAATTTTTCTTTTAACGCATCTTCATAGTCTTGTTCTTTTTCAGATAATCTCTTTCTGACATCTGCACCTTTTACGGGTGCAAACAAAATACCTATCAAAGCACCGGCAGCCAAGCCGACGAATACACCCATTAACGCTTTTCCTGTGTTCATAATTTTCATTTTTAAGAATCATTACTATTGTGCTGTTTTCAAAGCATTTTTCGTCCTTGTACAATCCTTAATATCACTGCAATAAACGCAATAACAAGAAGAATATGTACCAAACCGCCCACACTGAAAGCAAAAAATCCGATTGCCCATGCGATAACCAGGACTACTGCGATAATATAAAGTAGATTTCCCATAATTTGTGATTTAATTATTATATTCAAACTATTTTATAGCTTTTTCTTTGGTAGATTTATCTTGTGTCCGATCCGACCTTGTATCTGCACCGGTGTTGTAAGGTTCAATTTTATGATGTAAATTTATTTTCCGGGTATAATAGCGTGATTGGGGTACATTCCGGTTAGACTTTTTCAACAATGGGATGAATAGGTTAAGTAAAGGGTCATTAATAGCACTTCGACATAAAATCAGGGTTAATAACGTAGTTTGTGTATTGAAAATAAATCGTCTTAACTCTTATATATAAACAAAATAGCCCAGCAATAGTTTGTGAACTCACGTTGCAGCGTCTACGTCAAAAGACAATATATATTTAGAGATCGATACGGAAATAAATGACATTACATGCGAATGCCTGATAGATATACAGAATGTAGGTTTTATCACAGTTGTCACCTTAGGGTATACCTATACATTCTAAGCTTTTCTTGCATCCACACTGTAGCTCAACAAATAAAAAAACGGTCTCAATCGTTACGACTGAAACCGTTCTTTCAAATATATTTTCCTAAATCCATTAGCCAAACGACTAATAACTTTTCAGACTAATCAATGTCCTTTTTCCTGATGCTCTTTACGCAATAAATCGTTCACGGTTTTCACCGGATTGAATGTTTCGATAGGCACTTCCACAAATACTGTATTCCAGTCAGACATTGCACCGTTCCACAAACCGGGTAATTCGAGCGCTTTCAGCTCTTTTCCGCCTTTTGATTTCAGCGAAATAAAGCCTGTTTTTTTGTCCACATATTTAGTCAGATCAAACTTGTTGCCTTTGTAATCTTTCACGGCACAAACGAGATCCACCGGATTGAAGTGTGTCGAGTTTTTCAACATTTCCACTTTTGCAGGATCGTTCATATCGATTTGTGAGCTTTCAAGAATTTGAAGCGACCAGGTTCCGTCGTTGTTTTTTGCGATAAACGGACCTCCGCCTGGCTCACCCACATTACGTACCATACCACAGACACGAATCGGACGATTTAGTTTATGTTTCAGATAAAGGGCCAGTTCAGAATCTTCCAACTCTTTCAATTTCGGATTCTTAGTACAAAACTGATCCTGAATGAAGTAAACGATATCAATCAGTTCATCCTGGCTATATTTACCGCTGTCGAGCAGATTGAGGTATTCGTGCACTTTGGTCTGCAAGGAAACCAACACACCTGCAATCACTTTTTTATAAAGTACAGTGCTTGATTTAAAGCTATCCGGCACCACGTTGTCAATATTTTTCACGAAAATGACATCTGCATCGATATCATTCAGGTTCTCGATCAACGCTCCGTGTCCACCCGGACGGAACAGCAATTCTCCCTTATCACGGAAAGGTTGATTTTCAGAGTCTGCTGCAACGGTATCGGTTGAAGCTTTTTGCTCAGAGAAGGTAACGTCGTATGCAACATTAAATTTGCGCTCATAATCACCTTTTTTCACCGCCAAAAGGGATTCAAACAACGCTCTGTGTTCGGGTGAAACAGTGAAGTGAACATTCACTTTTCCGGCTTTATTGGCTGCATAGAGAGCGCCTTCCACCAGATGCTCTTCCATCGGAGTACGTGCACCATCGGTGTAATTATGGAATTTCAACATTCCTTTCGGCAAACTGCCATAGTTAAGTCCTTCGCTGTTCAACAACATTTTCACGACAGCTTTGAAGTTACCTTCTGCAATCAGTTCTTTAATCTCTTTGCCCAAAGATGTTTTACAAGCTGAATTCAAATCAGCATAAAATGCAAAGTTTTCAATATGAGCAAAAAACTCTTTTTCAAAACCTGTAGTCGGCTGATCATATTCCGCATCCACAAATTCGAACAGATTCTTAAACATACGACTGGCAGCTCCCGACGCGGGAACGAATTTCAGGATCGATTTATCTCCTTCCAAATACTTTTCCCAAGCGGCCGCTAGTTCTTTAGCTGCATCTTCGTTAACGGGTAAAATACCCTTTTCGAGTGAAGCAGCAGCCTGTAATTCAAGAAAAGGGAAACCCTTTACGAAACTGCTCAATTGCTCATCTATTTGCTCTTTGGTAATACCTCTCCGTTTCAGCTGATCAAGGTCTTTTTCGTTTAACATATCATTTTGTTTTATGTGTGTTTCGGTTCACTTTAGTGATTTTAGCAAAAATACTATTTTTCCCAAAAAATAAAATCATAAGAGCTGTGAAATAACGGTTTCAAGCATAAAAAAAGCAACCGTCCATACAGACGGTTGCCCATTAACCACACAATGACAATTATAATAACGAAGCAAAAGGAGCTGCATTTTTCAATCATCTACCGGGCAAAACACAGTAGAGCAGCTCTGAAAGCCAGCTTATAAACTGTTTTTCTCAAAAGAGTCGATAAACCGGACGCCTAACATTACCCTGATATACCTTCTTTTTGAACAGACTTTTCTTCAAAACCTTCATCAGGAAAGCCATTATCCGGGTAATAGCCTAAGGGAAGGCCAGCCCCAACAGTATAAATAAACTTGCAATAATCGGCCACTTTCTCTAAAGCGGCACTCAATAACGAAGTAAATGAACCCACGCCCGGCAGATCGGGGAAATCCGGTTTTATTTTCCATACTATAGATGGACTCCCCGAGCTGCAAGACTAAATCTAGCCTGGCTAACTCTTATCAGATCACTTACTTCTTATCGGTGAATGTACCGATCAATTGTAACCGGATTTCATCTACCGTAAAGTTTGTAATGCCCTTATCTTCAACATACCGTTGAATCATCTCCCGCAACTCTTCATCGTGATAGTCTTCCACGCGCTCATCTTCCCTTGAATAAAGGTGGAAATGACTGTCGGGAGACATTTCATAACGAATTACACCGCCCTCTGTTTCCAGTTTGCGTATTAATCCTTTATTCACGAAAGCATCCAGCGTATTATAGACTGTTCCGATCGAAATATCCCGATGATCACGTCTGAATTCTTTTAATACATCATCAGCACTCGGATGCGACAGATGCTCCAGAATAGATAGAATGGATACACGCTGAATTGTTACTTTCAAGCCTGCTGTTGCAATCTTTTCCTTATAGGTCATCATTTTGCTCATAAGTTTCAATCTAGAATTATTCCTATTAATAAAACAACTGCTGAACCAAATAGTTTAGTGCACTGAATTTTATTAACAGAGGGTTATTATTGGTAAGAAAAATATTAAATCGTACGCTTCCGGATATTCAGACAACGCCGGTATCTTGCGCCACCCGGGTAAACTTCAACTCTCCGGGTTTGATTTTTTTCGAATTGGTGAATGTGGCCTGTTCTTCATTTTCAGAATGAATAATCTCGGAATTAGTAAGCAGAGGTACCTCTTCCACACTTACGTTGGTGGCATCCAAACCAAGAGTCTTCACGTCGGTAATACCGATCTTGCGAATCACAAAGTAGATGTTCATGATAAACTTCTGGAAATTTTCAAAATCATAATCCTTATTCGGTACACGATCGATTACAATATAACGAAAATCACTCAGAATATTGTGGTCGCGCAACGACGGATAGTGGCTGATCAGATCTACCTGTTTATCTTCCATCAACTCACGCACTATTTTATGGAAATAGAGATTGACTTTCGGTGGCACTTTAAAACCTAAACGCAAATCAATACGGATAAGAACGCCCGGAATCATCTGATGGACTTCGTATTCTGTAGTGTGAGGATCGTCGACAATATCGACGTGAAGCAACCAATAGACATCCGCCCGTTTAGGTTGTTTGCGCAACATGGAATAGAGAATCTTATTCTCAATCTCCGGAATGTAGTTGGCATGGGTGATATATACCAGATTGGTTGCGTACTTGGGCACCGATTTATCCTTCGAGATCGCTTCAATGACGGGCAGATAATCTTTAATCTTGACAAAGGTAATAAAACTATTTTTGATGCGGCGACCTTTGTGCCAAACATACATCAACAACACAAACAGACCGGCTATCAGAATAGAGATCCAACCGCCATGAGTAAATTTTGTCATGTTTGCCGCCAAAAACGAAAGTTCAATGGTGAAGAAAACTATTCCGATCAGCACCTGCAAATAGACGGGTACTTTCCCACGCAGATAAAACATCAGCAGGAAAGAGGTCATCAGCATGGCAATGGTAATAGACAGACCATAAGCCGCCTCCATGCCCGACGATTCCCTGAAATAGAGTACTACAAAACAGCATCCCAGATACAATACCGTATTAATCAATGGAATATACATCTGTCCCTTCACTGTCGTCGGATAATGAATGCGTACCTTCGGAAAGAAATTCAGCGAAATAGCCTCACTGATAATGGTATACGATCCGCTAATCAAAGCCTGACTGGCAATAACGGCAGCAGCTGTCGCCACAAATACCCCCGGAATGAGAAACCATTGCGGCATAATGGCATAAAACGGATTGACGTTTTCGGTGATCTGGTGGGGATGTGTTATTATCCAGGCTCCCTGTCCGAAATAGTTGAGCAACAAGGTGGTTTTCACAAAAATCCACGAAATACGGATATTGGAAATTCCGCAATGCCCCAAATCGGAATATAAAGCCTCGGCTCCGGTGGTACAAAGGAAAACGGCTCCCAGTAATACAAATCCATTCGGATATTCAGCCAAAAGCCTGATTGCATACCAGGGATTTATGGCCATTAAGACTTCAGGGAAATAGATAATCTGCGAGATTCCCAGAACACCCAGCATCGAGAACCAGAATAGCATCATGGGGCCAAATGATTTGCCTAAAAAAGAGGTCCCAAATTGTTGAATGGCAAATAATACACTGAGGATCACCAACACAACCGACACAACCGGGATATCGGGATTGAAAAGCCGGAGTCCTTCTATGGCAGAGGTAACAGTGATCGCGGGGGTAATGATACCGTCGGCCAGCAAAGCACATCCGCCGACAATAGCCACTAAATAAACCCAGCTTTTTCGTTTTTTCAACAAAGCAAAAAGTGACAGAATGCCACCTTCCCCTTTATTATCTGCCCGTAGCGTAATAATAATATATTTCACCGTGGTTTGGAGGGTAAGCGTCCAGAATACACAGGAGATTGCACCTAATACAAATGATTCGTTGATAACAGAGGCTCCGTTCAGAATAGCACGGACTGTGTAGAGAGGTGAGGTTCCCAAATCACCATAAACAATGCCTAAGGTGATTAATAGGCCGGCCAGAGTGACTTTAGAGGCTGTCCCGGCGGAAGAGGAATGTTTCATATTTTACTTTGGTCAATCATACAGAAAAGTCTAGCCAATACTTCACAGCGACTGTCTTCTTTCTGAATCTCACTTTTTAAAACCGTTTATAAACAAAAAAAATGACATACTCACTATGTCATTTCTCTACTTTCTTTTTCAGAAAAATAAAGTGCGCAAATTTATAATATTAATTTTGGATTATGGGTCGGCACCCAATTCAAATTTCCTTACATCCAGATTTATTAACAGTTACAACCCAAATTATGGTATCTAATAAAAATATCTATATCCTATTTATATCACTATCCCAAATCTGGTATTTCAACAAATGTGGGACTTAGTAATTATGACATTAAACCAAAGGATATTCGTTCGAGACATCGCTAAGCACTTCATAGCCCGTTTCGGTTACGAGGATAGTATGCTCAAATTGAGCTGAAAGCTTATTGTCGATTGTACGGGCTGTCCAACCGTCATTCCGATCTACTTTCACTCGTGGTTTGCCTTCGTTGATCATTGGTTCGATAGTAAAAATCATACCTGGTTCCATTTTCGGACCACTATGTTTCCGTGCTGCGTGGTCAACCTGGGGATCTTCATGAAATTCTATACCCACACCATGTCCGCAATATTCGTAAACAACTCTAAATCCACGGGAAGCTGCATACTGCGAAATAGCACCACCGATATTCCCAAAATGATTTCCCGGTTTTACCTGTTTGATGCCTAAATCAAGACTGTGTTTTGCTGTTAATATCAGTTTTTCGGCCAGCGGTGTTATATTCCCGACTTTATACATTTTGCTGGTATCGCCGAAATAGCCGTTCAGGATAGTTGTGACATCAATATTGAGGATATCGCCATCTTTTAAAATGGTAGTTGGTGAAGGAATCCCATGACAGACGACCTCATTCAGAGAGATACAGCTCGATTTGGGATAGCCATTGTAATTCAACGTAGCCGGGATAGCGCCGCGCTCAACAATAAACTGATGAATCAACTGATCGAGATATTCGGTGCTTACACCTGCTTTTACAAATGGTTCAATATAAACCAAAGCCTCACCGGCGAGCTTTGAACTACGACGGATACCGTCTATTTGTTCTGCTGTTTTTAAAATTATACTCATTCGTTTCTGATTATTTTTAGATAATGGCAATCCTAACAATCCGCCAACTGGCAATCATCGCCATACAGCTCCACTTCAATGGTGGCGTGATCAATATCGTACTTTTCGTGCAACAATCGACGGGTCTCTTCTTTAATACATTGCACCGTAGAAAAATCATTGGCTGCATCAATGACCAGATGTACCGAAAGCACGTGATGCTCGCTATCCATGGTCCAGATATGCAAATCATGCAGATCCTCCACACCCGAAACAGCTTTCAAATCACGGGTCAGCTCTCCCATATCCACCGAATCAGGAATGGCTTGCAGAAAAACTTTGAGAATCTCACGCCCACGTTTAAACACGTTTACCAAAACAAAAGAAGTGATGATCAGCGACAAAATCGGGTCGATGATGGGAACATTCCATAACATCATCACCAGTGCTCCGACCAAAACAGCCAGCCAACCGAATACATCTTCCCAAATATGCAATGCAGCTATTTTTTCGTTTAGCGAACTACCTTTGCGCAAACGAAGCGCTGCCACTCCATTTACCAAAACGCCCAATACAGCAAGCGCCAACACGCCTTCAGCTTTTACTGCTTGTGGATGAAACAACCGGGGAAGTGTCTCGGAGAGCACCACGACCGCCCCAACAATCAGGATAACGGAATTAATGACTGCACCCAACAACGAAAAGCGACGATAACCATACGAAAAGGTGACTGTCCGCTTTGTCTTCGATTTCTTATGAAAATACCACGATAGCAGTAAACCCATACTATCACCCAGATCGTGAAGCGCATCCGAGAGAATAGCGACGCTATTGGTCAGAATACCGCCAATCAGCTCGACAAAAAAGAAGCCGAAATTCAGCCAGAAAGCAACCGCAATATTGCCTTCTGCATTCCCGTGATGATGGTAATCGTGCATAATTTGTTAGGGCAAAGATTTATATTCGTCGCTTTACGTGTAACTAACTCCCCTCTCCTTGGGAGAGGGGCTGGGGGAGAGGTCCTTACGCCATTCTGTTTTTATAATCTTCGTAAGAATATTCACGATACATCTCCAACTCACCTTTACTGTTGAGCAAAGCTAATGCAGGATGTGATATTCCGTTAAACATGGTAGTTTTCACCGTCGTATAGTGTATCATATCTTCGAAAACAATGCGGTCGCCAATTTTCAGCTCATCGTCAAACGACCAGTTGCCGATAAAATCGCCGCTCAGGCAGGAATTCCCTCCCATACGGTAAGTCAGCTTGCCTTCCACCTCATCGGTAGCGTTGCGAATGGCGGGTTTGTAAGGCATTTCGAGGCAGTCGGGCATATGGCAGGCAAACGACACATCGAGAATCGCCGTTTTGATGCCTTTATTTTCCACGATATCCACAACAGACGAAAGCAGAAATCCGGTTTGCCATAAGAATGCGCTTCCCGGTTCCAGTATCAATTCCAGATTGGGATATTTGCCTTTGAAGGAACGCAACAGCAGAATCAGGTGCTCCACATTGTACCCGTTGCGGGTCATCAGGTGACCGCCACCCATGTTCAGCCATTTTACTTTGGGTAAAAGGTGGCCAAATTTCTCTTCTACTTTGAGCAATGTTTTTTCCAGATCGAAAGAGTTCGATTCGCAAAGCGTATGAAAGTGCAGCCCTTCGATACCTTCGGGCAGCTCTTTGCCCAGTTGATCGGCAATCACTCCTAAGCGGGACCCGGGAGCACAGGGATTGTACAAATCGGTATCCACCGACGAATATTCGGGATTGATCCGTAATCCACAGGAAACTTCCCCTTTGGCCTGAGGATAGAAATGCTCAAACTGGCTCAGGGAGTTGAAAGTGATGTGAGAACTGTATTTCAGGAAGGATGGAAAATTCTCATCCGTATAAGCCGGCGAAAAAGTATGCGCCTTACTCTGCATCTCTTCGTAGGCTAATTGAGCTTCGAATACCGAGCTGGCAGTGGAATAAGGAATATATTCACGGATAATCGGAAACGCTTTCCAGTTGGCAAAAGCTTTGAAAGCCAATATAATATTAGCGCCGGATTCATCTTTCACCCGTTTAATCAGCGCCAGATTCCGGCGGAGCAGATCCTCTTCGAGCACGTAGCAAGGTGAGGGAATTGTATTGATATCGATCATTTTTAAAGTTATACGTATTACGTTTTAGGTTGTAAGTTATAGCACACGGTTGACACAGATGCAAGCAACGCGGATTTTCGTATTTGTGAAAATCAAGTCATATCAGAATCAACGCTGTGCTGGTTTTTATTGTAAGTATTCAATTTCTCAGATTATGGTAAACTTCGCGTATTTCAGCAACAGCATCCGTTCTCCTGCATTTTCAAATTCCACTTTGATTTTGCAGTTATCCCCCTCTCCTTCGAGCTGAACGATTTTTCCGATTCCGAAGCGCTCATGCTGTATCGTCTGCCCTACCTGTACATTGGCCTGTGTTTGAGATACGAATGGCGTTTCAGGCAATTGATTTACAGGCGATAGATTCGGCTTGGGCGTATAAGTATTTTTGCCGTATGATGCTGATGGAGAACTCTTTTCCGGCGCCTCCCGGTTTGAGAAGTTATTCCGGTTGAAGCTTGCCGCACGTTCACGTACAGAGTTGGCCAGTCTGTCATCTGAAGGGACATCGAGATATTCAGCGTCTATATCCCGCAAAAAGCGACTGGGGGAACTCACCTCCGAGTGCCCGTGACGGAAACGCGATTTGGCATACGAGAGTATGCAATTCTGACCCGCACGGGTTATCGCCACGTAAAAGAGGCGACGTTCTTCTTCGAGACTTTTCTCGCTTTCCCTGGAAAAACTACTGGGGAAAAGCTCTTCTTCCATCCCCACCACAAAGACGTTTTTGAATTCCAGCCCCTTGGCGGCATGAATGGTCATCATCGTAACGCGTTCTTGCTCGGCATTTTTATCGGTATCCTGATCGGTGGCCAATGACACTTCGGCGAGGAAATCAATCAAGCCTGCATGTTCAATGCCCTCCTCCTGTTTGTTCAGGCAAAATTCGTTGATCCCATTGAGCAATTCCTGCACATTCGCCTGTTTGCTCAGGCTTTCGGGTGAACGATCGGAATACATTTCGGTCAATAATCCCGACCTCTTAATGACTGATTCGGCCAGATCGTAAGCCGACACATTCGACAAATCAGCGATATAGCTCTGAATCAGTTCACGAAAGCCCTGAAGCTTTCGTGCCGTTCCGGCATTCACCGCTAATGCAAATTGCAGCGGATCGAGCAGCACCGTCCACATACTCACCTCGTTTCGAACAGCGCACTCTTTAAGTTTGTTCAACGTGGTATCGCCGATACCACGCACCGGACGGTTGATAATTCGCTTCAGCGCTTCTTCGTCGTTCGGATTAACGATCATGCGGAAATAGGCAAGTACATCCTTAATCTCCTGCCGTTGATAAAACGACAGTCCGCCGTAGATGCGGTAAGGAATGTTCCGTTTGCGCAACGCCTCTTCGAGGATACGTGATTGCGCATTGGTCCGGTACAAAATGGCAAACTGACTGTAAGCATCGTGTTTGCGCATCCGCAACTCGATGATTTTCCCCGCCACCATATAGCCTTCCTCAAAATCGGAATAGGCGCTCATCACCTGTATCTTCTCGCCCTGCTCATTTTCGGAAAAGACATTTTTCCGGATCTGGGCACGATTCTTTTTGATCAGGCTGTTTGCGGCATCCACAATGGTCTGGGTGGAACGGTAATTCTGCTCCAGCTTAAAAATCTGGCACCCCGGAAAATTCTGTTTAAAGTTCAGGATATTATCAATATTCGCCCCGCGGAAGGAATAAATGCTCTGTGCATCGTCGCCCACGGCACACACCAATCCGTGACCGCCCGAAAGCTGTTTCACAATCAGGTGCTGTGCAAAGTTGGTATCCTGATACTCATCCACCAGAATATAGCGGAACTGTGCACGATATTTCTCCAACACATCGGGAAAATCGCGAAACAAAATATTGGTATTCAGCAACAGATCGTCGAAATCCATCGCATCGGCCTTTTTGCATCGAATGGCGTAAATACGGTAGATATCGCGAATCAGCGGCATCTTCATTTTAAAATCGTCATCCACCAACTCTCGGTTGGCTGCATACATGCCCGGCGTGATCAGGCAGTTTTTGGCATTCGAGATGCGCCCCTGCACCGCAACCGGTTTATAGACCTTTTCGTCGAGATTCTGCTCTTTGATGATATCGCGGATCAGACTCTTGGAGTCGGCAGAATCGTATATGGTAAAGTTGGAAGTAAAGCCCAACGCTTCCGCTTCCCGGCGGAGTATCCTCGAAAAGATGGAGTGAAACGTTCCCATCCAGAGACGAGAAGCTTCACGCTCACCCACAATACGGGCAATACGCTCCTTCATCTCGCGGGCCGCCTTATTGGTAAAGGTCAGCGCCAGAATAGAATATGAAGGGAATCCGTTCTGCATCAACCAGGCAATCTTGTAAGTAAGCACCCGTGTCTTGCCCGATCCTGCTCCGGCAATCACCAGCGAAGCGCTATCGTTGTGAAGCACGGCTTTCTTCTGACTCTCGTTTAATTCTTGGATAAAATCAATCACTGTGAGTTCTTTTTTTTGCAAAAATAGCGATTTTATTCGGAGTGGGAATTGTATAGTACGCGAAGGCTCAATATCGCAAAGGAAGTTGTAGCATTGAGATTGGGAAATTTGAGGAAAGAGATCTATTTCATTAGTTGATCAGACACTCAACCCAGCCACTCACGAATCGCAGTTGGCTGTTCGCTGAACGGGTTCGCCGATAGGAAATCAAAGCTTCCCGGCCTTACCTTAGCATAAACATCAGGTTCTACATTAATTAACCCCGCAACACCCAAACTTCCGATAAGATCGACTGTCAAAATAAAAATTACTCCTGAAACCGCTTTCTTATTGTTGTCATCCCTTTTATTGACGATAGCCTGAGATTGGATTTTAGCAGAACGGATAGAATATTTTCATCATATTAACAATCCAATTCGGTATATTTAGTTAAATTTGATTTTGTTTTTTCATTGAGAAATAAACTAATCCAATTTCAATGCCTTAAATTTAATACATCTATTATCATGAAAAAGATTTTTGTTCTTTCAACTCTGTTTGCTCTTGCGACGTTGGGCTATTCGCAAAAAATTCATTCGACCTCCGAAATATTTAAGACGATGAATGATTCAAAGCTCATGTACAAGATTAATAGTCTTGTCAATCCTATAGTTTGTAAAGACTTTTCAAACAAACTTAATCAACATTCTTATTACCGCGTAAAAAAAGACTCTACTCTTGAAACCCGGGAATTCAGTATTACCGGAAATGTCAAGTATCTCTATGATCAGGCGGAAAAGCTTTTTGGTGAACGCAAACTGGATCAAGCGTGCGTCTATTACCAAATGACGTTGAAAAACGATTCTACACTCTCCAACGTAATGACCTATATCGGGCAGATTTATGAAAATAAAAGAGATTTCAATGAAGCGATGATCTGGTATAAGAAGGCGATTCAGAATAATTATATCGACTACATGGCTCACTGGTTTCTGGCCGATGCTTATATGACAAAGAACGATCAGCAGAAAGCGGAAGAGGAGATTACCATTGCGCAGATACTTAACCGAAACAACATCCGTATCAGAAAGTCGAAGGCTAATATTTTCCTAGCCGCCAGACGGGATACGTCCGATTGGTATTTTAATCCACAAGTGGCAATCACGGAATCAACCGATAAGTCAATCTCCGTTTCTGCCGATGCGAAGTGGTTTGGTTTTGCTATGGCCAAAGCTTTGTGGCTGCATGAGCCCGGGTATAGGGAATCGATGGGAGTCGCCAAAGGTGAAATCTCATTTATCGAAAACAGGGAATGTTTGGCTACCTTAGTAACAGCTTTAGAAAATGGGAAAACGAAAATATCGAATGATCCCCAACTTCAGGTTTTGCGAAACGCTGCGTTAGATGGTTATCTGGATGAGTATATCTGGTACGAAATCATTTTGCCAGAAAGACCTTTTGTGGCTTATCAGTTGCCTGAGGAGACTATTCTTAGAATCAAAGATTATATCTTAAAATACAGAAATCCGAAAGAGGGCAGTTTATAGGTTTATTGGGGCGAGGTATCAGCCCAGCATCCATAGATTCGGCTGCTCGAACGACACAAATCATGAATACCATTTGTTTATCCAAACTTTAAATCAACTAATAAACTTGCTGCTATAAATAATCTCCGGATGATTCTAATGCGTTCTGACTTGATAATTCTCGTTTCGCTTGTTCTGTTTAGCCGCAAACTCAGACAGTATTTTTGCCTTGTTCCTGATAAAAAACAATCTGTTTTTCCCCGAAAACAGCAATTTTATTTAGCATAGTCTGAACACAACATTTCATTTTTTGTTAGATAGAATATAAAACGAAACGACTATGAGATGGACTACCTTATTTGTAGCAACCTTATTGTTTTCATGTATAAACGCTCAAAATAAAAATATTATGAAATTTGAATTGCCTAAATTACCTTATGCAACCGACGCGCTCGAGCCCGTTATCAGTCAGAAAACTATTGAATTCCACTACGGAAAGCACCATCAGGCTTATGTAAATAACCTCAACAATTTGGTTCCCGGCACCAGGTTTGAAAATGCCGATCTGGAAACCATCGTGAAAGAATCAGACGGTCCCATTTTCAACAATGCGGCTCAAATCTGGAATCATACCTTCTATTTCAACTCCTTTTCGCCCAATGGCGGAGGCGAACCCAAAGGCGCTCTGGCCGATGCGATTAATGCAGCGTTCGGTTCATTTGAGAACTTCAAGAAAGAGTTTGTGGCTGCCGGAGTATCCCTGTTTGGTTCAGGATGGGCATGGTTGGTAAAAAATAAAGATGGAAAACTCGAAATCGTGAAAGAAAGCAACGCAGGTAATCCGATGACCAAAGGACTGAAACCTATTCTGACTTTTGATGTATGGGAACATGCATACTACCTCGATTACCAAAACCGTCGTCCCGATCATCTTTCCGCTTTATGGGATAAAATCGATTGGGAAGTAGTGAGTGCACGTTTCTAATTAAAGATAAACTTCGTTTTATTTCAAACCGGGACTATCCCGGAGGTTTCTCATAATGTGATTTTTCTGTGAAATTTAAAATTGGAGCAAAACCCTGTCGCGATGGCAGGGTTTTTGTTTTTGCTGCTATTGGAAAAATTCCGAAACAGGAAGGATAATAATCAGAAAGATTGTTTACTTTTGCTTTTTCAACACCCTACTGATTTCATTTCAATCCCATTTAAGCATGAACTTCACTGCCATAGATTTTGAAACAGCTAACGGAAATCCCGCAAGTGCTTGCTCCATCGGAGTAATCGTAGTAGAAAATAACCGCATCACCCACGAAGTTTCTTACCTGATTAAGCCTTACACCGACTGGTTTTCACATTATAACGTTGCAGTGCATGGCATTACCGCATATCAGGTTCAGCACTCTCCCCGATTCGAAGATATCTGGCACAAGATAGCCCCTTATATCGAAAATGCAGAGACTATTGTGGCTCACAATGCCAGTTTCGATATGAACGTTCTACGTCGTTGTCTGGAGCATGCCGATATTGCCTGTCGTCTGCCACAGTCTACCTGCACCGTGAAACTTGCGAAGAAACATTTGCCTCACCTGCCCAACCACAAACTAAACACCGTGGCGGGCTATTTCGGCATCCCCCTCAACCACCACGATGCATTGAGCGATGCACGGGCGGCTGCGTTAATTATGCTGCAATTGGAGAGAGGAGAGTAAATTATCTTTAGATAAATCTTTTCTAACTTCATACAAATGCAAAACACCTCCACCGGCTTACCCGATGGAGGTGTTTTATTTTTTTGAATACTATCGTTATTGCTATACTACAAATTCGTTTCTAAACCTTCAATAGTCTTGATGGTTCCGTCTTCATTGTATTCCAACTCAACAACCTTCAGGCTGCGTAACCAGGTTCTCCCCCCCGAAGGAACACTATCGTGATGGAACAGGTACCATTTTCCCTGAAACTCTGCTATACAATGATGTGTTGTCCATCCTACTACCGGAGTTAGAATAACGCCCTGATAAGTAAAAGGACCATACGGATTATCGCCGATGGCATAGCAAAGCAAATGCGTGTCTCCGGTCGAATACGAGAAGTAGTATTTGCCATTGTATTTGTGTACCCATGAAGCTTCGAAGAAACGACGATCGTGATCACCGGCTTTCAGCAATTCACCGTTTTCGTCCAAAATAATGACAGGATGTGGCTCTTCTGCAAATCCGAGCATATTGTCACTCAGTTTTACAATTCTCGAAGGTAATGCAGCCTCATCGTCAGCCGGTTCATGTCCACACTCAATGGCTTTATTATCCCGATAGCGCTGAAGTTGGCCTCCCCACAAACCTCCAAAATACATATAATAGTTACCATCTTCTTCTAACACACAAGGGTCAATAGAGTAACTTCCTTTGATCGGATCTGATTCCGGAATGAACGGACCTTCCGGACGGACACTGATAGCTACCCCAATATGAAATACGTCATTTTTATCCTTTAAGGGAAAATAGATGTAGTACTTTCCATCTTTGTAAGCTGCATCACAATCCCACAACTGACGACCAGCCCATGGTATGTCTTTCACATCAAGGGCGACACCATGATCCGTGACCTCGCCATCGATCGTTTCCATTGAGAATACATGATAATCCTGCATATCAAAGTGGTCTCCGTTATCATTTTCCGGAATTCCCGATTCGATGTCATGAGACGGGTAGATGTATAATTTTCCGTTAAATACGTGCACTGCCGGATCAGCAGTATAAAGATGGGGTACTAAATATCTTGGCTCTTTCATAAATAATCTTGTTTATTTCTACGGGGAAATATGTTACTGATTCTTATTGAATTTATTAATTTTCTGTATTTATAGTCCTGATTTCCGAAAGGTTAGTTTTTACCTTGATTTTTTCGACGTGCTGTCAATTCCTGCTGAATCTGAGTCTCTTTACTCTTATTGATTTCATAGAAGAATAAACAAGCCACACTCACACAAAAGGTCAAAGTCGGGAAAACACTCATAGACAACCGAATACCACCAATGGTTTCGGCTGACTGCACCGGCAACTGCTGATCGTAACCGTACGATGCCAGAATCCCCGCTACCAGAGCTCCCCCAATACTGAGTCCGGCTTTCAGACCAAAAATCATAGCTGAAAAAATAATAGCTGTAGCCCGGCGGTTATTTTTCCACTCCGAATAATCCGCCACATCGGCAATCATCGCCCATAATAAAGGAGTTGAGATACCGTAAAAGAAACCATGAACCATTTGCGTCACAAAAACCAATGCAATGGACTGTGGCGCGTAGAAATAAAACAACAGCAGACACAATGCTGATAGGAATAGGCTGGTACCGAACACGTCCCTTTTACCAAACTTATCCGCTAACGATTTGGAGAAGCCGATACCCACCATCATCATAATGATACCTCCGGCATTAAACAAGCTGAAAGCTGATGTCGGAGCATCTTTTGGCCAGGTAAAGCCATGGAATCCCATATTAATCAATCCACTATTCAGTCCTGCAATAAAACCGTTAAATCCGATATTTTCAAGGAAAGCAGTTAAAGAATCCCCACTCAGGTAATTCTTAAAATAATAAACATACATACCACCCTTCAATGACAATGTGATAAAGATGAAAACGGTAAGAACCAGCATCGCGATCCATGGTTTATTTCTGGAAAGATCTTTTACATCATCTTTAACGCTTGATTTTTGCTCCGCATTCGGAATAATACGTTCCCTGGTCGTCAGGAACGTAATGACAAAAAAGACGACACCTGTAACAGCAAATATCGCCATTACATGTTCAAAGCCTTTTGTTTTATCTCCATCTCCTAGAATTAAGACCAATGGCAAGAGTAATCCTTGAACGACAAACTGAGCAATCATCACCGCCACAAAACGGTAAGATGAGATACTGTTTCGCTCAGCCATATCACCCGTAATCACACCGCTCAAAGAGGCATAAGGCAGGTTATTGGCAGAATAGGCAATAACCAGCAAAATATAGGTAATCATCGCATAGATGATTTTGCCGGTCAGGCTAAAGTTTGGTGTACTAAAAGCCAACATCGCAATAATACCGAAAGGTAGAGCCGTCCATAAAATCCAGGGACGAAATTTCCCCCATCGGGTTGAAGTCCGGTCTGCTATAATCCCCATGAAGGGATTGAAACATGCTCCGAGCATACCGCCGGTGAAGATGATTGCCGAAGCTGTTCCAGGCGGTATTTTATATACGTCAGTATAGAAGAATGCCAGGAAAGTCATGAGAGTTTGAAAAATCAGGTTAGCCGCTAAATCGCCTAAGCTGTAGCCCACTTTTTCCACAAAAGAGACTTTTTGAGATGTCTTTTCCATTAATCCAATATTTATTTATTCTAAAATCAATTTGCTGCACTTGTTGCATAAAGGCCAATACATGCGCCTATGAAGCCCCCGGAACGCCTGGTACTCAAATTTGACGCATCTGCATTGGCATATAAAGTTTTCCAGGATTTACCGTCTGAGCTATAAAGAAAATCGTAATAACGACCTTTTCCAATTACTTTTAGGGTAATAGGAATGTTTGATTCATGTTGCGATAATGCAACTGAAGCCAATGTTACTTTTTCCTTTTCAATGCGATTTAACACCAACGAAGGCACACCGTTTACGATTGTTTTTCCCGCAACCAAAAGGTACTCTTCATTTTGAAAAAAGGTAATACCGGCAAAGTCTTTTTCTGTTTTAGGCAAAAATTCCATTTGCGTTTCCACTTCAAAAGCGAGATGCTGCTGTCTGCGGAAAATAGCTGAAGGACTCGCCTTTTGTTCGATATTTACCGGAAGAGGTCTGATATTCAGTTTGCCGTTTTCCAAGGTATAGAATTGCTCTTTCGGAGTACGGACATAAATCCACGAATGATCAAGTTTAGGCGCATTGAATTCTTCTTTATACAAAAAGTTTCCGGTCAATGAATTGCTTTTGGGGACCAATCCCTTTTTATTCACAACGGTCGGAATAGCTTTTCCCTGTAGCAATATCTCGGGGAATCCGTTTTTCCAGACAACAGGCAACAGATAAGTTTCACGTCCGGTATTGATCAGATTCTCTTCATACGGACGACTGGCCAGAAACACTGCCCACCAGTCTCCTTTCTGAGTTTGAATCAAATCGGCATGCCCGGCACACGTCACGCGATCGGGACGGTTATCCGACAAATCCCGTTGGGTCAGTATCGGATTTGATTTCGCTTCTTCAAATGGCCCCCATGGCGATTTGCTACGCAGCACTACCTCAGAGTGATCGGTATCGGTTCCACCCTCAGCGCACATCAGATAGTAGTAACCGTTGATGTTGTACATGTGAGGCCCTTCGATCCAGATCGGCTTTCTTTCAATGCGGGTACCCCCTCTCAGGATTTCCTTAAACTTGCCGGTCACTTTGTCTGTTTTGACATCAAATTCATACAGGCGAATAGCCCGTTGTTGATTCCAATCCGGAGTACCGTTTGGTGCAGCATTGTGAACGATATAACCTTTTCCATCCGCATCGAAAAAGAACGAAGGATCAATACCATCAATCTCCGGTAGTAAAATCGGATCGCTCCAACCTTTTTCCGGATCTTTTGATTTCACGAAAAAGTTACCGATGCCATAAGCACTAGTCGTGATCATGTAGAAAGTATCGTTGTGTGGATTGTATTCAATCGCCGGAGCGAAAATTCCCTGCGAGATGCCTTGATTGGTCAGGTTTAACTGCGATGGTCTGTCCAACACATGTCCGATCTGAGTCCAGTTTACCAGATCCTTACTTTTAAAAAGAGGTACACCGGGGAAAAAACTAAAAGATGAATTGACCAGGTAATAAGTATCACCTTTACGACAGATGGAGGGATCGGGATAAAATCCGGCAATTACCGGGTTCATGTATTGATTTTTCGCATCAATCTTTTTATCGAACCGGGTATCCTTTCCTTTGTATTTAAAATACCCGAAACGTGCAACTTGCCCAATCATCCCGACATTGGACAAAAACATCATACCTGCTGTAATCAAACCTACAGCGAATGCTTTTTTTACCTTCATTTTTTGAAAACTATTGTTGAGAACAAGATTGAATTTATTTATAACTACTAATTCGTTTAATATCCAATAACCCAATATTCAGTGAATAAGCATTACGAAAGCTTCTTTGCAAATATAGAAACTGGTATGAGGACACTTTTACAGAAATAGATATTCTTGTTGTAATAATAGATTTCATTGGCTCCAAATATCAAACAAACTATAAGTTAAGCTGGACTTATACTTTTCAGCCCTTATAAAATGAAAAAAGTCCGGTATTACCCGGACTTTCCCACAAATTACCATCAATTCTTCAGGGCTTCCCGAATGATCTTTTTGACCACAGGTTTGGCCTGATATTTTCTGTCGAACAGCAACGGATAGTCTGTACGTCCCGGAATGGGCCAACCGTTCTTCCAGGACTGGGCGTCATTGACACCCCATAAGGTGACGCGGGTAATGACATCGTCATATTTCAGGAAGAGCTTAAAGAAATCCAGATACCGTTTTTCGAAAGCGGCATTCACCGATGCCGGCAAGCCTTTCACATAGAGGTCTGATTTGTTCTTGTATTGAATCCGGGCTGATACATCAGCACCTACGCTCCAGTCCATCGGCAAAACTGAAATATCCATCTCGGTAATCATCACTTTGACGCCAAGAGCTGCGAAATCTTTGATCGTTTGCTCATATTCCTCGAGCGTCGGAGTATCCAGTCCGATATGGCATTGTTCGCCTACCGCATCGATTTTCACTCCCTGCTCCTTCAGCTTTTTCACCATAGCCACAGCTCCTCTTCGTTTAGCCGGATTGGTCAGCGAGTAGTCGTTGTAATACAACTCTGCATCGGGATCGGCTTCATGCGCAAACTGGAAAGCAAGCTTAACGAAGTCCTCTCCTATGATCTGATAAAACTTGCTCTTCCGTAAAGAACCATCTTTATCATCGATTACCTCATTGACCACATCCCACCCCTTAATACGGCCTTTGTATCGGCCAACTACGGTGTAAATGTGTTTCTTCATACGCTCAATCAGCACTTCACGCGACACATCATTTCCATCCTTATCCTTAAAAAGCCAGGATGGAGTTTGAGAATGCCAAACAAGATTATGTCCGATTATAAACATTTTATTTTTTACGCCGAAATCAACAAACTTGTCAGCCATTGAAAAGTCAAAGACATCTTCCTTAGGATGAATTGGGCCCATTTTCATACAGTTTTCAGCCACAATGGCATTGAAATTATTGCGGATAACCTGAACCGCTTTTTTGTCCTTTTCGGTTATTTGGTCAATGTTCAGGGCCGTACCGATGTAAAACTTTCCGGCAAAGGCATCTTTAAGGGTTGGTTGCTGGGCGTTCACTTCTGTAGGAAACAATGCCGACGCTAGCAGAGCACCCAATGCTACAAATACATTCAGTTTTTTCTTTTTCATTTTCTTATCATTTGATTTTAAGAGTAATAATTATCATTATCAAAGGAATTTCAGGCTCCAGGAAAGAAAGCACTTATCCACACCCACTATTAATGCTCTATCTTCTGCTCTGTCCACGTTGGACCACCAATGTAAAACATCCCATCTTTGTAAGAAACCGGTTCAATTCCCATTTGAGGTGTCAATTCCCACGGCTCAAAAGTCTGGCTATACGGATAAGGGCGTTTTTCATGCATTAGATAATGACATGAGCTCCATAACTTGCCATCAGGTCCCTCGAATATCGCATTATGACCTGTTTCACAATAGGGATCCTCACTATCCTGAAATTTCAGATTTGTAAATTTCAATTCGGGACGATGTTCTCTTTTCCGTGTTCCAAAAATAGGTTCAGGAGAAGCAAGCTCCCAGGGGCCGAGCGGAGATTTGGATTTCAACAATCCCACTTCATAACCACGAGTCCATGTTGAGAAGAACATAAAATAGACCCCGTCTCTTTTCAGGACAAATGGACCTTCTATTCCCCCTGAAATCCAATCAGGATACCCCGGTTGTTTTTTGTCCAGGAACTTTTGAACACCACCTATCACTTTTCCGGTATTCAAATCAATCCTGCCCTGAAACAGGCCATTGCCACTACAATAGAGATAAGTCTGCCCGTCTTCATCTTCAAACAAGGTAGCATCATTATTATACTGCGGAGTGAGCGGACCATTGACAAGCTTGTAAGGTCCGGTCACTTTATCGGATACAAATAACCAGATGCTGTGCGTATTCATTCCCTTGGGATCTTCTTTGGTCACTTTACCGCTATTGACGGTAAGCCAGTATTTATTTTTAATAAAATGAATCTCCGGAGCCCAAAAACGTCCATTGTAAGGACAATCGGGCGACAACTTACTCGCATCAATAATCCATGAATGTTGCTTCCAGTGAATCAGGTCATCTGAAACCAGCAAACGTACGCCAGGATTCGGACCCGTCCATACAGGATTAGACGTTCCCGTACAATACCACTTATCCCCGACTTTGAGGATACAATGATCGCGCATTGAGATAGCGCTATCTCTGGTAATCGGATTGGTATACGTAAAGACATGGGGGGAAGTATTCGTTGTTGAAGCACTATTGACATTAACTTGAGCAACACAGATACTTGCTAACACGAACAAGTTTAAAATCAGACATAAACGTATTTTCATTGTAGGTGATATTTCTGTTCCTAAATATTACTGTTTGTTATACGGACTTTCAGGCATTTGGAGAAATGTCTTCACATAGCCACCATTATCAACCACTATTTTATAGATCACCACACCCGGATCCAACGGACGTATAGTCAGGACATGCATTCCATCAGCATTAGAAGGTAAAGCAAATGAAGTCACGGTTTCTATCATACGGGCAGCCGCAGCGGGGTACATTTTCGAATAATTATTCTTCCAGTTCAGATCTTCATTGATATTCCATACTTTTTCAGTTCCTCCGTCAAATGAAGCAGCAACACTTTGTCCGCCCTTTTTAAAAGGAAGAGTACTATCAAAAAATATGCGAAGTTTAATGCTATCCGATTTTGAATTAAGCATCATTCTATATGACAATGATGAACCATCCGTTTTCTGCGTATAAGGCATTAAGGCTATACCGGAAAGAGTGCGTCCAAGATCAGGAATTACTGTCCAGTTGGTCTTTGCATTTGCCTGTTTATCGAAATAGTGCTCTGCATCCATCACAACTACCCCGTTTCTCTCATTGAAAATATATCCTCCGATCTTTGCCTCTTCCGGTTTCACTCGGATTATTTTAGGCATAACATTTCCACCACGGGGTTCATCCCACGATTTGTAGCCAATATGTGTTTGATCCATGATGTGATTCCACTTTCCACCTGCAACATTGAGGTTATAATCTTTAGACAGCTCCGCATCACGCTTGAAACAGTTTTCTACCCGATCAGCCCAGTAGTTGGCCTTCAAATCTTTCTCTCCAGCCAGTTTGGTATTCATGGCAACGGCATAATACATATCGTAAAGATTTGCCATAGCTCGTACAGGGTGAAGGATCAATTCCATATAGGCATCTTTACCATTAGCCGGCAGGATTGCGTATTGTCTCACAGCTCTAGCTTCAAGTGCCATGTATGCATCTTTTACCTGAAGGAACTCGCCGCTTTCAAGATTATAGGTTTTCTGATCAAGCATTTCGCCTGTAACACGGGCTGCATATTTACAATAGGTACTCAATATATCAGCCGCCTCAACAGCTTCGGAAGCTCCAAACTGTTCTTCACAGAATTTGCGGGCATATTCTCCCAGATTATTTTCATTAAATGATGTCGGATTCCATGCCATATTCAGGAAAAAATCCATTGGGTACTCATTGGGCTTAAGATCTCCCACATTCAAAATCCAGACTTTATCCACACCATAACTATAAGTCAGTTGCAACTGCTCCCACATATGCGGAATTTGTGTCATGTTCAACCACTGATAAGCTCTTGGTGCTCCATGTAAATCTACATGATAATACATTCCATAGCCACCGGGATGTTTTTTCCGGTTAAGTTCCGGAAGACGTCGGACATCACCCCAGTTATCATCACAAAGCAGGATAGTCACATCATCGGGAACCTTCATTCCCTGATCAAAGTATTCAAGCACTTCGCTATAAAGAGCCCAAATCTGAGGAGTTTGGGATGCTGGCTTTTTAGTTACTTTTTCAATAATCGACCGTTGATCTTTCATGATCTTCTCCAGTAACTTAAAATTATCTTCTGCATTACCTGCATCTTTCATGGGCAGGTCTCCATCACCACGCATGGCCATGGTAACGATTTGTTCATAATTTTTATTCCGTTCCAGACCATCTTCCCAGAACTTCTTCAACCCAGCTTCATTGGTTGTGTAATTCCATTCACCGTTTCCATATTCTTTGCGATGGTTACCCCATTCCCGCTGAGCACGCATCATCGGCTCATGATGAGAGGTCCCCATTACGATTCCATACTCGTCTGCAAGTCTCGGATTGTCAGGATCGTCTTCGTTAAAGGCATTGCCCCACATAGCAGGCCACAGATAATTGGCTCTCAAACGAAGAAGCAACTCAAACATCCGGGTGTACACTTTGCTATTGACACCACCGAATTTTTCTTTTGTCCATCCGGTAAAACAGGGAGCCTCATCATTAATAAAAATACCACGATATTTTACTTTGGGCTCTCCCGAAGAGTAGCGACCGGCAAGCACGTAAGCCTCCGAACGCTTTTTGGCGGGAACATCAGCCCACCAATACCACGGTGATACGCCCAACTGTCTGGATAGCTCGTAAATTCCATAGATTGTACCGCGCTTATCACTTCCGGCAATCACAAGACTTTGCTTTTCGCCCGGTTTAGAATTCTTGATCGTCGCAATAACAAAACTTTCCCATTTTCCCTTCAGATCTTTTGTATCAAGCTTACGGGAAGAAACAAGATTGTCTATCAATTTACTTTTCCCAAGTGTTCCGATGATTATCTCATAATTTGCAAAAGCTCCGGACGTGATAAGCTTAGGCTTTACACCTGTTACGCTATCAATATCATTTTGTAAATCACCAATCGCCCGAATCACACCCTTGTAATCGTTTATATCATAACGAATTGTTGCAATCGTACGGTCTTTTCCAACAATAGGAAAATCCTGATTGTTTTCCGTTTTATCAATAATTATATTGGAGGTTAACCCAGTGATCTGTTGAGCCGGGGCTGAAGTACACATAAAGATATTGAGTAGCCCCAACAAGCTCAAATAGCGGTAAAAGGTCATTGTTCTATTTTTCAAATTCATATTTAAAGAATTAATTACGTATCAGACTTCTATTCAGATATGAATGTAATCTCTCCCCAAAGTTAATCAGGGCTTTATTGTTCCTCTTTTCAAATCTGGATTTCCTTTTTGCATTTTCAGATAAATAACCTCCTAAAAGCACCGAATGGCATCATTTCCAATATAAAAACGCAGCCTCTATCGATCCGCTCGTTCATCGGTCCATAGAGGCTACACAACTAATTATTTTATACGATCAGAACATCACAATTTTCTTACCGCCTTTAATATAAACTACCCCTTTCTTAGGATCATAGACACGACGGCCAAATATATCGTAAATGACATTATCAGTCTGGCTATCTGCCTTGATCTGTTCAACAACTGCTGATACTCCATCAAGCTTTATCGGGAGCGATGCAGCTGTAACCGATGAGACCGGAGTCAGGTATGCACTGAGTGAAATGATGGTCGGTTCAGAGCCACTGGCAACCCGGTAAAATGCCGGCACGCCGTTAACCGTTTTGAGAGAATAGCTGTTGACCGGGGCTTTTGTTGCTATGTAAACGGTATTGAAATCATTAACCTTCAAAGCGTGCGGAGTAGAGACGCTACCTGTACCCACAAATGTGAAAGCACCTGTTCCTTTTATCAATACCGGAGTATTAGCTGGAATCTTATTGCCGGTTACTAATTGGCAGTTTACTTCTGTTGTTGTGGATTGGAAAGTAAAGACCTGCACTCCTGCCGGAATAGTTGCTTCAAACGGCAAGACCATAATGCCGTATCCGTCAAAGGTGCGACTGTATGAAGCTTCCGTCGCAGTAAATCCTATCGGGATATAGAAATTGCCACCAGCGTCAGTCAGCTTTAGTTTACCACTGGTTGTTCCGGTAACTACGTTCGAATATGTACTGGATATGCCACTTCCTACGTAAAAGACACAATTCTGATTAGCAGCAGAAGTGTTCCAGTCTTGTGCAGCTGTTAAACCGGTAGTACCGGTAAAATCAAGTGTCGTCGTCAACGGATTTTCCAGACAATCCAGATAATAACTATCCCCTTTGCTGTAAACACCGTCAAACTTATACATACCTTCATCGCCCACTCTTAAATAGACATCTCCGAATGTGATGGTCAGAATGGAGTTGTAGTTCGTGTTGCTGATCCCCAGAATACCTGTGCATCCGTCAGTCAGCACATTGCGTGAGATATCAAGAATCCAGTCGAAATTACCGTTCTGGTTAAAAGTAACTGTTCCGTAATTCTTCGAGCTTACGCTTCCGTTATCGTTAATGTAATACAATGTAGTGTTAGCTGAGGTATAAGTTCCTGCTGATGTAATTGCATTTATATGGAACACCAACTGGTTATACGGCTTATCTAACTGTAGGTAACCATTACTATTCGTGGTACTGGTACTGATCAATTTATTGTTAACACTAAAGGTTGCTGTTTTTCCACTCAGTTGATAGTTCGTGCCAAATAACGGATTTGTAGCAACCTGATCATCAATTTTATTATAGTGAGTTCTTGTCATTTGAGAAGCTTCACGCACGCTGCTTTTGGTAAAAATTAGTGTTGTCACACTCGATGCATCAACGCTAACCTTCGGGCGACAGGTTTCTGCACTCAGACTGATCGGCGATGCCGAGATATTTAATGACTCTGTTGTCCTGACCATGTTACCGGAAGTCGTATAGAAAGGTAAATCCACCGTCACGTTGTAAGTATCATTGGATGGGTTAACGATCATCACTATAACGCTATCGCCTGTTGCCGAAAGAAAAGAAGATCCCCCCAGTTTATTAGAAGCATCAGTCCAGACATTTTCGATACGGGTGGTTCCAGTCACGTATTTAGCAAATTGGGAAAGAATATACCCACGCTTGGTAATGACACCGGTTGTCGTTCCGTATTGGCCATCACCGATCATTCCGTAATAACGTTTGGAGGCATAATGTATCCAGGCATTCACATTGGCCTGCAAAGCGGTGTTTACTGCATTAAAAAAAGTAAAGGCATCGGTTGCCCAACTAAAATTGCGGGGAGTAACAGATGAGTTAGAGTTCCAGTTGATCAGGAATTCCGTCATCCAGGCTTGCTTGCCTTTGGCCTGGATTTGTTTAAATCCACTTTGAATATAGCCATACTGGTGCCCTCCAAATATCTCATATTGAGGTAAAACATCATCAGCTAACAGTGCGCTCGAGTAATTATCTGACATACCTACACATTCCGGGGCAATAACTTTGCAGTTGATAAGACTTCCATAATTCTTAAGAAAGTTCGCTATTTGGGTTGGAGACCATATACAGCCTGCATAAGTAGCCTTTTCATCCGGTTCGTTCTGGATAGAGATCGCATCTAGCTCCACACCATTATTTCGAAGATAGGTCACAAAATTATTCAGGTAATTAGCGTAATCAGCGTAGTTCTCTTCTTTCAGGGAAGTCGTCTGTTGTACTCCGTTTGCATCGGTATAAACGGCATTAACGGTATTGTATGTCTTCCATTCTGCCGGCATAGACCACGGACTGGCGAATAGAGTAAGACCGAGAGATTTTGCCTGTCGGGCAGTCTCCAGACACTGAGGCCATGATGATTCCCCGATGGGGATGTAGATACGCATAATGTTAAGGCCAAGATCGCTGCTCTGCCCCCACGCTTTTCGGATTTCATCCGTAGTCATATGATTGTACCCAAATTGAGGACTGTTTACAAAACCGCCGAAACCGGTTATTTTCTGATAGGTGACTGAGCTACTGATTTTCACGGTTGCAGTCTGCGTGGCTGCACGGACGCCCCATTGCAGCATCAGGCTGACAGTGAGCAAAATGAGAGATTTGAAGTAGGTGTGTTTCATATAAAGTAAATTTTCAGGTTATCAATGTCCAAAGGTAATCCGGTTTCATTGTAACAGGTTGTCATTCCTGGCTCTCATCTTAACAATTTGGGATAAATGCATCTCAATGTTCTATACAAATGGCTCCCATTTACTCTTTTTTTTCAGAAATCGAGTCAACAGAAAGGTATTATTTCCAGATAAAGGATACCGCTAGTTGGAAAAAACAGAAAGCGGCTACAGCATATTACTGTAACCGCTTTCTGTTGTTTTTTGTAACCGATAAAGAGAGATTAATCGGATTTGTCTAATTCGACATCGATTTATTTTGACGTAATCTTATCCGAAATACGGAAATAATCGAAATCGGTATATCCGCCCACCTTCTTCGTTGCATAGTTGAACAAGCCGAAGCGATAACCCATAAAGTGCTCCAGAGAATATTGCATACGAAGCGATCCGCCGATCACATTCCATGTTTTACCATCGAGGCTGTAGAAGAACTTCGCGATGTCGGCCTTATTCCGGAAATCACACTCGATCTTCAGATACACTTTGTTTTGCGCAAGCGGAATGCTTTGTAGTTCGGTCGGTTTATTCGTTTCATTACCTACCATGAAAAGATATTTCTTACCGTTTACGACTTTCACTCCTACCTGACCGAATTTCCATTGCAAAGCACAAAGTCCGGCATAATCGCCCTCTTTCATTTTAGCAACATCCACCAAAGTGGAACCGGTACATACGGGACCAATGGTGCGTTGTGTCAATGTGTTTCTTGATTTAAGGAACAGAGAATCCAGACGGCCGGTTTTGAGGCGCAAGTAACCGGGACGCTCTTTCACCGACCACAAGCGATTGTCCGGGTTGTGATTCCATTGCCACACCAGAGGCAGTACCGGTTCTCCAGGCTTATGGGTAAACTCATCGGAATTAACAATGCCCGGAATCAAACCTTTACTGGCAGGAAGATCAAGTGTTTCGGGCACTTTGCCGTTCACGCCCAATACAGGCCAACCATCTTCCCATTTCACAGGCACAAGATAAGGAATGCGACCTACCGCCCCGTAATCACGGAAGAGATAGGAAAACCATCTGCCATCAGGCGTATCGATGAGTCCACCCTGTGCTACACCCTGATCCTGCAAAACAACTTTGCCCTCATAAGGTCCGGTAAGCTTATCCGCCCTGTGAACCACGACTGTACGCATTCCTCCTTTGGGCCAGGTGATATTGAAGATATAGTACTTGCCATTTATCTTAAACAGTTGAGACCCCTCGGACGGTAATCCCTCCGGCCCCGCGGGAGCACTGGCGTTATTGATAATCACCTGTTCGGTGGTGCCGGGCTTCACGCCTGACAAATCATCATTCAACTCTACCATACTTATTTTGCCACTTCCAAAAATCAGGTAGGTACGTCCGTCTTCATCAAAAAAGAGGGAATTGTCATGATAGGAGGGCCGAAAAGATGTACTCTTCCACGGGCCTTTCTCAATATCTTTAGTTGAATAGATATAGGTTTTACCGGTGGTCTGGGCAAATGTGCTCACATAATATTTTCCGTTGTGAAAACGAAGGCTGCTGGCCCATGAACCTCTGCCATAGGTACTCTTCCCGTTTACAAGATTCATTGCATTTACATTCGCCAATGTGTCGTAGGCATAACTCACAAGTTTCCAGTTCACCAGGTCTTTCGACTTCATGATCGGCACACCCGGACTCATGTGCATGGTGGTGCTGCTCATATAGTAGGTATCCCCTACCCGAAGCATCGACATATCGGGCACGTCGGCATAAATGATTGGATTCTGCGCTTTCGTTTGAGCCGACAGCGCAACGCTCAGCCCTAAAAACAGGACTGATGCAATACTAGTAATAATTCTTTTCATAGTTATTTTATTATTGTTTTAGCAATACATAGAACATGTATGTAAATGTCGTAATCTTTTGCGAACGCCAGTGCGTGCTCGTTTCAGGCGTCATTATATTTATACAACAGAAATCACTCTCATTTGATCTGGAACGAACTGACTGCCGAGACAGAACTGTTACCGGCTTTATCAGTCGTTACCACCTTCCAATAATAGGTTTTACCGCTTGCAAGCGTTTGCGTGGTGGTCGCAGATGTAAGAGATGACAATACCTGTGTGGAAGCATCCGTATTATCGAGGTAAAATACGTATCCGGCAATGTCATTATCCGTATCACTGCCTGTCCATTGGAACGTAACCTGCACGCTAGCTGCACCATTAGCATTGATCATTGCACCCGATGCGGGTGCAGTGAGGCCGGCCGGGAAAGGTGCGTAATTGCTGGCAGGTGTACCCGAAAGGTAGAATCTCAGGGTATCGCTGGTCGTACTGCCACCACCGTTGATCGCCGTCACCGTCCATGAATAGTAGGCATTCATCTCCAGCGTAGCTTTATAGGATAAGCTTTTGACAGTTTGGCTTGTCGCCGTCTGTGTAATCAGATTGGTAATGTCGATACGATAGCTTTCGGCATTTTCGGCCGCCTTCCACGAAAATGTAATCGCGGAAGTCTTAGCCCCACTGGTTGTCGATCCCTGAAGACAAGCCGCATTTTCGGACGGGGTCAATAAAGCCACGACACCCGGAGGCAGTACCTCATTCTCCTGTTCATCACCTCCACATCCGGCGATTAATAAAGTAGCAGCCAAAGCTACTGATGCAAATAAATATTTTGTGTTCATTTGTAAATTGTAAGCGATTGAGCCCATGCACCTGGTCTGGTAATCATGAAAAGGCACATGGGCGGTTTGTTTTAGTTATTACATTATTTCTTTACCATTTTCACCGTGCCGTGTATGTTGGCACCATAAACCCTTACCGTATAGATACCGGCAGGCATGGACGTTGCATTCATGTATATCATCCTGTCTGCCAACACGGGATACAATTGTTTATATTGCAAGCTTCCGCTCAGCGAAACGATTTCCACTGTTACCCGGTCATCTTTTCCCGGTATGCCAAGAGCAATCTGTCCGTCGGTTGGATTAGGAAAAAGAGTAATTTGCCCACCGGCAAATGGAGGCATAAAAAATAACCGTCCGTTTTCATCCATATAAAGAGTTTCTTCATATACTCCCTGACAGGACTTCCCGGTCTGAATCGTGATTCGGTTTTCTCCGGTCTGCAATGGGACATCCACGGTAGCTGAGCGGGTCATTACCGTTTTATTATTAACCGAAATAAAATAATCTTCTCCTCCGCTTAAACGATACTGTGCCACGCTGTTTATTGCACTCATCTTCTGAACGGTTAATTCCTGCGGCTGATTGATAACCATTGTGAATTTCGTCTGATTACCGGACAGTGCGGTTGAAGAAAGATTTATATGGTATGTACCCGCAGCCAGCCCTGAAAGACTATAAGAATTAGTCGCAGTGGCGGTTTTGCTATAATCTGTTCCTGTGATTTCAATAGTATAAGTAAGAGGCTGAGAAAAAGTGATACTGACAGCTCCATCGCTGGTACCCCTGCAAGTACAATCGGTAGCCTGCACTTTATAATTGTTGTTACTCATCATAAAATTGGCCACCAACGAGCGTGCACCGCTTACCGTAAAGGTATAGGAGGGATTCGCGGAGACAATGACACCATCATCAGTCCAGTTGGCAAAGGTGTAACCTGTCACTGCCGTAGCGGTAACGGTACACGATGAGCCCTTGCTAAAAACACCTCCTCCTTTTACCGTTCCGCCCGCTGAAAGATTAGACGACAGGGAGATAACCGGATCGGTAGCCAACGGCTTCGAGTAATCACTATTATTGGTAACATAAACATCACTAATCTCAAACGGGGTATTACCCATTGACCAAAATCCAATTATATAAATATGCGAAGGATCTAAATTCGTAGTTGAACCCGACTTGACCGAATTGGCAAGATCAATCACAACTTGCTTATTAGAGCCAAAATCTGCCATTGCCGCTTTTGACCAATAACTACCCTCATCAAAAATCCGGAGAGAAGCTCCGCTCGATGTTGTGTTGGCTAATTTAGCGACCAGATATTTATAATTTGATAAATCCAGACCTGTACTATAATTCCACCCGCCAAATCCATATTGACCTGTAGTCAAAGTCCGCGTTGCAGGGTCAAACGTTCCGGTTCCGTAAATCGAAGGATTAAGCAAATCGCTGGTAAAGGGGAAATAGGTTGAATTTACATGAATGATTATACTCTTAGCCTCTCCCATACCACCTTGATAAGTGACTGTTACGGTCGCGTCTCCGTTTGCTTTAGCGATCATCTGACCGTTTTTAATCGCCAGCGCATCCGGGTTGGAGTTGTTATAGGTTGCACTATAAGTGACATCCTCGGTGTGCCCGTCTTTATACACAGCCGTTATGGCAAAACTTTTGGTACTTCCGGTCAATAGATTCAGATCCGTCTTATCCGTCCTCAGATCAGTCAGGGTAAGCATTTCTTCACTATATCCGGTAAATGAGTTATCGAAAAATGTATTCTCATTGAAGTCCTTCTCTGTCGAGAACCAATCTACGTCCACATAACCGCCAAGCGCCTCGGTGGCATAATTGAATATACAGAACCTGTTACCCACGAAAACCGAAAGATCATATTTCATATCCAATGAACCGACCTGAGTATAGGTAACATTATCGGTACTATAATAAAAATCAGCTTTGCTGGTAGTATAATTAGCAATTGCCCGGAAGTAAACTACACTATCGGTAACCGCAGCTCCGGTTTGTTGTGTCTTGGTTGCAGTGTTAAGCCATACAATGTTTTTCTGGCCATTAGCCATTTTCACACCAACGAAAGCATACGGATTCTGGAATACAGCCAATCCGGAAACATCCCCGTTCGCCATATTTTTGATGTGCATTTTAACAGTTCCATAGGATTGGTCCTGATTGGACGGGAAGCCCAGAATACGCTGCGTCAGGGTATTCTGGGCTTTAGTAAGGCTATCGGTAACATTTGCGGTACATAAACGAAGGAATCCCGGGCGTTTGACCAAAGACCATTTGGAGTTGTCGGAATTATGATTCCACTCCCACTGTAGACCGAATTTATAGTCACGGAAATTATCATTTGTTGGCAGATATGTTGGCAGATATGTGCTACCTACATTCGGCTTGGTATGAGTCGTAACATCCTTTCCGTTTACCCCAACCATTGGCCAGCTATCTATCCAGGTAACTGGTTCCAGCATAGGCAGGCGGCCATACGCGCCTTTATCGGCAAAAAGCATCGTCCACCACTCGCCTGTTTGAGTCTGGATCAAAGCCCCCTGATGCACGCGGTTGCTATTGAATACCTCTTTTTCGTCATAGTTACCAAAGATAGAAGACGAACGATAACAGACCTGAGTGGCATAATACCCCCCGGTAGTGGCATATATGTAGTATTTGCCGTTAATCTTATATAAGTGGCTTCCTTCAGTAGCAGTATTAACAATACCGGCCTGCACATTACCCAGGGTAATTGCTTGGTCTTTCACCACGTTAAAATCATTATCCAACTGTGCAATATGCAAGTTATTTATGCCATAAACAATATATATCTTGTCATCGTCATCGAAGAACAACCCGGCATCATAGAATGAACTTGACAGTTTCCGTTTTGTCCATGGACCTTCGGGATTAGTAGCCGTAAGCAGGTAGCTACCTTCGTCCAGCGTATTAAAATGCAGGTAAAAAGTCCCTTTGTGGTATTTGAGACTACTTGCCCATTGACCATGGCTATAGCGATTACATCCCTCCAGGTTATAACAGTTTGTTGATTCTATTTTATCCAACGGATTGCTGCAATACTCCCAGTTAACCAAATCACGTGATTTCAGTATTGTTGCACCAGGGAAATGATGCATGGTAGTCGTTGACATATAGTAGGTATCCCCTACTCTGATCACATCAGGATCAGGAAAATCGCCCTTTATAACAGGATTAGTATAAGTGCCATCGCCATTATCCCCTGTTGATTTATAGGTAAAATCCAGTCGGGCGCAATTGTCTTTGGCATAGTCCTGAAACCAGTGATAAGCAGGCCACGGACAAGCTTCGGGATCGTTCAGAAAAGTATAACTCTCACCCGGAGCCGGTGCAACATCCTTGAACTGTGCAAGTAACTCAGCACCGGTAAAGATCAACCAGCTCACATTACCGGTTTCGTCCATGATTTTCTTAAAGTTGGCACCAAAGCCCGTTCCTCCGGCAGTCCCTGTAAGGGCCTTCCCCCATGATGAATTGTACTTTTTATCTGCCCAGTCCATTTCCGTTACCATGATTGGTGCAAAATCGGCCACAGGCTTGATTTCTCTATCCCAAGCTGCTTTAAAACCGTCATATCCGTTTATGGTTGATGTATTTCCACCATCCTGACTTCCAAACCATCCCGGATAGACGTGTATGGCATAACCAATATTTTCGCCCTCCATTGGATTAAGAGCAAACCCCTTATATACTGCCTGCCAGCCTAACCCAGGTACCCAAAGCACGTTTTGCGAACCATTGGACCGAATCGTGTCCACGACAGGTTGTAAGAATTTTTTAAGGTTATCAAAATGCCCTTGAGATCCAGTTCCATAATCTCCGTTGGGACCGAGAATCGTAACCGGCTCATTGGCCAACTCAAACATGATGGCAGGATTATTCTTCAGCTTCGGGTGCTTTGTCACAATACCCCATATCTTTATCAGGTATTTGTTATAATTATCCCCTACAGCAATTTTTTCAGGACAAACCCCGGGAGGTCGCATCACAACATATAACCCTTTGGATACTGCATATTCGGCCATAGGGATAAAAACCTGATCGAGATAGTTTTTGAAGCGGCTCTCGCTGAAAGCCGAAATATCATTTTCACCGGTGGTCGCTTGTCCTGGAGTATTAGACCAATATGGATCCATATGTAAGCGCAGGAAATTCACCTTCCATCCGGCTGACATTATCTCATCAATAAGGTTCTTGTTGTAACTCAGACAAGCTGCGACATCGTAGTTTGACCATTTAGTTCCCTGCTCATTGAACCAGGGACTGTAAGTTTGAGCAAAGCCGTGCAAAAGGACTTTGTTACCGTGCGGGTCTTTCAAATAACGGCCATCTACGTGCAACTGCGGCGTCGCACTTCCTATCCATGCGTGAATATGCATAGTGGTTGCCAGAAATAAAACGGAGAATAATAGTCTTGTCAATTTTGTCTTCATGTAGATTTTTAGATGTTATGAATGTTGTTTAAGTTTACCTTAAGCTGTGATAGACGGGAAGAAAAAAGCATGAAAAAATACAGCCGAGTAAGGCCGGGTAAGGACTTGCCCTTTTCATAAAATTGCATCAAGGTTAATACACTCCAAAATTACGCACGACTCAAGCAGAGATGCTTCTAAAAACAGATTCTTAATTTCAAGAATCAGATATTTATTTGATTAAAGAGAATAACAAAAGGATATTGTAGGATGAATTAATCAATGATTGACGTAATAAATAAAAAACTGCCGGGATCATCTCTAATCACCCGGCAGTCTAATTATCTGTTTGTAATAAATTTACAATCCTCAAGCCATAGGAATAAAGGCTCCATCCATCCCTTACGACCGAAAACAAAACCATGTCCACCTTTGGGGTAAATGTGCATTTCAACCGGAACCTTATGATGGCGCAACGCCTCGAAATATCCGATACTATTATCCACATCGACCACGTTATCATCGGCTGTATGAGTTATATAAGCCGGTGGAGTATCTCCGTTCACCTGAAGCTCATTGGAAAACATATCTACGACTTCCTTCGAAGGCGTATTTCCCAACAGCTGGATTTTTGAGCCGCTGTGAGTGAGTTTCTCCTGCATACTGATGACAGGATATACCAGAATCTGAAAATCGGGTCGAAGGCTGGTATTATTGGGATTTTCAATCAGCGATTTCTCGTAATGAGTAGCTTCGGTTGAAGCTAAATGTCCTCCGGCTGAGAATCCCATAATTCCGATTTTATGCGAATCAATGCCCCATTTAGCACCATTCTCCCTGACCAGTTTGATCGCTTGTTGCGCATCCTGGAGTGGGGCTATTGATTTGTCGTTCATTCTGGAATCATCCGGCAGACGATATTTGAGAACAAAGGCTGCAATGCCATTTTTTGCAAATTCTTTAGCAGTCGAAATCCCTTCCCCCTGATAAACTACGACACTATAACCGCCTCCCGGGCAAATAACAACCGCAGCTCCGGTTGCTTTTTCTTTTTCGGGAAGATAAATTTCGAGGGTTGGCTTTGATACATTTCTATACATTCCCGATTCAAAAGTTTCACCAACAGAAGTTTCTGAAATCTCTTTCGAATTTGGAATATTACCCGGATACAACGGAATTATCTCCTGAGCACTGATGAACAGTGGACTCAGGAGTAAAACAAATATTAATGATTTCATGCGTCATTAATTTTTTATTGTTTTGGCTACGCATGGAACTCGCAAAATAAGGTCATGCTCATTGGCGCAGACCTTTCTGCATGCTCGTTTCATTCTGGTAAATAAGTCTTACAAGGCTCTTTTTACTTTTGCATTGTCAGTAAAAAAGTCAACCATCATTTGAATGTTTTTATCCACATGGACACCTGGGCCATGATTTCCACCCGGCACCAAATAGAAATGGCTCGGCACCTTTGCTTTTTGCAACGCTTCGTAAAGCAATTCACTCTGGCAATTAGGCACTACATTGTCTTTATCCCCATGGAAAATCAGAAACGGCGGATCACTCGGATCAACGTAAGTAATGGGGCTGGCCAGCAAGCATTTTTCTTTATTCTCCTGAATAGCTCCGCCGATGTAAAGAGATGCCGGAGACTTTGCGTCATTATGAATAAAATTAGTTCCTCCGCACGAATCCATTACCAGCATATTGGTAGGTCCGAACCAGTCCACAACCGCATCTACCGAGCTGCTGTATTTCGTGTAAGGACCAACCTGACCTTCAATATCGACTGTAGTAGAGCCTAATGTCTTCACCTTTATATTTCGCGAAGTTCCTGTCATCGCGGCCATATTCCCACCAGAAGAACTACCGCTTATACCCACAAATGAGGTATTCAACTGATATTTAGCCGCATTGGCCCGTACAAAACGGATAGCAGCTTTAATATCATTCATCGGTGCTGGAAAAATAGCATCTTTACTGGAGCGGTGATTGGGAGTTACCACTGCAAAACCGGCGTCAAGCAAGGCTTTACCAATGGTATTCATATCTGCACCCTTGGACGAATTTGACATCCAGGCACTACCATAAATGTAAACTACAACCGGGTAGGTTGACTTTTCTATTTTAGGCAAATAAATATCCAGTTGGTGATATCCCATGGAATCTCCGGCATAGTTAATATCTTTCCAGCTTTTTGAATAGGACTGGCCAAAACTATGCAATGAAACAATTAAGGCAAATAGAATCAAAACGAATCTCATATTCATACATTTAATTATTAAACAAATCAAATCCGAACTTACCCAACATTCTTCCGGGAAGTATAAGAGAAGCCAACGATCTCATTTTTTCGAAATCTACTTCTTAAAGCTTGTCTTGGTTGTAAACAGTGCAAATTTGATGATTATCTGACTATGAACCAAAAAAATCTACCTAAAAAGCATCGGTGCAAGTTCACGTAAACTGCGACGCCAGGTCAGGAATTCGTGCGCAGTATTTTGCGACACAAACGATACTGCATTGAAACCGGCATTTTTCAACTCAGAAGCGGCTCCGTTTACCCGATCTGGATTTTCACGGCTACCACAACTGATAAAGATAAGTTTTGGTTTTGCTTTACCCGCAAGGTCAGCAGGAGAATATACTCCACCACTTAGAAGTGCATAATACGAAAACATGTCGGGACGAGCCAGCGTAATCAAGCGGGTCTCAATACCGCCCATCGAAAGGCCGGCCATAGCGCGGTTCGATGGATTGGGGATCGTAAAGAAATTTGCATCGACGTAAGGAATCAGTTCTTCGGTAAGTACTGTTTGGAAAGGTTTGATGTCGAACTTATTAAGTCCTCCGAATTTGACATTATTCGTCATCCCGTAAGTCATAACGATGATAAACGGTTTGATTTTACCTTCAGCAATCATATTATCCATAATCAGATTGGCGTGTCCCTGATTGCTCCAGGCTGTTTCGTCTTCACCCCAACCGTGTTGCAGATACAATACAGGGTAGCGTTTTTTAGGGTCTTTGCCATAGCCGGGAGGTGTATAAATAAAAGCCCTACGTGAAGTCCCGGTGCTTTTGGAAGGGAATAAAACCTGCTGAACATTTCCGTGAGGGACATCTTTCAAGGTGTAAAAATCCTTATCCTGCGCGGGGATCTCAATACCACTTTCCCAACGGGTAGAGCCGTAGAAGTTCAAGGTTCCCGGATCGTTGAATACGCCCCCGTCGATGGAAAGATGATAATAGTGAAATCCTTCATCCATCGGACCTTCGGTAGTGCCGGTCCAAACGCCATCGGCGCCTTTTGCTAACACAGTTCCACCTCGTCCTCCCAATCCGAGACTCACGCTTACACTCTGTGCCTGAGGCGCCACTACACGAAAACGGGCATAACCTTGTGAATTTACTTGCGGGTATTCCTGACCCGGCTGATTTGTAGTAGAAGGCTTGAAGTCTTCAACAACTGCTGGCTGATTAGTCTGAGCGAAACAGGCGCTACCGGCTAATACAGCAATGAAAATTAAAGCTAAAAATTTGTGTTTCATCATTACGAGATATTTTTACAATTAGAAAACATAAGAGATATGCTTATTTCAATACTTTCGTTACTTTTTTTCTTTCACAACTCGAAACTATATAAACTCCTTTTTTCAATTCCCTGATAGAGTTGGACATGTTCTTATTTGAACTTATCTTCTTTCCATTCACCGTATAAACATTAACAAGTTCATCCGCAGAAACTGGATTACTTTGAATTGTTTCAACCTCCATATTATAGTCACTATAAGAATAAACGCCAAGATTTGTCACCATCATCTCTACTAAACCGGCAGGCAATACAAAACGCAGTTGATATTCACCGTAGCTTTTTGTTGTCAGGTCAAAAGATGCCTGCGTAAAATTTTTTGCCACGTTATTCTGAATACAATTTACAGGCTGAACAGCTAAACTGTAAGTATCAGAACTATTATTACGGTTTGTTAATTGCATCGTCAGGGTTTTTCCGACACTTTCAGAATTATTTGCTATCACGTCAAACTTAATTCTATAACGCCCTGGCTGAAGTTGTAACGTGCGTTGTTTATCGAGCCCATAAGCCAAATATCCGGTTTGGGCTCCCGACTGTACAAGAAAACCGTGTTGAAAATCACTTCCTTCTCCGAGCGTGATAATTCGCGGCCCGCTGGTTACTGTCTGATTACTACCGTTGACACTTTTACTATCCACCACGGTTGTCCAGCCTACAGGTACAATACCTTCTTTCTGCATCTGGAAATTAGGATTCCACTTCAATGTCGTATCACATGCATCGTTAAGGGTATATCGCTTTACAAAATTCCATATTTCGTTGCTCGGATTGAATGTATCCGAAATAGTGTATTCATGCCCCCGACCATCAAGAGCATAATAAATATACTGAAACCCATTATTGGCTGCTGAATAAACACTCTTTGTGTAAACCCCGGACTTATTGGTGACTACCGGAACAGGATTACAGCCATTGCGCATCACCCAGTTGTCAACTACAATAGGTACGGAATCAACCTTTACAAACCCATCATATTTGCCGTGAATGTGCATAAACGGAACAGGCCGGGCGCCTGTGTAATAACGATGGTACTCATTCAACGGATAACCACTCACCGACGCGAATGCGGCGAATGTCTTAGCCGCAACATTTGCCGCATGATACGTCTCCATGCCTCCTATTGAAAACCCGGACAAATAAACGCGTGACTTGTTTATTTTATATCTGTCGTACATGGTATTGATAATAGCCTTAAAAAAGGAAATATCATCATCAGTTGCTCCACTAACATCCCAGCCGGTATTCCCCCCACCTCCGAGAATTGCCTGTGGCAGACCATCGGGGTAAACTACTATAAAACGAGCTGTATCGGCGATGGACTCAAATCTTGCACTTTGCTGCTGTCCGGCACCATTCCCCCAACGACCGTGAAGCGAGATCATCAAGGGGTTATTCTCCTCGATATTAGCCGGAACATGAACGACCATCGTTCGATTATTCCCTGAAACATTTATGTTCATTGTTCCGTCAAAAACGGAATTTGCAGCGTAGGAAAACAGAATATTCAGACACATCCCCGACACTAACATAATTTTTTTTAGAAAGCCTTTTGTGTGTTTCATTTTTTCATTTAAAATATTTAGTCAAGCTTTAAAAAGCCAGTTTTACATTTACATTCTGTTTAAACAACAGATAATCAATATGTATCCTTTAGGGAAATTCAATAATACCTCACAACTCAATGTTCACCCGTTACTGATATTTTTTCTCCAGAAAAATAAATCAAATGACCATCGCGGTCGACACCCTCAAGTAAAACAGTATATTTTGAAGAAGTATCTGCTGAGTAAAAGCTCAGATTCATCATCCCATCTGCTCCAATTTGCACGTTGGGATTCCAGTAAATCGTGGTTCGAAAGTCAGGTTTGCCATTGTTCTTCTCTAAATCAGTACGATATACAGGAGAATAAAACTGAGTCGGCTGCTGAAAGCCGCTAGCATTCAAATACTTTATATTGGAACTCATTCTTTTGGTTTGAATGAATCCTTTCTTAGTATTGATTACAATTGCGCCATTTGCGCCACGGGATCCGAATATAACCCCCATTGTTGTACCTGGTGTCGCAAAAGCATCCTGAATATCATCCACCACTAACATATCATAATCAATATTTTCGGTCGGAACATTATCCAAAAGTAACATCGGGGTATTTCCTCTGTAAAGCACATTCGATCCAGAAACCGTAACGCCCGGGATTCTGCGTAAAAGATCATATACAGAGAGGAGTTTCCATTTATCTACATCTTCAGCAGTTATAACCATCGAAGACATAATAGAATAGTACGGTGATTCGGTTTTTATATTCGATTTACGATTGGCAGTGACAGTCAGTTCAGCCAGATTATACGTTCTCATTCCATTCTCCAGATTATACTTTTTAACCGAATTTGCCAGATAGGTATCATTCAAGACAATTTCTTTTTTGGGCATTATCACAGAAGTATTCAGTGGGGGATATTGCCTCAAAGTATCCATTTCCAGAAAGACTCTACCAGACCCTTTTATGGTATTTGCTTGTATAATATATCTGGTTCCCTGAGGGTATTCCAGATTCTTGAACACAAAATCACCTTTACTGTCGGGTTTCGTATAAGATGTGCCGATTACAGAGTCCTTAAGTGCAAGCAATGTTATATGGCCATCTTTCAATGAAGAGAACAGTCCCTCAGACTTACCTGAAACATCTTCACCTAATTCGACAGAATACTTCAAATCCTTCGTTGGTTTTCCTTTTAAGAGATTGGGAATATCATATCTACGCCATCCCTGCGTCATCAATAAAACGTCAAATGCAGCGGCTGATTTTTTATTGTCTTTCTGCAAATAACTCATCGGGGATTCAATATTCCCCTTGAGCTCCGACGAAAGCAATAACGTTGAAATAATCGTTGATGTAGTATCAACAGACACATCTTTTGTATCCACTACTGACAATGAAAAGTTGCCTGACAAAGGCTCTTTATTTTCATCAGTAACGTGAATCGACATATTTATTTTGTCACGTGCTTTATATTTTTCTTTGTCAAGTTCAACGTTTGTCTTGGCAAAAGTGCTTTTCTGAGAAGAAAACACAAGACGCTCGCTCAATATATTCCGGTCTTTGTCAATCAATAATAAATGGACAATTCCAGCCGGAAAGAAATTTTCATCAAAAGTAATATACTCTCGTTTTGCATCCCATTGCTCTGCATAGATAGGCACTCCCCTGATGTGAGCTACCAATTGAGTCTCAGGTTGTAATTGACAATTGGGTGATTTTAATATAGTAACCAACAGCTTATTATGCTCCCATACCGTCTTCAATGCTACAGCGTTATCAGATGGTTGTGGCAAATTAAATCGTTTTGAAACATTTTCCTTATTAGTACAGACAGCATAATATTTTCTCTCAGGAGAATAATACATATTAAAACTCCCCATTCCCAGGTGAGAGCTTTCAAATTCTGCACACAATTGACTCTGATCATCAAAAATCTGGCCTTTCACCTCTTCAGACAATCCATCTGTATTTATCGATTTGAAAGCCATGGTTGTATGAGTTAACATCGGTGCATATCCCCCTTCCGGAAAGAATGAGACATCAAATGTTTTTTCCAGATAAGGAACCTCAAAATATTTCTTATAGATTTGGCCATCAATGACAGCTTGCAACAAAAATTTCCGGTCTTTATTAAGTTCCTTTGCGCTTAAAGTGAAATGTCCTGTATTCCCTTTAAACGAAATTTCTTTTTTGTTTTCATCAGAGGTTCCACCATGACACACAACACACTGATCCGGGACAATCTTCTCAACACCAGATCTTTTGGTAAAATTTACACCTGCATTCACAGCATTGCCATCAGCCGAATAATTAATTTCAACAGCTATTTTTGCAGAAACAGGATTTGTTACATATATCGGTCTCGTAAAGAAATAATCAGATCCCTGATTTTGCATATACCGGGTATAAGCTCTTAACAAATACCCACCTTCTCCTAATTCATCACCTAACCGGAGATTTCCATAGAAACAACCGGTGCTATCGGGTTTTAACTTTATTCTTTCTACAATTTTATTGAGGGGGTTAATCAGCTCTATATAAACATAACGGCTGGCATTGGCTTGCTTGAGGAAAACCGCATCGACCAAATGGGCCCGAAACCATATGATTTCACCTTCAAGATATTCACTCCTATCAGTCTGTACATAGATTTTTTCTTGAGGAAATAAAGACAACTGATCTAAAAACAGTTTTTTAATGGGGTTTTCTACAGCATCCTGCGCTTTAAGTGTCTGGCCCAAAGTTAGCAGTATTAATAGGGATACTATCGTTCGTATTTTCATGGCATTAAGTGAGTTCTATATAAAAATATTTTATTTACAGAGACAAAGTCCCTAACTATACAATTCCACTTATGACTATTTTCTTGTATAAATAGTTTTATAAAAAAGGATCCATTACAACTTCTTTAGTACCAGTAATTGAGAACGAGATTGAGAAAGTCCACTTCAAGAAATTGTCACAAGAAACAATTAAAAAAGGTGCCTGAAAAGTCTTAAAGCAAAACAATACTTTCAAATCATAGCTTATATCTGTAAAGACAGCAATCAGCACGAATTAATTTGCAAGTTGTTCTAAAATGCTTTAGACTTCCCAGACACCTTCGTCTTATTATTTAGCTAAAGGGTGTTCTTCTATCCAGTCGTCAATTACACGCTGTGCAGCAGTTGTTGAAGGTGCTTTGTATAAATAACCCACGGTTTTCCTGATGACACCTTTATCATTAAATGTGTACCAAAAATCATACATCTTCAAATTGGGGTAGTATTTTCCACCTCCATCGATTATGCCGAAATTCTTCCAGGTGGCAAAAGACAATGTATTGTCAGCCTCATTCACTGTAATTTTGATTGCATGTGTAGGACGATAGTCCTGCGAAGCCCCCTCTACAAATTCATTGTTGTAATGATACATACGAACCGTTTGCCCATTATCTGTAGCTTTGAGGTTTCTCGACATTTTATAGACTAATGTATCTTTAGGATTAGTTGTATTCCTAATCACCCCGTTCATATAGTACAATCCTGAATATTTGTTAACCAGATTAAGTCTCACAAGCGCCACTGTATCAGTCTGATTCAACTTGAAGGCCGTCGTTGAGGTCAGCTTCAGAGGCAACATATACAGAGAATCGCAATGGAAAGACGCCGTTTTTATGTAAAAAGGAAATGTATTATACACCTGACCGGCTTTTATCGTAACAGTATTCGATGGATATGTATAAACACTGTCAGCCAATTTACGATACTGAGTAACTAAAGCCGATAGGTTCTTTCTATCGTACGTTGCAATAGCATCTGAATCTTCTCCAACAGTCACTATCACATCTTGCAAGGAAAGACGTGAACCACCTACTGCTACCGAAATAGAGACTGTATCCAGCAAATCGCCAATATTCAAGTCTCTATCGACTATTTTATCCGGTGCTCCTACTATATAAACCTGCTGAGGATATAAATCTTTATCCATCGGAGATTCCACATCACATCCTACAACAAGGAGTGACATAAGTGTCAAAGTCAATAATATTGTATTTTTCATTATTTTCTATGTTTTATTTGATAACAAATTACCATCCTGGATTTTGCTCCAACTTTCCATTTTTATCCATCACACTCTGATCTATTGGGAAGAAGAACATTTTTGCTTTCCAGGTACGTTTCATTGATGCCAATGTATTCCAAACCCTTACAGTGTAGAACTGCTCACGCTGAGCGGTTTTAGCTGTTACATCCAAACCATATATCGGTCTTTGATAAGCAGCTTGCGCATCAAGCCAGCGACGAAGATCATAATAGCGTTGATTTTCATTGAAAAACTCAACTCTTCTCTCTTGCTTGATAATGTCTCTCATCTTCGCTTTATCACTTGCGTCAGCCACAGTTATTCCCGGAAGCCCTGCACGGTAACGGATTTGATTGAAGTAGGAAACTATTTGGTTGACATCTCTTGACACCTTAATTCCTGTTTCTTCATCAGTATAATCGGCATCCATCTCATTCATAGCCTCCACATAACTCAACAGTACCTCAGCATATCGGAACAAAGGAAAGAATTTCTGTTTGTTGGTACCTTCCCAGTTCAGGTTATCTTCCTGATGAGCATATTTACGACAAGTATAGCCGGTCAGGTTAGTATTATCCTGAGTTCCACCTGAAGCGTTTCCATCTTTATAATAGGTTGCAATAAAGTTTTTCACACTATTATCGGAACCTCTATACGAAGTAGAAGGCCAAACACAAAAATTAAAACCGATAGAAGCATAGAAACGAGGCTCGCGATTATCGTGCATTATCGCTCTGTCAGCATTAAGCGTATAATCTTCGGAGAAAGTAAGACCTGTACCAACGGGCTGCCAAGATTTCTCAGCATCAGTTGCCTCGCTATACTGACGGCCATCCGCCATACGGAATTGATCCACCATATCCTGAGTTACACTATAGCAACTGTTACCCGACTGTTTGGTAGGGAAATAGAACGGATCATCAACTCTGCCTTTTTCAATACAGTAAATAATCTCCTTATTGTTTTCAGGACGCAAAGTTCCGTCAAATATGGTCTTATATGATTTGTATGGATCAATATCCATCGCACCTTCGGGGAACGCTTTTGTCTTCAGGTTCGGATCATTCGTGTTAGGAAGTTCCAGAGTACCGCTAACTTTAGATGTTTTAGCAACTGTATTCAGCGAGTATTTTCCCATGTCGATAATTCGCTTATATGCAGCAGCAGCCTTTCCCCAACGAGTAGGATCGTACGTCTGAGAAATAAACGGTGTACCATCAGGACGTTTCCAGCTCGCAATCTCTTCAATCGTAGTAGCACCACCATTAAACAACGGACTTGCAGAATGCAGACGCATACGAGCTATTACAGCCAAAGCAGCGCCCTTTGTAGGCAAATACGGATACGATATTGATCGATCGTTAGGAAGCATTTGCGCAGCTTTTTCCATGTTGGCACAGATATATTCCACACACTCATCAAAAGAAGCACGCTCATAAGAAACATTCGCAACCTCTTCATCCGTGTCAAACGCCTGATCAGGCAGAATGGGCACAGGTCCGTAAAGTCTCACTAAGCTATAGTAGAAATAGCCACGTAGAAAATACGCCATCCCGGTGTAATCCTGACGCTCCATATCGGTCAGGTCATTTTTTCCATTAATCCGGGCAAGAATAATATTCGCTTTACGAATACCTTTGTAAAAATCCGGCCAGGGATTAAGGCCAGTACTTCTCGGAGTGACCGCATCAACAAGTAATTTACCACCTGGGTGATTATCATCGGCCCAGGGAAGAATCGCCTCATCTGCCGCCAAACCACTTGGCGATGAAGTATGATTATTCCAGTCTCCCAATAAATTAGACTCATCTTCTAAATATGCAGCAGTACCATTAACGTATTGAAGGATTCTCGTTCTGCTAACAAAAATCGAGTCAATAGTCATTTTATCATATACATACTTATCAATATCCAGGTATTTTTCACACGAGGTACACATTAAAGTGCATATAAATAGTCCCAAGAACCATTTAATGCCAATCAATTTTTTTATTTTCATATTCTGTGTGTGTTTTTAAAATTGCATATTCATTTGGAAAGTAAATCTTCTTTGTAGAGGATAAGTAGCACCGTTCGAACTTGCTTGACCCGGATCAAATATTTTTACTTTGTCCCACACGTGTAAGTTATCTCCAATCAAACTAAACGTAGTATTCTTAATCCCTGCCTTCTGCATTAACTTTCCCTTCATTTGGTAAGATAGCTGAACATTACTCAATCTCAGATAGCTACCATCATTTAACCAGAAAGTGGAATTTATATTATTATTAGCATTTCCACCATAAGTCAATCTTGGGAAGCGGGCTTTTGGATTTTCAGTTGCAGCTGTTCCTGAAATCTCTCTCGAAATCCAACGGTCTGTAGCTACTACATCCAGCACATTACCAACCTCTTTTCCTGCGAATGGGTAGAATCCATTACCACCGCTAAAATATTTAACACGGCTTACACCTTCGAAAAGTACACTTAAGTTCCAGTTTTTCCATTTGAACTCAGTAGCAAAACCATATTGTATTTGTGGTGCACCTGAATAATCCAATGGCACGATATCATACCAGTCGATTTTCCCGTCTCCATTCACATCCTTGTACTTAATATCACCTGGCAACACTTGGTTAGTAAAGGTTTGCTTCGGACTATTAGCCACGTCCTCTTTATCTTTAAACAAGCCAAGGGCAATTAAACCTCTATTGCACCACAATTGATACCCTACTGTTGACTGATAAGGATATCTCACGATTGATTCTTCATATTCTAAAACCTTATTTTTAGATTGAGTCAGGTTAGCGCGTAATACGAAATAAGAATCCTTATTAACGGTCTGGGTAAAGGAAAGGTGACCATCAGCACCCCAGCTTTTCATCTTGCCCACGTTAGCAAAAGGTAATGTAACCAATCCCATTTCTTCAGGAATACTTGCACGCTGTTGATAAATACCGGAACGAACATCTTTAAAGAAGTCAACTGAGAAATCAAATTTGTTCTTCATGAACTTCGCATCAATACCAAAATTTTGTTTGGTAGCGGTTTCCCATCTCAAGTTGCTCGACCCCACCTGAGTTTCAGTATAACCGGTGCCTGATTGCCAAAGACCGCTTCCGGTTGACCCCATCAATGTCAGATATGGGAATCGTACATTCATACGGTCGTTACCTACAGAACCATAAGATCCTCTAAATTTCAAGAAATCCAAAAATGGAACATTCTTCTGCAGAAATTTATATTGAGTAGGAACCCATCCTGCAGAAACGGCAGGGAATGTACCGAATTTTTTTCCACTTTCGAAAGCCTCGGAACCAGTATAACCAACATTTCCCTCTAAGAAATAAATATCATTATATGAATAGGTTGCACGACTGGAGAGTCCAATATAACGCTTTGGAATCGCAGTTAAATCAGAGCCGTTATTTGAGTCAATATAATCCTCCATGTAATAGTGAACCAGCCCTGAAACACGGTGTTTCTTGTTAAAGACATGTTCGTAGTTAGCTCGCGACTCAAAATAAAACTTTCTATTAACTGATGTATTCACATAGAATCTTGTATCCGCGGCGTCACGTCTTTTTTCCAAAGCTAATGAACCGTCGCGTTTTCTTGTTCTGGCGTAATACAACGCTGGGATTTTTTCCCGGTTTGTTGTCATATAGCTATTGGTAGTCATATTGAAAAGAGCTGTAAAGTTAAGCCCTTTCGTTATCATACCCAGATCTTGTTGATATTGAAGATTCAGATTGGTTGTGTTTGCATAACGCTTTTTGAAACCAGTGTAGTTGAGCAACACATAAGGGTTGATCTGGTCATTATTAGGGCCATAAGCCGGAAGCTGCCCTGTCGAGAATGCAATAGGAGTAGTTACCGGGGTAAGGTTGGCTTGCGCAGCCCACAATTGATCGCTACTATCACCAAAACCCGGATAATTCTGGTTAACCATTACATCTTCCAGTCCCAGTGTCAAAATAGAAGTCGGAGTCAGGTTAACATCAATATTCGCACGGAAGTTGTATTGTTTATAATTCACATTCGTGTCATATTTATTTATTCCCTTATCCTGTTTGAATAGAGCTTCTTTATTCAGAACCCCCAAACTCATGTAATAACGGGCAACCTGTGCCCCTCCGGAAAGACTGAGGTGATACTGTTGATTCCAGGTATAATCTTTCAGGATTACATCCCTCCAGTTCACATTCGGGTGAAGATCGGGATCCAAACCGCTTTTGAACAAAGACAAATCCACATCATTATAGATCGGGTCGGCACCTCTTGTCATTGAAGCTTCATTAGCTAAAGAAGCATAGGTATTTGCATCCACATAATGCGGCATTCGGGGTGAATATGAAATTCCCGCATTAGCCTTTACACTAACAGAGAGTTTACCGGCCACACCTTTTTTAGTGGTTACAAGTATAACACCATTCGCACCTCTTACTCCATACACTGCGGTAGCTGACGCATCCTTCAATATAGAGAAACTCTCAATATCCTCAGCATCAAGTTTATTAATATCACCCTCCACTCCATCGATAAGTACCAAAGCACTTGAACCTGCTCCAAATGTACTAATACCACGAATCCAGAATTGAGAAAAATCTTTTCCTGGTTCACCAGTTTTTAATTGAGAAATAATACCAGGCACACGACCTCCCAACATATTTGAGACAGATGTTGCCGGAGCTTTCAGATCCTTTATCTCGACATTTGTAACTGCTCCGGTTACAGAGATCTTACGCTGCGTACTGTGACCAACCACAACAGTCTCTTCCAGCGCATTTACGGTTTCTTTCAAGACAACCCGCATCTTCGCGTCTGACTTTAACACCTTCATCTCTATCTTCTCGAAACCAATCAAAGAGATAACCAGTGTTTGGTTTTTCTGCAAACCAGTCAATCTAAAGTGACCGTCCAAATCAGTAACCGTACCCTTACGTGGGTTCTCTTTAACTACTACATTTACACCAATCAGCGATTCGCCATTTGCAGACATCACCGCACCACTGGCCGTCAAATCCGTCTGAGCAAAGAGCTCCAATTGACAGAAAGCAGCCACGAAAAAAAGCACAAACTTTATATATTTGTTCATTGCGTTTCTATTAATGATTTAACATTTATTCTATTCAATGGAGAGTTTTCTTACTGTACGGTCACCTCCTCCGGCTATAAAATAGTTGCCATCAGAATCAATCGCCAAGTTGCGTGGTTCGCTAAATTTCGCCTCCAGTGGGTTAGTACCATTTGTCAATGGGTCTTTGCTACTTGGGTCACCTGCCACAATTTCCACAGCGTCTCCTGAGATCCTGTTGATAACATGCCCTCTAGCACACCAAGGACACTCCCCTTTGTTACATACAAAAATATCACCGTCTTCATTGACTACCAACCCGGAAGGATTAGTGAACTGAGCATCCTTGAGCCTATCACCAACAGTACTTCCCTGTCCGTTTCTACCGGCATACAATGTACATGTCCAGGTATTGTCAGCATTCTTCACATACTTGTAAATCGCATTGTCTTTTGTGAAAGAGGCAAAAAAGCATTTGTGGTATTTACTGTAGCAGATATATGAATCTTCCCAGTCTCCAAAGTTTCTTGGGAGATCTCCGGTTATTAATCCGCCGAAATTACCTGGTTGTATATTGCCAGGCTTCATTTTGGCAGTTGTGTAGATTTTATAGCTCTTGCCGGCTATGTCAACCTCTGCGATACGACCTTCGTCATCGAACAGGTACAATAAATTATCGTCAGCAGCAAAAGTCATAGAAGGAGTCTTGGTACCGGGCCAGTCATTGGCAATAACAGTAATCCCTGTACTGACGTAAGCCCAACTGTTTTCTTTTGAATACATGTAAATGGGATGGTCTCCATTCGAGAATTTAGTCGCATAGAATTTGTCTCTGGTACTTGGAACGGCAGGACAACTTAAACTAGTCGGAGTAGAAAGTTTTTGCATTTTATTATCATCAAGCGAAAGCATGAACAATCTATTGCCCCACCCTGTTTCGATCATAAAAACATTATCATTCTTTTGCCCTTTAACTGTTGCCACATAGTGAACTTCACCAAAAGTCACAGCATCAAGAGCTGCTCCGGAATAATCGCCATCAGCCATCCATTTATCAGTTCCAAGCTTACCGGCGATAGTCTTAACAGATCGGCTCTGGCGATACTTGAATAGAAGATTGGAAGGAGCAATACTGTCTTCTCCAATTACCACGGATATTTGATTACGGCCATTAGCTTGTTTCGGCACAAGTCCTGTAATTTGTTTGCCGTTAGTTGCAACCAATACTGCTTTTTTATTACCAAAATAAACTTTCATGTCGGTAATTCCCCCTGGGAAATTACCCTCCAAAATAAAAGTCTGATCAATCACGCCATTTGAGGGAATTATCGATTCCACCCCCGTGGGCTTATCCGGATCGTACTTGTTCTCCACCAATGGCGTTTTTTCAATTACCTCATAGTTGTTATTACAAGCAACTAAGGGTAAGAACAAAAAACCCAATAAAAAAAATTTTTTTCTCATAACAATTAAATTTAAAATTAACAAAGTGATATTTATAAAAACGTGTACACTCCGAAAAGTGCTCGCAATTTTCATTCACACGCATCTAACAAACACATCCATGATTGCCTTATTCCCACTTCTACTCCATACAATCAATTGCATCTGAGTGGACTTTATGAGCTTCTAAAAACAAAGCAAACACATACACACTTATCATCTTAAGTCAATATTCCGATGGAATACCTTTTTCATGGTTTTTTAAAATTGCATTCTTTAGGATCTTATTAAATGCTATATTTAGACATTAATACACTCAATCCTAAATTAATTATATTGCTATCTATCCGTGATACAATCCTCAAGCACTTACAAACAACCCAAGCAGAGTATCACAAAAAGCAAATCTAAAATACAGATACAATAAAAGAATATCCAGACCTAACAAACCTTCAGTTTATACAATTCAGCACAAACTTGTATTATAAAATCCCATCCGATTTCTTATTCTTTGCGGACAAGTCAAGGTCTTAGTTCAGGTTGTGAAATTAGCCTAATACCCACCCTGACTATTCTAAAATTGAATAATTTATTTCTAATTACAGACACAATAAACTAAAATTCAATAATACAAACACACAACAAACTATCAATCAACAATATAAGAAACGACACATTCAACATCAACATCTTAGCTAATTCCGAATAATACAATAAACCGAAACTATCTTCGTCGATCAGATACAAATACAGAATCTTTAAAGCACACGTCACCGCACCTTCCCCTCCTATAAATTTGGTTCTACTGGATTTTATGTGAATGAATATTTATTCTTAGCAGTGTATCTAATCCTGAAAGGATTTATTTCAAAGTAAAAAATCCCCATCCAGAGGAAGGGGATTTCTTTGTAGGCTATCTGCTCAATTCCCATCTGAGAATAACCCTAAAAAAGTCGAGCAATAAAATTTTATGAATATCCCAATATTCGCCTAAGTCAAAAATTAAACAGGTCCGTTGTACCTGACATTAGGTAGGATTATCAATATTTGCAGAAATATTGAATGCTTAAAAAAATACCGCTCTGCATTCATTATACTTTGCATATAGGTTCTCTATAGGTTGACTTTACCTATTTACAGATATAACATAGAGATATAATAGTGGTAAGATAGTCATGAAATACTTTTTATAAGGACTATTATATCTATGTGTTACGACTATATCTATATTCTATTTTCTTTTTTTAGACCTAAAGTCAACCTATAACTAACCTAAAATGAACCTTAAATAAAGGGTGAAGAAAAATGAAAGCGAATGAGGAAAGAAATATTCAGATTAGGTAGATATCGGGATATTCATTTAAAATTTAAACAGGCTCTCAGATCAAAAAAAACTATTATTATTCTCATTGATAATAAGAACATTAAGTTTATATTACTCTTGAAGCGAGCATAAGAGCCACACGCTTTGGCGAATGGCTCTTATGCTCGCTTCTTATCTTTTCTATATTTATGTATGTTCAAAAAAATGGTAGTTTACAAATTACAGAATATCACTTTGAGTAAAATACCTATTAATGAATTTCTAGATGTCTCAGTCTTAACTGATTGAACCACCCACCTCTATAAGTCATTAGGGGATCCTTTTCTTATCAACCTTCCACAACGGATTCTGAGACAATCCGCAAGGATTACCGGTAAACATTTTACCAGCTTCAGCATCGCCTTTCAGTTGCCATTTAAACCAAGCTGTAGCCACTTTGGCAAATTCACCGCCATGAGGCTGTCCATAAGTTCCGCCATGTCCCACATCCATATTTGCAACAAATACCGGAAGATGATTTATCTGTTTAAAATCATCCATCCCGTTTCCATAAGCGATATCCTTTTCACCACCAAGGATATACAAAGTCGGTGTATGTAATTTCAGGAGATTATCTTTCGTCAGGTTAGGCATTCCCGGAAATCCTCCTGCTGAATTGATAAAAATACCGCTATTACAAATAACCGCAGTAGTAACACGAGGATCAGGCGCTGTCTCCAGAGTTTGTAAACCGCCGCACGACATACCGCTCACTGCTATTTTTGAGACATCAAGCTTTTTATAAAAGGGACTCTTCTTATCGCTGTTCTGAGCAATGGCCCAGTTGATAGCATCAGTCATTTGCGAAGAGTTTGATTTACCGCCACCCTTTTCGTCTTCCTGCGGCATCGGGCCTATCGCAATCACCAGAAAACCATGCGAAGCTACTTCGGACAGAAAATTCACATGCTCCCAGGGCGAATTGGCACATGCTCCATTTCCCCAGGCGATAACAGGGAGCTTCTTTGCATTGCCAAACACACTAAGATCTTTCGGACGGAAAATTGTGTGCGTGGGTAAACTGTTATCAGTGTACATGATTGCACGGTAAGGGCCTGTTCCTCCATCTTCTACAGTTCTAACCGTTGATGAAGCCGGCGTATTGCTTGTTTGAGCATACACAGGTTGAAATAAACCTGATGCTGCAAACGCCAATAGGACTAAAAACAAACTTTTTCTTCTCATCTGTCAATAATGATTTTTGTTTTGGTTGCATATGGTACCGATAGCTATCGGTATAGCATATACTGTCATTCTCTTTGGTGAACGTAAGTGCATGTTCGTTTCATCGGAAACTCTAATCAGGAGTAACAACTCCATGATCCGACATTTAACGTAAGGTATTTTTAAAGATCAACGAAGCAAATTCTTTTAGATCCCTTCTCCATGTGAGCCATTCATGAGCAGTACCGGGTGATTCATAATAGACATATTTTAGACCCTGTTGATCCAGCATGGCACGAAAAGCTCCTACGGATGCAGGGAATGGTTCTGGCTCCTTCGTTCCTAAACCAAGCCAGAAGAGTTTTATCTGACTATTTAAGGCATTTCCATCTTTAAATACTCCACCCATAAAGGAGGAAGGGTCAATTGTAGAAGTTCCGGGATAATTTGAAGTACCACTAAATCCGGCTATATACGAAAACTTGTCCAGATTATTCATGGCAATGGTTATTGCTTGATTTGCACCCATCGACAATCCCGCCAGGGCTCTATGGTCTCGGTTGGGAATAGTACGAAATGAACCGTCGATCATTGGAATTACCTCTCCGGTTAGCACACTTTCAAATGCAGAAAACATAGGTGATTGCTTAGCTAAACCGCCACCAGCTGGTTTATTGGCGTAACCGTTATCCATCACCACGATCATAGGAACAGCTTTTTTGGCAGCTATCAGGTTATCAAGAATCAGGTTTGCTTTTCCCTGGTTACTCCAGCCTGTTTCATCTTCGCCGCTTCCATGTTGCAAATAAAGGACAGGATATCTTTCCAGTGTATTCGTATCGTATCCGGCGGGGGTATAGATAAATGCTTTGCGCCACGATTGGGTTACCTTAGAGTAATAGGGGATTTGTCGGATCTGGCCGTGAGGAACATCTTTCGCAGAATAAAAATCCACGCCTTTTTCCGGTATTTCAATGCCACTGGCCATACGTCCCATGCCATAGAAAGTCTGGCTACCCGGATCACAGACTGCCACACCGTCGATTATCACCGAATAATAATGGAATCCTTCCACTATTGGGTCTGTCGTGATTGCCCACGACCCCTCCTCCTCTTTCACCATATCATATTTCTTACCCAGATCAATCTGTACCTTATGCGCATCCGGTGCTTTTATGCGGAACAACACTCTGTTGTCGGGTAGAATCTGAGGATATTGTGCACCCGGAATATTGGAGGAAGCAGGAACAGCTGATACAGCATTATTCCCGACAGGGATATAACTGTACTGATCGATCAAAGAAGCTGTAACCGGTTTAAACAGCAATTGTGAAAACATATACAGATTCTGTTTCCAGACTTTGAAGTCATGATACCCATCCGGAATTACCTGATAAATATGCGGAACTTTATTCGTCTCAAGATAATCGTGAGTGCGCTTACTAAAGGTGATCAAACCATCTTTGTCACCACACGAAATCCAGAGCAGTTTCAACTTTTTCTTTGCATCTTCCGGCTTCGGTAGCAATTGTAGAGGAGCTTTGGTATTGGGGGCCGAGGAAAAGCCTCCTACCCATGCGAATGTATTCAGATTCCCCAATCCGAAGTTCAGCGACTGTCCGCCCCCCATCGATAGACCGGCCAATGCACGATGCTCTTTGTCTTTGAATGCAGGATATTTTTTCTCAATAAATGGAATCAGGTCATTGATCAGGTCTTTTTCAAAGGTCGCAAAAGCCTCCACTTTATCAGCAGCCATAATATTGCCCGAAGCCCTGTCGTCCTTTATGGCACGACCATTCGGCAGCACAACAATCATTGGCGCTACTTTCTTGTCTGCATAAAGATTATCCAGTATTACCTGTGGTTTTCCCTGATTGAACCACTCTTTCTCGTCTCCACCAATGCCGTGTAACAGATAGAGTACAGGATACGTCTTTTTGGGCGAATAGCCCGGAGGAGTATAAACCAATGCTTTGCGATTTGCACTTACGGTTGCAGAAGCGTATTCAACTGTGTCTATTTTTCCATGTGCAATCCCGTTGCGAGGTGTATCAAAACCTTCGGGAGCACGTTTAAAAGCCTGGCTGCTAACACTGAAGTTAACCACCAGAGCTGCTGTAAATAATAAAAAAGTCTTTCTCATGATATTTATAATATTATTTCAGGAATATCACCTAATCACATATCTTGTAATTTGTGGATAACAACGATCTTCCAGTCTTTGTGGAGTTAATCAATTTTTTCAATTGCGGAATATATTATTCCATTTTATAAATACGCTTCATGATCTGCCACTTTTGGTCAGCAGTTGCCTCGGCAGATGAATCCTGAAATTGAGACATCTGCGCTTCCCATTCGCTCTGACGAGGCTTCTTAGCCAATTCGGACATAGCTTTATCGTGGTCAAAATCAGCCACCGTATCCATTATCATAAACAGTTTTGTTCCCAATAGATATATCTCCATATCCAAAATACCGACCTCCTTCATTCCTTGTGTAATTTCAGGCCACGCGACACCTTGGGCATGCGCTCTTTTGTATGCTTCTATCAATGCTGCATCGTTGCGCAGAGACATCGTTTTGCAAAAGCGCTTGGTTAATGCAGGAATATTTTTGTTATTACTTAGCATTTCCATAATCAATTAGTTTAATGGGTTTCCGAATATTTCGACTTCTTTCATTATCATAGATTTACTGGTAGCTCCAATGAAAGTATCACGACTTATTTCTGAACACTTTTTCTAAGTAAACGAACATAAAATACACTACCCGCAATGTTTCCCGCAAGCGCCTGGAATTTAACCCGAACGAATTCTTTTCCTTTCAACATTGAATCAGGAATAGGATATTCAATATTCTGAAATTCTTTTTTATTCCATTTGCCGCTGATATTCTCAGTTACCAGCTTTTCTCCATCGATATAAATATCAAATTTTCTATTTTCGCCTTCGTTACCCCAGTAACGCACCATCAGGCTCAAACCTGTTTCTTTATTGGTATTGAGCTTATAGCTAAAATAGCCTTCATTACGGGCATCACGCCAGAATTCGTTTAAGCTATTGCCGCTGTTTGTATTTTGTTTTTCCATAGCATGATCTACTTCAGGTTGCTGTTCTCCCGGAGCAACAAAGTCGATGGTACGTTTCTGAAGTTCCATTTTTTGTTGTTCCAATATGGCAAGTGAATCCAGATAAAAACGATACTGGCTGTTTGACAAAGTCATCCAATACATTTCATATCTGGCATCATGAACTTTATAAAATGGCTCAAGCACGACATGAACAGGATTAACCATTTTAACCTGAGACAGCGTAAAAGTAAATGGCTTACCTGCCACCGGGGTTATCTTATCAGCCAATGATGCTATATCATCTTCAATGAGGATCGGAGCTTCGTTCAAAGACAATTTTTCACCTCCGGCGATATGTCCCCATCTGGAGTCGCCGGCAACCAATCCTTTCAGGTCTTCAGTACCGGTTTTAGCGCTAAGTAAAATAGGACCGTGCATGAAAGCAATATAGTTGGGCACATTAGGTAATCTTTCGATATGGGTATGCATTGGCAATTTCACATCTACCACATCTCCTTTTTTCCATGTTCTGTCAATACCGACATACGATGATGAATGCGCTGTGAAGGCAACATCACGTCCGTTAACCGTGATTTTCAAAGCGCCATCGCTTACCCAATACGGATAACGAATCATTAACTTAAAACGGGAAGATCCACGGGTTATGGTCACTTTGGTTTGTTCCTCATTGGGGAATACGGTTTCCTGTTTAAGTTTCACATTCTTCTCTTTCCAATTAAGCTCTGATGCAACAAAAAGATTTAAGAACAATGAATCATTTGAATGAGTGTAGATAAACTGACCGTATTTACCATGATTCTCCATACCGCTTCCTACGCAACACCACATGCCTTCGTTTGGAGTGGAATAAACCCTGTAATGACGTGGACGGGCCGGTGTGAAATATACATAACCGCCATGTTCGGGATGTTGCGATGACAGGATGTGATTGAATACTGTTCTTTCGAAATAATCGGCATACTCAGCTGATGGATTAACCCGGAATAGATCTTCGGTAAGTTTCAGCATATTGTACGAATTACAGGTCTCAGGGCCTTCCACATCGTTTACATAATCGGTACAAGCAGCCGCACTCGGGAAAATCTCCCTTCGACTGTTTCCTCCAAATGCAAGCGAGCGATTGGAAGTAACTGTTTTCCAGAAGAAGTATCCAGCCTTTGCGTATTTATCATCGTGCGATACTTCTGCTATTCTTTCAAATCCTACTGCTTTGGGAACTTGTGTATTCGCATGCTTATTATCAAGCATATCCTGCCCTTGCGACATAGGATCGAGCAACATTTTATGCGAGAAGCGTTTCGCTGCGGTCAGATACTTTTGATCACCGGTCATTTGATAAGCATCGGCAAAAACTTCGTTCATGCCACCATGTTCGTTACCGAGCATCCCTTCCATTTTTGCATCCGATAGACCTGAAGTAATACTTATAGCCCAATCACAAAACTTAATAAAGATAGTTTTTGCATCTTTGTTTCCTGCATATAACCAGGCATCTCTGAGTCCGGCATACATCTTATGCACATTGTACCAAGGCACCCAATACTTCCAGATCCCACTGGTCTCACCGGCTTTGATCTGAGGCCACAGACCTTTCCCGTCAGGAACGCCTCCAACGTAACCGACTGCCCAGTCGGGACTTTTCAGTGCATTCGCATTCTGGCAGGCTTTAAGTTCGGCAATCATGTAGTCCATCCGTTTTTTACATTCTGCATTGCCGGTAGCGGCATAATTAATAGCCATTGCCGACAAATAATGGCCACCAACATGCCCATCCAACCCGATCCAGTTAGAATAGCTCTCACCTTTGGGGTTCAGACCGGCTTCTTTACGATAAGGAGCCAACAGACGATCTACGTCGTATTTTAAAAGTGTCTGAATATTCAGATCCCGGGCGTGTTTGAACGGACCGTCAAGTAACATTACATCCCCTAACGGAAATTCATTCGGGTACAATTTGCTTTGTGCATGAGTGTTATGACTCAATAAATAGCAACAAATAAATCCACTAACAATAAACTTTGTCCGTTTTGATATAAATAGACCAAAAATTCTCATTATAAATTATCAATTAGTATTAGGTACAAAAATCAACTAATAACTGCGCAAAATTGTAGAGATAAATCTCCACTCCAGAGGTATTTCCTCTTAATCAGAAATTTTTCGTAGAGGGTGTAATAATCTAATACTGCCCACTTACATGCAGCAGACTGAATAGGTACAGTAATCCGTAATAATGTGGGGATTACTATTCTATCCTGATTTGATCTCATATTTCTCTCTGCATCAACGATAATGCTCGTCAAATATAGAGTAAGAAACAAAAGCCCTGTTATTAATTTTAGATTTATTATTTGGAGAATTAGGTATTTATCAGATAAAAAAGCAACAGCGACTATGATAAGTGCTGTTGCTTGGATATATGGTAAAGATTAACTCAAATGAATGACAGGAAACCTCCCGGAGTTTGAGGAGCTGTCGGATCAACTGCATAACCTCTGTTCATCATTTTATCCTGATTTCAACTTTCTTTCCGATGTAGGAAACAGGTTTTTTCATTGTACTTACATCAATATCCCGGCCCTCCGATTCATTCACAAAAACAACATTATAGATACGCTTTGTTAAGCTGCCAGGGTAATTTCCCTGTCTATCTGAGATTGTTAATGATTGACGTTTTTCATCCCACTGGAACGAAATAATCGAATATTTTCCTTTCTCGTAGTTGTAGTTATCACCTTCATCTTCGTATAAGTCAAATTTGGCATCGGTTCCTTTATAAACGCGGATTTCAAGTGTATCCGATTTTTCACCGCTATGTTGGATAATTTTGCCCATCGGAACAATGGATCCTGCTTTTACATATAAAGGTATTCTATCCAACGGAGCATCGGTTTTTACAGTTTGACCTCCGTTAAAACGTTTACCTGTCCAGAAATCGTACCAGGCAACTGATTTGGGCAGATATACATTCCATTCCGAGATTCCTGGTTCTGTAATTGGTGCAACCAATAGAGATTTCCCAAACATATATTGGTATTGACGGTTTACGGCAGCAGTATCTCCGTTAAAGTCCATTACCAATGGACGCATCATGGTGGATCCGTTTTTTGTAACCTGCCACGCTTCGGAATAAATGTAAGGAAGCAGTCGGTAGCGAAGGTTCAGCATCTTACGCATATTCTCCTCCACTTTTTGCCCGAATTTCCAGGGTTCGGTTTCTGTCATATACCCGTGCATACGGAAAATTGGGTTGAATGTTCCCCATTGATACCACCGGGTTAGCAACTCATGATACTTTTCGTCGGTATATTGAGAATTTCCCGGACGGAAAAAGCCGCCAATATCGGTTGTCCAATACGGAAATCCTGTTAGGGTATAGTTTAATCCGGCAACAATCTGATTTCTGAATACATCCCAGGTATAGCCAATATCGCCCGACCAGTTGATGATACCATAACGTTGCTGTCCGGAGAATGCCGAACGGGTAAGTATGCAAACCCGTTTATCGGATGAAGCTTCACGTTGGCCTTCACACACTGCCTGACTGACCATTAAAGGGTAAGTCAGACGGTAAAAATCGCCCGAACCAATATACGTTTTTGTCCCTTTCAGAGCGTCATTCTCGGGCTCAACAGCATCCATCCACCACGAATCGACTCCATTATCAAACATGTTTCCCTTCAATGTATTCCAGTATTCTTTTCGGGTTTCAGGATTGAAATAGTCCAGCCATTTGGTGTCGGGAATAAAACGATTTTTAGCCACATACTCTTTTCCGATTGTTGAGTTCTTATCCGGATTCGACCAGATTGAAATATTGAAATGGGCATTCAAATCATGCAACTCTTTTATGAAACCGGAAGGATTTGGGTAATTCTTTTCATCGAACTGAGGAACTCCCCAGCCTCTGTTACCCCAATATTGCCAATCCTGCACAATAACATCCACCGGGAGATTCCTTTTGCGGAATTCCTTTATAGTTTCAACCAAATGTGTACCTGAGGTATAACGTTCGCGGCATTGCCAGAAACCGTAAGCCCATTTGGGGAACATGGGTGCATTGCCCGATAAATTGCGGTAAGATGCAATTACATTATCGGCTGATGGTCCGTAAAACACGACATAATCGAGCGCTTTGGCAACCGGTGAACGAAATGTGGTAAAGTTATCACTCTGTCTCCATGACAATTTAGGCGTATTGTTTGATTTGCAAAGTACCTGCACCTGATGCTCACCAGCTTTAAGTTTTACCAATGTACCGGCAGTAGGAGGAAGCCACATATTGCTTTGATCCATACAGGGTTTTCCATCAATAACAACAAAGTGACGATTACCCATATCACCCAAATCGAGAAACACCGAATATTCACCATCCACCGGAACGTTAAGCCTACCGATATATAGCGACTGGCTTTGCGATACCTTTTGCGTACCAGCCGTAGTAGTAACTTCGGCCATCTGATTGTTGCCGCTGGTAGATTGCTCCTGCTTTTCGAGTGCAATAGAGTTATCCGCCGGGTTATAATCGGTAAGTCCGTATTGATGCCAAAGCAAACCGTAGCCTTTGCTTGAATAGATAAAAGGAATAGCAATTTGCGTGTTGACCTGCGTTAAACGACGGGCAACGTTTTTCAGGTTATATTGTCCATCCTGAAATTGGCCCAGACCGAAAATATATTCATCAGATGGTGATTCAAAACTCTGCTCAACCGCAAAACAACGTTCTCCCTGAATGGAATCGGGAGTTAGCTTTCGGGCACCTGCTTTTTCGCTCAAAAATACCTTACCAGTATTATCAGCATACGACAATTTGCCTGTTTGCTTATCCAACGTTACAACAATCTTTTTGGTTTTTATTTGAAGTTTTGATGGCGAATCGGCAATCTGAAACGCCGGAGCCGCAGCTCCAGAAGTTAAAACCAATTCCGGTAGATTTCCTTCTGACATCTTGTAGAATTTTATTCTAACGGCATTATCGGCCAAAGGAGAAATACTAAGTGTTCCATCCGATAAAGTAACATTCACCCTATCGGGCAACTGTTTACAGTTTTTCACAACCTGCCCCTGGCAAAGAAGAGGAGAAAGGATAATTAATAATAATAATTTCAGTTTCATTTTATGTTCGATTAAATCTGTTTTTTTGAAAAATACTTACTGGACGAGTATTGCATCTATAGCTACGGGGCCAGAACCACGATTGACAATACTTATCGTATGTTTGCCGGAAGCAAGACGGGATATTTCACACACCACTTGTTGTGGTTTTCGGGTTCCAATGATAGACAAATCCGCTGTTGCACGAGTTTTGCCATCAATCTGAACTTCTATTTTCCCCGCTCCGGATTCCTTTGGAGCAATTACCTTAACACTAGTTCCCGTGAACGAGCAACTCCAGATATCGCCAGACGTGTCGCTGGTAGTAAGGTCATTGTTGAAATCGCCAGATCCAAGATTACATTTGCGAAACCATCCGGGAGCTTTTGCACCGGGGTCATCGTCATTGATCCAGCCCTTGTCGTGTGTGATACGAAGGACACGGCATCTTGAAGCCAACGATTGATCGGTGATTTCGGACAGTGTTTGCAGCAATCTTTCAGGTGTTACAGTCAGCCCTTTATCGTCCTGAACAAACTTCATTGGAATATCAGAGCCGAGTAGTTCAACTTTGGACACTTTGCCTAAGGTTGCACCTCCGTTATGTAGTGCAGAAAGAGTGACAGAGTTGCCGTCCCAATCCAGAAGCGTGGCATAAACATTACCTTGGTTGCGTGTATATAGGACGGTATTATCACCAAAAATTTCAAAAGGACGTGAACCGTACACAGCATCACCGTTGATTTTCAGCCAAGCGCCAATGTCTTTGCAAATTCGAATCACTACAGGATCAAGGTCGCCACGTCCGTGCTGAGTGATGTTGAGCAACATGGTACCGTTGCGCGAGACATTTTGCATCAATAACCCAATTACTTCTTTCGCATCCTTGTATTTCTGCCCGGGCAGATAATGCCATTCAGCAATACTGGTTTCCGTCTGGAAAGGATAAGCAGTAATTTCAGGTTCAATGTCAGCCTCAGTACTTTTAACGAGAGACTGATCAACGAGAGGAAGCAATTGAGGACTGTTCTGGAAGCTATTATATCGTCCACCAACAGCTTTGAGGTTAATCACAACATCCATTTTTCCATGATTCCATTGCAGAGATTTGTTGTAGTAGTTCGCAATTAACGACGGAGCAAGAAAGCCAAGTCCCATGTGCACACCCAAATCAATCTGTGAATCTCCCGCATGATCGTCAAAGTAAATCATATCGGGATGATACTTGGTGATGGCATCATCTACCCGCCACATAAATTGGTTGGCAAAAGGTGAATGCAGCGGGGCTTTTTTATCGTGTTGAGGCCCATAAAGGTCAACCGGATCCATGCCATCCCACCATTTTCCTTTTCCATCCAGAATGGTTTGAAGCGCATCGTAAGGCACGCCTTGTTTCGATCCGGTCTTGTCGCTAGTGTAACGAACCGTCATAAACTGTCCCCAAGTGCGCCCCGGGGTATTATGAAAACCAATACCAAAACGCAGACCATGCTGACGGGCAATCTTTTCCCATGTCCCAACAATATCTTGTTTTGGACCGACATTAACTGAATTCCATGGCTGATAGGAAGAATTCCAGCAATCGAAGTTGTCATGGTGAACGCCCATCGCCATGAAGTAACGGGCACCCATTTCGACATATAAATCCATCAATTCTTCTGGTTTCCATTTGTCAATAACCCAGTTATGGCAAATATCCTTGTATCCATATTCGGAGGGATGACCAAAGTTTTTGAGGTTGTATTCATATTGTTTGTCGCCCTGCATATACATACCGCGCGAATACCAGTCACCCTGTTCGGGCATGGACTGCGGATCCCAATGCGCCCATGCTCCAAACTTAGCCTCACGCCACCAATCCGGAACGGTGTAAATCCGACTTAATCCCTTCCAGTCGGCAGGATACGGACCAGCAGCCACGGGCAAAGGCGGCAGATTCCAAATATCGGGTGGTAATCCCAAATTGCCATTACCGACAATGATTTTGTCAATATTCACAGCAACATCGTTATCTGCCAAACTAATGGTCAGCGAACTATGATTTGGAATCGTAATGTCAACGATTGAATAGAGAAACGACCCGGTGAGAGCACCCGATGAATGAATATTCACTTTGCGTACAGGTTGATCGTTGACTGCAATACTGATAGTGCCAACAGTCATTGATGCATATCGAATCGCAATCTTTCTGGCAATTGGCATATTGGAGAATTTGACACCTTCGCCTGGCTTGGTCAAACAAACCATAGATCCTCCAGAGGCCTTACTATCTGATACTTTCGATGAACTACCAAAGAGTTTTGCAGCTTCTGCTTCAAAAATATGCTGTCCGAACTTATTCTTAAAATTGGAGCCATTCATTGGAAATTGTAATGACTTACTATTTCCTTGGGCTGAGCTGTTCACAGCATAACTTGTTATTAGTATAATTGCGATAGTCAAAGATTTAAAGTACTTTATCATTGTATTATAATTCAATTTATCATTGAGTATTATTTGAAACATCAAATATATTATAGTTAAACCGCTAAAAACTGCGAATTCTCAACACATCTAATAATATGTAAGAGCAGAGGGATATCCGATAGTGACTGGGGTCTCATTCAGGGGAAATTCAGTAGTGATTGGAGGTATCCCCCAGGTATAGATGAAGTATAGCCCGTGATAACCCCAGGATATCCCCTACTTATATAGATAGGGGATATCCCGGGCTATGCCTCCGCTATTCCCTGTCTGTTATCCATCAGAAAGATCAGTGACTCCCCAATGACTATCGGAGTACACCTGGATATATACCGGATCAACACTGTTCAACTGACCGGGAATACTCTTGATATTGTTTTTCGCAATTCAAAACGGTTTGACTATAACTAAGGAGAATGGAAAATTTCGAAAAGGCATTTTCTTAATATACATCACTTTACACTGATAGTTAATGGTGATTTTCAAATAGAAATAATTCTTTATTGAACAGTTATATTAATCTCACCTCTTATCAAACTATTTGCTTCAGCTTTAAGAGTTATTGTTCCGATTTTCATATCTTCTAAAGGCCGGAGAATAACAAGAGCCTGCCCCCGATACGTTTTACAAACCGTATTATTAAAACTCTCCATGTCAGTAGGACAAGCATTCCCCGAGCCTGCAATTTCGCCAACTCCTGAAACTGTAAATGTTATAGGAATAGCTGCATTTGGAATTAAATTGCCCTGGGCATCAGTTATTTCAACCTTAACGTATGACAAGTCGTTACGGTCGGCTTTTATTTTAGACCTGTCGGCAGTAAGTTTAATTTTAGCTGGAGCTCCTGTAGTTCTTAGTTCTTTTGAAGCTACTTCTATTCCATTTTGCAAAGCAATGGCTTTTAAAACTCCTTGTTCGTACGGAATCTTGAAAGTCGTAATCAAATTGGTGCTGTCAATTACAGATTTTTGAGCAATGATGTTACCATTAAGTTCAATTCTTACTGCCTGACATTTTGCTAAAACTCTCACATCCATCAATTTGCCTTCATTCCCTGCCCAATTCCAGCTCTGGTATTCATTCGGCCAACCCCAATAACTATAAGTTTCTTTCATTCCGTCAGGAATTGGTTCATGAACCATCATTTCTATTTTGCTGTTGCTCCAAACCACATCGCGGTAATACAACTGCGGTTTTTTAAAACCACAAAGATCAATATCGCCACAGAATGCATTGAACCAAGGCCAGGGTTTTAAACCTACCCGCTGTACTTCTTTCGGTCCATAAGTTGAACTACCACAACCTGTTTCGCCCAGATAATCCATTGCGGTCCAAACAAAATCGCCAATTACCCACGAATTAGCCTCCACTTGTTTCCAATAAGCAAAAGCATCAGCCGGATAGGACTCGGTGCCAACCATGATTCTTTCGGGAAATTCTGCATGATCGGCCTCGTATTGATTATTCAAATAGTTATATCCACCCACGTCTAAATCGGAATAAGCCGGAGCGGTTGTTGACCATTTCTGCCCCCAATGATCCCAGAATGAACAGATGGCTTCGGTAACCGGTCGAGTTGAATCCAGCACATGGACTTCTTTTACCAGTTGCTTTCTAATGGCAAAGCCTAAGGAATCTGCTCGTTCGTTTATTTCATTTCCGATGCTCCACAAGATAACCGATGGATGATTTCTGTCCCGATAAATCATTGACTTCAGGTCTTTCTTCCACCATTCCTTGAAATAAAGATGATAATCCTGAGGGTTTTTGGGTCTTTCCCACATATCAAAAGCTTCATCAATTACAAGAACACCATTTCTGTCGCAAGCATCAAGAAATTGCTGAGAAGGTGGATTGTGACTGGTACGGATAGCATTAAAACCATACGCTTTCATTAGTTGAACACGCCGTTCCTCAGCACGATCAATGGCTACCGAACCCAAAAAGCCATTATCATGATGCATGCAACCGCCTTTTAGAAGTACTTTTTTACCATTTAATAGAAATCCGGTTTTTGCATCAAAATGGATCGTCCGAACGCCAAAAGAGGTATGAACTTGATCGGAGACAATGCCGTCGGCAATTACCTGAATTTCGGCGGTATAAAGGTTTGGAGCTTCTATCGACCATAATTTAGGTTGAGGAATGGTGATAGACTGAGTGAAAACTTCACTTCCTGATGAAATCGTTTTTAACTGTGACTCAACTGTTTGAACTATTTTTCCATCAGAATCGATAATGTTGATTAAAAGCTTTGAAGCCGTTCTTCTACCCGATTTATTTTCAACTTCAGATGAAATATTTACAACTGCGTTGTTATCAGCAATACGTTCCGTGCTTATACAAACTCCATTTTGTGCGATGCTTAACGCTTGTTTCTGAATAAGCCAAACATGTCTGTATATTCCCGAACCACTATACCAACGTGAATTTTGACCTTCGTTCTTCACTTTAACTGCAATCACATTCGGTTTGCCTGAAGAATTAAGATAACTGGAAATATCGTAATTAAATGCCATATAGCCATAAGGATGGTTGCCCAAAAACTTGCCATTAATCCAAACATCACAGTTCATATAAACACCGTCAAAACAAATGATAGTAGTATTATGGTTTCCCTTTGGATTTAAAGTAAATGTTTTGCGATACCACGCCACCCCGCCAACAGTATAACCTGTGGCTGTGGTTCCTTTACTATCTTTCGAAAACGGGCCTATTACCTTCCCTGTTTCCTGCCCGGAAAGTTTTTCAATGCTCCAATCGTGTGGTAAATCAATATTTCGCCACGACTTATCATTAAATGCTGGTTTCTCGCCATCCTTTACATCTCCCAAATAAAATTTCCAATTACTATCGAAAAGCTGGTTTCTTTGAATTTTTTCCTGAGCTTTAAGGTTTGTAGAACACACTAGTAGAAGTAAAGTCGTGATTGTCAAAACTTTTAGGTATTTCAACATAGCATTAACTTAATGGTTTTTAGTTCTTACTAACCTAACACTATATACTTTACCGGCGGTATTTCCGGTTGCTGCCTGAAATTTCACGCGAACAAATTCTTTTCCGTTCAGCATCGCTTCAGGAATAGAATATTCCACATTTTGAAATTTGTTTTGCTTCCATTTGTCGGAGATATTTTCTGTAACTAGTTTTTGGTCGTCAATATAAATATCAAAAGTTCTGTTACCGTTTTCAGCTCCCCAATAGCGTACCATCAGGCTCAACCCTGTTTCTTTATTAGTTCCCATTTTATAGCTGAAGAATCCGCTACCACGAGCTTCGCGCCAGAACTCGTTCATATTGTTTCCGTTCGATGAGAATTGTCTTTCTATAGCATGATCCACTTCAGGTTGTTGTTCGCCCGGAGCAACAGCATCGGTAGTGCGTTTTTGAAGTTCCATTTTCTCCTTTTCAATATTTGAAATCGAATCGGTGTATGATTTATACCCTGAGTTGGTAAGTGCCATCCAGTACATCATATACCTCGAATCGTGTATTTGATAAAATGGTTCCAATTTTATCTGATCAATTGGATTCATCATTTTTACATTAAGAGTAAAATTCAGTGGTTTGTCTTTAATTGGCACTAATTTATCTGCGATTTTCTGAATATCATCTTCAACTAAAATCGGAGCTTTGTCAATCGGAAACTTTTGTCCACCCGGAAATTGCCCGAAGCGGCTATCATTGGCAATCAGACCTCTCAAATCTTCAACTCCTGTTTTGGCACCAAGTAAAATCGGGCCATGCATAAATGCAATGTATTGAGGCACATTAGGTAGATATTCAATAGAATTATGCATTGGAAGTTTAATTTCCACTACATCGCCTTTTTTCCAGGTTCTGTTGATACACACAAAAGAAGATGGATGATTAGTGTAAGTCACGTTCTTGCCATTTACAGTAATCTTTAAAGCACCATCTTTCACCCAAGCAGGGTAGCGAACCATTAATTTGAATTTGGCACCACCTTCGGTTACGGTAAATTTAGTTTGCTCTTCATAAGGAAGCGTGGTTTCTTGTTTGAATTTGATCTTCTTTTCTTTCCAATTCAGTTCCGAAGCGATAAAGAGATTTAAAAACAACGAATCATGAGAATGAGTATAGATAAATTGATTGTACTTTCCGTGGTTTTCCATGCCTGTTCCTACGCAGCACCACATCGCTTCATTGGGAGCAGAATAAATTCTGTAGTGACGTGGGCGAGCCGAAGTAAAATACACATATCCACCATGTTCGGGATGTTGACTCGAAAGAATATGGTTGAATATTGTTTTTTCATAATAATCGGCATATTTTGCCTCCGGATGTAATCTGAATAAATTTTCGGTCAATTTCAACATGTTGTTCGAATTACATGTTTCTGGTCCATCCACATCATTCACATAATCAGTACAAGATTCGGAATTGGGGAAATGTTCTCTTCTACTATTTCCGCCAAAAGCCAAAGAGCGTTTAGTTGTAACATTTTCCCAAAAGAAGCTCCCTGCTTTATCATATTTATGATCATGACCAAGCTCTGCAATTCTCTCAAAACCAACTACTTTCGGAATCTGAGTGTTTGCATGTTTGTTATCCAGATTGTCCACTCCTTGCGACATCGGATCAAGAATCTGCCTGTGAGAATAGCGTTTTGCGGCTGTCAGGTATTTTTTATCGCCTGTCATCTGGTAAGCATCGGCAAACATTTCGTCCATACCCCCATGTTCCATGTTAAGCATTGATTCCATCTGCTCATCGGTAAGTGCAGAAGTGATGGAAATTCCCCAATCGCAGAATTTTAAAAACATTACTTTTGCATTTTCATAACCGCAATAAACCCAGGCATCTCTAAGCCCTGCATACATTTTGTGTAAATTATAAAAAGGAGCCCATGAAGCATTATAGACGCTGAAATCTCCTTTTTTAAAGGCAGGCCATATTTTTGAGCTATTTGGAAATCCTCCTACATAATTAACACCCCATGCCGAATTATTTATGGCGTTGGCTTCCTGACAGATTTTAAGTTCTGCAAGCATATACTCCATACGTTTTTTGCATTCGGCATTACCGGTGGATGCATAATTCAAAGCCATGGCAGTCAAATAATGTCCTGCAATATGACCATCGAGACCATCCCAGTTTGGATAGGTTTTGGCCTTTTCGGGCAATCCGGCTTCTTTTCGGTAAGGAGATAACATTCGATCCACATCGTACTTCAAAAGAACCTCAATATTAAGATCTCGTGCATTTTTAAACGCACCATCGAGCAATTTGACATCGCCTAACGGAAATTCATTTGGATACAACTTGTTTTGTGCTTTCAGGTTTGAGCTTCCTAGAAGTAGGCAATTTATTGCACAAAAGTATAAAAGGTATTTCTTCATGTATTTATTATTATTATAATTTCCAAATCACTTATTAACCGTAAAAATATCCGTTGTAACATTGTTTAGGCCATGCGAACCTACTGAAAGGTTAATCGTACCTGCAATTTTAGTACTTTTAATTACAACAAGTGCACGTCCATGCCAGGCTTTTCGGGAAGTAGCAACGTAAGGATCAACATCTTTGATATTTGCATTATCCACACCGGCAATTACACCAGGACCACTAATCTTAAATTCTAACCTATTTTCAGCATTGGGCTGTAGATTTCCATCTTTATCCGTTACTTCAATAGTGACAAAAGATAAATCCTGTCCATTAGCCGATATTTTCGTACGGTCAACAATTAGTTTAATTTTAGTCGCATCACCCGAAGTTTTCAAAATTGTTGTTTCCACTTCTTTAGTATCCACTACTCCAACTGCTTTTAATTCGCCATTGGTATAAGGCACATTAAATGTTGCCTTGAATTGTTGTTCCTCCGTTGTAGATTGTTCGCCTATCAGTTTCTGATTCAGATAAAGTCGAACCTTCGGATATTTGGAATAAACTTCAACTTCCAGTGGTTTTCCTTCATATCCCGGCCATGTCCAGCTTTCCCATGTTGGCCAAACAGCCCAACCTGTTGTTTTTATTTTTCCCGAATCGGGATTGGGCTCCCGAACGGCCATATAAAGTTTTTCAGTATCATTATAAAGCATGCTTCTGTAATGCGAAATCGGTTTGCGCCATCCCGTCAGATCAATATCGCCACAATAGGCACCATGCCAGGGAAAAAACACCCCTTCCCAAGATTCGCCCGGTTTATCGCCCGGATAATACCAACGTCCAATGCTCGATTCGCCTAAATAATCAAGCGCAGTCCAAACAAAATCGCCCAGAATATAATTGTGACTTTGCACCATTTTCCAATTGGCAAAAGCATCTCTCGGATACGATTCGGTTTGAACAATAACCCTCGAAGGTACTCTCTCATGATCCGACGGAGCGCGGTGTAGCTGATAATTATACCCGCAAACATCATGTGTAGCCATTAGCGGATCGAATATGTCCCAATCATTGTCCCATGCCGTCATAGCTGATGTTACAGGACGTGTTGGGTCATTCTTGTGGACACAATCCACAAGCATTTTGGCTATCGCAACCGCTTCCGGTTTCTTTCGCTCAATGACTTCATTACCGATACTCCACATAATAATAGAAGGATGGTTCCGGTCACGTCTTACCATGGCTTCTAAGTCGCGTTGCCACCACGCATCAAAAAGTATTGAATAATCGTAATCATTCTTCTTTTCTTTCCAACCATCAAATGCTTCATCAATAACCAGCATTCCCAATCTGTCGCAGGCATCCAAAAAAGCTTCTGAAGGAGGATTGTGCGAAGTTCGAATAGCATTAAACCCTGCTGATTTAAGAATTTGAACCCTTCGTTCTTCAGCTCGATCAAAAGCGGCGGCGCCTAAGCAACCATTGTCGTGGTGCACACAGCCTCCATTGATTTTTACCGTTTTTCCATTCAATTGAAATCCATTTTCGGTAGTAAATTTTATCGATCGAATACCAAAGTTTGTTTTAATATTCTCAACTGCTTTTTTATTCTGCTCAATACGAACTTGTGCCTGGTATAAATTAGGGGTTTCGGGAGTCCACAGTAAAGGTTTTGAAACCTGAATGCTTTGTTCAAACTCTTTCTCGCTGTTGGCAGGAAGTTGCACTACCAATTGATAGTCACCTGCTTTTCTCGCATTTGCATCCCAAAGTGTAGTTTTAAGACTAACATTCTGAGCTAATCCTGTCTCATTTTTCACCAACGTTTTCACTAAAACAGTTGCTTCTTCGGTGGATACGTTGGGGGTCGTAACCGTTACACCCCATTGAGCAACATGTATTGGGTCGGAAACAACCATCCAAACATGTCGGTAAATACCTGAACCACTGTACCAGCGGCTATTCTTTTGCTTTGAATTGTCCACCCGAACAGAAAGAACGTTCTTACCGTTTAATTTTAAGTAAGGAGTAAGGTCATAACTAAAAGAAGTATAGCCGTAAGGATGAACGCCCAGCAATTTTCCATTAATCGACACTTCTGAATTCATATAAACGCCTTCGAAATATATAGAAACAAGCTTGCCCTTAACCGCTGCCGGCAGGGTGAACGTTTTTCGATAGCAACCAATACCTGCAGGAAAATATCCCCCATCGTTTCCCATCGGATTCTTCACATCTAATGTCCCTTCGATACTCCAGTCATGCGGTAAATCGAGGTTTCGCCAATTTTTATCGTCAAAATCGACAGTGCTGACAGACGGAGCATCGCCCAAAAAGAACTTCCAATTACTATCGAAGAGTTGTTTGCCTTGTGTAATTTGCTGTGCCTTGAGATTTGTAATACTGGCTAATAGAAGCACAGATATTATTGGTAAAAGTTTAAATAATTTCAACATAGTATTCGATTTTATCATTAATTTTATCTTTATACTGTTATTATCGTACCATCAAGGCATCCACAGCTACCGGTCCGGAACCAATATTAATAATACTAACCGTATGTTTACCCGAAGTTAGGCCTGATATTTCGCAGACAACTTGCTGTGCTTTACGTGTTCCAATAGTTGACAAATCTGCTGTTGCAAGGGTTTTGCCATCAATAAGAACTTCTATTTTTCCTGCTCCCGCTTCTTTTGGGGCAATGACTGAGATATTGTTACCGGTGAACGAACAAGTCCAACTGTCGCCGGCCGTATCGCTGGTTGTAAGGTCGTTATTGAAATCACAGGTACCTAAATTACATTTGCGAAGCCATCCGGGAGCTTTTACTCCGGGGTCATCGTCATTGATCCAGCCCTTGTCGTGTGTGATACGAAGGACACGGCATCTTGAAGCCAACGATTGATCGGTGATTTCGGACAGTGTTTGCAGCAATCTTTCAGGTGTTACAGTCAGCCCTTTATCGTCCTGAACAAACTTCATTGGAATATCAGAGCCGAGTAGTTCAACTTTGGACACTTTGCCTAAGGTTGAACCTCCGTTATGTAGTGCAGAAAGAGTGACAGAGTTGCCGTCCCAATCCAGAAGTGTGGCATAAACATTTCCTTGGTTGCGTGTATATAGGACAGTATTATCACCAAAAATTTCAAAAGGACGTGAACCGTACACAGCATTACCGTTGATTTTCAGCCAAGCGCCAATGTCTTTGCAGATGCGAATCACTTCAGGATCAAGGTCGCCACGTCCGTGCTGAGTGATGTTGAGCAACATGGTACCGTTGCGCGAGACATTTTGCATCAATAACCCAATTACTTCTTTCGCATCCTTGTATTTCTGCCCGGGCAGATAATGCCATTCAGCAATACTGGTTTCCGTCTGGAAAGGATAAGCAGTAATTTCAGGTTCAATGTCAGCCTCAGTACTTTTAACGAGAGACTGATCAACGAGAGGAAGCAATTGAGGACTGTTCTGGAAGCTATTATATCGTCCACCAACAGCTTTGAGGTTAATCACAACGTCCATCTTCCCATGATTCCATTGCATGGATTTGTTGTAGTAGTTTGCAATCAGTTGCGGAGCAAGAAAGCCAAGCCCCATGTGCACCCCCAAATCAATCTGTGAATCTCCCGCATGATCATCAAAGTAAATCATATCGGGATGATACTTGGTGATGGCATCGTCCACCCGCCACATAAACTGGTTGGCAAAAGGAGAATGCAAGGGGTCTTTTTTGTCGTGTTTCGGACCGTAAAGATCCACGGGATCCATGCCTTCCCACCATTTCCCTTTTCCATCCAGAATGGTTTGAAGTGCATCATAAGGCACACCTTGTTTCGATCCGGTTTTGTCGCTTGTGTAACGCACCGTCATAAACTGACCCCAGGTTCGCCCCGGAGTGTTATGAAAACCAATGCCAAAGCGCAGACCATGACGACGTGCAATCTTTTCCCATGTGCCTACAATATCTTGTTTTGGACCGACTTTGACAGAATTCCAGGGCTGGTAAGTTGAATTCCAACAATCGAAGTTATCATGATGAACGCCCATAGCCATAAAATATCGGGCTCCCATTTCAGCATATAAATTCATTAATTCCTCCGGATTCCATTTGTCAATCACCCAGTTATGGCAAATGTCCTTATAGCCGTATTCCGATGGATGCCCAAAGTTTTTGAGGTTGTATTCATATTGTTTGTCGCCCTGCATATACATGCCGCGTGAATACCAGTCGCCCTGTTCGGGCATTGACTGCGGATCCCAATGCGCCCATGCGCCAAATTTAGCCTCACGCCACCAATCGGGCACAGTATAAATCCGGCTCAACCCCTTCCAGTCAGCGGGATACGAACCGGCAGCAACGGGCAAAGGCGGCAGATTCCAACTGTCGGGCGGTAATCCAAAATCGCCTTTTCCAACAATGATTTTGTCGATATTCACCGCTACATCATTATCAGACAAACTAATAGTCAGCGAAGCATGATTTGGAATAGCAATGTCGATGATTGAATAAAGAAACGACCCGGTAAGATCACCCGACGAATGAACATTAACCTTGCGCGGCAGTTGATTGTTGACTGCAATACTGATAGTGCCAACAGTCATTGATGCATATCGAATCGCAATCTTTCTGGCAATTGGCATATTGGAGAATTTGATACCTTCGCATGAATTGGTCAAACAGACAATATATCCTCCAGAGGCCTTACTATCTGATACTTTCGATGAACTACCAAAGAGTTTTGCAGCTTCTGCTTCAAAAATATGCTGTCCGAACTTATTCTTAAAATTGGAGCCATTCGTTGAAAGTTGTAATGATTTACTATTTCCTTGGGCTGAGCTGTCCACAGCAGAACTTGTTATTAGTATAATTGCGATAGTCAAAGATTTAAAGTACTTTATCATAGTATTATCATTCAATTTATCATTGAGGTCTATTTGAAACACTACATCTATCATAGTAAATAAAGAACAATACCCTTAGAGCCTGTTTAAATTTTACCGAAATATTTCCTTAAAGGAGAAGAGTCACCTTTCTTTGCTCCTCTTTTTGTCTCTTTTGGGCATATTGTTTACTTTTTCCCCTTGATTTAGCCCGCTAAATATGTGGAACAAAAGCAATAAATCTACCTCAAAACAGTTCTAAAAAGGTATCGCAATAAAATTTAGACAGGCTCTTACTGTGATTAAAGTCCTTATTCAACCTTAAATACAACAGAAGTAGCAAATGGCATTTTCTCAGGACAAATAATCTCAAGGCCATCGGCTTCCAGCTTCCATTGTAATTTGCCATCATATCCAAGCAATTTCACCGATTTAATGGCTTTATCCATGTATTTTGCATCAGTGCCCAGCGATTTGATTTTCAATTGCGTTCCAGGTGTCGGCACGTTCATGCAAAATGCGTAAACTGCACCGTTTTTACCAACAGTGAAACGTATGTCCTGAGCATCAAACTTGAAATTGGCATGCTTATCTCTAAGCGCACCACCCGGAAGTTGCTTCAACTTTCCATCAATTATCTCACCTTCGCCGGGTATTTTCCATGCATGGCTACCATAAACAGCTTCGCCGTTACGACGCATCCAGACTCCAACTTCTTTCAACATTTTTATGCTGCCTTCGTTTAACGAACCGTCAGGAAGTATCGAAATACACAGAGCCGCATTGCCGTCGCGTGCTATAGCTTCGATAACGTATCGTATCATCATGCCTGAATCATAAGTAAAGTCGGGTGCATAAAACCAGTCACCTACCGGTGCTTCAGCAATCCAGGGCTGGTCGGTTTTAATGTTAGCCGGTATTCCATGCTCTTCGGTATTCACCGTGCCATTAGTCTTGCGGCGAAATTTTACAATACTAAAAGTATTTACTTCACCGCGTTTTTTGAGTGTGCGATTATAGTAATCGGCAATGACTGTTTGCATGGCGTTTGCTTTTAGCCCTGTGCCGGTACCATTACCAGTGAAGGGTCCCTGAGCAGTTCCGTCAGTGTAAATAAAATCGGGGTCGTAATGTTCCACGACATCCATCATTCGTAAGGCCCACTGTGTGGCATACCATTTAGCGTAATCCAGGTGATTAGTGAATATGCCTGCCGGTGCAGCCGACCAATCGGAGTGTGCATTTTTTTCTACCCCTTTATATTCGCGAAGGTCAATGCCGTAAAGCAAACGGGGATCATAACCTTCCCACCATTTACCCTTGCCATCAGCAAGAGTCAGATTGCCATCATACGGAATACCTTTCTTTGCCCCCTCATTATCGCTGCCAAATGCAGTTTGCCACCACCACCAGGTATATTCGTGATGAAACGTTACGCCATAATGCATTCCGTTTGCACGACAAGCCTTAGCCCATTCACCGATCAAATCGCGTTTGGGTCCGATGTTAACCGAGTTCCAGGGTTGATACTTAGAGTTCCACATATCGTAATTATCGTGATGCACTCCCTGAATCATCAGAAAACGAGCTCCAGCATCCTGATAAATTTTTGTAAGTACTGCCGGATTTAGTTTTTTGGGGTTCCAATCGCGAAGCACTTCCTTGTATCCAACTTCGGACGGATGACCGTGTTTTTTAAGATGGTTGTCATAAGCTATTTTGCCCGATTTATAGAGATTACGCGCATACCAGTCGCCACTTTCACCTGCTGCTTGCGGACCAAAGTGAACCCATATACCAAACTTTGCATCGCGAAGCCATGTCGGCTCGCCCGGATAATTCTTTTCGATAGATTCCCAGGTTGGTTCAAATGGACCGGATGCGATGGGAATATCCAGCTTCATTTCCGGGAAAGTTCTCCAGTCACCCATGGCAACACTATCTATCGGTTGCTTTGCCGGAATGGTTGGAAACGGTGGTAACAAATAGGTTACGGCACTTGTTTTCAACTTCGCTTTCTTTTTTTGAGCATTTAAACTCAAAAATGAAATTGAAAAAATAAAGATAAGTCCTAAGATTCTTTTCATTGTTTTATAATTTGACGGCGAGCTTTTTGCCTGTATATTTTACTATTTCATTTGATTTATTACCTGCTGCTACAACTACAATATTAAATTTACGAGTTGCAAGCATTCCCGGGAATGAGCCTTTACGATCATTAATGGTCAATGTTTTCTTTGCATCGTTCCAAGTGAAAGTAATTGTCGAATATGCACCTTTTTCGTAGTTGTAATTATCATTTTCGTCTTCATACAAAGTAAACACACCATTAGCTCCGGGGTAAACACGAATTTCGAGGTTGTCCCATTTCTTTTCGGTGGCATACTGCACTTGCGGTCCAAAAGGGATTATACTTCCAGCCTTGATGTACAAAGGAATCTCGTCAATCACTGTTTTCTTTGCAATTTCCTGACCGCCATTCAGTTTTTCATTTGTCCAGAAATCATACCAAACAGTTCCTGCAGGCAAATAAACTTTAGTTGATTTTGCCTCAGTGAAGTTTACAGATTGGCCTTTGGTTTCGCTATTTGCGTCTTTTTTATCCCAACCGGTTTGTTCGTTCGATTTTACAATAGTTTCCGGAGTATATTGTGCGTTAACAATAGGAACAGCCAATATTGATTTACCAAACATATACTCGTTGTTCATATCCACAACGTTTTTATCGTTAAAGTCCATTACCAAGGCACGCATCATAGTAGATTGGCTATTGGTAATATCCCATGCAGCAGAGTAAATGTATGGCAATAGTGAATAACGCAGATTAATGGTCTTTGCTATCGCATCGTAGATTGTCTCGCCTTTTTTTCCGAAATTATAAATTTCTCTGGGGATATCTGTACCGTGCGAACGCATCATTGGAGTAAATGCACCGAACTGAAGCCAGCGCACATAAAGCTCCTGAAAAGAAGGATTTTTTGCACCGGCACCGTCGTTCAAACCTTTATTATATGCACCTGCAAAGAACCCGCCAATGTCAGTATTCCAATAAGGAATCGCACTCATCGAAAAGTTAAGGCCAGCAGGTATCTGGTTGCGCAACGATTGCCATGAAGAATTCACATCGCCCGACCAGGTATTGGCTCCGTAGCGTTGTTGTCCGGCAAAAGCTGAGCGGGTAAGAATAAAAACACGTTTATCGGAACTTGCCGCACGTTGGTGTCCCCCGACTCCGCCAACAGTCATTAATGGAAAAGCATTGCGAACCTTACGGAATGAACCAAGATAAGTTTTCAGGTCAAAATCAGCAGGTTTGAAATCCAGATGATCCGGTTCGGAAGAGTCCATCCACCATCCGTCAATACCTAAAGAGAAAAGACCTTTGTTCAGATACTTCCAGTAAATATCGCGAGCTTCGGGGTTATACGGATCATAAGGTTGTACGCCCGATGGATATTCGCGGTTTGGTGGCCATGTATCCAATCCTGATTGTGGCCATGTGCCGAAATTCAGAAGCATGCCCTTGGGTTGCATTTCGCGGTATTGCTTGGTTTGTGGTCCAAAAGAAGACCAGATAGAAATGATCAGGTGCGCATTTTGATTGTGAATATCATCCACCATTTTCTTTGGATTAGGAAATTCGGAGTTAAGAAATTCCATAGCATTCCACAGGTAATTGTTGCCCCAGTATTGCCAATCCTGAATAATTCCATCAAGTGGCACACCTATTTCACGATATTTATTCACTACGCCCACCAATTCATTTTGACTTTTGTAGCGCTCTTTACTTTGCCAGTACCCGAAAGTCCACAAGGGAAACATGGGAGCTTGTCCGGTAAGTTCACGCATACCGGCAATTGATCCATCAATATTTCCACCGAGCATAAAGTAGTAATCAATGCAATCGCCAACATCCGATCTGAATGAAGTACTTTCGGCTTTATCTTCAAATTGAGTTGGGGAGTAATTATCCCAGAACACTCCGTAACCTTTTGTTGAAACAAGGAAAGGAACATAGTCGTCGGTGTTGCCTTGTACCATGTTGAGTTTGGTGTTACGTAATGATAATTTACCTCGTTGTTGTTGACCCAGGCCATAAATAGCTTCGTCTTTGTCGAGTGAAAACGACTGGCTAATGGTATAGGTTTTCGATCCGGCATCATCAAAATCAGTAAACGTTGCACCTGATTCTTTCTCGCTTAAAAGTTGTACTCCGGCAAGAGTAGAATAAGATATTTTGCCCGATTTTACATTGAGTTCAACTTTCAATTTATCGTTTTGCAACGAGATAAGATCTCCTTGTTGATTGACCGTAAACTTTGTGGCAGTAGGCTTTTTTACTACCGCTAAGCTTTCCTTGGTAAAGGTTTTCCCAACTGGTGATTTCAAAACTCTCACTATGGAAGGTTCATAGAACTGAATTTCAACATCAGTTGAGTTGATTTTGGCTTTGATGCCCAAATCGGTTTTCGTGTACGATTGTGCATAGCCTGTACTGGCAAGAGCCAACAGTAACAGTAGTATTAGATTGATTTTTTTCATGAATGATTTATTGAATTATTATTTTTACAGGGTTCTAAAGGCAGAGACATACCCTACAATAGAGTCTTATTTACAACAACTTATAAACACCAATCACAACATAAGGCTCTTCACCCGGTTTCAACTTGGGCATTGTTAATGTTCCAATGAAGATAGCATGGTTGAGATAATCGTAAGGGCTGTTTTTGGGGGCTTCTAAATCAAGAACAGATTTGCAATAAAAAGCATTCGTTTTGGTATCAGTATGAATCAAAGCATTATTAGTGACCTGAATAACATATCCATCAACTGTTTTCAGTAGATAACGGGCATAAAGTTCTGTATCTCCGTCAGGACGAACCAATTGCCAGTCTTCTCCGCCAGATAAAACTTCGCCTTTAATTTTCGGGCCAACAAATGTTCCACCTGTAATTGGAATAACTCTTCTAACACCACGCTTGCTTTCGCCCACGTTTATCATATTGGCAATTTTCACTTTTGCATCCCACATAAATTCAGTCTTGAAATCTTTATAAAGATTTTCGTCACTTAATGGGTTGACATTCTGGGCATCCAGCTTTTGTGGACATATAACTGTTATGGCCAATATGCTAGTTATTATACTGATTGTGTACCTTAATTGTTTTAACATAATTAGTTTCTGTGTTTATTTTTCTGGACTTATACGGTACAGTCCCGCGCCATGTTGAGGTAATTCTTGGCTAAAGCTTTTGTCGAAAGTCCCGAGGTCTTTGTGTCTCCACAAGTCGCGTACTTTGGCCTTGCCTTTTATGCCAATAGCTTCAAAATCGACTTTCACATCAGCTTTATCGGAAAGTTCCAATGTCCCTTTATCTGCAAGTACACCAAAAACAACCGAACCCGTTTCCTGCGTAACAACACCGGTTGCTGTGAAGGTGTCGTAACCTTCGGGTAAATCGTAAATAATAGTTGATTCAGCATGGGTTCCAATTCCATTCACAGAATCACCGTCAATAACCAATGGGCGGTTATCAACCGAACGGTTTAACCGTACCTCTCCCCAACCTGCTGTAGCACTAAGCCATTTTAAATCAGTTAATTTCAGATCCCCTTTTGAGCCATGGAGTACAGGATCTACCCATACCACATGATCCCAATCGGAACCATTACCGCCATCTTTGACGAATAAGACAAGCCTTTTCCCGTCTTTTACAGATACTTCAACCTTTTGCGAGCTTCCTTTACCTGCAATTATAGGACTTGCATAGTCGGCATTGTTGAAATCGATATTGTCGCCTTTGCTTTGTGCATTGAATAGGGCAACATATTTATCCTTACTGTTTGGCACATCGGCAGTCCACACAACTAAGTTTTTATCGCGCGACACCTGTCGGTTGTTTGTACTTTGCTGGTTTACTTTCAACATATCTGGGTTGGTGAGCATCTCCTTGGTGAAATCGTCGAGTTGGGTCATGTCTCCACCGAAAATAAGCGGTGAACGGCCAATAGCCCAGAGGCTCATAAGTGTAAATTGCTCGTCCTTAGTAAACCTTGTAGGGCGTTTGAACTCTACAATACCAATCGGGAGCATATCGGCATCCGGGAAATGGCCAGGGGCACGGTAGGGAGTCCAAACGTCGAGGCGTTCGAACATGGCCAGCAATGCACCCCAGCGATCCCAGAAATCATCGGTAATGCGCCACATATTGGCATGGTTCATTACCTGTTCGCCCATGGTTACAGGTGTTGCTCCGGGTGATAAGCTCAAAATAATGGGACGACCTGTTTTGTCAATAGCATTGCGGAGCGCTTCAATTTCGGCTTTCTGTACATTGTCGTAAGGGCGCGAAATATCGTCGCACTTTATGAAATCGACACCCCAGTCGGCATACATCTGTACGATTGAATTATAGTAAGCCTGTCCTCCGGGTTTAGTGGCATCAACGCCATACATATCAGGATTCCAGGCGCATCGCGAGTTAGTCAAAGCAATATCCTGAGCCTTCACGGTGGTCCCGAGCACAGGTGTATTTTTTTCAACAGCCTGACGAGGGATACCCCGCATGATATGGATTCCAAATTTCAGCCCTTTTGAATGCACATAATCGGCCAGATACTTAAATCCTTTGCCATCAGCAGCCGAAGGGAACTTTTTCAAGCCGGGAGTTAGGCGGCCATATTCGTCCATGGAGAGCACAGCTTTGGGATCATAAGCATGACCCTTTGCTTCGGGCTCGTACCATTGAATATCGACCGTGAGGTATTTGTAACCACTTGGCAACAAATGTTTGGCCATTGCATCGGCCTGTTCTTTTACTTGTTGTTCGGTTACAGTTGTGCCAAAGCAATCCCAACTATTCCAACCTAGTGGTGGCGTAGGAGCCCACGTATGATATTTTTGGGGGGATTGAGCCGTAACAGTAGGGAAACAGATTATGCTGAGAATTAGTATCAGCATTAGCTCTTTTCTTGATATCATTTTTATCTTATATATTTTGATTTAAAGCATTAATTATATTCAGATTGACTTCTATTCTTCTTTATTTCAGCATGTCAGTCAGATCGGTCTTCTGCAAATAATTCAAATCATACACAGGGCGTTCGATATCAAATGGAATCGGTCTTTTGCTGAACTGTTGAAAATACAGCAAGCAACCATCTTTCCATACCTGTGCATCACGGCACTGACGGCGTAATTTACTTTGAACCTCCGAAAAACGCTGTGCATCAACATACTGTTGTACTTTATCCCAGGTTTTTTGATACTGGCGCACTTCGTTTACACCCTTATCATATGTGTAACACAGCTCGTCCCAAAGGATGCGTCCGTTTTTCATTTTGTAGTCCCAAGGTAAATGATGAAACCATAGCAGGTATATTTCAGGACAAGTTGCAGGGTTCTCAAACTGGCTACTCAATGGCTCATGGTATTGACTTACAGCATCAGAGCCTTTTGTAGTACGGTCAAAGCCAATGCCTAAAGAGTCTGCTTTGTGATAATAGGCCGCAGTCCAATCTGTACGAATACCTTTGGGACCAAACCATGGGCCAGGTCCATAATGGGTATTATTGAGTCCGGCAAAAATATGGTGAAGACCCAGCGGCATTGAATAATTAACCGTAGCCTCACGACTTCCCAACATCACTTGCTTTACAGGGGCTAAAAAGTTTTTTTGCCAATCTGAGCCGGTTAAATTCGCAGACTTCGCTTCTTTGGGCGAAAAGGTGAGTTTTAACCATTCATCTGCAATTCTATCACTGGTCAACCGGTTGTTCCAGGCAAGGCGTCCAAACGCATACCAGTTTGCCTGAGCAAAATGATGCCCGCACCAGTTGGTATCCATGCCTATATTAGCCACACCGGCTATTGCTGTATGTTTTTGAGAAAAGATACTACCATCGGTTGTGCGTGCAACAGTGCTCCCGTTACCTTCCTGATAAGTCTCGCTTTTCAGGAATTCTTCCCACATGGTTGCCAAAAACACCAACTGAACAGAATGTCCAAGATATTCCTGGGTTATTTGCAACTCAGGCATTACAGAGGTCTTTTTCAATGCTCCGAAGAGTGGAGTAAACGGTTCACGGGGTTGAAAATCGACAGGGCCATTTTTTACCTGAATAATCACATTGTCGCGAAACTGGCCATCAAGCGGCAGAAACTCTTTATAGGCCTGGCTTGCACGATCTTTGCTGTTGGCTTCATAAACAAAAGCACGCCACATGATAATACCGCCGAAGGGTTTAACTGCATCGGCCAGCATGTTGGCACCATCGGCATGATTACGTCCAAAATCCTGCGGGCCGGGTTCTCCTTCACTGTTAGCTTTTATCAAGAATCCCCCAAAATCAGGTACGATTTTGTAAATTTCTTTTACTTTGTTCTTCCACCATTTTATTACTTCGGGATTTAATGGATCGGATGTTTTTAACCCTCCAATTAATGATGGTGATGAGAACTTAACCGAAAGATATGTTTTTATGCCATACGGACGCAGCACTTCGGCAATTGCCTTCACTTTCATAAGACATTCCGTTGTCAACATCAACTTCGATGAATTAACGTTATTCAATACTGCACCATTAATTCCTATAGAGGCATTTGCACGTGCATATTCTTTCCATAAAGTCCTGTCTTTATCTGTTATGGCATAACCTTTTTCGACATCATGCCAAAATATTGAACGCCCCGCATATCCACGCTCGACTGAGCCATCCAGATTATCCCAGTGGTTTAACACACGGCGTTCGTATGAAGGATTACATATCTCATTATGAACAGCCTGTCCGGTTTGCTGACGACGCAAAAGTTCATACACGCCATACAAGATTCCCAGTTCTGTATTGGCTTGAACTTCATTTGTAGAAAGTTTAAAACCATCTCCTTTAATTGCATTATCTTTTTTTACAGTCAAAGTAAATTTAGCACCGTTTTGCCCAAGCCAGCCTTGTACCAATTCGCGCTTTGCAATATCCAGAGTGGTAGAGCTCTTGGCACAAATGATATTTACTGATCCAGTGTTTTTAGCACGAAACCAAAGATTATGTCCATCTTCGGCATAGAGATTTAATGTGGTAATTAATAAAATAAAAAGGATGATATTGCTTTTCATGTTCATAATTTATCAAGAATAAAATCAATCAATCAATCACTAAGAGCCTGTTTAAATCTTATTGCGATACTTTTTTAGGATTATTTCAAGAAGTAAAGCAAGATGACTATTCCCCTTTAAGGAAATATTTGGGTAAATTTAAACAAGCTCTTAGATATTTGCAATTTTCACAATGAGGATGAGTCCCTTCTAAATACTATTTGATAAAAGAAGTTTCTTTAGGTCCAAGATATGAAGGTTTGAGGCCACCTGTATTTACAAGGACCTTTTGTACAATCACTCCTGGGTCTATCATCCATACTTTTAATGTATGAGCCCCCGGCTTTGAAATTTTGAGCGTTGTTTTAGACTGTCTAGCCTGTTTCACGACTGTTTGTGCCCAATCCGGGTTAGACCAATGTACTTTAAACTTATCAGGAACATTAGTAATATATGAGGGTTTCTCGTCATCAAACGATACCGCTATTTTAATATCCCTGTTAGGCATATAGTTTAATAAAGGAGAGGTTATCAATGCAATCTCAGCACTATCTTTTGAAAATAAATATACAGGATACTCCAGGCAAGGAGCATTTTTGCCCGGGATTGCTGATGAGGCATTTGCAGGTGCCGTTGCTCTCATTCCGGATAACGTAAGGCCATAATCCTCAACTTTAATCCATTTACGGTCTCCATTGTCAATGTTTTTAGAATAATGTTCCGCTTCGATTGAAATATATCGGTCACTTTCAACAAAGCCCTTCATTTTTTCTTTGCCATCAGCAGGATTAAATGCACTGACCTGCACTAAAACGGCTCTTCCTGCGCCCGATATTTTCACCGTACCTTCGGCTTTACCGGTTGGCAAATGTTGCTGATTCAATTTAATCAAGATACGCTTGTCGTTATCGCTAATAGTCCCTTTAGCTTCGTCAATCGTTAACCATGGAACATCTGTAGTTATCGTATAATCGAAAGGTAGTTGTCCCTTATTGAAAACGTCAATATAACGTTGTTGATTACTGAAAACATCAAATTGAGGCAACGAAGCCTTTGAAGCTGAGTTGGGCCAACTCAATTCCGTACCCTCCATTGTCACACCCAATAACGCCGAATCAGGCACTTGAATTTCCGATAGTTTAACCGCCCCTAAACTATTTTTTCTTGGAGGCATCCAATCGGTATAGCCAAGGTGAGTCTGATCCATAAAGTGATTCCAATTCCCACTGGCATATACCTGGTTGTAATGGGACATTAATGTCGTATCTGCCTGAAACAACATTCTGGTTTGCGCTGCCATCGCATTGGCAGTCGAGCGTTTTTGACGGGCATATAATTCATTTTTTGCCGCAGACAAATACAATTCATTAACGATAGCACAAGCCTTTACAGGGAATAAAACAATCTGAAAAAAGGCATCGCGTTTTTCCTTAGGCAATTTGTCATAAATCCCTTCAGCTCTTGACAAAATATTATTGTAATCCGAAACAACAGTTTCAAACTCGTTGTAGTTGGTAAGACTGTATGTCGATGCCGTTAGCGATTCAGGCTTACGACGACCATTGTATTTTCCATATTTTGAGAGAATATCGGCTATTTCAGCAGCATATTGCGGTCCAAATTCTCTTGAAGCCCAAAGTCGCGTAAACTCGTTTATATTTGAGTTATTCCACCGATTGGTGTTCCAACCAAGACTCATAAAATACTCCATTGGCAATTCATACCCTTTGAAATGGCCTACGTTTACAATCCAGATTTTATCTGCACCATACTGCTTGGCAAGTGACATTTGATCCCATATTTTGGGTAGAGGATTCGTGTTAATCCACTCGTAACTCCTTGGATCACCATGATAATCAAAATGATAATAAACCCCGGCACCACCACTTCGGTTACGCTCGGCTTCATTAGGCAACCGACGGATATTGCCCCAGTTGTCATCAGCCCAAAGCAATGTTATATTGTCGGGCACACGCATGCCGTTGTTGTAGTATTCCATGATTTCTTTATATAAACACCACGTCTGAGGCACTTCATTAATATTAGGGTTCATTTCTTCGTTAATAATTTTCTGCTGATTCCTAACGATTTTTTCTACCATCGCAATATTGTCTTTCATATCACCGCCCATTTCAGAGTCGTTGGCGCCACGAAGTCCCATAGTTACCACGCTTTCATAGTTTTTATTCCGACGAATTCCTTCTCTCCAGAAATTTTCAAGCGTATCGGGTTGTTTCGTATAATCCCAATGTCCAAGAGTTTTCATGTAACGACGATCCCATTCCTGTTGCGAACGCACCATGGGTTCCTGATGCGAAGTGCCCATTACAATGCCATATTCATCGGCAAGACGTGGGTTTTCCGGATCGTCTTCGTTAAAAGCGTTACTCCACATGGCTGGCCAAAGATAGTTGGCTTTCATTCGAAGCAACAACTCGAAAACAGTTGCATAAAACTCATGTCCGTAATTCACTACATTCTTGCCTACAGGTGGGTTTTGGTTTGGCTTGGCCATTCCATATTTTTCTTTAACCCAGCCAGTAAGAGCTGGCGCTTCATCGTTGATAAAAACGCCCCGATATTTTACACTTGGACCTTGTATATTTCGAATCGGTTTTACATAAAGAGCCTCCTTGTGATCAGCCGGAACATCAGCCCAAAAATGCCATGGCGAAACACCAATCTGCTCCGACACATCGTAAATACCGAAAATTGTACCTCGTTTATCACTTCCGGCAATAACAAGCGCTTTATCGACACCGGGCATTGGGTTATTAATCACCTGAATCAGAAAATTCTCCCACTTTCCGCGAATACCATTCACATCGAGTTTGCCACTTTTTACCAGTTGGTCTATTACGGAACTTTTCCCCAATGTTCCAACAATTACAAGCTCTTTTTGAGAGGGCACTTTATCATAGACAATTGATGGTTCTGTATTGGTAACCTTGCCAATATCAGCTTTTAAATCTTTTAATGCTCGAATAACTCCCGGATAATCCTTCGAACCAATGTACAAGGTGGTTGATTTTCCTGCAGCAGATAAAGAAAAGTAATCCTTTCCTTTTGAAGTTGAAATATAACTTTCAATCCCGATAGCCCATAAGGATGAAGGTAAAAGTAAGGTTAATAGAAAAATACAAAATTGTTTTTTCATGATTGTATTGATTGTTGAATCTTAATTTTACGGTTTGATATAATTAATTCTCCATAAAGCGTTATTAGGACGTTATGCAGACAGGCATACATGTCTTTATCTTTTTGGCTGCACACTTACTCCTTCAGTTGTCAAAGTGATCGGTTTAATACTTCCATCAGGATTAAAGTAAAGATATTCGGCACATACCTGACGTCTGCAATCACCACCGGGAGTACCATTCAAAGTATAAGAACCATCGTGATAGAAGAAATACCATTGATTTTTAAATTCTATGATAGATGGATGAATGGTGAAACCATATTTCGCTGAAGTGGTCAGCAGGCCTCCATATGTCCACGGACCGGTTATACTTTTAGCAAAAGAGTAGGCAATTTGTTCGGCTTGAACACCAGGTGCATCGGCAGCATATGCCATGTAATAAAGATCACCACGCTTGAATAGCCATGGTCCCTCCGAATAGTTTCTGAATGGAACTTTGGTAACAGGCCCATCGATTTCAACCATATTGCGCTTCAATTTTACCATATAACAGTCGCCGTTACCCCAGGCCATCCATGGAGTGCCGTCTGTATCGATAAGGATAGTGGGATCAATATCTGAATTTGCCCTGTGAGAATCTTTGGTCATGTCATCGGTAATGAGGGGCTTGCCGGGAAGTGCTTCTTTGAATGGACCTGTAGGGCTATCACTTACTGCCACAGTAATAAAGTGTCCATTTTTCCCATCGAGCGTGACGTAATCGTAGTATTTCCCATCTTTTTCAACCACTTGTGCAGCCCAGGAAGCTCCGCTATATGCATTTTCAAAATCTTTTGCCGCCAAAACAGGACCATGCGCTTTCCAGTTCTTCATATCCGTTGTTGAATAGCACAGCCAATTGGGCATGTCGAACCACCCTCCAACCGATGCAGCATCCTGACCCACATAAGCATAAACAGTATTGCCAATTACGGTCATTGCCGGATCAGCGGTAAAGAAGTCTGTGAAAAGTGGGTTTTGACCCGCTACACGAGGCATTGCCTCGCCAGAGATTTTAACCTCATCTATTGCACCATCAAGCACCTGAAGACTATTAGGAAATCCTCCCGGAAACCCACGTCCAATTACCCACATACCAGCATTGCGATTCAGGGCCATACCTTTGAAAGAAATGGAAGATGGCTGACCGAAGTTAGCCTGAGTCGAACGTTTTACCTCTAAACGAAGTTGAGTCTGACCGCTCTTTGAATCATAGTTAGCCTGGGCACGAACATCATACCACTTGCCAGCTTCAACCTCATCTCCTGCAACAATACGACGGGGTACACCGTCAGCACACATCACCTCAACAAAGTATTTCTTATACATATTATCAAAACCAATGGACAAATCGCCAAACAACTGTCCTTTTGCTCCTTCTTTGCAAAGATAAACCTGCTCGGTACCAAGTAAGTTACACTTCAGGCTTGCTTCTATTGTCCAGCTTTTACGCAGGTCGTAGTAAGCCAACGGGCGATCGAATGTCACCACATACTCTCCATTTTTCAGGGCAAGTGAGCGGGCATTCGACTGTCCTTTTACTTGAGAAGTGGGCACATCGTCAGAAAAAACATTGGGCGACGGTCTTGATCCGCGTACCTGAAGGTAATTCCCTTTGCCAGATTCATCGAATACGTAAGGCTGTGGTTCAGTCACACCACGTTCCGAAGCGGTAAGCGATTTTCCTACAACGGAAAGCGAAGTTGAATCTCCTCGTAAGTGCTTTACCGTATCAAAACGCCAATGAGCAAGAATTTCATTTTTGTTTGAGGCACTATAAGCAATGGCAACCCAGAATATAGCTCCGACAATAGTTAGTGTTTTTTTATAATCAATCATGGTTTGATAGAGCCTTTCACTTATTGTTTATTGAATTTCCACCAGTCGAAATTGAACAATTCACGTCCGGCGGTAATATTCTGTCCATTGAAATAGAAATAGACATCATGCATGCCGGTTACCTCTTTGCTAAGTTTGGAGGTAAAGGTGACAAACTTGTCCCAGCCTCCTGTGCGTGGAAGATTAACGAATGCTATGACTGGGCCGCCCACGCTATCGAGACGGGCTTCCAAAGTACCACCATCTACTCCTGCGGCTAAAGATGCCGTAAAGGATTTTGGTGATTGATCGCCAAAGTTTACCTCACGAACTTTAATGTAACCTTTCAAGCGAGTTGAAGATACATACATTCCGTTCTTTGGGCTTTGAGTAATGGAGCATTTATTCGACCAGGCCATTGTTTCAGCTTCCTGACGTTTGTACGGATCGATAAAGCCAACCGGTTTAGGACCTTCTTTTGTTGCAGTAACAGCAGGAATGGTACCATCAGGATTGTAGGCAAACTGCTCCACACAGGCTGCACGACCGTAGCTTCCGCCGTTGGGCAGCAAGCCGCTATGATAGAACACGTATGAATTTCCTTTATAGTCGATAATACCGCCATGATTGGTGAAGCTGTTCAACTTCTGGTTTTCCATTATTTTCCCCTGATATTTCCATGGACCGGTAGGACCGTTACTGGTAGAATAGGAAAGACATTCGCCACCCTTGCCCATTCCGGCATACATTAAATAATAGAGATTGTTGCGTTTGTAGAACCAAGGTCCTTCCACATACATATCTTTGTTAGGATTTTCCACGCTTTTGTTTCCTCTCGCACCCCCGAATGACTCAACTGTAACCGGAACTGTTACAATATCACCCGAATAAGAGATCATATCTTTGTTCAGCTTCACATAGAACAAACTTCCGTTGCCCCAGTAAAGATAAGCCTGACCATCGTCGTCGATACATACAGTCGGGTCAATATTCGACCAACTACCATTCATAATCAACGGTTTGCCGATTGCATCCTTGAACGGACCAGTAGGACTGTCGGAAACAGCAACCCCAATTGACATATCATTTTTGGTGCTTTGTGCACAAATATACCAGTAGAACTTACCGTTACGTTCGATACACTGAGCAGCCCAGGCACGGTCGCGCGCCCATTTGAACGATTCGAGCGATATAGGAGACCCATGGTCAGTCCAGTTCACCATGTCGGCGCTGGAAAGGACGCGCCATTTGGTCATATAGTAAAAATCGGTTCCCGGAATATCGTCGCCCACATAGGCATACACCGTACCATTATAAACCATTGGCGCCGGATCGGGACCAAAATGAGACTGCATAATCGGGTTTTCTGCTTTTGAAACAGCACCCAAAAGCACTAAAAACAGTGCAATTACAATAAGTTTTTTCATCGTATGTATTGATATAAACAATCAGGTTAATAATTTATTTAGCAGAAAATTTCCACCAGTCGAAGTTGAACGCATTCTCTTTCTTTCCTTTAAATACGAGGAACAGGTCATGAACGCCTTTAACAGATTTGATCTTGCATGTCAGAGCTTTCCAGCTTTGTTCTCCGCCGGTATTGGCAACAGGTAAAGTACCCACCAATTGTCCATTCTTACCATCCAAACGGATCTCAATGCTGCTACCGGATGCTGCTGCTGCTACGCTTGCCTGAAACGAAGCCGCGCCTTTTCCGAAATTAACGCCACGCACTTTGATAAAGTCGCCGTTATCGATTTGACAAACATTCATTCCACCAGCTTTGCAAACTTCCGTTTTAATGCCGCTTTGAGCATTAAAGGTTTCAGCTTCAGTACGTACAAATGGATTGAGATATGCTTTTTGTTTCACGCCATCCACGGTATTTTCCATCACATTAATGGTTCCATCGGGATTGTGGCTGAACGAGTCCAGGCAAATATTGCGCTTGTAAGTCGGAGGAATGTTGGCCTGCTTCGCAACGATACGATTATGATAAGCCTGATACCATACTCCATTTAATTTGAAAATAGCCTGGTGATTGTTGTTATCATTAAGAGGCGGTTGTTTTGAAATAACGCCACCGTAAGTAAAGCCTGAAGTAGGGCTGGTACTTTTCATATAATCAATTCTCATTTGAGCTCTTGGATTTGAAGAGTATGAAAAATAGTAAATACCATTTTCCTTGTGCATCCAGGAAGCTTCAAAGAAGTTTTGGGCATTCAGCGGGATAGCCGGGCCATCAACACTAATCATGTCTTTGTTAAGTTTGATTACACGGACATTATTATCGCCATTTCCACCAAAATACATATAAGCCTGACCATCGTCATCAATAAAGGTCATAGGATCAAACAGCCACATATTTTGAGCCGGCATCACTCCTGGAGTATTAGAACTAACCAACGCTTTACCAATCGGGTCCTTGAAAGGGCCTAATGGATTGTCGGCCTTTGCCACTCCGATACCATTGCCCCCATTACCGAAATAGAGGAATATTTTCCCATCGCGGGTTGCAGGGGATGGAGCCCAGCTTTTAGGAGCCCAGGCGGCATCGCGAGGTACCTGAAATACGACACCATGGTCCGTCCAGTTTTTCATATCGCTACTTGAAATACATACTATGGAGTTCATCTGATAACTGCTTTTTTCGCCAGAAGGGTTATCGTCATCGTTTGAGCAATAGAGATAGACTCTGCCATTATAAACCAACGCACCCGGATCGGCCAGATAACGATGAGACGCTATGGGATAATCAGCCCAAACACATTGGCTAATCCCGAAAAAAGAAAAAAGAACAACAAAGAAAAAACGTGTTTTGAAATAATTACGCATGACTCTGGTATTATTTATTTGGTTAATTTCCACCAGTTAAAATTGAATAGATTTCCTTCTCCACCTTTGAATACTAAGTACAAATCGTGAACTCCTTTAACGGAATTTACTTTGCATGACTGAGTTTTCCAGACATTATCGCTTCCGGTAGCTTTTACAGGTAAAGTGCCGAGCAACTTGCCGTTTTTATCATCAATTCGGATTTCAATAGATCCTTTAAATGTAGCTGAAGCAACATTTGCCCCGAATGATTTTGCCTTTTTGCCAAAATCAACACTGCGCACTTTGATATAGTCGCCATTGCTTATTTCGGTAACGTACACTCCCGTCTGCTGATCTTGCGCCGTTTTCAGGCCTTCTGACCAGGCAATGGTTTCGGCTTCTGTTCTTTTGTACGGATCAACATTGGCTGCACTCTCGACAACCCCCTTGCTTGTCGGGGTAATCAAAGGAATAGAACCATCGGCATTGAAATTGAACGGTTCGACACATACCGATCGCTTGAATCCGCCTCCGCCCGACAACCCGGCATCGTGATAAAAGAGATACGATTTCCCCTTGAATTCGATATATCCCGGATGGTTAGTAAATGCTCCGTGGTTTTTAATCACGTGCATGATAGTATCGCCATACACCCACGAGCCGGTGGGACTGTTACTGGTGGAATAAGCCAAATGTTCAGGAACGCCACCTGCCGGATAAAGCATGTAATATTTCGCATTGCGTTTGAAAAACCATGGACCTTCTTCATAAGACGCCGTGCGGTTATCTATCTTTTTTGCTCGATGACCGAAATTCTCATCTTTCAAATCTTCTTTTACAATACCCAAAGTCTGGTCGTAGGAGATCATGTCTTCATTCAACTTTACGTGCCAAAGATTAGGATTTCCCCAGTAAAGGTAGGCCTGTCCTTCAGTATCAATGTAAACCGTTGGGTCGATATAGCCATAACCGGTAAGCAAGGGTTTCCCCAACGCATCTTTAAAAGGGCCAGTAGGACTGTCGGAAACAGCAACTCCAATCGCATTACCTCCATCTTTTTGATTCACAGGCAAATAGTAATAATACTTACCATTTCTGTAAACACATTGGCCAGCCCAGGCATCGCCACGCGACCATTCAAAAGTATTGTACGATAACACAGAGCCATGATCAGTCCAGTTCACCATATCGGTTGAAGAATAACATTTCCAGTCATTCATGGTAAAGAAGTTTTTTATTGTCTGATCTTCATCGTGCGATGTATAAAGATAGACTGTGCCATTATGCACCATCGGAGCTGGATCGGCCGTGTAATTAGTCTGAATAATGGGATTTTGGGCTTTTAACCCAAATACCGAAACCTCGATCAAGAGAAGCACTGCAATCGCAGATGCTTTTGTTAATGCTTTAAAATTCATATTCCGTTTTTTTATCAATCAATTTTAGAATTATTTCTTCGAAGAAAATTTATATAGTAATACACCGTGCACTGGTACTTTGAGTGCCAACTGCCCTGTTTGTGTATTTACATTGCTGATGTCTTTTTGTCTCCAAAGGTCGCGCACGACAAATTGTCCTTTCAGTCCGAGTTTATCAAAGTCGCTGTAGGCAAGATCAACAGGTTCGAGGCCAAAGTTGCAGAAGCCAATAGCACGGCTACCATCTTCGAGTTCTTTCTCGTAAATCCGCAAATCACCAATCGACTGAACACAAGTTGCCTGCTTGCCAAGTGGGTCTTGATTGATTTCGATCACTTCGTCATTTGTCAACAAATTCAAGGTAAAGTCATCGAGTTTTTCCATGTCACAACCAATGAGGAGCGGTGCAGAGAAGAGACTCCAAAGGCTGATGTGCAGATACTGCTCATCGGGTTTAAGTTTGCTGGGATGCGTATTCCCCCAGCCTACGTGACCAACTACAAGCATGTCGGGATCATTCCAGTTTCCGGGTTTGGCATAAGGAGCCGATTTATCCTGATCAAGAGCAATATTTTTCACGCTTGTCCAGGTATCGGTAATATCATTGGTTGTACGCCAGCAATTGCCATTAACAGAATCGCCCCACTTCCATACATCCGACATTCCGTACTGACATACGCTAAATACAATATCGCGGGGCTGCTGGCGAAGATATTCACCCATAACCTTAAATGGTTTAATCGCTGTATTCAATTCGTTACCTCCATTATATGATAAAGACGATACTTTATTGGGGTCGTTGCCTGGCAAACCATCGATTACATTGCCATAACTGCACCAGTCGTATTTCAGGTAGTCGAAACCCCATTTGGCATAGCTTTGGGCATCTTGTTTTTCATTACCGTAACTACCTACACAGCCACCACAGGTCCAAGGACCTGGACTGGAATAAAGTCCGATTTTAAGGCCAAGGCTATGCACATAATCGGCAAGTCCTTTCATATCTACAAACCGGGAGTTAGGGATAATGTTGCCAGCCTCATCGCGGAACTTCCCTCGCAACGATTGGTCTTTGGAGTCACGGTTATTTTCCCAGAAATCGTCGATATTTACGTAAGTCCAGCCATGATTTATAAGTCCGCTTTTGACCATTGCATCAGCCGCACGCTTCACCTTATCGGTAGATACCTCTTGAGCAAAGCAGTTCCAACTGTTCCAGCCCATGGGTGGGGTAAGGGCAATACGGTCGCCACATTCGATACGGAACTTTCTTTCAGCCGTACCTTTTGCATTTTTAGCTTTCAGGATAACGCTGTATGTTGCGGCCTGAGAAAGTTTTCCGGTGATGATACCGGTTTTAGCGTTGATTTTTAATCCTTTTGGCAAACCCAAAGCAGAAAAAGTCATCGGTCTGTCGCCTGTGGCTGTTACAAGATACTGGAAAGGCGAACCCGGACGCACTCCAAAAACTTTGGCTCCGGTAATTTTTGGCTCAGCCGATGGTTTAGGAGTGAGAATATATGGTTCAGTTGCCACCGGACTATAGGTTTTAAAAGTATTTACTCCAGTGGTTTCAAATCTTGCATCCACCCAGTCAACGTGATCGTAATAATTTCCGTTTCCGCCGTCGGTTACTACCAATTCAAGTTTTCGTACGCCTCCAAGCTTAACATTGCAGGGTCTGGCTGCATCACCCAAACGCATTACCCCACTCGACCATAACTTTTCGCCATCGCCATAAACTACAAACTCAGCAGCCGGTTTCTGACCTGCGACCTCGTCATCAATACCGACCTGCGCCGTGAATTGAGTTGCTTTTCCTTCAAGCAAAATAGTCAACGAACTCTCGGAATGACTTCCAAAACCGCGTTCGAAAGTTTTACCAGCGATTGTGAGCGTTTTGCCATCGATGGATTTGTTTTTCATCGGAATTCCATAGCCTTGTGTCGCAGTACTAAGATCCAATTGGTCAAGCCAGACAGTTTGAGCAGATAGTTGACCAATCCCTATCAGATTGAAAATGGCAATAAGACCTGCAATGACAGTTAATTTAATTTTGCTTTTTGTTTTCATTTATGCCTTCGTATTTGATATTTTATTTCTTTGATTTCTTGATTAAGACCTATAGTTAGATTATTAAACATGCGATTAATTTTTAAACTGCCACCAATCAAAGTTGAACAGTTCTTTATCACCTCTGAAAACGAAGAACAAATCGTGAACACCTTTGATGTTTTTCACAGGTGTAGTAATCGTTTTCCATAAATCTCCTTCAGCCGAGGCCGTTACGTTGATTGTTACCAATACAGGCCCATCAATTTTGTCAGTATGGATTTCTATTTTACCTCCCTTTAACGAAGCAATACTAACATCAACCGATGATGCTCCTTTTGAAAAATCGACGCCTTGAACTTTCAGGTAATCTCCGTTGTGAATAGACGTAGTAAATAATCTGTCGGCAATTTTTTTGCCTTTGTCCCATGCCACGTTTCGCTCCCATTCAGTAACCACTTCTGTTTTAAGCCCTTCACTGTAAGCCATTGTTTCCGCTTCGGTACGATTATACGGGTTCACCACACCAAGTTGTTTCACACCTGTTGTTGACCAGAACGGCAACTGCTGAATTGTGCCATCGGCATTGTAGGTTAGTTGTTCTACACAAATAGAACGTCTTTCGTAATGCTTCGACAGGGTTTGTTTCATGATGGCATAATTGAACCCAAACACGTAAGGCTTACCTTTATAGTCGATAATTCCCGGATGATTTCCGCTTGCACGCTGGTCACCTTCCATGATCATACCTTTATATTCCCATGGACCTATAGGAGACTTGCCCATGGCATAGCCAATACCTTCGGGGCAGCATGTTGATGCATAAGCCATATAATAATGTCCGTTGCGTTTCCATGCCCATGGCCCTTCCTGATAGTGGAAAGGATCTTTCTCCCCTTTTATTTTGACAAATTCCGGCATTCTCTTTGGCTCACTCGAACACGAAATCATATCCTCATTTAACTTCACGTACCACAATTCAGGATTTCCCCAATAAAGATAAGCCTGACCATCATCGTCAATCAATATGGTCGGGTCAATATCTTGTGGCCCGTTCTTAATCAGCGCCTTGCCGAGAGGGTCTTTGAACGGCCCGTAAGGGCTGTCTGAAACCAATACCCCAATTCCCAGACCGTTTGGCACAGGGCAGTACATATAAAATTTATTGTTTCGGCGGATACATTGAGGTGCCCAGGCTCCATTGTCAACATTTACCCATTTAAAATCTTTCAGCGATGCTACAACTCCATGGTCGGTCCAATTCACCATATCGGTGGAAGTGTATAACATCCAATTCTGCATCTTAAAACCCAAAGCATCATCTTCGTCGTGACCGGTATAAAGAAACACCGTGTCGTTGTACACCAGCGGAGCAGGATCGGCGGTGTATTTGGTTTGGATGATGGGGTTTTCAGCTAACCCTTTAAACGTAAGGTTGCTTATCATGAGAAAAAGCACAGTGGCATTGAGCAATTTCCTATTCATAATCTATATTTTAAAACAAATTAATGGTATAAGAAAATGACGTATCTTCTGCAATCACCTTGAATTTATCAAGCGGTTGAGGTCCACAACTGTTAGAGCCGACGCCCAGCGTTTTGGTCGAAACAGTGAATACCGTTGCCGTACTGGCAGGCAGATCAATTTTGTACTCTACCGGATACATTTGCTCATCGGTATGAGGAAGAGCTGCCACTTGCATCAGTTTTTCATCCGCTTTCACAAGTAAAGAAGGCATATCCTTACCGCTAAGTTTTGCCCAACGCACTTCTTCATGGTTGCCACGTTCCATCGGTTTTTCGTATTCGTATTGTTCGTTTACGCCTATTCCATAAACACCAACTTCAGCAGCACTTTTACGATCTGAATAATTCTCGAATGGTCCACGGCCGAAGAACGTCATTCGATCGAGTTTCTTATCGAGCAACATGCGTACCCCAATTCGAGCTAAGTTGATACTAAACCCGACAAACTGAACCTGATTATCAACCTTTATCGAGCCATCGCCTTTCACCAGATAAGTAGCCGTGTGGTAAACGCCAAAACCTTCTTTTCCATCGGCTTTTGTTGTTGAGACTACCTTTACCGTTGTGTTGTCAACAGTTTCTACTTTAAAATCGACCAGTGAATATTGGAGATTGGTTACCCCGAATTTTTCCCATTGGCGGTATGCCCAGTCATCGTCTGTACGGTGAGCGGCACGCCACAAATGCAATTTAGGTGCGCCATCTGCAACTAATAAATTTATTCCGCTTTTCGTTAACTGGCTCATAAAGCCGGTTTTCTTATCAAAGCTTACAGAGAAATCTTTTCCTGAAATAGTCGCTGCTTCCTTGTTTTGAATCAGTTTTACAGGCTGAGTAACTTTAGCTTCCACTACAGGAAGTGTATTGACCGGAAGTTTGAACTGCTCTGATGCCACTTCAAAACCCTTATCAGCCCAAAGCGTTTTTTCCTTTTGCTTGTACGAAATACGCAGAAAATATTCCGCTCCTGCTTTTGGATGCACAATTTTATAAGGAATATTTGCCGTAAAAATTCCTTTCCCCCAAGTGGGACGCATTTTTATTTCTCCGTTATCAATTTCTTGTCCGTTTTCGGTCAAGCTCCACGTGGCATCAAAACCATCCAGGGAAATAAACTGGTATTTGTTTTTAATTTGAATACCTCCATTCACAGGTTCGGTGAGCTCGGTATTAATCCATTGAAACGCCTTTTTCATTTCGGGATAATGTGGTTTCGCCTTGTTCCCTTCGGTAGTGCGATCGTAAGAAACTACTCCTTTATGGATAAAATAATGGTCGTTAGGATTCTCGCCAAAACCACCTCCATACGCCAGAATCGGGTGATTGGGGTCGCGCTTGTTCCACAATGCCTGATCCTGATATTCCCATATTGCTCCTCCTAAAATTTCCGGATTGTTATCAAAAACTTCCGAATACTCATCAAGTGAACCCATCGAATTGAACATGGCGTGAATGAATTCGCAGATATAAAAAGGCTTAGTAAGATTTTTGTCCTGAGCAGTACGTGCATAATCCTGAGCGGTTCCGTACATTCGACCATCCATATCGGCAGGATTGTTTTTACCGGTTCCAAAACGCTCGTAATGCACAAACCGGGTTGGATCAATAGATTTGATTGTATTCAAGGCAGCCACAAAGTTAGAGCCCACGCCACCACATTCATTTCCAAGCGACCAAATAATCACCGAGGGATAATTCTTGAAATTTTCAACATTAGCCACATTCCGATCAATGATGGCTGCTTTCATCGTTGGTTCTTCATCAAAACGTCTGTCGTAGCCGTGGCACTCACAATTTGCTTCGGCAACCAGCCAAATGCCATATTCGTCGCACAGTTCGTACCAACGAGGATCATCGGAATAGTGACTGGTGCGAACATGGTTGCAGTTTCCTTGTTTGATGACCTCAAGGTCGCGGATCATTTGCTCTTCGGTGACGGCATGACCAACTTCCGACCAATGCTCATGGCGGTTTACACCCTTCAACTTGATGGGAACTCCATTTGCCATAAAAATCCGGCCTCTTATTTCCAGCTTGCGAAACCCTACTTTTGAGGATAATATTTCACCTTCGGAATTAGTCAACACAACCGTGTATAAATTAGGTGTTTCGGCAGTCCATTTCAGTGGATTTATCACCTGCATTTTTACATTCAACGCCTCTTCCTGATTGGTTTTGAGTGAGGCTCCGGTTGCGCTGCCCTTGGCTATCTCCTTACCTTCTTTGTCGTAAAGAGTAGCCGTGAAGGTTTGTGCTTTAGCGGCCTTATCGCTGTAATTTTTAATTTTTGCGGTCACATTCAGCGTTGCATCTTTGTAGTCTTTATCCAAATCTGTTTTTACAAAAAAGTCGCGAATATGTACCTGAGGAGCGCTCCAAAGGGTTACGTTGCGGAAAATTCCGTGCAAGCGAAACATATCCTGATCTTCGAGCCAGGTTCCCGAGCTATATTGATATACTTCAACCGCAATCATATTTTTGCCGGGTTTCAGGTATTTGGTCAGGTCGAATTCGGCGGCATTGCGGCTGTTTACACTAAAGCCAACTTTTTGGCCGTTTACCCACAAAAAGAACGCGCAGTCAACCCCATCGAACGTAATGAAATTGCGGTGACCCATCCAGTCGGCAGGTACATCGAATTCCCTGCGGTAGCTTCCCACAGGGTTGCGCTCTTTGTATGAAGTGTACCATTTTTCAGGTTCGCTCATCACATGCGGAAAATCTTTTTTTATGGTATAACCCAAATTGCGGTAAAAAGGAGTTCCGTAGCCCTGCACCTCCCAGTTAGAGGGGACTGGAATTTCTTTCCAAGACGAAACATCATAATCGGATTTATAAAAATCGACCGGACGTTTTTCCGGGCTCGGCACCCAGTTGAATTTCCATTGGCCATTCAGGGTACGGCAAAGCGATGAAGCATGCCGTTTGGCCACCAAAGCCTCCTGCAAGTTGGCATACGGCATCAATGTAGCGTGATAGGGTTCTTTGTTTATCCCAAGCAATTCGGGGTTTTCTATTTCAGCGGGATAATCTATTCCCGGCCTTAACTGTAAGGTTTCTTCTCCGAATGCGGTCATTATTACACCGGAGACACATAGAAACAACGATAATAAGATTAATTTTAAGCGTGACATGTTTATTTTTGAATTAGATTTTATTTATCGAATTACCACAGCGGCTTTTTTCAGGTCTTTAGCATCCGAGCTATTGCCATAATATATTTCATATTCGCCTGGAGTTACCATCATCTTGCGTTGACTCCAGTCGTAGAATTCGAACGAAGAAGTGGGCAAATCAATAGTGACATTTGTTTTTTGTCCGGCATTGAGACTTACGCGCTGGAATCCTTTTAATGTTTTGAGCGGCCCTTCCACATCGTTCACCTTACGAACGTACACCTGCACGATTTCCGTTCCCTGACGTTTGCCTGTATTGGATACCGGAATCGTCACTTTTACCGCCTCATTCGCATTCAGCGAGTTTTTATCAAGAGTCGCGTTTCCAATAGAAAATTTGGTATAGCTCAAGCCATAACCGAAAGGAAATAGCGCATCGGTCATGTAGCGATAGGTGCGTCCTTTCATGGAATAATCCTCGAAGTCTTTCAACTGATCGGAACTTTTGTAGAACGTAACCGGTAGTTTTCCCGAAGGATTATAATCACCGAACAACACATCGGCAACGGCTTGTCCGCCCGACTCACCGGCATACCAAGCCTGAAGAATGGCATCACAGGATTCGGTTTCAGGAGTCAGGGCAATTGCCGAGCCCGAACAGTTCACAAAGATCACTTTTTTACCTGCTTGTTTCAATGCCTTTAAGCAATTGCGCTGCACAGCGGGGAGTTCTATATCGGTACGGTCGCCGCCCTTGAAGCCAGGGTAATTTACAGGCATTTCTTCACCTTCCAGTTGCGTGGAAAGACCTCCAACAAATACGACGACATCGGTTCCCTGAAGTTTTTTCAAAAGTTGGGTGTAATCAACATCTACTTCTTTGCCGAAATTGAATTCGATATTTGCCTGCCAATCGTTCAACTGGGCGTAGCGGATTTCAATTTTATATTTCTTGCCGCTTTCGACCTTATAAGAAATTCTTGACGGGATGGCTCTCCAGTTGTTATATTTTGCAAGAGACTCTCCATTCACTAATAATTCAAAGTACCCCGCGGCACCGCATTTAAACACGATTTCTTCGCTTTTTGAAGGCGTGAACTCGGTTTCATATTTGCCCGAAAAACCTTCGAGGCGAACACCGGTCGCAAACTCGTGTTGTCCGGCAGTGGTCAATTTTATCGGATTCTCTATTTGTTGCGTTGCTACAACATCACCAGTGAGGTCTTTATTATTCCAATAAGTCGCTTTAAAACCTTTCTTTCCCTCAATCGAACATTGAGGAAAATAGCTTTCCGTCACTTTATCTTCCACCAGGTCACATCCTTTGTCATAAAGCACTTTGTCAGCTGGGAGCTTCGAGGTGATGCCGTCGAGAATGGTTATTGTCCTTACCGGAGTTCCGTTATAATTTCCCCATAACATCGCTTTATCATTTGCATTTGGCCCAATGACAGCTACATTCTTGAGTGATTTGGCTAAAGGAAGGATATTGTTTTTATTTTGAAGCAAAGTCATTGACTGACGTGCCATATCTAATGCCAGTTGGCGATGTTCCTGATTATTTACAATCGACATCGGTATCTTCGACCAGGGCACAATGGCATCATCATCCATTTCTCCCAGATCGAAACGTCCGATCAGGACGCGCAACAGGTGTTTATTGATCTCTTCTTCGGAAATCAACCCCTTTGAAACGGCTTCGGGAAGTGTTTTGAAAGGATAGTTTTCCCATACACATTCCACGTCGGTTCCGGCCAAAACGCCTTTTGATGCGGCATGAACCGCATCGGACGATACTTTGTGGCTGGTAAAAAAGTCGGTAATAGCGCCGCAATCCGAAACGACAAGATATTTGTAGCCCCATTCATCGCGGAGTATCTGCTGTAACAGACGATTGTTGCCGCAGCAGGGTTCGTCGTCCAACCGCTGATAGGCACACATTACCTGGCGAACATCGGCTTTCTGAACTAATGATTTAAACGCCGGAAGGTAAGTTTCCCAGAGTTCGCGCGGATCAACGTTGTTGAGGTTGAGAGAATGGCGGCTCCATTCAGGCCCGGAATGTACAGCATAATGTTTTGCACAGGCCAGAAGCTTTTTATATTTTGCATCATCAGGACCTTGTAAGCCTTTAACCACCTGAACACCCATCCGCGAAGTCAGGTACGGATCCTCGCCGTACGTTTCCTGCCCCCGTCCCCAGCGAGGGTCACGGAAAATATTGACGTTGGGAGTCCACACCGAAAGACTCAGAAAACGCTTGTTTTCCTGTCCTTTTTGTGTCGCTTCGTTATATTTGGCACGGGTTTCATCCGAAACGGCATTGTAAATACGATAAATCAACGCATCATTAAATGAAGCAGCCATTCCTACCGGTTCGGGAAATACCGTTACATTATCGGTATTGGCAAGGCCGTGCAATGCCTCGCTCCACCAGTTAAACCGTTTAATACCCAACCGCTGAATAGGATCGGACTGATCGCACATCAAAGCGGCTTTTTCTGTCAATGTCAAGCGGGAGATTAAATCTTTTGCACGTTGTTCTGAACTCAGATTGGGATTTTGATAAGAAAACTGCTGTCCCCAAAGGTTTGCTGCCAGCAAAAAACTAACGGCAATTAGTTGAATTTTTTTCATCGAATAATTTTTTATATTCAGGCTAAAATGGACCCAAAGTCTATTTATTGATTTTCAATCTACTATAAATGGATCACGAGCTGATCCGAATGCAAAACTTTAACATACCCGTTACTGTTTCCGACGATATACATACCCTTCGAAAGACCGTCTGTCGCCCTTTTTCGTTCGATTTGCGAACGGAGCAAAATACCTGTCATGGAAAAGACATTCACTTTTTCGTTTTCGTCACTTATATAAATTTCCTGAACGGCAGTAAGTTCTTTGTCTGATTTAGCCAGGTAAACCTTATCGATGACGAACGGGCTGGATCCGGTTGACCAAAAGCCGCCAATATAGATATGGCTTGGATCGAGCGGCGTACCATCCTCTTTCTGTGCATTTTGCAGGTTCACGATTATTTCGCGGCTAGTTCCGAATTTGTATGCGGCCGGTGATCCCCAGTAATTGTTTCCGTCGAAAAGCTTAAACTCCACACCTGCATTGTTATTGCTACCTAATCTTGCCACTATATATTTATACTCCGACAAATTAATGCCACCGTATTGCCAACCACCGAAGCCCCATTGTCCGGTTTTCAGGTTATGCGTAGCGTCATTGAAAGAACCAGTGCCAAAAATATTGGGATTAAACAATTCGTTAGTCAGCGGGAAAGTGGTGGAGTTGATATGAAAGGTCACTTGTTTTTGGTCGCCGAGTGCACCTTTGTAACTTGCAGTTATGGAAGCTGTACCGTCTTTCAGGGTTTCTATTATTCCGTTTGTTATACGTATTACTTCTGGATTACTGACTTCATAGGTAGCCCTAAAGCTGATGTCCTGGGTGTGGCCATCTACGAAAACGGCCGTAAGCGGAACTTTTCTCACCGAGCCTGTCAGCAATGTATAATCCGTTTTTTCGATTGCCAAATGGTCCACAGTCTGACCACCTACGGTATTGTAAATCTTTGAAAACGAAAGCATCTGAAGGCCATAGCGTTTGCCCAATTCGCGGGCACCAACTGTAGAGAAATGAAAACTATCTTTGCTGTTACCGCTGCATCCTTTCGAAGAAACGACATACGAATTGGGAATGTTATAGGGCAATGTGGCGATAATACTGTTCATGCCCCAGCAAATCCCTCCCTGATCCTGATGTAGCATTTCGCCCGCGAGCAGTGGGATAGAATTAGGCTCAATATTCAGGTCTGCTAGTATATTGTTGTAAATTTTCTTCACCTTTTGCGGCCAATCGGTTTGCATGTTGTTCGATTCACCCTGATGCAGCAATATGCCTTTAATGACACCTGTTTGCTGCGCCATCTTTGCCATTTCGATAATCTTAGCATAAGGATTGCCACCATAAATATTCATCAGGCTTTTCTGCCATGCATCGGCATTATCATAATATTGCTTGTAATTATCCTTATCGAATGCATCAATACCGCTGCCCCCCATTGCTACAACAATTACACCTATTTTCACGTTAGCGGGAAGGCTATCGGTCAATGTCCGTCCGAAATAATCGGCCGGAGTAAGCCCGGTATCCCAACGACACAAAGGAGGAGTTGCTGTGTACCAGTCGCCTACCGACCTGCCGAGGTGCTGATAATCATCGGGGGATACCGTCATCACCCGGAAACGATCATCCACCCCTGTCCTGTCTTCAACTGCGATGGAAGCATTGCCTTCCATATTCGACTGTCCGAAACATAGGTAAATATGAAAGTTCGGATCAGGACCTGCATTGGTTTTGGCCTGAGAATGCGGGATTGCAAGTTGTGCAAACACGTATGCACCGAAAAATACAATACTGGCAAACAACAGAATAAGATGTTTCATACGATTATGTTTTTCATACTAGTGTTCTTCTATGGTCAAGCAAGAATTCGGCTCTACCGGTTGAATTTTCTATTTAACCGGCTTCAGGCTGGCAACAAAACCACCCCGACGAAGTAATTTGACTTCTATAGTTGAGAATTTGTCAACAACCAAATCCTGTGTGGCAAATTCTTTATCATGCTTACCGTCGGTTATTAAATTGAGCTTATATGTTACGCCTTCCGGCAAGAAATTAAATGTAAGCTTTTTCCTCTTTTCAATTATTTCGGCATTGATTCCCCCGATATACCATGAATCTCCTTTCCTGCGAGCCATGAAAATCTCCTTTCCGGGATAGCCATCGAGTAGTTTCGTCTCGTCCCAGGCATTGGGCACTTGTTTTAAAAATGATTTCGCTGATTCGGGCAATGCGTAATAACCCTCCGGACGGTCGGCCATATGCTGGATGCCAGATTCAAACACTACGCTGAGTGCTAGTTCGTGCCCATAAGAAGTGATGTGGGGAAATTGAGAATTGGTAAAGGTCACCGGGGTATAATCCATCGCACCAACCACATTCCGGGTAAATGGCAAAATGGTATTATGTTCAGGCGCTGTTGTGGTAAATTCCGGTCCATTGTTGTACCATTCGGCTCCGCGTACTCCTTCGTATGTCATTAGATGCGGATAGGTACGGGCCCATCCACGAGGAACCAGACATCCATGAAAATAGACCATCATCTCAAATTTGGCGGCGTCGTCCAAAATATCGAGATAATACTTAATCATGTTTTGTTTTTCGCTCTCGAAAAAGTCAATTTTCACACCTGCTACACCCAGTTCTTTTAGTTTAGCGAACTCTTTTATACGATTTTCATGGGTCAGCATCCGATCTTTTGGAGTCGCAGAAACCCAGGTATGGTCTCCTCCTGAGTTATACCACATCAAGGGTTTTACGCCTAATGAATGAATATACTTTAATGCGTCTTCCAATTTTCCGCCATTGCCCATGGCGTCCCATTCCCAATCTAGCAAGGTGTAAGGCCAGCCCATTGAAGCAGCTAAGTCGGCAAACTCGCACACCGTTTTGAAGTCTTTGGTTCCGTGATTGTCCGACCAGTAATTCCACGATGCAATGCCCGGCTTAATCCAATCGGTTTTGGAAATAATTGAAGGTGATGACACGTCATCTACCAGCGTCGATTCCACGATATCGGCAAGGCTGCCCATGACAATTAGCCGCCAGGGCGATTTCCAGGGGAGAGTAATGGTTGGCTTTGTCTCACCTTGTCCTCTTCCATTCCATTGATCGGGGAAAGTAATTTTATATGTCGATTTTTCAGCGGTATTGGATAGCTTAGTTCCACAATAATTCCGGTCCAGATCGGCCTCGTGAATCAAATACCAGCAATCGCTATCGGGTGTGTTGAAAAGAGCCGGATAGCCCCAGTCTTGTTGGGTATTCCCATCTTTCATGGTAGAATAAAGACCTTCGTTGGCGGGGTTAAACTTTTCCAGCCATCTCTTGGTGCTATCCGGTATGGAATAAGCAGTCAGTTCATCATTTATCACAAATGAGCCTCCTTTTCCGGGAAATTCGTAACGAAAAGCAACGCCATCATTATAAGCCCTGATAATTAGGTTTAATTTAGCTCTACCCGGGTTTTCAAAAGAAACTACCGTTTCATTAGCAGAATTGCTACATTGAGTGCGTTTCCCGTGTATCGCTGTATATTGCTCATTTATCAGATGTGACTTCCCGGCTTTCAGGAATTTCAGCTCTTTCGCAAAAGTCTGGTCAGCACGGGAAAGACCTAACGTTATTTGCGGTATAGCCTCACATATTTTGCCATTACTCGAATACTTAACTTTCAAATACCATTCTCCTGTTTCGGTACTTTTTGTATTGTAAAGTCCGACAGCTATCTTTTGATTCGGCGAAACAATTGCTATTTTCTGGGAAAACACGGTTAGTGAACTTATAAAAACAAGTCCTGCTATTAGCTTGCATTTCATGGGTCATTAATGATTTATTATTGGGGCTACACATGGTATCGATAGCTATCGGTATTATCGAAATCGGATTATTCTTTTACGGACTTCTTGCAGCCCAACAAGGAAAGCATTTTCGCAGCATATCTCTTGCCAAGCATCCGGTAACCTTCGGCATTGAAGTGAAGACTATCCTTAGCAGCTGTACAACCTTGCGACGGGATTACATAAGAATTAGGGATGGTTTGGGGCAATTTAGCTATAATTGTGTTCATGCTTGCACATTTTCCTCCCTGATCAGCCGGAACAAGTTCTCCTGCAAGAAGTGGCACTGACTTCGGTTTCAGTTTCAGGTCTTTCATCAGATTATCATACACTCCTTTTACCTTTGCCGGCCAGGTTTGATCGCCGGTATTTGATTCCCCCTGATGGATCAGGATACCTTTGATCACTCCTTTTTGCTGAGCTATTTTCGCCATCTCGACGAGTCGCGCGTAGGGATTACCATCGTACTGGTTAATCATATTAGTCATCCACGATGGAACTGTTGCCACATAAGATTGATAATTATCCCTATCAAAAAGTTCAATTTTACATCCACCGATAGCCACGTTTATTATTCCTATCTTGACTTTCTTAGGAAGATTGGCAATCATGGTTCTGCCAAAATAATCAACCGGTGTTAATCCAGTATTACAACGGCACAATGGTGGAACAGCCGGATACCAGCTACCTTTTGTTCTGTCCAGATCCGGACAATTTAGCGTTGACAGAACCTTAAAACGCTGGTCATTCATGATTTTGTCCTGTTCTTCTATTTTGGCATTCCCTTCCATGTTGGATTGTCCCAGGCATAGGAAAATGTAGAAATTTTTGTCCTGAGAAAATAGTGTCGTATTACATGTAAATAATACAATCACGAATAATAAACAGATTCGTGTTTTCATCTTTAAAGTTTTTAATTAGATTGTGATTTTATGCAACAAATGTAAGCCGGAAATTATTGTCTCAGTTATAAAATCGGATTCGATGTTTGTAGAAACAGATATTTTTCAGAACAGATCATTACATATAAATGAAAAGAGGATGCCCATAGGACATCCTCTCTATCAAATACTCACACTAATTATTCTACTCCAACTTCTTTACCGGATAAACCGTTAGCGAATCCTGCATAAGCAGGTTTACGACTAAAGTCTAGCTTCCAAAGTCCAATTGGTTCTCCTCCTCTCCAGGATGAATTGGCCGGACTATCAGTTGCAGCCCATTGAGTAATACCGTAACGCTGAGCAGCCGGTACAATATCAAAATAAGCTTTTACGATCTGTTGGTAAAAATCTGACATCTGCTGTAACTGAGCAAAAGTAACTTTCTCTGTTTTTACAGTAGCTCCATCAACCTTGATACCCATATCGAGTTCCGATATTTTAACAAGTTTACCCGTGGCAGCTAATTTTGTCAACATTGCTCTGACTCCCTCAATTGTAGTTTCACCTAAGGTTACGTGCATTTGAGTTCCGATACCATCAACTTTGACTCCTTTACTTTCAATATATTGAATGTACTGAATAAGACCCTGGCATTTTTTCTGATCCGTAGCATCCAAACCATAATCATTGATAAAGAGCTTATCTGAGGCATTTCCATACTGACGTGCTAACTGGATAGCGCGGACAGCATAATCCTTGCCCAGATAATCCTGCCAGTAGAACTCATCTGCAGCTAGAGTTTTACCAACACCGGTTTTAAGCAGAGAAGGATCCGGCCAGTCTGACATCGGTTCGTTTACGACATCCCATGCTTTTACATAATCCTTACTTATTTTCAACATTCCTGAAATCCATTTCTCTAAGGCATTATCAAGGATTGCTTTTTTCTCTTCGTCAGTCTTTATAACAGTATAAGACCCCGGATTTGGATTCCAAATTTCAACCTTAGCATTGTCAAAGTAGAAAGTACCGGCTATTTTACCTAAATTAAGCGCAATAGTATTACAGCCATCCTGATTACTCGTAACCGTTAACTCTTTGGTATAAGTTGTCCACTGAGTAGTAAACGGGAGCTGACCAAAGAAATCCCAGTGCTTGTAAGCCCCTGGTGCAGTTTGTGCCTGAGTGGGAACATTCCCACCTACATCAGATTTAATATCAACCGTAAATTTCACTAAATCACCGGTTTTCACAGCCTTAGGAAAAGTAAGATATATCTGACAATCCCATTCATTAGCTCTGACGGCCGAGTTAGTAATAGTCATAGCTCTACCAATCCCCCCTTTACCCTCACCGGTTGCAGTAAATCCTTTTACGGCATTAGCATTACCTGAGTAGGCTGATCCACTGGTTGCATTATCACTTGTTTCAAAATCTTGAGACCAAAGTCCATCATATCTCGCTGGAGCACTACCCTGAACCACAGTCGGAGCAATTAAGCTATTCAGGTAGGTTGCATTTTGGTTGGTATGCCAGCATAATGTATGACCAAAGACTGAAACACCGGCTTTTTGTGCATTGCTCAGGAATGTTTTTACATTAGTAGAATCTAATGTACCGTCATTCTTAACCACAGCTCCATGCTTCATTTCATAGCCCGCTGTCATTTCATCAAAATTCGAGCTAACCAGCCTATTGACAACACCTGTAGTATTGAAATCACTAACAGAAACGCCTACTCCCAATTTAAAATTGGGATTGGCTGTTCTGTCAATGTATGACTTCAACACATCGTAGCCATTCAGGTAAGCAACCTGAGTGATACTTTCAGGCTCCTCTACCAGGTAATCAAGCTTACCATTTTCTGCACATGAAGCAAAAAAGATTGCTGCAAGTGCTGTCATTACAAATTTATAATTACATTTCATATTCATGGTGATCTAAGCGATTAGTTTACTGTATATAAAGGAGTAAATGTCTCAATCTTAACACCTCTGTCGCGTACAACAAGGGTATCTTTCGTCTCATAACTTTTACCGGTCATATTTATCTTATAATCCAGGTAAATGGCGTTGCGATCTTTATTACCCCAGCTTTTTTTCTCCCCGTTTTTCTTAAACTCGCCATTACCAGAAGCTGTAAATCCGCTTGTTGTAGTAGAAACTGTACATTTACCCTGATTATCGAACAATAGCAACAGTTTACAAACCTCATTGATACCACTGGTATTTTTAACAGATATCGGATACTCCACAGATGATAAAGAAACAGTTTTCATACTGCACACTTCATCCTTCTCTACATATTGTTTATGACGAACGTTTGACGTGGTAGTAGTGCCTTCTGTAATTTTATCTACACCTCGACGGAGGTAATTAGCATGCCATTGATTGATAAATTTCACACAATAAAGGACAAAATCCTTAGGCTGAATATCCCATAAAGCAGAGTTAACTCTGGTTGCATTTGCAATTTTGGGAATCCCTGATAGAATCGAATCGGCATTAGCGACTTTAGTCATCCGCAAAGGAATTACATAAGTATTCTCTAAGGCTTTCGGATCAGCAAAAAAAGCGTCAGTTAATTGTACACCTACAGCTCCTTGTATTGCATGATCTAAAGATATTTTACTACCAGACAACGTGTAATAGTTAGACGGCATTGCCATGACAGAAGAGCCATTACTGAAGGTCAATTTGTCGCACAGAGAATTATCTACTGCAAAATCAATATTGATCAGCTTTTTATTAGCATACACTCCACCCATTGTTGCATATATCTGACACTTATGCTCATTGTCAAGACTTGTATCATAAGTATCATCCCCCAGAACAATCGTTCTCACCGGATATTGGTAAGGAAAATATACAGTGCTGTAAGCATTGTCCGGGAATTCTATATCCTGATTCTCACAAGATGTAAAAAACATAGCTAATAGCCCGGCACATAGTATTGATAAAAAATTAAACCGTTTCATACATTAAATATTTTCAATTTAAACTAAGGAAAAATCACCAACCTTTATTTTGTTCCAGTTTATTCCATTTCAGTATTTCATTATATGGAATCGGGCCGTAATTCATGTAATCCTTATAATCTCTGGACTCTACATCTATCGGGGTGAAAACATAACTGCTACTAGGCTTGTCAATTTGAACACCTCGAGCTGTTTCGTTAAGATTTGCTTGCCAACGACGTAAGTCATAAAAACGATGATTCTCAAAACTAAGCTCTATACGACGTTCGTTTCTAATCAGTTGACGCATTTTATCCTTATCAGCCTTGATATTTTCCAAATATGGATCATTGGCAATGCCAGCTCTTAAACGGATTGCCTTAATCACATCATAAGCGCTGTAGCTGTGTGTGCCATTACCCATAGGACCATACGCTTCATTTGCAGCTTCCGCATAGTCCAAAAATATCTCGGTATAACGAATATAGGCAGTGTAGTGCTTCTGTTGTGTATTATACGAAGGACTTGGATTACAATCAGGACGCAATAATTTGAGCAGATAATACCCGGTACGAGTAGAAAAACCGCTTTCTTTGTTTAATCCATCCTTGTTTGTCACTGGAACATTGTTGACGACTATATCAAAAGTACCAGTATAAATAACTTTGTTATTTGGTCCTTGTGTCCCACCATTTACAAGAATATATTTTTTCAATCGCGGATCTCTGTTTGCATAAGGATCAGTTGAACTATACTTATAATTTACTGAACTTTCATTTATTGGATAACCGTCAATCATAGGAAAGGCATCTACCAGGTTCTGAGTAGGATTTATACGCCCTTTTCCATCCAAAGTTGGAGGAAAATTATCAGCTTCCATTGAATTATTGGTACCGATACCACTTCTCCATAATATTTCTGCAGGATTACTTCCTGCACCCATCTTGTCAGTTTCTACATAAGTAGCACCGCCTGAAGTGATTTTATTATAATACCAGGTACCTCCATTGGGAGACAATCCACTGATACCGCCAATTCGATCAAGTACAGCTGCTGCATAATCCGCAGCATTTTGCCACGTCACAGTGGTACCTGCACTAAATGCAGGGCTGGCAGCCATCAAGGCAACTTGTGCTTTAATCGCTTCAACAATACGACCGGTTAAACGCCCTTTCACGATATCTCCATTGACACGATTATAATCCCCCACATTGGTTATCCCTATGGTCTGATACTTACTTGGAATATCGGCACTATTTGTTAAATCAGAATAATCTAACGGCAAGAGTTCAAGCGCTCTTGCGATGTCACTATTGATCTGATCAATGCACTCCTGAAATGTATTTCGGGGTTGATTGAAGTCAGATTGTACATCCTCAGAACTAGTAACAATGGGTACCCCCAACAACCTACCATCTGAAGTCCATCCACCGTGCGCTTTGAGCAAATAAAACATTTGCAGAGCCCGCAAAGCATAGGCTTCACCTTTTAGACGGTCATTAAACATTTTACTGATGTTATCGGTATTACTCCATGTAACCTTGTCTGTATTCTCAAGAAATAGATTCAGATACTGAATTGCATTCTTACGAGCCTGCCACTGAGACATTGGGTCATTATTTGCAGCCCATGAACCGGTAGCCATTTTCAGAAAATTATCGCTAATATTGTTCGTTACTGCATCATCTGTTGCCACATCTGTATTAGGAGATGATGAATAAGGGAGAAGAATATAAGCATTAGCCAGAAGTCCTTGCGCAAAAGTGGGTTCCTTGTACATCGCATCTAGTGAGCGAATATTATCGATAGCCGGAGAGAACATATCATCACAGGCCGTCAAAAATAAAGGTACAAGAACCATTAATTTCAATATATTTCTCATAACAAAATTCTGTTTACTTATTCATTAGAATATTACATTAAAACCAACATTGTAGAATCGAGCCTGTGGTGCAGAGGTTGTATTGAGTTCCAACACCTTACGCTCTTTCGCAATAGTCAACAGATTAGAGCCCCCAACATAAGCTGAAATGTCGTGAAGGAAAAAGTTCCGCAACATTTTTTTAGGAAAATCATATGTGATCTGAACCTTTGCCAAATTGAAACGATCTGTTTTATACATCCAGAAATCAGAGTTTTGGAAGTTGTTAGGCGAACTCTGAGTAGTTAATCGGGGATAAGTGGCTGTCTCTGCAGTCTCAGGCGTCCATCTACCGCGAACAACTTCTGAATATTTTCCATTCCCGTAAACCCAATAATAGGAACTATTCTTAAAGGCCTTTGCGCCAAAGCTACCAGTACCTAAAGCAAACAAAGTCAGGTTTTTATATTTGGCTGTAAAATTAACCCCTGTTGTAAGAGGAGCTCCAAACCAACCACCTTTTCCTAAATAAACCTGGTCTTTTGAATCAATAATACCGTCTCCGGTAACATCCTCATATTTGAGATCACCAGCTTTAACAGTTCCAAAGTTTTGTTTTGGATGTTCTTTGGTTCCATCTATTGCTGCCACTTCATCTGCTGAGTAAAATCCCTGACATTTCAATCCCCAAAGACCATCTACAGGTTTATTTGCACGATACATATTATTATATTCGTAGTTCAACTCCGAAAGTTTAGTTGCTTTGGTTTGATAATAAGTAGCTGCAATTCCTAATGTCAAATCAACTTCTCCAACTCGTTTATTAAAATTGAGTTTTAAATCAATCCCTTCACGTCTTTGGTTATTGTAATTTGCGTAAGACATAAATGATGACCGCGGATAATATGTAGAAAAATAGCTTGGGTAAAGAGACTCCGGTACAACTATTAATCCTTCAATTTTATTGGTAAAGAATGAGACTTCAGCCGAAATCAGATTTTTCCATAAAGAAGTTTTTGCTGTAACTGCATATTCTTTTCTCTTTACAAAATCTAAATCCTTATTAGCACCGCGTTTGGACTGAGTTGAAACTTCAGAAGCGCCATCACACCATCCCCACCAGGCAACTTCATCACCAGAAGTGCTGTTTTTATAAAAACCATCGTACATGTAATAATCATTGATATCCAAATCTTCCTTCAGATTACTGGCTGAAACACTTAATGACAAGTCGTTCACAACTGACGAATTTGCAAGAAAGTCTTCGTTTTTCAACTTCCATCCCAAAGATACAGAAGGAGAGAATGCATTACGATGTCCGGGGGCTAATTTAGCAGAATGCACAAGTGCAGAACCCAAGTCAGCAAAATACTTGTTCTTATAATTATAATTCAATTGCAAACCAAGGTTAGCATTGCTGGGTCTGTGATAAACCGTCGATTGTGTCTGTTGGAAACCCGCGGCCATCAAAATGGCTGAAATATTATGGGTTTTATTGATCGAAGTCTCATAATTGAATTGACCTGAAAACGCAATGGTCTGTTTATCACTGGAGCCACTTACATTTTGAACGCCCGATTTTACATCACTATTAATCTTCGTTAAACTACCAATCACATCTGTCACATTGAAATTAGCCCATGTAGGAGCATAAACGGCATAGGAATTGTTGTATGAAAGTGAATAAGCTGTAGCATAGTCAACTGCAAACATGGAATGAAAAGAAAGACCTTTCAACAAACCTTTCAGATCAATATCCATACCGGTATCAAATTGAAACTGACGGCTTGTCCATTGATTATAACCACCAGCATAATAATCGGCCAAAATATTCGTCTGATCAATCTGGGATCCACCTAAGAAATATTTACCATCAATAATATTACTGTTATTATTCATCAAATTCCATGAATCAGCATCATTCTTATCAAGATAGCTCAATGGAATCAAAGGAGTAACACGATCAGGGCGAAAAGTTGAGGCAGCTGCCCAATAATCTCCCTTGGCACTACGGGTATTATAAAATGTAGCATTTGCATTCACATAAGCTTTAATGTTATCGCTTATGGCCAAATCAATATTTCCCCTGATATTAAAACGGTTCACATTATTCTTTTTGGCCTGTCCAAAATTAAACAGATCCCCCTGATTATAATAGCCTAAATTTGTGTAATAACGTGCACGTTGGTTACCACCAGAAATTTCAGCGGTTACATCAGATTGATTATAAGCTTTTTTCAAATAATCAGGTGAATAGAAATCTACATCGGTGTAACGATAAGGATTTTTCCCAGTACTTGTATTATAGATCTGTTCTGCTGAATAGGTTGGTAATAATCCATCGTTAGCACGAGCCTCGTTATACAGTGTCATATACTCAGCAGCACCCAGATACTTTGGGTAACTTTTAGACACATTAAATCCTGTATTGGCACGTACATTCACTTTAGATTCACCGGCCTTACCTCTTTTGGTTGTTATATAAACCACTCCTTTTGAAGCACGACTACCATAGAGCACAACTGCCGAAGCACTTTTCAGGAAAGATATATGCTCTATCTCGGACGGATCCACGTTATTTGCATCACGTGGCACACCATCAACAAGCACCAAAGAACCATCCATTCCCCACAAAGAAGCACCATTCCAACCTCCGACATAAGCCTGCATATTATCCAAACTATAATTAGTATAGTTTTTCTTCATCAGATCTTCGATATTGACAACAGAAATCCCTCCTAACAAATCAGACTGTGGCACTTTACGATAAGCCACTTGTACCAATGCGTTTCTCGAATTTTTCAGAGAATCAGTTTCATTATTTGCTAATGTCTGTGCCTTTACAAACTGGATAGATGTAACTGCAAACATTGCGCATAAAATGAATCTTGCAATTATATGTTTCATTGTATATTCATTTGTTATTAAACATTACTACTTTATTAGAATTACCATCCAGGGTTTTGTCCGAATTCAGGATACATCGAAACATCTTTAATCTTGAGAGGGAACCAATAGTGTTTAGTACCAAATAGACGTGTCAATATAACTTTTTCTCTGAGGTTTGCTACCTGAGCATCCTTTGGATTAGATGTCATTGTTCCCACACGATCAAACTCCTGAGAAGTTTTTACATTGTACGGGTACTCAGTTAATAATAACCATCTCTGCAAGTCATTAAAACGAAAACCTTCAAATGCCAATTCTACTGCACGCTCACGTCTGACTTCATCCATAAACTTACGGGCATCAGTCCGAAGTCCGGAACTTAAGCTGCCATTAGCTCCTCCACCAACGTGCTCTGCCCCTACACGGTCCCGGAGTGTATTGATTGCATCTTCGGCAGTCTTATTAAAGTTAGTCGCTTTTGCTGTAGCCCCGCCAAATGCAGCACATGCTTCGGAATACATTAGATAGACATCTGCTAAACGCATATAGGGCAAATATGCATGAAGACCACCACCCCAGTCAAGTCCTCCGTCAAATTTATTGGCTATGTGAGGAATCAACTTCTGATTAAAATAACCAGAACGACTACCATCGTTAACTGATCTCATCGCACCTCCCGTATAAAGGGTACAATATCTCAAATACTCAAGATTCGAAGGCATGGTAGAATTTACATACTTGAATCCATCAAAGACAATATCGTGATAAAAACGAGGATCCCGGTTTTTAAATGGGTGTGTCGGATCAAAACCAGAGTTTGGATCATTCAACGGTAAACCATTAGCCATACCGTAATAATTCACATAATTAGCAGTCGGCACATGTATTTCGGCCTGATCTACAATTTCATGAGGTCCCCAAGAGCAAGAAAAGCCCCATCTGGTACCCCACCAGTCATTAGACGGTCCGCGGAAAATCGCCTCTGTTGAACCCGGCATCAGACCATTCTGCTTAGCGGTACAAAAGATCTCACTATAGCAAGAAGTAGCATCATCTGCTTTTGTATGGTTGTATATATCTTTATACTTAAACTGAGCCAAAGCGTATTGAGTCTTGTTGCTTTCCACCAGGTTTAGCAACTCACCAAACGCATCTGCAGCTTTCTTACAATACTCAGCATCATAGTCATAAGCCTTAACACCACCTGTTTGCGCACCATTTTTCATCAATGGACTACCGGCCCATAAATAATTCTTGCCCAAATAGCCCAATGCCATAATCTTGTTGATACGCAACATATTTTTTCCAGTTGTATTTTTTCCGGGTGTAGTTTTATCCCAGTCAATTGGTAATAAATCTGCTGCTCTTCTAAAATCGGCTGCTGCCTTATCTGCACATTCCTGATAAGTAAGGCGAGGTAGAGTCAGTTTTCCACTAGATGGGAGCACCTTATCAATATAGGGTAACCCTCCAAAATACTCCATCAATTCAAAATGCCACCAGGCTCTGAAGAAATATAACTGTCCGGCAATTAAGTCTTTCTCCTCTTGAGTCGCCTCTGTTAGTTTGTCCAGATTTTCAAGCCCCATATTTGCTTTACGGATACAATACCAGGCATGAGGCCACAAAGCATGGTCAAATCTACTTGTTGATGTTGGATTTGCATTTCCACCTAACCAAACACCTGCTTGAGTTTGCCATCCCCAGAAGTTGCCTAAATCCACTTGATTAGACATTAACCAGTCTCCCGCAGGATTACACATTTCATCATCACCCCAGTTAAAAGAGGTAATCCAGTATTTTTTCTCCTTATCAGGAATACAGTTGTAGATTTCTTCTACAAAGCCCTGAAAATTCTTGAAATTTTTAAAGGCTTCTTCTGATGATACTGACGAGTCTGCTGATTTGTCCAGATACTCAGTACAGGAAACAAATCCCACCATCAGGAACAAAATGCTACCCCAAAGAAGAGTCTTATATTGTTTTTTCATTTCACTTCAAATTATAATGTAAACTTAAGACCTAAATTAAAACGTTTAAATGTCGGATACGCACCCTGACCACTGTAACCTGCATAATTTGATTCCCGGTCATCCGGCATTCTGGACCACACCCATAGGTTGTTACCATTCAGGTAAATCCTCAGATTATTCAGACCAACTTTCTTAATCCATCCCTTATTAAAAGTGTATGCTATTTCCGCATTTTTCAGACGGATATAAGAGCCATCATAAAGGTATTGCGTAGCAGTATTATAACTCGGAGTAGAAGTCCATCTAGGAACTGTTACATCTGCACTCGTATTATCTTTTGACCACCATGAACCCTGGCTATATACCGTATTCAGTTTATCAGCGAAACTGGTTAGGTTTACGTCGCGGGTTACATTATTAACCCCATAGAATTGCATGAATAAACTAAATCCTTTCCAATCGAAACCAACAGTTGCATTATAGGTATTCTGAGGATTGCTGGCATAGCGGGTAGGTACATTATCTTTGCTATCAATTACACCATCACCGTTGAAGTCAATGATATTATAATCTCCGGGCAATTTGTGTGCGTCATTTTTATCATGCTGTACACTACCATAGATTTGATCATAATTATTGACATACCCGGAACTTACATAAGACCTGTACTGCCCAATACTATATCCTGCTTCTTTCTGATATGCCGGATATAATGCCGGATCATCTTTTTCGAGAATTTTATTCTTTGCATGCGTCATATTGAAATTACCCCACAAACGAAATCCGTTTCTAAAGGCCTTATTGACACGCAATTCAAATTCATATCCTTGTGTACATACTTTTCCTAAGTTGTCTGTAGGAGCAGTCGTTCCGAAATATGGAGGTACAGAGCGGCTATTTCCATCGATAAGAATATCTCTTCGGTTATCTCTGAAGAAGTCAAGACTTCCAACCAACAAACCACCTAAGAATCCGTAATCAGCACCAATGTTCGTCTTTCTAACTATTTCCCAATGCACATTTGGATTACCTACTGAGGATTCTCTATACCAAGAGTAAGGGCTTGATCCCCCATTTAAATCCATATAAGTTGTACCACCGTAAGCCCATTGAGTCAAATACATGAATCGCGCACCTGTGTCATCTCCAATCTCACCATAAGACGCTCTTAGTTTCAACATATCCAGAAACTTAAGTGATTTCATAAACTGTTCTCCTGAAACCAACCAGCCGATAGCTCCTGAATTGAAGAATCCGAAACGATTCTCTTTGCTAAATTTCTCAGAACCATTGTAAGCTCCGTTGTATTCTGCAAAATATTTGTCTGCATAATTATAGGTTGTACGAAAAACCCATGATTCCCGATAGCTTGGGATCATACTACCCGTAGCAGTCTGCTGGCGCTCAAACACTCCCATTGCAGATATATTATTTTTACTAAAACTACGCGTCCAGTTTAATTGCGTCTGATAATTCAGGTTACGATAAGTTGACCAGTCCTGCACAGAACCACCTGAAGCAGACCACAACACACCTTGCATATAATCAAATTTATTGTTGGCATCATAATTTTGCTTATATGTTACAACTCCTGTTTCCGGGTTAATCCATTTTTCCTGTGGGTTATGATACAAGTCATTGATCCCTCGATTGTACTCAACGAATGAATTATCCATTGACAAACTTCCTCTAAAGCGCAAGCCTTTAGTTATATATTTCAAATCCTGATCCAAAACAAAGTCTGTAGTGATACGGGTGGTAGTTGTTGTCATCGCACCGCCAAGTGATAAACCTTCGGCTGAGTTAGACACGTTGGTAATTACAGGATAATACCCCCAGGCTCCGTCAGCATATTGCGGCAAAAAAACGTCAGGTGCAATACGATAAGCTCCGGCCCACTGCTGAGCAACCGCCCAATCAGATGAATTAGTCTGATTCCAGGGACTTTTCTTAACACCGTTAGAACCCGCTATGTTAACTTTTAATACCGTAGTCTTAGTCAAATCAAAGTCCAGATTACTGCGCACATTCAGGCGATTGTATCCATAACCTGATTTATAATTACGACCATTGTCAAAAATACGGAATAAGTCACCTTCATGTACGAAATCTGCAGCCGCAAAATATTTAACGAAGCTTGTACCTCCGCTGACATTCAGATTTACATTATTAGAGGTAGTATAATCCTTGAAAAGCTCTTTCTGCCAGTCCACGTTCGGATATCTTTCTCTTTGTTCCTGAGTTGTTTGATTCCGGTACAAATCAATGACAGACTGAGGTTTAATATAGCCCCATGAGTCAGGAGTAATAGACAACTCGTTTTCGACAGCAACATTACGCGCCATCAAAGCATCATATGAGTCTAATTTATTGGGTAACTTCGAAGCAGTCTTGATAGTAGAGGAAGCTCCGATATCTATTCTGGCACGACCATCATGGCCTCGTTTGGTAGTGATAAGGATGACACCATTTGCCCCTCTCACTCCATATACAGCTGTAGCTGATGCGTCTTTTAATACAGAGACAGACTGCACAGAGCTAATGTCCACGCTACTTATAGATCGTTCAATACCATCTACCAAAACCAAGGGGTCACTACTATTCCATGAACTGGAACCACGAATTACGATCTTTGGATCTTCTTCACCTGGCAATCCTGAACTGGCCATTGTAACAACTCCCGGTAAGTTACCAGTCAATGCTGCACCTACGCTAGAGACACCACCTGCACGCTGTAAAACTTCACCTGTTGTCTGAGCAATAGCACCAACAACACTTGCCTTTTTTTGCTGTCCAAAACCTACGACTACGACTTCATTCATTTGATGTGTATCAGTAGTCATCAACACATAAACAGAAGTCTTTCCTGCGATATTTACTTCTTGTGTTTTAAAACTCACATAAGAAACAACCAGTGTATTCTTATCAGAAGGTACATTCAATGTAAATTGACCGTTTAAGTCAGTTATGGTACCTGTATTTTTCAGTCCTTTGACCACGACTGTTGCACCAATCAGAGGTTCTTTCTTATCATCAATGACACGCCCTTTAATTACGCGCTTATTCTGAGCAACAAGAATTGAACTCCAGAGAAGCATTGAAAGGAGCAACATACTTGTCAGCTTCATTTTCTTCTTCGATGAAAAAAGAAACCCTATAGGTAGAATTCCATATAAATTCTTCATTGTATTATTAATTAACTTATTAAATCGATTTATTTCAATTAGCAACTAATGAAATTAACTTTTACTATCAGGAGTAAACCAGACCTGATTTTACCATACTTTAAAATAGGATTAACTATCGTCTTTTACTCTGCCCATAATATGATTATTTTTAAGATTAACAATTATAATTCTCAAGAACGCTAAGTGTAAGGAATAGGATAAGGATTTTATCACTTAATCTTTCCCTGTTGGAAAGGTTATTCAGGTTTTATAAACCGGACAGCGAAGACAGCCCGATTAAAAATTGCTTATAAGAAGAACTCCCGATTTAGGTTTTATCCGGTTTATCAGATATCTTATTCTGGATATGAAATTAACCTCAAGGTCATTTTTTCCTTTTTGAAATTAGATATTCTATTTACAATTGTGGATATTATTATTCCAAACGCCACACTAAAATCATATCTCATTGATATACTACACTTTAAAACAACAAACTTAAACTCACACTTTCTTCAGATTCCAACAAAACACCTGAAATCAAATCTAGGTTCATCGATTTGAAACAAAAACAAAGTCTTTTAAAGCAAATAGTTTTACACCTTCGCCTCCTACAAACTTCAGATAGACATCATGGCGACCGTTGACAGGAACAGTTTTGGTTGAGAAAGTCTTTGTGTTGGATATACCTCCGGTATTGCCAATTTTACATGATGCAATTTTCTGCCCTGTCCCAATAGCATCCAACCATACTTCAACAACGCCACCTTTTGAATCACAGGATGCTGAGAAAGAAACCTGATCTGAAATCTTATTGTATTCTTTATTTCCAAATTCCACTCCGGCATACAAAGCCCAGTCTCCATGATGTATCTCATCGAGCAGGGTGGTATCACCCGAAGTCGTGCGTTTTAGATAGCCGGATTGATTTGCCGGACATTCGGCCAATATCGGAGAATAGGCATCCCGATAGATGTAAAGATCAAAGTCGGCATATTTGTGTCCCTGTACATACAAACCCTGTCTGTTTCCACACCAGCCGTTATAATCCTTCGTAAAACGATCAAGAGCGGTTACGTCAATTGTTTTACCGACTGGAATCCATTTCACACCATCTACACTGAAAAATCCGCTCATTTCATGATTTACTCTTTCCAGTTTCAGCCACACTACATTATTCTCTGATGAATTTACTGCTTCATATAAAGTTTTGTCATAGCTAAAACAGATAACTTTTTCACCTTTACTATTCAAAGTGGAATAAATCTTGACCGACAGGCTTTCCAGTCCGTTCATCAATCTTAATCCCGCTTCGTCAGAGGCAGAATCCGGTTTAAACTCTACCCGCGTGATCAATGAATAGTTATGTTCTGCATCTGTTTTAATTATTGTATTTGCTTTGGATGCACTTTTCGGAGTTAACCTCAACCAACCTGGTCTTGCGGAAATCGAATAGAGTGATGAGGAGGTATGTCCCAGAAATGACCATTCCGGATTAAGCTTTTGTGATGTGAAGAAATCTGATTTTGGAACCATCCAGGGGATGCCACTTGAAGGTAATGCAGGTGCTTTTTTCATCATATTTACAGGATAATCAGCCTGGACAGTTCCATCAACTTCATATTTCACCTGATTGACCAATCCCTGGCGTCCCTGACCATACCATTCGTTATTGTTAGCTCTGGCCCAAACCGGATGCAGTAGCCAACTTGTACCATCTTTCAAATGCACAACTGCAGAAGCGTGATTTGGCCCGAAGAAAATGGCATTCGGCTTATTCGGATCTTTCTCATCAAACATATTAACAGGTGTTGTCCAGGCTGATTTATCGGTGGTTAAAGTTTTACTTCTCATCACTTTTTGTCCTCCTGAAACATCATGTGCAAACGAATAATAGTAATAACCCTTGTGTTTCCACATCACAGGACCTTCAGCCCAACTATAGGGATGCTTATCAGTTCCGGGATTCAGCCAGGTAAGATCATAAACCACCCCTGTTGGCTGACCGTTTTTATCCAATTCAACAACTCCGTTATTTGACTGGCCATTCTTTACAACCATATACCATTTGCCATCGTCATCTATAAAAATTGAATTATCGTAACCAAGGCCATAAGGCAGTTGAGTCGGATTGTTGACTTTTACAGGCATACTCCACGGGCCTTCCGGTTTGTCCGCTGTAACAAAATACATGGTATTGGCTCTGGAGAAAAAATCCCAATATTTATTATTGTAGTAAACGATCTGACCGCCCCAGCAACCGCCACTCGGAGCATCACCATAGAGAGACCATTCGGCAGAGACTGGTTGAGCTATCGCTTCCCAATGGACCAGATCGGTAGAGTGATATATTACCGGAGTCGGATTAAAAGATGATCCTGTAGTATAAAAATGATCTTCCACTTGCGTAAGCGTACAATCGGAATGATCTCCCGGAATCACAGGATTCATAAATGTTTTAAATGATGGGGATTGGGCAATCCCCGCGATGGGCATAAGTAAGCCACCCAACCCAATAAGAACTCTGGAAATTTTCTTTTTCATAATGATATACAAGGAGCTTTTTATAATATATTTACGTTTAACCTCTTTTGATTCAATCTGACACCTCTGTTTCTTTTAATCTAAGCCAGCTTTCTAATTAATAAAAGATTGGGATGAATAATCATCCCAATCTTTAACCACAAATCACCTAACAAAAACTACCCACATCGTTTTACCCTCTAATACCTACATGTGGATTTACCTAATCTAATACCTATTCAAATATCCTATCTGTCAAACTGGAATCAGGAAATGCCAGCTGACAATTATTCTTTCACAATACGAAATTATATCCGGATTCATTTTTAGACTTACGATTTAAGGTATTTCGCTTTCAATTATAAGTATTCCGGCGATATTACCTAAAAACACAAACCGATAATTTTCTGTAAACAGCCTTCAGCCTAAACCGATAACACACCGGCAAAACAACTTGCATCTAAAAAAATCCAGCATTAATCGTCATTATGATTCAGTCATAAAAAAATTGGTTAAACAGACGCTCTTGAACCGAATCTGTTTAACCAATCCCAGGAGTTAAAAGCTACCTTTTAAAAGTGAGCTATACTCCGGTTACTCTAACTCACCGAAAGCTACTCTGCTGAAAAACAATAATTCAACAGACTCTTAATTCCATCTATTGACTCAAAATTGATTTTATGAGCATTCAGGTAATATTGAATTTTTTGTTTTTTTTCCGGGAAAGCTTTGATGATCTGCCCTCTGGTACTCACTTTAACAAAGCGGTCTCCCCGCTTTATCCAAAATAGATAGCCCATTTTCAATTTGTAACGCTCTTTGGTAGACAAATGGCTTAAACTTTGAGTTTGTCCGCCATCCAGTGTAGAAATATTACTGAGGGATTTTGTATTTGACAACTGGGAATAGCCACCGTAGCCAGCCTCTTTTGCATCAGTTATCTGAGTTGAATTATATTGTATATACACATCCCCATTCCCGATAGATATTTTCTCAAAAAACTCATTATTCATGTAATACACAAATACCCGGTTTGAGATTACCACCGAATCAGTGGCTTGTGGTAGTCCCAACACCAAAGCCTGCTCATTCTGCATAAAAAGCATTTGCTTTGAAAGAGTTTCATAGTTGAGCAAAGCTGAAGTCACTTCATTGTTACTGAAGTACACTTTGCCTTTTTGATATTCAGGAAAAATAAAACCATTAGAATTTATCTCCTCTGCTTTAATTACAAATGACATTATAAATGCAAAAACAAATAGAGCAACTGTTCCTTTTTTCATAGTTATTTAGATTATTATCAACGAAAACTGATCAGATCTTCAGACTTACACACACTGTTCAAAAGTACCGATTGAATTGCATTTTAAGTTGTAATTTCAGACAATTCAATTCTAATAATAGCTTTTTGACGGAAGAGATATTATTTCTAAAAGAAAAATAGAACAAAACGACTACATATCGGCCCTGAAACGTGCCGGGTGAGTAGCTACAAAACCCTATAAACAAAAAAATGAGTACCTACCAACACTGTAAGTACTCATTTTCATAAAGGGTATCGATAACCGGATATTAAATCTTATATTTCGGTCGGAGATTTTCCAAAATGCTTTTTAAAGACGGTACTGAAATACCCGATTGTTGAAAATCCACACAGTTCGCTCACCTCTGTAACGCTGATTTTTCGGCTCTGCAATAATTCCAGCGCATAATCAAGCCGGACGGTTTTGATAAAATCGGTTGGAGACTGATCGGTCAAAGCCTTTATCTTCTTATACAAAAGCGATGCACTAACGTTCATGGCAGCGGCAAAATCATCTTTTCCAAATTCTGTATTGGCCATATTATCCTTAACGACCTCCAGCATTCTCTTCACAAACTTATCGTTGAGTTCATTGGTCAGAATTTGCTCGTTCTTATTGTCTATGACCTTAATCAGCTTCAGAGCTTTTTCCTTAACAGCCTGACGGTTGCGAATTATGGACTTGATCCTGTGTACCAGGAGTGTCATATCAAAAGGTTTGGTCAGATAATCATCTGCCCCAAGACCCAAACCGTGCAATTGCTCCGCTTTACCTGAAAGGGCAGTTAATAAAATAAGAGGAATATGCGACGTTTCATAAGTCGATTTCATCAATCGACACAACTCAAATCCGTCCATATTTGGCATCATCACATCCGAAACCACCAGATCGGGCATCTGTTTTTGAATAATATCCCATGCCTGAACGCCATCTTCGGCTAACAACACCTCAAAATCAGCCTGCAAAGGATATTGCATAAAGGTGCGGAGATCATCGTTATCCTCTACAATTAAAATTCGCATTTCGCGTTTTGACTGTTCATCTTCCTGAATACCGGGTTTTTCCGTGTTTTCGGGAACAAAATGGAGTTGGGAGTCCTGAATATAGGCCTTGTCTGCCTTTTCCTCCTCTGAAACCTCTTTGAATGGAATCACAATCCGGAAGATCGATCCGGCATTCTCCTGGCTTTCACAATTAATCTCACCACCATGCATTGACACATAGTTTTTCACCAGCAAAAGTCCGATACCCGAGCCCACAATCTTGGAGTTTATTGCATTTTCACCGCGGTAAAACTCTCTGAACAATTGTCGTTGTGCCTTTTTGCTGATCCCGATTCCTTGATCTTTGACCTCTAGTGTCCAACTTTCGGGACTACACTTGAGTTCAATCTGAACCGAATGATCAGGATGAGAATATTTGATTGCATTGGAAATGAGATTATCAATCACTTTCTCCATCATCGATTCATCGATTGCAGTCTGATAGCACTCCTGGTCTGCCGCAAATTGCAAATTGACATTCTTGCTTTTTGCAAATGATTCGAACATCAACCGACGATGTTCGACTAAGGCTACAATATCGACCATACTAAGTGCTATTTGCTCTTTACCGATATCCACTTTCTGGAAGTCCATCAATTGAGTAACAACAGTAGAGAGACGTCTGGCCTGCTCGGTTGCCAGGGAAAGATACTGTCGACCTAAATCCGAAAGATTGACTTCTTTTGTTAGCTCCTCAATCGGGGCTTTAATTAATGTTAGTGAAGTCCGGATATCATGAGCGGTATTCGTAAAAAACCGGACTTTCTCTTCTGTGTGTTGTTGTTTGAGTCGTTCAATATAATAATTCAAAGTAAAGTAGATAATACCCACAATTAATGCAAACAATAATAATCGGAACCACCAGGTCTTCCAGAAAGGAGGAACAATATGAAGTATTACACTTCTCTCAGCTAACACATTTGACTGAGAACTGTCATACAACCTTATCTTCAGCACATAATCGCCGCTCGGGATATTCGAATAGTTTAGAAAGTGATTTTCCGATGGCTGACTCCACACCTTATCAAGACCCTCTAACATCCATGAGAATTTGGCTCCCGCACCTACTCCAATCGGTAACAGATCCAGGGTTAATGTATTCTGATTGTAGTTCAATGAAATTTCCTGCAAACTGTCCAGCGGGGTATTTAATTTTATGCCGGAATTACTCCGGATGGAACGCCCGGATATGGTCAAATCCTGAAAGAAGATCTTCCCCTGCACTCGTCCCGGCTGAATAGCTATCGGCTCAAATATTACAGCACCATAGTTTGTTCCCCATGCCAATTGGCCGTCATTGAGCTTGCAGTTTGAATTGCGATTAAACGACACTTTCGATAGAGGTAATATGGATGTGTAAGTCATCACACTGTTATTTTTCGGATTTAACCGGCAAAGACCTCCTTCTGTCCCTAACCAAAAATATCCCTCAGCGTACAAAAGACTGTTGATGCAATTGGAGGGCAACCCCGATTTAGTGGTAAACTTTTCGATCTTCCGGCTTTTAAGGTTATAGTGAATTAAACCTTCACCACAGGTGCAAACCCACAGATCTCCTTTTAATGGAAAAATATCCTGCACTAGCAACCCCTCCAGCAAAGTCTCAGTCTTACCGGTATTTTTATCCAACAAAACGACCCCGAATGTACAAGCCATCAAAATCTTTCCCGGGGATAACTCTTTAAAGACATTTACCGGGAAATAGGCATATTTCCGGAACTTCCCTTCACTTGAAAGATAGCAACAGACCTCTCCTTGCACTCCACCGATCCATATATCTCCCTGACTGTCCTTAAATATATCGAAAATAAAATTGCTTGGCAGTTTTTGGACCTGACCATCACTCGAATAATGGGCCAACTCCTGTCCGGATTTACTATCAATTACATACACTCCGGAAGAATAGGTTCCTGCCCATATTCTTCCCTGGTTATCTTCACATAGGGTAAGAAAAACTTTTGCCTGTTCTTGTTTATTCTGGTAATAAACACGCCATCTTCCGGTTGCTGTTTCAAGGCAACTGATACCATTATTTGTGGCAAACCAAACATTGCCATTTCTGTCCTGAATGATCCGGTTTACATTGTTATGACTTAGCGAATTCGGATTATTAACGGTATGTGTAATCTGTCTGACCAGTGGTGACACCTGTTCGAAAAACGAAAGGCCATCACTGTAAGTACTTACCCACACTCGTTTATTACGGTCACAAAAGATATCATAAACGCCATCTCCTTTGATTGAAAAAGGATCATCGGTATTCTCCTTATATATATCCAGGACCCGGTCCCCTCTTCTATTGAGTTTCCAGATTCCTTGTCCGTCAATACCAACCAACAATGTCGTGTCTGTATTCGCCTCAATAGCCAAAACCGGCTGCTTGGGAAAAGCGCTGATTTTTACACCTGAAAAGATCCGGCTCTTGATATCAAAATGATACAGGCCGTTGGACATTGTACCTATCCATAACCGGTTTGAACGTTTATCGAAATATAGTTTGGATACCTGAAACGGAGAGATTGTTTTGTTTTGATACAAATAATCTCTTTTCAGGGTATGGATATTCATCAACCAAATTCCTTTTGACTTAGTCAAAAACAAATGATCGGAATCAAACCGTTCAATATAGCTCACCTCATCTTTATCAATCAAAGTCAATCGACCTTGCTGGTATCGGTAAAAACCAAAAGATGTAGCAATCCACAAAGTCCCCTGATCATCGACAATGACTCTGGTTACATTTATATATTTATTCTTTAGTACCCTGGATAGATTGACGATGAAATCAAACCGGTCATTCAAAGCATTATACTTGAAGATTTGGCCATTATTGGCGTAGGCCAATAAAACTGAATTAGAATAAACCAGTTTTACATTGATAACGTCTGCCGATTCATAGGGCAATTGATAAATTCGATAATCATTCTCTGCCAATCGCAAAATCCCGTTTTTGGACGCGGTCCACACAAATCCGCTTTTATCCTGACATATTGATGCCGTTTCACGCAAAGAAATACCGTATGTAGAGTTTACGCTATAAAACTTTGCATTATAGGAATAGGCTACTAGTATTGAAAGGAAGAAAAAAACAACAAGTAATCTGTATTTCATTTCATCGAGACGTTTATTTCAGGTACAAATCAAGATATTCTTTTAGATGGTATTACAAAATATAAAGAAAGGGACAATCAAGGCAAATTAACAATTCCTGGCTTTGTGAGACCAAGCTTACCTGAAAGAATTGAATCACAAATATAGATATAGAAATCTGACGGGCAAAATTAAAAGTGAAAGAAGAACCTTATCCCCGACATTCTCATTAAGACCAATACCCCTTCTGAATAAACCTCAACTGCTTTTCCAGCATTGAGACTTTCTTCATCTCATATCCGGCCTGTAAAGCAGTCTGAACAGGACGTGAGTAGATATACCCGATCTCCATTTCGCGACGGTGATCATAATCGAGCTTCATGCTCGGTGCATAAGGAGTCATCGTTTCGGTCATCTCAATCATTTTGCGGGCAAAATTTTCGCTGACGGATGCACAGCAATGATTAGCTGCCTGCACCACTTCGAGCATCAGTTCGTAAGAGAGCTGCTTCGTTTCTTCACACCGCATCAGACGATCGGTAGTGGTATTGAGAACAACCGTCATGCCGTTGAAAGGGATATTCCACACCAACTTCTTCCATCGCGCCAGATTTAGATCAGGAGCCACTTCAGCTGGTACTCCGGCGTTTTTCAGATCTTCGCACACCTGTTGCATTACTTTGTCATTATCCGTTTGATAAGCTCCAATAGTCAGTTTCCCGTAATCGAGATGGGCGATATGCCCGGGACCTACCTTGTTGGAACAGATAAACCCCAGCCCCCCGGCAATATTCAGATTCGGAAAATCACGGGCCAGATCCGCCTCTACACCCAATCCGTTTTGAATCAGGATTACGAGGGTGTTCTCTCCGAGCAGAGGTGGAAGCAAAGCTTTTAGCATATCATTATTGGTGGTCTTCAGGCAAACCAATACCACATCGCAGGGCTTCATATCGGCAGTATTGATGAAAGCCAGCACCTCTGCCAGATGAAAATCGCCCAAAATGGAATCAACTCTCAAGCCTTCTTTCTTCACATGAGTATAGTCGCTGTGAAATAAAAACTGCACCTCTTTGCCCGAATGCGCCAGCATACCGCCGTAGAATCCACCCAAAGCACCTGCTCCTATTACTGCATATTTTAGGTTCATACGCTAATCATTTTATTTTAGTCTACAAATATAAATGTTTATCAGGCATTCCGGTAAATACGGACGTTGCAAACAGACAATACGTCACGAAGAACACCCCATTACCGATAAATCTTGGTAAAAATAAATCTACAATTTCACATATCCGGCAAACGAACCAACAAAAAGAGAAGATTTTCGATATTATTTCGCAAATTTGCAGACTCATACTGATATAAACAGAGGATATATTTGTTATAAATGTATCATCTTTAAGTATGAAAAATTAGGAGGTAAAATTATGGCACCCAAAATTGACATTAATAGCGATGAATGGGTGGACATGGTTTTTGAAAACAAAAACCAGGCCTACGGAGCTTATGACATCCGAAAAACGAGTTCTAAACGCCTCCTGAAAGCTTTCTTAATCTCCGGTACTCTTTTCGTGATAGGCATTTGCACTCCTATTTTGATAAAGATTATTGCACCTGAGAAGAAGAAAGCTGATTTAAGCGTACGTGAATTAACTTATCTCAAATTAGATCAGCCTAAAAAGGAGAATATACAGGATGAAATAGTGCATGCCGAACAAGCCCCTCAACCTGTATTACGCTCTACGATTAAGTTTACAACTCCGGTAATTAAACCGGATGACGAGGTTAAAGAAGAAGATGAGATCAAATCGCAACTGGAGGTGATCGGTACAAAAGCTGCTGTAGGAACCGTAACTTATAAAGGTGCCTCGGATGTTGTAGGAGAAGTAGCGACTCAAAGCAATATTGAGGTAGCAACTACGACAACAAGCCAGATCACAGAAGAAGCTCAGGAAACATTCACCGTAGTGGAACAGATGCCTGAATTCCCTGGTGGTAATGAAGAGTTATTCAAATTTATAAACAATCATATTCGCTATCCGCAGATAGCGCTGGAAAATGGAATTCAAGGTCGCGTTATTTGTGAATTTGTAGTTAATTTCGATGGTAAAGTAATCAATGCTAAAGTCGTTCGGGGGATTGATCCGACTCTGGATACTGAGGCTCTACGAGTGATTAACTCTATGCCGCCCTGGAATCCCGGCAAGCAACGGGGAAAACCGGTGAAAGTGAGGTACACCCTACCGGTGAATTTCAAATTGCAATAAACACCCCAGATCACCTTGACAAAACAATAACATACATATTTAAATCCGAACCATTAAGAGAGACTACTCCAACAGTCTCTCTTATTTTGTGAAATTCAATAAACAGAAAAGATGCTTTATACTTTCGACCACTTGCTGAAACTGGTGAACAATGAGATTGACAACATCTCCTTCAGCAAAAAGCCTGCCGGACTTTACGAACCGGCCAAATATGCCTTATCACTCGGCGGAAAAAGAGTTCGCCCTATTTTAGCTTTGATGGCTTGTAATCTCTATAGTGAAGACCCGACTCAGGCCATGCAGCCTGCTCTCGGCATCGAGATCTTCCACAACTTCACGCTCTTGCACGATGATGTGATGGACAAAGCTGATATCCGTCGCGGAAAACCTACCGTACATAAAGTGTGGTCGCCTAATACCGCCATTCTATCGGGAGATGCTATGCAAATCATCGCATACCAATGGGTTGCCCAATGCCCGGCAATTCATTTATCTGAAGTCATTGATCTTTTCTCTCAGACGGCATTGGAAATCTGCGAAGGTCAGCAGTATGATATGGATTTTGAAAACCGGGACGACGTTACAGTAGATGAATATATGGAAATGATCCGGTTGAAAACAGCTGTTCTGTTGGCTTGTGCTCTCAAAACCGGTGCCATCATTGGCGGTGCATCGTCTGAAGATGCTGACCTGCTGTATCGCTTTGGTGAAAAGATCGGTCTGGCCTTTCAGTTGAAAGATGATTTACTCGATGTGTATGGCGATCCGGCCAAATTCGGCAAAGCCATAGGTGGCGATATCACCTGCAATAAAAAAACTTTTATGCTGATCAAATCGCTTGAACTGGCGAATGCCCAACAAAAAAGCGAAATAATTCATTGGTTGACACAACCGGAATTCAACCGGAAAGAAAAAGTGGCTGCCGTCACCGCTCTTTACGATGCAATCGGCATTAAAGCGCTGTGCGAAGAGAAAATAAACCTGTATTATAAAGAGGCAATCGATGCATTGACTGCTGTAAAGGTGGATATTTCCCGCAAAAGCGAACTGATGAGTCTGGCCGAAAAACTAATGTACCGGGAATCTTAAGCCTACTCCAATGAATTTGATCGACACCCATTCACACATCTATCAGGACGACTACCTCCACGATATTGAAAGCGTAGTAGCACAAGCCCGTCAGGACGGGGTAACTCATATTTTCACCCCAAATGTGGACATTGAATCGATTCAGTCCATGCTTGATCTGGAAGCTCGATTCCCCGGGTACTGCATCCCACTAATGGGATTGCACCCGACCAGCGTTGATGACAATTATATTTCCCACTTAAAGAGAATTGAAGAGGAACTTTCGAAAAGGAACTATTGCGGAATCGGTGAGATCGGCATCGATCTCTACTGGAGCGCAGAATATGCCGACAAGCAGAAAATCGTTTTTCAGACTCAGATAAAATGGGCCAAAGAGCGACAACTGCCCATCGTCATTCACATGCGCAACTCGCACAGGGAAACAATGGAAGCAATAAAAGAGGTCGGCGTCGAAGGTCTGACCGGCATATTCCATAGCTTTTGCGGAACAGCTGAAGAAGTCAAAGAAGTTCTGGAACTAGAGAATTTCTATCTGGGGATTAATGGCATCGTTACATTCAGGAATTCCGACCTGAAGGAGGTATTGAAAGCGGTCCCTTTAGACCGGTTGGTGCTTGAGACAGATGCTCCTTATCTTTCGCCCGTCCCCTATCGTGGCAAACGAAACCATCCGTCATATTTGATGCTGATAGCAAATAAACTGGCCGAAATCTATCAAACGGATGTTTCCGAGGTAGCCAGAATCACCACCCAAAATGCCCGACAAATTTTCCCAAAAGTGTTTGCCGATGAGATCAAATAAATTCCTCAACGATCACTTTATGCGTAAATCGGCGCAAAAATTGATTGGTAGATTTTGCAGGTCGAAAAAAAAGCTTACTTTTGTGTCACAATTCGCCCAAAGCGATAATTGTTAATTAACCGGAGAGGTGCTCGAGTGGTTGAAGAGGTACGCCTGGAAAGCGTATGTACCCCAAAAGGGTACCGAGAGTTCGAATCTCTTCCTCTCCGCAGATTATCAGGTAGTTTCATGCAAATGAGACTACCTTTTTTTGTTATTGCAGGGCTCGTTCACCGGGATATTACACTTTCAATCATCTTTATTTTCAAAAATAGAGGTCGAAATATGAGTTTTGACTATCGACAGACAATGCCTCTCAGCATTGCTCTTTTTTTCGTACATTTGTCGCCAATTATTCAGAGAAATGGAATCAGATTTCGATATACGTAACCAAAAACTTTCAGAAAAAGAGAAGGATATTGACAAAGCCTTGCGTCCGCTTAGCTTTGACCATTTCAGCGGTCAGGACAAGGTGGTGGAGAACCTGAAGATCTTTGTTCTGGCAGCTAAGATGCGCGGTGAATCACTCGATCACGTCCTGCTTCATGGTCCTCCCGGATTGGGTAAAACCACTCTTTCCAACATTATCGCCAATGAGTTAAACGTTGGCTTCAAAGTTACATCAGGTCCGGTACTGGATAAACCCGGTGATTTGGCTGGCGTGCTCACCGGATTGGAACCCAACGATGTGCTTTTCATCGACGAGATCCATCGCTTAAGTCCCGTTGTGGAAGAGTATCTCTATTCTGCTATGGAGGATTATCGCATTGACATTATGTTGGATAAAGGTCCGAGCGCCCGCTCCATTCAGATTGACCTGAATCCGTTTACATTAGTTGGGGCTACCACCCGAAGCGGATTGCTTACCAGTCCGTTGCGCGCCCGTTTTGGCATCAACTGTCACCTTGAATATTACGACAATAGCATATTGACCTCCATTATAGGACGGTCGGCTAGTATCCTTGGCGTTCCCTGCTCGGAAGAAGCAGCTTGCGAGATAGCATCGCGGAGTCGTGGTACCCCCCGTATTGCTAACGCCTTGCTTCGCCGGGTTCGTGATTTCGCCCAAGTGAAAGGCTCGGGGAAAATTGACACGGACATCGCTCAATATTCGCTGGAAGCCCTCAATATCGACAAATACGGATTGGATGAAATCGACAACAAGATCCTGTTGACATTGATCGACAAATTCAAAGGCGGGCCGGTAGGTCTAACCACCATTGCCACGGCATTGGGCGAAGATCCCGGTACTATCGAAGAGGTGTACGAACCTTTCCTTATCAAGGAAGGGTTCTTAAAACGCACACCGAGAGGCCGCGAAGCCACCGATCTGGCTTACGAGCATTTAAATCGTAAACGCTATTCGGAACAAGGGAGCTTGTTTTAATAGGCATCTGCCCCCTGGAGGCTGTCTCAAAAGTCTGAATTGAACGCAAAGTCGCTAAGACGCAAAGGAGTATATATCTAAAATAAACCCTTTGCGTCTTAGCACCTTCGCGTTTAGTTTCTTCTTTCTGACTTTTGGGACATTCTCTGATTAGTTACACGCTACGCGACGAAAACCTTCATAACAATACAGAAGTCATTTTTTGACTCACGACTCACGACTAATAACTAACGACTTAATTATGTCAATGAAACGATTAGCTAAGGATACCGTTATCTACGGCCTTAGCAGTATTTTGGGAAAATTCCTGAATTGGTGTCTGGTTCCCATCTACACATACAAATTAGCGACTACCGGAGATTATGGGGTGGTCAATTATCTGTATGGCTGGACAGCATTTTTTCAGATATTACTTACTTATGGTATGGAGACGGGATTCTTCCGTTATGCCAACAAATCGGAACACAATGTGAAGACTGTTTACTCCACTACGTTGTCTTCAGTCGGTACCACCACACTCCTATTCGTCATCCTCGGACTGATATTTTCACCAAACCTATCGGGCATGCTTACCAATTACGGTGTCCAGACCGAATTTGTCTCCATGCTGATCGTAATCGTTGCCATGGATGCCTTCAGCGCAATTCCGTTTGCCTATCTGCGCTATCTGAACCGTCCTATTATGTTCGCTTCGATTAAGTTTCTCTTTATTTTCCTGAATATCGCTACGAACCTGTTCTTCCTGATCGCTTGTCCTTATCTTGAAAAGACACATCCGGGATGGATTGATTGGTTCTATCGCCCCAACTATGGCCTTGGTTATATCTTCGTATCCAACCTGATCTCGACTTTTGTAATGATGCTTGCCCTGATCCCTCAAATGATTGGATTCAAGTACCGGTTCGATGGTAAATTGCTGAAAGAGATGCTTAAATACAGCTTCCCCTTGCTTATTCTGGGACTCGCCGGTATCCTTAGTCAAACAATAGACAAGATGCTTTTCCCGGTATTATTTCCCGACAAAGAAACAGCGATGGATCAACTCGGGATATATGGCGCAAATACCAAGATTGCCGTGGTCATGATGATGTTTACCCAGGCATTCCGTTTCGCTTATGAACCGCTGGTTTTTGCAAAAAGCAAAGGGTCAGATAATAAAATCATGTATGCCAACGCGATGAAGTACTTCATCATCTTCACGCTTCTTATATTTTTGGCAATCATGTTTTATCTTGATTTGATTAAATTCATCATCAAGCCTACTTACTTTGCAGGACTACCGGTAGTACCGATTGTGATGTTGGGGCAACTCTTCTTTGGGGTATATTTCAACTTATCGATCTGGTACAAACTGACCGATAAAACCAAATGGGGCGCCTATTTCTCCGTAATTGTCTGCGCCCTGACTGTCATTTTAAACGTTGCTTTAGTTCCCTATTACGGATATATGGGTTGTGCCTGGGCCTCCTTGCTGAGTAACCTGTTCGTTACCATTTTGTCATACTATATGGGACAAAAGGAATATCCGGTCACTTACGACCTGAAATCGATCTTCTCCTATACAGCCCTGGCTGTTGTTTTATATGCGGTCTATTCGATCGTCGATCTGCATTCGATAGCCCTGAACTTAAGCTTCCGCTCTCTTCTGATGGTTATTTTCGTAGTCTATATGGTCAAGAAAGACCTTCCGCTTAAGGAAATTCCAGTACTCAACCGGTTGGTGAAACGATAAAAAAGAAACGGTGAAAAAGACTCTCAGCCTGGGCTGGCTTTTTCACCGTTTTCAAAATAAAGAATATAAGTCAATAAATTGAATCTTATGAAATCCGGTATAATCGGAAACAGAGATATTCTGCACTGAATAATTTCACTACCTCTCCTCCATTGGGAATTCAATAGTGGTTTTCATCCCGGCACCACTTTTCGACTCTATTTCGATATTGCCTTTTAAGATCCGGACCCGATGTTGAATATTCATTAATCCCAGCCCTTTTTTCTCTTTCAGTATCGTGTGCCAATCAAATCCGACGCCATTGTCTGCGTAGATGAATACAATCTTTTTCTTATTGATGGAAAATTGTATTTTGACATGAGTGGCCTGCGCATAGCTAAGTGTATTTTTGATTAACTCGGTGGCGATCCGAAAAAGCATCAATTCATAAAAATCACCAAATCGCTCCCGCGTATTGCTTGTAACGACGATTTGTATTTTATTGGTATCATTGATACGCTGGGAAAAGTCTGCGATGGCATCCACAAACCCCATATCGGTAACATATTGCGAACTGAGCCCACGTGCCAGTTCCCGGGCTGTTTGTATAGCGATCTCGATGCTATGATTCCCCTTCTCGGTAATCAGCTTCTGCTTATCAGCCTCGGTGGTATCAGCCAGCCACTGAAAGTAGAGCTTGATGGTGGAAAGTAGGGGTCCCAGACCATCGTGAAGCTCCCTCGAAAAGCGGTTTCGCTCACGCTCTTCAACTTCTGTGGTAATCTGAAGCATTCTGTTCTCGGCCATTACGCTTTCGGTAATGTCGCGATTTGAAACACGCACCCCAAGGAACTTTCCTTCCACATGGATACAGCGACACACATGTCCCAGCCATCGTACATCGCCACTGCGGGTGACGATCCGAAAGGATAGCTCCAGCTTCTGCTCGTAAGGATCGGCCGGACATCTCTCTTTCTTGTGCTTATCCCATAAGGCGCGGTCGCCCGGGTAAACAATGGAGTCAAGTAGCGCTGGGTTTTCCTCAAACTCACTTAAGGTATATCCCGTAATTCGTTCGACCGACGGCGACATAAACAGAATCTTGTGATCGGGGCTTTTCCAATACTCCCAATCGTACGTAAAATCGGTTACGGTTTTAAATTTTATCTCCGTTTCACGTAATGAAGCATTAAGCTTCATCAGCTCTGAAGTACGTGCGAGTATGCGTTCCTCTAGTTGCTCATTTAGCTCAAAGAGTGCTTGCTCAGCTCGTTTCTGCTCGGTAATATCGTTAATTAATACGTGAGTTGCCGTCTTATTTTGGAAACTGATGGTATGCGATTTTGTTTCGATATAAATAATCTCACCGTTTTTCTTCTGATGTCGTTTTACATCTTGCCTTTCATCTTTTTTAATAGTGCGAAACAACCAGCTGCTCTTCACCACGCGATCTTCGGGAGGGGTAATTTCATCAAAAGACATGTGAAGGACTTCTTCACGACTGTAACCGTAATGCGTTATAAACGCTTGATTGACCTCTAGGATCTTAAGCGTTTTGGGTACGTAAATCAACATAGGTTGCGGATTATTAGCAAAAAGGATACGGTATTTTTCTTCATTTTCACGCAACCTAAGCTCCATCTCTTTTCGCTTGGTAATGTTTGTATGTGTACCATACATCAACAGAGGCTTCCCGTCTGAAGTCCATGTTTTCACTTTCCCTTCCTGTCTGATCCATATCCAATGTCCCTTTTTGTGGCGCATGCGTACCTCTATCGAATGCTGAGGTAGTTCGCCCGAAAAATGACGTTTCAGCATCTCCTCCGCATAGGGTATATCATCGGGATGAGTGATAAATTTCCATCCTTTGCGTCGAAACAATAAGAGACCCAGTTTGATTTCGGTCTTCGAGTATCCCAGATTGTGAGCCCAAATGGAATTGAATCTGATTTTCCCGGTCTGCACATTCCACTCCAGGGTACCTACATTAGCACCTTCGAGCACCTTCTCCAGCTCCAGCCGGGTTTCGTTTAGCTCTTCTTCTGTTCGTTTTTGATCGGTAATATCGTAGAGCGCTCCTGTCCAGAATACATCTTCGTTGTCCAGTTTCCGGGGAACAGACTCTAATCGGACCCACATAATCCGATTGTTAATCAGCAGTCGCCCTTCCCAACGAAACTTCATCAAACTGGCGTTTGCTTTTTCGTTATCATTGACGAATGATGCTTTATCGTCAGGGTGTACGAGTTCGAATATTAAATCGGGATTCTGTTCGTATATTTCGCACGAAGTCTCCAGTATCTGACAAAATCGTTCACTGACAAACTCAACACTGTAAAGACTTTTCAACGCTTTAATCCGATCTTTCTCTTTACTTTTTCTGGAAGGGGAAACACGTATACGATACAAGCCGGCCGGCTGATTATTGAGAATATCGTTGTGGTAGATTTGTTCTTTGTGGAAGTATGAGGCAGTATCAATAAGTGTTGCTTTTTCCTGCTCAAGTTGTTCTTGCCGTTCGAGAAGCTCTTTTATCAAAGCGACAACCTCGTTGTCTTCGGCACCTGTTTCAACACCTATCATTTTTGCATTAATGAATTCTTTCGCTTTTTGAATGAGATGGACAGATGTTGGACTTATTTCTTTTTTCATAAATTAAGGAGTCGAAGTCAATGAAATCCGGGATTATTGTTTTGTTTTGGAATTGATAAAAAACACAAGTTCAATCTTAGCGCACTACAGAGAGACAATGCGTTTCTATTTAATAGTATAAAATCCATTAAATCACCTAACCTTTCTCAGAATACATCTTCATTATATCAGTACTTTAGCAGAAAAAGGTGGGGGACTCCTCCGCACAATACAAAGATATAAATATTTATCTAACCCAACCTGCCCCCTGCTCCTCTCCTAAATGTAGAGGGGAGTCAGTTACACGCAAAGCGGCGATTACAGACTCCTGTGTAGAGATATGAGTAAATGACTGCTAAAAATAAGAAAGCTGTTTCAATAATTAAGTCTGGTTTCGTTTTCATCATTTAGTATTCGTCATAAATGCATAATTTTACGCGAAGAATTGCTATTTTTGAGAGTCAATCTGAAAATCTAATGTTTTTGGTGTTGATGATTTTGTGTGCATGCACCTATTGTTTACATTTAAGTCTGGTAACCAGCGAGATGAAAATTATGGATAAAATAATTATAGTTGATGACCATTCTCTTTTTCGGGAAGGAATAAAACTTCTTATTGAGAATGAAGGATTAGGCATCGTGATTGCCGAGGCACAAAATGGCCAGGAATTTCTCGATCTATTGGAGCTACATAATCCAGATCTGGTAATCATGGATATTGAGATGCCTGTAATGGGTGGATTGGAGGCAACCCGGAAAGCTAAAGAAATTCGACCTGAAATAAAAATACTGACACTGACCATGTTAAGCGATAAAGCAAATTATTTCGAAATGGTAAATGCCGGTGCTATGGGTTTTGTACTAAAAACATCCGGTAAAAAGGAGTTTGAACGAGCGATTAAAAACGTGGTAAGCGGAGATACCTATTTCTCGAATGAGTTACTGCGCCAGATTATAGTAAACCTAAATGCTGAACAATTGCCCATTCCTCAACAGTTACCCATGAGCAATCTGAATTTGTCTGACAAAGAGTATGAAGTACTCCGATACTTCTGCGAGGGTTTTACCGCGTCGGAAATTGCAGATCGGATTTTCCGAAGTATCAAGACTGTAGAAGCGCACCGCTCTTCGTTGCTAAAAAAAACGAATGCCAAAAATACGATCAATCTGGTCCTTTTTGCTATTAAAAATAAGTTGGTACAGATTTGATCATAGCTAAACCTCGTATTTATATACGATACTGTTTCTTCAAAAGGAAAGCCTGCATAAGTAAAAATATTATGCAGGCTTTCCTTTTTTCAGGGTTTATACTAATGTTTTTAGGGTCTATATCAACTGTTTATAGTGTTTTAGGTATTAATATTACGTAGGTTAAAGTTTAAATTTGCACGGTTGTTTAATCAGGTTTTTTCGAATGCAACGATTGTAACAAGAGAGAAAAACAATACCGGATATATTATATGCAGACCCATGTAAATTTTAGTAATCATGCATAATCCTTACCAAGAAACAAAAGAGCTAACTGAGGCAAGAGAGCCATCGGATAAATGTGCTAATTGCTGGATCAAACGGGTATTTGATATCGTTTTCTCACTATTTGTGTTGGTATTTATTTTGCCTGTTGTATTTATAATCACAGCCATAGCTATTAAATTATCGTCACCCGGCCCGATACTTTTCGTACAAAAACGAACAGGTCTGCATGGTGAAGATTTCAATTGTTACAAGTTCAGGTCTATGCGGATCAATGCAGCTTCGGATATATTACAAGCCCGGGAGAATGATCCGCGTAAGACGAAGGTCGGTAATTTTCTTCGCAAAACCAATATCGATGAACTACCTCAATTCTGGAATGTATTGATGGGACATATGTCGGTGGTTGGGCCCCGTCCACATATGCTCAAACATACCGAAGACTATTCCGGACAGATCAGGAATTATATGAATCGGCACCTTGTGAAGCCGGGCATTACCGGTTTGGCTCAGGTTCGGGGCTTCAGGGGTGAAACCAAAGAATTGCACCAGATGACCGGTCGCATCAGACTGGATATCTGGTACATTCAGAAATGGACATTTGGTTTAGATCTCCTGATAATCTGGAAGACGATTTATAATGTTATCAAGGGAGAAAGACTGGCTTATTAGATTACAAAACGCACGCCAATCAGGAAACTGCACTCAGTCGTTCGGCTAACACCTCTGCTCTTTCCCAACCACCACACTTCGGTTTGTTGGGCACCGAGTTGTATAAAGTCAGGTGTCTAAAATCTGTCAGATTCTTTCTTTATCCACCTTTTCACATAAGCATCCACATCAAACTTCCGCTTACATCCCTTATCGTTCATAAACCGGATTTTGCCGAAAACAGGACGCGTAGTCCAGGGACGGTCATGCACCCCGCAGATTGCCCACTGGCATCCGACATAACCGTTGGGATCGCGCCCATCCAAGGCGTATTTATCATTCAGGTAAATCGCGATCTGCAAAGCTTCCTGTGGCGACGTCGTCCATTCCAGAATCTTTTTCGCCCAATACATCCGCATATAGCCGTGAATCTTACCCGACCGGATTAACTGTATTTGTGCTGCATTCCAAAGCAGATCATGCGTCTGTGCTCTTTCCAAAACTGTAATATCGTAGATATATTCACGTTCATCAGAAGCGTGCTGCAGCAATGACTCTCTGGCCCAGGTGGGCGCGCCTTCCCATTTGTCGTAATCGGGATTATAGAAGCAATAATTATCCGAAAGCTCCCGCCGAATGATGAGTTGTTCGAGAAAAGCGTCACGGTCATTCGCCTGTACATCGGCCTTTTGCACTTCCAGCGCCAGTCGTTGAGCAGATAGTTGTCCAAAATGGAGATAGGGCGAAAGGTCAGACTGATGATCCAGCTCGGGCAGATTGCGCAGTTCGTCGTAACCGGTCAGTTTGTCGGAAATAAAATTTATCATGGCTTTCTGTGCAGCCGATTCACCGGAAGATAGCGGCAAAGCCGTCACGGAGCGATCCAAATGCATTTCCCCTAAAAGAGTTTCAGCGGAAAAAGCATTCGTAACGTCACCTTCCCCTACTCGTTTCAACAATTCCACTTGCGCCGAAAGTACCGCCAGATCATTCCGATAAAACGGGAGTAGCCGGTTAATCTTCGGACGAAGCGTGTAAGCCCCGTACTCTTGCTTCGGCGATGCGATGCGGCAGGGGACAATATTGTGCGCATCCACTTCATAATGGGCGATGTTTATCGCACGATTGACCGCCTCCTTCCATTGCCGCTTCACCCGCAACGGATCAAAGTCGGAGAATAACGCTGCACAATCATTCTCCACCAGATACCGGACGACCTCAACGGAGGGCTCGCCCCGCAACAGATCAAAACGGATGCCTAACTCCGACAAGCTTTGTGCCAACTGCTCCAGCCCCCGTAACATAAAATCAAAAGAGCGCAGGTTGGCTCCGGGGAATTTCTCATTCAGGCAGAAGAGAACACGAAGTTGCTTTCCGCTTGCGACTGCCAGTTGCCCGGCTGCCAACAGGGCGTGATTGTCCCACACGCGTTGGTCGCGGCTCATCCAATAGACTACCAGCTTGCCTTCAGTGACTGGCTGGTTATTGAGTAAAATGATTCGGTCTGACATGGTCGGGTTGAGCATATTGCTTAAAATAAAGATAACAATAAAAAGACTGAAGACATGCTCTAGTTTTGTTGATTTCTTTACTGTCAGCATATGGATTTCAATCTTTGAAGTGACTCTCCTGCAACTGAGGAATAGCCTCCTTCACCCGAAAGGCATCATTAAAACCCCGTATTCTGCATCGCTTTCTTTTCATCAGCGGTCAATGGTCTCCCATCTTTATGAATCGCATCGAGCCAGGATTGAGGTATAGGGCGAAGCTGATGATACGGATGTAAATTCGTCGCATCGCTCACAGTTGAATTCGGGAATTTATTAAATGCTTTGGTGCGCACATAGAATGTTTCGGTTCTTTGTAAATCGCTCCAACGATTTAGTTCGCCGGTCATTTCACGGGTTCTTTCATTGAGCATAAAATGGATAAAGCGATCCTGTGGTGTTGTAGCATTCACTTTATCAAACATTTCTTGTTTATCGTAGCTTGAAGTAGTAAAGTATTCAGGAACAACCTTCATCTTATCGTAACTACCATTCGCATTGGCTCTCTCTCCTCCTTCAAAATACCAATGCAAAGATTTCTTTTCTCCTGCTTTAAATGAGGCCCTTTCACGTAATACATTGATATAATCGCAAGCCTTCTGAAAATTGCCTTTGCGACCGTATGCTTCGGCTATGATCAGATATGTTTCACCCAAACGAGCTAATACGCCGTCTTTGGTCCCCATCGTTTCATTAACACTGGCCCGGTAAGGATCCTCTTGCTTGATCATGCAGGGTGAAATATCGCGGGTAAATCCGCTCACCACTTTCCCCGAAACATCCTTCTTATAGCGCGGCCAAACTTTATAACGAAACTTCTTATCCATTTCAACGTCTGTCATCGCCGATAAACTATCGTTTAAGACAATAACAAATGCTGTATCTCCCAATGAAAATCTTGGTTTGCCTATGAGGCCGGTTGACGGAGCATTTGCAGCAGTCCAGGTATTATTATCTGCATTTGTTTTACTGTTGCTATTGAACATCATTTTGAAAGTCTTTGAGAATCTGGAATCGTTTCTTATATCAAAAACATCCAGAGTATAATCAGTAACAGTCAAGCGTCGATAGGGTCGGCCAAACATATCGCGAATCATGCCGGGCTGAGTATCGTATTGAATGAGCCAATAAAGATGTGTAGAATTTCCGTACCGCCCCATATTCGCTTTGGCATCATCAAACTGTGCGGAAAATAGAACCTCTTTACTTTTGTAATTCTTTCCGACGGATAATGCAACCGAGTTGCTTGATTTAATATAGGTGGGAACACCAAATATCTGTCCATAATCTTCCTCTAAGGCGAATGTATGACTCCTGATTACCTGATCAGCAAAATAAATGCAGCTATCGGGATCTGTTGGCTGAGCTCCTCTGGATTCACTTACGGCACTGGCACGAGTCAGGTACACTTTGGCCAGATAATGTTGTGCTGCACCCTGTAAAGCACGACCGTATTCGGTAGTTGTCGGTGGCAGATTTTCGGATGCATACCTCAAATCGGAAATGATTGACCGGTATACATCTGCTACCGATGCGCGTGTAAACTCCCATTGTGGCTCACTGTAGCTTTTAAGTACCAGAGGAACACCACCGTATTGTTGTACGAGGTTAAAATAGTAAAGCGCTCTCAGAAACCGCAACTCCCCCATGCGAATGATTGCATTCTCGGGATGATTCAGGAACTGGACTTTGGGTATTCCTTCGATACCGGCATTGCAGTTGTTGATCATCGCATACGAGGTGTTCCACAACTCTGTAATCCCTCCGCTTATCGGGGGAGCCGAATTGTAATTCGCGGGATCATAGGTATTGTAATAGATCCATGAAGTTTGAGATCCATAGGTATATTCATCTAATCCGAAACTAGTCAGGCAATAGCTCCATTCATAACTAAATATGAAACGAACTCCTTCATAACAGGCTCGTGTCAGGTCTTCAATCCCTTGTTCTGTCTTCAGGTAACCGGATGTTAATGTACTGACTTCTTCTTCCTTCAAATAGTCGTTGCAGGAAGAAAACATTAGTACTACAGAGACTAATATTGTAATTGTTTTTTTCATTACATACCTTCTGTTTTGTATCATAGAGAAAGTTTAAGTCCACAGACAACACTTTTATAGCTCAGGACATCTCCTTCGGGATCCAGCCCTTCAAAATGATCTGAGAAAACAAAAGGGTTAACGACTTTCAGATAAACGGACATCTTCTTGAGCTTTGCTTTGCCGATCAATTCTTTGGGTAAAGTATAGCTTAGACTAATATTTTTGACTTTCAGGAACGAACCGGAGCGATAGCCCATCGATGAGATATAATTGGGGGACTCTTGAAGCACATTGGGCCGGGGATATTCCGCATTTTGGTTTGTAGGAGTCCAATAGTTTACATTCCTGCACTGGAAGATTCCGGATAATGTCGGTTTATATGAATTGCTACTCAACATTTGACCTACCCGGGTAAAAAGCATACATGAAAGATCAAATTCTCCATAACTGAAATTATTGGTTACACCAACCGACCATTTGGGAACACTTGTACCCAGGATCACTTTATCATTTGCATCAATCTTATAGTCTCCATTCTGATCTTTAACACGAATGGATCCCGGGGTAAAACTGGAGCCTTTGACGGCAAACTTTGCTATTTCAGACTTATCCGCATCTGTGGTACTCCAAATGCCATCGTACTGATAGTCGTAGAAAACGTTGATAGGTTGTCCGATAAACCAAAGGTTTGCTATATCATCCTGCTTTCCATTTGACAATTCTACAATCTTTTCTTTATTGCTGGTAAAACTGAAATCAGTAGACCATTCAAACTTTTTCTTATCAATATTTACAGTATGTAATGTTATCTCAATTCCTTTGTTTTGTGTTGCACCAATATTATTAATCCATGAGGTAAAACCGTTTGTAGATGGAATTATTTGATTTAACAACAGGTCTGTCGTTTTTGCAAGATATAGATCAATGGCTCCGGAGATTCTGTTCTTGACTAATCCAAAATCAATACCTAAATTGGATTGTGTAGACTTTTCCCATCCCAGATTTTGATTTGTCATACTTCCCTGCATTGATCCTAAAGATCCAAATCCGTACCCAGAAGCTGCTGTTTCACCAAATACATAAACCGTTCTGACCAATGTACCTCCGGTTTGATAAGGATTGATTGCGGAATTACCTGTTTGACCGTAACCCAGCCGAATCTTTAAATTGTTTATGAGTTTGTTGTTCCTCAAAAAATCTTCTTCACTTACTTTCCAGGCCAGTGCCGTGGAAGGAAAAGTAGCCCATTTATGTCTTTCAGCCAATACGGAAGATCCGTCCCAGCGATTTGAGAGCGTGACCAGATATTTCCCCTTGAAATTATAATTTAATCTTCCCATAAAAGATTGCCGGGCCTGCTTCGAGTACCACGACCCGAAATAATCAGCCGCATTCTTATCCGTAGAACCAATATTATACCATTTTTGAGATGAATAGGGTAAATCAGAAGCACGAATCTCTGAACCTTCAGTTCTTGCGCCCTCTATGCTTTCCAGCAAGGTCAATCCAAAAGTATGTTTTCCGACTATTTTATCATAGTAAAGCAGATTATCCCATGTAAAAGCTAAATCATGATTCTGATAATAACGTGCAGTGCTTTGGGTAATTACACTTCCCTGAGAGTTAGTAGCCCCAACATCATTAAACTGGCCATTCCGGTAATACTTATAGTCAATACCAACGTTTGCCCTGAATTTGAAATTCAAAGGCAGCTGTAGTTCCGTAAAGAAGGTTCCCAGATAGCGCGTTGTACGATCTTCATTGAATGAATAATCCGGGTCATTTATGGAATTATAGATTCGGCCACTCCCTCCGGGATATTGAACGAATTTTCCGTTCGCATCGTAAGGTACAGCATAAGGTAGTTGGCTTCTCATTTTGGTATACATATCCACATTATTCTCCTTCACTGCCAGTGAAGCCATATTTTGAACGCCAAACTTAATCCATTCATTAACCTGGAAATTTGTGTTCAAACGCAACGTCAACCGCTCAAATCCCTGCGTTTTCACAATCCCTTCCTGATTTAAGTACCCGGCAGAGAAAAGGGCTCGTATTTTATCTGAACCAAAAGTTGAACTCAGTTGATGATTGTGAGTTACACCGGTTCTTAATGCTTGCGAAAGCCAGTTATAACCTCCTACTTTACTTGCATCATATACAGGTACCTGACTGACGCCCCACTGAACTTTTTCCTCATCCGTAGTTGCTCGCATTTTCGGAATCAGATTGGCTTTATCAACCCATTCATAAGCCCGTGCTATTTGCTCCCAACCGGCAGGGTCTTTAGTGGCATAAAATGTAGAAGCTCCATAATAGTCCTGCCTCGGGTCTGGATAAGGCGTTGAATATCGACCGGCAGCCCGGTTCGCTTCTCGAACCATCTCTGCAAATTGCCCTCCATTCATCATATCCGGTTTGACTAACCGTGTATCAAAAGAGAGATAGCTATCGTATGATACCGACGATGTCCCCTTTGCGCCCTGTTTGGAGTTGATAAGAATCACGCCATTGGCTCCCCGGGATCCATAAATTGCGGTTGCCGACGCATCCTTCAGCACTTCCATGGATTCAATATCCCCCGGACTGATTTCTGCAATGCCACCTGTTAACGGAATGCCGTCTAATACGTATAATGGTTCGTTCCCTGCCGATATTGACCGATTGCCGCGAATCCGGATTTGCGGTATTGTTCCGGGTTGGGTTGCGGTATTACCAATATCCACCCCTGCTGCATTCCCTTGCAGAGCCGAGGTGATATCTTTGACTGAAACTGACTCGATCTGCTTTGCCGAAACAGAAACCAAGGCTCCTGTAATATCGCTCTTTTTCACAGCTCCATAACCAATCACCACTAATTCATCCAGTGTTTGGGCTATTTCATTCATAGTTATTTCCAGAAATGAAGTCTTTCCTACCACTCTATCAGACTGACTATATCCTATATATGAAAACTGCAAAACGCTCGTTTCAGAAGGAACCTCTAAAACAAAATTGCCTTGATTATCAGTCACTGTTCCTACATTCGCACCTTTTATTCTGACAGTTACACCGATTAAAGGAGCTCCATTCTGATCTTTAACTATCCCGGGAATCTTAAGCTTATGATATTGAGAAGATTGATTATTGGCATCTGCATTGGCACGAACAGATTCGTTAGTAACGACAATATGGTTTTGGACCACTGCAAACCGGATAGCGGTCCCTTTGAATATTTCATTCAGAACTTCTATAACTGATTTATTTTCAACAACAACCGTAACAGTAGATTCAGTATTTATTTTGTCTTTGGAAAAAAAGAACAGATAATCCGTCTGCTTTTCTATTTCATTAAAAACATCCTTGATTTTGGCATTCTTCAGGTTTAAGGTTACTTTATTACTTTGAGAATATAGATCAGTTGTTAAAAGAAGAATCCCCAAGAGCAAAATTTTAAATGAAAGTCTCATATTACAAAAATATTGAGTTGCAGTTTCTGTTTGGACGTAATACGGTAGGTTGTATTTATCATCAAAAATTTTCATTTTAAAATGAGAAAAAAAAATCATGGCATCAAACCATACAATTTCAGTAGATTATTCTAGGGAGCAATATAAGAAAAAAAGAGGATATTAGTATTTTACAGAATCCTTTATCAATAAAAAAAGGCTGTAAAAAAGGAAAATCCCTCTTTTACAGCCTAATTTTCAATAAACCATCAATTTAATTTACCATCTTCAATCCAGATTAATATCCGTAATTTTGATATGCTTTTTTAGCTGCTGCATCCAACGGATTATTTTTATCATCAGTCAAAAGATCCAGGTAAGTCTGCGGCCATGGCTTGAATGTGTATTTTCTATCCCAGGTTCCTTTTCCTATTCCTAAAGCTCCGTTAGTTTTCGAAATATCATCTTTCGGGAAGGGGAAGTTAGCTGTACCTGTTGACGATGCGGGTGCACCCATCATGTCGCGGTAATAAACACGATCATACAAAATCCCTGCATTATGCAAATCTTCTACATTAGTCAATTCAAAAATCAACTCACGCGCACGCTCGTTGTAAATAAACTGAACAAACAGATTCGTAGCAGTCGGCGGATAATTTTCCAGTTTAGCTTTTGCACTACCTGCTTCCCATTCCGTACCATCCACTTTAATCTTATCATATGAATCGGCTGTAACAGAGTAAGGTGCAACTTTCTCTGAAGCTGGAATAGAAAGTTTGCCTGAAACAACGGCGGGTTCAAGATTTACCAATACGTCAGAACGAGTCTCTCCAGCATGATATGCCGCACGTTTGCGCAATACATTAACATCGCTGATAGCTCCGGCAAAATCACCTTTACGGCCACGTGCTTCTGCACGAATCAGATAAGTCTCGGCTAAACGGAACAATGGAATATCAATAGAACCGTTACCATTTGCATCGGTAGATTTACCTCTATAGGGATCTAACCATTTTTTAGGACTCATATACCATTGTGCAACATCTGTACCCCGATCAAGACCAAAGGCATTTCCTTTATCACCACTTACACGATACATGATTTTCCGACCGGTCATATCAGTAACGATCGGGTTCTTCGGATCAATCATAGCACCGGATTTCGGTGTTCCGTCAGCATTGAAATAGCCTGCATTATTCGGACTTCCTGCCATCCATCTTACCATCATAATATAAGGTTGACTTGCTACCCATAAAGAGTCTAAGGGCTGATCTTTAGAGTTCTCAATGTAAACGATAGAACGCGATTTGTACTTAATTTTACTTTTTGTACTTACAGTTGCTGCATCAGCGCCAGGACTTTTTAGATAATTATTATAGTAATAAGCAGTGGCTTTATCCCAGGGTTTACCTCCGGCTTCAGTCGCATCAGTCGCAATATAGTCGGTCAGATAAGTTTTGTAATAACGTGAATCATTTGCGCGGTCAGTGTACATATCATAACCCCAGTCGGAAGCACCAGCTGTTGCATACGGACGACCATAATCCAAAGTACGGGGAGTACAAGCTCTAAGTGTTGTATGATTACTATTGTATAAGTGAACTAATGTATTACCATAACGGCCATCGTAAGTTTGAGTTGGCTCATACTGTGCAGATAGAAGAATTTCTTTTTGACCATCACGAGTATAACCTGTATTGCTGGTCCAAAGTGCAGCAAAATCAGTAGAAAGCCCACCGTATGTTGCATTTGAAGGTGCCATTTGATCAATCACCATCGTTGAGTAGTAAATAGAAGAATCTAAATCTGTCGCAACTGTCCCTTTGTACAATGCTTTAAGTGTGGGCTCAGCACTATTTTGGAATTCAGCCCCCTGAGCACGAACCAGATAAAGCTTGGATAAAAGATGGGCAGCGGCCGGCTTGGTAATGCGTCCCAATTCTGTAGTAGTTGCAGGTAATAAATTAACTGCATTTCTCATATCTCCGATAATCTGATTATAGATAACCTCCATCTTTTCTTTCTGAAAATTAAAGTTTTCAGGCATGCCGGAGAAACTGTGCAGGATAAGAGGCGCATCCCCCAGAACGTTTGTCACCAGGAAATAGGCATAAGATCTTAGGAATAACATTTCGCCTTTTCTTCCGGCTAAGCTGGTTTGTGTAGCTGCATCCAGTTTAGCGTAATTTTCAAAAAAGAGATTGCATCGACCAATTTCAGGGTAGGCACCTTCTGTAAATCCTCCACTTGAAGCACCAATCATACTATTAGTTAAGGGTGCTATGCGAGTCCCTGTAGAAGAGGCATCCCAACCACTGGGATTGTATCCACCCAAAGCAATACGATCAGCATTTGACCACGAATAGGTTTCAACATCTGAACCAATCCCGAAAAGATACTGACCCTGATTGTAGTCAGGTTTGAAACGAAGTATCTGATAACTTCCTTTGACTAAAGTCTGTAACCCATCTGCGGTTTTGTAGTAATCCTGCGTTAAGGTTGTAACGGCTTTTTCTTCCAAAAAATCCTTACACGAAAATAGCGCCGCCATCAAGAGCGACATTAAAATATATTTTTTCATTTCTCTATGATTATAGGTTATAAATTAAAAACCGACTCTAACACCCATTACATAATTGGTAATCATCATCGTGTTATTATTTGTACCACCAGTCGGATCACCAACACTATTTACGCTAGTCCATCCATTGGTATCGTCTGGATTTAGACCCGCTTTAACAACTTCTCCACCAAAAATGAAAGGATTCAACACCTGTGCAAAAACCTGCAAACTGTTAATATTTGCTTTTTGAATCCATCTTTGAGGAATTTTATATCCTAAAGAAATGTTTCTGACAATCATAAATGAGCCGTTATTAATGTAAGAAGCTCTGGTTACGTCACCATTAACTTTCGCGGTGGTTGGTTGTGGATACTTAGCTCCTGTATTGGTCGGTGACCAGAATTCACTCGCATCAACGTGTCTGCCATATCCTACATAGCTGCCGCCGGAAGAACCTGCAGGAATCAATGAAGAGAAATATTTCTGACCTAAACGAGAGTAAAGAAAAAAGCTAAGTTCAATGTTTTTATAGTTAAACGTATTAGTTAATCCCAACACACATTTAGGATCGGTAGATCCAACAAATACTTTGTCGTCATCTGTCAATTTATAATCAGGAGTACCTTGCTCTACAGGTTTGTATTGACCCGGTTGGAAATCATATCCATTTAATTTCCATTTGGCAATTTCGGCTAAATCTTCTGTTGTGTTTTGCCAAAGACCATTGAGTTTATATGAGCGAAACACGCTAATCGGTTGACCAATATACCATCCATTCCCTTTCATATCTTGTTTTCCATTTACCAATTCCAGAATTTCATTCTTGTTGGTAGAAAAACTAAAGTCTGAAGACCATGTAAAATCTTTAGTGACAATATTTTTACTAGATACCGTAACTTCCAAACCAACATTACGCGTTTTCCCGATATTGTCTTTTATTGCCACAAATCCGGTAATCGGAAGAATACTCCGGTCCAATATGATTTTTCCGGTATTGGAAAGATAAGCTTCCACAGAACCGGTGATTCTTCGTTTCAATATTTCGAAATCAAGTCCAAGGTTATATTGAGTTGTTCTTTCCCAGGTTAAAAGCGGATTAGGCATGGTGTAGGGAAGCATACCGATGGCCGGTGTTGTTCCAAATACATAGTTGTATTGTGCCAATGGGCCTGCAGAAGCATATGCTCCTACTGCAGAACTACCCGAAGTACCCATACCAAAACGCAGTTTCATTTCGTCAATGAATTCAAGCTTCTTCATCCACGGTTCTTCCTGCATTTTCCAGGCAACTGCAAGCGATGGGAATGTCGCCCATTTATGGCCTGGAGCCAACATAGACGATCCATCAGCCCGTAACGAAGCTGTGAGCAAGTACCGATCCATTAAAGAGTAGTTTACACGTGCCATATAAGATTGGAGTTGACTTTCCACAAAACCAGAACCGTAGTCATCGGGATTCCCATTTAAATTGGCTTTTAGATTGTACCATTTTGATGCGTCATAGAATATTTTTGAAGCATTGATATATGAGCTCTCTGATCTATTATACTCTGCTGATTGCATTAAGGTAGCACCCAAATCATGTACCCCGATTTTTTTATTGAAATACAGTAAGTTTTCGATCAGGTAACGGAAAGTGTCACTTGAGTTGTAGGTAGCAGCGGCTGTTTGAGGTGTTGCTGTTCTTCTCAAAGTAGCTTGAGAACCCTGCCATGTGCCAGCACGTGATGTCCGATAGTTTGAACCAAAATTAATATGGTATCTCAACCATGGAGTAAATGTTACATCCCCATAGGCATTGGCCTGAATATTGGCAATGCGGGTTAAGTCTTCTGTATTATCACGGTCAATATAAGGGTTCCATACAGGGATTGATTTGTTATTACCCGGATATTCAATAAGCTTTCCATTCTCATCATAAGGTTGAGCCATCAGGTATTGGCTCAATGCAATACCATAAGCATCATTAGCTCCGGTTGCACTACCCGAACGGATGATGTTTCCATATTCTTGTTCACTGTATGTTGCATTTAATGACGTGCCGACTGTTAACCATTTTCTGGGTGAAATATCTCCGTTTAAGCGAGCTGTATATCGTGTATATCCTTGATTTTCCTGTGTTCCTTCATTACCGTAATATCCCAATGAGAGATATAATTTAGAATTGTCAGATCCGGAAGAGAGTCCAATTTGATGGTTGTTTGTAATTCCGGTACGGGTTAATTTACCGATCCAGTCTGTAGTAGGAATACTACCAGAATTATACATTGGAACCTCTGCCGGATATCCTGCAGCAATTTCTTCTGCAGTACTTGGACGGGTCTTTACCGATGAATCATCATTCCACTCATAAGCTTTGCGTAATGCTGCAATGGTAGCAACATCCGAATTTCCAAACTTTGCTATATCGGCAGCCGGATTAGGATATTTCAATGCTGTAGTGCCTAAAGTATAGGTTCCTCCATTGATTTCCGCCAAACGCATCCGGTCTAACATTTCACCAGCACTTGCCCAATCGGTAGTGGAATTGATACGATCAAATGAAATCGTACCGTTGTAATCGATATTCACTTTGCCTTTTTTACCGCTTTTAGTAGTGATCAAAATTACACCGTTTGCACCACGAGAACCATAAATCGCTGTTGAAGATGCATCTTTCAGGATTTCAATTGACGCGATATCATTCGGGTTGAGGTCATTCATATCCCCCATTAAGATAACACCATCGACTACATAAAGAGGGTTGTTATTACCACTAATAGATCGATTTCCCCGGATAGTTACACTTGAAACAGTTCCAGGTCGGGTATTAGTGACAACGTCAACACCTGCCGCTTTTCCTTGTATTGCATTAACGGCATTTTGCACAGGTCGTTCCTTCAATGCCTTCTCAGAAATTTGCGTCATTGCACCGGTCACATCACTCTTTTTCACTCTGGCGTAACCAATAGAGACTACTTCACCAAGCGCGACTGATGAATCGATTAATCTTACATTTATCGAAGGTTTGTTTCCTACCACGATACGTTGTGGTTCCATTCCGATGAAAGAAAATCCCAGCACAGCTTTTGCTGAGGGAACAGAGATTGTATAATTACCATTAACATCAGTAATTGTACCTTGTTTAGTGCCCTGCACGACAACAGTTACACCGGGTAGAGGATTCCCCTGATTGTCTTTCACACTCCCTTTCACAGTGAGATTCTGTGCAAAGGTCAATTGTGCGGTCATGAATAAAACCAATAAACAGACCGTCTTTAACAAAAAGAACTTCGACGATCTTTTTCTAGTTAGAGTTTTGTTTTTCATAGAATAAAGTTTACTAAATAATTTTTTGAATACTTGCTATATTCATTGCTTTTGGGTAAGCAAACTCATAGCATTCGGTTAACATTACTACATTCTCGCCTATATTAGATTTAATGAACAAGATATACACACAAAGCTCCGGGGTGGCGCATCCCCGGCTAACTTTCTTAAAACAAAGCCTTCGATCGGCTTCTTCAATCGATTCTCACCTTAAAAACCATAACCTATTTATAAATTACCACTTTCTGGTTTTCTTTATCGTAAGAATATTCAAAATTCACCTCTGTCTTTATCACATCCAGAATATGGTTAATCCCTTCATTCTTTCTGAATTTACCGGTACAGGTATAATTCAGGATATTTTTACTTTTGACTTCGATGGTCACTTCATAATATCGTTCCAATCTCTCCAGAATATTAACCAACGGCATATCATTAAATGAATAGATACCACTTTTCCAAAGCATATCATCATTTGCACTGTTGCTTATGCTTATTAGTTTTCCATGATCTATTACTGCTTTTTGATTTGGAGTTAAATAAACCCCCTCTTTTGTCACCGGATCGGTTACACTTACTTTACCATTAACAAGGCTGGTACTAAAACGGCTATTTCCACTTTCGCTATAAGCATATACATTAAAGGCGGTACCCAGGGCTTTTACATCATAGTGGGATGTCGATACAATAAAAGGATGTTTTTTATCGTGAGCAACTTCGAAATAAGCCTCCCCGTCCAGTTTGACATATCTAATCGCAGAACCGTATGCTAATGAATATTGGAGTTTCGTTTTACTATTCAACCAAACCTTCGTTCCGTCCGGCAAAGTGATCTTTACCATTTGTCCGGCCGGCGCTTCTATAGTTTGGCTAATTTGCTCACGTTTATGTTCGTAACGATTAAACACAACAAACGCTATCGTAGACACAATAGCTACGACTGCTGCAATTTTACCGATCTCATATGAAATTCTACGGATATTCCAGATTGATGCTTTTTGAGCCGATTCAATGGGTGTAGAAAACAACAACAGATCCCAGGCCCGCCGGGCTTCAATAAACTCCTGTTTATTTTCCTCCGATTGATCAATCCAATCGAGTAAGATCTTCTCTTCCCCGGTTGAAATCTGACCTTTGAAATAACGGATAAATATTTCCCTGTTCATAAATAAAAGGAGTTACTTTATCTTTATAACAAGGAGCAATACAATAACCCTAAAGGGGGAAGTGATTTTTTTTATAAAAAGAAGAAGAAATAGGCGGCCATATAATCTTTGAGGCCGATACGAAGAGATTTAAGGGCTTTAGTAACATGATACTCAACCCCTTTTACAGAAATATTAAGGCGTAATGCAATTTCTTTATTGCTCAATTGTTCGAATCGACTCATTTCGAGCACCTGCCGGGTTTGATCCGGCAATTTATTTAAGGTCTGACGAATAAGGCTCTGAACTTCATTGCTAAAGATTGATTCGGGATCAGTTGCTCGGAGGGTAAGGCAGCGGAGTTCTATTTCGCGCGCTTGCTGCGTGAGTATCTTTTCCTCCACGGCATAGCGGGTTTGCAAATGAGCTAAGTGGTTTAACGCCTTATTTTTAATAATGGAAAGAAGATAAGAAGGAATATTGGAATCTTCAGCCAGATTCTCTCTGTTTTCCCACAATGAAGTGAATGCGTCCTGTACTATATTCTCAGCCATATACTCATCCCGCACATAAGAATTGGCAAATCCACGAAACCGGGAAAAGTAGCTTTGATATATCGCACTATATATCCGCTCATCTCCCTGTTTTAACTTTAACAGATCTTCTACTTTGTACTCGTATGGCTTCATGAATTTAGATTTATCAAGTGCAAACTTAATATTATTTCACAACATAAAAAAGGGCTTCCAGACAATAACCTGAAACGCCCTGATTAAAAACCAACGAGGCCACCCGGGTAGAAGCACACAAGCCTTCGAATAGTCGCCATCGTTGAATAACTTTATATCCGAATCATTTATACTGTCTATTATTCATTCCGACAAAAATAGAAAGAATGAATTAGCTAAGAGCTGGAAACCTGTACAGATAAATGTCATTATTGGCATTTCCGGCTTTTATGTCCGCCGTCAGAGCTCTATTTTACTCATCCCCTGTATGATCTTATTCTTTTCGGTACTTCCCTGCGACGACCCGAAATAGAAACTGAATATTTGAGTAAGGATTGCACTCAACACACCCAGTATATACAGAATAATTTCTTTCGAATTACTATCCAGCGTACAGGAATGAAAGAGAATGATATAAAACAGACTGAATGTCAACACCGTAGCACCAATCGCCAGATAAGACGAGATATTCCTGGACAACCGGGTAGCATTCTCACCGGTCTCGACGGCAGTACTGCGTTTGCGGGCGCTATCGATATCCTGAAATAACTGTTGCTCTTCTTCGAGACAATGCTTCTGCGTTTCGAGTTGATATTGCATCCCGGCCTTTTTCAGTTCCAGCTCCAGTTGCATCTTTTCTTCTTTCGTGGTGGAGAGTTTATCAATAGTATTGCCTACTGCATCCACCAGGTCTCCGGCTCCTCCGGAAAACAGGTTTGCTAAGAATCCCATAATGATTTGTGTATTTAATTGTTCATTTACTCTAATGCCCGGCATATCCATCCGTAAAAGTACTTCTTGCTGGCAGGTCGTTTTCTGATAATCGCTACATAACGGGCTATTTTTGCCACCGTAAACGCAGCCAGGAAATGCTCCGGATCAATTTCATTGATCTTAGCGACCGACTGATTTCCGATCACACCATCCACCTCCGCATTTACCACTATTTGAGCCAGCGAAGCGCTCACCGAAACACCGGCATTTACCCCGAAATCAAAGACAGACTCCGCTATAGCCTGATTCTTAATCTGATCCCCGCATATTCTATCCCAATAGTTGATCTGATAAAATCGCTCGATCTCAGTCTGTAGAGTCCTATCTTTTTCCAGATTTGCAGGGAATCCCGATTGACGTTTATACAAGTCAATCTGTACCCAGCCGTTCCATTTACTATGCATATTCCGGGCTATCCCCTTGTAGGTTTCACCCCCCGGATCATCCGGATCAATACTGTATTTACCCTCATGGGCTAGCACTATATTCAGTGCCGGTAAAAATTCTGCCATAATTATTTATTTTTTTTACCCCGAAATCCCCTTCCCGATAGCTATCGGGAGGGGACTTGGTGAAGTTCTTGTTTTGTAGACTTGCTGCAAAATTGCAGACTGTAAAAGCCCCCTTCAGGGGGTTGGGGGTAAGTAAAAAGAGTAATACAACAATCATTTCTTAAACCCGCCGCTCGGATATTAGTAAAAACCCCTTGCAGCCTGATTCCGTCTGCAAGGGGTTCGTTTTATTTCAGGCCCGAAACTTCATCATCCGTTACACTACCGGTATATATACCGATCGGGAAACTTTCTTACCGTCGGGAGAGGTCACAAACAGATAGACATACACAATGTCACCTTTTGTTACATCCGGGCAGCCGATCGTTATTTCACCGGCAGCGATATTCCCCCGTACAGCTTCTGTCAGATACACAGCACCGTCTGTCGTTTTGGCAAGAGCCACTACCTTATCGGTCGCTTCAGCATTCCGAATAGCTATCTGCGACTTGTAGGTTACGGTTATTCCCGCCTCTGCCACTACTGCTTTTTCCACAATCACTCCGGTGTAGGACCCGTCTGCAACGATCATTTTTACATAATCGATCACCGGTTCTGCCCCTGAAGGATCAATCGCTTCGGGCAGATTGGCCGCCATAAAGGCATTATAGGGTGTTTGTGTTTCGGGACGGTTTGGAAAACCGATTTCCACGATTCCGCCTAATGACTTGTACTCATCCACGATCAGTTTAAATCCCGATCTGTGGGCTTGCTGTGCAGCGCTATTCGCATCTTTGCGGTTAAATGATTTGGAACGGATAATGTTCTGACCGTTTAATGTGTAGGTCGAAAAGTTGGCCATCGATTTTTTCATCTGGCCGGTCAATGGATTTTGACTAATACTCATAATCGTAATTTTTTAATTGTTTAAAATGAATTCTTTTGTCTTCCAAGAACGACGTCTTTTTCTCTTCGACACTGCAAATATAAAGGGCATTTTCCGGATAAAAAAATGACCAAAAACACCTCAACACCCTATATAACAACATTTTGACCCACACGGGTCAATGGGAGCCCGCATGGGTCATAACGGCTATTTTCTTTTATATTTATTTTGCACTACAGGAGTAAGTGGTAAGTGGTAGGACAAATTTATTGTCACATTTTACACAGAGTTGCACAGAGAAATCACAGAGTTACACAGAGGTTTTTCTTTTTCTCTATTAGACTCTGCCTATTCTCTGTGTAATAGAATCTATTTTTCCATAGTTCTCTGTGGAACTCTGTGTAATACTCTGTGAACCTCTGTGTAATCAATGTGATAAAATAATACGATATTATTTCATTCTCATTACTTAAGTGGTAAGTAAGTAAGTAAGTAAGTAAGTAAGTAAGTAAGTGAGTGAGTCTATTTAGTTTGTATTATTGTCTGAATTTAGCTCTCGATTAACTGATCCCACCCCGACCCTCCCCTAATCCCGATAGCTATCGGGAGGGAGGGAGTGTGATTACATCAATAGAGTCAGGTAAACAAGCTGATTAATACTCCAATCTTAATGATTGTGCTTCCGCAAAGTCCCCTTTAGGGGAATCGAAGATCGGCGGAGCCAATTAGGGGTAATTATCCAGGAATCGAACTGTGCTGTGGGAGAGATGCAATAAAAAAGGTCAGAGTCATTGACTGTATCCTATAAATCGTATATATTTGTTCAGGAGTAAGTATATGCTTTATTTAAAAACAACAATATGGCAACAGTAGATCACATACGGAATAATATCATTGATAAACTTATGACTATTTCAAATAAGCGTTATCTGGCATCCTTGTACGAACTTCTTGAAAGAAGTGTCGTTGATGATGATCGCGTTAAGCTTACTGATGAGCAGGTGCTGATGTTGAAGTTTAGTGATAAGGATATAGAGCGTGGGAGACTTATTGATCAAAGCCAATTGGATAAAGACGACTTGAAATGGTTAAAAGAACTGTAGTCTGGACTAAAACTGCAGCAAGACAAATGCTCTCTTATTGATAATTAATGCTCCAATCTCAATGATTGTGCTTCCGCAAAGTCCCCTCCCGATAGTCCCGATAGCTATCGGGATCGGGAAGGGGATTTAGGGGTAAATTGACACAAAAGGGTTTTTCGGAGTAAACTCAAATCTGTAAATTGTAAATCCCAAATCACCTCCCCCTCTCCTTTTCCAGGTAAGCATTAATCTCCGACTGCAATATCAGCACCCTGCGTCCTACCCCTTCCACACATTGTATCTGTCCCTCCTGACGTAATTTACGGAACGTATTTCTCGATACATTCAGGGCGATTAACGCTTCGGGCAGGGTCAGCGTCTTATCATAAACTGTCCCTCCGCCCATTACCCGGACTATCAGGTCTGTAAGGAAATCTATCTTTTTCTCATATTGGCTCAGCTTTAGCAGCATCAGTTCTAGTTGTTGGTCTTTACGGGGCTTACGTTTCATGCGTTATTATTATTGTGGTTGTGAGACGGAACACCGGCTTTATAATCATAGGCCGGTAAATAAATCCGGTGTAAAAGTAAAAATTGTGCTTCACGCAAAAATTCAACTTGAAGTTCAACTTGAAGTATTTTTCTTACAACACACTGATATTAATATACATACCAATTGTACAAAAATAAGCCAACTAACCCAAAGGTTGTACTTCTACCCTACCGGCTCCCCCCGGGTCAGCAACATTCCGTTCGACAACAAGCTCCGCTTTCGTCAATAAAAAAAGGCCTCCCGGCCTTACCAACATACAAAAAGCACGATACGAACAATGGAAAACAAGATTAATTCCGGAGAATTAAAGAAGAAGTAAAAAAATGAGATAGTTATCCGGATTATCTGAGAGATCTGACTTTTGATTCCTGCTTATTATCACAATAAGCACAAAACCGGTGTTTAAGTTTTGATATAAATGGAGCTTTCTCCGTACTTCGCTCCGTTGCCCGGGAGAGCAGACTTTCGGCATCGGAGATTTCGATATTGAGGAAATTCTGAAACCGGTCCAGCAGCTCTTTTCGCGTCAGCAACCCTTCACTTTTGAGCCCGATCGCCCCACATTCATGTAGAGCCACAGCCAATTCAATCAGGTGCGTACTCTTCGCTTTCCACACCAGCGGATCCTCATCCAATTCAGCGCCATCCTCTTCCGGCTCCGGATAAGACTCTTCTTCCAGCTTTTCCAGGTCAAGCAATGACTTCTGCTTATCGATTTCCAATTCACATAGTTCCTTAAAGTCAGGATACAATTTTGAAGAGTAATCATAATCCGTTTGTACACCGTCATTATCCGTCAGATTATCATATTGCAGGCGCCATTGTTCAAATTCGAACAAACGGGAGGTAATAAACTTTATCTTTTCCAATGCTCCGGACAGCTTATCTATGTCGTTCTTTAACTGTTTAAAACTAAACCGCTCATCATGGTCCGGAGTATTTTCCCCGACTTTCTGTTGCCACTCTTTTTCCAGCAGGCTATTTCTGAATGCGGTCAGCCCGGGACAATTCCCGTCAGCATCCCGTTCCATAAGTCTGTCCAGACTCTCTCTTACCTTTTCAACCTTATACATCAGCGAAATCCGAAACTCCACATCATCCCCCTCCCGGATAATTGCTCCGGTCAAAGATTCGTCGTACCCCTCCCATTCCTGAAAGTCGGCAAACAAACTGTTCAGATATCCCATGACCATTTCATCACTATAAGACTTGATATTCTCGGATAGTTCCTGCTCAAAAAGGTGATACCGGTTTTCAAATTTCGTGTTGCTGAAACTCTTTTTAGAATTTTCGAAGTAAGTACTCAACTCTTCATTTCTATCCGTTGAAGGAATGATCATCCGCCGCGCTTCTTCTATATATTTTCTGAAATATTTGATTTGCTCTACTTTCATCTTCTTCAAATAACAATCATGTAAACAAACATCATTTTTAAAGAAACAAATGTAACAAATAGAAAAACAAATACACAAATTCAATATAAAAAAGAAACAAATTACAGCTATTTAAGTAATAGGACAAATTTATTGTCACATTTTACACAGAGTTGACAGAGAAGTCATAGAATTCACAGAGGTTTTTCTTTTTTCTCTATTAGACTCTGTCTATTCACTGTGTATAGAATCTATATTTCCATAGTTCTCTGTGGAACTCTGTGGAATACTCTGTGAACCTCTGTGTAATCAATGTGATAAAAAAATACGATATTATTTCATTTTCATTACTCAATCGAAACAAACAGAAAACAGAGCCGATACAGAAACAACTGACCTAAATATTCAGAGAGCCGGACTGCTGCTTTAAGACACAAACTCAGAACCCTCAAAACCCTTCTCCTCTTTCATACTCCGCTGAAATCGTTTTCCCTGCCACAAAATCATACAACGTCAGTTTCCGGAGTTTATAATAACTCAGCCAGTAACTTTTCAATGCGGCGATATAATTGCTTTCCGCCTGTATCCGGCGACTGAGTGCCTGATTCACCCCGTCCACATTCGTTTTGCCGATTACGAAAAGCTGCTTGGTTTTCTCGTAAGCCAGTTCCGCTATCTGCTTCACCTCTTCCGCCGATTGTATGCGGGTCTGGCGTTCGTTATATTCATTTACCGTCATCAGCACCTCTTGCTCCAGCGTTTGTTCGGTCTGTTTGGCGGAAATATTGACGACATTCAGGTTATTCCGCGCCATGTTGACTTTCCCCCTGCGCACACCCCAGTCGAGGATCGGCACACTCAGGCTGACCGACACCACATCCTGTTGCAATGGCCGGCGGTAAGCATCCGACAGACTGGTCGCCACCTGGTTAAATCCTACACTGGCTGACAGGGAAGCCGAAAACCGGCTCTCCCGCTGCGTCTTCTCCAGGCTTTGCTGTGCCGATAATATGCTCTCTTTCAGTTCCGGCACGGCCGGATTATTCAGTTTGGCATACCGGAGCGCCTCCCCTGCCGGAATAAATACCCCCAACGGCCTTGTCGGCAAGGCAAGCTGAAACGTTGCCTCCGTATCGTAGCGCAGGTGAGCGGCGAGTGTAAAAGAGCTCTTTTTTAAGCTGATCCCGGCATCGCTGATATCATTCCGGGAGTTCAACAGATTCAGCTTGAGCGTCAACAGGTCCGACTGCGATATCGAGCCAATCTTGTACCGCTCCTGCCCGATCCGGTACAGCGTATCACTGTTGACCAGATTTTGCCGGGCCAGGTCATACAGGGTTTGACTCAATGCCAGGTCGAAATAGTATTCCGAAGTTTGTTCCGCAATCTCCTCCAGGTTGTACAGCAACTCCTTTTTCACCTTTTCATAGCGCACCGGCTCTATCCGTTTCTCCCATTTGAGGCTGTTGTACCCGAAAAGCGATTGCGAATACCCTATCCGTACCGGGACGGAAGAATATTGCTCCCTCGTGCTGAGCCCAAAGTTTTTCAGGTAGCCCAGCTCCGTATCTATAAAAAACCGCCCGCCTGTCAGATCGACATTCTGTTTGAGTGTAAGATTGGCCGACGAATAAAGGCTTTGTTGCGATTTGTAAATATCCACATCGTTTTGCGAATCATACCGCTTCACGATATTCCGGTTATATTGAAAGGGGGACATATCCAGCGTCAGGGAAGGCAGACGCTCTGCTTTAAAGGTCTTGAACTGCCAATATCCGGAAAGATAAAGGTTCCTGGCTTTGAAGGCTACCAGCGAACTATCTGTGGCAGCTTCAATGGCCTGATCAAGGGATAATATTTTTATGGGAGATCGTTGTTCCTTTTGGGGGAACGACTGGATAGAATAAATAAAAACAAGGATAAAAAAACAATACTTCATTCAAATATTCATTTTATGATTTTGACAGAATTAACAAGATTCACAGAATAAACTTCAGCTGTTTTTGATATTGGACAACGGACTAAGTAAGTGGAGCCATTTCCTTGCCGTGGGTTTAACTCACGGTTATTGAGATTTACCTGCTTTCGCGGATCTATGTCAAGAGGTCTGAAAGACCGAAATTTTAATAACCACGGGTAAAACCCGTGGAAAACTAACCATCTGCAATACGTCCCCAACGGGGGCGAATAATACAAACTAATTTATGTGATGTTTAAAACGATACTCATTTTATCCTTTTTCTGTCAATTCTGTATATTCTGTCTCTTTTCTAAAAGTTGCTTCCAATCTATCCAAAATCAATGAATCCACATTTGCATCAAACTTACGGGCAAACAGCTCTTTTCTCCCCATTAATTCGGTATAATAACTAACATCAAACGTGGCTGGTCGAAATGGGCCATTGCTCACCCAGTCCACATAAGTGACTGAATCCTGTGTTTGGGTTAATAATTCAGGACTATTTCCAATGATGGTATGAAAAAACAACTCATCCGGGACAAATGTGTAGGTGTGAAAATCCAGATAATCTGGATGAGTGTCCAGAAAAGTCCGGATAAAACGAATTGTTTCGATAGGGAGTGCCCACCATTGGCTTCCACCATAGAACTTACGAATATAAGATGGTTTTTTCCTCGGCTTCATCAGCGTTTCCAGATTCTCATTGAGAGCTGCCAGCTCACGTTCTGTTCGAGCCATAGCAAACTGCTTAAAGATGCGGGAATCTGTTAAAGGTGGTACCATACGAACATCAAACTTTTGGTCGGATAGGTTCAACTTATAATACTCCACCCGGTTCATCCCATCTCTTTCCTGTTTCCAGTTGGCACTCGGAAGCGAAAACATGGAAATGTAATCTGTGCCGTAGTGTTTTCTGAAAAAACCCGCAATATATTCATTGCTTTTTATCGGATAATCTTGTCCACTCATCAAGACGACATAGCCGGTTCGTCTATCTGAGATTACCTGTTCCAGACAATTTAAAGTAGCCCGCACGACGCTGATGTCTCCCCATATACAGTTTTCCCTTCGGTCTATAAATGTCACCTGTTGGCTCACTTGTGAAATGGATTTAAAAACATCCATATCCGATTTCAGGTCAATGTGAATATAAAAACGAACCTGATCACCACTTAGTCTTTGCACCAAACGAAAGAGTTGGCGGGGATTATCATGTGCAAGTATGATATAATTGATTTGCATGGTATTGATATGATAATAAAGTAATAAGCGGGATAAATTCGTCCCTATTTACGGGTTTGCATTAAATTTCCTTGCCGGGATTGGATGTCAAATTCTTGTAGTGCATACTAAATCTTCACCTTCCAGGCCCCCAACCCCCAAAATGGGGGCTGTAACGCAGTTCTATTTATGAATAGTTGCACATTTATTCTGCTATTTTAAGCAGACTCCTTTGAGGATTGCACCAGCCCCTCCCCACTTTGGGGAGGTTGGGAGGGGTCTGTAATCGAAAATTTAACAGCCCACCTCCCCGGAAAGACTTAGGAGAAAACAAAAGCAACCTCATCCCACTTCGGTTCAAAATCTGCAATTGCAGCAATCAGAGCCAAACCGGCTCCTGCCAGACCATTATGAAGACCGTACTTCCGGTCATTCAATAGCTCCAGTACAATGTCCTCTTCGTGATCCTTTGCCAGAGTTCTATCTATCAAATTTTCAGCAGCTTTTTTAAACTCATCAACCGAGGTTTGCTGATATAACAGGTTATAGAGGTGTGCAATAGAGACAGCGTTATCCCGGGTCACTTCATTCAGAATAACGCTATTTATACTTAATGCCAGATTTATTGCCTGCTCTTTCCTTGCCATTGTATTAGTGACTTTCGCGGCATGCAACAGTGCATTTGCCAGAAATAATCTATTCCGGATATCGTCATCCTTATAATTCTGTTCTTGCCCTACCATCTCTATATATAGGGTTAGCAATGGCCTTATCTTACTGTGTCCGGGGTTCAGTTCCTGCAACCGGCTCAGGTAAAAAATAATAGTGGCAAGACTTGCATAATCTTCCTCTACAAACAGACCGTGATGTTCGGAAGCCGGGTCTACTTTTTGTGAATCGAACTGCTGTTTCTGCGAATCTAAATAATCTACAATCTGGAAGGTTATAAATTTTTCGGTTAAATGGTTCGCATTCCGCTCCGGCTGAAAATTGGGATTCCTCATCCGTGACAGGTAATGCATTCCGTACCCAATCACTTCATTGAGTGTCATGGTCGTTTCTATTAATGCGGATGTTTCCCTGGTCTTTAAGTCTCCTTCGGGGGAACCAACGGTCATCGACCCCAGGGAGATAATTAGTGGGCTTCTATCTAATACGGTACAGATTTCTTCCAGAATCTCATCGGTATTCTCTTCTATAAACCCATTTTGAGCCAAATATTCTACAGTCCACGAAACGCCGGATAAACCATTAGACAAAGAAATATCTCCCGAGATCTTACTGATCGAATTATATATTGACTCAAAAATAGCAAGACCTATATCATAATATTTACGCTTGCCCGTCAATCTATAATAATTGAAAAAGAATAACGATATACCTATTTTACCAGATGACAAGCCTATTTCATCCACGCTGTTTATTCCGGATAACAATGCACGTGATATAATGTCCAATTTCGCTTCAATACTTTTTAGTTTATCCTGTAACGTTATTACCGGTATCCAATTTCCTGTTTCCATTTGCTTCTTCTCAGGAATAAGCAATTGACCACACTCACTGATCTCACGCTTAAGATTATATTTCTGCAAATAGTGATGTAATTCATTTACATTGTGCTCGCTGCAAGATTGCACCGGACGGGTATGCATACAGTGAAGATCATCGATTACGGCCATCTCTTTGCCTGTAAAACCGATCAACTCACTCCAATGAAAATCGATTCCCCAGCCGCTGACATTTTCATTAAAGGTAAAAAGCGTCTTTTTCAAGGCCTCCCGCGAAAAGCAGGGAACCATAACTTCCACAAAGTTTGTGTATCGCAAAAGTGTTCCCCTTTGCTTCATTGTATGTTCGTACGTATAGTAGGAATCCGACAAGGCCGACTGGGCAATCATGAGATCATATTCCTCCATATATTCGAATAACCGCTCAATATTTGCTGAATCCATCCGGATATCGTCATCCGGGATAAAGAAGTAATCGTATTGATTGATAAACTCTGGATTTTGAGTCAGATAATCATATACCAGTTTAAATTTATACCCCTTTCCGTTAACAACAAAAGAGGTATCCTGTCTGAAATTCTGAATGGAATCATCATACACGACTAAATGCAAATCGAATAACGATGTCTCTTTGATCCATTCTTTATGAAGACTGTTTTTTCCTACAGCCGATATTACACAATTCTTTATCATGGATTTAGATGTAAATTATTTTCAATCTCCTTGATCGGATGGTATAACCGATTCAGCACACTTCCCATTTCAACCGGAATATGGGACATCGATTCATTGATATAAAACTTATTTATCATCCCTTCCGGCACAAAAGTACCCTCACCGCCAAAATCCACTATGCGATACCCGTTTAGTTGAAGCAATGTAGGCATCACCACCTCATGATGGCCGCTCCAGCCATTTTGCAATGACTTATGCAAAAGGGCCAATGCCCGGTTGGATATGCGGTAAACAGGATTAAACGACTTAGCCAGGTGTTTTTTAGTAATTGTTTGCTCCCCAATGTCTAAAGTATACCACCAATACCATCCGGGCGTTTCCTGGAATTGCTGCACATGACTAGTTATAAGATCCGCATCATTGTCGGCAAAATAATCAAACAGGCATTTCCAATTTCCCTGAAACCGGACATCATCCTCAATATTCCAGTAGTAATCATAATGGGGATTCTCTATAAAAAATTTAAGCAACGGGAAATGGTTACTTCCCGGAACCAAAGTGTTTTCTATCGGTTTATACCCTAGTTCCGACATGATATTGTTCGTAAATAAGTTTCTCGATTGATGAAGGAAGTAGATCCTCTTTTTGATGATAGAGGAAATAGACTTCAGCATATCCTTCCGTATCCTTAGCTAGTTCATTGAATAACTGAATGATCGCTTCGGTCGATTTATCACTCAAGAGGAGTATCGCTTGGTTGTGTGTGGTTTTAGTCATATATTTCGTCCTGAATTTTGTTTACAGCTTTCTTTTTACCCCTAAATCCCATGAAGGGGACTTTAACGGCAGCACATTCATCAAAGTATCTGCCTTGATCTTCTATAAGCCGCAGCATGGATCACACATTTCCGCTTCGGCTAAAGCCCCTACATTTGTGTCATATGACAACGAGATAGGGAAGAAAGATTAGTTCTTTGAAATTATTGTTATAATAGATGATATTTGGAATCTTAGCAGCAGCCTCACGAAGTGAAGGCGGAGCGTAGCGAAGCCTGAACGGAGTGAGGCTGCTGCTAAGAAGTTTTGTTTATTAATCCTACGATTATGATTAACAATTCAGCTCTCCAGAAATGGGATCGTCTAAAGCAAAAACAGTTAGATACACAATTCATTAATGAACTTCAAGCTGGTATGAACTGCTCTATGTTTGAGGCCAAGGCCATCCTGAATGTGGTTTACAAAACGTATCAACCCTTTTTTGACAACCAAGCAAGTATGAAGCCGGGGCAGATCTGCTTTGAAGTTGTTGGGATTGAAAACTCACCGAAAAAAAGGCTATCTGAATGTCAGATGAAGACCGTAACGCTCACCCTTGATGCGGGAGAAGAAGATCTTCTGATTCGAGAAAAAAGCGGCGTGATTGCCCTCCGGCAACATCGTCTGATCCGCATCTGCAACGAAGCTTTCCAACAAGGTGGATTACTGACTGTCGAAGACCTGGCTAACCGGTTACTCAACTGCGGTGAGAGTACCATTAATCGCGATATTAAGGCGTTAAAGCAACAAGATATAGTCTTGCCTTTACGCTCTACTATTAAAGATATGGGCAAAGCTATCACGCATAGAGAGTTGATCGTCAAACACTGGCTTCTGGGTAAGGAGTATTCCGAGATTGCCCGTCAAACTAGCCACAGCGTAGAGGCTGTAGCCAATTACGTAGACAAGTTTCGTCGGGTAGTCTGTCTGGCCAAAGACAACCATGAGATCAAGACCATTGCTTTTTTGGTCAAAATCTCTGTCAGCCTGGCTCAGCAGTATTACGACCTGTACCAGAATCTGGAGATCGTTGAGCATCGTAGGAAAGAATTGGATGAACTGCTAAAAAAAACTCAAGTCCAACTTTAAATGATTCTTTCCAAATGATTAGAAAACCAGATGGGATACGAAAGTATCATACAGCGCATGATCGCTTTCTTAAGCCCGCAATCGTCAATTTCTTTGCCCGGGAGTTCTCCGGTTTCTTTGGTCCTGTTGTCCGGGAAAATATCGCTGATGCCCTGATTGAGCTATTTGAGCAAAATGTACAGCAAACCTCCGGCTTAAAGCACGGACAAATGCTATGGAATGCTTTAGATAAATTCACTCGGGCCGATTCTTCCAATCGCAGGTATAAACCGGTGATTCTGACTTTGGTACATGATGAAGACATAAAACTTTTTGAGAAACAATCACCAATCAAAGAAATACGCAAACAAGTTATAGCCCGGCTAATTAAAGAAGCGTATGCCCAGGGAGGTATTCTTTCTATGAGAGACCTCAGTCTGATTTTAAGCACCACAGCACCCTTGTTGTCAACGCAAAGAGCAGAATATGAGAAAGAAAACAATGTTGTACTTCCTCATACCGGAGTAATACATGATATGGGTTCTACCATTACACACAAGACTCAGATTGTCTATAAGTATGTAGTGGAAAAGAAACCGACCAACATTGTTGCAAGAGAGACAAACCACTCTCAGAAAGCTGTTGATCACTATATCAAAGATTATCACCGTGTCAAAACTTTATTTGACGATGGCAAAGACATTGATTTCATCCATATTACTACGAATATCGCAAAACGTGTAATCCAGGAGTATCAAACTATTATAAGCAATAATGTCAATGATCTATAAATATCTTACTTACCCCTTGTATTGTCATATGACATTATCTTTAGGGGTTTGGGGTAATGGCGACGAAATCACCCACTTATTGAGAGTTTAACAGCTCTGTCTTTTAGGAGGGCTATGGATGAGGAAAACACTCCCAACGCCCGTTCTATCACCTCATCCATATTCAAATAAGCATATTGCGCTAGTCTTCCCACGAAATAGACATTCTTTTCCAGGGTCTCTTTATCCGCAAGCGTTTTGTAGCGTTCATACAACGCCCGGTTTTCCGGTGCAGGAACGGGATAATAAGGTTCGCCCTGTGCTGTCGGATACTCGTAAACCACTGTTGTTTGTGGGTGCTGCTGCCGGGTGACGTGCTTGATCTCCACACAACGGGTATAGTCGTGTTCATTGGGATAGTTAATTTGTACGCAGGGTTGTGCGTATTCCTGTCCCACTTCTTCAAACCGGAAATTGAGGCTTCGCCAGGGCAATCTACCCAACGAATAATTGAAGTATTCATCAATGGCTCCGGTATAGACCGTCGCTTTACAATCTTTTATCTCCAGCTCCCGGTAGTCGGTATTCAGTAACAGATGAATATTGGGATGATCGATCATCTTCCGGATCATGGCTGTATAACCCTTTTTCGGCATGATCTGGTATTGATGCTCCACGTAACGTTCGTCCCGGTTAAACCGGACGGGAATTCGGCCGCAGACAGAGATATCCAACTCCTTCGGATGCTTGTCCCACTGCTTTAGTGTGTAATTGAGGTAAAATGCCTCATACAATTTCTTACCAACCCTAGACAAGACAAATTCTTCCGAATTGGCAGGATTATTGATTTGCACCCGCTGGCTCTCTAATAATTTCTCGGCTTTTTCACTATCCAGTGAATGTCCGAAAAATTGCTCCAGCGTATAGAGATTAATGGGAAACGGATAAAGGTCTCCTTCGTAAGAGCTTTTCACAAAATACCGCCCATCGATCCATGAGGTAAATTGAGATAAATAATCTACGAGCTCCCGGTTATTAGTCCGGAAATAGTGGGGGCCGTATTGGTGAACCATGACACCATTTTCGCCATAACGGTCATAACAATTCCCGGCAATGTGATTACGACGCTCGACGATCAATACTTTCCAGTTAAGGAGCTTTGCCGCTCGCTCGGCAATGACGCAACCGGACAATCCGGCGCCAATAACTATCAAATCTATATTTTTGAACATAACCCTTTATCACATATTGTTCTTGAATATCTTTTTCATCGGCAGAATGAATTGATCGATCAATCTCAGATCATCGGTAATGATCTCGGCATTTGCCGTCATTTCCTGAGACAAGGGTAGTCTCTTCCCATAGGATGTCAGTAAACCTTTGGGAAATTTCACTTCGACCGTATAGTTGCCGTCGGTCGGCACCAATGATATTCGGTTGATTACACCCCGCACCATACCGAATTCATTGTCCGGGAAATTAACAAAATGAACATTGACAGGCTGGCCTACTTTTACTTTTCCGGAACGCTCTATAGGCAATTGCGCTTTGGCTACCAACTCCGTACGCACTTTAGGCACTACGGAAAATACTACCTGACCGGCGGTCACATTCTGATTGACACTCCAATAATTGGTAAAGGTTATTTTCCCATCCAACGGAGCGCTAAGCAAGTATGTCATTTTCCAGGACCGTATCTCATTTTGCAGTTGATGGGCGATGGTGCTCAGTTCCGACAGCATCGAGTTCTTTTTCTCTACATATTGTTGTTCGAGATCCACTAAGTTACCCTCCATCTGCATGATCTGAATCTGCATATTTTCAAGATTGGAGTGCATATTTTCAAGACTCATTTTGCTTTGCAGAAACTGGCTTTTCGCCTTATCGCTCTCCTCATCCGAAATTATGTTTTGACTTTTCAGGTAATCTTCCCGGTTGTAAATTCGTTGTTCCAGTTCATGCTGCCTTTGGAGAATCTCAGACTGCTTCAATACATTCCGATAATGATTTTTATTGGCGGTAATCAATTGCCTGACCGAGGTAATCTTACGGGGATAATAATTCAGCTCGATAAACTTATTGTAGTTTTCCAGATCGAGAAGAAAAGTGGAGAATGCGGACTGAATAGTACCGAGCTTTATGTTTTCACGGCTTAAATAGCAGGTCTGTTCTTTACTGACACAGGTCAAAACCGAATAGATCTCTTTTTCCAGACAGAGTACATCCTCATAGGAGGCCGGATTTTCTATAATGGCCAGACACTCTCCATTTCTCACTGTTTGCTGATCGCCAACTCTCAATTCCGCAATTTTCCCGCTTGTTTTAGCCACTATACCGGCCGGAGGGGTAGTAGTGGTCAACACCAATTGAGATGAGATCATATCAGGATATTTGAAAAGATAGCTACCCACAATCAGAATCAGCACGATAAATCCCAAGACGGTAATCCCCCACCTCAATATCCAGGGAGGAACATTACCCAAGACTTCCTGCACCTCTTCACTGCGCAATTCTATATCTTTTGCTTGATCTTTAATTTTTGCCATGTTAATTTGTAATAAGCCTCTTTAGATTTCCCTTCAAAGGATATGCGGAAGACTTCGAATGTTTATAAAATTGATATAGTGACTAATATCCTATTTTCTTTACCAAAACCCAAATAGTAATGAGAGACTTTTCTGTACTTTGCGTTATAAGAACTATGAATCGCCAAGAAGAAAAAGTAGATGTACGATTACTCCTTCAATAAATTAGAAATAATATCTTCATACTTTCGGATATTATCTTCAATCTCAGTTTGATCTTTTCCTGCTCCGTATTTAACAAAAACGACTTTACCCATTTTATCAATAATAATCGAAGTAGGAAATCCCTGATTATAATTCAAGCGATAACATTCTTGCTTATCAATTGAGCACACCGGAAAAGATAAACAGTATTTTTCAACTGATGCCTTCGCGTCTTCCGGAGCATCGCTCGTAAAAGAAATAAATTGGAAAATCGGATTTTTACTGAATTTGCTATAAAGCCTATTTAATGCATCAAATTCGGCAATGCATGGAGCACAATATTGAAACCAAAAATTAAGAATGGTAACTTTATTCAATAAATCAGCATTAGAATAATTCCGGCCATTCAAAGCTGTCGCTGAGAACACCGAATATTCCTTCCCCACATTTAACTGGAGAAGACTATCCCGTTTATGGAAATAAAACGCAAAATTGCTCTGAGAAAATATAGCTACGGAATACATAAGAGCAATACTCAATATTAAACCCCTCATAGTACAATCTTATCATAAGATATTAGAAATAATGGCACTTCCTCCAGCGCCATTATTTCTAATAATTCAACAATTAGTTCCAACCAAACCACATATGGCCATTTCGCAAGGCTCATCACACCCCCCATTATCCCAATCACAATAACATTGCCCATTAAAACATCGAGTTCCCATTAAAAATGGAATACCACTTCCTCCAAAAATAGATTTCAATTGTTCTCTTGAAAGAACCTCTGTAGCCTCCATATCCGCTACGTTTAAACGAATCTTTTTCATTTTGTTTCAGATTTTAATTGTTTAAATAGTTACCAGTACACAAACACTGTATAGAGAAATACTTTCTGTTATTACTGCAGGTTAAACGGAAAGAAGATTTTAAAGTTGTATTCCTTTCTCTCCCCTATTTTGGGTGAGTTCCAAGATTGCTACCGAGTGAGTTCTTATTGCCCCAATTCCAACTGATTCTTCACCAACTGATAATAGCCCCCCCGTTTTTCCGTCAACTCCCTATGTGTTCCCTGTTCCACCACCTTACCCTTATCCAGTACCACAATATTATCTGCATGTTGCACGGTACTAAGCCTATGTGCTACTACCACTACAGTCTTATCCTGATTAAAGGATTTGAGATTATCCATAATCTGGCGTTCATTGGTAGCATCCAACGAATTGGTGGCTTCATCAAAAAAGAGGTAATCTGGATTTTTATAAACGGTTCGGGCAATCAGGAGACGTTGCTTCTGTCCCTGACTCACCCCTTTTCCTTCCATTCCGATTTTGGTATTGTACCCCAACGGCAGGGAATCAATATGCTCCCGGATATTGGCGGTTTTAACAGCGTGCAACAACCGCTCTTTATCAATGGAGTCCTCTCCTACGGCTATATTCCCGGCAATGGTATCCGAGAAAATAAATCCCTCCTGCATGACCACACCTGTTTTTTGGCGCCACAGGTGTGAGTTAATATTCTTCAAGGGTGTTTCCCCTACATTTATCATTCCTTTATTGGGTGGATAGAAACCCAACAATAATTTCACCAACGTCGTTTTGCCGCTCCCACTAGCTCCGACAATAGCAGTAGTCTTATTTTGCGGTATTTCGAGGTTTATGTTTTCCAGCACATAATCCCGGTCTGCGCCGTCGTAACTAAACCATAAGTCTTTAAAGGATATCGTCCTATTTTCAGGCAAGTGAGTTAGTTTTATATCGGCCAAATCCTCTTCATCTTCTTTATTGTGAACCTCACCTAAACGTTCCAAGCTAATCTTGGCATCCTGCAACGACTGGGCAAATCCAATAAATTGGCTAATGGGCCCTGATAATTGACCTATAATATAACTCAACGACATCATCATACCCAGGGTCATCTGACCTTCAACTACTGACCTTGCAGCAATATAGGATATTATCAAGCTCGTTGTCTGATTAAAGAAAACCGAACCGGTCTGCTGATATTGACCTAGAACCAATCCCCGGATACTTATCTTAAATCGTTTTACCTGAATGCGTTCCCATTTCCAACGCTTCTGCTTTTCGCTATTACAGAGTTTGATTTCTTGCATACCAGTGATCAGTTCTACCATATTACTCTGATCAGCAGATGATTGCGTAAAACGTTTATAATCTAACTCTCGACGATATTTCAAAAACGAGAGCACCCAAATCACATAACAAGTATTTCCTATAAAAAAGATCCCCAGTATTAAGGGATTAAAATAAGCCAATACAACACTAAACACTATAAAGTTAACAAACGAGAAGAGAACATTCAAAGAGGTACCGGTAAGAAATGATTGAATACGTCCGTGATCTCCGATACGTTGCATAATATCTCCTACCATTTTAGTATCGAAATACCCCATGGGAAGTTTCATCAACTTAATCAGAAAATCCGAAATCAGCGAAATACTCAATCTGGTTGTTGTATGCAATACAATCCAACTGCGAATAAAATCAATACCCAATTGCGTAATAAAAAGTACCAGTTGGGCAATTAATATAAGGGTAATGATACTCAGGTTATGATTGCTTATTCCGGAATCAACCATAGTCTGGGATAGGAAAGGAAATATCAATGAAAACGCACTCGCTACAACCATGCCCAAGGCCAATTGAATCAATTGCGCTCTATAGGGTTTAAGATAACGGATAAAATAACGAAGATTGGCTTTTGATTCAACATCTTCATCATCCAGATCGTAAAACGCAGGGGTAGTATGCAAGCTCAGTGCAATTCCTTTTTCTGTATCTTTCGATTTCGTACTTATCCAACAGTTGTAAAATTCTTCTTTGGAATAGGTTAACAAGCCGACTGCAGGATCTGCAATATGTATTGAATATTCAACTTGTCCTCCTTTCGATTTAAACAAATTCCGTTTTTTCTTTATATCATAACAGACTACAAAGTGATTCTGATTCCAATGAATAATACAGGGCAACGACATTTCTTCGACTAATTGCTCAAATGAAATTCGGACTCCTTGTGTTCTGAAACCAATATTTTCTGCCGCTTCACTGATACCCAATAACGAAACACCTTGCCGGGTTATAAACGACTTTTCACGCAACGTCTGTAATGTATAACTAAGACCGTAAAACTTTGCAATCATCCTTAAACAGGACGGCCCGCAATCCATGGCGTCTAGTTGTTTATAATGAGGAAACTGCTTAATCATTATTTCAAGGTTTTATCTAATTCCACTTTGAGTTTATGTAATGCTTGTAACCTAGGCGAATTATTATTTAATTAATTGGTATTTTCATCAATCAAACCAACAACTGTTTTCATTTCCTTGATAAGGGCATCGTCTCCGGCAAATCCTAAACTACAAAATCGTATTTTCCCGGTTCTATCAATTATGTATTTTGATGGATATCCCGATACCTTATACGCAGCTTGCACCATATATTCATCACCTTTCTTCTCATCTAAGATTACTTCAAATTCAGTTGTTTTTTTGTCTTCAAGTATTTTTCGTATACGCTCTACTCTGCTGCCTGATTTGTTATATTCTTGAGTATTTATAAAAAGAAAAACAATATTTTTGTCTTTCATTTCATTCACAACCTTTTGCATTGCAGAAAATGAGCCAATACAAGGTGTGCACCATGTAGCCCAAAAATCCAGAATCACTATACTCCCCCTCAAATCAGATAATTTCACATCATTTCCATTAAGATTCTTGAGGACAAAATCTGGTGCAGGGATGTCTGTTATTTTCAACCGAAGTTGCTCAATATAATCTTGTTCAGCCTTATTATTCAACTTAGCAAGTATTTCATTGAACCCATCATCATTCCCATTCACAGCAATGAAAGCTGCTTTATAAAACCCCTCTATTTGGGCATTGGCGGTTTTATCTGCAATAAACTCTTCAGCTCTCTGTTTTGCCTCATCATATAACTTATTATCCATCAAATATCCCAACAGTTTTTCATTGATTCCAACATTAGTCGTATTTGTCAATACTACAGCTTTTCGTTGATTAACAAGAGCACCTTGCTTATTTCCAAGTTTAGAAAGTATAGCAGCATAAGTATCAAGAGTTTCACCATATTGATCAGATAACGAATCTTTCTGCATATGCGCTGCTAGTGACCTTTCTACATACCCTTTTGCCCGTTCTAAGTTTTTGTTTGCTATAAACATGTTCCTAGCCATTGTATTATATTTTTGGCTAAGAATATACAAAGAGGGGCTTTTATCAATCCCTAAATAAGCATTCATTGTTTTATCAAAATTATCGCAATCCAACTTATTGCAATACGCAGTAAGTAAATAATCAAATATCTCGCGTTTGTGGTCGATATCTATACGAGGAAAATCTCTGACTATGCTATTAAATACTTCTATGGCAGTATCAGGTTTTTCTGTGGAAAAGTATTGCAAATCCCACTTCCTTAGATTGAATGCGGTTATTCCTTTGGGATATTTCTTTTTTACAGCAAACATCAGTGAATCCCTTAAATTATAGTTGCCATTTGCTATTATATTCACATATCTAAATGTGCAATTTTCATCTTTACCTGTTTTTAATATTTCATCATAGCATTTCTTAGCTAAAGTTACAGCTTCTTGTTTTCGGGAGGATATCTTAAAAATGGCATCTATATAATATGATCTAGTCTTATTTTTTAAACCCGGATTCAGTGCATACTCTTTTTCCATTAGACCCAAAGCCTTCCGTTCGTCCACATCTGCATTTAACAATAAATCATTAAGCATTAAGGCTTGCCCTTCTGCAAAATAAGTCCCTTTTATTGGCTTCCAATTTTTATAAATATTAAAACCAAACCCTTTACCTTTATTATTGTCAAATTCTTTTTTGTTTTCAATCTTGATATTCACATACATAACCGAATCCGGTATAATAAAACTCCCTACAAACGAATTGTTTTTCACCTTATAAGGGATACTCTTTTCTGACACAAAATTACTGCCTAAATAGTGACAAATATAGGAGATTTTTGTCCCTTTTTTTGCCAGTTTACCCGTATATGTAAAAGTAACCTTTTTGCCTGCTTCGGGATAGATAGTGTTAAAATTTAACACTGCATTTTGAGCCGATAGTTTTATCTGAAAGATAATAGCAAATACAATTAGTACATTTCTCATTATAACACATATTGCAAATTCAAACCTAAATTATTATCTAAACGTCTCTATTGAGTTTCACATGAATAATATCATATGAATCACTCAATAGAGACATAAAATATATGTTAAATACAAATCAATGACAAGGTATTACAATCATCATATTTAACATTAAACCAATAACATAAATTGGCCTTAACTTAATCCACGATACATCTACACTGTGTTTCTGCAGTTTTTACACCACAGCTACCGATTTTATCACCACTTTTACAAGACTTCCCTTGAGTATTACCACAATATGCTTTACCCACCTCGCCACAACTTACATAACTACCACTACCACTACCACTACCACCAAAAATAAATTTCAGCTGTTCCCTTGAAAGAATTTCTGTAGCTTCCATATCCGCTACATTCAAACGAATCTTTTTCATTTTAACACAATTAAATAGTTAATAAATAGCACGACATTTGCATATATCGTGATCTTCTTTCAATTATTACTGCAGATTAAACTGAAAGAAAATATCTTAAATCCGAAACATGATAGTTCTCGGGTAATTGATAACCATTAATAAAGAAAGTCGGTGTAAATGCAATTTCTTCTCTCTCAGTCCATTTATGCATAGCATTTATTTTGGACATTTGTGTTTTTAATTCTCCATTCATAGGGTATTTTTGTGCAAATCGGTCATAATCTCTTTTTTCGCTTAAATACCAATCATCAATAGCACTCTCTAATAATAATTTATCCCCTTGATTAGCGATAGCTAATAAATGCTGTACCGGAGGTGTACGTAAATCGTTTACTTCACCGCTTGCCGTAAAAATAATTTGCACTTGTAGGTTGGGATTATTCTCTAAAAGTTCATCAATGATAGGATGCGCCATTGCACATGGTCCACAATAAGGATTACAGACTTTGATCAACTTAATTTTTCCGACAGGATTTCCTAATGTAATACCTAAACCGTTTGTAGATGTACTTATTTTTTTTTGTTTTTCCAACAAAGCATTAAAAATTTCAGGATTATGTTTCAGTCGAGCCAATTCGTTGTGCAGGTATTTTCCTTCTTTCGATTTACGCAATGCAGATGTCAGTATATAGACTGATGCAAATACGACAACACAACATGTAACAAGGGTAAACACAGGGAGTAAAAATGAGACCGAAGGAAACTGATAAAAATGTCCGGTTATTGATATGATAAACTGTAAAGCCAAACATGCTTGCACAATTAAGCACATCGGACACCACTGATGAGCAACTTTTGCCTGATAATATATCGAAAATATAATATATGGTAGAGCAAATAAATTTATATACGCCACTACAGACAAGATAATCGAATTCGTCAATCCTCCAACTATCATTGTTAATAAAGTCCCCATAAAATAGGTAAATCCGATACTACTCCAACTTATCCCCCATATTTGAGATGCCTTAGAATTCAATATCGCTCCGCAATTGGTTCTTTTTCCGCTATGACATACTTTCTGAAGAGTGGGATTATGCTGATCCACTTCATACAACAAGAGCAATGCACCGGTAATAGCACCAATAAGGGTAACAATTGAATACACTATTGGGGAAAATGTTTCTAAGAAACCTTTTGAAACAATAGTATAAACTGACAATGCTATTAGTATTAGTGGAATAAACAGTGCTATGGCTCCATTTATAAAATTTCGCCGTTTTTCTTCCTGACGTTTCATTTTAAAATCAGTCTCACCCGATTTCATATCAGCTTCAGCTAACATCACATAACCACTGAATAGTTTTTCAAATTCCGAACTGTTGATTACTTCGTCTTTTTTATTTTCCGGGTTATACCAACGAAAACGACTATCAGGCAAGACCTCACTTATAATACCAAATAAACTGTAATTGGACACCTGTCCTTTCACCTGTACAATAAAAGGCGTTGGAAACGAATTAAAGTTTTCAACTTTTGTCTTTAAAGATACATTATCTACTTTATACGTACGCAGAGCATCACTTATCGAAAGAAGGCTTGGATAATCGGGGTGTTCTGTAATTTCCTTCTTAGCAGAAGTTTCAGTCACCTTAACCTTTAATTGGCTACAAAATCTTACTGCAATTTCATCACAATTGTGCATTGGTGAAATTATACTTCTAAAAATAGACATACTGAATAATTATTTTATTAATTAAATCCTTCGATGCTTTTCAACAATTCTTCTTTTGAACTTTGCTGCGTAATTAAAACCTCATGACGTGTAAACCGTGCTTGTTCTGATGAACGAAAGCTACTGTTTATACCTCTGGGATGAGATAAATGATAAAGATTACCAAAACTGTGCACAACCTTAAACCCCAAATTTTTCCATCTATGAAATCGCTCCCCATCTTCAGGTCCCCAGCCATAATATCGTTCATTTTCCCTACCTGAATTGACATAAGCCTTTTTATTTACCATAAATGCTCCGCCCAACATATTAGAGCCATAGGGTAAATTCATTTTCCCTGCATTCGAAGCCAGAGTCTTAATGTTTTGAGTTTTTATATAGAGTTCACGAACAGCATCTGAAGTATCATAAAAATGCCCATCATAGGGATAAATCATTTCCACTTCATTTGCTCTCAACTTTTCTACCGAATCAATAATTTGTGAAACAGGCACGATCACATCGGCATCCCATATCGCTAAATAGGGAGTATTCACCAGTTCAACCATACGGTTAATATATTTCGTACGATAAAACACAGGATCACGATCCTCAATGAAATAATAACTAATATCTTTTCCGAGTAATTTTTCAATAAACCCATTATTATACTCAGAAACTTCATATATAATGATATTGGTAGTAAAATTCCGTTTTATATGCTGTATCGATAAGCGCAAGTTCTCTAGCCTCACAATAGAATCTAATCTAACAGGAAACAAAAAAGTTATATCCAACAAATTATACTTCATACTTCAGTTGTTCTTAATTATGTGCTGATAAATTAAAATCACCCCTGCTAATCCAGTAAAGAGACCCGTTGTTGCATTTTGTTTAACCTTATTATCAGACACATCATCCCATAATTTTGACCGTACAAGCTTATCAACAACCAATTCTTTGGGTAACTCCTCATTCTCAAACAGCACATTTTGTATCAAATACATACCGCACAATCCATTTACCAACAAGAGATTCTGATTTCGAAATTCTGACTGGATAAATTGCTCGTAGTTAATCTCACGTCTTAAGCGAGCAAGACATTCATCAATCGATGGGCGAAGTAATTCATCATTCAAATACCCTAATGTTGTTGCCAACTGAAGCCTGTTACTTTGTAGCAATGGGTATAAACCATATATCTTAGTGTATATTTCATCAACTATTTTATCTATCTTGTAATTGTAAAATCCTAATCGATATACCTTACCTAATAAAAACAAATAGTTAGAAATGAAATATTCGTTTAAAGAATAGAATAATGGTTCAACATATCTATCTGAATAATAAGCATTCGTTTCAATATAATTAATTGCTTTAATAACAATAGCCTCATACAAGAACCTGCTACTTCCATTCAACTTATTATTTTGTAGCCGGATGGTAAAATACAAAGCAACTTCGAAAATAGACTTCAATGTTTCTGTAGAACCTGAAACTCCATTCAACAAATCAAACCAGGCTGTTTTATACACTTTATCATCAAGCTCAGGCAATATATGATTTACATTTCCACGTTGAAATCCATTATCTATTAAATAGTTCAAACCCAGACCAACACCAATTAGTCCATCCTCAAGGCTAATTAATGTTTTAATATTAATCTGTTTAAATATCGAATTCAATAGCTTATCAGCAAATTTCCCATATCTTTTATTTTTCTTAATCTGCTCCTGATGATAGAAATAAATACAAAGCCCCATTTTCCCACAGAATAAGCCTATTGGCAATTTCTCAATATCCTGAGACATTACAAACTGATTAAACTGCTCAATGCGCTTTTTCATGATTTCATGCATAGATTCAGATTCCATAATTAGTGCAAAACGTAGTTTTTATTAGCGGTGTTAATATCATTGTGAATGACGACTTCAAATATCTGCTATTTCAGAAAATGAATCGACATAAAATAACCGAAAGTATCCCCAACTATGCAAAAAAGTATCCTAAACGGGAATTTCGCATATTCCACACACCCTGCAAGATTCTGCAGTCTTCATCTCTTCTTTAACTTTAAGAAACAACTCACTTACCGGCTTAACCCTACTCTTTGAAACCGAACACCGAACCTTCTTAATACACAACTCATACCCTGCATTTGATTTTTCTAAAGCAGTTCCGTGTATCAGGTTTACATACGTTGATTTATTGCATTTCACAAAAACAGGAGGCAAACCATCACAAACTCCTTTGAAACTCTGGGCTAAATGGCACTTCTTACCGGCTTTGGTTTCGATCTCTACATACGGTTTATCACAAACGATCCTGGTAATTTCATGGTAAGGGACAGAAACGATTCGTTCTTTCTCACAGATAAGGATCTCTCTTTCTAAATGTTTTACAATGGCTTTATTCATATTTAATTTCTTATTTTTATTGGCTACTGATGGTACCGATAGCTATAGTAAATATCCGCACTCCTGAAAGGAGAAAATCAATATTCATTGTGCTTAGCCCTCTTACCTTTATTTGTCAAATATATATATTCATCACTAATTATTACATATAAATACCAACACAAAAGGTAATTTGAATTAACATTCATCTAATTTGAATTAATATTACACCTTCAAGGCTTCCTTAAAAACCAAATTATACAGATTTACAGTATACTTATGTTATATCATCTCATTTATACATATAATGTAAAGTATTTGGTTAACTATTTACATATCACCCATCCCTGTTCGATGACAAAATCGGCTCTATATGCTACCAACCTAAAGGGAGTATAGATAATTTCACCATAGGTTTATTATAAGTTTACTATAGATTGACTTTATGCTTTCATAGACGTATCATAGAGATATAATAGTCGTATAATAGTCATGTAATAGTCTTTATAAGGACTATTATATCACTGTAAAAGGTCTATCTTTCAATTGTATTTTGTATTTTTGTACTTAAAATAAACCTACACTCAACCCATACCCAACCCCGGATAGGGATTAAGGGAGAGGAGGGATTGAGGGCAAGATGGTAAATTGTAAATCAATGTCGTTTAGTTAAGAGTATATGATAAATACCTGAATAATAGCTTATTGTATATTTTGTCGTCTTGTTTTTATTGATTATCTTTATAGGGTATAAGGGGGGTAACTCCAGGTTTATTAACAGAGCAGATTATCGTGAACAAATATCCAAAAACATAACTAATGAAATCAACGAAGAAAAGTATACGAGCCTTTCAAAAGAGGGCCTTAAAGGGGTGTTCACACGTGAAAGAAAATTACCGCTAAAAAATCTGATTGTTCTTATTATGTCTTTTAGCAGCGCATTACAGAGGGATCTTGATCGATTTTTCAAGAGCTTAAAGAAGGAAGATTTTTCCATTCGGGAGGTGACAAAGGGAGCCCTGTCGCAAGCCAGATCAAAGTTGAATCCATGGGCGTTTCAACGATTGAATGAGGTGGCTGTTGACACCTTCTATGAGCAAGCCGAGTGTTATCTATGGCATGGCAAGCGTCTTTTAAGCGTAGATGGGACACGCCTGGTGTTGCCCAACCATCGCACTGTCAGAGAGGAATTTGGCGTTCATAAGTTCGGACCTAAAGCAGATAGTGAGAGGTCGTTGGCATTGGCATCCATCTTGTATGATGTGTTGAATCAGGTTAGTATCGATGGACAGATCGCCCCTTATTCGAGCAGCGAAAAGGATTTGCTTTATCAGCATCTGGATAAGGTATACTCTCATGATTTGCTATTGATGGATCGAGGCTACCCCAGTATTTCCCTGTTTTTTATACTTAAAGCCAAAGGTGTCGATTTTTGTGTAAGGATGAAGGACGACTGGTGGCTATCGGTGAAGGGATTTGCCGAAAGTGAAGAAAATCAGCGTATTGTTACTTTTAGACTTCCAAAGAAAGACCGGAAGAAACTAAAAGACTATCCTCAATGGCAAGACGAGGAGATATCCTGCCGTTTGATAAAAATATTGTTGCCTACAGGAGAGTATGAGATCCTATGCACCTCATTGACAGATATGGAGCAATACCCTTACGACGAATTCGAAGAACTGTACCACTATCGATGGAACGAAGAAGAGGCTTATAAGTTGTTGAAATGCAGAATAGAATTGGAGGATTTTTCTGGCAAAACAGCCATTGCGGTTAAACAGGACTTTCATGCTAAAGTCTTCTTAATGAGCCTATGCGCAATGTATGCTCATCCCATTGAAGAAAAGGTCCGTCAGGAATACAAAGCAGATCAGGAGCGCAAGCATAGTCAGAAAATAAACAGAACCAATGCCATCGCAATGACAAGAGATATTCTGATATCGGTGTTTATCCGAAAAGAATTTAAAAAGGCTTTAAACGCGTTTGATAATGTCGTGGAAAAAACGAGAGAAATTATCAGGCCGGGAAGATCTGTGGAAAGAAAACACAGGCCCAAAAAGCTTTACGCTATGAATTACAAGCGATTATGAATTTCGCTTAACTAAACGACATTGAATTGTAAATTGTAAATTAAAATAACATGGCAACAGTAAAAGGGCCTTTCGAGATAACGGGAAGCATCAAAGGCATATCATTCTATACCCAACGGGGAAGCGAAAAGGTAATCATGCGCACCAAGGGTGGGCCAAGTAAAGAAAAGATCGCCAAATCCCCGAAGTTCGAGAAACTTCGAATGAACCAGCAGGAATGGAGCGGCTGTATAAAAATGTCGACAGCATTGGCAACTTCAATTTTTCACGTAAAGCGATTAGCAGACTTCAACGTCTCAGCAGCATTCAACGGAATTGCCAAAAGCATTCAAAAATGCGATACAGAGGAGGCATTAGGCCAACGGAGGATTTTATTTTCACAATACCGGAATACGCTGGACGGATACAACCTCAACCGGAAATACCCGTTTTCGAGCGTATTACGTGTGTCGCCGCAATGGTCGATTGACCGGGAAAACCTTACGGCAGAGATCGCTTTGTCCCGGATAAACACCGAAAGCCAGTTGGTGAATTTCCCCAACCTTCCCTATTTCCGCATTATCACGGCATTAGGTACGGTATCGGACATGCATCAGACACCTCTCCGCAACGAGTATCATCCCATGAATGAAAATCTGCATGAAATATGCTGCGTGAAGGAAAGCGAATGGTTTACAACGGAGTCGATACTGCCCGAACAAACTATTTCGATTGCTATCTCCGAAGAATTAATCCCGAAAATGAGTAACGAGGTGAGCCTGGTGCTCAGCATGGGGGTAGAATTCGGCAAAGTTGGCTTTGACGGAAAGCCGGTGGAAGTGAAGTACGCCGGTTGTGCGAAGATACTGGGAGTAAAATAAAATAGGAAAAACCACCAACCTGCATCGATTCAATGCACAACTTTAGAGGCTGGGGAGGTGGAAACGACGAAATAGTTAGCTTTAATCTTTTGCTCTAATTACCGCAGCACCTTGCCCACTAAATCTGAAGGGGACTTTTAGGCAGCACGAAGCTTTGATCTCTTGCTCATCTTTGCAAATACCGTAGTTACTTGAAATAACAGTACTGCGGAAAAGCCCCCTTCAGGGTCCCGATAACTATCGGGATGGGGGTAAAGACTGCGAACTAAACAAATACACCCTTCAGAGGGTTTAAAAAAAACAGCAATACAAACAATCATTTCTTAACACGACCCGATTATTAAAGCAAAAAAAGCGTCCGCTCTATACAGAACGGACGCTTTTTAATATTTTTAGAAGAGAAGTGACTACTCTCTTGGACGAGCTTCTTTAACAACCATAGTACGACCAGCGTATTCAGCACCGTTCAATTGTTCGATAGCTGCTTTACCTTCGTTGTCGTTAGACATTTCAGCGAATGCAAAACCTTTAGAACGACCGGTTTCACGATCTTTAATAACTTTAACGGATTCAACTGCTCCGTACTCTTCCAATACTTGTTTCAAGTCTCCTTCTTGAACACGATAGTTCAAGTTTCCAATGTAAATGTTCATAAGATAAATAGTTAAAAATAAAAATGAAATTGAGAGAAGAGAGAGTTTTGAACATGACTTACAAATCAGAAACTTATACCCGGAATTTAGAGTACGAATTAAGCCAAGAGCTGAAAATCCGTTTAAGACTATCTATCTCAGCACAAAGAAAGGTATAATTTTTCGATTTACAACATTTTAGGTCGAAAAAAACAGTGGTTTTAGAATTATTTTCAGAGAAAAAACAATAAGCAGTTTGATAATAAAAAGAATAGCACTAATTTTGCAGCCCAATTAAGCATTATCACATAAATTAAAATACGTCAGAATGAACGTTATACTTAACAAGATCGACAGTGCAAACGCCGTTGTCTCGGTAAAAGTTGAAAAGGCAGACTATCAGGAAAGAGTAGAAAAAGCATTACGCAACTACCGCCAGAAAGCGACCATCCCCGGATTCCGTAAAGGAATGACACCAACCGGAATCATTAAAAAAATGTTTGGAAAAACTTTGCTGGCCGAAGAAGTCAACAAATTGGTAGGTGAAGGATTATTCGGATATATCCGTGAAAACAACGTAAACATTCTTGGCGAACCGCTTCCCAACGTAACCGATCAAAAGTCAATCGATTTCGAAACTCAGGAAGAATTCGAATTCATGTTTGACCTGGGATTAGCACCCGAAATCAACATTTCTTTATCAAAAGAAGATGTTGCAGACTACTACCAAATCGAAATCACCAGCGATATGGTAAAAAAACAAGCCGACGCCATGGCTGAGCGCACAGGTAAATACGAGCAAGCGCAGTCTGTTGAAGGCAAAGATATGGTTAAAGGCAAACTGGTGGAATTAGACGAAGCCGGAAACGAAAAAGAAGGTGGAATCCAGGCAGAAGCTTCTGTTATGATCCCTCACTACTTTAAAAGCGAAGAAGAGCAAGCTAAATTCAACGGTGCTGCATTAGGCTCAACTGTAGTTTTCAACCCGAACGCTGCTTGCGCCGGAAACGAATACGAAATCGCACATATTCTTAAAATAGAAAAAGAAGAAGCTAAAGATATCACCTCTAACTTCAGCATCACTATCGAAGAAATCACCCGCCACGTACCGGCTGCACTCGATCAGGAATTGTTCGACTCAGTTTTTGGTAAAGACGTTGTGAAATCAGAAGAAGAATTCAACGCAAAAATCACCGAGATGCTTGCAGCTCAGGTGAAACCCGAAAGCGATTACAAATTCTGGTTAGATCTTCGCCCCTTGCTCGAAAGTAAAGTTGGTGAATTGACTTTCCCCGAAGCATTCCTGAAACGCTTCTTGCTGTCAAACGGTGAAAATAAAACTCAGGAATCTGTTGATGCGGAATACCCTGATATGGTTAAAGAATTAACCTGGCACCTGATCAAAGAATCACTCGCGAAAAACAACGCTGTTAAAGTTGAAGAAGCTGACCTGATCGAAGTTGCAAAAAGCGCTACCCGCGCTCAATTTGCAGGTTACGGTATGATGGACGTTCCTGCTGATATCCTCGAAAACTATGCAAAAAACATGTTGAAAGAAGAGAAATCACGCCGTGGTCTTATCGAACGTGCTATCGAGGATAAAGTGCGCGACTGCGTTAAAGAACAAATCTCTCTGAATGAAAAAGCAATCAGCCAGGAAGATTTCTACAAACTGTTTGAAGGACAAAACTAATCAATCAGATAGTCAACCGATATTTGAACGCTCCGAAAGCTCCTGCTTTTCGGAGCGTTTCTTTTTTCGCACTTCTTATTATAATCAAAACACAAATAGGATCACCCGAAACACCCAACCCGATTATATTAAATATTTTTACCTAAACAAACAGGTTCCGATTGTAGAATTTCTGATTTTATTTATACCTTTGTTTCTACTTATTAGCATCAGAATCTGCTATAAAACATACTTTACGCAATAATTAACCACAACAATATAAAATCGACAATTATGCATACCGATTTTAGAAAATATGCAACCAAACATCTGGGGATGAATGGTTTGGCATTAGACAAATACACTGACATTGTCAGCAGTTATATATCACCGACGATTATTGAAGAACGTCAGTTGAATGTTGCTCAAATGGATGTTTTCTCTCGCTTGATGATGGATCGCATCATCTTTATGGGAACACAAGTTGACGATTATTCGGCAAATGTGATACAGGCACAATTACTTTATCTCGACTCATCAGAACCGGGAAAAGACATTTCTATCTACCTGAACTCTCCGGGTGGATCGGTATACGCAGGTCTTGGTATATACGACACAATGCAATACATCTCCAGCGAAGTTTCGACCATCTGCACCGGAATGGCTGCATCAATGGCTGCTGTTTTGCTGGTTGCCGGAGCTAAAGGAAAACGTTTCGCACTGAAACATTCCCGGATCATGATCCACCAACCTATGGGTGGTGCGCAAGGTCAGGCTTCAGACATTGAGATTACGGCGCGTGAAATTCAGAAACTAAAAAAAGAACTATATACAATTATTGCCGATCATTCGGGTAATGAGTTCGATAGAATCGAAAAAGATTCTGACCGTGACTACTGGATGACAGCTGCTGAAGCGCAGGAATACGGTATGATTGATAGCGTATTGATCAGAACAAAATAAAATATGGCAGGAAAATCAGCAGACAAATGTAGTTTCTGCGGAAGAAGTGCAAAAGATGTCGGCATGTTAATTGCCGGTATGTCGGGTCACATTTGTGATATGTGTGCAGAACAAGCGCATATGATCGTGTCCGAAAACAAAGAATCGTCAAAAAAAGATTCTTTTGCTCTATCCGGCAAGAAACTCCCTAAACCGATTGAAATTAAAGAATTCTTAGACCAATACATTATTGGGCAGGATGACGCGAAACGCTACTTAGCCGTTTCAGTCTACAATCATTATAAAAGAATCTTACAAAAGAAACAAGACGATGATATTGAGATTGAGAAATCGAATATCATTATGGTGGGTCCTACCGGGACAGGCAAAACGTTATTAGCCCGCACCATTGCAAAATTACTTCATGTACCCTTCACGATTGTAGATGCAACAGTACTGACTGAAGCCGGATACGTGGGTGAAGATATTGAGAGCCTATTGACACGACTGCTGCAGGTTGCCGACTATGATGTGGATGCAGCCCAGCGCGGAATAGTCTTTATCGATGAAATCGACAAAATTGCCCGCAAAGGCGATAACCCTTCTATCACCCGTGACGTGAGCGGTGAAGGTGTACAACAGGGCTTACTGAAACTGCTCGAAGGTTCAATCGTAAATGTTCCACCTCAAGGGGGAAGAAAACACCCCGAGCAGAAATTCATCCAGGTAGACACAAAGAATATTCTTTTCATTTGCGGCGGAGCATTCGACGGTATCGAAAAGAAAATTGCCGGGCGACTTAACACCCGTGTTGTAGGATATGCTGCTGCCAAAGACAAAGCCGATATCGATCGGAATAATCTGATGCAATATGTAGCTCCACAGGATTTAAAATCGTTCGGTCTGATCCCGGAAATTATCGGACGCTTACCTATCCTGACTTACCTGACTCAACTGGATCGAAGTGCATTGCGCCGGATCCTGACAGAGCCTCGCAACTCTATTATCAAACAGTATGTGAAGCTCTTTAGCATAGATGATGTAAAATTGGAATTTGATAATGAAGCTCTCGATTACATTGTAGACAGAGCTATCGAATTTAAGCTGGGAGCACGCGGCCTTCGTTCGATTACAGAATCAATCATGACCGATGCTATGTTTGACGCACCCTCTTCCGACATCAAAGAGATGAAAATATCTCTTGAATATGCCATAGCGAAGCTGGAAAAATCAAATCTGACCCGTTTTCAAGTAGCAGAATAAAAATCTGATCTTACATAAAAAAAATTAGAGTAAAAGTTGTAGATTTCTTTTCGATCTGTATAACTTTGTTATTGCAGCTACAATTGCTGAATTAAAAAATCATTGAAGAACATGGCAAGTCAGATTAATTTATCCGAACAGCTGAAAAAACATTTCGGTTTCGACGGATTCAAGGGAAATCAGGAAAGTGTGATCAAGGAGGTCATGCAAGGCAAAGACGCATTTGTGTTAATGCCCACGGGGGGAGGTAAGTCTCTTTGCTACCAACTACCCTCATTGCTGATGGAAGGTACTGCGATTGTCATATCTCCGCTGATTGCACTGATGAAGAATCAGGTCGATGCCATGCGAAACTTCAGCGAGGAAGACGGGATAGCCCACTTCTTGAATTCTTCATTGAATAAAGCTGCAATAGATCAGGTAAAAGTGGACATTCTTTCGGGAAAAACCAAGCTGCTTTATGTAGCTCCCGAATCCTTAACAAAAGAGGAGAATATCGAATTCCTCAAACAGATAAAGATTTCATTCTACGCTGTTGATGAAGCACATTGTATCTCGGAGTGGGGACATGATTTCAGGCCGGAATACCGACGAATCCGCCCGATCATCAATGAGATCGGAGCGCGTCCTTTAATTGCCCTTACTGCAACGGCAACGCCCAAGGTACAGCACGATATACAGAAAACACTGGGGATGTTGGATGCAAAAGTGTTCAAATCATCATTCAACCGTTCAAACCTCTACTATGAGGTTCGTCCGAAGAACCAGAATATCGACAAAGAGATCATCAAATACATCAAGCAACAGAAAGGTAAATCCGGTATTATCTATTGCCTGAGTCGTAAAAAGGTAGAAGAACTGGCTGAAATCCTTCAAGCTAACGGCATCAATGCTCTGGCTTATCATGCCGGCATGGAGTCGGGTATCCGCTCGGCTAATCAGGACTCTTTTCTGATGGAAAAGGTGGACGTAATCGTAGCTACGATTGCTTTTGGGATGGGAATCGACAAGCCTGATGTCCGGTTCGTAATTCATTACGATGTTCCGAAAAGTCTTGAAGGATATTATCAGGAAACTGGGCGCGGTGGACGCGACGGTGGAGAGGGGCAATGCATCGCCTTTTACTCTCACAAAGACTTGCAGAAATTGGAAAAGTTCATGCAAGGCAAACCGATAGCTGAACAGGAGATCGGCAAACAGCTTTTATTAGAAACTGCTGCTTATACTGAATCGTCGGTTTGCCGTCGAAAATTACTCTTACACTACTTTGGTGAAGAGTACAAAGAAGAAAATTGTGGAAATTGTGATAATTGTTTAAATCCTAAAAAACAGGTGGAAGCGAAAGAATTACTTAGTACAGTGATTGAAACGGTCATCGCCTTAAAAGAAAAATTCAAGGCTGACCATGTGGTTGATGTTATTATTGGAAAAGAGACCTCAGAAATTCAGTCTTATAAGCATGACGAACTCGATATGTTCGGTTGTGGAACGGACGAAGAAGATAAAACCTGGCATACCGTTATACGTCAGGCGTTGATTGCAGGATATCTGGATAAAGATATCGAAAACTATGGTTTGCTGAAAGTAACAGCTGCCGGACGCAAGTTTTTAGAAAAACCCGTTTCGTTTAAAATTACGACAGACAACGACTTTGAAGAAGTAGAGGACGAAGCTCCAATCAAAGGCGGCGGCTCTTGTGCTGTTGACCCGGGTCTTTTCACCATGTTGAAAGACTTACGGAAAAAGCTGGCTAAGAAGTTAGAATTACCTCCCTACGTGATCTTCCAGGATCCTTCACTAGAGGCCATGGCGACGACTTATCCGGTGACAACAGAGGAGTTGCAAAATATCCCGGGTGTAGGTGCCGGTAAAGCGAAACGCTACGGTGACGAATTTGTAAAGCTTATCAAAAGACACGTTACGGAGAACGAAATCGAACGTCCCGAAGATTTACGGGTACGCACCGTTGCGAATAAATCGAAACTGAAAGTATCTATCATCCAAAGTATTGACCGCAAAATCGCACTCGATGATATCGCAGAATCTAAAGGCATTGAATTTAGTGATCTACTAGCCGAAGTGGAAGCGATTGTCTACTCTGGTACCAAAATCAGCATCGATTACTTCCTCGATGAGATTATGGACGAAGACCATGTAGATGACATCTTCGAATATTTCAAAGAAGCAGAATCAGACGATCTGAGCGATGCAATCAATGAATTGGGGACAGACTACACAGAAGAAGAGATCCGACTGGTTCGTATCAAATTCTTATCAGAGATGGGTAATTAACCTCATCTCTAAACAAAATAGAAACGCCCGGCTTTCCTGATGGAAGGCCGGGCGTTTTTGTTGAATATTATTATAGCATGTGTTTTCCTTTATGTCAAAATGACAACACAGACAAAACTATAACCAAATGCTAAACAAAGTAATTGAAAAAAAATGGAACGCGGATTTACGCAGATTAACCGGATAATCCCGATAGCTATCGGGAGGGCACTTTGCGTAAGCACAATCATTATGATTGGAGCTTTATTTGTCAATAAGTGAGCAGTTTGTTCTGATTTCACTGCAGCTAAAGCCCCCTACAGGGGTCCCGATCCCGATAGCTATCGGGACTATCGGGAGGGGGTGATACGACAATAAATTTTATTTATTACCTACAATACCGTATAAAAAAAACGGCTCAACTATTAGTTTGAGCCGTTTTTTTATACGGATATTAGACAGAATTATTTCCGTTTTTGCTTCTGTTTCTGTTGCTCGCGCACAACCTGTTGTTGACGCTTTTGAGCTTCTTCTAGTCGCGCCATAAAACCTGATTTCGCTTTCTTCGGTTTCTTGGCATTGGCATGTAACTTCGCTAACAGTTTTTCCTCGTTGATAAACTGACGGAAAGCCAGTGTCTGAAGAATAGTGATCAGGGTTGAGATAAAGTAATAGTAGCTCAAGCCCGATGCAAACTGATTCAATACGAAAAGGAACATTACCGGCATGATGTACATCATGGTCTTCATTCCCGGCATTTGCGCCTGACCTGTATTAGTGGCATCCATATTAAATTTAGTATAGATGATGTTGGTAATGGTCATCAACAAACAAAACAAGCTGACGTGATTACCGTAATACTGGCTCACCAAAGGAATCTGAGCAGACCAACTGATGATGGAGTCGTATGTTGACAAGTCTGTAGCCCATAAGAAGCTCTGCTGGCGCAATTCAATGGACGATGGGAAGAACATATACATCGCAATCAGGATAGGCATTTGGAGTAACATGGGCAAACATCCGCTCATGGGATTTACCCCGGCTCGTTTGTACAGATCCATGGTTGCTCTTTGCTTTTCCATTGCTTTGTCATTTCCGGGATACTTTTCGTTCAACGCTTCCACTTGCGGACGCAATACGCGCATTTTAGCAGAAGATATATACGATTTATAGGTAAGCGGGAATAAACAGAGTTTAATCACCAAAGTAAGCAACAGGATAATAAGACCATAATTGCTGATGAACTTCTGGAAAAAGTTAAACAGTGGAATTACGGCAAACTGATTTACCCAACGAAACACTTTTGCACCCAGCGGTACCAATTTATCCAGACGTAGCTTTTTGTCATCATCGGAAATACCTTTATCCAGTTTACGAAGTGTGGGATAGTGATTCGGACCAAAGTAGTAGCTCATCGAAACAGCTTTCTTTCCGCGGGGATCAAATTCGAACTCTGCTTTCGTATCGTATTGTTTTAAATATCCGGGGACATTTTTCAATACTTTAGATGAAATATTCACCGAACTGAAAGCATCATTTGCAATTAACACACTTGAGAAGAACTGATCCTTATAAGCAATCCATTTAACCTTATTGGGAAGCTCTTTCTGATCATCTTTCGAGTCACTCAAATATTCCACATCATCGGTCATAAACTTATAATACAGATTGGAATATTTATTCTCATTCTTGTCTCCTTTTTCCTGCTGACGGAGTTTCTCGCTCCAATTCATTTCCAATACGTTGGTATTGGCAGCCAGAACACTATCCAATCCGGTTGCGCGGATATCGAACTTCATCAGGTAGTTTTTGGGACGAACCGTATAAACGAAGTCCAGACAACTATTTCCACCTGCATTAAGACGCATGGTGATGGTGCTGTCTTTCAGAATCGGAGTAAAGTAAAGATCTGCGGTATTTACAACACGGTTATTGGCCGTCACCAAAGTCAGATTAAAAGAGCTCTCATCTCCTTTAAACAATAAGAGCGGAAGAGAATCATAAGTTTGGTATTTCTTCAGACGAACCGAATAAATGCGGCCACCTTTATTGCTAAACTTCACTTCCATCAACTCATTTTCGAGAGTTTCGATCTTTTCAGTTCCTGTAGCAGCAACGGCAAATGCACCAAAATTGGCAGATTTAGCTGAATCGGACAACTGATTTTGAACCTGAGAATGATCGGCCTTTGCTTTTTGTTGAACTGCGAGCTGTCGGTTTTGCTCGACTAATGCAATTGAGTCGTTGTATCGTTGTTGCAACTTCTGTTGTGCTTCGGAGGGCTTATTCAACCAACTGAAGACAAAAAGGATTGCGCCAATCAGTACAAAACCGAGAATCGTATTTCTATCCATTTCTTGTTATTGTTGTTTTTTACTTATTACGGAAATAGTACTTATTTCCTGTTATTGATGGCTGCTTTCACGAAATCGACAAATAACGGATTGGGTCTCAATACGGTGCTGTTGTACTCAGGGTGATACTGTACACCGACAAACCATTTCAGGGTAGGTATTTCGACCACTTCCACCAATCCGGTATCGGGATTAGTACCCACGCAGCTCATGCCGGCATTTTCAAATTCAGCCTTATATTTACTATTGAATTCGAAACGGTGACGATGACGTTCCTGTATCTGAGTGCTACCATATGCTTTTGCCGTAATGGAGTTTTTTTCTAATTCGCAATCATAAGCTCCCAAACGCATGGTTCCCCCCATGTTAGTGATGCCTTTTTGCTCTTCCATCAGGTCGATCACGTTATAAGGCGTTTTGGTATCCATTTCTGTTGAATTTGCATCCTCGAAGCCCATTACGTTACGAGCGTATTCAATTACCATACATTGCATACCCAGACAGATACCTAAAGTGGGAATATCATTTTCGCGGGCATATTTAATGGCTGAGAATTTACCGTCGATACCTCGCTGACCGAATCCGGGAGCGATAAGAATGCCATCCATATCCTTAAGAAGCTCATCGGCATTTGCGTCGTTGAGTTTTTCAGAATGAATATTCACTAGTTTCAGTTTGTAATCGTTGTATGTAGCAGCCTGAAGGAGCGATTCGTTAATGGATTTGTAAGCATCCTGCAATTCCACATATTTACCCACCAAACCGATCTTAACCTCTTCTGTGGCTGATTTCAGTCGGGTAATAAACTGTTTCCAGGGACCCAAATCCGGAGCTTCACCAACAGGCATTCCCATTTTTTTCAGTGCAACGACATCAAGACCTTGCTCTTGCATTTTCAATGGCACTTCGTAAATAGAAGGCATATCAATAGACTGAATTACAGCATTGGGTTCTACATTACAGAAAAGAGCTACCTTACGGCGGATATCCTGATTCAATTCATGCTCTGTACGCAACACCAATATATCCGGCTGAATGCCCAGTTCCTGAAGTTGTTTCACAGAATGTTGGGTAGGCTTCGTTTTCAGTTCTTTTGCAGCAGCAATATAAGGAACATATGTTAAGTGTATGCTAAGGCAGTTTTTACCCAATTCCCAACGTAATTGACGAACACTTTCCATAAAAGGCAGTGATTCAATATCACCAACGACACCACCAATTTCGGTAATTACAAAATCAAATTTATATTTTGTACCGAGTTGCTTTACGTTGCGTTTAATTTCGTCAGTAATGTGAGGAACGACTTGCACCGTTTTACCCAAATAATCACCGCGACGTTCTTTATCAATTACACTTTGATAAATCCTTCCGGTAGTAACATTGTTTGCGCGCGTAGTCTCGGTGTTAATGAAACGTTCGTAGTGGCCCAAGTCAAGGTCAGCCTCGTGTCCGTCAACTGTCACATAACATTCGCCATGCTCATAAGGATTAAGGGTACCCGGGTCGATGTTGATATAGGGGTCAAATTTCTGAATGGTGACTTTGTAGCCGCGAGCCTGCAACAGCTTTGCCAATGAAGCAGAAATGATTCCTTTTCCCAATGAAGAGGTAACTCCGCCTGTAACGAAAATGTACTTTGTTTCGCTCACAATGATTAAAAATTAGGGGTTTAAAAACAATCTGCAAAAGTACAACTTTTTTTCCAATGTGAAACCAATTATCAAAGAGCTCTTTTCTATACAGCCTTTTTATGCTATTTTTGCGGCAAATTAGGTTGACATGAAAAGAGGTATAAGTAAAAAGTGGCTGCTGCTGGCAATTGCCGGCTGCGCAACATCGGTTGTAAGTTATGGTACCGAACCAGTTCAAACCGCAGGAATGACCGATTCGACAGTTGTTTTGCAGGAAAATGGATTGAAAAGTTTAATCGATACTACAATTAATCTTCCTCAGGGAATGGAGGGAAATGCCGAACTTATGCCCCGGGAACCAGCACCGCAGGTTTCCGATTCAATTTCTATTGATCCGGAAGATGAGTTTTACAAAACCTACGGTATCTACAACCGTATGCTTATGCCTATTGAATTTGATCGCCCCTACCCGACGGATGTCTGGAAACTGAAGTCTTATATATATTCTTTCGAATCCGATAAAAAATGGCTTGACCTATCGGTAGAAAGCAATCCTGAACTGGATGAATATTTCCAGATAGACTCTCTACGGCAATCTATTTTACACAATATAATCTTCCAGAATCCGCTTATAGTTACCGGCATCAAAAAAGCGCCATCCAAAGATTTTGAAATCTCAGAAACAACGACACCGGTCGAACATGGATTTGCGCTGGAATCATTAATCCATACCGACTTTGACATCTCAAGAGTAAAGGCTTCGGATCAGATCAATGTAAAGCCGGGCAAACAAGGTTATTGGACTTATATAAACAAATCGTCACTCCAATTCTCACAAAACTATATCTCATCGAACTGGCAACAAGGTGGAGAAAGTAATCTTGCTCTAAATGGTTCATTAAACATGAAAGCTAACTACACCCACGTAAAGGGACTCACCCTGGACAATGAACTGGAATGGAGAGCCAGTTTTTTCACCGCCCCAAGCGACACCGTGCGCTCATGGCGTGTGACAGATGACCTTTTCCGGTTAACCTCCAATTTGGCTTTAAAAGCATTTCAAAAATGGAATTATTCAACCACGGCAGAGTTTAAAACACGCTTCTTCAATTCTTTCAAAACAAACTCTAATGTCAAATTAGCAGCACCTCTTTCTCCCGGAGAGTTCAGCTTTAGCATTGGTATGAGCTATGCAAACACATTCAAAAAACTTAAAGTAAAAGACTTCAATCTGGCTCTTTCACCATTCTCTTATAACTGGAAATTTATTCTCGATGACAAAGTAGACGAAACCCGCTATGGCATTACAAAAGGTAAATCATCTTTGAACCAAATAGGTTCGCGGCTCGATCTGAAGTTCTTATACGAAATGAAAAAGAATATCAGCTGGAATACCCGTTTTTATTACTTTACAACGTATGAAAACGTGGAATCAGAATGGGAAAACACGGTAAACTTTGCCGTAAACCGCTTTTTCTCAACTAAAATATTCTTCCACTTGAAATACGATGACAAACGCACTTTAAAAAGCAACGAAGACTCCTATTTCCAATTCAAGGAACTACTTAGCTTCGGATTTAGTTATGTGTGGTAAAAAATGGCACACTAACAACTAATGCAGATATGGATCACCTGATCAGTCCTGCAAGACTCTTATGAAGATAAAAACATAAGTAATAGGACAAATTTATTGTCACATTTTACACAGAGTTGCACAGAGAAGTCACAGAGTTGCACAGAGGTTTTTCTTTTTTTCTCTATTAGACTCTGTCTATTCACTGTGTAATAGAATCTATATTTCCATAGTTCTCTGTGGAACTCTGTGAAATACTCTGTGAACCTCTGTGTAATCAATGTGATAAAAAAATACGATATTATTTCATTCTCATTACTTAAAATCCGGTTTTGAATGTTAAAAAAGGCGATCTATACGGTCGCCTTTTTTATTTTATGCCGGTTTGTTCTGCGCAAATCTCCATAAAAACTCCCAAATCCATACAAAAATAAGGGAGAAACTATTTTGGGATTTATCCGTACTATTTTACCCTCCCATCCGACTCTCCCGGATGTACCTTTACCCATGAAATCAGCGCTTTAAATCGATCATCAATAAGACTGATATCTTATCTATAACTGAACATACAATCTAAAAATCAACCAATAATTAACCCGGTAAACAGTCATGAAGAATTTATTCAGTGTAAAGGACAAAGTCATTCTTATTACCGGAGGTTCCGGAATATTAGGAACCTCTATGGTACATCATTTCGCCGGAGAAGGTGCAAAAGTTGTGATTCTCGATCGTAATATCGAGAAAGGCGAAGCGTTGGCTGCAGAAGTTGTGTCAAAAGGCTACGATGCCCGGTTTGTACAGACAGATGTACTCAACCAGGATGTATTGCAGGCCAGTTTTGATTTCATTATGGAGAAATACGGACGGGTAGATGTATTAATCAATGGCGCCGGCGGTAATATGCCCGGAGCGACCATCAATCCGGATAAAACCATTTTCGATCTCGAAGTGGATGCCTTCAAAAAAGTGGTTGACCTTAATTTATTTGGCACCATCTTGCCTACCATGGTTTTCGCAAAAGCTATGGCTCAACAAAAAGAAGGGGTGATCATTAACATCGCTTCCGAATCAGCCATTCGCCCGCTGACCCGCGTTTGCGGATACGGAACTGCGAAAGCTGCCGTAAACAATTTCACCAAATACATGGCTGGAGAATTGGCCCTGAAGTTCGGTTCCGGCCTGCGTGTAAATGCGATTGCTCCCGGATTCTTTCTGACCGAGCAAAACCGTTCGCTGCTGACCCATCCGGATGGCACCTACACCGATCGCGCAAAACAGATCATTGCCCACACTCCCTTTGGCCGTTTCGGAGAACCGGAAGAGCTGTTGGGAACCTTACAATGGTTGGCAAGCGATGCTTCGAAGTTTGTCACCGGTACCCTTACGGTGATTGATGGCGGATTTGATGCTTTCTCGATTTAGGAAAAGCCTCCCCCGGCCCCTCCAAAGGAGGGGAGAAAGACGCAAGCGACTAAATGTAACCAAAATGATACTTCCCAGACTATAAATAAACCCAATTAACTAATGATACCGCTCTTCCAACTCCCTACCCTTCGGGGAGGGCTGGGGTGGGGCTTACAACTTTATACTATGATTTTATGTAAACAATCCTGGCGTTGGTATGGCCCCAACGATCCGGTAAGCCTGTCGGATATTCGTCAGGCAGGAGCCACCGATATCGTAAATGCTCTCCACCACATTCCCAATGGGGAGGTGTGGACAATCGAAGAGATACAAAAACGCAAAGAGATGATTTCCGAGGCCGGTCTGGTCTGGTCAGTCGTAGAAAGCGTCCCTGTACATGAGCATATCAAAACCCAAACCGGAGACTTCCGGAAATATATCGACAACTACAAGCAGAGTTTGCATAATCTGGCACAGTGTGGTATTTACATCGTGACTTACAACTTCATGCCTGTACTCGACTGGACACGCACCGACCTTGCTTACACGATGCCAGATGGATCTAAGGCTCTTCGTTTCGAAAAAGCCGCATTCATTGCTTTCGATCTATTCATACTGAAACGCCCGGATGCAGAGAAAGATTACTCAGAAGCAGAACTAGCCAAAGCCCGGATACGTTTTACAAATATGAGCGATGAAGAGAAGCATCTGCTTACCCGTAATATGATCGCCGGTCTGCCCGGTTCGGAAGAGAGTTTCACCGTGGAACAGTTTCAACAGGCCCTTGACCGCTACAAAGACATTGATGCTGATAAACTTCGCTCAAACCTGATTTATTTTCTTCAGGAAATAGCACCGGTAGCTGACGAAGCCGGCATTAACCTGGTGATTCATCCCGATGATCCTCCCTATTCTATCCTTGGATTGCCCCGGATCCTCAGCACTGCCGAAGATTTTCGCAAGCTAATTGCCGCTGTTCCTAATATTTCCAACGGATTGTGTCTTTGTACCGGGTCGTTCGGAGTGAGAAGCGATAATGAACTGGCGGCTATGATGACCGAATTTTCTGACAGAATAAACTTTGTTCACTTTCGCAGTACAAAGCGAGACGAAGAAGGTAACTTCTACGAAGACAACCACCTTGAAGGTGATGTGGATATGTATGGCGTGATGAAAGCATTTCTCGAAATACAACAACGCCGCGGTGTCTCCATCCCCATGAGACCAGACCATGGTCATCAAATGATTGATGATCTCAAGAAAAAAACCAATCCGGGATATTCCTGTATAGGACGCCTACGAGGGCTTGCCGAACTAAGGGGACTCGAGATGGGTATTGCTAAATCACTTTACATCTAACCTTTCTATTTACCTATAAAGAATCTGACAATGAAAAAACACAGCCTAATCTTAATCTTATCAGCGCTGCTCACATCCACATTACTATCCGCGCAAACACAAAAGGCGGATACCACTTCCATTAAGAAGTCCAGCAAAGAAGAGAGCAACCGAAACGTAATGCTCAATGCTTCGGCCGACGAAGGTCCCCGACAAATCTCTATCGGTCTGCCCGTAGTGAACGCGGGTGACGTAATCATTCTGGAAAATGATCTGCCTGTAGTGTATCACTATTGGCCTCACTTCCCCACCACGCACTGGCGGGGAGACGGTAGCTTAAGCCGCTTGGGATTATTGAAACTCAGCGAAGTGCAGACTACCACCGGACGTGTAGGTTATGCAACCAATTCCTACACCAAACTGGGCACGGACAAGTTTGAAGGGCGCATCAACTACCGGTTGAATGATTACGGGATGCAACAGGTCGATATGACAGTTTCGGGCGCTATGTCCAAAGACTGGTTATACAGTGGCAGCATTTACCAGAATTTTGATCCGGGAACCTTTAAACTAAAATACACAGATTTCTACGATCGTACACAGATTTACAAAGGCTCGGTGACCAAACGGTTTAACAACAAGCAAGGTGAGGTTTCTTTGCTGTACAAGCATGCCGAATCGAGATCGTTATCGTCAGCATCCAATACAGCTCCGTTTATTTACAACGGAGACGGAAGTATCAGCCAATTGCCGGGCTTTCGCTTGGGAACAGACTGCTTTTCACCTATAGACGGAAAAATGAAATATATGGATATCAAAACCGGTGAAATAAAAGAACAGTCACTTCAAGATGCCGCGATGAATATTTCGGATGAAATCGGTTTGTTGGGCAATTATAAGCTCAATGGCGGGATGAATCTGAAATGGAGCGCCAAATACAGCTACAGTGATGCCGCTATTGTGTATGAACCGGGACTGAGTATCAAGAAAGTATCAGCAGCTGACGGATATACTTACTCTGACAACGGCCAGCCGTACTCTGGCTATGTCCAAAACAGACTATCGATGATCGACTTTGGTAAAGTGAAAGATTTTATGATGATGGCAGAACTTAGCAAACAGGTGAAGAATCACGGTTTACGCCTGGGAATGAATGAATGGTATAACAGCACGGAATATGTGGGAAACAGCACCAAATATCAGCACGAGCTGGTTCCTAACCCACGTAAACTTGATTATAACGGCAGTACATATTCTGCGCTCAATGCTTCAGGTGAATACTTTGAAGGAACAGAGAACCGTATTGCTGTATATTTAACTGACGATTGGAATATTACCAAAAAGCTAAACGCATATATCGGTGCCCGGATGGAGTATTTTTCATTGAATGGTGACAATCTGCCTTACAAACGTTATTCCAATTTCTATCTGGGATCAACGAATCCTGCTACAGGTGAGATAGCTCAGGTGAAGAACTTCAACCACGACTGGGTGCTTCCGGCACTAACTGCGAACCTGACTTATAAGATGACACGTAATTTTGGGCTCCTGGCCGAGGCTTCATACAGCCAACAGGGATCTAAATTGTCGGACTATGCCGGTTTTGCAGCTCCGTACACTGATGCTGTTACGGTACCCTATGGACGTGCGGGAGTTTATTATAATGATGATAAAATCAGTATCGTTTCCGCTGTGACGTTCATTAAAAAGACAAATTTCCAGAGCCGCTTTAACTTAGTAGATCCTGCAAATGCAAATATCACCAACCTGTATCACCTGAAATATGATGTGCAGACTATCGGTTGGACTACGGACGCAGTTCTGAAACCGTTTAAAGATGCGGAACTTCACCTCTTGGCCACCATTCAAAGTCCGGATTATAAAAATTATGCGTTTACTGCATACGGAAAGGAATATAACTTCAATAATAAACAGGTGACGGGCATTTCTAAAGTGTTACTGGAAATTGACCCCAGCTATCGTCCGATAAAAAATTTACGTACATGGGCTTCTTTCCGCTATTTCAGTAAGCAATACGCAAGTATCAGTAATGTGTTGTTCTTCAACGCTCGTTGGGAAACTTTTGCCGGTGTTGATTTCACTGTAAACAAAAGCCTTACACTTAGCGGACAGGTCGTTAACTTCCTGAATCAAAAGGGTGCATCGGGAAGTGTATCCGGCTCTGAATTAATGACAGATCCCTCTATTTATAAAAATTACATGATGAGTGGCAGTTACCTGCGTCCGATGACCTTCGAAATGAAAGCCTCATTCAAATTCTAGCCCCTTAAATATCTGATAATATAAAATAAAAGCACAAGAATATGAACTCTAAAGGAATAACAGCAGCAGCTATTTTACTCACTGCGGGCACAATAGCCATTGAAGCTTCCCAGCCGGCACAACAGCCTGTATTAGGCTATCGGTCTGCGAAAATATTGACAGTGGACGGGTTGCAGTTCAAGGATCTGAACGGCAATGGCAAGCTGGATAAGTACGAAGACTGGAGACTTCCGTTCAGCACAAGAGCAAATGATCTTCTTTCGAAAATGACCGTAGAAGAAAAAGCGGGCTTTATGCTGATCAGTACCACTCGTTTAGAAAATGACTGGTCATTCGAAAAACCCAAAACAAATCTGCCGATTACCAGCAACTTTAATGAGGAAGACCTGGTGCAGGATATCAACATGTTTACCCACAAACCTCTGCCGGTACCCTCATTATCCTCTGCCGGAACAACGAAAGCGGTAACTAAAAACCATCAGCGTCACTTTATTCTGAGAGCCAACGCTGCTACCAACATTCTGGCAGAATGGTCCAATAAGCTTCAGGCTTTGTGTGAAAGCGACCGGCTGGGTATTCCGGCGATCGTGGCTTCAAATCCCCGCAATCACATCACCAAAGATGCATCTATCGGACTAAGTGTTGGTAAGACAGCATTCTCTACCTGGCCGGGCGAATTGGGACTTGCAGCCATGAGAGATCCAAAGTTGGTACATGAATTTGCTGATATTGCCCGTCAGGAATGGGCTGCAATCGGATTAAGAAAAGGATACATGTATATGGCAGACCTGGCAACAGAACCCCGCTGGCAGAGAGTGGAAGGGACATTTGGCGAAGATGCCGGTCTGGCTGCTCAGACTATGCGCGAAGTAGTACTCGGCTTTCAGGGTAACAAACTTTCGTCTTCGTCTGTAGCACTGACGGTGAAACATTTCCCTGGTGGAGGAGCGACAGAGAACGGACAGGATCCGCATTTCGATTGGGGTAAAAGAGAGGTTTTTCCCGGTGGAATGTTCAGAAACAACCTTCCGTCATTTAAGGCAGCCATTGACGCAGGCGTATCGGCTATTATGCCTTACTATTCTCTTCCCGTTGGCACAAAATACGAAGGCGTAGCTTATGCGTACAACAAGGGCGTGCTTCAGGACTTACTAAGAAAAGAACTTGGTTTCAAAGGTATTATCAACTCTGACACCGGCCCTATCGATATGATGCCCTGGGGTGTTGAAAACCTGTCAATTACCGAACGATATCAGAAATCACAGGAAGCAGGTGTTAATCTTTATTCAGGTAGCGCCGATCCTACAGAACTCCTGAAAGCGATAAAACTGGGAGCAGTAAAGATGAAAACAGTAGATAATTCGGTTTACCGCCTGTTGTTGGAGAAATTCGAGTTGGGACTGTTCGAGAATCCCTATGTAGATGTCGACAAGGCCGTTAAAACAGTTGGTAATGAGAAGTTCCAGGAAAGAGCGGATCTGGCCATGAGAAAATCAATCGTTCTTTTGAGAAACGAAGCCAGCATACTACCCTTGAAAGCCAGGACGAAAGTTTATTTTGAGTCTCATTATGCACAGAAAGGTTCTCCTAACGGAACACACGTAATCATACCTGCAAAAAATAACTGGAACATAGAGTTTGTTCAGTCACCGGAAGAGGCAGACGTAATATTGATGTGGATCTCTCCTGGTTCCAAGTCATTGTTCGATTCGGATGGCTCTCCGCTTATGTTGTCGCTATCAAAAAACGGGGTAAATACCTGTTACGTGAACTGTGTGACTGCTAAAAAACCGACCGTGTTAGTGATAAACTATACCAATCCCTGGGTGATTGATGAGATTTACAATCCAAATACTCCAACGATAAAAGGGGTACTTTCCACCTTTGGTACTACACCGGATGCATTGCTGGATGTGGTGACCGGCAAGTTCAACCCTACGGGTAAGATGCCATTCACTACTCCTGTTAGCGAGGAAGCTGCTCAAAACCAGAAATCTGATGTGCCTGGTTATCTTGAAGGACCTGACTATCCGTTATTCAAGTTCAACGAAGGATTGAGCTATTGATGATTAATGCAAAAAAACAACCCTTATACTATAACGGTATAAGGGTTAGTTTTTTTGAATAAAAGACATTGCCTGTCATAGCAACCAGACCTGATTGAAGGAAAACACACTGACTATTCTATTTGACTTTAGTGCTTTCTTCGTCATCCTCATCAACAGACAAGCCTTTCCTGTAAGACAAAGGACTGATATGATACTGGTCTTTGAAGCACTTGCCGAAATATTTGGATGTACTGAATCCCAATCGTTCGGAAATCTCTGTAATATTTAGTTCAGGATTGTTTCTGAGCAAAATAGCAGCCTTTTTGAGGCGTACAGTAGATATAAAATCGTTCGGTGTTTGCCCTGTAATTGCTTTTATCTTGGCAAACAAGTTGGTACGAGACATCCCCATTTCTCTGGCAAAAATATTCATATTGAATTCCGGTTCTTCCAATGATCTTTCTATAATATCCATCGCCTTATCCAAAAGAGCTTTATCCAAAGCATTGGTAGCCAGCATTTGCGGAGTTACCTGTGGCTGCTTACTGAATTTTTCCTGTAAAATAATCCGGCTGTTTACCAGATTATTGCAACGAGTAACCAGGACACTGGTATTAAACGGCTTTGTTATATAGTCATCTGCCCCGATGCGCAATCCTTCCAGATTGTGTTCGATCGCAGTTCTTGCTGTAAGAAGAACAACCGGTATATGACAACTATCAATATCATCCTTAATACGTTTGCAAAGTTCTGTTCCGGACATTTTGGGCATCAGAACATCGCTCAATACAATATTAGGGAATTCAGACTTTACCTTTTCCAGTCCATCTTCGCCATCTACCGCAGTAACTACGTCATAAAAGGGTTCAAATATACCGACTAACATCTCTCGTAATGAGTCATTATCTTCCACAATCAGCATCTTAATATCACGATTTCGACCAAATTCAGGGGCTAGTTCTTGCTCTTCAATATTCTCTCCGGATTCAGTTTTAATAATTGACAGACTTTGGATTTCATTGCCTACCACCTCGTTAATCTCACCGGATGTTAAGTGACTTTTTCCGAGTTTCAATCTGATTCTGAACGCAGTTCCCTGGCCAGGCTCACTACGAACTTCTATAGTTCCGTGATGCAACTCTACAATACCTTTAGTCAAAGCCAGGCCAATACCCGTACCGGAATATGAAAGTACTTCCGCCTCATCAGCCTGATAAAAGCTATCAAAAATCTTATCGATATCTTTGGCATTTATACCGCATCCTGTGTCCGTTACATCAACGACCGCTTCATCATTGATTTGTCTGATTGAGATTGAAATTGAGTCACCCTCTTTGGTATGTTTGAAGGCATTTGAAAGGAGATTGTTGATAACCTTTTCCAACTGTTTTGTATCGTACCACACTTTCAGAGTTCCGGTCTCTTTATTGAACTTAAAATCAATCTGCCTGACATTGGCATATTCCATAAACAGCAGATAATTCTCATACAGAAAGTCCACGATATTATGCTCAGAAACCTTTATCTTCATATGTCCTTCCTCTTGTTTACGAAAATCGAGTAGCTCGGTAATTAGCTCCTTCATCCGTAAACTATTATTATATACCCCCAGTATCTTATTATAAATGGCAGGAGTGAACGATTGGGCATGCAAGAGAATTTCCAATTGTCCGATAATCAGGGTAAGCGGGGTCCGGAACTCATGAGAGATATTGGTAAAGAAACGCAATTTGGCCTGATTGAGTTTTTCAACATCCTGAATATGTTTTTGCTCATATTTTAATGATTCCCGAAGCTTTATTTTACTATTATTCACCCGGAGTAAATAGTTGATCAATGCTCCGATTAAGAGAAGATACAATATATACGCGAGAGTTGTCCTGTAAAACGGTGGCAGAATCTTTATTTTCAGCGTGCATGAAGGAGTCTCCCTCCCTATCTGATTTTTTGCTTTGATTATCAGCGTGTATGTTCCGGGATTCAGGTTAGAATACGTGATCATGTGCTGCCCCCGGATATTTGTCCATGTATCTGAGAAACCCTCCAGCTTATAAACGATTTCGCTCTTATTGGCAGGTATATAATTAGATATGGCAAACTCTACACTGAAAATATTATACTTGCTCTTGAGTGTTATCTCAGAACTACTGCTTAGAGCATTTTTCAGGATCCCCGTTTGATCATTCACCGCAACTTCATTCCCATTCACAAAAAGCCGGTAAGGTGTAATTTTATACGGTTTTGGAGAAAAATTCAGGTCTTTCATCTTAAAAGAAATCATGCCCTGAACACCTCCCAGAAAGATAACTCCATCCCGGGTCTGATAAAGCGCATTTTCATTAATCGTGGTCAAAGGAAAGCCATTGGCTACATTATAGTTATAGAATATTTTTCTGGAATAATCAAACAGAGAAAATCCCTGATTGGTAATCACGGATAGTTTTCCGGGTGTAGATTCGCAGACATTGTAAACACAGTCACTGGATAAGCCATTATTTAACGCATCATAATTCTCAAAGTCATCAGTCTTGTAACGGTATAAATCCAGCCCGCTACCAGAGGTACAAAACCAAAGATTATGGTGGCTATCCTCGTAAAGACTGTTTACATTATTATTGCTAAGACTCCCTCGCAAAGCCGGATTATTTCTGTAGTTAATCAGTTTATTTGTATCGAAGCGATAAGAAAAAACACCCTGCCCCACTGTAGCCATCCAAAGAGTACCCCGATAATCAATTAACAAATCGACAACTCTGCTGAGGTGTCGTTCCTCTTTTTGATCCGTAAACATTCTTCTGCATCGGCCTGTTTCGGGGTCAAACATCGCAATTCCTCCATTTTCAGCAGCTATAATGAGTTGTTCTTTAAAGGGAACAATATCGCGAATGATATTTGACGGTAGAGATGTCACATCGTTTGCTGCTGATAAATAGAGGGTGAATTTCCCTGTCTTGATATCCAGTCTGTTCAATCCGCCCAAATGAGTCCCAATCCACATAACATCACGTTTGGAGTCAAAATAGACTGCTTTTACGAAATTATGAGAAATACTATTCTTATTGTTGCTGTGTTGGTACCATTTAAATTGTCTTGTTTCGAGGTTATACATATTCAGCCCCCCGCCTTCGGTACAGATCCATAGTTGCTTTTTATTATCTTCTATCATCTTCCCGACAATAGGCCAACTCAGGCCTTTGCTTTCAACATCGGACGGTTTGTATTGCGTGTAAATCTTATATTCAGGATTAAAATAGTTCACCCCACCATAATAAGAGCCAATCCAGATTGTTCCCTGGTGATCTTTAATGATACTCCAGATGGAAGAGTGAGCCAGCCCGCCCGGCTTACCGTCAGCTACAATAGGTGGAGAAAAATCGTTTGTCTTCTTGTTGTATCGACAAAGTCCTTTAAATGTTCCAATCCAGATATCACCCTCATTATCTTCACAACAGGTACGAATAAAGTCGGAACATATAGACTTTGCATCCTGTGGGTTATTTCTAAAATTAGTAACCTTAACACCATCGATCAGAAACAATCCGTTTTCCCAACTTCCTACCCAGAGCTTTCCTAAGGAATCTTTATAAATGTCGCAAATATTACCGTTGGGGATCACATGGGTTAATGACCCGTTTTTTAATAAAAACAAGCCCTGAGTAGTACTCCCAATCCATAGAGAATGGCCATCCTCATAAAGAAACGAAACTTTAATGCTCTTATCCGGAAATTGGAAATATGACTTAAACCGGCCTGATTCTTTATCATAAACAAGAATCGTATTATCACGGGCGGTATATAACCTGCCATCTTTATAAAATATTGCAGAAGTGTTTCCCCGTAATAATGTTGTGAATTTATCTTTCTGAAGATCGTACCTGGCAACTCCATCAATGCATAATAAAAACAACTTACCATCCTTATCTCCTACTATTTTCTGAATATAGTTAGAGCATAGGCTATTAGGATCATTCTTTTTCTGTTTGTAGATCTTTATATCGTTTCCATTATAAAGATTTAAACCTTCGCGTGTGCCAAACCAGAGAAATCCTCTTTCATCCTGATAGATTGACATCACCGACACCTGGGACAGACCATTCTCTGCAGTCAAATGGTTAAATGTGATATTCTGAGACAGACACACTAATAGGTTGGTTGTAAACAACCATATCAGGATAATAAGCTTGTTCATTATGATGGATTTTACTAAGATTCAAATATCATGTCGGGGAGATTATATGTACTGTTTCAAAATTTGCTCAAAATCGATATGGGGTTGCGTAACATCAGTAGTTAAATGCTCCCCCCTGCATAACATCTCTAAGATTTAGATATAACACATGTAAATAGCTTTATTGTTCATATTTACGCCATGCATGGCACAAAAAAAAAACCGCTTACCCTGATACAGGGAAGCGGTTTTAGTATTTTTATTCGAGGTAGTTAATTACCACAATTTAGCAGGATACTCACCTGCAGTAATCAAGGCATTGATCTTTTCAACTACAGCAGGACGGTCCTCTGCGTAAGTTACACCGAACCATTTAGAAGGTGTATCTAACACTTTCAATTTGATTTTATTGGTGTTGATCAGGTCATTAACGAGCAAAGGAATAAAGTATTCAGCTTTGATGTTTTCCGCATTTTGTTTCAGGAACTCGATGAAGTAAGCTTCCGAATAGTCAAAATAGTCGGGAGTGAATCCCCACATGTTCATCGAAACCGGAGTATTATCACTAATAGCAACAAACTCTCCGTTTTCGTCTTTATATTTAACCGCACCCTCAATACGCTCGATGTGAGTACGCTCAACAACGGTAGTAAGGTAGCTTTCGCCATTGACTTCGCATACACCGCGAGCAACCGCGCCACTCTCCGACAATGTGTTACCTACACGGTAACCAATCATGCAATACTCGTTTGTTTTACCAGCCAGCTCTTTCAAAGAATCAGCAAGAATTGCAAAGCTTTCGCGACCATAGAAGTCATCTGCATTAATTACGGCAAATGGCTCTTTGATGACGTCTTTACCCATTAATACAGCATGGTTAGTTCCCCACGGTTTTACACGCTCAGGATTCAAAGAAAAACCTTCGGGCAGATAATCCAACTCCTGGAAAACCAATTCCACCGGAATTACATTCTCGTATTTTTTAATGATTTTGTTACGGAAATCATCTTCGAAACTGTGACGGATTACGAATACAATTTTACCAAATCCGGCACGCACTGCGTCATAGATAGAATAGTCCATAATGGTCTCGCCGTTGGGACCGAGTCCATCCATTTGCTTGAGGCCTCCGTAGCGGCTTCCCATTCCGGCTGCCAGAACAAATAATGTAGGTTTCATGTGTTAGTGAATTAGTTAAACGTTATAAGTGCTTAAAAAACGGCGTAAAGGTAGTCAATTTTCATAAGCCTCTACATCGTCGAAGTGAATAAATTTTGCTACTTTTGCCCAAATTATTCGGACAGAATGGAACCAAAAGAACTTGTTTTCTCGAAAAACGTGGTTGAATTCGTGACAGTTGGCGTTGAATATTGCCGATTGCTCGAACAAGCCATGGAATATGATCGTAAAGAGTTTGTCGATCGATGTATCAAAATCCTGCCTTTACTTTATTTAAAAGCAACACTCTTACCGGATGGAGAAGTTGTGAGTGATGATTCTGCGGAAGAGTTTGTTTCCGAAGAAGCTTACGGCATGATCTCCAATACCACAGCATCAATCCTTGGAAGCAAAGATGATTATCTGGAAACTTTCCACCCGGAAATGAAATTCAGCGATACGCCTGTCCTGGCCAATATTTCGGAAGATCTGGCCGACATTTATCAGGACATTAAAAATCTGACCTCTATTTATAGTATCGGTTATGAACCGACAATGAATGATGCACTGATTTTATGCAAAGAAAATTTCGCGTCTTTCTGGGGACAAAAACTGGTAAACGCGCTGGGGGCTTTACACCATATCCACTTCGGAGAAGACGACACCGAAGATTTTGGAGAAGAAAAACAAGCCAATAGCAATTGGTTCGGCAAATCGGATTGGGATTCTGACGACATTGATGAAGAATTGAAAAACTGGGAATAAATTGACGCATTCAAATATTACAAAAGAAGAAATCAACACATTACCTGTCGTCACTTTCGACGGCAGGATTTTTGTTGTACAAACCGAAGATGAGGTAAACAAAGCTGTAGCCTATCTGTCGGAGTATAAAGAGATCGGCTTTGATACAGAAACACGCCCCTGCTTCAAAAAAGGCAGCCGGCATAAAGTTTGCCTGCTCCAGCTCTCCACAGCCGACACCTGTTTTCTTTTCCGGTTAAACATCGTGGGATTGCCCCTATCGCTTGTCACGCTACTGAAAACAGATCAGGTTAAAAAGATCGGACTTGCCATCCGGGACGATTTCTCGGCGCTGAGCCACTGGCATCCTTTCACACCCAAAGGCCATATCGAATTGCAAACCTTCGTAAAACACTATGGCATTCTCGACAACAGCCTTCAAAAAATATTTGCCCTGTTGTTCCATCAAAAAATATCCAAAAGCCAACGTCTGACCAATTGGGAAGCTGATATCCTCACGGATGCCCAGAAAAAATATGCAGCAACAGACGCCTGGGCCTGCCTCAAAATCTATCAATCGCTTATCGAATCTGAAGAGCAAATTGAAGAAGACCTTGCAACAAAACCGAATTCAATATCTGAATAATATATGTCCTATAAAAAAATAATTCTCAAGAAGGGGAAAGAAGCATCATTGAAACGCTTTCACCCCTGGATTTTCTCAGGTGCCATCGCTCGAGCAGAAGGCTCTCCCGAAGAGGGAGAAGTGGTTGAAGTCTTCACAGCCGACAACGAATTCATTGCCATCGGCCATGCTCAAATCGGCAGTATTGCTATTCGCATACTTTCTTTCGAGCAAGAAGCCATTGACCAAACCTTTTGGAAAAAACGATTAACAGCAGCGTTTGAACTACGCAAATCTATCGGTTTGGTAGCCGGGGAAATAAACAATGCATACCGTTTAGCTCACGGTGAAGGAGACAACCTGCCAGGACTCATCATTGACGTTTATGCCCAAACAGCCGTTATGCAAGCACACTCACCGGGCATGCACTTCGCACGCCATGATCTGGCTAAAGCGATGAAAGAAGTGATGGGGGATGAATTGCAAAACATCTACTACAAATCAGAAACGACCTTACCCTATAAAGCTGAACTCGGTCAGGAAAACGAATATTTATTGGGCAATCACGGTGAACCCGTTGCTATCGAAAACGGATTGAAGTTTCACGCCGACTGGCTAAAAGGCCAAAAAACCGGTTTTTTCGTAGATCAACGCGACAACCGTTCGCTGCTTGAAAAATATTCACGGGGACGCTCTGTTTTAAACATGTTTTGCTACACAGGTGGTTTTTCTTTCTACGCTCTCCGCGGTGACGCCAGGCTGGTACACTCAGTAGACAGCTCAGCCAAAGCGATCGAACTGACCAATAAAAATGTAGAGTTAAATTTCCCCGGTGATCCTCGTCACGAGGCTTTTGCTGAAGACGCTTTCAAGTTTCTGGACAGAATGGGTGATCAATACGACCTGATCATTCTGGATCCTCCGGCATTTGCCAAACATAAAGATGTCCTCCGTAACGCTTTACAAGGTTACCAAAAACTTAACGCCAAAGCTTTCCGGAAAATCAAGCCGGGCGGCATTTTATTTACATTCTCTTGCTCTCAAGTAGTGAGCAAAGAAAACTTCAGACTGGCTGTATTCAGCGCAGCGGCACAATCCGGCCGTAAAGTTCGCATCCTGCACCAACTCACTCAACCCGCGGATCACCCCATCAACATCTACCATCCCGAAGGAGAATACCTGAAAGGACTGGTACTGCACGTTGAATAAATGTTAACATATCAATAATTCAGATTTCATTTCGACTGTATTCTTCACTAAACAGATCTCTAAATTTAGTTCAAACGCGCATTTTACTGTCAAATGAGTCAAACAAGCAAATATTTTCAGCCAACAACTTATGTTGTATAGCACAAAACCCTTATCGTTGCTATGTGTTTTTCATGGTATTAGATTTAAGGTTAATAAAAGGGTTTTGGTTGCCTCATGACAACCTAAACCCTTTTATAATAAACACATTAACCTTCATCCCACAAAACTCAAAAGCTCCAAAAAGCACATCTTTGATTCTCAATCTATTTTTCATTCCTTTAGTGTTCTGAAATAGCCACCCATAATATTTCTAAATTTTTATAATAATCGAAGCCAATATGGATTCTAAGCCGAAAATGTTTCTATTTTTGCAGCTCTTAATCTTGTCATTAACACATGCAATTCAATAGAAAATGAAAATAAAACAGCTATTTCGTTTAAGCATTTTTGCAATTTTAGTACTCATGTTTGCCTGTAACACCGAGGATACTGCAACAACTCTTTCATCGGATGCTGAAATCACTGCATTTAGTCTAACAGCAAATGGTTCTGTAATGACTCATCTGAACCTGGTCTTTTTTACGATTGATCAACAAAAAGGAGAGATATACAACGCCGATTCTCTACCGGCAGGAACTGAATTCACAAGTTTGCTGGCAGGAATCACTTTTAATTCTGCATCAAAAGCAACCATCCACTACCAATCGGGAGACTCCTTAAGTTACAGCTCTACCGACTCTATTGATTTCACCCATCCTTTCACCATCAAAGTAGTAGCTTATGACGGAGTAACGAAAAAGGAATATGAGGTAAGACTAAACGTACACAGACAGGAACCTGATTCCATGCAGTGGAATTTGCTTACTTCTAACGTCTGGAATTTCGGGTATAACTCAAGTAAAACGGTACATCTCAACGGGAAATTCCTGACCTTTTTCGAAAACAGCTTATCTTACTCACTATTCAGCTCTCCGGAGAATAGTGGTATACAATGGAATAGCGAATCGCTAAACGGGTTCCCTGCTGATGCAAATATTAGTACAATGTCCGCTTTCAACGGCGCAATATACATGACCACAGATGATTCGCAACTTTTCAAATCAACAGACGGTCAGAACTGGACAATAGCAACATCTGAAACCGGATTCGTCACATTACTCGGTGTATTAAAAGATAATACAGGAAGCGAAAGACTTATAGCTGAAATGAATAGCAATAATGAATACTTTTTGGCTTATTCAACTAATGGCTCCGCATTCGAAAAATGTAGTGAAGCATTATTATCAAAACATCGTTTCCCCATATCTGACTTTGCAACAATTACTGGACCAGGCAATAAATCGAATAAATTATCGATAATTGGTGGAGTTGATTCCGATGGAACTATATTAAGCAGCGTACATCAAATGTATATGGATAAATATGGATTCCATTACGGATTTGACATAAATAACAGTTATGACGTTGAAGGAAAAGATCTTGAAGGATACAAAGGCTTTGCCAAACGCAAAGGCGCTATGGCGTATTATTATAATGGTAAAATGCTGGTAAGTAGCGGTAACACGAATGATACCATCTACAACGATGTATTCACTTCAATCGATAATGGTGTATCTTGGCAACGTCAGGACTCGCTGATAAATTTACCTCTCGATTTACGCCCACGGGCAAATGCCTCAACCTATATCGACGGCAATAACTTCGTTTGGATATTTGGAGGCAAAGGAGACGGAGGAGTGTTACTTAAAGAGGTATGGAAGGGTCGAATCAACCGTCTGGGATTTATTAATAAGAACTAATCCTCAATCGGTAAATACTGAACAAGCCCGATCAGCGTTATTAATAAGATAACATTAATAACCCGAAACAATGAAACACCTAGCTAAACGTATACTTTTGCTTGTTATTTTTCTTAGCTCTCTCGGAATTGCGAAATCACAAGAATATCTATATGAAATAGGGCCAACAGCCGGTGCCTCTTTTTACAGTGGAGACGCCAATAATTTCGCACTTTTCCAACAGCCCAAATCAGTATATGGTATTAGCCTGAGACGAAACTTCAACTTCAGAACGGCACTTAAAGTCGATCTGTTAAAAGCTGAGGTTGCAGCAAACCCTATGGATGTTTCGAATATTATGCCAGTAGAAGGCTATTCGAAATTCAAGACCGGGTTTTACGATGTCAATGCACACTTGGAGTACAGCTTCTTCAGCTATAGCGATAGCTTTGAATACAAGGAAACACACCGTTTCTCACCTTATATTTTCGCCGGAGTAGGAGTGACCTTTATTACTGATCCCTCGAATAAGACCAAGGTGAATATCCCCATAGGTCTGGGTGTGAAATATAAACTCTTTCACCGTTGGAATGTAGGATTGGAATATTCGATGAATATGCTTCTGAGCGACAAACTAGAGCAATTCGAAGACAAATACAATATTGGAACCCAGTCAGCGCTCAAAAACAAAGATTGGTATTCTTACCTGAAATTCTATGTAACGTTCGATATCATTGAACGAAGTTGTAAATGTAATAAACAGAAATAATGTCATTAATTGAACAAATAGACTTACAGAAACTACCCGAACACATCGCCATCATCATGGATGGAAATGGACGTTGGGCTAAGTTACACGGTAAGCCTCGCAGCTATGGACACCAATATGGTGTAGATAGCGTTCGAAACGTAATCCAGGCTGCCGTTGAGCTAAATCTCAAATATCTGACTTTATATACATTTTCCAGTGAAAACTGGAATCGTCCCGATGAAGAAGTACAAGCCCTAATGGGATTATTGGTTCATGCCATCGAATACGAGAAAGCTAACCTGAATAAGAATAATATCCGGATGAAAGTAATCGGAGATACCGACAGACTTTTCCCTGAGGTAAGAGAAAAATTATTCAATTGCATAGATGATCTATCGGGCAATACCGGACTCACATTGGTTTTAGCTCTCAGTTATTCTGCCCGTTGGGAGATTTTACGTGCCGTACAATCAATCACAACCGATGTCAAGGAAAATAGAATCACCCCCTCCGACATCAATGATTCATTATTTAGTCAATATCTAACCACAAAAGAGATTCCTGATCCAGACTTGATGATCCGCACCGGTGGAGAAATTCGCATCAGTAACTTTTTGCTTTGGCAATTAGCCTATGCAGAACTCTACTTTACCGAAGAATTTTGGCCTGATTTTGGTGCCGAAAGTCTATATAAGGCCATTTGCTTTTATCAATCCCGCGAACGCCGTTTCGGTAAAACGAGCGAACAAGTCAACTAATAGAGCTAAACGAAGAATATCCTATACAAATGCTTAAGAAACTAATTTTCACGATTGCTTTTGTCGCCGGACTCACAGCCGCTAATGCGCAAGATAAAGCCGCCAACAATGAGAATGTAATTGAGAATCCTACGATTCAGTACACCAACACTCCTCAAAAATATGAAATTGCCGGCATTACCGTTTCAGGAGTAAAAAATTACGAAGACTATGTTTTAGTTGGATTTTCCGGTTTAACCGTGGGACAACAGGTTACTGTTCCGGGCGACGACATCACCAATGCTGTTAAACGTTTCTGGAAACATGGTCTTTTTTCCGACGTTCAGATTAAAGCAACGAAAATTGAAGGCAAGAAAATATGGCTTGAAATAGCACTAAAACAACGTCCGCGAATCTCAGATATTAACTATATCGGGATGAAAAAATCTGATAAAGAAGATATTGAGTCAAAATTAGGGCTGGTTAAAGGAAATCAGGTTACGCCCAACCTGATCGATCGTGCTAAGAAGGTAATCCAGAAGCATTACGAAGAAAAAGGATATCGCAATGTCGGTGTTGACATTCGCCAGAAAGAGGATTTAAGCAAAGAGAACCAGGTTCAGATCGAAATTGAAGTAGATAGAAAGTTAAAGACAAAAGTTCAACGAATTTTCATTACGGGTAACCAGGCGTTATCGGCAAACAAAATTCAAAAAACGATGAAAAAGACCAACGAAAAAGGGAAATTGGTCAATTTCTTCCGCCAGAAGAAATTTGTCGATAGTGACTTTTCGGCTGATAAAGAATTAATCATTAAAAAATACAACGAGCTCGGCTTTCGTGATGCTGTTATACTCAAAGACAGTGTCTCGCAGGTTAACGATAAACTCGTAAATGTCTACTTGACTATCGATGAAGGTAAGAAATATTTCATCCGCAACATTAAATGGGTTGGAAACACCATTTACCCCTCGGCTTATCTTGATCAGGTATTGAGAATGAAAAAAGGGGATGTCTACAATCAGAAACTACTGGAAGACAGAACGCAAACCGAAGATGACGCTGTGGCAAATGAATATATGAACAACGGATACCTCTTCTTTAATCTGGAACCGGTAGAAGTGAATATACAAAACGACTCTGTTGATTTGGAAATGCGTATTTCAGAAGGACGCCAGGCAACGATCAACAAAGTAGAAATTAAAGGAAACGATCGCCTTTACGAACATGTGATTCGTCGTGAGCTTCGCACAAAGCCCGGACAATTGTTTAACAAATCCGACATTCAGCGTTCTGCTCGTGAAATTGCTCAAACCGGACACTTCAATCCTGAGAATATGGACATCCGCCCTACTCCTAATCAGGAAAACGGCACAGTCGATATCCTATATGGCCTGGAATCAAAAGCCAATGACCAGGTAGAATTCTCTGCTGGTTGGGGGCAAACCGGTATTATCGGAAAACTGAGCTTGAAGTTTACTAACTTTTCAATGAAGAATCTGTTTAATCCCAGCACTTACAAAGGGATTATTCCCCAGGGAGATGGACAGACACTGACAGTGAGCGGACAAACCAATGCCAAATATTACCAATCTTACAGCATTTCGTTTATGGATCCCTGGTTTGGAGGTAAACGCCCTAATTCATTATCGGTATCTGCTTACTATAGCAAACAAACCGGAATGAGCAGCACGTACAACAATAACTATTATAATTCCATGTACAGTGGATATAGCGGATATGGTGGATATGGTAGCAACTATGGAAGCAGTTACTATGACTATTCCAGCTCTATAGATCCGAATAAATACATGCAGATGCTTGGACTTTCTGTTGGTTTTGGAAAACGTCTAACCTGGCCGGATGATTATTTCCAGTTTTCAGCTGAACTTTCCTTACAACGCTATATGATGAAAGACTGGAGTTATTTCCTGGTTACCGATGGTAAATGCAACAATTTCAGCCTTAATTTAAGCCTGAGCCGAAGCTCTATCGACAATCCTGTATTTACCCGTGTTGGTTCGACCTTCTCTCTTTCAGCCCAAATAACCCCACCGTACTCATTAGTTGACGGAAAAGATTATTCGTTGATCACTGACAATGCAGAGAAATACAAATGGGTAGAATATCACAAATGGAAATTCAAATCGCGCACATTTACTCCGATCACCAACAAATTCATTCTATCTACCCGTGCAGAGTATGGTTTTGTCGGGTACTATAATAAAGATAAAAAATCGCCTTTTGAAACCTTCTATATGGGTGGTAGCGGTATGACCGGATATAGTGGAATGTACGCAACCGAAACCGTTGCTTTAAGAGGTTACAACGACGGTTCATTATCAAATGCCGGATATGGATACGCTTATTCAAGAATGGGACTTGAGCTTCGCTATCCCTTTATTCTGCAACCTTCGTCTACGATCTACGGATTAACCTTCCTCGAAGCCGGGAACTCATGGACTGACATGAAAACCTTTAATCCTTTTACATTGAAACGATCAGCCGGTGTGGGTGTCAGAATTATGTTGCCAATGATCGGATTACTAGGTATTGACTGGGCATACGGATTCGACAAAGTGGCAGATTCTTACGGAAACCTTTCCCGTCAATACAGCGGAAGCAACTTCCACTTTATTATCGGTCAGGAGTTCTAATTTGCCTGTTATAAAATCCTAAAAAACAATATTGACTAAACTAATCGTTCTGTCAATTGTCATAATAAGAAATTAACCATTTTAATACTAGCCTTATGAAAAAGATAGCTATCGCGGCCATTCTATTTATAGCCGCATCGTTTTCGGGTATGGCACAAAAATATGCTCTGATCGACATGGAGTATATTTTGAAAAATGTCCCTGCATATGAAATGGCTTCCGACCAATTGAGTAAAGTTTCCACAAAATGGCAATCCGAGGTGGAAGCCCAATCGAAATTAGCCAAAGACATGTATAAAAAATACCAATCGGAAATGGTCTTCCTTTCTGATGAAATGAAAACGAAACGCGAAGAAGAGATTGTCAAAAAAGAGAAAGAAGTTGTTGAACTTCAACGTAAATATTTTGGACAAGATGGAGAACTTTTCAAAAAACGAGAAAGTTTGATGAAACCGATCCAGGATGACATCTACAATGCCGTAAAAGTCATTTCGGAAGAAAAAGGTTATATGATGGTGATCGACAGAGCCTCTGCGTCAAATATTATTTTCGCTTCACCTAAAATAGACATCAGCAACGAAGTCCTCTCAAAATTAGGTTTTACGAAATAAATAATTACATTTGCATCCTGAAATCAAACATTAAAAAAAATATCACTTTATGCTTAGAAAAATCGCTTTATCACTCCTATTAATTTGTTCAGTAGGTGTTTTCGCCCAGGATTTAAAATTCGGGCATGTTAGTATTCAAGAACTGGCTTCATCTATGCCGGAAATGATCGAAGGAAGAAAAAAACTTGATGATACTTCCAAACAATACGAAACAGAGCTAGCAAAAATGTACAGTGAATTGAATAAAAAATACACTGATTTTACCGGCGCAAAAGATTCTTTACCGGAAAGCATCAAAACCCGTCGTGTTCAGGAGCTTCAGGAATTGGAACAACGTTTCAATAACTTCAAACAAAACAGCAGCGAAGAAATCCAAAAACAACAGGCTGAAATGGAAAGAAAAGTCATGGAAATGATTGTTAAAGCTGTAAAAGAAGTTGGGGACGAAAACGGATATGTATATATCATGGACAAAAACTCAGCGCTTTACATTTCGGCAACTAAAAGTACTGATTTGAACGATCTAGTTAAGGCTAAACTAAAAGCTCAGGCAAAAGCAGCCCCTGCTACAACTCCCGTTGTAAAATCAACACCGGCAGTAAGCAAGCCCAAAACAAAATAGTTTGTATTTACTGAAATAATTTAGCAAAAGGATGATATTCAATCATCCTTTTCTTTTTTCACTCAATATGAAAGAGTTATCTTCACTTCCAGGGCCTATTGGCGTTTTCGATTCAGGATATGGTGGATTAACCATCCTTCAACACTTTCGAAAAGAGCTTCCTCAATATGACTATATTTACTTGGGGGATAATGCAAGAACACCTTATGGTTCGCGTTCATTTGAGGTGGTCTATGAATTTACGCTTCAAGCTGTCAAAAAGTTATTCGAACAAGGATGCCATCTGGTAATACTAGCCTGTAATACGGCCTCCGCTAAGGCCCTCCGGTCTATCCAACAAAAGGACCTCCCCCTGATTGATCCTGAAAGACGCGTACTGGGTATTATTCGCCCAACAGTGGAAGTTCTGGATGATATAACCCAATCAAGACACGTAGGGATATTGGGGACAGTCGGCACCATACAGTCACAAACATACAATATCGAAATTGAAAAATTATATCCTGATATTGTAACTATTGGAGAAGCTTGCCCAATGTGGGTACCCCTAGTGGAAAATAACGAATTTGATCAACCCGGAGCCGACTATTTTGTCAGAAAATATATTGACCTCATCCTGAAAAAAGATCCGAAAATAGACACTCTAATTCTGGGATGTACTCACTATCCCCTTCTAAGAAAAAAAATCGAACAATATCTACCCGAAGGAGTCCATCTACTATCGCAAGGTGAGTATGTTGTGAAAAGTTTGCAAGACTATTTGCATCGTCATCCGGATATCGAACAGAAATGTACAAAAAATAGGACCTGTAGTTTTTACACAACGGAATCCGAAGCTAAATTTGCTGATGCCGCATCAATCTTTCTCGAAGAAAAAGTAGAAGTCCATCGCGTAGTGATTGAATAAAAAGAGAGCCTTAGAACAATGAATTCTAAGGCTCTCTTTTTATTTGAAAGGGAGTACCCTCGCCGGGAATCGAACCCGGATCTAAAGTTTAGGAAACTTTTGTTCTATCCATTGAACTACAAAGGCAGCATTTAGATGACAAAATTAATACTTTTCGGATAGAACGCAAATTTAAGAAGCCTTCAGAAAAGCATTTTCAGCACATCTAATGATTTTATTACCGGAAAGGATGAAAGATGCAGCCGATAATAATCGAGTATCTGAGCGATGATCTCCTGCCGTTCTATCCTATTAAACGCAAACTGATCCATATTTTCAAAGTTCATCCGCAATAAATTCACCAGAGTCTGTGATTGGCCCGGATTCAAATAATGATTATGCTGGGGCTTCTGCGCTACAAAGATTCCATTCAGCAAATCGAAAAAATGATTTTCCTTACAATTGTCCTCATTTGGGTAAAAACCCAGGTAAACCGTAAATTTGATCAAAAAGACCAGATGAAAATTAGCAATTCCCTTTTCTGACAGTTCCAGAATCCGAATGGCATTTTCCAGGAATTGATAAAGCGGTTGATTCTCCTCATGCTCCCGAATAACTCTGAATAAAAATTCTGCTATAAAAAGCGCAATAGCCGACTTGACGGGATGATACGGAATCTGATTGAGCGGAAAAGCCACTTTAGCCTCTTTTATCCGCTGGATTTCTTTCCCGGACTTATTATCTATCTCTAATTCCAAAATAGACAAAGGTTGAAAAATATTGGACTTGATCAGTGATTTTTTCCCTCTGCTGGCAGGCAAAAAACAAGCCAATCGTCCTACTTTTTCGGTATACAAATGAACAATTGACATGTTATCTTTGTATAGTATCGTATGCAATATAATGCTCTTTGTTTTTTCAACCATATAAATACGTCTTTATAAAGAACAAAAGTAGTACATTCCCCGAAAGAACGCTTCTCCCGACATCCAACAAAACTATACCATATGGAAGAATTATATTTGACTACATCACCACTCCTATCTCCGGTCGTATCGCTAATTCCACCAGCCTCTTACACCCTCTGTATAACAGATAGTTATTTACGCTATGGCTTTTGACATACTCCTAGGCGACTTGAAAAAGAAGAAAAATATTTGATTTTTTCGTCGAAACATTTTGCCAAATGAAAAATACACCCTATCTTTGCACTCGCAAAAGGGAAACAACGCCTAACTAACAAGAAAGGCAACTCTGGCAAATGGCCCATTCGTCTATCGGTTAGGACGTAAGATTTTCATTCTTGAAAGAGGAGTTCGACTCTCCTATGGGCTACAAATTAAAAGAAAATAAACTTAAAGAATTGGGAGATTAGTCGAAATGGCAAATCATAAATCATCTGTAAAAAGAATTAGACAAACACGTGCAAAAAGACTGCACAATAGATACTATGCTAAAACAGCTAGAAACGTGGTTAAAAAATTGCGCTCTACTACAAGCAAAGAAGAAGCTATCGCTTTGTATCGCAGTGTAAGCGGCATGTTGGATAAATTGGCTAAAAAGAACACTATCCACAAAAACAAAGCTAACAACTTAAAGTCTAAATTAGCGGTTTACGTAAACAAACTGGCTTAAGAAGCTTTGTTTGAAAGAATTGTTTTGAGCAAAAACAACCTTTTATAAATGGCCCATTCGTCTATCGGTTAGGACGTAAGATTTTCATTCTTGAAAGAGGAGTTCGACTCTCCTATGGGCTACCAAAAAACTCCGGAATTAATCTAGAGTTTTTTGTTTTATATCAATTTGTAAAAGGAATTAATTAGCGGTTTATGTAAGCTAATTAGCTTAAGATATTTTGCTTAAACAAATTGTTTTGCGCAAAACAATCTTGTACAAATGGCCCATTCGTCTATCGGTTAGGACGTAAGATTTTCATTCTTGAAAGAGGAGTTCGACTCTCCTATGGGCTACCAAAAAACTCCGGATCTTCATCCGGAGTTTTTTTAGTTTATATCATTCAAAACGTTAACCCACATTGCAGTGAAAAAGGCTGAGATTATTACTATTCAGCAATTTGCTACTCTCGGAATTCCGATTTGAGCACTACAGATTTTCTCTTTGTGAAAGGAGCATATTTATATTTTAGTGCGTCATATATCTGTTGAACTTTTTGATTTGGGTCAGAACATCGTCGTATTAGAATCACCTGATCTTTATCATTCTGGGCTACTGTGGTGACCGCTTTTTGTGTATTCATTATCCTGACGATCTCCGACCATTGGCTGTGAATGTTTTCCTTTTTGAGTTGATGCCTGACGGTGTTTACCACCCAGTAAGCCAACAATCCCAGGTGCAAATGGGCCATTGTACTTTCATCCTTTTTATGATAAATGGGACGTAAATCAAGGTCTGTTTTTAGGATTCTGAAAGTGGCCTCAATTTCACGTATCGTATTGTAAAACTGCCAGATCATTTCCTCTGTATCGCCTGTCAAAGAGGTGCGAAGAAAGTAAATGCCGCTGCGTGCATTAATCTCTACATCTTCTTTAATTGACCAACTCATGGATGTTGCGATCTGTTTTATCTCAGAGCCGCTTTCTTTTTCTTTCTTATTGCCTTTGCCCTGAACCGATTCTTCTACAATGATTTCAATGTCAAAATACCGTTGTATGGAAGGGTATTTCTGCTTGAGCCGGCCAATTCGCTCATAGACCTTGTCGGCTTGCTTTACGCCTCCTTTTTTGGTCAGGCTGTCTGCAATTGTCTGTAAACCCGTTTCAAACCGGGTTTTGAATTGCTCATTCATCGAGCGCTCTTTGAGTTCTTTGGTCGGACTATCTACTTTGAGATAATAATCCGTATCGCGTGCCGATTTTACGCGGCAAAGCTCGATTTTCTGCTTCTTGCTGTCGGTTACCGTTACGGTAGTGGCATCGGATTCGACTTTGTAGTTTTTCATTGTTGAACGGGTAACGCACAGATAATCATAACCTTTTTCCTTTACCATTTTCAAATTTTCTTCAGTGGCAATGCCTGCATCCATCACAACCAGGGCTTTTCGGGCAGAATTGGAGGTTTTTACACGAAGATTTTCAATCATTTCCCCTAAAGTTTTAGGGTCAGCCATGTTGCCTTCATGGATGGCAGAATATTTGATAAATCCCTCAGGATTAATAACTAATGCCAGAACGACTAATTTGGCATCACTGCGTTTTTCTTTGCTGCGGCCAAACTTTGCTAATTTACTCCCTTTCTTTCTACCCTCAAAATAGGTATTGGTCAGGTCATAAAGCATGATCCGGTCTTCAATATCAAACAGTTCATTGGTACGATATGAAAGGTATTGTTCCAGAGCCTCTTTTTCTTTGTATAATCTGGTACTTATCTCATACAGCCGGTCTTTGGTAACCTCCTCTTTGTTGTAACCTGTTACTTCACTCACCGCAGAGTTTTCTTTTATCCACAGAGAGGTTTTCAATTCAGAAGCCGGATAAACAGCACGACTAATGATATGCGTTAGAGCAAGCCGGATATCAGAATCCTCCCAACCCTGCTGTTCCAAAAACGTCGAAATATGCAACTGGCTGACTGCCTGAGAGCAAAGCCATTCAGCTCCGATCTCCCGAATGTCTTTGCTCCTGATGCTATTGACATCTATCCGTTGATAATCCTTACTACTTCGGTGTGGTTGGGTTTGGGGTTCTTTTTCGGGGACATCAATACGCTTCTCTGTTACCATCCGGTGGTAGAGGAGGTCAACATAATCCAAAACTACCGGATCATCACTTTGTGGCAATTCAAATAGTAGATTGCCAACATTGGATACCTTTGCTGTAAGAATCTTCTGTATCGAATTCAATTGTTCGACACTCAACTCATCCAAAAACCCAACACTCAGAATTGTGCGTACACAAACAGTACCGTTATGATTACGGTAACTTTCCACTAATCGATAGTAGCCACAAAGCTCTTTCGTTTCCGGATTTCTGCGCATGGAGATTTTGAAATACATGCCTACAAAGAAAATATTAAACCGATTGTCTGTCAATACCCCCCTGAGCACTACAAATGAATTTCAAAAACAAGCCAATCTTGATTTACAAGTGGTTACAAATTACAGTTACTACAAAAACGTCCATTTATGCTAAATCAAGATCGTTTTCACCCGATTTTTAACTGATATTTAACTTGTGCACTGAGAAACTCTGCAATGTGGGTTAATTTGATTATTCGCTAAGGCATCTCTAGATATAGGCTTCTTTATCGTTATAAATACCAGAATACTAATGATTTTATGCTGAAACTGGAGTGTATATTACAAATTTACTTTTATATCACTCTTGCTGAAAATGATATAAGATATAAATTCAAGCTAAAACACTTCCCATTAAAATGACACGAATTTACGTAACACAGACAAACCGTCATTGTTTCCTGATTTACAGAATCCACACAAACAATAAAAGCGCATTCCCTGTTTGAGAATGCGCTTTTTATTGTTTAATAAGACTAGAGCTCAAGGATGAGCGATTCGCGAGGAGCCAGAGTAAGCTCTTTATCCAAATTGACTGTTCGACCAGTAATCACATCTTTACCCGAAGAGACCCCGTTTAACAGCTCTGCATAACTGTCCAGACAAACTGTATTCTGACTGTTTTTACCATTCAGCATCACTAACACTTTTTTACCCTGATATTCCCGAAGATAAACGTAAGCACCATTACGGGGAGCAAAGTGGCGAAGCGTTCCTTTTGCTATAATATCGCTGTTTTTGCGCCAGTTCAATAATTTCTTTGCAAAATTATATGCTTCATTCTGCAAAGCTGTACGTCCTTCAGGGGTAAATGAATTAACAACATCGCCCGGCCATCCCCCTGGGATTTCGCGACGAACGAAGCCATCACCTTCTTTTTTTATGCCATTCATAAGAATTTCAGTTCCATAATACAACTGAGGAATCCCCCTGGTAGTAAGTATATAAGTATATGCCTGTTTAAAAGCTGATAAATCCTGAGGCATTTCGCGAAGGAAACGATCGGTATCGTGATTTTCAAGAAAGACCAACAGATTATTGACATCCGCATAAAGGTAATCCAACGAAAGCAGGTCATATATCTTGGTCAATCCATTGCCCCAGTCTGTCTCCTGATGAAAAGCATCATGAGAAGCTATTGTAAAAGGGAAATCCATTACGGTTTTAAGATGAGAATTTCCTTTTTTGTTTAATGGACCGTCTGCTTGCCAAAAAGCGGTTCCACCTACATTATCATACCAGGCTTCTCCTACAATATTCAGATTGGGATACTCCGTGAACACCTCCTTACACCATTGCGACATCATTGTTGCATCAGAGTAAGGATAGGTATCCTGACGAATACCGTCAATGCCGGCATATTCCACCCACCAGATACTGTTCTGAATCAGATAACGAGCCAACTGGGGATTACGCTGATTCAAATCGGGCATCATCTTATCGAACCAGCCATTATACATCTGCTTTTTATCATATTCAGAAGCATAAGGATCGTAGCTTACTCCTTTAGCGTGATTCGTCTGCATGTATTTATCCTGCAGGTTGAACCAGTCTTTGAATGGCGGATCTTTACGCCAGATGTGCTCACTGCCACAGTGATTAAACACCATATCCATCACCATCTTCATTCCTTTATGGTGAGTTTCATTCACCAACCGGACATAATCCTCATTCTTTCCGAAACGCGGATCAATATTATAATAGTCTGTAATGGCATAACCATGATAAGAGCCTCCCGGCATATCGTTTGCTAAAACCGGAGTAAACCATAATGCAGTCACGCCCAAATCAGCCAGATAATCGAGATGCTGCTCTATTCCGGCTAAATCACCACCATGACGGGCATTAGGATCATTTCGATTCACATTCACGGTGGCACTTTTCATTTTCAGGTTATCATTGTCCGGATTGCCATTGGCAAAACGGTCCGGCATCAGCAGATAGAGTACATCATAGGAAGTGAATCCCTTGCGACTTACCGGATCAACAGTACGGGGCTTCAATTCATAACTGATTTTTTTCTTTTCTTTCCCCTGGGTAAATAGTAGATCTGCCTTACCAGCTTTGGCCTGACTCAGATCGAGGTAAACAAAGAGGTAATTAGGGCTATCGCCTTTAACCACGCTTTTCACCGTAACGTTGGGCGAAAGCGATTTTACCTGAGCCTCTCTGATATTCGAGCCATAAACCATAATTTGCAATTCCGGATTTTTCATCCCGGTCCACCAGAATGCAGGTTCGAGTTTATTGATTTGCACAGCGGCAAAAAGCCCTGTAACAAAGGCTAAAAAAGTAATTGTAAGAAAGAATTTTTTCATGTTTATTTGGTTGTTAGCTATTTGTTAAGGTATATTCCTTTTGTCCACTCATTAACAGAAGCAGGAATGCCATAAGTTAACGGAATATTCAGATCTATTATTGAGTCAATACCATTAGCTGCAAAAACCCGAATATACGAACGTTCTACCGTTTTTGCTTCTTTGGGAATAAATATAGAAAATCCGGAGCGACTGAATGATATAAACCGGGAAGGTAAAACTATGTTTTGCCACAATGCGTAGAACTCCACAGGCCTTTTTGAACACCTGAATAACAAGCTATTATTCAAAATACTGGTTGGTGTAATGGAGAAGGATTCTTGGGAAGAACCCTTTTTCGAAATAAAATAAAACAGCATAGAGACTTTTTCTCCTTTTTTTAAGACAGAAGCTTCGTGAATGATCCGGAATGAATCTTTGACCTGAACTGTAAATTGTTGCCATAGCGGGTTCAAAGGTCGCATAATGAGACCTTGCCCGAAAACAGAATCTACAGCGGTTAACGTGGGGAAATAGTCTGTCAGGGAAATAGTATCCATAGAGGATCGGAGCTGCACATAAGCTGCCGGGGCGAGGTTTGCCTCCAACAAGACGTTTTCGAGCGGTTCTTTAATATTACATGATGAGAATATCAAAAAACAAATCCAAATAATTCCCCATGACGTTTTCATATTCGGTTTTTATTTAAACACCATATCATCTATACTTTGTAAATACTAATGCTTGAATGTGCTCTCCGAACAATCAAAATCAGACTGTCCGGAGAGTGAATATTTATTGTTTACTAATCTTTACGACTTGAGTAGAACCATTGGCTAATTGAATTTTGCCGATATACATACCCGTAGGAATTCCGGAAATGGAAACTGAGTTACCGGTTGCAGTACGCTTAAGTACTACTGCACCGTTAAGACTATTCAGTTCGATTGCAGAAACCTCATTGCCTGTGATGTTAAGCACATCGACAACAGGATTAGGATATACACTTACCTGATCTTTTACTACGGGATCCATTCCGGTAATCATTACTTTTTGATCAGTGTAGATTTTCAGGCCAAAAGCAGGTAATGTTATACTCATATTCGGATCATTAACATTGAGAGTCTCACCCGACATTAGCTCGTACCAGGTTCCTGTTTTGCCAAATCCCGGATAAGCTGTCACTGAACCTGTTGTAGTGAAGTTTCCCAGAATTACGGCTGTAACGGATCCATTAGTCAGATAAATGCGGCGGCCATTGCTCCAATCACCGGTAGCAACTTGCCAGCTCCAACTGGTCGGATTTGAAAACAAGTCTCCATATTGCTTGCGGAAGTTCAATATTTTTGAATAGGTGTCGTATAAGCCTTTACGATATGGATTATTGAGATAATCCCAACGAACTGGTTTGCGACCTGTTCTACCATTATAGTCGATGGATGTATTGTATCCCAGCTCACCAAACTCCCACATCATACGGGGACCTGGATTGAGATAGGCAAAAGCAGCACACGCCCCTAATTGTTTCATGCAATTCGCCGTATCTTTCACGGCTGTCTGTCCGTTGGCAAACGCTTTATAAGCCAACCGTTCTTCATCATGGCTTTCAGGATATCCTACACGATTCCAGCCAACCATTCCACTGAAATCACTATTGGCATTCCAGCCCATCGCTGCCTGCTCATAAGGATTGACCATATTTCGCCAAAGCATTGTTCCGCTGTAATTTGCCAAAGCATCTTCCTCACTGGTTGAACAGAAATGCTCAAGAATCGCATATCCATTCGGATTTTTTGCCTTAATAGCATCTATATATACCTTGATATTGTCAATACGGGATTGATCATAGTTACTTGCTGTGGCTTCGGTACTTGATGTCTGAGTCAATCCTTTGCTAAGGTCAAACCGGAATCCGTCTACTTTATATTCGGTAAGCCAAAAGGCAAGTACTCGTTTCAGAAAGTTACGTGTCAGGTCTGATGTATGATTAAAGTCGTTACCTACACTATACGGGTGAGGAGCCACCGGATTATAGTATGGATTATCAGTTGCCGGTCGGCTATTGGTAGCGTCCCACCACAATTTGCAATATGGGCTTAATCCCCAGGAGTGGTTAAATACAACATCCAGAATAACGGCAATGCCGCGCTTGTGGCACTCGTCAATAAAATGCTGATAGTCTGTTTTTGCACCATAAGCTTTATCCGGGGCAAAGTAGTAGTTTGGATTATACCCCCAGCTATCATTTCCGTCAAATTCCATAATGGGCATCAACTCGATGGCATTGATTCCAAGCGTCTGTAGATAATCTAACTTTTCAAGAGCCGCATTGACCGAACCCTCATTGGTAAAATCGCGAAAGTGCAACTCGTAGATCATCAGCTTATTTTGAGCCGGCGCTTGATAACCGGTAGTCTGCCACTGGTATTTCGATGAATTGATCTGGAAAGTAGAAAGTATTTCCTGAGCCTTATCTGCAGGATAGCTGCGAAGATTGGGATAGATCGAGTAAGTTTGATTAATCCATTTGTCATTCCATGGATCCAGTATTTTCTCACAATAAGGATCACCAATACGGATTGCTCCATCTACAAGATATTGAAAGGCATATTCTTTACTTGCATCCAAATCGTTTAGGGTTATCCAGAAATAGCGTTTTTTACTGAATACAGTTCCTGTTTCCTCATATTTCATCAAGTAGTCGTTATTAGGTCTGAAATCGTTAAAATCGCCCAAAAGATAGATGTATTCTTTTTTAGGTGCATATATGCAAAAAGTAACGCTTCCATCAGCATTGTAGGTAATTCCTTCTTGTAAATTAGCCGGACGGGATTCGCTTACGCGTGCACCTTTGGCTGTGGAGCAAATGTAAGTGGTGTCGCGCACAGTTAAACCATTGTTGACAGCTTCAGCAATCAACAAATAGTTTCCGGCTGCAAACATCTGGTTATATGTTATTTGCGTACCATTTAAAACAGAAGCCACCGGAGTAGAGGTCACGGTATTTATATAAAGCTTCATAGCACTGGGTTGTGATGCCGTTGCAGAAACGTCTACCGACGTAGAGGGTGTTACAATTGAATTATTTGCCGGTTTATCAAAAGATACATGCAGTCCTTTTTGATAGACATCTACGAAGATATCGGCATTGCCTACATCTTTACCAACAAGTGTTCCTGCGGAATTTCGGAAAACAAAAGCCAATTTGGAAACTTTCTCATTGGGATCAGTAACTCCATAATAGGTGCGGATTTCAGGAGCAATGGTCAACTTCCACTTATTGGTGCCAACGGAGGTCATTTTATATTTACTACTGTTATCGAGCCAGGTCGGTGCATACTTCCAGTCTGAGCTACCTGAGCTATTACTGGTAATAAGCCCTGCATGAGCATAACAGTCCGTTGCCCCTTGCATTCCTTTATTTCCCTGGGTGGCATCGAATGTGATTTCGATAACACCTTCGTCGGTTACAAACACGGGGTTAGAGACTACTACTTGTGAGTAGATTGAAATACTGGAAATAAAAACAAAAAGAGTGAGAGTAAGGAATAGTTTTTTCATAGAATATTGATTTACAGGTTGATATAAATAGAATTCCTTCTTGTTTTCAGAATAGATAATTAAATAGTCCAGATAAAACCAATCTGTTTCTGAGAATATCAAGAATGTTTCTAACCATTTTTTTAAAAGAAAACCCCGCCCTAAATAAAAGCGGGGTTTTCTTTATACTAAATCTCATTTACTTAACCGGAAGAAACATATAATGCCCGGTTATTGTATTGATCTGAACATAATACTTGCCTTTATCAAGAGCCATGTTAGGTCCATTGAGTGCACCAATACCAAAAGGCAAAGAGGTACTTCCCCAGTTTGTTGCCCAACCATTATTGGCTCTGAATTTCAGTTCTCCGGTTGCTTCCTGGGTAAAGATTGTACTCCAGATATGTGAATCGAAGTTCATGGCGGACAAGGCAAAGTCACCTCCCCAGCTATTAAATACTCCGATCAGTCCTATTGCAGTGTACGTAGTTGCACCGCTGGCATCGTAAGATGATAATGAGAAAGTCATTGCTTTAGCATCCATAGAAAAAGTATAATACCCGTCTGCCGGAATTGTAAAGTTATCGCAATTATCCTCTTTTACAAGTACACCATTTTTCAACCCATATTGTTGTGTACCCCAAGTGCCCGGTTCAACGATAACCTTGAATCCACCTGCTTTGAAATAGCCGGTATAAGTGTATGTTAGATCTTTCGTATCATTAACGTCAGTAAACAGTGGTATCAATCCTGTTCCTATTGCATCTGTAGTATTTTTCCATTGAGCATCCTGGTTCAAGGTAGAGCCTACAATATACAAAGGTGCTTTCGTGGGAGCAAGATCTTTAAACGGAATAACTGTAATAATAGAGGGATCAGAATACGTTATTACAGTTTCAGCACTGTTCAAAACGGCTTTAATACGGACATAGACATTTTTGGCCACACCCGGCGTACACTTCCAATTTAGCATAACGGCGTTCATCTTGGCAACCGTAACGCTAGCGAACGTAGCATTTGCAGAAGCCAACTCTACACTATCAGTAAAGTTTTCATTTAGCGAGGCTTGCACTGTGAATGTAGGTGCTGCTTCGAAACCATATTCACCCTTCGACCAGGTAAAGGTTTCCATAATGAACGGCTTCGATTCTATCGTAAGGGTGTAATAGCCTGACGGAGAGTTGAGCACAGGGTTTGCTCCCTGTTGATAGATTGGATCTTTTGCATCGGTACATGCCGATAATACAAAGATTGCCATCAATATATACTGAGCATATTTTAGTAAGTTTTTCATCTTATATCAATATTAAAGGTTGAGAAAATTTTCTGTATTTGTCAGAATCAATTGTATCCCGGATTTTGTGTCAGGTTCGGATTCGCAGCTATATCTTTGGCAGGAATAGGATAAAGCCGATATTTACTGTCAACCGCTTTACCAACGATTACGCCACCTTTCCATGACCACAAGTAAGAATCTCCGGTAAATTTACCAAAGCGGATCAGGTCAGTACGACGTTGCCCTTCCCAATAAAACTCACGTCCCCGCTCTTTTAAAATATTATCCAATGTCAAATCAGATAATGAAAAATCACTAAGATTTGCTCTTTCACGAATCAGGTTGACGTATTGAAGCGCAATGTCTTTATTTGTGTTTGACCTTACTGCTGCTTCAGTGTACATCAGATAAACATCGGCTAAACGAAATACCGGAAAGTCTGTATCCGGAAATGCTTTTGCCCGTTTTGCCGTATTCGCCCAATCAGTACTCAACAAATTGGTGTATTTGATGCATCCGAATCCATCAGTAAACAATGACATATTGGTGTTTTCTTTGTTTCCGCTGTCATAGAACAGATAGCGACTATCGCCTGTGCTGAAATTGTCAATCAATTGAGGTTTGGTTCTGATTCCGCCCCAGGTTGAAGTCAGTCCATAATCGGCTTGCTGCATTTTCCCACCGTAAGCTCCGGCTGTCAGGTACATAGTACCACCATAACCCTGGGTGTGGTCATAATCATACGCGATTGTAAAAATAATTTCGCCTTCATTTCCACCCCGTGCATATTTATCATTATCACCTCCAAATAAATATTTATACTCCAAAGCTAACCCTCCGGATGAACTTCCTCCTTTTGTGGTAATTACTTTAGCACAATAGGTTTTGCAATCTTCCCAATGCGCAGTTCCGGTATAAACTTCTGCATTCAGGTATAATCTCGCGATAAGTGTTTGTACAGCCTCAAGACCTACACGTGGATATTCAGCATTATTAGCCAACAAATTATTGGTTTCGATGTCTTTCAGATCCTTAATCAGAAAATCAAAAACATCTTTACGTGATTTTTGGGCAGGCACTGTTCCAATAGCATCATCTTCGGTCACGAAAGGAATATCTCCAAATAAATCAATGGCATGCCAGTAAGAGAGATCGCGCAAGAAACGTACTTCCGCACGATATTGAGGCATCTTTGTGCGTACAGTTCCTGTTATTCCTCTTTCACTTAATTTTGCGTCGGTAGTCTGACGTAAGAATTCATTACATTGTGCAATCTGGAAATAAATCCGACTATACAAGGCATAAACGAATCCATTATCACTTGCCCAATTTAAGGTATTAATATCGGGCAGACCGGGGTCATTCCATCCCACAACAGCCTCATCTGTTGGCAGTTCCTGAAGATTCCAATAAGCGCGGATATACTGATACTGTCCTTCATCAGGTGCTGTGATATCTGAATTACCGGCAGGTCCTTGCTGACCTGTAAGAGACAATCCGGCGTAACATTTTGCCAATGCCTGCATATAAGAAGAGTCAGTTTTATAAAACTGATCTACCGTAAGTACTTTTTCATCCAAGGGTATGGTATTCAAATCATTTAAGCATGAAGTCATCATCAGACCTAAAGAGAATGCCCATGCTATATATATTATTTTTTTCATAATTCGTTTTTGATTTAAGGTTGGATTAGAATGATAAACTTACTCCGGCCAGGAAGGTCAGAGGACGGGGATAAACATTGTTGTCTATACCATTAAAGACTTCGGGGTCCAATCCGCTGTATTTGGTTATTACAAACGGATTCTGAACAGTTCCGTACACACGCATTTTCATGTTCTTGATTTTATCTATTGCATATCCCAGCGTTATATTATCGCAACGAAGAAAAGAGGCGTTCCGAACATAATGGTCTGTCAGGTATTGTACTTTATTGAAATAAGTACCTCTGTCCAATATGCTACTGGTATATCCAGTAGAAACATACGTACCAATCAAGGATTGTCCCGCTTCTACATTGTCATATACATAGTTGCCCAGATTAGAGCGCAGAGAGAAACTGAAATCCCAGTTGTGGTATAACAATTTTGAGGAAAGGGACATTGAAACTTTGGGTGCAGGACTGTGGTCGCAATACATATCCGACGCATCAATCTTTCCGTCTCTGTTTCTATCTACATACATGCCTTCAATCGGGGTTCCGCTTTTGTCATAGACCTGTTCGTACACCAGGTATGAGTTGATCGGGAAACCTACCTTCTGAGCCTGGATGGTATTACCGGTACCTCCACCGATATTACCGGTCGGGATATAATAATTAGGATTGTTGCTATAGTTTAGCTTCGTTAGTTCATTCTCATTGTGAGAAATATTAAATCCTAAATCCCAGGTCACATTCTTTGTGGAAATCGGTTTTCCACTAATGGCAAATTCGATTCCTTTATTAGTCAGGCTACCTACATTGGTCAGGATTTCATTTGTCAGATTTGAACCGGCCGGCATCGGAATTTTATTAATCAAATCTTTCGTATCCCGGCTATAAATATCAATCGACCCGGTAAAGCGGCCACTCAGAATGCCACAGTCCAATCCAATATTATAAGTGGTAGTTTCCTCCCATTTTAGTTTAGGATCATATCCTTCAGCCCGTGCAGTATGATAAAAGCTACTACCTAAGGGATAATCCGCATAATAGCCCGAACTAATGGTATAAGTAGCGATATAAGGATAATCACCGGTATTCAGATCCTGTTGCCCGGTAATACCATACCCCAATCTTAACTTCAGGTCAGATATTGTTTTTTGATCTTTCAAAAAAGGCTCTTCGTTAATCTTCCAGGCCAAGCCTACAGATGGGAAAAGTCCGCTTCGGGTATCGGGTGAGAAACGAGAGGTTTGGTCATTACGCAAAGTGGCTGTCAACAAATACCGATCCATCAACGAATAATTGAATCGGCCAAAGAAAGATAGCAGCACATATTCTGATGGAGTCACTTTATTAGGTGAGGTCGTTTTACCTAAAGATGTAATAGTCTCAGTTTCGTCTTTTTTGTAGAACTTTTGATATGAATATCCGCCCATTACATCAAACCGGCTTTTTAATGAAGATACTTCTTTGACATAATTGAGGTAAAAATCGAGCAATAGATTACGTTTGATCTGGCTGTAATCAGTCGTTTCACCCACACCTTTTTTATCGTTGAGTTTCCATGAGTTTGGCGCATTATCAAAATATTGGTTTGTTCCATCACTTTTTGTCAAGTCATAACCCAGATTCAGGTTTGCTCTTAAATCAGGCAAAAAGTGCATTTTATAGTCTAACTGAACATTTCCCAAGCTACGATAAGCGTTTGACTCATCTTTGCGCTGTTCCAACATAGACAATGGATTAAGAGGAGCTACATCAATAAATGTTTTATCAGAAGCTTTTAGCCAGGTAAAATAACCATTTCCAATATTACTACCCATATTATCGCTATAAACCGGTTGCGTGGGGTCAAATGTTATTGCAGATCCGATAGCGCCCTTATCTGCAAAACGGTTCTTTATATACATGCCTTTCACACTGGCATTTACCTTTAAATGATTATCCAGAAACGTTGGATTAAGATTCGCTGACACTGTCGAGCGTTGCATACTTGATGTTTTCAGAATACCGTTTTCATCGGTAAAAGAACCAGAGAATCGATAGGGTAAATTCTTACCAAATTTACCGCTAACTCCCAGATTATGGTCAGTACTGAAAGCCGTTCTGAATATCTGATCTTGCCAGTTTGTATTGGCTGTTCCCAGCAAAGCCATTGCAGCTGGAATACTACCCCATTTTTGTGTATAAATAGCCCTGAACTGGTCACCATCTAACACATCGACCGAATTGTAACGTGTGCTGACATGTACACTACCGCCGTAAGACACAGTAGGTTTGGCTGCAGCTCCCGCAGAGCCGGTTTTAGTGGTTATGATAATAACACCATTCGAAGCTCTTGAACCATAGATTGCAGTTGCAGAAGCATCTTTCAGCACCGTAAAGGTCTCAATGTCATTCGGGTGAATGGTTGACAAAGGATTAGACATTCCCTTGATCTCTGAGTTATCAACCGGAACTCCGTCGATTACCACCAGCGGGTCATTGCTGGCATTCAAAGATGCTCCTCCCCTGATACGAATGGTTGCTCCTGCTCCGGGAGCTCCTCCATCTGTTGTGACAACCACACCGGGGGCTTTTCCTTGCAGAAGTTCCTGAGGAGAAGTAACTACTCCACGATTGATTTCATCAGCTTTAATTGCTGTAACTGATCCGGTTGCATCTTTTTTCTTCACCTGTCCATAACCGATGGCAACTACCTCTCCTAAGGCAATTGACGATTCTTTGAGTTGAATTTTTCTCATTCCGGGAATTGCAGACGCTGATAATTCCATCTTATCGAAACCAATGTAACTGATCTGGATAATTGCTTTAGCGGAACTTACATTAAGGACAAACTTACCGTCAATATCAGTTACGGTTCCGTTTGTTGTTCCTTTCTCTACAACGGAGGCTCCGATAACCGTTTGATTGGTATTATCGACCACCGTTCCACGCAGGGTAATCTTGGACTGTGCTATGGCATTTATGCCGAGGCATAGCAGAAATAATACCAATAGCGTAAATCTGATTTTTCTCATGTTTTGGTAATGATTAAATGAATGTATTTTGGTTAACTAAAAAATATCCTCGTATGCCTGGGTGGCAATTTATAGTTGAAAGAGAACGGAAATTCCGGATCGTCTTAGGTAATGGGGTCTCATGTCAGACTATTAGATTTCAGGTTAACTTTAATAAAACAAATATCAGGCTGTTTCCTTCTTTTTCAAATCAAATCCTGACGAAGTGAAGAATAAGAGGGATGAAATGCAAAGGATATATTATAAGAAACAATAGTATGCTAACCAGAGAGGCTATCCTTTCAGACAGCCCCTCCTATGCACTTAAAAAAACATTCTTAATTTAAAGAACCGTAACTATTGTTTGAAATTGGCACAGTGATCACAACCCTCCTTTTTCCCCTTCTTCTATTTTTTCATATTTGCCAATTCTTTAATACTGATAGCGATACCCCCACCTGAGGCCAATCTCTGCTTGATCACACTCTTGCTGGTGATAATCTCTTTGCGGATGGCATAGCTTTGCGGCTTTTTGTCATAGCTGGCATCTTTACCATCTGCATAGATGGTCGCAACATATTTCTTTCCAGTAGGAAGGTAATCGAAAAGAATAGTAGCGACACGGCTGTTTTCATCGGTGACGCCGCCCACATACCATTCGTTCTTTCCTTTTGCTTTCCGTGCAATGGTTATGTAGTCGCCCGGTTCAGCTTCTTGTACATATGTATCGTCCCAATCGACTGCCACATCTTTGATAAACTGAAAGGCATCGGGAAAACGATTGTAGTTTTCGGGCAGGTCAGCCACCATTTGCAAAGGGCTGTACATGGTTACATAATAGGCCAATTGCTTAACCAGAGTCGTATTGACCCGCTGCTTGCTGCCTGTTCCATAGTAGGAAAGGTCGGTCTGGAAAATACCGGGGGTGTAATCCATCGGCCCGCCCATGAGTCGGGTAAATGGTAGAATAGTGGTATGCTCAGGAGCTAATCCGCCCATCGACTCAAATTCTGTTCCTCGTGCTGATTCCTGCGCAATCCAGTTAGGATAGGTACGACACAGACCGGTCGGACGAACCGCTTCATGACTGTTGACCATGATTTTATAATCGGCTGCCGTACGAGCCACATGGATATAATGGTTCACCATCCACTGGCTGTCGTGATGTTCTCCACGGGGAATAATTTTTCCTACATAACCGGTTTTCACAGCATTATATCCGTTATCCGCCATAAATTGGAAAGCATCTTTCAATCGGCGTTCATAATTGGTCGCTGATCCGGAGGTTTCGTGGTGCATCATCACCTTCACCCCTTTTGAAGCTGCATAACGCTGCAACTCCTTCACATCAAAGTCGGGATAAGGGGTCACGAAGTCGAAAACATTTTCTTTCCATTTACCGAACCAATCTTCCCAGCCGATATTCCAACCCTCAACCAAAACAGCATCAAAACCGTTTGTTGCCGCAAAATCAATGTATTTTTTTACATTTTCGGTATTAGCGCCATGACGTCCGTTAGGAGTCATTTTACTAAAATCATCACCCATTTTCACATTAGTTGTGTCGCTATAAGCCCAGGTACTCTTGCCGGCAACAAAGTATTCCCACCATACACCGATATATTTCACGGGTTTAATCCACGATACATCTTTATATTGGCAGGGATCATTCAGATTCAGAATCAATTTAGAAGCTAATATTTCGGTGGCTTTGTCGCTCACCACAATAGTACGCCAGGGTGTTTGGCAATCAGTCTGCATATACCCCTTATTTCCCATACCGTCAGGACAAAGGTGAGAACTCAGCTTCATGTTTACCGGATCCACATTGAGAGCCATCGCAGGATAGTTCACCAACGCAGCCTCATGTATATTAATGTAGAGTCCGTCGGCTGATTTCATCATGGACGGTGTTTGAATGGATAGATTCCTGATCGGTTGTTGTGCATGAATTTCAATAGTAGCCTTTTGAATCAACTTTGGTATTTCCGATAACTTCGAAGTGGTGTATGCATATTCATTGGTGTCATAATCTCCCGGAATCCAGAATGCTTTATGGTCGCCGGTCAGATTGAATTCTGTATGTTCTTCCTTGATGATGAAATAGCTCAACTCTTTTTGTTTGGGAAACTCATAACGAAAACCCAGGCCATCGTTAAACAATCGGAAACGAATGCGGATGAAGCGGTTATTTTGGCTCTGCTGTGCGAGCGTAACCAGAAGTTCGTTGTAGTGGTTGCGGATCGTCTTCTGCTCACCCCAAACCGGATTCCAGGAATTGTCTACTGTGTTCTGCTCTGATTTTGCCAAAGTAAAACCATCCATAAATGAAGGTACGTCTTTTGCCTCCAAACCAAGTCTGCTGCTTTTAATGACCTGCTTTTGTTTGTAACTCAACTCGTAAGTTGGCACGCCATTGTTTTGCAATGAAAACGACAGAGTCAGATTCCCATCGGGAGAAGTAATAACTTGCGCATGTAGCATAACAGCCAGAGCAAATGCACAGACTGTCAACAACAATTTACGAAAATGGATTAGATTCATCTGAATATTATTTATTTTGTTAGTATTAAGTAATAGGAAATGAATTATGTCGTATAATTATATCAAAATGAATAAGAATGGAACGCGGATAAACGCTGATATAGCGGATTTAAAACGGATTTTAATTTCGACAAGTCGAAATGATTTTCCAGGGCAACCGCATCAAATGTTAAGTAACTTTTTCAGATATACTGCATCGAGAGCGGCCTTGTACTGTCTCTTTTTTAGGCTGAGTTTGTCATTTGCATTTGAGATAACTTGCAAGGCAAATTTCCGGATGGTTGACAGATTTTCAGGTGCATTTCCTATTCTTGTCCTGCAATGATCCTCTTTAAAGGTTACATCTAAATGCCAGTGTAATTTATTTTCTATAGCCCAGTGCCCTCTTACTAAAGAGTTGTAATATGCAGCGTTAAGGATACTTTCGTCACTGATATAATACCGGATTTCTTTGGTAATCGTACCTTTTATTTCCCGTGTTGCTTCTATCCTGACCAAGGTGGCTATATCTTTCCAGGGGAAGAGATTTTCCTGCATCAAATAATCCGTTGCCGGTAAAATGCTGCAACACCGGGTTTCTATACGGCCATGACCATAGTCGATCTCCTGGGCATGGTGGTGTCCCTGGTGTGTTTTGAAGGCGCATTCTATATCTTCAAGCAGTTCTTTCTGATTACCTTTAACTGCAAGCAGATAATGGCCATTCTTCTCCCGTATTTGTTCTACTATTTTGGTTTGTGTCCCCATGGCATCGATCGTAATAACGGCATCTTCAATGTCTAGCGAATCCAATATCTTGGGAATAGCTGTAATTTCATTAGACTTATCTTCCACCTTACACTGTCCCACACAAATACTATTTTCACTTACCCATGCGTTGAGGATATATAGTCCGGAATTACCTTTACTTGTAGGGGAAGCGCCTTTTAAGGCCTTGCCGTCCAGCACGATCTGTTTCTCGGCCAAACAGCCCAAAATATCTTTGCCATATGTGTCCAGACATTCTCTTAAACAGTCGCTGTCCAGACTCTTGAAAACACGCTCGTAGGTATCCGCAGAAGGGGCTCCATTGGATAGGCTTAATAAAGAGCCTTTTAATTGGATACCTCGTTCTTTACCAAACAAATACATATCTTGATAATCCGAACCTCCGGTTAGGTAGGTACAAAGAGCTATCAATAATATGTCTGACAGTAGATGGGTACAACGACCTACAACACGTGGATCGGAAACCTCCTGAAAATATTTTGCTATGTCTTGTTTCATGTGGCAAAGATAATGCTCTTCTTAAAATAGATTTTGATGCGGTTGCCCTGAAGATTTTCAATGACTTATGCATTATCAGTCATGTTTACATGACTGAAATCTGTTTTCAATCCGTTCAAATGTCATCTGTTTATATCCGCTTAATCCGTAAAATCCGCGTTCTATTCTATTTTTTCAAATACGACATTCTATTTTGTCCATTACTTACCTAAAAGAGTGGAAAGCAAACCACCTTATTTTGTCGGTGTTTGGCGTTTGCACAATGTCTAACTTCGATTTCGGATTAACTTTTGTATTACAAATATCCGCTTGTTTCGACCTTATTCAAAAGGGAACCTGACGAAATGAAGAATTATCCGGATGAAATGCAGGGGGAGAGTTTTTGGGTCTGAATATTGACCGATTCGGCTTTTAAAGTATTAATGCAGACGTGCAACTTGTTTAGATATATGCATATACGCTCAGTTGACCCGAATAGAGCCCATAAAAAAGATTGGACCTTCTGATAGGCTGAAAATACATTCTGCCATCAAAAGGTCCAACCTCTTTAATATTTCTGACAACCTTATGCCGTTGTCTTATTTAGTCATTCAATTTTTCTGGTTATATTCGTCAAGCGCATCGTAGAAAGCCAGGATATTTTCAGCCGGGACATGCGGAGGCAGGTCGCAACCGGTAGAGAGCACAAAATTATCGTAGCCGGAGGTACGTTGCAATAAATCGGCAGTAAATGCCTTTACCTCTTCCGCAGAACTCTGTTTCATTACACTCACAGGATCGACATTACCCATAATGAGTTTGTCTTTGGGACAAACAGCCAGGGTCGCTACCATATCAATGGCATTTCCGAAGTGAAAAGCTCCTGCCCCGGTATTCAACATCGCTTCAGTACAATGCCCCTGGTTTCCGCAGTTATGAAGTACCACCATAAAACTATCGTCTTGTACGGCATCTACCACACGTTTTACATATGCCGATGAAAATGCCTGACAATCGTCATTAGACAATAGCCCCGCTGCAGGTTCTGCCATTACCACTCCCGAACAGCCGATTCGTTTCAGTTCCAAACAATATTTGGTAATAAATCCGGTGCATTTATCCAATAAACGGGTAATAGCTTCGGGCTCGATATAGCAGCCAATCATAATTTCTGACATATCATAAAGTCGGCCGGCCAATGAAAAGGGTCCGATTACTCCGGCCAATACCGGTTTATCCTGAATGTCCTCAACGGTCAGACGATTTGCTTTCAGATATTCGGGAATACGTCCTGCCGTCAATTCTGGTATCTGCAACCGATCAATCTCTTCGGCATTACTCACCAGACGACCCAAAATATGGGGCATATCGTTTTCCTGGAATTCAATCTGACAACCGAATGCTTCTGCCTCAACAGTCAGATCCATAATTACGGTTGTGGCTGCCGAAGGATATACTTCGCTTAGTTTTTTGATGGCTTGAGCATGAACTTCCCCTGATTGTACAGCATCCACTACTCGTTTTCCTATCATTTCAATACCCGGATGTGTCATAATGGGAATTGCAAATCGCTTTTTACCGGCAATCTGTTGATCTGCCCAGTTTTTCATATTTTCCATAGAGAGTTTTTATCGTTGTTCAACTTAAGGTTTGTGAAACGATCAAAAGTATATATTTCCCCCTATCCGGATCATCAATTTTTATCTAAAAAGCGTCACTAATCAGCGTAAATTGCTGAGAAGACATAACTTCAAAAAACCTCAACAACGTATCGAATTAAATCTCACCTATAAATCATGTTTTTACATTGAATCTGTATTCATATCAAGTCGGAATTTAAAAACCCCATCTCAAGCAATATCGAGATGGGGTCTATCTAAATTAGAAAGAAGGGTTTATTTAAAATTCCACATTAAACTCTACCCGTCTGTTTAATTTTCTTCCGGCTGCTGTATTGTTATCTGCCACCGGTTTTTTATCTCCATAACCTGTAGCTTTCAATCGATTTCCATCAACGCCTTTACCTACCAGATATTTCTTAACAGCTTCAGCCCGTTTTTCAGAAAGTATCTGATTATTATCCGGCTTACCGACATTATCGGTATGACCGTTGATTTGCAGCAAATAAGAAGGATTTTCATTCATTACTTTTACCACTGCATCAAGGATTAAATTAGAACTTGAGCGAATAACGTCTTTTCCGGTTTCAAACTGAATGCCTTGCAAAGCTTTTTGGAAAATTTCTTTTGTTTCTTTCTTTACTTCAGGGCATCCTTTGTTTTCTTTCAGGCCTTTTTCATTCGGGCATTTATCCAGATAATCAGGTATACCGTCGCCGTCACTGTCAAGCGGACAACCGAAAGTATCTACTTTCACACCTTTGGGAGTATTCGGACATTTATCATCTTTGTCTGCTACACCATCATTGTCACTGTCGGGGCATCCATTAAGAGCTGCACTTCCTTTTGCGTTCGGACAAGCATCCAGATAGTCAGCGATACCGTCACCATCACTGTCTTTGGGACAACCTGTTGCATCAACAGCCACATTTGTCGGGGTATTGGGACATTTATCCAGATAATCTGCGACACCGTCACCATCACTATCAATCGGACAACCATTTGAATCAACTTTTACGCCCTGTGGAGTACCCGGGCATACATCATATTTATCACTGACCCCATCATTGTCCATATCTTTTTTTCCTTTTCCTCCGAAACAGAAGACAAGACCTAAAGTATGCTTCATGTAATTATCATACTTACCGTCAGTTCTACGATTATCTCTGACATCTGAATAGTTCAGGTTAAAAAGCGACTGGTATTGTAACGCGAAGTTCTTGGTAATGTTGAATTTTATCCCCACCCCCATAGGAATAATTAAATTGGTTCCTTCTACAATACTCATCCCCGAAGGAATACTAGCGAATCCGGCGCCTGCTGTCAGGTACGGAGCTATAAATGCTTTTTCACTTAGGATATAACCGTTGTTTAATTTGTATTTGAGCAAAAGGCTACCATCGAATTTATAGCCTATAAACCCGACTAACGGATTTCGATAGCCACCGTATCTGCCATATGTGCCCAATAAACCCAGATCAAAAGATTTGTTCAAATAATGATTGAGACCAATTCCACCTAATTCATAGAATGTTTTATTCCACTTAAAGAAATTGTTTACAATGTCTCCATTGTATTCATTTTTTCCAAACTGAGCCTCTAATGACCATCTATTTTCAGCATTTTGAGCATTTACCAGGAATAAACTGCTCAGACAAAACAATAAAAGAAGTAACTTTTTCATATTCGAAGAGTTTAGTTTACAAATCCGGTCCATAGACCTATTACTAGTCAATTATATTTTATGCAACTCACTCTAATCGAAATAGAGCAAATGCACATACCTCTCTAATGCTAAATATATATTCTCATTAATTAAGTTTCAATACACCTATTACAGCATTTAAAACAGTTAATGTTCCTTTTTGTTTATAATATTTACCGATTAAACAAGCCAATCCGAAATTCACAAACAACGATAAAGTCAAAATAATCAGGACTCTGAGGCATAGACTCCGAGTCCTGATTATTCTGCTAAAAAAAGAACCCTGCCGCAGAGACTATCTCACTCTGCGAGCCGGGGTTCTTTTCACATCTCCTATTCTCAATATCAATGATGATGATGATGAGTTTTAGTCTTTATCCGGGATGAGCGCCAATACTTAACTGATACATAAGCAACACCAAGTATCAGCATCCAACCAAGGCTATCGCCCAGAGGTACCGGGTCGGGATCCGGATTGCAATTGATATCATCAAACGGATTACTTTGGCCGTTTCGTAGGGCTGTGTTCTGAGAAGGCCAGTCATTACTGAAAGGCTGAACTGGAACAGAATTCTGAGCATACACTGACAATCCGATAAACAGCAGCGCTATAATAATAAATGTTTTCATAATATTGCAGTGTTATTCGTTATTAACTTTTTTCGTCACTGTTCCGGTTGCTTGGTAAATCTTTACAAAATAGACTCCTTTTTGACTCAAACCGAACGTTTCGGTATCTTGCTGAACCACCGAAGTGATGAGTATACGACCTGCGACATCGAAGATTTCAATACGGTTCCCCTTTTCTATACCTTTTATCGTCAATTGATCATCGTTTACAGACATCCCAATTACCCCCTGTGGAGTTTCGACTGCAGTTGCGGTTTTCAAGACATTGAGTACAAACCGGTTATCAAAGGTTCCGGCGGCTGAAGTAAATTCATAATCGCCACCGATGATATTACTTGTAGTACCCAATTGTGTATCTTCCAGAACTACACGATATCCGCAGTCTGCTATCTTTGGATTATTCTCCAAATTAATCCGGTAAGTACCTGCTTCTCCGACGTAAACTCTTAAAGGAATCTGGGTCATACCTGCTTGTGGCGGAATTTCATTGATACACAACGCTTTTCCGTCAACAACCATACTCAGCTGTGGCATTTTAGCATTACTGCTACCAAATTTACCCATATCACGGCCTACTTCAAAGGAGAGGGAGCCATCCTGACTGAGTACAATTACTGCACGATCACTATAGTTATCCTTTATTACATTCAGCCCCAATAAGAGCGGCTCATCGATAATTGCCGAACGGGTTTGGTACACATTCTCCGGTGTGTAAATATACGTTCTGTCATTATATTCACGACCGGCTGGATTCAATATATAATCACCAGCTCCGGGTGTTCCTGGTATCTCTACAAACAAAGCTGAGAACGGAGGCAATAATTTAGATTCCAGAGTTGTCACAATGGGAATGTATTTATCATTTCCAAATCCATCTCCATTTGTATTCCAGAAGACCACATTATACATCTTCCATTTGGTTTCATACCAGTTTTGCGGAAGACTAATATTGCCATTTGGTCTATAGAAAGAAGAATACGGAATCCCAAACAGATTAAAGCCTTGATCTCCATCATATGCAGTACCACTTAGAGGTGCAAATTCCAATTGTAATTGATACTCGGCATTTCCCAGGAAGCTCCTGTTATTTGCTGAACTGTTTGCTTTGAGATAAACCATCCTATCTTCGAGTACCGCAAAGTTGTAGCCTTTATTTTTTGCGAGCGTAGTTGGGGTAGGGCTGTTACCTTCAGTGATATATCTCCAGTTTTTGCCCGGCACACCCGATGCATTACTTCCAATACTAGATCTTTGTATTCCATCGTAATATCTCACAGAGTAGGTCGAATTGAATACCATTGGATTTAATAAGGAGTCTAAAACACCACCTGCTACATCGACGTTATAAGGAACATAAAGAAAATGCCATTTGTTGGGACTAAACCGACGTGCATAATAAATATCGGTAGCAACATTCAGATTGTAAATACCAGTAAACATGCTGGCAACACCTGTATTGTTATTAATCAGGTTATCGATTCCTTCATGAAATACCAATCCGTCGATGTTCACTCCTGCTTCAAGTTTGGCATGAGTACCTTGATGCAAGAATATGAAATCGTATATTTCAGGATTTCCCTGTTGCGCAACCGGTGGCCATGTGGTTAGGTTAGTATTCCCTGTCCAGATAATGTTAGCTGCAGGAGTGAGCAAATAACGTGACTCAAATGCTCCCATATCTACGTTAGCGCCTTTTATCCTGTGTGAACGTTTCAGGTCAGCTTTAAGACCAAGGGTAGAAACGGCACTATTGTTACCGACGGCTTTCAACCGAGAGAAGAAATTAAGCCAGAATCCGCTGAATGCGTCAGCTGAAGTAGCCGGGGCATTTCCGAAGTTCGGCCCCCAGGTATTCAGATTTACCGGATCGAGTGCGATATTATTGTTGGTTGTCAGTCCGTAAGTCGATCCATTGAGGCTTTGTATAGCAGAGTAAGTGATGGTATGTGTACCACTTGTCTGAGCAGTGCTATTTCCCCAAATAATAGAATTGCTGATTGTCATTACATTTCCTGTTGTACCAATCACCCCGGTGCCGGTATTATTTACCAATGTAGAGAAGTGCATAGAACCACTTCCTGTTACATTCATAATTCCACCTGTACTTGTATTGGCTGTTATTAACGAGTTAACCACACCACCACCGCTATTGAACTTAACTACAGGATTAGCTCCGGTTGAATTATTTCGGATTACGCAGTACATCATCGTGATCTTGTTTTTCAAATCGGCGGCACCTCTTGTACTTCCTTCGATATAGAAACCGTTTAAGACAGTCCCCACATTTACAGTAGCCGGACTCGAAACAATCGGCACAGTAGCGCCGGTCGGTTGCTTCAGTATAGTCGGATTATAGAGCGGATTACGTACAATAGTATCGTTATCATCTACATCATTTGCATCTGCGCGGAAACCACCATAGATTTTTATGGAGTCTTTCAAAATATATCCGGGATTAGCATATCCAACTGATCTTTCTTCGGAATCATAAGTTCCGGCTGCAACCCAGACCTCTTTACGAGCATATTTCATGGCTAACTGAATATCTCCCATCGGGTGTGCCCAGTCAATACCGTTGCTACAATAGCCCTCTTTGACATAGATTCTATCACGATAAAGGAGAGCAGGCACAAGGATACGCACTTTAATTGCACTCGTACAATTCGGATTCATATTATTGATCGGAATGGCCAGATAATAGCCGTCTCCCGGAATTACCGTTAGCGGTGTTGTTCCTATTTGTACCCAGCTTGAATTAGCGGTATAGAATTCATACGTTCCCGGAGGTAAATTACCACTCAGGTCACTCAAAGGAATATTTACTGTTCCGGCACAGTACTCTCTTTCTACAGCGTCATCTCCAATACAAAGTTGGACATTTCCAATTTTGACCGGGTTAGGGCCATATTTTGGAGCTACAGTACAAGCACCCGAAGTCCAGCCATTAATAGTCGTCACATTGAATTTTGTAGCGGTTATAGATCCGGTTCCAGAGAGGTATCCAATTGTATTTATATCACGTGCACATTCCGACTGCAAGAAAGCACAACGATCTGTTGCCTTAAGTTTAAAACTGATGTGTGCCCATGACTTATTTTCATCCCATGGTCCTGTAATACTACAACTGCCACTACCGACATCTTGTGGCCCGGGCACATGTTCAATCAACACTCTTATGGTATCGTTACTATAGCTTATGCTGTTTGCATCATAACATGTGCCGCTTGGCAAAGCAGAAAAATCAGCGGTTAAACCACCTGCATAAGTAGTATTATACGGTACCGGGATTTTAATTACTAAATTGTTAATCCCTTCTGTCCCTTGATTTTTAACATCAAAATTATATATAATATTAACACCTGGATCTACCTGATGGCTTGAACCTACTATCGGTGCATCGTCAAATATTTCAGCAATCGGCTCTGGCGTATAAGCATCTACCGACATAGCAACCAGGAATATAATATATTGATCCAGACTACTGGTATACTTGAATGCCGTTTTTGTCTGATTATTGTCAATAAACTGGTTTCCCGTATTATTTAAGTAATACATATGAGCGTCAAACCCGTAATTATTTTGTTGATTTGGTGTTCGAGATCCATCCATTATTACCGATGAATTAAAATAATTATTGAGAGCACCGGTTCTGGGATTTGGGATTTCAGTCCAATTCCCGGGTGTATTCACATTGTAATTGTCTATATTGGCTTTATTCACAATAAACAATTGATCACCGGTATAAGCCACATCACCTTCACCTGCCATCAGCCCCATTTTGATATTGACCGGACCGGTTTGAACTGCCCTAAATCCACTAATGGGAAGCGCTTGGGGATTTCCACCGCTCTGCATATAGGCATAGCCATCAAAAATGGCAATATTACGCATGGGTTCATCGGGGTGCTCATACACAATAATCATCCCCCAACCACCAAAAGATCCAATTGCATCAAGACGTCCTTGTTGAGTTTTCACATTGGCAACCGTGTAGTTCCCCAAGCCATGGCTTTTGACATAGGCTGTAACATCCGCAAAACAAGAGTATTGGTCACTATAAGTACTACCGCCAATATAGCAATCAGCAGTCAACGAATTAATAGTTGAATAAGTTGACTCCGATGGGCCCTTGAGCAGCACCTGCTGTTTTTCAGTGCTTGTCCAAGATCCACTCGTGCTCCATTGTTTATAGTACTTTGTTCCTCCACTACTGTAAGAAGTCAATCCTGTGGTTCCCGCAGGTGCGTTAGATCCCGTATATGGAGATGCCCCATTCAAGTAAAACCAACCATATCCGCTCGTTAAACCGGAATCATCATAGTAATACCGAAAATGTTCAAGTCCATTACTCGCAGCAACTGACAAACTAGTGGTGTACCAATACTTAGATGACGAAGAAAGAGTACTGGAGCCGACAGTAGTGGCACCAACCACCTTGGTATTTCCTCTTCCCGTCCAATATAATCCGGCAAATTTAATGGTTGCACATTCAGGTGTTGTTATTCGCGTCGGATACTTCAACTCTCCTGTAGATGAATTAAAGGTCGCTGGATCAGTATCAACATCCACAAAACGCATATCAACATCGTTTGCGCCAGACACATCATAAGTAGCTGCTGTCAGATTCTTATTTGCAAGCATGGTAAAATCACCCTTAAGGGTATATATACCTCCGGGGACACCCGGTGCCCGCAAAGTGAAAGGATCCACAACCTGAGCACTCAGCAAGAAAGTTAAATTCCACGCAATGAGAAGAAATACCCACTTCATCGAAATGCATCCATAAACCATACGATGGATAATGGAATACTTTTTAAAAGTATAATCCTTTGGTTTCATATGCTTCTACTTTTATGTGAATTGAATTTAACCAGGGAATTCCGCAGAAAAAAACACACGAATTCCTACAGCATACAGAGCATTCAAGTGGTTCGTAATCGCTGGAACGACTAGCTCCATTCCTTTATCTTCGTACATTGAGGGAGTAGAAGATGGATATAGATCGGGAGAAGTTTGAATGACAAGATAACGCACACTATGCGTCAGGATGAGAACCTGAACCATGTCAGCTATCTTTTTCAGCGCATCCGCATCCTTTACTTTTACGACAACCATTTCCAATCCGGAATTCTGATTCATCCATGTTAATCCTCGTTCTACAAAGGTTGGGATATCAGAATTAGATCGTTGGCATGCACCCTCTATTTGAGACAGATTATACTCCTGGCCGTTAGCGAAACCCACGACATTGGGTGTAGAGGTTAGGTTTACAAAAACACTTAAAGCCTCTGGATTGAGTACCTTGGATACATCATCACGATCCAGTACTGCCGATAGGTCATTTGATGCTTTTAACAACCTAAAGGTTTCACCCCTCGACGTAACAGTAATAAGTAGCAACATGACAAACAACATGGTTAGCCTACTTCTTAGAAATTGATTTAATGATTTTGTTTTCATATTAAAGTCTAGGTTAGTGTTTCAGTATAAAGGAGGGTAAGTATCCGTTAAACGAGCCCAAGACACAGGACATACACAAAGTGTCTGTCCACGCGAAATGCACATCATATTTATCGACAAGATTGAGTGAGATAAATCAGTAAGTAGATAGTAAACGTTTACCTATCACCCTCGTATCGGGCTTCTGAAATCGTCAGTTATGGTTTAGGTTAAAATAAATAACTGATTATCATATTTAATAAAGGGTAGTAAAAGTATACTTCCGCTTTAAAATTCATAAGATGCAATTACTCTCCTTCTGTTCCTTTTTCGTATCAATTCTGGTTTAACAATCGGATAAAGACCGGCTAGCATTTGGTCTGTTTCGGTTTCGGTTTCGGTTTTCTGATAAATAAGGATGATCATTTCACATTTATCATCCGGATTTAAGGAACAATTCAAATATTTAATTCCGTTAGGCTATCTGTATGAGTCTACTAAAATTAGTACAAGAACGGTATTTCAACGGATTAGTCAGACTGGGAATTCAGTGCGATATTAATCAAATATAGCATTGAGACAACGGCTTAGCCGCTTTTCAGAGTGCTCTTCTGTATCAGGAAATTAAAAGATATAATGCGATTTCATGACTATCGACTTAGTATATCGTATATAAATCAAAAATCAGATTTGGCTTATTAGGAAAAGATTACCACCACTTCACATTACGAAAGAGATCGTCTGTAAGAATTCAGTATTTCGCTTTGATGGGAAAATTCAAACTACACACGTTATTTAAACACAATCCTATTCGGAAAGGTTTGATTACCAAACGTTAAATAGTTGTATTATATAAAAACATTCCCCAACAATATAAATACTTTCTCTTGGTAATCGATAGATAGAACAAACTAATCGAAATCGAATACGACTCATCAAAGCCCTTCCAGCCAGTTCAAAAATTCAGGTATCCGGATACGGCTCACCAGTATTTCCGAATTCAAAGGAGGTACAAGAGTGATTTTCAAACGACTGTTAAAATACTTAGACACCGTCTTAATGGAACTAATATGGGCAATGCATCCCCGGGAGAGACGAAAGAAATCTTTCGGATTCAGCTGATCTTCCAGATTATCGAGGGAGAGATCGGAAATATATCTTTTTCCGGTATTGGTGACTATAAATGTAGCTTTTTCCTCTGCAAAGAAATAAGCAATCTCATCGGTGTTGACAATAACAATATGGTCTCCAACCTTTACTGCAAAACGTTTTTTATACTCTTTCGGAAGACTTTTCGCAAGCAATTCTTCCAGCCTACCATATTCAGGAGTTTCTTTACGGGTTAGTTTAACCGATTTATCAACAGCGTTGACAAACTCTGTTTTATCAATTGGCTTCAGCAAATAGTCGATGCTGTTTACCTTGAAGGCTTTGATAGCATAATCATTATAAGCCGTCGTAATGATCACCGGTGCTTTTACTTCAACCTGTTTAAAGATCTCGAAACACTGACCGTCGGACAATTCCACATCCATAAAAATCAGATCGGGCTGATTACGGCTTAACCATGCCACCGATGCTGTAACCGAATCGATGCGGGCTATAATCTCAAATTCCGGATAGTGAGTGTGAATCAGCCTCTCGAGCTGTATCTGGGCGGGAATTTCATCCTCAATGATCAAAACCTTCATAATCAAGCATTTTTTATACGAAACAACAATATTTCTATTTAGTCTACTATAAGCGGCAACTTAACTAAATAAGTATCATCCGTTTGCTGTATTGTAATCGATTTATTAAATAGCGACTGGTACTGGCCTTCTATACTTTTCAAGCCCAAGCCATTCGATTCTCCGGCCTTGATCCGGGGCTGATAATTATTTTCCACACAAATACAATCATCCTTTACACAGATCTTTATAAAGAGCGGTGAAGCAGTACTAATAACGTTGTGTTTGGTCGCATTTTCAATCAACAACTGCAGACTACAAGGTATTATCGGAGTTTGCAAAAACTTACTTTCAATATCCACCGACACATCCAGTCCGGTATCAAACCGTTCTTTCAACAGATCCGTATACATGCCGGCAAACTCCAGTTCTTCCGCCAGAGAAACTACAGATGCGCTCTCTTTACTCAACAGATAGCGATAAACCCCGGCTAACTTCTTGATAAAATCGCTCGCCCGGTTGGCATCGGTATGCACCAGATAATCCAATACATTCAGGCTATTAAACAGGAAATGGGGATTGAGCTGTCGCTTCAATTGATCGTATTGGAAACGGGCCCGGTTTTTCTTCAGGATTTCGGCATCGAGGGCCTTTTTATGAGATTTCCGATAATAAAGTGTTACATCTGTAATGCCCATAATTACGGCATATGCCATTGCTGAAACAACAAATACCGCTTCCAGATGGCCACTAGCTACCAATTCACTCCAGGTGAAATAGCGTAACTTGGGAAAGCATAGCATAGCTGTAACCAAAGTTGAGAGTAACGCTAAGGCAAATACAAAGAGAAGAATTCTGCGCAGTGGGTTTTCACCCCATGAGTACAGTTTATTGATATAATGCATTGAAAAGAACCCGGTAATAACCATAAATAAGGTTACAGGGTATTCTTTAAAAATAGTACCGAGCAAATCGGCAAAGTTATACTGGTAATCCGATTTCAGATAATTGAGTATTTCCACATAAAAAATCCGAAAAAGCAGTACAACACCTGCCAGTATCAGAATCTCCTTCCATTTGCTTTTAGTCTCTTTTTTAATCATATTGAATGGGAATTAGAAGCAGATACACCTATTTACGCTGTGTACGTCTTACGATCAGGTAGGTAAGCCATCCCAACAATTCAGTGATCAATACAGTGGTCAGAATTTGAGAGACCATAGCCGATCCGGAAAACAGGATTTCCATCCATTCAGCTCCGATTGTTCCTAAATAGAATCCGGCCAGACAACAGATCAAAGCCACTGCAGTAGTCACATCAAGCGGATAATCATTTAATCGGGATAGTACCACAATCATGGCTATTGTAAATATGGTCAGAATAATGCCCGGATCAGCATGCTGAGCGATAATCACCGCGGCAGTTACAGCATGAGCAACCGCAAAACCGTGAATGACAACATGGGCTTTCCGTAATGGAGTAGAAAATATTTTCATGGTTTAATAAGAGGATTCTACGAAATTATGGATACAGTTAACAGACGCTAAAGATAATCCATTTGATTGAAAAAGAACACGGGACCGGATAAAAAATTAAATCTGTAAGTACAATGGTTTCTCCGGTGCTTCTCCGGTGCTTCTCCGGTGCATATTATCTATACCATATGTAAGCTATGAATGATATAATGTATTACCATGATAGCGAAGGAGGTACGGAGGAGCACCGGAGAAAGACCAGAGAAACTATAGTAAAAAGAGAAGTTGGATAGAATAAGTAAATAAAAACGACCGTTGCATTAGATAGTGTAGACAAACTAAAAAACGCTTACATTCTGACAGAATAGATTCCCGAATCCATTCATTTGTTATATTTTAACAATACGACTCTTTTCGATGATAAATAAATGGCTAAATTTGCTTGCAACTGCCTTTCGGCAGACCTCTTACCCTTACTTACTACCCTAAATCACACAAATATGCAAAAAGTCACAAAAGAAGCTGCCCTCGAATATCACGAGCAAGGCAAACCGGGCAAAATCGAGGTGGTTCCCACCAAGCCCTACAGTACACAATCCGACCTTTCACTGGCCTACTCCCCCGGTGTTGCAGAGCCGTGTCTCGAAATAGAAAAAGATCCTGCCAACGCTTATCGCTACACCGCCAAAGGCAATCTGGTCGCTGTAATCTCCAATGGTACAGCAGTACTGGGATTGGGCGACATCGGAGCTCTGGCCGGTAAGCCGGTTATGGAAGGAAAAGGGCTGCTCTTCAAAATATTTGCCGGAATCGACGTATTCGATATCGAAATCGACGAAAAAGACCCCGAGAAATTCATTCAGGCTGTAAAAGCCATTGCGCCTACCTTTGGAGGAATCAACCTCGAAGACATCAAAGCACCCGAGTGTTTCGAAATTGAAAACCGGTTAAAAGAGGAACTCGATATTCCAATCATGCACGACGACCAGCACGGTACAGCCATCATTTCGAGCGCTGGACTGATGAATGCATTGGAAATTGTAGGCAAAAAAATAGACGAAGTCAAAATCGTAGTGAATGGCGCAGGGGCAGCAGCCAATTCTTGTACCAAGCTCTACCTGATGCTGGGAGCCCGGAAAGAGAATATCGTGATGGTCGACAGCAAAGGCGTTATTTCGATCCAACGACCCGACCTCACACCCTCAAAAAGAGAATTCGCCACCACCCGCGACATCAAGACACTGGCTCAGGCATTGGAAGGAGCTGATGTTTTCCTCGGACTTTCGATAGCCGACGTGCTCACCAAAGAGATGGTGCGCTCAATGAATCATGACCCTATCGTGTTTGCACTGGCCAATCCCAACCCCGAGATTTCCTATGAGAATGCCAAATCATCCCGCTCTGACATGATCTTTGCCACCGGGCGTTCTGATCATCCGAATCAGATCAACAATGTACTGGGATTCCCCTATATCTTCCGCGGAGCTCTGGACGTACACGCCAGCTGTATCAATGAAGAGATGAAAATGGCAGCCGCACTGGCTATCGCCGATCTGGCCAAACAACCGGTACCTGATGTTGTGAATGCAGCCTATAACATCTCGCGCCTGACTTTCGGCCGCGATTATATCATCCCCAAACCGCTGGATCCCCGCTTACTGACAACGGTTGCTCCCGCAGTAGCTAAGGCTGCCATTGAATCCGGAGTTGCCAGGAAGCCGATCACCGACTGGGAAGCTTACGATTTACGCTTGCAAGTACTGATGGGCTATGACAACAAGCTGATGCGACGTCTCTCTGACACTGCCCGTCAAAATCCACGCCGGGTAGTTTTCGCTGAAGCCAATCACGAAAATATGCTTAAAGCTGCCGTAGAGGCTAAACAGGCAGGGTATTGTTTCCCTATATTATTGGGAAATGAAGAACGAATCGAAAAATTGGCAGAGGAACTGAATATCAGTCTCGAAGGGATCGAAATTGTGAATATGCGTCACGACCGGGAAGAGGAACGCCGTAACCGGTATGCTCAGATTCTGGCTGATAAACGTGCACGTCAGGGAATCACCTTCAACGAAGCCCGTGAAAAGATGAACGACCGGAACTACTTCGGTATGATGATGGTGGAAACAGGCGATGCTGATACTTTTATCACCGGGACCTATACCAAATATTCTGAGACCAGTAGGATCGCAAAGGAAGTGATCGGAATTCGGGAAGGATACAAACACTTTGGCGCTATGCACATTGTCAACACCAAAAAAGGACCGTTCTTCTTTGCCGACACACTCATCAATCGCCACCCTTCGACCGAAACATTAATCGATATTACCCGGTTGACTAACCGTGCCGTGAAGTTCTTTAACTTTAAGCCGGTAATGGCCATGATCTCTTATTCCAATTTTGGGGCAGATACTGATGGTAGTCCTGCTTCGGTTCATCGGGTTGTGGAGCATATCCACCAAAACTATCCACATATCGAAATAGATGGTGAAATGCAGGTGAATTTTGCACTAAACAAGGAGCTACGCGACAATAAATTCCCCTTCAGCAGGCTTAAAGGCAAAGAGGTAAATACCTTGATCTTTCCCAATCTGAGTTCTGCACATTCGGCCTATAAATTAATGGCAGAAATGGGGGACGCAGAAATTATCGGCCCTATCCAGATGGGACTAAACAAACCGATCCACTTCACCGACCTGGAAAGCTCAGTGCGTGACATTGTCAACCTGACTGTGGTTTCGGTGCTGGATGCCCTGGTCTGCGAAAAATTACAGGAAATAGACAAACAGAGATAATCCGTTTTCATTCAAAAGATTAAAGTGTGCCGGTCTCTCTGTGAACAGGCACACTTTTTTTATTAGGAAAAACAGGCTTTTATCCTTATTTTTGTAGAATAAACAGGTGTAGTAATCGGTTTGAAATGCGCGAATGCCACTTCAAATCCTTTCTTCTAAAGCAATTCTTACTCTTATGAAACAAATGCCCAAAAACAATAAAGACCTTCAGTTCCCGGTGAATCAACCCGCTGAATTGTTGAATTTCCTGATCGATAAGATTCAGGGAAAAAGCCGCAATAATATCAAATCACTGCTTTCACACAAACAAATCAAAGTAGGAAACAAAGTAGTTTCTCAATACAATCACCCTCTTAATCATGGTGATATCGTTACGGTTTGCGCTACCCGCAGTAATGAGGAGAAAACTCTGGCAGGTCTAAAAATAGTATATGAAGACAGATATCTGATCGTGATCGAGAAAGAACCAGGGCTGCTATCCATAGCTACCGAAACCGAAAAACGAGGAACAGCATACAGCATCCTGAGTGATTATGTGAAAGAGAATAATGCAAAAAACAGGATCTTCGTCCTTCACCGTCTTGACCGTGAAACTTCAGGCCTGATGATGTTTGCCAAAGACCAGGAGACTCAGGAACAGTTGCAGTACCATTGGGAAAGAGCTGTAACGGCACGTTCCTACGTAGCACTGGTAGAAGGTGAAATGCAGCAACCCCAGGACACCATTGTTTCATGGCTTAAGGAAGGAAAAACCTTTGTGGTACACTCTTCTCCCACCGACAATGGCGGCATGAAAGCGATCACTCATTATCGCGTGATGAAATCGAACCGGAACTATTCATTACTTTCAGTCACACTGGATACGGGTAGAAAAAACCAAATCAGGGTACATATGCAGAGCATTGGTCACCCGGTAGTGGGCGACAAAAAATATGGAGCAACTCACAATCCGATTAAACGTATGGGTCTTCACGCGATCGAGCTGTCATTCATTCACCCGGTAACCAACCAGTTATTGGAATTCACCACCCCTGTTCCCAGAAAATTCACATCGGTGTTTAGTGCAGAGAAAAAAGAAGGACCTGTTCGCAGACCTAATCTAAAATAAAAAGCTAAAGGATGTCCGGCAAAATCGGGCAACCTTTTTTAATTAAAACAGAAGTTTGAGCAATGGTTATCAAATATTCGCAAATAAAAAAAGCCGCTTATTCAGCGGCTTTTTTTTATTTAGTTCCATAATTATCAATTTGATTTTGGCTTACCAAAACTAATGAGTTTCACATCAAATATCAATGTTGTGTAAGGAAGTATTGTCCCTTTTCCTGATTCCCCATACCCCAAAGTCCATGGAATTATGATTCTCCTTTTCTCTCCAATATGCATTTGCATAAACGATTCAGTCCATCCTTTAACTACTCTATCCAGAGCAAAAGAGCGAGGGTTTTCATTATTATCCCATACAGCTGTATCTCCTTCATATGACTCATCAAAGATAGTGCCATCAATCAACTTTCCTCTATAATGTACAATTACTGTATCATTATACATAGGAGAACCACTCGTTGCATCGCCTTCTTTTAATACTTTGTATAGCACAATTCCACCGCCTCTATTTGCAGGAATTGTCAATTTATTATATCCGACAGAGTCGTTATAACTATTAAAGTACGCCTCGTTCTTAGTTTTCCAGTCTGCATATTGCTCTGCTGTAGTTTGCGTATCCAAACAAGAAGTTGCAAAAAAGGCAAATAAAAGCAACGGGAGCAACAACAATGAGTTCAGTTTCATATCTGTTTGTTTTTATAGCTTTTCCAAAGTTCAAAACTCTGGAAAAGCTTTTAGAATTACTCTGTAATTTTTTTGAATAAATTCTTCATGCTCACCTGTTCGCCGATAATCACACGAAGGTCGCTGATAGCTACGCGCTCTTGAGCCATGGTATCGCGGTGACGGATAGTCACGCAATTGTCTTCAAGCGATTGGTGGTCAACAGTCACACAGAACGGAGTACCGATAGCATCCATTCGACGGTAGCGTTTTCCAATTGAATCTTTCTCATCGTAATGGCAATTAAAATCGAACTTCAGATCGTCGATAATTGCACGCGCTTTTTCAGGAAGACCATCTTTTTTCACCAATGGCATTACCGCCAGTTTGACCGGAGCCAAAGGTATCGGCAATTTCAGGACCACACGAGAGTCTCCACCTTCAAGTTTCTCTTCTTTGTAAGAAGCGGCCATTACGCTGAGGAACATACGGTCAACACCGATGGATGTTTCTACAACATACGGGGTGTATGATTTATTCAGCTCAGGATCGAAATATTGTTGTTTCTTGCCTGAGAATTTTTCGTGGCTACCCAAGTCAAAATCGGTACGAGAGTGAATTCCTTCAACTTCTTTGAAGCCAAAAGGCATTTCAAATTCGATATCCGTTGCGGCATTGGCATAGTGAGCCAATTTATCGTGATCGTGGAAACGGTATTTGTGATCTCCCAATCCGATAGCTTTGTGCCATTTCAGACGGCGCTCTTTCCACCATTCAAACCATTTTAGTTCCTCTCCCGGACGAACAAAGAATTGAAGCTCCATTTGTTCGAACTCACGCATACGGAAAATAAACTGACGGGCTACGATTTCGTTACGGAAAGCTTTACCGATCTGTGCAATTCCGAAAGGAATCTTCATACGACCGGTTTTCTGCACATTCAGAAAGTTTACAAAGATTCCTTGTGCAGTTTCGGGACGAAGGTAAACCTTCATCGCACCATCAGCTGTAGAACCCATTTCGGTAGCAAACATCAGGTTAAACTGACGTACTTCCGTCCAGTTTTTAGTTCCGCTGATCGGGCAAACCACTTCGTAATCCAGGATGATCTGACGAAGTTCTTCCAGGTCACCATCGTTCAATGCTTTAGCAAAACGGGTGTGAATTTCCTCACGTTTTGCTACATTTTCCTGAATACGGGGATTGGTCTGACGGAAAAGCTCTGCATCGAAAGACTCACCGAATTTCTTAGCAGCTTTCTCTACCTCTTTATCAATTTTATCATCGATTTTCGCCATCAGGTCTTCGATCAAAACATCGGCACGATAGCGTTTTTTAGAATCTTTGTTGTCAATCAAGGGATCATTGAATGCATCCACGTGACCCGATGCTTTCCAGATAGTTGGGTGCATGAAAATAGCAGAGTCGATACCTACTACATTTTCGTTAAGCAGCACCATGCTGTCCCACCAATATTTTTTGATGTTATTTTTCAGTTCAACACCCAGCTGACCATAGTCATATACTGCGCCTAAACCGTCATAGATTTCACTCGAAGGGAATACAAAACCATATTCTTTACAATGCGATACAAGTTTTTTAAAGACTTCTTCCTGTTGTGCCATACTTAAAAAAGGTTACTCATTTTTTCGATTTAAACAGGCAAATCCCTGTTTTTCAAATGCAGGTTGCAAAGTAAGCGATTTTTTTCGATTATTGCTTTTTGCTGTTTGCACTTTCTCACCCCTTATCCTCTGCAAAAGGGGGATTTAGATTGAAATTAAGGATTTTTAGGCAGCCCTAAAACAAATCTTTCCACTAAAAAATCATCGCTTTGTCAACTCAAATATTCCGCAACCATAGACACAATTAAAACTGGTTTTAGCATCCGCCGGAGTTAATTGTACATTTTCTATTAACTCACCTTTATCGTCTACATAAGCGAACTGATTAATTTCATATCCGTTCTTGAATATATCCATCAAATAGTCGACCGAAAACACACGATGAGCATTAAATTCTATCCGTTGCTTACCAATGGGTACTGCAAAATAGAATTTGCCTCCCGGCTGAAGCATTTTATAAATATTTTCCAAAGCTCTTAAATGGCCGAAATAATCTATCGGATCACCATATCTCCCTAACCCAAAGTGTTCAATCGAATGAAGAGCAGAGATGGAATCACAATAATTCACCATACCATCAGGAAGTTGCATCAAATCGGCCTGTCGAAACAATATATTTGCCACTTTACTTTTTTGGTCGCGAATATCCAAAACCTCAATTTCTCTGAAAGTAGCAATGTGAGCTACAAAACCGTCAGTCCTGGAACCAATATCAACATGACGCTTAGGATTGTCTTTAAAAATCTTTTTTGCAACATGGAGATCGGTATGAAAATAGTGTCCCGACATGGAGCCAGACTCTGTAAACCGATCTGACAACATCGCATTTTTTGGGCCCAAAATGAATGTATCATCTTCTCCCTTTTGCTTTTTTATCTCTCGCAAATCTCTCAGATAATAGGGTAACCCACGAAAAGTGCCTAACAAAATCTTTGGGTCGATACCCAAATAACGACGAAATGCGCTCAAAACACGAAAAGATGTTATCATACTTATTTCTCAATTAGATAGATTCCAGGTTGTAAACTGCAAATGTAAAAAAAAGATCCATCCTCCGCATTTTCTCATCAACAAAGAATTACCCCTTAAAATAATGCAACTACAATTGTCATAAATGAAGAAGTTGTTAATTCTCGCGATATTCGTACTACAAACAAAGGAATATCGTAATTTTGTCAGCAATCAAAACTCAGGCTACTTTATGCAACCTTTTGTTCATTTACACGTTCACTCCCAATACTCAATTCTTGACGGACAAGCCTCAATCCCCGCATTAGTCGATAAAGCTATTGCCGACGGTATGAAAGCCATTGCGCTTACCGACCACGGCAATATGTTCGGCATGAAGGAGTTCTTCAACTACACCTCCAAAAAGAACGGCAAATATCAGGACGAAATTTCCAAACTAAAAAAGGAAATTGAGGCACTGAAAAAGGCAGAAGAATTGCCGGATGATGATCCCAGACTTACTGCATTACAGGATCAAATCAACGAGTTATCCAAAAAGCTATTCAAACCCATCTTCGGATGCGAAGTCTATGTGGCCCGCAATGGTCGTCATGTGAAATCGGGAAAAGAAAACCTAAGCGGCAATCACCTTATCCTGCTTGCAAAAAACAAGGTGGGGTATCACAACCTGGTAAAGATTGTATCAACAGCGTGGATTGACGGTTTTTACGGTCGTCCGCGTATCGATAAAGACTTACTGGAGAAATATAAAGAGGGGCTGATTGTGAGCTCCGCATGTCTCGGTGGAGAAATCCCCCGCCACATTGCTGCAGGGAATTTAGAAGAGGCCGAAAGATCGATTCTCTGGTTTAAAAACCTGTTTGGAGAGGATTATTACCTCGAAATGCAACGTCACCAAACCAACAATCCGAATGCGGACAGAGAAACCTATAAAAAGCAGGAACAAGTCAACGTTGAATTGATCAAGCTGGCCGAAAAAACAGGCGTCAAGCTGATCGTCTCCAACGACGTTCACTTTGTAAATGAAGAGGATGCCGAGGCTCACGACCACCTGATTTGTCTCAACACGGGAGCCGATCTGCACGATCCCAACCGTATGCGCTATACCAAACAAGAGTGGATGAAAACGCAAAGCGAAATGAACATGATCTTTGCCGATCTTCCGCATGCGCTTTCCAACACACTTGAAATTGCTGAGAAAGTCGAGCTTTACAGCATCAACAGCAAACCGATTATGCCTGTATTCCCCCTACCCGACGGTTTTACCGACGATGGGGAATACCTGAAGCATCTCACCTATATTGGGGCTGCGAAACGCTACCCCGACCTTACGGATGACATCAAAGAGCGCATCGACTTTGAGCTTCAGACCATCCTGAACATGGGATTTCCCGGATACTTCCTCATCGTACAGGACTTCATCGCCGCTGCCCGCATCATGGGCGTAGCAGTAGGTCCCGGCCGTGGATCCGCAGCAGGATCAGCAGTAGCCTATTGTCTGGAAATCACCGATATCGACCCGATCAAGTACGACCTCCTTTTCGAACGTTTCCTCAATCCCGACCGTATCTCCATGCCCGATATCGATATCGACTTCGATGATGATGGCCGCGGTCAGGTCTTGAAATGGGTTACCGAAAAATATGGAAAAGAGAAAGTGGCGCACATCGTCACGTTCGGAACAATGGCAACAAAGTCATCCATCAAAGACGTTGCGCGTGTTCAAAAGCTTTCGCTTCAGGAGTCAGACCGTCTCACTAAACTGGTGCCAGACAAAATCCCTGACAAGAAGATCAATCTTCGCAACGCTATCGAATATGTCCCTGAGCTGCGCATGGCGACTGAGTCGCCCGATCTTCTGCTCCGAAACACGATGAAGTATGCCCAGATGCTTGAAGGCACTGTGCGAAACACGGGCGTCCATGCCTGCGGTATTATCATTGCACGGGACGATCTGACCAACTTCATCCCCATCAGTACCGCCAAAGACAAAGAGTCAAACGAAGAAATGCTCGTGACTCAGTACGAAGGGTCTATGGTCGAAGACGTTGGTATGTTGAAAATGGACTTCCTGGGGTTGAAAACTCTGTCCATCATCAAAGAGGCGTTGGAGAATATCAAGCGGACCAACGACCTTGACCTTGACATTTCAAAAATATCGTTAGAAGACGAAAAAACATACGAGCTTTACAGTACCGGAAAAACAACGGGAACCTTCCAGTTCGAGTCTGCGGGGATGCAAAAATACCTGCGCGAGCTTAAACCGTCCAAGTTTGAGGATTTGATTGCGATGAATGCGCTCTATCGTCCCGGGCCTATGGACTATATTCCTTCGTTCATTGCCCGTAAACATGGTCATGAGCCTATCGAATATGACATTCCCGTGATGGAGCGCTACCTGAAGGACACCTACGGAATTACTGTCTATCAGGAACAGGTGATGCTACTCTCTCGTCTTTTGGCCAACTTTACCCGCGGTCAATCGGACGAGTTACGTAAAGCAATGGGAAAAAAGCTCATCGACAAGATGAATGCTCTGAAAGCTAAGTTTCTTGAAGGAGCAAAATCGAACGGCCACGACACGAAAGTCTGCGAAAAGATCTGGGCTGACTGGGAGAAATTCGCATCTTACGCGTTCAACAAATCGCACGCCACCTGCTACTCCTGGGTTGCCTACCAGACCGCCTACCTGAAGGCCAATTATCCTTCGGAATACATGGCGGCCGTGTTGAGCCGAAACATCTCGAACATCACCGATATCACCAAATTCATGGACGAATGTAAAGCCATGAAGATTCAGGTATTGGGACCCGATGTAAACGAGAGTATGCATAAATTCGCTGTAAACAGGAAAGGAGATATCCGATTCGGACTGGGCGCTATAAAAGGAGTTGGCGAAAATGCCGTGCAAGCTATACTGGAGGAACGAAACAATAATGGGCCATACACCAGTGTTTTCGACCTTGTGGAACGCGTAAACCTGACGGCTTGTAACCGAAAGAATATGGAAGCACTGGCCTTAGCCGGAGCATTCGACAATTTTGAAGAAGTAAAACGCGAGCAGTTCTTCGCCGAAAATGCCAAAGGTGAAATCTTCCTCGAACTTTTACTCCGATATGGTAACAAAGTTCAGGTTGACAAATCAGTACAAACCAATTCCCTGTTTGGCGGTATCAATGAAATTGAGATAGCCAGACCCGAAGTCCCGCAGGCAGAATCCTGGTCTGATCTGGAACGACTTAATAAAGAACGGGATCTCGTAGGAATCTATCTTTCAGCTCACCCGCTGGACGAATATGCCATTATTTTAAACCATGTATGTAATACAAAAATGGCAGAATTATCGGATCGAACACTACTGGCTGGGCGCGATATCACAATGGGCGGGCTAGTCACGAATGTACGCATTGCCAATACCAAAAATGGCAAACCATTCGGCGTATTAAAAATTGAAGATTATTCGGGAGCTGGAGAAATCGCTCTTTTCGGAAATGATTTTATCGAGTTCCGGAACTATTTTTCCGAACATTTGTTCCTATATATCAAGGGAAAATACGTTCCCCGCAGATATAATGAAAATGAACTTGATTTCAAGGTTGTCTCATTCCAGCTTTTACCCGACGTAAAAGAATCACTGATTGAGAAAATCACCATTCACGTTCCATTGGAAGAGATTACGCGCGAGTTTATCTCAGACATATCAGCTGTTGCTAAAGATGCAAAAGGCAGCTGTGAGCTGTTCTTTAATGTGATCGATGAGGCAAATCATTATCATGTACCACTTTTCTCAAGAAACGTCAAAACAAATGTTTCCAAAGAACTGATCAATTTCATAAATGAAAACGAGAATCTCTCGTTTAAAATCAATTGATCTTTGCCTTTTTTCACAGAAAAGTATAACTTTGAGGTCGTTTCAAACAAACACATTTACTAATCTATTAAAATAAAAAGATTATGGCTATAACAATCACAGACGCAAGCTTCCAGGAGCTGCTTCAAGACCCGAAGCCTTTAGTAGTAGATTTTTGGGCAGAATGGTGTGGTCCCTGCCGCATGGTTGGACCAATCATCGAAGAACTTGCAGTCGAGTATGAAGGAAAAGTAAATATCGGGAAAGTCGATGTTGACGAAAATACAGAAATTGCGGCTCAATTCAGTATCCGCAATATACCTACCATTCTTTTCTTTAAAGATGGACAACTGGTCGACAAACAAATCGGTGCAGCGCCTAAAGCAACATTTGTTTCCAAAATAGATAGCTTGCTGTAAGATCTTCAATAAAATATCTTTAAAGCAAAGGGAGCACTCTAATGGGTGCTCCCTTTCTTTTTTAAATTTCTACAACCTCAATCCGTAAAAAGTAGATTTCGATACAACTGAAAATAACGAACCTGTTATTATTCAGATAAAGATTCCCGATTAACAAATATGATATTTATTAACCGGGAAAATAAGCTCTTATACAAAAGGCAATATCATTATCTTAAATGCATCATCTTAAACAGACGCTTATTGATTAATAAAAGAATCAAGCCCAATAAAACCGAGACTCCTGCAATTCCGCCAAAAATAGACATCGCTCCCAATTGCGAAACGGAAGACGCCAGAAATCCAGCTAAAATATTTGCCACAAAGCTACTCATCAACCAGACTCCCATCAACATGGAGGCCAGTTTCAAAGGTGCAATTTTCGAAATCATCGAAAGCCCGATCGGCGAAAGGCACAACTCCCCTAATGTATGCAACAGATAAGCAAACACCAGCCAGGCTAAGTTCGCCTTTACCGATTCATCGGCAATATCACCACCACGCTGCATTACCGCTCCTACCATCAGGATAAATCCCAATCCCAGCATAATCATTCCCAGCCCCATTTTAACCGGAATATTCGGTTCCTTATCTTTGAAGGCTAAACGGTTCCAGAGAATAGTAAACAGCGGAGCCAACAAAACGATAAACACAGGATTGACCGATTGAAACCAAGCCGCCGGTATTGTGAAGCCAAAGATTGAACGATCGATGTATTTTTCTGTATAAAGTGAAAACGAACTACCCGCCTGTTCAAATCCGGCAAAGAAAAAGATCACAAAGAAAACAATGATGAATATCACTTTAGTCCGGTCTTTCTCCTCTTTAGTCAACGGATGATTATCCATTTCCGTGGGATTTCCTTTCTTGGCACGCGAAGGGTAACGCCCTATTTCACCCAACAGTTTATTGCCGAACGTCATAAATAATATCTGTCCCAGCAACAGGCCTAAACCGGCTGCCATAAATCCGTAATTGTAATTGTAATGTAGTGCCAGATAACCGGTAACCAAAGGGGCCAGGAACGCACCCACATTTATCCCCATATAGAATATGGTGAATGCGGCATCTTTGCGCCGGTCGTTCGGCTCATAAAGCTGCCCTACGATGACAGAAATATTAGGCTTAAAAAAACCGTTTCCGATAATCAATAAAAACAGACCTATAAACAGAAAGAGCTTCGACTGCTCATAAGCCAGACAGAACTGCCCCATCATCATGGTAAATGCACCAATTGAAATAGACTTTCGCTGCCCCAGGAAATTATCGGCAATCCAACCACCAATGATCGGCGTGAAATAAACAAATCCGGTAAAGAAACCATAGATCAAGCTTCCGGTCTGCTCATCGAATCCTAATCCCCCCTTGGCCCACTGCATGGTTAGATAATAAATCAGCAGCGCACGCATACCATAGTAGCTGAAACGCTCCCACATCTCCGTTACAAACAACAAATATAATCCCTTAGGATGCCTTGTTAGTCCTGTCATATTTATTTATTTTTTGAATTTGTATCTCTTAAAAATGAAATCAACAATCACGCCAAAAGAATAGACATTAATCACCTTGTCGGATTCTTAACGACAAAAATAACATAAACCAACGGTTTTCAGGCATATTAAAGCATTTTATCACGAAGTTTCGCAAACCTAAAGGAAACCACACCTTTGATTGAGTAAAAAAACACAACTATGTAAGATAAATACGAAATCAGAAGATATTATGTAACATAATGCAGAGTAAATATTATTTGAAGCGGTTGGTCCGATCTCAAAAGTCAGGCAAAAGACAAGATCAATTACAATAGCCCCTTGTCTCTTCCCTATAAATAAACGAACTTTGTAGCCACAAGAATTACAGATCAAAATAAAACAAATAAAAGATGAAAGTAGTAGCAATTAACGGAAGTCCTCACAAAGAAGGGAATACCTATCACGCACTGATGGGCGTGGGCAAACAATTACAAGATAACGGTATCGATTTCGAGATCCTACACATTGGGAAAAACGCTATCAGAGGCTGCATCGCCTGTGGTAGTTGTGCCAAAAACAAGAATGAGAAGTGCTCCATCGACAACGATCCGGTGAATGAAAGCATTCAGAAAATGAAAGAGGCCGACGGTATTATTATAGCATCACCCGTCTATTACTCGGGTATTGCCGGCACGATGAAAAGCTTTCTCGACCGTGCGTTCTATGTAGCAGGAAGCAATGGCAGCTTGTTTCGTCAGAAAGTAGGCGCTGCCCTTGTAGTCGAACGCCGTGCCGGAGGTTCTGCTACATTGGATAGCCTGAATCATTACCTCACCTATACAGAGATGATCATGGCTACCGGAAACTATTGGAACATTGTGCATGGAAGAACTTCCGGCGAAGTATTACAAGATGAAGAAGGTATGCAGGTGATGGATATTCTGGGAAAAAACATGGCCTGGTTATTGAAAATGCGCGAGCAGACTAAAGATGCAATACCTTCACCCGATGCGACACCGAAAGTAGTTACCAGCTTCATCCGTTAAAAGATAGACATAATGGGCTACATCCTATCATCCGGATAGCCAATACCCTATTGCATAACACTTAAACACAAAACGGTTTCAGCTTTTTTGCTGAAACCGTTTTCTTTATTATTGCTAATCAATTGCCGGGCTTGTTATTCTCGATTAACCGAATGTCAAATCAACAAACCGAATCAGAAGTTCACCCAAACTTCCGGATTTTGCTTGGTGGTTTCTTTCCAGATCTGGAAGTGAAGAATAGCCTGGTTGCCGTCTTCCGAATCAAAATAAACCTTACCTATGGATTGACGGGTACCTACATGATCACCGGCCTTAACATATACATGGCTCAGATTGGAGTAAACTGACAAGAAGTTTCCGTGCCGGATAATCACCGAGCTGTTGTAGCCCGGTACTGCAAACACTTTCGTCACTACACCTTTAAAGACGCTGCGGGCATCAGCTCCGGCATCTGTACGAATGTCCACCCCATTATTATTGGTCACTACATAAACGAGATTCTCATGCTGCTGCTGGCCAAAATGACCAACAATCATAAAGCGACCGGTAACAGGTACAGGCAGAGAACCTCTATTACTTGAAAAATCATCAGAAAGCGCTTTCTCCTCGTGCGTCATAGCATAGCCTCCGGCTGTTTCCGCTACACGTTCCCGGGCCGGAGCTAACTCAGCTAATACCGGTTTCTTTGCAGCTTCTTCTTTCTGCTTCCGCTCCTCCTGCTTCCGTTTCTTATCAAGCGCTTGTTTCTCGGCTATCAAAGCCTCTCTTGCTTTTTTGGTTTCTGCCAATTTCTCGGCAGCGGCTATACGGGCCGATTCGGCTGCGTATGCTTTTCGACGAGCTTCTTCTGCGGCTAGACGTTGTTTACGAGCTGCTTCCTCAGCTGCCAGACGCTGTTTGCGTTGTTCTTCTTCCCGAGCCGCCCGACGAGCCGCTTCCTGTGCGCGACGGGCTTCTTCCTGTGCTTTACGAATCTCTTCCTGAATGATGCGTTGAATCTGTCGATCTAAAGCAGCAGCCTGACGTTTCTGTTTGATCAGGGTTGTCTGGAGCTTACGTTGCTCTTTATTCAACTCATCAACTACCACTTTCTGTTTAGTCTCTTCCGTTTGCAGATTTTGGGTCTCTTGCTGACGCATTGCCAGCAGCGATCCTTTTTCCTGTTTATTTTTCTGAAGCTCTTCTTTCTTTGCATTCAGCTCGGCTTGTTTCCTCATGATTTCCTGACCTTTCAGACGGCTCCACATGGCATATTCTTTCAAATACCGGGAACGACGATAAGCCTGACTGAGAGAATTTGACGAAAGGATAAACATGATCTTATCATACGAAGAGCGTTTCATATAGACGAGTTGCACAGCTTTGCCATACTCCCCCTTCTTCAGGTTAAGTTCTTTCTCCAAAGCAGCAATATCGGTTTGAAGTAGTAGAATTTGCTTATCCAACTCCATGACTTCTGCGTTTAACAGATCAATCAGCTTTTTTCGCGAGGCGATCTGTGACTCAATCAATTGCAGTTTCTCCATAGATAGCATGGAGCTTTTCTGGTTAGCTTTCAGCATTTTGTTGATCCCCGCAATTTGCTGAATCATCGCCTTTCGCTGACTCTCCAACGCTTTGAGCTTTGTGCTGTTTTGCGAAAATAACGGTGACAGACAAATAAGGGACAACAGTATAGTTACAATAAACTTCATAGATAGGTGCACTCTAAAAAGCGGCTTAGCCGATCATTAAATAAAACATAAGCAATATGCGACGCTGCATGACGATAAATTACAAAACGGATTTAAAAACCGCTCTGCAAACTATCAATTTCCTCAATAGCCTTGCAGGTCAGAAAACATTTTCAAAAGATCATCCAGTTTAATCCGGGTATAACGCGATGGAATGGTGCAATCAACGTTAAGAGTCTTGCCAAATTCAATCCGGGCAAACTGCATCGAACTGCTCAATTTCCGTTTTGAGCTCGAAATATTAACCTCCATCTGATGAGGAAAATCGTAGTTATCCACTTCAGAAAAGTCAGAGTAAATCCAGTTAAGTTTAAAACGATCACTGTGGTCGGTCAGAATAGTTTCTTTCAACTGCCGGCTTCCATTCAGAACAAAGGTACAGTACGAATCTTTCTTAGGAGTGAGGTGAGTTTCATCTCCTTTTGTTTTCCAGTCGAATTCATCAATATCTTTGTGCGTCAGATTCTCCTGACCACTCAGAAAGATCCGGTTGGTAAAAAGCGACTGCAACGTATAGAAATTCACCCCTTTACTGGTAAAATCCTGCAATTTAGAAAATGATTCGGCAAAATAGCGGCGGTTGAAACGATCGACGGCCACAAGGCTATCGGGAGTGATTTTGAGGCGAGCCACTTCTATGCCTAAAAAGACTTGTAACGAAAGATAAATGGTCTGATCCTTCACTATACGCAAATCGCCCTTCGCACTAATGCCTTTGGTATTGATTTGCAGATGCGAGTTAAAGGTCTTTGCATTATAATCTTTATCGAACAGTGCGGCAACCTCTTTTTGAGAAGATGCACTACTAATCAACTTTCTGGTCTTACAGGAGGTAAAGGCCAGAATAGCCATCAGCATTATAATCAGTCTGTACCCTTTCATATTTAGATAAATAAATAGTTATTTCTTTTCGTCTATATAAGTCTCTGTCTCAATCTTTTTCAGCAGCGTTTCCGATTTATTACCCATCGATAGTGAAAGTTTCCATTGTTCAAGCGCTTTCTCTTTATCGCCAGCCATAAATAGAATATCACCATAGTGTTCAGTAATCACTTCGCTTTTATCGCCCCCGCTTTTCATCGCTTTTTCAATGTAAAACCGGGCCAGTGTATAGTTCGCCTCCGTAAAGTAAATCCAGGCATAGGTGTCAAGGTAGGTGCTGTTGTTCGGCTCCAGTTCAATACTCTTACCACTCATCCGTTCAGCCTTGCTCAGCTCCTTCTTATCCAAAGAGAGGTAATAGGCGTAGTTGTTGAGAACCACCACATTTTTCTCATTATATTTCAACGCATTCTCGTAAGCATCGTAAGCTTCTGCCTTTTTCTCAATCCGTTGATAGACATCGCCCAACTGACCATAGAAATCAGAAAGCATCGCCGTGTTTTTCGGATCAAGCACTTTTATACCTTGCCAATAACATTCGATGGCTTTTTCGAAATTATCGGAAAGATAATTCCCGACGCCCCGGTAGAAATGAAATTCCGCAACTTCGGGGAAATAGGTCAACGCTTTCTCGCAAACGGCAATCACAGACTTGTAATCACTCAGCTGCAGATTGATATTCAGTAACTGCTTCCATGACTCCACATTGGTGGGAGCTAAATCCACGGCAAACTGCATTTTCTCGCGGGCCTCTTCCGTCTTTTTCTGCGAAATCAGGTATTGGGCATACAACTGGTAAAAGCTCTCCTCCTGGGGATGCTCTTCGATCAACGCATTAAAAAGCGATTTGATATTTTCTGCCTCTTCCGGCTTTTCCAAACGGGTAGAAAGATAACCGGTCAGGATGCGGTTTTTAGTCTCTATATCTGTTGTCCGATTTGTCAATGCTTCACGAATCTGACGATCGGCTTCGGCTTTATTCCCGGTTTTCTCATAATAATTAGCCAGAGAAACAGAAATATAGCCATTACCAGGCTCCAGAATTCGTGCTTTTTGATAACATTCAAAAGCCTCCTTGGTATGATTGCTCTCCAGATGCATATCTCCCAGCAGGATCAGGTAGCGAACATCCCTGGGATAACCGGTCACCAGTTTTTCGATCTCCGCAAAAGCCTTCTTATCTTCCTTTAGCATCGCATAAAGGCGAAATTTCTCAATACAAACCTCTTCATTCAGACCAATCTGCTTTTCCATTTGATCCAGCGTCTGAATGGCTTTTCGGTATTCCTTATTCTGTGTATAGATCTCAGCCAGGGAATAATTCAATTCCGGTTTATCAGAATACTTTTGCACTAAGGTAGAGAATGCCTGGATTGCATCATCTTTCAGGTTCAGGCTCTGCGCCAGATTGGCATACGAATAGAGATACCAGTAGTTGGAGGCATCCAGCACGGTTGCCTTGCGTACAAAATCAACAGCCGAAGCCGGATTGTTCATCTTCAGATAAGCGTCGGCCAGCTCATAACAAACGATAGCACTGGAGCTGTCAATAGCGTAACAATGCTTGAACAGATCAAATGCGGCATCAGGTTGCTGCATATACTTCTGCTTTTCACCCTCCAAAAAGTAATATTCAAACTTGCGACGATCCGAATCACTTAATACTGCTTTTTGTACCGCAGTTGAAGGTAGCTGATTTTTACTTTTACGTGATGCATGTGCTGAAAGCGTAGCTAATCCTACTGCCAACAGCACTATTTTAGGAAATTGAAGTTTCATAGGGTGGGATTATTTTCTGCCGGTATGTCCAAATCCGCCTTCGCCGCGAGCGCTCTCTTGCAGAAGTTCTGCTTCAATCCACTCTACCTGTTCATGTGCAGCAACGACCATCTGGCAAATGCGTTCGCCATCGTTGATAACAAACTCTTCCTGCGAAAGATTGATCAATATGACGCCAATTTCACCACGGTAATCCGCATCAATCGTACCCGGAGAGTTAAGTACCGTAATGCCTTTCTTGAGTGCCAAACCGCTACGGGGACGAATTTGCGCTTCAAAGCCCTGGGGTAGTTCAATAGAAAGACCGGTCGGGATTAACTTACGCTCAAAAGGTTTTAATGTAATGGCTTCATCGAGGTTGGCACGAATATCCATTCCTGCGGCGTGAAGCGTAGCATATTCGGGGAGAGAATGTTTGGATTTATTGACGACTTTAACTTTCATAATTCGATTAGAATTGGTAATACACAACGGATTAAGCAGTTGCGTGCAGCTTCTGCTCCAACTGCGCAAAGATAGTATAAATTGAGATAATGAAACGATAAAAAAGAGGAATTACATTAGAGGTAGCAATCGAACTCACAATTGAAATTCTGTCTTTGTGCTTAAAGGAATAATAAAAGCCGTTTAACCAACACTGAAATGCTGTTTAAACGGCTTTTTACACACCTATATTTTTTTCTGATTAAAATGGCATATCTTCGCCGGGAGCCTGCTGCAGGAAGTCTTCTGCCTTAGGTGCAAAAGTTGGAGGAACTGCACCCGGAGCTCCGGCTGCAAGCTTGGTGATATTCCACGCTTTCACGTCAGTATACCAACGACCGTTGAACTCACGGCTTTCTACGTCGAAATCTACTTTCACCTGCTCATTAAGCTGAATAGCAAAAGTGTCAATTTTATCCCCCCAAAGATTAAAGCAAACTTTCTTTGGATACTGATCTCCAAACTCGATGATGTAATCTTGCTTCTTCCAAACACCATTTTTTCCCTGACCGGATTGCAGCGGAAGGATCTGCACAATTTTTCCTGTAATTTCCATATAGCTAATTAATTAAATCCATTTTGAAAAATGTCTCCCGAATGCTAACTTCCGGAATGAGGCATAGGTTGGCAAAGATAGGTAATTTGAAGGAACAAAAAAACATCCATTTTACCCTTAATACCGGATTTATTCTTTTTAGGACATTAGCACTGATAATAATGATTCATAGTTCTATAGATGATTATTATTCCTATAAATAGAAAAAGGAATTATTCTGCACAAATCCGGCAAAACAATCCCTTTTTGATAATATTTATTCAAGAACTATTTCAGGATATTCTTTCCTTCATACATCTTTTTCAGACGGGTAAGCGCCTCGATGTAGTAGTAATCGGCATAGTTGATAGATGCATCAATTTCCGATTTGTTGGACCTGTGACCGGTAGAATGCAACAGAAACGATGGTTTCGCATCGCCGCTTTGATATTTAGCCGAACTCAATGACGTGAGCATTTTCACGGCATAATCTTTATAGCGTTTTGCTTTCACTTCTACTTTTAGACTATAAAAAACACTCATATTATTTTGATAAAATATATACGACTACCTTTAAGGTATAATTAAAACACCAGCCACTGGTAGAATTTGATCATGAGTCAAGTGCTATCAGATAAAAAAAATTTTGCCGATAAAGAATATCTGGCAGAAAATAAACAGCTGTCCTTATGTCAGTTTCTTGAAAAATACACCAACCTTTTTGTTGTTCACTGGCGCAATAATATCAAGAAAGCCTACTCTTATCTTGTAAGACTTCTAAAGTGCAAAAAAACCACACAAACATGGAACGAATGGTCGAAGTTGAACCAGAACAAGCCTACCACCAATACCACAATTTCCTGAGTGAATCCAAATGGGATTATCAAACGGTCAATAAGCAAACAGCATCAGAGGTTTCGGCCTTAATGGAAAAGTGCAAAATCCGAAGTGGAAAACCTACAGGGATGATCATTGATGAAAGCTCTCATCTAAAAAAAGGGAAAGAGTCTGTAGGTATATCCCGGCAATATGCTGGTGTTTGCGGAAAAGTAGACAATTGCCAGGTGGCAGTATATGCAGCCTTGTGCAATGAAGATCATGCGGCCCTGATTGCCACTGAACTATTTCTGCCAGAGCCATGGACAACCGATAAAAATCGATGTGATAAAGCGGGCATTCCCAGAACGGAGCGTACATTTGAAATAAAACCTGAAAAAGCACTCAAGATAATCCGGGCACAGATTGCTGCCGGTACAAAGTTTGATTGGATTGGAGGCGACGGATTATATGGACATAATAGCGAGCTGACTCGTGGATTGGATGAGGATAATATTTTATATGTGCTAGATATACACAAAGATGAACTTGTTTATCTGAATAAACCGACGTTCTCTATACCAGCAAAGAAAGGCAGTCGGGGCGCAAATCCGACAAAACTTAAAGCCGATCAACCGGCATTACGAGTCGATTCCTATTGCCAAAGTCTGGATGAATCCGAATGGGAAAGGGTAAAGGTTAGAAAAACGGCCAAGGGTTGGAAATATGTTTTTGTACACACCGCATCTGTCTGGCACTGGAATGGTGAAGAAAAAGTAGCACGGCCCAGAACTTTGGTGATAACACGTACTGATGATAAAAACCCGAAGATAAAGTTCAGTTTCAGTAATGGAGGCGTCAATGAATACTCTCGGGAAGAGTATGCCTATTTTCAATGTAGTAGGTATTGGGTAGAACGTTGTTTTGACGATGCCAAAAACGAATTGGGATTATCAGGGTACCAGGTTCGTAAATGGCTAGCATGGCAACATCATCAATCTTTAGTTATGATGGCAGGCTTATATATGCTTAATTCTAACGAAGCACGTAAATCCCACTAATTATTTTTCTCCTAATGCCTGTTTGCTTAAATCACCTAATATTTCAGCACTGGTCGGAATATGATAACTACTAAATTTAAAATCTGCGTTTACTAAATCGTTGTATTTATGAATTGTAGTATAATAATAGTAAGTTCCCGTTTTTTTATCATAGGCTCTGGAAACGTGACTATTAATTAATGTATCCAATGCAAAGTATGCAAGACTTAATGCTGGCAATGTGGTTCCCTTTTTTCTAAATAAATACTGTGACATTTTTAAAAAAGACGAAAATATAATCAGGATAAACGGCAAACTAAAAATCGTTGCAATTATACTAAACACAAGACCTGTAAAATCAAAATAGATTTCGGATATAATTACAATAATTACACTTGTAATTGGTAACATAAAAATCATAATTTTTAGAAAGTTGTCTGATATATTCCAAAACACATTCCATCTACTTTGTCCATTAAGTTTAATGCAAAATATAATACTTTCAATTGCTTCAACAAACATTCTTTTGTCTTCTGCAGGGTCTTTCTCAAGCTTCGCTAATAAGTTTTTAAAGTTGGAATACCTTTTCCCAAATAAGTTTTCAAGTTTTTCAACATATTCGATAATATCATTTGCTTTATTTGCATTATATACTCCTGGGAAATAATATAGTTCGTTTTTCTCCGGAATTTTAAGTCTTTTCAAATATCCAATATAGATAAAAGGAACCAAAATAAAAAGTATCAAAATACCCATAATAATATCCCAATACGAAAATAAACTCTGTTGTATTAACATACATTCAAATAAATAAAAGTCATTACTTTATACATATTGTAGTCATTCAGTCACGAACGCGGACAGTTCGTCAAAGATTTTTCAACCGAAATTCCGTCTTTTTTCTTTTTTTTCTATGCCGCAACCGGGTAGCTTACGCCCCCTAAGAACCGTACGTGCGATTTTCACCGCATACGGCTCAGGCACTTTAAAGGCTAACCCTGTGACGGGCAACCCGGCTGTTATTACTGCTTTTTATCGGACATAAAAGTAGTGATTTGTTTACATTCTTTCGCTAACTTCGCTCTCCATTTAGTTCTGTTACAGAAGTATTCATCGTATTCAGGCAGAAATGGGTTGGCCTCAGCCTTCACCTTTACATGATACCGAATGGGAACATATCCAATCCGGTACAACCGTTCGTTTACGATGCCGTTTTGGGTCGTTCTCTGGTCGGTAAAGTGGTGGTCGCGAAAGTAACGATGGAAGATCCCACCAAAAAAATCAGCAACGCATCGTTCGTCTGACCGGTCATGACCCTTGTCAATGTCCGGCCTGCAAGAAGGGCAATATGCAGCCGGTAGAAATTCTACCGCGTATCCGTTCGCCCGGTAATGTTTTTTATCTGCAAACCTCGAATCTAAACCTTTAATCTACGCCTTCTCATCCCGCTTCTTTAAGCGGGACGGCCATTGTATTGTCTAAACTTTGCCAGAATCAGCAGTTTGATCCGTTTTCCAGACCTATTGTCTTCTGTCTTTAACTCAATCAGACCAGAAAAACGGCTTTGTACTGACTCCCGGCTTACCTGACTACCCACTGCGGAACTACAAAAAACACGCCGCTTTCCCCATTCCCCGACTTCAATATGGCTCATACATTACCGGCAGTGAATCGGGAATGTAGTTCTCCCGATAATTATCGGGATTGTACTTCATGCTGGGTCGTGCCGACCGCACGAAGTCCTATTTATTGTGGGCCGTTATTTATTATTCTTTCTTCTTCCATTATAGAAAATATCAATTCTTCAATAAAAAAAGTCTTTCTCTAAATGCAAAGTTTGTCATAGAAATTATTTGACACTCTAATAAGCCAACGTTACAGTCTGATTCAAATTAGAAACACATTCGTACTAGTCCGAAATTTAATTTCTTATTTTCTGCTTTTTCCCAATTACGAAATAAAGTACAGGACCAAACAAAACAACAAAGATTATCACTAAAGTCCACACAAGTTTGTCATTACCTTCAAATCGACTTCTTAATAAATCAATTAGGGCAATCAATGGAAGAATAATCAGGGCAACCGCATCAAATGTTAAGTAACTTTTTCAGATATACTGCATCGAGAGCGGCCTTGTACTGTCTCTTTTTTAGGCTGAGTTTGTCATTTGCATTTGAGATAACTTGCAAGGCAAATTTCCGGATGGTTGACAGATTTTCAGGTGCATTTCCTATTCTTGTCCTGCAATGATCCTCTTTAAAGGTTACATCTAAATGCCAGTGTAATTTATTTTCTATAGCCCAGTGCCCTCTTACTAAAGAGTTGTAATATGCAGCGTTAAGGATACTTTCGTCACTGATATAATACCGGATTTCTTTGGTAATCGTACCTTTTATTTCCCGTGTTGCTTCTATCCTGACCAAGGTGGCTATATCTTTCCAGGGGAAGAGATTTTCCTGCATCAAATAATCCGTTGCCGGTAAAATGCTGCAACACCGGGTTTCTATACGGCCATGACCATAGTCGATCTCCTGGGCATGGTGGTGTCCCTGGTGTGTTTTGAAGGCGCATTCTATATCTTCAAGCAGTTCTTTCTGATTACCTTTAACTGCAAGCAGATAATGGCCATTCTTCTCCCGTATTTGTTCTACTATTTTGGTTTGTGTCCCCATGGCATCGATCGTAATAACGGCATCTTCAATGTCTAGCGAATCCAATATCTTGGGAATAGCTGTAATTTCATTAGACTTATCTTCCACCTTACACTGTCCCACACAAATACTATTTTCACTTACCCATGCGTTGAGGATATATAGTCCGGAATTACCTTTACTTGTAGGGGAAGCGCCTTTTAAGGCCTTGCCGTCCAGCACGATCTGTTTCTCGGCCAAACAGCCCAAAATATCTTTGCCATATGTGTCCAGACATTCTCTTAAACAGTCGCTGTCCAGACTCTTGAAAACACGCTCGTAGGTATCCGCAGAAGGGGCTCCATTGGATAGGCTTAATAAAGAGCCTTTTAATTGGATACCTCGTTCTTTACCAAACAAATACATATCTTGATAATCCGAACCTCCGGTTAGGTAGGTACAAAGAGCTATCAATAATATGTCTGACAGTAGATGGGTACAACGACCTACAACACGTGGATCGGAAACCTCCTGAAAATATTTTGCTATGTCTTGTTTCATGTGGCAAAGATAATGCTCTTCTTAAAATAGATTTTGATGCGGTTGCCCTGAAGAATAATAATCAAAGCTGAAATTGTCATCCAGAGCATTAATCCAAAGTTCGGTGAAATTAGTTCCATAATTCAATCATTTATGTTATTCAAATTAGTAGTTACTTTTTTATAATGGCCCACAACGATGAGTGTATGCAGCGTGCGGGAGTTCGTGGCCACTTCATTATCCACCGTTACTGCCCTTGCCAGCGAGCTCTGAACTTGCAAATTGCTCTGAAACCCGCATGATGTATACACGACGTTGAACTAAACCTTCGGTAATCAGCTCCTTTGCAATCCCAATCACCATATTTCCAATTCAGCGTCTAAAATTAAAAAATGTTTTTGATATTCATACCGTCAAACTAAAAAGTTACTTCATGTTTACGGTCTATGGTATGCGGTATTGGTTCCGACTGTTTGGTATGGAGGCCAAGGCTTTGCGTATGCCACCTATTCGGGAGAAAGAGACACTTCCCGTAGTATTGAGCAAGGAAGAGTGCAAGGAGATGTTTCTGTTTAGAAGCAAAGAGATGTACAACGTGCTATTCGAAGCCGTAAAACTCACGCTCGAAGCCTTTGCCGCTGACCCCAAGCACCTTGGTGCACAGGGCGGACACATTGCCGTGCTCCACACTTGGGGTCAGAACCTGAGTTTTCACCCGCACCTGCATTGCATCGTTCCGGCAGGAGGAGCCACCCGGACGGGGAAATGGCGGTCGCTGAAAAAAGCCGAAGGCGAGAAATATGCCACTTACCTCTATCCGGTAAAAGCGTTGAGCAAAACCTTCCGTGGCAATTTCCTTCGGTTACTGAAGATAAATCCTAAGATCGCACCGGAGCAGCAACCGGACAAAGAATTGCTCAAAAAGCTGTATGCCATGAAATGGGTGGTGTATAGCAAACAGCCGTTCTACGGTGCCAGTCAGGTGATTGAATACCTCGGGCGATACACCCACAAAGTGGCCATTTCGAACCACCGGATAAAATCTATCGACAACGGACTGGTTACTTTTTCGTGGAAAGATTACCGGCACGGTGATACTCAAAAGGAGATGACGCTCGAAGCCTCAGAGTTCCTGCGTCGCTTTTGCCAACACATTTTGCCGTTTCGCTTTGTGAAGATCCGCCACTACGGCATTCTGGCAAGCCGCAACAAAGAGAAGTTGCGCGATGTGCAATTCTCGATGGGTATCGTGGTGGAAAAGAAGCCCAAAACCCCTTGGCAAGAGGTGTGTAAGCAAAAACTGGACTTCGATCCGGAGCTTTGCCCGCACTGCAAGCAGGGTCGTTTTGTCACTATCAGCAGCTGGACTGCACGTGCGCCGCCTACGGCAAATGTATATGCCGGAATTCATACTGCCAAAACAAGTATCTGATAATCAACAGTCGGCTTCAAATAATGAAGCCCGACAGCCATTGTATTGCCTAAACTCTGCGAAAACAGACCCAAAAGCACTCGCTCCAGACGAAAAAGGGTTTGGGAATGCCAAAAGGAAGCTACTTGTTTGACCAAAGTGGTAATTTTATGGAGCAAATACTGTGGATCTTCTTAAAAGTCTTCCGGGGGATTTAGGGGCTTCCCCAACCGATTCAATCGCCATAAGAGAGCGCTCATCACCGGCAGTGCGTACCGTCAGGTTCGGTTCAACAAGCAATTAAATCGAAGCCCCCGAAACTTGTGTTGGTTTCGGGGGCTTTTTTTGGGCTCGGGGCTTCGTTTAATTGCTATGATGTTATATGCTGCCAATATTATCTTTGAATTATTAGTTTTTGATTTTCTTTCAGCTCTTTGGATTTTATTTCAATCATATAAATTCCGTTACTTAAATCACTAACATTAATCTGTTGCTGATTTTGTTTAAGAGTTTCCGATCTGACTAAAAAACCCATTAAATTATATATATTCAATGTCGGGTCAATATCTTTAGTGTAGTCTATTTTCAATGTTACAATATTATTAGCGGGATTAGGAAACAAATTGAATAGATTACTTTTTGAAGTTTGTTCAGATATAGAAGTAATTAGATTATCAAAACTCAAATTGTCAACATATAATACTGAATTTCCATAAGGACCGTAAGGATTACCACAAGTAGTATCATTATAAAATGCAGCAACAGTTATTGTTGCACTATCGGCATCTACATTCGTATATGATCCTGTATTAGAGTATATTGGAATATTAAACGATATCCAATTAGAAACCGTCTCGGTAGTTATTAACTCACCGCCTGCAATCCAAACTCCATTTTTAAACATCATTATCCCAATCTGAATAGTATCACCATTTACAGGAAAACATTTGTAATATCCGCAAAGTTTGGTCGGATGACCTGTTATGGGGAAAGAAGGAATACAGCCACTACTTAGGCTTCCTGTAACTGCATACCCATATGAAAGATATTTTGTCAAAGGCAATTGGTTTTCTAATTTTACGGAATAATTACCTACCGATTCAGGGTAATGATCAGTCGATAATGTTGCATTGCCTGTAAACCATCCATTCAGGCTTTCAAATCCGTTATTTGGAATTTGAGAATTTGCATTAATTGTCATTGTAACTAACGCTGCAAAAATAATTGTAAACTTTTTCATTTTAATTTTGTCAGTGTTTATCGTGCTGACTCCGCACTTTTTAATTCCTAATTATTTGTCAGGTAGTCTTTTCTTTGGTTGCATATAACGGGTAGATAATCGCCGTAAATGCCTCTGAAAAGGGTGCTTGTTTTATGGCGATTATCGGAGTGTTATATGTAGTTTTTTGTTGTTGCCGACCTTTCCACGCGTAGCGTATTTTTCTTCAACTCTTGCGTATATATTTGGATATGCGTTGGAGTTGATCCGGTTAGCAAAAAACAAAGAATGGAGATTTTTTCCTTCAAAAATTCTTCAATAAAAAAAGTCTTTCTCTAAATGCAAAGTTTGTCATAGAAATTATTTGACACTCTAATAAGCCAACGTTACAGTCTGATTCAAATTAGAAACACATTCGTACTAGTCCGAAATTTAATTTCTTATTTTCTGCTTTTTCCCAATTACGAAATAAAGTACAGGACCAAACAAAACAACAAAGATTATCACTAAAGTCCACACAAGTTTGTCATTACCTTCAAATCGACTTCTTAATAAATCAATTAGGGCAATCAATGGAAGAATAATAATCAAAGCTGAAATTGTCATCCAGAGCATTAATCCAAAGTTCGGTGAAATTAGTTCCATAATTCAATCATTTATGTTATTCAAATTAGTAGTTACTTTTTTATAATGGCCCACAACGATGAGTGTATGCAGCGTGCGGGAGTTCGTGGCCACTTCATTATCCACCGTTACTGCCCTTGCCAGCGAGCTCTGAACTTGCAAATTGCTCTGAAACCCGCATGATGTATACACGACGTTGAACTAAACCTTCGGTAATCAGCTCCGTTGCAATCCCAATCACCATATTTCCAATTCAGCGTCTAAAATTAAAAAATGTTTTTGATATTCATACCGTCAAACTAAAAAGTTACTTCATGTTTACGGTCTATGGTATGCGGTATTGGTTCCGACTGTTTGGTATGGAGGCCAAGGCTTTGCGCATGCCACCTATTCGGGAGAAAGAGACACTTCCCGTAGTATTGAGCAAGGAAGAGTGCAAGGAGATGTTTCTGTTTCGAAGCAAAGAGATGTACAACGTGCTATTCGAGGCCGTAAAACTCACGCTCGAAGCCTTTGCCGCCGATCCCAAACACCTCGGTGCGCAGGGCGGACACATTGCCGTGCTCCACACTTGGGGTCAGAACCTGAGTTTTCACCCGCACCTGCATTGCTTCGTTCCGGCAGGAGGAGCTACCCGGACGGGGAAATGGCGGTCGCTGAAAAAGACCGAAGGCGAGAAATATGCCACTTACCTCTATCCGGTAAAAGCGTTGAGCAAAACCTTCCGTGGCAATTTCCTTCGGTTACTGAAGATAAATCCTAAGATCGCACCGGAGCAGCAACCGGACAAAGAATTGCTCAAAAAGCTGTATGCCATGAAATGGGTGGTGTATAGCAAACAGCCGTTCTACGGTGCCAGTCAGGTGATTGAATACCTCGGGCGATACACCCACAAAGTGGCCATTTCGAACCACCGGATAAAATCTATCGACAACGGACTGGTTACTTTTTCGTGGAAAGATTACCGGCACGGTGATACTCAAAAGGAGATGACGCTCGAAGCCTCAGAGTTTCTGCGCCGGTTTTGCCAACACATTTTGCCGTTTCGTTTTGTGAAGATCCGGCATTACGGTATTCTATCGAGCCGCAACAAGGATAAGTTGCGCGATGTGCAGTTTTTGATGGGCATCGTGGTCGAAAAGAAGCCCAAAACCTCTTGGCAAGAGGTGTGTAAGCAAAAACTGGACTTCGATCCGGAGCTTTGCCCGCACTGCAAGCAGGGTCGTTTTGTCACTATCAGCAGCTGGACTGCACGTGCGCCGCCTACGGCAAATGTATATGCCGGAATTCGTACTGCCAAAACAAGTATCTGATAATCAACAGTCGGCTTCAAACAATGAAGCTCGACGGCCATCGTATTGCCCAAACTTTGCAAAAACAGACCCAAAAGCACTCGTGCCGGACGAAAAAGGGCTTGGGTACGTCAAAAAGCAGATGTTTTTCAATTCTAAAAGGCGAAAAAGTGAAATATTTACTGCTCTTAGCATATTGATAGGCAAACCCTTGAGATGTCTACAACTGATTCAATCGCCATAAGAGAGCGGACATCACCGCCAGTGCGTACCGTCAGGTTCGGTTCAACAAGCAATTAAATCAAAGCCCCCGAAACTTTCTGCTGTTTCGGGGGCTTTTTTGGGGCTCGGGGCTTCGTTTAATTGCTATGATGTTAGCGGTTCGGTGTTTTGTCTATTGTTTTCGTTTTTCTTTTAATTACAATTCTGTTGTTTCAATAATGGAGGCTGCGTTTTTTCAATTTCTTGCAGTTCCTGCCATTCTTTTCCAGATAATATTTTCTCTATTGTTTCTCGAAATCCATATGGAGGAGTTATAACTTTTAGCTTCCCTGATTTAATGTCATTTAGTATTTCAGTCAATAGTATTTGAAGTTTTTCATTCTTGTATTTCTTTGCAACCTGATTAGACATGTTGAAGTCTTGTCCGATTGTCATGTCTAGAATTTCAAAACTGACCTGATTTCTTTTGTAAAATACATAAACGCTATCAATCACGTCCACATAATCTTCAATACACAAGTTGTCCAATAGTCGTAAAATGTTATATTTTGCACTCTTGTGTTTTTTTATGTCTGCGTCAACAAATAAGTTTATAAGTTCTAATTTATACAATTCTGTCTGAGTGTATAAAGTAGGTGCTGTTTTCATGACAATTTCATAAAAAACTTCATTTTCTTCTATTGGGTCGACAAATCTTTTCTTTCCAGTAGTGTTGTCGAATTTATCAATTTTGTGTTGACAATTCAAAAACAATTGTTTTGTTGTTTGGAAGTCCTCTTTTTTATTCGCGTTTAGTTGTGAAGAAACCAAAAGAATGACTATTACTAATAAAGTCTTATGTTTTTTCATGTCGCTATATTTCAGGCTGTTTTAACCATTTTATGTCTGTCTTTATTTTTTTACACTGACCGCTAACACCAATATAAGCTCAACTCTAATTCCGATAAGCTCAACCCAGTTGCGCATATATCCGCCTTAGCAGTTGTTTCTCAAATTATTAACATGTTGATTTGCAATATGAAACAATAATTTGCAATATATAAGGCGTTGAGCTTATTGGATTTTGGAAAAGCCAACGAATTGATGTATTCTTTATAATTAATTGTTCAAAGATAAATATATTATACTGAATATAAAATTACGTTTTTACTTAATTTCTAATTTATCTAACGGACTTTTTATCTGATCAAATCCTTTGGTGGTAATATGTGTGTATATTTCCGTAGTCTTGCTGCTTTCATGCCCCAATAGAGATTGTATATATCTCAAATCTGTTCCCGATTCGAGCAGATGGGTTGCGAAAGAATGTCGAAGAGTATGCACTGTTACTCTCTTTTTTATGCTAGTTTTATCTACCGACGCTTTTAGTATATGTCCAATACTCCTTCTTGAATACTGCTCCCCATTTGCCCCTTCAAACAACCACACTTTAGGTTTGTATTGAAGGAAATATATCCGCAAAATCTCCAGTGTTTTCGTTCCCAGTAATGTGTATCGGTCTTTCTTTCCTTTGCCTTGTTCTACCCGTATCTGCATGCGCTGACTGTCATGGTGTATCAGGCTGTTTTGTACAACAATAATGAATATAAAGATCTGGAAATGTTGGCTGATGGATAAATAGTCGCCCCGACTCACCAAAGGGTGTTTGTCATTTTGTTACATTTTTCTCCGAAATCAAAACCTATGCAGGTCCGCTTTACCTTCGCTCTTCCTCCACAGCAACTCCACAGCAACTCCACATATGTTCCACAGTTGTTCGGAAAGAAATCGGGAAGTGTGCGATTTGTCAGAACTTCCGGATGATGTTGCTTATTCTGACATTTTGCCACTTTCTTTTTTTCGAAATTCCCTTTTTTTACACTGCTGATGCTCCACGTATCCTCCACGTATGCTCCACGTATGCTCCACGTATGGTCCGATTGTTGGTAAAATTAAGATATTGGCCTGTTTGCTTACCTTTTGGGTTAGATACCACTGTTTTTCTCTCAAAATGATATTGTGATGATTCGGAGAGCAAATACAGCAAATGAGTGCGTTCTCCATTGTTTAAACGATCCTGAATTGAAACCGCTGTATTGTTAAAGAATTATTCATGGATTCTTAATCCGGCTAATTCTTCTTAACGAATAGATTCCGTATTGATAATAGTTATACTTTTGTAATCATTAATTCAAATGAACAATTGCGATGACTGAACCAAACATTAATATTATTGCCGAAAACCTGATCTCAATCCACCCATTGTTGTATAAAAGTATTTCACGACCCTTGCGTGCGAAATCTCCGATTACACCGGGTGGGATGTTTGTGCTGGGAAGTCTGAAAAGGCTTGGAACCCTTTCCATGACTGATATCGGAAAATGCCTGGACATGCCGAAGCCACATGTGACGGTGATTGTGGACAAGCTGATCGAGGAGGGTTTTGTGGAACGTCAGAACGATCCGAAAGACCGTCGTGTGATAAATATCGTGTTGACGGAAAAAGGTCTGGTGAATTTTGAGGAGATCAAGCGCAATTCGACCGAAAGCCTGAAGGAGAAGCTGGCCCGACTTAATGAACAGGAGCTTGAAGAGCTACAGACTGCTTCACAGAAAGTGAAAGAGATTCTACTCACTATATTATCTAAAGAATAATTCAAAATCAATTTTAAACTACTTTATGGAGAATCAAAACGAAAAAAAAGAGAAAAGCGGGAAAGTATATATTCCCCTCATTTTAGTGATTGCATTATTGATAGGTGGTGGAATCTACTGGTATATTGATTATTCAAAATACATCAAAACCGACGATGCCCACGTGGAAACCGACAATACGGCTGTCAGCTCAAAGATTCTGGGAAGAATCAGCCAGGTGTTTGCACAGGAAGGTGATTCGGTGAAACAAGGACAACTGATTGCCGTACTGGATAGTACCGACTTAGTCGCTCAACGTAATCAGGCCATTGCCAACAGACTGCAAACCGAAGCATCTATCGCGCAAGCGGAAGCAAAATTGCAGTTTGACCTGAAAAACAATAAAGTGCAGGAAATCTCATTGAGCAAAGCCAAAGAGGATTTTGCCCGGGCTAAAAGCCAGTTCGGCGGCGATGTCATTGCCAAAGAGCAATATGATCATGCAAAAAAAGCCTTCGAAACGGCTCAGGCTCAATTGGAAGCATCCCGTTCACAATCTAAAGTTTCGAGTGCACAGATCAGCAGCACCAGAGCCGCGGTAGTCAGCGCTGATGCACAAATCAAAGTGATTCAAACACAGATCAACAACACCAAACTGTATGCCCCCTGCAATGGTGTAGTCGGCAAACGCTGGTTACTACCGGGCGACATCGCACAACCGGGACAATCGATCTACACGATTGTAAATACCAATAAATTGTGGGTCAGCATTTTCCTGGAAGAGACTAAGATAGAGGGCCTGCATATCGGACAGAAAGCACTTTTCACGCTCGACACTTACCCCGGCGTTACATTCACCGGAAAAATCATGACATTAGGTTCAAATACCGCTTCAACATTCTCATTGATTCCTGCCAACAATGCATCAGGCAACTTTACCAAAGTTACTCAACGCGTTCTGTTGAAAATCTCAATCGACGGAATGGAAGAAGGTAAAAAACTGGCAGACTATCGTATCTTGTCGGGCATGTCAGCTGTCGTTAAAATCATCAGAGAATAATGCGGAGAGTAACAACTGCACATAAGCTGCGCCGAAAACTGCGCAACCGCGATTCTGCCTATCACCCGCAACACCATAAGTACAAATGGTTTGTGCTGGGAAATATCATGCTGGGAACCTTCATGGCGGTGCTCGACAGCACCATTGTGAATGTGGGTTTGCCCAAGATCATGGCTTCGTTTGGGGTTGGGATTGATAAAATTGAATGGGTAATCACGGCATACATGCTTGCCATGGCGGTGATGCTGCCTACTTCGGGCTGGCTGGCCGATAAATTCGGTTACAAAAGGCTTTATTTCTTCGGCTTGTTTTTCTTTACCCTGGGCTCGCTACTTTGCGGAATGTCGTACGATGAAAATACGTTGATACTTGCGCGAATCGTTCAGGGTCTGGGCGCCGGAATTATCCAGCCACTCGGTATGGCTATTATCACGCGGGAATTCCCTCCGAAAGAGCGGGGTATGGCACTGGGCTTTTGGGCTATTTCGGCTGCTGCTTCGGTATCTTTCGGTCCGTTGATTGGTGGTTATTTGGTGGACAACTTCAGCTGGCAATTGATTTTCACCGTAAATATTCCGTTCGGTATTGCTGCCATGTTGTTTACGATACTGATTCAACGGGAATTCATTAGTTTACGGGTGGGTAAATTCGATTTTGTCGGATTCATTTCCATTGTCATTTTCCTACCGTTAACCTTGTATGCGTTGTCGGAAGGAAATGCAGCGACAAACACCGGAGGATGGACGGCTCCCTACATACTGGCCTGCTTTGCCATTGCGGCTCTTTCGCTGGCGATATTTATCACTTGGGAATTGACCGTCAAAAATCCGTTTATCGAACTGCGGCTGCTCAAAGACTACAACTTCGGGATAGGGAACTTAGTCATGCTGATTCTATATCTGGGAATGCTGGGCAGTACCTTTCTGCTGCCTCTCTATTTACAAAATGCGCTGGGCTATACGGCAGTGCAGGCCGGATCGGTATTTCTACCGGTCGGTATTATTCAGGGAATCATGTCTCCTTTATCCGGAAAGTTTTCAGATAAATACGGCCCGAAGGTCCCTATGGTTTTAGGTGTATCGTTACTGGCAATAAGCTTTCTCCTGAATTCGAAGCTCTCTTATCTGACCGAGCATGATTACATCATGACCTCGCTGTACATCCGTGGTTTTGCGCTCGGGATTTTATTTACTCCTCTGAGTGCCGTTTTGTTGTTAAACATTCCCCGGGAAAAGATGGCGCAGGCTTCCAGTATTACCAATACCATCCGTCAGTTGGGGGGAAGTTTGGGAGTGGCGATATTTTCCACCTGTCTCTCTAATCGCATTATCTATAATGCGCAGATGTACGGTACCGCTATCCAGGCAACTTCTCAACAGTTTAAGAATATAGCCACCAATTTGACCTATTATGCACAGCAACATGTGGGAAGTAATATGACTACAGCCATGCAACAAAGCAAATACATGATTCTGTCGCATGTCAATATGCAGGCGTATATACAAGGTATCGATGATGATTTCTGGATTGCTGCCGTAATCACGGCTCTGGGACTCATTCCGGTCATTGTAATGCGAACCAAAAACAAAAAACAAACCGTAAAAGCTTAATCCAATGATATTGTCAGGAAAAATGGGATTCCCTAATGTTACTTTCGCCCCTAATTGGCTTCGCCGATCTATCGATTCCCCTAAAGGGGACTTTGCTGAGTGCAATTCCGGAGAGGAAGTGGAATTTTCCCAAATAAAAACAGAAAGTGATACAAATAGCTCCGAGGCAAAAGCCCCCTTTAGGGGGTTGGGGGTAAAAAGGCTGATATTGTGTCTGATTCCAGCTTCATTTGCTGTCTTTTCAGCCCATGGCGCTTCTCTGTCTGGGGACTCCCTTTCGCTCAATACGATCATCAGCGAAGTGGTGCAAAACCACCCGTTGGTCAAGAAGGCAACGGAAGAGCTCAGTGCAACTGATGCGAAAATCAGCATTGCCCAATCCGCCTATTTGCCCAATGTCGATTTTGACGCAACTTATACCCACATCGGGCCGGTGCCTGCTATTGATTTTGGCGGCACAACTTTTAAGATGGCTCCCAGTGAGAACTATAACGCAGCCTTCAATGTCGTGCAGAAAATTACCGATTTCAAGCGCACAGATAAAGGGATCCAGGTGGAAAAACAGGGTAAAGAATTGACACGCCAGTCTGTGGAACAGGTGAAGCAAAAACTTTCACAGGCAGTGATTGGTAATTACTTTACATTGCTTTACCTTCAGGAAGCGTTGAAGATTAAAGATGAGCAACTCAACACCCTGAACGAGCATCTCCGTTTCGTGAAAAAGAAACAGGAGACCGGTTCGGCTACGCAGTACGAAATCCTGACTACGCAGGTACGTATTTCGGCAATCGAAAACCAAAAGACCGATCTTGAAGTAGCTCGTCAGGTACAGGTAAGCCAGCTTAATACTCTGATGGGAAAACCGGAATCTATCTCTCAGCAGGTGAAAAATGAACTGAACCTATCATTCATCGATCTGCAAAGAGATGCGCTGATCAATACGGCAATGCAAAACCGCGACGAGATGAAGTTGGCACGCGAGAAAGCCAAACTGGCCGAGATGCGTTACAACCTGACCGGTGCTCAAAACAATGCTTCGATCAATGCCTTCCTGTCAGGTGGTATCAAGGACGGTTACTTTCCCGATCTGTATAAACCGACAGCAAACTATGCGATTGGGGTGAGCGTGAAAGTGCCAATTTTCGACGGCAAACGCAACAAATATAACCTTGTTCAGGCTAAATCAGCCATTCAGGTGAATGATCAGGAGACGGAATATACCCGTCGTACGATTGTGAACGAAGTAGTGGAGAGTTCTGCAAATGTAAAAGCTTCGCAAAAGAAAGTAGAACAATCGGAACTGCAACTCCAACAGGCTACCCAAGCCTACAAACTGGCGCAGAATCGTTTCGAATCGGGCGTGATCACCAACCTTGAATTATTGGATGGTTCGACTGCCGTTTCAGAAAGCCGTCTGATGCTGCTCAAATCTAAAATAGACTACACGGTTAATCTTTATAAGTTGAGATCGGCTGTCGGGGAGCGGTTGTATTGATTGGCTGTACATTGTTCAAAGAATAATTTATATGAGGATGTCCCAAAAATCAGAAAGAAGAAACTAAACGCAAAGGTGCTAAGACGCAAAGGTTTAATTTTTAGATATATATTCCTTTGCGCTTTAGCGACTTTGCGTTCAATTCGGACTTTTAAGACAGCCTCATATATTTCGAACTTTGCGTCTTCGCACCTTGGCGTTTAATTACTCCCAGCCCGGATTTTGTTTAAATCGGGTAATGCGGATTTCAGCAGAAGGAATGGGACGCAGATAATGCTTTTGTTGGAAAACCCGGTTTCCGGCAGGTTCCACAATGTAATGTCCGTCCGGGGACAGTTTGCCTTCCGTTGCGGGCGGTGTATATATGCTCTTATCGGGGAATGTATAGGTTTTCCCATAAACCGTTCCGGTGATACGAGCACCCAACAAAGCCTGTGACATCTCTGTTTCAGCCGTTTTCCACCGACGCAGATCATCGTAACGGTTTGCCAGGATATATTCTTTGCTATCGATCACCTGCTTAGCGTAATCCGCCGCAACAACCAACATCTCCTGAGCCTGGAGCTGATTTCCCCGATTCTTTTGCCAGGTACCTTCAAACAAGGCAATCCGCGCCAATAAAGATTGAGTTGCACCTTTCGAAATCCGTCCCTTATCAGCACTTGATATTTGCGATTCAAGGGGTAAACGGTCGATAGCCATTTTCAAATCACTGATCATAAAATCAACGTACTTTGCCCTTGGAGCCTGTGTGGCGTACAGCAGCGTATCGTTCAAACCAAGCACCCTGTCCACGATGGCATTGCACCGAAATTCTTAAATAACTGCCAGTTAACATAAGCCCCAAAAATACAGGCTTCTCCTACAAGACTCTTAATCTCTTCGGGATAAGGATAAGCCTGAGCCCTTTGCAAAAAGACATTAATGGCCCGGATTCGATTCCATTGTGTATCCCAGTTGCTGCATCCGATTGAGGTACTGTATAAGAAGAATTACTAATTGCATTTGTTGACCCAGCTAATAAATCGGCACACAGATCTCTGGTTATGACCTGTTCCAAACCTTTACTTTCGAAAAATCCGGGAGCTGAAGTGGCGACAGCGCCTGTCTTTTTTACCCGCTTTTGCGTACCGTATCCGACTACTACCAACTCATTCATCAGCTGCGATGCAGGTATCCCTTTTCATCAGCTTGCATGCTCCCCACACCATCTCATCCTACAACTCCAGAGGAGTTACCTGTAATATTCGTAAATGTATAAAAATCACTGCTTTGATTTATGATTGAAACGGTATAAATTTATCATAAAAATAAGATCTCCCCACCCTTGCTTTATGGTTGCTCTGGTGTTGCTCCGTAGTTGAAAATCTTTTATCCAAAGGATTTCCCATAGTTATCCCATAGATATCCCATATTATAATATGATATGGGATATCTATATTACTTCTATATCATCAGATTATCTAAATCTATATTCATCCATAGAGCAACAGCGGAACAACACCAGTGCAACCTTAGAGCAACAACCAATCGGACGAGGTTAATCTACAAGCTCATTATTGCCTTCCAAAAGCTGTAATCACCCCCCCCTTCGTTTTTGCCCTACCCAAAACAGGTTATTCCGGGCATAAAAAAAGCGGACCATATACTGATCCGCTTTCAAACAAACAAATTATAAAAAACTCAACTCGTATTATTTTTACTTTTTGCCGTCCGGACGACGCTGGTCGGCATTTTTCAGAATCTCGCGGGCAAACCGCATATCGGCCTGCTTGAGCTTCAATACTTTTTGCGGAGAGAGTATTCGTTTGAACTTCTGGTAATAAGCCTTTTCCAGATTAGCCTCTTCCACCTGACGATTCAGGATCTCATCGACCATCCTTAGAAACTCTTCATCTTTTGCATTTGGATTATTACGTAAAGCTTTCGATTTGTCGTGAGTCACTTTCATCATATTAAAACGCTTAGCCTGCATTTCATTGTACAATGGAAACAGCTGAGCCGACTCTTCGGGAGTTATGCCTACCTCTTGTACAAGATAAGCCATTTTTTGCGCATTAAATTTCTCAATATCGAAATGAGGTCTTCCTTTATCCTGAGAATAAATATAAGAGACCGATACAAACAACAAACAAATTAATGTAACTATTTTCTTCATCATAGAACCTATTTTGCGATAATAAAATCCTTTAATACTGATCTTCACTCAGATACTCATAGAGCGAATATTCATCGACCGACATAGCCAGTTTCATTGAGACTGCATCCCCCTCACGTTCAGCCGCCCTGACTGATGTTTGTGAAGATGATGATGAACGTCCACGATCCCCTGTGAGCAAATTGATAGACCATACAGCCATGGCAAACATAGCTGCTATATAGAAAACGGGCTTCACCCGACCCCACATCGAAATCACGGGAGTCTCTCTCGCCTCTTTCTCTTTTTCTTTCTCGGGCAATCCCTCCATCATTTTGGCGGAAAATTGTTCGAAATAATTTTCCGGAACCTTAAATGGCTGGCTATTGCCGTAATGCTTCTTTATTTCGTCCAGATTATTCATAAGCGGTATTTTTATCATTGAAATATATAAAACGTAATACAACCGCCTGCATAAAAAGCTGTCAGCTGTCTATTTTATCTTATTTCTGATTCGTTTGTTTAGACTTTGATTCAGTAAAAAGGTTTAAACATCTTTGGTCAAAAAATCTTCTATCTTTTTTGCCGCATGATGGTAAGAGGCCTTCAGAGCCCCGACGGAAGTGCCTAATATCTCGGACATATCCTCGTATTTGATCTCATCGAAATAGCGCATATTAAAAACAAGGCGCTGCTTTTCGGGTAGACGAAGAATGGCTTTTTGCAACTTCATCTGCAATTCGTCACCATCAAACCAATCGTCGCTTTCGAGTTTACCGGCCAGATAACCTTCAGGATCGTCCATAGCTACGCCATTGTGATTACTTTGCTTATTCAGGAAGGTTATGCTTTCATTGATGGCAATCCGATAAAGCCAGGTCGACAACTTGGCATCCCCGCGAAAGCTCTCGATATTCACCCAGGCTTTGAGGAAGGTATTTTGCAACACATCATTGGAATCATCGTGCGAGATTACCATTTTCCGAATCTGCCAATAGAGCTTTTCGCTATACTGAGCCACGATGCGGGAAAAAGCCTGCCTTTGCCGGCCCGGCTCCTGAAGTTGTTTTATAATTTCTTGTTCGTTGTATTCCACGTATTCAAACTCAGATTACGAAATTCTTTAGTCTTGCAAAAATAAGGGTTTTCAATCAATAAGATGTTCAAAAGAAATGATTGACTCATAATTATTTTTTCGCCTAACCAACTACGTTGATCTTCAATCCCCCTATTCCATTTTAGAGATCTTTTTCAGTTCTGACGGATTATCGATAATCCCGCCACCGATTACGCGTTCGTTGAGATAGAACACGGCAGACTGCCCCGGAGTGACGGCAGATGCCTCATCAAGGAAATCAACCAGTAGCTGATGTTCTCCTACCGATCTCACCCGGCATGCTATCGGTTGACTGCGATAACGGATACGAACTTTCAGATCCGGATTCGACAAATCATAAAGATTCGCTACCTGTGCCTCAGAAACAGACATTTGTCGGGCCAATACCTCTTCTTTTCGCCCAAGCATTATGGTATTCTTTTGCGGATTTATTTTGGTCACAAATGCAGGATAACCGAGAGCAATTTCGAGGCCTTTACGCTGCCCGATGGTATAATACGGAAATCCTTTGTGCTTACCAAGCTTTTTACCCTGCATATCCACAAAACTGCCTTCTCCAATGCGATGATCTATATCGGGAATCTGCTCACGCAGGAAGTCGCGGTAATCATTCTCAACAAAGCAAACTTCCATACTTTCGCTCTTTTGGGCTTTTTCACGGAATCCATGACGGGTCACATATTCTTTTACATCGGACTTTCGCATTCCACCCAAAGGAAAAAGCGTACGCGAAAGCTCTTTTTGCCCCAACCGCCACAGAAAGTAAGATTGGTCTTTGGTCGTATCGACTCCCTGTTTTATATATTTCAGTCCATCCACATCAACAATCTGTGCATAATGGCCTGTAGCAATCCACTGACAATCGTGCTTTTCCGCCATTTCAAGCAAATATTTCCACTTAAAGAACAAGTTACACATCACGCAGGGATTGGGTGTGCGACCAGCCATATACTCATCCAGGAAATTCTGTACTACTTCGGCACGAAACTCACTACGGACATCAAGCACATGGTGCTTAAAGCCCAACTTTTCGGCCAGGGTACGGGCTTCGAACACATAATCCGGTTCGTCCCGGTTATAGATGGCAAATTTGGACGGAGCATCCCACATCCGCATGGTAATACCTACAGGCTGATACCCCTGTTCGATCAATAAGAGGCAGACAGCCGAGCTGTCAACTCCCCCGCTCATTCCTACTAACACTCTTTTTTCTGATGACATGAAATTTGTTTTGAATTGCCGTAATCACTGTTTCAGGATTATTTTCAATCTATTCTTTTCTTTTACCAATGCATCCTTCGGCACCAGCTCATTTAACCAATCCTGTTCTGACTGAATAATTTCGCGGATCAACGAGGTGGATCGCGTCAGATTGGCATTCTCCATATAAATAACAGACAAGGATATATATTGAGTAATAATCTCCTTTCGCAGTGCCTTATAGCGAATATCATCAATCCGGGTAATAGATCCTGCATCCGTATACTGATTAAGAAGCTTCTCCAGTTCTCTCTTCCCCTTCAAGAAATAGAAGGTTCCTATAAAAACATTGGCATCAAAATGAAGAGGATCCAATTCGAGTACTTTTTTATAAGTTTCCACCGCTAGCGAATCCCGCCCTTGTGACTGATATACCAATGCTAAGGTTGAATGATATTCAATGCTTACCGGATTAATCCTCAATAATTCATCAAGCATGGGTTTTGCTTTTTCATAATTTCGATTATCCAGATAAAACTGAAGCAGATATTTCCCCGAAATTTCGGTACATGTGTTTTCTTTCAGTTTCAGCAGAACTGATATTTTTTCAAAAATACCGGGCATACCCGAAGATATGGAAATCTGACGCATTTGCCTAAAAACATCATTAATATCCAAGCCTCTTTGTGCAGACAGATGAATAATCTGAGCCGCTTTTTCCCCGGCATTATTTTGTACAAACGACAAAACAGCTAATGCATAAACTTCTGCATCCTTTGAATCAACGCTCTGGAGGTAATCCTGAAGCTTCTTACCTGAAGCTACAAAATCACCCTCAACAAACAGCCCTTTAGCATATTCTAAGCCATTTGTCTGTGCTTTAATGCCCGAAAACAACAAGCTCAACAATATAATTCCTATCCATTTCTTCATGCTCAACGGGTTTGAGATTCAAAAATACAAAAAAAGCAGCTGTAAAAGAAAGAATGATGAAGAGAAGAAGTTCAGAACTAAGAAACCAAACAAAATAAATAACACCTGAAACGAATACGCAAAAGCGAATGCCAATGAGTATGATCCTCGATAGTTCTCTATAACATGAATGCAAAAGGAGAAAAACAGCACCTGAATAAAAAAAATATGACTACTTTTGCGTCAAAAGTTAAACAAAATGGCAAACTATAAAAGAATCCTGTTGAAACTCAGCGGAGAATCGCTGATGGGTGATAAACAATACGGCATCGACGAAGTAAGAATGAATGAATATGCCCGGCAAATCAAAGATATTGCCGGCATGGGCATCCAGATCGGGATCGTGATTGGCGGCGGTAATATATTCCGCGGCCTGAGCGGTGCAGCAAAGGGCTTTGATCGCGTGAAAGGCGACCAGATGGGCATGATGGCGACCGTAATTAACAGCCTTGCATTGAGCTCTGCACTCACTGCCATTGGACAAGCTGCCCGTGTGTTCACGGCTACTCCGATGTTTCCCATTGGCGAACATTACAGCAACCTGAAGGCTATAGAAGCTATGAACAACGGAGAAATTGCCATTCTGTCGGGCGGAACGGGAAATCCCTTCTTCACCACCGATACAGCTTCCGCTTTGCGTGGCATCGAAATCGGTGCTGAAGTAATGTTGAAAGGCACCCGCGTAGACGGCATCTACACCGCAGACCCTGAAAAAGATCCGACCGCCACGAAGTTCGATTTCATTACCTATGATGAGATTTATGTTCGTGGCCTGAAAGTGATGGACCTGACCGCAACAACCTTGTGTAAAGAAAACAAACTGCCGATTATCGTGTTTGATATGGACACCGTAGGAAACCTGAAAAAGGTGCTTTCAGGTGAAAACATCGGTACTCTTGTCGGTTTCTGATATTTTCACTAACTTTGTTCTGCAAAACAATAAGCTAAACCGTTATATGACGGTCTTTTGCAGACATTATTTTCACAATAAACACTAAACTTGTAACTCTTAATTTCTCAATAATATGGTTGATGTAAAAAAGTATCTGAAAGACGCAGAAGATAAAATGCAACACTCTGTAGCCTATCTCGAAGAGACGCTCGATCACATTCGTGCAGGTAAAGCCAATCCAAAGATTCTGGATGGTGTAAAAGTTGAATATTACGGATCGCATGTGGCCATCAGCAACGTTGCCACCGTATCGACACCCGATGCACGCACCATCACCATTCAGCCCTGGGAGAAATCGATGTTCAGTGTAATCGAAAGAGCAATCATCAATTCTGAAGTAGGCATTATGCCCGAGAATAACGGTGAGATCATTCGCCTGGGTATCCCTCCCCTGACAGAAGATCGTCGTAAAGCTTTGGCGAAACAAGCTAAACAGGATGCCGAACAAGCAAAAGTAGGCGTACGAAATGCGCGTCGCGATGCTATCGACTCATTGAAAAAAGCCATTAAAGAAGGTCTGGCTGAAGATGCTGAGAAAGACGCTGAGAATGACGTACAAAAAATCCACGATCGCTTCATCAAAAAAGTAGATGATCTTTACGCTGCTAAAGAAAAAGAGATTATGACTGTGTAATTGAGGAATGAATTATATCTCTTTAATTTATATTCTCTGAATACTTACAACACATATACCGGAAAGTCGAAAATCCAAACGGTTTTTCGACTTTTCTTGCTTTATATAAATTCGATAAGCGCATGAAAGGACTCGTCATCAAAAACACCGGAAGCTGGTATCAGGTAAAAACCGAAGACAACAGATTGATCGAATGCAAGATCAAAGGCAACTTCCGCCTGAAAGGGATCCGCAGCACCAACCCGATTGCGGTGGGCGATCGAGTTGCGATCACTATCAATAACGAAGGAACGGCTTTTATCTATGAAATAGAAGACCGGAAAAACTATATCGTACGACGTGCCTCCAACCTATCCAAGCAATCGCACATACTGGCGGCTAACCTGGATCAGGCCATGCTTATCGTAACCATCAGCAATCCGACTACCACTACCGTATTCATCGACCGTTTCCTCGCTTCGGCAGAGGCTTATCGCATCCCCGTGAAACTGGTTTTCAACAAATACGATACCTTAGACGAAGAAGACAAAGAATACGCCGAAGCGTTAATACACCTGTATGCAACCATCGGTTATCCCTCTTTCCGCGTTTCTGCACTGAACGGAGACGGGATTGATTTGTTACGTGAGGAGTTCAACGAAAAGATCTCGCTCTTATCCGGACATTCAGGGGTGGGAAAATCCACGCTTATCAATGCACTGATACCGGGCATGAAGGCCAAGACAGGCGGTATCTCGGACTACCACCACAAAGGAATGCACACCACTACTTTTTCCGAAATGTTTGAAGTTCCTACCGGTGGATACATCATCGACACACCGGGCATCAAAGGTTTCGGCACCATCAACTTCAAACCCGAAGAGGTGGCGCACTATTTCCCCGAGATTTTTAAGATATCGTCCAACTGCCGTTTCAACAACTGCACTCACCGCCATGAGCCCGGATGCGCTGTACTTGAAGCTGTAGAGAATCATTACATCAGCGAATCGCGCTACACCAGCTACCTCAACATTATTGAAGACGAGGAAGAGACCAAATACCGCCAAAAATTATAACCGGTGAGCTTGTCTTTATGCGAAAAATCGGCACTAATCAAGCAGGAAGCACAACGCCTGGGCTTCGATGCCTACGGCATTGCCCCTGCAGGTCATACTGGTAATGCCGGGCAGCATCTCACTCAATGGCTGGAAGCCAATCATCATGCCGAAATGGGCTATATGGCCAACCATTTCGACAAGCGATGCAATCCTACCCTACTGGTAGAAGGTGCAAAGTCGGTCATCGTCTTTGCCCTCAACTACTATCCTCAACAAAAGCAACCCGAACATCTTCCGCAAATTGCCTATTATGCCTACGGCAACGATTATCACGATATCATCAAGCAAAAGCTTTTTGCTTTAATGGAGTATATCCATCGTGAGATAGAGCCTGTACAGGGCCGGGCATTTGTAGATTCGGCCCCTGTCATGGAGAGGTACTGGGCACAACAGGCAGGATTGGGATGGATAGGAAAAAACAACATGCTGATTATCCCGGGTAAGGGTTCGTTTTTCTTTCTGGCAGAGCTAATTCTCAATATAGAACTGGCATACGACACTCCATTTTCCTCATCAAAATGCGGTAATTGTCACCGTTGCATCGAAGCGTGCCCCACACAAACCCTGCACCCACACAATCTGGATGCCCGCCGCTGCCTCTCTTATTTGACTATCGAAAAGAAAGGCGACTTTCCCGAAGCCGATCCTCAGCTTCACAATCGACTCTTTGGCTGTGACCTTTGTCAAAAAGCCTGTCCGTGGAATAAATTCGCTACTCCAACAAGCACAGAGGAACTGTATCCCAAATCTGATTTCCTGCACCTGGATCTCACACAATGGCAGAACCTATCCGAAACAGAGTTTCGCGAGCGATTCCGCTATTCACCCATTAAAAGAACGGGATATACCGGAATCAAACGAAATATGGGGTGTTTATAACACAAAAAAGACCGACTTTCCAGCCGGTCTTTCATTCTATCTATTTTTCTTATTTCTTCTTGTAAATCTTCTCAGGACGACGATAACCATCTTTTGAATCATACCAATCCGGATAATCTACGCCCGAGCTTTTCGCCCAATCGATAAAGTGAAGATAACCTTCATTCACAACCACTTCTTCAACCGGATATTCAAAGGGCATAATAACATTCAATGCCCAGGGAAGATTATTAGCTGTCCGATAGTAATGTGAACCCACCGAGACATCATCCCCTGTATTAAATAATGACCGATCAGCCAGTTTTGTTGGTACTCTGTCTGGTAAGTGGATTTCTACGCCACGTTTCTTATTGGCAATAATAAAGAAGTTGAACAAATCAGATGACAGTTCGCTCAATTTCAGCTTGCCTCCTGCCGGAGCCTGACCATTGTTAAGCAACGTTATGTTTAGCGAAATCGTTTCATAAGAAACAAAAGGTGCATTTACATCTGTATTTATGCCAACTCCTACTCCCGGTTTCTTCATTTCATTGAAGAAGTTATCGAAAACAATACAGGTGGCATAGTCCTGACCCTGCTCCAAACCATTTGGCATATAGTTGATGTAGGTATCAGCGCTCTTACGACAACCTGTTACCGAAGTAATCTTATTGGGAGCAATGCCATCCAACTGGAATCCAAAACCGTTCTCTAATGATGCGCCTGATGCTTTCATCACAAACTTCGCTATCACCTCAACCACTTCATTCGCAGCATTGGTCACACGGTTAATATTATAATCAACTACCACATCATTCAGGTCATAATCTCCTTTTTTCGGCCAGCTATCTTCGAATGCCAATGATCCATATCCCGCCAGCGTAGGAAAATAGTTATTGTAAGCACGATAGGGATCATTTGGGTACTGATCCTGCGCATCGGGTACTCCATCTTTATCGGCATCGAGAATGGGTTTGGGAGGCAAACAATTATTTAAAGGATCGGAATAATAACTGCCCGGAATCGAAATATCGTCTATTAAAATTTCAGGCCCTTGATTTTTACCTTCAAATACAAATTGAATTTTACCAGTGCCTGCCATATTAGATAAAACAGACACGGCCATTTGCTGAGACGTGATATAATTGTCTGTTAAACTAAATGTTTTTAGACTGACAGGAACACCCTCTCCATTACTCTTCTCATCATAAGGAATATAGTACAGAGTCACACTACGAGTTGGATTTTTCTTACCCAGAGCACTACTCAACTTTAAATTGAAAGTGATATTTCTACTTTCCACTTTACACCAGGGAGATTTGATCCATTTTGCTTGACCTTGATTCTGTACAGTCTTAGTAACGCCAGACCATTTAAGGGTAATTGGAGAAGTCGATGTATAATTAACATTATTAAAAGACCAGCAGTTTGCATCATCAATAGCAATACCATTTTCAAATGTAAGATCCACTGTCTGCAACTTGACTACAGCCTGTAATTGAGCTACACTGGTTGTCAAAAGAAAACAAATTAACAGTATTCTGATTTTTAAGATTTGAGTTTTCATACTTCGGAATTTCAATTAGATTGTGCACTTGACAGATAAGAGAAACTGAGTTTAGCATCAACAATGACCGATGTTCTTTCAATCGAACCAAACTTCAGCGTCAGTTCTTTTGCTGTTGCCGGTACTTCTACCGTAAAATCAAGCGTATCACTCAATGCATGAAATCCGGAATAACAAACCTTATTGTTTGCGATAATGGTAAGTGTGGATTTTACCGGTTCGACTGTAGGCAGACCCACAACGTGTACGGATACTGTTTTTGAAGTTGCCCAGTTGAAATCAGAAGAAACCTGAATATTTTCGAGCTTATTGGCATTTTGCGAGTTCGCTATATCGGAGAATTGGTCTTCCATACAGCTTGTAAACGTAAAGAGTGCAGCAACAATCCCTGTGTAAAAAAACTTATTCATAATATCTATTCTTACTATATTTTGAATCAATAAAATCAGGATGAAATTGGACGTTTTTTATCTTGTTTTTCAACTAAAAAAAACGCTTTCTTTGAAAACACATTTCCATCTAAAGACTTATCAACCGCACCACAACAATTCAACAACACATCAATGTCTTTCTCCATAAATTAATCGGTTAAGACCTTATTAACCACCATCATATTACAATGGTGTTACATTCTGACTTACAACCTATTAAAATTCCGGTGCAAAAGTAATACAAATACTTTAACATCACGCACCACCCTCTACCCAAATAACATATTATCACTTTTATTAATAAGTACAATTAGAATAGAAACACTAATTCCGAGTAAAAATAACACAAACAAGTGCGCTTATTTATATATCATACAGACCACCTATTTAGAACGCATCTACAATCAAAAGATTCATAATCAAATCACATTCCCCACCCCCAATAACTCATGTAACCCGCACCAGCAAACGAATAATAGAAATATCACCATTACAAAAAGCATGTTGTTCAACATGCTTTATAAGCAGATAAATATACTCTACTTACAACTCTGCATCCGCGACCAAAACTGAGTATTCTAACGAAATACCCATGTGTTAATATATAATAACGCAACAGCAGCATAACATGAATAATTCAGATACAATAAACCTGTCAAGCTACAAAATGAACAAAACAGCTAAGAATTATTTCACAGATTGAGCATCTATACGCAAATATTATTATACAATATTATCACTATTAAAATATTCATCCAGGCTCTAGTTACAAAGCAAGATCCCCATTTGCATCGAAACAGACCAAACTACGACCGAAGCAAGATTAACTGAAGACGCATAAAATACATAACCATATTCCGAATGAGCAGCAGATAAATTAAAAAGACCGACTTTCCAGCCGGTCTTTTTTGTTCTTATTTACTGTATATCTTCGAAGATTCCCGATACCCCTCTTTATTATCAAACCAATCAGGGTATAATACACCGGAGCTTTGCGCCCACTCTATAAAGTGCAGATAGGCCTCATTAACGACAGCTTTTTCAACAGGGTATGCAAAGGACTGAACTACATTCAATCCCCAGGGCAGATTATTTGCCGTTTTATAGTACCCGTGACTTGCAGAAGCATCATCTCCTGTATTAAACAGATTCTGATCAGCCAACTTTGTAGGTACACGACCCGGCAAGTGAATCTCTACTTCTCTTTGTTTATTTTTGATTATAAAGAAATTAAATGCATCAGTCAAATCGGTTAACTTAACCTTGCCTCCGGCTGGCGCCTGACCATTATTCAAAAAGGTAAGTATAACATCTATCGTTTGATAATCCACTTTGGGTGCTGCCTTTTCGGTATTTACCCCCAGGCCAGATCCGGGATTCGGCATCTCATTGAAGAAATTGTCAAAAACAATGCAGGTTGCATAATCCTGACCCTGCTCAAGGCCATTGGCTGCATCATTGACATAAGAACCTGTACTTCTTCTATATCCGGTCACCGATGAAATTTTAGTTGGTGCGATACCATCCAACTGAAAGCCAAAGCCATTCTTTAAGTTAGCGCCAGAGGCCCTCATTTCAAAATGCGCTTTTACCTCCACCACTTCATTATTGGAATTTGTCACTTTGTTGATCTTGTAGCCCACGACCACATCATTCAAGTCATAATCGCCTTTCTTTGGCCAACTATCTTCGAAGACCAATGTACCGAAACCCTGAGCCGGATAATAATTATTATAAGCCCGGTATGGATCATTCGGGTACTGATCGGCAGCATCCGCAACACCATCCTGATCGGCATCCACTATAGGTTGCACCGGCAAACAGTTGTGGGAAGGATCAGAATAATAGGTAGCCGGGATCAAAATATCATCGATCAGAATTTCTGCTGATCCCCCTGAACCGAAGAATTTGATTTGGATTTTGTACACTCCCGCCACAATTCCCGAAGGAACAGGTACTGATATATTCTGAACCGTTTGACCAGTCAGAACAATAGTTGAGGATGGAAAAACGACTGGCGCACCTTCTCCTGATGTTATATTTGCAGCATCATAAGGAATATAATAAAGAGCTATACTACGTGTTTGATTTTTACCAAGAGATTTACTTAATTTTGCTTTGAATGTTATGTTTCCTGCTATGGGTTTTATCCACGGTGATTTTATCCAATTATTGCTATTGATCTGCTCCTGACTCTGTACATTAACAGTGACACCGCACCATTTACCGATAATCTGCCCATCAGATTTATAATCAAACTCACTAAAACTCCAGCAATTTGCTACTTCAACAGCCTTATTCCCAGACTCAAAAGCAAGAGTCGGAAGCAATTCAGATTTGACAACTCCGGTAGCCAATAGTAAGCATGAAACCAGCATGCCTATCTTTGAAAATTGAATATTCATAGTCTGATTTTTAATTGGTTGGAGCACTGATTACATAAGAAAAACTCACTTTACCTCCTACAATCACCGCATTGCGTTGAATAGTCCCCATAGAGAGGGTTAACTCCTGCACAGTAGCGGGAACTTCAACTTTCAGGTTAAGCGTGTCACTAATAGAGTGAAAACCTGTGTAATACACATTACTGTCTGCACTGATTTTAAGAGTGGATTTAACTGGCGCCTGCATAGGCAATCCAAGCACCTGAACAGAAACTGTTTTTGAAGTAGCCCAGGTAAAATCGGATGCTACTTTCAAATCCCCAATCGAGGTTACTTTTTGCGAATTTTCCAGATTTGATAACTGATCTTCCAAACAGCTCGTAAACGAAAAGAGAGCTGCTACAACGGCAACATTAATAAACTTATTCATACTTCATTCTATTTAAAAGGTATAGGTTAGGCATTTCTATTGAAGGCAGGCCTTAGCAGACCATACTCATTCATTCCTCATTTGCCTCAATAAAAACTCCGGATTTGTGAACTGAATTACGTAACAGCTCATACAAGAAAAGAGGATTACAACAACGGCTACATTAAAAACTTATTCATACTTCATTCTATTTAAAAGGAATAGGTTACGCTTTTTTGTCGAAGCCAGGCCTCTGCAGACCCTACTTATACGACATCTCCCTCAACAAAAAAGACTACATAAATATTTACTAATTAAGGTACAGGTTACATTGTCTGTTATGAAGTATGGACTCAGCAGTCCATACTCATTCATTCTACATTTGATTTAACACACACTACATTTCACAATCATTTATATTCTCGCAGTTAAGGTATAGGTTCTATTTTCTATTAATAAATGACAACACCAGTATACATTCAGAATTCATTCTACATATATAAAAACAGTAAACTTTCACAATTGTTCTATCCCACTTAACTGCCACCTACAGAATGGGCATCTATTTAACACTTAGAGATGTGCTAATATATTAACGAAAATTAAAATACCACATCCCCCTATATAACAAATTACCTTATTCGCACTTTCTCAACTACATCAAGCACCACTATCAAGAATGCATACAAATAGCAAAGACAATAATAACCATCAATCTAAATTTCAATCAATTGAAGGATTAATTAAATCTTTCCGATGAATCACCTCAACATTGATCGCTGCAAATCAGCATTGTTAATTATTTCCCTAAACATTTAACTCCCGCACAATCTATAACTGTAAGCCTTGCACTGAATTTCATTGACATGTAATCCGGCCTCTGACTATTATACTATACATACAAAGCCAATGCAGCGGATGATGCTGAATGGTTGAAGTTATACAAAAAGCTTTATGACCGTTATGAGGCGTCCGCCACCAAAGCGAACCGATCAAATTCAACATCTTCGAATACGGACAATTCACAATCAGCTGAATCAACTGACACCAATAAAACGGTGTAAGATTTGATCCCTGATCAATAGCTAAAATCCCGAACTGCGGAAACGACTTGAAAGAGTTGCTTCCGTATTCGGGATTTCTTTTTTTATATTATTCCTATCGCATCAACTCACGGGGTAATTTCGGGAGACTGTGTAAAAACTACCGGCCGACCCCTCCCTCCCGATAACTATCGGGACTCCCCAATCCCGATAGCTATCGGGAGGGGAGGAGTGGTGCAAACATAAAAGGAATCGGGTAAATCAGCTGATTAAATGTGCTAAGATTCATATTTTGAACTGCGTTACAGCCCCCATTTTGGGGGTTTGGGGGTCAGGACGATACAAGATGAATTTATGAGTTTTCACACAGCCTCTTCGAGTCAACCGTGACTATAAATCAATACAAACGGGTCTATACAAATAACCAGTGATCCTGTATCACTCCAAAACCTCTAGATCCTGCGGTTCTTCAAACAGAACCATAGAACCCTCCAAATCTCTTAACCCGCTCCATTTCTCCACTTCAAATTCAATTACTGCAGCACATGAGGTTCTTAAATGCAAATGAGATGCTGACAGATCAAACATTAACTTTTGAATAACCGGATTGTGACTAACTATGAATACAGTATCAGCATTCCGGGCTTCATTCTTCAATAAGGACACAACTTTATAAGTCTCGTAATCACCATATAGCATGATCTTCCTTACGATTTGCTTGTTGTCAACTCCAAACACTTCACCGAATAGTTTTGCCGTTTTATAAGCCCTCAATGACGGGCTCGAAATAATTAAATCAGGGATAATAGTCCGGGATAATAGTCTCCCGGCCACTTTTGCTGCATCATCCTTCCCTTTGACTGTCAGGTCGCGGTCAAAATCATCTTGTCCTACTTGTACCTCTTCTGCTTCTGCATGGCGAATCACCACTAATCTTTTCATTTTTCTTGTTTATTTAATACGCTTCTTTTATCTCATCTGGCAAAACAACCAACATTTACTCTTCAAATTTACCACTGCCATATTCCACTATAATTTCAATCCTGTTACATATTGGTGAATTTAAGCAGCTTATAGATAGGGTAAATTAAGTCATCTGATTTTAACCGCTTTTTCGCAAATCTGAAATTGTATAGTAATCTCCTCTTAATATCCCCCCGATAACTTTGCATCAGTTATTTATTCACATAATTTTAAGGTAATAAAAAATGAAAAGAAAAGTACAACATTCAGTAGCAGCTCTGCTTATCGGAGCAGCTTGCATGGCACAATCGGCCATGGCACAAGGTAGTTATGTAGCCGGCGATTTCCACCAGCACACCACTTATTCTGATGGTAGTTATACTTTCGGATATATGATGGAGAAGAATAATCAGTATGGTTTAGATTGGTGGGCGAACAGCGAGCATGGGGGTGCATTCGCAAAATGGGCGATTGTATCCGGAGCTGATCTGGGAACAGAAGTGCTTTGGTCCGAAGCCGGAATCACAAAGTTGGGAAAGGCTAACGGTGAAAACATGTGGAGATGGCAATCTCTTCGCGACTGGTCGTTTCGCGATATCCAACTTTACAGAAGAGCACTGCCAACCAAGACCTTAATCCAGGGTTATGAGTGGAATGCACCGGGACATGAGCATGTTGATCTTTGTATTATTGATAGTCAGTTTGTTGCATCAAAACAAAACTGTAATGCTTTGGCGCAATTTGAATACAAATTCAGGGCAACCGCATCAAATGTTAAGTAACTTTTTCAGATATACTGCATCGAGAGCGGCCTTGTACTGTCTCTTTTTTAGGCTGAGTTTGTCATTTGCATTTGAGATAACTTGCAAGGCAAATTTCCGGATGGTTGACAGATTTTCAGGTGCATTTCCTATTCTTGTCCTGCAATGATCCTCTTTAAAGGTTACATCTAAATGCCAGTGTAATTTATTTTCTATAGCCCAGTGCCCTCTTACTAAAGAGTTGTAATATGCAGCGTTAAGGATACTTTCGTCACTGATATAATACCGGATTTCTTTGGTAATCGTACCTTTTATTTCCCGTGTTGCTTCTATCCTGACCAAGGTGGCTATATCTTTCCAGGGGAAGAGATTTTCCTGCATCAAATAATCCGTTGCCGGTAAAATGCTGCAACACCGGGTTTCTATACGGCCATGACCATAGTCGATCTCCTGGGCATGGTGGTGTCCCTGGTGTGTTTTGAAGGCGCATTCTATATCTTCAAGCAGTTCTTTCTGATTACCTTTAACTGCAAGCAGATAATGGCCATTCTTCTCCCGTATTTGTTCTACTATTTTGGTTTGTGTCCCCATGGCATCGATCGTAATAACGGCATCTTCAATGTCTAGCGAATCCAATATCTTGGGAATAGCTGTAATTTCATTAGACTTATCTTCCACCTTACACTGTCCCACACAAATACTATTTTCACTTACCCATGCGTTGAGGATATATAGTCCGGAATTACCTTTACTTGTAGGGGAAGCGCCTTTTAAGGCCTTGCCGTCCAGCACGATCTGTTTCTCGGCCAAACAGCCCAAAATATCTTTGCCATATGTGTCCAGACATTCTCTTAAACAGTCGCTGTCCAGACTCTTGAAAACACGCTCGTAGGTATCCGCAGAAGGGGCTCCATTGGATAGGCTTAATAAAGAGCCTTTTAATTGGATACCTCGTTCTTTACCAAACAAATACATATCTTGATAATCCGAACCTCCGGTTAGGTAGGTACAAAGAGCTATCAATAATATGTCTGACAGTAGATGGGTACAACGACCTACAACACGTGGATCGGAAACCTCCTGAAAATATTTTGCTATGTCTTGTTTCATGTGGCAAAGATAATGCTCTTCTTAAAATAGATTTTGATGCGGTTGCCCTGATACAAATTTGATAATAACGACACTGACGATTCCAATCCGAAAGGCTGGACAAAAGCAGGAAATACGGGCAAGGCTAAAACGCTTGAAGCAATCACCTGGCTACAAACAAATTACCCGAACACATCGTGGGCAATCCCGACTCACCCTGAACGTGCCAACGCATTCAAGATTGAAGACTTCCGCAATATGAACAACGCCGGACCGTCAGTATGCTTTGGGTTCGACAGTCAGCCGGGCCACCAAAAAGAGGCTAACCGAGGAGGCTTAAGAACCACATCATACGGAGCTACAACCGAAGGGGCGACCTGGGGCGGAACCGGAGCATTTGCGGCTAAAGTAGGTGGCGTATGGGATGCTCTGTTGAGTGAAGGCCGCAACTGGTGGTTATTTGCCAACTCTGACTGCCACTTTGTGGACGGTGACTTTTTCCCGGGAGAGTATCAAAAAAATAAGACATTTATCACTCAAAAAAACAATCCTCAGGCAATCGTCGATGGCTTACGCTCGGGTAATTCATACGTCGTAATGGGCGACTTGATCGACTCGTTGGATTTCAAGATTGGAACAGCAACCATGGGGCAGACTTATACCGTCACTTCGGGTAACAAAGCGACCCTCAATATCATCGTACACGATCCACAATCTGACAATTTCAACACATACAGCTCTTTCACCAATCCGGAGCTTGACCACATCGACATCATTGCAGGTACTATCACCTCAAAGATCGATCCAAGCAGCCCCGATTATACCCTGGCAACAGTAGCAACTACTTCTGTAATTGCCCGATTTGGTAAAACAACCTATACCGATACTAAAGGTATCACCACTCAGTTATGGACTGACTTAGGCAATGGTTATAAACAAATCTCATTCGAAACAACTATTACCGGAAAAATGTACTTCCGCCTGCGCGGTACACACCATGCTTTCGGTGTAGATGGTACTCAGATTGATTCAGAAGGAAATCCCCTGGTTGATCCTTTTGGCAGCAATACAGCCGCTAAAGCATTTGAAGACCTGTGGTTCTACTCCAACCCTGTTTTTGTTGAAAAATCGGTACCCGCACCTGTTAAAAATGCTGTAAAGAGCACAGTAAAGGTCTATCCGAATCCTGCTCAGGAAATCTTAAACATCGCTTTCTCTGAACCACAAAATGGCGAAGTGACTCTATTTGATCTTACCGGTAAAGCTGTTGTAAAATCAACATTAAACGGAGAAACAACCAAACAAATCTCATTACAAGGTATCTCAAAAGGAATCTACACCATCCAGGCTGGTAATTTATTTCAAAAAGTGGCTGTCGAATAAGTAATTAGTAGCTAGGTTTTCTATTACTACACAGAAGGGAGCGGATCGTGAGATTCGCTCCTTTTTTTCATCAGATGATTCCTTCAGATAAAAAAAAACAAATAGAGTGCCACCTTTCCAAAGAATAAATATTAGCCTCAACTTTCTATTTTCTATTTTATCTTTGCACTATGATACACGCAGAACCCAAATCGATCCAACAGATCGGAATTCATAAAGTAGGCAACAAGCTTAACAACGAAGGGATTAAGCTCTCTAAATCGTGCCTCAATATAAGCGAACCCATCTGCGAACTATTGGTTCGTTACTTCTTATCTCCTTTTAAGCATAATGATTACTACAATTTCTATCACGAGAGCGATCTTGCCCTCAATGAGGTTTTCACCTATGCCAAACAGATCTTTGAAAATCCGGAGACCCTCTATGATCAGTCGGTGAATCTGGCCAAACACCTCTATGAGCAATCCATTCATCCAAAAATCAAATCGGGAGAGTTATATGTGGTCTATTTTAAAGATTGCGTGGTAGAAGATGAGATCGTAGATGCTGTTGGGCTATTCAAATCCGAATCAAAAGAAACTTATCTACGCGTCTATCCATCGGGCGATAATTTTGAAATCAATAGCGACAACGGGATCAACATTAACAAACTCGACAAAGGTTGCCTGATCTTTAATACCGAAAAGGAGAATGGCTACATGGTCGCGGCAATTGATACGATCAATAAAGGAGCCGAAGCCAAATACTGGATGGATGACTTTCTGCATATCCGACCGCGCGAAGATGAATTCTTTCACACCGGCAATCTGCTGTCGATGTGCCAAAGCTTTGTGGCTTCCGTTCCCGATGTGGAGAAAAAAGAAAAGGTGGATATTATGAAAAAGGCCGTCACCTTTCTTAAGGAAAATGAGACAGTAGGATTTGACGACTTTGCCGGGCAACTGCTCGAAGAAGCTCAAATGCGGAAATCCTTCATCGAACACAAAAAAAACTTCGAAAAAGAACATAATGTTACTATTGCCGATAAGTTTAATGTATCAAACGAAGCGGTAAAAAAAGAAGCCAAGAAAGTGAAGAACGTGATATTACTCGACAACAATTACAAGATCATTATCGACGGCAGCACCGAGTATATGGAGAAAGGGTATGATCCTTACCGGAATATGAATTTTTACCAACTGTTTTTCTCGGAAGAGAAGTAGGATATATAAAATTGGAGCATACATAATAAATCCCTCAATTATCCATCTCCTCATCCCCTCTCAAGAAACTCTCTCACCCAAAGCCCGCTATCTTTGATGATACGGGTTTGGTGTTTAAAATCGACATGAACGATACCGAATCGCGACTTGAAACCGTCACGCCATTCGAAGTTGTCCATCAGCGTCCAGATAAAATAGCCGCCAACATTCACGCCCTCCCGCTTGGCACGCAATACCTGACCGATATAATCCTGCAAATACTTCGTCCGGCGGGTATCATGCACCCGTCCGTTAATAATCTTATCGCGGAATGTTGCACCATTTTCCGATACTATAATCTGTCGGATCGGATATTTCGAGAATTGCTTCAGGCTATGATAAATCCCCGCGGGATAAACCTCCCAACCATTAGCTGTTAATGGTCGGTTAAGCTTCCGAAAAGGCACATAAAAAGCCCTCAGATAAGGCATAAACGGCATAAAACGGGCTGTAAGCGAATAGTAATTCTGCAATCCGATAAAATCATAATCAAATTTCATCAACCCGGAATCATATGGATGAATATATTTATCAATACGCTCGAGTACGGGCAAATCTCCGACGGGATAATCCATACCCAAAGACGGCTCTATGTACAACCGGTTAAATAACGCATCGACTCGCCGGGCAGCCCTTACATGCGCCGGATGATCACTCACCGGCCTGACGTGAGAGCAGGAAAAGGTAGTCCCAATATGCGCATCGGGCACATTACGGCGAATAATGCGTCCGCCCTCGGCCTGACAAAGATTGGAATGGTGTACGGCGGGTAAAAAATTACGGAGACCGTACCGACCCGGTGCAAAGTATCCGACCAGATAACCCAGAGCCGTAAATGAAAAGGGCTCATTCATCACAAACCAATGCTTCACCCGGTCGCCAAAGCGACGGGAGCAGACATCGGCATACTCTGCAAACCAATAATAGATGTCGCGATTAGTCCAGCCCCCCTTCTTCTCCAGCGCTAAGGGCAAATCCCAATGATAAAGTGTGAGCCAGGGCGTTATTCCGTTTTCTAAACAGGTATCAATCACCCGCTGATAAAAGTCCACTCCGATCTCATTGACCTTTCCGGTTCCGTTGGGCAATATACGCGGCCACGAAAGCGAAAACCGGAAGTTCGTAATATTAAGACTTTGTATAATTGATATATCCTCGGCATACTGATTGTAAAAGTCACAAGCTACATCTCCGTTTGATCCATCCTTTATGCGTTTTCCTTTCTGTGTGAAATGGTCCCAAATTGACAACCCTTTACCGTCCACATTGTGAGCTCCCTCTATCTGATACGAGGAGACGGCTACTCCCCAGTGAAAATCATTGCCAAAATCTTTTTTCGAATAGTCAACTTGCATACAATTATTTACTTGATTGAAACTCCTTGTTTCTGAGATTTGAAGTTTTATCACACATTCAGACTTTTAGGTTGCATCCGGGCCGAGAAATATTTTACACCCTGTCTAATAATGATAACTAAGATAATGGTCAGCGGAATAAAACCCATGAAAAGTTGAATATTGGAAAGATAACCGGATAACATCGTCCAATAAGGTCCCATAAAATAACCCGCGGTAACATAAAAACAAGCCCACAACGCAGCGGTTGTGATTAATACCATAGCATAACGCTTTATCGGGTAATTCATTAATCCAAGCAATACGGCAACATATCCTCGTATGAAAGGCGATACCCGACCGATAATTACCCCTACGAAGCCTTTCTTTTGTAGTTTTCGGGATAATTTATTCAATTTCCTCTTCGATATGGGTATCCATTTCGGCTTTTTATTCATGATAGTTTTGCCAAAAAAGAAAAACAGCGAAAACAATATACCGCTGCCCAGCACATCGCCTGCTATAGCAGATAGTATAACCATGGGCAATTGAAGTACTTCTTTATAACTCAAATAACCGGAAAAGATCAAAACCAACTCATTGGGAATCAGATTCGGAACGCCTACTTCCTGAAGAAATACCAATAAAAAGATAATCAGATAGCCGTATTGATGAATATTGGAAATAAAATCATAAGGTATATTTTGTATGGTCATATATAAAAGGCTTAACAAATTAAATAACAATAACTTATCACCAAATATACAATAACAGTATGTAGTCAATATTTCATTTGAAAGAATTTCGTATTTCATTTATCCGTAAAAAAAACCGTTGCCGGACATGCCGACAACGGTTTTTGCTTTTTGAATAACCAACAACCCTACTACTATTTTACAGGCACATAACCTACTTTTTCCACAATATCTTGTCCTTCAGCTGACATTACGAAGTCAACAAATGCTTTGCAAGCAGCTTCTTTCTTTTTATTAATATAGAAGAACAAAGGGCGAACGATAGGATAAGTTTTATTTTTTGCAGTAGCCATGGATGGAGCAACATAAGTTTTTCCGTCAAATGATACCTGAAGCGCTTTAACGTCTTTCTCCAGGTAAGCCAACCCTACGTAACCGATTGCACCTTTTGTCTGGCTTACAGACTGAATAATTGCACCTGTTGCAGGCATACTCAGAATACCGTTAGCATAGTTTTTATTTTTCAGAATGTGCTCTTTGAAGAATTCATAAGTACCTGAGCTTGATTCACGAGAGTAAGCGACGATTTTCAAATCCTGTCCGCCCACTTCTTTCCAGTTTTTGATTTTACCGGTAAAGATACCTTCCAGTTGAGCGCGAGTCAGTTTAGATACAGGGTTAGCCGGATTCACAACCACAGCCAATGCATCAAATGCAATTACTTTTTCTACAGCAGTAGAACCAGCTTCCTGCAATTTAACTTTTTCGTCGAATTTCATTTTACGTGAAGCCATAGCCACATCGGTAGTTCCGTCAAGCAAGGCTGCAATACCAACACCGCTACCACCACCTACTACAGATACTGATTTATGTGTTTTTTTCAGGAATACTTCAGCTTCTTTTTGAGCCAAAGGCAATACGGTATCGCTACCTTTCAATTTTTGAGCCTGGAATGAAGGAACCAATGCGCAAACCATCAGCGCTGATAATACTAACTTTTTCATATTGTTATATTTAAAAATAAATTTTGAGTTTATTGAATTTGGTCTAGTAAAGCGCGACTAATTACTACTATAAATTCTTCCGAATAAGAAGTAAATAATAAACGCTTAACTAAACCGAATTGTTTGTTATTAGAATTTATATTGGAAACGAAGTGTGAACAAGTTGTCTTTCAAGTCAGCTTTATAACCAGTCAAACTAGTTTTTTCATTTTTCACGAAGTCATAGTAAGCCATGATGCGAACATTGGCATTCATACGATACATGTAACCAAAGCCAAGAGTAGAATAAGCCATATCTGTTTTGTTCGTTTTAACAGAAACTCCAGTTACAGCAGTACCTGCTCCAACTTCTGAGCCAGAAACTTTGGTGTTAGGATCGTACCAATCATATTTTACAACGATGCTGTGTTTTGTATCAGCAATATCCTGAATAAAATGAACGTATCCACCTTGAAATTTGCGAATGTAAGTACCGCCACCATAAACATCAGTTGTTGCATCTGTAGTTGCAGCATTTGCAGATGTATAACCTGGAAGATTACCTGATTTTGGACTTGAAGAACTTCCACTTGTACCCGGTTGTGTACCTGTAAGGTATTCTGCTCGAATTGTAGTCAAACCTAAGAAAGAACTTGTGCTAACCTGACCATCTAAACCTAGATATTGACGTTTTGCAAAACCATTTTTATTTGACGCTGTGTTATTCAGTTTGAACAAGCCATTATCCATTGTATAAACGTTTGCTGTACTTTGTGCAACAAAACCATTATAACCAGAAACACCCAATCCTACCTTTGTATCGCCAAAAGCTTTATTAAACGAAAGATGTCCGATGAAATCTTTTTTGCTATCTGTATCAAGGTAAATTCCGTTACCACCAAACAGACCAGCTTCCAACTTCAATACGTTCCAGGGAGATGTTTTAGGAGCCTGAAGAGTCAACATTGCACCCAGGTCTCTTTCATCAGGAAATAAAGTTTGAAATACACGGCTTCTTTCAGGCGATTCGCGACGTGAAGAAGAGTAAGAAATTTCATAGCCAAATGGTCTGTCAAAAACACCACCCTTAACGGCAACATAACCCACCCAAGGATCAAGTATATTAAGGTAAGCATCTTTCAAACCAAGTCCTTTTTCTGTCAAATCGAACTGAATGGCAGCCTGACAACCAAAATCTTCGTAAGCCACTTTGATACGACCACGACGTACTCCAAAACGATTCATAGAAGAACCAATTGCTTCAGATCCTGATTTTGCAGCACCCACTTTCATATCCTGAGAAGCTTTGCCTGCCGAGTCAATTTGGCTTGATTGCCATTGAGCCTGAACATAACCTGAGATTTTAAATTTACTGGAAACATTTTTAGCGTCTTCCAAATGTGTTATGCGTTGATTTAACGCTTCTACCGGATCTACATTTCCTTCCTGTGCCGAAAGAGCCAAAGAAGAGAATAAAAGAGAACAAAGTGCAATAGATTTGAATTTCATTGTTTTCGTGTTTAAAAGTTTTATGCTGCAAAGTAACGGACTAGATGTTACACGCCTTTGGCAAATGTATTACATTTTCATTTCATTAGTCAGGAATAATATTTAACATCAGATCACAATCGCAAACCCGACTTCAGACGTTATACCTTATAATATAGAAAAACACAAAAACCTCTAAACCACAATCATGTAACAGGTTTGTAATGATTTTTTAATCCCTACTTAATATAACCGCTGTTACTTTGCATTGTTTTAAAAAATAGAACTCCGTGAAAAGATTTATCGAAAAATTTGTAGAAGGTTTGTTGCTTATCAGCGGCAGTGTAACCAGTATTACGATCCTGTTAATCGTGCTTTTCCTATTTAAAGAAGCATCGGGATTATTTCGCAGTCCGGTGGTGGAAGCGGGAAATGTGTTGGCATTAAGCAATACCAACAAGGTAAAAGATCTGAATGCACATCAAATCAAACAGATCTTTGATGCCGAATTAACCAACTGGTCGCAATTGGGCGGTGCAAATCAGGACATCGAAGTAATTAGATTGGGTGACCTAACCAATTACTATACGGAGGAAGAATTGGGAGCCGAGTTTGAACACATTCCTGAAAAATTAAACGACTTGATTACGAAACATCCGGCTGCCATTCTTTATATGCCGGAGCAATATATCCCGAAAAAATTCACCGGACGGGTAATGGATCATGCCACCCAGAGGCCGGGAGATTTCTTCTTTGGCAAAGAGTGGTTTCCAACAGCCACACCATCGGCACAATTCGGCTTACTACCCTTAATATTAGGGACGTTATGGGTTAGTCTTGGCGCAATACTTATCTCACTACCTTTTGGTATTGCCGTAGCAGTATATCTGGCGGAAATATCCTCCATGAAAGTACGCAATTTCCTGAAACCGGTTATTGAATTATTAGCGGGAATTCCTTCGGTGGTTTACGGATTTTTTGGACTGGTAGTGATTGTTCCTTTTTTGCAAAAAACATTTCATCTGGCGGTAGGCGAATCTGCTTTAGCCGGTAGTATTATACTGGCTATCATGGCATTGCCAACCATCATTACAGTAGCTGAAGATGCTATGCGTACCGCACCCCGCTCTATGAAAGAGGCCAGCCTGGCACTGGGTGCGACACAATGGCAGACGATTTTCCGCGTGGTCATTCCTTATGCCAAATCAGGGATCATGTCTGCTGCTGTGCTCGGAATCGGACGTGCCATCGGTGAAACTATGGCAGTGTTGATGGTAACGGGTAATGCTGCGGTCATCCCACATACATTGATGGAACCAGTAAGAACCATCCCTGCAACCATTGCTGCCGAATTGGGTGAAGCACCGGCGGGAAGCGCTCACTACCAGGCTCTTTTCGCATTAGGTTCAATTCTGTTCCTGCTCACACTAATCATCAGCATCAGTGTCGAAGTTATTTCTTCTAAGAAAATTAAATAATTCCTGCTTACATTCCAATAGTAAATTGCAAATCAACAAATTGTAAATACAAATGACCCCTATCGAACATATTGGCGCTTGTGGAAAACAGAAAAGAAGAACGCAGACCGCAGCATTTGCCATATTCAAATTGATGAGCTACTCTGTTGTAGCACTGTTATTCCTGATCCTTGGTTTTATCGTTTACAAAGGCATCGGTGTAATCAACTGGGACTTCCTGACCAAAGCGCCGGAAGATGGTATGACCAAAGGCGGAATTTTCCCGGCTATTGTTGGTACACTTTATTTAATCGTTGGCAGCAGTCTGTTTAGTTTCCCGATTGGTATTATGTCCGGCATCTATATGAATGAATATGCCCGACAAAACAAATTCGCAATGTTTATCCGCATCATGACCAATAACCTGAGCGGTGTCCCATCGGTAGTATTTGGTCTTTTTGGGATGTCACTGTTTGTAAATACATTAAAATTCGGTGACTCAATCATTGCCGGTTCGTTGACACTGGGATTATTATCTCTCCCACTGGTAATCCGCACAACGGAAGAGTCGTTAAAGGCAATCGACTTTTCATTCCGGGAAGGTAGTCTGGCATTGGGAGCCAGTAAATTACAGACCATTCGCAAGGTGGTTTTTCCAATGGCATTACCCAATATTATTACCGGCCTGATCCTATCAATTGGTCGTGTATCGGGCGAAACAGCTCCGATTCTTTTCACTGTAGCCGCTTACTTCCTGCCGCAATTACCACACAGCATTTTCGACCAGGTAATGGCACTTCCCTATCACTTATATGTGATTTCGACCAGCGGAACTGACCTTGAGGCATCACGCGCTATGGCTTATGGAACAGCTTTGGTATTGATAGTCATCGTACTGTTGGTCAATCTGTTGGCAAACTTCCTGCGGAACTATTTTGCTAAAAAGGTAAAAATGAATTAATGCGTAGGAACGAGGCATACCTCATCTCTACCGGAACTAAATTGTAAATCTTAAAATTGTAAATATACAGATGCTAACTATTGATGCTAAGAATGTTAACTTCTACTATAGTGATTTTCATGCACTGAAAGGCATTGACCTTGAAGTTGAAAATAACAAAGTAGTGGCTTTCATAGGCCCGTCGGGTTGCGGCAAATCAACCTTTCTGAGATTGCTTAACCGAATGAATGACCTGATCGACGGTACGCGTCTGACCGGTTCTGTACTTGTTGAAGGTCAGGACATCTATGCGCCCGGCGTTCACGTCGACGACTTGCGCAAGAAAGTGGGGATGGTTTTCCAAAAACCCAATCCGTTTCCCAAATCAATCTTTGAAAATATCGCTTACGGATTGCGTGTGAATGGTGTGACGAACAAAAACTTTATCGAAGAGCGCGTCATAGAATCACTGAAAGGCGCAGCACTATGGGATGAAGTGAAAGATAAACTGAAAAAGTCCGCTTTTGCTCTTTCGGGAGGACAGCAACAACGCCTCTGCATCGCCCGTGCATTGGCTATTTCACCCAAAGTGTTGCTGATGGACGAACCCGCTTCGGCACTCGACCCCATCTCTACTTCAAAAATAGAAGAGCTGATCTATGAACTAAAAAAAGATTACACCATCGTAATCGTTACGCACAACATGCAACAAGCATCACGCGTTAGTGATAAAACGGCCTACTTCTATCTGGGAGAATTGATCGAATATGCTGATACGACCAAAATTTTCACCAATCCGGAGAAAGTTTCTACCCAAAACTACATCACCGGACGTTTCGGATGATCAACCACGGGAAGTAGAAAAGAATACAGGGAAACCGACTTATAACTTAAGACCTTTTACTTACGACTTAAAATAACAAATATATGAGACACTTAGAACAAGAATTAGTCTCGCTCAGACAAGACATCATCGATATGTGGAGACTGGTCCACTCTCAGGTAACTAAAGCTGGTGAAGCTTTAGTCACGTTAGATAAAGACCTGGCTATGCAGGTTTCTATGCGCGAAAAAAGAGTAGATGCTTACGAGCTGAAAATCGACAGTGAATGTGAAAACATCATTGCCCTGCATCAGCCTGTTGCAGTCGACCTGCGCTTTGTACTGGCCATGCTCAAGATCAATTCTAACCTAGAACGAATCGGTGACTTCGCTTATGGTATTTCGAAACAGCTGATCCACTTTCCGACCATGAGCCTCGATGCTGAACTGATCGCTCAGACACACCTGAAAGAGATGCTCGAAGCCGTAAAAAAGATGCTTACACAAGGGCTTGAAGCACTGGAAAATGAAAAATCAGAAATTGCTGCAGCTATTTTCAGCGAAGATAATGTGGTAGACAATATCAACAACGAGGCTCCGCGTATCATTGCCGATTACATCGAAAAAAATCCCGATCGGGCTTACGATTGCCTGCAATTCATCAGCATTTTCCGAAAAATGGAACGCATAGGCGACCACTGTAGCAATATCGCCGAAGAGATATTCTTCTACCTCGACGCAAAAGTACTGAAGCATTCACCCAAAATATAAGCTTGAGTAACGTAATACTCACTCAATCCACTACCCCGCAAACGGTTAGTGGATTTTCTTTTTTCGGCTGTCTATTTGAATGTTATAAAACATTTTAGCTGACTACAAGGTAAAAAAAACACGGAAACTGATTAATAGTTTCAATCCGTTTCGCTAACTTTGCAGAGCATTTTAAACAAAGAAACATCAAGATGAAAAAGTTAGAAAGTCTCGTAGCTGAGAGATTGTTGAAAATCAAAGCCGTTAAGTTACAACCCTCCAACCCTTTCACCTGGGCTTCGGGCTGGAAATCACCCATATATTGCGATAACCGCAAAACCCTTTCATATCCATCACTCCGTAATCTGATTAAACTTGAAATCTCTCGTGTCATCCTCGAAAACTTCGGAGAAGTAGACGCTATTGCCGGCGTTGCTACCGGAGCGATTGCTCAGGGAGCTATGGTGGCCGAAGAGCTCGGATTGCCATTTGTTTACATCCGTTCGGCACCGAAAGATCACGGATTGGAAAACCTGATCGAAGGAGACCTGAAACCGGGACAAAAGGTTGTCGTGATCGAAGACCTGATCTCTACCGGAGGAAGTAGCCTGAAAGCGGTAGAAGCAGTACGCAATGACGGATGTGAAGTGATCGGCATGGTTGCTATCTTTACATATGGCTTCAAAATAGCTGAAGACAAATTTAAAGAAGCAAAAGTACCTTTACTCACACTTTGCAACTACAATTCAGTATTAGAAGAAGCTGTTAAAACAGCTTACATCCATGAATCTGATCTTGATACGCTGAAAGAATGGCGTAAAGACCCGTCAAACTGGAACAAATAATTTGTTAAACTCAGACCTATAATCATTGTAGGTTAATCTTATAAATGCTGTTTTCGTCACCGGAAACAGCATTTCAATTATTACAAACTTTACATCCGGAATATCCAGAGTAAATCGAAATCGCCAAACCAGCGCGATTCAAACGAGAACATCTGATTCCGGCATTTTCAACAACTCCGCCTCATATGACTAAATTTGAAAGCGAAATCAAGACCGTATTCCGCGACTCGGAAACTATTTTCAACAAACTAACCGACTTATCCAACCTGGAGCAGGTAAAAGATAAATTCCCTCAGGACAAACTTAAAAATCTGGAGTTTGATGCAGACTCACTCCGTTTCACTGTCGATCCCGTTGGTAAAATTGGTCTCCGTATCGTTGAAAGAGTACCAAATACAACAATTAAATTTAAATCAGAGCATGCCCCCATTGACTTCTTTGTATGGATCCAACTCAAAGAGGCTGCCGAAAACGATACCAAAATCAAGATCACATTGCAGGCCGAACTGAACATCTTCATCAAGGGGATGGTTTCAAAACCTTTGCAGGAAGCAGTAAATAAACTGGCAGACCTTATTGCCACTTACCCTTTCTAAAAATCATCTGACTCATGGCACAAAAACTCTGGGACAAAAACTCCAATACAGACCAGGATATCGAACGATTCACCGTAGGCAGAGACCGCGAAATGGATCTTTATCTGGGAAAATACGACGTACTGGGCTCTATGGCTCACATCACTATGCTCGAAAGTATCGGCTTACTTGAGAAAGCAGAATTAGACGCTTTGCTCGCCGAACTTAAAAACATCTGGCAACTAGCTGAAAACGGCGATTTCATTATTGAAGAAGGTGTAGAGGATGTCCACTCACAAGTAGAGCTGATGCTCACCCGTAAACTGGGCGATGTGGGTAAAAAAATCCACAGTGGCCGTTCCCGCAACGACCAGGTGTTGCTTGACCTGAAACTATTCACCCGCGGACAAATCCAGGAGATCGTAGTACTTTGTGATCAACTGGCAGACACTCTACTTGCTCAAAGCGAGAAATATAAAGCAGTGCTGATGCCCGGATACACTCACCTGCAAATTGCTATGCCTTCGTCATTCGGTCTCTGGTTCGGCGCTTATGCAGAGAGCCTGGCTGATGACCTCCAACTGATGCAGGCTGCTTACCGCATCTGCAACCGCAATCCACTCGGATCAGCCGCTGGATACGGCTCCTCATTCCCGCTCAACCGTCAAATGACCACCGATCTGCTTGGCTTCGACAGCATGAACTACAACGTAGTATATGCTCAAATGGGGCGCGGAAAAATGGAGCGCACCGTAGGTTTTGCGATAGCCGGAATTGCCGCTACACTTTCAAAACTGGCTTATGACGCTTGCTTATTCAATAGCCAGAACTTCAACTTTATAAAATTACCGAACGAATACACGACCGGATCGAGCATCATGCCCCACAAGAAGAATCCTGATGTATTTGAATTGACCCGCGCCAAATGCAATAAACTGCAAGCATTGCCTCAACAAATCATGTTAATCGCCAACAACCTGCCATCGGGATATTTCCGGGATTTACAGATCATCAAGGAGGTTTTCCTACCTGCATTTGATGAACTCAAAGATTGCCTGATTATGGTAAATCGTATGATGAGCGGCATGAAGGTAAATGACAAGATTCTGGAAGACAGCAAATACGACCTGATCTTTAGCGTTGAAGAAGTAAACCGTTTGGCCAGCGAAGGCATGCCTTTCCGCGATGCTTATAAACACGTTGGACTTGCCATCGAAGCCGGTGAATTCAACCCTAACAAACAGGTAAATCATACACACGAAGGCAGCATAGGCAACCTTTGTAATGCTGAGATTGCCGCACTTAAAAATGAAGTTGTCAAAGGCTTTGGTTTCTCTAAAGTAGAAACCGCAGAAAAACAGTTATTGGGGATATAATCCAATAACTGTTTTTTCTTATCCGGAATTGAAGTTTTTTTACCAGGCCACTTTAATACGACAAAAAGCACTCCTATGGAATACACACCCAATCCCGACCGCTATTCAGGTATAATGCAATATCGCACTTGCGGACGTTCCGGCATACAACTACCCATTTTATCTCTGGGGCTATGGCATAACTTCGGCAGTGTCGATAACTTCGAAACTGCAACATCCATGGTGAAACATGCTTTTGATCACGGCATTACTCATTTCGACCTGGCCAATAACTACGGTCCGATCCCGGGCAGTGCAGAAGAAAATTTCGGTCGTATTCTAAAAAAGAGCTTTATAAACCATCGCGACGAAATGATCATCACGACTAAAGCCGGACACTTTATGTGGCAAGGCCCTTACGGTGATGGAAGTTCGCGCAAGAACCTCATCAGCAGTCTTAACCAAAGCCTGAAGCGGATGCAGTTGGACTACGTGGACATCTTCTATTCACACCGATACGACGGAATCACACCTATCGAAGAGACGTTGCAAACCTTGGTTGACATTGTCAAACAAGGCAAAGCTCTATATGTGGGTATCTCAAAATATCCGCCCAGAGAGACAAAAATTGCTTACGAATACCTGAAATCGCAAAATGTCCCCTGCCTGGTGCACCAGGATCGTTACAGCATGTTTTCGAGAAATATTGAAAACGAAATCCTGAGTATAGCCGGTGAAAATGGTGTGGGATTCGTAGGCTTTTCGCCATTAGCACAAGGAATGCTTACCAACAAATATCTGCACGGAATCCCGGAAGGTTCCAGAGCAGCGCGGGCCGAAGGATTTCTAAAAATAGATCAGGTTACGCCGGAAGTCGTCGACAAGGTAAAAAAGCTAAACGAATTAGCAGCACAACGCGGACAGACTTTAGCAGAAATGGCATTAGCCTGGGCTTTGCGTGATCAGCGGGTGACAAGCCTGATCATCGGTGCGAGTTCCGTTGCACAGCTCGACGACAACCTGAAAGCACTGAACAATCTTCAATTCACTATTGAAGAATTGAAAATTGTCGATTCTATACTCGGATAACAGCCTACTGTTAAATATCATTATTCAACAACAATATAACCGATTCCGACCAATAAGGAACCGGTTATTTTCGTTCTACGAAAACAAATATCACCTCCATGCTCAAAAAATTACTCTTGCTAACATTACTTTGTTTCGGCTGTGAATCGGAATATTTCAGCAGAATCCCTGATTATCCCGTAGCATTAGAACTGGATATTAACTTGACGGATACAGAACTAAATCCTATGTTCGGAAGCAAGGCAATTACTACAAAAAGGCTGACACGCGATTTTCTTGGTTATGGAGGAATCCTGGTTTTCCATGGCTCCGATGCATTTTATGCGTATGATTTAGCTTGTCCTAATGAAATCAAAAGTACTGTTCGCGTTGCTGTCTATAATACTATCCAGGCCAAATGCTCCAAATGTGGTTCAGTGTTTAACATCTCTGATGGAACCGGAAGCCCTTTTTCAGGTCCGGCTAAAGAAAACGGATATTATTTGCGCCGATACACCGTAAGTCAAAACTCTGGTAATCTGTATATTTACAAGTAGGCGAAAAAAATAGCAAAAATTTCTCCGCAAAATATTTTGCAAAATCAAAAAGCAGTTCTATCTTTGCAACCGCAAACGCGAAAGTAGCTCAGTTGGTAGAGCATGACCTTGCCAAGGTCAGGGTCGCGGGTTCGAGTCCCGTCTTTCGCTCCAATTAAAAATCAAAAAAGAGTTTTGATTTAAGCGAAAAAGAATTATTTGCGAAAGTAGCTCAGTTGGTAGAGCATGACCTTGCCAAGGTCAGGGTCGCGGGTTCGAGTCCCGTCTTTCGCTCCAGGTTTGCCCGGATGGTGAAATGGTAGACACGAAGGACTTAAAATCCTTTGGCTTCGCGGCTGTGGGGGTTCAAGTCCCCCTCCGGGTACAGTGCAATTAAAGCGTAATTGATAATCAATCAGTTACGCTTTTTTATTTGCCATTTGCACAACATTTGCACAACACAACAAACCCTACAGCCAAAATACTTTCTACAAGGCACAAAAAAAACCGCTTCAAAATGAAACGGTTTAAATTTATTTTTCAGTCTGGATATTCAGCCAATCCAACATCTGCCCTAATAAGATCAAATGGGTGATACTCTTCCAGCGATTTTATATCAGGGTGATCTTTGATATATTCCTGCAAGGCTTTTTCTTTTTCCTGCTGAGGGACGTCTGGAATATCGTAACTCATTCCCTTCATACAACAAAAGAATCTATTGGATTTCTGCCAGTCAACTGTACAGGCAAACAAAATAACACATTTACCATCTCTGATAGTGTAAGCGGCATAATAGACCTGTTTGCGGCCTTGATTCAATCCGGCGACTCGGAACAATCTATTAATCTTATTTTTCTTCATTGCTACTTTGTATTTAATGTCAATTAATCCTGATCACAATTGTAAGCCATTTTTATATTAAATGGTTTTCGACCATTTTTCTCAATATAATCGTTGAGGGCTTCCCTAATCTTTTTTTCGGGTGGCTTGTATTCGCCCGCATTTTCGCACAACGCTGTATTTTTTTTTGCGCCCTCGATATATCCAGCCCAGTTAATAATAACTTTCTTATTCTCATCCACCGAATAGCTGTACATGTAACCCGAACTCGCTACATCCCCATTCCTTGCAAAAGCCATTATAATATCTTTACTCATCGCTTTGTTGTTTTAGCATTAATATTCTTTCTGTAATCGCTTGTATTGCTTCTTCCGGTGCGTTATCCAGCAACTTTTCTAAAGCCTGATATTCGGATTGTATTTGCGCTTCCATTGAAATACTTTGCATCTTTGGAATAACAAAACTCATTAGCTTTTCAATGATTGCCAGTCTCTTTTCTGGTTCCACTGATAACAAATCAATTTCAAACTGATCTCTGTTTTTGTCAATCAGGTTACTAACCCACTGTTTTAATTCACCCGTGATTTTATTGGGTTTTCCTTTTGGTCTGCCGTTCGGATTATTTGTTTTTCCCATTTTGTAAATATTTGTTATTTTCAAACTCTATAATATCACTCACTGACCTTGCCACAAAGCATTTAACGCCATGTTCTGAAATTTCTTTCATTCGGTAATCCTGCAACGGTCTGGCTCTGGCTCCCGGTCGCTTCACCTCAACGAATATTGTTTCACTGTTGCGGATCGCTAATAAATCAGGAATTCCGTTTTTATTGGTTTGGATCAACTTCACAACATACCAGCCTGACCGCTCCAGCTCCCGTATAATATCACGCTGTATGTGGCTTTCTAATTTTTCCATAGTCTTTTTGAAAATATGAGGTTGTGTAGTCCTGTTTATTCTTCACGGCTTCGTAAATCTTTGATTCTATACCGTTCTCCGCAAACATCCAGTATAGTACTGCCGGGGTGGTCCGCTCTTTTGAGATAATCCGGTTTCGTGCCTGTTCGTAGCTCAAAAAAGAAAAATCAATGTTATAAAATATCAGGGCATCCGCTGTATCTAATCTAACGCCCTCCCGGCTGCTCACGAATTGGCCTAAATAGACTTTATCTGTTGAGGTCTGGAATTCATCAGGCGAATTTGTCCATGTTGGAAAAACGGCTTTCAATAGCTCGAATTCAGCTTTAAACTTGTAGAATATTGCTATCTTCTTTCCAATAAAGTGACTTTTTATAAAGTTCGCTTTTGAGTGATCTATGAGGTACATTTTCCCATTTTCACCCAAAACAGTACCACCGCAAAGCTGCTGAATTTTACCCATGAGTTTAACAGCGGTGTCCGCAATAACCACCGGCTCGCCTGACTTCTTATCAGTCAAAACTAAATCTTTCCGCAGCCGGTCAATGTAGCCCATTATCTTGGGCATTGGAACGGTTAAAACCTCTTCTTGAATAGTTACATCAAAACCCGCTTGTTGTTGCGTGTAAGTCAGGAAAAGCGGCTTAATATCGTTATCTATCTTTTCCTTTCGAGCGGTTGAATAATCGTTGATCTGTCGGTTAAATACGAACTTTGTTTTTTTGATAACGTAATCATTCGCCCACTTGTAGAAATTAGTGTAATGATTCCACGGAGAGAAGCTGCTCACATACATCTGGTGGTATAGTTGCGAGTAAGATTCAGGTGAGGGTGTTCCGGATAAGAAGATGATCGGTTTTCCGGCCGCAATCTTTTTGAGTTCATTGGTTCGCTCTGACGGTTTCGGGAACGCTCCCAAACAGTGCGCTTCATCGCAAATGATAACATCAGGATCGCTTTGGCCTTTGTGTACGGATTCATAGTTGATCACCTCAACGAATAAGGTAGGGAAATTGGTTGCATCGGCCTTAATGCTGCTGATCGCTTTTTTCTTCGTAACGAACAGGACGTTTCTGGCTCCATATACTCGGCATGTCTCCAGTGCGGTTATGGTCTTCCCTGTTCGTACTTCCATAGCGAGATAAGCAATCTTTTTCGTGTGCAATAGGTTCGCTGCTTTAGCGGATATTTCGGTTTGATAGTCTCTTAATTTCATTTTGATTTTAACATTTAGGGGGGTTGGTTTTGCTAACTATCTAATAATCAGTAGTGTAATTTAGTGCACTTTGTTAAATGCACTAACTTAGTGCATTGGTTAGTGCACTAAGTGCATTTACCTCTATAACTACCTGATTATCAATGTGTATTTTAGTGCACTTTGTGCATTTTCCTTTTAGTGCACGGTGCACCCCGCTTATATATAGATAAGCGGGGGTATGTGCACTAAATGCACTAAATCTAAAAAGGCATAGCCTGCACAACATCAGTATTTATATTTTCAGATTCAACGTTTCGAGATTCTAACTTTGTCAATCTATAAAACCCATCCGCTGATTTCGATATAAAACACAACTCACAGGCTTTGGCTATATGGTTGTTTGCTGCCCGTTTAGCAAACCCGGATAACTCCATATACTCAGTTAACAGGTCTCCGTGTTTCATCGCTTTAGGAGCTTTTAAAATCACCCTCATAATAGACTGGATTTTTCCATTCGCCAAAGCTGATTTTTCCGGTTTCGCAATGTCTCCGACTGGCTCCGGCAAACTATTCTCAATCCTAAAATGAAAGTCATCAAACGGCATGTTTCGGGTTGCGTTGGGAGTTACGGTTGAAACATCCTCATTTTTCACCACCTCAAAGACAGTCTCTCCCTTGTTCAAAGCCTCGGCCCCGTAATGACCACGCAACTCCCCATTGCCTTTCCCTTCGTGCAATACGCCGCAAATATGGCAGTTGTATTCGGTGGACAATTTCATAAGTAAACCGATAACCTGTTTTGATTCCTCGGCACTGTTGAAGTCCCCGATAATATCCACCGCTCCGTCCAGAATGATTAAATCAGGTCGGTAATCTTTGATCGCTTTCTCCAAAATGATCTGTCTTTCCTTAAAGCTGTACTCACGCAATGCAAGTACTTTTAACCGACTATTTTCAATACTCCAGTTGCAAAGCTTATAGATACGCCTTAAAACCTTATGAACATGAGAATTAGCTTGCTCACTATCAATAAACAATACTTTCCCATCGGGTGAACCGGATTGTAACCCAAAAGAATCATTTCCAAAAAAAGAGGTTACAAAAATGCTACTTAGAAAAGATTTACGAGCTTTCGCCTTCCCTTTGATAAACGAGATGTTCCCTCTGGACATTAATAAAGCATCGCCCTGTTTTAATATCGGGTCTGGCTCCTGTATCTGATCGGAAAAATGGATCTCCAAATCTTTCAGGTTAGAACCAATCGGATTAAATGTTTTGATATTTTCATCGGTTGATAATTTCACCATGTCACAAACGTCCACGACATCAGCCCCAGCATTGAGTAAGGTGGTCGCCTGTTGGCATGTTGTTAACATTTTTCGTTTGGCTGCAAGTTCGAGCAAAACAAAAGCGTGCTGTTCTAAATTTGCCGTACTCAGAATGTCAACCGATAACATAGAAATGTAAACAAGCCCTCCAGCTCCATCTATCGCTGTTTTCCCGCCTATCTGTTGCGAAACGGTAATCATATCCACCCGCTTACCTGATTGCCTTAAATCGCAAATAATAGCGTAAATCTCACGATTTGCAGAATTATAGAAACAATCAGCATTTAAAATATCGCTTACCCGGTCAAAAGCTTCCGATTCTAATAATAAAGCTCCCAAAACGGCTTTCTCAGCTTCAAGGCTGTTAGGCATGGTTCCCATTGGAATAAATTCAGGCTCCTGTTTTTTATACGGCTGTCTCATAAATAGGCAATCATTAGGAAGTAAATTAATTCGAAAAGCCACACAATAGGGAAGATAACAAGCTGATTTGTATTATCTTTGTGGTGTCTTTGGGGGGTGGCATTTGCTGCCCTTTTTTCTTTTCTCATCGTCTGTTCCCCCCATTCATTAAAGCATCAACCTCACTCCTTTTGTAACGAAGCTCTTTACCCACTCTGGAAGGAATAAGCAAACCGGCTCTCTCCCATTTCCAAAGGGTGGATCTGGCCTTTTTTGTAATAGCGCAAACTTCCTCAACTTTTAGGAACTCATCCGTTTTTTGCTGTTTTGGTAAATGTTTCTCAATAGCGGCCTCAACTGCCCTATCAATCATCTGCTGAAATTTAATTTCGTCAAACATAAACTTGTAATTTTAGAGTTTTAAACTCTCTCCGGCCGGGGAGACAAACCGTCTCGTTTGTATTACAAAGTTAGCCTTGTGTGGATGGTAGGTTATTGGTAGTCATCAAACATAATCAAACAAAAAACCGTCTGCAAACATTACATTTACAGACGGTTATATAGTTTAACCTTTGCGATATTGGTAGTTTGTTGGTAGCTACCAATTATATTTATATCCGTTTATTCAGGATTGCCACTATTTTTCATTTTTGAGTAGTTACTTCCTCCGATATGATATTTTATCCATTCGGCTATATTACTGCATAGTTTTTTATTTCTTTGTTCATCTATGATTCCTAAAGCCCGGCAAAACGCTGATTTATTAATATCTTTAGGTAATGTTCCAACCGGCTTAACTCTAAACCAATCCAGAAAGGTAGTCAGGTCTGTATCTTTCCAAATATCGTTGTATTCCGCATGAAACACCTGTAAAATCTTTTGATCGAAAATTAACGGATTATCGGAATTATCAAACGTGCCGTTTTGCGCTCCTGTAAGCTTTTGCAATCGGTCTTTATACTCAGATATAACATTTCTAATATTATCGCTTTCATCGCTTTTATACAGGCGTTCCAGCTTATCCAGTGAATTACTCAGGCTTTCATCACGCAGGCCATCAGTGCATTTTAAAACACGGTCTTTTGCTTCGTTTACTTCATATTCCCATCCCGGATTCGATTGTAAGAATTTATCCAGCTTATCACATAATAAATCACGTTCGCACTGATTGTTTGGAATCCTATGATAATAATCTAAATATTGCTTAAAGTCGGCTTCCATTGCATTTTTAACCGCATAGGTATTGTTTTTTGTGGCTGCCAACTGTTTTTTTACCATTGTATGGATTGCCGGGAATGTAGCGGTTAACGGTCTTAATATATCAGCAAGCTCCATTTGTACGCTTCTTTCTTTCAAAAACTCAGATGAATTTCTTTCCATGTCTATTATTGATTTCATCATTCTAACATTTTAACTAAATCCGTTTTCATGTCCTTGTCAATCTCCCTGTATCTGGCAAAAGCTTTGCTCCCTTCTTTGTGACCACTTAACGCCCCAACTAAATTAGGGTCTTTCACCTGTTTGTATAGGTTCCCGACAAAACAACGTCTTGCAAGGTGTGAAGATGCAATTTCGTTTAACGGTCGTTTCTCTTCCTCTCGGGTGGTTGGATTGATAACCGTTACAATTCGGTTTAACTCTGCCAACTTGAAAGCGTCCTTAATAGCGTCATTGTATTTTTGCTCAGAAATGAATGGTAATAATTTATTGTTTTGCTGATCTGCATACCGATTTAATATTTCCTTTGCAATTGTATTCAATGGAACACAAACAGTAACCGGCCGGCCTTCTTTCGTCTTTCTTGGAACATACTCGATAGCGCCATCAATAACATTTGATTTTGTCATCTTCATTAAGTCGCCCACCCGGCACCCAATCACACATTGAAAAACGAATATATCTCTTTGGATAGCGAGTTGCGGCCGTTGTGATAAGTCAAATTTAAACAGGTGGTTCCGCTCCTCGATAGAAATGTAGTAAGGCGTTCCGTACACTTCATCAGGAACGCTAAATTTCAGATAGGGATTATTTGCCGTCTTTCCCTGCTTGATGCTCCATAAAATAAATGCTCTGAGCTTTGAATGGATACCGCTCATGGTGTTTTGTCCTCTCGGTTGAGGTGTCCGGCTCTCTGGTACCGCTTCATATATTCCCGGATATTCTTTGCTTATCTCATGTTCTTTTCTTAGGAACTCATCCAGCTTATGCAACGTGTCGGCTGTTATTGCATCGAAAGATAGTTGATACTCTCCCCCGGCCGTTATAGAAACATATAGTTCGTAACGCTTCAAAGCTCTTACCACAACTTTGTAATTGCTTTTCCTGACATCGGAAATATTATGCTTTTCCAAAAACTCATTAAAAGCATCAAAAAAGACGTGCCCCGGATCATCGGCCATATAGTTCTCCGGGTGTAAGTATTTATCAATTTCAGTATCCAACCAGTCACTGGTTAAAACTTCTGCCTTATTGGCTGATTGGTAAACTTGCAGTACAATCTTTTTCCGTTCAGCTACCTGATTATTAAATTGGGTTTTGTCTTCATCCTTCATTAATACCCTTTTTTTAATCCCAAAGCCTTTAGAATCCCAATACTCCGGCTGAACTTTTATCTCTGACGTGTGGAATAACTGAATATTCCTGCCATCGCTTAACCGAAAGCGAACGTTTACGTCTTTCGCCTTCTTAGTGGTTCTGATAAATGGAGTTACAGTTGCCATACATTTTATTTTTGGTGGTTGTGCAAATTTACTATATTTGCACAACACAAACGAAAAACAACGCTACAAAATGCAATACACCGACACATTTTATTAATACAACAAACTGTATTACAAACACATGAGTTACACTTGCTTTTCCGTCTGTTTTAAATTTATATTCCCCCTCCGGGTACAGTTTTAAAAACAAAAAAGCGAGTTTATTACTCGCTTTTTTTATTTCCACCAAGTAGATATTATCCACCTTACATTTCATATCTAAAACGTGATTTTTTTCTCTACCTCCTCTAAGCTGAAACAGAATTCGGCAAACTCAACCATGCAAAACAAACGCATCGATTCATTGGATTGGTTGCGGGGACTTATGGCATTATCCATCATGGTTTATCACCTTACCGGTTGGTATTTCTACCATCCTGACGCATCTGTTTTCTTAGGAAGAATGGGTATATACGGCGTTTCTATCTTTTTCATCCTTTCGGGATTGAGTATGGCTATTGTTTACAACCATTACATCACCTCAACTCAATCTGCATTTTTCTTTTTCATTCGAAGAATTTTCAGAATCTGGCCATTATTATGGATAGCCACATTTTTAACGATCATAATTTCATCAAACACACCTTCTTTCACTAAAATATTCCTGAATTTAACCGGACTGTTCGGGTTCGTTCCTCCCTATGCATACATCGCCACAGGCGCATGGTCTATTGGTAATGAAATGGTCTATTATGCTTTAACGCCAATATTTCTTTGGACATACAATAAAAAGATCGGACTTGGAAACCTGCTTTTTGCAGTTACGGTAATAATCGGTTTATATTTCTCATCCATTCTAATGACACCGATTAAAACATTACCTGACCAATGGGGAATATACATCCACCCCTTTAACAATTTATTCCTTTATACCGCTGGGATCGCCATTTACTACAATCTTCGCAACATCAAAATTCAACAAGGATTAAATCTGGTAATCCTACTATCTTGTGCAATGGCGTTTATCTTCTTTCCTATTGAAGGAAACCAGATCATTGCAGTAACCGGTTGGAATCGAATTATCTTCGTAATGCTATCTATTGGATTAGTAGTAGGTTTTTACAAATTCACTCTAAACATAACAAATATCATCGCTTATCCTCTCGAAAAATTAGGAATTGTTACTTATGGTGTTTACATCCTTCATCCTTTAATCAAAATTGCAACCAACAAAGCCTTTAGCATAATTGGTGTAAACAATAAGTCTGTGATATTCACAGTCATCATCATTAACACAATCATAATCTCTTTAATCTCATACTATTCTTTAGAACTGAGAATGATGAGATTTGGGAAAAAGATTACGGTCAAAAATAAGTAAAACTGACACATTCATCCTTTCCAGAAAATCAGCCTTAAATCAACTTCGTCTTAAATATCCCTATCTTCAAACCTAAAGATTCAAAGAACGGCGGATTTTTCCTAATTTTGCATCAAAGCAAACGTCGATATGGAAAAACAAATCATCATTGTAGCCGGAGGGAAAGGACTTCGTATGGGAAGCGACCTTCCCAAGCAATTCATCCCAATCGGAGGAAAACCGGTTTTGATGCATACGCTTAGCGTTTTTCACACATACGATCCACTGATGAAAATCATCCTGGTATTACCCGAAGCACATCAAGACTACTGGAATACACTTTGTGCCACCTACAACTTTTCCATTCCTCACATAATAGCCAATGGTGGAGAAACTCGTTTCCATTCCGTCCAAAACGGCTTGGCCAAAGCTATAGAATCGACAGAAAGCGTTTCACTCATCGGCATACATGATGGAGTACGCCCTTTTGTATCGCAGGAAGTAATTGATAATTGTTATCAGTCAGCTGAAAAAGAAGGTGCTGCAATCCCTGTGATTTCCGTTCACGAAACGATCCGCGAACTTACCGAAAAGGGAAGCATCACCGTCGACCGCTCCAAATACCGGTTAGTGCAAACTCCTCAGGTTTTCCGATCTGACATACTGACTCAAGCATACAACCAACCTTTTTCTGAAGCTTATACCGATGATGCTTCAGTTGCAGAATCAGCCGAATACACAGTGCAGCTCACCGAAGGTAATCGGGAAAACATTAAAATCACTTCACCATTTGACCTAACAATTGCAGAAGCATTACTGCAACAGAGATGAATTTAGCCCAACAAGACATCAAATATCTACCCGGAGTAGGCGAAAAACGGGGTGAAATCCTAAAGCAAGAGCTGGAAATCCGCTCTTTCGAGGATTTGCTCTATTATTTTCCCTACAAATATATCGACCGTAGCCGCATGCATCGTATCAGCGAAATCAACGCGAATATGATGTACGTGCAACTGAAAGGTCGCATCATCTCGTTTGAGGCACAAGGCGAAGGGATGAGTAAGCGCCTGACAGCTCGTTTTACTGACGGAACAGGCACAATCGAACTAGTCTGGTTTAAAGGAATAAAATTTATCACGGGCAAATACCTGCTCAATACTGAATATCTGGTTTTTGGCAAACCCAACATCTTCAACAGCAAAATCAACCTGCCCCACCCCGACATTGACACCTATGACGAAGCACTCGAAAAACAAGCCGGGGCTTTGCAGGCTTTTTATAATACATCGGAAAAGATGAAGAACCAGTTTCTGAATTCAAAAATGATACAGAAACTGGTATACAACCTTTTCACCACATTTAAAGAACCGATTGCTGAAACTTTAAACAAGGAGATCATTGAGCGAACTAAAGTAATTCCACTTTACGAAGCACTTTATCATATCCATTTCCCAAAATCACAGGATCTACTTCGAAAAGCGGAATTTCGGCTTAAATTCGAAGAGCTGTTCTTCATCCAGCTCAACATTCTCCGATATTCAAAATTAAACAGTCGCAAACTGGGAGGATTTGTGTTTAGTAAAATCGGAGACTACTTCAACAATTTCTATCATCAGAATCTACCGTTTGAGCTGACCAATGCTCAAAAGCGCGTTTTGAAAGAGATACGCGAAAATGTACGAACCGGTCACCAGATGAACCGATTGATACAAGGCGATGTGGGAAGCGGAAAAACATTAGTGGCCTTCATGAGCATGCTGATGGCTATCGACAATGGCTATCAGGCCTGCATGATGGCACCCACAGAGATCCTGGCGACCCAACACTACGAAACAATTCGTGAATTATCTTTTGGGCTTGGAATCAACGTGGTCTTATTGACCGGCTCGAGCCGGAAAGCTCACCGCGAGAAAGTGCATCAACAACTTCTCACCGGCGATATCCATATTATAATAGGAACACACGCCCTTCTTGAAGACATTGTTCGCTTCGACAATCTGGGAATGGCCGTAATTGACGAGCAGCACCGCTTCGGTGTAGCTCAACGGGCTCGTCTATGGGCCAAAAATAAGCGACCACCACATGTTCTGGTCATGACAGCAACTCCAATACCCAGAACATTAGCCATGACCCTGTATGGTGATCTCGACGTTTCGGTTATTGACGAATTACCGCCGGGTAGAAAACCCATCCAGACCGTACATCAATACGATAACCGCAGAGGCTCTCTCTATTCGTCCATGCGCAAACAATTGGAGCAGGGAAGGCAGGTCTACATTGTCTATCCGCTTATTCAGGAAAGCGAGAAGATGGACTTTAAAAATCTGGAGGAGGGCTATGAACACACCCGGGAGGTTTTTCCGGAATATAAAGTCTGCATGGTACACGGCAAACTAAAAGCAGCAGAAAAAGACGCAGCCATGCAACTCTTTGTTTCGGGAGAAGCCAACATCATGGTTGCAACCACCGTGATCGAAGTAGGTGTAAATGTACCCAATGCTTCCGTTATGGTTATAGAAAGTGCGGAAAGATTCGGCCTCTCTCAGCTGCACCAATTACGCGGCCGGGTGGGACGAGGGGCCGATCAATCTTATTGCGTACTGGTGACTTCTCATAAACTATCGGAAGTCACCCGCAAACGCATGGAGATTATGGTGGGTACCAACGATGGATTTGAAATCGCGGAAGCAGACCTGAAACTTCGCGGACCCGGCGACCTGGAAGGAACCCAGCAAAGCGGTGATCCATTTAGCCTGAAAATAGCCAATCTGGTACACGACGGACAGGTGCTTCAGCTGGCCCGGGACATAGCTTCGGAGATCATAAATAAGGATCCTGAACTCAATTTACCATCAAATCAGACATTAAAAAAGCAGTTAGAGAAGCTTTTCCGAAAAAAAGTCGATTGGAGCCTGATAAGCTAAGAACGCCTCTAAACAAACTGTTAAAAGAATAAAATCTTCTTCCCAATCCCCCCAAAAGACCCCAAAAGTGCTACACAACATGCTTTGAGGGTCTTTTTTATTAAACGGTAAATTTTATCTTTGCTAATGTCAGAACGAACTAAATGATTCGACTATGGAAAAGACGCTACTTTTACTAAAACCAAGCGCAGTCCAAAGAGGATTGATTGGAGAGATAATTTCCCGCATTGAAAAGAAAGGTTTGCGATTAGTTGGAATCAAAATGATGCAACTGAACGATGAAATTCTGAACGAACATTATGCTCATTTACAGCATAAGCCGTTTTTTTCGAACATCAAAAACAGCATGACTGCAGCACCAATCGTTGCAACCTGCTGGGAAGGTGTGGGAGCTGTGGAAGTCATTCGACTTATGACTGGAGTAACAAACAGTCGGTTAGCCACGCCCGGAACGATCCGCGGAGATTTCGCCGTCAGTGTAACAGAAAACATTGTTCACACTTCTGACTCACCTATAACAGCCGAAACGGAAATCAAACGATTCTTCAACGAAGAAGAATTATTCGATTACAAGTTAGCTACATTTGGATTTTTATACGCAAACGATGAAGTTTAATCCTTAAAATGGAGAAAAATATGAGAAAGGCATTTTTATTTATCTTAATCACACTCAGCACGGTTTTCTTAAGTGAAACTGCGCAGGCTAGATCTAAATCTCACCACGCACGTAGAATAGCAACTCACACCGACATTCATTCATTAAAACCATTGCTTCACAATGCTAATGACTTGTTAGCTGATCAGGTTAGGATTAATAAAGAAAAGCTTCGCCTTGACTCTATTGCTTCTCTGAGACCGAATACCGGTACCGAATATGAAGAAGACTTGTATCCGGCACTTGGTTTGTATGATAAAAGCTGGAATACCAGCTTTGTTAATCCCTACAAAAACAAACAGGTTCCGGACTCTTTAGTACTGGATGTTTCATCCTGGAGCATGCCATGTATGGGAGCTGTAACCTCAAATTACGGATATCGTGCCCGTTTTCATCGCAACCACTACGGAACTGACCTTAAAGTGAACATCGGAGAACCTATCCGGGTAGCGTTTGACGGTAAAATTCGCTTAGTAGCTTCACAACCGAGCGGTTATGGAAATGTCATTGTGGTTCGTCACAATAACGGATTGGAAACTGTATATGGTCACTTATCGAAACAACTTGTACATGTTGATCAGTATGTGAAAGCAGGAGAAATTATTGGTTTAGGTGGAAACACAGGCCATTCAACCGGTCCGCACCTCCACTTTGAGACTCGTTTTCTGGGAAAGCCCATCAATCCGGCTGAAATCTTCGACTTCCAGAATAAAGTTACCCACATGGATACCTACGTATTCTATTCGGGCGAAAAACACAAAACAGGCAAAGCCCTGGCTAATGTATCGGGAATTGCTTACCACAAGGTTAAATCGGGAGATACTCTCTCATCTATTGCCGAGAAATACGGTACAACGATTAGCGTGTTGCGCAAACTCAACAAACTCAGAAAATCTAATCTCCGTTTAGGACAACTCGTGCGTACAGCTTAAGATTAATGCATACTATACTTTAGAGGCTTCCCAACAAGGAAGCCTCTTTTACTTTACAACAAGTCAAACGCAAAACCTCTAAATTCGCACTCTTAAATCCTATCAATAAAAATACTCAAAAAGTGGCTTACTAACCTTCGACTTTTTCAATTGAACTCATTAATCAATTCCAGCAAACTAAAAAAGGAGATCCGGATATGATCCGAACCTCCTTTTCAGTAATCTTAATACAGGTCTACTCCTTCATTAGTTTATCAAGGAAAAGATCCAGCTCTTTATCAATATCTTTAAATAAAGAATCTTCAATAATTAAATTCCCCTCTTCCAATAAATAGATTTCGGCTTGATGATCAAAAAGCTCATCAACCAATAATACAGAAAATGGCCTCAACGGATCTAACTCTTCAAATTTAGCCAACATCTCCGACTGGTTTAAAACATCACGCAGGATATTTTCAATCACCTTGAAGAGACTCTTATCATCATTAACTGCCAATTCCCCAAACTCAGGGAAATCGACTTCTGTAAGCAATTGTTCCTGATCATCATAAACCGCCACAACACTATTAGCCGTATTGAGCTGCACATAAAGATCTGTAAGGGTTCCTGGCTCTTCTTTTTGCTTGTATTTTTCAATAGCTTCGCCGATTAACTCCGCCAGTTTTACTTGCACGGTATTATAAGTTGCATTCATAGGTATGGGGTATTTGTGTTTATACTATTATTGATGGAGAAGCTGTTCATCTAACTTTCCTGCTTCTTCTTTTCGTTGTTTCAGTTCGGTTATATATTGTATTAAAGCCTCCGCGTCATCCCTGGCTGAATCCGATTTCATCTGATTAAAATGTTGCACCGACTTTTCAGCCCATTCTATAGCCTCATCAAATCTATCAATTATTTCACAATAAAGAGCCATGTTTGCAGCAGAAAAAGCTTTAACCTTAACTCTTTTATTATTTTCATAAACGTATTCCCAAATAGATGCAGCATCGTCCCAGCGATTCCGTTTCACATAATTTGCGGCATCATGCAGATTTATATTTCCGGAACTATAATACCAACGATTTACTTGCTCACTATGAGGTACCAGTTTTTTCATTATGCGATCTACACCATACATCACCAGGTCCTGAAAACAATTTTGAGGTGCGGGGAAGCCTGACACAGCCTGATCTGATGTCAAACCGTAATTTTGCCAATATAAGCTATCCTGTTGACGAATGGTATAAAAAGGCCTTCCCTCTTTAGCTGTATATAAACGTAGCGTCGGATATGAACGACCATCCATTGTCACCCGAAAAAGGTTCTGATCATTCAGATAATTAAGTCTGATCTCACTCTCAATAATTAAACGATCCAATGAGATTATCAGATCAGACTGAGTCGAATCTTTCAATTCCTGAATCTGTGAATTATTCAAGGGCAACTCTTCCAGGAAAGTTTTGTAAGAAGGAGCGCCCAACTTCTGCTTGTATACCGTAAACCAATGAATAGAGTTTAACCTGGCTGCCAGTTCGTTGGTAAACAGGTCTCCCAACCCTGCTGTTTTAAATTTCGGATTCGATTCTTTACTGGTTGTACCATTGGAGCTTAAAGCCTTATGACCATAATCATCGGGTTGATCCTCTACATTATTAACCACAACCACCTTCTGCACATCTTCCGGAATGGAGATTTCTGCCGGACGTTTCACTTCTATAGTTATAACTGAAACAGTTTGACAAGAAGTAAAAACAAAGCCCAGAAAAAGAGTGTACAAAATAGAATGCTTCTTCATTTCAGTTTAGTTAACTACCTACAAAGATAGAAATTATACCGATAAAACAAAATAAACCCCGATAGAGTTTGAGGTTCTACCGGGGCTTATTCATGCTTATTTTTGTAAAGCAGCGATGCTTTCTTCGAGCGATTTAATCTTGCTCTCGGCATCGGCCTGTTTCTTGCGTTCAGCCTGCACGACTTCGGGTTTGGCATTGGCAACAAATTTCTCGTTGCTCAGCTTCCTCATAACCGAAATAAGGAAGCCTTTGTTGTATTCCAGCTCATCGTTCAGCTTTTTGATTTCCTCTTCCACATTCAGCAGATTTCCGAGCGGAACGGCATATTCGGATGTCCCAACCAGAAAGGAAACTGCTCCGACTGACTTTACAGTACATTTACTTATAGCAGATAGATTACTCAATTTCTGAATAACGGAATCGTACGCGGCATCGTGATCTCCTAAAATCTCAAGGCCAACGGCTTCTTTTTGAGGAATATTCTTTGAAGCGCGAACGTTTCTTACACCGGTGATGATCTCTTTAGCAACTTCAATCTCTGCAATCAGTTTCGCATCGAACGGTTTTGCTTCGGGTAAAAGCTGTGTCATCAGACTTTCCCCTGCAGCACGCTCGTAGGTCGCCTGCCAAAGCTCTTCGGTGATGAAAGGCATATATGGATGAAGCAACTTCAATAATGCATCGAAGAATCCGAGCGTGGCATCGTAAGTCGCTTTATCAATCGGCAACTGATAACCCGGCTTGATCATTTCGAGATACCACGATGAGAATTCGTCCCAGAAGAGCTTGTACACTTCCATCAACGCCTCCGAAATGCGGTATTTATCCATGGAATCATTTACCACGTCAATGGTTTTGCTCAACAGGGCATCGAACCATTTGATAGCAATGGCAGCCGATTGGGGTTGAGGTAACGTTTCATCCACTTGCCAGCCTTTTACCAGACGGAAAGCGTTCCAGATTTTATTGTTGAAGTTACGACCTTGCTCGCAAAGCGCTTCGTCGAAGTGAATATCGTTACCGGCAGGTGCTGCAAGCATCATCCCCATGCGCACGCCATCTGCCCCGTAGGTACTGATCAGGTCAAGCGGTTCAGGAGAGTTCCCCAGTGATTTGGACATTTTACGTCCGAGTTTGTCGCGAACGATACCGGTCAGGTAAACGTTTTTGAACGGCATATCATTACGGTATTCGTATCCGGAGATAATCATCCGCGCCACCCAAAAGAAAAGGATATCGGGACCGGTTACCAAGTCGTTGGTCGGATAGTAATATTTAATCTCTTCGTTTTCGGGATTAGAAATACCGTCAAATACGGAAATCGGCCACAACCAAGATGAGAACCAGGTGTCGAGACAGTCTGGGTCTTGTTTTACAAAGAACTTGATCGCTTTTCTTATGTCTTCATCAGAATACCCATTTTCTCTATATTTTTGTTCAATTTTAAGTTTTGCTTCAGCTTCGTTTTCAGCAACAACAAAATTAAACTTTGTAGGAAGTGTATATTCATTTTTAATTTCTTCAGGATAATGCCAAACTGGGATGCGATGTCCCCAATACAACTGACGCGAAATACACCAGTCTTTCACGTTCTCCATCCAGTGACGGTAGGTATTTTTGAATTTCGCGGGAACCAGTTTGATGTCATCGTTCATCACGGCATCCAAAGCGGGTTTCGCCAATTCTTCCATTTTAAGAAACCACTGCATCGAGAGTTTCGGTTCAATGGGCACATGTGTACGTTCCGAAAACCCAACTTTATTAGTATAGGCTTCTACTTTTTCCATCAATCCTGCATCGATCAAATCTTGCTCTATCTTTTTGCGAACTTCAAATCGATCCAATCCTGAATATTGCTCTCCGTTATTATTTAATGTTCCATCATTATTGAAAATGTCAATAATATTCAATCCATACTTTTCTCCAAGTAAATAGTCATTAACATCATGAGCTGGAGTTACTTTTAAACAACCAGTTCCAAAATCCATATCTACGTATTCATCTTCGATAATATCCACAGACCTATTTATCAAAGGAACTACGACCCTCTTACCCTTAAGCCATCTATAACGTGGGTCATTGGGATTAATGCAAACAGCAGAATCTCCTAGTATTGTTTCTGGACGGGTTGTTGCGACAACAATATATCTATCCTCACTATCAAACTCTACTTTATATTTTAGATAATATAACTTACCATTTTGCTCTTTGAATACTACCTCTTCATCTGAAAGAGCAGTAAGGGCTTTGGGATCCCAATTAACCATACGAACACCCCGGTAAATCAAGCCTTTATTGTAGAGGTCAACAAACACTTTAATCACACTTTCAGATCTTTGAGGATCCATAGTGAAGGCCCTGCGCTCCCAATCGCAGGATGCACCTAATTTTTTTAACTGTTCAAGAATGATACCACCATATTTATCTGTCCACTTCCATGCTTCTTCAAGGAATTCTTCACGCGAAGTATTATTTTTATCCTTACCTTCTTCAGCAAGTTTAGCTACCACTTTCGCCTCAGTCGCAATCGAAGCATGGTCAGTACCCGGCACCCAGCAGGCATTCTTTCCCATCATGCGTGCACGACGGACGAGAATATCCTGAATGGTATTGTTGAGCATGTGTCCCATGTGGAGCACACCCGTTACGTTGGGCGGGGGGATCACGATACAATAAGGTTCGCGACCATCGGGTTTCGAGGAGAAAAGATTATTCGCCATCCAATAGCTGTACCATTTATCTTCTACTTCAGCCGGATTGTATTTACTTGCTAATTCCATTGATGATATATTATTTTTCTGATTTTCAAGTCTTTTACACAGGAAGAAAGAATCTTACTCCCATACCATAAAACAGGCGGACAAAGGTACAAAAAAAAGTGCTTTATGAGAATCAATTCGAATGTAGAGGTGTGTTTTTCAGGTGGAAAAGGTTTTAAATAGAAATAACTAGGACAAAGACTGTCCCAACCCGGACGACTCTCGTCCTAAGTAGGACAAAGGTTATCCTACTTGGGACAGGGCTTGTCCACCACCACATCCATCCACACTGGCAAGTGATCACTAAACCCACCTTGGTACCGGGGCCCTAAATAAGTACGAAACGGGCGTTCGCCACCATAAGTTTTATCTTCTTCCATTAAAAACGGAGCACGAAAGATGTTTGCTTTTCCCTCTTTAATCTGAATGCGGGATGAATTCAGTAACGAACGGTTCACTATGATTTGATCCAATATCCCCCACTCCGACTGGAACTTGTGGCTACCATGATCTTTATCATCTAGCAACGGATACATCAGGTTAACAAAATGGGAAACACTATCAGCGGGAGATTTGGCTTCTAATGTTTTGTAGATGCTTTCGCAATCGGGATAGTCATTAAAGTCACCCATGATTATTATCCCGGGATGTTTTCTTACCGAAATGACCGAATCTGCTTTTTCCCTCAACACCTTTGCAGCAGTAATCCGCAATAGATTGGTTTCATTTTCACCGCCTAAACGTGATGGGAAATGACAGACGAAAACATCCAGCGTATCGCCATTAATCACCTGCCCTGTCACATGCAAAATATCACGCGTCGGATGCTTTAGCGGAACCCTATGCGACTTTGAAGCCAGCAACTTAAATTGATCCCGTTGATAGAGTAACGCCACATCGATTCCTCTTCGGTCCGGCGAGTTAGTCACAATATAGCGATAAGACTGGTTTCTTAGTGGAGATCTATGTGTGAGATCATAAATTACAGAATCATTTTCAACCTCACAAAGCCCGACTAAAGCCGGAGCTTCCCACTCCCCTACAGCGGTAATGACTTTTGCTGTATTATCCAACTTTTTTCGATAACGGGAATAGGTCCAAAAGTGAGTGGAATTAGGTAAAAAATCTTCGTCGGCTTTCAGCGAATCGTGTTTACAATCGAATAGATTCTCGGTATTATAAAACATGACCCGCAAAGCTTCCTGACTGAATATCCCCGAAACAGACAGAAAAAGGGAAATAGATAGTAACAGTTTTCTCATAGCAGAAGTATTAAAAACAACAACGCGCTACCTGCCACTCATTCCTTTAAATGGAGTAACAGGTAACGCGTTGCCTGGTCAGTGAATTATCTGAAGTTATTTTTTAATCCGCTCGTATGCACCTAAGTCGGGTTTACCGTCAGCAAGTCGGGAATTGCCAAACATATCCGTCGGGCAAGCTTGCGCAGTTCCATATCGTCCTTGATCTATCGCTTCCGAAAGCGAATCTAGTCGGAGATCAAAACGGTAGTTTTCGCCAACATTGATAAACTTGGGATCTTTATTCCATAAGGTAGAAACGAAATCAGCATCATCTTCCCCATCTGCTTTTATCGAACAATAATCGAAATGGTATTTGAAATCGGTATTTATCGCGTATCCTTTGGGTTTGTTGTCTAAATCGATTTCAGTAGTTTTTCGCCCCGACAAAATGCAATTACTAAAATTAGCCTGCTTTAAAGGGAAAAAATTCCAGGCACCATCTCCGGTTAGTTTATAATTACAAAGACGAACAGCTGTAGGACTTTCGCTACCAAATAAAAAGTAATTCATCATTGTACAATGTACAAAATCATAAATTCCACCGGTAAGAGCAACCACATCTTCTCCGCCATTTGAAAATTCACAACCATAAGCTGTCACTTTACAATTATAGGCAGATAAAACAGCTCCGGTAACATTGGTAAATTTACAATTTAGCAATGTTAGCTTTTGATTGTTAGTTGCTGCTGAATCGAGTCGCAAAGCATATTGGCCATTCCGGATTTGAGTATATTCCATCACATTATCATAACTCTCTGTGCTAATGGAAACTCCGCCCCATTGACCGGAATATAAATCATATGGTAAGTCGGAAAGCATATTATCCATGCGATCACCTCTGAAAACAACCGGTTTCTCAACTGTTCCATTCGAAATAATTTGTCCATCAACACGACAAAAAGCTTTATCGTGGAAGAAAAGTTTAACTCCGGAACCAAGAGTCAGTTTGGTACTCTTAGCTACGATCAAACTGTCGTAAATCAAAAACGGTCGTTCACCTGTCAAAGTGGTATCATTCAGGATGGTTTTTCCGCGCAAAATTTTCACATTCTGCCCGTAAGCCTCCAAACGTACTCTTTGTTGATTTCCATTCAGGCGAAATACTAATGAATCGGAAATCAGAATAGGATTATTACTGCTTTGCGGATTAACTGTTACTTCCACAAAAACAAACAAACTATCTTTTGCTCCGATCTCTACATTGTCGAAATGCGTTTCACGACGACCATCCACTACTACAGAAAAAGCAGATTTATCACCTCCATCTAAATCAATTGATTCTATTTTAAGCGGTTTATTATTCCGGTTATAAATACGAAACTGCCTTGTCGAAGATCCTATTTGTGTGAAAACGGTATCGAAACGTACCGTATCAGCCGAAAAGCTCAGCTTATCAGCCGGATTGGTGGAAAAATCAAGTTCGCTGCTGCATGAGCCCATGGAGAATATAGCAATCAGGCAAAGCAAAGGAAAAAACAATCTATAAATCAGCTTCATTGTAATAATATTTATGCATCAAGCTTGAGCACTTGCAATAAAATCAAAACGCTTATTTCACCGGAATATTTTTCAATATCGCCAAAAGGTGTTGCCAAAACTTCTCAACAGAAGGAATATGGATGCGCTCGTCGGGGGAATGGACACCGCGAAGAGTCGGCCCAATGGAAATCATGTCCAATGCCGGATACTTTTCTAGAAATAATCCACACTCCAGTCCGGCATGGATGGCTTTGATTTTGGGCTCATAACCGAAAAGCTCTTTGTGTGTTTCAACAGCCACTTTCAATATTGGAGAATCCGCATTGGGTGTCCAACCGGGATACCCGTCACCATGCGATACGGTTGCGCCAATCAATTTAAAGAGGGATTCTACGCGATGAGCAATATCATATTTAGCCGATTCGATGGAACTGCGCTGACTGGTCACAATCCTGACCGAATTATCCGGCAACATCTCCACTGAAGCCAGGTTGGTAGAGGTTTCTACCAGGCCGGGGATTGTCCGGCTCATTGCCTGTACACCATTGGGGCAAGAGTAAAGCGCACTGATCAATTTATCAGAATCCGCTTTATCCATACAGAATTCCGGAGCAGAATCTGATTCCAAATCAATTCTCAAGGTTGGTTCAGTAGTCTTATACTCATCTTCCAGATCGGCGAGATAGTGATTCAATTCAATACGCAAAGGTTCCCTGTATTTATAAGGGATTGCAGCATAAGCTTTCGCTTCGCGGGGAATCGCATTGCGCAGATTACCTCCGCTGATTTCCGCCAAAGTCAATCCGAATTTCTCATTCAAGTCCCATAAATATCTTGACAAAAGTTGATTGGCATTAGCTAAACCTTTATCTATATCATCACCGGAATGTCCGCCTTTCAATTTTGAAACCGCAACTCTGAAAAAGAACTGACCTTCGGGTGTTTTCACCTTTTCATATGGAAATAATATGGTAGAATCAATTCCACCCGCACAACCAATAAATACCTCTCCCTCCTCTTCCGAATCAAGATTTAGTAAGATCTTACCGGTAAAGAAATCTTTCTCTAAAGCAAAAGCGCCGGTTAATCCTGTCTCTTCATCTACTGTAAATAGACACTCTATCGCTCCATGTTGTACATTATCCGAAGCCAGCAATGCCAATTGCGTTGCTACACCGATGCCATTATCTGCACCGAGAGTCGTACCTTTAGCTTTCAACCATTCATCATCGACTACAGTTTGAATGGGATCTGTGTCGAAATTGTGCGACACATCACTGTTTTTCTCACAAACCATGTCCACATGCGATTGTAACACAACCGCAGGAAGTTGCTCATAGCCAGGAGTGGCAGGTTTCATAATCAATATATTACCTACGCTGTCTGATTTACAGGCAAAACCTCTTTCAGCAGCAAACTTCTGCAAATATGCTATTATCAGTCCCTCTTTTTTGGAAGGACGAGGTACTTTCGTAATCTCTTCAAAAAAGGACCAAACTATCCTTGGATTCAAATCTTTAATTGTCATAACTCTAAATTTTCAATGCCCGAAAGTAGAAATTTAATCGGGGATAACCCGAACTATAAACAATTAAAAATGATTAAATACCGAATTCACTCCCGATTTTTAAAAGAATCTAAAGCCCAATAAGTTGATATTTCCAAATGAATCATTGTATATTTGCAACCCAAACCTTAAAAATTCGGGTATGTGGTACGTTTTGCCCCCGTTTGGTTTATCGTTTTGATTTCCGTACTGCAGTTGGGCATTCACGTGTTTTTCACAAAACCGATCGTACCCCCAACACACCAACGGAGTAATCAGACATTAAAGCAAAAAAGGAATTAAATTGAGCCTCTTCTGTCGATGAATAGGAACGGAAACAACCTTGAAAAACCATTTTAAATAACACATTAGAAACCATCACCTTTAATTATGAAAAATATTAATTACATTCTGAATGGAGTATTAGCTGTAGCAATTATCATCTTATTTGTTTTACACTTTTCTTCAAATAAAAAATCTTCGGAAACACAAAGCCTTATCAAAGTTGGCGATTCTGTGAAATATACGAAACTTCCTATTGCTTACGTGAATGTAGATTCTTTGCTTACTCACTATGACTTTGCAAAAGACCTTAACGAAGCTCTCCTTCGCAAACAAGAAAATTCACGCGCCAACCTGACAGAAAAAGGTCGTGTACTCCAGGCTGAGATGGCCGAGTTCCAGAAGAAAGTAGAAAACAATGCTTTCCTGTCACGCGATAGAGCGGAAAGCGAACAACAACGCCTGATGAAAAAACAACAGGAACTACAACAATTAGATCAGCGCCTTTCATCTGCTTTGATGGCGGAACAACAAAAAATGAACGAACAACTTCGCGACTCTGTGAACGCGTTCCTTAAAGAATATAACAAAGAAAAAGGTTATCACCTGATTCTTAGCAACACGGCTTTCGACAACGTATTGTATGCAAAAGATGCCTACAACATCACTCAGGAAGTCATTGAAATGTTGAATAAACGTTATAAGTCGAAAAAATAATCTTTTCATAACGCATCAAAGGCTGCAAGTGCTTCCACAGAAAGTATTTGCAGCTTTTTTCTTTTTAAAGAATGGCATTTGGATGACTCATATTTTACTGACATCCCTCAAATTATGACTCACGACTCACGACTCACAACTAACGACTACAGACTATAGAATGCACCGCTATTTCATTTATCTTTCATACAATGGCAAAAACTATTGCGGATGGCAAATCCAACCCAATGGCATAACCGTGCAGGAAGAGTTGGAGAAAGCACTCTCAACGCTTCTTCGGCAACCTATTGGTATTACAGGTGCCGGACGTACCGATGCCGGAGTACATGCCGCACTGATGGTAGCTCATTTCGACATTGAATCTCCATTAGCAGACCCAAGCCAGTTAAGCGAGAAGCTTAACCGACTGTTGCCACGCGATATCGCTATATCACACATCCAAGAAGTGAAACCCGATGCTCACGCACGCTTCGACGCCCTTTCCCGCACCTACAAGTATTATGTCACAGACAAAAAGGATGTATTCCGGGGAGATCTTGCCCACAAGATTCACGGGACAATGGATTTCATGAAAATGAATGAAGCCGCACAAACGCTATTCGAATACATTGACTTTACCAGCTTCAGTAAACTGCATACCGATGTAAAGACCAACAACTGTCGTATAATGCACGCTCAATGGATAAAAGAAAATGATGTTTGGGTATTCACTATTCAGGCAGATCGTTTTCTTCGTAACATGGTTCGCGCTGTAGTGGGAACTCTCTTTGAGGTTGGACGCAACAAAATAGACATTGATGGATTCCGCAAAATCATCGAATTAAAGGACCGTGGCAAAGCCGGAACTTCAGCTCCTGGCCAGGCTCTATTCCTGGTAGATATTGAATATCCGGAGAACATATTAATGCATCAATAAGCTGATTATCTGGAAATATTGAGCTTTCGCTTCCAACCATCTTACTCCATTCACACCAATCCTATAACCATAAATCGCATACCGGAAAACCTAAAACCTGCAACGTAAAACGTATAACTTAAAAAGACATGTGGTTATTACTCGCTTTTATGTCAGCTGCCTTATTAGGCATGTATGATTTTTTCAAAAAGACATCGTTGAATCACAATGCTGTGATTCCGGTATTGTTTCTCAACACCTTATTCAGCAGTCTGTTCTTTCTGCCGATTGTGATTATCTCATTTGCGCAACCCGAGTGGCTAAAAGGAACGTTAATCTATGTGCCGCGTATTGATTTTCAGACGCACCTCTATCTGATCCTGAAAGCCGTCATTGTGCTTTCGTCATGGATCTTTACCTACTTTGCCACCAAACACCTGCCCATTACCATTACCGGTCCCATTAAAGCTACTCAACCGATATTGGTGCTATTGGGAGCTCTCATTATCTTTGCCGAACGATTGAATCTGAATCAATGGATCGGGGTGCTGATCTCTATTTCCTCGTTCTACCTGCTTTCGCTAACCGGTAAAAAAGAGGGTATTCATTTCAGAAGCAACAAATGGATACTGTTTATCATATTAGGTACCATAACGGGGGCTGTGAGCGGATTATACGATAAATACCTGTTGAAAAACTTCGATCCAATGACCGTACAGGTATGGTACACATTTTACCAGTTTGCAATAATGGCAGTTATCCTGATGGTAATGTGGTATCCGCAACGCGATAAATCCACCCCGTTCGAATGGCGCTGGAGCATTATCCTGATTTCGGTTTTTCTATGCCTGGCTGACTTTGTCTACTTCTACGCTCTGAGCTACGACGATTCGATGATTTCCATTGTTTCGATGGTACGTCGAAGCGGTGTGGTGGTCTCATTCATCTGCGGCGCTCTCTTTTTAAGAGAAAAGAACATCAAAAGCAAAGCTATCGATGTGGTATTGGTATTATTGGGGATGTTTTTCTTATATTTGGGATCGAAATAAAAAAGCCCCTTCCAATCTCCCTAATTGGGGAGGAGAAAAAGGCTATATTACTAATCCAAAGCTAATACGCTCTTTCATAAGTCCCCCATCGGGGGATTCAGGGGGCTTCCATCTTATGAAAAAAATACTGCTTGCTCTGTTCGTTACAGTGTTCACGCTGAATGCCTCAGCACAATACATTTCGCCTTTCTTCACCAGTATGCCCGATGATATTTTCAATTATCTGAGTGCAAACAACCGCAAAGATCTGATTGACTTCTATAAAGCAGGAAAGACAGCAAAGGTGGAAAACTTATTAAAAGGACAAACCGAACTAAAAGAGCTTTCCGACGACTATTTAAAGCTGCAACTGAACCAATCGGCCACAGGGCAAATGAAACTGTTGCCACTCAACGATTCGGTAAAAGTAATCGCCATCATTCAGACTGTAAGTGGAAATGCAAACGACAGTCGTATCCAGTTTTTCACCTCAACGTGGATGAAGATCGAGACTGCGGATGTGTTACCCAAATTCACGCTCGAGGATTTCATTAACACACAGGCCTTAGCCGGGAAGAATGATCCGACAGCATTGTCGGCTTTAGACCTAACCTTCTACGACTTTTCGTTCTCGAAAGAGTCGAACGAACTGACTGTTACACTGGATGCGGAAAATTACCTGAGTAAAGCAGACTACAAACGCATCATGCCACTGCTCAAACCGGCATGTAAATTTACATGGAAGAACGGGAAGTTTGTGAAGGAATAGTACTTATCCTTTAATCCCCCCACTCTTATAATATATACGCCCGGCTTTCCTGTTTGGAAGGCCGGGCGTCTTGTTATAAAACACATGATTATAACAAAGTAACCAAGCATCTATTTGGGTTCAATTGCCTGCTCAATCACTTATACATCCTCCGCCAGAATCGCCTCACAAATCTTCCGATCTGCACCGGTCAACTCCTGACCGCGACGACCTTTGACTTTTTCAAGTGTCGTGAAGAAATTCTTCATCGCGGCTTTCTTGAAACCCGAAGCTCCACCTTCGCTAAACGAAGGTATAAATGTTCTCGGGAAATCCGATCCGTAGATGTTGCAACCCACGCCGAGCACAGTCGCGGTGTTGAACATCGTATTGATTCCCGCTTTTGAATAGTCACCCATCATCAGGCCGCAGAACTGCAATCCTGTTTTCAGAAAACGGCGTGTAGGATAGTTCCAGAGTTTCACCTCTGTATAATCGTTCTTCAGGTTCGACGATTCGGTACCGGCTCCCAGATTACACCATTCTCCGATCACGGCATTACCGAGAAAACCGTCGTGAGCCTTATTCGAATAACCAAACATCACCACATTGTTGAGCTCCCCTCCCACTTTACAGTAAGGACCAAGCGTGGTGGCTCCGTATATCTTGGTCCCCATATTCACCACCGCATGTTCGCAGGCTGCAAACGGAGCGCGAATGTGTGAACCTTCCATTATTTCGACATCCTTTCCCAGATAAACGGGTCCGTTTTTCAGGTTAATGGTAGCACATTCGATAGTTACGCCTTCTTCTACAAAAAGCTTGGGAAAGCCATCAGCAAAGTGTGTCTCCCCGATCACCTGCACAGTGGAACTTAGGGCTGCGCTTGGGCGACCGTGTGTCAACAAGCGAAAGTCGGCTTCCATGGCTTCACCGTTCAGGGTAAATATATCATGTACCTGATTGATCGCAGTCAACTTTCTCTTATACTCAATCCGATTATCTGTGGTCGACTGATTAAATGTTTCGCGATTACCACGACAAGCAATCATCGTTTCTTCCTGGTAAAGGATTTCTCCTTCATTCAGATGAAGCAATGCATCGACTAACTCGATGGAAGGTAGTACATTTCCCGCCACATAAAGGTTTTGTTCGGTTTCCACCAACGGAAACTTTTCTACCAAATAATCTTCGGTCAAATAAGAAAAGTCAGCTTTGAACACCTTCGCCCACTTCTCGCGAATAGTCAGTATGCCGACGCGAATCTCAGCAACAGGTCTGGTAAAAGTAAACGGAAGCAAGTCGGCACGACTTCTTCCGTCAAACAATATTATGTTCATTGTATTATTATAGTAAAGCCGAATAGAATTGCGACAAAAGGAGAAGTCACTAACTTTGTTTCATGGAAAGATTTTTAAGCCCGTCAGAGCGGGATTTACTCAGTAAACTACAACGGAGCGTTTCAGACAAATTGAAATACATTCGTATAACCGTTCTGTTACTCTTGGATAAAGGGAGATCGGTAACCGAAATAGCAGAGGATTTAGGAATAGACGGTAGTACTGTCTATAGATATAAACAAGCTTATGATACAGATGGATTAGATATCTATCTGGAAACTAACTACAAAGGGAGGTGGGGCTTATTGAGTTGTATAGAGTTGAGTCGCCTTAGGTCAGAATTAGATCGAACGCTTTATACAGAATGTAAACAAATTATCGAGTATATCCGTACCCATTTTAAGGTAAGATATAGCGTAAGTGGAGTAAGAGATCTGCTTCACCGTATCGGTTATAGTTACAAACTATAGTAAAGCCGAATAGAATTGCGACAAAAGGAGAAGTCACTAACTTTGTTTCATGGAAAGATTTTTAAGCCCGTCAGAGCGGGATTTACTCAGTAAGCTACAACGGAGCGTTTCAGACAAATTGAAATACATTCGTATAACCGTTCTGTTACTCTTGGATAAAGGGAGATCGGTAACCGAAATAGCAGAGGATTTAGGAATAGACGGTAGTACTGTCTATAGATATAAACAAGCTTATGATACAGATGGATTAGATATCTATCTGGAAACTAACTACAAAGGGAGGTGGGGCTTATTGAGTTGTATAGAGTTGAGTCGCCTTAGGTCAGAATTAGATCGAACGCTTTATACAGAATGTAAACAAATTATCGAGTATATCCGTACCCATTTTAAGGTAAGATATAGCGTAAGTGGAGTAAGAGATCTGCTTCACCGTATCGGTTATAGTTACAAACTAACAACGGAGGTTCCGTGTGAAGCTAAAGCTGAAAAGCAAGAACAATTCTTACAAGAAACCCTTCCTACTCTTCTGGAAGAAGAAGAAAAAGGAGAAATTATCATATATTATATTGACGGTGTGCATCCCACACACAACAGTCGTAGTACATTTGCCTGGATAGAAAAAGGGAAAGAACGGGAACAGCCGACTGTCAGCGGCAGGGATCGGGTGAATATCAACGGCGCTTTAAATGCTTTGGATGTAACTGATATTGAGATTGTTGAATCTAATTCAGTCAATGCGCAAAGTACCCAGGAACTCTACGCGAAATTACTTGCAAAACATCCGGACAAGAAAATCAAGGTGATCAGTGATAATGCCAGGTATTATAAAAATGCAGCCTTAAAAGAATGGTTGTCTGCTAATGAAAGATTAGAACAGATATTCCTTCCAGCATACTCCCCAAATTTGAACCTGATAGAACGGCTTTGGAAGTTTATGAGAAAGAAGATCATCAACACAGGATTCTTCAGAACCAAAAATGAATTCAAGAAAGCATTGCTCAATTTTTTTGAGCAAATCCATGTCTATAAACAGGACCTAAAATCTCTTTTAACCCTAAAATTCAAAGTGATTAATTCGCAATCCTTAGCGCTTTGACTATAACAACGGAGGTTCCGTGTGAAGCTAAAGCTGAAAAGCAAGAACAATTCTTACAAGAAACCCTTCCTACTCTTCTGGAAGAAGAAGAAAAAGGAGAAATCATCATATATTATATTGACGGTGTGCATCCCACACACAACAGTCGTAGTACATTTGCCTGGATAGAAAAAGGGAAAGAACGGGAACAGCCGACTGTCAGCGGCAGGGATCGGGTGAATATCAACGGTGCTTTAAATGCTTTGGATGTAACTGATATTGAGATTGTTGAATCTAATTCAGTCAATGCGCAAAGTACCCAGGAACTCTACGCGAAATTACTTGCAAAACATCCGGACAAGAAAATCAAGGTGATCAGTGATAATGCCAGGTATTATAAAAATGCAGCCTTAAAAGAATGGTTGTCTGCTAATGAAAGATTAGAACAGATATTCCTTCCGGCATACTCCCCAAATTTGAACCTGATAGAACGGCTTTGGAAGTTTATGAGAAAGAAGATCATCAACACAGGATTCTTCAGAACCAAAAATGAATTCAAGAAAGCATTGCTCAATTTTTTTGAGCAAATCCATGTCTATAAACAGGACCTAAAATCTCTTTTAACCCTAAAATTCAAAGTGATTAATTCGCAATCCTTAGCGCTTTGACTATAAAAAAGCCTCACCCTGATCATCCCTTTAGAGGATCGGGGTGAGGCGGTTCATTTGATTTACATTTATAATCCCTCCTTCGACAGAGAAGAAGCAGGGTTTCATCTTATTTTTTTTTCACAAAATCGACGAAGGTATAAGCGTAAGCATGTTTTTCATCTGCTGGATGATCTTCACGTTTTACCTCTTCCCACTCATCGTAGTTAACTTCAGGGAAATACACATCTGCATCAGGAAACGTTGCGTGTACAAAGGTAAGGTACATTTTATCAGCTAATCCTAAAGCTTCCTGATATGCTCCGGCTCCACCAATAATGAAAATTTCTTTGTCCGATTCGCTTAACTGAATAGCCTCCTCCATCGATGTACAAGATATGCAGGTAGCTCCCATAGCTTCGGGCATAGAACTCAGCACAATGTTTTTCCGATTAGGCAACGCACCTTTCGGCAACGATTCAAATGTTTTACGGCCCATAACAACGATATGACCTTCGGTTAAAGTCTTAAACCGTCTCATGTCGTTGGGCAGGCGCCATAAAAGCTCTTGCTTTCTCCCAATGCCACGATCTTCGGCGAGGGCGCAAATAACTGAAATTGTTGACATAGCTTACCTATTATTAAATGATTATATTGAAACTTCGGCTTTAATATGAGGATGCGGATCGTAATCGCTCAACGTAAAGTCCTCATATTTAAACGAGAAAATATCTTTCACCTCCGGATTGATCGTCATGCGGGGCAATGACCTCGGATCGCGACTCAACTGAAGTTTAACTTGTTCTATGTGATTGGAGTAGATATGCACATCGCCAAAAGTATGGACAAAATCGCCCGCTTTCAGTCCGGTCACCTGAGCCACCATCTGTAAAAGCAAAGCATATGAGGCAATGTTGAAAGGAACACCGAGAAATACGTCAGCACTGCGCTGATAGAGTTGCAGGCTCAAACGACCGTCGGCTACGTAGAATTGGAAGAATGCGTGACAGGGCGGCAGCTTCATATTCTTAATATCGGCCACATTCCAGGCACTAACAATGATGCGACGTGAATCGGGATTATTTTTTATAGTGTCGATAATTTCGGTAATCTGGTCAATCGAGCCTCCTTCATAATCAGGCCACGAACGCCATTGAAAACCGTACACATGACCCAAATCGCCATTTTCGTCCGCCCACTCATTCCAGATACGAACCCCGTTTTCCTGCAAATATTTCACATTGGTATCACCGGAGAGGAACCAGAGTAGTTCATGGATAATTGACTTCAGATGGAGTTTTTTTGTGGTGAGCATCGGAAAGCCTTCTTCGAGATTGAAACGCATCTGATGACCAAAAACACTAATCGTACCTGTTCCCGTACGATCTTCCTTGCGAACACCCTCGTGCAGCACCCGTTCTAATAAATCTAAATATTGCTTCATGGATTGGGGATAAATATACCTGCTCAAAGTCAAACCGCACAAAAGTAATTAATATGTGCAACAAAACCAATTATTCAGGCACTTAATATGACATCTTAATTGAAATAAAGAAGACTTAAATTCAGATAAAAAAAGCCTTCTCAAAAAAAACGCACCTGAATGTATCTCAGGTGCGTATGACTATCAGTTATTTAGAACCTATTTCTCTAATTTAAAACTTCGACTGCCAACCATATTACCGTCGACAAAAACGTCTACCCTATAATCACCCGGGTAGAGATATTCCTGCACATCCCAGTATAGCGTAAGAGGAATATCTTCTCCGGCATACTCAAACACCCGGCGGCAAGAATAGTTAATATCGCGATTCTCGTAACGGAATACATCCATCCTGTTTTTTGTCAGGATATCGTTATCGGGTTTCATGATACGGAGATAGACAAACTTCTCACCGGTAGCAGCAGTCACGTTTCGTGCAATTTTCAGATTAACCATAATCTGTGTCATTTTATCTACCTTATTGGTCGATTTCCCGCGTTTATTCAATCCCGTGGCACTGATATCAGTAGCACTCAACTGTGCTGCCAATGAAACCTTATCCGATAAATCCCGTTTTTCTTTCGACAATTGAGAAACGGTCTGACTAGCTTCTGAAAAACGCTGCTTCACATCTTTATTCTCAGCCTGAAGTTCTTTGTTTTGCTTATTCAATGAATCAATCTGCGCAACATAGGTCCTCAACACAGCACGAACTGTAAGCAATTCTTTTTTCAACTGACTGATGCGATGTACATTAGTCGATTTTACAGTATGTAACTCTTCGAGCAGGCGTTGAACCTTTGTTTTTTCATTTTCATACAGGGTAAACAATGAGTCATTGTGAATATTCGTCTTGTTATAACCCTCGTATTGAACAGCTAGTTGAGAGTACTCATCTTCGAGTTCGCTTTTCTGAATATCAAATTCTTGAACTAATCCATTTATTTCACTCTGTTGGCGCATAATATACACGACAGTACCGACCACAATCAGTAGCAATACAATCAGTGAAGCCACCAACCATTTGTTATTTTTCGTCATAAATCCACTTTTTACTGAAAATCCGCTGCAAATGTAGTGGTTTTAGAGGAAAAAGGGTTCCAAATTAATAATCTTTAAACGAATATGAATACGGAAATATTTCTGCAATCAAATCATTTATTGTACATTTGCGCACATTAAAAATAGCACATACTCTAACTTAATAAATAGTAAAATATTATGTCAAAAGTAACCGTAGTAGGAGCCGGTGCCGTTGGTGCAACCTGCGCAAATGTACTGGCTGTCAACGAAGTGGCAAACGAAGTAGTTTTATTGGACATTAAAGAAGGATTTGCCGAAGGTAAGATCCTGGATATGTTCCAGACATCTGCTTTACTCGATTTTGATACTAAACTCACCGGAACTACCGGCGACTATTCTCAAACTGCCGGATCTGACGTAGTTGTTATCACATCAGGTATTCCCCGCAAACCGGGCATGACTCGCGAAGAGTTGATCGGTGTAAACGCAGGCATCGTGAAAAACGTGGCTGAAAACATCCTGAAATATTCACCCAATGCATTTATCATCGTGGTAAGTAATCCTATGGACACCATGACTTACCTTGCATTGAAAGCAACCGGACTTCCAAAGAATCAGGTATTCGGTATGGGTGGAGCACTCGACAGCTCACGCTTCCGTTGCTACCTGAGCAAAGCGCTGAATGCCAACATGAACGAAGTAGAAGGTATGGTAATCGGTGGACACGGCGACACCACCATGATCCCCCTGACAAGACTGGCTAACTACAAAGGTATCCCCGCTTCTGAAATATTAAGCGCTGAAGAACTTGAGAAGGTATCTGCTGATACTATGGTAGGTGGTGCTACATTGACCAAACTGTTGGGAACTTCAGCATGGTATGCTCCGGGCGCTGCCGCTGCTTCAGTAGTAGAATCGATTATCCGTGACCAGAAAAAAGTGATCCCTTCATGCGTATTGCTAGAAGGCGAATACGGACAAGAAGATATCTGTATCGGTGTTCCCGTCGTAATCGGTAAAAACGGTGTTGAAAAAATCATCGAACTGAAATTGAACGATGCTGAAAAAGCTGCTTTCGAAAAAAGCGCTGCAGCTGTTCGTGCAACTAACGATATCCTGAAACAAACCAACGTATTGTAATTTGGTTTCTTTCCCAACATCAAATACAAGTCCCTGGCCGATCTTATCGGTCGGGGATTTTTTTTTATTCCTAATTACAAAGATGCAAAGCGTTAATCTATAATGGATTTTTTTGATTCGCGTTTTACTGACTTTACGTTTATGAATTCCCATAGGTTAAACCCGAAATCGTTTTTTTCATCTATCTTTGTATCAATAAATTCAAACTAATTATGAGCCAACTAAACGAATTACTCAAAAGACGTAGAAGTACGCGCAAATATACCGGAGAACTGTTGAAACCGGAAGAAGTAGAGTTATTATTGAAAGCTGCATTGATGTCACCCGCTTCGAAAAGCAGCAATCCATGGGAATTTATCGTGGTGGAGGACAAAGAGATGCTGAAAAAGCTGGCCGGTTGCAAAAAGCACGGTGCCGCATTAGTGGAAAATGCCGCGTTGGCTATTGTTGTCACTGCTGATCCTTTGAAGAGCGACGTTTGGGTAGAAGATACCTCTATCGCTTCCATTCTTATTCAACTTCAGGCTGAAGACCTGGGCCTCGGAAGCTGTTGGGTACAGGTTCGGTGCCGCGAAACCGAATATGGAGCAAGTTCTGAAGAATACGTTAAAGATGCACTCGAATTGCCACAACAATTGGGAGTTCTGTCTATCATTGCCATCGGTCATAAGGACGAGTTCCGCAAACCGATCAACGAAGAAAAGCTGATGTGGGAAAAGATCCATATCGGTAAATGGTGATCCAACAACTTTAGATATGGCTGTAAAGAAAGACGAAAACAAATTGGCAACAGGGATTGCTATTTTTGTAATCGGGATAATCACCTTATTGACTAAAATGAGAATTGCTCCGGTGCAATCCCCAATCTGGCAGGAGGTAATCGACTGGCGCAGTTACATCATCATTGCCGCACTGTCATTCCTGATCGTGAAGACAGACAAAACCATCGGCATCATCCTGCTGATTTTCGGCATTTTACTCCGCATCCGGGCTGTGCTGTGCTACATGGGCAACTGGGATGCATATCTGACACCTGTTATTTTGATGACGATCGGACTAATATTAATTGTAGGAGTCTTACGAAGATGAGAATAGTATTCATTGGAGCCGGCAATCTGGCTACGCATTTGAGCCTGGCTCTTTACGAAAAAGGATGCACCATTGCTCAGATCTATAGCCGCACAGAGGAATCCGCCCGCACTCTAGCTGAAAAAGTCAATGCTGCTTACACCCACCGGATCGATGAAATTATCAATGATGCCGACCTCTATGTTTTTTCAGTCAAAGACGATGCATTACCTCAACTATTACACAAAATAGAGAAAAACCAATCGCTCTGGGTACATACCGCAGGCAGCGTCCCAATGGATATCTTCAAAAGCCATTCGGAGCATTTCGGTGTTCTCTACCCGCTGCAGACTTTTAGCAAGACGAAGGACGTCGACTTCTCGACCATACCTATTTATATTGAAGCCAACCAGCCTCAACATCTGGAGTCGCTAAAAAAGCTGGCAGCCAAACTATCCAATCAGGTGATTGAAGCAAGCTCTGAGCAACGTAAATATTTGCACGTGGCTGCTGTGTTTGCCGGCAACTTCACCAACCACATGTATGCCATTGCGGCAAATCTACTGGAAGAAAAGGGGTTGCATTTCGACCAGTTTCTACCCCTTATCAGAGAGACTGCCAACAAGATCCAAACGATCCATCCCCAAGAAGCCCAAACTGGCCCTGCCGTACGCTTCGATGAAGAGGTTATCAACCGTCATATGAACATGCTGGAAGATCGCAACCTTCAAAAAATATATCACCTGCTGAGCGAAAACATTCACGAAGCAGCAAAAAAACGAAACAAAGATTTATGAGCAGTATCAATTACGATCTAAAAAAGATAAAAGCCCTGCTGTTTGACGTAGACGGAGTACTCTCCTCTGAAAATATCCCCCTCCACCCTAACGGAGAACCGATGCGTATGGTCAACATCAAGGACGGCTTTGCCATGCAGTTGGCTGTCAAACGCGGACTAACTGTTTGTATCATTACGGGGGGAAAAACTAATGCTGTAAAAATGCGCTTTGAGAACCTGGGCGTGAAGCACATTTACATGGCCTCATCGCACAAGATCACAGATTTCAACGACTTCCTGTCGAAAACCGACCTGCAAATGGATGAGATTCTCTTTATGGGCGACGATATCCCCGATTATCCGGTGATGAAACTGGTGGGCCTCCCCTGCTGCCCCGTCGATGCCGCCCCCGAAATCAAGTCTATTTCAAAATATATTTCACAGAAAAAAGGCGGTGAAGGTTGCGGCCGCGATGTAATAGAACAAGTACTCAAAGCTCAGGGCAAATGGATGAGCGACGAAGCATTCGGATGGTAATACAAACCTAGCATCCTGACAATTACCTAAACCATTTCAAAAAGGAGATTAAAAGTCATTTCAAAACACAACTCATTAAACACACTCACTTCCAACTCCCTCCCTATTGGGGAGGGCTGGGGTGGGGCTTCATATATGAAATTCTTCGACAATCTATCAAAATACAACATCCTCCTCGCCTCAAACTCCCCGCGTCGTCGGGAGCTTCTGGGGGGATTGGATATTTCATACGATGTAGTGGCATTGCCCGATGTGGACGAATCCTATCCCGTGGATTTGGCACATAGTGAAATTCCCACTTTCATTTCCCGCCAGAAAGCAACTGCTTACTTATCTCATTTAGAGGAGAATACCCTGCTAATCACCGCCGACACCATTGTCTGGCTTGATGGCGAAGTATTCGGCAAACCAACAGATAAAGAAGATGCTATCAGAATGCTGAAAAACCTTTCGGGAAAAACACACGAAGTCATTACCGGCGTTTGCTTAACATCAAAAGATAAACAACGTGCATTTCATGCCACCTCTCAAGTACGATTTGCCCAATTGGATGATGAAGAAATTTATTATTACGTAGACAAATATCGTCCTTATGACAAGGCTGGTGCTTACGGCATCCAAGAGTGGATCGGCTATATCGGCGTAGAAGAGATGAGCGGATCTTACTTTAATGTAATGGGACTGCCTATTCATCGGCTGTACGAGGAGCTAAAGAACTTTTAGAAGCCCCACCCCGACCCTCCCCAAGGGGAGGGAGAAAGAAACAGATTAATTTATCAAAAATATTAACACGCTCCGTTCTGTTCCCTCCCCTTGGGGGAGGGTTAGGGTGGGGCTTCCTAATCTACTCAATATGTTTTCAGGAATCGTAGAAGAAGCTGCTACCGTCGTAGCCTTGCAGAATGACCAGGACAATCTGCACCTTACCATGCAATGTTCATTCGTGAACGAGCTGAAAATCGATCAAAGTGTCGCACACAACGGTGTATGCCTGACTGTGGTGAGTCTGACCGACAATACCTACACAGTTACTGCTATCAAGGAAACACTCGAACGCACTAATCTGGGCCTGCTGAAAATCGGTGACAAAGTAAACCTGGAACGCAGCATGATGATGAATGGCCGTCTGGACGGACATATCGTGCAAGGCCACGTGGATCAAACCGCTGTTTGCACCAATGTGGAAGAAGCGAATGGAAGCTGGTATTTCACCTTCGAATACGCTTTCGATAAAGAGATGGCGAAGAAAGGTTACATGACTGTGGATAAGGGTTCGGTTACAGTAAACGGTGTGAGCTTAACCGTTTGCAATCCTACCAACAATAGCTTTCAGGTGGCTATTATTCCTTTCACCCACGAACACACTAATTTTCACCAGATCAAACCGGGCTCAGTCGTGAATCTCGAATTTGATATCATCGGTAAATATCTGAGCCGCATGATGCATTTTGCATAATTGAACGCGAAGGATATTTTAGAATATAAAAATCCACCACTAAGATACAGAGAGCACAAAGAAACACTAGGATTAGTGAGACTTTGTGCTCTCTGTTGTTTTATAGTAATGCATCTTCGGCCCTTGCGTTTAAATCAAAAAAAGCCGCCCCAAATGAATGAGACGGCTTTTGTAGCTTCGAAAAGCAATTTCTTACTTTCTGATACCAAGTTCTTTGATAATAGCACGATATCTTTCGATTTCGCGATCTTTCAAATAATCGAGTAAACGACGACGTTTACCTACCAACATTTTCAGAGCGCGCTCTGTGCTATAATCTTTGTGATTTGACTTGAGGTGATCAGTCAAATGAGAAATACGATACGAAAATAATGCTATCTGCGCTTCAGGTGAGCCAGTATCAGTATTAGACTTTCCGTACTTCTCAAAGATTTCTTGTTTTTTTTCTGCACTTAAGTACATGTTCTTTTGTTTTATATATGTTTGACAAAATGTGGCGCAAAGATAATGCTTTCTTTTTGAATCACAAGCGGTTTCGGTGATATTTTATGCTTGATTATTGGAACGCGGATAACACGGATGCAAGCAACGCGGAATTACGCGGATCAATCTTCTTTCATTAGCTAATTTGCACATTGACCAATTTGCTAATTAATTTCCACCGCCCCCGCTGCTCTTCACATCGTCATTCGAGATCCCGCGTTTGGCTTTTTTGACCGACACATCCATTTTCCCGAAATTATAAGAAATACCTATGCGGGCTGTCCGGGTATAATAATACCCCTCCGAATGAGAAACGTATCCCTCTCCTTTTGAATTGGATTCGTATTTACGCTTTTCGCGAAACGGTTCGGATACGGAAATATTCAAAGACAACTTACGCTTCAGGAAATATTGTGAAAGTCCCAGACTCGAATAAGTATAGCCGGATGATTTCCCCTGCAAATAAATGTACGGAGAGGAATAACCGCCATTGCCATTCAACGAAGCATTCTTCCACAATGAAACGTTGAAACCAAGCGTACCCCGGAAACCAAAGCCTTCGTTTTTCAGATTATGACCGTTGCGGGCTTCGTACTTAGCATAAGAGACCGTTCCGTTTCCATAAACGCTAAACTTCGAACCCAGACGGTATGACAGGTAACTGTTCCAGTTATAGTCTTGAGCAATACCGATGTTTTTGTAGGTCGAAGTAGTTACTCCGGTGCTATCCATGGAAGCAACCGATTCTATCGAATTATTATTGATGGACGCTCTCATAGAGGTATTCAGGCTAAACTTCGATTTAAAATAACTATACCCCACCTCAAAAGCATGAGAAATCTCCGATACCAGATTGGGATTACCATAGGATACATACAACGGATTGGTATTATTTACGTAAGGATTCAGATACCAGACCCCGGGACGTTGCAGACGCTGGGTGTAAGACAATTTCAGAGTACTTCCGGGTTTCAGTTGATAAGAGAGTGTGACATAAGGCACCAGATTAAACAGCTTGTTGGTAAATTTTACCACCTCGTCCGAAACTGATGTCCCATAATTCCAGGTACGCTCCAGCCGCAACCCTGATTTAGCCGTGAATTTCTTCAATTTAAAAACGTATCCGGCATAAGCCCCCAGAATGTATTGGTCGTAATTCAGGTCATTGCTTTGATCGCTCCTCAACGTATCATTACGATATTGGTCTGAATTATTCGAGTTGTTTCGGAAAATCGCCTTCACCCCGCATTCCAGTTGGTGCATTTTAGTCAACGGATCGTAATAATCGACCTGAAGCGTATGCTCCTGCCCCAGATCATCGCGCACCGATCTTTGATAATACGGTGTATAATTGAGAACCGAAGCAGTATCAATCCAGTTATCATTATTAGACGTGTTGGGGTTGGCATCTATTTTATAGGAAAAGGTCAGCGATTTATCGGGCTTTTTGTAAGACTTCTGATAGTCAATATTGGCAGAAACCGATCCGTAAGTAGATTTTCCCCTCGATATATTTTCATAGTAACGGGTAAGGTGATCGGTTGTATTAAAAAACTCCGCCGTTGAAGTATGATTATTGCGACCACCGCCCAGATGCCCCCAAAAGGACATGCTGATCAGATTCAGCGAGTCAATATCATAGCTGGCCTCACCAGAGAACCCATTAGAGTATCCATTATTCGATCCATGATAACCATATTTTGAGAATCGAAAGTCCTGACTATTGTAGTTCGTACTTTCACTGAGCCCATAGGATCCGGGCTGCTTGTAACCATTGCCGTAATAGCGGGCAGAAAATCCGAATTTGTTGATTTTTGTGGTCAGGTAAACACTTCCGTTAAGGCTTCCGCGGGAATCAAATCCCGTACTGACACTTCCATTATATCCGTTCATCGTCTTCCTGACAGTGATAATATTGATGATACCCCCCACACCTTCGGCTTCATACTTTGAAGAAGGATTGGTAATCACCTCGATATCCTTGATCGAACTGGCAGGAAGGCTTTTGATCACGTCCTTGAAGTTCTTGGACATCATCGAAGAGCTTTTGCCATTCACCAACACCTTGTAATTAGACTGGCCGTTGAGCGTGATATTTTCATCTCCATCTACCGCCAGCAGAGGTACCTTGCGGAGCATCTCCAGTCCGTTGTTGGTTTTTGAATCGGGGTCAGCTTCTATGCTGTAGGTAATCTTATCCACATCTACCTTTACCAAAGGCTTTTGGGCTACGACAGAAACCTCCTTCATCGTCATACCTTCCTCCATTTTCACTTTACCGACTTCTGTTTTAGTCTCCGTAACATCTACTGAAACCTTCACCTCTTTGTACCCAAGCGCTGTAATCATTAATGTGTATTTTCGCTTATCTTTCACGGGAATCAGAAACTTGCCGGAGACATCACTACTTAGCTTTTTCACCAGTTTGGCACTGTCATTCTGCAACGTCACCGTGGCATAAGGAATACTCTTTCCGCTGTTTTGCTCAACAGCCTGCCCGGTGATCTGATAAGCCGGGATTTTATTCTCTGCTCCAAGATTTACAATAGTAAAGAGTGCAAAGAACAACAACAATCTTTGTTTCATTTTTTTTTGTGTGTGTAATGAATAATGGTTACCTAAACTCACTTAAACCTTATATTTTCTTTATATTCTTTCATCAATTTCCCATTCCAATAAAAGCCCTTCACATTAGGCAACCCGAGGTAATATTCAGCCCCATATACATCCGGCTTCATTACATAAGCGGCTTTTGAGGTTACAAAAAGTGTATCCCCCTTCAAAACCGCATGTCTAAAAAAGTCTTCTTCCTGTTTTTCCGATTTAAAGTTGTATTTCTGGTTGGATACCTCTACCCTGAATTTATAGGAAAGTAAATTCTCGGGAGTTTTCACCCATACCACATGAATATCGTCGATCTTTTCCTCCAACAAGGTTTTATTAGTCAACATGGGTGCCTTCTTTTTCAATTGATAGCCATGGTAGGCCATATTGGCAAAATAGGCTCCGAGGAAGAGTCCTGCCACAAGAATCAATATTTTATTACTTTGTTTCATCCTGATTTAAATTTGCCAGATAATGATTAAACTCCTGCTCCACTTCGTTACACGAAATACCGAGCAAATACATATTCTTAAATAGTTTCGGCAACTCCTGCGCCAAAAACTCACTTCTGCGCATGGCCAACACTTGCGTATAAGCCTGTTCCGACAGAAAATATCCGATTCCACGCTTGTTGAAGATTACTTCGTTCGATTGTAGTCGTTCATAAGTGCGCATCACTGTATTCGGATTTACCTCCAGCTCTACTGCTAAATCGCGTACTGAGGGTATCCTGTCTCCGGGGCTCCAATCCCGCGCCAGAATCCGCTCGCAGACCCATTCCGCTATCTGAAGGAAAATGGGTTGTGTATCGTTAAACCTCATACTTTCACTTGTTTTTCTTTAAATCTCAAATAACAAACATATCCCAGTACGGTCACAACGCCAAACATGGCCAACGTAAAAATATGCGGGATACTACTATAAAGCCCGTTATCAATCCCTTCTAACATCCTTTGCGTTTTCAGAGACAATCCGCCAAACAACTCTGTCTTAATCGAGCAATTAGCCGGTTGGAAAATCAGGTACAGGATTCCTTCTTCAAAAGCATTCAGCATAACTGATGCAGCCAACAGTGATACCAGTGTTTTGATCGTCGCGTTCTTCTTGAATAAGAACTGTCCGAAAATCAGCAGGACAAGAAGAGCATACATCAGAATAAACTGCCGTAAGTCATCATACCCCAACACAGGGGGTACTACAAACGCATATTCGAGAAACGAGACAAACTCGATATGAAAAAGCACCTGATAAATAATGGCAAATGAAATAAAGAGAGTAATGTAAAACAGCGCCGGAATAAACACACTACTCAACAGCAGAAAGACAAACTTCTCCTGCGAAGTAGCCGGTACCAGCAAAAAGCGTGAACAATACTTCTTCTCTTTAATCACGGCAAAGCCCAGATGAATATGATAGAGCAGACAGATCGTAAAACCAATCTTTGAAACTCCGGCCAGCACGCTAAAGAGCACCGGTACCACCAGACTATGTTTTCCCGCCGTACTAAACCCGAAAAACATCAGCGCCACTGCCGCCATCATCACGGCAAACAGTTTTCCACGTTGCTCTTCCCAATAACGTACGAGCAATGCCCACACGCGTTCCCAACTAAATGTATTTGATTCCATATAATTAATTCGTTATTTGATTTTCAAAACTCTTCACTAACTCACCGTTGTAAAAGTAAGCTTTCACATGGGGTAGATTAATAGTTAAATCGGCCTTTTTACGTTCTTGAGGAAACTCTGAATATAGATTTGACACCACCAATGTGTCACCTTTTACTACAAAGTTTTCGTAAAACGCATAAAATTGTCCGGTTTCACAGCTCACCTCCATTTGATTATTTTTGTCGCTTATCACATCGATCACCTCTTTTAGTCGATGTGTAGAGTCTTTAACACAAACCACTTTCAGACTATCACGAACACGTTCAAACAGTTCCGACTTCAGAAGAAACGGCTTTTTGTTCTCTAAATTGACTTTATGATAATAGATATTTCCCAGCCAGGCACCCAGAAAAACTACCGCCAGCGCCACCAATCCTATATTACTTTTCTTCATCATTGTAAATTCTTAAAGCATTATACTTTGACTTGTTTCTCTCTAAACTTCAAAAACGCCACGTAAGCCATCCCACCAAAATAGAGACCGATGGCAATGAATGAATAGGGCTGAAAGTCGTAAAGAATGCCATTATCCAATTGCGCAAGAAATTTATTATGCGAATAATCCACGCCATCCAACACTCGTGAGCTGAACAAATCCTTAGAGATCATATTTCTAACCAAATAGTCGTCCAGCATCGATAGCGCAATATAGAATACCAGCACCAGCATCAATAAGGAATAGAGGAGTTGGTTTTTTCGTAAAGCAAAATAGCCACCAAACACAAACAGCACACTGAACATCGCAGTAACAAAGTGAAACAAATTGTACCGAATATCAAACACTCCAAAATGCTCTTTTATCAAAAGCATCTCAGACCCGAGATAAAAAAACTTAAACACCACCCAATCCAACAAGAATGCCGAAATGCAATAGAATAGCGTCGGCAGAATCAGGTGATTCACTAGCAGGAAAAGAAACTTCTCCCTCCGCGTAGAAGGTATCATTAGAAAATTGGCCACAGTCTTCCGATTGGTCATTTCTGTAAATGCTATCGCCATTTGCACCAACATAAAGGCCGGAAAGCCAATCAGGAAAACCGGTTCTTCAATCCTTCCGGGTCCGTAACCGTTTTTTATGGCAGTGAAATGAACATTATCGAAAAACCAGGTCATTAATGCTCCGGTTACCAACCAAAGTAACAGATTGGCTATTTTCTTCTCTGCCCAATAACGGACAAACAACGCCCAAACGCGCCCCCAATTAAATGTATTTGATTTCATCGCTATACTGATTTATCTGTTAATCCAATCTGTCTTCCGTTAAAATAGACCTCTTGAACATTCGGCAAACGCATATGAAACACTCCGGCACTATCTGAAGAAAGAGATTTAAATACCTCTCCGGGAATCAATAATGTATCGCCTTTGATCGTGTGCATTCTGCCAAAAGCAGTTAATGTTTCGTATGTGCGCGTCCCTCTATCATCTTTATCAATATGGGCAATATCATAAATCCAGCCACCTTTTTTAAATTCAATTTTTTTGAGTAGATTTTCCTGTGCATTCACCACACAAACCACCCTGATGCTATCTTTTACCTTATTAAATCGGATAGATTTCTCAAAATCCACTCGCCAAGGTTCATACACCGACTTTTGATAATAAAAATTACCGGAATACGCGGCTATAAAAACGATGGCTAACAAAGCCAACACGATATTACTTTTCTTCATCATTTGATTATCTTAATTCGAATTCATTGCAATAACCTCTATCTATATCATTTCACTTCAAACCTTCAACTGCTTCTCCCTGAATTTCAGGTTAGCTGCATAAACCATTCCCGCGAAAAATAATACGACCACCGGTATCGAATAATGCGGATAACCAAAGATCAACCCCTCATCAACTAATGTAGAAAAGGCACGAACCTTAATTTCCCCAAAAGGCGTTGTTCCCCAAAACTGTGGATGAAGTATTTGATGCGCCACAAACTGATCCAAAAGCACAAAACCATAGGTAAAGACCAGTACATTCGCCAACATCGAATAGAGCAGATGATGTTTTTTCAACGTGAAATAGCTCAGGAAAATCACAAAGAGATAAAAGATATCAATAAGCATAGCCTGCTTATCCACTTTACTGGATTCATCAAAAAGAAGAGACCTCGACTCAGGATAAAACTGATGGAAAGTGACAGAATCCACAAAATACAGCATCCCGAAATAGATGACAGTCGGTATCACCAAGCCCATCACGCTAAGAAAAGCGAACTTCTCGTTCCTCGAAACCGGGATCAACAAAAACCACGCCCCACTCTTGTGATTCTCAAACTCTTTAAACACCAAGCTCAACATCAGTATCATAAAAGCCATGTATCCAATGACGACGCTAAACCGCGTCACATTTTCATACTTGTGCATTCTCAATTCTTTATGCCCCGCCATAAAAATCCACAGCAACAACACCAATGCCAAAAGCACGTATAATAGAAAGGCTATTTTCCGTTCTGCCCAAAAGCGCACAAACAGGGCGCTGAAACGCTTTATATCAAATGATTCGTTTTTCATAACTTGATTTATAATCTTGTACCAATTTTCCGTTCTGATAAAAGTATTCGATGTTAGGACTTTTAACAACCAACTTTTCATTATCCAAAGTTTCCCACAATCCGGCAAGCAATCTTGCTCTCTACCCGGTGTGAGGTGTCACATTCAGCGGCGTCAAACCGCTTCAATTTGATAAAACTTATTTAATCCGCTGTTTCCTTCCAATAAAAATATACATGAGTGAACCTACCAATGGAATGAAAAGCACAACGAGAACCCAGATCAATTTCAATATATCCGTTTCAAACCTGTTTCTCAGAATATCAATCATTACTACAATTAACAGAACTATGACAATCAATTGCAGAATCCATATCATAGCAGGGAATAAATCGAGAAAAGTGATCGGGCTGGAATTTTCAGAAATAAATGACAGACTATATGTCGGATGAATGCCTTCCAAAGTTAATTTGCGTTCCATGCGGCCCAATAAATCTTGAAAAGCGGTATATGAATCAAAGTCCAAAATGCGTTTTTCTTCATTTCCTCCGACTGATTTAAGTCTAATCAGAGCTTGATTCTTGCTCATATATACGTTTATCGATGAAATGGAATCATGAGCTAAAATCCGGTTGAATTCAGTTTGCGAGATGTGTTTCCCTTTATTTGAATTACATGAGACAACGCCTATAAACAACATTATGTACAATAGTAGTTTCTTCATAAAACAATGATTTTGTGCTTTTAATAAATAGTCAACAGATTTACGTTTATCATATGAATCTTTTAAGTATCCTTTAGCGAGTGTTTAGTAAACAGCTTAAGGCGTTAGCAATTTCCGGCACATCACGAAAGATTGTAGAGAACACTATCAAAAATGACCTTTAAAATCTTCCACCAATATCAATTAGCTTCTTTTTGATTGGTAACTGTTTCCGTTGTCTTTACCACTGGTCTTTCATACATAAGAAAAAATGCACTTTCTAACAACACAACAACAATGAAGAAAATCAAAGACGTGATCCAAAGCCTTTTATTATTCTTGACGATTCCAATAAACAATGTGATTAGAAGAATGATCGGTAAACTAAGAATAAGAATAACTAGTAGATTCATAATCTGAGTATTATTTAAAGTTTATTACGCCTCAAACGAGTTTAACGCTGTTCAAATTTCCTGTAATAAGAATATGAAAACGCCATTAACTCCACAAAGCTCACACTAAACACAATTAACAACCATCCGTAGTAATAGAAAAGGCTTTAACTTCCATTTTCTGAAAAAGACGGTAAGACATGCCAATTGCACCTATCGACAATAACATTAATAGATAAATCCCATTTTCTTTCAGATAAGGCATTAACCCCATTTGTTTAAAAAAAAATGATATACCAAGGAACACACCACCGAATAACGCAATATACAGGAGCGACATTATCTGCAAATTGCGTAACAAACCACCACCCATACGGATAAGCAGTAACGAAGAGAAAAACAAAAAATACACCCAGAATACTCCCTGACCCATATATTCTATAGTTGAAGAGTGATCGGACACAATGGAAATGAGCAACTTTTCACACCTTGTAGAAATCAGATACAAGACTATGGGATCAAAAAACAAACTCGTCAGCAGGGCTGCATATTTTTCAAGTCGTGTAGCCGGAAGAAGTAGATAATACGTCAACGCCCCCCGATCTGCAACTTGCGAAAAGAATGTATTACCTCTCATCAGCATAAAGACAAAAAAGATCGTATTGGCACTGTGCTTCGAATCGGAAAACGAACTATCGATCATTGCAAACACCAGAGCCATTGCTATTGCAAGTACAACTATAGCTTTTAAACGAAGGTTTCCTCTCGCAATGTGCAACATCGACAAGAAACGTTTTGAATCAAACTCTTCCCCCATTTTAATTTTCACCAAATATCCGCTCAATCTCCTTCTTATTTCCCTCTACCGCATTAAAGAGCATCTCCATATCCACTTTACTGTATTCCCCGGTGGTATTTTCCACTACACCCCAGCGGCCTTTGAGTCCCGATTCTTCGTAAAGTGCTTTTTCGTCTTTCACCAGTTCGCGGAAAGTCAGTTTTTCAGTAATCTCATCCATCGTACCACGAAGTAGTACGCGACTGTTATTCATAATCACCACAGCATCAATCAGGTTCTCGAGGTCACGTACCTGGTGAGTAGATATCACGATACAACGTTCCTCAGTCGCCACTGAAGCCAGCAATTTACGGAAAGTACTTTTAGAGGGAATATCCAGTCCGTTGGTCGGTTCGTCCATCAAAAGCAATGGCGTCTGGCAAGCCAAAGCAAAAGAGATAAACGCTTTCTTCTTCTGTCCGTGCGACAGCTTCGCCAGGTTTTCGTTTTCATCTACCTCAAACTCATCAAGGCAGTTTTTCAGCAAATCCTCATCAAATTGGGGATAGAATACCTTATTCACCCGCACAAAGTCTTTCATCTTCATCGAGGGCAGCGCGATCTCATCCGGTACATAAAAGAGATTGCGAAGGAAAGCGACTTCCCGTTTAGCAGGTGTTAATCCCATTACGGTACATTCTCCCGATTTCGGAAAAAGTAGTCCGCACATCAGATTGAGCAATGTAGTCTTCCCTACCCCGTTTTTACCCAGCAGACCGTATATATTGCCTGCCTTCAATGACAAATCAATCCCCTCAAACAGAGACTTCTTACGTGTGTATGCAAACTGCAAGTTCTTTAGTTGAATCATGGCTATTTCTTTACATGTATTAGTTTATTAGTACACTGCAAATGAAATACATTTTCATTAAACAAACAAATATTCAAACAATTATTTTACACAATTTACAAAAACAGGAAAAATTCACACCTCAACATCCTATGCTTTAGCTATGGTTTGCTTTAAGTATAGTATAGATTGACTTTATGTATTTATAGTTATATTACAGACATATAATAGTGATGTAATAGTCTTATAATACTCTTTATAAGGACTATTTTATCACTGTATTAATTCTATAATAATACCATTATTCTCTACTTAATACCTAAAATCAACCTTAGCTAAACCTATATTCAACCTTAACAAAAAGAACATGACCAAAGAGTTAAATCTATAAAGAATTACCCCAATACGCCCCCTTGTTTAATCCCTTAGATGGCAATTTGATGAAATAGTATTACCTTTGCACCCGCTTATTACCGGGAGGTAAGGGCAGATCATGTTTGTGAAACAAATACTACCTAACCAGAGGAATAAAGATATGATTATCAAACAAAGAATGCGTGGATTTATCAGCTTGACAGCACACCCGAAAGGCTGCGAGCAAAACGTGATAAATCAGATTAACTACGTAAAATCAAAAGGTGCTATCGACGGCCCTAAAAAAGTATTGGTTATCGGAGCATCTACTGGCTTCGGACTGGCATCAAGAATCACCAGCGCTTTCGGCTCTAACGCCGCTACCATAGGTGTGTTTTTCGAAAAAGAACCGCAAGAAGGCAAAACAGCCACTCCGGGCTGGTACAACTCTGCCGCTTTCCAGAATGAAGCAGTCAAAGCAGGACTCTACGCCAAAAGCATTAACGGCGACGCCTACTCTACCGAGATCAAAAACAAAACCATCGAACTGATCAAGGCCGACCTCGGACAAGTCGATATGGTAGTTTATAGTTTAGCTTCTCCAGTGCGTACACATCCAGCGACAGGTGTTACACATCGTTCAGTACTGAAACCTATCGGTGAGAGCTATTCCAACAAAACCGTTGATTTTCACTCCGGCATCATTTCTGAAGTTTCTATCGATCCTTGTAACGAGGAAGAAATAGAAAACACCGTTGCCGTAATGGGTGGCGAAGACTGGGAAATGTGGATCGACGAATTGATCAAAGCCGACGCCATTGCCCCTAATGCATTGACTCTGGCTTACTCATACATCGGCCCGACCGTTACTGAACCTATCTATCGCAAAGGCACCATCGGTAAAGCGAAAGATCATCTGGAAGCTGCCGCTACATCAATCGGCGAAAAACTGAAAAGTACAGGTGGTAAAGCATTCGTTTCGGTAAACAAAGCATTGGTTACGCAAGCCAGCTCTGCGATCCCCGTCATTCCGCTTTACATCACCATTCTCTACAAAATCATGAAAGAGAAAGGTATCCACGAGGGTTGTATCGAACAAATCCAGCGTCTCTATGCTGATCGTCTTTACACAGAAGGTGAAATCCCGACAGACGAAGCGAACAGAATCCGTATCGACGATTGGGAACTGAGAGAAGATGTACAGGCTGAGATTAAACGTCTGTGGGAACAAGCAACAACCGAAACACTGGGTTCTGTAGGCGACCTTGAGGGTTATACTTCTGATTTCCATAATCTGTTCGGATTTGGATTCGAAGAGGTGGACTATCATGCCGACGTAAACGAAGTGGTAGAAATCGAGGGATTGGTATAATCAACCCCTTCTGTTTCGACAAAGAAGGAGTTGCATCCGAAAAGCACTTCCATTGAAATTTATTATCCTTCCGGATATTAAAGAACATACCCGTCCTACCGGATATGCTGTAGAAAAGATCGTGGACAAAGTCGGGGTGAATCTATCCCTCAGATCAACAACACTATCGTACGGCATATCTGGTGGGACGGGTTATTTATATCCACAGTAGATCATTCAAATACTATTCAACTATGAGATTCAACAAAACTATTTCAAGAATTATCTTTTCAACTATTCTATCCCTTTGTTCTACAGTTAGCATTTTCGCTCAGGAAACCGGTGTTAATAATATCTCGTCAATATTGGAAGTACAACAATATGAAAGAGCTATCCATATCATGGCGATGTTATTGATCGGGTTTGGTTTCCTGATGGTATTCGTCAAAAAGTACGGACGTTCTGCTTTGACCGCTACTTTTATGCTGGTAAGTATTGCTTTGCCCTTATACATGTCAATCAAAGGGCTTGGTATTTTTGAATCTAAAGGAGAAATCGAACAACTTATTCTTGCCGAATTTGGTGCAGCCAGTTTGCTAATTGCAGCGGGAGCTATTTTGGGAAGAATAAAGATTTATCAATATCTGATCCTCGGCCTACTATTTATACCCTTTTATGCATTGAATGAACTGGTCGTTATTGACGATTATTTTCATTTCGTAGGGAAAGTGGCTGATACCGGAGGCTCAATTGTTATCCATGCATTTGGTGCTCTTTTTGGTATAGCTGCCGCCATTTCATTGACAACACAGAAAGACATGGAGACTCCCATTGAGGCGGATGCTACAACAGATAAATATTCGGTTTTGGGAAGTATGGTACTGTGGGTGTTCTGGCCAAGTTTTTGCGCTGCGCTTGTTCCCGTTGAATTAATTCCTCATACCGTAGTTAATGTGTTTATCGCATTGTGCGGATCTACAATTGCAACATATATTGCATCTGTGTGGATCCGTGGAAAAGTTGCTATTGCCGATATTGCCAACGCGGCACTTGCCGGCGGAGTTGGAATTGGTGCAACTTGTGATTTTGCATCTCATCCTCAGGCCATGATTATCGGAGTTATCGCCGGAGCTATTTCAACCATCGGGTTTGCAATACTTCAGGACAAACAGCAAAAATTCCACAAGATCATTGACACCTGTGGTGTATCAAACCTTCACGGTATCCCGGGCGTATTCGGAGGTCTTGCGGCTATTGTAGTTGTTGATGGCCTTGACATCGCTGCCCAGTTAAAAGGAATTTTAATCACGGTAGTTATTGCTGTTATTGCCGGTTTGGTTAGTGGAAAAATTGTTTCACTCTTTGGAAAGACAAAAGTCATTTATGATGATTGTGCAGAATTCACTGATGCAGAATAGAAAATTGAGAATTCCATAATACAAAGGGCGAATCTGAATAAGGTTCGCCTTTTTTGTCGCCAGGTCTTAAAAAGATCAATTAATTCCAGCCCCCCATTATATGGAAAAGATATAAATCCTAACTTTGCCCGCATTGAAAATAAATCCAATAACATTATGGCAAAAAAAACCACATACACCGAAGCGGTGAAAGAACTGGAAACCATCGTACAAAAGCTTCAGAATGAAGAAGTCGAAATTGACCAACTGAAAACTCTGGTAGCCCGATCGACCGAACTACTCACCTTTTGCAAAAAAACGCTTCACGAAACAGACGAAGAGATCAAGAAAATTATTGATAAGATCGAATAGGTGAATCTCTCAACTAAATCAGATAGTCAACTTGTTCAAAGTTAAACGATTTGGAAATTCTATTTGGTCAGTCATTTGTTTTATTTGAACAAAAAATCTCCTAAAACCAGTCAAAGACTTTGTTATTTTGCAAACAGATAACAGAGCCTTAAATAGACTTACACATCAACTTTATAATGAAAAAGATAATCAGAACCGGAGTGTTACTACTGGCTTGCACAGCAATGCTCAATGTAGCCGACGCGCAAGCCAAAAAGCCCAAAAACATCATCGTCATGATTGGCGACGGCATGGGATTTAATCAGGTACAAGCTGCATTTACCGTTACCAATAAACAACTGAACATGGCGAAATTCCCCTATACGGGAATCGAGAAGACTTATTCGGCTAACAATTACATCACTGACTCAGCAGCAGGGGGTACGGCTATTGCCTGCGGAGTAAAAACCAACAATGGCATGATCGGCGTAACACCCGACACAGTACCTGTTCAATCCATATTGGCGATTGCCGAAAAGAACGGACTGGCAACCGGTATTGTCGTTACCTGCAACCTGACCCACGCTACCCCTGCATCGTTTTATGCACATGCCGGCAGTCGTAATTCCACTCAGGAAATTGCAAGCTGGTTTCCGAAGTCAGGTGTAGATATTGCCATTGGTGGTGGCTTCAATGATTTCGAAAAACGTAAAGATGGCCGTAATCTTTCGAAAGAACTGCAGGAAAAGGGTTATGAAATTACCTATTCAATGGAGGATGCACAAAAAGCTCCCGCAGGTAAAAACTTATTGACGCTATTAGCTGAAGACCATCCGAAAAAGGTAAGCGAAGGTCGCAATTACCTGCCTTCAGCAGTGGAGCTGGCGATGAAGCGATTGAGCAATAACAAGAAAGGCTTCTTCCTGATGGTGGAAGGTTCGCAAATCGACTGGGGCGGCCACGCCAATGATCAGGATTACATGGTGTCGGAAACAGTTGATTTTGACAAAGCGGTAGGCAAAGTGCTGGAATTTGCAAAAAAAGACGGCAACACTCTGGTAATCATCACAGCCGACCACGAAACAGGCGGAACTGCAATCAAGGATGGTAGCTTCGAGAATAAAACAGTGAAAATAGACTACACCAAAACCAGCCACACCGGCGCTCCTGTTCCCATTTTTGCATACGGCCCCGGTGCGGAACAATTCACCGGTTGGTTGGAAAACACCGTTTATAAGAAGAAAATCGAGAAATTAGCCGGTTTGAAAGAATAATCCGACCAACATAACGATCTGGCGTCATACCTTTGCGGGTGTGACGCTTTTTTGTTAAGGCACACTGGCACTCGTAGCCCGACTTTTTGAAGCAGATATACACGATAACACCCTCTCTTTTTCCTATAAAATGCAGCCGGGCATCGCTCAAAACATGAATGCCTGCTTCCTGATGGAGCAAATGGGGATCATCGGGAAGCAATCACCTGAAATAAGGATTTAGGCAATGTATATTCCATTTGCCAAACTCCCTTTTTTGCACTAAATTTGCACACAATTTGCTGAAACAGCGAATATTCGACATTTTACTTGTAAACAAACTAAAACTCATAGCATTGCCTTACACCCTCCCCCATCGGGGAGGCCCCGATAGCTATCGGGAGGGGTGGGCTTCATAATTATTCAACAATGAGCGACCAACGGTACAACCAACGCGGCGTTTCGGCCTCGAAAGAAGATGTGCACAACGCCATCAAAAACATCGATAAAGGTATTTTCCCAAAAGCATTTTGTAAAATCATCCCCGATATCCTGGGCGGTGATCCCGAATACTGCAACATCATGCACGCCGACGGTGCGGGTACAAAATCGTCATTGGCTTACCTTTACTGGAAAGAAACGGGCGACATCTCCGTATGGAAAGGCATCGCTCAGGACGCGTTGATCATGAACATCGACGACCTCCTTTGCGTGGGTGCCGTGGATAACATCCTGGTATCTTCGACCATTGGCCGCAACAAATTATTAATTACCGGCGAAGTGATCTCCGCTATCATCAACGGTACCGACGAACTGCTCGCCGAACTCCGCGAAATGGGCGTGAACGCTTACTCCACCGGTGGCGAGACTGCCGATGTGGGCGACCTCGTACGCACCATCATCGTGGACAGCACCGTGACCTGCCGCATGAAACGCGCTGACGTGATCGACAACGCCAACATCCGTCCGGGCGACGTGATCGTGGGTATGGCTTCTTACGGACAGGCAACTTACGAAAAAGAGTACAACGGCGGTATGGGTAGCAACGGTCTGACCTCTGCCCGTCACGACGTATTTGCAAAATATCTCGCTGAGAAATATCCCGAAAGCTTCGATGGCAATGTGCCTGCTGAACTGACTTACTCAGGTGGCCTAAAACTAACCGACCCGATCGAAGGTATCAGTTTGGATGCCGGTAAAATGGTGCTTTCACCGACCCGTACTTATGCTCCGGTGATCAAGAAACTGCTCGACCAGCTTCGTCCGCACATCCACGGTATGGTTCACTGCTCCGGCGGTGCGCAGACCAAAGTGCTGCACTTCGTGGACAAAGTAAAAGTAACCAAAAACAACCTCTTCCCTATCCCGCCGCTGTTCCGCACCATCCAGGAGCAATCGGGTACCGACTGGAAAGAGATGTACAAAGTCTTCAACATGGGTCACCGCATGGAGGTTTACCTCTCTCCGGAACACGCTCAGGAAGTAATCGAAATCTCGAAATCATTCGGCATCGACGCACAAATCGTCGGTTTCGTGGAAGCATCAGACAAAACGGAGCTGGTGATCGAAAGCGAATTCGGAAGATTTGAATATTAAGAAAGCCTCTCCCCCAACCCCTCTCCAATAGAGAGGGGAGTTTAGTTACTCTTTATTAGAAAAAAATATGTGGAATGAACTTGAACAACTAAGAAGCGAATATCTTTCGCTGGATTTGCAGAGCGCCATCGACTATGAGCGTTTCTGTATGATCTCTATTGTCTATCATTCCACCAAGATTGAAGGATGTTCGTTGACTGAAGCCGACACCCGCCTCTTGATTGAGAATGATCTGACAGCAAAAGGGAAGCCTTTGCACGATCATTTGATGATTAAGGATCATTATCGGGCATTTCTCTTTATCAAAGAACAGGCTTTAGCTAAAAGCAGATTTACGAAAGAGTTGATTCAGCAAACCGGAGCATTGGTGATGAAAAGCACCGGTAGTGTAATCAACACCGCACTGGGGAGCTTCGACACAGCCAATGGTGATTTTCGTCTGGCTCAGGACTATGTGGATAAAAAGTATTTTCCCAATTATGGAAAAGTCCCGGCTTTGATTGATCAGCTTTGCGAAAAGGTTAACCGGGAAATTGATCAGGTAACGGGAAATGATATCCTGAAATTAGCAGCCGACGTACACTACAACTTTGTCAATATCCATCTCTTTGGCGATGGCAACGGACGAGCCTCCCGTCTGTTGATGAATTTTGTGCAACTTTACCACAACGAACCGCTGATCAAGATTTTCACCGAAGATCGTGCCGAATACATTGATGCCCTTAACCGGACAGAGGAGGAAGAAAACCCTGACATTTTCCGTGAATTTATCTGCTCGCAACAGATCAAGTTTTACAAAAGCGAAATCGAAAAATACAAGTCAATAGACAACAATTTCAAGTTGATTTAAAAGTAAATAAACGACCCAATATAAATAATGGCCGATAATTCCCTATTAGAAAAATTAGAAGGATTAGTTTCACGCTTCGAAGAGGTACAGACTTTGATCACCGACCCGGCAGTACTTGCCGATATGAAGCGATTTGTGAAACTCAATAAAGAGTACCGTGATTTGGAGAAAATCGTGGCAGCTCGTAATGAATACCAACAACTGGTAAACGGCATCGAAGAGGCGCGCATGATCCTCGACTCTGAGAACGATCCCGAAATGCGCGAGATGGCGAAAGAAGAACTTGACGCCTGCACTTCCCGTGTACCTTCTCTTGAAGAAGAAATCAAAATATTACTTGTTCCTGCCGATCCCGAAGACAGCAAAAATGCTATCGTGGAGATCCGCGGCGGTACCGGTGGTGACGAAGCTGCAATTTTTGCCGGAGATCTCTTCCGCATGTATGTGAAATACTGCGAAACCAAAGGCTGGAGAGTGGAAGTAACCAACACCAGTGATGGTACTTCCGGCGGATTTAAGGAGGTGATCTTCTCGGTGACCGGTGAAGGCGTTTACGGCATTCTGAAATACGAATCGGGCGTTCACCGCGTGCAACGCGTGCCACAAACCGAAACACAAGGACGCGTACATACTTCGGCTTCGACCGTAGCAGTGCTTCCCGAAATGGAAGAGTTCGACTACGAACTCAAAGAATCGGATGTGCGTGTAGATACGTTCTGTTCGTCCGGTGCCGGTGGACAGTCGGTAAACACCACCTACTCGGCTATTCGATTGGTACACATTCCGACGGGCACTACCGTGCAATGCCAGGACGAAAAATCGCAACACAAGAACAAAGCCAAAGCAATGAATGAGCTTCGTTCGCGCTTATACGCTATCGAGCATCAGAAATACCTGGACGAAATCGGAGACAAGCGTAAAACTATGGTTTCGACCGGTGACCGCTCAGCTAAAATCCGCACCTACAACTATCCACAGGGACGTGTAACCGATCACCGCATCAACCTGACCATGTATAACCTTTCGGCGATTATGGACGGAGAGATACAACCGATACTCGACCAGTTGATCGTTGCTGAGAATGCAGAGCGACTGAAAGAGTCAGAGCTTTAATATTATAACCAATAAGACACTAAGAGCATAAAGCTACACTAAGGCTTAGTGAAACTGAGTGTCCTTTGTGTCTTAGTGGTAAATTCTTCAATGAATTAATAAACACACAATAGAAATGACTAAGCAAGAGCTTTTTGCTAACATTAAACGAAAAAAATCCTTCCTCTGCGTAGGTCTGGATACTGACATCAAAAAAATCCCGCAACACCTGTTGAAAGAAGAAGATCCGATCTTTGCATTCAACAAAGCGATCATCGACGCTACGGCTGATCTTTGCGTGGCATACAAACCCAATGCCGCTTTCTACGAGAGCCTGGGCATGGTGGGTATCGCAGCGTTGGAAAAAACCATCGCTTACATCAACGAGAAATATCCCGATCAATTCATCATCCTCGATGCAAAACGCGGTGATATCGGCAACACCTCTGAAATGTACGCCCGTTCGGCATTCGAACACCTTCACGCTACAGCCATCACCGTGGCTCCTTACATGGGAGAAGACAGCGTGAAACCCTTCTTGATCTATCCGGGCAAATGGGTAATCGTACTGGCGTTGACGTCAAATAAAGGCTCACAGGACTTCCAGTTCACTACGGATGCAAACGGCGAACGCCTGTTCGAAAAGGTATTGAAAACCACTCAAAACTGGGCAACTGAAGACCAACTGATGTTCGTGGTTGGTGCAACCCAGGGTAAGATGTTTGTTGATGTGCGTAAAGCGGCTCCCAACCACTTCTTATTGGTTCCGGGCGTAGGCGCTCAGGGCGGAAGCTTGCAGGACGTAGCTGAGTACGGTATGAACGATACCTGCGGTCTGTTGGTGAACTCTTCACGTCAGATCATCTACGCATCTAATGGCGAAGACTTTGCGGAAGCCGCTAAAGCTGAAACGCTGAAAGTGCAGGAAGAGATGGCCAAGCTTTTGGCTGCAAAAGGATTGATTTGATTCTTACCACATATGGCAAAAAGGACCGGAAGAATAATCTTTCGGTCCTTTTTTTGCTGAATTCAATTCATTTCCAACCATTTTGAAAAGAATCGATCATAAACAAAGTACTCCCCATTGGCCTCAAAAATCAGCTCTTTATCTAACAATGCTTTAAATACCGTTTGGACTGAACTAGCTGAACCTAAACTATATCTATTGATAAATGCTTTTGATGTAGGATTGCTGACTTTTCGTTCTTTTGCAATCGACTTTAGCACCTGCCATTGAAACGAGGTCAACATTTTCCTGTACGAATGATAGATTGGCTCATTTTCAAGAACAACCTGTATCAGAATATCTTTGACAGTTATCCCATTTAACTCAAGATCGGGTAATGAGTATATCCGATTCATTATGAACTGAACATACCAGGTATGCCCATATAGCTCATCATAGACAAACTCCAACACTCCTTTTCCGATTTCCCTACCCGCATTTTCAAATCGGGCTAAAGCAAAGTCGATATACTCCTCCTTTGTTATCGACTCTAAATAAAGCAACTCGGCACTTTGATAAAAAGGTCTTTTAGAGTCGGTAAACATGTTCTGTAACAGATGCTTTTCACTACCCGAAAAAACAAATCTCACAGAAGTAAGTTGCTGGATAAAACTACGCAGCAAGGCCTCGACATTCTTCTCCGGATAATATGAAATCTGTTGAAATTCATCAATCGCAATGACTACCGGTTGATTTATCGACGCAAGATAAGCAAATATCTCGCTCAAACTTTCTTCCGGTTTTTGTTCATTTATTGCCGTAATCTCAATTTCCGGATTTCCTGTTTGGGGATTGAATGAAACGACCGGCCTGATTGAACGGAAAAACTGTAACGTTTTTTCAAAGAAACGCTCCGTTTTCGATTCAAACCCCTCCACTACGGCTTTTGCTAAGACCTTGACAAGATCACTTAAGTTGTTCGTGGGAAAAATATCCAGATAGATCGTCTTATACTCGTTGCCTGAAACCTCCGGATTGAAAATATGCTGAATCAATCCGGTTTTCCCCATTCTTCTTATACTCATCAGGGTAATGTTTCGGCCATTCCTGATTGCCGAAAGCATCCTCTTTGTCTCTTCCTTTCGATCACAGAAATATACTTCAGAATAATAGCCCATGATCAGGAATGGATTTGCCGGTTTTACGTCTTTTGCATTCATATTATTACGTGTTTTACGTAACGCAAAGTACGTAATATTATCTGATATTCACAAATCCAGTGACTATAAATGTTTTACCCGCCAATTATTACAGGGTACAATACAAGTGGATATCCTGTTCTAATGATATTTATCTCTCTTTATTGTAATAGAAACAAATCGACCTGCAAAGAGACTAACAGCCGTCCGCCAAACATCTTCAACCGTACGCCATTCCACGACAAACCCCAATTCTTCACATATTTGGCTTGCTTACATACCAAAACAGCTGTTTTCTACTTACCTTTGACTAATCAAATACAATTCACAATGAAGACCCAAATACTTATTCTCCTATTCATGGTTTCAGCGTTGTCATCTATCTCTGCTCAAACCATAGATGACAAAGCCATTTTTGAGCAATACAAATCAACCATTTGCCCCAAACAATCCTTGAATCAACTGATTGTTCAAACCGGAAAATTCTTTCTGGAAAAACCTTATGTGGGAAGTACGCTGGAAATAAATGACTCCGAACAACTGGTTGTCAATCTACGGGAACTGGATTGTACCACCTTTCTCGAAAGCACATTTGCCTTAGCATTAACAGCCAAATCAAATGATTTCTCTTTCGAAAACTTTTGCCAAACACTTACTAAAATACGCTATCGAAACAGTAAAATAGACCAATACCCCTCGCGCCTGCACTATTTTACAGACTGGATTTTGGATAACTCAAAGAAAGAATTGATCAAAGATGTAACGAAAAAGATCTGTAATGATACGATTCGATTTGATGTAGGCTTTATGAGTACCCATCCTGATAAATACAAGGCGCTACGCGAGCACCCCGAATTTGTGCCAACCATTGCCGCACAGGAGGCTTCCATCAACCAACGCATCTACAACTATATTCCGAAAGCTGATGTTGCCGCCAAGGCGAATAAGATCAAATCGGGCGACATCATCGCCATTACCACAAGCCTGAAAGGATTGGACATCAGCCACGTTGGATTTGCCGTTTGGGTAGGGAAAGAACTGCATTTCATGCACGCTTCATCTACGTTGAAGAAGGTAGTGATTTCCGATAAGACTTTGGCCGAATACCTCAACGGTGTGAAAATACATACCGGCATTATTGTATTGCGGCCCATTGGAGAATAATCCTTTAATCGCATAAAAAAAGCCCGGCACTTCTATTTTTGAAGCGTCGGGCTTTTCGTTTTATTGTTAGTCCGTTTTATTGCTGAATTTCGGATTGTACCGGCTCAATCACCTCTTTCGGTTGACGTGCTTTATCGAGTTGCAAATAAACCAATGTTGTAACCATTGCCACTAGCGGGATCGCAACAAAAATACCAAGAATCAAAGCTATAAAGCCTAAAATCATCAAACCAACAAATGCCAATGAAAGAAGAAACAAGTGCCAGAAATGACCTTTAGTAGCATACCAACTTTGGCGCAATGAGTCAACTATTTTCGCATTCTTATCAATAATGTAGTAAGGGTAAAATAGCCATCTTATTTTGAAATACACAATAGGCACCACACTTATTACGAAAAACAAGAAAATCGATGAAGCTTTGGTCGACAAAAACTGTTCAAGCAAGATGGGACTTTTAAATACCTCAGGAGTAAGTTTCAACGTTGAGTGAGCAAAATCGCCCACAACAAAAGCAACTATCGCTGCGACAATAATGCAGCCGATAGCTGGTAATGCTGATAAAATTGAAGCAAAGAAATATCTAAAAAAAAGTGGGATTACATCTTTGAAGGCTTTGAACTCGGGCTCCTCTCCTTTCGCTATTTGCAAGCATACTTTGATAAAACCCATTGAAAATACGATTGAAACAAAAACATTTAAGAGATTTGCCAAAGCAGAAGAAATACCTCCCTGATTTACTACCTGAACTGTTGATAATAATCCGTAAACTACTAAATAACCCAGAATCAGACCAATCAGCAAGAATAGATTGTCATTACTTATCAGCTGCCAGGCAGTTTTGATAGATTCTCTGATCGAAAAAGCTTTTTTCATAAGTCGTAGATTTTAAATTTTGAGAGTTTTGCTGACAAATGTAAAAATTCTATTCTATATTTTTGCGAACCTTCAGCAAATATTCACCCATCGCTTCATTGTCTTTGTTATTGACAATCTGCAACAAGGTATCCAATTCCGCTTTCATGCGTTCGATTTGCTCCGCCGTATACGGATTAAAAAGAATTTCGCGAATCAGGTAATCATCTTCCGAAAGTAAGCCATAGGCGATTGCCATATGCTTTTTAAAAGTAGTACCCGGCGCTTCCTGTTGTTTGATGATCGATGCAAAAGCCAACGTGGTAGCAAAAGGGACCGACAGTGAGTAGGCTACAGTCTCATCATGCTCCTGAAAAGAATAGTCGAAGATATTCAGGTGAAGGGAACGATAGAAATCCTTGAAAAATGCCTTACCCATGTGGTCTGACTCGGAAATAATAATGGCATTCTCTTTGGATAAATCGCTCAGGCTGGCAAAGGTGGGACCAAACATCGGGTGAGTAGAAACAAACGGATGATTAGCTTTTGCATAAAACTCCGGCAAACCGGTTTTGACCGATGCGATGTCCGAAATGATACAATGTTCGGGGAGATAAGGCAATACCTTTTCAAAAGCCGGGATGGTGTACTTTATGGTAACCGCATTAATCACCATATCCGGTTGGAATTCGCGAATCTCTTCTTCCTGAGTCATTCGCAACGTATTGAAAACAAAACGAAGGCGTTTGGGATCGGTATCGAAAAGTGCCACTTCGTGATTCAAACAAAGGGCATCGGTGAGGAATGTACCCATCTTTCCGGCACCGAGAACTAATATTTTCATGATGATAAAATAAAAGCCCCACCCCAGCCCTCCCGATCCCGATAGCTATCGGGAGGGAGGGAGTAGCAAGGCTGTTAATCAATTCGGGATAGGGAGCATTCTATTTATTCAAAATCTCAATTTGCTGACGAACCGATTCTTCGTGAATAGCTTCAAGAACAACCTGCATAAACTCTGAACTCATACCCAGACTTGCAGCTTGTGCTACACGTTTGCTCATGATCTCGTCATAACGTCCACTTTGAAGAACGGTCAGACTGTGTTCTTTTTTGAACTGACCAATCTCTCTGGAGATACGCATACGTTTTGCCAACAGCTCGAGCAAGTCGTTATCGAGGTCATCGATTTGTTTACGAAGATCCGACAAATCTTCGGTAGTCTGAGTGGTATCGCGAATCACCAGGTTGTGGAGGATTTGTTCCAACGCATCAGGTGTCACTTGCTGAGTTTTATCGCTCCATGCACAATCAGGATTACAGTGCGACTCAATAATCAAACCTTCGAAGTTCAAATCCATAGCTTGCTGGCTAAGCGGAGCGATGAATTCGCGTTTTCCACCGATGTGGCTCGGGTCACAGAAGATAGGTAAATTAGGAATACGACGTTTCAGCTCGATGGGGATGTGCCATTGCGGCTGATTGCGGTATATTTTTTTGTCGAATGAACTGAATCCACGGTGAATTGCACCAATCTGACGGATACCTGCGTTATAAACGCGCTCAATTGCACCAATCCACAAATCCAAATCCGGATTTACCGGGTTTTTGATTAACACCGGTACCTGACATCCTTTCAATGCATCGGCAACCTCTTGCACAGCAAAGGGGTTCGCGGTAGTACGTGCACCAATCCACAACAAATCGACACCAAACTTCAACGCTTCATATACGTGACGTTCAGTAGCAACTTCGGTAGCCACATACATACCAGTTTCCTTCTTTACGCGTTGCAACCAGGCTAAACCCTCGCTGCCTACACCTTCGAAACCTCCGGGTTTGGTACGTGGTTTCCAGATACCGGCACGGAAGATTTTAACACCTTTAGCAGCCAGTGCATGTGCGGCTTCCATTACTTGTTCTTCAGTCTCTGCGCTACAGGGACCGGCAATTACCATCGGGCGTGTATTTTCAACGCCTTCGAATGTTATTGGTTGTAATTCCATCATTTATGTTGCTTATTTATTATTCTAAAAAGATTGAGTTTCTATATCGTAACCGGACTATTTCAAAGCCGTTTTAATTCTTTCCAAAGCTTCTTTTAGTTTCTCTTCGGTACAACAAAGCGAGATACGAACATATTGATCACCTTTGCTTCCGAAAATAAAACCGGGAGTGATGAATACGCTTCCGTCATAAAGGACTTTATCCGAAAGCTTTTCGCCATTTCCCCATTTATCGGAAACCTTTCCCCAAAGGAACAGACCCACCTGGTTTTTATCGTAGGTACAACCCATAGCGTCCATGATTTCACCTGCCGCATCGCGACGTTTGCGATAGACCTTGTTCATCTCTTCGTGCCAGGCTACCGGATTGCCCAAAGCTGCAATGGCTGCTTTCTGCATCGGACGGAACATACCTGAATCGATGTTGCTTTTCACCTTCAATACCCATTGTACAAACTGAGCATTTGAAGCCAATAGTCCGATACGCCAGCCCGGCATATTATGCGATTTACTCATCGAGTTGAGTTCGATGCAGATATCTTTTGCTCCTTCTACTGAAAGAATTGAAATTGGTTTATCATTCAGGATGAAGCTGTAAGGATTATCGTTACAGATCACGATGCCATGTTTCTTTCCGAAAGCAACAAGCCTTTCATACAGAGCGATGGTTGCATTGGCACCGGTCGGCATGTTGGGATAATTCACCCACATGAGTTTCACACGACTCAGATCCATTTTCTCCAACGCTTCAAAATCGGGTTCCCAACCGTTGTTTTCATCCAAATCGTAACTTACGATTTTTGCTTCAACCAGATTCGTTACCGAGCTATAGGTCGGATAACCGGGATTGGGCACCAACACCTCATCACCGGGATTCAGGAAAGCCATTGAAATATGCAGAATTCCTTCTTTGGAACCTATCAGCGGCTGAATTTCATTCGCCGGATTCAGTTCAACTCCATACCATTTTTTGTACCAGGCGGCAAAAGCCTCACGCAATTCGGGAATACCCACATAAGGCTGATACCCATGAGCATCAGGCTTATGACTTTTCTGACATAGCGTCTCGATAGTGGCGCTCGAAGGGGGAAGATCAGGACTTCCAACACCCAGGCTGATAATATTCTTACCTTGGGTATTCAATTCTGCAATCTCTTTCAGCTTGCGCGAGAAGTAGTACTCGCTTACCTGATTGAGGCGATTGGCCGGTTGTATTTGCTTGGTACTCATATATATTCTTTTTAAATCGTGAGTCGTGAGTTTTTTTAGTAAGTAACGAGACCTTTACTCATTCCTAAAACAATTTGCTTCGTCTTATTTAGTTTCAGCTTCACTATATTCACCTAAAACTCTCAAATCTTTGGTCAGTGGACGGAAAGCTTCCAATGCCTGACGATAACGGATATAATCGCTGTAAGTCAAATCGATATAGAACTGATATTCCCACTCCCGACCAATGATCGGTAGTGATTGAATTTTTGTCAGATTGACTCCGTAAAAAGAGAGGATAGAAAGAACTTGCGAAAGACTGCCCTCGGTATGAGGCAAGGTGAAGACGAGTGAAGCTTTATTTGGTGTTTTACCCTGATTCATCTCATCGGCCACCCATTGATCGGCCAGCATGAGGAAACGGGTAAAGTTCCGTTTATTGGTTTCTACTCCCATCTTCAGCACCTCCAGTCCGTAAAGTTCAGCTGCTAACTTGCTGCAAATGGCGCCATAACCTACCAATTTCTTATCCGCAATCACTTTGGCACTCAGAGCGGTATCCTCTTTTTCCACCACTTTCACATTGGGCAGAGTGTCTAAAAAGTCACCACACTGCATCAATGCAATCGGATGAGAGTTAATTTCGACAAGATCCTCCAGTTTTGTTCCGGGCAAAGCACATAAGCAATGTGAAATATGTAGCTTGTATTCTCCGATAATACTCATTTCGCTGTCCTTTAGCAAATCGTAATTCGGTAGTAAGCTTCCTGCAATGGTATTCTCGATTGCTACCGCCGCAAACATCGTATGATCCTTCTTCGTAGCGGCAAAAACGTCTTTAAACGTTTTGCAAAATACGAACTCAAGCTCTTCTCCTTTGAAATAAGATCTTGACGCTACCTCGTGGTACGATCCGGCAAAACCCTGAATGGCAACTCTTTTCATCTTAAAACTCTGTTTCCCGAAGTATTCGGGTATTATGTTTTCAGTTCGTTATCTCAGTTTCGGGTAAAAAAAAATCCCGCCTATGGAGCGGGATTTGATTTATTTTTCTTTGTTCATTTTCAGTAATCTGTTTACATATCAATTCCCGCCCTTACTGTCTGCTAAAGTAAAAGTAAAAGAAGAAGTAATATGCGAAACCGAAAATGTTCATAAAGCTTTCAATCTGATTTGTTTGATGTTGCAAATGTAATGCTTTTTTATAACAACCCGCATTTTTAATATACTTTTTTCAGTAAAAAGATCAGTTTTGCGGTTTAAGAGTCTAAGAATGCATGTTTTAGCATTCTCCAAAGACCCTATCCGCCTTTTAGCCGGGACAGTACTTCAATACACAGCCCGGCACAAAGGGGCATTAATTATAAAGTAAAAAAGATCGATTCCGAAAGGTTTGTTCGGACGTCTTCTGCCGAATCTCTCTGCCGATTGTCTTAAGGTATTGACAACCGGGGATCCGGCGCGTGTGTTGTGTTTTGGTAAAAAGAAGATAAGATAAAAAAGAGCAAGGTAGTTGAGAAACAATTTCCCAAAAGGGAAAGCCCTTCCCGAAAAGGGAAAGGGCTTTTATGATGATAATTAATATCCGCGGATAGCTTTGATACCGGGAAGAACTTTGCCTTCCATGTATTCCAACATTGCACCACCACCGGTAGATACGTAGCTAACTTTGTCAGCCAATTCGTTTTTGTTGATAGCAGCAACAGAGTCACCACCACCGATCAATGAGAATGCGCCGTTAGCAGTTGCAGCAGCTACAGCGTGAGCGATAGCAGTTGTTCCTTTTGCGAATTTCTCCATTTCGAATACACCCATAGGACCGTTCCAAAGTACGGTTTTAGAGTTTGCGATTACGTCGCTGAATGTTTTGATAGTATCGTCAGCGATGTCAAGACCCATCCAACCTGCAGGAGTTTCGCTGGTTTTAGAGATATTTGTGTTTGCGTCAGCAGCAAATTTATCAGCATTTACAGCGTCAGTCGGGATGTAAACGTTTACACCTTTAGCTTTAGCTTTATTCAACAAGTCAAGAGCCAAATCCAATTTATCAGCTTCACAAAGTGAGTTACCGATTTCGCCGCCCTGAGCTTTGATGAAAGTATAAGTCATACCACCACCGATGATCAGGTTTTGAACGCGATCAAGCAAGTTCTCGATAATCATGATTTTGTCTGATACTTTAGCGCCACCCATGATAGCAGTAAAGGGAGACTGACCACCTTTCAATACTTTATCCATTGCGTCCAATTCGCTGTTGATCAGGAATCCGAACATTTTGTTTTCAGTAGCGAAGAAATCAGCGATTACTGCAGTTGAAGCGTGAGCACGGTGAGCAGTACCGAACGCGTCGTTTACATATACATCAGCGTAAGAAGCTAATTTTTTAGCAAACTCCTGTTGTTTTGCTTTCAATGCTTTTTTAGCAGCTGATTTTTCTTCGTCTGTAGCAAATTCGCCACGGGGTTTGCCTTCTTCTTCTTCGTAGAAACGAAGGTTTTCCAACAAAAGAACTTCTCCCGCTTTCAATGCAGCAGCCTGTGCTTCAGCGTTACCGCAATCTTCTGCAAATTGGATAGTTTGACCCAAACGAGCTTCTACTGCAGAGATGATTTGTTTCAGGGTAAATTTGGGATCAGGATTTTGTTTCGGACGTCCCATGTGAGACATCAAAATTACTGAACCACCGTCAGCCAAAATCTTTTTGATAGTTGGCATTGCACCACGGATACGAGTATCATCACTCACAGCTCCGGTTTCTTTGTTCAAAGGCACATTGAAGTCCACACGAACGATTGCCTTTTTTCCGGCAAAGTTGAATTGGTCAATTGTTTGCATAATATTGAATCTATATGATTTTAGAAAGTGATTTTTTCGTTTCGCGTGCAAAGATAAAAAAAAGATATAACATTTCTTAGCCATTACGGGGCAAAATAAATATGTTCGTCTTATTTGCTCAAATTAATAGATTTAAAAGGAAAACGGATAAATTTTTGAGTTTTCATCAACGAAACAGTTTTTCACACATCAAAATGTCAATACCCACCTCCGAGAATCCGGGCCAGACAGAACAAAAATCGGGCTTCAAATTGTGTTTTTCATCTACATTTTCTGATTTTGTCATTTGGAGATTGCAATTTTTGCCTATTTTTGCACCCGATCAACGAAGTTAACAAGCATGGAATCAAAAATCGAAATTGTACTTATTAACATTTCCGGAGAAGACAAGCCGGGTGTTACCTCTTCTCTGACGGCCATTTTGGCCCGTTATGGTGCTTTCATCCTCGACATCGGTCAGGCTGACATCCACAACAACCTTTCGTTGGGAATCCTCTACAAAACCGAAAGCGGCAATTCGGGAGAGATCATGAAAGAGTTATTACTGAAGTCATACGAATTGGGCATAGGTATTAAATTTACCCCGATCTCTGAAGAACGCTACGAAAAGTGGGTAAAGATGCAAGGCAAAAACCGGTATATCATCACACTGTTGGGACGCAAACTTACCGCACAACAAATAGCTGAAGTAACCAGTATCGTTGCCGATCAGGATATGAATATCGATATGATCCAGCGTCTGACCGGACGTATTCCACTTGACGAAAACGCCCGCAGTTCCAAATCATGCGTAGAGCTCTCGGTAAGGGGTACACCCAAAAACCGCGAAGAACTGCAACGCAAGTTTATGGAAATGACCACCCGTTTGCAATTTGATATCTCATTCCAGCAAGATGGCATGTACCGCCGTAATCGTCGACTAATCTGCTTTGATATGGACTCCACATTGATCGAAACAGAGGTAATTGATGAACTGGCTGACCGTGCCGGCGTAGGCGAACAGGTTAGAGCCATCACCGAAGCTGCTATGCGCGGAGAGATCGACTTTAACGAAAGCTTCAAAAAACGCGTAAGACTACTGAAAGGTCTGGACGAATCGGTGATGCGAGAGATCGCGGAAAACCTGCCTATAACGGAAGGACTTGATCGCCTGGTACAAGTTCTGAAACGTGTGGGTATCAAGATTGCCGTTCTTTCGGGAGGATTTACCTATTTCGGAAACTACCTGAAACAAAAATATAACTTCGATTATGTTTACGCCAACGAGCTCGAAATCGTGGACGGAAAACTGACGGGAAACTACGTGGGTGAAATCGTAGATGGTAAACGCAAGGCGGAACTTCTACGTCTGATTGCTCAGGTAGAGAAAGTGGACATTGCACAGACCATTGCCGTGGGCGATGGTGCAAATGATCTGCCAATGCTCGGTATTGCCGGTCTGGGTATCGCATTCCACGCCAAACCGAAAGTAAAAGAAACCGCGAAACAATCGCTTTCGACCATCGGTCTCGATGGAATCCTTTACTTCCTTGGATTTAAAGATTCGTATCTGGATGTATAATCAGGAATTGATTAATTGAGGGGGTGAGGGATTGATTCCTTACCTTTATATAATAGGACAACCGCAAGGATGCTTTTCAAAGCGCTTGCGGTTGTTTTTTGTTTATACATTATTCCATCAGAAACTCTTCCCAGGCTTCGCGATTGCCATAAAATCTGTTCATGTCCACTTTTCCATCAGCGCCTTTAAGCCTTCCTTTGTGAGAATATTGCCAAAAAGCCCACTTCCGATCTATCTGCGGCGGGCAACCCAACGAGCAAATCCAAACCTCGTTATCTTCGAATTTTCCTTTGATGTATTTGCTGTACGAATGCTTATCCGAATAAACAAACACCTTCCGGGCTGATTTCTCCTCCACGAGATCGATAAAGATTCTCAATTCTGCCCAAACCTTATCCACATCCTTCGACTGGTTGTATTGCCCCCACTCTTCCACATCCACTACCGGTGGAAGATCGAGTTCGTCCAACGCAACAATTTCCATAAAATGCCTGGCCTGCTCCTCCCCGCTCCTGTCGAACCGGAAAAAGTGATACACTCCTACCGGAATGCCTACACTTTTAGCCTGTGAGAAATTATAGTGAAACCGTGAATCAATATAGGTAACCCCTTCCGTCGATTTGATATAGGCAAAATCAATGTCTTGATCTTTTATCTTTTTCCAATTGATATACCCGGTATGCTTCGAGACATCGATGCCTGTAATCGGATACTCTTCTTTTTCTTTATTGGCAACCGATCGTACGATATATATCCGGTATGCGCCCCAAATCAGGAAGATCAGCAACAACAATCCGCCAATACCAAACACAAACTTACCCTTCGTCGTCAGTTTTCTTTTCTTTTTCTTCTTTATCTTCATTTTCGCCATAACTATTGCAAAGGTAGCACCTTTCTAAAAAACACAAAGGCACAAAAAACGCGAAGGTCCTCCCTTCGCGTCTTTGTGCCTTTGTGTTTAAGAAATTGAACGATATATTACAATCCCATTTTCTTTTTCAGGTTCTGATCGATAGCATCGAGAAACTCCTCTGTGTAAAGATAGTGTTCATCGTGGTTCACCTTGTTGCCGTGAATACAAACGGCAAGGTCTTTGGTCATCTTACCACTTTCCACCGTTTCGATACATACCCGCTCCAATGCATTACAGAAGTCGATCAACGGCTGGTTGCCATCTAATTTTCCGCGGAAAGCCAGACCTCTGGTCCAGGCAAAGATCGATGCAATCGGATTGGTCGAAGTCGGTTTGCCTTTTTGGTGTTCGCGATAATGGCGGGTCACGGTTCCGTGAGCAGCCTCGGCTTCCATAGTTTTGCCATCGGGTGTAATCAATACCGATGTCATCAGTCCCAACGAACCGAAACCTTGCGCCACGGTGTCGCTTTGCACGTCGCCATCGTAGTTTTTACAAGCCCATACGAAGTTGCCGTTCCATTTCAATGCGCTGGCTACCATATCGTCGATCAAACGGTGCTCATACGTAATGCCCGCGGCATCAAACTGTGCTTTGAATTCGTTTTGATAAACGTCTTCGAAGATATCCTTGAAGCGACCATCGTATTTCTTCAGAATGGTATTTTTGGTAGATAGATAAAGCGGCCATTTCTTACTCAATGCCATATTGAAACAACTGCGGGCAAAACCATAGATACTTTCGTCGGTGTTGTACATGGTCATAGCCACACCGTCGCCTTTATAATTGTAAACCTCGAATACCTGAGGCTCGCCGCCATCCTCGGGCGTAAAGGTCATGGTCAGTTTACCTTTTCCTTTGATCACGGCATCAGTGGCACGGTACTGATCACCAAACGCGTGACGACCTACGATGATCGGGGCAGTCCAGTTGGTCACCAGACGGGGTACGTTTTGCATCACGATCGGCTCGCGGAATACAGTTCCATCCAGGATATTACGGATAGTGCCGTTGGGCGATTTCCACATCTGTTTCAGGTTAAACTCCTTCACACGTGCTTCATCGGGGGTAATAGTCGCGCATTTGATACCCACACCGTACTGCTTGATGGCGTTGGAGGCATCTATTGTAATCTGATCATTAGTCTGGTCGCGGGCTTCGATCCCCAGATCATAATATTTGATATCTACATCCAGATAAGGAAGTATCAGTTTGTCTTTGATAAATTTCCAGATGATTCGGGTCATTTCATCACCGTCGAGCTCTACAACGGGATTGGCTACTTTTATTTTACTCATAATCTAAATGGTTTTCCGCAAAGGTAAAGAATAGTAGATTAACTGATTATCAATATATGTTAAATGGAGGTAGTTTAAAATGGGATTGTAAATATAAAACACTACAAACAACTATACCCGGAGGTGATTCCGATAAAAAACAAAGAAGATTTTCCGTCCTTTCTTCGGTACTCCTCCGTACCTTGTCCGTAGCAGAGTATATATTATGGTATAGATATAGCATAGATATAGCTTAGATATGGCTTAGATATAGCTTACTTTTAAAAATATGCTATATCTATGCTATGACTATGCTATGAATGAACTTTAATCAATCAATAAAACATAAGGAGGTACGGCACTGCACCGAAGAAGGACCGAAGAATACCTAATTGTAAAAGACTACAAATTGGCAGTGACAACGCAATTTATGGACAGTTTGTAGCTGTCATAAAGCTAAAACACGATGCAGAATTCTTCGAGCGAGTTGGCATGACATATCCGGTGATTTGGATCATCACTACATCCACCTTTAACAAGTTTAATCCGGTGATTATTTAATTCAATAAAAATACAGTAATATACTCAGTAGAGAAACCAGATTATATTTCTAATTTTGATTGCCGATTGTAAAATACAGCAGATATTATCGCAGAAATGTTATCACTCAAAATGAATAAAGCAATTCCATAATACAAACATTCAAAATGAATTCAACAAGCGCTCAACTTTTGGCCTATCCTGATTCCAAAAGCCACTACGAAATACTCGATGGACTTCGTGGTGTAGCAGCCGTAATGGTCGTAATGTTTCACATCTTTGAAACTTTCTCCGGAGGGAGTCATCTAAAACAAATCATGAATCACGGCTATCTGGCTGTGGACTTTTTCTACGTCCTTTCAGGTTTTGTCATTGGATATGCATACGACGACCGATGGGGCAAAATGACACTGGGAGGCTTCTTCAAACGTCGTCTTATCCGGCTTCATCCTATGATCATCATGGGTATGATTATTGGTGCAATCGGTTTCTATTTCGGAGCATCCGGATTATGGCCCGGGATTAGCGGAGTGCCTGTTTGGAAGATGTTGCTCGTAATGTTGATAGGTTTCACATTGCTTCCCGTACCTCCATCATTGGAGATTCGGGGTTGGGGGGAAATGCACCCACTCAATGGTCCGGCCTGGTCGCTTTTCTTTGAGTACATTGCCAATATCCTCTACGCGCTCTTTATCCGAAAATTCTCTAACAAAGCACTCGCGGTATTGGTTTTTATTTCAGGTGCCGCCTTGATCCACCTTGCCGTAACAGGTACTAACGGTGATGTCATTGGAGGCTGGTCAATCGAGCCTGCACAACTTCGCATTGGATTTTCTCGTTTGATGTATCCATTCTTTGCCGGACTTTTACTTTCACGCATGGTGAAAGTAACACATGTTAAGCACGCATTCTTATGGTGCAGCTTGTTGATCGTAATAATTCTTTCGATTCCAAGAATTGGTGGAAGTGAACACCTATGGATGAATGGTCTTTATGACTCTTTATGTATCATACTCCTTTTTCCATTGATCGTATATCTGGGTGCAAGTGGCGAACTGAAAGGAAAATATTCATCAAAGATCTGTAAGTTCCTGGGCAATATATCTTATCCAATATATATCATCCATTACCCACTGATATACATTTACACAGGATGGGTCTTTGATAATAAGCTTACGCTGCGAGAGGCTTTCCCTGCTGGCCTGCTCGTTCTCTTTTCTAGCATTGCTATTGCATATGCCTGTCTGAAACTCTATGATATGCCGGTACGAAAGTGGCTGGCAAAGCGTTATATGACGAAATTGATTAAATAATTGAAGTAACCTTCATACTTGAACGACCTAAAAAGCCGACCAGATTGGCGTGAAACAGCGACAGCAACAACAACGGAAAGGCTTCAGCAATTAGTGCTGAAGCCTTTTTTCACTTAAAGCAAATGTTCTTTTTCAGAAAGAATTGTTACATTTAGTCCGATTTTGATACAGGCAGGTCAGGAGGCCTGATTCGCCAATCCGACCTGGTCCATATCACATCCAACCAGAGCAAAACTTAAACTATGAAGCAGTTACTGATCATATTATTTTCCATCACCCTAATCGTTCAGGCAGGGAATTCCCGTACCCCGGAGAAAGGAGTTGTCTCTGCCAAAGCAAGAAGCACCAGAAACCATAAAGCTACTACACTTTATTCACCGGAAGAGGTTGGAATGAGTTCCGCAACGTTGTCCCACATTGATTCGATCGTTAAGGACGGCATTGGGGCCAGGGCATTTCCCGGGTGTCAGGTGTTGGTGTTGAAAGAAGGCAAACCGGTTTTTGACAAGTGTTTTGGCACTTACACCTACGAGGCAGTGCAGAAAGTGGAACCGAACACCCTGTATGACCTGGCTTCTCTTTCGAAAACAACCGGAACGCTGCTGGCTATCATGAAGCTTTACGACAACGGCAAACTCAAACTGACCGATAAGGCATCCTGCTATCTACCTTTCCTTCGTGGCACAGATAAGAAGGATATAACGATAACGGAGCTGCTGTTTCATGAGTCGGGCTTACCGGCCTCACTCCCTTTCTATGAACTGGCCATTGACAAAAGCTGCAAAATACCCTTATTCGCTTGTGGGAAAGACGCAACGCTAACGAACGGGATGAGTGAAAACAGGGTGATTGGCCCTCAGTATCGATACAAAGAAGAGTGGGTTTCCAAAACGCCTTCGGATGAATTTAAATCGCAGGTAGCGGACAGCTTTTATGTAAGCGACCGTTTCCATAAAGCCGCGATGCAGATGATAGCCGATACTCGCCTCAAAAGCAAGTCCTATCTGTATAGCTGTGTAAACTTTATTTTGTTGAAAGAAATTGCGGAAACAATTAGCGGCACGTCGATGGATGTATTTCTGGACAGGGAATTCTATGCACCGATGCAGCTAAGCAGCATGGCCTACCTGCCTTTGCGAACACATAGAAAGGAAGAGATTGCACCTACCTTGAAAAAGGATTTCCTACGCAACGGAGTAATCCAGGGTTATGTGCACGATCCGGATGCCGCTTTTCTGGGTGGAGTCTCGGGGAATGCCGGTCTGTTTGCTACGTCACGGGATGTCGCAGCAGTCTATCAGATGTTACTCAATCATGGTGTGCTGGATGGGAAAAGGTATCTGAGCGAAGAAACATGCAGAATTTTTACGACTACCACATCGGCAAGCGGAAGACGCGGACTGGGTTATGACAAACCCGTCACTTCAAATCCTGCGCATAGTCCGTGTTGCATTTCCGCGCCGGCTGAAGTTTATGGCCACACCGGCTATACCGGAACGTGTTGCTGGGTAGATCCGATTAACGATTTGATCTATGTATTCTTAAGCAATCGTACTTACCCCAATGACGGGGTAAACAAACTGGCTAAAATGGGGATTCGAACCAAAATACAAGAGGTAATATATCAATCGATGAAACGGGAATACACAACCCAGCACCGACGTCGTTGATATCCTCAATAAACAAACTCAATACAGTGATTGACATATGACTAGAAAATTCACCCTGATCTGCACGATATTCCTGGGATTCATAGCTACCGGATGTAACCATGCCCAAAAGCATAACGGAAATGCAGGAGCTGCCACTAACACAGTTGCAGGAAAAGACTGTACCGTTGGTAAACAAACAATGAACACCCCTGCGCAGGTTTATGCAAAACCGGAAGTGCCGGTTCTCTGCTATCACCGCATTACAGACGGCAAAAAAGGCGATTATACGGTAAGCCCGGCAACATTTGCCGCACACATGAAAATACTGGCCGATAGTGGTTATCACTCCATCTCACCTGCACAACTTTATGATTACCTGGTTTACAACAAGACCTTGCCTGAAAAGCCGGTTTTGATCACCTTTGATGATTCGAGAACAGAACATTTCATGATTGCTGCTCCCGCAATGGAAAAGCATGGATTCAGAGGCGTTTTCTTTATCATGACCATCACGTACAACAAGAAGAATTACATGACAAAGGATCAAATTGCACAGTTGGCAAAAGCAGGACATACCATTGGGTTGCATAGTTGGGATCATACGATGGTGACCAAATATAAAGAAGCGGCAGATTGGCAGAAAGAGGTGGCAGAGCCTAAAGAAAAGCTGGAAAAGATAGTGGGCAAGGCGGTTGAATACTGGGCTTACCCGAATGGTGTGTATGACCACAAGGGCGCTGAGGAACTAAGCAAATATTTTAAGCTTTCGTTTTCGCTGGCAACAAAACGCGACTCAATACTCCCCTTACAGACGGTACGAAGGATAATTGTTCCGGAATGTACTCCGCAAGGTCTGCTTAAATCGATGCACCGGAGCTTCAGAAGATAAAAGATGTAAAGAGTCAAGACAATAAGACTTAAGACCAAAGAACCAGGAACAAATACAAAGGACATTAACCACAATCAATTATGAACTTCAAACACTATATCGCTTTAGCCCTTATTTTTATTCTTAGCGGTTGCAATCTGAAAAGTGAAAAAAAATCCGGAGAAGAATCGTCAACTCAAACCAACGAAAAGGCAACGGCTAAAGTTGACACCCTCGCTTATAGAAAAAAACTATTGGCCCTGGCAAATGGAGATACAACCGGCTTGTGGCCCATCAAATCCCGGATATATCCGTTACGAGGAGCTATCCTGCCCTCCAAAAGGATTGTGGCCTATTATGGTAACCTCTATTCGAAGAGAATGGGAATCCTGGGAGAATATCCGCCGAAAGAATTATGGAAAAGATTAAATGTAGAAGTAAACGCGTGGAAAAAAGTCGACCCTACCACTCCGGTACAACCTGCCATTCATTACATAGCCGCAGTAGCGCAGGGTATCCCGATGAAAGATGGGAAATATTGTAAACGCATGCCCGAAGTGCAGATTGATTCAGCTTTGGCGATAGCCAAAATGGGAAATGCCATTGTTTTTTTAGATATTCAAGTGGCACAGAGTAATCTGCAACATGAAGTTCCGTTATTGGAGAAATACCTGAAAATGCCTCAGGTACATTTGGCGATTGATCCCGAATTTTCGATGAAGGAAGGTAACATACCCGGGCATAAAATCGGGAGTATGGATGCAAGCGACATTAATTGGTGTTCAGCATACCTGACCCAATTGGTAAAATCAAACAACCTACCCCCTAAAATACTGATCGTACATCGCTTTACACAAGGTATGGTCAAGAACTACAAGAATATAGCATTGCACCCCGAAGTGCAAATCGTGATGAATATGGATGGCTGGGGGGAACCGGTACTGAAACACAGTACTTATCAACGATACATCTATCGCGAACCTGTACAATTTACCGGATTCAAATTGTTTTATAAAAACGACCTGAAGAAACCGCCGCATCGCATGTTAACACCACCGGAACTGATGAAACTGAAACCTCAACCCATCTATATCCAGTACCAATAAAAGCAAGCCCCCGGCTTATAAAGAAAAAACCGATTCATTGTATAACACTGACAATGAATCGGTTTTTTAGTATTGTAAAACAGGAGCCTCGCTCTGAAGAATGATGAAAGCGTGCAAAGCATTCACTTCATCCGTCAATCCCGCATAAATTTCTTCCAGGCTTTGTAGTTGCCATTAAACAAATTCACATCTACCCGACCCGCAGCACCTGAATATTTTCCATCGTGAGACTGCTGCCAGATAGCCCACTCCCGGTCTATCTGTGGGGGAGTGCCTATTGAACAGATCCAAATCTTATTATGCTTAAATTTCCCTTCGATGTATTTTCGATACGAGTTTTTATCGGAATAGATCACCACTTTTCGTGAAGATCGATCCTCGACCTTTTCAATAAAGCATTGGAGCTCTTCGGAAACATTCCCGACATTTTTCGAATCATTGTATTGCCCCCACTCTTCCACGTCGACTACCGGAGGCAGATCCAGCGCTTTGAGATTGACTTGTGCCAAAAAATTGGCAGCCTGCTCCTCCCCGCTCCGATGAAAGCGAAAAAAGTGATACGCTCCGACGGGAATACCCACCTCTTTAGCTTCCTTGAAATTAAACTTAAAACGCGGATCCAAATAATCAGCCCCTTCGGTCGACTTGATATAAGCAAAGTCCACGCCCTGATTTTTTATCTTTTCCCAATCGATCACCCCGGTGTGTTTCGATACATCAATTCCGATTATCGGGGTATCGACTTTATGTTTTGTTTTTTTTGTATGCTTGCCATAGGCCCAAATTCCTCCTACAAACAAGAGCAATACGGCTACTACCCTGATCTTATACATGCTTTTTTGTTGTTTCGTCTTGCAAAATGATTTGCAAAATTAGTTGTAAATAATTGTTTCCGGCACTGTTTTGATATAAAATCAGAAAATTAACTCTCGCATTCTTCAATATCTTAATCAGTTATAAACTGATGGGATTTTAGGCATAAGTCACAGACTAGCGCCAGAGTTACCTTTATACTTGCGTGAAATAGGGGGATTACGCTCATTCTCATCAAGGATGATCTTGCGCAGACGGATGCTCTTATTTATCAATATCGTTTTTAATCTGCCCAGATTTTGTCTATTATCAAAAAACGTTACCACATAGATATTTGAATCGTCGTACCGGTAATAAAGGGTGATGTGTTTTGTAATAACGCAACGATGAAGCCCTTTAACCAACTCTGATTTTTGAAAGTATTCCGGATTGGCCTTGATTAAAGTGAGCGATTGGTCAAGCTTTTTGATGAAGTTTTTTTTACTCTTACAGACCATTTTGCTTCGAGGTATAGCAAAAGGTTTTCCAGTTTACGGGCAGCCCTTTTCGAGAGTCTGACTTTTCTCATCGTTAGCGATGTTTTTTGATCAGCTCTTCGTAATCCACACTCTCTTCGTTGGCGAGATCGGAAAGCCCATCAAGGATATCGTCTTTCTCATATAGTGAGAGTGTTTTCCAAAAGTCTTCGCTCTCTTCCTTTATAAAGAGTTTTTTGATGGCTTCGAGGATTTTGGGGTTCTTTGTTTCCAAAACCATTCGCATGATTTCTAATTTTTCAGCCTGAATATTCATATTCTGAACGATTTAATTGATACAAATATAGTGAATCTTTAAGCAGTCTATCATTTGCCTAATCATATTTATATATAACAATAAAGGGCGAACCAACGGCTCGCCCTTTATATCGTGGAATGTTCAAATTACTTTTTAGAAGTACGTTTACGCTCATTCTCATCAAGAATGATCTTGCGCAGTCGGATGCTCTTCGGAGTCAACTCTACATATTCATCTTCGCGGATGTATTTGAGAGCCTCTTCTAGTGAGAATTATTCTGAGGAGATCGTTTTCCTGTATTTCTCTATGGTCTCATCGATGTGGTTCAGTTCGGTCATCCATTCCAAAAGATCTTTATCAAGCCACTCGATTCCTTCTACTATTTCAAGTTTATAAGCGTGAAGAACATCCAAGTTCCAGGTTATGGCTTCGTGGTGGAATATCCGGTTTCTAAGTCTTCTGATTCCGTTGAATTTTGAACTCATTGTCTTTCGTTGTCGGATTCGTTTAGGGCAATTGGGAAAGGTTAAACGTAGATTTTTCCATAGAGTCATTTCAAATTTCGTATCAAACAAAGATGTCCAGAAACCAAAAGATAATTCAGATATGATTCGGCCGGCTGTAATCTCTTTTTTTTCCGAAAGGATATTGGAGCGGGCTTCAGATATTAGATCTATTTGAAAACGGGATGCAATTTCGACAAACTCAATATTTTCGTACCAATGTTTATCGTTGAAGCGCTTTGTTAATTGATAATCAATAGAGTTTCGTAGACCTACTTCCAATATTGCAAGTAATGGGTAGAATGCTTCTGATATGAGAATATTGCATTTATAGTGCGATAAAACTTTGTTTAAATCGAAATTATGATGCTTTAAATAAGGTTCTAATCTTTCTTTGGAAATAATCCGTTCGATAATTGCGACTTTATCCATAATAGTGTTATCTTTGTAGTGTAGTCCCGGTGATTCCTCTCCCAGTCCTTTTGCTGGTGATGAAGCCGGGTTTTTTGTTTTATATCAATTCCAAAGATAGTCTTTTCTAAATTTACTCTTCATCATTTCACATTATTATATTACTAAGTCTTTTAGAATAAATCATAATCAAAAAAGGGCGAACCCACACCGGATTCGCCCTTTCAATATCATAAAAACACTCAGCGTCTTACCGCCTTTGCGTTCAATTCTAATTACTTTTTAGAAGTACGTTTACGCTCGTTCTCATCAAGGATGATTTTGCGCAGACGGATGCTCTTCGGAGTCAACTCTACGTATTCATCTTCGCGGATGTATTCGAGAGCCTCTTCTAGTGAGAATTTGATTGCGGGGATGATACGTACTTTATCGTCAGAACCAGACGCACGCATGTTGGTCAGTTTTTTCGATTTGGTTACGTTTACCACGAGGTCGCCCTCTTTTGAGTGCTCACCTACTACCTGACCGGCGTATACATCGTCCTGTGGATCGATGAAGAATTTACCGCGATCTTGCAGTTTGTCGATTGAGTAAGCAAACGCGTTACCGGCATCCATCGAGATGATTGCACCGTTGAGGCGTTTTTCGATATCGCCTTTCCAGGGTTGGTATTCGAGGTAACGGTGAGCCATGATCGCTTCTCCGGCAGACAGAGTCAGCACGGTGTTACGCAGACCGATGATACCGCGTGAAGGAATATTGAATTCGATGTTTACACGATCGTTTTTAGTTTCCATCATCAGGAGTTCACCTTTGCGGCGAGTCACCACATCGATCACTTTACTGGCCGATTCTTCAGGCAGGTTGATGGTCAACTGTTCGATAGGCTCGCATTTTTTGCCGTTGATCTCTTTGATGATTACCTGTGGCTGACCTACCTGCATCTCGTAACCTTCGCGACGCATCGTTTCGATCAATACCGACAAGTGAAGTACCCCGCGGCCGAATACTGTCCAGCAGTCAGCTTCAGGTGATTTCTCTACGCGGAGAGCAAGGTTTTTGTCCAGCTCTTTCATCAGACGGTCGTGGATGTGGCGTGAAGTCACAAATTTACCCTCTTTACCGAAGAAAGGCGAATCGTTAATGGTGAACACCATAGACATGGTTGGTTCGTCAATAGCGATCGGGTCAAGAGCTTCCGGTTCGAGGAAGTCAGCGATAGAATCACCTATATCAAAACCTTCGATACCTACCAACGCACACAAGTCACCACATTTTACTGTTGGTACTTTCAAACGTCCAAGGCCTTCGAATGTATGAAGTTCTTTAATACGTGATTTTACGAAAGAGCCGTCTTTTTTGCAAAGCATTACGTCCTGGTTCTCTTTCAATTCGCCGCGGTGGATACGACCGATAGCGATACGACCTACATAGCTTGAGTAGTCAAGTGATGTGATCAGCATCTGCGGTGTTCCTTCGCGATATACGGGAGCAGGGATATGTTCGATGATTGATTCGAGCAGGAAGGTGATGTCGCTTTCCTCTTTTTTCCAGTCTGCACCCATCCAGTTGTTCTTAGCCGAACCGTAGATGGTGTGGAAGTCGAGCTGCTCTTCAGTAGCGTCGAGGCTAAACATCAGGTCAAATACCATTTCGTGTACTTCATCAGGGCGACAGTTCGGTTTGTCCACCTTGTTGATAACTACGATAGGTTTCAATCCGATTTGCAAAGCTTTTTGTAATACGAAACGGGTTTGAGGCATGGGGCCTTCGAAAGCATCTACCAAAAGCAGACAGCCGTCAGCCATATTCAATACGCGCTCTACCTCGCCACCGAAGTCGGCGTGGCCTGGAGTATCGATAATATTAATCTTGTGATCTTTATATTGGATGGAAACGTTTTTCGACAGAATGGTGATTCCGCGCTCACGTTCAAGGTCGTTGTTGTCCAAAATCAATTCGCCAGAATTCTGGTTATCTCTGAAAAGGTGGCCTGCTGCCAGCATTTTGTCAACCAATGTTGTTTTGCCGTGGTCAACGTGGGCAATAATCGCAATGTTTCTAATCTTTTGCATACCTACTGATTATGTGGATCACTCCACTTTTATAAATTATGGCGCGAAGGTACGACAAAAAAACGGTAAAATAGCAGTGAGTCAGTTACAAAGCGGTGAAATCACGTTAAAATCAGTCCCTTCGTTGCTTTCTTATGCTTTGTTGGTTTTATAGATCAACAACGATAATATTCTATTAATTCATATTTGTAATTTGTTGAAACTATTAATGAGACATTACCTTCCTTTATGGATGCGCAATCGCTACTAATTGATCAATTTGTTCATCTATACCAAACACCAACAGGCGGTCGCCCAGATTAATAATATCATCGGCTTTGGGATTCACTTGCAGATTATCGGTCAAAGCGTAAGATCCGATCACGACCAGATTCGTACGGGAAGGAATATTGGCCTCCCGATAAGATTTACCGATCAAATCACTGCCGCCATATATTTCAACCAGTTTAAATTTATATCCTCTCAACTCCTCTTTACTATCGGCAAATTCCACAAAACTAAAGAAGTCGGTACTAGTCGTGGCAATAGAGATGATGCGCTCTGAGGCAATGTCTATCTGCGAGATAATAAAATCGGCTCCGGCCTTTTTGAATTTAACGGTCGAACTGGCATCTTCAACCCGGGTAATCACCTTAATGCGTTTATTTAAATCTTTGGCACTGAGCGTCACAAACAGATTTTCGGCATCAGTATTCAATACAGATATTAAGATTTTGGCACGCTCCACCCCTGCTTGCAGCAGTACTTCATCATTGGTGGCATCGCCATCGATATGAATCAGATTTTTATCAAACACATCTTTTAGCCTCTCGTTACGCTCGAGATTGCTTTCAATAAGCACAACCTTATGTCCTTTATGTAAAAGGTCCTCCATCACTTTTTTGCCTGTTTTTCCGTAACCGCATAAAATATAATGCCCTTTCAGATTTTCCAGTAATCGATTCATTCGTCTTATCTTTAAAATATTTAACAATTCCCCTTCCATAAAAAATGCCGACAACCGCCCTAAAGCATATAATCCCACCGTGAATCCGGAAATAATTAACACAATGTTAAATACCCTCCCCGTTTCTGACAATGGGTGGACCTCGGAATATCCGATCGTGGCAAAAGTAATGACCATCATATACAGCGCATCGAGCGGTGAATATCCTTCAATAAACATATAGCCGAAAAAGCCCGTTATCAATATGAAAACAATTGCGGCAATTGGGACAAAAAGCTGTCTCCATATCAGCGAGTTGACGTTTGAATTCATGAGTATAGGGTTAGGCAATTATAGGTTAACAATCCGCATCTTATAATCACAGGAAAATTATCTTAGTTGTAAAATTCAAAGACCAAAGATAAATTAAAAATTGAAAACAAGGAGTCTCAATTTTGAGCTATCGACAAATTTCCGATAACTTATCTGCGAAAATTAAATAGCGGGACACTTTACCAATTTACCGATCCTCAAACGCCTCTCCCAACAATAGCATTATTCGCACTTTAACCAGCTTTATCTCTGACATTTTCCAAAAAAAAATTGTACGTTTGCTATAAATAAAAGACACATGAAGAAACTCAATCTCATCCTATTATATATCTGCTTATTAATCGGATCAACAGGATATGCCCAATTAAGCCAGGGGGGCGATCCATTGCCTGCCGGTTTACTGCGCAGCGTATCGTCTGATTTTTACACAGAGATGGAGTCATTCGATGTACAAAAGATGATAAAGGAAGATTCTTTACATGGTAATGAAAAACGGGCCGCCCGCTTTGCCAGGAAATTCTTTACCGATCTTCGGCCCGATAACTCAGGGATCCGCTTTACCTTAGCCGACGGCACCAAGGTATGGCAATGCGGTATTCGATCGAAAGGCGCCTACTCGATCAATCTGCTTTTCACCCGGTATTATGTACCTAAAGGAGCAAAACTATTTATTTACAACAGCAATCGCACTTCTAAAATCGGGGCGTTTACCGAACAGAACAACAATGAATACCTGAAACTCCCCACCGCTCCGGTATATGGAGATGAAATCATCGTGGAATACCAGGAACCGGCTAATGCAGCCTTCAGCGGACAATTAGCCATAGGCGAAGTCAATCACGACTATCGCGGTGTGACCATGCGTAGCAGACCGGGGGCATTATCTTCAACACAGACTTGCCACAAAGATGTAGCCTGTTATCCCGATTATTCGGAAATCGCTCAAGCCACTACCCTACTAATCATCGGTGGAAATGAATTTTGCACAGGTTGTCTGGTAAACAATGTCGAGCAAGACGGAACTCCGTATCTATTGTCTGCCGCTCACTGCTTTCTACCCAAAAACGGAGCTACTTCTGAAACCCGCGCCCAAAACACGGTTATCTTCTTTAACTACCAGGATCCCTCGTGTTCGAATGTGATTATCGGTTCGGAGGAATACAGCCTGGCATCAGCCGAATTGCTGATTAACGAAAAAAGCATCGATGTAGCATTACTGCGATTAGCGCAAATGCCACCGGAATATTACCGACCCTTTTATTCCGGTTGGAATGCAAATACACCGGCTTCAGCTCCTTATTTTTGCCTGCATCATCCAATGAGCAAAACGACAAAAGTGGCCATTGAAAATGATAATATTTCACTGACAACCTTCAACAGCAGTAATCTCGATTATACTATTGAGTCGAATATCCACTGGAAAGTCCCATCATGGGAAGTCGGGGTAACGGAAGCTGGCTCATCCGGCTCCCCTCTCTTCGACTCCAACAAACGCTTTATAGGTGCGCTGACCGGAGGCTCCTCTTTTTGTAATACCCCGTACAACGATTATTATTATTCGCTTCAAAAGGTTTGGAGCTATTACCCGGACACTCTTCGCCAACTGAAACATTGGCTGGATCCAAAAAATCGCGGAATACTGCAGATGGATGGATATGATCCTTATGCCTCCAATTCCTGTGTACGCCTGAGCCATATTGGTTCTGACGAAAAAATCGGTGTCAGTTATACTAAATCGCCGGATACAGGACCGATCTTCAGCAAAAACACACTACAAACGCACGAGTGCGCCGAACGATACATTACCGGTAAGAAAACGACAATTTATGGTGTACACCTCGTGTTACCGGCGTGGAAATCTACCATGAACGGACAACTGGAGATCAACTTATACAAGGGTCTTAACGAACCCATCAACCAGCCGATAGCAACAAAAACAGTACAACTGAGCTACCTGAACTACAACGGCACAAACGGAATATCAAATGTAAGTAAGCCAACTACGACAGCGTGCGACAATTTTATCCGTTTTGATAATGCCATAGAGGTAGACTACAGTTTTTTCGTCAGTTATAAGGTTAATTATACATCTACCGACACCTTCAAGATTTACAATGTATTAGATCGGTCACTTCTCTATAATTCAGCATTTATCAATTATGGAATGACCGGATGGACAGCGATGAACAAATTTTCCAATTCTCCAGCGTACACTTCGTTATGGATGGACCCGGTAGTGCATTTGGGTGCTGATATCACGTTAGACAGCATTAACCTAACAGATTCCAGCAGGGTACATGCTAATTACAATCGGGAAAAAAGCATCATCAGTTTTACCGGATTGAACGACGGACAAGTTTATTTTATGAAATTATATGACATTACAGGGAAGTTAGTCCATCAGGATTCTGCTATTGATTCCCTGTACACCATCAGCACAAACAATCTTCCCAAAGGAGTATATATAGTATATATCTGGAGCGAAAAACGAATTCTGAATCAAAAGATTATCATTTTCTAATCGGATTACCAGAATATAAAAGGCAATCATCACATGTACAAATTCAGTTAATTTGAGCATTCAAAAATAAAGAATTGCTTATTCTACTCAATACTTCTCAAAAAAAATGAGTTAAGACCACTCACATCTCTTAATTTAAGTAAAAAAAGAGTCTACGAAACCAGTTTCGCTCAAAACGGGAATTCATTATCTAAATTTAATACACTATTTTTGTGCGGAAAATTTGCATTTAATCCAATAACTATTGTAACTATGAAAAGAACATTTAAATTGTCATTATTCCTGATGACAGCGATCCTTGCTTTTACTTCATGTAGCAAGCAAATGGGTCCATTGACTTCTGATCTCTTCAAGTGCACTCCCAATCCCCTCGAAGTAAAAGGTGGTAAAGTGGATGCTACTATCGAAGGTACTATTCCCGCTAAGTACTTCAACAAAAAAGCTGAAGTAACTGTTACTCCCGTAATGGTATTTGCAGGTAAAGAAGTTGCAGGAACACCTGTTTATCTTCAAGGAGAAAAAGTAAAAGCCAACAATCAGGTTATCAACTACACTGAAGGTGGAAAAGTAACCGTTCCTGCCAGCTTTATTTACGAAGAAGGTATGAGAAGCTCTGAGCTTTACCTGACATTCAAAGTAAAAGTAGGTAAAAAAGAGTATGATCTGCCCCGCGTAAAAGTTGCTGACGGTGTTAATTCAACTTCAGAAATTGCAACAGCTGAAGCTGCGACTCCCGCAATTGCTCCGGACAAATTCCAACGCATTATCAAAGATGCTTACAAAGCAAACATCATGTTCCTGATCCAACAAGCTAACCTCCGTGCCAGCGAGTTGAAATCTGTTTCTGTAAAAGATCTTCAGAAAAACATCAAAGCTACTGCAACAGCGCCTAACAAAAAACTGACCGGTGTAGAAGTTTCTTCTTACGCTTCTCCTGATGGCGGAATGAAATTGAATACAACACTGGCTGAAAAACGTGAGAAAAACACAGTAGATTACTTATCTAAAGAATTGAAAAAATCGAAAGTAAAAACAACTTTGGATTCAAAATTCACGGCTGAAGACTGGGATGGATTCAAAGAATTGATGGAAAAATCAAACATTCAGGACAAAGAGCTTGTATTGCGCGTTCTTTCAACTTACAACGATCCTGAAGATAGAGAAAAACAGATCAAAAACATCTCTGCCGCATTCTCAACCATTGCTGACGAAATCCTGCCTCAACTGCGTCGTTCTCGCCTGACTGCCAGCTACGAAATCATCGGCAAATCTGACGAAGAAATCGCTAAACTGGCTAAAGAAGATGCTAAAGCATTGAACGTGGAAGAATTGCTTTATGCAGCTACTATCCCCGGTGCAGACAAAGTGGCTATCTACAAAAGCGCAACTGAAATCTATCCTGCTGATTTCCGCGGATTCAATAACTTAGGTGTTGTATACTACCAACAAGGCAAACTGGCTGACGCTGAAACTTTGTTCAACAAAGCAAAAGCAATCTCAGCAACTGCTCCTGAAGTATCAATGAACCTCGGTTTGATTTCATTGGGTAAAAAAGAAACGGCTAACGCTGAACAATTTTTCGGTAAAGCAGCCGGTGCAAGCACTCTGGGTGAAGCTATGGGTACTCTTTACCTGAAAAAAGGCGAATATGCTAAAGCTGTTAGCGCATTTGGCGATGCTAAAAGCAACAACGCTGCTGTAGCTCAAATCCTGGTAAAAGATTACAACAAAGCTAAATCAACTTTAGCAGGTGTTGCTACTCCCGATGCTACTACAAGCTACCTGATGGCTATCGTTGGTGCTCGTACCAACAACGAAAGCATGGTATTAAACAACCTGAAAGACGCTATCTCTAAAAATAGCGGAATGGCTCAAAAAGCGATCACCGACATCGAGTTCGCGAAATTTGCTAAAAACGCAGACTTCCTGAAACTGGTGAAATAATCGAAAGATTTGACCTTTACTATAATTCGGAGGGTGTTCCTGTAACGGGAACATCCTCTTTTTACATCAAAATGAAGCATTAATATATGAATATCAACATCGAAGAACGTAAACAAAAAGCCATTGATAATTTCAAAGCCGGATACAATTGCTCTCAGTCTGTATTCATGGCTTATTCTGATCTTTTCGAAATTGATGAAAAGCTGGCGAAACAAATCTCTGCACCTTTCGGCGGTGGCATGGGCAGATTGGGTGAAGTATGTGGAGCATTAAGCGGAGCCTTTATGTCGGTAGGATTGCACTACCCTGCTGATAATCCAGAAGATAAAGTTGCAAAAGCAGAAAACTACAAAGCTGTACAACGTGTAGCGGAGCCGTTCCGTCAGAAATTTGGCACCATCATTTGCCGTGATTTGCTTGATGTCAAACGCCAGAAATTAGAACCAAATCCATCAGACCCTAATTCGGAGTTTTTTGCGAAAAGGCCTTGTGCTCGTTTTGTAGCAGAAGCTGCAGAAATATTGGGGAAAGAACTGGCAATTGCTGATATTGAAGAGTAATATTTTAGACATTTCATGCAAACCAAAACAACCGCTTCCATTACGACAGGAGCGGTTGTTTTAGTTTCAAATGCAAATCTGCTATCGAAATCAGCGTTTATCGCTTATATATCTATTCTACTAACTGCAGCTGAATCAAACAACTTACGGTTATAATAGAGCATTACCAACGTGAGTGTAGCCGAAATAAAGTCGGCAAAGGGTGTTGCCATCCATACACCTCTCAGTCCGAAATAATTGGGTAGAATCAGAATCATCGGGATCAAAAACAATACCTGACGCGACAGGCTCAGAAAGATGGAAACCTTCACCATCCCAATGGATTGAAAAAAGCTCGATGTCACAATTTGAAATCCGATAACCGGCATCAATAGCAAGGTCGTACGCAATCCCAACACCGACAAATCAATCAGCTGAGAGTCGGTAGTAAAAGCCAGTGCAATCTGACGTGGCAATAGCATAGCCAGCGTAAATCCAATCAAAGTGACCATCGAAGCAATTCGGATGGTCATCGATAGAGTCTGTTTCATGCGCTCCCGGTTTCCCGCACCAAAGTTATACCCAATGATCGGCTGCATACCCTGACAGAAACCGATTACCCCCATCACCACCAACACGGCCAGACTGTTGATCACTCCATTAGCACCAATGGCTAATTCTCCGCCATACTTCAGTAATGCATTATTGAGAATTACATTGACCAGGCAAGCAGCGACATTCATCAGAAACGGCGACATCCCGATAGACAGGATGTGTTTAACAATATCCAGATCTAATTTCATATGCTGTCGGCGAAAACGGAGATAACTGCTTTCACTAAAATAATGATGCATTACCATTACTGCTGTAGTCATCATCGACAACACTGTAGCAATTGCTGCACCGCGAATTCCCCAGTGAAAAACAAAAATAAAGAGTGGAGCCAGCAGTGTATTCATCACAGCACCCGTAAGCAAAACCAACATTGCTTTGGTGGGATAACCGGATGAGCGCATCATATTATTGAAACTGTAAGTCAGGGTAGTGAAGAGACTTCCCGGAACCATAATCTCCATATATTCCCGGGCGAAGGGTATCGTTTTATCCGTTCCTCCGAAAAGACGAAGGATCTCATCCATCCAAAAACTTACCCCGGCAATAAAAAGAAGCGAAAAAAAGAAGGAGAGGATCACACTATTACCTAAAATCCTCTCCGCTTTCTCTTTATCTTTCTGTCCAATGGCTATGGAAATACGCGTAGAAGCGCCAATGCCGATCAACATACCGAATGCGCCTTGTAGAATCACAATCGGAAAGGTAATCGCGAGTCCTGAAATAGCCAACGAGCCTACCCCCTGACCTATAAAAATGCGATCCACTATATTGTAGATCGCATTCACCATAATGCCGACAATTGCCGGCAGAGAATATTTATATAGCAAACGGCTGATACTTTCTTTTTCGAAAGCCTGAGCCCGATTTTCAAAGTCAACCATTATTCTTTCTCTTTCCAGTCCCCGTTCTGTTGAATCAGCCCGATCAGTTTTTCAACAGCTTCATCTTCAGGGATATTTTTTTGAATACATTCTTTGCGCTTATAGAGACTTACTTTGCCCCTGCCTGCTCCTACATAACCATAATCAGCATCCGCCATTTCCCCGGGACCGTTTACAATACAGCCCATGATGCCAATCTTCAACCCTTTAAGGTGAGAAGTGGCCGCTTTTACTTTTGCAATGGTCGATTCCAGATCAAACAGCGTACGACCGCAACCCGGGCAGGAAATAAACTCCGTTTTGCTTACCCGTAAACGCGCTGCCTGCAGGATGCCAAACATCAGATTTTTGACCGATTGCCCCGAAACAGCACCTGCGTTCGTGATAAATACGCCATCACCGAATCCATCGAGCAACAGCGGACCAAAATCTGCAGCCGCTTTCAGCATCAGGTCTTCGGCATTATCTTCTTTGTAATCGCGGTGAATAATCACGGGATTAGAAACGTCGTTACCCATCAACTTATGGAAGAAAGCACGCTGCTCGCCCACTCCATTCTGATGATTGGTCAATAACAGGATAACAACGGCTGGATTATCTATTAAAATGTTCATAACCTCACCTGAAAGTTCAGGATAAGTCAGACACATCACCGACGGTCCAATGCCCTTTACCCCGGCCATATCACTTGTCTGAATAAAAGGCATAGTTGATCCATTACGGTCTACCAATCCATTATTATTCAGCAGAAAATCAGGAAAGGGTGCAACATAGGAATCCTCCAGGCCTAATACCACCGGTACATTTACCCCTCCAATCCCTTTTACTCCAATCGTTTTGCGTCTTTCCGGAGCGAAATAATTAAATGCCGGAGCCACTTCTGCGTTAATCGGTGCGTGCCCATTGCGCTGTTGGATATAATCCACCAGTTTTCGGGCTACCGGAACTTCATTCTCGGGTGCCTCGCTTAATGACACACGGATGGTATCGCCATAACCATCGGCCAGCAAAGCGCCAATACCCAAAGCTGATTTCACGCGGCCATCTTCACCATCACCAGCTTCGGTAACACCCAGATGTAATGGGAATGCCATGCCTTCTTGCTCCATTTTTTCCACCATCAGGCGAACAGTGCGCACCATCACCACTGTATTGGAGGCTTTGATTGAAATCGCCAGATTGAAAAAGTTTTCGCTAATGCAAATCCTGAGAAATTCCATACAGGACTCCACCATTCCTTCCGGTGTATCGCCATATCGACTCATGATGCGATCGGACAGCGAACCGTGATTCACCCCGATGCGCAGAGCAGTACCGTTATCCTTACAGATATGCAGCAATGGCAATAATTTCGCCTTTATTTTCTCTAACTCCTGAGCATATTCTTCAACGGTAAATTCAAGCTGTGTAAAATTGCGGGCCGTATCCACGAAGTTACCAGGATTGATGCGCACCTTTTCCACAACCGCAGCTGCGGCTTCCGCTACTTTGGCATTGAAATGAACATCTGCCACCAGAGGAGTCTGGATACCTTTCTCCCGGAGCTGTCGTTTGATTTCAGACAGATTCTCTACTTCACGCACACCTTGTGTAGTAAAACGAAGATAATCTACTCCTTTTTCAAAAATGCGGATTGCTTGAGCCACACTTCCTTCGGTATCCATCGTAGAAGTATTGGCCATAGACTGAATGCGAATGGGATTCGCTCCTCCCAGAGGTGTATTTCCGATCTTTACTTCGGAACTTACACGGCGGGTATAATTGAATAAATTCATTTCATCGTTATTTTATAAGAATACAAAGGTAAAATATTTTGTCCCTGTCTTAAGCGCATACGATTGTAATTTTCCTTAATGAAACCAGTCATCTACGTAGCATATTGGATACATTGTAATTCTAAAAAAGCCCCTGAGATATTTCACTCAGAGGCTTTTCTTAATATAGATAATGTATATTATTCAATCCCAAATCCTACAGAAACCAAATGTTCCCAATATTGCGGATATGATTTGGAAACCACTTGCGGTTCGGCAATAGTGACATGCTCCATTTTCAATGCAGCTGGAGCAAAAGCCATGGCCATGCGGTGATCTTCGTATGTCGCGATCACCGGTTCTGCTTCCGGTTCGCAACGCTCACCATTCCATTCCAGTATGGAATCATTTTTATCAGTAATCAGGTAACCGAGCTTCTTCATCTCGTTTTTCAGTGCGAGAATGCGGTCAGTCTCCTTGATTTTCAATGTCTGCAATCCGCTGAAGTAAAAAGGGATCCCCATCAAACAGCAAGTAACGACTACAGTTTGGGCCAGGTCGGGTTGATCTACAAAGTTGTAAACCAGTTTCTTTGTAACAAAATCCCCCTTCAGCAGACGAACACCTTTATCGGTATACTTGGTCACGATGCCCAGCTTATTGAAAATATCTGTCAGTTTAGAGTCTCCCTGATAACTGTTTTTGTATAATCCCAACAACTCAATATCGAAATCCTTGCTCAATGCCGCCATCTCATACCAGTATGAAGCAGCCGACCAGTCCGACTCCACAGTAAAAGGTCTCGGAACAAACTCCTGCGGTTTGATACGAATGGTATCTCCCACCCACGACGATTCAATGCCAAATTCCTCCAACAAACGAAGCGTCAGGTTGATGTATGGTTTCGAGATAATGTTTCCTTCGAGGTGAAGCGTCAATCCTTCTTCCATTGTTGGAGCCACCATCAACAGGGCTGAAATATATTGAGAGCTCACACTGCCGTCAAGCGTCAATTCACCGCCCTGCAATGCGCTACCAAAGATACGTAAAGGAGGAAAACCCTCTTTCTCCATGTATTCGATTTTCGCACCCATTTTGTTTAAAGCGTCTACTAAAATACGGATGGGACGGTTCTTCATGCGTTCAGTTCCGGTAATGGTCCATTCGCCAACAATTTTGGACAAAAAGGCGGTAAGAAATCGCATTGAGGTTCCGGCTGCACCAATATCAAAGTTGCAGTCGTCCGATTCGAGGGCAGCCAACATCACGTTTGTATCGTCGCAATCAGCCACATTGCTAATGGCCTGTTCGCTATAGCTCAGGGCATTGATGATCAGCACACGATTGCTGATACTTTTTGAGGCGGGTAATTTAATCTCTCCGGTTACTTTTTGCGGAGCATTAATCTTATATTTCATTTTTAAGATATTACGCTTTAAAGACGACAATAAACATCAACCGACAGAATCTATGTTAATCTGTTCAATCTGTGTCATCTGTGTGCTATTTTGGACGCAAAGATAACTCAAAAAATGATTCTGCCCAAAGGTAAATAAGTGAGGGGATTAACGCACGGAGGAATCACGAACCTGAAGGCTGCACTCTACCATAACCTGTTGGATGGTTTTATTGCCACGAATGCGTTCAAAAAGTAGCTCGCAGGCCCGGCAGCCCATCTCAAAAGTCGGATGTGAAATAGCGGTAAGCGAAGGTTCGATAAAAGTAGAATGAAATTCATCGGAAAAGCCCCCGATCACGATATCTTGCGGAATATGCAAACCGCGCCGCTTGATCTCACGGATGGCTGCAAAAGACAAGGTGTCATTCATGCAAAAGATGGCATCGGGCGGTACGGGCAGATCCAGCAATCGGTATGTAGCCTCAACGCCCGATTCAAAAGTAAGATCTCCTTCGAGAATCAGATTCCGGTCAATTGCCAGTTTGTTTTTAGCCAACGCACCGAGGTAGCCGTTTTTACGCTCTTTGCAGATGCTAAGGTGGGCAGGCCCACCCATGTAAGCGATACGACGACTCTTATTTTGGATAAAATGTTCGGTCAGCATGTAGGCCGACTGACGGTTATTAGCAACAACTGTTGAAAACTTTTCCGTAAGACAAACGCGGTCAAAAAAAACCACAGGTATATCATAATCAGCGGGTTTTTCAAAGTGATCGAAGTTACAGGTCTCTTGAGACAAACAAGCTATAATTCCTTCCACACGAGTTTTCAACAAGTTTTCAACAACCTCCTTCTCTTTTTGAAAAGATTCGTTTGATGTTGTTATTAGAATGTAATAACCGTTCTTGCGTGCAACAGACTCAATCCCGCTGATGATGGATGAATAGAAATGAGTAACCAAATCGGGCACAATCACACCCAGTATTTTGGTGTTAGCCCTCAACAACCCCATTGCAAAAGGATTTGGTGAATAGTTCCACTGTTGTGCCAAAGCCTTCACTCGCTGTACGACAGCATCGCTGATTTCGGGATGCCCGTTGAGAGCTCTCGAAACCGTAGAGATGGAGAGCCCCAGCTCCCGGGCGATATCTTTCAGCGAAATGCGTTTGTGAGTCATAGTCTGCTAATGCGCCAATTTAAGAATATGCCAATTATCAACAGATCATTGACCGGAACAAAGATAAGAAAAGATGGCGGGATTGCCAATGCGGTTACCCTCCACCTTGAATGTAAGTCTTGAGAACAGTGCATTAAGATTAAACGACAGTCCAATTATCAAACATAAAAATAAATGGTCATAAAATGACAAAAACTACCAATGAGAACAAAAACGTGAAATACAGCATGATTAAACTTCATCCTTTTCAGACTATACAGAACGGCTCCGACGGTATATGAAACCCCTCCGGCCAACAACCACCACAATCCTTCAACGGGAAGATTCTGCATCAATGGCTTGACTGCAATTACGATAATCCATCCCATTGCCACATACATAAGAGTCGAAAGCAGCTTGAATTTCCCCATGAAAAAGAGCTTCAGCACAATCCCAGTCAGGGCCGCGCCCCACGCAATACCAAACAACACCCACCCCATCGTTCCATGCAGAGTAACCAGCGTTAAAGGCGTATAAGTCCCGGCAATCAACACATAGATAGCAGAATGATCAAATACATTCAACCGACTTCTCAATAGGGGCCTTTGAGAACTGTGGTAAATAGTAGATGCTGCATACAATAAAACCAGACTTACCCCATAAATTGTAAAACTGACGGTATGCCAGATTGTCCCAATCGATACTGCTTGCTTTACCAGTAAAAACAGTGCTACTCCACTTAATAACAAGCCCAGCCCGTGGCTTAATACATTGATCTGTTCCTCGGCAAGAGGATAATATTTTACGCGTTCGTTGTTTTTCATTTTGCAACTATTGATGAAATTATAATCCTATTTAACCCGAAAATACCCACTGTGGTTCATTCTTGCTTTCCCAAAAGATGTAAATAAGTACGAAATAGGAGTATTTCCGCAAAGCTTTGCAGAGAGAAAATCGGCCTCAACTGTGACGAAATGGCAAATTGCGATTTACTTTTACATTGCAAAAAACAATTAACCCAATTACACTTATGGAATATCGTGAAATCGGAAAGACGGGAATGAAAGTTTCCGCCCTTAGTTTTGGAGCCTCGTCATTAGGCGGAGTTTTTCATTCTATCAAAGAAAGTGAAGCCATTCAATCGGTTTATACAGCTGTGGAAAATGGATTGAACTTCATTGATGTATCTCCATACTACGGCCATTATAAAGCTGAGACCGTTTTAGGTAAAGCGTTAAAAGGAATCGATCGTTCAAAATACATTCTTTCGACCAAAGTTGGTCGTTATGGAGAAAATGGCGTAAACTGCTGGGATTATTCGGCTAAAAAAGCCACTGAAAGCGTTTATGAAAGTATGAAACGCCTCAATGTAGAATTCATCGACCTGATCAATGTACACGATGTGGAATTCAGCGACGTAAATCAGGTGATCAACGAAACACTACCGGCTCTGCATGAACTGAAAACAAAAGGCCTGGTTGGTCACGTAGGAATTACCGGACTCCCGCTCAACTTACTGAAACATGTGATTGAAAACACACCCAAAGGCACTGTAGAAAGCATTCTTTCATTTTGTCACTACTGTATCAATGACGATGCTTTACTCGATTACCTCGACTTTTTCGAAGCGAATGAAGTGGGCGTAATCAACGCTTCTCCTCTTTCGATGGGTATGCTTACCGAGCGCGGCGCTCCCGAATGGCATCCCGCTACGCCCGAATTGAAAGCAGTTTGTAGAAAAGCCGTTCAACATGCGATGTCAAAAGGAAAATACATCGAACAACTGGCAATGAAATACTCGATCAGCAACCCACGCATTACCACCACATTATTCAGTACGGCAAATCCGGCCAATGTTTTAAAAAACATCGAATGGTGTAAAGAACCTCTTGACGAACAATTATTAGCTGAAGTACGCGAAATCATCGCGCCCTGCTTCCGCGAAACATGGGAGAATTCGTAAATCATGCGACTTGAATTAATCTTCTCTGTTATCTGATTTTCTCCAATAACATTTGAAATATGGATTACAAAATAATTGATGCGCATGCTCACTTGTGGCTCAAACAAGATGCGGTAGTCGATGGCAAAGAGATTCGCACCCTGACCGGCGGGAAAAGCCTTTTTCTGGGGGAAGTCCGACAGATGATGCCTCCTTACATGATCGATGGAGCCAATACCGCGGAGATGTTCCTCGCCAACATGGACTACGCTCAGGTTTCCGGAGCTGTCATTACCCAGGAATACATCGACGGCAATCAGAATGACTATCTTCTGGAAATTGCAACGAAATATCCTGACCGCTTTCTGGTATGCGGATTAGCGGAGTTTCGCAAACCCGGCTACTTCGAGACGGTAAAAGCCCTTTGCGGAAAAGGATTTCGAGCGGTAAAAGTTCCTGCGCAACGTTTGCTACTACCTGAAGGTCGTGTTTACCTCACTTGCAATGAGATGATGAAGACGTTCAAATTCATGGAAGAGAAAGGGATGATTCTCTCGATCGACCTGGCCGATGGAGCCGAACAGGTAAAGGAAATGGAAGAGGTCATTGCCGAATGTCCGAATCTAAAAATCGCCATCGGACACTTTGCGATGGTGACCCGTGCCGACTGGCAGGAGCAGGTGAAGCTGGCCCACCACAAAAACGTGATGATTGAATCCGGTGGAATCACTTGGTTGTTCCATCCTGAATTCTATCCCTATAACGGAGCCGTATGGGCGATCAAAGAGGCGGCAGAACTGGTCGGTATAGACAAATTGATGTGGGGTTCGGACTATCCACGCACCATGTCGGTGATCACTTACCGAATGTCGTATGACTTTGTACAGAAATCAAACCTGCTGACGGAAGAAGAAAAGGCCAAATTCCTCGGAAGAAATGCGGAAGCCTTCTATGGCTTCAACAATCTGCCGGAGTTGCCTTATATCCTTTCGATGGTAGAATAAACTTAACCTTGCATTTTTCTGTTTTCCCTTAAAATCATTAGCATGAATCTAAAATCAGGATATCCGGTAAAGGATTATAAACAGCCGGTCAAACGCTATTGCCAGACACTAGAACTTAAAAACGACCCCAAACTTATCGAAGAGTACAAGCATTGGCATCAAAAAGAAAATTGCTGGCTGGAAATTCCGCTGGGTATTCGCGAAGTGGGTATTCTCGAAATGGAGATTTACATCTTGGGAAACCGGCTCTTTATGATCATAGAAACTCCGCTTGATTTTGAATGGGACAGTGCTTTTGCCAAACTGGCAACGCTGGATCGTCAGGCTGAATGGGAAGAGTTTATGGCTAAATATCAACTAACAAAACCCGGTGCCACTTCTTCAGAGAAATGGACATTAATGGAACGAATGTTCTGCCTGTAGATTAACTTTTCAGCAATAAAGTGTTTGACAGGGAAAACGTAAGGGTTGTCCTTTTACATATGAAAATAACATAATAAAAATGATGAAAGCAGTTCAAATTCCAGCACCATCAGAGATGGTTGTTGTAGAGGTTGCCAAACCTCAAATAAAAAGCGATGAAGTATTATTGCAAATTAAATATGTCGGATTTTGCGGTTCGGACTTAAACACCTTTCTGGGTAAAAATCCGATGGTAAAATTACCGATCGTTCCCGGACATGAGGTAGGTGCAGTAATCGCTGAAATCGGCGAAAATGTACCGGCTGGTTTTGAAGTAGGAATGAGTGTAACGCTTAATCCCTATACCAACTGTGGCAAATGTGCATCTTGCCGCAACGGCCGTGTAAATGCCTGCGAATTCAACCAGACCTTCGGCGTACAACGCGACGGCGCAATGTCTGAATACCTGGCTTTGCCCTGGGCGAAAGTAATCCCGGCTGAGGGCATTTCTCCGCGTGATTGTGCATTGATCGAACCTATGAGCGTTGGATTCCACGCTGTTGACCGTGCCCAGGTATCTGATATTGACAACGTGATGGTGATCGGTTGCGGAATGATTGGCATGGGAGCGATTGTACGTGCGGCATTACGTGGAGCAACTGTAATCGCTGTCGATATTGACGACGAAAAATTAGCTTTAGCTAAAGAATATGGTGCAAAATACGCCATAAACAGCAAAACCGAAGACGTGCACCAAAAAATGCGCGAATATACCGGCGGATTTGGAGCTGACGTGGTAGTAGAAGCCGTAGGCGCTCCTCCCACTTATGTGATGGCAATTGACGAAGTTGCCTTCACGGGTCGTGTGGTTTGTATCGGTTATGCGAAGAGCGAAGTTGCATTCCAAACAAAATATTTCGTACAGAAAGAGTTGAACATCATGGGGTCGCGTAATGCAATGCCATCTGACTTCAGAGCGGTAATCAACTATTTCCGTAACACGAAAAATGATATTACCCGCTTCATCTCTGCCGAAGCAAAACCTGAATCGGCAAAAGAAGCAATGGAGCAATGGGCTGCAGAACCGGGAAAAGTATTCCGGGTTTTGGTTGAGTTTTAATATGGAAAAGCGCATCCTAAAATCTTAAAAAGAACGCAAAGCCGCATAACCGCTAAAAAATAAACAATTAGCACATTTGCGACTTTGCGTTTAATTCGTTTATATTTGTTTTTTGGAACGCTTCCTTGAATTATTTACCTTCTTAATATCTTAAACATGTCAAAACACCAAATCGTCAGTAAAGAAAACCTGTTGCCTTTCATTCTGGTGACAGCGCTCTTCTATCTTTGGGCAGTACCCAACAACCTCAACGACATTTTAATTCCACAGTTCATGAAGTCGTTTGAACTAAGCCGCCTACAAGCCGGCCTTGTACAATCAGCTTTCTACCTGGGATATTTCCTATTGGCTATGCCGGCGGCCTACATCATGGACCGCTACAATTACAAGACCGGAATGATTATCGGATTACTACTGTTTGCGTTGGGTAGCTATATGTTTTATCCGGCTGCGGTTACAGGCGTGTACGGACTATTCCTTACTGCATTATTCGTAATTGCCAGTGGATTAGCATTCCTCGAAACGGGAGCTAACTCATTTATCGCAGTACTTGGCGATCCAGACACCTCTGCACAACGTTTGAATTTCTCTCAGGCATTTAATCCACTGGGTGCTATGAGCGGCGTGCTGATCGGTAATATCTTCATCTTTTCAGGTGTAGAACATTCCGATGCACAGATAGAAGTTTTAAAAGCGGCTGGTCAATATCAAAGCTACCTACACGGTGAGATTATGCGTGTGATCCCTCCTTACATGGTGATCGGAACTGTTATTCTGGTAATGGCTTTCCTGATCTGGAAAGTAAAATTCCCCGCTGAAACCGAAACCGGAACACACGACAAAATGGATACAACCAAAACGAGCAGTCACGGACATTTCTCTAAACTGTTTAAATATCCGCACTTCGTAAAAGGCGTGGTTGCGCAGTTCTTTTACGTAGGGGCACAAGTAGGGACCTGGAGTTTTATGATACCATACATCAAAGATTATATGGCAAAATCTGAAAAAGAAGCAGGTACCTTCCTTTTCATTTCATTGCTAGTATTTGGTATTGGTCGTTTCATTGCAACTGCATTAATGAGAAAAGTCAACCCACACAAATTGATGGGTACTTACACCATTATCAATGTTATACTAGTTTCCATAGCCGTTACATTTCCAGGGTTGCTCGGAGGATATGCACTTGTAATCACCAGCTTCTTTATGTCGCTGATGTTCCCAACCATTTTTGCTTTTGGAGTAAAAGGTCTGGGACCAAATACCAAAATTGGTGGTTCTATGATTATTATGGCCATCATCGGCGGAGCTGTCTGGACACCTATCATGGGATTAATCGCAGACAGAACACACAGCATGGCACTAGCTATGATTGTTCCATTGATCGGATATCTTTATGTGATGTATTATGCTTTCTTAGGCTCCAAGCCTTCGGGACCGTTGTTTGACGGTGACGAAAAAGTGATCATCACACACTAATCGACTCCAACGAAATATTTTCATATATTTCAAAACTAAATCCCGCAAATCAATTGACTTGCGGGATTTTTACTTTTTTAATCGCATCTATTATTAATTACTAATCCTGCTACAAAACATAGTGTTATCTTTACACCTTATTATTAACCCCTATATCTTTGCAGTATAGACCAGCATAGCCAGTTCAATGAAAATCAAATTCTCTCATTCCACATCAAAAATCAAATCGGTAACCGATGGCATTGCCGCATCGATCATGCGCGGAGAGTTGAAAGAAGGCGATAACTTACCATCGATTAACGAGATGAGCCGGAAATACAAAATTTCGCGGGACACCGTCTTCAAAGCTTTTAGTGAACTAAAACGCAGAAAGTTGATCGACTCGACTCCCACAAAGGGTTATTTCGTAACCGGAGAGGTGAACCATATTTTACTCTTGCTTGACACTTACTCGGACTTCAAACAAAAACTGTATCAACAGTTCGTTTCTAACCTGCCGGCCAATTACAAAGTCGATTTGCTGTTTCACCAATATAACGAACATCTGTTTGAGACAATCGTCAGGGAAAGTATGGGACTATACAGCATGTATGTAGTGATGAACTTCTCTAACGAGCGACCATCAGACTGCTTGCTGAAAATTCCCTCTCAGAAACTACTATTGCTCGATTTCGGCAATTTTGAAAAAGGAGATCTTTCATACATTTGTCAGGATTTTGGCGAGTCATTCTACAATTGTCTGATTTCGGCAAAGGATAAACTGGCTAAATATCGGAAACTGACTTTCATTTTCCCCGAAGAGTTGTGTCATCCGCTCAGCGCCATTGATTTTTTCCTCCGTTTTTGTCAGGAATATGGTTTCGAGGGAGAAGTCATCCGCAATCAATCTGACTGGAAAAATATTGAACCACAAACAGTGTACCTTTGCATTCTCACCGAAGATATGGTACGGATTATCAAAGAAGCTGATGCAAACGGACTAAAATTGGGTAGTGATGTCGGGATTATTGCATATAATGAAACACCGGTACTTGAGGTAATCAAAAACGGCATTACTTCCATTTCCATCGACTTCGGACTAATGGGAGCCAAAGCTGCCCAATATGTGAAAACCAAAGAAAAAGTGCAGGAATTCCTGCCAACTGAATTGATCTTACGGGGTTCTTTATGACCCCTTTTTTGCAATACTATCAGCATAGCTCAGCATGACAATTGAACTACAAAACGAATTATTGACTTTAAATATAGAACCTATTAACTGATCTAAAAATGAAAACCGGAAGATACCAGGGCGAAAATCCCAAAGTTGGGATCAGGCCCATCATCGATGCCCGCCAGGGTGGTGTGCGCGAATCCCTTGAGGTACAAACCATGAATATGGCTAAAAGTGCCGCAGAATTAATTAGCTCAACATTAAAATACAGCGACGGTACTCCTGTAGAATGCGTAATTGCAGACTCTACCATTGGTCGTGTGGACGAAGCGGCAGCTTGCGCCGAAAAATTTAAACGCGAAGGTGTGGGGGTTGTCCTTTCAGTTACACCCTGTTGGTGTTACGGCAGCGAAACTATCGACTATGATCCTCAAATGCCGAAAGCGATCTGGGGCTTCAACGGTACAGAGCGCCCCGGAGCTGTTTACCTGGCTGCAGCTTTGGCCGGTCATACGCAAAAGGGACTTCCAGCCTTCGGAATCTACGGAAAAGATGTTCAGGATAACAGCGACACGTCGATTCCTTCTGATGTCAAAGAAAAAATCCTGCGTTTTGCCAAAGCCGGTATTGCGGTAGCAACTTTGCGGGGCAAATCATACCTATCCATCGGTTCTGTTTCGATGGGTATTGCCGGATCTATTGTGGATTCCGACTTCTTTCAGTCTTATCTGGGTATGCGCAACGAGTATGTCGATATGAGCGAACTAATTCGCCGCATTGAACAGAACATCTTCGATCCGGAAGAATTCCAGAAATCAATGGATTGGACTGCAAAATATTGTAAGGCAAACGAAGGCGAAGACTTCAATGATGCCGACAAACAGAAATCACGAGCAGATTTGGATGCAGACTGGGAGTTTGTAGTAAAAATGACCCTTATCATCCGCGACCTGATGATTGGCAATCCGAAACTTAAAGAGCTTGGTTTCGGTGAAGAAGCGTTGGGGCACAATGCCATCGCATCTGGCTTTCAGGGACAACGTCAGTGGACCGACTTTAAACCAAACGGAGACTTCTCTGAAGCGATCCTGAACTCATCGTTCGACTGGAACGGTATTCGTGAAGCATTCGTGGTAGCCACTGAAAATGATGCCTTAAACGGCGTTGCCATGCTGTTCGGTAAATTATTGACCAACACAGCTCAGGTGTTTGCCGACGTGCGCACCTACTGGAGTCCTGAAGCAGTTGAACGCGTAACCGGCATAAAACTGGAAGGCCCTGCTGCGAACGGATTGATTCACCTGATCAACTCAGGCTCAGCCGCATTAGACGGCAGTGGCGAACAGACCAAAGAAGGACAACCCGCCATGAAACCTTTCTGGGAAATTTCAGAAGAGGAAGCTGACAAATGTCTGGAAGCGACAACCTGGTATCCTGCTGCACGTGGCTATTTTCGCGGGGGCGGTTTCTCATCAAACTTCCTTTCAAAAGGTGGAATGCCTGTAACCATGGCACGCGTGAATCTGGTGAAAGGTCTTGGCCCTGTTTTGCAATTAGCAGAAGGCTGGACGGTTGAAATCCCCGAAGATGTTCACAAAACTCTTAACGAACGTACCGATAAAACCTGGCCTACGACCTGGTTTACTCCCCGCCTGACCGGCAATGGTGCATTCCGCGATGTCTATTCGGTAATGAACAACTGGGGAGCCAACCACGGTTCGTTCAGCTACGGACATATCGGTGCCGACCTGATCACTTTAGCTTCCATGCTTCGTATTCCCGTTTGCATGCATAATGTGGATGACAATGATGTATTCCGTCCGAGCGCATGGGGTGCATTCGGAATGGATGTGGAAGGATCGGACTACCGCGCTTGCCAGACTTATGGAGCGCTTTATAAGTGAGAAGCCCCTCCCCGACCCTCTCCCCCAAAGGGAGGGAGAAAGAGAGTGCAAAGTCCATAAATAATCCGCTTAACCTGCATAATAGTTATCAAGTCTTTGTGGTAGAAGTCTGAGAAATCATTTATGGCAGATAAGCAAAAAGAGCTGACCGGTTTACCGATCAGCTCTTTCTTTTTTTCGCTTTTGGCTATTGAGTTGTTTATTGGCATTTAACTTTTACCTAAATAATAATCAGCTGTCAACCATTAATTCTTTCTCCCTCCCCTAGGGTAGGGCCGGGGTGGGGCTTCCTCTTAAAACTTCAAGTCTGCCACTTTAATCCCGACATTACCTTTCACCGCAGCTTTTACGCGCACAGCACCGGGCACCAGCGACAGGTCACTTACTGTCAGGCTGTTCAATTTACCTTGCAGATTTACACCCTGATAGATCGGATAGTTAGCCAACATTTTATTAGTATCCATTCTGAGTTTATCCAACTGATCGCCCACCGGATAGGTCAGATACGGAGTAATCTTTTTCAGGATCATACCATGAAGCAACCAATTAGCCGATTTTGCCAACACGTTTTTAGTTTTCACGTCAAATTCAGGCTCGGTAATTTCGATTGCATTCTTTTCTTTATTAAAAGTCAGATTACCGGTGAAATAGACTTTGCCTTTCATTGAACCGATTAGATCTGCAACAAAAATTGCTTTGCCTTCGCTACCGTAGATGGACAAATCTTTGATGGTAACCTTTTTGCCGGCCTGCTCAAACGACTGATCGACCAGTTGCTTTTTCGCCATTTCCGCAATTTTATCGAAAGTAACGTCAGCCGCCAGATTCAATGTAAATTGTTGCGGAGGATGGTTCACATATTTAAATTCGGGCAAAATAGATTTTGCTCCGGCCACCGGTTGTGCACCCATTACCGATTCGATCTGAGAATATAAGGAAACGGCCAGATTCAGCTTATTTCCGTTTGTGGTAAATGGAGCCACATAAACATCTCTCGGAAGAATTTTCAACCACAATTGGTTTTCGGGGCTGATTAGCATCGGTTTTTGCACTTCATTCCACGCTTGCGAAACGTATTTTTTCAAATCAACGGCTTCAGTCAAGACTTTGTCGATTTGCTCGTTGATCAGCTTATCGCATTTGCTCAATGCCAGGTTAGCCACCGGAGTAACCGGGACATTTACGCCCACAACACTTAACTTAGGCTCCTGTAACCACTGATAACCCGAGGATGTGGTTTTAGCGACTAGTTTCCAGTTTTTATCTAATGTTATTGCCGTTTTGTAAGTCAAAGCAATCGTTCCGTTTGCCTCATATTGATCAGAGAAAGTAATTCCCAGCTTCTGCACTTTCCATGCAAACTTCGTCCACACTTTGAGGGGAACGCGATATTCAATCACATTATTGTTAATCGTGAAGGTGAAGTTCTGCGCCTTCCATACCTTTACGGAGAGGTCTTTATCGGCCAGATTTGTACCTTCAAAAATCAGCCCGTTCATTTTTTGGTTAATCGCTGCTTCGAGCTTTTTCACATCCAACTCTACCTGCAAAGGAAATTCCGATACCGCCGGTGAAATATTGGAAGGCAGATACGACTCTTTCGGCTTTTCGATCTGAGTCGTTTTACAAGATACAGCCATTACAGCCATCAAGGCTACAAGAAGCTTCAAACTAATCTTTTTCATTGCTATGATTTTAATTTTCAACTGATACGGGGTAAATAACCGGGTGCAAAAATAGCGGTTTTATTTCATTTATTGCTATAGTGGTGGAAGACAAAAAGGAAGAGACCAGCAAAGTCGGCAAAGATGTTTCATCCGATCGCAAGCAGATCGTAGCCGTGTACCGCAAACTGTAAAAGGTGAACTAAAAGTATCCCCATAAATCAATCCCGGTCACTGTGATCGGGATTTTTTGCATTTGAGAAACAAATCTTTAATTAGTAGTAATATCGCGAACCAATCAAATCAAACGTTCATTATATTACTATCTTTGCAAACGAATAAATGAATTGCCATGAGAATGACAGTAATTGAAGTCATCCGGTTAATTGAAAAAGACGGATGGTATCTATGCAAACAAAAAGGGTCTCATAAACAGTACAAACACCCCACCAAACCGGGTAAAGTGACCATTCCTGATCATGGAAAATCCATTGAATTGGAACATAATACGGTAAGCTCTATTTTGAAACAAGCCGGTTTAAAGTAAAAGGAGGATATAATGATGAAAAAAGTAATTGTAGAAGTAGAATATTCAGGGAATAATTACTCTTGTTATTTGCCTGATTTACCAGGATGTGTATCAGCGGGCATTAGCCTCAGAGAGGTAAAAGCAAATATATCGGAGGCTATAGATTTTCATATAGAATCGATGAAAGAAGATGGAGATATAATCCCCGATGTATTCAATGGAGAATATGAAATTGAATACAGATTATCAACATCGGCTCTGATCAACCACTACAGCAGCATTTTCACAAAAGCTGCCCTGAGCCGCATTACCGGCATCAACGAACGGCAGCTCTGGCACTACGCTGCCGGCCTGCGCAAACCCCGTCCCGCACAACGCAAACGCATCGAAGAAGGGCTTCACAATCTGGGAAAAGAGCTCATGTCGCTTTCTTTGGATTGAAAACACTTTGCATCCTGACGCCTTTGCATTTAATAAAAAATCCCGACCAACTTTATGCTGATCGGGATTTTGCTTTTATATCAAATATGTCTTATACGAAACGTTTATCGCTTCCTTCAATATAGTTGATGAAAGCCTGATTTACCAGACGTGTACCCCCGGGAGTCGGGTAGTTTCCGGAGAAATACCAGTCCCCTTTATTATTGGGGCAAGCCCTGTGCAATGCAGGGATAGATTGATATACAATCTCTACTTCTGCACGGGTACCTTCCGGCGTGAGGATTTCGGCAATCTTGGCAGAAACCTGTTCGTCGGTGTAGCCACTGTAGATCTCGTTCACATAGTTTACCACCTGCTCCTTGGGAAGACCTTCCTGTGCTTTTGATTTGGCGTAGACCTCATCGATTACACTTTGTTTGCCATCTTCCTGTAACAACGCTATAGCCGCTTTGAACGCTATAAATTCGTTCATACGCGACATATCGATGCCGTAGCAATCCGGGAAACGGATCTGAGGCGAAGAGGAGACAATTACGATCTTCTTCGGTTGCAAACGGTCAAGGATCTTGATGATACTTTGTTTCAGAGTAGTACCACGCACGATACTGTCGTCGATCACTACCAGATTATCAATACCCGGACGGATAGAACCGTAAGTAATATCGTAAACGTGAGTGGCCAGATCGTTGCGGTTACCGTCCTGAGCGATGAAGGTACGCAGTTTGATATCCTTGATGGCTACCTTTTCGAAACGGATTCTTTTGTCTAAAATCGACAACAAATCTTCGTCGCTAAGGTGACCGTTTTTCTCGCGAATAAGTTTGATCTTCCTTTGGTTATTGTAGTTCATCATTCCACCGAGAAGGCCATAGAAGGCCACTTCCGCCGTATTGGGGATGAAGGAGAAAACGGTATTTTCAATATCGTAATCAATGGCTTTTAGTACCGGTTCCACCAGCAGATTACCCAGCTCCTTACGTTCCTTGTAAATCTCTTTGTCACTTCCGCGAGAGAAGTAAATGCGCTCGAATGAGCAGGCTTCTACATTTTTGGGTTCGTGAATCTGAGTCAGGTTAACTGAACCATTTTGTTTGACCACAATGCTTTGTCCGGGAATCAGTTCTTTTACGTCTTCGAAAGCCACGTTCATCACGGTCTGGATTACCGGGCGCTCTGAAGCAACAACCACCACTTCGTCATCCTGATAGTAGAATGCAGGGCGGATTCCCCACGGATCGCGGAAGGCAAACATATCACCGCATCCGATCAATCCGCACATTACATATCCGCCATCCCACATGTGGCTGGCTTCGCGAATGATGCTTTCCACATTCAGATTTTCCTCAATTATTTGATTCAGGTCTGTTCCGTTCAGTTTCTGGTCTTTAAACTTCTCATGCAGTTTCTCAACCTCCTGATCGAGCAGGTAACCAATTAATTCAAGAATAATAAAAGTGTCAGCGTTATGGCGGGGGTGTTGTCCCTGAGATACGATGAAGTTGAATATTTCATCAACATTGGTCAGGTTAAAGTTACCGGCGAGAGCGATGTTGCGGCTCTTCCAGTTGTTGCGGCGAAGGAAAGGGTGAACGTAGGAAATGCCTGAACGGCCGGTAGTACTGTAGCGAAGGTGCCCCATATAGAGCTCGCCTTTGAAGGGTACGTTGTGAGAGTTTTCAGTATTAGCCATGTCTTTGGCAATACTTTCGAAAGCATTTTGGATGGCGTTTGAGCCCATCTGTCTTTCCCGAAAGATATACTCTTCTCCGGGTTGAGCGTTGAGTTTCACGCAAGCCACACCGGCACCTTCCTGGCCGCGGTTGTGCTGCTTCTCCATCAACAGATAGAGTTTGTTCAACCCATAGGATTCAGTCCCGTACTTCTCCTTGTAGTATTCTAGTGGCTTCAATAGCCGGATCATGGCTATACCACATTCGTGTTTGATGCTATCGGACATCTTTCAGGAATAAAGTTGATAAATAAAAAAAAAGAACACAGACTAATTCTGCTTCTCAGATTCTCGGAAAAAATTTCACTGCAAAAGTAAGCATTATCCGCGAAAGTCTGACAACAGAACAGTCTGTGTTCTATATAAAAGAATGTTATTTAAGGAATTGATCGATTTCTTCAGCAGCCTTACGACCTGAAGCAATCGCTCTTACCACAAGGCTGGCGCCCATGTGAGCATCTCCGGCTGCAAATACTTTGCTTACAGAGCTTTGTTGGTTAGCATCAACAGCCACGTTTTTGCGACCATCAAGATCAACACCAAGCTCGGTCAACAAACCTTCGTGTACCGGGTGAACGAATCCCATTGCAAGGAAAACGAGATCCACTTTCAGGTTCTCTTTTTTACCGGTGCGGTGGATTGACATTCCGGTTTCCCCTTGTCTCCATTCTACTTCTTCGATCTCAACTTCAGTCAATTGACCGTCTTTGCCGATGAATTGTTTGGTTTCAAGGTTCCAGCGACGGGTACAACCCTCTTCGTGAGAAGAAGAAGTTTTCAACACCATCGGGTAAGTTGGCCATGGAGTGGCAGGGTTGTGGTGTGCAGGAGGCATAGGCATGATCTCGATCTGAGTAACACTTGCCGCACCATGACGAACTGAAGTTCCAACACAGTCAGAACCAGTATCACCACCACCGATTACCAATACGTTTTTGCCTTTAGCATTGATACGCTCTGCGTCAGAGAATTCTTTGCCTGCAACTACGCGGTTTTGCTGAGTCAGGAATTCAAGTGCAAAGTAAACCCCTTTCAACTCACGGCCTTTAATAGGCAGATCGCGGGGTGCTTCAGCACCAACAGCCAGACATACAGCATCAAATTGCTCCATGATCTCTTTGCCGGTAATGTCTTTACCTACGTTTACACCGGTTTTGAATTCAACACCTTCAGCAGCCATCAAATCCAGACGACGATCGATAATTTTTTTGTTTAATTTAAAATCGGGGATACCGAAACGGAGCAAACCTCCAATCGTTTCGTTCTTTTCGAACAAAGTTACAGTATGACCTTTTTTATTCAATTGGTTAGCAGCTGCCATACCGGCAGGACCTCCACCGATTACGGCAACTTTTTTGCCTGAACGGTATTTAGGAGGATTAGCTTTTACATATCCTTCCTGGAATGCCTTCTCTACGATTGCAGCTTCGTTTTCACGTATAGTAACGGGGCTATCAGCCGACAGTTTCAACACACATGCTTTTTCGCAAGGTGCAGGACAGATGCGGCCGGTGAATTCAGGAAAGTCATCGGTAGCAACCAGGGCTTCGTAAGCTTCTTTCCATTTTCCTTTGTAAGCCAGGTCTTGCCATTCAGGCTGACGGTTGGCTACGGGACATGCCCAATGACAGAAGGGCACACCGCAATCCATACAGCGTGAAGCCTGTAATTTGCGATCTTCAAGGTTCAAGGTTTGTTCAACCTCGCTGAAGTCGTTTATTCTTTCAGAAATCGGACGATATCCGGCTTCTTTACGTAATATTGATAAAAATGCTTTAGGATTTCCCATAATGATATTTGTTAAACCTGACAGGTTTTAAGCTGTCAGGTTCTTTACATATTAATAATCTCTCTCAACTTCTGCTATTTTTTTTTTAAGAGCATTTGCCTTCTCTTCAACCAACACTTTCTTGTATTCAATAGGTGTTACTTTGATGAATTGACCCATGTACTCACCCCAATTTTCCAGCATGCGTTTTGCAAGCGGACTTTGAGTGTATTCGAAATGTCTCTCGATGTAGCCTTTCAGCTCTTTCGCATCGTACATATCTTCTACCAGAGTAAGCTCTACCATTTCCATATTGCAGAAGAAGTCAAAATTGTTTTCTTTGTCCCAAACATAAGCTACACCACCACTCATACCGGCAGCGAAGTTACGTCCGACAGTTCCTAAAACAATAGTACGTCCACCTGTCATATATTCACAACAGTGGTCACCTGTTCCTTCTACCACAGCAGTCGCACCACTGTTACGTACGCAGAAACGCTCACCTACGCGGCCGTTGATGTAAATCTCGCCCGCTGTAGCTCCATACAACATGGTGTTACCCGCGATGATGTTTGCTTCAGGTGCGAATGCACTTCCTACAGGAGGCACAACGATTACCTTACCACCTGAAAGACCTTTTCCGAGGTAGTCATTTGCATCTCCTTCGAGACGGAAAGTAATACCTTTCGCCAGGAACGCACCGAAGCTTTGTCCGGCAGAACCTTTGAAATTGCAACGGATAGTATCTTCGGGTAAACCTTCGTTTCCGTATTTTTTAGCTACTTCACCCGATAACATTGCACCTACTGAGCGGTCAACGTTAACGATAGGGAAATCCTGCTGTACGGGTTTGCCTGAATTGATCGCGTATTGTGACGCTTTGATCAGTTCTCTGTCGAGAATATTGTGAATTTCGTGAACCTGATCTTTTACTTTGCGAACTGCATTTTGTGCAGCTTCAGCCGGACGGTGCAACAATTTCGAAAAGTCGATTTTTTGCACTTTCGGATTTGCATTATCTGGTTTAAATTCGAGCAGTTCGCTGTGGCCAATGACGTCATCCAATTTGGTGTAACCCATTTCAGCCAGGTGCTCACGTACGTTTTCTGCCAGGTAAGTAAAGAAGTTAACGAGGTATTCGTATTTACCTACGAAACGTTTACGCAATTCTTCATCCTGAGTAGCCACACCCACAGGGCAGGTATTCAAGTGACATTTACGCATCATTACACAACCCAACACGATCAATGCAGAAGTTGCAAAACCAAATTCTTCAGCACCTAACATAGCAGCGATAACGATATCGCGACCGGTTTTCAACTGACCGTCCGATTGCAGAGTTACCTGACCGCGAAGGTTGTTGATTACCAATGTTTGCTGAGTTTCAGCCAATCCTAATTCTGAAGGCAGACCGGCATGTTTGATTGAGCTGGCAGGACTTGCACCTGTACCACCTTCAGCACCTGCGATGATGATTGAGTCAGCTTTCGCTTTTGCAACCCCGGCAGCAATAGTACCTACACCACTTTCAGAAACCAGTTTCACACTGATTACCGCATTCGGGTTAACGTTTTTCAAGTCGAAAATCAACTGAGCCAAATCCTCGATAGAGTAAATATCGTGGTGAGGAGGAGGAGAAATCAACGAGATTCCGGGGATTGAGTGACGGGTTTTCGCAATTACTTTATCTACTTTGAAGCCCGGCAACTGACCACCTTCACCCGGTTTAGCACCCTGTGCTACCTTGATCTGGATTTCGTCAGCGTTCACGAGGTATTCGGTAGTTACACCGAAACGGCCAGAAGCAACCTGTTTGATCGCACTACGTCTTGAAGTACCATCAGCCTGTTTTTTGAAACGTTCTGGATCTTCACCACCCTCACCGGTATTACTTTTACCACCGAGGATGTTCATAGCGATCGCCATTGCTTCGTGTGCTTCTCTACTGATAGATCCGTAAGACATCGCACCGGTTACGAATCGTTTCGTAATAGCAGATGCAGGCTCTACCTGAGAAATATCGATCGGATTGCGTTTGTATTGCATGAAGTCACGCAAGAAAATACGCTCCTGTTTCTCGTCTACGATTTTAGCGTATTCCTGGAATTTTTTATAGCTTCCCAAACGAGTAGCCAACTGCAATGCAGTGATTGACTCAGGATTCCATGCGTGTTTTTCACCGTCACGACGGTAAGCATAGTTACCCTGGTTTTCCAATAGAGGAGCATCAACAGTCCAGTTGAACGCTTTCGTGTGCAATGCAACAGTTTCGCGTGCAATATCTTCCAGTTCAATACCTTCGATTTTCGAAACAGTTCCTGTGAAATATTTGTCAATCACTTTGCTTGAGATACCGATTGCTTCAAAGATCTTAGCACCTTTGTAACTTGCTAAAGTAGAAATACCCATTTTGGAAAGCACTTTCAACAAACCTTTATCTACAGCTTTCAGGTATTTTTTCTCAGCAGTATGGTAATCAAGCTGGATTTCTTTGTCTTTAACCAGTTTATCCAACACGGCGAACACCATGTAAGGATTGATTGCGCTTACACCGTAACCGAATAATAACGCGAAGTCCATGATTTCGCGAGGTTCTCCTGATTCGAGTACCAATGCGATTTGCATACGTTTGCGTTTGCTGATCAAGTGGTGGTGTACGGCTGAAACAGCAAGCAATGCAGGGATCGGAGCCATTTCAGCATTCACGCCGCGGTCAGACAGGATGATGTAGTTGATATCATCATCAGCAGCAGCTTCAGCTTTTGCTACCAATTCTTCCAATGCTTGCTCAAGACCTTTTTCCCCTTCGCTTGCTTTGAATAAAGTAGGCAGAGTGATGTTTTTAAAGCCTTTGTATTGCAGGTTGCAAAGGATATCGAATTGAGTGTTGGTCAACAGACCGCTGTTCAAACGAACCATTTTGCAAAGACCGGCAGACGGCTCCAACAGGTTTTCGGTGATTGCGCCGATGTAACCGGTGTGAGACATGACCAACTCTTCACGGATCGGGTCGATCGGCGGGTTAGTTACCTGAGCAAATTGCTGACGGAAGTAACGTGACAGCGGTTGTGGTTTATTAGAGATAACGGCAAGCGGAGTATCGTTACCCATTGAAGCAGTGGGTTCGCCACCGTCACGACCCATCGGAAGGATCAGGGTGTTAACGTCTTCTTTGGTATAACCGAAAGCTTTCAACATCGCATCGTAGCTATCTACGGCATGTTTTACACTTCTTCCTGATTGAATATCGTCAAGGCTGATACGGTTTTTAGCCAACCACTCTTTGTAAGGGTGTGCTGCTGCCAACTCTTGTTTCAGCTCTTCGTCGTAGTAAACTTTGCCTTCTTCGGTATCAACCATCAACATTTTACCCGGAGACAAACGGCCTTTTTCTTTTACTTCAGCAGCATCGAATGCCAATACACCTGTTTCAGATGCAACTACCATCATATCATCTTTTGTGATCAGGTAGCGGGCAGGACGAAGACCATTACGGTCAAGCATACCACCGGCATAACGTCCATCAGAGAACAGGATAGTTGCAGGACCATCCCATGGCTCCATCAGGATGCTGTGGAATTCGTAGAAAGCTTTCAGGTCAGATGAAATCGGGTTTTTAGCATTCCAGCTTTCAGGCACCATCATAGACAATGCGTGAGGAAGGCTCATACCTGACATGATAAAGAATTCAAGTGCATTGTCAAACGAAGCACTATCACTCATCGCAGGCTGAATAACCGGAGAAATATCTTCAACGGCACAACCGATTTTAGCCGGTTTAAGCAAGCTCAAGCGTGCTTCCATCCATGAACGGTTACCGCGGATTGTATTGATCTCACCGTTATGACCTACCAAGCGGAATGGCTGTGCCAAATCCCAGGTCGGGAAAGTGTTGGTAGAGAAACGTGAGTGTACCAGTGACATACCTGAAGTGAAGTAAGGGCTGGTCAAATCTGGATAGTAATAACGTAATTGAAGTGATGACAACATACCTTTATAGATAATGGTACGAGTAGAAAGGCTCACTACATAACAGCTACGTTTTACTTTCAATGCAGAAGCAAGAACTGCTTTTTCGATTTTTTTACGGACAACGTAAATTTTACGTTCCAAATCTTCCTGAGAAAAATCTCCTGTGATGAAGATCTGTTTAATATCCGGTTCAACTAATGCAGCAGTTTCACCAATCTGAGTGCTGTCAACAGGTACGTCGCGCACTGCAATCAACTGCAGCGACTCGGCTTCAATTACTTCCTTGATTTTGTTCAAGCACCATGTTTGCTCTTTTGCGTCTTTCGGAAGAAAAACCAAACCGGTACCATAACGGCCCTTCTCAGGCACCGGGATACCTTGAAGCAATATGAACTCGTGGGGAATCTGAACCATAATTCCCGCACCATCACCGGTTTTGGGGTCAGCATTCTCAGCCCCACGGTGTACCATGTGCTCAAGCACTTTCAACCCTTTTTCTACAACGTCGTGTGATTTGGTGCCGTGGATGTTTACCAACAATCCAACACCGCACGCATCGTGTTCAAACTCGGGGCTGTACAATCCTTGTTCTATCATTTTCGTTGTTTAATTAACTGCCACTTCCGAAGCCTTCCAACGTAATACAAGCAAAGTCATCCTCGCAATACAGCGAAAATGACAGCTTGAATGACGCTTTCCAGCGCCGGACTAAAGCCCCCCTTTAGAGAGGCTAAAGCGGCTTCCTGTTTATTTATTTCTATTATTATTCTGATAAATAATTTGTGCTTCCGGCATATTCGGTTTAGGCAAATGTCGGAATGAGTAACCCTGTATTTTATTTTAAGAAAATATTATTTGCAGCACATTCTGCAATCATATCTTCCGGCCAAATAGACGCCTGTACCTCACCAATATGGGCGCAACGCAGGAAATACATGCAAAGGCGAGACTGGCCGATACCACCACCGATTGAGAGCGGAATGCGGTCTTCAAGCAATGCTTTGTGGAACTCCATGCTGGTTCTTTCTAAGCAACCTTCAATCTCCAACTGACGAAGCAAAGCTTCTTTATCCACACGGATACCCATCGAAGAGATTTCAAATGCATTATTAAGAACCGGATTCCACAGTACGATATCTCCGTTAAGGCCCGGCAGACCACTTTCTGCGATTGTTGACCAGTCATCGTAGTCCGGTGCACGTCCGTCATGTTTTTTGCCATCAGCCATTTGTCCGCCGATACCGATTACGAAAATCGCACCGTATTTTTTTGCCGCTTCAAATTCACGCTCTTTCGGAGTCAGGTGAGGGTAAAGCGCCAAAAGCTCTTCGGTGTGAATGAAGGTAATTTCTTCGGGCAAGCAGGGGGTGATGTGATTAAACTGATGATACACCAATGCTTCGATGTGCTTTAATGCCTCATATATTTTCTCAACAATCCCTTTAAGGAACTCTATGTTACGATCGTCCGCAGTAATGGTACGCTCCCAGTCCCACTGATCAACATATAATGAGTGAATATTGTCGAGATCCTCGTCAGCACGAATTGCATTCATGTCGGTATATAGACCGAATCCGGCAGCAATATCGTGTTCTCCTAATTTCATTCTTTTCCATTTGGCCAAAGAATGAACAACTTCGGCACGGCGATCGCCCATGCACTTAATCGGAAAACCTACAGCTCTTTCGGTGCCGTTCAGGTCATCGTTGATGCCGGTTCCGGCCAATACAAACAAAGGTGCAGTTACACGACGTAAACGCAATTGTTTAGAAAGCTCCTGTTGGAAAGTGTCTTTCAACAGCTTAATCGCGTGCTCCATCGATTCTGGAGCCAGCTTAGGCCGATAGTTATTAGGGAAATAGAGTGACATCCTTAAAATTGTTGGTTTGAAATTTCGAAATTAGCTCGCAAAGTTACATAGAATGTTCAGAATCAGCACACAAGTGTACTATATTTTCCAGTTTTTTATACGCTCGATAGCCTCTTGTGTATTTTCACGACTACCGAAAGCTGTAAGACGGAAATAACCTTCCCCACTAGGGCCAAAGCCAACACCAGGTGTTCCCACCACATGACATTCATAAAGCAAACGATCAAAGAATTTCCATGAAGTCACATCTTGTGGCGTTTTCAACCAGATATAAGGAGCGTTAGTTCCCCCGAAAATCTGCAGGCCGGTAGCTTCCAATCCTTCGCGAATCAATTTCGCATTTTCCATATAATAGTCGATGGTCGCTTTCACCTGAGCTTTTCCCTCCGGAGAATAAACTGCCTCAGCAGCTTTCTGTATGATATATGCAGTACCGTTGAATTTCGTACACTGACGACGGTTCCAAAGAGCATTCAAAGAAACTTTTTGCCCCTCCGGAGTGCGGCCCATCAGTTCTTTAGGAACTACGGTATAACCGCAACGCAGACCGGTAAATCCTGCAGTTTTAGAGAAGCTGCGGAATTCGATCGCACATTGTTTAGCGCCTTTGATTTCGTAGATTGAGTGGGGAACATCTTCGTCGCGGATAAACGCTTCGTAAGCTGCATCGAAAAGGATCAACACTTCGTTTTCAAGTGCATAATCCACCCATTTTTTCAATTGTTTTTTATTCAAAACTGTACCGGTCGGGTTGTTCGGGTAACACAGGTAGATCATATCTACCCGCTTTTCCGGCAATTCGGGAGTAAAGTTATTTTCAGCAGTACAAGGAATGTAAACGATGTTGCTCCAACGACCGTCGATCTGAAGATCACCGGCACGAACACCCATTACGTTTGAGTCAACATATACCGGGTAAACAGGGTCAGTAACTGCTACACGGTTGTCATGACGAAGAATGTCACCAATGTTACCGGTGTCGCTTTTTGCCCCGTCGCTAACGAATACTTCATCCGGATCGAGTTTGATGCCACGTGACTCAAAATCGTTTTTGATGATGGTATCGACCAGGAAACGGTAACCTTGCTCAGGACCGTAGCCACGGAAAGTCTCTTCAGAAGCCATTTCATCAACAGCCGAGTGAAGAGCGTTAATTACTGCCGGCGCAAGGGGACGAGTTACGTCACCGATACCCAGTCTGATCAATTTAGCTTCGGGGTGTACTACTTTGAATGCATTTACCTTTTTCGCGATATCCGAAAACAAGTAGTTCCCGGGTAGTTTTAGGAAATTGTCGTTGACTAATGCCATAATTATATTTACCTGAATGCAAATGACTGACACCTGTGCGGGTTTCGAATCATCTGACGTTTAAGTGATTATTAGTTCGTTGGATTAATAGAGTTCGCCAGAGAAAACTTTGGTAGCGGGGCCGGTCATATAGATGCGGTTGTCGCTTTTTCTCCATTCGATATTTAGGTCGCCTCCGAGAAGTTTCAATGTTGCTTCATTTGATGAAACACCGTTGAGTGCAGCAGCTACCAAAGTTGCGCAAGCACCGGTTCCGCATGCCAAAGTCTCGCCTGAGCCTCGCTCCCACACACGCATTTTGAGCAATGACGGAGAGACTACCTGACAAAACTCAACATTTGTTCGTTTCGGAAACAGCGGATGATTTTCGATTACCCAGCCAATGCCGTGTACATCGAAATTCTCCACATCCTCCACAAAAATCACGGCATGGGGATTCCCCATGGAAACGCAGGTGGCTTTATAAGTCACACCGTTTACTTCGATGGGTATATTGATTGCTTTTTCGCCTTCTACATTGACAGGGATCGTTGCCGGAACAAGGATTGGCTCACCCATATCCACACATACCGACGACACTTCACCGTTCTCAACGTTGAGTTTGAGATTTTTAACACCGGCAAGGGTTTCGAGGGTAATCTGAGTTTTGGTGGTCAAGCCGAAGTCATACACGTATTTGCCTACGCAGCGGGATGCATTACCACACATTTCGGCTTCCGAACCATCGGCATTGAACATGCTCATACGGAAATCACAGGTTGCAGAGGGGAGAATCAACACCAGACCGTCAGAACCGATACCAAAGTTACGGTTGCTCACTTTTATGGCTAATTCAGCTGGATTTTCCACTTTCTCAGCAAAGCCGTTTATGTAAACGTAGTCGTTGCCGGCTCCGTGCATTTTTGTAAACTTCATAACAACTATCTTTTTTGATTATTTTGCAATGCCTGTTCCGTTTTTCACGCCGTCGAGTCAGTTTGCAGGGATTTTTCGGTCTAAATACACCGGTAAATCCGGCCAGACAGAAACAAAGTAACACCTGCCATTTTCATAGTCGATTCGCATCAACACTTTCGATTTGAGGCATAAGTGGTGCAAAAATAGGCAATTAGTCACTATTTTCTGGGTGAAAAAATCGAATAATCGAACAGGGTTTCCCTCAATTACATTTTGTTGCAAAATAACTACTTTTTCTTCTAATGTAAAAGTTTTCACCCCTGTTTTTCTTACGATTTATAGTTAAATAGGTTTTTCAGAAGCAGCAACTTGAGGGATTAAAAATCCCCCTGATTTTTATTTAGTCCAAATTACAGAAAAAGCTACCTCCTTATCAGACAATCTATTTGCAAAAAAACAATCAATTATTCCATTTTGATTTTCCGGATAAAAAAACTGCCAAATTGTTCCTTTCGGTCATTTGACAGTATTTTGGAGGAAAAATGCATCCGGAATTCAGAATATTTTCCGGTAAATATGACAATACGGAGTCCCGTTTTTATGGGTGTAATAATTCTGATGATATTCTTCGGCCCGCCAGAATTGTGACGCAGGAGCAAGCTTTGTCGCCACATGCAGTCCTTTTTGCCTTAGAATCCCTACGTATTTCTTTGCAATGGTGTGTTGCTGTTCATTTTCATAAAACAGAACGGAATGGTATTGCGGCCCGATATCCGGTCCCTGACCATTCTCCTGAGAGAAATCGTGCGTTTCGAAAAAGAGTTTTACCATCTCGTCGAAATTGGTTTTACGGGTATCGAAAATCACCTGAGTCGTTTCAACATGACCTGTCGTTCCGGTACACACCTCCCGGTAAGTCGGATGTTGTACATGGCCACCCATATAACCTACATCCGTGGTAATCACGCCTTTTGCCTTTTCGAAATAATACTCAGTTCCCCAGAAGCAACCAGAAGCAAAATAGGCGGTATCTACCGGTGCAAAGTCTAGTGAGATCGAGTTCACGCAATGCCGGGTGCTCTTCGGAGTTAATCCTTCTCCGGTAAAAACGTGCCCCAGATGACCGCCACAATGTACGCAAACAATCTCGGTTCGTTGACCATCTGCATCCGGGATTCGTTTCACTGCTCCGGGAATTTCGTCGTCGAATGAGGGCCAGCCGCATTCAGATTCAAATTTATCAGAAGATCGGTAGAGCGGAGCATTACAACGTTTACACAGATACACCCCCTTTTCCTTGTGATGCACATATTTTCCGGAAAATGGGCGTTCCGTACCTTTATTGATGATAACATACTCCTCTTCAGGAGTGAGTTTATTAAACTTATCCATAACTGAATTCTTTTTCTGTGATTGAATACAATTGGGCAGAAATAAGAGTAAAAGCAGATAACTCCAACTCTTCATAACTTTAAGAAAAAATAGATCATTGAAGTTCGAACAATATTATATCTATCATTGTTCATAATTATTTCATTGAAAGACCTGCTAAAAAACACAGACTTCTCCAAACGCCCCCCCAACAAACAAAATGCCAACGAAAAAGAAAAACATCACGACTTTAGATATAAAATTGTGGACAAACACCTCTAATTTGCTGTAAAAAAGAACAATTGCTATTTTATTGCTATTTTTTCCACCTTTATAGTTGACATATTGCTTTTTATTTTGTTTATTTGCATCCAAAATCATTTGGAACTGGATTTTATAGACAGCTAATATAATTTTTAAGTCAAACATTATGAGCAAATCAAAATTAGAGTACATCTGGTTAGATGGAAGCGAGCCTACTCAAGGCTTGAGAAGCAAAACTAGAGTAAAAGAAAACTTCAGTGGTAAATTGGAAGACTGCCCAATGTGGTCATTCGACGGTTCTTCTACTAATCAGGCACAAGGTGGTTCTTCTGACCTTTTGTTGAAGCCTGTATTTATTTGCGCTGATCCCGATCGTAAAGATGCTTTCCTGGTAATGACTGAGGTTTTGAACGCAGACGGTACTCCTCACGAAACTAACCACCGTGCAACTATCGATGATGATGACAACGATTTCTGGTTCGGTTACGAGCAAGAATATTTCTTATATGACCTGGAAACAAGAATGCCTCTTGGTTTCCCTAAAGGTGGTTTCCCTGATCGTCCGCAAGGCCCATACTACTGTTCAGTAGGTGCACGCAACGCTTACGGTCGCGAAATCGTAGAAGAGCATTTCGATGCTTGTCTTGAAGCTGGCCTGAACATCGAAGGTATCAACGCTGAAGTTGCTGCCGGACAGTGGGAATACCAAATCTTCTCAAAAGGTGCTAAATTAGCTGGTGACGAAATCTGGGTATCTCGTTATTTGTTGGAAAGAATTTCTGAGAAATACGGAGTATATGTAGAATGGCATCCGAAACCTCTTGGTGCAACAGACTGGAACGGTTCAGGTATGCACGCTAACTTCTCTAACGGTAAAATGAGAACAAGTGGTGACAAAGCTGTATTCGATGCAATCTGCGCTGAATTCGGTAAACACGTACCTACTCACATGGCAGTTTACGGTGCTTACAACGATCAACGTCTGACCGGTAAACACGAAACTGCATCTATCCATGACTTCTCATGGGGTGTATCTGACCGTGGCGCTTCTATCCGTATCCCTGTGGGTACTGTAGAAGATGGTTGGAAAGGTCGTTTGGAAGACCGTCGTCCGGCTTCTAACGGTTGTCCTTACCAAATCGGTTCTATCATCGTTAAAACTACAAAAGCTTCAGGACAATATTAATCCTAAGCCTGACGATATCTTTAAAAAGCCTTCAACCTTCGGGTTTGAAGGCTTTTTTTATACCCTAAACTAACTCCCGTACATTGCTCATCTCTCACATTTTTGTAACTTAGTATCATAAAATATTTCTAACGACTCAGGTATTATGTTTACGAAAAAAAAAATCGAGATAAAAAGGCATTTATTTTATGAAACCTCCCACTCTCCGTCGCTAGCCGACATTGTAGGGAAAGAGATGCTAAATAAAATCGTGGACTTTTGTTTTATTGCCAATCCTTATTATCCCGATAAAAAATTACTGAAACTGCTTCAGCAACAACTTCCGATGCTGATCAAATCATACCCGTCAAGCAATTCAATTATTTCGCAAAGCAACCTTGCAGAGGTATTACATGTAGATCCCTGCAGCCTGGTTATCGGCAACGGAGCTACCGAGCTGATTACCATAATCGTGGAAAAGCTAATTGACGATATTGCCATACCGGTTCCTACATTCAGCGAATACACCGAAAAGATCCGTCGAAAAGACTCGGCAAAACTTTATCAGTTGCCGGCTAATGAAGATTACCAATTAAACCTGGATATCTACGCGGCATGGATTGATGAAAATCAAATCACCTCGGCCCTGATTATTAACCCGGGCAATCCAACCGGACAATTGATCCCCCTCCATGAAATGATGAAATTTCTGGATAAAATGTCCCATCTGAAAATGATCATTGTCGATGAATCTTTCATTGACTTTGCAGATGAAAATATACCCAGTTTGTTATCACATATCGATAAGTTTAATAATCTGATGCTGGTACGCAGTATGAGTAAGCACTGCGGGATTCCGGGATTGCGACTAGGGTATTGTTGCTCTTCAAACAAAGAATTCCTGAATGTTATTCGCAAATCCTTACCTGTGTGGAATATCAATACACTGGCAGAATATTTCCTGACCCAACTAAAAAAAACCGATGCTGAATACCATAAAGCCCGTCTGAGGGTTATCGACGATATTCGTTTTTTTTACAAAGAACTAAGTAAGATAGAGGGCTTTCACGTCTATCCAACCGGAAGCAACTTCGTACTGCTCAAATCAAATTGCGGGCTGACTGCCACAGAATTACAACATATCCTGCTGGAAAAACATCATGCTTATGTGAGGGACTGCAGCAACAAAGTGGGATTGGATACCTATCACATCCGGGTAGCTTCGCAAGGTAAAAAGAAAGATAAGTTACTCATTAAAGCTCTTCGGGAAATATCATCGAAATACAGAAGCAACAAACCTGTCTGAATAAGCATTTATAACCGAGAAAACAACACACCGAGTCAAATACAATGAAAAAGATACTCATGGTCTCCCGCAGACTAACCCGAAAAAACAAGACCATCAACTGGTTCTCTGAAATATACCTGCAACTTATGGCCGAAAGAGGCGTCATGCCTATTATTGTTCCCATTGCCGAAGCTACAAAAGATATTCTTCAGGAATACCTGAAAGATTATGACGGGATGCTCATGATGGAAGGTGGGGACATTGATCCAAAGTACTACCATGAAACCTATAATACAACTAAACTGGATGAATACGACCCCCTGAAAGATGAAATTGAGATAGCCTGTCTGAGACATGCTATCGAGTCAAAAAAACCTATTCTTGGATTTTGCCGCGGAGTACAGTTAATTAATGTAATGCACGGTGGAAAGATCTATAACGATGTACACGAAGAGCTCAAATCTCCGGTACAGCACATCAACTACGATAATTACGACGGCCACCGCCACAAAATACAATTGGTGGAAGGCAGCCCCTTATTTGATTGGTATAAACAAAAAGAATTGATGGTGAACACCTATCACCACCAGGGTATTAAAGTATTGGGGAAAGGCTTGAAACCAATGGCCTTTGCTGAAGACGGATTAATTGAGGGTGTATACAATCCTGAATATAAATTTCTGGTGGGATTGCAATTTCACCCCGAACGCATGCTTGCCGAATACGAAGGAAATAAAAAGGTCTTTGATGCTTTTGTTGGAGCTGTCAGAGATAATTAATCAAACCACAACTCTGCTTGACAAAAATGGATAGTCCTGAAGTAATTTTGAGCTAAATGCAAGATAATAAAGCAGAAATTAATAATTTTGCAATCGTATTCACCCAACCGGATTTCGGGTTGCTAAAATCAAATAAGCTAAAATGGATATCCAATCATTTAAAGAGGTCGCAAAGCGGTATAAAGTGATTTTTCTTGATTCGTATGGCGTCCTTCGAAATTACCAGGGAATATTGCCGGGAGTAAGAGATATGATTAAATTTCTCGACGATGAAGGAGTTGCCTATTATGTATTGACCAACGATGCCTCCAGAAGCCCGGTACAATTAGCCGAAGCATTTGAATCGAGAGGTATCCCCGAGATTACCGTCGAAAAAATTATCTCTTCGGGAATGATCGCCAAAGAATATCTGGAGAATAAAGTTAATAGCGGAACAGTGGTCTATTTGGGCACTGAACGCTCGGCTCATTATATTGAATCGGTAGGTCTAAATACAATTTCAATCAGTGAAGTCGATCTGAGCGACATGGATGATTTCTCGGCATTAGTATTGCTCGATGATGAAGGTTTTGACTGGAACTACGACCTGACCAAAGCGGTAAACCTGTTGAGAAAGAAAAGCCTGCCGGTAATAGTGGCCAATTCCGATGAAACCTATCCCCTATCCAAAGAACATGTATCTATCGCCGTCGGGGGAATAGCGGATTTGCTGGAGCCATTATCCGAAAAGATTTTCATCCGCTTTGGAAAGCCCGATTCTCAAATCTTTCATTTTGCTTACGAATACGCAGTTTCCGACCTTCAAATATCGATATCGAAACGGGATATCCTTATGGTGGGTGACACCCTCAAAACGGATATAATCGGAGGAAATAAATACGGAATCGACACCTGCCTGGTGCTTTCAGGAAATATCCAGCCCAAAAATGCCGAACTTCTGATTGCCTCTACTGGTATTATTCCAAATTACATTTGTCAATCAGTTGCAACCTGATTCTATTTCCAATATCTTTACCACATAATCTAACAGAATTCAACAATGTGAGATGAACACGCCCCGGCTTAACAAAAAAGAATGTCTGTCCGTGTGATTCTTATTATAAACCAAAAACGAGATATGAAAATAGCTATTATCGGTGGAGGAAACATGGGCGGCGCTATTGCCTGTGGCCTCACGCAGGGAACTTTGATCAGTGCGGAAAATATTACCGTTTCTGACCTTAACGAGAAAGCACTCGAAGCGCTTAAGGTGTATAATAACAAAATCAACGTAACCTCCAATAATAAAGCAGCCATCGACGAGGCTGATATTATTGTGGTAGCTCTTAAACCATGGTTGATGGAATCGGCTTTGGAACAAATGAAACATGATATTGATTTTGAAAAACAAATCATTGTTTCTATCGCTGCCGGAATTACGTTTGACAACCTAAACGAATACCTGAAAAAAGAAGATTGCTATGATCCGATTTTGTTCCGCGTAATCCCCAATACCGCTATCTCGATTCTGGAAAGCATGACGATAATGGCATCTTGCAATGCTACAGAAGAACAGGAAGCTTTGATTAAATCGATCTTCGATGAACTGGGTAAGTCTATCCTCGTAGAAGAGCGCATGATGGCTGCGGGTACAGCTTTGGCTTCTTGTGGAACAGCCTACGCTCTACGTTATGTACGTGCGGCAATGGAAGGCGGCGTAGAGATGGGATTCTATCCCGAAGCAGCAAAAGAGATTGTCGCTCAGACTGTAAAAGGAGCAGTAGAATTATTGCTAAGCAATGGTACACATCCTGAAACTGAAATCGATAAAGTGACTACTCCCGGTGGCATTACCATCAAAGGGCTAAATGAAATGGAACATGCCGGATTTACTTCGGCTGTCATTCGCGGATTGAAAGCGAGTCAGGTATAAAGACAAGGCCTGCCTTGCCTCAATTAAAAAGAAAAACCTCCATCAGCTACCCGATGGAGGTTTTTTTATTCTGCAACAGACAAGAAGTCAAGCGCATGAATCTGCGGAAGGAATGTATTCACTATGGTTAATTTATTCTGAATTTTCAATGACCCTCAAAAAAAGCCCGGGGCTTTTAAAACTCATTTGACATTGATGTGCATTGGAATGAAAAATGGGCTTTGCGAATTTGGGAAAAGCTATTTTCCTATGGCAAAATGGCTCCGCGAATTTCGCAAAAGCGATTCTCCTATGGAAAGACGGCTCCGCGAATTTGGAAAAAGCAATTCTCCTATGGAAAGATGGCTCCGCGAATTTGGAAAAAGCTATTTCCCTATGGAAAGATGGCTCCGCGAATTTGAAAAAGCAATTCTCCTATTTGATAGAAGCTTTTGAATATCTCAAATCTAATCCTCCCCTCTGTTCATAAACTCCCCCGGTCTTACCCCAAACTGCTTCTGAAAACATTTGGTAAAATAGGACGGATTGTTGAAACCCACCATATAGGCAATCTCATTGATCCTGTATTTATTTTCAGCTAACAGCTCGGCCGCCTTCTTGAGGCGAACCACCTGCATCAATTCATTCGGAGTAACGCCGGCCAGCGTCTTTATTTTGGCAAACAGACCGGAACGACTGATGGCAAGTTCATCAGATAAGAGTTCGATGGAAAAGTCGGGATTAGAAATATTATTTTCAATAATCACATTCATCTTCGAAAGAAACTCTTCATCCGCTTTATTTCCGGCAATACTGTTGAGCGGGACAAAAGGCATCTCGGAATACTTCTGACGGAGCGATTTTCTCAACTCAATCAGATTGCGGATCTGCGCTTTCAGGAAGCGGATGGAGAAAGGCTTCTCCACATAAGCATCGGCACCGCTATTCATTCCCTCGATCTTGGTGTTCAGATCGGTTTTAGCAGTTAGCAAGACCACCGGAATATGACTGGTCAGGATGTTCGCCCGCAAGGCAGAGCAAAACTGCAAACCGTCCATATTCGGCATCATCAGGTCGCTGATGATCAGGCTTACCTCGCTGTTTTTTAGTTTATCGAGTCCATCGCGACCATCTTCCGCCGTAATCACGGAATAATCCGATGAGAAACTATCCTGCAGGAAACCACGCATTTCGGGATTATCCTCCACGATCAGCAACAGAGGCTTTTCTTTACTCTTAGAATCAGCTACATCCAGATAATCGGTTGTCTTGACATCATTCAGTTCCGGCTCTTCAAATGCAGAAGATTCAGGCACAATGTCACCCGATACTACCGCATCGTTTCTCAAGGGCAATGAAACAGTGAAACAAGTACCTGCGGGAAAAGCATCAGTCACGGAGATTTCCCCACCATGTGCATCCACCAGGCTTTTCACCAACGAAAGGCCAATCCCTGTGCCGGGTTTTACTCCCGCAGCCACCTGATAGAATGGCAGGAAAATTTTCTCCTTCTCTGCATCAGGAATACCCTGACCATCGTCTGTCACCAGAATCTCAAAATGCTCTGCATCCGACAGACAGGAGATGACAATCTTACCTTTAGCATACTTCATGGCATTCGAAAGCAGATTACTGACAATCTTGGTCAATGCTTCCTGGTCTATATCAGCCTCCAGAGCCGGATTCGGGCAGGCGTAAACAAACTCTATCCCCTTCTGGTCCACCAGCGGATGAAAACGGTCAAACGTACTGCGCAACAATTCCGGCACATTCCGGTGAATAAAAGTCAGAGCAAGCGCCCCCTGTTCTACCTTCCGGAAGTCGAGCAGTTGATTCACCAGCAAAAGCAGGCGCTGACTGTTCCGGTCAATGATATTCAGATCTTTCCGCATCACGTCAGGCAACTCCGAAAAGGAAGCCATGATCTTCTCCAACGGGCCGATAATCAGCGATACCGGAGTACGTATCTCGTGGGCAATCGTAGTAAAGAAACTAATTTTGGCATTGTAAAGCTCTGTTTCCTTCTCGCGGTTAAGTTGGTCGATCTTCTCTTTGTGTTGTCGCTCAGTTCTTGCCATCCATGATTTTGCCATCCATACGATTAGCCCCATGAAAAGAAGGACATAGAAAAGCTTGAATACCGGCGTGAGCCAGAAAGGCGGATGGATGACCACCTTTACCGAAGCCCCTTCTTCATTCCATACACCGTCATTGTTGCAGGCTTTTACCCTGAAAGTATAACTCCCTGCGGGAAGGTTGGTATAAGTTGCTTTATGTTGATTAGAGACGTAGTTCCAGTCCTTGTCAAAACCTTCGAGTTTGTACGCATATTTATTTTTCTCCGGGGTATTGTAGCTCAGCGCCACAAAATCGAAGCTAAAAACATTCTCTTTGTACGACAGATCAATCTGCTTCATGGCTGACAGAGCTTTTGGCAGTGGCCCGTCATCGCCTACTGAGACCTCTTTGTTGAAAATTTCGAGTCGGATAATCGCAACCGGAGGCACAAAGGTATTGTGGGCAATCTTATGCGGATAGAAAGCATTGAATCCGTTAGCCGTTCCTATATAAATCTTGCCATCCGAGCTTTTAAATCCGGAATTCGCAATAAACTGATCACTAAGCAACCCATCGCTTTGTGTAAATACCTGACACTGGCCGTTGAGTGTATTGTACCTGACCAAGCCTTTGGAGGTGGTTATCCAAAGTAGGTCGTGATCTTCTATAATCGCACAAATGGTAATGCTCGGGATATTCAGATGTATCCTCACAAAGCGGGTTCCGGCCTCATCATAACGGCACATCCCGTTGGTGGTTCCGATCCAGAGTTGCTGCTTTCTATCTATCAGCATACAGTTGACCTGATTGCTGGGAAGAGAAGTCGTATCGCCCGCCCGGTTGAGGTAGTTGCTCCACTGATGCTTTGCTTCATCCAGACAAAATAATCCTTTACCCCAGGTACCAAACCAGAGCCGTCCGCGCTTATCCTGCTCGATGTCAATGGTCGTTCCCCCAAAGTTTTTGACACGGGTAAAATTATCCTTTGCCCGGTTGTAGATATTAAGTCCCGACATACTGGCCACCCACATCCGTTGGCTCCGGTCTTTGAATATGGCATATATACTGCTGCCGTCCAGGGTATTCGGATTATTGCTATAGCTCACATATTGTTTAAACTTACCGGTGCGGGTATCCAGTACATTCAAGCCGCCGGAATAGGTACCAATCCAAAGATTGTCATTGTCCCAGCACATCGCATGTACATTGTGATAAGAGATACTATTGCTGCCCGGCTGAGGCATGTAAGCCGTAAAGAGGCCACTGCGTTTATCCCATCGGTTAAGCCCTCCATCGTCTGATGCAATCCAGAGATTGCCCGATTTATCTTCAGTGAATCCGCCGATCACATTGCCATTGACTGAATTGACATACCGGGAGTGGGTATAGCGCTCAAACAATCCGCTGGTGGGAGAGACATAATTGAGCCCTCCGTAATAGGTTCCGACCCAGAGGCCACCTTCCCGGTCTTTATAGATGGGGTAAACGAATTTATCGGAAAGTGAGGTCGGATCCGTTTCGCTGGATGTAAAAAGCCGGTGAATCAGAAAGCGGGTGTTGAACAGGCTCAATCCGTCATCCGAACCGATGAGCAATTCACCCGGACGGTATTCGCTAATCTCATGGACATGGAGTATCCCGCCCGGTGATTTGGGAGAAAGGTAGCTGATCGCTTTTCGAGTTTTTAAATCCAACCGGCAAATCCCCTGATCCCAGGTCCCCAGCCAGAGATTCCTGCCCGAATCTTCAAATATGCGATAAATAGATGAGAGAACATTGGTACCTTCAACCTCGAACGAAACAAACTCAAACCTGTTTTTCTTTCGGTTAAGGAGTATCAATCTTTTTTGTCCTGCCCAGATACGATTGGAGCGATCGACATATATGCAATTGATCAGGTCTGACTTTATTCGCCCTGACTTATGATAGGAAAACAGATATTGATACAATGTTTTACCAGACAGGTTGTAAGAGAATATTCCCTGTCCGTATGTCGCAATCCAAAGGTTTCCCGACTTATCCAGCATCATATTATTTATGTCGGAGGTAATGCTTATCCCTGAGGCAGTTTTTACGCTAAAGGGAGTAAATCTCTCGGTCTCGGGGTCGTATGTGTACATTCCTTCATTAGTCCCGATGTAGATCGTCCCCTTCTCATCTTCCAGCAAAGCGCTAATATAACGGTTGTTCAAAGCTCCACCGTCAGCCCGCCCGTTTTTGAATTCCCTGAAAGAATAGCCATCAAAACGGTTGAGTCCATTTTCTGTTCCAATCCAGATAAAGCCCCGACAGTCCTGCAGAATACTTCTGACCGAATTATACGAAAGTCCGTCCTCTGCCTGGTAATGCCGAAACCGGAACTCTCCGGCCGCAATCCATTGGGAAAGGGTGAATAAGAGTGAGAGTAATAAGAATAATGCTTTGTTCTTCATGAAATATGGGTGTGATGACGCTACAGTAGCTTTAGGTTAAGTCGGATACAATATTAATACATTTATTTCAAATTAGAAAACAGCTTCCTCTAGACATCGCCAGAAACGTTCTAATGATTTACCTTTTTATGTTTTATACTTCAGATAGATTGAGGAATAATCAAAAAACTGGCTGCATATCCGGATTTGTATAAATATTGAGTAGGCAGAAACTCTTCTATAGAAAATCTATGGTGCGTATCCCCAAAGTCTTAATTGAACGCAAAGGAAAACAGGATTGAATATAAGCACTTTGCTTCTTCGCGACTTTGCGTTTAGTTTATCTCTTTAACTTTTTAAACATCCCCATTTTCACTTAGAAACAACGCGCAAAATCATCCTAAATCACACTACTGGAGCCAACTACACGATTTACCTCATTGTAATAAAGACAATTACAACCCCCGTAGTAAAATTCAGAGCTGGACTTTTCTTTTATTCAAATAGACTATTGTTCAATCCATTGAACCGGAAAATCGATTAATTCGCAATCTGATTACCATTCAAAAATCGACACACCCGATTCATTCTGAATAGCTATGAATAAAAAACACATTCTTATTATTACCTTTTGCCTGATGGCTAGCTTCTCCAAAGCACAAATGTTCTTCGGAGAACAAAAAAGCAAACAGGATTCCGCCTTTCTGAGTCTGGCTGCCACCCCTCCCATGGGATGGAACAGCTGGAACAAGTTCGGATGTAACGTCAGCGAAAAACTGTTGATGGAAACTGCCGATGCCCTGGTGGCCTCCGGTATGAAAGAGGCCGGTTATCAATACATCGTCATCGACGACTGCTGGCAGGTAGGTCGCGATGACAAGGGGAATATTCTGGCTGATACGAAAAATTTCCCAAACGGGATCAAAAGTCTGGCTGATTACATCCACAGTAAAGGATTGAAACTGGGAATTTACTCCTGCGCTGGTTCGCTCACCTGCCAGGGCAAACCAGGCAGCCGCGGATACCAGTTTCAGGATGCCCGTCAATATGCAAAATGGGGTGTCGATTATCTGAAATACGACTGGTGTTCCAACGAAGGACAAAATGCCGAGGCCGCTTATCGTACGATGAGTGACGCACTGAAGGCTTGTGGCCGACCTATTGTTTTTAGTATTTGTGAGTGGGGGGAAAGTCAGCCGTGGAAATGGGCCAAGGGAGTAGGACACCTTTGGCGCACCACGGCTGATATACGCGACTGCTACCGGTGTAAGTTTGACTGGGGCGGCGTGGGCGTACTCGACATCATCGACGTACTCGCAGACCTCTACCCTTATGCCGGACCCGGGCATTGGAACGATGCCGAGATGCTGGAAATCGGCAACGGTGGTATGACGCACGACGAGTACGTTACCCACTTCTCCATGTGGGCCATGCTGGCAGCTCCGCTCATGGCAGGAAATGATCTTCGCTCGATAGACAAGGATACACGCGAAATACTCACCAACAAAGAGGTTATCGCGGTGGATCAGGACAGCCTGGGTGAACAGGCACGACGCTTTATGGATATGGGCGAGCAGGAAATCTGGGCTAAACCATTGGCTAACGGCGAACTGGCAGTCTGCTTCCTCAACCGTACCGACAATGTATGGAACCTCAACTATGATTGGAAAAAACAAACCATCTATTACGCCACACAGGTAAATATTCACAAAAAAGAATACACCGTCCGCGACTTGTGGAAACATAAAGAGATCGGAACAACTGCTTCCAATACCCATGCGACTATTCCGGCACATGGTATATTAATGGTTCGGCTTTCACCTAAAAAGAAATCATAAAAATCTAAGTGATGAGACTAAATACAAAATTCAGATTATTATTTACCGCCCTGCTGATCGTATTTGCAGCCAAATCGATGGCTGGAAAAAGTGAGACATTGTCCCTAAAATCGCCCAATGGCAAACTACGTGTGGCCATTTCACTGGGTGATAAGCTAAACTATGCCCTCTATCACGATGGGCAGACGATTCTAGCTCCTTCTGCCATCAGCCTGACTCTGGCAAACGGACAGACTTTGGGGGATACCCCCCGCCCTGCCGGCATCAAGAAACGCTCTGCAAAAGAGACTATCAATGCCATTAATTACCGTTTTTCATCTTTCACCACCCAATACAATGAGTTGAAGGTTAACCTGAAAGGTAATTACGGAGTCATTTTCCGTGCCTATAATGAAGGAGTGGCGTACCGATTCTTTACCACATTGAGCGGAAACATCGGCATAAAAGACGAGCTGGCAGAATTCAATTTCGATAAAGACTATACGAGCTACATGCCCCATTCAACCGGCAAAAAAGATCCGTTCGCCATGGCTTTTCAAAGCACCTATGAGGTAAAACCTCTCACGCAGGCAGATCAGTCTATCCCTGCATTTCTTCCATTGACTGTTGACTACAACAACGGCAAAAAGCTCACCATCACCGAGTCGGATATGGAAGATTATCCGGGTATGTTCATCAAATCGGAAGGCAAAACGGGATTCAAAGGGCTGTTTGCCCCCCTGCCCTCGCAGGTTGCAAAAAATGCATGGAGACAGCAGGAGTATGTCACCGAAAGAGCCGGTGTGATTGCCGAAACCAAAGGCACCCGCGAATACCCCTGGCGAGTACTGATTATTACCGACAAAGATACCGAAATGCCGGTCAACAATCTGGTTTACGCATTAGCTTCCCCTAGCCGGGTAAAAGACCAATCGTGGATCAAAGGCGGCAAGTCTGCCTGGGAATGGTGGAACGACTGGGGCATCTCGGGTGTAAACTTCAAAGCAGGAATCAATACCGAAACCTACAAACATTACATCGACTTTGCTTCGCAAAACGGAATCGAATATGTGATTCTGGACGAAGGCTGGTACGATCCCCGCAAAGGCGATATGCTGACCGTGATCCCACAAATTAATCTGCCCGAACTGATCACATATGCAAAAAGCAAAAAGGTAGATCTGATTCTCTGGACGGTGTTCAATGTAATGGATGAGCAGCTGGAAGCGGCTTGCAAGAAATATTCTGAAATGGGAATCAAAGGCTTTAAAGTCGATTTTCTCGATCGCGATGACCAGAAAGCGGTAAATATGACCTATCGTATTGCCGAGATGACCGCAAAATACAAGTTGACCCTCGACTTGCACGGATTTTACAAACCGACCGGACTGAACCGCACTTACCCGAACATCATCAATTTCGAAAGCGTGTTTGGCATGGAAGAGATGAAATGGAGCACACCGGAGGTGGATATGCCTCGTTACGATGTCACTTTTCCGTTCATCCGATTGATGGCCGGGCCGGTAGATTACACTCCGGGCGCAATGCGCAACAGTACCAAAAGCGATTTCAAACCTATCTACTCAAATCCGTTGAGCCAGGGTACACGTTGCCACCAACTGGCTACTTACGTCGTATTTGACTCACCGCTGACCATGCTGGCAGACAATCCTACCATTTACCAGAAGGAACAGGAATGCACCAGCTTTATCGCCAGCCTGCCTAACGAAGTGGAAGAAACCAGAATCCTGCAAGGCACGTTGGGTGAATACATTATATCCGCCCGCAGGAAAGGGACAAGCTGGACTATCGGCGGCATGACGAACTGGACTGAGAGAGACATCACGCTACCGCTGGATTTCCTCAAAGAAGGTATCAGTTACAAAGCAGAGATATTCAAAGACGGCATCAATGCCAATAAGCAGGCGACCGATTACCAACGTGAAATACAGATCGTCTCCTCAAATTCCACATTGAAACTACACATGGCTTCAGGCGGAGGTTTTGCTATCCGTTTGACAGAAGAAAACAGTGACAAAGTAACCGCTGTGCCCGAATCGCTTCACCTCTATCCCTTTTACAAAAAATACCTCAATGCGGGAGGAATGCCGGTTGTCAGCTCACATCAGGTAAGTGACAAGGCGCTTTACAAAGCCCGCGAAATCATTATGGGAATGTTGTCGAAGCGAAAAGATATTGCCCGTTATATGATCGAAAAAGGATGCCGGGTGATGGTTATCGGAGCAAACGAACAAGTCTGCGAACTGCCGGAATATGCCCACATCTGCAACAGCCCCGATAGCATTGCCTACTGGAACAAACGCGCCCGCGGTTTTGGCGGATCACCCGAAGATGATTTTAGTTGCAGTTGCGGGGAAGAGAATCTGATTTGCCTTCCCGGCGACAAATACGAAGGTGAAAATATTCTGATACATGAATTCGCTCATATTTTCCATACCGTCGGAATCCTTGGTGTGAATCCCAATTTCAACAACGAATTAGAAGCTGTAATGAAACATGCCATCGAAAAAGGATTATGGGAAAAGACCTATGCTTTGTCAAACAAAGAAGAATATTTTGCCGAATGCGTTCAATCTTTCTTTAATTGCAACCGCTATTCTGAAACTCCAAACGGAGTACACAATTCCAATAACCGACGAGAGAAACTCAAGAAATATGATCCGGAAATGTACAGTCTGCTACTCAAGTATTTCGCAGAGACTGACATTCCAATCTATAATAAGGTTCATGAGTAAAAGTGTGATTTCGACTTAACACACATAATCAACCGACCCTGAAGGAAATTTCCATTCACGCTTTATTAACCCTAATCTAAAATGAATGCACATGAATCACCAATCGGATAGAAGATTTTCTGTCACCGATGTTGAAGTGTATTTTTCCGGACTTCTACTCATTGACACATCTTCTAAAATCAATCAGCCCCTCATTCCCAGGGGAAAATCACCTCCTCTTTACCAAAAAGCACCGGAGTCATTCCCTTAAATATTTCGTAGATTTGTAAGGCGTGACCCGGGTTAGCTAGTTTCTGCTACCTGATTTCTTTACATCAATCACTTAACCTTATCAAATCAGACATGAATACATTTTACAGCAAAAAGCTGTTTGGATTATTTGTTCTCCTGGTATCTGTGAATAATCTGATAGCTAATGAAAAAACAACACAAAGGTCAGCAACGCTTAATCAGGAAACCTCCACCAACCTGGCAATGCTTTCCACAGTCACAGTGTCAACCTCTTTTGTATCGGGCTGGGAAAGCCTGGCAGCCATAAATGACGGCAATGCCCCGACAAGTTCGTCCGACAGAACCTATCCAATCTATGGGAACTGGAATGGGGACCAGGATTATGGCAAATACAACTGGGTACAATACGAATGGCCTACTGCGAATAAGATATCGTCGCTTTCCGTTTTCTGGTTTACTGATTTCGGTGGATTAATGCAACCCAGTTCTGCCTATATCGAATACTGGGATGGTATTTCCTGGGTAAATGCCGGCCAAATTGGCCTTGAGTTGGATAAATTCAATACGTTGAACACTACATTTACCTCCCGCAAAGTGCGCCTCTATATGAAAAGCAGCACTTCGACTGGCATTGCTGAATTCAAAGTAATGGGTACAGAGGTGACCGGCTGCAACGCAACAGCCTTAACGCCTTATACGAAGATCAATACAGCCACATCTTCTGTCGGTAATTGCGCCAATGTGCTCATTGGTGATTCAGTGACATTCAGCACGAAAGTCGATGACACAAATGGCAATGCCAGTAATGGCAAATGGGGTTGGAGCGGACCAAATAATTTTAGCTCTTCAAGCCCTGAACTGAAGCTAAGTAATATACAGAAAAATCAAAGCGGAACCTATACCGCTGTTTACGTCAATGACTGCGGAACGACTACTAACCAATATTTTTACCTGACTGCCAGTTCATCGTCCAACGGCGACGCCTATTCATGGCCCTCTTATTCGCCGACATTAAAATACCATTTCCGACAGGAATACCCCTCCCTGACCATGCCTACCCAGGACCTTAGTGATTGCTCCAATGTGGCAGGGACTATGTCATCAGGCTGGTGGACATTTAAATGGGGCCCCAATAAAAGGTCAACAGTGACTACAGCTGCTATTACGGAGATGCTGAATAAGATGAATACCGATTTTGCCTACATCCGCGATACCATGGGATGGCCACCGGACAAACGGGCCAAAAACGGTTATCGCAGCGCTATTTATCTCTACGGTTCGGGATTGAGCACAGATAATGCTGATTCGACAGCCCTCGGTGGATGGCAGGGTGCTATCGACTATCAAGGCCAGAGCTGGCCAATGGTACTTCTTTCTTATTTGCCGGTTTCTTGTTTCGATCCTGCTTACAAAGGCAGCGATAAGGAGTATCAAACCAACGCTGTTGTTCATGAAGGTATCCATGCCATATTAGCCGATTTACCCGGCTGCAAAAATGCCGCCTGGTTCCAGGAAGGGGGAAATACCTGGTTGCAACAAGAAATGGCAGCTACCCGCAGTAAAGATTATAGTTCGATGGGATTTCTCAACGTTGACCCTTATATTGCACCATTTATGCCTATCGAATGTTACTCCGGCTGGTTGCAGGATGATAGTTTTGGCGGACCGAGCGCTGAAGGAGTCAATCAGTTTAACGGAACACAGCAGGTCTGTACCTGGCGAAATTTGTTAGGCGGAAATCAATACGGTAATACATTCCCCGTTTTCCTGGGAGAAGTACTCGGTAAAGGTAGTATTCCGTGGATATGGAGATATTGTCCCAACCGCGTTTTGGATGGAATCGCAGACACCTTAGGAGCAATTCAGACACGTCGTTTGATCATGGAGTACCGGACCAAACAAGCGTTACTGGATATGGGACCCTGGACCTCTGCGCTTAGCAAACTCCTTGATGCCAACATGAAAGTGAGCATAAAAGCTGAATGGCAACCTTCCTGGTTGAACCCGGCCGAATGGCTTGCTACTCCTTATGCCAAAACAACTCAGGATGCGTCCGGCTATCTGGCTCCGGAATATCGCACCACTCCCGGTTGGTCGGGCGCAAACCAGATTCCGCTACACGTTAGCGGAGATTTGGCAGTGGTTAACTTCCTACCGTTAGGGGATAACATGTCATGCCAGCTATGTTACAGAACTGCCACCGGAGAAACCGTCTATAGCGAACCTGTTTTTGGAGGAGACTGTAAACTGAAAATAGACCCGTTAAAAAAGCCTGCTAACGGGGTGATATTTGCGGTTATCTGCAATACGAATTACATTTACGAAGGCGAAGAAACCCGCAAGGCTCACTATGATTACCGGTTGAAATTGGGTCAGGGGGTATTGCGCACAGCAGACATTTACAAAAAATGGTATAACTGGACCAGCGTTATTACTGACCCTTCTCTGGATGTCCGGGAAATAACCGCTCAAAATGGCTTAGATGTGAAAGTATACCCCAATCCGCTGAGACCTTCCAACTTACTTGTTATAGAGGTGACTCATCCGGAACCGCTTCCTGTTTCCATAAAATTCACCAACATCAGCGGCCAGATCATTTATACATCTTTACTGAATGAAAACCGGTTAACACTACCTAAAGATCTTCTTCCACAAGGTCTGTATATCGTTTCAATAAAGTCAGGTTCTGAAGTTGTTTCTCAAAAGATTATTGTCGAATAATTAAGTATCAAAAAGGGTGTTCCAGAAAGATTGGAACATCTTTTTTGTGCCTAATCCTAACGAAATCCCCCCGGATGAGAGCAATTAGCTGCGCTAAACGCTGTTTTCGCTTTGACATACATCATTATCACCACTATTTCATATCCGGTGCGACGCAGAAGTATAGACCTCTGGCTACTATCTCATCCAATACATTTATACAGTCTAATGTTTAGTGACGATTTTGAAATATCTCTGGATATTTCCGGATAAAATAAATCGGGGTACAACTTTCTGTCCTTGCGGATATACCTGCAAAAGCTATCGGGACCCGCCAACGGCTCACCATCTTTTCTGCGTTAAATCCGGATCGACGGGGTTTTCACACAGCCTCTCATAGAGAACCGGTCGATTCGATTAAGCAGTTTTTACATTAGTCATTTTCTTCGTAGTAATATGAGTAGTCAATCCCTTTGATAAACATCTCGCGGTCATTTATTTTGGTTGTGAGCGCTTTCTCTAAAAGTGATTTTAGAACACTACTTTTGATTGGACTTAGCATCATTGCATTCATGTAGTCTTGCTTACTCATTTTATTCCAATCAACGCATTTTTTGAGGTGCTTTTTCTGTATCAAATCCAACCATATTCTGGTACTTCTGCCATTACCTTCCATAAATGGGTGCGCAATGTTCATTTCTACATATTTGTTTACGATTTCGTCAAATGTAGTTTCGGGCATTGCTTCTATTTGCTTTAATGTGTCGCCTAAAAAGCGTGATACGGCAAACTGAAAACCTCCTTTTGAAATATTTTTTTGTCTGATTTGACCCGCAAAATCATACAATCCGCCAAACAAATAAGCGTGGATTTGTTGCAAACCTTTGATTGTTCCAACTTCTATACTGTTGATAAAAGAACTTTCAAACATGGCATACGCTTTTGTTTTGCTTTTACCATCTATGCTCTCATCGCTGTTTGTAAACCATTCTATAAATCGGTTTGCCTTTTTGCCCGGAAATTCTTTGCCTAAGGTAATAATGCCGTTGTAATCCAACATGTCGGTTAGATATCGTTTCCCGTCACTTGCTATGAGTTTCAGTTGGGTAGTAGCACTAACCAACTCGCTTTTTTCTTTCTTCAATTTAGCCTTAAGATACTTCCAATAGTTGCGGGCTTTGGTATAGTCATCCTGGTCGGTAAGCACAGCGACAATATCCAGCACACTAAACCACCATTTGGCGTTTTGCTCGTCCCAAACGGCTCGCACCCCTGAACTACAGCAACAAAATCGCACTCTGCCGTTCGGCGACAGGCTCTGCCTTCGTCGTGATAAAAACAAAGCCTCCGGCTTTACCTTAGCGTAAAAAGACGCAGCTCCTCCTAAAAATTCAGAGACACCCATGGATACCTCCCCCTTTTTCCTCCCCCTACATTTGCATAATCATCCGCACGGCGCCGCGCCCGGGCAGTGTTTCTAAAAAAAGACACAATACAAACGAAACATCATTTACCAATCCAAATCATCCGACTGACATTTTGCTACAAAAATGAGGCAGAACACAACCTGCACATTTCGCGTCAACCTGTACGGACACTCCGGTGATCCTCTAGGGACACTCTAGGAGCACTCTAGGGATGCTCTAGGGATGAGATTTCCGGTTTTGGCCATTTCCCGGGATATATCAATTATCAAAATGACAGATAAACAAATATTTTCAAAACATTTTAACAGCATAGTTTATGGCTAAGTTCTTTTCAATCACGTTCGGTGAAATATCAGTCGTTGCAGATATACCAGTAAAAACGACGAAACCGTCGGGGGCAGCCCCCGACGGTTTCGCATTGACAACAAAGTGCTCGAGTAAACAAAACACTTAGTGCCGTTTTTGAAATATCTCCGGATATTTCCGGATAAAGTAAATCGGGGTACAACTCCAGGCATGACAATAGCTATTAATGGGAGCAAAATTGTATGGCGAGACAAAATCATCTTCTGGCACATAAACTTCCCAAAAAGTATCAGCCCCTTTATGGATCATACCGCCCCAATAGGTGGTAACAAGATCGTAAGCCTCTTGATTTAAATCACAATCAATCAGGGCCTGCACCACATAATGATACAGGTAAGGCCCGCCGGGTTTTAAGGCTTTATCGTCTTTGAGCAACCGACGGAGTATCGCTTTCCCTTGTTTTTTATCTACCACTTTGGCTAAAATCATCCATACTTGCGAAGCATACGAAACCTGCTTCTCTTTTCCACTGACAAAGTAGCCTTGTTTGGAATCGTACAGTGTTAATGCCGCTTTTTTCATTTGGCTGATCAGACCGGGAATATATGCCACCTCTTTCTCTTTGCCGAGGCTTTTAGCCAATTTGTAAGTTTTACCCAATGCAAAAATATACATCCCCTGCTCGGCAACTTGTTTGTCAAGTTTTTCATTCCAATCCACAAACTGCCAAATGTTTTTTTTGTCAGCTTTCTCCGAACTGAATAATTGATTATTATCCAATATTTCCGGAATCAATTGCACTTGTCTTTTCGCAACCGTCCAAAGATCCAAAGCGGGTTCTTTGTCGCCGGTTTGTTCCACATAATCATTCAATACAGCATTGTAAAGCAAAGCATATTCATACAAATAGAACGGAACGCGTTGCGGATGCGGAACAGGTTTCTCAAATACGGTATGGTTCAGATAGCCATTATCTTTCGAAAGTCCGGCCATAAGGTACAAACTACGTTTTACCAATTCCCTGTTTTGAAAAGCATAATTATCCGCTGACATTTGCAGGTACAGATCGCCAATCCAAAGTCTGTGATCCCGTTTTGGCCCGTCTTCATATACGGTTTGCATACATTCTTTCAATGTATTTTGCGCCACATTATCAATCTGTCGGACGATTGCCGGTGTAGATTCCGGAAGTTCTGCTATTTTCTTATTGGCTGAAGTGACCGCGTCAAATTCCATATTGGTAAAACAGAAATCGGCATACGGAGAAGAACCCACGTCTTCAATCTTTATGTATCTACAGGAAAGTCTGCGTGGAATAGTAATGGTAGCAGGAAGTTGTTCAATTGTAACGGTTTCATCCTGTAGCCAGGCGCGACTAATGTTCCCGTGAAAATTATCAAAGGAAGTGCTTACTTCCGCAGGCACTTCACCAAAAGTAAATTTCAGGCGAAGAGGTGCATCCATGTCTGATTTGTACTCGCCAACCGAAAATGTAAAATACCCGGTGTAATGATCGCCAAGATCAAGGATTATTCCGCTTTTATCTTTGAAAGATGATGAATATAAGTCCTTTACAACTCTTGCATTAGTTGCTTTTTTGTGCTGAAAAGCAGTGGCATCATCTACTATATCTACCTGATTTTCAGGTTTTATTTTGGTGTGAATGAGTTTCGGGGTATTACCCGCAGCTTTCTGCAGCCATGCTTGTTTTTGATTATCGGAAAAATAATTTTGTGCCACACCATGGATTGCACTTAACATCAAGACAGATAAAATAATAAGCTCTCTCATTGTGATGTAATTTAATTAGTAACATCAAAAGGCTCTTCAAATGAAGAGCCTTTATCTAATATATTAAAACCAGATACCTATTGTACAGCAATCTGTACTTTCTGTAAATCTCCATTTCTGGAGGAGTTTCCTACGTAAAGTGTATAGTTGATTTTTTCCACTTTCCAGGATTTGCTATCCACATCCCAGTATGCCAGTTCTTTTACAGGAACTTCGACTTGTACATTTCGGCTTTCTCCCGGATTCAGATAAATCTTTTCAAAACCTTTCAGCGCTTTTACTGGTCGATCTACTTTTGCATTTTCGAATCCTGCGTAAACCTGCACCACTTCGCCACCTTTCATTTTACCTGTATTGGCTACTTCAACATTTACTTTTATCACATCATTCGCCCCATAAGTTGATTTATCGGTTGACGGATTTCCAAAGGCAAACTTCGTATAACTCAATCCATAACCAAATGGGAAAGAAACCGGAAAATTCTTTTTCTCGGCCAACGTATAACCGATATAATAACCATAATCCACATCATAAGGATCTACGTATTTGCTATTATTAACTTCCCATGGTTGTTGTATCTGCAAATGGCTGTTTGGGAATGCAGGGTAATCGTTCTCATCCTTATAGATACTATACGGCAGTTTACCTGAAGGGCTTACTTTTCCGAATAAAATATTGGCTAATGCATTCCCTCCGTTTTGTCCGGGAACTCCTGCCACCAATAAGGAAGGAGCTCTTCCAACCCATTGAGAAACCACAGGCGCTCCTGCACCAAATAGAACGACCACCATATTGTCTGTAATTCGGGAAGTAAGATTAATTAAATTAATGTCATCCTGATGTAAGTTGAGATTATCTCTGTCGCCACCACCTAAAATCGGAGCAAATTTAACCCCTTCTGAAGTATGCATATTTTCTCCTTCATCTATCGAAGTAAATCCTACACAAACGACAACAGCATCTGCCCTGGAAGCTAATTTCTCATATTCAACTTTGTCTTTTCCATCTGTGTACCAAACCGCAATCCCGGTTTTATTATCTTCCATGTAATTCTTCACACCTTTCAATGGTGTGATTTTTTTACATTTAGACACACTCGGCAAATACCCAAACTCACCCAGGTTATGATAATTAGCCAGTTCGCCCACCAACAGAATGTTTTTTATCTTTTGGGTATTGAAAGGAAGCACGTTGTCGTTTTTCAAAAGCACCATACTTTTTTCTGCAGATTCCTGAGAAAGAGCTTCGTCAGCTTTTTTCACTTTGCTGTCTAATCCATGTGCTTTATTCTCGCCATACGCCAGTTTCTTTCTCAAAACCTGCAACACTAACTTATCGACATCGGCCCAGCTAATTTCACCGTTTTTGATAGCCGACATAATGGAGTCCTGGCTATAAAAGCGTCTCATGGGCATTTCGATATTCAATCCGGCTTTTATCGATTTTGCTGTATTGTGTACACAATGAACCCAGTCTGACATCACAAATCCGTCAAATCCCCATTCATTTCTCAGAATATCGGTCAACAGCATTTTATTTTCACCGCAATACACACCGTTTATTCTGTTGTATGCACTCATTATGGCAGAAACCTTCCCCTCTTTGACAACTCTTTCAAAATGTGACAAATAGACCTCTCTCAAAGCTCTTTCAGTCGTATTGGCACTCACATTGAAGCGGTTGTTTTCTATACTATTCATAGCGAGGTGTTTGGCCATAGCCATCACTTTTCCGCTTTCCTGAACGCCTTTTGTCAATTCTACGCCCAATTTACCGGACAGGAATGCGTCTTCGCCATAAGACTCTTCGGTTCGTCCTCCTCGTGGATTTCTGACAAGATTTAGTGTTACACCACCAAATAAAGTAGAGCCGGACGCTTCCATTTCTGTAGAAAACGCTTTTCCTACTCTATATTCAAGGTCTTTGTCAAACGATGCTGCGCGAAGCAAGGTCGTAGGGAAAACAGTCCATTTCCCTGCTCCTGTTACTCCTTTGTGTCCGTCTGTAAATTTCAGTTCCGGGATACCGAGTTTTTTGTTTCCTCCGCTCGTACTTACCAAACCTTTTCCGGTCAATCCTTTTTTGGCTGCAGACACAAACAGGTATTGCAAATAATCGTCTACACCGTTTATTTCTTCAATCTTTTCTTTGGGGCTCATTTTAGCCAGAATCTCCTCAGCTGATTGTTTTTGCTGTGCATTTGCAGTGGTGGTAAGCATCAGAAACCCACCCAAAACGAGACATGCTCTATATATTTGATTTTTCATTTTACGTCTATTATTTAAATTAGTTACACCTATTACCGAATGGCTTATTTAAGTTTGAATTTGTATTTCAAACTAACTGAAGCACCATTAAACACAGGGGATACCACATTACTTCCGGCTCCTCCAAGGCAGAAATAACCTCCAGATGCCTCTAAATCATTGGTGACTTTCCATTTCATTTGAGGATAAATCAAATAAGAATGCCCCTTACCATTATCATCGGGCTGCGGTGTAATTCCGTAGCTGGAAACCAAAGTAAAATTAAATTTCTGGTTCATAAATGTTTTGGTAAATACGCCCATAACAGATTGAACATATGAGTCATACTGTCCAAACATTTGTTGTGCCAATAGCTTTTCTATATCATCTCCGGCAGCTTCAAATTTAGGAGTATATTTACCTTTGTATCCGATAACCATTGTAAAATTGTCCAATTTGGTAGAATTCCAGAATTGTTTGATAAGACCTACCGAGAATTCTAAATTGGATTGTGGAATAAAAGATTCATCCGCAACCTTTTCGATTTTTGAATATCCTCCTTCAAAAGCAATCAACAAATCATTTCTCGGATCTGAATCTTTACCTGAAGTCTTTTTCCCGGGAATTCTATACATAAAATCCCCTCCGAATACTTGTTTTTTAAATGATTGCGAAAAAGCAAAAGGTCCTGTGGCCGGAATATATCCGGTGTTAATACCGGGAGTTACGCTATATCCGTTAAAGTAGGAGAGGGAAGCTCCGATAGGACCACCGTTAAGATTCAATCGTGTAGCAAGGGCTCCGTTTTTAAACGTTTTGTCTGGTAACACATCCTCCCCGACTCCAACCGGAATGTTTAATAAATCCATTCTGGAGAAACTCATTTTATAGACCGGAATGCCGATTACATCCCATTCTAAATTTGAGTTGATGTAGAACTTTGAGTTAAGCATAAAATTGTACATCTTTTGGTCATCACCATCGGTTGTCAAAAAGAAACCATTGCTCGGACTCAGGTTATTCGTAGGATTTCCACCAATACCACGTCCCCATTGTACATTCTGGTTACCCAAAATAACTTGGACATTTTCGTTTTTATACCCGGCATACAAATCACGCAATTCAAGTTGCGTCTCGTTTACGTTAAAGAATTCACCGTTTCTTATTCTCAGGTCACCTTTGACAAATCCATAACCTTCGGCAAATCCTTTGGTCGCTTCACCTTTCAGTCCAAATTCGCTGAACATATTGGCATAATCAAAATCCTTACCTGCTCCCCATACCGATCCTCTTACATATCCTTCAACAGAATTGCTCTCTTCTGGATAAATGATAGAGTTTGGCATTTCTGTAGATAGCGGATATCTGACAGAATTAGGGAAAAGCAGAGACTGAGCGCTTAGTTGACTACAACTAATAAGCCCGACTACTACAGAGAAGTTCATCAATCTTCTTTTCATGGTTTTCATACATTTATTTTTGGTTTATAATAAGGGTTTTCTAATTGCTAACTCACATAAGCTTTGCAAAACTATTTGTCTGCATTGCCCAACTTTCCATCATAGTATATAGACACATTAGCTTGTGCATATTGGAATTCCTTCCATCACCTAATGCGCGAACAAACAGTATCTTAATCCAGGCAAATGAATTTCAACACAACCTTTGCTTTACTTCGAAGCAAAGATATATAAAAACACAATCGCTCATTTGCAATTGAAATATATTATGTTTTTTAAATCTTATTTTGTGATATGTGTTTATTCAGAAGGAACCTATTCATCGGGAAATCTGTAGAAAAAACAGAAGGGTAAGTGTTCGGATAAGTCTTAAAGAACCTAGTCTTTAAAAACTTTATTTAGATGTAAAAATTCGAGAAAGTCGAGTAGATTCGCCTATTTAATCACACCAAATATGTAATATTGCAAGTGAAATGAAAGAGGACACAAAACATAAAGAGATACAATATCTAATTGAGAATAGCCTTCCGCACATATCAATAGATTGTGTAATATTAGGGTATCATCCAGAAGAAAAAACCTTAAAGGTTTTGCTATTAAAATTTGAAGGAGCAAAAAAGTGGGTTTTGCCGGGTGGTTATATTTTAAAGGATGAACCTGTAGATGAGGCTGCTTATCGGGTTCTGAAAAACAGAACCGGACTTGATAATATTTTTCTAAAACAATTCTCTGTTTTTGGAGATCCCAACCGATCAAAAAAACACATAGAAGGTGCTGAACAGATTATGCATCCCTGGTTTAATCAACGTTTTATCTCTATAGGCTATTACGCTTTGGTAGATTATAAATCTGTAAACATCACTCAGGATAATGTTTCTGAGGCTATTCAATGGAAAGATATAGACGACTTGCCTGAACTGGGTTTAGACCACAACCTTATTTTTCATAATGGCTTAATCAGTTTGAGAGAAAGTCTGAACTTGCATCCGGTAGGCTACAGTTTGCTGCCTGAATCCTTTACCCTTCCCGAATTACAATCATTATACGAAATTATTTTGGGCAGAACATTGAACCGGGGTAATTTTTATCGTAAGATAATGAATTATAATCTGCTGATTGACACTGGGGAAATGAAAACAACAAAAGGTCATCGCTCTCCTAAGCTTTATGCTTTCAATAAAGAAATTTACGATGATGCGGTAAAAAACGGACTACAATCCATCTGGTAGCCATTTCTAACAAACACAACAAAATCGCATTCAGCCCTTCGGCGACAGACCCTGGTTCACCGTAGCCTATCAACACACTGTCCTACAGTAACAAAACCGCAGTCTGCCGTTCGGCGACAGGCTCTGCCTTCGTCGTGATAAAATCAAAGCCTCCGGCTTTACCTTAGCGTAAAAAGTCCCCACCGTTCTGTGAAATATACTACATTAAGAATTAGAGGAACCATCGGAGCGGAAACAGCGTTATGCGTAGCCAGGATTTTTAATCCGACTAAACTATTCCGCTATAAAAATAGACATTTTAGCAATGCTTCGATTGTTCAGCCTAATTGTTTTTGGTTTTCAAGGCCTGATAATATCGGAAAGGCAGAGTGCAATGAGCTGCGCTGAACGCTGTTTTCGCTTTGCCCACACATCACGTTCCTGTTGTTTCATATCCGGTGCGACACAGCACCTCCTAAAAATCCAGGGATACCTACCCCTTTTTCCTCCCCCCTACATTTACCAAACCAGGCCATCCGGCTGACATTTTGCTACAAAACGGGCAGAAATCACAACATACCCCGGGCGCATGCTCCACCGCTTTTCCTCCACAGCAACTCCACAGTTGCTCCACAGTAACTCCACAGCAACTATACAAAGTGGAAATATCAAATTGTAAGTTTTTATTTCAAACTGTAGGAATATGAACCAAATCAATCAAAGACCCAACAGGGAAAACAGTCGATTCCCTGATGAAAGATGGCACTTAGGGCACCATCCAACCCTAATACGGAGAGACAACAGGTGCAGCGTGCAAAATTCGGGTTCATAACCAAAGAACTGAACGGGTTGCGCAACCTCTTCCAGGTAATCTTCGGCAGAGCCCGTGCCAAAAACGATGCCATATCCTACGCCATGAAGACGGCTTTGAGCGGAAAACTCCAGATTCACCCTGCAAAAATTATCCACAATAGCAAAACACAGTCCACACATACATATTAACACTCAGATAAACAACCAGTTATACAGAACACAGCAAATACCCCGGATAGACTATTTTTCTACTCATTTAGACGATAGTTTTACCCGTTCACATGCTCAAAAAGTAAATTTGCAATTACAGTCGAAAGGCAATCACTTACTAATTTTCAACCATGAGACAAACATTAACATCTATCTTTATTTGGACAGCTGCCGGACTCTTTACCTGTGCTTCTGCTGTCAATAAACCGGCACAACCGATCAAACAGGTCCCCTTCACTCAGGTACATTTTACCGACAACTTCTGGGCGCCGCGCATCGAGATCAACCGCACAGTATCCATTCCTTCCGCTTTTAAGGAGTGTGAGAAAAACGGTCGCTTCGACAACTTCGCCTTAGCCGGAAAGCTGATCAAAGGCGAACACAAAGGCGACTTCTCGTTCGACGATACCGACCCGTACAAAATCATTGAAGGTGCATCCTATTCTTTAGCTGCTAAATACGATAAAAAATTAGACGCTTATCTCGACAGCGTAATAAATCTGATTGGCGCGGCTCAGGAACCGGACGGCTATCTCACCACCTGTGTCACCAACAAATGCACCCGTCTTTCGGGTTGGTGGGGAAATGCCCGCTGGGAAAAGATCAACAGTCACGAGCTGTATAATTGCGGCCACATGTACGAAGCGGCAGTTGCCCACTATCAGGCGACCGGCAAAAAAACATTTCTGAATATTGCCATCAAAAACGCCGATCTGATTTGTAAAGTATTTGGCCCAAATCAGGGACAGATTCACCGTCCGTCAGGCCACCCCATCGTGGAAATGGCTTTGGCTAAGTTATACAAAGTGACCGGAACCAAACGATACCTCGATCTGGCTAAATATTTCGTAGAAGAGACCGGACGGGGAACCGACGGCCACCACCTCAGCGAATACAGTCAGGATCACATGCCTATCCTCAAGCAGGAAGAAATCAAAGGTCACGCTGTAAGAGCAGGTTATCTCTACTCTGGTGTTGCCGATGTGGCTGCATTGACCAACGACAAAGCCTATTTCGATGCATTGACCCGGATCTGGGAAAATATGGTGAGCAAAAAGATGTTCATCACCGGAGGTATCGGCTCTCGCGCGCAGGGTGAAGGATTTGGCCCCAACTATGAACTCAACAACCAAACGGCTTATTGTGAAACCTGCGCTGCGATCTCCAATGTGTATTGGAACGAGCGTATGTTTCTGGCTACCGGAGATGCCAAATACATTGACGTATTGGAACGCGCATTGTATAATGGCGTGATCTCGGGTGTATCATTGAGCGGAAATAAATTCTTCTACGACAATCCGTTGGAGTCGATGGGACAGCACGATCGCCAAGCCTGGTTTGGCTGCGCTTGCTGCCCCGGAAATATCACCCGCTTTATGGCATCTGCTCCCGGTTACATGTATGCCACTCAGACTAACGACATCTTGGTAAACCTTTATGTACAAAGCAACAGCAAGATAAAAACGGCCACCAATACCGTCCAGCTGAACCAAACCACCCAATACCCCTGGGATGGCGGCATCAAAATTGCAGTAAAACCGGTAAAAGCAGGAATATTCACTATCAAACTCCGCATTCCGGGTTGGGCAAAAGATCAGCCTGTCCCTTCCGATTTGTACAAATATACACAGCAGACCGGAGCTAATTACGAGATTTGGGTGAATGGCCAGAAAATCGCAGCTAAACAGCAAAGCGGATATGCTTCAATTAGTCGTACCTGGAAAAGTGGTGACGTAATTGAACTAAAACTACCGATGCCGGTTCGCAGAATCCAAGCTCTGCCAGAAGCTAAAGATGATCAGGGAAAATTGGCCATCGAGCGCGGACCAATCGTATATTGTCTTGAAGGCTGGGATCAGGGCGACAAACATGTTTTCAACAAATACATTCCTGAAAACACAAAATTCGACTTTAGCTATCAGAAAGGCTTGCTCAACGGAGTGGGAACGCTGACCGGAAAAGCCATTGAGATTAGCAAAGACAATTCGAATAAACTGACCGAAAAAGAGGTTCCGATCATGGCTATTCCCTACTCCACCTGGGACAATCGCGGCAGCGATGAAATGGCGGTATGGATTCCTGCTTCGGCATCGTATGCAAAACCAACTCCAGAACCGACCATTGCTTCTAAAGCGCAAACTATGGTTATGAGAGCTCCTATTCAAAATGATGCACCGTTGATTTCTTCACCGGAAGAATCAACCTGGGGGGTAAATGATCAATGGGAGCCTAAAAGTTCTTCAGATATTTCTAAGCCGTATCATTACTGGTGGATGAAAAAAGGAACACCAGAAGCTATTGCTTATGAGTTTGAAAAAGAAGAAACTGTATCCAGCGTACAGGTTTACTGGCTGGATCTCGACCATTACGACGGGGACTTCAGAGTACCTGAAAGCTGGAAACTGTACTACAAAGAGGGTGAAGAGTGGAAAGAAGTACAAACCTCAGAAAAATACACCTCGCTGAAAGACTGCTACAACACGCTAAACTTTACACCTGTAAAAACAAAAGGGTTGAAAATTGTAGCCAGGTTGCAGAAAGGTGCTTCGGGCGGCGTACTGGAGTGGAAAGTAAATTAACGAAAACAATAGGTCGTTATATAAGCATCTTTTCAAGATAGTTGGTTAAGGCATATTCTACAAGACCGGTGCATGAGGGTTAGCCGGGAATGTAGAATAAGCCTACTGACTAATAAATTGACAACAGAACAGCAACAAAGATATTTCATCAAAACAAATACCTTAATTCCAAAATCAGTAAAAACATGAAAGTAAATTTTAGCGCGAATGGCTTTCTCAGTGAAAGCTTGTTAAGAGTTGCAGCCAGTGTTCTCCTGATCTCAGGAGCCGGCATCAGCCCTATGTGGGCAGCCCCCGGCCTCAAGGAGAATTCAGCAGTAACAGTAATTCAACAAAATTCCGTGACAATCTCGGGTAGGATTGTCGGCGAAAAAGGAGAAAGCCTGCCCGGAGTAAATATCGTGGTAAGAGGAACCACAAACGGAACGATTTCCGACGCAGACGGGAAATTCACAATTAAGACAAATCCCAAAGCGGTTTTGACATTTTCCTACATTGGTTATATCACCCAGGATATAGCTATTGGCAACCAAAAAAACATCTCTATCAGATTAAAAGAAGACACTAAAACGTTTGATGAAATTATCGTAACGGCCTACGGCACAAGTAAGAAATCATCATTTACCGGTTCTGTTTCGGTAGTTAGCGCTGATAAACTAGCTAAAATCGCACCGACCAATATTACCCAGGGATTGCAGGGATTGTCTTCAGGGGTACAAGTAATCAACAATTCGGGAAGACCCGGAGAAGATGCTCAGATCGTCATTCGTGGACTTGGCTCAATGACCGCCTCAGCCACCCCGCTTTATGTCATCGATGGTGTGCCTTCAGATGTGCCACTAAACTCATACTCTGCTTCAGACATCGAGTCTATATCGGTCATGAAAGATGCAGCTTCTACCTCGCTTTACGGTTCGCGTGCAGGAAACGGTGTAATCATGATTACCACTAAAAAAGGGAAAGAGGGCAAAACCAAAGTCAACGCAAGAGCCAACTGGGGAACCAGCGAATTTGCAGTAAAATTTCCTGAAAAGGTTTCTGCAGCAAAACAATACGAACTGGCATTCGAAGGATTATATAATGATGCCACAGACTTTTTGGGCAAATCAGATGCCGATGCCAGACAATACGCTTACGATAAAGTGACCAGCGTATTCTGGAATAAAACACCCATTACTCTAAACGACGGAACGACACGTAACTACCGTTCGGGATGGAATATGGATAATCCGGTAGGCCTGGACGGTAAAATTAAAGCTGATGCCAAAAGACTCTGGGAATTCGATGCCTTCGACGAAGCTTTCTCTCATCGTATGAAGCAAGACTATGGTGCAGATATTAGTGGCGCTCTGGGAGACAAGAATAACTATTTCGCATCATTCTCCATGCTTGATGACAAGGGAGTACACCTATCCGACCATTTCAAACGATTCACCGGAAGAGGCGTATTGAATACAAAAGTCAACAAATGGCTGGAAATGAGTAACACGATCATGTATTCAAACAGCACTACCAACAATGGCGGTTTTGGAACCCGCGTATTCCGTGTATTACCATCCGAGTACTCAGCCTATCTGTGGGACTACCAAAAAAATCAATATGCTATTAGCCCATTTACAGGCAAACCTCAGTTGGATGAAGGTCGCTTTAACGGCCGTGCCTGGTGGCCAGGATGGAGTGTTTTTGGCTCTCTGACAGAAGCAGTAGACAACAAAAATGATAATCTTCAGACGATTTCAGCTTTCACGCTCAATCTGATGAAAGGACTGACTCTGCGCACAACCTATTCGTATCAGTTAAGCAGTGCATTCAACTACAACTGGAGAAGCCCGGAACGAGAAGATGTAGTTATTGCATCAGAAGGAAGGGTGGATCGTTCTTCGACCAGAAGCACCTCCAAAACCATCAATAATGTATTGACATACGACAAAACATTTGGCGATCACCACATGAACCTGATGGCCGGTCAAGAGGCTTATAAATACAAAACTGTCGGATTCGGCATCTCAAGAGCAGGATTGGATCTTCCTTATTTTACTGAAATATCTACCGCCTCTAAAGACCCTACCGGTTGGTCAGGAACAGACAACTACACGCTGGCCAGTTATTTCTCAAAAGCGGACTATGACTACAAAAACAGATATTATATTTCCGGAAGTTTCAGAACGGACGGTTCATCCCGCTTTCACCCGGATAACAGATGGGGTAAATTTTGGTCATTGGGATCTTCATGGAGAATCACACAGGAAGAATTCATGAAACCGACCGCAAGCTGGCTAAACAACCTGAAACTGAAATTCAGCTACGGTGAGGTCGGAAACGACAACGTTGGCTTCTATGCTTATCAGGGATTATATACCCCCGAAGGATCAAGCTACGCAGGAAACATCGGCGTCACACAATCTCAGATTGCCAACAAAGACGTGAAATGGGAAACAAATGTTCAGATGAACGGCGGTATCGAATTCTCTTTGTTCAACAAACTGACCGGTTCATTCGAACTCTTCAGCCGTAAATCGAAGGACCTGCTGCTGAACACCCCATTGCCTTCTTCTGTAGGGATGGAATCTATTCTGAAAAACATTGGTGATATTCAAAATACCGGATGGGAAGTTGAACTGAACTATCAGGCTGTGCACACTAAAGATTTTGACTGGAATATCGGCTTCAATGCAACCGGATACAAAAACAAAATTACCAGCTTACCTTCAAAAGAAGAGCAATTCAACTCTGGTATCGCTATTTTCAAATGGAAAGAAGGTGGTTCCCGTTACGATATCTATGCACCCAGCTGGGCAGGCGTAAATCCCGATAATGGTAGAAATCAGTGGTGGAAATATTCATTCGATGAAAACGGTAACATTACCGGAAAAACAAAGACCGAAAGCTATAGTGAGGTAAACACCAATGACCAACGAATCAAACAGGGCTCAATGCTTCCTGATGCTTACGGAAGTGTCACCAATAACTTCAAATACAAGAATCTGGACCTGTCATTCATGTTCTACTACAGCATTGGCGGTAAAGTATATGACTACAACTACGGCGAAAGCAATGTACTCAGAGAAAACTTTTCAGCCTATGATATTCTCGACAGAAGATGGAAAAAACCGGGTGATGTGACCGATGTGGCTAAAATCTACACCTACCAGTGTTTCAACGCCAACTCATATGCCAGATACAGTGACAAATACTTGTATGACAATACTTTTGTTAGATTTAGAAATCTAACCCTTGGTTATTCACTACCCAAATCACTGCTATCAAAAGCTGGCATAGAGGGAGTTAGAGTATATGTAAAAGGCGACAACCTCCTGACCTTCGGCAAACAAGCCAAACACGGCTCTGATCCTGAAAACGGAGCATTAACAGGAGTGATTGATGGCAGTTCACCCATCCCGACACTACGCTCATACAACGTTGGAATCAATCTTTCATTCTAATTTCAAAACAAGAAGATTATGAAGATCAAAAATATAATATCTGTTATTCTGCTTTCGGCAGGTGCAGCATTCACAACCGGATGTGAAGACTATTTGACAACCACCCCCTCATCCTCTCTATCTGAAACTCAAATCATGAGTGATATGACGGGAATTAAGATGTTACTACAAGGTGCATACCGCCAAATGAGAGACGGTGCGGGAGAACCATTCTTTTTCAGCCCCGAAGGAATAAAATCCATTTCAACGACCACCGGAGGCGACATGATGATCAATGATGAGCAAACAGGTGATTTCTGGTATTTCACTGTATTCGGCACGCAGCGTTTCGATCCCACAGCGACAATCCCAACCGGAATGTGGAAATCAATGTATAAAATCATCAGTAATGCAAATGCCATTATTGCCAATATTGATAATATATCTGGTGAAGCATCGGAAAAGAATGCTGTTAAAGGGCAGGCTCTGGCCATCCGCGCAAGATGTTATTACAATCTGATCCGTTTCTATCAGCACACCTACATTATTGCCAAAAACAAACCGGGTGTTCCGCTTTTACTTGAACCGACACTGAAGTCAAAAGCCCGCAATTCGGTGGAGGAAGTGTATACTCAGATCGTTTCGGACCTGAAGAACGCAGAGACGCTGTTGGCTAATTATGAAAGACCTGACAAGCAATACTACAACAAAGATGTGGCTCAATTCCTTCTGGCTGATGTGTACCTGACCATGAACAAATGGAACGAGGCACAGACTTATGCCAATAAAATCCGTACAAGCTACGAGTTAATGAGCATGGATGAGTATAAAGCCGGATTCTCAACAACTAATAAGGAGTGGGTTTTGGGTTATGTTCAGACTTCACAGGACTACTGGTGGTATGATTCTCCGGCTTGCTGGTACGATTTCGGACAGAACAACTCTCCCTGGCAGGCTGAACTGTTCATCCCTACGAAACACTTTGTCGAAGTGATCATGAAGGACGATCCCCGCAATCTGACCATTCCCAATCCGATTTATGAGGGCAAATATGCCGCAACTAAATTCCGTGAACTGAAAGACGAAGGCCCATACGGAGACCTGTACGATCTGAGAGCAGCAGAAATGTACCTTGTGGAAGCCGAAGCCGCTGCCCGTCAGGGAGATGTGGGTACCGCAAAGACAGTACTCAATCTGTTGCAAAATCAGAGAGGCGCAGCTGTGACCACAGCTACTAGTCAATCAGCTCTTATTGACGCAATCTTATTAGAAAGACGCAAAGAGATGTGGGGTGAAGGTCTGGACTACTTCGACATTGCTCGTTTACAAAAACCTATTGTTAAAACAGTAGCCGAAGGCCATTATCAGGAAGTAAATATCCCTGCCAACTCGAACAAACTGATTATGATGATCCCAGAAAAAGAGATGATTAATAATCCCGCAATGGTACAGAATCCTCATCCGGATGCAACACCGGTATTTGTTCCCTGATTATATTTGTAACTAAGTAACTGTAATTTTTTTTAAGCAGGAGAAAGTAAATTTTCTCCTGCTTATTGTTTCTACCTTTCCGATCTGAAAAACGAATACCTTATGAAACGACAACTAACACTATCGTTTAAAGACCTTTTACTGTATCATACTTCAACCCTATGTCAATCAATATAATGCATAGTAAATTCTTGTGACACTTATATCAATATGAAGAAGATATTTTCCAACAAGCTTCATTTCATGCTAGTTTTATTCAATTTGCGATCTATATATCTATTCAAATAGGATGAATTTTCAACAAACATCTATATCATAAACAACACTACAATAATAATTCAATCTAAATATCAGCAGAAACATGAACAAAACTTTATTAACGACTTTCCTTACAGGTCTGTTTATTAGCTCTTGCTTAAATATTCACGGACAGATTCTGAACAAAGATCAACTCCTTAAAAAGTATGATTTTTGGGACAACCGCGACTTCAAATGGTACAAGGACAATATACCTTTTTTTGAAAGTCCTGATAATGCAATAGATAAAACATATTACTACAGATGGGAGCTGATTACCAAACACATGGTATATGGTTCACCGGAGTCAGGATACACAATAACAGAATTTATAGATCGCCCTTGGTGGTCAGGAGCTTACGGAGCAATTAGTTGTGCTGCAGGACATCAACTCTATGAGATCAGATGGTTTAAGAACAGTAAATATTTTGAAGACTTCTCCAGATATTGGTTTCAAACCGCAAATGCTCAGCCACGAAACTATAGCACTTGGATAACCGATGCAATATGGCAAGGTTGCAAAGTGTATAAAAAAAATGATTTGAGCATTTCTCTGTTGCCCGCCATGGTTGAAAATTACAAAAACTGGGAGACAGAGCATTATGTATCCAAAGAAGGAATGTTTACCTGGGATGGCATGCACGACGGTATGGAAACAAACATCAATAGCCGCCAGACTCCAAACTGGTTTTCAGGAGCACCTGGTTATCGTCCGACTCTAAATAGTTATATGTGGGCGGATGCTCAGGCAATTAAGGATATTGCGCTGATAAAGGGAGATGCACTTTTGGCTGACTTTTTTCAAAAAAAGGCCGATACCTTAAAAAACAATCTGCAAACAAAGTGCTGGGATCCAACGCGTAATTTCTTCTTCCATCGATATCAGAACGATGAGGAAGGCGGGATAAAAGCCAACACGTTGACCTATCAGTCAGGCAAATATAAGGGAAGCCAACATGGCCGGGAGGAAATAGGATTTGTCCCCTGGTGCTTTAACATGTTAGATCCAGGTTATGAAAAAGCATGGTCTTTTTTAATGGATTCAGCTTATTTTTATTCTGATCGGGGACCATACTGTGTGGAAAAAAATGACCCAATGTTTAATATAGCAACCAGATGTTGTGAGTGGAGCGGAAACTCATGGCCTTTTGCGACAACCCAAACATTGAAGGCAATGGCCAACTTACTCAATAACTACAATCAGAAATATGTTGACAAGAATGATTATTTCAAGTTATTGAAAAATTATTCACTTACGCATCAGAAAGATGGAAAGCCCTACATAGCTGAAGCCTGCCATCCTGTAACGGGTTCATGGTCGGGGCATGATGTTCCTTACCATAGCGAACACTATTTCCACTCGGGATATATCGATTTAATTATTGCCGACCTGATTGGAATCAAGCCTCAAAACAACGATTCAATTACAATTAACCCTCTGGTTCCAAAAGAATGGAATTATTTTTGCCTCGAAGATGTCTCTTACCATGGCAACATGCTAACCATTTTATGGGATAAAGACGGTCAAAGATATAAGCGGGGCAATGGGTTTCAGGTGCTTCTAAACGGAGTAACAATTGCGAAATCGGATAAAATTGAAAAGCTGACTCTATATATTCCCCAAGAAACGAAGGTGAAACCGGAAAGAAAATATAATGTGGCTGTAAATAATGGTGTTGGTTATTTCCCCCGTGCGATTACTTCCTATCCGGGAATAAAATATCCATTTACTTATTTAAACGATGGACAGTACTGGTATCACTCATTCCCACCCAACCGATGGTCTTCATTAGGTGATACAAATAAAGAAAGCGCCTGGTGTGGAATTGATTTTGGAAATGAAAAACAAATTGATGAGGTTAAAATCTATTTTATAGATGACGATTCATTAATTCACAAACCTGCTTCGTATCACCTTGAATACTGGGATGGAAAGCAATGGCAAAAAGCTATACAGGCAAAATATAGTTATGAGAAGCCCGAGGGGCGAATGGCTAATACCATAAAGCTACAACAGCTAAAAACCTCAAAATTGCGAGTAGTAATGAAACCACAAAACGGATTTGCTGTCGGGGTATCGGAATTTGAAGCATGGAGTCCGGTTTTGGGAGAGAACAGAAATTTCACAAGCAAAATCAATAACATTGCTTTGTTTCCTCTGGCCAAAATCAAAGCATCATACACTTCCGATGCGCCTGAATTTGACCTTAAATATCTTAATGATGGAATCATAAACAAAGGTGCATTATGGTCATCGCACAAGTCACCCAATACTCAGGATACTTTAACAGTTGATTTGGGAAAAATAAAATCGGTTCATACTGCCCACCTTTTCTTTTATGAAGATGCATGGGAACAAAAACCACCTAAGGATTATAAAATTGAATATTTCAATAAGAATGAAGGCCAATGGAAACCTGTACAAAACATTCAAAAGAATCCGGTAGTACCTGTCGGAAATTCAATAAACCTGGCTGTTTTTAATGAGGTCAACACCTCGAAAATACGCATTATTGTTAAACACCTGAAAGAAAACAACTTTACCGCTTTATACGAACTAGAGCTATTTGGAAATAATTAAAACTAAACAATATGAAAAGGACATTTCTGTATTTTATTCTATCATTTTTCTCGGTTTCCGGATTTTTTGCACAAGAAGCAATAAAAATAAATTCCCCCGGAGCGAAAAATCCGATTGTTCCGGGGTGGTTTGCCGACCCTACCATTAAAAAATTTGGCGATACTTATTATATCTACGCCACTACTGATAATGAAATGTTGGGGTCAGGTGTTCCAACGGTTTGGTATAGTAAGGATTTTCAAAACTGGTATAATTACACGATGGAAATACCATCGTTTACCCATATAAAGCTTCGGAATTTTTGGGCGCCTGATATTGTGACTGGCGATGATGGGAAATATTATTTGTATTTTGGGAATTGCCAGTCAGGATGTAACATATATGGCTATGTTTCAGATACCCCCACCGGACCATGGACAAAATTGAAGGAAGACGATAGTCCGGTTATTTCGAATGGGTATCCAAGAGAAGGATTTCCATCGTTGGATGCACAGTTTTTCAAAGACGACGACGGTAAAATATATGCCTATTGGGGAACCTGGGTACACTATAACAACGGGTATGCAGTGGGTCAACTTAACGGTAAAACAATGGATTCTATGTTTGATTCCAAAAACATACCGCTTTCGCAAACACCCGCGCCTTTTGAAGCAGCGTATATGATGAAAAGGAATGGCAAATATTTTTTAATGTATTCAGGTGCATCTTGCCACGATGAGACTTACAACGTCAGGTACTCATACTCAAACAGCCCGTATGGACCGTTTACTCCGGGTCGGAATAATCCAATTTTGAGTACAAATACCGACAAGACTGTTAACGGTCCTGGACATCATTCTGTCTTAAAAAACAAGGATGATTATTACATTGTCTATCACCGTCATGATTATCCTTTTACGGCAGGTGGATTGGCCAGACAACTTTGTATCGATAGCCTGATTTTTGAGAATGACTCTACGATTCGAACTGTTATTCCGTCACATCGTGGAATTGCAAATTTAGAACATTCTGTTGTTCCTAAAGATATTGCTTATTTAGCTAAGACTACAGCTTCGTCGTATTATCACTTGCAATCGCTTAAATTGGATTACGATTACAAACCATCGTACGCCACCGACAACAATAACGCTACCTTGTGGAAGGCTGCCAACAATAGTTTCCCTCAGAACCTGACTGTAGATTTAGGAGTGGTGAAAAGTGTTAGCCGGGTGATGACCCAATTTGAATTTGCCAGTTACTATTATCAATACAAGATTGAATATTCGACGGATGGGAATAAATGGAAACTGTATGCAGATAGGTCAAAGAACAGGACTTCAGGAAGCCCAATGATTGACGATAAATCAGTTTCAGCCCGTTACCTGAAACTGACTGTTTTGGCAGCAGAAAAAACAGGGCTTTACGCTGCTGTTTGGAATATGAAAGTGTATGGTTCGTTGTTTGATATTCCATTACAATTAAAAAATAAACCGTCAAATGAAGAGCCCGGAGCGGCGAGTACGAATAAATTATTGCTAAGTGTTGATGCTAATAAAACTTCAGATAACGGTTTTGCAACAGGCTTTCTAAACAACGGATCGATAGGCGGAATTTTCACAAAAAGTGGCGAAGTAACTTTAAGTAAAGATGATGAAGGTATCAAAGCTTTTAATTTCGCAAATGGAGCTTTGACACTGGATAAACCAGTACCTAAAAGTTTGGCATGGAATGGTTCCTGGACCGTAGCAACCTGGGTGAAAAATCCGGAAGTAGCCAGCGAAGGTGAATGTTTAGCAACGTGGTGCGATAGAAATGAATTTAATCTAGCAAACTCCTATTCAGGGATGTTTTACAATAAAAGTATTTACGGAGCGGCAGGGCACTTAGAGGGACATTTTGATATGCGATACAACAAAGTTCCGGAAGCGAACAAATGGCATTATTTGGTTTTGACCTTTGACGGTGTTGTAGAAAAAATATATGTAGATGGCGTTCTGGATAATTCTCAGAACATGTTATTGTCTTCTGCAATCAACAATGCCAAAATAATACTTGGCGCTTCGGATGTTGGTGAAAATTACACAGGTTACATGGCGTCTCTGCAAATGTATGATTACGCATTGAGTTCGAAAAATATTGCAGAACTCATGCAAAAAACAAATCCAAAGAATAAAAATAAATCATCAAATTCTACTTCGATAAAGTAAAACGAACAAAGATCTTGAGCTGCAAAAGACACAAAAGAAATAAATGTCAAACACTTATCGGTGTTCTAATGATCACTTTTGTGTCTTTTGTGGTTGTTTTATTGACAAAATAAATGTAAAATATTTGAATGCAATAAATTTATTTACAAAAATTTCAGCAGAAGACAAATAAAAAATGAAGCTAAAGAATAATATAGGCATCGTGTGTCGGTTTGGCACTAAGATGTTGTTGTTAGTCGAATTATAGAGAAATAAAACAAACACTTGATGAATTATATAAAAATACGATTTCTGACGCTTTTATCCTTAATGACGTTTTTTGGAACAGTTAATGCAGAGTTTTATCAGAAAACAGATTTTGGAGTAAAAACAGTTGTCAATGCTATTCACATTGAGATTCAATTTTATAATCCCTCTATTGTTCGGATTATAAAATATCCTGAGGCTAAATCTTTCGATAAACAAAGTCTTTCGGTAGTTCAAACTCCAAAAAAAACGGCACTTAGTATTAAGCAACAAGGCGAAGAGTTATCGCTTAAAAGTGAAAAAATACAAGTTGCAATAAACTTAAGAACTGGTAACGTTTCATTTACAAGCTCAGCGAAGAAGCTGTTTTCCGAAAAAAAATTCGGGAGCGCATTTGTTGATTTCGACGACGCAGGAGCTAAGACATATTCTGTATCACAGTCTTTTGTTCTTGAAAAAAACGAAGCTATTTATGGTTTGGGACAACAACAAGAAGGGAAAATGTCGAAGCGTAACGTTAAACTGGAAATGATTCAAGGCAATACTGATGATTATATTCCATTTTTCTTGTCGGGAAAAGGGTATGGACTGTTTTGGGACAACTATTCGCCAACAGTTTTTGAGGATAATGCTGACCATACCTTATTTAAATCGGAAGTTGGCGATGGTATTGATTATTACTTTATGTACGGAGGGAATGCTGATGCAGTGATTGCCAACATGCGTGACCTTACCGGACAAGCTCCCATGTTCCCATTATGGACGTATGGCTTTTGGCAAAGTCGCGAACGCTATAAGAGCCAGAATGAACTGGTGGATGTAGTTAAGAAATTTCGCGATTTGAATGTTCCTCTCGACGGTATCATTCAGGACTGGCAATACTGGGGCAGCAATTATCTGTGGAATGCCATGGAATTCCTTAATCCCAGTTTTTACGATCCCAAAAAAATGATAACCGACGTACATGGACTAAATGCACACATGATTATTTCTATCTGGAATTCGTTTGGGCCAATGACAAAGCAATACAAGGAATTGGATGAAATCGGAGCTTTGTTTAATTTCAAAACCTGGCCGGAATTTGGTCCGGACAAATGGCCGGATAACAAAAATTACCCTTCGGGAGCAAAAGTGTACGATCCTTACAATCCCAAAGCGCGCGATATTTATTGGCAATATCTTAACAAGGGACTCTTTTCGCTTGGAATGGATGGTTGGTGGATGGATTCTTCGGAACCCGATCATATTGACCCAAAACCTACTGATTTTGATTCCAAAACGTATTTAGGTTCGTTTCGTAAAGTGCGCAATGCATTTCCGCTAATGACCGTCGGGGGTGTTTCACAGCACCAACGCTTGCAAACTTCCGATAAACGGGTATTTATACTTACCCGTTCGGCTTTTGCCGGTCAGCAGCGATATGGTGCAAATACCTGGTCGGGCGATACGTTTGCTTCATGGGAATCCTTACTTAACCAGATTTCGGCAGGTCTGAACTTTTCATTATGTGGTATCCCCTATTGGAATAGTGACATTGGCGGTTTCTTTTTGTGGAATTTTAAAGATCCCCTCAATAATGCCGATTATCGCGAACTTCATGTACGGTGGATGCAGTTCGGAACATTTTGCCCGATGATGCGCTCACATGGCGAAGGCTTTCCTCGAGAAATTTACCAGTTTGGTAAAAAAGGAAATCCAACCTACGATGCCATTGAGAAGTATATAAACCTACGTTACAGCTTATTGCCCTATATTTATTCAACATCATGGAAGGTAACTGCCAATCAGTCGAGTATGATGCGAGCTCTTGTTATGGATTTTGCAAACGACAAAAAAGCTTTAGATATTAACGATGAATATATGTTTGGCAGTTCATTGTTGGTATCTCCCGTAACAAAGCCGATGTATTTAAAAAATAAAGTACAGGGAACAGATACAATTAAGGTTGAAGATTTTACGGCTATAAAATCAAAGAACGTTTATCTTCCAAAAGGAACCAGCTGGTTTGATTTTTGGACTGGTGAGAAGTATACTGGCGGACAGACTGTAAAAAAAGAGGTTCCCCTTGACATTATCCCAATCTATGTGAAAGCCGGCTCAATTTTACCATGGGGTCCTAAAGTTCAGTTTGCAACTGAAAAAAACTGGGACAACCTTGAAATAAGAGTTTACGAAGGTGCCAATGGAGAATTTATTTTGTATGAAGATGAAAACGACAACTATAATTATGAAAATGGGAAATATTCCACTATAACCTTCAACTGGGACGATAAGCAAAAGTCCTTGACAATAAATGACCGTAATGGTTCTTTCCCGGGTATGATTAAGAATCGCAAGTTTAACATTGTTTTTGTAAGCGAAGAAAAAGGGACAGACATTGAATTAGCTAAAAAGTACGACAATATTGTGAGCTATACAGGAAAGAAATTGACAATTTTCAGGAAATAATTGCATATAAAGAGATGCGCTTAAAAAAACTTTTGACCAGTTTTTTTAAGCAACCAATGGCATCACATCGTACTAACTTTTGATGGGGTTGTTGAGAAAGCGTATGTGAATGGTGAGTTGAACAATTCACAGAATATGACACAGGCTTCTTCAATTAAAATGCAAAAATAACACTTGGTGCTTCCGATGTTGGGGAAAACTATACAGGTTATATGGCTTCCATGAGAATGTATGATTATTCTATGACCAAGGAGGAAATCGACAACATTTTTAAACAAACAAAATTTTAATACCATATCGGTAGATGAGAGGGTGTCCCAAAAGGATGCCCTCTTTCACATATCATCACTGACGTGCGACAAGATGCCACTTATCATAACTGCATAACGTTCAAGAATGATATAAGCGGAACCAGATAAGCATGTATTTCCCTTTCGTCTCATGGGATAGGTCTTCTGCTAGGAATATACAATTCGGGGAAAGGAACAACAGAGAAAGCCTAGGCCGGAATATAATGTTCCATATATGCCAACTTCCTGAATGACACTCTTTATGTGAAACTTAAAGCAATAACAAACTAAAGCTATTTCCGCTGTGGAAGGGACTTCGTTAAACAACAAAAACTACACGATAGACTATTTTACCATTGAATTAGACAATAATTCTACCCATTCACACACCAAGAACCTATATTTGCAATACAACCGTAAGACAATCTGACATCACATTTTCACCATGAAACACAAACTATCAGCCATCATTCTTCTTATGGTAACCGGCATTTTCTCTTTAGCCTCTACCACCAACAAGCCCGCTCAACCCATCAAGCAGGTTCCCTTTACACAAGTGCATTTCACTGACAATTTCTGGGCACCTCATATTGAAATAAATCGCACCGTATCGATTCCTTCCGCTTTCAAAGACTGCTACAACACGCTCTACTTCACCCCGGTCAAAACAACCGGACTGAAAATTGTTGCAAAGCTTCAGAAAAATGTTTCAGGTGGGGTATTGGAGTGGAAAGTCAATTAACGAAAACAATAGGTCGTTATATGAACATCTTTTCAAAATAGTTGGTTAAGACATATTCTACAACACCCGGGGTTTGATGGTAAACCGGGAATGTAGAATAAGCCTACTGACTATATTAAGATACAAACTAAAAAACAGAACAATAAAGATATTTCGTCAAAACAAACACCTTAATCCCTAAAATCAGTAAAAACATGAAAGTAAACTTTAGCTCAAACGGCTTTTTCAGTGAAAGCCTGTTGAAAGTTGCAGCCAGTTTTCTCCTGATCTCAGGAGTCGGTATCAGCCCATTGTGGGCTGCCCCCGGTCTCACTGAGAATTCAGCAGTAACAGTAAGTCAACAAAATTCCGTGACAATTTCGGGTAGAGTTGTCAGTGACAAAGGAGAACCTCTTATCGGAGTGAAAATCTTGCAAAAAGGCACATCCAACGGCATAACATCCGACGAAGATGGCAAGTTCTCTCTTAAATTAACAAAGCCCAATGCAACAATTGTCTTTTCGTATCTTGGGTTCACCACACAGGAAGTTATTGCCGGAAAGAACAAGAACCTTCAGATCACACTGAAAGAAGAATCCAAGTTGGTAAATGAATTAGTGGTTATTGGTTACCAAAGTGTAACTAAAAAAGATATCCATGGAGCAGTTTCTAGTATCAACATGAAAGATGTTAAGGGCGTAACAGCACCTTCTGTTGACGCTATGCTTCAGGGTTTGATTCCCGGGCTTAATGTCCAGATCAATTCAGGGCAGCCGGGAGGAAGAAATACGTTCAACATCCGCGGAAATAATTCAGTAATTGACAAGAATACGATTAGTTCACCCTTGTTTGTCCTTGATGGGGTTCCGGTTGACGCAAGTGTTGTTGGTTATAGCACGACATCTACAAACTTCCTTACCAATATTAACCCTTCAGATATTGAGTCGATAGATGTACTAAAAGATGCTGCATCTGCTTCAATATATGGTTCAAGGGCGGCTAACGGTGTTGTTCTTATCAAAACGAAAAGAGGGAAATCTGGAAAACCCAAAGTCTCCTTCAACCAAAAACTTGGATTATCGACAATACCAATGCTGCCAAAGGTCTACACGGGAGCTGCCGAGCGCAGGATGAGACTAAATATGCTCTCAGTGGGTAAAGATTATTTGAATCAGTCGGAAATGCCTTTAATTCTTACTGATAGTTTAAATCCCGCATTTAATAACAATACTGATTGGTATGGCTTGTTTTATAAACCAGCAATAACACAGGATTATAACGCGTCACTCAGTGGTGGTAATGACGCAATGAACTACCGTACCAGTGTGGGTTATTACAATCAAAACGGAACAATGAGAGGTACCGGTTTCAATCGATTGTCATTGGCGAATAATATCGTAAATAAAGTAGGTAATCGACTAACATTTAACACAAACATCAGTTATACAGTTGGTTCAACAAAAGCTACAGCAGGCAACTCGGTAACCGATGCTGTTACCACAGGAAATCCGATGCCATCATCTCTGCTTTTCTTGAGTGATGCTGATAGAGCCAGGTATCTGGGAGGCTATACCTCTATTAGAAATGACAATTCAGATGAATCAATAAGACTGTCAGAAATGATCAATCTAAAGATTTGCGATTGGCTGGTATTTAACTCTATGTCATCTTATGATAGTTACAATTCAAGATTAGATAAATTTAGCCCTGCGTCAATCTCTATTATCAACAAATCAGAAGGTAGTTCAAATGCAAGCAAGGCTTTATCAACAAATTTCGAAAACTACCTCAACTTTGATAAAGTATTTAAAGACCACCATGTTTCAGCTGTTGCAGGTACATCATTCAATCAAACAAAGAACTATGCAACCAATGCATATGGTAGTTATATTCCTTCTGACCTAATCCAGGTAGTTACAGGAATGCCCCAACAATACAAAGATGCCTCTTCTGATTTCTATGAATCAAGTATGCTGGGTATGTTTGCAAGAACACAATATTACTACAAGGACAAATACAGTGTTTTTGCTTCAATTCGTAGAGATGGTTCATCAAAATTATTTTCGGCCAATCGCTGGGGAAACTTCCCATCGTTTGGAGCTTTCTGGACTATTTCGGAAGAACCGTTCATGAAGAATTTTGCTAAAACAATCTCGTTCTTAAAACTTCGCACATCATATGGTCAATCGGGAAATCAACCCAGCGGAAGTCCTTATGGTTATTTCAGCCGTTATCAAATTTCCGGTACTTATGGTGGGGCTTCAGCTGTTACTCCTAATTATTATGATGGTGTAGCACAAAGAGATTTAAGATGGGAAGCTACAAAAGAAGTGAATCTTGGATTAGATGTTGAGCTCTTAAAAGGAAGATTCTTCTTCTCTGCTGATTGGTATAATAAAGATGTCAATGGATTATTTTTCACCCTTGATATGCCTAATACGTCAGGATATGATAAGTATAACACCAATGCTGTTGGTGTACGTAATCAAGGCTACGAATTAATGCTGAAGGCCAATATTCTTCCTTCAACTGTAAAGGATTGGGAATGGTCAGTTCGACTTACAGGCAGCCATAACAAGAATATTATCACCTCTCTTCCTGGTGGTAATAAAACAATCATTGATGGTGATAGAATACTTACTGTTGGTCACCCAATTAATCAGTTTTACCTTGCTATTTATGATGGAGTATATGCTACAGACGCTGATGTACCTACAGATCCTTATACGGGACAAAAATACAAATCTGAATCGGGAGCTGTTTACAAAGCCGGCGATGCAATGTTGAGAGATATCGATGGAAATTATCAGTGGATATCATATAAAGACAAGGCTCCTGTGGGCGATCCTAATCCGAAATGGACAGGCGGTATATTTTCTTCAACAACCTGGAAAAACCTGACACTGGATATCCATTGTAGTTTTACACTAGGTAGACAGGTTTACAATCAAGCTCTTGAAAGATCGTTAACATCGATGACCACTGCAGGTGGTGCTGATGAAAATGGAACCCCTTTCTCTAACTATGGTTGGGGTACATCATGGGCGGGTGTAAAAGATTATATATCCAGAAGAATGTTGGTAGATATTAGTGGGCTTAGTTATTGGACAAAACCCGGAGACAATGCTGATTTTCCAAATCTGTCGCCATATCGCCAAGTAGCCAATTACAATCCGAACAGTTCAATGTTTCTCGAAAACGGAGCATATTTTAAGATGAATAGTATCATGTTGTCGTATAGAATTCCGAATCTTCAGAAATACAAAATTGATAACCTGAGATTCTCTTTGACAACAGAAAATATTTTTGTAATTAAAGCCAAGGGATGTCATATCCCGGATCCTGAGAATGTATCGGCCGATGGCATTTATACAGGTAATGGTTATGGCTTATCTCGTATGTTCACCTTTGGCCTTCAACTAGAATTCTAATCCAATAAAATAAAATATCATGAAATGTAATTTAATATATTTCACCAAGATAATCGGAGTAACCGCTATAGTGCTACTATCGTCATGTAATATTCAATATGACCCGATTAATACGCCAGTATCAGCAACATACTGGAAAACTGAAGCCGATGCTAATGCTTCAGTCCTTGGAAGTTACTATAAACTTCGGGAAGTACTTGATTTCGGTAATGGCCTTTCGTTCTTTACTTATGGTGATTTTACCACTCAAATTTTCGCTAATAATTCTGAGTGGGGTACTCATGAATTTTCAGGTGATTATTCGTGGAATGGATACTATGATAATACTGATTGGTCGAAATTCTATAAAGTAATCTTGTCAGCCAACTTGTCAATAAAAAATATCTCGAATATGCCTCTTTCGGCCTTTGCCGGAAGCGAAGCGAAACGTAAGTCTTATATTGGAGAGGCTCTGTTTGTAAGAGCTTATACATATTTCTATATGACAAGGATTTGGGGAACAGTCCCAATGCTTCTAGAACCGGTAGAAGATGCAAGTGAAGCTGTAAAAGATTATCCATTATCCACCGAAGATAAATTATTGTCTCAATGTATTGTCGATTTGAAAAAAGCTGACAGTTGTCTCACATGGCAATCTACAGCCGGCAAAAAAGCTGTTCGTGCCAATCGTGCCAGTGTCAATGCTTTGCTTGCCCATGTCTATATGTGGCGTACTAGAGCTAACAAAACAACGATAGATAAGAATAATTTTGAGTTGGCCCTTCAGTGCATCGATAAAATTGAGCAAAATTCGGGAGCTCAACTAGAGAGTTCGGAGAACCTGCTTTCGATATGGAAAGGAGAATCTATTGAGAGTTTATTTGAATTTCCATTTAAAATAGCTGACAAAGAAGGTTTTGCCATTGAATCCGGTTTTGCCGATCGTTTCTTAGGCTATCCCTACAATACCAATAGACAAAACAATGGCCCACGTTTCAAATTTGCACCTGAGTTTTTAAATTTATTCTCTGATCCAGACAAGGATATACGTGTTGCTAAGTTGTTTGAAAATTTTTACGACCAAAGCAATTGTTTTACAACCAAGTATAATAACATTCAATATACGAATGCCGATAAAACAGCTTGGGAAACAGGTGGAACAGTAGTTATCTTTCGTTTAGCCGACATGTATTTATTGAAAGCTGAGGCATTGATTAAAAAGGCTGCTCCTGATATGGCTTTGGCTCGCACATACCTCGATAAAATCAGGGTTCGTGCTGGACTTGATCCTTTCCAGGGAACAGATGCGGCTCTGTATGAAGAAGTTTCCGATGAGCGGGCACGCGAACTATTCCTTGAAGGACAGAGACTTTATGACTGGGTGCGCACAGGATTTTATGCAACCAAATCCGGTCAGGGTATTTATTCTCAAGACAGATATTTGCAGGAAGGTTATCTTTTTCCGGTTAATTACAACTTGATCGTTAATAACAAATATGTTCGTCAGACTCAATACTGGCAAGATAAGATGAACAACAATTAATATCGTTTAAACTAAAATACAGAACGACATGAAAAAAATAATATATGCACTTTTATTGCTGACAACTGTATACTCCTGTCAAGATAATTTGATTGATGGAGGAGTATCTTCAGCAAACGTGAATAAAACAACCGTTGAATACTTGCGTACTCAGGCAAAGTTTGACACAGTTATGATTCTTTTTGAAAAAGCAGGCTTACTCAACCAGTTGGACAAGCCGAATGTAACCGTCATTATGCCTACAAATTATTCAGTGCTTCAATTTGTAAAACAAATTGAAGCTCAGAAAATAGAAGAACAGGACGATGAGAACCTGAAATACACATTTAAGGATTTGGTAAATGACATTGATTTATACAAGGATTCATTGAAAATGTACATTGTAAATCAGCGCATAACCAGAACAGAACTGACTGCAGCTCAAAATGGACTTATTGAAACAAAAAGCCTTTTGGGAAATGATGTAGAAATTTCACTTGTACCGACCAAGTTATATACTGAGTGGCTGCCAAATTCAGATGTAAAATTAATTCATTATAAAAACGTGATTAATGGACTTGATCCTGCAGACAATAGTACCATTCCGGTAGAAGATCAGGATGTTGACAATATTTGCCAAACAACTGGCATCTTGACCACAACGGGTGTACTTCATGTTTTGGAAGACACACACAACCTGTTTTTTAATAAACGTCCACGAATAACTAACTAAAATCTAAACAAATGAATACACTTAATAAAGTAGCATTTTCAATATGCACTGTTTTGGCCTTGACTGCATGCGATAAGATTCCAGATGGTTATATCGCTGATACTATTGTATATACCCGAAATCCGCTTAACGTGGATGCCGGAGCAACCATGTACTCAGAGTCTCCGAATCTGGCAGGATCATCCTTCCCCATAAAATTTGAATTAATTGACATTCGGAATGAAAAAGGAGAGCTTGACAGTTCTTTAATTAAACATAGAGATCTTTCAGTCTGGACAGAAGCGTACAATCCTGCAACTGATACTACCCTTGCGCTTATACAGGCAAAAAGAAAAGTATTGCCTAATCAGCCAACCATGCTATTACTTGAGGGCAGCGGGCAAATGTTGTTTACCGCGGCAACATCTCAAGTGACGCCGGGTAAATATACATTGAGTATGAAAATGAGTAATTCTGCCGGCAATAGAATATTAAAGGACATTGTAACGATTAATTTAAGAAACAATCCTTATACTTACCAAAATCAGAATCATAATATCGCTGCGACCAACAGTGGCTGGATCGAACCGGGAGGTGTAAGTACAACCGACACAAAAGGTGTTGGTATTACTGGAGCATCGGCTAAAGTCACTCATGATCCCAAAGGGCCGAATAAGATCCACCTGATTTTTAGAGATAAAAATGGAAGTCCCTGGAATTGGAAAAAAAGCGAAATGGTAAAACGTGGCGATCGCCCATGCCTTGAATATGCCTTGCCTTATATTAAAGGGGTATTTAACGATACTGATCTGGTTTATGAATATCCTTTTGCACCATTTCCTTTAGGACCGACTATAACTCCCGGTGGAAATTCATGGACAAATCGATTTGATTATCGAATACTGAGCGATTATGTGGCTATCGATGGGTTAACCTCTGGCAAGTGGCATTGCAATTTAGTGTTTTACTTCTCCTTCAATTTTGAGGGTGAATGGACATTTGATTTAACATTCCCGAGCCTAACAAGAATTCCAAAACAATAGAATTATATCAGAAAGCAGTATCAGGTTACATTCGTGTTTAACGTTAACATTCAGTAAAATCAACTACAAATTGTCCGGTGTTTCCAACAGGTCTGACCGGACATTTTGTTTGTTGCTTTTCCATGTTCACTTTCTAACAATAGTACAGTAAATAGGCTAAATCTAACAGAATCTATAACCTCTCTCAATTAGATGATTATTGTATTCTTTACGTCAGTTATTTTTAAGAACTTTGCACTTCAATTTCCTAATATGTAAAATAAAAGACATGCTAATAAACAGGAAAGAATTTCTTAAAAGAGCTTGTCTATCAGGAGCTGCCAGCTTGTGCGGGTTTAGCTCAATTTCTTTGTTTGCAAATAATAATGAAAGCCAACAATCTACTCCAGAGCCGGACAATAGCAAATTGCTTCTAGTTCAGGAATGGACTAACTGTCTGCTTTCAAATTTGAATGAGCAGTTAAGTGAAGAAGAACTTCGACGGGCTTTGAAAAGTTGTGCGGTTGTTCATTTCAATAATTTAAAAATGGATAATGTGCTGGCTCAATATATTGGGCATCTGGATAAATTTATCAAATTTCTTGAAGAAGAATGGGGTTGGAAAGTTGAGTATAACAAAACCAGTAAAACTCTTATTGCTAATAAAAATAAGAACTATTGTGTTTGTTCGATTGTCAACCATAAATCAGGAGCAAAACCAACAGCCATTTGTTACTGCTCCGAAGGATTTGCCGAAAAGATGTTTTCCACAGTTGCCGGTGTTATTGCCAAAGCCACTGTTATATCATCCATTCATAGAGGCGATGATAGAAGTAAGTACAAGATTGAATTTAGCTAAAACAAGAACAATTATTAATCAAAATAATACACGTTAAGATCATGCGAAAATTATTTATTACCGGGCTGATAGGTCTAAGCCTGTGTTTGCAGGCCCAAGTCAAGAAAGGCGTTAGCTATCCCATCACTCCCGTGCCGTTTACAGCTGTTAAGGTTGCCGACGGATTCTGGGGACAACGCCTCAAAGCCAGTCGCGAAGTGACCATCCCCTTAGCATTCCGCAAATGCGAAGAGACCGGACGTTACGAAAACTTTATCAAAGCGGCTCATCCGAGCGACAGCTACAAAGAGGAAGGATTCACCTTCGATGATACCGATGTCTATAAAACCATCGAAGGGGCAAGCTACTCGATGCAGACTTTTCCCAATAAGAAATTAGACAGATACATCGACAGTGTGCTCACCATTGTTGCAGCGGCGCAAGAGCCGGACGGTTACCTCTACACTTACCGCACCATGAATCCGAAGCACCCGCACGAATGGGTAGGCAGCAAACGCTGGGAAAAAGAGGAAGACCTGAGCCACGAGCTCTACAACCTTGGGCACATGATCGAAGGAGCCATTGCACACTTCCAGGCCACCGGCAAACGGAATTTTCTCAACATCGCCATCAAATACGCGGATTGTGCCGTGCGTGAAATCGGCGACAAACCCGGTCAGGTGAAAGTAGTTCCCGGCCACCAGATTGCCGAAATGGCTCTGTCTAAATTGTACGTTGTTACCGGAGAAAAGAAATACCTCGATCTGGCTAAATTCTTCCTCGACAACAAAGGCAAAACCGAAAACAAGAGCGAATACAACCAATCGCACAAGCCGGTGATCGAACAGGATGAAGCCGTGGGTCACGCCGTTCGCGCTGCCTATATGTACACCGGCATGGCTGATGTAGCCGCATTAACCGGCGACAAAAACTACATCAACGCCATCGATAATATATGGAGTAACATTGTAAACAAAAAGCTCTACATCACCGGGGGAATCGGTGCGACAGGGAACGGTGAGGCATTTGGTAAAAACTACGAACTGCCCAACATGTCAGCCTATTGCGAGACCTGTGCAGCCATCGGAAACGTTTACCTCAACTACCGTCTCTTTTTGCTTCATGGTGAAGGAAAATACTATGACGTTTTGGAACGTACACTTTACAACGGTTTGATTTCCGGAGTTTCACTGGATGGTGGCGGTTTCTTCTATCCCAATCCATTGGAGTCGATCGGCCAGCACCAGCGTCAGCCCTGGTTTGGATGCGCTTGCTGTCCGTCAAACATTTGCCGTTTCATCCCGTCCGTGCCGGGGTACATTTATGCTGTCAACAACAATGATTTGTATATAAACCTCTTCATGGCAAACCATTCCGATATCAAGGTAAATGGCAAGATGGTGACGCTGAAACAATCGACCAGTTACCCGTGGGACGGCAATGTCAAAATCGAGGTGGCACCCAAAGGCAAACAAAACCTGAATCTGAAAATCCGTATCCCGGGTTGGGTAACCGGTCAGGTAGTTCCGGGCAATTTATACAGCTATACTGATAAAAAGACGCTGGGCTACACCGTTAAGGTAAATGGCAAAGCTGTAGATTCGAAAGTTGAGAAAGGCTACTTCACCATCAACCGCGCCTGGAAAAAAGGCGATGTGGTGGAAGTGCATTTCGACATGGAGCCTCGCACGGTTAAAGCTAATCCCGCTGTTGAAGCTGACCGCGGACGTGTGGCTATCGAGCGCGGGCCGGTGGTATATTGTGCTGAATGGCCTGACAACGATTTCGCTATCTCCAGCCTTTTGCTCAATAAAAAGCCGGATTTCAAAGTCGAACGCAAAGACAATTTGCTCTATGGCATCAATATGATCCAGACCAATGCACAGACATTGAGCTACGATGCAGAAGGAAAACTGAACACCAAGGAGGTAAAGCTCAATCTGATTCCATACTATGCATGGTCGCATCGCGGTAGTGGTGACATGTCAGTATGGCTGCCGGTTGACCTGAGCGCAACGCGCCCAGCCATGCCACCAACCATTGGTTCGGAAAGTAAAATCGACGCATCACACAAGGTCAAAACCATTTCTGCTATCAAGGACGGACTGCTGCCCAAAGACGAAAATGACCGATCCATCCCTTACTACCACTGGTGGCCGAAAGAGGGAACGACCGAGTGGATCTCTTACGAATTCCCAACCGAGAAGAGTGTAAGCCGCTCTACTGTTTACTGGTTTGACGATGCGCCATGGGGCGGATGCCGCGTGCCTCAGTCCTGGACTATTTATTACAAGGATAAAAACGGAGAGTGGAAGCCGGTGGAAAATCCGTCTGCATACGCTACAGAGAAAGGCATTGGTAATGAAGTTACCTTTAAAGCAGTGACCACCAAAGCCCTCAAACTGGAAGTAAAACAACCTGAGAAGAATTCATCGGGCATATACGAGTGGGAAGTGGAATAAACCCGATAACTGAATAGTGTACAGAAGCCGCTTTTAGCTGCGCTTCCAATTTAAAACACCTATAAAAACAATGTTTGGGATTTCAGTAAAAAGTATTGCAATGATATTTGCAGTTGGTCTTGTAAGCCAACAAGTTTATTCCAATAGAATAAAAGATTCAAAATCACTGGAAAAGGAATTGCACATCCCTTCTCAGATATGGAATGTGCCAGATAACAATGACTTTAAAAACGACACGAGCGAGTTTTGTTTAAAGAGAATGAAGAAATCTGGAAACTTAGCTGTTTTTTGGTCGAAGAAGTTTGGTAATGACCCAATGTCCAATCCCGATTCCACTCTGCGGTTCAACACCTCTGACATCTTGAAAGAAGGCGAGCGGATTTATGGCAGCTTTGTCGATAAAATGAAGTTTATTGAAAAGGGAAAGTCATTAACCGACAAGTATAAGTGCCTGATATTTATCATTGACTCCAAAGAGGGTACCGCATTTGGAGGCGGAGCAGACAACAAAATTGGGGTGTTTTGGGCACCTCCGGGAAGAATGAACAGAGCTCCTTTTGGTGCTCTGGCTCATGAACTGGGTCACTCGTTCCAGTATATATTAAGCGCAGACAAGGCAAAAGGTGATACTACTGCCACGGAAGGTGGTGAAAGCCTTTCATTTGTTGAAATGACATCGCAGTATATGTTATGGCAGGTTTACCCCGAATGGATCACTTTTGAAAATTACCATTTGGCTGATTTCATGAAACAAACTCATTATGCATTTTTGCATGAACAAAACATGTACCATTCGCCCTTCGTTTTGGAATACTGGTCGATGAAACATGGAGTCGATTTTATCGGGAAAATTTGGCGTGAAGAAAGAAAGGGGGAAGACCCCGTGATGGCCTATAAACGTTTAACCTCCATTGATCAGGATAAATTCAACGATGAAATTTTTGATGCTTCGCGCAGATTTATCACCTGGGATATGAAGCGAATCGAACAGGTTTCAAAGAGATATGCCAATCAACACTTTAGTAAACTCGATTCGATAGGTGACGGCTGGTATAAAATATCAGAGAGTAAGTGTCCGCAAAATTACGGTTACAATGGCATTAAGTTAATAACGCCGAAAGCCGGAACAGTGGTAAAGCTTGATTTCAAGGGTATTGCCGGTGCCGAAGGATACCGGGCGATCAATGTAGCGAAAGCAGGTTGGCGTTATGGGTTCCTTGCGGTAAAAGAGAATGGTAGTCGTGTGTATGGGAAAGTGTATTCCAATCCAACTGGAGAGGCACAATTTAAAGTGCCCAACGAGACTAAATTCTTATGGCTGGTTGTAAGTGGAGCACCGACCGAGCATTGGCAACACGATGTGGATGGCGATGATAAAAACGATGAACAATGGCCTTATCAGATAAGATTATCAGGTACAACCTTAGACAAATCGGCAATGAAGCCCTCAAGCTTGAAGTAAACTGCCTGAGAAGAATGCTGCCGGCATCTTTGAATGGGAGGTAGAATAACGTACAGAAAAAAGGTTGTCTTTCATGAAGGCAGCCTTTTTCCTCTAAATAGACCTATTCTTCCCCCCTCGGCCACTGCCGATTTCCTACTTTTGCAATTGCACAACCGACAAACATGATTTACTGAAACAAAATATTTATGAAAAAACTAATTGCAATGACGCTTAATGCCTGGCTGTTTAGCCATGCACTCTTTGCTCAAGGCTCTGTTGATGACTATCAACGGGCTTTTTCGCTTCGTGACAAATTCAAAGACAAAGTCTATTATTCCAACGTAGAACCGAAATGGATTGGCAAAACCAATAAGTTTTGGTATATCAGAAACACGCCGCAAGGGAAGATTTATGTGGTAGTGGATGCCGCCAAAAAGAGCCGCACAGAACTTTTCGACCATCAGAAACTGGCGAAACAACTCGCCTCTGCAAGTGGAAAAACCGTAGATGCCAACAAATTGCCCATTCAGTCGCTATCGGTAAATCCGGCACTGGATTCGCTTCAGTTTATTTACAATGATACAAAATGGCTCTTCCTCGCCAAAAAGAATAATCTGATAAAAGGTAAGCAGGAAAAAAACGAAGCACGTTACTGGAACGAAGCCGACGATGAGAAAAACGGCACTCCCGTGGTATCGCCCGACGGCAAGCAGACCGCTTTTATCAAAAACCAGAATATCTATGTAAAAGACAATGCCACCGGCAAAGAGAAAGCACTGAGCACCGACGGTTCGCCCGGTGAGTATTATTCGGCTTACATCCAGTGGTCGCCCGATTCGAAGAAAGTGGCTGCGATGAAAATCCGTCCCGCTGAGAAACGCTACATCTATTTCGTGGAGTCATCCCCCGCCGACCAGTTACAGCCGAAACTCCAAAAGCGTGAATATACAAAACCGGGCGATGCGCTTCCTTTCAGATGCCCCCGTGTTTTCGATGTTGACGGCGGCGAAACGAAAGAGCCCTCTACGGAGCTTTTCAACAGCCAGTTTGACCTGCGCAGCCTGGAGTGGAGCGCCAATAGCAAAACGGTGATGTTTGAATACAACCAACGCGGCCATCAGGCATTCCGCGTATTGGAATTGTCTGCTGAAACCGGACAAGTACGCACCGTCATCAACGAAACCAGCAAGACCTTTGTAAACTACAACCGCTATTTCCGCAAAAATCTGGACAAAAGCAACGAGATCATCTGGATGAGCGAGCGCGACAACTGGAACCACCTCTACCTCTACGACCGCCAGACAGGCGAAGTGAAAAACCAGATCACCAAAGGCGAATGGTACGTGCGGGATGTGATTCAGGTGGATGAAGCGAAACGCGAAATTGTATTCTCCGCCAACGGTATGGTGGCCGGCGAAGATCCTTATCTTATTCGCTACTACCGTATCAAGTTTGACGGCACCGGTCTCACCTGCCTCACTCCCGAACAGGGCATGCACCAGGCCTCGTTTTCACAGGATAATAAATATTTCGTAGATATCTATTCGATGGTCAATAAGGCGCCGATTGCCACCCTGCGCAATGCCACCGACGGCAAAGAGATCATGCCCCTCGAAAAAGCCGACATCACCGAACTGCTCAAAGCCGGTTGGGTGGCTCCCGAGCCTTTCGTAGCCAAAGGCCGTGACGGAAAGACGGATATCTGGGGGATCATCGTTCGTCCGACTAACTTTGATCCGAACAAGAAATACCCCGTGCTGGAATATATCTATGCCGGACCGGGCAGCCAGTACACCCCGAAAACCTTCTATCCCTGCCTCAGCTATCACGCACCTATCGCCGAGCTGGGTTTCATCGTGATACAACTGGATGGTATGGGAACCTCGTTCCGTTCGAAAGCCTTCGAAGAGGTTTGTTACAAAAACCTGAAGGATGCCGGATTCCCCGACCGCATCGCCTGGACCAACGCCCTGGCCGCCAAATATTCGTTTATTGACACCACTCGCATCGGTATCTACGGAGCTTCGGCCGGTGGACAGGAAGCGATGGGCGCTGTACTTTTCCACCCCGAGCACTACAAAGCGGCCTACTCATCGTGCGGCTGCCAGGACAACCGCATGGACAAAATCTGGTGGAACGAGCAGTGGATGAGCTATCCGATTGGGAAGGAATATTCCGAATGTTCGAATGTGGATAACGCTTACCGCCTCAACCGTCCGCTGATGCTCGTAGTGGGTGAGATGGACGACAACGTCGATCCTGCCTCGACCATGCAGGTGTGCAACGCACTGATCAAAGCCAACAAGGAATTCGAACTGGTCGTTCTCCCCGGCACCAACCACACCATGGGCGGTGATTATGGTGAACACAAACGATATGACTTCTTTGTAAAAAACCTGATGGGCGTTACGCCTCCTAGTTGGGATAAGATTGGGATAAAGAAATAAGGATATAGAGAATGAATGAATCCCGGCCAAAGATCCGGGAAAGAAAAAGAGGCTGTTCCATTTTTTTGGAACAGCCTCTTTTTCTTTAATCTGAATAGGCTATTAACCTTCGTATCTTTCGTTTAATGAATCTCCTGCTCAATGATTTTCAGCACCGAAGCGGCAACAGCTTTACACTCCTCCTGCGTTTTGATGGTTTTCTGGTATTTCACCTTCGAATCTTTTCCCACCACCATTATCACGGCAGCATCATTACATTTGCCCAAAGCCCATGTTTTGGACAGGGTTCTATCTTTGTCAAAAAGAATAACCGAACCGGAACGGTTTCCCATTTTCTGACGTAATCGTCCTTGAATGGCACTCATCGGAATCCAGGTATCTGTGGCATTTACCACACCTACCGCTCCATACTTTTCCTTCGAAAAACGTTTTGCTTTCAATGCTTTGGAAAGCGGATCATTGAGGTCGTACACATCGGGATCGATGTAAAGTAAGGTAAATACCTTTTTACCTAAATAGGGAATTACCGAGGATTGATTATTGACATCCATCAGCTTGACTGACGAGAGTACCCGCCCCACCTGCGCCTGCACAACTATTAATCCTGTAATCCACAAAAGGATAAGCGCTACTATTTGTTTCTTCATATTTTAATGGAATAAGATTTGATTTACCCAAACCGGTTCATTGAAAGGAATTCGTTCATCGACTTTGATTACGACCGGGCAAAGTTAAATCATTTTCAATTGGGAAACCATTTCCCAGAAAAACAAAAAGCGGAAAACCATCAATTGAATGAGTATTTTCCGCTTAGTATATAGTTGCGTTGAATCGGATTACTGCGCCTCTTCAATCTTCGTTTTCATGTTCTTGATCTTTTCGTTGCGAACCAGATGCAGCACATCTTTCAACTTATGTCGTTTCACCGCCACGAAAGAATAATACTCCTTCACTTCGACCAATCCCAGTTCATCTTTCTGAAGTTCTCCTTTCTTGAAAAGGAAACCTACGATATCCATCTTGCTGAGCTTATCTTTTTTGCCTTTGCCGATGTAGAGTGTCGCCCAATCGGGTTTAGCGGGAAGACCCACTTTGGCGGGAAGCGTCATAGCTTCGGGCAGGGGATCAAGGTATTGGGGGACGCGTTCTTCCGGAGTCATCAGCAGGATAGACGAACCCTCAGCACCCATACGTGCGGTACGGCCGTTGCGGTGAATGAAGCTGTCTTCGTTGACTGGAAGCTGAAAGTGCACGATGTTTTTCACCTCGGGAATATCGAGTCCGCGGGCAGCAAGATCAGTCGAAATAAAGACGCTGCAACTGCCGTTACGGAATTTAGACAATGCCCGTTCACGATCCGGCTGTTCCAGTCCGCCGTGGAAGAATTCGGCCTCTACCCTGCGCTCACGCAGATAGCCGCTCACATTCTCCACAAACTCGCGTTGGTTACAAAACACCAATGTCGATTCATTGCCCAGGTGGCAAATCAGTTGGTACAGCGTATGTAGTTTGTCGGCTTCCCCGCGAAGCATCTTCACGGTCAGGCCTTCGAGTTTATTATTTTCAACCAGATAATTCAGTTTGGCCGGATTCTTCAATCCTGTAAATTCGGGAATCTCCTCTGTATCGGTTGCCGAAGTCAGAATCCGTTTTTCCACTTTTCCTAAGCGGGAGATGACGAATTCCATCTGTGCCTGAAAACCAAATTCGAGCGATTTATCGAATTCGTCGAGCACCAGCGTATTCACGGTAGAGAGATCGACATGTCCGCGTTCGATATGATCGATCAATCGGCCCGGAGTGGCAATCAACAAAGCCGGAGGTGTCGAAAGCATTCGCTTTTCGTTATTCATCGGGCGGCCACCAAAGCAGCTGTTTACCTTGTAACCGGTACCCATGCTGCGAAATACCTGCTCAATCTGTTGAGCCAGCTCGCGCGAAGGGGCAAGCACCAATGCCTGCACACGGTTTATATCGGAATTTAGTTTCAATAATAAGGGAAGCAGAAAGGCCAAAGTCTTTCCTGATCCGGTAGGAGAAAGCAATATCACATCGCCGTTTTGATCGTTCGCCTCAAGCGAGGCTTCTTGCATTTCGTTGAGCGACGCAATGCCCATGTTGGCCAGCGTCTTTTCGATTAAAGTGGAATTTTCTAACATGGCGCAAAGATACATCAAAAATCATTCTGTTTGAATGAGTTAGGTAGTTAAGAGAAGTTAGGACGCACAGATATTATTCACAAGAAAACATTACATCTTTGTCCAATACCTCAAATCACCCCTTCCAAAATGTAGGAAAATGAAAGGGATAACTCTAAAGGAACAGAAGTCATCTATTTGGAAATGTTCTACTTAAGAGTTTGGCATAGTTTATGCATGAGAATTAGTAAGATATACAAATAGAAACAAGTAATACTGACCGCTATGCAAAAACTGAAAGAACTCACTGACCTTGCCATCGAACTGCTTGCTGAAGGCGAAAAATACCTCGGCACCCTCACCCGTACACTCGAGAAGAAAAGCCGTTTCGACAACGACCTGTTATATAGTATGACCGTCATGAGTTGTGAAAAGCTCTTTGTGGCGCTATTGTACCACTACGACGAGTTTGCCGAGCACCACATGCCCATTGCCCTCTACAACGATGCTGCACGGGTAGAGCCGGAGCTGACTCCCGAAATGAAAGATACCTGCCGCCTGATTGGCAGATTTGAGTCGATCTGTTCCATCGACGGTTTCGGCTACAAAACCCCAACCGACGAAGATTTGAAGAAAATGATCCTCGGCCTTCAGGATATTCATGCGTTGATCGTGAAACGGATCAGGGGGTAATATACCGACAAAACACCACAAAAGCCACCGCTCCGAAGAACGATGGCTTTTTTCAGTGTAGATGCTAATCACACACTTCTTATTATAAGATGCACAACAAAAGTGCGGTACTTCAGATTATTCCCATTCGATGGTAGCCGGTGGTTTCGAGCTGATGTCGTAAACTACGCGGTTCACACCTTTTACTTTGTTGATAATTTCGTTGGAAACGTGAGCGAGGAACTCGTAAGGCAAGTGCGCCCAGTCGGCAGTCATCGCGTCAGATGAAGTCACGGCACGCAGTGCGACGGTATTCTCGTAAGTACGCTCATCACCCATTACCCCTACCGACCGAACCGGCAACAGAATAGTTCCCGCCTGCCATACTTTGTCGTAAAGATCAAATTCACGCAGACCGTTGATATAGATATCGTCGGCTTCTTGCAGGATGCGTACTTTCTCCGCGGTAATATCTCCGAGGATACGAATACCAAGACCCGGGCCTGGGAACGGATGGCGTTTGATCAGGTGAGGCATCATACCCAACGCTGTACCCACGCTGCGAACCTCATCTTTAAAGAGCAGACGAAGCGGCTCCACCAGTTTCAGTTTCATCTTCTCGGGCAGACCGCCCACGTTGTGGTGCGATTTAATCGTCGTCCCGGTGATCGAAAGCGACTCGATAATATCGGGATAAATGGTTCCTTGTCCTAACCATTTTACGTCTTGTATTTTGTGAGCTTCCTGATCGAAGATGTCAATAAAGCCTTTACCGATGATCTTACGTTTCTCTTCGGGATCAGTTACACCAGCCAATTCGCCATAGAATTTATCTTTGGCATCCACACCGATCACGTTCAATCCGAGGTGAGCGTAATCTTCCAATACTTTCTCAAACTCGTTTTTACGCAACAGACCGTTATCCACGAAGATACAGGTCAGGTTTTCGCCAATCGCTCTATTGAGCAATACAGCCACAACCGAGGAATCCACTCCACCCGAAAGCGCGAGGATTACTTTATCGTTACCGATTTGTTCTTTCAAATTTTTGACAGTCTCTTCGATGAAAGAAGCGGGAGTCCAGTCTCTGTGGCAACCGCAAATATCAAGGAAGTTTCCAATGATTCGTGTTCCGCAAAGGCTATGGTATACTTCAGGGTGGAATTGTACCCCCCAGGTCTCTTCGCCTTCTACACGGTAAGCGGCAATTTCCACTTCGCGTGTACTGGCAATTACTTTGTAATTTTCAGGAATGCGGGTAATGGTATCGCCGTGCGACATCCACACCTGATCGCCCTGCTCTACACCCACCAACAAAGCATCGTCAGTATTAAGACTAGCAATATTGGCGCGACCGTATTCGCGGGTACCAGCCGGCTCTACTTTACCGCCTGAAATGTGCGAAATAAACTGAGCGCCGTAGCAGATTCCCAACACGGGCATTTTACCGCGGATCTCGCTCAAGTCAGCCTTAAAAGCGGCATCATCATACACGGAAAAAGGGCTTCCGGAAAGGATTACACCTTTAACGGTAGGGTCATTATGTGGGAACTTGTTGTAAGGAACAATTTCGCAATAGGTATCCAGCTCGCGGACTCTGCGGCCGATCAGCTGCGTGGTTTGCGAACCGAAATCAAGGATAATGATTTTTTCGTGCATGATTATGGATTTTTATTTGAGGTGCAAATTTACGAAAAATAATTTTCCGCTGTTTATCACGGCTTTGATCTTATCACTTTTTCAAGAAAATTGTTATTTTTGCTATTGCTGTCAGCCCTTAGCCCTTTGCTATTCGCTGTTACCCTATAAAAGAATTAAAAATTTAATTGCAGAAAGAAATGGCAGAACATAATCAGACCGGCAAAGAAGGTGAAAAAGCAGCGTTAATGTTGCTAAACCAAAAGGGTTACCGTATCCGCCATACCAATTGGGTGACGGGTCGACTGGAACTTGACATCGTAGCTGAGCACAACAATACTCTGGTGGTGATAGAAGTAAAAACACGGAACAACCTCGATTACGGCAATCCCTGGGATGCCATTTCCAACGCTAAAATCCGCAATATCGTAATGGCTACCGACAACTACATCCGTATCTACAACATCAATATGGACGTGCGTTTCGATGTGATTTCGGTATTAAAAACGCCTGATGGTTACATTCCGGAACATATCGAGGATGCGTTTTACCCGCCGATATGGTAGGGAATGAGGGGATGATTAATTGAGGGAATGAGAGAAAAACCCCACCTCATTCATTGTATGTCTAATCAAAAAATATTGAGCTATGAGCGTTACCAATGATCAGAAAGAGGCTTTAAAACAAAGACTTAAACAATTTGCTTTAAGAACAATCAAGCTATTTCAGGCATTACCCAAAACCGGAGAAGCGCAGGTTCTGGGTAAACAGTTACTTCGGTCAGGGACATCAGTCGCAGCTAATTACCGTGCAGCATGTCGAGCCAGATCTACTAAAGAATTTTACAGCAAGATTTCAATTGTAGTTGAAGAAGCTGACGAATCTCTATTTTGGCTGGAATTACTAAGTGAAGCTGAAATTTTTCCGACTAAGCGACTCGAACCATTAATGACTGAATCAACAGAAATCCTGAAAATTATGGCAACTGTCAGAAAAAACACGAGAGTCTCGAATAGCTAATCCCTCACCCCCTCACCCCCTCATCCCCTAAATTTATGAACATAGAAGAACTCCGAGAATATTGCCTCTCACTACCCGAAGTCACGGAAGATTTTCCGTTCGACGAATTGACACTCGTCTTCAAAGTATGTGGTAAAATGTTTACCCTCACCACCATTGATGAACACCCGTTAAGCATCAATCTGAAGTGCGAACCGGAATTGGCCATCGAGTTACGGGAAAAATACGAGTGTGTTACGCCCGGTTATCACATGAACAAACGGCTGTGGAATACAATCGAGCTGAATGGTGAAATGAAAGAGCCGGAAGTCAAAGCCTGGATCAATCATTCGTATGTAGAGGTGGTGAAGAAACTGCCGAAGACAGACCGGGAGAGATTAAAGGCCTCCCCCGCCCCCGCCCAAAGAGGGGAGAAAGAATAGTACCTTTCGCCCTCCCTTTCGGGGAGGGCTGGGGTGGGGCTTCCTTATTGCGATATCCGCTTGATTATATTATACGCTCCAGCCATTCCCAATTCGCCGGCTTTACTGAGATCGGCAATTCCTTTCTCATTATCCCCCAGATAGAGATTTACCAACCCACGATTGAAATAAGCTTCCGCAAATTCCGGTTCCAGACGAATGGCTTCATTGTAATCAACCAGAGCTGAGCGATAGTCTTTCTGCAAACAACGCACATTTGCCCGGTTGTAATAAGCCCAGATAAACTTGGGCAATCGACCTACGACAGCATCCAGATCCCGTAAGATCATTTCATACTCCATTTGCAGGTTCGACTTTTTAGAGATATCTCCTGTTGCAGATGTTTTTTTCCCTGCCTTCAGATTGGAGAGACTAAAACTTTCGGCCGAAGCCACTTCCGACTTCTGTTCTTCTGACAGATTATATTTCAACTGTTTGTAGCGAATCACCGCACGATTGTAATAAGCCAGCGAGAAACCGGGATCAATCGTAACCACTTTTGTCAAATCATCCAAAGCTCCGGAGAAATCCTGTACCAGCATAAAGTCAATCGAACGGGTAAAATATACTTTGGCATCATTAGGCCGTGCTTCAATCTGCTTAGATAATTCATTGATCGATGCAAAATGCTCCTTAATCTTATCTTCCGTCAATGCAGCCTCATCGGCGGTAATTAAGAGTTTGTGCGAAAGTTTATACTGAGCATTGAACTTATCCAGCGCTACATTAAAATAGTTTCGCGATTTCAGGCTCTCCCCTTTTTCGTAGTAAGTCAACACAAACAAATCATGAAGCTCCACATCGATGTTTTTATCCTGAACCCGCCCACGGGTTTCATTTTTATACTTAGGCGATTCGGTCTCCTTTTCATCCGCCACAAGCAGTCGATTAAACTTGTTCATATTTTTATCCGACTGTTTACGAATCTTATTATCCGCGGCTTCTCCTTTTTGTTGATCTTCCTTCCGCTTATTTCGTCGGATCTTATCGGCTTCTTTATTCAGGTTGACAGCCATCCAGAAATCTTTTTCCGACCCTTTCATATCGCCCACCTTCTTACGTGCGTCCGCACGAGCAGAGAATGCGGGTAGGAAATCGGGATATTTGCGGATCACCTTGGTAAAATCCTCAATGGCTCCTCTGAAGTTCCCCGTCTCAGCACGAAGCAATCCCCGGTTGTAATAAGCAAAATAGTTATCCTGCTCCATTTGCAGCACCTTATCATAATCTTCAATTGCCCGGTTATTATCCCCTACCTGAGCACGAAGAAGCGCCCGGTTATACAATGCCATCTGATTATGGGGCTCCATTTCGATTACCTTGTCATAATCGGCCATTGTCCCCCGCAAATCATTCAGGTAATATTTTACAATGGCCCGGTTGATATAATAAGCGGGAATATTGGCTTCCAATCGGATCGCTTCGTTGTAATCTGCCAATGCCAGCTTGTACTTCCCGCCCTGAGCATACACCATACCCCGGGTAGAATACGCACCGGAAGCATATTTATCCATTGAAATTGCTTTCTGGAGATCGGCCAATGCTTTCAATGAATCACCTTTTTCTGCATAGAAAGTACCGCGTTCCATGTAGGCATTATAATAATTCGGGTGCAACTTCACCAACGTATTATAGGCATTTTCAGCATTCACCGTATCTTTATTTTGCTGGAAGGCAACAGCTCTATTGATAAGATAGTTCTGGTTTTCAGGATCAAAGGTAAGGGCTTTGTTGTAATCGGAAATGGCCCCCTGATAATCTTTCAGGTTTTGACGGGCAACACCGCGGCAATGATAAGCGTTTACGATATAGGGATTTCGTTCAATGCACGACGAGCAATCTTCTTCGGCGCCCTTGTAATCCTCCAGATACAATTTCGCCACTCCCCGGTAAAAATAGGGCTCTGCCAAAAAGGGCTTTACCTTTATAATCTGATTGAAATACTGAATGGAAAGTACATAATCCTCGAAGTAGAGTGCATTTTTGCCAATCGCCATCACCCGATCGGTGTTGATTTGCGAAAACGCAGTATTCAGAAGCAACAGGAAAGCGCAGAGTACCAGTATGATTTTACGCATTGTATCAGTTTATTAATTCAGGCAAAAATAGCGGTTTTTAGTTAACTCCAATCTTAAAAAAGACGAATTGGACAACCGAAAGCAGGACAATTTCCACGAAATCACGACAAATTACCCAACAGAGAATATCTTTTTCAGCGTATCACAAATGAAATGCTGCATCTCCCCGGTCAATTCGGTATGCATAGGCAATGACAAAACTGTTTTTGACAGCTGCTCCGAAACGGACAATGAACCACTCATCCTGCATTTTCCAACGAATGCCTCCTGTAAATGCAACGGCACCGGGTAATAGATCATCGACGGAATTCCAGCTTCCGCCAATTTTGTTTTCAGCTCATCGCGAACATCTGCCGTAACCTGTAGTGTATATTGATGAAACACATGCTTCTGCCCTTCAGTCACCTTAGGACAAATCAATCCGGGAACATCTGCCAAGATATCGGCATAGCGCTGAGCCGCTTGTTGACGGGCTTCGGTATAGCGATCCAGATACTTCAACTTGACATTAAGAATAGCCGCCTGAATCGTATCCAACCGGGAATTGCATCCAATCGTGCTATGGTAATACTTCCTGGCCTGGCCGTGGTTGGCAATCATTCTCAAACGTTCAGCCAACACATCGTCGTTGGTCAGCATCGCCCCGCCATCACCAAACGCTCCGAGATTCTTGGATGGAAAAAAAGAGAGACAGCCGATGTGCCCCATTGTTCCTGTCTTTTGGCTTATACCGTTTGAAAACCAATATTCACTACCGATAGCCTGCGCATTATCTTCCACGATATACAGATTGTGCTTTTCGGCAAACTGCATGATCGGCTCCATATCGCAACTCTGACCAAACAGATGCACCGGAATAATTGCCTTTGTTTTTGGAGAAACAGCAGCTTCCAACAAAGTCACATCTATATTAAATGTCCGCTCATCGACATCCACAAACACGGGAATCAATCCCAGCAACGCAGCCGCTTCCGCTGATGCAATATAGGAAAAAGAGGGTACAATGACTTCATCACCGGGCTTCAGATCCAAAGCCATCAATGCAATCTGTAAAGCATCCGTACCGTTTCCACAAGGGATAACATGTTTCACACTCAGATACCGGGCCAGATTGGCTGCAAATTGCTTAACAGGTTCTCCATTAATAAAGGCTGCATTATTCAGCACATTTTGAATTGCGGAATTGATTTCTTCCCGGACATTATCGTACTGGCTCACCAGATCGACCATTTGCAAAGGCATCATATTAGTTGTTTATGGGTAGTAACGCAAAGTTAGCCGTTCATGGTATATTTTAAACTCTACAACCACAGATTTTAAATCAAAAAGTCAAACAGAATCGAATCAAGCGCAGACCGGGCTCTTCACACAAATTATTTTTGGATAGTTAATAGAAATCATCTACTTTAGCGAAAAAGAAAGCATTATGGAGCCTATCACAAATCCCCAACTCGAATTAGCATACAACTTTGTACAATATACCCATCAAAACATTTATCTCACCGGAAAAGCCGGAACGGGAAAAACCACCTTCCTCCGTAACCTGAAAGCCTCATCATTAAAGCGAATGGTCGTGGTAGCTCCCACCGGAGTCGCGGCCATCAATGCCGGAGGGGTAACGATCCACTCCTTTTTCCAGTTGCCGTTTGGCCCGATAGTGCCGAATGAGGCTGCCCATAACACGCCTTACGGACAAGAGCCTGGCCGCTCCGCCTCCTCCAACTTTCGGATGGGCAAGGAGAAGATCAACATCATCCGCAGCCTCGACCTGTTGGTGATTGACGAGATCAGTATGGTGCGGGCCGACGTGCTCGATGGAATTGATGAAGTATTGCGCCGCTACCGCCGTAACAGTCTTCCTTTTGGCGGGGTGCAACTGCTGATGATCGGCGATATGCAACAGCTTCCGCCGGTGGTACGGAACGAAGATTTAGCGATGCTGAAAGGGTATTACCATTCGCTCTTCTTTTTCGAATCCCTTGCATTGAAAAAGACCAGTTATGTGCCCATCGAGCTGAAGCACATTTACCGCCAAAGCAACGAAACGTTTATCTCCATCCTGAATAAAATCCGGGATAACAAACTCGATCAGGAGGCTTTGCTGGAACTGAATAAAAGATATATCCCCAACTTTCAACCCGCTTCCGAAGAGGGCTACATCACCCTGACCACACACAACCGGCAGGCACAGGAAATCAATGAATCCAAATTGCTCCGGATCAAGCTCCAGAAACACGTTTTCCGTGCGAGCATCGAAGGCGATTTCCCCGAACTCGCCTACCCTACCGAGCGCGAACTGGAACTTAAAGTCGGTGCGCAGGTGATGTTTGTCAAAAACGACTCCTCCCGCGACAAACTCTACTACAACGGGAAGATCGGCATCGTCACTAACTTCGATGACAACGGCGTCTGCGTGAAGTGCGAGGATTGGCCGGAGCCGGTCACCATCGGGCGCGAGAAGTGGGAGAACATGAAATATACTCTGAACGAAACCACCAAGGAGATCGATGAATCCTCTATCGGTTCGTTCACCCAATACCCGCTTAAGCTGGCCTGGGCAATCACCATCCATAAAAGCCAGGGCCTGACCTTCGAAAAAGCGATCATCTATGCCGGTGCCGCCTTTGCCCACGGGCAGACTTATGTGGCGTTGAGCCGTTGCAAGTCGCTCGAAGGCTTAGTATTGGGCACGCCCATCTCCTCCGACAGCGTGATCAACGACAATGAAGTGACCGACTTCAATCGCAACGTGGAAAGCAATGCCCCCAACAGCCAACAGCTCGACCAATCGAAGCAGGCCTACCAACTGGAGCTTTTGCAGGATCTCTTCGACTACCAGCCGATCCTCCGCAACCTTTACGCCTACCAGAAACAGGCCAAGGAGCATGTCACCATCCTCCCCCAGGGGCTGGCGAAGAGTGTTACGGAGATTATCGACTCGGTTAAAACCGGCGCAGTGACCGTGGCGGAGAAATTCGCTCTCCAACTACAACAACTGCTCGCGGTAAATCCCAACATTGAAGGCAACGAACCGTTGCAGGAGCGCATACGCAAAGCATCGGCCTACTACCTCGACCTGACAGAGAAACTGATCGAAGCACTGAAGAGCAACTGTGTCGTAGAAACAGACAACAAAACCGTACAAAAGGCACTCGACGAGCCCATGGAACGCATATTATCCGACATCCGCGTGAAAGAGATCTGCCTGAACACCTGCCTCACGGGATTCAACTTCCAGGACTACCTCTCCCTCCGTGCGAAGGCATTGATCGAAGAGCCGCAACGCAAGAAATCGCAGGTGAAGTTCCAGCCCAACGACAACAACGCGCTGTCCAAAGCACTCAGGGAGTGGCGCAAGGACAAGGCCGAAGAGTTTGGCACCGACTTGTATATGATCCTTTCGCAGAAGTCCATCGCAGAGTTGTCTCAACTCATGCCTACCACCACGAAAGAGCTCAAAAACATCCACGGCATCGGCCCGCAAAAGCTGAAACAGTTTGGGGAAGAGATATTGAATATCATCATCCAATACCGTCAGGCTAATAATATCCAGACGGTCGTCACTGCCGATAATTTCAAGATAGAAGAGAAGGTCAAAGCCCTCAAAGTGGACACAAAAAAGGTCTCCTTCGACCTATTCAAAAGCGGGAAGTCAGTGGAGGAGATAGCACAGAAACGCAGCCTCACCGGCACCACCATCGAAGGGCACCTGGCGCACTACATTTCCAGTGGGGATATTGATTTATTTGAGGTAATCGACCGGTTGAAGGCGCAAAAGATCATCGACCAGTTCCAAATAATGAATACCACCGCCATGACTCCGGTCAAAGAGGCTCTCGGCAATGATTATTCTTACGGGGAAATCCGGTTGGTGATGGCGCATCTAAGGAGAGAGGAGTAGTTATTAGTGTTGGCGTGCAGCTTCAGGTCGCGCGCCAACTCTATTAAAATAGCCCCGTATGACACCAAAGCAGCATGATCAAATCCTACTTCTTCCGTTCAAAACTGACATGCCTCAAATTTTCTTTCAGCCGTTTATCAGCCATAAAGCAAATCTTCTTCGCTTTTACACGCCTGGGCGTACACTCTTCCGGAGTATCATGTCCGTCACTGGTCACTGAAAGGGTGAATCGTCCTAAATCTTCGAGCCGGATGCTATATCCCTCATGCAGATAGTCCTCCATGATCTCTACGAGACCGATAATCGTTGCCCGCACATCGGTTTCGGTCAATGTACAACGCTCCGAAAGCTCTTTTGCCAATCTCCGTGTATCTATTTCACCCGAACGAACCGGTATTGCATAATATTTGGCGCTCTTTTCTCCGATGCCGCTACGCTTCGTCTTTACTTCGTATCTGAATCCCATAATCTATTCATTTATATCCGTTTCGAAATTCCAATTGTTCAGCCTGATTTATCAAAAACAACCCGACAAATTTCCAGATAGATGTACATCTATCTGGAAATAATACCTACATCTAATTGTTGATAAATGTACATGTTTACACCTTATACATGTACATCTTTTCAAATAAACTTGCTTTCTATTTTTAGAAATATACAGCACATTTCAGATCAAATATAAGGTCAATTATTTGTAAACACTGCATTAGCATAATATTAAACCAAAAAGAAAATCCCGCATTCCACTCCAAAAGTCGATTGCAGGATTTAAGTGTTAAAAGCATTATTCTTAGTGATGGGGTGATCCCAAGTCACCCTGTCACTAACGAGAATAGCTGCTATAGAGATTAAATTATCTCTTGCTGTACATTTTATCGTAATACTTCTGGTAATCACCACTAGTCACCTCTTCCACCCAGGTTTGGTTCTCAAGGTACCAACGGATTGTTTTCACGATACCTTCGGCAAACATCGTTTCGGGGTACCAACCCAGCTCTTCTTTGATCTTAGTGGGATCGATAGCATAACGTTGATCGTGACCGAGACGGTCTTTCACAAAAGTAATGAGGCTTTCGTTGATCCACTCAATGCTGATTTCGTCGTTTACGATCTCTTTCTTTTTCAGCACTTCACGGTAAGCCTTATTCTCTTCCATTAAGTTGCGGATAGTAGAGATAGTCAGCTTCACGATCTCGATATTCTGCTTCTCGTTGTGTCCGCCTACATTATAAACCTGTCCGATGCGACCATTGCTCACTACCATATCGATAGCTTTGCAGTGATCTTCCACGTACAACCAATCGCGTACGTTGGTTCCGTCACCATATACGGGCAATGATTTACCTTCGAGGATATTTTTGATAATCAGGGGAATCAATTTCTCGGGGAAGTGGTATGGGCCGTAGTTATTAGAACAACGGGTAATCGTCACCGGCATTTTGTAGGTCTCGGCATAAGCATTCACGATCAGGTCGGCACCGGTTTTTGATGCACTGTACGGACTGCGGGGATCCAGCGGAGTCGTTTCAGTGAAATAGCCCTCTACTCCCAAGCTGCCATACACCTCATCGGTAGAAACCTGATGAAACTTCACGCCTTCTTTCCAGATAGGATAACCGTTGGCATCCTTACCGGACGACCAATGTTTGCGAGCCGTATCCAATAAATTCTGTGTACCTAAAATATTAGTAGTAAGGAACAATTGTGGATTTTCGATACTGCGATCCACATGGCTTTCTGCGGCAAAATTCACCACATAGTTGAAATCGTATTTAGTAAAAAGCTCTTCAGCCAAAGCTGCATCACAGATATCACCTTTTACAAATACACAACGGGGATCTTCTACATCTTTAATGATTGTACCTAAATTACCGGCGTATGTAAGCGCATCAAGTACCACAAGTTGAATATCACTATATTTATTCAACATGTATTTCACATAATTGGCTCCGATAAATCCGGCGCCACCAGTCACAAGATAAGTCTTCATGAATAATTTATTTATTTACACTGATTTACAATTCTTTGAAAAACAAGAAGCAAAGATAAAAAAATATTTCACCGTCCCCGCATTAATCAGAAACATATCCCCTCAGGATAATGTTAACGCGGAAATAAAAAAGCGGAGAAATCTTTGACAGACAACTCCGCTATTAATAATTTCTGAGGAAATGCTTATTTCAAATTACCTGATTCAGCAGCTTTGATCATCTCTTCATTTGCAGAAATATAAACTTCTACGCGACGGTTTTGAGCTTTACCATCTACAGTTGTGTTATCAGCAACCGGTTTGGTAGAACCTAATCCCATTGAAGTGATTTTATTGCTTACACCTTGTGATTTAAGGAACGATTGTACACTGGCTGCACGTTTTTCTGACAACGGAATATTGATATTGTCACCACCGGTATTATCTGTATGACCCTGGATCACAACATCAGTTTGAGGATTGTTTTTCACAGAAGTCGCAAACTGAGACAAAGCTGATTTTGAAACAGACGACAAAGTGCTTGAGTTAGTAGGAAATAAGATACCTGATTCGAAGGTCACTTTCAAAGCTTTCAAACCATTCACGTCAATGATCTCTTCAGTTTTAGCACCCTGAATTGCTGCCAATTCAGCTTTTTGCTTATCCATTTTTTTACCGATCAAAGCACCTGCACCTGCACCTACAGCAGTACCGATAGCTGCACCAATCACAGCACCTTTACCTTTTCCGGCCAATGCACCGATACCTGCACCTAAGGCGCCACCTGCACCACCGCCAATCAAGGCTCCTTTAGCTGTGTTTGACATGCTGGCACATCCAGAAAATAACAAACATGCGCTTAACATAAAAGCGACTACTACATTAGATTTTTTCATAATCCTAGTTTTTAAATTAGTAATAAAAAATATTCCGATAAACTCTTTAGACTTTTCAACACCATAATTAATGGATTGAATGATCTTTTTTGATTACAACCAAACTTATTATTACCCCTATTTACACTATTTCTATTTGCAAATATACATAAAAATAGAAGAAATGAAGAAAGTTATTTTCACATAAACATAGATTTTTACCACTAAATCCAATTCAGAAAATAATTATTATATTAGCAGATTGAAAATTAGCTATAACCAAACTGACTAAAGAATGCTTGAAAATTATCGTCTGAAACTAAGAGCTCCGGAGCCTGAAGATCTGGAATTTCTATATAAATGGGAAAATGACACCTCTTTATGGAAACTAGGATCAACGTTATCTCCTATTTCCAAATATACATTGAAAGAATATATCGCGCAATCCCATCTCAGTATATATGATATCAAGCAACTAAGGCTGATAATAACATTAAAATCGGATGAAACTCCTGTTGGGGCGATAGACTTATTTGACTTTGATCCATTTCATCAACGGGTAGCTATCGGCATTTTAATTGATCAGGCATTTCACAAACAAGGACTTGCCAAAGAAACGATTAGCCTTATTAAGGACTATTGTTTTAACTTCCTTCATCTTCATCAGATCTACGCTCATGTACCATGCAATAATGATCCAAGTCGAAATCTATTCCTGGGTACCGGTTTTAAAGAGACCGGAATACTGAAAGACTGGCTGAAAACAAAAAAAGGGTATGAAGATGTTTACTGGATGCAGTGTCTGCATCTATAGATTAATCCTCCGAAGCGGGTGGTGTAATCTCACCAGCCAAAGACTCATTCATTTTGGCAACAACCTGCACTGAAGAGAAACCTGCTCCAAATAAGAACATCAACTTGGTTACAGCCGCTTCTGTTGTAATATCCCGACCACTAAGCACGCCTATTTCCTGTAACTTATGCCCTGTCTTATAGCGTTCCATCGATACTGTACCGGAGAGACACTGCGTGACGTTGACGATTACCACTCCCCTTTCTACTGCTCTTTTCAAGCTTGACAAAAACCACTCTTTCTGCGGTGCGTTACCTGATCCGTATGTCTCCAGTACAACTCCCTTAAGTGTACTCAGTTCGAGTATTTGCTGCACAATGTGAGGTTGTATACCGGGAAAGAGTTTTAAAATAACGACATTCTGATCCAGGGTATAATGAGGCTTTAACGTCTGCATCTTCCCGACAGACTTAATTGCCATGTTTTGAATTTTGATTTGAATACCTGCAATTGCTAAAGGAGGATAATTAAACGACCTGAAAGCATTAAACCGATCTGCATTAATTTTTGATGTCCTGTTGCCTCGCATCAAATGCCTTTCAAAGAAGATAGAGACCTCCGGGACGACAGCTCTGTGATTCCTCTGCATTGCCGCCAACTCTATCGCTGTTATCAAATTCTCCTTCCCATCTGTTCGAAGTGTACCGATAGGTAGCTGCGATCCGGTAAGAATTACCGGTTTACACAAATCTTCCAACATGAAGCTTAGAGCTGAAGCAGTAAAAGACATGGTATCCGTTCCATGCAAAATTACAAAACCGTCGTATTCTTCGTAATTATCGGCAATAACCTTGACGATTTTTGCCCAGTCCTTAGGTTCTATCTCCGATGAATCAATGGGTGGCTCGAATTGCACACATTCAAGATTGTATCCAAAGCGTTTCAATTCCGGCACATTATCAATTAAATGAGCGAAATTAAACGGACTGAGCAATCCGGTTTCGGAATCTTCAATCATACCTATTGTACCACCGGTATAAATCAATAATATAGATGAATTATGCATGCGATTCATTATTAGTCTTACAAGTTATCCAAAGTAAAAGTAATGAATAATACAGAATTTGATTTCAGACTCACATATTATATTTGGCTTAACATATGCAACAAAAAAAAGGCTGCCTTGCGACAACCTTTTTATTATAATTATAAGCTAATGCTTATTTTTTCAGTTTAGACACTACATCTTTAGCTTGAGCATCATTTGGATCAATAACCAGAATCTGTTCAAAATTAGCAATCGCTTGCTTTTTCAACTCATCTTTTTGTCCATTGGCAGCTCTTTCAGAGTTTAAGAAATAGTAGGAACCTAAATAGCGATAACACTCCATAATAGATTTTTTACCTTTTTCTTTATCTCCTTTTTGAAGAACTTCCAGTGCCTTTTCATATGATTCTTTTGCAGCTGTAGTCGTAGCTTCCGAATCCAATAAAGAATTTACACGACCTGCCCATAAATAACCTCCTGAAAAATCAGGACTATACTTCTGAACTTCTGCAAATGCAGCAATCGCGCCTTTATAGGCTTCAGCAACTTCTGGTTTTACAGTTCCATTAGTAACAGGAGTCTTTGCTTTAAGACTTTCACCCAGGAAATAATATTCCTTACCAATATTAAAGTTGATTGTTGCCGGATCAGCCTTCAATACAATCATCTGATTGTAAACACGAATGGCATCTGCATGTCTCTTAGTCTTAGAATAAATCTTGGCTAGTTCTTCAAAATATTCCATCTTGGTACTATCCAATACTGTTGCTTTCTCATAATTAGCAGCTGCCAATGAATCTTGACCATCCTTACTTAACAGCTTGCCGTAGTAACCGTAATCAGAAGGCAAGAATTTGTCTGGATTATGAGATGCAAAGAATTTCTGCATGTATGAAAGGCCTTCTTTAACATCGCCGTTTTCGCAGGCAACATAACCTTTCACACGGTAAAGCACGCTTTCAGCAGCACCCTTAGCTAACAATTGGTCCAACACCTCAGATGACTCTTTGTACTTCTTGTTAAAAAACAGGATGAAAGAATATCTCTCCAAATCATCAGCTGTTTTTTCGCAACGATCCAGATAGATTTTGTAGTTCTCTTCTGCATCTGCATATTTACCGAAAGTATAATACAGGTCACCTAGATTCTTGTAAACTGTGATCTGATCAGGATTATTCTCAATGCTTTTTTTCAAAGCTGCAAGTCCACCCTGATAGTTTTTTGCACGATTATAAAGAACACCTAATTTACGAGGTGCTTCAGTATTTTTAGGATCAAAATACATGGCACGTTCATAATCATTTGCCGCAGCTCCGAAATCACCCTTGACAGCAGACAAATCGCCTTTCAATGTCTGGAAAGGTGCATACTTGCTATCCACATCCAAACCTTTAGCCAGATATTTTGCGGCATTAGCTGTATCGGGAGTAGCCATGCTCAGACACACACGAGCTACAGTCTCATAAACAGCTGAATTCTTTTTGCCATTTTTTACGGCCTTATCGAAGTTTTCAGTTGCAGATTTTGCATCTCCATTTTTTAATGCAATTCTACCTAAACCGATAAATCCCCATGGACTCTTCACATCACCTGCTGCTTTGTTGAAAAAATCCTGCGCTCCTTTTACATCTCCTTTTCTGAAAGCAACTTCACCTGAAATAAAATCCTGTTCTGCACCTTGCAAGGATGCTTGCAATGCGCTTACTTTTGAATATTGCTCCTCGAAAACCAACAGATATGCATCTGCGAACGCTGATTTTTGTGCAACTGCTTTACCAAACGACAAAGCCATTAGCAGCAAAACTAATAATTGCGTTTTCTTGATCATAATTTTCGATTTAATAATTGATTTCTTATTAGACTATTTGAAAACGAAAAAGTTGAAGGGAGATTTATGTTTTAATCTAAAACTGGCAGAAAATCTCTGTAACTCCAATTTCAAATTAAAAATAGCATCCCTTCAACTTTCTTTGAGTATAAACTCTTTTGATTACAAGCTATTCTTTACGCTTATCACCCTGGTTGGTGCAATTGCAGGAATAATTCCAGCCTTCAGAATAATGCGTTGCCCACGACTTCCGGCGACAAACGATGCAAATCGGGTCGCTTTTCCGCTTACGGGTTCTGCATTAATCATATAGATATCACGTGAAAACGGATATACACCATCAGCAATATAAGCTTGGTAAGGTTTATAACTATTGTAAGCATCAGCTTCGGTATCATTGCTGACTGAAATCACCTTTATTTTTTTATGAAATGAAAGATGCAGAGAATCTTCTCTATCCGTAATCCAGGCTGTTCCGATAAAACCTATGACACCAGGCGTTTTTGCAACATAATCAATCACATCGCGATTAAACTCTAATGCATAAGAATTCTTGGCAAGCTTGGCTCCCTGACAAATTGAATCAACCATGTAGCGTACGATACTTGAATTTTCGTTATCAAAAACTACTTTGATAGGCATCGATGGATTCTTTTTATCAAGTTGATTCCAATTGGAAATCTTTCCGGTTAAAATAGCCTTCACCTGATCTACAGAGAATATAGTATCTTTAGTTGACGAATGAGCAACTAAAGCTACTGCATCGGTTGCAATCTTGGTTTGACGGGGTACATATGACTTTTCTTTCAAAAAGTCAACTTCCTTTTGTGTCAACTGACGAGATGCAACGGCCATTATCGACTTCAAATCCAAAAGTCTTTGAATTGCCTGTCCTTCTGGAATATAATCAAGCTTCAACTCACCCAATGTATCCATTACCTGATAAACATCAGCTTCGGCTTGCAGAATAGGTCTAAGCGTTTCATCCACACTGACAAATGCAGTATCTGTTGACTGATTCCCCGCTCCCGGATTGCGATAACCGCAACCGGGCAAAGTCATCAATGCCATCAGAACAAGCAAAGTTGAGTCATTCCGGAAATTTCTCTCCTTCTTTGAATACAAACTGTACGCTTGCGAGAAACGATAAACACCATAAAGCAAAGTAAGCACGGCAATAGCCACGCGGGCACCTCCAATAATAGGAATAATAGCTTTATCCGTGAGAAGCAACGCCAATCCGAATACCAGATAAATTAAAGACATTGCAGCTGCAAATATGAGCTTGAATGATAATCTTTGCTTCATTTCAAAAAGAAATTATCAGTTTTTTGATCAAATTATCTCAAAGAGAATCGAACAGGCAGGGTAAATTTAACCGGTACGGCGCTACCTCCCTGACGACCCGGTTTCCAGTCCGGCATCTTTTTAACTACTCGAATAGCCTCTTCATCACAACCTGAGCCAATTCCACGTACCACCTGAATATCAGAGATCTTACCTGTTTTACTTACCACAAAAGTAAGGATAACCATACCGGTAATACCATTCTCTTGGGCGATAACCGGATAGCGAATGTTGTTGCTCAGGAATTTGAACATCTCTTCGTTACCTCCCGGGAATTCAGGCATCTGCTCTACGATAGTGAACGGTTCCTGATATTCTTCGGTGATTACACTGGTTGTCGCAACAGGCGCCGCTACATCATCAGTACCTTTATCGAAGTTAACCGCACCCACAGCAGAGTTATTATTCATTACCTCTGATTGTGTTTTAGGTTCATCGTCTTCGCTTACCTCTTCGTCAGGCTTGATCACAGGAGGAGTAAACTTGATCGTATTACGCATGGGGGGAGGTGGAGCCTCCACAGCACGTGCAATTTCCTGATCTTTTGGTTTATCCAGTTTAATATCCGCCAATACACGAGCCGAAAGATCGGAATCTTTCTTCTTAGGTATGATGTACTTCATTAAGATAGGAGCACTTACCCCTAATACAAAAACCGTGCTGGCAATTATTAAAGACCTCAGGTGGCGTTTAGAGTTATTTTTACGAAGCACATAAGCTCCGTATTCATGGTTTTTGCCTTCAAAAACCATTTCCACCCACTCATTATTGTAAATATCTACTTTTGGTGCCATTTTACTTTCTCCTATTAGATATTAAGGTTTTTAATTAATCCAAGATCGTAAGGAGTAACATCTACAATAGCATAACGTGCGATATTGCAAATGGCCATTTCATCCAAAATATCAACCAAATCGCGATATGATGCATTATCGGTCGCTTTAATCATTACAACAGGAGCCCCTTTATCAGCCAGAATATCAGCTTTTTGCTTATCAAACTGAGCTTGAGTGAGTTTCTTGCTTTCAAGTTGATTCTTCAGGTTTCTCATTCTCACCATCAGATTGTAGTTCTTCTGGATAAGAAGCTGTCTAACTCCCTGAGCTGAGAAATTTGTAGATTTAACTTGTGGATCCACATTGTTTTCACGAGTACCCTCATAGTAGAAAACTTTGTTGTTTTTCCCCAATATAATTGTAACGGCTTTTGATGCCTTCACCTTTGTCTGTTCTTCCTCTGTTACCTTATCCTTAGACGGCATGGCGATTTCCATTGTCTGAGGTTTGATAAGAGTGGTAGTCAACATAAAGAAGGTAATCAGCAAAAAGCCAAGGTCAACCATGGGCGTAAAGTCAACGTGGGTAGACATTTTCTTGGGTTTCCCCTTTTTGCCTTTTTCCCCATGATCTTGTGCTATTTCTGCCATCTGGAATGTTTTATTTAATATTTAAATCTTGTTCTGCTTCGAGACCTGTAATCAAATTAAAACGGTTCTCCTTCGCATCCTGCAATGTTCCCATTACCTTTTTGATGCTCGGATAAGTTGTTTTCTTATCACCTTTGATTGCAATTCTCAAATCATTATTCACACTTCGTGCTACCATTACCCAGTCTTTCAACTGATTGTCAAGAGAGTCACAAGGGATACCTATGGCAGCCTCTTTGCTATCTCTTTGTTCCGGGGACATTGCTAGGAAAGTCTTCATAGCGCTCATAGGTACACCAAAGCATCCTACAACGCTAAATCTTTTTTTCTCCTCATCAGAGAAATTGATTTTATAAATTTCCCCCATTTTCGTCAATACTTCAACACGATCAGATTGTTTGTCGATTCCCCAGAATACTTTACCATTGTTATCCACCAAGATCTTCATAATATTTGTTTCAGGAATCTTAATTTCTGAAATTGAAGTCGGGGTGTCAATGATAGCCGGTTCTTTCTGAGTGAAATTCGACGTCATGATGAAGAAATTGAGCAAAAGAAACGCCATATCGCACATAGGTGCCATATCTTGCACCGTACTTTTGCGGGGTATTTTAACTTTTGGCATAATTTCTCAGTTTTTTCAATTAACGATTAGCGAATTAGTGTTTTGCAGCATAAGTCTGTACAATGCTGAAACCTGCTTCATCAATTGCGTAAGTCAACTTATCGATTTTAGTAGTGAAGAAGTTGTACATGATAATTGCAACAGCAGCAGTACCGATACCGAACGCAGTATTGATAAGTGCTTCAGAAATACCAGTTGCCAATGCAGTTGAGTCAGGTGCTCCGGCTGTAGACATCGCAGCAAACGCTCTAATCATACCTAATACAGTACCGAGCAATCCTAACAATGTAGATACAGAAGAAAGAGTTGCCAAAATAACAAGATTTTGCTGAAGGCTAGGCAATTCCAAAGAAGTTGCTTCTTCTACAGTTTTCTGAATTTCTACAACTTTCTGATCTTTTGACATAGTTGTATCTTTTACAGCGTGATCGTATTTTGATACCACCATAGTTACAACGTTAGCAACAGAACCTTTTTGTTTGTCACAAGCAGCAAATGCGTCCTGGATTTTGTCTTGAGCCAAAAGATCTTTAATTTTAAGAACGAAATCACTCATAGAACCTTTTCCACCTGCTTTAGAGATCGCAAAAAATCTTTCCAATGAGAAAGTGATAACAGTTAACAAACAAGTCATCAGGATAGGTACGATAAATCCACCTTTGTAGATTGTTCCCAACATGTTTCCGGGAAGCGGGTGTCCTTCAGGATTTCCTCCTTCAAAATTAGAACCGTCACCTAAGATAAATTTAAATACACAAATAGCAATCACCAATGCTACAGGGATTACCGCATAAGAAAATGCTACACTTGCCTTTTTCGACTTGTTTTTTTGTTGAGTTTTCATAGTTTTGAAATTGTTTTGATATTAAAAATTACATTATTGATTTTTGAATTACTTCCATTATTTAACGTGTATCATAAACGATCTCCCAAATAGCAGAGAAAAAACTATTTTGACCTTATATTATTTGGAACTGCAAATTTAACAGCATCTCTCAGATTACGCATATTTCAGGGCAATTAATTTTATTAATAACATTTAATTTGATCTGAATATCATTAAACCGCCCTTTATTACAAGTATTCTAACGAACACAAAGTGTCACTTTTCCGTTGTTATCAAATTTACAACTTGATCAAAATCCAATGCAATTGACTTCAACGTGTCCTTTTTTAATGGAATAGCATATCTTTTTGCCGGACCCAAAAGTTCAACATTTGGAATAAACGAATCTTTCTCCAATTGCGATATATACCCCGTTCGATATAAACGATCTGCTATTCTACGGAAATACCATTGACGATTTCCCTTCAATAGACCTGTAGAATCGAATGCTCTGGTAAATTTCTTGGGAGAGGGAATGATCCCAGCCAGAAAGATTGCCTCGTTCAGCGTTAAATCCGCCGGCATTTTATCGAAATAAAACCGGGATGCCTCTCCGATACCGTAAATCATCGGCCCCCACTCGGCTATATTCAAATAAACTTCAAACATGCGCGACTTTGACGTAATCCTATTTTCTTCGATCATCCATACCAACAAAGCCTCCTCCAGTTTCCGCGCTATATTCTTATGTCTCGTTAGAAAGACGTTCTTTACCAACTGCATGCTTATAGTACTTCCACCACGGGCAAAACGCTTCACCTTCAAATCATATACAAGAGCTTCTCGTAATGCATCCAAACGAAATCCTTTATGAAAGAAAAATTGTCCGTCTTCGGATTGCAGCACCGCTTGTCGCAGTAATGGTGAAATCTCTTCTAATCTGGAAAATTGCGAATTTCCGGGCCCAACCTCAAAGGTGCGTACCGGTTGATCTTTCTCGTAAGCTGTATACAGAAAAGGGCTGTTCATCCTTGACAATTCTCCGGAATTTAAAATTGAAAAGTTTCGCTTTTTCAGAGAAGATTCAAGTTTTAACCCTTGAGGGTGTTCCAAATCAACATCAAACAGAAAGTGATAACTTAAATCCCCTTTTACATGAATGCCCGACAAATTGTGAAACAAACCTTTAGGTAATGAGGACAAAAGATCACTTGCCGCAAATCGATCTTTATTAATTAACGCTTTGATTTTCCAATCCGTATTTTTTTGAACAAAAAAATATGGATGAAACGATATTTTATTATAATTAATTTCCGAAACGCTATCTAATTCCGCATAATCAGGCCCTACATGCATGGAATAGTTTATAGCGCCATCACCTAAAAGGATATCATCCGATGATAATCTGGCATGATTTACCTCTAACCCTTTGAAAGATGCATGTCCGGTAAGCGCAATAACTCCATGACCTTCCTTTTGGGGATGAAGATCAAAAGAGAGATTGTCAAAGGCAATACGAGCGTGATAAACATGATCCAGATAAGGCAAAATAGCCTTCCCCCCCAATCGTGATGAAATTTTTCCGGATATATTCCGGTCTCCTTTATCGAACACACCATCAACCAGCCATTGCTGACGGCTTATACTGTCTTGAATTTGTATTGGAAAAGAATAACGATTATCTAAAACCCGGAGATTATGTGAAACTATGCGAGAGTCATAATTATTATTATCAGAGGTAATATCCAGACTTTCGATAGCCAGGCGCGAAGGAATAAGCCGAAAAAATGTATTTAATAAGGTTGAGATACGTCCGGAATAATCTGTGCGATGTTCTGCATTCTTATTTTGGTCCTCCTGTGACGTAAAAAGAAAATTGTAATTGCAATAATCCCCTTTTTTTATAAAGTTTGCCTGAATGGACGAAGCTTTCATTGCTGTGACGTCAGGATTGAGAAGAAGTATTTGCCATAAGTTGAAATCTACTTCTAACTTTCTAAAAGAAAACAGAGTATCATTTTTAAACGGAATAACATGAAGCGATTCTATATCAAAACCACTCAGACCATCTAATTTAAAACCATCCACTGCAATGCGAATATGGTTGTGCTGCTCTACCTTCCGGATTTCTTTATAAAAAAAATATTTTGCTATCCACGGTGCAGAAAAGAAGAGAATCAAAAGTAAAGTCAACAAAACGACTCCACTCCAAACGAATGTTTTTCGGTATTTGCCTAACCGGCTGATATAAAAAGAGATGTTTTTCATTCAATACAAAAACCAGCCATACACAACCTTTTCGAAGATACGACTGTTTTGAAATTTAAGTAAGGGTTGTTGATGATTCAACAACCCTTATATAGAAAGATCTGATTTTTAAATAGACAACGTATGCAACACGTTGAGCAGCTCTTTATTGATTGGCTTATCGTTTTTAATAGCCTTGGTAAAAGGCACATATACGATTTGATCATTTTGCACTCCAATCATTACATTACGCTGACCTTCCAACAAAGCATCAACAGCAGCCGCACCCATCCGGCTGGCCAGAATACGGTCGTTGGCTGTAGGTGAACCGCCGCGTTGGATATGCCCCAAAATTGTCACCCGAACATCATATTCAGGATACTCTTTTTTAACGCGCTCGGCCAATCCCATAGCACCTCCGGTGATTTCACTTTCAGCCACTAATACGATGCTACTGTTTTTAGATTTCCGGAACCCGCTTTTAATAAGCTCAGCCAACTGGTCGACCTCTGTTGCAATTTCTGGTATAATCGCAGCTTCTGCTCCCGCTGCAATGGCTCCGTTTAACGCCAGGAATCCGGCATCACGTCCCATTACCTCGATAAAGAAAAGACGATCATGAGAAGTTGCGGTATCCCGGATTTTATCTACAGCATCCATAATTGTGTTCAATGCCGTATCGTAACCAATTGTAGTATCCGAACCGTACAAATCATTATCAATAGTACCGGGGAGCCCTACAATGGGCACGTTAAATTCTGAAGCAAAAATACGTGCTCCGGTCAATGACCCATCTCCACCGATTACCACCAGCGAATCAATACCTTCTCTTTGCATTGTCTCGTAAGCTATCTGACGTCCTTCCGGGGTCATAAACTCTTTACAACGAGCTGTTTTGAGAATAGTACCACCCTGTTGGATAATATTACTCACATTTTGCGTTCTAAAAGGTAATATTTCACCTGTAATCAATCCTTTATAACCTCTGTAGATAGCTTTAACCTCCAAGCCATTATAAATGGCAGCACGCGTAACTGCGCGAATGGCTGCATTCATACCCGGAGAGTCACCACCTGACGTTAAAATTCCTACGCACTTTAAAGCCATAACAATCCTTATTTTTTCAATTAAACAAACCAAATAATAAACTGCTGCAAATTTACATGTAAATGCGGATTCACCTTACATTTTTACTCGTTTATTTAATTACAAATTACATTTTCACTTTATTTAGCCCGATTCAGCGCTATATTATGACATTTGTCTATATATCATTTCCCCGAAACAGACGATGTATCTGCTGTTCGACCTCCTCCATCAACCATTTTGGAGTAGAAGTAGCACCGCAAATGCCAATAGATGCAGCATTATCCAGCCATTCCTCCTTCATCTCACCTGCATCTTCGATCAGATAGGAGTTTGGATTCACCTTCCGGCATTCTTCAAAAAGAACTTTTCCATTGGAACTTTTTTTCCCACTGACAAATAATACCACATCGTGCTTGCCGGCAAATTCGCGAATATTAGGCAATCGATTGGAAACCTGCCGACAAATGGTGTCGAACGATTCGAAAGAAGCATTGGGATTCAACCGTTCTTTAATCTCTTCGACTATGGCAGAAAAACCATCAAGCGACTTCGTTGTTTGGGAATAGAGACGAATATTTTTATTGAAATCTATTTTATCGAGATCTGCAAGCGACTCAATTACAATTGCTCTATGATGGGTCTGTCCCACTAGTCCGTTTACCTCGGCATGACCAATCTTACCATAAATGATGATTTGCAAATCGTCAGCATTGGGAAAGTCATGCATTTTCTTAATCTTGCGTTGTAATTGCAATACAACAGGGCAGGTAGCATCAATAATCTCGATATTGTTTTCTTTAGCTAATTCGTAAGTTTCGGGAGGTTCACCATGGGCGCGCAATAATACTTTTGCATTTCGCAGACCACGCAAAGCTTCGTGATCGATGGTTATTAATCCTTTTTCCTGAAGCCGTTCTACTTCATGACTGTTGTGAACTATATCGCCCAGACAATAAAGTATCTCTCCTTTAGCCAACTCCTCTTCCGCTTTCTGTATGGCATTGACCACTCCAAAGCAAAAGCCGGATCCTTTATCAATCTCAACAATTACGTTATCCTTCATACATTTAATTTTCTGTCACCCGCTGGAATTGAGAGAATAGCCACTGCTTCTGCTCAGCAATAGTCAACATAGAATTATCGAGCAATAAGGCATCATCTGCTTTTCGCAGTGGACTTTCCTCCCGGTTTTGATCAAGGAAATCCCGCTGTTTCACATTTTCCAATATTTCATCGAACGAAGCGCTTTCGCCTTTCTGAATCATTTCGTCCAGCCGGCGTTGAGCTCTGATCTCAGGAGACGCGGTTACAAATATTTTTAGCTCAGCTTCCGGAAATACCGTTGTTCCAATATCGCGACCATCCATCACGATACCTTTCAACTCCCCCATCTCTTGCTGTTGCACTACCATCGTTTTACGTACAAATGCAATGGCGCTTACAATGCTTACATGCTGAGAAACTTCGAGTGTGCGAATCTCTTTTTCGACATTGAGTCCATTGAGAAAGGTATCGGGTCTTCCGGTTTCGGGATTTAAAACAAACGAGATGTGAATTTGTTTCATTTGGTCTGCTAACTCCTGTTCGTCAACAACTCCATTTCTAATCAATCTGTTTTGGAGACAATAGTAGGTTAATGCCCGATACATGGCTCCACTGTCAATATAAATGTAGCCGATTTCGCGGGCGAGATCTTTTGCCATAGTGCTTTTTCCACAAGACGAAAAGCCATCGATGGCAATAATAATTTTCTTCATCTAAAATATGAGATAAGTTATGAGGAATTTGCTCATGCAAAGAGCATTAACAAATCGGTTGTTATTCGGGGCCAGGTGGTTACTTTCCCAGGGTTTTAGTTAAACCAATCAATAAAGTTGTTCCTTTTATATGCTGCTGAAAAACAGAGACTCCTACCTGCATGCGTTTAATCTTCACGCCTGCACCCAGGGTAAAGCCATACATACCTTTCTTTTCTGCAACCTTAAAATCGTCAGCAGTTTTAGGATTATATGACGTAGCCAGATAAAAGTTCTCCGAGAGGAGAATGTCTACACCGAAGACACAGTGTTTAGCTAATGTCTTAAGAAAGCTGTCGGATCCTCCTGTGTAAGCCGTTGTCGTTGTCGACGTTGTCGAAGATCGATGAAGAGACATATCCCATACCGTTAAATATCTTAACGTTGTATGAAAACGAAAGGGTGCATGAGCAAACTTTTTTGAAACGCCCAATTGCAAATCCCAGGGGAGATTTTCGTATTCATCGCTATATTTCTTGAGTTGTCCACCCAGATTTTTCAATGCCAATCCGAAGGAAAATAGTTTTTCTTCGTTGTAATAGTTTAAACCTAAATCTACGCCCAAGGCAAAAGACGTATAATCGGCAAAAGCAGAATAGATTGCCTTTCCGGTAATCCCTGCAGCCCATTCATCCGTCAACTTATAAGAATAGATGCCATGCAAAGCCATATCTTTAGCTGCAAAATCGCCAAGAACTTCGTTCGTCTCGCTGGTTTCTTTAAAACTGCCATAATCTGAATAAATCATTCCTATTGCCCAATTAGCACGTGCTGAAGCAGTACGACTAAACATCACAGAGCCCACGTTTATATCCGAAACATAATTCATATAATTCAAGCTCAACTGTTTATCACCGCTCCTGGATAACAATGCCGGATTTTGAAAAGACGATGAACTTTCCTGATTGATTACGGATATATTGGTTCCACCCAATGCTGCGATATATGGCGAAGCTGGAAGTCTCAAAAAGCCGAATGCACTTTGTCCATCCTGCGCATTTATGGAAATGCAGAAAATCAAGCCCAACAGAATCAATAATTTATTCTTCATCTAGATCGATTAAAGTGAGGTCAAATCAAGAACTAACGCTCAAAATTAGGGAATAATTTTGAAAGGAATGGAGGATAGGACTAAAAATAGGTAATCGGTGATCGACTTTTCCAGCTTGCCACTCACAATTCACTCCTTCTGCTATTCTGTTTTAACGCAAAAAAGTGAGTTTTTATTTGAAAAATCAAGACAAACAACAATCTAAAAGCCGTTTGTCCTGATCTAGGGTTTCGTTGTTTGTAAGTTTAAAGATGATCTTGCTTATCTCTCAACTGCCTGAGTGAAGTATTGAGAATATCCATCAGCAACTCATCTCCCCGGCATTTTTCTTGGCCGAAAGCAGGTTGTATGCACCTTTCACAACTACCTTGGCAGTTTTAAAGTCAAAACCTTTGGGCAATACTATTTCGGTATATCCACCATCAATAACGCCTTTACGCACCTCTATCATGCGGTATTCAGTGAAAAGCTTGCCATTTTCAGTTTTGTTTTTGTCGAAGACAAAGATATAATCCTTGTCTTCGAAACTTACAATAGCTCCGGAAGGCAGCGCTGTTACTTGGTTGCCGGATGTTTCAATGATTGCATTTACATACATGCCTGGCAATATATTTTTGCAGGCACCCGCCACGTTTGCAAATATCTTATACGTTTTATCCGGATTGATTGATTTGCCGGTTTGGGAAATGACAGCTTCATGCTGTTCGGTTTCATTATTGATAAAGAAATGAATTTTCCGGCCAACGGATACTTTATTGGCATCTTTTTCAAACAAATTGAGTTCAAGAAAAAGCTTGTCGCTGTTTACAATCTCAAACAGCACATCGGAAGGGGCAACAAACTTGCCAATGTTTACATTTACCGCTTTCACGTATCCTGAAATGGGCGATACCACGGCAACAGAACGGCTAATGTCATCTTCGTGCAGTCTGGCGGGATTAATGCCGATAAGCACAAGCTTCTGGCCCAGCGCTTTCACCTGAGCTTTGAGGTTTTTGTAATCTGCGGTGACCTGCTGCACATTCTTTTGCGAATAGACATCCTCTTTGTAGAGTTCGTTGTGCCTTCTGTATTCAGCTTCGGCATATTCGAGTTTATTTTTTGCTTCCAGATAGTTTTGTTGAATATCCACAAACTCCTGATTTTCGAGAATTGCCAGCGTCTGTCCTTTTCGTACCGCACTGCCGGGTATGAGCGCGGTGCTTTTCACAAACCCACCCATCGGCATACATACGGTTGCAAGACCCTGAGGCGCAACAGCAACAGTTCCGCTCACTTTAAGAGTCCCCTTCAATGATCGCATTTGAATGGTTCCGGTTTCAATACGAGCAAGTTTTACCTGATCAGCCCTTAGTTCAACCATATCTTCGGGAATGACTTCTACCTCTTTGTCTTCGGATTCCGCCTTTTTACCACCGTTACAAGAGACTAAAAGCAGAAGCACAATCGGAAGAACGGTTGATTTTAAGAAATTATATTTTGTCATAACAATTCTGATTTAAAATATTTTGCCTGTAACAGACTCCAAATTAATGATGGTTTGATTATAGCCGTTTAAGGCATCAAGATAATTTTGTTTTATGCCTAAAGCCCTGTTCAGGTTCAGAATATAATCGAGATAATCCATGGCTCCGGCTTTGTAACTGCGCGTGGCCTGATCAATAATTAATTCAGCCTCGGGAACAGCTTGTTTTTCGTAATACACCACACTATTGTTGTATTTGGCATACTCATCCAGTAACGAACGGTAACTGCCCGAGAGAGATTTCCGATAATATTCGGCATTGGTTTGAGCAACCCGCTCTTTCAATTTAGCGGCCTTTATCTTAGAGGAATAAGGAGCAAACCACAAAGGAATGGAAATGCCAGCCTGAATACTGGTGAAACGATCGCCCGAACCAAAGGAGCGGGAAGTTCCATTTACCTCTTGAATACCCTGCATGGTTTGGCTGAAATAACCAATACTAAAATCGGGCATCATACGGCTACGCTCCAGATTCTGCTCAACGCGCAATACCTCAACCTGCTGTTGCACATACGCCGCCGAAGGATTTTCGGTTAACGCCGAACTATCGGCAACCGGCAAATAATAGACACGATGCAATACTGTGTCAGCAATGTATAATGCAGATTCGGTATTTAAGAGCGTTTGCAGTTTTTGGCGATAAATAGCCAAATCAGCAGTGGCTTGTTGCATCTGGTTTTTTACCTCGAGGCTTTGCGAACGGGCAGTAATCATTTCAAGGCGGTTGGTTTCGCCTGTTCTCGCCCGAAGTTCGGCTGCCCGAAGAAAGCCTGAAAACAAACTATCCTGATAGACTAACAATTTATGTTTGGAATACAGATAAGCCAGTTGCCAGTACACCAGTTTTACCTGCGTGGCAATTTCGAGATGCGAAGCCTTCAGCTGCCATTCACTGCTTATGAGGTTGGCATTTGCCAGCTTGTTTTGGTTGATATATACTGTGGGAAAAGCAAACGATTGCGACACGGTAAGACTCTTATCCTTGTTATAGGAGTTGATCTGCCCGTACTGCCCTTCGATAGCCGTTTTGGGAATGTCCCACGAGGCTCCTCTCAGTGCTTTTTGGGCATCCACGGAATAGGCAGATGAACGAACCTCCAGATTATTATCCAATGCCATCTGAATCGCGTCGTGCAGGTTGATAGTTTTGGCTTGCTGCGCTTTTGTTGTCATAAAAAACAATGAACTGAACAACAGCAAAACAAAAAGCGTTTTAACGCTCTTTCGTTTAAATGAAAATCTGAATTTACGCGAAGAAAAGAGAATATAGAAAACCGGCAGAATCACCAAGGTCAGGAAGGTCGCCGTGATAAGACCACCAATCACCACAGTTGCCAACGGTTTCTGAACTTCTGCTCCGGCTGAATTTGACAAGGCCATAGGCAAAAAACCCAGCGAAGCCACAGCTGCCGTCATAATCACCGGCCGCAAGCGAATATGCAAACCTTTCAAAACCCGTTCGGTGATGTCGGTTATGCCTTCCTTTTCAAGCCGGTTAAATTCGGCAATCAGCACAATGCCATTAAGCACCGCCACACCAAACAAGGCTATAAAGCCCACACCGGCTGAAATCGAAAAGTTCATCCCCCTCAACCACAGGGCAAACACCCCGCCAATGGCCGACATGGGTACTGCCGTATAGATCAACAGGGTTTGTTTTACCGAATGGAACGTAAAAAAGAGCAAAACAAATATCAGGAGCAATGCGACAGGCACAGCGATAGACAATCTGGTTTTGGCGGCTTCAAGATTTTGGAACTGGCCACCGTACGAAACGGTATAGCCGGTTGGTAGTTTGACCTTATGATCGATCTGTTGGGTCACTTCAGCAATTACGCTCTGTACATCCCGGTTACGGACATTAAAGCCGATCGTGATGCGACGCTGGGTGTTTTCCCGTGAGACCTGGGCCGGACCCGACTTGATCTGAATATCGGCAACCTGTTCAAAAGGTATTTGTCCGCCATTGGGGAGGGATACCGAAAGGCTTTTCACATCATCGAGGCTTTGGCGGTAGTCTTTATCTAAACGCACGACCAGTCCGAAGCGTTTCTCTTCGTCAAACACTACTCCGGCCTGACTTCCGGCAAAAGCTGCCCGCAACACACGATTAACATCATCGATGGATAAACCATATTGTGCCAGCCGGTCGCGGTTGTAGTTAATCTGCACCTGAGCCAGTCCGGTTACTTTTTCCACGTTAATATCTTCGACGCCTTCAATATGCCGGATGATTTTCTCTACGTCTTCGGCTTTATCGGCTAGCGTATTCAGGTTGTCACCAAATATTTTTATGGCAATATCCTGTTTTGAGCCCGAAAGCAATTCATTGGAGCGCATCTGAATCGGTTGCTGAAACTCAAACTTAACCCCGGCCAATACGACCAGCTTTTCTTCCATCTTCTCCACCAGCTCTTCACGGGTTTTGGCGGATGTCCATTCACTTTTATCTTTTAGGGTGATAATATAATCGCCCGTTTCCATGGGAGTAGGATCAGTCGGGATTTCACTGGCTCCAATTTTACAAACCACATGCTTGATTTCCGGGAAATTATCGAGCAATATTTTGTTGGCGGTTTCCACTTTTTCAATGGTATTCGAGAGCGAACCACCCTGCAAAGTCATGACCCCGGCTGCGAGATCCCCTTCTTCAAGTTGGGGGATAAACTCTCCACCCAGACGGGTAAACAGGAACAAACTGAACAAGAACAACACAATAGCCGAAACGGAAACCGCCAATTTACGTCTGAGCGCAAAAGCAATCAGCGGATTGAAGGCTTTATGCAGCCGATCCATCAGTTTATCGGAAAGATTGCGTTTGTGTTCAGTCTTTTTACTCAGGAACAAAGCCGATGCCATGGGCACATAGGTAAGCGAAAGAATGGCTGCCCCGATCAATGCAAAAGCTACCACCTGCGACATCGGACGAAACATTTTGCCTTCGATGCCAACCAACGCCATAATCGGTAGATATACAATCAGGATAATGACTTGCCCGAAAGTAGCGGAGCTCATCATGCGTTTAGCCGACTCAAATACGTTTTCGTCCATCTGCTGCTGCGAAAGCCTGGTGACACCCGGATGGTGGTGTTTGCTCATAAATATGCGATGCACCACGCTTTCGACAATGATGACCGCCCCATCCACAATCAGCCCGAAGTCAATAGCCCCCAGGCTCATCAGGTTGCCCGATACTCCGAAGAGGTTCATCAGCGAAATAGCAAATAGCATCGCCAAAGGAATCACCGAAGCCACGATTAGTCCGGCCCGCAGGTTGCCCAGCAACAAGACGAGAATAAAGATCACGATGAGCGCCCCTTCAATCAGGTTTCTGGAAACAGTGCCAATCGCACGCCCCACTAAATCAGAACGATTGAGGAACGGTTCTATTTTGACTCCTTTCGGCAATGATTTTTGAATCGATTGTATCCTCGTTTCAATGTTATCAATCACTTCGTGAGCGTTTGCCCCTTTCAGCATCATTACCACACCGCCGACAGCTTCGGTTTTGTCTACCACTAATGCACCGTAGCGGGTTGCATTGCCATATTGTACGGTTGCGACATCCCGAATCAACACCGGAGTGCCCGAAGGATTACTTTTTACGACAATCTTCTCAATATCTTCTATCGTTTTCACCAGACCGATACCCCGGATAAAATAGGCGGTAGGCTTTTTATCGATGTAAGCGCTACCGGTATTTTCGTTGTTGCGCTCAAGTGCCTGAAAGATATCGGTAAGCGTCAGGTTCATTCCCCTCAGCCTTTCGGGATTTACAGCAATTTCGTACTGCTTAACAAACCCGCCGTAACTGTTGATATCAGCCACACCCGGAGTACCCAACATCTCACGACGTATCGTCCAATCCTGCAAGGTACGCAGCTCCATGGGTGTATATGTATTCTCAAAACCTTTCTCCACGGCAAGGCGGTATTGAAAGATTTCGCCCAGACCGGTTGAGACCGGCGCCAGTTCTATTTTAGCCAATCCGGCAGGGATCGCATCTTCAGCTTCTTTGAGCCGTTCGCTCAATTGTTGCCGTGCCCAATAGACATCAACATCGTCTTTAAAGACAACGGTTACGACCGACAATCCCAGTCGGGAGATGGAGCGAAGCTCTATAATATCGGGAATGTTGGCTACCGCAACTTCGATAGGTGCGGTAATGAAACTCTCCACTTCCTGAGTGGCCAACGAGGGTGCCTGAGAAATAATCTGCACCTGATTGTTGGTAATATCGGGAATTGCATCTATTGGCAAACGGGTTAGCGAATAACCTCCCCAACCGATTAATGCCAATACAAACAGCCCGACAATAAATTTATTCTTTATCGAAAATTGAATGATACGTTCTATCATAATGAAACCGTTTTAGATTAATACAAATGCAAAGCAACATGCAGTTTTATAAAACGGCATGCATACGATGTGAAAAATGAAACGTGATGTATTAACCTAATTTAGGCGGTTGCCAGAAAGAGGTACAGAATGAAAAAATATAAACAGAGGAATAGGTAGATACGTGTTCCGGAGGGAAAGAAACCCAATCGAAATGTGAGATAAAACACTGGAATACTACAGGGCATGCACAACAACTGCAGGTACAAAATGGCGAGCAATGATCCAAATCGTTTTGAGGGTGATGGGTTGCATTGGAAGATAGTTCCACTTTACTCAACGAATTATCTGTTGGAACATCTGCGCACGGTATGGCGAGGAGTACCAAAATATACAGGGATAATATGTAGGCTAAATGCTTCATCATTTATTATGCAAATATACAGGTTTAAAGCGTTTATATTTTATTTTTGATCAAAAATAGCCTGTATTTCATCCAAACCCTAAAGAATACGATACGCTCAACATATCTTTTCATATCCGAAACAAAATGAATATTCCAATTATCTACCTAGTCTAAATATTAAACTGAAACACCATTAACCGGTCTATTATTCTTTTGAGGTTCAGTAAATAGACGGATATTCTCTTTCGGGATTCTTCCCGGCCTATTTTTATTTACCCTTTATTTTAAGGTTCATTTTAGGTTCATTACAGGTTGACTTTAGGTATAAAAAATGGAAATAGAGAATAGATATAGTAGTAATATATAGATATAATAGTCCTTATAAAAAGTATTTCATGACTATCTTACCACTATTATATCTCTATGTTATATCTGTAAATAGGTAAAGTCAACCTATACTCAACCTATAGAGAACCTATAAGCAAAGTATTAATATATCAGGTACAACAGACCTGTTTAATCTTTGACTTAGGGAAAAATTGGAATATTCTTTAAAGTAACCTTTTAATCCCCTAAGAATAGTCCTCACTCTATCAAAGACAATCATAATCATCGCAATTTTACGACGACTATGATATAATCCCCTGTTTCAACAGAATTTAAATATCTGATGCATCTTCGTCTCCTCAATTATTTCTATCTTAGCAGCCGAAAATAACTCAAAACCACTCTATGCAATACTCATCCAAATACCAGGGCAATTTGCTCCACAAATCCGGCAAGGGTTTGTATGAGTGCTGGATGATTTAGTCGAATATTTCTTCTTTTGTTGCTCCGAAGCAACTCTTTATGGGAACGCGCCTTTTTTGCTGTTTCTATCTTATTTTTCTCTTTATTTCTTAGTTTCCCTTTATTTCATTTAAATATGAACGGTATCATTTTCGATATCAAACGTTTTGCCGTACACGATGGTCCCGGCATTCGTACCACTGTGTTTCTTAAAGGCTGTCCGCTGGCATGCCGCTGGTGTCACAATCCCGAAAGCATGAGTACTGAAATCTGCTCCGTGCCGAAAACTGTGCGCATCGGTGATAAGACCTTTACCGAAGAGGAATCCATCGGTCGTGAAATCTCCGTCACCAAACTGATGAAAGAGCTCCGCAAAGAGCAAATCTTCATGGAAGAGTCGGAAGGAGGAGTCACTTTCTCCGGTGGGGAGCCATTGCAGCAACACGGATTTCTGATAGAAGCACTTCAAGCCTGCAAAGCGGAAGGTATGCATACCGCAGTAGATACGTCCGGCTTTTCTTCATGGACTACATTAGAAAAAGTAGCCCGATATACCGATCTGTTTCTTTACGATCTGAAACTGATGGACGATGCTGCTCATAAGCAAAACACAAACGTATCGAACCAGCTTATCCTGTCGAATCTGCAACGCCTCCTGGAATCGGGAGCTAACGTGCGCATCCGTATTCCTCTCGTAGAAGGTATCACTTTTACTGATCAGAATATCAACAAAACGCTCGATTTCCTCACTTCGCTGAAACATCAGCCGGAGGGAGTCGATCTTTTGCCTTATCACAATACGGCGGCGCACAAGTATGACCGCCTGGGAATGGCGAATGATTTCAAAACAATGAAGTCGATGAATAAACAGGAACTCACCGAAGTAAAAGAACGCTTTGAATCCAGCGGTTTTATGGTGAAGATCGGTGGATAAGTTAGCAAACCGATGACACAGATTTGAATCGATTGACACAGATTTTTATTACAAATAGTACAGACGTGGCATGCCACGTCTCTAACAGCTGAAAATATACAAAAAATATGACTCCAAGAATAGAAAAACTGCGTGAACAAAGCCTTAACGCCATCAACTCTATTTCGGCGGAAAGAGGTTTGCTGATTACCGAATTTTACAAAAATCATATCGCATTCGGGGATTCCATCCCGGTACAGCGGGGCAAATCGTTTGAATACATCCTGGCCAACAAAACCATTTGCATCAATGATCTGGAACTGATCGTTGGTGAACGCGGGCCTGCTCCGAAAGCTACGCCCACCTATCCCGAAATTACGGTACACTCGTTGCAGGATCTTGATATTCTGAACACGCGTGAGAAGGTTTGGTTTCGGGTAGATGAAGCCACGCGGAATGCATTTGAAGAAACCATTATTCCTTTCTGGAACGGCCGTTCCAACCGCGACCGTATCATGCAAAGCATGACTACCGAATGGCACGATGCTTACGCTGCCGGTATCTTTACCGAATTTATGGAACAACGTGCCCCGGGGCATACCGTGGCCGGTTACAAGATTTTCCAAAAGGGAATGCTTGACATTCTTGTTGATATTGACGAGAGCATGGCTTTGCTCGATTGGGTAAATGATCCCCGGGCGTTTGACAAGATGGAAGAGCTGAAGGGGATGAAAATCGTGGCCAACGCCATCGTGATGTTTGCCAACCGTCATGCCGATAAGCTGGAAACATTGGCTGCGGAAGAACAAGATGTTGCCCGCAAAGCCGAACTGCTGGAAATGGCACGCGTTTGCCGTCGTGTACCGGCTCATGCTCCGCAAACATTTCACGAAGTATTGCAACATTACTGGTTTGTCCACCTCGGCGTGGTCACGGAACTCAACCCGTGGGACTCCTTCAATCCCGGCCGCCTCGATCAACATCTTTATCCTTTCTATAAAGCCGAAACGGAAGCCGGAACGCTTACCCGCGAAGAAGCGGTGGAGTTGCTTGAATCGTTTTGGGTGAAATTCAATAACCATCCGGCTCCTCCGAAAGTGGGCATCACGGCGTTGGAAAGTAATACTTACACCGATTTTGCGCTGATCAATCTGGGCGGATTGAAACCGGATGGAACGGATGCGGTGAATGAGATGTCGTACATTCTGCTTGATGTTATCGAAGAGATGCGCCTGTTGCAGCCCAGTTCGATGGTGCAGTTGAGCCGACTGAATCCCGACAGCTTTATCGACCGTGCAGTGAAAATTACGAAGACCGGATTCGGACAACCTTCTATATTCAATACCGATGCCATTGTCAAGGAGCTGACGGCTCAGGGCAAAAGCGTAGAAGATGCCCGCAATGGCGGTGCCAGCGGTTGCGTGGAGAGTGGAGCGTTTGGTACGGAGAGCTACATCCTGTGCGGCTACTTCAATCTGCCGAAAATTCTGGAACTAACGTTGCACGACGGCTTCGATACCCGCACCGGAAAACAGATCGGTCTACACACTGGCCAACCATCTGAATTTAAAACATACGCCGATCTCCTTGCTGCCTTCAAAGCACAAGTGGAGCATTTCCTCCGTATCAAAATCATCGGAAATAATACGATTGAGAAGATATTCATGACGCATATCCCCACACCGTTCCTTTCATTGATCATTGATGACTGTGTAGCAAGGGGAATGGATTACATCACGGGAGGAGCACGTTACAATACCAACTACATTCAGGGTGTGGGAATGGGTACCATTACCGATTCACTCACGGCGTTGAAGATGCATGTGTTTGAGGAAAAAGCGATTGCCTTGCCTGATTTTGTACAGGTTTTGGAAAGTGATTTCAATGATGCGGATGAGTGGTTGTACAAATTGCTTTACAAAACACCGAAGTACGGCAATGATGACGATGCGGCTGATGATCAGTTGGTGGATGTGTTCAACATCTATCACGATGCGGTGAACGGACATACCAGTCCGCGCGGTGCAGCTTACCGGATCAATCTTTTGCCGACGACCTGCCACGTATATTTCGGTAGCGTGATGCACGCCAGTGCCGACGGTCGCCGAAGCGGTGTTCCTGTCTCGGAAGGCATCTCACCGGTTCAGGGCGCTGATAAAAACGGTCCGACATCAGTAGTGAAATCTGCCGCGAAGATCGATCACCTGCGCACAGGAGGGACGTTGTTGAATCAGAAATTCAGCCCGAACTTCTTCGAAGACGATACCGCGATCCGCAAAGTATCCGGCCTGGTCCGTAGTTACTTCCGCATGGACGGTCACCACATCCAATTTAATGTGGTCAATGCCTCCACCCTTCGCGATGCCCAGAAGCATCCGGAGAAATACCGCAACCTGATCGTGCGTGTAGCGGGTTACAGCGACTACTTCAACGATCTGGGCCTGGATTTACAAAATGAGATTATTAATCGGACGGAACACGAAGGATTTTAGAATCGCACCAACTTTTCCAAAGTCCAAAACTTTCGAAATGTTTACATAAACCGTTGATCATTATGTTTGACAAAGAAATTTATATCCAACGCCGCAAAACGCTTTGCGAAAAAGTAGGTTCAGGCCTGATTCTCCTTTTGGGAAACGAAGAAAGCCCGATGAACTATGCCGATAATTGCTACCATTTCCGGCAGGATAGCACTTTTCTCTACTATTTCGGCATTGATTTCCCCGGACTGGTTGGCTTGATTGATATTGACAATCAACACGAAATCATTTACGGGGATGATTATACGATTGATGATATCGTTTGGATGGGGGCGCAACCTACTATTGCAGAGCGGGCTTTCCAGGCTGGAATTACAGAGACACACCCATTTAGCGACCTATACAACGCTTTACAAATCGCACGGAATCATAAACAACCGATCCATTTTCTTCCGCCTTACCGTTCGGCGCATAAACTCCAACTGATCCATTGGCTTGAGCTTGCTCCCGGCATGTTGAGCGGGAAAGCTTCGACGGAATTAATCCGGGCCGTGGTTGCCCAACGGGAAATCAAGTCTGTTGAAGAAATTGCGGAAATTGAAAAAGCAGTCACTCTGTCGGTGGATATGCACGTGGCAGCCATGCAGATCGCGCGTCCCGGAATAACCGAAGCACAGATTGCCGCGCGGGTTTATGAAATTGCACATGCCGCTAATGGTGAAATCTCGTTTCCGATCATCGCCACGATCAACGGACAAACGTTGCACAATCATTACCACGGAAATGTATTGAAAAGCGGTGACTTATTGTTGTTGGATGCGGGTGCGGAAACATTTTCGCATTATTGTGGTGATTTGTCGAGTACATTTCCGGTCGATGGGGCGTTTACAACTATACAAAAGGAGATCTACTCGATGAGTCTGAACGCTCATCAGGCCGCCATTGACGCACTGGCACCGGGCAAACCGTTCAAAGAGGCGCATTTTGCTGCTTGTCGCTCCATTACTGAAAGCATGAAGTCTTTAGGCTTGATGAAAGGCGACACCGAAGATGCCTTAGCCCGGGGAGCTCATGCTCTGTTTATGCCTTGCGGAACGGGTCACATGATGGGACTCGATGTGCATGATATGGAGAACTTGGGTGAAGTGTGGGTCGGCTACGATGGTGAACCGAAAAGCACTCAATTCGGATTAAAGTCACTCCGTTTGGCCAAACCGTTGAAGCCGGGACACGTCTTTACCATCGAGCCGGGTATTTATTTTATCCCGGAGCTTATGGACAAATGGAAAGCGGAAGGTCTGTTCAATGATTTCATCAACTGGCGTGAAGTGGAGAGATTCCGTAATTTCGGCGGCATCCGTAATGAAGAGGATTTTCTGATGACCGAAAACGGTGCGATCAGATTAGGTAAACCGAAGCCCAAAACGGTGGCTGAGGTAGAAGCGATTCGCAAAGGATAAACTTTCATCAACAGAAAAATAGTATATTAACAGGCTTTTCGGAGAGCGAAAAGTCTTCCATTTAAAATTAAGAGCAATATGAGTAAATTGAGTATGCTTTCTGTACTGATGATTGTCGGAGCAGGGGTTTCAGTTTTTGCGCAAAACAAAGACAGGGGGAATATGATTGTTCCCCCGAAAGGTGGTTTTTACGAAGATGTGATTATGAAAGATGTGAAGCGGGTCAATGATTCGCTGTCACCGGTGGCGCCAAAGCTGAAATTCGTGATGGATCACACCGGATTGAACCTGCCCAATAAAGTCAGTCTGTACAAACAGTATTGGGCGAATCCTCCCATCTCGCAGGGTGCAGCCGGTACTTGTTGGGATTTCTGTACCACTTCGTTCTATGAATCGGAGGTTTTTCGCCTGACCCGAAAGAAGGTGAAACTCTCGGAGATGTACAATGCTTACTGGGAGTATGTGGATAAAGCCCGTCGCTTCGTGCAGGAACGCGGTAATTCCGAGTTTTCACAAGGTTCCCAGTCTAACGCATTGGTTCGTTTGACCAATAAATACGGTCTGGTGCCGCAATCCGCTTATGCCGGAATCCTGAACGGACGCCAGTATCATACGCACACTGCGATGTTTGCCGAAATGGAAAGTTACCTCAAGTCGGTGAAAAGCAACAACGCATGGAACGAAGAGGAAGTCATCGCCACCATTCGGGATATCCTGAAACATTATCTGGGAGAACCTCCCCTGAAATTCAAAGTGGATGGCAAAGAATATACCCCAATGACCTATATGAAAGAGTACCTCAAACTGAATACCAATGACTTTGTGGATATTCTTTCCTACAAGCAAAAGCCTTTCTGGAAACAGGTGGAATATGAGGTGGCCGACAACTGGTGGCACAGTGAAGCCTATTACAATGTTCCGCTCGATGAGTATATGAAGGCGGTCAAACAGGCCATTCGTAACGGTTATACTGTAGCTATCGGTGGAGATACATCCGAATCGGGTTTCCTTCGCGAAACGCAATGTGCGGTGATTCCCGACTTCGATATTCCGTCGGCTTATATCAATGACGATGCACGCCAGTTCCGGTTCTCCAACAAAACAACCACCGACGACCACGGCATGCACCTGATCGGTTATGTGGAAAACTACAACGGCGACGGCAAAGACTGGTTCCTGATCAAGGATTCCGGTGCGGGTTCAAAAAACAACGATCCGAAAGCGCCTGAGTTTGGTTACTACTTCTTTAGTGAAGATTATTTCAAACTCAAAATGATGTCGTTCACCGTACATAAAGATGCGGTGAAGGAGTTGTTAGGTAAATTTAAGTGATTCACCAATAGGTCAATGACAGGAAACGCCTCAAACTACATTTAGAAGTTTGAGGCGTTTTTATTTTAAATGAATATCCGTATATCTAGCTAAACCAATAGATCCTTATTATAATTGTCTTCTAATTATCCCTATATTTGCCAAAGGAGAAAAAAATGATGAAAGCAGGAAAATGGATTCTAATTTTGATGTCAATATGGGGATTAGCTTTGTTAAATAGGCTTATTCCTTATGTCCGATTTACAAACGAATTAAACAATAGTGTATTTGGTATTTTTGTTGCTATCTTACCTATAGTATGCTTCCTTTTTACATTCTTCTTAAAAAAGACGTCCACGCGGATTCTCAATATCACCTTCTTTTCAATCTTCTCAATCATTAGTTCGGTTTATATATTCTTTGCGCTTTTATTTATTCCTGATTCAAGAGTAGATTTGACCTTTCAAAAAATTCATGAAGTTGGAAAAGGAATTGTTGTTTACCGCACTGATGGAGGTGCAACGACTTCTTATGGCATTGTAATACGGCAAGAAAAAAATATTTTACCTGGAATTATTGCTGTAAAATATCTCTTTGATAAATATCGCCAATATGATGTCAACTGTACAATAAAAGCTGACACATTAATAATCAAAGATTCGGATAGCAAGGAAATACTATCCAAAATTGAATTGTAAGAACATATCTGATTATAAAAAAAGGAAGAGGCTCAAAACATTTTGTCGTTATGAGCCTCTTTCATCTTAATCAATCTGATTTACAGTTCCAGCGCCACAACCGATTTAGCAGGAAGCGTAACTGAAATACCGGTTTTGGTGATTTTAGCCCCTTTGAAAACAGCAGGAGTTACTTCGTTCGGCTTGTCGAAAGAGTTGTATGACTCAATGCCTTTACCGGTGAGGATGGTTCCGTTTATCTTAGTCGATTTCAGACCGGCAAAAGCGATTTCCACTTTCTGCTCTTTTTCGGGATCCACGTTAGCCAAAGTAATCAGGATACCGCCTTTGTCGTTTTTCGATGCAGATGCGCTCACGGCAGGGAACTTTTTACCCTTTGACGAGAGCTCTTCGCACTGCACGTCCAGCGGAAGGTTGGTCGCATCCATGTGTCCTTTGTACATTTTGAACACGTGGTAGGTCGGGGTCAACACCATTTTGGGTCCGTCAGTCAGGATCATCGCCTGAAGTACGTTCACCACCTGAGCGATATTAGCCATTTTTACGCGATCGGTATATTTGTTGAAAACGTTCAGCGTCAGAGCCGCCACGAAAGCATCGCGCATGGTGTTTTGCTGGTAGAGGAATCCCGGGTGTGAGCCTGGTTCCTGATCCCACCAGGTACCCCACTCATCTACGAGCAGTCCAACGCGTTTCTTCGGATCGAGGCTATCCATGATGGAGATGTGTTTTTTTACCACCTCTTCGATTTCCAGACATTTGGCCATCGTCCAGTTGTATTCGTCTTTATCGAATTTGGTAGCCGATCCTTTGCTGCCGTTCCAGCCTTTTACGGTATAATAATGCAAAGAGATCCCGTTCATGTGTCCGGCTGCATTTTTCATCAGCGTCTTAGTCCAGTTGTAGTCGTAATCACTTGCACCACTGGCGATTTTATAGAGCTTGTTGCCGTCAAATTCGCGACAATAGGTCGAGTAACGACGATAAAGGTCAGAGTAATAATCGGGCGTCATGCTACCACCGCAACCCCAGCTTTCGTTACCCACGCCGAGGTATTTTACCTTCCACGGTTTCTCACGACCATTTTGGCGGCGCAGGTTGGCCATCGGGCTTTCTCCACCAGAGGTCATGTATTCCACCCATTTGGCAAGCTCTTCCACGGTACCGCTACCCACGTTGCCACTAATGTATGGTTCGCAGCCCAGCATTTCGCAGAGATTGAGAAATTCATGCGTACCGAAGCTGTTGTCTTCGACCACGCCACCCCAGTTGTTATTTACCATTTTGGGACGTTTCTCTTTCGGACCAATGCCGTCCGTCCAGTGGTATTCGTCGGCAAAGCAACCGCCCGGCCAGCGCATCACGGGTACTTGCAGGTCTTTCAGCGCGTTGAATACATCGGTACGATAACCTTTGATGTTGGGGATCGGGGAGTTTTCACCCACCCAGATACCTCCGTAGATACAGGTGCCAAGGTGTTCTGCAAACTGTCCGTAGATCTCTTTCGGAATTTTGGTCTTTGCCTGATCGGCATGAACGGTGATTTTGGCAGGCGTGTTTTGCGCCGAAAGCGCGAGCGAGCCCATCATCATCAGCGAGAGAATCGTCTTTTTCATTGTGTGTTGTTTTTATGTTAGGTGTTAATGGTCGCAAATTTAATAAATTAGAATAATTATTTATTTCTAAAAATAGATATTGATGAGAATATGTCCCTTTTTTGATGGTATAAAGTGTGAATTGGTACGACTTTTGTAGCTGACGCTCCGAAGTAGCAACGTATCTTAGCCCAAGGCAATGCCTTGAGTGGAATGATTGAATGCCCATCACCCCGGAATAATCCGTCAGGAGCGCAGCGAAACAAGTGAGCGCCCTTATAAAACCGATGAACTACTCTAAAAAAACGCCGCGACTATCGTAATGATAATCGCGGCGTCAATAATATAAATGCAATCTTATTCCGTGGTAAACTCTTGTTCCTCCTTATTCTCCGGCTGTTTGATCTCTTTGCCCTGAGCATCACGTTTGACCCTCTCTTTCGGTTTATTTTTCACCAGCTTGCGCGGCTTTTGCTTGTCGAGCGGGTTGGCTTTCGGATCCCAATCCTGTTCAACATCCCAGTTGGTACGAAGCTGGAACTTACCGGGATAGTAATAGACATCCTCAGGCTGGGTCTTGCGTTCGAACTTCCCGGCATCCCATTTCCCGTTATTATTTTTGTCAAGAACGAGACGGGCATAATAAGACCCCGGCTTTACGTAGTAAAATTCGGCAACACCTTTGATTACGCGCTCTTGACGCACAGGTTTGTCGCTCTCATTGAGCAGCTCCACAAAAGCGCTGTCGCGCACACTGTTAATCTTGAGGAAAAGGCCCGAATACTCTTCGACCGCTTTCACTTTAAAGGTCTTCTCAATTTTATTATTACAAAGGCCGTTGATACCATACATTGCCGCCGAATCGACGGTCAACCGGTATTCCTGGCCGGGAGTCCACTTATATTTCATCATGTATTGCCGGATGTTGAGCGAATCCTGTAGAAGGGGTGGCGTTTTCAACGGTTTCCATAACGTATCTTTTTTCTCATCGAAATAGATCTTCTTTTCATCCAGACTATCTAAAGGGACAGGCATGGTAAACAGCAGGTTTTCGTAGATCTCCAGAGAACCGCCAAATTTCGCATCCACCGTCAGCGATGGCATCACCACTTTCGCTTCTTTGCCATTCTTCTTTTTATCCTTCTTAGCCGAAGCCAATTTAATATCTTTAAATACGAATTTCAACGTATCGGTTTTGGGTGAAAGATTACGCAACGTGTCGGTGTACAGATAGGTAGCCTCGAGCTGTAGCGTATCATTTTTATAAATGGTTGAATCTTTGATCCAGAAATTCAGCGTATCGTTGGTCGCGCTACGTTCAAGCATGGCCCAGTTCTTTTCGGGGAAATTAAGCGGACGAAGTTTAGGCAACTCCTTAGCTGCCGTCGCAAACGTAATCAATAAGTGATTGCGCTCTTTGCGCTCGGTTTTGTCGAGATATTGCGATTTAAAGCTCTCGTTGAAGGAGCGCAGAAGCAGGTTATTCGGATAATAATTCTTGCCTTTCATCGTCCGAACCGTATCTACCACATGTTTCACTTTGTCTTTCCAAAGCGTATCCTGACGATCCCGATAATCGAACGACGGCACAATCACAGAATCAAGGAAAGCAATATCTTCGCCCGGCTGGTCAAATTTGAAATCACCGTTGGCATCCTTCAATGCGTATATGCGATAACGACCGGTTGCCACATTTTTCAAGGTAAAATGACCGTAAATATCGGAGCGGGTAACCTTTTCAAATGGTTGTTTCCGAAATGCCGAATCGGCCAGATCGCGGTGCAATCCCACATACATACCGGTTACAGGCTCCAGGTCTTCGGCATTGAGCAACACACCCGACACTTCCATGCTATCGATGGTAGCTCCGGTCGAAAACGACAACGCGAAGTTATTGAATGGATTCTTCTCGTTATTATCCACAATGGCATCCGAGAAGTCGACTGTGTAGGTGGTATTCTTGCGCAGTGAATCTTTCAGTTCCACTATAATCTTTTTGCCTGAAGTATAAATCTCTGGCTGATTACGTTGCGGGGGAGAGACCGTCACTTTTTCCGACGCCTTTTCCACCTGAATGATCTCATTAAATTCGATCTCAATCCTCTTCTTATTGAAGAATGTTTGCCCTTGAGTCGGTGTGCTTTTCACCAACACCGGAGGAGTGACATCAATCGGTCCACCTCCCGGACGGCCGATATTGGCACAGGACGAAACCACTAATAATAAGGTAAAAAGGAAACCTAAATTTAGGCTGGGGAATTGACGTTTCATTCAGAATATGATTTTGCCGGAATTTTGCTCCGGATGCGGTACATTTTTCGACGGCAAAAATACACAAATTATTCGTTACACGGAGAATTGCTTTTGAGGGACTCGGTGAGATCGCTTTTTATTTCCGGCTCAGTATCCGATGCCCAATCCTACAGTAGAGACATTTCTTTTTATCGCAATACTCTTTCTGCAACTGTAAAACAGCCTGCGAATCGAAAGCCGAATCCACTGCTACGCCTGCCGCTTTCCACGCACGGACGATGGAATTGTCTTCCCCTTTCACCGATTCAAGCAGCAAAAGCGCCCGGTCACAGAATCCCTCCTGCCCCACCGCAGTTCCGTAAGCAAACATCATCGGCACTACTGCATTGATTAAAGCGACTTGCAAAGCCGTGTTGCCTAAACGCTTGTTCCGTTTAGCCGACTCCGACTTGAAATCGTAATGAGTCTGCCAATACACATTGGGCTCCACCTCCATCAAAATGAAAAACTCTTCGGGCGAATGCAGCTGCATCACTTTAGCAAAAAGCATCGGTGTCCGGTGATAAAGGGCCGCCAGTTGTGCCAGGCGAATGTGCGGAAAGTTGGCCGGACGAAGGCGCAGGAAACGCCAGGCCTCTTTTTCAATGGGCTTCAGGTTGAATTTATTTTGCAGGAAAGAATATTCGCGTTGCAACAGTTGCAGATATGCATTCGAGGGATTATCCACCTCCAGCAATCCCGCCTGACCGAAAAAGAACGCCTCAACCTGAAGCAACGAATCGGCATGTTTCAGGATAAAACTCAGCGGCAGGCTGCGCGCCAGTCGTTCAAATGCATCATTATTAATGCCCAGTCCCAAGCTGCGCAACAGCGTGACATAGAAAGCCTCCTCCCAATTCTGTTTATTCTGTTCCAATAAGCTCCGGATTGCTTCCGTCTTGCGTTGGAGCCGTTCGGTAAGCAGCGCATTTTTCCACGATGAAAAAAGAAACGGATCCATCTCCGCCAACTGCATGCTACAGGGGATTGTCGAATCGGCATTTACCAGATGGCGGTAATGCTCCCGCACTTCTTCGGGAAAAGGCAGCACCATTTGCGGAACCGGCTCTCCGTTGGTACGCAGAATCTCGGCATCGTGAACTTCCACCACATTCAGGATCACCGAATCGTATGATTTATCCAGATGATGCCCATGTCGCATCCAATCGGACGAACGGAGGTGAATCTCTACATTACCCGCCCAGACCGTACCGCCCAGCTTCACTTTGGCATTGAAAAAATCAGGTCCGGCATGTGTATTGTGCTGTCCGCCGTCGATCACTTCCACGGCTGCACCATCCACCGTCAGCAATGCGCTGGATTGATAGAGCCTGTACTTCCAGATGTATTGTAACAATTGTTCCATTAGCGTAAAGAATCAAGTGTTTATGGGTTTTTTAGATTCCCCCATCCAATTTTCAGGGATAAAACTATATCTTTGCAAATTAAACAATAATAACGGAATTAAACACTCCGAAATTCAATTTCCACAGAATATTTCAAATAAAGTATCGTTTATGAAAATAGCATTGATCGGCTACGGCAAAATGGGACACGAAATCGAACAGATCGCAATCAGCAGAGGACACGAAATCGTAAGTATTATCGATGTAAACAATCCGGATGATTTCACCTCCGAAGCTTTCAGAAGCGCGGAAGTCGCGATTGAATTTACAGCTCCTTCGGTAGCGCTCGGAAACTACCGCAAATGTTTCTCTGTAGATATGCCCGTTGTGGCAGGTACCACCGGATGGCTCGATCATATGCCCGAAATTAAAGAGGCTTGCGCTGCCGGAAAAACATTTTTCTATGCATCAAACTATAGTCTGGGTGTAAACATCTTTTTCGCATTGAACAAACATTTGGCTAAAATGATGAATCATTTCCCTGACTACGATGTGAAGATGACTGAAATTCACCACATCCACAAACTGGATGCACCAAGCGGAACAGCGATTACCTTAGCGGAAGGCGTAATCGAAAACATCGACCGCAAAACCAAATGGGCGTTGAGCGACGAAAGCAACAACACGAACGAACTGGCGATCGAAGCGATCCGCGAAGGCGAAGTTCCCGGCTACCACTCGATCATTTACGACTCGGCTGTCGACAGCATCACCATCACTCACGATGCTAAAAGCCGCAAAGGATTTGCTCTTGGAGCTGTGGTGGCAGCCGAATTTACCGCAGGTAAAAAAGGCTTCCTGACCATGGAAGACATGATGAAATTCTAAATAATATTCTATATAAGTCCGCTGCTACAAGCCTTTATGCTTTTATCGGTGGACTTTTATTTCGCAGGAAAAAAGATCATTAATACCAAATAATCTATGAAAAAATTTGCGCCAAAGCAGTGGATCAAATTCGGAATTGCGACTGTTCTCTACCTCCTGTTTGCCATTTGGGTAAGAAACCTTTGGATTTTACCGGGGATACTCCTGATATTTGATATCTATCTGACCAAATACATCAACTTCGGTTTCTGGAAAAAGTGGGAAAACAAATCTGCCCGTAAAGTTATGGAATGGGTCGACGCTATTGCTTTCGCATTGATTGCCGTTTATTTCATCAACACCTTTTTCTTCCAGAACTACAAAATCCCCTCTTCTTCACTCGAAAAGACGTTGCTTGTCGGTGACTTTTTGTTTGTAAGTAAAGTAAGTTTTGGTGCACGCGTACCCAACACACCGTTGTCATTCCCATTGGCGCAACATACTTTACCCATCTTCGACTGTAAATCGTATATCGATTGGCCGCAATGGAAGTACAAACGTCTTTCCGGTTTCGGAAATGTAGAACGCAACGATATTGTGGTGTTTAACTTCCCTGCCGGCGACACGGTTGCATTGAAGGTGCAAAACCCTGACTATTATACCTCTTGCTACAGCGAAGGTGTAAACCAATTACAAAGCATGGGGCAAAACTTCGTGAAAGATTCAATGAATCATACCGAATATGCCAATCGATGTATGGCCATTGGTCGTGAAATCGTAAAAGCAAACAAAGCAACTTATGGCGATCTTGTTTTCCGTCCGGTTGACCGTCGCGAAAACTATGTGAAACGTTGCGTAGGCTTACCCGGTGATGTATTGCAGATCATTAACAATCAGATTTACATCAATCAGAAAAAAACGGTAAATCCGGAGCACCTGCAATTCAACTACTTTGTGCAAACGAATGGTGCCCTGCTTAGCGAAGAGTATTTACGTACGCTGGAGATCAGCAAAGACGATATCCAGATGATAAGCGATGAATGGAAGGGACAACTTGGCTTTACGGCCAATGCCGACGGCCAATTCACCCCGGTTTATCACTTCCCGCTCACCAACGATGCGCTTAACAAACTGAAGCAAAATAAAGCCATCGTCAAAACCATTATTGAGCCCGACTATCTAATGGGCGGCAGCGTTTACCCGCTCAACAGCAGCAAAATCTGGTCTCGCGACAATTACGGACCACTATGGATACCGAAAAAAGGAAAAACGATGCTTCTTTGCCTGACGAATCTACCGATCTACGAACGCTGCATACGCGATTACGAAGGTAATAAGCTGGAGGTAAAGGCCGGAAAGATCTTTATCAACGACAAACAGGTCGATCGATATACCTTTAAAATGGATTACTACTGGATGATGGGCGATAACCGTCACAACTCAGCGGACTCTCGTTACTGGGGATTCGTTCCTGAAGATCATGTGGTAGGAAAACCAATCCTCATTTGGTTGTCTCTCGACAAAGACCGCAGCTTGTTTGATGGCGGTATTCGCTTCAAACGATTGTTTAAAGTGGTGCACAATTAATTCGAACCAATATCCCAACAAGATAATTCGCTAAAAAAAGGAAGCCTGACTGCAAAGTCAGGCTTCCTTTTTTTTATGCGAATGGTTACCATTTATGATTTATTTGCCCCTTTCGGGGACGCACTTGTATTTCGGATCATCTTCCACGGGCTTCACCCGTGGTTATTCAAATTAAGGTCTTTCAGACCACTTCGAGCAAATTGTCCACGAAGTGGGCAAATATCAATAACCGTGGGTACACACCCCGTTCGGCGATAGCCTCTGGCTTCGTCGTTATAAAAATAAGGCCTCCGGCCTTACCTTATTGTCTTATCATAAATAATTTTTATATAGAACATTATACCCTTAACCATATATGGTAAAGCCGGTTTGGATTGCGATAAAAACTTTAAAACTCTTTTTCCCTTATTTTACAGCGAATAATTTATCCATTCACCGCATAAATGCGGTGATTAGTTACTATATTTACCGCACAAATAACTTTCAACGGTGGCAAAATACAACCATCCAAAGATAAGGAATTCTCACCCAAACAAATACTTCACACTATCTAAAACACATTCCACCAATAGATAAACGGATCTACACCGTTTTATCTCCTTTATTGCTCCGTTACTCCTCCGTTACTCCTCCGTTACTGGTTGCTTTGTTGCACCGTACACCAACTTACAATCCGGTATATTTACAAAACAAACACTAACAATTCACTATAAATTACAGGCTATATATTTTAGATTAAAAGCTGACTTCGCCGTACCGTCTAAAACGATACGCTGAACCGTACATATCAGAAGGTATTTTGATTAAACATCCAGATACTGCGAATTATTTCTAAGGGAAAAGGTGGCTCCATGGCATTAAAAAAGGAGTGAGACATTTCACAAATAATAAGATTATAGTCTTTAAACTAAAGCTATAGAAATCCGTTCTAATAAAGCTTTCATTTCTGAAGCCGAATATGACTCTGATAAAGAAAAACAAGAAACAGGACAAACAATAAAACAACAAATTAGATTATGAACTACAGATCTTTAGGTAAAACAGGCTTTGAAATATCCGAGATATCTCTCGGCACCTGGCAGGTGGGTGGAAAATGGGGCTCGGGCTTCGACCATGAACTGGCGGCAAAATCCCTCCGTGAAGCAATTGATGCAGGAATCAATTTTATCGATACTGCCGATGTGTATGAATCCGGGGAAAGTGAAAAAGCCGTGGGAAAAGCGGTACGTGAATGTGGAAAACGGATATATGTTGCTACAAAATGTGGCCGACAGATACAACCTCACATCAATGCCGGTTATACCCCACAGGTATTACGCAAGTATGTGGAGGACTCCCTGAAACGGTTGGGACTGGAGTGCATCGACCTGATCCAGCTGCACTGTCCACCGACAGAGGTCTATTACCGTCCGGAGATATTCGCGGAATTTGACAAACTGAAGGCTGAAGGTAAAATTCTGAATCTGGGAGTAAGCGTGGAGAAGGTGGAAGAGGCGCTGAAAGCCATCGAGTACGACAATGTAACCACCGTACAAATCATCTACAACATATTCCGCCAACGTCCGCAGGAGCTCTTCTTCCAACGGGCAGCAGAAAAAAATATCGGAATCATCGTGCGCGTTCCATTGGCCAGTGGCTTGCTTACCGGAACCTATTCAAAGAATACTAAATTTGAAGCTACAGACCACCGTCAGAGTAACCGTAACGGGGAATGGTTTGACCGCGGGGAAACATTTGCCGGAATTCCTTATGAAACAGGACTTGCTGCAGTTGATAAACTGAAATCATTATTTCCCGACCAGGCGAATCTCGCCCCCATGGCTCTGCGTTGGATTTTGATGCACAAAGAGGTGAGTACGATTATTCCAGGCGCTTCACGACCCGGGCAGGTTACCCAGAATCTGGAAGCGTTGAAATTTTCTGATATATCTAATGAAAAGTTGATCGCTATTCAGAACATCTATGATGAATATGTAAAACCGCATATACATCACTTTTGGTAACAATCAGGTATTTGCGAACTAAACACACGTTCTCAAAAAAGAAAGGCAATCATCTGAATCCATTGTTTCAGATAATTGCCTTTTCATGTATTTACCCCCTTATCTCTTTTTCACAGTATAAATATTGGGCCATGAAATTTTCTCCAGGCCATCACCGATATAACTTCCCAAATGAGGAGGTTGATTGTATGAAGTATTCTGCCAGGCAACTCCAAGCCGGTAAACCGGATCGTGCATCAGGGTATAGAGACGATAATTGGTCGGGATAATGGTGGTAAAAAGTAACAACTGACTGGGATCGGCACTATTATAAAACAAAACCTCTTCCCGCCAGTCCCCTAAAAGGTCAGCACTGAGACAGGGATTCGATTTAGTTCCGTTGATAGATTTGGCGTTATTATAGTCTCTGAAATTCATTAAGCGAGTCGTACCATCTCCTGTCCATTTATCAAGTTTTGTCCCATCCAACAGTTCATCCTGAAGGTCTCCATCCCAGTAAATCCGGAAATTAATCGAAGGTCTATTGTCAGAGATCTTCTTTCCTTTACAGTCGTAAACCCCTTCTCCGGAAATGCTCCACATCTCAAATCCGCGGTGACTGGCATCAATATCGGCCGACAAACCACGTCCATTATCTGTGCCGGTATTGACTCCCCATAAAATCTTTCCGGTACGGGCATCGTGCAGTTCATAACCATAAGCAGCCTGATGTTCTTCGTGCACCTCCCACACTTCCATTCCCGGTCGGTCGGGATCCAGATCGGAAAGATGCATCGCATCGCCGTGTCCCAGACCTGTACTATACAGGAGTTTTCCGTTATCGTCAAAGGCAGAAGCCCCATAGATGATTTCATCTTTACCGTCATCGTCCACATCACCTACACTCAGGTTATGATTTCCCTGCCCGTAAGCGCCATTGCCTTTCGCTGTTCCGGAATCGTAGATCCAGCGTTTCGTGAGTTTTCCGTCGCGAAAATCCCAGGTTGATAAAGTGAGTCGGGTGTAATAGCCACGTCCCATCACGATACTCGGATGTTCCCCATCCAGATAAGCGACACAGCTCAGGAACCGATCCACGCGATTGCCGTAGAAATCACCCCAGGTTGAAGCCTCTCCCCTTTCCACCTCAAAGGGGACGGTAGCCATATTTTTACCGTTCTCTCCGTTGAAAACAGTCAGGTACTCCGGTCCTTTTGTAATATATCCGGTTCTTTGTTTTCCGTCAGGCGAAGAGGTATAATTCCGGTAATCGGCATTGGGATCATCATTGTTCAATATAACTTTGGCTCCGGTTCCGTCAATTGTACCGGGTGCTGTTTTACAAACTATTTCCGCTTTACCGTCGCCATCGAAGTCATAAACCAGAAACTGAGTGTAATGAGCGCCGGCCCGTATATTTTTTCCCAGATCGATTCGCCAGAGTTGCTTCCCGTCTAATTTGTAAGCATCCAGAATAACATTTCCGGTAAAACCGGTATGCGAATTATCATGAGCGTTCGACGGATCCCATTTCACCACAATCTCATATTGTCCGTCGCCATCGAGATCGCCCGTACTACAATCGCCGGGGAAATACATATATTGATAGTTTTCGGGAGTTGTACCGCTGTTGGGGCGATTCATCTGGATGGTTTTATATTGTTGTGCCCAGGGTGTGATTGATTCTGAAATACCGGTTACTTTTCCATTTAAGATGGCCTTAATCGTATATGAACTTGTGATCAGGCCCACAGAATCTGTCAGATTGGTCGCTCCTGTGATGGGTTGTTTATTGACCAAAACCTTATTGTCGCGATAGACATTGAATTGCATTTGTTTATCTTCGTCTCCGAGTAATCGCCAGCTCAGAAAAACTCCATTGCTTGTTTTCACAGCGACCAATCCACGGTCAAGATTTTCCATTTGACGTTTTCCGGTTGCGGCTTGTAGGGATAGGATGGTAAAAAGGATCAGCGCCAAAGCGACGCCTCTTCGGGGAAACAGTGTGATTTTTTTCATGGTTTGATTATTACTTCTTGCTTAAGGACTCAATGAACTATTATCAATTCGCAAAATTAAGATCTATAGGCGATAATCTGATGCACGGTTTGATATAACCTCTTATATTTTTGACAATAAACGGAGAGAATCCAGTAGGATACTGTACTTCCACTAAAGCTCATACAGTTTCGGGAAAGGTTGTCAATACCGAAGGTGCGGTATTACTCATGGTCCGCATTAATGCGAATAGTTTTCGCCCTCCTAATACAATGAAGCGGCTCTTTTTCTTCATCGGGATTTGTCATACAAATTCAAGATAGGTATTTCCCTAGAGGAAAGAGCTCCCTGCAATATTCGCAAGGATATTTTGAATAGAAATATCACTCCCGACTTTAACAGAAGCAAATAAAAAACCGGAAATACTTCAACATTTATTGCAGATCACATTTCAAAACGTTTTTTAAGTCAACAATCGCTGCAGGAACAATTTCAAACAGTAAAATAGACTATAATAACGATTTTGCTGCATTTAAAAAGAAATAAATGCTCATCCTCAACGTCATTTTGCTTTTCAAAAAGCAAAATACGTTTCAATCTTAAGATAATTAATGTTTGCAAAACTTCAATCATATTTGTTGCAAAAGTAATCAATGATTGTAAAGTTACAATGAGCAGTTTTGGAAAGATATTATGAATAGCAGATATTCAATTGAGGATATTCATTTAAATTGTCCGGATTGTAATCTTACAATCAGCAATCTCTGTGGAGATATGATAAATTGCAAATAAATATTTGCAAAAATCGCATAAAAACCCTAGGCTAGAGAAAGGCTAATTTACTTATTATCCAAAGAGTAACTTCATAAACCACAGTCAGACCAATAAATTAAACGACTAACCTTCAGTCCTACAAATATAGCAATTTCGAATCAAATATGCAATAAAATCTGGCTGAACGCACCTTTACCTTTTCCGAAACAATCATCAATTATCCCAGATCAACATGTACACTTACGTCAATTAATACCTGATCGATTCTCATTAAAAGAATACTAATATTTTTAAAGATAAACTGGCCAAATGGGCAGTTTTGGGCTAATTAGTTCCATGAAACGGGCGATAAAAAGGGTGCAATAAGGGTGTTAAACCGGAAATATGTAATCATTTACGTGGATTGAATAATATTTGTAGCTGGTAGTTAATTTGTTTTTGTAATTTTGGCGAATGTAGAGACGTGGCATGCCGCGTCTCTATGGCTGATTAATCAAAACCAATCGCAGTATGGGAAACGATAAATTCCGGAACAAATACCGTATTCCGTCGGCGCGGGCTATTTGGCACGATTACAATGGGGGGGCCTATTTTAAACGATCTGTACAGCAGGACGCAATTGCTATTTCGGCTATATAGAGAATAAGGAAATGGTATTGAATGTATTGGGACTGAAATTGAATGATTTGATATTGGATATACCCATCCATCATCCTTACGCCGAAATCACGGTCTACCAAATCATGCCCAATCATGTACATCTGATTGTTTGTATTGACGAAACGTGGAAAAAAAACGACACCATAGATTGTGGGGATTGTGGGGATGCGGATTGTAGAGACGCGGCATGCCACGTCTCTACGGGAAAACCGACGAAATCGATAATGAAAAACGAAAAAATGCAGACAATTGCCGATAAATGCGGTTTGTTGTCCACGACAATGGGGGGAATGAAATCGGCAATGACCCGATTTGCGAACGACAACAAAATGGAATTCGGATGGCAAACCCGTTTTCATGATCATATCATCCGCGATGCAGAGGAATATTGCCGAATAGAACAATATATCAATAACAACCCTGCAACATGGATGGATGATAAATTCTATTCTGCCGAATGAAACGGGTAGAGACGTGGCCTGCCGCGTCTCTACAGCAAAACCGGAATCCCTTTGTTCAGCATAGCCTCACATCAAATCATAATTTGTAGGCTGCCATTCGCCAAACGGACCACCAGGACTTCGTTAAGGTAATTCGAAAATTAGAAAGTTACGAAGGACGAGGGCGGATTGCAGTTCCGGCCCGACAGAAGAAATCACACAAAAATCAGGATCAATAAATCTATTATAATTTTCTTTATGAAACAATTATTACTTATCGCATTCATATTTAATGCATTTGCACTGGGAAACCTACAGGCTCAACTAAAATATGGAATTACCGGAGCCATTCTTCCCTCCTATATCATTAAAAAATCAGGACATTTATCTGAAACTACGGACAAGACAAATGGCTTTTCCCTGGGCTTGATATTTGACCGAAAATTAAGCTCTACAACATCTCTTCAATACAAAATTCTATTTACTCAAAAGGGTGCAACTGGGATTAAAGACAATACAGCCTACACACTTAAGCTGAATTATATTGAAGTCCCGATGATGCTTGCGGTTCATTTCAATAAATTTCAACTTAATGCAGGTCCTTATGCCGCTTACGGATTGACGGGGAGATTTCATACCGGACAAGATTATATACATAACAAGTCGGATGTATTTAACGGATACGATTTTAACCGTTTTGATGCAGGTGTGACTGTTGGTGCCGGATTATCTTTCACTGATAATCTAATCTTAAACCTCAATTACGAACACGGGCTTACGAACTTATATCCTTCATATACTTATAATTCGGAACAGAGCGTAATTAAAGGTTTTAACCGAAACATCTCTCTTTCATTGGGGTATTATTTTGAATAATGAGGCGAATATCTGTGGAAGTTAGTTGTTTATTCAACAAACGGAGATTTAATTAAAGCAAGACATATTGAAAGTGAAGAAGCCAAACTGACACTAAATGAATACGCTGTGTTCAAGAAAAAATTCAACAAACAGCTTCTGTTTTTGAAGTCAGTTAATAGAATATATAAAGGAAATAACCTCGTTTATGTTGATTTCATGGACATGCCTGCTAAACTTGGAAAAGCATGGCATTTTTTACTTAAGTATTCAAGCAGTAATTATTTGTCAGACAATTTTTCTGAATCTGTAACAAATTGGATTTTCTGGTTTTACGAAAGAAATCCAGGTATCCGATTTAATTACACGAAAAACAATTTGTATTCAATAAGTCTACTCGATCCTAAACAGAAAAGAATTGAAATAAAAATAAAAGAATAAATACTGCTCCGTTCATCGTAGCGTACCGCGGTTGTCGTTCGGCGTATGGCTCTGACTATGCTGTTGCCAAAACAGAGCATTGGCTTAAAAAAGGAAATAATAATATTGAATATCAAAGAAATAACATCATAAACAGACAATAAATAAAATGAAGCAGACTCTATCAAACAAAGAAAATACTATTTTCAAAATCTGGATTCTAGTTATACTATTCCAGCCATTTAGCTTTTTATATGGACAGACAACAAGTAATGACAACCTTGTATTCTGGAGCTCGACCAGGAAACTGACGATTAACGACTTTGGAATAAAGACAAAGAACAAAGAAACAATCGCTTCTTTTGGTCAGTTTTCGGTGGACTATAAAGTTACCGGACTTGACGTTATAACCAAAAACTTTAATAAGAAGGTTCGCAACTATCTAATTAAATCAGCCTCCTGGATAGACGCAACCACAGATGTTTCAGCTCCTCTCCGTTATCAACAAACCCTTTTTGACCTTTGCGAAATCTATACCCGTCAATTTCGGAAAGCATTGAAGGAAAATCGCAAAAAGATTGCTTTCGGAACTCAATTCGTAGAAGGATTAAATCAAAAAGCAATGACCGATTTCGCTAATCGAAGAGTCTTATATGATAAAGAGACGAATTTCGGAGCAATCTCGGATAAACAAATTGAATGGGAATCGCAAATACAAAAGGAACTGAATAACTTAAATGAGTTTGTATCTGAATGATGCGGTTTGAATGATTGAAGGATTATGACATCAAATAATTGATTGCAGGGTGGTGAATGGTGTAGTTTTACCTACAATGATGAAGGGATCGGTTCCGCGTAGAGACGTGGTCTGCCGCGTCTCGAATAAAAAACCCAACACACCCAATAAAACGAAATAGAAAAACCTATCGCAGGTATTTTCCCGGTCAACAAATCCATATAAATGGTTTGCGGGGAATGATCAATGAATAAATATAGTGCACAACGATATAATCAGACACAGTAGGGATAGAAACAGACGTTGCAGGTCATAAAAAGAGACGCGGCAGGCCACGTCTCTACGGGAAATCGCACAACCAGAAACAAAATAACAATTGAATCATAGCCAGTTTCAATATGGGAAACGATAAATTCATGAACAAATACCGGATTCCATCAGCGCGGGCTGCGTGGCACGATTACAATGGGGGGACCTATTTTATAACGATCTGTACAGCAGGACGCAATTGCTATTTCGGCTATATTGAGAATAAGGAAATGGTATTGAATGTATTGGGACTGAAATTGAATGATTTGATATTGGATATACCCATCCACCATCCTTACGCCGAAATCACGGTCTACCAAATCATGCCCAATCATGTACATCTGATTGTTTGTATTGACGAAACGTGGAAAAAAAACGACACCATAGATTGTGGGGATGCGGATTGTAGAGACGCGGCATGCCACGTCTCTACGGGGAAACCGACGAAACCGATAATGAAAAACGAAAAAATGCAGACAATTGCCGATAAATGCGGTTTGTTGTCCACGACAATGGGGGGAATAAAATCGGCAATGACCCGATTTGCGAACGACAACAAAATAGAATTCGGATGGCAAACCCGTTTTCATGATCATATCATCCGCGATGCTGAGGAATATTGCCGAATAGAACAATATATCAAGAACAACCCTGCAACATGGATGGATGATAAATTCTATTCAGCCGAATAAAACGGGTAGAGACGTGGCATTGCGCCACGGTGTAGCACGCGCAAATCGCTATCAACCTTGGCATCTGCAGTCTGTGCGTATAAAAATTGAATCGTGAAACCATTCAATAAAACAAAAATACAAATGATAAAATCCTTTAGTTCCATTTCGACATTTTGTCTGCTGTTTGCGTTATTCTTTTTCCATTTGCAGGCGGTGCAGGGTGAAACAAAACCTGCTGCCGTAACAGGAGGTTTGTCAACGATCTCAATTCCACCTGAAGTCTCCGTATGGATGGACATAGAGCTACGCAAAGCTAAACGAAAAACGGTGCTAACGAAAGAGCAGTTCTTTACAAAAGACTCCGTCAAAGTTGTTGGCTTTATCAAGGGTTATCGACCGAATTTAGGGTTCAGAACAGTCTTAGTGAATGCAACGAATGATCTAATTAGAGAGGCCAGACCGATAGTCACGGATATAGATTCGCTGGGTCGTTTTATCTGTTCCTTTTCCATAAATCATCCACAAAAGCTAAACATCTCATTTGGCAAAGAATTTATGTCTCTTTATTTGGAGCCTGGACAAGTGCTGGCTATGAGTTTTGATTGGGATGACTGTGTGAAAACAAATGGATTCAGGGATGAAAAGGATTATACCAGTATCCTGTTCTTTAAAGGCCCTTTGGCAAAATTGAATTATGATTTGCTGTCGTTTCAATTAAAAACTTTGGGATATAGACATTATTGGATTGAGAGAACCCATTCTCCTCAAGAATATCTGGCAGTTATGGACAGTATTCTTGCGGAGAATGACACCCGTATTAAGCAAGCATTAAAGGATGGCGCAATTTCAAAAAAAGTAATTGAAATTCAAAAGAACGAGGTCTTGATATCCAATGGATTCTCTTTGATTGATTACGCTATCGCTAAAGATGATAAAGGTGTCAAATTACCACCGGATTTTTACAATATGCTCCAACGATTACCTTTGAATGACCCTTCGAGCATAATATCCAATTATGCTAGTTTTATCAACAGATTTGAAGCCAACTCAGTTACACGTAAGGCGTATCATAATCTAACTAACCAAAAAAATGCAAGTGAACGATGTCTTGCGATTTGGAACAATAAAGATTCTGTACTTAAAAGCGATATGAAGCTTTCCTCTAGTTTTGCTTACGAAGTGACAAAAGTCAGAAGTCTTTCCGCTGACATTAAAAATATGGAAAAAAACGAGGCTTATGCCTATTATGCTAAACTTAGGGAAGGTATCAAAAATCCGTTCTTGCGACAAGAAGGATTAAGGATTCTAAGAGCGCGTTTTGGAAAAGAGGAGGTTTACATTACCGACGGGGGAATTAGCTTGCCTCGGATATCAGACACACCACTCCCGAAATGGATGCCAATGTCTTTTCCTAAAGGGAAAGATGCCGAAATTTTCAGAAAATTGATTGCTCCCTATAAAGGCAAGTATCTGTTCGTCGATTTTTGGGGAACCTCTTGTGGGCCTTGTCGATGGGGTATCGAAGAAAAGAAGAATACCCGCGAGAAATACAAAAACAACGGCATCTTTGAATTTGTTTTTGTCACCTGCAAAACATGGTCACCCAATAAGGATGCTTACGAGAAGTATGTGAAGGAACAAGGCTTGGAACATTCTCTATTTGTTTCCGATGATGAGTTTAATTATATGATGCAACTATTTCGCTTCACGGGTGTTCCGCATTACGTGTTTATCGACCCTGATGGCAAAGTGTTGGATACAGATTTTGAAATGTTTTTGGGATTTGATAAAGCCCGGAATTGGATATATGCGAAACAAAAATACAATCCGGTTGTGAGTAATCTCCGCCAGTAGCGATAAACAGACAATAAATAAAATGAAGCATACTCTCTCAAACAAAGAAAATACTATTTTCAAAATCTGGATTCTAGTTATAGTATTCCAGCCATTTAGCTTTTTATATGGGCAGACAACAAGTAATGACAACCTTGTATTCTGGAGCTCGACCAGGAAACTGACGATTAACGACTTTGGAATAAAGACAAAGAACAAAGAAACAATCGCTTCTTTTGGTCAGTTTTCGGTGGACTATAAAGTTACCGGACTTGATTTTATAACCAAAAACTTTAATAAGAAGGTTCGCAACTATCTAATTAAATCAGCTTCCTGGATAGACGCAACCACAGATGTTTCAGCTCCTCTCCGTTATCAGCAAACCCTTTTTGACCTTTGCGAAATCTATACCCGTCAATTCCGGAAAGCATTGAAGGAAAATCGCAAAAAGATTGCTTTCGGAACTCAATTCGTAGAAGGATTAAATCAAAAAGCAATGACCGATTTCGCTAATCGAAGAGTCTTATATGATAAAGAGACGAATTTCGGAGCAATCTCGGATAAACAAATTGAATGGGAATCGCAAATACAAAAGGAACTGAATAATTTAAATGAGTTTGTATCTGAATGATGCGGTTTGAATGATTGAAGGATTATGACATCAAATAATTGATTGCAGGGTGGTGAATGGTGTAGTTTTACCTACAATGATGAAGGGATCGGTCCCGCGTAGAGACGTGGTCTGCCGCGTCTCGAATAAAAAACCCAACACACCCAATAAAACGAAATAGAAAAACCTATCGCAGGTATTTTCCCGGTCAACAAATCCATATAAATGGTTTGCGGGGAATGATCAATGAAAAAATATAGTGCACAACGATATAATCAGACACCGTAGGGATAGAAACAGACGTTGCAGGTCATAAAAAGAGACGCGGCAGGCCACGTCTCTACGGGAAAACCGACGAAACCGATAATGAAAAACGAAAAAATGCAGACAATTGCCGATAAATGCGGTTTGTTGTCCACGACAATGGGGGGAATGAAATCGGCAATGACCCGATTTGCGAACGACAACAAAATGGAATTCGGATGGCAAACCCGTTTTCATGATCATATCATCCGCGATGCTGAGGAATATTGCCGAATAGAACAATATATCAAGAACAACCCTGCAACATGGATGGATGATAAATTCTATTCAGCCGAATAAAACGGGTAGAGACGTGGCATGCCGCGTCTCTACAGCAAAACCGGAATATCAGAAACCATATAAAAACAAATACAATGAAGATCCGAAAATCATTTTTCGCAGGAATTGTCCTGTTATTTCTAACCAGTTGCGGAATTTTGCGTGTGGCCGAATATCATGTTTATGACGAGTTTAAAGACAATCATAGATATACGATCACCTTCATGACACATGTAGATGAAAGAATAAATGACATCGGGTATGCGGATATCCGTTTTGTGCGGGATATCAACCCAACCGGAGAGACGACCAAAGCTTATTTTATCATCAACAAGCCATCACTGAGCAGCCACATCGAACCCAGGGGTTTTATAAAAGCCGGCAACCGGAAGTTCGATGTTGAGATCCGGGACCTGAGAACGACGGAGCAAGTGGGCATGAATTCCACAATCACCAATAGTATTCCGACCGACACCTCCAAAGTGAAGAGCATACAGAAAATCACAACCGTTAGCGATTCCAGACTGACAGACCAGTTCATGATTCTTTTCACTCCCGAAATGATTAAGTCAATCCGGGAAAGCAATGAGCTGACATTCCGATTTTACTTCGAGCCTTCGATTACCACCTATAAATTAAAAAGTATGAGTGTTAATCGTCTGATCAGGATGCTGAATGAGAATCCATTGACGAAAGAATAGGAGATAATAATTTAATGGATTATTTGCAGGCTGCTTTATCTGTACCAGGGCAACCGCATCAAATGTTAAGTAACTTTTTCAGATATACTGCATCGAGAGCGGCCTTGTACTGTCTCTTTTTTAGGCTGAGTTTGTCATTTGCATTTGAGATAACTTGCAAGGCAAATTTCCGGATGGTTGACAGATTTTCAGGTGCATTTCCTATTCTTGTCCTGCAATGATCCTCTTTAAAGGTTACATCTAAATGCCAGTGTAATTTATTTTCTATAGCCCAGTGCCCTCTTACTAAAGAGTTGTAATATGCAGCGTTAAGGATACTTTCGTCACTGATATAATACCGGATTTCTTTGGTAATCGTACCTTTTATTTCCCGTGTTGCTTCTATCCTGACCAAGGTGGCTATATCTTTCCAGGGGAAGAGATTTTCCTGCATCAAATAATCCGTTGCCGGTAAAATGCTGCAACACCGGGTTTCTATACGGCCATGACCATAGTCGATCTCCTGGGCATGGTGGTGTCCCTGGTGTGTTTTGAAGGCGCATTCTATATCTTCAAGCAGTTCTTTCTGATTACCTTTAACTGCAAGCAGATAATGGCCATTCTTCTCCCGTATTTGTTCTACTATTTTGGTTTGTGTCCCCATGGCATCGATCGTAATAACGGCATCTTCAATGTCTAGCGAATCCAATATCTTGGGAATAGCTGTAATTTCATTAGACTTATCTTCCACCTTACACTGTCCCACACAAATACTATTTTCACTTACCCATGCGTTGAGGATATATAGTCCGGAATTACCTTTACTTGTAGGGGAAGCGCCTTTTAAGGCCTTGCCGTCCAGCACGATCTGTTTCTCGGCCAAACAGCCCAAAATATCTTTGCCATATGTGTCCAGACATTCTCTTAAACAGTCGCTGTCCAGACTCTTGAAAACACGCTCGTAGGTATCCGCAGAAGGGGCTCCATTGGATAGGCTTAATAAAGAGCCTTTTAATTGGATACCTCGTTCTTTACCAAACAAATACATATCTTGATAATCCGAACCTCCGGTTAGGTAGGTACAAAGAGCTATCAATAATATGTCTGACAGTAGATGGGTACAACGACCTACAACACGTGGATCGGAAACCTCCTGAAAATATTTTGCTATGTCTTGTTTCATGTGGCAAAGATAATGCTCTTCTTAAAATAGATTTTGATGCGGTTGCCCTGTATCTGTACCGACGGAGATAATTATTCAAAAATACAAATCTTATGATCAGAGCTATTTTAGTTTTAATTCTGGGAGTTAACATGTCATTCTCAGTCTTTGGCCAAATCCAAAACGATTCAATCACAATCAAGAAAATGTTTGGAGGATGTAAATTTGAACAAAACGGAAAATCGTTATCCTTCAACAAGATGCTCGAACAAATGCGAAGTAATCCCGAAGCCTACAATTATATGAATAGAGCCTCGGGCAATGCAGGTATAGCAACCTTATTCAGTTACGCTGGAGGTTTTCTGGTGGGTTGGCCGGTGGGAACAGCCCTTGGGGGTGGAAAACCGAACTGGTCATTGGCCGGAATTGGAGGCGCACTTATATGCATCACCATCCCGATAAGCAACTCTATCAATAAAAATACAGAGAAAGCTGTTGCTATTTATAACGGTACAGTAAAGGCTCAGACAACTAATACTTCCATGGATATAAAGTTTAAAGTAAAATCCGACGGAATGGCTTTTGTGATAAATTTTTAAGTCCTTCACACAGTGTAACCTTAAATCAAATCATAATTTACAGGTTACCGCTAATAGTCTCACAATGAAAACAAGAAGAAACATACTAATTATTGCTTTGCTGACAGCATCTATTGTAAGCATATTCTCGTTGATGGCAAAAGAAAAGAAAACCACTTTACTTGGAGTAATGTCAGAAAAACATTATTATACCGACTGGAAAAGTCACGAGAGTCAGGTCGAAATATTAACACTACTATCATCAATAGACTCTCTTCGAAACAACAAGGATATAATAGGGCTTGCCGGGACAGCCAGTGATCTGGGATTTAATTATTCTATGCTGGGAGACAATATTCTCTCAATGGCTTATTATCAATCAGCAGTTGAGATGCAACCGGATTTAGCCAATCATCGCTACGATCTGGCTATTCAATTCTGGACAAATGGCAACCCGGGCTCCGCTGAAAATGAATATGAGAAGGCCTACAAGTTAGACTCTACACAATCATTCAATCTGAGAATGTATGGTAACTTCCTTTTCTGCCAGAATCAATATTCCCGGGCAATCGATATGTATAACACTTCGATCCGTCATATTCAGGAAGATGACAACATCAACTATACCTACATTATGCACCACATTGCTCAAATCATAATGGGAAATAAAAAACCGCAAAAGATAGTTTCTGACAACAAGGAATGGCCCTATCCTATCGTTCAATTTCTGAATCGGGAGATTAACGAACCCGATCTGGCCCAGAGTATTGTAAAGAGTAACGATGAAGTAGAAATCCGGCAGAAACTTTGTGAAGCGCTCTTTTATGTAGGAAGATACCGTATTGCTATTAATGATAAACATACAGGAATAGAGATGTTGAGACAGTGTCTCAATACGAAACTGCCGGCATATATCGAATACAATATGGCACAGAGTTATTTTAATATTCAAAGTAGAGAATAAATGAGACTATGATAAAAACAATCGGAAACACACAAATAGGAATCATATACAATGAAAAAGCAATCCTTATCTGTCTCTCAATCCTGGCAATGAGCCTGAACTCTTTCAGCCAGAACAACAGCGAAAGAAATAACGAATCGACAAAGACCCGCGACAACAACGAGAATTCAATATTACATACTATCCACGCCTCGGAGTTTGTATCGGAAAAGGATTTAAATAAAAACCAATTATCATGGTATCTATCTGCATTCCCACTCATGAAATGAGCGGCATAAGTGTCGTTTCATTGAAGCAACTACTTGACAGCCTATGCAATCAAACTTACAAACGGTTTGAGGTGATCATCTCTGACGACAGCAAGGACGACTCAATTAAAAACTTTCTGGACAAGGCAAATTACCCGCTGGATATTCGCTATATCAAAATCAGCCCAGCGATGCCTTCGATGGCAATTAACCTCAACAACGCCATACGTGAAGCGAAATATCCGATCATTAAACCGCTTTTACAGCATGACTATGTGATCAATGATAAAATGATAGGGAAGATCATCGGAACTAAAGGAAAATGGGGAGCACTGAGCTGGAAACATCCCGAAAAGAACAAAACCATTAATCCGAAATGGACAAACAATATCCTGACAGGCAATAACAAACTGGGAAGCGCTTCGGGGATTTATTTTGAAAAAAAGGACAATCTGCTATTTGACGAAAAGCTGACTCACCTGACCGAAGTTGACCTCTATTATCGTTTGAATCTGACCTATGGCATTCCTTATTACATCAACGAACCTTGTCTTATTTCGGAAGAGTCATCCATTCGGAATAATCCGGATCTATTGCGTGAAGAAATCGGCTATCTGGCTCAAAAGCACAATCAGTCTGATCTGGAGAAAAGATTCAAACAGAGATTGAAGTGGATGAAATATAGAAATGCTCTGGCAAATATTAAGCAATTGGTATTTGGGGCATAGACAACGAAAGATTGGATCGCAATGCAGAACATACAAAAGCGAAGTTCTAAATATCCATTTTTGGCAGAGAAGTAAATTCTGTTTAGCTTTGCCCAATAAAAAATAAGCCGTTTATATAAGGCTCTGCCCATTGAATAGCAACAGCGTAACCTGAGCTCGTGAGAGTCCCGGGAAATATTCTGACTTACAATTAAAATTTTCAATAACAATAAGCTATGAAACAAATTAAGATCATCAGAACGATAATGATCATTTATGCAACCTGCTACGCATCACTGTGTGCAGCAACAATAATGATGGGAAAAAACCTCCGGATTTTTGCCCTGGAAATAAAGCCTTTTTCAATTTCCATATATCTGTGGATTGCACTAGGCTGTCTGGCTATTCTTTTCTTTGAAAGAACTATAAAGACCCTATCCAGAAATCTGCAAAGAGCTTTTTACCTTGGCATTTTCGTATTGATCGTATATGCAATTATGAAGCTTTTTTTCAAATAAGCTCTTACTCTGAGCTCCTGTTCCTTTTAGTCCATGAATAAGAATAACTAAAAAATCAAAATGACCCATCAATTAAACACGGTACAAGAAGCCATTGAGGATATCCGTCAGGGAAAAATAGTTTTAGTTTTTGATGATGTAGCCCGCGAAAATGAGGGCGACTTCATTGCTGCGGCGGAATTGACAACGCCGGAAATTATAAACTTTATGGCCAAATTCGGACGTGGATTAATCTGCGTAGGACTGACAGCCGAGCGTTGCGAAGAGCTCTCTCTCGAACGTATGGTGCAAAGCAATACTGCGTTGATGACCACTGCCTTTACCGTATCGGTCGATTTGATCGGTCAGGGATGTACCACCGGTATTTCAGCGTATGACCGCGCAATGACCGTGAAAGCATTGGTGGACAAAAATACCAAACCTGAAGAATTGGGCCGTCCCGGACATATCTTTCCATTGATCGCTCACCCCGAAGGTGTGTTGGCTCGCATGGGTCATACCGAAGCGTCGGTTGATCTTCCCCGTTTGGCTAGTTTAAATCCTGCCGGTGTTATGGTGGAGGTGATGAATGATGATGGAACCATGGCTCGTTGGGATGATCTGGTAAAAGTAGCTCAGGAGCACGGCGTTAAACTGATCTCTATCACCCAGCTTGTAGAATATAGAAAAGCACATTATTTATAACATTGACAGGTCAAAAAGCGGCAGACTTTTTTCAGAACCTGCATGTCGACAAACTTTTTCTGGCGACTGCCGGCATTGCATTGAAGTCTGGTCTGACTTATCCCGGAATCAGCGACATCTGCGTGAAGCGCGCCATGATCGAATCGGCCAACGAGATCTATTTGGTAGCGGATTCTACGAAGATTGGTAAAAACTCTTTTGCCAGCCTCGGAGCTCTCTCGCTGATCAATTATCTGATTACCGACTCCAAGATTAAGCCGGAAGATGTAGAATGGTTAAAGACTTACGATGTTCAGTTTATTCTTGCGGAATAAACTGAACAATAGACAATCAACGTAAATTCCGGTATGATTAAGCTGCCATTAATATTAAATCAGAAACGACAGATCCACATTACCAATGCATTACGTTCAGTTGAATTTTAGCGTAAGTGCGAAATAAAATAACAACAACAATCGGATCGCTCAATTCATCTAGTCAATTCAAATCCCCGATGAATAATACTTAAAGAGATAATTCCTGCAAAGTGGAGTTATCTCTTTGAGTATTATCCATCTATTACTTTTTCTTTCTATTATACAGAAACTTGACGTCTTGTCAAAAACACCGCTAAACGAAGGATTTATATCGCTCTATAACGAATCTGTTGTTGCTCTTTCTGATGTAAATTGCTTAGAAAGGACGAGATCGGACGATTTATTGCACGATTCGGATTTTCTGACAATCGATTAGCCTCAATCATCTTGATACGGATAGCAATTTTGTCAGTTAAGGTAGGTGCATTTTGCATTTGAACTTTGAGTTCTTCGAGGGTTTTCATTTTTCTAATGTTTAGGTTTTTTGAAAAATCAGTTACAAAAAGGGTATATTATAAGTAAGGGTTTTTTAATCTTTAGCTCTGGTTTCAAGAAAAAGCAGCTCTTATTTCTGTATTTTTCCTGATATGACAAAATTATATACATTATCCATTTTCCATGTTGATTTTTTGATCAAAAAGGTGCACTTTTTGAAAAAGTGAAGACCTTAATATTTGAGGCAAATACGCACATTCACCTGAAAAGGGTACTATCTACCTCGAAAAAAGTTAAGATTTCAGTCAAAAACAGTTGATTCCATCTGACCGATTACCCCCAAAATACTGAGACCAAAACTACCGTTTACAGACAACGATAAAAGGCTGTATGATTTGAACGCGAAAATATCGCCTCGAAACTACAATGGAAAGTCAAATTGGTGCACAATAAGTGCATTCTGAATATTCTGTCGATTTAGTGCATCTGAATTAGATATTTTATTGAGAACTTAGCGGAATATTTAAGTAATCAACAATTTACGAATCATCATCATGACTGTTCAGAAGTTATTTGCAACCGCACTGCTGGCTCTGCTTTCGGGAGGAGCTTTTTCACAAACGCCGGATTGGGAAAATCCGGAAGTGTTCGGAATTAACAACGAACCAACCCGAAGCACCTCTCTCCCCTACCCTTCAGAGTCGTTGGCTATTACCGATGATTATTCCCGTTCTCCTTATTATTTGCTGCTCGACGGACAATGGAAATTTAATTTTTCGACCTGCCCCGACAAACGTCCGCTCGATTTCTACAAAGAAAATTTCGATGTCTCGAATTGGAAGAATATAAAAGTGCCCGGCAACTGGGAACTACAAGGATATGGTTCGCCATTGTACACCAGCGCCGGATATACTTTCCCGATCAATCCGCCACACATTCCTCATGATGATAATCCGGTGGGATCGTATCGTCGCGATCTGGTTTTGCCCGACAGTTGGGATGGCCGTCGCGTGTTTCTGCATTTCGACAACGGAACGGCAGCCATGTATGTGTGGATTAACGGAGAAAAAGTAGGCTATAACGAAGGGGCCAAAAGCCCCGTGGAGTTCGATATCACTCCGTATGTCCGCAAAGGGAAAAACACGGTTGCCTGCGAAGTCTATCGTTTGAGCGATGGTTCTTATATGGAAGACCAGGATTTCTGGCGCATTTCGGGATTTGAACGAAGCATCTATCTATATAGTACGGCGCAGACCCGCATACAAGACTTCTTTGTCCACACCGATTTGGATAAACAATACAAGAATGCAGAACTGAGCGTCGATTTCATTTTGCGCAATTATGCGAAAAGCGCGGCTGCTCGCGATATTGAAATCAAACTGCTTGATGCATCGGGCAAAACGGTTCTGAAAAAATCTGCTCATCTTTCTATTCCTGCCGACGGTAAAGCCACGCCCATTTTGTCAACACCGGTTTCGGCTCCCAAACTCTGGACTGCCGAGACACCGAATTTATACACCCTGTTGATAACCTTACGTGACGAGTCGGGAAATCTGGTGGAAGTCACTTCGCACCGCATCGGTTTCCGGAAAGTGGAAATCAAAGACGGACTACTTCTGGTGAATGGCAAACGTGTGCTGTTTAAAGGCGTGAACATGCATGAGCACAACCAATTGACGGGGCATAACATCGACCGCGAAATCATGCTCACCGACATTCGCCTGATGAAAAAACTTAACATTAATGCCGTTCGCACCAGCCATTACCCGCAACCTACCTTGTGGTATAAGCTGTGCGACCAGTACGGCATTTACCTGATCGACGAGGCAAACATCGAATCGCACGGTATGGGCTACAACGACCAGTCAATTACCGCTAAGCCCGAATGGTTTGCTGCACACCTCGACCGCACCATTCGTCTGTTGGAACGGGATAAAAACCACCCATCGGTCATCGAATGGTCGCTTGGCAATGAATCCTACAACGGTGAGGCTTTCAAACGGACTTATAAATGGCTCAAAGAGCGGGACAAAAGTCGTCCGGTACAGTTTGAACAGGCCCACCGCGACACCAACACCGATGTGATCTGTCCCATGTATCCGGGATTCAAGTCGATGCAGAAGGATGCCGCTAACAAAGATCTGGACCGCCCCTATATCATGTGCGAATACGCTCATGCGATGGGCAATAGCGAAGGAAACTTCCAGGAATACTGGGATTTAATCCGCAGCAATAAGCATTTCCAGGGCGGATACATCTGGGATTGGGTTGATCAGGGATTTTTGCGTACCGATGAAAACGGTCGCACCTATTGGGCTTATGGCGGTGATTTCGGCGTTGGCAATCGCTATAATCACAGCGAAAACTTCTGCTGCAACGGTCTGATTGGACCGGATCGAATTCCCCACCCACACAGTTATGAGGTAAAAAAGAGTTACCAAAACGTTTTGTTCAAAGCAAAAGACTTGAACAAAGGAATAATCACGGCAACAAACGATTTCCGCTTTATTAATCTGAAGGGACTCTATTATTTCAAATGGAACCTGATGAAAAACGGCAAGAAGGTAGTTGGTGGAACGTTCGATCTCGATCTGGCTCCGGAAGCATCGAAAGATGTTCCACTAAAATTCCGTGCCATACACCCCAAAGCTGGAGAAGAGTATTATTTACAAATATTCGGTTTCACCAAAACGGCCAACGATCTCGTTCCGGCAGACTTTGAGCTGATTCGCGAAGAGTTTGCTTTTGCCCAGAATCAATATTTTACACCGGTGAAAATAGCTTCCGACTCGATGCCAAAACTGGAACAGGACAAAAATTACGTGAAAGTGACGGTAGGCGATTACACCGCGGAGTTCAACGACAACAATTGGGCAAAAGGCCTCTACGCCTATTCGTACAAAGGGCAAAACCTGATCAGCGGCAATTCCCCTGAAGTCAACTTCTGGCGTGCCCCGAACGATAATGATTTTGGTGAAGGCGCGCAACGCCGCCTGAATATCTGGCGGATGGCCGGTCAGAATATCGAGTTGAAAAGGATGGAAGCCAAAACAGACTCCGATCGCGCGGTGGTAAAATACCTTTACTTCTCCCGAGATGCCCAGTGCGATGTGGAGATGGTGTACACGATGGATGGCACGGGCGCACTCACCTGCTCACTTAAATACGCGACTGAAAACAGCTATCTGCCCGAACTGCCCCGTTTTGGAATGTTGTTTACCCTGCCCGAAGAGTTTGAAAACTTCACCTGGTACGGCCGAGGTCCGTGGGAAAACTACGTCGATCGCAAACGTGCGAGCTTCGTGGGCATATACGAAAGCAAGGTGAAAGACCAATATACGCCTTATGTTCGTCCGCAGGAGAACGGTTACAAAACCGACGTGCGCTGGCTCACCCTGACCAACGATAAAGGTTTCGGATTACGCGTGGAGGGTCTGCAACCGATTTGCACCAGTGCCCTTAACTTCCGTCCCGAAGATTTTGATCCGGGCGTGACCAAGAAACAGCAGCATGTCAACGACATGAATCCCCGTCGTGATGTAACGTTGGCGGTCGATCTTTTCCAACGCGGCATAGGCGGACTCAATTCATGGGGAGCACAGCCTTTCGATGAATATCGCTATTTCGGCAAGAAATATGAGTATGCTTTCAAATTGTCGGTGGTGAAATAAGACAAAGAAGTAAGGCTATAAAATCAAACAGCCCGGTATCGTAAGGATGCCGGGCTGTTTTTGTATATAAATCCTGTGTATGAAAACCATAGACTTGCTTTTAACAAAGGCCCAAAAGCCAACTACTATTATTTGGATAGGATCAGAAACACTTCGGCCCGGGAACTGAACTTACAAACATATTTATGTATGAAATCACAGTGAAAGTCAAAAACTAAAGCATTATTTTTGGGACCTGAAATTTAATACTGGAAACAAATCAGCTATGAAAAAAGTCGCGATCGCCTCTCTTCTAATTGCAATCTTACCGTTCTCATTATTTGCCGGACAATCTGTCCGACAGGAATACACCCTGGAGAAGAATTGGAAATTTACTAAAAACGATGTCGCAAATGCGACCACCCCCACATTCAACGACTCGAAATGGCAAAGCGTAACCGTTCCGCACGATTGGGCAATCTACGGGCCATTTGATAAAAATATCGATGCGTACAGCTCAAAGATCGTTCAAAACAACGAAACCAAAGAATCCCTGAAAACCGGTCGCACTGGTTCATTACCCTTTATAGGTGTAGGTTGGTATCGTTTAAAATTTTCTGTTCCCGAATTTAAAGCAGGAAAAAAGGTGACACTGTTATTCGATGGGGCAATGAGCAATGCTCAGGTCTACATCAATGGCAAAGAGGTAGGACGTTGGCCATACGGATACAGCTCGTTTCATTTTGATATCACCCCATACCTGAAATCCTCAGGTGAGAATTTACTGGCAGTAAGGCTGGAAAATAAGGAAAGGCAATCGCGCTGGTACCCCGGCGCGGGACTTTACCGCAATGTACATCTGATCGTTACTGAAGAAACGCACATTCCGGTTTGGGGAACCTACATCACAACGCCGAAAGCAACTTCCGATTATGCATTGGTCAATATCAAAACCAAAGTGGAGACCCGGGCGTCAGCCAATAATCTGAAGATAGAGACCGAAATTTTGGATAACAAAGGTGAATCGGTTGCTAAATCGGTAAGAGATTTGAATAAATACTGCGATTTTGTATCCGACCAAAATCTTATTGTAACAAAACCGATTCTCTGGTCACCTGAATCACCGGTTCTTTATTCAGCGGTAACCAAAGTGTATGAGAATAACGAATTAAAAGACAGCTACACTACCCGCTTTGGTATTCGCGAGATCAAATACGAATCGATAAAAGGCTTTTCGTTGAATGGTCAAAGAAGGAAATTCAAAGGCGTTTGTCTGCACCACGATTTGGGTCCGTTGGGTGCAGCAATCAATGTGGCTGCCTTGCGTCGTCAATTGACAATTCTGAAAGATATGGGTTGTGATGCCATTCGCATGACACACAATCCACCTGCACCGGAGATGCTCGACCTTTGCGATGAAATGGGATTCCTGGTGATAGACGAATCATTTGACACCTGGAAAAGCCCAAAAGTGGAGAATGGCTACCAAACGCTTTTCAACGATTGGGCTGAAAAAGATATGGTAAACATGCTGCATCGCGACCGTAACCACCCCTCTATCGTAATGTGGAGCATCGGCAATGAAATCGGAGAACAGGGGATATCAGGCGGAAACAAGATTCTGAAATTCCTGCAGGACATCTGCCACCGCGAAGACCCTACCCGTCCCGTAACAGCAGGCATGGATCGCATCGACAATGCATTGAAAAACAACTTCGCAGCTATCCTCGATATCCCGGGGTTCAACTATAAACCTCACCGCTACGAGGAAGCATTTAAAACTTTGCCGCAGGGCATGATTCTGGGATCGGAAACAGCTTCCACGGTGAGTTCGCGCGGAGTGTATAAATTTCCGGTGGAGCTGACTAAAGAAAAACTCTATCCCGACAACCAATGCAGTTCATATGATTTCGAAGCTTGTAACTGGTCGCAGGTGCCAGATGATGAATTTGTAAAACAGGATGATCTGGATTACGTAATCGGTGAATTTGTCTGGACCGGATTCGATTACCTCGGCGAACCCACTCCGTACGATCAATACTGGCCTTCACACAGCTCGTACTTCGGTATTTGTGATTTGGCCGGGCTACCCAAAGATCGTTTCTATCTCTACCGCAGCCGCTGGAATCCGGCCAAAGAGACTTTACACGTATTGCCTCATTGGACATGGACCGGTCGCGAAGGACAGGTTACACCGGTATTCTGCTATACTAATTATCCATCAGCTGAACTATTTGTCAACGGAAAAAGCATGGGTAAACAGACTAAATCGAAAGAAAACAACCAAACCCGTTACCGCCTGATGTGGAAAGACGTGAAATACGAACCCGGCACACTTAAAGTGGTAGCTTTCGATGAAAACGGCAAAGCCGTGGCCACACAGGAAGTGCACACTGCCGGCAAACCCCACCACATCGAGCTTACGGCTGATCGCCCGGTAATTTCTGCCGATGGTAAAGACTTGGCCTTCATCACAGCGAAAGTGGTGGATGAAAAAGGGAATCTATGCCCTGATGCCGATAATCTATTAAAGTTCAGCGTAAGTGGCCAAGGTTCATATCGTGCTTCAGCCAATGGCGATGCTACAAGTCTTGAACAATTCCATTTACCGCAGATGCATGTTTTCAAAGGAATGTTGACGGCGGTAGTACAAGCGACTGAGAAATCAGGCAAAATAGTATTCAATGCCCAAGGCAAAGGACTATCGCTCGCTGTGATCTCGGTTGAAACAAAAGACAAGTGAATTTTATTGGACAAATGTAACTAATCTACAGGAACGGATTAGGGTATTTCAAATTTCACTTGTTATTATTACAAGTGAAATTTGAAATTAGAGATGAATAATGTAATCTCATGATTTTAGGCTTCTTTCTGCAATAAACGGTGTATTTTCCGAATATATTCTTAAGAAAGACGAACCACTCTTAATGGCTTTTTGTTAATAGCTTAAAGACTTATTTCATCGGCTATTTTATGAAGTTCATCGATTTTCAGAGGGCTATGATAAGTTCTTTTATTTACATTTACCGGATAATATTTTCGGGAAATGTACTTGCTGAGTAATAGATTCTTTATATGTTAACCATTTAAAATCTTGTATTATGGAAAATAATCTTTTGCTGAAATACATGGACGAAAGGTACCAGAAAGCCTCACTCAAAAGCAGCGAACAAAGTCAGGGGCCGGTCATCACCATCTCCCGGCAATGTGGTTGCAATGCGAATCAAATCGCTGAAATGCTGACCGAAAAGATTAATAAGAAATATGCTTCTTCGTCTCAGCCGGGCGAGTGGAAGCATGTAAGTAAAGAGATTCTAGCCGTAGCATCCAAAGAACTCAAGATTCACCCCGAAAAAGTGCAATTGTTGCTTGATTCCAAAGAACAAAATTTTGTACAAGAGATTGTTTCATCGTTTACCGAGACCTATTATGCCCACGGCACCAAGTTTAAAAAGGTGATCGAAGAGGTGATAAGGAATCTTGCAGTAAAAGGTAATGTGGTGATTGTGGGACGTGCCAGCGGAATTATAGCCGGTGATATTCCAAAATCGTTACATATCCATCTTGAAGCGCCGATTTCCTGGCGAACGGTAATGCTGAGCAAACGCAAAGAAATGACACTAAATGACACCCGCAAATATATCGAACAAGTTGATAAACAACGGGCTCTGTTTCGTGATTATTTCAGGGGTAAAAGCAGCGATAGATTAGAATACGATATCTCGTTTAATGCCCAATCACTTAATCCGGATCAAATAAGCGATCTTATCATTAAAGCTGCTGAAATCCGTCATCTTTTCCCAAAAACCTAGATACTGGTTATGAAAGATGACAAACTTGAAAAAGGCAAGCAATCTATGAATGCCTATGCCAAATATTCAAGCCTGACTATCCAGGTAATACTAATTGTTGTACTTGCAGGATGGGGAGGGCGAGAATTGGATAAATGGCTGGAGATGTCATTCCCTTTATTTACCGTTGTGCTTGTCGTGATTGGTGCGGTAGCCGGGTTTTATTATTTATTCAGAGAGCTGTTAAAAAAGTAAATATATCTCATTTTGACATCATATTTGTATTAAGATTTATAAAAATGATTCCCGAATCGCAATATTTTGATACATTTGTTGCCATGTCTCAAGTTCAAAGAAAATTTGTATACAAACTAATCGTTTTCAGCTTTGTGCTTTTAGGGGTATCCGCTCTGCTTTTTTTAGCGGTTGTTCCATCGTGGTATACACCGATGTTCCCTATCCAGTTCTTTCTCATATCGTTGGTTACCTTTTTTAGTTATAGCCGGTTATTAAAAGCGTGTGATGCAAATCCCCTCCGCTTCTCGACTGTCTATATCGGCACCACTACCATGAAACTATTTATTTATCTAAGTTTCCTGGTCGGATGCTTACTTTTGGTGAAAACCGACGTGCTCAAATTCCTGATGACATTCTTTGCATTGTATGTCTGCTTTACGGTATTTGAGATAATCCAGATATTGTCTTTTTGCAAAGTCAAAAAGAGTTGATGTTGAATAGTAATTTGAAACAATAAAAAGTGATGAGATTTATTAAGACAATATTTCTTATAATTTTCGCGATTTTCGCTTCATATTCAGTAGCCGTAGCCAGTGAAAAAGCCGAATCAACCCCAGAAAAACACCAGGGATTTAATCCTCAGAAGCTAATCTTCCACCACATCAATGATGCCTACGAATGGCACATTGCCACTGTTGGCGAAACCCACATCAGCATCCCTCTTCCAGTATTGGTTTACAGTAAACAGACCGGATTTCATGCTTTTATGTCCTCAAATTTTCATCATGGGACTGAAGCCTACGATGGCCTAAAGATTGCTCAGGAAGGACAATTTGAAGGCAAAGTCGTCGAAATACTACCCGATGGAAAAGAGATTCGCCCGCTCGATTTCTCCATAACCAAGAATGTTACGTCACTGTTTGTCAGTATTGCGCTGATTTTGCTTGTCTTCTTAAGCGCATCCAAACGTTATAAAGAGAATTTTGCCCGGGCCCCAAAAGGCATTCAAAGCTGGGTAGAGCCGATTATCATTTTTGTACGCGATGATATTGCCAAAGCAGCAATTCCCGACAAGTACATGAAATATCTCCCTTACTTGCTTACAGTATTCTTTTTTGTCTTTTTCAATAATCTTTTGGGACTGATTCCGATCTTCCCCGGAGGAGCAAACCTGACAGGGAATATTGCCATCACCATGGTATTGGCACTATTCACCTTCTTTATCACGCAATTCAGCTCAAGTAAAGATTACTGGAAGCACATTGTGAACATGCCCGGCGTACCCTGGTGGCTGAAGTTTCCTGTTCCATTGATGCCAGTGATTGAGACGATGGGACTATTCATCAAGCCGTTTGTATTGATGATCCGACTTTTCGCCAACATTACGGCGGGTCACATCGTAGCGTTGGCTTTCTACTGCCTCATTTTTGTATTTGGCGAGAAAAATGTTTTCGCCGGTTATGGCGTATCGGTAGTTTCAGTTGCTTTTACCGTATTTATGAGTCTGATTGAGTTGCTGGTTGCCTTCATCCAGGCATATGTATTCACCTTACTTTCAGCGTTATATTTCGGTATGGCAATGGAAACACACGGAGAGCACCACGAATAAACTGCAATTTCCGCTCTATTCAAATGCAGCAATACAAGAATAGTATGCTCATCGTAATCAACCATAGAAATCAACACAAATATTCATTTTTAATTTAATAGACATGGTAACATTAACTGTTTTATTGCAAGCTGCTGCAAGCATGGCCATTGCGAAAATGGGTGCCGGTATCGGTGCTGGATTCGCAGCCATAGGCGCAGGGGTAGGTATCGGTCTTATCGGAAAAGGGGCGGTTGAAGCAATTGCTCGCCAACCGGAAGCCTTAGGCGATATTCGTTCGAATATGATTATGACCGCGGCTCTGGTAGAAGGGGTTGCTTTCTTCGCGCTGGTTATCTGCTTACTTATCCTTTTTACTTAATCAAAAAGGAGCTTCGAAGCAAGTCGATGTTAAGTCGGCTTGCTTCGATTCTTTAGACTATTCCTTGTTTATTGATCTAAAAAAATTACAGTTATGGAATTAGTAACGCCGGAATTCGGCTTGCTTTTTTGGATGATCGTCACGTTCTCCATCTTGTTGTTTATCCTTAAGAAATATGCCTGGAAGCCTATTCTTAAAGCATTGGCTGATCGTGAGAATTCGATCGATGAAGCTTTAAAGGCTGCCGAACGAGCTAAAGAAGAAATGGTTCGTCTGCAAGATGATAACCAGAAAATCCTGAAAGAAGCAATTCAGGAACGTGAAAAGATTATGAAAGAAGCACGGGATATGAAAGATTCTATCGTGCTCGAAGCTAAAAATCAGGCGACAATCGAAGCCAATAAGGTGATGGAAAATGCCAAAGCAGCAATTGAACGTGAAAAGACAGCTGCTATTGAGGAGATAAAAAATACAATTGCCTCCTTTTCTATTGACATTGCAGAAAAGATTCTGAGAGAACGTCTTTCGGATGATGCCCGTCAAAAAGAACTGGTCAAGAAATTTGTGGATCAAATCGAGATTAATTAATGAACAGTCTTCTGCTGTTCCAATGCAATTGTATTTTAACCTAGCATAACTATGAACGATAGCAAGATTTCTGTTCGATACGCCAAAGCATTATACAGTCTGGCTGAGGAGAAAAAAGTGCTCGATACCGTACATGCAGATGTGAATATGCTTTATCACACTGTACGAACTACCCCCGAATTTATTCAAATGCTCGAAAGTCCGGTAATCAAAAGTGCCGACAAACGTAAATTGGTCAAAGAAGTCTTTGGCGCCCGGGTCAATCCAATGACCCTATCGTTCCTGAACCTGTTACTTACCAACAAGCGGGAGATGTATCTTGAAAGCATTTCCAGAGACTTTCTGACTTTATACCGTAAAAACAGTGGAACGAAATCGGCAAAGCTTTCCAGCGCCATCGCGCTCGATGCCGACACCGTTGCACTCTTTACCAAAGCAATTGCTGCCAGGTTTAAAGCTGAAATCGAGCTGACTACTGAAGTAGACTCCCGGTTGATTGGTGGTTTTGTACTACAGGTCGACGATCAGCTGATCGATGCCAGTGTGGCTTCGCGACTGAAACAGCTTCGACAAGAATTAGTAAAATCGAAATAAGAAACGGAATATTAGAAATTAATAAAACAACAATATTATGGCCGGAATTAATCCTGCAGAAGTTTCCGAAATACTGAAAAGACAATTAGAAGGGTTCAATACCGAAATCGAATTTGAGGAAGTAGGAACCGTATTGCAAGTAGGTGACGGTATTGCCCGGGTATACGGATTGTCAAATGTTCAATCTAACGAGATGGTTGAATTTGATAGTGGCGTAAAAGGAATTGTACTAAACCTAGAAGAAGATAACGTGGGTTGCGTATTGCTGGGCTCGTCTGAAAAAATTAAAGAAGGAGACCGTGTGAAACGTACCCGCAAGATTGCTTCAATCCACGTGGGTGAAGGCTTGCTGGGTCGTGTAGTGAATACCATTGGTGAGCCATTGGACGGTAAAGGTCCTATTACTGGTGAATTATATGAAATGCCCCTTGAGCGCAAGGCTCCTGGTGTAATCTATCGCCAACCGGTTGCTGAACCTTTGCAGACCGGAATCAAAGCGATCGACGCAATGATTCCCATCGGACGCGGCCAGCGTGAGTTGATCATTGGTGACCGTCAGACCGGTAAGACTGCTATCGCTATCGACACCATTATTAATCAGAAAGAATTTTATGAAAAAGGAGAACCTGTATACTGTATCTATGTAGCAATAGGTCAAAAAGGTTCTACCGTAGCAAATATTGCCAAAACACTGGAAGAGCATGGCGCTATGGCTTACACAACCATTGTGATGTCGACAGCAGCCGACCCTGCAGCCTTACAGTTTTATGCTCCGTTTGCCGGAACAGCTATCGGTGAATTCTTCCGCGATACCGGACGTGCAGCTCTAATCGTTTACGATGATTTATCAAAACAGGCTGTTTCATACCGTGAAGTGTCATTGCTACTCCGTCGTCCACCAGGACGCGAGGCTTATCCCGGTGATGTGTTCTACCTCCACTCCCGCCTACTCGAGCGTGCTGCAAAAGTAAACTCGACACAGTCGGTTGTTGATAATATGAACGACGTCCCCGAATCGATTAAACATATGATAAAAGGGGGTGGTTCATTGACAGCATTGCCTATTATCGAAACGCAGGATGGGGACGTTTCTGCCTATATTCCGACCAACGTAATTTCAATTACCGATGGTCAGATCTTCCTGGAGTCGCACCTGTTTAATGCCGGTATTCGCCCTGCGATCAACGTAGGTATTTCGGTATCACGTGTAGGTGGTAAAGCCCAGGTGAAGGCAATGAAGAAAGTGGCCGGTACATTGAAAATCGACCAAGCTGAATATCGCGAACTCGAAGCGTTCTCAAAGTTTGGCTCTGACCTTGATGCAGCAACCAAATCAGTACTTGATAAAGGTGCCCGCAACGTTGAAATCCTGAAACAAGGTCAGTTTTCTCCCGTTCGCGTGGAAAAACAGATTGCCATCCTATACTGCGGAACACGCGGTTTGATGATGGATGTTCCCACCCATCGCATCGGTGACTTTGAAAATGAATTCATCCACGTACTCGAAACCGAGCATAACGATGTATTGAAAACCCTTAGCCACGGAGATATTAACGATCACGTGACCAAAACGCTTGAATCTGTAGCGCGCGAAGTGTCTGCCAGATATAAGGTTTAAGCCCATAACCGAATAGAATATGGCGAACTTAAAAGAAATACGTCTTCGGATTGCATCCGTGAAATCGACTCAGCAGGTGACCGGTGCCATGAAAATGGTGTCGGCAGCCAAGCTGCGAAAAGCACAGGATGCGATAATACAGATACGTCCCTACGCCGAGAAATTGCAGGGCATTCTCAAGAATGTAAGCAAGAACGTGGAATCGGGGACGAATAAAAAATATGCACAGCGTCCTTACACAACAAAGGTTTTGCTGGTTGCCATTACCTCGAATCGCGGACTTTGCGGCGGATTTAATATCAACGTAGTTAAGAAAACTGTCGAGCTCATTAATACCACATACGCTGATCAATATAGTCGCGGAATGGTAGATATACTGGCTATTGGCAAGAAATCGGCCGATGGATTCAAAGCCCGAAATATTCGTAATATACACCCCAATACGGAACTGTTTGACGATTTAAGCTTCAACTCAATCTCTGAATTGGCTCAGGTAATCATGGATTCGTATGCTGCCGGGAATTATGACAGGGTTGAGCTCGTCTACAATCAGTTTAAGAATGCAGCAGTGCAAAAATTGGTTGTTGAACAGTTCTTGCCGGTGAAGGAAAACGGAGATCATTCCCCAGACTCATTACAGCATAAGGGGATAAGACCTGACTACTTTTTTGAGCCATCAATGGAAAGTGTCGTTGACGTTATTTACCCGAAAACACTCAAGGTACAGTTATACAAAGCCGTTCTTGATTCAGTAGCATCCGAGCACGGTGCCCGAATGACAGCCATGCACAAGGCAACAGATAATGCAGCCGAATTAATTCGTTCGCTCAATCTGACTTACAACAAAGCGCGTCAGGCCTCAATCACCAATGAGATCCTCGAGATTGTGAGTGGTGCCAATGCGTTGAACGGATAATAATCAGCCTATCGGCAACGCCATTAAGCTAATTATTTTTAATTATGAATATATTAATTTGATATCAAAACACAAGATAATATGAGTCAGTCCATAGGCAAAATTATACAGGTAATCGGACCTGTTGTCGACGTTAGTTTTGAGCAGAACGGATCCGAGCTGCCCAATATCTTTGACGCATTGGAAGTGAAAAGAGAAAATGAACAACCATTAATCCTCGAATGTCAGCAGCATATTGGCGAACATACCGTTCGTACCGTAGCGATGGATTCTACAGACGGACTGTGGCGTGGCATGGAAGTAAGAGCTACCGGAAGAGCAATCTCTGTACCGGTAGGCAATCAGATTAAAGGTCGTTTACTCAACGTAATTGGCGAAGCTATCGATGGAATTGGCTCACTGACAAAAGAGCATTCATACGAAATCCACAATAAACCTCCTAAGTTTGAAGATCTTTCGACCGAAAAAGAGGTACTCTATACAGGAATTAAAGTAATCGACTTGCTCGAGCCTTACTCCAAAGGGGGTAAAATCGGACTCTTTGGTGGTGCCGGTGTAGGAAAAACGGTACTGATCATGGAGTTGATCAACAACATTGCCAAGAAATACGATGGCCAATCAGTATTTGCCGGAGTTGGAGAACGTACCCGCGAAGGAAATGACTTGTTGCGTGAGATGATCGAATCTGACGTAATCAAATACGGTGAAGCATTCAATAAAGATATGGAAAAAGGCGGTTGGGACTTGAGCCTGATCGATAAAGATGCATTAGCTAATTCAAAAGCGACACTGGTGTTCGGACAGATGAATGAACCCCCCGGAGCACGTGCCCGTGTAGCATTGTCCGGACTATCTGTTGCTGAATATTTCCGCGATGGAGACAAAAAAGGAAAAGGAAACGATATTCTTTTCTTCGTAGATAATATTTTCCGTTTTACACAGGCTGGTTCTGAAGTATCAGCTCTGTTGGGACGTATGCCTTCAGCGGTAGGATACCAGCCCACACTGGCGACTGAGATGGGTTTGATGCAAGAGCGCATCACTTCCACCAAATACGGTTCAATCACCTCTGTTCAGGCAGTATATGTACCGGCTGATGACTTGACTGACCCCGCTCCTGCCACTACATTCTCTCACTTGGACGCAACTACGGTATTGAACCGTAAAATCTCTGAGTTAGGAATCTACCCTGCTGTGGATCCTTTGGCTTCTACATCTCGTATCCTTTCCCCTAACGATGTGGGTAAAACACACTACGAAACTGCTCAACGAGTGAAAGAATTGCTCCAACGTTACAAAGAGTTGCAGGATATTATTGCGATTCTTGGTATGGATGAGCTTTCTGAAGCCGACAAACTGGTGGTACACCGTGCTCGTCGCGTACAACGCTTCTTGTCTCAACCATTCCACGTTGCTGAAGCATTTACCGGTATGAAAGGTGTTTGGGTAACTATCGAAGACACAATCAAAGGCTTCAATGCCATTATGGACGGAGAGGTTGACGAATATCCTGAAACGGCATTCAGTATGGTCGGTACTATCGATGAAGCAATTGAGAAGGGTAAACGACTAATGGCGGAAGCAAAATAACAATGCTGACATTGCATTAATCGTGAATTGACAATTAATCTAAAAACAATTTCTCATGCATCTGGATATAATTTCACCCGAAAAAACTTTGTTTTCAGGCAACATCGAACTGGTGCAGCTTCCCGGAACACTTGGTTATTTCGAAATACTAAAAAACCATGCTCCAATTGTTTCTATCTTGCAAAATGGCAATATCAAAGTGAAAGATGCAAATGGGGTGTTTTTTAATTTTAAAATCGAAAGCGGAGTGGTCGAGGCCCTTCGCAATCAAGTCAAGGTTTTAGTTGAAACCCTTTAGACGGTTTTCCCGATAAACAAACTCCGTTTCGCCGAATAATATTTCGGAGAGACGGAGTTTTTTATTTGCAGGATTCAAGCCAGAAACGCTGCATTGCCGGTTTTTCAACAAATAGTTCCCGATGATCGATTGAGATAACGTGAAACGGGAATATCCGCCCCAATAAAAAAACCGTCTCAGATCAAAGTCTGAGACGGTTACTTTATATTCTTTATTTGATTTCCCGAATATCGAAAGGAGTTTCCTGATAGATAAAATAGTTGAGCCAGTTGGCAAACAACAGATTGGCGTGACTACGCCAACGCACAAACGGCTTCTGACCGGGATCGTCGTTGTTGTAATAATTCCGCGGGATTTCAATATCCAGGCCCTTAGCCAGGTCGCGCTTATATTCCGTATCAAGTGTATCGGGAGAATATTCGGAATGCCCCGTAATAAAGAAGTCGCGCCCATTGCGAGCCATCGCCAGATAGACTCCCGACTCTTCCGACTCCGACAAGATGGTTAATTCAGAAATTCGTTCCATATCTTCGCGACGCACTTCTGTATGTCGGCTATGAGGCACATAAAACTCATCATCAAATCCCCTGAATATCGGACATGACGGATCATTAGCCGTATGCTTAAACACACCAAACATTTTCCGGGGAAGCGGATGTTTAGGTACACCATAGAAATGATAAAGTCCGGCCTGCGCCGCCCAGCAAATATAGAGAGTGGATGTTACATGATGTCTGGCCCAATCGAATATATCCTGGATCTGCGCCCAATAAGTTACCTCTTCGAAAGGAAGCTGCTCTACCGGCGCTCCCGTTATGATCATTCCATCGAAATTATGGAGTTTCACATCATCGAAATCGCTGTAAAACTCCATCAAATGCTCGATGGGAGTATTCTTGGAGTTATGCTCTTTGATATGCATCAATGTCAACTCAATCTGCAAAGGGGTATTCGACAAAAGTCGAACGATATCTGTCTCGGTCGTTATTTTGAGCGGCATCAGATTGAGAACTAAAACTTGAGCGGACGAATGTCCTGCGATCTTGAGCGGACGAATGTCCTGCGATGAAGCCCGAAGGTCATCCATCACAAAGATGTTCTCTTTTTTAAGTAGCTCTATGGCCGGAAGGTTGGATGGTAATGTAACTGGCATACTTTTCTCTTTTAGTGAAAGACATTATTATAATGAATGGACATTATTTTCTATTTTCTAATGTCTAATGTCTTGTGTCTTAAATCTGCTATCTTAAATAGCTTACAAAGGTAGCACGTATGACGACAACGTGCAAATTACAGTTCAGCTCTCTATTTCTCAATATCGGATATAAGCTCTTCAGTCTCCAATTCCTGTAGGTCGGCATTCTCATCAAGACCAAACTGAGTGGGATAGATCAGAGCAATGTTGTTATCGGCAAAATAGCGGGACAATTGCTGCGGCAATTTATCAAAGTCAGAATGGTACGAGTTTGATGACTTACGAGCGCAAATAATTACAAACAGATCGTCGGGTATAACCACGTTGGTGAGAATCAGGAATTCATCCCAATCATCAAGCCGCTCATATTCAGCCCGGATATTGTAACGATGACGATGAATCACGCCTCTGATCTTTTTGAGCGTTGACTGTGTCGAATAAAAAATAATCCGGCAGCCAATCTGTCGGGTCATATTAGCCAGACGGTCAATCCAGAGTCTGAAACCTGTCTCCATCTCCGCCTTATCGGGCACAACGACCACAATGCGCGAAAACATGTTGACAGGAGTCGGGCATTTTGCAATAGTAATCATCCGGTTAGTACCATTAAGTACATTCTCAGTCATTGAACCGAAAAAGGTATCCACAATATTTGCTTTACGGTGCAGCCCGATAATCACTTCGGTAATATCCTTTTCCTTGATGGTATGGAGAATTCCGCTCGAGACATTCATATCAATCCGCAGAATTTGTTTTACATACGTATCGGCGGCAGAGGCCAAATGCGAAGCCATTTCGAGCAACTTACTTCCGTTTGCCAAAGCCTTCTCATCATTATCTTTTGAAGTGACAGACAAAGCAATAAGTCTCGATTTTCGTTTGGGATCCTTCATCATCATGGCCAGACTGACCAGATTGCTGACAGTAGACGGATTTGCCAATGGAATCAATATACGCTCCTGACGTTGATCCACAATCGTTTTTTCCTCAACCCGTTGCTCCAGGGCCAACGCTTTGGCTGCTCTTTCGGTCACAAAAGAACTCACCGTACAGGAAACCAGGATCAGAATGATCGCGCCATTCATCACATCTACATTAAAAATTCCGGCATTGAATCCCACCAACACAACAGCCAGTGTAGCCGCTGCATGAGAATTACTTAATCCGAAAATCATCTGACCTTCATGCCGGCTCATGCGAAATATCTTTTGAGTGAGAAATGCCGAAAACCATTTTCCGAAAATGGCCAGCACGGTCATGGTTCCCACTACAATTAAGGCGTCCAGACCATTAAATAACACTCGGAGATTAATAAGCATGCCCACTCCGATCAGGAAGTAGGGTATAAACAAAGCATTTCCCACAAACTCAATGCGATTCATCAACGGAGAAAGCTTTGGTATGTAGCGATTGAGCACAATGCCGGCAAGGAATGCCCCGATGATACCTTCCAAACCGATTACCTCTGCCAACCAGGCAGACAAGAACACGAGTGAAAGAATAAAAATGTACTGGAGAATATTATCGTTGTAATTTTTGAAAAAATATTTCACGATACGCGGATAGAAAAATATGACTCCTCCGACATACAACCCAAATGAAACGACCATTCTGATCCAAAACCATTCACTCATTTCTCCTTTGTGAATGGCGACAATTCCGGCCAAAACAAGCAATGCAAAAAGGTCGGTAATAATCGTACCGGCAACGGTAATAGTGACGGATCGTTGCCGTGTTACCCCGTAGCGATAGAGCAACGGATAGGTAATCAGGGTATGTGAGGCAAACATAGAAGCCAACAGCAAAGACGTCAACAGGGGATAATGCAGAATATAGAGTCCTGCAAATGTTCCCAATAGCATTTGGAAGGAGAAAGTAGTCAACCCGAAGACAATTCCTTTCGATTGATTTTGCCGGAAGTCATTCAGGTTCAACTCCAACGAAGCCAGAAACATCAGATAAATCAATCCCACCTTGCCAAAAATCTCAAAACTGCGATCTGACAATACCAATCCTAAACCATTGGGACCGATCATCATACCAGCCAAAATAAGACCTACAATATGAGGAATCTTAATTTTGTTCAATAACAAGGGTGCAAAAAGGATAATCGCCAGAACGATCGAAAAGATCAGGGTCGGATCCTGTATGGGCAGATGAAAATAGCTCAACATAGGCTTCGGATTACGTTTGCAATATCCGCACGAGGGCGGTAAGGCAAACATACACATTATATCTCAGGAAAAGAACTCCTGAGGGGAGATAGAGCTGAAAAACAACTCTTTTTTTGACGATTTATCGAATTAACGCCTCAAGTTAATCTCAGGACTGGTAAGCAGACTTTCCAATTCTTCGGGATTGATTTTACTGTAAAGCTGATTTTTGTAGGCTAAGGAAATAACTCCGCGCTCTTCAGAGACCACCACGACTTTAGCATCCGTCTCTTGCGTGATGCCCAATGCTGCCCGGTGACGTAACCCCAACTCCTTGGGAAGGAGAGTATCGTGCGAAACCGGCAGGATGCATCCGGCAGCCACGATTTTATCATTGACAATGATCATTGCACCATCATGCAGCGGACTGTTTTTGAAAAATATATTCTCGATGAGACTGGTCCCCACATCTCCATTGATCGGTTCTCCTGTTTTTTCGTAGTTGATCAGACTCATTTCTCCGGCGATTACGATTAAAGCTCCGGTCTTGGTTTTGGCCATATTGCGACAGGCAATCACTATAGGCATTACAGAAGTCTGCTCTTTCTCGCCATCGTGCTCGCTGATGAAGAGCCGAAACAGATAACGCCAGTGCTTGTGCGAACCCAGATTGATTAGAAACCGGCGTATCTCATCCTGGAAAAGGATCACTAAGGCAATTACCCCCACACTCACCAATTTATCCATAATCGATCCCAGAAGCCTCATCCCCAACACGTGACTCACCAACAACCAGATACCGACGATAGTAAGTACTCCCACAAACACATTCATTGTGCCCGAAGCTTTCATCAACCGGTATGTGTAGTATAGCACACATGCTACCAGAAAAATATCGATTATATCCTTGATTGTGAGGTATGCTAACATATTATTTATATTATTTATCAGACTTAACGGGGCTTAAAAATCTATCAGGTCTGGTATATGAAGTAATCTAACATCCTACTTTCTGCACCAGTTTAATTGTCTCTACCGCTTCTTTCACATCATGCACACGCAAAATAGAAGCGCCACCCAGCACTGCCATGGTGTTGAGTACTGTGGTTCCGTTCAGACTCGTTTCAGGTGTTCCTCCCAGAAAACGATAAATCATCGATTTACGAGAGATACCAACCAACAGAGGCAGGTCAAAAACACGGAATTCCCGCAAATGGTGCATTAATTCAAAGTTTTGGTCAATGGTTTTACTGAAGCCAAAGCCCGGATCGAGAATAATATCACAAACGCCCAGTCGCCGCAATTGTTCTACTTTCTTTGCAAAATAAAGGAATACCTCTTGCAACAAATGCTCGTATTGACAATATTGCTGCATCGTTTGAGGAGTCCCCCTCATATGCATCAGGATATAAGGCACATGCAGACCGGCCACTATCTCAAACATTTCAGCATCAATCTCACCACCCGAGATATCATTGATCATGGCCACGCCAAACTCTTTCACGCAGCGCTCGGCCACCGATGCCCGGAATGTATCTACCGAAATCATGGCATCCGGAGCTGTCCTCTGAATAATTTCCAGGGCAAAAGCCAAACGCTCCATCTCCTCTTCGGCAGAAATATCCTGCGCATCGGGACGCGAAGAATACGCTCCGAGATCAATCATCAACGCACCTTCTGAGAGAATCTGTTCTGTACGTTCAACAATGCTTTTTTCGGACTGGTAACGACCGCCCCCATAGAATGAGTCGGGTGTTACGTTCAGAATTCCCATCACCATTGGAGTGGTCAAATCGTAAAGTGTACCATTTAGATTGAGTAGTTGGCCTTTTTCCTTCATTTATGTTTCTTTATATCCTGCAAATCTATGAAAATATCATTTATCTTTTGGGTTTTCAAGGGTTGATTTGTACTTTTGACCCCGGATTTAATTTGGAAAGAATCAATGAAAAAATATTTTTATATCTGGCTGACAGGACTTTTACTTATTTCCTGCAGTTTCAAGCAAAAAGAGAAAGCTGAACAGGCCACACAACAGGTAAAACCGGTTGCTCCGGCCTTCAATGCCGACAGTGCTTATCAATACGTGGAAAAACAGAGCCTCTTCGGTCCGCGCGTTCCAAACACCAAAGCACATGTAGCTTGCGGTGACTATCTTACCGCGCAATTCAAACGCTTTGGAGCCGACGTAATCGAACAGAAAGCCGATCTGATCAGTTACGACAAAACGGTTTTGAAATCCCGCAACATTATCGCCTCATATAATCCGGATAAAACTGAACGGATCTTGTTGCTTGCGCACTGGGATTCACGCCCGTTTGCCGATAATGATCCCAATCCCGACAACTATAAAAAACCAATCCTTGGTGTTGACGATGGTGCCAGCGGTGTAGGCGTTTTGCTCGAACTGGCCCGAATGATGGCTGCACAAAAACCGTCCATCGGTGTAGATCTGTTGTTGGTAGATGCCGAAGATCTCGGTGCACCACAATTCTACAAAGGGGAACAAAAAGAAGACGATTGGTGTCTTGGAGCTCAATATTGGGCACAAAATCCACATAAGCCCGGCTATCGCGCCCGTTTTGGCATTTTGCTCGATATGGTAGGTAGTGGTGATGCCGTTTTCTATAAAGATCATATTACCATGCAATACGCATCAAGCGTGGCAGACCGCATTTGGGAAAAAGGCCAATCACTGGGCTTTGGACAATATTTCAAGAACGGCGAAGGTGGCTTTATCACCGACGACCATGTCTACATCAATAAAATCGCCCAGATTCCCTGTGTGGATATTATCCATTTCAAGCCCAATTCTCAACAAGGTTTTCCGGCTCACTGGCATACATTGGACGATACAATGAAAAATATCTCCAGACAAACGCTGAAAGCTGTGGGACAAACGCTTGCTGAAATTATTTACGAAGAGAAATAAATAGACAACGGAGGTAAGCTTTGCCTGACTCCTTTAACTTCTAACCCCATAACTTCTTATATAATGACTATCAACGAAATTCAAGACAACATCATCGACGAATTTTCGATCTTCGACGATTGGATGGACAAATATCAACTGCTGATCGATCTGGGAAATTCACTTGAAGCGATCAACGAAAAGTACAAAGCGCCGCAATTTCTGATCGAAGGTTGCCAAAGCCGGGTATGGCTGCAAGCGGAATATCAGGATGGAATCGTAATCTTTAAGGCTGAGAGCGATGCTGTGATTGTAAAAGGTATCGTTTCGCTGCTCATCAAAGTGCTTTCAAACCATACTCCCGATGAGATCCTCAATACTGACCTTTACTTTGTAGAACAGATCGGTCTTAAAGAACATCTCTCTCCCACCCGGTCAAACGGTCTGGTATCGATGATCAAACAGATGCGACTTTACGCGCTGGCATTCAAAGCGAAAGCATAACGAATGATCCGATTGAAAATAACAAAGCCCCAAAGCGTTGATTTGCTTTGGGGCTTTGTCGTTATATAAAGAAAGTATTTCTTATTTACCAAATATAGGCAGGATTAATAGTGTCAATGACAATCCGATAAGCACGGTCACCGCACTCCAACCGATAATATTATTCAATGGTTTATTGACATATTCGCCCATGATCTTTTTGTTATTCACCAACAATATCATGCAGACAAGAACCACCGGCAGCAAGAGTCCGTTGATCACCTGCGACCAAAGTGAAATCTGAATCAACGGCGCATTCGGCCAAAGAATAATCAACACTGAGATTATCAGGATGGCGGTATAAAGCACGTAAAACTCGCGGGCTTCATCCCATTTCTTATCGATACCGGCCTCAAATCCAAACGCTTCGCACACATAGAAAGCGGTTGCCAAAGGTAAGATTGTAGCTGAGAATATTGAAGCAACAAAGAGTCCGAAAGCAAATACCTGCGAGGCCAACGCTCCTGCCAAGGGCTTCAACGCCAATGCGGCATCTTTCGCTTCATTGATCTGGATTCCCTTTTCATGTAATGTCGAAGCACATGCTACAATGATAAAGAACGCCACAACTACAGTCGCGATACATCCGACAATAATATCGATCAGCGAATATTTGAAGTTCTTGATTTCGAGCCCTTTTTCGATAACCGACGATTGCATATAGAATTGCATCCAGGGAGCAATCGTGGTACCGATAATACCGATCACCATCGCCAGGCTTTTGGTGTTTAGCTCCATCTGTGGATGAATGATTGCTGTTCCAATCTCTCCCCAGTGCGGTTTACCCATCAGGGCAGAAGCGACGTAAGTCAACAGGGATACGCTGAAAATCAAAAATATACGCTCCGCCAATTTATATGTTCCCTTTACCACCAATATCCAGACCATCAATCCGGCTATCGGCACGGAGATATATTTACTTACCCCAAACACCTCCAGACTACCGGCTACTCCGGCAAACTCCGTAGTGGTATTACCAATATCGGCAATCAGCAAGCCTATAAAAATCAGAGCAGTGATCTTTACTCCTGCGTTTTCGCGAATCAAATCGGCCAGACCTTTCCCGGTTACAATCCCCATGCGGGCATTCATCTCCTGAATGATAATCAATACGATGAAAGAAGGAATCAGTGTCCAGATCATATTATAGCCATACACCGCGCCACTCACAGCATACGTAGTGATTCCACCGGCATCATTATCCACGCTTCCGGTTATTATACCCGGACCAAGAATGGCCAGAAACAGACCAATTCTGCTTAACAGTTTCTTATTATTCAACATCCCTCAACCCTTCTATTTATTCGTTTTGCGTTTACCAATCAAATCCTCTATTACGTCGTCAATCACCACCATACCGAGCAAAACATTCTCTTTATCCACCACCGGAATGGCCAACAGATTATATTTTGAAATAAATTCGGCGATTTCATTGATCTCCTGCTCATCATGCAAGTGCACGGGCGATGGTTTCATGATCTGACTGATTGTAGCATTCGGCTCCGAAATCACCAGATCGCGCAGGGAGAAGGTCGCTATGAGCTTCTCATTCCCGTTGATCACAAACAGATTATAAAGCTCTTCCGCCTCGGGTTTTTTATGGCGAAGTTCACTCAATACTTCTTCTACGGTATTCTCTTTATTGAATGCAAGGTATTCGGTGGACATGATACTACCCACCGAATCGTCGGGGTATTCAAGCAGCTCTCGAACCTCCTGAGAAGAGTCTTTTTCCATCTCCTGAAGGATAAGCTCCGCCTTCTCGACCTCCAATTTATCCAAAATATCGGCTACCTCATCAGCCGGCATCTTTTCAAGGACATCGGCTGCTTTCTCGATAGAAAGATTTTCAAGAAGGTGAATCTGAGCTTCTGCTTCCAGCTCTTCCATTACGTCGGCAGCCTTCTCTTCATCCAAAGAGGAGAAAACAGAAATACGGGTCTGCTTGCCCAAATCCTCAATGATGTCGGCAAGGTCAGAAGGGTGAAGCGTCTCCAGCTTCGTATGACTTTTGGAAAGTTTGATATTGAAATTAGAGAAATCGACAGCTTCGATATCGTCCCAAACGATAAACCGGGCAGGAATGGTCATGCGGAACATCAGCAGTAATCTCTTCAAGGGTTTTGCAATGCCAAGACGGCGCAGTAATCCTTCCACACCGATATCAACAGCCAGGGCAAATGTACCTGTCGGCAAAGAAACCAAACGAATATCGTTCACCCTCACAAGTTTACGACCATTCAAATCCACAATCTGCTTATCGAGAATTGCTTCGTTAAGGAAAATGCCGTCATCCAGCTTATCGACAGGATATAAATTTAGGTCGGAACAGGTAACGGATATTTTTCCGTTCGTCTTTTTCACGTTGAACCCTTCAAAAGAATAAATCAAAGTCGTTTTACCCTTTTTGATTTTGATTGCAGTCACCATCGGGCGCTCTACATCATCTACCAGATAATTGGGAAGGATGAACAAGTCTTTTACGATGCCGACAAACTGTTTGTTTGCATCATAGACACGTGAGCCGACTATACGACTCAGGTAAAAGGTTGTGAAAGATGTCATGAAGTCACCTCCTTGCTTTTTGACACAGCAGGAGGTTACGGTGAAGAAATCCCCGGCTATATCAGGTTAGTACTATAAATATATGTGCCGGGTCGCCGTCCATTTGGAAGTCAATTTTAATTTGCGGTGCAAAAGTAGTCTTTTTTATTTATCACTGAGACTATTCATAGTTAAAAATAGGTTCATTTCCTATCCTTCGAGAGATATCCTTTGCAAAAGATGCTTAATATCGTGCAAACACCATTAGCAATTGTTGAATAAAATCTATATCTGTGTTTGATGGATGAACTCAGAAAAAAAATGGAAACAATAAGTGTAAAAAAAAAGACGCCATTCTACGGCGTCTTTTTTTGAGGAATATTTTTTATCAGACAGCGGTTGCTTCTATTAAATGCGAAACCGATTGGTCTGAGATGGTTCGTACATTTTGATATTCGCTGTAAAATTGTGGATTTGTTATTTTAAAGGAAAGCATTAGCAAATCAAGATAATCATTAAGTAAGTCGCGGCAGCCTTGAAACATTTGCCTGATTTGTGCAATATCAGCCTCCACAGTCACACTTTGCGTATGAGTCAGGGCATAAATACTTGAATTATAAACGGCTAATTTATGAACGCCGGAAATGATTGCCGGATAATCCTTGATTTTAGCCAAATTGTCATTAAGGAAAGCTGCAAGTCTCTCTTGCATGTTGTACTGATTAAATTCTCTACGCGTCATGGTAATAAAGTTTTACGGTTAGGTAAGTTATTATTAAGGTTCATCATCTAAGGCTTAAGTTATATCCTGTTGCCGGAGTCTCTACTCCTTTTCAGTCATTTTCAGGCAACCGGATTAGCTAAATCAAGCCTTGTTAACAGCATCACAAATATAGAGCATCTAGTTTATATTACAAGCATTTAACATGCTGTTTTTTTTATGTTGTATAAATAGTATTTGCAGGCAACTTTAACGACAGTTATCCAAAACACATTAAAAACAGCCCCCAGACTAGCCCCAACCTGTATAAACATGAATACCGGAAGCTTCACACGAAGTGAGTCTTCCGGCATTCATATTGTATGTTGCAAAATAGTGCATCCAATGATGATTCTGCAGTATCTGTTTTTACCAACAGGAATCAGCTCTTCATCTTCTCAAACAACAACGTTACTGCCTCTTTCACGCTCTTCGTTTGAGCGAGACAATTGATAAACGCACTACCGATGATAGCACCGCTCGCGTTGTGCTGAGCCGCATCGAAGGTCGCCTTATTCGAGATGCCGAAACCAATCAGACGGGGGTTCCTCAGGTTCATCGCATCGATGCGGTGGAAATACGCCTGTTTCTCGTCACCGAATGAGCTTTGTGCGCCTGTAGTCGAAGCCGACGATACCATATAGATGAATCCCGATGTATTCTCATCGATCAGGCGGATGCGTTCATCCGAAGTTTCAGGCGTAATCAGCATGATGAACTTCACACCGTACTTGTCGGCAATCGGTTTGTAATTGGCGATGTAGTCGTTAAATGGCAAGTCGGGGATAATCACACCGTCGACACCTACCTCATGACAATGTTTGCAAAAATCTTCAATTCCCATCTGCATGATCGGATTGAGATAACCCATCATCACCAGTGGAATAGAAACTTCCGTACGAATACCTCTAAGCTGATCGAAAAGTTTGCGCAGCGTCATGCCGTTTTCAAGTGCAAGGGTACTGCTCTTCTGGATCACCGGGCCGTCAGCCATCGGATCAGAGAAGGGTATACCTACCTCAATGAGGTCGGCGCCCTGAGCCGCCAATTCACGGATTACCTCGCGGGTACTATCGTATGTCGGAAATCCGGCGGTGAAATAAACCGAAAAGATGCCTTTCGGTTTGTGTTGAAATAATGATTCAATGCGATTCATAAAATAAGATATAAGCCCCACCCCCAACCCTCCCCAAAAGGGAGGGTGAAAGACGCAAGCGATGATTGATATTCTTCTTTCAGTTATATTTTCCTGCCAGCGATTTGCGCAAGCTCTTCCTCCCCCTCTATAGGAGGGGCCGGGAGAGGCTTTTCAGGAATTCCTCTAAACGGGAGGCATCTTTCCTTCCCGGTTCAATCTCAAACCGGCTATTGAGGTCAACACCGCGTAGCATCGGATGATCTATGACTTTGATGGCTTCTGCATCATCCGGCCCGATGCCTCCACTTAAGAGAAACGGTGTATTTCCCTGATAAGCCGATAGGATGCTCCAGTCGAATTTCTTGCCCGAACCTCCATGTGCAGGTGTTTTGGTATCGAATACATAAAGATCACAGGTGCCTTCGTAATCTTCGGTTTTGTCAAAATCGGCTTCTTCGGCAATTGAAAAGGCTTTCAGTGTCAACAGACCCGCCGACTTGAAGGTGTAGCATAAATCTTCCGACTCCGAACCGTGCAGCTGAACACCGTTGAGGTTGTATTTCTTCACCACTTCCAGCATATCATCCAGCTCTTCATTGACAAAGACACCGATCTTCAGGACACTTCTCGGAATGGAAAGCATAAAGTCAACATCCAGAGGCTCCGCATAGCGCGGTGACTTCGGATAGAAGATAAATCCCATGAAATCGGGCTTCAGCGCCACGATTTGCGATATGTTTTCGGGATATTTCATCCCGCAGACTTTGATTTTCATCTTCTCACTTTTACCTGCGCAATAAATTCCGCCAATGCGTGAGCCGGATCGGCTTGTTTCATAAAGTTCTCACCCATCAGGAAGCCCTGGAATCCTGCGTTTTGTAATTCTCGTACAGTCGCCGGTTCAGAGATCCCGCTTTCCGAAATTTTCACGATGCCGTGAGGGATCTTTTCACCCAAAACGAAAGAGGTCTGGATGTCGGTAACAAAAGTCGATAGGTTGCGGTTGTTAATACCCACCACATCCACATGTTCGTTGATATGACCCAGTTCAGACTCTTCGTGAATTTCGAGCAATACTTCCAGTCCGAGTTTGTGAGCCTGGGCTGCCAGCTGTTTCGTTTCAGCAACAGTAAGCGCTGCTGCGATTAGCAATACGACATCTGCTCCATTCACCTTGGCTTGCAGCAGTTGGTATTCATCCACGATAAAGTCTTTGCGTAATAGCGGGGTGCGCAGATCTTTGTTCTCCAGCAAAATACGCGCTTCACAAAGATCCTTCAGCTCACCGCCAAAAAAGTCTGTATCGGTAAGCACCGAGATCGCCGCAGCACCATTGGCTGCATATCCGGGAACGATATTTTCAACCAATGCTCCCTCTTTAATAAAACCTTTAGAGGGTGATTTCCGTTTGAACTCGGCAATGATTCCGGTTTCAGATGAAGTCAGCGCATGTTTGAACGAGTAACATGTACGACTGTTTTCGCACGCTTTGCTCAATTGCGTCATGCTGATCAGATCCTTGTGTTCAGCAATCTCAATGCGCTTGTTGGCTATGATTTTTTCTAAGATGTTCATATGAAAGAGGCCCCACCCCGAAGGGGAGGGAGTCAGATGGTATTTAATAATGTTATTGGTAAAATAGATTCTTTAAATCCTATTAAAGTTGAGACACCCTCAATCTCCCCTCCTTTGGAGGGGCCGGGGGAGGTCCTAACTGTTTATCTCGATGAATTTCCGGAACGCCGCTTTCGCTTTTCCGCTTTCGATAGATTCGCGTGCTTCAGCAATACAGGTTTCAATGCTCTTTTCGGGAGCACAGGTCTGAATGGCATAAGCCGCATTAATCACGACGGCATTGATTTGAGCTGCGGTGGCTTTGTTTTCAAGTACATTGTCGAAGATTTCAGCGGCCGCTTCCACGGTTTCACCGCCAAACAAATCGGGTTCTGTACAACGTGTAAAGCCCAGCGCTTCGGGGGCAATTACGCTTTCCCCTGTACTGTTAATTACCTTGAAATCGTCGGTTAATGAGATCTCGTCGTATCCGTCCAGACTGTTTACGATGGTAAACTGCGTATCGGTTTGTTGATAGAGGTAATGGTAAAGACGTGCCAGTTTCAGATTATAAACCCCAAGTACCTGACGCTTAGGAATCGACGGATTTACCAACGGACCCAACATATTGAAAAAGGTACGCACACCCAAGGCTTTACGCACAGGAGCAACGGTTTTCAATGCCGGATTGAAGAACGGCGCATGCAGATAGGCCATGTGACATACATCAAGTGAGCGGCGCATCAGATTGACGTCCTGCGTAAACTTCACGCCGTGTTGCTCCATCACATTGGATGCTCCACTGACAGAGGTTGCGCCGTAGTTACCATGTTTTACTACGTTATAACCGGCTCCGGCAACGGTAAAGCAGGCTGCGGTAGAGATGTTGAACGTGTTTTTATTATCACCGCCCGTTCCCACGATGTCCACAGCATCGTACTCTGCCAGATCAACGGGAACACGGAACTCCAACAATGCATCACGAAAGCCCGAAAGCTCATCGATGCTGATGCTGCGCATCAAAAAGACGGTGATGAAAGCCGCAATCTGGCTTTCGTTGTACTCACCGTTGCTCATTCGAAGCAACACGTTGCGCGCTTGTTCGCGATCGAGCGTGTTATGGTCAAACAGGTGATATAGTAGTTGTTTCATAATAAAAGCCTCCCCAACCCCTCCCAAGGAGGGGCTTTTATAGTAGTGGGAATTATATGTTTACAGTATTTGTTGCTTTGTATCTTTCTCCCTCCCTTTCGGGGAGGGTCGGGGTGGGGCTTTTTACGCCTCTATCCAGTTCCTGAGCATCTTCAATCCTTCCGGTGTCAATACCGATTCGGGGTGAAACTGCACACCGCGTACATCGTACGTTTTGTGGTGCATCGCCATGATTTGGCCGTTCTTGTCCACCGCGGTTACTTCGAGACAGTCGGGCAGATTTTTGTTGTTTACAATCCAGGAGTGGTAGCGACCTACTTCTACCTCTTTTCCCAGACCTTCAAACAATAAATCATCGGCAATAATATCCACTTTTGTGGCCACACCGTGATATACATCTTCGAGGTTGATTAATTCGCCACCGAATGCTTCTCCAATTGCCTGAAGACCGAGACAAATGCCCAGAATACATTTAGTAGGAGCGTATTGTTTAATTAAAGGAAGCAATAAGCCCGCTTCGGAAGGAATTCCCGGGCCGGGAGAAAGTACAATCTTATCATATTTCGCCACATCTTCGAGGGCGATTTTGTCATTTCTATACACCTCAATCTCAGCCAGGTTGAAGCTCTTCAACGCGTGCACCAGATTATAGGTAAATGAATCGTAATTGTCGAATACTAATATCTTCATATCATAGAGGCCTCTCCCCCTGCCCCCTCTCCAATAGAGAGGGAAACGATAGTCGAGGACTTTGTTTAGCTTGTTTGAAAAATCATTTTATCATCGCTTGCGTTTTTGCGCCCTCCCTATCGGGGAGGGTTAGGGTGGGGCTTTTATTTGATCGTTGAAGCCAGAATCACCGCTTTATTCAACGCTCCCAGTTTATTATTCACCTCTTCCAATTCGTTTTGGCGAACCGATTTCGACACGATGCCCGCTCCTGCCTGGAAGTGCAGCGTATTGTTTTTGCTCAGGAACGAACGGATGGTAATGGCCTGGTTGAAGTCGCCGTTGAATCCGATGTAACCGATGCAACCGCCGTAGAATCCGCGGGCGTGTTTCTCGATATCATCAATCAACTGCATGGCACGAACTTTTGGCGCTCCGGAGAGTGTTCCGGCAGGGAAAGTGTCGGCAAAAAGTTTGATTCGATTGGCTCCTTCGTCGATGGTTCCCGACACGCGCGACACCATGTGAATCACGTGTGAGTAGAACTGAATTTCCTTATATGACTCTACATGCACTTCCGAACAGTTGCGGCTCAGGTCGTTACGTGCCAAATCCACCAACATCACGTGCTCGGCATTTTCTTTCGGGTCTTTCAGTAATAGCTCGGCTAGTTCCTGATCCTTTTGATCGTCACCGGTACGGCGGAAAGTTCCTGCAATCGGGTCGATGGTTGCTTTGTCGCCTTCCATTTTCAGGTGGGTTTCGGGCGAAGAACCGAAGATGCGGAACGATCCGAAATCAAAGTAGAACAGATAAGGTGAAGGGTTCACCGAACGTAAGGCGCGGTAAACGTTGAAGTCATCTCCTTTATATTGTTGTTCGAAACGGCGGGAAAGTACGATTTGGAACACATCACCGCGTTTGCAGTGTTTCACACCTTTGTCCACCATCTCCATGTATTCGTCATTGCTGATAGGCGAAGTGATTTCACCACACGCTTCAAAGGGATAGACAGGGAAATTGCGGCTGTCGAGCATAGCCACCAGTTCGTCCATTTCACTGGTGCCACCTGCAGGTATATTTTCCACGATAGCCATTTCATTCTTAAAGTGGTTGACTACAATGATATATTTGTAGAAAATATAAACCATTTCGGGTGCTTCGCTCTCTGCTACAGAAGCTTTGGTAATGCTTACATTTTCAAAATGCTGAACGGCATCATAGCCGGTATATCCGAAGAAACCGTTGATGCCGGTCGGATTATTTTCGTTACTTACATCAAACTGTTTTACAAAATCTTCCAACAAGTCGGGAAGTGAATTGCTTTCGGTCAGTGCAAAATTCTTGATGGAACCATTGGGGTATTGCTCGGTGACAGTCCCTTTTTCCACAGTGAATTTGGCCAGCGGTTTGATCCCGATAAACGAATAACGGTTGTCCACCACGTGAAAGTCGGTGCTTTCGAGCAATGCCGACTCGGGGAAAATATCGCGCACCTTCAGGTAAAGGCTCACCGGAGTCTGAAGGTCAGCCAAAAGCGTTTGGCAGCGGGTGTTTATTTTGTATTGCATTGTATTCTGAATAAGCCCCCTATCCCCCAAAGGGGGAATAAGAGAAGTTGGTTTTGTATAAATAATCACACTTATATAACAACTATTCTTTTAAAAAAATCAAGAATTTAGCAGGCATCACTACTGCCTCTTATAAGTCCCTTTTCGGGGGATTCAGGGGGCTTCTTCTTCCTTCGAACAACGAAACATACGTCTCCATATCCTTATCGCCACGGCCTGAAAGCGTGATCACCACGACATCTTCAGGTTTGAATTTCTTTTTACCCAAAACAGCCAGGGCATGAGACGATTCAATAGCCGGGATAATACCTTCCAGGGCTGTCAGTTCGAAAGCAGCATCAATAGCTTCATCATCGGTAATGGCCAATACTTCGGCTCGGCCGGTTTGAGCCAAATGCGCGTGCATTGGGCCAATCCCCGGGTAATCCAAACCTGCAGAAATAGAATAGGGTTCAATGATCTGGCCATCTTCGGTTTGCATCAACAGCGTCTGGCTGCCGTGGATAATACCTTTGCGACCCAGGTGAATGGTAGCGGCTGTTTCACCGGTATCAACGCCTAATCCTGCTGCTTCTGCCGAAATGATTTTTACACGTTCGTCATCCAGATAATGGAAATAGGTTCCGGCTGCATTACTACCGCCACCTACACATGCTATGAGGTAATCAGGGTAATCACGTCCCTCTTTTTCCAATAATTGCTTTTTGATCTCCTCGCTGATAACCGATTGGAAGCGGGCTACCATATCGGGGTATGGGTGTGGCCCTACGGTAGAACCAATGATATAGTGCGTATTAGCCGGATTGCTGCACCAGTCGCGTATCGCTTCGTTGGTGGCATCTTTCAGTGTTTTGTTTCCGCTCGTTACCGGGAAAACGGTTGCGCCCAGCATTTCCATTTTCTGAACATTCAGTTTCTGACGAGCCACATCGGTTTCGCCCATGTACACCACACACTCCATGTCCATCAATGCACAAACTGTCGCTGTTGCCACACCGTGTTGTCCGGCTCCGGTCTCAGCAATGATGCGGGTTTTGCCCATTCTGCGGGCCAGAAGGATTTGACCGATGGTGTTGTTGATTTTATGTGCGCCGGTGTGATTGAGATCTTCGCGTTTGAGGTAGATTTTCGCACCGTACTTTTCAGAAAGACGGCGGGTCAGGTAGAGAGGTGTAGGACGACCTACATAATCGCGCAACAGTTGCTGAAATTCGTCCTGAAATGTCGGATCACTCATGATCTCCAGGTAAGAGGTGCGCAGTTTTTCCACATTCTGATAAAGGATTTCGGGGATGTATGCTCCGCCGAATTCTCCGTAATAACCTTCGTCGTTTACTTGATAGCTCATAATGTTACTGATAAGCCCCCTAAATCCCCCTATAGGGGACTTATTAAGAGCGGGTTGATGCTAATTATTGTATTTTAACTAATTCTGTTTATGTGTCACCCAATTGCCGCACTACATTTTCAAGTTTGATGTTCTTTCTCCCTCCCTTTCGGGGAGGGCTGGGGTGGGGCTTGTGACAAAAAAAAAGCCTGTCGTGAGTGCGACAGGCTTTTTGTTTATATTTTGCTCTACTGTAGACGGCAAATTTTGACAAAGGTTTAGCGACTCACGACTGTTGAAGTTGTAAGTGCCACCACCAAAATTTGTTTACTACTGAAAGATTCATATTCGTTGTTGTGATTGAATTTGTTGCAAATGTAAAGGGTATGAACCAAATACGCAAATATTTTTCCCGTTTTTTTTACGGGAATTGATATTTTGCAATGAATCGGCCAACAGTGTCCGGACCTGATCGTTTTATTATCCTGCAAAATATTTCCCGTAAGGCAATTTATTCAATCCATATATAAGAGCTGTCGACAGGGCAAGGCAAATTAAAGACACAATGGGAATAAATAATACCGGGTGTAAACAGTTCCAGCGGATGGTTGAATCCATCAGGTATCTTAGTATCAGCACATGTGAAAGATAGATTCCGAAACTGTACTTACTGATCCCGTCTCGTATTTTTATAACAGTAGGATGGGAAATGGTTATTCTTTTGAATAATAAAAATACACCTATGGAAAACAACACGATGTTAGGTGATAGGTTTTCGTAGAATATTTCGTCAATTTTATTTTCTTTGACTGTAATGAAATATGCTCCTGAAATAGTGATCGCCAATCCTGAAATGACACATATCCCAGCAATAATATTGTTCGCCTTCTGATTATTAATTTTGGTAGCTAAGTAATAGCCCAATACCAGATAACCCATATGCCCCGAGAAGTTAACAATATCGAATTCCAAATGGATGAAAGAGAAAGCCGGCAGATCCAGGATTATGGAGCAAAACCAGATACCCAGAAAGTAAAGTATCTCTTTTTCGGTACTATGCCTGATCCATTTCCCGAGAATAGGAATAAACAGGTAAAGCCCGATCAACATGTAAATATACCAGAAATGAAAAGAGCTTCCATGCTGCAACTGGTTCGAGATCCATTCGACCGTTTCCAGGTTCAGAATACTATGCCCCTGCTTTGCTTTAGTCCATAAATCAAAAGAGATATAGACTAAACTCCAGAATAGAAAAGGGAGAATTACCCGAACAACTCTTTTTTTGAAGAAAACACCCAGCTCATACTCTTTTCCGAGCAGCAATACTCCTGTCAGCATAATAAAGACAGGGACGCTGAAACGTCCCATACTACTGTAGAAGTCCCCTGCCCACCAATCACTGCCGGAAATGTGCCCATAAGCTAAGACGGTATCCCCGGCTGAGTGTAAAATGATTACACCGATCGTAGCTATGGCTCGTAAGTTGTCAATCCAGACCTGTTTATTTGCTTGTTGCATTAGGAAAATTTTAATGCGCAAATTTAGAGGGTTTTTTGGTTAAAGATGAAAAAACCGTTCATTTTTGTTTCGTATGAAATTCTCTGTAGTCTTTTTCTTTTCAGGATTTTCGTCACTAAGTAATAGGACAAATTTATTGTCACATTTTACACAGAGTTGCACAGAGAAGTCACAGAATTCACAGAGGTTTTTCTTTTTTTCTCTATTAGACTCTGTCTATTCACTGTGTAATAGAATCTATATTTCCATAGTTCTCTGTGAATTCTATAAATACTCTGTGAACCTCTGTGTAATCAATGTGATAAAAAAATACGATATTATTTCATTCTCATTACTTATAAAAGTCAAAATGTTTACTTTTGCCCTCAAATTTTGGTTTTCATGAAAAGGATTCTCCCCATTCTGCTTTTAAGTCTCAGTTTCGCTTATCCGGCAAATGCCCAGCATTACCGCATGCACACAGACATTCCGATTGACAGCTCATATTCTGCCCGAAACGAATTCAAAAAGCACATCAGGAAATACCCAATCATCACGCTGGTTGAACCCGGCAATACGGATAATCTCATTGGACATAATGATTTGGTGTATGTACGTTATGGAAAACGCGAGCTGCATCTTGACCTGGTGAAACCTAAAACAACAAAACCAAAGCTTCCCGTCATCGTAATTATCCACGCCGGCGGTTGGCGTTCCGGCGAAAAAAACATGGATCGGCCGATGGCTTACGAATTAGCCCGGAAAGGTTTTGCCACGGTTTGCGTGGAATACCGTCTATCGATGGAAGCCCAATACCCGGCAGCCATTCAGGATATAAAAACCGCTATTCGCTGGGTAAGGGCTTCGGCCAGACAGTATGGATTGAATCCGGATAAAATTGCCATCATGGGGACATCGGCCGGTGGTCAGATGGCTGCTCTTATCGGCAGTGTCAATCAACGTTTTGCCAAATATCAAAACGAATACTACCCCAAATATTCCGATAAGGTGCAGGCTGTGGTCGACGTTGACGGAGTTCTTGCTTTTCTGCATCCCGAATCAAGCGAAGGTCAGGACAAACCCGGCAAACCGTCCGCTGCGACGCTTTGGTTCGGCGTTTCGGCCAAAGAAAATCCTGCATTATGGAACGAAGCTTCGGCTTTGACGCATGTGGGCAGACAGACAACGCCGTTCCTGTTTGTCAACAGCGCACAGGCCCGTTTTCACGCCGGTCAAAACGATATGGTGAATAAGCTGAATCATTTTAAAATATATAACGAGGTACATCAAATACCCGATACTCCGCACACCTTCTGGCTGTTTCACCCCTGGATGGATACAGCGATGACACATATTGTAGATTTCCTGAATAAAACGTTGAAATGAGAGGATTGATCTTATTGGGATGGGTTGCTTTTTCGCTGGCTGCCTGTCAAACCACAATAAAACACGAAGCGACACCATCCGATTACATTGTCAGAAATGGCGAAGTTTTCAAGATTGATTTAAAATCCAATCCCACCACCGGTTATCACTGGGTACTGACCAACAAGGCTTCAGCAAGTGCTGTGGACAGCCTTAGCGATACCTATACACCCGGCAAGAGGGATAAAAACATTGTGGGAAGCGGAGGTACCCAGACTTTTAGATTCAAAGCTATTCGAAAAGGAATCGACTCATTGAATTTTATCTATGTACGCCCCTGGGAAGTAGGCGCTGTGCCTTGTGATAAAGCTTCTTTTATCGTAGAAGTACGATAGGCTACTTTCGGATAAACCGACCAACTGTTTCGCACCCGACGTTAAATGCTAACGATTACGACTAATATGAATTTCAAAAACAATCCCTTAGCCGCATTGTTAATCATGCTGTGCGGCATATTGGCGGGAAGTGTCATCTCTTTTTCGCTGATCTTTTTCATGGCAAAAACACATCCGCCTTTTGGAGAAATGTTCTTCCATCAGGCACAACCTACAGCCGGATATATGCGTTGGCTATTTCTGTTATCGACACCGCTGACCTTCATTCTTCCGGCGGTATGGGCTGCCCGGTCCTATCGACCGGAAGCAGCTGCCTCTTTCCTGCAAATAAATCGAAAAGCTACACTTAATACATTTCTGCTTGCGGCATTGGCTTTATTTTTCAGCCAGGGATTTATTTCGCTGTTGGGAGAATGGAATAGCCACCTTGTGCTTCCTCAATCACTATCGGGAATCGAGCAATGGATGAAAGCCGGTGAGCAAGACGCCACCCAAACGGCGAAACTCGTGTTGCAGACTCACTCTTACAGCATTTTACTCCTCAACCTGCTTATACTGGCAATTCTGCCGGGCTTTTGCGAGGAGCTTTTATTTCGCGGAGTAATACAGAATTTGCTCATCGACTCAACCAAGCGATTGCATTTAGCGATCTGGATTACTGCATTTATTTTCAGCTTTATCCACTTTCAGTTCTACTCTTTCCTACCCCGCTTTGCTCTGGGGCTTTTACTGGGTTATTTAGTGGTATGGACCCGCTCGATTTGGCCATCCATTGTGGTACACATACTCAACAATGCCCTTGTTGTAATCTTCACCTTCAGCACATTCAACCGGGCGATATCTCCATCTTTCGAAAAATCGATGGATCACATCGATATTTCAGTTGGCTTCTTAAGCCTCACCGTCACCCTGGGAATACTTTGGCTTTTAAGGCGGGAAAGTGCTCAATAAATGGTACAGTTGTTACCAAAACCAGAGAAAAATCCGGAAAAACCAGTACAATAATGCTTTTCAAGCATGTTTTTTATACATAATTCGATTTCTTCAAGAACTAAAAAGAGCGGTCCTTGTTTTAATTCTGCTGCTAAATGACTATCTTTGCAGCACTTTATTTAACTCTAACACTTTTATAAATTATGGTAAGTTACAAAGACTTAGGCTTATCGAACACGAAAGAAATGTTCGCTAAAGCTATCGCAGGTAAATATGCTATCCCTGCATTCAACTTCAATAACCTTGAGCAGATGCAAGCGATTGTTGCTGCTGCTGTAGAAACTAAATCACCGGTGATCCTTCAGGTATCAAGCGGTGCACGTAAATATGCTAACCAAACATTGCTTCGCTTTTTAGCTCAGGGAGCAGTAGAATATGCTAAAGAACTTGGCTGTGCAGTGCCCATCGCTTTGCACCTTGACCACGGCGATAGCTTCGAGCTTTGCAAAAACTGTATCGATACAGGTTTCTCTTCAGTAATGATCGACGGTTCACACTTGTCATTCGAAGAAAACATTGCGTTGACTAAAAAAGTAGTTGAATACGCTCACGCTCACGGTGTGACTGTAGAAGGCGAACTTGGTGTATTAGCAGGTGTTGAGGACGAAGTTTCTCACGAACACCACACATACACTCAGCCCGAAGAAGTAGAAGAATTCGTAAAAAGAACCGGTGTTGACTCATTGGCTATCTCTATCGGTACTTCTCACGGTGCTAACAAATTCACTCCTGAGCAATGTACCCGCAACGAAGACGGAATCCTTATTCCTCCTCCCTTGCGTTTCGACATCCTCGAAGAAATCGAGAAATTGATCCCCGGATTCCCTATCGTTCTTCACGGATCTTCTTCAGTTCCTCAGGATTTGGTTGCTACCATCAACAAATACGGTGGTGCAATGAAAGATTCAGTAGGTATCCCCGAAGAACAATTGCGCAAAGCTGCTGCTTCTGCAGTATGTAAAATCAACATCGACTCTGACGGTCGTATCGCGATGACTGCTGCTATCCGCGAAGTACTTGCTACAAAACCAGCTGAGTTTGACCCACGTAAATACTTAGGTCCTGCTCGCGACACGTTGAAAGCTCTTTACAAAGAGAAAATCCAAAACGTTTTGGGTAGCGCTGACAAAGCTTAATTTTGCTTTCTATATTAAAGGCCTCCGGATTTTCCGGGGGCTTTTTTTTGCCCTCTATTCTGACCCGATCAAATGGGATTCGTAAATAAAATTCTAAGAGGTAGATATACGGAAATTAATTTAGAAAAAGAATGGAACGCGGATTTACGCAGATTAAGCGGATATTTACGGATTGACAGACTGTTATAATATAGATATTTTCGGATTTTAAATTGACGTCGTCGATTGATTTAATAGAAAATCAAAAATGCTTGCATTTTTCTCATCCGTCCCGATAGTCCCGATAGTCCGGACATAAAAAAAGGCGCCCCGAATGAGACGCCTTTGATTATTCTATATTTAGAAACAGAATTCTTCTTACACTTCAAGATCCAAATTGAACAGTTCGTGCCAGGGCAAACCGTACTGGTTCAACGCCTCCATGAACGGATCCGGATTGAACTCTTCCACGTTGTAAACACCTGCTTTGCGCCATTCGCCTTTCAGGAACATCATGGCACCGATCATAGCGGGAACGCCGGTGGTGTAGCTTACGCCCTGAGCGCCGGTCTCTTCGTATGCCGCTTTGTGGCTACAGTTGTTGTACACATAGTAGGTCTGCTCTTTACCGTCCTTAACACCACGAATACGGCAACCGATTGAAGTTTCGCCTGTATAGTTTTCACCCAGTTCACCGGGATTAGGCAATACAGCTTTCAGGAACTGGATAGGCACGATCTCCACCCCGTTGTAGATGATAGGCTCGATGCTTGCCATACCGATATTCTGGATCACACGCAGGTGAGTCAGGTATTCCTGACCGAAAGTCATCCAGAAACGGGCACGTTTGATAGTCGGGAAGTTTTTCACCAACGACTCCAGCTCCTCGTGATAGATCACGTAAGATTCTTTCGGACCCACATTCGGATAGCTGATCGGCTGGTGGATTTCGTGCGGCTCGGTGGTCACCCAGTCGCCGTTTTCCCAGTAGCGACCTTTCTGGGTTACCTCGCGGATATTGATCTCGGGGTTGAAGTTGGTAGCAAAAGCTTTACCGTGATCTCCGGCGTTGCAATCCACGATGTCGAGGTAATGCATTTCGTCGAAGTGGTGTTTCGCCGCATAAGCGGTATATACCCCGGATACACCCGGGTCGAAACCACAACCGAGAATAGCGGTCAGACCGGCTTCTTTGAAGCGTTCCTGATAAGCCCATTGCCAGCTGTATTCGAATTTCGCTTCGTCGATGGGTTCGTAGTTTGCTGTATCTAGGTAGTTAACTCCCGCTTCGAGACAGGCATCCATAATGGTCAGATCCTGATATGGGAGAGCAACATTAATAACGATTTCCGGTTTGAATTCATTCAACAGGACAACCAGTTCAGGTACATTGTCGGCATCCACCTGTGCAGTTTTAATATCTACACCATAACGTTTTTTTACGTCGGAAGCAATCGCATCGCATTTTGATTTGGTGCGGCTGGCCAGCATGATTTCGGTAAAAACATCCGGATTTTGCGCCACTTTGTGAACAACAACTGTGCCGACACCGCCGGCGCCAATAATTAAAACTTTTCCCATTACTTAGTTTTATATTACAAGTTAAAAGCCCCCTAAATCCCCCCAGGGGGGACTTTTGAAGAAGAATTAATGATGATTTATTTCGCAAAACAAGCTTTCGTACTTAATCTGAAAACTCAATTATTAACTTTAGTCAGGACTAGTCAAATTCTGATTAACCCGAATAGAGGCAAATAAATTCATCTTGCTGAAACAATATGCAAAGTAACGAAATTTATTACAGGGAAACAAAAAAACGTCTCCATTCACAGCAGAATGAAAACGTTTTTTATGCATATTGTAAATTTAGTCTATCGTTTGAAAGATTGCGTATTAAGGTCGGTTATAAACGACCCGGCCATTAGCCCCATCGCTATCCGAAATATCAAATATCGCTTCATTATCCGAAATTGCCACCAGGCTCATTGAAACACCTAACTCCGACTTTACCCTCAGGGAACTTCCATCAAAGGAATATTCGCCCACAGGCTGAAGATCATTAAAGCATTTCACCGTAAAGCCCTGCAAAAGCTGTCCACTCAGAAACTCATACGTTTTGGCCGGCAACAGGTCGCCGGAATCGACGCGGTCAAACACCCAGCGACCTTCAATGGTCGGGCTTTGATCACACGCTGTAAAGATACAGATGCAGAATAATAAAAAAAGGAACTGAAGCGATTTCATGATATTACAGGATTTAAAATCCCGGAATGATGTATATAGACCACCGGTTCACAAATATAACAAATTGAATCCGGATTACAAATACAAAAACCGCTGAATATCACATAGTTTAACGTTAGTTGAGCAATTTAAAGCGAAGACGCAAACGACCCTCTTCGAAGTCGTAATTTAGCATTTTAAACGCACCAATTTCCGAAGTGTTTTCCACATGCAATCCGATACAGGCACAAGCATCATAATCGCCCACCTTGATCACCCGAACGGTTCCACCAGACTCTTCGGGTAACTTGCTCAGATCGACCAGTTCGACCGCCTCTTCTTTGGTCATAAAATCGATGGTTACCGGATGATGTTTGGCGATCTCTTCGTTCACACGACGCTCTACCTCCTGCATTTGAGCTTCGGATGGCGCTTCAGGCAGATAATAGTCGACTTTGCTCTTCTTTTTCTCGATATGAGCATTTACCGAACGCGCGCATCCAAACATGCGCACCATGGTTTGGTTCAATATGTGTTCTGCCGTATGCATGGGTAGGCAGTAATCTTTTTTGGGGGCTAATTTCGATTCCATAAATATGGGCCTTGATTTTCATTGTATTCAGAGGATGACTTGAAGTCATCCTCTGGATGATTATAACTTGCTGACTACAAAGGTAGAAGAAATCGTCGAAAAACCCAAATGACTCTACATCCCAAAGGATAGTTTCCTTACTATTCAGTTTAGGTTGAGTATCGGTTGACTTTAGATTTTGATAGACATATCATGGTAGTGACATGGATACCTAAAGTCAACCTATATTGAACCTTACGGGAACCTTATGAAAACTATCAACAAAACTTATCAACAGGTTGTTGAAAAGTCTGTTGATAAGTCTATTGATAAGTGATCCCTGGGCAATTATAAACCGGATGACTTGCGCCACCCGGTTAATAAAAGTCCGCTACATTTGCAACCGTGCGATGTACTGACTAGTGGAAGTTCCGCTGCCACTTTCTGAAAAGAAATAAATCCAGCAATGAATTTCTGCTCCTGCCCAGACTGCGGGTAATTCTACATTTGCCGTACCTGCATTGCGAAGGGCATAATCCTGTTTCAATACGGCTATCTTAGAAGCCGCATTCATAAAAATCAGGTTGACGCTATCCATTTCGCTGGATTCAGTACTTACGGTTGTATCCCAATCCACTTTGACTTTTGTCCCTTCTGCTTTTTCAGCGCTAACTAATTCCGTTTGATCGACAATCCCCTCAGCCATAATGAGCTGACTATAATCAATTGCAAAATCAGGATATTCTCCGGTAATAGCATTTGCCATCGCCAGTGAAACAGCGTGACTTTTCCCCTGTTTACTTCCGAAGGTGATTGTAAATAGGTTTTGAAGTTTACTTAATTCGCTATTTACCAATCCAAATTTAGACCGATGAGATATTTGTTTTTCCGTATTGGGATTAGACGGAGCTCTGAAAACTTTGAGGATACATTTTCCTTCTTTGGTAATGGCAGCTACTGCACTGCCGTGACGTCCGGAAATTTCACCGAACGTGGTTGAATTAAATTTAGCCATAATAATTTACTATTTAATCGTTTTTCTTATATTACTCTTATTTCGCTATCATTTTGTCATTTTCACTTGGGTCGATAAATGATAAAAACCGATAATTGTTCCCCTGGAGCATCCCTAGAGTATCCCTAGAGTATCCCTAGAGCATCAGCGGAGGTGGACGCGCAGATTGCAGATTTCTAAACAATGACTTTTCTGAGCAAAATGTCAGAATTGATTTGTTACTGTAGATATGAATCATCTTTTCTCTTTTTTGTGTGGCATAAAAAAAGCAGCCACGGGTTTGTGACTGCAAAACTATATGCTCCAAAGAGGGCTAGGTATCCCTATGGGTATCCCTAGATGTTGATGCCGGATGATATTTTTTAGTTCATGGGGTGAAAAAGGTATCTTTCTCCCAATTTTCCACATTGGTTTTGATATACAGGTAAATGCGACTGTATTCGTCCTGGTCGCGGATCACGTGATCATGGAATGCGGTGTCCGGTAGGCCACCCCGGTTTTGGGTAGAGACGCACGGCCGTGCGTCTCATCGTCGAATGCGGGGCAATCATATTTACCTGCACAATTGCCATTTTCCGGTGCGCCATTGTTGAATGTCGGGGTGTTTTGTGGTATAATGATATTTTGAGACGCACAACCCTGCGCCTGTACGGGGTGTTCTATCCGCAGAATCGCATGAATATGATTGGGCATAATCTGAAAAATATCACAGAATAATTCTCTGCGCATATCGAATGATTTATCCCATTCTTCAGAAACAATCATCCCTATTTCCGATAAATACATTTCCCCGTTCCTGATTTCACCGAACAGGTATTCCCGGTTAGCCGTGCAGATGGTAATGAAATATAGCCCGTCAGCACTGTAATCCCACGACGACCAGCGGGCAGAGGGGACACGGTATTTGTTTTGGAATTTTTCAGGCATGGTATTATTGATGGTTTTTGTAGAAACGGTATTGTTTGCACCGTAGAGACGCACGGCCGTGCGTCTCATAACACCGCAGGGATGTTATATTAATATCAAACAGATGAATAACCGTATCGGTTTTTTCAATCCTGATTTTGTGGATTTATGGGATATCTATTGGCGAATGGACTGCCAGGGACGTACGGCCTACCAGAAATGTATGATCTACCAGAAACGCACGATCTACCAGAGACGCACGATCTACCAGAGACGCACGGCCGTGCGTCTCTACGCGGGTTTCATATCGTTGGTGATTTTATCAACGATGTTCTGCAATCCTAATTTTTCAAAATGGGATTTGACGTATTCCATATCTTTCTGCGCATTCTGCGGATTGTTGCTGTCGAGACCTTTGTGGGGATTCGACAGGGATTTGTAGATGCTGTCGTAATTCTTTCCGGTGAGGAATTCGATAAACCGGGCTTTGACGGTGCGGTCGATCTGGTGGGTGGATTTGTCGAGTTCGTTCAGCAGATAATACATGGAGAGGACCTGACGACGGGTGGTAAAGTCTTTTGAATTTTCGGTCCTGTCGGAGGTAATATCTTCGGAAACCCTCTGGTCTGGTTGTGCATGCCGGATCTGAAAATCGACTACCTCAATGGCCTTGTTGCATTTCTGCAGAAATGCATGATGCATTCTTCGCTCCCCTTCGTCCATTTCGATGGTCAGGTCGACCAAATTTGATTCGACAATGGCATTGACATAAATCTGTTTACGGAGGCGCAAATCCTGTTCTTCTTCTGCCTTATCGAACACCTCATTGAAATTCAGAAAATCCACAAGAGGAATAAATGCCTGTTTCAAAACAATAGACTGATAATCCCTGCAGAGACATACGAGTTCGGCGTGGAAGCTATCCAGAAATTCCAGCATAAAAGAGGAGTCATCTGTGAGGCAAATAAACCTGACCTTGTATTCTTCCAGCCTCTGATTCCAATAACTGACGACCGGATTACCAAAAAACTGTATCCCCCTGTTGTAGGCCTCCGTCATCGTTGCTTTCATGATCAGTTTTCTCAGTTCGTCGCCAAATTGTTCCATCTTACTGAAATCAAGGGTTATTTCACAAAAGCTGGATTCCATCTGCCTGAACCATGAAATATCATCGGGAGTTATTTTATCGTCCTCTACAATCTGAGTAATGCGATCCATCGTCATGATCAATAATGTATTGAAGTACTGACTTTCCTCTATTACCTGAGACATCGATAATTCATCCGACTGTTTGATCTTTTCCGACTGGGGTTCTTCGCTGATATTTTCGGGTGTATTGTGTTCCATAATTTTTTTTGTTGTGTGGGGGAGGGTATATGAATGGAAAACAACCCGATGACACCTGATGCATTCATCTATATTAGTTTTCGGACTCATAAATAACCTATCTCATTTTACATCATTTTCGTTTTCAAAAATAACAAATATTATCAAATAACCCATTAGCATTTTGCAATCAGTTTAATAAACAATCAAATTTAAAATAGCCGTCAACTCATTATTCCAAACCCTAACATTTAACACATCAAAACACATTGTTACTCATAGTCTTTGATTTATAGTCTACAAATCGTGAGCTTTGTATGCTATGAATGTGAAAGAAAAAATAGGATGCAGGGTCAAAGAATTGCGGGAGCAAAGAGCTATGACTCAGAAGGATCTTTCATTTGAAGCTGATATGGACCGGAGTTATATCGCAGTGATTGATAACTACCAGACATAACCCTCAATAGAGAGTTATGCTAAATAATCCAAGACTTTAAAAGGAAGCTCAATAGAGATTTATAATTGTTTCAAGATTTTGAAATTGAAAATTGTAGGATCTATATTAAAGAATTACATTTACAATGTAAACAATACGATCACGAAATGACTCAAACAGGCCTATACGAACAGCTTATAAATAAATTGGTTTCTTCCAAACTCAACACTCTCGACCGGAACACCTATTACATCAAGGAAACACCAATTGATAGAAGTGAGGCATCAAGAGTGCTATCCCAATATTTGATTGAAGTCATTCAACTGGCGCTCAATCTTGTTTCGTCAGAGAATAGAATTGAAAAGCAGATAGAGTTATCCAACAATATTATAAGATTACTCAGAGACGAATTGAATGAACAAGAATTTGAAGAGGATATCATTGAAACTGAGGCAAAAATCCTTACAGCGATCATCAATAAAGTTGATTCCGGAATTTCAGATTTTGAAAAGCATCTCAAAGAAATAACACCCTATACAAGATTATCTCAAAGCGAACTATTTACGGGAAATAACGCCGGAATTTCACTTGAAAGTGAGATTAAGAAAGAGATATTATCGTCAGACCGAATTTGTTTCTTGGTCTCATTTATCAAATGGACTGGAATTCGAATCTTTGAGCGTGAATTAATCGAATTCACCGAAAGAGGAGGTCTATTTAAGATTATCACAACCTCTTATATGGGTGCCACAGATTTAAAAGCGGTTGAATTCTTGTCTGGATTGAAAAATACAGAGATTAAAGTCTCCTATAATACCGATAATGAGCGCCTACATGCCAAAGCTTATCTATTTCTTCGCAATACGGGATTTGACACGGGTTATATTGGGTCTTCAAATATTTCACGTTCAGCCTTAACTAGTGGTTTAGAGTGGAATCTGAAAGTTACAACAAAAGAGGTTGGGCATATTATCGATAAATTTAAAAAGACCTTTGAAACCTACTGGCAAGACAAAGAGTTCGAATCATTTGAGAAACTGCATCATTCCGAAAAACTAAGAATTGCATTAAAGAGGGAAAAAGGTACTGACAGGAATAATCCGATCACATTCTTTGATATCAAACCTTTTCATTTTCAAGAAGAGATACTTGAAAAACTCGAATCTGAGCGCAAAATTCATTCACGATACCGAAACTTAATTGTTGCAGCCACAGGCACAGGTAAAACTGTGATTTCGGCATTTGATTATAAAAGTTTTCGGAAAGAAAATCCATCGGCTAAGTTGCTGTTTGTTGCACACCGAAAAGAAATTCTGCAACAAGCTCATATTACTTTCCAAGGTATATTACGTGACAATAATTTTGGAGAGCTTTGGGTGGATGGACTTGAACCTGAACGATATGATTGTGTATTTGCATCTGTTCAAACACTTAATAATCGACTTAATTCATTAGAGCTTTCTGATTCATTCTACGATTTTATCATTATCGACGAGGTTCATCATATAGCCGCATCTAGCTATCGACCAATACTTGACCGTTTCTCTCCTAAAATACTGTTGGGATTAACAGCAACTCCCGAGCGTATGGATGGAGAGGATATTCTACAAGACTTCTCCAACACAGTTGCAGCAGAAATACGTTTACCAGAAGCTTTAAATCGAAAACTCCTTTGCCCATTTCAATATTTCGGAATCACTGACAGCGTTGATTTATCTAAAGTGGAATGGAAAAATGGCAGATATTTGCCAAGCGAATTATCCAAAATATATACCAAGAATGATAGACGCGTTGGAGAAATTATCGCGAACTTAAAGAAATATCTAAAAGAGATTGATGATGTAAGAGCACTCTGCTTTTGCATCACACGAGACCATGCTCAGTTTATGGCCGAAAAGTTTTCTCTTGCCGGTTTAAAGGCGGACTATTTAGTTAGTTCAAGAAATGGAGATCGAGATCAATTACGGGAAAAGTTTCGAAGAAAGGAGATCAACTATCTTTTTGTCGTCGATATATTCAATGAAGGTGTTGATATTCCGGAGATTGACACAGTTTTATTCCTACGACCAACTGAAAGTTTGACAATATTCTTACAACAACTGGGTAGAGGATTAAGATTATCCGATGACAAAGATTGTCTAACAGTACTTGATTTTGTGGGAAACTCGCGACCCGAGTATGATTTTGAAGGAAAGTTTAGAGCATTAGTCGGAAAGACTAATACACCCATTAAGAAGGAGATTGAAGACGACTTCCCTCACCTCCCATTGGGCTGTTCTATTGTTTTGGAAAAGAAAGCCAAGCATTTTATTTTGGAGAATATCCAGAAAGCCACTTCATTTAATCGGAATCAACTGCTGATTAAAATCCGTAATTTCAAACATCAATCAACATTGCCTCTGACTTTGAAGAACTTTTCAAGCTTCTATCATATACCCATTGAGCTGATTTGGAAGAAAGGGAGTTGGAAGAGATTGTGTGCAGATGCACAGCAAATTGAGAATTTTCCAATTCAGAATGAGCCAGAGATTACACGAGCTATTAACAAGAAATGGCTTTCGTGTAGTTCCAATTCCTATTTTCAATTTATCTTGACATTAGCAAAAAAAGGATTTATCATTTCACTGGAAACCTTGACTGAAAATGAAAAAGCTATGTGTCTAATGCTTCATTATGATATTTGGAAAGATGCTGGCGGTTTTCACTCACTAGAAAAAAGTATTAGAGCAATTGGTGATAATCCTGTTTTAGTCGATGAAGTAATTGAGATTCTGGAAATACTGATTGACCGAATCGATTTTATAGAAAGAGAAATCGAGTTGCCTTATTCTCAACCACTCATGTTGCATAGTCGATACACTCGCGAGCAAATTCTAGCTGCATTTGGATTTAGCTCATTCGAGAAAAAGTCATCAAACCGTGAAGGGGTCGCTGAAAATAAAGAGTTGAATACAGAATTGCTTTTCGTTGATTTGGTAAAATCAGAAGAAGATTTTTCTCCATCAACACTATATCAAGACTATGCAATTAGCGATACAAAGTTTCATTGGCAAACACAGAATGCTGCGAGACCTGATAGAGGCAAAGGTCTTTCCTACATCCAACATGACGAATTAGGGAAAACGATTTTATTATTCGTTAGAGAAAGAAATGAAAATGAATTTAGAAACACCATGGCTTATGTATTTTTAGGTGAGATAAAATATGAAGATAGTTATGGCGCTAAACCTATGAGTATTCATTGGGTACTTAAAGAGCCTATGCCTCCTTATCTTTGGAAAGATTCTGCTAAGATGGCAATTGGGTAGATCTTTATAAAATCCTTTTCACGAACTCTTTGAATAAAAACAAAGTCATTATGAGCCAATTAAACAATATCAAATTTGAGTATATGTATAGAGATGCCGGAAATTACAAGCAGTATGGAGAGACTGTTTTTGGTAATTCGGAAAATCTATGCATTGATTCCATCAAAAATAAAATCGCAGAAAGTCTTATAGATAACGAATACTTTGATCCTTCTGTTTGGGGAATAGATAGTATCGCTGCTTATCCATACGATCCAGAACTCGATCACGATTGGTATGAGTTTATTGATGTCAGTTTGTCTAACAGTGAACCAACTGATGATCGGACAATCGGAGAATTCTTGGTTGTGATTTCTAAATCAAAATAGAATATCAGTCTTAATCAGAATCCCGAGGTAATTTGAAACAGAAGTTTTAAGCCGATGAAAAGGGACTAGCCCGTTTTCATGGTGGGGAAAGAACCGCAGACCGGTATTGTGGCAGCACCCTGGAAACGGTCGGAGACCTTTCCAGCGGTTTTAAATCACAAACGAATATCCCCCTTGCTGTATGGCCGCAAGGGGGATTTTCATTTTACAGCACCATTAGTTCCACCACGGCACCACTTTCTTCTCCTCCAGTCTCACTTTGTACCGATAGCTCAGTGAATCCTCATTCCCGATCAGGGAATAATCAAGCCCACGGCGGTCAAACTCCGTATGAATAGCTGCAAGATATGCCCCATGCGCACCAGCCCAGCCGTTGTTGCCCACTTCCCGATTGCTCCGGTCAATCAGGCGTTCATCACTCTCCCCGGCAAAAGTGCTGAGGAATCCGTTGTAAAGATTTTGATTTGTCATTGCACAAAAATTTAAGAAGTTAAACATTGTGCATCAAGGAAAGAAAGACGGAGAATTACGGAGGTACACTTTTTTGATCCGAATGATCCGCATACTAAACCACCGTGGCGTGCCGCTCGGTTGGTATCCCTAAGGATTCCTGATGCAGGTGCAAATATAGGGTATATTTTTGAATTCAGACACAACGCAATAACTAAATTCTTATCTTCGCCAGTGCATATAAGACAACTGTCAATCATAGCGGAAGAAAAGTCTATTTATCAGCATAATCTGAAATATATATGGAACAGGAGATAAGATGGGAACAGCGCTTTTCCAACTTTACAAAAGCATTGAATAAGCTGAAGCAGGCGGTAGAATACATCGGCCATAATTTTATGGAAGAAGATCAGCCTATTGATGGCGAAGACATAGAGTTGGTGCTGGACGAGATGATCAAAGAAGCGCTAATCCAACGCTTTGAATATACTCACGAACTGGCCTGGAATATCATGAAAGACTATGCGGAATATCAGGGAAATCCGAATGTGGGTGGGTCAAGAGATGCAACAAGAGAAGCCTTTCAATTAAAACTAATCACCAACGAACAGGTCTGGATGGATATGATCATCAGCCGCAACAAAACATCTCATACCTACAACGAGGCTGTCGCGGGTGAAATCTACCGTAAAATATTAAAAGACTATTACCCGGCCTTTCTTGCTTTTTATCAGAAAATGGAAGAAAAGAGAGGTGGAGGGCAACTAAAACTATTCGGGGAATGATGGAATCCGGATTGAATGCTACCGATATATTAAAGATCCGGCAGGTATTCGCCCTGCATCAGGAGGTAGAGAAAGCGATCCTGTATGGTTCGCGGGCCAAAGGAACCTACAAGCTGGCTTCGGATATTGACCTGACATTAGTCGGTGCGGAATTAAATCTGACAATACAGCAAGAGATTGAACTGGAGCTGGACGATTTGTTACTGCCCTACAAGTTTGATCTTTCAATCTATCACCAGATCTCAAATATTGATCTGGTTGCTCATATTGAGCGGATTGGAAAAGTGTTTTATCAAAAATAACAACGTGTAAGGATAGAAATAATGATTCCGGAGAATTATAATGAACGCGTAAAGCTGACTCCCGCTCGGGCTATGTTGCTAGCTGTTCTGTTTGATCTGGTGAAGTACGGAGAGTTTGTGTCTGAATTCGCTGCCGAAAAGATTGCCTACTTCCTGCAACGTATGGGTGGTCAGGAATACTTTAAGTTGAACTATCAGCCCAACTTTTATGGACCTTATTCCGGTAAGGTAAAGCATGTATTGTGCTATCTGAACGGAAGTTATATTACAGGATATAGTGCAATGGACAAGAACCCATTCGAAGAACTGAGCTTAATGATGGATAGTGAAAAAGAGGTGACAGAATATCTCGATCAGCCGGAAAACAGAGCATGTAAAGAGATTGTGATGAAAACAAAAGCCTTTTTATCAGGCTTTTATTCTGATTTTGGTCTGGAATTGCTTTCGACCATCGATTACATCATGATCGAAAAGAAGGTCTCGACTATGGAAGAAATCACGGATTACCTCTATAAATGGAGTGACCGCAAGAAGACTTAGTTTTCTAATCCCCGATTTATACAATTAGCGGTTGATAAACTGAAACCCGGCTTATCGTTCCAACCATAATTTTAAAGGATAGAGCAATCCCCCTTCCGATCATACATCGAAAGGGGAATTTTCATTTTACAGCACCATTAGTTCCACCACGGCACCACTTTCTTCTCCTCCAGTCTCACTTTGTACCGATAGCTCAGTGAATCCTCATTCCCGATCAGGGAATAATCAAAGCTCCGGCAAAAGTGCAGAGGTATGTCAGTCACACTCAATCCTCAACAAATTCCCCCACAACCGGAAATCCACGAAGCACCCTGTCGCCATGCGGGGCATCGTCCATTTCGCTGGTCAGATCAACGCCGGCATCATGAACACCCTGATGGTTGCCATCTTCCCACAGGGCACTGTCCGATAAGTTGTACACTTTCCCCTCATAAGCTATATAGATAGGAGCTCCGTTCTGTCCATTGTAACGGGCAAGTTCTTCTTTGGTAAATCTTTTTAGTTCCATATTTAATCATGTATATTAGCCGTTCCTGCTGATCATCTCGAGCTTCTCAGGCTGATTGATAATAATATCTTTTTCTTTCAGGGCGATGATGCCCTCTTTCTCAAGCGTCTTGAGCAGCTTCACCGCACTTTCGGTGGAGATACCGGCAAAATCGGCAATCTCCTTGCGGGAGAGTAGCTGGAAAACCTCAGGATATTCAGCCCTGATTCCTTCGAGATAAAGGAGGACGTCCGCCAGACGGCCGTTCATCTGCTTATAGAGAACCGACCTGAGCGCTTCGAAGATATTGTTGTTCTGTTCGCTATAACGCTTGATAATGCTGAAACTGAAGGCTCCGTTTTGCTTTACCACCTTTTCGATTGCACTCTTCTCGACCAGAAAGGCCTGACAATCGGTCAATGCCAATGACGAATAGTTGTAGGTATGAGCCGAAAAAACCGATGAGAGTCCGACAAACTCACCCGGGCGGATAATGCGCAGGTTATAGCTTTTATTCCCCTCCCCTTCCAGATACTGACGGGCAATCCCTTTAATAATAAACAAAACGTAAGAGGCAAAGGCACCCTGCTTGGTCAGTGTATCGCCTTTGCGGACGAGTAGTTGCGTACGGCTGGAACGGACGAGGGTTACCTCATCGGGAGTAAGCATCTGAAAACAGGGGGCCTGTATGTCGCAGATAAAATCGTGGTCGTTTTCGGTAATGGGTTGCATAGGATATGGGGGTATATTGACTAAAAATCTCAATCTGTTTTTAGGTGAAAGAATTATCATCTGCTTGTACGTGTGAAATAGATACGAAATAACATCGTTGCTTGTTATCCTGCACTTTTCTATCGCCTGCCGCGGGCCTTACTTTTTGGCGCAAAAAGTAAGCAAAAACATAGCCGGGAAGAACCCGGGCTAATTTACAATTAATTAATTTACAATTTACCATTGGGTGAAGGGAGTGAATTGTCGATTGTAAATATTTTCGGCTCCTCACTCAAACAGATCCCCGGCAGTCTGGAATTCTTTATTTTCCCTTCCCGATAATTATCGGGAGGGACAGGTTTGGAAACTGTTGTATACATTTAACCGTGTTAAGGATATGATAAAAATCCCTTTCAGGCTTCTGAGTATACATCATCTCTACAAAGTTAGTTTAAATCAATAAAAAACCTGAGCTAAATCAATCGAAAGGTTGTTTTGCCAGCAGGCGTTTTTCTTTCCCGGAATCCGGTCTCTCCGTAACTTTGCATTATCAAAATCTGAAAAATAAAAATCAATCATATGGAAAAGATCGTAATCATTGGCGGTGTTGCCGCAGGAGCTACCGCAGCAGCAAAGGTTCGCCGGATTTCACCGGATGCTGAAATTACCATGCTGGAGGCCGGACCTGATATTTCGTTTGCCAATTGCGGATTGCCCTATTACATTGGCGGTGACATTAAAAGCCGTTCGAAGCTGATTCTTCAAAGTCCCGAAAGCTTCAACGACCAATACGGTGTGCATGTACATACCCACACCATGGTAACAGCCATTGACCGTGCGGCCCATCAGATCAAAGCAATGGACACCCGTAGCGGTGAACAAAAGACCTTTGATTATACGAAACTGATTCTGGCCCAGGGAGGCCGTCCCATAACGCCCGATCTGCCGGGAGCGGATCATGAACATGTATTCTCCCTCTGGACTCTGGAGGATATGGATAAGATAGCCCGTCATATTGATGAGAAGAAACCGAAAAATGCAGTCGTTGTCGGCGGCGGATTTATCGGACTCGAAATGGTGGAAGCTCTGGTAAAACGGGGACTCAAAGTAAATGTAGTAGAGATGATGCCACATGTGATGGCCATCATGGAAGCTGAAACAGCAGGATTTATTGAAAACGAACTGCTATCCTACGGGGTAGGTATTCATACCAATACAGGAGTAACGGAGATATTACCTGACAGTGTAAAACTAAGTAACGGCAAGAGGCTGGATGCGGATATGGTATTGCTTTCCATTGGTGTTCGTCCGACCTTACAATTAGCAAAAGAGGCCGGTCTGGAAATCGGTGAAGCCGGAGGATTGCTGGTGAATGAACAACTGCGCACCAACGACCCGGATATCCTGGCCGCGGGTGATATGGTCGAAATCGGACACCGTGTGATCGGTAAGAAAGTACGTATTCCATTGGCCGGACCCGCCAACCGTCAGGGACGTATCGCTGCGGAGAATGCGCTCGGAGGAAATCACACTTACAAAGGTTCGTTAGGAACATCGGTGGTACGGGTATTTGAAGCGGTAGCCGGTACAACCGGATTATCATTGAAACAGGCTAAAGCGGCCGGAATGGATGCAGAAGCTGTGGTGGTACATAAAGAGCACCACACATCTTATTATCCCGGAGCAGAAACGGTGACAGCAATGATCATCTACGATCGTGCGACCGGTGTCATCCTCGGTGGTCAGACCGCAGGCTACAAAGGGGCAGATAAACGTCTCGACGTGATTGCTACCGCAACAGCAGCCCAAATGACCATTCACGATCTGGCTGATGTGGACTTCGCCTACTCACCTCCCATCGGAACGGCCAACGATGCCATCAATATGGCGGCTTATACGGCGGAGAATCGTCTGTCGGGCTTCAGTCCATCGGTAACGGTTTCGGAACTGGATGATTTTGCAGCCGGTAAGAATCCGGTATTTGTGGATGTGCGGGATATTTTCGCTTATGAGAAAAGTCATATCGAAGGCGCGATTCACTTGCCGCTGGAGATAATATCACAACAAATAAATAAATTGCCATCTGATCGCCTCGTGGTAGTATATGACGAAACGGGCAAAAAAGGACATCAGGCACTGCGTACCCTTATCGGAGCAGGGCTTAAAGATGTAATCAATATCTCCGGAGGTCATACTTCACTGCAACGCCACGCCCGTGCTATAGGATTCAAAAACATAAGACTGAATCTGCTGCCCATTGAGTCAAAATCCCTCGAAGGAGAAACTGCCGCGAAGACTAATGCGACCGCTGCTCAACAATCCGATTTTGATTCGCCGGTTATTGTAGATGTACGTACTCCTGAAGAGTTCCGCACGGGAGCCTATCCGGGAGCAGTCAATATTCCGCTGGACGAACTGACACATCGCTATGAAGAACTGGGCAACAATGCATCGAGAGACATTACGCTTTATTGCGCTTCGGGCGCACGCTCGTCGTATGCACAAAATATCCTGCTGCAGATCGGATATACGAATGTGAAAAACGGTGGTGGAATTGCCTCAATGATGGCGAAAAGGAATCAGAAGAGTGCCGCTGCACCTGTTACCGGTCCGCTGGTGGTAGATGTACGCTCTCCGCAGGAATTTGCAAGTGGGGCTTATCCGGGAGCAACCAATATACCACTGGACGAACTACCCAGACGCATCAATGAGCTTGGTGCAAAATCAAGAGAGATTACGCTCTATTGTGCATCGGGTGCACGCTCGGCTTATGCGCAACAGGCGCTATTGAAAATGGGATTTACCCATGTGAAGAATGGTGGCGGAATTATGCAAATGATGATGAGTCGGTAATATATAACCGGGAAAACTCTTTCTGATTTACAATTTATTCATTTACAATTTACCATTGGATACTATGCTAATCAATGGTAAATCGCAGACTGGTAAATATCATAACAACAAAAAACAAAATCAAAATCAACACAATATGCTCAATACAATCAAACAACTCCTGGGATTAGGCCCCAAAGTAGAGTCAAGTAGACAAGGGCATTTCAGCCCAAGTCTCTCACAGAACCGTACGTGAACCTCTCGATTCATACGGCTCTTGTCATTCCAATCACTCTTTATAACCAAATCTCCAGTGAGCAAACAAATTCGGATGCAATCTTTGGTAATTGATCAACCATTGATGGCTACGCCTGAGACTCTTTATCCTATACTTGTTCTGAACCCATTTCACCAGCCTGAAGGTTAATCTACGGAAAACATTGAGAAATACCCATTTTCTAAACTTACCATAGTAGCTGATCCAGCCTTGTAGTTTGGAATATAGCATATCGGATAAATCTTCGATTGTATCTATATTTCTTCTGTGGATTTTGAAAATCTTTATTTCTTCCACTATTTTCTTTTGAGCTCCGCTACTTATAGCCAGGTCAAAGCGGTTATAGATTTTCTTCGTTTGAAAATCCTTCGATGGGCGAGGCTGAAAGCTAAAGCCAAGAAAGTCAAATTGGACTTGTTTGTGTGGCTCTGTTCGTCTATAATCTTTACAATAAACGATTTTCGTTTTCAGCGGGTGCAGTTCAAGTTGGCATTGACTCATACGTTCTGATATTTGCTGAAGTATTTCTTCCGCTTCTTCTTGGGTATGACAATGCACGATAACATCGTCGGCATAGCGTTCGAAACAGATGGATGGGTGATTCTTTGTTATCCACAAATCAAAAGCATAATGCAGGAACAGGTTTGCCAGCAGCGGACTGATTACGCCACCTTGCGGTGTGCCTCGTCCTTCTTTACTTACAATTGTTCCGTCAATCTTTTGTACTGGCATTTCGAGCCAGCGTTTGCAATACATCTTCACCCATTTCTCTTCCACTACTTTGTCTAATGCTTTGAGTAAAAGGTCGTGGCTGATATTATCAAAGAAACCTTTGATGTCCATATCTATCACCCAGTCAAATCGCATTACGTTTATTCGTGCCTTTGACAGTGCCTGTTGGGCATTTTTCAAGGGTCGGTAACCGTACGAATCTTCGTGAAATAGCTGGTCTATCGAAGCTTCCATATAATCTTTCACCACCGTTTGTGCTATCCTATCCCCCACTGTCGGAATGCCGAGTTTGCGCATCTTGCCGTCTTTCTTCGGTATCTCTACTTCTCGTACCGCAGGGGGATGATAAGTGCCTGAGGCTAACCGGTTCCATATTTTATACAGATTGCCGCTTAGCTTCTCCTCAAAATCCTTCATGCTCATTTCATCAACTCCGTAGGCTTTGCCTTTGGTCTTGACCTTCTGATAGGCATCCCTTACCATTTGCTCGCTTACCGGGAATGGTTTTGCCTGTGATTGTGTTTTGTCCATCTTAATCTTTTCCTTTGTCAGGATTGTTAATACTTGAAAACTTGAACAACCTAAGCCCTTCGCTCCACTTCCATTACAGAAGATTCATCACTACTACGACTTAGTCCGCAACTGTGTGCTGCTTCGGTACTTTCAGCCTCACTGGTTCGCAGCTTGCACCTTTCCCTTTATCTGTCGGCGAATCCTGCGGTAGCCTTAATGACAGACTAACATCAACACACAATACTCTCCTGTTCCGTATAAAAGCCCGAATAACGTTCATGCCTCCTTTATATCGGTTGCCACATAGCCAGTAAATCAGGTAGCCGCTATGCTCTTTAATCCCACGCAAAGAAATGGGAGTTTTGACAACGGGTTGTTATCTCAATACTTCATCAGTGGTTCACTTGCGTTCATCTCCGTTATTCATACCTGATGGTTTTGACCACCTTTTCCTTGTCCGTTCAACACCACGGCTTTTTGACCGCAGCACCGCAAGGCGGTTTGCAACATCTGCCTGCACAGCTATTGCGAAGGATCATCTCATCTCTAAGACCCCTTCATCTTTTATACAGCATGTAAAAGCGCTTTCTTTATCGCTAAATTTGTGCTTTTACTTCAGGACACACCTTTGCAGAACTAGTTAAGCAAGGTGCAATTATTCTGGATGTCCGGACCAAAAACGAATATGCCGGCGGACATATCAAAGGTTCAATCAACATTTCCGTAGATAGCCTGAGTGCTAATCTGAGCAAACTCAAGGACAAAAACAGACCTGTTATTACCTGCTGCGCATCGGGTATGCGTAGCGCTTCGGCTAAAAGTATCCTGAAAGCACACGGTTATCAGGTAGTCCACAACGGTGGAAGCTGGTATCGATTGCAAAGTAAGATCGGGTAATTATTTATTAACACACAGTTGAAAAGGTGTATATTGCTGTTACAACGCCCTGACAAAAACAGGTTTGCATTAAGCCTTTATAAGAAACTCCCGTTTACCATATAGGTATGCGGGAGCTTCTATCGTCATCCATCATCTGCCGGACTAATTAATGTCAAATATTTTCATATCTTCCTCAACAGATGTAATGGTCTGTACTCCGAATTTTTCCTGTACCAGTTTTAAAACATTGGGTGTCATAAAACCGGGCAAAGTCGGACCTATATGAGTATTTTTAATTCCAAGATACAACAGTGCAAGATGTACAATTATAGCTTTTTGTTCGTACCATGCTATGTTAAAAACAATGGGTAATTTATTGATGTCATCCAGGTTCAGGACTTCTTTTAATTTAAGAGCTACAAAAGCCCAGGAGAATGAATCGTTGCACTGTCCGGCATCCAGCACCCGTGGTATACCATTTATCTCACCCAGACTTAATTTATTATAGCGGTATTTTGCACAACCGGAAGTAAGAATTACCGTGTCTTTGGGGAGTTGTTTAGCAAATTCGGTGTAATATTCACGGCTTTTCTGACGGGCATCGCAACCCGACATCACAACCAGTTTTTTTATCGCGCCGGTATTCACGGCTTCCAGTATTTTGTCAGCCAAAGCCAATACCTGATTATGCGCAAAACCTATGGTAATTTCCCCTTTTTCAATTTCGGTCGGTGGCTGACATGTTTTTGCCATTTCAATAATTTCAGAGAAATCCTTTTGCCCGTCTGCCAACTTCTTATCGATATACTTCCATTCCGGCATACCGGTTGCTCCGGTTGTAAATACCCGGTTGTTGTATGTCGTGGTTTTGCGTGGCGGAATCAGGCAATTGGTAGTAAAAAGAACCGGTCCGTTAAATGTTTCAAACTCTTCGAGCTGTCTGTGCCAGGCATTCCCATAATTGCCGACCAGATGTTTGTACTTTTTCAATGATGGATAAGCGTGAGATGGCAACATCTCGGAGTGCGTGTATATATCAATTCCTTTCCCTTCCGTTTGAATCAGCAATTGTTCCAGATCTTTGAGGTCATGTCCGCTGACAAGAATACCGGGATTGGTACCAACTCCAATATTGACCTTTGAAATTTCAGGATTACCAAATGTCGATGTGTTTGCATTATCCAGCAACGCCATGACTTTAACGCCATACTCTCCTGTACGCATTACCCAATTCAACATACTATCCAGATCCATGGGCCGCGTAATCATCACAAGGGTTTGTTCCATGAAATCATAGATATCCTCCTGCTCAAAACCCAGATTAAATGCATGCTCGGCATATGCTGAAATGCCTTTAATACCGAATAAAGCGTATTGCTTCAGAGAACGGATATCTTCATTTTCATCATAACCTAAAGTCCCGACCTGACTGGATTTTTCATAGAACTCAGCATCAGCTGATGCATTCCAACTGATCGAACTATGTGTACCATTGATTTCCATACCGGCCATCAGGTGGTCACGGAGTCTTATACATTCCTTTACGGCCTTTATAATGGACTGATCATCATAGTTGGCATTGGTAATGGTCGTAAACAGACTGTTGGTAATATACTTACTTTCAGCATTTGTATCAAGCCCTTTCTTTCGGGCTTCGATGGTTACGAATGCAAGTCCCTGACATGCATAAATTAACAGATCCTGTATATTAGCGGTAGACTCTTTCTTGCCGCAAACTCCGGTAATCGAACAGCCTGTATTCTTGGCTGTCTCCTGACATTGGTTGCAAAACATGCTCATAATACATTAGATTTTATGTTAATAATCAGAGATATTTTCTCTATATCAGAGTCTTAGGATTACTGAAAAAAAATCATGGTTCTGTAGTTATCAGGCATTGGATCTATCCTGTTTTTTTTGAGATAATCTGAGTTCGGTCTGGCTTATAGAACAAATTGTTCTTATAGATTGTTTAGGTCAGTCGACAACGATTCCCTTCACAATCAATCAGGTAATCCTGTTTTAACTTGTTGGTTTTACTAGCTTTGCAGATGGGACTTGCAGACTTATTTCTTAAGCAGAAACATTGAAGGGACGGAATAGATTATTGGAGCGCTTCTTTAAAGCAACTCTTCCAATGGATTCTTAGCACCGGGATTCGTTTTACGGGCAAGACTCTGAATGGTCTCCTCACTGACCAGCTTATTGATAGCATCTCTGATCGGTGCGTACTTAACGTGCAACGGACAGGGATTTTCATCGCTGCAATGTTTGAGACCGAATCCGCAACCGTTGAAGATATCACCTCCTTCGATAGCCAGAATCAGTTCTCTCAATGTGAGCTCCGGTTTAGATTCATCAAACTGAAAACCGCCTCCCTTCCCTTTTACTGAAGCCACAAATCCCATTCTGACCAGCCGTTGCAGAATCTTTGCCGTAAAGGGCTTAGGCGCTTCTATCTCCTTGGCAATTTCTTCAATACCGGGGCGCAACTGTTTGTAATTCTGACGTTGAATATATACCAGGCTGCGTAATGCGTATTCTGTTTCTTTGTTGAACATCGAATAATGGATTTTGTTAATTGTTAATTACTTGGAGCGAAATAATGTCGTATTAATTTGACAGCTTTACCCCTATCCCAATAATTATAAAAAGGGGACTTTTTTTGCACCGTGTAAAACTTCATCTTTTGCTTTTTTATGAACCTAAAATTGTAGTCGAATCGTCCTTAATATTGTTTACATTTTCTGTTTTTCCGACCCCCAACCCCCAAAATGGGGGCTGTAACGCCGTGCAGGTCAGGAACACTTACACATTAATCAGCTTTATCACCTGACCCGGTTAATGTTTTCACACTCCCGCCCCACTTTGGGGAGGGCCGGGGGTGGGGTCAGTACATTGCTGCATGACAATGATTACGATTAGATTTTGCAACTGTTACTACAGTGCAAAAATAGCAATATTTCCATAAACTACAAAAGGACCTTTTTGTCTTCTTGTAAATGTTTTGTATATTTACCGCCACAAAATTTAAACACTCAAGATAATGAGAACAGAGAAATTGAATACAGAAACCATCGGTCAGATTGTTGCAGATGATTTCAGGGCTGCTGCCATTTTCAAGAATGCCGGGATAGATTTTTGCTGCGGTGGAAATAAAAGCCTTGCAGAAGCTTGTAACGAAAAAGGGATCAACCCCGAAAAACTAACAAGCGCACTAGATGAATTAAAGACAGACAATCCGGCTTATTCTCAGGACTTCAAAAACTGGAATCTGGATTTCCTGGCCGATTATATAGTGAACACGCACCATAAGTATGTACTTTCCCATCTATCTGACCTAGCATTCTATACACAAAAGATTGCTTCGGTACATGGAGAAAACCATCCTGAACTGATTGTGGTCGCAAGATTGTTTTCAGAAATCAAAAAAGAACTTCTGCAACATCTGGAAAACGAGGAAGATGTACTTTTCCCTGCGATAAAAGAAGTATTGAAAAACGGAACAGCAGAAGCGAAGGCTACCATTATCTCGGAAATCACCCGCATGACCGGGGAGCACGAGTATGCCGGAGGCGCCATGGACAGGATCAATCAAATCACGAATGGCTATCTGATTCCGGAAGATGCCTGCAATACCTATAAGGTTGCCTTCAAATTGCTTGAGGAGTTTGAAGATGACTTGCACATCCATGTACATCTCGAAAACAATATACTTTATCCTAAGTCAATAACGCTGGCAAATCAATAAACTATGAATACTGCAACCCAAAACCTGATAAACGACCATGTGCATATTCTTCGCCTGACAGAAATTATGGCCGCCATGGTTCTTAAAGAAAGCTCTAATATTGATGATTTTGAAACGGTTGTAAACCTGATCCGCAAATTTGCCGATGGTTTTCACCACGCCAAGGAAGAAGACCTATTGTTTCCGCTGATGGGAGAAAAAGGATATTCGCCTCAACAGGGACCAGTGGCTGTCATGCTTCACGAACATGTACAGGGTAGAAACTATGTAAAAGGTATGGCAGATGCTATTGAGAGATTGCGCAATGGAGATGCTATAGCCATTACCGATATTTACACCAATATGGCCGGTTATGCCCACCTGCTGCAAAACCACATCTCGAAAGAAAACAATATATTGTTCAAAATGGCTGATCAGGTATTTAGTGCAGAAGAACAGCAATCTCTATTGGTACAATTTGCAGAAGTTGAAAAACATACCGACGTTGAATATAATGCTGAAAATTCGGTTGCAAAAATCGAACAACTGGCATCGGTTTATCTGTAATTATGAAACGGAAAATCAGAAAAGCCTACCGTATGACCTCGTATGTGATCTACCGGCAGACCATACTCGAACCCATCGATCACCTCTGGACTTTCATCGGGGCATTTATCGGTATCTCAGCCATTGGAATTATTCAGGGAAACCGATTGGGGCAGACTGATAATATTTTTCTGATCGGATCATTCGGAGCCTCAGCGGTATTGGTATTCGGAGCCTCTAACAGTCCGTTGGCACAACCCCGTAATCTGATTTTCGGCCATTTGATCTCGGCTATTATCGGCGTTACCATCCATAAACTTCTGCCGCACGAACTCTGGCTTTCATCGGCTCTTGCTGTATCGCTCGCCATTGTCGCCATGCAGATAACAAAAACCTTGCATCCGCCGGGAGGTGCAACAGCATTGATTGCCAATATAGGTTCTGAACGGGTGAAAGAGTTGGGGTATGAGTATATATTATCTCCTGTAATGACAGGCGTGCTGATTCTGTTCGTTGTAGCAATTATCGTAAATAATATTCCGAAAGACCGGAATTATCCGTACAAGAAGTAGTATAAAACAAGAAAAGGTTGTCATCACGACAACCTCAACCCTTTATTAACCTTAAATCTAATACCATGAAAAACACAGTGCAAATATAGTTAGTTTTATGTTATGCGACATGCTTTCAAAGCATATTTCTTCAACATATTCATCTTTTTTAAGATTAGCAAAACACAGCCGCCTGAATAATCAGGGTATTTCACATTCCGGCATCTCAAACCGGATATATTTAAGAACGATTAAACTGGCCAATAGGTTCATATCCCTCCGCTCTTTTCTTTTCCGAAGTATTGACTGAATTTAAAGGGCATCCGCAAAACCGCCTGAACCGGCGGGAGAAAATGAGGCTATGTCGTGGATTAAGCAATAAAACGGATACTCATTTAAAATAATCCCTAATTACATTCATCTTACAAGAATATTTCTACCTTTGCTCCGTCTTTTTAAAACCCCAATCTTATGTCAACTTATTCTGAAGATACACGGAAAGTGACTACACATCGCCTGATCGAAATGAAAAGGAGAGGCGAAAAAATCTCGATGCTGACCGCATACGACTACTCTATGGCCCGCCTGATCGACGTAGCCGGTATGGACGTGATATTGGTGGGTGACTCCGCCTCCAATGTAATGGCCGGAAATACCACCACCCTACCCATGACACTCAATCAGATGATCTATCACGGAGCATCTGTTACCAGAGCGGTAAAACGCGCTCACGTAGTTGTGGATTTACCGTTCGGAACCTACCAGGGTAATTCAATAGAGGCGTTGGCATCTGCCATCCGCATCATGAAGGAAACCTCTGCCGACTCCGTGAAGATGGAGGGAGGCGCCGAGATACGCGAATCTATCGAACGGATACTCAGTGCGGGTATTCCGGTAATGGGACACCTCGGCCTGATGCCCCAATCGATCAATAAATACGGAACCTACACCGTACGTGCCAAAGGCGAACAGGAGGCCAACAAACTGATCGAAGACGCAATGCTTCTTCAGGAGATTGGTTGTTTTGCCATTGTGCTGGAAAAAATCCCGGCTGAGCTGGCTGCTCAGGTGGCTGCCAAACTGACTATCCCTATCATCGGTATCGGTGCGGGAGGTGGCGTTGACGGACAGGTGCTTGTCATGCACGATATGCTGGGCATCAGCCAGAATTTCTCTCCGCGCTTTTTGCGACGCTACGCCAATCTGGCCGAGACTATAACTTCTGCCGTGGGACAATATATCAAGGATGTCAAATCGAAAGATTTCCCCAACGAGAAAGAGCAGTATTAAGTTCTGCTAAATCCCCCGAAGGGAGACTTTTGAAATATCAGGATAAAAGCTTCTTAAAGCCCTCATAACGGGGATTTAAGAAGCTTTCTTTTGTTACAAAATTTTCTTACCTTTGCGATCCAAAACAGACTAACAGATAATAGATTATGTTTGAAAATCTTAGTGACAGACTAGAGAGGTCATTTAAAATACTCAAGGGAGAGGGAAAAATTACCGAAATCAATGTGGCCGAGACGCTCAAAGATGTGCGCAAAGCCCTGTTGGATGCCGACGTAAACTACAAGGTGGCCAAAAACTTCACCGACACCGTGAAGGAAAAAGCGCTGGGTATGAACGTACTCACCGCGGTAAAACCCGGTCAGTTGCTGGTTAAGATCGTTCACGACGAGCTCGCCATGCTGATGGGCGGAAGCAGCGTGGACATCAACATGAAAGGCAAACCGGCGATCATCCTGATGGCGGGTCTTCAGGGTTCGGGTAAAACTACCTTCTCGGGTAAACTGGCCAAGATGCTGAAATCGAAACGCAGCAAAAATCCGTTACTTGTAGCTTGTGACATTTACCGTCCGGCCGCTATCGAGCAGCTGAAGGTGCTGGGTACTCAGATTGAAGTTCCCGTTTACGCTGAAGAAAACAATAAAGATGCTGTAGCTATTGCACAGGCAGCCATTAAATTTGCGAAAGAAAAAGGTCACGACTTAGTGATTATCGATACCGCGGGTCGTCTGGCGATCGACGAGCAGATGATGAACGAGATTGCAGCCGTTAAGGCAGCTGTAAATCCCGATGAAATCCTGTTCGTAGTTGACTCAATGACCGGTCAGGATGCTGTGAATACGGCTAAAGAATTCAACGATCGCCTGGACTTCGACGGGGTTGTTTTGACCAAACTGGATGGTGACACCCGTGGTGGTGCCGCTCTTTCAATCCGTACGGTTGTCGACAAACCGATCAAGTTTGTAGGTACCGGTGAAAAAATGGAAGCGCTCGACGTGTTCCACCCCGAACGTATGGCCGACCGTATCCTCGGAATGGGTGACATCGTTTCGCTGGTAGAGCGTGCGCAGGATCAGTATGATGAAGAAGAGGCCCGCCGCCTGCAAAAGAAGATTGCGAAAAACCAATTTGACTTCAACGACTTCCTCAGCCAGATCCAGCAAATCAAAAAGATGGGTAACATCAAAGATTTAGCGGCGATGATCCCCGGTGTGGGCAAAGCGATCAAGGATGTGGATATCGACGACAACGCCTTCAAAAGCGTGGAAGCGATCATCTATTCGATGACTCCGAAAGAGCGCGAAAATCCTCAAATCCTTAACGGAAGCCGTCGTCAACGCCTTGCTTCTGGTAGTGGAACCAGCATCCAGGAAGTTAATCGTCTGCTGAAACAGTTCGATGAAACCCGCAAAATGATGCAGATGGTGACCAAAGCGCAAAGCAACCCTGCTTTGATGCGTAAAATGAGACGATAATTATAACTAAAACGCAAAGACGCTAAGCCGCGAAGAATATTCTGAAGAGAACTTTGCGCCTTTGCGTCTTTGCGTTTAAATACATAAAATATTATGCAATTAATCGACGGAAAAGCAATCTCGGATCAGGTTAAGCAAGAAATTGCAAAGGAAGTAACCGCGATCAAAGCAGCCGGAGGCAAGATTCCTCACCTGGCGGCTATTTTGGTAGGTCACGACGGCGGCAGCGAAACCTACGTTGCGCACAAAGTAAAATCATGCGAGCAGGTAGGTTTTAAATCTACATTGGTACGCTTTGAGGATACAGTTACCGAAGCAGAATTGCTGCAAAAAGTAGATGACTTGAATAATGATACCGATATCGACGGATTCATCGTACAGTTGCCGCTACCGAAACATATCAACGAGCAGAAAGTAATCGAAGCGATTGATTACCGCAAAGATGTGGACGGCTTCCACCCGATCAACGTAGGCCGCATGTCTATCGGACTCCCCTGCTTCGTATCGGCTACTCCGGCAGGAATCATGGAGTTGCTGAAACGCTACAACATCGATACCAAAGGAAAGCATTGCGTGGTACTGGGCCGCAGCAACATCGTAGGCAAACCGATTGCCAACCTGATGATGCAAAAAACCAATCCGGGCAACGCTACCGTAACCGTTTGCCACAGCTATTCATCAGACCTGAAAGAGCAGTGCCTGAAAGCCGATATCATCATTGCCGCTTTGGGTGTACCCGAATTTCTGAAAGGCGAGATGGTAAAAGACGGCGCTGTGGTAATCGACGTAGGTACCACCCGTGTCCCTTCTACACAAACCAAATCGGGCTTCAAACTTACCGGTGATGTAAAATTCGACGAAGTTGCTCCTAAATGTTCCTATATAACTCCGGTTCCGGGTGGTGTAGGGCCAATGACCATCGTTTCATTGCTCAAAAACACCCTGCTGGCAGGTAAAAAAGAGATTTACAAGTAAATTTTTTCGCTAAGGTATTGCAGGAATAAGAAAAGCTCCTTATCTTTGCATCGCAATAGCAAAAACGGTGGTTGTAGCTCAGTTGGTTAGAGCGTCGGATTGTGGTTCCGAAGGTCGCGGGTTCGAACCCCGTCTCCCACCCATAAGCGGTTTCCTTGAAAAAGGGAGCCGCTTTTTTTATGTCTCAACCCCGATTATCATTAAAGCTCTGTTCCTAAAAATCAATGTTCTGTTTTCCCACACAGAAATAAACATGTACCTTTGCATGGATCAGGCTCATTGATTATTTAATCAGCATGAAATAGGGAATCCGCTAAAAACACAGACACAAACCTAATCTGTTTCACTTGCAAACCACATTATTCAACACAAATAGCTTTCGGTTAAAAGGATTATTCATCCTGCTGATCACGGCAACTCTTTTCATTGCCAATCTGGCTTTCGGCTCGGTGAGAATACCCGTCGGTTCGGTTATTCAAATCCTCTCCGGACAGGATATTGACCATACAGCCTGGCAAAATATCATCCTGAATTCCCGGCTACCGCAAGCAACAACAGCTCTTTTTACCGGAGCCGCACTGGCTGTTTGCGGATTATTGCTGCAAACTCTTTTCCAGAATCCCCTGGCCGACCCTTCTATACTGGGAATCAGCGCCGGGGCCAATCTTGGGGTTGCCCTGATCGTTTTTCTGACCGGAGGAACTATGGGTCAAATCTCGGGAATAGGATTAGGAGGTCATTTCGCGATTGTAGGAGGCGCTTTTGCCGGGGCCTTTCTGGTTCTTAACCTGATTCTCTACATGGCAGGGCGATTACGTAGCAACCTGATGCTGCTGATTGTCGGGATCATGGTGAGCTATCTGGTCTCTTCATTTATCACTTTCATCAACTTCTACTCTTCGGCTGAAAATGTATTCCTCTTTATGCTTTGGGGAATGGGCGACTTTTCAAGCGTTACTCGCGCTCAGATCGGATTCTACGCTCCGTGCATCATCATCGGGCTACTGGCTGCACTGCTTCAGATGAAGCCATTAAATGCGCTGCTGATGGGCGAACGTTACGCCATGAATCTGGGAGTAAAGATCAAACAGACCCGTATTATCATTCTTTTGATCAGCGGACTGCTCACAGCGGTTACGACTGCTTTCTGCGGACCTGTATCATTTCTGGGTTTGGCAGTTCCTCATATTGCCCGTCTGATATTAGGAACAGGCAATCACAAGAAATTACTTCCTTTCTGTTTAATATTGGGCGGAGGGATAGCGTTACTGTGCAACCTGCTCACCTCTTTCCCCGGACATGCGGGAGTACTGCCTCTGAATGCCATTACTCCTATCCTGGGAGCACCGGTGGTTCTCTACGTTTTACTCAGCCGAAAGAAAAGCCAACAAATTCATTAATACCCCGGCAAATGGATTCCTGTATCTTGCAATTGAATAATCTCAGTATCGGCTATGCCAATCAACGCCCGCGGAAAGTGGTTCATTCGGGTATCAACCTGTCCCTGAAACGCGGAGAACTCTCCTGCCTGTTAGGCACCAACGGCGCGGGTAAATCGACATTACTGAAAACACTGGCGGGATTCCAACCGGCTCTTTCCGGGGAAATGTTACTCGACGGTGAAGAGATGCACACCATTTCCCGCAAAAAGCTGGCGAGAAAACTGGGAGTGGTACTTACAGATACCCTGACTGCGGGAAATCTGACGGTTTACGAATTGATCTCATTCGGACGATATGTATACTCGGACTTTTTCGGCAGAATGACTCCAAAAGATCACGAAGCGGTAAACTACGCCCTGGAGTGCGTCGGCATTTCCCATTTTGCCAAACGGAATATCGGTGAGCTAAGCGATGGCGAACGCCAGAAGGTGATGATTGCCAAAGCAATTGCACAGGAAACACCTCTTATCATATTAGACGAGCCCACAGCTTTCCTCGATCTTCCCAGCCGGGTGGAGATCATGATCCTACTCAAAAAGCTCAGCGCCGAAAACGGCAAAACCATCCTGCTCTCAACACACGATCTGGATCTGGCCCTGCAACTGGCCGATAAAATATGGTTAATGGCTAAGAAACGGGAAATAGTAAGCGGAGCACCTGAAGATCTGGCTCTGGCAGGTATGTTTAACTCCTTCTTTGACAAAGAGAGCCTGACATTTGACCTGCACACCGGCACTTTCTTATTGAATAATGATTCAAACAAAAAGGTACAACTTACGGTAGAAGGTATTCAACGTATCTGGCTGGAAAAAGCGTTAATTCGCAAAGGGTATAGGGTCGTAGACGAAACTGCGGAACTAAAAATCAGCCGGAAAGATCAATATTTCCGGATAGAGACTAAGGATAAAAGTATAACGGCTCCTGATATTGAAAATCTGCTAGGCCAATTAGCTCAACTGTAAATAGAAACGCGGCGAAATGCTTTCACATTAACGCCGCGCTTTATATAAAACCCCTTCAAATTTTATTCTTCCAATAACTTCTTCGCATCAATAAACTGCGCAATGCCTTTGGCTACGTTTTTGGCCTCTTTCATGGCCAGAACCACAGTTTGAGGCGTATGTACGACATCCCCACCCGCAAAGATTCCCTTTCGGGTAGTCATTCCGTACGGACGCTCTTTGATGGTTACGTAACCGGCCTCATTTACCTCAATACCTAATGTAGTAGAAATAATCCGGTTGGCCGGGCGGGAGCCGATTGCCAGCAAAAGAACATCCATCGGAATAATCTTCTCACCATCAGGTGTAGACAGACGTACTTCTTTCAGCTTATTTCTTTTACCTATCAACTCCGTCACCGAAGTTTTCCAAAGAAACTGAACGCCCTCTTCTACCGCTTCTTCGTATTCTGTTTTCAGTGCCGATATTTCATCTTCCGTTTTATGATAAATAACTGTCACACTTTTGGCCCCCATCCGTAAGGCTGTACGAGCTGCATCCATGGCTACGTTACCTGCTCCGATAATGGCTACAGTATCATTTACGCGCATCGGCACCTCCTGGCGTCCGAGACTTTCACTTTGATAAAGGCTCACTGTACGCAGAAAATAAGAAGACTGAACCACACCACGCATTTCTGCACCGGGAATCTCCAGCGCTCTCGGAATTGCAGTACCCGTTCCGATAAAAACAGCATCAAAGCCGCGCTCAAACATTTCATCCACGGTAATATCGCGTCCCACCATACAATTGGTGATAAAGGTAACTCCCAGCCCCTCAATTTTACGTATCTCACGGCGCACCACATCTTTGGGCAGACGGTATTTGGGGATACCAAACATCAATACTCCTCCCAGCTCCTGTTCGCCTTCGTAGATCACCACATTAAAGCCCTGACGAGCCAGATCACCTGCCACGGTCAGTCCGGCAGGACCGGAACCGATTACGGCTACCTTTCCGCGGGTTTTCGGTAATATATTCTCGCGGATCAATCCCATATCGCTGTCGAAGTCGGCAATAAAGCGCTCCAACTTACCCACGCGGATTCTGGCATCCTTTTTATTGAGAATGCAATGACCTTCACACTGCTTTTCGTGTGGACATACCCGTCCGCAAATAGCGGGCAGATTACTTTTCTCATTAATAATCTGCATAGCGTTACCGATATTCCCCATCGACAACTGCTGAATAAATCCGGGAATATTATGTTCAATCGGGCAACCTTTCACACATAGCGGGTTCTTGCAATTCAAACATCGCTTGGCTTCATCAATGGCTTCTTTAGCCGAGAACCCTTCATTTATTTCTTCGAACTTTAGTTCTTTCGATTCGCTCATACCTGTACTAAATTATGCTTTTCAATCCATTAAACTCCAATAATGCAATGTTGACATTGCAAATATAGCGATTATTTGCAATGTCGAGATTACAAAACTAGTTTTTATCTGTTTTTTGCAAAAGATTTCGCTTCCAAACATTGTCTGCAATTTTGCAACTGACGACTATAACATAAAAAGAGGCCAAACTGTTTCCTTCCACCGAAAATAAATGCTGAAAAAGGTTTCGATTAATCATCCCCACCAAACAATCCTAGACCTATTTGCGTTTAAAGGGAGTATAATTTACCATCTGAATTTCTTCCGATCACTTCTATTTTCAATTATAAACCAGAGATAATTATCTTAATATTTCAATTAACATTTTCATCACGGAGGTTTGCCATGAAAGACAAAAAGAAACTCACGACCAATGCCGGCGCACCTGTGCCCGACAATCAGAACACCATGTCAGCCGGAAAAAGAGGCCCGGTATTGTTGCAGGATGTATGGTACCTGGAAAAACTGGCTCATTTCGACCGGGAAGTGATCCCCGAAAGACGGATGCATGCCAAAGGTTCGGGTGCTTACGGAACATTTATCGTCACTCACGACATTACCCGTTACACCAAAGCGAAAATATTCTCAGAAATCGGCAAAAACACCGAGTGCTTCGTCCGCTTCTCGACAGTAGCCGGAGAAAGAGGCGCCGCCGATGCCGAACGGGACATCCGTGGTTTTGCCATGAAGTTCTATACCGAAGAGGGCAACTGGGATCTGGTGGGAAATAATACTCCGGTTTTTTTTCTACGCGATCCGCTCAAATTCCCCGATTTGAATCACGCTGTCAAAAGAGACCCTCGTACAAATATGCGTAGTGCCAAAAATAACTGGGACTTCTGGACCTCTCTGCCCGAAGCGCTTCATCAGGTAACGATTACGATGAGCGACCGGGGTATCCCCTACTCATACCGGCATATGCACGGCTTCGGCAGTCATACATTCAGCATGTATAATGAGAAGAATGAAAGAGTTTGGGTAAAATTCCATTTTACAACACAACAGGGTATTAAGAATCTCACCGATCAGGAAGCAGCTGCTATCATTGCAAATGACCGGGAAAGCCATCAGCGGGATTTGCTCGAAAGTATCGACAAGGGCGATTATCCCCGCTGGACTATGTTTCTCCAGGTGATGCCGGAAGCTGACGCTGCTAAAGTACCTTACAATCCGTTTGACCTCACGAAGGTATGGCCTCACGGAGATTATCCGCTGATTGAGGTGGGCGTACTGGAACTGAATCGCAATCCGGATAATTATTTTGCAGAAGTGGAACAAGCCGCCTTTAATCCGGCTAATGTTGTTCCGGGAATAGGCTTTTCTCCGGATAAGATGCTGCAGGGCCGACTCTTCTCCTACGGTGACGCACAACGTTATCGTCTGGGCGTGAACCATCACCTGATTCCGGTCAATGCTTCCCGTTGCCCTTTCCACAGCTATCACCGTGATGGCGCCATGCGGGTAGACGGTAATCATGGATCAACCCTTGGCTACGAACCCAATAGTTACGGGGAATGGCAGGAACAACCCGAATACAAAGAACCGCCTTTGGCACTGGATGGTGCTGCCGACCACTGGAATCACCGGGAAGATGAAGATTATTATTCACAACCCCGTGCGCTATTCCAACTGATGAATCCGGCACAGCAGCAAGTCTTATTTGAAAATACAGCTCGGGCAATGGGCGATGCTCCCAAAGAAGTAAAAATCAGGCATATCGGCAACTGCCTGAAAGCCGATCCGGCTTACGGGGAAGGTGTAGCGAAGGCTTTAGGCATCCCGTTGGATGATGTGAAATGAAAAACAGCGATTTAATCAATCCGTAAGAATACGTCTCTTACAGATTAAAAAGAAAAGCGACTATCTGCCCTTGAGCTGATAGTCGCTTTTTCATATGTATAACATAACTGTTATTTTTCGCGAATGAAAACATTGATCGGAGTTCCAGTGAAGTTCCAGTGCGAACGGATCTTATTTTCAAGAAAACGTCGGTACGGATCTTTTACCCACTGCGGTAGGTTTGCAAAGAATACGAAACTTGGGATAGCTGTCTTAGGCAACTGGGTAACGTATTTGATTTTAATATATTTACCTTTATGAGCGGGAGGAGGAAAGTTGTCGATAATTGGGAGCAACACCTCATTCAGTTCGCTGGTTCTCACTCTGTTCCGGCGATTTTGATATACGTCAACAGCAGTTTCCAGCACTTTGAAAATACGTTGTTTGGTAGTAGCCGAAGTCAAAATGATCGGAAAGTCCACAAACGGAGCTAAACGTTCGCGAATAGCATTCTCAAACGTTTTAATGGCTTGTTGTGATTTATCTTCCACCAAGTCCCACTTGTTGATACAAACCACCAATCCTTTTTTGTTCTTCTGAATCAATGAGAAGATATTCATGTCCTGGCCTTCAATACCACGGGTTGCATCGATCATCAGGATACATACATCCGCATTTTCAATAGCACGGATCGAGCGGATTACTGAATAATATTCCAGATCTTCGGTTACTTTTCCTTTTTTGCGGATACCGGCAGTATCCACCAGGTAGAAATCGAAACCGAATTTACTATATCGGGTGTAGATAGAGTCACGTGTAGTACCTGCAATATCGGTCACGATATTACGGTCTTCGTCCATAAAAGCATTTACGATAGATGATTTTCCGGCATTAGGACGACCTACAATCGCAAAACGAGGCAATTCTTCTTCCGGCTCATCCTCTGGTTTAGCAGTAAACTTAGAGATCAGCAAATCCAAAAAGTCACCGGATCCCAATCCGTTAATAGCAGAAAGAATAATCGGCTCACCTAATCCGAATGCATAGAACTCGGCAGCCTGATACTGCAGTTCGTGTGTATCTACCTTGTTGGCAACCAAAATCACAGGTTTATTCGAACGACGGAGGATACCGGCAACATGGTCATCCAGATCGGTAATACCGTTGAGCACATCCACTACAAAAAGAATAACATCAGCCTCTTCGATGGCTATGGCAACCTGCTTGTTGATCTCTTCTTCGAAAACGTCCTCAGAGTTTACCACCCATCCACCGGTATCGATCACGGAGAATTCCTGTCCACCCCACTCAACCTTACCATACTGGCGGTCGCGTGTTGTACCGGCCTGTTCGTTTACGATAGCCCGACGGCTCTCAGTCAGACGATTAAACAAGGTCGATTTACCCACATTGGGGCGTCCTACGATTGCTGCTATATTTCCCATTTACTACAAATTATCAGTTTTTCAATTGTTTATCACGGAATAATATATCAAAATAAAAAGCAATACCTGTTACTCCGTGAATTTTCAGCCTGCAAAGATACGATTTTTGTTCGGATAAATAATACTATATCAAAACCTTACGCTTTCTTAAGAACAACAGAGCAAAAAAAGAGCCTGATTTCCAAAAATCAGGCTCCTATATTAATTTTTAACCAAAAAGAGTCAGCAACAATCTCACATTCAGATAGGTAACAATAGCGCCAATGGTCAGCAAGACGCATTTCAGATAAGTCCCGTTGGCATACTGCCCCATCACCTTTTTGGATGAAGTCAGGTAAATCTGCAAGAAGATGGTGAATGGCAACTGAACACTTAAAGCCATTTGTGAGTAGATCAGTCCTTGAAACGGATTCGCGATGAAGAATATAATAATCAGGGCCAAAAACAGCGAAATGTATACGCCCAGACGGCTGTGATTGTCTTTCAGGTCAATAGGCTCGCCGAAGAATCCCGCGAAAATTGAGCCACCGGCCATGGCCGAAGTGATTGTCGAAGAGATACCCGAAAGCAAAAGAGCGATAGCAAAAATAAATGCCGAGGCTTTACCCAACAACGGAATCAACATATCGCGGGCCTGCTGCAATTCAGAAACCTGAACATGATTCTTGAAGAAGACAGCCGCAGCCATAATAATCATCGCACTATTGATCGCCCAACCGACTATCATCGAAAAAAGAGTATCGTAGAATTCGTATTTCAGTTGTTTACGAATGACGACATCGTTTTCCAGATTCCATTGACGGCTTTGGATAATTTCAGAGTGGAGAAAAAGATTGTGTGGCATCACCACTGCGCCCAGCACACTCATCACCACAACCATTGATCCTTCGGGAATACAGGGTGTTACCCAACCGATAGCAGCTTCTTTCCAACTGATGTCTGCAATGACCAGCTCGTATATGAATGAAATTCCAATCAAAGAAACAAATCCCACAATCCACTTCTCCAGCTTACGATAAGAGTTGGAAAAGACGATAAAAAGAATAAGTGCCACCATCATTGCCGATCCCACTTTTACAGGGATATGAAAAAGCATTTGCAGTGCAATGGCTCCGCCAAGAATCTCTGCAAGGGAAGTTGAAACCGAAGCCAGCATAGCCGTGCTAATGATAGGACGGGAGATAGCAGGTCGCAGATGTTTATTGGCCGCTTCACTCAGGCAAAGCCCGGAAGCAATACCAAGGTGAGCCACATTGTGCTGCAGCACGATCAGCATAATGGTCGACAACGAGACCATCCACAACAGGGTATATCCAAAATCAGAACCGGCAGCCAGGTTTGAAGCCCAGTTGCCGGGATCGATAAATCCGACCGTTACCAAAAGGCCGGGTCCGATATATTTCAGTAGTTCAAGACCTCCCAAAACGGGCTTGTGGTCTTTTCGCATTAAGTCTTTAAAAAATCCAAACATTCAATTTATCAGTTTTACGTTATCGGTTTATATTATGACACTTCTCCTTTTCAACTCTTAATTCGCATTATTTACCCTAACTAACAACAAAATCAACCGATTTGTTGAATAACCAGATCTATTGCAACCTGATTTATTGAGAATCTACGACAGAAGTCGCATGTATAAAAAACAAAGAACCGCAAAGAATCAATTGATAATTGAGTTTCTTTGCGGTTCTTTATATTTATGATATGATTCTATTTCAGATCGTACCCGAAGTTACGTAGCGCACGGTCTTTGTTACGCCAGTCTTTTTCAACTTTGACATACATTTCGAGGTAAACTTTCTTACCAAAGAATGTTTCTATGTCTTTGCGGGCTTCCATGCCGACGCCTTTCAATGATTTTCCCCCTTTGCCGATGATAATACCTTTCTGGCTGTCGCGCTCGACATTGATGACTGCATTGATTCTTATGAGATTCTCTTCCTCTTTGAATTGCTCCACGACCACCTCTACAGCATAAGGAATCTCTTCCTTGTAGTACAGAAGGATCTTTTCCCGGATAATTTCGGTGACAAAGAATCTTGCCGGCTTATCGGTCATTGCATCTTTATCGAAGAAGGGAGGTGATTCGGGCAGCAGTTCCTGAATGCGTTTCAGCAGATACGCCGTATTGAATTTCTCTTTAGCTGAAATGGGGATAATCTCAGCTTTGGGGAATAGAGCTTTCAATTGCTCCACTAATTGCTCCAGCTTTTCCTGCGTAGTCAGGTCGATCTTGTTAATCAACAGAATAACAGGTGCTTCTACTCCGTTGACTTTCTTAAGAAAGGCTTCGTTTTTAGTCACCTTCTCCACCACATCGGTCACATAGAGCAGCACATCGGCATCTACCAAAGCTGACTGCGAGAAATTAAGCATCGATTCCTGAAGCTTATAATTCGGTTCCAAAACACCGGGGGTGTCAGAATAGACGATTTGCATATCTTCGGTATTCACAATCCCCATGATACGATGGCGCGTGGTCTGCGCTTTCGATGTGATAATCGAAATACGCTCACCCACTAAGGCGTTCATCAGGGTTGATTTTCCGACATTCGGATTTCCTACAATATTTACAAAACCGGCTTTATGCATATGATTTCTTTTTACGATATATTGAAAAACTTAATAACGTTCCTATTTGTGTAAATGTTCAAACATCACTCATAAGAACAAAAAACGCACCCGGTTAAAGATGCGTTTTGTTGTGTTATGTCGATTCGGTTTATTTGCCGTCGTATCCCCATTTCAGGTAAACCGCACCCCAGGTAAACCCGGCTCCGAAAGCAGACAAAATAATGTTGTCTCCTTTTTTCAATTGCGGTTCCCATTCTGCCAGACATACCGGTAAGGTAGCGGCACTGGTGTTACCATATTTGTGAATATTGATCATCACTTTATCTTTAGAGAGACCCATGCGTTTTGCAGCGGCATCGATGATTCGCAGATTCGCCTGGTGAGGTACAAACCATGCAATATCGTCGTGTGTCAGGTTGTTTTTCTCCATGATTTCAGCAGAAACATCCGACATGCAAGATACAGCATATTTGAATACAACCTGACCTTCCTGATAAACAGTGTGCAGATTTTGATCAACAGTCTCATGATCGGCAGGACGAACAGAACCTCCCGCTTTCATCTGAAGATTGGGATAACCCACACCATCGGTACGTAGGATTGCATCCATAATACCCAGTTTTTCTTCAGTTGGTTCGATCAATACAGCACCCGAAGCATCTCCGAAGAGCGGACAGGTAGTACGATCGGTATAATTAGTGATGGATGACATTTTTTCGGCAGCCACCACAATAACTTTCTTATATTTTCCTGATTTGATATATGAAGAAGCGGTCTCCAAAGCAAAAATAAAGCCTGAACAAGCAGCTGATAAATCAAATGCGAAAGCATTTTTAATGCCGTTTTTTTCGGCAATGATCGATGCAGTAGAAGGGAAAATATGATCGGGAGTAGATGTTGAGCAGATAACCAGCTCAATTTCTTCGGGTTTTGTTGAAGTCTTTTCGAGCAACGATTTTACGGCGCGTGCTCCCATATATGAAGATCCTGCACCCTCTTCTTTCAAGATTCTGCGCTCTTTAATACCGATGCGGGTCATAATCCATTCATCGGTAGTATCTACTATTTTAGAGAGCTCCTCGTTGTCGAGCACATAATCGGGGACGTATGAAGCTACGCCCGTAATCATAGCATTAAGTTCTTTCATATCTATAGATTGTAGCAAAAAAAAGCATAAAAAAAATGCCCTAAAATAGTCTTTTTTAGGGCTATTGTTCTTTTAGCGGAACATTCTTTATTTACTGATTATACAGCAGCTTCTTTTTCGATAGCTAATTTTCCTCTGTAATAACCACATTCTCCACATACAGTGTGGTAAAGATGCCATGCACCACAGTTAGGACATACTGCCATTGTAGGGACGATAGCCTTGTCGTGAGTTCTTCTTTTCGCTGTTCTAGTTTTCGATTGTTTTCTCTTAGGATGTGCCATTTTAGTATAACGTTTTAATTATTATCTGTAAATTTCTTTAGTTCGTCCCAACGCGGATCTGTCTCTACGATATTATCGTCAGGGACATCTTCTCCTCCGTCAAATTCGATGCCAGCCCCTTCTTCATCCTCATCACTTTTGGCAATGTGCTTTCTGAGTTTGGAAGAGACCGTTTTGTTGCATTTTCCGGGGGCGTGTACATGTTTCATCGGTATACTTAACGCAATAAATTCGTAAATAAACCATGCTACATTGATTTCACCCTCTTCTTCTGGAATTACGATCACATTGTCGCTCTCCTCTGTATACTCTTTGCCTAATTTGACAAACAGCTTTTCTTCGGTTTCGACGGGAACCTCCACGTCATCGAGACAACGGTCGCAAGGAACCTGCACCACACCATTAATCGCAAATGTGAATTCATAGGTATAAGCCGAATTCTTCACAGTCAACAGAACATTGAGCTTGCCTTTTTGCACCTCAGTACCGTCGATCTTTTTGAAAAAGTCGTTATCCAATTGATATTCAAATGTACGAACATCAGCTAAATTACCCTTTAGCGATATGTTATATGCATTAAATTTTCCCAAAGCTTCTACGTATAAAACTGCGCAAAAGTACGAAAAAAAACTGATTCACAATACACTTAGCTTCTTTTTTGGATTAATTATCTCAGATTTCCGATTTTAACTCAATGCGAAAAACTGTTCCGCGATTGACTTCAGACGATTTTACATAGATTTTCCCTTCGTGATATTCTTCCACAATCCGCTTTACCAGAGTCAAACCCAATCCCCAGCCACGTGCTTTGGTTGTGTATCCCGGGCGAAAAATGGTTTTAAATTTCGACTTGGGGATCCCTTTTCCAGAATCGGCAATATCGATAACAACCAGGCCACTTGCCTCCTGTTTTAACGTAATGGCGATATGACCAACTCCATCCATTGCATCGATTGCGTTTTTACACAGATTCTCTACCACCCACTCAAAAAGCGGCACACACAATCGCACCAAGACGGGTTCTTGCGGCAAAAACGTTTCAATTTTCACTTTAGCCGAGGTACGTTTAGCTATGTAGTTTGTTGCATTCTGGAGAGTTGGCACAATATCGATAGGTACGATTTCTGGCTTAGATCCGATTTTAGAGAACCGCTCGGCAATGATCCTCAAGCGATTGACATCCTTACTCATATCCTGAAGCAAACCGGCATCCACATTTTTCATTTTCAACAACTCGGTCCATGCCATAAGGGAAGATATAGGTGTCCCCAGTTGGTGAGCCGTCTCTTTGGAAAGCCCCACCCAGAGCTGATTCTGTTCGGCTCTCTTTGCACTACGCACGGCAAAATAGGCTACAAGGAGGAAAACCGACATCACCAGCAGTTGCACAAAAGGATAATAAGAAAGCTTTTTCAACAATATGGAATCATCGTAATAAAGGTATTGATTGTTCGATTCGCTTAAATGAATGATAATCTTATTATCCTTTTCTTTCAGCCGCTGAACCTCTTTTTTCAGAAAAGCAGCCGAATCACGCGACGGAACAGATATATTCTTGAATGTCAATACATGATCATGCTCATCAACCAACAGAACAGGAATCGTCCGGTTACTCTGTAAAACCTTTAATATCAAGGGTATCTCCCCTTCACCGGACTCACTGGAAAGGATACGCATGGCTTCTGCCCAGATTTCTACCTTGTTCCGTTCTTCTGCAGAAAGCTCTTCGACCAGAATGCGGGAAAAGTAAAGAAATGAACTGACCAGCATTACAGAGATAACAATGATGATCAGTGTGCTTTTTTGGCGTTTATCGTATATGGATCCCATAATTCTTTTATATGTTGAAACGAAGGTTTTGCATGAAATAGTATATTATCGAACCACCCGGATATAAAAATAGTGAACCAACTGGATTGATCCACTATTCTGTATGCATACTTTATTTTGCGTCAAATCAGAGGCAACGGGCAAAACGTTCGAGGAACAGATCAACTTGCTCTTTAGTCAGACAAAGAGGTGGCAACAGACGGATAACGTTTGTGCCGGATACTCCGGTGAAGACTTTTTGCTCAAACAATAGTCTGGATCGGATCTCTTTCACCGGTTGTTCAAATTCGAGACCGATCATCAGACCCTGTCCGCGAACTTCTTTAATTTGCGGAAATTTCTGCAGTTCCGCTATCAGATAATCGCCAACTTCGGCTGCGTTATCGATCAGCTTCTCTTCTTCCATAATATCAAGTACGGCAATAGCAGCAGCGCACGCCAGGTGATTTCCCCCGAAAGTTGTACCCAACTGACCATGAATGGGGGTAAACATCGGACTGATCAGCACTCCGCCGATAGGAAATCCGTTACCCATTCCTTTTGCCACAGTAATGATATCGGGCTTAATTCCTGAATGTTGATATGCAAAGAATTTACCGCTACGACCATAACCGGATTGGATTTCATCCAGGATCAACACCGTTCCGGTTTGTGTACACAGCTCACGAAGTTGTTGCAGGAATTCCACCTCAGGAACTTTAATTCCGCCGATTCCCTGAATACCTTCGATAATCAGTGCGCAAACATCGCCTTTTTCAAGTTCTGCCTTTACCGCTGCCAGATCATTCCACGGCACAAAAGTTACAGGTATATTATCGTTGATAGGAGCAACAATTTTCGGATTATCAGTAACCTTTACAGCTGCAGAGGTACGTCCGTGAAAGCTTTTCTGAAAAGAAACCACGCGGGTACGTCCGGTGTGGAACGACGCCAGCTTCAATGCATTCTCATTTGCTTCAGCTCCCGAATTAATCAGGAAGAGGCTGTATTCTTCACAACCGGAAAGCTTTCCGAGCTTTTCGGCCAACTCCACCTGTAAAGGATTTTGCACGGAATTTGAGTAAAAACCAAGTTTTGCAGCCTGATCAGCCAGGGCTTTGACATACTTCGGGTGAGTGTGGCCAACACAGATCACGGCATGTCCACCGTAAAGATCCAGATATTCTGTACCTTCGTTATCGTAAACTTTGCATCCGCTTCCTTTTTCAATCGTAATGTTGAACAACGGATATACGTCGAATAGTTTCATTTTTATTAGGTTTTAGGTTGTAAGTTTTAGGTTATACGTTTAGTAAGACAACCTTAAATCCAACCCTGGTTTTTATTTTTTAGATCGCACTTTTGAAATTAACGAGATAAGCATTGCCTTAACACTTTCAATCTCTTTTTCTAATCCTAAATACTCTTCTTCTGAAATATATTGAAGATCCTTAGACAATAATATCCAATATGAAGTTTCGTTAGCCGAACCCAATGCAAAATTTAGAAAATTAGCAAGATCGGGAGAAGAATTTCGACCACATCCTTCTGCTATATTTGAAGGAATGGACGCAACAGATCTTCGAAGTTGTGACGTTATCCCAAACATCTCTTCTTTTGGAAATCCCGACGTTAACCGATAGATCACTAGTACGAGCTTATGTGCTTTCTCCCAAACGGCCAGTTTCTTAAAGTCTTGCATAACTATCATTTAAGTTTAATATTTACAGAATAACCAAATCCAGCTATTCCGAAAAACTTAAAACCTAAAACTTAACACCTACAACTTCCTAGAACGCCGACGGTTTTAAGTGCAGCCCCGCTTTCTCATCAAGTCCGAACATCAGGTTCATGTTGTGAACGGCTTGTCCCGATGCGCCTTTCAGCAGGTTATCGATGATCGAGGTAATCAGAATTTTGTTACCATATTTCTCTACCTGAACGATCCCTTTGTTAGTGTTCACTACCTGTTTCAGGTCAATGGTTTTAGCCGAAACAAAAGTAAACGCCTGATCAGCATAGAACTCTTCATACAGACGAATGACATCTGCTACTTCCAATTCACAATCCAGATAAATAGAAGCAAAGATTCCACGTGGGAAATCACCACGAACGGGAATGAAATTAATTACCCCCTCATAACCCTGCTGTAACTGCGCCAACGATTGTTTGATCTCAGGCAAATGCTGGTGTTTGAACGGTTTATAGATCGAGATATTATTGTTTCTCCAACTGAAGTGGCTGGTAGCGCCGGGTTTAACGCCTGCTCCGGTTGATCCGGTGATCGCATTCACATGCACTTCGTCCTTGATCAAACCGTTTTTAGCCAACGGAAGCAACGCCAACTGGATGCAAGTAGCAAAACAGCCCGGGTTAGCCACATATTGGCTGGTTCTGATCTCTTCACGATTCAATTCGGGTAAGCCGTAGATAAACTTGTTTCCTTCAGCTTTCAAACGGAAGTCATTTGCCAGGTCAATGATTTTCAACGCTGTGGGCAACTTAGCGCTATATGTTTCCATAAATTTCTGGCTATCGCCATGGCCCATACACAGGTAGAGCAAATCAATATCCGAAAACGGCATCTTGTCGGTGAATACCAGATCGGTTTCACCAAACAGACCGGCATGCACATCGGTGATTTTGTTACCGGCGTTACTGCTGCTGTTAACAAATACGATTTCCACTTCGGGGTGATTGATTAACAATCGGAGCAGCTCACCGGCTGTGTAACCGGCGCCGCCTATGATTCCTACTTTAATCATTGCAAGTTTTTTTGAAAAGTTATGAGGGTTGAAATAGAGGGTTACGGGTTTTTCCTCTGTCCATTTTCAGTTTGCCAATACATGCACTAAGCGGCTATTTACGGGCATTCCACAAGTGCAAAACGGCCAAAATCGGATGATAATACAACATCCTTGGGCCGGCAAACCGCATAATCTCGCGAACTTTCTTCGCGGCATCGGGCTTATAGCAATGGATGGTGCAATTTTTGCAGGTGGGCTTTTTTTCTTTAAACGGGCAGTTCTGTAAACGTTGTTCAGCATAACGAAGCAAGGTCTCACATTCTTCACACAAACACACTTTTTGCTTGTGCGTCAGACGGCAATAGATTTTCACCATGTAAGCCAGGGTTTCTTGTTCGCGCCGAAACCGGTTTTCATTCATCCTCATTCTGTTTTGGTTATCACTTATACTAACAGCCAAAAGCTTCGGGCGATTGACCCTTAGCTTTTGGCTTTAGTATTTTATCTATCTTGTTGATCTGACAACTACTCTTTACCGTTTCTTTTCTGAACGTTGTGGTAAATCTTCAGTTGGTTACCCAATATCTTGGTGAATCCTTTTACATCATCGGCAGTCCACGCTTTGTTAACTTCACCATACTCACCGAAATCGGTTTTCATCAAATCGAAAGTACTATCCACTCCTACCAATACATAGCGATAGGGATAGAGATTTACGATTACCTTTCCGGTTACGTTTTGTTGTGAGCTTTCGAGGAAAGCTTCCATGTCGCGCATCACCGGTTCGAGGTATTGCGATTCGTGCAGGAACATACCGTACCAGTTACCCAATTGGTCTTTCCAATATTGTTGCCATTTGGTCAGCGTATGTTTTTCCAACATTTTGTGCGCGTTGATGATGATCATCGGAGCGGCTGCTTCGAAACCTACACGCCCTTTGATACCGATGATGGTATCACCGATATGCATATCACGACCGATGGCATATTTTGATACAATCTCTTCGATTTTTTGAATCGCCTCAACCTTATTGGCAAATTTCGCGCCGTTAACTCCCGCGATTTCACCTTTTTCAAATTCAAGCACCAAAGTCTCTTCTCCGGTAGCAGTCATTTGCGAAGGATAAGCTTCTTCAGGCAAAGTCTGTTCTGACTTCAACGTCTCTTTACCTCCGATACTGGTTCCCCACAAACCTTTGTTGATCGAGTATTCCATCTTTTTGAAATCAGCCTCATAACCGTGCTCTTTCAGGTAGTTGATTTCATATTCGCGGGTCAACACCATATCGCGTGTCGGGGTAAGGATTTTGATATTTGGAGCCAACACTTCGAATGTGAGGTCGAAGCGAACCTGGTCGTTACCGGCACCGGTAGAACCGTGTGCCACGTAGTCAACGCCGATTTCTTTGGCACAATTGATGATTGCAATCGCCTGGAAGATCCGCTCTGAACTTACCGAAATGGGATAAGTACCATTGCGAAGCACATTACCATACACCATGTATTTGATGCTCTTTTCGTAATATTCTTGTGTTACGTCGAGCGTAAAATGTTTTGTAGCTCCAAGAAGATAGGCACGCTCTTCAATCTTTTTCAGCTCTTCAGGACTAAAACCACCCGTGTTGGCAATTGCAGTATAAAGTTCGTAACCTTTTTCTTCAGTCAGATATTTAGCGCAAAACGAGGTATCAAGTCCTCCGCTAAATGCCAATAATACCTTTTCTTTCATCGTTTTTATTTTGTTTAGGAGCCTCCCCCAGCCCCGCCAAGGAGGGGAGAAAGACACGGAGGAATTCTCTCTTTGCTTCTTCCTCCCTCCCTAATGGGGAGGGTCGGGGTGGGGCCGACTTGTTTATTTCTTATTATTCAATCACAATATCACTGTCAATACCGTCGTAAATATCTCTTTTCTTCTGATCGTTCGGATCGAAGAGCATACCGGTACACATGCAGAAACGTCTGTTTTTGCTTTGCAGAATGGGATAATTCACACAGCTTTGACAACCTTTCCAGAAAGCCTCATCATCAGTGAGTTCTGAATAGGGAACAGGACGATAGCCTAATTCCGAGTTGATTTTCATTACAGCTACTCCGGTAGTAAGCCCGAATATTTTGGCATCGGGATAACGCTCGCGGCTGAGATCGAAAGCTCTCTTCTTGATCGCTTTAGCCAAGCCTTTTCCGCGGAAGTCATCCACAACGATCAGACCTGAATTTGCCACAAATTGTTTATTGCCCCAAGTCTCAATGTAGCAAAATCCGGCAAAACGATCCCCTGCGAGTGCAATGATAGCTTTACCCTCGCGCATTTTTTGTTCTATATATTCGTTTGTACGACGTGCAATACCTGTTCCGCGTACTTTCGCAGCCGCTTCGATGGTGTCCAAAATAATCTGCACGTAAGGAACGTGGCTTTCGTTAGCCACCATTACTTTAATTTTTTCGTTCATCTCTATTAACTTGTTACAAGTCCTCTTTATATCAAAAAAATGGACACTTTTATTTCAAATTCGGGATAATCATCGCCAGGGTTTCCATGATCTGACGTCGCGAAATATTTTCACGCGGAACGATCAGGATGGTATCGTCACCAGCCACGGTACCCAGAATAATATGCGGGGCTTTTGCATCTATTTCGTATGCAATGGCGCTGGCATGTCCCGGACGGGTTTTCATTACGGCCAACTGACCGGAAAACTCAATGGATAAAAATCCTTCGGCCATAAATTCATAATTAGGTGTAGGACGTTGTGGCATATCAATAGTCCGTATATTATTGGGCAACATATATATATAAATCCCTGCATAACCGGGATTTTTGCTGATTTTCAACTGTTTCAGATCGCGCGAAAGCGTAGCCTGCGTCAGATCAAATCCCTCTTCTCGCAGAAAATCGAGTAACATATCCTGATTCTCGATTTCGTTCTGAGCCACAATTCGTCGAATAGTATTTAACCTCTCAGATTTTACACTCATATCGTATATTTATTCGTTTGCGACTGCAAAATTATTCATTATATTCGATATTATGCAGGAGTATAACTGCTATTTTTTCAAAAAATAGTACTTTCGCCCCCGATTTCACTCCTTTTATACTTTGACAAAAATGCTACTCCCCTATTTGCAGGAAAACCGGATAGAAGCCGGGTGTGATGAAGCCGGCAGAGGATGCCTTGCCGGAGCTGTTTTTGCAGCTGCCGTGGTATTGCCCGGAACGTTTCGGTGCGATGCCCTGAACGATTCGAAAAAGCTGACCGAAAAGATGCGCTACGAATTGCGCCCACTCATTGAGAATGAAGCTATTGCATGGGCTGTAGGGATAGTTCCCCCCGCAGAGATTGACGAGATAAATATTCTGAATGCATCATTCCTGGCGATGCATCGGGCTATAGATCAGTTAAAGGTAAAGCCCGAACATTTGCTGATCGACGGTAACCGTTTCAAAGCTTATCCCGACATACCGCATACTTGTATTGTGAAAGGTGACGGCAAGATGCTTTCGATTGCCGCGGCCTCCGTTTTGGCCAAAACCTACCGCGACGATTATATGATGCAGTTGCATAATGAATACAACCAATATGCATGGGATAAGAATAAGGGTTATCCTACCAAAGCGCATCGCAAAGCGATTGCCGAATATGGCACTACCCCATATCATCGAATGACGTTCCAATTGCTGGAACGGCAATTGAGTTTATTTTAGAAGGTCTCTCTACCCCAATCAACAGTAACGGCAAAAGCCATACACCTTTCGAAAATCTCATAACTGAGTTCGGGAGGTAGAGCTCCGTTGGTTGCTATATCGGTATTCTCTCTCTGGAAAGATCTTTTATCCGAAATATAGGGTTGATAGGCTTTGATGAAATGGTGAAAGAGTTCCTCGGGTGGATTTTTCAGCTCATCCGCATCGGATATGCCGATAACCACCTCAACACCGGTTATATTCAGAAAGCGCTCAGTATATAAAGTCAACTTCTGCATGCTTTCGGGGTTATTGCTTGTAATGTGATAGAATGTTTCAGTAACCGGGTTCTCTATTATCGAGAGAACGGTTTCCGTAAAATAATCCACAGGAATCAGGTTGATTTCACCCTCATTCGGAATGAAGATGCGGATAGGAAGATGCAGCACGCCGTCCTCATTAATACATATGCCAAACTCCGCCGATTTCGTCCCATTATTATTCTTGATATCATCGAGATAAATATCGCGAATATATAACATGGACTTAACGGGGTAGTAAAGCGCATTGAACCGGAGTGATTTTCCCGTTACAGAATCCCCGTATACAATTGAGGGACGTATGATGGTATATGGAATATCGCTCTCCCGGCACCTTTCGCTTAATATTTTCTCAGCACGAGCCTTACTCTCCTCATAAACGTTAGTAAAATGCGCTGAATTCACAGGTGCTTCGTGACAGTCTATATTGTCGGTACCGGCTGCATAAGCGGTACTGATATAATGAATACAGCGAGTTCTACTTTTCACTGCAAAATTGAGAATCTCGACAAGGCTCTCTACATTTGAATTCATTACTCTTTCGCGGTGCTTCTCGGCAAAGCAGGTATCAGATGCACAGTGAATGATACTTAATCCCCTGCTGCATAAATTCGCATATTCATCATCGCCAAACCCCAACTTGTTTTTTAGAAAATCGGTTTCATAAAACTCAAGCTGTCCCTCTAAATGTTCAATCCCGAACCATTTGAGTAGCTTCCTGATTCTCTCCTTTAGGGATTCTCTACCAGAGGGTCGACCCGCAATGACAACGCCTTTACCCTTTAAGAGAAGGCCCGCCATAATATGACTCCCCAGAAAACCTGTCGCACCGGTGAGCAAATACTTGTCATTATCCCCGGTCAATAACATTCCATTCATAGGTCATTTTCTATTAGTTGAATAGAGAAAACTCTCCTTTCGACTGAATCCTTGTGTAAATACATACCTTATCCAGGTTACAGTGCCGGTTTCGGCCGAATAGCGTTCGATCATCATTCCGGCCTCCATCATAGCCTGTTGCGTCTTTGTCTTTTCATCCGGATCATTATGATCCAAATAGTAGTCATACTCAAACACGCAGCGTTTTCCGTTATCCAGAGGTGTGATAAAGCCGTAATCGTTCTTTAATCCGTGGCTGTCTGCGATGCGTTTGAACTCACGGTTAATCTCCGCGATAAGTTGATTGTCGATGGGGAGATAAATGATCATGGCAAGCACATGTTTCTCACGTCCCATTCGCGAGCTGAGAATCCGGAACATATTGAGCCACACCGGATCGGTCATCTCCGGTCTTGAATAAAGTTTCTCGAAGAAAGGCCGAAGTTCCGGATTAACGTCGCACACAAGCTGCACCGGCGAAGGTGCAAGCGCCGCCTCGGCAAGATCGGGAAAATGTTTAAGTCCCAGGTACGAGAATGGCTTTTCGTCGCCCAACTCATTCAGGAGGTCAAGCCATTTGGCCGAAGCCAGAGAAGGCAACCCCAACGTGAGAGTCCTGATCATACGATTGTCGAAGTAGTGATGCCCCATCTCTTTTATCGAACGGAGCGCATATTTATCCCCGATCACTTGCACCAGGTATTCGATCTTCAGTTTATACCGGAATGTATCCTTCACCTTCGCGGCCAATTTTTTCGTGGGGGAGAGAAACGTCGATATATACTCTCCGCCCAACACGCCAATGGCTAGTCCTATCCGCCGCATGGCACACTCCCGGGCAAAATCAAGTGCTCCGCCCAACGATTCGAAGGGTACAAATGCGGCACTTTCATCTGAGGTTACAGCATGCAATCTGATATAGGCCGATGAACAAATCCCCGGCACCTGTGGATCTTCCTTCTTGAACGCAAAAAGATTGGGTGCCGATTTATCACTCAGTAGAAATACATTCCCGTCATGTCCTACAAACTCCGCATCGATATAATTATCTGCTGCTGTACCATAGCTCGCCGAAAAGGTGGAGAATACTCCCGAACACATGATATTGGCACAAATCAGCGCGGAAGGCTCGGCCACATTTACGCGAAATCCACGTTTCACGGCATCTTTCTGAAGATCAAAAGCGGAAACGCCAGGTCCGACCTTTACCCACCAGTTTTTTTCATCAAACTCAATGGTCTTCATCCGGCCCAAATCGATCACCGCACCTTCACTCATCACAAAACCCATCACACTCGATCCGTTTCCTCTTACGGCATACGGTATTTGATGACTATTCAGCAGTTTAATCACAGCTGATATTTCGGCAGTGGAATTCGGCATGATCACATAATCAGGCATACGCGGTTCTGCCACCGGGCAGGGATCATGTGAATAGGTAAGTGCAATCACGCGGTCATTGGTTGCCCAGTACTCTCCCACTAATTCTTTAAGACCGGCGAGGACGCTGTCTTGTTCAGCCGAAAGTACTTCTCCGCCATTTTCCAGGTGAAGTCTCACGTATTCTTTCAGCGCTTTCATCACAACCGATGGCTTCATCTCTGTCACAAAATAACATTGGTAGTCACATTTGCCGCAAAGGTCACAGCTATCGGCAATCTCTATGCACTTTTCCGTCACAGGAATCCTATTTTCTACCAAGGCTGCATAGAGATCCATCCTCCCCTGAGGATAAAAACTTACATAATGTTTCTCCGCACCCGATTTGCATAATCCCGTTCCCAGGAAATCAATCTTACACATGGCATAATGCCGGCAATTTTTTGCTGTTTTCAACACATCATCCATATGCATACTTGCTTTTTGTTTAGTTCACCAAGGATACCACATTACACCTAACATTTTCAGGTTGTACTCTGTTCGTAAATGCCTACTGAAATCCTGAATACAAAAAAGGAGAGCTCTTACTTTATTATAGCAACAATAGATTTCGTAATTCTACAAAAAAAGCCAGACAAACAGCGTTCTTAATGCTGTTTGTCTGGCTCTATAAATGATGAGATAATGTTTATAGCTCTGTCCCACTTAGAACAACAACCTGAGTTGTCTTCCTCTGGCCTCTAATTCCTGCTTATACTTCCGGCCTTCCGGCGTTTCCATGGGTTTATCATTCTTGAAAAAGCTGATTACCATTGCTATCCGATAAGCCGTAATCACTTCTTCGCCCAGATTATCAATTTTACGGGGCATCTCCAGAATACAATTGATGCAGGTACCATTTTTGAACTCTACATCTCCTAACTGAACCAGCGATTTGAACTCCGCCGATTTCATACCAAAGTCCAGGATCTGTCCATTGTAGATTCCTTTCCAGCTGTAATTGCCGTTTTTTAATACCGGAGAAATAATTTCGATCACCGCATTCTCGTCTACGAGGGTCGGCAATTCATCTGTTTTAAGAATGTATCGGGTGAACTCTTTCCGGAGAATTGTATATTCGTTTAATAATGTTTTACCGTCTTTACCCAGCGTCTTCAGACCAATCTTATTTATTTTAAAACAAGCCAAAAGTGTTTCGTAGAAATTCGATTTGCGGCGGTTGATCTTATTATTGCGATTCAACTGAGAAGCTACATACTGGTTTTCAAGACTCAATTTCTGAATATCCTGCATTAGCTTGACCATTTCGGGATCTTCCCGATCTACTTCTGCAAACACTTTGTGAAATAGTCCGTCAACTTTTGCATTCAGGGGAGTACCCAGCACAACCAACATCAAGGAAGTGACAAATGATGCCGTAATAGGGGCTCTTTTAGTTTCGGACTTCTTGACTATCTTGAATCGTTGACGAAATCCACCTTTAGTCAATGCTTCACTTTCAATCCGGATATCAACTTTAAGAATGGAGGAAATCTCTTTCATCAACGCTAAAAATTCTCTCTCACTGTTATTCCGGATGGTGGCATCCATGGAATGCGAATTGTCATTAAAAGAATAATGCAACTCGAATTTACCGGAGATCTCTTCTTTACGGGGTTTTATAGACATGCAACTACTGAAAATTGAGTTTGGGTTAATGGAATATCGGCTATTCTGGATCTATCTCTTGCTATATCAAACGATTGGCGAATCAAAAGAGCTTTACTATTGGCCTTATGAATCGCAACAGAACTACGATCCTATCAAATTCAATGCAAATCTATTAATAAATATCTGGAACTCGAATTTTTATTGATAAGTAATGAGAACTAAATAACATCATATCTTTAAAAAGTTATCAACAGCAATCGAACAATTGTTGATAACTATGTTAAACACTACTACTTCTGCATATTACCAAGATATATAGGATTGATAAATGTAAGTTATAAACAAATAGATCCAGGGCAAACGCATTAAAAATTCAACTATTACTCACTGTACGAATACCCCAGGGCAGCGATAACCCTTTTTGTTATTTCTATTCGGAATAATTATCTTTGTGATTATCAAAACATCAACCTCTATGATGCGCGTTGCAGGAATTACTTTCGAAAAAGACTCACAAGGCGAGAATCGCTTTGTGAAGATCGATCTGAAAAAACAAGCCGAACGAATCAATCCGATATTAGATGAGATGGGCGCGCTCGAAGCTGATGAGTTCGACAAAGACTAGGAAGATAGTATTACCGGAGATGAACTGGTAAATAGAGTTTCTGAGAACATAAGAAACTACTACCGGAATGAGCATCGTTAGGTACGATTCCAGGGTATGCATTATATCTGCATCCGATCTCCCAAAAGTAAAAGTCGGATTTCAGCTACCTGGTACATTTTCTTACATCATAAGAAGGATCGCTATTTGATCCGCTATATTACCAACAATCATGTTGCCGCTCATCATATTCGCGGATTGTAGTTTTTGATAATTTTTTCAATCTGTCGACCTGCTCAACTTACATCTATATCTCCTCTTAAATATGTCAAATTTAGAATCCCTGCAACGATACCTACTCCTTATTAAAAAAGTAAGAACCACACCGTATTGTACGAAAGCTGAACTTATTCAATACCTGGATGACCAACTAGATATTAGTAACGACAAGATTCGTGTACCGTCAGATAGAACGTTTGTCCGAATCATCGGCGAAATCAGAAGTTTTCTGGGAATAAGTATAGAATATTGCCGGAAAAATAGAGGCTACCATATCCCCGTAGACGAAGAACAAAATTCTATTATTGAGAATATTCTTGAACCGCTTGATTTATTATACGCAATGGTTGGTGTAGAGAGACTCCCGGAATACGTTTTTGTAGAAAAACGACGATCAAGAGGCACCGAGCATATCCCCGCAATCATGCTTGCCATAAAGGAGAATAAATATATCTCATTCCTCTATTCAAAATTTCACCCCGAAGTCACCGACGTAAAAGTGATTCAGTCTATTGCACTGAAAGAAAGTCGGGGCAGGTGGTATCTCTTAGGCTTTGACAAAAGTGGGGATAAACTCAAATCTTACGGTCTCGATAGGATAAGCAATATGGAAATGCTCGGAGGGGTATTCAAACCCAAGGGAAATATCGACATATCCGAAAAGTATGAACATTGTTTTGCTATGTTTACAGGTGACTCCGCTCCCGAAAAGATCATTCTTTCGTTTGATGAAAGAGATGGACATTACGTTGAAACAATGCTAATCCATCCTTCACAGAATTTATACAAACAAAGCGACCGCGTGATTGTGGAGTTGTATATGTGCATCACCCCGGATCTTATTATGGAACTAATGTCTCGCAGTTGGTCTTTGACTGTGATCGAACCTCAATCTCTAAAAGATGAAGTGAACAAGATTTATCGTGAAGCACTTGAACGAAACAGTTAAATCCAACGTTACGTCTTATATTAATACAGAAAGTGGCTGAAAGTCTGGGATAATCCCCAAATATTCAACCACTTTTTTAGTTACAATCCTTACAATGTCGCTAAAAACTCTTCTATCTCGGTCAGTTTTCTATATGGCTTCTGCTCTGCCCGCATCAGTCTTTCCCAAAGATGTGATTCCCGTAAATGCTCTATATCGTCAGTTGGAATATATTCGTTGAAAAACTCCAACATCTTCTTCGACCATTCTATTTCTGGATTATCTATCAACTTAGCCCAATCCCAATATTCTTTAAATTTACAAATCAGTCGAATCTGCCACTTTAGTTTTCTGTTTTCAGACAGAGCGCTCCAATCCAATTGATCTTTAAAAAGCTCCAGTGTTCCAGTATTGAAAAATGGATCGCAGTATCTGAGAAAGAAACTTTCCGAGAAGATGTTCCAATCGATCTTATCTTGATATTGAACCAGCAACTCTCTACTCCAGGGGAAAAGGATATTCGCCGATAGCGCTGACCAATCGATCAGACCCGAATAATGCTTTACAATATCGGGAGTAATATTATCATCACCGCAGATCGCTGCCCAATCGAGTTTGACATGATACCTGGCAACGAAATCGACATAGTCGGCATAAGAAATAAAGCCACGGTGAGCAATAATCATGGAAAGATTTTGCCAATCCCAACGCTCCTCGAATAATTCAATTAACTCGCTCGACCAGGGCAATGAGGTATTACCGGATAACTCCTTCCAGTCAAATCGGTCCTGATTCTCAATCAAAAACTCTTTACTCCAGTTGATTTCTGTCGACTCTGAAATTCTTTGCCAAAGCTCTTTTTCTTTTTCCGCTTCGAAAATTGCGAAAGCTGTTGTTTGCAATTCTGCCATAACTTGTTTCTCCTCTATTTATCGGTTAATGATATTGCAAAGGTAGAAGGTGGGTATGCCAGAATGTGGCGGAGTGAAAAAAGAAAGAGAAATAAAAAAAGTGACTGCTTTTAGAACCGTACTAAAAACAGTCACTTATGCATTAACCGTGTTTAATTATTGCTTTTAGAACTATTTAAACTTCTTGGCATAAGCTGAAGTCGTATATTCTTACCAACAAGATCTAATTCATTCTTTAGCCCTTGAATGAAAGAATGATCCAATTCTTTTATAATAGCTTTGCTCATTTCCACATTAAACCTGTCTATATCACTATATTTTAAATATATAATATCAGAAAGCTCTTGCAATCTAGGTAGATTATCTCTTAACCTCAATAATACCTTATCCATTGATTCCACATGATCTAGTGAGACATATCTAACATCAGAAATAAAATCTTTGAATGAATGGAATTCTTCTTCATATTTGAAAAACAATTCAAATTCAGCAGAATCGTTGCCTTTTTTAATAAAAACGCATCCGTCTTTTACAATAAAGCTACTTATTTGTTTTGTGGATATTATTTCACCATCTTTCGTATAATACTCTATTTTATCAATTTGATTATTACACCAATCAGAGAAATGATCTTTATCGATTTGATTAAAAAGTCGAGTAAAGAATGATATTTTGCTTTGCGAGTATCTTTTTCGTTCTTGTGTCTGTAAACGAAACTGAAATTTCTGGATTAAGGACTGGTTGTCAAATTCTTCAATTAAGTAGTTATACTTTGTCGTTTTGCTTAATCTTTTATTGGCTTTATATTTAGATAAGGTGTGAACCTCTTCTAAACTTGAAATAATTTCTTCTTGCTGCTTCGGTGAAATATCAGCATTTTTGCAAATAACTTCGTTTTGGTTAGCTATTACATAGAAAATATACATTTCATTTTGGTTCTTGAAAAATCCACATTCGTAATCAGGATTGATTTCACTATTAATAGTTGAAACAAGTCCTTCTAATGTTAAATTATTATCTCCATTTTCATTCCATTGATTCGAAAGATAGATATAATTATGATCTTTTTCAGGAAAGTAATCACTGATGTCAATATTATTAATAAAGCAACGCTTCCTTAACTCTACTTCTTCTGCCTCTTCTCGAAAAACAGTAAACAAGGCTATATTCCCTATCGATTGAATCTTATATTCAGCCACATGTTTTTTACTTCTTTCACTGTTCACTTTAATTTTCTGGCTTTCACTTTTTATCAGTTTTTCCAATATTCCATTATTAGCAGCCCACAAAATCACTTTCAATGCAAATCCTTGACGTTTGCTATCAGAGATACTTAAGTTGTTCATTGTTATTTATTATTATGTTAATATTAAACGAATCGCAAGTTACCAAAACATTTTAATTCTCTTTGTTTAAATCCAATTTAATTACCAATCAAAAATCTTGATCCTGATTCTGTGGCAAAATTACCCCTTCTCTACGCCAATATATGGCGATGTAAAGAATAAAATTTCAAATAGTGTTCTGAATTAGCTATTATTTCAAACAACAACACAGTTAACTTCCGCCCAATATTCAACACGATTTCTTTTTCCACCTCAAAACATCAATCTCTAATAGTCTTTATTTTGCACCCTCGCAAACAAAACAAAATCCCGACCCACCCTCCGGCAGATCGGGACTTCCCTTAAAAATCATCAAACAATCCCTACCCTACTTCGCACCCGAAGTATTGGTGGCGCTATTTGATTCCGTCTTCGATGACTTAGGGTGCGGAATACTCAGCACAGACGAATCAAATCGGTCGTTCAGATTCTTCTGCAAGGCCACCCAGTCAGGTTGTTTTTCGGTAGAGACAACCATACTGCCCACCCAAAGTTCGTACTCAAGCATATCAGCCTGCAACGCTTCGCGAATCGGAGCCGTGGCAGCCGCCTCGCGATACTCCAACCGGGAGGTGCGGGCATCACGATAGTATTTCTCCACGATCTGAGCCGACGCCTCAAGTCCGCTTAGGATATTCTCCATTTTCAGTACAACGATCGCATCGGCATAATCCGGCAGTCGCAATACCTTAAGCGCATTGGCAAGATTTATAATCTGTTCGGGGCGCTTTTGCTTGCTGTAATTGAAGAGAAACGGCTTCATCCGATTATAAAGAGGTTCAGCAATCGCCTTTTCCGCATCATCGAAAGAGCCAAGCTTTCCCTTTAGTCCATTCATCACCTTTGCGACCAGGCTGTTACGTTTCAGCATTTCAGCATCACGCATCCGACAGATTTCGTTGTCATTTTCCGTCTGAAGGGCATCATTCATGGTTGTCAACCGAAGTACCAGATTTTGGAATCTGGCGTTGTTTTGCACTTCGGGTAAAACCGTTTCTTTCCCATCGTTTACGATCATGCTTGCGCAGTTTACCAACACGAGGTTGGACATTCTTGATAAAATGTAATTTTTCATTACTGTAAATGTTTAGTAAAAGTTTAGTTCATAAATAATCCTCCATCTTCATTGTCATAATTAGTTTTTTAATTTGGCATTTCTCACAGCAGATTATTTATCAGGGGCGGAGGTACAGCAGGTGTTGAACACCACCGGCTTGATTTTGCCCTTCGATAAATAAGTATACTGTGGCGATTTTTGCTTACAGCAGCCTTCCTACCAGACAGGCCAGTGTATATCACTGATTACCTGAGATAAACAGCTTTGCTTGGTTTTCGCAAACGTGTTTCGCTCTTCGGAAAATTGCTTTTGCGATTTTCGCAAACATGATTTTCCGTATGGAAAATGACCTTTGTTTTTTTCGCAATGGCTATTTTCTCATAGGAAAATGAGCTTTGCGAATTTTACAAAGGCAGTTCGCAGTAGCGCGAATGACCTTTGCGAAACCCAAATACATGCGTTACCGTCCGTTTTTGGGCTTGCCGATCAATACAGGAACATCCTAAATAAAAAGAAAAGCGCTTCGACAGATTCCCGCGCGTGGCCGATTGTCATACTATCATGTTTTTCACATTATGCGTCATCTCTGTGGGAAGACATTTTCCTCTATTCGGATTCCTTTTCTCAGTAAATGGGGTATAAAATGCTTCGCTAAGCATCTTGGGTGAATAACCTAAACCGTTCTTTGATTACCTTAAACAACTAATATAACCTAATGATCTGATGCAATATAATGGAATTACTTTAATTTACAATTACATATTTTTACGCTTATAAGCGATATGCATAATGTTTTTTACCCATCTCATACGCTTTATGCATCGTTTTTGCGTTAATTCGTAAGTTTATACCCGAAGGCCACTTTCAAATTAAAACATGTAGCTACCCTAAATATACGAATCTGTAAGTTTCAATCAGGTTTCTTTAGTATTGTATTTTCCTTAAAATAACATCATTTTGTTGACAAGTTTTCTATCATGGAGAATAATCATGAGAAATACCCATTCTTTATCGGAGTGATTGAAGTGTAAAAAGGGAAGATAGTAATAAGAATAGGACAGAGTAAACGGATTTTCTTGTAAGTCAATGGTAGCTATATGCGCTAGCAGACAAACACCGAAAAACAGAATGGAGGATTAGAAAAATGAGGGATATGAACACACACCATCTAAAGTTATCAACAGCAATCAGACAAGTGTTGATAACTATATTATATCATACATAATCAATGGAATGCCCGGATATATAAACTATAAAAAGGTAAGTTTTGAACAGGCATGTTAATAAAGTGAGAAGAAATAAACCTCTAAGAAAACGCGAATTTCCAGGAGCATTTTACACAAAACAGATATAACTACACGCTCGCCTGACCCAGATGCACAAGCTGTTTTTCACATTTACTGTCATCTATCAGTGCGGCTGCCTTTCCTTACGCTCTGTAAAGACAATCGTCACGCACTATATTGGAAGTAATCAGGAAAACGCTCTGCACATTCAATGCTGAGCAAGAAGAGAGGAGTGGCTACGAACAATCGATAGCCTTGAAAAAATTGAGAAGTATTCTCTGAAAAACAAATGAGACTATCTCCCGAATTAGAGACAGCCTCATTTATCACATTATTCTCAAATCTTGGTTGCACATCCGGATAGATAAAATACAAACTGCAATCCACTTAAAACACATACTTTATTCAAAATTACTTTTTGAAATAACTTTCAGTCGGTCCAAGGTAAGACGGTTTGTCACCACCGGTATTAATCACTATTTTCTGTACAGCGACAATCGGATCCACCATACAAACTTTAAAAGTGTGATAACCCGGTTTGTCAACTTTTACGGTTGCCACAAGCTTACGGATACTTTCTTTGACCGAGGCATCCCAACCGCCTCCATCACGCCCTTCGCCATGAAGGGAGCCGACTTTCACTTCCAGAATCTGCGGTGCAGAATCATCCATTGAAACGGCCAGTTTCAGAGTCTGTCCGGCAACAAAATTGATAGTTGGAGAGATATAAACGGAGGCTTTATGTTCACCGGGCGTGAAGAAATAAATCTTGTATTCCAGCGAATTCTGACCGGAAACCTGTCCGTTGGTCGGGAAAGGAACCATCGCAGACAACGTTCTTCCCAAGCCCGGAACTTTTTCCCAACTCACTGGCTGTCCGGTTGTTTTCGAGGTAAAGTGTTCCGCTTCCATCGAAACCACGCCATTGCTTTCTACAAAACCCTGCAGATTCTGACGGGTAGGATAAGCCGGATTAGCGACTTTTACATTCACTGTAAAGTCTTTTCCTGCGGCTGTGATTTTCACCTTTGCCGGAATACTGTTTCCTACCGGAACCAAATCCCAGTCAACAGATACATTCAGTCTTATTTCATCCGCAACGCTACCCTTTGCAGGTGTAATATTCAACCACTTAGCGGATGCTTTCACTTTATAGGAAAATGATTTACTCCCCTTATTAAACAAACTAACCCAGTGGCTTTCGCGGGTATATGAGCTGAATTCCGGTAATTCGAGTTGAGCATCAGCAGCATTCAGTGCCGAAGCAACACAACCTTCTACCGCAACAGCAGGTTGTGACATATTATTGCCGGAAACTGATGTCACTTTCGGCATTATATTGGTTTTTGGATCGCTCCAACTGGTATATCCGATGTGGGTTTGAGTCATCATTCCTTTCCATCGACCATTCCCGATTGTATGATATTCTACCGACAATAGGCTATCCGTCCGGAAACATTCGCGTGCTTTTTCTGCCCATTTGTTTGCTACTATTCCATCCTGAGCTGCATAGAAGCGGTTTTGAGCAACTGCGTAATAAAGCTCATGAAGATTAGCAGAAGCTTTAGCCGGATGAAGGACTAACTGGAAGAAAGCATCACGGTATTCGGCTGGAATTACCTTGTAGATTGAATCCGCCTTTTGAGCAATCTTATTGTAGTCTGCCACCGCTGTTTCGGCTTCGTTGTAGTTCTCCAGGCTATAAGTGTTAGCATTGAGGAATTCAGGCTTACAACGGCTGTTATACATTGTGTACTTTTCTATAATCTCTGCAACATCAGCTGCATACTTCGATCCGAATTCACGTTCGGCCCACAAACGGCAGTGTTCGGCAACCTGATCTTTACCTAAGCGCTTAGGATTCCAGGCCAGATCCATAAAAAACTCAATCGGATATTCCACGGGTTTAATATCTCCCACATTTACAATCCAAAGACGGTCGGCTCCATAGTCATACGCCTTGCTCATCTGCTCCCAGATTTTGGCTGTCTGATTTGTGTTAATCCATTTATAACTACGCGGGGCTCCCACATAGTCGAAATGGTAATAGATTCCGGCACCACCCGAACGCTTGCGTTCCAGATCGGTAGGTACACGACGCAGGTTCCCCCAGTTGTCATCGCACCAAAGCATGGTTATATCATCCGGCACCCGCATCCCGTGCTCATAGTAGTCCTGAACCTCTTTATACAAAGCCCATACCTGCGGAACCTTTGTAGCTCCCTGAGGAAAGTATTTGGACAAAATCTGACGTTGGTCTGTAACTATATTTTCCAGCAGCTTGACGTTGGCATCCATATCTTTGGATGCAGACATCCTCTCATCCCCATCTCCACGCATCCCCATGGTCACAACACTCTCAAAATCTTTATTACGAGCGATTCCATCTTCCCAGAACTTAGAAAGACCGTCTTTGTTCGTCTCGTAGTTCCAGGCACCTTTACCCACTCTTTTCCACTCCTGCTGTGAACGAATCATCGGTTCATGGTGAGATGTGCCCATCACAATGCCGTACTCATCAGCAAGTTTAGGATTCAACGGATCATCCATATTGAACGCTCCCCACCACATCGCCGGCCAGAGGTAGTTGCCACGAAGGCGAAGAATCAAATCAAAAACATGGGTGTAAAATTTACTGTTTAGACCACCGAATTTCCACGCAACCCAGGTCGCAATTGCCGGGGCTTCATCATTGATAAAAATACCGCGATACTTCACGGCAGGTTCTCCGCGGGTAAAAGTACCATTTTTCACCCAAATTTCCTGGTGCGAAGCGACAGGAACATCTGCCCACCAATTCCAGGGAGAGACTCCTATTTGCTCCGAAAGGTCATACATCCCGTAAATCGTTCCCCGCTTGTCACTTCCGGCAATGACCAGAGCTGATTCAACGCCAGGGAAAGGATTACTGACCGTTTGTATTTTAAAAGTTTCCCATTTGTTTTTGAGATTTGAGGTGTCTATTTTACCGGAAGCTATCAACTGGTCAATGAGCTTACTTTTCCCAATTGTACCGACGATAATAGCTTTAGCCGGAAGCTTTTCTATCTCCAGGACTTTTGGTTCGAGAGAAGACACCCGTCGGATATCGTTCGCAAATTCCCCTGCCACTCTTTTCACACCTGGATAATCAGCGGAAGAAATAATTATGGGCAATGCAGTACCATTGGCAACCAGTGGGAATGTGTTGTTTTGCTTTTGAAAATAAATGTACTGTTCGTAGCCAACAGCATAAGATTTTCCTGCTATACAAATGATTAGTAATAGCAATAAGCTACGAAATTGAAAAGATTTCATGACCTGATTTTATCAAAGGTTTTTAATGATTGAATGCCGGATACCGAAGGTTTAGCTCCGGTCCGGCATCAATTTTTGACTCGTATATAAAACTAATAAGTTTTATTGGAATAGCCTAACTCACACTCCGCTGTATGCTGAGAATCCTCCATCAACGGGCAATACGACACCGGTAATAAAGCTTGCTGCATCACTGCAAAGGAACTGTATAGCACCGTTTAACTCATTGATATCACCAAAACGGTTCATCGGGGTTTTAGCCAGTACTTTTATGCTACGATCTGTCAACGATCCATCCGGATTGAGCAATACCGCACGGTTCTGGTCTCCAATGAAGAAGCCCGGTGCAAGTGCATTTACACGTACTTTATCGCCATACTTCTGAGCAAACTCCATCGCCAGCCACTGGGTAAAGTTACTGATGCCTGCTTTAGAAACCGAATAGCCGGGAACGCGGGTAATCGCACTGAAAGCAGTCATTGATGACATATTGATGATGCTGCCACTGCCCTGATCTGCCATTACTTTTCCAAAAACGATGCTCGGATAAACGGTTCCGTTCAGGTTAAGCGCTGTTACTTTTTCCCAATCGGATATTTTCATATCAAAGATATGCTGATCGGGATTCAATGTTGCTCCCGGGAGATTACCACCGGCGATATTCAACAGAATATCAATACGGCCCCATTTCTCTACAATTTGCTTTGCGGTATTTTCCAGGCTTTCGATGTCAAGAACGTTACCTACGTAGCCGATTACATCGCCACCCAATTCTTTAAGTTCTGCCACACGGGCATCCAACTGTTCCTGACGAAGGTCAAGTGCAACTACTTTTGCGCCTGCTTTTACAAAGCTACGGGCTACGCTTCCACCCAACACACCACCGGCTCCGGTAATTACTGCGACTTTACCGGCAATACTAAACATTTCGTTCATAATAATTATTTCTCTTATTATCTGGTTAAATCATCTTTTACTACAGCCATCATACCTTCTACCTGTGCCAAAGCCAACATGCGACCGTGGAACGAGTAACCGGCATTATAACCTTTATCGGCATCGTCAAGCATCAAACGACCATGGTCGACACGCATGGGCAATTCCGGATTCTCTTTTTCGAAAATACGGATTACTTCAATCAAACGACCACGACCTTCCAGGTGTGACGATTCGATGAAGTTGCCATTTTCAAGGGGGTTGGTACTACGAAGATGTACGAAGTGAGTTCGTTTGGCAAATTTGGCAGCCAATGCCGGAACATCATTGTGGATTCCTGCGCTCAATGATCCCGCACAGAAAGTCAATCCATTATGCGGATTATCTACGGATTTCAGAAACCAGTTGATGTCTTCTTCACAGGTAACAATTCGGGGTAACCCTAATACTGCAAAGGGGGGGTCATCAGGGTGAACGCACATATTCACGCCAGACTCCTCACATACCGGCATAATAGCAGACAAGAAATAACGCAAGTTTTCACGAAGTTTATCACGGTCTATTCCAGCATATAGTTCGAGGAGTTTTTTGAATTTAGCCACTGGATTTTGGTCCTCTTCGGTAATATTACCGTTAACAAAGCCCTGAGTTTTAACAATGATGCTATCGATCAATTCGTCTTTCTCAGCTTGAGTGATCGTTTTATCTAGTTCTGCCACCTTTGCCAATTCTTCGGCAGTATAATCCTGTTCTGCATTCTCACGTTGCAGAATACGAGTATCAAAGTAAGCAAAACGGACTTTATCAAAATAGAGCGACGAAGATCCGTCAGCCCACGGATGGTATAGATCTGTACGAATCCAGTCAATGACCGGCATAAAGTTGTAACAAACGGTCTTCACACCACATTTTCCGAGATTAGCCAAACTTACTTTGTAGTTTTCAATCAGTTGCTCTCTTTCCGGTCCGGCATATTTAATTGCTTCACTAACGGGAAGACTTTCAACAACAGACCAACGTAATCCATGTGATTCAATGTAATTTTTCAGTTCGAGAATCGCTTCCTCACTCCAAATTTCTCCGTTGGGAACATCGTGCAAAGCGGTTACAATTCCTTCAACTCCAATCTGTCTCAGCATCGAAAGCGTAATCTTATCTTTCTTGCCGAACCATCGCCATGTTTTTTCCATATGTAACTATTTTAAATATTGAGAATATCTATATAAGACATAGTAAATGAAAGGGAAGAGATGAGTTTATCACCTCCCCCTTTCTCTCACCACTTAACCATCCAATAATCAATCACAGATAAAATTATCCAGAATAGCTATTTTCCACTAACCACTTAAATATCTTTGCGACTGCGATTGGTTTAATTGTGATGTGTCAGATCTAGCTTAATCTTCATCAGTTCATCCAGATCATGTACCGGACGTTCGATGTCGTAAGGAATCGGTTTTTTCGAGAATTGCTGGAAGTAGAGCAGACAGGCATCTTTCCACCAAACGGCATCACGGGATTGAATCCGCAACCGGGATTGTATCAGGCTAAAGCGTTCGTGATCCACATATTTTTCCAGCTGATCCCAAACAGTCTGGTAATGACGCACCTGTTTTACTCCTGAATCGTATTTGTAGCAGAGTTCGTTCCAAAGGGGATTCCCGTTCTTCATCCGATAATTCCACGGCACATGATGAAACCAAAGCAAGTATTTCTCCGGACAAGCCGAAAGAGTATTCAGTTCTTCTTTCAAAGGAGAAAAATATTGTGAAACGGCATCGCTTCCTTGTGTGGTACGATCAAAGCCCAACCCGATGCTATCGGCTTTGTGGTAATAGCGGGGCAACCAGTCTTCACGTGCGCCCGGCACATCGCACCAAGGCTCTGGACCGTAATGGTGTCCCCAGGCGAAGATGTGATGTAAACCCAACGGCATCATATAGTTGACCACCGTTTCGTGAGAAGTGGTCATTATCTCCTTTACCGGATTGACGAACGCCTGATCTCCGGTAAAAGTCATTCGAATCCATTCGTCGGCAATGTCGGAAGCCGATATATTGTTATTCCATGCCAAACGACCGAATGCGTACCAGTTGGCCTGCGCAAAAGTGTGTCCGCACCAGTTGGCATCCTCGCCGATATTGGCTACACCGGCAATGGCTGTAAAGGGCTGCTTGAAGAGTGTTCCGTCAGTAACCTTAGCGATCGTAGAACCTTTTCCCTTACAATAGGTATCACTCTGGAGAAATTCCTGCCAAAGCGATGCCAGGAAGACGAGATGATTGGAAAATCCGAGGTATTCCTGTGTGATTTGCCATTCGGGCATCAGGGGTGTTTTCTTCATCGCTCCATACAGCGGACTGAATGCCTCCCGGGGCTGAAAATCGATGGGGCCGTTTTTGACCTGAACAATCACATTGTCCAGAAACTTGCCATCCAGCGGTTGAAATTCCTTATAAGCCAGTTTGGCCCGGTCATCTTTTCCCGGAGAATAGACAAAAGCCCTCCACATCACGATTCCTCTGTGTGGTTTCAGTGCTTCGGCCAGCATATTGGCACCATCGGCATGGGTACGACCGTAATCCTGTGGGCCGGGAAGCCCTTCGGAATTGGCTTTCACCAGAAAGCCCCCGAAATCGGGAATCAGTTTGTAAATTTCATCCGCTTTATCCTTCCACCATTTCCGGACAGCCGGTTTTAACGGATCGGAGTCGGGGAGTCCGCCCAGCTTCGCCGGTGATGAAAAGTTAATGGAGAGATAGACCTTGATATTGTAAGGGCGTAACACTCCGGCAATCGCTTTTACCTTTTGCAGATTAGCTAACGAGAGCATTTCGGGAGTCGCATTCACATTATTGAGCACAGTCGAGTTAATACCAATCGAAGCATTAGCACGGGCATATTCGGTATATCTTGGTAAAATCTTGCTCGGAAGCTCATCCCATTTCCAGATAGAATGTCCGGCATAACCCCGTTCTACCGTTCCGTCCAGATTGTCCCAGTGATTGAGTACACGAAGGTTGTAGGAAGGCTTTTCCGAGATATTCAACTCTTCATTTGCCTTGCCCGTCTGAATCAGCCTCAACAGGTGAAAAGCTCCATACAGAAGCCCTTTTTCGGAAGCCGAAGCTACGACGGTAAATTTGTCGTTACCCTGATGTATGGTCCTGACGACAAACCCCTCATCGCCAAGCCTTTGAAGCTGCTGCGTCAATCCCAGTTTTTTAATGGCCGGATCGGTACTGATGCCAAATAGCACAGATTTGTCACCAAACTGCGAAATGAACCGGGGAGAGCTTCCCGGCATCAGTGAGACTGCACGCCGGAACTCCTTTACCGCTAATCGGGTAGTATCTCCGGCTATTCTCCCGAAAGCTATATCCGCAACCCGGGTTGACGAAAAGCGTAACCAAAGATCGTGTCCATTCTCCGCCAATGAGAGCGATACGGTAAAACATGTTACAAAAAGGAGTCCGATTATTTTTTTCATGGCGACCATTTCAATATTTATTTCTGACCTCCACCATCAATGGTTTTGATCGTTCCATCAGCATTATACTCCAATTCTACCACTTTTAAGCTACGAAGCCAGGTTCTTCCACCCGAAGGCACACTATCGTGATGGAACAGGTACCATTTTCCCTGAAATTCTGTAATACAATGGTGAGTCGTCCAACCCACAACAGGCGTCAGGATTACCCCCTGATAGGTAAACGGGCCGTATGGATTATCGCCAATGGCATAACATAACAGATGCGTATCTCCGGTCGAATACGAGAAGTAGTATTTTCCATTGTATTTGTGTATCCACGACGCTTCAAAGAAACGACGTTCCTGATCACCGGCTTTCAAAGGTTCTCCGTTTTCATCGAGAATAATAAGCGGTCGTGGTTCTTCCGCAAAACCAAGCATATCCTCAGTTAGCTTTACCACACGGGAAGGTAATGCCGGTTCTTCATCAGCCGGTTCATGTCCGCATTCGATAGCTTTGTTGTCGCGGTAGCGTTGCAGTTGCCCTCCCCACAAACCGCCAAAGTACATATAGTGGTTTCCTTCTTCTTCGAAAATACAGGGATCAATCGAATAACTGCCTTTGATCGGGTCTGATTCGGGAATAAACGGTCCTTCCGGACGATCACTGATAGCTACTCCGATGTGGAAAACGTCATTCTTATCTTTCAGGGGAAAGTAGATGTAATATTTGCCGTCTTTGTAAGCTGCATCGCAATCCCACAGCTGACGACCAGCCCAGGGTATATCTTTCACATCAAGGGCAACACCATGATCAGTTACCTCTCCTTCAACACTTTCCATCGAGAATACATGATAATCTTTCATATCGAAATGATCACCGTTATCATTTTCCGGAATACCTGACTCAATGTCATGAGACGGATAAATGTAGAGTTTACCATTAAACACGTGTACTGCCGGATCGGCAGTGTAAAGATGAGGCACTAAATATCTGGGCTCTTTCATTTTCTAATCTTTATTTACCTATGTAACAAATCTATTTTTTCTTTGAATAACCTATATGAGCAACTATCGGTTTGATATAGTTTTTCTATTTAAAAATGTATATTCCCTTTCCACCCCAAAAGGCCAAACAGCTCAACATTGCTGATAATCTAAATCACTCCGTATTTTACCCTATACTTCTGATCTCATCATCAGAGTTTTAAAAAAGCAATTATTATCAACCCGATCAAAATCGCCAACAATAAAGCCGTTCCATTAATCTTTCTAAAATCTAATTTCATCTCTGTTTTCACCTATTCCGACGAGCCGTCAGTTCCTCTTGAATCTGAATCTCTTTACTCTTATTGATTTCATAGAAGAATAAACAGGCTACACTCACACAAAAAGTCAGCATAGGGAAAACGCTTATAGATAGTCGAATACCACTTATGGTTTCTACTGACTGTACCGGTAACTGCAGGTTATAACCATACGTAGCCAGAATACCGGCCACTAAAGCCCCTCCGATACTTAATCCAGCCTTTAGACCAAAAATCATGGCCGAAAAAATGATTGCTGTTGCCCGTCGGTTATTTTTCCATTCGGAGTAATCGGCTACATCTGCAATCATAGCCCACAACAAAGGAGTCGATATACCGTAAAAAAATCCATGAGCAAGTTGAGTCAGAAAAACCAATGCTATTGACTGTGGCGCGTAGAAATAAAACAGCAACAGACACAAGGCCGAAAGAAAAAGACTGACCCCGAATACATCCCGTTTACCAAACTTATCGGCTAACGATTTGGAGAAACCGATACCGACCATCATCATTATGATTCCACCGGCATTAAATAGACTGAAAGCTGATGTCGGTGCGTCTTTGGGCCAGGTAAAACCATGAAAGCCCATATTGATCAATCCATTGTTTAGTCCTGAAATAAATCCGTTAAAGCCTACATTTTCGAGGAAATTGACTAATGAATCCCCACTCAGGTAATTCTTAAAATAGTAAACACACATCCCACCCTTCAGTGACAATGTAATAAAGATGAAAACGGTAAGAACCAGCATCGCGATCCAGGGCTTATTTCTGGAAAGGTCTTTTATATCTTCTTTTACGCTTGATTTTTGTTCCGCAGTTGGGATAATACGCTCTCTGGTAGTCAGGAATGTAATGATGAAAAAGATGACGCCGGTAACAGCAAATATGGCCATTACATGCTCAAAGCCCTTTGTTTTATCACCGTCTCCCAATATCAGAACCAGCGGCAACAGCAAACCCTGAACAACAAACTGAGCAATCATTACCGCCACAAACCGGTAGGATGAAATACTATTCCGTTCGGCCATATCACCCGTGATCACGCCACTCAGTGAAGCATAAGGAAGATTATTGGCTGAATAAGCGATTACCAGCAAAATATAGGTGATCAGCGCATAAGCTATTTTACCCGTTAAGCTAAAGTTTGGCGTACTAAAAGCAAGCATCGCAATAATACCGAAAGGCAGGGCTGTCCACAGAATCCAGGGACGGAATTTCCCCCATCGGGTAGTGGTCCGGTCAGCAATAATCCCCATAAAGGGATTGAAACAGGCTCCGATCATTCCTCCTGTAAAAATAATCACAGATGCGGTTCCTGCCGGAATTTTATATACATCAGTATAAAAGAAGGCGAGGAAAGTCATGAGAGTTTGAAAAATCAGGTTAGCAGCCAAATCGCCTAAACTGTAACCAACTTTCTCGATAAATGATACTTTTTGAGATGCGTTCTCCATTAATCCAATATTTTAATTCATAAGTAATAATCAAAATCCACTACAGTCTCGGCCTCCAAATAATTCGACAGCCAAAGACCATCACAAATTTAGCTCTCCACTTCTCAACACTTTAGTACAATTAGATATTCTTGTCCTAAAAATAGATTTGATTAACCTTGAACTTAAAAAAATCAGACATTTCTCCCCCCGACCAATCATCATCTGCCCTTTAAAATAAAAACAGTCCGGTAAAAATCAGACTATTTCATTAGTAAACATGAGCTACCGGGATAATAACCCTATATAAAAGAAATGAGTTCCAACTATAAAAGCAGAACTCATTTCAATATCAAACAGTGGGATGAGGAAATTAAAAGCCATATTAATCAGACTTCTGTTGGCGACTTTCCAAAGTGTTTTTTAAACACTCTTCCAAAATATCCGATTGACGAAAACCCACATAACTCACTTACTTCGGTAACATTATATTTTCGGCTTTGCAACAATTCCAACGCGTAATCTAGTCTAACTACTTTAATAAAATCAGTAGGTGATTGATCTGTAATTGCTTTTACTTTTTTATAAAGCAGAGATCCACTTACATTCATTGCTGTGGCAAATTCATCTTTTCCAAAATCTGTATTGGAAATATTCGCTCGTATTACTTCCAGCAATTTTTTCAAAAACTTGTCGTTATGTTCATTAGCCAGGAGTTGTTCATTATCATTGGTTGGGGCTTTTATCAACTTCATCGCTTTTACCTTAACCACCTCCCGATTACTGATAATCGTTTTTATTTTTTGGGAAAGAAGAGTCATATCAAAGGGTTTGGTCAGGTAATCATCGGCTCCCAGCCCCAATCCCTGCAATTGCTCAGCCTTTCCCGAAAGGGCAGTGAGCAATATAATCGGTATATGAGACGTTTCATAAGTCGATTTCATCAATCGACATAGTTCGAAGCCATCCATATTCGGCATCATAACATCGGATACGACCAAATCAGGCATCTGTGTTTGAATGATATCCCATGCCTCTGCTCCATCTTCCGCCATTGTGACCTTAAAATCTGACCGAAGGGCATACAACATAAAGTTCCGCAAATCATCATTATCTTCAACAATTAAGATGCTCATTCTCTGCAAATCGGATTCCTCTTGTGGGTTATTGGGCTGTAAATCTACAGCCGGAGCTATAAATGGAACCGATTCTTCAGTATGCGCTGTTTCTTCTCTTTCGTCCTCTAACACCTCTTTATACGGAATCACGATCTTAAAAGCAGACCCGGAATTTTCCTGGCTTATACAACTAATTTCACCTCCATGTATGGTTACATAGTTTTTGACCAATAAAAGACCTATGCCGGAACCGACAATCTTTGAATTAATCGCATTTTCTCCTCGGTAAAACTCCCGGAATAGCTGGTGTTGTGCTTTTTTACTAATTCCTATTCCCTGATCTATAACTTCAAGCGTCCAGCTTTCGGGCTCACATTTCAAATGAATCTGAACCTGACTATCACAATTAGAATATTTAATGGCATTTGAGAAGAGGTTATCCACGACCTTTTCCATCATGGTTTCATTGATGGCGGTTTGATAACACTCCTGTTCTGATACAAACAGCAGATCTATATTTTTACTTCTGGCAAAGGACTCAAACATTTGCCTGCGATGCTCTACGAGCCCGACTATATCTACCATGCGAAGAATTAATTGTTCTTTTCCGATATCCATTTTCTGGAAGTCCATCAGTTGAGTCACGACTGTTGATAAACGTCTGGCCTGTTCTGTAGCCAAAGCCAGATAATGCCGACTTATATCCATGAGATTTGGATCCTTGGAAAGTTCTTCGATAGGCGCCTTGATTAAAGTCAGAGATGTCCTGATATCATGTGCTGTATTTGTAAAAAAGCGAATCTTCTCTTCAGTGTGTTGTTGCTTAAGCCGCTGAATAAAATGATTCAATATGAAATATACAATTGCCACAATAAAGACAAACAAAAGCAGGCGAAACCACCACGTTTTCCAGAATGGAGGCACAATAGTCAACTTCAGCGTTCGCTCAGCAATCACCTGAGAAAGTGAGCTATTATACAAACGAATCTTTAATTTATAATCGCCTGCCGGTACATTAGAATAGCTGACAAATCGGTTCGCAGAAGGCTGATTCCATGTATTATCCAGGCCATCCAACATCCAGGAGAATTTAGCTCCGGAGACATCGCCTAAGGATAATAGCTCCAGATTGAGTGTGTTCTGATTATAATTGAGGGAAAGCTCTTTCAGACTATCAAGTGGCTCTTCAAGACTTTCTCTGATAGAATGACCTGCCAGTGTCAGATCCTGAAAAAAGAGGACACCGTTGGATTCTTCTTCAGAAACCAAATTAGGAGAAAAGCGTAATATTCCATTATTCGTACCCCACATTAAATCGCCATTATTCAGGCGACAGTGAGAGTTTCGATTAAAAGATGTGTGAGATAATGTGTAAATCGAGCTAAAGGTCAGCACATCCAAATTATTAGGATTCAAACGACACAAACCGTTTTCTGTACCCAACCACAGATACCCGGACGAAAACATTATACTATTTACGTAATTCGACGGCAGTCCGGATTTTGTATTTATCACCTGCTTTTTTCCGGTTTTGTAATTGTATTTCACCAATCCTTCACCACTGGTACAAACCAAAATATCATCATTGATAACAACCAGATCCTGGGCCATATACCCAAGTAACAAGGGTTTTACTTCACCGGTATTTTTATTAAAAATAGCAAGCCCATACGAGCAGGAAAATAGTAATTGACTGGAGGACAATTCGGCAAAAGTATTAACAGGCTGAGGTGAATATATCCGAAATTTATTTTCTTTAGAAATGTAACGAATCAATTTCCCCCGAATCCCACCAATCCAGAGATCATTCTGCCTGTCTTTAAAAATGTCCAGTACAAAATCACTTTCCAGGGAGTTTTTTGTGGCATTTTTTGAATAATGAGCCAACTCCCGGCCCGTCTGCCCGTCAAGCACATAAACACCTGACGAATAAGCACCTGCCCATATCTTACCCTGATTATCTTCACATAACGAGAGAAATACCCGTGCTTTATCATTATTATTCCGGTAGAATGTTTTCCATTTACCTGAACTGGACTCCAAGCAACCGATTCCGTTGTCTGTAGCCGCCCATATATTCCCCCATTTGTCCTGTATGATCTTGTTTACATTATTGTCTACTAAGGAATTCGGATCATTGATGGTGTGTGTTATCTGAGTAACCGGGATAACAGTTTTATCAAAATATGATATACCACCGCTATAAGTACAAACCCAAATACGTTTATTATTATCATTAATAATATCATAAACCCCATTACCCCGAAGAGATGAAAGGTTATCAACATCCTCCTTATATACATTCAACACCTTCGAGCCAGTTCTGTCTAATTCCCAGATCCCTTGTCCGTCAGTTCCGATCAAAACGGATGAATCAGAATTGACTTCAATGGCTAAGACCGGTTGTTTAGGGAAATCATTATTGAGTACGGCATTAAGCTTATCCGTTTTGAAATCGTAGATATATAAACCGTTTGAAATCGTACCAATCCATAATCTCTGTGTTTCAGTATCCCTAAAAAGTTTAGAAACATGAAATTCGTTTTTTGCTCTGTTCTTGAAAAGCCATTTCCGTTTCAGGGTATGTTTGTTAAAGATCCATATTCCATTAGAATTTGCAACAAACAACTGGTTTTGATCTAATTGGGTTGAATAATAGTTTTCTCCGGAATTTTCAATTAAGGTTAACCTGCCATTTTGAAAACGAAAAAAGCCATTATTGGTAGCGAACCAAAAACAACCGTTTTCATCTACAAGCATATTACTCACACTTAAATAAACACTATTACTCAGGATTCTGGACAAATTCAATATCAGCTCAAACCGATCCGTAATCATATTATAGCGAAATATCTGGCCATTATTTGTATAGGCAAGAAGACTATTATTCGTATAGACGAGTCGTACCCTAAACAAATCAAGATTGGTATAAGGGAGCTGATAAATATGATAGTTTTCTCCACTAAATCTTAAAATCCCCATCTTGGAAGAAGCCCATAAAAAGCCATTTCGATCTTTACAAATCGAAGTTATTCCGCGCATAGAGATTCCATATATGGAATTTATATTATTAAACTTCACACTGGAAGAAAAGGAAGTTAATGAAGTCAGAAACAGAATTATAATTAATAATTTAGATTTCATCGAAATAAGGTTTTTCATAATAAAGAAATTCGGGGTTATTCCGGCTGTGCAAGTGTTCGAATTTAAATACGATTAGTCAAATTCTCGCTATAATGTATTAGATTCACGGAAATGCAAAGATAGAAGATAGTCAACACATAACAATATAAAAATGAACGATCCTTTTAGTTATACAGGTCAGTTAACCTAAGCCCCTCAACAAATACGGATCACTATCATAAGCCGAAATTGACTTACAAGAATAGAAGCCATAACACACCGCACTATGTACCCTTGTAGATCTTATTATCATATTCCACTTTCTGTTTCTTCTTTTAGTGACCTTTATCTATCAACCAAAAAGAACCTCAGAAGTCGATTAAACTTCTGAGGTTCACTTTCTACCTAAGCTATAACTAACAAATCGACAAATCGGATACTCATTCATCCGGTTCCCTATTGAGCTATGAATTTAAATTTATCAATATGGAAAAATACGATTTGAGGAATCAGCATTAACCCAGGAATAAATTGCTTCATGAATATTTATTTATTTCGCCTTAGTTCTATTTGCACTCTAGTTATCAAGCCATTAAACAACCCTATACTAAATTACATTTTTGCTTTATCTATATCCGTTTTTTATCAGAATCAGACACACCACTTAACTATTTGAATAAATGAAGATCAATGGATTCTCCCATTCTTCGATATCCCTTTTCGTTAGGGTGTAGAAAATCATTATCATGCATATCTGAAAGGATCGTTTTCGGCTCATTTGGATTTTCCATAATCTTATCAAAATCAATCACAGCATCAAACCGACCACTGTTTCTGATCCATGCATTTACGGAATCTCTGGCTGACTGGCGAAAATCTTTATCATAGAATGATTTTGCAAAGGGTAGGATCGTAGCGCCATACACTTTGATTCTTTTGGCATGAGCCTTGTCAATCATCTGGCTATACGCATTAATTAAATCATTTGCTACCTTAGGTGCCATTTCGGCTGTTTTTACACCTCCAATATCATTGATACCTTCCAGAATAATCAACCAACGAACATTGCTTTGGGACAGAATATCCCGATCAAAACGGCTAACACCAGTAGGTCCAAGCCCTCCTCTGACCACGCAGTTTCCACCTATCCCCAGATTCAAAACGCCGACCTGACTTGTTGCCGGATCTTCCAATAACCTTTGTGAAAGAATATCCGTCCAACGATTTTGCCTGTTTGTTCCCGAACCACGACCATCTGTAATGGAATTACCTAATACAGCTATGCATCCGGCTTGCGATGTAGTCAATACATCGATTCCGTTTATTACATACCAATGATCGGTTTTGATAGCTCCGCTGAAGTCTGCCGAAGCGATCTGATTTCCAGCGAGAATATATGAGGTAGTGCGTGACCCCGGGTGACCGGTTACGTCAGGTGATGTTGTTCCGAAATAGATTGTGATGGCTAACTTCGAACCGAGCTTCAGGTTAAAGGATAAAGGATCAGAAACCACCTCTCCATTGGGAGAGATGATAGCTTCCTTTTTAGTTCCAAACCTTAATACCTTTTGGGTCGATGCATCGATAGCTCCTCCTTCTTTAGCAACGGCGACAGCAACTGATTTCAGGGTTACCGGGCTTTTACTGAAAACATTTGAGAGACGCAGTCTGAGCACTTCTCCACCGATAGAAACCCGTACAACCTGACGTATCGTATTATTGGACAGCCCCGGCGCAGGAGGCATATTATTTGGTTCAACCAACATGGGAGCTGTACTCCAGGTTCCTACCCATTTATTTGATTCTTTACGGTCACTTTTTGACTTAATACTTGCACATCCTGACAGACCTAAAAGAGCCAGTACTACTACCCCAATTAGGGTATTCTTAAATTGCTTTATTCTCATTTTATTTTGGATTAAATCTCCACCAGTTAAAGTTAACCAGGCACCTTCATATACTTTTGAAGACAAAATAAATACTTTTCATCACGACTTCAAAAGCGTAGTTCACGAGAAGCCTTAAAATGGCTATTATTATTTGCAAACCAGTGTATAAGATTTACCTGCTACTGTAGGTATATCATAAACAAAAGTTGACTTCAGAGCTATCGAATTCAATTTAGCAGAATCGGAAATAAGCGGTTCCTTAACTTTTTCTGTTGCAAAGAAGGGATTTGGATTTTTACCTGTAGCTGCAATCAACTTCTGACCACCGCTCAAAAGAATCTCGTTGGGAACGCGAAGACGGCAGTTTCCTCCCAAATTCGACTTAATGATTATCTTTTGCACTTTGTTATTATCCCAAACGATACTTACTTCAAAACCGCCGTAAGTGCGGAGTCCGCTGATACTACCCTTTTTCCAGTCATCTGGTAATGCCGGCAAAATATGAATCGCACCGTCTTGACCTTGCAAAAGCATCTCGGCAATGCCTGCTGTGCAACCGAAATTCCCATCAATCTGGAATGGCGGGTGAGCATCAAACAGGTTAGGATAAGTTCCCCCATTGTTGCCTGAATTTACCGGATCAACCAATGTCAACTGATCAGTAATCAGTTTCTTTGCATGATTTCCATCTAGCAGACGCGCCCAAAGATTAACTTTCCAGCCCATAGACCATCCGGTTGAAACATCCCCTCGATGAATAAGGACGCTGCGCGCTGCATCAAACAATTCCGGAGTTGAATTTGGTGAAATCTGATTACCCGGGTACAAACCATAGAGGTGAGACACGTGTCTGTGTGTGTCATCCGGATTATCCCAGTCGCCAATCCATTCCTGCAACTGACCGTACCGACCGATTTGCATAGGAGGCAGGCGATCCTGTATTTTCTGGAATTCGGCCATCAGCTCCTTATCTTTCTTCAGCAATTTCGCAGCCTTAATAGTTTTGGTAAACAGATCGAAAAGAATCTGATTATCCATAGTATTTCCGTATGACAGTGCACTTCCCTGATGACCGCCCGGAGTATTCTCAGGGGAAACGGATGGACTGACTACCAACCATTTGTGCGTGGGCTCTTCGATCAGGAAGTCCTGATAAAATTCACACGCTGATTTTAAGATCGGATATACCGACTCCAGATATTTAAGATCACCATTGTAGAGATATTTTTCCCACAAATGCTGTGACAACCAGGCTCCACCCATCGGCCACTGACCGGCATTAGCAAAATCGACCACACCATTAATGCGCCAGATATCAGTATTGTGATGAGCTACCCAACCGTCACATCCGTACATGGTTTTGGCAGTCTCTTTGCCGGTTACCGACAATTCTTTGAGCATTTGTACAAGCGGCTCGTGCATTTCCGACATATTACACTTCTCTGCCGGCCAATAATTCATCTCAGTGTTGATATTGATCGTGTACTTGCTTCCCCATGCCGGACGAATACTTCCATTCCAGATTCCCTGTAGGTTAGCCACTTGTCCGCCGGGCTGTGAAGAGCAAATCAGCAAATAACGACCAAACTGATAATACATAGAAACCAGTTCCGGATCGTAGGATTTAGAGAAATTTTTCACCCGTTCATCGGTTGGTAGTTTTGCGGCAGGAGAAGTCCCCAGATCAAAACTAACCCGTTTGAAATACTTTTGGAAAGCCGCAATATGGCTTGCCAAAATTTTCGTATACGGTTTCGCTCCAACGGCAGACAGATAGGCTGCGCATTTTTCCGATTCGTTAGCTGTCAGGGTTTTATAATCGACAAAGTTAGTTGCCATGGAAACCAGAATGACTACCTCATTGGCATTGCTGACTTTAATCTTACTGTCGACTACAGCAGTAGTTCCACCTGTATTAATGATTTTTGCACGTGCATCAAACTTTACCTGCCCTGTAACTCCGCCATTTGTACTTGAGAGCCCGGTCATTTCCAGAGTATTGGCATTGATCGCATTGGATGATTTCTGCAACTGACTGTCAAAATTGGCTGTAAATGAAACTTTTCCCGGTTTGCTGGCTGTCAGCCTTACCACAATTACCTGATCGGGTTGAGATGCAAATACTTCTCTTTTGTAGGTAACGCCATTGGCTTTGAACGTGGTGGTGAATACTGCTTTTTCCAGGTCCAGTTCACGATAATAATCTGTGAAGTTTTCACTTCCTGCAAATGCGAGGTTCAGATTACCAACGCACTGAAACATCGCCCCATGCAATTTTTTGGCGGTCAGATATTTGTTGGATAGCTTATTGGCAAAAGCGTGCTCTCCTTTAAAAATAGCCTGACGGATAGAATCTAATCCCACAAATCCATCAGGATTATCATTTCGTGACGGTCCTCCTGACCAGAAAGAACTTTCATTAAGTTGTAATTTTTCATTAACCGGATCGCCAAATACCATAGCAGCCAGTCTGCCATTCCCGATCGGAAGCGCTTCGTTCCAAACCTTAGCCGGCTTGTCGTACCACAACTTAAGTTTACCCCCCTGCGCCTGCACATGGATCAGTGATAGCGTAAAGCTGATTAAAATCAATAGTAAACTCTTCGTTTTACTCTTGTGTTTCATAGTGATTATTCAATTTCGATTTATAATTATGTTTTATCAATATCTTACATGAGATTATTCTGTTAATCGGTTTACCCAATACCTCTCGAGAGATACCGGTTTCAGTCCGGTGTAAATAATTAGATTGAAACCCGACCAATAACTGAACACTATACCACAAAACAAAAATAAAACACATATAAGAGTTACATTTATACTTTCAGACATACTATTCATCATATTGAATATATTCGTAAGTAAAAGGGATCCAAAAAGGATTTTGCTTTCCACGAAAGAAATGCTGTTGTCTGATGATAGTACATAGAAACCAATTATCATCAGGATTTATTCAGTAATAAAGGCTTTATGAGCAATCCGACGCACACAAAAAAATAGGCTATTTCCACAAACGGAAATAGCCTATCTACATATATCAATATCTACAGGATACTATTTAATCAACACTTTGGATGAAATAACAGATCCATCAGACATCAGATTTCTTACGATATACAACCCTCTCAGATTATTTTTGAAATTATAAACCCTGAGACCTGTAATAGTATAGTATTCTCTAGCAACGATGGTCAAATCATCTTTTGCAACCGAAGTTACAGCTAATGGCGAACCTCCTGCATTTTCAATACCATAGAAGGTTATGTTATCCACATAAAAGTCGACATTTCCAACCCCCAAACCCCATACAAGCTGAGTTGCTCCGGATTGATACGAAGCGAAAGCGTCAGAAGCAGTGGCACCCGGACTCCATGTAATACTATCCGTTGAATACTCCAGTTTTAAGGAAACGTTTGAACTACCAGAAACAGTTGCGCGATACCAAACCTGTTGTCCAGCTGTCGGAACTAATGTACTGACACTTGAATTTACCTGCATTGATAGTTGATTAAGTGTAGAATTCGACTTGTAAATTCTAAATTCTGTATGCTTTGTTGTCCCTGCATTTGCAGTATAAACAATGAAAAGATACCCTTGCATGATTCCCTGAACATAGCCGGTTGTTGCATCTCCAACCTTAGTTGCATCTCCTCTGAGAAGAACCCCTGCTTTATAGTCAGAAGTAGAAGAACCCACACATTGTTTCCAGGTAACAGAATAATCTGTACTTTTCCCGGAAAATAAGCCTAGATCAACCACTCCCGTTGCATTTCTAAGACCACCTCCGTATGGTTTAAATACATTACTGGCAACATTTTGTGCATTAGTGTAACTTACAACACCGGCTGTAGCACCGTTTCCCTGACCAATAGAAGTATTCAAAGCAGGAGGTGTGCTTGCACTCGTTGTTGCGATATCACTTGAAAAATCATATTTTTTGGTCACAGAAAGAGGTACAACTGATCCATTTAGACTTACGCTACAACCTGTTACTCCCTTAGAGCTGATTGAGACCTCACCACTGTAGCTATTTATACCCAGGCCAGATTTCAACCGTACATAAACAGGGGTTGAAGCAATTGCTCCGCCATTTGATACAAGTGTCAATGACGAAGAATAACCTGAACCTGACGATAACGATATTTCATAGTTCGCAGAAGCCTGAATCACAATATTATCGGTAAGCGATTTTCCTGAAACGGTAAATGTCTGACTGGAAGATGCACCTAATCCCTGCATATACTTAAATCCGGACAATGTGTAATGAGATGTTGATACACTTCCCGATAAATAGGAGATATTATCCATTACCCAGCTAAAGTTATTGGAATTTAACCCCCATACTAGCTCTGTTGATCCCGAAGTATAAGTAGCGTCAGTAAATGTTGCGGTAGTTCCTCCTACCCAGTTGAGACTATCACTCGAACATTCAAATACCAGTTTATCACCTACAGCCGTTGCCCGATACCAACATGGTTGACCGGTCAATACTTTAAAACTACTTGTATAAGCCGGTTGCGCTGTTAAGCCATTTGCACCTGCTATATAGGGGTTTAATGTAACCGTATTGTCGTCATTATTCTGAGCGACAAACAGATATCCCTGCTTCATACCTGATGCATACGGACATGATCCATTACTGCCTGTTCCTCTCAGCAGAATACCTTTTTTTGCGCCGGTCGCTCCAAAATTTTCTTTCCAAACAACACAATAATCAGATGCTGATGGAGAAAATAAATCTAAATCAGCAACACCTGTTCCATTGGTTGTTCCGGCAGAATATGCCTTAAAGCAATTGCTGGTTTTATTGTTGGCATCTGTGTATGAATACACTCCGGCTGTTCCGCTCTGAACGGTAACAAACTGGGCAGCAGGAGTACTGGCGCTTGTTGTAGCCTCATCGCTCGTAAAATCATAACAGGTAGCTCCATTGTCCTGCGAAACAACAATATTATCAAATATCACACTATAGGCTCCTGCTCCGTTTGCTTTAAATGTAATGCTATTACTACCTGCATTCAGAGTTACATACTGGGTATTAACTGCCCAGTCGCTTACTGACGATGTTTGAGTGAAGGTCGGAGTAGCTACTTTAATTCCATTAACATACAAATCGATAGTATTTACAGCTCCACCAACAGTTGAATATTTGGTTTGAAGCTTATAGATACCATTTTTCAGTACTGTAACTGTATCTCTAATTGATGCTGCAGAGTTAGTACCGAATTGTATATATCCTTGACCTGTATAATTACGAACAGTCTTATCATAACCACCTGTTACTACACTTGAAACGCTTTTACGATCAAAACATTCTGCTTCGTATTGCCGGGGACCTGTATAAATTGCAGGTTGAGCAGGTGCAGATAGTACAGCTGAAGTGAATGTGGTAAGACGATCTGTTGCTGTACCTGAGCAATTAACTGTAATATCCACCGGACCATTATGATTTATAGCCAAAGTAAGAACCCCTCCTGACCAATCTTTTGTAACTGTACTGGCCTGATGGTTACCCCGTTCAATGTATGACCATGTTGGTTCCGTAGTGCTTCCGTAAATTTTTATTGTATCTGGCTTTAAACCGGTAATTACTTCATCGTCATAGTTGCTCAGATAGAATGTCACTTTATTAGCATATTCCCTTACTACACCTGAAGTATATTGCGAGTATTTCAGGTACATGTGATCACAGGTATTATATTTGAAAGGAATGGTCGCACTAGCCTTTTGGTTAGTTTTATATGGATTGTATGTTACCCAGCCATTCTCTATCCGTCCAACATAAAGATCACCGTTGTATTCCTGAGGGAACATAGCATTGAGTTCTGTTACTTTGCTCGAAACGCTTGGCCAACGAGTATTATATGCCGACTTGTTCACTTTAACCTGAAAAGAATTGGCATCGGCATCATTTAGCATATAAACGGTCGGGATGGTCGGATATCGCCCTGTTTTCTTAAAAGGAGTCTTATTGTTTTCATAATTTCCATCACTATCCATTCGGTAGAGACCTTCAAACAAAGTTTGGGGCGAGCTGTAAATGGCATTATCATCACCTGAATTTACATCATTAACCACCACCACCTTCGTACGGTCAATTACTTCCTTTCGACTGGGTATGCGCACTGTACCATCCAGTATTTTACGAAAAACATCCACCATTACATTATCAAAATGAGAGAAAGTACTCCAATTTCTTCTCGTATAACCATCGGAAGTTGTCGATGTGTAATTTTCCTTAAAGCAATTTGTCCAAATGATCTCAGGACCATCAATCACTGTTTGTCCTGTTAACATAACATGTTCGAGATGTAGTGGTCCCGCTGTAGCCAGCGTAAAATTTTTGTTCACACCTGTGGAGTCTGTCCACCCGGTATTATCATAACGGATACCGTATTGTCCACTATAGCCAGAGAGGTAAGCCCCCAGACATGTACTCTCAACATCTGAAATGTAAGATGTCTGGGTGTACTTCTCACTAAGTATATAATTCTTAGCATATTGCCGACAAGCAGCCGCAAAACTCGAATTGCGTTTTAGCATACCAATCGGGTTAATAGATGGCCCCCACTGGTTTGCGCACCAACTAACTGACAAATACCCACCGTATTTATTACTAAGTTTAAGCAAATCCGAAAAATGATTAATACGATCCATCCATTTGGGAGAAAGAGGATCGGTTGCGTCGTCAAAACCCCAGAACTGTTCAGCATAATTGAAGCCGATAAAGTTTGGGTAATCCCGGAAGAATTCTTCATACACAGTAAGATCGAAGTCCGAAAATTGACAATATCCGCCACTGGCAGGTTGTACCATTGCCCACATACCATTCTCGGCACAAGTTCTAACCCATGATTTAGCAATCTCATAACCGTATTCTGCTACTTTAAACCGACTAGTGGCCACATCATGACTTATCGACAACGAAATATTCATCACCACATAAGGGCGGATGTCTTTAGGTATCAAGTCAATAATTTTCTGAGGATCCGCATAGTTCCATGTGTCAATATGGATCAGCCACATGGGGCTTGATGGAGAAATAGGGCGCCGTAAAGGAGCTTGGGATTGAGCGCTAACATCAAATAGCGCAACAAAACTCAGGAAAAACAGAGTTGTCAAAAAGACACTCTTTTTCCACTTCGATAAAATAGTAATTTTCATCTTGATAAGGTTGAGTCTTAAGGTTAACAAATACAAATTACAGAGAAGTAACAAAAGTAATAGCTCATCCCGGGCAGCATTAGCATTCTCAGATATTCAATTTGACAATCCAGACTTATTTTGAGTTCCTTCTGCCTGACTCTGTAAATTTAGCGGACGACGAATCAAGCAGTATCCAACTAAAAAACAACAGACTCACCTTAAGGCTTAAGGTCAACGCTACACAGGATTTAATCCGTCACCAATTTATCCAGTCTGTTTTTCAGCTCTGTACCCCAATAATGTTGTGTATTATTCTCGATCACTGCCCCGTTCTTATTGACAATCATAAAATGGGGAATGCCGTTGATTTTGTATTGAGCAGCCAGTTGGTTCCATTCATCGCGGGGGATCCGCAAATGCTCACCTTTGATGTCTTTGATAAAATCATTGTAAGGCTCTAACGGAGAGGCTTCTTCATCGGTGATATAAATGAATTTCACTTTCTTATCCTTATACTCATCGGGCATATCTTTACGATTGGTCATTCCTGAACGACAAGGACCGCAGCTGGTTGACCAGAAGTCGATCGCCAGTATGTCTCCTTTGTATTTTTCAATCAGTTTGTGCAGAATCCGTTCACCAGATGTTACCGGAGCTTTCGACTGTATAGTTTTCTCATTTTGAAGAGCGACCTTTTCCTTATTGATACGGACTAATTCGCTTTGTAAGAAGGGTGTCTTAAATAGGGGTTTCAGTAAATCTAACTGTGCCGGGCTAAACGGTTGTGTTTTAAACTCAGAACACATTGCCCTGAGCATAATGATTTCATAGATTAATCCCGGCTCTACACCCAGCTTCTGACGTAGGATTGCTTTCTGGATATCACAGGAATGGATTTTGTTCAGGATGTTAATCAATGTCTTATGTCGGCTCGAAAAGATCTCTTTCGCTTTAATGAAGCTATTCCATTTTGCGGTGTCCTGGCCAAAGGTTCCAACTGAAGCGAATAGCTCTTGTTCTGCCGGCGTAGGGGTAATATTCATTTTCTCAAGAACAGATAGCAGAGCCGGAAAACTATCGACGCCTGCTACAAAATTCTTATCTATGACTTTCCAACTCATAATGCCGGCCAGTTCTTTGTGCTCCAGCTCCATTCCGGCAAAATCAGCAGGAGTTATGAGAGGAGCATATTCCAGTCGGTTGATGACAGAGCTAAAGTCATACATTACAGGTAAAAGAGACTGGTTGGCAAAGAGGTCTTTCAAGAAATCATGGTAGGAAATATCCCGTAACACTTGCTTTGTAGAATCATCATTTGCTTTAAATTGCAGATTCATCAAATAATCCAGAATATATCCATAACATTTTGTGTCAATCTGCAGCGACTTTAGCTGTACTGCTTTTGGAGATAGCTGATTTTGTTGCACATAGGCATTGAAAGCGCCGATATCGGCTTGTCTCTCTTTTAACCGATTGGCTTTGAAATCGGAGGGTGAAAGCTCTGTATCCTTGTGATATGTCATATAATTGCGTTCACCAATATTCTCCATAGCATATAAATCATAATTCTCCAAAGCATGATTTCCCATGAACTGTCTCGGGTATTCTTCTTTTTTCGTACCTAAATTCAGATAAAGCATCGTTTTATCACCGGGCTCCATATATATACAGCACAACTCTCTTCCGATCCGGAATGTAAGCATAGTCGGTTGGATCAAATCAAACTTTGCTTCAAAGCGCCCATCCGGTTGAAATGTCAGGAGAGCAGGGTAATCCTCCCTTGTCAGATTGTTTTGCACATAAATCAGATCGGTCTTGAATCCGAGCTTGGGTGAGTAGCCTTTCAAATACCCCCGTAGGATGGTCTCTTTCCGGCCAAAAGGCAATGACGTTAAAGCGGGTTCTCTCTTGGTTTTGTATTCAGCACGGAATGTTTTTTGGCGGCTATAGGTCTGCATCGGGCTTTTACCTTCTGCAATCATCAGCTTGTCGTCTGAAACCGGAAGCAGGGTTAGGGTTACGGATCGTTTTCCGTTTTTGAGTACCATGGTGGTTGATTTCCCTTGCTTGCTGACAGACTGATATTGCCAGAAATCATTTTTATAAATCGCCAGTTTGTCGGAAAGGCCCAATGCCCACTCGTTACTTCCGTCCGTTTTGAGCCAGTTGCCTTCCAATGCTTCCGGCAAAACAGCCTTTCTTTTTGAAGGATTAATCTCAACGCCAAAGATCTTAAACGCTCCGTCGATGTTGTCTCCTTCAATAAAATCAATTTTAGATAATTTCTTGTCAATCGGAGGATAGACCAAAGAGAAATGGACTTTTCCAGATTCGGGCATATACCATTTATCGCCCAGTTGACCGTTATACCCTATCGCGTATTTGCAGTAAATTTTGTTTCCACCCTCGGAGTTGATGAGGTAATTCTTTTTTGCGAATATGATCCATTGTCCGGGAGTGCTACTGACAGTGAAATCAAGCACGGTGGCCGTATCACTGAGTGAGATACGGTCAATAATTACGTTGGGTTGCGTTGCAGCTTCTACCTTGGGAGATTTAATTACGCGGGGTTGCGCAATCCCTGCCTGACCGAGCAGGATCAGCAATAGAATGAGGAGGATGTGTTTGTTCATTTGGATGGTCTGTTTAGTATCGTTTTTCTTTTGACTCTGATTGTTCTCCCGGAATTTCATCACAGGTTTCGTCGATTGCCGTAGAGCAGGTGTCTGCTTGAGGTATATTTACTATTCTTTCGCCAGACAGATCCTTAACTATTTCCTGAAGGATAGGACTATCTTTTTTTAATAACGAAGCAATATATTCTTCAGGATCCTCTGCAAATAAATTTTCCCGTATCCATGCTTTCAAATTACTTCTCATACTTTAAACTTTTAGGATTGATTATATCTCCTTTACCCTTTCTATCGATAAGATTGAAGTGTAATTTCTTCAAACCAGTAAACCTGATAACAGTTTAAAAACAACGCTGATATGAACAAAACAGCGACTCCAGCACATTTCAGTTGAAATAAAATCCAGAGTCAGAAAGTGCAAATTGTCTACACTTCGGTCAACAACTCAGATACAACTCGCTTCGAAGGCAAAATAAGGGTTTATTACGTGTAGAAACTTACATTATCAGATACTATATTATTAATTCTAAACATATTCTATACACAACGAAACTGAAGCCAGATGAAGGACAGGACAGCAGACTACCGCTTGCCCCCTGTTCTTTAATTTGATAACCGGTACTCATAAGCCATTCTGATTATTGCTATCGCTACACTTGCCAGCCGGAGGCCGGCTTCTAACTGAACGAAGGGTGGACACCTTCGCTCAACGGCCTTCGCTTTATATACACTACTGGCAACCGGGGGGGATTATTTCAGAATAGCCTGATCGGACACGATAGAAACATCTTCTTTCTCAGCAATAAGGGGGCCATGATACCCTGCAAGTGGCACATCCGCCCGGAATGGCTTAACGTCTTTAGCCGTTCCGCTCTTCAATTCTTCGGCCAGCGACAGCATCCTGGAGATATACGCTTTGCCGATCGGCTTTTTAAGATAAACGTAGTGTCCGCAATAGATGCGGGGAATGCCGTTATCAATGAAGGCAAGCATCCGTTTGCACGCTTTAATGTAATCGGTTATCGGCGATAAAGGCTGTAATTGCAGCCACACCTGATTCGATCCGAATGCATCACCGGAATAACAGTCGCCATTGGCACGGTCAATCAGGACGATGGAGCCCGGAGTATGAGCCGGCATATGACTCACTTCTATCTTCCTGTCACCCAGATCAAAGACATATCCGTCATCTACAAAATTCACTTTCCCCTTGTAGCCTTGTCCTTCCACCATGGGAAAATCAGCCTTGTGCATAAAAATAGCACCGAAATAACCGATGTTTCCCGTATGATCATAATGCCCATGCGTGACGACCACATCCAGCGGCTTGGAGGTGATTCGTCGGACTATCACATCAAGCGAGTCACATTTAGTCCCGGTATCAATCAGCAATGATTTTTTGGCCCCTTCAATAATATACAGGGTGCAGTTGTCGGATGTTTCACCAATCCAGACATGTTCTTTTAGCTTTGAAATAGTCAGTTGCCCGTTTTGAAAAACCTGGGCTGACAAAGCGATTGTCGCGAAGGCTAATACCAACACGAATGTTACTCCTTTTCTGTAGTTAATCATATATTCAATATTATCAGGTTAATAAAGCCACCCATCACCTCAGACACACCGTAGGAGGCGGTGTGTTATTAGCGAATTCGATAGTTATCTCGGGATGTACTTACACGGAGAATAGACAGAGTCTAATAGAGAAAAAAGAAAAAGCTCTGTGAATTCTATGTGTAAAATGTAACAATAAATTTGTCCTATTACTTAAGTGACGGGGGAAGTTCATAAGTATTGTATGGGCAATAAAATCCCATCATTGAGCTGTGAGCTTCATCAGCATCTCTTTGAGTTCGCCATTACTTTTCTCAATCGGACTCTTCGGATCAATAATCTTTCCGGATTTGTCAACTACCATATAATGAGGAATCGTATTAATTTCAAAATGTTTGCAGATATATTCCCATTGGGAATTGCTCAGTCGGTAATGTTCGCCACGAATATCGGGAATCGTGTTTTCCCAAACTTTTTTGGGTGACGACTCGCCTGTCAGGTACAGGAATACCACATTGTCATTTTTTATTTCCTCCTTGAGTGGCACTATTCTTTTTATGGCATTGCCACAGGGACCGCACCACGTTGCCCAAAAGTCAATATAGATTACTTTACCCTTATATTTCTCAATGATTGCATCCAGCAGTTTCTCGTTATCCGTTTCGGGAGTGGCATTGAGGTGATAGATGTTGCTCTGGCGTTTGAGCAGGTTTTGTCTTTGAAGCTCATTGTTTTTGTCAATCACATATCCGGCAAGCACCTGATTAGGAATGTTCTTGTAAACCTCTTGTTTGGATTGTTCATTCAGAAACTCATAACTAGAAAAGGGAATCAAATAGAAGTTGACTTTTATCAGGGTAGCGATAATGTTGTCTTTTCCAACCACCTTGAAAATTCTTTCACTCGTATTGTTCAGAGTTTGTGTTTTTAATGACTCCGACAAGTCGGCTTGATATTTAGTCAGGAACTCGGGGATTGATTTCTTGATATTAATTCCTTTGAAAATGGAATCTTCCGGAAGCTTGTTGCCCTTAATCTGTTCATTGAACAGGCTGTCCACGATCAATTCATTAGCAGTAAGCTGGTTCTTCTTTTTAATGTAGGCGAGTGCATTTTGCAATACAGACATTCCTCTTTGCTCTTCATTTGTGCTCTCCGGTGGCATATTCCTTAGAAGTTTGGTGAGAGTTTCCAGACTTTGGTTACTGCTAATCGCGAATGAATCTTTAAAGGCTTTCCCAATTGTGTTGTAAATACTTTCCGTAAATGTCTGGTTTTTGAAAGGCGACACATTCACGTCACTGCCGGATATGTATTGCCTGTAGCCGTAGTTGTTTTTCGCATACAGGTTGTAGTCCAGTAGTGCATTGGCCTGTTTCATCTCAATACGGTTTTTCAAGATCCGGGTTGCTTTTTTGCTCAAAGGATTTTGCTTTTGATCGCTGGCTAAGCGTATCTTGTCTTGCTCATAAATACTCTTCACCGTATCGGCAAATTGTTGGAGCAACACATTGGGAAACATTGCCCCCAGGGCATCGGAGTATGCATATTCTTTGATGCCCGAATGTGCGATTTCTGCATTAAGCCAGGCGCCGCTTCCCATAAAACAAGTATAATCGACATTGGCCAGATCAATCATTTGATATACCGATTTTCCCGGTTCGAGGAATACATCAATATTCTTTCCGAGAAAGCTAAAAGTCATATTGGATGGATAATATACAGGGATGCGATTTTTGAAGGTTCCGTCAGCATTTATTTTGACGGGATAATATTCCGGTTTTCCACTGATTAAATTTTTGTAAACGACATTTGCTTCGTGAGGCATATTGGTCGCATATCCTTTGATATATCCACCATAAGTTGCCGAATCATTGCGGTGAAACAGCGTCGTGAAGGGCTTGTCATTGTTTTTATCGAATAGTTGCAGCGAAGTGGGTTCGGAAAGGCACAACGTCTCTTTTTTGTTTGCTTCTGAAATACCGATACTTTTCTTGTTTATCAGTCTGATGGTTAGCTGTTTGGTTTCAGATCCATTTTTCAGGCTGATAAGCGTCTTTGCTCCTTCTTCCCGGATAGTGCTATACTGCCAGGGCTTGTTTTCATAAAAAGCCAGACTCTCAAAGAGGCCGATAGCCCAGATGTTGCTGCCGTCTGCTTTCAGCCAACTGCCCTGGAGGCTCGCCGGAAGCTTTGATTTCCAGACATGGGGTCTCAACTGGATGCCGAATATTTCCCAATACCCCTCCCTGTGTTCTTCCGATTCACTGAAGTCAATGCGCTCAACAGAAGGGTCAAGTTTGGGATAAACAATAGAGAAGTGTACGGCTCCTGAATCCGGCATAGTCCAGTATTCTCCTTTTGCCATATCGACCTGATAGTTGATAGTCGATTTATAATGTAATGGAGTTCCCCCGTCAGAAGGGCGAATGCAATTGTCTTTGTCAATGCGGGCATTTAACTTCGGATAATTCTTCATTCGGATAGAGAGAATCGTCGCGGTATCGTTAAATTCCACCTGCGTTACCTTGATATTATCATTGTTTCTGGCAATAAAAGGTGGATTTTTGATGATTTCCTTGGCATAGAGGGATAATGCCAAGAGAACGCCTGTGAGTGCAATAGTTTTCTTTTTCATAAGTAGTCAATGCTGTTATTCTTTGTGATTGTATGTTATTCTATGGATAATATGGTGCACATCTCTTATTAAGAGTAGGATACTGTTGGATAGAACGGTATCAGTATAATAATTGCAGCGATAGCAATCAAGCCGAGGTTGGTTCTTCTGGAAGTATTCATAATAATTCATATTCTGGTATTAGATGCTGAGATCGCATTGAACAAATTTAAACTGTATTAATGTAATAAATTTGCAAATATAGATATTGGATTTATTGTTTTAAATAAATTTGATATATTGATAGTTTTCTTGGCATACTGGTGGTTGCTGGATTTCTGTTGTGCTCAGGAGAATGAAACGAGCGACTCCTTTCTTTGGGGCGTAATCACAGAAATAACCATTTCCCGCCGGTTGTTCTGATGGTCACTGCGTATAATGCAGAAAGCAGCTTCAGGCTTTTTAAATAGCTGAAGCTGCTTTCTTGGTATTGCTGTCGCTACATTTTGCCGGTCGGGCTGTAGGTTCAGCTATTTTGAGAAGCTAGGCATTTCTTTAAACTCGGTTTGCAGTTTATGCGGAAGTTGGGCAACCTCTCATTGATCAAGCTAATCGAAATAGGCTTCGATAAGCATATTTCAACGAGAGTCCAACTTTGAGGTAAGTCATCCTTTCGACAAAAAACAAATACTAAGTAATGAGAATGAAATAATATCGTATTTTTTTATCACATTGATTACACAGAGGTTCACAGAGTATTTCACAGAGTTCCACAGAGAACTATGGAAATATAGTTTCTATTACACAGTGACTAGACAGAGTCTAATAGAGAAAAAAGAAAAACCTCTGCAACTCTGTGACTTCTCTGTGCAACTCTGTGTAAAATGTGACAATAAATTTGTCCTATTACTTATTTGTCTTTATCGAACAATAAATTTCTTCACATCCACAGCATTATCGGTCCTGAAACGTAAAAAATAAACCCCGGGGGTCAAATCACAATTTACTTGCAATTGATGCAGACCATCGGATTGAAAGCATTTTTCCAATTCCCTGACTTTAACACCGGATAAATTATTTATATCAATTTGTACCTGCGAGGGTTGTGCAAGCACATAACGAATCGTTGCATTATTTACTACCGGATTGGGCGAAATGGTCAACCTGAAGTTGTTTTCTGCACTAACCTCCTGAACACCGTTTACGGATGATTTTGCCCCAAATATTTCTATTTCATAAAAGCTTGTCCAATACCACGACGGATTCTGGGTAACAGTCAGGCGAACATAACGAACCGATTTTGCAATCAAGTCACCACCCTGCAATTGGTCTGTCGAGGAATTGCCGGTTTTATCTACCACCTTTGTCCAGTTGACATTGTCGCTTGACACTTCTATGAAATATTTGTAAGTCGCGGCCATTTCCCAGGAGATATTATAATATGAGAGATCATATTGATCACCCAAATCGACTTTCCACCATTGATTGGCACTATTGCCTGAAGCACACCAACGGGTAGCATAACTGCCGTCGTTTCCTTTTGAAGTGTTGTTACCGCTTTCCTCACTGCTGCTGGTCGCTGGTTTGTTGAGCGCAACATTCTTGCCTAAACTGATCGTATAGTTAATAATGGAGCCTTGCGGCAGATTTTCTCCTGCTTCAGGGACTTGTACCATTATCTGGCCTTTATCATAGGAGCCTAACGCAAGGCTTCGTTTGCCAGGTGTAAACCCTTTGTTTATTAATAGTTGTTTTGCCTCGGTTTCGGTCAGTCCTTTGATGTCGGGTATGACAGAAGTTGCGGTGGATATGTATTGTTTCTTACTTATAGCCATTTCATTGAGACCTTTTTTTACAGGTGAAATGCGGTATGCATAACGATACTTGTGGTCGGGTTGCAACATAAATTCAGGATGGGGTTTTGCTCCCCAGCTATCATCGCCGCCAACTCCCATTTGTTTTGCATTAATGTGAAGAATCGTGTTGTTGCTCTTTACCAGTTCAAAAGGGTGTTTCTTACTCTCGATTTCGCCGGGTGTATAATGCAAAGCACTGAACTCAAACTTATCTCCTGAAATTAATATTCCGTTATCGTCTTTATCGGCTATTTTGACCCAATCGGTTTCGATGTGATTCCCGGTTTCCTGAGGTTTAATATACGGAAAGAAATTCTCGTCAACAGTTTTACTGTACACCCCTATGAATGATGCCAGCTTTTTATCGATATAATTTTCGTTAGGTCCACGGCCATACCATGTAATCCGGTCAAAATCGACCGGCATGGTCATCATATTGCCCACAAGGGGAATTTCGGGCAAAGAAGAGCTGCCGGGATAGAAACGTTCGTCCACTGTTATTTCCCCGTTAGCCATTATGTCGTACTCCATAATTAAGCAGGATGGTACCTGAGTAGGCACAGTCAGGTAAGCATATAATTTCACCAATTTCTTGTTCGTTGCGTCAACAAGCAAGGTGTCCATTGTTCTGGATTGGCTTGCATCTTTCCATGTCTTACATCTGTTAGGTTCGCCATTACCCCGGTCGTTATCAATCGGGGCACGCCAGAAGTTAGGTTTAGGCCCGTTGTCAATCAACAAGCGAGAGTCGTAAGTATAAGTATTGATTAATCCTGTATTTTTATTAAACTCAACTTTCAGATGATTATTCTGAATGGTCATAATACCATTTAAGGTTTGAACCTGAAGATCTTCGCTTCCAAAATCACTTATCGCAGTGATGGCAGGAGTAGCGAAAGGGATATTAAATTGCTCTTTGGCAACTTCATGTCCTGCTACAGACCAGTTGTATTCCTTTTTAGTTTTGAAGCTGATGTTCAACCAATATTTTACGCCTGCCTGAAGTTGTGGTGTCACAAACGGGATAGTCAATTCTTTACTTGCCAATGGTGCAAGATTCATATCATTATCCGAGAAATTACCGCTTTGTAAAACTGTGCTGTCAGCAAACAACTGCCAGCTTCCGGCAAATTCGTTCATATTGGTAAACAGAAACCAGTTTTTGATCGTAAATTTCCCTGTCAGGGCATCAACCGGAGTCATTTTGATATTTTGATAGATTTTCTTCATCTCATAAAGTGCAGCCTTGGGGGTGCGGTCGGCATTCACAACTCCGTTTGCGCAGAAGTTTCCGTCATTGGGATTGTCGCCCCAATCGCCGCCATATTTGTAACCCTGGCTGTCTTTAATGCTTTGATCGACAAAATCCCAGATAAATCCTCCCTGGAGGTTTTTGTAATTTTCGAACAGATCGTAAAATTGATAAAAGTTGCCGGTGCTGTTCCCCATGGAGTGGGCATATTCGCAAAGCAGCAAAGGCTTTGAGTTACCCGATTTGCCATAATTCTCAATTGACTGCATGGATGGATACATAAAACTGGTCATGTCGCCGTATTGACTGTCGCCTTCGTAATGAACAAGCCGCGTTTTATCACGTCCTTTAATCCAGTCATACATAGCCTTGAAGTTAGTGCCGGATCCGGCTTCATTTCCGAGTGACCAAATAATCACGCTTGGATGGTTTTTGTCTCTTTCTACCAGGTTGGTGATACGGTCGATGCAGTTGGCTGTCCAGGCCGGGTTACTTGCCGGGACATTATCTCTCACGCCATGCGATTCAAGATTGTTTTCGTCAATCAGGTAAAGACCATACTTGTCACATAGATCAACCCAAAGCGGATTGTTTGGATAATGGCTTGTGCGGACTGCGTTGATGTTGAACTTCTTCATGATGAGAATATCCCGCAGCATATCATCTTTATCTACTGCATATGCGTGGATCGGATCAGACTCATGTCGGTTTACACCTTTGAAAAGTATCGGTTTTCCATTGATAAGCATTTGTCCGTTTTTCAGTTCGAACTGTCTGAACCCGACATGTCCGCTTTCCATCTCAATAGCTGTGCCGTTGCCATCAATTAACGAAAGCACCATTGTATAAAGATTCGGATATTCAGCAGACCATTTCAACGGATTGGAGACACTCACAGATGATGAAACATTGGCACTATCATTGCTGAAACTTACCGGCATCAGCAATGGAGAAGCAAGCACCGGATTGTTAGCATTGTCATATAATTGCACCTGTACTTTATAACCGGCCTGAGGAGCCGTTTTCTTCGCTACAACATGGGCTGAGAAGTTAAACTGTGCATTCTGGTAATTTGCATCCAGGCTTGTCGTGTAGAAAAAGTCGTTGACATGAACATCCGGTGTTTTATAAATATACACATCCCTGAAAATGCCACCCAGGCGTATCATATCCTGGTCTTCGAGCCAGCTGCCATCGCACCAGCGGAAAACCTGTACGGCAATAGTATTTGTCCCTGCTACAAGGAATTTGCTTATATCATATTCACCCGGCGAAAAACTGTTCTCGCTATAACCAACATATTGACCGTTAACCCAAACGTAGTAAGCCGAATACACGCCATCGAAATGAAGGATGCTGTTTTTGCCGTCCCAGCCCGAAGGCAAAGTGAATGTGCGGCGATACGATCCGACGGGATTGTAAACAGTAGGAGCTACTGGTGGCGAAATATTCTCGTAACCACTCCACGGATAGGTTACATTGGTATAAATGGGATAATCGAAGCCTTGTGTTTGCCAGGTTGCAGGCACCTTTATAGTATCCCACGATTGATCGTTAAAGTTTAGCGAATAAAAATCGAGCGGACGCAAATCAGGCCTGGTCGCCAACTTGAATTTCCACATTCCATTGAGTGACAGGTAGTTTTCCGAAAGCTTCAAATCACAATTAAGTGAAGTCTGAAGATTGTTGTAAGGAATAAGCGTGGCATGAGCTTTCAAGCGGTTCACCTGAAAAATATCCGGGTGATTGTTCCATTCATTGTTTGGCCCCGACTGAGCCAATGCTGTAAAACTCATTAGATGAAATATAATCAGAAAAAAGAATTGTGCATGTTTTTTCATTTGAATTTTGTATTAGAAATAAAGTGTTATCCTGTAATACGGGTCAATTTCGTTGTAAAATGATAGTTAATCGTAGTATTTTGCCTCGCTTCTACCCCGGTGAAACAGTTTATAGAGCAGATTACCCTTGCTTCGGGTACAATATCCGGCAGCGGCATGCCCAATTGCTCCTCTCAACATTCGGAATGCGATTCACAATGTCCCACCAAGGTTATATCCCCCGAGACTTTCCGTAGTATGACTCTTTTGGGTCTCCCAAATCTTTGAGGTAAGCTCATCTCCCTTGAAATAACTCAAACTTACGCGGAGAGTATTCGATCCGTCAGCTATTTCATCATCGACAACATCGAAAGAAGTGAGTAAAGCAGTTGCTTCAGCAAGCATGACTTCCCGGAATATATCCACCCACTTCACAATCTGAAAAGTTACATAGTGCAACTCGTCTTACTCTTTGATTTGATAACCGGTACTCATAAGCCATTCTGGATTTGATAAACAAATATAAAGATTTCATACTGAAAAAACGGCTTATTTCCAAATAGAAAGCGGCTTCATATTTTCATTGAAGCCACTTTCACCTTATTGCTATCGCTACACTTGCCAGCCGGAGGCCGGCTTCTAACTGAACGAAGTGTGGATACCTTCGCTCAACGGCCTTCGCTTTATATACATTACAGGCAACCAGGGGCAAAAATAAGACGTTATTATGTGTATTAACTTGTAATTTCAGACACATGATTACTAATTTTAAATATATCAATCAATCCTTAACAGATATAGCATTAAATCACAAGCCACCTTCGGATTCTAAAAAAGAGCACTTGCTAATAAAGCAAGCGCTCTCTTGAAAAAAGAGAGTCCAGATCAAAATCCGGACTCTCTTTTTATTACCTGATAGATTTATCAGCTATTTAATTCACAGTGCATTCATTCAACTACCAGGACTTACTCCTCTTGATTGACAAACTGCTTATCTGATAAGCACCTTCTTAACATCAGCCGAACCGTCATTGTAAGTTGTCTTGACAATATACAGCCCCTTTCTGGCATGTTTAATACGTATCCCCTCGATCGAAAAGTATTCTACATCTTTTACATTCCGTTCAGCCTGAACAGAATTCGTTCCGGTAGATGCTTCCCCTACCCGACCAACCATGTACAGCACAGGATCGCCCCAGTATAAAGTGGGCTGATAGCTTTTGGTGGGAATGTTGGCTGAATGAAATCCCAGCGTAATGGTGCCACCGGTAACGGCAACTTGCTGAATCCAGGTGTTTGGTTTGGTTGGTATCGTGACAGCCCCCGGAATAATAGGGAATGTACTCTTCAAAGTCTCAGAGCCATTGATCACATAGCAGAAGATCGAATCTTTGATATCTTCCGTCACCATGCCGGTAGGCAGCGGAGCAGTTCGGGATGTAAAGCCGATGTCATAGACCCCCTTAGGCAGATTAGTCACTACTTGTTGCATATAATTGACATTGATATTCCATCCCTTGACATTGGAGTCAACGACAGGATTTGAAGAGGTCGCAAGGGTTTCGACACCTGTACCGGTAAGATTGGCACTTGTCGTCCATCCCGGGAAGGTTGTACTGTTCAGATTGTTGGCGGATGACAGGGTATAGAAGTTGGGATTCTTGATAAAGCATGTCATCTCCAGGCTGTCGATCAAAAACGGATCGTTGGCCGGATAACCAAATGTCGCGGTGTCTTTTCTGAATTTGAGGCAATCAGCTTTCATATTATCTTCCATACGTTTGCTGATCGTGGTCAACAAGGTATTAGCTACATTATCATCGTCGGTAAACATAGCATCCGCTGTTGTCAGATCGCTTTCAGCCACAGGCATCCTCAACGCTCTGGCCAGAGAAGTAGCCAAAGAGAGACGTTTGGTGAGGATGGGCACTGCGTTGATTTTACCGGATAACAAGGTGGTATAGAAGGAGAGGCTGTCGCTGGCGATCTTCAAAGACGCGTCATTGGTCAATGCCACACTACCATATGTTTGTACCTTGTTGATCAGCCTGGTATAAGTAGCCAGTTGTTCGTACTTAGTGCCGGTGGTCGTAGCTATTTGGGTTTTGGCAGAGGCAAGCTTGTCCAGATACAAATCCACATTAGACTTGTGGGCAAGCAGGGAAGATGTCCCTGCATTCAGAGAAGCTGAAGCAGCGCTATATTCACCGGGAGCCGTGAAGTTAACGGTACTATACATGTCTACAAAGCCATTCAGGGTTTCCTTTGCCCCACCGGAATAAATGGATGAATCGCAGATAACCAGAGCACTCCGGGCTGAAGCGAGTGCGGTATTGAGCATATTTTTGTAGATCGCGGCTATGGAAGGAATACTTTGCAACATAAACCGGCCTACCATAACCTCTTCGAAGACACCGTTTGCAGCGGCCTGATTCGCTTGTTGGATTTCGAGAAGATAGGTTGTGTCGGCAGGAACCAGAAATGTGAAATCATTTGCGGAAACATTGTTGGCAATATAGTTAGTTGTAGAACCGCCATCCGCACCATTCAGATGATTTGCATTGACTACAGCATTTGAGAAGACAATGCTGCCATCCATATTCTTCAAAGCAAAAGAACAATTCTGACCTGCGGCTTTCCAGCCGGCAGCCAGCATCGAAAATTTATGTTTGCCAGTTTTAAGTCTCAGACGATATTCGGGAGAGCTCCCATATACAAAACGGCAAGTATCTTTTGCTCTGTTGGTCCGGAGGTACATGGCCTCGGGTAACTTTCCCGATGTGGAAAAATAGTATAGTCGGGGACCTGAGGTATAGGTGCTTGATGTACTGCCTGTTCTGGTGCCGATTTCGTTGGAAGTTAGCTTCCATCCCACCGGGACATAGCCATTCGTACGATAGGTACTGAAATTATCCTTATAGAGGGTGTCAATTTTGCCACCGGCAGCAGATGGTCCAAATGTGTACATAACCACATCGTTTGAAGCAGCTACTGTACCTTCCTGACTCTTGATGCCCGAAACGATTACGCTGTAGTCACCGCTCGAAAGGGTTATACCAGTGGGGATCCTGAATGTTAGTATGTCGGAAAAACCGGTTTCTCCGAGTTCCAGGTTGAATGTACCGGCAGGTCCGGTCATGCTTGCCCTGACACTGGAACAGTCGGCCAATTTATTATAGGTGAATTTGAAGGTGTTTGTCGTCAATGGCAGATCGAATGATTCATTTTCAGGCGTTACAGATTTCAGGGCAGGTGCAGGAGGTAGATTGACATTGATCACTACGCCCGCTTCACTGGTTTTGCCTTCGTTGTCGGTAGCCACGGCTTTTAGGGTATAAGTACCCGCAGACACATTGGCCCATTGAAAACTATAGGGCGCCGTGTCATCGGTAGACAGTAAGGTGGAGCCGTTGTAGAATTTCACATTTGCGACACTGCCATCTTCATCTGTAGCATTCGCGGAAATAGACACACTGGCCGGGGTAATGAAGTTACTATTATTTGATGGCGAGGTGATACTTACTATCGGTTTTCCGGAGTAAAGGGTGTACTTCTTGCAAAAATTCCAGATTTCAACGCTCGTCATGACGTTGGATGGGTCATCGGAATACCAGTGTCCCTTTCCGGTCAGTGCGATGAGTACCATTTCGACACCATCCGTGCCGGGCCCCCAATAACTTTTTACACCTACCGAGTTGGGATTGCTAAGCGGATAAGGGCTGGTAACCACTGCGGTTGTGGGGCATCCGTTTCTGGTGAGCCAGGCGTTAATGCAGGTTTGCACACCACTAAAGGCGACTACATCATCTCCCGTCCCATGGGTATGGATGATCGGAATAGGTCGGGAGCTGTTGGTGTTTGGCCCCCCCATCATGTATCCACTAATAGGCGCAAACGCGGCTATTTTGTCGGCTATTTTGGTGGCAGCATAATAGGTCATCATACCTCCCATGGAGAATCCCGATAAATAAACACGATTGCGGTCGATCTGATATCGGTTGACCATCGAATCAATAATAGTAGTAATAAAGGTGATATCGGAAGTACCGGATATGTCCCATTGATTATTGATGCCGTTTGGATAAACGACGACAAATTTAGCGGTGTCGGCTACTTCTTCCAGTTTTGATTTATCCTTTTGATAGGCTGCATCCTGGCCTGAACCGTGCATGGAAATGAGTAAAGGCCGGTTCTTCGGAAGTGCGGCCGGCACATAGGTGATCATAGTCCGGGTAGTAGTCCCTACCTGGATGTTTTCCAACGCTTTCGCAGAGAGCGGGAGCAAAAGCACGCTTAATAGTGCGAATAATAATCGATAGTTAACAAGTCTCATGTGATTAAATTTAAGTTATAACTAGAGATTCAAGTGTGTTCAGATTCCATCCGATACAAACATATTTTTCATTTCATATCACCAATGCATATCGGGAATTTTATTTACCACAGCTATGCTACAACTAAAAAAATAAAAGCTCCTGCATATCATTGTCGTGAAAGCAGGAGCTTATTCTCTTATCTATTTTTCAAATTGTCGGACTATTTAAGTACACAAACTTTTTTTCCATTAATGATGTAAAGCCCCGGCTGCAACCCATTGGTTGATTCAGACAGTTTTACTCCTTTACGAACAAGCTCTCCTGCGATGCTGTGAACGTTTACAAGCGCATCGGGATTTTCAGCTTTTGTTGTAGTTACACCTGCTGTAACTGGAGCTGCTTCAGATACGGCGATATATTGTACAGTAACATCTTGATTAGAGGGGGTACCTGTATAAGTAATTGTCCAATGGGTTGCTCCATTGTAAACCAGCAAGCCTCCAAGTCCCAGATGACCTTCAGCATCTTTATAACTTTCCAAAGGTACTGTAACAACATATTCAGTAACTCCGGAAGGAAGGTTGATTAATACAGGTGAATTAACCTTCAAATTTGATGCAAAACGTAAACACATTTGATTTCCACCATTTGCCGCAGGAAAGCTTAGCTTAATTGCCATTTGTTTGTAATTCGACAAATCATAAAGCTCTACTTTATCCCAATTTGCTCCAGGTCCTGTTAACTGAAGATTTGCAGCTGCCGCAACTTTTACCGGACACCTTTCTGTTTCAAGATTCAAATCATAAATGGAAGTAAAACCACTGGGAAGTTCTAATGCAAAAGCAGAAGAGAAACACAACAAAGTCACGAAGACTGACAGTAAAATCTTTTTCATAATACAAATGTTTAAATGATTAATAATAAAAACACACATATACTGATATCGGGTCAAACACCCCACAACAGCTCAAAAGAAAATAGATAATTTATTGTGATCTTGATATTTCAAAGGATTAAATATAAGACCTGTTATATCTCAGCTCTAATCTTACTCTACAAATGTTTACATACTCAATACTTTGAATATTTATTCAGCCCGAAGCATCATTTTTCGATGAAAAGGTAACTAACCAACTAAACAACCCCTATAACTTATTAAAATATCTGTGCTACATCGACCAGGGATTTCACCTAACTGTATTTTGTGTACAATATTACATGTGGCAAAATAGGATACCATATGTATAAACTACACTTTTAGCATTTAATGCAAATGATTTGAAGCTTAATGGTTTACAGCAAATATACATGTTCAATCTCAGAATCCTTCGCACTTCCAGACATCCCATTAGCACTTACAGACATTTTGACGGATTGATATTCTACGAGTTTCCCCTCGATCCTATTTTCTGCATACTATGGGTAGACCAGACAATCCCCGAACTACCGAAGACGTTATTTTTCACGAGTGCATAGATTAAGATAGCGGGAATACAAGATCATAGCTAAAGAAGGTATTTTGTCCGGTTGCGAATTCAATAAAGCATCATTTTATTTAAAAACTCTCGATGCAAAATCGTGTAGTGATTTTCGCCAAACCTGCCACTCATGATCTCCGGGGAAAGAAGCAAATTCAACCTTCAGTCCACTATCGTGAAATTCTTTAACCGCCTTCTTGGTATATTCAAAACGAGGATCCTGCTCGCCTACCGAAACATAGAAGAGTTTTAATTTCTCGTTGAATGACTGAGATCGACTTAGCAACCCGGGTATTTCCTTTTCTGCATCAAACTCTTTACCGGTAGGATTATTAATTCCACCAAATATACCGGAACTAAAAACGCCCACAGATGCAAAGCAGTCAAGGCTTTCCAAACCTGTATAAAACGATTGTCCACCTCCCATCGAAAGACCACAAAGAGCCCGGCCTTTGACATTAGCCAATGTCCGGAAGTTATTATCGATAAAAGGTACAATGTTTTTCATCATTTCTTCCTTAAATGCCGACATTGCCACACGGGTATAACCACCACTGGCTGATACATTTCCATTAGAAATAACCACTATCATTGGTTTGGCTTTGCCTTCGGCAATCAGGTTATCAATAATAATATCTGTTTTGCCCTGCACAGTCCACCCGCGTTCGTCCTCACCTCCACCATGCTGAATGTAAATCACCGGATATTTTACCTTCGTATTGACATCATATCCCGGAGGAGTGTAGACAAACAGTCTGCGCCAGCTTTTGGTTACATTTGAAAAATAATATTTCGAACTTAACGCCCCGTGCGGAACATTTTTTATTTCATAGAAATCAGCTCCTTTTTCGGGAATCTCAATGGCACTAGTCATTCTTCCCATTCCAAAAAATGTTTCACTGGCGGGGTCAACGACTTTAACTCCGTCGATTACCAGCGAATAATAATGAAAACCGGGAACCTGAGGAACAGTAGTAACGCTCCATACTCCCTGATCATCTTTGGTCATATCGTACAATTTTCCCAAATCAATCTGCACTCTTTTAGCCTCGGGTGCCTTTATCCTGAAAGCAACACTTAAGTCCTCCTGAATGCGAGGGAAGCCCGTTTGGCTTATGCTTGTTGATGCAGGTTGTGAGTTATCAACAAGCTGTGCATTCGTGTTTAAATACGAAAACTGGCAAAAAGCAATTAACCCAATTAGCCTTGCAATCGTATTTTGTGTGTTTTTCATAACTAATTTATTAAAAACCAGACATAGACAACATTAGACATTGCCTGTGTCGGTAAATTGTAATATCCAATTATTTAAAAATCAAAGCAGCAAATTGATTCAAATCCCTTCTCCACGTAAGCCATTCATGCGCTGTGCCGGGAGATTCATAATAGGTGTATTTTACACCTTGCTTATCCAACATATCTCGAAACGCCTTGACTGAACCGGGGAATGGAGTGGGCTCTTTCGTACCTAAACCAAGCCAGAAGAGTTTGATTTGCTTATTAAGTGCCGCTCCGTCTTTGAATTTTCCACCCATGAATGTAGCAGGATCAATGACATCTGTGCACGGATAGTTTGACGTTCCACTAAAGCCTGCAATGTATGAGAATTTGTCCAGGTTGTTCATCGTAATCGGGATAGTCTGATTTGCTCCCATTGAAAGGCCGGCCATTGCTCTATGATCGCGATCTCTAAGCGTACGGTAAGAACCATCAATCATAGGGATAATTTCATTGATTAAAGACTTCCCGGATACGGAACGGAGGCACCATCCACATTGAGCTGATAATAGTGAAAACCTTCAACCTGTGGAGCTGATTCGCCCTTCCAAACGCCTTTTTCGTCCTTGATCAGGTCATATTTTACGCCACCAATATCGAGCTGGACTTTCAAAGCCTGCGGTGCCGGAATGCTGACACGTATTCTTCCTTCGGAATTAACCTGAGGATATAGCTTTCCCGGCTGATTAACCGATGAAGGCTTAAAATCTTCGACAATTGTCTGAGCCAAACAGATTTGACCTATTACAGCTGCGGCGAGTAATATTATTGTATGTCTAATATCCATGAACTTAATCTTATTTGTCAAATTATTTAAAAAGAAGAGGGGCAAATTCGTGCAAGCTGCGTCTCCACGATTGCCATTCGTGAGCAGTTTCGGGAGAAACATAGGATACTCCTTTGATTCCTATTTGATTCCACTCTTCAGCAGCAGCGCCAATACGAGCCGAGCCACCTTCTCGACCCCCAAAACTCATAAACACGGCTTTGGTTTTCTTTTTGAATGAATCGATACCTTTGATTTCCGATGGAGAGAAAGTTCCGCTGCTGAACATACCCACATACGAGAATTTGTCGGGGTTGGCAACAACAATGGAATGGGTTTGCATACCACCCATGGATAGCCCGGCCATAGCCCGGTGCGATTGATCGCCAATGACACGGAAATTGGATTCGATATAGGGAATCAGGTCGTCAAAGAGTATCTTTTCGAATTGTACGGCAAAGTTCATACCCCCTCCTGGGCCACCAGCTCCCATGCGTAGAGCATTTTCTGCAGGAGCGCCCTGTGGAGCTCCTTGTCCCAGCGCACCACCCGGTCTCGGGCCACGGGGCATTCCGTTTATGTTGATACTACCGTTTTCCATCACAATGATAAAAGGAACCGACTTGCCTTCGGCAATCAGATTGTCCATAATCAGGTTAGCATGACCCTGATTGCCCCAGCCGGTTTCATTTTCGCCCATCCCGTGCTGCAGATACAACACCGGATATTTTTTGCTGTCTTTGTCGTATCCCGGCGGGGTGTAAGTGTAAACATGGCGCATGCTCTTTGTAGTCTTGGAGTAATACTGCGTTTCGCGTAACTGGCCATGAGGAACATCCTTTATAGCGTAAAAATCCTGATCTTTGGCTGGGATTTCGATACCGCTACCCCATCGGCTGGCTCCATAATAATACAAGCTTCCAGGATCGGGAACCGAAGCTCCGTCGATATAGAGCTGGTAATAGTGAAATCCTTCATCCTGAGGCGCCGATTCGCCGATCCAGACTCCTTTTTCGTCCTTCTTCAGATCATATTTCACACCGCCAATATCGAGTTGAACTCTCTGCGCATCAGGCGCCGGAATGCTAACACGCACCCGTCGTTCGGAATTGACCTGGGGATATTGCTTTTCTTGTTGCGTAGTGGCTGTAGTTTTAAAATCCTCCACTACAGAATTTTGAGCCAGACAAAGCCCATTGGTTAATGTTGCCGTCAATAAAACGGCTATCGATTTGTAATTCATTTCAACTGTTTTTATGATATTGATGGTTATTTAAAAAGAAGCGGAGCAAGTTCATGCAAACTGCGACGCCAGGTCAGAAACTCGTGAGCCGTATTCTCAGAAACGTAAGAAACAGCATTATAACCGGCAGCTTTTAAGTCAACAGCAGCTTTCTTAACTCCGTCTGGGTTTTCGCGACTACCGCAGCTCATGAAGATCAGTTTCACCTGCGACTTGTCCTTAATTTCGGCCGGAGTGTAAGTGCCACCACTCAGAAGAGCATAATACGAGAATACGTCAGGACGGGCAAGCGTAATCGCATGGGTTTCCATACCCCCCATAGAGAGACCTGCCATAGCACGGTTAGGTTTATTCGCCAATGTAAGGAAGTTTGCGTCAACATAAGGGATCAATTCGTCAACGAGAACTGTCTGAAACGTTCCTACATTGAAACTTCTGATAGTGCCTGGCTTAGCATCATTTGTCATTCCATAGGTCATCACAATGATAAATGGTTTGATTTTACCTTCTGCAATCATGTTGTCCATAATCAGATTGGCATGTCCCTGGTTACTCCAGGCTGTTTCATCCTCGCCCCAACCGTGCTGTAAATAAAGAACCGGATAACGTTTTTTTGCATCTTTATCATATCCCGGAGGAGTATATACAAAGGCTCTGCGTGATGTATTTGTACTCTTTGATGGGAAAAGAATCTGTTGAACGTTACCGTGAGGTACATCTTTCAAACCATAGAAATCCTTGTCATGGGCTGGTATTTCAATACCACTTTCCCAACGCACTGAACCATAGAAATTCAGTGTACCAGGATCGTTAAAAGTCCCCCCATCAACCGTCAGGTGATAATAATGGAAACCTTCATCCATTGGGCCTTCGGTAGTTCCTTCCCAGATGCCGTCTTCTGACTTGGTGAGTTTAGTGCCTCCTCTACCCCCTAATCCAAGACTTACACTTACGCTTTGTGCTTGTGGTGCTACGACACGGAATCGAGCATAGCCTTGTGAGTTGACTTTCGGGTACTCTTGTCCCGGTTGATTTACGGCAGAAGGCTTGAAATCTTCTACAATTGTAGTCTGATTAGTCTGGGCTAAGCAGAATAAGCTGGTAGATACAGCCACTACAAAAACGGCTACTGATTTGTAATTCATTGTAATGATATCCTTTAATAGTTTCTATTAGTATTATACTTACAGGTTTTCCCAGGTAATTTTCTATTTAAACTTCACCCAGTCCACCTCTACGCTTCCACGTCCTTTAAGGGAAACAAATAAATTATGATTTCCTGACTTTATTGTTTTCACAGTAGATTCGACGGTCTGCCAGCCCGATCCTTTTGGAATCTTTACACTTGCAACAACGGGACTATCGCCTTTATCCAAACGGATCTCCATCATACCACCTGATAATGTTTGTACTTTAGCTACAACTTTCCTGGCTAATGATGCATTGAACTTAACAGAGTTATATTGAACCCATGCGTTAGGTGCCAGAATCGTTTTCCAGCCTGCAAATGTATTGGCTGTATCTAGCAAAGCAATCGAAGCTCCTGTTTTACTCAAGTTACTGTATCTGTCCAGTTGAATATTCTCATTTGCAAGAGTCAAACCAACACCTCTGTTGGTAGCTATCACTTTCTTGATAGTCCCGTCGGCATTAAAGAGCAGACTATCAATGCAGATGGAACGGTTTTTATCAAACTTCGGCGAGTACTCGTTTTGGTGATAGAACAGATACCATTGGTCCTGATATTCAATGATAGATTGGTGGTTGGTCCAGCAGTTCATAGGCGACTCGTCCATGATCACCCCCGTCATTTTGAATGGCCCCACAGGACTGTCGCCCATGGCATATTCGAGCCTTTCAATCCGGTTTTCTACGTGGGGAAAGGTCAGGTAGTATTTACCTTTCCGTTCGAATAAGAACGGGCCTTCTTTCAATCCTTTTTCGGGCAGATTAGCTACAATCTGTGGCTCAGAATCAAGTTCCAGCATATTGTCTTTCAGTTTGGCCACATATATATTTTGCTGAGACCAATAGAGATAGGCTTGTCCATCTTTGTCGATAAACACATTAGGATCAATACCGCGGACATTTTTAATCGGCTCTGACTGCGGGGTGTAGGGGCCTTCCGGTTTATCGGCTATAGCAACACCAACAGAAAACCCTTTTCGTCCGTTCGTATCCACAATATTATTATTGGCCGGAAAGTAGAGGTAATACTTGCCGTTTCTTTCTATACAATCCGGAGCCCACATACTGTAGGAAGTAGAATCGACCCAGTTCACTTTATTCTGGCTAACTATTACACCATGATCGGTCCAATCGGTCAGATTAGAGGATGAAAAAACATGATAATCCGCCATGCAGAACCAATCCTTGCGTCCCTGTTTTTGCGGAGGCGTGGGTATATCATGCGACGGGAAAACATATACTTTACCATTGAAAACGCGGGCGGTGGGATCAGCGCTAAACTGGTTCCGAACTATCGGATTCTGACCTGTGATAGCATTTACTCCTAATGAGAAAGCTATTAATATGAGAAATTTGTTCATTTTCATTTTGGGAACTCCTTTTTTATCCTATAAAACAGGGAAAATCAGGATCCCGTATGTGATGAAAAGGAATCCTGACTTGAGCTAATACTCTGTTTCCTACTTAAATAATAGCTGGGCAAATTTGAAGACATTATTTCTCCAGACCGGCCAGGTATGACCACCGGGATACTCACTATAGGCGTATTTGATCTTCATCTCATCAAATTTGGAAAGCATGATTTGGCAATTCTTCCAGGCAATATCCTCTTTGCCGCCCTGAGTAATCCAGAACTGTTTCAGGTTGCTGTTGATCTTTTCGGAATTGTTCTTCATGAATTCATACTGCGGATCAGAAATCTCTTTGGCGTTAGCATGCCAACCAGAGCTGAACACACCGAGGTACGAAAACATATCGGTATTTCTGACACCAGCATAAAGGGTTTGAATCCCACCCATCGATAATCCGGCAAGGGCACGATATTTTGCATCAGTTTTCACCCGGTAGTTTTTCTCTACAAACGGAACGATATTTTGTTTCAGCTCTTTTTCAAACACATTCAGAGCTTCTGATCCAAAAGCATTTAATGGAAAATTTCCATCGGCCATAACCACAATCATCGGCACAGCTTTCTTTTCTGCAATCAGGTTGTCGATAATTAAGTCGGTTTTACCCTGAGTGGCCCAACCGCTTTGATCTTCACCTCCGCCATGCATAATATAAAGTACCGGATATTTCTCGCTCGTGTTTTGGTCATATCCCGGAGGTGTGTACATGTAGAAATCACGCCATGAATTTGTCACATTCGAATAATAGCGTTTGATGCGAATATCTCCATGAGGAACATTTCTGACTTCGTAATAGCTGTCGCCTTTAAACGGGACTTCGAAACCGCTGGCCATCCTGCTCATGCCATAAAAAGTTTCGCTGGCAGGATCGGCAACTGCGACACCGTCAATAATTAGTGAGTAATAGTGAATGCCTTCACTTAATGAATCGGTGGTTACCTCCCATACGCCTTCGCTGTTTTTTACCATGTCGTATTTTTTGCCAAAATCAAGTTGTACCTTTTGGGCTTCCGGGGCTTTAATCCGGAAAATAGCACGTCCGTCGGGCAATAGTTGCGGATACTTCGCTCCTCTCACATTGGATTCAGCCGGTCTGCCAACGTTGCTGATCTTATCGAAAGCTGAAGTATCAACCGGTTTAAACAGCAGTTGAGAGAACATATACAAGCTGTTTTTCCAAACCTTGAAATCATGATAGCCATGATCAACATAGTAAATATGAGGAACATTGTTTGCTTTCAAATAGTCGTGAGTTCGTTTACTGTTAGAAATAAGTCCGTCTTTATCGCCGCAGGAAATCCACAGCAGCTTTAGCTTTTGCTTAGCCATTTCGGGGTTAGGAAGTAAATCTTTCGGTTGTTTGGTATTGGGTGCTGACGAGAAACCACCCACCCAGGCAAACTTATCCAGATTACCCAATCCGAAGTTGAGCGATTGTCCACCGCCCATCGACAAACCGGCGATAGCACGATGTTCGCGATCTTTTATCACGGGATATTTCTTTTCAATAGATGGAATCAGGTCGTTCAGCAAATCCTTTTCGAAGGTTGCAAACGCCTGCACTTTAACGCCGTCATAAATATTACCTACCGGACGGTCATCTTTCATGGCACGACCATTTGGCAACACCACAATCATGGGGTCCAGTTTCCCTTCGGCATAAAGGTTGTCGAGAATTACATGCGGTTGCCCTTCGTTAAACCATTCTTTCTCGCTGCCGCCAATGCCATGCAACAAATAGAGAACTGGATATTTTTTGTTCTTTGAATAGCCGGGAGGCGTGTATACAAGCGCTTTTCGGTTGGCTCCAACGGTTTTTGATGCGTAAGTAATGGTATCAATTTTCCCATGTGGAATACCATCGCGAACGATATCAAAACCAAATGGCGCAGGAGTTACTGTGTTTTGCGAAAAGGAAGAAAGACTAAATAGCAAACAAACGGAAAAGAATAAAATGACTCGTTTCATTGGAAATGTTTTTTTAAGTTGGTTTATCTTTAAGGTGATTGATAAAAATCAGATTAATAGTTTTTAGGAGTAATGATTTGATATTTGCCACTCAAGTGCATCAAACTGAATAAATACAATAATCCGTCGTAATACGGATCAAAATAGCCATCCTCATAAGGTTCGAGCTTAGCATTCCAAAGCGCATGGACAAAGTCCTGACTCTTTTTATCGTTACCGATTAGCGATACGGTGGCAGCTGTGGCCACTAATCCTAAGGAATGCCTTAGCTTCTTCACGTCTCCTGCATTAAGTATAAACTCAGGTGTTGAACCGTCAAGATTGAATTGATCTTCAAAGGAGTCAATTCCCTTCGATCTTAGGAAGTTCTGAAATCTCGCAGCATAGCCTGCCTGCCATTCCCTGTCTTTACCAGACCAGACATAGTCCATAGCTATATTCATCGGTACCCGCCACGAATCGTAACGAAAGCCAGCCGGCATCCAGTGCGTCGGATGCGGTGCTCCGCTAAACTCGGTATAATCAGCATTCAGGCTGGTTACCGGATGACAGGCTCGGTGAAGGAATATACGTGATGTATCGGCACAGGCCCGGTAAAATTGCTCATGGCCGTCTTTGGCATACTCTGCCCATATTTCATAAAATGCAGGCAGGTGATACGAAGGGTCGGTCCAGCTGTAAGCGTTGCCTTCAGGTACAAAAGAGATTTGCTTGTGTTCCACATTAATCAGATTATAAATATTACCGGAACCATCTTTTTTCCACATGGCATCCAATATCCTGCGCGCCTCAGCATAATAATGAATCCCGGTATCATTTCCCCAGCGGTTCGATGCAAATAACAAGCTGGTAATGTAGTATAGTTCACCATCGGAAGCACTTCCTTCTGAATTCCGTTTCATATTCTTCGGATCGTAACTCCAGGCAAAATAACCTTCCCTTGGGCCCTCCTGATGTTGATGGTATTTTTTCGACCATCGCCAGATACGGTCAAAAACATCTTTCTTGTTGAGCTGAACGGCAATCATCATCCCGTACGAAAGGCCTTCGGTGCGAGCATCGTGGTTTTTGACATCCGACACATAAGCCATAGAATCACCGACCTCGAAATATATACGATTGGGACCTTCAAACAGTTCAGAATAGGCTTTCGCTACTTTCTTGTCAATCTCGGCCTGATTGTACCCGGCTTCGAGAAAAAGATTCCGGTAAGCGCCTGTTTGATGGATTGTATTCTCTATTTGCAAGGTGGATTTCTTTGATTTTGCTTGTGTTTGTGCCGATGCTATTGTTCCTAAAAGAGCAATGCTCATCCCGATTAGTAATCTTCTCATTTCGCAAACCGTTTGTAGTTGAAAAAATCAACATCCACGAAACCTCCGCTGGCTTTTGTTGCATAGTTGAATATGGCAAACTTGCTTCCCATAAAGAATTTTCGGTAATCAAATATCATCTTATATTCAGAACCGATAGGTGTCCAGCTCTTATTGTCAAGACTGTAGCAAAACGTGGCCAGGTCTTTGCCCACATTGAAATCGCCGTCGATGCGTAAATAGATCATATTCTGATTCAATTCAATGCGAACCTTTTCCTCGGCGGTAACTTTCGTTATGGCCTTGGTTGTGTTATCGAGATCAACCACATTGGTGGACATCGTCAGATATTTCTTGTCACCTTCCATTTTCACTGCTAAAATTCCGGAGTGACCGTTGAATACGCTGAAACCGGCAATATCTCCGTCTTTCATTTTCGACACATCCAATGCTGTTACACCACTGCATTTTGGTCCTTCCATACGTTGGGTGATCGTATTCGGAGCAGCATACAGGTTATCGACAATCCGGTTTGTCTTGAGTCTGAGATAGCCCGGACGTTCGGTTAGTGACCAGGCGTTGTTGATCGGATTGTGGTTCCATTGCCAGGTGATTTTAAGTTTCGAAGCGCTGAAATCATCACTTTCCACTATCCGTTTACCGGTATCATACGGTTTCAACGGAACCTGACCGGTTAACGGTACTTTACCATTCTCGTCACCCAGCATCGGCCAGCCATCCATCCAACGGACAGGCATCAGGAGAGGCACACGCCCTACTCCACCGCGATCCTGGAATACCAATCCATACCAGTTCCCTTTTTCATCGTCAATGATGCATCCCTGTCCTACGTAAGGGAAGCCATTAAAAGTAGATTCCAGAATAACTTTTTTCTCGTAGGGTCCGGTAATTTTATCGGCACGGAAACATACTTGTCTGCGTTTACCGCCTCTTGGCCAGGAAATCATCAGCAAATAATACTTGCCATTGTGCTTAACCACCTGACTCCCTTCGAGCAATCCGGTCTCTTCAGGATCTTTTTCAAATATTTTCATGTTTATGCCATCCGGTTTTACGCCTGACAGGTCACTCTTCAGCTCATTCAGAGAACCAGTCCCGGAGAAAACATATACCCTGTCATCATCATCGAAGAACAGAGAAGCATCATGAAAATGTTGTGTTCTCGATAGCACTTCCCATTTTCCAGATGGATTGGTAGTTGTATAAATGTATGCTTTGTGAGGATTGTCATTCGGAGAGAATAACACGTAGAATCTTCCTTTATGATAACGAATGGATGACGCCCACTGACCACGACCGTAAACGGTTCCCTCATTCAAGTCATATTTAGGAGTATCTGTGAGCTTTTCAAAAACATAGCTGACCGGAGCCCAATGAACCAGATCCTTCGATTTCATGATCGGAGCTCCCGGCATCAGGTGCATAGTTGTACTGATCAGGTAAAAGTCACTGCCTGATCGGGTTACCGACAGGTCGGGAACATCGGCCCACATGATGGGATTGGTATAAGTGGTGCTGTTTTGAATAGCCGGCGGTTGATTGACCGATTTTGAGGGCTTCTTTTGGGCTGCATAGCACCCGATTATTGCCAGACTCATCAGCAATAGGGTACTAATTGCTCTTATTTTTTTCATAATATAAATTATAGATTAATCAGGGTATATGTGAGGCTAAAAACAAGATAACCTTTCAGAGTGATATTATCTCAATACCACTCCAAAAGGCTAACATAGTTTGTTTTACGGTTGAATATCGTTTACAGATGTCGCATACAAGCCAATAAAAGCTCCGGTAAATCCGCCCGCCACGTCTGTCGAAAGAATATCTCCGGATACTGTTCCACCCAGATTTTTAAAGTCTTTTCCGTCTGCTGAATAGTTGAATTTGTAATTATCACCATCAGCCACTACCTGTAACTGGCAAGGAGATTTCACGTCGATCTTTTCACTTGCAACGAGCGTTGAGTTTCCTCTCTCTGTCCGTTGCAATACCAGATAAACATCTTTTCCTTTTTTGGTAATACCAAATACATAGTTAAATGACTCTTTCTGATAGCAAACTATACCGGCCAGCTCTTTCTCTGATTTTGGCGTGTATTTTACAGTCACTTTAGCATCAAATGCAAGGTGTTGTTGTCTATAGAACAATGTCGATGTCGGCACCTCGTCTTTGATGTTTGTTGCAAACGGATTGATGATTAAACCTTTCTTGGTTATAGTTGCAAAATCTTCACGCGGACCTCTTACTCCGATCCATCTGAGATCCATATTTGGGGATGTGAAATTATCATTGAAGGTAAAATTACCATTAGGCATAAATCCGTTCTGACCGGTTTGATTGGTGACTCCTTTGGGCATTTTCAGTTTTGACTTTAAAGGAATAAGTCCGTTTTCAAATACCGGGAATACGCCACTCCAGTCAATCGGCAAAATAAAGGTTTCACGCCCTGTATTCACGCGACTTTTTTCATTCGGACGTACACCCAGAAATACACCATAATATTTTCCATCGGGGCCTTCTACCAAGTCAGCATGACCGGTCCAGTCTACTTTATTTGCTCTGTCTTTTGCAAAATATCTTTGTGTGAGTATCGGATTGTTATTCGCAGGAACAAAAGTACCTTTAGGACTATCTCCGATAAAAATCACCTCGCTGTGCCAGCCACCGGTCCCACCCTGAGCACACATTAAGTAGTAACGACCATTTTTCTTATACATATGGGGGCCTTCAATCCAGATTGGTTTTTCGGTAATATCAGTACCACCATTCACAATGATTTTGTCTGAACCCGGAATAATCCGGTCATTCTGAAGATCATATTCCCAAACCTTAATCACACGGTGACCATTGTAAAGTTCCTGACCTTTCGGAGGTGCGTCATTGTGTACAACATAGGCTTTACCGTTATCATCGAAAAATAACGATGGGTCAATTCCGTCAAACTGCAATTTGATCGGATCGCTCCATCCTTTAAGCGGATCTTTCGTTTTTACCACCATATTCCCCATACCTCCGGCAATCTGGGTCGTGATCATATAGAAAGTATCGTTATAGGGATTATACTTGATATCAGGCGCATAAATACCTGCCGACATACCGGATTTCTCCAGTTTCAGCTGAGACTTCCGATCCAGTACATGGCCAATCTGTCTCCAGTTTACCAAATCTTTGGAATGAAAAATAGGCACTCCGGGAAAAAATGCAAAAGAAGAGTTTACCAGATAAAAATCATCACCCTTACGGGTAATACTGGGGTCAGGATAACATCCCTGCAAAATCGGGGTATAAAACTCATCGGCCTGTAGTGGATTTTCTTTGTAGATACGGTCATTCCCCTGGTAGGAAAATTGAGAAAATAGCGGAGCATTTTTTGACGGGGCACTCCCCTTTGATTCCGCAAAATTGAATAACACCATAAGAACCAACAGGATTGACATCTGTCGATTCCGCAGAACATCGAATTTAGATCTTTTCATTTTAATATTTAATTATAATTAATCGGTTGAATAAGATATTATCTACTAATGAGAATTGGACCAGAATCTATTTATCCTGCACATTACTATCGGATAACTTCCTCTGAAATAGCCTCGTCCAAATCTCAAAACAAAAATAAAACACACGACATTCTTACATTGACATTATCAGATATTCCATTAATGATTTCAAATATTTTTTTTCAATTTATCTCGAATTATAGCTGTAAATGAGGGTTTTCTAGAGGATAGCTACTAAGGCTTACAACAAAACCAGGTATGATAGCTATTTAACTAAGTGTTGTCTATAACCAAAAGAGGCGACCCGTTAGGATCGCCTCATATGTAATTCAGCTGATGTAAGAACTAAATTGTATAACGCTCAAGAATTGCAGTATAGCAAGAGTCTATACAAATTAATTGGTCTGAACTGAATAAACCAGATTATATCTTTCAACCTATTATTTTACTGTAAAGGTTTCCATCACTACACCCCTGTTTCTCAACAAAAGAGTATCTTTTGTCGCAACAACCATGTTTTTTCCAGTGTGGTTAATTGTATAATCCAGATAAAAGACATCTCTATCCTGATTACCAAAGCTATTCTTCTCTCCTTTTTTTACAAACTCCCCTGTACCAGTTGCTGTAAAAGTAGAAGGAGATGATGAAGAAACTGAAAATTTACCAGTAGTAGTATTATAACTCAGAACTAATTTACATACAAAAGATGCGCCTGTTGCATCTTTTAGAGTTACAGGAAAGTTTATATCATTAAGAGATATAGTCGATAAATCACAACGATACTTAGAATCGGCTGCGTTATCAGTATAATAATCAAATACAGTTATATCCTTGGGGTGTCTGATAATGGTCGCATTGACTGCCCCTGTGATATTGTCGGTTCCTCTTCTAAGATAAGTTCCATGCCATGTATTGATATATTTTAAAGCATATAAAACATAATCCTTCCCTACTACATCCCATCCTTTCTTATTCAAGATTCTTGGCTGTGTACCAGCAATAAGCACTTTTCCGCACAATATTGAATCAGCATTAGTCACGTGAGTCATTTTCAACGGAATCACGTAATTATTCGCAATCGCCAAAGGATCTTGAAAGAATTTATCTGTCAGTTGCACTTCAACACCACCGGAAATTTCCCCTTTCTTAATTACAATCTGGTTAGATGCCAGAGTATAATAATCATGTGGCATAGGAAGAATTGGTCTACTTGGTGTTACCTTATCAAATGAATAACCGGTACAAATAGTGTCTGCCACTACAAAATCAATGGTCACATCTTTTTTAGTATTGTAAACACCGCCAATTGTAGCGAAAATTTTACACTTGTGCTGATTATCCAGATCTGTATTAACGAAATCTTCTCCCAAAGTGATAGTTCTTACCGGAGTTTGATAAGCAAAATAGACAGCTGAATATTTAAAGTCAGGGAATTCTATATCTTGATTTTGACATGCGGATAACGAAGTCAAAACCAATAAAAACAAAATTAGTTTTTTCATATTTCTTTTATTTCTGAATATTTTTATTTCCAACCATCATTTTGAAGTAGATTACTCCATTTTACAGTTTCGCCGTAAGGAATTGGTCCATAGTACATATAATTTCCGTACACTCTTGACTCAACAACAGAAGGTGCACTGAATACAGGACTACTAACAGTTCCTGATAACGTAATACCCAACGCTGGAGCATTTAGCTCTGAAAGATTAACCTTCCAACGGCGCAAATCCCAGAAACGGAATCCTTCAAAACATAACTCAAGACGACGTTCATTACGGATTAACGTTCTCATAGCATCTTTATCGCTAATAGTCTCAAGATACGGATCATTAGTAATATTCAATGCTCTACTGCGAATCGCTTTGATAATATCATATGCTGAAAAACCGTAACCCATTGGATCACCTTTAGGCCCCCAGGCTTCATTAGCCGCTTCAGCATAATTAAGATATATCTCGGTGTAACGAATACGTGGTTTATAATGTAACTGCGTATTGGCTCCCACTGACATAACGTTAACATCTTGTCTAAGCAACTTAAGCATATAATAACTGGTACGACTCGAAGTTGGTTTCGCATTTACAGCATCATCGCCCGATGTCATGTTAATCGTAGTGCTTCTCAATGTAGCACCATTAACAAGCACGAAGGCTTTCAGACGTGGATCTCTGTTATCATAGGGCTTTGATGGATCGAATACTTTAGATGTACCAGCACTCAGATCCTTAGGATACCCATTCGCCATTGGGAATGCATCTACTAAATTTTGAGTAGGATTGATGCGTCCCTGACCATTCAGAGTAGGAGGATAATTTTGAGTCTCTAAATCCCGGTTATTGCTTGTTCCTGCTCTCCATATTGTTTCAACTGTATTTGCACCATTTGTCAATGCATTAATTTCAGTCGAGTTATTAAACCAAGTCACTCCACTTGCATAAGGGGCTAACCCATATGTAGGAGCAGCAATAGGTCTACCTAATTTGAGAACCTCAGCAGCATACTTAGCAGCATCTTCCCATGTACCAGTCGAGCCGTCAGTACCAGTATATGCCTGACTGGCTGCTAACAAAGCAACTTGCGAACGAATTGCCTTCATTATACGACCACTCATAAGGCCTGTGAATTTCTGACCAAGAACAAGGTTATACACTGAATAATCTGCCACTCCCTTAGCCTGATATTCAGAAGGAATGGCCGCATTATTAGCTAAATCTTTATAATCCAATGGAAGATGAAATTGCGCACTATCTATATCGTTATAGATTCGCTCTACGCACTTATTAAAATCCGCACGAGGCAGATTGAAATCAGATGTAAGTGTCTGCTCAGTTAGAAATATAGGAAATCCAAGAAGTTTTCCTTTTACCCAACCAGCATGCGCTTGCAACAAATTGTACATTAAAAGAGCCCGAAGTCCAAAAGCTTCTCCCGTCATACGATCTTTAAAAAGCTTATCAGAATTAGCATCCTTTGCAAATGTCATCTTGTTCACTTCTGAAAGGAAAAGATTCAGGTACTGAATACCACTAAGACAACTCGACCAACGATCTGTTGCATTGACGCTGGCCGTCCATGATCCGGTAGCCATCGCTCGATAACCATCACCAGTAATATTCGTTACAGCATCGTCTGTTGCGACATCATTAAAGGACCAGTTATTTGACGGGATTCTCGCATATCCCTGGGTCAGTAGCCCTTGCCCAAAGTTTGGCTCGACATAGGTCGTATTCTTGTCTCGATTATTCTCTATAGCTGGATCAAAAACATCATCACAACTGACAAACAATACAGCGAGAATTAGAATTACAAATATATTTCTATTCATTGTCGTTTTATTTTTATTCTAACTTATAACTTTAAAATGCAACTTTCGTTCCCAGATAGTAATATCTGCATTGAGGTGTGCTTCCTATGTTTGTTTCCATAAGCTTTCTTTCTTTAGAAATAACCAACAAATCATTACCGCTTATGTAAAAGTTTAAGCCAGAAATAAATGATTTGGCCAGAAATCTTTTGGGAACATCGTAAGAAAGTTGAATCTTCGCCAAATTAATACGATCATTTTTATATAACCAGAAATCTGAGTTTCTAAAATTATTAGAACCGCTCGTAGTAGTTAAGCGAGGATAAGTAGCTGTTGCTGCTGTCTCTGGAGTCCAACGGCCACGTACAACTGCTGAATATTTGGCTGTTGTTCCTGACACCCAATAATATGATCCAGACTTGAATCCGTAAGATCCGGTGCCGCTATTAGCAAGTGCAAACAGTGTGAAGTTATTCCATTTAGCAGTAATATTAAGACCCAGTGTTAATGGGGATCCATATGCACCACTGCGACCTAAATAAACTTCATCTCTTCCATCAATAAGACCGTCACCGTTTATATCCTGATATTTCAGGTCTCCTGCTTGAACCGTACTAAAAGTAGGGTTGGGATGTTCCTTGGTTCCATCAATAGCAGCAACCTCATCCTGAGTATAAAAACCTGAGCATTTCAATCCCCAAAGACCATCAAAAGGCTTACCTTGACGATACTGATACTCATCAGTATAGTTCACGTCACTGCGCTTATATGCTTTAGTTTCGTAATAGGTTGCCACCATCCCTATACTTAAATCAACTTGATGGATACGCTTATTAACATTCAGTCCTAAGTCAAAGCCCTGACGTTGATCAATATTATAGTTAATATACGGAACAAAAGAACTCGATGAAGGACCAGATACTTGCATAAAGCCAGGATAGATATTGGTTAACTTCATCGGTATTCCGTCCATCCGGTTATAAAAATATGACCCGTTGAGCTGTAAAGTTCGATCAAACAAGGAAGCTTCGATCCCGGTAGTAAATTCCTTTCTTTGTTCTAATGCTAAACCTAAGTTTTCGCCACGAGTGATATCTGTTGTTCTAAGTTGACGACCTTCTTGCCAAGAAAAATACGCACCTGCTGAGTTAGAGTAAATACTCTTATACCAAGAATATCCAGCGTTCTCTCCTGTAAAGCTTAGGTCTGTCTTCAACACACCTGCAGAAGCGGTTAACTTAAGATCATTGACAATGTTTGATTTAGGAAAGAAATCCTCATTACTTATTCTCCAGCCTAAAGAAACCGTATGAGAAAGCTCATTACGATGTCCCGGAGCCAACTTCGCAGAATGAACTAAGTTTCCGGTATAATCTACATAATATTTATGCTTATAATTATACGTCGCCTGTAAACCCATGTTAGCATTGCCAACGGCATGATATACTTCCGACTCTCCTAATCTGTACATATGACCTAGCAACATTGCAGATACATTATGATCTTTGCTAAAAGTATTATTATACTTCAAAGCACCTGACACAAACATAGTCTGCTGTTGATAAGCATCATAAAGACTACGCGATCTGGTAGGATTGTCTGTTCCATATTGTTTCAAAGAGGTAATCGTATCATTTGGCATTGTCGCACTATTCCAAGTAGGAGCATAAACAGCATAAGTGTTATCATCAATATTCTGCTTATAAGTGGTATTGTAGTCAACGCCAAACTGAGTGTCAAAAGACAACCCTTTCAATACCGAAGCAAGATCAAAATTCAACGTTGCATCAAACTGATATTTGCGGGTTGTGCCCTCAATACGACCTCTGGTCAATACATCTGCAAAAGGGTTCGTTTGCTGGGTAGAAGAACCACCTAACAAGTAACTACCGTCCATCAGGAAGCTACTATTCTTCACATACCCCTGAGATACCGCATCATTCGGATTCAAGTAGCTTATTGGGATCAACGGTGTGATGATATTGGGACGAAAAGTTGCAACATTACTCCAATAACTACCCTGAGCAGACACATTATCATAAAAGGTAATGCTTGAGTTGATTTTACTGGTTATTCTGTTGCTTATTTTAAGGTCAAGGTTTGCCCTTACATTAAAACGATTTTCGCCTTCATCCTTACCATGACCAAAATTCAGCAATGATGTAGTATGGTAATATCCGATGTTTGCATAAAAACGAGCCCGATCGGTACCTCCGGTATATTCAGCTGTTACATCCTGACGATTATAAGACTTAGCTAAATAATCAGATGAGTAAAAATCAACATTTGGATAGCGATACGGATTCTTCCCTGATGCTGTATTTTCAATATCAAGGGTAGCATACGGAGTAGTAGATGCCGCCGGATAATCATTTTTATAAGCTTCGTTATACAATGTCATATATTCGGCAGACCCTAAATATTCTGCATAGCGTTTAGGCACATACAATCCTGTGTTCAATGTTACATTAAACTTATTTCCAGAATTCAATCCTCGTTTAGTTATAATAGACACAACTCCTTTTGCAGCACGACTACCATAGAGCGCAACAGCAGCAGCACTCTTCAAAACGGTGATTTGCTCTATTTCAGATGGAATCACATTGTATTGATCTCGGGGAATTCCATCTACAATAACAAGTTTATCCCCTTGTCCCCAAATGTTACCGCTATATCCAGGGATATAACTGGCAATATTGTCTAAACTATAAGTATAGAAAACATTATCCAGAAGCTTAACAACATCCAGCTTAGATACGCCACCAAGTATGTCTGCACTATTTACTTTCTTAAAAGCGACTTGCACTAAACCTGTTTCATCAAGCATAAGCACAATTTCTTTCAAATTTGATTTAGCAGCGACAACTTTAGACTCATACCCAATAGCCTTAACTGTCAATAAACTATTCTCAGGCACAGTAATTGAAAACTGACCTGACGCATTAGCTACAGCACTCGCATTATCTTTATCGCTTGTGATTACAGCTCCCGAAATTTGATTCCCCTGAGCATCAAGCACAATAGCAGCGACATCTATTTTGTTATTTTGCGCATTCACTGCTTGCGTAAAGAAGATATGAATAACGCATATAAAAAATCCTATTTTAATATATTTCATCGTTGTATAGTTTTTCGATTAAATATTTATGATTACCAGCCTGGATTCTGATAGAATTCCATATACATACTGGCATCCTTTTGTGTCAATGGGAACCAATAGTGTTTTTCAGAATAATTACGTTCGAAAAGAACAGATTCTTTCAGATTGATAATCTTATTGTTCTGAGGCACTGTTTTATCGGTGAAGTTGTTGGTTGGAACACCATCACTACCAACTATCGGAGTAACCACACGATCAAATTCAATTTTTGTCTTCGTATTGTACGGATATTTAGCCAATAAGTGCCAACGACGTAAGTCATTAAAACGGTGTCCTTCGTAAGCCAATTCGACAGCTCTCTCACGTCTCACCTCTGACATAAACCCGGATAGAGAAGAAAGATACTTATCAGCTACGTGCCCTACACCAGCTCTGTCACGAACCACATTAATCGCTTCATACGCCTTCATACTACTTGTTGATGACGTTGCATAAGCAGCACCAGCGTCTGTTCCATTTGCAATGGCTGCAGCTTCGGCATACATTAAATAGACTTCAGCCAGACGTAACCAAGCCGGGTGAATCTGCACATTATTGAATCCGTTATCATACTTGTTAAATCCAAGTGGATCAAATTTCATAAGTAGATAGCCGGTATTACTTCCACTCGTTGGGTTTCTATAGTTACCACCGGTATAAAGGTTAGCGTATTGAAACTTCTTAGCATCGGTTGAACTTGTCGAATTAACTTGCTTCTGAGTATCAAATCCGAAATTAATATAAAAACGTGGGTCTCTGTTTTTCCAAGGATAATTTACATCATAACCAGAAACCGGATCTGCTACATCAGCTTTGTTTTGATCATTAATAGGCAAACCATTTGCCATACCGAAATAGTTTACATAATTAGCAGTTGGATAAAGTGACCAACTTCTGTTATCTAAAACACTTCCAGCACACAGATACTGAGCTTGCATTGATACGTTTGAACCACCATAATTAGGACCGCGGAAAATGGCTTCTACATAGTAGTCACTACCTACTGTTGCCGATCCAGGCAATCTGCCGCTTTGGCCACTGTTGTAATACAAATCAGAATATTTACTAAATGGCACCAACTTATATTTACATTGTCCAGTTGCACATGAATCTAATAAAGTACCTAAATAATCAGCAGCTTTTTTGCAGTACGTTTTATTATACTCTTCAGCTCCACCTGATGCCATATTCATCAAAGGACTGCCAGCCCACAAGCTATTCTTGCCTAAATAAGCCAATGCCATCCATTTATTAATGCGCAGCTCATTTTTATTCTGAGTCATAAGTCCTTGCGGAATCTTATCCCATTCATTTGGCAACAATTCATACGCTCTGTTAAGATCCTTGTCAATTGAATCGGCACATTGACTATACTTCAAACGAGGGTAAGTCGGCTTTTGATCCGATGGAATCTCATGCGTAATGTAAGGCATACCTCCCCAGTACTGAATCAACTGAAAATAAAACCAGCCTCTGAAAAAATAGCACTGACCGGCAATCAAGTCTTTTTCAGCTTGAGTACCTTCGAGCTTATTCAGATTAGCCAAAAGCATATTGGCTTTTCTGATACCATACCAGCAGCCTGGCCATAAACCTTTATTTCGTCTTTCATTGTCAGTCTGAAAGTTACCGTTATTGAACCAACAAGCTCCATATCCGGTCTGCGCCCATTCCCAAAAGTTACCATTGTCAACATTAGCACAAAACGCATTCTGACTGGCGGCATTCACCTGCCAAAATTCCTCATCACCTAAATTGAAGAAGTTATTATTGTCTTTATTGGCAAAGTCTGGAATACAATTGTACAACTCTTCCGTAGCGCCCTGATAATTGTAGAAGTTTTTATAAATAGTCTCAGGATCGAAAGTAGATGCAGGTTCCTTATCTAAATAGCTTGTACAAGAAGTCACTACTCCCGCCACTAAAATAAATAAGCTACTGCAAAGGATAGTTTTTATTTGTTTTTTCATCTTATTGCAAATTTACAACGTAATCTTAACTCCAAAATTAAAACGTTTCACCAATGGATAACCAGTTCCCCCATTCACCTCTCTGTCATCCGGTGTTCTTGTCCATAACCAGAGGTTATTTCCATTAACATAGAGACGCAATGACTGAAGACCAATACTTTTTACTTGTTTTGAGTCAAAAGTATATGCTACTTCAGCATTTTTAAGACGAATATAAGAACCATCGTATAACCAACGAGTACCCCAGGATGCATCATTCAAGTTATTGTTGTTTACACGAGGATTTGGTGAATCTGCATTCATATTAGCTTTAGACCAATATGTACCTTCATCATATGCATTGTTAAAGTAGTTTTGACCAAAGCTAGCAATACTTACGTAGCGTGTCACATTGTTAACCCCATAAAACTGTGCCATCAAGCTGAATCCCTTCCAGTCTATTCCCAAAGTGGTATTATAAGTATTCTGAGGATTGGAAGAATAGCCATAAGGCGCTGAATCTGTATTCCCGTTAATTATACCATCGGCATTAAAGTCAACAATTCTATAATTTCCAGGGATCTTACCATCTTTGGTATCAAAAGCTGTACTACCATATAACTCATCCCATGTATTATAGAAACCTTTGCTAATGGTAGATCTTACTTGTCTGTTAGAATATCCAGCAGCCTTTCTATAAGCATCCAATAATTGAGGGTCATCTTTATCTATTACTTTATCAACAGCATGAGTCATACTGCCATTAGCCCACAAACGCAGATCATTCGTGATTTTTTTACTTAAACGTAATTCAATTTCGTACCCGTTTACGTCCACCGTTCCGACATTAGCAACAGGAGGAGTAAAGCCAAAATATGAAGGAATAGCTCTCAGATTTCCATCCATAAGAATATTCGTACGGTGATCTTTAAAAACATCAACACTACCGGCAATCAGGTTTTTAAAGAAAGAGAAGTCCGCTCCAAAATTCTTTTTTGTAACTTTTTCCCACTGTACATTATTATTTCCAATATTAGCTTGATTGTACCATTTGTAGGGACTTAACTCTCCTTGTGAACCATTAGTCAACACAGATTGTCTTGTACCACTATTCCAGACATCCATATAAAGCCAACGTCCACTTATAGCATCATCACCAATGAGACCATAAGAATATCTCAGCTTCAACATATCCAGAAATGTTAAGCTTTTCATGAATTTCTCCTGACTGATCATCCAGCCAATTGCACCAGAAGAGAAGAATCCAAAACGATTAGCGCTACTAAACTTCTCAGAACCATTATAGGCACCATTATATTCGACAAAATATTTGTCTTTATAATTATATGTAGTACGGAACACCCAGTCTTCACGATAAGAAGGGAGAGATGAACCGGTGGCTCCCGATTGGCGTGCGAAGTTACCCATAGCAGTTACATTATGACCACCAAAGTGACCATTGTAAAATAACTGTAGCTGATAATTCAGATTACGATAAGTACTCCAGTCTTCGACAGTACCAGCATTAGTACTCCAGCTAATTGACGGATAAAAATCAAAATTGGTAGTACCGTCACTCAAGGTACCCATCATCACATTGCCGGTTACAGGGTCAATGTATTTTTTTTGAATATTTAATCCATCATTAATACCTCTTGAACTCTCAACAAAAGAGTTATCAATAGAAATAGTAGCTCTTGCAGATAGCCCTTTTAACAAAATGCCCAAGTCCTGATTCAAGGAGAAGTCAGTCGTCAAACGAGTGGTGGTAATTTCATTATCACCTCCAGTAGCCATACTTGCTAAAGAGTTAGGGGCATTTACCTCTGATGTCGGTAAAAATCCCCAAGATCCATCAGAATATCTGGGATAGAAAACATCCGGTGGAAGGCTATAAGCAGCGGCCCACAAATACCCCTCAGACACGACATTCCAAGGCTGTTTCTTTCTGCCATATGAGCCAAAAAGGTTAACTTTGAATGTTGTTGTTTTTGTCAGGTCAAAGTCCAGGTTTGCTCTGGAGTTTAATCTATTGTAAGCATATCCTGAGTTATAACCTCTACCACTTGGATACAAACTAACAATATCTCCTTCGTTTGCATAATCTAATGCAGCAAAGTATTTAACTGATTTAGTCCCCCCAGATACATTTACGTTTGCATTATATGACATGGCAAAATTCTTAAACATCAAATCCCGCCAATCAATATTGGGATATCGTTCTCTTTGCTCCTGTGTTGTTTGATTACGATAATTATCAATGAATGATTGAGGTCTGTAGTATGAAAATGTATTAGGAAATGCATTCAACTCATACTCAATAACTTTGTTTTTTATATCAAGCGCATCATATGCGTCATATTTACCCGGAAGTTTTGACGGGTCTTTCATCGATGCACTAAATCCGACATCGACCTTAACTTTCCCTTCAACACCTCTTTTTGTTGTGATAAGAATTACCCCATTTGCACCTCGCACACCATAAACAGCAGTTGCAGAAGCATCTTTCAAAACAGATACAGATTCTACGGAATTAATATCGACACTACTCATTGGTCGCTCAATACCATCAACAAGGATTAGAGGGTTACTATTATTCCATGAGCTTACACCTCGTATAACAATCTGCGGATCATCCTCTCCTGGTTTACTGGTGGTTTGCATCGTGACGACCCCGGGTAGATTTCCGGTAAGGGCTGCACCTAAACTTGAAACGCCACCTGTACGTTCAAGGACTTTGCCTGAAGTTTGCGCAATAGCACCAACTACACTTGTCTTTTTCTGCTGTCCAAAACCGACAACTACCACCTCATTCATCGTATGACTATCGCTAACCAGAACTACAGCAACAGTTTTTTTACCAGCCACATTTACCTCCTGTGCCTGGAAACCAATATAAGTGACAACAATAGCCTGTTTGCCTGATGGCATATTCAATGTAAACTGACCATTTATATCAGTTACAGTACCTGTCCCTTTAAGCCCCTTAACCACAACTGTAGCTCCGATTAACGGCTCTTTCTTGTCGTCAAGGACACGCCCCTTAACCACATTATTGTTTTGGGCAACAAGTCCCGAACTCAAGAGAAGCAGAGAAAGGAGCAACAAACCGGTCTGCCTTATTTTCTTCTTTGGTGAAAAAAGAAACTCTATGTAAAGAATTTCATATAATCTCTTCATTATATTCTCAATTAAGTTATTAAATAGATTATTTCAATTAGCAACTAATGAAATTAGCTCTAAAGTAGCCCGCATGCGTAAACGATTCAACACTTGCTACTTTCAGCTTTTTGCCTAAACAAAGAATGGGATTAACTATCGCCTCTGATCCTGATCATAATAAATTTATTTTTAAGATTAACAATACTGCTTACAATACAAAGGAAAGAACCTGGTATTAGAAAAACAGACTTTCTATATTATCGTCCGGTGACAAAAATATTCCGGGAAAACAAACCCGTATGAGACAAGGATTATATGATATACAATAAGGTCATCAATCAATCCAATGATCACCACAGGCGAGAACACGTACAAATCTGTTTTGTAAAATTAATTCGGTCATCAATTTTTGTGTGTCACTATTGGATATTCTTTTCGGACTTGTAGACATCTATGAACAACCGATAGTTAAATGATTAAGGTTACTATTCTTTAATACTTTCTTTTACAGGATAGAATCATACACGGCCTCTCAGCATATACACGCATGGTATTCACTCTATTAAAACTGGACTTAAACACTTCGTCATCACAAATCATTGATATTCAAATACTGTAGCGTCAAATCAATCCAGCATATAACAACACCATTCAATAAAAAAAAATCAACTCCCCCTTAAGAGAAACGCACATATAGACAACCTGTCTTTCTTATTACACTAATAGCATTAGTAATGGAGGTTATTTTTAGATTCACTTATCCTCAACAAAGCGGCTTACAGATCGATCGGGGTCAACATAATCAAGCAACAATACAACAATATCCCCTGTTCATTTGCCTATTTAGATTAATATGCAACCAAGCTCAAGATTTTCTTGTACATATTATTTCTAAGTTCAACACAACCATAATTTATCCCGGTTTACATAATGAATTCACCAGATAATGTAACGCTATATTGATTTGTCTGACATTTTGCAGATCTGGTTTTAATCATAATATTTAGCTGATATGTTTTTTTTGGGGGGAAACCTATCCGGGCTTACTGAAAGGGCATAGAGTAACGATGGAATGTAGTCATAAATGACCATTTCGGATTAAGTTTCCAAGAAGTACGGGATTTGATTTTGGAACCCGCCGGGGAATACGGCTAAATGGTATCACAAAGCTTCACATAGCCTAAAAATGAGATTGGAGTGAAAAAATCACTCCAATCCAACTACGCACTACACATAATTTATCACTAACCATCATGAAAATCTTTTACACCAGAGTGTAGCATCTATTTACCTAACACCTATAACCCTATTGAAATTTGTTCTAATTTATCAGACACCTATCTTCATCAGTACATTTCATTAGTTGAATACTGATATACAAAAGTATAGTGAGTATAGTAATTAATATTGCAAATTGAAATATTTGATTCGGATTCTTAGATATAAATATCCCGATATCTATAAAATCAAACCCTTTATTTAAGGTTCTTTCTTGGTTCGTTATAGGTTGACTTTAGGTATAAATATTGGAAATAGAAAATAGATATAGTAGTAACACAGAGATATAATAGTCTTTATAAAGAGTATTATATGACTATATCATGACTATTATATCTCTATGTTATGTCTATGAATAGGTAAAGCCAACCTATACTCAACCTATAGAGAACCTATAAGCAAAGTATTCATGACTGCAGAGCGTGTAAAAGGGGCATAGCCCCGATGAGCATGGTAGCATGACGCTTACTTAAATAGTCTGGCTCTTCTCTTTGATCAGCTTACGAGCCGCTTCGATAATGGTATCTATACCTTTGGCCATATCCGTTTTCGACATTTGCACATTGACATCGGGATCGATGCCAAATTCCGTCTGATTCATATCTGCATCGTACATGGGGCTTGCCGAGAACCGGATAGACCAGCCATTAGGCAATTCGGAGTGAAAGGGTAGACCGCTGCCTCCCCCGGTTCTATCCCCCAGAATGGTAACATTGGGAAGCTGCTTCATCACACTGATAAAGTCATTGGCCGAACTGTAGCAATGACGATTGGTGAGCACAATTACCGGCTTTTGATAACGAAGCCTGCCGGTTGCTTCGAGGTATTTGGGATAGGGAGTGGAAAAATCATTATGCCCTTTACCTACTTTATGAGAGATATATCCTACAAGCTGGCGCTCATTGATAAAACGCGAAGCGATCACATCGACATTGGTCAGATCACCGCCGCCATTGTTACGCACATCGATAATGATTCCGTTGCATAGACTGAATCGGGAAATAACCTGGTCGAGATTCCCATCCCCTACCGAACTTGTAAAGCTTTCATAATACATATACCCCACATTATCGTCGAGCACTTTGTACTTTATGCCGGATGCGATTTTGTAATTATCCCCCAGATATTTTTTCTGAATGCTATCGTCGAAGTTGGAAGGATATTTATCAAACCAGTCCCAGTAACGCGACACATCGAATGCAGAATAAAGATTGACATGTCCGTCTTTCAACTCCTTAAGCATCTCCGACATGACGCCGAAAAGCTGCTCCTCGTTCATTTTGTCACTGATGCGGGCGGCATACTTGTCGTGAATCTTATCCCAATCGATATTTTTATAGGTAAAAAAGCAGTAGCGCTCATCCAACAGACTCCAGAGCGCTTCAAAGTTTCCTTTAGGCGTATTCGAATATTCAGGCTCCCTGATACAGGAAACCGTCATCAATATCAACAGGATGCATATAACTTTCTTCATAGAATATCGGGGATAATAAACATCAAAGACTATGACTTATGAGCTCCACTAAAAATACTGCGAACTAATACTTTCCACTTAGAATCCGCTTTTTCCGGTCGAGATGAAAGATATCGCCCGAAATACCCAGTAAGATGCAATTAGAGATTAACGAGGTCTCGAGATGATGAATGCGTGTCTGGTAAATGTTATTGAAATAACCGATCCGCAAAGAGTTCTTGCAGAAAGGGACTTCCAGCGTTAAGAGATTCTGAAATGCCCATTGATTGTGTAAAGAGAGCAGATGTACAATACCCGAAGTATTCCCCAGTTGGAAGATTTCGTAATACGATTGGCCATACTCCGGTGCAAAACCGGCTCCAACCAGGGGGACTTTCAGCTGATAACTCAGCACGAAAGGAGTCCCCTTCACCCGGAACCGATAATCGATCATACCCGAAAAATCAAGATTCAGATTAACCTTGGCTTGCACGGGATTATTTTCGTTCCGCACATTGTATATACCGCCCAGTAATAAATCGGATGCCCCACCCACCCTGAAATGAAGGTTTTGAGAGGGCTTGTATTGTCGGAAATAGGAAAAGGAATATTGCAGAAAACCCGAGTGGCAAAGTCCGCGACCGGAATAGTTGGTAGCCCGGGTATAGTCAAGACTAAGCCAATGTTGCCGGGCAAAACGTCCGCTGCGACTTTCTCTCTGAGATTCACTAATCAAACGGTAATCCGCTCCATTGTAGTAATAAGGGCTGATATAAGTATCGAGAACAGAACCGTACCCATATCCGAACATCAATGATTTCGTATTTGCACTCTTTACCGTATCGGATTGCGCAAATACGATCGGCAAACAACACAAAATAAAAAGAATAGGCAATACTGTTTTTTTCATTATCATACCATTCGATTTGTAGACTTCACATACAAGTCAGTCGTTCGAATAAATAACCGTTTAACTAAAGAGATCCCCGAACAAGCAGTGAATATAAATTAATGCGTATTTACCCCCTACCTCGAAAGGTTTTTTTTCCGCAGTCCTAGTTTTAAAGCGACTACAGCTTAGTATAAAAATGAGCTAAAATTAATACTTCGCGCTGCCTAAAAGTCCCCTTTAGGGGATTTAGGGGTAAATGACAAAAAATACGACAATAATTCAATCCAACAACTTAAATTCTGCATTATTAAAGATAAAAAAGGCGCAAAACCACGATCCGAATTCTTCGTTTTCGGGTTTTGCGCCTATTGTTTATCTATTAAAATAGTCTCTTCTGGCCTGTGATTTCGTCGATGATATCCTCATCCGACTGTTCCGGCAGAATGTCTTCTTCGATCATATCATCGTCGGAAGCTTCCGACTCATCCTGCGGCTCATCCTCCGGCTCGGGAAAGCGGGTCGGTTCCAGCTCCTGCACTTTCTCCACCGCAAAGGTCGAAATGCGCTTTCCTTTTGCCCGGAAACTCTTCACGCCGATAAACTCTTCCACATCGATTTCGAGCGGATCGCGAAAACTATCGTTACCGCCGAATTGCACCTCGAAGCGGGGAAAGACTTCGCTACTGAGAAGCCAGAGTTCCGATTTTGGATTCTCACCCAGGAAGCTCTGACGTTTTGTCGAAGCTTCGAAGCTGAATCGTTTGACATACGGATAACCCTGATCGGCATCGAATAACGCCACCGACCATACTTTATTGGGATCAAACTTCTCAATGCATTGAATATTGGCTTCGTAGTGATTGCCTGCATCGAAGTTTGAGGTATAATACTCGCCGCTTTTGAGAACGACCAGAATGAGATCATCGCTTTGGAATTCACCCAGATAATCGCCGCGTCCATCATAGTTCAGACGCAATACATCCGGATCGAACCACACCTTACGACCACCCAGAGTAGATCCGCCGCGATTCTTGAGCGTGATGCGGAAAATATCATTCTTGGTCAGAATATTACCGATAGACTGACGTCCCTTGATGGCAATATTACTGAAATCTTCTTCGAAAACGGTTTTGCGCAAACGGGGATTGGGCTTCAATACGATGCGAATAACTTCCGCCTCACCGTTAGGATTAGCTGTAAAGTAGGAGACTTTCGTTCCGGCTTTGCCTTGCGAGAGATCATATTCCTTGTCGCGCGTCAATCCCGTAACCGCAAAACGTTTGATATAGTAGGCTCCCCCTTTGCCGTCCTGATAAACGGCGTTGTAAATGGTGCGCTTATCGTTTTTCTTAAAGACATTGACGTGAATAACCCCTTTGCCTACAAAGTGCTTATCACTCACCTTCACGATTTTGTATTTTCCATCTTTGAAGAAAATGATAATATCGTCGATATCCGAACAGTTGCAGACGAATTCATCTTTACGCAATGAGGTACCGATAAAACCCTCTTCGCGGTTGATGTAGAGCTTCTCGTTGGCTTCGGCCACCTTCGTTGCCACGATGGTATCGAAGCTGCGTATTTCGGTCATCCGCGGGAAGTGTTTGCCGTATTTATCTTTCAGCTTCTGGTACCAGGCGATGGTATACTCTACGATGTGCGCCAGGTGATGATCGATTGCCTCAATCTGCGTTTTGATATTGGCAATCAACTCTTCTGCTTTGTCTGAGTTGAATTTCAGGATGCGTCCCATCTTGATCTCCATCAGGCGAAGGATATCCTCCTTCGTGACTTCACGGATGAAGTGCGGCTTATATGGAGTCAAACGCAAATCGATGTGAGCTACCGCTTCGTCCATTGAGCGGGAGTTTTCAAACTCTTTGTCTTTGTATATGCGTTCTTCAATAAATATCTTTTCGAGTGAGGCAAAGTGCAAATGCTCCTGCAATTCGCGTTTCTCAATCTCCAACTCCGTACGGAGCAGGATCAGCGTGTGATCAGTATTATGTCGCAGCACCGTGCTGACCGTGAGGAAGTGCGGTTTATTGTCCGAGATCACACAACAGTTGGGCGAAATGCTCACTTCGCAATCGGTGAATGCATAAAGGGCATCGATCGTTTTGTCAGACGAAACGCCCGGTTGCAGATGCACCAGAATTTCGACATCCCGGGCCGTGTTATCATCCACCTTGCGGATTTTGATCTTGCCTTTTTCGGTGGCTTTCAGGATGGAATCGATCAACGACGATGTCGTTTTCCCGTAAGGAACCTGCGTGATCGCGAGGGTCTTGTTATCTTTTTTCTCAATTTTGGAACGCACTTTTACCGAACCGCCCCGTTCGCCATCGTTGTATTTCCAGACATCGATGTAGCCACCCGTCAGAAAATCAGGATAAAGCTGAAACGGCTTGCCCTGCAAATAAGCAATCGAGGCATCAATCAGTTCGTTGAAGTTATGCGGCAGGATTTTTGACGAAAGCCCCACAGCAATCCCTTCCACACCCTGTGCCAACAATAGCGGAAACTTAACGGGTAAGGTAATAGGCTCTTTGTTACGCCCATCATAGGAGAGTTTCCATTCCGTTGTTTTGGGATTAAAAACGATATCGAGTGCAAACTTAGAAAGACGCGCCTCAATGTAACGCGGAGCAGCAGCCCCATCGCCTGTAAGGATATTCCCCCAGTTTCCCTGGCAGTCTACAAGCAGATCCTTCTGCCCGAGTTGCACCAGTGCATCACCAATGGACGCATCTCCATGCGGGTGAAACTGCATAGTGTGCCCGATGATGTTCGCCACTTTATTGTAGCGCCCGTCGTCGAGTCGTTTCATCGAGTGAAGAATACGACGTTGCACCGGCTTCAGTCCATCATTGATGTGAGGTACGGCACGTTCCAGAATCACATACGAAGCGTAATCCAAAAACCAGTTTTGGTACATCCCCGAAAGATGATGCTTCGTCTCAAACGTGGTTATAGAAGGCACTTTGTATTTGGAGTGGCCGGTTGTTTCATGCACGATTTGTTCGCTCTCTTCAGTGGAGTTTTCGTTTAATTCTTCTTCCGGAAGGTTCTCTAATGTTTCGTCAGACATATGAATTATACTGTTGTAAGAATTTGGAAACCGACTGATTCATCTATATGCAGATTAATACAAACCTGGCAAATTGGCTCATATAATCTTTATGCAACTATGGATAGAAAAGCCCGCGTTGCCTGTGCTGAATAAATAAATCGGTGATTCCTGCAAAATTAGAAAAAAATCCTGTTATCCTTGTGGTCAAATTCAACAAACAGAGCGGCATCACCAATTAATTTTCTAAAGATTGGCAATCAATATAACTACTGAGACAAACCTGATTCTGACCGCATTTCACATTTTAAATTGAAAACAAACGCTTTTTTTATACTTTTACAGACCAAAAGCGTTATATCTGAACAACGCTTTTTTCATCAAACCGATACTATTTACTAATCAACACATTACACAATGAAACTAAGAATTCTGTTATTCGGCTTAGTTTTACTGAGCCTTTCTTCTACAACCGGATTTTCCCGGAATTTCTCAAAGCTGAAATCAATTGAACTTATTGAACGGAAAGACTATGCCAGGGCTGAATCCAAAGTACTGGATTGCTGTAAGTATATCCTGAAAACACCTTTGGATGAAAAGAACAAGAATCGAAACGAAGCCATTCGCTTCTTATTTCGCTGGATGGAGGGAACACCGGACTACACATTTCAAATCGACGAAAATGCCGCTATACTCAATCAGGCCAATCAGGCTTTGATCGGAGTCTACATGGCCGGGATGACAAAATATGTTCTGGAGAATAGGGGTAAAAGCATCTCCATAGAGAAAATCAAACACAGCACCATCAAAACTGTGATCGGGTATTGCCAAAATCCCGGAAATAAAGTGGAAATGAATGCAGTGTTAAATAAGTGGATACAAGAGAATAATGAAGATGGACCGATGAAAGCCATATAATAAACTATACACTGAGACATAAATATTGGCCCTACTGGTTTTAGTGTGAGTTAACAATTGCATAACCCGATTATTTGGGGTCTCATTTTATCCTTTAATTGGATTTTGAAACTTGCAGAGAAGCTTCAAAATCTGTCCCTCCCGATAGCTATCGGGAAGGGAAAATAATAAAAAACTCCCGGCAGACAACAAAAAGTCTGTCGGGAGTTTTTTTATTATCAACCATTAATTGTCGTTTTGACACATTCATACATCAATAATAATATATTTTCACGTAAAAATATACTAAAACATATTTCCTATTAAATCGTTTATTTATATTTGCTTGATTTTGCACAAATTCATAATAAATACTTTGCGATCCCGAAAGCTCTCGGTTACATGTGTAGCAAAAAACAAAAATAGATATTGACGTATGAAAAAGTTTATTCTTCTCCTCTCGGTTGCTTGCAGCTTTCTCTCCGCAAGCAACGCGTTGGCTCAACGGGCAGATACCATTCCGGCAAGCGGTAGCGTAATTATTAAAAACGGCATTCAGCTGAATGACGATGGGAAATATGAAGAAGCTATTCAGACATTCAACCGGGTCAGCAATTGTGATCCCAGCTACTCATGGGCATGCTATGAAACTGCGCTTAGTCTGACTAATTTGCAAAAATACGATGCCGCTTTACAGAAATGTATCGAAGCCGGAAAACTAAACCCTATGGATCCCAACACCGCCATACTCAAAGGAAGTATTCTCGATGATTTGGGACGCAGAACCGAAGCGATAAACTGGCTGACCGAAATATCTAAAAAATGGCCTTACAACTACAATCTGATTTTTAATCTGGCTATTTGTTACATCAACACAAACAATCCGGAAAAAGCAGAAGAGCTTTTGATTAAAGGCCTGCATTACAATCCTTACCACGCTTCATCACATATGGCATTGGCAAAAGTCAACTACATCATGGGACGAAAAGCTCAATCGTACCTGGCATATAACATGGGCATTTTATTGAACCCCTCAATCCGGAATATCAACTTCTTCGAAAAATCAATTACCGGAGAAAATGATTCTATTTCACAAAGTTATAAATTCCCATACCCCAAAAATTTCAATCATGGCAAATGGGATGAATTAACCGGTTTGCTCAATGCCGAACTTTCTTTCAAAGATGACTTCCCCTACGATTTTAAACTAAACTACATCACTACCCGTCAATCGTTGATGCTATTCCGCAAAATGGTATTTGATGAAAAAGATCCGTCATTCTACAATCAGCTCTATGTCAGATTCTTTTCAGGAGTCTTGAATAATGATGATTTTGAGACTCTTACCTACTATCTGATGCAAAACACAGATAACAAAATCGTATCTGACTGGATTGCAAAAAACAAGATACGTTACGACAAATTTGTTGATCGGGCGAAAGATATGCTTAACACCTGGAGAAGCTACGGATTCTCCGCTGACAACGAAACCAGGCAAGAAAAATCCCATCATTTCAGCAACGACGGAGATCTGGAAGGCATTGGGGTACTAAGGAAACAATCGGAACCTTCCAAAGAAGGACATTGGATAATAATCAATGATGAAGGGGGACTCTCAGAAGAAGGCACTTACAAAAACAATAAAACCGAGGGGGAATGGTTAGTTTACTGGAACAATGGCTCTGTAAAACAACGCCTCAACTTTAAAGCCGGTCAACTTGACGGCCAAAACATTACTTATCACCCCAATGGGATTAAATCCGGCATCTACCCCAGACTAAGCGGCAAACGCGAAGGTATTGAAGAGGAATACACCTCCAGCGGGAAATTATACATTCGACATCCTTATGTAAACGACAAATCGGAAGGCCCATTTCTTGAATTTGATTTCGCGAATGGTTTTCGCAGTGAGAGTAATTTCCGGAATGGAAAAAAAGAAGGTGTAAGCACGGAGAAATGGCTTAACGGAAATAATAAAACCGAAGCCACATATAAAGATAGTCTGCTCAACGGCTCCTTCAAAAAATGGTATGCAAACGGTAAACCTGAATCCACGTCCAACTACAAAAATGACAATCTGTCCGGAAAAAGGGTAGTTTACCATGCAAACGGTATAAAAAGTACCGAAGCTGAGTATGATGAAACCGGAAATCTGACCGGTTCCTATTCGGAATACGACCGGACTGGCAAATTGAAGATGATGTCGAACGGTTACAAGAATGGACAATTGACCGGTACGCTAATCTACTATTATGCAAATGGCAAGCCTCAATCGACTCTCAACTACAAAGACGACCGGATTACCCACATGGAGTGTTTCGACCTGGAAGGAAAGAAAATCTATACAGCCGATGAAAACGGAGATACGATTCGCTTCAGGTCTTTTTATCCGGGAGGACAGATCCAAAAAGAAGGGCTCTATAAAAACGGTAAACGAGAAGGCTCCTGGATACGATTTAATCCGGTAGGCAAAGTGATGGAAGAAGAAAACTGGTCCAATGGCATGCAATCGGGCAGCCAGAAAAACTACTACGAGAACGGAAATCTGAAAATGATTTTTTCCTGCGACAGCAATCGTATTGTTGGTCCTTTTAACCGCTTTTTCATGAACGGTCACCCGGATGTATCAGGATATTACGACAAAGATGGTTATACCGGTGAATGGACATCCTATTACAGCAACGATTCTGTTCGCAGCCGTTCCTATTGCACGGAAAATAAATTGGTGGGACGCCGAATGTCTTATTCACCTACCGGAAAGCTTACGCTGGAAGAACGGTTCAATAACAACGGAGATCTCATTAAAGAGATCCACTTCGATATTAACGGCAAGATAAGCGATGATCTGGATTTTGAATTCGACTCTTTGAACTATACTCAACGTTATCCGAACGGAAAGCTCAAAGCGAAAATATCGATTTGCGACAGAAAGCCTAACGGGATACAGGAGTACTACTACTCCAACGGTCAGCTCAGAAGCCGTCAGAATTTCATTTATGGCAATGCACAAGGTACGTGGAAAGTATGGGATCACCACGGCAAACTAATGCAGGAAAACAATTATGTGATGAACGAGCTCGATGGGTTAAGTAAATCTTTCGTTAACGGTAAAATCACACACCGGGATTTTTATGAAAACGGCAAAGACCAGGGAGAATATCTGGAATATCACCCAAATGGCCGTGTGTTGCGCAGCATCAACTTTATCGATGATGAAAAACAGGGCATATCGAACTACTATTCTCCAGATAGTACCTGGATGTTTGGACTGCACTTTGCCGACAATTCACTACAAAGCATTTCGTACATAGACAACCAGAACAGACTAATCTCTCAAAAACCGGTTGAACTTTCGACTCAGGAAATAGTTTGCTTCTATCCCAATGGTAAAATTTCGGCCCGTATTCCCCTGAAAAAAGGAATCTATGACGGAAAGAACATCACCTATTTCCCCAACGGTAACATCATGCGCGAAAGAATCTTCGTGAATGATTATCTGGAAGGAACCGATATGCATTACTATGAAAACGGGAAATTGCAGGAGTGCATTGAATTCCGCAATGGCGAACGCAACGGAAATTACATTTCCTATTTTGAAAACGGACTGAAGGAGATGGAAGGTAAATATACTGCCGATAAAAAAATGGGTAAATGGTCTGTTTATGACAAAGTGGGTAAATTAATCGAAACTCTCTATTATGAAAACGATGAGCTTTATGATATTCAATAAAAAAACGGATGGGCTTATCCGGTTAATAACCGGAGTATGTGCCTTGCTGGCTTTTATGCCGGTTCTGGCACAACCTTCAGCCGATCTTGCAGCTTACAAAGCGAAGTATCCCAAAGAACAAGCCATCTCTCTTCTGGAAAAACGAGATATCACTATAGAGCAGGATAAAAAAGGAGCTCCCGTAATCCGGATCAAAGATTCCGGAATAGAAATGATTCTTGATGAAAGCGCTTCGCTTTTTACGGAATCGAAAGAGTATCTCAATGCTAAAACTGAATTGAAAAAACTGGAAGCATATAGTCTTATTCCCGATCAGGATAAGTACAGAAAAGTGGCTGTCTCCAAATTCACCAAAACAACGGAAGACGAATCGGGGCTCTACTTCGATGATAACTTTTGTTACAGCTTCAACTTTCCGGCACCTGGAAAAGGAGGAAAACGATGTAAAAACATGGAGTTTACGATCAATGACCCCGGTTATCCGCTTACCTTCTTTTTTGACAGAGGCATTCCGGTTGAAAAGGCAGAACTGACCATTACTTTTCCGGAGAGTATAAAAATCAATTGTCGTCTTTTCGGTGGAGACACCACACGCATTCAATTCAGCCAGTCTCGTAAAGGAGACCTGATTACCTATCGTTGGGTAAGCCATTTACCCAAAGGGTATGAGCATGATCAGATGGCACCCGGAATCCGCTATTATGTACCGCATTTGATTGCTCACATCTCCGAATCAACCAAAAATGGACAGACATCCCGGTATATCAATTCACTAAACGATTTGTACAAATGGGAGTACAAAAACATCAGTCAGGTCAATAAAACGGAGAGTCCCGATATCAGGCATTTGGCGGACTCTCTCACGAAAGACATCACTTCGCCCAAAGAAAAAGTCAGGTCGATCTACAAGTGGGTTCAAAACAACATCAAATACATTGCCATAGAAGATGGGACTAACGGCTTGGTGCCCCGGGAAGCGGCATTGGTTTTGAACAGAAGATACGGTGATTGCAAAGACAAATCGAGTTTATTGACAGCGATGATTCGTGCTATCGGACAACCTTCGTCACTGGCCTGGTTAGGAACGCGTGAATTGCCTTACAAATTCACCGAATTCCCAACCGTTTCTGCAAGCAATCACATGATTGCCGTTTGGTGGAACGAGAATAAGCAACCGGTTATATTAGATGGAACTTCCCAACATCTGAAGATGGAAGATATCCCGGCATTCATTCAGGGGAAAGAGTGTATCATAGAAAAAGGCGAAAACGACTATATGGTATATCCGATTCCCGTAGCCGATCCTGTCAAGAATGCCATTTGTGATACTATTTGGATGTCCGTTGAGAATGGACAGCTGGTAGGCAAAGGTGTTTCGGTCTTCCATGGAGAACGAAAGGCAGAGGTTATATCTCTTTTTGAACGGAAAGAAAAAGATAAATATGCAACCCTATGGACTGAACTGTTTGCTAAAGCCAGCGATAAATTTAATATTACGGCTGTAAAAACTTCCGATCTGAATAACGCAGACCAGCCCTTCAGGATTGATTACGAATTTCAGCTGCCGGATTATATCACCAATGGCAACAACACGACCTATGTAAACATGAATATTGAAAGGGATTACAATAATATCAACATTTCAAAGGAGAGAATCATTCCCATTGAATCCAAGTTTCAGATGGAACACCGGCTGGTGTGCATTCTGAAAATTCCGGAACATATGCAGATAGCTGAGTTGCCTGATCCCGCATTATATAATAATCCCGGGTTCGGATTTTCCCAGACCTATAAAAGGGATAAAAACCTGATCATCCTATCTACGAATCTTTATCTCAACTTCCTGATTATCCAGGGAGAAGAGATCCAACAATTTAACGGGATGATTGCCGCACTTAAACGCGCATACAGAAACACTATTGTATTGAATAAAATATAAACCCATGAAACAGATATTTATTTTTGCTTTGCTTGTCATTCCGGCGATACTGTTCGGACAGACTGAATTCGAATCGTACAATTGGAATACATTCCCTTCCACCTCAAAAGCAGATACCATTCAATCCCAAAACGGTGCTGCCGTCACCCTCGAAAGACGAATCACCGAGGTCTATCTCAACAAAGAGAAATATTTTGAGGAGATCTATGTCTATCACAAAAAGATCAGGGTGGATTCGCATGATGCATTGAACCTATACAACAAGATCTATGTATCACTGGATAATGTGATAGAAATCCTCAACATACAAGCTCGCTTTATCGCCCCAAACGGCAAGATTACGATGTTGCCTAAAGAGAGTATTAAGCAAATTGCAAACCTCAACAATGATGGGGACTATAAAACATTTGCCATCGAAGGTGGCGAAGTGGGAGGACAAATCGAATATTTCTATACGCTTCGCAAGAAATTCGATTCCTATTCCGGATATTATATGCAGGATGAAATCCCTAAAGCAAATGTAGAGGTTATCTATTCATACCCCTCTAAGATTTCATTTAAGATAAAAGGATATAACGGCTTTCCTGCTTTCACGGTAAACAACGAAAATCAGGATAAAACCTATCAGAAGGCCATGATCAGATTCATCCCGGCCGTTGAGAGTGAAGTTAAATATTCCAACTACAAAGCCAGTCTGATGCGATTTGAGTTTAGCATGGTCTACAACCACTTCAACTCTTTGCTGAGAACGTATTCATGGAAAACGGCCTGCGAGAATACCTACAATAATCTTTATGCACTTTCGAAAAATGACAAAGCTATAATCCAGACACTGCTCGATCAGATTAATCTACCGGCTGGAGACCTGACTCAGAAAATCAGAACGCTCGAAAACTGGGTGAAAAGTAACATTGCGATTTCAAAAGAGATGGGTTATCAAAAAGAATTGAGCGAAATGATCCGCCTGAAACAGGCCAGCAACTATGGCGCTGTCAGAATCATCGTCGCACTGTTACAAGCAGCTAACATCAACTTTGAGTTTGTGGAGACAGGCAGCAATGAAACGCGACCTTTCGACCCGGACTTCAACTGCATGAACTTCCTCAATGAATACCTCATTTATTTTCCCGAAATTGATCAATATCTGGCTCCGGCAGCTCCGGATTATCGTTTGGGACTGACCCCGGATGACTATCAGGGACAGTACGGATTATTTATGCGCCCGATCAACTATGACGACAAATTGAAATCATTAGCCTACGACATTCGTCAGATTCCGGTGCACAAATGCAATATCAATACCGATACTCTGAACATAGAACTGAACCTGAACGTAGACGAATCGGCCATTCAAGCTAAGATCCACCGTGAAACCCAGGGGGCCTTGGGTCGAACATTTCAATCCTACTTCCCCTATCTGAATGATGAAAAGAAAAAAGAGCTGGTATCTTTATTTTTCAGAATGGGGAAACAGAATTCAGTGGTTAATAAATATCAGGTGAGAAATGAAACTCCTGATAATATTGGATTTAGGCCCATTTCATGGGATGTTGATATAACGGCGAATTCATTAATCGAGAATGCAGGCAAGGACCTCGTTTTCCATATCGGGGAAACGATCGGGGAACAATCAGAGCTTTATCAGGAGAAATCGAGAACAATCCCCGTTCACGTCGGAGCTCTTCACAAGTATTATCGCAGAATCGTTTTCAACATACCCAAAGGCTATAAAGTCGCCAATCCCGAAAACCTGAATATGCACGTGGAGATGAAAAACGGAAATAAAACCAGCTGTATCTTCATCTCTAAAGCTGAAACTGTTAACAATCAACTGATCATTACTTCCGACGAATATTATCTGGAAGAGTGCTATCCGGCATCCCGGTATAATGAGTTCAGGAGTGTAATCAACGCCTCTGCCGACTTCAATAAAAGGACGATATTGCTGAAGAAGATCTGATCTACATTCAAGCCGGGAATTCGGAATCGGATTCCCGGCCTTTTTTCTTATTTGCTTTTCCTTATTTTTCTAGTTAATAAACACTCAAACTATTATTATTTATGGGAAACATTTTGCATCGCATCAAAGCGAATTTGTATGAAAACGTATTGACCGAAGATGCCAATGACTATTTGGCACGTGTAAGTTCCGAAAGGACTTTGTCTATCACCGACATCTGTAGCTCAGCCGTCAACCGCGGTGGTGCCGATGTCATCATAGCAATTAAACGAAGCCCCGAGCCAAAAAAAGCCCCCGAAACAGCAGAAAGTTTCGGGGGCTTTGATTTAATTGCTTGTTGAACCGAACCTGACGGTACGCACTGGCGGTGATGTCCGCTCTCTTATGGCGATTGAATCAGTTGGGGAAGCCCCCTAAATTCCCCGGAAGGTAATGTCATATGACAATACAAGGGGTAAGTAAGAAATTTATAGATCATTGACATTATTGTTTATTATAGATTGATATTCCTGGATTACGCGTTTTGCGATGTTCGTAGTAATATGGATGAAATCAATGTCTTTGCCATCGTCAAATAAAGTTTTGACACGGTGATAATCTTTGATATAGTGATCAACAGCTTTCTGAGAGTGGTTTGTCTCTCTTGCAACAATGTTGGTCGGTTTCTTTTCCACTACATACTTATAGACAATCTGAGTCTTGTGTGTAATGGTAGAACCCATATCATGTATTACTCCGGTATGAGGAAGTACAACATTGTTTTCTTTCTCATATTCTGCTCTTTGCGTTGACAACAAGGGTGCTGTGGTGCTTAAAATCAGACTGAGGTCTCTCATAGAAAGAATACCTCCCTGGGCATACGCTTCTTTAATTAGCCGGGCTATAACTTGTTTGCGTATTTCTTTGATTGGTGATTGTTTCTCAAAAAGCTTTATGTCTTCATCATGTACCAAAGTCAGAATCACCGGTTTATACCTGCGATTGGAAGAATCGGCCCTGGTGAATTTATCTAAAGCATTCCATAGCATTTGTCCGTGCTTTAAGCCGGAGGTTTGCTGTACATTTTGCTCAAATAGCTCAATCAGGGCATCAGCGATATTTTCCCTGACAACAGGGCCAAAGAAACCGGAGAACTCCCGGGCAAAGAAATTGACGATTGCGGGCTTAAGAAAGCGATCATGCGCTGTATGATACTTTCGTATCCCATCTGGTTTTCTAATCATTTGGAGAGAATCATTTAAAGTTGGACTTGAGTTTTTTTTAGCAGTTCATCCAATTCTTTCCTACGATGCTCAACGATCTCCAGATTCTGATACAGGTCGTAATACTGCTGAGCCAGGCTGACAGAGATTTTGACCAAAAAAGCAATGGTCTTGATCTCATGGTTGTCTTTGGCCAGACAGACTACCCGACGAAACTTGTCTACGTAATTGGCTACAGCCTCTACGCTGTGGCTAGTTTGACGGGCAATCTCGGAATACTCCTTGCCCAGAAGCCAGTGTTTGACGATCAACTCTCTATGCGTGATAGCTTTGCCCATATCTTTGATAGTAGAGCGTAAAGGCAAGACTATATCTTGTTGCTTTAACGCCTTAATATCGCGATTAATGGTACTCTCACCGCAGTTGAGTAACCGGTTAGCCAGGTCTTCGACAGTCAGTAATCCACCTTGTTGGAAAGCTTCGTTGCAGATGCGGATCAGACGATGTTGCCGGAGGGCAATCACGCCGCTTTTTTCTCGAATCAGAAGATCTTCTTCTCCCGCATCAAGGGTGAGCGTTACGGTCTTCATCTGGCATTCCGAGAGCCTTTTCTTGGGCGAATTCTCAATCCCAACGACTTCAAAGCAGATCTGTCCCGGTTTCATACTGGCTTCGTTGTCGAAAAAGGGTTGATACGTTTCATAAACCACATTCAGGATGGCCTTGGCCTCAAACATGGAGCAGTTCATGCCAGCCTGAAGTTTATTGATGAATTGCGTGTCTAACTGTTTCTGTTTTAGACGATCCCATTTCTGGAGTGATGAATTGTTAATCATAATCGTAGGATTAATAAACAAAACTTCTTAGCAGCAGCAGCCTCACTCCGTTCAGGCTTCGCTACGCTCCGCCTTCACTTCGTGAGGCTGCTGCTGCTAAGATTCCAAATATCATCTATTATAACAATAATTTCAAAGAACTAATCTTTCTTCCCTATCTCGTTGTCATATGACACAAATGTAGGGGGACTTTTAAGAAGATCCGCAGTATTTGCTCCATAAAATTACCACTTTGGTCAAACAAGTAGCTTCCTTTTGGCATTCCCAAACCCTTTTTCGTCCGGCACGAGTGCTTTTGGGTCTGTTTTCGCAGAGTTTAGGCAATACGATGGCTGTCGGGCTTCATTATTTGAAGCCGACTGTTGATTATCAGATACTTGTTTTGGCAGTATGAATTCCGGCATATACATTTGCCGTAGGCGGCGCACGTGCAGTCCAGCTGCTGATAGTGACAAAACGACCCTGTTTGCAATGCGGACAAAGCTCCGGATCGAAGTCCAGTTTTTGCTTACACACCTCTTGCCAAGGGGCTTTGGGCTTCTTTTCGACCACGATGCCCATCAAAAACTGCACATCGCGCAACTTATCCTTGTTGCGGCTCGATAGAATACCGTAATGCCGGATCTTCACAAAACGAAACGGCAAAACGTGTTGGCAAAACCGGCGCAGAAACTCGTCGGCTTCGAGTGTCATCTCTTTTTGAACATCGCCGTGGCGGTAATCTTTCCACGAAAAAGTAACCAGTCCGTTGTCGATAGATTTTATCCGGTGGTTCGAAATGGCCACTTTGTGGGTGTATCGCCCGAGGTATTCGATCACCTGACTGGCACCGTAGAAAGGCTGTTTGCTATACACCACCCATTTCATGGCATACAGCTTTTTGAGCAATTCTTTGTCCGGTTGCTGCTCCGGTTCAATCTTCGGATTTGTTTTCAGCAACCGAAGGAAATTGCCACGGAAGGTTTTGCTCAACGCTTTTACCGGATAGAGGTAAGTGGCGTATTTCTCGCCTTCGGCTTTTTTCAGCGACCGCCATTTCCCCGTCCGGGTGGCTCCTCCTGCTGGAACGATGCAATGCAGGTGCGGGTGAAAACTCAGGTTTTGTCCCCAGGTGTGGAGCACGGCAATGTGTCCGCCCTGCGCACCAAGGTGCTTGGGGTCGGCGGCAAAGGCTTCGAGCGTGAGTTTTACGGCCTCGAATAGCGTGTTGTACATCTCTTTGCTTCGAAATAGAAACAGCGGATTCAGCTCTTGGGGCAGCGTAAACACGACATGAAAATAGCTCACATCGAGCAAATCATCTTCGCGGGCTTCGATCCAACGCTCGCGGCTCGTAGCCTGGCATTTGGGGCAATGGCGGTTGCGGCACGAATTGTAAGAAATGCGCACCACTCCGCACCCGTCGCACGCATCGATGTGTCCACCCAAAACTGAGGTTCTGCATTCGCCCAGCTTGTGCAATATGCTTCGCTGCTGCTCGGTAGGATGATGTTTTTGCGCGAAGCTGCTACCGTATCGTTCGATGATTTCCGCCAGTTCATAGCGCGGACGGCTCATAATCTGCCGTACAGCGAGTCGAGCGGTGAGTGGACTTTTCTACCGGTTGGGAACTCCGCCACATGCAGATAAATCATCGTGGTGCGAATATCGCCGTGACCCAGCAGTTGTTTGATCGTGATCAGATCCACGCCATCTTCGAGCAAATGGGTGGCATACAAGTGACGCAAGGTGTGCATGGTCACTGCTTTTTTTATGTTGGTTTTCAACAGGGCATCTTTCATCGCATTTTGTATGGTGCGCTCGCCCACCAATTCACCTTTTTTTTCGCCATTAAAAACATATTCTTGCGGTTTGCACTCGGTATAGTACTTCTGCAATGCCTGTTTCATCACCTTGGACAACACCACATACCGGTCCTTTTTCCCTTTGCCTTGCTTGATGTGGATCATCATCCGGTCAAAATCCACATCAGCGATACGCAAATGGCGAAGCTCGTTCAGCCGTAAACCGCCGCTGTAAGACAGGGTGAGCATGATCTTGTGCTTCAACATCCGAGGGGCATGGAACAGCTCCTTACATTCCGCCTTACTCAACACCACCGGAAGCGTGTCTTTCTCCCGGATGGGCGGCATGCGCAAAGCCTTGGCCTCCATGCCAAACAGCCGAAACCAATACCGCATGCCATAGACTGTAAACTTGAAGTAGCTCTCGCAAAAGTTTTCGGTCGTTGCCAACCGGTAGAGATATGCGTTGATCTCTTCGGCTGCCAGATGCTCGGGACTTACCCCGAAATGCAGTGCCAAGGTGGCGGCATTGCGCCCGTAATTCTCCACAAAACTCGAACTGTTCTGCTCTATAATGGCCTTCTCATGAAACCGTTGGTAACTGGCCTTGAATCCGGGTACGCCTTGGCAGGCTTGTTCCACGATCGTAACATAGCCTTTCTGTAATGATTTTGCTTGCATAATATTCACGTTTTTTTTTAGTTTGACAGGGTGAATATCAAAATCATTTTTCTAATTTTAAACGCTGAACCGAAAAAATGGCTATTCTGGTCGTAGAATGCAGCTGATTACCGAAGGTTTAGTTCAACAATGCCTCTACGATGGAGCACTGCGTGGGGCTTTTCCTCAAAGAAATGGGCTACCTGTTGAGTGACGGTTATTCGGTCAATACCGGTTACTTCACGGCCACGCCGCTCATCAAGGGAGTATTCAATAGTACGACCGAAGCATTCAATCCGTCGAAGCACTCCGTTCTCTTCCAGTTCAATCAGGGCGTCACGCTCCGCAATATGCTCTCTGACATCTCCGTCGAGATCATGGGCGTGGCCGAAAGCGGTATCTCCATTGCACAGGTGACAGATGTAAAAACGGGCCTCAGCAACGACCGCATCACACCCAACCGCAACCTCCGCATTAAGGGTTCGAAACTCAAGGTGGTGGGCGAAAACGAGAGCATCGGCATCTACTTCGTCCACGAAACAACGGGCACACGCACCAAGGTCGATCCCACGGACATCGTGACCAACAATCCTTCGGAGCTGGTGATCGTTACGCCGGAATTGGTAGCGGGCGGTTATACGTTGGAGGTTGCCAGCCAATATGGCGGTAGCACCTTACTCAAAGAACCCAGAACAGCTGTCTTTGATAAAACGCTCTCTGTTTTGCAATCTTAAGCAATCTCTTTACGATGTACGTCGTAATGTGCTTACGACGTACGTCTCAAGGGCTTTGTGATTACCGTCGCAAGGTGGTTGTGACGGTAATCGCAAATCGACATGTAGGGGCAACCCTTGTGGTTGCCCTCTTTCATCGACAGGAAATATGACAATTTAGGGCGACCACTAGGATCGCCCCTACCACCGACATAATAAATATAAATTCTATCGTTGCATTCAATCCCAAACCATAATCAATCTATATTCCAAACATTAGAAAAAGATGAGCAAGAACAACAACATTTTTAGAACAAAGTACATTTATCTACTTATCGCCCTTATTCCCATCACATTAACATATTGGCAAATAAATCAATCAGATAAAACAAAAAAGGCACACATCGCCTCCAAATTTATATCTGATTTTCAAAATAAAGAGACGACCGAATTGATAACTATGCTTGATAATGACTTGCTAAAATTCAAATATAAAATAATAGGCTCTGATAGCATTGCTTATTTTGAATTTGACTCTATCAAATATCTCGCGTTAAAGAACCCTTCAATCTTACCGACCAAACCTGGAAAGATTTATATGGCGAAAGAAGTATGTTATAATCTATTAGACTGTATGGAAGATATTGGCTATAACGAGAAGAGCCATCTACTTGATTTTGAATTTGTAAAACACCATTTCGGCGCTTATATTAAGCTCACACATGAGAATAAAAACATTCATGAATTTATTAATTTCAAGAGAAGAGACAAGAATGATTTCTATAAGAACTTTGATTACATATATATAAAGTTGAAGGAGAATGAATAAAAGAGTGCAGGTCTAATCCCATCCGGTGTCATAACAAATATAAATTCTATCTTTGCACTTAAATCCAATACATTATCAATCCCTGATTTAAAATGAACACCCTCTTTGACGATGCCGAAATGGGCACACAACCCAAACCGAAAACCTCAACAGGAGTAAAAATAGTCGCTTCAAAAGACAAGCCTCTCAGCAAGCAGCAGCAGACTTTCAACCGCCTGACCAAACGGGTGGAAAACCTTCAGAAAGAGATCGTTTCCGAATCGGAAAAGATGGAACGTCTGCTTAAAACCTATTCCGAGAAAGTCCCTTCGTTGGAGAATGCCATTGCGGAAAATCAAATCAGGCTTGCCCAGAAGATTTCGCGCTCGACCGATTCGATCAAATACGGCAAACGCCAGCTGGAGAATATCGGAATCGTGATCGTCAACCTGTGCGACCAGGCGTTTGCAACCATTGAGCCGGATGAAGATGCGGAAGCCTTGTACGATCAATGGTCCGATACCACTTATAAGGAAGAGGTGGAAATGATGGAAGAGGAACAGAGACTAATGATGGAAAATATGCTCCGCTTCGAAATGGGCATCGACATCGATCTGTCGGAGATGGATAGTTCGCCCGAATCTTTTGCCCGTATGCAGGAAAAGATTCAGGAAGAATTGAAAAAGCAGAAGCAAGAACAAGCGGAGCAATCGGCCAACCGGAAGAAGACCAAAAAGCAACTGGAAAAGGAACTTCATCAAAAAGAGGAAGTGACGATGAAGCTGAAAAGCCTGCGCAACATCTACATCTCACTGGCCAAAGCGCTTCACCCCGATACCGAACCCGATCCGACGGAAAAACTCCGCAAAGAAGAGCTGATGAAAAAGGTAACTGCTGCCTACAACGACAAAGACCTCCCTACCCTGTTGAAACTGGAGATGGAGTGGGTGGCTTCGGAAAGCCATAATCTCGACAAGATGTCGGACGATAAGCTCAAACTCTACATTTCGTCCCTCAAAGAGCAGGTGGCTGAACTGGAAAGTGAAAAGACCTCTTTATATCACCACCCCCGGTTTACAAATATTGCCCGGTTTGCCCACTTTTCAGAGTCCGTGGCAATACTTAAAATCAAGAAGGAAATCAGCGAACATAGAAAGCAGAAAAAGTCGCTGGAAGAGATATACACGATATTTTCACAACCCAATCCCAAAAAGGAGATCCTGGAATTTGTTAATCAATCGATTGAGATTCTGGACAGACAGAGTTTCTGGGATGATTTTGGTAGGCCGTTTTGATCGGCCCCATCACCAATTCCATTTCAACCGCACAAATCCCAGATGATAATGTTCTACCTGATCGGAGGCGATTTTCCCGACAAACGATTGGGTAATCAGCGAAACCTCCAGATTCTCGGCTAAGGAATAGCTCAAAGTCGGTCCGATGAAATAACCATTTATCCCGGGAAATAACATTCCCGACAAGGACATATTCAACAATGGCGTAACCGGATAACTGGCCTGCACCAGCACATTCCACTTCGTTAAAGAAAGCGTTTCCGGAGAGAGGTTCGATAAATAAAACTGGTTGAAAGAGTAGACTGTCGAACCTTTACGCGGATTATACAGCACCTCGCATTGCAAGGATAAGGAATTCCTGAAAACATAAAGTGCCCCAACCGACGCAACCAACACTCCGGCGCTATCGGCAAAATGCTCTTTCGGATGAAAATAAGAACACTCCCCGCTGAACGATGCCCCCCGGATGCTGCCCGACCATCCTGCACCCAGCACCCAATCCTGCTGATTGAGCAATCCGCCCAGCAACTGTATGTCGTAGCCCCACCGGTTAAAACGCCAGAGTGCGGCTGTGGTGATCTCATTCCGGCGATTGGATTTCACCGCCACCTCGCACGACGATGTACCGGAAGGGAAATATTGCACACGCAGAGCATCGCTCCCCGGCTTTTCCACATAATCAAAATCAAAGAAGGAGTAAGCATTGAAGAGGTCGTTGGGATTCCACGCCAGACACTGTCCCCAGTTGATGCGTTGACGGCCGAGGCGCAGTTGCAACTTTTTCACCGTATAATCGACATAGGCACGGTCGATGGTGGTGTGCAGGAGATAGCTTTTTCCCGAAGCCATGTATCCTGAGAGCTTCAGCCAGTTCTCATCGGCTCCTACCATCTCCTTATAATGGGGAATATCCTCCACCGATTCCCCCGATAGCAACCGGTTGCGCATATCCAGCTCCGCATCCCACCGGTTATCGGTGGTGTGCCAGTTCAGGTTCAGTCGGTTGTGGATCAGGTTATCCGATACCCAGTCGCCCTGAAACTGCTGAAAAGTGAACGATTGCATATTGGAGATATAACCGTTCAGCGACCAATTTCGGGGAATACTGTCCTGTGCTTGCAATAAGGTTTCACCCCACCACAAACCGATCAGGATGCACAAATACCGAATATGTGGATGATGTGCAAACATATTCTAAATGGGTATTCTGAGTTCGTCCGACTCTATCTTCCCATCCACCAGCGTAATCACACGATGTGCCTTATTGACTACACGCTGGTCGTGAGTCGAAAAGATAAAGGTGATATTTTCTTCGTGATTCAGCTTCTCCATAATCTCCAGCAGATTTTCGGTGGAACGGGAATCGAGGTTCGCCGTCGGTTCGTCTGCGAGGATAAACTTTGGCTTCGAAGCTAATGCTCGCGCTACGGCTACCCGCTGCTGTTGCCCACCGGAAAGCTTAGCCGGACGGTTGTTCATCTTATCACCTAAGCCGACGGCTTCGAGCAGTTCCTTCGCCCGCAGCTCGCGCTCCTTTCGGGAAATGCCTTGCAACTGCATCACAAACTCCACATTCTCCATCGCCGTAAACACCGGAATCAGGTTATACGCCTGAAAGACAAACCCAATGTGATTCATCCGGAAGTTGGTCTTCTGACGATTGCTGAGGCGGCTGATATTGACCTGATCGATGATCACTTCTCCCTGAGTCGGATTGTCCAGCCCGCCCATGATATTGAGCAGCGTCGTTTTGCCGGACCCCGAAGGTCCGACTATCGCGGCAAACTCCCCAACCTCGAAGCTGAGGTCAATCCCATTCACAGCATATACCGGCAGGGTGTTGGGATCGTATACTTTATGCAGTTGTTTGATTTCGATGATCTTCATGGCTGTACCAGATTAAAGTTTCTATCATCATGATCTTATCGCATCGGCCGGATTGATCTTTAATGCCTTATACGCAGGATAAAGAGCTGAAAGAATCCCCGTAAGGATAAGCAGAAGTGTGGTCTGTATCAGATCCCCCACCATTATCATGGGGTGAATAATGGCGGAATAACCGATGCTTTCATAAGCCTCCTTCCAAAAATAGAGATCCAATCCGTGCAGGTTGTAATAGTGAATCACCAGATAACCGGTTGCCATGCCCAGTACACCGCCCGTCAACGACAAAAAGACGGTCTCAAGCATAATCATCAGAAAAACCCTCCTGCGGCTCATGCCGATAGCCATCAACATACCCAATTCGTGTACCCGCTCCAATACCACCATCAGCATGGTGTTGATGATGCCGAAGCAGAGTGCCAGCAATATTACCACCAGGATGATAAACATATACTGGTTCATAACGCTCACCAGATAACCGGCTTCAGGGCTTAACTGGTGCCACTCCTGTACTTCGAGACGGGGGAATCGTCCGGCTAACAATTGTCTGACCGTGGGGGTATAAGCATCATCATCGAGCCAAACGGCAATTTCGTGAGCGTCGGTTTCCGGCAAGTTGATCAATCGTGAAATATCGCGGTTGCGCACAAAAACCGTCGATTCGTCATACAGGTAATTCTCCGTCCGGAAGATACCCACGATGCGAAATGCACCCGCCGCAATATTGTTGTCTGCATCCTGAAGGGTAATGATACACTTGTTTTTCAGATTCACTTTGAGCTTGTGAGCCAATCTTTCCCCGATCAGGAGGGCATTACGGGAGGTTTCGGGGAAGTATTTCCCTGCCACTATTTTTTCAGGCATGTTGGTCACCCGGCTTTCGTCCGAAGGGTCAATCCCCATCAGCTTCACTCCCGTTCCGGTTTCGGCTGACGAAATCATCGCATTAAGAACCAGACGTTTAGAGGAGGCTTTTACATGAGGAGTCTTTTTTACCTGATCTACCATATGACCGGCATTCGGCATATAGAGTTTCAACCCTGTGTTTTCCTGAAATCCGGACCGATGAATCTGAATATGCGAAACTTCCAGCCCGATGATGGTATCCACCCGATCTTTCACCATCCCGTTGGTCAGGGCAATAAGAAATACACCCGAGAAGATCCCAAGCATCACGGACAGAATCACCACAAAGCTCCGTAGTTTATTCCGCCAGATATTTCGCCATGCTAAAACAGGTATCATTTTTTAGGGATTGAGGGGGGTGAGGGAATGAGGGGGTGAATTATCCGCTCTATCGTTAAACCGCTATTGTCTTATCTTTTGTCTTCAATCTTTTGTCTTTTGTCTTTGCTCTTTAATCTTTTCATCCTTTCAGCGCCTTTACGATCTTCAACCGGCTAATGACATAGACCGGATAGAAGCTGATAGCGACCGTAAACAAGAATACGATCAACGCCTGGGTGAAAAATATCCACGGCTCTATCGAAAACCACATATAAGGCTCAAAGCCCATTTGTTGCAACATCTCACCACCCTGCCCGGTAAATGGGATCGGGTGCTTCACAAAATAACCAATGGCAGGAAGACTTCCGAGGATTCCGGTCAACGTACCCAGTAAGCCGATAAAGAGCGTCTCCAGCACCAGCATCAGGGCCAGCCTGCTCTTCTGTATACCCACAGCCATCATTACCCCAAACTCCTTTCTACGCTCAGCCATCATCATCATGATCGTCCCCAAAATGCCGAAACCGATGATCATATAGAGAATTCCTTTCTCCACCCAGCCTCCGGCCCGGTCGCTTTCTATTTGCTTGATCAGGATACTGTTCATCTCCCGCCAGTTCATCACTTCCAAAGAGGGTCCAATTTGTTTCCTGATTTCCTCCTGAACCGGAAAAACATAGCTATCATCCGGCACCATGATTACCAGCGAGGTCAATCTGTTTCCGGCAGAGAAAAGCGTCTGACATTCCTTTATATCCATATAGACCAGAGAGCGATCTAGTTCAGGTGAAGCCAAATGTACGATTCCCCGCACCGGATATTTTCCGGCGGCACTGGTTCCGTGATAACCCTGACTGATAAGCACCAGCGTGTCAGTCAATCCCAACTTGAGGTATTTAGCCAGTTCACTGCCAATCATCACACCGGATTCTCTATCCCTAAGGTATTTTCCCTGAATCACTTTCTTTGAAAGACGGGAGATCCGGTCTTCTTTTGCAGGAGAAATGCCCGATACCAGGACTCCCCGGGTCAATTCGGCAGCGGAGGCCAGAGCGAAGTTTTCCAGTCGGGGAGATACAAGGGTAACATTGGGAACGCGACTAATGGCTGCATTGAGTTGCGGGGAATAAGGCAACAGATTATTGATGGTTTTATCCTCCCAATACCCTTTCTGATGCACCTGGATGTAACCCGAATAGAAACTAACAATGGCCTGAATGTACTGCGCATAAGAGCCTTCCTGCATAGAACTGACAAACGTGGTAAAGACCACCCCGAAAAAAACGGAAGCGGTCGTAATCAATGTCCGGCGTTTGTTACGCCATAGGTTTCGCCACGCTAATTTGAGCAGATCGGTCATAAAGCATTCTTTTTCACCGAAACATACCGGCAGTTACCTGACTTTCTTCATATTTTGCTGTGAAAAGAAACTGTCGCCAATGGGTTGGTCAAACACCAGATTATTGACCTGAAGGATAGTCTTGTTTCCTTTTTTATTTGCAGGAATGATTTCCATCACGGTCGGTATTTCACGGTCACCCATTACCTTGAGATTGTATGAATTCATCGTGTTAACCGGCTCCAGATCTTCATCGTAATAGACAGCTTTCCACATATCGAATCCGCTTTGGGTTATCCACGTAATGATCTTTCCCCACACTACAGGAGCATCGGGTAGAGGTGTCAGTTCGACTTTGTAACACAACTGCTCCCGTACCATCTCTTCCCCTACTAACTTATGAGTATAATCATGTATAATGGAGGACTCTTTCACCAGATCATCATTGGTAAAATCCGAACCCATCCACGACTGCATCATCATTGAGGGAGGAATCTTAATCAACCGTTCGATGGAAGGCATCCAGTTCCACATCTCTTTACCACGCTTCAGGAATACCTGTCCTTTTTCCTTAGCTGGTGACATGATGTAAATCAATGAATAGTCACGTCCTTTCGACCAGGCCTTAAAAGTCAGACTCCGCTTCCAGTCTGGACGCACAATGGTAAGCGTCATTGTTCCCTGGCTGGTTATTCCACGAGACTTCTCATCAGCCTTTCGGATGATTTCTTTGGCTGTCGTACTTTGAGCATCTACATTTAGAACTGACAACAGTAAAATCAGTAGTGCCGAAATAATATATCGAAATGATTTCATAGTTAATTCATTAGAGATACATAACGAAAAACGCCCGTTTCTAACAATAGAAACGAGCGTTTTTTATTTTTGTTTATCAGAATATCGGTTATTCATGATATCAATCTTTTTTATAACAGGAATAAAGGAATGACCTGCTTTTCGTATTCAACGAATAAAGATGTTTCCTCCGGTAGATGACGAACCGACATCTATCGTTGCGCAAATATTGATGCCACCTCTTGTGCCAAATTCCCAGGCAAAAAGAAGCGTACATCTTTACCTTTCTGTATAGCTTCACGAATAAATGAGGAAGACACCTCAATTTGCGGAGCTTCTGTTAGAATTACGTCGGCAGGCAGAGCCAAAGGATCTATTTCAGACCCTTTCCTGGGATAGATCAAAACGGGATATTCCGCAAGGATTCTATCGTAATCTTTCCATTGCTCAAAACAAAGCCAGTTATCGGCTCCAATGATTAATACAAACTCCCGGTCGGGGTATTCCTCCTCAAGTGCCTGCAGTGTTTTGAAGGTATAGGATGGCCGCGGCAATGAGAACTCTATATCCGAAGCCACAAAGTGAGGATAGTCTCCGATCGCTTTTTCAACCCAGTTCAGTCTAACCTCGTCATCAATCAGTTCATCGCTGTTTTTCAACGGATTGTGGGGTGAAACCACAAACCAGACCTCATCGAGTGACTCAAACTCGCACATATAGTTTGCCAATGCCAGATGCCCGATGTGGATGGGATTAAATGAGCCTGAGAAAATGCCAGTGCGTTTCATAGCTAACTGTTTTCGTTTATTATAAAAAACGCTGCTCCGGCAAGAGTGAGCCAAAGCAGCGTTTGTTTTTTAAGTGTGTTCCGGTATGTCTTTATCAGAAATTCCAGGACATTATATGGGAAATGCTTTCGGAATTAGGCCAAAAGTTTTTTCACTGTTTCAGAGATCATTTTGCCATCGGCTTTTCCGGCAAGTTGTTTCGATGCAACTCCCATCACTTTGCCCATCTCTTTTGCGCTTGTTGCTCCAACCTCAGCGATGATAGCTTTCAGTGCAACTTCCAACTCTTCGGCACTCATTTGTTTAGGTAAATACACCTCAATCACAGCTGCTTCAGCAACCTCTTTTTCAGCCAGATCAGGTCGGTTCTGTGTTGTATAGATTTCAGCACTTTCTTTGCGCTGCTTCACCATTTTTTGCAGGATTTTATTGGCTACATCATCAGAAAGTTCACCATCGGCTCCTTTAGCTGTTTTTGCTTCGATAAACTCTTTCTTAACTCCGCGTAAAGCTTCCAATTTCAATTTATCTTTAGCCAGCATCGCGGCTTTTATATCTGCACTGATTTGATCAAAAAGATTCATTATTATACTATTTTGGATAGATTAGAATACAATTTTATTGTTATTGGGTTTGGATGAATCATCAGCCTTTTTCTCCGGTGTGGCAGTAGTTGCAGCGGGAGCCTGAGTCACGAATTTATTGGCGAAATGAGAATCGCGGTTGTAAGGCGGATTCTGCTCTAACTGTTCAATCACCGCATCATCATCAAGTTGTGCATTAGACAGAATAACCGGTTTTGCTCTGAGTTTTCCGCGATTTGCCACAGCTGCTGAGCCATAAACTACACGTATCATCTCTTCACGCTTACGTTGCTCTTCCTGATTGATAGCCTCCTGTTCCTTGCGAATCTTCTCATTCTTTTCAACCATTCCCGGGATGTTTGACATCTCGAAACCGGTTGCCAACAATGCCAGTTTCACTGAGTCGCCCAGGCTATCATCAGTAGCAACACCCCAAATAACTTCAATCTTCTGCTGGTCAAACTTATTCATGAACTCATGTACTTGAGCCATTTCCTCCATCTTCACGGGATTCTGCTCACTTGAATAAAGATTGAACAACACCTTACGTGCACCAAATGGATTATTATTGTTGAGCAATGGTGAGTTCAGCGCATCTTCAATTGCCAGATTTACGCGTCGTTCACCCTCCCCGTAACCGGTACTCATGATTGCCACACCGCCATCTTTCAGGATGGTTTTCACATCGGCGAAGTCCAGATTCACGATACCCGGATTGGTTATGATCTCAGCAATACTTTTAGCAGCCACCGTGAGGGTATCATCGGCTTTTTCAAACGCATTACGAATATTGAGGTCCGGATAAATACTACGCAATTTTTCGTTATTGATTACCAGCAAAGCATCCACATATTTGCTCATCTCTTCCACTCCGTTCAAAGCCTGTATGATTTTGGGCTCCCCTTCAAATAAGAAGGGTATCGTTACGATACCAACGGTCAGAATATCTTTCTCTTTTGCCAAACGAGCAACTACCGGCGCGGCTCCCGTTCCGGTTCCGCCCCCCATACCTGCTGTAATAAAGACCATTTTGGTGCCATCATCCATCATGCGGTTAATGTCATCCAAACTTTCTTCGGCAGCTATTTTGGCTCTTTCGGGACGATTCCCCGCTCCCAATCCTTCGGTTGTCTTTACTCCCAACTGGATTTTATAGGGAATCATTGATTTATTAAGCGCCTGATTATCGGTATTGCAAAGTACAAACGACACATCATTTATCCCTTCCTGGTACATATGAGAAACCGCATTACCGCCACCGCCACCGACACCGATCACTTTTATAATAGAAGCATTAGCCTGAGGATATACAAAATCCAATATTTCGTCTGTCATAATTGTCATAGTATTATCTTAATTACTCCATCTCGGTATCTTTATTCTCTGAATCTCCAAAAATATTTCCAAAAAGAGTACCAAATCCGAATCCCTTTTTTCCTGGTTTCTTAATTCTGGGAGACTTTACTTCTACAACCGGTTCTTCATCCTCATCATTTTCTCCGACTTGCGGAACCATAACCTGTGGAATCGTTTTCACACAATCTTGTGTACCTGTCATTAGAAGACCCAATACTACCGCATAAGACGGATTCTGCATCGACTCGGCAGTGTTGGATGAGTTTGTAATATTGCGCGCTATTTGAGCTTTCTTAGCTTCAACGCCAGTTTCTTTTTTGATTAATTCAGTGATGTTTCGCATCTGCGATCCTCCCCCGGTAATGTGAATACCCGCCCCCAACTGTTTAGCATATCCGGAAGCTTCGATTTGAGCCCAAACGTTTTGCACAATCTCGCTCATCCGGGCTTCAATGATATTATTGAGTGTATGCAGATCTATTTTGGGGCCGTCTCCACTTGCACTACCTCGGGGGCTGAATGTTTTATTATCCGATTCCGGATTGAAGATTGCACTACCGTAACTCGATTTCAGTTTTTCCGCATCCGATTCCATCAGATTGGCACTACAAATATCACGGGTAACGATTTGTCCACCAAAAGGAATTACTGCTAAGTGGCGTAACAATCCGTCTTTGTACACCGAAACGGCAGTTGTACCGGCTCCGAAATCGACCAATGCACAACCCAATACTTTATCAGCATCCGAAAGTAAAACCGAAGCTGCTGCCAGGGGTGAAACTTTACAACCGGCCAAAGACAACTCGGACTTTTCTTCCACTACCCGACCGATATTGCGGAGTAATGTCGGACGACCAACAATTAATTTGAAGTTGGCTTCAATTTCAGTGCAAGCCACACCTATTGGATTAATTTCGGTTTTCTTTCCGTCTAATTTATACTCATTAGGTACAACTTCCAGTATTTCATAACTGTCCGATTTATGAAGTCTGCACTCCTCCATCAGGCTGTCAATCACTTCATCACTGATAGCGGTCTCCCGATCCAGTCGTTTGTAAACCTTACTATTTTGAGAAATAACAGACTGACCAGACACTCCCACATATACCTTAACCAGTTTATTGGGGTGAATCCGATTTTCGAGTTTACGGATGATCTGCTTTAAATTAGCAGCTGTATCTTCGATATTATGTATATTTCCACGTCTGACGCAGCTGCTTGTCTCGTGTTTCTCGACTGCAACAACCTCTAATATGTTATTCTGACTCTTCGTTCCGACCATGCCGACAATCTTGGAAGAGCCAAAATCAATGGCTGCAATATATTCTTTTGGTTCCATATAGTCTAAATGTTTAATTAGGTGTGCAGATTACCTGACGATCGTAACTTAAGTTGATGGTTTTATATTTATTCCAACCAAAATGGTTGCATCCGTCGCGGTAAAAGGCAAGCAGATTGTCCATTTTTATTTCAAAATCAGTCAGCTGTCCCAACAAAATCCGTTGACTTCCCACTGTGGGAATCAATACGACATCGTGGTTCTTTTGTACATCAATCTGCTGAATCTGAGCGTTCCAAAACGGATTATTCCGCAAAAATACTGCAAATTTGAATAATTCCGTCTCTGCGAACTTTTTTTCTATAAATCCCGAAGCAATAGGCAAACGGGCTGTGTATTGATTCGAAACGGGCATCGCCTTCCCCTCCTTATCCACATAATAATTACCCCGGACTGACATAATACGCAGCACCGGTATCCGCTGATGTATCAGCACTTTGATCTTATTGTCTGTAGTTTTAAAGCATTCCACTTTCCGGATCAACCGGTCTTTTTTAATGCATTCTTCAATAGCTTCGGTATTGATATCACCCATCGGTTCTCCTACTGGCGAAAGCTCTTCGTAACGAATCATCCTGATAACCTCTTTCTCATCGATCAGGTGAGTCTCGCGACTATCCGCAATATCCACCACCAAATCTTTGCAGACCTCGCCGCGCGGTTTTCCGTAGAAACAGGAAGCGGCAAATACCGCATACCCTGCCAGCACTACAACTCCGAATATTTTTAAAATGCGCTTCATTCGCCGGTCAATATCTGTTTGATTTGAGGAATGAAAGTATCGACATCACCAGCTCCGAGGGTCATTACCACATCGTAGCTACCGCCACGCAGATGATTCAGCAGCTCGGTTTTCGGGCACAATACTTTTTTGGCAGCGGTCACTTTCTCAAAAATAATCTCAGAAGTTACGCCGGGGATCGGTTCTTCACGCGCAGGATAAATATCCAGCAAGATGAGATCGTCGGCCAATGAAAGGCTTTCGGCAAACTCCGGATAAAAATCACGTGTGCGACTATACAAATGCGGTTGGAAAATCACTGTGATTTTCCGGTCCGGATAGAGTTGTTTCAATGATGAAATACTGGCTTTCACCTCTTCCGGGTGGTGACCGTAGTCGTCAAGTAATACCAACTTATCCGTTTTGATATAAAAATCGAAACGGCGTTTCGCTCCGCTGAATGATGCCATACCACGACGTAAATCGTCAGCACCCACACCATTCAACCAGGCTAAAGCCATTGCGGCTATCGAATTCTCTATATTGATGCGAACCGGAACTCCCAGCTCTACATCCTTTATCGTTTCAGTCGGAGTCACAAAGTCAAAGACAATTGTACCGTTTCCGATGCGAACATTTTGCGCATGAAAATCGCCCTCTTCAATCGAGTAAGTATAGAGCTTCACCGAAGGTTTGAGATCGGGCTCCACATCGAGGCCTTTCTTCATGATCAGACATCCGTTCTCCTGAATCAACGAAGTGAAAATGCGGAAACTCTTAAGATATTCCTCATTTGTTCCGTAAATATCGAGATGGTCAGGATCTGATGACGTAATCACAGCCATGTAGGGGTGCAACCAATGGAAAGAGCGATCATATTCGTCCGCTTCAATCACTGTCAAATTGCTTGTCTGCGATAACATCAGGTTACTACCGTAGTTCTTTAATATCCCACCCAGGAATGCATTACAATCTACAGGAGATTGTTTCAACAAATGGGCAGTCATGCTCGATGTAGTAGTTTTTCCGTGTGTGCCGGCTACACAAATACCACGATCGGTTTTTGTAATTTCACCCAACACTTCGGCACGCTTCATCATTCTGAAACCGTTGTCGCGAAAGTAGACCAGCTCTGAATGATCTTCGGGTACAGCCGGTGTACGCACCACTATTGTTTTATCTTTATCCAGACAATAGTCAGGAATCAAGTCTACATTGTCTTCAAAATGAATCGCTGCACCTTCTTCGATCAGATGCGCAGTTAATTCAGTTGCTGATTTATCATATCCGGCTACCTTCTTACCTTTTGCAAGAAAATAGCGAACCAGCGCACTCATTCCGATACCGCCGGCTCCCACAAAATAGACCGAATTTATGTCGTTTAGATTTTTCATCTCGTGTAAAAATAATAATAACAGTAAACAATTGCAAATTAACGGCTAACGAATTCAACATTTTTTTCGTCAATGAGCGGTAATCCGCAAAATCGGTGGTAAAGTTGGGCTGTAGCCAGTACATCTTTCTCACAATATGTAGCAATACGCTGAATATTCTTTTCCTGATAATATACCCCGGCGACCTGACTTCCATCTATATCATCCTTGGGAGTTGGGATTCCAAACACCGCAGTCAGAAGCTTCAGAGAGGTATAGTTTTTGTAATCGCCAAAGCGCCACAATTCCAATGTATCGAGAAAGCGAACCTCCCACGGCTTCTTGGCCGCCACATTTAGTACATCGGGTAAGGCTATTCCATTGATAAGCATCCGACGAGCAATATAAGGGACATCAAACTCTTTGATATTATGTCCGCAAAGGTTATGCTCGGGCGACATCGTCTTGTTGAGTAATATCGCAAAGTCTGCCAATAATGCTTTTTCATCATCACCGGCGAAAGACTTTAACCGAAACCTGCTCTCTCCATTTTTATTGTAAAGCAGTCCCACTGAAATACAAACCACCCGTCCAAATTCTGCATAAATGCCGCCTTCATTGGAAAAAGCGGCAGCAGCATCAACCTCTTCGGAATAGCGATCGGGCATACGCCTCTTTTGAGCCTCGAATTTCTCCGACCAGAGCTTTTGCAATTCGTAGGGCAATTCCAGAACCGATTGGGTTTGTGGAACGGTCTCTATGTCTAGAAAAAGGATCTTATCTAATTTATGATTCAGGTTCATTCCCGGAAATATTATTTTGATAAAACAGCCATCTTATCCAACAGATCAAAAAGCAATGAACGGGCGAAGGATACATTTTCTTTGCATCCGGCCAGAATCACTTCGGACATTTGAATAAAGGGCGCTTCTTGTTTCAGTTCATCTTCCACATTTTCAAAAAAAGGCAGGATCTGTTTTTCTTCTAGTTCAAGGTGAAACTGTAATCCCACCACCCGATTACCATTCATGGTAAAGGCTTGATTGGGGCATCCTTCGGATTCAAACAGTCGATCTGCACCATTGGGAATTCCAAACATATCCCCATGCCAGTGCATAACTATTGCTTCTTCCTTTTCATTCAACTGCGGAAACAGGTCGTGCTTTGTAAAGAGTTTTTTCACCGTAAACCAGCCAATCTCTTTATGCGGACTATGAATGACCTCTTTGCCCATAGCTCGCGAAATCAGTTGTGCTCCCAGGCAAACGCCCAAAACTTTTACATTCGCCTCTATAGCTTTCCGTATATATTCCTTTTCAACTGCCAACCAGGGATAAATGTCTTCTTCATCAACATTCATTGGACCGCCCATTACAATGAGTATATCCAGGCTTTCCGGTTTGGGTAGTTGTTCAGTTTTTTCCCAAAAACGGGTTTCGGTAAAGTTAAATCCACGTTCAGAGATCCAGTCCTGAATCATCCCCAGTCCTTCAAACGAAAGATGTCTAAAAACGTGTATTTTCATTTTCGGAAATTTGTTAATGGATTTATATGAAGCTTTTGGTTGTAACTGCCGACAAACTGGCATATTAATCAATCAACTTCAGCACTTCTTCTGCAATACGACGAGCTGAATCATGCTGAGCCAATGTAAGAATATTTTTGCTCAGTTGCGCTATCTTACCAGGATCATCCATCAGCTGCAATGCTGTCTGCACCAATTTCCCCTCAGCTTCAGCATCACGAATCATGATTGCTGCATCTTTTTCAACCAGTGCCATGGCATTCTTGGTTTGATGATCTTCAGCCACGTTGGGAGAAGGAACTAAAATCACAGGTTTGCCCAGCAGGCAGAACTCTGAAATTGAACTCGCACCGGCACGTGAAATAATCACATCAGCCACCGAATAAGCCAAATCCATTCTGCTGATAAAAGCAGTCAAGTGAATATTTCCTTTATTCTGTTTATCCAGTTCGGCTTTTGCATTTTCGTAATAGTACTTACCGGTCTGCCATATAAACTGGACTTCAGACTTTCCGATTTCGGACAGTCCGGCGATCATGCTTTGATTCACTGTACGAGCACCTAAACTACCACCGACCACCAGAATAGTTTTCTTCTTTGGATCTAAGTTGAAATAGGTATACGCTTCTTCACGTGTAGCGGCTCCACTCAGTAAATCCTGACGAACGGGATTTCCGGTCAGGATCAATTTATCTTTAGGAAAAAAGCGATCCATCCGATCATATGCCACACAAATCTTCGAGGCTTTTTGGGCTAGTAGTTTATTGGTTACCCCGGCATAGGAGTTCTGCTCCTGAATAACCGTAGGAATACCCTGCATCGAAGCCGCACGTAGTGTTGGCCCACTGGCATATCCACCAACTCCAACAGCCGCATCGGGCTTGAAGTTGCGAACCGTCGACCAGGCTTTAATCATACTTTTACCCAAACGGCAAAGCACCAACACATTTCTCAACATATTTTTGCGGTCGAATCCACTTACAGGTAGCCCCACAATGGGATAGCCTGCTGCGGGGACTTTCTCCATCTCCATGCGGTTTTCTGCACCGATAAAGAGAATATCGGCTTCAGGGCGTAGTGCTTTGATTGCGTTGGCAATCGAAATAGCGGGAAAAATATGACCACCGGTACCACCGCCGCTGATCATAATACGAGGTTTTGTCTTCATATCGTATAAATGCCTATACAGGACGTATATTTAATAAGATTCTTCGTCATCAATATCTTCGGCGCAGATCTCTTCCACAGGAGCCTGTCCCAGCTCTTTCATCTTCTTGACAGCCTCACACTCGTTGGCATACTGGCTTACCGACAAAATGATTCCGAAATATATACAGGATATAATGGTCGAAGTTCCACCACGACTAATCAAAGGCAGAGGCTGTCCGGTCACAGGAATCAGGTTAACTGCGACAGACATATTAATGATAGCCTGAAACACAATCAACAAAGCACAACCGATGATTAATAATGCCGGAAAAGTATGCTTGCACCTCTGGGCTATAATTCCGACCCGGAATAATAGAACAAAATATAGAAAGAGGACAAACAATCCTCCTAATAGTCCGGTTTCTTCGAGAATAATAGCAAAGATGAAGTCAGAAAAAGCCTGAGGCAGGAAGTCCCGGGTCTGGCTGTTTCCGGGCAATAATCCCAACACGGATGATCCTCCGTTGGCTATGGCAATCTTCCCGGTCAAAACCTGCCTGTTCTTATCGTTGATCTTGAGGTCTTCCATATTCACCTCTTTCTTTTTGCCGAACTCCTTGACACGGTTTGCCCATGTCTCGAGACGTGTCTCTTTGAGAAATTTCGTTGGCAAATGAGGAAGAACAACCATAGTCAGACATATCAACCCGATACCAACTGCTGCAATAATGCCTAGCTTTTTAAATTCTACCCGACCGATAAACATCAGTATATAAACCACCGCAAAAAGCAGGAATGCGGTGGAAAAGTTCTCTTTCACGATCAACAGGCAATAAAAGCCGGTAATCCACATCACCCATTTAAAGGCATTCTTCGAAGCATGGTCTTCATCCTGAAAACGAGCCAGAATATATGAGGTCGTAATAATAACACCCAATTTGGCAAATTCCGAGGGCTGAAAACTGAAACCGCCCAAACGAACCCATCGCTGAGCATCATTGACGGTCATCCCGCCTGTCAATGCATAGACTAAAAGAATAAGAGCCAAAATTAAGGTATAGAACCCTATCGTCGAAAATTTCTTATAATTGATATTCTGAATGACAATCACCAATAAAGTACCACCCAGCAAAAAAGTTGCATGACGCATAATGGGGTCGAAATGACGGGCTGTTGCCTTGTACGACAACATGCTCGATGCGCTGTATACTTCAACCAGCGAAAACATACACAAAAAGAAGAAAACGGCCCAGATTACCCGATCTCCTCTAAACAACGCTTTGGTCAAGTCCATAATTTGCCTTTTTGAAAGATGTATATTGTCGATTTATTGGTAAAGTGCGCATCTGTTACAAACTGCGCACGCATTCTTTGAACTGACGACCACGATCTTCGTAACTCTGAAATAAATCGAAGCTGGCACAACATGGCGACAACAAGACTGCATCGCCATTTTCAGCCAGATCATAACATTTTTCAACCGCCTCCTTCATCGAAGATGCATCAGTTACGGTAGTTACCTTGCCATCGAAGAAGCTGTGCAATTTACTGTTATCCACTCCTAAGCAGACAATTGCTTTCACTTTTTGCTTTACCAATTCTTCGATTTCGGCATAATCATTCCCTTTATCTGTTCCTCCCAGGATGAGAACCACAGGTGTTTTCATACTTTGCAGAGCATACCAGCATGAATTCACGTTGGTTGCTTTCGAGTCATTGATATATTCCACACCACGTACCCGGGTTACTTTCTCCAAACGATGTTCTACCCCCTGAAAGTCGCTCAGTGATTCGCGGATTCTTTCTTTACGGATTTGCAGTAACTTAGCCGAAATGCCTGCTGCCAGAGAATTATAGAGGTTATGAGTTCCCGAAAGAGCCAATTTACTGAGTTCCATCGAAAAAGCATCTCCGCCATTGGCTTCAATGACCAGATTCTCGTTTTGAGTATACCCTTTTACGCCCTCCTCCTTAGATTCGGCAAAAGGGAAGAAACGGGCATCAATATGGCGTTTTTTTAATTCTTCAGTAATGATGGGATCATCATTCCAATAGATGAATGCATCTTCCGGAGTTTGATTCTGCGTAATACGGAATTTAGCGTTTACGTAGTTCTGCATACAATAATCATAACGATCAAGGTGATCGGGTGTGATATTCAACAGAATAGCAATATTTGCCCGGAAGTCATACATATTATCGAGCTGGAAACTGCTTAGTTCCAGCACATAATAGTCAAAGTTATCTTCAGCAACCTGAAGAGCCAGACTTTTTCCCACGTTTCCGGCAAGGCCCACATTGAGTCCTGCATTACGTAGAATATGGTAGGTCAACATCGTTGTTGTTGTTTTCCCGTTGCTACCGGTAATGCATACCATTTTCGCTTGGGTATATCGGGCTGCAAACTCAATCTCCGAAATCGCCGGGATACCTTTCTCGGTCAACGCTTTCATGATCGCTGCCTTATCGGGAATTCCCGGGCTTTTTATTACCTCATCGGCATTAAGGATCAGTTCATTGGTATGTGTTCCCTCTTCCCAGGCAATTTGATATTTATTGAGTTGCTCTTTATATTTATCTGCAATGATAGACTTATCAGAAACAAATACGTCGAATCCTTTCACTTTAGCCAAAACAGCTGCACCTGCGCCACTTTCGCCCGCTCCCAACACCACGATTCTCTTGCTCATACTTAGCTGACTTTTAGTTTTCTGTATATTCAAAGTTAATGGGAATTATCGGGTCTTCAGCGTAACAACAGTAATTACAGCCAGAATAATTCCTATAATCCAGAAACGGATAACAATTTTTGATTCGGGAATAGGACGAATCGGAGATTGAAAGACCGCGTCAATTCCTGCATTTCCCGGCTTCTGAAAATGGTGATGCAAAGGCGCCATCTTGAAGATTCGTTTTCCGCTTCCGGTTCGTTTCTTGGTATATTTAAAATAATAGCGTTGTAAAATCACGGAAAGATTTTCCACGAGAAAAACACCGCACAAAATCGGAATCAACAATTCTTTGTGGATAATAATTGCAAACACGGCAATAATCCCCCCTAAGGTCAAACTGCCGGTATCTCCCATAAACACCTGTGCCGGAAATGCATTGAACCACAAGAAACCAATCGTTGCACCAATGAAGGCACTGGCAAAGACTGACATCTCCTCTACTCCGGGAATATACATTATATTTAGGTAGGATGCATAGTTGACATTACTCGAGACATAGGCCAGAATACCCAGCGTGACCCCAATTATGGATGAGGTACCCGTGGCAAGACCATCAAGACCATCTGTCAGATTAGCACCATTCGACACAGCGGTTACAATAAAAATGGTAACCAGTATAAATAACACCCATCCCCACACCTTGTAATTCTCACCCGTAAACTTCATCAAATCAGCGTAGTCCAGGTTATTATTTTTCACAAAAGGGATCGTGGTTTTGGTCGATTTCACATCCTGAGTCTGGTAATGAACCGCTGAAATCATATTTCCTTTGCGCACTTCCGAATTTTCCCGAATCACAACCTTCGGACTGAACAGCAAAATAAGGCCAACAATCAGTCCCAGGCCAACCTGCCCGACAATTTTAAATTTACCTTCCAGTCCCTCTTTGTCCTTCTTGAAAACTTTGATATAATCGTCGAGAAATCCGATGATTCCCAACCATACCGTCGTAATCAACATCAACATCATGTAGACATTACCCAAACGCCCGATGAGCAATACCGGCACGAGAATAGAGATTATAATGATAATCCCCCCCATAGTCGGAGTTCCCTTTTTCTGCATTTGTCCTTCAAGACCGAGGTCACGTACAAGCTCCCCAATTTGAAGCATTTGTAGTTTGTCAATGATACGACGACCGATAATGGTAGAAATAAACAAAGATAAAATTAAAGCAGCTCCCGAACGGAACGAAATATACCGGAATACGCCGGCACCTGGCACATCCAGTTGATCTAAGTATTGAAATAAGTAGTAAAGCATCTTTTTTGTTTACGAGTTACAAATTACTAGTTATATATAGTTTTTAGTTACGAGAAAAAATAAAATTTTATGCGATAAATAAGAATCAACAGACCATCAATGCTACACGCTGACAGATATTGATCCACGATTTATTTCACGGATCCGGCAAAAATTTCACGCACAACTTCCCGGTCATCGAAATAGTGTTTCACACCTTTCACATCCTGATAATTTTCGTGACCCTTGCCGGCAATCAGAATTACATCGCCCGGTTGTGCAAGCATGCAGGCAGTTTTAATAGCCTGTCTACGATCGGTAATGGTCAACACTTTCTTTTTGTCGATAATATCGAGACCGGCTACCATATCATTTATAATATCATCCGGTTCTTCGAAACGGGGATTATCAGAGGTGAGGATTACCTTATCACTGGCCTTTACGGCCTCTTTAGCCATCAACGGGCGTTTCCCTTTATCGCGGTTGCCACCGGCCCCCACTACGGTGATTACCTGTCCGCGTCCTTCGAGCACCTGATGAATAGCGCCTAACACATTGTTTATTGCATCCGGCGTATGAGCATAATCCACGATTGCCGTATAACCTGACAGTGAACGCAAAGTCTCGAAACGACCGGATACCGGCTTCAGGGTACTCAAAACCAGCAAAACCTCATCTAAATCTTTGCCCAATAAATGAGCTGCACCCACAACGGCAAGCAGGTTCGAAGCATTAAACTTGCCTACAAAATGAACCACCACCTCTTTTTGATTAATTTCGAGGCTCATGCCTTCAAAATGATTTTCAAGAATGCGGCCTTTATATTCGGCGAGTGTGCGTAACGAATAGCTATATTTACTGGCATGGGTATTTTGCAACATTACATGACCGGTTTTATCATCGGCATTAGTAAGTGCAAACGCTCCTTTTGGTAATTGATCAAAAAAACCTTTTTTTGCTTTCAGGTAAGCATCCACCGTTTTGTGGTAATCGAGATGATCGCGGGTAAGGTTGGTGAATATACCACCGGCAAACTTCAACCCGGCAATGCGATTCTGATCCACTGCGTGAGAACTAATCTCCATAAAAGCATATTCGCAGCCCGCCTCTACCATTTGCGCCAATAATTGATTAAGCGAAATGGGATCGGGTGTTGTATGGGTAGCAGGATATTCCGTATCATTCACCATATTGCAAACCGTGGAAAGCAATCCGGCTTTATATCCCAACCCACGAAACATATTAAATAATAAGGTTGCAATGGTTGTTTTTCCGTTTGTACCGGTTACTCCTACCAACATCAGCTTTTCGGAAGGGAAATCGTTCCATGCAGATGCAACTAATCCTAACGCCTCAGCACTATCTTCTACCTGAATATAAGTGACATCTACTCTTATCTCGTTGGGCAATATTTCACAAAGAATAGCTTTTGCACCTTTTTCTATAGTGGAAGCTATAAAGTCGTGACCGTCTACTGCTGTTCCGGGAACTGCAATAAATAAACTTCCGGCTTCGGCTTTACGTGAATCGGAACAGATCCCTGTTATTTCCGTTTCAGACGAACCAATTATTTCTTTGGTTTTCAGTCTTGAAATGATTTGTTGAAGTTTCATCTCTTCCTGTATCTTTATATGAGAAAATTATTTCAATACAATAGTCACCGTTTGTCCCTTTTGCAAAATTGACCCTCCGGCGGGAGTCTGCGAAACAACCGCTCCTGATCCGGAAATAAGCACATGCAATCCGGCATTCTCAAGTAAGAATACGGCATCCCGGGCACCCATTCCTCTGACATCCGGAATTGTTTGGCGTTGAGCCGCATAGTTCTTCAGCAATACACCCGCACTACTGGCATCAGCTGCGATCCAGTTATGCGTATTTTCCATATTGACGGTTTTCACTCTAAGTAGATTTAATACCGTCATGATATCGGTTTTCAGTCCCGTCTTCACGAATGGAAAGACTGTATTCACGGAATCTCTTGGAGCTTGTTGTGCTGGAACCAGTAAACTACGGGCATAAACCTGCTCTGCAATGCGTTTAAACACAACCCCTGACATAAGGCCTCCGGATGGATGACCTAAACGGGGATAACGTATTACTACAATGGCCGAATATTTAGGTTTGTCGGCTGGAAAATATCCGCAGAAACTCACCTGGTGACCACTGTATCCGGTACTTCCTTGCGAAACCTGAGCCGTACCGGTTTTCCCCGCAATTCTGATGTACTTTGATTGTACAGCCCGACCGGTACCTTTCTCAACCACCCCCTGCAACATACCACGAATTATCGCCAATGTCTTAGGTTTACAAATGGCCGGATTTACAATCTCCTGTTCAAAAGTCTTAATTACAGCGCCATTTCTGTTGATGCTTTTTACAAAAAACGGTTTGATCATCTTCCCGTTGTTGGCAATCGCATTATAAAAAGTCAGCGTATAGATGGGCGGAATCTGTGTTTCGTAACCAAACGACATCCACGCCAGGGTTGTTTTTGACCAGCTTTTTTCTGTCGGGTACTTGATATAAGGTTTACCCGAACCCGGGATTTGGAAATCCAGCCTCTTATTCAATCCGATTGCGTAGAGTTTATCAACAAACTGCGCAGGACAATTATGATAAGCGCGATCAATTATCTTGGCCGTTCCGACATTGGAAGAGTTCCATATCACTTGTTCAGCAGAGATACGTCCGTATCCCCCTTTGTCCCAGTTATGGTCTTTTACAGGTCGGCCTCGATACATCCAGATTCCGTTACCGGTATCGAACGTATCTTTTGGATTCACTTTCCCGTCGTCCAGGGCTACCATCATTGAGGCGACCTTGAAGGTTGATCCCGGCTCACTCATATCTGAAACCGCCTGATTACGGGTCTCGCCGTAAACGCCCTCTTCAATACGAGCCATATTAGTAATCGCTTTCACTTCTCCGGTAGCGGTCTCCATTAACACCACCGTTCCCGATTCGGCATCAATCTCTGTCAATTTGTCAATCAACGCTTTTTCAGCTATATCCTGAATGTTTACATCGATGGTGGTCATGATATCCATGCCGTCCACCGGGTCCACTTTGGTAATGTTAATGTAGTGATTACGCACTTTCTGACGACTGCCCATACCAGGTGTACCTCTCAGTATACTGTCAAACTGCAGCTCCAGCCCATTTTTCCCACCCTTTTCTTTATCGGAATAAATATCTCCGATGGTGCGAGAGGCTAATGAACCGAATGGTTTTCTGCGTAGAAAAAAAGTACGGGTATAAAACCCACTGATTCCCGGGGCTAATTTAAGGAAAGGAGTCTCTTTGATCAGTTTCAGATTGGTATACGAAACCTTCTTCGATGAGATAAGAAACTGGCGGCTCTTCTTGCGCAAACCTTTTCGTATGTAATTACGGTAACCTTCCACAGATCTGTCTCCGATAACCTCCGATAGAGTCTTGCACAGGGGAGTCATGTATTTATCCAGAGAATCTCTCGATGAAACCAGTTTACTCTCTTTATATCCATCTGCTTTAAAGTCAAAACACAACACATATTGCGGAATACTACTTGCCATCAGACGACCGTCGACAGCATAAATATTTCCGCGGGTAGGCTCGATAAGAATATTTTCGATTTTGTTTTTCTCCCCTAATTTCCGCCACATCTCCCCTTCCACAAACATCAGCTTGATAATGTGGTAGACAATGGCTATCAGAATGAAGACGACTAAAAAGATGACGACTCCGTATCGATTCAATATACTGTTTCTATCGATGGGCATATCTATTCTTTGACGGGTTTAACAAGTTTGTAAGGAGGAGTCTGAGACTCTTCTATTTCGATCCCTTTCTCCAGGATCATTGATTTCACTTGCGATTGCTTGCTTCCGCCTGTCAATTCAGCCGAGCGGGTCAATGCTTCGTACTTTACATCCGTCAGTTTCTTTTCCAGCTTCACAATATCCATCATCTTTTGCTGACATTCATACCGGTTACTGATGTAGAAAAAGATCATGAACAGAATTATGCCAATCAGTCCTGCATTTTTCTCCAGGAAACCGTTCGCCAGAATCTGACCACCTACCACATCGCGAAACGAAATGCTCTTGCCTTCATTCGCGGTGGTCTCTTTGTTCTTATTCTTAAAGCTGAAAGCCATTGTCAGTTATGCTGTTAATAATTATTTTATTGCTGGCCTTTAAAATACAGAATCAATACCTTGCATCAAAGTTTCTCTGCCACACGCAGCTTGGCACTACGGGAACGGGGATTACGCTCAACTTCTTCATCCGAAGGTACGATTACCTTGTTGCTCACCGGTTTCATATTCGACACCGTGTTTCCATAAAAGTCCTGTTCCAGTTTTCCTTCAAAATTTCCTGTTTTGAAAAAATTCTTCACCAGACGATCTTCGAGTGAATGATAGGTAATCACCGCGAGACGACCACCGGGCTTAAGCAGCTCCCGTGCCTGCTCCAGCATCTCTTTCAATGTTTCAAGCTCCTGATTCACCTCGATGCGAAGAGCCTGGAAAACTTTGGCCAGCTCCTTCTTCTCCTGCAATTTGTTGATACAGGGACGTATAATCTCCAGAAAATCGCCAATGGTGACAATCGTCTTCTCTTTGCGGGCTTTAACGATTACCGAAGCCAGTTTGCGGGAATTCCGCATCTCTCCGTAGAGATAAAAAATATCAGCCAGCTTTTCTTCCGGCAAGGTATTGAGCAGCTCAGCTGCCGAAACACCGGCCCGTTTATTCATGCGCATATCGAGGGCACCATCGAAACGAAATGAAAAACCACGATCGGCATCATCAAAATGATGTGATGAGACACCCAGATCGGCTAGCAATCCGTCGATGCTTTTTACTCCGTGGTATTTCATGAAATTATAGAGGTAGCGAAAATTACTGCGGACAAAAACAAAACGTTTATCTCCGATAATGTTCTGCTCAGCATCTTCATCCTGATCAAAAGCATATAGCTTCCCGCTCGAATTCAGATGCTTTAGAATCTCTTTGGAATGGCCACCTCCACCAAAGGTAACATCTACATAGATACCACCCGGTCGAATGGATAAGCCGTGAATGCTCTCACTGAGCAGGGCAGGAATATGGTAAAAGTCTGATTGATTGTCCATTGCCAATAATACTCTGTTATCGTTCTATTTGAAGGTGTAAAAGTAGGAATAAATATTGTTTCAAATACAAAATAAGCGGAAAAGTTATCAACACTCTTATCGACAGGTAGCATTTTATATATCAAACCGTTAGTCTTAAAAACATAAAGCAAATCTTCACCCGGCCTGATTGTTAAAAAGCTGTTCTTAAACAGTTCCCTACCATCCCGGAATCTATTAATCTGCAAGGCAATCCACTTGCATTTCAATATTTGATGTAACTTTGCAAGGAAATATAGACAACCATGAACCAAAATATTTTTCAGATTGATGTAGAAAAAGTGCTGCGGGACAAAGCTCCGGGAATCGCCCGAAAGCTGCCGCGGTTTGTAATTTCTCTGCTGAAGAAAACCATTTACCAGGAAGGTATCAACGCATTTTTACGCAAATGCGGACACCTGTATGGCACCGACTTCGCCGATGCCATGATTGACCACTGGGAAGTCACTCTCAAAATTGAGGGATTAGACAATATCCCCACCGACGGCTCCTATGTTTTCGCGTCAAACCACCCACTCGGAGGGCTCGATGGCATCGCTTTAACGAGTGTGATCGGGAAAAAATTTAACGGGAAAGTACGATTTGTCGTCAACGATATTCTGATGAATATCAAAAACCTGGGGCCTGTCTTTGTCCCCGTCAACAAACACGGTGCACAAGGTAAAAGCTCGGCTGAAGCAATCAATGCCGTTTTCAACTCCGATGTACAGATAGCTTATTTTCCGGCAGGACTAGTGTCGCGCCGACAAAAAGGAAGGATTGAAGATCTGGAGTGGAAAAAAGCTTTTATTACCAAAGCAATTCAATATCAGAGGGATGTTGTCCCGGTCTATTTTGATGGTCGCAACTCTAACTTTTTTTACAACTTCGCCCTTTTTCGCAAAAAAATAGGACTGAAAATCAATCTTGAAATGTTACTTTTGCCGCGCGAATTATTCAAGCAACATGGAAAGACTTTCACAATCCGTTTCGGAAAGCCGATTCCTTGGCAATCATTCGACAAAACCAAATCACATACAGCTTGGGCCGAATATATAAAAAAAGAGGCTTACGCATTAAATAAGTGAACCCAAACCAGCACAAATTTTATATGGAAAATATTATTGCTCCGGTTGATAAACAATTAATTATCGGAGAGCTTACTCCTGAGCGTTTTTTAAGAAAAACCAACAAAGGAGGAAATGAAATCTATATTATTACCCACCACGATTCGCCCAATATCATGTGCGAAATCGGCCGTCTGCGCGAGATTGCTTTTCGCGATGCAGGGGGTGGTACAGGCATGTCCATCGATATCGATGAATATGACACTATGGAAAAACCCTATAAGCAACTGATTGTATGGAATCCGGAAGCGGAAGAAATCATTGGCGGCTACAGATTTATGTACGGCGATGAAGTTACTTTCGACGAACACGGACACCCGATGCTGGCCACAGCTCATATGTTTGAGATGTCACCACAATTCATCAAAGAGTACCTACCCAAAACACTGGAACTGGGACGTTCTTTCGTTACACTCGAATACCAGTCGTCGAAAGCCGGAGCCAAAGCGCTATTCGCACTCGATAACCTGTGGGACGGCTTGGGTGCACTGCCTAAAATAAAAACCAACATCGAGTATTACTACGGCAAAGTGACCATGTATCCCGGCTACCATAAGGGAGCACGCGATATGATCCTCCACTTCTGGCAAAAATATTTCCCGGATCCCGATCGCTTGATCTGGCCGATTACACCGATTACCCCTCACTGGGATACAGACGAAGAACAACTGGAAAAATTATTCTCAACCGGAAACTTCAAAGATGATTATAAAATCCTCAACCAGGAAGTCCGCAAACTTGGCCTCAACATTCCGCCATTGGTGAGCGCTTATATGAGCCTGTCACCCACTATGCGCGTATTTGGCACTGCAATCAACGAAGACTTCGGAGCGGTAGAAGAAACCGGTATCCTGATCAAGGTTAAAGATATTTTCGAAGAGAAAAGATTGCGTCACATCGACTCATTCGATGCTGATTTTTGATCTTGCTTCTTGAGCAACTTTTGATACAAAAGAGCTGTTTCCTCATATCGGAAACAGCTCTTTTTTTTAATCCGGCTATTGGTGGCCAAAATGGTGGTAATCCTTCAAACACTAAATCCCCCGTAAGCACTTCATCTTTTCAGCATTGGCAAAAGCATTCTTTCAAAGATTGTGAAAATAAATATTTACATTTGCGATTGCCTGCTACTGGTGGGGGGATTATTGATAGCGTAACCCTGCAAATTTTCACACATAATTATGCAGACTGTTTAATTCAATTTTAAATCATATATAAAAAATGGCGATTCCCAAAACAATTATTCAAACCTATAAAACTTCAAAGCTACCGTTACTTACCCGATGTCTCATTAAAAGGATGAGAAAAAGAAATCCTGAATATGATTACCAGTTTTATGATGACGCAAGGATCGACAAATTTATAGAAGATGAATTTGGACAGGAGATTTTCAATTTATATAAAAGAATAAATATAGGGGCCGCAAAAGCAGATTTTTTCAGATATGCAGTTCTGTACAAAAAAGGTGGAGTATATCTGGATATTGATAGTCTTTTACTAAAAAAACTTGATGATTTTATTTTACCAAATGATCATGCGATAATTTCATTGGAAAGCAATTTGTGTTATTATGTGCAGTGGGCTCTTGTTTTTGAAGCTGGTCATCCATTCCTAAAAAAAACACTGGAAATTATTATCAATAATTTGAAGGAGAACAAATATCCTCATGATGTACATCTAATGACCGGACCAGCAGCATATTCATTAGCAATCAGGGAATGCATTAAGGACTCTTCTAAAATCGAATATAGACAATTAGGTGTAGATTACGACAACAACTTCAAATTTAGTTACCCAATGAGTAAATTCTTTCTTTATGGTTTATCAAGAAAAAATCATTGGAAAAAAAATCAAACAACCAAAACTGTATTAAAACCATAGATAATAGCACAAATGATAGTACGCATTCGTTATGCGTAGCCTATCAGCTAATCAAACAGCCAAAACTTAATTACCGCAGTCTGCCGTTCGATGAAAGACTCCACCTTCGTCGATGGAAAATCAAGGCCTCTGCCACCGACATCCACGATATCTTCGTCAACGGACAGAAGTGCAGGGAGGCCAAAAACGCCGGACTCGTGGTGCAGGGCTTTCCGGATAAAAAGGTGCATGATGTCTATTTCAACAATGTCACCATTGATAAAGCGCCAATCGGCGTCAGCTTTACGAATGCCGAAAATATCGTAATGGATAATGTAACGATTGGCGGGGAGGTCAAAGAGCCTTCTGCTGCGAAGTAAGAATTTTCATTACATAAATAGAAAGCGATTTCAGCCAATCAGACTGAAACCGCTTTCTATTTATAAATGTCCAGACGCTATTTATCGCGTCTGATTAACGGAAGTTACGTTATTTAATCTCCAACTTCACCCGCAAACGTTCCCAATATTTTGGAGCATACACAAAGATATCATCTACGGTGTAGGGAATATTGTCTTTTCCGGCATAAACCTGAATCAAACCGTTAGTGTCGAATCCGATGGTAGAATACATGGTAATTGCCTGGCCTTCATCGGGCATGGTGACGGTAATCGGGGTATAAGTATTACACCTCACAATCGGTGCGGAATTGCTGTTCGTATTGTTATTGTTGGTGTTGTTCCAAAAAGGAAATTGTTGCGCCTCCGGCAGTTGAACGCCTTTGTATTGGTAGATATAGGTAGAATCGGTATTGCCAAAAACGTATCCCTGGGGGCCACCGTAGCCCGTAACATCCTGAAATACAGGAGAAACAAGAGCATGTTCGTTCATTTTTACAATCAGTTTACTGCTATCTGATTCGAAAGCGAATACCGCATCTCCTCCCAGATTGTACAGCATGTTTTGGTGGGACTTCAGGGCAGATTTATATTCAATTGGCAACTCAAACTCCTGATGCAAATAGACGGGACAGAACGTGAAAAACTTAAAGGTCACCTGTTTCTGTTTGAAAATACCATCCCATTTATCGGTGCTGTACAAAATAGGATCGACGACCACCTCCTGATTACCGGAAAAATCGGCATAGGTGGCGATTTCATACCGGGGATCATTATCGTGACCATCCACAAAAGAGATCATGTGGCATTTGGGATCTTGCTGACTCCAGACATCCTGATACATCAGCATTCCTATCTTCGATGAAAAATGGTAGGGCGTAATGCTGGTCACATAATCGCCAAACTGATTATAAACACCATCAGGGGTAATCGTGGCAGAACGAAAGGCATCGGTAGCGGTGGTGTATTTGAGCTTGTAGGTGATGGTACCCGCTTCCTTACATCCGACCAGTAATACGATAGACAATAAAAGTAGAAAATTTGTTCTCATAGCATTGGGTTTAGTGGCCTAAAGATAGAAAAAAATTTCAGTAAGTGAGACTGAAAATCTGCCGGAGGCTGCTTCTCCAATCACCTCGACCGCACATATAGCTGGAAAGAAAGTCTGCCTACAGCTTTGTTAGTCACAGAAAAAATCGCAATATTTGTAAAATACTCAACCTGAAGCTTTTTCACGTCACTTCCGACTTTGAACAGCCCCACTAACAGGCTTAAAAAACTGAACCTATGCATAACAATTCGACATCTGATCAATTTGAACGGCTACAAACGCTCATGCCTGAATTATTTACTTCAGACGGGAAACTGAGTCTGTCACAACTGGAAATGCATATTGGCAAAGAGAATATCTGTTCAGAAGGAAGGTCAGAGCCGGAAGATCAAAGCATTGCCGAAATACAGCCGGAACATATCCTGAAAGAAAAAGCAATCCGGCAAAGAGACTTTTGGCTAAGCGAGTCGCAAAGAATCGGCAAAATCGGGTCCTTTAGTTATCGTATCAATCAGGGAGTATGGAAATCGTCAGGCGTCCTTGATGAAATATTGGGGATCGAAAATAAAGTAGAGAAAACATTGGAAGATTGGCTTGAGTTAATCCATCCTGATGATAGAGAATCGGTGATTGAATACTTTTCTCAGGTGGTACTACATAAAAACAAATCTTTCAGTAAAGAATACAGGATACTCCGAAAAGAAGGTGAAATTATTTGGGTTAGGAGCATGGGCAACCTGATTCTCCAGAAAGACGAACAGCCCGAAAAATTAATGGGAACCATTCAAGACATCACTGAACAAAAATGGGTTGAACTAACGTTACGAAAAAAAGAAGCCTTACAGGACAAAATGTTTGCCAATATCGGAGATGTCGTCGTCATCATTGATAAAGACCGAATCAGTAGGTACAAAAGTCCGAATATTGAGAAATGGTTTGGCTGGAAACCGGAAGAATTGATTGGACAAAGCACGTGGGAAAACATACACCCGGATGATCTGGAACAGACCAAGATTCTTCTTGATGCTCTTTTTGTGCAACCGAATGCTTCCGGAATAATAACATGCCGATACAGACGTAAAGATAACAGCTACAGATGGGTAGAATTTACAGGCGTTAATCTTATGCATGACCCGGACATCAATGGGATCCTGGGAAACTATCAAGACATCACTGAGCGGAAACAGGCTGAAGACAAACTCCGTTACGTCGCACGCATCTATGCGCTACTAAGCCAAATCAATAAGGCCATTATCCAGACACAGGAGGAGCACGAGCTATTCCATACCATATGTAAGATAGCAATCGAAACAGGTCAGTTCCGCATGGCCTGGATAGGCCTGTTCGACGAAACAGAAAACTTGTTAAAACCAGCCACTTACGCGGGACATGATGACGGGTATCTGGAGCAGGTAATGATTATACCCGGAGACGAAACCACCGGAAAAGGGCCCTGTGGATTGGCTCTTCAGGAGGGAAAGATCATCAACTGCTATGATATTGCCACACATCCGGGAATGCTTCCATGGAGAGAAGAGGCGCTTAAAAGAGGATACCTGTCTTCAGTAGCCGTACCCTTTAGGCGCAAGGGGAAAGTAGTCGGAACACTGAACCTTTATGCCAGTGAGATCGGATTTTTCACTACAGAAGAGCAGATATTATTGCAAGAGATCGGGGATAACATCTCTTTTGCGCTCAATGCAATTGACACTGAAATGGAGCACAAACGTGCGGAAGAAGCATTGGAAAAAAGCGAAGCCCACTTCCGCTCCATTACCGAAACAGCAACAGATGCCATACTTACTGTCGACCCGAAAGGTATTATTACCTACATCAATCATGCCACTGAGATGTTGCTTGGTTATGGACAAAATGAGGTAATCGGACAATCCATATCGATTATGATACCCCATATGCATCGTGCCAATCACGATGACAAAATCAAATGTTTTTTCGAACTTAAAGAGCATAAGAGTATCGGCAAACAGATAGAACTCTTTTGTTTAACCAAAGATCAGAGAGAAATCCCTATCGAACTCAAACTCTCAAAATGGGAGGTAAAAGGATCTCAATTTGTCACTGTTATTATACGTGATATTAGTGAACGTCTTCGTTTAGAAAGACAATACAAAATACTCTTCAACCAAATGCTGGACGGTTTTGCATTGCACGAAATGATATACGATAATGAAAACCGGCCTGTTGACTATCGTTTTCTGGCTGTAAATCCTGCATTTGAAACGCATACCGGATTAAAATCCCATGATATTTTAGGCAAAACAGTTTTGGAGATATTACCTAATACAGAGAAGGTCTGGATTGAAACCTATGGGGAAGTAGCACAAACCGGAAAACCAATAAAATTCGAAGAATATTCTTCCCAAATCGGCAAGAATTTTCAGGTAGCAGCATTCTCGGGTGCACCAAACCAATTTGCAACTATTCTTACAGACATCACTGCTCATAAACAGGCTGAAAAAATTCTGAAAGAGAACCACCTGCAACTCGAAAAGATGGTAATAGAAAGAACCACAGAGTTGGAACGGATTTTAGGTATAAACAGAGCCATTGTCGACAACGCCGGTATTGCTATGATCTCCTCAGATAAACAAGGTTGCATCCGCTCTATAAATCCTTACGCCGAAAGACTGATCGGGTTTAAATGTGATGAGATCATCGGTAAGTCAATAACCGCATTTTTCCGTAAAAAAGAAAAAGAGGTGATATTTGGAAAATCTGACCGCAACACTTATATTACTACCAGAAGACACCTGCAAAATATAATATCTAACCAAAATATAGTTAGAGAGACTTATATATTAAGCCAATCAGGAGCTATAACACCAGTACTCTTATCTATTACCATCCTCAGAAATTCAAAAGGAAAGATCGATGGCTTCGTTGGCGTTGCCACAGACATATCCAGTCGCAAAAAAGCGGAAGATGCACTGAAAAAGAGTCAACAAGAACTGCAGCTCCGGGAAATATATCTTTCTTCAGTAATCCAGAATCACCCGGGCAGGTTCTGGATGAAAGATAACGATGGGAAATTCCTGTTTTCAAACCACACGAACGACAAATTCGTTCGTTTAACACAGGGTGTCGATGATTCCGGAATTATCGGAAAAAAAGAATCAGACTTTAGAACAATTCAGGATGCACAGATCGTAATAAAGCAAGATTATGAAGTTATATCCAAAAAGAAAGTGCTTATTCTGGAAGAACAAATCAAGGTTGGAGCAAAAGACTTTTGGTATGAGAAGCTCAAATTCCCGGTAATCGATCAAAAGGGCCAGACTATCGGAGTGGCAGGATACGCCATGGACATAACCCATCGCAAGGAGCAAGACGCGCAATTAAGGATGCAAAGCGAAGCTTTTGAGTCATTCGCGCTAAGCATTGTTATTACCGACAATGAAGGCCGCATCCAATGGGCAAACCCTGCTTTCCAGAAACTTACAGGATACACTCCTAAGGAAGTTATCGGGAAGAATCCAAGGTTACTTCGATCTGAAAAGACGAATCCCAAAATCTTTAAGGAACTGTGGAAAACTATTCTCTCCGGTCATGTCTGGAGCGGTGAATTTATCAATAAAAGAAAAGATGGCAGCCTATACCACGAAGAAAGCTCTATCACCCCGGTGCGAAATGCTTTAGGAGAAATCTCCCGTTTTATTGCAATCAAAGTCGATATTACCCACCGCAAAGAGATGGAGGATGCGCTACGCCTGAGCGAAGAGCGGTGGCAGTTTGCACTCGAAGGAGCCGGTGACGGGATTTGGGATTGGAATTTGCAAACAAACTCAGTATTCTATTCATCCCAGTGGAAAAAGATGCTCGGTTACGAAGACCACGAAATCGTTAATCATCTCGACAGTTGGAATAATATGATCCATCCCGAAGATATTGCCTATTGTCTGGATATAATCAAGAAATATTTAGATGGAAAGATTCCCGTCTATAACTTCGGACATCGCCTGCGTTGCAAAGACAATAGCTATAAATGGATACTTAGCCGTGGAAAAATCATGGAACGGGACACAGAAGGGCACCCGGTGCGGGTAATCGGCACACACACAGATATATCACAAAGCAAGCATCTGGAAGAATCTCTTCGTCAAAGTATTGAAAAAGAAAAGGAGCTGAATGAAATAAAATCGCGATTCGTGGCAAACGCCTCTCACGAGTTCCGCACACCATTGGCTTCCATCCTGCTCATGAACGATTCGCTGATCAGTTATTGGCAAAAAATGGAGGAAGCCCAGATTCATAAGAAGCTCGGAAGAATCAAGACCAATGTGTTGCATCTGAACAACATCGTGAACGACATCCTACAACTCTCAAAAATCCAGGAAGGAAAGATTGAATTCAATCCTCTGGATATTGATATTGTAGACTTATGCCGAGAGATAATCGATGGATTCAAAGATGGACAATACCAAAATCCAGTCAGGTTTGACTGCCTATCCGATTCGCTCACTCTTTTTGTCGATGAGTGCCTGATGCGACAAGCACTCAATAATCTGGTATCAAACGCCATGAAATATTCCCAAAACAATAATCCGGTTGATCTCAACATCAGGAAACTGGATGAAGAAATAACAATCAGTGTGACCGACTGGGGTATTGGGATTCCCGAAGCGGACCAAAAACACCTGTTCGCCCCATTCTTCAGGGCATCCAACAGTAGATTGATTCCGGGTAACGGATTGGGATTAAACATCATGCGGGAATCCATCCGGATGCATGGCGGTGACATTACTTTCACCAGTACAATCAATCAGGGAAGTACCTTTGTGATTCATCTGCCCCTTAACCGCGAAGTAAATAAGTCATTAGAAGATTGATTTAAACTTTGTTGATCAAAAAAGATGTAAGCCTATATTCCGTCACGGATAAGGCTTACATCAACATAAAAGTTAACCATCTATTCATTTAACCATGAATATCATTCTTCCCTGTTCTAAATGGCAAACAGGATATCAAGATACTTACATAATAAGCTATACATGTGACGCTTATCCTAAAGCATATTTATCTTCTTAATGAAACGGAAAGTGTTTCACCTTTTAGCCAGCGACTCTCAACTATCCCTTTATTGGTGTATAGAATCAACTTATAACTCTTCGCAGTTGCATTGAGCCTACCTGCCGCTTTTTGCACATTAACGGTCACAACATTATTATTTGTTTTGGCAGTGAAACTCCAGAGGGCATATTCCCCTTTTTTATACCCATAACCATCTCCCTTATCCTGATACATCGAACCTTTTGCCACGCCCTTTGCATCCGGTGAAATCAACAATGTCAGCGAGTCTGTACGGTATTGTGTGGTGTTCTGCACCAGGTTTGCCAGAGGAACAATCGCTCCTGCCTTGATTTTCACATCTACCTGATAGCGATCGTTGCGACTATCTTCTCCATTAATGGAAATAGAGCGCCAGTTGCCTTTGGGCAAGGCAGGATCAACCGCCCATTTCGGCACAATTAACAAATCGCTTCCCAACATAAAGGCCTGGTCTTCTTTCCGCAACGTTGTATCCTTAGCATCTGCAAAAAAGACAGGACGCATCACTGGCAAACCGGTTTGAGAAGCTTCATTGAACAAGGTATAGAAGTAAGGCAAGAGACGGTATCTTCTGTTTAGTGCCGTTTGAGCCACTTTCTCAACTTCCGGTCCAAAAGCCCAGGGCTCTTTATCATTTGCCTCTTTCTCGGCATGACCACGTGAGAAGGGATAAAATGCCCCTACTGCAATCCACTGCGCATACAATTCAGCATCGGTATTCCCGGAAAAGCCGGAGATATCGGGTCCGCTGAAGGGTTGTCCCGAAAGACCCAGGTTGAGTACCATCGGAATCGACATTTTCATATGCTCCATCGAAGCCTTGTTGTCGCCTGTCCAGGTAGCACCGTAACGATGACTGCCCAGATAACCCGAACGGGAAAGAATAAACGGACGCTTATCGGGATTTGCTTTCAGGATTCCTTCGCGGGAAGAACGGATCATCAGTTCTCCATACACGTTATGATAGCGTAGGTGCTTGTCTGCCGGAAGGATTCCCCCTCCTCTGTGCATATTGTCTTCGGGCATGGTACCGTCAGGTCCGTCGAAAACGGAGGGTTCGTTCATATCGTTCCAAACACCATCGATGCCCATGGCCATATAATCTTTATACAAATCGCCCCACCATTTCTGGGTTTGCGGACGGGTAAAATCGGGGAATGAGCAATCGCCCGGCCATACTTTACCGACAAAGCTTTTACCCTCTTTTGTTTTCACCCAATGGTCGCCCTGCGTACCGGAATCAAAAACTGAGTATCCGGCTTCGGCTTTCACTCCCGGATCGATCATCCAGATACCTTTGAAGCCTTTAGTATGTAAATAGTCGTTTACTCCTTTCGGATCAGGGAATTTGGTTTTGTCAAATGTAAAAACTTTGTATTTATCCATGTAATCAATGTCGAACCAAATCACATCACAAGGAATATTACGATTACGGAATTCATCGGCAATCTGTTTGGCCCGGGTATCAGGTTCGTAAGAATAACGACACTGTTGAAAACCCAAACCCCAAAGCGGTGGCATCTCGATTTTGCCGATCAGATTGCCCAAAGCCATCAATACTTCTTGTGGAGAATTCCGCTGAATGACAATCACACGAAATGCTGGTCCTTCGGATATAAACTTAATGCTATCGCTTAGGAGGATCTGTTGTTTCCAGGTATTATCAGCGATCACACCGAACGCTGTACCATCGGCATTTACACCCAATACCCAGGGGTGTGACTGATAGAGCCTTTTGCCATTATCAACCTTATAGGTGTAATTGTCGGTATTCCAAAGGGTAATATCCTTACCATTCCGAAGCAGCGCCCCGGTAACCTCTCCGGTTCCATAAAGGCTGGTTCCCTTTTTTACGGGGATGGCTGCACAGACAGGTTTGTTTACCTGTATGATAAAAGGCCGGACTTAACCTCCAGCTATCGGCCACTTTTCCGATGGATGGAAATTCTTTCACCAATGCAAACGAGGGCATATTAGCGACAGAATCAAAATCGTGGGGATAAAAAACAGCAACCTGCGGCGCTATTAATTTATCTCTCTTGTCTCTTGCCTGAGAGACAAATGTGACTCCCAGAAAGGACAGGAATAAAAGGAAATTTCTCATTGTTTTTATATTTGAATAGTCGTAGTAGTTGTTACTGGTGTAAGCTAAAGCTATCCTTTCGGCTTTAGCCACATTTATTTATTGCTTCTTCAATACCAGATAAGAATAGGGAGATAAGGATCCTTGCGCACTTAGGCTTACCGCATTTCCGGTAAATGCATCTTTCCATTGGGAAGATGTAATTGCCGTTGGCAGGGAATAAGAGCTGGTGGCATTTCTGAGATTTGAAAGTACCAATACGGTTTCAGTTCCGGAGACTTTGGTAAATACACAGACATTGGCAGTATTGTAAGTAATCAGGCTACCGCGTCTGATCGCGGTGCTACTGTTGTAGAGTGCAATTATTCTTTTGTATTCAGCCACCATGGACGGATTAAGGCTCCAGTCAATCAATGAACTGGTAAATGGGAAAACCAACCGATTGGGATAGCCGACCTCTTGTCCGTTATAAATCATAGGAACAGACTTCATGTAAGCCGCCACTACAAATGTGGCAACAGAACCGGTTTTGCCGCCAAATAGATCCAGCGGCGTTCCATCGGAACTATTCACATCATGATTCGTTACGTACCGTACCACCCGGTTTGTTTCAGAAGCGTTGGTGTATTCCGTCGTATTCAGATTATCCACTCCCGCTACAGAGGCATTACTTCCAAAAACATTTTTAATTAGCTCATAGAATTTGAAACCGAATATGTAATTAAATCCGGAGGTAAAAAGGTCACTTCTTTGTCCTTCAGCCATCATCAGCAGCTTATGAGTCTTTATATTTCTCAACGTATCGATGGCTTGTTTCCAGAAGTCAGCCGGAGGGCCATCGGCATAATCACAGCGAAAGCCGTCGCAATTGGCTGTAAACACCCAATACTTCAGGGCTTTGATCATCGCCTTCCGCATTTCATAATTGGTAAAATTCAACTGTGCAACATCGTTCCATCCGCTGGGACTTACAATATTTCCTGCCCCATCCTGCTTATACCAGGACTTATTACTGATCCACGCATTATCCCATGAGGTATGATTCGCTACCCAGTCGAGTATCACGGCCATTCCCCGGCTGTGTGCTCCATCAATGAGCGCACGCAAATCTGTCAGAGAGCCAAATTCAGTATTAACAGCCTTATAATCTTTTACACAGTAGGGAGAATTGACTGACTTCAACACCCCTACCGGATAAATCGGCATCAGATAGATCACATTTACGCCCAGGCTTTTGATGGAATCAAGTCGCGATATCACCCCCTGAAAGTTTCTTGTTGGGCTAAAACTGCGCATATTCACCTGATAAATCACAGCATCCCGTGCATCGGGGACACCCGCAAAAGGGGTATTGTATTGAGAAGGATCACTGTTTGGAGTATTGGTATTACCAGGTGTCGACACATCAGGTGTGCTACTACAACTGACCAATAACACCACCATTACCAGCGCATAAAATTTCAATCCGGCAAATACGGATTTACCTAAGAATATCTTCATGATCTATCTTTTTTAATCTTTAAGTTTAGTATCACAGGATACCGATTGCTACCAGTATCGTTAATAAGTCCTTTCTCTCCGGTGCCGGCTTTATGCCAGCGGGGATCAGGCTAATTTATTCTGCTTGTTTATAAATGAATCCTCCGCAAAAGCGGAGGATTCAAAGATTAATCTTTCAACCTGTTCTCGGGAACTAGTTTTTCTTCAATGTGTAAGCATAAGCACCCGGATTATGCAAGTCCAATGTAACCGTGTAATTACCGCTGGATGGTACGGTTAAATTAGATCCATCGTACTGCATTTTCCCATTGGAATCTACTCCCATATTGATACTCCAGCCGTTATTTGCCCGGAATTTGAACGAGCCGGTACTAACCAAATCGGCTGTAACCGTCCATACTTTATTCGCTGCATCGTAGGTCATAGGAGTCTCGGTCGTCCAACCGCCGGTTGTTGCATCTCCAATAATCGCCCAGGCCGTTTTAGTTGCAGACCAGGTCTTGGTACTCAGATTTGCATTTACTTTGTAATACCCGGCTGAGGCGACCGTCATGTTTCCACCGGTAGTACTTATCGTCCCGCTGCCACCATCGCCATAGTTTACATTCCAATCCTTTGCATTTGTAAGCTTAAAAGTATAAGTTCCTCCTGCCGGGATATAGAGATAACCTTCATATTTATTGTCAGAGTTGACTGATACTAAAGCAGAAGCTAACGCCGTATTCCATCCCTCGTAATCGCCCGGAACAAGCAATGCCGGATAAGCGAAAGATGGGTGGGGATTAACATTCAAGGCTATTGCATTTGAATAGGCAGCCCTGTCAACAAATGATTTCACCCGTACGACTACTTTTGTCATTGTGCCAGGTAATAATCCCAATTTACTGTAGGCGATGGCATTCAGGTCGGTTCCCAACATGGCTTTCGTGGTGATTCCGTCACCAACAACATACTCGTATGCATTTGACCAGGCCGAAACGCCGGAGGTATCAGATGGCAAGTCAATCTGTAATGAATAGGTAACCGGAGCCTTGGTTCCATAATCAACTGACGGCCAGGAAAAGGTGGCAACAGTCGAGGAATCATTTGCAGTGGTTAATGTTACGTCAGTACTGCTGGTTGTAAATAATGAGGATTGAGGAAAGGCTACAACTTTCATCTTCGTTATTTCTGCCTCTTTTTCGCAAGACGCAAAAAGAGTTACAGCGGTGATCACAAAAAGAGATCTTATTATATTCTTTGTCATAGGAATGTTCTATTAACTGGTTATAAAACAGACATTGTTGTTTATTAGACGATAATCAATATCCGGTATTCTGTACAAGACCCGGATTGGTATTCAAGGCTGATGTGGGTATCGGGAAGAGCTTCCAGTGATCATCCACGGCTGTTGCCAGACCATGAGCCTGTGTGAAAGTCCCAAACCGGATCATATCCTGCCGGCGGTGCCCCTCCCACGACAATTCAAATCCTCTCTCGTTGTAAATGTCCGTCAAAGTAGGATTAGACGACAATCCGGCCAGGCCTGCACGCACTCTGATGGCATCAACCAATGGCTTAGCAGCTGCTGCATTGCCGGTGCGAACCAGACATTCTGCTTTCATCAGCATGATATCGGCATAACGATAGATCGGGAAGTCATTCGAAGCACCGCCGCTATTTGCTGGTGCAGCAGGCCAGAACTTCTGGTCTCTGGCGCCATCATTCGGATTTGCACCGGGGTTATCAAAATTGGTAATATCGAGTGAATAATTGAGGAAACCGGCAGGTTTCGGTCCGTATGGATTTGCACCATAGCGGAACTGTCTTTTACGAATATCGTTATCACTGAATTTATCCACATAATCTCTTGGAACAATTGAACCATTCCAGACACTATACCCCAAAAGCAAGCTACCGTCAGTCCCGCCAAAACTCCGTACGGTAAAAATATTACGCCCCACAACATCCACTTTAGTATAAATCGCCAGGATGGTTTCATCGTCCGGACATACATCGCCAAACAATTCGTAATATTTATACCCAAGGGGTTGAGTAGCATCGGCAGCGCCTGAATGCAATGAAAAACCGCCTTCGCTTACTTTATCACAAGCAGCGATACATTCATTCCACATCGCAGTACCGGTATAAACCTCTGCGTTCAGATAGACTTTGGCCAACAAAGAATAGCCCGCCCATTTATTGAAACGGCCATAATAGGCACCACCTTTGGTCGTTGAGAGTTTATCAACATTGTCTTTCAGTTCGCTAACCACAAAATCGAACACCTCTTTGCGGTTTTTCTGTGGCATCTTGTCGACAGTAATATTGTTGTCTGTAAAAAAGGGTACATTTCCATAATCATCGATCAGCAGGTAATAGAAGAAGGCTCTCATTACTTTAGCTTCTGCAATTTTTGATGGATCCGCATTGGCCTTCTGCAACAAATCAATGGCAAGATTGGCTTTGAACACAGATGAATACAACCAGTTCCAGGTATTGCCAATAAAGGCATCACTGGGTAACCACTGACGTAAATACAACCGGGCAAAATCCAGCTCCCAGTCACCGGTATTACGGTGCGGTACAACCTGCTCATCCGATGACATGGAGTTCAAGTCATACCAGCCCCTGTCTGCTCCGGCATAACCTACCCCTCCCCAATTGCCGGGAATTTGCGAATAGACATTGGCCAGGGCTACATTGGCACCTGTAGAGGTTCCATAAAAATCCGCTGAGGCATATTTATCGTACACTTTTTCTTCTACGCTTGTACAGCCTTGAAATACTAAAGCACCAAACAAGGCTATCGTTACTATTTTTTTCATGGGTCATTAATTATTTATTGTTTTGGCTACGCATGGAACATGCATTATCAGGTTATACGCATTGGTGCAGACCATTCTGAATGCTCGTTTCATGTTAGCTGATTTTGAATGGTTATTTAAGAATCACATTTACACCCACGGAGATCGTTCTTGTACGGGGATAAATACCACCATCAGTACCAGCTCCTGAACCGCCACTACCGCCAATTTCCGGATCAAGCCCTTTGTATTTGGTGAATAAAGCCAGATTGGTTGCGGTAAGAGATAAACGCAATCCGTCAATATATTTCAGAGACTTCGTATCAAAACGATAACCAAGGGTTAGATTCTCAAAACGAAGGAATGATCCGTCTTCCAACCACAAGTCAGAGGCATACTTAGAGGTATAAAGTCCGAGTGGCACTGCACTGTTTAACATATTTGATTTTCCCAGATTCTCAAACATGCTGAAACTTTGTCTTATGCTGTTGTAAATCTTATTGCCACCTGAACCACGGAAAAGCATGGTTAAATCAAATTTCTTGTAGGTGAGAACCGGTGAAAATGCATAAGTATATGTCGGCAATGCCGAACCTTCGAAGTAGCGGTCCTTGCTTTGATTTCCGGTATCAATGGTTCCGTCACCATTTCGGTCAACTACAGTCTCTTCATTGGTATCGGTTTTTCCTGAATGCTTCAGAATATAAAAAGTACCGATTGGTTTGCCTTTAATCAAATAGCTATTGGTTCCCCAGGAGATGTAGTCCGTATTCAAAGGCACACCATTGAGGCTTCCGCTTAATTCAAGCACTTCATTTCTCAACAAAGACAAGTTGCCGTTTACTGACAAATTGAGGTCTTTTGACTTGATAATATGGGCGTTCAGGTTCAGGTCAATACCCTCGTTCAGAAGCTTGCCGACATTGGCCACGATGCTTCCGTAAGGATAGGGAGGTTGCGGTACACTATAGTTGAATAAAAGATTTTTGGTCGTAGCTCTGTACAAATCGACAGATCCGGAAATGCGGCTATTCAGGAATGCGAAATCAACACCAATATTCTTCTGATCACGGGTTTCCCATTTCAGATCCGCATTGTCATTTTGAGTTATCGCATAATTGGTAATCTGACTGCCTGCAAAATAGGTTTGTCCGGAAGAGCCGACCAAACGGAGTGAATTTTGAGGCGATAATCCTTGTTGATTACCGGTAACACCATAACCGGCGCGCAGTTTCAAATCATTCAGGAAGTCAAAACGCTTCATGAAGGGCTCTTCTGTTATTCTCCAGGCAATAGAGGCAGATGGGAAGTTCCCCCATTTATGGTTTTCTCCAAAAACCGAAGATCCGTCCCTCCGGATACTGGCCGTCAATAAATAACGGCTGAGATAAGAGTAGTTTACCCTGCCCAGAAACGATACGACTGTACGATCATTTCTATATGAGGAGATATCTCCTGAAGTGATCTTGGTGAGATCTCCTAATTGTAGTGCATTATAGGTCGTAATGTCATTGATAAACCCTTTCATCTGGGTGAAGTTCCCGTTATAGGTCTGTTTCTGCCACTCGTAAACGGCAATACCATCAATGCTGTGGTCTCCGAAAGTGCGTTTGTAGTTTAGGCTGATATCCGTCAGCTTTTCGTCCTGATGCCAGTTATTGATGTTAGCGATTCCTTTATTGTCAATGGCACTGGTTACCGTGGAAACGACAGGCAGGTAATAGCCGGAATTCCCGTCCAACTTACGCCAGCTACCAAACCATCCGGCAGTCAAACCTTTAGCCAGTTCGAGGTCGGCTCTCAAACTTCCAAACGAATTGTTAATGGTATTCTCATTAACTACAGAAAGTGCAACAGCATAGGGATTGATATACTGAAATACATTCGGGTCAGAGAAATAAGTGCCATCGCTTTTCAGTACCGGATCGGTCGGTTTACTTACGTAGGCATTACTGATCAGATTAGAGGTAAAAGCCGCACGGCCAATACTTCCGGGACTTCCAACATTTGAACTGGTTGCGCTATTCAGATTTGCTGTTAGCGTTAGTTTATCGTTCAACGCTTTTTGGGTTGCCTGAAAACGTCCGATATAATTATTATTGCTCGAACGGATAACCACACCATTCTGCAGTATGGCCGTTAAAGAAGCCCGATAGTTGAATTTATCGGTTCCTCCTCCCATAGAAATACTGTGATTCTGAGTATATCCGGTACGGGTCAATATGCCATACCAGTCAGTATTGGATCCATGATCAGCTGACACTGGCACCCCCCAGGCCTGAGCCTGTGTACGCCATTGATCGGCATTCATCATATCCAGCTTTTTGCCAAGCATATCAAAAGAGGTAACACTGTTAACCTCAATGGTAGTCTTTCCGGCTTTGCTTTTCTTTGTCGTTACCAAAATAACACCGGCAGCCCCACGCGAACCATATATCGCAGTGGCAGAGGCATCTTTCAAAATATCTACGGACTCGATTTCTGTAGGTGAAAGTTGTTTCAATAATTCCAGATTTCCCTGAATACCATCAATGACTACCAACGGATCACTACCACCGATTAACGAGGTAATCCCCCGGATGCGGACACTGGGGCTTGAACCCGGTTCACTACCGGTCTGTGTAATTGCAACACCAGAAGCTTTACCTGCTATTTGTTGCAGGGGATTGGTTGTTGCGCCCTGATTCATGTTGTCGCTGGAGATACTGGCTACCGCTCCGGTAACATCTTTCTTACGTAAGGTACCGTAACCAACCACGACTACATCCTGAAGGACTTTCGTATCCTCCCTGAGGATAATGGTTGATCCAACTCTGTTCGCAGACATCTTTAAGGGTTGATATCCAATGAAGCTAATCTGTACAATAGAAGTTTCGGACGCTACTTTTAACGTAAAACTACCATCCACACCTGTCATCACACCATTTTTTGTTCCGGATTCCACAACATTTACTCCCGGTAATGGCAACCTGTGATCATCGAGGACTTTACCCTTGATCGAGTAACGTCCTTGTGCATAAACACTAAATCCGGCAAACAACATTACAATGCCGAGAAGTAGAAGTTTGATTTTCATACTACTTGATTTAATTGGTTAATAAAAAGATTATAGATTATACCTCTTCTCTCCTTCTAAATATCTACAGAGACGAATCAGTAGTGCTCCTTTGTGGCTCACAATGCAAATATATAGAGTGAAAAAGGGTGGGGTAAGGATGGTGAATCAATATATAATAAAACCCAGGGCTAACAAACAGGTATACTTCTGTATATATGACATTTACGCATACACAAGGTTGACAAAAAAGTAATCAAAGTATATGGTCTGAGTCTCTGTTTTCTTAATAAAAAGCAGGAATTGCACAGAGTAATCCTGCTCTTAACGGATTAAACCTGCCAACATTAAGAATAAAAAAAATCCCGCATCAGCAGATGCGGGATCCAAGGATCAATATAGGTAAGAAGTTTTTTTTCGGAAGTGATTGGGGGGCGAACTAAATATGGTTCTAAAACATTTCAGGTGGATTGCCTTTAATGTCTCAAAAAGAAAATCAAAGAATAGGACGCGGATTTACGCTGATATGGCGGATGATCCCGATAGTCCCGATAGCTATCGGGATCAGGACGGATAAGAAAAAATGCACGCATTTTTGATTTTCTATTAAATCAATTAACGAAGTCTGTTTTGAATCCTTAAATCGCTATATTATAACTGTTTGTCAATCCGTAAATATCCGCTTAATCTGCGAAATCCGCGTTCCATTCTTTTTCAATTAAATAACCTCCGACTTTACAGATTCAATCTCCATAATTTTTTGTTCGAATAGCTCATTAGGAATCACGGAACGATTCTTTGTTTTTGTTTTGTAGTTGTTCACCGTATGGACGGAGTAGTTCAGGAATTTGGCAATCCGCTCGCTGTCCGTAATTCCCAGACGAATCAGGGCGAATATCCGAATCTCGGAGGTCAGAGCACCATCGGATTTCAAGCTGATACGATCCTCTTCATGAAAGAGCAGATTGTAACGGGTTATAAAGTCTGGGAATAGTTTGATAAATATCTGATCAAACAAGGCAAACATATTTTCCCGCTCCGTCTGAAGTTCTGAAGAATCAGTTAGCTGCATTAACTCTTCAAACTGTCGGTTTCGTAACTTCTTAGCGACCTGTTTCTGAAAATTTTCTATCTTCTCCAGATAGGTTGAATTCGCACTGAAGAAGTAACCAATATATTCGTCCTTAATCCGATGAGCTTCTTTCAGTCGATCATTTGTACTAATCAATTCCTGATTCTGCTTACGAATGACCTCTTGCCCCAGAGTCAACGCCTCATTCTTCTCCACCAACTCCTCATTCTGCTTCAAAATAAGCAGTCGGGCTGAATCCAATCGTTTCTTCTGCTTTAAAATGATTATCGTTGCGATCAGAAACAATATAAAAAGGAGAGAGATCAACACAGAATATACCAGCAACTTATCTTTCTGTCGTTTGATAATATCAAACCGGCCGGCATCGATAATAGGCAGGATATTTCCGACTTCGATTTTTCGATGTCGGGCATTGTAAAAGTTCGCATCTTCATAAGCCAGATTCGCATACAAATAGGCCCGATTCAGATCCCCTTGTTCAAAAAGCAACTTTGCCAGTTGTTGAATGGCCGCAGTCTCTTTGGTGGCCATTTCAACATCGGTAACAGCTGCGGCAACAAAGGTTTGTATGGCTTTAACGGTATCCCGTTGCAAAAGATAAGAATACCCCAGTAATGATGCCTCCATGGCATAACCATGTGCCCCCAACTCTTTTTGGGTAAAATGTTGTTGCCCAATTTCAATCAACTTCGGAAAATTATTCTGAAGCTGACACTCCCGTAATCGGGCCATAATAACTTCCGGGCTGTTCTTCGCGCCCAAAAGAATAGTTTTGCCGGAATATTCTAATGATTGCTTTAAATAATGGCCCTGATAGTTTGTTGGGCTGGAATAGGTCGCCATCTCAATGTACATCATAGACAGAAATGAATATAAACTGACCAGATTGATTTTTTGTAATTTTGAGGAGTCAATGGAAGCGGCAATCTCAGAAGCCTCTTTATAGAGTCCGGCCGACATGCAACTGAACGCCATTGCTATTTTTGACTCGGCAATGCGGTTGGGGTCTTTTAGTCCTTCAGCCAATATATTCATCCGTTGGGCGTAGGAGTATGCTGAATCGTATTTATAAGATTGATACTCTTTATACAGCCCGACACATAGGCCATATTGCCTGGCTGTTGTTTCTTTTCCGCGGGATAATTGATATTCTAAACTTTGGATGCGCTGTTTCTTTGTCGCCTCAAAAGAAGATCGTTTTTCTATGCATTGATCTAATTCCTTCAGCGCGTCATCTGCCGGATTGATTTGGCTATGCAATAGAAAAGGAGAAACCATAAGAAATACAAGGATGGCAAATCTGGTCATGGGATTTTCAGGATTCATTTAAGGGTAAGACAAATTTAGCTATTTTATTTCTCGAATCAATCCTTCACAATACATTATTCTGGTTCGAAAAAGGTATACCCTTCGCTCCTAAACCTATCTCCTAAATATAATCCCGGATATAATAAAAAAAAATTGCCCCGACATCACGCAGGGGCAATTCTATTTACACACAAAACCATCAAGATAATATCGAACGAATGTTGAGTTACAATCGGTTACTCCCCGATAGGGATTATTTCATCCGGATAACTACAGATTGGTAAGGCTTCAACTGAACCTGACCGCCAACGGTCTGAAGCCCCGGATAATTGTTGATCAAGATCGCTTTTGCATCCACCTTTTTACCCAGAGCAAAATTGGCTTTAGTGGCAGAGAAGTTCAGCAACACCAGAAACGTCTGATTATCCAGCGTGCGGGTATAAGCATACACCTGCGGATCGTTGGGAGCCAACAGTTTATAGGCTCCGTACACCAATACCGGATTGCTTTTCCGCAGTTGAGTCATCTTGCGGAAATAATTCAATACCGAATTGGGGTCTTTCTCCTGAGCAGCTTCATTCACTGTTTTGTAGTTCGGATTTATCTTTAGCCAGGGTTTACCGGTTGTAAATCCGGCATTGGCGGTATTGTTCCACTGGAAAGGGGTACGGCCATTGTCCCGCGCATAATATTTCTGATCCTGCAGAAACTTATTCACATCGCCACCACGTTCTACCAACCCTTTGTAGGCATTGTGGGTGGACATATCCTGATAATCATCTATTTTATCAAACTTAATATTAGTCATCCCCAGTTCGTCGCCATTGTAGTAATAGGGAGTCCCGCGCATGCTGAGGATAAAGGTGGTCAGCAATTTGGAAGAAACTTCACGGAACTCCGGGCTTTCGTTTCCAAGACGGGTAATCATACGGGGCTGGTCATGATTGGCCAGATAGATGGAAAGCCATCCCTTTTGTGCAAAAGCACTGTCCCAACGTGAATAATTTTTCTTGAAATCGATCAAGTTGAAGCCTTTCGGATAATTGCTAAATCCAGTCCCTTCAAAGTGGTAAGCCATATCGAGCTCGTGACGATCGGCATCCACCAGATCGTGGGCATCCTGAAGCGTACTTCCGGCGCCTTCGGCCACGGTCATGATATTGTATTTGCTGATCACCTCACGATTCATCTCACGCAAGTAGTCATGCAGGGCGGGTCTCATCCCATAATATTTGTTGATATCCTTGTCGTATCCTTCGGGAAGTTTCGCCCAAGTGGTATCCTTGGCCACATACTGGAAGGCATCCATACGAAATCCATCGATTCCTTTATCCAGCCAGAACTTCATAATGTCCTGAACTTCTTTCCTTACCTGAGGATTTTCCCAATTCAGATCCGGTTGCTTACGGGAGAAATAGTGCAGGTAATAAGAATTAGTAATGGAGTCATATCTCCAGGCGTCACTGTTCACATCGAAAAAACTCCATCGGGGTGTAGGTTTGCCTTTTTCGGCCGGCCACCAATGGTAATAATTGCGATAAGGATTGTTGCGTGATTTTCGCGACTCCTGAAACCATTTGTGTTCATCGCTGCTATGATTAACGACCAGGTCCATCACAAGTTTGATTCCCCGCTTGTGCATTTCAGCAAGCATCTTGTCAAAATCAGCCATGGTGCCAAATTCCTTCATAATATCACGATAATCGCTGATATCATACCCGTTATCATCGTTCGGCGAGGAGTAAATGGGATTTAGCCAGACGACATTTGCACCCAGACTTTTTACATAGTCCAGTTTTTCAATAATTCCTTTCAAATCGCCAACGCCATCACCGTCAGAGTCTTTAAAACTTCGGGGATAAATCTGGTAAACTACTGCTTCTTTCCACCATTTCCGATCAGACTGATGGACTTGCTGAGGTTTCTTTACGGGAATTGCGCTTTGACCAACTAAGGTTATGGTGGTCAATAAGATTGTAAGAAGATGTTTGTATTTCATAGGTCAGTAATTAGTTTATGGTGTTTTTTCATAAATCCGTAAAGTTTGTCATGCATTCAGATGAACGCCAATGCATCCCTGTTCCATTTTTCAGTGATTACCCCCTGAGTTTTCATTAGTCGTACTACCATAGTGAGAATCTGAGATTACATATTTACCGGAACAAAATAATATATTACTTCAGGTAATTGAAACAAGTTTCTGACGAGCTTTAAGATTAGAGGGATGGAATGAAAAGAGTTGCCCCCGCATTACGCAGAAACAACTCTTTTACAGAAAACACAATAGAATTCATCAGAACACATCCCCCACCATCAGGGCATCTTTGGTGAAGGAAACATACCTTTCTCCCACCTTTTGCACAAACTCGATTCCGATCGACTGGATGCATGCAACTGCAGCAGTAGCCAACCCGCTTACATCAGCAAGCGTCGTCGTCAGCGAGAGCGCTTCAGCCACTTCAGCTGTCACCGGGAGATAATCGGAGTAGGTAATGACTGATTTCTCATTCAGCGCAGTCTCCACCGGTTGATACTCTTCCGCACTTTCATCGTAAGCAAAATCGGACAATACCGAAAGTGCCTGGATAAACCGGAAATGGGTAGCCCCGGCCGGATAGGTTAGCACCTTCTCCGGTACAAACGGCTGAATCTGAAACGCGGCGCTCTCCTTACTTTCGATATGCGTCAGGGTGTAAGAAGCCCGCATCACATCGCGGAGTTGCAAACTCTCGCTGTAGGGGAAACGAATCAGCTTCTCTCCTTTTTTACTGACCAGAATGGCCCGATAACCACGCGCTTCGGACTGATCCTCCAGATTGATCTTCTTCATCAGCTTCACCGTTCTTGCAGACATTGTACTGTCTGCCATCTGGGTCAGCAGTGGAGCAATCCCCGCCCGAAAGGATGCAGTGATCTTTCCACACGCTCCAAACTCATTCATGTTCTCCCTCGTCCGGGCAAATTCTGCCCCCGTCTTGATACGGTCAGCGCTGACCGGAGTTACGTACGCGGCAAAGCTGCCCTCTTTTCCCTTGATTTTGTAATGACGGATCCCGTCTAACGAGCCCCGGTACTTTAACATCGATTGTTGTTTAGCCATTTTTTTAATTTTTAGGCGTTAATACTATTAATTCGACAATGCAAAATTACGGCACTAACAACTGGATATCAATTGAATACAAAACCAATTAGAGCCTATTTCAGCCCATTTGGGATTGGGCGGTTTTTTTTGGGCTCTAATGGGCTTTATTGGGCTGAAATGGGCGTGGGGCAAGAAGAAAAAAGAGCGGATCTGCCAGAAATACACTATATTTAACGTTCAAAACCTCCAAGGTTTTGAAAACCTTGGAGGTTTAGTCGCTATTTCTGCCAGTTGGGCCGCGACTCAAAGTCGCAGTTCTACTATCCATAGAGTAATCATCAACCTAAAAAGCAACCAAAGACTATATTTCATTTATCTTTAAAGCTCAATGTCTCCTTATCGACACTCCACACTAATTCATAAAGGTCAATTCTTGTAAATACTGTTTTTTCCATAGCATTACATCTGGTCTATTAATTCTATATCAAAGAATTCAATGTTTGAACCCTTGGTTAGTGAAACAACTCCCAGCCAGCTTACGTTCAATACATAAGCATATAAACACCTCAACCATAAAAAAATAACGCCCAATCTTGAGCTCAAGACCAGGCGTTTTACAGGTATATGCTTTGGGGTATATTTAACGAATATTCGCGGTGACTATTTCCACATTCAACTGATTATTCTTGAATAAATCGGCATCATCCGTCACAATCTTCCATCCATTCATTTGAGCAAGCTCAAGATAATAACTATCGTTGAAGTCACAGTTTCCCAATTCCCGATAGATAGAATCCAGATCAATCGCATTAAAATTATCAGTGACACGCTCTGTTTTTTTCAACAATTGAGGCAAAGTTAGTTTTATATCTTCAACCACATCTTTATAAGTCGGCGAAGGAACAAAGTCTCTTTTATAGTCTTTTCCAGCGTTCTCTTTCAATCTTCGCCATTGGTCATATTCCATACGTAACCAGGCATTACAAAACTCGGATAATACCAATGAATTGATCCAGATACAGGCTTTCACAGAGCAGATTTGATTGAAAAATGCAGAATACTTTCTTTGTTTATCTTTTTTGTGATTGCCAATAGGACAAAAAAGAAACATCCAAACATTATTATCAAAGAAAAACAATTCTCCGGCTTTCGGTTGATAAATGGTTATGTCATGAATCTTACTCATCTCCCAGAATTTCATTTATCGATTTGTCAAATCCTTTCGGATCTGCAAAATACTCTTTTGCCCGTTTTATCGCTTTGTTAAACAAATGATTATCTTCCGGTTTCACATTGTCCAGTTTGAGATATTGTGTCAACTGTTCACTGGTATATTTGCTATAGAGTTGCCCGATACACGCATTCAGGAATGCCGTAATGATCAGGTTTATATTCTGAAAATCAAGCACAACAACCAATCCATTTGCGATAGCATCGTCAATCTTCTTATAAATAGCGTCACCGTCAGTGACACTTATGGCGGCATCTCCTCCCACCTCCTCGTAAATACGAATGATGATTTTGTCTGTTTTCACGCTGCAAATATATTAAAAAATAATGGCCTCAGGCTTCTCTTCTTTTTTTCCGGTGAATCCGCGACTCAAAGTCGCAGGCCCCCTTTTTCAAAATATGAAACATCGATAAACTCTGTTTTATGGGCATTAGCCGGCTCTGATATCCGGTTATATCTCATTCATTAGTCTAATTAATGATGCTAATAAAATCTGGTCCTACTCCATATATCCTTTATACTGCTTAATCGCAAAGATATCCTGGATATTATTTGCAGACTTTATTCGTGTCAGTAATGTTTCAAAATATACGAATACATCATCCAAGTGTTCTAACGTAGGATTCTCAACTAGTTCATTTGTAATCTGCTCTATTGAAAACAACAAATAATGCCTAAGATGACCCGCTATTAAATGCAAATCAAGATTACTGCGTCCTTCATGTACAAGTTCATTTCGAACTCGATATATACGTGTCAAATGCTGCTTCAATCTTTCGCCATGTCTATCAATGGAGATCGCCAACTCCTTCTTACTCATATTCTCAATATAAAAAGATACCCGCGTTTTAAGTAATGGGCTAAGTTCATCAATGTCTAATCTAAAGTCCTTTTTTAAATCATTCAAGTCTAGTTTCTTTCCATTACGCTCACATGAACTAATTAAATAATTTGTTCTTCTCTGGAAATAATAAATACAACTTAAGGCCACAAAGAATGTCTTTATTCTAACGATGGAATCTGAATCACTTTCAATTGCTGAGTATAGTTGTTCAAAACCAATCCAATAATTTAATATCTTATGCTCAATTTCCAATGATTCATTACCCAATTTGTAAAAGCGAATAGCTGACTTTATTTTTTCACGAGCAACTTTACCCTCTTCTATATTTTTAAAATTATCTATAAATCTGAAAAACTCGGATTCTTCATACTTATAAAACCCATCTAGATCTTCTTCTGTCGGCAATATTCTAAAATCTTTTGTCAAAGAATGAATTACCAGAGCTTGCTTAAACAACGTAATGCGAATATCACTATCATGTAAAACATTAAGCTCAATTGTTTCAGAAATTATCCGATATCCTGCTCTTAATGCAGACCAGAAATCATAACTTCTAACCTTTACAGCTAGCAGCATACTACTAGGCCCTTTAAAAAAAGCTTGTATTTGCATATTTGCCCCATATTCTTCCGGAATAATATATGAATCATCAATTTGACTTGATGCTACCCGAACATTATGAGGTTTATTCAATTTAACTCTAAAAACAACTTCATAGTCATCCAATCCACCTTGAAAAATTGTTATTAAATTTCCAAATACATCGTCAACAGGGATACCTTTTTCAATACTCTCTTGAGACTTATTGATTCTATTTTTAATATATTTCCGAGAGTAACCATGATGTATTAATTGGCTCAGCAACCATGAAGTGTACTTATCAAGCATATTATAATCCGACTCAGCATCTTTAATTATCAAGTCTTTTATTTGACACAATAATGTATTCTTGAAATTTCTATTTTCGTAGCAAATTGTTCTACATAGTAATTTAAGCGTTTGTATTTCTTCATCCTTCTTTTTATTCAATAAATCCAAAACACGCCCCTTTGTAAAACAGCCAAAACTAAAAACAGAATCAAGATGTTCATCTTTAATAAGACTATTAGCCTCTTCTAAGATTGAAGTTATTGTTGGGTTGAAATGCTTTATCCTTTTTTTGATGTGCTTATCTATGCTTTTCTCTAGCTCATCAAATATAGTATACGGATTATGAAGACTAACTCTATAAGTATCAAATGTCTTCCTATGCAGAAGTTCGATTGCTCTATCAAAAAAATATTTAGCTGAATTATTCATATTACCAATTTATGTGTTACCTTTGTATACAGAAAACTATTAGTTCAAAATATAAGAAGGGAGACAGTAGTTATAAACATTAATCCGTTAGGAGTTTGTAATTCAGTTCTCCCTGAAGATTTAAAGCCCGAGCAATCGGGCTTTTTTATTTGATCTAAATTCCATTTTTGTCTTACCACTCCCCCTTATCTTTAAAATATTCTACTCCGTCAAACGCCGCATTTTTGGCGTCATCAAGTATTCCATATACTTTCTTCCCCCAATACTCATCAATCTTACACTTATACTTCAAAGTCGTTTTGTCTCTGTAGATCAGTAAGAAGTGATCATCAATTTTCAGGTAATAGTTGCCCTTTGCGTTGACTTTCCATTCCCGGCTTCTCCAGTTTTCCCGTCGGCTTGCCTTATTCCGAAGCTCTCGCTCACGTTGGCGGGGATTTACATAATCTTCCGTCAATCTCTCTGCACAAGTACAGCCAACCCGAAGTTCTGAATCAACCTCCGGATGAGAAACAACATGAACATACCGAATCCTTTCATTATTGCACATCATACAGGTTTCATACTCTGTTTCATCGACAGAGCGACCATCTTCCCGTACATCATACACATATTCGAGCGTCCAGCCTTTATGGGGAACTCCCTCGGTTTTCCACAAATTGCTCATGTTGATTCTGATTTAATTGATCTCTGGTTTGTCTACAATTTTCCCGAAACCGTCTGGAATAATATTATTTTCCCTCATCCAATCCAGAGCCCTATCCAGCCGATTCTTATATTTCTTTTTATGAGGATCCCAATCCAGAAAATCTTGCTTTAGTAGTCCATCGGTTATCATCTCTTTTTTGATTATCCGGTTGTTCCATACAGCATATAACGTAGCTATGATTTCACATTGATCTGTAGGAGCGAATATAAAATGAGAAAGAAGAGCTTTTATTTTCGAATAAATATTACCAAAGCATTCCAGGAAAATAGACTCAAGTTGTTCTGCATCACTCAACTCTGTATATGTAACTTGATTAAAATCTCCATGATTAACTTTGCTGTGATCAAAAAGTCTATGTCGCTTCATATCTCGCTCAATGTCATGAATTAACTTTTCATCATGAGGACCAGCTGTTTTTTGTTTGAATTGAGATTCAAGATTTAGTTTACAGTGATATTCTGCTAAAAATAGAAGTTTCTGAAATTTCACCCTTCCAAAGTTCTTCCCGTTGCATAATTTGATGATGTATCCACCTAATACAGCTTTCTCATTATTGTCACAATGCTTGACATTAAACTGAACAATATTATCAGCCTTTATTTCTTTCACATCCCCCACTCTCACCTGTCCATTCATCAGCATCGGCAATAACCAGTCGCGAAGGGAAGCAAGTTGTTGGTTTTCTGTTTCTAATAGATTTTGCCTATTGAATATATTTTCAACTTTAACAGTATAACTTTCTACGATATCTTTATTGGCAAGGCAAATAGGAATTGATTTTAGTGTTGTTGCTGATACTTCTTTGAAAGTTGATCCTACTGCATAATTTTCAATAGTAGGGATCATATTTTTAATTGAATAGTAAACATACTCTGTAGAAAATCCTTTATTTGGCACAAAGGACTTAAAACCTTGATTAGTTGTAACATCTTCTCTTGCTATTGCTAAATATCCAATAGGGGCACGAGAGCTTAAAAGTACTGTCCCTTTGGGCATAATATTTAGAGATGCAGCTCTTATCCCTTCTTCACTCACATCCCATTCACCTCTTGTAATAAACTTATTTACAGCATTTAGTGATAAATCCCTTGGCGTAATCCAGGGAGTTCCATTTTTTGAAAAATATTCTTCTATTTCACGAGGAGGAGTACTTCCACCTTTTATTTCACCTAGACTCAATAAAGTCCCAGTTCTCCACCCCTCCGGAATCTCCCTTTTCAACTCCTCAATCCAGACCATCTTGCCTCCACTCGATTTATACGGCTTGCCTTCGGCATTGGGAAAATCGAACTGCACAAACCAATAGTCGTACAAGGTTTTTGCCATTGCTTCCAACTCGGCATTGATACGGTTATTGAGGACTATTTTGGAATCTAAGGAAGAGAGAAATGATGATATTTTATTTTGTGTTGATATTTCGGGAACAATTAATTCAAATGAAGCCAACATATCGCTTGTTAAATTAGGGAATGTTGAGCCATTTGTTGTTTTCAAAATTGAATCAAGATTGACATGAATCAGATATTTAAGAAAATAGTTTAGCTCCTTTCCCTCTTTATGGGTAATAGAGGCTAATCCTCGACCAATTGCATAATTTATATTAGACCAATTCATTCTACCGGTTGTAGAACCTCTTACACAAAATAATATTTCGCCAGATTCACTGAAACGTTTAGGATCACTTGTATACTGCTTAGGAACAGGATAAAAATCCGTAAATTCAGTTGGGCCATTTAATAGAGGCACCCCAACCCCTATTTCGTTACATGTAAAACCTTCCGGGGATTGCCCCATTCTAATATTTGCAATATCAGATAGTCTAATCTTTCTCAGATGTCTTACTTCTATTTCTTTACTCATGCCACAATCCCCCCAACTGCTTTTTGATATCCAATTTCAACGTGTGCTATTCGACAAACAACATATTCAGGTCGGTCTGAAAACCGTCTATCTTCGATGCAAACTCTGAGGATCATCGGATCTTTCACGATCTCCTGAGGAAGTTCCGGTAAACGCTCGTTCCGTGCCATGGCCATCACCGCCTCTTTGTCGGTGCTCAACAACAGACGTTCGTAAAGGCTCGAATTGATTTGTCGTTCCAGCTCGCGATCTGTCCAGGCATTTTTCACCGCTTCCAGTTCGTAATACTCTCTTTTCGAGGCATCTTCAATTTGTATCAACAGCCGGTATTGTGTCCAGTTCAATTGCGAACGCAGTGCGTTCGCAATTGGAAAAACACGGTAAAATTGGCGCGATTGCTCCAATGTTCGTACCGAAAAACCACTACCAAACTCAGGAGCTAATTGCTCAGCCAAGCCCCGGATAAGATAGCTTCCATAATCGGCACGCTCTTTTCCTTGTTGTTCTTCTTCGAAAATGCGCTCGCCTAATTTCCAGTACATTTCCACCCGGTAAAACTCAACGCTGCGTACGGCATTGACACGGGCTTGCCCTATAATGGCTTTTATTTCGTGTACAAAAACGCCTGAAATATTTTTAATGGGTTTATTCATAAATCAGGCTGTTCAATTGTTTCTGAATTTCCATTTCCAACGCTTTAGACTCTGCAAAAAGGCTGTTTAAATTACCTTTAAACGCCTCCATTTTAGCGTCAAATTCTTCGGCTGTAATATCGGTATATTCAATCTTTACCTCAAAATATTGCCCGGCGCTAAACGAGTAGTTTTTTTCTTTTATTTGGTCGTACGATACTACGACCGTAAAATCTTCAACTGCTTTGTGTTGATTAAAGGTATTGATAATCAATTGTTCTTCTTCGTCTGAAAGCAAGGTCTTTTGATTCTTGCCCTCTTTCACCGTGGTACCCAGTTTCGAGGCATCCATCAGTACGATATCACCTTTGGTATTGGCTTTATCGATAAAGAGTACCGATACATTCGTGCCTGTAGTGGCAAAAATATTACTCGGCATGGATACCACTCCCCGCAACATCCGCTCTTCCACCAGCTTTTCACGGATTTTCTTCTCGATGCCGCTTTGTGCGGTAGTAAATCCGGTGGGAACCACAATGGCCGCCTTACCGTCGGGCTTCAATGTGTAGATGATGTGTTGGATAAACAGCAGATAGATCGCCATTTTATCCTTATCCTTGTTGGGAACTTTGGGTATTCCGGCAAAGAATCGCTCATGGTTCTCCTTGCAATCGAGGTCATCGCGGTAGTCGCTGAAGTCAAGTTTAAAGGGTGGATTCGACACGATATAGTCAAACTGCATCAGCCGATCTCCCGTTTTGTGAAAAGGATTCATCAGGGTATTTCCCTGTATGATATTCTGGATGGAGTGCACCAGATTGTTCAGGATCAGGTTCAGGCGCAGCATACTCGACGACTTTTGCGAGATATCCTGCGAATAGATCGAACATTTATCTTCCCCAATGGCGTGAGCCAGGTTCATCAGCAGCGTTCCCGATCCCGCCGAGGGGTCGTCGCAGGTCACATTGCTCACCGGGGCATCCACGAGAATGGAGGCCATAATCTTCGCTACGGCGTGAGGGGTATAATATTCGGCATATTTGCCGCCGCCGTCTTTGTTATAGTCCTTGATCAGGTATTCGAATATGGTGGAGAAGAAGTCAAACTTCTGGTCGAAAATATTCTCGAAGCTGAAATTGACCAACTGGTTGATAATCGCCTTGCAGAAATTGTCGCGCTGCGAACTGTCGGTGATGTAGTTGCTCAACTCGTCAAACAGGATGATCTTGCTCCCTGTCCCTGTTTTTACCGAGAATATATCGTTGTTGAAAATCGCAATATCACGCAAGGTATCGTCAAACAGCTTGGCAAACTCTTCGCTGTTTTGGCGGTTATGCAGCACGGATAGGTAATGCTCCCGTTTAAGCTTCGGGCTGTCGGGTCCCATTCTGAGCAATAGCATTTCATAATCCGCCTCGCTGTATTTCGCTATCTCATCTTCCCATTTCTCTGCCTCCCTGAGTTGCGGATCGAGTTGCTTGGCTTCGTAACCAAACTTGTCGTTCATAAACTTATACAGAAAAACCTGGGTGATGATCTTGAATTCGTTACCATCGTTTCCCAACCCATAAGCCGCACATACGCCTTTTAGGTTGTCGATAATCTCCTTTGTCTTTACTGTAAAATCAAATGCTACCATGTATATGTTTTGTCTATTTTATTTTTAATACCCCGAAACGCCACCTTTATACTCTCCCACATATTCCCGCACCAGACACCCGTTAATAAATCGGGCAGACTCGGCATCAATGGGGATATTCTTTTTCATAAAGCTATTGATCACCATATTCACCATCAGCCCCTCGAAATAGCGATCGTTATTGAGAATGCCGACGTTATTCAACACCTTTTCGTCCGCTTGTTGCTTCACATCCATCAGGGTTTCGCAAATCTCCATCTCCGATTTCGAGATGTTTTTACGCTCCAGAATCCGCTTGTGCACACGGGCATATTTATCGTCGTTGGCATATTTAGCCCTGATCAGATTATTCTTGCGGTTCAGTTCCGACACAGCATCGTAAATCTGCTGCAAATTGGTGATGTTATGTTTCATCTCCTCCTGACTCACCTCATCCAGATTCTTTTTGGTGAAAAGTGATTTCAACACTTCAAACAGCTTGACAAACTCGGGGTCTTTCTGATCGAAATTGGTCATCATCGCTTCGCGGGTTTTCCGCAACATCTCTTTCAACAGATCCGCTATCAGCAACTCATCTTCAGAGACTTTCCGAAACAGAAAGAGGACATCCTCCAGCGCCACGTTCAGCAGGTTAGTGGTATCCACATCGTTCTCCATCGATGCTTTGAGGTTCAATAAATCCAGGTGGCGCACCGTCTCGTTATAGAGCTGATTGAGTTTGCGGAAATCAATCGCATCAAGCAAATCGAAATGCCCCATCAGACGCAGAATGTTATAGAGATTGCGGGCATTCTCCAACACCCGTTTAATATCGAGCACCTGCTTGCGATCCTGTATTTCGCTGATCTGTTGCGAAAAGATTTCCGCGTTGACCGTATCAAAAGAGAAGAGCTTTTCCTTAATCTCCTTGATTTCGGCCTGAATCTCCTCTTCCGATTTAAAGAGGTTGGAATAGGTTCCTATTTCGTCACCCAGCTCCGTCTGCAATTCATCAAAATAGGCTTTGTTCGTTGCGTCAAATTCTTTGCGAATATCGGCAAAATCGACCACATATCCATATTTGAACTTCTTATAGGGGCGGTTTACCCGGGTCAGTGTTTGCAATAAATTATGATCCCGAATCAGGCGGGCAATGTAGAGTTTCTTCAACCGCTTGGCATCAAATCCCGTCAGCAGCATGTTATAGACAAACAGAAAATCGATCTTTCCCTCTTTGAAATCCTCAACGTCGCTTTTCCGGTCCTCTTTGGTTCCGATGTCATGAAGAATGAGCGAAGCGGTTAACTCTTTCTGGTGTTTGGTCTTAAACTCGCCATATTCGGGAACAGTCTCTGCGGCGGAGATAAACTCCTCCTCTTCCTCAGCCAGTTGCGACGGGTTATATTTGCTATTGAAAACCCGGTATAATTTCTTTGCTTGTTCCGAGCTGTCGCAAACCACCATTCCTCCTACAGTATGATCGCCAAATCGTATCCGGCTTTTGAGAAAATCCTGTATGATGTAGTCGAGCATCGGTTCTACAAAGCGATCGTGCGCAAATATCTTGCTGCGGTCAATATCTTTTTTCAGTACCTCAATCTCCTTGAGGGTCTGCTCCAACTGCATTTTGTAGCGGGTCTCAATCCCTTCACGTATCAGTTTCAGCGTGTACCCGTCGGCGATAGAAGAGTTGTAATAATACTTGTGGATATAATCGCCAAAAACGGCGGTTGAACGCCGGTCATCCAGGATCAGGGGCGTTCCGGTCAGCCCAATGATAATGGCATCCCGGTCTGAGTTTAGCAGATTAGCCAGAAAACTTCCGGTGGGATTGTAGCTGCGGTGCGCTTCATCGAGGAAATAGACCCGCTGGGTATTCAACGCGTAATCGTTGGGGGTAAAGGCCTGTGTATCCTCCTTGAATTTATGAATATTGACTACGGTAATCTCCCGATGGCCCGAGAGGTTATGTATGGCGGACAGTTTATTAAAGTCACGCACAAACTCATTTCTTGAGTTCACCGTATGCACTTTCAGCCCTCTGCTTTTAAATTCACGATCTGCCTGCTCCATCAGGTCGATACGATCGACAATAAAATAAAACTTGGGAATGACTCCTTTTTGCTGAAAGTAATCGGTCAGGTATTTCACATTGTAGAATGACAGCGCGGTCTTTCCACTGCCCTGCGTGTGCCAGATGATCCCCTTCTTTACCCCACTTTCAATAGTACTTTCAATCGCCCGGGTTGCAAAAAACTGGGGATAGCGCATCACGTGCTTTTCGATGCCTTGCGAAGTTCTTACATAGGCAAATCCGTAGCGAAGCAACATTTTCAATCGTTCCCTGCTGAAAAGGGAAGTCAATATGCGGTTGGTAGGTGTATCCACTCCCTTATTAGTCAGAAATTCCGGGGAATGCTTGATGGAAATGAGGTTGTTGTCCTTTAAGATAAAATTCTCCAGCTCATCATTTTCCGGTTTCAGAATCTTATCCGGATCAAACTGCTCTTCTTCCCTAAAACAGTTGAAATTTGCCTGATGGTAAGAGGTCGTTGAGTAAAAAGCCCCCTGAATCGGCTCTATGGAATCGTTGTCATACTCCATATTGTTGGAGAAAACCAATAGCTGGGAGATATTGATAAACTTGCGGAATTTCTTGTTTTTGAAGCGGACATTTATCCGGTCACGTTCGGCCAAAACACCTTCCTGATTATTGGGCTTTTTGACTTCAATAAACGCCAGCGGCATCCCGTTGATCAACAACGTAATATCCGGGCGAAACTCCTCATCCCCGTTTTTACAGGGTAGCTCAGTGACCACATGAAAATCGTTATTCGAGAAATCTTTAAAGTCAATCAGCTTGATACCGGAAGTGGCAGTCAGCATTTCGTGAAACTTTTCACCCAAATCCTCTCCATCCAAAGCGATGGATATTTCATCCAGCGACTTCTTCACGTCACTCTCCTCTATTCCCTCATTGATACGAGTCAGGCTTTTAGCGAAAATATCCGTAAATATATTGGTTTGGAGATCCCATTTAGCCGTTTTCAGAGAAACGTAAGTATAGCCTAATCTGCTCAAATGCAATAAGGCCGGTATCTTTACACGGGTATTTTCATTAAATGCCATTGTTCCGGTGGTTTCTTTCCTTCGGTAAAGCGAAAAACTTATCCGTTTTTACAGGGAAATGTGAATAAACAAAGATAAATGATTTTCCGGTGAGCCTGCCTGAATATCTATAAAAATCGCCATAAATAAAGCCACGGCACACGCATCAGTCGGTAGTATCTTCAAGGCCCTCCATTCGAGAGGGATCTAGGGAGGCATCCAATTTCAAAAACCTATCCAGATCCATCTGGCTGTAGAAATACTTCCGTCCCCGTTTCGTGTAGGTGATCAGTCCCTCGTTGCGGTACTTCTCCAATGTGCCTTTGCTTAGGTTAAGCAGCTGGCGTACCTGACGACTGTTGTACACCTTATGGATAGTTGACTCATTCCCACCCTGAATAGGCAGGGTTTCTTTCAGTTCCGCCACCTCCTTACGCAGGATTTTGATTTCCGCCATCAGCTTTTTAAAAGCGGCTTCTTCTATACTTTCGTAACTCATAATTTTTTCGATTTTAATGATTGTACAATAGGTTGTGAATCATCGTCGGCCAACGAATTAATTACGATAGCAAAAGTAGAGAATGCCGAAGAGTAAAATGTACAACTTGTAGTTCAAGTTGTATTATTTTTCTTGTATATGCCTGATTTTACCACATTTACAAATATCAGAATAAATCACACAAGTACAAAACCTGTATATTTTTGTTTATGATATTGTATATTCTCAGGATAATCCGGCAAGTAGCATAAAGAATGCTGCTTGCAGTTTAGTCAGGAAGGGAGAGCGGTCTTTTTTTCGGTTAGAAGCAACACTCAGCACTATGCCGATCTTTTATTTCTGTATTAAAACGGGCTTTATAGAATAGAACAATATTATTTTTGAGCATTAATATTCCCTGAAGATATTGGCTACTACTTCAGGGGTGGTTCAGTAGTCATTGTAGTATTTCCCCAGGTATTGCCCAGGTATAGTCCAGGTTACCCCCAGGATATCCCCTATCTATATAGGTAGGGAATATCCCGGGCTGATCCTCCGGTATTCCCCGCCGTTTATCCATCGGGAAGGCCAATGACACCCCAATGAGTATCGGATTACACCTGAATATATACCGGATCGAGATTGCTTTGCCGGAGAATTTCCCGCTTTTGCAAAGCTCCGGGCTCTATTGTGCTCTAATGGTCTTATCTGGCTTTTAAAATCATTTGATTTACAATCCCATTCCCGATAATTTTGCAAAAGAAACAATATATCTAAATTTCAGAATATGGCAAGATTAAAAGGAGCCCTGCAAGTGACAGGGAATATCGGTGGAGTGTCCATCTACAAAATGAAAGGGTGTAATGACCCGATAGTACGGGTAAAGGGAGGTGTCACAAGAGAACAAATAGAGACCCTGGAGAGCTGCAGTAAAGTTCGCAAAAACAACAAAGAGTGGAGTGGTGTAGCTCAAATGGCGGGAGCCATACGACGAACGGTAAAACCGATAGCAGGCCTGGCTGACTACAACTTCTGTGGACAACTCTCTGCGATCTCAAAAAACATTCAGAAAAAGGATGAGACGATGGAACCCGGGCAACGCTCCATCCATCTATCGCAATACAAAGAACTGTTATCCGGGTTTCAACTCAACGAAAAACACCCTTTCAAAAGCACAGCACTGATGCCTATCACATGGAATATCGACCGGGACAAAAGAGAAGCGACTGTTGGGATGGAAAAATCGAATCCGGTATATCAGCTAAAAAATTTCACAAGTCTCTCCAATTTTAGATTTGTCATCACATTGGGCTGCGTGTCAGATATCGCCTATGATCCCCAAAGTGAACAATACATCCCGACGAATAATGCTCTCCCGGAAGTTACCTCCCAGATTATGACCGAATGGTTTCAAATTGATCGGGAAATACCCGCGCAAACCCTCTCGTTGCAGGCTCCTGATCTGCAAAATCCGATGGATGAATGCACCAGTCTGGTACTGGGGATTGGGATTGAATTTGCACAACTTGGTGTTACAGGAATACCGTTGGCTGATAAAACCACCGGATGTGGACAAATACTGGGTGTAAGATGAATTTCAGAAACCGCTACAGGTGGGGCTGCGACTCAAGAAGCGGCTCCTGATCGTCTGATGTTTGAAAACAGTAATGTTCAATACAACCTTCAAGGTTGAAAAAAAAATTGCCCCGGCTTCACGCAAGGGCAATTCTATTTACACACAAAACCATCAGATTTTTATCTGATTAAACAAAAATATTCCACCACTAATTCTGCTCTTTCCAGACCAATGCACTGGCGCCTACAATTGCCGCATCACCGGTTTTTAGCTGGGAAGGCAGTATCTTTATCTTATTTCTAAATACGGGGAGCAAGTGAGCTTCCAGACTTTCTTTTGTGGGTTTGAGGATGAAATCACCGGCAGCCATCGGTCCGCCAAATAAGAAAATCGCTTCCGGGCTTAAATGATGCACCGTATCAGCTAATCCCTGTCCCAGCCACTCACCGGTTAGGCGGAATACCTCCAGGGCAATCTTGTCCCCCTTTTGAGCTGCCTCATGAATCGTTTTGGCCTCCAATTCATTGAACGAATAACCGGCCAGCAGACTTTCCGTTGCATTATATTGCGCTAGCAATTCAAACGCAGTACGCTTCATCCCGGTGGCAGAGCAATAGGCTTCAAGGTGTCCCTTTTCGCCACAACCGCACAAGCGTCCATTCTGAACCAGCAGGGTATGACCACATTCTCCGGCAAAGCCGTCATGACCGTAAACCAATTCGCCATTGACCACCAGTCCGCTTCCCACTCCTGTACCCAGCGTGTACATCGCGAAATTCTTCATTCCTTTGGCTCCGCCGTAAACCATTTCTCCGATAGCTGCCGCGTTGGCATCATTGGTCAATGTGATAACCTGCAGATTGGGAAATTTACCTTTCAGCAACGTCACAAAAGGAACAATGCCTTTGAAAGAGAGGTTGGGGGCATGCTCGATAGTACCCGAATAATAGTTTGCATTGGGTGCTCCAATCCCGATGCCCAGAATCTCAAGATTTTCATTCAATTGCTTCAACCGGTGAATTAAATCGTTAATGGTGATCGCCAGATCTTCGATATATTGGTTAATATCGCCATGCGATGGAGTGGGAATATTATCTTTCACTATCACATTTCCTTGTTGATCTACTACACCCAGGGCGGTGTTGGTTCCACCGATATCAATGCCAATTGCAACTTTCTTCATACTCATTGTTTTCATTTTTGTATTTAAATTAGTTTTAGTCTTATTCCGATTCAGAAAGAGTTGCCCCTGCATCCAGCAGAAACAACTCTATTCTTACACACAAACCATCAAATTAAGTAATAGGAAATAAATTATGTCGTATGACTATGTCAAAATGAATAAGAATGGAACGCGGATAAACGCTGATATAGCGGATTTAAAACGGATTTTAATTTCGACAATTCGAAATGATTTTCAATGACATATGCATTTTCAGTCATGTTTACATGACTGAAATCTGTTTTCAATCCGTTCAAATGTCATCTGTTTATCCCGATAGCTATCGGGACCGCTTAATCCGTAAAATCCGCGTTCTATTCTTTTTTACAAATACGACATTCTATTTTGCTCATTACTTAAACTATATTTTCAACCATAAAAAATTCATTTGATTCGATAGACGTTTATTGCATCGAGCATCGCCTGATTCACCTCTCCGTTCATATTCTCGTTCTGATCTTCGAACACAAGAGCGACCTGATGTTTTCCTTTGGACAATTTCACCTGAACAGCATTCGTATAACCCCAGTTTGACCACTCATTGGTGCCTCGTTGTGGAAGCACAACGGTTCCCGCAAAGTTCCCGTCAACAGTCAGGGTGCGGATGGCACACTTGTTTTCGGTATTGACCGGACCATTACCGTTGGCATAGCGGAAGTTGATCGTATAGATTCCCGCGCTGTCCGCCTCAACCGGAATAGTGATGTTTCGATTCAGGGTTTTACTGATTTCCACGAAACCTTCACCCTGATAGTTTTTGTAATTCAAATCCGACTTCGGGGCAAAGTGCTCCACTTCGTACACTTTCCTCTGCTTGCTGTTCGCCACAACCACCGGCTCGGATGCAAAGGACGATACGTTGTTAGCATCCACAGCCATGACCTGATATTCAGTAAAAGTGGTAGCGGAAATTTTCAGCGAAGTCGATGCAGTATTCATCATTACTTTGCCATTTTTCAAAATGGAATAGGATTTGGCTCCTGATATTTTATTCCACGACAACAGGCCTTTAGAATAAATCACAACCGGAGTCTCTACCGTCGTGTAGTTCGCCACCTTGTTGATTTTAGATTCGGACAAATCATTATTGGCCAAAACTATCTTAATCGAATGTGCGCCGGTCAAAGTATAAGGGATTGCCGCAACAGAAGCTTTCCCATCTATCTCGAACGATTTGATTTTATTGCCAAAACCTTCCATTTCGATATTCAATACCGCATTGCGGCACTTGAAGTTGGTTAGCGACCGCTTGCCTGCCAATGCTTTGGGCACAAACGGATGAAACACCAGACTGTCGGCACGATACTCTATGCCAAACAGAATTCTGTGCACCAGGGCCAGACTACCCGAAAGACTCCAGAGCATGTTGCTCGAATTAATTTGTGTGCCGGCAAAGTCTCCGGTTTCGGCTACAAAGTTTTCTTTATTGGTCAGGAAAAGAGCAGCCGGACGATAGACTGCCGCCATGGTCTCAAGGACCGATCTTTCGTTGCCTGCTTTCGCTGATGCCAATCCCCAATAGGTTTGTACAAAAGGCCAAACCGCATCGTTGTGGTACGGAGGAATACCGGGGATCTGCGGATAGATGCAGGAGATGCCATAAGCCGTTACAGGAACTTTTTCGACAATAGACTTACGTTGCTGTTCATCTGCAATGTCAAACCAAACGCAAAGGGCTTCACCCAATGCTTCGGCACGGGGCGACAGGCTTTTGAAATTACGTCCGTAGAGATATTGACCGTAATAGCCTTTATCTTTCATCCAGAGATGAGTGTTGATGCCACTCTTTATTCTCGATGCAATTGCATAGTATTTCGCCGCTGCCTCCGGATCATTCAGCAGCTTAGCCATTTGAGACAATACAGTATTCGCCTGATAATGCACAGCACTGGTTCCCAAATTCTCCGATTCGTAAATATCCACCGGCTGCATCCAGCGCGGATAGGTCTGCTCACGCCAATCGAGGAAGGAAGATTCACCCCGAGCCAATCCGGTTTTATTATCATATACGTTTTTCAGATCATCCTCGATCGAGTTTTTGATAATGCCATAAGCCTGACGCAACCAATCGTTGTCGCCAGTCACTTTATACAGCTCCCAGGCAGCTACTGCCCAGATCATGCGATCAGTCGAAGCGGGATAAGCGCCACCGGTTCCGGTATCCTGAATGATGCGATTGTTTTTCACCTTGCGCAAGAGGCTGTATTTCGCGACTTTCGGTTGCAGATGTGCCATCGAAAGGAAAATGCTGTAACTGATATCGCGCGTCCAGACACCCGCCCACTCCTTACCGGTGCGAAAAGTACTATCGGGCTCGACAGCATTGATCATCTCTTCGGTCGCCAGATTGTAAACCGCATCCGAAATTTGATAATCAGATTTGTACTGCGGGAAAGCAGCCGTGTTTTTAGTCTGTTTCCAACTGGCTGCTGTCTGCTTCTCGTCGCTTTTCTTGTTCATTACCAACGTGGCTTCGTAGATATGATCGCCATCGGGATCTTTGAGCTCTAGCTCCGGTTTGTTGCGCAGGTTATTGAAATCCCACATCAGCGGCGCGGCATTACCGGCCACATAGACGCCTTTGAAATCGGCCTGATCCAGCTTATCACCGTTGTAAAAGGTGTAATACCCTTTTTCCCTGAAAGCGTTGAATACCTCACGCATATCGAGGCGTATCGTCCAGCGGGTATTTGGAGCCAGATTTACGCCGGCCGCCACAGGTAAGGTTTTGACCCATTGCTTTCCGAATTGCACGGTAGTCTCGCAACTTCCGTTCACCGGCTGCAGGGTAACCTTATGATCTTTTCCCGAAGCCATTTCATTGTCGCGGGAATTGATGCTGAACTTAAAACGGATGGTCGGACTGTACCGATCCGCCTCCGGGCTACGGTAATTGGAGGTCATTTCGGTGGAAGATAAAGCCGTCGCTTTGAAACCGGCCTGTTCCACCCGGTTATTGAAAATGGTGTAGGCTCTCGATCGGTAAATCGGAGTTTCACCTTGTGCCAGGACTACGACTGACAAACCGCATGCCATTGCTGTTACATATAATTTTTTCAGATTCATCTGGATTATTATTTTATTGTTCCTTATTCTTGTTTGAAATTAAAACCTTGACGCCAGATTTGCCTGTCCAATCAGCTGCATTCTTTCCATCAGAGGTTATCAAGCAAACTTTGTAATTCCGGTGACTTGATTTCAGGTTTCCTGCTTTATGAGTTATGGTTACATTCACGGAAGAACCAGTTTGTTTCGCTGTGAACTCCGAGATCTGATATTCTCCTTTTTTATAACCGAATCCATCACCTGCGTCTTCGTAAAGTGTTCCTTTGGCCAATCCGTTTTTATCTAAGGAGACAATTAGCGTCAACGAATCGAGATTATACTGAGTCGTATTCTCGATGACTTTACCCATCGGTATAATAGCACCGCCTTTTACCTTCACATCAGCCTGATATTTATCGGCTTGTTCATCCTCAAATGCAACTGATCTCCAGATGCCTTTCGGCAGAGCCGGATCCACCGCCCACTTTGGAACGATCAACAAATCACTTCCCACTAAAAAAGCCTGTTGTTCTTTACGCAACGTAGTATCTTTTGGATCGGCAAAAAAGACCGGTTGCATAATGGGCAATCCTGAAACAGAGGCTTCATAAAATTTTGTATAGAGATAAGGCAATAAACGATATCTTCTGTGCAATGCTGTACGCGAAACCTTTTCAATCTCGGTACCAAACGCCCAAGGCTCTTTGTTGATAGTCTCAGTGCTGGCATGACCTCTCATAAATGGAAAGAATGCGTCTGTAGTAATCCACTTTCCGAACAATTCCGGTGTGGTATTTCCGGTAAAACCGCCCATATCGGGACCACTGAATGGTTGGCCGGAGAGTCCCAGGTTCAAAGTCATCGGAATAGACATCTCCATGTGTGCTTCCGATGCGGTGTTGTCGCCTGTCCAGGTTGCCGCATAACGATGGCTACCCAGAAATCCTGACCGTGACAAAATAAACGGCCTCTTCTCAGGATTCACTTTCTGAATTCCTTCGCGCGATGCTTTCACCATCAAAGTTCCATATACATTATGATAGCGGAGGTGCGAACCGGCAGGCAAGTCCCCTCCCCCACGGTGATGATTATCTTCGGGCATTGTTCCGTCAGGACCGTCAAATACAGAAGGCTCGTTCATATCGTTCCAGACACCGTCAACACCCTGTGCCATGTAGTTTTTGTACAAATCGCCCCACCAGGCTCTGGTTTCCGGTCGGGTAAAGTCAGGGAATGCACACTTGCCCGGCCATACTTTTCCGTTAAATTCTTTACCTGCTTGATTTTGCACCCAATGATTTCCTTTTGAACCAGAGTCATAGACAAAGTATCCTTTCTCAGCTTTTACTCCCGGATCAATCATCCAGATAGACTTGAATCCCTTTTGATGCAAATAGTCATTCACTGCCTTGGGATCGGGAATTTTATTTTTGTCGAATGTGAAGATCTTGAAACTGTCCATGTAGTCGATGTCCATCCAGATCACATCGCAAGGCAGCTTTTTCAAACGAAACGTGTCGGCCAGGCTTTTGATGCGTGTATCGGGCACATACGAAAAGCGGCATTGCTGGTAACCTAACGACCAAAGCGGAGGCAGTTCCATCTTACCGGTCAGTCCGGCTAATGCTTTCAGCACTTCCTGCGGTGAGTCTCGCTGAATCACAATTACCCGGAAAGCCGGTCCTTCTGAAATGAATCGGATGCTGTCGGTCAGCTCGATGTCCTGCTTCCAGGTATTGTCGGCAATCACACCGAATGCACTTCCATCAGCATTAACACCCAACACCCAGGGATGAGATTGATACAAACGTTTACCGGCATCTTTGCCATACACGTAATTATCGGTATTCCACAATGTTACACGCTTACCATTTCTCATCAACTTTCCGGTATTCTCTCCTGTACCATATAGGCTTATGCCTTTGGCTATCGGCAAAGTAGCATACGTCTTGCCTCCTTTGGAATAAAAATGAGGCTTCAGATTCCATACTGTCGGTACATTTCCGATGGGCCGTGGCTCCTTTAACAAGGCAATGGAAGGATAATGATCCGCCGGATGGTAGTTCTTCGGATAAAAAACAGAGATGTTATTACCAATCAGTTTATCCGCACTTCCTGCAAAAATGAACTGGACAAAGCAAACAGAAAATAAGGTTAACAGAAAATTCTTTTTACTCATAGTTGTATTATTTAATCTGGATATGATTTTCAGGCTTCGATTACTTTCTAAGTAATGAGAATGAAATAATATCGTATTTTTTTCATATTGGTTACACTGAGGTTCACAGAGTGTTTCACAGAGTTCCACAGAGAACTATGGAAATATAGATGCTATTACTCAGAGAATAGACAGAGTCTAATAGAGAAAAAAAGAAAAACCTCTGTGCAACTCTGTGACTTCTCTGTGCAACTCTGTGTAAAATGCAAAAATAAATTTGTCCTATTACTTAAGAGCGAACAAAATAGCATCATTAGTCCCGTTATTGAAATATTTTTCTGATAGAATTCAGAATATCCCGGACCAACTGACTGAAACGATGCTCTGCAATCAGCTAAAACTTTATTTTCTGATCTCAATCTCTGCTTTTATTTCATTATCTGACCATTTGATCCAACAGATATTAGTGGCTTTATCCCAGCTCCAAACCGCCTTGCCGGAAACTTCATACCATCCTTTTTCCAACTTATCGGGACTCACTTGTTTCAATCTTACCGCGTTCAGGACAATCCCTTTTGGAGCTTGTTCCATACGAATCTTGATTCCGAAATTTCGGTTGATTTCAGAAATACGGCTATTTTCATCACGGCGTTGAACGTTGATTGTATAGCCCTCTTTGGCAGTTTGACATTTCACTTCAGTTTTAGAACAAACATCCTTTTTGTAATCGTTGGTTTCACCATCGTCTTCATAGAGTGTAAAGCTAGCCGAACGTCCTTCTGCTGCCGGATAGATATCGAACCAAACCGGAGCGTTCTTCTTTTCCCCGATGTATTGCATCACCGGCATTTGCGGGATAATAGAGCCCCGTTTCACAAACATCGGAATCGTGCTCAGCGTTACCGGATAAGTGATCCACTGTTTCCCTCTATAGACCGTTTTGCCATCGTTGAAATCGATCCATTCGCCCTGCGGCAGATAAACCTGCTTTTCGGAAGCCTCTTTTTCCACAACCGGCGCCACCAGAATCTCTTTACCCAACAGGAACTGACCATCGAGTTTAAAGGTCTCCACATCGTCGGGGTATTCAAGCAACAGCGCACGCATCAGGGGTAGTCCTGTGTCGTAAGCGTTGCGGGCATAGGTGTAAATGTAGGGATGCAGCTTGTATTTCAGGCTGATGGCTTCACGGCTAAGACGCTCCGCTTCTGCTCCGAATGTCCATGGTTCAGCAGCATGATCTCCTTCGTGGTGCGCACGGCTCAAGGGATTAAACACGCCAAACTGCATCCATCGGATATACAATTCTGCGAAAGCCTCACGGTCTTTGATATCGCCGCAATAACCTGAAATATCGGTAGTCCAGAAAGGAATCAATCCCATTCCTGCCGACTGAGCCAGAGAAACCTGAGCCGTCAGCTTGTTCCAACCATTCAGTACGTCATTGCCATCGCCCGAATCACCTGACCAACCGAAAGTGTAACGTTGCATACCCGCATAGCAGGCACGAGTCATTTGGAATACCCGCTTATTAGGATTGAGTTTCTCAAATTGTTCGGTCACCGCTCTGTCCCAGATGAACCCATATACGTTATGGATTTCGTCGTGCATACCGAGGGAATGTTTCATATTGAGGCGGTCAGCATCCTCTTCATTGCTCCAGGCGGGTTCACCCATATCGGTCCAGAAACCACGAACACCGTCATTCAACACTTTCTGTTGATAACTGCCCCACCAGTCGGCCACACCAGGTTTGGTAAAATCGACCACGCCGCAGTTTCCGCCCCACGGCCAGGGCATATCGTAACTTTTTCCGGTGCGGATATCTTTGGCTAGATAACCGAGAGAATCGGCTTCGCGCCACTGTTTTTTATTGTTTTGGGAAATCACCGGATCTTGGGAGACAATCATCTTGAAACCCTGTGCTCCCAGATCAGAAACCATCTGTTTCGGATTTTGATAATTCTCTTTTCGCCATTCGAAGTCCTGCAGGTTCTGCGTCCAACCAATGTCCTGATAGATGATATCGCACGGAATCTGACGTTTGCGAAATTCTCCGGCTACGTCACGTGCGAGCTTTTCGTTGGTGTACATGCCCCGGCATTGCGAGAAACCCAGCGCCCATTTCGGCGGCATAATCGGTTTTCCGGTCAGCTGGGTATAACGTTCGATGATTTGCTTGTAAGACGGGCCAAAGATGAAATAGTAAGCCATCTCTCCACCTGGCGCTTCGAAGGAGTAATACTCGTTCGAAGCAGCACCGAAGTTGAAAACGCTTTTATAAGTATTATCAAAGAAAATCCCGTACCCGAAGTTACTCATGAAGAAAGGAATGCTTTTATACAAAGGATCTTCATCCGTTGCATAACAGGGTTTGTCGCTGTTCCACATGCGGAAGGTTTTTCCACGACGATCAAGCCCACCACTCTTTTCACCCAACCCGAAGAAGTGCTCATTCGGACGAAGCGTCTTATAGCTGATTTGCCGTTGCGCATCTTTTACAAAGCCTTTGCCCTGAAAATCTTCGAGCAACAGTTTTTGATATTTGTCAAAAAAGCGAATCTGGAACGGATTCTTATTGATGCGGATAATCAGTTCACTGGTGAAGATTTCATAGCTGCACGGCTGTTCTGAAACGGACAAGACTCCGGTATTGTCAATATTCTCATTGACCACGGCAAACGATTCGTTATTACGTTTAAAATCGCCTTGCTCATACCAGAGTTTCACGATGCCGGGGCTGCAAAGTTTCAATAGGACATTTACGTTGTTTTCACAATGGAATACGGCCTGTGTACCGGAAGCTTCGTAGGTCAGGCATTTGCCGGGTGTGACCGCGTCCGGGGTAGTTATTTGAGCAAAGAGCGGGCTGACTGACAAGATCAGTCCTATCAGATAGCTGGTAATGTATTTTTTCATTGTTAGAGCTTTTAATATTCTACCACAATCATGCTCCAATATTTCAGTTCGGGCAGGATGAGGCTTACTTTATTTCCGGTTTGAGCAAAGTTGAGGGATCGGGAAGCACCACCGATAATATCAGGAGATGCTACCCAAATATTTTTCACGGAAGCATCGCTGGTTAATACCAACTTTGCATTCTTCACGAGTGTAGGTGATACCTGAACTCCGGTATTATCACGCCAGTTTTGCGTTCTGGAATTGGTAAAATTAATCAGGTGAATAACCTGTTTATTATCAACCTTCTTACCAAACACAGCCACTTTACCGGCAGCTGCCGGCCATGTTGCTATCGAGAGTTTGCTGTCGGACGAAGTGAGCGTAACCATGTTGAATGTACCGCCGTCGCGAAGTAAGTTCTGGTAAGCGGTCAGAAAATCATAATAGTTAATGATGCCATTCTTCAGTTCATCCTTCATGCTCAGGTTACTATTGGGGAAATACTCCTTACCCAGCATGTGCTCGCCCAGCTCAATATGCGCACCGCCAAAAGCGAAGATCACCGCATTGGTCATCAGCACCGAAGGAGTATTGAAATAACCTGTATTGTTCGCAAGATCATAATTCATATAAGCTGCCAGAACCGTATTCTTGGCATTGCCACTCAGCGTATTATTCTGCTTGATCAGATTGGATAGATCATTGTATGTGTCAAATGGTGACCAGACTTCGGTGTACAGAAAATCAGAAGCCGACTCCGCAATACCCTGCTGTCCGTATTGACCCACTGCATTCATCACGATATTTTTTTGAGGTTCGTCTGCCTTGATGGCATTGATAAAGGGCTTGAAGGTTTGCGCCAGATTCAGACTGGTTCCGTTATAAGTATAGCGCGTGCCCCGGTCTCCCAATTGATCCATATGAAAACCATCAAAATCAAGATGTTGATACACAATCCGGTTTTGAGCCGCTATGTATTGTTGCCAGGCTGTATTCGATGGGTCAAGCAGGTAAAGATTACTCAGGAACGGTGAAGATAGCGGGTGAAAGTCCCGATTGGTATGGGTATTGTCGTTATAGACATACCACTCCTTCTGAACGCCATCGGCTTCGGCATTGTCCCAGGCTCCATAAACCAGATTGTAGAACATCGCTTTCATATTGCGGCTGTGCGCTCCGGCAATATATTTCTGAATGGTGCTGAGATAGATATCCCGGTTGATAATATCCTTCCAACTGCTGGCCGGAGCAGAATTCACTATCGGCAGCGGCATATGATGTTTGTTCTGCCAGTCGTAGAATTGCAATCCATTGATGTGATACCTGTTCAAATTGCCGAGAACGCTATTTACGGCATCATCATTTAATACGGGAAACTTGGACAGGAATCCATATCTCGGGAATTTCTTCCAACTGGAAGAGACATCCACGCCAATGGTCGAATAAATGGTTTCTGTACCGTTTGAAGTGGAATATACCTCTGCGATATAGCCCCTGAAATCGGTAGTCGGAGTTTTCCATTTCCAGATATAAGCGGGTACAGCGACTTCCTCAACGACAGTATTCATGTATTTATACCTGACCTTTGCGGTAGTTGGCAGGGAGGTATTTGCCGTAAAGGTTACCTCATCACCGGGATTGTAGATGGCTTTATCCGTTGAAATCGAATAATTATAGAATGTCGGAGTCGCCGGATTAGTAGGGACATCACTGGAAGTGTTTGATATCTCATCTTTTTCTCCACATGAAACTAATGTCATTATTATTACAGAGAGCAGAATCGGGAGTTTTACTTTCTTCTTCATGATTGTTTTTTGAGCTTTTGGAGAAGGGTTGCTTCAACACATGAAGCAACCCTGAGAAATAAACTAATTACCTATTGTTTGACAATACTGATAGAAAGTGTTTCCACATTTGCCTTAATCGCATAATCACCGGCTGCTGTAATGCTCCATTTATCATCGCCTGACGAACCGCCTTTGTGCAAATACATGTGGGTGTCATCGGTGCGCATATACATATCCTGCCCCCAACTGCTGTCGCGGTTTACCGGGAATTTGAATTCGCCCGTAACCATCGGTCCGGTATAGGTGAAAATACATCCGTCCGTTGCGTCTTCCGTCATTTCAATTGCGTTGCTGATATCCCATCCGATCGGAGTTGCGCTACCAACCATATAGAGTTTCAGGCGATTGATAGAAATGGTATTATCCAACAGGTTCAATTTGATAGTGTAATATCCTTTCTTGGTTATTGTCCACTTTTTGTCGTCAGAAGCACCTCCTTTGTGCAGATACATGTGCGTATCATCGGTACGCATAAACATATCCTGTCCCCAGTCGGTATTGCGGTTTACCGGGAACTTGAATTCTCCCGCCTGCATTACTCCGGTGTAGGTGAATTCGAACAGATTGTCCGGATTTTGCACCAACTGAGTCGCTTTTGAAATATCCCATCCGTTAGGCGCAGCGCTACCTACCATATAGATTTCACTGTAAGCGGGCAAGTCAAGCTTTACTACAGATATGGTCAAATCCAGCAAGCTCACGGTTACTTTGTAAACTGAAGCCTCGGTGATGCTAAATTTATCATCGGCCTGACCATCGAGAGTCCGGTAAACAATATGACTATCATCGGCGCCCTTGTTGTAAGAGGGCATAAACTGGCCCAACGAGGTGATGAATTTGTATTCGCCTACACCCAATGCTCCCTGATAGACAAAGACGGTAGGGTCAGATGCCGAAGGAGTCATTACTGATGCTTTGTCGGCACTCCAACCGTTGGGAGCAGCGCTTCCGAGCAAATACAAAGTCTTTGATACCGGTTGGTATGGTGTGGCTATGAATTCAACAGTACCCGACGTTTCTGAGGTAGTCGGAGTCGTGTAAATAGTCGAGATTACACGGGCTTCCAGCTGGATTTCACTACCCGGAACGGCACTCCAGTGTCTCAGCAAAGAGTCATTCAACGCGGCTACTGTAAAGGCTTTGGCGTAAATTCCTTTCCCCATATCCAGCTTAATGGGAGTGGCGAAATTATTCCCCTTTTTATCCACCTGCAACTGGTAAGAGATGGAGGCTCCGGTTCCGTTATTCGTTCCTGTGGACCAATCAAACTCGATAGCAGTCTGCGCATCCTGTTTTTGATTCAGGACAATGCTGCTTTTAGTGGCTGTCATTGACAATGCACCGGCTGATGCAATTTTAAACTCATCGGTCATATTGCAAGAGGTCAATGCTCCGGCCAGCAGAGCCATCGACATCACGGCTTTCGACATTATTCGTCCGGCATTTTGCTTGAAAATGCGCTCTATATTTAGTTTCTTCATTTGATTACGATTTAAATGGCTTTTAAACTGTGATTAATAACCGGTATTCTGAGTCAGATTCGGGTTCGCATCACGTTCTTTCTGCGGAACGGGCATCAATAGGAATTTCGAACTCATATTCGATTTTCCGATCAAATGCAGGAAGTCGATTCCGTATTGTCCGTTTTGTACACGGATCAGGTCAAACCAACGTTGTCCTTCGAATGCCAACTCCATGCGACGTTCGTGCAGAATCTTGTTGCGCAAATCGCTTTGGCTTAATCCCACCACATCAGCCAGGCCGGCTCTTGCCCGCACTTTATTCAACGTTGCATTTGCGTCGGTTGAAGCCAATTGCGCTTCGGTGGTTCTGCCCAGTTCGTTCAATGCTTCTGCTTTCATCAGCAATACATCGGCATAACGTAATACAGGAAAGTTCAACGGACTGTTGTCATAAGCACCTCCGGTAACTGTTTTTGAAACGACAAACTTGCGCAAGTTGTACCCCGTCAGGGAATAAGCTTTCTTATAATCCTGACCATCGTATTTCGGACCACCTTCATAGAATACAGTTACATCCTTGCGTTTATCTCCGGTTTCGTAAGCATCCACAAACTCTTGTGTAGGCTGATTCCATCCCCAACCGCCATCGACCATATTCGAACCGCGAGGACCGGTAAAGGTGCTTATCCATGATGCCTGATTTTCATTGCTCCAGAAATCAAAAGTGGTTTTGCCTGAATACTGTACCTCAAAGAGCGATTCCTGGGAATTCTCAGTAGCGGGATTGAAGTTATCTCCGTAATTGGTATTCAGGGTATAACCCAATGATTTCACCTGATCACAGAGATCAACCGTTTGTTGCCAGTCACCCAGAGTCAAATGAACTTTAGCCAGTGTACCTACAGCTGCGCCTTTCGTTGCACGACCTAAATCAGCCGATGAATACTCTTCCTTCGCAGGCAACAACTCGATGGCTTTGTTTAAGTCAGAAATAATCTGAGTATAAATATCCGCTTTCGCAGCTCTGAACGGACGAAGATCATCTCCCGGTGTCACCGGAGTGAGTACCAACGGGACATCGCCAAAGAAACGAACCAGAATAAAGTAATAGTGAGCCCGCAGGAAATAGGCTTCACCCAATACCCTGTTTTTCACACTTTCGCTGATGTTCATCCCCGGAACTTTCTGCAAAATAATATTGGACCGCAGGATACCCGGCCAGGGACCGCGCCACAAGTCGAGCACACCCTGATTATCGGTTGAAGTGATAAAGTTTGCTTCATCCTGAGTCTCGATACCATCGGTACCACCCCCTGCTCCTACGATACTGTTTCCGGCCATGATGTCGGTCGTCCACATACGCATATTGTACAATTTAGGCCATTGCAAAGGCTGATAAGCGCCATTAATCGCTGCATTCGCATCCGCCTCCGTCTGAAAGAAGTTCGAGGTATTGATCGAATCTTCGGGCACTTTTGTAAGAAAGTCACCGCTACACGCCGAAAGGAATGCAGCGAAAAGTGCGACTGAAATATATTTTTTGAAGTTCATATTGTTGTTCATTTAGAGATTAAAAACCAAGGTTAATGCCCATGCTAAAGGTGCGGGTTACCGGATATACGCTGTTGTCAATGCCACTGGCTCCGACTTCAGGATCAAATCCTTTGTAATTGGTAAACGTAACGAGGTTCTGAGCCGACAGATAGAATCTGGCAGAAGTAATGGAAATCTTTTTCACCAATGTTTTAGGTAGATTATATCCTAATGTCACGTTTTTGATTCTCAGGTAAGATCCGTCTTCGATGAAACGATCGGAAGGACGGGTGTTTTTATTCGGGTCATTGAAGATAGCTCTCGGCATCGTGTTGCTGGTTCCCTCTCCGGTCCAGCGATTCAATGTTTCAACGGTTTGATTTTGAGCTACCGCCATCGCTTCACTCCAGAAACGGTTGGCATTACAGATCTTATTTCCGGCCACTCCTTGTAAGAAGATGCTCAGGTCGAATCCTTTGTAAGAGAAACTGTTGTTCAATGCAAAGATGACTGTCGGATTTGGATTCCCCAGATAAGTACGGTCTTTATCATTGATCACGCCATCGTTATTGAGATCCTTGAAGCGGATATCGCCGGGAGCTGTTCCACCCACTACCTGAGTAGCATGGTTATCTACTTCAGCCTGATTCTGGAAAATACCATCGGTTTTGAAGCCATAGAACATATTGATCGGTTGGCCAGCTTTAATCAATGCCAGGTTTTGGTTCAAACCGATACTTCCGCTTGACATCGGTACGGTATCATTGATGCTTTTCACCTTATTCTGGTTGAATGAAATATTGAAGTTGGTATTCCATTTCAAAGCTCCGGTCAGGTTTTTGGTATTTACCGTAATCTCAATACCCCGGTTTTCCATTTTACCGGCATTGATCGAAGGAACGTAAACATCAGAGTATCCGGTTGAAACAGGTACTGACATCGGCACCAACATCTTGTCGGTCTGTTTCAGGTAAGCATCTACAGTCAAATCTACACGTTGGTTAAACATCGAAGCATCGAAACCGATATTGGCCTGTTTCTGACCTTCCCATTGGATGTTTGGATTCGGCATTACCGTAGGAACTACGGCTGAGACTGGGGTATTGTTGAAATTGTATTTTACGATATTCAGTTGCGATGCAAAGGAGTAGTTACCAATGCTCTGATTTCCGGTCACACCATATCCGGCGCGTAGTTTCAGGTCATTAATTACTGTAATATCTTTGAAGAAATCTTCCTGCGAAACTCGCCATGCCAATGATGCGGAAGGGAACGTTCCGTATCGGTTATTTTCACCGAAACGGGATGATCCGTCACGACGCAGTGTTCCTGTGATCAGGTATTTGTCGGCATAGGCGTAGGTTGCTCTACCCATCAGAGAAAATAGGGAATTACCATTTGTGCTTCCGCCTAAGGTCGGAGTCAAAAGACCATTGCTCAACTGTTGGGTATTGTCACTGACAAAGCCTTGTATCGAACCATTCATATAGTCATAACGGTTATCCTGGGCACTGGTACCTGCCATAAGAGAGATGCGGTGTTTCTCAATTAATTTTTCGTAGGTCATGTAGTTATCCCACACCCAATTGATATTTTTGTTGAATTGTTCTCCCGCATAAGAATTGGCCTGAATTTTAGATCCCCAACTGTATTTGGGTGACCAGGTACGCGAATCCCAGAAGTTTGCTTTCACACCGAATGTGGATTTGAATTTCAGACCTTTCAGGATTTCCAATTCACCAAAAACAGATCCCATCAGATTATAACCTTTGGTAACATTCTGTACGGTTTTGGCAGCTCCGATCGGATTCAGAATATCACCATCGTACATAGGAATGGATCCCGGTCCGGTATAATTACCGCTTTCGTCGGTTATGGACTGAGTAGGCAATGCCAGCATCGCGTCACGAATACTGTATGATCCGCTCGGTTTGATATCATGGTTCAGCGTCAGGCTGTTGCCAAATTTCAAACGGGAAGAAATTTTGGTGTCCGTGTTGATCTGAAGCGTATAGCGTTTAAAGCCGGTATTGATTACAATACCATCCTGATCCAGGTAGTTTCCCGAAACATATACATTCGTATTTTCACTTCCTCCGGAATAAGACATGGAGTAATTTTGCATAGCCGCTTTACGGAACATAGCGCCCAACCAGCCGGTACCTTTACCCAGACTAGATGGATCGGCAAAAGCAGGATTCGTTGTGATGCCCGCATTTCCGAGAATATCATTTTCAAGCGTGGCAAACTGCGATGCATTGAGCATCTTTACCATGTGGGTTGCGTTTTGGACACCGTATGAGTAGTTGAAGTTTACCTGACCTTTTCCGCTCTTTCCGCGTTTGGTGGTCACGATTACTACACCATTTGCCCCTTGTGAACCATAGATAGCGGTGGCCGAAGCATCTTTCAACACTTGCAATGACTCTACGTCATCCATATTCAATTGATTCAAACCACCTGATACGGGAAGTCCGTCAATGACGATCAGCGGATTGTTATCGTTAATGGTACCTGTACCTCGGATACGGAAAGTAGCATCACTACCCGGAGTACCGGATGAGATCACCTGCACACCGGCTGCACGTCCCTGCATGGCATCGCTCACGCTGGGCACAGGCAATGATTTCAGGTCTTCGGTCTTCACTACTGAAACCGAACCGGTCAGGTCTTTCTTGCGCTGACTTCCGTAACCAACAACGACTACTTCATCAATCTTTTTAGATTCTTCTGCCAGGACAATTCGAAGAGGAGCTGTTCCTTTTACCTCAACCTCTTGTTTTGAAAATCCGACATAAGAAACCACCAACACCGGATTATTAATTGATCCTGCAGACAAGGTAAATTTACCATCCACATTAGTGATGGTTCCCATAGAGGTTCCTTTTACCAAAATACTGACACCAATAAGCGCTTCGCCTTTGGCATCAACCACTTTTCCGGAAATCGTTTTTGCAGTCTGCGCAAAAGCTCCGGTCGAAATAAACAGCATACAACATAGGATTACTATACTGCATAGCCCTTTCTTTAGATATACCATTGTTTTAGAATTTAAAGTTGACACTTTCATTTTCGGGAATAGTTAGATTCAGATTTTTTCATGCTATAGTTGATGACTTGATTCGGGATTCCATTTTCAGGAGGTGGTTTACCTTGAGTCAGGTTTGGGTCAGATTGAGTGATGTACTCTTTTTTCATAGACTTCGATTTAAAGGTTTGTAATTAGTAGTAGGGGAAACAACCTTTGCGGTTGTTATTTAATATCCTTTCGCTATCAGTGACAACTGATTTGAACGTTGTGTTTCTCCAACACAAAATTATAGTCGAATAATGCGGATAAATTTCTTCGGAAATAAAATGTAGTGAATGTAGGCTTGTGCAAATAGTACAATTCTTGATTCCAGACACTTATACAACAAACAAGAAGAGGAAAATGTAGTAAAACTGCAATAAAAAAGCCCTTGAGAGAGAATTCTCAAGGGCTTTTTTTGCATTATCGCAATGGCCATTACGGTAATGTGTGTTACGATAAATAAAAGTTGCTCTTGCCAGCCCGGAGGCCGGCTTCTAACAGGGGTAAGACGAATGGTATTTTAATAACAATTCCTATGATTACTCCCCAGTCCCAATCTTCATCACTTGATTCTCGAAATCATCACGCCGACCGGCAGCTTTGTTCCGGATCTTAGTCCGGTAATTATAGATGGTAGAAAGGGAATAACGTAAGAAGTGAGAAATCTTTACACTGTCGGTAATGCCCAGACGAATCAGGGCAAAAATGCGAAGTTCGGTAGTGAGATGTTCACCGGGCTTGGGTATAATAGCTTCGCCTTCGGCCAGTAGGCTGTTAAACTCTTCGAGAAAGTTGGGAAAAAGTTGCAAGAAGGTACTGTCAAAGTTAGTGTAGAACTCTTCTAACTCATCTTCAATGAATTGTTTTGACTTAATCGCTTTCATCAAGTCGTCCATTTTACCTGCCGCGGCCGTTTTATTCAACTGGCGACGGTATTCGTCCAGTTTATCAATATAGACCGAGCACTGGTCCATGTACCGACCGATATATTCCTCCTTGATTAGATTGGCCTCCGATAGCGTAGTGTTGGTCGTTTTGAGCTGCTCATTGGTTTCATACATGACTTGATTTAACGCACTCAACTGATCATTCGCCGCACTGATCTCTTTTCGTGCTTTTGCCAGATTCTGAATATGCCGGTAAAGCGAGATAATTGCAATAATCAAAAACAGAGACAAGATACTGATGCTGATCAAAAAAATGACTAACTGTCGCTGACGTGCTTGATTCTCCTTTACATAAGCCTTATCGATAATGGGCATCATCTGCGATATTTCGTAGGTTCTCAATCGGGCTTTACAAAAGAGAGCATCATCCAGCGAACGTTTCATGTACTTGTAAGCCCGGTCTATATCTCCGTCTTCGTAAAGCAGAAATGCAAGGCTACGCAACGAAATATACTCTTTATTGGCTGACTGTAAGTCAGAGATAGCGGAGATCGTCAACCATTTTCTCTCCTGGTTCCGCTCCTTTTTCCCATGATAGGCCTGCGAAATACTATAAGCAATGATTGCCCGTTCGTGGTTGTCTGGTTGTATAGTGGGGAAATAGGCAAGCATCAGTTTCAATGCCTCGTCGTATTTGCCTCTGACAATCAGCTGGTCGGACTTCACCATAATATGCGTACCGGATTGCGGAGGATTTGATACTAACAAGGAATCACGATATTTCTCCGTTAGGGAAACATAGCGCTCTTTTTCCTGACTGGAAACAGCATAGTCCGACATAAATCCATAAACGGTGCGGCATATGTGAAAATAATAGGCTTTCAAATCGGGAGCAGATTTAATATTCACTATACCTATTAAGTCTATTGCCTCTTTGTACATACCCACTGTAACCATAATAAAAGACAGGTTGAGCCGGGCATCCGTGATGTTTCGTTTATTATTCAGCTTCTCCGCAATTTGCAGTTTCTTCCGGGCATAAAGCAGAGCGGAATCAGAAGTGTAATTATTGTATTCATTATACAGCTGAGCACAAACGGTATATCGTTGTTCATCGGTTGGCGCTATTTTCAGCAACTCTTTGAGCCGGTTCAGCTTTTCCTCTTTACGTGCACTGTATATCTGGCAGCTGTCAACGGTCTTGTCCAATGCTTTTAATAATGAATCCATTTCATTACCGGCAAAAGATAGCATTGGGATTAGCATCAATAATGCAAATAGAGATGTTCTTTTCATGGCAAGGTGGTTAGCTATCGCAAATATAAGGATCAATTCCCTTATTCCAAAACCGGGAAATTACAAAACAAATAGCCTTCACCGGATATTTCCGATGAAAGCTATTCAATCACAAGCTTCTCTTTTTCCTATTTCAATAGAAGAGAGGATCTGAAATGCAAACATCCCACAAACACAATTTCACCTTAAAACGATCTATTTCAATTGGATAATAACAGCCTGGTAGGGCTTTAACTCTACCCTGTTTTCTTTGATTTGGACCTCCTGATAATTATTAATCAGAACTAGCCGGGAATCCAGCTTCTTGTCGGATACAAAATGCGCCGGGGCTTTAGAGAAGTTCATCAACACCAGCAACTTCTGATTTCCCATCGTACGGGTATAGGCATACACCTGTGGATCATTCGGGACTAAGAGTTTATACGCACCATAGACCAGCACGGGATTGTTTTTCCTCAATTGCACCATTTTCCGGAAATAGTTCAACACCGAATTAGGATCCTGTTCCTCAGTCGCCACATTCACGGTAGTATAATTAGGATTAATCCTAATCCAGGGGGCGCCTGATGTAAAGCCGGCATTTGTCGATGCGTCCCATTGGAAAGGAGTACGGCTATTATCCCGGGCTGATATCTTCTGAGCTTCCATAAATTCATTCAGATCACCACTGTTGTTTTTGATCTGCTGATACATGCTGATCGACTCGATATCCCTGTAATCCTCAATCTTATCAAACCTGATATTATTCATGCCCAGTTCATCGCCAAAGTAGTAATATGGTGTCGCACGCATCGTCATTAGGAAAGTGGTGAGCATTTTTGAAGATAACTCCCGGTACTGCGGGGCATCATTTCCCCAGCGGGTAACCATACGCGGTTGATCATGATTTCCCAGATAAATAGTCCCCCATCCGTTATAGGCAAATATACTGTCCCACTTGGAATAGATCGCTTTGAATTCGGTCAGTTTGTACCCTTTCGGATCCATCACTTTAAATTTATCCGGCAAATAACCCAGGCTCACCCCTTCGAAATGATACAGCATATTCAACTCTTTCCGATCCTTGTCCACAAAGTTATGCGCCGTTTCCACCGTCACTCCTGCTCCTTCGGCAACTGTCATGCAATTGTATTTGCTCAGCACTTCCCGGTTCATCTCTTTCAGATAATCGTGCAGGCCGGTTCCCGAGGCCATATACTGGCTCCAGTCGCCATTGTATTTTTCCTGCAACTCTTTTGAGGAGATGACCGGAAAGGCAGTGTCTTTAGCGATAAACGGTATAACGTCCATTCGGAAACCATCTACACCTTTTTCAAACCAAAACTTCATCATGTCGAAAATCTCTTTCCGCAGTTTGGGATTCTCCCAGTTCAGATCTGGTTGTTTGTAGCTGAAATAGTGAAGGTAATAGGCATTGGTCAACGAATCATATCTCCACCCGCTGCCATCCACTTCGAAGGCCCCGGGACGGAAAGCCGGTTTGCCTTTTTCAGCCGGCCACCAATGATAATAGTCGCGGTAGGGATTGGCACGTGAACTCCGGCTTTGCTTAAACCACTCATGCTCGTCGCTGCTGTGATTGACCACAAGATCCAACACCAACCTGAGTCCCCGATCATGCATTCCCCTGAGCAGGGCATCAAAATCGGCCATGGTACCAAACTCTTTCATAATGCCCCGATAATCACTGATATCGTAACCATTATCTGCATTTGGAGAAGCAAAGATTGGATTCAACCAGACGACATCAATGCCCAGACTTTTGATGTAATCAAGCTTAGAGGCTACCCCTTTGAGATCACCGACACCATCGCCATCACTGTCTTTGAAACTGCGGGGATAGATCTGATAAACGACAGCTTCTTTCCACCATACACGGCTTTCTTTTGTTGGCTTGCTTTGTGTCGGCATATCTGAAGATGATTTTTTAGCTGCACTTAACGATAAGCATAGCATGAGAGTGGTCAGTGTTATTAGTAGAGATCGGTTCATAACTGTTTGGGGGTGGATTTCATGGTTGATAATTAAACAAATTGAGGTTGCACTTTTCTGGAATATTCTGAGAAAAATGCATGAAAAAAGTTCTGTTCTGGAATTTCCTTTTTGCGGTGTACAATGCAAAAATAGGATTGAAATAAGCAGATATATTTTTCAATACTAAAAAAGTAGCTCTGGCACAACGCCACAGAACAACACAACACTGAATTCCAAATACTTACAATAACACAACACGATAGTTAATATAGTGATTTTTGACTTGAACGAATGCAAGAATTCTACTTAATAAGCAGATTGGTATTGGTCTCTCAAAACCAATACTGCATCCTCAAAGTAAACACATCATCCTTCACGTCGTATTCATAGCCAGAGAGGTAGTGCGACCGTTCATTGGCCACCTTTTCATAATAAGTCATCAGCTTCACGTGATTGCTCATCCGATAGAGATAACCTATTCCAAGAGTTGAATAGGCAATATCTCCCTTACCACTGAAGCCAGATGCTCCTATTTCATTTCCGGAAAGTCGAATATTGGGATCGTACCAGTCATATTTAAGGGTAAGGCTGTGTTTGGTATTCAGGATACCCTGCACCAAATGAATGTAACCTCCTGCAAACGGACGCCGATAAGTATCGCCGGTAACTACGTTGGCAGAACCGGGACTTACCGATTTATCGGATTCACCGAGAAAAGCATTCGGCCCATCCCCTACCCTTTGCCCTCCGGCTTGTGGCGAGGTGCTCCACTGCACATGCATGAAACCGCCCACGTAGAGTTTCTTCATATCGGCTACTTTTTGTTCCAATTGGGAAATTCGCCGTAGCAACGAGTCAGCGGAGAGCTCTTTTTGTTCCTGGGAAAATACGTTCAATGAGAGAATGAGAACAATGAGAGAGAATAGTAATCTGAAATGTTTTGGGTAAATAAAAGTCATATCGTATTCGGTGTTCTGTCCGAAGTCTCTTCGGTCTATTCAAATACAGTGCAAAATAACGCATTGCGGTCCTTTGCCGGGGACAGAAAATGATAAATCAGTGTGGCATATTATCTGATCGGATTTTTCTCACCTCTGTTATTAACCAAACGGAACTTTGCATCGATACAATTGTTCTACTTTAAGTTGAAATAAAATATGAGAGATCTATTCCGAAAGTTAAAGAATACGGTTATCGGAAACACGCGTGATTTAACCGAAAGCAGTACGTTTAGCAAGATTTCATTGATTGTTTTTCTTGCCTGGGTAGGACTTGGGTCAGATGCTTTAACATCGTCGTGTTACGGACCCGAAGAGATCTATAAGACTTTGGGGGCGCATGTCAACTTGTCAATTATTGTGGGACTGTTAACAACCGCAACCATATTTATTATCAGTACCAGTTATTCCCAGATCATCAGATTGTTTCCTCATGGCGGTGGCGGTTATTTAGTTGCCAGTCGGTTAATCTCACCCCAAATGGGTATGGTCTCAGGTTGCGCACTACTTATCGACTATGTATTGACCATTTCCATTTCTATTTCGAGTGGATCAGATGCCATTTTTAGTTTTCTGCCCATGCAGTATCATGACTATAAAATTACTTTCGCACTTACGATATTAGCAATGCTTGTCATATTAAATCTCAGAGGAGTAAAAGAATCGGTCAAAGCATTAACTCCCATCTTTATTGTTTTCGTATTAACCCACATTTTTTTGATTGGATTCTCATTTTCTACTCATATTCCTGATATAAAAAATGTAGCGGTACAGACCGGGGCTGAATTTTCCAATACAGTCCATCAATTAGGATTTTACGGAACATTTTTCCTGATCATGAAAGCCTATAGCATGGGAGCCGGAACTTATACCGGAATTGAAGCCGTAAGCAACGGGATTCCGAATCTGCATGAGCCCCGTGTGAAAACAGCGATTAAGACCATGCGCTTGTTAGCCGTTTCGTTGTCGGTTGCTGTACTGGGATTGATTGTTTCCTATTTCTTATTCAATGTGCATCTGCAACCCGGAAAAACAATAAATGCCATATTAATCTCTACTGCCACTACTTCATGGAATCCGGCTATTGGTAATGCATTTTTATACATAACGTTGATCTCAGAAGCCGCCTTGCTTTTTGTTGCTGCTCAGACCGGATTTTTAGATGGCCCGAGAGTAATGGCCAACATGGCACATGACTCATGGCTGCCACACCGGTTTACCATGTTAAGCGATCGTCTGGTATCCCAGAATGGTATATTGATTATGGGCATTGCTGCTTTTGCCGTTATCTGGCTGTCGAAAGCATCGGTTGCATTCCTGGTCGTATTGTATAGTATAAATGTGTTTATCACCTTTTCACTGTCACAATACGGGATGGTAAAACATTGGCTTACAGAACGCAAAAATGATCGGAAATGGCTTGAAAAACTTCTGATTAATGGAATCGGTTTGTTGCTGACCGTTTTTATCCTGCTTAACGTAATCGTTGTTAAGTTTTACGAGGGAGGCTGGATCACTATGATAATTACCGGGGCATTAGTGACAGGTGGTTTTTACATCAAAAGGCACTATCGTTTAATCGGGCGTGAACTTAGTAAAATACATCATGCTTTAATCTCTCAAACACCGGAGATTGTAAGCAGCCTGAAACTTAAATTAAAATGGATATCAAATGAAAATCGCACGATCAGCACGGGGGATATGACTGCGGTGATCCTGGTAAATGGTTATTCCGGAATCGGGCTATACTCCCTGTTTACGATCCTGAATTCATTTCAGAATGTGTATAAGAATTTCGTTTTTATACAGGCAGGCATAGTCGATTCGGATAGTTTTCATAAGAGTCATGTGGTCGATAAAATAAGACAGAATATTGAACTGGACCTGAATAAATACACCTTTTTAATACGGGAAATGGGATACAATGCAGAATATTATTATAGTATTGGAACCGATGTGGCTGAAGAAGTCATTAAAATGGTTCCTGAAATAGTTGAAAAATATCCGAATGCAACATTTGTGGGCGGACAACTTGTGTTTAAAGGCACATACCAGATAACCAGAATTTTACACAACTATACTATTTTCTCCATTCAAAAGCATTTATACAACCTTGGAATCACAACGATTATAATCCCCATTTCGTTGAGTAAAGCACTGGAAATAAACAAGTACAAATAGATCATTACCAGACAGCAATTTACTACTCTCAAAATTCCGATTTGAGCGCTACAGATTTTTTGGGGGGGAAAGGAGCATATTTATATTTTAGTGCGTCATATACCTGTTGAATTTTTGGGTTTGGATCCGGTAATAGCAAACCGGTACTGGCCGGATTCTTAAGATATAAGTGTCCTGAAAGGACAAAATGTTTTTCAATAAACCCTATTTATCTCCCTGATATTCCGATAGGGAAATACCCAGTACTTCCTTAAAACACTCCGAAAAATAAGCACGAGATACAAAACCACACTGGGAAGCAATTTCATCAATGGACAGACTCTTTTCTGCCAAAAGGGTCAATGACTTCTTCACCTTATACCCGATGATAAATTCTCCGGGAGAACAACCGGTGATTTCCTTTATCTTACGGTAAAGATTTGCCCGTGACAGGCCCAATGCAGTTCTCATGTTGTCCACACCCAACTCACACTCATTGATATGCTGATCGAGCAGAACGCATACTTTTTGGATAAACTGTTTATCAGACGTGTCAGTCCCTAACGCTGACTCGTTTCTGAAAAATTCAGTCCTGAAATAGTTCTGAGTCTGACTCCTTCGCAACAACAAATCCTTCGCTTTAAGCAAGAGCTGACTCGCATTGAGTGGTTTATAGAGATAATCATCGGCCCCGGGCGACAGAGCATTGATCTTCATCTCTTCTTCACATTGGGCGGTAAGCATAATAATGGGAATGTGACTAATAGACAAATCACTTTTCACCACCATGCAAAATTCGGATCCATCCATGTCAGGCATTATTGCATCACAAATGATCAGATTAATTTCTGCAAAGCTCAAAACCTGCATCGCATCATCCCCACTAGTCGCCAGGTATACCGTATATTCCGGTTTCAGGCGAACCTTGAGATAATCCCTCATTTCATCATTTTCCTCAACAATCAGCACGTTATACTCTTTGGATGCCGGGATTAATTCCGCTGAGATTGCCTGCCCGCCTACTCCGGGAGTACGATGTTTAATCTCCGGGATAAAATCGGATTCCTGGATAAAATATGTTTCAACCGGACTAAAATGCTCCCGTCCTTTTTTCAGGGTAAAGGTAAAAGTACTTCCTTCTCCGGGAAGACTTTGGACTAAAATCTTTCCTCCATGCATTTCGACATACTCCTTCGACATTTTCAGGCCGATGCCGGTTCCCTGACTATAATCTTCCGCTTCCTGATTAAGCAGGTTAAAAATATGCGCCCGCTGCTCCGGATCCATTCCTTTGCCGGAATTCGTTACGGAAATGCTTACTCTATCCGGTTCGTCATTCAATTCAATATGAACCTCTCCCATTTTTTGGGTAAACCGGAATGCATTGGAGATCAGATTGAGAAGCACCTTTTCTATTTTGTCTTCATCGCAAAAGATCTCAATTTCCTCATCGGGAAAAGTCAGAGAGTAATCAATCTGATTGGTCGATGCCTGATAGTTAAATGCCGTTTTCGCGACTCTTACCATGGATACAATGTTCAGCCTTCTCACGTAGAGCCTCATTTCGTTTACCTCCAACCGCCTGAAATCGAGCAACTGCCCAATCATCCGCAACATCCGGTCAATATTATTCTTCATCACCACTAATTCATGATAGATGTCGGGATACTTATTCATTTCGAGAATATGTTCCACCGGGGAAATCAGCAGAGATAAGGGCGTGCGAAGTTCATGAGAAATATTGGTAAAGAAACGCAACTTCTGAGCTGTGACTTCTTCGATCCGCTCATTCATAATCATCAATTGTTCATGTTGCTTTGATAGCTCCTCCCGTTGGCGATTAATCTCTATATTTTTTTGATGCAATTCCTGATTTGTCCGCTTCAATTTTCGGAATTCAAAATAAAGCAGAATGGTCAGAATCAGAGCAATGAATAATAAAACTACAGATATATAGAGCTGTGTCTTCTGGCTGTAATATTTTAACTCGAGATAATCCAGCATTTTCAACTGACTCTCAACCTTACTGAAGTAGTCGTTTATCTGAAGAGATTGCTGCTTTATTATTTCGGCATTCGATATATCGACAAGAGCAGTATTCAGAAGACACTCTTTTCGAAAAGATTTCTTATCCAGAATATCCAGGGCAACTTGTATCGCTTTACCTCCTCCGGTTGGATAGATAAATGTTGCTTTCAATTTCTTATCAATCACCGCCTGTATGCCTCCATCCTTACCCGGCAATCCGTTTACTCCGATAAAAATCATTTTGCCGGTATCGACTTTCTTCTCTTTACAGGCTTGATATACCCCCAAGGCCATTTCATCATTATGTGCAAAAACAGCCTGAATCTGTCCTAAATAAGGTAATGCTTTTGTATGTAAGTAAGCCTCATTCGTGAGCCAATTTCCTCTAATTTCACCGACGACTTTGAGTTTCGGTTTTGAAACAATAAAATCCCGGAACCCTTTATGTCGTTTCTGCGCGGGGGATGACCCTTCCAATCCCCATACCTCAAGAACCCTTAAATGGGTTTTAGCCAGATTGTTTAATAAATTTGCTGCCATTTTTCCAATGAGGTAATTATCGACACCGATATAAGAGGTATATTTTTTGCTATCAATCTCCCGGTTAAGTAATATGGTAGGAATACCCTGATCAAACGCCTTTTCAGCGATTGGCGTAATCGGTTTCGATTCGTTGGGGGAGATAATAAGCAGATCGACCTTTTTATCCATTAGATCCTGAATCTGCCTTATCTGAAGATCATTATTCCCCTGGGCATCTTCAATTATCAATTTTATGTTTTTATGAAATGAAGCCTCTACCTTCATTTCATGTATCATCTGTTTTCGCCAACTGCTATTGGTTACACACTGCGAAAAGCCAATAGTGTAAACTTTCTCCTTTTTGCTTGTGCAGGAAACGAATATCAGCGCTATCAGGATAATCAGGCTGATTCTTATTGCTATTTTATTCATAAGTCGAGATGTATAGAAATCAGGAATAGACTAATAAGAGTTCTATCGGAACAGGTTGAGACCCTTCCGGGACCACATTTACAAACCGCAATCTTTGGCAAAAGCCACAATCCCGGCCGTATTACGCAAGTTCAATTTATGTATCAGGTTATTACGGTGAGTCTTGGCTGTCTGGAAACTGATATTCAACTGTCGGGCTATCTCTTTGTCGATCAATCCTCCGGCAATGAGTTTCAGTATCTCCCGCTCTCTTTTACTCAATGTGCAAATTTGGTTCTGGCTTCGAAGTCGGTGAATCTCTTCAAGTGCCATCGCCAGTTGTTCGTTAGAACCGTGGGGAGCAATCAGCTGAATGGACACATTGAGGAAAGTGCGGGGTACGCCGTTAGGGTGAACCTCCAGGATAATGGTACGGGCAATCAGCCAGAGGTATTCGCTTCCCGTTCTTGATTTTTGGCGGATGATACCGGAGTAGACTTTTCCGATATGGGTATTCAGGTTAGAGATCAGTTTTTGTGTGACTTTCAGGTCGGATGGATGCAGTGTCTTTTGCAGAAATTCGAAGCCCATAGTCGTAATTTCCTCATGGGTATACCCTACAAAATTCTGAGCAGAACGGTTGCTCCAGACGCTGCATAAGGTATTCACATCACCGGGCTCTTTGAGTTCGTTGATATACACCATGGCGGGTAATTGCTCCATCGCTAAACGAAAGAAGTGCAACTGCTCTTCCAGCTGCTTAATCTGTTCTTTTAATGCGACTATTTGGGATCGCGGAGTCATGTCGGTTTAGGTTTTGCGCTTATATGGATTAAACATTTTTATTCATCTCATAGTTTTTCAATGACCCTAAAAATTACTACAAAAGTGGTATTGACAACCGGTTTTTCATTGTGTAAATTTGTATTGGATGAAATGGCTTCCAACTAATAAATACAAAATACCTGAACTGAAACATTTACCCCTAAACGATCTATCAAAATGAAAATGTAGACTTTAACCTGTAAATCCCAGAATTATGAAACGGTTCTTATTTCCCCTACTCATCGCTTCCATGGCCATCCTGACATCATGGACAAGCTCAAACAATGAACAATCGGCTATCAATGAAAACGCCGAAGTAAAAAGTGCAACCCTACAATCCTCAAACCCACCGGTTAATATCCACCCTTATCAAATCAAATCGGGGTATATCAAATACAAAACGAATGCCCATGGAATGACGATGTTCCGCGAAGTGTGGTTCGACAATTACGGATCAATACAATATGATGAAAACATCAATACGATGGGTGGCCAGCGTATTGTCGCATCAACGCTGATGCGGGATGGATATATTTACAGCTGGAAAAACAAACAGACTACTGGCCGAAAAATCAAAATAGACACAAAGACCATCACCAATTATGAAGCTGCGTCGAAAGCCGATATCGAGAGTTTCGGAATCAAAAAACTGGGAACCGAGGTTCTTGCCGGCAAGACGTGTTTGAAAATGAGCATTGAAAAACCGGTAAAAACGGTGGTATGGACCTGGAAAGGCATTAATATAAAAACAACAACTTCGATTGTAGGGAATAACGTAACGACGGAAGCAGTCGAAATAAAGGAGGAAAGCATTCCTGCTTCCAGATTCGAGGTTCCTAAGAATATCACTTTTCAGGAATTTAAAATGCCAGGGAAATATTAAAATTCTGACTTAAGCATATCCTACCATAAACCTTTATACGTAAGAACCATCTGTGAAGATATTGTGAAGATATAAGTAATGGACAAAATAGAATGTCGTATTTAAAAAAGAATAGAACGCGGATTTTACGGATTAAGCGGATATAAACAGATGACATGAACGGATTGAAAACAGATTTAAGTCATGTAAACATGACTGATAATGCATATGTCATTGAAAATCATTTCGACTTGTCGAAATATAAATCCGTTTTGAATCCGCTATATCAGCGTTTATCCGCGTTCCATTCTTATTCATTTTGATATAATTATACGACATAATCTATTTCCTATTACTTATTTCCAAAAATCTTCTTTGAATGTAATTCAATAATTATCAAACTAAATGATTACGCCATGAAAACCTCAATTACTCTACTATCGCTGTTTATTTGGCTGGGCCTCAGCGGTCAACCAAATACGAGAACTCAGGTTCCACAACCCGTGCTGAACCACACCCAGGCAATCGAAATGTTGCTCAAAGAAAATGCCCCCTATTCAGATGTTCTGAAAAACAGTCTGAAAGCTATTCAAATAACAGCAAAACTCCGCTCTGTAAGTGCTCAGAAACAGATGCTGGACAGCGTCGTGGCTACTTCAGAAAAGGAAGAGTATGCTTATGATGCAAATGAAAATCTGATCCGCTACATCAATACTGTTAAGGACACCGTTAATAATCGTTGGGTGAAAAATGAAAAGGAAGAAAATAGTTTCTACTCCAATGGAAATCCCCAAACGACAATCACCTCTAAATGGGACAGCATTACCGGCGTATGGAACTATCAAGAAAAAACCGATTATCTTTTTAATTCCTCCGGAAGAATGACTTCAATGACAAGCTATGAATGGGTAAAATCGCTTGCTCAATGGAGAGGCACTACCAAAAGTGAAATGACATACGATTCCAACGGTAACATGACTAAGGATCTTGGATTCAAATGGGATACTATTCAGAACCTTTGGGCAGATGCCTGGAAAAGCGAATACTCATACAATGCTCAGAACCGGACAACCGCGGTGCTCATGTACTATTGGGATAAAATAAACGGAAAATGGATCGGTCAATACAAAATGGAGTATACCTATAATGCAGCAGGATATATGTCGGTTGATCTTTTCTCCAGCTGGGATCTGGCTAAGAATGATTGGGTAAACTCTTCAAAATCGGAATACACATACAACAATTCCAATCAATACACCCTGATCATGAACTCTGATTGGGTTGCAGCATCCTCTACCTGGGTCTATCGCGATAAAACAGAATATGCATACGATGCTCAGGGGAATGAAACTTCCTATATCCGATCCATGTGGGATGCCGATACAAAACAATGGGTGTACAGCATGAAGGAAGAACATACTTACAATGCCAATGGAGATATCCTGACCTTTTCTTATTTTTATGGGCAAAATAATGCATGGTTACTGATGCAAAAAACAGAATACACCTATAATGGTTCAGGTCTGCTTATTACAATGATAAATAGCAGTACCTGGATTGAACAGCTTAGTTCATTTATGTCTAAAACCAAAGAGGAATACACTTACGATGGTAGTGGAAATACAATCCTCATCAAAGAATCGAGTTGGAGTATGATGTCTCCCATATGGACTGATGTATCAAAAGAAGAGCGGACTTATGACAATTCGTTCAGTTATAATGATCTGGTCCTACCCCATACGGGAATTGCATACCACTACAATTTTTCCCATGATTCTGGATCTGAACTGTTTAATCACATGCTTAAAACCCTAAAGACTTCAGTGAATGAAGAAGGTGTATGGATTGTAGAAAATAATGCCACACTTTACTACTCGGCATTTCGCGCATCGGCTATCTTAGCAGAAACAACGCCTAAGCTAACTGTATATCCTAACCCGGCTTCTGAATACATCGCCATAAAAGGTGCTGATAATTACGCGAGCATGACCGTAGAGATCTTTGATCTGTCGGGAAAATCACTGCTCCGCCAATCTGTGACCGGAGCGTCTGTTATCCCGATCAAACAGTTAGCATCGGGGCTCTATATGGTTAGAATTGCTGCAGGAGACCTGTCAATAAAAGTGGTGAAACTGATCGTCGAATAAAAACTTCCGGAAACAGAAACAGAAACAGAAACAGAAAGGCCCTGGACTGTAGAATTGAAGAATAATAGACACAAAAAAACCGGATCAAAAGATCCGGTTTTTTTGTGTCGGGGTGACAAGATTCGAACTTGCGACCTCGTCGTCCCGAACGACGCACGCTACCAACTGCGCTACACCCCGATTGCGAATTGCATTGCAAATTTATAAATATTTTGTGATCTGCCCGATTTTTCACGCGAAAAGTTTCACTCTTTGTTCACCATGGAAAATAAGACAAAGACAATCAAAACAATAGATCGCTAAAAAAGCCAGTTACAGATGCTTATGTCTTTTGAAATATTTTTTTACATTTGCACGAAATATTTTCACAACCAAATTGCTTTCGATTATCAATTTAAAAAACGAATCCTGATGAAAAAGTTAATCAATCTGTTTATCTGCCTGATGCTATTGAGTATGACTATGCCTTCACAGGCACAAATAAGATTAGGAGTTAAAACCGGCCTTAATCTGGCATCCAACGCAGTTAGCAACCTCAACGCAGATGGTACAATTCTGCAAAAAGAGAGCTACAACGGTTTTATGATCGGCCCGACCTTAGAAGCAATGATTCCCGTTTCCGGCCTTGGACTGGATTTATCCATACTCTATTCACAAAAAGGAGTGGCTTTTAAAGACTTCGGAAAAGCCACCATCTCTTACATCGATGTTCCACTCAATCTGAAATACAAATACGGCATCCCCAAACTTGCGTGTCTTTATGCCACCGCAGGACCTTATGTGAGCTATGGATTTCCCGGCAAGGTTACCGATCAAATCAAGTCAATCGACATCAATAAACTGGATGCAGGCGGTAACGTTGGTTTTGGCGTCGAAATACTCGGCAAACTTCAGGTGGGTGCGAATTACGGTTTTGGCTTCACGAAAAACGTAGTTACGATTCAACAAGATGGATTAAATCTGTCAGAAATTAACTATAAAAACGGACTCTGGTCACTGACAGCAACCTACTTCTTCAAATAATATCAGGACACAAGTCTTCTCAATATCCTCATGGCCTTACTTTAAGGTAAAATCGATATAAATGTAAGCATTCTTTCCCAAAGCCTACACGACTATAAACTGAAAGCGGACTCAGAATAATTGCTGAATCCGCTTTCTTATTTTTAGCTTCGCTTTCTTGCACCAGCCGGAGACCGGCTTTTAGCTTTGACATTGCGGGACGCTATGCTAAACGGCCCCCGTCCCTCCGGATATACCCACAAATGATGATGGACAGTCGGGGCGGATCTGTGATCCGTCCCCTAAAATACTATGAGGATCTGTGATCCGACAACAATATACCCCATTAACTATCAACAAACTAAACCACAGTAACTTTTAGCAATCCCTGACCTCCGGCATAATCAATCGCCGAACTATACCGATACTCCTCCGGACGATTAACAAACTCAGCCGTAACCGGATTGTTATGGATATAATTCAGCTTTTGATCGAAATATTCCGCTAAGAAAAACTCTTGATGATCATTCCCTTCCTGCCAGAACCGGAAGTTTTTGATCTTCTTGTCATTACGGCCTGCATATTCAAAACGTCCCGATAGAATTCGGGAAAGCATCCATTCCCGCCGACTCTCTTGACCATCTGCCTGCAAGGTACGAAGTATTTCTTTGCTCGTAAACTTCTTGAAGTCGCGCATAATATCTGATACATTATTTTCACCCTCAGAACCGACAATCATATGCAAATGATTCGTCATCAGCACCCACGCATAAATGATTAATCCTTTCTGTTCCTGACAATACCGCAACGACTCGATGATGATATGCTTGTATTTTGGACGGGTAAATATATCTACCCAATCCACTACTGTGTCAGTCACAAACCAGACTTCACTTGTGATTACTTCCCGCTGGTCAGTGGCCGTTGGTTCTATTTGCTATATCCATCTGTTTTTCTTTGCTTTACGGATTTCAAATCCTTATAATAGCTGAAAGGCGGATCACAGATCCGCCTTGACCAACATCACTTTTTAACGGCTTCATATCCGGCGGGACGGGAGGATGACACATCCGCCTTGAACACGCTCACTATCTTTTCAGTAATAAATCCGACAGGACGGGGGTATGACAAGACGCTTCTTTTCGCGTTGAATTCCATTTTGTCAATGTGATTTCCCTTACTTTACGTGCAAAGTAACATTGCGACACTTTCTTTTCCCTTACTTTTTGCGTAAAATGGGTCTCCATCATAGTAATTAGACCTGTTTTAGACAAAAGATGATTGTTTGTCGTTATGAATTGAAGCTTTCAAAAGATAAGTAACCCGAATTTTAGGGTGAATTGGCTATATTTACTATTGTTAGTATATTATGAAAACCATTTTTCCAAACACACGACCGTGCATTCTACTTTTAACCTGAATACCTGACATATATCTTGAATGAAACATGAAAATCATCATGCACAACATATATCTAATTCGCAGCCTTTATCAAGAAACATTTCAATTACCTAATATATTGTTTAATTTTGCGCCACTAAAAAATCTTATAACTTGAAATTAAAATGAATATTAGAAAGTTGTTTGTTCTTTTTCTTTGGTTTTTGTGTAGCTCATTAGCGGTATTTGCACAAAATACATCTTTACGAAGTGTAGTTGCTGTAGTAAAACCCAATTTCAGTGAATCATCCATTTCATTTCTGGAGAAATTTAGCTCTTCGCTTAAAGAAAACGGATATATTGATGCTTCTAACAGATTGAAATCATATATAAAAGGGGGATTTGGTTCCGGTTTTGTGTATACTTGTCCCCAAAATGGAAGAAATTACATTATCACAAACAAACATGTGGTAGTACAAGCCGAGTCTGCTAATGTCGAGTTCTTGCTCGAAGACCAATCAGTGAGAGCCTTTAACAAATGTAAGATCCTGGCAATGGACGACAACTCCGATTTGGCGATCTTAGAGTTACCACTGGAAGCAAAATTCGATAAAGTAATTCCTATCGCTTCAGCTAAACCATCTGACGGGGATGATGTATTTACGGTTGGCTATCCGGCTCTTGCAGATAAACCTTCATGGCAAATGGGAAAAGGGATTATCTCAAACTCAAGTCTAAAAATTGAAGAAATCGTTTCAGATGGAAGCACGTTAATCCAACATACCGCACAGATTGATCCGGGTAGTTCAGGCGGACCTCTGTTGGTAAAAAACAAAGAAGGTGAATTCCAGATCGTAGGGATAAATACCTGGAAAGCAAAAGGACGTGAAAGTGTGAATCTTGCAATACCTGTATCAGCCGTTATAAAAATGGTGGATAACTACCTAAGTGACGGAAAAAATGGAACAAAAGAAAGACTGGAATCAACTGTTTCGGAATTTATAAAAAGCAAAAATGATGGTTATAAGAAGATTCTTCCATTTGTTTCTTACGAATATATCTCGCACATTTCCGTGGATGCCTTCTTCGAACTATTTGCCAGTACAAATGAAAAGATTAAAGACGAAGTCGTAAAAAATTTCAATGACGGATTCCCAATTGAAGGTATCAGAATCGTAATTGCAGAAGCCATCAGTAAAAATATGCTGAATAAGCAGATCGACTTTTCTTCAATTCAAAATTTTACAAGCGATGGACAGGTAGATGTTGTGCTTAATTATGGGGGTAAAGAGGAAAAATCGGCATGGATATCACAATTCGGACATTGGTTACTCACAGATTTTCCGGCATTAAAAGTCAATGCAGAATGGAAAAAAGGAATCTGTAATACTTTTGGTTATAGCGGATCAGTAGGATTTATGACTTGCACCGGAAAAAATGGTTTTTCAGAACTTATCTTTCAACGATCTTATTATACCTATTGGCTTTATAACGTAGGGCTTATAGTAGGAGGAGGCATATTAGGTGTTGAAGCTGCCATCGGGGGTGAATTGCCTTACAGGATTAGTAAAAATGTATATATCATTCCTTTTATGAAAGGTTTTGGGGGTATGGACATCGAACCCGGTTTTGAATCAACTAAACCATCCGGAATCAGATTCGGGATTCATACAGGAACAGAAGTTGCCATATCAGTATCAAAGCATTCATATTTGTTAATCGGTGCCGGTATTAAACCACGATTCTACCTTATGGGATTTGATACTGATGGCAATAAACCTGCACCTCAGAACAATTTTGCCATGCATATTGGTTTGACATTCTAAGATAATGTAATAAATCAAATCATTCTTGCGCCAAAAGAAGAATAAGAATTCACATTCTCTAAAATAGAATTCATATGAGAATGTATTTCAACAGTTGAACAAAGAGTCTCGCTTCGTCAAAACTTAAAGCTCCTGCGTTACCAACTTGTGGTAAGCAGGAGCTTTTATAATGAGATAAAAACCGAAGGCTTTGATTTTCTTACGATAATGTCTGAAGATGTCGCCGAACGGCCTAAAACCTCCAAGGTTTTGAAAACTTTGGAGGTTTAGTTCTAAAATACCTATCCCCCGACACTCCGGATATAACCCTCAAAAGATGATGGACGGTCGGGGCGGATCTGTGATCCGTCCCCTAAAATACTAGAAGGATCTGTGATCCGACAACAATATACCCCATTAACTATCAGCAACCTAAACCAAAACAACTTTCAGTAACCCACTACCTCCCGCATAATCAATCGCCGAACTATACCGATACTCCTCCGGACGATTAACAAACTCAGCCGTAACCGGATTGTTATGGATATAATTTAGCTTTTGATCGAAATATTCCGCTAAGAAAAATTCTTGATGATCATTACCTTCTTGCCAAAACCGGAAGTTTTTGATCTTCTTATCATTTCGGCCTGCATATTCAAAACGTCCCGATAGCTATCGGGAAAGCATCCATTCCCGCCGACTCTCTTGACCATCTGCCTGCAAGGTACGAAGTATTTCTTTGCTCGTAAACTTCTTGAAGTCGCGCATAATATCTGATACATTATTTTCACCCTCAGAACCGACAATCATATGCAAATGATTCGTCATCAGCACCCACGCATATATGATTAATCCTTTCTGTTCCTGACAATACCGCAACGACTCGATGATGATATGCTTGTATTTCGGACGGGTAAATATATCCACCCAATCCACCACTGTGTCAGTCACAAACCAGACTTCACTTGTGATTACTTCCCGCTGGTCAGTGACCGTTGGTTCTGTTTGCTATATCCATCTGTTTTTCTTTTGTTTACGGATTTCAAATCCTTATAATAGCTGAAAGGCGGATCACAGATCCGCCTTGACCACGCTCACTATCTTTTCTGCAATAAATCCGACAAGACGGTGGTGCATTTCTTGTCTAATTGGTGAAGTGCAATTTGGATAACAATAGAGCAAGGCTCGAAATACCTGAATCCTTATCAATCCATCTTAAAAAGATTGTATATTTGTATTTGTGTGATTATCCTTTTTTGCAACGGATTCTAAAAAATCATTATTATGCACAGATTAATATTAGATAATCAAGACCATATCAAAACATTATGTAATACTCATCATGTGAAGATGTTGTTTGCTTTTGGCTCAGTGTGTACGGATAAGTTCAATGACGACAGCGATATTGATCTATTAGTATCGTTTGATACTATGGATTACGGGGATTATGCCGATACTTATTTCGATTTAGCGGAGAAGTTGGAAGAGCTGTTTCATCGCCCGGTTGATTTGGTGACGGATAAGTCTTTGTCCAATCCCTATTTTATTGAATCGATAAACAGGACTAAAACATTGCTCTATGGACATTGAGATTAAAAAGTTTTTGTTTGATATACATGAGTCTATTGAGTCCATAGAAAATTACCTTGGGGATAAACGGGATTTTAAAGTCTATATGGCTAACAAGATGTTGCGCAGAGCCGTTGAGCGAGAGTTTGAGATCATCGGCGAAGCCATGAATCGGATTGATAAACTAGATTCGACCATTGATATATCAAGTAAAAAGCAGATTATCAGTATGCGTAATCGAGTCATTCATGGTTATGATAAAATTGACAATGAAATTATATGGGGTACTATTGTCAGACATTTACCTAATCTAAAAGTTGAGATTCAGCAACTTCTGAAACTTTAATCCCTCCCGACACTCCGGATATAACCCTCAAATGATGATGGACGGTCGGGGCGGATCTGTGATCCGTCCCCTAAAATACTAGAAGGATCTGTGATCCGACAACAATATACCCCATTAACTATCAGCAACCTAAGCCAAAACAACTTTCAGTAATCCACTACCTCCTGCATAATCAATCGCCGAACTATACCGATACTCCTCCGGACGATTAACAAACTCAGCCGTAACCGGATTGTTGTGGATATAATTCAGCTTTTGATCGAAATATTCCGCTAAGAAAAATTCTTGATGATCATTACCTTCTTGCCAAAACCGGAAGTTTTTGATCTTCTTGTCATTTCGGCCTGCATATTCAAAACGTCCCGATAGAATTCGGGAAAGCATCCATTCCCGCCGACTCTCTTGGCCATCTGCCTGCAAGGTACGAAGTATTTCTTTGCTCGTAAACTTCTTGAAGTCGCGCATGATATCTGACACTTTATTTTCACCCTCAGAACCGACAATCATATGCAAATGATTCGTCATCAGCACCCACGCATATATGATTAATCCTTTCTGTTCCTGACAATACCGCAACGACTCGATGATGATATGCTTGTATTTAGCATGGGTAATATATCCACCCAATCCACAACAGTGTCAGTCTCAAAATAGACTTCACTTGTGATTTTATTTGCTATATCCATCTGTTTTTCTTTTGTTTACGGAATACAATTCCTCATAATACTGGAAAGGCGGATCACAGATCCGCCTTGACTAACACCATCTTTCTACGGTTTTAAATCCGGTACGACGGGAGATTGTACCACCAAGTACAGCGGATGCTGTCAATTTCAATGCAAGACCGTGTACATTTTTATCTATTGCACCATTACCGGCTGATGTATAACACTCTTGTAACTTATGCTTTTTGTTCTGCACTGAATTCCCAATTACAAACATAGGGCATCATAATACTGGAAAGGCGGATCACAGATCCGCCTTGGCCACGCTCACCATCTTTTCTGCGGTATATCCGGCAGGACGGTGTAGAACTATTGTATTAAACGAATTGAAATAAAAAGAATATTGACACAACATCCAAGATAAAAGTAATTATTAATAAGATCTTTAGCTTACTCCGCAACGACTTAACTCTCCAATACAATATGATTAAACTTAGGGATGTTATAACTAGAATTATCGAATATGATTTTAGTATCAATATTACTACTTCAACAGCTTTTAAAATATCTACCACTTCAGATTTTGGATAATAGTCAAGGTATCTAATTACTATCAGATAATCTATAAAAAACCAGAATATCATAATAATTAGAAACACCGCACCCCAAATCATTTCATTCATTTTATTTTTCATAACTAAACTATCAAGGTGCAATATCTGAATACTTCTTGAAATCTTTATAAATCGAGGCTTTGTTTCCATCAACAAATATATTCCAAAATGTCGAACCGTTAACATGTAATCCAATAGCCCCACCTGTAATGTATAATGGATTATTTACAGAAAAATCTCCCCATGTTTTTTGAAACGAAACAGACTGAATATTCATTATGCCATCCTTAAATCTAGCATTTGATACCAACTCAACGCCAGGCGTAGTCCATCCATTCCAATCAACAGCAATTGAAGAACTGTTATTTACAGTAAATGAATTTATTAACGCTGCTGCTTTTTTGGGTACACCATAATTCTTAACCAAATCTTTACTTGATATTTTTATACCGGATTTTGCCGTAGCTAATACCTTTCTTATACCATCCTCAAGCATTGGAAGTGCTTTTTTAGCTCTTTCCTCCATTAAATCATGCTGAATATCATTAAACAACATCGAATAAGCCCCGGTCACAGCCCCATTAGCAAACTTACCGCCACCAATTTCTGATATTGTTCCACCTAAGACCGCAGATGAAGCCATTTTCAACGCCAAGCCATTTACTTCACTATTAATAAAGCCATTGCCAACTGACGATAAAGCCCCGCTAATCATTCCATGAAATATATTCTGTCCCTGAATACCACTCATCCAAGCTTCCGCAAATGCGTGTTTTGCTGCTCGTTCAATAATTGCTGTAATACCTTTTGAAGTGACACTGCCAGCTGCAAATGATAAGAACCCACTGGCTCCACCAACCAAACCTCCGACTACACCGGCTTTAAAGGCCTGCCCAAGATCTCCTCCATTCAACAATGTTCCGACAAAACCACCGGCGAAACCACCTGTTGCTCCCGCAAGCATTACTGCGCCAAGTGCAGTTGCTCCTCCTAACGTAACAACTGAAACCGTAATTGCAACTGCGGCTGTCACCAAGCTACGCCAGTTCTTGCTCAACCAACTATACCCGCTCGGGTCAACCAGCGAAAGCGGATTATTGAGGCAATAACTGTATCGGTTCAGGCTTTGCAGGTTCTCGGGATCCTGTATCACAGGATCGGGACTTAAGAAGCGACCGATCACCGGATCATACACCCGTCCGTCCATATTCACCAGATCGAAGAGGTCGATGTGCTCGTGTCCGGTAAAACCGCGGTCGAGAATCAATCCGGTAGGAGCCGTGGTATATACCTCCCAGGTGTCTGGGTTACGTCGGTTACCCCATGCATCGAAACTCAACTCCTGCTCCAGTGCATCGGCATCGTTGGTCAGGCACTGCATCGATCCCAGATGATCTTTATGCACATAACTGAGCTTACTGCCCGTATCGTCGGTGATCTGCACAGCCACCAGCCCGTCACCGCCAAAGATATAGAATTTTTCCTTCACCTTACCCGTAGCCTGCTCTTTTTCCTGTTCATACAGGCGGCCGACATAAGTGCGGCGCTTAGTCAGTATATTATTCTGGTAACTATCGGCATAGATGCGCTCATAAGCCGAACCGTATGCAATATACAAGCTATCCGCACCTTGACGAATGGAGCTTACTTTATCGAATGATGAATAATGGATATTCTGAGAAGTACTTTTAAAGATTCCACCCTGATAAGGAGTAATATATTTGACAGCATGAGGCCTTTGCGGGTCATATTCATAGGCTCCCACATCCGATTTGGTCAGGATATTGCCCAATTCATCATAGGTCATTGCCAAAGTTTGAGTATTATTTTTATAAACAAACTTCAGGCGATTCAACTCATCGTATTCAAAGGTTTCTTCCAGACTGTTTCGTTTATCATCGCGGCGCATCGTCAGGTTACCCAGCGCATCGAAGGCATACTCCCAACCCCGTCCCTCCGGATATACCCACAAAAACTGCGGCGCCGTCGGCGGGATTTGCAATCCCGCCTCTTAAATATTATGAGGATTTAAAATCCGACAACAAACTAAACCACAGTAACTTTTAGCAATCCCTGACCTCCGGCATAATCAATCGCCGAACTATACCGATACTCCTCCGGACGATTAACAAACTCAGCCGTAACCGGATTGTTATGGATATAATTCAGCTTTTGATCGAAATATTCCGCTAAGAAAAATTCTTGATGATCATTACCTTCTTGCCAAAACCGGAAGTTTTTGATCTTCTTGTCATTACGGCCTGCATATTCAAAACGTCCCGATAGAATTCGGGAAAGCATCCATTCCCGCCGACTCTCTTGGCCATCTGCCTGCAAGGTACGAAGAATTTCCTTGCTCGTAAACTTCTTGAAGTCGCGCATGATATCTGACACTTTATTTTCACCCTCAGAACCAGCAATCATATGCAAATGATTCGTCATCAGCACCCACGCATATATGATTAATCCTTTCTGTTCCTGACAATACCGCAACGACTCGATGATGATATGCTTGTATTTTGGACGGGTAAATATATCTACCCAATCCACAACAGTGTCAGTCACAAACCAGACTTCACTTGTGATCCTATTTGCTATATCCATCTGTTTTTCTTTTGTTTACGGATTTCAAATCCTTATAATAGCTGAAAGGCGGATGACAGATCCGCCTTGACCAACATCATTTTTCTACGGTTTTATATCCGGTGCGACGGGAGATTGTACCACCAAGTACAGCGGATGCTGTCAATTTCAATGCAAGACCGTGTACATTTTTATCTATTGCACCATTACCGGCTGATGTATAACACTCTTGTAACTTATGCTTTTTGTTCTGCACTGAATTCCCAATTACAAACATAGGGCATCATAATACTGGAAAGGCGGATCACAGATCCGCCTTGGCCACGCTCACCATCTTTTCTGCGGTATATCCGGCAGGACGGTGGATATAGCGGATTATTGAGGCAATAACTGTATCGGTTCAGGGTGGCGGCATATTATATACTGCAAGGATCAACTGTTCACTTTCGTCTTTCTTTATAAAATCATCCTTTACATTACCGTTAAAATCATCCTTGAATAATATAGATCGTTGATCGCTAGCTCGATCACCATATTCATAATCTCTATATGAAAAAACAAATATATGACAAGAATAATCTTTATAAAAACCTGAGATATGATTCTTCTTCAAATAAGACATTAAAGCTATCAATCGCCTAAAATCGCCTGAATAAACTTTTTTGATTACTTTTTGATCAACTTCACCACCACTCACAATCTCATCCCACCTTCCTATAGAGACATTGTCAATTATTAATTCATCATGACCATCAATAAAACAATTAATAACGTCAGTTTCTCTTGATATTTCATTGGCCAATCCTTTAAATGACAATAAAGAATCGGTCACATCTTCAATTGAATTTTCAAAGACTAGCTTATCTTCTGGCATTTTACCTGAATTACAAGATGTCAAAAAAACAACCCAAACTATCAATATATTTACAAAAATATGCTTCATAATATTATCTAAATCTGTTATATCCTTCAACAATCATTTTTGTATCTCTTTTATAATCAAAAAATCCTGAAAAATTGGACCAATCATTCCGATAACTACCATTTTCCGCTCTTTGAAGAAATGTTTGGGATAGCCCTGCACCTAATTTAGCTGTTGTTAGGCTATATCCAAAAGCTTTTGCTGCAACTCCATAATTGTAATTACCGAAATCATCTGATGTAAAGGCCATATCTTCAAACCTTGCATAAAGTCCCCCAATAGCTTTTTCACTAAAGGATGTTCTTTTGATGTCAAATTCTGCATATGATTTAACTTTGGAAGCAAAGAAGGTTGCTTTTGCAACTTGTGCACCAATCGGATCAACAAGCGCCATCGCATCAAACGCCATTCTTGCTTTACTAAAATAAGCGACTGTTCTTTTCAACTGATTTCTGAATCTCCGGGTCACGTCATGAGAAAGTTCATTAAACAGCATACCATATGCTCCTGTAACAGCTCCATTTGCAAATTTACCGCCCCCTATTTCAGAAATAGTACCACCTAAAACTGCCGAAGAAGCTACTTTTAAAGCCAAACCATTTACTTCTTTATCAATAAATCCATTACCGACAGACGATAAAGCCCCGCTAATCATGCCATGAAATATATTCTGTCCCTGAATACCACTCATCCAGGCGTCTACAAAAGCATGTTTGGCGGCCCTTTCAAGCATCCTTCCTAGTGCCGTTGTAGCTTCAGAAAATCCGGCTGCGAAGTTCAGGAACCCACTGGCTCCACCAACCAAACCTCCGACCACTCCTGCCTTAAAAGCCTGTCCGAGGTCACCACCATTAAGCAACGTTCCGACAAACCCTCCGGCAAAACCACCGGTCGCTCCGGCAAGCATTACCGCACCAAGGGCTGTTGCGCCACCCAAAGTAACAACAGATACAGTAATAGCTACTGCCGCTGTCACCAAGCTTCGCCAGTTTCTGCTCAACCAACTGTATCCGCTCGGGTCAACCAGCGAAAGCGGATTATTGAGGCAATAACTGTATCGGTTGAGGCTTTGCAGATTCTCGGGATCCTGTATCACGGGGTCGGGGCTCAGGAAGCGACCGATCACCGGATCATACACCCGTCCGTCCATATTCACCAGATCGAAGAGGTCGATGTGCTCGTGTCCGGTAAAACCGCGGTCGAGAATCAATCCGGTAGGAGCCGTGGTATATACCTCCCAGGTGTCTGGGTTACGTCGGTTACCCCATGCATCGAAACTCAACTCCTGCTCCAGTGCATCGGCATCGTTGGTCAGGCACTGCATCGACCCCGACACTCCGGATATAACCCTCAAATGATGATGAACGGTCGGGGCCGATCTGTGATCCGTCCCCTAAAATACTATGAGGATCTGTGATCCGACAACAACATACCCCATTAACTATCGGCAAACTAAACCAAAATAACTTTCAGTAATCCACGACCTCCTGCATAATCAATCGCCGAACTATACCGATACTCCTCCGGACGATTAACAAACTCAGCCGTAACCGGATTGTTATGGATATAATTCAGCTTTTGATCGAAATATTCCGCTAAGAAAAATTCTTGATGATCATTACCTTCTTGCCAAAACCGGAAGTTTTTGATCTTCTTGTCATTTCGGCCTGCATATTCAAAACGTCCCGATAGCTATCGGGAGAGCATCCATTCCCGCCGATTCTCTTGGCCATCTGCCTGCAAGGTACGAAGTATTTCTTTGCTCGTAAACTTCTTGAAGTCGCGCATGATATCTGACACTTTATTTTCACTATCCGAACCAACAATCATATGCAAATGATTCGTCATCAGCACCCACGCATATATGATTAATCCTTTCTGTTCCTGACAATACCGCAACGACTCGATGATGATATGCTTGTATTTTGGACGGGTAAATATATCTACCCAATCCACAACTGTATCAGTCACAAAATAGACTTCACTTGTGATTACTTCCCGCTGGTCAGTGACCGTTGGTTCTGTTTGCTATATCCATCTGTTTTTCTTTTGTTTACGGATTGTAAATCCTTATAATAGCTGAAAGGCGGATCACAGATCCGCCTTGACTACGCTCACTATCTTTTCTGCAATAAATCCGAAAGGACGGGGTATTATCAGCTGATTGGGAAACTCTATAAGATTTTTATCCTTCCATTTTTAAACAGGCTCTAAGTATATATTCCTTGGCATTTTTGCGACTTTGCGTTCAATTTGTTCTTTTTAGACAACCTCAACAGAACATCATCTTTCTACGGTTTCATATCCGGTGGGACGGGAGCATTACCGACAAGAGATTGTAGATGTTTTTTTAGCATTCTAATATTGGTTTGTTTTCCTATAAGGTTTCTCTCAAAGGAATTAACAATTTCGACACTCTCAATTCTTGTAATATAATCGTCCTCTCCAATAGTACCAATAATCAATATTTCTGCCGCTATATAAGAGCTTTCTTCATCTGTTTTTAAATCAAATGGACCTTTCAATATTAAATCGAATGATCTATTATCGTTATATTTTAATAGAATGTACTCCCATTCTTTGGCATCAACATGGATTTCATTATTTTGACCGTCAACAAATGAAAAAATATAATCCCAATCTTTTGGTGGTTTTGAAGAATAAAATTCCCAACCATCAACATTTGGAGCTAGCTCTTCTATTTTTTTTGTAAGTTGTAACGATTCCAAAACACCTGAAGGGGATATTATAAATGAATTCTTTTTATTTTGACCTGGGCCTATTTCCCATGAAAAATCTCCTAGTTCACTAACCCTACGATCAATTTCGTCAATTAGACTATTGTCATTTTCATCAATTTGTTCTAGTATATCTAAATTTTGGACAAACCAATCCCAAAAGGATTTCACTTTAGTTATAAACTCAACTTCCATATTTTTTTTCATATTCTTTTTGCTTTTCAGGATTAACTTCTCTTCTCTTATTATCGGTATTATCCACACCACCTTGATCATCAAGTGCTTTTTGTTCTTTATACCTACCCTCATCTGTATCTTTAGGGTCATAATGATCAATCACTTCAGCTTCTTTCCTATTTCTACCATCATTTGATCTTCTGTTTTTTTGAGGGTTAGGGCCTTTATGTCTACCAATATATGGTTTACCTGATTTGGTTTCACTTCCTGGTACTTTATAAATTGAGCCTTTTTTTTCTGAATCCCCTTTTTTTTCGCCTTCGCTTTTTTGATCGACTTTACTATTAGAACCATCTTCAGAATGTAAAACCTGAGCAGGAATAGGCACACCTAAAAGACCTCCGATTAAAGTCGCTTTTAAAGAAGCTGCAATCCCTCCCAAGGCATTTTTCACATCTTGGATTGAAGGTAAAGATGGATAATGTGTCGGTCGATTTGCGGTCTGACCGGCAGCCGCTGCTAAGATTGCTTCATGGTAATACAATGCAACTGCTTGTCTTCCATCAGGATCAAAGTGGATAATCGGGTTGTCCATTACATAATTATAAGGCGACCAGTCATAATCATCCTCAACTAATGGATCTACAAACTACCAAATAACAAACCAGTAAATAACAATTCCTTTCTTTGTATTAACACATACTCCCTTTGAGAATCCATTTTCCCAACCTTTAGGCATATGTTCTGATGGCTTCAGACCATTCCAATAGCTTCCTGGTTTTGAATCCAATACATAAATCGTAAAATCCTTAGTCAAACCACATGGTAATTTATTTGAATAAATATCTTCGGACTTTATTTCAATACTGGAATAATCGCTTTTTTCAAAGTAAGGAACCGGATAATAGTACCGGCCATTAATAAAAATATTATTGTAAAACATTTCCAGAGTTGGATCATCCAAAATCAAGCCCTTACTTCTAATAGATATAATATTAGTATCAAAGGGATTATATATTGCTTTAGCTTTGGATCTGAAGATAGAATCAATAAACGCACTTCTTTTATTGCTAAAATCAAAATACATAAAATAGACACATTCGTTTGTCGAGTCTTTTGTCTCTTGAAGATTGTAAATACCCCCTATTTGTTTTGGAAAAAAGTCCACTAAATGAGAAGGAAAGCTTTTTAATCTTTCGGTATATTTGTTTTGAACATACTGATTAAAATATTCTTTACGTCTATCCTTGTTTTTACAACTTATACTGAGAGTTGCTAAGACTATTATTATAATTGCTAATTTTCTCATAATAGTTAAGGGATAATTATGTCAATTATATTTGACACAATATTTAAGATTGTATTAACGTTGTCAGAGTTTCTTTGATCATTATAATGCGAAGTAGAACTGTTATTTTGACCAATAGCCTTTGTTAAACTATACGTAGTAGTTTCAATTTCGTTAAAATTCACATGCTGATCACCTACAGTTGTTTGCTTAATTTGGCTTTTAACATTTAATACTTCAGGCTTAACATAAGTAATAGCCGTTTCTCCTATTTGTTTTAAAGAGTATGTTGACTTTACATCTGGTTTTCCATTTGGACTATCTCCAACAGTAGTAACCTTTTTCTCTTCTATGCGAACTCTTTCAGCTTGTTTAAATCCATGAGCATTCATAAACTTTTCGGAGGAACTACTTCCCTCAAATGTAACAAACTTTTGATCTAAGACATCGTCAAATCTACCAGAGGAAACTTTGTTTCCAAACATATTATCTTTCCCTAGTCTCTCATAGTTTTTCACACTGCCAAGACCATATTGTTTAGACATCTCACTTGTTAATTTTGAAACACCTTTTAAAAATATCAAATTACCATCTCTATTATTCACAAACCAGTCTCTACCATCCGGGTCAATCCTATTTACAGGGTTATTACCGCAATATGCATAAGGACTTGAATAATAGTGTTTCTCGGCCAGCGGATCGACACTTGACCAAATCGGCAAATCACTATACCGCCATCTCGCTCCATAATCCATCATGCTTAGCCCATTCATCCGATCCATCTCTTTACTATTGTAAAGGTAGGGAGTATAACGAGCTGCATTGGAGCCCACATCCGGTCTTGTGAATTCTAATCCCGAAGGGTAATAATCCGTCCTCTGCATGCAGAAAAACGACTTCGATGCAGGATTGACATGCGACTGCGTGATGTATTGAGCCCGGGTATTTCCCAAATGATCTTTAGCGGAATATTTGTAGATGAAATATTTGGGTGAACCTGAATCCCATGTTACATCCACGGCTCCTTCCGGGGTAAGGATGGTTTTCAACGCCCCTTTTTCATATATATAATTCCCGCAATAATCCGTTTTGCTGGACATCGTCACATTGCTATTCGATACATCTACCGCATCCAACGGGATTTGTATCGGACTGACACTGGTATAATACATCGCCCTGCGCTTCATGCCTGAAGCATCATAAAGGTATTCGTTAGCATTACCATTTCCAAACTGTACCTTCTGTGGCAAATTTAATTGATTATAGCGAATCCAGGCAATGTTTTTGTTTAAATCCGCCCGCATATTACCGTTCGCATCATATTTATATTCCACCGGATAGTTGGAGTCGTCTTTATCCTTGAAGTCATATTGCAAATCGATGAACTGGTCGTCGTTCGTTATACGATCTACGGTCTTTTTCAACTGGTTGCCGTTGGGCGTAAATTCGAGATCATCGATACAATCTATATATGAATAATAATCTCCCCACTCATCGATGTACATCACTTCTCCATTTCGTTTCAGGTTGAGAATATTGCCGTTTTTATCGTATCCAAATGATTCGTCAAAAGCGCCTATCGTATTAAATTTCGCACTAAGCAGACGGTTTAATTTATCATACGAATAGTTATAATACCGCTGATACGTATCATCGTTGTAATAATAGTCAGGGCTCCACTGTGATGCAGAGATATTCCCGTTATATTGGGGAGAATTCCCGTGTCCCGATTGATCCTGATAATAGAGCGTCTCACTAAAGCCTTGTGACTGAATACTCTTCAACCAACCTCTGACGTTATAGGTGTATTGAGTCGAATCGATTCCGCCATGGATTCTTTTGGTTTGCAAACGGCCCAATTCATCGTACGACAATGACGAAAGTGCAAAGGTGGTTTTATCATTAATCGTATGATTGGTAGTCTGCAACCTTCCCGCATGGTCATAGACGTAATCAAACACCTCTTTGATGCTCACCGGATAGGTAACGGAGGCTGACAGTGGCGCAGTATGCAGGTGCTGCTTCTTCAACGGCTGGCCGGTGAAGTTGTATTTGAAATACTCTTTATCATACCCGCCAAGATGATTATTGGAGAGCGCCTGCACCATCCGGCCTTTGTCATCGTAATAGTTCGCCGTTAGCAATATGCCGGAATTGTCTAACAGAGGCACTGCCGTACCGGTCAGCAGACCTTTGCCGGAATAATCCTTGCTATTGATTGTATAGCTATACTTCGCGTCATAACCGGACTGAACTAAGTAAGTCAAATTGCTCTTGTATGCCGAAAAAGCAGATAGATTCAGAAAGTCATACGTATCGTAGAAGTTTTGGATCTGTACTGCAAAGCTGGCTCCGGAAGGTAATTCGGTTGTACTTGTGTATCCGCTATTCGAATCGAACGATTCTGTCACGATCCTGTTTTGATAAAACGCATAAGCAGATTGGAGACTATCATTTATATTGCTAAGAATCCCCGTCTGGATTACGCGTCCCAAAGCATCGTATTTGGTCATTGCACAGGTATTGGCAACCCTTTGATTGCCATCCTGCGACAGCACCAACCGGTCGGCTTTATCATACACCATGTTAATCCATTTGGCTCCGGGCAGCTTCTTTCCGATGCAACGGTTGCGATAGTCATACTTATAGATATACGCATACTGGTCTAACGGATTATCGGGAGTATTACACCAATTTTGAATATACGTTTTCTGTGTCATCATTCTATCCGATGCCTCCGGCGATAACACATACCGGAGGTTCCCAAAATCATCATACACGTAATAGGTATTATGTGGTCCGTCTTCGGCCATAGCGCGCTTAAGAATCACCTGCCCTTGTTTGTCCTTGAATTCATAGACTTCATGGTTTTCCTCGTCAGTGCTTTTTGTCACATACAGCTGGCTAGCATCATAATATCTGGCATTCTTCAGGTTTTCGCCATCCATTTGATAGAGGACTACATCATTGGCAATATTTGTCTGGTAATCTATCCTATTGGCCCGTGAAGCATCCCGCCAGTCTTGCCCTGCACCCCATTGTGCCGACACCCGATTGAGCGGCGAAGGTTCGTAACCGGTCTCAATGAAGGGATTTTGATCATTATATCTGGATTTAGCTGTACTTTTCATACTGCTCACATCTACGAATTTACCGAAGTTCCCCTCTATATTTGTCGGCATCCATTTAAGCGACTCCCGCCCGAAACCATCATATTCTGTCATTGAGACCAAATCAGCACCCTTGGGAGTCATTCCCACTTGTACAGTTTGAGACGGTCGTCCAAGTCCATCGAAATATTGAATGGAAGTGATAGCAGGAGAATTATCTGTGGGTAACAAAAAAGTTTTGGTCTGTATATAATTCTGAGTCGAACTTGGATTGACAGACACCGTACTACCTTCGGCAACCGGAATAAGGGGAAAGATCGCGTTCTTTGTACCTATCTTGGCATTAAACTCGCCGGACGAGCCTACGGCTCTGAATCCGGGTTTAAGAACTACTGCTTGATTAGCTACCACCGTCACTTTTGTTTCCGGCACCTGACTATTCAAAACAATAGTTCCATTCTGCGCATAACCCCTTATAGCCAGCACTATGAAAAATATTAGGATGGAAAATCGAGACATGGAGTGACATGTAATCTTATTGTTATTCATGTTCATGCGTATTTTATTTAAAAGACAACGTTTAGTTGATCTTGCATTCTGTCAAACATCTGATTATCTTTTTCTTCTTACGGGCTGTTTCTTCTCCAATTGTCGGATTCTTTTATCCTGACTGATCACGTAAAGGCTGAGCTCTTCCACCTTCTTGAGCAACAACCGGTTCATTTCGGCCACGTTGTAATCTTTACCCACAATATCAGACTGTGCGGGAATCTCCGGAAGATGTTTGTATTTTTCTATGAACGCTTCTACTTCACCGAGTGTCCTCAGGTTATAATCCTTCTCAAACACTTCATCAGCCCATGCATTTGCCTGCACTCTTACTTCTGTGGCATAAAGTATTCCATCCAGCCGAACTGTTTTGTTGTTGTAGATTCCCATAAAAACACCATTTTTCTCATCTCCGAATTTGATTCCGCTACTTCCATCTCCTGCATTATTAGGCATATAAAGCAAGATATTATGACTGGATCCTAATTTACGAATAACTGCATCACCGGCTTTTGCGCCTCCCGCAAAAAATCCGTCTTGTGTAGCAACAGCTATTTGTAATGTCTGTCCTAATTCAATTAAAGGGAAAGCTCCACCATCAATCTTTAATGTTGCAAATGTACTCTCACATCCTATACCGACTCTCCCCCCATTATAGCACAAAGAACTGGAACCTTGTATCCATTGTGCTTGAAGTTTGACTATTGAAATGCTTATGATTAAGCTGATAAAAATTATTCTTTTCATTATATGCAATTTTTTATTGTTGATGTTTCTGTTTATATTGATAATTGAGATAGCAGCCTTATTGCTGATTGTAGTAATGATATTGGTATTCGTTTAATTTCTTCCCATTATTGTCTTTAATGCTTTGTAATCTATTAAAACTATCATAATTAAAAGAAGTCTTCACTCCTCGTGAATCTGTCTTGGTTGCCATGCCAACAAGTGGAATATAAGTATAAGTGGTAACTTCTGAATTTGGCAGTTCTTGGCGTAGTTGTTCTACTTTTGACATATCAGGTATCATAGTCTCAGATAAACTTTGCACCTGATTAGTTCCACCCAATTTTGCTTCCATTTCACTATACGAGATGTTCTTTACCTCGGCTATCAGATATTGCCCTTTATACCCCCATAGATAAGCAGTCGGAATATTGTCTTTACTTCGCTTTTCAATAATGTTCTTTTTTGAATTATAGCTGAATGTTAATTCTGTTTCCAGTGGATTATAATAACCAATGCTGGTTTTTACAATATTAGGTAAGCAAGTAACATCATCATATTCATAATATTGTTTTTTTTGCGAGCCCTGACCGCATGTGTATGTAGATTGAGTGATTTTAACTTTTTCATTTAATCGATTTTGCATAAAAAGCTTTTGCATAATCCCTCTTTGTTTTTGATCTAAAGTAGCATCATCTTTCAGGTCAAAAGGGTAAAAATAGGTATCCTCCTTTTGTTGCGATGAGTTCGAACAATTTGTCGATTTACTGCGAAGAATATTATATTCTTCATTCAAGGATTGATTGTAAAAGTAGTCTTCACGAATTTCCACACTGTCATTGTTAATATAATCTACCTTTATCTTACTTTTTAGTCTATTTTCAGGTTTAAATATGGGATAATAAGCAATAAGCATACGTTTGAATGTGGTATTTACACCCCACATTCCCAGGTAATTTGCTTTACCATTGTATTCAATTGGTATATCGTATTTATATATATAATTATACCGGGTTGTACTTATTTTCTTGTTTGAATTATCAAAAACTTCTTCATTCAAGAGAGTGCCATTCTCCAATCCTTTATGATAAGCGGGAACCAATTGATTAAACCGATCATCCATTTCACAAACAATATCTGGGGTATTGGTATAATAATGGATCGTTTTCCCACTATCTGCTACTTTTGTTTTATTATTAATAAACCAACTGGTCACTTTATTATATCCAACACCACTGCCATCTCCAATCGGGTTAGGCGTATAATAGCTACTGCCAAAAGTATTAAATACTGATGCAGAGTAATTCCTAAAATGAACAACCCCCGAAATTGGATTTTGAATACAATAGTTTTCAGGACTAGTACAAAAGAAGCTTAGAGGCGTTTGTAGTTTCCCTTGTTCGTATTGATAATATTTCTTGGTAACGATATAATTGTCAGCCGTATAGTTAATTATGGAGTCAACTCTTAGCCCATTACCACAATATGAATTGGTTATATTTGCTGCAGGATCATTTGGTACTTTAAAATTATCAAACTGATTCAAGCTATAATAGAATCTGCTATATGCTCCTGTTGGATATTGAATTCCTTCCAACACACCAGCCTTGCAAAAATCAGAAACAGCATATTTTATTGCCGTATTGTTAGATAAAATTGAATTAAAGGTTTGATCATACGAGGAATAATTAAAATCAGCAACTCTGGGAAGTGAGGTGCAATTATTGATTTGCCCATTATAATACCCCCAGTAATCTACGCCAAATGAATTTTTAGGAGGGAGTTGTGTTGCATTGTAAGTAAAGAGATATTTCTCAGTCTTCTGTGTGAGTATAGAATTTAATCTCAGTCTATTAATCATCTCATTGGAGCTTCCGTTGATATTAAATCCTCTTCCCGAATAGTTAGATTGATAATAATCATAATTTAGTTGTATGGATTTTATCTTCTGAAGTTGTGAATTAGTAACTACGATACTATCTAATTTTTGTGCATTTGCCCAGTCATTTCGTGAAGAGGTATAGAATGAGGCTGTATTATGATTATATGTTATCGATTTAAGATAACTTCTTTCTTGGTAATAGCTCAATTTGGTAATATTAATATGATTTATCGTATAATTGGTTCCATCTGTTTGACCAGTCATATATGTTGGTGGCGTATTAAAAGGTCCTTGATTGGAGTTGTAATCTCCTGGACTGTTGGGATCAACTACATAATTAGACATAACATTAATTCCATTCCCTACTTTCCATTGAGTCGATACAATACTGGAGAGTAGTGGCTTTTTATCGGAATAATTAAACAGAATGGTATCTCCATACAAGGAGATAATTTTAGAAATCTGCCATATACTAGAATTGCGACTACCAGAACTTGTAAAAACAAATGATTGGCTTGTTGGAGAACCTAATAAAGTATGATTATCATCGAATATTTTATTAAAAGCATCTGTATATGAGCCTGATCCATTATCACATCTGTTTCTTTCTTCGAAATAACAAATAATGCCGGATGGTGTAATAATTTTCCAGATATAAGTATCACCAGCTTTATTTAAGATACAAGAAACGTTATATCCCTTTTTGTTCAAGACAATATACTTCGTATTTGAAGAATTGACTGATGTAACATTTGAGTTTATTTTCATCAGTATATAAATTCGCTCACCTAAGACATTAGCAACAAATATATCTTTTTCAAAATCAGTTGAATTTAAATTGTCAAAATCTATCAAATCTGTTGAACTATATCCACCACCATTAATATTCCATCCATACTGATATGTAGAAAAAGAATATGTATTATCACCAGCATGAGTTGTTGCGGTATTATCAATAGACATACTCAATGGATTAAGATTATTTTTGCTTACATTGACTATTGTAGATATGCCACTTGAATAAGGCATGTAATTTCTAGTAAAAGGTAGAAGCAGATCATCTTTATCATTCAAGATTTGAGTAACAGAGCCAAAACTTAGATCCCAGCCCAGACCTACCCAATCGGCCTCTTCGGATACTCTAATTCCTTTTGAATGATATTGAAGTTTTATTGGCAATGAGAATCCTCTGACATCAACATCAAATAAAGGTATCTCAATAGTCGGACTTCCGGTATATTCATTGAGCGGAATTTCTCCGAACTTTAAGAACTGAAATGCGGTGGGAGAAATAGGGCTTAGTCCTTTTTTTTGAATATCGGTTAAGCTCTGAGCTGTTAGATTTATAATTGAAAATATAGCAATAAGGCTTAAGAGAGGTGTTTTTTTCATCTTTATATATGTTATATTTATTTGCATACTCATTTAATAAAGGAATAAGCTGAGGAATTGTAGCTCTTATCTCTTAATCACCTTTACCCTCTTTATATACCCATCCACCGTAATATACAGCGCATAATCCCCACTTGGCAATCCGCTCATCGGAATCAACTCCTGTTGATTGCCTGTCAACAAGCCTTTCTCGGGCAACGACACCCAAGGTCGACCACTCACGTCGCACAACCGGAACGATACCCGTGCATCCTGAGACAGCTCATAGTTGACCGTCACATCATTTTGTACCGGATTAGGCCAGGTGGAACAGCGAAGCAGGATGTTGTTGGCATTGGCTTCGTTCTTACGGATGGCTTCGTTGATCGGATCTTCCACCAATTCCGCCAAATTCCTGATCGGATAATAAAATGAAGTGCCGAAGTGCTCCATTGTACTATCCCCCTTGATCACCCACGATTTCACCGTCTCGAATACCGGATAGCGGTAGCCACGGGCATACCAGCTGTAGGTTTCGAGCTTCATGCGTGCGCTGTCTATGCCGATCTCGGTATAGTTGCGGAGGCGATATACACGGAGGATGTTTTTCAGCGTGTCGTTTTCTGGGGTGATCAGCATGCCCTGGGCATCAACAGTGGCGGTTGTCTCGCCTTTGGCGATCAGATCGACTTTTTGACAATAGAGTCCTTTTCCACTAAAGGTGGTGCGCAGGCTATCGCCGTACCGAAAGGGGTAGCGCAGTTGAGCTTCAGCACTATCGAAGTTCATTTCGGTCAGTCGGTTGGTATATCCCGTCATCCAGAGGGTATCGCACTTCAGCTCATAGCGGTAGCGGGTCTGGTGCTCCATCCCAACAATGTGGGTAGTATCGCCCTTTGTGGTACAGAAATAGACCAGTTTATACTTTTCATTGATTGGATTGAGCCGGGAGAAGTCCCATACGATCTGTTTGCCGGAACGGCCGGGATCGACATATTCGACCTGCTGCTTGATAATCTTGTCGCCGGGACGGAAGTAATTGCGCTGGCGGGAGATGCTGCCCTGGGCAAAGAGCGAAGTTACACAGACAAGTGTAAGAACGAGGGGAAATAGTTTATGCATAATTGTTCGATTTAGCATGGATAAAAGACAAAAAGGAAGGCAAGTAACGAGCTTAAATTCCGTTACCTGCCTTCACGTTAATTCCTGTTACAGGCTCTCACTTTTTTCACTGATATTACCGGGAATATCCGATGCAGTCACCACAATCTTATCCCCATCCAACGAAGCATTATCGGTTTTTGCGGTAAACACCCAGTCATTTTTGAATCCATCCTGCACTGCAAGGCCGTGCTCCACCTCGCTGCCATCGGCATTGTAGATGCCCACGCTCACGCCCGTCACCTTGAAGTCGTCGGTGACCGTTACTTTTATTATGTCACCGATTTTACCTGAATATCCGGTTAGGTCGATCAACTTGATATTAGGGGCTTTCAGGAAATCAGCCACCGCTACATTATACGCAGTTTTACCTTCTGTCGCCTTTTCTCCATAAGCCGTTTTTTGTTCCGGATCGGAGATAGCATTTCTACCATAAATGGTTGCTTCCTGAAAGCGTGCTTGTTGCGCCTTTTGCGCTTCGGTTTGCTCTCCCGACCGTTCACGGGGTTTTGAGGAGACGAATGTTTTGTCGCCTCTGACTCTGAAAACGATCAAATCGCCCACCGTTCCGCTTAGTCCGTGGGTCAGGACATTGTTCTTTGACTGCGCCATAATTTTACAGTTTTTAATGTTTAAAATCTATTTCTATCCGCCCTTATTCTCCGCTTATCTTTCGCTCATCCTTCGCTTATCCTTCGCTCAAGGGTTACTTTGATCGGGGCTCGAATTGTTATCAGAATTAACCGAAACAGCACAACAGCATGTTAATATATTTAACAGATAGTGATGCCTGTTTTTATTTTAATGCAACTCATTTGACATGCTCTTTTTATGCTCTATTTTCACTTTGTCGAACCGTTCCTTCTTTTCTTTATTTGCGAGTTTCACAGCTTCATCGACCGGAATAAGAGGCTTTATATCCAGATATTGCAGAATAGCCTCTAACCGCTCGTGCAAAGAACCTCTTACTTCCAGCACATTCAATTCCAGGTCATGATAAGTCTGGTTCAGCAATTCTTCCGATTTCCGGCGAAACAATTCGCTGGCCGGTCGGTGGCCATCCGGATCAAAGGGAAATTCAACGGGTAAATGCACAATCAGATCATAATGATTCCGCGTATATTCTTTTACGGTTTTCCCAAAGCCCATCAGAGTCTCTTCAAACACACTCCATTCCGGGGCATGCCTTAATTTGTGAAGTTGAATCTTTTCCGGATGTTCAGAAGGATTAAGCCCGGTACTCATTCTTGTGGTACCATATATCCATTCCTGCAACGGACATCCGTCGGAGATAAACGTACTCCCCAGGGCTTGTTCCGTGATTACCCGTTCAGTAAACCTTCTTATTCCCAGTTCCACCAGCTCATGGAAATTGCACTCTTCCAATCGCTTGCCGGGAAATACCGCGGGCAATATTTTCCGCATCGTTCTTGCATGAGTCACCGGAATCCCGGTAAGCAGGCTCAGCGCTATACTTGTGGTTGTTTTTCCTGTTGAATAGGTCCCGCTTATGGCTATCTTCATATCTTATTTATTTATTTATTTATGCAACACGTCCTGTTGAGCTTTTCGCAGGGCTGTATTCGGTGAATAGACCGGTTTTGTACTCATTCCTGAGGATAATTCCTCAAGGACTTCCGACGATATAAAATCCCTGGCAATGAAAAATCGCTTATCAACCCCTTGTATCAAATTTCTCAGGTTGTAATCCTGCCATTGGTGTATCCCCCATTCTTCCTTAGGGCTATCTATGTGTATCACCAAATCATATTCCCGGGCAGCGTATTCCAATACAATTTCCCGAAGGGCTGACAACATGGAGGCGTATTCTTTTGATTTTTGTTTATCCTGTTGTAAATGTGATTTATACAATGTCTCCATGTATGACAATTCCTGGAATACACTTCCGTTGGAAATATACCCGTCATATTGCTGCTCTATTTCGACCCGCTCGGTAAAAGACGAAAGGGCATAGACGAACAGATCCGACCAACTACACTCTTCAACCGTTTTGCTCAAATCGTATTTAATCGCCTGGCACGAATATGCCGTTTGTCTGACCACATCATAGCCGGTTAAATAAGACAGGGCTTGTGCCATTAGCATTCTGTCTTGCGCTATTACTCCTGTGACTGCAATTTTTCTCATTGATTACTATTTATTTTATGAGCGATCCTGAATTGTGATGAAATCCCTCCAATATGGCTTGACAGAGTCACACTTCTCCAGGGCTCACCCTTTACCAATACTTCATCAAATCGGGAAAAGTTAACTTCTCCCCTGCACTGCCTCTCTTCATAAGGCCTATTGTAGATTATCGAACATTCTCTTAACCACATATTATTCGCAGATTGTCTTTCTGTATTTTCTAATTTGTAAAGTAACACTTGCGATAGCTGTCCGGATATATTGATAATATCAGGTAAAATAACGGCCTGATAATTTGCCCCAAGTCCTTTTCTATCCTTACAATAATCGTCAATGCTCAAAGAGGCTGAACATGTTTTCTCTTTAATCGAGTAAAATACATTTTCAATTGTATGTTTCCGGTTTCTATACCCCCACACATACATTCCGGACATATCGATTTCCGGGTTTGAAGCCGGATGTTCTTCTGTTCTTATTTTAGTAGGATGATCGATACCCATTTTTATGAGAATACTCCCTACCCTTACCTCACAATGGCTTTTATACCCATTGATGGAATTTGCATCTTTAGCCGTATTCCTGATTTTGCCCACTACCCTGACACTACAATCCCGATCCAAATAGGTGCATGAACTTACTTTCATTTTACAATAATCAATCCAGGAATTTGCAATGCTATTCTCACTAAGATTAAACGCCGAGATCAATATCTTTTCACAGAAAGTTGATGCAATGGCTATATATTCTATCGTTCCCAGGTGGCATGGCTCTGCATCTTCTATTGTTCTTGCATTGTTTCGGATGTACACATTACCCGTCAGTTCATTTTCGGTATATGCGATATCCTCATAGACATAATCCATGAACCTGAAACCATTGGAGAAATACCGGGTATCTTCTTTTCCAAGGAATTCACTAATATCTTCAATGAATGTGTTTCTCATAACTTAGCGAATTGATGACTTAATATTTTTTACCGGAGAAGAACGTAAGAAGGAGATTGAACTATTAAGGGGAGAACTACTCAGGATGTCTGTAAAGGGGAAGCTGTAAAAAAGATGCTGTAACTCTGAAATATCAGCAGAAGATAGAACCCTCTACAATCTATCTAACTGCTGACATTCAAATTTAAAAAAGATAAACCCTTTATAACCCAATATCTTTTTCACTATGCAAAGATAAGGTGATGGGGGCACACGTTAAAACGGATTTCAGAGGGAGTATTTACAGTTTGTCTCTATTCTTCGTAACCGTCGGGATTGAATAACTAATCGCATTAATAATTGAGATTATTCAAGAAATAAATCTCTCATTTATGACTTTTCGCAAAAAACAGTTATTATATTTACGGATTCATACTAAATAATATGGGCACACAAAAAAGGATTTTTCAAGTAGCAAAGGAAAAGCTACCTCCGCACTTAAGACTGGCAGATGTCATTTCTGAATTGTTAAATGTCGGTTCTGATTCGGCTTACCGAAGGATCAGAGGAGAAAAAGAGCTCACATTAAGCGAACTACAGAAAGTCTGTTCACATTTCGGCATCTCGATGGATGAAATGTGGAATCATAAATCCAGTGGTATTAACTTCAGATACGCACCTCTTGACATAGTCAGTAATTCCACGAACTATTACCATTACATGGTTCAATTTACCCAAAACATAGAGAACCTGGCTAAAGCCGAAAGCAAGGAGATCCTGTTTACGGCAGAGGATATACCCGTATTCCATTTCATGCCCTACCCGGAGTTGATTTTCTTCAAACTATATGCCTGGTATCAGACCATCTGCAACCTGCCCATTTCCTATGACCAATTTGTGGTTAATCTGGGTGAAAAAGACAAATTGCTCGGTTGCTATAAAAAAATGACAGTTAGCTATAGCCACATCCCCTCGACCGAGATATGGACCTACAACACAATCGACCCGGTACTGAGGCTTCTAGAGTACTATTACGATCTGGAAAGCTTTGAGAATAAAGAGATGCCCAAACTATTATGCAGTCAGCTTCTGGAAATGATCGACACCGTTTCCCAATGGACCGAAATGAAGAAGAAGGGGCCGAAGAGTAACAGTGACTTCAACCTTTACCTGAGTCCTGTAAATCCCGAAAACAGTTTCATGATCAGCAAATGTAACGGGATGAGCATAGCCACCATTAAGCTGTTTACGATCAACAGCCTGGCTACTACCGACCAGTCCTTCTGCAGTGAAACGGAAAAATGGATCAATAATACCATCTCAAAATCAACGTTCCTGAGCGGCGCATCGGCAAGGGAAAGGTTCCGGTTCTTCCAGCAACTAAGAAACAGAATCAACAACCTCGCCGAGAAATTTGAGAGTTAATCCCCAATAAGCGTAGCCCACAAACGGATTCTGCAATGACAAGGGTGCCAATCCCCGTCATTTTCAAGTCAGCTATTTTTTGTGTAATTTTGTCCGAACGAAAAAGAAGCTATGAATCTGTCTCCCCGTTTTGTCGATGTTATTCTCCCGTTGCCTTTACCCCGGTATTTTACCTATTCTCTACCGGAAGAAATGGCCGATGCTGTAAAGCCCGGTTGCAGGGTAATTGTCCCTTTCGGCAAACGGAAATACTACACAGCCATCGCCGTGGAGATACATCACCGGGCTCCTCTCGACTACGAAACCAAAGAGATCGCTTCCGTTTTGGATGAATACCCTATTCTGCGCGAACCTCAACTGAAGTTCTGGGAATGGATTGCCTCTTACTACCTCTGTTCCGTTGGCGAGGTCTACAAAGCCGCGCTTCCCTCCGGATTAAAGCTGGAAAGCGAAACTATGCTGACGCTTAATCCCGACATTGTACCCGAAGCCCTTACTTTAACGGAAAAAGAGACGCTGGTGCTCGATAAACTTCCCGCCGAAGGGAAACTGAGCATTCTTGATCTGGAACGGGAAACCGGGATTCGCAACCTGATGCCGGTACTGAAATCGTTGCTCGACAAAGAAGCGATTCTGATCAACGAAGAACTGAAGGAGAGCTTCCGGCCCAAAACCGAGAACTTCATCAGACTAACCATACCCGCAACAGAACAAGACCGTCTGCGTAACGTTTTCGACGAACTGGCGAAAGCGCCTAAGCAGTTAAGCCTATTGTTGCGCTACCTCGACCTGTCGCACTACCTGCAAAGTAATCCGCCACGCGAGATATCGCGCAAAGATCTGCTGGAGAAAGCGGAGTCCACCCCTTCAGCGCTGAAAGCACTGACCGACAAAGGTATCTTTGAGGTTTACCAGAAACAGATCGACCGGCTTTCGGCATACGACCGCGATACGGTAACGGCTTTTGAGCTCAACGAAGCACAACAAAACGCCTTACAACAGATCAATCAGCAATTTATGGATAAAAGTACGGTTTTGCTGCATGGGATTACTTCATGCGGAAAGACTGAGATCTATATCCACCTCATTCAGGAACAACTGCAACAGGGCAAGCAGGTACTCTATCTTTTGCCTGAAATTGCATTGACCACACAGCTCACCGACCGCCTGAAACGGGTGTTCGGCGATAAACTGGGCATCTATCATTCCAAATTCACGGATAATGAACGCGTCGAGATCTGGAACAATTTGTTGAACAACAAAGGTTATCAGGTGATTCTGGGGGTTCGTTCGTCGGTATTTCTCCCGTTCAGCAATCTGGGCCTGATCATCGTGGACGAAGAACACGAAAACACCTACAAACAGCAAGACCCCGCACCCCGCTATCATGCCCGCAATGCAGCCATCGTACTGGCATCCATGCACAGGGCAAAAACATTGCTCGGCACGGCTACGCCTTCGATTGAGACCTATTACAATGCCCTGACCAACAAATACGGGTTGGTGGAATTGACCCAGCGTTACGAGGGGTTGCAATTACCCGAAATATTACCGGTGGATACGAAAGAGCTTCGCCGGAAGAAGATCATGAAATCGAACTTCTCGCCCACCCTGATTGAGAAAATCAATGAGGCACTGGAGAGGAAGGAACAAATTATACTTTTCCAGAACCGACGCGGTTTTGCCCCGATGGTAGAGTGCAAAATGTGTGCCTGGGTACCTAAATGCAAACATTGCGACGTAAGCCTCACCTACCACAAACGGTTGAATCAGCTTACCTGCCACTACTGCGGCTATACCTACGAGATCCCCCGCTCCTGCCCTGCCTGCGGACACCATTCGCTGGAGATGCGCGGCTTCGGGACTGAAAAGATTGAGGATGAGATCAAAGAGCTTTTCCCGGATGCCGGCGTGGCGCGGATGGACTTTGACACCACGCGCAGCCGCAAAGCCTACGAACAGATTATACGGGACTTCGAAAACGGCAAAACCAATATCCTGATCGGTACGCAGATGATCTCGAAGGGACTGGATTTCGACAATGTAAGTATCGTGGGCATTTTGAGCGCCGATACCATGATGAACTTCCCCGATTTCCGCTCACACGAACGTGCCTACCAGCTCATGACGCAGGTAAGCGGACGCGCCGGTCGTAAGAACAAACGCGGCCTGGTTATCCTGCAAAGCTCGGAACCCGGTCACCCCATTATTCAGCAGGTATTGGAGGGAAATTATCGCGCCATGTACGAAACCCAGCTGGCCGAACGCCATCTGTTTCGTTATCCGCCCTTTTTCCGGTTGATTTACATTTACCTGAAACATAAAAACGAATCGTTGCTCACCGAAATGGCTTTCGAGATGGGCAACCGGCTGAGAGCAATCTTCGGCCCCCGCGTGTTGGGACCCGATTCTCCTCCCGTGGCACGCATTCAGACATTTTACATCCGAAAGATTGTCCTCAAAATCGAGAATCAGGCGTCACTGCAACTGGTGAAAGATCATTTGCAACAAATACGCTCCGAAATGATCGAAAACGAACGATTCAAATCGCTTTTGGTCTACTACGATGTGGATCCGATGTAACAACGAAATTCCCAATACTCATTTTCATTATTTATCACCCGGATTATATTATTATAGCACAAAAAAGGGGTTATAAACACTACTTGTCGTATATATTCTCCCGAAAATAATATTTTTGCAAATAATATTCGGTTATAGACAAAATGACGTATAAATATGTCCAATTAAACAGAAAAGGCGTTCACGTTGTTTTAGATAAACAAATCTCTGAAAATGAATAAAAAAGCATACAACGAAACAATAGACGTTAATCCCATCCGTATCCTGTTTGTCTGTCTGGGTAACATCTGTCGTTCTCCGGCAGCCGACGGCATCATGCATAAACTGGTGGAAGATGCAGGTTTGGAAAAGCGCATAGCCATTGATTCGGCCGGAACTTATGGCGGACACGCCGGAAACCTACCCGATGCCCGTATGCGTCAACACGCCCGTCGCCGGGGATTTGATCTCAATCATCGCTCCCGAAAAGTGAGAACAGACGATTTTGAGGAATTCGACCTCATCCTGGCCATGGACGACTACAACTATGAAGATCTTTTCAGGGTAGCACCTGATCCCGAAGCCCAACAAAAGATCCGGCGCATGACCGACTATTCAGTCAAACTGTTATTTGACCATGTCCCCGATCCCTATTATGAAGGAGCCGACGGTTTTGAACGAGTGCTCGATATTCTGGAAGATGCCTGCTCAGGGCTGCTGAGCGCAATTAAACAAGGAAAACTATGACACGTTCAGAAACGGTTCATTTAGCCAAAAGACAACGCATCAGAATTATCACCATCCGCTTGCTTATGTTTATTGCGGCAGTGGCAGTGATCGCATACTTTTTTCCCCGCGAAGGTAAATTTAAATACCAGTTCCAATCGGGCAAACCCTGGAAGTATGGTTTACTGACCGCTTCTTTCACCTTCCCGATCTACAAAACCGACGAACAGGTAAAACGTGAGCAAGACAGCCTGCTCCTTGATTTCCGTCCATATTATCAATTGAAGGCAACGACAAGTGATGCCCAAAAGTCAAAGCTTTTCTCTGATTACAATTCTACCCTAAGTAAGAAGGCTAATAGCGCTCACCTCAAATATATCGAGGGGGCACTTAATGAAATCTACAATGCCGGTGTAATTTCAGTGAAAGACCAGGAAGACCTTCAGGCAAAAGGTATTACCGAGATTAAGGTCATCAACAAAAATCTGAGTAAGGAACGACCGACCGGCTCTCTCTTCACGGTAAAAACAGCCTACGAATACATCCTTAAGAATGCACCTTCCTATCTCAATAAAAACACGATACAAGCGTGTAATCTCAATAATTACCTGACGGAGAATCTCATTTACGATGTACAAACCTCCGACCGCATCAAGAAAGAGATGATCAGTACCCTCTCGTTGAATTCTGGTGTCGTGCAGGTGGGCGAACGCATCATCGATCGCGGGGAGATTATCAACGACCACACCTACAACATCCTGCGTTCACTGAAAATCGAATACGAACAACGCTCAGGCACAGTACAGAAGCAAAGCTGGGAAATTATTGGCGAAGTGATTCTGATTTCCAGTCTATTCACCTTCTTGTTCCTTTACCTCTTTCTGTTCCGTTTCGCTACCTTTGAGAAAATACGACTGCTGTTCTTCATTCTGCTTATCATCACAGGCCTGGCCGTGATCACAGCATTGAATGCCCAGTTTTCATTTTTCAGCATTTATATAATCCCATATGCCATTATACCGATTATAGTCCGTACTTTCTTCGATTCGCGGACAGCGTTGTTTGCCCATATAATCACCGTGCTGATTTGCTCATTTATGGCTCCATTCCCCTTCGAATTTGTGCTGCTGCAGATCACGGTGGGTATGACGGCCATCTATAGCCTGAAAGACCTGACACAACGTTCGCAACTGGTGCAAAGTTCTATTCTGATCACACTCACATACACGCTCATCTATCTGGGCTATGCACTCATACAGGAAGGTGCCTGGGAAAAGATCAACTGGAATATGTTTGTCTACTTCCTCATAAACGGACTGTTGCTGCTGTTTGCATATCTGTTGATCTATATTTTTGAAAAGATATTCGGATTTGTATCGCACGTGACATTGGTGGAATTATCCAATATCAATTCGCCGTTCCTGCGTAAGTTCTCCGAAGAGTGCCCCGGCACATTCCACCACTCGCTGCAGGTGTCAAACCTCGCCGTGGAAGCCTCGATGCGCGTGAATGGAAACACTCAGCTCATTCGTACAGCGGCACTCTATCATGACATTGGCAAGATGGAAAATCCGGTCTTCTTTACCGAAAACCAGACGGGGGTTAATCCTCACGACAAGTTAGACATCGAGCAGAGCGTACAGATCATCATCAACCACGTGAAAGATGGAGCCCGCATGGCGCAAAAACTGGGACTTCCGCAGCAGATCATCGATTTCATTTATACACACCACGGGACCAGCAAAGCGAAGTACTTCTACAATTCGTTTAAAAACAAATACCCCGATCGTGAGATAGACGAGTCAAAATTCACCTATCCGGGTCCCAATCCCTTCACCAAAGAGACGGCAATCCTGATGATGGCGGATTCGGTGGAAGCTGCCACCAGAAGTATTACTGAATTTACAGAGGAGACTATAAAACAAATGGTCGAGAAAGTAATTAACGGACAAATCCAGGACGGATTATACAAAAACGCACCGATCACGCTCAGAGATATAGAGACAATCAAACAACTCTTTATCGAAAAGCTCCAGACTTACTATCACACCCGAATCAGTTATCCGGACTTGAAATAAGGATATAAAAAAAGCCGCCTCAAGATATTTTGGGGCGGCTTTTTTTATATCCTTAACGCAAATAATATATACAAATGAAATAAAAGTTTCAACAAAAAGCCAAACCCCTCAAATAGAAAAATTTCGACTACGAAAATAATACGATAGTTAATTTAACTCAACATAAAATCTATTTCACAGATACACATATAATTTAAAACATCAACACAGACCAACATTAAAGCATCTGTATAGTATCTATAAATGCAAATATCCCCACTCAAAAAGCCTCGTTCTGCAAGCAACTAATCTTCAATCATTTACCCCCCCCCCCGCATCCTTACACCCAAGCCTCTAATCCCGCCATAGCCACAATCCATAAAAGAATACTATGCGGGGTATTAAATTAAACGCTGCTTCTTAATACAAACATCATTTTTACCCAAATTCAATTCCTTAATATATATTTAACAGTATTGCGTATTAAAAATATTCTAATTTAATTTGCGCAATACGGTATTCGATTGTTGTTGTATACCAACCATAAAAGCCCCCTTTTCAGATTTATTAAATCATTTTCATCGAATGCAAAAGCAGTTTAAGCCTATGTTTTTAGTGTATATAGTTTCTTACTGTTCTACAACCTTTAATTCTTTATCTTATGTCTGATTACATTTCAACATCGTTTTCGAGCGAAGACGAGCAAAAAGCACTGGCATTGATTGCCGAGCTTAAAGCATTACTCCCCTTTTGCCTGAAGCTGTCGGCCCAAGAACGGAAATCCATCCCCAAACTGGATGACGGACGACTTCCCTTTGTCGATAAGAGCCTCAACTTCGGCAGGCAGCAGCCGATGGTAGTACCACCTTTTACCCCGCTGGATGAACTGACCAAAGATGTCTCTCTTTTCAGTTCTTTGCGACGGGTATCTCTTGAATTGAGCACGCTGGCCGAAATGGTCAATGATACCCGCACCGCTGCCGGAAGCGATGCCTATCAGGCGGCACTATCCATCTACAATTCGGCCAAAGGCGCTGCCAAAATGAATATCCCCGGCACGCAGACCATTGTGGATGAGCTGGGCAAGCTTTTCGTTAATCAGGGAACAACCAAAAAAGAGGGCGTAGCTACTGACAATTAAAAAAAAGGAATCCGCAAAACGCCCCAAGGGGGTACTTCCGAAGTACCCCCTACAACTTCGGGAGTACCCCTCCCTACTTCAAAGGTGAATTAATTCACCTGAAAGGTAAACTGATTTACGTCGGAGGTAAACTCATTCACCTTTGAAGTGCCCCTATTTACCGCTGAGGTAAGTGAGTTCAGTAAAAAGGTAAACTCGTTCACTTGGTAGGTAAACCGGTTCACAAACGAAGTACCCCGGTTTACTTCAGAGGTAAACTAATTCACCACGGAAGTAAACTGGTTTACCTCTGAGGTAAACCAGAGTAATAAAAAAAGATCAGTGTGGATCTTTTACCCGCTCTGATCTTTATTGCAAGGGACTTGCCATCCCGTTTTGACAAACAGAAATGCCTTTCCCGCATTTCAAAATCAAACACATAGCGACTCGCAATTGCTAACAGTATTAACTATAAAAATTGGAAAAGGCAGGTAAAGATAAGAATTTCACTTAAGAAACGTCCATTACAAGGTGATAGGGCTTTGATTATTTTCAATCATATTTTACTTACCATAATATCAAAACATCATATTTATGAAAAAAAATATTTTATATGTGTTTCTAACGTTTATCGCTTTAGGGTTTGTGTCTTGCAGTAAAGATGAAATCCCATCAACTAAATCTTTTGAAAGTGAGAGATATTCTAATGCAAATAGTCAACAACGAATTACCCTAGCCAAAGGGCTAATTGCGGCATTTAATGAAAATCCGGAATTATCAAAAGTTACAAGCAGAGAGTGTAATAAACTATTTGATGGAGATAGAGAAGTTTTATTAAAGTCTCTTTTTACACAACAAGTATCAAACAATGGTCTTAGATCAAGCAATAATACCTTTGGTTCAATTTTAGATAAGTACTTGCATTCATTACCGATTAAACGCACTTCTGAAAATGCAAGTATAAGTGAGCAAATTACAAAATCCGACTCACTGTTACAGTTATATCTTTACGTAAATTCAGAATCGACTGATAGCACATCATTTAATGGAATAGTTGTTCTACCGGAATCATATAATGAAAAAAGGGACACTTCATTAATGCTCATTAAAAATGATGGGACAATCACTTCTATTCGCGGTGACATTGATCCAAGTGATAATTATCTTGTATTATCAGATAATGAAAGAAGTAATTACAATTTATCATCGTTAGAACACAATCAACAAAGTAATCTTAAATCAGCTAATAGCGAACCAAATTATACGGTTGGGAAAGGGATGTCCATAACAAAAGCTTCATTTATTTCGATGGATGCATTAAGATCTGTTGAAGGATGGACAAGAGGACAGCCTGAAGTTAGATTAAATTTGATTTATGAAGTACTCAATCATACGACTAATACATTTGATGTTAAAACAAGTACTTTTCGCTATCCTGAATCATGGTGGCGATCTAATTTCTGGGGTAATAAATTTGTAAAATGGAACGAAGCATTAATCAATTGTCCATATTGGTATTTTTATGAGCAAGGATTTTCAAGAAGAATTATTCTTACAGAGGAAGATGGGTCTTATGAAGAAAGAGAAATTACTACTGAAGTTACAGACCCTCTTACCAAAATAAAAACTAATATTGTGACAAAACGACCAGCTTCGACTGAAGAACAATTAATCGCAGATTCTTACATAGACTATCTAAATCCTGGTACAGGTGAAATTAGCTGGGGAATAATAAAGCTTTATCTGAGTTTTTAACATCGATCAGCCGTACAAATGGTACGGCTTTTCCTTTTATAACAAAAAATATGTTTTGTAAAATCAATAGCACTCTGATTGTATTCTTTCTCTTATTACTTGGTCTAAATAACTGTTTTTCCCAAAGACAAAATCTTATTGGAATAAATACTTATGGTGAGTATAATTTTTCGGGGTATTTTGGCAATAGCTTTGGTATAAGTTATGAAAGAAAAATCAATGCACATTTCGGATTAGAGACGGGCATTAGTTTGCGAAATAGTTTCGAAGAATTTAACAGTAACTTGACATTGCCTTCGGGAACTATCAACATTGTACAAAAAGTAAGAGAATCCTATCTATCAATTCCTTTAGGAGTAAAATATTATACACCTGTAGTAAATGCTGCAATTGGATTGAATGCTGATTACTTTGCTGATTGGAAAGATGAGAGTAGTAATCCTTATGCCAAAATAACAGAGTATAGTGTTTCTCCTAAACTTAATTGGGGTGGTTTTGTCAAAGTCAGCAAACAATTTAAAATCTCACAGGCCTTTGTCGCAGAACCGGAAATCAGATTCTGCTACCTTGATCAAAATGTTTATTATTATGGCATCGGTGTTGGGGTGAAGTATTCATTTTAACTGTAGAGATCTTTGCTTTTGGGGATTAAATATTCCTCCAACGTAAAGTTTCTAATTCCAGATTCCTTTAATAATCCAAAAACCCACGAAGTAAGAAAGGCGGCAAGGATCAATTTTAGTATAGGAAATGGCCGTTCCGATTTCAAAACCTCCTATCAGGTTTTGAAGAAGAAACAAAACCCAAAACGCCGTTGCAAAATATTTCTGTAACGGCGTTTCTATTCCGGATCTTATTTAATCACTTAAACCTCTTCTCCAGTTCATCATTACCAAGAATATTGATGATCGTCTTTCCGTCGGGGGTGAAACTGTGCGTGGAACAAGCGAAAAGCTGATCAATCAGCGACTGCATCTCCGATTCGTTCAGGGATTTGCCGTAAGCGATGGCGGCCGACTCAGCAAGCGTAAGAGCGATCATGGTGTGAATCTCCTCCTTTACGTCGCAACCCTTCTCAATGGCATTATAGAGGATATTATGGAGTAGTTCGGTCATGTCTTTGCCCTCCACACCGGCCGGAATGGCATTGATAGAATAGGTACCATTGCCTAAATCACCGATTTCAAAACCTAACAGGTGCATGTCTTCGCTTAATAACGGAAGAATGGCCGATTCTGCTGCCGTCAATTGCACCATCTCGGGGAAAAGCACCCCTTGCGAAGCGGCATGCCCGCTACGTATATTTTCGATGAAAGTATCGAATAATACCCGTATATGTGCCCTGCGCTGGTCGATCACCATCAACCCCGATTTGGATGAAGTCAGGATATATTTTCCTTTGATCTGAATCAACTGCCGGGATACCTCAGGGGCAACAGTTGCAGCCTGCTCTGTAAATATCGATACAGGAGATGGAGAAGGTACTGATACCGGTTCTGGAGTTTCCGGCATCTGAAACGGTTCTTCCTCCTCTTCCGGAATAGGATCTATATCGGGTACTACATTAACCTTTGAAGCATGGCTGCCCATTTCAAAGTCCTGATAAAGCTTTTCCCAATTGTTGGACGAAGGCATTCTGCCGCTTGGCGAACTCGGATATGATTTCTGTTTAAACGGGTTATAATCCGGATTAAAATGAACCTTCGGCGGTTCCGGATTATAAGATTGCTCTATATATACGGGAATATCGGGTGAATCGATCGTATCAAAATCAATCGAAGGCACGGCATTCGATTTCCCCAAAGCCTCTTTCACCGCAGCCATGATGATCTGCCAGATGGGTTGCTCATTCTCAAATTTAATCTCTGTCTTCGTCGGGTGGATATTCACATCGATCGATGTCGGATCTACCTGAAAATAGAGGAAATAGGGCGGCATTTCACCCGGAGGAAGCAGTTGCTCGTAGCAATGCATCACCGCTTTATGAAAATAAGGATGGCGCATATAGCGGCCGTTCACAAAAAAGAATTGCTGTGCCCCTCGTTTTTTGGCCGACTCGGGTTTACCTACAAATCCGGAAAGAGAGATCACCGAAGTATCCACATCCACAGAGACCAATTGGTTGTTGAAAGGCTTACCCATCAGTCCTACGATGCGCTGACGAATACCCGATGGCGACAAGCTTGCAGTAATCACATCGTTGTGATACACTTTAAAAGCAATTTCGGGATTAACCAGGGCAATCCGCTCAAATTCAGTAAGAATATTGTTCCACTCTACTTGATTCGACTTCAGGAACTTGCGGCGGGCAGGTACATTAAAGAAAATATTTTTGACGGAGAAATTACTTCCTACAGGACAGGAAACGGCTGTCTGCTCTTCCACGGTAGAGGCTGACATCACAATGTGAGTACCAACTTCATCTTCAGCACGGCGGGTTTTTAATTCCACCTGCGCAATTGCGGCAATAGAGGCCAACGCCTCTCCACGAAAGCCCATGGTACGCAGTGCAAACAGGTCATCAGCCGAAGAGATCTTTGAGGTGGCATGGCGTTCAAAAGCCAGGCGCGCATCGGTGGCCGACATGCCTTTCCCGTTATCAATCACCTGAATAAGGGTACGACCCGCATCCTTCAGGATTAGATGAATCTCTGTAGCACCGGCATCGAGAGCATTCTCCACCAATTCTTTCACTACAGAAGCCGGTCGTTGTATCACCTCTCCGGCAGCAATCTGATTAGCTACCGAATCGGGTAACAGATGAATTATATCGCTCATATTTACAAGGAGTAATCTGAGTTGTATTGTTCTTGAATAAAATAAAATCTATCGGGTTCGTCGCTGTATCCGTTTCACCGGCTCCATTTTCAGCCCTTTGTGCCGGAAAATATCCATCGCATTACGCGGACGTACCAGACTATACCAACGGTAGTTTTTTAGAAATTTCTGGTCCTGCTTAATGGCTTCCATTGGCGTCAACGAGCCGATGGGAGAAGGCCACATGATCAGTTTTTCCAATTTCCGATTCGCCATAAACATAGTCAGATAGCTGCTCTCGGCATGATTGAGTCCAATCATCACACTATCTTTATCTGTCGGGTAGAAAATCGACTCGACATTACCGCTTACATCCACCTTTCGGATTTCTCCTTTCTCGAAGTCGGCTTTAAGCTCTTTCCCCGAAAGTTGATTATAGAAACCACCCACACTATCCTGCTCTTCAATTGCAAAGGCGTATCCCCTGATAATCACCTTGCGAATGGTGCTGTCGTTCATATAAGCATGAATGGTATCACCGGAAAGCTGATAATTGGCATTCCACAGCACAGGGTCTTTATACAGATGCAAAACTGAATCCCGTGATGAGTAACGAAGTGAGTCACATACCCCCTGCGATTCCTGACTGAAATAGCGCACCCGGTGATATGCCGACAAAATCCGATGCATAGAGTCCGGTTCGGTAGCCATCAGGGTATCGGCATGAACAAACATGGTATCGGGACGTGAATATTCTCTGGCCCAGGCTAATTTGGTAGAAAAGGCAACCTTGGTTTTCTCATTATAATAGCCATAATTGCCATACAAATCAGCCTTATTCACCGTATCTTTGAGGTGCATGTAACCAAAAACCTCGCCAATGCCCTTCTTCCGGTTATAGAAAATCGTATCTCCGGTAAGAGTTTTACTTTTGCTGACCAATAGCGAACGGTTGAGTAACATGGATGTCTCCTTAAGCGTATTGTACCAACCCCGGTCGGAGTAAATGGTGTTGCTATCCGACACAATGGTGGAAGGTCCCCCTATAGTAGCCACCTTATTGATCGTATTATAATGCAACGTGTCGGAATAGAGCGTCATTTGCTCATTCATCAACTTCACATTGTAGTGGAAATCAGCCATTTTAGTAGATGGTGAATATTGTCCGTAAAGCGAAGTCAATTCGTTCTTCATATCGGAGATCACCCCGTTTTCGAAGAAATAACCGATATTAATACGGCGGTCGTAGTTTAAACTGTCGGTCAGGAGAGTAACATTGCGGTTCTCCATCTTCACGTTGTAGCGCAATTTAGCCACCTGCGTATTTCCGTCGTAAAAGAGGTAATCGCTGTATACAAAGAGTGTATCGCCCTGTTCCATGCGAATATTACCAAATGCCTGGAGCGAATTCGTTTTATCGTAAAAGTGAGCGCTATCGCAGTACATCAACATATTGTCCTGACGAAAACGAACAGCTCCCCGCAAAACCTGATAATCGGGACCTTTCATTTTATCGAACTCCCAGATATCGGCATTTTCCAGGATAACCTTGGTGCCCTTTTTGGCCGTCTTATGTTTATTATGCGACGGTTTAGCTTTTGCATTTCGCGTCTGGGCTACTATGCAAACTGCGAACAGGCATAAAATACAAAAAGGAAGTATCTTATGCCTGTCCGGTAAATAATTCAGAATACGTTTTATCATATCTTTCAGCAGCTTACTTCACCCAGCCGGAGTGCTGGAAATCGCAATTGCGATATTCTTCCTTGATCCGGATATAGGTATCGGCCATCTTCTTTTTAATCCAGTTCTGGATGATTTCATTTTTCTTTTTTGCTTCTACCATCTGTTTGAGCGCCTGGTAGTCGTCGCTTATGTTCGCTTTATGACCATCGATGCGCGTTTTCAATTTTACGATCGCACAGACTTCTTTGTTGTTCTTATTGATCATAGTAAACGGTTTCGATAAATCACCCACTTTCATATTTTCAACGGCACGGGCCACTTCCGTTGGCAGCTGTTGCATTTCGAAGCGCGAAATATTACCGCCGGTATTGGGGTCGTTATACAACATCAATCCGTTATTGTTGCGGGTATCTTTATCCTGCGATATATAAAGTGCAGCTTCATCGAAGGTAAATTTCTTCGCTTTGAGATCCATTGAAATCGAATCCAGTTTCGTTAAAGCTTCCTGCACCTCTTTATCGTCTACTTTCGGTTTCAGCAGGATGTGGCGGCAGTTAATGCGATCCCCGCGTTTCTCAATCAGCTGAATGATGTGAAAACCATATTCCGTCTCTACAATCTTTGACACTTTCTTCGGATCCTGAAGATTGAAAGCCACATTGGCGAATTCCGGCACCAATTGCCCTTTTCCCATAAAGCCAAGCTCTCCGCCCCGCTTTGCCGACTCTGTATCTTCGGAGTATAAAACTGCCAGGGTAGAGAATTCCGAACTGCCACTGTTCACCCGCTCGGTATATTCACGCAGGCGCTCTTTTACGGCATCAATCTCTTTTTGCGGAATCTTCGGATCAATTACAATAATCTGGGCTTCTACCTGAGTCGGTATAAAGGGAACACTATCCGAAGGAACGGTTGAAAAATAACGACGAACATCCGCAGGGGTTATCTTGATGTCACCGACTATCTTTCTCTGCATTTGCTGGATCACGCTTTGATCGCGCACCATATCTTTGGTCTCTTCCCGTATTTGGTTATAGGGCTTATTGAAATACTCTTCCAGTTTTTCTTTCGATCCGATCTGGGAAATGAAATAATTCATCCGGCCTTCCACTTGCTGCAATACCTGCGACTCGGGGACTTCAACACTATCTAACTTAGCCTGATGAAGAAATAATTTCTGAACTGCGATTTGCTCAGGGATAAAGCAGTAGGGATCCCCATTGATTTTTTCCCCTTCATAGACCATACGCAGACGTTGCTCTTCAATTTGAGATTTAAGGATTGCTTCATCCCCAACTACCCAAACTACCTCATCGATCACGTTGTTCTGTGCCGAAGCTGAGAATCCAACCAGTAAGGAAGTGAATAACAGACTGAAAATTCGAATCGATTTATACATGAATTAAGTTTTTATTTTTGGCTTTTGGTTGGCTTATTCTGCGTAAGGTCATAAACCAACGCTTCTTTTTTCCTGATGGCCGTATTGAGCAAATCATTTCTGAAACTCCGCAAATAATCAACTTTTCGTTGTGAGATCAGCCGGTTGCGAATCTCTTCGTGGGCATAATCTTCCGGATAACGGCTACCTGCAACGGCAAACTTTTTGATCGACAACATGTAATAATACGCACTGTCTCTTACCTCCAGTATTTTATTTTGCCGGAGAAATAACGCAACGTTACTTATCCGGGAAGGGATGTTCGCCATGATGGAATTGAGATCCGTCCACTTATCTGCAAAATATTCATAGGCGACGGCATTCTGAATCGAATATTTCTCAATCTTCTCGATATCTGTCTCCTTTTTCAGCGCCATCCAACTGCGTAGCTGGTTGTGTTGCGGTGAATTGACCGGCACCTTCAGATAAATACCCTGAATCAAATTACAATTAAGCTTGAGTTCACCAGCATGGGTCTTGTAGTATGCTTCTACCTCCTCATCCGAGATCTCTTTGTTCAGCTTATCCTCAATCAGGTAGCGCTGATATTCGGCCAGAATCAACTGTCGACGGTAATCTTCAACCATCTCGTCGATTTTCTCTTCATCAGGAACATTCTTACGAGCTACATCGTACATCAACTGATCAGTCACCCAATTTTCAACGAAACTATGGGCAAACACAATGCTGTCTGACTGAGTCAGACCTTCAGGCAAGGCATTTTTAAGATCGCTCATATACAAGTATTTTCCCTTTACCGCTGCCAGAACTTCTTTGCCGGGCGCAGAAGTGTCTGTTTTGCAGGCGGATAAAGAGAAAATACAAGTTAACAATCCAACCAGTAAATGTTTCATCCGGTCTTAGTTAATTGATGCGGTAAAGATAAAATGATTTTATTGCAATCACTACGGTTTAACCGTTTTTAAGACCTCATCAGATATCTCTATTTTGTACTTAGCATTCAGCTTTTTAAGCCATTCTTCTTCCAGATAATTTTGGTAATCGGCTGTTACCAGACCACGCATATCGGTGTATTCTTCGGGGCCTTTCGCCAGAATCTTTCCTACTGTGAAGCAATAAGGGTACTGACTCTCCGGTATATACTCTTTACCTTTAAAGGCTTTCGCATCTACCACCTTATTTTCACCTTTGGCAAATAGTCCTTTTTCTACTTTTACGCGGGTAATGGTATCGTTTAGCGCTTTACGTAAAACAAATACAATCGAATCAGAGTTTGATTTCTTAATCAGATTGCGGGCTTTTTTCTCGGTTTGCTTGTCTTTGCAATAAACGATCAGGCCTTTATACTTAGGTTCGCTCCAACTATAGTTATTTTTATTCTTCTCAAAGTAAGCTTTCAATCCTTCATTGTCTTTGGACGCTTTATCCCAAACCTCACGATTGCTGATTTCGAAAAGTAACATGCCATCATGATACTCCTGCATAAGGTTGCGGAACTCCGGATATTTTTGTTCCAGCTGGCTATCTTCATAAGCCAATACCGAATTATTTACATATTGGGTGTAATTTTCACGAATGAAGTCGGAGGCAGAATGCTTATGCTCTTCGCGAAGATTTTTCATCGAAGCTGCAAAATCTTTTTGCAAATAAGCATTTCCGTTCAATGTAAACAACGGTTTAGACAGACCTGCCGCAGCTGCCTGATAAACCGAATCGGTAGGAAAGCCTGCTTTTTCAGCCAGATTCACCAATTCAGTCAAAGCGCTGGCATCTTCTGTCAGGTTATAATCCTTCCTGAGCTTTTCGATCACCTGCATTTTTCCGCTTTCCGCACGTTTATCACGCATAAAATTGCGGATAATCTCTGCTTTTTTCTGTTCAAATGGCTCTAATCCTTTTTTATCCAACAATTTGACAAAGTGCCATCCAAAACGGGTTTTGAACGGTTCGGAAATATCACCCTTTTCTTTCAGGGCAAAAGAAGTTGTCTCAAACTCCTTAATCATGCGGTTGATTCCAAACCAGGGCAATTCGCCATTCTTAGCAGCAGAAGCACGGTCATCTGAACTTGCTGCTGCAATTCTATCAAAATCACCTCCCTTGCGGACTTTCTCGTACAATGACTGAATCTCCTGGTGAGCATCGGCCTCTGCTACTTCCGCTGAAATAGAATCATTTTTGGGACGGTTAGTTTTCATGATGTGTGCTACCAATACTTGTCCCGGATCGTTACGACGACTGTGCACCAGGATCAGGTGATAACCAAAGTCGGTACGAACGGGCTTAGTCAATTGTCCCACCGGGGTATTATAGGCGGCTAACTCGAAAGGATACACAGTCATAAAAGCAGATATGTAACCGAGGTAACCTTTATTATCAGTTTTTGAAGGATCTTCCGAATATTTCTCGGCCAGTTTGGCAAAAAGGGACTTATCAACGGCAGTCGGTTTTGCAACTTTACCTCCTTTAGCAATCACTGCCGGTTTTACCAGTTGATTGCGGATATCCATGATTTTCTTGTAAGCAGCCAGGGTATCTGCAGAAGTTGCTTCTTCGGGAAGGCGGATAAGGATATGACTTACTTCCACATTCTCTTTCATCCGATCATAAGCCTCGCGGGCCAATTTCTCTTCGGCGCTTTTATCAGTCAGATAAGGCTGCGCCAATTGACGACGATAGCCGGCCAATTCGTTTACGAAAGCTTTGGTCGTATCAAGGCCCAGACTCTCAGCCTCGATCACCTTTAGTTTGAAATTCTTAAACAATACCAGATACTCTTCCAACGACTTTTTATCCATCGATGAAGAAGAGTTGTTCTTATTATAAATGTATTCAAACTCTGATTTCTTTACATTCTTACCATTGATTTTCATCAACACCGGATCAGTTGCCTGAGCAGATGCTCCACATACAGATAATGACAATGCAAATGCTAATAAATTTCCTTTCATTTTCCTTGAATCTGTTTTTACGGTTAACTCATGAGAGATATAAACAAAAAAAATACACTAATCTAACGGAGAAGCCACAAAAATAGTGTTCTATTCGTCAAATTAGTGTATTTCTCACTATGTTTTTTTATTTATTCGCCCCGGCTGTAGTTTGGTGCCTCTTGCGTAATAGAAACATCGTGCGGGTGACTCTCTGCAACCCCGGCATTGGTAATGCGGGTAAACTTCGCTTTATGCAAAGCCTCGATGTCGATTGATCCGCAGTAACCCATTCCGGCACGTAAGCCGCCAACCAATTGGTAAATCACTTCAAATAATGATCCTTTGAATGGCACACGAGCCGCAATTCCTTCCGGAACAAGCTTCTTCACATCATCTTCTGCGTCCTGGAAATAGCGGTCTTTCGAACCTTTCGCCATTGCATCCAGCGAACCCATTCCGCGGTATGATTTAAATTTACGTCCGTTATAGATAATGGTTTCACCGGGAGATTCTTCTACTCCGGCCAATAAACCACCAACCATGATCGAGTATCCACCGGCAGCCAATGCTTTCACGATATCGCCTGAATAACGGATACCACCGTCGGCAATCAAGGGAACTCCTGTTCCTTCAAGGGCTTTGGCTACATCATAGATAGCAGACAACTGGGGAACACCTACACCGGCAATTACGCGGGTTGTACAGATAGAACCCGGTCCGATACCCACCTTTACAGCATCTGCTCCGGCATCAGCCAACATTTTGGCAGCCTCTCCGGTTGCAATATTTCCAACCACGACATCGAGGTTCGGATATTTTGCTTTTACCTGCTTCAGCATTTCTACCACTCCTCTGGAGTGCCCGTGCGCTGTATCAATTACGATAGCATCAACACTTGCCTCAACCAACGCATCTACACGTTCCATCGTATCGTGAGTAACACCCACGCCCGCAGCCACACGCAAACGACCTTTGCTGTCTTTGCAGGCCATCGGCTTATCTTTCGCTTTGGTGATATCCTTATAGGTAACCAAACCTATCAGTTTGTTATCTTTATCGACAACCGGCAGTTTTTCGATTTTATAATTCTGGAGTATTCCGGCAGCAGCTTCGAGATCAGTCGATTGATTAGTAGTAACCAGGTTTTCCTTGGTCATTACCTCATCAACCGTTTTGTCGATATTGCGTTCGAATCTTAGGTCACGGTTGGTCACAATCCCTACCAGATGTCTCTCTTCATCTACGACAGGGATACCTCCGATTTTATATTCTGACATGATAGCCAGTGCTTCGCGTACCTTCGAACCACGACGAATAGTCACGGGATCGTAGATCATACCGTTTTCGGCACGTTTCACGATTTGCACCTGTTTTGCCTGCTCAGCAATAGACATGTTTTTATGAATAACACCAATACCGCCTTCACGAGCCATTGCAATAGCCAGTTTAGCCTCGGTAACCGTATCCATGGCCGCTGACACCAACGGAATGTTCATTTTAATGTTACGGGAAAACTTTGTCGAGAGATCGACGTTACGGGGAAGAATTTCCGAATAAGACGGGATGAGCAAAACGTCATCGAAAGTAAGTCCGTCCATTACGACTTTGTCTGCAATAAATGATGGCATATGTTGAATGCTTTATAAAATTATTGCGTGCAAATTTAATTATTATTTCTGACATAGCAGATATATATCACTTTATTTACCCTGTTTTTTAGAAGTTTTGGGAAATCAACGGGAAAATAAAATTCAACATATCGATTAAATATTAAAATCAGGCGAAATCAGTATCGCATTCACATCCATTCCACCGGATTCTCAAAAGCCATTCATATACCACAAAGATTGTTAAGTCAGCTCCTTACATCAAGATATTCACTATATTCGCATTATCAACAATTTAAAATCAATCCATTTATGAGAAAGTTAATAGTATCCCTTTTTATTTCCGCTGCCTTGATGGCATCAGCCTCTGCAATGGCTCAGTGCTGCAAAAAAGACGAAAAAGCCAAAACAGAATCTTGCTGCAAAAAAGATTCTTGCTGCAAAAAAGGAGAAGGCGAAAAGAAAGAGTGCTGCAAGTCTCAAAAAGCACCGGCTGAAAAAAAAGCTGAAAAGAAATAATCCAACCTATGTAAAAGGATCAATAAGCGTCTCGCAATATCAATTGCGGGACGTTTTTGTTTTGGAGAAAATGAAACGATATGGGCTCTATAACACGACCGAAAGTTGTTAATTACCCCAGAATGGGACCCCAATCACCATCGGATATCCACCTGGGCTCTTACATTCTGTTAGAAGTATTGAAAATTTGCAATCCAGAGTGCCTTGACTATAAATTCAACATCAGAAGCGATCGTTCCCACAACCGGATCGATGGTAACCGGTAGCGCAATTTCATGAAAGCTAAAGCAAATGCCACCGCAAAAAAGAAAACTCAGAAATTATCAGCTAAGGTGAATAAAGCCGTTGACAAAGCAGATACAAAAGAGAAAAAAGCATACGATGCGATGAGCTCTGCAACCACAAAAACAACTGCGGCTAAAACCCAATCAGCCACAAAATAAATATTTATCCCCTATCTAACCTCAACAACCCTCTAGCTCTTGTCTTAATGATAGGTCAGAACGTCCTGAAATCTTGTATTTCAGGACGTTTATTGTTTCTATCCATAAAACTTCCGATTTTGGCAAAGCGTGCTTTTTTCGTACTTTTGCAGCTCATTCCAATATTAAAATGAAAATCAGACCCATAGAACTTCTGGCTCCGGCCAAAAATGCTGATACCGGTATCGAAGCGATTCGTCACGGTGCAGATGCAGTATATATCGGCGCACCCCAATTCAGCGCCCGATCAGCCGCCGGCAATTCTCTTGAGGATATTGCCCGTTTGATTGAATTTGCACACCAATATCATGCCCGCGTTTATATTGCTCTCAATACAATATTGACAGATGAGCAGCTGCCCGAGGCCGAAGCGCTGATTCACAAACTATATGAAATAGGCGCCGATGCACTTATTGTACAGGATATGGGAATCCTGTCGCTCAACCTGCCGCCGATTGCGATTCATGCCAGCACGCAGACTGATAATCGAACTGCCGAAAAGGTGAAGTTCATGGAAGCATGCGGATTTTCACAAGTGGTTCTGGCCCGGGAATTAACCATTCCCCAAATCAAAGAGATTTCTTCTCAGACTAAAGTGCCGCTGGAGGTCTTTATCCACGGAGCGTTGTGCGTAAGTTACAGCGGTCAGTGTTATGTGAGTCAGGCATACACCAACCGCAGTGCCAATCGCGGTGAGTGCGCCCAGTTCTGCCGCCTTCCTTACCGGTTGGAAGATGCCGACGGCAAAGTGATTGCATCAAATCAGCACTTGCTTTCGCTGAAAGATATGAATCGCACCTCATCGCTTGAGCAACTTCTCGATGCCGGAGTAACTTCCCTGAAAATCGAAGGACGACTCAAAGACGTTTCATACGTTAAAAATATCACCGCCTGGTATCGCAAGCAGCTGGACGAAATCTTCAAACGCCGTCACGAATACAAAGCGGCATCATCGGGGCGTTGCAGCTTCAACTTCACTCCTGCTCCCGAAAAGAGCTTCAACCGCGGTTTCACCAACTATTTTATAGATAAAAAAAATCCCCGCCAGGAAGAGATTGCCAACTTTGCCACGCCAAAATCACAAGGTGAGTTCGTGGGCATGGTGAAAGTAGTAGGCAAAAACTTTTTCTCCGTTTCGGGCGTGATTCCGCTCAACAACGGGGATGGTCTTTGCTATATAAATGAAAAAGGGGATCTGGTAGGATTCCGCGTAAATCGCGTGGAAGAAAACCGCGTCTTCCCGGCCGAGATGCCTGCCGTCAGACCCAAAATGCGTCTGTTCCGAAACTTCGACCAGGAGTTTGAGAAACAGCTCTCGAAACCGTCTGCCGAAAGAAAGATCGGCGTCAGTATCGAACTAAAAGAGGTGCCGTTCGGATTTGCACTGCACATGACTGACGAAAACAAAAGAACTGCCATTGTGTCGTTCCCTTACGAGAAACAACCCGCACAATCGCCTCAACGCGACAATATCATCCGCCAACTTTCGAAGTTGGGCAACACCATTTTCACAGCCCGGAATGTAGACATATCTACCCGCGGAGAATGGTTTATCCCCGCCTCTCAATTGGCTGAATGGAGAAGGATCGCCACGGAAAAGCTGATGACCGTGCGCAAGATTGCTTTCCGCCAACCGATGAAGCGCATACCCGATACCACGCACCCTTTCGGTGAACAGAAACTCACCTACCTGGCCAACGTGGCCAACAAAAACGCCGAACGCTTCTATATCCGCCATCAGGTAATGGAAGTAGCACCCGCTTTTGAAGTGAAACCGCTGAATGATGTGCCTCTTATGTTCATGAAGCATTGCATCAAATACAGCCTGGGCTACTGCCCTGTTCACCAAAAGGGGAAACACGACTTCCGCGAACCTTTCTTTCTGGTCAACAAAAGCACCCGGTTACGACTGGAATTTGATTGCAAGAAATGCGAGATGAGGGTATACAAAGGGGGTGAGGAATTGAGGGGATGAGGAAGTGAATAATTGAATAATTGAGGGAGCAAGGGATGTACCTCTACGAAATTTATGATTAAACGAATCAAAGCGATATGAAAAAGCTACTTCTATTGTTTGCCATCAGCGCTGCTCTTTTTTCCTGTAAAAAAGATAAAAGCAATCAATTCCTCAACGGACAGCTCTCAGGGTTGGACAACGAACCGGTCTACCTGATCTCGGGATCAAGCAACAACGCGATCATCGATACGGTAAAAGTGCGCAAGGGTGGTTTTGTGCTGGAACAGGCTCCTGAAGATGCACGAATGATTACGCTTGTTTTACCGCAAAACAAATCGGTAACTTTCTATGCCGATGGCGATTCCCGCCTTACTATATCGGGAGATGTGAATGCCCCTTATTCCATTTCCTTCGAAGGGGATTCGGTAAACAACAAATTGACAGCGTACAGAAAATCGGTGTCTGCCGAAACTTCTGCACTCTACAAGCTACAACTTCAGGCAGAAAAAGCGTGGAATACCGACAGTCTGAAACGTTACGAAGAGCTGCTCTATTCGCCCAAAGCGAAAGCATTGCGCAATAACCTGAAGCGAAAGACGGAGAATTTCATCTCGAAAAACAACGCTTCTCCAGCTGCGGTGCTTGCTGCACGTGACTATCTGAACCTCACTTCAGACATCGTCTCGTTGAAGAAGCTTTTATCTAAACTTAAAGGGAAATCATTGGATGAGTTTGCGCCGCTGCATGAGCTTAAGTTAGCGAGCAAGCAACTGCCAAAAACCGGAGGAGCAATTCCTTCATTCCAGACTTATAATACCGATAACAAACCGGAATACTTCTACCCGGCAATGGGAAAGAAAATGGTATTGCTCTTCTGGAAAAGTGAAGATAAATATTCGGCATACCTGAATAAAAAGCTTTCGGCCGCTTTTGATAAGGGCAAAAAAGATTCTCTAACTTACATCGCCATCAACCTCGATGATGCGTATGAGGATTGGAGATCAGCCATCAACAAAGGGGGATACAAAGGCAAGCAACTATTTGCCAGAGGTGGTTTCCAGAATGAAAACATCAGCAAAACGGGGATTGGCCGCACTCCTTTTCTGCTCACCATCTCCAACAACGGTACGCTGACGGCTATTTGTGAGAACGATGAGAATCCCTTAAAATAAGCATCGACTCGGGTCCCATATTAAACAGCAGATCGATAATGCTAAGATTGGGCAAAAAGCCGTATTTAGATTCAAACACCTGATAATAGGGAACCGGCGAAAAATCGGCATCCCATGCATAATCCTTCTTGGGGTGAATGGTTTCGCGAAAATCGAAACTGTTTGCCCCAAGGTCTTTTTGATAGGTTTCGGAATATTCTACATGGGGGGCTATATCAATCAACTCTTCTATTTTCAACCGCAACGCTTCATTAAAATCAAACAGGAAATCATATTTCTTTTGATAAAATGGCTCAAATTCATCCCGGTAATATTCAAAGAACGGGGTATTGTTGTACGCCGATACAATGGCCTGCCAATGCAGATGCTGCCAGTTGCCGTGATCGGAAATACGAATATCGCGCGTCAGGCATTTCGATTCGCCCGTACGTTCCACAGGGATAGTCAGCGGCATTACACCATTGGCCGCAGCGATATTGCAACGATTGCGGTAAGTCTGCTTCACGTAATTACAATGCTGCTCAATCACCACTTTCGGGAAATGATACAATTTGCAAAAATAGTGCACTGGCGGCAGATAAGCGGTGGTAAGATAGGCGGTATCCATGACGTCGATGTTTAATTTCGGACGCAAAGATAATAAATATAAGGTTTGAGGTAATGAGGTTAAGGCAGGCGGTCAACCATTCAGGAAAGAAAGACACTACTATATAGCATTCAGATTACCCCCATATTCCGCAGGTACATCACGGCAAAGCCATTATCACGTACCGAAAGTTTGCGTAAGATATTACACCGGTGATTATTGACTGTATTGGATTTAATATCCATTTTCTCGGCTATCTCGTCACTGGTCAATCCTTTCTGGCTATGCCGGAGGACTTCCAGCTCACGATGGCTAATCAGATTTTCCCTTCCCGAATAGACAAATTCCTTATTTGCTATATCAATGATGTAAATTCCCCGCGATGGCTGATCGGCTTTACCTCCCGCTATCGGCTTCATAAACAGGAGTACTTGCCCATACCGTTTAAAATCATATTCCTCAACCATCAGGTATTTAAACATAATCCGCTGATATTGCTGATTCTTATCCAGCATACGACATTCCAGCATCAGGGAATAGTCATTCAGCTGATCGGTGCTCTTTCCCTCCATGAATTGAAACGCAATTTCCCATGCATGCATAAAATGGAACAAATCGTCAGGATGCATGGCTGATATAAACTGATCGATCGTAACAACTCCCGTAAAAAGATGACTGAATTCTTCACAACAAAGGTTGAGGAAGTGATAATCATTACGCCCCGGATTACATAGCGCCAATGTCTGATTACTGGCTCTGGCCATTTGCCTCAAATAATCGACTTTAGCATCTGGCAGTACATATTGTGTATCGGCAAAACGGGCATGATAACGGATAAACTTCTGATAAAGGTCATTAATTCTTTCTATTGCTTCCATACATTACAATCCATGTTATATTTAGAACAAAAACACAAAACCCAGCAAATTACACTTACATTAACTCTATTTACTCTTTATTGTATGCCAAATAGTGAACATTCACTATTGTAACCCTTGATTATTTCCTATAGTTTTGCAATCGATAAGGTTTATTTCATAATAGAAAGACAAATATATCAACATTCTTATTAAACAACAAACATCTAACTTATCAAAATCTTCACATTATGACTACAGGCACAAGAATTCCCCGGGGAATAATACATAGAACTGGCTGGTTCGTTGAGCTCGCCGCAATCAACTTTGCTTCTGTAGCTATGCTGATAAAATAACTTCATTTTTTTAAAACAACAATAAGGGACAGATAGAGGATAGGTTGCCTGCAATAAGCAGACAACCTATCCTGTTCTTTATCAGCAAGGGACTTGCCATCCCGAATATAAATAAGAAATGCCTTTCCCGCATTTCAAAATCAAACATCGTAGCGACTCGCAATTGCTAACAGTATTCACTTTAAAAATTGGAAAAGGCAGGTAAAGATAAAAAGAAAATATGCATATTACATAATCACAGTGATATACTATCACTAATTACAAATCAAAATTTACAATTACAATCAAAAACATTCAAATGAATAAATATTATATTTTGCTATTTACATTAATAGCATTCTTTTCATGTAATGATGAAAAATCATTATCAGATTTTTCACAAAGAAATGATATTTCTAAGACTTCATTAAACGCAAATGACAGTGTCCGAGTCATTAATGGCATTTTAGTTTTTAAATCGACAGAGATCGCTTTCAAGTTTGCAGAGAAAGTAAATACACTTATAGATACAGATAGTCTTGATCAATGGGAACAATCTCAAGGATTTATTTCTCAAAGACGTATTTTTAAACAAATCGTAGCTGCAGAGAGTAAACTCGCAGAAAAATATGAACAATACTCTGAGGAAGAAAGAAAAGACTTCAGCATCAACAAGCTTCATTCTGATGAATTTACCAAAGCTATGGCCTCAGGCATTATCAAATACGAGTTGTTGCCGGATGGAAACAACATATACAACTATTCGAATTGTAAGTCTAATTTGGTAAGCCTAATAAATGCTGATGGCATTTTTGCAATTGGTGATACAGTTTATCAGTTTACTAAGAATGAAGAAAAAGTTTGGACAGATGCAAACCTAGATGATATTGAAAAGATTAAAAGTGCAAAGAAATCAATTGCATCATTAAATATTAAAGTGAGCACTCAGCCTACTTTAACTTTAAGATCAACCCAATCTACTTCCTATATGTCTACAGGATGGAATGATTATAAGCCCAAAAGGAGTTTTATAGCAGAAATGAGCTCTAATTCTTATCAATATTTAGGCGACGGAACTCAATGGAAAAGTTCGTCTGTCCTAAAAATGCGACATATGAAAAAGACTTGGTATGGATCTTGGATATACGATTGGACAAATATAGATTTATACTTTAGAAGACAAGGTAAAATCAGGTATATGCCAGATTATCCAAATTCTATGTGGATAACACAAGTGTGGGGTTCTGCAATTAGATATCCTGATTCTGGATATTATTCTCAATTTCCAGTCAAAGATGGTTCTATCCGCCAATTTTCATTGTTTACAAATGAATTAGGAGAGACATTCTATACATCATACTATGAAAATGGAAAAAAATGTGTATTAGATGAAGTAGGCTTGTCGAATTTTTTCATGGAAGCAAAAATGGACAATGGCAATATTATTACTTTAGGTGATAATAATTTCTAATACGAAACATGCAAAACCAGTACAGAGTTAAAATTCTGTACTGGTCATATTTTTCATAAATTAATCCAATATCATTTAGGCTCCGTGAGTGAATTCACTATAAAGTACTATTACTCTATAATTTAATCTGCAAATGATGATTTCTCAAAGGAACAATTTAATTTTATTCATCAGTCTCTGCTGTATACTCTACTCCTGCAGCATTACTGTCCACGATGATCTCCTTTTGCAAAAAAGCAATTATGCTGTTGCCAATTGTATTTTTCAGAATGATAAACCATTTTCCATACAGATTAGCAAATCAGCAGCACTTAATGATTCGTCTATAGAGATAGTATCCAACGCCAAGGTTGAATTATTTTCCAATTCTGTAAAAATTGCAAACCTGATTTTTGATGCTGCCTCCGGTTGCTATAGTTCAACCAAATCGCCAGAAGTCGGCATTGTTTATCAAATAAAAGTCACAATGCCTGATGGTTTGATATTGAATGCGCAGGATTCATTGCCTGCTGAACCGAAGATTTCCTCTTATCCTATTTTTCAAGCCTCAACATGGTATCATGAGTTAAACGGCATGTGCGGTCAGGTGGAAATATCTATTCTGGATAATAAAAACACAATAGACTACTATGAAGTAGAAGCCGGTATAGTTTCAAAAATAAATGATGATATCAATTATATCGACAATGTTAACTCGAGCTGGTATCAGGAAACTATTTTGTTTTCTGATCAGAAGATTAATGGCAAGGAGTATCGAATGGTAATTCAGATCGATGGTAATGCAGCCCCCAAAGTCATCGTAAGAAAAATAAGTGCGGCCTATTACAACTACAAAAAATCGCTCTATAGCTATCAAAATACACAAAACAACGATGGCGAATGGAATCCTTTCCCCAAAAATCCTTCAATTCTAAAAGGAAATATCATAAATGGTCTCGGCATTTTTGCCGGTTACAATGAATCGGTTTACCAAAGCATATCCCAATGAGAGCTGTCCTGACATATATATTATTACTAAGCAGCCTGATTGTCACATCACAGAACAATCAGATAACCGGATTTATCTACGATAAAAACAGCGGTGAGGCTTTAATTGGCGCAAATATCTATTGCCCACAAACCAAACAAACTATCACAACAGACCGAAACGGGCATTTCTACTTATACTTAAAAACCAGCAATAATAAAGTAACGCTCCAGACATCCTATATCGGATACATCCCGGCAGAGGTTTCAACAGACACGACAAGGATACCATTGAAAATTTTTTTACTGCCCACTACGGTCGCATTGCATGAAGTGACGGTCTCCACGACTAACAAGTTGGGTAAAACCGAAAGACTCTGCATATCTCCCCTGCAAATCAAAAACATGCATTCGCTGACAGGTGAATCTGATGTACTTCGTGCCTTGCAAACATTACCGGGAGTACAGATGGGCTCCGAGGTCACATCAGGTATTCATGTACGAGGAGGTTCACTTGACCAGAACCTCTTCATTCTTGATGGCATACCGCTCTATCAAGTGAATCACCTTGGAGGATTTGTCTCAACATTCGAAGCCAACACAATACGAAAAGTAGAGTTGCTAAAAGGAGCTTTCCCTGCTATGTATGGTGGACGCCTGTCGTCTGTGGTCGATGTCAGACTAAAAGACGGGAATCAGAATCTTCATGAAAATGAACTGATGATTGGCACCCTCAATTCAAAATTCTTTTCAGAGGGAAAGTTAAACCGAAACATGACTTACATGCTTTCTTTTCGGGTGGGAAATCCAGGCTGGATGATTGGACTCAGAAACTTGTTGGCTCAAGATTCGTATGAGCATATTTCTACCGGATTCTTTTTTTTTGACCTCAATGGCAAACTCACCCGACGATTCTCAGAAAGAGATAAATTGTCGATGACATTCTATACAGGAAAAGATAATCTTTATTCGAAAAGCAAGACCGAGAAAAGTAAATATACAGAAACATCAAGCAGCAAATCGGTTATCAGCTGGGGTAATACATTGACCTCGTTGAGTTGGAATCATTTCTACACATCGGATCTTTCATCCGAAATTTCATTAGCATACACCCAATTTGTCAACCAAAACAGTGGGGAATTCGAAAATGCCTCTTCTTTCAATAATTCTCTGTATAAAACTCAAATCAACGATTTGATTCTGCGAACGGATTTCAACAAACATATAAGCAACAATGCTCAACTGTCGTTTGGCAACGAAGCCATCTTGCATCATTTTAATCCGGGATCCGTAACTATCAGTCAAATAACGGAAATGCAAAGTAAGGATACTGCATTCTTCAACTCCAAAATCAACAGTTGTGAACTGAGCCCATATTTGGAGGGAACCTTTAAGCCTACTGAGGCACTGACTATTCGTCCGGGATTTCGATTATCATCTTGGTTGTCATCCGGCAGATGTTACCTTAACCCGGAACCCAGGGTTTCCTTTTCTTATAATATCTCTGACCATCTCTCTGTCGAATCATCCTGTACCTGGATGACACAATACGTTCATATGATCACCAACAATTCGACCAATATTCCAAATGATATCTGGATACCATCTACCCGGAAGATTATGCCGGAGAAGTCTTTTCAAACTTCAATTGGGATGAATTGGGAACCGACACCTGATCTCACTTTGTCGGTTGATGCATACCGGAAGCGGATAGATCATTTAACAGAATATACGACGGCTAGCCCAAGTGTCATTTATACCGATTGGGAGTCATTGATCACCACTGGAGGAATTGGTAAAATTGACGGTTTGGAATTTCAATTGGAGAAGAAAAGCGGAAATCTAAACGGATGGTTCAATTATACTTTATCAAAAAATACCCGCCAGTTTGAGACGCTTAATGATGGTAATCCATTCCCATATGTCTACGACAATCGGCATGTCATCAACATTGTCTGCAATTATCTGCAATCTGCCAAGACAACCTATACCTTTTCATGGACCTATAAAAGCGGTAACCATATCACTTTGCCAATAGGTAAACGGTACTCCGAGAATGAATTTCAGGAAATTTACATATATAACGGAATCAATAATTTTACAACCCGTCCTTATCATCGGTTAGATATCGGCATGAACTACAAAAGAAGCAGAAAAACAACCTGGCACTTAGGGGTATACAATGCATATAATAGTATGAATCCATTTTACTATTATTTGAGTAGTACAAGAACATATTCCGGCGAAACTGTTCTGAAGCTGAAATATTATGTTCTATTACCATTTTTACCTTCAATTTCTTATGCGCATAAGTTTTGAACCACAGCTATCAGAGAGAACGAAATAAATCGGGAAGATACCACACCCGGCTTTCGGGCAAACCTACAGCCTAATGTCGATCAATACGACATTCCATTGTCGTAAGCTACGATACTTGATACTACAGATGAAACAGATTAGCGGAACGAAAAGGTATGAACCTTACATGATATAGAATATGAATAGCGGAGAGGGGCGGCAAATATATAGAGGGTTTAAAAGAGGGTCAGCCGCCCCGATCTGATTAGCAAGGGAATAAGAGTAAGTACCTGATGATTTATTAATAATAACGAGAAAGGAGGTTGTTGAAAAAATCAATTTGCTGTAAGAATATCAACTAAAACACATCGGCCACTCTTACAGCCTTTCAGGATGATGTTTTGTCGGTAGTTATGGAGTACGATATTTAGAATTACAATTGGTTTGTAGGGCTATATTTGTAATCCATAATCTTAATCGATATAAAATTGTGAATACATCAATCATCAAAGCAACAGTGAAATCGAAAATTCTTGCATTTATTTTACTAATCCCCTTGTCATGGGCTTCAGCCCAGCAGCGCAATCAGGAAGCGACCATACTTGCATACAATGTCGGATTTGGAGGCTTAACAGCCGGTATTGGGGCAGTAATTAACAAACCTAAGGGTGCATCCATACCAAAAGTCTTTCTCAAGGGGTTTTATCAAGGATGTTTTGGCGGAGCCCTGCAATATTCCGGTAAGAAGTTGACTCATTTGATCGTATCTCAAGATAGCTACTGGTATGCCTGGCCTGCCCGGATTACCCATTCGGCAGGAGCGTCTATCGTGGAAAGTGCAGCATTGAATCGACCTTTCGGCAAGTATTGGAATATGGATATGGGACCGTTGCGATTCGATTGGGCGGTGGGGGAAAAGAAAGAATTTAGAACGCGATTTAATGCTTGGATCATTTATGATGTTATTACTGGTTTTCAAAAAGGGAGTATTGATTGGTCAAAAACATTACAAACAGGTTGTTTAACTTACAGCTCAAATGATTGGATAAGCACAAATCCGTTTAATGTAGGAGGGGAAGCTTACACCCGCTCTTTGACATATAGTAAAGAAACATCTATTGTATATGGTTCAAAAAGAAAAAGAGAACTTTTTGCCCATGAAATAATACATATATTTCAATATCGAGAGTATTTGATTTTCAACAGTTGGATTGCTCCAATTACATCAAATCTCTTTTCAAAGAATGAAAATATATTTCAGAAATATGTATTTGTCGAACTCCCTTATATAAGAGGATTTTATTTATCAGAAGGTCAGCACGATGCAGCAAATTACTATAAGAATTTCTATGAATTCGAGGCTGAAAGATTATCAACAAACAGGGAAGTATATGTCCCTTAAATAAAAAAATAATCATGAGAAAGAAAAACAACATACACCAAAGAATGAAAAGATTTGCAATTTCAATGCTCGCATTAATAGCCGCAATCAATTTGAGTCAGGCTCAAACCTCCTTTTTCAAGAAACTTGAACCGTCATTAGATTTTACAGTTACTCCGTTTAAAATCACCAATCAACAAACCTATGCAGGAATAGCCCGCATCGATTATCCCGTATCGAAAAAAATATCTCTGGGAATGCATTGCGGATTTGGGGTTTTATTGGAGAGTAAGAGTAAGAACTACTATCCTACAAACCAGATTGGTTTTAACGGTGAGTTTTCTTTTCTGCAAAAGCAAAAAGAAAGATATGCTCTTTCTTTTGATATTGGAGATGGTACTACTGATAATGCATTAAGCTCACATTATTATTATCGTGCTGGCATTAAATCCTATTTGGACAAACGCTTCTGTTCTATTGGCGTTCAACATCTTTTTTTTGATCAAGGTATAAAATCTAACTCGGCAGATCTGTTTATCAGTTATGGATTTAAGCTGTAATTATTGAACATGACAGAAGATTTTTTATGCTCTTCCTATTTCTTTCTGTTCGATATTAAGACCAACTCCCAAACAAGTATATAAACGAATCATAATTGTCCTGAACTTTCTGCTTAAATGAAACGAATCCTCGTATCCTCCATCTTTTTACTAACGGCATGGGGCTTATTTGCACAAAAATCGCCGATAGATTTGGACTCATTGTCTCGCAAAAATAACGAACAGAAAACTCCGATAATCATAGACTATAACGTTGTCGATTTCCCATTCTCCAATAAAAGCGTAAAAGAGTCAGGCCTCGGTGGTCTGATAGCAAACCCCTCTATGTCGCAATCGCTCAATATCACGTCATCGCTCTATAGTGCCACGCGTGAAGGGATATATCGACTTATGAGTTCCAACCCATCGTTGAAAAGATACTATAAACTGACGGCTGAATTGACAGATATCCTGACCTACTTCCCAATGCCATTAACCAGTGGATGGCTCCACGAAGAATTTCACAGGTCAGTCTTCGCTAAGCATGGCGGTTATAGTTATAATGAAATGAATTCTTTCCCAATTACCAAATCATTGATCAGTGTGCTTAATGATAAAGATGAAGATCTGATTGCACTAAAAAGAAACAGTCCGCAAGATATGGTAAGGATGGCCGAAGCAGGCATTGAAGGTGAATATGTATTGGCTAATCAGATCAACAAGACGGCGTTTTATCACAATGCCAAATCGGTCTCAATCATCCCAATTTTGTCCACAATCAATAGTGCAGCATATGTTATCATGTGTTCCGGTAAAAAGATTGATCAAGAAAACAACGGCATGTATGAAGCCGAAGGTAGCAACATTAGTAAACGAGACCTGCTTGGTCTCGACTTTTTATCCTGGGTTTACGACTTATACCGGCCAAACGAGCCGTATGAAAGCAGAGGAGTTCACCCATCGGGTGTAGGCATCGACCGATACATCAAACGTTCACAGTTGACTCATTCGGAATTGTCGTACCTCCGGCAGCAAGGCTTCCTGCAACTAATCAATTTAGCCAATCCTATGTCGTTCTGGTTTACATCGTTTACCCTCAAAAAGAATGCGAATGGTGACGATACCCGGGCTAACCTCTACTTCAATCACTGGCTTTCTCCTTTCGGTTTTGACATCGCAACAACTGGGTTACTCCATAATAACAGACACAATTACGCCTTCTCGCTTCACAACTATGCCAATTATTACAAATGGTTTCCCGGCGTGGAAGTAGAAACCTATAATTACCTGCTCGGAGAAGGTAAATGGAAGCACTCCCTACCCTTCACCGCAAAAGCAATGCTATGGATTCAACCCGAGAACCAACTGTTTTTCTCAAAGAAAGGCACTCCGGGCGGATTTATCGAAGCTAAACTCCACTATCCAATCAATAAACACCTTCAACCTTATGTAACATTCACTGCCAAAACAGCTGGATGGGTACAGGGAAATGTATATCTCGAAAAAAAAATGAGTTGCGGGGTTGGGCTCAGAAGTTATTTTTGAGGGCTATGCGATACTCACAACAAAGGTTGAGGAAGTGATAATCATTACGCCCCGGATTACATAGCGCCAATGTCTGATTACTGGCTCTGGCCATTTGCCTCAAATAATCGACTTTAGCATCTGGCAGTACATATTGTGTATCGGCAAAACGGGCATGATAACGGATAAACTTCTGATAAAGGTCATTAATTCTTTCTATTGCTTCCATACATTACAATCCATGTTATATTTAGAACAAAAACACAAAACCCAGTAAATTACACTTACATTAACTCTATTTACTCTTTATTGTATGCCAAATAGTGAACATTCACTATTGTAACCCTTGAATATTTCCTATAGTTTTGCAATCGATAAGGTTTATTTCATAATAGAAAGACAAATATATCAACATTCTTATTAAACAACAAACATCTAACTTATCAAAATCTTCACATTATGACTACAGGCACAAGAATTCCCCGGGGAATTGAAGATTTCAACTCTTATCTCCACAGAACAGCAAGTTATATGCCAATTGCGTACAATATCTCTTCTTGATCGGCGATACTCCTCCCGCGCATCATTTATACTACCTCTCGGCGCTGAAAATTCCGGCAAAATGCTTTCATCTATTTCCGTTGGGACAACACAAAGCACTCCGAATTGGCCGCCCCCTGGAGTCCACTGCAATCGACTATAATCCTTTTCAATTCACGATGGATAGAAGATTGTGATTTTTCTATCGATTATTTTCTCCGACTAAAAAATGAAATGGCAAGAGCTTGTGATAAGTAGTGACCACCTCTATCTTTTTAAAATCAATGCCTATATCCATTACACAAAATCTGTAATACCGAGCAATCAAAAACAAATAAACTATACTATGAATAAAATCAATGCAAACATCCGAAATAGCAATGTATTATTAAAAAGAAAACGCTTTGTTCATCTGATCCGGTTCCATACTTATAAATCAATTGACAAAATTACAACCCGTTTAAATCCCAAAGGGGTTGGCCTGACCATTGCCGACTGGCGACCGGTCATAAGTAGCATGATGCCGAATGTGACATTCTATAATCTGCGATATCCGGAATATAATATTATGGATCTGAATCAAATCCCCGATAATTCTGTAGATGTATTCTATTCCGAGATGATACTGGAGCATATCGATAATCCTCAAAAAGCCATCGACGAAACCTATCGCATACTGAAACCGGGAGGTATCGCCATTCATACTACCGTATTTTTAATGCCTTATCATCCCTGTCCCAGGGATTTATATCGTTTTTCTCCCGATCTTCTGGCCGATATGCATAATAAGTTTACACAGACTTATACCGGAGGCAACGGCAATTGGAGAACATTACTGGTATTATTATTGCGGCTATCAAGATTTCCGGTAAGCTATCGATGGGGAGGATTGCCCGGATTACTGCTAAGGGGCAATGATCCTAAATATATGATTACGACATGGGTCGTGGCACAGAAGTAATTATGTTGTTTATGATATCATTCAAAACGATAAAGAGAGGGGCGGTAAGGGTTATTTCTAACATAGAAAAGCCGCCCTTATTTTTATAAAAAACATCTCAAACAAAGAACTTCAGTTCATGAATGCATCTAAACATCACATCAAACGATATTTATTAATCTGTTTATCTATTTTACCCGTTTCTATTCTATTATCACAGCAAACCTACCATCAATTAGCCATTCATGCAGGTATCGGCAAAGATATTGGCAAAGACAATCCAATGGCAGGCAATATTGCATTCGGATATGAATTCACGCCAATCCGCAAATGGTCATTTCTGACTTTGGAACCTCGATTATGCACCAGTTTTTTAGTCGATGGCCGGATAAATGCAGTTGATCGCTGGGATACTAATTGTAAGACTTACGGAATAGGAGCAGCATTGGCGCCTAAACTGTCTCTTACCAATGATGATCGCGATTTTATGCTCTATATGGAGTATGAGTTGAGTGCTGTGAATTATTTCTCTAATGTCGTTATTCATCAAAATTACAATACTATATATCGGGGAAAGAGCAGCGTCAATACACTTATTCATAATCGTTGGAGAATAGGGATAAAGTTACCCTCATTCCTGAAAGACGGAAAACATAAGGTCGGAATGGGAGCATGGCTAGGCTACTCGGATATCAGGATGGATAATATTCTTCGAAGAGTAACTCCCGACCGGTTTGACAAGTATTTCACAAACCTGCCTTTGGATGGGGATTTTGGAATAAGTTTCTATTTCTGATCAAATCGAACACCCCGTCACTATGGATATAAGGCTAACCAACGTCTTCATCATTGTGCTGTATATACGAGAGGACGAAGGCGTATCTCTCAATATTGCAAATAAATCAAAAAGACAAAACTAAGATGAAAACGCATCGAATAACATCAATCATTAGTGCAATGATACTTGCAATCAATTGTGCAAATGCACAAGTCCGCAAAACACCGGAATATCAAATAGATTTGGGGTATATGATGATTAATAACAACCTGAATAGAAACGAGTACTACATCAACAATTGTAGGAACTTCAATGAAGAGTCATTGGTCAATCCGACTTACGGAATAAATCTGAAATTATCGAAGAGTACATCCTTAGAACATATTCGTTTGTGTGTCGGGTCTGTATTTATTCAATCACCGGCAAGCTATACACTTAACATTATTCCTGACCACTCTAAAGCATTGTACTATAAACTCAATGGCGGAGGAGTGTATGCCGGGGTTTGTCCGACTGTAGGTAACAAAAACATTGGACTTACAGCCGATTTAGGTATCGGCGTCTTTTCCTTCAAAGAATATCGGAGCATATATCATTATGACGAATCATCTGATTTGGACACATTCGATCGTCGCGGATCATCCGGTTTGGGTGCAATTTCTTCGGTTGGTTTTTATGCCAGGTTGGGAAAGATTGGGATCAATCCTCAGCTTCAAGCAATTTATTCCGGAGGTGGTGGGGATACCAGCTTTACCTTTTGGGGATTGAATATTCCATTGACCTTTAGTTTTTAATTATCAAAAGCCGGGCAAATAGTCCGGCTTTTATAAAACAGCTCAATAATGAATTTTAGAAGGAGTCCTCGCCGAAAAGTTGATACGTGAAAACGAAGAATCCAACTCTCTCCCTTTTATCCTGACATCAACAAATCCGGATTTTAACAGCTCAAAAGAATATTCTGGAATCGAAGCTGATACTTTTCTGAAAAAGCCTTTTGCAGCTGCTGAATTATTCTGTATAATTCGCTCCCTTTTAGGGGAAAATGAATAACAACTCCCCACACACAATAGAAAAACCCTACCAAATCAAATATTTTTTATTTATTATCCACATTTATTGTATGCCAAATAGTGAATGTTCACTATTGACAGGTATTTGTACATGATTTAGCTTTGCAACCGATAAGGATATTTTCAATACGCTAAGAGATATATAATCTTTTTATCAATCAACCAGAGCAATTTTGCATACAAATAACTCATATTATTCAAAGCAACAGAGAGGGACAGGAGGAGGGTTACTGTCTGCTTAATGCAGGCAGACTGTCCCGATCTTTATCAACAAGGGACTTGCCATCCCGATTTGATTAAAACAAGAAATGCCTTTCCCGCATTTCAAAATCAAAACATATAGCGACTCGAAATTGCTATCAGTATTAACTCTAAAAATTGGAAAAGGCAGGTAAATAAGTAATTATAGTCAAACCGCTAAGGATTGCGAATTATAAATACGTCTAACTGAATGTAAAAGCCCGGGTGGATATCCGATGGTGATTGGGGGCCCATTCAGGGGTAGTTCAGTAGTCATTGTGGGTATTCCCCAGGTATAGCCCAGGTATAGCCCAGGTTAACCCCGGGATATCCCCTATCTATATAGGTAGGGGATATCCCGGGCTATTCCTCCGTTATTCCCCGCCTGTTATCCATCAGGAAGACCCGTGACTCCCCAATGACTATCGGATTACACCCGGATATATACCGGATCAACACTGTCCAACTGACCGGGAATACTCTTGATATTGTATTTCGCAATTCAAAATGGTTTGACTATATATTATAGGGGAAATAAGAAACAACCCATCCCCCGCCAAGCGAAGAATGGGTTAAAACATAAATATTTATCAATGGGGTTGCCGCCCCACTAATCTTACAAATGTATGAAAAAGTTTTTGCTATTATTTGGAATTGCCAGTATTTTACTGAATTCCTGCTCTAAGGACGATTTTGCTAAAACAAATTGCGATAATATCGCCATAACTACAGACCCAATTAGTTCAGCCGAGAAAGAAAAGTATATGGAAACCTTTGCCAGCACTTTATCAAAAGCTGTTTATGACAGGAAAGATGTGCGTGAATTTCTTAAAAAAGAATCGATAAAACAATTCGACAAGAACTATGATGTATTGTATTATTTAGTAAAAGATGAGCCAATTAATGGGACATCATTTCGTGATATCTTAATATCGTATTCATCTGCTGACACGATTGAAAAGATTGAAGCAAATATTCCTTTGCTCAACATTTTTGTTTCAAAAATAGAATTCTTTGATATTCATCCTGAGAATTTAAATACGGATGATAATGAGATTCCGGTTGCTGTATCAAAAGATTCTACTACATCATTTTATCTTAATGGAAAAGATGAACTTAGCATAAAGAAGGGTGAAGTACCCGATTTCCATGTATTTGTTGTAAATGAAAACAGTCGTGTGGTTGCGCCATCTTCTCAGGCTCTAAGAAGCACCGGGGTAAAATCCATCAAATTTAAATCGCCGAATTACGATGGCAGTTTGACTAATAATCAACCAATCTTAAAATCAACAATCGCTCTTGCTGACTATATCGGACAAAAAGCAATAGATGCTTTCAGTTATTTCAACAAAGATGATGGGAGCATAAACCAGAAAGCATTTCAAAGAGATTTTGTTTACTACGGGATTACCCCCCAAAATCAGACCGGAAGCTTAAACAGGTCTGTTTCAGAATACATTAGCTTTATTGAGGTTAATCCTAATGCTTATTTCACAATTGCAGATCAGAGAAACACTACTTTTAACAATGATGATCCATATAATAATAACAGTGAAACAACTCAAACAAAAAGAGGATTATCCGAAGCAGAGCTATTAGATAGGTTGTGGACAAAAGGAGCATATAATTTCCGATTTGAAATTATAACATCTACTCAGGAACAGGCACAAGTCGTATATGTACCATTAAAGCCCGATCAACTATGGAATTTCAATATCGAAGATACATATGTGCATTCAACTTGGTTTAGACACTCTAAACACACCTATAGAATTGACCCAAATAAGTTCAAGTCAAAAAGAATATTTTTAGATAAAATGGTTTCTTTGGGTAAATGGGATATCTCTGCAGAAGCACTATACAGGTATATTCAAATATACGAAGAAGATGCTAGTGCAAATGAAGATGTAACAGAAACATATGATATGACAAAAGCTCTTAAACTCAATTTCAATGGTAACAGCAAGACTAGTGTTGGTTTAAAAGATATTGGTACAGCTGAAAGTGGATATTCATCAGCTGTAGAATCTTCAACCACCGAAAAAGTGACCAAGTCTATTACAACCAAGAGGCTCATGGGTTCTGATCCTTTGGGGAAAGTTCAGGTCTATTTTTACGAACCGCTTATCGATAACATCTTTTCTGACAATGGATCAAAAAGTTATGTTATGCACACTTACAATACCGGAAGCATTGAATTTGGTATTGCTGTAAAATAATTGTGTTTCCGCAAAGCAATTGAAGGAATTTGATTGCTTTGCGGAAACAATTTCTATAATATCTGCTTAATATTCTAAAATAAAACAATATGAAACTCAAAAATCTTGCAATTATTCTTTACACAATCATTGGTTGTTGTTTTCTTTCATGTTCGAAAGAAGATGATGATGGAGGATATTCTAAGTTGGCAAACCAGGAAAACAAAATTGAATTCAAGATATACAGTAACACGGTCGGAGTCCCAATAAATTTAGAAGGTGTTGGACAAAGTGGATATCTGACTATCAAAGATTATTACGAAGAACAGTTCGTTACAAAGAATTGGGGCGCAGAATTTGTAGCCAGATGTGATGATCCGACTGTGCTTATGACTGGTGAGATCTACATCAACGGAAAGCTAAAATCAAGAGTATCAGCAAACAATACGCTGAAGATATCAGTCAAAATAAAAGGGAACGGGTATTGATGACAGATACGATGGTATATAAACTATTATGATCCGCTTTTCGATAATATATGCCTCCCGTCCGACATAGTCTTCAGACCATTGTCGTGCAAAAAAAGCTCCTGCTTTGTAATAAAAAGAAAAGCAGGGGCTTTAAAACAAAAACGACATAAGCAGAGCCACAATGTCATCAACTTAAGAAAAAAGAATGAAAAAAACCTTTCTACTCATATTGTCACTCTTATCAATCACACTCTCAGCCCAAGTAGATAAAGGCCCTGATATAGAAATCAAGGCAATGACAAAAGGCGATGTTTACCAATGCGATCTGGAAGCTAATTTCAACTTCTTCAAATACCTGAGCATCGGATTGGGCTTAGGTGGCCAGTCGAATTTCAAACAATCGTATGGCGGATATTTACCCAATAATAAAAGCGTTGAGTGGGATGTCGACGACGATGATGAAAAGATGGATAACATTACCCTTCGACCGTCCTTCCGTTTACGAACGCCCTATCTGAAAATTGCCAAAAATCAAATGGCGTTTTACACGACTCCCGGATTGATCATTTACCCTTTTAGCGGGGATCAGGTGGATATTCGCTTTACAAAACCCAATCCCAATAAACTATATCAATATGAATCATGGATAAAATCATACAACACTCCCTATCTGCCAATCCGGCTTTACTGGGAAATACAATATGGTATTGAATACCGGATAGATGATTATGCCTTTATCGGAGGATATGAGACAAGCAACCAGGACTTTTACACAAGCAGAAGAAAACTCACCTTTGAAGGAGTCGTTTTCAATAAAAAACTACCTGACAGACGAAGCCAGATGCAAGGTGTATTTATCGGATTGAGATATTATCCCTGAGTTGAATAAGCCGATGCTAACGAATATCCGTTCAATCAGAACTCTAATAATAGGGACTGAAGGTCTGTTACCATCCCGATTGGTTTGTAATCTCCAATAGAGAGAATGCTCAAATTGCCGATCAAATAAATATTATCCCCAAATGGGGCATCAGAAGATCCATCGGACAGCATTTCAATTATGAAGCCGGCATCGGATTGGGTGTCAGACATATTTTCCTGAAACAATACGGGTATTATCAGGATAAAAATGAAGCGGCGTTGGATCTTCATCTGAGGATCGGATATACGTTTTAGATCTAAAAAGAGAGGGGGGGGTAAGGAGAATAATGTTTCATGGAGTAGAACCGCCCTGTTCTTTTTAGCAAGGGACTTGCCATCCCGTTTATTTATAGAAATGCCTTTTCCGCATTTCAAAACCAAAACACATAGCGACTCGCAATTGCTAACAGTATTCACTCTAAAACTTGGAAAAGGCAGGTAAAGATAATAAGTAGGTCCTTAAATAATAGAATGGGAATATACAAAATAAGTATTTTTCAGATAAGCAATTCAAATCATAAAAATAACATCTTGAAAATTAGAGATATGAATCTAAAAAAGAATATTATTTCACCATGTTTTCTCTTATCCGGATTTCTTGTGTTCGGTATAAGCAGTTGTAAAGATGATAAATTAATAAATAACACTAATGAAACATCTAAAGAGCTAGCAGTTGAAATAATTCAGGTAAAGGAGAATATACAAGTCGCAGAGAATCTTAATGTGAATGATTATGCAGAATTTACACAAGGAGATTATATTAAAAGTCTTTCATTAAACCTTACAGAACTTAGATCAGCAACAGAAGATGAAAATGACACAATTAAAAATGCAGAAGAAATTCCTATAGTGAGACAAGAAGAACTCTCTCAGAAGATTTTCTCTGATGGGAGTTTCGAGTATATTACGGAAGATAAAACGTCCGAAGATATGATGTTCATTGAGAATATGTCTTTAACTCCACAATCTGAAAGTGAGAAAGTATCAAAAACAGTCATTAAAGATGATGTAGCTACGCTCTATAATCAACAAGGAGATGTGATTGAAACTCAAAATGTTGGAAGCATGAACTTCAAACCACTTTTAGACTCGTTGAAACTATATCTTACTGCACCGGAACAACGTTCTTCAAATGCGATAGAGGCTCGGAAAACTTTTGCGCTCAATAAAGCTTTAAAGTCCGGCATGAGGCTGAAAAGTCAAAGTTCAAATGATGTTATTTTAGAAATGGATATGGGAACAAGCGCATCCATTTTACCGACGAACAAGCTTAGATCAGCTGTATCAAAAAAAGCGATTATGAGGTTCTCTTCAGATATGAGTAAAATGTATTCCCAAAAAATATACGAAGGCGGACAGCTGGTTCAGAGTGTTGAGATTGAGTACGCAACCGGTTCGGAGTCTAATCTTAGAAGTGTTGCTTCCGATGCATCAATCAGTTCATTAATTCCAAATACAAACATCAAACTTATTAAAAGAAAGGATTTGATGTTTAATGATAAAGGGAAGCCTATGATTATGAACTACATAGAGAGTTACACAAAAAACAAAGTAATTTACCATTTCCTGAATAAATAATTATGAAAAAGATAATCGTAATTGCAATATTGCTCATTTCCGCTAAGGCGACGGATGCGACAAATAGCTATATATGGCTTCATGGATTAAATGATAATTCATATTGTTGGAGTGTCTATAGTGGTAGTTTCGGATTATATAAAACCCAGAGGATTGAGTATCAATCTGAAAACCGTAACATTGAAGATGCCGCAAATGAATCCTGGGATGATACATATTCTACCTATAGGAACAATATGATATTAATCGGTCATAGTATGGGAGGACTTGTTGCCCGCGAGCTTGAATACAATCATCCGGGAAGTGTAAGGGGTATTATCACTATGGGTACTCCAAATCAGGGAGCTCCGGTACTCAATTCTATCTCTAATGGTGGAATAAAATCAATTGGCAAAAAAATAGTAGGGAAATTTACATCAAGTGTTACATCTACATTAACAGCTATAACAGGAATATTCAGTGTAGTAGGACAAAGAATGGCTGATTTAGCATCACCGGCCATCAACAAGTTGACGACAAATTTAATTGTCAATAAAGCTGTGATGCCTATGGCTAATGAATATTTATCTTCCCAGTGTGAAAAAGATATGATGACCGGCAGTGATTATATGAATAAAATCTCCAGTAGACAGGTAAATGTACCGATATTGAGTTTTGCCTGTGAAGAAGATCGTTGGTCAATCGCCAGATTAGGAGCTTGCGCAGGTAAGGGAGACGCATTACGGACAGACCCAAATGCAAACATAAACGGAGATGCAGACAAATCGGGATATAACACATTGAAAGATGGTCAAAATCTTTGTTATATTGTCGGGGGAGCACATACTGCGGCGGCGGCAGCGTACATTGCATTCGGCTGGTGGAATCCCTGGGCATGGTATCAGGCCGGACTCAATGGAAATGCTGCTAAAAACTGGTTTGGAACAGCCAGCTATCTTGATGACGGGCTTGACTTTGATCATGCAGTGCTGGTAGGTGCATACCATATCGAAACGAGAACTGATTGCCGCAAGATTCTATGGTGGAAAAGTTGCAAAACCAATAACTATACTATCCCCGAAGCTCATGATGGTGTAGTACCTGTGAACTCACAACTATTAGATAAAAGCCGTGGAGCCAATGTAATCCACCCTTCTTCTACTATCAAGGGAGTTAATCATATGGAGGAATTTAATCATCCGAATACTAAAAAAGCTCTTCAGGAGACAATTGAGCAAGGTGTTAATAATCCTGTTTTCAGACAATAATTTACTTATATAATTACGAGAAAGAGTTTATTCTTTCTCGTAATTATCAAATTATAAAATATGACTAAAGGTATAGCGTTAATATTTATATTAATCTTGCTCACATCATGCTGCAAGGAAGAGAATTTAGATAAAAATGTAATATGGTCGAAAAACATTTGCGGAAATCAACTGATTGAATACGATGGAATTGGTTATCCTGTTTATGACCATACAGTTGTTTTTCACAGCACTCCCTTACCTATTAATAATCATTACCAAACCATATTATATGGTTTGGATACAGAAACAGGAGCGGAAAAATGGAGATTAACGAACAAAGACTTTTTCCCAAAACAAAATCTCCAGTTCTCTAACTCAGGGTGTCGCTATTATCAAAATAAGAACATAGTGATTGCATGTGATTACGTGACTAATGTAGAAGAGGAAAGATATATTTATGCTATAGATATTAATGCAGGTAAAGTACTCTGGATAAAAGAACTTCCGCAGGGGTATAATGAAATTGGGCGTCTTGTAAGAGGAGAAGACAAATATGCGTATATTGATGCAACTAATAGCACAACTTCACATTTTTCTTTACTAAAGATTGATATAGAAACAGGAGAGTATACCTCATCTTTAGACTTGACTAATAATGAATTATCCACATCGATTACTGATCGCGGCACCGTAATAAGCGTTAGTGAATTCTCTGATATTTACCAGAATAAAGATGGAGATGACTTAATTGCACTTAGTATTAATTCGTTGGAGAAATTGAGAAGAGATCGTTGGTTTATGACACTGTATGTTTATAACCTTACAAAAAAAGAAAAAGTATATTCTGTTCCGGTAGCCTGTGAGGATTCGCTACTTGATACCTTCTTTGGTCGTATTTTCTACCATAATGGCAAGATTATCGTAGGAAAAGGTGCAGAAGTATTATGTTATGACGCTTTTGAAAATAAAGAAGCATACTGGCAACATTTCATTGGTCGCGACGGAAATGACAATATGATGCAGGTACTTGCTCATGATGACGTAGCCCTCGCATTTGCCATTGATACACTTTATGGTTATAATATAAATACCGGGCAGAAATTATACAGTGTTCCGGCTCCAGGAGGTGATATTGCATCTATCCTAGATGGAATTATCTATCAACGTTACAAAAGTGATCTGGGAATGCGTGATCCTAATACCGGGACATTGTTGAGGCGTGTTGCTACTGCAAAAAATGAGCAGGCATTCTCAAACGCAAGAATAAATGGACATGACGGAAAGATTTTTGTACACAGCTATACTCATGCTTTTTGTATAAAGGCATGGGGAAAATAATACATAGACATGAATCCAAAGTTTTCCTTCACTTTCATCTTAATCAGTTGCACTCTGTTTTTTTATTCATGTATTGATGAAGATTCCTTCCTTTTTGGTTTGGATGAAGACATGGTTATTTATAATCAGACGCATTATGATTTACATGTAATATTCGATAACCCCGATTATTTATTTCCAGATTCAATGTATAGAGATACAACTTATAATAAACGAAAGGAATATTATTTTTCAATACATTCGAGCGATAAAATAAGCCCACTGTCAATTGCTGCATTTAAAGATACAATTGCAAAATTAAAAATATACTATATTGAAAAAGGAGATACATTTTTTGTATCGAATACTTTTTATGATGGTCAAACTTATTGGAATCGGAAAGAATATGTGAGAAGTAAAGGAATGATTTTCCGCGCCAAATATATATTGCATTCTGCATATCTGAAAGATGATATGTTTGCAAAAAGCAATCTTAATCCTTGAATTTCAATATCTATGGTGACATCCACAATCCCTGGTTTTTAGAAGCAACATTTAATTGTAACCTGTTTGAAAATGGTATCAACTCTGATAACGGAATACACTTAACAGAAGGTCGTTTTAGCGGTGTTTTTTAGTAAGCTTTGCTGTCTTTTCTTTATTTGTACAAAATAAGGAGTACCCCGAAAATCCTCACCAGAGTAGGGAGCGAATGCCGAAAAGCTGAAGAGTAGGCAGGATTTGAAATTTTATATATTCATGAAAAAGTTATTGAAAGTAGTTTTATTCATCGCGGCAGTAAGTTGTTTATGTGTCAGTTGTGGTGGAGATGATGAAGATTCCAAATTTGCAGCGAGCAGCCTGACAAATTCCGTACTTAGCGGAAACATCGAATCATTTACAGCAAGCAACGCCAACATCATGGCGGCCTTTTTGCTTCGGTATAATGATACAATCCCATTATTTAATGTGGGATATGGAGAAATATCTTCGGCTGGTAAATTTTCATTCTCTTTGGCGACTCCTGCCGATTCCAACCTCACTGCAATTGAATCGCAAGGTTATGTAGGTACAATCAGTGATCCTACAGCTTTGGTATCAGAAGTACCATTACAATTCATTGCCTATAATGGAGAAGAATTTGCCGGTGGACTGATCAAATCTAATTTCAGCTCTATTCAGGGAAGCATTTTAAAGGGAGCTGCCTATTCTATATTCATGTATAGCAATAAAGCCGTAACAGTTACAGGTAACCAAACTGGTTCATATATAGATTCTGAGTCTCAAGTGAGCATTAATGCAATCAAAAATAACAATTACTCTTTAATAAAGGGATGGAATGAAATTGTATGTAAGTTAACCAGGTTAGACATAACATCTAATAGTATCTCTGCAGAAGTTAGCCTGTCTAACGCTATTACTAATGACCTGAAATGGAGATTATGGTCGGAGGATGCTCTTAACAGCTTAAGAAGTAGTGACAAAGCCTCATCTGCCTCATTTCAGAAACTTAGTGCACCTCTTCTATTTAGCCCGAAAAAAATAATCCCGGCATTTCACCAATTCAAAAAATAAGGTTGTCCATCGCCTGAGTGCGACGGCTTTCTTTTATTACAAGAATCGGAGGATATGAGACAAGCAACCAGGACTTTTACACAAGCAGAAGAAAACTCACCTTTGAAGGAGTCGTTTTCAATAAAAAACTACCGGACAGACGAAGCCAGATGCAAGGTGTATTTATCGGATTGAGATATTATCCCTAAGTTGAATAAGCCGATGCAAAGGAATTTCCGTTCAATCAGAACTCTAAAAATAGGGTCTGAAGGTCTGTTACCATCCCGATTGGTTTGTAATCTCCAATAGAGAGAATGCTCAGATTGCCGATCAAATAAATATTATCCCCAAATGGGGCATCAGAAGATCCATCGGACAGCATTTCAACTATGAAGCCGGCATCGGATTGGGTGTCAGACATATTTTTTTGAAACAATACGGGTATTATCAGGATAAGGATGAAGCTGCATTGGATCTTCATCTGAGGATCGGATATACGTTCTAAAAAAATGAATTTTCAAACAAGATAACTACCATGAAAAGGTTTCTGTTTATAATTGTAATATCAATAGCTTCAATGCAATTGAGAGCTGCCGGAGTAGATGAAGCGACAGCGAGGTCAATCGCTTCGCAATTTTTAGCCCCTCTTACCCAACGGTCAGTTTTAAAAAGCGGAGAAGAACCTGAGTTATCGTATATAGCAACGATCAAATCATCCGGGAATCTCCGTAGCAGTGATAACGCTACGACTGCACTTTTCTATATATTCAATTCGTCTCAGGCTCACCGTTACGTCATTGTATCGGGAGATGACAGGGCTTTACCGGTGTTAGGATATTCTGATTCCGAAACGTTCGATCCCGGAAATATCCCGCCGAATATGGCTTCGTGGCTTGAGGCATACAAACAGGAGATTCAATACGCCATTGATCATAAGCTGAACGTACCTATATCAGTAACGACTGCCTGGAACAATTATGCTTCCGGAACTAATAAAGCAGCATCCGCTGTAGTTTCTCCTCTTGTTAAGACCAAATGGAATCAATTACCCTACTACAATGAAATGTGTCCGTACAACGACCGGGAGGGCGAACGCACGATAACCGGGTGCGTGGCAACCGCAATGGCCCAGATTATGAAATACTGGAATTATCCGGCCTGCGGAATCGGCCAACACAGCTATATCCCGAAAAAGAATGCTGAACTGGGATTAATATCAGCTGACTTTGGCAGTTCCACTTATGACTGGAACAATATGCCGGTTTCAGTCACCTCATCTAATCCCGCGGTGGCACAACTGATGTACCATTGCGGGATTAGTGTAAATATGAACTATGGCACCATTGCTCAGGGAGGAAGTTCGGCTCCTCTGTTTTATGCCAATCACCCCGGATCACTGCTGGCATTTCGAAAGTATTTCGGTTATAAATACACCAATAGTTTCATTTCTAAGGCAAATTTTGCGGACTCCACCTGGATAAAAAAAATCAAAGCGGAATTGGATGTAAAGCGACCTATACTTTACGATGGATTCAATACGGATAGCGGACACGCATTTGTATGTGACGGTTATGATACCAACGACTTCTTCCATTTCAATTGGGGATGGGGTGGCTATTATGATGGCTATTTCGCTTTGGATGCCTTATCTCCCGGAGGATCTGGTTTCTCTGAAGGACAATGTGCCATCATTGGCATTGAACCTGTTACGGTAAATCCGATCAGTGATCTTTATATGACTGACAAAACGATCATCTATCCGTCGGATTACCTCACCAAAGGACAAGCGTTCAGTATTAAGGCAAACTTCAAAAATTGTGGTGGAGCATCTTTCAAAGGAGCTTTCAGAGCCTTATTGTATGATGCCAATTATCAATATCTGGGCGTTGTGGGTACCTCCGGCGCATATAATGTGACACCCGGAAGCAATACCGGAACTATAACATTTTCAACTTCCGGAATCTCCTCGATGACAGCGAGCGTATATTACATTTACTTTTATACTTTGCCGTCCGGTTCAACCACTGCAAGCTTTATCAAAACCGATATAGACAAATCAGGCTACCTAAGCAATCGGCTAAAAATAATGGTCACCGATGCCGCAACACTCAAATCTGACAGTTGTGAAAACAACGACACCGAGGCAAATGCATTTGAAATCGCTCCTGAATTCAAAAACGGTTCTGCTTATTACAAGATCAGAAATGTCAATCTGCATAATACGTCCGATATTGATTATTTCAAAATAAAAATCCCGGAAGGATACCTTTATTCGGTAAGCTCTTTTCTGTATGACAGCGACACCGGTGCAGACGGAGGTGTTTACACCCTTGACGGAAAGTATTCTTACCTCAGGGAAGACAGTACCTGGTCGGATACGGAAGATTATAATATCCCCACCTTTGATTATAAACCCCGAAACGGTTATCTCTACCTGAAAGTAGAACCTGTTTCTACAGGCCAAATGGGCATATACGCGCTGGACTTCAACCTGAAACAGACGAAACAATTGGAATCTTCGGTCAATACTGTAAATGAGAGTGCGACTGCGGTTTACCCCTCGCTCAACTCAGGCTGTTTTACTCTTAATCTGGGAAGTGATCACATTGGCGAGAATGACGTGATGATATGTAACCTGACCGGGATGATTGTGGCGCGATTTAAACTGAATAATCCCTCTGAATTTTCTAAACCAATTAGCTTGAATGTCAGCAACGGCATTTATCTGGTGAATATTACCGGTATTAAACGGTCAACCACCTTGAAAATCGTGATTACAAGATAACAAAATAACAAGCCATTTTTTAATTGCTTGTTAATACTGATGATTTTCAGATAGTTCAATTTTTCAATGCCAATGATCGGGGCGGTTAGTGTGATTATATTTAAGGGATTAACCGCTCCGATCTTTTCATGTAAGTAATGAGAATGAAATAATATCGTATTTTTTTATCACATTGATTACACAGAGGTTCACAGAGTATTTCACAGAGTTCACAGAGAACTATGGAAATATAGATTCTATTACACAGTGAATAGACAGAGTCTAATAGAGAAAAAAGAAAAACCTCTGTGCAACTCTGTGACTTCTCTGTGCAACTCTGTGTAAAATGTGACAATAAATTTGTCCTATTACTTATAATAGAGGATGTCCAAAAAGAAAGAATAATTTCTTTTGCCGGATGAAATCAGAATTCTTATAAACAGTTTTGCAGGTGCAACAAAATTCATATACTTTTGCCGATCCTGTACATATATTTCAAAAATATAACGATTGAGATTGTTGTTTTCTGTAAAATATCAAGAAAGAGTGATGAGTAAGATATCCTTACTCCCTTTTGACTAAAATCTAAATACCATAAACGATGAAGAGAATTATTGCGTCACTGATTGTACTTCTTTTCACCACAGCCAATTGGGCCCAATCTACCGACAGAACAATTGATTTGGTTGTTGAAGCAAAACAGAATATCATGCCGGACCTGTTGGTCGTATCTGTTGATTTAAAATACAAAGCAAAGAAGGAACAAGAAGCCCTGAACCTGCTTAATGAGAAAATGGATAAACAAATCTCATCCATAGAAAAGGTTGGCTTTAAGAAAGAGCAAATCAAGCTTTCAGAATTCCGGATTGAAGAAATCGAAAATGAGGATTCGAGAAAAGTAAAAACAGTCGGATTCGAAGCCATTCAAACACTTAGCATCAAAATACCGCTCTCCGATAAAGGACTAATTAGTAAAATGATTGAAGAGTTCGGATTTGACAAAAAAGACAATATTGAAATCAATGTATCCTCGGAACTATCGGATGAATTAGAACAAAAAGTCAGAAACCAGGTGATCGCGAAAGCCCTGAATGACGCAACGGAAAAAGCGGAATTAATCGCAAAATCCATGCGTTCAATCTTGGGAAAGGTTAAAACCATTGAATATGGAGAATTATATTTCCGTCCAATTGTAAGAAATACCATCCGCTTCACTCCACCAAGAATTGTAAGAGATGAAGAACAAACCAAAGTCAAAGCATCCTACGACGTTCTGGGGTTGTCCGAAACAGAAATCCGGGACAAAGTCCATGTTGTCTGGTTTGTAGAGTAGTCTGTTCTACTTTCCTTTTTTAAAATACATTCACTTAGATAAAAACCTATATGAAACGAGCATGCACAAAGTCTTGCACCAATGAGTATGACCTTGTATGCGAGTTCCATGTGTAACTAAAACAAAAAATAATAAGGACACATGAAAAAAACGCCTTTTATATTCTGCTCTCTCATACTCTTGCTGGCGTCCTGCAATGAAGAAAGAGAAGTAAAAGACCTGGACAGATCTCACTCCGTAGAGGTCAAACTGAGCACGCAAAGACTCAATGATCAATACACGCTCCTGGTTACCAATGAAAACATTTACAAAAACAGCCGACTGGTGAAAACCATTTCGCGGGTAGATACGGTTCCCTCATTGCCCGACTCACTGCAATACATGGTCGATGATGAAGGCTATGAAAGAATGGCTATGATCCCGAAAGAATATGAGTTTTTTGTAACTGTAAAATAAGAAACGATGAAAAAGAGTTCAATCATTGAATTGGTTTTGGTAGCCGGAATTGTCTCAGCCTGCAATTTCCCGAAAGCAGAGAAGGCATCGCGGCTTCATGTCCGGGGTGACAGCACTGATCAATATACCACCTCTCCGGCAGGACACGGTGGCTCTTATGTACATTATTCGCCATTTGGTTATTTCGGAGGCTCCGGCTACAGACATGCCGGATATGAATCGGGAAGCTTTTCGGGCAAAGCGATCAGATCCAGTGTAAGTCGTGGTGGTTTTGGTCACTCGGGTTTCAGAGTAGGCAGCTAAAAACAACAAAATGAGACGCATAAAATGTAAAACCCGCAACGACTGGAAAAAGAAGGTCGAAGATATTGGCTTTGGATTCCATTCGCTCGATGACGCTTATTGGGATGAATCTGCCTATTACGCTTTTAATATGCAGCAGGTCGATGTATTGGAAAAAGCAACACAAGAGCTATTCGACCGTTGTCTGGATGCAGTGCAACACGTAATTGACCACAAACTGTATCATCTTTTCAATATCCCTGCACGATTTATACCGCTTATCGAACAGTCGTGGAATGACGATCTGCCTTCGATTTATGGCCGGTTTGATTTTGCATACGATGGCTACAATCCACCCAAAATGCTGGAGTTCAATGCCGACACGCCCACCTCTTTGTTTGAAGCCTCTGTGGTACAGTGGTTCTGGCTCGAAGATATAGAGCGGGGATCAGATCAGTTTAATTCTATCCACGAAAAGCTGATAACCTACTGGAAGTACCTGCAGGAATACCTCAACCCCGGCCCGCTCCACTTTTGCTGTCTGAAAGACAATCTGGAGGATCTCACGACTGTGGAATATTTGCGGGATTGCGCCATTCAGGCCGGACTGAATACGGAGTTTATTTACCTTGAGGACTTAGGGTGGGATACTGAGTTGCTCCGGTTTGTCGATATGGAAAACCAGCCGATTGCAAATCTCTTTAAACTTTATCCATGGGAATGGCTGATGAATGAAGAGTTTGGGCAGCATATCATCACTTCAGCTGCAAAAACCATGTGGATTGAACCGGCCTGGAAGATTTTGCTTTCGTGCAAAGCTATTTTGCCGATCCTATGGAAACTATTCCCTAATCACCCGAATCTGTTGCCGGCTTATTTTGATGCCGCACCTTTTAAGTATGACTTCGTGAAGAAACCCATCTATTCCCGGGAAGGCGAAAATGTTACCATTGTGAAATCACAACAGGTATTGGCTTATACTGATGGGAATTATGGCAGCGAAGGGTATATTTTCCAGGAGTATAATCCTCTGCCAAAGTTTAATGACAATTACACGGTCATCGGATCATGGATAATCGGTTGTGAACCGGCAGGCATCGGCATACGGGAAAGCAACTCATTGATTACTGATAACCTGAGCCGGTTTGTGCCACATACCATATCGTAAGATTGCTTTCACAATACAAATACGGTTAAAATATTTATCTTTGTATTGTAAGTCAGACAGCTAGAAATGTATGGGCTTTCTAACAATAATGAATGAAACAATAGAACTCCATGAAGGAATCAATTCGTATAAGAAATTTCGGGCCTTTAGTTGATATTTATATCGAGGAGATCAGACCATTCACACTTCTTATTGGCGAATCTGCAAGTGGGAAAAGTACATTGATAAAAGTAATTACGCTCTTCCGATATATGTCCAAAATGCTCAATATTCGTTCATATTTGAAGCATGCCAATATATCCAAATCTCCTTTTAAGCTTTCATTTCAAAAATATCTCGAAAAAGACGGACTCGACAAAATGGTTAATTCCGAAACCGAGATAATCTATACATTTGGACCAACAGGCAATGAATATATCATGTCTTTCAAAGACAAAAAGCTTAAACTCAATTTTCAGCTTGTTGCAAAAGATGATTTGACCTTTCATAAAATATCTTTCCTACCGGAAACCCGTAACGTAATTCCCGCATGGGCTGATCGCGGAGCAAGATTAGCCGGAGGATATCTCGGTTTTTATTTTCACGAAGCATACAACGATTTCGAAGAAGCAACAAATGCTATTGGAGAATTAGATTTAGGATATGTAGGCCAACAGCTTTCTGTTCGCAGCAAGCACAACCGAAAACAGTTCTTTATCAAACCTATGTCCGGAACCATCCATCCAATAGAATTAAAGGATGCATCTTCGGGCATTCAGACCTCAGTACCCCTTACGGTTGTATCTTCCTATTTTTCGAAAAAATTCGACTTCAATGATGCATTTAAACGTTCTGTGCTCAATTATCTCTTCGACAATCAACGAATTAAAGATTTTAAGCCTTCGACAGAACTTACAGAAATGGAAAAGATAATTCATTTGCATGTCGAAGAGCCGGAACTTAGTCTTTTTCCCGACGCTCAATGTAGTTTACTCAATTTCCTTGTAAATCAGTGTTTCATCTCTAATCAACCCGACCGGAAACTGACTTTAATGATAGCAACTCACAGTCCTTATTTGCTCAATCAGGTGAATGTATTACTTCGGGCAGGCTTTTACGGCAAACAGACAGCTGACAATGCTTCATTGCAAGGAGAGAATGTGGCTGTTTACAGACTCTTCGAAGGAAAACTTCAGGCGCTACATTCTGTTGCAAGTAACAATGAGCCTGTAATCAACACAATAGACTTGTCAGAAAGTATGAATGCTATTTATGACAACTACCAATCACTGAAAATATAATCATATGATTGATTTATTAACAGAGGCTTATCCACGTCATTATAAAAGTACAAAGCAAATCGAGCCGGCTCAAATACACCATTCGACAACCAACATCGAACGTTTTGAGTTGAATGACAATGTTTCCATCGGTATTTGTCCTAACGGTGAAGGTGTGGCTATTTTTTCGAATCTGATAAACCGGAATATTGAGTTAATCAATTTCGAGAACTATATAAACCTTTTTGGAAGTGGTGTAAATGCAGGGAAAGGACGCAAATGTGATTTCCTGGTTTATGATGCACCCGACACCCCTCGTTTTTTTATTTGCGCCGAACTAACAAAAAGCAAAGAGAAATATATTGAGCCATATACTGCAAACAGTAAGCCCAAATCGGGAAAGAGAGCAATGGCCGTAGCTCAATTATCAGAATCAATAAATAAACTGATGGCTGTTGACGAAATTAATGAAAGAATTAGTCTGTATCAAAATAAAATTGGACTTTTCGCTTACCGATTAACAGATGAGTCTGAAGCAGATAGCCCTGTTAGCCAAATGAATAAAGCATTCAATCGATTTAGCGAAGAAATCCCGGCGTTACAAACAACAAAATTACTCCCTAATGATTTCGTTTTCAGCCAAAGGATGTACCCTGCATCGTTTGATGTTTAGCCTTACAACCCACTTACTCTTTTCAACGGAATGGATCGAAATCAAATGTGCGACTTTAACTGCTGCCTCACAACGTTTTTCACCGCTTTCTTTTACCTTTGCAAAAAAATAATCGAATGATACGCGTAGAGAATATCCATAAGAGTTTCGGAAGCCTGGAAGTATTGAAAGGGATTGATCTGGAAATCAGCAAAGCGGAAGTAGTAGCGATTGTCGGTGCCAGCGGTGCGGGTAAAACAACGTTGCTTCAGATCATGGGCACGCTGGACAAACCCGATACCGGAAAGGTAATCATCAACGACTGCGAGACTTCACGATTGAAGGAAAAGGATCTGTCTGCTTTTCGGAATAAGAATATAGGATTTGTGTTTCAGTTTCATCAACTGCTGCCGGAGTTTACGGCACTGGAGAATGTGATGATACCGGCATTGATTGCCAACACCAAACGGTCGGAGGCGGAGAAGCGCGCTAAAGAGATTCTCGATTTCCTTAACCTGAGCGAACGTTTCCAACACAAACCGGCAGAACTATCTGGTGGAGAGAAACAACGCGTAGCTGTGGCTCGTGCCCTGATCAACAAACCGGCAGTGATTCTGGCCGATGAGCCCTCGGGTAGCCTCGACACGCAACATAAAGAAGAGCTGCATAACTTGTTTTTTCAACTTCGTCAGCAGCTCGAACAGACATTTATTATCGTGACTCACGATCGCGACCTCGCGAAGGCGACCGATCGGGTGATATCCATGAAAGACGGATTAATAGTACCCGATATGTCACATAAGCCAGAATAACACCGATCGAATTTGCCGTGAAATCGAGAATATCGCACGAACGACCCGGTACATATTTCTGTAAAATCTCTACTAAACCGCCAAATAATATTGGAACAATAAAAGCCCAAAGGATGACTGACTTTGGGCTTTTTAATTTTCCCAATTTTGACAATTCAATAACCGAAGCTATCGCCAACGTGAAATACATTGCGGTATGCACTGCTTTATCAGGCTGAATCCAGGATATATTGATCGGACTTTGAAAATTTTGTTTCACCAGAGACAGATAGCTCACTAAGGCATAAACAGATGGTGCTATCAGGTAATACAATCGGAACTTCTTCATTCTTATCGGATTATTTCGCTTCAAAAGTACAACTTCATTGGACGATAACCATAATATATTTATATTTGTTGTATATATTTCACGAAACTATTAGCTTTTGAAAATAGAGTAGCAAATGGAATATATCACACATAAGTAATTCTCACCTAATCCTTAGCGAAATCATCATCCACAACCATTAACACAAATGAGTTATGTGGAAAAACTATCTGAATTTCACCAAAAAAGAACGGCGCGCCATTCTATTGATTATATGCCTGATCGTGATTGGCATCGGCGTGCAAATCTATTTTTCCGGTCCAAAGGAAAATAGCGAGAAAGAAATTGCAGAAAATCAGGCTTTCCAAAACGAGATCAAAGCGCATGAAGCTTCCCGGAAGAAAACAGCTAAACATGGGAATTACACCCGATCGAAACACGCCAGGTTTCAACCCGCGACTTACGCACCGTTTGATTTTGATCCGAACACTGCCGATTCACTCACCTTTATCCATTTAGGATTGAAACCTTTTATGGCACGAATGATCCTGAAATACCGTTCAAAAGGGGGAAAATACCGCAAAGCGGAAGACTTTGCCAAGGTTCCCTATCTGGATAAAGCGCTGTATACAAAACTGCTGCCGCATATTAAAATTAATTCACGATGGATCGTTAGCCGTCGGGACACTATTATCAGATACAAACCAATTGTCTATCAAAAGCAGGAGAAACTGGCCGAAGGAGTCCATCTTGATCTCAACACAGCGGATACGACAGAGCTAAAGAAGATTCCGGGAATCGGATCGGGCATTGCGCATGCCATAGTGAATTACAGAAACAGGCTCGGTGGATTTCACACTATCACCCAATTGAGGGAGATGAAGCAACTCACTTCTGATCAGATAGAAAAATTCAGTAAGTTTCTGGCTATTGCAAGTGTACCATCCATCCGTAAATTACCCGTCAACAAATCAGGCATTGAACGTTTGATGTCGCACCCCTACCTCAACTTCTATCAGGCAAAAGTGATCGTGGAATTGAGAAAGAAAAAGGGAAAACTGACCGGATTGGATCAACTTTCCCTTTATGAAGAATTTACAAAGCAGGACTTCGAACGTCTTGCCTATTATCTTGATTTTAGTCAATAATCACGCGGGTTCCGCCTTGCTTGCCAAGCTCTGAAGCCTGGGTAATCACCACTTCTTTTACGCCTGCACGCAGTGCATCGAACGCATTATCCAGTTTCGGGATCATGCCGCCCTGGATGACTCCTTCAGCCACATATTTTTCATAAATAGCGGGAGTAATTTCGGGAATCACACTATCATCATCGTTCTCGTCGCGCAGCACGCCTTTCTTCTCAAAGCAATACACCAGCGATACATCGAAATGTTTCGACAAGGCTTTGGCCGTTTCACCCGAAATAGTATCGGCATTGGTGTTAAGCATATTGCCCTGTTTGTCGTGAGTCAGAGGAGCGAGTACAGGCACCACTTCTTTCTCGATCAGGTCGGCCAAAAGATCAGCATTCACCGCTTTCACGTCTCCTACAAAACCATAATCCACATCTTTTACCGGACGTTTGTCGGAACAGATCAGATTCAGGTCAGCACCCGTCAAACCCAATGCGTTGATATCCAATGCCTGCAAACGAGCCACGATCGTTTTGTTGACTAATCCGGCATACACCATGGTTACCACTTTCAGCGTTTCAGCATCGGTAATGCGGCGACCGTTTACCATCTGGCTTTCAATGCCTAATTGTGCTGCAACTTTGGTTGCCGAGCGTCCACCACCGTGTACCAACAGTTTACGGCCTTCTATTTTTGAAAAATCTTCGAGTAACTGACGGAGTGAAGCTTCCTCTTCCACAATCTTTCCGCCTACTTTTACGATAGTAAGTTTGTTCATTGTATGTTGTTTTATAGCCCCCTAAATCCCCCGATAGGGGACTTGAAGGCCGTGTCTTAATTATTGAGTGAAAACAGAGCTATTAAGTAACAATTCCATCCTGATATTCCTTAATTACAGCCCCTTTAGTGATGATATTACACTATTCAAATGCGAATAATTATGAATCATTGTATGGTTCGAAATATATTCTTTAAAGTCCCCTTTGGGGGGATCTAGGGGGCTATTTTCCCCGCCAAAGATACTACATTTTTCCGAAGCGTTAAATATATGGAAATGAGAGCCCGTCAATGGAATTTCACGGGATAAAACGAATCGCGTTAAATTGCAAATGGTATAAATTTGCGGAAGAATGAAGTTAAGTATGACTTTCGGATATTTACCCCTATATCCCCTAAAGGGTAGGCTGCTAAGTTCTATGCATTTATCTCATTCGGATATTACCCCCAACCCCCTGAAGGGGGCTATTCCGCCTTATGGATGCTGAAATTTATGCGTTTTAGATCATAATGAGCAAAAATAAAGTTTCGCACTGCGGCAAAAAGTCCCCTTTAGATAATGTCATATGACAATACAAGGGGTAAGTAAGAGATTTATAGATCATTGACATTATTGTTTATTATAGATTGATATTCCTGGATTACGCGTTTTGCGATGTTCGTAGTAATATGGATGAAATCAATGTCTTTGCCATCGTCAAATAAAGTTTTGACACGGTGATAATCTTTGATATAGTGATCAACAGCTTTCTGAGAGTGGTTTGTCTCTCTTGCAACAATGTTGGTCGGTTTCTTTTCCACTACATACTTATAGACAATCTGAGTCTTGTGTGTAATGGTAGAACCCATATCATGTATTACTCCGGTATGAGGAAGTACAACATTGTTTTCTTTCTCATATTCTGCTCTTTGCGTTGACAACAAGGGTGCTGTGGTGCTTAAAATCAGACTGAGGTCTCTCATAGAAAGAATACCTCCCTGGGCATACGCTTCTTTAATTAGCCGGGCTATAACTTGTTTGCGTATTTCTTTGATTGGTGATTGTTTCTCAAAAAGTTTTATGTATTCATCATGTACCAAAGTCAGAATCACCGGTTTATACCTGCGATTGGAAGAATCGGCCCTGGTGAATTTATCTAAAGCATTCCATAGCATTTGTCCGTGCTTTAAGCCGGAGGTTTGCTGTACATTTTGCTCAAATAGCTCAATCAGGGCATCAGCGATATTTTCCCTGACAACAGGGCCAAAGAAACCGGAGAACTCCCGGGCAAAGAAATTGACGATTGCGGGCTTAAGAAAGCGATCATGCGCTGTATGATACTTTCGTATCCCATCTGGTTTTCTAATCATTTGGAGAGAATCATTTAAAGTTGGACTTGAGTTTTTTTTAGCAGTTCATCCAATTCTTTCCTACGATGCTCAACGATCTCCAGATTCTGATACAGGTCGTAATACTGCTGAGCCAGGCTGACAGATATTTTGACCAAAAAAGCAATGGTCTTGATCTCATGGTTGTCTTTGGCCAGACAGACTACCCGACGAAACTTGTCTACGTAATTGGCTACAGCCTCTACGCTGTGGCTAGTTTGACGGGCAATCTCGGAATACTCCTTGCCCAGAAGCCAGTGTTTGACGATCAACTCTCTATGCGTGATAGCTTTGCCCATATCTTTGATAGTAGAGCGTAAAGGCAAGACTATATCTTGTTGCTTTAACGCCTTAATATCTCGATTAATGGTACTCTCACCGCAGTTGAGTAACCTGTTCGCCAGGTCTTCGACAGTTAGTAATCCACCTTGTTGGAAAGCTTCGTTGCAGATGCGGATAAGACGATGTTGCCGAAGGGCAATCACACCGTTCTTTTCACGAACCAGAAGATCGTCTTCCCCCGAATCAAGGGTGAGCGTTACGGTCTTCATCTGACATTCAGATAGCCTTTTTTTCGGTGAGTTTTCAATCCCAACAACTTCAAAGCAGATCTGCCCCGGCTTCATACTTGCTTGGTTGTCAAAAAAGGGTTGATACGTTTTGTAAACCACATTCAGGATGGCCTTGGCCTCAAACATAGAGCAATTCATACCAGCTTGAAGTTCATTAATGAATTGTGTATCTAGCTGTTTTTGCTTTAGACGATCCCATTTCTGGAGAGCTGAATTGTTAATCATAATCGTAGGATTAATAAACAAAACTTCTTAGCAGCAGCCTCACTCCGTTCAGGCTTCGCTACGCTCCGCCTTCACTTCGTGAGGCTGCTGCTAAGATTCCAAATATCATCTATTATAACAATAATTTCAAAGAACTAATCTTTCTTCCCTATCTCGTTGTCATATGACACAAATGTAGGGGATTTAGGGGTAAAACGGTGAACTTAACAGCCCCTTTGGGTAATAACCAATAATAAACACTTAACACATTCATTTTTCACTTCAACACAAATTAGAGAGATATGAAGAAATTCAATTTATCACTTTTAGGACTAAGTTTAGTTATGACAATGAATACATTCGGACAACAAAAGCCGGCTTCTATTATCCCAAATCTGGATAATGGCGTGGCGCCCGGTAGTGATTTTTACCATTATTCCTGCGGAGGATGGATGAAAAGCAATCCGCTGAAACCGGAATATTCCCGCTTTGGCACATTCGACAAACTGGGTGAAGACAACCGCGAACAACTGAAAGGATTAATCGAAGAGTTAAGCAAAAAAAGCAATCCGCAAGGAACGGTGGCTCAAAAGATCGGAACCATCTACGCATTGGGGATGGACAACAAGAAACTGAATCATGACGGGCTCGCTCCACTCAGTGGCGATCTGGCCCGCATTCAGGCGATCAAAAGCAAAGCCGAACTGCCTGCCTATTTTGCTCATTCGATTAAAATCGGCGTCGGCATCCCCTTCAACTTTTATATCTATGCCGACGATATGAACAGCTCGATGAACATCGCCCACATCACACAGGGCGGACTTTCGCTGCCCGACCGCGACTATTACGTGACCGAGTCCAATGCTTCTATTCGTAAAGAATTTGTGAAGTTCGTGACTGAGATGTTCAATCTGGTGGATAAGGGCAATCCCAACAACGCGAAGAAAGCAGAGACTGTTCTCAAAATCGAAACTCAGCTGGCAAAAGCTCATTTCACCAAAGAAGCGTTGCGCGATCCGATGAAAAACTACCACAAAGTGGAAGTTTCCGCGCTGCAAAAAGAAGCGCCTGATTTCAACTGGAATCAGTTCTTCATGGCTGTCGGACTCACCGACCTGAAAGATCTGAATGTGGCGCAAATCGAACCGATCCGCGAAGTAAGCAACATCCTCAACAGCTATACCCTGCCTGAAATCAAAACTTATCTGGCCTGGCATCTGCTCAATAGTTCGGCATCGTACCTCAACGATGAAGCGGAGAAAGCCAACTTTGATTTCTACGGCAAAACCTTGTCGGGCAAACAGGAAAACAAACCGCGCTGGAAACGGGTGCTCGACGTCACCAACGGTGTATTGGGCGAAGCTATCGGACAGATGTATGTGGAGAAATATTTCCCTGCCGATTCAAAAGCCAAAATGCTGAAACTGGTGGATAACCTGAAAATTGCTCTTGGCGAACGTATCCAGGGACTTAGCTGGATGAGCGAACCGACAAAAGAAAAAGCGTTGGAGAAACTTTCTACCTTCCGCGTGAAGATCGGTTATCCCGATAAATGGAGAGATTATTCGAAACTAAATATCGACAGCAAAATTTCCTACTGGGGAAATGTAAAACGCGCCAGCGAGTTTGAGTTCGACTACATGCTCTCGAAAGCCAACAAGCCGGTTGATAAGGATGAATGGTTAATGACTCCGCAAACGGTCAATGCTTATTACAATCCCGCCACCAACGAGATCTGTTTCCCGGCCGCTATCCTGCAACCTCCGTTCTTCGATCCCAATACGGATGATGCTATCAACTATGGTGCTATTGGCGTAGTGATCGGTCACGAAATGACTCACGGATTTGATGATCAGGGCCGTCAATACGACAAAGAAGGGAACCTCAACGACTGGTGGACCAAAGATGATACCGAGAAATTTACCGCCCGTGCCAAATCGCTGGTGGACCACTACAACAAAATCGTAGTTCTGGATACCTTGCACGCTAACGGTGAATTTACCTTAGGAGAAAATATCGCCGATCAGGGCGGTCTGCAAGTGGCTTTCGCTGCCTTTCAAAAGGCGATGAAGGAAAATCCCCAACCTGAAAAGATCGACGGCTTCACGCCCGAACAACGCTTCTTCCTCGGTTATGCAACCGTATGGGCAGGCAATATCCGCGATAAAGAGATCATCCGCCGTACGCAGACCGACCCGCACTCGTTGGGTAAATGGCGCGTAAATGGGGCGCTGCCGAATATCGATGCATGGTATGCCGCGTTTAATATTACTCCCGATAGTCCCATGTACATCGCACCGGAGAAACGGGCGATTGTGTGGTAAGACAAAAAGGAGCCGCTCCCCCTGGGGAACGGCTCCTTTCGTTTTTGTACAATCACAACAGTGGCTTTTTCTTTTTCCGTTTCTTCACCTTTGGCGCTGCCGGCTTTCTGGTTTTGAAGGTATATTTACGGGTCCCGCTTTCATCAACCAGAAAATTAATGAGCTTCATTAACGAAACCGATTCTTCAACGGCATCGGCTTCATTTTCGATATAAAGATGTAGATAATATTTACAGATAGCCTCTATCAATGGTGTTCGCAATTGAGTCGCAGTGGGGGTCTTCCGCAGCTCTATTTTATCAAAAGTCCTCTTATCCTTATTTTGATCAAACGCTTTATAACAGGCTTCCAGCTGCTCAATCATTTCAGGAGCAACAGTCTTGCCAACTATTTCGCTAACGTTTTCGTTCCGCAACAGTTGAACCACAGAGAGAATCCCATACAGTTTTTTCACTTGCCTTAACCGCTCAAATGCACTAGCGGTATAATCCAACTTTTTCAAAAGCAGTTTTGCAGCCTTTGAAATCATTGGATCAAGATCACTGGCCCTGAATACAAGGTTCTGATAAAAGCTGCGGTAGACTTTCTTCATCTTCAACTCGGCTGCCATCACGTCCTCTTCATATTTGCTCCGGTGGACTTTTACCCGACTTTCACTAAAACTATAGGTCAACTCCTGCACTCTTAGAAATAAGGGATGTGAAATCTCCCCCTCCAATTTCGAGGCAACCACCGCATTGCAAATATGCCGGGCCAAAGCTGCCAACTGTACATTTTTCAGCTTCTTTAGTTTCGTTTTCTCCATTTTATTGTCTCTTTATCATTCCATATCTTTATTCTCAATCGTAAACAAGGCTTTTCACAAAGTAAAGTAGCCATTTATATCCATCGGTTGTACATATCCAACAGCAAATGAATCTCCATACAGGTGCGGATAGTGATAACCAGGTGCAAATACTTCATCTATTATCTCCGGATGCATTTCGCAAACGGTTTTTTGAACTCCGCACACAACGGAACATATTTCGCCTCTGGAAATTACCTGTTATACTATGAATGAATACATTTCCACACCGGAAATAGGCATACTTGCAACAAAATATTGTATTTCGCCTATAGAATTGACTATACTAACGAGCCAGACTGATGTTTACATATCTTCAATTGGCCTTTTCGCAAAAGTAATTAATGATTGTGAAGTTACAAAGAAGAGTTCTGATAAGATATTATATATTGCAGATATTCAATTGAGAGTTCCATTTTGATTTTATAGATTGTAATATTACAATCGGCGATCTCCATGGGGATATGATAGATTGTAAACAATATATTTGCAGAAATCGCATGAAAACTATTGATTATAGAAAGGCTAATTTGCTTATTTTCAAAAGATAGACTTTACAAATCACAATCGGATCAATAGATCGAACGATTAACCTTTAGCACTACAAAAATAGCCATTTCGAATCAATTATGCAACAAAATCGGGCCGAACTCACCTTACCTTTCTGAAACAATCTTCAACAATACCGAATGAACAGGTCCACATCCGTCAATCAACACCAAAATGAATACATTTTCTATTTTCAGCAAATGATTCCTAACATTCCTAAAGATAAACGGGGACAAATGGGGCTATTCCGGGTCAATTAGCTTCATAAAACGGGCTTTATTGAGGAAAAATATTCGACAATGTGACTTTTTACGCAGTTTGACAAATATAAATAGATGATAGTTAATTTGGATTTTGTACTTTTGGCGAGAATCAACCTAATGTTTTTCACAAAGCATAAACAATAATAAAACTATGCAATGACAGAGATAGCCTTTGTAAAAAAGCCATTACACAAGATATATAAAGACAGAGCCATCTGGGCCGGCACATTTCTTGGCGGCCCTCTCGCCGCAGGTTACCTGATCGCCCATAATTTCAATGCATTCAATGAACCCCGGAAGGCAAAAATGACCTGGATCTACTCCATCATTGCCACGATTATTATATTTGGCGGGGTTTTCCTTATCCCCGATCCGGATAAAATCCCCCGACAAATAGTTCCTCTTATCTATACTGCTATTGCCTATTTTCTGGTACAACGTTTTCAGGGAAAACTTATCGAAACTCACCTCGATGCGGGTGGGAAAGCATATAGTTGGTGGAAAGCCGCAGGAATAGGGCTGGTCGGGACCGTGATTACAGTTATTCTGCTCTTTTTTATTATCTCTGTGTTTGGTATTGAATAAAAGGTCGTCAATATCCGTCGGGGCGGATCTGCGATCCGATCCCTCAGTTATTATCAGGATCTGTGATCTGAAAACAAAAAGAAAAAAACCATTTAATCATGCGATCATTAATCATCACATTGTCCATTCTTTTCAGTTTATCAATCCAAAGTCAAAACAAAACCATCAATTTCAAGGAATGCAAATTTGACGGAGTATTTGTTCAGGCACAAGTGGAACCTAAATGGAATTCCAACACCATGAGTTTGATTGAATATATGAATAAGAATATAGTTGACAAGAACCTCGAACGAATTAAAAACGGGAGAATTATACTTGGAATTGTAGTCTACGAACAAGGGAAAACTTGCTGCCATACCTTTATAAACCTGACTGATCAAGAGCTGGATCCGGTGATTTACAAAGAGGCAGTGAATAAAATGCCGGATTGGATTCCCGGATTGCAGGGAGGCCAAAAGATTCCCTTTTGTAAAATGCAGATGCTTAAAATCAAAAACGGCAAATTTGTCGAATAGAAATCCCCCGTCAGCGTAGCCTGACATCAAATAATAATTTGCAGGCTGCCGTTTGTTGTATCTACGCCTACGCCGTTGGTAATAAAAACATAGGCCTCGTTCAACATGAAGAGACGCGGCATGCCTCGTCTCTACGGGGAAAACCGGAATCCGGGAAATGGTCGCAGACCTTTCCAACAATTGACAGATCCATACAGATGTGTGGTCGGTGATGATAAACAGATAAATCCAGAAACCCGAAAATGGGAAACCGGTATAATCCAAAACGGGCAAACCAACACAGAACAAAAATTAAACAGAAAACACGATAACTGATTAATCAAAACCAACCGCAGTATGGGAAACGATAAATTCCGGAACAAATACCGTAATCCGTCGGCGCGGGCTGTGTGGCACGATTACAACGGTGGCGCCTATTTTATAACGATCTGTACAGCGGGACGCAATTGCTATTTCGGCCATATTGAGAATGAGGAAATGGTATTGAATGTTTTGGGGCAGAAATTGAATGATTTGATATTGAATATACCCACCCATCATCCTTATGCCGAAATCACGGTCTATCAAATCATGCCCAATCATGTGCATCTGATTGTTTTTATAGACGAAATGTTGCAAATAAACCATACCACAGGTCATGAGGATGCGGATGGTAGAGACGTGGCCTGCCGCGTCTCCGTTGAAACCCCGGAAACCACGCAAATAAAAAACGAAAAAATACAGGTTATTGCCGATAAATGCGGCCTGTTGTCCACGGCAATGGGGGGAATGAAATCGACAATGACCCGATTTGCTAACGACAAGAAAATGGAATTCGGATGGCAAACCCGTTTTCATGATCATATCATCCGCGATGCGGAGGAATATTGCCGAATAGAACAATATATCAGGAATAACCCTGCAACATGGATGGATGATAAATTCTACACAACCGAATGAAATAGTTCCGCCCCGACGGAAGAGTCGAAAAACAATAGGAAAATATTGTATTTAATCATTTACACAAATAGAAATCACACACAATGAAAAAAGTAATCCTTATCAGTCTCTCAATCCTGGCAATGAGCCTGAACACTTTCAGCCAGGATAACGAAAGCGGAATTGAATCAAAAAAGATTCACGACAACAACGAGATCAGACTTAACGTGGCCACTCCAATCTTCGGTCTTCCGGAGCTTAACTATGAACGATTCATCACCGATAATATGGGTGTTGGTTTAACCGCTGCCTTTTCGTTGGAGAAAGCAGAAGATATGACGTTGCGCTCAATGTTCCTGCCCTACTATCGCATCTACTTCGGAGAAAAGAAGGCATCAGGCTTTTTTATTGAAGGAAATATGGCAGTGGTGAGAGAGCATAATAAATATTCCTATTATAATTACAGCTATACATATGATGAAACTGGGGAGGTCTACAACGCAACAGGTTCCACACCAATGGTCTATTCGAAGGCAGTCACTTCTTTCGGATGTGGCGCTGCATTCGGATTCAAGTTTCTCACCCGGAATGGTGTCACCGGAGAGCTTTGCTTAGGTGCAGGCCGGTTGTTTGGAAATACAATAATAGATGCCTATCCCAGAATTGGCGTTTGTATCGGAAAACGTTTTTGAGGATCTGTGATCCGAAAAAATAAATTCAGAAAAACTGAATATCAATATATACACAACTGAACAGAGAATAGCTGTTAGAAATAGACCTTTACCGGGTTGAAGATGAAAGATAACTATATTGGATCGCAGATCCTGATAATATTTAGAGGGCCGGATCACAGATTCCGCCCCGACGAAGGGTCGTTCTCCGAACAACGGTAAATTAATGACAGTTACCAAAAACAGAGTTAGGACGAAACAACTAAAACATCAACAGCGAGTTATTACAATTAGATCTTTAAGAATCTTTCAGGTATAACAAGCTAAATCAAGTAGATCACTTTAATCCCCTGAAAGAAAAATCGTTCGGACAAACTCTCAAATAAAATCACACACAGAATGAAACATTATTTTACCTACCTGATTCTGACCGTTATTTTCATCTTATCCTTGTCCGGTTGTGGCGAGAAAGAAGATGATACAGATTACAATTTTCAGTTTGATTTTAGAATCGATTCGGTCTATAACGTGACGCAAACCTCCGCTACAATCCGGGCGACTTTGCACACCAACGGACACAAAAGCAGAATCAAAGAGCTTCATCTCAATCTTTTTAAGTCAGAGGATGGTGATACAAAAAGCTATCCATTCAAAAACAACTACGGCACAGTAGAGCTTACTCTTACAAATTTAGAGCCCAATACGGTTTACTATTTGTCGCCGGGTGTAACTATTGGCTATATATCTTTCGTACAAGGTGATGGAGTTGACGTTTCATTTATGACTCATGGTGAAAGGCCTTCTAGTGGAACAGTTACAGATTATGACGGAAATGTTTACCACTACGCAACTATCGGGAATCAAACCTGGATGTTGGAAAACCTGCGGACGACACACTTCAGAAACGGAGACCCTATCTTTCATATCACAACCGATAGTTTATGGGAAACCAACTTCATAGACGGGGGGGTACGCGGATTATGATTATGATGCCACGTTAGGTAAACAATACGGGCATTTATACTCCACATCTCTTTGCTATAAGTTTATCGCACCTCCGGGATGGCATGTGCCGTCAGTTTCCGATTTGAGAACCCTTTCAAATTATCTGGCTAAAAATAGCTCCAATAAAGATTTTAATGCATTGCTAGGTGGATGTAGAAGCATCGGTAGATTCGCAGGGCTGGGATTTGATGCCTATTTCTGGTCTTCCACGCTTATCAATCCCAACTTTAATGGTTTTGAACAGAATTATTTTTACTACGATTATAATGCAAATTCAGTTGAACAGTTAATCGGTATTGAGGGAATGTATGTCCGCTGTATCAGGGATAACTGATATCCCCTTTGTTCAGCATAACTTATCCGTAAAGAATAATCAACAATTGATTCTTTGCAGGCTGCCGCTCAGACCCCTCCCAACCTCCCCAAAATGGGGAGGAGCTGGTGCAAACATCACCGGAGTCAGGTATTGCAACCGGATAATAGCGCCAAAGGAAAGAAGATACGTTGATGCTGACAGTTGAACATTAAATAATTGGAGAGGCCGGATTCAGATGAAGATCGCACCCTCCTCTCCAAGTCGCAGAACTAAAGATACCACAAACCAGATCATCCGTCACAATTAATTATTTACAAATATGAAGAAAACATCTATTGGTCTGATTTTTGGGTTGTTGCTGAGTGGGATCCCACTTTGTCAAGCTCAAAAAACAGTTACACAGACACAGACAACAACAGTAACAGCTGAACCGCAAGGGAAAAGTTTGAAACGAAAGGTGGCTATTGCCCGCTTCTCCAATGAGAGCAAATATGCCAAAGGTCTGTTTTATGACAAGGCAAATGATCCTTTAGAAAAACAGGCCATTGACATTTTATCGTCAAAGCTTGCCTCTACCGGTAAATTTCTGCTTATCGAACGGACGGATATCAGTAAGGTATTGGGAGAAAGTAATAATCTGCCGGACAGTTTAAAAAATCAGATTGGAGCCGATTTCATTATTCTCGGATCGATTACGGAATATGGAAGAAAAAACATCGGCAATGATGGAGTCTTTTCCGCTTCAAAACAACAAATTGTACAAGTGGGGGTAAACCTCAGAATGATCGATGTATCCACCGGACTGATTATTTACACCGAAGAGGCGCACGGTGAAGCTGAAACGAAAACCAAAACCACGATGGGTGTAGGAAGTAAAGCCGGATACGATGCGACACTCGATGATCAGGCTATCTCAGCTGCGATATCACAATTGGTAGAGAATTTGATTAACAACTGTATGGATCGCCCCTGGAAAGCCTATTTCTTAGCTAAAGATGCCGATGCCACGATTATTTCCGGTGGAAAAAGTCAGGGAATCGAAAAAGGAGATCTCTTTACCGTAAAACAAAAAGGAAAGAAAGTACGTAACCCGCAAACCGGTATAATGATCGAAATACAGGGAAAAACCGTGGGTAAAATAAAGGTAACCGAAGTGGGTGGCGAAACTCCTCTGACAGAATACTCATTGGTTGAATTCGTGGAAGGCACTATTGATGAAAAAGCGTTGAATAATTATTATATACAGGAGGAAACAAAATGAGATCATTCTTTAGCAAGATAACTGTATTTGCAATCATACTATGTTCCACCTATCTGACATCGTGTAAGGTGGGTATGACCAGTGAATCGAGAGGAAAACCGCAAGAAGCATTGCTTCAGTTTATCCAGACTCAGACTGAATACCGCGACGGTGTCGAAGTGACTATTGACAATAATACTCCTTTTATAGCAAAAGTGGATAAACAAAAAAAAATGGGCGTTAGAGGCAATGTATATACAATTCCGGTGGGCAGACACTGGATTACCGTTAAATCGGAAGGAAACACAATTATAAAGAAAGAAATATTCACATCATCACAAGAAACTAAACAAATCTCACTCCCATGACAGTTAAGAACCTAATTTCATCTTTTGCAGTAATGCTGCTTCTTGCATCTTGTACTACCCAGGCTCCCCAAATGTATACCTGGGGAAAGTATTCTGATGCTACGTACAATTTTATCAAAAGCCACTCCGATCAAGATAGAGATGCTCTGATTAAGACCTATGAAAGCATAATCAAAAAGCAGAAAGGAACCCGGAAATGTGTTCCTCCCGGCGTATATGCTGACTATGGATATCTGCTAATTCAAATCGGAGAAGCTCAAAAAGGAAAAGAAATGCTGGAAAAAGAAGTCGCCCTTTATCCGGAATCACAAGCATTTATCGGTCAAATCATCAAAAATATTCAATAATGAAATATATCAAATTCGTAGTTATAGCATTAGTTGCCTTATTCATTTCAAGTTGCGAGACCTCCAAAACGTCAAGAATAGCGGCATATCCTGAATTCTACAAGGAAAAGCTTTCCACAGTATTAATCATGCCTCCGATCAATAAAACGAACAAAGTTGAAGCGAAGGAATTCTTTTTCACCACATTGAATCAACCTCTTTGCGAGAAGGGATATTATGTAATCCCCCCATACCTCTCCATGGAGATATTCAAGAATGAAAGTGCTTATGACGCTGACATCTTTATCGATAAACCGTTGGATAAATTCACAAACTATTTCAATGCCGATATCGTTGTTTTCACAATCATCCATCAATGGCAGAAATCTGCAATCGGGGGTTCAATTACTGTAGAAGTCGAATATATTGCAAAATCAGCAAAGACCAATACTGTTATTTACTCCAGAAGGGGTACAATGTCAGTTGACACCTCTGTAAATTCAGTAGGTGGTGGAGGTTTGCTTGGTGCAGTTGTGAATATGGCTGCAACGGCAATAAATACAGCAATGACTCCACACGTCAAAGCTGCCAGAGCCTGCAATGCCTTTACCTTCACAGATCTACCCGCCGGTCACTACAATTCCTCATTTGAAAATGACTCCATCTTAAAATCGGGCAAACCTGTATTTAAAGCAAGAGTAAAAGCTAACTAATACGCTGGCATCGCTGAATAGACTCCGACAAACAAGGGCGGATCAATGATCTGCCTTTGTTTATTGTAATTTTTCTCCTTTTTAGCGCAAATATATGGAGTAACCACACGATCTCCAACGTGTCACACAAGATTCATTTATTATGAGAAAAAGCGAACTTAACCTTATTATTTTGATACTTAGCATCTTTCTATTATCATGTGGTGATAGATTCTATAATGATTTGGAAATTATCAATAAATCAAATGATTCATTATATTATTATGTTCACCCTTATAAGGACAGTAGCTATACATACAATATAGCCTACAACGTATTTGATGTTGGAACGAATAATGTAATCAAATATAAATATGTTATTGATTTTTCAAATAATGAAAATGCAATCTTGCCTTCAGATACTGTTAAGCCTGAAGTATTTCAAATTACATGGAAAGGTTTTGCCAGAGAATATGGAGGACTTTCAATTCTGTTTTATAAGAGAAAAACTCTAGAATCATTGGATCATGAAACACCGTTAAGTTCAAAACATATTTATAAACGAATCGATTTAACTGAACGACAACTCGATAGCCTAAATTACATAGTCAAACTGGAATAACAACTGCCCATATTAGCGCAAGTATGAGAGGTAAAATCTGGTTCTATCTTTTAGCGCAAGTATAAGGAGGTAACTCTGGTTCGAGTCTGTGACTTGGACCTAAAATAAAAAGAAACGATGAGTCGCAAATATAAATTTCGAAATTCCGAAGCTGTCTATTTCGTTACATTCGCCACGGTAAATTGGATAGATGTATTTACAAGACCGATGTATAAGGATATTTTGGTAGAAAGCCTCAACTATTGCATTGAAAAGAAAGGATTGATTGTATATGCCTGGGTAATCATGAGTAATCATGTCCATCTCGTCATAGAACAAAAAGCCAATCCATTAGAAGATGTAATGAGGGATTTGAAGAAATTCACAGCAAAAAAGATATTACAGGCTATCGTCGAAAATCCGCAGGAAAGCAGAAAAGACTGGATGCTCTGGATGTTTGAAAGAGCCGGAACGAGAAATTCCAATAACAGCAAATATCAGTTCTGGCAACAGCATAATCAACCTGAAGAGCTTTCATCCAAAGCCTTTGCCATCGAATCGGCAATCGACTATATACATGACAATCCGGTGAAAGCCGGCTTTGTTGATCGTCAGGAAAATTATCCGTATAGTAGTGCGATTGATTTTGCCGGTGGTAAAGGACTGGTTAATATTGAACCTTGTTGAAGAGAAGAATTCCCGAATTCTAAACCGGTTACAAACCGGTTAGATTTCCAGCATGAGTTACACTGCGGTGAACTTGCGCTAGGGAGGGCAGACAGCTCTGCTTGTGGCAAGTATCCGAAGACAAATAAACCACTGTACAATTAAACATTACAATCTACTAAACTCAACACACATGAGACCTGCAATCGTAATTTGTTTTATTTCACTTTTTGCTTTGACCGAATGTTCTTTTAAGGCCTCCAATAATTCTGATCAAATAAATCTCCTACCCATGTATGGAAGAACAACTAAAAGTCAAGCTCAATTAGATGCGGACAATGAATTTCTTCATCAATGCGATTCAATTTTCAAAGACAGAAAGATTGCATCCAAACATTACATACAAAGCGGTTGGCATTATTTCTACGCAAATAATTTAGACATTTCAATGAAGAGATTTAATCAAGCCTGGCTGTTGGATAGTACAAATGCCGAAGCTTATTGGGGATTCGGCAATTTATTGGGAAGACAACAAAAATTTCAGGAATCAATTGAATATTTCGAGAGATCAGTCCAACTCAATCCCAACATATCTAATATTTGGCTTTGTATGGCAATAAGTTATGGTCAATTGTTTTATCAAACCAAAGATGAAACCCAACTAAATAAAGCCATAGAATGCTCTAAAAAGGCCATTGCTATTAATCCCAAAAACACTCAGGCATACAGTCAACTGACAGCTGATTACACCTACTTTTTACAAAAAGATAGTGCAAGAAAATATTTAGATATAACCGATAAACTTGATCCGAATGCTATTAATCCTGAAGTAAGGAAGCTTTTAAATGAATAATAATTCCTTCGTTCAGCATAGCTTGTCCCCTCTTTATCGCAAATATAAGAGGAAACTCTGGCGCAGGTTTAGCGATAGCGTAACCTGTGCCCAATATCTAAACGGTTTGTAACCATTTTCCGCGTAGCGGAAGATAAAGCCCGCCAAAATGAAAGAAAGATTCTACCAGAGGTAAAGGATTGATTAGTGAGGCCTTGTCAAATTGAAGAATTCCCGAATTCTAAACCGGTTAGATTTCCTGCACAATCTCGAATTCGGGAACGCAGCGCTAGGGAGTGCAAGCACCGTAGGTGCGGATGATGTTGTAGCGATGGATTTTAATCCGTCGATGAGAGAGAAAGATTCCACCAGAGGTAAAGCTTTGATTAAAATCAAAGCTCATATTTTAATTCAGATAACCCATCCAATAAGCATACATCATGATTAAACGTATTTTGTTCATTTTGCTACTTTGCTGTTCCGCAACTTCTATCTTTTCACAGGGAGATATTGTACAGAAAGGGCAACAAGTCCCAGACTTTGACTATTTGACAGAAAAAGGAGAAAGCCAGAAGATCTCAAAATTAAAAGGTCATGTCGTATTAATCAATTTCTTTGCCACTTGGTGCGGCCCATGCAGAATGGAACTTCCGATTTTGCAGGAAAATATCTGGAAGAAATACAAAGGTGACAAAGACTTCCGGTTATTGGTGATCGGCAGAGGACATTCCGCAGAAGAAATAAATGCCTTTAAGGAAAAGGCAGGATTAGACTTACCGATGTTTCCCGACCCGGATAAATCAATCTTCGCAAAGTTTGCTGCGCAATCTATTCCACGTAATTATATTATCGACAGAAACGGAAAAGTCGTTTATGCATCCGTTGGCTATAGCCCGGAAGAGTTTGGACAAATGATGAAAGTGTTGGATAAGGCTATGAGCAACACGTTACCCGACCTTGCAGAGGTAAAAAAGTACATTCCATTCAAATTCGAACAGAAATTCTATGAATGCGAGAACAAATGGGTGGTATTTCAATCGTATAATGAAACCGGAGAATATCCTTGTGGAGTGGTTTATCTGGATGCAACGGCAGGTTTTACGGTGGATATACAGGGAATGATCAAGGTCGAAAACCAGAAAATGGTATTTGTCCCGCAATCTAATACCCATTCCATAAAAGTAAGACTAAGCAAAGCTACAAACCCCTGCTCCATTCTGGACACTAAATGGATGAAAGAGTGGAACCTAAAGAGTGAGCCGGAATGGTTGCAAAGCTACAAGATCAACGATCCTATAAAACATGATCTTAGATTTGGGGAGAAACTAAATGCGATAGATGAATGTCAGGCTGCATTACCTATTCTGGAAAAAGTATATAGACAATCGCCCCATACCGAAGGACTGGAGTTTGAGTTGGTTTATGCTTACAATGCATTGAAAGAATTTGACAAAGCCATCAAAGTGTTGAACGATGCAATTAAAAACGATCCCAACAATAAGATGCTTTACCGGGAACTCGGATATGCTTATATGGGAAAAGGCGAGAATCAGAAGGCAATAGATATCTATACCTCAACAATTGAAAAATGCACTGATGCCCAAAGAGATATTAAACGCGAAATAGCGATTAATCTGGTGGCGATCTATAAAAAAATGGACGATAAAGCGTCTATAAAAAAATGGCTCGATAAAGCCAACGAATGGGCGCCTTTAAGCTCAAGTATAAGAAAGTAACACTAGTTTAAGTCTGTGACATGGACCTAAAACAAAACCAGTTTAAAACTGGTAAAAACATAAAGAACAAAGATCCCGGATTGCATTAATTTCATAATTTAGCATTCCCTTTCTGAAACAGAATATTTATTGATTCAAAAAATATAACTAATGGAACCTATCATCAGCATTCGCAATCTGAATAAGTCATACGGCACCAAACATGTACTTAATAATATAACCATTGATATCATGCCCGGCCAGGTGATCGGTTATATCGGACCGAATGGCGCCGGTAAAAGTACTACGGTAAAAATCCTCTCCGGACTCATCTCTGACTTTACAGGCGAAGTTATTGTAAAAGGAATTGACATTAAGAAAAACCCGATGGGAGTGAAAAGCCTGATTGGCTATGTTCCTGAGCTTGCCGAACTTTACGATGTGCTTACCCCCAATGAGTTTCTCACCTTGATGGGGGCACTCTATAATCTTCCGCAAGAGGTAGTGAAGGAGCGTGCCGGTCGTATGCTTGATGCTTTCGGATTGGGGGCAAATAAAGATCAGCGAATGGATACTTTCAGCAAGGGGATGAAACAAAAGGTACTGATCACTTCGGGCCTGCTGCATAATCCGGATATCATAATCCTCGATGAACCGCTCAGCGGTCTCGATGCCAACAGCGTAATCATTATCAAAGAGCTGATTGACAAACTGGCTAAAAGTGGAAAAACGATCTTCTATTGCAGCCACATGATGGATGTGGTGGAGAAGGTGAGCGATCGTATTATACTGATTAATGAAGGGAATGTGGTTGCAGACGGTACTTTCGAAGAGTTGAAGCGAAGTCAGGACAATACCAGTCTGGAACAAATATTTGCACGACTCACAGCAAGCGATTCGATGCACGAAGCCAGTGATAAACTAATGAATATTTTCGAGAGCTAATTCCGCGATCCGCAAAAACCACCTATTATGAACTTTCTTGATACATTTCTTCTCCGTTTCTTCCTTTTGCCCACCTCTCTGTACCGCAAGACAGGAGTTGATATGTTTCAACTCAGGGCTATACTTATTGCCAAACTTACGATGGATAACCGTCGGCCAACGGCTTACCGGAGCATGAAGCAGGCACGCGAAAAGAAGGAGGTAAACAGGGCAACGCTGGGCACTGTCTTCGGTTCGCTCATTCTGGGATTATTCTTCCTGTATAGTTTTGGAATCGGGGACCAGATGATCACAAAGCTGACACTCTTTTTCTCGATGTATATTTTCATGGTCTCCATCATGCTCATCACTGATTTTACTTCGGTACTGATTGATGTGCGCGACAACTTTATTATTCTGCCCAAACCGGTCTCTGACGCGACATTTGTATTAGCCCGTTTGTTGCATATTGCCATCCGGACCAGCCTTATCGTGATACCGCTCTTTATTCCTGCCTGGATAGCCAGTACGATCATGGCGGGTTGGGGAATGCTATTCCCCTTTTTACTCATGGCTCTGCTGAGTACCTTGTTAAGTATTTTCCTGATCAATGCGGTGTATCTGTTGATCCTGAAGATAACTACGCCGGCTAAGTTTCAATCGATTATCAACTACATCCAGATTGGATTTGCAATCATAGTGTATGGGGGATTTCAGATATTGCCCCGCATGATGAGCAGCAAAACTATGGCCGGCACCAACATTTACGAGTTACCGTTTATACGATTATATCCCCCGTATTGGTTTGCAGACAGCAGCCTGTCCATCTCGAAACTAAACTTCACTGGTGATGGACTGATCAGTGTGATATTGTCCCTTTTTGTGCCTGTAATCTCGGTATGGATAGTGGTGCGATACTTCGCGCCTCTGTTTAATCAAAAGCTGGCGATGCTCTCCTCCGGCAATAATGAGCAAAGCAGGGCAGCAGTAAATCGTGCAAATGCAGGTGGTACTGCTGTGAAAGTTACACGGGTGGAACGTCTGGCTGCCAAACTGACACACTCCGGAAGCGAGTATATGGGTTTTCTTTTCTCCTGGAAAATGATGAGCCGTAGCCGCGATTTCAAGATGAAAGTATACCCGTCATTCGGATATGTCATTGTATTTCTGGTGATGACTGCTATTAATCACCCCTCGCTTTTTCATCCGACTGACGGCAATAAAGGACTGCTGCCTGCGATGTTACTGGTGGTGTACTTTAGTAGTTTTGTGCTGATTTCGGTGTTGCAGAACTTACCTTATTCCGAGAAATTCAAAGCCGCCTGGATATTCAATATTACACCGGTAAATGCCCCCGGAGAGGTGATTTGCGGTGCCGTGAAGGCGGCAATTGTCTGTTTTTACATTCCCATTGTTTTGGTATTGTGCCTGTTGGGAACGCTGGTTTTAGGACCGGTAGTTATCCCAAACCTGCTGCTGGGTTGCTTTAATATACTATCCGTAAGTACTATCATATCCTATCTTACGATTCGGAAATTGCCATTTAGCTCCACTATTGTCAGTGCATCCAAAGGAACCACTTTTATCCGGTCGATAATCACACTTATGGTACCTGCCACTTTCGGAGTAATCCATTGGTTTGTATCGGGATACCTGTGGTTTGTCATATTCCTGTTGATCATTGCGGTATTGATCCCGTGGCTGGTTTTGGATGAAGTCAAAAAAATAGGTTGGGAAAAAATCGTGGTGTAATATTAGATGATAGTCAATTCCTCTTTTAGCGCAGGTATAAGGAGGTAACTCTGGTTCGAGGTACTGTCTTAATATCCAAATAAAATCGCAATTATTTTTCCTATATTTGTGGAATTGAAAGAGGACTACCAACAGCAATGTTTGGCAGTTCATCTTGTGTAGGTGGATTTATTCCACCTACTTTTTTATCTATACCTGGATTGCTTTGTTTTGCTTCGTAATTTGCGTCATACGCTTCATTTCTTTTCCACAAGAAATATGTTAAGCATAAAAGTTTTCTTTGAATAGCGACATAGGCTTTCATTTTGATTGTCGTTTTACTCATTATCCGATTGTATAGATTCACGAATTTAGGTTCTCTATACTTGACGACATTCAAAGATGCCATATGCATTATACGACGAATATGGCTATTTCCTTTCTTCGATATTTTAGTCTTCCCGACTCTTTTTCCGGATTGATTCTCTATAATATCGTAACCGGCATAGCTGGTTAACTGACGTTCATTTTCAAAGAGTTTAAAGCCATTCGTTTCTGCTATAATTGTAGCAATAGTAAGTAGCCCAAGCCCTTTGATAGGACTGATTTTATCGTATCGCTCACGTATCTTTTCATCTCTACTGATCAACTCTTTTATGCGAACCTTTGTCTCTGCAATCTGCGTTTCAATAAGCTGAATAAGAGAGCGCAAGCTATCCTTAACCTCTTCGACCTGAAACATGCCATATTCCATGCTTGATAATTGATTCATAAGCTGTGTCCGGTTCATTGACAGTTGCTCACAAAAACGGGTTAGGGTTCTTAGCTCATAAACAGATGGTGAAAATGGTTCCCAGGCAGGAAGTCTCTGTTCTGCTCCCATTTGAGAAAGTCCCTTTGCATCAATTGTATCGTTTTTACTCTTTAGCCCCAGGCTTTGCATGTATTTCTTCGCCTTATTCGGCAATACAATACTTACTATATACCCCTGATTATAGAAGTAATAAGCCAGATTCTCATGGTAATTACCTGTAGCCTCCATTGTCAATACAATAGCAACATCTACTTTCTTGTGTTGACAGATCCAATGATCACAATCACTAAATCCTTTTGCTGTATTTTTGAACTTTCGAGTCGCTTTGACTGTAATCTTTTGATCACTGGTAAACAACGACATTGCAGCTACAAACTCTTCTTTAGAACAATCTAGTCCTACCGAATACTTTACTGGAGTTACCATAAGTAATTAGTTTTAAGTTGATAATAGATCAAAGCTTTAAATGGTTCCTCTTCTTTTCGTCTTTACTCATATTTTATGCTGGATTATGCAACAATGCGCATATCCTTAAGTACTGTTCAAACTCTTGAAGAAGCTCTAATAGTGTGATTCCTTGAACGCTACATCGATGTCTCGTGTTTAGTCTGAGCTGTTTTACACTATTAGAGGCCATTTCTTCTATAACAATGAAGTTTCTTCTAAATATTAGCTGTATTTTTATATCACGTAAAGATATGAGTCTGTGACTTGGACCTAAAACATAAACAGTTTATAACTGGAAAAATCACAAAAGAACAAAGAACCTGATTGTGGTAGAAATCAAATATTAGTTGAAAACTAATGAAATATAAAGTCCAAGTCGCAGACTTGAACTAAAGATACCATAAACCCGAAACTAAAAGTTGATTAGTCAGTTCTTGTCAAACTGAAGAATTCTCCGAATTGAGCAAGTATATAATCGAAAGGAGCTGCTTTCCCGTATGGAAAAGCAGCTCCTTTTTTATAGTCTGATAGATCGCTGATAATTATATCTCTTTTAATTCCTCCAGAGTGAAGTCCTCGAAATGCGGAATCACTTTCGCCACTTTATCCTCAATCATTTCCACCGGATTGGTTGTAGCCAGACCGATTACCGTCATTCCGGCATCAGTTCCCGCCTGAATGCCCGATAAAGCATCTTCAAACACATAGCAGTTGGCCGGATCTATGCCCAGATCTTTTGCGGCAAGCAGATAACACATCGGGTGAGGTTTGCCTTGTGTAATGCGATTGGCAGAGACGATCGTATCGAATATTTTGTCGAATCCTGCTCTTTGAGCAAAAACGGCAGTCAGTTTTTCATCATCTGAGCTGGTGACCATCCCTACTTTAATCCCGTTAGATTTCAGTTCATCGATAAACTTCAAGGCTCCGGGAATATCGGAGTAAGTCATGTTTTTCTCGAAATCGATTAAAGACTCTTTGATGATATCGTGTTCAGAATCGGGAAGATGCGAAAAGTAGTTTTTCAGAATCGAAACCAGGGTAGTTCCTTTGATCTTCTTCTCAAATTTTTCGATGCCGAGATTATACTTCTCCCCCATCGAATGCCAGAAAATATCGTATTGCGATTCTGTATCCAGCAAAACGCCGTCCATATCGAATAATGCGCAAATGTTCTTCTTCATTTCAAATAATTATTAACACACGGATGACACGGATTGATCAGATACCCACAGATTCAGAGGTGAATCTTTTTACCGCATCAACAATGTAAGTGATAATTCTATAATTCATCTGCAAAGGTACGGATTAGTAAAAAGAGCTTCGAGATAATAATGGTTAAGACATGATGACAAAAACAAAACGTGCCGTCTTGGAGAGACAGCACGTTTAATTATAGTCAAACAGGGCTTTACAGCCTGAATTTCTTAATATCTTCTTTCAACCGGTTGATATCAGTGAGGAACTCTTCAATATCCTGTTCATGTTCCAGCTCTTCATTTAAGATGGTAGTCGCCATTTGGTGAGTAGCATGATCTTTGCCGTTGGTAAAGTCAGCCAGTTCTTTGTAGCGCTGAATTGCACAACGTTCCCCCTCCAGATTCTGATTCAGGATAACTTCAACATAAGGATCTGTAGGATCTGCATATTTGCATTTGGCGAATTTTGACCAGTCGGCAGGATTAGTCACAGGCATTCCGCCCAATTGAATGATGCGGGTAGCTACCAGCGTAGCATGGTTCAGCTCTTGTGTGGCATGCAATAAAAGTTCCGGTTCGATCTCGCTACGCATCGGCCCTTCCATAATTCTGGACCCGATCCAATACTGGTAATAAGCCTGCCACTCTTCACACAATGCTTCATTAAGCAATTGAATCAGATGATTAACATCCAAATCCAGGATTTCAACACCATGTTTTCCCATAATTGTATGATTTAAAGATTTGTGAGATGTCTGTATTAGTAGAATCTGTCTATTTAGAACAACGAAACCCACCCAAAAGATTACACTTTTATCTTTTTGTTTTTATAATTGAAAACCAGGGAACCCGGTAATATTACATCGATCAGTTTCTTTCCCCAAAGACCTAACTTAACCGCACAAGCCAGACAAATCAGACTAAGGATTAGTGTTGCTGCAGTAAATTCGCCCGGCTTGGTTATAAAAAACTGGATAAAGGAAAAGACCAATATGATCGCACTGAAAATCATTTTCACTTTCAATAGCGGTGAATTTAAAGTCTTGAATCGGGTATAACCATCCATTACACCGGAAATAGTTGACAGAATAAGAGTAAAGGGTAAAACATAAATGCTGAAATTGGTAACGGCTATCAGCGTATCTGAAAAGAGATCCGGGAAGATCATCCTAACAATAATCAGAATGGGAATTAACGCAACAAAGGTCTGCGACAGGTGAATGGCAATGGGATGAATATCAAATCCCAGAATTAATTTACGGTATATAGAAACCCGTTCACGATAGGGTTCAAACGCACTTCGCGGCATTCCGCAAGCGGGACAAACATCTTTCAGGTCGCTCTCTTTCATTACATAGCCGCAGGGTTTACAGCGGACAAAATCTTCATTCATGGTTGGAAGGTATTAAGGTTGATATCGTGTTGAAATTTATTTTAGCCTCATTATGAATTCCGAAACAAGGCTGGCAATAAATCCAAGTACACCGACCAGATTGATCCAGAATAATATTTCACTCTCAATGCCGAACATATATCTGGCAATAAAATAGATCACAAGCAATGATGCAGCACCCCATTGCACCCGGGTAGCGTTACGACTGACACAGGCATTATACCAGTTCCTGAATCGATGATTCTCCGGCCATTTTGTATGAAGTCTTTTGAAATCTTCCCGGGCCAGAGAGTATTTCTTCAGGTAGAAATAGACTTCTCCCCGCATCCAGATCAGCGATTCATACATCGGCTCGTTAAGCAAATCCTTGCCCGCTAACTTTTCATCGGTTTCGAAGAGGAAAATCGCACGCCCCAAATAGGGTAACGCTTTATAAAGGAACCCTTTTTGAGATAAAGCTAATGCATAATCGGCAACCAATCGGGTCAATTTGCACCTTTCATCATAGTCGTCAGTCGGGGATTTTAAGATCGAACTAAGTTCAGGTTCAATTATAGAAATGAATTTATCCCCTTCTATAGTTGATCCATCCTGATAAACAGCATCATATATTTCTGATATTTTGCTCATGGCATAGCATTTAGTATTTAAACCTCCCTATTTCAACTCAAAATGTACCGCAATATGCTTAGCCATTGTATCGACCAATCGCTGGCGTGCCTCAACGGATGCCCAGGCTACATGCGGAGTTAATAATAGTTTATCCTGAATATCGGTTGCCAACAGGGGATGATCAGCGGCTAACGGCTCTTGTTCGAACACGTCGAGACCAGCACCGGCCAGGCGATTCTCGCGCAATGCCCGCACCAGATCGACTTCGTTGACAATCCCTCCCCGACCGACATTGATCAGATAAGCGCCCTGCTTCATGCGGCAGAGTCTTTCGTAGTTGATCAGATTATGCGTACGGTCATTCAACGGTGCATGAATAGAGACTATATCGCTCTCGGCCAACAATTGATCAAGATGATTGTGGGCATATCCCGCATCAAGATTTTTGCCCGAAGTGGAATAGTAAGAAACCGTTGCACCTAATACAGAAGCAATATCAGCTACACGGCTGCCGATGCTTCCCATCCCGATGACGCCCCATTTCTTACCTTTAATTTCAAAGAACGGACGGCCATGGTGCGTAAACAAACCACTTTTTCCGTATTCACCGCTTTTGACATATTGATCATAGTATACAGTTTGGTGTATCAATCCCAATACTAAAGTAAAGGTCAATTCCGCCACACTGTCCGTGGAATAACCGGCGACATTTTTCACTGCAATTCCTTTCTTCGCGGCAAAACTCAGGTCGACATTATTCATGCCGGTTGCCGCTATACAGATAAGCTTCAGACCGGGCAACGCTTCCAGTTCGGGTTGCATCAGTTTAACTTTATTGGTAATCACGACATCAGCATCGGCACAACGCTCGATTACTTGTTCAGGTAAAGTGGTTTCGTACTGAATGTATTCACCCAAATGAGAAATCGGTGTTATGTCAACCTCACCTACAGAGTAGGCATCAAGAAAAACTATCTTCATATTATTATCTTTTATGGCATACAGATGATGCGGATACAACCCACACGAATTTGCTCGGATATTCTTAATCTGTGAAGATCGATTCAAATCTGTGTTATCTGTGTGCTAATACTATTCTAAAAAATCCTCCCGCAAAGGGCTGAAAGCATCAACTAACACTCCGGATTCAATACACTTCACACCATGCATCAGCTCCGGTGCTATAAAGTAGCCGTCACCAGTAGAAAGAATCTTCTTTTCACCGTCAATCTCGACTTCAAATTTGCCTGATGCGACATAACTGCTTTGCGAATGCGGATGCGAATGTAAGGCTCCGACAGCTCCCGCCTCAAAAGAGACTTTCACGATCATCACCTGCACATCATATCCCAGCATCTGGCGGCTGACGCCTTCATTGAGTGGCTCCCATGGAATCTCATTTTCCAGAAGAAAGGGTTTACTTTTGGTCATATTTCAAGTTGTTTATTGTTAATAACTTAATCGGATAATTATTGTTGGATCACAAGCTTTTTCCGCCGTTTTCTGTCATGTGTACTTCGTCTGGTAAAATCGTTCGATAGCACACTAATGTTCCCATCCGATTCCATCATCGCAAGATCTACATCGAGTATAGATTGACAGCCATGCTCACGAATGGTTTCAATCAATTCGTTGACAGATATACGGGCTTTCTTCAGGTGCTCATCATTCACTTTGCCATGATAAATGAGCAGAATAGGTTCGCCGGAAATCATCTTTTGGAAAGACGGGAACTTATACATTAAAAATTTCAATATGTAGTTCAATATAAACAGGGTCGATGCGGCGACCAATCCCCCGCTTAATGTAGAATTGGAACCCACCATTGCATTCTGCACAGCATTACTGATCAGCAATACAAAAACCAAATCACTTACCGACAGCTGGGCAAACTCCTTCTTGCCAAACAAGCGAATCGCCAATACGATAAAAACATAAACCGCAGCCGAACTTAATGCAATTGATAAAAAATCTTTGAGCATGGAATTATTATGGTTTAAATTCTTCGATTGCGGATTAGAATCCCTTCTCCTTCAACCTTAGTAGAAAAAGGCGTTCAATAAACCTTATCATTTCCTTTAACCTTAGTAGAAAAAGGCGTTCAATAAACCTTATCATTTCCTTTAACCTTAGTAGAAAAAGGCGTTCAATAAACCTTATCATTTCCTTTAACCTTAGTAGAAAAAGGCGTTCAATAAACCTTATCATTTCCTTTAACCTTAGTAGAAAAAGGCGTTCAATAAACCTTATCATTTCCTTTAACCTTAGTAGAAAAAGGCGTTCAATAAACCTTATCATTTCCTTTAACCTTAGTAGAAAAAGGCGTTCAATAAACCTTATCATTTCCTTTAACCTTAGTAGAAAAAGGCGTTCAATAAACCTTATCATTTCCTTTAACCTTAGTAGAAAAAGGCGTTCAATAAACCTTATCATTTCCTTTAACCTTAGTAGAAAAAGGCGTTCAATAAACCTTATCATTTCCTTCAACCTTAGTAGAAAAAGGCGTTCAATAAACCTTATCATTTCCTTTAACCTTAGTAGAAAAAGGCGTTCAATAAACCTTATCATTTCCTTCAACCTTAGTAGAAAAAAGAAGATCTCCAAACCCCAACCTTATTCCCTTATTTTATATGGATTTATTGTCTGTTGATAATATTTCATAAACTGATCATATTCTTCAGTAAATGTCTGAATACGATGATGTTCTTTTTGCCCCAAAATATATTTGCACACTTTATCCACATCTCTTTTGGATACTGAGAATGCTGAACAAGACATCTGCCATTGAAAAATACCTTTACAGAGTTTGTTATCGTTAATAAAACGTGTAGAAGCAGATGCTACAACTCCTACCAACCGCTCTTCATCCATATCTGGCGAACGCGAAACAATAAAATGCATGTGTTCTGGATTAGCATAAATAGCGTACATCTTACAATCGTTATTATTGACAATTCCCGTTATGTATTTTTCGATGCGTTGCCTGTTTTCTTCTAAAATCAGGGGGAAACGATGTAGTGTCGTAAATACAAAATGGGTATAGAGATTATTGTATTCAATCTTCATGTGACATTGTTTATTATTAATTTAGCTTCACATGGAACTCGTATAAATATTATTCTACTAAGGTTGAAGGAAAAAAATAAGGTTTTGCTTCATATCTATGATTATTGACAAACAGACTTCATAATAAACAATCAAATCTGATTATTATACCCAATCACAGCCCCTTCTCCTTCAACCAGCGGAACATTTCGCGATAAACAGCATCGCGAACATTCTTTTTAGACAGAATGAGGTCGTGCATACCACCCGGAACAGTCCTGATCGTTACATCTTTGCCTAAACCATGAGAATATTTTTCAATATCCTTTACATCAAGGACTCCATCAGCCAGCTGATATTTCGGATTCCAATCCTCATCGGTCACCGAACGATCGGAATGCATGGACAATACCGGACAAGCGATGTGCAATCCATGATGCACCTTTTCGTGCCCGTAATGGATAGCTCCGATCCAACTCCAGCGTTTATCTGCCGAACCCGGCCTTTTCTTTTTCATATCGTATTGCCATTCACCATGAAATTTGCGATGCAAACTTTGGCTGTACGCGGTTGACTTCCCGGCTTTGAGCGTAGCATTCTTAAAAAGCTTGCCTAAGAGTGAAACTGCTGGTACAGCGATGTTTTCACTAATCCAGTTTTCATTGTAATCGAAAAAAGGACTGTTTAGAATTAACGCTTTTACAGGGAGATTAGTTCCTCTGGCATCGGTATAAAGCGCGGTAATTAATCCACCGGTTGAATGGCCCATCAATATAATCTCACGGCAGCCTTCACTTCGCATGACAGATAATGTGGTATCCAGGTCGGCAAAGTATTCGTTCAAATTCCGGGCATTATTAAAAGACTGATTCGGGAGCAACGAACGACCGTATTTACGCAAATCCACCGAATAGAATCTGTACCCCGCCTGAGTGAAACGTTCAGCCATTTCGGTCTGGAAGAAATAGTCATTATAACCGTGTACATAAAGTACAGCTTTGGTCGTCTTTAAGTTATTCAGTTCTTTTACCAATGTACAGACCACCTTCCCTTCATAATCGTCCGGCATCACAAGTGTGCGCTTCACAAACAATTTATCTAACTCATCGGGAAAGTATTGTGCATTTGCCGCCACCCAACAAAAGACCAACAGAAGCGAAATAAACAGTTTCTTCATAATCAATTATTTTGGAAAGTCTAAAAATACAAAAAGCGCCGGATAACTCCGACGCTTTTGCTAAAATATTGTTTAAAATAAGGCAGGCCTTATTATACGGGAAACAAGGCAGGCCTTAAGAATGAGACAAGGCAGACCTAAGAATGAGACAAGGCATGCCTTGTCTCTACTGGATATCTTTTTCCCGAATCTCCACGCGGCGGATTTTACCACTGATGGTTTTGGGTAATTCATCGACAAACTCAATGATACGGGGATATTTGTAAGGTGCAGTTACGGTTTTTACATGTTCCTGAATTTCGTGAATCAAATGAGGCCCTGCCTGCTCTTTGTAATCTTTGGATAAAACGATGGTTGCTTTTACGACCTGACCGCGAATTTCATCGGGGACACCGGTAATCGCACATTCCACTACGGCTGGATGTGTCATCAAAGCACTTTCTACTTCAAACGGACCAATACGGTATCCACTACTTTTAATCACATCATCGATACGTCCTACAAACCAGAAGTATCCGTCTTCATCGCGCCAGGCGACATCGCCGGTGTGGTATACATCGTCGTACCAGGCTTCTTTGGTCAATGGTTCATCCCGGTAATATTCTTTAAACAGCCCCAGCACTTTCTTGCCGTGCGTACGGATCACAATTTCACCCTGCTCTCCGTCTTCAGCCCAACGGCCATCGCCGGTCAGCAGATCGACATCGTATTGCGGATTGACAATTCCCATCGAACCGGGTTTCGGTTCCACCCAGGGATAGGTAGCGATGGTGAGCGTGGTTTCAGTTTGTCCGAAACCCTCTTTCAGTTTAATACCGGTGAGCTTGAGAAACTCTTCATAAACTTTCGGGTTGAGCGCTTCGCCCGCAATGGTGCAATATTTCAACGAAGAAAGATTAAAGCGGGTCAGATCTTCCCGAATCAGGAAGCGGAATACCGTGGGAGGCGCACAAAACGAAGTAAGTTGATACTTTTCAATCATGTGCAGCACATCGACCGGTGCAAATTTGTCGAAATCATACACAAAAACGTTACATCCGGCAATCCACTGTCCGTAGAGCTTGCCCCAAACGGCTTTTCCCCAACCGGTATCGGCAAGAGTAAGGTGAAGGCTATGTTCGCCTACATTGTGCCAATAAGAAGCTGTAATAATATGCGCCAACGGATACGTGAAGTCGTGTGCCACCATTTTGGGATTCCCAGTGGTACCGGAGGTAAAATACATCAGGGAAATATCATCATTATCATTCGCTTTTTCAGGACGAACGAAAGGTGCAGCTTCTGCAATACCCTGGGTGAAATCACCCCAGCCTTCGGGCACGACGGGTCCCACAGAAACCAGTTGCTTAACGGTGGGGGATTTAGACATTGCATTGTTCACGTGATGAACGACCTCCTCTTCACCTACAGCAACAATCATCTTGATGCCGGCAGCATTGTTGCGGTAAACAATATCTTTTTCGGTCAGCAGGTGCGTGGCGGGGATACAGACTGCTCCCAACTTATGCAACGCCACAATAGAGAACCAAAATTCATAACGACGCTTCAGGATCAACATCACCATATCGCCATGTCCTATGCCTAACGATTGGAAATAGGCAGCCGTGCGGTCGCTTTGTTCCTTGATGTCGGCAAAGGTGAATGTGAGATTCTCATGATTGTCATTCGTCCAGGTCAGGGCTATTTTGTTGGGCTCCTTGGCGGCCCATTCGTCTACAATATCGTATCCGAAATTAAAGTTGTCGGGGATGTCTACCCTGAAATTTGTTGTAAAATCTTCCTGCGAAGAGAATGTGGTTTGGTTGAGATATTTTGCTATCATTTATGTAAGAAGAGAAGCCCCCTAAATCCCCCCTCCCGATAGCTATCGGGAGGGGACTTTTGAAGAGCGATATTATTAATTGTTAGATTAAAACTCGGCAATGTGTTTTTAGCCCCTCTTTTAGAGGGCCCGATAACTATCGGGAGAGAAGGCTTTATTTCAAATAATCATCGCCAGAAATTTCACCGGCAGTTCGTTCAGGGCCTTCATACCGTGCGGGCGTGCGGCGTCGAAATAGATGCTATCGCCTTCTTCGAGCTGCAACAGTTTCCCCCCGATGGAGATCTGCATCGATCCCTCTAATATCAGATTGAACTCCTGCCCGGCATGAGCATTCAAGTGAATCGGTTCGTTACTCGGCTCTACGGTTACGATGAAGGGATCCGCTTTTCGGTCAGCGAAACCGGCTGCGAGCGACTGATACTTGTAATGTTGCGAACGCTCCACCGAGGGACCATGCCCTTTGCGGGTCAGGTAGTAAGACGTCATGCGGGGTTCATCACCAAACAATAATGCAGACAATTCCACATTATAATTATGGCATATGCGGTGCAAAACACCCACAGGAATATCCTGCTCTCCCGTCTCCAATGCCAAATATTCCGCTTCATTCAGGCCACTTATGGAGGCTATTTCAGCCACCGAAATCTCCAGTACTTCGCGAAGGCCTTTCAGGCGAAGTGCAATTTGTATTAAATGCTCTTCCATAAATATTATATTTTAATTTGCCGATGTATCAATAGGCCCAAAAGGCCAATCCAGATAAAAGATGGAAATCGAATATCAACGCAGTAATAACCAAAATTAAACGTAATGTCATTATCCCCGATGTAAAGGAATTCAAAATTAACAGAAAAATTGAACGCTTCCGGCGAAAACGAGGATTAATCGCAAAATCGGAGCTAAATTTATGAGAATCAGAGAGAGAATGCACATCCGGAACTTTTTTGAGCAATACAATAATGCTGAAAATAAAAAAGGGAGGACGAATAAATCTATTCGTCCTCCCCATTTTATTGTGATACTCTTTCGAGCCTATATTGTTTTAATTAAAAGTTAGCCACTTTCAATTTAACATTGCCCTTAGCAGTTTTCACGACTACAATATAGAGACCTTTCGGCAATTTCACTGTAGAGTCTACCAGTACACCTGAAGTATTAACTACTTTGAAAGTGTCTCCTTCCTGCAAACCAGTTACAATCAGGGTTCCGTTGATAAAGTAAGCGCTCACTTTAGCCACTTCTACAGCTTTTACAGCTGAAGTACCGTTGCCACCTGCAAGAGCTTTTACTGTACCATCAACATACAATTTTGAAACATCCCATTTTTCAGCATCTGCAACTGTTCCAAATGATCCGATGATATATGGTGCTGCCTCTGCAGAGAATACGCGGAATACGTCACCTGCATTATAAGACTTCACCGGTGCAATTTTAAGAGTAGTTACAGGATCGATATATGTATATTGAGTACTAGCAGCAGGAACTGAATCGCTTTCAACTTTTGCGATAAAGGTTGAATTTGCATTTAGGTAAAGTCCATTTGGAGTATTTAAGTTAGCACTCTGAACAGCCAGAGTTCCGTTTACATAAATATCACCGGCAATGGTACCATTAGTGTATTGCATTGTGTTGTTTGCATCAAGCGCTCTTGCTCCAATTACTTCAAGAGTACCGTCTGCAGCAACATATACAGTATCCTTTTGAGAATTCAGGTTACCTTTCAGTATAAGTTTACCTGATGTAACATTTGTATTTCCGGTATATGCAAGAGCTGTTCCTGAAAGAGTCAGAGATCCGGTTCCCACTTTCTCAACAAATACTCTATTTGCAGTCGATGAATACATGTACAATGAATTATTAATTGTTCCGGCAAATTCTGTATTGGTATTCAGACTTCCGATTTTCCAATATGAAGATACCGAAGTATTCGCAACATCAATCAAAGCTCCCAACACTGCAGATTTTGAACCTGAGAGAGCTCCTATCGTAGCAGTTCTGAGAGTTGCTGCACCTGAAACATGCACAAAGCTATCAAGAGCCAACTCTCTGTTAGCAAGTCCGATCAAGGTTGAATCTGAATTAATTCCAATTAATTGAGAAGAAGTCAATCCGGCTTTAGCCACCATGGTTATTTTTTTACCGCCCCATTGATTTAAGTTACAACCGAAAAGATTTCGTGGACCATAAACCAAAAATTTCAAATCACCATTACCAAAGAGTTTACCGGAATAACCCTGGTAGTTTGAATTAGTAGTAACGACAGAGAAGGTAGCGCCATCGGCAATCGTTGCATTGTTGCTGAGAAAAATAGACCCTGACTCTACGATAGATGCGTCACTAGTGATATTGAGCATAGCCGATCCAAAAGCAGAAGAATTGGCTATGGTAGTAGTCCCCCCTTTAATATATGCGTTGCCGGTAAGCAGGTTGGCGTTCTGGATCTGAATAGAATCAGAAGCCGCAAGGTTCAGATTGAAGTTACCGGATGTTTTTACAGTACCGGCTCCTTTAAAGATCAGTTTTTTACCGTTAATTGTCCAGTCCTGATCTTTCAAATCCATTATTGAAGTTAACTGAACCAGACGGGTTGAATCAGCTCCGTTAAAGATTACACTGCGTCCCATTTGATATGCAGTTGGTTCATTGAGAGCCGTTACAAAGTTGGCTTCTGATTCATTCCAGTTTGCAGTATCATTTTGAGCAGCCCAGGTAAAAGGTCCGTTATGTGAAACAGCCTTTGTAAATTTAATGTTGATTTTTGCGAGACCATCAGCAGTACAGGTAGTTTCCAGGCTACTGGTATTCGCTGCATCATATAGATAATAGAAACCGTTAGCATCAAAGCTGACAAGGTCAGAGGCTACTGCCTTATATCTTTGACCGATAGGAGCTGATATCGAATAAGTTTTAACTACATTACCCTCCTGATCTAAAGAGTTCACTGAAACATTGGCATCTCCTACATAAGGCTTAATCTGTGTGATTGATATATCATCCAGGTAGCCAAAGACATTACCGGTTGAAACATTTGAAGTAGCACCCATTGTATTCATCAACCAGGAAAGATCGCCTGCTGAATTATCGAGGAAAGGCATATTATTACGTACAAACGGTGCAGCAGTGCCTGCTACGAAGTTTGGATTCCCAAGAGCTGTATAAGTTCCTTTTAAAGCAGAAAATGAATATGTTTTAGTTGCGAAGTTAATTGTAACTGTTACCTTAAATCCGCCATCTGTTGTTGACAATTCAGGAGCCAAGGTAGCATCTATCCAGAAGTTTTTAGTTGAATCTTTCAAACTTACAAATTTCAACGGCAAACGTGGCACCCAGGCAGTTCCCTTAAGGGAATTTTTTGAACGATCACAACCTATACCAAAGATCGGTTTTCTGTTCGTGTCGCAAAAATAAAGATACTGCGCACTACTTGTGGTTCCTGTGTTTCTATAAATAAAGGAAATGGTGATACTATCAGGACTGATTATCGGATTTTGGAACCAATGTTTATAAACGTTTTTACCGGTATTTGCACCAAGAGAGCTGCTTCCACCTACCTTTAATACAAGATTTTGGTTTGTACCATCGACGTTAAAACTATTGGTACATTTTGTACTAACAGCTCCAAGGGAGTCTACAGAACCCCAATCACCTGCTGTTGCAGCAGAAAAGTTTTCAGAATAATGATTGTACAGAAATGAATCTGCAGCTTTCATCATTCCAACTGAGACGGCTAGTGCCATCAAGCATGTAATGATCTTTTTCATAGTAAATTGTTTTTGATTAATATAACTTGGTTTATAAAAGATTGCATTAATAGGTATTTACAACCTGTGTCAGTTTATTTTTCAGGTTCTATTCTTCATCCGTATTAGCACTTTAAGAGCAATGGAGCCAACTTGTATTCTGTATTGAAACAGCTACTATACTTTAACCGAAAATCTTCAAGCGATTATTGAGAACTTTTTTCAAGCTAAAGTTTGTACGAGACTTCGTAATCCCACCAGCTAAGAGGCTTCAACTCTTTTGCGAAAATAATACATCATCGTTCCTTAACGAATGTCTTTTTGTACATATACATAGACTACAATACAGGCACCTATATTTCCGCCCGAAAAAAGCTATCCGGCATTCAACCAGTTGTTCACTCAGTCATTTTAAGATGAAGATTCCGGACATTAGCATTCAGTTATTTACCTACTACCGTGAGTTCAGGATAAGATAATGTTACTTGGGTTACCTATTTCCGTCTTGTATGCTATTAGAAACTGCATCACCTGAAACATATATCCAATAAAAAAAGGACATCTTTCCAATGTTGCATCTGAAAGTGTCCATATAGAAATAGGATAAGTCCGAAGAAAATTTCAGATCAGTGCCAGGTGATTTACCTGACACTGATCTAATCATTATTTAAAGGAATAGGGTAAATACCACTTATCAGGAGTTGAATAAGGATTGTTTCCTTTGTACTTCTGATTAAGCATTGAGTTCAGGTAGTCAGTACCGTTCTCGCCATTTTTATTCATTCGTCTGGCAACGCGGAGCAGATCACCCCAACGATTGCCTTCGTAAGCACACTCCAGGGCATTTTCATTTATAATTATTTTCTCCATTGCCTGGATCGAGTCAAGAGTCGTAGGATTGGTTGGCAAACTTAATGCTTTTACTTTCAGGTTAGCTCTACCGCGGATACCCGGGAAGTCACGCCATGGCGCACGAATGCGCGGTACATCCATTTGACGGGCATCAAAATAGGCCCAATCCGGATAAGGATTACCATGGCCGTAACCGGTAATGTTATTGCCCTGATCCCAAACATTTGCTGTTACATTTCCGGGATTTGGCCAGGTATATGCAGTTTTGAACCCGGTATTGACAATCGCGTAAGCCAGTTTTGGCAATCCTGCACGGTTGACAGCCTCGGCATAACGAAGCAACAATTGTCCGGCACGGTATATCCACCAACGGCCTGATTGTGCGTATGGTTTTGTCGCATCGTAGCTGTAAAGGTATTTCTGAACCACTGTATCACCATTCACTACATCGTAGGAGGATTGAGGTCCTCTGGAGTCAAACGGAAACTCATTGGTCTGTACCTCGCTATTCCATTTCTGAATAGATGCTGAAGAAGGCCTGAGCTGATATTCTCCCTTACCCTGATTTGCAAATAGTCTGACAAACGGATAGGTAGGCTGGTAGCTTTGATCGTAGCTTACGGTCCAGATCAGCTCGTTTGGAGCATTTGCGTCTTCTGCGGGCCGGCTAAATATCTCTTTCCAACGGTTGATCAGAGACAACACATCATCCGGTTTGTAACGAACATACAAAATCTGGAAACGGAAAACATCTACGGTTGGCCATACACCACAACGGTATTTCACGTTATTAACCGATGCCGTTTCGTCTGTTGCCAATACTTTACGGTATTGGGTAGCCGCATCGATATAATCTTGCTGATCACGTCCGCGCCACATATACAAATCGCCGAGGATTAATCGTTTCTGAGCGAAATAGTTCTTCATCGTGTATCCATCCAGCGAGTATTTCACCAAAGATGAATTCAGATAGTCATCCAATGACGGGAGAGCTTTCATTTCTGTAATCAGCGAGTCCACTAAAGCGTCAAATGCGATCGGCTTTACGGAATCATTTTTAATCGCATCGTCAACCGTAACTGTCGCTTTAGTGATATAGGGCACATTTCCGTACTGGATACCCAGTTGGAGATACAACCAGCAACGGAGCGATGCAACATCAGAATAGCGTTCGGCATATTCGTTTTCCGACAAACGGTTATCCTTGCGCATCACTTTAAAGTTTGCCAAAGCGTCGTTACAGTTCTGAATTACCTGATAGAACTGAGTCGGATCGGCATATTTGTTGCCTTTTGAAGGGGTATTGGTATAAATCTCCTGCAAATCCTTATTTGATTTTGGAGTTAAGTCAACCAGGTCTCCGCGTAGTTCATTCAACACAACCACCTGCTCGGCCAAACCCATAAACTTGCCATAGATACCTAAAATGACATTGTCGGCATCCGCAACAGTCTTGTAATTATTTTTGTAATCCAGGACCTGCTCTGTTTCGGTATCAACACATCCGGTAAAGGCCAGAGAGCATGCCATCAAAACCGGGAGTATATAATTTTTAATTCTCATGATAAATATTCGTATTGGGAAATTTTCATTACAATCCAATTTTCACACCTACATAAAAGGCTGTAGCCTGAGGAGTCATAAAAGCGTCAACTCCATATCCCAGGGGATTGCCCGTAGAGCTGAATTCAGGATCATATCCTTTATATTTGGTAATCGTACAAATATTCTCGACAGTAGCATAAGCCTGTAATCCGGTAAGGAAAGAAGCTTTTTTCACAGGAATATCATAGCTCAGGGTCAGGTTCTTAAATTTCATATAAGATCCGTCTTCCACAAACCGATCGGAGAAGCGACTGTTCTGAAGCGGGTCACCGTAAACTGCTTTTGGCATATCTGTTTGCTGGCCTTCATATTTCCAGCGGTTTAATACTGCCTGGGTCTGGTTATTGAAGTTACTTTCCGACTCAAGCACCTGACGGGTGTAGTTGTACACATCATTACCCAATGAATAGGTAAAGAGTGCCGATGCATTCCATCTTTTCCATTTTACCGAAGTGTTGATTCCCCCGTAAATGTCCGGATTCGGATCACCTATTTTGGTCATATCATTCTCGTCGATCAGGTTATTGTTATCCTGATTCACGAAACGGACATCACCGGCTGCAAAAGGAGTTTTTACCGCACCTACCATAGTATAAAGCTGGTTTGCTGTAGCATCGGCTGTGGTTGCATATACACCGGCGGTTTTGTAGCCATAGAATACGCCCAAAGGTTGTCCTACTTTGGTCTGCACATAACCTCCGGCTACAGAAGTAGTGAATGCATCTCCACTAAGCTTGGTTACTTCATTTTTGTAGTGAGAAACGGTTGCTCCGATATCCCATTTAACCGGGCCATTCAACACGCGGGTATTCAAAGAGAAATCAAAACCGGTATTGCTCATTTCCCCACCATTTGAAATATAGTTTGAGAAACCTGCCATTGCAGAAAGATCTGAGTAGGTAATCATATCTTTTACCTGTGTTTTATACACATCGAGGCTAAAGCTCAGACGCTCATTGAATAATGCGGCATCAAGACCAATATTCAGTTTGTTATTTCTTTCAGGACGTAGATTTGGATTTACAATATTGCCACGTACCAGACCATAATTTCCTAAGAAGTTCTGCGGAACATAATAGTGGCGGGCAGTATTGTTACCAATATCGTCATTTCCTGAAGAGAAGAAACCGGCTCTGATCTTCAAAAGGTCGATCAATGTAACATCGCGCATCATATCTTCAGAAGATAGCAACCAGGCTCCTGACAATGAAGGATAAACCTGATATTGTCCTATAGATGATCCGTATCGTGATGAAGCATCGCATGAAGCGGTTGCATTCAGGAAGTATTTGCTTTTGATTGAATAATCAAGTGCACCGAAGTAGGATAACCAGTTCCATTCACCCAAAGATCCACCAACCTGGCGTAATGCGCTTAGTCCATAGCTGATAGAGCGGTATTCATCACTGGCCGAGTTATAACCTTTACCCCAATCGTCCTCTGCTTTAGAGTTCATATAGCGCATTCCGGCCACAGCATTCAACTCCTGATTTCCTGAAAGTTTCAAATCGTAATCAATTCTTGTCTCATTAGTCAGAGAGAACAAACGTTCAACCCGGTGCATAGATTCATTTGTAACGGTTGATGTGGGCAACTCATCATAAGAAAGTCCGACACCCGGAAGGAAAACACGTTCGCGATCCTTATTGTAGTTCAATCCACACATGGTAGAGAGCGACAGGTTTTTATTCAATTGGTATTCAACGGTAAAGCTCCCAAGGAAACCATAGTTTGAATTCATCTGCGTAGATTTACTCATCGCAGCCGGATTTGAACCACCGAAGATATCTAAGTCTTCAAGTTTTGGAGATAAAAGACCGTCAACACCGTAAACGTTAGGAGAGGTCAGCGGTGATTTTACCAATGAGGTGTAAATCGGGTTTGACGACATGAGGCCACCCTGATCTGCCAGATTTTTTGTTCCATAGACAAAGCTCATACCACTTTTAACCTTCAAGTCTTTGGTAAACTTGATTTCACTGTTTACACGTGCGTTGAAACGGGAATAATCAGTACCTTTTATCAGACCTTCATTAAGGAGGTATCCAAGGTTAATCGCATAAATTGCAGTTTCATCCCCCCCGGTTACACTCATAGAGTATTTATTCTTAATACCTTGTTGGAAAAGAAGATCCTGCCAATCGGTGTTTTTGTTATAACGGTAATAATCCACGTTACCTGTGTATCCCCAGTTGTGTGCTACAGGTTTGTCTGTATTTACAAAAGGGAGATTCTGGATTTGATTCGCAGAATATTTTCCTGTGCTTTGATACATATCAATCAGATAACTCTTCTGCTGATCTGCATTCATTACCGGAATCGGGTTCGCTTTAAGGTTCATACCAAACTGTGCCTGCATGGAGATGCGGGTTGCCTGGTCTTTGGAATGAAGTGTTTCGATTAATATAACACCGTTAGCACCCTTAACCCCATAGATTGTTGTTGCATCTTTAATCACGGTAATTCGCTGGATATCGCGGATATCAATAGTCCCCATCGGGGTTGAGATGTATCCTTCGATCAAAGAATTTCCATTGGAATGATTCTCGACAACCATACCATCCACGACCAGAAGAGGTTGATTATTGGTATAGATAGAGTTGAATCCTCTCATAAAGAAGTTGAGTCCGGCTCCGTCCATTCCTGAACGGACAATACCATTCAATCCTGAAACATTGCCTTGTAATAACTCATCCGAAGAAGTTACAGGTCTTAACGAATTATCTTGCGTAATAGAGGTAAACGAACCAGTCAGGCGGGTATTGTTAACATCACCCATCGGCGTCATCACATCTTTATAAACAGAGGCAAATCCACTCTCATACAATTTCACTTTAATCTTCCGGAGTCCTTTAAGCGCAACTCGTTTTGATTCATAAGCGGGACAAGATACAATCACCTCTTCCTTGTATGTTTTTACTTTGATCGCAAATTCACCCTGATCGTTAGTCATGGCGCTACTATATCCGGGAATAGATACACTTGCTCCTGCAATCGGAGATCCGGTAGAGGCATCAGTGATGATACCTGATAACTTTGACTCCTCTTTCTGAGCATGCGCAGGTGTCACTGCCATAAGGAATATGGCTGTGAGCATTGATACAATATATGATACTCTGAGCATTTTAATCTTCATTTTTGATGTATGTTATTCATTAGGATTGACCCGGGGAACTAACTTGATATAATCCAGAAACATGAGACCTCCTGATTCTGTAACTGTATTTGTAATCCAGATCGTTGCTTTTCCGGCAGTCGGACATGGGACAACTCCATCTGTTGGAGGAAACGCTGTCACATCAGCAATCAACTGGGTAGTCAGATCGGCATCAGACAAACGATATTTCTTCAGTTTTACCTCATAAGGTTTTCCGGTCAATGGATTAATCTTACCGGCAACCGTTGTACCGACCAATGCATAATAGTAGGGTAAAACACTTAATGAGTTATTCTGAATTTCCCCGGATGAAAGCCGGTTCAGAACCGGTTTCAATGGATATGAGATATACATTTTCTGGTTAATCTTCAGAGAATCCTTAGGAGAACCGGTTGCCGGAAATCCATAGTGGCTCGCCTGATCGTCATGTGATACCCAATACACATCATAATTTGCCGAATAGAGCTTAGCCGAATATTGCAAAAAGAAGTTGTTGTGTGTGTTGTTCAGACTTGATCCCTCTTTGTAATAATAGGAAGAGGAGAAGGTTGTATCGCGCAACTGACTAAGAGCATTAGTATATTTACCGGTGAAGGTATAAGAACTACGACTTGATACCACCACATCTTTACCGCCACTGGCCCAGTTACGGGAACGAGTCAGGACATAATTAGAAAGGTATGAGTTTTCAAATGCTTCGCCTTCAATCTGTACTGTTTTGATCTTATTCTCATACATCTTGATATTTACGTTATCCATTAGGCGAATGGTACCGTTGGAAGCCTCGTATTCATCGGACTTAGCAGCATTAGTAAAATCAACATTAACTCCGGATACAGCTTTTGACACTGCATTGGTCGGATCGGCTGCTTTAAAGATAAGATCCGAGTAGAGCTCATCGGCGACCAATGAATCTGTCTTAAGTTGAGTGGGTTGCTGCATGTATTTTGAATATTTCGCAGCTAAGTTTCCGTAAGAGAAATTATCCAATAATACCAGGGTATAGGTAGAATCTTCACTCTCAATTTTCACCCGCTCTGTTAAGTGGTTAACATACTTCCATACAGTATCATAAACCGGTTTACCGTCAGGTGTTACCTTGATCTGGAGACTCTTATCCATATCCATGACACGTTTTGTCTGTTTTTTGATAGAGTCTGCCTGTGGATAAATTCCGGCAGGTAACGAGTAAATGTATTCCAGGATACTTTTTGCCGGCAATACAGCCTTATTAACCGTATGGATAAATCCATTCTTACACAGGATGTTACGTTCAGCATCATTAATCGCTACTTTTGATAACACCAGATTCTTGCCATTGATCATCATCAACTTGCTGAGACCAGCAAGTTGATTGGTATTATAGCTAATTACGGCAATATGGTTTCTGACAATTTCTTTTTTAACTGAGTCAGAAACAGCAGTATATGCCTGAAGCGCATTGTTATCGGGAGCCAGTAGTGTAACCTCAACTCCTGAATTCAAAAGCGAATCATAACCTGTGGCGACTACCATATCATAAAAAATGGACAGGTCAGCCTTGCTTTTAAGACCCTGCATGACAGATTCCTTAAGCATAGAGTCATCTACTTCCAAATGATCATCCCATTTGCTGCACGCTGTAAGCGTAAGGAAAAGGGATACAACCATGAGGAATATTTTCTCAATTCCTTTATTCATATCTTAGTTCTTTTTTATTTACAATTTAGACTCTGGTTTATTGAGTTACAACTGTCGTTGTGTCAGGCGCTGCCTGATATGGGTAGATTTGCCAGTAAGGCGTACCTTTTTTGATCAAATCGCCATTCGGAGCAACCATTGGCCAAACCTGATCTTCATCTTCCGGAATAAACTGAAGCATATCATAATTCTCAACACTACCTGTCTGAAGAGCCTCAAAACGAATCGTATGTCTTCCGGTTGAAGAAACCTTTATTGTACCAAGCAACGCACTTTCATTAACAGAGTTAATATATTTGGCTGTATACACTTTAAAACCGGACTGCAGCATCTTATCAAAATCGACAGTGGCTTCAGAGGTATATTTATCATTACCGATATTTGCACCAGAAGTACTTGGAATAGTCATATAAGCCGCCATGTCAAATACGGATGGCAATATCTGATCCGATGCTCCGTCCTGTTTGAATATTGTACGCATCGATGCAGTACCTGCATTACCTATACGACGCCAGCAGATCCATACTTTATAATTACCGGCAATCAATAATGGAGTCTTAATCTCCATCCATTTGATCACAGTGGTACCAATACGGAAATCAACGTGATCCCCGAAAGCGTACTGGGTATCTTTAATATTAGAACTACTAAAGGATGTGCAATAATAGCTAACATTAGGAGAGTTGCTTCCCGCCCAGGTCATCTCACTCAATTCACCGGGTTTAAAGGTTGCAGATGTACCGGCTTTACGGAATCCTTTAAGAGCTCTGATCTCAGGTTGGTCAGCAAAATCCCAGTACACACGATAAGGTCTCCGTCTTTTAATCTCAAGCTGGCCTTTTACCTCTTGCAAAACGCCATTAGAACAGGTTATATCCGTATTTACACCTGTACGATCCATCAAAATGCCCGGCTCATGGAGTTCTCCAATCTGGAAACGGTTAGCGATAAGGGAGTCTTTCGCCAGAGTTAAAGCAAAAACTTCCTTAGGAGCCAACGTCGATTCAGAGGTTGCATTTACCAAATCTCTAAGATATTGGCGGCTTGGCACACAGTGATATTGTACGAAACGCAATAATAAAGTATCGTTATTAGCGATCTCAGGAGTATTGGTACGTAATCTTTGCAATAAGGCGTCACGGCTATCGATGCCAAGTGATTTGAAGACACTATCGCTTTGTAATACAAAGGTGTATTTTACCGCAGTATCATTAAGGACTTTTTCAAAACCGGTATCTTTAATCAGTTTCTTAAAAATAGAATAACTTTCCGGAAGAGCATCGATATTTTGAGCAAGGGTTTTCTCCGGTTTGGATAATACATTATCGACAACATGGATGATACCATTACCTTCTCTAAGATTCTGACGGATAATCTTTGCTTTACGATCTACCAGATAATATATTCCGGTAGGATCTGCTTTAATATGTGTCAACAAGAACTGTTTCTGCAAGTTGACAACTTCCAGTCTTCCTTCGATGAAGTCGGCTGTAGAAAGAGTATCACCAACGATATGGTAGCTGGCAAAATCGGCAGCCTCAGCCTGTGAAAGAGATTCTATCGTTTTATTCTTAGACTGTAAATAAGTCTGAACGGCCTCATTAGTCGGAGCGAAACAGGTGTATTTACCATAAGCGTGCAACATCCCCCTGTAATTGGCTTTATCTACAATCTTGAGAAAATCGGTCAGATTATTAACCGGATCGGCCATGAACTCATCCATCATTAATTCGTCAGATGTCTTAAAGGTTTTCCCATCTAACGGATCACTACATGCTGTTACCCCAAATAGAAAACATGCTGTAAGGAGTAAAAGCATACCACCGGTTACTTTCTTTAAAAATATAGTTTTCATGAGATATTAATTTTATTTGGTTGTACCCTCTGCGTAGAATTCATTCTGAACAAGTTTCGGGTTGGCTTGTAATTCACTTTTCGAAATCGGCAGATAGTAACTTAACCGATTTTTGTATTTATTCTGGAGGATTAGGACTTTATCAACAGTTGTACTATATTGGGCTAGTTCCAATAAATAATCTACATTCGCAGGATAGTTACGCTTTGCATTACGCAGCACATCAAACCAACGTTTTCCTTCAAACGCAAACTCTCTGGCACGCTCCAGCAAAATAAAACGCTCCAGGCTCTTACCATTTATCACGGTCGCATTTCCTTCCAGCAAATCAGTTCCGTCTGTCGCATTCGCTCTTTCACGTACAGTCATTAGAGCGCTGTAGGCTTGCTGATAAAGATCCTGGTTATTTGACTGGATTCCCAACTGATTCAGGGCTTCAGCTTTCATTAGGTACACATCAGCCAGACGATAGATGAAAAAGTGATTAATCATGTCGGTCTGAGTCCGTTGAATAGTGGTATTTCTGGCAAAACCCATATATTTCCACAAATAGCTTTGGTTCTGAGCCATGGCTGACCGGATATCCATAAATTCACGAGACTTGCCACTGGATGGGAATATTTCGCCATGGAGATTCTCCGTGTTTGCTACAATATAGCCATTCGTTCCATTCAGCATCGTGTACAACGGGTTGTATTGCTGAATATTAAATTGCAACTCGAAGATACTTTCGATACTATTTCCGGTAGCATAAACATTATTAAACATCGCATTGGCATCTGACTCGTTAGCGACATAAATCGTGTCGTTCTTACCAGGCACTGAACTCTCATAAATAACCTGAGTACGTGCAATAGGATACAAGGCATAGCTTCCCGACCCGATTACCTGATCACACATTTTATTACATTCATCGTATTGATCGTTCCACAAATAGATATCAGCCAACAAAGTAGCAGCCATCATTCTGGTAACTTTACCCTTGTTCTGAGCCGCATCGGAATTGCTGTAAGAAACAGGCAGATCATCCACCACGGATTTGATATCGTTGATTAACTCCGGCAATATATCTTCCTGTTTTGATTTAGGAATGATCATTTCCTGAGAGTTATCGATATAAGCTTCACGAACAAACGGCACATCTCCAAAAGTCCGCACCAGATAGAAATACATCAAAGATCGAATCACTACAGCCTGAGCATCGTACTCTTTCTTCATCTTCAATGTAAATGAAGGATCATTATCCATTACACCCGGCGAAAATTTGATGAGGGTATTACACTGGTTGATCGTTTTATAAAAGGGAGCCCAAGTGCAATATTTGTTTGCTTGGGAAATTTCACCTTGCATGGTAAGAAAAATGTTTGCATCTATTCTTGCCGGAGATGAGGTGATCATATCGGCACGCCATTCGCCCCATAAAAACATACGGGTCACCAGGTCATTATTCAATAATGAGGAATAAACACCTGTCATAAAAGAGGATACATCCTCTTTTGTTTGCCAGTATTCATCAACGATTACCCCGTCTGTCGGTTTTAGATCAAGCCATTTGCTACAGCCGGTAGATCCGACAAGCAAGGCAAATAATGTGAGACAGTATATTACTATTCTTTTCATAAATCACAAATTAAAACAATAGATTAACACCTAAAGAAACCTCTTTACTACGTGGGGTAACAGAGTTGTCGAAACCAAGCTTAAAGGGATCACTACCTCCTACAGAAACCTCAGGGTCCATACCTGTATATTTAGTCCATACATAGATATTCTGCATAGTTACCCAGAAATTACAATCCTTGATAAAGGTGCGTTTCAACAGCTTCTTATCAAGATTATACTTCATGGTCAAGGTCTTGAAGCGAACAAATGAACCATCCTCGACATAACGGTTCGATCCCAGATAGTTATAACCACTACCATACATTGCACGTGGAATCAAATCACTTGGCGCAGTGGTAGGATCATCGTATGAATGTCTCCATCTCTTCAATGTCGCTGTACTTGAGTTGTCGAAGTCATACATACTTTCAAGATTCATCTTGGTCGCATTTACGATCTTATTACCATAGCGGAAGTTAAAGAACGCACTGACGGTAATTTGTTTGTAGCGTAAGTTAGGTCCAAATCCTCCGGTGAACAACGGATTTGCATTTCCCAGATAAACGATATCCTTATAGTCAATGTTTCCGTCATTATTCACATCCTGGTATTTGGCATCACCCGGCTGAAACGTGTATCCGATAGAAGGATAGGAGAACTTCGTCTGTACAGGAATAATGTTACCGTTTGAATCATAGGTGTAGATTTTACTGCCTGAAGCTTCACGAGCGATAGTCTGGTCACTATTCAGATATACACCATTATAACGATATCCGTAGAATGATCCTAAAGGCTGGTTAACCTGGATACGTTGCAGATAAGTACCATTTGACGTACTTACGCCGGATTCCATCGGATACATTTCAGAAATACTTCTGATAAAGTTCTGGTTACGGGCAATATTAAAGTTGAAACTAAGTGTATAGTCTTTTGCTTTGATCGGAACAGTATTAATAGAAAACTCCCAACCCTGGTTATCCATGATTCCGGCATTCATATCCACACTGGAGAAACCGGTAGAAGTCGGAATATCCAATCCGTAGAAGAACAAGTCACTGGTACGTTTCTTGTAAATTTCAAAATCCGCATTGATACGATTTTTAAATAATGCTAAGTTGATACCAAAGTTTGACTGAACTGATTTTTCCCAACGAAGATTGACCAGCTCCAGGTTTGAAGGATAAGTACCCAGCGATCCCAGATAGCTATACCCGTAAATACCATAGGTACTCAAATAACCGAAATCCGATTTTGGCTGGTTACCATTGATACCATAGCTGGCACGGAAACTCAACTCATCCAGCCATTTCTCATATTTCTTCATGAATGGCTCACCTGAAAAACGGTATCTTGCTGACACACTCGGGAAAGTACCATAACGATAAGCACTACCAAACTTTGAACTTCCGTCAGTACGGATATTTGCCGATACAATATATCTGTCAAGCAGGCTATAGTGAACGTTGGCAAATACTGAAGCTGTACGTGATTCTGATGATCCTGACCAGATACCCAGGATACTATTATTTGCAACACGGGCTGCAATGGATGGGTCATCTAGATAAGGGCTCGCACCGTTACCGGTTGTCGCTTTATAACTTTGTGAAGTTTTGTCATAAGTATTGACACCCAACAACATCTGTAAAGCGTGATTTTTTCCTAACTCAGGGGTATATACCAGTTTTTGAAAAGTCTGCATGATAAAAGCTTCCGCATCGATATCGTCAGAGCGGTTCACACTGATCTCATTCCAGGGACGACCGGTTGCCGTTTGAGGCAGGAACGCTTTTGTTTTGTCGTTCATCACGTCAAGTCCCACATCAAACTGGTAACGCAAGGTAGGAAGTGGGTTGTAGATCAAAGAAAGGTTTGAAATTACACGGTCACTTACAATTTTATAAGTTCCTTCGTTGGCCATGGCCACCGGGTTATAAACACCACCTTTTGCATTATTTGAGTTCCAGTATCCCTGAGGAGTTGTGAGCGGTGAATAATAGTTACCGGTCAACGCTCCCACCTCATCATACTCATAAACACTCATATTGGGCATGCGGGCAAAAGCCATAGAGCTTACATCTGAGCTACTGCTTAGATATGAGATATAATTACGGTTGTTCGAACCATGCGTATAGGACATACTACCCTGGAACTTCATTTTTGAAGATACGTTGTAGTCAATGTTCAAGCGGGAAGAGATACGTTGATAATCCGTACCGATTACAGTACCCGTTTGATCATAATATCCTAAAGAGACACGGTATTGCGCTTTTTCACCACCACCACTGATAGACAAGCTATGATCCTGAGTCATTCCGGATTTTGTTACAGAGCGATACCAGTCTGTATTCTGTCCATAGTTATTATAATAGTATGGCTGATTTACATCGTAAGCAAACTCCGGGTTTGTTACCGGGTTGTATAATCTACCTGCATTATAAAGTTCCTCCTGAATCAGGGTTGAATACTGATCTCCGGTCAAAGTTGGGATACCTTTTGGTCTTTCATCATAGGTTCCTTTCAATGTATAGGAAACACGTGGTTTACTGATACCCCCGCGTTTTGTTGTGATCAACAATACACCATTTGCCGCTTTAGAACCATAGATTGCTGTTGCTGCAGCATCTTTCAGTACCGTAATATCCTTGATATCATCCGGAGAGATATTCAACATTTGGGAATATTGCTGCTCGTCAGCAGTAGCAAAGTCAAAGTCAGACGAAATCGTGGTTTCATACGGGAATCCATCAACCACAATCAGGGGTTGTGACGAACCGTTGATAGAGGTAGTACCACGAATACGGATAGACATACCGGCTCCCGGAGTTCCCGTGTTGGCTACGATATCCATACCGGCTACACGGCCTTGCAGTGCATCGTCAATGCCGGCAACAGCCATATCTTCCAGTTCTTTTGCATCGATCTTAGTAGCAGAAACCGTTAAGTCACGTTCTGCAATATTCATCATACCGGTATTCATCTGCTTTTTGGCAGTAATAACGACCTCCTTTACCTGTACCGCACTTTCTTCAAGTGCTGCATTATATATTACTTTTTGTGCGACAGGAAGAGACTTCTTTTTGAATCCGGCATAAGACATTACAAGGGTATTCCCCGGCATAGGCACAGCCATCAAACTATAGTTACCATCCATATCGGTTACAGCTGTTGCTATAATACGACCATCTTTATTCATCATTACCACATGCGCCATGGGTAACGGCATTCTGTCTTGAGCTGAAGTCACTACCCCACGGTACATTGTCTTACCACCCGCTTGTGCAAATAAGAGTACAGGGATGAAAAACAAACTCAGCAGCAAGACATATTTTCTACAATAATTTCTCATGGACAAATATGTTTATCTAATTCTTTTTACTTAATCTTATACCAGTGATAATTGTTTACCAAATGAATGACTGCACGTGGTCCTGTGAAGTTGCTGTAATAAGGAGTATTTGCATTCAGACGAGTGCGATTGATCGTACTGGCAGACTGCAATGTGGAAGTACCAATACCTCCATCAACCAATATTTTATCACCCAATACAATATCATTAGGTACAAAATTCATGGTACCGTCATCATTCTTATTCACTGTCATATAAGTTTTTTCATTGATCAACCCTGTGGCAGGGTTATTTGCCCTCATCATAGTCGGAACCTTCAATTGTCGGGTATCGGCTGGAGAGAATGGCGTGATATATTTCGATCCGTCATCTGGTAAAACATACCCCTGCAGAAAGCAGGATTGTACAAATTCACCGGCAGTCTTCATTGCAGCAGCATCAGAAGCTACCACACCTAGTGTGTCAGGCAATACAACCCCAACTGTATTAAATTTGGAATTCTTAGCCTGATTCATTGGACTCTGCAAAGTGGTATACACCGGATAATCAGCCGGAATAATAATCGTATAAAAGTCACCCTCCGGAACGCCGGTTATTTTACCGGAAGTCAGTAATGATCTTTCAAGGTAGCTAAGGAAAGCTTTACCCTGTCCGGTTGCTTTTACAAAACGGACAATGAACTGGTACAAAGTCTCTTCGGTAAATGAACCGCTGCTTCGTTTACTGTATTGAAGCAATTTATCACCGACAAATACCGTTCCGTTGTTAAATGTATTCAGGTCTCCTACCTGGGTCAGAGTCACCAGACTGTTTTCAAGTTGATTTCCAACACCCTGAACCTGATTTCCCTTGAATTTGATAACATCTCCAAACTCATTTACGGCATAACCATAACCAGCATATTGAGTGGGTATTTTAGAAACCTGGAAATCAGGCAAAGACGTATTTATTCCCCCGTTAGGCTGATTCACACGGCGGAAGATACCCATTTTAATCAATCGTTTGAGTCGTCCTTCGGCATCGGTTGTATTGTTGTTTGAGAAAGTATTCGCGACCTGGTCGTAAACAAATCCGTCAGCTTTCAATTGAGCATCTGTAGGCAGGATGATCGTGTAGTTTTCTTCTGCAAATCCGCTTAAAGGGGATTTCAGGAGATCTTCCATCAATGTATTCAGATAGAAGTTTTTCATGGCTGTATTCAGCATGCTGAAATTGGGATTCAGCAATATCTGTGAAAATACAGTCTCAAAATACTTACTCTTGATGACATCTTGCGTTTGATAAAGAATCCCGTTGCTGGCTAAGTGAGAAGCATCTACACCTGCATCAGCAAACTTATTGCCTGTACTTCCTTTACCATTGAAGAACTCGCTATTGTAATTCAATGCTAAATGATAATTGGATGGCCAGACAAGCTCGTCCAGCATATGAGACTGTAGAAAATCTTTGATTACATCACCGGGCAAATCCTCTCTTTTGGTATAACCATCGTATTTGGTAGCTCCGATATTAAATGACCGGTTAAGGATTCTGGTATTGAAATAGTTATCAATTGCAGATTTTCGCGGCACAACAAGGGTATATCCGCTTTGCTCGTCAGATAACGAAGAGTTATTCACACTGGCATAACTCTCGTTATTTAAGATGTAAGGCAATCCGGTATAACTTTTTGTATATAAAGTCGTGATATTCGAATCCGGATAAATCTTTTTATATTGTTCCGTCAGAAGTTTATCTTCTGTATATGTCACAAAATAAGGAGTACCGTTAGAGGAAAAATTAAACAGGTTCTTCATATCCGCGTAACCGTCATTATCCTCTTTCAGCATCTCATCCAGATTCTTAAGAGTATAGGGAACGGCATTCACTTCATGAATGACACCATTTTCGGCATAAAGATTTTTAGTTAACACACCGGCATTGGCCACCTGAAGATTATTATAGGTAACACCCGGGTAGAAAGCTGAGTAATCAGCCCGGCCATCACCAAGTCCGTTGACCGTAAAATATTTATCAGTCAGAACTGGAACATAGCGGTATGGGGTAAATATTCCTACCTTATTCTTACTGTAATCAACTACCCAGGTATTCGGTGCCCCGTTAGCGATTACTTTGGTCAAATCTTCTTTATAAAGAGTTTTATAGTAAGACGTCATTCTACGCATTACACCACCTGAGATCCATAAAGTAGAATTCAGTTTATCACCCAGACGCTCCGCATCAAACTTATTAAAAACCAAAGTGTAACCGATGATTTTTCTCAATTCAGCCTCTGAAAGAGCATCAACTGTCCTTCCATTCAGGAAAGTCCGGAACGCTGAATCATTCGGTGCAAATACAGTGTAGTTGCCGGCGCCTTTCAATACTTTAGTGTAAGGCGTTTTGTCCACACATTCAAGATATAAAGAAAAATTGCCTTTTTCTTTCAGAATGTCATACACAGGTGCCTCAAGCCAGTCTGGACGATCGTAATAGTCATCTTTGTTAGAGCAGGAAACTGCCAACAAAGAGAGCAACACACACAGGGTAAGAACTCCGATGTGAGATGCAATTCCTATTCGATTCTTCATTTTAAGAAAACCGGCAGATGTGATTTGCAAAATCCCCCTTTTCATTTTCAAAATTGGTGTAGAATAGAACATAAATAATTGATTATATTAGTAAGGTTAAACTCCAATGTAGAATGAATAATTACAATCAAGACAACTAAGAAGACGAAAGATCCATCTGGTTTCTCATGCAATACATCAGTTCTAAGGTGTTTATGTTTCGTTTGTACAGAATTATCACCGCACACTTTATCAATGGCGAAAATACAACATCCCCCCCCCATAGCAGATGTCATATTGTACAAATACATAGACAATAATACATGGCCCAAATATTTCACACACCCGCTTTAATTTAACCAATAAATAGTTAATTGCAGAGATATGGTGAGATTAAAAAAGGGAAATTATACATAAAACCCAGCCCTTCTATATTACTATACTGAATTCCATGTACAATAATTAAGGAGGACAATATTCCTCTGGTGGGTGGATAAAGTTGCATGGATTGTCACAATATAACTTAACAATCAAAGTAAAAGTTCACTGGTGGGGGGATAAGGTTGTATGAATGGAGAGTTATAAGCTAGCTGGTCACGAAGAATATAAACATAAAAGGGCTGAACGAATTAAGTAATCCGCACATGACAAAGACAAATGATAAAGTGAGAGGTTAATTCAAATTGGAAAGAACGGCTGGATATTTCTCCGATAATGAAATTCAGCCCAATTGTCAGCCCTGCAAAGAATTACAAATTACGGGAATAAACAACGGGACACATGATCAGGTAGATCGATGAGGCTTTAATAAAAAGCAGAAAATTAATTATTCGCAGCTAAGCACGTTTTGTAATTCACAGAAATACGGATTTGGACAAATCGGGACCTGGTTTAGCCGCTTCTCGGGCGCGTAATCTACCGGAGGCACCCAGTTATCAGCTCCGGCATAACGAGGATCAATATCTTCGGCTACATAAGTGTATTCAATAAAATCAGTTGTCTGCGTAATTGGTTTTGCGTTCTCACCTTCAATGGAACGATAAATATTAAATGACACATCTTTAGGAACTTCTTTTAGTAAACGCCAGCTCAGATAGACACGACCTTCTTTTACGGGTAAAGCAACAATGCCCCGCGTAAGTTTCTCCATAAATCGTTGTGCCTGCAGACTGAGTGAACTCAACCAGCAGACCATCATAACCAATCCAATTATTTGAAACTTTTTGCTCTTAATTCTCCCCATTTTTTGAAAGACTATATAATAATGTATAGAAGATTTATTGTTCAATCTGCAAATCGGTAATCAACTGATGACTTTGTACAGTTCGAAAGCCAAAGTACCCCGATAAGTATGGAGAATTATCTGTAAAATCAAACAGCTTTTTGCCATTCAGTGAATACGACATCTTATTCCCTTTCATTTCAATCCTTACCTGATACCAGGTATTGGGCTTAAGCAAATGATCGGCATCGGTATATTCTTTGATAATATCAGGGCGTACCTTTCCGGACTGAAACGCATCATAATCACCATCGTACTTCCGGAATCTGGAAGTTGTGTTATTGTTGCCTCCGAATCCTACATAATAAAGTTTGAGCGAATAATAGCGGGAGAAAATTCCTTTGCGCCAATCTGAGCGGGTAAAAAAGCCACTCATATCTTGAGGGTCTTGTGCCATCCAGAAGCAATTCAGATCGCTCAACCGGTCATTTGCCCCGCCTTGCAAGACAACACAGGCTTTATAACTAAGGGAGAAATCACCGGCAAGAGGTTGCTTGTACCATAGAGTTATTCCTTTGGGTGAATTAACTTCAAGTGTATCCGGACTAAACCGTACTGTAGTCAGAGCTGACTCCTGCTCAACCACCCAATCGGATGAAACAAACGTAAATTTCTTTCCTGCGCAGGTTTGCGCAGAAACAATAAAAGGTAAGATTAATATAGAGAATAATCCTACAACAAGGAAAACTTGTTTTGGTAGAAATGGAAAAATGCTTTTCATAAAGTACAACCTATCTGGCAGGTTTAAGGCCGATTAAGTAGAAATTCATCAAATGTACCAATTTTAGCCGGAAGCCCAATGCCAATAAATCCGGGCAGACCAGACAGTTATAAGCCCTCCAAATTCAAAGCGTTCATATAGTGCTCAATTTCCGCCATTTACCACACCATAAATTGAAACACAGACACTAACCTTCGACAAAAACCATCAGTTTTGAAAGCAAAAAAGTCAAATTCAACAAGCTTCTGCGATCTGACAAATAGCGTTATATAATAAATTGACTTCTCCGGCAATCAAAGCACTATCACTTACCCATCTCATAATGGCTATACAAAGGATATTCCAATGTTCCGGAAGGTGTTATTCAGAGGTCTTATTTCGTCGGTTTGATTTTCATAAAAAAGACCCAAGTTGTTAATATCCACAAATTTCCAAAACTATCTTATGACATTTTGTCGATAATTCTTATCTTTGCCTGATTTTTTAAATAACAGAGTAAGTTTGTACACATGCGTAAAGAAAAGCCTGTTTCATTAGTCTTAGAGAATGGAGTTGTCTTCCACGGGAAATCGTTTGGATACGAGAAACCGGTTGCCGGAGAGGTTGTTTTCAACACGGCAATGGTGGGTTACCCCGAAAGCTTGACCGACCCCTCTTATTCGGGGCAAATTTTGGTATCGACGTTTCCGCTAGTCGGCAATTACGGTGTCCCCGCTGATAAAATTGTTGATGGCTTGTCCGCTTTCTACGAATCAGAAAAGATTCATGTAAGCGGATTTATTGTATCTGACTATTCCTTTGAGCACAGCCACTGGAATGCAGAAAGAAGTTTGAGCGAATGGCTGATCGAAAGCAAAATACCCGGTATTTACGGCATCGACACCCGCGAGCTTACTAAAATCCTCCGCGAAAAAGGAGCTATGCTTGGAAAAATCGTTTTCGAAAACGAAGATGAAATCGAATTCCACAACCCGAATACAGAAAACCAGGTTGCTATCACCAGCTGCAAAGAGGTGATTACTTACGGCAACGGTGAGAAAAAAGTTTGTCTGGTAGACTGTGGTGTTAAACATAACATCATCCGCTGCCTGCTCAAACGCAACGTAACCGTGATCCGCGTACCCTGGGATTATGACTTCAACACGCTTGAGTTCGACGGCTTGTTTATCTCTAACGGACCTGGTAATCCCGACTTCTGCACCACTACAGTAGATAACATCCGTACTTTCATGAATACAGGCAAACCAATCTTCGGTATTTGTATGGGTAACCAATTGCTTTCGAAAGCAGGTGGTGCAAAAACCTACAAACTGAAATACGGACACCGCAGCCACAACCAACCGGTGAGATTAGAAGGGACCAAACGTTGCTTCGTTACCAGCCAAAACCACGGTTTTGCTGTAGACAATGCAACTCTGGGCAGCGACTGGGAACCGCTTTTCACTAATATGAACGACGGCACAAACGAAGGTATCAAACACAAAACGAAACCTTACTTTTCCTGCCAGTTCCACCCTGAAGCAGCCAGCGGACCGACTGATACAGAATTCCTGTTCGACGATTTCGTAAAATTGCTGTAATAAGCAATCTGCTATGAGCGACAAGTGAATAGAAAATAGAATGATGAAATCACGGAATGAATCACTTGTCATCTTGTACAAAATCTTACTTGAAAGAAATATTAGGAATAAAAAAGAGAAAAAATCACCCAATCATACAAATGAAAGAGATTAAAAAAGTTCTTATTCTCGGTTCGGGAGCATTAAAAATCGGTGAGGCCGGCGAGTTTGACTACTCGGGTTCACAAGCGCTCAAAGCTTTACGCGAAGAGGGTATCTACACCGTTTTGATCAACCCGAATATTGCTACCGTACAAACCTCAGAAGGTGTTGCCGACAAAATCTACTTTCTGCCCGTCACACCTTTCTTTGTAGAAAAAGTAATCAAAAAAGAGAAACCCGACGGACTATTGCTCGCGTTCGGGGGACAAACCGCCCTCAACTGCGGTGTGCAATTGTACACAGCCGGTCTTCTCGAAAAATACAACCTCAAAGTACTCGGTACTCCGGTGCAAGCCATCATGGATACCGAAGACCGCGAACTGTTCGTTCAGAAACTCGACCAGATTGATGTAAAAACCATCAAAAGTGAAGCGGTTGACAATATCATAGACGCTCGTCGTGCTGCAAAAGAATTAGGTTACCCCATCATCGTTCGTGCGGCATACGCATTGGGCGGATTAGGTAGCGGATTCTGCGACAACGAAGAAGAGCTGAATGTTCTATGTGAAAAAGCTTTTGCATTCTCTCCCCAGGTTTTGGTAGAGAAATCGCTGAAAGGCTGGAAAGAAGTTGAGTACGAAGTTGTTCGTGACAAATACGACAACTGTATCACCGTTTGTAACATGGAGAACTTCGACCCACTCGGAATCCACACCGGTGAGTCAATCGTTGTTGCTCCTTCTCAAACGCTTACCAATGCTGAATATCACAAATTACGCGAACTGGCTATCCGCATCATCCGCCACATCGGAATCGTGGGTGAGTGTAACGTTCAGTACGCATTTGATCCATATTCAGAAGACTATCGCGTAATCGAGGTGAACGCCCGTTTGAGCCGTTCTTCTGCTTTGGCCTCTAAAGCGACCGGGTATCCCCTCGCATTCGTAGCCGCTAAACTGGCTCTCGGATACGGTCTGTTTGAACTGAAAAACTCGGTAACCAAATCGACTACCGCGCTTTTCGAGCCTGCTCTCGACTATATCGTGTGTAAACTTCCCCGTTGGGACCTTGCTAAGTTCCAGGGCGTTGACCGCGAGATCGGCAGTAGCATGAAATCGGTAGGTGAAGTAATGGCTATCGGCCGTAACTTCGAAGAGGCTATCCAGAAAGGTCTTCGTATGATCGGACAAGGTATGCACGGTTTCGTGGCTAACAAAGAGCTGAAAATCGAGGACATCGAAAAAGAGCTAAAAGAGCCAACCGACAAACGAATCTTCGCAATTACAGAAGCATTCTATAAAGGATATACCATCGATCAGATCCACGAGTTGACTCGTATCGACCGCTGGTTCCTGCAAAAATTATACAATATCTACATTACTGCCAATGAACTGGAAACCTTCGAAAAAATCGAAGAGCTTCCGTCCAATTTGCTTCGCCACGCTAAACAGCAAGGATTCTCCGACTTCCAGGTTGGACGTCTGGTGGTAGGCAAAGGCGATGAAGATGTATCGATGAACGAAGTGCGCGATTATCGTAAGAAACTGGGCATCACTCCGGTAGTGAAACAAATCGATACTCTGGCAGCTGAATATCCTGCACAAACCAACTACCTATACCTGACTTATAACGGTACAGCTAATGATGTTCAGTACCTTGGCGACCACCGTTCGGTAATCGTATTGGGATCGGGAGCATACCGCATCGGTAGCTCGGTTGAGTTTGACTGGTGTTCGGTAAATGCACTGCTCACCATCCGCAAAGAGGGATGGCGTTCGGTAATGATCAACTACAATCCCGAAACGGTTTCGACCGACTACGATATGTGCGACCGCCTCTATTTCGATGAGCTTTCATTCGAACGTGTGATGGACATCATGGAGCTGGAAAATCCGCACGGTGTGATTGTGTCGACCGGAGGTCAGATCCCTAACAACCTGGCAATGCGTCTCGACGCCAACAATGTTCCTATCTTGGGAACTTCCGCGCAAGATATTGACGGTGCAGAAGACCGCCACAAATTCTCATCTATGTGCGACCGCCTCGGCATCGACCAGCCACGCTGGAAAGAGCTGAGCAGCCTGGATGACATCGACGTATTTGTAGAGGAAGTAGGATACCCCGTATTGGTTCGTCCTTCATACGTGCTTTCAGGTGCTGCGATGAACGTTTGCTCTAACGACAGCGAACTGAAACAGTTCCTTCAACTGGCAGCCAACGTTTCGAAGAAACACCCGGTTGTGGTAAGCGAATTCATCGAAAATGCGAAAGAGATCGAAATCGATGCTGTAGCTGATCATGGCGAAATGGTATTGTACGCTATCTCTGAGCACATCGAGTTTGCAGGGGTTCACTCAGGTGACGCCACCATCCAGTTCCCTCCGCAAAAATTGTACATTGAAACTGCTCGCAGAATCAAAAGAATCGCTCGTCAGATTGCGAAAGAACTGAACATTTCCGGTCCTTTCAACATGCAGTTCCTGGCGAAAGACAACGATATCAAAGTAATCGAATGTAACCTTCGTGCTTCACGCAGCTTCCCGTTTGTTTCTAAAGTCCTGAAGTTTAACTTCATCGAACTGGCTACTAAAGTGATGTTGGGTATTCCTTACGAAACTCCAAGCCACAATGCTTTTGACCTTGACTATGTAGGTATCAAAGCGTCTCAGTTCTCATTTACCCGTCTGCAAAAAGCCGACCCTGTATTGGGTGTAGATATGGCTTCTACCGGAGAGGTTGGATGTATCGGAGACGACACTTACGAAGCAGTATTGAAATCAATGCTTTCGGTAGGTTACCGCATTCCGAAGAAATCTATCCTGCTCTCAACCGGTGATGCTCAACAAAAAGCGTCTATGCTGCCGAGCGCGCAACTCCTCAACGAGAAAGGATTCGAAATATTCGCTACAAACGGCACTTACAAATACCTCATCGAAAACGGTGTTCCTGCTAAATTGGCACACTGGCCGGGTGATGAAGGCGATCCTCAGGTAATGGAATTACTACAAAGCAAACGAATTGACTTTGTTGTAAATATTCCAAAAAACCTGACTTCACGCGAGCTCAGCAGAGGTTACAAAGTACGTCGTGCGGCTATCGACCTCAACATTCCGTTGATCACCAATGCCCGTCTGGCTTCTGCCTTTATCCACGCTTTCTGCAACTTGAGCGAGGATGATATCCAGATCAAGAGCTGGGACGAATACAAGTAAATAAAAGCCATTCAGCTTAACATATTAAAAACGGAGATGTGACTTACATCTCCGTTTTTTTTGTCATTAATACAGGCTTGTGTATCCCTGATACCATCGGTCCGATATTTCTCTCAATTCCTGAGCATTCTTTGGGGCAAAGCCCTCGTAATCATTATTGAAGAACGCCCACACTTCCTTACCTTCTTCCAGCCAGTTTATTATTTTAGCTGCATATTGTCTTAAATCCGTTTCACTGTAATCCGAAGCATATAACTGTTCCCGTCCATGAAACCGCAAATAAACAAAATCGGTCGTCACGGTTTCTGAATATGGAAATTGACCACCGGAATCAGCAATTACAAAAGCTATTCCGTATTGAGCCAGCAATTCAAAGAAATCGTTACGAATCCAGGATTCATGCCGAACTTCAACTGCAAAACGATAATCGCTATATTCCTCTTTTAATAAATCCAGGAAACGACATAATCGTGCTTTATCATAGGATAAACCGGGAGGCAATTGGACCAGCACCGGCCCTAACCGGGATTGCATCTCTTTGAACACATCAAAATAATTCTTCATCGCTCCATCGATATCCATCAAATGCTTTTGATGCGTAATAAAACGGCTCAGTTTCGTACAAAACCTGAACGTGTCAGGAGTGCGTTTCATCCATCCGGCTACAGTAGTTTTCAATGGAAGATGATAAAAGCTCGAATTTAATTCGACACAATCAAACATCGTGAGGTAATATTCAAGGTACTTATCCGATTTAATATCCTTCGGATAAAAGACTTCGGACCAATGCTTATAGCTCCATCCGGAAGTGCCAATAAATAATCCCGGCATATTCATTTTAGCATCCATATTATTCACGTTTTAAACACCGTTTTCGGTTATCTTTGCATTTCTGTAATCCCTATTATTAAAACAATGAAAGCCTCTTATACAGATAAAGATTTCGGGAAAATAATTCTGCAAGTCAATGCAAGAGCGAAAAATGTAATTTTCAGAATCACCTCTGACGGATTGAAAATAACGGTTCCATCAGGTTGCACCCAAAAACAGCTCGATGAAATTCTGGAGAAAAACCGTCCATTATTGAAGGACAAAATAGCCCAAAGCACACCTAAGTCAATTATCGACGAATCTTTTTCATTGAAAGCAAACCGCTTCTCCGTACGCATTTTTCGCACTGAACGTCACGATTTTTATTTTACCAGAAAAGAAGAGGTGCTGCACGTCGCCTGTCCGATGCAGACAGATTTTGCACGACCCGAAGTCCGTGATCTATTGGTAAAGGGAATCGAACGCTTCCTGAAAGCTGATGCCAAATTCTACCTCCCCCAACGATTGCGGTTGCTGGCAGATCAATGCCAATTATCGTTCAGTGAGGTAAAGATCAACTCCAGCCGAAGCCGATGGGGCAGTTGCAGCACACACCGCAGCATCAATCTCTCATTTTACCTGATGCTGCTCCCTTCCCACCTGATCGATTATGTGTTGCTGCACGAATTGACACATACCCTGGAGATGAACCACAGCCCGAGATTTTGGCAGAGATTGAATGGATTTACAGAAGGAAAGGCATTGGAACTAAGGAGGGAATTGAAAATGTTTCGGACAAGAATATAATACCCCTGCGATCTCACCTTGGGGCTAATCCCATTAGAATCCTTGCTACTTGTCTTAGCATGCTTGCCAAAGCCTTTGGCAAGCATGCTAATGCCTTTGGCAACGTTGCTAATAATGTTGGCAAGATAGCTATTCAAATTAGCAAGATTGCTAATTGCTCTGGCAACATTGCTAATTGAAATAGCAAGAGTGCTAATGCTTTTGGCAAGATGTTTTATCGAATAAGAGCGATCTTCAAGGCCAGGATAATCAGCAGGCAGCCGAAAAGAACATTAGCCCATTTTTCGTACCGGAAATAGAATTCTTTGATTCGTTTGTTGGTAAAGAAATGTGATACCAGCGAGAACCAACCCACAGCGGTTAACACAATAATCGCAGCAATAATCATAATAACTGAAACGGGAACCCGGGGAGAGATAACAAAGGAAAAAAGGCCCAGAAAGAAAAGGGTTGCCTTCGGATTTAACAAATTGGTCAGAAAACCGATCTTCAGCGCATGTAAAGCGCTCAACGACGCAGACGATACATGGAATCCCGAATCGGCCTTTGACTCCTTAAAACGCAACGACATCACGCCCATATAGGCCAGATAACCTGCACCGAGGTATTTGATTACATTAAACAGAAGTTCAGACTTCGAAATAAGCATCCCGATACCCACGGTACAATAGGTAATGTGCACAATCAGGCTCAATCCGATGCCGATACCGGTGTAGATTCCGGCTTTGGCAGAGTGATTCAGCGAATTGCGTACCACCATCACAAAATCGGGGCCAGGGCTCACGGCTCCCAATAGATTGATCAATGCAACAGTTGAGATTAAGGGCAAATAATTCATCATTCCTGATATTGAAAAATGAAAAGCGGAAATGCCAATTGCACTCCCGCTTTTGTATTATTGATTAAAATCAAGCCTCATCTCCGGCAAATTCCATCAGATAAGCTTTGATGAAATCGTCGATATTTCCATCCATCACCGCTTGCACGTTGGACGTCTGATAATCGGTACGGTGATCTTTCACGCGACGGTCGTCGAAAACATAACTGCGGATCTGAGATCCCCATTCGATTTTCTTTTTACCGGCTTCCACAACAGCTGTTGCGGCTCGGCGTTTTTCAAGTTCAAGTTCGTAAAGTTGCGATTTCAATAAGCGAATCGCGTTGTCTTTGTTTCCAAACTGTGAGCGACTTTCTGTATTTTCAATCACAATCTCATCGGGCTGATCGGTCACTGGGTTAATGAACTTGTAGTGCAGACGCACACCGGTTTCCACTTTATTTACGTTCTGTCCACCAGCTCCTGACGAACGGAAGGTATCCCACGACAACATACCCGGATTGATGTCGATCTCGATTGAGTCGTCCACCAAAGGAATCACATACACCGAAGTAAACGAAGTCATCCGTTTGCCCTGTGCATTGAAAGGTGAAACGCGCACGAGGCGGTGAACTCCGTTTTCGCTCTTCAGGTATCCGTAGGCCATATCGCCGTCTACCTGCATGGTTACGGTTTTGATGCCGGCTTCATCGCCATCCTGCCAGTTGGTGACTTCGGTCTTGTAACCTTTGCTGTCACACCAGCGCTGATACATGCGGTAAAGCATCGATGCCCAGTCCTGACTTTCGGTACCACCTGCTCCGGCAACGATTTTCAGTACGGCACCGAGGTTATCCTCTTCACTGCGAAGCATGTTTTTCAGCTCAAGATTTTCGATCAATTCAATGGCATGAGCATAGGCCTGATCTACCTCTTCTTCGGTAACGATCTCCTCTTTCACGAAGTCGAAAGCCAACTCTAACTCATCAGCTGCGGTTTTTACTTCGTTATAGCCGTTCACCCACGATTTGAGCTCCCTTATTTTTTTCATTTGGGCTTCAGCCGATTTGGCATCTTCCCAGAAGTTCGGGGCATGGGTTCTTAATTCTTCTTCTTCAATCTGGATTATCTTCGAATCGACGTCAAAGGTACCCCCTCAGCGCGTGCTCGCGCTCCATTACGTCACGTAATTGGTCTGCAGTAATCATTGTTTGTATTATTGTTGATTTGTAAATGTTTATTCTGTAGAATAAAAAAGTGTCAGTGATAAACCTCCTTTTCTTACTCCTTAATTCTCATACATTCGCTCGATCTCCGAACTATAACGCTGCATAATGTATGCGCGACGGAGTTTAAGCGTATTGGTCAATTCACCACCCTCCAATGTAAACGGATAGGGCAATAATGTGAATCGCTTGATCTGTTCAAATTTGGCAAAATTCTTTTGCATCTCATTCACGCGCTCTTGTATGAAATGGTTGATTGTACCATTTCGCAACAAATCCTCCATATTGTGAAACTGGATTTGTTTGGCAGCCGCATACTCTTTCAACGCATCGTAAGCGGGAATAATCAGCGCTGTGATGTAGGTTCGTTGATCGCCGATCACGGCAATCTGTTCGATATACTTGTCTTCGCCGATCCTCAGTTCAAGAGCTTGCGGAGCTACATATTTGCCATTTGAGGTTTTGATCAGATCCTTCAAGCGTTCAGTCATCGAGAGCACACCGTTTTCGGAAAGCGTTCCGGCATCACCAGTCTTAAACCATCCATCCGGCGTGAAGACTTTAGCTGTCTCTTCCGGCTTCTTATAATAGCCGCTCATCACGGTTTTGCCTTTCACCAGGATTTCATTGTTCTCACCTATTTTCACATCAACACCGGGCATCTCTACTCCTACAGAGCCAACTTTATAGCCTTTTTTAAAGTAACAGGAAACGGAAGCCGAAGTCTCCGTCAAACCATAGCCATAGAGAATATCAATCCCACATGCATGAAAAAACTCATTGATATTATCGGATAATGCAGCTCCAGCTACGGGGAAATAGTTGCCGTTTTCGATGCCGACCGTTTTCTTCAGTTTTTGAAAAACAAGACGATCAAACAATTGATAAGGGAGTTCAAACCAGAAAGGTACTACCTTCTCATAACGGGCATAATCGAGATTGCGTTTCCGTCCAATACATACAGCCGCATTCATCATCCAACGGGTGAATTTTCCGGATTGAGCCATTTTATCCTGAATGCCCGAATATACCTTTTCCCAGAAACGGGGAACACTGCACATTAAGGTCGGACGCACCTCTTTCAAAGTACGCTGAATCTCAGCAGGGCGAAGATTGATATCAATCCGTACCCCTTTATAGAGACAAAAATAAGACCATGCTTTTTCGAAAATATGAGTCAGGGGAAGGAAGCAAACTGAAACATCCTGATCAGTAGTTTCTTGCAAACGAATCTCGTGAATCCTCAACACTTCCATATAATTGGAATGATGGAGCATTACTCCTTTGGGTTCACCGGTCGTTCCAGAGGTATAAATAAGCGTGGCCAGATCGTCAGACTTGGCTTTCGACACACGCTCGTTAATGAGAGCATCATTATCCGCTACTTCGCCGAGGTGCAAAAACTCATCAAAAAACAAAGAGGTAGAATCGGAAGGATCCGGTTTGACATTTGAATCGAAGATGATCAACTGCTTCAGAAAGGCATTCTTTCCAAGCAATGAATAAGCTTTATCGTATTGCTCCTGCTCACCGACCATCAAAACAGCCACTTCGGCGTCATTGATAATGTATTCAATCTGTTCTACCGAGCTTGTTGCATATAAAGGGACTGCAACTGCCCTATTCTTATAAAGAGCAAATTCGGAAATAAAAATCTCCGGTTTATTTTGAGAAAAGAGCGCCACATTACTTTGTTCCGCCACATTTAGCTTAGCAAAGGCTTTGGCTGCTTTATCTGTTTTATCTGAAAAAACTTTCCACGATGTAGGAATCCAGGCTCCGGTTTTATCGTCTCTGTGACGAAAGGCCGTTTTATCACCATACTTATCAGTTTGACGAAGAACAAAGGTAGAAAGATGGAAAAAAGTCATAGAATAGGTATTAAATCGGAGGCAAAGTTACGGAATAATAAGCAACTTGATACTTCTCTCTCCTTTTATTCAGCAGGTTAAGCCCAAAAGAGAGGATTATTAACGAAGCTTATTATGAAATTGCACTCATTTAACAACCAGTATCTTAGTCACAATGCCATCCAATCCATCACTTGTAGCCGCGTAAACAAGATATACACCGGTTGCTACACGTTCACCGGAACGATTGCGACCATTCCAGGTAATCTGACCACCCTCTGAAATTCCTTCAAAGAGTGAATTCCCGCTAATATCAGTAATACGAACAGTAGATTTATATTTCAATCCGGTAATGGTGATAACACCCTCATATTCCGGGCGAACCGGATTAGGGAAAGCATATACATCAGAATAGGTTTTCTTCCCGTCAATAGCATCACTTCGATAAGAAACCAGCCCCTTATCAGTACCAATAAACACTTCACCGGTAGTAGGGTGAATAGCAATAGATAAAATCTTATCGGAAAGAAGCGGGCTATTTTCAGCAGTGAAATGATGGATCGTTTCAAGGCCATTATCACTCACCAGATAAACACCGTTATTTTCTGTTCCCAACCACTTCCGGTTTCCTCCATCAACAGCTATTGCTCTTATCTTCACACCATCTAACAAATAGTCAGCCAGGTCGGTGCCATCATTTCTTGGGACTTTGATTCTTGAGCATGTAAAATCGTCATTAAAGACTTTCGATGGTGAGTTAAATACAATCGGACCTTCGCTGGTTCCAATCCAAATTGCACCGTTTTTATCTTCTGCCAGACAATAATAATTCTCAGGAGCAATTGTTTTCAACTCTGCATTATCGTAATAGTTAAACTGCTTATAGAATATACTTTGATCATCATTCATGTTTGATAATGTTTTCTTAGGATCAAAAATAAATACGCCAGAACCGGCTCTGACATTTAAAGCCCAAAAAAATCCTCTTTTATCTCGAATCATTTTATGGACACTCGTTTTCCCCGAAATAGCAGAATAATTTAAATTAATCCATACCCCCTCTTTTGTTAAAACCTTTATAACATTTGAAATCTCATTATTAGACATGAATAAATTCCCGTCAGCATCGTAGCATAAAGCATTAATCCTGTGATAATGGGGACCCGCAAAAGATATATATTCTAAACCGCTATTAGTATAATTATGGATTTTAACAAGCTTTCCTGCACTAAATTCATACAAACCTTCGCCCCATGAAGCTACATAAAGATGGTTCTTTTCATTTGGATCTTCTATGACATCTACAAAATCTCTGGCACCACCATCAATATTGATCGTATCTACCCTTGTATGACTCCATTTCTCATTTTCAAACTTCATTAGATGCCCTGGTGTATTAAATCGATCATCCCAGGCACCACCACCAACAACTAACAATTTATTGTCAGATGCAAATCGCATTAGGTAAGGACTATTAGCAATAGGGCCATCTGGTTTAAGCCTCAATTCTGCATCTTTAAAAACACCGTTAATCCTATCGAATCGGTTCAATGAAGAACCTGATGCAATCCAGACAGATTGATCAGCATCGATTGTTGACAACCCGTTTATTCCTGTTATATTCGAATAGGTTGTTTTTGAGGTTACACTATTAAAGACAGAAACTTCATTTGGGCCATAGGCTAACAATGAATTTCCAGCAAGAGTCATACCTATCAATGTATTGGTAGAATATATAGGTTGGTACGATTTATTAGCAAGCGTAAACAAACCGCTGCCAACATTTAATGCTACCAATTGATTTTGAAAAACCAACAGAGAAGTGGCTCGTAAATCAGCTACTAATGTCCAATTATTAAAATCATTCAGATTCGAAGATAAACTTCCCTGGTAAACTCCATCTACGGTAGCTGTATATAGATTGCCGTTAAAAACAACCGCAGAGTATGTTTTCTTGTTTACATACGAATCTGTCACTTCGTACTTCAATAGATTAATAATTGAAATTCCATATCCTGTAGCCACATAAGCCTTTGAGCCGAAAAAATTTACAGCATAAACTGATTTATCTAATGTCGTGGTTTTATTTTTAATATCCGGTATATTAATAATATCACCGGCATCGTTTAAGACATCAATATTTGAGTTATCATAAACTACAAGCAATACTTTATTTTGCGGACTATATGAAATCCGGGAAATCTTGGTATCGCTTAATCCTGTCAATTTACTGTAGGTATCTACACTCTGATCGGTCTTATCATAAGAAAATAAAGCTCCATCTGATAAACCATAAACTTTTTCGGGAGTCTCGGCCACCTGTTTTACGGAAGAATACGCTAAATGAGTTCGCCAATTTCCAACTGGAATTTGGCTCGATAAACTCAATGATATAAACGAAAATACTATAAAAATGAATTTTTTCATTCTTTAGATAGTTTAGTTATTCAACTTCTACTCTGAGAGAAATTCAATCAATTTCTGAACAGCCAGTCCACGATGGCTGATTCTGTTTTTTTCATCGGCACTAAGTTCTGCAAAAGTACATGCATAACCTTCAGGTTGAAAAATAGGATCGTAACCAAAGCCCCCATTACCGGATTCAGTAGTTTTGATTTCACCCTGAACCTTCCCTTCAAACAGATATTCCTGATCCTCCAGAATTAATGCAACAACCGTTCTAAAGCGCGCTTTGCGATTCGAAGCAGATTGCAACTCAGTCAAAACTTTCTGCATGTTATCCTGAGCGCTCTTCTGCTCACCGGCATAGCGTGCTGAATACACACCGGGAGCATTATTCAAAGCCTCTATTTCAAGACCAGTATCATCGGCAAAGCAGTCGTATCCGTATTTTTCTTTTACAAAACGAGCTTTCAATAACGCATTGCCCTCCAAGGTATCGGCAGTTTCAGGAATATCTTCAAAGCAATTGATATCATTCAAACTCAGAATTTCCACTTTTCCATTAAGGATAGAGGATACCTCTTCCAGTTTATGTTTATTGTTGGTAGCAAAAACGATCTTATCCATTTATAACGTGATAATTAAGAGAAAATTTAAATTGTCATAGCAAAAGTAATATTTTTTCGGTCATTATATTACTCTACAGCCCCGACTAACCATCAATTAACAATCTCAGTTTCCCACTACTACAGGAATCTTTTGACGAACCGGAGAGCGATCGGATTTATAATATTCGATAAACAAGATATAAATACCCGGCCTTACCATTTGGTGGACTGTATCGGTAGCATCCCATGTGAGTAATCCCTCTGTTCCCAAAATAGCATTTGCTGCTATTTGATTGACTAAACGGCCGGAGCGATCGTAAATACGAAGATTTGCCGTAAAGCCCGATTCGTCGAAACGATAATTGATGCGCAACAAATCTTCCTTACCATTATTGTCAGGGGTCACGGTTTCATTCTCAAGCCAAAAGCCTTTCTTATCTGTTGTTACAATGAATTGTTGGGAGTTTTGATAACCGGGAGTACCGAAACCGGCCACAGAGGCAGCCGATTGCCAATTACCCGGATCGGAAGAAGGCCTTTCGGCATTAACTCTTTCCAACGCAACCCCTTCAGGATTTTTCACAAAAGGATGGTGCATTTTTTCTGAATAGGTAATTCCATCGATAACTTTGGCAGAAGCATTGACTAATTGTATATTTCCGGCATCATCAGGCATGGAAGGCAAAGAAGCCAATTCAATAAACGAAGAAGATGATTTACAACCGTAAAACGAACAGACAGCACTTTTGTCAGTAGTGAGAATGACATATTCACTTGGAAAAACCGGCGTTGATTCGGTTGCAAGACGTATGCCAACCTGCAATGTACCATCACTTTTACGGGAAGTGAGTTGCATTTGTGCCAAATCAATGTTTTTGCCGGAACGATTAAACAGCTCTACATAATCCACGCCATTGGGATGTGGATTGAAAAGAATTTCGTTGATGATAATATCATTAACCTCCAACGAATCAGGTATTGCCGTGCGTACAATGAGTTTACCCGACAACGAGTTACCCGAAACACATAGAATTTTTGAAGACAATTCAATCGAAAGCGACTCGCTCCGTCTGAGAGAATCAGAGAGATACAGCCATACTGTATTTGGAATGGGTGAGGAAATTTCGGCTTTGACAATGGAGTTATTGCCGGATAATATTGAATAGTTATCCAGACTCGTGGCAGAGGTTTTGTCCATCGCTTTTGAGAATGAAAGAGTGATACAAGCCGGATTCTTTAGAGATGAATGCAATAATGTCGGCGATACCCGATCGGGATTTATTGCCGACACACTGTTCTTAGCTCCGGGGCTACCTCCGAAGGCATTTTGACAAGCACGCCAGTTCGATGAATTTCCACTTAGATTCGTTACATCGATACATTCCAACGAAAAACCGCCATTTGCCCGAAATTCATCCTGATACCATTTGTCGGTATAGTCGGCAAAAGAGGTAACAACCCCTTCGGGCGATTCGATATAAAGTAATTTACCCGAATTAGCAAGTGCAGGAAATGATTCAAACCCTAACCGATTAACAGCAGATGAAAATAGTGAAGCGTTGGACGATGCACAAATGATGACATTTGAATCGGGCAACAAAGCATACTCAGGTAAAACATATGATTTGTCACCATAGTAGAACTTCCAATTTAGGAGATTGGCTTTTTTATCGGTGTTGTTGTGTAATTCGACATACTCCACATTCGGCAAACCGACTATTCCGGATGGATTAGCCATGATTTCGCTGATTATTAAATCACCTGTTTTGACATTTTCCAAAGTTGGCCAATAGATAAACGGCATGTTTACTGCCGGCATCGCATTTCCCGAAAGGTCTTTTACACCTGTCACCAGAAGAGAATACTGTTTGCCAGACTCAAACGCCCCGGCATAGCTCAATTGCAACGTTCTACCGTCAGAGGAAAGTGATATAACCGGATTAGCCAAACTTTCAGCCGTAAAAACAGCAGTTGATGCATCAACAGACTCAGAGAAAAGTATCGACAACTGCTTTTCATTTAAAACGCTCAGACTTTTAACCGTTGGAGCAATTACATCCTTAATCTGCGACTGCGTAACCGAAAGATTATCAAACCAGATTTTTTTCGCGTAAGATGAGGTATAAATGCATTGCAAAGCAAAATAATCTCCACCGGAAGCATCTGCATCCTGACATTCTCCTTTCAATAAATAATCGGCATCACCATCTTGCCGCACAAATAGCTTCCATATTCCTTCAGCTGAATATTCGACTTTTACCTGCATGGTTACAGAAGTTTTGTCTAATTCTTTATCTACTCCGGGGATCAGTTCTGAAACAGTTGTGCCAGCCTTCTTATACAGACTAACCTTATCGGCAGTTCCCCCGATATTAACAAAATAGCCTGCTGTGGCACTGTCGGGAATAGCATTATCCAGAGTAAGCCAAACCCTTTCATAATTCTGGGAGGAAGTATTGAATCCCAATTTGATCCAGAACTCCCAGGTTTGTCCTTTTCTAAACGCTGAAGGAGTAGAAAGATAAGCCGTACCGGAAGTTGAAGCGTTCAATTGAAGCTGGTTATCTCCATTAATCAGGAATAGGGAAGTTGACCCATTCCATGAGGGATTTTGAGTGAAATTTCCATCAGAAAAATCCTCGCTTAACTGAGCAAAAGCGACAAAAGGTAAGCATAGAAGAAGGAATAAAGCAACATTTCTCATTGTATCGGGGGAATTTTCTTTGAAATATTGTATTTTTGTAGTCAATTTGCGGAAAATCGGAGGATTAGCACCTTCGGCAACGACAAATTTAAAGATTTTTTTGTCAAACACAGGCAAATCAATAACAATTTTAATACTCAAGCTAAAAATGAAAGTAGCAATTGTAGGCGCAAGCGGTGCGGTAGGACAAGAGTTCCTTCGCGTACTTGAAGAGAGAAGTTTCCCGATGGACGAGTTATTACTGTTTGGTTCAGCTCGTAGTGCGGGTACCAAGTACACTTTTCGCGGTAAGGAAATTGAAGTAAAACTCCTTCAACACAACGATGACTTTAAGGGCGTAGATATTGCCTTTACATCTGCGGGCGCCGGCACTTCAAAAGAGTTTGCCGAAACGATCACCAAATACGGAGCTGTGATGATCGACAACTCCAGCGCTTTCCGTATGGATAACGAGGTACCCTTGGTTGTGCCTGAAGTTAACGGCGAAGACGGTAAAGTACGTCCGCGTGGCATTATCGCTAACCCTAACTGTACAACTATCCAGATGGTGGTTGCGTTGAAAGCAATCGAAAACCTGTCACATATCAAAACCGTTCACGTCTCTACCTATCAGGCAGCCAGTGGTGCAGGGGCAGCAGCTATGGACGAGTTGACAGAGCAATATTGCGAAATCGTACGTGGCGAAGAGCCGACCGTTGATAAATTTGCTTACCAATTAGCCTACAACATCATTCCTCAGGTGGATGTTTTCACTGAAAACGGTTACACCAAAGAAGAGATGAAGATGTATAATGAGACTCGCAAAATCATGCACTCCGATATCAAAGTAAGTGCAACTTGCGTTCGCGTACCGGTGATGCGTGCTCACTCTGAGTCGATCTGGATTGAGACAGAACGCCCCATCTCAGTAGAAGAGGCTCGCGAAGCTTTCTCTAAAGCAGACGGTGTGGTATTGATGGATGATCCCGCTAATAAGGTTTACCCGATGCCTTTATTCCTCGCAGGCGAAGATCCCGTATATGTAGGTCGTATCCGCAAAGATTTGACTAACGAAAACGGATTGAGCTTCTGGAGCGTAAGCGACCAAATCAAAAAAGGAGCAGCCTTGAATGCCGTTCAGATTGCTGAATACCTGATCAAAGAAAACGCATTGTAATCTACTTAACTCTATTTAAGACATAAATTCTTAAAAGCGGAAAAAGACAGAATCTCAAACTGTTTTTTTCCGCTTCTTTGTTTTTGATGCTTATACTTGTGTAAAAGAATTAAACTCAATAACAAATAATTACCTCAACACCATGTTACAAACCACCACCATCGAAGACAAAAAGATCGTACAGTATTTCGGTATTGTTTCTGGCGAAACTATCATTGGTGCCAACATCTTCAAAGACTTCATGGCAAGCATACGCGATATCATCGGCGGACAATCCGAATCCTACGAAACAATCGGAGCCAATGCCAGCATGCTGATGATAACAGCTACAGGGACTGCTGTGTGTTACGAATAATTAGCATCCCGAGATGTCAATTCGCATACCCTCAGACTTCTATTTGTGTTAAACCGAAAGTTTGGGGTTCTTTTTATTGCCTTTCATCAGAGGTAAATACTATTTTTCAGGGATAAGATTGTATCTTTGCACTGCTTTTTCATTTTTGTGCAATTCAACAAAATGACATTGCCATTCAACAAGAATAATCTCAACACACATTATACTCTACACTTGCATAATGAAAACTGATATTGAAATCGCCCGCGAAACCCCTCTGAGAAAAATCAAAGATATCGCTACCGATCTGGGTATTTGTTCCGAAGAGCTGATGTATTATGGTAAATACATCTCAAAACTCTCTTACCGTCTGATTGACGAAGAGAAGGTGAAACAAAATAACCTGATCCTGGTGACAGCCATCACGCCGACCAAAGCAGGTATCGGAAAAACCACGGTTTCCATCGGACTGGCATTGGGTCTTAATCAGATCGGCAAACGGGCTATTGTTGCATTACGCGAGCCGTCTCTCGGCCCTTGCTTCGGACAAAAAGGCGGAGCTGCCGGTGGTGGTTATGCTCAGGTATTGCCTATGGAAAACATCAACCTTCACTTTACGGGAGATTTCCATGCGATTACTTCGGCCAACAATATGATTTCAGCATTGCTAGATAACTATCTCTATCAAAATCAGGGAACTTGCAAAGGACTGAAAGAGATTCTCTGGAAACGGGTGCTTGACATCAATGACCGATCATTGCGCAGTGTGGTGACCGGACTCAACGGCCGCGCCAACGGCATCCCTACCGAAACAGGATTTGACATTACCCCCGCTTCGGAAATCATGGCAATACTCTGTCTGGCCTCTGACATTGATGATCTTCAACGTCGTATCGAAAATATTTTACTCGGTTACACCTATGAAGGAAATCCTTTTAAAGTAAAAGATCTGGGTGTGGCGGGAGCGATTACCGTATTGCTGAAAGAAGCCATTAATCCGAATATCGTTCAAACCACCGAAAATACGCCGGCTTTTGTGCACGGAGGACCTTTTGCCAATATTGCGCACGGATGTAACTCTGTACTGTCAACCAAGATGGCACTTACCTATGGTGAGTATGTAGTGACGGAAGCTGGATTTGGCGCTGATCTGGGAGCAGAAAAATTCTTCAATATCAAATGCCGTAAATCGGGATTGCAGCCGAAATTAACCGTCATCGTTGCAACGGCTCAAGGATTGAAAATGCATGGTGGAGTACCTGCTGACAAAATAAAAGAACCCAATATGGAAGGCATCCAACACGGATTTGTCAACCTGGATAAGCATATTGAGAATATGCGCAAATTCGGACAAACCGTTCTGATCGCTTTTAACAGATACAATACGGATACTGAAGAAGAAGTAGCATTGATTGCAGAGCATTGCCGCAAAATGGATACTGAGTTTGTGGTAAACAATGCGTATGCCGAAGGTGGAAAGGGTGCTGTTGAACTCGCCAATAAAGTAGTAGAATTAATCGAGCAACGCCCCTCAAAACCGCTTAGATTCTCATACAGCGACGAAGACTCCATTACAGAAAAGATCGAAAAGATTGCTAAATATGTTTACGGCGCACGTACAGTAATGTTCAGCGACAAAGCGGAAAGAGCATTAAAAAATATTCAAAAACTCGGCATTGAGCATTACCCGGTCTGCATTGCAAAAACGCAATACTCCTTCTCTGCCGATCCGAAAGCAGTCAATACCATTAAAGATTTCGAATTCAAAATCAACGATATCATTATTAATAACGGAGCTGAATTTATCGTGGCGGTAGCCGGTGCAATCATGCGTATGCCGGGCCTACCCAAAGTACCGCAAGCCAACTTTATTAAATTGGTTGACGGCCAGGTAGAGGGGCTTAGCTAATAAATAGCAACCTGACACCACACGACAGAAAGTTTATAAAATAGGCATTGTGGGCATTTTAGGGTGTCTCAATGCCTATTTGTATTTATCACCGTCAAAATGTTCAAACTAAACTATTTTCACTTACCTTTGTGCGTCAATTTACTAATTACGAATTCATATGTGTGGAATTGTAGGATATTTAGGAAACAGAGAGGCTTACCCCATCTTAATCAAGGGATTGCATCGCCTCGAATACCGTGGATACGATAGTGCCGGAGTCGCTCTGATCAATCCGGCGAACGAGCTTAATGTATATAAAGCGAAAGGCAAAGTTGCCGAACTAGAGGAATTTGCCAGCTCAAAAGACACCACCGGCTCCATCGGTATCGCTCACACCCGTTGGGCAACCCATGGTGAACCCAACAACGTTAATGCTCACCCGCACTATTCTCAATCGGAAAATTTAGCGCTGATCCATAACGGAATCATCGAAAATTACGCTGTGTTGAAAACCATGTTGATCGAACACGGATACACTTTCAGCAGCAGCACCGATACTGAGGTTTTGATTCAATTGATCGAATATATCAAGGTAACCAACGAATGCGATCTGTTCACAGCTGTTCAATTGGCCTTGAATGAGGTGATCGGCGCATACGCTATTGCCGTAATCGAGAAGGGTAATCCAGATCAGATTATTGCGGCCCGCAAGAGTAGTCCGTTGGTGGTGGGAATCGGTGAAAACGAATTCTTCCTCGCTTCCGACGCTACCCCCATTATTGAATACACCAATAAAGTGGTTTATTTGGATGACGAGGAAATAGCCATCCTACGTCGCGGCGAAGAGTTGAAAATCATCGACTTAAAAAACATCGAACGCACTCACGATATCAAAAAACTTGAGCTCAGTCTGAGTCAGCTGGAGAAAGGCGGTTATCCGCACTTTATGATCAAAGAGATCTTTGAACAGCCTAAAACTATTCTTGACTGTACCCGTGGTCGTATTAATGTGGAGGGAACCAGCGTAGTTCTTTCAGGAGTTATTGATCACAAAGAAAAATTCCTCAACGCACGACGCATTATTATCGTGGCTTGCGGAACATCTTGGCATGCCGGTTTGATTGGTGAACATGTGATTGAAGACCTCTGTCGCATCCCTGTAGAAGTAGAGTACGCTTCGGAATTCCGTTACCGCAACCCGGTTATTTATCCGGATGATGTGGTAATTGCTATTTCGCAATCGGGTGAAACAGCCGATACATTGGCTGCAATTGAACTGGCGAAAAGCAAAGGCGCATTTATTTACGGTATATGTAATGCTATCGGATCTTCTATTCCCCGGGCTACACATTCCGGTTCATATATCCACGTAGGTCCTGAAATTGGCGTGGCATCAACCAAAGCTTTTACCGGACAGGTTACTGTTCTAACCATGCTGGCTTTGACCATTGCAAAAGAGAAAGGTTCTATTTCTGAAGAAAAATTCTTAAGTACAGTAAAAGAGCTGAACGAGATACCGGGCAAAATTGAGCATATCTTTGAGCAAAATGATTCAATTTGTCAATTTTCCAAAATCTTCACTTACGCTAAAAACTTCATCTATCTGGGTCGCGGATATAACTATCCATCAGCGCTCGAAGGTGCATTAAAGCTGAAAGAGATTTCATATATCCATGCAGAAGGTTATCCTGCAGCTGAAATGAAACACGGCCCCATTGCATTGATCGACAATGAAATGCCGGTCGTGGTAATTGCTACACACAACGGCCTTTACGAAAAGGTAATCAGCAACATTCAGGAAGTGAAAGCTCGCGGAGGAAAGATCATTGCCATCGTAACAGAAGGTGATGACACGGTCAAGAAACTGGCCGATTACACCATTGCCGTCCCTCCTACCGTGGAATGTCTTGATCCGCTGTTGACTTCAATTCCTTTACAGCTGTTGGCTTATCACATTGCCGTAAATAAAGGCCGTGATGTCGATCAACCACGAAACCTGGCGAAATCAGTAACTGTGGAGTAAACGAATATATCATCTATAATGATAATTCTATAATCCCTTGTTTGAATCAATCAAACAAGGGATTTTTGCTTGAGGAACAGCCGAAATTGTATTTTCAAAAATGATTACGAAATCAAATCGAATTATTACATTTGCGATGATCATATTCACGATCCCCAAAACCTGACAATTTGCCATCAAATGACTCAAATAAAAGAGAATAGAAGTTATCATTCTATTATGAAAACAACCGGATTAATCGGTTTTGTTCAAGTTGTTGGTGTTATATTTGGTATAATTAGAACCAAGTTCATTGCTATTATTCTTGGATCATCTGGGTTTGGAATTTTTAGTCTGTACAATGGATTGTTGGATTTTGCAAATTCAGCGTCTCAGTTTGGTGCTGGAATCGGGGGGATTCGGCAATTGTCAAAGGAACAATCTGAAGGAAACACAGAAGGAGTACGACAGATTGTATTTGTACTCCGTTCGTGGATTATTGCGACTACTTCGGTTGTATGTCTGTTCATTATAGTTTTTTCTCCGCAAATAAATGGGTTTCAATTTGGCATTTCTGATCATGTATCAGGGATTAGAATCATTTCCTTTGCGGTTATATTTGGAAACCTTTATAATATTCATATTGCTATACTCAATGGAGTTCGTCAACTGCGGGCGATGGCGAAATCTCAATTATTGGCAACGATAGGAGGAGTAGCAATAGCCCTGCCAATAATTTATTATTCAGGTCGGGCAGGTATCGAAATTAGCATCTTAGCAGTCGCTGTTTTCAATTGTTTTGTATCTTACTATTTCGTTCGAAAGAGTGGCTTTTCAACTATTCTGATCAAATGGTCGCAGTTCAAGATTCACTTTCATGAGATCCTAAAGGTTGGTTTAAGCTTTGCCTTACCAGGGGCGGTAAGCGCCTCTCTGGTGTATATAGTGAGGTGGTATCTCAAAGAAAAGTTCAACTTTGAAGTTTTGGGAATATACCAAGCCTGTTTCGTACTTTCAACTATGTATGTTCAAACTATTCTAAGTGCGATGGGCGCCGATTTCTTACCCCGACTGATGAGCGTTAAGGACGATGATGTGGCGATTAATTTAAAGGTAAATGAGCAAATGGAGTTCGGTGTGTTAATCGCATCTATCGGAGTGTTTGCGACCTTTATTTTGGCACCTGTATTGTTGTCTCTATTCTACTCATCTCAGTTTATTTCGGGAGCCGTTATTCTACGTTGGCAGATCATTGCCGTGTTTTTGCGGGTCCTTGAATGGCCTCTGGGATTTACTCTTTCGGCCAAAGGACGTAATGTCCAGTTTATGATACAACAAACGGTCTATTATCTATTTGAATTTGGGACAATATGCCTCTTGTCTCATTTTGGTGGGATACTTGGTTTAGCGATAAGCTATTTATTATCTTATTCTCTGTTTTTGGGCTATCGCTACTTTGCCGTTAGGCGAATAACAGGATTCTCATTTTCTCCGCTTTTAAAACGGATACTTCGAATAATACTAGCCTATCTTTCGGTTATTACTATTCTGATTGTTTTAATTCCCACTACTGCATCAATACCCCTCTCCCTAGCCGTTTTAATCGGATATATTTTCACGTGCCACCGGATTTTGCGTTACGAGATGGGCATTGATCTAATCAAGATATTTTCACAGAAACTTCTATCGAAAACGAGTAATTTAAAATGAGTAACCTATTTTTCTCTGTTGTCATTCCTCTTTATCAAAAAGAGCATTATATCGCAAGAGCTCTGGATAGCGTTTTGCGTCAGACTTATCCCCATTTTGAAATTGTAGTGGTGGATGATGGCTCAAGTGATTGCAGTCCAGAAATAGTTGAAGGGTATACCGATAAACGGGTGAAACTATTTCGCCAGAAAAATAGCGGCGTTTCTGTTGCCCGAAACAAAGGGATAGAACTATCTGATGCTCTGTATATTGCCCTACTGGATGCCGATGATGAATGGGAGTCTGATTTTCTTTTCGAGATGAATCGATTAATCAATCTATATCCCGATTGCGGATGGTATAGTTGTAAACGCTCTACGCTTTATACCAATGGGAAAACTAAATGCAGTGCATCGAAACTCTCGGAAGGGATTATATTCAATTATTTTGAGATTGCTAACGATAACGATATCGTTCACTCCTCTTCAATTGTTGTTCCAAAAAAAATATTTGAAGTAGTGGGCGGATTTGATACTTCGATTCGAACCGGAGAGGAAGATGTGGTGATGTGGACCAAAATTGCAAGTGCATTTAAAGTCTGTTATACACCCAAAGTTCTTTCAAGGTATTATTTCTACGAAGTGAATATGGAAAAGCGACTAATGGTTCGCGAATCCGATCATTACTTCGAAATGATGGAAAAGGGCAACTTTTGGAAAAATGAGTACCTGGCCGATTTGGCTCTCCACCGAGGGATTTTAGAGTCCATATATGGTAGTCGATTAACGGCAAATCAAATTGAGGTACGGTATGGTTTCACGCAACTACATCGAGCGGAAATGAAGCGATTGAGGATCTATAATAGGGTTCCTCAAAAACTTCTCTACTGGTCTTTTAAAGGACTAAAATCATTAATTTTGATTAAAAGGAATCTGTTTAATCGTAATCAACAATGAGAGTTTTAATTCTTCCTTCGTGGTATCTTCCGGCAGGCGGTTATTTTATCAAAGAGCAGGCACTTTTTCTTCAGGAGAGAGGTCTTGATGTGGCAGTTCTGGCCAATGTGGCAGTTTCAATTACTCATAGTAAAAGTCGCTATTTGACATTGCCTTGGCATTGTTTTTCGACAATGGAGGATGGTCTCTTAACTTATCGATGTTACACCCGAAATCTACCTAAAAATGAACAGCTTAACCTGAAACGGTGGTGCAACTTTACTGTGCATCTGTTTGAGAGATACCTCAAGGAGGTCGGACGCCCTGATATTATTCACGTCCATAGTAGTACGTGGGGCGGATATGCAGCATCTTTAATCAAAGAGAAATTTGGTGTGCCGTATATAATTACCGAACATCGGGGCATAATGGCTTTGCAATCAAAGTATGCGGTAAGTCAGTTTCAGGATTGGCAAGAATATTACTTTAAGAAAGCTTTTAATAATGCCGATTATATTGTGCCGGTTTCAGATCAATTGATGCGAAAGATATCGGAATATACCGACCAGCACGTCCCTTGGTGTTCAATACCAAATATTGTGGACACCGACTTTTTCTGTTGTCGAAAGCATCATCGAAATTCCCCTTTTCACTTTGTTTGTGTCAATGGATATTATCAGGTGAAAGCTTACGATGTCCTTCTTCAGGCTTTCGATCTCTTTTGTGAAACAAATATAAATGCTATAATAACGATTGCCGGCGAGAATTTTAATCATCCGGATTTTCAAGTGTTGTTGCAACAATGTTTGAACCGAGATAAAATAACTTTTTCCGGTGAGTTGAATCGGGAGCAGGTTCGGAATTTATTGTGGGAAGCAGATGCTTTTCTATTATCCAGCAGGGTAGAAGCACAACCCATTGCAGTGCTAGAGGCATTGAGTGCCGGGGTACCTGTGGTGGTTACCGACGTAGTGCCGGAGTATGTGATTCCCTCGTTTTGTGGTTATCGGGTAGAGAACGAAAATGTAGAAGCATTTGCAGCAGCTATGCAGCAGATGGTTGAGACCAGGGATTGTTTTGACGAAGACCGAATCTCATCACATGCCACTAAGATCGCTTCTAAAGATTTAATTATTGATCAGATTACTGAAGTGTACGGGAAAGTATTATTTGAAAAATAATACTTTCCCGTACACTTCAGTAGCTCAAAAAGTGATAGAAATAGGGCGATATAACTTATGTTTAATAGCGACAATTGTCTCAATTATCACTTTAAATTATTACTGACTAAAATCTGAGCAGGATTAATGGATTAGTGGAAAAATCTCTTGAGTCTGAAAAGACAACGAAATAACACTGAGTAATATTTCTCAATCTGAAAATAAGGCTTCTGTTTAGCGCCAAACTCTCGGAAAGAATTCTCAACTTCTTTAATCATACTTCCTTCAAAATCAAAACATTTTGCTTTGTCTGAAACAAAGCGGATAGCTTCTAAGACTACGCGCGTGGAAGCTCCCGATTTTTTATGATTTGGATCAATCGTTGAAATAAGATTATATGCAGATTGCTTGTCCCATACAATAAATAAGGCCGCATAAATATCTCCATTATCATCCCCAATTGCAATTACTTTTCCCTGATTACGGATAATTGCAGAATTGTATATGTTTTGAAATAAATGTCGGGAGTAAACAATCTTCTCCCCTTTTGCTTTTAGTGTTTTACAATGATGGTCGTAAAATTGAGAGGCTGAAACATCATTGATAATCTTTAAGTTTTTTGCTTTCTTTAGATGTTTACGTTTGTATCCACTAAATCTCTTTTCAACAACTTCAATATCATTTATTTCACTAATAACATAGGTGTAACGGGTTGTTTGTCTGAAACTCATCCAATAAAATGGCAACCAGTTTGTGAATGAGTGATGAAATGATTGTTGAAAAAAAGAAAGTTTCAGTCTTTTTAGCTCATTGATGAAATAACTGCATATTTTTTCTTCAAGAGAATATTTCTCCTGTGTTATTTGATGTTCCGGATAATTAATCCAGACTCCGTTGGTTTGTGTCAATTGAGGTTGAAGTATATACTGAAATCCAAGCTTCTTTGAAATAGCATAAGGCATTGTTCCTAAAACCCTTCCATTTTCTTCGTATATGAAAACATCCCATTTCTGGCAAACTGCATCCATCCACCAATATTGCGAAAAAAGAGGAATCGGATATTCATCGCAAATCTCTTTGTAGCGTTCTTTTAATGTCATACTTCAATTTTTTTCATTAAAAATCGTTTGATAAGGTACATTAGTGGACGATAAACAGAATGCTTATACCACGACCACTCTCCATTGTATACATTAAGTTTGCCTTTTACACCAGATTTAAATATGTAAAGCAGATCTTTTGAATGTTTTGAGGGTGTAAGTCGTCCCATATCATAGCTAGTAAAACCTCGATGTGATAATTCAGTAAGTAAACTTTTATAAGTAAAAAAAGAAGACCCTTTTTTTCGACCTTCGGGAGTAGTAACTTGAAGTATTGCTGTAACACTAGTCCCATTTGTGTAAAAAATAACAGAATAAAGTGTATTGCCTATATCATTTTTCGTGCAACAATATCCAAAATTTTCTTGACCTGCAAGCCCATTTAACTGTTTTGGAGGAATAATATCCCCAAAATTTTTTCGGGATAACATCTCTTTATATAATTCATTAAATTGATTTGTTTGTTCTAAATTGATTTGTTTGTAAAATTCAAAAGTTTGAACGAATCTTTCTGCTTTTCGAAGATATCGGTTCCAATTTGTATCAAAAACTAATGGTTTATCTAATTGAATTAGAGATGTTAACCAACAAGAGAAAAGTCCGACTGGCCTTAGATACCCAGCGCGTCTAATACCTATTTCATACACAGGGTCATATAAAGAAGATGAATTAGTTTCAATAATGTCATATCCAAGTAATTGTAAAGATTCAAAAAATACTTTGACTATTTTTTGATCATGTTTTAATGTTTTTACACATTCTCCTTCGATATATAACATTTTAATCCCAAAAAACTTTTTTACATGTGCAAAGCATGCAATATTAGGAGTATCTGCATCATCCACAAAAAAAATGATACTACCCGGTTTCATGCAGTCATGAAAGTGATACCATCCTTCCGATTGGGTGAAAGGGATGTATTCAAAGTCGCTTATCAGTCTGAAGTACTGATCTTTATCCTGAATGATTTGCATATACTATAACTCTAATCCGTCCAATAACTTCACATAAAGCTGTATTGCTTCACGTATTTCATCCATATAAATGTATTCGTCCGCCGTATGAGAACGGGCAGAATCACCTGGGCCCATTTTCAAAGAGGGGAAACGCATAAATGTCTGATCAGAGAGCGTGGGTGAACCGTAAATGACTTTCCCCAAGGTTACCGCACGTTGCACGAACGGATGATTGGTATCAATGTTCGAGGAGTTAAGTCGGAAAGAACGAGGGGTAATATCACAACTCATTTCCTTTTTCAGAATATTATAAATCTCTTCGTTGGTATAGCATTCGTTGGAGCGGACATCCACAGTAAACTCGCAGCGGTCGGGAACCACGTTGTGTTGTGTACCTGAGTGAATCACGCTGACTGTCATCTTTACCGGGCCGAGCAGATTGGTCTGTTTGGGGAAATGGAAATCGCGGAATTTCTCGATGATGGGAAGCGCTTTGTAGATGGCATTATCGCCTTCATTGCGGGCCGCATGGCCTGATTTACCATGAACAATACAATCGAGTACCATGAGTCCTTTCTCTGCGATGGCTGCGTTCATGCCGGTGGGTTCTCCAACTACAGCAAATGAGATGGTTGGTAATTCGGGAAGAGCTGATTCTGCACCGTTTTTACCTGAAACTTCTTCTTCACACGAAGCCAGGAAAAGCAGGTTGTATGGTTGTTGTTTCTCCCTTAAAACAAGCATCGCGTGAAGTAACGAAACCAAACTTGCCCCTGCATCATTACTTCCCAATCCGTAAAGTTTACCGTCCTCTTCCAATGGCTCAAGCGGATTTTTTGTCCAACTGGAAGCGGCTTTCACTGTGTCAATGTGTGAATTGAGCAAGATGGTGGGTTTGGATTCGTCATATGGTTGTGCAAAACACCAGTTGTTATTCCCTTTGCGGAAAACTTCCAGTCCCTGATTTTGCAGAAAAGTATGTAAATAATCTGCTGCCTGATCCTCTTCACGGCTAAGTGACGGAATCGCAATCAGAGCTTTGAGTAGATCAACAGCAGAGTAAAAAGCTTCGTCGATAGAGAGAAAAGCCCCTCCCCGACCCTCCCCCAAAGGGAGGGTGTTGGAAAATTGCATATAATACTTTTTTTCTATTTGTTAGATTAGCCCCCTCCCTTTCGGGGAGGGCTGGGGTGGGGCTATTTAAAACATCTTGGCAATACGTTTAACCGCAGCAACCAAGGTATCAATTTCCTCTTTGGTATTATAAAAAGAGAATGAAGCACGTACAGTCCCTTCAACACCCAGGCGTTTCATCAAAGGTTGAGCGCAGTGGTGACCGGTGCGAACGGCAATCCCTAATTTGTCAAGCAACATACCCATGTCGTAGTGATGGATATTACCCACAAGGAATGAAATTACCGCTCCTTTGTGTGCAGCTGTCCCGAGAATACGCAAACCTTCGATTTTCAACAGCTCTTCGGTCGCATAATGCAATAGTTCATCTTCCCATGCTGCAATATTCTCCATTCCAAGGGCTGAAACATAATCCAGCGCAGCAGCCAATCCGGTAGAACCGATATAGTCGGGTGTTCCGGCTTCGAATTTAAACGGCAGTTCGTTGAATGTCGTCTTCTCGAAAGTCACCGTGGCAATCATTTCTCCACCGCCTTGATAGGGCGGGATTTTATTCAACCATTCTGTTTTGCCGTAAAGGACACCAATCCCATTCGGACCGTATATTTTGTGGGCTGAAAAAGCATAGAAATCAGCATCTAACGCCTGCACATCTACTTTAAGGTGAGGAATAGACTGAGCGCCGTCAATCAATACAGGTACATCTTTTGAATGAGCAAAATCGATGATTTCATTCACCGGATTAATGGTGCCCATTACGTTGGAAACGTGCATCACCGAAACCAGTTTGGTACGCTCATTGAAAAGTTTCTGGTATTCATCCAGCAACAGCTCCCCGTTATCGTTCATCGGAATCACACGCAGCTTAATCCCTTTGCGGGTTTCAAGCAATTGCCAGGGAACGATGTTGGAGTGGTGCTCCATCACAGAAACAATGACCTCATCACCGGCAGATAGTAATTCCCCGAAAGAAGAAGCCACCAGATTGATTGCTTCGGTAGTTCCGCGGGTAAAGATAATCTCGTGCGACTCTTTGGCGTTGATAAATTTCTGAACAGTACGACGTGCAGCTTCATGCGCCTCGGTTGCTTCCTGACTCAAGTAGTGAACGCCACGGTGAATATTCGCATTCACGTTATAATAACCCTCTTCGATTTTTTCCACCACACAACGGGGCTTCTGAGTAGTAGCGCCATTGTCTAAATATATCAAATCCTTTCCGTATATTTTTCGGGAAAGGATGGGAAAATCTGCTCTTATTTTTTGAATGTCTAACATAGGCAAAATGACGGCCCCACCCCAGCCCTCCCCACGGGGGAGGGAGTGGATGATGGGTATTTTTAATAAGTTATCACTTTGATTCTTTTCTTTTCTTCCCTCCTTCGGAGGGGATGGGGGAGGCTTCTCTAATTACACAAATTGCAGCCCGCGCATTTGGCAAAATCACCGCGGAATCGTTTCTCAACCAGTAGTTTGAGTCGGTCTTTTAAAGCTTCCATACGGATATTTTCAATAACATCGGCCATGAACGCAAATTTCAGCAGCATGCGGGCTTCTTTTTCAGAAATACCACGGGCACGCATATAGAAGAGCGCCGTTTCATCAATCTGACCAACTGTCGCACCGTGGCTACATTTTACATCATCCGCGTAAATCTCAAGCTGCGGCTTGGTGTACATTTTGGCCTCACGCGTAGTGCAAATATTTTTGTTTGACTGGTAGGCTTCCGTTTTTTGAGCGCCTTCGCGCACCAAAATCTTTCCGGTAAATGCCCCGACCGAATATTCGTCCAACACGTATTTGAACATCTCATTGCTCAGACAGCGGGGAACGGCGTGGTCGATAAAAGTATGATTATCCACCGATTGCGTTTTATCCACGATGGCCATACCACCGAGATGAGTTTCGGCATTTTCGCCTTTGAAGACAATGTTATAATTGTTGCGGGTTTTTCCGTTATGCAGGGTAATTCCATTTACCATCACATTAGAATAAGCCTCCTGCGATACAAAGGTTGAGCAAACGCGGCGGGTGTTCACGCTGTTCTCTTCCATTTCATAGAAATCGAATTGGGCGTTTTCTCCTACGAATATTTCAGTAACCTGAGTGGAAAGGAAAGTGATTTTTTCATCCATTGTATGGTCGCAAACCAGCAGTTTCGCTGCCGCATTATCTTCTACTATGATAAGTATACGGCGGTTAACCATAAAATCAACTTCTCCACGCAGAATATTCACCAATTGTAACGGTTTTTCGAGGACTACACCTTTGGGGATATAAACCACAAAGCCGTCCTGTACGAAAGTGGTATTGAAGGCCACCAAACCATCGTTTTCGGTATTAGCCAATTGGCCATAATACTTGGCAACCACATCGGGTTTCGCTTCTGAGAATTCTTTCAGGCTTCCCACAAAGACAGATCCGGGCAACTCTATAGTGGGCTGAAACTTCTTGTAGAAGCTGTCATTTACAATAAAGTAAAGACTGGTGCTGAGGTTTGGCACATCACAATGAAACACTTCATACGGGTCAACGGGAACATCCAAACGATTGAGGTTTAATCCAAACTCCCAGTCGAAAAACGAAGCGACATCGGTGTATTTGTATTCTTCCGAATCCTTTTTTGGGAATCCATTCCGGACAAAATCCGCGAATGCTTTCTCCCGCAAAGCATTCAATACTTCTGACGAGTGACTGCTAATCAAACTCTTCGTTTGGTTAAACAGGTCTATATATTGTTGTTCTGTATTCATAATTTAGAAGCCCCTCTAACTCCCCCAAGGGGAGTATTTAAGAATGAATAATTATTGAGTAGTTGTAATCATACTCCCCTCCTGCGGAGGGGGTGGGGGAGGCATTCTTAATCTCCCCACTCTTTTTTAATCCAGTCGTAACCTCTCTCTTCGAGCTCAAGAGCCAGTTCAGGACCTGCAGATTTTACGATTCTGCCTTTGTAAAGTACGTGAACGAATTCCGGTTTGATATAGTCGAGGAGACGTTGGTAGTGCGTAATAACGATAGTCGCGTTGTGTTCGCTTCTCAGGGTATTTACTCCTGTCGCTACCACCCGAAGCGCATCGATATCAAGACCGGAGTCGGTTTCGTCAAGGATCGAAAGACGCGGCTCAAGCATTGCCATCTGGAAAATCTCATTGCGTTTCTTTTCACCCCCTGAAAAACCTTCGTTTACCGAACGGCTGGCCAGTTTGTTGTCAAGTTCAACGATTTCGCGTTTCTCACGCATTAATTTCAGGAAGTCTGAAGCCGAGAGAGCTTCTTGTCCTTTGTATTTGCGATGTTCGTTTACAGCAGTACGCATAAAGTTCACCATGCTAACGCCGGGAATTTCCACTGGATACTGGAAGCTGAGGAAGATTCCTTCACATGAACGGGCTTCCGGTGGCAAATCCAGCAGGTTTTTTCCGTAGAAACTGACTTCACCGTCAGTTACGGTAAAAGCAGGATTTCCTGCCAAAACAGAAGAAAGGGTACTTTTGCCTGAGCCGTTAGGACCCATGATAGCATGTACTTCACCGGGACGCACCGTCAGGTTAATCCCTCTCAATATTTCTTTGCCATTGATATTGGCGTGTAGGTTTTTTATTTCTAACATCGTGCTTGCTTTTTATTTGATGAAAGTCCTCACTTGATAATAATATTGAAAAGTTGGACTTTGTAGTATTTGGGTTCTATATAAATATTCACAAAGTTTTTTGGTCACAGTCTAAAAGGCCCCTTCGGGGGAATCAGGGGGCTTATCCGACTGATCCTTCCAGACTAATCGCTAACAATTTCTGCGCTTCAACGGCAAATTCCATTGGAAGCTTGTTCATAACCTCTTTGGCGTAACCGTTAACAATCAGCCCTATCGCATCTTCAGTGGAGATACCGCGTTGATTGCAATAGAATAGTTGGTCTTCGCTGATTTTGGAAGTTGTCGCTTCGTGTTCCACCATCGCGGTCTCGTTGTTGATTTCCATGTAAGGAAAAGTATGCGCACCGCATTTCTCGCCCAGCAGAAGACTGTCGCACTGTGAGTGGTTTCGTGCATTGTCAGCACGCTTAGTGATTTTCACCAGACCGCGATAGCTATTTTGGCTATGGCCCGCCGAGATACCTTTCGATACGATGGTACTTTTGGTGTTTTTACCCAAGTGAATCATCTTCGTACCGGTATCCGCCTGTTGATAATTATTGGTAACGGCTACCGAGTAGAATTCTCCTACCGAATTGTCTCCGGCCAGAATACAGCTTGGGTATTTCCACGTAATGGCTGAACCCGTCTCCACCTGAGTCCAGGAGATTTTAGAACCATCGCCTTTGCAGAGGCCACGTTTGGTTACAAAGTTGTAGATACCGCCTTTGCCATTCTTATCACCGGGATACCAGTTTTGCACGGTAGAATATTTCACCTCTGCACGATCATGGCAAACAATCTCCACGATAGCGGCATGAAGTTGGTTTTCATCACGCATTGGCGCAGTACAACCCTCGAGGTAGCTCACGTAAGCATCATCATCGGCAACGATTAATGTACGCTCAAACTGACCCGTGTTGGCCGCGTTAATACGGAAATAGGTCGAAAGTTCCATCGGACAGCGAATGCCTTTCGGAATATAGACAAATGAACCGTCGCTAAAAACGGCCGAATTAAGCGCCGCAAAGAAATTATCGCGGTAAGGGACTACCGATCCAAGGTATTTTTGCACCAAATCAGGATAATCTTTTACCGCTTCGCTAAATGAGCAAAAGATAATACCCATTTCGGCCAGCTTTTCCTTGAAGGTGGTCTTCACCGAAACGCTATCCATCACGGCATCTACAGCCATACCCGAAAGCATCATCTGCTCTTCGAGCGGAATACCCAGCTTATTGAAGGTTTTCACCAGTTCAGGGTCAACCTCGTCCATACCTTTAGGGCCTTCCTTCTTTTTCGGAGCAGCATAATAACTGATGGATTGGTAATCAATTTCAGGGATTTTCAAATGCGCCCAGGTGGGCAGCTCCAGCGTTTGCCAATAAGCGAAAGCTTTGAGACGAAAGTCGAGAAGCCATTGCGGTTCATTTTTCTTTGAAGAAATCAGACGAACCACCTCTTCATTCAGCCCTATCGGGATGATCTCGGTATCAATATCGGTAACAAACCCGTACTTATAATCACCGGTCGTTACTTCATCCAATATATTTTTTTCTTCTTTCTCTTCCTGCATAATGTACTAATTTTGGGATGTATATATTGTTTAAGGAGCTACAAGCCGGAATCGAACGACAAGTATACGAATACATATAACTCCTCTTAAATGAATCGGTTCATACAAGAGCCTCTTTCTCGACATCGGGCTCGGGATCTTTCTCGTAATGAAAATATTTTTGCAAATAGGGGAAAATTGCCGGAGTGACCTTCAGCACGGGATAATAGCAAATAGACTCTTCTTTAGTTGCCTCTTTGATCAGGCGGTTGTTGCGGTCGAATAATTGCAATAAATTGAATACGATGCTGAGCAACAATACGCCCTTCATTCCTCCAAAGACAGCTCCCGCGACATGATTCAGCGGACCTAAGCCGATCTCTGAAAGCAGTCGTTGGATGATTGTTGCAAGAAGATTTCCGAGGAGAAGCACCACAATAAATGGCAAGAAGAATGAGAGCGGCTTCCAAACGTATTCAGGAAAGTCGTGGACTTTTTGCAAAAACAGGGCCGCAACATCAGCATAATGTATAGCTACCCATGTGCCCAGAATGAGCCCCATCAACGAAACCAATTGCCGCACCAAACCTTCTAACAATCCTTTTGCTAATCCTAATCCCACTAATATGATTATGACCCAGTCGATGAAGTTCATAAGTTATCTTTCTATCGCAAAAATAGTAAAATATGGGCAGTATATACGACAAATGCTTTTTTTTCACACCATTTAGCGGGTTTTTGGGCCTAATTTAGCCTGTTTAGCGACATTGGTCCATTTATATTATATAGAATAGATTTAAATAGCTGCTCCAAATACAATCCTATAAGCATATTTACCATGAACAGAAAAAAAATCGAACCCCAATGATACATTCTATTGATCTTTAATTCCTCCTTACTCTTGTTCCGCTTTTGTAGCGCATTTGAAAATATAGTTTTCCTTACTTATCCAATACTTATTTCATAGATATCCCATACTTATCCCTACCTTTAAAACATATGGGATATCATTGCGATATTCTTGAAAAATCCAATTTATACTATAAATTTACCCCATTTACAACAGTGGATCAACGCAATTACAAGAGTAAAGCATTCAATATAAAAACAACTGAATCAATTCGAAAGAAAAGGATCAACAACTATCTGAAAACTATTGCAATCCTGAATGCATTTTCTTAAGCCTGAAAGCATATCCACGATTTCAATTACGACAAGTCGTAAAAAAATAAAAAAACCCTGTCGATTTTATCAACAGGGTCATTATATAAAGAAAACAGTTATATTCAATTATTTTATAGCGATCTTGCGCACAATATTCTCAGATTTAAGAATGTAACAGCCTTTAGGAAGTTCAATTACATAATCTTCATCAGGCTCGGGAAGTCTGTATTGCTTAAGTTTTACACCCAGAATGCTGTAAATCTCAACAATGGCGTTTGGTGTCGCATTTTGAATACTCACCCTGTTACCCACCACTTGAATAACCATAGCTACACTCTCCCGCTCCGGGGTAGATTTGGCCGGTTGAGTCTGTGTAGTTATTCCGCTCGCCAGCAGAATGGAACAACAGAACATTCCTATGATCAGTAATCTTTTCATCCTCAAAAAACTATTTAATACAAAGGTAATGCAATTTTCTTCAATCTATTCCGTTGTAGCAATATTTTCATTGTATTTTCATATTCCTACAATTGATTTACCCTTTATTTTGAATATTTCGCCAGTTCTCTGAACCGTAAAAGTCAGATGAAAGGCATCATGCGGTGTTACAAGTATGCAATTTTCTTTTTCCGCAATTTCGAGTAATCTTAATTTTTCGGTAACAGAATCGACGGGATAGAGATCATAAGCTGAAATCCACAATTTAGAAACATGGGCTGACGTAGGAATTACATCACCTGTAAAACAAATCGACTGGTTATTAAGTTCAAAAAACGGTACGATCTGCCCCGGTGTATGCCCCTGATACAATTCCAAACGGAATCCGGGGTAAATTTCCTGATCCGAATCAACCAACCGCAGCAAACCTGCATTTGCTATGGGTTGTATATTTTCGGGCCAATAAGCATCTTCATCGAGTAATGTGGGAGATTGTGAATGCTCCCACTGAACTCGGCTTACCCAATGAATTGCATTGGGAAATGCCACCTTCAAATTCCCTTCGGTGTCAAATACAGAACATCCCCCGCAATGATCAAAATGCAAATGGGTAAGTATTACATCAGTTACTTCATCTGGCTTCACGCCAATATTTATCAACTCTTCTGCAAGATCAACCACCGACTCAAAGCCATATGCCTTGCGCCTATCCGGATATTTTAGTCCAACCCCGGTATCTATTAATATTTTGCGACCAGACATCTCGACCAGAGCCAGATTCATGCCCATTCGACACATCTCACCTGTCGCAGGATAGCGTTTCCCCCATATTTTCTGAGGAATAATCCCGAACATAGCTCCACCGGTACAATAAAAAAAACCGGCCTTTATAAGGTATAAGTGCATTATAAATATTATTTTTGCACCCAAATTTAGTAATAACTGTCGTTCGATGGTCAATTATCTTAGAGGATAAACGACTTTTACTGATCGAAACGCCAAAACTGGCACGACTTTACATACTAAAAAAGTGCCGATAATTCTTCATAAAGAAGTTTATTGCACTAATACTCCCGGTTTCGTCCGAAATAAAAAACTAGATTCAAGGATATTGTTTTTCAAAGATTGTTTACAGTCTTTGCGGAGCAGTATTTATTGAGTTTAAATAGACGGGAGCTCCCAAAACCAGAAGAATGATTAATTAGATACTGATGAAGCGCATTCATATTATTTCCATCGGGGATTACACCATGTGCCAACTTGCCATTGCCCTACACAAAAAAGGTTACATTGTAAGCGGCTCAGATGTTAGAATACCGGAAGCACAGCATAAACAGCTGGAAGAGCATAAATTACTGCCCGAACGGATGGAATGGAATGCAGAAGCAATCATAAAAGGTATCGATGCCGTGGTACCGGCTATGCATATCGACAAATCTAATCCAGAGCTTGTCCGGGCATACGAAAAAGGACTGCTTGTGGTCTCTTTCCCTGAATTCATTTACCGTCAGACGAAAGACAAAGTACGTCTGGTAGTGAGTGGAAGTAAAGGGAAAAGTAGTATAATGTCGATGATGATCTATGCCCTTAGAAAACAAAAAATCGCATTTGACCATATTGCTTTAGGTCCGGTCAGAGGAACTTCCTCTTCAATTCAATTGAGTTATGACAACCGCATAGCTTTGCTTGAGGGAGATGAGTTTTGCTCCTCTCCGATTGAAACAAGACCACTACACCAGTTTTATCGCCCCCAAATTGGCCTGCTTACTAACCTTATTTGGGAGGAAAGCGAAACGTTCCCCACTTTCGAAAGCTATTTAAACAGCTTTAATGCTTTAGTGGAGCGAATAGACCGTGATGGGAAATATATCTATTTTGAAGAAGATATACTTCTGGAAAACCTGACTGCTAAACTACGTGACGATATCACCGGTATTCCCTATAAAGCTCACGACATCGAAGAGGTGGAAGGTCAAACAATGTTGAAAACTCGTTTTGGACATTATTCCATTGAGGTGTGGGATGAATATTTCCTAAAAAATCTGAATGGTGCTCGTCTCGCATGTCGCCAACTTGGCATTCAAGACAAAGATTTCTATGCTGCCATCTCGGAATACAGCATTAAGTTCTCAGAAAACACAACTCCTGTAGAAATTAGAAGAGACTAAATATGATCATTGCCCGTCAGAAGAAAAAAGAAAATATCGCTGAATACCTGCTCTATATGTGGCAGATCGAGGATCTGATACGTGCCAACGGATTAGATCTTGAAAAGATTCAAGCCGGAATCATTGATCATTTCGATCAACCGGAAGAGGTTAAGAAAGAGATTCGCGATTGGTACGAAAGTCTGATTGATATGATGCGCCGCGAGGATAAACAGCAAAGCGGCCACTTACAGCTCAATCAGAATGTAATCATTGACCTGACAGACCTGCATCAGCAACTACTGAAATCAAATAAAGAGCCTTTCTACGTGGCTGCATACTACAAGACCCTGCCCTTTATCGTAGAATTGCGCGCTCGCGCCGGCGAACACCAAACCGGTGAAATCGAGACCTGTTTCTCGGCGCTTTATGGCGTTTTAATGATTCGCCTTAAAGGGCAAACTGTTTCGGAAGAGACCATGAAAGCAATTAAGCAAATCACTACTTTTCTGGGATTATTATCCGATAAATACAAAGAGGATAGAGCCGGGGAACTGGACCTTGAATAGAAGAAGGATTGAGGGATTGAGGGAATGAAGAATAAAGGAAACGTTGCAGGTTTCTATTCATCTATAGCAAATACGCAACTTCCTCTAATTATTCAACTCCCTATCGTGAAATAAACAAATCAACATAATAACGATGAGTAACATATTGATCACCGGCGCTTACGGGCAGCTGGGCAGCGAATTGAAAGAGATCTCGAAGAAATTTCCACAGTTTACCTACTTCTTCACAGATGCCGACACGCTTGACATCTGCAATAAGGAGGCCGTAAACGATTTCATAGCAAATAACAAGATCAATTACCTCATCAACTGTGCGGCTTACACAGCCGTGGATAAAGCGGAAGACGAACCAGAACTCTGCGCAAAAATCAATTGCGACGCTGTTCGCAACCTTGGTGAAGCTGCTGCCGCTCATAGCACGAAAGTATTGCATGTTTCGACAGACTACGTGTTCGACGGAACAAACTATCGCCCATACGTGGAAACTGATCCCGTTTGCCCGCAATCAGTATACGGTGAGACTAAACTAGCAGGTGAACAGGCGTTAATGGCAGCTTGCCCTGATTCAGCTATCGTTCGTACTGCATGGTTATATTCAAGCCTCGGCAATAACTTTGTGAAAACGATGATTCGTTTAGGTAAAGAGCGCGACTCATTGGGCGTGATTTTCGACCAGGTAGGAACGCCTACTTACGCTGCTGATCTGGCTGAAGCGTTGATGAAAATGGTCGTATTTTCCGAAGAAAATAAATTTGTACCGGGCATTTACCACTACTCTAACGAAGGAGCATGTAGCTGGTACGATTTTACAAAAAAGATTCATCGCCTGGTAGGCATACAGTGTAAGGTTTCTCCACTGGAGACTGCCGACTACCCGACCAAAGCTAAACGCCCTCACTATAGCGTATTGAACAAGAAAAAGATAAAAATAACATTCGGCATTACCATTCCTCATTGGGAAGAGAGCCTGACCGATTGTATTGCGAAGTTATTTTAAAGAAGCCCCACCCCTCCCCTCCCCAAAAGGGAGGGAGTGAAGAATGCTTCACAACAACAATTTAAGAAAATCACAAATTCGCTCTAGTAAGTCCCCTATCGGGGGATTTAGGGGGCTTCTAAGTTATGACTGAATTACAGGAAGAAATTCAAAAAAGACGCACTTTTGCGATTATCAGCCACCCGGATGCCGGAAAAACTACCCTGACTGAGAAGCTGCTGCTTTTCGGGGGCGCGATTCACGTGGCAGGAGCTGTTAAATCAAATAAGATTAAAAAGACAGCCACCTCCGACTGGATGGAAATCGAGAAACAGCGCGGTATCTCGGTAGCGACCTCAGTAATGGGCTTCAACTACGGCGATTACAAAGTGAATATCCTCGACACCCCGGGTCACCAGGACTTTGCCGAAGATACTTTCCGTACCCTGACCGCCGTGGACAGCGTTATCATCGTGGTCGATACGGCCAAAGGGGTGGAAGCGCAAACCCGCAAGCTGATGGAAGTTTGCCGCATGCGTCACACGCCTGTAATGGTCTTTGTCAATAAGCTTGACCGGGAAGGTAAAGATCCGTTCGATCTGCTCGACGAACTGGAGGCAGAATTGAATATCTCCGTGCGTCCGTTGAGCTGGCCGATCAATATCGGTCAACGTTTCAAAGGCGTTTATAATATCTATGAGGAAAAGCTAGATCTTTATACACCCAGCAAACAGACAGTAACTGAGTCGGTAAATTTCAAGGACATCAACAGCCCTGAACTGGAAGGCTATATCGGCGACAGCGATGCAGAGAGACTTCGCGCGGATATCGAACTGATCGAAGGCGTTTATCCCGAATTCGACAAAGAGGAGTACCTGAAAGGGAAACTGGCTCCGGTATTCTTCGGTTCGGCACTGAATAACTTCGGAGTAAAAGAGCTGCTCGATTGCTTCGTGCAAATCGCACCGTCTCCCCGCCCCATCCAGGCGATAGAGCGTGAAGTGAAACCGGACGAAGAGCAATTCACCGGATTTATCTTTAAGATTCACGCCAACATGGACCCCAACCATCGCAGTTGTATCGCATTCGTGAAAATCTGTTCCGGCAAATTCACCCGAAACGAAAACTATAAACACGTGCGCCACGGCAAACTGATGCGCTTTTCGAGCCCAACGGCTTTTATGGCGCAAAAGAAATCAATCGTCGACGAAGCTTATCCCGGCGATATCGTGGGTCTGCCCGATACCGGAAACTTCAAAATCGGCGATACCCTGACCGGAGGCGAAGAGCTGCACTTCAAGGGATTACCCAGCTTCTCGCCGGAGATGTTTAAGTATATCGACAATGCCGATCCGATGAAGTCGAAACAGCTGAACAAAGGTATCGATCAGTTGATGGACGAAGGTGTTGCACAGCTCTTCACCAACCAATTCAACGGCCGCAAAATCATTGGTACAGTGGGACAACTTCAGTTCGAGGTTATTCAATACCGCCTCCTCAACGAATATGGTGCGCAATGTCGCTGGGAGCCGCTAAACCTCTACAAAGCCTGCTGGATCGAGAGTGATGATCCCGAAGAGCTGGAGAACTTCAAGAAACGGAAATACCAGTTTATGGCAGTCGATAAAGACGGACGAGATGTCTTCCTGGCCGACTCTAGTTACGTACTGATGATGGCTCAAAACGATTTCAAAAAGATCCGGTTCCATTTTACTTCAGAGTTTTAAGATTAATAGCATTCAGATCTCATATTCACCGAAACTCATTTCAGCTATATAAACTGATTGGGGAAACTCAAGATTTCATAAATATTCAAACGGGTTGCTTTCTACATAAGAGAGTAATCCGTTTTCGTTTTCTAAAAACCCGGTTCAATTCAATCATCTAATCTACAATGTATAAAAAGTATAAACAATCAATATTCACATTAGGGTTTGCTTTGGTTAAAACGGTTATTGATCGTGTGAAGCAATAGAATAATCACTATATTTGGTGGCTTTCGCTGTCCAAAATAAATCCAAAGAGACTATGATGAAGAGATTTCGCCAAACCCTTTGCCTGATTATGGGAACAATGCTTATGATTCCTTTTTCAGCAAAAGCAGTATCGGCTTACCCCGAACCGATTACCGTGATACAGCCCGATGGAACCCAAATTACCATCCGCCTGCATGGTAGCGAAAGGCAGCACTACACCCGGACCATCGACAACTACACGCTTCTTCAGGATACCGACGGCTATTACAAATATGCAATCGACAGCATGGGCTTTCTGAAACCAGGAAAATTAAAGGCTCATAATCCGGAAAACCGTAAAGCGGAAGAACTGCTGCTTCTAAATAAGATCCCGACCAACCTGAAGCGTCAGACTTCTGGCTCGCAAATCGGATCGGTTAATTTAGTAAAGAGCAGCGAGATTATGCAAAAAATCCATCAATCTCAATCCGGCCTGCGTTCGGCAATAACCACTACAAGCAAATACCTGGTCATCCTGATTAATTTTGCGGATGCGACATTTACCAAAACTAATGCCGACTTTGCCAATATGCTCAATCAGGCAGGATACAATGTAAATGGAGCGACAGGTAGCGTAAAAGATTACTACGCGGAAAACTCGATGAATAGCTTTACGCCTCAGTACGATGTATACGGACCGGTAACACTCTCCCAGAGCATAGCCTACTATGGTGCAAATGATGCCGATGGAGACGATCTTCGCCCCCGTGAAATGATTCTGGATGCCTGTGCAAAGGTGAATTCTCTCTACAACGTGAATTTCAGCCAATACGACAACGATAAAGATGGATCTGTAGACAACATTGCTGTATTTTTCGCCGGATATGCAGAGTCGTCCGGAGCGCCGGCAACTACCATCTGGCCCCATCAATGGGATGTTTCCGGTTTAACTACAGGTGTCAAGCAATACAACAATGTAAAACTGGGATCGTACAGTTGCTCTTCGGAACTCAAGGGGATAAGTGGAAGTACGATGGAAGGTATCGGCACCTTCTGTCACGAATTCGGCCATGTACTGGGTCTTCCCGATCTGTATGACACCGATTACGAAGACAATGGAGACTTCTTTGATTCGAATGCCTACAACCTGATGGCATCGGGCAACTACAATAACTCCGGAAGAACCCCACCCTATTTATCTATTTTTGAGAGAGAAATACTGGGTTGGTCAACTTCCGGGATACTCAGTAAAACTACAAAGATTGAAAACTTAGAGCATATCGGCGCGTCCAACAAAGCTTACTACATGCTGACTAATCCGGCGCCAGCCCCCGGGGCATCGGAAACCGAGTATTTCTATCTCGAAAATCGGCAAAAAACCGGTTGGGATACTTATATCCCGGGGCATGGCCTGATTATTACCCATGTGGATTTGAGCAAAGAGGCAATAAGTAAATATTGGCAAAACGGCAAAGGAAACGCCTACGCTTCTCACCCCTGCTACGACCTGATGGAGGCAGACGGGATAATGGACAATGCCACTCGTGCCGGCGATCCCTTCCCCGGCACTTCGGGACGCACCTATTTCACAGATACGGATACGCCAAATGCCATTTCGTGGAGCGGACTGGCTACCAACAAACCCATCACGGATATAACGGAGACGGATCAGAAAATCAGTTTCAATTTCATGAGTTCCTCCTCGGGTATTTCTACAGAGGTTGAACCGGTATCTGATGAAAATGGCATTACTATTACCGTTCAAAACAGCCAGATCGTGATCTCTAATCTGTCGGATGAATCTACAATTCAGCTTTATGATATGTCCGGAAAAATGACGAAACTGCTGAACTCAAGGACTGACCTTGTTTCCATTCCTGTGGAGAAGAAAGGAATCTTTATTGTCAGGGTTAGTCAAAACGGAATCTCAAAATCATATAAAGTACCGGTTTTGGAATAACATACACAAACGAATTTTGAGGAAAAGGCTGGAGATTATCCGGCCTTTTTTGTTTTACAACTCTGCGATAATTAACATCTTACCCCTAACCGACACATCCTGCCGCCTTTTTGATTATATTTGTATCCTATTTAAGGCATTTGACTACATGAAAGATTTCATAATCACCAAAACAGACGCCGAGACAGCAGTGCTGGTCGGACTGATTACCCCTCAACAAAACGAACTAAAAGCAAACGAGTACCTCGACGAGCTCGCTTTTCTGGTCGATACAGCCGGAGCTGTTCCCGTGAAGAATTTCACCCAACGTCTCGACTATCCTAATTCGACCACTTTCGTCGGAAAAGGTAAATTAGATGAGATCAGAAATTATATTGAAGAGAACGAAGTAGGTATGGTCGTGTTCGACGACGACCTTTCACCCAAACAGCTTAGAAACATCGAAAGAGAGCTGCAGGTGATGATCCTCGACCGAACCAGCCTGATCCTCGATATTTTTGCCAAACGTGCACAAACAGCTCACGCTAAAACACAGGTAGAGCTGGCTCAATACAAATATCTTCTACCCCGACTGACCGGCTTGTGGACTCACCTGGAGCGTCAACGCGGGGGGATCGGGATGCGCGGTCCGGGTGAAACCCAGATCGAGACCGACCGTCGTATCATCCTCGACAAGATCGCAAAACTGAAAGAGGATCTCAAGTCGATCGACAAACAGATGTCTACACAACGCAAAAACCGCGGCAAAATGGTGCGCGTAGCATTGGTAGGTTATACCAACGTGGGCAAATCGACCATGATGAACCTGTTGAGCAAATCGGATGTATTTGCCGAAAACAAACTCTTCGCCACACTCGATACCACAGTGCGCAAGGTGATTGTGGACAATCTGCCGTTTCTGCTTTCGGATACCGTAGGATTCATCCGCAAACTGCCCACTCACCTGGTAGAGTCGTTCAAATCGACCCTCGACGAGGTGCGTGAAGCCGACTTGTTGCTCCATGTGGTGGATATTTCGCACCCCGCATTCGAAGAACAGATTGAGGTAGTTACCCAAACGTTGAATGAAGTATGCGACGCGGCAGATAAGCCGACCATCATCATTTTCAATAAAATAGATGCTTATAATCACGTGCAGAAAGATGAGGATGACCTCACTCCCCGCACCCGTGAAAATATCACGCTCGAAGAGCTTCAGAACACATGGATGGCGAAACTGCACGAAAACTGCATGTTCATCTCTGCCAGGGAGAAATTCAATGTCGATGCCCTGCGCGAAATGCTTTATGCCCGCGTGAAAGAAATCCACGTGGAACGCTATCCCTACAACGACTTTTTATTCCAGAAATACGACGAAGACGAGTTTTAATTCAATAAACACGGATCCTACATCACCGTCAATAATGACTCAACTCAGACCACTAACGATCGCCGAAATCGATCAATTAGAGAAACAAGGCTGTACGACAAAAGATTGGACTATGATTTCAGTAAGAGAAAATTTTTCTCCTGAATATATTTCCAACACCTCATTCTCAGGGCCAATTGAGATAGGTTCTTTCGGGAAAGAATTCTTATTGTCCGGCGGAGTGGAAAAACACGCCGGCATTGCTTATGCCACCCTTCATAATTGCAAATTGGGGGATAATGTCCTGATCGAGAAGTCATATATCGCCAACTACGCTATCGGTTCCGACACTCTGATCCGGAATGTCTCAGAACTTTTCGTGGAAGGCAGAAGTTCTTTCGGTAATGGTACTCAAGTGTCGGTTCTAAACGAAACCGGTGGACGCGAGGTTGCTATATTCGACTATTTATCGGCTCAGGTAGCCTATATGCTGGCATTATACCGCCACAAACCTACACTCATTGAGCAATTGAGAAAGCTGATCGCCAACTATACCGAAACTATAACTTCGAATACAGGCACGATAGGTACAGGATGCAACATTTCAAATTGCGGAACTCTCAAGAACATCCGCATCGGGGATGCAGCGACGTTACAGGGGGCCACCCGAATGGAAAACGGCTCGATCAACAGTACCCCCGAAACTCCGGTCCATGTAGGCGAAGGTGTGATTACCAAGAACTTTATCATCTCTTCCGGTGCAAACATAGAGTGGGGCGCATCTGTTACAAACGGATTTATCGGACAAGCGGTGCATTTAGCTCACTATTTCTCTGCCGTGGACTCGCTGTTCTTCAGCTATTGCCAGGGTGAGCAAGGAGAAGCCTGTGCGGCATTTGCAGGTCCTTTCACGGTCACACATCACAAATCGACACTGCTCATCGGTGGTTATTACTCGTTTATGAATGCCGGCAGCGGCACAAACCAGAGCAATCACCTTTACCGGTTAGGCCCGTCACACCAGGGTATTATGGAACGCGGCTGCAAAACTGCCAGCGACTCCTATGTCCTTTGGCCTTCGCGGGTAGGCGCATTCTCATTGGTAACAGGCCGTCATAAAAATCATGCCGACACCTCTGATTTACCCTTCTCTTACCTGTTGGATAACTCAGGCGTAACATTTCTGATTCCCGGAGCAAACCTGCGCAACATCGGCACCATTCGCGATGCCCAGAAATGGAAAAAGCGCGATACCCTGAAATGTTCGCACCGCTTAGACCGAATTAATTCGAACCTATTTTCACCTTATACGGTACAAAAAATAGGACGGGCAATAGAAGTGCTTCGTGGCCTGCAAAACCAGCAAGGTTATACGATTGAGATTTACAACTACCAGGGGGTAAAAATCAACGGTTCCTCTTTGCGGAAAGGATTAGACTTGTATGAAACATCCCTTTTGAAATATCTGGGAGACAAACTTCTGGAGAAAATCGCCCAGGCAAACTGCGGCTCCTTTACTGAGCTCATCACGCTCCTAAAGCCCAGGAATCAGGACGGGATTGACAAGTGGATAGACCTTTCAGGATTAATCGCCCCTCAGCGCAAAGTCGAAGCTTTAATCTCTCGCATAGAGAACAATGAACTGGCCAATGTCGCGCTGATCGATGATGAATTTGACATCCTTCACCGGCAATTCGAAACTGATGAATGGAGTTGGGTGATCGATCAGCTTGAGAAAAAATTAGAAAACAAAATAGATCTTTGGACACCAACGGCTCTGAACCGGTTCATTGAGAAGTATCTGGTTGCGATCCACACTTTTCATCAAAATCTGGTAGATGATGCCCGCAAAGAGTTTGCTTTTGTTATTTCCACCGGATCGGGTATCGATGGCGATGAGAGCGTTCGGGCTGCCGATTTCGATGCTGTACGCGGAACATTCGATCAACACCCGGTGGTACAAGATTTGTATAATGACGTAGCTTCAAGAAAGGAAACTGCAAAGCTGGCTCTTGAAAAAATTTCACAAATCTAACGCTGTCCCATCAGCTATTAATATTTTGAAGCGATCTATCTTCAAACCATAAATAAACGAATTTGCTATGAAACAGTTCTTCAAACTGGCCTTTGCCAGTGCTTTAGGTTTCTTTATTGCAGCGATCGTAATTTTCAGTCTGACGGTTTTTGTCTTTGTCGTGGCCATCAGCCAAATGGAAAGCACCACCTTCAAAGTCAAGCCCAATTCTGTCCTTCACCTGAGACTGGAAGGGGAAATCGTGGAGCGCTCCAAAGACAATCCTTTTCAGGAACTTCTTGATTACAGCTCCGCCTGTACTGGTCTTGACGATATTCTCACGGCAATCGACAAGGCTGAAAAAGAGGATAATATAAAAGGAATCTATCTCGATTTCAAGATGCCTTTTGCCGGAATGGCTACCATGGAAGAGATCCGTGATCGACTGAAGGATTTTAAAAAGAGTGGCAAATTCGTTGTAGCGTATGCCGATCAATATTCCCAGAAAGATTATTACCTGGCTACTGTGGCCGACACGATCCTGCTAAATCCGGTTGGAATGATTGATTTCCGGGGTATCGGCGGGCAACCGGTCTTCTTCAAAAAAGCGCTGGATAAACTGGGCATCGAGATGCAGATCTTCAAGGTTGGAACTTATAAATCTGCCGTAGAACCTTTTACCAACGAGAAAATGAGCGATGCAAACCGTGCTCAGGTAACAGAATATATCAATGGACTCTGGAATCATGTGCTTAAAACAATCTCCGAAAGCCGCAAGATTCCTGTTGATAAACTCAATGCTTATGCCAATGAAGGAATGACTCTGCAACCGGCCGCAAAGGATATCCAATATCGTTTAGCAGATGAATTAATTTACCGCACGGATATCTGGGTTTATCTAAAGAAAATAGCCAAATCAGAAGCTAAAGAGAGCAAAGGTTTGGTCGAGATTTCAGATATGATCAAGGTGGAATCGGAAGAGGGAAATAAAGATCAGACCATAGCATTGGTCTATGCTGCCGGAGGAATTGACGACGGCTCAAACGATGGCATCAACAGCGAAAAGCTGGCAAAAGAGCTGGCTGATATAAAAGCTGATTCTGCTGTAAAAGCCGTGGTTCTGCGGGTAAACTCTCCCGGTGGGAGCGCCTACGGATCAGAACAAATCTGGCACGTTGTAAAAGAAATTCAGAAAGTAAAACCAGTTGTGGTTTCGATGGGCGATTATGCCGCATCGGGAGGTTACTACATCTCTTGCCCGGCCACTGCAATTGTGGCTCAACCCACTACGCTTACTGGCTCTATCGGAATCTTCGGTATGTTCCCCAATGTAGAGAAACTGACCGAAAAACTGGGACTTACGTTCGACGAAGTTTCTACTAATCGCTTTGCCACAACCCCGAGCATCAACCGCCCAATGCGTGCGGATGAAAAAACTCTGTTTCAGGGATATATTAATCAGGGGTATAAACTATTTGTCAGTCGTTGCGCCGAAGGCCGTAAAGTAAAAGCCGATAAGATCGAAGCTGTAGCGCAAGGCCATGTCTGGACAGGCGAAAAAGCACTGCAAATCGGATTGGTCGATAAACTTGGCGGTATCCAAACCGCACTGAAACTGGCTGCTGAAAAAGCAAGGTTGAAGGAATACAAAGTAGAATGTTATCCCCGAAAGAAAGATTTCTTCGAGGAGCTATTTAGCGATCTATCATCAGATGCTTCAAACGTTTTTGCCAAATTCTATTTTGGTGAAAATCTGAAATATTACAAAACTATACAAACGCTACAGAAACAGAATCCGGTTCAGGCACGTTTACCTTATTACCTGGATATTGAATAAAAAAGAAATGCAAGAAGAAACACCAAAAATTACAAAATCCTTACTTCCACTCTCTTATCTTTTCGGGGTAATAGTAGAAGTCCGGAATAAAATGTTCGACTGGGGCATTTTGAAGTCCGAATCGTTTGACGTACCGGTTATCTGCGTGGGTAATCTCACTGTAGGGGGTACAGGCAAAACGCCTCACACCGAGTATCTGGTCTCTATTCTACAGAAAAAATTAAACGTAGCAGTACTCAGCCGCGGTTACAAACGCAAGACCAAAGGATTCCTTTTGGCTGATGATAAAACCGGAGTGCGTGAGATTGGAGATGAGCCCTATCAGATCAAGCAAAAATTCAAACAAATTATAGTCGCTGTAGACGAGAGCCGACGTCATGGAATAAATAAGCTTCTCGAAATACATCCTGAAATAGATGTTATCCTGCTTGATGATGCCTTCCAGCATCGTTACGTAAAGCCCGGTCTATCTATTCTTCTAATGGACTATAACCGCAAGATTTATGAAGATCGTATGCTTCCGGCTGGTCGGTTAAGAGAACCGCTTTGGGCCAAAGAACGCGCCAATATCATGATCGTAACCAAAAGTCCTGCCGATACCAAACCGATGGATATCCGGATTATTTCGAAATACCTGACCTTGCGCCCACATCAGCAACTCTATTTTTCGACAATCAGTTACGGGAGAATCCATCCGGTATTCCCTGAAAGAGGAAATACGACACGTGAACTTTCAAGCATTGACAAAAAGAAAGAAGCAATTTTTCTGGTTACCGGCATCGCTTCCACCAAGAAGCTGGTTGACGATTTGAGTGAATATACCGACAATATTGTGGAATTGAATTTCCCCGACCACCATAACTTCGAGAAAAAAGATCTGGATCTGATTGAGCAGAAATTCAATCAAATACAATCGGAAAAGAAGATCATCCTGGTTACAGAAAAAGATGCCGTTCGCTTGCAACAAACGCCAATGCTGAGTGAATCACTCAAGCATAGCATGTTCTATCTACCCATAGAAGTCACATTCCTGGATAACAAAGCAGAGGAGTTCAACAACAAAATCTACGAATATGTTAGAAACAATAAACGAAAGCGCTAACTATTTGAAGGGAATCATTCATACCCGTCCTGAAACAGCCATTATCCTCGGATCAGGCTTGGGCGAGTTGGTTGATCATATTGAGGACAAGCAGGTAATTGCCTACGAAACCATTCCCAATTTCCCTGTTTCTACAGTTGAAGGACATTCTGGCAAGCTCATTTTCGGCAAATTAGGCGGAAAAGAGATCTTGGCCATGCAAGGACGCTTTCACTATTACGAAGGCTACGACATGAAAAAAGTAACCTTTCCCATCAGAGTAATGAAGGCGCTTGGCATCCAAAACCTATTTCTTTCGAATGCGGCAGGCGGAATGAATCGCGAATTTGTCGTAGGCGATGTGATGCTCATCAGCGACCACATAAACCTCTTTCCCGAACATCCGCTTCGGGGAAAGAACATCAGCGAACTTGGGCCACGCTTCACTAATATGAGCGATGCCTATTCGGAACATTTTCTGCATTTGGCTGAAAAGATTGCCGCAGAGAATAGCATCAAAGTGCAGAAAGGAGTTTATATAGGCACACAAGGGCCAACGTACGAAACCCCTGCCGAATACAAATACTTCCGGATCATCGGAGGAGATGCTGTAGGGATGTCAACCGTGCCAGAGGTCATTGTTGCACGACACAGCGGCATGAATGTGTTTGCCGTTTCGGTGATTACCGACATGTGGCACGAAGGAAACCCTGTGAAAGTATCTCACGAAGAGGTACTCGAAGCTGCTAACAGCGCACAGCACAAAATGACACTGATTATGAAAGAACTATTAAAACAATTGCAATAGAAATGGAGAAAAAACGGACAGAAATTGCGTCTTTAGGCGAGTTTGGACTAATCAAACATTTGACCCAAAATTTTGAGTTAAAAAACTCATCCAGCATAAAAGGGGTAGGTGATGATGCTGCGGTGCTCGATTATGAACAAAAGCAGATTCTTGTCACATCTGACTTATTGCTCGAAGGCATCCATTTCGATCTCACATACGTCCCTTTGAAACACCTGGGATATAAATCGGCTGTAGTCAATTTTTCTGACGTGTATGCAATGAATGGCCGCCCCAAACAGCTAACGGTCTCTTTAGGCTTATCCAAACGTTTTTCCGTCGAAGATATGGAAGATCTTTATGCAGGGCTAAAGCTTGCATGCGAAACATATGGCGTAGATTTAATAGGAGGTGATACCTCCGCCTCAATGACAGGATTGACAATCTCCATCACTTGCATCGGAGAAGTTGAGAAAGGACAAATCGTCTACCGGAATGGAGCCCGTGAAAATGATCTGATCTGCGTGTCAGGTGACCTAGGGGCAGCATACATGGGGCTACAATTGCTGGAACGTGAAAAACTCGTTTTCAAAGGCGAAAAAGACATTCAGCCTGACTTTACAGGTAAAGAGTACTTACTCGAACGCCAACTTAAACCCGAAGCCTGCAAAGACATTGTGGAAGCATTGGCAGGTAAAAATATTACCCCAACCTCAATGATTGATATTTCGGACGGACTCTCTTCTGAATTATTACATATCTGTACCCAAAGTAAGGTCGGATGCCGTGTATACGAAGAACGCATCCCGATCGACTATCAAACAGCGACCATGGCCGAAGAATTCAACATGAACCTGGTCACTGCTGCGCTTAACGGTGGAGAAGATTACGAATTACTCTTTACAGTTCCACTTGAAAAACATGATGATGTAGCAGCAATAAAAGGAGTCAAAGTCATTGGTCACATAACGAATGCCTCTCTCGGTTCTTGCCTGATTACCCGCGATGGAGGAGAAATCGAGCTTAAAGCACAAGGTTGGAACTCACTCAACCATTAAAATATAAATAGGGCGATTCTTGTAAAAGAATCGCCCTATTTATATTTATAGCTGAAGAAACTTATACAAAATCTTCTCCCATTTTCATTTTCGCGTCAGCCACAAAAACGCGGATACGCTGTTCTTCCTCCTTCTTGCAAATTAATAGGACGTTATCTGATTCGACAACAATATAATCCTCTAGTCCCTGTACTACCGCGAGCTTACCTTTGGGCAATGCAATAATGTTCGATTTAGATTCATACGTCAAAGAATCACATTTCAAGGTTACATTGTCATACTCATCCTTCGGAGAAATATCATATAAAGAGCCCCAAGTTCCCAAATCAGACCAACCGAATTCCGCACAAAGCACCGATACATCATCTGCTTTTTCCATTACCCCATAATCAATAGAGATATTTGGACATGCAGGAAAATTTTCCTCAATAAAAGCTTTTTCTTCAGAAGTATTATATTTATCATTTCCTTTTTCAAACAAACCTGCAATATCGGGTAATTGCTGCTCAAATTCCGAAATAATACTATTTACATTCCAAAGGAAAATACCTGAATTCCAGAAAAACTCTCCGGTCTGAAGAAAAACCTTAGCCAGCTCCAGATTGGGTTTTTCAGTAAAAGTCTTGACTTTTTTAATGTTTTGTGTTACATCATCCCCAATCTGAATATACCCATAACCTGTTTCGGGCCGATTAGGAGTCATCCCAAGAGTCAATAATACCTGTTTATCTTTAACAAATTCCAGCCCTTCACAAATCGTATTCTCGAATTGGCTTTCATTCATAATTAAATGATCCGATGGCGCTACAACAATATTCGCATTGGGATTTTTACTACGAATATGATAAGATGCCCATGCAATACAAGGAGCTGTATTACGACGTTGTGGTTCCAATAAGATTTGAGAATCGTCTAACTCGGGTAATTGTTCTTTAATCAAACCGGCATAACTCTCATTGGTAACAATCAGTATATTTTCCTTCGGAAGTATCTTTACAAATCGATCATAAGTCATCTGCAACAATGAACGACCTGTCCCAAAGAAATCTAGAAATTGTTTCGGTAAATGGGTACGACTGAATGGCCAAAAACGGCTCCCGATTCCACCTCCCATGATCACACAATAATTGTTTTTCATAGTTCAAGAATATAATAATATATTTTTTTTCGAAGGGTAAAGATAACAGCAAAATTAGTGCTTTCTATAATGAACCGAATATTTTTTTCAGAAAAACCAGCAAATCTCTTGCAGGTTAAAAAATAGTTCTTACCTTTGCAGCATCAATCAGCCCAGATGGCGGAATTGGTAGACGCGCTGGTCTCAAACACCAGTGGATTCACTTCCATGCCGGTTCGATCCCGGCTCTGGGTACAAGGGTTTACAGCAATGTAAACCCTTTTTTTATTGATACACACCTATGCTAAATCCAATAAAATCCACCATCATCAGACTGTACCGTTGGATACGATTTCGCCACGGACATGGAGTTCACTCTCCTTTTGCATTCTCATTAATCAATGATGTAATTGAAGAAAAAAACAGCTACTATGCCTATAGAAAAATAATCGACCAGATTGAACGGGTTAAAAACAGACGCTTATATCAACCAGATGCCCCTCTGGAATATCTGCGTTTTCTTTTTCGCATCAGTAATTATTTCAGACCTCAAAACATCATCCAGCTTGGCTGTAATAGCGGAGACGCACTTCTTTATTTACAATCCCCGTCTCAATCAATTCGATGTTATTTAATTGAATCAGACAATCAAAAAACAGAATCGGCACTCTTACTGGCAGGTTATAATCCACAAATTAGAATTATAAATCCTACCGAAAACGAGCTTTCCGAAACCTTTGAGAAAACATTGCTTGCAAACAAACATACAGGCATTATCATTTTCCACCACTCAATCCCCACAAAGATCAAACAAAAAACATTGGAGATGTGTTTAAACAATCAAAAAGAACGCACTATCCTAATCATTGAAGGCATAAACAGATCAAGTGAGATAAGCCTTTTTTGGAAACACATTATTCAAGATAAAAGAATTGCCGTATCATTTAATCTGATTTCTTTTGGAATTATAGCAATTGACCCACATCTGCACAAAAGAAATTACAAACTATTCTTTTGATCCATATGGAAATAAAAAAAAGCACCGTTTATACAAAAACCGGCGACAAAGGCACAACCTCATTAGTCGGTGGGACAAGAATTATCAAATCTGATGATCGCCTGGAGGCATACGGAAGCATCGATGAACTAAATTCATTTATCGGTCTTTTAAACTGCCACATAGAAAATAAAGAGGTTAAGGATCTCTTAATTTTCATCCAAAACAAACTGTTCACCATTGGTTCAATCCTCGCTACAGAAAACGAAGAAACAGCCTTAAAATATGGATGTAAAATCAATACAGACGATATCATAACACTGGAAAACGAAATCGATAAAATTGACAGTCAGTTGCCCAAAATGAGATTTTTCATTATTCCAGGTGGAAATCAATCGTGCGCTCTTGCACATGTTTGCCGCACTGTATGTCGAAGAGCCGAACGCAGAATTATCACATTAAACAGCCAAAATCCGATAGATGATAATCTAATGATGTTCATAAACCGCTTATCTGATTTCTTGTTCGTATTATCAAGAAAACTAACCTTAGAACAAAATCAATCCGAATCTTTTTGGAATAAGGGTTGTGATTGAAAATATTTTTTATATTTGCACGCATTTTCACAACTAAACAAATAAACAAAAATAACACAATTATGTATTGGACGTTAGAATTAGCCTCTAAACTGGAGGATGCACCCTGGCCCGCTACCAAAGATGAGTTAATTGACTTCGCTATGCGATCAGGTGCGCCCCTCGAAGTAATCGAAAATCTTCAGGAAATGGAAGAAGAAGGAGAACTTTTTGAGTGCATTGAAGACATCTGGCCTGACTACCCCAGCAAAGAAGACTTTTTCTTTAATGAAGAAGAGTACTGATTATACTTCTTTGATGCATTCATTTGATTAAACAAGGAGGGGAAACCGAATTAATTATCCGGTTCTCCCTTTTTATGTTTACAATCTACCCTTTCTGATGGGTAGACATCAATTTTAACCTTATCTATACTCAGAGAAGACAATTTTTCGGACTAAAATCAGTTAGAAAATTATAGCACCCATATTTTTCCGGATGAAAAAAAGAATCTTTGCTTTTATACTGTTTGTATTGGTTCATGTTGGATTGAAAGCTCAATACGATGCTCAATTCAGCCAGTATTGGGCATCTAAAACTTATTATAATCCAGCAAGTGTCGGGAGCAACGATGGCGTAAACGCAACGATCATCAACCGACAACAATGGGTAGGAATGACAAACGCTCCCAAATCATTATTTGCAGGAGCAGATCTACCCTTTACCAAATGGGGTAAAAACCATGGTATTGGAATTAATTTATTTAGCGACAACATTGGTCTGTTTGGAAACTCCTCCATTTTAATAAATTACGCCTACAAACTCAAGCTATGGAGTGGAGATCTATCAATCGGAACACAGGTCGGATTCGTGAATCAAAATTTTGATGGAACAAAAATCAATTTAAAAGATTTTACCGATGCAGCTCACTCAAGCAATGACCCAGCCATACCGACAACTTCAGTTCAGGCTATGAGCTTTGATATGGGACTTGGCGCTTACTATTCAACCGACAAAGGATATGCAGGTCTTTCGTTAACTCACTTATTCGAACCTTCATTCGATTTTGATGAAAAAACATCAACTTATGCCGGAAGGATTATGTATTTAATGGGAGGACTGAGTATTCCTGTCGAAGGATATCCAATAACACTTCTCCCTTCAACATTCATAAAATCAGACTTTAGAGTATTCCAGGTTGATCTAACATTACGAGCAGAAGTTAATAATCGTTTTTGGGGTGGAATATCTTACAGATGGAATGATGCTGTTGTAGCAATGTCCGGAGTTCGATTTAAGAATGTTTCTATTGGGTACTCTTACGACATTTCTACATCAAAGTTGTTCACTGTAACAAAAGGAAGCCATGAGTTATTTGCCTCATACAACTTCGAGCTACAATTAAAGAGAAAATCGGAAAGAAAATCCAACAAGAGCCTAAGGTACCTATAGTTTTTTTTCATATAGCTTGATGAGTAAAAAAAACTTCGTAAGTTTGTGCAAAAAATAAACAAAAACTTATCATCCGCAATAAAAAAGCTTATGAAGAAGAGGTTTTTAGCAACAATCCTAAGCTGTGTTATACTTTCTTTAACAACAAATACTTATTCTAAACCAAGGAAAGAAAATCCTTTGGAAAATAGAATTCGCAATTACTATATGTACTCTTATTCTAAAGGATGGGAATTAAACACCTCAATCGGCCCGCAGGTCTACTTTGGAGAACAGGACTTCAGATACGGAATATTCAACAGGATTCAACCGGCATTTTCGCTTGGAATCAAGAAACAAACGAGCGAATATTGGGCATTTCGTATTAAATTAACCGGAGGAATTCAAAGTGACGCAACCCTCAAATCGGAAATTTGGAGCATAAAAGAATTTACTACATATGGTGTAAGTGGTGATTTAATGCTAAATCTTAATCGACTATTTTCTTCGAAAACGTACAACAAAACTCCTGAATTCTGGGGTTTTGCAGGAGTTGGTGCAGATAAAGTAAGCAAGACAGAGACTGGAGGAACTTATCCGATTTTCAATATGGGAGTACATACCCAATTCCCAATCAACGAAGCACTTGACTTCAGTATTGAAACTAAAGGCGTTATAGTACCCGAAGAATACGACGGCACCAGCTCCGGATGGCATGTAGAAGGATTTCTAACTACCTTATTAGGAGTTACCTACCATTTTTAAAGATTAATCAAGAACTTGAATAATATGCTCAACAATATGATGAAAAAGATTTTTCCAATTTTGCTTATTGCTATTGCATTAAGCTCTTGCAACACCAAAAACAAAGGTCAGTTGCCCAACGTTACCCATACCTTGTTTAAGGAGCCCGTACCCAAAGGTATGACATTGATAAATCGCGGTGCGTTTCGTATGGGAACTCCAAACGATACTGTATGGGGTACCGTTAACGACTCTATGACAGTTTCAATCGAATCTTTCTGGATGGATGAAACTGAGGTTACAAATTACATGTATAAACATTTTGTTAACTGGGTAAAGGATTCTATTCTGCGCGAAAGACTGGCAACAGTAGATCCTTCGTTCAAACCAGTAAATAAATTTTCAGGAGATTCTATTCTCAACTGGAAGAAACCAATCCCCTGGAAAGCAAAAGATCCGAATATCCAGGCTATTCTGCAAGAAATGTACTTTACACAAAGAGGTGAAAACAAAAAGTTCTTAAATACATATATTCTAAACTATACGTATAACTGGATAGATAACGAAAAATCAAACAGCCGCAAATATTCATTAAACAGAGCTATTCTTAACACTGATGTTAAGCAAGATCAGCTTGCGGATACGTACATGACCATGGACTCATCTTATGTCAATGCAAAAGGAAGAGTCGTAACAATACAGATCAAACGTCCTATCAGAAGATATAACGACTACTACACAACAGCTGTTGTAAACGTATACCCTGATACAAGTTGTTGGAAAGTTGACTTTATTGCTGAAAAGAATGATATGTATACAGCTCTTTATTTCTCGAGCCCGGCATATCAGAATTATCCCGTAGTTGGTGTATCCTGGGAGCAAGCAAATGCTTTCTGCCAATGGCGAACTAAATTTTATCAAACAAGGAGCAAATACGAATCAGCACCTTACCGTCTACCAACCGAAGCTGAGTGGGAATTTGCTGCAAAGGGCGGAAGAAAGAGTACGATCAATAAGAAATATCCATGGAAGGGAGACGATATTACAGATAAAAAAGGGTGTTATTTTGCCAACTTCAAACCGGCAAAAGGAGACTTTACTAAAGATGCATATCTCGTTACTGCTCCTGTCGGATCATTCGCTCCGAATGAATTGGGTATCTACGACTTAGTCGGAAACGTTGCTGAATGGACCTCAACGGCATATTTCCCCACCGGTAATAAAATTATGTCCACTATTAATCCAAGTTCGGAATTTAATGCTCTGGGCAACTTCCCATATTCATTAAAAAGAAAAGTAGTAAGAGGCGGTTCATTTAAAGATGTTTATAACTTTGTCAATGTAGACCTCCGCGAATGGAAATATCAAAACGAAAAAATGGCATATGTAGGATTTCGCTGTGTACGCAACTTACCAGGTGAACAATAACTTATTCAAAATATAGCTAAAGAAATAATTATATGAAAAAGCAAAAGAAATCACAAACAGCACTTCAAGCTTTTCTTTCTTCCAGAAAAGGGAGAACCATAATGAATTACTGTTACAGCTTTGGTGCTGCTATAGTAATATTGGGAGCCATGTTTAAGATATTGCACCTTCCCGGCGGCGCTGAAATGTTAGGTATTGGTATGTTGACTGAAGTATTTGTATTTATCGTGTTTGGTTTTGAGCAACAAAGCGAAGACCTTCACTGGGAATCAGTATTCCCTGTATTATCTACGCATAAGGAAGAAGACAACTATCTGAAAATAATGGCGGAAAAAGGCATTAAAAGCTCAGGGGTGTCTCATCTGCCTGAAGTATCAGCAAATAGCGCAAAAAAATTGGAAGAAAGCATCAATAAACTAGACAATGCTGCTACCCAACTCTACAAAATGGCAGAAATGACTGAGGTTACACAGAGCTATCTTGCAAAAATGGCCGATATCAGCACTAGCTTCGAACGCTTCGGAAAAGCTACTGGTCAGCTAGCTGATATCTCAGATCACATGGCAGATTCGTACAGTACAATGAAAGAAAATGCAGGGTCTGTAAAAACAAGCTATGAACGCTATGCTCACCAAATGACCTCGCTCACCGACAATATCAGTGGGTTAAGCAAAGTTTATCACGAGCAGATGAACGCGGTTACGACACAAATCGAATCCCTAACAAAACTGCACAATGAGATGACCAGAATGGCTGTTTCGTTCGAAGGGTCATCGGCAAATGCAACTAAATTTAAAGCAGAAACAGAGAAAATGGCAGAGCAGTTATCTTCTTTAAACTCGATTTACTCCAGAATGATTAAAGCATTGACGACAAACTATGGAGTCAATGATTGAAGTCTAATTTAAAATATTCCACAAAAAAAAGACTATGGCTGGAGGAAAACAGACACCACGTCAGAAGATGATTAATCTGATGTACCTTGTACTTATGGCAATGCTTGCACTTAATGTATCAACAGATGTGTTAAACGGTTTTGTTATGATAGAAGATAGCATCAAAAACACGACAGATATTAGGTTTGGCCAAAATAAAAATCTTCTTGACGAACTCGCATCTTATGATAAGCAAAATCACAAAAAAGTCGGACCCGCTTTGAATAAAGCTAAAGAAATTATGAAAAGCACCGATGAACTATACAAATATGTACAAAGTTTAAAGGAAAAGATTGCAATTGAGGCTGATGGAAAAGATGCAGACGTAAACAATCTTCGAAGTAAAGAAAATCTTGAAGCAGCTGCGCTGGTGATGCTTTCTCCTGTGAATGGACAAGCGAACAAACTTAAGAATTGGATAGATCAATTCAGCACGAAGATTCGGAACAGTATTCCAGATTCATCGAAAAGGGACATTATTCAAAAGAGTCTCTCTACAAGGTCAACCAGAAAGGAGACATTGTTAAAGCAAAATTGGTCAACTTACCATTTCGAGAACATGCCAGCCATTGCCTCTATCACTTATCTGAGCAAGATACAGAACGACATCAAAAATGCAGAAAGTGAAGCACTAAACGCTTTGATTAAAAGTATAGATGTTGGCGATTTTCGGGTTAACTCAATCAGTGCATATGTAATTCCAAACTCGACTAATATTATTGTTGGAGGTAAATACAATGGTCGAATTGTTCTTTCGGCAGAAGACTCAACCAAAAAACCAAAATTCTATGTTGGAGGTCAAGCTATCCCTGAAGGAAGACGTGGGTTATTTGAGATGACCTGTAATCAAATCGGAGATTTTAGTCTGAATGGTTTTGCAGAACTTGCTCGCGCAGATGGAAGCACTTCGAGATTCAATTTTGAAAATAAATACAGCGTCGTTGCTCCAATGGCAACAGTCTCTGCAACTAAGATGAACATTTTATATGCAGGCTGGGGTAATCCTGTTAGCATCTCAGTACCAGGAGTTCCGAATTCACAACTATCTGCAAGCATTAGCAATGGTTCAATTTCGAGGAGAGGAAATGAATGGATAGCCATACCCAGTGTTTCAGCTGTAGGATCAGAAGTAACTATTACTACGATAGCAAAAGTTGGAGACCGTTCCATTCCTATGCAATCTAAGTTTAGAGTACGTAAAACTCCGACTCCATCTGCTTCAATTATTCTTTCATCAGGGAATAAATTCAAAGGAGGCCGGGTTTCAAAATTCGAGGTAGCTCAGTCGTCAGGCCTTATTGCCGAATTGGAAGACCTGGATATTCCTTATTCGGTCGTCAGCTTCGAACTTTCTTATTACGGGTCGTTAGGTGAAGTAAAAACCGCACCTTCAAATGGAAATAAATTTTCACAGGCACAAATCGCGGTTCTTGAAAAACTCCCCAGAAATCAGATGGCTGTTTTAAATAGCATTATTGTCAGAGGTCCGTCAGGTACACAAACGGTAAATGATATTTCTATCATCTCGAAAAATTAGCAATGTTGAATCTTATACAGATTAATAAAATGAAAAAAATAAGCTTGCTTTTAGTTATATTGAGCTTCATTTGCGTGAAAACCACGTCTGCTCAATCCTTGGTCAAACTCAATGAAGATAGTATTATCTTTAATATCTCTCCTGAGGTCCAGGAAGAATTAAGAGGTTTGTGGCCGGCACCTGAAAATGTAAAATGGTCACGTCAGGTATATCGCGAAATCTTCTTCAATGATTCGACCAAAGCAATTTTGAGTAATTCTATACTCAAATATCCGGAAGAACCCGTTTACAATTATTTTGAGGAAAACGGAGTGAAAAAACTGACTCTGAAACAGAACCTTTTCTGGTTAATTTTCAAGTTAGTAGCAACACACAAAGTACCAGTTTACGAAAGTAATGATTATCTGACTTTTACTGAAAATGACTTAATAACCAAAGACTCAACAATCCTGAGAAACCTGAAATATATTAAGGAAAAAGGGAAATATGTAGTTAGTGATAAATATACCCGTTCTCTAAACTCGACTATCATTGGTTATATAGTCAAAGAAAATTACTATTTTGATGCAGAAGTCTCGGAACTTCGCTCTCAAATTGTGGCCATTGCCCCTCTAGTAGAAAATGAAGTGGAAGCCATGAACACAAATAAAAGCACTTATTCAATTCCTTTCTGGGTGACATACGAATCAATTCTACCTTGGTTGATGACTTACACAACCATGGCTTCTGAAAACAACAACTCAGATGTCATAACTTTTGATGCTTATTTTAGAAGAAGATTGTTTAAGGGAAATATCATTAAAATCGATAATCCGTTGAATCAATCCATCGCTAAAGAGTGTCAGGAATGTTGTGCAGACAATGTTATTGAATGTATAAAACGGAAACAAGGAGATGTTGAACGTCAGATACTAGACTTTGACCAAAAACAATTATGGGTTTTGCCTAAAGCTCCTGTACAAAAGGTAAAAAGCAAAAAAACAAAAGCTAAAGTAACTGCTGTTGCAACTGCTAAATAACAGTAACATAGAAATAAAAACATCGCATAAAAAAGAGGATCACATAATTGTGATCCTCTTTTTTATGCGATGTTTGCAATACTACATAACATTGTTCAAAATTGATTGGGTAGCACCGGTATTCTTATGAATATAATTCCCGGCTTTTTCACCCGTTTCAGCAAGCAACGAGACACCTTCGATAAATCTATCCATAAAAGCCGCAAAAGTTGGATAATCGCCAATAGAGAAGCCTCCTCCACAGGCAATCAAATCCCGGGCCTCCCGGAACTTTTCAAAATTGGGACCAAATACAACCGGCACACTATAAACCGCAGCTTCGGTCACATTATGAATACCGACTCCAAAACCTCCGCCAATATAGGCCACCTGGCCATAACGGTAAATCGACGATAGCAATCCAAAGCAGTCGATAATCAAACAATCAGCCTCCGCAACATTCTCCTCCGTAGCCGCTGAATATCGCACATAGGGACGCTTAAGTTTAGCTATGATTCCAGCCAAATGTTCTTCATGAATCTCATGCGCAGCAATAATAAGCTTCATACCGGGATGATTGTTGAAATATTCGATAAAAATATCTTCATCTTTGGGCCAGGAACTGCCGGCTACCAGAGTAAAACGATCAGCAAACTTATCCACCAAGGGCAATTGTTTAGCCTGATTCATAATATCCACGACCCTATCGAAACGCGTATCACCACAAACAGTCACATTTGCAATCCCTATTGAAGCCAATAATGCTTTCGAATGTTCATCCTGCACAAAGAGATGATTGAAACATTTCAAGAGATTACGATACCAACTTCCGTACCACTGGAAAAAGGCTTGATTCTCGCGAAAAATAGCAGAGATAATGTAGGTTTCAATTCCTCGCTGCTTCAGCGATCTGAGATAATTTGCCCAGAATTCATATTTGATAAAAAATGCCTTCTTCGGCTTTACTATATCCAGAAAACGATTTACATTCGCATTTGTGTCAGGCGGTAAATAACAGATAATATCGGCTCCTGAATAGTTTTTGCGTACTTCATAACCAGATGGTGAATAGAAAGTTACAATAATTTTGTATTTAGGATAGCTTTTACGGATAGCCTCAATCAAAGGACGTCCCTGCTCAAACTCCCCTAATGAAGCGGCATGAAACCAAAGGTAATCTGCCTGTGAATCGATATTTCTTTGCAGAATATCAAAAGTCCGTTTCTGCCCTTCCACCATCAGTTTTGCTTTCGGATTGAAACGAGCTGCCGCTTTTACCAGTGAAAAATAGAGTTGAATCGACTGATTATACATGTGTGTAGTAAGTGGAGTGTTTGATACCGGGAAACTAATTATTCCCCAGATTAACTTTGAGTGTTAGTAATTGCTGCCAACCAAATACATTTCCATCAAAGTGATGAATGGAGGCCAGCTTTAAAGACAGTTTCTGGTTTTCAATAATATTCCAGAATAATTCAGTTCGGTTATAACAATTGCTTTGAAAATAGGGATCTCCCCAGTAGACATTGCTGCCAAATTGTTTATAGTAATTCATCCGATGATCTCCCAGATAAAGCGTATTTTTCATCCCAACTTTCTTATGTTGATAGAAAACTTCTGCAAATAAACCTTTGGGCGCTTCGCTGTTTTTGGTACCGCGAATGCGTTCTATTCCCTGCAAATAACCGCCTTGAATATAAGCAGAATCATTTCCTGATTTTGAGGAAAAATCGACTCCTGCAAATAAATGCACCAGACCGTTATCAACCAGATGTTCATCAGCCGAAGCACCCCAGGTACGTGCATAATGAAAATAGGAAAGATGATAACCGGTATATAGACGTTTAAATTTGTATTTACCCGCAGAGAGCATCAGAAACGATTCTCGCTTTGTCTTCGAGCGATTACCATTCCAGTCAATAGCAAATTCGGCAAATCCACGCTCAGACTTTGTTTGCAATAAAATCCCGCTCATATTGGGATCATAAATAGCAATCGAATCGTAAAGGAATGCTGAAGGAAAATTGCCCATCATCCGCTCACGAGGGAAGATCCCTGCATTAGCGGCAAAATTGGGAGAATTATACTCGTAATAAACCGTCACTTCAGGCTGTTCCTGGAATTGCTTTTTGCCATTCTCAAAAAACAGAGTGACGCCTGCCATCAACTTCTGCCCCTCACCTACCGTAAGACCTACTTCAGGAATCAATCGGCTTCCAAAAAAGGTCTGAGAATAATTATACTGACTGTTGTATTCGCGATTATCGAAGAAAGAATTAAAACCTACGTTCCAGAGAGGCTTTTGAGCAAATCCAATTAAGGAAAACAAAAAAAATGCAGAGAACAGAGTTTTTTTCAGCATGAGGTTAGATGGTAGGGTGCGAAGATTTATATTAACCCTGACGGATTTCAAGAATCCGTCAGGGTTAGAATATTAAAGAGTCTGGATCGCCTTTTCGAGACGGGCGATGGTATCTTCTTTTCCAATGATGGAGGTAATATCGAACATATGCGGGCCTTTCGATTCGCCAACGATGGCAAGGCGGAAGGCATTCATAATATTACCCAAATGATATTGTTTTTCTTCAATCCATTTTTTTACTACCTCTTCAGTGGTATGAGGGGTAAAATCGTCGATGTTTTTCAATACCTCTATCAATTCGGTCAATTGAGCAGGCGTTTCCGCTTTCCAGCGTTTTTTTACGGTCTTTTCATCGTAAGACTGAGGAGCTTCGAAGAAGAAAGATGATTGCGACCACAATTCTTTCACGAAGTTGACGCGTTCTTTCACGAGGCCGACTACCTGAGCCACCTTTTCTGGAGCAGCCACCACGCCATTATCTTTCAGAATAGGCTGGAAGAGAACAGCAATCTCGTTGTTTGATTTCTGCTGAACATACTTATGATTGAACCATTTCCCCTTCTCAAAATCGAATTTAGCACCACTTTTGCTGCAACGTTCGAGTGAGAAAATGGAGATTAACTCTTCCATCGAGAAGATTTCCTGTTCGGTGCCTGAGTTCCAGCCCAGCAATGCGAGGAAGTTCACTACCGCATCGGGCAGGTATCCAGCTTCACGATAACCCGAAGAGATATCGCCGGATTTCGGATCTTTCCACTCCAAAGGAAATACAGGGAAACCAAGACGATCGCCGTCGCGTTTGCTCAACTTTCCGTTACCATCGGGTTTCAGCAGCAAAGGCAGGTGAGCAAATTTCGGCATTGTATCTTCCCATCCCAGATAGCGATAAAGCAGTACGTGCAGCGGAGCCGATGGCAGCCACTCTTCACCGCGTATCACATGTGAGATTTCCATCAAATGGTCATCCACAATATTTGCCATGTGGTAAGTGGGGAGCTGGTCAGCCGACTTGTAAAGCACTTTATCATCGAGTATAGAAGAGTTGATTACCACCTCTCCGCGAATCAAGTCGTTCACAGTAATATCATTACCGCCTTCGATTTTGATACGTACCACATATTGGTTGCCGGCCTCAATAAGCGCTTTCACTTCTTCTACAGAAAGAGTAAGCGAGTTGCGCATCTGTCCGCGCGTAGAAGCATCATACTGGAAATTGGCAATTTCGTTGCGCTTTTTATCCAACTCTTCGGGGGTATCGAAAGCGATGTAAGCCAATCCCGCATCCAGGAGTTGATCTACGTATTTTTTATAAATTGATTTTCTTTCTGATTGACGGTATGGAGCGCATTTCCCACCCACATGGACACCCTCATCAAAGGTAATCCCCAGCCAGTTGAATGACTCTATGATATACTCCTCGGCTCCGGGGACGAAGCGTTGTGAATCAGTATCTTCAATGCGAAGAATAAACTCTCCGCCATGTTTTTTTGCAAACAGGTAATTGTAAAGTGCGGTACGTACCCCGCCAATGTGCAACGGTCCGGTGGGACTCGGCGCAAAACGAACTCTGACTTTCTGATTTTCCATAAAATGTTGGGACAATTAGTGGCGCAAAATTAGTCATTTTTTCGGAGAAGTCTGTCAAGGGATTGAGGGATAGAGGGAATAAGACGGTGAATATCGGGAAATCGTATCCCTCGTCCACTCGGATCGGGCTAAGCTCAAAACCCCCAATCCTGCATATGGACGTCAGAAACATGTTAAGGAACACATGATCGGCCTCAAGCAATGCAAGAACACCCCAAGCAACATATCTTTTTTGAGGAAGTTGACTTGCACCTCAAAGTCACACCGTATCAAACTAATGACATAGATTTTTTTGTACCTTTGCCACCCTATCATTTACCCCCATAAAAAACCGAAGACTGTGGCAAAAGAAATCGTCGAAACCCCGTTGATGAAGCAATATATCGAGATTAAAACCAAGCATCCCGATGCCATTTTATTGTTCCGAGTGGGCGACTTCTACGAGACTTTCTCAGACGATGCTGTGGCAGCTTCCGAGATATTAGGCATTACCCTGACACGTCGTGCCAATGGAGCCGCACAATACGTGGAGCTGGCTGGGTTTCCACATCATGCGCTTGATACCTATTTGCCTAAATTAGTCAGAGCGGGCAAGCGGGTTGCCATCTGCGAGCAACTCGAAGACCCTAAAGCCACCAAAAAACTGGTAAAACGGGGTATTACCGAACTGGTAACGCCAGGTGTTTCCATCAACGACAACATCCTCAATCATAAAGAAAACAACTTCCTCGCCGCTGTGCATTTCTCCAAAACAGCCTGTGGTGTGGCATTCCTCGATATTTCCACCGGTGAATTCCTTACCGCTGAGGGAACTCCCGACTATATCGATAAGCTGCTGAATAACTTCGCACCAAAAGAGGTGCTGTTCGAACGCAGCCGCAAGAAACAATTCGAGGAAGCATTCGGAACGCGTTTCTTCACGTTCGAACTCGACGACTGGATTTTTACCGAAGATGCAGCACGCGACCGCCTGTTGAAGCATTTCGAAACCAAAAACCTGAAGGGATTCGGGGTACACCATCTGATAAATGGCGTAATTGCATCGGGAGCCATCCTGCAATACCTCGACATTACACAGCATTTGCAAATCAAGCACATCACCGCACTATCGCGTATTGAAGAAGACCGTTACGTGCGTTTGGATAAGTTCACTGTGCGCAGTCTGGAGTTAGTGGGAACAATGAACGAAGGAGGAAAAAGTTTGCTCGACGTGATCGACCGCACCATCAGCCCGATGGGCGCGCGGATGTTGAAGCGTTGGCTGATTTTCCCGTTGAAAGACATCAAGCAAATAAACGACCGTCTCAATGTAGTCGAATATTTCTTCAAAGATCCCGAAGTAAAGGAGTTTCTAGAACAACAACTCTCACTCATTGGTGATCTCGAACGTATCATCTCTAAAGTTGCCGTGGGTCGCGTCAGTCCGCGCGAAGTGGTGCAACTTAAAGTGGCGCTGCAAGCCATCGCCCCCATTAAAACGATGTGCGAAGCATCGGACAACGAGAGCCTGCGTATGATCGGCGAACAGCTTAATCCCTGTGCCCTGATTGCCGAACGCATCGAGCGGGAAATCAACAACGATCCACCCGCGCAAATCAACCGTGGTGGAGCCATCCGACCTGGAGTAAATGCTGATTTGGACGAGCTTCGCGATATTTCGCACATGGGTAAGAGCTATCTGCTCCAAGTACAGCAGCGCGAGAGCGAACGCACGGGCATCCCGAGCCTGAAGATTAGTTTTAACAACGTGTTTGGCTATTATATTGAAGTGCGCAACACGCATAAAGATAAAATCCCAGAGGACTGGATTCGCAAGCAAACGCTGGTGAATGCCGAACGTTACATCACCCAGGAACTAAAGGATTATGAAGAGAAGATTTTGGGTGCAGAGGAGAAAATTCTTTCGCTAGAAACCCGCCTGTTCAACGAGTTGGTTTTGAGTTTGGCAGACTATATCCCCGCCATCCAGATGAACGCCAACCAGATCGCGCGTCTCGATTGCTTGCTTTCGATGGCGAAAACCGCTCAGGAGAACAAGTATATCCGCCCCGAAGTGAACGAGACCGAGGTGATCGAAATCCGCCAGGGACGTCACCCGGTGATCGAGAAGCAACTTCCTCCAGGCGAGGCATACGTGGCCAATGATGTGAAGCTCGATAGCGATAAAAATCAGATCATTATCATCACCGGTCCTAATATGGCGGGTAAATCAGCGTTGCTGCGTCAGACCGCTTTGATCGTCCTGCTCGCGCAAGTGGGCAGTTTCGTCCCTGCCGAAGCAGCCAAGATCGGCTATACGGATAAAATTTTCACACGTGTGGGGGCTTCGGACAATATCTCGCTGGGCGAATCGACTTTCATGGTGGAGATGAACGAAGCGGCGGATATTCTGAATAATATTTCCAGCCGAAGCCTGATTCTGTTCGATGAATTGGGACGCGGAACGAGTACCTACGACGGAATCTCCATCGCCTGGGCCATTGTGGAGTACATCCATGAACACGCCAAGGCCTGTGCGAAAACGCTTTTCGCCACCCATTACCACGAGTTGAACGAGATGGAGCGCAGTTTCAAGCGCATTAAAAATTACAACGTTTCGGTGAAAGAGGTAGACAACAAGGTGATCTTCCTGCGCAAACTGGTACAGGGCGGTAGTGAACACAGCTTTGGTATCCATGTGGCCAAAATGGCGGGAATGCCCCAAAGCATCGTCAAGCGAGCCAACGAAATCCTGAAACAACTTGAAACAGACAACCGCAAGAACGGCATTGCCAAACCCACAAAGGAAATCAGTACTCACCGCGAAGGTATGCAGTTGAGCTTCTTCCAGCTCGATGATCCGGTGTTGAGCCAAATCCGCGATGAAATCAAAAACGTGGATATCAACAACCTTACCCCGATGGATGCGTTGAACAAACTCAATGAAATCAAGAAAATTATTACGGGAAGATAAGCCAATGTGCTAATCTCTCCATACGCGAATAAAAAAACCGCTCTCGAAAAAAATCGGCAGCGGTTTTTGTAAATTATCATGAAAGGCTTGCACTCCAGTTCTTCAAGTCCCCTTTCGGGGAATTTAGGGGGCCTAATTATCCTTCATTATGGTGACTATGCATTTCAGCTTCTTTGACTTTGCGGAAAAGATCTGATGCGAATACGAAATCATTCAGGATTTGATTAGATGAAGTGAAAATTCCATCTTTATTTCCGGTCCACTCCACGATACCTTTATTTACAAATATGATATTCTCTCCGATACCCATCACCGAGTTCATATCGTGGGTATTAATTATGGTAGTGATATTATATTCTTTAGTAATATCCGAAATCAGCTCATCGATTAGCAGAGAAGTTTTAGGATCGAGACCCGAGTTTGGCTCATCACAAATCAGGTATTTGGGATTCAGCGAAATAGCACGGGCAATAGCTACCCGTTTTTGCATACCACCACTAATTTCCGAAGGGAACAGATTCTCAACATTAATCAGGTTTACGCGTTCAAGACAGAAACGAGCACGTTCAAGACGACTGGCATAAGTACCCCGGTCAAACATGTTTAACGGGAACATTACGTTTTCAAGTACAGTCATTGAGTCAAACAGCGCAGAACCCTGAAATAGCATTCCGATTTCACCGCGTAAATGTTTGAGCTCTTTAGCCTTCATCGAAATAAGATTTCTGCCATTGTAGAGAATCTCACCCTTTTCAGGCGTTACAAGCCCAACAATACATTTCACGAGAACCGTTTTCCCCGAACCACTCTGACCAATGACCAAATTAGTTTTTCCGGATTCAAAGACCGCATTAATGTCTTTAAGAATATCTTTGGTTTCAAACGATTTGAATATATGTTTAACCTCAATCATTGCAGTAAAAGTTTGGTAAGAATTACGTCAAAAAGCAGAATCATCACACTGCTCACCACTACCGAATTGGTACTGGCTTTACCCACATCGAGCGCTCCTCCTCTGGCATAATAACCAAAATAAGAGGCTACCGAACTGATAATAAAGGCAAAAACCAATGATTTATAAATCCCATACCAAACGTAAAACTCATTGAACCAACTTTGGATGCCAAATTCATACTTCGAAACTGAAATCATATCGGTAAATACTGCAACAAGGTATCCGCCAATGATTCCCGAAAAGATACTGAAAATAACCAGAACCGGTACAAATACAACCAATGCAACTATCTTTGGAAGAATAAGGTAATTTGCTGAATTTACACCCATGATTTCAAGAGCATCAATCTGTTCGGTCACACGCATGGTCCCGATTTCAGAAGCTATGTTCGACCCCACCTTTCCAGCCAAAATCAAACACATGATGGTAGATGAGAACTCTAACAACAAAGTGTCACGCGTAGACATACCTACAGCATAAGCTGGAATTAATGGAGAGGAGATATTCAGGTTCATCTGTATGCAGAGTACAGCACCCGTGAAAAGAGAAATAATCAACACAATACCGATTGAGTCAATACCCAGCTTTATTATTTCCCTGATTAGTTGTCTGAAGAAAGCGCTCCAGCGGTCCGGAATAGTTAATGTACGAGCCATAAGCAGGACATATTCGCCAAAACGTTGTAAGGAATGTTTAATCATATAGTTCCATTTGTAACCCCGCAAAGTTAGGTTATTTTTTTCTTTTTCTGTACTTTTGCCCTTCATTATAATGCTTTTGAACATGGCTGAAGAACAAATGGTGCTCCGCACGGAAAACCTGGTGAAGAAATATAAAAACCGCACAGTGGTTAATCATGTTTCCATCAACGTGAAACAGGGAGAGATCGTTGGACTGATGGGCCCAAATGGAGCCGGCAAGACAACGACTTTCTATATGTCAGTAGGACTGATCACTCCTAATGAGGGACGCATCTTTCTGAATGACGTGGACATCACCAACTATCCTGTATACAAACGGGCACAAACCGGCATTGGCTATTTGGCGCAGGAAGCCTCCGTTTTTCGAAAAATGACAGTGGAAGATAACATCATGTCTGTACTGCAAATGACGGGAAAAAGCAAAGAGTATCAGAAAGAAAAGCTCGAAAGCCTGATTACTGAATTCCGCCTGCAGAAAGTGCGTAAGAACCTCGGAGACCGCTTGTCGGGAGGTGAGCGCCGACGCACTGAAATCGCACGCTGCCTGGCCATCGATCCCAAATTCATCATGCTCGATGAACCGTTTGCCGGTGTTGACCCCATTGCTGTAGAAGATATCCAATACATCGTAGCCAAATTGAAAGACAAAAATATCGGCATCCTGATTACCGACCATAACGCGCAGGAAACGCTCAATATTACAGACCGTGCCTATCTGCTTTTCGAGGGGCAAATTCTCTTTCAGGGAACCGCAGAAGAATTGGCTGAAAATCCAGTCGTTCGCGAAAAATACCTGGGTACACAATTCGAACTAAAACGGAAGAAATTCTGAACCAATCCGGATTATCTAATTCAGTTATCTACAAATCAACATCCTACAAAAAGAGCAACTTAATTTTAGCTCTTTTTGCCCCTTCACACGCTAATCTAAACTGCGACAAAAGACACTGCGACTTCTTATAAATTATCTGCCAATCCGCTGTTTTTAATCGTTCTAAATATACACCATCTGTTATTTTGCGCATTTTTTTTCTTATTTTTGTATAGAAAATATTTTCCATACAGAACGTGTAACCTACGCTTAATAATCTTTACTTGCCTGAAAATCGCTTTTTTTCGTTCGGAGGAGACAATATATACCCTGATTTTATTAATTATCGCTAAGCAAGTAAACGCATTATATGAACCAATTAATAACTTCTATAAATATTAATTCTGATCAATTTCCTGATCATGATCTTCAAAGCCTTCATGTCCGTTTGCAACAGCTCGAACAAGAGAACGAACAGCTGAAGCAGCAATTACAACAACAAGATATCACTCTACAGAAACATACCCAAATCTATAACTTTGCCCCTATATGCTTCTTAAGAATCAATAAACAAGGACAAATTTGCAGGGCAAATTCTCAAACAACAAAGTTGTTTAACAAAACCGAATCGGAATTACTAAGTACTACCTTTCAGTCATTCCTTCAACTCGATTCATTACCAATTTTCCTCAATTTTCTAAGTGAGACCTTCCAATCCCATAAAGCCATAATCTGCGAACTGGATTTATATTTATCAGAAAGTTTTGCATCAACTATTCTTGTTAATGGGATAGTTCCGGAAGACGAACATACATGCTTCCTGGCACTTCGGGATATTACCGAAGAAAAAAAATCAAAGCAAGCGCTGATTAAAAGTCACCAAAAATATGTTGAGCTGACGGATAACCTTCCCGTGGGTATATTTGAAACAGATGCAAACGGTTTAATCACTTATCGCAATAATCGGGCAAAAGAATGGTTTGGTCACACCGACGAAGAAATTGCAACTGCTCTTTCCTACTTAACATGCGTGGTCGAGAGTGAGCAACAACGAATTATACAGAACTTTTGCAAGAATCTATATTCCGAAGATAATTTGATCGAGGAATATACCGCTCTAAATAAGAATAGTAAAGAATTTCCGATACAAGTCCAATCATTCGGTATTTTCAACAATAATGAAATTGTTGGGGTACGAGGTATAATCATCAACCTTGCTGAGCAAAAGCGAAGCGAAGAACAGCTTAAGCAAAGCGAAGAGTGGTTCCGGGAGACACTGGATAATATGATGGAAGGCTATCAACTGATTGACTTTGATTGGCGATATCGCTACCTTAATCCAACCGCCCTTACATATAGTCAAAAAACAACAGATGAATTGATTGGAAATACTATAATGGATATTTATCCTGACATCATGACAGGAGCTTATTTCCAATCACTAAAGAAGGCGATGAATGAACGAGTAACTGTAAATGTCGAAAATAAATTTACTTATCAAGATGGTACAACTTATTGGTTCGAATTAAGAATTAAACCTGTACCGACGGGCATCGCTATTTTATCTATTGATATAAGCGAACGCAAAAAAGCAGAACAGACATTATTGGAATATTCGGAAAAATTGAGGAAAGAGGTCGAAAAGCAGACCACAGAAATCAGGCTATTATCTGACCTTCAGGATGCTATACTGAACCACTCCGGACTTGCCATAATCTCTCTTTCACAAGAAGGTATAATTCTTGACTTCAACTCTGCCGCAGAACGACTTACCGGTTACACAGCTGCAGAAGTAGTTGGCAAGCGTTCTCCGTCCATTTTCAACGATATGAAAAAAATAAGAGAGACCGCCAAAGATGTTGGTTATCTTTCGATCAATCCCAATGCGACAGATGAAGAGCTGATTATTGATCTGACAACAAAATACTTACGGGACACGATTGAATGCGAATTTATCCGGAAAGATAAAAGCAGCATTCCTATTTTGCTGAATACAACTGCATTAAAAAACGAACAGGGAGAAATCACTGGCCATGTCGGTTTTGCTTTGGACAATACGGAAAGAAGTTATGCTGAAGCCAGGCTTCGTATGCAGAGTGCCGCATTCGAATCTTTTGCCCTTTCTGTTATCATTACCGACAAAGACGGAAATATTCAATGGATCAATCCAGCATTTACCCAATTGACGGGCTATACAACAGAAGAAGCTTTAGGGCAAAATCCAAATATACTGAAATCCGGCAAACACACACCGGAATTTTACAAGGGAATCTGGGAAACCATTCTTTCAGGTAAGGTCTGGAATGGCGAGATTATCAACAAAAGAAAAAACGGCAGCTTCTATTATCAGGAGTGCACCATTACACCGGTGGTAGACCAAATGAGCAAAATAACCAACTTTATAGCTCTACAAGTTGATGTCTCATACCGAAAAAAGATTGAACAAGCCTTACGCGAAAGTGAAGAGCGCTGGCAGTTTGCTTTAGATGGTTCTGGGCTAGGTGTTTGGGATTGGAATACACAAACCAATGAAGAGTTTTTCTCCGCTCAATGGAAGAAAATGCTGGGTTATGATGAAGATGAGATTTCAAATTCAGCTGAAGAATGGCTAAACCGCGTTCACCCGGACGATCTGGAAAAATGTTACACGGAGATGGATCTGTATTTATCCGGTCAAAAAGAAATCTATGCCAATGAACACCGATTAAAATGTAAAGACGGCTCCTTCAAATGGATCTTTACCCGAGGGAAGATTGTAGAGATGACCGAAGATGGTAAACCTTTACGAATAATCGGTACACATTCTGATATTACAGAACAAAAGATTTCCGAAGAAAAGCTGCTTCAAACACTAAAGCAGGAGAAAGAGCTTAACGAACTGAAATCCAGATTTGTTTCAACTACATCTCACGAATTCAGGACTCCGCTATCATCGATCTTATTGGCCTGCGATTTATTACTAAAATACCGGGATAAAATGGATGAATCAAAAATGATTCTTCGATTTGAGCGAATAAAAGATCAAACACTACATCTATCCAAAATCGTTGAAGATATTCTTCAACTCTCCAAATTACAGGACGGAAAGATGACGTTTAATCCTGAATCGATAGAACTGGTCTCATTATGTCGAAACTTTGTAGATATTTTTAATGATGAACACCTGCTACAAAACAAGATCTTGTTTACTTCTTTTAAGCAAGAGATTAACATTCAAGCTGATAACCGTTTGATGCGACAGATCCTGAATAATCTATTATCGAATGCCATAAAATATTCCCCTGAAAATCCGTTTATCAAGTTAGACATTGACCAATCACGACAAAATATCCTTCTGAAGATCCAGGATAATGGCATAGGAATCCCTATTGAAGAACAAAAACATCTGTTTAACCCCTTCTTTCGGGCATCGAATGCTTCACTAATTCAAGGTAACGGGCTGGGACTTTCTATCATCAAGGAGGCTATTGCCCTGCATGGAGGAAATATTTCAGTAGAAAGCAATGTCCATACCGGAACTACATTTATCATAGAATTACCAGAAAGCATAATGCAATAAAAAAAATGAAGTGCCGATTGTTTTTGGCATTCATTTACCAGATTAAGTATTGAATGGACATGTAATTAAAATATTATAATGAACTTCTAAACAAAAAGAGTATGAAAAAAATTCTGATCATTGATGATGAAGAGATGCTGCGGGAGGAGATCGGAGAAATCTTAACCTATGAAGGTTATGAGACTCTTTTAGCCGAAAATGGGAAGATTGGATTAGAAATGGCACAAATACATTGCCCCGATCTGGTTCTTTGCGACATCATGATGCCCGAAATTGATGGAAAGAGAGTGCTTTATGAATTGAGAGCACAGGAAAAAACCACTCTAATCCCATTTATATTTATGTCCGCTTTAGCAGAACGGCAATATGTGCGAAACGGTATGGAATTAGGAGCTGACGATTATCTGATAAAGCCGTTTAACAGTGAAGAGTTACTTCACACGATTCAAGCAAGGCTGAAAAAGCAGGAGCTTCTTATAAAAATGACCGATAATGCGCTAGATTCACTCCGAAGCAAGGTTATGACTGCTTTACCTCACGAATTACGAACACCTCTTTCAAGTATTATCGGTTTTGGTAGCCTGCTCAAAGAAATTTCTGATATGCTTACCCCCAAAGAAATTTCCGACATAGGCAAAGAAATTCTCGATGGTGGAAACAAGCTACATCGACTCATCGAAAATTATTTGATCTCCGTACAACTTGAGTTGAATAATGGACTTGATCAGGGGAGCATTGAGGGGGATAGAATTGAGGAAATTCTCAATGAAATCGCTCAGGCTCTTGCTAAGAAATACAACCGGGAGCTTCTGCCGGAAGTTTCAATAGAGCAAACTGATAAAATAACTATCTCAGAATCGTTTCTAAGAAAGATCGCCCTGGAGCTAATCGATAATGCATGCAAGTTTTCGGAGAAAACCTCACACATTGGAGTGACAGGAGAAGTAAAAGACGGATCTTATCAATTAATTATCAATGACCAGGGAAGAGGCATGAGCCCGGAACAAATCTCACAATTGGGTGCATTTATGCAGTTCGATCGCGAAAAGCACGAACAACAAGGCTCTGGATTAGGTCTATCCATTGCAAAAAAAATGGTCGAAAGCTCAGGTGGAACATTCTCAATTCAGAGCAAACCTGGTATAGGTACAGAAGTAATTATACTCCTACCGTTCTAATACTGCTAACAAATCCAAAATCACCGCTTTCTTAGAAAATAATCTCTATTTTTGCGTTTCACCGTAAACTATGGTAAATTTGCTTTCGGACAACAAGAAATATTGTCCGAAAGTAAATAAAAACGCGCCTAAATGACTCAAATAATCTCTCAACGAATCAACCAATTACGAGATGCCATGCGGGCAAAAAGTCTGCACGCTTACATCGTTCCCAGTACCGATCCGCATATCAGTGAATACATTGCGCCCCGATGGAAATCCCGTGAATGGATCTCCGGATTCGACGGTTCGGCCGGAACAGTGATTGTTACTCATGATCACGCGGGACTATGGACTGATTCACGTTACTTTCTTCAAGCCGAACAACAACTAAATGGCACCGGCATTCAACTCTTCAAAGCAGGATTACCAGACACTCCCGATATGTTGGAATGGCTGACTCAATCACTTCCCGCAGATAGCACAATTGGACTTGACGGTGAAATTTTCACCACGAACGAAGTTTCCCGCATCCGCTCTATCCTGGCAAAAAAAGAGATTTCCCTGGTTACCGACTTCGACTTGTTTACTGAAATCCGGAGCGACCGCCCTTCAATTCCCGAAGAAGGGATCTTCGAACTACCCGTTGAATTCAGCGGTGCTTCAGCTGTCGACAAGATTGAGACTTTGCGTTCGACAATGAAACAAGCCGGCGCGAACTTGCTGGTTATTTCTGCCTTAGACGAAATTGCCTGGACTTTCAATATCCGGGGAAACGACGTGGAATCCAATCCGGTAGCCATAGCTTATGCCATCATCACCAACAAGCAAAGCATTTTGTTTACCAATGCTGTCAAGATTAGTCGGGAACTCCAGGATTATCTCGATAGCCAACGTGTCATAACTGCAGAATACGGAAAAATATACGACTATTTGTCCAACCTTTCGTCCGAATCGTCAATCCTTTTCGATGGGTATAAGGTGAATTTCAAACTGCGTAACGCAATTCCATCTCATTGCAAAATTATTGAAAGCCCCTCTCCTGTTGCCTTACTGAAAAGTATAAAAAATGAGACAGAAATTGCAGGTTTTCGCAACATCATGATTAAAGATGGTGTAGCTTTCACGCGATTTATGATGTGGCTGGAAGATAATGTTGCATCCGGAAATATCACCGAAATGACTATAGGTGAGAAGCTTTATGAATTCCGCGACGAACAGGAACTTTTTGTCGGAGAAAGCTTTTCAACAATTGCAGGCTATAAAGAACATGGTGCAATCAATCACTACCACCCAACCGTCGAAACTGCATCTACTATTTTACCTGAAAACTTTTTACTTATTGATTCCGGCGGACAATATTTCGATGGAACAACCGATATGACCCGCACCATTGCATTAGGTGAAGTAACGGAACAAATGAAAAAAGACTTTACACTTGTACTGAAGGGACATATTGCGCTCACTACCTGCCGATTCCCTCAGGGAACACGCGGTTCACAGATCGATATATTGGCACGAAAAGCATTATGGGACGAAGGGTATAATTACCTACACGGTACAGGACATGGCATCGGTCACTTCCTGAATGTACACGAAGGCCCGCAAAGCATTCGCATGGAAGAAAATCCGGTAAAACTGCAACCGGGAATGGTTATGTCTAATGAACCTGGCCTCTATCGCAACGGAGAATATGGAATTCGCCACGAAAATATGGTGTTGATAAAAGAAGATATTGAAACACCCTTCGGCAAATTCTACGGTTTCGAGACATTGACTCTTTTCCCCTTTGATAAATCATCCATCGACAAGTCATTATTGACGGAAAAAGAGGTTCAGTGGATTAACGATTATCATGCGATGGTTTTCGAAAAGCTCAGCCCGAAATTAGAAGAAGCTGAAGTGAATTGGTTAAAAGAGAAAACGAGGGAAGTATAAGCCCCACCCCGACCCTCCCCAAAAGGGAGGGAAAAAGAAGCACAATCAGTCTGCCTCAAAGGGAAAAGAAATAAAAACAGCATCTGATATATTCAACTTTTAGATGCAATATCAACAGTAATAAAAGTAACAAAATTCCACCATTCTAATTTTCCACACTTCCTCTCCCTCCCTATCGGGGAGGGCCGGGGTGGGGCTTATTCAAACTTTATTTTATGGCTTTAATACGTTCAGTCAGAGGCTTTGAACCTCAATATGGAAACAATTGTTTTTTTGCAGAAAACGCTACAATCATTGGCGATGTCATTATGGGAAATGACTGCAGCATCTGGTACAATACCGTTTTGCGCGGAGATGTAAACTCCATTCGCATCGGTAATGGCGTGAATATCCAGGACGGTTCTGTTCTGCATACTTTATATCAAAAATCGCAAATCCATATCGAAGATAACGTTTCGGTGGGACACAACGTGACTATCCACGGGGCAACCATCAAAGCAGGAGCGCTCATCGGAATGGGCTCGGTGATTCTCGACCAGGCAGTAATCGGCGAAGGTGCCATCGTAGCTGCAGGTTCGGTGGTAACAAACAATACCGTAGTAGAGCCGGGCTGTATCTATGCCGGTGTACCCGCCAAGTTTGTGAAAAAGGTAGATCCCGAACAGGCCAAAGAGATCAACCAAAAGATCGCTAAAAACTATCTGATGTATGCTTCGTGGTATAAAGACGATAGCTCTACCGACGAAATCAGCTACATGTAATTTATTCTAACGACAAAAAGAATGTCCTAAAAGTCAGAAAGAAGAAACTAAACGCGAAGGCGCTAAGACGCAAAGGATTTATTTTTAGATATATATTCCTTTGCGATTTAGCGACTTTGCGTTCAATTCAGACTTTTAAGACAGCCTCATTTGTACTTATATCCACCTCTTCGTAATCTTTTCGGGATGAAATCAAAAATTCTCTTTATTTTAAAATACTGGCTCTTTTTTGTTACGGTTTTTGCGCTGCAAAAGCCGATTTTTATGCTCTATCATTTCAAAAGAGAGGTACTATTGAGCGAATATCTCAAGGTCCTGTTCTACGGATTCCCCATGGATATGACTACAGCCGGATATATGACTGTATTGCCAATGCTGATCACAATAGCTACCGTTTGGTTAAAAGGCAACTGGTCAGATAAGGTTTTGAAGATCTATTCAGGCATTATTCTATCGTTCATCAGCATAATTCTGGTCTCCGACATAGAGTTATTCGGATTTTGGAGTACACATCTCGACAATACAGTACTCTTTTACCTGAAATCACCGGCCGATGCTGCAGCCAGCGTTTCATACTGGAGAATCTTTTTCGGATTTGCAATTATGGCCGGGTTAGCTTTTGCTCTTTACAAAGCACTTATCCACACTGTTTTCAGGTGTTCATTTTCCTCTTTCAATCAAAATAAAAAGGGACGTCTGACTACTATTCTCGCGCTATTGACAATAATCCTGTTTATTGTGATTCGCGGGGGAATCGGCGTTTCGACGATGAATATCGGGCGGGTATATTTCAGTTCAAATATGTTTCTGAATCTCTCGGCAATCAATCCCTGCTTCAATTTCATCTATTCCCTTTCGCATCAGAACACGGAGAAAATCGACTATAATTTCATGAGCGCCGAAGATGCAAAATCAACATTTAACTCATTGAAAGAAGATCCGAATGACCACGATTTCCCCAGACTACTGAATCAACAACGCCCCAATATCATTCTGATTGTTCTCGAAAGTTTCTCAGCAAAAATTGTCGAACCGTTGGGTGGAATCCCAAAAGTTGCACCGCGACTGAACACCCTTTGCAACGAAGGAATCCTCTTCACTAATTTCTATGCGAACAGCTTCCGCACAGACCGCGGATTATTAGCCGTATTAAGCGGCATGCCGTCCATGCCCACTGTTCCACTCATGAGGTATCCCGAAAAATTAAACAAAATCCCCTCCATTTCCAGAAGTCTCAAGGAGCAGGGTTACGACCTGAGCATGCTTTACGGTGGAGACATTAATTTTGCCAACATGCGCCAATATTTTGTATGCTCGGGATTTGAAAAGATTGTGTCGGATGAGAATTTCCCGATCACGGATCGTTTGTCCAAATGGGGCGCTCCCGATCATGTCACTTTCAACTATCTGAGCAAGGAGATGAGAAAACCGCGAAAACAGCCGTTTATGCAAATGTTTCTCACCCTGAGCAGCCACGAACCATTTGAGGTACCTTTTCACAAATTTGAAGAGCCTTATTTGAATTCTATCGCTTATGCCGATTCTTGTCTGGGGCAATTTATCGATGACCTGAAAAAGCAGCCCATGTGGAAAAACAGCTTAGTGATTCTAATCCCGGACCACAGTGTGCTTTATCCCCAAACCATGCAAAACAGCTCACCCGAACGTTACCGTATTCCGATGCTCTGGCTGGGTGGAGCCATTAAACAACCGATGCGTGTTGATACCCTGGCTGCTCAATCCGATCTGGCAGCCACCCTTTTAGGTCAAATGAATATTCCCGCCAAAGACTTCTCCTTTAGCCGTAATTTCCTAAAAAAGAGCACACCGAAAATGGCTTTCTTTAGTTACATCAACGGTTTCGGATTTGTAACCGACGGTAACTCCACATCGTACGATTGCGGAGCTAATCAGTTGATATCTTCGCAAGGGAAAAACGCACATGAAAACGAAACCAAAGGGAAAGCGATGCTTCAATATTTACTCGACGATTTTAACCGAAGGTAAAAGGAAAAAACTTAAATTTGCAAATAAAGAAAAACTCTCCCTCCTGATAGCTATCGGGATTTCCCCAAGAGAGGAGTGATAAAGAATAATAACTAACAAAGCCTTGCTTTTGACTCCCTCCCTTTGGGGGAGGGACGGGGTGGGGCTTCATAACTCGTAACGATAATGAGACACTTCACTAACGTAAAAGATTTGGGAGACCTTAAACAGGCCGTAAAAGAGGCACTGGAGGTAAAAGCTAACCGTTATGGATATAGCCATTTAGGCAAAAACAAGACAATGATGTTGATCTTCTTCAACTCAAGTCTGCGCACCCGCCTCAGCACGCAGAAAGCGGCAATGAATCTCGGTATGAACACGATGGTGCTCGACATCAATCAGGGCGCATGGAAACTTGAAACCGAGCGCGGCGTGATCATGGACGGCGACAAACCCGAACACCTTTTTGAAGCAGTTCCTGTAATGGGTTGCTACTGCGATGTAATCGGCGTACGTTCATTTGCTACATTCGAAAGCAAAGAGAATGATTACAACGAAAAGATCCTGAATCAATTTATCGAGCTTTCGGGTCGCCCCGTGGTAAGCATGGAAGCAGCAACGGGTCACCCGCTGCAAAGCTTTGCCGACCTGATCACCATCGAAGAACATAAGAAGAAAGAACGCCCCAAAGTGGTTTTGACCTGGGCGCCCCACCCCCGCGCTTTACCACAGGCTGTACCCAACTCGTTTGCCGACTTCATGAACGAGACCGATTACGACTTCGTGATCACTCACCCGAAAGGCTATGAGCTGGATCCGAAATTCGTTCGCAACGCCGTGGTGGAATACGATCAGATGAAAGCCTTTGAAGGCGCTGACTTCATTTATGCAAAAAACTGGTCAGCGTTCGAAGATCCCAACTACGGACAAATCTTGAGCAAAGACCGCGCATGGACTGTTGGAACCGAGCACATGGCATTGACTGACAACGCCTATTTTATGCACTGTCTGCCGGTTCGCCGCAATATGATTGTGACCGACGATGTGATCGAAAGCCCGCAGTCGATTGTAATTGCAGAAGCTGCCAACCGTGAAATATCGGCGCAGGTGGTACTGAAGCGTATTCTGGAAAACTTGTAATTCTGTTTTTAACAAATAACTCAAAGCCCGGCTGTTAAAAACCGGGCTTTCCTTATAATATTCCGGATTATGAAAAAACTGACCCTGTTTGTTCAACATCAATGCCCATTCTGCAAAATGGCTTTGCAGTATATCAAAGAACTGCAACAAAAAGATGAGAAATATCACGCCATTCAGCTGGAGATTGTAGATGAACTGGTTGAAGTAGAACGTGCCGACTCGTACGACTACTATTACGTTCCCACCTTTTACTTAGGCGAAAAAAAGTTGCATGAAGGGGGAATTTATCGCGATGAAGTCAAAGCGTTGTTCGACTCTATACTGGATAATTAAGTTTTAAGTAAGCACCTTTAAAGAATGCTACATATGCAAAAGCACGCAAAACTTCTATTAATCTGTTTGGGATGTTTATTCCTGCAATTTGAACTTTCAGCTCAGAATGTGCCATCTAAAGTTATTAATGGAAAGATTGTTTTTTCCGATACCATCAAAACAAAGCTGGATAAAGTACAGATTGGTGACAGATTACGCGCAATACTGTCTAATCAGGATTATTCGGAAGGAGGTAAACTAACCGACAATAATGACAGCATCCATACATTCAGTCTGCGAATGACCGATTTTCTTGCAATAGAACGCCGTCCACTGTCAATCTTTTCTATGATGATGCGCTATTTTCTGATTCTGGAATACAAGGATAACTGCTGCATTGCAACTATCGCAAATATCTCCTACATTGAACCTGATGAATATGAGAAGAAAGTAAGACTTAAAGATAACAACTTCGATTTAATGCCGGCAGAAATGGTTTTGCTCGAAAAGAAATATAAATCCCTTTTTATCAAAGACGCATCGGAGAAGATAATTCTAAAAACGAATCAACGGGTTAATGAAATCTTCGCAACTGTACGGTCGGGAATCAAAAGGTAATAATATTGACTTCATTTAGCTCAATCATAAAGCCGAAAAACAGTCTGAATATCAGAGAGCTGTTTTTCGGCTTTATTTTTCTATTTAATGGCAATGTATAGCTTATCCCTTAATCTGGTCAAATCCCTGCCCATAAACCCCGATTGCCGCACTTTCCGACACAAAAGCATTCGGATCAATCTCCTTTACCAATCGGAATATCACTATCGATTCAGACCGCTTGGCGAGAATCATCAATACCTTGGTCGGTTGCTTTGAGTACCAGCCTGATCCATCCAATACCGTCACACCACGGGGAATCTGATTAATGCGGTCGGCAATCTCCTCGTATTTCTTGGAAATAATAAGAAACTGAACCGACTGCCTGTCACTATTTATTACTAAATCGATGACATAACTGGAAATTGCCATGACCGTAAGTCCGTACACAATCTTCTCCACACTATGAAATAGAAGATAAGAGGATAATATGATGGAAACATCACTGTAGAGAACTGCCCGTCCGATGGTTATGTTGCGATATTTATTGATCAGAGCTGCAATGATATCCGTTCCACCGGTACTGCCGTTTGCCGTAAAAACCACTCCAACCCCGGCACCACACAGAATAGCACCGATCACCGTAGCCATAAAAGGCTCTTCGACTAATCCCTTCTTGATGAACGCTTGAAATAACGTCAGAAGAAATGTCAGCGAAGCCACTCCGAAAATCGTACGGATACTGAATTTCAATCCCAGGTATTTTATCGAAAGGATCAGCAATACTCCATTTATCGCAGCATAAGTTGCAGCAATGGGAATCGTACCCGTTGCATAATAGACCAACGCTCCGATACCAGTTACACCTCCGGTCGTAATTTCATTGGGCAATAAAAAGCCCGTCCACCCCAAGGCATAAAGAGAAAGACCGATTAAGATTGTAATGTAGTCTTTTACAAACAAATATGCCTGATTTAACTTCGTCTTCATATTCTCTGATTATTTGGTGTGAAATTACGGAAATCCAGCAAATCCCGATAGAAAAATAGTCTAAATTACAGCAATAAAAAAGCCGGAAAAAGAAACTCTAAGGAAGAGTCTTCTTTTTCCGGCAAATTATCAGGATTGAGAAAGGACTAGATTACAATGTTCACCAGTTTATTGGGAACAACGATCACCTTTTTCGGTTGTTTACCATCCAGGTATTTCGCAGAGTTTTCGTGTGCAAGAGCTACTTTCTCTACTTCTTCTTTCGGTGTACCTGCAGCAAATTCGAGGTTGAAACGAACCTTACCGTTGAAGGTAATGGCATAAACCACCACATCTTCTTTCAGGTAGTCTTCGTTGAAGTCCGGCCACTCTGCATCGCAAACCGATTTAGTGCCGCCTAAGGTCGCCCAAAGTTCTTCGGCAATGTGCGGTGCAAACGGCGCTAAAAGCACCGCCAGCTCTTTCAGGATAGCTTTCTTGTTACATTTGAGTGAAGTCAGTTCATTCACACAAATCATGAAGGCACTTACCGAAGTATTGAATGAGAAGGTTTCGATATCGCCGCTTACTTTCTTGATCAGTTTGTGCAGTGCTTTCAGCTCTTCTTTTGTCGGTTCCGCATCCGATACGGTTACTTCCTCACCGGTAAAGAAGAGGTTCCACAGCTTTTTGAGGAAGCGGTGTACACCGTCGATACCGTTGGTATCCCACGGTTTGGATTGCTCCAATGGTCCGAGGAACATTTCGTAGAAACGAAGCGTATCTGCACCATATTTCTCCACAATCACGTCAGGATTAACGACGTTGAACATCGATTTTGACATCTTCTCAACCGCCCATCCGCAAACATATTTGCCTTCTTCCAAAATAAATTCAGCAGTCGCATAATCAGGCATCCACGCTTTGAACGCTTCCAGATCAAGAACGTCGTTTGAAACGATATTCACATCTACGTGGATCGGAGTTATGTCGTAACGCTCTTTCAGGTTGTATGAAACGAATGTGTTCGAATCTTTGATACGATACACAAAGTTAGAACGTCCCTGAATCATTCCCTGGTTCACCAGCTTTTTGAACGGTTCGTCTTCGCAAACGATGCCAAGATCAAACAGGAATTTGTTCCAGAAACGGCTATAGATCAGGTGACCGGTAGCATGCTCGGTTCCTCCGATGTAGAGGTCAACGTTTTTCCAGTAGTTGTTATTTTTCTTTGAAACCAACGCCTCTTCGTTGTGCGGATCCATGTAGCGCAGGTAGTACGCCGATGAACCGGCAAATCCGGGCATGGTGTTTAATTCAAGTGGATAACCTTCTTCGGTTTGCCAGTTGATAGCACGGCCGAGGGGTGGTTCGCCTTTTTCGGTAGGCAGGTATTTATCGATTTCGGGCAATTGCAACGGCAATTTACTTTCATCAAGCATATAAGGAATTCCCTCTTTGTAGTAAACCGGGAATGGCTCGCCCCAGTAGCGCTGACGGCTGAATATCGCGTCGCGCAGACGGAAGTTTACTTTTACTTTACCCAAGCCTTTTTCAGCAATATAGGCTTTGGTTTTGGCAATTGCCTCTTTCACGGTCAAGCCGTTCAGGAAGCCGGAGTTCATCATGATACCCTCTTTGGCATCGAAACTCTCTTCGCTCACGTCGCAGCCTTCGATCAATGGGATAATCGGCAGATTAAAATGTTTTGCAAAAGCATAGTCACGGCTGTCGTGCGCAGGAACCGCCATGATAGCGCCTGTTCCGTAACCGGCCAACACGTAATCACTGATGTAAATTGGTATTTCAGTTCCGCTCAATGGGTTAATGGCATACGAACCGGTAAACACACCCGATACACGACGATCAGCAATACGCTCACGTTCTGTACGGCGTTTCACCGCATCGAGGTAGATGTTTACTTCGTGTTGTTGCTCGGGGGTAACCACCATTTTTACATAGTCGCTTTCAGGTGCTAAAACCATGAAGGTAACACCAAATACAGTATCAGCTCTTGTGGTAAATATTTCGAATTCGAGGTCTTGTCCTTTGATCTGGAACTTCATCTCCGCACCTTCCGAACGACCGATCCAATTCTTCTGCGTCTCTTTCAACGAATCGCTCCAGTCGAGGTTATTCAGGCTTTTCAACAGACGATCAGCATAAGCCGACACGCGCAAGCACCATTGGCTCATTACCTTCTGTTCTACCGGATGTCCTCCACGTACGGAAACCCCTTCGCTTACTTCATCATTCGCCAAAACAGTTCCCAATGCCGGACACCAGTTTACCATCGTATTGGCTTTATAAGCAATGCGGTAGTTCATCAGTATGTCTTGCTGCTCTTTTTCCGACATCGCGTTCCATTGGTCAGCGGTGAAGTTGAGCTCTTCGCCTTGTGCGACTTGCAGATTTTCAGAACCTTGCTGTGTGAAGTGTTTTACCAAATCTTCAATCGGACAAGCTTTCTGCACGTTGTTGCAATAGAAGCTGTTGAACATTTGGATAAATGCCCATTGCGTCCATTTGTAATAGTCGGGTTCGCAAGTGCGCACCTCACGGTTCCAGTCGTAGCAGAAACCGATTTTATCTAATTGTTCGCGATAGCGTTCAATGTTCTTTTGCGTAGTAATTGCGGGGTGCTGGCCGGTCTGGATCGCGTATTGCTCTGCCGGAAGACCATAGGCATCGTAACCCATCGGGTGAAGCACGTTGTATCCCTGTAAGCGTTTGTAGCGAGAGAAAATATCCGAGGCAATGTAGCCCAGTGGGTGACCTACGTGCAAGCCTGCTCCCGAAGGATAAGGGAACATGTCAAGTACGTAAAATTTGGGTTTTGCCTCGTCTTCTTTGACCTGGTAGGTTTTCTGGTCTACCCAGAACTTCTGCCACTTCTGCTCAATTTCTCTGAAATTGTATTCCATGTCTATATAATAATTAGGGAATTAACGTGTTAGCCGATTCGGACTAAAAATAATTAGCGCGCAAAGTTAACGATTCTTTGGGGAAATTCAGACTATTCCAATTGGGAAAACAGATCATTCGCTACATTTGCAGCATGAATGAATTCGTATTCAGTTTTCCACCTGTTGTTGCCAACAAACCAAAGGTATTAATCCTGGGGACCATGCCTGGTGTTGCATCGCTCGATGCACAGGAATATTATGCGCATCCGCGAAATGCTTTTTGGAAGATTATTTCAGCAATAAAAGGAGTGAAATGCCCTACTGATTACGAAGAGAAAAAGCAGATGATCCGGGAAATGAACATCGCATTGTGGGATGTTTGTCATACCTGCGTTCGTTCAGGTAGTCTGGACAGTGATATCCGTTTTGAAGAACCGAATGCGATTGCGGATCTACTGGCAGAAAATCCGACCATCCGTACCATTTTTTTCAACGGACAACCGGCGCAGAAACTTTTCCGTCGCCATCTCAAAGATATTGAAGGAGTAGATTTTATCACTTTACCATCGACTAGTCCGGCTCATGCCGTCTCCTGGGAACAAAAGCTGGAGATCTGGCGGGTGATTGAGAAATATTTATAATCGCTGTTCTTTTACGAAAAGAATCGTTTATTCAAAAACTCCATAAACTTCTCTTTATAAGAATCGGAGATCGGAATATACTCTTTTCCGAACACAATCCGGTTGCGTTCGATGGTTTTGATTTTGTCTAACTGGACAATAAACGAGCGGTGCACCCGCATAAAACGATCCGCCGGTAATCGCTCTTCCATCAGCTTCATGCTCATCAGCGACATGATGGGGTGCGCATCATCTTCCAGAAATATTCTGACATAATCTTTTACCCCTTCGATATACAACACTTTATTTAAATCGATCTGCACCAGCTTGTAATCGCTTTTTACAAAAATGGTATTGGCCGTCTCCAAAGGAGCTGCTGGTTTATTAGAAAGTTCAAACCAACGCATCGCCTTATTCGCCGCCTGCAGAAATTCAGAATAACTGATTGGTTTAAGCAAATAATCCAAAGCATCCACCCGAAAACCCTCCACGGCATATTGATCAAAAGCTGTGGTGAAGATTACTTTAGGTCGTTCGCCCAATGTTTTGGAAAATTCAATCCCGTTCAGATCGGGCATTTGAATATCGAGAAAAAGCAGATCAATATCATTCTGCCGAATGCGCTCCATCGCCTGAAATGCATTTTCGCAACGTCCCGCTAAGTTCAGAAAAGGCGTTTTATTGACATAGTTCTCCAGCAAATCCAGAGCCAGAGGTTCATCATCCACAATCAGACAGTTCAGTTTCATAATATTCGATGTTTTTTGTAGGGGCAACCCTCGTGGTTGCCCTATTATTGTTTACATCAATATACAATTTTCAATTCAACGAAATAAGTCGTTCCACGGTTCTCGACACTCAATTCATATTTTCCCGGATAAAGCAAATCCAGTCGTTTCAACAGATTCTCATGACCGATGCCGGAGCCGCTTCTGTCCATCTCCTTCTTGGGAAAGTTGCTGTTTTCGACCGTACAGATGAGACCTTCTCCCACTTTTGCCTCGATGTCGATGTTGATAAATGAGGCTTCGGTCGGACTCACCCCGTGCTTAAAGGCATTTTCAACAATGGAAATAAAAAGCATCGGTGCAATCTGATCCACAGGATTACTTCCTTTGATCTGTGTGGAAAGCTGTACGTTCTTCGACAGGCGAAGGCTCATCAGTTGCACATAACTTTCGATGAATTTGAGTTCGTTATTCAGCGGTACAAAGTTTGCATTATTTTCATACAGAGCGTAACGCAGCAGATTGCTCAACCGGTGAATCGCTTCCTGCGCCTTTTCAGGACGCACGATCACCAGGGAATAGATGTTATTCAGCGTATTGAACAGAAAGTGTGGATTGAGCTGACTCTTCAGGTTCTTGAGTTCGGCTTCGAATTGTGCTTTTTCCGTCTCTTTGTGAATGGCATCGATACGGTACCAATTGCCGGTCATCCTGATGGCCACACTTAATCCGGCCATTAGCAACATAAAACTGATGTCCCGAAAGATAAACAACATCTTAGGCGGATGTGGCCCGGGATTAGGAAAGAACTTTAGCGCTTCAAGCTCTTTTAAATAATACATCAGCGCACCGCTAACGATCATTACGAGCATATTTATCAACAGAAAGTGACTGAATCTCTTCGTAAATAAAAATCTATTGATCAACCAAAAATAGTTCAAATAAAAAACGGCGATATAAATCAGGGTATTGTAAAAATAAAACCAATAACGCACCGTTTCCTTTTCACCGCTTTCGAGCATAAATAGCAGTGGGAATCCGAAAAAGATCCCCCATGCCAACAGGTGAATCAGCACCTGCACTTTTATTTTTTTCTCTATCATTATCGTCTGAAATTATGAAGTAAAGAAGTTCATTACAAACAAATATAGTGAATTTTACTCATAACGCAACGCATCGATCGGATCGAGAGCGGAAGCTTTACGGGCAGGGTACCATCCGAAGAAAACACCCGTGACCGTACAAACAATAAACGCCAGAAACACCGTGTAGGGTTGAATGAAAATCGGCCATCCGGCTATCATCTTCACCGCATACGAGCTGGCAACCCCCATGATCACACCGATGATGCCACCGGTCACACTAATCAGCACCGCTTCGATAAGAAACTGCAGCAGGATATCGACGCCCCTCGCCCCGATCGACATCCGCAGACCGATTTCACGGGTACGCTCTGTCACGGAAACATACATGATGTTCATAATGCCGATACCACCTACAAGCAAAGAAATAGCCGCAATTGCAGCAAGAAGCACAGTCATCAAATCAGTTGTCGAGCTCATCATTGTGAGCAACTCTTTTTGTGAACGGATGTTGAAGTCGTCTTCATCAGTATCTTTCAGCTTGTGATTGGCGCGAAGAAGGGTGGTGATTTCATCCTTTGCATTGTCGGTATCATCTTCGGTAATGGCTGATGCAACAATGCTGTTGAGATAAGTAATCGCCAAAATACGTTTTTGTACCGTGGTATAAGGTGCCAGGATAATATCATCCTGATCCTGACCCATCGAGTTATTCCCCTTTTCAGCCAGAACACCGACAATTTTAAAAGGAATTTTACCGAAACGAATTATTTTACCTAAAGGATTCTCGCCATTGGTGAAAAGGTTTTCGATCACGGTTTTCCCTACCACACACACTTTGGCGGAGGTCTTCACATCGCGTTCGCTAAACATATCGCCGCTTTCGACACTATATTTCCGGATATCAAGATATTGAGCATTTACACCTGTAATCGAAGTAGGTGCATTGTTGGTTCCGTAAACCACCTGACCGCTGCTATTTACCACGGGGGTAAGGTTAGAGACATATTTACATTGCCTGGCAATGCTTTCGTAATCCGTCATTTTCAGCGTTTGCATGCTGCTGGCACTCACCCGGGCGCCACCAAACATCCCTGCTCCGGGGTCAATCATCATCATATTGGAACCCATCTTGGAGATTTGCTCCTGAATACTGAGTTTGGAGCCTTGTCCGATGGCCAGCATCGTGATTACAGAAGCTACCCCGATGATTATTCCAAGCATGGTCAGAAAACCACGGAACTTATTGCTGTTTAGCGCGCGCAGGGCTATTTTGAGAAGGTTCGTTAGATTCATTGTTTGTATTGTTAAATCAGCAAATGAAGTGACACATCTAAAAGAAAATTGGTCAGATTAATTCATTTACACATTTACAAATTTGCTAATTACTCTTCCTCGACCTTCATTTTTGCTAAAACATCTTTGGCCGAAGAGATAGATTCGTTATGCGTATCTTCCACTACACGACCATCCCGTAGTACAATATTTCGACTGCTGAATGCCGCCAACTCCGGGTTGTGCGTTACGAAGATAATGGTTCGCCCTTTTTTGTGAAGCGACTGAAACAGCGACAGGATCTCATACGATGTACGACTATCGAGATTCCCCGTAGCCTCGTCCGCCAGTATGATCACCGGTTCATTGACCAATGCGCGGGCAATTGCTACGCGTTGTTGCTGTCCGCCCGACATTTGATTGGGTTTATGGCCCATTCTATCCTTCAATCCAACCGCCTCGAGCGACTCGGTAGCTTTCTCCTTACGCTCTTTTGCTGAGACCGACGGATTGTAAATCAACGGTAACTCTACATTTTCAAGCGCGGTTGTTTTAGGCAAAAGGTTGTATGCCTGAAATACAAACCCGATTTTGCGGTTTCGTAATATGGCCCGTTCATTTTTATCCATTTCCCGAACCGAATGTCCATCCAGGAAGTACTCCCCGGAAGTGGGTGTATCCAGGCAACCCAGCATGTTCAGCAAGGTGGATTTACCCGAACCACTGGTTCCCATAATGGTGACAAACTCTCCGGAGCGTATGGCGAAAGAGACTCCCCGCAGGGCATGAACAGTTTCACTGCCCACGATGAAGTCTTTTTTCATATTTTCAATTTTGATAATGTCCATGTTTGATTGGCATTAAGCATTCAAGTTATTTCTTCTTACTGTCGCCGCCTGGTCTTTTAGGCATAAAGGGACTATTTCCTTCGGTACTGTCAGATTGGTTATCACCGGCACTTCCCAATGATGCAGCTTTCAATTCCAATACTACCACATCTCCGGCATTAATTCCTCCGATGATTTCAGTATTCACTCCATCGGTTTCACCCACAGTGACAATGATCGGTTTGATTCCCTCTTTGTTTTTTACCCAAACCGTTTTAGAAGCTGCATTAACAGGTGCTGATACACCTTGAGCTCCGAATACGCTCAACGCTTTTGCATCGGGTTTGAAGCGCAATGCTTTCGATGGTACTACTACGACATCCTTATGTTGCAGCGTATAAATAGTAACATTAGCTGTCAAGCCCGGTTTTAGTTTGAGCTCGGGATTGGGAGCATCAATTACGACCTCATAAGTTACGACATTAGAAGTTGTTGTTGCTTCCAGACGTACCTGAGTCACTTTTCCGTGAAATACATCATCGGGAAATGCATCTACGGTGAAGCTTACGGTTTGCCCTTCCTTTACCTGACCTATATCTGCTTCATCCACTTTAGCCACTACCTGCATTTTCTTTAAATCCTGCGCTATGGTAAACAATGTCGGCGTACTAAAACTTGCGGCTACAGTTTGCCCTTCATTCACCGAACGAGAAATAACAACACCATCAATCGGCGAATAAATCATCGCATAATTGAGGTTAGTTTGTGCTTTGATGATCTCTTCTTTAGCCTTGCTGTAAGTAGCTTTTGCATTTTCATACTGGTATTGTGCCGTTTCCAGATCAGTTTTACTCACCGATTGATTGGCAAAAAGCATTTTGATACGATCGTAATTGCTTTTCTGATAATTCAACTCGTTCTTTGCTGATTCAAAGTTTGCCTTGCTCGAATTCAAAGACGATTGCAGAACCGTCTTATCCAGTACTGCCAGCAACTGACCTTTTTTGACTACCGAATTATAATCTGCCAGTATCTGGCTGATCGTTCCGGATACCTGCGTACCTACATCAACGGTCTTGATAGGTTCAATTGTGCCCGTTGCAGTCACGGAGTTTTCAATATTTCCAAGTGATACTTTTTGCGTGCTCAATTCCATTTTCTCTTCTTTTTTACCCGATAGAGAAAATGCCAGAACCATAATGCCTATCACGGCAACGATTGCTATTCCAATCTTGGTTTTCTTTTTCATATGTGATCGATTTATGAGTTTATAATGCGATTGCGATGCCCTGATAAAAGTTCAGCAGCTTCAGATTTAGGACAGCGGTAAATTTGGATTGTAGAAAGGCCTGTTGGGCCGATAAAAATTTATTCTTTTGGGTAAGCAGCTCAACCGTATTTTTCATCCCAAGGTTGAATTGCTCTTCTGTGAGGCGATAACTCAACTCAGTCGATTTCAATTGATCTTTGGCTGCAATATATTTGCTTTGTGCCGACTTCACATCCTGATAGACCGACTCAATCGTTTTAAGCAAATCCTTTTGTGTACCGGTGTATTCTAGTTTCGCCAGATCGATTTCCATCTTTGCTTTCTCTATGGCCGATTTCGTCTGTCGATTATTGAATATGGGTAAACTAAGGGTGATACCCGCACTTTGGCTCAGTTGGTTGCCCAGTTGTGAAGTGAATGTCTCGTTTCGATTGTATGTATTACCCGTTCCAATACTAGCGCCAAGCGAAATAGTCGGCATTTTACCGGCCTTTGCCTTAGTGTAAGCCAGATTAGCCACTTCGATGCTCAGTTCACTGTTGCGTATCTGTGGCATAACAAACAAGGCTTTCTGATAAACCTCCTGTTTAGAAGGAATGAGTGCCAGCACCGCATCGTCGGAAATCATAGGAATAACTACATCAAACTCATCGCCGATGCCCAACTCGAGCAGCTGTTTGAGCGACAGCTTGGTTTCTTCAAATGTGTTCTGGTCAACTGCAAGCTGATACTTATCGCTGCTGTATTGCGCCTCTACCTGCGCATAGTCGATCCGGGTAATGGAGCCGGCAGACAATAAGTTATTCGAGCGTTTGAGTTGAGCTGCGGAGGTTTCTAGAGTCTGCTGATCGGTTTTCACCGTCTCATTCGCATAGAGCAGTTGTAGAAATGCCTGCGTGATGGCAACCTCAATATCATTTTCTGTTTCCTTGAGTGAAAGTTCCTGTAAACGGGTTTGCAACGTTTTTTGCCTTACGTTATTGGTCGTTATACCTCCATTGAAAAGAGTCAGAGTGGAACTGATTGAGTAGCGTCCGGACAAAGAGCTGCAGTTGTTGTACTTCCCGTTCACATCCGCCACCTTTGAATTAGCAAAACTTTGCGAAGCTACACCGGTAAGCGAAGGTAAATAAGCAGCTTTTGCTTCTTTCAGATCTACATTGCTTTCGCTTACTGCAATCTTGGCTTTCTGCACCTTGATATTGTTTTTGTGCGCGTATTCTATGCAGCTAGTCAAATTCCACTGAGTTGGTCTTTGCTGCGCCACAGCTGTATGCATAATGCCACAAACCATCAGGGCTAATAGGTTACAAATAATTTTCTTCATAATGCAAGTGATTGATTACGAAGCAAAATTACCACCTGTTTCATCGCAGGTCAAACACATTATATATAAGAGTGGATTTTGCCGACAGGAAAGGGGTATTTGTCGACGAATAGGATAGTGTCAAAACACAACAAACCCCCATCAGCGTTAGCTGATGAGGGTTCTAAAGAGGCGGCTACCTACTCTCCCACTTGCGCAGTACCATCGGCGTGATCGGGCTTAACTTCTCTGTTCGGAATGGGAAGAGGTGGAACCCCGGTGCTATAACCACCTAAATGTCTTTGGACGTTTTACGTTATACGTTCTAGGTTTTACGTCTTTCGTCGCTGTTATTTTTTTTGATCATATCGTAGAGACGTCGCATGCGGCGTCTGTACTCTATTTTCAACATATCTAAGAAGTAAAGTATTTCAGAAAAATCAGCAAACCATCGTATGAGGAAAGTTTCGGGTAATTAGTATTGCTCGGCTTTGATGTTACCACCTTTACACCTGCAACCTATCAACGTCATCGTCTTTAACGACCCTCATAGAAATCTAATCTTGAGGCGGGCTTCGCACTTAGATGCTTTCAGCGCTTATCCCTTCCCGACTTAGCTACCCTGCGATGCAACTGGCGTCACAACAGGTAAACCAGAGGTCAGTCCAACACGGTCCTCTCGTACTAGTGTCAGAGCCCCTCAAATTTCTTACGCCCACAACAGATAGGGACCGAACTGTCTCACGACGTTCTGAACCCAGCTCGCGTGCCACTTTAATGGGCGAACAGCCCAACCCTTGGGACCTTCTCCAGCCCCAGGATGTGACGAGCCGACATCGAGGTGCCAAACCGCTCCGTCGATATGAGCTCTTGGGAGCGATCAGCCTGTTATCCCCGGAGTACCTTTTATCCTTTGAGCGATGGCCCTTCCATACGGAACCACCGGATCACTATGCCCTAGTTTCCTACCTGATCGACTTGTCGGTCTCTCAGTCAAGCACCCTTATGCCATTACACTCTGCGACCGGTTACCAATCGGTCTGAGGGTACCTTTGGAAGCCTCCGTTACACTTTTGGAGGCGACCACCCCAGTCAAACTACCCACCAAACAATGTCCTCCTTTTCAGGAGTTAGAACTCAAATAACTAAAGGGCCGTATTTCAACGGCGACTCCACAAACACTAGCGTGCCCGCTTCATAGTCTCCGGCCTATCCTACACATTAGTTACCCAAATTCAATGTTAAGTTGCAGTAAAGGTTCACGGGGTCTTTCCGTCCCGTTGCGGGTAATCGGCATCTTCACCGATACTACAATTTCACCGAGCTCACGGTTGAGACAGTGTCCAGATCATTACACCATTCGTGCAGGTCGGAACTTACCCGACAAGGAATTTCGCTACCTTAGGACCGTTATAGTTACGGCCGCCGTTTACCGGGGCTTCAATTCAATGCTTCTCTTGCGATAACATCTCCTCTTAACCTTCCGGCACCGGGCAGGTGTCAGGCTATATACCTCTTCTTTCAAATTTGCATAGCCCTGTGTTTTTGTTAAACAGTTGCCTGGACCTATTCTCTGCGCCCATGCTTGCACATGGGACCCTTTTTCCCGAAGTTACAGGGTCAATTTGCCTAGTTCCTTAACCGTGAATCACTCGAGCGCCTTAGTATTCTCTACCTGACTACGTGTGTCCGTTTGCGGTACGGGTGCCTGTATGATTATGTTTAGCGGATTTTCTTGGAAGTCTGATTACGCCCATATCAATTCGTCCGTAGACTCCTTGTACTATCAGGTTCGACTCAATCACCGGATTTGCCTGGCGATCTCAATATCTACACCCTTTAACCCCCTATTCCGTCAGGGGGCAGGACTTTCACTACTTCGTCTCCACATCACTCATACAGCCAGTAACGGAATATTAACCGTTTCTTCCATCGGTCTCGCCTATCGGCTGAACCTTAGGCCCCGACTAACCCTGATCCGATTAGCGTTGATCAGGAAACCTTAGTCTTTCGGCGAGAGAGTTTCTCACTCTCTTTATCGTTACTTATACCTACATTTGCTTTTCTAAAAGCTCCAGCAAAGCTTACGCTTCACCTTCTGCGCCGTTAGAATGCTCCCCTACCAGTGTCTATTAAGACAATCCATAGCTTCGGTAATTTACTTATGCCCGATTATTATCCATGCCAAACTCCTCGACTAGTGAGCTGTTACGCACTCTTTAAATGAATGGCTGCTTCCAAGCCAACATCCTAGCTGTCTATGCAGTCTGACTTCGTTATTTCAACTTAGTAAATATTTGGGGACCTTAGCTGATGGTCTGGGTTCTTTCCCTCTCGGACACGGACCTTAGCACCCATGCCCTCACTCCAGGACTTTACTTCTGAGCATTCGGAGTTTATCAGGACTTGATAGGCGGTGAAGCCCTCGCATCCAATCAGTCGCTCTACCTCTCAGAAGAAACATCCCAGGCTGCACCTAAATGCATTTCGGGGAGTACGAGCTATCTCCAAGTTTGATTAGCCTTTCACCCCTACCCTCAAGTCATCCGAAAACTTTTCAACGTTTACCGGTTCGGTCCTCCATTTTGTGTTACCAAAACTTCAACCTGCTCAAGGGTAGATCACTTGGTTTCGCGTCTACTCCCACCGACTATACGCCCTATTCAGACTCGCTTTCGCTTCGGCTCCGTGACTGAATCACTTAACCTTGCCGGTGAAAGTAACTCGTAGGTTCATTATGCAAAAGGCACGCAGTCACTCCACTAGAGAGCTCCTACCGCTTGTAAGCGCATGGTTTCAGGGTCTATTTCACTCCTCTGTTCGAGGTTCTTTTCACCTTTCCTTCACAGTACTGGTTCACTATCGGTGTCTCGGGAGTATTTAGCCTTACGGGATGGTCCCCGCTGATTCACACAGGATTTCTCGTGTCCCGCGCTACTCAGGATACCACTAAGCTTCTTCTTCGATTCATGTACCGGCCTGTCACCGTCTACGGGGCCTCTTTCCAAAGGCTTCCATTTCTCCGAATCTTGCTATGTCGTGGTCCTACAACCCCACCTATGCCGAAACATAAATGGTTTGGGCTGTTCCGCGTTCGCTCGCCACTACTTACGGAATCACTATTGTTTTCTTCTCCTATGGGTACTTAGATGTTTCAGTTCCCCACGTTCGCCTATCCTTACGGATATATCTGGTCTTCTACCAGATGGGTTGCCCCATTCGGAAATCTACGGATCAAGGGATATTTGCTCCTCCCCGTAGCTTATCGCAGCTTATCACGTCCTTCGTCGCCTCCGAGACCCAAGGCATCCGCCATGCGCCCTTGCTTACTTTCTTCTCATCGTTCTCCTTTGTATTGCTACAAAGTAGATGGCTCGATGTTTTTTCTTTTCTACTTTTACTTCTTCAATATGTCAATGATCTTAGTAAGCCCCCTTCTTATTCCCCCGAAGGGGGAAGGATTTGCCCCGCTTGGTTTGCATTCGTTGTTCGTTTGCATTCCTTTCTCCTCCCCTTGGGGGAGGCCGGGTGGGGCTTCTTCTGTGGAGAATAACGGATTCGAACCGTTGACCCCCTGCGTGCAAGGCAGGTGCTCTAGCCAGCTGAGCTAATCCCCCGAATTAGTTCTAAGTTTTAGGTTGTCAGTTTTAAGTCTTTCGACTTACTACTTTTGACTTATAACTTTAAACCTCTTGGGTAGTCCCAGGCAGAGTTGAACTGCCGACCTCTACATTATCAGTGTAGCGCTCTAACCAACTGAGCTATAGGACTGCATTACTTTTCTTTCTTTGCCTGAGTGGCTCTGTCTCCTCTATATAGAGTTATAAATAAAATAAGTAGTTGGAAAAATTAAACCTTAAAGTAAGGTTTGCTCTCCAGAAAGGAGGTGTTCCAGCCGCACCTTCCGGTACGGCTACCTTGTTACGACTTAACACCAGTTATTAGTTTTACCCTAGGCCGCTCCTTGCGGTTGCAGACTTTAGGTACCCCCAACTTCCATTGTTTGACGGGCGGTGTGTACAAGGCCCGGGAACGTATTCACCGCGCCATGGCTGATGCGCGATTACTAGCGAATCCAGCTTCACGGAGTCGAGTTGCAGACTCCGATCCGAACTGAGATGGGTTTTGGAGATTAGCATCCTGTCACCAGGTAGCGACCCTCTGTACCCACCATTGTAACACGTGTGTCGCCCCGGATGTAAGGGCCGTGCTGATTTGACGTCATCCCCACCTTCCTCGCAGCTTACGCTGGCAGTCTCAATAGAGTCCTCAGCTTAACCTGTTAGTAACTATCGATAGGGGTTGCGCTCGTTATGGCACTTAAGCCGACACCTCACGGCACGAGCTGACGACAACCATGCAGCACCTCGCAGGCAGCCATTGCTGGCTATAATGTTTCCACTATATTCTCCCTGCGTTCAAACCCGGGTAAGGTTCCTCGCGTATCATCGAATTAAACCACATGTTCCTCCGCTTGTGCGGGCCCCCGTCAATTCCTTTGAGTTTCACCGTTGCCGGCGTACTCCCCAGGTGGAATGCTTAACGATTTCTCTGTGCCACTGACTGTATATCGCCAATAGCTAGCATTCATAGTTTACGGCGTGGACTACCAGGGTATCTAATCCTGTTTGATCCCCACGCTTTCGTGCCTCAGCGTCAGTTGCCGGTCCAGTATGCTGCCTTCGCAATTGGGGTTCTGCGTGATATCTAAGCATTTCACCGCTACACCACGCATTCCGCATACCTCTACCGTACTCAAGTCGACCAGTTTCAACGGCAATTTTAGAGTTGAGCTCCAAACTTTCACCGCTGACTTAATCAACCGCCTACGCACCCTTTAAACCCAATAAATCCGGATAACGCTTGGATCCTCCGTATTACCGCGGCTGCTGGCACGGAGTTAGCCGATCCTTATTCCTAAAGTACATTCATCCTCTTACACGTAAGAGTTGTTATTCCTTTATAAAAGCAGTTTACAACCCATAAGGCAGTCATCCTGCACGCGACTTGGCTGGTTCAGGCTCTCGCCCATTGACCAATATTCCTCACTGCTGCCTCCCGTAGGAGTCTGGTCCGTGTCTCAGTACCAGTGTGGGGGACCTTCCTCTCAGAACCCCTAGACATCGTAGTCTTGGTAGGCCGTTACCCTACCAACAAACTAATGTCACGCATGCCCATCCATTACCGAAATTCTTTAACCACAAAATCATGCGAGTTCGTGGTATTATGCGGTATTAGTTTCCGTTTCCGAAAGTTATTCCCCAGTAATAGGTAGGTTGCATACGCGTTACTCACCCGTGCGCCGGTCGCCACCATCGTATTGCTACTCATGTGCTGCCCCTCGACTTGCATGTGTTAGGCCTGTCGCTAGCGTTCATCCTGAGCCAGGATCAAACTCTTCGTTGTATTTTATGTTTTCTAATCTTCAGGGTTACCCCTTTAGATCGTTTTAATACTTTCAAGTCAATCCTTACTCCAATTATTGCTAATTGACGGTTTAATTTTTCCCTTACTTAATACATGACCATCACTGGTCGTATTGTATCAAGTAGTTTTGTACTACTTACTTATCTATAATTTCTTCAATGATCTCTTGTTCTGCTCAACCTGATTTTTCAAGCGAAACGGCTGCAAAGATAACGCTTTTAATTCTTAACCTCCAAATCTTTTCAGATTTATTTTTCAAAAACTTTCAAGCTGCTATCGCTGGGCCGCCGCCCTTCCTGTTTAGCGAGTGCAAAAGTAGAGCTTTTATCCTTTCACTCCAAATTATTGCATCCTGTTTTTGTGTTAAAGAACATAACAGGCTGAGAGCGTGGGGTTGTTCACAGGATATTTTTTGAGTGGATGCTGACTCATCACGATTTTACAGCGCTGTAATGCAAAAAGGCACTGTAATTGAATTCGATAAAATGTTTGGGACTCGAAAAAAAATAGATGGAAAAAGCGGAGATAAATGAGAGATTGCGTTCAGCTATCTCCTGCAATCACACCACGCCAACGAATAATCATCATTTACAATTAAACCTTGTTCATATAATCGTTTAATATGGCGTCTGAATTTATCCGGATGACAGCTTTTAAACAACGGATTCAGGATCCTTCTGGCGAAAGAGTCTTTTCCGGAATATTTCCCCATCAATATTCGAAGCACCAGACTTTGCTGCGATGAAACTGAAAGCGTTTTCTCCCCACTAGCGCGAATATAACTATCACAAGTTACGCTATCGCTAAAGTCGCACCAGCGAGGCGCGTTCTGGAAAATCATTTCGGCAATAAGAGGCGTAGAATGTCCGACAGATTATGAAGAGAAGAAACAATTGATTAGGGAAATGAGCATCGCACTATGGGATGTATGTCACACTTGCACACGCCCAGGCAGTGCCGACAGTGCTATCCGCCATGAAACCGAATGCAATTGCCCAATTGCAGGCTGAAAACCCTTCCATACGCGCCATCATTTTTAACGGGCTACTGGCTCAGAAACTTTTTCTCCGCATCCTCAAGCAGATTGAAGGAGTAGAATTTAAACGGATCAAATTCAAAACCGTCAAAACACAACAAACCCCCATCAGCGTTAGCTGATGAGGGTTCTAAAGAGGCGGCTACCTACTCTCCCACTTGCGCAGTACCATCGGCGTGATCGGGCTTAACTTCTCTGTTCGGAATGGGAAGAGGTGGAACCCCGGTGCTATAACCACCTAAATGTCTTTGGACGTTTTACGTTATACGTTCTAGGTTTTACGTCTTTCGTCGCTGTTATTTTTTTTGATCATATCGTAGAGACGTCGCATGCGGCGTCTTTACTCTTGTTTCAACATAAATCAGAAGTAAAGTATTTCAGAAAAAGCAGCAAACCACCTTCGATGAGGAAAGTTTCGGGTAATTAGTATTGCTCGGCTTTGATGTTACCACCTTTACACCTGCAACCTATCAACGTCATCGTCTTTAACGACCCTCATAGAAATCTAATCTTGAGGCGGGCTTCGCACTTAGATGCTTTCAGCGCTTATCCCTTCCCGACTTAGCTACCCTGCGATGCAACTGGCGTCACAACAGGTAAACCAGAGGTCAGTCCAACACGGTCCTCTCGTACTAGTGTCAGAGCCCCTCAAATTTCTTACGCCCACAACAGATAGGGACCGAACTGTCTCACGACGTTCTGAACCCAGCTCGCGTGCCACTTTAATGGGCGAACAGCCCAACCCTTGGGACCTTCTCCAGCCCCAGGATGTGACGAGCCGACATCGAGGTGCCAAACCGCTCCGTCGATATGAGCTCTTGGGAGCGATCAGCCTGTTATCCCCGGAGTACCTTTTATCCTTTGAGCGATGGCCCTTCCATACGGAACCACCGGATCACTATGCCCTAGTTTCCTACCTGATCGACTTGTCGGTCTCTCAGTCAAGCACCCTTATGCCATTACACTCTGCGACCGGTTACCAATCGGTCTGAGGGTACCTTTGGAAGCCTCCGTTACACTTTTGGAGGCGACCACCCCAGTCAAACTACCCACCAAACAATGTCCTCCCACTGGGAGTTAGAACTCAAATAACTAAAGGGCCGTATTTCAACGGCGACTCCACAAACACTAGCGTGCCCGCTTCATAGTCTCCGGCCTATCCTACACATTAGTTACCCAAATTCAATGTTAAGTTGCAGTAAAGGTTCACGGGGTCTTTCCGTCCCGTTGCGGGTAATCGGCATCTTCACCGATACTACAATTTCACCGAGCTCACGGTTGAGACAGTGTCCAGATCATTACACCATTCGTGCAGGTCGGAACTTACCCGACAAGGAATTTCGCTACCTTAGGACCGTTATAGTTACGGCCGCCGTTTACCGGGGCTTCAATTCAATGCTTCTCTTGCGATAACATCTCCTCTTAACCTTCCGGCACCGGGCAGGTGTCAGGCTATATACCTCTTCTTTCAAATTTGCATAGCCCTGTGTTTTTGTTAAACAGTTGCCTGGACCTATTCTCTGCGCCCATGCTTGCACATGGGACCCTTTTTCCCGAAGTTACAGGGTCAATTTGCCTAGTTCCTTAACCGTGAATCACTCGAGCGCCTTAGTATTCTCTACCTGACTACGTGTGTCCGTTTGCGGTACGGGTGCCTGTATGATTATGTTTAGCGGATTTTCTTGGAAGTCTGATTACGCCCATATCAATTCGTCCGTAGACTCCTTGTACTATCAGGTTCGACTCAATCACCGGATTTGCCTGGCGATCTCAATATCTACACCCTTTAACCCCCTATTCCGTCAGGGGGCAGGACTTTCACTACTTCGTCTCCACATCACTCATACAGCCAGTAACGGAATATTAACCGTTTCTTCCATCGGTCTCGCCTATCGGCTGAACCTTAGGCCCCGACTAACCCTGATCCGATTAGCGTTGATCAGGAAACCTTAGTCTTTCGGCGAGAGAGTTTCTCACTCTCTTTATCGTTACTTATACCTACATTTGCTTTTCTAAAAGCTCCAGCAAAGCTTACGCTTCACCTTCTGCGCCGTTAGAATGCTCCCCTACCAGTGTCTTTAAAGACAATCCATAGCTTCGGTAATTTACTTATGCCCGATTATTATCCATGCCAAACTCCTCGACTAGTGAGCTGTTACGCACTCTTTAAATGAATGGCTGCTTCCAAGCCAACATCCTAGCTGTCTATGCAGTCTGACTTCGTTATTTCAACTTAGTAAATATTTGGGGACCTTAGCTGATGGTCTGGGTTCTTTCCCTCTCGGACACGGACCTTAGCACCCATGCCCTCACTCCAGGACTTTACTTCTGAGCATTCGGAGTTTATCAGGACTTGATAGGCGGTGAAGCCCTCGCATCCAATCAGTCGCTCTACCTCTCAGAAGAAACATCCCAGGCTGCACCTAAATGCATTTCGGGGAGTACGAGCTATCTCCAAGTTTGATTAGCCTTTCACCCCTACCCTCAAGTCATCCGAAAACTTTTCAACGTTTACCGGTTCGGTCCTCCATTTTGTGTTACCAAAACTTCAACCTGCTCAAGGGTAGATCACTTGGTTTCGCGTCTACTCCCACCGACTATACGCCCTATTCAGACTCGCTTTCGCTTCGGCTCCGTGACTGAATCACTTAACCTTGCCGGTGAAAGTAACTCGTAGGTTCATTATGCAAAAGGCACGCAGTCACTCCACTAGAGAGCTCCTACCGCTTGTAAGCGCATGGTTTCAGGGTCTATTTCACTCCTCTGTTCGAGGTTCTTTTCACCTTTCCTTCACAGTACTGGTTCACTATCGGTGTCTCGGGAGTATTTAGCCTTACGGGATGGTCCCCGCTGATTCACACAGGATTTCTCGTGTCCCGCGCTACTCAGGATACCACTAAGCTTCTTCTTCGATTCATGTACCGGCCTGTCACCGTCTACGGGGCCTCTTTCCAAAGGCTTCCATTTCTCCGAATCTTGCTATATCGTGGTCCTACAACCCCGACTATGCCGAAACATAATCGGTTTGGGCTGTTCCGCGTTCGCTCGCCACTACTTACGGAATCACTATTGTTTTCTTCTCCTATGGGTACTTAGATGTTTCAGTTCCCCACGTTCGCCTATCCTTACGGATATATCTGGTCTTCTACCAGATGGGTTGCCCCATTCGGAAATCTACGGATCAAAGGATATTTGCTCCTCCCCGTAGCTTATCGCAGCTTATCACGTCCTTCGTCGCCTCCGAGACCCAAGGCATCCGCCATGCGCCCTTGCTTACTTTCTTCTCATCGTTCTCCTTTGTATTGCTACAAAGTAGATGGCTCGATGTTTTTTCTTTTCTACTTTTACTTCTTCAATATGTCAATGATCTTAGTAAGCCCCCTTCTTATTCCCCCGAAGGAGGAAGGATTTGCCCCGCTTGGTTTGCATTCGTTGTTCGTTTGCATTCCTTTCTCCTCCCCTTGGGGGAGGCCGGGTGGGGCTTCTTCTGTGGAGAATAACGGATTCGAACCGTTGACCCCCTGCGTGCAAGGCAGGTGCTCTAGCCAGCTGAGCTAATCCCCCGAATTAGTTCTAAGTTTTAGGTTGTCAGTTTTAAGTCTTTCGACTTACTACTTTTGACTTATAACTTTAAACCTCTTGGGTAGTCCCAGGCAGAGTTGAACTGCCGACCTCTACATTATCAGTGTAGCGCTCTAACCAACTGAGCTATAGGACTGCATTACTTTTCTTTCTTTGCCTGAGTGGCTCTGTCTCCTCTTTTAGTTGTAAGTTGTAGGTTGTAAGTGTTAGGTCTTCTGAGGTCTCCCTCTTACAACTTAATACGTATAACTTACTACTTATAACTTATATATAATAAATAAGTAGTCGGAAAAATTAAACCTTGAAGTAAGGTTTGCTCTCCAGAAAGGAGGTGTTCCAGCCGCACCTTCCGGTACGGCTACCTTGTTACGACTTAACACCAGTTATTAGTTTTACCCTAGGCCGCTCCTTGCGGTTGCAGACTTTAGGTACCCCCAACTTCCATTGTTTGACGGGCGGTGTGTACAAGGCCCGGGAACGTATTCACCGCGCCATGGCTGATGCGCGATTACTAGCGAATCCAGCTTCACGGAGTCGAGTTGCAGACTCCGATCCGAACTGAGATGGGTTTTGGAGATTTGCATCCTGTCACCAGGTAGCGACCCTCTGTACCCACCATTGTAACACGTGTGTCGCCCCGGATGTAAGGGCCGTGCTGATTTGACGTCATCCCCACCTTCCTCGCAGCTTACGCTGGCAGTCTCAATAGAGTCCTCAGCTTAACCTGTTAGTAACTATCGATAGGGGTTGCGCTCGTTATGGCACTTAAGCCGACACCTCACGGCACGAGCTGACGACAACCATGCAGCACCTCGCAGGCAGCCATTGCTGGCTATAATGTTTCCACTATATTCTCCCTGCGTTCAAACCCGGGTAAGGTTCCTCGCGTATCATCGAATTAAACCACATGTTCCTCCGCTTGTGCGGGCCCCCGTCAATTCCTTTGAGTTTCACCGTTGCCGGCGTACTCCCCAGGTGGAATGCTTAACGATTTCTCTGTGCCACTGACTGTATATCGCCAATAGCTAGCATTCATAGTTTACGGCGTGGACTACCAGGGTATCTAATCCTGTTTGATCCCCACGCTTTCGTGCCTCAGCGTCAGTTGCCGGTCCAGTATGCTGCCTTCGCAATTGGGGTTCTGCGTGATATCTAAGCATTTCACCGCTACACCACGCATTCCGCATACCTCTACCGTACTCAAGTCGACCAGTTTCAACGGCAATTTTAGAGTTGAGCTCCAAACTTTCACCGCTGACTTAATCAACCGCCTACGCACCCTTTAAACCCAATAAATCCGGATAACGCTTGGATCCTCCGTATTACCGCGGCTGCTGGCACGGAGTTAGCCGATCCTTATTCCTAAAGTACATTCATCCTCTTACACGTAAGAGTTGTTATTCCTTTATAAAAGCAGTTTACAACCCATAAGGCAGTCATCCTGCACGCGACTTGGCTGGTTCAGGCTCTCGCCCATTGACCAATATTCCTCACTGCTGCCTCCCGTAGGAGTCTGGTCCGTGTCTCAGTACCAGTGTGGGGGACCTTCCTCTCAGAACCCCTAGACATCGTAGTCTTGGTAGGCCGTTACCCTACCAACAAACTAATGTCACGCATGCCCATCCATTACCGAAATTCTTTAACCACAAAATCATGCGAGTTCGTGGTATTATGCGGTATTAGTTTCCGTTTCCGAAAGTTATTCCCCAGTAATAGGTAGGTTGCATACGCGTTACTCACCCGTGCGCCGGTCGCCACCATCGTATTGCTACTCATGTGCTGCCCCTCGACTTGCATGTGTTAGGCCTGTCGCTAGCGTTCATCCTGAGCCAGGATCAAACTCTTCGTTGTATTTTATGTTTTCTAATCTTCAGGGTTACCCCTTTAGATCGTTTTAATACTTTCAAGTCAATCCTTACTCCAATTATTGCTAATTGACGGTTTAATTTTTCCCTTACTTAATACATGACCATCACTGGCCGTTATTGTATCAAGTAGTTTTGTACTACTTACTTATCTATAATTTCTTCAATGATCTCTTGTTGTGCTCAACCTGATTTTTCAAGCGAAACGGCTGCAAAGATAACGCTTTTAATTCTTATCCTCCAAATCTTTTCAGATTTATTTTTCAAAAAGTTTCAAGCTGCTATCGCTGGGCCGCTGCCCTTCCTGTTTAGCGAGTGCAAAAGTAGAGCTTTTATCCTTTCGCTCCAAATTATATGGGAAAGTTTTTCTGTTAAAGAACATAACACACTGAGGGCGTGGGGTGCTTGTGGCGATTATTTTTATGGTGCAGTGGAGGCTGAAGGGGAATTGACCAAAAATAGTTCGCATTTCTATTGAAAGGGGCGATTCCGCGAATAAAAGGGTAACCTCTGCGCGAGGGATAGTAGCGGAAAGCCCGCAGCGAGGAACGAGCGAGGACTTGAAGCGGATAGCCCGACCCGAGCGGGCGAGGGGCGCGCCCATAATTATATAGGAAATGAAAGAATGAAAAAACGGCTCTGCCTTTCGAAAAAGACAGAGCCGTGGGAAAATTTGCAAAATTAAAGAATGAAATCAATCAGGGTACAACTCCATCGCGACCACTTTTTTACGGGTGAGGCGTTTGACAAAAGCTTTTGCTTTTTCCATAGTTGTATATACAGCGGGGACAAGCACCAATGTCAGCATCAGAGAACTGGAAAGACCGCCAATGATTGCCCAGGCGAGGCCGTTCTTACTTTCGGCAGAGGCTCCGGTGGCTAAAGCGATCGGAAGCATACCAAAGATCATCGCAAATGTCGTCATCAGGATCGGACGCAGACGCTCTTTTCCGGCTTCGATCAACGCATCGTTTACCGAAAGGCCTCTTGCCCGCAGGTGATTGGTAAAGTCCACGATCAGGATGGCGTTTTTGGCCACCAGACCAATCAGCATGATGAAACCGATAAAAGTAAATATTGATATCGTCTTTCCTGAGATTGCCAGGGCAATAAGCGCACCAATGATCGCCACCGGAATTGAAAACAACACCACAAACGGATACAAATAGGAGTTGTAAAGCGCGACCATAACGAGGTACACGAAGATAAGCGCGGCTCCGATAACCAGGAAGAGACTTCCGAAAGCCTCCGACTGGCGCTCCAGCTGACCCTTGTAGTCGATCGTGATATTACCCGGATGAATCTTCTTAGCCACGAGGTCCTTTATCTCCTGACCTACTGTTCCCACCGGACGACCAAATACAGAAGCATTAACTGTTAGCGAAGAGATACGGTCATACCGTTGCAGTTTGTTCGGTCCCAACGACTGATGGATAGACGCAAAATCCGACAGCTGAACCAGTTTTCCCATACTGTTTTTTACGGTAAGGGCACTCAGGTTGTCCAACTGGCGACGGTCGGCCAGATCAAACTGCACATTGATATCGTAATCTTTTCCCAATTCAGAGAATTGCAGGTCGGTGTTTCCGGCAAATGCCAGGCGAAGGGTACTTGCCACATCGTTTACCGAGATACCCAACATCGCCATCTTATTGCGGTCGAGGGCGATTTGAAGTTCCGGTTTACTTTTATCTATTGAAAGCTTTACGTCACTGGTACCGGGAACGGTTTTCATGACTTTCATTACACTATCGGCCATGACAAAGAGCTTATCCACTTCCGGTCCGCGCAACAACACCTGAATCGGGGCGTCATCAGCATTTCCCATCAATGAAGTCGCAGTAGCTGTCACCTTGATGCCGGGGATCTGCTGCAATTCGCCTTTAATCATCGCGGCATATTCCTGAACGGTCACTGAGCGTTGCTCTTTGGGAACAAGTGTCACAGTGATTTCACTTTTGTTTTGCTCAGCGGTTCCCAATCCGGCTTGTCCGCTAGAGAATCCGATATTTGAAAAGACCTTCACCACGTCGGGTTTGCTGTAAAGTATTTTCTCCACTTTCTGCGTAAGCATATTGGTTTCATAAACGGTATTCTGCGGTTCACCTTCAAGCTTGATGGTAAATTCGCCACGATCACCGTTGGTCATAAATTCAGCACCGATAAACCCTTTGGCCACCAAAGCAAAAGAAGAAATCAGTAAAACGGTCGTTACCGCATAGACGGTTTTGCGATGTCCCAGCCCCCAGCGCAAAGCTCTCTCGTAGAAATGAGTCGTTTTGATAAATAGCGATTCAAAACCAAGCGCTAAACGACCCAAGAAATATTTTTTATCCAAATGCTCTATTTTGGCAAAACGGGAAGCCAAAAGCGGAGTGATGGTAAATGAAACGAACAAACTCATCAGGGTGGAGAAGACGATTACCAACGAAAACTCGCGCAACATCCCCCCGATCATACCGGTAACGAGCGAAAGCGGAACGAACACCACCACATCCACCATGGTAATAGCGACAGCGGTAAACCCGATTTCATTACGTCCATCCAGAGCAGCGCGTTGACGGTCTTTTCCCATGTGCAAGTGACGGTGAATATTCTCGAGAACCACGATAGAATCATCCACCAAAATACCGATCACGAGCGAAAGTGCCATCAACGTCATCAGGTTGAGCGTAAAGTCAAACATATACATCGCTGCAAAAACAGAGATGATTGATGCAGGGATGGATACCAAAACGATCAGGGAGTCCCGGTAACTATGCAGGAACAGGAACATGACAATGGCCACAAGGATAATCGCCAACACAAGGTCTTCCATTACACCATTAGCCGAAGCAAGGGTATAAACAGAGGTATCGGATGCTATATCGAACTTGAGATTTTGTGCCGAATATAATTTTTCAAGCTGCTCCAGCTGAGCTCTGACTTGCTTACTTACATCTACGGTATTGGCATCAGATTGTTTCTGAATCTGCATACCAATGGATGAAACGCCGTTGATACGGTTCAGGTTGGTCACCTCGGCACTTCCATCGATCACGTCGGCAATGTCATCAAGCTTAACAACACTACCTGAACTGGTTTTAGAAACGGCTACGTTACGGATATCTTCCAGCGACTTCGCTTTACCTGACAGACGAACGGAATATTGTTTGGTATTGCCCTCAATTTTACCGGTTGGGAGTTCAAGGTTGGCGCTTCCGATGGCTTGGTAAACCTGGGAAATAGTCAGATTGTAGCTTTGCAGCTTTGCTTTATTAATGTCAATTTTGATCTCCCGGTCGGTTCCCCCGATCAGATTCACCTGTCCCACGCCGTTAATTTTCGAAATCTGCGGTTTAATCTGATCATCAATCAGGCGATAAAGCTGAGGGGCAGGGAGTTTACCCGTAACCCCAAGTTTGATGATGGGCATATCATCCAGCGAGAATTTATTCAGGACCGGAGACTTGGCATCCGATGGCAATAGAGACAAGTTTGCATTGATCTTACGCTGTGCATCCTGAAGAGCCCGATTGGCATCAGCCGTTGCCTGCAACTCTATCGTCACGGTAGAAACCCCTTCCATAGAAGAAGACTGAATGCTTTTGACATTTTCCAATGACGAAATGGCGTCTTCGATCTTCTTTGTCACGGAACTCTCTACTTCGGCCGCCGATGCTCCCGGATATTGAGTGACAACGGTCACCACGGGAATGTTCATTTTGGGAACGAGGTCATACTTCAGGTGCGTATAACTGTAAATCCCCAACAGCCCCAGCACTGTAAACAGTACGACTATTAGCGTGGGGCGCTTAATGGCTATATTTGTTATGGATATCATGTTTCTATATTAATTAGTTCATCACTTTGATGGCTTTTCCATCTTCGAGGTTGATTTGTCCGGAAGTCACCACCACATCTCCTTCGCTCAGGCCGGACTGAACTTCGAGAAATTTATTATCCGCTTCGCGAACCACAATGTCACACAGATGTGCTTTTCCATTTTCAGCCACATACACTTTGGCCTCACGGGTACTTCCCTGTAAGGCCTCGCGGGGAATGTAAAGTTTATCACCCACTGCCGGTTGGTCAATCAGGGCATTCGCAAATGTCCCGGCTTTCAACGGATTCTTGCTGCTGTTTACCACCATGATCTCTACATCGTAGTTGTGGCTTTCGTCACCTTTGGCACTGACGAAAGTGACTTTGCCGTCGAATGTCACACCGGGGTAAATATCGGTCGTGATTTGAGCCTTCTCCCCTACTCTTAGTTTGTAAACGTTGGATTCCGAAACACTCAGTTTCAATTTCAGTTTTGAAATATCTACGATAGACGCGATAGCTGTTCCAACATTAATAAAAGACCCTTTCTCTGCCAGTTTTTTGGTAATGACACCACTAATAGGAGCTTTCACTGTAGCATCGGCCAACTGCTTCTGCGCTTGTTCGAGCGTGATGATTGCATTTTCGTAGGCAGTGCGGGCATCATCAAGTTGCTGTTGGGTCGCACTTCCACCTTTTACCAGATTCTCATAGCGTGCCAGGTCGCGTTTTTGCTTTGCCAAAGCGACTTTGGCCGATTGTACAGCCAGTTGCTTGAGCTTGCTGTCGATGGTAGCGATCACGCTACCTGCGCTTTTCACCTGACCGGCTTCTACATTCAGTGATGTAATCTTGCCCTGAGCTTCTGAGGCTATATTCACTTCGGAATTAGCCGATAGTGTACCTACCAGGTTTAGCGCCTGACTGATTTCCATCGGTTTCACCATATAGGTCTGAACGCTGATCACACTCGAAATTCCACTGTTCAGGTTTTTGGTCGAGTTAATCTTATCGTGATTTGCTTTCATTTTGAATCCTGCTCCTACGATCAAAGCCAGGATTACTACGCCGGTTATTATCTTCTTCATAATCTTTAGTATGCTGATTTATTTGATATTATTGATGTAATTCATTAAAGTACCCTTCGATTGTTCCAGATCGAGACGGGCGATAAAGAGAGAGAAGAGTTTATTGAAATAGTTGTTTTGTGATTCGCGCAACGAGCTCTCGGATTGTACCAGTTCAAGTGCAGTGCTTATGCCTTCGTTGTATTGCAATTGTGTGTTTGTATAGACATTTTGCGCCAGATCGAGGTTTTCTTTTTCATTGCGAATGTTGTCAATCGCATTTTTGTACTGGATTTCGTAGTTGGAAACATTTACTTTGATCGATTGCTCTGTCAGGTGTAGATTCTCCTGTGCTTTGGCAATATTTAACCGGGACTGGGCAATTCTGGATTTCTTCTGAAAACCATCGAAAATGGGAACTTTCAGTGAGAAGCCAATATTGTAACTGTTGAACCAAGGTTGGTTGCCATCGAAGAAGTTGAATTCTTTCCGCATAGCATTGTAGTTGTAGGCAGCAGAAAAATTCAATGTAGGTAAATAACCCACCACGTTACGCTGTTTATCCAGTTCCTGAATTTTTATGTTGGTTTTCTGTAATTGATAATCAACGCGGTTTTCAATATTTAAGTCTCTTGTTGATGCCAGATATTCTTGCTCGATATCAATGTTTAGCGAAGCCGAATCGGTCAATGCAATCGGATTCTCCACCGGCATACCCATCTGGTATTTCAACATATTGAGCGATTGTTGGTAGCTTAGTTCGCTTTGCTCAAGCTGAGAACGGGTGTTATTACAACTGACACGAATTTTGTCAACATCAATTTTTTTGGCCATTCCGTTTTTGAATTTCAATTCGGTAGATACCAGCAGCTTTTCCGATGCTGTCAATGTTGCACGCAACACATTGCTGCGCTTCGCGATCACTAAAGTCTGGTAATAGGTAGAACTAACGTTGTAAGCAGTCTGCTCAGATGTCTTTTGCTTATTTTGACTGGAATACTGCTCGTTTACCTTCGCGGCCTTGAGCGCTACGACTAAAGTAGGATCAAAGATCTTCTGGTTCAGTTGAACTCCAGCTGTGAGGTTGTGCTTTGTACCCATCTGAACAGCAATCTTTTGATCTGTTTTTCCTGTAAAATCCGGAAGAAGTGTCGTCGATAGCTTCAAGTTATCAGCGTAAGACGCCGAACCTTCAATCTGCGGCAACATTGTACCGATTTGCTCTCCCACTTTTTTCTGTGCGACGGCCATATCGTAGCCCGCCATTTTCTGGTTTCCGTTGTTGCTGTTGGCATAATCTATGCATTGCTTTAACGAGAAACTTTGACTGAATGCAAACCATGGGCTTGCACTCAGACACAATAACAAAACAATCTTTCCTTTCCTCATATACCTAATATACCTATGTTATTTTATCTTACATTGTTAGATCTATAATAAACATTACCCTAAAAAACCGGAACAAAATTAGTTGCTACCAGCATTTTATAATGAATATTTTCTATCGAACCGGTTTTTCAACCGATGAATTGGAAATTTTGGCGGTTAATCCAAAAATCAAATCGTGATGCTGTTTAGAAATCTATAAATGAAACCTATAAAAACATCTCTTGGTTCGTGTATCACTTTTACGTGATCAGGTGGCGGCATTTTCATTTTCATAAATGCCGAAATAGTTCCGTTTATCAGGCAAATCCAGTTGAAAATGATTTCCATCACATCATCTTCATTTTCCCCGGTCAACTTCATGAAAAGCTCTTTGATTGCAAAAAACCGGGCTAATGCCTCCTCGTCATGCACCGGCCTTTCGAGACTGAACATAATTTGATACAGCTCCTCATTCTCGAATGCAAATTTCCAATGAATCAGCGAAAGCTTCATTAAAAGCCTCTTAGGATCTTTCTCTAGTTCTCGCTCTTCTTCGAATTGGCTATGTAAAGTACGAAATCCATCTTTCACAATCTCGTTCAACAAATCATCCTTATTTTTGAAATACTCGTATACAATCGGCGGAGTATATTCAATTTGTTGTGCAATTTTTCGTATCGTAACAGACCCCCAACCTTCTTCTGCTGCAATCTTCAATGCAGCTTCCAAAATGCGGCTTTTTGTTTCTTCCTTCACACGTTGTTTGCGCTCAATATGTCCCATTCTATATTGCTGTTATATTATCTAACATTGTTAGACAAAGGTAAAACATATAGTTTTACCCTCAATAATATTTCGTTGAAATGCAGCCTATATTAACTAATCAGGTACTGTTTACAGATTATTTCAGCAAAAAAGAGAAAGACATGAAGCTTTCGCTGAAATATTTAGAGTTATTACGAACGAACGATTCAAAACCCAATTAACTTTTTTCGGAATAGCGTGTTATTATGTAGACTTCGATTGATTTCAAAAGTTCTAATTTCATCCATTAATATTATATCGAAAAAGAATCTCTATGATAACTGAGCAACTTATCCGCCCCCGCAGCATTGTGGTTGTCGGCGGATCTAATAATATCCGCAAACCGGGCGGAAACTTAGTACACAATCTAATTAAAGGAAATTTCGAAGGCGAACTCTTCGTAGTGAATCCGCGCGAAGAATCGGTACAAGGAGTAAAAGCTTATCCATCGGTACACGATATCCCTCCTACCGATTTAGCCGTATTAGCAATCCCTTCGATTTCTTGCGTAGAAGCTGTAGAGGTTTTGGCTTCGAAAAAAGGGGTAAAAGCATTCATAATCATCTCCGCTGGTTTCAGCGAACAGACACGTGAAGGTGCCATTGCAGAAGAGCGAATAATTGATATTGCCAACGAATACGGTGCATCAGTCATTGGACCAAACTGCATCGGATTGATCAATCACTATCACCACAGCGTATTTACTTCTCCGGTTCCCGAATTGCATCCCGATGGTGTAGATCTGATTTCAAGTTCCGGAGGAACAGCCCTTTTTGTAATGGAAGCCGCTATGCTGAAAGGATTACGATTCAATTCATTGTGGTCGGTGGGAAATGCGCGACAAATAGGCGTGGAAGATGTATTGGCTTATATGGACAGGCATTTTAATCCTGCCACTGACTCAAAAATCAAACTGCTTTATGTAGAAACAATCAAAGATCCGGATCGATTACTCTACCATGCATCATCGTTGATTGAAAAAGGTTGTAAAATCGCAGCAATCAAAGCCGGAACAACGGAATCTGGTAATCGGGCGGCATCGTCACACACAGGCGCAATTGCGAGCAGCGATTCTGCCGTGGAGGCACTTTTTCGTAAAGCGGGAATTGTACGCTGCTATAGTCGCGAAGAATTAGCTACAGTAGCGGGTGTTTTTACCCTGAAAGAGTTGAATGGGCGAAATTTCGCGATTGTTACGCATGCAGGAGGACCCGCCGTAATTCTGACCGATGCCTTATCAAAAGGTGGACTAAATGTTCCACCATTAGATAAGAACATTGCCGATGACCTAAAGAAACAGCTTTTACCCGGTGCGGCGACATCAAATCCAATTGATATTCTGGGAACAGGATCAGCTACAGATCTGGCTATAGCTATCGACTATTGTGAAAATGAATTCAAGGAGGCTGATGCTATTGCAGTTATATTTGGGAGCACAGGATTAGGAAAAGTCTCAGAAGCCCTCGAGGTAATTCACCAAAAGATGCAAAGCTGCAAGAAACCGATTTTTCCAATCCTGCCATCTATTATCAATGCTTCGGAAGAAGTGAATGCCTTTATAGCAAAGGGACATGTTAACTTTTCTGATGAAGTAGAACTTGCAACAGCGGTTTGTCGAATTAGAAATACACCCAAACCAGCCTGCAATAAAATCGATACATCAGGTATTGATCTACAGAGAATCCGACAGATCATAGACAATACATCCGAACAGGGCTATCTGAAACCCGAAACGGTTCAGGAACTTTTTAAAGCTGCGGGAATAGAAATGGTGAAAGAGGCTGTTTCAGCTGAGAAAAATATAATATTATCGGAAGCACGCCGGATGGGTTTCCCCATTGTTGCCAAAGTGGTGGGTCCAATCCACAAATCAGACATCGGCGGAGTAGCGCTCAATATTAAATCGGAGCAACACTTAAGTCTGGAATTTGACCGGTTAATAAAGCTTCCCGATGCACAATCTGTCATGATACAACCGATGCTGAAAGGTCAGGAACTTTTTGTTGGAGGTAAATACGAAGAACGTTTTGGTCACGTGGTGTTATGCGGACTGGGCGGAATTTTTGTAGAAGTATTGCAAGACGTAGCATCGGGCCTTGCTCCGCTGAGTATGAATGAGGCACTTTCAATGATCCGGTCATTACGTGCTTATAAAATCATAAAGGGTACACGCGGACAGCAGGGCATTGACCGACAGAAATTCGCCGATGTAATCGTCCGCCTTTCCATCCTGCTGCGATATGCCAATGAGATCAAAGAAGTGGATATCAACCCATTGCTTGCCACTGCCCATGGAATAGTCGCGGTAGACGCCCGGATAAGATTTGAGAAATAGAAACTCTACCGTTATATCAGCAAAAAGGCACAAATCTGATAATATCAGATCTGTGCCTTTTCTTTTTATATCGTTTATGATTACGCTTTCAGCGCTGCCATAATCAATGCTGTGATTTCTTCTGCCAATTCGGGATTGTCGCGCAATGTATTTTTTGCAGCTTCACGCCCTTGACCCAATTTGGTTTCATTGTAGCTAAACCAGGAACCGCTTTTCTTAACAATGCCTTTGTCAACGCCAAGATCGACAATCTCACCCAAGCGAGAAACTCCTTCGCCGTACATGATGTCGAATTCCGCTTTTTTGAAGGGAGGTGCCACTTTATTTTTCACCACCTTCACACGGGTTTGGTTACCTAACACCTCTTCGCCATCTTTAATTTGACCTAAACGACGGATATCGAGACGAACCGATGCGTAAAATTTCAACGCATTACCACCGGTAGTAGTTTCGGGATTACCGAACATTACGCCGATTTTATCGCGCAACTGGTTGATAAAGATACAAGTTGTGTTGGTTTTGCTGATAGCAGAAGTCAGTTTACGCAATGCTTGAGACATCAAACGAGCCTGAAGACCCATTTTCGAATCTCCCATATCTCCTTCGATTTCCGCTTTCGGAGTCAAAGCTGCTACCGAGTCAATTACCACGATATCAACGGCAGAAGAACGAATCAGTTGTTCCGCAATTTCCAATGCCTGCTCACCATTGTCCGGTTGAGAAATCCAGAGGTTTTCCACATCTACACCCAGTTTTTCGGCATAGAAACGGTCAAAAGCGTGCTCCGCGTCAATGATTGCCGCAATTCCGCCTGCTTTTTGCGCTTCTGCAATAGCATGAATGGCCAACGTGGTTTTACCTGATGACTCTGGACCGTAAATTTCAATGACGCGACCCCGGGGATAACCACCTACGCCAAGTGCAACATCTAATCCGATTGAACCGGAAGGAATGACAGCGATTTCTTCGATCTTGTCGTCGCTCATTTTCATGATCGAGCCTTTACCGAAGCTCTTTTCAATTTTATCCATTGCAGCCTGGAGGGCTTTCAGCTTCTCGCTAGCAGGTGCAACCTTTGTTGCTTCTAAATCTTTTGACATGGTGAATATGTTTTTATTATGATTTCTGATAGGAACTTATAATTCAATAATTTACAAAATAAACAGCCCTGAATTAGCCTTTTTGTAGTCATGCTTTTATTTCCCAAAGATAGGAGAATATCTTCAAAATAAAAGATAAATCTATTATGTTTTTTTCGAGCAAAAAATGAGGGATTAAAAGTACTTTACCTTCAATCCCTCTTCTGTCAACCTTTTAATATCTGCGTCGCATGCTCTTTCGTCTTGACCTCTTTGGGAGAAATGATTCGTTCGATCACTCCATTTTCATCAATAATAAAGGTGGTACGAAACATCCCCATATAGGCTTTACCATACAATTTCTTTTCACCCCAGGCACCAAATATTTCGCTCAAAGTTTTTTCGGTATCTGCAATAAGCTGGAATGGAAGACTCTGTTTCGCAATAAAGCCCTGATGAGATTTGGTACTGTCGGTACTTACGCCTACCACTTCATATCCTGCCGCTTTCAGGTCGGCATATCCATCGCGCAGACTGCAGGCCTGAGCCGTACACCCCGATGTATTATCTTTCGGATAAAAATAGAGTGCCAGTTTTTTTCCAGCAAACTCACTTAATAAAATCTCTTTTCCATCCTGGTTGATGCCCAATACTTCGGGCGCTCTATCTCCTACTTGTAGTGCCATAATAATGTCTGATTAATGATTCAAAAAGTTATTAACCAAAATAACAGCAGATTTCAACGATTGTTCAGTCTGCCAGATCAGTTTACTAAAAACAACTCTTATAAACAGATAAAATTTCAAGGGCATGCTGCTTTGGATCAAAGCGTTTCACATACTCTTTTCCGGCCGAAATCATCCGCTGTCGCAATGATTCATCCGAGAGGACCCGATCAAAAGCTATTGCAAGCTCCTGTTCATCATGCGGATCTACATAAATAGAATCGGGGCCACCCGCCTCTTCCAGGCAAGAGCCTTTAGCAGCTATTACAGGCAATCCTCCATGAATAGCTTCTATAATGGGAATGCCAAAACCCTCATATAATGATGGATAGACGAATAGTTTGCCTAATTGATAAAAGGAAGGGAGATCAGCAAAAGGTACATTGTGAATCATCTGCACCCGATCCTGCAAACCTTCATCTTCAATATATTTTTCAATCTGTGCGGTATAGGCTGTGCGTTTCCCTACGGCAACCAACGGAATATCCTGTTTCAGGTGCTTTAAAGCTTTTACCGCTAAAAGCAGGTTTTTGCGCTCCTCGATGCTACCGACATAGAGAATAAATTCCTTCGGCAGATTATATTTCAGACTTACGGATTTCAATATCTCCGCATCAACCATCTGTGTAAAAACAGGATCGCACCCCTGATAAACCACTTCAATCTTATCGGTGGGTGTACCGTAGAGTTCGACGATGTCCCGCTTCGTGCATTCGCTTACAGTAATTACTTTGTCTGCAACTTTGCAGGCATATCGGAATTTCAGATTATAAATAAAGCGATCAATCGGTTTGTAAAAACGGGGATAACGCAGAAATATCAAATCATGAATGGTTACCACCGATTTTATTCCAGAATGCTGAATTCCAATCGGCAATTCATTACTCAATCCGTGAAAAAGTTCAACTCCATCGCATTGCATCTGCTTCACAATACCTTTAGTGCGCCAGACAGACGAGAGCTTTTTCCCAAAAGAAGTATCGGGATTTTTCCGAACAACCTGACTCTTTTGCAATAAGGATTCGAGAAAAGGAGCTTTCCTGGTTGAAGGTACATAGAGCAAGTGCTGATCATCCGGCAGGAGGTCGGACATAATATCAATCACATAGCGGCTGTAATTACCCAGTCCGGTACGATTGAAAGCTGCTCTTTTAGCGTCAAATCCGATAATCATAAAAAACCTCCCCCTACCCCTCCGAAGGAGGGGCGAAAAGCCCCACCCCTACCCTTCCCAAAAGGGAAGGAGAAAGAAAGAGCAATGAACAATAATGTTTTATGATGCATATCAAATCCCTTTATAAAAATTATCAGCGTCCTCTTTACCCCCTCCCTTCGGGGAGGGCTGGGGCGGGACTTCCCTAATATTTATTGTAAGAAATTACCTCCTCAGCACTTTTACGTTTCTTCTCACGCAAGGGTTGGGTGGAATAACCCAAAATTACATCAAGCAATATTCGCTTTGATGAGGGAATGCCCAACAACGGTTTCAGTTTTTTCTCATTGAACCACCCGATGATACAGCTTCCAATGCCTTCGGCTTGTGCAGCCAGACAAAGATGAGCTGCAGCTATTCCAATATCAATCTGCGGAAACTCTTTCTTCTTAACCAGACTTCCAATGGAAGAGGTAAAATTAGCTTTTTCCTCTACAATCAGAATATGAACCGCAGCCTGCTTGGTGAAGTGATTCATACCCAAAACCTTATCGGAAGTACAATCAGCCACCTTATTTTTCAGTTCCGGATCATCCACTACTATGAATTTCCAGGGCTGGGCATTGCAAGCCGAAGGTGCCAAACGCCCAGCTTCAAGTATGCGTGCCAATTTTTCCTTTTCTATGGGTCGGTTGGAGTCAAACGCGCGATCGCTTTGACGGGTTCTTATGAGGTCGAGAAGATTCATTATTTTATGAGTTTATAGTTCTTAAATCCGCCGATGCGTTCTCCTTCCCCAAGAAGTCTGTTTTCGATGAAGTTGATAATCCTGTATTTGAGTCCGAACTTCTTCTTCATATCAATGCGGAGACCGTCGTAACGAAGGTATTTCTCCCAGCTTATGTTTTCGATGCGTTCTTTCATGATAGCAGGTTGTGAACCCTGATAGAGAGGCATATAGCTCATATTGCCGTAATCGTAGAATTCTTCTTTCTGCTCGACTGGAGCGCCGCTGTAAACTTCCAGCTGCTGAGCTTGCTTTTTCACCATACAACGGGGATCTCTCGCCCAACCGTAGTGAAACATATAAGCATCGAGTAGCACGCAATTAAGTTTGTGTGTTCCCTCTTCCTGGAAATAATTTTCGCGGTTAAAACCTGGAATCAGGCGAAATGACTGAGCATCGCGCCAGGAATGAATATCGGGATTTCTGCGGACAATACGGATCTCACGCGGATAGGCAAAGTGACGCGCATCGATAAAATGCTTGTAATCACCGTACATGTGAACGTATTTAAAGAGAAAACCATCCACCTTCGGATTGTTCAGATGTTTCTCACACGCTGCCCGTATGACCGGAATTGCATCTTCATGTAACACCTCGTCGCCTTGTATGTAAAAACACCAGTCGCCGGTGCACGCTTCCATGGCCAAATCGGTTTCGTGGGCGTAGATCATTCCGTTTTTGTTGTATTTGGAAGTCTCCCAGTTACAATGGATGATCTTTATTTTGGGAGAATCGATCGATTTGATCAGTTGCTCCGTCTCATCCGAACTGTCTCCCAGGCGAATAACAAATTCATCAACCAAATCAAGTACCGATTTGATGGATTCCACCGCCGGAAAATCAAACTGGATCGCATTGCGCAGAAAAGTAAAACCGCTTATCTTCATTTTCTAATTCGTTTATTTTTCTCTTATATATGGTTGCATCAGGCGAAAGCACTCCTCTTCATCAAAGCCGCGGGCTACCGCATACTCTTTGGCCACAAAGTGAAAAGCCTCTTCCACCAGATAGAGTAGTTTAAAATTCTCACATCCTTTTTGAATATCCACTGAGCCAAAACTCATGCGGTTGATGTCGATCAGACAAAATTTCGTTTCATCTTCAGCTTCTTCAAAAAGAATATTTCCTCCACCGTAATCCAAGTGTCGGATTCCGGCTTCGTGTAGCCGAGCAGTAAAACGCACAAAGTCTCTTAAAATTTTCTCGCGGCCGTCAATCGGTGTTACCCGGAATTCATTGAAGTCTCGGGAATAGGCACAAAACAGCGAAATATAGTATGACGAGTTAATCAGCCCGCCCTTCATTTCCTCCATATAGGCTACCGGAACGGCGGCTCCAAATCCTTTTTCGGATAACATTGCCGAATATTCGTAAGACCGTCTTGCTTTGCTTTTTCGGAAAAAAGTATAGGCGATGCGATTGATAAAATGAGGAACTTTGAATTTTTTGACCACCAGCTTCATGCCTTCCGTCTCAATCAGGCGCACTTCATTGCGGACCTTATAGAGCACCGTTCCCTCGCTTCCGAAGGTTTGCGGAAGGGACAAAACAAAATCTTTCAGAAATTGATAGTCGGGATTTATCTCAAGAATCATATCTTATTATTATGGTTTGAGTTCAAACATCAGGTATCCGTTCAGCTCTTTACAACATTATTTGTTGTTCAGCCTTCTCCAATAAATCACAAAATACAACCGTAAGAGAAACAGGTATTTCGAGAAATGCTTGTCGATAGACTTGATCACAGCGATATTGTCTCTCAATCCGGCTTCACGATTGGTATTGGAAATCCCGGTGGTATCGTAAACGACAAACGGCACGTTCACATGGACAAAACGGCAATTGCGGGAAAAGCACTCTTTGAAGAATTTCAGGTCAGCCGACAATTTATGTTTGATGTCAAAAGGGAATGCCTGGAGCAAACTCCGTTTCGAAAAAGAGGCCTGATGGCAAAAATACATCCGATGCAGATTGCAGGGCTCTTTCGCCGGCTTTAATCTCAGAGTTCCATCGGCGTTTCTGGTAAAAATATCACCGTAAATGATATCCGGTTGGTTATTCGCTTGTATATTTTCTGCAACGGTCGCCACAGTGTGTGCATCCGCGAAAACATCGCCACAATTGAGAAAACAAATCCAATCACCCGAAGCCAGATTCACTCCTTTATTCATCGCATCGTAAATTCCATTGTCTTTTTCCGACATCCAGTGCGAAATTTGCTTGTCATAGCGTTTGATTATATCAAGGCTTCCATCTTTCGACTCGCCGTCCACGATGATGTATTGCAAAGGGTAAGTTTGGCCGATTACACTTTCAATGGTTTTTTCAATCAGGTCGGCTCCATTGTAAACAACCGTAATTATAGTGATTGACGGAGATGCAGTTTCTTGACTCATAGTGGTCTGACAATATCTGGCTATATGTTTCTTGACTTTAATACTTACGGACTTTTGGGCTTCGATAGAACCTTTGCTCTACTTTATTTCAGCGAAAAGAGATTCGTACAATTGTATCGTTTGACGAACGGTATTCTCCCACGAAAACAATTCCAGCCTTTGTTTCCCTTTCCCGATCAGCTCTTTTCGTAAATCATCGTCGGTTACGATCTTTTCTACACTTTCCAGAATGGAATCGGGATCAGAGGGATCAAAGTAACAACCGGCCTCTGCCGCTACTTCCACAAAGCAGGGATTGTCACTCAAAACGACCGGTGTACCGCATGACCATGCTTCCAGGATCGGGATTCCAAATCCTTCGTTCAATGATGGAAATACAAAAGCTTTGGCACGACAATATAAGTATGCCAGTAGGTTGTCGTCAATTCCGGAGTAGCTGACTACTTTTTGATCAATGCCTAATGATCGGAACAACTCCATCTCATTCTGTGAAAAAGCCTTCTTACCCGCGCAAACCAGATGCAACAAAGCATGTTTCTTCAATAAAGGGGCAACGCCTTTCACGAATCCGGCAAAGTTCTTGTAGCCGCCACGGTTTCCGACGTACAATAAAAAGTCCCCGGGAAGTCCTTCCGGTTTTTTTCGGACCAGATTCGCTTGCTCCGGGAAGAGCGATGAACCGTGGTAAATAACTTCAATCTTATCTCCGGGAATCCCGAAAAGATCAATGATGTCATTTTTAGTGGCTTGTGAAACCGCAATTATTTTGTCGGCGCGGTTGGCCAGTTCCAGCTTCTTCTTTCCGAGATCGATCGATTCCCTTTCAAGAATCAAATCGTGAATGGTGAATACCACCTTACTTTCGGCTGGGATGTCACTGACCTCATAATAGTTGGGTGCGCTCGGATGAAAAAGATCAAATGAATCTGCATTTCTCAACGCCCTTTTGACCAAATACCGGTTTAACGACGCAAATGTGGCTGTAGGATCGTAAATAAACTTATTCCTGAATTGCCGGTCGCTTCGCAGATAATCGTTTTTTATGAATATGCCTGCCATCTTTATTTGATGATGGCTATTATTGCTTATACCTTTATATAGCTCATAGTGATATCGGGATATTCCACCGGCCTTATAGCTCAGGAAAATATTCGAATCATATAAAATCTTCATCTGCACAATAAATTATTAATTTGAAACTCGCTCATAAAGGTGATACTCATTGGTGCAAACTTTTGTGCTTGCACGTTTCATATGCAAATATTAAAACAGAATAATCCTGCAAAGATAAGCATTAGGTATTAATAACAGATATATAAAAAAACTGCCAATGCATCAACCTTACCAGATCGACACATTGGCAACCAACACATTATTTATAGTTTCTTACATCGCATCCACGTAATCAAAAGTCTCTTCCCCGATAATAGTACGAAGTGTATTTTTCAGTTGGATAAACTGAACAAAGAGGTCATGCTCGGGCTCTACACCTGGATCCGTCATCGGGCTTTTGAAGTAGAACGACAACCAGTTCTGAACACCAGAAAAACCGCAACGTTGTGCCAAATCGGTAAACAGCACTAGATCGAGACAAAGCGGAGCAGCCAAAATAGAGTCGCGGCAAAGGAAATTCACCTTCAACTGCATCGGGTAACCCATCCAACCATAAATATCCAGATTATCCCAACTCTCTTTATTGTCTTTTCTGGGAGGGTAATAATTGATACGCACCTTGTGGTACACATCACTATAGAGTTCCGGATGAAGTTCCGGATCCAGAATATTATCAATTACCGATAGTTTGCTCTCTTCTTTGGTTTTGAAATTGTCCGGATCATCGAGCACTTCGCCATCGCGGTTTCCAAGTATATTGGTGGAGAACCAACCATCAAGACCCAACATCCGGGTTTTCAACATTGGGGCAAGAACAGTTTTCATCATCGTCTGACCGGTTTTGAAGTCTTTGCCACAAATGGGTACCCCCTGAATTTCAGAGAATTCCAGCATCGCCGGATAATCAACGGTAAGGTTAGGAGCTCCGTTGATAAAAGGCACCTCTTCTGCCAGGGCTGCATAAGCATAGCAAATACTGGGCGCAATCTCAGCATTATCTTTTTTCAATGCTTGTTCGAGATTATTCAGCGTTTGATGAGCTTCTCCGGCTTTAGTATAGATCTCAGTACTACCACACCAGATCACCACCAAACGGCTACATCCGTTATCCGCCTTAAATTTGCGAATATCTTCACGGATTTGCTCTACTAATTCCCAACGGGTTCCCTCTTTGATAAAGGTTCCATGCAAGCGTTTCACATAATTCAAATCGAATGCCCCGGCCATTGGTTTTATTGCTTCGAGTTCTTCTCGGATTCCGTCTAAGTCTTTGTGGGCTAAAACTTCGGCATTTACGGCAGACTGATAAACATCGTCCGGGAAAATATCCCATCCACCAAACACTAGATCATTCAAATCGGCCAAAGGAACAACTTCTTTGATCTTAGGATTGATTACACCTTCCGTTTTCTTTAACTTCATGTGGGCCAGTTGTGTAATAGAACCCACCGGTTGAGCCAAACCTTTGCGGGCGGCTAATGTTCCGGCAATAAACGTCGACGCAACTGCGCCGCCTACACCAACTATCAATACACCAAGCTTACCTTCAGCTTCTTTGACTTTCAAATTCTTCATGATCTTATATTATTAGAATGAGATTCAGGAGCACACTACTCGCTGTTTATCTCAAATAAAATTCCAGTTCGTTGAAATGTGTAATCACCGCAATGCAATTATCTACTGCATTATCATCTAACATTGGGCGATCTTCCCACCCTTTACCCTTCAGCCAGATAGTGGCACAGCCAATCGATTGTGCAGGCAGAATATCTTTGGTATAGGAGTCGCCAATCACGACACATTCGTCGTTGTCAAGTTCGAGATCATCGACAGCTAATCGGAAAATCTGAGGATCCGGCTTACGGTGAGATACTACAGCTGACTCTACAATCTTATCGAAATATCCGTAGAGTCCAAAGTCTCGAAGCACCGTAGTCAGATTTCCGTAAAAATTAGAAACCAATGCCAGCTTATATTGTTTCTTAAACCGGGCAAGCATCTCGCGGATAGCTGCCGTATTTTTGCGGGCCATCTCATAGCAGGCCAGGGCTACCACATCGGCAAGGCGATGCGCCTCCGACTGATGATTAAGATAACCCTTTTGCAACATATAATCGGTTTGTAGCCGGCATTTGATTTGCAAAACATCCAGAAAATTATGTTCGGGACATATCAAAGGCTTCTGCGCCAGTGTTCTTTCGGCATAGACATACGCTTCCCGAAACTGCTCTTTGGACACCTGAATATCTTCACGGCTATAAGCATCCCAGATCACCTCTGCCCAATGACGGCCATTGGTGTCGAGCGTTCCACCATAGTCAAACAATAATGCTTTAATCATAATAACGCAAATGTATAATTTCTAAAACTCATTACGAAACATTTTATCGTAAAATTGTTTGCAAATGCTTTCATGGCGTAAAACCATGTAAACTAATAATAAATTCAATACCGTCAATTCGAAAAGGAAATAAAGCCACGGTTTTGCAAGAAATAACGAAATAAAGAGCGCAATTACCCGGGTATTAAATGACAAGATATTCGTATACATCATCAGCGGTTTGCTTGCAGCCCGGAACGCTTCCTTCAAATTATGAGGGATTTGGTCGTTATACTTTTCACGGAGTAGAACTGCAAACTGTTGCATTTTCGGTGATATATTCTCCTGATTACGGGTATAACCAATATAAACGTAATGACCCAGTTTATCTATAAAGTGGTCTTTCCAGGAAAGCTTATCGTAATTCTCCTTAATTTGTGCACTGTGATCAAACTCGCTTCCGGCTTTATTTTTCAGAAAGAAAAGATGGAAATTCCGGTAATAGTCAGCCATTGCCGCCTGTTTAGAATGAAAGAATCCCGTCACTATAGCCAGAATCCAGATAAGTGCAGATCCACCTTCGCTCTGTATTCGCAGGCAAATGGCAATATATATAGCAGCAAACCAAACATCACCGCAAAAGCCATCCAGCCAACGACCTAGTGCACTCTTCTGCCCCGTCATACGAGCCAGTTGACCATCAGCACTATCGAACGAATTGGCCAGCATCAACAACAACATGCCCAGGATGTTGATTTTCAGATCGTTGTAATAAAACATCCAACCTGCTGCTATCCCGATAAACATTGAAGTTATGGTAATGGCGTTCGGTGTTATGCCCAATCGTTCAGCCAACAAGGCCCAACGATAACCAATGGGACGATAAAATACAATATCGAGCCATTCTTCCGTATCAGCTGATTTCAGGGTAGATTCTAATGTAGGTTTGTCCATGATTTAAATTTATTGCCTTGCTTATTAATTGCCACACCCTTCAGTTGCCACGCCCTTTAGGGCGTGGATAAAGAATACAGCAAAAATCCACAGGGCTTCAGCCCTTTATCATTTAACTCTATTCAATCTGATCTCCGAAATTATATTTTTTCATAAACTCATCATATTCTTCCTGGAATGACTTTCTCTGATGATGAGCCTCTTGATTGTCAATATACCGATTCACCACAGCAAAATGAGACTGACTAACCGAAACGGCAAAATACTCATCCTGCCAACCAAATTTCTCTGGCAATACCAAATGCCTGTTTGCCCAAAAAGACGATTCTCCTTTGATCAAATTCATTAACGTGAGAATATTCTGGTCAGATGACATGGAGATGAAACAATGAACATGATTCTGATGGCCATTGATATTTATCAAATGAATATTCTTGGTTCGGGCATTTTCACGGATGTGTGCACAAAGCAGATCTTTATTCTGCTTGTTTAGCAGGATTTTCCTGTCTTTTGTTGCCCAAACAGCATGCACCAACATTCTTGTATATGGCATAAATCTTATTTTTAAAGGGCTAAAGCCCTATATTAAAACTCAACATCTCCATTTCTCCGCCCTAAAGGACGGAGCTACTAAAAATAGGAATTATCATTCCTTATCGCCCTAAAGTGCTTCACTTAATACCCAATCACAGTAGATATAATGTCCACCTTTCAAGTTGCCACACCTATCAGTTGCCACGCCCATCAATTGCCACGCCCTTTAGGGCGTGGATAAGAAAGATGCTCTAGTATAATAGGGCTTCAGCCCTTTCATACAATTACCTTAATATTTTCCATAACCCGCTCTGCAATGGCCTTTGCCGCTTCTTCCCGGCAAGGTTTGAAGCTGGGAAAATCATTAAAATCGATAATCCGGATGGTGCCATCGGGAGAAACAACCGCATCGCCCCCCCAGATGTCGAGTTGCAGAGTCTGCGCCGCTTGTTGGCTGATTTCGAATAATTGTTTTTCCGAAAAGAGAATTCCCTTCGGTATACCATTGATCTGCTCCTGACCAAATTTACTATGATTCTGTGTATTGGGATAAAACCAATGGAAAAATGCAGAACCAGTCACCCCGTAAAACTTCACTAAGTCGCCTTCAAGATGTTGGTTTATTACTGCTGATTTAATATTCCTACTGCTGAAATCAGCTAAACGTGCATCTAACTGCTCCCGATTTTCTACAAAACAAACATCATCAGCACATACGGCATGAGCATCACCCCGTTTGATCCAAATTTTTTGATCAGGTAATCCAATCTCTAAAATAGGTTGGTCTGTCTTGACTATTACCGATTCAGGATGTGGTACTCCGGCTGTTAAAAGCAGATGTGTCATCCTTTCTCGTGCGCAATTCTCGATCCCCTTGGTTGAATTGACAACACGACAACCGTTTAGCTCGAGCGCTTTCAGCTTTTTCATTGTACGCGGATGCCTGGCCATATGCACGATCAACTTTTCACCTGCGTAATTTTGCTCAAAATTGTCCTCCTCATATTCGTTCACCTCAAAACCTAAAATTCGCAGCTCTACCACGGTATGAGCAAATATCGCAGCATCATTGTCAATATGGTTGGGCGAAAATTCTTTCCGCCTTTTTATTCCCGCTATTATCATATTTCTAAGTTCCGAGTCGCTAACCGGAAGGCTAACCTCCCCATAACTCTTATAAATTAATTCCTACTGCCAGTGTTACTCCGGGGAACACTCCTTACGCAAAAACCTCTCCGCTTTCTCAATATCCTCTGCATGATCCACATCGATGATTTTCGAAAACGGTGCAGCTTTCAATCGTAATCCCGAATTTACCAACTCCCGCTGAAAATCCCGCATTCTCACCTTTCCTTTTTCCATGCAATGATTCAATACAGTCAGAGCTTTGGAATTCAATCCATATATTCCACCTGAAATATATTGGTAACCGGGATATTCCGCATCGTAAAAGCCATCGATATCCAGGTCAACATCTGTTCCCACATAAAGCGGCTTTTCGTCATCGATAAAATCAGTGACCGCCATCAATCCATCGAACTGATCATTTGATTCGAACTGCCGGATATATTCGGCAAATTCATTTTCATGAAAAATCGTATCTACCGTAGTCAGGCAAAATTTGCCCGATTCAAGATAGGGTGATAATGTATAAAAACTATGCATCGATCCCGGCGTGCTCTTCACGACATAATGAAACGGTATAGACAATTGCAGCTTGGCTACAAATTCCTGCACCTCCGTCATCTCTTCATTAATGATCAAAGAGATCGATTCAGCATTATTATTCAGGAAAATCCTAATCAATCGTTCGAGCAGTGTCTCTCCATTGATTAGGATCAAAGGTTTTGGTCGGGCAATCCCTTCCTGTTTCAGGCGGGAACCTTCTCCCGCAGCGATTATTGCGTAGTGCATATTATTGAAGCCCCTCCCCGACCCTCCCCGAAGGGGAGGGAGTAAGACGCAGGCGGTATTTTTTTAATTTAAAAACTAAATGAATCTATACTGATTCTCTGGTGTATCTATCCCCCTCTCTTTGGGAGAGGATTTAGGGGAGAGGCTTCTTTCATTTCCTCCCAAAATCTGCCGGAATCTCCCCCCATGTTTGAGTTTCCCATTTCATTATTTTGGTAGTAAAATGGTTTTCACTCAGCCACTTTTCGGCACGTTCGATCAAATCAAAAATAATGCCGTTGCGCGGAGTTCTTTCCAATTGTGTCTTACACTTCTTGTGGCGTACCCAGGCAATGGCACTGATACTGTCGGAATAAATGGGTAACTGACTGTTGTTTTTCTTGAGCAAAGCCAGACCATGCACAATAGCCAGAAACTCACCAATATTATTCGTACCATCCTGATAGGGTCCCACCCTAAAAAGCTCTTTGCCTGTACGCACATATACCCCGCGATACTCCATCACCCCGGGATTTCCCAGACAGGAAGCATCCACAGCAATACTATCCACAATATGGGCAGAATTGCCTGTAGGTGTAGCTGTCTTCTTTGGACTATTCTTGCGCATGGTTTCATAATACCCGTCTTCAAAAGCTTTTTCCGCTTCATCGCGTGAGATAAACGATTTGTATTTTGCGCCTTCATAGCCATCCACCTGACTTTTGCAATCCGTCCAGCTGTGATAGATACCGGGATCGTGGCCTTCCCAAACTACGTAATATTTAGGTCCTTTACTGCTCATCTTTACTATTTATATCACAAAAATAGAGATATTTATTCAGTTCGCGGCAAAAACTGTTAATTTTGCCTTGCTCAAATGAAGAGCCGCGATAAATACAGTAAAAACATATGCTTTTTAAAAGATAAGTCAAGTCACTTTGGATTGCAACGACCCCTCCCGACCTCCCCAAAGTGGGGAGGAGTGGTGCATACACAACGGCAATCAGGTAGAAATACTAATTAAATGTGCAAATATTCTTGTTTTGAACTGCGTTACAGCCCCCATTTTGGGGGTTGGGGGTCAAAAGACAAGAATATTCTAAACACCTTCCATTAGTAAACGGCAATCATAGACCGGTAGAAATAAAAAATCTTAAGTTAATCATTGCCTTAAAAATTCGCAATTTAAAACGGCTTCATTATAAATAAGCGAAAGTGTCAACCCCTCAAGAACTCGACATCTTGTGTCTTTGATCTTTAAAACAAAATTGAAAATGAAACGAATCTTTTTGATGGGATATATGGGTGCCGGCAAAACTACTGTTGGCAAGAAACTGGCCGAGAAACTGAACCTTTCGTTCACCGACCTCGACTGGTTCATCGAACATCGTCACCACAAAACAATCAACGAAATCTTTGCAGAAAGAGGAGAATCCGGCTTTCGCGAAATCGAAAAAGAGACTCTGCACGAAGTGGCGGAATTCGAAAATGCACTCATCTCCGTCGGTGGTGGCACTCCCTGCTTTTTCGACAATATCGAATATATGAACCAACACGGTACCGCAATCTACCTGAAAGTTAGCGCACCGGTTTTAGCCGATCGTCTCTGCCAGGCCAAACATTCGCGCCCATTGCTAAAGGACAAATCTAATGCCGAAATTCTTACCTTTATTACTGAAGCATTAGAAAAACGAAATCCTTTTTACGAAAAAGCCAACCTGGTATTCGATGCCTCCGAGCTCAACACCCGCGAAGACATTGCCCGTATCGTATCTGAATTAGCTGAAAAAATCAAAGATCTATAAAATCGGTCCTGACCGTAATCTTTGATTCATACTTCCTATAAAAATCGACACATAAACAAACGTTCCGAATGCTTGAACTACTCAAATACGACTTTTTTCAAAATGCTCTCATCGGAGGTATCCTGGTAAGTATAGCTTGCGGCATTGTCGGCACGTACATAGTGGTTCGTCGTCTGGTTTTTATCAGTGGGGGAATCACTCATGCTTCGTTTGGAGGAATCGGACTAGGAGTATTCCTGGGTCTTAGTCCCATCTTTATGGCGTGGTGCTTTGCCATTGCTTCGGCTTTCGGTGTGGAATATCTATCTACCAAACACAAGCTACGCGAAGACTCCGCCATTGCCGTACTTTGGGCATTGGGGATGGCGCTGGGGATAATGTTTCTCTTCCTGACCCCCGGTTATACAGTGGGCATGAGCGAATTCCTTTTTGGAAACATACTAACCATCACGAGCAACGATATCATAGCTTTTGCCGCTTTGGCTATTACCCTGATAGCAGTGTTTGGTCTACTCTACCGACCGATTCTCTACACCGCTTTCGATGCCGAATACGCCCGTGTGCAAAAGCTTCCTGTCAAGTTTATCGAATATCTGATGATGTTCTTTGTAGCCACCACCATTGTCTTCTCTATTCGTCTGGTGGGCATCGTGCTGCTGATGTCGCTGGTGACTATCCCGCAGATTACAGCGAATATCTTCACGCTTGATTTTCGAAAGATGATTCTGCTTTCCGTCATCATAGCCGTAATTGGCTGTCTGGCCGGACTCTTCCTATCCTACTTCCTGAATGTTCCATCGGGTGCATTTATTATATTGATACTGATTGCGTTTTACGGGATTGCGCGCGGGGTGAATTCGGTAGTTAAGCAGAGAAAACAATTGTGCTGAATCCAACGCGTATTATTTTTATCCCAGCCCCAGTATTACTGCACTGCCGGCATATTTTTCAGCCTGTGGTACGCCTTTGGGCCCGACAGAACCAAATTCTATGCCAATCCCCAATACCAATGAGGTCATTTCTCCGTATTTCCCGTAAGAATCGGGCAATGTCAGTCGGAGCTCCTGAGCTGCTATCGTGTCGGATTCGGTGAACCACGGAGTCGATAGTGATACGTGCGATTCGTGAGCCGCTTCATCGACCGGATGGTATTTTTTGGAGACTTTATCATAAAACAGATCTGAGACTACTCCTAAATGCACATCAAACCGAAAAAAGGGCAATCGCGTAAAGTTATAGAGATGCAAAGCCGGTATGATATCCGGTAGATTCACCACGGCTGTTCTTTGGCTTCGATCAATTTCCCACTCGGGTATCACCTTTACCACCCCTGAGAATGGATGACTTTTGTGAAAGTTGAATCCGGCAATCATAGCGCGTTGCAAGGAAAGCTGCACTGGTCTTTCGCCGAGATTGTAACAAGTATCACTCTTCTGTATTTTCTTTGCAATGGCATTCAATGCACCCGAAGAATTATAGTCCGATAGTCTCGTTAGATAACGCATTGTTAGATGAATCGCTGCACCCATCTTAGCAACCCCGCCCCACTCACTGTTGATTAATCGCACCATCTCACACGAAGCGTCGTTCCTGATCTGTGCTTTCGTAGCGCCACCTTTACGGCGTACTACAACACCTTCACACCCGCGCATGGTATAAAATGATAATTCACCCAAACTACCGGTCAGTTGTATTGCTCCTTTTAATTTTGCCATAATTATCTCATTTTAAATTCTGATTCCGTGAAAAAATCTCTTACATATTCGATGGCAAATTTACCAGTTACTTTACTGATATACAAATAGATGAAACACGCATTAAAGCACATTAAAGCGCATTAGGGAACGCTTTGCTCCCGTTTGCGTCGATTTGCGCTATTTTGCCTTACTTTGCGCAGAAGCACCACTGCTGATTTAATCTTATTTAACCATACCTACCCTCTATTAAGCTTGGGAATCAGTCCGAATACAGATCATCCCCAATTAAATCATCTACTACACCTCCAGAATGGGCCATTGCGGGCACCTCCCATTCAGTAGGAATTGTGTTGTCATTGTATTGCTGGTAAGGTAAAAGAAGTTCCTTTCTCCAAAGACAGCAAAATATCAGGCAGAGATAAGCCACTCTTTATAAAGGGTAGCTTATCTCTGCCTAATCTCTGTTTGACTTATACTTATAGGGTAGGATATCCTTCAATGACAATACACTTGCCCCTTACTTACTCTAATCCAGGACTGCAACCGGAATCATTTTCAGTGGAACTGTATCTTGTACAACCTGAGTTAATCGCTATCTTTGCAACATATAGGCCGGCTCAATTGTGATGGGCTGCTATGCAAGGCAATGGCTTGACCAACACACTGATATTTCCCGGAATCTGTGTTTATCTAAACTAATCAGAGTCAGCTATATGCCATTTCTCATAAATTTACCCTTGTATGAAACACGGATTTATTAAAGTTGCAGCGGCTATCCCCGCCGTGAAAGTTGCCGATTGCCGTTTCAACCGCGAAGCAATCAACCGATTGCTGAAACAAGCTTTCGAGCAACAGGTAGAAATTGTCTGTTTTCCAGAACTATGTCTAACTGCATACACCTGTGGCGACCTGTTCCATCAGCAACTATTGGTGGACGAAGCCGAAAAAGAGCTGAACAATCTGCTTACGGAGAATATCCTGACCGATACGATCGGCATCATCGGCATGCCTGTACGCTTGGGCAATCAGTTATTTAACGCAGCTGTGGCTTTTCAGTGTGGAAAGATATTAGCTGTCATCCCGAAAACATTTCTGCCCAACTATAATGAATTCTACGAAAAACGGTGGTTTGCTTCCGCTCTCGATACTGATGCCAAAGAGATCACGCTTTGCGGTGAAACCGTTCCTTTTGGCACCGATATTCTGCTGAAATTCCACAGTACAACCTTCAGTGTGGAACTATGCGAAGATCTTTGGGTGGCAAATCCCCCCAGTTCACGTCATGCTGTAAATGGCGCACATCTCATCTTCAACCTCTCTGCCAGCGATGAGAATATCGGTAAACACGATTACCTGAAATCGCTTATTCGCCAACAATCAGCGAGATGTATCGCGGGATATGTCTACGCCTCGAGTGGCTTCGGTGAATCGACTACCGATCTGGTGTTTGCAGGAAATGGACTGATAGCCGAGAACGGCTCTATGCTAGCTGAGTCAAAACGATTTAGCTTCAACGAACAGTTGGTGATCAGCGAAATAGATATCGAACGCCTCGCTACCGACCGCCAAAAGAATAGCAGCTTTCAGCTCGGCAACCGCTCTCTTCCCGTTCGGGAATCATATCGTACGGTACAATGCGATACGCATTTCCGCTTTTTATTCGAGTTGATGCGACCAATCTCTCCTTTCCCCTTTATACCTGTGGGAAAAGAGCTGGATGAGCGCTGCAACGAAATTTTCAATATTCAGGTGAACGGATTGGCTACACGATTAGCTCATACGGGATGTAAAAAGGTGGTGATCGGTATTTCAGGTGGGCTTGATTCTACCCTGGCACTGCTGGTCTGCGTAAAAACATTCGATAAACTGAATATTCCACGCGAAAATATCCTGGGTATTACGATGCCGGGATTTGGCACTACAGGCCGGACTTATCGCAATGCCGTACATCTGATCCGACTTTTGGAAATTACATTGAAAGAAATTGATATTAAAGCGGCCTGCGAGCAGCATTTTAAAGATATCAACCACTCTCCGGACCAACACGACGTGACCTATGAAAATACGCAGGCCCGCGAACGTACGCAAATCCTGATGAATATTGCCAATCAACAACATGGAATGGTATTGGGCACAGGAGATCTTTCGGAGCTCGCACTTGGCTGGGCTACCTACAACGGCGATCACATGTCAATGTATGGAGTAAATGCCGGTATCCCTAAAACACTGGTGCGCTATCTGGTGAAATATGTGGCAGAATCGCAGATGGAATCATATGCTCAGGAAACCTTGCTGGATATACTGGATACCCCCGTCAGCCCCGAGCTTTTGCCGATGGATGATAAGGGTGAAATTGCACAAAAAACAGAAGATCTGGTAGGCCCTTACGAGCTGCACGACTTCTTCTTATACTACACAGTGCGCTTCGGTTTCCGTCCATCCAAGATTTATTATCTGGCACAATATGCATTTAAAGAAAAATATGCGGATGATATTATCCTGAAATGGCTGAAAACCTTTTTCCGTCGTTTCTTCAATCAACAATTCAAACGCTCGTGCCTGCCCGATGGCCCCAAAGTGGGCTCCATCAACCTCTCCCCAAGAGGAGACTGGCGCATGCCAAGCGATGCATCGGCACGTATGTGGCTCGATGAAATCGAAACACTGTAGGGGCAACCCTTGTGGTTGCCCTTCCCTTGTGGTTACCCTTGCCTCATGGTTGCCTAAAAAAGGCAGGATCTTCGCTAATCGAAAATCCTGCCTTTTTTTGTATGAGTTTGTATTCAATTATCGGAAGTTCACGCCAAAACCAGCAGACCATATCGAATATTTCTGAAACGTGTGCTGAAAATGAAATGCCATCACACCCAAAATCTTCAATCGGAAACCAGCAGTAGCACCCACCATATTATTGGAATAACTTACATTGATGGGATCATCTTTTGTCACTACCTGAATCTTCCCGAAATTAGTTCCGGCCGTAGTTATAGCATCACCCAACATCGGATAGGTTCCTACACAACCCAATTTAAATTCACTTTTGGTAAAGCCTAATCCCACATAGGGGGTAAAAAAACTAATCTTCTTCGAGACGATCAAATTAGCTGTAAATGCATTCGCCTTCATTTCAAGACGCTGACCACTATAGTCTGGATTTCCGCTTGGTAAAACAATCTGGTTCTGATTTTCCGTCAGATCAGCAGGTGTAATTGCCTCCGGAAATGAATATTTCAGGGTAAAGTCAGTATATCCCACAAAAACAGATGCATCGAAAGGCAACATCTTGACCACAGGAATCCATTGCTTAACATCGTGCTTCAATCCGATACCCCACATGCTTGCCTCTGCACCCTCTTTTTTTATGGTCGGCAACAATCGGATTGAAAGATCATTTCCCAAAGGCAAACCTACAGTTAGTTGCAGATTAACTGTAGGAATATAACGGGATAAACCTTGAGGGGTTTTGAACTGGGTGATAATCTGTCCTGCATAAGGATTAGGCAATCCATTAATAGTTGACGGTTGTCTAAGTACCATATCCACCCCATCTCCCTTTCCGGCAAAAGTGGGTGCTTCTGTTACACTGCTATTCAGAGGTTGCAATTTACTCAATCCCGACAAACTGAACATCTGATCACTTGATGGAGTTACTGCTCCGTTTACCCCCAAAGTCAGATCAAAACCAAGCACTTTATGTGTTGCTGCTGTATTGTACCAGTTCGAACCCAAACCGGCAGCAAAACCCACACCTGCGGGTTTCATATAACCATCCATTAACTTATTCACATCTGCTAATCCTGCTTTGAAGATATTCGATATATCTTCCTGCGCTTTCAACGGCATTGCAATGAGCATTGCTACCAGCGTAACTATTGCCAAATGTAATCTTGCTTTCATAATTATTATCTTTAGTTAAGAGTTCATTTAATTAAAACACAATCAGAATCAGAATGTTTGCGTATGAAAGACATCTGCCTGCGACTGCAAAGATAAAAAAACCGAAATTAGCAAATACTAACTTCGGTCTATAATCCCCGGAAAGAAAAATCAGAATTTAAATACAAGCCCAAGATTGATTCCTAGGAATGAGAGGGAACCTCCTTCGGCAAAAATAGTATTATATTTCAAATTACCATCAAAATACATGTTACCGGAAATTCCATATTCCATTCCAATTACCGGTGCCAGGCCAATCTTGGAATTAGTATCACTGTATGTCGTATTTAAGATAGACACTTCTGACTTCACACTGTATATCCCCAGATCAGCTCCTACATAGGGCATGAACTTATTGGTTAAGAAATAGTAATTGACCAAACCGGTAATAGGCATAATCGTTGTTTTCACGCCATTATTGTCTTTTTCACCAAAACGAATCGCCCCAATTTGCGCCCCAACAGCAACCTTGTCAGTAACCATATATTTTCCATATGCGGTTAGCCCAACTCCTAAACCTGATCCATCTGCAAAATCACCCATTGGCATACCTACATTCAGACATGCTCCTACTTTAATTTGCGCATTTGCCGAAATCACAACCATCAATGCGATTACAGCGGTAAAGAATAGCTTTTTCATGTTGATTAAATTTAGTTTTACATACTATATAGATGCCTTAACAATGACAAGGCATCTGATATCGATTCACTAAATAAAACAAAACAGAATGAAAAATGTTTTGCGCAAAATGAGTCTAAGAAATTGAAAAGAAAAAACCCGAAAAGAAAAAGACAGAAAAAAACCCCTTTAGAGATCGCAGCTCTTAGGAACTGCGACTCTCCGCCGGGAAATTGCTCATTGAGATACAACTGAACCCTTCTAAACAGCTGCATTCAAAACGACAGAAAATAGAAAACCCTTAACCTTATTAATCCTTATAGATTAACAACTCAAAGATAACATCACTTCAGGGTTAAAATGTCTGACTTTACTTATTCGGACAAAAAATGCCGCATTCTAAACAACTTGATTACTGTGAAAACAAAAAGCTGATAATTGAAAACCACTATTAAAACACACGAAATCAATAATAAAAAAATCCCGTCAGATGTAGCAGTGCATTAAATGAACTGCTGCTTCTGACGGGAATAATTTTTGAGAACCAACTGAACCCTTCATTAAACAGTTGACCTCAATCTACAATTACAGATTTCCCTAAAACCGTTAACCCTCTACGATTAACACCCCAAAAGTAGAGGAATTACAGGGATTATTTGTCTGACTTTATCAATTCGGACAATGAAAAGCCCGGAATCAGGTCCAAAACGATCAATTCAAGTGGACTTTTTTATATTCCGAAGGAGTTACACCCGTTTCTTTCTTGAAGGCAGTGTAAAATACAGATCTGGACCGGAAACCACTTTCTACCGCCAAAGTCTCAATCGTATACTTGTCGCTTTCTTCATCGGACAGCAGCTGCTGGGCATACTTAACACGATAGCTGTTCACGAAGTCATAAAAATTTAAACCGAAATATTGATTAAGAGCAGCCGATAAAGGATGCACCGGTATTCCGGTTAACTCAGAAAGCATCTTAATATTTAAGTCAGGATTAAGATACGGTTTTTGCTCTTGAAAAAATGCAGAGATAGAATCAGCCACTTGCCTCAATTCCGGATTATTCTCTTTTACAATTGAAGTCTTATCTATTCTTTTAGTATGGACCTGAACCTCTTCATTCAGGCTTAAAACCTCCCGAATTTGAGCAGTAAAGACAACAGGTGTCGACATTGTTTTATAAACAATATAGAGATAAACACAGTTAAGACCGATAGGCAGAAAGAACAAAAAGGAATCCAATTTCTTGAAGATTATTATAGGAGGCATGATAGTTACAAACAAGATTGATCCGATTAAAATCATACCCTGTAACCAAAACACGGAAATCTTATGAATATCAGAAAATAGATTTTTGATTCCTTTATTATATCTATTCAAGACCACTGCTGAAGCTGCTATATATCCTAAACATTGTAAGGCTAAAATGGCATTAACAAGATTATATTGCCAGGGTAATATAATCTTTGATAAGGTGACAAATGATTGGAACTGGTTATCAGGCAAAAACAGGATAGGTGTAATCACGGCCAAACTTATACATAAAGGAATCAGATGCAATAAATGGCGCAGTTTAAATCCTATGACTGTCCCTGTCATTAATAAGATGTACAAGAGAAATGCAGGCGACCAGATCATATTCAGATTAAAAGTAAGAAAAAGCGTGATGGAAAAGTCGTCTGCCAAATCATAATAAAGCAATGTATTGAAAAGGACGGCAACCGCAGGAATAAATACAAGCACAGAAAGAACAATATTATGCAATGTATGCGGACGCTTCTGTAATAATACGACCCCTAAAACAGTAAGATTTACAATCGTAAATATATTAATAATCAGCACTATATTCATACTAAAGAGAATTATTCAGAGTTATTTATTTTTATATCAGCCAGATAGGCAGATGGGGTTTGATTAAGTTGTTTCTTGAACGCACTATAGAAAGATGAGCGACTGTTAAATCCGGACATAAAGGCAATATCTTCAATGTTGTATGACTTAGATTTTGAGGCGCATAAAAGCCTCTTAGCCTCAGCTATACGATAGCTGTTAATGAAGTTAAAGAAGTTACTACCTGACTTTTCGTTGATCGCTAAAGATAATTTATGAGTACAAATCTTGAGGTTATCAGACAACATCTTCAAAGTTAGCTCGGGATCCAAATAGGGTTTATCATTTTCCATGTACCGAACCAAATCGGCATAGATAGAATCTAAAACGTCTTCACCCACCCCATTTCTGGAACGTTCTAAGACACTTTCATCTCGCACTGCATTTCGGCTATCCGGATTCATATCTTTTGCTGAAAACAGGCTCTCCGGCAGCTGTTGAAATATACCGGGATGCTGGAATATCTTATAGAAAACAAACAAATATAAGAATGCTCCAATTAACGGCAAAATATAAGAATCGACATTATGAACGCTAATCACAGCGTATGATAAGAGCTGTAATAATAATAACCCGAAATTAAGTACTACAAATTGAAAAACGAATTGTATATTTTGCTTTTCTGAAACTGTGGCAAATCTACAATTCAGAACAATGCGCAAAGTCCAAATAAAAGAAATAAGCAGGTAACAAAAATGCAAAGCGGTTATTGCAACTTTAGAAACAAGAAACAATACAGGAAAATTGCCAGAGTGAACTTGCAAAGCATAAGCTATTTGCTCTTGTCGGGAAAGGAAAAAAGTAAAGTATAAACCTATCCCTACTGTAAAAAGGATCAACGAGACGGACATGGGGAAAAATACAGGATGTCGCCACCGTTTATCACTTAGCTTAATTCGAACATAAGCGTAGATTAAAGGGCCAAAGAGCGCTCCAAGAATTTGCGTTGGGAAAAGAAAATATGGAACAACCTGTATATAACCCATTAACTCTGCAAAATGGCGCAAATAAAAGAGCGCCGGAAAAAATAAGACCAGAGCTAACAGACGATTCATTGAAGTACTTCCTGACTTTGAAAATAGGATAAAAGCGACAAGAAAAAGATTCAGAATCGTCAATACATTAATCAAAAGCGCAACATTCATGGGCAGTACTCCGCAAATAAGATATAGATTTTACATCTTATACAAATGTAATCTTTTTACGTATGTTACCTGTCTGCTATTTATATTTATTACACTAAAACATATTGCACGCCCTCTTGTTTTTTCACGAACAATATATTTGAAATACCGATAACCAAAAACATCACTCAACTTCAAGGAAAAAGAAACGGCATAACTGCAATTTTAGCAGTTATGCCGGAATAATATTACGAATAATCTCCTCACCTCAGAAGAGATTACCAATGTCTTTTATTCACATCTTACTTGTTGCGAATTAGCGATATGAATTCTTCACGGGTCTTGGCCTGATTAAATATTCCTGTAAAATCGGAGGTAGTAGTCACAGAGTGTTGTTTCTCCACTCCGCGCATCTGCATACACATGTGCTGCGCTTCGATTACAACCATTACACCCAACGGATTAAGGGTTTCCTGGATACAGTTTTTAATCTGCGTGGTAAGGCGCTCCTGAATCTGAAGGCGACGCGAGAAAATATCTACTACACGTGCAACTTTGCTCAGTCCGGTAATATAGTGGTTAGGTATATAAGCCACATGCGCTTTACCGAAAAAAGGCAACATGTGATGCTCACACATCGAATAAAAATCGATGTCTTTGACAATCACCATCTGGCGGTAATCTTCGCGAAACATTGCGCTCTTTATGATGCTCTGGGGATCGATATGATACCCTTGTGTAAGAAACTGCATGGCTTTGGCTACACGAGCAGGAGTCTTTTCCAGTCCTTCACGTTGTCTATCCTCGCCCAACAGTTCGAGGATTCGGCTGTAGCATTGAGCTAATTCTTCCGTAATCTTTTCGTCTACGGGGTATCTGTTTTGTTGGAATTCCATTTCGTAGGTTATTTGGTTTTGTTGAGAGCCGGATACTCTAAATATATTGTGCCTGATCAATGATAGATTTTGACATCATCTTTCACGATATAGGTCTCTTTTCCAAATTGGGGAAATGCCTCTTTGATCTTTCGCATCGTCTGATAGGCCTCTTCATAGGAACGGTAGTTACCTACACGCACGCGCCAGAATGGTGATTTAAAGGAGACATATGTATCCAAATCAACAAAGTCACGTTTGAGAGTGGCCTCTCGCTGAAATGCTTCGCGTTTAGAGACAATTTGATTGTTACCTGAATAGACTTGCACCCGGAATCCTTTTCCGACCGTGAAACTACTTCTGGCCGAAGTTAAAGATCTTTTCTTACCGATCAAATCCTGAATGCGCGCATCCTGATAAATCTTCACTTTTCCCTGACCGATATTATCACTTTCGAGCGCTTGAATAATGGTACCTGAAGCTATCGAGTCATTGGCCTTTATGGCAAAAGTGTGCATCTGCACAGCTAAAAAAAGCAGAAGAATAATCTTTCTCATTGATAAACGATTTACTAAAACAACATTGCTTTGATGAGCTTTGTTTACAAAAAAAGGAAACACGGAGCCGAACACCGACTCCGTGTTTCGTATTTGACTCAGAGTCTAAATTAGTTCCAAGCTTCGATGATAGGCATAAAGTTAGCTACAGCCAACGATGCACCACCGATCAAACCACCGTCTACGTCAGGGTTTGAGAACAATTCTTTAGCGTTAGATGCGTTACAGCTACCTCCGTAAAGGATTGATGTGTTATCAGCCACTTCTGCGCCATATTTAGCAGCAACAATTGAGCGGATGAAAGCGTGAATTTCTTGTGCCTGAGCAGCAGTAGCAGTTTTACCTGTTCCGATAGCCCAAACGGGTTCGTAAGCCAATACGATTTTATCGAAATCTTCAGCAGAAAGATTGAATAAAGATTCTTCGATTTGAGCTTTAACCACTTCGTTTTGTTTGCCCGCTTCTCTTTCTTCAAGAACTTCACCGATACAGAAGATCGGAGTCAAACCGTTAGCCAAAGCCAACAAAGTTTTTTCTTTCAGGATTTCAGCAGTTTCTCCGTAGTAAGCACGACGCTCAGAGTGACCCAGGATCACGTATTTAGCGCCTGTAGAAGCTACCATAGCTGCAGATACTTCGCCGGTATAAGCACCAGATACTTTATCTGCACAGTTTTGAGCAGCTACACCTACTTTTGCATCAGCAACAGCTGCTACGCTTGCCAGGTGAATGAAAGGAACACCTACAACTACATCGCAGTTGATAGTTTTTCCTGCTACAGCAGCGCTCAATTCTTTCGCCAATTCTACACCTTCTTGCAAGGATTTGTTCATTTTCCAGTTACCTGCAACAATTTTCTTTCTCATAATAATTAATGTTAGAGTGATAAGTAAAAACTTTTTATTTGTCCCGAGATAGCTTTCGGGATCTTTTGTCAGTTGATGAGAATGATATCCACTTCAACTGTATTTATTTCTGATTATCAGTTTCGTCTATTTTTTCTGTATCATTTACCGGTTCTTTTTTTGAAATAAAAAAACGTTCGACCATACGAATCATGGTCATGATTGCCTTTTCAAAAATGAACATAAATAACAATAAGAACCAATATAATGCGAAAGCTTTCCAAATAATGGTAACATTCGAATCGGGCTCAGTCAATGCATTACCAGTATTTACTCTTTCCATATATTGAATCATTCCCTTCTCATCAGGAATGTCGCCTGAATTCCATTTGCCCACTACTGTTCCATTTTTCAATAAAACCAGACCGGGATTGGCCCGTACAATAGTTTTCAATGTTGTCTCGTCAGTGGTGCAAAAGGGATATTCAGCTCCGGTAGCGTTGGTCCATTCCACAACATCATTGTCAGGAGATGCAGTCAGACAGTAGAACTTATAACCTTTATCTAATGAAAAATCATAGATATTATTAATCTGATCTATATGAGAGTCAATAGCCTTATCCAGTTTCGGCGAAACAAGCAGGAATGTGAATAAAGTATCTTGTAATACGATATCGGTGATCTCCTCTCCTGTCGATTTATTGGTAATGGTAAAATCATGAATAGGTGGCTCATAACCCTTTTTCAGCAATACCGAATTTTGCTCTACAAAATGCCAGGTCGTATCGTTGGCGGGATAATTCTGCAAAGTAAACTCCTTCTTCTCTCCATTTTTCTGATATATGAAGGTAGACTCGTAGACATCAGATGGTGCTCCTTTCGGAACCTCCATGCCTTTTAGTATATTTGTCCCAACCTTATACGGTAGAAAGTCGATAATAGGCAAATGGAAATAGCAATGCAAGGCTACCAACATGGCAAAAACAAAAGTAACTAACGAAGGTAGCCAGTGAAAATGCCTGTTATATAGATAGGGAACGCTTTTTCGATTGATAAAGTAAAAGACGGTCGCAGCCATCAGCACAACATTTTTACCAAAAGTCTCCCAGTTGGTCAGCTTGAAAGCATCCCCGAAGCACCCACAATCACTGACGGGATTTGCAATCGCCAGATAAAGCGTAAGTGGAGTCATGAAAGACATAAAAAGCAACACATACCAGGAAGTATGACGCGGACTTAATGACAAGAGCACATTTACCCCCAGCAAAAACTCGATGCAAGCTAGAAGAAGAGCAAAAACCAGTGCATTCGTTGCCAGAAAATCAAGATGCATCGCCGCCAAATAGTCCTGAAATTTGATCGAAGTGCCGACCGGGTCAATCGCTTTGACGAATCCTGAAAAAATAAACGTAAAAGCAATCAACAAACGACTGATCCACAACAGAATATTCTTAAATTGCTGCATCTTCCTGCTCTCCAAATTCTAGTTTGATAAGTCCGAATAGTGAGTAGTTGATCATATCCATATAGTTAGCATCAATGCCTTCTGATACGATCGTTTTACCACAATTATCTTCTATCTGTTTGGTACGATGAATTTTCATCAGGATGAGATCGGTGTAAGAACTGATACGCATACTGCGCCAGGCTTCGTCGTAGTCGTGATTCTTTTTATACATCAACTCTTTGGTCTGAGTCATGTAGTTGTCGTACATTCCAAGGGCTTCTTCCGACGTAATATCGCAGGAGTCGGCATAACCCAGCGAGAGCTGAATGATCCCGATGATGCCATAGTTCACGATCCCGATAAATTCGGAACGGATCCCTTCATCAATTTTTGAAACACCCTTTATCTCGATGCTGCGTATGCGATTGGCCTTGATATAAATCTGATCGGTAATGGATTGCGGACGCATAATACGCCATGCGGGACCATAATCTTTCAGTTTTTTCTCAAAAAGAGATCGGCAAATAGCAATAACATGCTCAAATTGTTCTACAGTATCCTTCATAAAAAGCGTGCTGTTTTTAACCGTTAAAAAACGATGCAAAGGTAATAAAATTCAAGCATATAGGAAACTGATTGGATAATTTGAGAATTTGAAAATGAGGTAATTTGAAATTAAACAACCGTTATTGGGTAAAAACCTTCTTTTTCGAGAAGAGGATATTTGGTGTTTATCAAAATAGAAAAGTCGCAAGCCCAAAGACCTGCGACCTATAACTTAAAACCTAAAACGTATAACTTATAACGTAATTAATGTCCGAAAAACAGATAAGTAAGCAAAATTGCCGCCACAATTCCCGCGAAATCGGTGATAAGACCGCATCCCACGGCATAGCGGGTGTTCTTTACCCCTACACTACCGAAGTAAACCGCCAGAATATAAAATGTAGTATCGGCGGCTCCCTGAATCACGGAAACCATTCGGCCGATAATACTGTCGGCGCCAAACGTTTTGATAGCATCCACCATCATACCGCGGGCCCCGCTCCCACTCAAAGGCTTCATCAGGGCGGTAGGCAACGAATCTACAAACTGTGAATTCACTCCGATGGCGTCAAATCCCATTTTTAAAGAGGTTATCAGCATCCCCATGGCTCCTGAAGCACGAAACATACCCACAGCTACCAGGATTGCCACCAGATAAGGGATAATCATTACCGCGGTCTGAAATCCCTCTTTAGCTCCCTCGATAAAGGAGTTATATACATTGATTTTCTTATGCATCCCGGCAATGAGAAATCCAAGGATGATACTCAGTAGAGCAAAACTTGCACCGAAATTTGAATATAGGGAAATTTTATCCTGAGGCAAATGGGAGAAGAACCAGATAATCGAAGCAACGATCGCTGTCAGACCGCCCAGATATGCCATAATCACTTTATTAAGCAGGTTGATTTTCTGCATAATGGCTACCGAAAGTATCCCGATCATCGTGGAAAAGAAGGTGGCAAGCAGGATCGGCAAGAATACATCCGAAGCATTGGCCGCGCCCAGTTGTGCCCGAAGCACCATGATACTCACAGGCACCAAAGTCAGCCCCGAGGTATTAAGCACCAGAAACATGATCATCGGATTGGAGGCCGTATCCTTATTCGGATTCAACTCCTGCATCTCCTTCATCGCTTTCAATCCCAGCGGTGTTGCGGCATTTCCCAGACCTAACAGATTGGCAGATACATTCATGAAAATAGCACCAATCGCAGGGTGATCTTTTGGAATTTCAGGAAATAAGCGAACAAATAAAGGACTGATCAGCTTTGAAAAGAACTTGATCATTCCACCGTGCTCTCCGATTTTCATTATTCCCATCCATAACGAAAGTGCCCCAGTCAATCCCAGCGAAACCTCAAAAGCTGTTTTGGAAGTATCGAACGTGGAGAGCATCACTTCGTAGAAGGCATTCAGGTCGCCCCAAACTAATGCCTTGATCAAGGCTACCACAAAAGCAATCACGATAAAAGCGATGAAAATATAATTCAATGCCATAGGAAAATTCGAATTTTCAGAAGGTTTCTGATATTTGTACTTAATTTTTTTTCACAAACAGAGAACAAAGATATAAACTTTGTGTGATCTATTTCAGAGGCAAAGCTTTATCTAACAAAAAAAGCCGCAACAGTTGTGCGGCTTTTTTTCGTTATAAGGAAGTCGGTATTAAAATCCAACCTGAAGCTGTGCTAATACGGCATTTTCAGAAGGTTTAGTCACGTCGTTATTATCTCTGTACACATAGTGCAATTGCAAACGACTTCTTTTGTAGAAGTTCCACTGCGCACCGATTTGGTAGTTGGTGGTATGTGTGTTATGAATATCTACATTTTTCTGGTAATTATCAATTTCACCGATCAAGTCAACTTTCGAGCACACATGACCATTCAGCAATAAGTAATAACCTTCACGGTTAACATTGGCATCTGTACCATGAATATACTCTGAACGTCCGTAGATATATTTAGTGGTAACTTCGGCACCAAGCCCCCAGCGATTACGAAGATGATTCACAGCCGTATTCGGATATTTGGCAAAACCATGATACATAGAGCTGCTGACTTTCAGAAACGATAACGGATTAACGCTCAATGTTCCTACAATATCTTTGTAACGGTTATTGTCCACGTTATTCACACCATTTCCGTTAAACACCCCAACCTGATAGTCAACCAGATTTCTTTTTTGGAAAGGCAGGAAACTACCGCCCACCTGAATACCGGCATCGCGTCCACCGCTATTTGCAGTACCTAATACATCGGTAGATCCACCCACCAGGCTATTGATCACCTGCGAATTGGTTACGTTCTCCAGGGTCGATTGTGACATCATATTCTCAAGAGAGAAAGGCAGTTTCATCTGACCCACTTTCAGCTTGAAGTAAGTCTTGGGAGCGTACTCCATCCAGTATTCCACCAAAGCAGGTGCCGGTCCGAGATTAGATTGTATCTGAAAAGTAATATTATCAGTCAGTTTACCTTCTATAAAGGAAATGATGCGTCTTACCCCAAAGCTATTTCTAACAGTGTCTTTTGCATTATCCGTATAATTGTATCCAAGGTGAGCATATCCGAATATTTTTACTTTATCCAAGAGGTAAAAATTCTTAGCCGGAACTGCTTTCTTCTCAACGGTAATCAGCGAGTCAGCCTCTTTGGCAGAAATAATGTTCTTTTTTGCCAGAAGCTTCAATACATTTTCGGAAGTTTGCTGCGCATTTACCGCAAATGCAGAGATAATAAGAAGTGAAAATGCGTAAATGATTTTCTTCATACTTGTTTTCTTGTTTAGTGTTTAGAATTCGAGTCGGGAAATATTTTCCATTTCTTACTTTTTGCAAGCATATTATAGAGAAACTGCTACAACCTCCCGAAAACGAGGCGCAAAGGTAGACAATTTTTCATTATTAGAAAAACAAGGACAAAACCCGGACAGATTCAAAAGAGTTTATTACTTTCGTATCAAACACATTTCACAATGAAAGCATCTGATATAAAAAAAGAGTTGCAGTCGATAGCCAATCCCGAAAAAGCGCTTCTGCTGCAAGGCTTCTTCAAAACCGGAGAAGGCGAATATGGCGAAGGTGATCTCTTTATGGGTATCACAGTGCCCCAGCAGCGAACTGTCGCAAAAACGTTCAAAGAACTTCCTTTGTCAGAGATAGAATCTCTGCTTCACGAACCTTATCATGAATGCAGATTGACTGCTCTGATAATTCTTGTCAACCGCTTTAAGAAAACCAAACAGGAAGAAGAACGAAAAGATATTGTCAGTCTTTATCTCAAAAACACAACATATATCAACAACTGGGATTTGGTAGATCTCTCTGCCGGCTACATCCTGGGGGAATACCTGCTGGATAAAGAGCGTACCTTAATCTACCGCCTGGCCGAGAGTCAATCACTATGGGAACAACGGATAGCAGTCCTCACGACTTCTATATTTATCCGGAATGACGACTTTGCGGATATGCTGTTGTTGGCTGAAAAATTGCTGAATCATAAACATGACCTGATGCACAAAGCCATCGGCTGGATGCTACGCGAAGTAGGCAAACGCAATAAAACTATTCTCGTGGATTTTCTGATACAATACTCCACGCAAATGCCACGAACTATGCTTCGCTATGCCATCGAGAAGTTTCCGGAAGAGGAACGTCAATACTTTTTGAAAAGAAAATAAAAATAAAACGGCCTTGCATCTTTCCGATACAAGGCCGTTTTTTAGAATACTCTGTGGAGCTGCGGGGAGTCGAACCCCGGTCCAAACGAGGAAGCAATACGCTTTCTACATGCTTATCTTCGCCTTCATTTTCGTGCCTGAGCAAGACCGAAGCCACCCACTCAAACCTTATCCCCTTAATTTCGCCGAGAGCCCGGGGAGAACCTTCAGCTAGTTCCGATATTGCTGCACCACCGATTCAGATTGCTTCGAAACCACAGCCTCCGGGTGATGTTACGTCCCAATACCTAGTACCGGGATAAAGCTAGATCTACTATTATTCGATTAAGCAGCGTAAGCAAAGTTATTTTCGCCAGTTAGAGTTTTGATGTCCGAGATTATAGAGCCGACCATCCACGCTCTGCATGCTTACATACCTCTTCTACCCGCTGTCAAATCCAGACAGCCCCTTCTATGTCGAAGGTTTTAAGTAATAAGTTATACGTTCAAATCCTTTTCTTATACAAAGATAAGCATAAAACCCATGACTTATTACTTATAACCTAAAACTTATTACTTTGAAGCTTATTTCGCAAAACTTACCGCACGGGTTTCACGGATTACGGTGATCTTCACCTGACCCGGATAGGTCATTTCATCCTGAATACGTTTAGCGATTTCGTTTGATAAGCTTTCAGTCTCTTTATCGTCAATTTTATCAGCACCCACAATTACCCGCAGTTCACGACCCGCTTGAATGGCATAGGTTTTGAGTACCCCGGGATAAGATAATGCTAATCTTTCAAGATCATTCAATCGTTTGATATAAGCTTCTACAATCTCACGACGTGCTCCCGGACGAGCCCCTGATATAGCATCACAAACCTGTACAATCGGAGCCAACAGGCTGGTCATCTCCACTTCGTCGTGGTGAGCGCCAATGGCATTGCAAATATCGGGTTTCTCTTTGAATTTCTCGGCTAATTTCATACCCAGCAATGCGTGCGGCAATTCCGGTTCATCATCGGGCACTTTACCTATATCGTGGAGCAGACCCGCACGTTTCGCTTTTTTCGGATTTAAGCCCAACTCCGCTGCCATGATGGCACAAAGATTTGCTGTTTCGCGGGAGTGTTGGAGCAAGTTCTGTCCGTAAGAAGAACGGTATTTCATTTTACCCACCATACGGATCAGTTCAGGGTGTAATCCGTGAATTCCCAAGTCGATGGTTGTGCGTTTACCGGTTTCGATAATCTCCTCTTCCACTTGTTTGCGGACTTTTGTCACCACCTCTTCGATACGAGCCGGGTGGATACGTCCATCAGTTACCAATTGGTGAAGTGCTAAACGTGCAATTTCCCGACGTACAGGATCAAAACCAGAAAGTACAATAGCTTCGGGGGTATCATCCACGATGATTTCAACACCTGTAGCTGCTTCGAGTGCACGAATGTTACGACCTTCGCGACCGATGATGCGACCTTTAATTTCATCAGATTCAATATGGAATACGGTTACCGCATTTTCAATGGCTGTTTCGGTAGCTACTCGTTGAATTGACTGGATAACAATGCGTTTAGCTTCTTTATTCGCTGTCATTTTAGCCTCGTCCATAATCTCGTTGATGTAAGACGCAGCATCGGTTTTGGCCTCTTCTTTTAAAGACTCAACCAATTTCTCTTTCGCTTCATCAGCCGACAGACCCGAAATAGCTTCGAGACGACTAATCTCTTCATGATACATTTTATCTACCTCTTGTTGTTTTTTCTCAACAACAGCAAGTTGATTTTCAAATGTTTCCTTCAGTGATTCAGCTTCAGAGGTCTTCTTTTGCAGTTCGTCCTGCTTCTGATTCATCTGCATCTCGCGCTGTTTCAGTTTGCTTTCAACCGACTGAATCTTTGCATTACGAGCCGTCACCTGTTTCTCAAGGTCGGCTTTCAGGTTAATGAACTTCTCTTTAACTTCGAGCAATTTGTTTTTCTTGATAACTTCCGCCTCCTTTTTGGCCTCTTCGATGATGCCTTCAAAGCGTGATTTGAAGATAAATTTGGTGCTTATCCAGGTAGCTACGCCTCCTATGACAAAGCAAGCAATTCCTATTAGTAAATAAAGCATTTTGTTAATTAGTTATTTAGTTGTTATAAAAAAAGCACTAGCATTCAGGGCATAAACTATACCCAAAATGTAGTGCAGTTAAAATCTCGGTTATAAAATCTACTTTTCCTTCAAAAAAGATTCAAGATCTCCATTCAGATCCTTAATTTTATCCAGTAAAGGTTCCATACTTTTATCTTCATGCAGTTTGACATACTCGTAAGCAAACTGTAGAGCAACAAAAGAAAGAAAGTCTTTCACTCCCAAATTTATATCATCATACTGGCCTTGATATTGAGAAATTTTACTTCCCAACAGTTTAGCGGCTAAGCGTATATTTTGTTCGTCTTTTCGATCGATTCGTAAATAATGCTCTTTACCCACTAAATTAAGGCTGATGGTCATTTTATCGTCCATTGCATCTATTCGTTTAGTAATGCGATGCATTTATCGATTTCCCGCACTAATTTTGTATACCTGGCCTTGGCATTCCGGCGTTCTTCTTCGCTCATGGCTACACCTTGTGCCAGCTTCAGGTTTTCGTATCTGGAAAAAAGTTCGTTGTATGAACTTTCCGCTTTTTGCAATTCTTCCTCTTTTTGGCAAACAAGCTTATTAAGCAGGGCATTTTCTTCTTTCAACGATTCGCAAAGAAGCATCAATTGCCTTACTCGGGCTTCAAAATTACTCAGCAGTTTTTTTTGTTCATCAGTCATTCTGATCCGGATTCAACACACAAAAATAGACAAATGATTGTAATATAAAAAGATTTGGGGTGCGAATTTTGAAATATCCCTGAATTTTAACTATACTACCAACAAACCGGCAGCCGTACGATTTGCAATTCCTTCGCCCTGAAGTACCTTGACGATACTTAAACCAAATTCTACGGCGCTGATTACTCCGATTGAAGTGATCACTTTGCCTGAAACAACGGTTTGCTTGGTCGAAAGTGTAGCTCCTTCAAGTTTATCTTCAAAACCGGGATAGCAAATAGCTTCTTTTCCTTTCAAAATCCCCAATCCACCAAGAATTAAAGGTGCAGCACAAATAGCTCCCAAATATTTTCCGGCTTCGTTGTACGATTTTAAGAGTCTCTTCAACCCCTCATGTTTGTTGAGATTCAGTGTTCCTGGCATACCTCCGGGCAAGATAAGCATTTCTCCATTGTCGTAAGATACTTCATCAAATAACTTATCTGCCAAAACAGTAATTCCATGCGCACCGGTAACCTCTTTTTTACCAGATACTGAGATTATCTCTACACTAAGCTCTCCTCTTCGCAAAACATCGATGATTGCAATAGCTTCAGTCTCTTCAAAACCATCGGCTAAAAACACAAAACATTTTTTCATATTATATACGATTTTGAGGTTATAAGAACGAAGGAAAAACAACTTTTAGGTGAAGTTTGTTCTGCCTTTAAATTCAAAATTCCAATAAATGAGCAGGATGGCGTAAAGAAGAATCAGCGGGTCAAACGGTAAACGTATGTAATGGATCCTATCTGATTTTCATTGGATGAAATATTGTTGAAACGAGTCTGCATTGCGGCTCGACGAGCTGCCTGACGCATTGATCCACTGGCGATTGATGTATGTGCAATATCTATTTCAGACGAAATAACCCGTCCTTCGGGCGATACAACAATTTCGACTTCTATTTTTCCTTCAACCTGATCGCTGTAGCTTGGACGTGATATCACTCCGCTAACAGATCTTCCATTCAACGAATAAGAAACGGAAGAACCTTTCCCCCCTACTCCGGAAGTTGCACCCGAAGTTGAGTTACCGGTAGGACTTCCCTGAAATCCTTTACCAGAAGCTGCAATGCCGCTGCTTCCTGAATGACCGCCGCTACCGAAAGCGCCGCTCATCTTTTTATTGATTTCATTGATTTTGCGTTGCTCTGCCTCTTTTTGACGCTGAACATCTGCTAGTCGTTGTCTTTCAACCTCGTGCAAACGGTTTTCTTCTGTTTGTTTGAGCAAATCTTGCTTACGCTGCTCCTGCAGTTTTTTCTTCTGCTCCAGCATCTCTGTTGACTCTTCATGAGTCTGAGTAAGAACAGGGGCTAATTGAACATGCGTCGCCGGACGTGGCGAGGAAATATCCACAGCCTCCTGCGCCTGAGGTTTTATCTCCCCCGGGGCAAATCTCCCGCTGGCCTGTTCTACATTTCCCAGCATCACTTCAATTCCTTCATCATCTTTTGGCTTAATGATATGAGAAAGACCAAAGTGCCACATTACAGCGAGGATGAGCAAATGTAAAAAAGCAGAACCTAGGGCTCCGTAAATCCGACTTTGTTTTTCGTCCATACGAGAATCAGTGAGAGATTAACGTAAACACTCTTTGTATTTCTGAATCGTAGTCTTCAGTCCCATATACAGCGCATCTGAAATCAGAGCGTGACCAATTGATACTTCCTCTGTCCAGGGAATATTTTTATAGAACCAGCCCAGATTCTCAAGGCTTAAATCGTGACCAGCATTCAGTCCCAATCCTAGTTTACGTGCCAGCTTAGCAGCCTCTAGAAAAGGAGCAATAGCTGCATCTCTGTTTTTAGGATAATTGGTAGCATAAGGTTCAGTATAAAGCTCGATACGATCTGTACCTGTTTTTGCTGCAAATTCTACCATTTTCAGATCAGCATCCACAAAAATGGATGTACGAATACCTGCTGAGCTGAATTTTTCAATGATTTCAACCAGAAAATCGAAATGTGCGACAGTATCCCAACCATGATTAGAAGTAATAGCATCGGGAGCATCAGGTACCAAAGTTACCTGAGCTGGTTTTACACGCAACACAAGCTCAACAAATTCTTTTGAAGGATAACCTTCAATATTGAACTCAGTTTTTATAACGGATCGTAAGTTATATACATCGGCATATCGGATATGTCTTTCATCCGGGCGAGGATGTACCGTAATACCTTCTGCACCATAGGTTTCACAGTCAATGGCTACTTTGACCACATCCGGCACATTTCCACCTCGTGAATTACGCAAAGTAGCGATCTTATTTATATTTACGCTTAGTTTTGTCATCAGAGATTATTATTTCTAGAGATATTTTGTAAAGAAAGAAGTTTTTTTTCTCTCAAAATTCAAAAAAACCGAAACTTTTTTTAAACTTTGTAGCTAGGATAGCTTAGCTATCTTCTCATCAATCTGCAAAATTAATAGATTTGTACCAAATACGATGAATCTGACCAAAGAATTACTCACAAAAGAAATCCCGTTTCTGAAACCTTCAGATACGGGGGAAACCACTTTGGCATTGATGGAAGAATTCAAAGTAAGCCATCTGCCGCTGGTTGATAATGGAAAATACTTATGCCTGGTATCCGAACGCGATGCTTATCGAATGGAATCACTTGACGATCAACTAGGTAAAGCCTGGTATTTTTCTCCGGCTGTTAAGACAAACGGAAATTTATTAGAGGCACTGGAAAGGATCACTTCTAATAAATTGAGCATAATCCCTGTAGTTGGTGATGACAACGAATATTTGGGCGTGATCACACAGGGCAAACTGCTTGAGGCTCTTTCTCTATTATTAGGGACAAGTAAATCGGGTGCTATTTTAGTAATTGAAGTTGCCGAGCAAGATTATCTCGTCAGCGAAATTGCCCGCCTGGTGGAAAATAACAATGCTCACATCATTAATCTGAGTTCATTTCCATCACCATCAGGAAATATCTATGTAGCCTTTAAGGTTAATGTAGATGATGCTGATCCTATTGCCAGAAGCCTGGAACGCTTCCACTACAAGCTGGTTTTGTCTTATTTAAATCAGGGCGTTGTGGATGAAGTAGCTCAAAAAAGATTAGATGAGCTATTTTATTATATCAACATGTAGGGCGTGTCTTGAGCTTGTAAATGCTTACAACGGATGAGTAAAAATTTTCTCACAAGTTTCAGTAAGCTTAGTGTAAAAACATTTGTATATCACACATGAGAATTGCCATTTTTGGAAATACCTACCAGACTGAGAAAGCCCACCCCGTTTTGCGCCTTTTTCAATTACTGGATGAGCACAAAGCAGAAGTATATGTCTGCCAGGATTTTTACCAATTTTTGGAAACTAATCAGAGCTTTCACCCTGTAATAAAAGGTTTGATTGACAGCTCTGATTTTGAAGCAGATATGGCAATTAGCGTGGGAGGTGACGGAACATTCCTAAATGCCGCCGAACGTGTTGGCCGAAAAGGAATTCCCATTCTTGGAGTAAATACAGGACGATTAGGTTTTCTGGCTGATGTCGCAGAAAGTGATATTGAAATTGCTCTCAATGAGATTTTCAATAACGAATATGTAGTAGAAGATCGCTCTCAGCTTGAACTGGATATCTGCAACGGATGTTTTGGTCAGTCTCGTTTTGCCCTGAATGAAATTGCAGTGATGAAGCAGGACAGCTCCTCGATGATTACTATCCACACATGGCTAAATGATCAATTTCTGAATACTTATCAGGCTGATGGTTTAATAGTGGCTACTCCAACCGGATCAACCGCTTATTCCATGAGTGTGGGTGGCCCGATACTAATGCCTCAGGCTAATAATTTTGTCCTCTCTCCTATTGCACCTCACAGTCTGACAGTTCGTCCATTGGTAGTACCGGATAACCTGACCATTACGCTACAGGTAGAAAGTCGCAACCGCAACTTCCTGATTGCACTGGATGGCCGTTCACATGCTGTAGAAGCTTGTAAATTTCAAATCCGAAAAGCGGATCTCCCCATTCGTGTAGTGAAACGTATTTCGCATACCTATTTCGACACATTGCGCACCAAACTGATGTGGGGAGCTGACAAACGACTTCATCCGGATCAGAAATAAAATAAATGCAAAAAAGGAGTTGCAGATATGATCTGCAACTCCTTTTTTTGTGACTTGGATTGAGTATTACACATTAAAACGGAAGTGCATAATGTCACCATCGTGGGCTACATATTCTTTTCCTTCCACATTCATTTTTCCTGCCTCTTTACAAGCAGCTTCTGAACCTAAAGTGATAAAATCCTCATATCTGATTACTTCGGCACGGATAAATCCTTTTTCAAAATCAGTGTGAATCACAGCAGCACACTGTGGTGCCTTGCTTCCTTTCAGGTAAGTCCAGGCACGTACTTCCTGCACCCCGCAAGTAAAGTAAGTTTCAAGATTCAACAATCTATAGGCTGCTTTAATCAAACGGGCAACACCTGACTCTTCCAATCCAATCTCATTTAGAAACATCTGACGCTCTTCGTAAGTATCAAATTCGGCAATTTCCGATTCAGTTTGGGCTGCTACAATCAGAATTTCAGCATTCTCTTCTTTCGTAGCTTCGCGCACCATTTCCACGTACTTATTGCCATTTACGGCACTTGCTTCATCTACATTACAAACGTAAAGTACCGGTTTTGAAGTCAACAAGAAAAGTTCGCGGGCTAATCTCTGATCATCTTTGCTATCAAAAGTCACTGTTCGCGCCGGTTTTCCCTGTTCCAGAGCCTCTTTAAAGCGAATCAGTACTTCGTATGCTTGCTTGGCTGTTTTATCTCCTCCGGTCTGCGCCATTTTTTGCACACGGGCAATGCGGGCATCTACAGTTTCAAGGTCTTTTATCTGAAGTTCGAAGTCAATAATTTCTTTGTCACGGATCGGATTCACACTTCCATCCACATGTGTAACATTATCATCATCGAAACAACGCAATACATGAATAATAGCGTCAGTTTCGCGAATGTTGGCAAGGAATTTATTTCCCAATCCTTCCCCTTTACTGGCTCCTTTTACCAAACCTGCAATATCTACAATTTCAACAGTTGTTGGTACAATACGATTAGGTTTGACCAGTTCGGCCAATTTATTGAGACGCTCATCGGGAACGGTAATTACGCCCACGTTAGGTTCGATAGTACAGAAAGGGAAGTTGGCTGATTGAGCTTTCGCATTCGAAAGACAGTTAAATAGAGTAGATTTTCCTACGTTAGGCAAACCTACGATTCCACATTGTAATGCCATAAGTTGTTACTGAATTATTTTTTAGAGCGCAAAGGTAAGTCTTTTAGGCGAATAAATAAAAAAGAAACTGAACCCATTTGTTAACGGAATTGTTATTGGATTACGAGAACTATTTATATTCATTACAAACAGCGATATCTAACAATGAAAAGAATATACCCATTATTAATCAGTATGTTGATTATTTCCACAGTGTCTTCTATGGAGCAAATAACCTATTCAATAAAGGGAAATGTGATAGATAAGAAGACCCGTGAACCTCTGCCCTACATCAATGTGATAATCTGGAATACTACAAACGGTACTACTACCGATTCCTTAGGTTATTTTACTATTTCCAAACTGAAACCGGGCACATATCGTATACAGGCAAGCAGTGTAAGTTATAACAGTTATTTATCCCCGGAATTCCTACTATCTTCTAAAGATAAATTCATCACGGTGGAACTGGAAGAAAACACCAAACTGCTCAATGAAGTGCAGGTAAAAGCAACGCCATTCCGCAAAATAACAGAAAGTCCCATTTCCATGAGGGTAATCGGATTCACTGAAATAGAAAAGAGCGCGGGAGCTAACCGTGATATTTCACGGGTGATACAATCGTTTCCGGGAGTGGCCTCCTCTCCTACCGGTTATCGAAATGACTTGATTGTACGAGGTGGCGGACCGGCAGAAAACAGATATTACATCGATGGTGTGGAGATACCCAATATCAATCACTTTGCCACACAAGGTGCTTCAGGGGGTCCTGTGGGTATTATCAACGCCGAATTGATCAGGGAGACAGACTTCTACTCTGGTGCTTTTCCGGCCAATAAAGGCAACGCATTGAGCTCAATTCTCGATTTCAAATTGAAAGATGGAAATTCCGAAGAACACAACTACAGTTTTGTGTTGGGATCTTCCGATTTTGGCGTCAATGCCGATGGACATATCGGCAAAAAAATAACCTTTATTTTTTCTGTTCGGCAATCTTATTTGCAATTACTATTCAAAGCTTTAAATCTCCCTTTTCTGCCAACCTTTACCGATACACAGTTTAAAACCAAAATCAGGTTCGATAAAAAAAATGAACTTACCCTGCTCGGACTGGGGGCTATCGACGATATGAAATTAAATACCGATACTACCGGACAATCTGAAAGTAATAAGTATATTCTGGCTACACTCCCTGTAATCAAACAAAACACGTATACACTTGGAGCAGTTTATAAACATTTTGCCGGGAAACGGGTACAAACAGTTGTATTAAGTACTAATAGGTTATATAACAATAATGTTAAATATAGAAATAACAATCGAAGTTCTTCCGGTAATAAAATTCTCGATTATCAGTCATCCGAACAAGAAATTAAACTTCGATTTGAAAATAGTAGTTTAATCAATATTTTTAGAATTGTGACTGGCATGAATTCCGAACTAGCTCATTATTATAATATAACACAACAACAAATCTATGTGGATAACTTAACTCAGACATTAAATTACCATACTGATTTAAAGCTATTTAAATGGGGAATATTCGGTTCGGTTAATTATGAGAATCCCGATGGTTTATTCTCTGCTTCATTTGGCATACGCACCGATGCCAATAATTATGCAACTTCAATGAATAATCCATTGAAACAACTTTCTCCCCGACTATCATTTTCGTATCAATTGTTCAGAAACTTTTTCGCGAATGGAAATGCAGGGCGTTTTTATCAACTTCCCCCCTACACGGTATTAGGTTTTAAAGATAATACCGGCCAACTTATCAACAGGTCTAATAATCTGAAATACTGCATATCAGATCAATTAGTAATAGGTTTTGAACATCGACCTACCAACTTTATAAGACTGACCCTGGAAGGCTTTTACAAAAAATACAGCAATGGTCTGCTTTCCCTCACCGATTCCATTCCTTTATCGTCTAAAGGGAACGACTATAATGTGCTGGGAACGGAAAGCGTTAATTCTACCGCTCAGGGAAGAGCTTACGGAATAGAACTTCTTGCCCGTTGGTTTGGCCATAGCAATCTCAATCTCATCGCAGCCTATACTTATGTCAGAAGTGAGTTTAAAAGTCCTGAAAACAACCAATATATTCCTTCAGCCTGGGACAACCGTCACTTATTCACCTTTACCGGAAATTGGTCATTGCCACGAAACTGGTCCTTCGGAGCTAAATTCAGAGCTGTCGGCGGTGCACCTTATACACCGTACGATCTGGAAAAATCAGCCATCAAAGCTGCCTGGGATGCTCAAAACCGCCCATATTTGGATTATAATAAATATAATGCATTGCGTCTTCCCCTATTTACACAACTGGATGTTCGCATTGATAAAACCTACTTTTTCAAAAATTGGATGCTGGGATTTTACCTCGATCTGCAGAATGCTATGAATACACAGTATCAACAACCTGTTGTAATCAATAGTACTGGAATTACTGACCCGGCTAATCCGGAGAAATATATAATGAAAGAAATCAGCCAAAGAGACGGTACTATTGTTCCTTCAATTGGCATGATGGTAGAGTTTTGAACATTATCAACAGGTACTAAATAAACATCATGTTTAAATCTTATAACATTGTATTCCAATGTTATAGCACATATATTTTGAAAGCTGATCAGAGAAATAAACAAAGTTTTCAGCTAACAAATTAGAATATCTGTACATCATCCATCAATATTGAACATATAAACATCATTTAAACAATTCAATAAAGTGTTTTCATCCGGTTAATAAGTAGAGTTTTCAACATTATCAACAATAGATATCAACAACCTGTTTATTTTGCTATATGTCTGATTTTATGCGCTATACAAAATATAATTACATATAACAAACAACTTTATGAGCATTAAAATAACATTGAAATATATTTGCGTAAAAGTCGGTTATGAACAAAGTTAACACTCGCTTTTTAAACAGATAGTGTTTTATACAACGTGCTAATTCAGTGAACATTACACCTTTTTCATTACGATAAAATGAAGGGAAGATCCTAGATATTCTACAATACAGTAATTTGAGACGTTTATATCAGGTTGAAAACAATAAAAAAAGGAGTTACACCCCATAGGTAATAACTCCATTTTATATTCGTATTGATTAGGTTTAAAAAATAGCCTTTTCAACATTATCAACAATGCTTTTCAACAGGCTGTTTAATGTATTAAACAGCTGTATATCTGTTAGGTAAAATCAATTGGATAGGGGATAAGCTTACTTTTTCAACTGTTTGAAAAAGTCCCAGATAACTATGCCTGCAGTAACAGAAACATTCAAAGAATGCTTGGTTCCAAACTGTGGAAGTTCAATACATCCGTCTGAATTACTGACAACTTCTTGCTGAACTCCCTTAACTTCGTTACCCAATATCACAGCATACTTACTATTATGATCCAATACCAGGTCAGTTAACATCGTACTGTTTTCAACCTGTTCAATGGAAAACACATTATATCCGTTTCTTTTTAGCTGATTTACAGCATCTAATGTATCTTCGTAATATACCCAATCTACAGAGTCTTCGGCTCCCAATGCTGTTTTATGAATTTCAGGTTGTGGGGGAGTGGCGGTGATTCCGCACAAATAAATAGCTTCCACTAAAAAAGCATCTGAAGTTCTGAATACGGAACCTACATTATTCAAACTCCTAACATTGTCTAATACAACGATTAAAGGAATCTTTTCAACCTGTTTAAATTCATCTTTTGATATACGATTCAACTCGGTTATTTTCAGTTTTCTCATACTTTTACTATATTTAGAGAGCAAAGAGCTCATGCATATTTTACCGATTACAGACGAAAACTAAACAATTCGGTGTATAAATGAGTTATTTAATTGATATTCTGTGGAATAATGGATTTACCAACAATGTTAACAAACTATCAAATCCATGTTGAAAACAGCTTAAAAGAATTTCATCATAAATGAAAACTTTCTCTCTCATATTTCAAAACTATTTATATAGCCGCAACGATATGAATTCTCCAAATTAGTTTTTGCCTTTTTGTTTTTTTCTTTTTAACTGCAATTTTATGAGTTATCAATAGGCAATGCAATCGAAAGTTTTTAAATTTGTAACTTATAAACGTGCTGTTGAAAAGAATTTAAAGCAAAGAAAATCAAATTATTCGACATTATAAAACTTGTTGATAAAGACAAAAACCTATTCATAACCCTACCTTGCCGTTTTTTTGAAATATATTTGTCAACTCTATTAACAGGCTATTATAATAATCATATCTTTCATTTCATTTAATCTATTAATAAATATAATAAGTATGAGTGTTGACATTTCAAAGGGATACGTTGATGCCCCGGTGGATCAAAGTATCGATCTTCCTTCTGAAATTGAAAAACTGAAAAAGGAAAAGAATGCCATTATCCTGGCGCACTATTATCAGCGTGACGAAATACAAGATATTGCCGATTTTGTAGGAGATAGTCTGGCATTGGCTCAATGGGCTTCTAAAACGGAAGCTGACATCATTGTGCTTTGCGGTGTTCACTTCATGGGGGAAACGGCTAAGATTCTATCACCGCAGAAGAAAGTGTTGGTTCCTGACCTTAATGCGGGTTGTTCGTTAGCGGATAGTTGTCCTGCCGAAGACTTTGCCGACTTTGTAGCACGACACCCGGATCATACCGTCGTTTCGTATGTAAATACAACAGCAGCTGTAAAAGCAGTGACTGATGTAGTGGTTACCTCTACAAATGCAAAGCTAATTATCGATAGTTTCCCCGCTGATGAGAAAATTATCTTCGGACCGGATCGTAACCTTGGAAATTATTTAAACAGCGTGACGGGCCGTAAAATGCTTTTATGGAATGGTGCCTGTCATGTACATGAGCAATTCTCCGTTGAAAAGATTGTAGAACTGAAAAAGCAATATCCGGAGGCTTTAATCTTAGCCCATCCTGAGTGTAAGCAAGTGGTCCTGACATTGGCTGATTTTATTGGATCTACTGCGGCATTGTTGAAATTTGCTACAAACTCAGATAACAAGCAATTTATCGTAGCTACAGAATCAGGAATTATTCACGAGATGAAAAAGCACAATCCGGATAAAGAGTTTATTCCCGCACCTCCCAATGACAGTACATGTGCTTGCAATGAGTGTAATTTTATGCGTCTGAATACGCTTGAAAAATTGTATAACTGCTTGAAATACGAACTTCCGGAAATTACGGTAGAGGAGGAGTTGTGTAAAATAGCAGTCAAATCTATTCATAAAATGCTGGAAATATCCAACAGACACGGTTTATAATATGGTGTAATAAATATTATATAGTATCAACATATGCGGTATCGTTTATCTGAATCAGAAGCAGCGTTGTTTCCCAAAGAGTGTCTATGTAAACTTAATCACGATAAGAATCAATTGGTGATTGGTTTACCAAAAGAGGAGCATGATTTTGAAAAGAGATTGGCTCTTACTCCTGAAGCTGTACAAATATTGGTGGAAGCAGGACATTCCGTTATTGTTGAAACTGATGCCGGGCTGGGTATTAACTATGCCGACAATAAATTCAGTGAAGCAGGCGCACAAATTGTACAAAGTAAATCCGAGGTTTTCCAGGCTGATATTGTAATGAAAATAAAGCCTCCAACACCACGGGAAGTTGATTTATTGAAGGACGATTCCACACTTTTTTCTTTGTTACAACTCGCTAATTTCTCTGCTAAAAGCATTGAAAAACTTATTAAAAAACGGATCAATGCGGTTGCTTATGAGTTAATGGCGGATAATAAACTTAGTTTTCCTGTAGTCAATTCGCTTTGCGAAATAGAAGGTTCTGCTGCTATTTTAATAGCTGCAGAATTACTTAGTAACGAGAGTGGGGGAAAGGGTATTCTATTAGGTGGATTACCCGGAGTATCACCAACAGAGGTCGTTATTCTGGGCGCTGGTATAGCCGGAGCAGTAGCAGCACGGGCTGCATTTGCTTTAGGTGCATCCGTAAAAGTTTTTGATAACGATATCAGTAAGTTAAGGGATATGCAGCGCAATTTAGGTCGTACATTGTATACTTCAACCTTTCATCCCAGTGTGCTGAAGAGTATCCTGCGAACAGCTGATGTGGTAATCGGTACTTTGAGACATATGAATGGAAATAAACGTTTCATTGTGACAGAAGATTATGTGCGAGAAATGAAGAAAGGAGCGGTGATTATTGATCTGAGCGTTGATCAGGGTGGCTGTTTTGAAACTTCGGAATGTGATTTCTCTAAAAATGGATCTATATTTGAGAAATTTGGGGTTCTTCATTATTGCGTCCCCAATATAAGTTCCCGAGTATCCCGAACGGCTTCTATTGCACTAAGTAATATTTTTGTACCCATGATTTTGGATATTGGTGAATTGGGCGGAATTAATGATAAAATAAAATTTGATATTGGTTTCAGACATGGTGTATACGTTTACAAGGGCAAATTGGTTAACACACCTTTAGGTAATCATTTTAATTTACCTGCCCATGATATCGGACTATTTTTATCGGCATTTTGATAGATACTTAAGATAAATAAAAAGAGGATTGTTTCCCGTGAAACAATCCTCTTTTGGTATATTAGTATAGAGTATTCCCCCCTCTAAACATCAGTGGATGAGCATCAGTAATCTGCTGGTTTTCATGAAAAGGGGAGTAGCTGTAAATTCATTATACGGTGTGATAATTAAATTGTCATTTGTGGATTTTTTAGATCCAAATTAATGTGCTTCTAACCAATTATTACCAAATCCACCTTCTACTTTCAATGGAACTGATAGAGGTAACGCATTCTCCATTTCTTCAATTACAATCCGTTCCACGTTTTCCTTTTCAGATTCTAATACACTGAAATTCAACTCATCGTGAACCTGTAATATCATTTTGGATTGAATATTCTCCTTCTTAAACCGGTTATGTATTTTTACCATAGCGATCTTTATGATGTCAGCCGCAGTTCCCTGGATAGGAGCATTGATGGCATTACGTTCTGCATAACCCCGAACAACAGCATTACCTGAATTTATATCGGGTAACATTCTTTTTCTGTTCAATAAAGTCGTAACATAGCCATCTCTTTTTGCATTTTGTATGCTTTTTTCCATGTATTCCTTCACTTGAGGATAGGACTCAAAATAACCATCTATAAGCTCTTTAGCTTCTCCTCTCGGTATTGTAAGTCTTTCTGCTAATCCAAATACGGAGATACCATAAATGATACCAAAGTTTGCTGTTTTTGCCTTGCGGCGCATCTCTTTTGTTACTTCGTCTATAGAAACTTTAAAGATCTTTGAAGAGGTGGCAGCATGGATATCCTGGTTTGTTTTAAAGGCTTCAACCATACTTAAATCCTGGCTTAAATGTGCCATAATCCGTAATTCAATCTGTGAATAATCAGCTGAAAAGTACAGACAATTTTCATCCGGAATAAATGCTCTTCTGATCTCTTTACCTTGTTCATCCCGGATAGGAATATTCTGTAAGTTGGGATTACTGGAACTTAATCTTCCTGTAGAAGTTACGGTTTGGTTAAATGAGGTATGAATTTTTCCGGTACGTGGATTAATCAATTCGGGTAGGGCGTTAATATATGTACTTAACAACTTTTTTAATCCACGGTATTCCAGTATTTTTTCAACGATTGGATGTTTTCCTTTCAATCCTTCCAAAACCTCTTCGGAGGTTGAATATTGACCTGTTTTTGTTTTTTTTGCCTTTTCGATAATCTTTAACTCTTCAAATAAAACTGTACCAACCTGCTGAGCGGAATTAATATTAAAGGGGTGGCCCGCAATTTCAAAAATTAAATTTTCAATATTTATTAATTGATTGGTGATTTCTTTGGACGATTGACTCAGTGCATGGTTATCTACGCGAACACCTGAAATTTCCATTTCCGCCAAAACGATGACCAACGGCATCTCAATTTCGTAAAATAAATTTTCCAATCCATTTTTTGAAATTTCAGCTTCCAATTTATTTTTCAATTTTAAAGTTACGTCAGCATCTTCGCAAGCGTATTCAGAAATTATTCCGAGAGGAACGTCTCGCATCGTTTTTTGATTTTTACCTTTTGGACCAATCAGTTCATCGATGTGGATGGTTTTGTACTTCAAATAAATTTCGGCAAGTAAGTCCATGTTGTGTCGAACTTCAGGTTGCAGTAAATAATGGGCAACCATGGTATCAAACATTTTTCCTTTTACCTCGATACCGTAATTTCTCAAAACGATATAATCGTATTTGATGTTTTGTCCGACTTTCAGAATATTTTCATTTTCGTAGAAAGGTTTCAACTTTTCAAGAACAGAAATTACTTTTTCGCGGTCGGGTGGGAGAGGAATGTAAAATGCCTCGTTTTCCTTCATGGAAAATGATAAACCTACCAATTCTGCAGTAATTGGATCAACTCCCGTTGTTTCTGTGTCAAATGATGCAATTTTGCAACATGAAATTTTAGAGGTAAAATCGTCTATTTTTTCCTCATTATCAAGTAAATAATAGCTGTGAGGCGTGGATTTTAAGTCGCTGAGAGTTGAATATTTTTTTTCTTCCGTACTCTCACCGTCAAATATGTCAAATAGAGAGCCTTGAACAGGGGCCTTTTTTACCTCTGTCGGTTTACTTTTGAAAACCCGGTTTCCTAAATTGCGAAATTCCAGTTCATCGAATAGAGCCGAAAGTTTTGCTTCATCAATTTCTTTGCGCACTAAAGATCTTTCGTCAAACTCAACCGGAATATCAATTTTAATGGTAGCCAACAATTTTGATAGTGTGATCAAATCTTTGTTGTTTTCTATTTTTTCTTTTAGGGCACCTTTTAGTTGATGAGTGTTTACCAAAAGATTTTCAATTGAGCCGAATTGACCTAATAGTTTCTGAGCAGTTTTTTCTCCTACTCCGGGACATCCGGGTATATTATCTGCTGCATCACCCATGAGGCCGAGTAAGTCGATAACCTGATCGGGTGTTTCTACCAGAAATTTTTGCTTAACTTCTTCTATTCCCAGAGTCTCCAGATCATTACCCATCGACTTGGGTTTTAATATGTAAATATTATCTGAAACTAACTGTGCATAGTCTTTATCCGGAGTCATCATGTAGGTTGTAAAACCTTCTTTTTCAGCTAATTTTGCAAATGTTCCAATTACATCATCCGCTTCAAAACCCGGATATAATAGAATGGGTATGTTATAGGCGCTGATTACATCTTTAATAATGGGTATAGATTGACGAATTACCTCGGGAGTCTCATCCCGGTGAGCTTTATATTGTTCAAATAATTCATGGCGAAATGTAGGACCGCTCGGATCAAATGCGACTGCAATGTGCGTAGGATTTTCTTTCCTTAATATTTCCTCCAGGGTATTTATGAATCCAAATACGGCAGAAGTATTTTGTCCTTTGGAGTTAATTCGTGGATTTTTAATGAAAGCATAATAGGCACGATATATCAATGCATATGCATCGAGTAGAAAGAGTTTCTTTTGATTGGTCATTATCAGTGAATTTTAATGGTAAAGATAGGGAAAAAATTACTATTTTTGTTGCTTAATCAGCTATTATGGACATACTTACAGAGATAAAGAAACCGGTCCGAAATGAAATAGAGCGCTTTGATGAAGTTTTCAGAGAATCATTACAGTCTGATAATGAATTAATTGAAAAAGCAGTCAATCATTTTTTACAAAAAAAAGGCAAAAACCTTCGTCCCATATTGGTATTATTAGCCGCTAAATGTGCATCAGGCGAGGTAAATGCGAAAACTCTTGATGCTGCTATTGCATTGGAGTTGCTTCACAATGCTACTTTATTGCATGATGATGTGATTGATGAGACAAATATGCGTCGGGGAATAGATACGGTAAATGCCAAATTTAATAGCAAATTAGCTGTTTTATTAGGTGATTTTTTCCTTTCCATTACGCTGAAAAAAGCTACTCAGACTTCAGATATTAAAGTAATCAAAGCGATTGCTGATTTTGCTGCCATTTCTGTAGACGGGGAAATTCAGCAAATGTGTTCCGCGGACAACATTCTCATCTCTGAAGAAAACTATTTCAAGATTATATATAAAAAGACGGCGTCTTTGTTTGAAACATGTTTCAGGGTAGGGGCGTTATGTGTTGATTCATCCGAAGAAACTATTAAGCAATTGGAGAAATTCGCCTACTATTTGGGTCTTATATTTCAGATCAGGGATGATATTTTCGATTATTATAAGTCTGATGAAGTAGGTAAACCTACGGGTAATGATATACGGGAAGGAAAGATAACGCTTCCTTTGATTTATGCTCTCAATGCGACTTCAGGTAAAGAGAACGAACAAATGATGGCTATTATCAATGAAAAAGATTATTCAACTGAAAATATTCAAACCCTCATACAATTTACGCTTGCTAATCACGGTATAGAGTCTGCGCAGCAGAAGATGGAAGAACTCAGGGAGAAAGCCGTAGCCTGTTTAGATTTGTTACCCGATACACCTCAGAAAGAGTCTTTGATCACAGTTTTGGATTATACAATTCAAAGGAATAAGTAATAAATAAAATTTATTGTCGTATCACCCCCTCCCGATAGCAATCGGGACCCCTGAAGGGGGCTTTAGCTGCAGTGAAATCAGAACAAACTGCTCGCTTATTGACAAATAAAGCTCCTATCATAATGATTGTGCTTACGCAAAGTCCTCTTTAGATTTAGGGGTAGAGATGCAGTCAAATTAATACGACATTAATTCGATCCTATTACTTAAATAAAATCACTCATAAAAAAAGCCCTGTTTTCTGCAGAAAACAGGGCTTTTTTTATGGGCATTACAGGATCAGAAGAAGGCTACTTCTTTACTGAATATATCTCCCAACAGATTATTTGCCAATTTACTGGCACCAATTCTGAAGTATTGGTTATTCAACCATTTTTCGCCTAATACTTCTTTTACAATGCAGTAATACTTCACGGCGTCTTCCGTGGTAACAATGCCTCCTGCGGCTTTAAAACCGATCATTTTACCCGTTTTCTCGTGGTATTCTTTAATGGCTTCACACATCACATAAGCAGCCTCTAAAGTTGCCCCGGGAAGTGTTTTTCCAGTAGATGTTTTGATGAAATCAACGCCTGAAAAGATGGCCAAAACAGCCGCTTTTTTGATGTTCGAAGCTGTTTTTAAAGTGCCGGTCTCCAATATCACTTTCAGATGCGCTTCACGGCAGCTGTCTTTGATTTCTGAGATCTCGTCGGTTAATTCTTCAAATTCACCTGCGATATAATTACCTAAATTCATTACAATGTCAATTTCATCCGCACCGTCGATTATAGCCAGTGAGGTTTCTGCCACTTTGATTTCGGTAAAGGTCTGAGAGTAGGGGAACCCACCTGAAACCGAAGCGATTTTTACTTTATCAACTTCCAGATGGCTGCGTACCGTTCCTACAAAATTAGGGTAAACACAGATCGCTGCCACGTTATCTAATTGCGGAAAATCCTGATCAAACTGATTAACCTTCTCGGTGAATCTGATAATTTGTTGAGTGTTATCTGTGTTATTCAGCGAAGTTAAATCGATGCAATTCAAAAGTAGTTTGTAAACTTCTTCTTTCTTTGCTGAATCGAGATTTTTACTGATGATTTGTTCTACCTTTTCTGCTATTTTTTGGTCATCCAAAGCAGTGTTATATTCGCTTAAAGTATTGATGTACTTGTTCATTTATTTAAGTTTTGGATTGTTGATGTGGCGCGTTTTATCACGGGTTATTTTTTTCTGGATGTTTTTGGCGAATGCTTTCTCCAAATCGATACCTGTTTGGTTGGCCAGACAAATGAGTACAAATAATACATCGCCCATTTCATCTTCCATATCATAGGCTTTATCGCTCTCTTTGAAAGTCTGTTCTCCGTACAAGCGGGCAATGATTTTAGCTAATTCGCCTACTTCTTCCTGCAGCAGTACCATATTGGTTAATTCGCTAAAATAGCGCACCCCATAGGTTTTTATCCAATTGTCTACCTGTTGTTGGGCATCCGCAATTGATAGTGAGACCGGTTGATTTTCATTCTCCAAATCCATAGTTTTATTCTTTTGTTTTTGAGTCGATGATTATAGTTACAGGACCGTCGTTCAGCAATTCAACTTTCATATCGGCACCGAATTCACCTGTTTTTACCTCTTTTCCTGAAATAAGAGACAAAGCGCTGCAGAAATTATCATACATGGGAATGGCAAATTCAGGACGTGCAGCTTTAATGTAGGAAGGACGGTTTCCTTTTTTGGTGGAAGCATGCAACGTAAATTGGCTGACGACTAATATTTCTCCGTCAATTTCTGTGACCGAACGATTCATTACTCCGTTTTCATCTTCGAAAACACGGAGATTGGTAATCTTTTTACTTAACCAGTCAATATCTTCAGATGTATCACTGTTTTCAATGCCTACCAAAACCAGTAAACCTTGTTTAATCGAGGATTTTACGCTGCCTGATATTGTAACAGAAGCCTTGCTGACTCTTTGAATAACGGTTCTCATAATCTCTTATCTGCAAAATTAGTCATTTCTTTCCATTATTGGTGTAAAGCTTTATAAAGCTTCTCTGCTTTGCTTTTTCCTATGAGGTTGGTTAACTCTTCGAGCGAAGAGCTTTTAATGCGTTTAACGCTCTTAAAATGGCTTAATAGGGCTGTTTTGGTCTTTTCTCCCACACCTTCTATCACATCCAGTTCGGAAATTACTTGTTTCTGGCTTCTTTTCTGACGGTGGAAGGTAATGCCAAAGCGGTGTGCTTCGTCCCGTAATTGTTGTATAAGCTTCAGGCTCTCCGAATTTTTATCCAGGTAAAGCGGAACAGAGTCTTCCGGATAATAAATTTCTTCCAGGCGTTTGGCGATGCCAATTATAGGAATCCTGCCGTAGATATTCAGCTCCTGTAGAGATTCACAGGCGGCGTGAAGCTGGCCTTTACCACCGTCTATAACGATCAGATTGGGTAGGGGGGATTCTTCTTCAAGCAGACGTTTATACCGACGGTGAACGATTTCCCGCATCGAAGCATAATCATCGGGTCCTTCAACGGTTTTTACGTTGAAATGGCGATAATCTTTCTTGGCCGGTCGGGCTTTTTTGAAAACCACGCAGGCTGCCACCGGACTTGTTCCCTGGATATTTGAGTTATCGAAACATTCGATATGCATAGGGAGTTCGTGTAATTGCAGGTCTTTCTGCAGGGTCGAAAGTATGCGAATGGTCCGTTGTTCGGGATTTAATTTCTCTGCCTGCTTCATCCGGTCCACTTTATATTGGCGGACATTATGCTCGGATAATTCGAATAGCTTCTTCTTATCTCCCCGTTGTGGAATGGTGAATGAGATATTTTCCATCTCAATATCCGGTAAAAACGGAACGATGATTTCCCGTGAGCGACTATTAAACCGGTTTCGCATTTCCACTATAGCCAAACTCAGCAGCTCTTCTTTGGGCTCATCGAGCTTGCGCTTCAGTTCAAATGTGTAAGCCTGGCTGATGGATCCGTTTGAAACGTGCAGGTAATTGATGTAAACAACATCTTCCTCTTCCAGTAAAGAAAAGACATCTGTATTGTGGATGGTAGGACTAACAATGACAGTTTTGGCCTGATAGTTTTCGATCAATTCAAGCTTATCTTTTACCTTCTGAGCTTCCTCGAAGCGAAGTTCTGCTGCGGCATCCATCATCTCCTGATGCAAAAGATCACGAATCTGGCTGATTTCGCCTTTCAGGATTTTTCGGGCATTAACGATATATTCGTTGTATTCCTTGTCGGTTTCCAATGCCTCACACGGACCTTTACAATTCTTGATGTGGTATTGGAGACAAACTTTAAACTTATTCTGACGTATATTTTCAGGAGATAAAAAAAGCTTGCATGTACGAATCGGAAATAGTTTTCTGATCAGCTCCAAGATGGTTCGCACCATGTGAATGTTGGAGTAGGGGCCGAAGTATTGCGAACCGTCCCGAATGACATTTCGTGTCTGAAAAATGCGGGGGAAGGGTTCGTTTTTGATGCAAATCCATGGATAGGTTTTGTCATCTTTGAGCAATACATTGTACCGTGGCTGTAACTCTTTGATCAAACTATTTTCTAAATGCAGGGCATCTTCTTCGGTTTTGACGACGATATATTTGATGTCTTCAATCTTGCGGACGAGGATTCTTGTCTTGGGAGAATCGTGCTGTTTGTTGAAATAAGAGGAGACTCTTCTTTTCAGATTCTTCGCTTTGCCCACGTAAATAATGGTTCCGGTTTGATCGAAATATTGATATACTCCGGGACTATCCGGCAGGCTCGATAGGATGTTTTTTATTTTGTCTTCCTGGTTTTCCAAATCTCAAATTTTAGAATTCAAAGATAGAAGTAAATTAGCTTTTCCCGTAAATTACCGGCTTAAAAAATGCATTGATATTGGTAGCATATATAGCTCTGTTTCGAAAGAAATATTAGTAATCAATCAGACAAGATTTCAGACCTCAATTACATAATCCTCCTGCATTATTTTTTGTCTTTATGAAGTTGCCGCATTAATCGGGAACAGTAATTTATTTTTTGCGGATTAATCGAACATTGATTTTTACCCGGGATATTCAATCCCAATTTTCAGCTTTTAGCTCCAGCTTTTTTCAAAGGGGAGTTGTGTGCTTTTATTAGTGGATCTGTTTTTTTGATCTGCTAAATTGATCTTCGTTAGAAGCGAACTTTTTGTACTGAAAGGGAGGGGTAGGGTGGGTAAAAAGTAAACGGAGCCAACCTTATGATTGCCTCCGTTTGTATTGTTGAAATCGATTTTGAATCTGCTCTGAGCTGCCCCCGCTTCTATTCGTTGAGCTTCCGTTTAAAGCGCGGAGTTTGATATAATGAACCGTTACCGGTCTTTGCCGGGCTCTGTGTGACCAAAGACAGCTCTGATTTTAGTATTTGAAGAAAAGCTTCAGCGTAACCTGTTCTTTTCTCTTTAAAACCATTGTTTTAGCCGGGGTTGCCTGTATGATTCCTTTAATGTTTCACGTGAAACATAGGGTTCCTAGCGGCCTAGTAGTACCAATAGGATGTTGATGTCGTTGGGAGATATTCCCGGTATACGACCGGCTTGGGCGATGGTCTCCGGATCTATTCTGGTCAGCTTCTGACGGGCCTCAGTCGATAAGGTCTGGATCTCGTTGTAATTGAATTTTCCCTTGATGTGAATATGCTCCAGACGATTGATTTTATCCGCGATTAATTTCTCCCGTTGGATGTATCCTTCGTACTTGATCAGGATCTCTACAGCTTCTAAAATTTCCTCTTTGCGATCGGTAGTCTTGTCTAACTCTTCCTTGAAAGCAGGAATAAGATCGGCAATATTTTCAATCGTTATCTGAGGGCGCGTAATCAGATCGATCAATTTGCAGCCATGTTTCAAAGGTGTAGTTCCGAGTCTTTCCAAGCCTTCATTGATGTATTGAGCTTTTATTGCATAGTTTTTGGTGAACTCAACAATGCGGTTTATTTCCTCTTTTTTCGTTTGCAAAATATCGTAGCGATCTTGTTTCGCCAAGCCCAAATTATAGCTCAATTCTGTTAGTCGCATATCGGCGTCATCCTGGCGTAAAAGGATACGATATTCGGCTCTCGAAGTAAACATGCGATAAGGTTCATCTACACCTTTTGTTACCAGGTCGTCAATCAAAACACCAATATATGCCTGGTCGCGATTCAATATAAATTCTTCGCCGCCGTGGCAATTTATGTGCGCATTTATACCTGCCATTAAACCTTGCCCTGCCGCTTCTTCATAACCTGTAGTTCCGTTAACCTGCCCGGCAAAAAACAGGTTTTTGACTTTTTTGTTTTCGAGATTATGTTTGAGCTGAGTCGGATCGAAGAAGTCATACTCGATAGCATACCCCGGACGATAAATCCGGATATTGCGGAATGCCGGAATCTTTTTCAGAGCATTCAACTGAACGTCGAGTGGGAGGGAAGAGGAGAATCCATTGAGGTAATATTCCTGCGTTGTTTCGCCTTCCGGTTCCAGGAAAAGTTGGTGCTGTGTTCTGTCGGCAAAAGTTACAATTTTAGTCTCGATGCTGGGGCAGTAGCGGGGGCCTATGCTTTGTATTTGTCCGTTGTAAAGTGGAGAGTCTGCCAATCCGCCGCGCAAAACTTCGTGTACTTCTTCGTTGGTGTACATGGTCCAGCAGCTAAGTTGCTTCAACGTTTTGGGTGAATGAGTCAGGTAAGAGAATTTGTGGAAATCGTAATCGCCCACTTGCTCTTCGGTCATACTGAAGTCAACGCTTCTGGCATCTATACGCACCGGTGTACCGGTTTTCATGCGATCGGCGGTGATTCCGGCTTCTTTCAATTGTTCGGTAATTCCATACGAAGCAGGCTCTGCTATTCGCCCTCCGCGTAGTTGCGTTTTACCAATATGCATTAATCCGTTCAGGAACGTACCGGTGGTAATGACCACGGCTTTCGCCTGAAAGGTAACGTCCATACCTGTGATCACACCTTCTACACGACCGTCTTTGATAATAAGTTGTTTTACGAAATCCTGCCAGATATCAAGATTAGTGGTATTTTCCAGGATACCTCTCCACTCCTGAATAAACTTAGCGCGGTCGCTTTGGGCACGGGGGCTCCACATGGCAGGTCCTTTCGAGCGGTTAAGCATACGGAACTGGATCGCGGTTTTGTCCGTTACAATTCCCATAAAACCACCCAGGGCATCTATTTCGCGTACAATTTGTCCTTTGGCAATACCTCCAACGGCAGGGTTGCAGCTCATCTGAGCAATTTTGTTCATGTCCATGGTTATGAGGACAGTCTTCGAACCCAGGTTGGCAGCAGCAGCGGCGGCTTCGCATCCCGCGTGACCGGCGCCGATTACTATTACATCGTATTTAAAATCCATTGAATGAGTTATTTTGTGCAAAGATAGTGGTTTTTTATCGGAGTGACTTTGTATTTTTGTGAAGCAGCTAGTAACCCATCTTATAAAAGTTGTATCAAAGAAGTTCTAAGTTTTTCTTTTTACTTTTTTTGCGCAAAAAAGTAACAAAAAACATAGCCGGGAAGAACTCGTTCGCTCGCCCATATGGCGGGCTACGGTATTGTAACTATAGTGGATGGGCTCCTCACTCAGACAGCTCCCCGGCAGTCTGGAATTTTTTATTTTCCCTGTCGGGACAGGTTTTGGAATTGTGGTGATAGTTCAATGGGGGATTGTAGTTATTGCTTTATTTGTCTATTAGTAATCGGTATTCACCTCCCGGGAGGGTTAGGAATGGGTATTACTTACATCAAAATTATTTTATCTTTGCAGCCGTATTCAGTATACTAACTGAATTATTACTATCTGGGGTGCTTGATTTATGCAGGCTGAGATTATACCCATTGTACCTGATCCGGATAATGCCGGCGAAGGGAGAAATAGATTACCTCTCTTTTCTATTTTGCTTTTCGTTTTTTTATCCGGTCAAATGCGCGAAAATTAATAACCCATAAACGATTATTATTATGCAAGATTTTGGTCTGTATATTATCATTACCAAGCCTGAATTGTCATACGAAGAGATTGCAAAGATCTGTGTGCGTCAGAATATCAAAATGATTCAGTTGCGCGAAAAGCAGTTGACCGACCGTGAGATCATTGAAGCCGGTAGAAGAATTAAATCGATTACCGCCGGTACAAACACTCTATTGGTCATCAACGACCGGGTGGATTTAGCCCTGGCAGCCGGAGCCGATGTGTTGCACCTGGGACAAGATGATTTACCTATTGAGGAAGCCCGCAAGATTGCCGGCGATCGTCTGAAGATTGGTCTTTCCACACACTCTATCGAACAGGTCCGCGAAGCGTTGACTCATAAACCCGATTATATTGGTTTTGGCCCCGTCTATCCGACAAATGCCAAAGCACGCCCTGATGCTCCGGTAGGAGTAGAGATGCTGAAAGAGGTACTGGCATTTGCAGATGTTCCTGTAGTAGCTATTGGGGGTATTTTCCCCGAGAACCTCGATGAAGTGGTTGCGGCTGGTGCGAAGAATGTGGCTTTGGTTCGCCACTTTATGCAGACTACCGAAACAGAACAAAGGATCGTTGAGATCAACAGACGTCTGAAGGGAGTCAAACAACTGACTCTTTTTTAGTCTAAATTTAAACGCAAAGGGGCGAAGACGCAATGAATATTTACTCCCGCTTATATCGCTGATTTTTTGTAAAGAGAGAGTTTCACTTTAAGCGGAACTCTCTCTATTATTTTCAGCTATTCGATTTCTCTTTATTCCTCTTCGATCTGCGTTAATCCGTTTTATCTGTGTCATCAGAGTGCCAATACTTCCTCCTAACTCCTTAAAAACAATTCCTTTCCCTGCTTTTTCGGAATAAAATCAATAAATTTGCGATCTTATCTTCAAATTCCACCTTATGAAACTGGAACAAACCTTTCAGAACGTGCAATCGGCAAGTAGAACGATCAATCTGCTGACCGATGAAAAGATCAACGAAATCCTGCTCGCGGTTGCCGATGCTGCCGTCGCGCAAAGTGATTTTATCCTGGCTGAAAATCAAAAAGATTTATGCCGTATGGATAACAAGGATCCGAAATACGACCGCCTGATGCTTACCCGTGAACGCATCGAAGGCATTGCGGCCGATATTCGCAACGTGGCTACTTTACCCTCCCCGCTGGGTAAAATCCTTAGCGAGAATGCCCGACCGAACGGAATGAAGATTACCAAAGTGACTGTACCCTTCGGAGTAATTGGTATCATCTACGAAGCGCGCCCCAATGTTAGCTTCGATGTTTTCTCTCTTTGTCTGAAATCAGGGAATGCTTGTCTGCTCAAAGGGGGATCGGATGCTCATGATTCCAATACGGCCATCGTCAGCATTATTCAAAGTGTTCTCGAAAATCAAGGTGTAAACAAGGATATCGTTACCCTGTTGCCCCCCGATCGCGAAGCAACGGCTGAGATGCTGAATGCTGTCGGATATGTTGATCTGATTATTCCCCGCGGAAGCCAGGGGCTGATCAACTTCGTGCGCAATAATTCTAAGATTCCCGTTATCGAAACCGGTGCGGGCGTTTGCCATACCTATTTTGATGAATCGGGCGATCTGGAAAAAGGAGCAGCTATCATCTTTAATGCAAAAACACGTCGGGTGAGTGTTTGTAATTCGCTCGATTGTGTGATCGTTAACGAAAAAAGATTGGCTGACTTGCCGGCTCTCTGTATCAAAATGGCAGAAAAGAACGTGATTGTTTATGCCGATAAACCTGCTTATGCTGCTCTCGCAGGAAAATATCCCGCTGAATTGTTGCAACCTGCTACGGATGAAAGTTTCGGTACTGAGTTTCTCGATTATAAATTGTCGGTAAAAACGGTGGCAAATCTGCAAGAGGCAATCGATCACATCACAAAGTATTCTTCGAAACACAGCGAAGCTATTGTCAGTGAAAATGCCGAAAACATTACCATCTTTGAGAAAATGGTAGATGCAGCCTGTATATATGCCAATGTGTCTACCGCCTTCACCGATGGCGCTCAATTCGGTTTGGGAGCAGAGATCGGCATCAGTACTCAAAAGTTGCATGCCCGCGGCCCAATGGCACTCGAAGAGCTGACCAGCTATAAGTACATTGTTCGAGGTGACGGACAGATAAGGCAATAGCCTCCCCCTCCCGATTGCTATCGGGACCCTCCTAAGGAGGGGAGAAAGAAAGAGAGAGTAATCCATACATTTTGGAAATTTTCTATCTTAATGTCATTTCTATTTTTTACTAATCAACTAAAATACAACCTGCCTGACTCCCTCCCTTTTGGGGAGGGTTGGGGTGGGGCTTTTTTGAATATGGCTATAAACTACTATACCGAAAACGTAAAAACTCCTCCTATCAAGAAAAAAGAGGTTAACGAATGGATCAAAAAAGTAGCCGAACTACATGGTAAGAAAGTCGGTGAAATCAGTTATATCTTTTGTGATGATGCCAAAATACTGGAGGTGAATAATCAGTATCTGCAACACGATTATTATACCGATATTATCACCTTCGACTATACGGCAGGTAATAAAATTTCGGGTGATATCTTTATCAGCCTCGATACGGTGAAAAGCAATTCCGAGCAGTTTGGTACGGATTATATCGAAGAGTTGCACCGGATCATCATTCATGGTATTCTTCACCTTTGTGGTATTGAAGATAAATCGGATGAAGCCCGCAAGAATATGACCGATAAGGAGAATGAAGCACTCGCTTTACGTGTGCTGTAAGTGGCTATGCGAATCACTCGCTAAGCTACTGGTCAACTAGAATGGCCTTTGTACCGGGTAAATAGAGGCAGGAGCTTACACAAATTGGCTAAGCGGACTTTAGCCGCTAAGGCAAGAGTCGCTATACCGATAGTGCAATGATCAGCAGTCGGTAAGTGGCTAAGCGAATTACTCGCTAAGCCACTGGTCAATACCGGAATGGTCTTTGTACCGTGTAAATAAAGGCAGGAGCTTACACAAATTGGCTAAGCGGACTTTAGCCGCTAAGCCAAAAGTCGCTATACTGATAGTGCAATGATCAGCAGTCGGTAAGTGGCTAAGCGAATTACTCGCTAAGCCACTGGTCAAAATTGTGCGAAAGTAAAAAAATACTATTACTATGCATTTTGAAGAAGGGGCTTTATATCATATCTATAATCGAAGTAATGAAACCGTATTCTTCGATAGAGAAAACTACCTTTATTTTTTGAGAAAGGTAAATCTCCTGTTAAAGCCCTATTGCGAAATATTGGCTTGGTGTATCATGCCTAATCACTTCCATTTTCTGATACAAGCTACTACTCAAAGTGAAAAGTTAATAGAAGAAACCCACCGCGATAAAACGCAGGTCTTATCCAAGAATCTTGGAATCATGCTCAGTTCATACACTCGTGCGATAAATAACATATACAACCGAAAGGGTAAATTATGGTCGCATAATACTGAAGCTAAGAAGATTGGCGGTGACAACCTTTCTTTGTCAAAAGATTATATTGCGATGATCAATGACAATTATGCCTTGGCCTGTTTCATGTATATCCACCAAAATCCTGTTATGGCAGGTCTTGTAGAAAATATGGAGGATTGGGAGTTCTCTTCGTACCCGGATTTTTTAGGAGTAAGAAATGGAAAGTTAGTGAATAAAGATCTTGCTTTTGAGATTATCGGTATTGACAAAGAAAACTTTCAGGCACTATCCAATATGATGATTGATGATAAATTATTGCGGGTGATATTTGAGGATTAATTATACAAATTGGCTAAGCGGACTTTAGCCGCTAAGCCAAGAGTCACTATACTGATAGTGCTATGATCAGCAGTCTGTAAGTGGCTAAGCGAATTACTCGCTAAGCCACTGATCAATACTGGAATGGTATTTGTCCCGGGTAAATAAAAGTAGGAGCTTATACTAATTGGCTAAGCGGACTTTAGCCGCTAAGCCAAAAGTCGCTATACTGATAGTGCTATGATCAGCAGTCTGTAAGTGGCTAAGCGAATTACTCGCTAAGCCACTGGTCAATACTGGAATGGTATTTGTCCCGGGTAAATAAAAGTAGAAGCTTACACAAATTGGCTAAGCGGACTTTAGCCGCTAAGCCAAGTGTCGCTATTCCGCAGTGCAATGATCAGCAGTCAGTAAGTGGCTAAGCGAATTACTCGCTAAGCCACTGGTCAATACTGGGATGGTCTTTGTGCCGGGTGGATAAAAGTAGGAGCTTATACTAATTGGCTAAGCGGACTTTAGCCGCTAAGCCAAAAGTCGCTATTCTGTAGTGCAATGATCAGCAGTCAATAAGAGGCTAAGCGAATTACTCGCTAAGCCACTGGTCAAAACCACACAACTAATTGTTGAGCTTTAAAAGAATCTTTCTTTATGCAGGTGAAAAACAAAAATGTTCTTCCAGCACTAACCCTTATTGCAGCCATGATCTGGTTTACGACCGTACCGAATGAGTGGTTGCGGTTTGTCGTCATGCCTGTCTTTATGGTGTTGGTACAGGGTTCGTTATATAAGAGTAGAAAGAAGCTTCAGAAGTCCGCTCTACACCGGTTGGGATACCGGTTTATCCGTCCCGATTTCTGGATTTATCTGATTATCCTATCGGCTGTTTTTGGGTACTATCTTTGGAAATTGTGGCACGTCGGGCATGTAGTAGCACCTGATTTGTTATTATTAGCCCTTTTCGGTCATTTCTTCTGCACCAATATTCTTTTTCGGGAGCGATATTATCTTTCGATCATGCCCGATTCATTAATCATTCACTATCCGTCCGTTACAGAGGTGTTTTTCGATGAAATACTATCGGTGGAATATTCTCCTTCGGAGTATGTAATAACGACTGAAAATCGCATCTATCGCATCAAATTGAGTGAGCTTAAGGATGGGGAGGGTGAATTGCTCAGGCAATGTTTGGGGAAAGAGACATGAGTTGTGAGTCATAGGTTATAAGTCGTGAGTCAACAAACTCTGATTTTTTTTATTACTCTTTTTACTCCCCCTGACTCCCTGTTACTCCTCAATAGAATAATCATTCCACTCCCAATATCTTTCCGCACCCCGCGTATTTCACTTCCACAGGCTTGCCGTCATAACCTGCGGTACCAAATTCAACACCAATCCCCAGAATCATCGTAGTCACATCCGACAGATCGCCCGGAGTGGCATAAGGCATGGCAATATCGAAGCTCTGTTCCGCAACTATTCCCTGCGTGGGGAACCAATCACTCTCTACGGCATACCCGCCCGCATGAAAGGTATCATCTGCCGGAATATAATCATTTACCGACTCTTTGTAAATCATATCTGATAACGTTCCCAGCGTTACCACAATCCGGAAGAATGGCTGTTTCGGGAAATTCACCAGGTGCATGTCGGTGTTGATGCGCGGTACAGTAACCTTTGCGCATAGGTTTTCACGATCGATTAGACCCACTGGAGTTACCCGCAGTATGCTATTTATCGGGTATTGCTTGTTCAGGCTGAATCCTGCCAATATATCCCGCTGTGCTGAAAGTCGCACGCTGCGTTGTCCGTTTGGCAACGTAGTATCCATTTTCTGCAACATCTTGGCAATTCCGTTGAACGTCCCCGACACACTGTAATCCGCTACACGCGTCAATCCAGCCAATGCCAGTCTGATCCCGGCACTCAGCTTCGTACACCCCGACCACTCCTTCTGACTTTGCCGCAGCTTTTCGAATTTAGGAGATGTCGCTATCTTCTCTTTACTGGCACCCCCTTTGGTGCGCATGATTACCTCGTCACTTCCCCTGCGTGTATAGAAGGATACGCCTTTGATGCTGCCGCTAGCCTGTAATATACCTTTGATTTTTGCCATAATGGAATCTATTATTACCTCATGGTTGCCCTATGCTTGTGATAGGGTTGCCTATAGGTTGATTATAGCTTCAAAATTACGAAAAATAACAACATGATAAGTTTAAAGCATATATAATATAGACTTAATAAGGCCTATATTATACCAGTGTTATACCTATATTATAGTAGTATTATACCAGTGATATTATAAAATGAAGATAGAATAGACCTATGGGGAAGAATAGGTGAATTATGAACCTATCTGATATTTAAAAATAGGGGAGGTATTTTTTATATTGGAGGCGCGACTTTAAGTCGCACTTCCAGTTAAAACGGTGATATTGTCCAAAATGAGGACAGTTGTTTTTTATTGAAGAATTTAGTTCAGATGCTGTCCTTTGAATTCTGAAAAATATTTTGTATTCAAGCAAGAAAGCATTATTTCATCCATTTTCTGTTCAGGATCCCATTTAATCAGCATTACAGAACATTTATTTGTCTATTGGGGAATTGGTTTAAACCTATACTGATAACTTTTTATATCTGCTAATTGTAAAATATATTTTCACAATTAGCGAATTGTATATCATATAAACATCAGCTATATAGAATAAGTATAAATAGAAGTGTGTTTGTTAAATTAACACTGTTAATGTGTATAAACCAGATATATAATATAATAAGTATTAGTTTGTAGTGTTGCATACGGTGAAAATAATCATAATTACAGAAATAGTATATATTAACACGATTTCTGTCCTTTCCAGAAAGAGAGTACTCCTCTACATTTGCCTTGTCGTTCGACGAAAGTTATCGACAAGTCGACTTGTCCATTTTTTTACTCTTAATCCAAGTACAAAATGGATACCCCAAATTTTAAAAAAGGCCATAAACCTAACGAAATTGCTAATGACGAACTAAAAGAGATGTTTACCAATTGCCTGATGACTGTTTTGCCCCAGGCAATGAGGGACGTAATTAAATCAAGGTCAGACCTGAATGGTCAGTCCGGGATCAGTGAAAATCATGCAGAATTGTTGCATCTGAAGATTGATAAACTCGATATGCAGTTATCTCAACTAATCGGTTGTATAACTCAGTTGTCAGAAAGGACAAAGATGTCCGATCCGATCTATACGCTGGAAGAGGCTTTGGGTATCATGAAGATATCGGTTGATACTTTCCGCAGAAGGGTTAAAGCCGGTAAGATCAGGTGCAAAAAAGATGGCGCTGTGATCTACGTCCGTCGGTCAGATATTGAGGCGTATTGGGCGGGGCTGGAATATGTGAAATGAGGTCGTGATAGATAGCGAGTGAGGGCGCGACTTAGAGTCGCACTCTCACTTGTATTTTTAAACGATGATAGGTGCAAGCATGCTGTCTGGTTTATTGAGTAAACAGATGGATAAGATTACTATTGAATTAACAAATATGCCGGTTTACCTGAAGACAGACTGATATTTATTTACTTTTGTAAGACATTCAATAAGTCAACTTCACACAATAGCATAATGTCAGAAGATCAAAAGAAACAATTGGAGCAGCAGCTCTGGAATATAGCCAATACCTTACGGGGCAAGATGAATGCAGATGAATTCCGGGATTATATCCTGGGATTTATTTTCTATAAATACCTGAGTGAAAAGATGCACGTTTATGCAGATGCTATCCTTGAGCAAGATGGAATAAAGTATGAGAATATTGACGAAAATACCGAAACGGGTGCAGAATACCTCGAAGCCATCAGAGAGGAATCCCTGGAAAAACTGGGGTATTTCCTGAAACCGTCGGAGTTGTTTAGCGAAATAGCCAAACGGGGAAATAGCGATTTTTCGGGTATAGACGTGGCCTGCCGCGTCTCCGCAAATGACAGTTTCATTCTGGAAGACCTACAAAAGATCCTGACCAACATCGAGCAGAGCACGATGGGGACTGCCAGCGAGGATGATTTCGACAACCTGTTTGAAGATCTCGACCTGACCAGTACGAAGCTCGGACGGACAGAATCGGCTAAAAACGAACTGATCGCCAAAGTGCTGTACCACCTCGACCAGATAGACTTCAAACTGCACGAGACGGATTCGGACGTGCTGGGAGATGCTTACGAATACCTGATTGGCATGTTTGCCAGTGGGGCGGGAAAGAAAGCGGGTGAGTTTTATACCCCGCAGCAGGTGAGTAAGATTCTGGCGAAGATTGTTACCACCGGAAAGAGCAAATTGAAATCGGCTTACGACCCGACCTGCGGATCGGCTTCGTTGTTGCTACGATTGTCGAAGGAGACGGAGGTAAGCAATTATTACGGGCAGGAGATGAACCGTACTACCTACAACCTTGCCCGCATGAATATGATCCTGCACGGTGTACACTACCGCCAGTTTGACCTCCGGCAGGAAGATACGCTGGAGCACCCGCAACATCTGGAGCATCGCTTTGAAGCGGTGGTGGCTAATCCTCCGTTTTCGGCCAACTGGAGCGCCAATCCGCTGTTTATGTCTGACGACCGATTCAGCCAATACGGGAAGCTGGCACCAAGCAGCAAAGCCGATTTTGCCTTTGTGCAGCACATGATCTACCAACTGGCAGATAACGGGACTATGGCTGTGGTATTGCCACACGGGGCGTTGTTCCGTGGAGGTGCGGAGCTGCAAATCCGAAAATACCTGATCGAAGACCGTAACTATCTGGATGCGGTGATCGGGTTGCCTGCCAATATCTTCTACGGAACCAGTATTCCCACCTGTATCCTGGTCTTCAAGAAATGCCGGGAGAATCCCGAAGATGTCCTCTTTATTGATGCCAGCCAGTACTACGAAAAGGTAAAGACCCAAAACGTATTGCGCGAAGAGGACGTGGATCGTATCGTAGATACCTACCGTGACCGTACCGAAACGGAGAAATTCAGCAAGCGGGCTACCCTGACCGAAATAGCTGAAAACGATTACAACCTCAATATCCCCCGCTATGTAGATACCTTCGAAGCGGAGGAGCAGATTGATATTGATCAGACTGCACAGGAATTGGTTGTGTTGGATAAAGTGATGGCGGAGACGGATGAAACGATTGCCGGTTTTTGTGCAGAGTTGGGAATCAAAACGCCATTCTAATGCAATATTTTACTGATTTCAGGAAGATGATAAATTGCAAATCAATATTTTATGAAAGACAAGAAAATAAGCATAGATGTTCAGGGAACAAGTATTTCAATTGTTTCAAAAAACGAAAACGATTATATTTCGCTGACTGATATGGCAAACAAGTTTGGCGGCGATGATCTTATTTACAGTTGGATGCGTAACAGAAATACGCTCGAATTTTTAGGCATTTGGGAGCAAGTACATAACCCACTTTTTAAAGGTGGCGAATTCGACACCTTTAAAAGTCAAGCTGGATTAAATTCTTTTCGTTTAACACCTAAAAAATGGATAGAAGCTACCCATGCAATTGGTATACAATCAAAAGCAGGACGATACGGTGGCGGCACTTATGCACATAAAGACCTTGCTTTTGAGTTTGGCTCGTGGTTAAGTCCCGAATTCAAGATTTATCTAATCAAAGAATTCCAACGACTGAAAGAAGATGAAAACGACCGCTTGCACCTCACCTGGAATTTACACCGTACACTCTCCAAAATTAACTATCGCATACATACCGATGCCATTAAAGAAAACATCATTCCTCAAAGCATTAGTAAAGAGCAGGCTGGTCTTATTTATGCCAACGAAGCCGATGTACTGAACATGGCACTGTTTGGTATGACTGCCAGGCAGTGGCGAGACCAAAACCCGGAAGTAGAAGGCAACATCCGCGACCAGGCCAGTATAGAGCAACTCTTGGTATTGGCAAACATAGAAAGTATGAATGCCGAATTTATCAGGATGGAGCTGCCACAAAACGAGCGACTGCTAAAGCTAAACCAGATTGCAATTAAACAACTACAATCCCTGACTGCGAATCCCCATACGAAACAACTGAAGTAAAATGACAAAACAAAATAACAGACCGAAATTGAGGTTTCCTGAGTTTGAGGAACATTGGGAGGAAATAAAGCTCGGCGAGCTATTTTCTAATCGAAGACAGAAAGGCAATGACAGTATTCCTATTTTCTCAGTAACACAGGATCGAGGATTAGTTTCAAGAGATTCTTTAGATAGAAAAATGCAAAATGATGCTAAATCTGAAGATAACCTGTTAGTCGAACAAAATGATTTGGTTTATAATATGATGAGGATGTGGCAAGGAGCAGTTGGTATGGCTAATCAAACATGTATGGTGAGCCCTGCATATGTCGTTCTTAAGCCCAGTAAGAATGCTAATTCTCTATTCTTCATCTATTTCTTTCAGAAAACAAGGAGTCTATATCTCTTTACATCCTATTCATATGGATTAACAAGTGATAGGTTACGGTTGTATTATAAAGATTTTGCGGATATCAAGTTATCTGTGCCAGCTCTACCCGAACAAACCAAAATCGCCAATTTCCTTACAGCTGTGGATGATAAAATCAGTCAGTTGAAAAAGAAAAAGGAGCTGTTGGAGCAGTACAAAAAAGGGGTGATGCAAAAAATATTCAGTCAGGAATTACGCTTTAAAGATGAGAATGGGGCAGATTTTCCGGAATGGGAAGAGACGGCTTTCGGAGAACTATTTACTTTTAGGTCAACCAATTCATTTTCAAGAGATAATTTAAACTTTGAAGAAGGAGAAGTAAAGAATATTCATTACGGAGATATTCATACGAAATTCAAATCGCATTTTGATATTACAAATGAATCTGTACCATTTGTCAATAAAGAGATTCCATTGAATAAGTTGTTTGAAGAGGTTTACTGTAAAGACGGTGATTTAATTATTGCTGATGCTTCTGAGGATTATGCTGATATTGGTAAGGCAATAGAAATAGTCAACTTAAATAATGAAAAAGTGATTGCAGGTTTACACACTTTGCATGCAAGACCTAATCTAAAAAAACTAACTATTGGTTTTAGTGGTCATTTGATGAAATCAGAAAGCATAAGATTACAAATAAAGACTCAGTCTCAGGGAACAAAAGTATTGAGCATCACTACTGGTAGATTGGCAAGTATAAAGATTGGTTTACCCTGCACAAATGAGCAAACCAAAATCGCCGATTTCCTATCCGCCATTGATGAAAAAATCAATCATTGCGGACAGGAGATAGCGGGTATGGAACGGTGGAAAAAGGGATTGTTGCAGGGGATGTTTGTGTAGGCGGTATTCGGTGATTCATCCGATGACTTGGAGTCATCGGATGAATAGGGAAGTGAGTGACTTGGAGTCATCGGATGAATGTAAATAGTCAGAAGCGTTAAAAGTAAACCTATAAGTTGATTTCATGAAAATCATTCGTATATTTGCTATTGTAAATAACAGTCTGTCTTCTGTGCAGTATGATGATAAAGAGGCTGATGAACTTTTAGAAATTTGAAGTTATGGCAGTTGAAAATCTCAATGAGAAATTAGCGCAGATTATTTCAGAAGAGCCTTCAAAATGGCTTGAAGAAGTAGAGTTTCGTCAAAAAAACCGGAAATGGCTGCGACGTTCACAAGCGATTGCGCTTAAATTATTGATCCGTCTGGACGAACTGGAGATGTCTCAAAAAGAGCTGGCGCAAAAGATGGGGATTTCGGCTCAGCTGGTCAATAAATGGGTAAAAGGAAAAGAAAACCTGACACTTGAAACAATAGCCAGGCTGGAAGAGGCGCTGGGTATTGAACTGATGGTCGTAACCGGAAAAGAATCCCAAAATGAAGCATCGCAGTTTATCGAATTACAGGAATATAACCTGCCGAATGATTACTCAGCGGAATCCCAACCGGTGTACAGAACGTGCAAGATGGCTCCGTTTCAGGAGATAATACTTAATAAAGCCCGATAATGGAAAACAGACAGACAGGGTTTAAGTTGGTAAAAATCAATACCGAACAATTCGCTACGTTGGAAAATAACTTTGAAGCGAATCAATCCGTTCAGCTTTCTGTGAGTATGGAATTTGTTGCCAGCGAGAAATATCGGATCATAGGGAGTACTTCCCATTTCCAGTTTCTGATGAAAGGAAATCCCTTTATGATCATCGGCGTAAAAAATGACTACCTGATCGATGAAGATTCGTGGGCCGGATTTATCAATAATGAGGCGAAAACGATTACCCTTCCCCGGGAACTGATGGTACATTTAGCAGCATTGACAGTGGGAACTACCCGTGGCGTGCTACATACCAAAACAGAAAATACGCCTTATAACAGATACTTTTTGCCAACCATTAATGTCAGGGACTTTATTCCGGATGACATCACTATCAATATTGAACAGCCTGTATAGGGCTGTTTTTTGTTTTGAGAAAATATGACCTCACAACCCGAACAATTATTAGAAAATAATCTGGTCTCTCAGCTTCAAATGTTGGGATATAGCTACGTGACCGTAGCTGACGAGAAAGATTTGCTGGCAAACCTGAAACATCAGTTGGAGAAACACAACGATATAACGCTGACCGATAAAGAGTTTGACCGGATAGTGAATATCCTCAGCAAAGGATCGGTTTTCAACAAAGCCAGGACTTTGCGTGAAAAACAGCACATTGTCAGGGATAACGGCGAGAGTCTCTACTTTGAGTTTATCAGCACCGAAAACTGGTGCCAGAACCGCTTTCAGGTTACCAATCAGGTGACGATGGTGGGGAAATATAAGAACCGTTACGATGTGACCTTGCTGATCAACGGACTGCCATTGGTACAGATTGAACTGAAACGCAGGGGAATCGAACTGAAAGAGGCTTTCAACCAGATCAACCGTTACCAGAGACACTCATTCGGAGCAAGTATCGGATTGTTTCAGTACGTTCAGATATTTGTAATCAGCAACGGGGTCAACACCAAATACTATGCCAACAATAAGGGACAGAGCTTCAAACAGACCTTCTTCTGGACAGACGAACGCAACAGGCCCGTTACACAACTGGAAAAGTTTGCCTTTACCTTCCTCGATACCTGCCACATCAGCAAAATGATCTGTAAATACATCGTGCTGAATGAATCGGGCAAGATACCGATGGTGCTCCGGCCTTATCAGTATTATGCGGTGGAGTCATTGGTGGAGCGGGTACGTAACACGACCAAAAACGGGTACATCTGGCACACGACTGGTAGCGGAAAGACCCTGACCTCCTTTAAGGCAGCACAGATATTGATGAATATGCCGCAGGTCAGAAAGGTGGTGTTTGTGGTGGATAGGAAAGACCTGGACTACCAGACCACCAAAGAGTTTAACAGCTTCAGCAAGGGAAGTATTGACGGAACAGACAATACCCAGGCGCTGGTGAAGCAGTTTTCGGATGATACCAGACTGATCGTCACCACCATCCAGAAGCTGAATACCGCCATCAGCAAGAAGCACCACCAAACGAAAATGGAGAAGCTCAAAGAGGAGCGGATTGTTTTCATCTTTGACGAATGTCACCGCAGCCAGTTTGGTGAAACCCACAGCAAAATCAAAGATTATTTCCGCAATATACAGCTGTTCGGCTTTACAGGCACACCCATCTTTGCCGAAAATGCGGTAAGGAATGAGATGGGTAAACGAACCACCACGGAACTGTTTGGCGAATGTTTGCATAAGTATGTGATTACCGATGCCATACGGGATGAGAATGTATTGAAGTTTGCTGTGGAGTATGTAGGCCGGTACAAAAAGAAAGAGAGTGCGACCGACATTGACATAGAGGTGGAAGACATCGACACCAAAGAACTGATGGAATCACCCAAGCGGTTGGATAAGATCACGGACTTCATTATAACTAACCACAACCGCAAAACCTATAGCCGTGAATATACGGCTATGTTTTGCGTCTCCAGCGTAGAGACTCTGATCAAATATTACGAACTATTCAGCCAAAAGAAAGCTGCCGGGAATCACCATTTGCGCATAGCGACCATATTCAGCTACGGAGCCAATGAGGATGATAAGGAGGCCAACGGCTTTATCCCGGAGGAGGAGAGTTATTATAAAATTGGAGACTCAACCAGTCTGGCTGCTGAGAGAGGAAGCGGAATCAACGGGAATGAAGGGGCAAAATATGCTCACAGCCGTGAGAAGCTGGATGAGTTTATAGAGGATTACAATGCGATGTATGGCACCAACTTCTCAACCAAAGACAGTGTGTCATTCTATAACTACTACAACGATATCAGCAAAAAGGTCAAGGAACGCCAGATTGATATTCTGTTGGTGGTAAATATGTTCCTGACCGGTTTTGACAGCAAAACGCTGAATACACTCTATGTGGATAAGAACCTGAAGTACCACGGGTTGATACAGGCTTACTCCCGTACCAACCGTATTCTGAATGAACAGAAATCGCAGGGGAATATTGTGGTATTCCGCAACCTGAAGAAAGCGACGGACGATGCGGTGGCTTTATTCAGTAGTGGTGGAAATGAGGTCATCTTCAAGCCTCCATACGAAGAATGTGTGGCGAAATTCGGACAGGCTTTTATCGAATTATTGAAAATTGCACTTACCGTAAACAGTGTTTCGGAGCTGAAGGACGAGAATGAAGAGCTGGAGTTTGTAAAAGCCTTCCGGGAGTTGATGCGTATCAAAAACGAACTGACCACATTCTCCGATTTTACGTTCAATGACCTGTCGATGAACGAACAGCTTTTTGAAGATTATAAAAGTAAGTATCTCGACCTGTACGATAAGGTGAAAACGGATAATCAGAAGGAAAAGGTCAGCATACTGGAAGATGTCGATTTTGAGCTGGAGCTGATACACCGGGATGAAATCAACGTGGCTTATATCCTCAATCTGCTCGCCAAACTGCACCAGGGAAATGAGCAGGAGCGTGAAAAACGGAAAAAGGAGATCATCGACCTGATTGCCGGTGAAGCTCACCTGAGAAGCAAGCGGGAACTGATTGAGAAGTTTATCCAGGAGAATCTGCCGCATATTGAAGATACAGACGATATCGCCGATGAGTTTGAACGGTTCTGGAACGAAGAGCAGCAGGGGGCATTTAAGAAACTCTGTGCGGAGGAGAATCTTGCGGATGAGAAGGTGGAGAGGGTAATTGCCGATTACCTCTTTACCGAGCGGGAGCCTCTCCGTGACGACGTACTCGACCTGATCGAAGGACCCAAACCAACTGTCCTACAACGGAAAAAGGTGGGGGATCGCATCCTCTCCAAAATCAAGCAGTTTGTGGAGACGTTTATTAATGGGATTGGGGGGTAGTATACTATGCCCTTATGGAGCTGTATTAAAGATATTGGGATTAGATAAGTTTACTATTGTAATGAAGCAATAGATATTGACTATTTGAACTCCAAAAAAGAAAATTACGGAATCGTCTATGTCCTGACCAATCCGGCAATGCCCGATTTGGTAAAGTTCGGGATGACCAACAACGAGAATGTGGAAGCCCGGATGAAGGAGCTGTTTAATACCAGTGTGCCGGTACCTTTCCAGTGCTGGCAGGAATGAAGATGAAGTTTTGTTGAATAACAATAATTCAATCGTTATGACAAACGAACAACTTATAGAATTGATAGATGACTTACGGATGTTACCCCGGGAAAACGAATGGGTAGAGTTTAAGTCTGGCACCGCCACCAGCCATGAGCGATTAGGCCATTATATATCAGGGATTTCAAATGCTGCCTGTCTGGCTCATGAAGCCTTTGGTTATCTGGTATTTGGTATCAACGATGAGACGCATGAGGTTACAGGAACAACGTTTCGTTTCAAGACAGCCAAAGAGGGAGGGGAAGAGTTAGAGTTGTGGATCCGCCGATTGTTGAATCCATCCATTCGTTTTGAACATTTTACCTGCACCTACGAAAGCCATCTACTGGAGATATTTCGAATACCCGCTGCTAAAGGAGAACCGACTCATTTTAAGAACGCTGCATATATTCGTTTCAATACCAACCTGACAGATATAAAGAAATATCCTGATTTTATCAGGGCTATTTACAACTCAGAGGTCGATTGGTCGGCTCAGACCATTGCGGGTGCGGATATTTCTGATTTAGACCCTGTGGCCATAGCGAGGGCGCGGGAAAAGTTTAAGGAGAAGAATGCCGGTTCATCGCTCTACGATGCCATCGATAAATGGGACGATGCCACATTTCTGGATAAAGTAAAAATTACGATTGGTGGTAAAGTCACCAATACCGCAGTAATTTTATTAGGAAAACAAGAATCGGCTCATTTGATTTCACCAGCTGTAGCTCAGATTACCTGGAAGCTGGATACGGAAGAGAAAGCGTATGAACATTTCGAAATACCCCTGTTTGTAAATATTAATCATGTACTTAATCGAATCAGAAATGTCAAGTACAAGTTCTTTCCTGACAATCAATTGCTCTCGGTAGAGGTCAATAAGTACGAAACCAAGGTGATATTAGAGGCCTTGAATAACTGTATTGCTCATCAGGACTACAGCAGGCATTCCCGGATAATACTTACCGAACAAGTCGGGAAGTTGATTTTTGAAAATGAAGGCGGGTTTGTGGAAGGCACTGCTGATGACTATACTACTGGTGATAAAACCCCTAAATTTTATCGCAACAGATGGCTATCCAATGCTATGGTTAATCTCAATATGATCGATACAATGGGCTATGGAATTCATCGGATGTATGAAGAGCAGCGAAAGCGATTTTTCCCATTACCCGATTATACTAAATCGACAAGAGATAAGGTTGTGCTCGAAATATATGGTCATACCATAGATGAAAACTACTCGAAGCTTCTCATTGAGAAAAAAGATGATCTTAGTCTGACGGAGGTCATTTTGTTGGATAAAATACAAAAATCAAAGCCGATTACAGACGATGCCGTAAAGCTTTTAAGAAAGAAGGGTTTGATAGAAGGGCGGAAACCTAACTTCTATATATCGGCAGAAATAGCCGCTATTACGAATCAGAAAGCTTTATACACACGAAATAAGGGGTTGGATAAACAATTTTATATAGAGTTGATTTTGCAGCATGTTCAAAATCATAAAGAGGTTTCCAGAGAAGAGATTGACGCTTTGCTTTTGGATAAATTGCCTGAATATATGACAGATAAGCAACGAAAAATTAAGATAAACAATCTTCTGCAAGAAATGGCGGGCAATACAATACAGAATATAGGTAGTAGAACAAAACCCAAATGGGTTCTATTAAAGAAATAATTAAAGAATACAATCCTGATATTTTTTATTTGCAATGTAAAATGCCAATAATAAGGCCATTTCGCCTTTAATAACTGGTGATTTGTTTCTGAAATTATTAAAGAGAAATTAAACAAAGAGATATATCAGGATGAAATATTAGAATATGGATCTGGTAAATATCACATACGGACAAACCGAAAAAAGCATGCAAACCAACGAGTTAGGGATGCGCGAAATGCAAGAGAAAGCCTATGCCGTGCGCAACCAACAATAAATCTTGCTCAAAGTACCTCCTGCATCGGGTAAATCGCGAGCGTTGATGTTTGTCGCATTGGACAAACTACATAATCAAGGCGTAAAAAAGGCAATAGTTGCCGTACCCGAAAAGAGCATCGGACGTTCTTTCCAAAATACGTCACTGGTGAAATTCGGATTCTTTGCCGATTGGCAGGTTGCACCTCACTATAACCTTTGTGACGTAGCTAATGAGCAGAATAAAGTGGGGCAATTCAAAGAGTTTTTTACTCAGAATAGTGCGACTACACTGGTCTGCACCCACGCCACGTTGCGATTTGCGATGAAAGAACTGGCAGATGAGACGTTCAACGACTGCTTGCTGGCGATTGACGAGTTTCACCATGCCTCAGCCGACGAAGCGAGCGGATTGGGTGATCTGGTACGCCGGGTGATGGCCAATACCAATGCCCATGTGGTGGCAATGACCGGTAATCCCCAGATAGCCACTGTGCAAGATTTGTATAAAATAGGATTTTCTACCGTACCGGTGGAAGAGCGGATAAAGAATGCAGCTCATGAACCGACCTATCTCATGGATAAAGTGGCGGAAGTTGCCCGTTGGAAAACGCTTAATATGAATACCCAGACCTTTGAAAATATCATTCATAGGGTATTCGATTGTGTGTAGTTTCAAATGCAGGTAAAGGATGCAAAAGGGAATCTCTTTACACCGCGTGAATGGTTTGTGATTCCGTTGAGTATAATCAGAAATGTAATCGAGCGGATTGTTGATGGAAGCATTGTGAATTATCACTATAATCCTGAATTACCGTTGCTGGAGCAAAACGAAGTTAAAGAAGAAAAAAGCGATAAGGTTGATATTACTGGTTGGGCTATCTTGTCGTTGAATATCAAACAGAAAGAGTTTGATAAAATCATTAAGGGAAGATTAAAGAGATTAGCAGGGAGATTAAACAATCTAAAATCAATGCCTACACCTGGGTGGAAAATGAAACAGGCAATCGATATTTGAAGAAATTCGATGCCTTGCGCTTGAATGTAGGATTTAAAAGTAATTCCGCATCTGCGCTGGTAGAAGTAGTGAATACGGTTTATTACAGCTGTAGCAAAGAGGTCGTTTATCGTCTGGGTAGGGTTTGGGAACATAGTTCTCCCCCGGGACTTAAATAAGCTAATCTGAATATTATGGATATTCAGATTGAATTCACAAATTCAAAAATTAATTATGGCCAAAAAGACAACTCCGGCACTTCCGGAATTCGTATTGATAGAAAATAAACAGGTGTATGGCGAAGCTAAACTGGTGATATACACCAAAGCGCCCTACTTCGTATGCCAGATGGTCTGTTTTTCAAATCAGGAATCGCAAGATGATTTTCTCAAAAAACATGAATTGTATGCTTTCGCGAAATTGAAAGGAGTGCGTATTATACTCTTACTAAGCGGATGTATGGGAGAACCTGTAATAGATAATGATGCGGACGCTGTAGCCCTGTATATCAGCCAGATTATGGCTAAAATGCGTGACTGGTATCAGGAGTACCTGAAAGATACTGAACCCGAAAAGTTGGAGAAATATAGGGAAGAGTAGATTTCGGATTGAATAACGACTTGTATATGATTAATCCAAAAGATAACTACGGAATCGTCTATGTCCTGACCAATCCGGCGATGCCTGATCTGGTCAAGATAGGCATGACCAACAAAGAGAATGTGTAAACCCGGATGAAGGAGCTGTTCAATACAAGTGTGCCTGTACCTTTCCAGTGCGATTTATTGCGGACAGGATTCTTCGCTGACTGCTGTTACCCGCGATCTGTTGGGGTTGGAATATTCCGTACAATCGACACCTTACTGGACGTATAACGGAAAGAACCTGCAGGAGATATACGATGAGACGTATGAGGTGATGGAGTAGATGGATAGGTGTGCTTAAACCAGTGGAAAAGGTCTGCGACCGTTTTCAATGTGGTGGTTCAAAAGCCATGAAAACGGGCTTGCCCCTTTTCATCGGCTTGCCAGCCAGCGTGATCAGATTACCGGCTTAGCGGCAAATCCGCTTAGCCGGGCGGGTATTGCATCATGCTGCGATTGATTAATCGTAATCCCTTCGCACTGCAGCGACCTGTCAACGTGCCTGCACTTTAAAGCATCACAGAAATAACGATAAGTTCCCACCATACACATTGATGCAAGTAGACTATAAGTTAACCAGGTTAATGTTTTTCTTACAATTGACCATTAAAGGTCAGTAGTGACCGTTGCGGGTCAAATTTGTGGTAATTAAGTTTTTGTGTCGATTAACACTTTTGTTTTCAATAAAATAGCCCTGTATCTTTGTGTCATGACAGCGGTCTAACAGAAATTGATAGAAATATTGGTCTTGATTGAAATGAATATGAAGTAACTTTTGATAAAACTCCTTTTCTTTGTATCATTGCAGGAGAACTGTTTGCCGGATAGTTCTCCTGTTTTAATTCAATAAAACCGTTAATCAGCATGGATTCAATTAAATTCCCGTTTTACGCTAAGGTATCGCTCCTTTTCATTGGGTTGTATGCCTTCATCACAATGTTGTACATTGCTCAGGACATTATTATTCCACTCATTTTTGGTACAATAATAGCCATTGTGCTTCATCCGATTGTCAATTTCTTTCTGCGGAAAAGAATAAGCAGGGCATGGGCTATTGTGATTACTTTCTTTCTTTCATTTTTGGTGATTGCCGGGTTTGGCGCTTTCTTATTCTCTCAGGTAAGCGTATTTAGTGAATCATTTCCCAAATTGATGGATAAATTCTCCGATATTATCAATCAGGCTATAACCTGGGCTTCGGGGTATTTCGAGCTGGATTCACATAAAATCAATGCATGGATAACCAAAACCACCGACTGGCTCATCAATATCGGTAGTGCGGCGGTAGGACAGACGCTGGTCTCTGTCGGTAACGGGCTGGTCATCTTGTTTTTGATTCCCGTGTATGTGGTTATGATCCTATTTTACCAACCGCTCTTACTTGAATTTTTCCACAAACTTTTCGGTGCAAACCATCGCAGCGTAGTGAGCGATATAATCAGCCAGATCAAAACGGTTATCCAGCGCTATCTTTCAGGGTTGGTTATTGAAGCTATCATTGTAGCCATACTGAATTCCGTGGGACTCTTGATTCTTGGAATTGATTATGCCATCGTTCTCGGTATTATAGGTGCGATACTCAATGTGATACCTTATGTCGGGGGAATTGTAGCCGTGGCTTTGCCCATGATGATTGCTTTAGTCACCCAGGCTTCTCCCTGGTACGCATTATACGTTCTGGTGCTCTATATTATCATCCAGTTTCTGGACAACAATATTATCGTTCCAAAAATTGTTGCCTCGAAAGTGAGAATCAACGCGCTTATTTCTGTAATCGTAGTTATTGCTTTTGGTGCTTTATGGGGGATTCCCGGAATGTTCCTGTCCATTCCAATTACTGCTATCCTGAAAGTTATTTGCGATCACATTGAACCTTTAAAACCATGGGGGTTATTACTGGGCGACACTATGCCGGATAATATAGGCAAGAAGCGCAAGGTGAAGAAATAAAGAACAGGGCTTTTTTATCGGCTGTAACAAGAACCGGCTAAGCGGGTAATCCGCTAAGCCGGGTGGGTATTGCATCCTTCTGCAAATAGATTAAAGTTGACTCAGCGTAAATCCGCGTCCTATTCTTTTATTATCTTTTTGATTTATTGAAGGCAATCCACTCAAAACGTACTAGAACCTATTATCCCTGGTATGACTAAAGTTAATACCCGTTAAAGTTTCTAGGTCATAAAACGCAATAGAGCGCAAACGGACGCAAACGGACGCAAACCTCACCAAATGAAAGAATTAGCCATTTAACACATTTGTTTAAGCGATAAATGGCCTCTATCTTTGCATCATGACAAACGAAATCCGGCCGGTGTAGTTTGACTAAATTCATTTAGTATTAAACTTCAAAATTCTAAGAAAATGTCAATTTCGCAAAATCCCCTAACGGGACAAATGAAAAAATCAATGGGTAACTTTTCCACTTACACATTGAACGGACAAAACATCGTGCGTTCCAAAGCTTTCAACAAGAAAGATGCGAACAGTGATGCACAGAAAGCACACCGGACCGGTTTCAAATTGCTGGTGAGCGAGTATCAATCATTGGGTCTTATCCTTGAAAAAGGATTACTTAACCGCCCGGAAGGCGTATCGGTTTACAACCAGTTTTTTGCACTGAATTTACCCCGGGCTATTGATATTTCGGGTGTGGAGCCAAAGATCAATTATGCTGAACTGACTATTTCCAGTGGGCCGTTGGGCAGAGTAAGGGATACGGTGGCAGAGGTAACGGCAGAGGGTCTGAAAGTCACCTTCAATGCAGGTCTGAAGAATCCGAATGCATTCTCAACCGATGTACTTTATGCCTTGGTGAAAACCCATTCGGGAGATCTGGTAATGGAAACTCAGTTGCGCGGAAGCGAAGAGACGGGTACGATTTTGCTGGATTATCCCGGTCTGCAAAAGGATGAGATTGCTTATTGTTACCTCTTTCTGAATTCTGCTGACGGAATGAAGGCCTCCGGTACCGTTTATGTGGCTGTTGATTGAGATGGTCGGGGATTTTTACTTGCCCCCGAATAGTAAATTACGCCCTATATTCGTCAGAATTTGATACCCGAAAAGCGGAGTGTCGCTTACTTTTGTTTCATGAAGCAATTATTTTCATGAATTCAACCTTAATCAGTAATCCTATGATGAAAAAGACCTTTACCTGTGTAGCTATACTATGTGCTACACTGTTTGTTATCCCCGTAATGGGACAGAATACTACCGCAACCAATGCATCAGCCGATGCTAAAGTTAAATCGGATCAGGAGCAGGAAAAGAAAGCCTCCGAATGGATAAAATCGCTCAATCTGAATGACGCTAAGAAAGTGACCCGATTAACGCAAGTGGTAGCCACTCATTTGAAGTCCATATGTGATTGGAATAACAATCATCCTTTCAGTACAGTACCTGCCGGAATTAATCCGACCACAGGAAGCAAACTTAGTGAACTGGACAGACAAATTATTGCCAATTCTGCGATGCCGAATTCGATCCATGAGTCATTGATGACGGGTTTGCGTAGCGATTTGACAGAAGAGCAGGTAGAAGTTATTCTGGACAAATATACCATCGGAAAAGTTGCCTTTACTTTGGCCGGATATAAATCTATAGTCCCAGATCTGACTAAAGACGAAGAGACTAAAATTGTCGGCTTTTTGAAGCAAGCGCGTGAACAGGCTGTTGATTATAAAAGCATGAAGCAAATCTCTGCTATTTTCGAGATTTACAAAAACAAGTGTGAGCAATATCTCAACAACAATGGCCGCAACTGGAGACAGCTATTCAAAGCTTATGTCGATAAGGTAAAAGCTCAGAAAGCTGCCGCTGCTAATCAGACCCAACCTGTGAAGTGATATAGAGCCTGTTTAAATTTTACCGAAACAAGCTCTTAAACAAAATAGGTTGAATTTACACGCCGGATAAATGACATAACCTGCCATTTGTCCGGCGTTTTTTATTTCCATATAGCCAACTGAATTACGAATTTATTTATTTGAATGAGTCCACTCTGAAAAGCTCAATTCACTTTTTTATTTATCCCTATATCTCCTGAAGGGGACTTATACAAGATTGTGCCAACTGCTGTAATGTAATTCATCTATTTCTTAAACAAGATTCTTTTTTTTCAATAAAAATGAAGCGTAAAGCACTGAACAAATATGTATTTTCCACTGTTTCTATATATGACAAATAGTGTTACATAACGTGTCTTGATTTTGCGTTTCACATCAACCAACAGTTATTAGTTATATTAACCGGTGGTTAAGAATAAAGGTTTGAGAAAACTTATACTCCGGTAGTCGGAGGTTTATTATTAGTAGTGCTGATTTTTGCGTATACTGTGATTAGATAGCAGGATTTACAGAATGACAGCCGGTTCGGAAAAAAGGTATTAACAATTTAATATCCAGACAAGCGAGGAAAAGCAATGTTCTTGAAGATTTCTGACAATTACATTTAGATGATGAAGAAACGAGCTAACGGAATGCAATTCTGTAATTTTTCGAAGATTTTATAACCTATTAATACATACAGTCATGAAAAATATGAATAATACAGCAATAGTAATTGGAGCATTGATTGGTGGCGCTCTGATTGGTGGTGCTCTGGCCATTTTATTTGCACCCGCTAAAGGTAGTGAAACCCGTGCTAAACTTGCCGAAGGAGCTAAAGATATGGCTGATGATCTCCTGAATGAAGCAAGTGCATTACGCAACAAAGCTGATGAGCTGAAAAATCTGGCAGAAAGCAAGATGGAGGATGTGAAGAATATCGTCAAACAAAAAGCAGAAATTATGATGCATCATAATTAAAGAGAAAACGGCCAGTCGTGTGAATTTGCTAGCGGTTGGCCTTATTTTAAATGATCAAGACGCTGATTAAAAGCCTGTAAATGGTGTTTAATCGGCGTTTTTTTAATTTATAACTGCATATAACGGGCGCATTTGATTGGTATCGCTAAATCATTAAAATAATAATGACACATGAAAAGGATTCTATCGCTGGCTGTAGGTTTTTGTCTTTTACTCTTACTGAATGCTCAACCGTTGCAGCGGAGAGCACCTTATGATATTTCCAAAGACAAAGTGTTGTACACTATCGGATATGCCCATCTCGACACGGAATGGAACTGGGATTATCAGACTACGATCGATGAATACATCAAGCGAACCATGGTGGATAACTTTCGCTTGTTTGAGAAATACCCCGATTATGTATTCAACTTCACCGGTTCGCGACGCTATCGGATGATGAAAGAGTATTATCCCGATTTATATGCCAAAGTAAAGGATTATGTCAGGCAGGGGCGATGGTATGTCGCAGGTTCCTCGGTTGATGAAGGTGAGGTAAATATATCTTCGTCTGAGTCGCTGATTCGTCAGATTCTCTATGGGAATAACTACTTCAAAAAAGAGTTTGGGGCAAAGAGTACTGATTATATGCTGCCCGATTGTTTTGGCTTTTTGAGCAACCTGCCTACTATATTTCATCATTGCGGATTATTGGGTTTTTCTACGCAGAAGTTGACCTGGCAATCAGCGGTAGGAGTACCTTTCAATGTGGGTGTATGGAATGGTCCTGATGGAAATGGTATTGTAGCGGCTCTCAATGCGACCTCTTATGTCGGAAAAATAGAGAAACGTCTGGATAAAGATAAATCGTGGAGCAAACGATTAGAGAAAAATCGTAAAAAAAACGGGTTTGCTTTTGATTATCGTTATTATGGAGTAGGTGATCGTGGAGGAGCTCCGCGGGAAGACGATGTGATAAATGCAGAGGGGAGTTTGCGCAATACAGACTCCAGGCAAAGGGTGCTTCTTACCGCCTCCGATCAGATGTATAAAGACATTACTCCCGAAATAAGAAAGAATTTGCCCGTCTATTCCGGTGATTTATTGCTGATAGAGCATAGTGCAGGCTCGTTGACTTCTCAGGCTTATATGAAGCGACTAAACCGTAAAAACGAACTTCTGGCCGAAGCTACCGAGCCATTGGCGGCAATCGCTGATGCCACCGAACTGGCTGTCTATCCGTTTGATAAACTGAACAGATCCTGGGATCTGGTACTTGGAAGCCAGTTTCACGATATTCTACCCGGCACCAGTATACCGAAAGCTTACGAATATGCATGGAATGATGAATTTATAGCAGCAAATGGTTTTTCTGAAGCATTGCAGCATTCGTTGGGAGCCATTACCTCTCAGCTTAATACCCGGGCTGTAGGAAGATCTATTGTCGTATATAATCCGGTTGCCTGTAGTCGCGAAGATGTAGTCACGGCTGAGCTTGTCTATTCCAATCCCCCTCTGGAAGTTACGGTTTTTGATCGGGACGGAGAAGCATTACCGACTCAGATTATTGAGCGAAAAGATAATAAGCTAAAGCTAATATTTACGGCAAAGATACCATCCCTCGGTTTGGCTTTCTTTGACGTACGTGAAGGATCACCACATGTAGCTGCAGCGGTGGGTTTGTCGGTAACTAACACCTCACTGGTAAATGAATATTACCGGGTAAAACTGGCAGAAAATGGGGATATAATTAGTATTTGGGATAAAAAAGCGGAGAAAGAATTGTTGTCTGCCCCGGCACGATTGGAGTTTCTGAAGGAACATCCAGACAATTGGCCGGCCTGGAATATGGACTGGAAAGATCGCAAAAAAGCTCCTGTTGAATTTATGGACAAAGAAGCAACGCTGGAGGTAGTAGAGCAGGGGCCGGTAAGGGTTGCTATTCAGGTAAAACGAAAGGGACAGGGCTCGGTAATCACCCAAATCTTTAGTCTGGTTGCCGGTGATGCCGGAAAGCGGTTAGAAGTGACTAACAAAATAGACTGGCAATCGCGGGAAGTTTGTCTGAAAGCCTCTTTTCCGTTGACGGTATCCAATAAAGAAGCGACTTACAATCTGGGAGTCGGTACAATAGAAAGGGGAAATAATAGCAAGGTGAAGTTCGAAGTTCCCTCTAAGGAGTGGTTCGATTTGACGGATAAATCGGGCAAATATGGCGTTTCTATTCTGGAGGATTGTAAATATGGATCCGATAAGCCCAATGATAATACGATGCGTTTGACCTTGTTGTACACCCCAAAAGTTACAAGCTCCAATCGGGAATTTATTTACCAAAATACACAGGATTTCGGTACGCATGATGTGCGTTATGCCGTGTATGGTCATCCGGGAGATTGGCGTGTAGGGGAGAGTGCCTGGCAGGCCAGTTTTTTTAATCAGCCGATGATGGCATTTGAGCTACCCAAACATGATGGAGTACCGGTGAGACGGTCTTCGTTGCTGCGAATCAGCACTCCGCAAGTGGGATTGATGGCATTGAAAAAGATGGAAGAGGGAGATTATTTGTTGGTGCGGGTGAATGAGTTGACCGGCCGGGATGCGACACAGGTGAGACTTTCATTTCCATTCCCGATTATCGATGCGTTTGAGGTCAATGGACAGGAGCAGAAGATCGGGGAGGTTAATTTGGTAAAGGGATCGCTTGAGTTTGATCTAAGTCATTACACCATCCGGAGTTTTGCTGTTAAACTGCAACCGCAGAACCGGTCCAATACACGAGTCCATCAGTCGTCTGTGGAATTGCCTTATAATACCGATGCCATTAGTTACGATAGCAATAGAAGTGATGGTGATTTTAATAAGCATATGACCATTCCGGCCGAAGAACTTCCTGTGGATGTGATCAGCGAAGACGTTCATTTCAGGATACAAAACAAAACCGATGGGCAGAAGAATGCCGTTATCTGTAAGGGGCAGACTATACAACTCACACAGGGCAAGCATAATAGGTTGTGTGTTCTGGCGGCTGCTACGGAAGATACACAAGGTGAATTCGTAGTAAAGGGCCAAATCACAAAAATAAATGTGCAAAAGTGGACCGGTTATATCGGGCAATTTTATAATCGGGTATTCACCCCGGATTTTAGCAATATAATCAGCATAGAAAAACCGTTCTCCAAACCGGATAATATTGCCTGGTTCGCATCTCACCGACACTTGTCAGGCCCGTCAAAGAATGATGCCTATCAATACAGTTATTTGTTTAACTATAAAATAGATATTCCTGATGGTACAACGGAAATAACCTTACCGGACAATCCCCGCATCCGGATATTCAGCATGACGTTGCTTGATGATCAAACCGATGAGTCCAAACCGTTGCAACCACTTTATGATCGTTTTGAGTAAGCTGCTGTTTTTTTAATCCATAGATCTTAGCGTATAAACAAGGAACCGCAGATAATTGAGTGAAATCTCATTTTCTGCGATTCTTTGCGTATAAAACCTTTGGATCCCTGTTTTAGGAAGATGGATAGAGAAAAATGGTTGTAATTTTCTATTGCTTTGAATTTTGTAAGTTCGTAATTAACCGGTTTAAACGGAGAAAGAATGATATATTTTGAGTCTGAACTAATACTTTGCATGGTTTTTCAGGATTGTGTACGTTTTTCTATTTGACAGGGGAATAAACAGCGGTTATTTTGTAAGTTGAGAATTTTATCCAACTAGTACAATAACCTGATAAAACCATGATTAAACATTATCTTTCTGTGTTTGTAATTTGCTTGTTGGTTGCCACCACTTCTGTGTTTGGACAGCGGCAAATGGAAAAACTAAACCGGGGACTGGTCGCCGTACGCGCCTCTTCCAGTCAGGTCTTTTTATCCTGGCGAGTGTTGGGCAATGACCCCGACAATATTGCATTTAACCTTTATCGTGGCGGTGTAAAGCTAAATGCAACGCCGATCACCACGGCCTCAAACTATACCGATGCTACCTCCGAAACGGCTGTTTATACCGTGAAAGCGGTGATCAATGGGGTAGAAACCGGAGAATCGAATCAAGCGTCAGTATGGGCAAACAACTATCTGGAGATTCCGATGTCGGTACCCGATTCAATGACCATGCCTGATGCAACTAAATGTGGATATTCTCCCAATGATTGTAGCGTGGGGGATGTTGACGGCGATGGTGAATATGAGATCATTGTAAAATGGGACCCTTCTAACTCTAAGGATAACTCGCAATCGGGATATACCGGCGACGTGTATCTGGATTGTTATAAATTAAATGGTACAAAACTCTGGCGAATCGATTTAGGTAAAAACATCAGAGCCGGAGCGCATTATGTAGATTTTGAAGTGGAAGACTTCGACGGTGATGGAAAGGCGGAAATTGCCTGTAAAACAGCTCCCGGAACGAAAGATGCTTTGGGGAATTACCTTACTAAAGGACCGGCAGCTACCAATACGTTGGCGATCAATACTACCGATTATCGAAATACCAGTGGTTATATCCTGAGTGGCGCAGAATATCTGACCGTGTTTAGTGGATTAACCGGTGCTGAATTATCGACAGTGAATTATAATCCTCCACGGGGAACTGTTTCGGCATGGGGTGATAGCTATGGTAACCGGGTTGACCGTTTTTTGGCATGTACAGCTTATCTGGATGGAATTCATCCAAGTATAGTTATGTGCCGGGGGTATTATACCCGTGTCGTATTGGCTGCCTGGGATTTCAAAAACGGAGCATTGACCCAACGCTGGGTGTATGACTCGAATACACCTAATGGCGCAAATGCTGCCGGACAGGGCAATCACAACCTGAGTGTCGGAGATGTGGACGATGATGGTAAGGATGAAATCATATACGGAGCCTCGGCATTTGATGATGATGGTAAATGTATGTACTCAACCGGATTAGGCCATGGTGATGCCATGCACCTGACCGATCTGAATCCTGACCGAAAAGGATTGGAGTTATGGGAAGTACATGAAAGTACTGGCGCTGCTTATGGATACGAGATGCATGATCCAAAAACAGGCCAAATTCTATGGGGAACTCCGACCGGTTCAGATAACGGGCGAGGATTAGCTGCTAATGTAGATGCCTCGCATAGGGGGTTTGAAATGTGGAGCGCTTCTGGAAGCAGTGTTTTTGACTGTAAAGGGAATGGCTTAAGTACCAGTAAACCGTCCATGAACTTCCGAATCTATTGGGACGGAGATCTGCAGGATGAGTTGCTGGATAATATTTCGATCACGAAATACGGTGTAGGAACATTGTTATCGGCATCGGGATGTTCTTCCAACAACAGCACCAAAGCGACACCCAACCTTTCAGCCGATATTTTGGGAGACTGGCGTGAAGAACTGATATTGCGCACCAGCGATAATACAAAGCTGCGTATTTACACGACAACGATACCTACGACAAACCGATTATATACCCTGATGCACGATGCTCAGTATCGCGATGCCATTGCCTGGCAAAATGCAGGTTACAATCAGCCCCCTCATGCCGGTTTTTATATCGGAGATGATATGGATACCCCTCCGCCTTCAGCAGTCTATGACGGTGAAAAGCGTTGGAAAAGTGGTTCAACCTGGGATAATGGAGTAACAACTGCATGGACAGACAGCCTGGACCAGTCTTCAGCATTCAAAAATGGAGACGGTGTATTGTTTGATCTTTCAGCCGGGGCGAATTCCAATGTATCTGTAACAGGTGATCTTTCGCCTAAAAGAATGAAAGTGAATTCACCTTACAATGTGGCTCTTTCAGGAACAGGCACATTAAATGGAGATATGGACCTGAAGAAAATTGGTGCAGGTAGTCTTACACTGAACAATAATAACAGCTTTACAGGAACAACTACCGTTTGGGATGGCGATTTTTATAATAATGGAATATTGTCGAACAGTGAAGTGTCGGTGTACTCATTTGTGAAATTGGCAGGAAACGGAGTTTTTGGCAATAATGTAACCTTGAGTGGAAATACTTACCTGTATCCGGGTAAAGTTGCCGGAGATGGAGCAAAATTGACTTTTTCCAAATCGTTGAAAGAGACTGGTGCAGTTGCTTATACCTTCGATGTTGTGATGAATTCAGGAAATGTCGTTTCCAATGATACGCTGGTCGTTGGTGGTGATTGGATAATCTCCGGAAAAAGCACATTCAATATCAACGCTGTAAACGGCACACTTCCGGCTGGAGATTATACATTGATGCAATGTGCAGGAGCTGTTCCGGCTGATTTGGCGAAAATAAAGGTAGTTGGAGTTCCTTCTACTCTTAGTTATGTTCTCCGGAATAATAACGGAAATATCGTTTTGCATGCAGTAACACCATCATCTCTAACCTGGAAAGGAAATGTAGATTCGAAATGGGATTTCGGAAAAACAGCGAATTGGCTTGATAATTCCGGAGCTCAGATATTTATGTCGAATGATTCCGTCCTGTTTAATGAAAATGCAACCGTTAAAAACGTGATTATCAGTGAGAGCGTTAAGCCCGAATCAGTAACCGTGGATGCTGCTTCAAATTATTCATTGAGTGGCACCGGTTATATCGAAGGGATGGGAGGACTTACCAAAAACGGAACCGGTAAATTAAGTCTTTACAATGCAAATACATATACCGGTAAAACGATTGTAAACGGAGGTATTGTTGAATTTGGTATCCTTTCAAATGGCGGCGTAGCTTCTTGTATTGGTGCAGCATCAAATGTTCCGGCGAATATTCAACTGAATGGAGGCCGTTTGAATTATACAGGTATGACCGTTTCGACTGACCGAGGGTTAACTCTGGCACAAAATGGCGGAACGCTCTCTGTGGTGCTTCCATCGGCTACATTAACGACAACCGGTAAAATAACCGGTGCAGGAAAACTAACCAAAGAGGGTGCGGGTGGTCTTGCCCTATCTGTAGTCAGCGATTATAAAGGAGGGACTGTGATCAACAATGGAACGATTTCCCTGCTGAGCGACGCGGCCAATATCAGTGGTCTGGGTACCGGAGGCGATACCATCACGTTCAAAAACGGAACACTGAAAATGTATGACAGCAACACGACAGCTAATACCTCAAACTGGAATATTGTTGTGCCGGCTGGTGCAACAGGGACATTAAATACAGACGGAAAATCTACAATCGTCGGATCATTAACAGGAGCTGGAACTTTGAATTATTACACTAGTTATATTGGAAACTATTTGCAATCCGATGCATCTATGTTTGCCGGTACAATCAACGTGACAACTGATGCTGATGGCGGTTATTTTATACCCTATAACACGAAAGGCTTTCCATTAGCAAAAGTAAATCTGAATAATCTGGTTACCATGATGTATCCGGTTACAGCAAATGTGAAGATCCCTGTGGGAGATCTGACCGGTGGCGCTACATCAGTACTCGGAGCAGGTGGAACAGGTGCTTGTACCATTACCTGGGAAGTGGGAGCCCGCAATACGAATTCGACTTTTAGCGGAATCATCTCTAATGCACAATACAGCAATACCGGAGCGATGGCTGCCATAGTGAAAAAAGGAACCGGTATCTGGACGTTGACCAATAACAACACCTATAGCGGAGGAACATCGGTAAATGAAGGAACCCTGATGGTAAATAACACTACCGGAAGCGGACTTGGAACAGGTGCGGTTGCTGTAAATGCAGGCGGAACTTTGGCCGGAACAGGTATTGTATCCGGAGCCGTTATGGTAAATAGCGACGGTATTTTATCTCCCGGTAATGGGGCTGGGACTTTCACCGTCAACAACCACGTGAATCTGCTTGCAGGAGGTATTCTGGCAATTGATATAGATAAAACGAATGCGAAGAACGACCTGTTGACCTTGACCGGAACATTGACACTAGCCGGAAAACTGCAAATAACCGCATTAAACGGAACAACATTCGCAGCAGGTGACGAATTCAAGATCATAAACGGTACAGTAGCAGGTGCTCCTTCGGAGATCATTCCCGCTGTACCCGGCGATGGTTTGGCATGGGATGTTTCGGAGCTGGCTACCCGTGGTGTGGTGAAGGTTTCGACAACATCAGGCATCGACCTTCCGCAAATTACGACCTGTATTTACCCCAATCCCTTCCTGCATAATCTGACGGTTAAGTTGGGTGAAGAGGTTTCAGATCTGCAAGTTGTAGTAGAATCCATGTTGGGAGAAGTAGTATATATGAAAAAGGCTGATAACACCTGTAAGCTGAATCTGGAATTGAGCAGTTTGCCCAAAGGTGTCTATTTATTGAATATCAATGCTGATAATCGCCGCATTGTCAGGAAAATAGTAAAAGAATAATGTGATTTCTTAGGAGATCATAGTTATATGTGTGTAAATAGGGAAAAAGAGCTGCCGTGATGGCAGCTCTTTTTTTTATAGTCGTATGCTAATATCCCTGAAGAAATATACTTAGGTCAGTTTTCTCGTTTAGATTGAGCTTCTTTCGAATCCGGTAGACAGCCTTTCTGACAGCTTCGTAATTTGAATAGTTTAATATGGCTACCTCCTTCACTGATAATCCAATTTTAAAGAATGCGCATAGTCTTAATTCACCAGAAGTTAAATCAGTGAATTCCGACCTGAGATTGTTGTAGAAGTTGCTGTCGAGTTCCACAAGACGTCTTTCGAACAATTCCCAGTTGAATGAATTGGCGATATTATCGTATTTGTCCAGAACACACATCAGATGTGTTTTGATCTTTTCGGGGAATTCAATTTTATCCGGGAATATTTCTGTTTTCAGGACAGATAAAAATCTCCGGTTTTGAAAAATGCTGACAGCCGCGACAATCATTTCCCGCTCTCTTTTATTCAGTTCATTCTGTAAAAGTTTAGCCTTAACTTCCGCTAATTCAATTTCATTGGCATGAATCTCATTTTGTTTTTGACGGGATTGATTCATGTACCCATACAATTGAATGGCTGACTTTACCCGTGCTTCAAGTTCAGTTTCATCGACCGGTTTTCTAATGAAATCAGTAGCCCCCGCTTCCAATGCAATCTTTAGATCGGTAGATTGGGTACGTAATCCCGTAGAAATTATTACGGGAATTTCTTGTAAATCAGGAAATGATTTTATCTCTTTTATAACCTCTATTCCATCTTTCTGTGGCATTTGCCAGTCAATTATAATCAAATCCGGAGAGGTAAGTCTTATTGTCTGAATCGAGTCTAGTGGATTCGTGATCCCCGATGTAATATAGTTGAGATTGGATAGCAGTAGTTCAAAGACGGCTATTGAATCCGGTTCATCATCTATGATCAATATCTTATTCATATGCTTTGGTTTTTTGATTTGAATGAGGTATGTTACTTATTCGGATGAAGGTTTATCTATAACCTTTCAGGACGGGTGTCAGGTTCCCCATTGAGCAATGGGAATTCCAGTATAAAATCGGAGCCTATACCCGGTTGGCTAAAGCAGAATATTGTCCCGTGATTGTTTTCAACCAATTCTTTTACAATCAATAATCCCAGTCCGCTACCACGTTCTCCGTTTGTGCCTTCCCGTTTTTTATTTTTCTCTGAGTCAAAAATAGAATGTACTATTTCGCACGGCATTCCTATTCCTTCGTCGTGGATGATAATCTGTACGAAGCCCTCTTTTCTCAGGTTGCTAAAAGTGATTTCTTTTCCTGTTTGGCTGAATTTGATTGCATTGGAGAGCAAATTGCGCAGAATGGTATTCAAATGGCTTTTATCGCATTTGAAGTGCAGCGAGTCATTTACATCTATTATCGCATTGATCGACTTGTTATCCATTTCTTCTGATGCGAGTGTAATATTTTCTTTGATTACCGTCGATAACCGGGTAATCGGTTTTATATCCGGTTTATATGCGATTTGCAATTTTGTCCAGGTTAGGATATTATCCAGAATCATATATCCCCGTTCAGATGCACGGTGAAGCATACTCATCGTATTTTGATGTTTCTCAGAGAGGGATGTGTCTTTTGAAAGTGATTTTGTAAAGGTTATCAGTACGTTGAATGAACTCATCAGGTCATGAGAAATGGTTGAGATGAGGAAGTCTTTCTGTTTGTTGAATTTGCCCAGTTCTATATTTGCTTCATTCAACTCCCTTGTACGAGCTTCTACGATATTTTCCAGATTCAGGTTAATCTGTTCCAGTTCATGAGTCAGTTTTATAGCCCGTTTGTGAGAATGAGCAAACTTAAGAGATATGATGATGGATTGTGTCCCCATATAGAAACATACGCCGATATGAGAGAGGTATCCGGGTGTTATTTGATTGGTTACATAGATCAGGTCATTTAAGATCGTTAAAATCATTACCGAAAAGCTGATGGTATGAATGATCGAATAATGGCGATTCTTGAGTATTGCTTTTATTAAGACAAAAAACAGGTATCCCACGCAAACAATAGTTGCATAGATCACAAAAAATATATGATTCATCAGAAGCCGGATGTCCACCGAAAGAAAGGCAATAGCGATCATCAGATAAAACAGATAAATACCTTTCTCGACTGACCGGTTTACTTCGGAGGGGAAGGATAATTTGGTCAGGCGGATAACAAGGGGAATGGTCATAAAAGACAATAGCCATATCCGGTAGCAGAAGGTAAAATTGAGGTCTGGAAAGAAATGAAATATGACCAGATCCCCGTCTAAGAGCATTTTTGAGAAAATGATGACAGACAACAGGGCTATCACCCGATGTGAATGTTCTTCTCTATGCACAAAGCTGAGAATAAGTTGGTAAAAGAATAGCAAGAAGAATATACTTAATATAAAGATGGCAATAGCGTTACTTTGCAGCGTATAATCTTCTATGATATTCCGTTCTCCGGCCAATATCTTTTGTGAAATGCCGGCATAATTGGGATCATAAAAATTGCTTACCTGAAGGATAACGTCTATGGTATCGCTATTTGTATAAAAATAAAATGATTTAGGTGCATACATAGGTTTAAAATCTTCACGGCTTTGGGTGGCCTTTCCTGCTTGTCCCACTAATTGATTATTAACCCATAATTTATACGCAGATGTTATATTCCCGAATCTTAATCCCAGGTATTCAAGCGATTTTTTATCGGCTTTATCTGTGATTATTTGCAGATAATAAGTGCCTATACCCAAAGTCGATAATTGATGCCCGTTTATCACCGTATTTTTCCAGTTGGAAGGAACTTTAATGAAATGTTTGTCAGCTGGTTTCAGACTCTTCATTTCATTAGCTGATAAGTGCTTCCCATAATAGAATTGCCATTCACCTGACATATCTATAACCTTTTCACGTAGTAATTGATGGTTTCTCAAATCGGCTATCCCGTTATGAGTCGTACCGGCATTAATCCTGAAGATGAAGATCGATGTCAATATAAGGATGCAGAGGATCAGTTTCATTACAAAAGGGTAGTTTTTTGACATAATGAAATTGTATTTTGTATTAAGAAGTGAGCAGATTGTATCAGTCTGCTAAATATTTCTGCAAAAGTGAGCATATATTTTGGAATGTCCGCAATTTGTCCCGCGATAAAAAATTGTAATCAATTAATATATAGTACTTTTGAGAGAGTGAAAATCCGTTATTAGAATTTCAATAATGAGATAGAGATGAATTGAAAGCCTTAATTCTGATTGTTAAAGGTATTTGACTGAGTTTAAATGAATGAAACCCAATGATTAAGAAAGAGATTAGGTCTGATTACATTCCCCGGAATGATGCAGAATTCAATTTCTGGCAAACAAACCTGATAGATACGCTAGAGCCCAATCTGATAATATGGGGTATTTTAGCAAGCGACTTTGCGACATTGAAGTCTTATCAGGCAACATGGTTGAATGTTTATGAAGATAACCATAGCTCTACCGCTTCTAAAGAGCAGGCTAAAAACAATGCCCGTGATATCTATGAAAAACAGTTGTGCAGGTTTGTATCTCAATGGCTCACCTTCAACTGTATGTTGCCAAGACGTGAACGCGAGCGCCTGGGACTGACTACAAAGAATTAATTCGTGTCTGAGTAAGTTCTATTATAACCGAAACGTAGTATCTAAATTTGAGCTAATTTGCTATATTTGTACTGATTATTGCCTAATTAATTTTGCCTATGGCTCAACATCTATTCTTTCTGGCATCCGATGCCTCTATTGTTGTTTTTATCGTGATGGGCGTTAGTTTTTTAGTGTTCCCTTTTCCCGAAGATGAATGGTTGAAGAATTATAAAACATCCACCCGTGTACTTTCCGCATTGTTTTTCATGATGGGATTTTTTTCCATTATCATGAGGTGGTTTAATCTGTCCGAAAAAGCGGTAGAGATGATTCCTTTTTCTACGCTTTTCATTTCGACCATTCAGGTTGCTCTGTTCTCGATTACGCTCATTACTTTGCTCAATCCGCGGTATGTAAGGCTTCGTTCCATGATCTGGCAATTTTTGCCGATCCTTTTATTTACCCTGATTTATATTGTTTCGGCTCTTGTTTTTGGCGATCCGATGATATTTTCGATTAAAGACTTTCAGGCCAGTCTTACTCATCCCACCATGATCATACGGATGCTCTATTTTCTCTTTTTTCTGCTTCAGTTGAAAGCATACGGTTTTGCTTTTTTCCGGGAGATGCGGGGTTATCAGCATGAGATAGAAGATTACTTTTCCGATACCCGTCAGCTACGGTTGAGCTGGGTAAGGCATGCTTACTTTTCAGCATTGGCCCTGACATTTGTGGCAGTAACCTATTTCTTCTATAACCATGTGGTTTTTCATACCCTGTTTGTATTGATGTATACAGGTTTCTACTTTGTGTTTTCAATGAATTATCTGCAATACACCAGTCTGTATAAGATTATCAAACCAGCCATTGAGATGGCTCAGTCAGATAAAATTGATGAGGGTACTACTATAGTAAATGAAAATTCAGCATGGGGTACTCTTAAACAACGGATTCTTGATGAAAAACTTTTTTTACGATCCGGTATTACCATTGAAGAAATGGCATCAGTGTGTAAGGTAAGCCGAAGAACACTTTCAGCATATATTAATGCCGGAGAAAATGTCAATTACAATACCTGGATTAATCAACTTCGGATTGAAGAGGCTAAGAGGTTATTGTTGACCTATCCGGATTTGTCTTTGTCGGATGTATCAGAAAAAATAGGTTTTTCCGAACAATCAAATTTTAGCCGTCAGTTCAAGTTGATGACCAATCTTTCGCCTTCTGTTTGGAGACAAAATAACCTTCGGACTACCCTGAATTAGAATATCTCAACTTAATATATATTTTTCTTGTTAAATTCGGGGGAATTTATCAAATCAAGTTTTGATTTTCCTGATTTGATAAAAGATAATCGACTCACCTGTTGTTTATTTGTATTATAGAAATTTACAACTATGATCGATTTAACCTAAATCTTATCTATCAAAATTATAATGTTGAAAGGACATATCTGAGGTTTGATTGTATTACAATAAAAGAAAAAATGAAAGACCAGTAGGTCGTGGTATAGAATGACAGATGAATGGCAAGGCGAATCTTCGGGTTCGCTTTTTTTTTGTATAGTCAAGATCTTATGAATTGCAAATGAATTCTTTTTTGAAAGCAGTATTCCATCTGGCATCCCCCGACTAAATCCAGGAGCATAGACTCTTATGTTAACCCTGCAAATCCCATGAAATAAGCCATTTATCCCAAATGTAATCCCTGGAAACGGCTGTTTTATCCTTCATGAGTTATCAAAACCACCCCATTTCGGAAACATTCTGACGGCTGATTTATCAAATCGGACCGCTATTCGTAACATTTCAATACCCCCTTCGGAGAGATGAGGCTGTACATTTGCCTATGTAAACTTAATCCCATACCGATGAAAAAACTGATGATCTGCGTGGTCGCCTTTATGGCCGTCCTGAATGCGTCTGAAGCGAAGAACTATATTTCTACTCAGAAAGGAATAATCGTAAACCTGAACCCGAAATCGAAAGCCGCTGCAAAGAGCGTCCGCCTCGAAGTGGTCAATGATAATATTGTACACGTGAGTGCAGTGCCCGGCAATCAGTTCTCTACCGAAAAGAGTCTGATTATCCGCGAGGATGCTGCTTCTCAACAAACCCCTTTCCAGACTTCGGAAATTAGCAACCTGATTATTTTATCTACCCGTACCTTAAAAGCGCAGGTAAACAGCCTGACCGGCGAGGTGAAGTTCTTCGATAAAAACGGTAAGGTGATCCTTCAGGAGAATAAAGGAGGCGGCAAGTCCTTCAAAAGCATCGAAGTAGAAGGTGCCAAAGGTTATTCCATCCGTCAGGTGTTTGAATCACCCGCTGATGAAGCCTTTTACGGATTGGGACAGCATCAGGCCGACGAGATCAACTACAAAGGCAAAAACGAGATCCTTTATCAATACAACACCAAGGTCTCCATTCCTTTTGTGGTCTCCAATAAGAACTACGGAATCCTGTGGGACAACTACTCGGTGACCAAATTCGGCGATGTCCGTGATTATGCACAAATCAATAGGTTCAAATTATATGATCAGGACGGAAAAGAGGGAGCGCTGACCGCGACTTATCTGGTTAACTCCGATCCGTCCAAAGTCTTCGCCAAACGTCGCGAAGCCACTATCGACTATGAAAATCTCGAAACGGTAAAGAATTTCCCTGCGAAATTCCCTTTCAACAACGCTAAGATCGTGTGGGAAGGACAAATTGAGCCGTCTGAATCGGGACTTTTCCGCTTTATCACCTATTATGCCGGTTACACCAAAGTCTGGATCAACAATCAGTTGATGATGGACAAATGGCGCACGGCCTGGAATCCCAATTCTGCTAAATTCAACCTTAAGCTTGAAAAAGGCAAACGCTATCCGGTGAAACTGGAATGGTGTCCCGACGGTGGTGTCTCTTACATCAGCCTGAAAGCGTTGAGTCCGGTTGTTGAGAGCGAGCAACAGAAACTCTCTCTGGCTTCGGAAATGGCTAACCAGATCGACTACTACTTTATTAAAGGAAACAATGCCGATGAGGTAATCGGAGGGATGCGTCGCCTGACCGGAAAAGCGCAGGTGATGCCGAAATGGGCGATGGGCTTCTGGCAGAGTTTCGAGCGTTACAAAACGCAGGACGAACTGGTGAATACTGTGGCCGAATTCCGCAAACGTCACATTCCATTAGATAATATCGTGCAGGACTGGTCGTATTGGAGCGTTGATCAGTGGGGTAGTCATGATTTTGATCCTGCGCGATTTTCTGATCCGAAGAAAATGCTGGATGATATTCATGCGATGAATGCCAAAGTGATGATTTCCGTTTGGCCTAAATTTTACCACAACACAGAGCATTATAAAGAGTTTGACGCTAAAGGCTGGATGTTTCGCCGTGCCGTGCAGGACAGCGTCCGTGACTGGATAGGCGAGGGGTATATTGGTTCATTCTACGATGCGTATGCTCCCGGCGCGCGCAAACTCTTCTGGAACCAGATGAACGAACATCTTTTCTCCAAAGGTATCGATGCCTGGTGGATGGATGCTTCCGAACCCGATATTTTGTCAAATGCCAGTATGGAGTATCGCAAACAGTTGATGACCCCGACGGCTTTAGGCCCATCAACCAAATATTTCAATACTTACGCGTTGATGAACGCCAAAGCCATCTACGAAGGCCAGCGTTCGGTAAGCCCCAATCAGCGGGTATTTTTGCTGACCCGTTCCGGCTTTGCAGGTTCGCAAGGTTACGCAGCGGCTACCTGGAGTGGAGATATCGGTACCTGTTGGGAAGATATGAAGGCGCAAATCAGTGCGGGTATCAACTTCGCCCTTTCGGGAAATCCTTACTGGACAATGGATATTGGTGGTTTCTCTGTACAGAAACGTTTTGAAAAAGCCCAAGAGGGTAGTGAAGACATGAATGAATGGCGCGAGCTGAATACCCGTTGGTTCCAGTTCGGGACGTTTGCTCCGTTGTTCCGTGTGCATGGACAGACTCCCCGCAGGGAGATGTTCAACATGTCGCCCGAATCGCATCCGGCTTATCAGTCTATGCTCTACTACAACAAGCTGCGCTACAAACTGATGCCATACATTTATAGCCTTACCGGGAAGGTTTATCTGAACGATTACACCATCATGCGTGGTCTGGCGATGGATTTCGGCAACGATGCGAAGGCATTGAATATCGGTGACCAGTTTATGTTCGGTCCCTCGCTGCTGGTCAATCCGGTGTACAAGTATAAAGCCCGCGAACGTGAGCTTTACCTGCCCGCTGGCACCGGATGGTACGACCTTTATTCGGGAAAATACCAGACAGGCGGACAATCGATCACCGCAAATGCCCCATTTGAACGGATGCCGATGTATGTGAAAGCGGGTTCGATTGTTCCTTTTGGTCCGGAGATCGAATACACCTCGCAAAAACCGGCGGATGTGATTACACTCTACGTGTATGCCGGAGCGAATGGTTCGTTCGACCTTTACGAAGACCAGGGTGAAAACTACGACTACGAAAAAGGCAAGTATGCAATGATTCCTTTCAACTATAACGATAAAACCCGTTCGCTGGAGATCGGACAATGCAAAGGTGAATTTGACGGCATGCTCAAACAACGCACTTTCAATGTTGTTTTCATTTCATCAGACAAACCGGCCGGAATCGATACTCCTGAAACCATTGCAAAAACGATAACCTATACCGGAGAAAAAATAGAGGTGAAGCTTTAAGCTTAATTAGTGGAATGAGGATTCACCCCCTCATTCCCTCACCCCCTGAAAACCTTATTTTACAGTTAACCAAATTACAAATCAATTAAATCTAAGAACATGAAAAGAAAGATCAAAGAGTTCGTGAATGTGGCGTTCCTGATGGCTTTTCTATTGGCAAGTTGTATGCAAGCGAAGGCGGCCGATTTGCAGAACGGTAGAAAAATCAAAGGCGTGATAGTTTCAGCGACAGACGGTCAACCGTTGATTGGTGCAACAGTACTGGTCAAAGGAACAAAAGAAGGTGCAATCACAGATGTGGAGGGTAAATTCAATCTAACAGTTGGTGATAATGCCGTGCTGCAGGTCTCTTATGTTGGTTTTATTTCGCAGTATGTGGCGGTTGGAAGCCAATCTTCACTAAAGATATCTTTGAAAGAGTCAACTAAAACAATTGATGAAGTTGTTGTGGTAGGTTATGGTGTTCAGAAGAAGAAGCTCGTTACTGGCGCAACTGTTCAACTGAAAGGTGAAGACCTTCAGAAACACAACACCACCAATGCTTTACAAGCTATGCAGGGACAAGCAGCCGGTGTAAACATCACCTCTACTTCCGGCCAACCCGGTGGTGGTATAAAAGTGAATGTACGCGGTGTAGGTACTATTGGTAATTCCAGCCCGACCTATGTCGTGGATGGTGTTATCACCAGCGATATTACCTATCTGAACAATGCGGATATCGCTTCAATCGATGTGTTGAAAGATGCTGCTTCGTGTGCCATTTACGGGGTAAATGGTGCAAACGGTGTGATATTAATAACCACTCGTGGAGGAAGTTCTGGTTCAGGAGGTATACCAAAAGGGCAAGTCTCTTTCGATTCTTATTATGGAATTCAAAATATTGTCCGGAAAGCAGATCTTTTGAATGCACGTGAATATGCAACTATCGTAAACGAAGCTGCTATCAATTCAGGCAAGGTTCCGTATTTTACACAAAGCCAAATAGCTGCAATGGGATCCGGCACAAATTGGTTGAACGAAATGTTCTCCAAGGATGTTCCCACCCAAAACTATAATTTAGCTGCTAATGGCGGAGATGCGGCATCTATTTATTCTATAGCATCTTCTTACACCCAACAGGGAGGGATTATCGGTGGTGCTGATTTATCAAATTACGAACGTTACAATTTTCGTGCAAATACTGAGCACAAAATGTATGGAGATTTTCTGAAGCTGGGCGAACATTTAACCTATTCTCATGTCAACAAGAAAGGCATTGCAGATGGAGGTATTTACGGTGGCACACTGCGCAAAGCTCTGATGACATCTCCATTTCTCCCCATGTATGATGCTAATGGCAACTACGTAAGCAGCAACGATTATACTATGCCTTATTATTTAGATGGTGCGCTTGTAAATAAAACGTGGAGCAGCAGTGAAAGCAACCCTTATGCCATGATGCAATATTCAAATCAGAACGAAACTAAATCTAATAAATTGTTAGGTGATGTTTATGCAGAATTTCAACCCGTTAAAAACCTAAAAATCAGATCGGTATTCGGTCTTGAGTATAATGGAAGCAGCTATCATAGCTACAAGCCTATTTACTCTCTTTCTACATATGATATTAATACTGCGGAAACGATTACACAAAATGCATCATCTAACTATACATGGAACTGGGATAACACGATCAACTATCTGTTTAAGATAGATAATCACAGTTTTGATGTAATGGGAGGTAGTTCGTTGCGTAAATATCAGGGTAGCTTTCTCAATGGGTCCAATCAGGGGGCAACATTGTTTGGCGATTTGGAACATGCTTATTTAGGCAATTCAACCATTACAGCGATAGCCTCATCGGCAGACGCTCAAGTTGTCAGCAACTCAATAAGTGCAGGGGGGAATGCCAATTCGGTGGTTGCTCACTATTCATACTTTGGGCGTTTGAATTACAATTACAAAGAAACATATATGGCGAGTTTGGTGTTTAGAGCCGATGGATCTACTTATTTTGGCAAAGGACATCAATGGGGATACTTTCCTTCTGTATCTGCAGGTTGGGTAATGTCAAATGAAAAATGGATGGCATCGACCAAAAATTGGATGGATTTTCTGAAACTGCGCGGAAGCTGGGGTACAAATGGTAATGACAATGTTAAAGCATTTGCATATGAATCATTGATTGCTCTATCAAACGCTACTTATAACATCGGAGGAAAAGATGTGCCAGGTTCTTATCCTTCTACTTTGGGAACCCCAAATGTAAAATGGGAAACTTCTCAACAGCTCGACCTTGGTTATGATGCCCGCTTCCTTAATAGTAAATTAAATATGAACTTTGATTGGTATAGAAAAACGACCAAAGACTGGCTTGTGCAAGCGCCTCTTCCCGGAACAGCAGGTGTGAATGAGCCTCCGTTAATAAATGGGGGGGATGTTACTAATACAGGTGTGGAAATTCAGTTGTCATATAATAATAAAATCGGAAATGATTTCAAGTACACGATTTCAGGATCTTATACTTACAATAAAAATAACGTAACGAATGTCCCCACCTCTGATGGCATTATTCATGGAGGCACCGGTGTACTTTACGTTAATGCTCCTGAAGTTACCAGAGCACAAACAGGACATCCAATCGGTTATTTTTGGGGATATAAAACAGGCGGTATTTTCCAGAATGAAGCCCAAATAAAAAACTATGTCAATAGTGACGATGTGCAATTGCAACCCAATGCTCAACCAGGTGACGTAATTCTTGTTGATGAAAATAAAGATGGGGTGATCGATTCAAATGATAAAACAGATATAGGAGATCCTAATCCTCATCATTTGTTCGGATTAAGTCTGGCTTGTTCATACAAAAACTTCGATTTTTCAGTAACTGCGAGTGGAGTTGCCGGAAACAAAATCGCTCAGTCATACCGAAATACTGCCGATCGATATGGTAACATGACGAGCGCATTTTTAAATCGCTGGCATGGTGAGGGGACATCCAACAAATACCCACGAGTAACAGAAGACAATAGAAACTGGACCGATTTTTCAGACTTATACCTTCAAAACGGAGATTATTTACGCATTTCCAATGTTACTCTTGGCTACGATTTTTCGAAGCTAGTCAATTTCAAATACCTCAGCCAATGTCGTCTTTATGTTGCTGCTGAAAATCTTTTTACATTTACTAAGTATGACGGTATGGATCCAGAGGTTGGTTTCAGTCAGCAAGGCTATGGTTCAGCATATAATTTCGGACAAGGTGTCGATGTCGGCTTTTATCCTCGTCCCCGTACTTACTTGGTTGGTCTAAATATTAAATTCTAAATTCAATAATCACATGAAAACATATAAATTATTTATGACTGCGATTGTTGCGCTGCTCACTCTCGGATCTTGCAGTGATTTTCTGACAACCGAACTAACGGATAAAAAAACAGATGCCAGTTACTATAAAACGCCATCGGATGCCTACACTGCTTTGGTCGGTTGTTATAATGGTCTTGACCTGGTCTCATCTGCTGGTTTTCCGGTTATGTCAGAAGTATTCTCCGATGACTGTTTTGGAGGAACCGGGAGTTCTGATGGGTTTGGCTATCAATTGCTCGATCAGTTTGATAAGACATTGTCTCCTTCTGATAAATCAATTTTTGAAAACGGTTGGAAATCTTACTATCAGGCGATCTACCGTTGCAATGTTTTGCTGAACAAACTCGATCAGGTTAGCTGGGGAACACAAACTGCCCTGCGGTCTCAATATGAAGCAGAAGCCAAATTTTTGCGAGCATATCTTTACTTTGATATGGCACGGCTATTTGAAAAAGTTCCTTTGCTGACAGTGCCTGCAAGTGGCGTTATTCCACAGTCAGATCCTGAGACCACCTATAAGTTAATTATGAGTGATTTGCGTTTTGCAATTGAGAATCTACCCTCTACAGTTTATTCAACGACCCCTGCCGGTAGGGCTACCAAATGGGCTGCTGAGTCTATGCTGGCTCGTGTTTATCTTTTTTATTCGGGCTATTATGGTACTACAGAAATAGGTGGAGAAACTGCAACAACTGCATTAACTGCCGTTGAGGATGTAATTACTAACAGCGGACACAATCTGCTTACTGATTACACCACATTATGGCCTGCCGCTTCAATTGCAAAAGGTGTTACTTATGCCGGAGAAGACAACAAAGAAGTAGTTTTCGCTGTCAAATTTACCGGGAATGCTGACTATAACGGTAATGTTACCGGAAACAATTGGTTGATAATGATGGGTATGCGCGAACAAAGCGTTTATCCTTACGGATATGGTTGGGGTGCTTGTACGGTTGATCCGAAATTGGTTGCGCAGTTCGATAAAACTACAGACAGCCGTTTCTTTGCTTCCATCACATCCATAACTGACGAAAATCTGGCATTCACTAAGTCGGCAAGCAATCGTGAATATACAGGTTATTACATTAAGAAATATAGTCCTTTATGCGACAAGAATAACAATCCGCTTCCAAATACCAATTATACCATTGCCCAGGGACAAGACTATTTTGTCATCCGTTATTCCGATGTTTTGTTGATGGCTGCAGAGCTTGGAAGTCCTAAAAAGGTAAGCTATTTCAACAAGGTACACCAAAGGGCTATTCCGACTGCAACACCAGTCACGTCTGTCACAAAAGAAGATATCCTTGCTGAGCGTCGTCTTGAATTTGTGGGAGAAGGTATTCGTTATTGGGATTTATTGCGTCAGGGACTTTCTGTGGCAGCAACAACCATTGCGAATAATTCTACACTGACAATAGCAACGGGGTCTCCTTCTGTATCTAAGATTGCTGCTAATATTGCAGCAACCCGGGGCTTTCAACAAATCCCTGCCGATGAGATTACTCTTTCTGCTGGCGTACTAAAACAAAATGCGGGATGGTAATGGTAATTAACTAACAAAAAATGCAGACATGAAAAATATATTTAAAACATTATACGCCTTCTTAGGGATTACATTGCTTTTTACAGCTTGTACACCTAAAGAGTATGAGCTTGGAGCCCTTTTAGATAAGGGGACGTTAAAGTTTACTGTTGCTCCGTCAAGTGCAAATCCAAATGATATTGTCTTGACAAGTTTAACACCTAATCTTACTCCATTATGGATTACTCCTTTTGGAACTTCTATAAAGGGGAAAGATACCGTCAATATTGCTTTCCCCGGAACTTATAAATTTGTGTATGGTGTGGAGAGCGATGGCGGGCTTGTTCAGGCTGATACTACTTTGGTTACAGTAAACACGTTAGATCAGAATGCTTTAAAGGACCCAATGTGGGTTAATCTTACCGGGGGGTATGGGAAATCTAAAACATGGGTGTTAGATGTCGATGCTAACGGTTTAAGCAAATATTTTAACGGGCCAATGTATTTCGCTGGTTTTGATTACAGTTGGGAATGGGATGCCGGATGGGCTGATTGGATTATGCCTAAAGGTGATTACGGAACTATGACTTTTGATTTGATTGGTGATGCACATTTTAAATCGGATAATAAAATGTTGCCAAATCTATCCGGCACAGGAAAATTTATGTTGTATCCCGACAAAAAACAGTTGGCAACTTTTGGTGCACAAGTTATACATGATGGATTAAAAGGTGCTGAAGTTTTAAACTGGTACGCGAAAATGGCAATCAAATCACTTGATGCCAATCATATGCAACTTGTTGCTGTAACGAGTGGCGGATGGTCAATCTACAATTATATTTCTAAAGAATATTACGATTCTCATTAATAATTGAGTTTATATAATTTGATCTGAAAGAAAAAACTCCGGTCGAAAGGCCGGAGCTTTTCTTTCGCTTCCTTATCCACCACGATAAAATATCGCTACTTTTAGTTCCAATTGGAATGGACTATATTCAAATAGCAAAACTGTTTTTTTTTGACAGGCAACTATAGATAACCAACTTTATATCTTCCGGCAAAACAAGTGACTTTCCATATTTGGGATGGCAGATCACCTGTTCCTGAAGGAGTAAAGAAATCTGGATTCATTTCAGGCCTTTTATTTTCGGTTTAGCCGATGACTCATAGGGAGGAAAACTACAACAGGCATATCTTTTGACTGTAAATAAATTTGATGGTGAATATATGGTGACTAAAGTGCTTAAACAAAATGATTTTGATTACATGCATTTAAGGTTAACAAGATCAAGCAGAAAAGAAGTTGTTGTGAAACAACTTCTTTTTAAATCTACTTTTGATGAAGAATACTCTATCCAAACACAATACGATGAAGAAGATTTTCATACTGACCCTGACATTGGTTACAACATTGCTTTCGTGCGCAACACAACCGTCGAGAGAGATTCTCAATTTTGATGACAACTGGAAGTTCAATTTAGGAGATGCCAAGGAGGCTTTCCAGTACAACTATAACGATGCCGCATGGCGGTCGCTCGATTTGCCGCACGACTGGAGCATCGAGGGTAAGTTTGATGAGAGGAACCCTGCCACTCCGGGTGGAGGTGCATTGCCTGGTGGTATCGGCTGGTATCGCAAAACCTTCGTAATGCCTGAAACGGCTAAAGGAAAATCTGTTTTTGTCGATTTTGACGGTGTTTACCGCAACAGTGAAGTGTGGGTAAATGGCAATTATCTGGGCAAACGTCCCAATGGATATCTCTCATTCCGTTACGAACTGACTCCCTATCTCTATTTTGGAAAAAAGAAAAACGTGATTGCGGTCCGTGCGGATAATTCCGATCAACCCAATTCCCGCTGGTATTCCGGTTCCGGTATTTACCGCAATGTGTGGCTGACGATTACCGGTCAGGTTCAGGTGAAGCAGTGGGGGACTCATATCGAACCTGAAGTGAATGGCGAAAATGCTACTGTAAAAGTAACCTCTTCGCTGAGCAATACGACGAATGATAATGTAGATCTGGTTTTGCGGAATAGCATAGTGAATGTCGCTGGCAAGAAAGTGGCGGAAACGAACACTTCATTAGCCCTGAAAGCCAAAGACGAAAGTGAGATTGCTCAGAAACTTTCTGTGACAAATCCCTCGCTTTGGTCGATCGAAACGCCAAATCTTTACAAAATGGTCACTGAAGTTGAGGTAAAGGGCAAAGTGATTGATCGTGTAGAAACCCCGTTCGGTATTCGTTCCATTGCTTTTGACATCAACAAAGGATTCTTTCTGAATGGTAAATCTGTAAAAATAAAAGGCGTTTGCAACCACCACGATTTGGGTTGTCTGGGAGCTGCATTAAATACACGCGCCCTGCAACGCCAACTGGAGATCCTGAAAGAGATGGGATGCAACGCCATCCGCACTTCACATAACGCACCTGCGCCCGAATTGCTCGATTTGTGCGATAAAATGGGCTTTTTAGTGATGGATGAGGCTTTTGATATGTGGATGAAGAAGAAGAGTCCGTACGATTACAGCCAGTACTTCAAGCAATGGCATGTACGCGATCTGACCGATCAGGTGATGCGTGACCGGAATCACCCATCGGTTATCGTTTGGAGCGTGGGGAATGAGATCCTGGAGCAATTTGGCGAAGATGCTAAAGGAGATTCCAGTGGTGTGAAGATTTCCCGTGATCTGGTGGCAATCGTAAAAGGATTGGACACAAGCCGCCCCATTGTAACCGCTAACAATAATCCCGAACCGACCAGCAATCTGATTAAATCGGGTGCATTTGATATGATCGGCTACAACTACGAGCATAAAAAGTGGGGCGACTTCCAGAAGACTCACCCCGGCAAGAGCTTTATCGTGACGGAATCGACTTCAGCATTGGCTACCCGCGGTTGGTACGAAATGGCTTCGGACAGTGTCCGCAATTGGCCGGTACGTTGGGATATTCCGTTTGACACCGATCACCATTCCTGTTCATCGTATGACAACTGGTGTGCACCGTGGGGTTCAACACACGAAACCAGTTGGAAGCTGGTGAAAAAGCTCGATTATATCGCCGGTTTTTTCATCTGGACAGGCTTCGACTACCTCGGTGAGCCGACTCCTTACGGCTGGCCGGCACGCAGTTCGTACTTCGGTATCATAGACCTGGCCGGTTTCCCCAAAGATGTTTATTACATGTACCAAAGCGAATGGAGGGATAAACCCGTATTGCACCTGTTCCCGCACTGGAACTGGAAGCCGGGACAAATCGTCGATCTGATGGCCTATTACAACAACGCCGACGAAGTGGAACTCTTCCTGAACGGAAAATCTCTTGGAATTAAGCGCAAACAAGGGGAGGAGTTGCATGTCATGTGGCGGGTAACATTCGAGCCCGGCACATTGAAAGCCGTTTCCCGTAAGAATGGAAAAGTCGTATTGACCAAAGAGATAAAAACGGCGGGTAATCCGGCCAAAATTGAACTGATTGCTGACAGAAACAACCTCACAGCTGATGGTAAGGATCTCTCTTTCATTACGGTAAATATTCTGGATAAAGACGGAAATATTGTGCCCTATGCTGAGAATCTGGTGAAGTTTTCATTGGAAGGAAACGGCAAGATTGCCGGAGTGGATAATGGTTCGCCGATAAGCCACGAGTCGTTTAAGGCAAATGAACGAAAGGCGTTCTATGGCAAATGTATGGTTGTCGTTCAGTCCGACAAAAATAAAGGTATAATAAACCTGAAAGCAGTTGCGGAAGGACTCCAATCTGCTGAAACTTCGATTTCAACGAAATAATTGACTGTAAAACCTCCAGGGTTTTCAAAACCCTGGAGGTTTATACGAAGATAATACAACCATGAAGAAACAACAAGCACTACTACTAACAATCCGATACCTCATTCATTATTACCACAGATGCTGCGCATAACGCTACCTGGGGAGAGGAGTCCACGGTGGATGCCAACTTTAAGCTAACGAATACAGTATCTGACCAACAAGCATTGGATGCTTTGGTGCAGGGTGCATCGAATTAATGTGTAGATTTGGGATTATAAAATATAAAGTATGAAGAATAGAATTATTCTGTGTGTCATTTTGGGTAGCCTATTTTTAGGAGAGGTTATGGCGGAAGTCACTAACACAAACAAAACTGATCAGTCGGTGAGGTCTCTAAAAGTTGATTTTCGCAAAGTGAAGGGACGGTTCAGTTCCATGTATAAAGAATGCATTGGTGCGGGTCGGGCCAATGAAGGGCTGCGTGCCGATTGGCAGCAACAATTAGCCATAACGAAGAAAGAATGCGACTTTAAATACATCCGGATGCACGGATTATTAACTGACGATATGGCGGTGTACAAGGAAGACCGGAACGGAAACCCCGAATATAACTACCAGTACATTGATGTGCTGTACGATTATATCCTGAGCATCGGAATGAAACCTTTTGTAGAGTTGGGTTTTATGCCTAATGCATTGGCCAGCGGTTCACAAACTATTTTCTGGTGGAAGGGAAACACCACACCTCCCAAAGACTATAAAAAATGGGAAGACTTAATCCGTAATCTGACACAGCATTTTACCGATCGTTACGGAGAAAATGAGGTGAAAACCTGGTATTTTGAGGTTTGGAACGAACCCAACTTATCTGGTTTTTGGTCTGGAACGCAAGAGGATTATTTCAAGCTATACCAATACAGTGCGAAGGCCATCAAGAGTGTGAATAAAGCCTATCGCATCGGTGGCCCGGCAACTGCCGGTGCAGCCTGGGTGCCTGAAATGATTGAATTCTGTAAACGGAATGCGCTTCCATTGGATTTTATCAGTACCCATACCTATGGTGTTCAACAGGGATATCTGGATGAATTCGGTACCTCAGGAACCATCTTGAATAAGGACAAATGGAGCGTCAGCGGTGATATCCTGAATTCCCGCAAACAAATACAGCACTCGTCGATGCCCGGTTTGGAACTTCATTATACCGAATGGAGTTCTTCTTATACACCGGCAGATCCGATTCACGACAGTTATCACGAAGCTGCCTTTATTCTTGAGAAAATAAAACAGGTGGGAAATGCTGCAACCTCTATGTCGTACTGGGTTTTTACGGATATTTTTGAGGAAGCGGGCCCCCGGTTTACCCCTTTTCATGGAGGCTTTGGTTTGATGAATACCCAGGGAATTAAGAAGCCGGCATATTACTCTTATTCGTTGTTGAATAAACTGGGAGAGACGGAGCTCGCGAATGCCGATAGTTCGTCATGGGCGTGTAAGAACACCAAAGGAGATATTCAAGTGCTATTGTGGGATTATAGCTATACGCTTCCGGACGATTCGATAAACAACCAGCAGTATTACATCCGGGATTTACCGTCTAAACCCAAAGGAAAGGTGAAACTAAATATAACCGGAGTACCTGAAGGCAAATATCAGTTGGAGGTTTATCAGGTGGGATACCATGTGAATGATCCCTACACAACTTATCTTGGAATGAATAAACCCAACCAGTTGTCTAAGCAGCAGGTGGACATGATCAGGAAACAGAATGACGGATCACCGGTTTCAAAGATACAGGTAAAGGTGAATGCTTCAGGGGTATTTGCAAAGGATTTGGAGATTCGGGAAAATGATGTGTTCTTACTTAACCTCAAAAAGCTCTGATTTAAACGTTACTGTAAGTGGCTTAGCGGATAACCCGCTTAGCCACTGATGGAATTATCAAAAAGAGAAAAGCCCTAAGAATACGACAACTAAATCCATAATATACAGATAAAAAATATACAAATCATGAAAAAGACCATGTTAAGCATGCTCGCCTTTTGTCTTCTGACAGTAGGCACAGCACAGGCTCAGAAAGTCCTCTCGAAAGAGGCTGTTCAGGCGCAAAAGATTCAGTCACTCATCAAGAAGATGACGATTCAGGAAAAAGTAGGGCTATTGCACGCCAATTCCAAATTTTACGTGACCGGCGTGAAGCGTCTCGGAATTCCCGAGTGGGCACTATCGGACGGCCCTCACGGCGTGCGTGCCGAAATCAACCGTCATAACTGGGCTTATGCCGGATGGACCAATGACTCCTCGACCTGTTTTCCTCCGGGAACTGCGTTAGCTGCGAGCTGGAATCCTAAACTGGCTTATGAACGCGGTATTGTGTTGGGCGAAGAGGCTCGTTTCCGCAAAAAAGACGTATTACTCGGCCCGGGTGTGAATATCATCCGTTCTCCGTTGTGTGGCCGTAATTTCGAATATATGAGTGAAGATCCCGTGTTGATTTCGGCCATGGCGGTGCCTTACATCAAGGCATTGCAGTCGAAAGATGTCGCTGCCAGCGTGAAGCACTGGTTGGCAAATAATCAGGAAGAGAACCGCGGTAAGGTGGATGTGAGCATGAGCGAACGCGCATTACGCGAGATTTATCTGCCCGGATTTAAAGCGGCTGTTACCGAAGGTGGTTCTTATACCGTAATGGCGGCGTACAACAAATTCCGTGGGGATTGGTGTTCTGAAAATGAATACCTGGATCGTCAGATTCTCCGCAAGGAGTTTGGCTTCAAAGGCGTACTGATGACCGACTGGGATGCAGCTCACAGTACCGTTAAAGCCGCTTTGGCCGGACTTGACCTCGAAATGGGTACCGAAATAAAAGGTTATGATAACTGGTATTTTGCTAATCCGTTGATCAAAGCCGTGGAAGAAGGCAAAGTGCCGATGTCGGTGGTGGATGAGAAAGTGGCAAACGTCCTTCGGGTAATGATGAATACCAAAATGCTGGGAGATAAGTCTCGCGTGAAAGGTTCAATGAACACACCGGCTCACCAGAAAGCAGCTTACAATTCGGCGGCTGAAGCAGCCGTTTTGTTGCAAAACAACGGTAACGTGCTTCCGCTGGATTTCAGCAAACTGAAATCGGTCGCAGTAATCGGAGATAATGCTACCCGCAAGCATTGCGGAGGTGGATTAAGCTCCGAAATCAAAACCTTATACGAAGTGACTCCGCTCGAAGCGATGCAAAAGAAATTCGGCAAAAGCGTGACCATCAATTTTGCCCAAGGGTATGATAAGCAATCGACTTTCAAAGAAGGGAGCAATAAAGGCCAGTCCAATACGGATAAAGTGGACTGGAAGCTGATTGATGAAGCTGTTGAGGCGGCTAAGAAATCGGATGTTGCGATCATTTTCGGCGGTTTGAACCACGATTTCGATACCGAGTCATTCGATAAGCAACACATGAGACTGCCTTACGGACAAGAAACGCTGATCCGTGAAGTAGCCAAAGTAAATCCAAATACTGTGGTGGTGATCATTGCCGGTTCACCCGTTGAATTGGGTGGTATCGTCAACCGCGTACCTTCCATACTGTGGGCTTGGTATGGCGGTATGGAAGCTGGTAATGCCGTGGCCGATGTGTTGAGCGGAAAGGTAAACCCTTCAGGTAAGATGCCGTTTACTTTACCCGTTTCACTGGAGCAATCTCCTGCTCACGCACTGGGTAACTTCCCCGGACGTGACCTGAAGGTAAATTATGAAGAGGGTATTCTGGTGGGTTACCGCTGGTTTGATACGAAGAAAATTGCACCTCAGTTCCCATTTGGGTACGGACTTTCTTACACCAACTTTGAGTTGGAGGCTCTTTCTTCAGATAAATCAACTTATGGAAAAGAGGATGTGATTAAGGTGAAGTTTACAGTTAAGAACACCGGTTCTCGATATGGTGCTGAAGTCCCTCAATTGTACGTAAGTGATCCTGTTTGTTCGGTGATGCGTCCTATGAAAGAGTTGAAAGCCTTTGATAAGGTATTTCTCCAACCCGGAGAATCAAAAACGGTCGAATTGAACGTGAAAGTTTCCGATCTGGCTTTTTACGACGAAGCTAAAAAAGGCTGGAATGTGGAGGCGGGAGATTTTATCCTGCAACTGGGTGCTTCTTCCGGCGATATTCGTCAGACAGTAAAGGTTTCCGTGAAGTAATTTATTACACATTTATTGCACATTTATTGCACAGAGGTTCACAGAGGATTTCACAGAGAGCCACAGAGTATAAGAAAAACTCTGTGGCTCTTTGTGTTTTCTCTGTGGCTCTTTGTGTCTTCTCCGTTCTCTGTGTAAAAACAATAAGTCCGATTTCCACGTTAATTACACAGAGTCTCCCAGAGGATTTCACCGAGTTATAATGAAGCCGTTTTAAATTGCGAATTTTTAAGGCAATGATTAACTTAAGATTTTTTATTTCTACCGGTCTATGATTGCCGTTTACTAATGGAAGGTGTTTAGAATATTCTTGTCTTTTGACCCCCAACCCCCAAAATGGGGGCTGTTACGTAGTTCAAAACAAGAATATTTGCACATTTAATTAGTATTTCTACCTGATTGCCGTTGTGTATGCACCACTCCTCCCCACTTTGGGGAGGTCGGGAGGGGTCGTTGCAATCCAAAGTGACTTGACTATACACAGAGGAAAAAGAAAAACTCGGTGGTTTTCTGTGTCTTCTCTGTGGTTCTCTGTATAAAATAATAAGCGCGATTCTATGTGTAAAATATAAAGGTCGCATGAAAAAAATATTACTCACTATCTTTTTCTTACTCACTTTGAGTTCAATTAGTAGAGTTTCCGCTCAATACACAGTTCCCCAAAAACTCAACTGGTGGTACGAAGCCCGTTTCGGAATGTTTATCCACTTGGGCAGCTACTCCTGGCTGGGGCATGGTGAATGGGCTTTCAGTAAAGAAAAATGGAAAAAGGCTGATTATCAGCAAAAGGTTTCTAGCCCGTTCAATCCGGAGAAATTTGATGCCAATGAAATTGTCCGACTGGCAAAAGGTGCCGGGATGAAATACATCGTCATCACGGCTAAGCATCACGAAGGCTTCGGTATGTGGAACACCAAGGTGCAAAGCTTCAAAGATGTCTCAGGAATGAAGATGTACAGCTTACCTGAATACACGGTATTCAAGAAGCGTGATATCCTGATGGAGTTGAAGAATGCCTGCGAAGCCAACGGCATCAAATTCTGTCTCTATTATTCGATTCTCGACTGGGAACATTCCTCCCAGGAAATTAATCGCATGAAAGGAGAAGTTTTTTCCACCATGAAATCGGATGAAGCCCGCACCGCCTACATTCGCGATATGAAAGCCCAACTCAGGGAGCTGATAGATCGTTATCACCCGGCGGTCCTTTGGTTTGATGGGGACTGGACGAATAAGGCAGATCACCATACCCCCGAACGCTGGTGGACAAAAGCTGACGGAATCGACTTGTATAACTACCTGGTTGCGCTTGATCCGAATCTGATCGTTAATGAGCGCGTGTGTCGCAACTTCGGACTGGGTGATTTCGAATGTCCCGAAAAAGAAGTGCCCAAAGCGCCCCGCAGCCGTCAGTGGGAGACCTGCCAGACGATGAATCGATCGTGGGGATACAATGAAAAGGATCACGCATATAAATCGACTAAAACGTTAATTCAGGAGTTGGTCAAAGTGGTCTCCCGCGATGGTAATTATCTGCTCAATATCGGCCCGAAAGGTGACGGGACTATCCCGACACAGAGCTCCGAAACCTTGCAGAAAATAGGAGTGTGGATGAGCGTTTACGGTGAAAGTATCTACGGAACTACCCGCAGCCCTTTTGCCAAAGAACCGAAATGGGGCTTTTATACCCGAAAGGAGGGCAATTTGTTTGCCCATGTATTCACTTGGCCGAAGAATGGTTTGCTGTCTGTCCCTGCTTTATCCAATTCAATCGGAAAGATTTACCTGATGAATGACCCGCAGAAAGCGCTTGATTATGTCATTGAAAACAGGCAGATCCGGATTTCTCTGCCAAAGAATGCTCCGGATCTGATTAATTCGGTCGTGGTGATCGAGGTGGAAGGATTGGTTACCTACCATACGCCGACGGCAACACCCCAAACTCATCCTTGAAATATTTACTGAAATACTTCGGACTGTTGAAACCCACCTCGTAGGCAATTTCCGAGATGGAGAGCTGGCTCTTTCCGAGCAGCTGGGCCGCCCGTTTCAGCCGGATAATGCGGATGAATTCAATTGGCGTTTTGCCGGTGATCGAGACCAGTTTCTTATACAAGTAAACGCGGCTCATGCCTAACGATCGGCTTAGCTCTTCCACAGAAAATTCACTGTTGGAGATATTCTCTTCCACAATCTTCACCGCTTTTTCGATCAGCTTTTCATCCAGTGAGTTGATGGTGATCTGGCTCGGCTCGATCTGGATCTGTTTCTGGAAAATCTGCCGTTTGGCCTCGCGACGTTCGGTCAGGTTGCGGATTTTCAGCAATAGGGCTTCGAGGTTAAAGGGTTTGGTGATGTAGTCGTCCACGCCAATCTCGAGACTCTCCAGCTTTGCCTCTTCCGACGATTTGGCCGTCAACAGAATAATCGGGATATGCGAGGTGCGGATGTCGTTTTTCACCAGTCGGCTCATCTCGATGCCGTCCATTTCAGGCATCATCACGTCACTGACGATCATATCGGGGATTTCCGAAAGGGCCAGTTCCAGCCCTTTCTTTCCGTTGGGAGCTTCGATCACGCGGTAAGTTTCACGTAGGTTATCCCGCATAAAGTGGCGGAAATCGTCGTTGTCTTCGACCAAAAGCAGGAGAGGAGCTTCTTTGTCTATTGCCGGTTCCAGCTCTGTGGTGAGTTCTTCCGCAGTTGTCTCTTCCGGTTCTACCTGATGTCGTACCTCCTGCGGTATCAGTTGAAGCGGCAGATCGATGGTTACGGTAGTTCCTTTTCTTTCGGTGCTTTCGACGCTGATTTCGCCATCCATCAGATTCACGAATTCCTTTACCAAATGCAGTCCGATGCCGCTTCCTTGTTGGGAGTGGTCGCTTTGAGGCACCTGATAGAAACGATCGAATATTTTGTCGAGATGTTGCGCCGGGATACCTTTACCTGTATCGTTGACACTGATTCTGAGCATGGCCATATCGTTTCGGGCCTCATTGGCAGATATTTTAACTATGATCTCACCTTCCTCGGGAGTGAATTTCATCGCATTCGACAGCAGGTTCATCATCACCTTTTGCAATTTATCCTGATCGAAATTTACCCAAAGCGCATCGATGGAAGAGTCGAACATCGCCCTGATTTTCTTTTTGGCAAATCCGTCGGTAAACGAGTTGAAAATCTCCTTCACGAAACTAATTACATCGCCCTGGGAGAGGTTGAGGTGATGGCCTGCCATATCCAGTTTGCGGAAGTCGAGCACCTGATTCACCAAAGTCAGCAATTGGCGGGCATTGCGCATGATCATCTCCAATTGTTCCTTTTCTTTGAGATCCCGTGCTGTTTTTACCATTTTCTCTATCGGAGTCAGGATCAGCGTGAGTGGTGTGCGGAATTCGTGGCTGATGTTGGTGAAGAAGCGCAGCTTCATCTCGTCGAGATCATGCTGGTGCTCGGCCTCCATCTTCTCCTGCTCGTAGGACAGTTTCTTTTCATGTTTGCGAATGATACTATGACGAATCAGCCAGACGGCGGCAAGAATCATCAGGAAATAGATGATTTTTGCCCAGGTGGTCAGCCACCAGGGAGGCAGGATCACAATAGTCAGGCGGGCAGTACTTTGACCCCAACCGCCTCTCTTTCTACTCGCCTTCACGAGGAGGGTGTAAGTGCCCGGGCTCAGGTTGGTATAAGTGACCTTACGGACATCTTCATCGGTCATCAACCATTGGGAGTTGAATCCTTCCAGTTTGTAATCGTAGTGCTTGACCTCCTGCATCCGGTAGTTGAGGGAGGCAAATTCGATGGAAAAGAAGTTGTCGTTGTAATCCAATACAATTTTTCCTGTCTCCGTAATACTTTTATCAAGGATAATTTTCCCGTTGTAAGGGACGCCGGCTTTTATGCTGGTATTGTAGATCTGAAGGTCAGTAAATACGATTGGAACATCGTATTCTTTCACCTTAATATCTTCCAGACGGAAATGATTAACCCCGTTTACTCCGCCGAAGTAGATTTCGTCGCGACTTGTACGAAAGGCTCCTTTGTAGTTGAACGGTCCATTTTGAAGACCGTCGTTTACATCGTAATTGACAAACTTCGGCAGGTTCGAGTCGTTCAATCCCTCGTGGGGGAGGATAATGTGGCAGAGCCCCCGAACGGTTGATACCCACAGGTTCTGCTCCTGATCTTCCACCATCGCCTGTGTCACATTGTCGGGCAATCCCTCGGCTGTGGTGTACACTTTTAGCCGTTTGTTGCGGATATTATAGAGGTTGAGCCCTTCTCGTGTTCCTACCCAGTATAGGCCGCGGCTATCCTTGAACACGAAGTTAACATTAGTATTGCTCAACGATTTTTGTGTTCCTTCAAATTGAAAGAGGTTGACCGGCTTTCGGGTACGCATATCCACGGCAAAGACGCCCTCCGAGGTACCTGCGATCATGTATGGATAATCCGGTGTCAATGTCGATACGTAGTTCCATCCGGAGAAATGGGTGTTATTCGCGTCTAAATGTGCAATTTTTTTCATCGCCGGATCAAAAATATCCAATCCGCCGCCAAGGGTCCCCACCCACATATTTCCTGTCGGATCAAAGGCAATATCCCATACGTTGTTGCTGGAAATGCTGTTCGGATCGTTGAGGTTGTGCCGGTATTGACGGAATTGGATTCCTTGCAGGCAGTTGAGTCCACCCATGAAGGTGCCGATCCAGATTTGCCCCTTCGCATCACCCCGTACGGAAACGATAATATTTGATCCCAAGCCGTTGGGGGAAGCCTTGTACTGGCGGTATTTCCCGGTGAGAGCCTCTTTCACGAGCAATCCCCCTCCGTTTGAGCCCATCCAGATATTTCCGGCCTTGTCTTCGAAGAAGCAGTTTACATCGTTGTAAGGAATGGAGAAGGGATTTGAAGGCTCGAATTCTTCGAGTTGAAATTTGAAAATATTACTGTGATAATAATTCAGGCCCTTCTTGTAGGTTCCCACCCACATGATCCCCAGATCGTCGCGATAAATGTATTGAACGCTATTTTGAGAGATACTCTGCGGGTCGTCGGGAATATTGGTCAGGTACCGGACTGTGTTGGCCTTTTTATCCACAATGTTTATCCCACCGTGGTCGGTGGCAATCCAGATCATACCATTTCGCTCCTCCGTAATGTGTTTGATCACATTGTTGTTGAGGCGGAGATCCGGGTTGACGCTGCTCAGATAATGCCACTTGTTTTCTTTCTTTTTATACATATATACGGCGGTCTCGTCACTGTACACCCAGACGTCCTGATCGGAATCGACAAAAATAAAGAATAGCATATTCTTGCGTCCCTGCAGATCAGTAACGATAAAATTGTCGCGTTTGACGACCAGTTTGGTATTTGCATCCATCACCTCTACCAGTCCGTTGTCAAAAATAAACCAGTAGCGGTTGCCCCGCTGGTACATGCTGCGAATAGTGCCCCGGCTCAGATCGCCCGGTACATTTTGCTGGAAGTATAAAAGTTTTTTGAGTTTGATGTCGTAACAGAGTATCTCGCTTGCTGTAAAGAGCCAGTAGTTTTTCTGTTGGTCGATATAGACCTGCGAGACGGACTTATTCACACCCATCGGTTTCAGGATTTTAGTCAGATCGCGTAGGAAGGTTTCGGTTACAGGATCGAAAATCACCAATCCCAGTCGGGTGGTAATCCAGAGTTTTCCGTCAGATGCTTCCTGGATAGAGGAGACGAAATTATCCGTTAGCGAATTGTTGTCTTTGAAATCGTGCTGATACCACTTGAACCGATAACCATCGTAGCGGTTCAGTCCCGTCTGCGTGCCAATCCATACAAATCCTTTGCGGTCTTTCATGATGCAGTTGACCTGGTTGTCGGAGAGGCCGTCGCGCAGTTCGATGTGTCCGAATTTATAGGTATTGTAGCAAAAAGCCTCTTTCGGGAAGAGGAGAAGGAATAACAAAAACGGAAGAATCCGGATTGCGATCTTCATAATAGTTTAGATGTAAGGTTTCAGTGTACGAATTTAATCGAAAAAACACTGCGGTCGTTCATTCGGGGGAGTGTTTTTTGGCTCTGTAACGTATCAGGTGGGTAAATGGAACGCGGATTTACGCAGATTAAGCGGATATTCACGGATTAACAAATAAAACCCATAAATTCATCTGGCTTTTCATCTTCTTGACCCCCAACCCCCAAAATGGGGGCTGTAACGCAGTTCAGAGTGTGAATCTTAGCACATTTAATCAGCTGATTTACCCGATTCCTTTTATGTTTGCACCACTCCTCCCCATTTTGGGGAGGTTGGGAGGGGTCGGCCGGTAGTTTTTACCTCACCTAGCGCAAGTTTAGCGCAGCGTAACTTGTGCTGGAAATCTAACCGGTTTGTAACCGGTTCAGAACTTGAAAAGTTCTTCAATGGCAATACACCCACGCTATCGCTAAATTTGCACCATAAGAAGGACTTTGCGGAAGCACACTTTCGCTCTCTATCCATTATACTTTGCTTCCAGGTTATCTATAGGTTGAGTATAGGTTGACTTTACCTATTAACAGTCATAACATAGAGATAACATAGTGATGAGATAGTCATGAAATACTCTTTAAAAGGACTATTATATCTATGTGTTACTACTCTATCAATACTTTATTTCCAATCTTTATACCTAAAGTCAACCTATAACGAACCTAAAGTGAACCTTAAATCAAGGGTTACGCAAAGGCTACCCTCACCTAGCGCCATAGAAAGTTCACTTTTATACCCCTATATCTAAAGGGGACTTACGGTAGCACAATCATTATGATTGGAGCATTAATTATCGATAAGTGAGCAGGATTTTCAGAATTCACTGCAGCCAAAGTCCCCTTTAGATTTAGGGGTGGTACCCACGTAGCGCAAGTTGCGCTATCGCTAAACTTGCACCATAAGAAATAATATAACCTGAAAAACTACTCAAAACCCCCTTTTTATCAAAATCGAAACGCCTTTTTGTACAATTTGATAAACAGATTATGCAAATCAATTACTTTCTTTGTATTCAGAATAACATTTTTTGAGTAAGAAGGTATGTTTGAATGAATTTGAATTTAATATTCAGTTAAATTGAATGTTATTGGATGTTGGTTGATTGCGAGTCTGCTGTATTATTGTTCTTATTGTGAATAAAACTATTGTACATTTAATCCGATGGCGTTGAACAATAAATATGGTTAATTGTTTGTTGTGTACTACTTAAGTAATGGACAAATTTATTGTCACATTTTACACAGAGTTGCACAGAGAAGTCACAGAGTTGCACAGAGGTTTTTCTTTTTCTCTATTAGACTCTGTCTATTCTCCGTGTAAGTAAGTAATTTTTGTCGTATTCACCCCCATCCCGATAGCTATCGGGACCCTGAAGGGGGCTTTAGCTGCTGTGAAATCAGAACAAACTGCTCATTTATTGACAAATAAAGCTCCAATCATAATGATTGTGCTTACGCAAAGTCCCCTTTAGGGGATTTAGGGGTAGAGATGCAGTCTAATTAATACGACATTAATTCGATTCTATTACTTATTCAAGAGATTGCCTGTTGTTTTATGAATTAAAAAAAGATGAATATGAAATTAAAACCCAACTTTCTGCCCCGGATCCGTTGTAGGGGCAGTGTCTCCGTTTTGACGGTAGGAACCCTGTTTGCTGTAGCTTTCAGTAGCTGTTTGAGTGAGCAATTCAATCAGCAGGCAGATAGCAGTAAATCTGCTGCCGAAGTGTTTAATTACGAAACATCGGTAAAAACCCCTCTTTCCATCGTGGTGAAGGATATGCAGGATAAACCGGTTGCGGGAGTCGTGATCGATGTGTATTATGAAAATCCGTTTGATGAGAGCGGGTCGGTATTGAAGGATGGGGTTGACAAGGTCGTATCTGTATTCACTGCGAAAGATGGTGCAATTAGTACTAATCTTAATGTTCCGGGTCATATCTCGGAATTGTATTTGGTAACCAAATATCCGGGATATGCTAATCCGACAGTTGTAGCAACCTCTAAGTCTGGTGTGAGCCTGACAATGCATCCCGCCGGATATGGCGTTGCATCTTTGAAGTCTCAGGTAGTTGCGTTTGCTCCGACAAAGGTGATTTCGAATAACAACATATTTAACTCAGAAGATAATATCTTTAAGTTAGGAGGATATTCTTCAACAGGACTCCCTGATTACCGAGAGTCTGTGAGGGATGTTTTGAATCAGGATTTCAAGGATCGAATTACGACATCTTTGCCGGAATTTCAAAATGTTCCTTTGAAGAAACCGGAATTCCTACAGGGTTCGGCAAGATGTAATCTTAAAGTAATTGAAAATAACACCCAGATTTGGGTAACGTTCGTATCGGAAGGCGCAGCCTGGAAAAACTCATTAGGTTACTTTTATTATCCTACCGGTAGCGCTCCGGCATCTATCTCTGCTATCCAGAAGCGTATTCTTATTTTTCCGAATTCTTCATTTTCGGGAGCGGGTGGCTCTTTGGCAGAAGGGGATAAAGTACAGTTGCTCTATTGCGATGGCAATGGGACGTGGACGGATAGATTCCCTGCCGGTGTGACGGTGAGTTGGTTCTTAATCTCAGATGGTTTTAATACACCTAATATTACGGTTAATAATGTGACTACCCCGAGACCTATATTTCAGGGGAGCTACTGGAATTATTCGATTACTGCTTTCAACGATGATAAACAGCAGAATATTCTTCTTTATGATAAATCGGAGAAAAAATTGGTAATTTCATTTGAAGATACGCGTCTACCTGCCGGTGATAAGGATTATAATGATGCCTTATTTTATGCCTCTTACAATCCGTTAACGGGTGTAGACGTTACCGAGATTGCAGAAACCAAAGAAGCTGCCGATTGTGATAAGGATGGTATACTTGACGTGTATGATACCGATCCTTGTGATGTGGAACGATCCAAAACGACAACCACGGAAGGAAGCCTGGCATTCGAAGATAACTGGCCAGCGAAAGGGGATTATGATTTCAACGATTTGGTAACCGATTATAGCTTTGTTAATAAAACGAATGCCAGCGGATTGGTCAAAGATATTGATGCTACCTTTACCATTAGAGCAGCCGGCGCTATGTTGCATAACGGATTTGCTTTCCAGTTGAATACAACGCCCGATAATATCGAATCGGTTACCGGTTCTCAGCTATTTGGAAGCTTGTTTTCATTGACGAATGGCGTGGAGAATAATCAGACCAAGGCGGTGATTCCGGTGGTCGATAATATCTATTCGTTGTTTGGCGCTTCTATGGTGAATACCGAAGAGGGTGGGGTGACTAAACCGGAGCAGACTATTCATATCAAAATAACCCTGAAGACTCCGGTTGATCTGGGTAATGCACCTTACAATCCCTTCCTGATTGTAAATCAGGACCGGGGCAGAGAGGTTCACCTGCCCGCCCACTTACCGACCGATCTGGCTAATCATGCGCTGTTCGGAACGGGTGATGATAAGACAAATCCGGCAACCGTTGCTACCTGTTATAAAGCGAATCAGTCTTATCCCTGGGCGCTGAATATTTCAGCGAAATCGTTTGCTTATCCGGTTGAAAAATCGAACATTGACCAAACGCACCTGAAATTCTCAACCTGGGTAACTTCATTGGGGACTCAGTTTAGCGATTGGTATCAAAGTAAAGCGAATTATCGCAAGGCCGAAAAGATCTACAGTAAGTAGTCTGTACCCGGTATATCTTCACATAGCAGGTAGTCCCAATTACTGATTATTATTTACATACAAAGGCTGATCTTCCGGATTAGCCTTTGTTGTATCAAACATCATGTTGTCATCAGGATTCCCCGGATTATTATGTTTTCAACCATTTTTTTTACAGGTCATGTGTAAAACGGTCATTAATATCTGGATTTTTGTATTTTTGCACACATTTGGATGATTTGTTTGTTGTGGATCGAATTCTTTTTTACTTCTTGCCTTACTTTCACCGTTATACAGCTTTAAGTAGCATAACTCCGATAGTACGGTCGCATTGAGATTAATGTTAAATCCGGATAAAGCCGCATTGTGGCGACAGCGTGTAATAAACTATACAAAATATTTATGAGATATATGAATCTGATTACGATATATAGATACCGTGTATTAGTGGTCCTGTCGTGCTTATTTCTACTTCCAGTGAGAGGATTAACTCAGGGGTTTACTATATTGGAATCTCTCAGAGACAGTAAAAGTGAAAGCTTTACATTTGACGGAAATCCTGTTAAGGCATATCTGACTTCCGGCGTTGAAGATCCGGCTGGTGACGGTTGGCTGCGTTTAACGAATGACAAAACCTGGCAAACGGGATATGCAATCCTGAACCAGTCATTTCCCTCCAACTTAGGGGTGTTGGTAGACCTGGAGTTTATGACCTGGCGTTCGGTCTATAGTTCATTCGGGGGGGCTGACGGTTTTTCTGTTTTTCTTTTTGATGCAACTGCTTTACCCTTTAATATCGGGGCATTCGGCGGTTCGTTAGGGTATGCTCAATATAATAGTAGTGGTGTTGTAAAGCCCGGTCTGTCGGGTGGTTTCATGGGAATTGGAATTGATGAATACGGGAATTTCAGTAATTCGAATGAAGGAAGAAACGGAGGTCCCGGGTTTTTAAAAAATTCAATCGGACTTCGCGGTTCAGCTTCAGATGGTTATAAGTGGATAGCCGGGAAGACGAGTCTAAGCTTTTCTCTGCAATACGGACAATCCGGGACAAGACCGAATGATAACCAATATTACCGGCGGATTCAGATTGAGATAAAGCCCCTGTCAAATGTGCAGGGAACAAAATATTCTATCTCTGTTCGAATTAAAAATTCAAAGTCCGGGGCATTTGAAAAAGTTTTCGGACCTTTCATCCTGGATAATATACCTCCGGCTTTACTTAAACTTGGATTTGCCGCTTCTACAGGTATAGCCGTGAATTATCATGAAGTGCGGAATCTGGTCGTGACTACACCGGATGGCATCAGTGTGAATAAGTCGGTCAATAAATCCGTTGCCCGGATTGGCGATGAGTTGACATATATCGTTAATCTGAATAACCAGACCGATACTATAGCCAAAGGTCTTGAATTTAAAGACGTTCTGCCTGCTAACTTTGCAATTGAAAGTATAACCTTCGATAATCTGGGTGATGCATTAAATACAGCTACAGGATATACACAAACCGATTTATCCAATGTAAAGGTAACCCTGAATGAATACGGCCGTTCCAGATTTATCGTCAGGGGCAAAGTAACCGGCAGGCCGGATACCGGCATTCTGACTAATACGGCGGAATTCAATGTCGGGACCTCCGGCGTTGTGGATCCGGATTTGGCTAATAATACCGCCAGTGTTTCTACTGAAATATTAAGTCAGAATGAGAAAATCACTTTGGTTAAAAATGTTTCCAATAGTAAACAATTCGCTTTGGGGGATGAGATCCGGTATAATTTCACGGTAAATAATCCAGGAGAAGTACCGCTCAATCGTGTGACGGTGACGGATAGCAAACTTGCTTCAGCACCAGTCTATGTGAGCGGAGATACCAATTCCAATACCATTCTGGAACCGGGTGAAAGCTGGATTTATTCGGGAAGCTATATTGTAAAGCAGGCAGATCTCGATTCGGGTCGTGTAGTTAACCAGGCATGGGTGACATCAATCGATCCGGCTGGGTCTGTTGTAAAAGATACATCCGGTACTTCTGCCGATAATGATGCACCGACGGTTACTCCGATAACACAGCTATCCAAAATCACGTTGGTGAAGTCTGTTTCCAGTACAGGTCCCTATACCCTGGGGAGTACCATTCGTTATTTGTTTGCCGTAGGAAACGCCGGTAACACTTCGTTATCAAATGTTTCTGTCTCCGATAATAAATTGCTTACCCCTCCTGTTTATCAGAGCGGAGATCTGAATAAGAACAGTAAACTGGATGTGGGAGAAATCTGGTATTATACCGGCGAATATATAGTTAAACCAGCCGATATTAGTGCAAACCGGATAACCAATTCGGCCCTGGCAAGTGCAAATGACCCCGCTGGCAAACCGATAACCGATATTTCCGGAAATACCGTTAATGACGACAATGCGACTGATGTTGTCATTGATCAGGCCGGAAAGATTGCATTAGTCAAAGCAATCAGTAGTGCCGGTCCCTTTGCCCTTGGTGATTTGATTCCCTATTCATTTACCGTAATCAATACCGGGAATGTACCTCTGAAGGACATAAAAGTAGAGGATCCCCGGTTGGCAACCCCTATTAATTATATATCCGGGGATGCGAATGCCAATGGCGTACTGGATGTGAATGAAAGCTGGATTTTTAAGGGGAATTACAGGGTAACCCAGGCTGATGTAACTGCAGCGAAGGTGGTCAATAGCGCCACTGTTACGGCAAAAGATCCTTCTTCCAATACAGTCACCGATGTATCGGGACCTACAGCGCTGGAGGATACCCCGACATCGACTCCCATCAACCAGACCCCCCGTCTTGCCGTGATCAAGGCGGTGAATAATACAGGGGTGTTTCGCCTGGGTGATGTGATTAAATATGACATAACCGTTGTCAATACGGGGGATGTTCCTTTAACCGGCGTTTCGGTAAAAGACAGTCTGCTTTCGGACCGTGTTACTCCGCTGAGTAAGGGGAATGGCGATAATACGCTGGATGTCGGTGAGATCTGGGTATTCCGCGGGGAATATAAAGTCACGCAGGCAGACGTTGATTCCGGAAGCGTATCCAATATTGCTAAAGTCACGGCAGTCTCTCCTCAGGGTAAACCGGTAGAAGATAATTCCGGAAGTACCACGATCAATGATCAACCTACCGTTACTCCCATTGCCCAATCGGGAAAAGTAGCATTGATAAAGGCGGTAAACGGAAGTGGCCCTTATGCGCTCGATAGCACCATCACCTATGCCTTTACTGTGGTCAATACCGGTACTGTGGCGCTTTCCGGTGTCATGTTGGATGACCCCAAACTGATAGGCGGTTTGAGCTCCCTGAAAGAGGGGGATTTGAACAAAAACGGTAAACTCGATGTCGGCGAAATCTGGACGTACACCGGCAGTTACAAGGTGCAACAATCCGATATAGATGCCGGTTCCGTAGTCAATCTGTGTACGGTCACGGCAAAAGATCCGCAGGGAAATGAAGTCAGCGATAAATCAGGCAGTGCCATTAACAATAATAATCCGACTACGACCCAGGTTAACCGGAGTGCAAAGATTGCAATCGTGAAAAATGTGGTCAGTTCCGGACCTTTCAGAATCGGAAACGATATTGAGTATTCATTTACGGTAAGGAATACAGGGAATGTAACCTTATCAACACCTGTGGTTACAGATACCCGGCTGAACCTGTCGCCGGTCTATCAGAGCGGCGATACGAATGGTAATGAGAAACTGGATGTGGGTGAAGAATGGATTTTTACGGGGCATTATGTAGTGACCCGGACGGATGTGAATAACGGAACGGTAAGAAATACAGCCATTGCCACGGCTTATGATCCTCAGGGAAATCCTGTCAGGGACCAGTCGGGAGCAACATTCAATGATGATTATCCGACCGTAACTCCGGTTATTCAGGCTCCCCTGGCCGTTAATGATGAAGCTTCCACCCGCATGAATTTTCCGGTTTCGATTCCGGTAACCGGCAATGACATTCCCGGTGGGGCTGACCTGAATCCCGCTTCGGTACAGGTAATCAGCCAACCGCTTCACGGAACCCTTGAGGTGAATGCCGACGGTACCATTACCTATATTCCGGAAGAGGGTTATGCCGGTACCGATATTTTTACTTACAGAGTAAAGGATCAAAACGGTTTTTGGTCTAATATCGCCGAAGTGAAGATTACCATTGATGCCTTGTTTATTCCGAATGTATTTACACCAAATGCCGACGGTAAAAACGATTACTTTGAAATTCCCGGTTTGAACAGCCTCACACGGGTTGAACTGCAGGTATTCAACCGGTGGGGGAGTGAAGTCTTCAGAAGTCCGGCCTATCATAATGAATGGGACGGGCATGGACTGAATGACGGGACCTATTATTATGTCCTGAAATGGAGTAAATCGGGAAAAGAATATGTGTATAAAGGCTGGGTTTTGCTGAAGAGGTAGGGGCCCCCTCCCAACCTCCCCCTATAGGGGAGGAGTTTTTACCCCTAATTGGCTCCGCCGATCTTCGATTCCCCTTCCCGATAGCTATCGGGAGGGGACTTTGCTTAAGCACAATCATTAAGATTGGAGCATTGATTATCAAAAAGAGAGCAGTACTTTCAGATTTCACTGCTGCCAAAGCCCCCTTCAGGGTCCCGATAGCTATCGGGATGGGGGTGATGTTAAAACGATGCACCCAATTAAAAAATATTTCCCATGATAAAAGGATTGAAAAATAAATATGTTCTCATCATGCTCTGTTTCACCGGTTTTATAACGGATGTCGCAGGGCAGCAGAATATTCAGTTTACCCAATATATTTTTAATAGCCTGAGTGTAAATCCGGCCTATGCGGGTTATAAGGAGGAGTGGTTCTTGCAGGCTTCCCACCGGGTACAATGGTCCGGGCTGGAAGGCGCGCCGGTTACCAGCCAGCTCTCTGTTGACGGAGTGACCAATGAAGATACGCGTCGTATAGGATTGGGTGTTCAGCTTACAGCGGATAAACTGGGAGCGCAGTCTGCTACTTCGTTGTACGCCGATTATGCTTACCGGATCCGGTTGGATGATGAAGATACCCGCCGGCTTTCGTTAGGTTTGGGAGTAGGCGTAACACAGTACGGGCTCGACGGTTCCCTGCTCTCACCGGTAACAGCCGATGATCCGGTGTTGACAGATGCAACGCTGAACAGCTATATTCCGGATGTCAGGGCCGGGTTTTATTATTCCGGGCAGAAGTGGTATCTGGGTGTCTCAGCCATGGATCTTCTTTCCGGCGAGCGGTCCAATTCGCTGTTTAACTGGGCGCAGGATACGACTCAAAACATCATGCGGAAGCGGCATTACTATCTGATCACCGGCGCACTGTTCAATCTGACCGAATATACACGGTTTCGTCCCGGGATATTGTGGAAAGAGGATTTTAAAGGACCTTCGCTGCTCGATCTGAATGCCATGTTTGTCTTTGGTAACCGGTTTTGGCTGGGGGCCTCTTACCGCACGGCGGTTAATTTCTGGAATAAAGCGTACCGGACTAATCAGACCCTGGCTGTACAGAACTCTATATCAGGTATAGTGCAGTTTGTCGTTTCTGATTATCTGAGGTTCGGTTATTCGTATGATCATACCATCAACGGGCTCGGTAATTACCAGCGCGGCACGCATGAAGTCACGCTCGGATATACATTCAAAAGAAAGAGTCAGCGGGTGTTGAGTCCGAGGTTCTTTTGACCCCACCCTCCCGATAACTATCGGGACTCCCCAATCCCGATAGCTATCGGGAGGGGAGGAGTAGAGAATACATAAAGGGAGTTGGGGTTGAAAAAGATGATTAATAGTGCTACTGTAAATAAATTGCATGGCGTTAAAGCCCGACCCCTCCCAGCCTCCCCAAAGTGGGGAGGAGTTGTGACAACATCACCGATTTTGGGGTTGAAAAAGCAAATTGATGTGCTAATGTAAATGAACTATACGGCGTTACAGCCCCCTCCCGATAGTCATCGGGATTGGGGGTTGGGGGTCGGTGTCTGGGAATTGCCAAAGAATCTGACAATCCAATTGATACCGATAGCTATCGATACCAATTGTGGCCTAAATAAAGAATAATAATGACCCTTGAAAAATCTGATAATCCCGATAAAGAACCAGATCTATGTAAAGAAGCAGCCTGGAAAACAGCGGATCCATTTGTTTACAGATTGCTGAAGGAGGAACGGAAAGAGATGCGTGATCATATGACTCAAGCAGAAGAACTGCTTTGGGCAAAATTAAAAAGTAATAAGCTTGGAGTAAAATTTCGGCGCCAACATATGATACTGGGTTTTATCGCAGATTTTGTAGCCCTTTCCTGTCAACTAATTATTGAAGTAGATGGCAGGATTCATGATCAGCAAAAAGAATATGACGAAAACCGCAGTTTTCTTCTTCGGGAAAGAGGATTTCGAGTGATTCGATTTACAAACGATGAGATAATTCATAATATAGACAGTGCTATTCAGAGGATAAAAGAACTGTTAAATGTTCCTGATCCTTCACGGCTTTCCGACCCCACCCTCCCGATAACTATCGGGCCTCCCCCAAGTGGGGAGGAGTGGTGACAACATCACTGATATCGGGTTGAAATAGCAGATTAATGTGCTAATGTAAATGAACTATACGGTGTTACAGCCCGACCCCACCCTCCCGATAACTATCGGGACTCCCCAATCCCGATAGCTATCGGGAGGGGAGGAGTGGTGATAACATCACCGATATCGGGGTTTAAAAAGCAATTAATGTGCTAATGAAAATAAACTATACGGCGTTACAGCCCGACCCCTCCCAACCTCCCCTAAGTGGGGAGGAGTGGTGACTACATCACTAGTATTGGGGTTGGAAAAGCAACTTAATGTGCTAAAGTAAATAAATTGTACGGCGTTAAAGCCCCCATTTTGGGGGTTGGGGGTCGGGTCGGGTAGTAATCAGGTGGTAGCAAAGAATATCATAAATAAAGAATATCTTTTACAAAGCAATACATAATGAAGAATAGAACAATAAATATCTTACTACTGGCTGCTTTTCTTTTGGCAGGAGTAATAAACATAAAAGCCCAGGATCAACCCGATCTGCGTGACCGGGCTGAGCGCTATTTTAAAGAATTGCAATATGCCAAGGCTGCACCCATTTACCTGAAACTGGTTGATACCCCCAGACCTTACCTGCATGATATGGAAAACCTGGCGCTATGCTATGCCAAAATGAACCGGTATGAAGATGCGGAGATCTGGTATGCCCGGGTGGTACAGCATCCAAAGAGTGATCTTTCCAACCTGGTCAGTTACGGACGTATCCTGAAAGCAAATGCCAATTATCCCAAAGCTAAAGAGGTGTTTTTACGTTATGCTTCGAAATCCGGAAAAAAAGCCCTGGTTGCCAATGATATAACCGGTTGTGATTCGGCACAGGTGTGGATAGCCAATCCTTCCGGGCTTCGGATAAGAAACGAAGAAGCTATTAATACCGAACGTGCCGAGTTTTCGGTACTGCCGGTCGATGAGGAAACGGTCTATTTTACGGCAGAGCCTGAAACAATGGGAAACAGTAAAAAATACGGATGGACAGGCAGCTCCTATTTGCGTATTTTTTCGGCGAAACGGGATACTAACCAGTTGCTGGCTGCCCCGCAGCTTGCAGATCCCGATATCAATAAAGGGGTGTATCATGTGGGGCCGATTGCCGCAAGCCGGGACGGAAAAGTCTACTTTATTACCCGTACCTATTCCGGCAAGAACGGCTTGAAATCGACGATCGACGGTAAGAAATACCGGACAAACAGCATGGAGCTGTATATTATGACCAACGTTTACGGGAGCTGGAAGGATCCGGTCCCCTTTGTGTACAACAATGTAAAAAAGTATTCGGTGGGACATGCCGCATTGAGTAAAGATGATAAAATCCTCTATTTCGTTTCCGATATGCCGGGCGGACTCGGTGGAACAGATATCTGGTATTCCGAGCTGAAAAAAGACGGTTCGTGGGGCCCCTGTAAAAACGCTGGCAAGATGATCAATACTCCCGGTAATGAGCTTTTTCCGTTTATTGCAGCCGACGGTACTCTGTACTACTCTTCCAACGGTTTGCCGGGAATGGGGGGATTAGATGTGTTCCGGTCAAAGGGTGAACGTGACAAATGGTCAAAACCGGTCAATCTCAGATATCCGATGAATTCGCCGGGTGATGATTTTGCCTACCGGATCAATGATGCTCTGTCATCCGGATATGTCTCTTCCAATCGTGAAAACGGTAAAGGGAACGATGATATCTACTCATTTATCTATCAGCAGCCGAAAGCCCTGTTGTCATTATCCGGGGTGACCTATGATAAAAGCACCCGGAATATCCTGCCCAATACATCCGTTACCCTGTATGATGAAAACGATAATATAGCAGCCCGGCAACAGTCGCACCCGGACGGAAGCTTCCTTTTTCGATTGGAAAAAGCCGGGCTTTACCACCTGCAGGGTACGAAATTCAGTTATTATCCCGATACAGCCTCTGTTGGAGTAAAGGAGAGAAACAATCCCGATACGGTCCGTGTAGCGTTGTATCTGGATCCTCTGTTTGAGAAAGGGAAGACCTTTCGTCTGAAGAATATCCATTATGATTTTGATAAGGATAATATACGTCCCGATGCGGCAAAGATTCTGGATGAACTGGTGCGCACGCTGCATGAGAATCCGACCTTGAAGATCGAACTGGCCTCGCATACCGATAGCCGGGGTACTGTGGCATATAATGATGATTTATCGCAACGAAGAGCGCAATCAGCGGTCAACTATCTGGTAAGTCGCGGAATTTTCCGAAAACGGATGGTGGCAAAAGGCTACGGAGAATCGCGCTTATTGAATCGTTGCTCCGACGGAGTTGAATGTTCCGAAGAGGATCATCAGGCTAACCGCCGAACGGAATTTACGGTGTTGGAGTTTTAAACATGACCCCACCCTCCCGATAACTATCGGGATGGGGGTCGGGGTTGGGGGTAAAAGACGGACGATAAAAATCCATAACCTAAATTCGCGATTCTCCCATTTAACGCCCGCAAATTCAACAAATACGGAAAGATGGGTAAAATCAGGAAAAAAGAGACCTGAAATGTTGTGAAGGTTATGGAAAAAAACTATTTTTGAGCTGACCTCGTGATTTGGAATGGATGAAAAGTAAAATGGAAAAATGTTTTACAGATTTAACGAAAATGTAAAGCCTGAAATTTAATAACCGAGATTGGAAGATATGTACCCATTAATATTATTGGTTGATGACCGCCCTGAAATAGCAAAGGTGATCAGCATTTATTTAAAAGATAGTTATCGCACGGTCTATTTCGATCATGTGCTCGATGCGATGTCTTATCTGCAAAACGGGAATATTCCGGATTTAATCATTACCGATGTAAATATGCCGGATGTTAACGGATTTGAATTCCTGACGCAACTGAAATCGAGTATGCTGTTTCATTCCATTCCTGTATTTGTGTTATCCAGTATAGAGAACAGCTCAGATCAAATCAGGCTGCTTGAGATGGGCGCAGCGGATTTTATCCTGAAGCCTTTTAACCCGGAAGAACTGAAAGTAAGAATTAAAAAATGGATCAAACAACCCGTAAAAGTATAATATGTATTTCCAAGCGGCCGGAATATGCAGAAACTATTAAATCTGTTTGCGGTTCGGTTGATTTGATTGTGGTGGATAATCCGGTGCAGGCAATTCTCAAACTTGAGAGCCTGACGGATTTACTCTTTATTTTTTTTGAATCGGTTGATCCGAAAAATGATAAGTATTGGATCAAACATATACGAAAACAGGTGCCCGGCACTTGTTTTTTGGTTTTATTGCGGGAGCAGATTTCTCCCGATGAAGGACGTGTTTATGCTTCGTTGGGTGTGAATGATATTATTAACCCGGCTTCAGATACCTCCCTTTTACAGGGTCGGATCTTTTTTATGGAAAAGAATAAGAATGCGTTCAGGCATGGTCACGTGAAACCGATAGCGCTTGTTTCGGATTTTCACATTCCACTTTGGAAGCGTTTGTTTGATATTGGTTTTGCCTCGGTTGTAATTATAGCATTAACTCCCGTTTGGCTGATTATTTCGTTGGCTATCCGATTGGAAAGTAAAGGTAAGATCATCTATAAGTCGAAGCGGGTAGGGACCGGGTATAAGATTTTTGGATTTTATAAATTTAGATCTATGTATTCGGATGCCGATCAGAGATTGAAAGAGCTGTCCGGATTAAATCAATACGTGGATGAAATAGGTGCAACGCCTTCGTATAGTCTTGAAATAGAGAATCAAATGGGTGGGAAGTTGTATTCTGATGATGCCGTGGTTGATGAGTTTAGCTATTTACAGGAGCGAAAAAGCGCTCAAACCAAGACGTTTGTTAAGTTACAGAATGATCCGCGTGTCACCCGGGTTGGTCGAATTATTCGTAAGCTCAGTATTGATGAACTCCCTCAGCTTTTTAATGTCCTGAAAGGGGAGATGTCTATTGTGGGGAATCGTCCTTTGCCCTTGTATGAGGCAGAAAAACTAACCACCGATGACTATCTCGAGCGTTTTCTGGCGCCGGCTGGTCTCACAGGACTATGGCAGGTCGAAAAACGGGGCCAAAACTCGCGTATGTCACCCGAGGAACGCAAGCAGTTGGATATTGTCTATGCTCAAAATTATAATTTTGCCATGGATATGAAGATCTTATTCAAAACAATACCGGCCATGATTCAAAAGGAGGATGTATGAGATTTGAGATTTTTATTTTTAATATATAGTATTCTATATAAGTTCTTCATTCAAGGTAATTTTCTTGTTTGAAGAACTTCTTCATTCATAAATGTTAGGAATAGAAACGATAATGATGAAAAAAATTGGAATAATATTGATTGTTTTACTTCTTCATGCAATTTCAGTTTCGGCTCAAATTAAGGAAAGCTCCCAAAATGAAGAGCTGCAAGTGGCTATTCCTGAATTGCCTCCTTTGAATGTTTTGATTGATTCTGCATTTAACAGATCTCCTCAAAGAATACTTCTGGAAAAACAAAAGGAAGAGGGAGGGATAAATTTGTCCATGCAGAAGAGAATGTGGTTGCAGGGTCTGGGTTTATTCAGCGGATATAGTTATGGAAAGGGAGGAAGCATCTCATCTGCACAGGGTACAAGTACTGGTACTACTTTACCTGCCGTATTCAGTAATTCGACGTCCAGTCAATATAGTGCAGGTTTAAGTTTTGGAGTATCCATTGGAGCCATTGTCGATCAAAAATCCAGAATCAAATTGCTAAAGATTCAGAATAGTAAAATTGATGTAGAGCTGCAAAGTTTGAAGGATGAAATTGCAATTAAAATCTTTGATGAATATTCACGGTTGAAGCTTAATTTGGAGAGACTTCAGGATTTGTCAGTAGCTCTGGATTCATATCATGCTCAATTAGTTCTGGCTGAGAAAGATTTCTTGAATAATCGGATCAAAATTACCGAATTAACTGCTGCCCGTGAATCCTATTCTTCATCCCGGTTAAGTCTTCAACAGTTAAGACAAGATTGCCTAAAGTCTGTTTTCTATTTTGAACGGATAACAGGTATAAATTTTCATAACTCAATAAATCAGGTAGAGAAATGACATTTAATTATTTCTTACATGTTGTCTTAAAAAGATGGAAGTGGATTGTTTTAATCCCTTTATTATCTGCGTTTTGCGTTTATTCTTTATATAAGCGTAAGCCAATGCAGTATGCTTCAAAGATGACTGTTTATACCGGGTTATCTTCCGGAGTATCAATACAGAGTGAAGGATCGGCAAATAACTCAAAATCAGAGCTGGCTTACGAGAATCTTTTGAGTATTATTAAGTCTGACAAATCATTAGAAACCGTAGGATTATCATTGTTTGCCAATGTATTAATAAATGGGGAAAAGAATGATGAATATATCACAGCAAGCACTTATAATAGTGTCAAAGATCAAATCCCTCCGGATGTAAAAAAGTTGGTTGACAGAAAATCATTCGAACTGACACGAAGTAATCTACAGAAGTATCTGAAAAAAAATAATGATAATTATCTCTACAATTTAATTTATAAATCTTCTTCTCCTTTTTCGATTTCTAATCTGGCCTCTATAGAGGCTAAGCGGATAAGAACCAGTGATTTACTAGAGGTTTCGTTTGTTTCGGCGGATCCGGCGTTGTGTTATCAGACTTTAGTGCAGATCTATGAAGTTGCGATTATGAACTACAAATCTGTTAAGACTGCACAATCCAACGATGTCGTTGATTTCTTTAAAGTGCAACTTGACTCAACGTCAAAAAGGCTTGCAGGGCTGGAAGATGAGTATGTTTCATATAATCAGAATAATAAAATTATCAATTTTCAGGAGCAAAGCAAGCAGGTCGTTGCTCAAAAGCTCGATATGGATATCCGTTTCGATAATATCAGTATGCAGATGGAGGGCGCTACAAAAATTATTGCTGAAATGGAATCTAAAATGGGATTGCAGAATAAACTGAAATTAAAGAATGCTGAAATATTGTACCTGCGTTCCCGGATTGGAAAACTGGCTGCTGAGAATGCTATGCAGTCGGCTTTATCTTTTGATTCGGTTAAAGTAGTTATTGCAAATAAATCGTTTAACAGCGATCTGACGTCACTTCGCTCCAGGTTTACTCAGGTGTTGGATTCTATTAATTTGATGAAAAATACAGCTGAGGGTATTTCTATTGATCAGATTCTTTCAAAGTGGTTAGAAAGTGTGATTGAGTATGAAACAGCAAAAGCTCAGTTACCTGTTCTGGAAAAACGTGCCCAATTAATTAATGAGGTATATGATGAACTTGCGCCTATGGGTGCTACTGTAAAAAGAAAAGAGCGTTCTATTGATGTGACGGAGAAAGAGTATTTATCATTGATACAAAGTTTAAGCTCTTCCAAAATGCGTGAGCAGAATGATGAAATTTCAGCAAATGCGATAAAAATGATGGATGAGCCCTATTTCCCTTTCTCTGCATTACCTGATAAAAGTAAGTTCATGGCTATAGTTGCAGCACTGGCTATATTTATTTTATTACTGGCATTTATTCTATTAACGGAATATTTTGATTCTACATTAGGTAATCCGGAAAGGTCTTATCGATTGATGAAGCAAAGGGTAAAATTACTCTTCCCGGTTGTTGTTCCGAAGAAAAAATTTGATCATGAATTAATAGGTTCGGTGGCAGCCCGGATTGTCTCTCTTGAAATTCTGAGATTAATATCGTCTTCAACTCCCGGAAGGATTAATCTTATCTCAATTCGTAATAAAGAAGGTAAGACATTTTTATCTGAATGCATAAAAGGGCAAATTGTAAAAATAAGTCAGGAGTCCCAAAATAAACAATTGGCAGAAATCAAAGTAGAAGAAATACCGGCCTTGCTGGATAATTATGTCGATGCAGATGTGATAAGAGAAGCAGATATAAATATACTAATTTGCAGAGCCAATAGATCCTGGAAAAAAGATGATGAAAGAGTTTTAAAGAATTTCCGGGAAAAAACCGGAATCGAACCGATAGTAATGCTCAATGGGGTATCGTTAGATGTATTTGAATCAGCTTTTGGTGAATTACCTATTCCCCGAAGTAAAAGCCGAAAATTTTTAAAACGATTATTACATGTGGATTTTAATTCAAAAGATAAGTTCTGATTCGTTGTTATGTAAATAGTTTATGAAGAATCCTGTTGTTACTCATAATGGTAGTCTGTGGTACAATGTCTTAATCAGAACATTGTTGTTGGTTTTGATAGGGTATTACATATTTTATTTGGGTCATAATGGGGTTAAAGAAGCTATTTTGTTCACAATAGCGCCTATTGCGATTGTTTGCGCTATTTTTTTATTTCGAAGCCCCCGGGCTATTCTGATCACCCTATTCGTATATAATTATTTTGCGATGGGGGTCACCCGGTATATCCCCGGTATGTTAGGTTTGGGGGTTGATGGATTACTTGTTTTTTGTTATCTCGCTCTGTTTTTCAAGAGCTTTAAGGAGGAGGTTGGTTTTAAAAGAGCAGCCAATGGCATGACCCTGATGGCTATCCTATGGTATGTGTATGCAGTTTTGGAATTATTCAACCCGGAAGCGGATAGTAAGGAGGCCTGGGTATATGCAATGAGGGGTTTTTCCCTCTATTTTTTTCTGACGGTACCGCTCACGTTTGTTGTCTTTCATCGATATAAAGATCTTAATCTGATTCTCAGGCTATGGGCTTATTTTTCAATTTTTGCCGTTTTCAAGGGTTGGTGTCAGTTATATATAGGGATGGACTGGGGCGAACAAAAATGGATGGATGAAGGAGGAGCCTTAACACACATGATCTGGTCGGGATTGCGTGTCTTTTCGATATTTACGGATGCTGGTCAGTTTGGGGCGTCGATAGCTCATAGTGGCGTTGTATTTACCATTGTTGCTTTGGGCCGTAAAAATATCCGGGAAAAGTTATTCTATCTCTTTGTGGCCATGTTATCATTTTACGGAATGGGACTCTCCGGTACGAGGGGGGCAATGGCTGTTCCGGTTGCAGGTTTTTTTCTCTATTTGTTATTGATAAAAAACTGGAAGTTGTTTTCTATTGGTCTTGTGTTTCTATTAGGAGCATTTGTATTTTTTAAATACACAACTTTGGGTAGTGGCAATGCTCAAATAGTAAGAATGCGAAGCTCTTTTGATCCTAATGATCCGTCGTTACAGGTTCGTTTAGCGAATCAGGCAAGGCTTAAAGTCTATCTGAATAATAAGCCATTTGGGTGTGGTATTGGAGCTTCTGGTAGTTGGGGACAAAGGTTTACACCCTATAAATTACCGGGTCAGATTCCAACAGATTCTTGGTACGTCGCTGTTTGGGTCGATCAAGGTATAGTGGGGTTATGTTTACACCTTTTTATTTTATTCTATGGAATTATTGTTGGAGGATGGGTTACAATGACAAAAGTAAAGGATAAGCAATTATTCTTTAATAATGTTGGTTTGCTGTCGGGATTTATGGGAATAGTAGCAGCTTCGTACGGTAATTCGATTCTGGGGCAAATGCCCACAGGATTAATGATGTATATGAGCATTGCTTTTATATTTATGGGGCCTTTATATCAAAAAGAAATCGATGAAAAACTAATAAATAAAGAGTTATCATGAATATTTATAACCAATATAGTCTGGCATACGAGGATTTTCGATCCGTACCAGAATCTGTGTTTGAAAGCATTTCCAGCCAAATACAATCAAGAAACGGCGGCCAGATTCTTGTCTCTGTCGTGGTCATTGCTTATAATGAAGAAAAGAGAATTCTTCCCTGTATCTGGTCATTGGCTGAGCAAAAAACGAATGTGTCTTATGAAGTGATTGTAGTAAATAACGCTTCAACTGATCGGACTCAGGAGATACTGGATAAATGTGAAGTTAAGAGTGTGTATCAGCCGTTAAAAGGTGTTGGTCATGCCCGACAGGCTGGCCTGGATGTAGCGCGGGGAAAATACCTCTTTACAGCGGATGCCGATACTATCTATCCACCCAAATACATTGACACAATGTTAGGGGAACTCAGTAAGCCCGGTGTGTCGGGGGTGTTTACGCACTGTAAGTTCGTACCGGATGGAAATAAATCGGCTTTTTCCTTAGCTGTATATGAACTCTTTAGAAACTTTGTGGTCAGAATGCGTTCGATTAACCGTCCTGAGCTTTCAGCAGGTGGGGCTTCGATGGCCTTTGTTACTGAATTTGGAAATAAGATTGGTTTCAGGACAGATATTCGCAGAGGTGAGGATGGTGCAATGATTGGTGGTTTGAAGGATTATGGAACGATTAAACTGGTAACGGATAGATCGGCATATGTTCTGACTACATCCCGGACTCTGGATGCGGATGGTAGTTTTGCCCGGTTAATTTTTTTGAGGATTTATCGGGAACTATTACGGTTTGGTTCGTATCTTTATCCCAAAAGAGAATACAAAGATCGGGAATCCAATATGATTAAGTAGTTATTATGCGAAATGTCAGTATAATATCCGTCAATTACAACGGATTTGCCGTTACCTGTGAAATGATCGAATCATTGCGGAAGGCTGATTTTCAGGGAGAAATTGTCATTGTCGATAATGGTTCTGCGGTTGATGAATCGATCCTGATACGAGAGAAATACCCCGATGTTATTGCGATTCGAAGTGATCAAAATCTTGGTTTTGCGGGGGGGAATAATCTGGGGATTAAGAAGGCTGCCGGAGATTATCTTTTTTTTCTGAATAATGATACTACGGTAGTTCCTGGATTTGTGGAAAGTCTGGTGAATAGGATTGAATCATCTCCGGAGATAGGGGTGGTATGTCCGAAAATCAAATTTGAATATTCGCCCGAACGCATACAGTTTGCCGGTTACACTTCCTTAAACAATCTGACTTTGCGAAATCGGATGATCGGATTCAATGAAGTTGATCAGGGGCAATATGATATGGCTACTGAAACTGCTTTTGCAATGGGGGCGGCTATGTTGGTCAAAAGAGACGTAATTCTTACAGCCGGATTAATGCCCGAATGCTATTTCTTGTATTATGAAGAACTAGACTGGTGTAGCCGGATCAAAGAAGGCGGATATACAGTCTGGTATGAACCCGGAGCCACAATATATCATAAAGAAAGTGCATCCACCGGGCGAACGAGCCCGTTGAAACAATATTACCTGACCCGAAACCGGTTGATTTATGCCAGGCGAAACCTGAAAGGTTTATCTGGCTATTTATCCGCTTTATATCAATTAACGGTGGCATTAATCAAGAGTCTTGATTTTTTAACTTTGAAAAGACGTTCCGATCTTGCATTAGCTACGATAAGAGGTGTAATACATGGAGTTAAACATTTTATTACCTGACCTGATATGATATTTATTTTATTTGACCTATTCCTGTTTATTTTTTTTTTGATTCCCACTGTTTATTTGGTAGTCTTCGCCGTTGCATCCCTGAAGAAACCTAAAATAGTTGAATCATCAGATAGTCCGGTTCTGAATCGTATAGCAATCCTTATTCCTGCATACAAAGAAGACCGGGTCATAGAAGATTGTGTACGCTCATGTGCAAATCAGATCTATCCTAAAGATTACTTTAAGATCGTGGTTATCGCAGATAGTATGCAGGGTGATACGCTTGAAAAGATCTCAATTTTGCCCATTGATATAGTAATTATTGAAAATGAGGAACGTACAAAATCCTATGCTATAAATGAAGGGCTAAAAGGATTGAAAGATTTTGATATAGCATTAATACTCGATGCTGATAATCTCCTGGAATCTGATTTCCTGGAAAAGATCAATATTGCATTTAATCAGGGTTGGGAAGTTGTGCAGGCACATCGTGTTCCCAAAAACCGGGATACCCGGATTGCTTTACTTGACGGTATTAGTGAAGAGATTAATAATTCCATATTCCGGAAAGGACATTATAATCTGGGTTTATCTGCCGCTTTGGTAGGTTCGGGCATGGCATTCCGGTTTAACCACTTTCAACGTATTATGAGTCAGATGAAGGCTGTAGGCGGTTTTGACAAAGAACTTGAATTTATTTATCTGTCAGAGAAGGTCAGGATACATTATTTGCACGATGCTTATGTGTATGATGAGAAGATTCAGCAAGTAGAAGGCTTTTCCAATCAACGCTTAAGATGGCTTTCCGCGCAGTTGTATTACGCTGAAAAATTTATCAAAATGTCTTACATATGGTTTCGTCAAAGAAACATTGATATTTTAGATAAATTATTTCAGATGATTCTTCCGCCAAGAGTTATTTTCTTGGGTATTTTGTTTATATTTACAATTATTTCAATTATAATAGATGCCGGTAAAAGTGCTAAATGGTTAGTGTTGATGATCCTATTGATTTTCTCATTGGTTATATCGATTCCCCGGAAAGATATTAAAAGAGATCTGATACCGGCATTGATCTCCATACCCAGAATATTTTGGGAATATTCAAAGAATCTGTTTCGTCTTAAAGGTGCGAACAAGAAATTCATTCATACAAGACATGGTTAAAAATAAAATTGCAGGTTATGAATCTGGTATATGTGGTTGATTGGCTGATTTATATAGTATTAGCATTGCAGGTAGTCTATTTGCTTATCTTTGCTTTGGCTTCATTCAGAAAGTGGAGGGATATAGCGCCTTCAATACAGAATCCCCGGAGAATGGCTATTTTAATTCCCGCATATCGGGAAGATGCGGTTATCTTCGATACGGTAAATGCATGCTTTGCTCAGTGTTACCCTGAGGATAAATTCGAAATAGTGGTGATCTCTGACAAGATGAGTGAGGAAACCAATGAAAGGCTCGCTCAGATGCCTGTTCGTGTTGTAACAATAATGCTCGAGAAGAGTTCAAAAGCAAAATCGTTGGATTTGGCTCTTCAGGAACTTAATGGCTTTGATGTGGCTATTGTCCTCGATGCGGATAATATTATTGAACCTCATTATTTGCAGAAAGTTAATGCGGCATTTCATGCCGGACATCAGATTGTGCAGACCCATAGAACGGCAAAAAACCTGAATACCCATTTTGCTATTCTGGATGCAATCAGTGAGGAGATTAATAATACAATTTTCAGAAAAGGACACTATAATCTCGGTTTATCATCTGCCCTGATTGGGTCAGGAATGGCTTTCGAATTCAATTTGTACAAAGGTTGGATGAATAGAATCTTGTCTGTTAGCGGTGAAGATAAAGAGTTGGAGCATTTATGTCTGTCCGAAAGATACAAAATAGCCTATCTGGATAATGCAATTGTCCTGGATGAAAAGATTCAGCGGGCTTCTGACTTTCAGAATCAACGAAAACGGTGGCTTTCTGCACAGGTAGAAACTTTAGTACGTTTTTTTCCTGATTTATTGAAAGCAATCCGGGAGCGAAATCTTGACTTTTGTGATAAGGTTTTTCAGATGATGCTGTTACCCCGTATATTGTTGTTGGGGGTGGTTCTTTTATGTTCCATGGTCATTTCTGCAATTGAGCTGACCTTGTCTTTGAAATGGTGGGGGATGTTTGCAGTTTTGGTTATCGTATTAATTATCAGTACTCCCGGGAAGTTCTTTCAATGGAAAGTATTCAGGGCGATGTTATCGATTCCCAGTGTTTTTTTATTGATGACTTTCAATCTCTTTAAGTTGAAAGGAGCCGGGCAGACATTTATTCATACCCCTCACGGTATTGATGAGTGATAGAAGAATTTGACCTCTAACCCAAAATCCATAATTCATGAAGATTGCCATTGAAGCCCAACGTATTTTTCGTTCCAAAAAACATGGGATGGACTTTGTTGCGTTGGAAATGATCAGGGAATTACAGCAAATAGATACGGTTAATGAATACCGGATCTTTGTCAGACCGGATAAGGACCGTTGTTTGCAGGAAACGCCCAATTTCAAAATCGTGGAGCTTTCGTCCCCGGGTGACTATCCGGTTTGGGAGCAATGGGCTTTAGCCAAAGCGGTCAATCATTGGAATCCGGATCTACTACATTGTACCAGCAATACAGCTCCTCTCATGATCAATTGCAGATTGGTGCTGACATTGCATGATATCATTTTTCTGGAGAAGAAACATGATTCCGGGAGTCTAAATAAGTCTATGTATCAGACTTTAGGGAATCTATACCGCAAATATTTTGTACCTCCCGTATTGAAAAAAGCATCCCGGATAATTACGGTTTCCAAATTTGAAGAAAAGAGAATCTCAGGAGCATTGAATCTCCCTTCCGATAAATTAACGTCAGTCTATAACGGATATAATACCCATTTCTTCCCCCGGGAAAATAATGCAGAAATCAGACATAAATATAATTTGCCAGAATATTATTTCTTTTTTCTGGGAAATACCGATCCGAAAAAGAACACTCAAAGAGTTCTGAAAGCTTATTACGAATACATTCAACGCTCGCACGATCCGGCTTGTCTGGTTGTTGCAGATCTGAAGGAAGAGGTGTTGAGGGATTTGCCGGAGTGGAAAAATCCTCAATTCCGGGAGAAAGTAGTTTTAGCCGGATATATACCCAATGCTGATTTACCATTTATCTATTCTATGGCCGGGGTATTTCTCTATCCCTCTTTGCGGGAAAGCTTTGGCATTCCTATCCTGGAGGCCATGGCTTGCGGAGTACCTGTGATTACCTCCAATACTTCCGCCATGCCCGAAATTGCGGGAGTCGGAGCGGTATTAGTTGATCCACATCGTATTATGGATATTGCAGATAAAATGCTTATGTTGGAAGGTAATAGTGAAATAGCAGAGAGTCAGCGGCAATATGGTTTGGAGAGGGTGACGAATTTCTCCTGGAAGAAAACAGCAGAGGAGGTTCTGGATATTTACAAAGCTGTTATTCAAAACTCAATACAATAATTCATGTTTGCACAATTCAAAGAGCATCTCAAAGATAATGCAAAGCTTAAGTCGGTGCTGATATGGATGATTTCAGCGCCGGATTCAGCAAGACCCAGATTGTGGGTGCGTTTTCTGTGTAATACTCTTCTCCATAAAAAGGGCCGCAATTCCAGAATCCGCTTTTCTGTACGAAAAGACCTTTTTCCCTTTAATAGTTTTATTTTGGGAGATTGCTCGTATATTGAAGATTTCTCCACCCTGAATAATGGAGTAGGAGACTTAATTATCGGGCATCATACCCGCATAGGATTGGGTTGTACGGTGATTGCACCTGTTACAATTGGCAATCATGTTCTTTTGGCCCAGAATATCGTGATATCGGGACTAAATCACAATTATGAAGATATCCGAAAAACGATACATGAACAAGGTGTTTCTACCTCACCAATCGTTATTGAGGATGATGTCTGGATTGGCGCCAATAGCGTCATTACGGCCGGCGTAACGATCGGGAAGCATAGTGTGGTCGCAGCCGGTAGTGTGGTGACTAAATCGATTCCTCCCTATTCTGTTTGGGCCGGTACTCCGGCTAAGATGATGAAGCAGTATAATTTTGAAAATGGGGAGTGGGAGAGAGTCAGGTGAACCCTCTCTATCTTACGACCCCTCCCCAGCCCTCCCCAATCCCGATAGTTATCGGGAGGGGAGGGAGTGTGAACCCATCAAGGGAATCGGGTGGAAAAACTGATTAGATGTGCAAATGTTGATGATCTGTACAGCGTTACAGCCCCTCCCGATAGTCATCGGGATTGGGGGTTGGGGGTCGGGTAGAGGGCGTAACAAGAGAAGTAATTAATCAATTTTATTTAGATCTATATAAGTTAAAAACATTCATTTATGCATAGTTTTGAGCTACTCTTTTGGTTATTCTTTATTATTATTTTCTATACCTATCTTGGGTATGGCCTGTTATTGTATGCTTTGGTACGGGTAAAACGTTTATCCTCAAAAAAGAAATCAAATATTACATCTGAAGAATTACCGGAACTGACTCTCTTTATCACCGCCTGGAACGAGGAAGATATGGTAGCAGATAAGATGAATAATACGCTGGCCCTGAAATATCCAAAGGACAAATTACAAATCTTGTGGGTAACGGATGGAACCTCAGATAGCACCAATGAGAGATTGAAAGCGTATCCTGAGGTGGAGGTTCAACACAGACCGGAACGCTTGGGGAAAACGGCTGCTATGAACCGGGGAATGCAGTTTGTGAAAACTCCATTAGTGGTATTTACCGATGCCAATACGATGTTGAATGAAGAAGCATTGTTAGAAATAGCGAAAAGCTTTTCTGATTCAAAAGTGGGTTGTGTGGCCGGTGAAAAACGGATCGAGCAAAATGACAAAGATAAAGCGGTTTCCAGTGGAGAAGGCTTTTACTGGAAGTACGAGTCGAAACTTAAAACCTGGGACTCGGAATTGCATAGCGTGGTGGGTGCTGCCGGTGAGCTTTTTGCTATTCGCACAGAGCTGTACGAGGAGATGCCAACGGATACGCTGTTAGATGACTTCGTTTTGTCTCTTCGGATCGCTCAAAAGGGTTATAAAACGGCATACAATGCCAATGCTTTTGCGGTAGAGGGTGCTTCCGCCGAGATGGCTGAAGAAGAGAAACGCAAAGTGCGTATTGCTGCAGGAGGATTGCAATCCATCTGGCGCCTTCGGTCGTTATTGAATATTATTAAATACAAAACGCTCAGTTTTCAATATATCTCGCACCGGGTGTTGCGCTGGACATTAACTCCGGTATTGCTGTTTCTACTTTTGCCTTTGAATGTATTGATTCTCTTTTTGCAACCGGATAATTCGCTTTTTGTCTTAATTCTGCTGCTTCAATTCTTGTTTTATTCAGCAGGCCACATTGGCAAAATGATGGAAAAACGTCAAATCCGGTTTAAGCTGCTCTTTATACCCTATTACTTCATTTTCATGAATTTGTGTGTATTTAAGGGAGTTGTCTATTTGAGCAGAAAGCGTACGAATGGGGCTTGGGAACGGGCTAAACGGGGGTGAGTATTATGATTTCAGGAGTTATACAGGGAATCTTTCTCTGTGGTTCTCTGTGACTCCTCTGTGGTTCTCTGTGTAATATTTATTTGTTTCATGGAGTTACACAAATCTCTTTCTCTCTGAAATACAATTTATATCTTTGTGAAATAATATTACAAATAATATGGAAAGAAAACGAATTCTAGTAACCGGCGGTGCCGGTTTCTTAGGCTCACATCTTTGCGAGCGCTTGCTCCATGAAGGCAATGAAGTAATCTGTCTTGATAACTATTTTACCGGCTCAAAACAAAATGTCATCCACCTGTTGGATAATCCCTATTTTGAATTGGTACGACACGACGTAATATCTCCCTATTTTGCAGAAGTGGATGAGATCTATAACCTGGCCTGCCCTGCATCTCCCGTACACTACCAGTATAATCCCATTAAGACGGTTAAAACATCCGTTATGGGAGCTATCAATGTGCTGGGGATGGCAAAACGATTAAAATGTAAGGTGCTCCAGGCTTCTACCAGTGAAGTGTATGGGGATCCGAATATTCATCCGCAGCCGGAGTCCTATTGGGGCAATGTAAATACTATCGGCATTCGTTCTTGCTACGACGAAGGAAAACGTTGTGCGGAGACCTTGTTTATGGACTATCACCGTCAGAATAATGTGAGAATTAAGATTATCCGCATCTTTAATACCTATGGACCACGCATGAATCCGGACGATGGGCGTGTCGTGTCAAATTTCATTATGCAAGCATTGAGGGGGGAAGATATAACCATTTACGGATCGGGTCAGCAAACCCGTAGCTTTCAATATGTTGATGATCTCATTGAGGGAATGATTCGCCTGATGGCTACCGAAGACTCAGTTACAGGTCCGGTAAATATTGGTAACCCCAATGAATTTACCATGTTAGAGTTAGCGGAAAAAGTGATTGAATTGACCAACTCAAAGTCCAAACTTGTTTTCAAGCCTCTGCCTCAGGATGACCCCCAACAGCGTCAACCTAATATTGAGCTTGCAGGAAAATTATTGGATTGGAAACCGAATGTACAGTTGGACGAGGGATTGACTAAGACAATTGAGTATTTTAAAAGGATGATATAAGTGGATTTAGGAATATAAAGAGCTGGCAATTAGTTGGAAAGCCAACTCTTTTGTAGATATTCTATATGATCATAATTATTTAATCTTTGTTTTGTTGAAATGACCGGGGTAAATAACAAAAAAGTGCTTTTTTTGAGCGTATATGTAAAATATTATTAATGATAATAGGGTTGAATATCATCTTTTTATTAACAATAGGTAATAATGGCTTTTGTGCTACAAGTTCAGGGATAATATGTTTTATAAGGTATATCAGAGGGTAAAATAATAGAATTAAGATGATGTATACCCAAAGGCCATATTGTATTTCCCAGTTGAAAAAGTGGAATATAATTTTCATGAGAGGATAGTGTAATCCTAAAATTATAATTGAATATTTTCCAAGATAGTTGATTGCATTTATTCTGTTTATTCTACGGCAAAAAAAGAATAAGAAGGATATTCCTGTAATTGTTGATGCCAGATATAATAGATAATTATTACCTATGTCGTTGTTTAACAAACTTATACTTTTAAGCAAGTTGGCTAAATAGATAAAAATGGTTAATAAAAATATACTGATAGGAATATCGAATTTGGAGCTGGTATGGAACCTAAAATTATATCGTTTGATTATTGAGCCAAAATGGAAGAATATCAATGCGGAAAAAGATGTGTCTATATATATATTAAGATTAATGTGTTTTAGGCTCAAATAGAAGGATGTTAATGAAATAAAAGCAACTATAATTGTTTGAATTGTTGATTTCGAAGTTAACTTTGATATGCAGTAATATATTATATTTACTTCAAATAGTGATATCAAGAACCAGATGGGTGTATTTATACTAAGGTGTTCATCAAATATATTGTGGATCTCTAAATCGGTATAGTCCTTTTTTATATAAGCGATACATATAGAACATATGAGTGATGTGCTAAAAAAAAAAATAAATGGAATGATTAAATTGTTTGCTTTTTTTATTATGAAGGTTTTATATGAGTCATATATTGAAAAAAATATACCGGAAAGAAAAAAATATAAAGGCATTCTAATAATCGACAAGGCAGGAGTGGAATCTGGTATAGTGTGAAAATATAAAACAGATAAGATACATACACCTTTTATCAGATCGATGAAATCAAAATGGGGTTTATTGTTGGGTTTGCTATCTGTTTGATGATTCATTGTGGTAGGGTGTTGGGTAAATATTTATTCGGATTAATCTAAGCTTTGATTAATCCATAACAGTATTACTAAATTATTTCTATTTACAAAAGTAATAGGTTGGATGTTGTCTTTGTTGTTTTAATGGTTAATAAACTTAAATGCAATTTATTGGTGATGGTTGTGTATTTAATCAGGTATCGTTGAACATCAAACACATAATTAATGATGAAACTTTCCATATATATTTTAACTAAGAATAGTGAGCGCTATTTACTTGATATACTCTTAAAAGTGGTTCAAATTGCAGATGAAATTATTGTATTGGATTCAGGAAGTACAGATGGAACCGAAAATATTACACGGCAGTTTCCTCAATGTACTTTTTATAACCGGTTGTTTGACAACTTTAAGAATCAAAGAAATTTTGCAATAAGTCTATGTGCCAATGATTATATTATGTTTGTCGATTCAGATGAATTACCGGATCAGAAACTAATTGATTCAATCTTTACTTTAAAGTTGTATGGTTTTGAACATGATGCCTACGAAATGAATCGGGAATGGATAGTTTTGGGTAAGAGGGTGCGTTGTATTTATCCGGTAAAGACTCCTGACAGCCCTATTCGGCTGTTAAATAAGAAATATGTCTCGTTTGAAAACTCAAGTTTGGTGCATGAAGCCCCATCGGGATATCGGTCTATAGGTAAGTTGAGTGGAAACTTATGGCACCATACTTTTCATACCCGGGAAGAGCTTTATGCAAAGCTTAACTTTTACACGGATATTGCAGCGCAGGATATAATCAGACAAAATAAACGGATAACCTGGCTGGATTTAAAATTAAAACCAGTTTTAGTGTTTTGTAAATGGTATATATTTAATAAGGGATTTATGGATGGTATAGTAGGCTTAAGGCTAGCTTTTTTTGGCTATAAAAATGTAAAAGCTAAATACCAAAAAGCAAGGGGACTTAAATTTCAATCGGGTCACTGAATAGGTATTTAGCTGTTATTGTAAATATATTATATCGGTAGAGTTTCTCATATGCAAGAAATTCAAATATCTTGGGGAAGATTAGTGATAATTTGAAAGCTATTTTAGAGTGAAGGGGTAGAGATGATAGTTTCTCTACTCTTTTAATATATTGAATTTGTTTTTTCTTAATCGAGATCTTTATTTCAGGATGTTTAATAAGTTCATTTCTGTATTTGTAATTAAAGCACAATAACCAGATGCAATATCTGCGGTATGCATTTTCATATAATGAAGTTTGATTTTCTTGTTTAAAAAAAGTAAGTCTTTCTTCCATCGCGTCTGAATAAAGAAGATTCTTTTCACTAAAATCACTTCGCATAACACTGTTGGGTGATTGAAAGTAGAAGTAGAGCCTATTTTCTATTACCGAAATTTTATTTGCTTTGTAGAGTAGCTTGTAGGTTGTGAATTCATCTTCAAATATTTTTCCTACCGGATATCTTATTTCTTCAAATAGATGCTTTTTGTATAGTTTATTCCAAGGAAGTATATACTCAATACAGGAGTATGCAAACAATTTATGTAATGCTTCAATATTTGATTTAGTTTCAATTTTATTTATTTCTTCCTTCTGATAATTAATATCTCCATACGTGTTTTGGTATCTACAGATCGCAATATCTGTGTTATTTACGATCATAGAATTATATAACAAATCAAACATTGATGGATGGATATAGTCATCACTATCAACAAATCCGATAAGAACCCCATTTGCGATATCTAAACCAAAATTTCTAGACTCAGAAGCACCTCCATTTGTTTTATGGATAACTTTAATCCTATAATCTCTCAAAGCAAGGTTATCGCACAGTTTTCCTGAATTGTCTGGAGACCCATCTTCAACTAAGATTATTTCCAGATTCTTATAAGTTTGATTTAGTACAGAATCTATACATCTTTCTAAGTATTGTTCAGCCTTATATACAGGGATAATTATACTTATTAATGGTTTCATAAAGTTTTAAAGTGGGTTCTGAAGTAAAAATCTGTTCTTTTTTTCCACCAAATATAATACCCCTTAAAAGTGTGACTTATTTTGATTTTATTTGGCAGTATAATCCAGTTTTTAGGACATAAATCTTTTGTGCTAATATCTTGTTTTGCTACACCAAACCAAGGAGTCGGATAGATAACTGTTTTATCTTTGTTGTTGTTTAAATAAGCCCCCCACCAGCTAAAAGTGCTATTGCTGATAATATTATTTTCGCACATAGTTTGTAGATATAAGTCAATAAGGGGACTTTCTTTTTCCACAAAAAAGAAATTATTTCCCTTGAATTTCTTTTTGCACCATTCTATATCATCACTTATAATCAGGTAGGATTTGTCATTTCCAATGTGTTGGATTGCATTTATAAAATAGTTTAAGGAACAAATCGGATGATTATCTAACTCCTTTAAGTAGTCACCTCTGCGTACATTAATGCTGGTGACTCCTTTTTTTAGGATTTCTCCATATTTGACTTCAATATAAGTCTTTGTTTTTTCATCAATAGCAAACAAGCTTTTTATGTATTCTTCATCAAAATATTTGTATGATTGGAAAAATCCGGAGATTGTAATATCTTCAATATACTCAATCGGGGAATGATGAAATTGTATTTCGTGATATGGATTACCTTTTTCCGGGAATCCTTCCCGAATCGATATGTTCCTTAGAATGTTCTCTTTAAATTGTTGCAAATAATCGAATAGGCTGCAATTGTCTGGAAACGGAGCAAAATAATCACCGGAGTACACATATAACTCCGTATTGTTTTTATAGGCAAGAGTTGCTCCTGCTGCAATCTGAAACAGATTGTTTCCAATGCGACCTTTTAAAAGTACATGTACCATAATACATTAGATAAGGTTATTTCTTTTTTATTCTTTCCAAAAATACGCTTTTTATGTTGATTCTTTTATCCAGTTCTTCAAAAGAGAGCCATCCAACAATAATAAAGAGAACTGCACCGGTTATATAACCGTAGGGAAAGCCTAAGATGTAGGCCAGCAGAAATCCTATAAAGCATAAAGATAATTGTTTAATCAGAATAATATTATATTCCCGGGTAAATTTGAATTCATATCGTTTGTGGACCATCCAATAAACCCCAAAATAAACTATGGCATTTGCAATGACAAAAGATATGCCTAATCCTTCCAAACCATAGACGTAATATCCGATAAAATTACAAATTAAAAGAACAACATTCATCATTAGCTCTTTGATAAAATAGAGCTTAGAGTCTCCTTTTGCTAAAACAATAAACCCTAAGGTCCATGATCCTGCTTTAAAAATGATACTAAGCGACACCCATTGGATAAAGGGAACAATAGGCAAGAATTCTTTTGTGTAGAAAAGCTGTATTACCAGAGGTGTTGTTGATAGTAGCAGTATCAGGATCGGAGCTAATAACAACAAGGCCAGTTCGGTTTGTTGATTGGCAATCTCCTTCACTTTTTTATTATCACTATTTACTCCGGATAATCTGGGATAATAATCTGTTACAAGAGCGGCAAAAACCAATCCAACATATTTATTGGTGATATTAAATCCTCCCTGGAATAGGCCGACATCCGATACGCTACCGAATCGTGAAATAAATATATTCACCAGATTGGCACAAAGCATGCTAATAAAGCTGCTGAGGGTGACGAGTATTCCCAATTTGACCATGCTAAGGCCTTCGTGAAAGGATCGATTTAAAGGAATATTTACCTTCTGGAGTCGGATTTTTTGTGTATAGTACCAGGAAAGCAATAGTGAAGTAATAGATGTCAGGATAAAAGTTGGAACAATGCCTTGAATACCAAAGGAGTAATACAATGGTATGGATATGATTAATCCGAGGGTAGATCCTAGGATACTTCCCTGAGCCATGTGTTTTATGCGCCTCATGCCCTGTAATTGGGTGCCAAGCCCCCCCGCTAGAGAACCGATAAGTAATGTGATTGATAATATGGCAAATGATAAGGTGTAATCACTGTTTCCAAAAGTCCATTGGCTTAACCAGGGAGAAAGACAAAGTGTAATTGTCATTCCCAATAAGCCCGAAAACCAAAGCCATCTTCGAAAGGTTTTTATAATACTCGAAATCCTGATGATATCCTGACTATCATTAGCTTCAGATATATCTCTAACGGCGCTGGTGTTCAATCCCAGGTTGCTTAGGTAACTAATCGTGTCTGTTACTGACTGAAGAAGGGACATTATCCCTACTCCGGTTGTTCCCAGAAATACAGCAACAAACTTTGCTTTAATTATTGATATCAGGATTGAAAATACCTGAACTCCACCGAAAATTGATGTTGCTTTGAAGATCTGGCGATATGATGATTGTTGTTCTGACATCTTATTTCAAATAAGTTGTGTAAAGTTTAAAAATATGATATTTTTCTACAACGCTATAGAAAGACATTGCTGCAAAGATATTCAGTTTGATTCACCAATTAGTATGATAGGGTGATTTTGTTTAAATAGAAATGAGAAATTCCACTAAATATTTGCTTAATTAATAATAAAGGAAAAAAAGAGGAATAAGTGTTATTAAAATGCTTGAAATAATGATGTTATGCAAAATTAACTATAAAAATTGCAGGATAAAAATTACAATTGACTATTTTTAGAATATAGAGTTAAGTTCAACAACTAAAAATATGAAATTATGAAGAAGAGGTATGAAAGTTTCTGTTTATTGCTGCTCTTTTTTTTATTGAGCATTAGCTCGCATGCAGGAAATGTATTCGTAATTGGTGAATCTACGCAACAAGTTTTTACTTCTTCATCGTTTTCTGTCGCTCCATCTGGAGGAGATACTATTAAGATTACCTCTGATAGAAAGACGCGACTTAATTTTCAGAATCTGGTAGGAAATGCCACAGCTCCAATCGTGATTGTTAATTCCGGAGGACAGGTCGTTTTGAAAAGTAGCGGATATCCTGTATTACAACTTGATAATTGTCGGTATATTAAAGTATCTGGAAAAGGGGATGCTTATACCAGATTTGGTTTTCGGTTAGTGGGACCAGCTTTCGGTCTATCTTTGGAACAGCTTTCTTCCGATTGTGAAGCGGAATATTTAAATATTGATAGTTGTGGTTTAGGAATACATGCTAAAAAAGATTATTGGTATAATCCTCCAGTTCCTTATCCGGTCTTCAAAAACCTTTGCATTCATGATAATTTTATAACAAACTCTGGAGCTGAGGGTATGTATATTGGTGAAACAAAATCACCGGGGATGGAATTCAGGCATTTGCGTATTTACAACAATGTGATCATGAATTCAGGCTATGAAAGTTTTCAGATTGCCAATTCTGTCGAAGATGTTGAAGTTTATAATAACATTTGTTATAACTCGGGGCGTAATGGTGCTTATGGTCAGATGTATAGTGGTCAGCTTGGGGGAAATAGTATTGGTAAATTCTATAAAAATATTTTTATAAAGACACCAACTCAAGCTGTTCCCGTTTTCGGGAAAGGGGATATGTATATTCAAAATAACTATTTTCAAGAGACATCCGGGGTATTTTCTGACGACAGGTACTGGCAAATGAAAGGCTCAGAGCTGAAAATCGAAGGAAACTATTATAAGCAATCAAATGATTATAATTTAAATTCCGTGTGGAATAGATACTTTGATATCTACATGAATAATAACCGGTACGATGGAGTCCATAAATTTCTCGATCGATCTTCTTATAATTGGCCTTTAGTTGAGAATAATAACAATATCCAGACGACAGTGGATTCGTTGTTGTATACTGTTCAAAACGGCATTTTTTCATTGAATGCCAATTGTCCCTCTCAATATTTTGGCATAGGGCCAATAAATGGATTGTCTCACACATGGAATGTTACTCCTGTATTAGATAGTATTCCAGATGTGTATGTGAATATCGGGGATACTGTGGATGTGCCAATAAATGCGTCTGTTATAGATAATGATGTGCTCACTTTTTCAGGTCGAAAAATACCCGGTTTTATATGTATAGTTCCTGTTGAAAATGGAAGTGCCATTTTGCGTATAGATGCCAGAAATCAGGAAAAGCAGGTTGATTCTGTTATGGTAATGGTAAAAGATGCGAGTCACGGCGCTATTACGCGTCAGACAATTCGTGTTTCCGTGAAAGATCCTCAGAATACGCCTCCAACTTTACAAATACCATCTACGGTAACTTTGGAAGCTGCATCAAAACTAAAATTGGATATTTCCGCACAGGATGCTGAAAACGATAGTCTGTTTTATACTATTAGCGGATTACCTGGATTTACTACATTAGTATCTACTCCCGATTCGGCTTATCTGGATTTTAAACCTTCAAACATAAATGCGGGAAGCTATACGATAATTATTAAGGCAGAAGATGGGTTCAGTCTTCCTGCAGTTGATACATTGCAATTAATAGTTACTCCTTTTGCCTACTTACAACCTAAAACAATATATCGAGTCAACTATGGAGGCAGTGAGCTTGTGGATTCTCCGATAAACTGGCAAAAAGATATGGGGAACTCTCAAACTTACCTTGCCAATTATTCATTAGGAACAGGAGCAGACGGTTGTCCGGGTGCTAACAATACCGGTGCTCCGAATGGTCTCTTTGGGGCATTTCGATATAATGGCATTGGCATGCAAGATATGTTGTTTGAGTATCCATGTGAGCCGGGTCGATATGAAGTGAATCTGTTTTTTGCTGAAAGAACCAATGAGGTTAACAATAATGCAATTGAAACCTTCTCGATCTATTTGGAAGATTCACTTAGACTAGATAGCCTGAATATTTATCAGGAGGTTGGATACAACGCGTTAAAGAAATCATTTATTGTAGATGTTCGGGATCAGTCGGTCAGTCTGAAGCTGAAGAAACTTATCAATAATGCGAAGCTTAACGGGGTGGAAATTAAATTCCTGGAAAGAATAAATTTAACTCCGGCTTTAGCCGATATTCCGGATACGACCCTGTATGAAGGGCAACCTAAAAATATTATACTGCCCATTACTGATGATGCATTTGGCGGGTGCGATTCTTTGTCGGTAACAACACCGGGAGCACCAACTTTTATCACTCTCCGAAAGAATGGAGATCAATATCAATTACAAGTAACTCCCGACCTTAATGCGAGTGGCATCTATCCGATAAAGGTGGTTGTCTCGGATTGTGAGTTTCAGGTTGCCGATAGTTTCAATTTGACTGTGAAAGACTATCATACCAATCCGCCGGTGTTTGTTTCGCAAAGTAAGACTTTCGTGACAGAAGGTGTTATTGATACAGTCGCTGTTCAGTATAACGATCCGGACAATGATATTATGACCTTGACAGCGACAAACCTGCCTCAGTTTGCTCAATTTGTATCACCCTCCAATGGAAGAGGTAATATAATCTTAAATCCGGGTTTCTCTGATGCGGGTAATTACAGTTTAATCGTCAGAGCCAAAGACGAATTTAATTTTGAAACTACCGATACCGTTTCATTTACGGTAAAAGAGGGTCATGAAATAGTCAGAATACCCTTGACACAAGCCATGATGGCTGACTGGGTCACAAATGGTAGTTTTGTCTCTCCTGTATATTTTGCTGATGAGCAGAATATGGACCCTTTATTGAATCAACATCCTGCTAGTACAAGCTGGTTGCCTGCCTTTAATATGAACAATGCACCCTATTATGTGGGTGTCAATCTGGGTAAGAAATATGCAATTAAAAAGATCATGCTGCATGATGTTAATAGCGCCGGTGATGTGACAATTGATTATGGCGTTCCGGGTAGCTGGACGAATATTACGACCTATAATACCTCTAATTATAATTACTGGAAGACCATCAATACGGATATCGAAACGCAATACATTCGCTTAGGGGAGGCAACCAGCGTATCGGCTTATGTCAATGAGATAGCGCTATATGGCTATGAGATCAATAATCCTCCGCTAATGAATGGATATACGGTTCCTAACTTTACGGAAGGGGTTTTAGATACTTTGAATCTAACGTTCACTGATCCGGATAATGATACATTTAGTGTAGTAGCATCCGGGCTACCATCTTTTGCATCTTTGCAGAATGCGGGAAACGCATCGTATCTGTTGATTGTAAATCCTGCCAGTTCAAATATTGGCAATTATGCAGTTCAGTTAACTGCGACGGATTCTCTGGGTAATCAATCTACGTCCAGTGTGTCATTTAATGTGGTTGACCACAGTGTTGAGCGTATTGTATTGAATTCATCTATGGTCGTCGATCAGGTAACCGGGGGTAGCGCAAGTTCTCCTTTACATCTTGTCAATGAACAAACGCTGGATCCGCTTTTAAATCAACATCCGTCGAGTGCAGACTGGTATCCTGCATACAGTATGACTAATGCTCCATTCCATGTTTATCTGAATTTAGGAAAGAAATATGTCATCAAGAAAATGTATTTTCATGATATTAACAATGCTGGTGATTTGTATATATCATATGGTGCACCAGGCTCATGGGCTGATCTGTTTTACTTTAATACCGGTGATTACTATAGCTGGCGCAAATTCGATGTAAATATTAGCACTCAATATGTTCGTTTATCTCAATATACGAATAATAGCGCTAAGATTAACGAAGTTGCATTGTATGGTTATCCAGAACCTGTTTCGTTTAACGCAAGCGGTGCTCAAAAAACAATTAAGCAACTTCAAATTTCAGAGCCGGTTAGTCAGGGTGTTGAGCTGCAAAGCGTTTATCCAAATCCCGTATCCGACATATTGAATGTCAGTACAAGAGAAAGTAAGGTTCAGGTGTTAATTTATGATATTACCGGTAAGATGGTCAAAGAATCCACCGAAAAACAGATTGATGTATCGGATCTGAAACCGGGATTATATCTGGTCTGCGTGAAAAAAATAAATGGGGAAGAATTGTTTCAGTCAAAGGTTTGTAAGGAATAGTTAATCACCTTCACCAAAAAAAGCCTCTCGTTCAATATAACGAGAGGCTTTTTCTTTAATTGATATTCAGTTTCTTAAGTAGTATATTCCTGATCTTCTTGAAGTAACGGGTAGTTTCACCAATGGGTTTAAAATTTTTCCATTCCGTCTGATTGAGATACCGGTAAAAAAGTATTCTGTATTCCGGATTCTTGTCATATGATTTGTAGATGGGTTTCCTCCAGACAAAATGAATGAGAAAAGGCTTGTCATGTTCCATGGTGGAGAAATGGTTCCAGCGGGGATCAAGCTCTTTCCATCGGTTGTTCAGGATTACATTTAATCCGTATTGATCCGGAAAATTGGCATAATTGATATTTTGCTCAATGCATTGAATGACTTTTTGGGCGATATCCAGTTCTTTCCATTTCGGTGTATTGATCAACATCAACCCGGAATTAAAGTATCTGGATTTGGCATCCAGTCCAAGCTCCTGATAATTCAGGATTCCATTCCAGCCATGATCGAATGTAATGATTCCCGGATCGACAACGGCGCCAATTAGATTATCCTCAAGGTCTGTATGGAACAAGGTGGAAATATCTTCTAATACGATCATATCCACATCCAGATATAATATCTTTTCAATATGATCCGGGATTAGATAGGGGATAAAAAGCCGCATATAAATGGTGAGCGGAAGATTACTGCGATCAGTCGGAAGTTGAATATCTTTCGGAATAATCGTACTCCGGTCTTTCCAGATCAGGTTAGAGATGGATGGATTGACCGATTTTTCCAGTTTAGCCTTATTTCTTTGGCTTACCCGGTCTTCTATAATATAAAAGTCGATCTTCTGGCTGCCCTTCAGATTGCTTTCGATGGATTTGATGAGTGCTGCTAAAAGCACGACATAATGATTGTCAGTTGCAACAACAATGGTATGTGGTTTCATGTCTCTGTATTAATTTGAGTAATATATGGAATTCTTATCCCTAGCTTTCTACATTTTCTTTAAAGATTCAAACATCTGGACCCATTTCTGCATAACCTGGTCTGTAGAGTATCGTTGGATATTCTGTTTCGCCATTTTTCCCATTTGGATTCTTTTCTCGTTGTTTTCGATTAAGAAAATGATTTTCTCTGCCAATTCGGCAATGTCTCCATTCTTTACGAGAAATCCGTCTTCGTTATCCCGGATAATCTCAGAAGGCCCATCCGGACAATTAAATGATATAACAGGAACACCACATGCCATGGCTTCAATGAGTACCATCCCAAATCCTTCATAGCGGGAGCTCATGACGTAAATCGAGCTATCCAGATATTTTTCGGCAATGTTTTTGACCGGTTTCTCGATTTTCAGGGAATGGGATAATCCTTTTTGCCGGATACGCTCATTGAGTGTCTGTTCCAGTCCCCCTTCACCATAAATACTTACACTCCAATCCGGATGTTTTACCGAAACAATTTCCCAGGCATCAATAAGCATATCAAATCCTTTTTGATTATCCAGTCGTCCCACGCTGATTATTTTTTTATGGGTACAAGTGCTGGACTGTGTTGGTGAAAAAGGCAAAGAATTTGGGATAACGGTTGATGTTCTCAATGGTTTCCAGTTTCGGGTATCATTTTCTGTTAAAACTACCAGTTCATCAAATTTTAGGAGGTCCTTTTCCAGTTTTCGTGTCCATATTTTCCCTACAATCCGATAGGGGAGACTTTTCTTCTGGAATTCGTGAATATTACGGATGAAATTTTTCGATACATGGGCTTCTGCAATTTTCAGGCTACCGTCATTGATATCAGCCAGAAAATCTACATCCCGGCTAATCGTGGTTAATGTAAAATCGACTTTCAGATCCTTTAATAGATTACTCAAAGCTTTCTTATATCTCCTGAGTAGTTTGAAGTAAACGTAGCCTCGTTTCAGCAAAGAGTATTGATATTGTTCATTAAAATCAATACCGAGATCAATATGTTTGACCCTGGGAGAAAGCGGGAATGAAAAAGGTAGTCCATTCTGATATGCCGTGATGAAATAGACATCATAACCGCATTGTTCTGCAAAATAGTTTGCTTTTTCAGAGATGACCCGGTCTCCTCCACCAACAGTGGATAAGGTGGCGTATATATAGGCTAGTTTCATTTTGTGTATTGATATGTATTTAATGTTTTAAATACAATGTTCTTAATAGCCCAAATATACAAAGTTCTATCTTTATTACTGATTTTAGAGGGGATTTATATACTACTCCCCATTGATTTTTCTTCTGTCTAAAGTGGTATCTAATTGTATGCATTCAATTGAAGTGATATCGGGTTTATATATTCCTGTCTGGTTTTTTTATAATACTTGTTATCGCATTCCTTTTTTTATGGAGGTTAAACCCTTTTTTGGTTTTTAATGGCGAATTGCGAATTAAGTCTTGATAATTCATAATAAGATTTTGATATTATAATTTATTCCATGTGATGATGCAACGATACCGAAATGTTCGGCTCAGAAATCACCAGTGTGCTTTTGATAGGATCGGGCAGTTGGATTTTCCTGAAGTACCAGCCATTATATTCTCCATCGGTTGTGAAATCAAAATTGGGTACCGGGAACTTATCTAGTTCAAGAATTTTATTCGCTTTCAGGAAGGCCTCTTTTGCTGTCCAGATTTCAAAGAACGTAGAGCGTTGTTTCTCGTCCGGGGTATTTCTCAGATAATCGACCTCGTCGGAGTGTAGATATTTGCAAGCCAGTTCCATGAAATCAAACTTATGGTCAATGCTTTCAAGATCAATGCCGACCTTCAACTCTTTGCCAATAGCAATAATGCTATAACCATGCGATGATGAGATACTGAAATCAAGGTGTAAATGATTCTGATGATCCGCAATCACGGATTTTCCAAATTCATTCTCGTAGAAAACAAGGTCAGCTGGTTTTGTACTTAGATATTCGGCTAAAATAGTCCTCAATACACCATGACGAATGACGAAGTTTATTCTGTCTTCATCCGGCTTAAAACGCTTCGCCTTTTTAACTTCTTCCTCTTGAAGTATCCCTTCAAAATGCCCATACTCGCTTTTGAGTTTTTTTGAATCGAAAAAGAAGATATCCACATGTTTAGACCTTGCGCATCTTTTATTTGCTAACAGGTTGGAAATTCTTTCTGCCAAAGATGATTGATCGATAACTGGTTTCTGGTTAAAATATCTTGCGATTGGTTTTACGACTTCATCTACGTATGGCTCTTTTAAAAAATCAGCATGTTCGCACTTGAAAGATTCAATATGTATCTTGCCATTGATGTTATAACGCCAGTACATATCGGGAAAAGCTTTTACTAAATAATGCAAACGGTGCTTTATCGGATGGACATTGCTTTCAGTATTAAAAAAATAGAGATCTCCTGCAAACTTGCCTTTGGGTTTGTAGTTATTCCAGATAAACCATAGTTTTTTTTCGAGTGGATTTTGATGGTGTATGCTTTCGTCCAGGAATATCTGATGTTCATTCATTAAAAATGGAGCTCTATGCTTCAAGTATTTAAACTTCTGCCGTAGGGTTAGCCGGATAAATAATTCGGCTTCGTTGTATATCCTATCCAAAAGGGTGTTGTCGTTGAAAATTGGTTTAAGTCCTTCTGTATCGATGATACCCAGAAAGCCTGTTTTTTCACCGGATTTTTGCAATTGCATAGCCATTTCAAATACGACTCTGCCTCCAAGCGAGTAACCTGCCAGATGGTAAGGTCCTGTTGCCTGTACTAATCTGATCAGACGAATGAAATAGGCCGCCAGTTCAGCCATACTTTGTTCGGGTAGGAGCTCTTCCGGATTTTCAGGGTATTCTAATACATATAAGGGTTGTTTTGTATTCAATTTCTCTGCAAAAGGCTGAAAAGTAAATGCATTGCCGATAATTCCGGGAAAAAGAAACAATGGATCGCCTTTTCCCTTTCTAATCTGAACTACACCTTGAGGCGAGGTAACTGATTGTTTATTCAGTAAAACTTTTTCAAGGGATGAGATTGTTGGGAATTCGAAGATGGATTTAATACTTAATTGGACAGAGAATTCCTGATTTATCCTGTGGATCAACCGGATGGCAAGTAATGAATATCCTCCGATTTCAAAGAAATTATCATTTACATCTATATGGTCAATTTCCAGAATTTCCTTCCATATCTTTCTTAGTCTTTCTTCAATTTGACTGTTATGTAGGTTCGACGAGCGTGGCTGTATTCGGATATCATTAATCCTGGCTTCTGGTTTTGCCGGATGGGTTGACGGCTGGCTACCTTTTGCAATAATCGGTTGGTCCGGATTCGACAAGCATTGGTGAATTGTTTCAATGAATCTGGAAAGAAAACGACAGATCGATTCCGGTTTAAACAGATCCGTATTGTATTCGCAACGAATCAGAAGCTTTTCATCTGACTCTTCGGCGATGAAGGTCAGATCGCATTTGGAAGTGCCGGATGAAAGCATCTCGAATGTTGGACGAAGACCATTCATTAGTATCTCCTGTTCATCTGCATTTTGCAGAACAAAGATGATCTGGTGTAGAGGTGTTCTTGACGAATCACGGTGCGGTACCAGCTTTTCTACCAGTTTCACAAACGGTATATCCTGATGCTCAAAGGCTTCTTTGATGGTATTGCTAACTCTTTCTACTACTTGGTTGTAGGTGAATTCTCCGCTTAGATCAGTGGATAAAATCATTGAATTTACAAAAAAGCCAATGACATTTTCAAACTCATGCAGGTTTCGATTAAAGTTAGGGCTGGCTATAGAAATATTAGAGTCTCCGGTAACGTGATACAGCAATGTCTTGAAACATGCTGTCAATACAACGTATAGAGAGACCCCCTGTTTTTTCGAAAATATCTTCAGCTGTTTCAATGTGCTACTATCCAATGTGGTATCTTTGTAGTCTCCATGATAAGTCTGATTGATGGGTCGTGGATAATCAGTCGGTAATTCTGTCCCGAAATGATTTGAACCGATCTTTTGCTTCCAATAATCGATTTCTTTCGAATAATCCTGGTGTTTGTTTGCAACCCAATTCGCGTAGTCTGCATAATGAAAGCTAAGCTCCGGTAATTCGACCTCATATCCTTCAAGTAAGCCATTATAGATCAGGGATAACTCTTTTTTGAACAATCCCAGAGACCATCCGTCAAATGCGATATGATGAATATCAATAAACAGTATGTGGTGAGATCCGGATATACGGAAAAGTTTATATCGAATTACTGAGTCCTGATTCAGGTGAAAAGGTGTTGATGCTTCACTTTTTAGAATATTTGCAAGATCTAATCCGGAAAGCATAGATACGTCGGTAACCTCTAATTGGTTTTCTTTATATTCATTGATCTTTTGATAGGGAACTCCATTCTCACAATGATAAGAGGTGCGTAATATAGAGTGCCTTTCTGTCATTCGGTTAAGAGCCAACGATAAAGCATTCACATCCACATGGCCATGGAGGGTTAGGCTCATCGGGATGTTATAGACAGCATTTTCACCATAAAATTCATTAAGAAACCACAATCCCTTTTGTCCGGGAGTCAAAGGGATTTTTTCATTGGGCGTATATTGGCTTTGAAGGATTTTGGAGTCAGATTCTTCTTTATATTCCCGGATTAGCTCCATTATATTTCCAATAGTTGGATTCCGATAGAATGTTGTCAGGGAAATGTTGACCCCCAGGGTTTTGTTCACACGGAATATCATTTGCGTGGCGTGCAGTGATGTTCCGCCTAAATCAAAGAAACTGCAGTCAGCCCCCGGATCCTGTATGGTCAGAATATCTTCCCATATCTTTACCAGAAAACTCTGCTGCGGATTCTTCTCCCCGCTTTCTTTCCTTTCCGGCTTATTCCCGTTTGGCAAATTTGCCCGATCTACTTTTCCGTTTGGAGTAACGGGGAAATAGCTCAATTCAATAATCTGATGAGGCATCATATATTCCGGAAGCCATTCCCGTAATAGGATTTTAAGCGGTTCTATACCTATTGTATATTGTACTTCGCATTTGTTCTCCTTATTTTTTTTACTGTTTCCGGTAATGTATACATATATTTGGTGATCTTTTACAATTGCCAGGCATGATGCGATAGCTTCATGTTTAAGTATGGCTGCTTCAATCTCACTGAGTTCAATACGAAAGCCTCTTATTTTCACCTGATGATCAGCTCTTTGGATATATTCGATATTGCCATCGGGTAAAAAACGGCATATGTCTCCGGTTTTATAAAGTCTCTCATAATGGCCTTCTGGCATGCATACCTTGACAAACTTCTTTTGGGTCAGTTCCGGATTGTTTCGATATCCGGTTGCCAGCCCTTTTCCTCCGATATATAGTTCTCCCATTTCACCGGGTGCGATAGGTTGCAATAGTTTATCCAGGATATAAGCATCGGTATTCGAGATGGGTTTGCCGATGGAGATAGAATTGATTTCCTTGTCTTTTATATCCGGAATACTATAGCAGCAGGCAAACGTAGTTGACTCTGTAGGACCGTAACCATTAATCAACTGAGAATCCGGTAATAGCAATTGGGCTTTTTTGATGTGTTTTACAGATAGAGCTTCGCCTCCGGTCAATATATATTGAACGTTGGTCAGCATTTGGGGGAATTCATCGACTATTAAATTGAATAATGAAGCAGTTAACCAAAGTACGGATATCTGATGTGCATCGATGATTTCTTTCATTAAGATAAAATCGGGAATTCGATCGGGATACAGTACCAGCTTATGGCCGTTGAGGAGTGCTCCCCAGATTTCAAATGTTGAAGCATCAAAACCAATTGGCGCCAACTGTAGAAATGTGTGTTTCTCTTTAAAGTCAAAATAATTTGTATCCAATACAAGCCGCAGAATTCCTATTTGCGGTATCTCTACGCCATTCGGCTTTCCGGTAGTACCGGAAGTGTACATGATATAAGCCAGATCATTACCTGTAGTATTTCGTACTTCAAAACTATCCGGATATAAATGAATCTTATCTGCAATTTCCTCAAGAAATAAGATTGTGCCGGATGCATCATTTGAAATAATATCGGAGAGATGTTTCTGAGAAAGCAAGATTGAAACACCGGCATCTTCTATCATATATTGAAGTCGGCTTTTGGGATAGCGTGTATCCAAAGGAAGATATACTGCTCCAAGTTTTAAAATGGCTAACATCGACAGTATTGACCATTCAGAAGGATCGGAAAGAATGCCGATTACATCACCGGTGTAAATATCAGAAGTGCTTCTTAAATAATTGGCTAGCTGATTTGATTTCTTGTGTAAATCGAGATATGTTAAACTTAAGCTGTTTATTGTTAGTCCGATCTTATCCGGATTTCTATTTACAGCTTCAATAAAAACCTGGCTGATTGATTTCTGTAAAAGGGTCGTTTTTATTTCTACTTTTATTTCATTCATAAAACAACAATTTCAATTCTTTCTACAATTTGCATCGGTAAAATATATTGTGTAAAAATATCTATTATATTTAACCAAACTATATTTTATTGGACTATTGGTTGCATATTTATAGAAAATTACGATTGTATATGTTGTTGTTTTTGGTGATGTATTTCTGATTGGTAAATAATGAGTTAAATGATTGCTGGTTTTGGTGTGGGTTACCCATGGGGTGGATCGGTGCTCAGATTATTCCGATATATTTAACGCCGTAATTGCAAACATGCAATTACGGCGTTATTGTTAGAGGCTCTAAGGGATAGTACAGTTACTCCTCATGGATTATTTGACAAACAAAATTGTAATTTCATCTATTTCTTCCCATTCACATACTTCTTCCTCAAATGCTCCTGTATATCCGACATCCTGAAATAGATCTTACCTCCCATGGTGGTATAAGGCAGGATCTTCTTAAGCCTGTACGATTGCAAGGTCCGTTTACTCACTTTCAAGAGCTGGCACGCTTCCTGGTTGTCCAGATATTGCTCCTCAGTAGAAGGTTGTAATCCGGCGGTTTTTAGTATTTCATGTACTTCGGTCATTAGTTCGAGAATCCTTTCTAAAGGAATGTTGGGAGGATAATGTTGTTGTTCGTATGCTTCAATTTTATTTTGGCTCTATTACGATTCCTAAAAAAGAATGGAACGCGGATTTGCGCAGATTAAGCGGATATTTACGGATTGACAAACAGGTGTAATGTAGATATATATGGATTTAAAACTGACTTCGTCAATTGATTTATTGAATATTAAAAATATCATCGGTTTGCAACAGGTCGTACTCAACCGGCTTAGCGGGTCATCCGCTTAGCCGGGCGGGTACCGCATCATTCTGCCAATCATCAAACGTAAATTCACTTGCACCACACAGAGCTGTCAGCGTACTTGCACCTGCTAGCGTCAAAGAACATCGCATCAAAAAGCTACAAACAAAACTGACGGGGTGACATGAGGCGAAGGTTCTTCCCAGCTATATTTCTGCTTACTTTTTGCGCCAAAAGGTAATGCCCACGACAGGCGATAGAAAAGATCGTTGATTTATTTATCCGGCAAGTGTCCCGAATAACTATCGGGACACTTGCCGCAGTGCGGTGTGGTGGGTAAGCGTTCAGCAGCTAAAGTCAGCTTAACACGTATAGAGAAGATATTATGGTAAGGCCAGAGGCCTTGATTTTCTAACGACGAAGGCAGAGCCATTCGCCGAACGGGGGATCATCATTCACCACTGGATATAACAAAAAAGACAGCTCATAGGTATTCCCATAATCTGTCTTAAAAATATATCCGGTTTCCGAATCAATCAGTTTATAAGGGCTTAGTAAAGACAAAATGCGTAGATTTAAAACCGTCTAACGAACCATTTTTCTTTATATATTCCCGCATGGCCAATTTATCCTTCAACGCTACCTTGAAGAAGTCAGCTTTGGAAGATCCTTTATTTTCGGTATTTGTATTTTGAGTTTTCATCTTTCCCGGCTCTAATAGTAATGCAAAGTTATACTATTTCAATGCAAACTGTTTTGCATTAATTGGTTTAACCCTGTTTATTAATCACATTTAACACACCTGACTGGTGAACGCAGGTAGATATAAAGCACTCATTGAGGAGCGTTTTGGGCGGTTTTATTAAGAGCCTGTTTTAAACTCAGTTAGACACACAAAGGAAAGGTATTATGGTAAGGCCAGAGGCCTTGATTTTCTAACGACGAAGGCAGAGCCATTCGCCGAACGGGGGCAAAGCGACGATCAGGTAGAGCACCTTAGCGCCATGAAAACGGGCTTGTCCCTTTTCATCGGCTTACAAAAGGTTGTACTCAACCGGCTTAGCGGGTCATCCGCTTAGCCGGGCGGGTGTCGCATCATTCGCGGCTATCTCGGGATAGAGCCGCTGCACGGTGTGGTGCGTAAGCGTTCAGCAGTGATGGGTATTCGCCGATGTAAGCGTTGTGCCTTTATTCGTTTTGCAAAACGAAGTTGAGGTAATTGTCGGGAGTGATTACCGAATATGTTGCTGTGGGATATGTTTTCTGAAATATTCCGGGTACTTTGGGTGTTTTACCTCCCCATTTGAATTCAAAAGTATGTATACCCTCATCGGATTCTTCGATTAGATCAATTTCCTGTCCTTCATAAGTGCGCCAGAAATAGAACTCCTTATGTAACCCGAGGAAGTGATTTTGTTTTATTCGTTCACCGATCAGATAGCTTTCCCAAAGCGCTCCAATGTCCTGGCGAAGTGAAATCGGATTAAAGTTCCCGATAATCGCATTACGGATTCCGTTGTCATAGAAATACCATTTACCGGCTTTTGAGACCTCTTTACGGAGGTTTCGGGAGTATGCACCCAATCGGTATATGACAAATACTTTTGAGAGCAGATCAAGATATTTCTCTACTGTAGTTTTACTCATGCCTAATTGTCGGCCTAATTCGTCATAAGAAACTTCATTTCCCATTTGAAACGCGATTAAACGAAGCAGGTCTTTCATTTTTGATGAGTTCTTTAGCCCCTCTATCGCTAATATGTCTTTCAGCAGATAGGAATTGACAATCTCCCTCAGATACTCTTTGCGAAACTCTGTATTGTCAGCGGTGACTATTTCGGGATAAGATCCGTAAATCAATCTTGAATCCAGCTGCCCTCTGGTTTCAAGTAGATTTTCGACTTTCGATAATTCAGACTGACTGAAAGGAAATAGTAAAAATTGTGTACTGCGTCCTACTAACGGTTCTCCCGTCTTATTCAACAGATCAAAGGAAGAGGAGCCACTTGCAATAACTTTAATACCCTCTATTTCATCAACAATCAGTTTTAATTTTTGCCCGATATTAGGTATTGACTGTGCTTCATCTATTGCCAACAAGTCAATTCCATTCAGTAACTGTTTGTAATTTGCAATTGTTTGTTGTTCTAAAAGAGATACTGTGTTGAAGTCTTCCCCATTCATTAATAGGATTTTTCCATCGAAGCGGTCCATGATTTGGCGAATTACTACCGTTTTTCCAACCCTTCGGGCTCCAAACAATAGAATTGCTTTATTGGGGGCCAATCGTTGTAGGATTTTACTTTGCAGTGTGCGTTCTATTGCATTCATGATTGTGGTTTGTTTCATGCAAAAATAGTAAAAAACGCCAGTGTGCTGGCTAAATATGGCATAAAAACGCCAGTATACTGGCGTTTTTACTGTTTTATTTGTATCAGGGCAAGTTGTATATGGTAAATAGCAAGTTGATTTATCCGGTAAGCAGCATAGAGCCGCTGCCCGGTGTGGTGCGCAAGCGTTCAGTAGCAAACTCAGCTTGATACGTATAGAGAAGATGTTATGGTAAGGCCAGAGGCCTTGATTTTCTAACGACGAAGGCAGAGCCATTCGCCGAACGGCCAAGTGCAGAAAATAAGGCAAGAATAATTTTGCTGTAAATAAGTGGGTAAGTAACAAAGTTCGGTATATTGTATCGTTGTTTCCTTCTGGCAGGTTTGAACTGAGCCAAATGGATTAATTCCCATTTTTAATAAACGTTTGAGGGTCTACAAGTGGAAGTACCGCATTGTGTAAGAAAGTCCCTCTAAATAAAGTAAACATAACACCTCTGCATGTTGATAGCGATACAGAGATTAAGGTAATAGCTAAATTGTCCGGCAGTATCAAGTCATTTGAGCTTTTATCCAAAAATGACTCAAGCTCCGGAACTTCATATATGCAGCTAATTTTTGCATGAGCCAAGCGGTCGGGGTTATGGTCGCAGGAAACCGTAATTGAGCATACAACAAAAACTCTTTTAGCTGGTAAACTAATTTTCTGTTCAATCCCCAGGTCAAACTTGTATTCCAATTTGTCAGGTAGGGCTGTTAAAGGTGAGTTTAAAGAGTATTCCAGTAGCTCTATTCCTTCAATTTTAAAGGCAATTTCTTTGGGAGTGTTCTCTTTCATCTTAGTTTGTTGGTTCATTTTGAGTCGTTATTGTTTTGTCGTAAATAGTCTTAGCAGAAAACATTTCATTCATATATGAGAAAGAGCTATTTCTAACGGTAACTATAACAGGCATTACTTTGTAATGGGTTTCAACCATAGGAGGATTGACCTTCTCAACATTAAGAAAGTCAACACCTAAAACCCGTCCCAGGTCAGTTAATAAATCCATAGTGAAATTATGAGTGCCGCTTAACCATTTTGTTATTTCAGATTGGTTGGCCTTTCCCAAAGCTTGCATTAAGTCCTTTTTCTTCCAACCCTTTGCCTTAATGGCATCATCAATCTTCGCTGCCATAAGCATCCTTTTTTCAATTCTTTCCGCTTCTTCCGGCGTAATAGAATTTAAGACGTCTTCTAATACATTATAAGTGTTCATTTTGTCAGGTCGTTAGTCGTGTGTATTATCTTCAAATTCTAAATTCCCGATGAAATCAAGACCATCTTCGGAGAAAAAGAGATCGTCATTCAGTCGTTTGGTAATCTGTTGCGATAGCCATCTGAGGAAGTAGTTTTCTTGTTTTAATTTAGGGTCATCCTGTAGTGCTCTTACATTTTTGGAGCCGCCACCACCAATTACGATAATTTGCATCCCATACCTTATGCAATATAACCTTAAATTTTTATTCGGTAAATCATACAAAGCACAAACACCATCGCCAGATTTCCCTTCATAAAGTTTGAAGAAGTTATCTCTGGCACCAGTTTTAGTCCCGATGGTTTTTAGACGTATAGATATGTCTTTTATTTCACTTAAATATGAAGTAAAATTCTCAGCCAAAAACTCCTCAAACAGTGTTTTATCTTCATCATCTATTATAACAGAATAGATTGAAGCTTTGTTTCCGCTTAGATGAGTTAGTTTTTTTAATTTGCATTTCATATGAAGATGTAGTTTGCAAAGGTATATATTTTACCTTTAAGTGAAATGGATTATGTGTGGATTTGCCGGAAAATTTGATGTTATATGTTTGAGTTAACTCCTGAAAGTGATATTCAACAAAAATAAGCAAATTAATGTTTTTAGCAAATAGTTTATGAAACTCCAGACTACCGGGGAGCTGTTCGAGAGAGGATCCGGGAATATTTACAATTGAAACATTTACAATTGACGATTACTTCCTCTACCCAATGGTAAATTGTAAATTAAACCGGGTTCTTCCCGGCTATGTTTTTGCGCCAAAAAGTAAGGTCCGTGGCAGGCGATCAAGAAATACAAAGCCTCGCCCCCTCCCGATAACTATCGGGACCCTCTCTCATAGAGAGGGGGGGTAAATACACGCAAAGCGACGATCAGGAAGACAACAGTCGTAAATGACAGAGGGGGTGACTTCAAGTCACCCCCTCTGTAGAGCACTTAGCGCCATAAAAACGGGGCTTGTCCCTTTTCATTGGCTTGCAATGGGTCGTAATCAACCGGCTTAGCGGGTCATCCGCTTAGCCGGGCGGGTATTGCATCATTCGCGGCTATCTCGGGATAGAGCCGCTGCACGGTGTGGTGCGTAAGCGTTCAGTAATGATGGGTATTCACCGATGTAAGCGTTGTGCCTTTATTCGTTTTGCAAAACGAAGTTGAGGTAATTGTCGGGAGTGATTACCGAATAAGTTGCTGTGGGATATGTTTTCTGAAATATTCCGGGTACTTTGGGTGTTTTACCTCCCCATTTGAATTCAAAAGCATGGAGACCCTCATCGGATTCTTCGATTAGATCAATTTCCTGTCCTTCATAAGTGCGCCAGAAATAGAACTCCTTATGTAACCCGAGGAAGTGATTTTGTTTTATTCGTTCACCGATCAGATAGCTTTCCCAAAGCGCTCCAATGTCCTGGCGAAGTGAAATCGGATTAAAGTTCCCGATAATCGCATTACGGATTCCGTTGTCATAGAAATACCATTTACCGGCTTTTGAGACCTCTTTACGGAGGTTTCGGGAGTATGCACCCAATCGGTATATGACAAATACTTTTGAGAGCAGATCAAGATATTTCTCTACTGTAGTTTTACTCATACCTAATTGTCGGCCTAATTCGTCATAAGAAACTTCATTTCCCATTTGAAATGCGATTAAACGAAGCAGGTCTTTCATTTTTGATGAGTTCTTAAGCCCCTCTATCGCTAATATGTCTTTCAGCAGATAGGAATTGACAATCTCCCTCAGATACTCTTTGCGAAACTCTGTATTGTCAGCAGTGACTATTTCGGGATAAGATCCGTAAATCAATCTTGAATCCAGCTGCCCTCTGGTTTCAAGTAGATTTTCGACTTTCGATAATTCAGACTGACTGAAAGGAAATAGTAAAAATTGTGTACTGCGTCCTACTAACGGTTCTCCCGTCTTATTCAACAGATCAAAGGAAGAGGAGCCACTTGCAATAACTTTAATACCCTCTATTTCATCAACAATCAGTTTTAATTTTTGCCCGATATTAGGTATTGACTGTGCTTCATCTATTGCCAACAAGTCAATTCCATTCAGTAACTGTTTGTAATTTGCAATTGTTTGTTGTTCTAAAAGAGACACTGTGTTGAAGTCTTCCCCATTCATTAATAGGATTTTTCCATCGAAGCGGTCCATGATTTGGCGAATTACTACCGTTTTTCAAACCCTTCGGGCTCCAAACAATAGAATTGCTTTATTTGGGGCCAATCGTTGTAGGATTTTACTTTGCAGTGTGCGTTCTATTGCATTCATGATTGTGGTTTGTTTCATGCAGAAATAGTAAAAAACGCCAGTGCGCTGGCTAAATATGGCATAAAAACGCCAGTATACTGGCTATTTTGCTGTTTTTTGTATCAGAACAAGTTGTATATGGTAAATAGCAAGTTGATTTTTTAACAACGAAGGCAGAGCCATTCGCCGAACGGGGTCATCCGCTTAGCCGGGTGGGTATTGCATTCCTGGATTGCCGTGTAAGTGTGTACCCGATAGGGTATATAATTGATCGGTATTGTTTATTTATACCCGAAAAGGTGTATTTGTAATTAAAATGACTATCTTTATACCCGATAAGGTATATGATATGAGCTTGAGTGAATTTGTAAAACAAAAAAGAAAATCGGTTGGGTTAACTCAGCCGGAGTTAGCGGAGAAGGCAGGTGTTGGGTTGAGATTTGTCCGGGAGCTGGAGCAAGGAAAAGAGAGTCTGCGCCTGGATAAAGTCAATCAGGTGCTTTCGCTATTTGGCTATCAGGTTGGTGCTGTACAGATAGAGCGGAAGTCTGAAGTGAAATAAATGTCTAAGATCAGGACTATGAGAAAAGCAATGATAAAAATAGGAGATACTTTGGCCGGTTGGTTATCCGAAGATGAAGAAGGCTATCATTTTGTGTATGATAGTACTTATCTGGATCATGCCAATCCACAACCTGTAAGTCTGACTCTTCCTCTACAAAAAGAATCTTTTCATAGTTCGGTATTATTCCCGTTTTTTGATGGATTGATTCCGGAAGGATGGTTGCTGGATATTGCGGAGAAAAACTGGAAGCTTGATCCCCGTGATCGAATGGGCTTGTTGTTAAGTTGTTGCAAAGATTGTATCGGTGCAGTTAGTGTGCATGCAATAAATGAGAACATATAGTGAGTTATGAGAAGATGTTTGTACTGTTACCAACCGTTAGATGGAAGTGAAGTAGATTTTCATGCCCGATGTAGTAAAAAGATATTTGGACAACCAGTACCGCCCCAATTACCCTATACTGACGCTCAAATGGAGGAGTTGGCAGCGCAAGTAATTAAAAGTCAGATGGCTGTGACTGGTGTGCAACCAAAATTATCTTTAGATATCTCGGGTGGTGAGCGAGAGTCTGAGCCACGTCGGTTCACTATTGTCGGTTTATGGGGAGGTTTTATATTAAAGCCTCCTACACAGAATTATCCTCATCTACCTGAAGTGGAAGATTTGACTATGCATCTGGCTGAAATAGCAAAGATCAAGGTTGTTCCCCATTCACTGATTCGTCTTCAATCAGGGGAGTTAGCTTACATCACCAGGAGAATAGATCGTACCTTAAACGGGAAACTTCATATGGAGGATATGTGCCAATTGACCGAAAAGTTGACCGAGCATAAATATAGGGGATCTTATGAGCAGATCGGTAAGGCTATCTTGAAATATTCTGTTAATCCGGGATTGGACCTGATTAATTTTTGTGAACAAGTAATGTTCTCATTTTTGACAGGAAATGCAGATATGCATCTTAAGAATTTTTCGATAATTCATCACCCGCAAATGGGACCCATTTTATCTCCGGGATATGATATGGTTGCTACTACAATCGTGAATCCGGAAGATGATGAAGAATTGGCATTGACGCTTAATGGGAAAAAGAAAAAACTAAAAAGAAAGGACTTCGAATCTGCTTTCTCAAATCTCAGAATAGAAAAGAAGCAACAAGAGAATATCTTTCGTAAGATGGAGAGAGCTAAAGATAAATGGGTTCATTTTATAGATGTAAGCTTTCTGACAGAAGAATTTAAAAGTAGATATAAAGCACTCATTGAGGAGCGTTTTGGTCGGTTTTATTAGACGATCAGGTAGACGACAGCCGTAAACGACTGAGGGGGTGACTTAAAGTCACCCCCTCAGTAGAGCACCTTAGCGCCATGAAAACGGGCTTGTCCTTTTTATCGGCTTGCGACGGGTTGTATTCAACCGGCTTAGCGGTTCATCCGCTTAGCCGGGCGGTATCCGACGATCGTATGGTAACAAAAAAAAAGAGGAAAGACATTGTCTTTCCTCTTTACGAGTGGTACCAGCTGGAATCGTCCCGATAGCTATCGGGACAGCGATACAAGGATTTTCAGTCCCGATAAAGAAGCGTTAGTTTATCTGCTATTTCGGGATATGTTTTTAGCGATTCGATATATTTCCGGCTTTTCATCCTTTTAATATGTGCTTCGATTTTAATCGCTTGAGTTTTTGAAGTGCAATTTATAAGGTGGTAGAGATTCCAGTCGTGGGCTTTGGCTGTGAATGAATTCTTATAAAAGCCAGAATTATGCTCATTTATTCTTGCATTAATGTCTTCTGTTTGACCAACATAAAACAAGTTGAGACTTTTACTATATAGAATGTAGACACAAAACATAACTCCAAATGGTTTGTTTAATTCAATAGTATAAACGACTAGAAATGAAAAAGCCCATTGAAATTCAATGGGCCTTTATTTGCAATCGTGGTACCAGCTGGAATCGTCCCGATAGCTATCGGGACAGCGATACAAGGATTTTCAGTCCCGATAAAGAAGCGTTAGTTTATCTGCTATTTCGGGATATGTTTTTAGCGATTCGATATATTTCCGGCTTTTCATCCTTTTAATATGTGCTTCGATTTTAATCGCTTGAGTTTTTGAAGTGCAATTGATAAGGTGGTAGAGATTCCAGTCGTGGGCTTTGGCTGTGAATGAATTCTTATAAAAGCCAGAATTATGCTCATTTATTCTTGCATTAATGTCTTCTGTTTGACCAACATAAAACAAGTTGAGACTTTTACTATATAGAATGTAGACACAAAACATAACTCCAAATGGTTTGTTTAATTCAATAGTATAAACGACTAGAAATGAAAAAGCCCATTGAAATTCAATGGGCCTTTATTTGCAATCGTGGTACCAGCTGGAATCGTCCCGATAGCTATCGGGACAGCGATACAAGGATTTTCAGTCCCGATAAAGAAGCGTTAGTTTATCTGCTATTTCGGGATATGTTTTTAGCGATTCGATATATTTCCGGCTTTTCATCCTTTTAATATGTGCTTCGATTTTAATCGCTTGAGTTTTTGAAGTGCAATTGATAAGGTGGTAGAGATTCCAGTCGTGGGCTTTGGCTGTGAATGAATTCTTATAAAAGCCAGAATTATGCTCATTTATTCTTGCATTAATGTCTTCTGTTTGACCAACATAAAACAAGTTGAGACTTTTACTATATAGAATGTAGACACAAAACATAACTCCAAATGGTTTGTTTAATTCAATAGTATAAACGACTAGAAATGAAAAAGCCCATTGAAATTCAATGGGCCTTTATTTGCAATCGTGGTACCAGCTGGAATCGTCCCGATAGCTATCGGGACAGCGATACAAGGATTTTCAGTCCCGATAAAGAAGCGTTAGTTTATCTGCTATTTCGGGATATGTTTTTAGCGATTCGATATATTTCCGGCTTTTCATCCTTTTAATATGTGCTTCGATTTTAATCGCTTGAGTTTTTGAAGTGCAATTTATAAGGTGGTAGAGATTCCAGTCGTGGGCTTTGGCTGTGAATGAATTCTTATAAAAGCCAGAATTATGCTCATTTATTCTTGCATTAATGTCTTCTGTTTGACCAACATAAAACAAGTTGAGACTTTTACTATATAGAATGTAGACACAAAACATAACTCCAAATGGTTTGTTTAATTCAATAGTATAAACGACTAGAAATGAAAAAGCCCATTGAAATTCAATGGGCCTTTATTTGCAATCGTGGTACCAGCTGGAATCGTCCCGATAGCTATCGGGACAGCGATACAAGGATTTTCAGTCCCGATAAAGAAGCGTTAGTTTATCTGCTATTTCGGGATATGTTTTTAGCGATTCGATATATTTCCGGCTTTTCATCCTTTTAATATGTGCTTCGATTTTAATCGCTTGAGTTTTTGAAGTGCAATTGATAAGGTGGTAGAGATTCCAGTCGTGGGCTTTGGCTGTGAATGAATTCTTATAAAAGCCAGAATTATGCTCATTTATTCTTGCATTAATGTCTTCTGTTTGACCAACATAAAACAAGTTGAGACTTTTACTATATAGAATGTAGACACAAAACATAACTCCAAATGGTTTGTTTAATTCAATAGTATAAACGACTAGAAATGAAAAAGCCCATTGAAATTCAATGGGCCTTTATTTGCAATCGTGGTACCAGCTGGAATCGTCCCGATAGCTATCGGGACAGCGATACAAGGATTTTCAGTCCCGATAAAGAAGCGTTAGTTTATCTGCTATTTCGGGATATGTTTTTAGCGATTCGATATATTTCCGGCTTTTCATCCTTTTAATATGTGCTTCGATTTTAATCGCTTGAGTTTTTGAAGTGCAATTGATAAGGTGGTAGAGATTCCAGTCGTGGGCTTTGGCTGTGAATGAATTCTTATAAAAGCCAGAATTATGCTCATTTATTCTTGCATTAATGTCTTCTGTTTGACCAACATAAAACAAGTTGAGACTTTTACTATATAGAATGTAGACACAAAACATAACTCCAAATGGTTTGTTTAATTCAATAGTATAAACGACTAGAAATGAAAAAGCCCATTGAAATTCAATGGGCCTTTATTTGCAATCGTGGTACCAGCTGGAATCGTCCCGATAGCTATCGGGACAGCGATACAAGGATTTTCAGTCCCGATAAAGAAGCGTTAGTTTATCTGCTATTTCGGGATATGTTTTTAGCGATTCGATATATTTCCGGCTTTTCATCCTTTTAATATGTGCTTCGATTTTAATCGCTTGAGTTTTTGAAGTGCAATTTATAAGGTGGTAGAGATTCCAGTCGTGGGCTTTGGCTGTGAATGAATTCTTATAAAAGCCAGAATTATGCTCATTTATTCTTGCATTAATGTCTTCTGTTTGACCAACATAAAACAAGTTGAGACTTTTACTATATAGAATGTAGACACAAAACATAACTCCAAATGGTTTGTTTAATTCAATAGTATAAACGACTAGAAATGAAAAAGCCCATTGAAATTCAATGGGCCTTTATTTGCAATCGTGGTACCAGCTGGAATCGTCCCGATAGCTATCGGGACAGCGATACAAGGATTTTCAGTCCCGATAAAGAAGCGTTAGTTTATCTGCTATTTCGGGATATGTTTTTAGCGATTCGATATATTTCCGGCTTTTCATCCTTTTAATATGTGCTTCGATTTTAATCGCTTGAGTTTTTGAAGTGCAATTGATAAGGTGGTAGAGATTCCAGTCGTGGGCTTTGGCTGTGAATGAATTCTTATAAAAGCCAGAATTATGCTCATTTATTCTTGCATTAATGTCTTCTGTTTGACCAACATAAAACAAGTTGAGACTTTTACTATATAGAATGTAGACACAAAACATAACTCCAAATGGTTTGTTTAATTCAATAGTATAAACGACTAGAAATGAAAAAGCCCATTGAAATTCAATGGGCCTTTATTTGCAATCGTGGTACCAGCTGGAATCGAACCAGCGACACAAGGATTTTCAGTCCTTTGCTCTACCAACTGAGCTATGGTACCGTAGTTCCTCGTTTGCGGTGCAAAGATAGGGCTACTTTTTTGATCCTGCAAGAGGTGATGCAAAGTTTTTTGCAAAAAAGTGCGTTTTTATGCCCAAAACAGCCGGATTGGGGGTGTTTTGGGCTGTTTTGCCCCATCTATCATCTGAATTTGCTTACTTTTGTAAGAAAATAAGACGATGACTCGCGCAGAAATGATCCAAAAAATGAATCGGGCAGGGGAGGAAAAGCAACCTTTTCTGTTTTTAATTGACTTTTCCGGTGAAAAATGTCACTTTTCGCCGTTAGATTCATTATCGGAGGGTCTTTTTTTTGAGACCCCACTCTATAATTATATTCCAGCGATGGAAGTAAAAGGCGAATCTTTCTCTTTTCGGAAGTATCCGGTGTCGTTTGAGACCTACAAAAAGGGTTTTGAAGTGGTGATGGCCGGTATTCGTCGGGGAGATTCTTTTTTGGTTAATCTGACCTTTCCGACCCGCATTGAAACCGATCTTTCCCTGGAGGAGATTTTCTTACGTAGTCGGGCACCCTATAAGCTTTACATCTCAGAACAATTTGTCTGTTTTTCCCCGGAGTGCTTTGTGCGAATTCAGGATGGGCGGATTTACTCCTATCCCATGAAGGGAACGATCGATGCCACCGTGCCCGATGCGGAGGAGGAGATACTGAATGATCCCAAAGAGAAGGCGGAGCATTATACCATCGTCGATCTTATCAGGAATGATCTGAGCCGTGTGGCCGATCAGGTTGAGGTAAGTCGTTTCCGTTATATCGACCGTGTGGAAACGAATGGGAAAACCCTGCTCCAGGTCAGTTCGGAGATTGCCGGTCGATTACCGGATGGCTTTCATGCCCGCCTGGGTGATCTAATCTTCTCCATGTTGCCCGCCGGTTCTATCTCAGGTGCGCCTAAGGATGCGACTTTGGAGCTGATCAGAAAGGCGGAGATAGACGACCGGGGTTATTATACCGGAATCTTTGGCGTTTTCGACGGAGAGAATCTCGATAGTGCCGTGATTATCCGTTATATTGAACAAACATCCGCCGGATTGCTTTTCCGGAGTGGCGGTGGAATTACCTCTAAGAGTGTGGCTGAAAATGAATATCAGGAATTAATAGATAAAGTATATGTCCCTTTTACTTGAATCGGTGCGGATCGTAGACGGCGAATGGATGAATGTAGCCTATCATCAGCGTCGTATGGAAAGCAGCTCGGAAGAGATGTTCGGAAAAGCCTTTAGTCTGGATTTTGAAAGTGTGGAAATCCCGGTTGCGATGAGGCAGGGGGTGGTGAAATGCCGCGTGCTATACGATACAGAGGTTCGGGAGATCGGTTTTGACGCTTATGTTCCCCGAAAGATTAACTCCCTGAGGTTGGTTTATGATAACCGGATCGATTATCATCTGAAATTCGCTGATCGTTCCGCCCTGAATAAGCTGGTAGCGCAAAAAGGGGATGCGGATGAAATCCTGATTGTGAAAAACGGGTGGATTAGCGACATCAGCTATGCCAATGTGGTGCTGAAAGTCGGTGCGGAGTTGGTTACTCCTGCGCATTGTTTGCTAAAAGGAACTCGCCGCAGGCAGTTGCTCGATCAGGGTTTGATTGTCGAACGCCCCATCTGTGTAGATGATTTGATGAAGGCCGACTCGGTGATTATCATCAATGCGATGCTGGGATTGGAGGATGGAATTGAGATTCCGGTGAGTCGGATATATAAGTAGTCGGATTTTTATGACCGATAGATTTGGCCCGGATAGGTTTTTGTACCTGTCCGGGCTTTATTGTTTTCAGAAATGAGATTAATGAGTAAAAAGCCAGTATGTCATCCCGCACTTGATGCGGGAGCTCAAATTTTGAAAATAATCAGTAGTGAGATTTCAAATTTCATATTATCGCCTGCCGCGGGCCTTACTTTTTGGCGCAAAAAGTAAGCAAAAACATAGCCGGGAAGAACTCGTTCGCTCGCCCATACACCGTTACTAAGGTCTCTGGACTTAAGTGAATGGGCTCCTCACTCAAACAGCTCCCCGGCAGTCTGGAATTTTTTATTTTCCCTTCCCGATAGTTATCGGGAGGGACAGGTTTTGAATCTTATCAGCAAGTATCGGTTCTGGATTCTGTAAATGTAAACTCACACTAAAACCAGTAGGGTCTCTGAGAGTTATAAACTTTTGGCGCTCGATTTTACACCATTTTTTGCAAGAGCGCGGTTTGAGTTCGCTTTTGCTTTATGAGAGGCTATCTTGCCGGCGGTTTCTTTTCTATGACCTTTTACTACCGCATCTTTCAAATTTACCAATACTACAGTTTCCCCGTTTTCTACTCTGCATCGTTGCAGCTTGTGGGGCAGGGGGCGGATGTCTTGCTGGGCATAGGTTAGAGATGCCAGAGCGAGGATGGTCAGGGTGATGTAAAATGTTTTCTTCATTGAAATATTGGTGTTTAGCAGTGCGATAAACGAATACAAATATAGTGTTTTGATTGGTTGATGTTTTTCTGTTTTTGAATAATTTGCACAATGAGGCCCTGAGGTGTCGGCATTTAGCTGAAAGAAGGGAAAATATTAATAGGTAAATATTGTAAAATAAATATTACGTAATATACATAAGTTTTATATATTTGTGCAAAAAGGTTTGATATGAAGGGTAAGATTGTTTTGTCGTTGCTGTTGTTGTCTTTTGTGAGGAGCACATTCGCTGCAGATAACTATGCTATTTCTGATGCCCGGTCGGCTGCAATCGGTTTTGCATCGGTGTCGTTAGCTTCTATAGATAATCCCGGCGGGATCTCGCTTCAGTCGGAAAGTTTTGCGGGGCTTCATTATGAAAATCCATACGGGATCAAAGAGCTTTCTAAAGCAACGGCCGTTGCAGCGTTTAATAATCGCTGGCTCGATGCGGGATTGGTGGTCTCAAAATTTGGTTATGAAAAGTATGGTGAAACAAGATTCGCTGTCAACTTTTCCAAAAAACTGTTTGCCGGTACCTCTCTGGGTATTCGCCTGAATTATCTATCCATACTCTTATCTGCTGAAGAAGGGGGTAAATCGGTAGTGTCGGCTGACGTCGGCATGTTGGTCTCTCCGGTTGAGAAACTTCGAATTGGCATTGAGATCCAGAATGTGATGGGAACCTCCTATAGAACACTGCGTGATGAATACACATTGCCGCTCGTTTTGCGTGCAGGAGCAAACTATTCGGTTGCGAAAGAGCTGATGTTGATCGGCGAGGTTGAGAAGAGTATTGACCAACCGGTCTGCTTTAAGCTCGGTTGCGAATATCTGCCATTGAAAGAGATTCCATTGCGTATCGGATTGATTGGTGCTCCTTTCCGGCCAACTTTTGGGGTTGGTTATCGCGTTTCGCGGTTTGCATTCGATGTGGCTTCGGTGTATCATGTCGTTCTGGGTTTTCATAATCTTTTTTCCATGCAATATAAGTTTTGAACATAGTTATGAACAAATGGCTGATAACTCTTGTAAACTGCCTGTTAACAACATGGGTATTTGCACAACCGATTGTAAAAGAAGATGATGGGTGGATGAACTTTGTCCATGATATAGCAGAGTCAACAGGAAATGAACAAAATATCAACAACCTTTACGAAGAACTCTCGCAGATACACGAACACCCGTTCAATATCAACCGGATTAAGCGGGAAGAGCTGGAGCGCCTTCCTTTTCTTACCGACGAGCAGATCGAAAACATTCAGGCCTATCTCTATATTTCGGGACCAATGAAAACCATTTATGAACTGAAGCTGGTGAAAGATCTGGACATGGAGACGATCAGGATGCTGATTCCGTTTGTTTACCTGGGCGAACCGGCTAAAGCCGACGAAAAGATCGATTGGCGCCGGTTACTGAAAAGAGGTAAAAGCCGTCTCTACTTCAGATTGGATAGTAATCTGGATCAAAAAGAGGGATATCGCTCCCCCGTGGATTCAACCGATACAAACAAATACCTGGGATCTCCGGCATATAGTTTTATAAAATACGAGTTCAACGCCGGTAATAAACTGCAAATGGGATTTATTGTGGAAAAGGATGCCGGTGAACGGTTAAAAGATGGCTTTTACTCTTTCCATTTCCTGCTGAAAGATGTCGGACAAATTAAAAGACTGGCATTGGGGCGGTATAAATTGGGCTTTGGTCAGGGATTGGTCATGAACACCAATTTTTCGTTGGGTAAAAGCATTGTCGCCACCAATATAGCCAGCCGTCCCGAAGGCATCTCGCGTCACCATTCTACCGATGAACTGAATTACCTGCAGGGAGCAGCCATCACCCTGGAACATCGAAAACACCTGATCACTGCATTTGCTTCGGTAAAACAAGCGGCGGCTTCTGTCAATGACAGCGTACTTACGAGTCTGAAAACCGATGCCTATTTTAATACGGAAAATGATCTGAAGCAACGGAATAATATGACGATGTATCTGGTGGGTGTGAATTGGCAGCGGCGTTTCGGCAAGTTCAAGCTGGGAGCTACAGCCCTCTATTATGCTTTCGATAAAGAGTTTTTGCCCGAAATTAGACGTGATAACTACTTTGCTTTCCGGGGAAAGGAAAATGCCAATCTGAGCATGGATTACCAATATCGGTTTTCCCGGCTTTTCTTTTTCGGAGAGACAGCAATGAGCCGTAATGGCGCTATAGCCACATTGAACGGTCTGCACATTAACGCCACCTCCACCTTCAAAACGAGTCTGTTGCAACGTAGCTACTCCAAATCATACCACGCTTATTACAGCGCTTCATTTGCCGAATCGAGCCGTACGGAGAATGAACAGGGCATCTATTGGGGGGTGGAATGGCATCCTTATCGTTACTGGAAGGTGAGCGGATATACCGATTTATTCCACTTTCCCTGGCTGAAGTACGGAGTAAGCGCCCCGTCGTCAGGTTTCGATGGCTTGTTGCAGATCGATTATTCTCCGAGTGAAAATCTGAGTATGTACCTGCGTTACCGTTACAAGGAGAAGGAAAAAGACTGCTCCGGGGATGATGTGGTGCTATATAGAACCGAGAAATACAACACACAACGTTTCCGATGGCAATGCGAATATGCAGCAGTGGGGCAGTTCCTGTTTCATACGACAATTGACTATAACCGGTATAAGGAAGAGAACGGTTTGCCCGGTGAGGGTTTTGCTTTTACGCAGAGTGTGAGTAAGGAGTGGAAAAAGATTCCCCTGAAATGTGATTTGCAGTTGATGCTTTTCGATACGGACGGTTACGACAACTCCATCTACTCCTACGAAAGGAGTGTACTGTACGCTTTTTCAATTCCTTCATTTTATGGAAAGGGTTACCGCTGGATGGTGAATACGCGTTACGATCTCTCCTCTAAACTCTCCTTTTGGATGAAATATGCGCAAACGGTTTATTCGGATAGGGATGTAATCAGCAGCGGACTGGAGGAGATCAGGGGGAATAAAAAGAATGATCTGTATTTCTTGCTGCGGTGGAAATTCTGATTTAGGTTACCCGGTGAAATAAGCTCTTACACGGAGAACCACCGAGGATTCACAGAGAACCACAGAGAAAAACTGAATATAATTCAGTGAAATGTATTCTTACACGAAAGACCACGGAATAAGCCTCTGTGTAACTCTGAGTCTTCTCTGTGAAACTCCGTGAAATAACCTCTTACACGGAGAACCACTGAGGATTCACAGAGAACCCGGAGAAAGAAAACTCTGTGTCCCTCTGTGTCTCCTCTGTGCAACTCTGTGAAATGTATTATTCTTACACATTGAAAAACAGTGTAATATACTAAAAATAGAAACACATTAAATGAGAATGTAATATGAGAACAAATGAAATCACGGAGATAATAATCGGTTGTGCAATTGAGGTACATAAAATCCTGGGTCCCGGATTGTTAGAGTCGGCCTATGAAGAGTGTCTGTATTATGAGCTGATAAATGCCGGCCTTCAGGTAGAAAGGCAAAAACCTGTTCCGGTAGTATACAAAGAAATCAAACTGGACTGCGGATACAGAATAGATCTTTTAGTCGAGAATTCCATTGTGCTTGAACTGAAGACCGTTGAGGCATTTAACCCTGTCCATGAAGCGCAGATATTGACCTATATGAAGTTTGCTAATAAGCGATTTGGGTTGTTGATCAATTTTAATGTGACTCTTCTGAAGAATGGATTGAAGCGATACAGGCTTTAATTTACACGGACAAAAGTATGCTTACACAGAGGTCCACAGAGAAGGCACAGAGAACCACGGAGAAAAACCTGAATATAAATCAGTGAAAAGTATTCTTACACAGAGGCCCACGTAATAAGCCTCTGTGTAACTCTGTGTCTTCTCTGTGAAACTCCGTGAAATGTATTCTTACACAGAGAACCACGGAGAAAAAACTCTGTGTCCCTCTATGTCTCCTCTGTGCAACTCTGTGAAATAATATTCTGTGGAACTTCGTGAAATTATAAAAGTGTCGTTTATTTCTTTTTCGCCAGAAACTCCTCCGCTCTTTCAATCGCGATTTGGATGCTTGGGCAGATATTCTCATCGCCAATCATCTGCGCAACGTCCGATTTCTCAAGGACAGCCCTTACCCGGTCATTAACCCCCGATAAGATGATTTTGATGTGTTCTTTCTTCGAGCTTTTAATGAAAATCTCCAGGTTGTGAAGTCCTGTAGAGTCGATGAAAGGAACTTTACGCATGCGGATAATCCGGAGTTTTGGCTTATCCCCGATTATCATCATCTGCTCGTCGAATTTATTGGCAACACCGAAGAAGAATGGCCCGTCGATCTCATACACTTCAACGCCATCGGGGATAATGATGTTTTCGGCAGCTGCAGGAAGTCCATGTTCCTCTGAGGTTTTGATCTCATCGGTCAATACGGAAATAGAGCTGGTCTCTGATACCCGGCGAACAAACATGATTACCGCCAGGATCAGACCGATCTCGATAGCGACGGTCAGGTCGAATATAACGGTCAGAAAGAAGGTGGTCAGCAATACCGAAATATCGGATTTGGTCGTTTTCATCAGCGAACGGAAAGTGCGCCATTCGCTCATATTGTATGATACAATCACCAGAATTCCAGCCAGACAAGCCATGGGGATGTGTTTTGATAAATCCCCGAGAAATAACAGGATCAATAGCAATATTCCCGCATGAATAATTCCCGAAACGGGCGTTTTACCACCATTATTTATGTTTGTCATTGTGCGGGCAATAGCTCCCGTGGCGGGTATTCCTCCGAAGAAAGGAACCACGACATTCGCGATGCCCTGACCGATCAACTCGGTATTTGAATCATGTTTTTCACCGGTCACACCGTCGGCAACGGTTGCCGAAAGCAACGATTCGATGGCGCCCAGTATAGCGATGGTAAAGGCTGCGGACATGAGTAGATTGATTTTGTCAAACGATAGTCCAATGCCTTGCGGTTCCGGCAATTGTGCCCGGATCTGGAAACGGTCGCCAATGGTTTCAATGCCGGTGATGCCGAAGTTATTTCGCAGAACATATACACCGATGGTCAGCAGGATAATGGCTACCAGAGAGCCGGGGATCTTAGGTGATATTTTTGGGGTTAAGGTAATGATCAGAATCGTGAGGATGCTTACCCCGAATGCCCAGAAATTGGCTGTGTCAAAACTACCGGCATAAGCAATCCATTTCTCGATAAAAGAACCGGGGACGCTGGCCATGTGCAGGCCGAATAAATCCTTGATTTGTGTGGTGAAAATGGTCAGTGCGATACCGGAAGTAAATCCTACGATAATCGGGTACGGAATAAAGCGAATGATGGTTCCAATTTTGAAAACGCCCATCAGTATGAGCATTACGCCCGCCATAAAGGTGGCAATGGCCAATCCCTGGATACCGAACTTCTCAACTATACCGTAAACAATTACGATAAATGCTCCGGTGGGACCACTTACCTGTACCTTGCTTCCGCCGAAGAAAGAAACGAGAAATCCGGCAAGAATCGCCGTTATGATTCCTTTTTCAGGAGTTACACCCGATGCAATACCAAAAGCGATCGCCAGTGGCAAAGCAACAATACCTACAATAATACCGGACATCAAGTCTTTGAAGAACAGCTCTCTGCTGTAATTTTTAAGGCTTTCGATGATTACCGGTTGGAATGAAATGTCTTTTAGTCTTCTCATAATCATCAAAAATATCCGCAAAAGTACGAATAAACTCATCTGTATCGCCCTTTTCCCTAAAAATATATAATTGCAGATGGTTGTGAAATAATTAATAAGCTCCGGTTTGGTAAGGTTTACAACTTTCTAAATTACAGGAATAATTAGAATTCTATAGGAATTATAATTTAGAAAATCTATATTTGTGTTTAAAGAGATAAACAACTCACTATAACCTTATAAAATCAGACATTTATGGAAAAAAGCATTAAGGGAACCTTGACTGAGCAGAATTTGCTCAAGGCATTTGCAGGTGAATCACAGGCTCGTAACCGCTATACCTATTTTGCCAGTGTGGCCAAAAAAGAGGGTTATGAACAAATTGCTGCTGTTTTCCTCGAAACAGCCGAGCAGGAAAAAGAGCACGCAAAACGTTTCTTCAAATTCCTCGAAGGTGGTATGGTGGAAATTACCGCTTCCTATCCGGCCGGAATGATCAGCACGACCGCCGAAAACCTGGAAGCTTCAGCAGCCGGAGAGCACGAAGAGTGGAGTGATCTTTATCCCGAATTTGCCCGCATTGCCGAAGAAGAAGGTTTCAAAAAAGTGGCAACTGCATTTAAATTAATTGCTAAAGTGGAAGCAGAGCACGAGACCCGCTACAGAACTTTGCTTGATCGCGTGAAAGCGGATAAAGTGTTTGAACGCGAAGAGGAGATTGAATGGCAGTGCCGCAATTGCGGTTATGTGCATAAAGGCAAGAAGGCACTGGAAAACTGTCCGGCTTGCGATCACCCGAAAGCTCACTTCGAACCGAAGAAAACGAATTATTAATCAATGAAACTTATTTATAAAACCCGGTATGACTCCATGCCGGGTTTTTTTAATTTCATTTGGGCTGTTTTTGGCTTTATTAGAGATTGGAAGGGTAGGGTACTGTGGAATAATCCCGGTTTATATTTGATAGTAAGTTGAATCGTGGATTGAAATGCATGGATATAAAAATACTTAAATGATTATGCATATATATACTGGGCTATGGTTTTTTCAGTTTATATTTGCGATTCGCTATTTAAATTGCATCTAAATAGATTTGTTCGATTCATTAACCTGTTAAACTTGTCCTTTTTATGAAGAAGTTAGGGATTTTATTGTGTATGATGTTGGTTGGAGCTTTCTATGCTCAGGCATGCCATTTTGAATTTACCACTCCGGGTGGAGAAAAAAAAAGCTGCAAACCGGGAGAAGAGCTGGTGATCAATATTAAACTGACATTGACTCACCGGAATTGCAAAGTTGCGGCTCAGGAGACCAAATTCAAGTTTGATGGTATTCAGGTAACGGGGGCTACCGATTGGAAACAGGAGTCTCCGGGTATTTATACCCGTCAGGTAAAAGCCAAAGTATTGAACGACGGCAAAAAGAAAATCATGCTCTCAGCCACGCGTACCTGCGACAAAGACGGGGGTTACGGAGTATTTACCCTGGACAAATAAACTCATGTGATGCGCAAACCCTTCAATTTGAAACTGTTCTTTTGTGTGTGTTTGTTGCTGACCGGCGTTGCCCTTCATGCTAAGGTCTCGCCGGCAGTAGCCGACAGCATTGAAGGCCTTTTGAATCACACGCCGGCTGGCTGCGATCAATCCTGTTCATTATACGCTCAGGAACATCCCGGAGCTAGTCTGACCAATACCATTTTTATCTCATTGTTGCTGATTCTCGGATCAGCGTGGTTATACGTCACCTACAAAAAGAAATACATTATTATCCTCGGCTCGGTTCTGGGAACCCTGGTGTTAGGTAGTTATTTTGCTCAACCCCTGTTTCGGGCCAAAACCGTTCCGGCCAACTGTCCTGTCATTCAGCAAAAAGGAGTCCCGGCTCATTCGCCTGATTCATTTATTGCTCCGGGTGCAGAATTTGCACAGGATTCCGTTGCAACGAAAGATAGCGTTGCGGTTAAAAGCGATGAATTCTCTCAGGCATCAGCGGGTGAGTTTAGTCAGGCCAACAGCGAGTTTCAGGCTGCCGATTCCACTTCGGTCAACAATATTGTTCCGCAGAAGGCTGAGCGGAAAATCAATTACACGATGATTTATGAACCGGTTATCATATTCCTGATATTGGGATTGATCGGTTTGATGATTCGCTATCCGTGGTTTCGCAAGCTGAGAGGGCTATTCCTTTTGGGCGGGCTTTTATATCTGGGATTCTATCGGGGTGCTTGTCCCTGTATGATTTCGAGCTTCCAAAATACTGCATTACTGATTTTCGGCATTAAAGTGCATTGGGAATCACTACTCTGGTTTTTGCTCCTGATCCCGGCGACTTATTTCTTTGGAAAAGTGTGGTGTGGGTGGTTGTGCCATCTGGGCGCGATGCAGGAATTTCTTTTCAGGGCTCCAAAACTGAAGCTACTAACGACTCTGAAAGCCCAAAAGGTGCTGAAAATTGTTCAGGTCTCGGTTTTCTCACTTTGGATCCTACAATTGCTGATTACCCGGACCAACATTTTCTGCGAGATCGATCCGTTTAAAGTGGCCTTCAATCTTTTCTCGGCCAACTGGATCGGGTACGCATTGCTGGGCGTGTTGCTGATTTCATCGGTATTGATATACAAACCTTTCTGCCGGACGATGTGTCCGGTCGGGCTTGCTTTGGGCTGGGTATCGCTGATTCCCGGAGCCCGTCGATTGAATAAGAACGATTTGTGCATAGATTGTATCAGTTGTCATAACGAATGTAACCAAAGAGCGATGATTCACGAAAACAGAAAAACCGTTTTGCATAACCAGGACTGCATTATGTGTGGAGAGTGTTTCCACAGTTGCAAAAAAGATGCGTTGAAAGTACACCGTCACAAACCACGGCTAAAGGTATTGCCCATCCTCTTATTGGCGCTGATGATTTCTCCCGCATTGAAGGCGCAATGGGAATGCCCCAGCCGCTTGGGCGGAAGTCTGAAGCCATTCGGACAAAGCAATCTGATGTGGGCCGGTGAAGCAATCACAACCGGTGGTTTTATCGGAAACGAAGGATTGACCAACGGGATGCTCTTCGGCGGATTGGACTATAGTGTGAATAACCACACCCTGTACGTGGAAGGCGGCTTCAAATCGTGGTATCGGTTAGGAGGCGATAGAAGCGATAACGGATTGTATAGTTTCGGGTTGAGAGAAGCATTTTATAGAAATACAGGGAATAATCATACCCTGACGGTCGGACTCCATTCGGCCAAAAGCGACGATTACTATCTGTTGAACGAACGGATAGTCGGAGCCAATTACCGGATTTCGCTGGGAAAAGTGGAGCTGAATGCTATCGGTGGTTCGGTGCTGAAAGATTTTGCACGCAACGGCACCTTCTGCACGCTGGGGTATTTGTATAACATCATCCCCGGTCGTCAACGGGCGATATTGGGAAGTGATTTCGGGCAAACCAATCTGAGCATGCTGACCCTGACCTACAAACCTTCATCCGGCAAGAAGTTGAACGACGAATTTTCATCAGGCGATGGATTGGGTACAACCGCGAAGCCATCATTCCTGAGTCTGAAGTCGGCCGGAGCAGTCCTCTATCACGAATTCGGCAGTTGGATTAATGATAAAACCTTGCTTTCGGGCTTATATGCCGAAGTCAGCCTGGGTGGCGTTTCTATTAAGCCGGAAGTGTTGCTGCAAAGCTCAAAAAGCAATAATGCCCTGATCTACTCGTTGATGGCCGACAAACAGTTTACCTGGTCAAACGGGCAGATGACCAAACTCTTTGTCCGCTATGTCGGAATGAAAAAGATAGACTCAACCGCTGTAGCCGGCAACTCGTTCAGCAACGTTTTTGCCGGAGAAGTGTTACGCCTCGATGCGTTGGATATGCCTTTTCTGCAAGTTGGCATGAAGCATTCTTTTCCTGCCATCAAGACATCAGTAAAACTTCAGGCAGCCATGCAATTGGCGAAAGGTACAGGCTACTCAATAGACGATTACGGAAATACGACCGCTTCCCGACTGGGTGAAATCGACCTGACCCTGAGTAAAAACTTCGGAAAGCTGTTTTTGGTAAATGCGACAATCGGCCATCTCCAATATCCCAGCTACTCGACTGACCCTGAGACCGCCATGCTCCGCTATGCATCGAAGAGCTCATTGTGGGGAAAAATAGAGCTTCGCATTACTTTCTAAAAATCACGTAATATTCTCGCAGATGAAGAATTGGATTGGAGGAATATTTATGCTTACCCTCACCTTAATGATTACATTGAATGCCTGCCAGAATGCAGGTACGACCTACGAAGTTGACAAAAGTAAATGTACCGGATGTGCAAATTGCGTATCAGCCTGCGGACATGGAGCTATCTCCATCTCGGGAGGAAAAGCCACCATCAAAGCCTCAAAGTGCGTCGGATGCGGCCATTGCGTGTCAAGATGCAGTTACTCGGCCATTTCGTTAAGCGAATAAATTGATATAAAACTCGATTATGAAGAAACTGATCGGATTTCTGTTCTTTCTGGTGTTGGGATTGATGGTTTTCCTGAATTCTTGTAACGAATCAGGAAAAATATTTACCATTTTACAGGATAAATGCATTGCTTGTCGGGCATGTGTTACAGCCTGCGGTTTTCATGCCATTTCATATACCCGGGCTGATAGTACGAGTCAAAACTATTATAAAGTCACCATTGACCCGAAAAAGTGTGTGGGTTGCGGTGAATGTGTCCTGGTCTGCCCGGTAGATGCAATTACATCGGCATCAACGAGCAATCAGAGTGATGATAATGACAACGAGGAGGAAAATGCGACTACGACGACCTCCACATCGACCGTGACACCCACTACAACCACGTCTACTACCACCACAACAACAACCAGCGCTAAGACTTACGCCGTGAGCTCCTCCAGGTGTACCGGCTGTGGTCGATGCTTAGGAGCTTGCAGTTATGGTGCACTCTCATTCTCGGGAGGCAAAGCGGTAATCAATGCCAGCAAGTGTACCGGCTGTGGCAAATGTGCTGCCCGTTGTCCCCGCAGTGCTATTTACCAACAATAAAATGGGGGAGATATGAAACAATTCCTCATTATCCTGCTCTGTAGCGTTGCCCTTCAGGTGAATGCACAGATACAGGTGAATTTCCTCAAAGGGAAACAGGAGCAATATAAAGCCGGCGATAAAATCGAATTGCTGGTAAAATTGAAGACCCTCCCCGAAACCTGCAAATCGGGAATGAAACAGGCGAAAGTATTTGTCAGCGGAATGGAAATAGACAACCAATCCGATTGGACCGAACTGTCAAAAGGATTGTGGCAGAAGCAACTTACCCTGTCTATTATTATTAACGATAAGAGAAGCGCCAAACTCACTATTATGCGCAAGGTGGATAAGGAATCGCTTTTTCGCCAGGAGATTTTTCCAATAAAGAATTAAAACCGCCATTTTACCTAACCTTATGAGAACCGAAGAGACTTCAATTGACGCACGCGAGCTGAAACGCCGTCAGCAAGAGCGTAAAAAAAACATATCGAGAGTGATCGTGCTTTCGGTGATCATGATCACCGTCATTCACATGATCTACATGAATATGATGGGATTCAACTCCTTGAGCCACGATGCCTGTGTGGTGTATAGCTCGGTGCCCCGATGGTTTTTCTATTTGTACGAAAATATACTGGAATTGTTCATTGTCGTGATCCTGGGTGTATTTGCCGGAGTATTAGTGGAGCAATATTTCCAAAAGCTAAAACGATTTTATCCCAAAAATCAATTGCTGGCCTTTGCTTATGCCTCAATCCTGCCCGTATGTTCCTGCGGTGTGGTTCCGCTAATCGAATCGATGAAGCAACGAACTTCGCTGAAGGTGATCACCACCTTTGTCATTGCCGCACCGCTGCTCAATCCTTATATTGTGCTGGTATCTTTTACCGTTTTGGGTGTAAAGTATACTGTGCTGCGAATCATCTTCTCATTCCTGCTGGCCATTCTATCGGGACAGATCCTTGATTTTATCTCAAAACGTTTCAAATCATTTTCCTGGGGAGAATACAAAGCCTGCGTATCGGACTGCGATGTGGTTGTTGACCGTGATCCGTTTGTAAAGACCGTAAAACTGACCAAAAAACTCCTGCCCTACATCTTGGCTGCCGGATTGATCAGTTTCGCTTTTGCTCTGTGGAATCCGAAGCAATACCTTGAAACGATGAGTTTCAGTCACGAACCGTGGTCAACCCTCATCATGACTCTGGTAGGTATTCCGCTTTACGTGTGTAATGGTACCGATGTTATTTTCCTGAAACCCCTGCTCCAATATACCGACCTGACCATGGGTAGCGCGATGGCTTTCTCTCTGGCGTCATCGGCAGTTTGTGTGTCCTCGATTGCCATGCTGGTGAAATTTATCGGAAAAAACCTGACCATTGCCCTGTCCTCAATTATTTTTGTACTGGTCGTTCTTTTTTCCTTTATTATCAATCTCATTTTCTAGCTCACAGATCTGGAACCCTTCAATTATTTTTCCATGAAAATCCTCCGATTCATTATATACTTTTTCCTTTGTTTACTATTGGGGCAAAATAGTTTCGGTCAATCCGTCACTCTTACAGCATCCCCGATTAATTACACTTCTGTGTATGGCGGAAGAACGGTATTTGCTGCCTGGATTTCTGATGTAAACGGCAATAATCTGAAGACGCTGGATTGCCGGGCCAGCTCCTATCTCAGTTATTTATCGTATTGGAAAAACTCTTTTAGAGGGACAACCCTCGATGCCACAACAGGCGCCACTTATCTGTCAGTCCCTGCGTTTTCCTTCACCTGGGACTTCAAAGCGCGCGACGGTGTTACTGTTCCCGACGGGAAGTACTATTTCAACGTTGAATACTGCCAATCGGGCTCCAGCCGTTACTCGCAATATTTGTTTACGAAAAGCTCCCTCCCCCAGACTTTTACATTTGCAAATTCCAGTTACTTCAATAATGTATCTGTCAAAATATCAATACCATCGGCCGTTACCTTCACTACGGTCAACCTGCCCTTTAATTGCTATATTATACCGGGAGAGAAGAAGCTGATGATTGATTATGATCCTGATGAGCACAAGCAGGTGAAAGTCTCCCTATTCGACGCTAAAGGATTATTAATCAAAACGACCGGTCTTTACGTGGGAGACGGCAATCTGGAGTTTAATCTATCGACACTGCTAAATGGCGTTTATATCGTCCGGATCAGTGATGAGAAGCGATATGCAGAATCACATAAGATCATTTTGCGATAACCATATAGTCTTTTGAGGGTTCATTTTATGCAAAAAACAAACCCCACCGAATCATATGTCCGGTGGGGTTTTCTATTTCAAATAATCAAAATGTTTTACTTCAAATCCTTTGCGTTGACCACCTTAAACAGTTTGTCGGAAGGACGTATTTTGTCATCCAGTTTGATGGAGAAACGTTCCCCCTTTACCGTTTCCTGTACCGGCTTGAGATCCACGCGAATTTCTTCGACAATGGTCGATACCGCACCGGTAGTGGGGCCGGTAATCAGGATTTCATCACCCACCTTCAGGGTTTGGGTTTCCATCAGGAACTCAGCCACTCCGATATTGGAGAAATATTTCAGACCTTTGCCAATATAAACTTTTCGCTTGGTAGCAGCAGAACCGTAGTTTCCTGTCCATTCGCCCAGGCGTTGGCCCAGATAGTAGCCGTTCCAGAATCCGCGGTTGAAGACTGTGCTCAGTTTCTCTGTCCACTGATTAATTTTTTCAGGAGAAAAAGAACCGTCGATGTAACTGGTGATTGCCTCTTTATAGCATTCCGATACGGCACGGACGTATTCAGGACCGCGCGCGCGGCCTTCGAGCTTAAATACACGTACACCCGCTTCGATCATTTTATCCATAAAATGAATGGTTTTCAGATCTTTGGGTGACATGATATATTGGTTGTCTATATCGAGCTCGATGTCGGTATCTTTGTCTTTGACTGTATATCCGCGGCGGCAGATTTGTGTGCAGGAGCCGCGATTAGCCGATGTATTCATCTCGTGCAGACTCAGGTAGCATTTGCCTGAAACCGCCATGCAGAGCGCTCCGTGCGAGAACATCTCGATGCGGATCAGTTCGCCTGATGGTCCGGTGATTTTGTCTTTCCGGATGGTTTCGAATATATGTTTCACCTGATCAAGATTCAACTCCCGGGCCAGCACCGCCACATCGGCAAATTGCGCGTAGAATCGTAATGCCTCCGCATTTGAGATGTTGAGCTGTGTGGATAAGTGAACTTCAACGCCTATCGATCGTGCATAAATCATTGCCGCCACATCGCTGGCAATAATTGCCGAAAGTTGCGCTTCTTTGGCTGCATCGATAATATTGCGCATCAGTTGCAGGTCTTCGTCATAGATGACCGTGTTGACAGTGAGGTAGCTTTTCAGGTTGTTTTCGTGGCAGATGCGGGCGATCTCATGCAGATCGCTGATAGTAAAATTGTTGGAAGATTTGGAGCGCATATTCAACCCCTCAATGCCGAAGTAGATCGAGTCGGCACCACCCTGGATAGCGGCAGCCAGCGAATCGTAGGATCCGGCTGGAGCCATTATTTCAAATTCTGATAAATTCATCTGTATTAGCTGTTTGTGAGTCTGCAAAGGTAATGAATTAATACCTATCCCGGCGATCAGGTATTATTGGAAAGGACTATTTAACCCGCGATTAAGAATGATTAGTGGAAATTTGCACGGCTAAGAGCCTGTTTAAATTTTACCGAAACATTTCTTTAAAGGTGAAGAGTCTACTTTCTTTGCTCCTTTTTTAGTCTCTTTCGGGCATATTTTTTAATTTACCCTCTTGATTTAGCCCGCTAAATCTGCGAAAAAAAAGCAAAAATCTACCTCGAAATAATCCTGAAAAAAGTATCGCAGTAAAATTTAAACAGGCTCTAAATTCGGGAAACAAAATATTCATTTCTTAAATTGTTGTGTACGTGCTTTTCAATGACGATCTGTTTTGAACTTCTTTTTTAAGATCCGGGTTTCTTTATTCACTAAGTCTGAAGCGGGATTCTGAGATCAAATAACCTGAAAATCAAAGAAAAAAGCGGAATATTTGGGAGATAGCTCATTTTTTTATATCTTTGCAAGCGAATTGAAGACAGGGAAGGGGGCAGTAGTCCCCTTCTTTCATTCTTAAACGTTAAGAAGGCGAAAATGATTGACAAAAACATAGTCAAAGAGATTGTAGAAGAAGGCCTGGCTAATTCAGATAGCTTTTTGGTAGATGTGATGGTGCGCCCCGGTAACATCATTGTAGTGGAAATTGATAACGAAGAGGGGATTGATATTGATGAATGTGTCGCATTGCACCGTTTCATCGAATCGAAGCTCGACCGTGAAGTTGAAGATTATGAGCTGGAAGTAGGATCAGCCGGGATTACCCAGCCATTCAAGGTTTTGCGTCAGTATCAGAAGAATATCGGCAACGAAGTTGAGGTGCTTTCGAAAGACGGTCGGAAACTGACCGGCGTGCTTAAAGATGCCAACGAAGAGTTTTTTACCGTTGGAGTACTGAATAAGGTGAAAATCGAAGGCGAAAAACGCAAAAAAGAGGTCGAGACAGACCTGAATTTTAAATACGAAGAAATTAAACATTGTAAATATCTAATCAGATTTAAGTAAAATGGCCAAGAAAGAGGAAATTATCAGCATGGTTGATACATTTGCTGAATTCAAAGAATTGAAGAATATCGACAGAATGACCATGGTCAGTGTTCTGGAGGAATCTTTCCGCAATGTAATCGCGAAGATGTTTGGCACCGATGAGAATTACAACGTTATCATCAACCCTGACAAAGGAGACTTTGAAATCTGGAGAAACCGTGAGGTGGTAGCCGACGAAGATCTCGAAGATTCAAACCTGCAAATTTCGCTGTCTGAGGCCAAAAAAATCGACACTGACTATGAAGTGGGTGAAGAGGTTTCTGATGAAGTATTTTTCGAGAACTTCGGTCGTCGTGCCATTCTGAACCTGCGTCAGACCCTGGCTTCGAAGATCATGGAGTTGCAAAAAGATACCTTGTACAATAAGTATAAGGATATGATCGGGCAGATTGCCAGCGGAGAGGTTTATCAAACCTGGAAAAAAGAGATGTTGATTCTTGATGACGAAGGTAATGAGTTGCTATTACCTAAGACAGAACAGATTCCGACAGATTTTTACCGCAAAGGAGAGGCTGTACGTGCCGTGATTGCGCGTGTTGAAAACAAAAACAACAATCCGAAAATCATCCTTTCGCGTACATCGCCGCTGTTCCTGCAACGTCTGTTCGAACTCGAAGTTCCTGAGATCAACGATGGGCTGATTATTATCAAGAAAATAGCCCGCATTCCCGGAGAAAGAGCCAAAGTGGCAGTGGAGTCGTTTGACGACCGTATCGACCCTGTAGGAGCTTGTGTGGGAGTGAAAGGATCACGTATCCACGGTATTGTGCGAGAGTTGCGTAACGAGAATATCGATGTGATCAACTATACTTCGAATATTTCACTGTTTATTCAACGTGCTTTGAGTCCGGCTAAAATCTCATCCATCCGTGTGAACGAAGAAGAGAAAAAAGCAGAGGTGTTCCTCAAACCCGAAGAAGTTTCGTTAGCTATTGGTAAAGGCGGTATGAATATCAAACTGGCTTCGATGCTGACTGAATACACTATCGATGTTTATCGTGACATCGAAGAGTGCGAAGAGGAGGATATCTATCTGGACGAATTTGCTGACGAAATCGATGCCTGGGTTATTGATGCCCTTAAAGGTATCGGATGTGCTACTGCTAAGTCAGTACTGACTACTCCGCGAGAGGTTTTGATTGAAAAAGCAGACCTCGAGGAGGATACCGTAGATGAAGTGATCGGAATTCTGAAATCTGAATTTGAAGAATAATTCGGCATTCGGGATCATCACCATTTTTTTAACCCATAACAAAGCGACCAAGGTAGGAAATATATGTCGATACGATTAAACAAAGTAACTAAAGACTTAAATGTTGGAATTCAGACAGTAGTCGAATTCTTGCATAAAAAAGGATTTTCGGTGGATGCCAATCCAAATGCGAAAATCAGTGATGAAGAATTCGCTTTACTCGTCAAAGAGTTTAGTAAAGATAAGAACCTGAAGATTGAGTCCGAAAGAATCAGTCAGGAGCGTTTTCATAAAGATAAACACAAAGCAACTGTGTCTATTGAAGCTCCTGTTCAGGAAAAAGAGGAACCTACCGAAATCAAAACGGCTGTGCCCGATGAATATAAACCCAAATTCAAAGAGGTGGGTAAGATCAATCTGGATGATTTCAAAAAGAAACCGGCAGCACCGGCTCCTGTTGCTGAACCTGAAGTGGAAAAAGCGCCAGAGAAGATAGAAAAGGTGGAAAAGGTAGAAGAGATTGCCCCGGCTCCCGTGGCAGTAGAACCAGAACCAGAGCCTGTTTCTGTTCCCGTTCCCGTGATTGTTTCCGAGCCTGTGGTTGAAATTAAGCCTGAACCTCAGCCTGTAGTTGAGGTTGAAAAAATTGAACCGAAATCAGAAAATGTTCAGGTTGAAGTTGCAAATAACAACGATTCGGAAGTAAGCGTTGATAATACAGTAGAATCGCAAGCAGATGCGAATACTGAAGAGGCTTCAGAGGAAGAGCCCAAAGATGGCCTGTTCCGCTTGAATAAGCCTCAGTTTGAGTCGAATATCAAGGTGGTGACCAAAATCAATCTTGATGCACTGAATCAGACTACCCGTCCGAAAAAGAAAACGAAAGAGGAGAAACGCAAAGAGCGTGAGACCAAAGATAAACAACGCGTTGATCTGAAAAAACCGGTACTGCCAACACCTGCTGCCGGAGGACCAGCTAAGACGTCAAACATCGAAAGACCCAAACCGGCCGGAAGCCAGGGTGCCATCGATGCGAAAAAGAAACGCGTTCGCATTAACCGCGAAAAAGTAGATATTGAAAAAGGTGCAGCCCAAACTGTAGCCGGAGGACCTCGTCCCGACAATAGACCCGAACGACCTACAGGAGCTTTAAATAAAACACCAAAGTTCAAAAAGCCAATCAAGGCAGAAGTGAACGAAGTGGATGTACAAAAGCAGATCAAAGAGACACTGGCTCGATTGACTTCCAAAACTAAATCGAAAGGTTCAAAATACCGTCGTGAAAAACGCGATGCCGGTTCCAGCCGCAGAAGTGAGATGGCTGAGAGAGAAATGATGGAAAGCCAGGTAATCAAGATTACTGAATTCGTTACTGCTAACGATCTGGCTAACATGATGGACGTATCGGTAATGGACGTTATCAGTGTATGTATGAGTGTCGGCAAAATGGTGTCGATCAACATGCGTCTTGATGCTGAAATTATCAACCTGATTGCCGAAGAGTTCGGATTTACCACTGAATATGTAAGTGCCGACGTAATCGAGGCGATCGCCGAAGAGGAAGACCGCGAAGAAGATCTGTTGCCCCGTTCGCCTATCGTAACGGTAATGGGTCACGTTGACCACGGTAAAACATCGTTGCTCGACTACATCCGTCGCGCTAACGTAATTGCCGGTGAGGCCGGTGGTATTACCCAGCACATTGGTGCATACCACGTAGATCTTCCCGACGGACGTAAGATTACCTTCCTTGATACTCCCGGTCACGAAGCCTTTACTGCGATGCGTGCCCGTGGAGCAAATGTTACCGATATTGCGATTATCATCGTTGCTGCTGACGACGGCCTGATGCCTCAAACCATTGAGGCAATCAACCACGCATCAGCTGCTAATGTACCGATGGTATTCGCTATCAATAAAATAGATAAACCGGGCTCTAATCCCGAGAAGATCAAAGAATCGTTGGCGCAAATGAACTACCTGGTGGAAGACTGGGGTGGTAAATATCAGTCACAAGAGATTTCAGCGAAGAAAGGTCTTAACATCGATCAGTTGCTCGAGAAAGTATTGCTTGAAGCTGAGATGTTGGAACTGAGAGCTAATCCAAATAAACGCGCAACCGGATCTATCATTGAATCTTCATTGGATAAAGGTCGCGGATATCTGGCCACTGTATTGGTTTCAAACGGAACCCTCAAAATGGGTGATGTCGTTTTGGCCGGTACACATTATGGCCGTGTAAAAGCAATGTTTAACGAGCGTAATCAACGTGTGAATGAGGCAGGACCTGCAGAGCCGGTATTGATCCTCGGTCTTAATGGCGCTCCTCAGGCAGGAGATACTTTCCACGTATTGGAGACCGAACAGGAAGCCCGCGAAATTGCTACCAAACGTGAGCAATTGCAGCGTGAGCAGGGTCTGCGTACTCAGAAACTCCTTACCCTCGACGATATTGGTCGCCGTATAGCGATCGGAAACTTCCAGCAGCTTAACGTAATTGTGAAGGGTGACGTGGATGGATCTGTTGAGGCATTGTCTGATTCGTTGATCAAACTCTCTACCGAAGAGATCGAAGTAAACGTAATCCACAAAGCGGTAGGTCAGATTTCAGAATCAGATGTTACCCTGGCTGCTGCTTCGAATGCGATCATCATCGGATTCCAGGTGCGTCCTTCGGCAAGTGCCCGTAAGATTGCTGAAAGAGAAGGTGTTGATATCCGTCAATACTCGGTGATCTACAAAGCCATCGAAGAGGTGAAAGCCGCGATGGAAGGTATGTTATCTCCGGATATCGTGGAAGAGGTTGTTGCAACGCTCGAAGTGCGCGAAGCTTTCAAAATCACCAAAGTGGGTACTGTGGCCGGCTGTATGGTGAAAGAAGGAAAGATCAAACGCAATTCGAAGATCCGCTTGATCCGCGACGGTATCGTAATCTACTCGGGCGATCTCGGTTCATTGAAACGTTTCAAAGACGACGTGAAAGAGGTGGCTACAGGTTACGAGTGTGGTTTGAATATTCACAACTACCACGACATTAAAGTGGGTGATATAATCGAAGCTTTCGAAGAAACAGAAGTAAGCCGTACATTATAATCAGACTCTCTGATTCAGATAAAGAAAAAGGCGAATACCCGTGTGGTGTTCGCCTTTTTTTTTACTTTTGTTATCTGTTACCCTTGACTACTACAAATACGACAACACATTACCATGAAGAGAAGCATTTTCCTGATTCTTCTTATTATATGTTCGTGCCTGATCCAAACTCTTTCGGCGCAGACCGGCACCTTTTACTCCACCGATAAAGACTTGTCAAACAGTCTGATTAATTCCATTTATCAGGATCGACGGAACTACATCTGGATAGCGACGGAAGATGGTTTGAATAAATTTGACGGCGTGCGCTTTACCATCTACAAGAACCGACACGGAGACACTACCTCCATCAAGAATAATTACGTCATCTCGATGTTTGAAGACTCTAAAGGACGATTCTGGGTGGGATGTATCAATGGATTACTTCTCTACAACCGGGCTGAAGATTCTTTTCATGAAGTCCCCATATATAAAGGCCGGCAGCTGGTTTATTCCCCGGTTTATTCCATCAACGAAAGGTCAGATGGCGAGATATGGGTGGCTACTTCCCGTAACGGGATTGTCAGAATTCCTGTAGGAAATGAACGGGGAGAGGTCGATACTAAACTCTCCTCCATGTTGAGCAGTAAGTTTCTGGTTTCGATCTGTGAAGACCGCCGGAAGGATATCTGGATCACCACCGAATACCAGGGGGTAAACCGTTATTCTCCTAAAACAGGGAAGGTTACTCAATACAAAAGTCCTGAGCAGATCGGTAGTAATCAGATCTCTGCAATCTGTGAAAGCAGTCGCGGGGAGATGTTTGTAGGCACGCTGACCAAAGGGCTGTTTCGTTTTAATCCCGTTTCGGGAAAGTTTGATCCGGTTCCCTATAAGTCGGGCTCGGGAGCATTGCCGGTGAAGAGTCTGTATGTTGATAAGCAAAAACGCTTATTGGTAGGCACGGATGGCAATGGGGTGAAGATTTATAATGAAAAGGAGCAGTGTCTGGAGGATTTTCGGATGCCCTGGGCGCCCTTTGATTTCTCCCGGATGAAAGTGCATGCCATACTTCAGGATAAGGATGGTAATCTCTGGACGGGGCTTTTCCAGAAAGGCGTTTTCCTTTCCCCGCACAATCCCAACAAATTCAACTATCTGGGATTTAAGTCCTTCTCCCGGAATAAGATTGGTTCGAGTTGCGTCATGTCAGTGCTTAAAGACAGTGAAGGCACACTGTGGGTCGGGACCGACAACGATGGGCTTTATGGTATAGCTCCTGACGGCACTTCTCATCATTTTGCCCGCGGGAATGAAGGAAAAGGAGTGCCGGGTACCATTATGACGATGGTTGATGGACGGGACGGGAAGCTATGGCTGGGCTCCTATTTTGACGGATTTGCCCGTTTCGATAAGGGAAGCGGAGCGTGCACCTATTTTGACTACAGCCCTGATGACAAATCTGTAAAGACTTTCCGGAATAAGATAGACTGCATAGCCAAAGATGCTCAAAATCGCCTTTGGATCGGGACAAACGGTGCCGGAATTTATCTTTTCGATCCGGCCACCTCATCTTATATTGGACATTACTCTATATCTGCACCCAAAGCGTTTCGGCTGCATAGCGACTGGGTCAATACCATTCTGTGTGACCGGGAGGGGCTGACGTGGGTAGGGACTTACGACGGTTTTTGCTGTATTGATCCGAAAAAAGGGAGGATTACGGTATTTAATATGGAAAACAGGGCATTGCCGGGCAATGTGGTCTATTCCATCATTGAAGATCACAAAGGGAATCTCTGGATCGGAACCTCCGAAGGATTGGCCTGTTTCAATAAGAAAACCCATCAATCCCGTTTTTATACCACCAATGAGGGACTTCCCGATAATGTTATTTGTGGCATACTCGAGGATGAGAAAGGAAACATCTGGATGAGTACGCACGGTGGTATCTCCAAGTTGATTGTTGCTCAGAACCGGTTTGTCAACCACTCCGCTTTCGACGGTCTTCAGGGAAATGAATTCAGTAAAGGTGCCGCATTTAAAGATCCGTCGGGAGAGATGTTTTTTGGTGGGATCAGTGGTGTAACTTCCTTTTTTCCTAATGAGATCAAAGACCAGCGGGCTCCGCTGCATCTCTTTCTGACCGGACTCTATATTCTCGATAAACCGGTGGTTAAGGGCCAAAAATCGGGAAGCAATCAGATTATTGACAACTTTATCTCAGATATCAATACTATCCGGCTGAGTTACAGGGACAACATGTTCGGGCTCGAATTTTCCACTTTTGACTTCGTAAACTCCCGACGTGTCTCATACCGCTATTTCATGGAAGGGCTGAGCACCCAGTGGATGAATACGGAACAGGGCGTTAACCGGATTGGCTTTACCAATGTTGATTATGGCCGTTATAAATTGCGGGTGAAGGCTTGCATTAATGACACCATGTCGGAAGAGAAGGTGTATTACATTCTGATCTCTCCTCCCTGGTATCTCTCCTGGTGGGCCAAAACGATCTATTTTCTCCTATTTCTGCTGTTGATCTACGGAATTACCCAGTATATCCTGAACAAAATCCGTTACAAGCAAGAGATTATGCGGATTGAGCATGCCGAACAAATCAGCGAGGCGAAGTTGCAATTCTTTATCAATATTTCGCATGAAATCCGCACTCCAATGACGTTGATCCTTAGTCCGTTGGAAAAACTGATCAAGGAGAATGGAGATCCCGGGAAGCAGAAGGTCTATCAGATGATGTACCGGAATTCGCAACGTATCCTCCGGTTGATCAATCAGTTGATGGATATTCGTAAGATTGATAAGGGGCAAATGACGGTTAAACTGCGGGAGGCTGATCTGGTCGGGTTTATTGATGACCTGATGCAGACCTTCGAATATCAGGCCAATAAACGCAATATCCGGTTTGCTTTTGTTCATAATGATCCGCGGCTGAACGTTTGGATTGATCTGAATAATTTCGACAAGGTGTTGGTAAATCTGCTGTCGAATGCATTCAAATTTACACCTGATAACGGGGAGATTACCATCTCGATGCAGAAAGGAACAAATGAAAGCGTTTCCGGTCCGCTCAGGGAATATTGCGAAATCGTGGTGGCAGATACAGGAATAGGAATAGAAACCGATAAGATTGAGAAGATTTTCGAACGTTTCTATCAGATTGATAATGACCAGGCAAAAGTCAATTTCGGGACCGGCATTGGATTGCATTTAGCCAAATCGTTGATTGAACTGCTTCATGGCGAGTTATTCGCCCAAAATAAGAAAGAAGGACAGGGGAGCGAATTTATCATTCGGTTACCGATGGGAAATACCCACCTGGCTCCGGATGAGATAGAGACAAATCTTCAGGAATTACCCGCAAAAGCGACTCATGAGGATGTGGAAACCGAACCGGAGAAAGAACAGGCTGTAAAAGAAAGAATGCCCAAAGCGAAAACACGTTACCGGGTATTGGTTGTGGATGATGAAGACGAGATTCGCCATTACCTTAGCCGCGAGCTTGCCGAATTCTATCACGTCAGCGAATGTCGAAATGGCAAAGAAGCACTTGATTTTATCATGAAAGAAAAACCGAATCTGGTGATCAGCGATGTGATGATGCCGGAGATGGACGGTATTACCTTGTGTAAGAAGCTGAAGTCCAATGTCAATATCAATCATATTCCGATTATTCTGTTGACAGCCAAGACCGGAGATGATCACATTGCCGAGGGATTTGAAACGGGAGCCGATGCCTATGTGGTGAAACCCTTTAATATTGAACTGCTCAGGAAGCAGGTGGCAAGTCTGATTGAGAATCGCGAGCGCCTGAAGCTAAAACCGGTGGATGCAGAGCAAAACAAGGGATTGATCAAGCCGGTTGTCCTTCGTCCGCACGATCAGGTGCTACTCGAGAAGATCATGAAGATTATCAACGACAACATATCCAATCCGGAGCTTAACGTCGAGACCCTGGCTGTCGGTTCAGGAATGAGTCGTGTGCACATGCACCGGAAGCTCAAGGAGCTGACCAACCAGTCGGCCCGTGACCTGATCCGTACCATCCGGTTGCAACAAGCCGGAGAAATCCTCAAAACTCAGAAGCAAAGCATCTCGGATGTAGCTTATGCTTTGGGATTCTCCAACCTCTCGCATTTCTCAAACTCCTTCCGGGAGTTTTATGGCATGTCACCTTCTGAGTATGCCGAAAAGAACAGAGGCGAAAAGAGTGATGGTTGATTTTTGATTACAAATAGTCCTGAACCGCAGATTAAGTGATAATAAATTGCTGAATCTGCGGTTCTTTTTTATCAACGAAACAGGGATTGGGGGAATATTCCTGTTTTTTGATCCGGTTTCCTGTCAGTTTATACCCGGATTTGTTTCATTAATAGACTATTCCATAGTAAAATCAGATACCAAAAAATCCCCCCTTTTTATCTGCAAATGGAACCAAATCCCTCTTTTTCCCCCGAATGTAACGAATATGCAACTATATGTAACCCGTAAACAAGGGATGTAACATGCGGAAAAGCATTTGAGTAACGGACAAAACACATTTTTCCACTCTGACTGTAGCTTTGTCACATTCGATGTTTAACCCAAAATCAATCCCAACTTATGAAAAAGACGTAACCATTACCCTAACCTAAAATTGAAACTACCAAAAATCTAAACTTGCAGACTATCTATTAATTGAATTCTAATACAAACAAATACCAAAAATGAGAAACACAATTCTACACAGGCCAATGAGCCTATTGTTACTATTTGTATTTTTCCCGATTTGCGTCTTTGCCCAGACGATTACCGTAAAAGGAGTCGTTAAAGATGCAAGGGGAGAAGCCCTACCGGGTGTAAATATCGTGGAGTCAGGCACAAAGACCGGAACCATCACCAGTGTGGACGGGAGGTATCAGATCAAAGTATCCGGCCAGTCAAATCTTACCTTTTCTTTTATCGGATTTCAGTCGCAAACAGTCGCTGTAAAAGGCAGAACTCAGGTGGATGTGGTTTTGCAGGAGGACAAAAAGACCCTCGAAGAAGTTGTTGTAGTAGGTTATGGTAATCAACGCAAAGAAGCGGTAACAGGATCAGTTGCTTCCATTAAAGGAGATATGATACGAGAAGTTCCGGCATCTAATATCTCACAGGCTTTACAGGGTCGTGTAGCCGGGGTACAAATGGCGCAAACTTCATCCAAGCCAGGAGCTGCAATGCAAATCCGCATTCGTGGTACTCGTTCGCTGAATGCAAGTAACGATCCGTTAGTTGTGCTTGACGGAATACCTTTTGCCGGATCAATCAGCGATATCAATCCCAGCGACATCAAGAGCATCGATATTCTGAAAGACGCATCGGCTACTGCTATTTATGGTTCGCGTGGTGCCAACGGGGTAATATTGGTATCCACAAATAAAGGCTACAAAGACACTAAAGCAAAACTCACTTACAATGGATATATGGGCGTGAAAACACTTTTTGCAAGATATCCTATGATGAACGGGGCAGAATTTACTGAGCTTCGTAAGGTTGCAAATAAGTTTACTCAATATGGAGTGGATGAAAAAGATGGAGTGGATACTGACTGGCAAGGTATGATGTTTGAAAACGGTATAGTAACAAACCACGATATGTCAATCGCCGGTGGTACGGATAAAGGTAATTACAATTTCGGTGTCGGTTACTACAGAGACGAAGCTGTTATACCTGGTCAAAACTACAATCGTTATTCTCTCCGTGCTTCTTTGGATCAGGAATTAGGCCAATATATTAAGGTCGGAATCTCTACAAACAATAATTACTCTATTTCTAATGGAAGTAATATGGGAATATACAATACATTGAGCGCTACTCCAATTGCCAATCCATACAATGAAGATGGATCTTTGAAAAGAGTTGTAAAAATGGCAAATGACAATCAGTGGGTATATTCAAGAGAAACTGTCAAGAATCTGGGAGATGCCTGGATTGACCAATCAAAAGCATTTGGATCATACAATACTTTGTATGGTGAAGTGAAAGTGCCGGGAGTAAAAGGTTTGAAGTACCGTGCTAACCTTGGTTTGAACTATCGTATATCAAACAGTGGAAGTTATACCGGACAAGGAGTATTTAGCGAAAATGAAAAAACTCTTTCTTCGGCATCAGTTACCAATGCTCTAACCACTAACTGGGCAATCGAAAACTTGTTGACTTACGACCGTACTTTTGCTGAAAAGCACCAGTTGAATGTTGTAGCCATGTACTCTGCCGAAGAGTCCAGATACAACAGTTCAAATGTTTCTGCACTCGATATGCCGGCCGATTATTTTCAATTCTATAATCTGGGGCAGGCCAATGGTGAAAAAACAGTAAACCCAGCTTATCAAGGTTATAATGTGACCGGTCTAACATCTTACATGGGACGTGCCATGTACTCGTACGATGACCGGTATATGTTGAGCGCAACTTTCCGCTCTGATGCTTCTTCCAGATTGGCTCCCGGACATCAGTGGCACACTTATCCTGCCGTATCTGCCGGATGGAATATCAAAAACGAATCGTTTATGAAAGATGTGGAATTTATTAATTCCCTGAAGGTGCGTGTGGGATATGGAGAAACGTCTAACCAATCTGTTGAACCTTACAAAACGCTTGGTCTTTTGGGAACAACACCTTACAACTTTGGTAATACATACACTACCGGATATAATATATCCGAATTACCTAATACGGAATTGGGTTGGGAATATTCCAGAACCTGGAACTATGGATTGGATTTCGCCTTCCTGAAACACCGGTTGACCGGTACTTTAGAGTACTATGTGCAAAATACGCATGATGTCCTTCTGAGTGTCGGACTGCCGCCGACTGCGGGAGTGCCTAGTTATATGGATAATATTGGCAAAACCCAAAATAAAGGTATTGAGCTTTCTCTGAATGGTGTGATTCTGGATAATCATAATGGATGGACCTGGGAGGCTGGACTTAACTTGTATGCCAATCGCAATAAGCTGGTCGCTCTTTCAGGCGGACAAGAAGATAAAGCTAACTGGTGGTTCGTAGGTCATCCGATTGATGTGATTTATGATTATCAAAAAGTCGGCCTTTGGAATGAGTCAGATGCAGATTACAAATATCTGCAAAAACTAGAGCCGGGTGGTAATGCGGGTATGATTAAGGTGAAATATACTGGCGGTTATAACGAAGATGGTACTCCAAAACGTCAAGTAAACGATGATGACCGTCAGATTATGGATCTTAATCCGGATTTTGAAGGTGGTTTCAATACACGTGTTGCCTACAAAGGATTTGATCTGAGTATCGTTGGGGCTTTCAAAAGAGGAGGAACCCTAATCAGTACGCTTTACTCATCAGCCGGTTATCTGAATATGCTTAGCGGACGTAGAGGAAACGTGAAAGTGGATTACTGGACACCGGAAAACACAGATGCTAAGTACCCAAAACCAGGTGGAATTGAAAGCAGTAATAACCCAAAATATGGTAGCACATTAGGTTATTTTGACGCATCATACCTGAAGATACGTACCATAACGTTAGGTTACGATTTCAACAAAAAACTATTGAAAAATACAGGGATTGAGAAAGTGCGCATTTACTGTACTGTACAGAATCCATTTGTATTGTTCTCGCCATATAAAAAAGAATCAGGCATGGATCCTGAAACCAACTCGTATGGTAATGAAAATGCGGCAGTGGCATACTCTTCAAACCTGAAGCGTTTGCTCACAATAGGCACCAATACGCCTTCTACACGCAACTATTTGATTGGTCTTAATTTAACATTTTAAATAGATAACAATGAAACGTACAGATATAAAAAAATATATAGGTGGAGCTCTATTAGCATTGCTGATGGTCAGTTGCTCTGATGTTTTGGATGAAAAACCGCGCAGTATTTATACACCGGAGTATTTCAAAACGGAAAATGGTGTAACCGGTGGTGTAACAGCTTTGTATGCCCATCTACGTAACTTGTATGGAAATGGCTATTGGCTCAACATTTGTGAGACCGGTACCGATGAATATACCTATGGTCATGGTGCAGATGGAAACTATAAAGATGCGGATCTTTCCGGTGTTGGATCACTAACACCTTCCAGTTCACGTTCTGATATTTTGTGGAATCAATCTTTCCCTGACATTAATAATGCCAGCGGGATCATTGAAAATGCTACTGCAGTGGGAACAATATCGAACGCACTGATAGCAGAGGCCAGATTCTTCCGCGCATTCGATTACTTTTTGCTCGTACAGACTTTTGGTGGAGTTCCTTTGGATTTAGGATCAGGCGAATTGAAGTTTAACATTACGCCTTCCCGATATTCAAAGCGCAATACAGTACCTGAAGTTTATACCAAAGCGATATTCCCTGATTTGCTGAAAGCGGTCAGTGATTTACCAGCAGCCGGACGCGTAACCGGAGGTGCAACCAAGACTCTGGCACGTCTTTATTTGGCAAAGGCATACCTGACTTACGGATGGTGGCTTGAAAATCCAAACAATATCCCGACTTATCCACTCTGTGACCGGGTAGATCCTGACGGGCATAATGCCCAGTGGTATTATCAGCAGGCATACGATGTAGCAGTCGCTGGTATTCAGGATCCGGGTTCTTTTGGCTTACAGGCAACGTACTACGATGTTAACCTGGCTCAGAACGACCGTAACAAAGAGATGTTGCTGTATGCCGACCACACTGAAGGTAGTGAGTTTTATGATGGATCCAGTCACTCATATAACTCCGGTTCATCTCCCGGTAACTTTGCTGCCTGGATGGTAACCTGGGATTACACATTCCTACAAAGTGCTACCACTGCATCGCAGGCTGCATTTGTAAGATCTGTACAACGTGAAGCAGCACAGGCTTATGGCCGTCCATGGAAATGTATGGCTCCTCCGATTGGGGTTGTTACCAATACATTTGCTGATAAAACCAATGACTCTCGCTTTGATGGAACTTTTGTGACCGATTTTCGTGCTAACTGGAAAAAAGCAGGAATTACAAATGATATTTTGTATAATGCAAACGGGCTGCCAGTATCAAATGGAGATGCTATTCTTACCTTCCTGGATGAAGAACCAGCCACACCAATTACATATCCAATTGCACCGGGTAAAAGTAATGTTGGAGCAGGAGAGTTGCCCGGAAGAGCAGACTATGTAATTGGGCCACGTGGTATAAGCAGATATGCTTATCCTAACCTTTGGAAGATTGGTACTTATCGCACTGATAATGGAACAGGCTTGGGACAACCTAATGGAGGTATCACTCGTCCTTTCCCGGTAGCTAAATTCTCTGAACTCTTCTTTACCGCCGCTGAAGCTGCAGTGAAAGGAGCAAGTACAAAAGCTGTCACCGGAACTTATGCTAATGATGGAAGTGCAAGAGGATTGATTAATGTTATTCGTGCTCGTGCTGGAAAATGGCGCTTTGATAACAACGGAAATACTGCCAAAGTAGCAGACAATAGTGCTGCTATGGTTGCGGCAACTCCTGCTACGATTGATGTTAACTATATTTTAGCGGAACGTTCACGCGAATTTTTTGGCGAAGGCTATCGCTGGCATGATTTAGTACGTACTCAGAAATGGGCAGAGCTCGCCGGTTCTTACGAAATCTGCGGAAACGAGGTTACCAACTACAACCATACTCCGAAGGCATATACCCGTACAATTGAAAAGTATCAATATCTGCGTCCTATTCCTACCCGTCAGTTTGATGCTATGCAGATGTCTGCAGAAGAAAAAGCTGCTTATCAGAACCCGGGGTATTAATTAATATTTAGTTTCAGAATCATCTAATTACAAACCTGACAGGCCCGACCGCCTGTCAGGTTTAAAATACTCTCTCTCTCTTTTCATTTTGGCGAATGCCATACGCATAGGATTCAATAGGTTTAAAAATATTTTTCTTGTATCATTTCAATCTTAGATTTTAGCGACAAACATTATTTGCATACAATGTAATTTCATTGTTGCATGGCTAATGGTATGCCGTTTCATGAAGGGAAAGCAATTCGTTTTTCCTGAACAAAAAGTAAAATACTACTAACACACCGATTATATGGATTTGTCAACACAGAAAGTCTCATTTTTTGAGAAAGTAGGTTACAGTCTTGGAGATTTAGCGGCCAACCTGGTTTTCCAGACTCTGATTACCTATTTAGCTTATTTTTATACTGATATTTATGGATTAAAAAACACCGATGCCTCCATCGTAATGCTCGCAGTGGGATTGGTGGCAGCTTTTGCATTTAATCCGGTTATCGGGGTGTTGGCCGACCGAACCAGTTCAAGGTGGGGGAAATTCAGACCCTGGATATTGTACACGGCAGTCCCTTTGGGTGTAGTTGCATTTCTGGCATTCTCGACACCGCATTTTACTTATAAAGGGAAATTAATCTATGCAGCAGTTACTTATACTTTCCTGTTGTTGTTATATGCATCAAGCAACCTGCCATATTCTGCCCTGAGTGGAGTATTGACCGGAGATATGTCTCAACGAAACAGCATATCGGCGTACCGCTTTGTGGCGGTAACTTTCGCCCAGTTTTTCGTTCAGGTATTTATGTTACCCATTATCCAGTTTGCCGGTAAGGGAGACAAGGCAGTCGGGATTGAAATCGTGATGACCTGGCTCTCTATTGTCGGTACGATCCTGTTACTGATTACATTTTTCTCTACCCGTGAGCGTATTGTGCCGAATCCGGCGCAGAAATCATCTTTAAAAGACGATTTGACTGACCTTTCGCACAACCGCCCATGGCTGATTATGCTTACCCTGACCATTCTGGTATTTATCACGCTGGCGATGAAAGGTGGTGCTTATGTCTATTATTTCAATAATTATGTGGATAAAGAAGCTCTGACCGATTTTATCAGTCCGATCGTTAAACCACTGTCTGTTCTGGGACTTAATTTCTTTGGTACCGATCCTGTTTCGGCCGGATTTGGATTATTCAATGGAGGAGGAATCATCTGTATGATGATCGGTATTGCTTTCTCCAAAAGATTTGCAGATAAATATGGCAAACGCGATGTTTATATAACTGGCTTACTGATAGCTACATTCTTTGTGTTTGACTTTATCTTTTTCTCACCAAAAAATATTCTTTTCATTTTCGCATCGCAGATGCTTCACGGACTTACTTATGGTGTAACCATACCGATACTCTGGGCAATGATTGCCGATGTGGCCGATTACTCAGAGTGGAGGACTAAACGCCGTGCGACTGCGATCATTTTTTCAGCCATGATGGTCGGTCTGAAAGCCGGGCTTTCCATTGGCGGCGCATTGGTCGCGTGGATTCTAAGCCTGTATGGTTACATCCCCAAAGCGGCTTCCGGAACAACGATTGTTCAACCCGAGTCGGTTGCCCAGGGCGCCAAGATGCTGGTCAGTATATTCCCGACCATTCCGTTCCTGATTGGCGCTGGCCTACTTTTCTTCTATGTAATTGATAAGAAGATGGAAGTGAAGATCGAAGCAGAACTGAAAGCCCGAAGAACTTCTGCAAACGAGGCTTCAGAACCCGTATTAGAAGTTATACCTTCTACAGTTGATTAATGCCGGATTTTATCCCCGGTTGCTAAATTCAGATTTCAATAAAACAATATACAGATGCGGATTAGAATATCATTGGTTACAGCAATTATGCTTTTTTCATGGGCGTTGACACCATCCGGAATCTATGCGAAGCAAACGCTGAAAAGTGCCCTCTCAGGCAAGTTTCTGATTGGAGCAGCGATTAACGATGACCAGGCTTCCGGCAAAGACACACTTTCGGACAAAATTCTATTGCAGCAATTCAACTCGATCACCGCCGAAAACTGTATGAAAAGCGAGGTCATCCAGCCCGTAGAGGGAAAGTTTGATTTTACCCAGGCAGACCGCTATGTTGATTTTGGAGTCAGGAATAACCTTTACGTACACGGTCATGTGCTGATCTGGCATTCGCAGGCGCCGAAATGGTTCTTTACCGATGTTGAGGGAAAAGACGTTTCCCGTGAAGTCCTGATCGAACGGATGAGAAAGCACATCACCACGGTAATGACCCGTTACAAAGGAAAAATCAAAAGCTGGGATGTGGTCAATGAAGCCATTATGGATGACGGATCATTCCGACCCAGCAAGTTTTACCAGATCATCGGCGAGGATTACATCCGGTTGGCGTTTCAGTTTGCCAGAGAGGTAGATCCCGAAGCGCAACTGATTTATAACGATTACTCGATGGCTCATCCCGGTAGAAGAGCCGGAGTGATCAAAATGATCCGGAACTTACAGCAGCAGGGAGTGAAAGTGGATGGTATCGGCATGCAGGGTCATTTCTCGATGGATTTTCCATCAGTTGCCGAAGAAGAGAAGAGCATCGTCGAGTTTGCCGCTTTGGGGGTAAAGGTAATGATTACTGAACTTGACATTACTGTAATTCCTTTCCCGACTAAAAATGTCGGCGCTGATGTGGGTATGAAATATGCCTATGATAAAAAGATGAATCCTTATCCCAACGGTATGCCGAAAAAAGTGGCGGCCCAATGGAATAAAAGAATGGGCGAATTCTTCAAGCTCTTTATTAAACACAGCGATAAAATCAGCCGAGTAACGATTTGGGGAGTGACTGACCACCAGACCTGGCGCAATGACTGGCCCATTCCAGGCCGGAAAGACTATCCGCTACTCTTTGACCGGAACTATCAGCCTAAACCGGTGGTGAAAGCGATTATTCGCGAGGCTTCCCGGACGAAACAGTCGAAATAAGATCTATAACCTTAACTAATTCATCCTCATAAAAACACAAATTACAATGAAAACAGCCATAATGACCGACTTGTATAAAGTCGAACTTCAGGAAACAGCAAAACCGACTGCTCAAAGTGACGAAGTATTGGTAAGACTGGAATATGTCGGCGTATGCGGCTCAGATCTGCACTACTATGAAACCGGACGTATCGGTAATTTTATTGTGGAGACTCCTTTCATTCTCGGTCACGAATGTGCCGGAACCGTCGTTGAGGTTGGAGAGAAGGTTAAACACCTGAAGGTGGGAGATCGTGTCGCATTAGAGCCCGGTAAAACCTGTGGCGAGTGCGAACACTGCAAGGCCGGTAAATATAATCTTTGCGAAGATGTGATTTTCTTTGCGACACCGCCGGTAAACGGTGTTTATCAGGAATATGTGGCCCACCAGGCCAGCCTTTGCTTCAAACTGCCGGATAATGTAAGCACGATGGAAGGTGCTTTGATCGAACCGTTGGCTGTCGGCTTCCATGCTGCATTGCAGGGAGGGGCTCAGGTGGGTCAGACAGCAGTTGTCACCGGTGCCGGTTGTATCGGATTGGTTACCTTGCTGGCCTTGAAAGCGATGGGAGTATCGAAAGTGTACGTTGTGGACATCATGCCTAAGCGTCTTGAAAAAGCGATGCAGTTAGGTGCAACCGGAGTAATCAACGGCAAGGAAGAAGATGCGGTTGCCAAAATCATGGAGCTGACTGGAGGCAAGGGTTGTGACCTGGCTATCGAAACCGCAGGAACAGAAATCACCACCGCACAGTTGATCAAAATGGCGAAAAAAGGCTCGACCCTGGTACTGGTGGGATATAATGCTACCGAAACCATCAAAATGCCGGTCAATGTAATCCTGGATAAAGAGCTGACCATAAAATCGGTGTTCCGTTACCGCAATATCTATCCGCTGGCAATCGAAAGCGTGGCTCAGGGAGCGGTAAAAATCAAGGATATTGTTACCAACATTTACTCGTTGGATGAAATACAGGAAGGCCTTACCGAATGCGCTCACAACAAAGCAGATATCGTGAAGGCTGTGATTAAAATCTGATTTTACAGACAAATGACACAGAAAACCTTCTCAAATCCCATACTCAGTGGTTTCTACCCCGACCCTTCCATCTGTCGGGTCGGGGAGGACTACTACATGGTGACCTCCTCGTTCGTATATTATCCCGGATTGCCTATCTTTCACAGCAAAGACCTGGTACATTGGGAGCAGATCGGACACGGAATCCACCACCCCGATCAGCTCGATTATAAAAACTGCGAAACGTCGCTCGGCCTCTGGGCGCCTACCATCCGTTATCACAAAGGAACGTTTTACATCATCAACACCTTTGTGTCGGAAGGGAGAGAAGCCCGCCGCGATAATTACATCATCACGGCGTCCAACCCTGCGGGTCCGTGGAGCGATCCCATCTTTGTGGAAGGAGCTGATGGCATTGACTCAACAGTCTATTTTGATGATGACGGACGGGCGTGGTATACCGGGAACTGCATCATCACTCCGGGTGAATATGAAGGCCATCATGCCATTTATTTGTGTGAACTCGATCCTGTAACATTCCAGTTTATCGGAGAACGCTCCCTGATTTGGGATGGCAAGAAAACCCGCAGCAAATGGATTGAAGCGCCTCATATTTACAAAAAGGACGGTTGGTATTACCTGTTGGTGGCTGAAGGAGGAACCTTTACCAACCACTCCGTGATGATGGCGCGTTGCAAAACGATTGACGGCGATTATGAGATTTGTCCGCGCAACCCGATTGTTACGCACCGTCATATTTCACTGATGAGTCCGATTGCTGTGGTTGGTCATGCCGACATTGTGGAAACACAGAACGGTGAATGGTGGATGGCATTGCTCGGAGTCAGACCCTACGAAGGACTAAATTACAACCTGGGACGTGAAACTTTCCTTGCACCCATCATTTGGGCGGAAGATGGCTGGCCGATACTGGATAATGAAAACGGCCTGATCAACGCTCAGGAGCGTTTACCGAATCTGCCTTCATGTCCGTATCCGTTGCAAGACCCGTGTGATGATTTTGGTGCGGAAGAGTTGGGAATGGTTTGGAATACCGTGCATCCGCCGCAAAAGGAACTTTATTCTCTTACCGCCTGTCCCGGAAATGTGCGTCTTTACCTGCAACCCGAAGTGATTCAGGAAATCTGTAATCCGGCTTTTGTGGGCAGACGCCAGCAGCACAAAGAGTTTCAGGCAACTACTGTAATGGAATTCTCTCCTAATACAGAAAAAGAAGAAGCCGGAATGGTACTGCTGAGTGACGACCGCTTCAACTACATTTTCGTAAAAGGAAAAGAGGCAGGCAAACCAATCCTTTCGTTATTCAAAACTGAAAAAGGGGTACGCAGCCTGATTTCTTCAGTGGAATTGCCTTCCGATGGAAAGCTATACCTGACGGTCAGAGGATGCACCACGACTTACGACTTCTATTTCGGGACGAATGAAGGCGAATATATTTCCTTTGCTAATGGACTCGCAGCCTCATTGTTGAGCTCCACTGTGAACGAAGGATTTACCGGGACATATATTGGCATGTATGCCAGTTCCAATAAGCAAGAGTCGGATAATTGTGCTGACTTTGACTGGTTCAGATATTGCGGGGTCTGATCATTTACTTGCTGACCCCTCCCAGCCTCCCCAAAGTGGGGAGGAGTGGTGCGAAAAGGATGGGAATCGGGTAAATAGGCTAATTAAATGTGCTAATATCCATGTTTTGGACTGCGTTACAGCCCCCATTTTGGGGGTTCTGGGGTCAGAAAGATAAAAAGCCAGATTGCCACTATGAGTTTTCACGCAGCTTCTGGGGAGGGGCAAAATTACGAGTTTATACAAAGTCATTCAATAACATAATCATCAAATAGAACATCTATGAAAACACCACGCTACTTAGTTAGAGACCTCTATACAGCAGACCCTTCGGCCCACGTATTCAACGGTAAGATTTACATTTACCCCTCTCACGACATCGAATCGGGCATTCCCGAAAACGATAACGGCGACCACTTCGATATGCGTGATTACCACGTATTTTCAATGGACGATATAGATGGCGAAGTGACTGACCACGGTGTTGTATTGGATGTGAAAGATATTCCATGGTCAGGACGTCAGTTGTGGGCACCCGATGCAGCCTGCAAAAACGGCAAATACTATCTCTATTTCCCATTAAAAGACAAGAACGATATTTTTCGTATTGGCGTAGCTGTCAGCGATCAACCGGAAGGTCCGTTTATTCCGCAAAGCGACCCCATCAAAGGCAGTTTCTCGATTGACCCGGCTGTGCTGGAGGACAATGAAGATGACTATTACATCTACTTCGGTGGATTGTGGGGCGGGCAATTGCAACGTTACCGCGACAACAAAGCCATTGAGAATCCGGCATTTCCTGCCGATGATGAACCGGCTTTGTATGCCCGTGTAGCCAAACTCAGCGACGATATGCTGGAGTTTGCTGAAGAGCCGCGAGATGTCGTGATTCTCGATGAAAACGGCGAACCCCTGAAAGCCGGAGATAATGACCGTCGCTACTTCGAAGGCCCCTGGATGCACAAATACAATGGGAAGTATTACTTCTCTTATTCAACGGGCGATACGCACCAGCTCTGTTATGCGGTGGGCGATAATCCCTACGGGCCCTTTACCTACCAGGGGGTTATCCTGACTCCGGTAGTCGGTTGGACAACGCACCATTCCATTGTAGAGTTTAAGGGGAAATGGTATCTTTTCCACCATGACAGCGTGCCTTCGGGAGGAAAAACCTGGTTGCGCAGTATCAAGGTGGTTGAGCTGGAGTATAACGAAGACGGAACCATCAAAACCATCGATGGTGGAGGTGAAAAATAATAACGGATTGTAGCTGATGAAAAAACGAATAGGAATTTGGTTAATTGCCTGCATATCGGTACTCAGTACGTTCGCCGAAGACGGCCATCAGTTGTGGCTCCGTTACGCTGCAACAAAAGGTGCTGATGTGCCAACCGGGAAAGTTGCCGGAGATACTATGCAGCTGGCTGTAAAGGAGTATCGCCGTGCTATTTCCGAAATGACGGGAACTCTTCCGCAGGTAGTTAGCCAACCTGAAAATAATGCGGTACTTTTTGCAACCCCAACCCATAAAGCTATTTCCCGCCTGGGATTAAATAACCAACTAAAACAACTTGGAGCGGAAGGTTACCTGATTAAAACCGTCCGGATAGATGGGCAAAAAGTAACCCTGATCGCTTCAGCTTCCGGTAAAGGTCTGTTGTACGGTGCTTTTCATCTGTTGAGGTTGATTCAGACCGGTAAAGCAAATGAAGAACTGAATATTACTGAAAAGCCATCCTACAATGTCCGTGTGCTCAATCATTGGGATAACCTCGATGGAACGGTAGAGCGTGGTTATGCCGGTCGTTCCATCTGGAAATGGGATGAACTGCCGGGAAAGGTTTCACCGAGATATACCGAATATGCCCGGGCAAATGCCTCCATCGGCATTAACGGAACGGTACTCAATAACGTAAATGCTTCTCCTGAAATGCTTTCGACAGCGAATCTTCAAAAGGTAAAAGCGATTGCAGGAGCGTTACGGCCCTACAACATCAAAGTCTATCTTTCTATCAACTTCTCTTCTCCTGCAAAGCTGGGTGGTCTGCCGGATTCAGATCCGTTGAAACCGGCTGTTCGGAAATGGTGGAAAGACAAAGCCGATGAGATATACAAACTGATTCCCGATTTCGGAGGCTTTCTGGTAAAAGCCAATTCCGAAGGACTACCCGGTCCGCAGGACTACGGCCGCACGCATGCCGACGGAGCCAATATGCTGGCTGATGCGCTTAAACCGCACGACGGAATCGTGATGTGGCGGGCGTTTGTCTATTCCCCGGGAAAAGATGAACGGGCAAAGCTGGCTTACAAGGAATTTCAACCGCTGGACGGCAAGTTTCGGGACAATGTGATTGTTCAGGTAAAAAACGGTCCGATTGACTTCCAGCCACGAGAAGCCTTTAGCCCGTTATTCGGAGCGATGAAGAAAACAGCGCTGATGCCCGAATGGCAAATCACACAGGAGTACCTTGGATTTTCCAACCACCTTGTTTTTCTGGCATCGTTGTGGCATGAGTTTCTTCAAAGCGATACCTATTGCAAGGGAAAAGGTTCCACGATAGCCAAAGTAACTGATGGAACACTCTTTAAACAACCCATAACGGCGATTGCCGGTGTAGCTAATATCGGTGAAGATGCGAACTGGTGCGGATATACCTTTGCGCAGGCCAACTGGTACGCATTCGGACGTTTGGCCTGGAATAACAATTTGTCCGCTTCCGATATTGCCGACGAATGGATTCACATGACATTTACCGGAGAGCCAGCCTTTGTCAATCCGGTGAAGGAGATGTTGGTCACTTCGCATGAAACGGTGGTCAATTACATGATGCCTCTCGGTCTGCACCATATTTTTGCCTGGGAACACCACTACGGACCGGAGCCCTGGTGTGAAGTGCCGGGGGCGCGTGAAGACTGGTTGCCCCGCTATTATCACAAAGCGGACAGCATCGGATTGGGTTTTGACCGCACTACGCAGGGAAGCGATGCTGTTTCGCAATATTATTCCCCTTTAAAAGAGGAATATAATAACCTTTCCACCTGTCCGGAGAAATACCTGCTTTGGTTTCACCATGTGCCGTGGGATTACCGGATGAAGAGTGGAAACACGCTTTGGAGTGAGCTGTGCTACAAATATGACTCAGGCGTAAAACAGGTTCGTCATTACCAGACCGTCTGGGACCAGATGGAGAAATATGTGGATCAAGAACGATTCAGCCAGATCCAATCCAAACTGCGCATTCAGTCGCGCGATGCGGTGTGGTGGAAAGATGCTTGTCTGCTCTATTTTCAGCAGTTCTCAAAGCGTCCGATTCCTTACGATATCGAGCGCCCGGTACATGACCTGGATGAGCTGATGAAGATTAAACTGAATATGACGCATCATAATTAGAAAATAATAGGTTGATTAAGTGGTAAAAGAATCATGATACATTTTTTTTATTGCCCCTAAATCCCCTAAAGGGGACTTTGGCCGCAGAGGAAACATGGTTTTTACTTCGACTTATGAAGCTGATAAAAGTGATTCTATAAATGATTTGCACTCTCTTTAAGTCCCCTTTAGATTTAGGGGCGGTTGTATGATTACATATAAACATCTTGTGTCCGTGAGGACATATCTGTTGTCAAAATAATAGTCAAGTGGTGATGGTTGTGTGGTATGGAAAGGAGGAGGTGATCGAAATCACCTCTTCCCTTTCCTGAAACCAACACTGAGTCAGAGAAAAACGATTGAATTAACAATACAAACAATATTACCTATGGAAAAAACATGGCGTTGGTTTGGCAAGAAGGATAAGATTACGCTTGCCATGCTGAGACAAATCGGAGTGGAAGGCATTGTCACCGCTTTGCACGATATTCCAAATGGCGAAATCTGGACGACGGAAGCCATTGAGGATTTGAAAAATTACATCGAATCTTTTGGTCTTCGCTGGTCGGTAGTGGAAAGTCTGCCCGTAAGCGAAGCGATCAAATATGCCGGACCGGAACGCGAGCAACTGATCGAAAACTACAAAGTGAGTCTGGCCAATCTGGGAAAATGCGGAGTGAAAACCGTTTGCTACAACTTCATGCCGGTGATTGACTGGATTCGCACCGACCTGGCGCATCCGTGGGCTGACGGTACTTCATCGCTCTATTTCGATAAAATCCGCTTTGCTTACTTCGATACCTGCATTTTGCAACGCGAAGGCGCAGAACAGGATTATACCGATGAAGAGCTGGCCAAGGTATCAGAACTCGATCAAGTAATCACCGAGGCCGAAAAAGATGATTTGGTAGATACCATTATCGTGAAGACCCAGGGTTTTGTAAACGGAAACATCAAAGAGGGCGATCAAAACCCGGTAGCGATCTTTCGTCGTTTATTGAAACAGTATGAAGGCATTGACCGCGATCAGTTGCGCGAAAATATGCGCTACTTCCTGGCTGCCATAATGCCGGTGTGTGAAGAGTTTGGCGTGAACATGTGCGTACACCCCGATGATCCCCCCTTCCAGGTATTGGGATTGCCCCGCATTGTGACCTGTGAAAACGACATCGACTGGTTTCTGAAAGCAGTGGATAATCCTCATAACGGTCTTACCTTCTGTGCGGGTTCTTTGAGCGCAGGAATCCACAATGATGTTCCGGCGTTGGCCGCTAAATACGCCAAACGGACCCATTTCGTTCACCTGCGTAGTACAAACGTGATGGAAAACGGCAACTTCATCGAATCGTCCCACCTCGAAGGACGCGGACGATTAATTGAACTGATTCGCATTTTTGAGAAAGAGAATCCGACCCTCCCGATGCGCGTCGATCACGGTCGCCTGATGCTGGATGATGCCGATAAGGGCTACAATCCGGGTTACTCCTTCCACGGCCGTATGCTGGCATTGGCTCAGGTGGAAGGTATGATGGCGGTAGTCAAAGATGATTTAACCAGATAATAACGAATAATCGGAATACCATGAAACGAGCATGCACTGTTGTTCTCCAAAAAGTATGACAATGTATGCGATACCGATAATTATCGGTACCATGTGTAATCAAAAAAAAATTATAGACACATGAACGAAATGTTTAGCATTGCCGGTAAGGTAGCGGTAATCACCGGAGCCGGTGGGGTATTGGGCGGAAGCGTTGCCCGCAGTTTTGTAAAAGCAGGAGCCAAAGTAGTTGCTCTGGACCTTCGTCAGGAGCAGCTGGATGCGAGAGTCGCCGAGTTGAAAGAGTTAGGCGGAGAGGTAATCGGTTTTGTGGGCAATGTCCTCGATATCGAAAGTCTGGAAAATACAGCCAAACAGATTGTAGAGAAATGGGGCAGAATCGATATTCTGTTGAATATCGCCGGAGGTAATTTGCCGGGAGCAACCCTCAATCCCGATCAACACATTTTCGATATGAAAATATCGGATTGGGAAAAGGTGACCAACCTGAACCTGAACGGAACAGTATATCCCAGCATCGTCTTTGGAAAAGTGATGGCCGATCAGGGCGAGGGTAGCATTATCAATATGTCGTCCATGGCGGCAATCAGTGCGATTACCCGCGTGCCGGGTTATTCGGTATCTAAATCCGGTATCAGTAACTTTACCCAATGGCTGGCAATGGAGTTTGCCATGAAATACGGAGACAAAGTACGTGTCAATGCACTGGCTCCGGGCTTCTTCATCGGAGATCAAAACCGCGCCGTACTGCTTAACCCGGACGGATCGTTGACAGACCGCAGCAAGAAGGTATTGGCTAAAACACCAATGAACCGCTTCGGGGATATCAACGAGCTGAACGGCGCTATCCAGTTCCTGTGCAGCGAGGCAGCCAGCTTTATTACCGGAGTGGTATTGCCTGTTGATGGCGGTTTCTCCGCATATAGTGGAGTGTGATAGTCAAATCAAAATAAAAACTGTTAGTTTTGTATTAGTCCTTGTCAGGATGCCGGCCCGTTGCTTAGTCTTTGGTGTCCGGCATTCAAACGTTTCTACAATATACTGATTACCTGAAAATAAAATCATGATGACACACCAAAACAACCAATCATCTTTTCTTACCCGTTTCGTTGGTCGCAAGCTCTATGCCGCAATAGTCGGGTTAGGTTTGCTGACCGGATCAACCGCCTGGGGACAAACCCAGCCCCCGAAGAAAACTCAACTCCGCGAACGTATTTTGATCAACTCCGGCTGGAAATTCTACAAATACCCATCCGCCGATAAAGCCGATAACCTGATTTATGACGTTCGTCCGGCAGTTACGGAAAATAATGATAGCAAAGATGCAGATACAAAGCCTACCGAAGCTGTCAAAGCCGAAGCAACGCAACAGGTCTTGAAGTCCTGGATTCTCCCTTCGGGAAATGCGTTTATCAAAGACCAGGCCAAACGACATATCCGTCCTGCCGGAAATCCGGGAGGAGATTTCCCGTTTGTCCAAAGCAACTTTGATGACAGTGCGTGGGAAAAGATAAGCCTCCCTCACGACTGGGCAATCAAAGGACCGTTTATGAAAGGGGATAATGCCGAAGTCGGTGGCGGTATGGGACGCCTGCCTGTCAACGGTGTAGCCTGGTATCGCAGAAAGCTCGATATTCCGAAAACAGATGCAGGCAAATCAATTTTTCTCGATATAGACGGATCAATGTCATACGCCATAGTCTGGTGCAACGGTAAACTGGTGGGTGGTTGGCCTTACGGTTACAACTCCTGGCGCGTGGATTTGACTCCTTATGTCGTGCCGGGTGGTGTGAATCAATTGGCTATCCGGTTGGATAATCCCAACTATTCCGCGCGTTGGTATCCGGGGGCAGGGCTTTACCGCAATGTGTGGTTGATAAAGACCAATCCGGTGCATGTTGGACAATACGGCACTTACATCACCACCAAAAATGTTTCAAAAACCTCGGCCACTGTCCATCTCGAAGTGACTGTTGATAATAATTCGAAGAAGAGTGCCGGTGTAGCAGCCGTTACCCGTATTTATTCGTTGGATGCCAACGGAAACAAGAGCGGAGAAGCCGTTGCTGGTTTCCCCCCGGCAATGACAACCATAGCAGCGGGAGCGAATGCTAAAGTAACAGGCTCGCTCGTGCTCAAAAATCCGAAACTCTGGGGACCGCATCCTACGCAAACGCCCAATCTCTATCTGGCGGTAACCACATTGAGTGTAAACGGAAAGCCGGTGGATAAATACGAAACCCGTTTCGGCATCCGCTCTATCGAATACAGTGCCGATAAAGGGTTGATGGTAAATGGTGAGCACATCGCTATCAAAGGAGTTAACCAGCACCATGATTTGGGCGCACTGGGTTCGGCATTCAACGTGCGTGCTGCACAACGTCAGTTGGAAATCCTGCGGGAGATGGGATGTAACGCTATCCGCATGTCGCACAATCCACCCGCACCTGAACTGTTGGAGCTAACCGACCGGATGGGCTTCCTGGTGATCGATGAAATCTTCGATTCGTGGGAGACCAAAAAGACTCCGCACGATTTCCACCTGATATTCCCGGATTGGTCAGAGCCGGATGCACGTGCTTTTGTGCGACGCGACCGGAATGTTCCATCGGTGATTTTGTGGAGTTTTGGAAATGAAGTAGGAGAGCAATATACCGGCGAAGAGGGAGCGAAAGTAGCCCGTCGTTTGCAGGCGTTTGTCAAAGAGGAAGACCCGACCCGCCCCACCACCGGAGCGATGAACTACGCCAAACCCGATATGCCGTTGCCCGCCGTGCTGGATGTCATCGGGTTGAACTATCAGGGCGAGGGAATTCGCCAAGACCCGGAGTTTGAAGGAACGGAACGTATCCGTACAGCACCGCAGTACGACCCGTATCATCAGAAGTTCCCGGGAAAAATGATTCTCAGTACCGAAACAGCATCGGCAGCCAGTAGCCGCGGTGTCTATCTCTTCCCCGTAACCGCCAAAGTCAGCGACATCATACGCGACGGACGGGGAGGAGATTCTAAAAACTGTCAGGTCAGTGCTTACGAACAGCATGCCGTGGACTTTGGTTCCTCGGCAGAAAGGGTATTTGGCTCGCTGGAACAACATCCTTTCGTGGCCGGAGAGTTTGTCTGGAACGGATTTGACTACATCGGAGAACCGACACCTTACTATTCGGCACGCAGCTCCTATACCGGCATCATCGACCTGGCCGGATTCCCCAAAGACCGCTTCTATCTCTACCAGGCACACTGGCGTCCCGAAATGCCGATGGTGCATATCCTCCCACATTGGAACTGGCCGGAAAGAGTAGGAGAGATCACACCAGTGCATGTATTTACCTCAGGCGATGAGGCGGAACTCTTCCTGAATGGACAATCTTTGGGTCGCAAGAAAAAAGGACAATACGAATACCGCCTGCGCTGGGATGAGGTGAAATACCAACCGGGAGAACTGAAAGTGATTGCCTACAAAAACGGACAAAAGTGGGCTGAAGAGACGGTAAAAACGACCGGTGAACCGGCTAAACTGGATTTCTCCGCAGATCGTAGCAAAATTAAAGCCGACGGATACGACCTTTCCTTTATCACCGTCCGGATAACGGATAAAAACGGGATGACCGTTCCGCGTGCCAACAATACATTGCAGTTCTCCATCGAAGGGCCGGGGGAAATCGTAGCGACTGATAACGGTGATGCGACCAATCTTGTCGCTTTCCCATCGAAGGAACGCGAAGCCTTTAACGGCCTTTGCCTGGTGATTGTCCGGGCGAAGAAAGGAGAGCCGGGAACTATTAAGCTGACGGGTAAGTCAAGAGGATTGGAGGGGAAGACGATTGAGATTGTGAGTGGAAGATGAGAGAGACCCCTCCCTCCCGATAGCTATCGGGACTCCCCCGAAGGGGAGGAGATGGAGCGTACAAGAACAGAATACGGTTAAAAAGACAATATCCTATTTGGACAAACCTGACAGGTTTTTAAAACCTGTCAGGTTTAGTAACCAAAATAACGAATGACAATGAAAAAACAACTCAAACAACTCAAACAACTCACCCTCTGCCTGCTATTCGCAAGCCTATCCATCATTTCTTATGCTCAAATCAGATTACCGAAACTGATAGGCAACGGAATGGTGTTACAACGCAATACCGCACTGAAAATATGGGGTTGGGCCTCACCTAACGAAAAGGTGAAGATCGAATTTAACCAAAAGAGATACGAAACAGCCGCCACTACACAGGGCGAATGGACCGTTACGCTTCCGCAGATGAAGGCTGGTGGACCTTACACCATGACGCTGAAGGCCAGCAATGAAATGACCCTCCGGGATATTCTCATCGGCGATGTGTGGTTGGCTTCGGGGCAATCCAATATGGAGCTGCCCATGTACCGAGTTAGACCGCGATACGAATCGGAAATTGCCAATTCTACGAACGCTAACATTCGTTTCTTTAGCGTTCCGCAACGATATGACTTCAATACACCCCAGTCAGATTTACCGTCCGGGGAATGGAGGGCAGCCAATCCGGATAACGTGCTTGCTTTCTCGGCAGCGGCCTATTTCTTTGCCAAAGAGATCCAGGCAAAATATCAAATACCGGTAGGTATTGTCAATGCCAGTCTGGGTGGCTCGCCCGCACAGGCGTGGATCAGTGAAGAAGCGCTAAAAGCTTTTCCCGAATATTACGCAGAGGCACAACGCTTCAAAGATCAATTGTTGATCAATCAAATCGAGTCACAGGAACAGGCGAAGATTCGCGATTGGTACAGCAGGTTGAGGCAAAAAGACGAAGGCTACAAAGATTCGGCCACCAACTGGTTTGAACCGAACCTGAACACGACCGATTGGGCCACGATGAAAGTTCCCGGATATTGGGCAAATACCCCTTTGGGACCGGTAAACGGCGTGGTATGGTTCCGCAAGGAAATAGAACTCTCTGCTGCTCAGGCTGCACAACCTGCAAAACTCAATCTGGGACGGATTGTCGATGCCGACTCCGTGTTTATCAATGGCGTGTTTGTCGGCACCACCAGCTATCAATATCCGCCCCGTTGGTACAAGGTTCCGGCCAATGTGCTGAAAGCGGGTAAAAATGTGATCGTGGTGAGGGTGATCAGTAATTCCGGACAGGGCGGCTTCGTGTTGGATAAGCCCTATCACCTGACCTTTGGAAACGAAAAGATAGACCTGAAGGGCGATTGGCAATATAAACCGGGCGCAACGATGGAGCCGACGCCGGGAATGACCTTTATCCGTTGGAAACCGGTTGGCCTTTTCAATGCAATGATTGCACCGCTGCTTAATTACCGCATCAAGGGAGCTATCTGGTATCAGGGAGAAGCCAATACGGGCAAACCGGTGGAATATAAAGATTTGTTGGCCACCATGATTCGCGACTGGCGTACACACTGGGGAGAAGGCGATTTTCCGTTCCTGTTGGTGCAGCTGGCCAACTTTATGGAGTCGAAGAGCAATCCCTCCGAAAGCAACTGGGCCCAACTCCGTGAATCGCAGCGCCAGACGCTGAACGTTCCCAATACCGGCATGGCGGTGACCATCGATTTGGGGGAATGGAACGACATTCACCCCCTGAATAAAAAAGATGTAGGATTGCGCCTCGCTCTGGCCGCTCAAAAGGTAGCTTACGGAGAAAAGAAAATCGTATCCTCCGGTCCGGTGTACCAATCGATGAAAGTGGAAGGAAATAAAATCATCCTGACCTTCAGCAACACCGGTAGCGGTTTGGTTGCTAAAGGCGGCGAGCTTAACTATTTCGCAATCGCCGGAGCCGACAACAAGTTCGTCTGGGCGAAAGCTAAGATCAAGAACAATAAAGTGATCGTTTGGAATGAAAATATCGCTAATCCCGTCGTTGTAAGATATGCCTGGGCGGATAATCCTGAAGGGGCTAATTTATATAATAAGGAGGGTTTGCCGGCATCACCGTTTACATCAGCAGGTAAATTACAGTGGTAACTAATCTGTACAGGATTAAATGTTGGAGCCATGATCGCTTCGCTGGTTGTTCCGGCCAAAAACAGAGACACGGATAAATGAGGGTGTGGTGACTGAATCGAAGTTAAAAGAAAGAATGAAAAAACTGTCGTGCACCCTCACAATCCGTGTCATTGAGATAGATTGCCGTTGTAGATCCCGGTGTAACCCTCACGGGCGAAGCGGAATATTTTTATTACTAAAAAATGTTTTTCAAAGCGAAAGCATATCGGTTAAAAAATGATTGAGATATTCTACTTATTGTACCGGATTCAGGACTACAGATAATCCATCGGCAATTTTGTTTGCGAAATCATTATCGATCAGGTAGAAATTGTTTAATTGTCGGAGAATGATCTCTTCACGTTTGGGACCGCCAATGTATTTCATCGAATCTGTAATATTTTTAATCACACTTTGTCTATCCCGATCACTGAAAACGGTGTGATACAGCCATCGGGGTTGTGTGTAATGATCATCATCGTTTTCGTTTCGGTTAAATATTTCTGCAATATTTGAATCAAGCACCAAGGGTGGTTCCTTGATTTGTTTGTCGGTAGAAAATCCGTTGAAGCTGCCGGGTGAATAGTTGGGAGATGCTCCGCCATTGCCATTTACAGACATTTGTCCGTCGCGCTGATAATTGTAAACCGGACAAATGGGTCTGTTCACCGGGATTTGATCGTAATTAGTCCCTAATCTATGACGATTTGCATCCGGATAAGCAAATAACATCCCTTGTAGAACTCTGTCGGGAGAAACTCCTATACCATCGATTAAATTGGTAGGAGAGAAGGCTGCTTGCTCAACTTCCGCAAAGAAATTCTCGGGCATTTCATTTAGTTCCAGAATGCCGACATCAATCAGTGGTAATTCTTTGTGCGGCCATATTTTGGTCGGATCAAACGGATTCCACCGGAAAGATTTTGCCTGAAAATCGTTCATCACCTGAATCTGCAATATCCATTTGGGAAAGTCGTTACTGCGCAATGCTGTCAGCAAATCACGTTGTGCCCAATCCAGATCACGTCCCCGCATAAAGTCGGCTTCTGAAGCTGAAAAGTTTTTAATGCTTTGCAGAGTCTTCAGATGGAATTTTACCCAAATTCGTTCATTCTGTTCGTTGAACATAGAATATGTATTCACACCGTACCCATGCATGTGGCGGTAACTGTAAGGCGTACCCCGATCACTCATTAATATCAGGGTTTGATGTAAAGTCTCGGGATTCAGACTTAAATAATCCCAAAACGTAGTTGCACTCTTGAGGTTGGTATGAGGATCCCGTCGTTGTGAGTGTATCAGATCGGGCAGCTTTTTCAAATCTTTTAAAAAGAACACAGGTGAGTTACTGCCAACTAAATCCCAGTTTCCTTCTTCGGTATAGAACTTGACATTAAAGCCACGAATGTCGCGATCGGTATCCGGGCTTCCCTTTTCACTATTTGACATCGAGAAGCGAACAAACACGCGGCATTGATTTCCAATATTTTCGAAAAGTTTTGCGCGGGAGAAGCGGGTGATATCCTGAGTAACGGTGAATACTCCGTATGCTCCGGATCCTTTGGCATGAACAACCCGTTCGGGTATACGTTCCCTGATAAAATGGGCTAGTTTTTCCGTTAGATAGTAATCTTGAAGAAGTATTGGACCTCGTGGTCCTACAGTCATGCTATCTTCATTTTCGTAGAAAGGTTTGCCCGACGAAGTGGTCAGTTTCTTCTTCATTGTAGGGGAATGTTTGGGTTAGGTTTGAAGTCAAAATGATAAAAATGTTGTCCTGCCAAAAAGGGGGGTGCTCGATTGTAAATTGTTGATGTGTGATAGGTTTAGGTTAAAGCGTATGAGGGCTAATAATTTTAAAATAAAACATCTGCAAATTTAAAAAGGTTCTCTGTTTATTACGATTTAACGGAAATAGAGGATGTGATAAATTTTTTAAGGTGTTGATATGCAGGTGATCTGCGCGCAAACAGATTTTCAGCTGTTGGGTTTGCTGATATCCTGAAGTTTGATTGAAAAATGTAGTTTCAATAATATATTCTAACTAAAGCATGAGAAAGCGTACGTATCGATTAGGTTGTTTTGTCTGGGATTTATAATAGTTTTGAAATTTAGAAAAGTCCTTAATTTCGATAATATCATTCTTATTCTATTTCAATCTTGATTTTTGGCAGAGTAATTTTAAGAGCGGTTCTGTGAAAAAGAACTTTCTTCATAATAAAAAACACAAATAGTGTTGAATTGTTTATGAAATTTGCTGATTTAATATTATATAGCACTTCCAGTATCGCAACCATGTTATGAACTATTCATTTGCGGTATTTAGTAATCTACGACCAGACCTTCTTGTTTAGTATTATCGACAACTCCTGTATGATTCAGAATGAAAAAGTTTTCTGATTTAATAAGATTGCAGAGATGTAAATAACAGCAATATAATTATATAGGTAATAAAGGACATTTGATTATATGCTCTTAAGTTTCCGGAAAATGAAATTTGTAGTGTTAAACCCGAAAAATATATCCTTATTTCAGACTTATCGAAACAAGAAAATATTACCTTTGCCGCTGTATTGGTTCTGCTTTCTCCGGCCGGGGGGAGCGGATGAAAAGGGAATCGGGTGTAAATCCCGTACAGTCCCGCTGCTGTGAGCTCTTTTTTCGGCTTTGAATAACACTGTGCCACTGTTTCTGCCAAGGATCGGGAAGGCATTCAAAGTTGGAGCAAGTCAGAAGACCTGCCAATACCCTGGTTTAGTCCATCTGTTTTCGGTGTAAAAACAACGGACGCTACTATACGGAAAAAAGATCAAGATTTATACGAGAGAACGTATGTTGCTTAAGCTTATTAGTTTATGCAATTAGTTCATCATCTTGTCGTTCGAACACAGGATACGCAGTTGAGCTATGTCTAATGCACAATTTAGAGGATTGCTGTATAGCGTTGTGTTGTTGAGGGGGATGTGCGGTTAGAAAGTTATTCATCCGCGTAGACTGTGTTTTGACCGGCTTGTAAGAGATATAATTGTATGAATTGTATTTTACCTCAAATAGATAAGTTATATATTAGATAAATAAGAGTACTGTCTGCCAACAGTTAATCTGAAAACCGGAGGGGTAACAGCTGTGAAGTTGTTACCTCTTACTTTTTTACAATAGCATAGAATAAAAGACGAAAGACAACCAGCCTCACGGCGATTGTCTCTCTAAGTGGTTTGTTATTTGAATAAAAAGGATTGTTTTGATAAATGTCTCAACTTCCGGATTGGAAATAAAAGACGAGCTCACAAATATAGGAATTCTTTTAATAAAGTATGTTATTGTTGAAAAAGTATTTAATGTCTGCTTTGTATTCCACCCTGTGTTATGATTTCGACCTGTTAAAAAAATAGAATCCTATAGGTTGATTCCGACTACTCGAGCCGCATTTTTGTTCTAACTTCAATATATGTCAAAAACAACATGCGTTTCGTTTGACATATTCTTATTGGGTAGAATGTTATTCGCCCGATTAATTCAAGATAAACAATTATAAATCAACGAAGGAAATATGGCATTATCAGACATTGGCGTAATCGGATTGGCAGTTATGGGCGAGAATCTGGCGTTAAATATGGAGAGTAGAGGTTATCAGGTATCAGTTTACAACCGGACCGTAAGATGTGTGGAAGAAGGAGTAGTGGATCGTTTCATCGCCGGGCGGGGAGCCGGAAAGCAATTCTTCGGGACAAGCAATATTGTTGAATTTGTACAATCTCTGTCTGCTCCCCGTAAGATTTTTATGATGGTACGTGCCGGTGCCGCTGTGGATGAATTAATTGCACAATTGGAGCCACATCTTTCGCCCGGAGATATATTAATCGATGGTGGGAACTCGCATTATCCTGACTCTAACCGCCGTATGAATGAGTTGGAGGCCAAAGGTTTCTATTTCATTGGAGCAGGAGTTTCCGGTGGTGAAGAAGGAGCTCTGCATGGGCCTTCGATCATGCCCGGAGGATCTGAGAAAGCATGGCCGGAAGTAAAAGAGATTTTGCAGGCGATATCGGCTAAAGCCGAAGATGGCACCCCTTGTTGCGAATGGGTGGGTGGTGAAGGTGCCGGGCACTTTGTAAAGATGGTGCATAATGGTATTGAATATGGAGATATGCAACTGATTGCAGACTCCTATCTGTTGTTGAAAAGGTTGGACGGTGTGAATACGGAACGAATAGCCCGATTGTTTGAATTGTGGAATCGCGGAAAATTGCGCAGCTATCTCATTGAGATTACAGCTGATATTTTGCAGCATAAAGATGCAGATGGCAGTTTTCTGGTCAATAATATTCTGGATGCAGCAGGTCAAAAAGGGACCGGTAAATGGTCGGTCATATCATCGTTGGATGCGGGTGTACCTTTAAATCTGATAGCATCGGCTGTCTACGAAAGAAATATTTCGGCGCTCAAAGATGAGCGTTTGGCTGCTGCTGAGGCATATCATCTGGATCGGATAGAGCATGGGATTTATGAAGGAGATTTGGCAGAAGATGTGCATGATGCACTGTATGCCGCAAAGATCGTATCCTATGCCCAAGGTTTTAGATTGATGAAGCAGGCTGCAAAAGATTTCGGCTGGAAGCTCAATTACGCTGGCATTGCGCGCTTGTGGCGCGGGGGATGCATCATCCGTTCGGCTTTCTTGCAAAAGATCAGCGAAGCCTTCGAAAACAATCCTGAGCTTGACAATCTGTTGCTCGATTCCTATTTCCGCTTTGAGATTGAACAGGCGTTGCCCGGATGGAGAAGGGTGGTGGCTGCGGCTGCTGTTAACGGAGTGCCGGTTCCCGCTATTTCGTCTGCGCTCAACTATTTTCACAGTCTGACAACCGCCGTCTTGCCCGCAAACCTTATTCAGGCACAGCGCGATTATTTTGGTGCGCATACCTTTGAAAGGATCGATGCTCCGAGAGGGCAATTTTTCCACGAAAACTGGACCGGTAAAGGTGGTGACACTCATTCCGGAAATTATAAAGTATAATTTAGTCAGAAGTCAGAGGCGAAAAGAGACTGTAATGAGATTCTATCCCATAGCCCTGAGTGAAGCCGTAACTCCCTCTGATTTTCCAAAGAAAAAACTATGCAAAATACAAAAGATCAAATTCTAATCATATTCGGCGCTTCGGGCGATCTGACCAAGCGCAAGCTTATTCCCTCGCTCTTTCAACTCTATGAGCGCGGGATGTTGCCCGATAAGTTTGCGGTGCTGGGTGTAGCGCGGTCGGCCTATACCGACGAGCAATATCGCCAGCTCCTCAAAGATGCTTTCGTGAAATATACCCAGCCTGAAGAGTCTGTTTTACCTAAGCTTGACCTGTTTCTGAGTTATGTATATTACCAATCGCTGGAGACTACCTCTATCGATGCTTATCAGCCCCTTAAAGACCGGTTGCCAAAGCTCTTGTCAGAGTTGCAGATTCCTGACAACTATCTTTATTACCTCTCTACTCCGCCCTCGATGTATGAAATTATTCCGAAAGGTCTGAAAGCACAAGGCCTGCATAAAGAGACTTCTGACACGGGCTTTCGCCGTATCATTATAGAGAAGCCTTTCGGTTATGATTTAAGAACTGCACAGAAGTTGCATAGGGCGTTAAAGGGCGTTTTCCAGGAAGAACAGATCTTTCGCATCGACCACTATCTTGGAAAAGAGACCGTTCAGAATATTCTGGTGTTGCGCTTTGCCAACGGTATATTCGAGAACCTCTGGAACCGAAACTTTATTGAACGGGTTGAAGTCACAGCAATTGAGAATCTCAGCCTTGAAGGGCGTGGAGGGTATTACGAAAATGCAGGGGCTTTACGCGATATGGTGCAAAACCATTTGGCGCAACTAGTTGCTATCACTGCGATGGAACCGCCTTCTGTGTTTAATGCTGAAAGCTTCCGCAATGAAGTGGTGAAGGTTTATCAGGCGTTGCGCCCCATGAGTGACGACGATATTCGTCAGAATGTAGTTCGCGGACAATATATTAGTTCGGATACAGCGAAAGGTCACACCCCTGGTTATCGTGAAGAAGAGGGGGTAAATCCGCAATCGCGCACCGAAACCTATGTGGCTATGAAGTTGTTTATTGACAATTTCCGCTGGCAGGGCGTCCCATTCTATATCCGTACGGGAAAACAGATGCCGACCAAGGTTTCGGAGATTGTGATTCACTTCAAACCACTGGCTCACCGGTTGTTTAAATGCGCCGGGTGCGGTTGTAACTCGTGTACCAAACTGATTATCCGCATTCAGCCGGATGAAGGTATTCAGATCAAGTTCGGAGTGAAAATTCCCGGATCAGGATTTACCGTACATCAGGCCAGCATGGATTTTAAGTATGAGAATGTACCCACATTCTCCTTTATCGATGCCTACAGTCGGTTGTTGCTCGATGGTATGCAGGGCGATTCCACCTTATTTACCCGTACCGATGCGGTAGAAACCAGCTGGGCATTTTTCGATTCCGTGCTGAAATTATGGGAGAAAGATCCGGGATTTCCGCTTTACGGATACCCGGCCGGTACATGGGGGCCGAAAGAAGCGGATACGCTTATTCCGGACTCATACTGGACCAATCCCTGTAAAAACCTGACCAATAATGATTTGTATTGTGAATTATAAGTAATAGGACAAATTTATTGTCACATTTTACACAGAATTCACAGAGAAGTCACAGAGTTGCACAGAGGTTTTTCTTTTTTCTCTATTAGACTCTGTCTATTCACTGTGTAATAGAAACTATATTTCCATAGTTCTCTGTGGAACTCTGTGAAAAACTCTGTGAACCTCTGTGTAATCAAAGTGATAAAAAAATACGATATTATTTCATTCTCATTACTTAATTCATCACTGAAAAATGAATAAATATATTTACCCCAACTCGCTGGAGGCGGCACGCAATCTTTCCGAACAGTTCATCCAATGGATGAATGAAGAAGAAGAGCGAGACTTCTATATCGCCGTTTCAGGTGGAACGACTCCAGCCATTCTTTTTCATGTGTGGCAGGAAAACTTCATTCGACAAATTGATTGGAATCGGTTGCAAATATTCTGGGTAGATGAGAGGTGTGTTGATCCGCGTCAACCGGATAGCAATTACGGTATGACCAGGAAAATATTGCTCGATGCGGTGCCGATCCCTCCGGGGAATGTACATCGGATCATTGGTGAAATAGATCCCGAATTTGAGGCTGCTCACTATGCGAAACAGGTTATGCAGATTTTGCCAAACGTCGACGGGTTTCCCTGTTTTGATCTGGTATTATTGGGCATTGGCGATGATGGACACACGGCTTCTATTTTCCCGAATCGTTTCGATCTGTTGGTCGATCCGGAAGTTTACGCTGTTGCATATCATCCCCTCAGTGGTCAGGCGCGCATTACGCTTACGGGACCCACCATCGGGCATGCCAAACGCATAGTCTTTTTTGTAACCGGCGATAGTAAGGCTTCTGTAATACGTAGTATTTTTACCAATGATGATTATGCACCGCTTTATCCTTCATTCAGGATTGTGGAAGCAGCGCCATATGTCGATTTCTATTTAGATCAGAGTGCAGCGAAGTTAATTTGAATAGTAACCCAATTATTAAAACAGCCTGAAAGACTCTTTCTTTCAGGCTGTTTTGATGTAGTACTTATTTGATCTCAATTACCCGTACGGGTTTCGGTTTGGCTTCTTCGCGCTTGGGAATTCTAATCGCAAGTATTCCATTTTCGTACTTAGCTTCGATGTTTTCGCTATCGGCTACATTCGGCAAGGTGAATGAGCGGCTGAATGACTGATAACTGAACTCTTTCCGGGTGTAGAGGTCTTTTCCTTTCGTCTCTTTTTCTTCTTTCTTTTCTGACGAAATAGTCAGTACATTGTGATTTAACTCAATCTTAAAATCTTCTTTTGACATACCCGGAGCAGCCAGCTCTACATCAAAAGCCTCATTCGATTCGCGAATGTTGACCGATGGTAAGGTGGTGTTGGTCAATGAGAAATTTTGGTTTGACCAATCCATCCAATCGCGGTTGAAGAAGTCATTGAAAAAGTTCGGCAGGGAGGGAAATAAATCATCCCTTTTGATCAGTGACATAATTACCTCCTATTTTAAGGGTTAAACTTAATTCGATGAACCGAAGTTCACTTTATGTATTTCAAATACTGTGCCAAATAAAAGGGGGCTTGTTATTATAAAACAAACAGCCCGAAATATTGGTTTCAGACTGGTCGGTTAAAGGTAATTATCCTATATTAAACGATTTAACTGTCAAAATAGCAGGGTGGAGTCTGTAAGATTGTCAGTTGTTCCACATTGTATGCCAACCGCATTGTGATGGTAATACTCTTCTTCGTCGTCTTCTTGACTATTTTTCTTCTTTTGGTTTTTAGAGTCAAATACTTTATCTCACGAACACCCATCGATTCTCTTCCGAAAGGTCGGCTGCAAAGGTATACCCTTCCGTATCAAAGGTCTTCAGTTGCCCGGGATCTTGGAGTCGTTTCTCGATGATAAAACGGGTCATCATTCCTCTCGCTTTTTTCATATAGACCGTGATAGGCTTAAATTTACCGTTGCGCATCTCCAGAAATTCAAAGTCAATGACTCGGGCGTTCAATCGTTTTCGGTGGATTGATTTGAAATATTCATGCGATGCCAGATTAATCAGCACGGGAGGCTGTTCCGATTGAGCTAACGTTTTGCTGATTTCGTCGGTGATAGTTTCGCCCCAGAATTCGTACAGATTTTCTGCGTGATCGGTGTCTAACTTCGTACCCATCTCCAGACGGTATGGCTGCATCAGATCGAGCGGACGAAGTACGCCGTATAATCCCGATAGGATCCGTAAATGGTTTTGTGCAAAATGTAAATCTTGAGAAGTGAGCGTTTTAGCTTTCAGCCCGTTGTAGACTTCCCCGTTGAATGCAAACACTGCCTGTTTAGCGTTTTCGGGTGTGAAGGGGAGATGCCATTGATCGAAACGGTCGTAGTTGAGACGTGCAATTTGCGGATTTACCGAGAAGAGCTTTGCCAGATCTGCGGTGCCCAGTTCGCGAAGCCGTTTAATCAATTCGATGGATTTATTCAAATAATCGGGTTGTGTAAACTCCTGAACCGGTGCCGGACTTTTAAAATCTAAATTCTTGGCAGGTGATATGACGATGATCATGCTACGTTTTTTTTAGGGCTATAACGGTTTAGGTGCGGGGATGGTTCAGTTACCTTTTTGACGAGCTTACCTTTTGCAAATATTCCTTGAAATAATAAACTAAAATTGATTCATGCACTTAGCTGTTCGTTGCTTGTCTGTACTCCTCATGATATCTTTTTGATAGCAAAATGACACACATCCCGCAAATAGACAGATTACACCTGCGTTTTAATATCTCACCCTCTTCCCGGACCATACGTAGAGTGTACGTGGAGCATACGTGGAGGATACGTGGAGCATCAGCGCTCCTGGAACGGCTGTTTTTATTGAGAATGGAAATATCAAAATGTCAAAACAGGCATCTTTCTCCCTGATCGCTGTAGCGTGTAAAAAGGCGAAGGCCGTTGGTCGAAGTGTCCACACCCGATCCAGGTATGGGATATGGAGAGTGAGCACGGTGCCATATGTCGAATAACCTACTGCTATTTTTAAGGTTTCAGAAAAAAGGGATAAACGTAAGTTTGTCGCTTTTTGGGGTTTTATAATGTTTTGGGTGGATTGGCTTTAACGTATTGAAAAGAAAATCAAAGAATAGGACGCGGATTTACGCTGATAGGGCGGATGATCCCGATAGTCCCGATAGCTATCGGGATCGGGACGGATAAGAAAAAATGCTAGCATTTTTGATTTAGTAGAAAATCAATTGATTAAGTCAGTTTTAAATCCGTGAATATCCGCTTAATCTGCGTTCCATTCTTTTTCCAAATGAATTTCCGTATATCTACCTACTATATAGTCAAACCATTTTGAATTGCGAAATACAATATCAAGAGTATTCCCGGTCAGTTGGACAGTGTTGATCCGGTATATATCCGGGTGTAATCCGATAGTCATTGGGGAGTCACGGGTCTTCCTGATGGATAACAGGCGGGGAATAACGGAGGAATAGCCCGGGATATCCCCTACCTATATAGATAGGGGATATCCTGGGGTTAACCTGGGCTATACCTGGGCTATACCTGGGGAATACCCACAATGACTACTGAACTACCCCTGAATGGGCCCCCAATCACCATCGGATATCCACACGGGCTTTTACATTCAGTTAGACGTATTTATAATTCGCAATCCTTAGCGGTTTGACTATAAATCAATTGACGAAGTCAATTTTAAATCCGTAAATATCCGCTTAATCTGCGTAAATCCGCGTTCCATTCTTTTTCTAAATGAAAGGAACGTATATCTACCTACTAAATAAATTATCACGGTCCCGATAGCTATCGGACTATCGGGATCTGTCCGATTCGTATTGCCCACCTGAAACGTTATAGGGCCTTTATTCTCCTGATTATTTTGTTGTAGATCACGCCACTTCTATCTGGGAATTTAAATCTAAATGTTAATATGCCTCATTGAATTATGAGAATAGAAAAAAACGGAAGCTTTTATACCCGGTAACGGTGTTTATGTGAAATTAAAATAACGAATAATAACTACATGTGGGGTAAGTTAACATATAATGGGGGGGGTAAATAAATATAAAGGAAATATATTTGCAAAAAGAATGAATAAACGCAAATAGAAATAAAATAAAGAGTGAATATGCGTTGTTGTATGGAGAATTATGTTGGTCTCATATTTGGGGAATGAATGATATACTTCATAAGAATAATGATCCGGCTGGAAGCTGGAAGGAAGCAATAGATAGCATTTTTGTATGGATTGATAGGTGTTGTTAATTCAATTTCACTATTTGTTGTTGTAGTATAGTTGAATCCGATAACAATTCAAGCCCTGCCTTTGAGTATAGTATCAGTATAGGATGAGTATATGATTAGGATAAGCAGAGGATGAATATATTTTCTAAAACTTAAAATCTGTAAATTTATGGCTGAGTCAAAGGGCAATGTCCTGACACACGGACTGGCAGTGTGCAGCGTGGCGGTTCTGGATAAGTTGCTGTACAATAAGTATGATAAAATGAAAAAAAATATGGAAAAACAGAATTTAAAGAAAGTGTTAATGGCATTTATATCGGCTTGTTCGTTTATGCCGATTTATGCGCAGACCGGGAATTTTTCCTTCTTACAAGTAAGCAATGGCGCTCAATCCGATGCTGCTGTTTTAGCTACGGGGAATGAAAACAACAAATTGATAGTTAGGAGTGAGCTTACTTATCCAAATTTTTGTGAATCATTCAGGCTTCTTCATCAGTTCGAAAGTAATCGAAATAACGGATATATAGGTTTCCACAGAGGTGAAAGTACAAATGGCGGATTTCTGACATTCGGGTCAAATGGGGTGGAACGTATGAGGATTGATAGATATGGTAATGTAGGTATAGGTACAACTAGCCCCCTTGCAAAATTACAAATAAATAGTGGTGATAATACCGATGCTGCTATATTAGCAACCACAACAGCCGGAACAAAGTTAATGGTGAAATCATTGACTGAGAATGTATCTGATGGAGCTTCTTTTAAACTCTTTCATAGGTTCTGGTCAGATGATAGAAATGGTTATATATCATTTCATAGAGGAGGGGATACCTATGGTGGATTCCTTGAGTTTGGATCAAATGGCTTAGAGCGAATGAGAATCGACGGAAGTGGAGATGTTCAAATCGGGACAACAAACACAACGGGTAATCTGACTGTAAATGGTATTATCAACGCCAAAGAAGTAACCGTAAAAGATCCGGTATGGGCCGACTTCGTCTTCGATAAAGACTACAAGTTACGCGATCTGAAAGAAGTCGACCAATACATTCAGGAAAATGGTCATTTGCCAGATATTCCATCATCTGCCGAAGTAAAAGAAAATGGAGTAAACCTCGTGGAGGTACAAGCCAAGCTACTCCAGAAGGTGGAGGAGATGACGCTGTATATACTAAAGCAGCAAAAAGAGATTGAGGAGTTAAAAGTATTGGTAAAACAAACATCAAAACAGAAATAACTATGAAGAAAATTATCCTTGTTAAAATTTTATGCATGATGTCGGTTGTGCTATTTTCACAACAAACAACATCTTCTTATTTTCTTGTAAACGGAGGATATACAAATTGTACAGGAGATGTTAATACATCATGCTACCCCATATTATCAGCCAACTCGGAACATAATAAAGGTCCAAAGCAAATAATCACAGCTGGCTATAGTACAGGGTTGCTTGATATGTTTACCAAGATCAGTGCCTGGAGCCGGTTACAAACCACCGGGACATATGATACTTCTAATTATATAGCCATTGGAGAAAATGGAAATAGCTATACACCTGGTTCATTTTTGATCGGGAATAAACTGGGTATAGGGGTTGCAAACCCACAAGCAAAACTGGATGTAGCCGGAAACATTAATATTAAAGTCCCCGGATCGCAGGATGTGATTAATGCATTAACTGTAAATGTAGAGTCATTTAGTACCGGAGAGAATTCTGTGCGGAGTTCTTTTTTTAAAGTTTCAGATTTAGGTGCAAATTCCACTCCATTTATTATAACCGGAGATGGAAGGGTTGGGATAAATAATAATACTCCCGCCTATAAATTAGATGTCAACAGTACTGTTCATTTTACCAACGGTATAATGTTAGGTAATGCTTCTGCACCGGATCCGGCCTATATCAATAATGATGGCAATTACATCTCATTTGGACATCCCGGAGCTTCTGAAGATTTTCTCGGATACAGAAATAATACTTTCTTTTTAAAAGATTCTCCCGGAGGTGGTGATACATCTCAACCGAACTTAATCGTTGGAGGTAAGTTAGGTGTAAATCTGAATTCCGATACCCCTCAAGCCGAACTTGACGTCAATGGAACTATCCACGCTAAAGAAGTCGTAGTCACTAATAGCATAACATCTAACAGTGATATATCGGTAGGTAATATTAATGATAAAACCACAGGATATGGTGCAAAACTATATCTAAATGGCCTTAGTGAGGCTGGCTGCGATCCGGTTTGGATGTCCAAGTATATAGTATCGCAAGATAATACTGAGCTTAGGATAAGTATAGGTGATAATGATTCCGGAGATGATAAGTTTGCTATTGGAAGTACATTTTGGGAAGATGGTCAATTCAAACCGTGGCTTACTGTATTTAATAATGGTAACGTGCAAATTGGGACAACAAATACCACCGGCAACCTTATAGTGAATGGTAATATCAATGCCACAGAAGTTAATGTCAAATCGGATGTTTGGTCCGACTTCGTCTTCGACAAAGACTACAAACTCCGTGACCTGAAAGAGGTGGACCAATTTATTCAGGATAATGGCCATCTGCCTGAAATTCCTTCTGCTGCGGAGGTTAAAGAGAAGGGCGTAAATATCGTGGAGGTACAGGCCAAGCTGCTCCAGAAGGTGGAAGAGATGACCCTCTACCTCCTTGCGCAAGAGAAGAAAATGAAGGCGATGCAGGCGAGGATTGATAAGTTGGAGAATGGGAAAGGGAATTGATAAATATGATAAATATGAAACGAAAAATATTGATTACGCTGCTTGGTAGTCTGTTTCTGTGCACTGTAGAAGCACAAAACTACAAAGTGGAATATACCTATGATGCAGCAGGTAACCGCACCTCCCGGATGGTGATTCCGATACCGCCGCAGGGTAGTTATTCTGCTAAAAAGCAAATGGAACCCTTGAAGCAGCTCTGGGGTGAACGAAAGATATTGGTCTATCCCAATCCCACGAAAGGAGCTTTGAAAATCGCGATCACCAATGGCACACCGGGTACAGAATATAAAGCAAAGGTATATGATCAAAATGGTCGTATATTTTGCACAGAACAGCGCAAGGGTGATGGCGATTTAGTTATAGATCTATCCGCACAAGCTTCCGGTATGTTTATTCTTGTGCTATCAACGGGTACGGAAGAGATGACATATAAGATTGTAAAGGAGTAGCCTTGTTGAAGTATATCAACAAAGCTCTAATAATCAATTGAAAAGAATTATTTTATGAAGAAATGTTTTCTGCTATATCTGAATCTGGTGTTACTGCTACTATCGCCTGTTTGGCTTTATGCACAGCAGTCTGCACCAACGATTACGCTGGAGGCTCCCGAAGCGGGAGCAAAAACGTACGTGGCCAGAGAGTCTGTCACGTTGAAAAAGAATTTTAGTTATAAGGCAACTGGGACTGATAAGTTTAATGCAAAGATCGACCAAACGTTGGTGTTTCCGCCAACAGAGAATACCTATGCAAAGGCGGATGGGACAATTACGACCGACCCTACACAGGGTGGTGTGGTAGGCGCTATCACCGGTCAGTTTGCAGTCAGCCCGAGTGGAGCAGCTACTTATTCTATTCCTATCGAATGCCCGCCGGGGATTAATGGGATGCAGCCAAGTGTGTCGCTATCTTACAGTAGCCAGGGAGGTAATGGCATTGCCGGATGGGGATGGAATGTGAGCGGAATGTCAGCAATATGCAGAATAGGAAGTACTGTTTACCATGATAATAAAGTGGCTGCACCACAACTGACAACCGCTGATAATTTAATGTTGGATGGACAGCGTCTGATTCTCGTATCGGGAAGTAACTTGACTGATGGTGCAAGATATCGCACAGAAAGCGAAAGCTACAGCGACATCACGATGAAGTCCATAAACGGATTTCTTTGTTTTGAGGTAAAAACCAAAGCCGGGATGATAATGGAGTTTGGCTCTTCAGCGACCTCTTATATTGAAGCCCAGGGAAAAAGTGTGCCGTTATGCTGGTTACTGACAAAAGTAAAAGATGCGAATGGTAACTATATGTCGTATAATTATCTGGAAAATAATAGCGCTGGAGAATTTCAATTGGCCAGAATCAATTATACCAGCAATGATTCAGCAAATGTGGTTGCCAACGACAGTGTTGTGTTTAAGTATGATATACGCTCTGATAAACAAACCGGATACACAGCAGGGGCATTAACCTCACAGACTTTAATACTTAAGACTATTAAATCAATATCAAAAGGGGTAATTCAGAGGGAATATAGATTTGATTATACTTTCGATGGATTTTATAATAAACTAACCGAGATAAATGAGACCGGAGCCAATGGTGAAAAATATAATCCGACAATAATAAATTGGAATAAGGAAGGAACAAGCGGAATGCCAACGGCTAGTTGTTCAGTGTTAAACTCAGATTTAACTACCGGGCAGGGAATGGATAAGAATATCATCTTTGTCGATATGAATAATGATGGAATGTCGGATGCAATCAGGCTTAATTTTGATGCCATGATGTATCAATATATCGGTTGGGAGGTATTGCTTTCGAAGAACAAAGGTACGAATTTTGAATTGTGGCAATCAGAGAGTCTGATTAATCAAAGTCCGAATAGAGCTTGCTCAAAATATCAACTGCTTCCCGGTGATTTTAATAAAGATGGAAAAACCGATTTATTAGAAGTTTGGGGATCGGGAAGCACCATAGATGTTTTATTGAATCAGGATAATCAATTGGTCAGACAGAATCTAGCACTTTCTTTACCAATCTCAAATGATTCTACCTATACATATGAAGTCGGAGACTATAATGGTGATGGGAATCAGGAACTGCTTGTGAAGAAGAATGCAAAAAATTCAGGTATAAATAGCAAGATTTCGTTATACTGTTTACAAAATAACAGTTTGACACTCTTGTCTGAGACCCAAATAAATGATGCCTATATTGATGAATGTAGAATCACTGATATAAATGGAAACGGCATTTCAGAGCTGTTTTTCTTGGATGGTTACAATGGTAGTATAGCATACGAATACAATAGTTCAACGAACAAATTTGAAAGTCTTCCATTTGTACAGAATGCAAGTCCTGTAGTGTATGAATCATTATTTGGGGATATCAATGGAGATGGGAAGACGGATGTTTTATTGTATAATAAAGGGGCATCGTCAAATTATTGGAGTATAAAATTATCGACCGGAAATGGCTTTGTTGATTACCCAAACTGTCCATTAACGAGAAAACGGGGATATTCGCCGGAAACTGGTCTTTTTGATGACAATTACATTCTGTCCGATTACAATGGTGACGGAAGAATTGACATTGCAGAGATTTATAAAGATGGAAGTTCTGCCTACAAAATGAATTTGTATTATTTCAACGGTGCAAATTTTATTACGGCTAACCATACAATTAATACTTCTAATACCATTACATTCGCTAAACAATATACTTATCCATATTATGATATTGACGGAGATGGCAAGTGCGATTTGTTGCAAATTAGCAAATACTCATATATCAATTCAAATATATTGACATTTAAAAGTGCGGAAACGGAAAGACAAATTACTTCTGTAACCGATGGGATGAACCGAAAAACGAAAGTTGAGTATAAACCTCTGACGGATAGCTCGGTTTATTCGTTAGGCGCTGATACCTGTACAAATACTGTGAATAAGATTTGCATTCCGATGTCAGTGGTAAGTGCAGTCAAGACGGATGCAGATTCTGCTAATTATAATTATCAGGGATTGATGGTCCATCGCTATGGTAAGGGTATGCTGGGTTTTGATCAGGTTACAACGAATGATATTACTCAGAATCGAAAATCGGTATCTCAGTTTGGCTATAATACTACATATTTTAATGTTTACCTCATTAAGCAGATAGTTTCTACTCTTTCGGGTACCTCATTGGCAACTACCGATTTTCATAACAAATCAAAAGCATTGGGTGGAAAACGCATTTTCCCTTACGTTGATGTTCAAACGACGACCGATAATCTTTCCGGTTTAACGTCCAAGGTTGAATCATTGAGCTTTGACAGTTGGGGGAATCCGTTGATTATAAAATCAACTAAAGGAAATATTGTAGAAACGAAAAGAGCAACCTATATTCAAAAAGGGGCCTGGTGTCCTAATAAAACTGATTCATTAATTATAACCAGAACAGACGGAAGTGAATCATTCAAAAGGACAACGCTCTATGGTTATAACGATAAAGGGAATCCGACAAAAGAAACAGTAGATCCGTCTGATGTAAATAGTATTACAACCGAATATAAGAGTTATGACTACTTTGGTCATCCACGTCAGGTAGATGTGAAGGCAAACGGGATTACCCGTTCTTCCTCATCTTCCTATACACCTTCAGGAAAGTTCATATTGAGCAAAACGAATGTGTTGGGAGAGACAATTTTGTATAGTTGGAATGATACCACAAGCTTGCTGAATAGCGAGACGAGCAGATTGGGTAAGACCACTTACAAATACGATGGGTTCGGTCGACAGGCTGAGGTAAAGTTGCCCGACGGGAAACGAAAAGCCAATGCATTGCAATGGGCATCCCCGGGGAATAGTCTTAATGCCAAATATTATGCGTACAGTGAAAGCTCCGGTAATTCACCGACATGGATTTGGTATGATGCGTTGGGCCGTGAGATTCGAAAAGACAGTTACGGCTTGAATGGTAATAAAATATGTGTATCGACGGAGTATTATGCCAATAATCAGATTTATCGGGTATCGGAACCTTACTTTGAACCGAATGCGGCAAATAAAAGCTGGGCAGCTACCTACAAATATGATACCTATGGACGCCCCGATACCCTCACCACACCGATGGGTAAATCATATTACACCTACAATGGCAAGACGACTACTGTAACTACACCCGAGGAAGTCAAAGAGACTACAGTAGACAATGCCGGACAAACGATTACCAGTAAAGTAAATGGAAAAGCTGTCTCTTATGCCTATTACGCTTCGGGATTGACAAAGACAGCGACACCCGAAGGTGGGCAAGCAATCACTACGGAATATAACCTGCAAGGTAAACGTACCCGTCTGATTGATCCTGATGCGGGGACAGTTCGTTCAGGATATAATGGATTTGGAGAATTACTTTGGGAGAAACAAAAGATACATGCTAGCAAAGACTCCATTACCACGACCAATAACTATGCCGCTAACGGGCTCTTGAGCAATATTGTACGTAACGATGAAACGACTGTCTATAAGTATGATGCGTTGTACCGGGTAGATTCCATTGAAATAGTAGGAAAACATGTGCAAAAGTTCGCATATGACAATTTTGATCGTGTAATAAAAGTAACGGAGAGAGTTACTGGTAAAAGCTTCACGAAGCAGACGGAATACGATGCGCTAGGTCGTACAAAGAAAGAAATTTACCCTTCGGGTTATTATACGTATAATGTATATGATACCTATGGAAACCTGACCGAGGTAAAAGACAAGAGCGGTCGATCTATCTGGAAAGCTATAGAAGAAAACGCTCGTGGGCAACTGACTAAAATCACCAAGGGCGGAAAAGAAACAACATTTGCATTTGATGAACGAGGATTGCCGACCTTAATTTCTGCATCCGGCGTATTCGATGCATCATATTCGTTTGACGCGAAAGGCAATCTGGAATACCGCACCGATAACCTGACGGGGCAGCAGGAGAAGTTTCTGTATGATACGCAAAACAGGTTAACCAACTGGGATGTGTACAAATACAATTCGTTGACCAAGGCAAACTCAATCACGTACAACCCTACTACCGGGAATATCAGTAGTAAAAGCGACTTGGGTAACTTCACGATGAACTATGGTGAGGGAAATAATAAACCTCATGCTTTGACATCTATTTCCAGTAAGCCTGCTGCGATTCCTTCTAGTCCATTGAGTGTTACTTATACCGACTTTAAAAAGATTGCGACACTAAATCAGGGAGATTCATTATACACTCTATCATATGGTGTGGATGATCAACGCCGAAAATCAGTATATTCAGTAGGAGGTGTAGTAAAACAAACTCGTTACTATCTTGGTGATTATGAAGAAGAGGTAGATGCCGCGGGTAATGTGCGCAAAATCCACTACCTTAGCGGAGCTATTCTTATTCAGAATAATGGGAAAGATAGTTTACTTTATACATATTCTGATTACCAAGGTTCTCTGATGGCTCTAACTGATGAGTCGGGAAATGTCGATGAGAAATATGCGTATGATCCATGGGGCGCACGTCGTAATGTGGATGACTGGTCGCAAAAAGATACCCGCACGCATTGGCTGACTAATAGAGGCTATACCGGCCATGAACATATTGATGCATTTGGTATTATCAATATGAATGGTCGGGTGTACGACCCGCTCACTTCGATGTTCCTGTCGCCCGACCCATTCGTGCAAGCACCAGATAGTTGGATAAACTACAATCGGTATGGGTATTGTATGAATAACCCATTCAAGTACACTGATCCATCAGGATATTCTTGGTTTAGCCATTTTTTTAAATGGGTTGGTGCGAATTGGAAAACTATTGTAACCATTGCAGCCACTGTTGCCGTTACAGTTACTGTTGGTGTTTTAACGGGTGGACTTGGCCTTGCTGCAGCAGGGTTGTATGCAGGTGCAGCAGGGGGATTAGTTGGGGGAATTCTTGGTACAGCTTTGAATGGAGGAAACCTTAAGCAATGTCTCATAGCCGGTATTATAGGCATGTCTCAAGGAGCATTTTTTGGAGCAATCAGTGGAGGTGTCACCAGTTATGCGCCAGCTGGTGTAATCTGGGGCGGATTGTATGGCGCAGGTACTCAAGGAGTGTTAAGCGGTGTTGCCAGCGAATGGAATGGAGGCTCTTTTAAAGACGGGTTTGCTGTTGGAGCCGGATTTGGATTGGTTGGTGGTAGTGTCGGAGGTTATATGAAAGCTCAAGCTCAAGGTCTTAATCCTTGGACAGGATCGAAGATTATACCTGATGACGTGTTGCATCCACTGGCGATTCCTACAGCTACACCGAATGGATTGGATGTTAAAGACCCAATACTTAATGGTCAATTACCTGACAAATTATATCATTATACCCCTGATGATCCAAGAGGCTGGACTTCAATAGGTAAGGCGACATGGGATGATAAGAGAATTTGGCTTACACCTGATGGTGAAATGAGTAGTTCTGATGCATTAAGCAAATTGGCAATTAAAAACGCCCCAAATTGGAAAGTGGAAATTTCTACATCTGATCCCTCATTTGATGCGTCTAAAGTTATGTATATTCAAAAAATAGGGCCTATGTATAGTCAACCGGGTGGTGGGATAGAAGTCGTCTATAAAGGCCCACTTGATTTGAATTCTACACGAGTGAGAATTACAAGATTACCAAAATAAGAAAGTAGTTATGGAAATAAAGGATATCAGAAGAATAATTATAGAATTTACCGAGGAATATAGAAATTCCAAAGATGGCGGGAATTCTTTTGTGAGAAATATTGCAAAAGAGTTTAATAGTTATTCGGAAAAAGATAGAAAAACGGCGATAGATTTTCTTGTTGATGAATTGCAAAAAACAAATTATGATGACATAAGTCTTATATCAATAGATATATTAGGAGAGATGAGAGCTTATGAAGCAGCGAAATGTATATACGATCTGTACAATAATTATCTTATAAATAAAAAAGATTTTGATTGGGAGAAATATATTATTGGTATTCTATTGACATTGCGATATGACGAAGCGGATAGTTTATACACTAAACACATTCGAAAGTTTGAAGAAAAGCCCGATAATGGATATTTGTTTTTTTTGGGAGTTCTCTATTGTAGAGCAAATAAACGTAAAGGGATGGATTTTCTTTCTGATTATTTTTGTAAACATATAACAAATTCCAATAGAGAGATGCTTGATTTTATTGAAAATCGCATGGGTTATCTAATAATTAACTTTATTGATATTTCAGAAGATTATGTTTTAGAAATAATCAAGCAGACTATTATTAAGAATAGAAGTGTTGGACTGCAATTAAAGGATGCAATTCTTGGATATCTAAACTCTGATAATATACCTCAGGATGAGAAAATAAAAATGAATGAATTAATTAGATTGATACAAACGGAGAGTTTTTAGTCCTGTCGCACCATATAGGGCCGTAGAAAGGTAATGAAGGTCAAGGCGGAATTGTATTCCGCCTTTTCTAGTTTTTAGGTCTCGTTGGAGACGGAACCGGATTCGGATTAGTTAGTGGTAGTATTGGAGATAATTTTAGAGCATCTTAATATATACAACAAATAAACTATGGATGAGAGATTTAGATATGAGTATGAAATGTCGAATTTTCTACTAACAGTAATCGAAAAAGTACCTATTGGCAGCACATGGAGTGTTGTAGAGTATTTAGAAGATATCTGGAATGATTTTCGTGATTTTCATGATGTGAAAAAATTTCTAATGAAAAATGGTTCTGTTGGTGATAATCGTTCCTTGATAAGGATTTGCATTGATAAAGATTTTATCAATTGGTTTAAATCTTTTCTGATCAAGAACTATAGATTCTGGGGATATTTAGAACGACATTGTATTTCATTTGAACACAAAGTTTATTTCGTGCAAATTGAATCCACAAATATCCATTTAGTTAAACAGCTTGAATTGCCAGAGTCTCAAATAAAAGAAATAGAATCTATAGGTAACTATATTTCTATTGAAGAAGATATTTCAACTAATGATATATTCTTTCTTTAACCCCTGATCGTCGTAGGTATGCCATGAATTGAGAGAACCGCGAAAGCGAGTTCTCTCAAATGCTGTATAGGAGTTGGAGGTCTGTTTTAGAATTGAGAGAAGAATCTGCCGGAGTCGAGCAAACAGATGGCCGGAATCTTAAATAAAGAGGAAACAGGATTGGTCTTCCGTTGTCGACTAACAGGAGTAGCCAACAATCCGCCTTGCGGTGCTGCGGTCAAAAGCCATGGTATTGAACGGACAAGGAAAAGGTGGTATAAAACCATCAGCTATAAATAACGGAGATGAACGCAAGTGAACCCCGATTGCCTGTAGTGTAAATAAGGCGAAGGCCGTTGAGCGAAGGTGTCCACACTTCGTTCAGTTAGAAGCCGGCCTCCGGCTGGCAAGATTAGCGGCAGCAATAATCCGGAAAGCGGTTTCAGTGAAAATCTGGAGCCGCTTTCTATTTGGAAATAAGCCGTTTTCAGGATGAAATCTTTATATTTGTTTATCAAATCCAGAATGGCTTATGAGTAGCGGTTATCAAATCATATCGAGAGCGTAGGCTTATTCCGGGAAGTCATGCTTGCTGGATATAATTTCGGTAATAATGTCGGTGGAGAAGATCAGAGTGGAGTGATGAAAATTATTTCCTTATCCGGTCAACCAAATAATCCAAATCTTTATGATAAACCAAAATCCTGCTATCAGTTTTTTGTAATCCTTCACAATATATCAATTTCCTGCTATCAGTATTTTGCAATCCTTTACAATAAATCAAAATCCTGCTATCAGTTTTTTGTAATCCTTCACAATAAATCAATTTCCTGCTATCATTTTTTTGTAATTGTTTACAATATATCAAAATCCTGCTATCAGTTTTTTGCAATTGTTTACAATATATCAAATTCCTGCTATCAGATTTTTGCAATCCTTCACAATAAATCAAATTCCTGTTATCAGTTTTTTGCAATCCTTTACAATAGATCAAATTCCTGCTATCAGTATTATGAGGCCCTATGTTTGTAATTGGGAATTCAGTGCAGAACAAAAGGCATAAGTTACAAGAGTGTTATATTATAGAGTATCCAATTCTATAACCATAAAACTTAGCAACTTATGCAAACGCAAAGAACGGAATTAAATTTCGAAGGGCAAAAGATTTTCGTCGGATTAGATGTACATTTGAAGAGTTGGAATGTGTCCATTTTCACAGAAACTTTACATCATAAGACCTTTAATCAGGCGCCACAAGCAGAGGTATTACACTCCTATTTGAAGCGGAATTTTCCCAAAGCCACTTATCTGTCTGTTTACGAAGCCGGTTTTTGTGGACTATGGGCTCATTTTAAGTTAGAAGAGCTGGGAATTACCAATATTGTGGTCAATCCGGCAGATGTTCCAACGACACAAAAAGAGCAAATGCACAAGACAGATCCTATTGATAGCAATAAGCTAGGGCGAGCTCTTCGAGCCAATGAGTTAAAAGGAATCTATATTCCTCAATCTAAGACCATGGAAGATCGGACTCTAATAAGAGTGCGTAGTGCGATTGTAAAAGATTTAGCCCGTATCAAACATCGAATAAAATCGTTGTTGTATTTATATGGCATAGAATATCCACCGGAATTTGAAAGAGTTCAACGACATTGGACAAACCGGTTTATGACCTGGTTGAAAGGTATCCAGCTCCAATATTCCAGCGGAACGGAAGCTTTGAATATCTGGATAAAAGAGGCAGAGCAATTACGAGATCTGTTATTGGACACTACCCGAAAAATCCGGGCTTTGTCAAAAACTGAAACCTATGCGCAGAATATGGAATTAATAACCAGTATTCCAGGCATCGGATTGCATACCGGAATGTTGTTTTTGGCCGAAATAGAAGATATAAACCGGTTCGAAAACAGCGATAAGCTGGCTGGTTTTATCGGGATAGTTCCCACTTGTCACGCCAGTGGCGAGAAAGACCGTAAGGGGGAAATGACTCCACGTGGGCACAATTATATGCGAAAAGGATTGATTGAAAGTTCTTGGATAGCAGTCCGCAAAGATTCAGCATTAAGCCTTAGCTATCATCAATATTGTAAGAGAATGGAGCCCAACCAAGCCATCTCTCGTATTGCCAGAAAATTAATCAATCGTATATTCTTTGTTTTGAAGAATCGAAAGAAATATGAAAACGGAATCGTTAAGTAAGACCTGCAAAAACAATCAATATATGAAGTGACCACAAACAATTCCTTGCAGCTCGTCTGCTTTATGAGGCTGTGGCACTTTCTTTCTTACATTACTGAACAGGGGTTTGTAGCTTGGTCTACTGATAGAAGGTTGTTTTGTAGGATCTACATCTTTAATCTGGTTGAATAGAATAGGTTTTCTTAGCCATTGGGCGAAACCAGTAAAAAAGAAGGGACAGCGTAAAGCCATCCCCCTCACTTTTACTGTATATCGCAGAAAGCCTATTGCTGGCAGGTTGCTCCTCAGCAGAGCCTGCGTCCTCTTCAACTTTCTGATAACAAAGATAATACAGGATTATATTAAAAGATAAAAATCTATAATAATACTCTTAAAACTTGGATTACAACATAGAAGGAATTGCATTCCGAAAACAAAGAGGTCTTGCGCTTTGTTCCGCCCGGCTCCTTATTCTCTGCCGCAGCTGTATAGCAGCGACACTATTCCTCTACGCAATAATTCACGGCAAAACAATCTTTTCAACGAGCTTACAATTTGCAAATATTCCTTGAAATAAATGAGTCTCCCGCATAAACGGTAAAAATATAATAGCCTTTTCGAAGATTTGATACATCAAGCGTCTTTAAATAATTAAAGGTTTGTTTATTACCGGAGGTTTTAAAGATTGGTTTTCCGGTCTGGTCATAAATTACAATATTTAATTTCCCTTTATATTGACTGTCCATTTGAATATTCACAAAATTCTTTGCCGGATTTGGATAGATATTCATGATTTTTGTAGCCGGATCCGGTATTATTGACGAAGAGTCTTTCCCATAATTGCCTTTAATCTTAAATACATCTGAATTCAGGAACCTGTCTTGGGCATATATCGTCAACATGCTGTCAGTAATTCTATATGGGCTTAAATCAATGGAGGCTTTATCAAAACCACTAATGATAATTTTGTTAGCCTCTTGACCGTCTATCTCAATTTCAACTTTCGTGACATCATCACTATTAGCAAGAGAAAATTTTAAATTATTCCCGGTATACCGGATGTAATTAACACTTGAGCCGGGCGCTTTAAAGTCATTGGCGTCAGAAGAGGATTGATTTGATGCGTGCGGAAAGTTTTTCTTTATAGAATAAACTCTTGACCCAAGGACTTTGATAGCATTCGCATCAGCACAGCCAACGCCATCATTATCCAGATAAACCAAGTGAGAGACTTTAAGGGGATCATCCCCGGACACTAAAGCTTCAATAGCATCTAATGCAATAGGGTCTTTTGAAGCTAATATTACCCTCATATTTTGCTGCTGGTTCTTAATATTAAAGCCTCCGGGTGGTTCAAAATCAGCAGCCGGACCATAAGAATACCCCTGTAGTCCATCCATAATAGCAAAATCAGCCGGACGGCCATAATAAAAATCATGAATCCACCTATGCAGATAATATGGGTCATGATTAATCGGTGGTTTTTTTCCTAAAGGATCATACCATCTGCCGTTGCTTCCATTTTCTCCACTATAAATATTGGTTGGCGTGGCCCCAATGCCTAAGTTCTTCACAGCGCCTGTAGTGCCGGCAATATCATGGTTTTTAAGAACTGGCAGACTTATTAGAACGTCAGCATTGTAATAGATTTTATTATAATAATACTTAGGGGAATTGTACCTTTTTAGATTGTCGGGATATAATTTCACAGACTCCGGTAAAGTAACTGCAACAAGTTTGTTTGAATTAAAATCCTGATAATTGCCACTCTCTTTTTCCATTGCCAAAAAGGCGTCAACTTCAGGCATTACTGCTTTTGTATAATTCAATAAGTTGTAGGCTTCAATAGTGCTTGTGCCATCTATCCCAGCAGTACCTTCCATGACTATTATGGTTCCATGCGGACTTAATTCCCTTACAATTTTAGCGGTAGCAGCGACAACCCTCCAGTCGGTAACCATGCCATTTGCTTCAACCGGAAGGGCATTGCCTCCATATTTGTAAAATACAATATTGGGTTTAAGTACAATGGTGTCGCCGTCTGAAATAATATCCTTCAATCCTCCGGCCATTTCAACTGCTTTGCGCACCATTGCTTCCACTTCAGCCACATTTATGTTGAAAACGCTGCTTTTGTCAGATTTTACAATAGCAACAGTTGCTTCAGGGTCAATTACCTGATCAGTAGCCGGATTATACCTAACCTTTAATATCGGGTCTTTAGAAATCAGGGCTCTTGCTTCTGAAAATAAATATTCCGTAGGTAAAATCAGATAACTAAATAGAAGCAACGTGATTCCAATAAGAAATAACCCCAATGACATGGATCTTTTATTCAGAAAGAGCCTTTTAGCGCTTTGGATGGAAAAGACTCCGCCAACAGCACCGACCAGCCAGATTACAAATGCACTTGCAACCGGAAATGCTGCACGCTGACAGGGATAGCTAGCCCGACTGGGTTTGGGGATAACTCTTATCAGAAACCAGGCTAAGGACAAGATTCCAGAAATGATAAATATGAATTTTGCCCGGTTCTTTTTGAACAACTTTTTTATTTCCATATCGGGAAAGTGTTTATAGTTGTGTTGCCACACGATGAGTTATGCGGTCATTTATATTAAACAATAGATTAAAATGATAGTTTTGTGTTATCGCCTTATTAACTAAGTTTGAGTTGGATTTTATAAGTGTTTAGATGTTAGGTTTATATTGATCTCGATTATGATATTTCAATTGATCAATTGAGAATCTATAATCTAATCCCCAAATTCTTTACCTTTGCCCCACAATACACAAACTATGGCTGATCAGTATCAAACACATATACTTTCCAACGGATTACGATTGATTCACATGCCCACCACGTCGCCTGTGGCTTATTGCGGCTTTGCCGTGAATGCAGGTACGCGTGATGAAGAGCAAGATGAATTCGGGATGGCTCACTTTGTAGAACATATGCTCTTCAAAGGGACCCAAAAACGCAAGTCGATGCACATCCTCAATCGTATGGAGGCGGTGGGTGGGGAGTTGAATGCTTACACTTCTAAGGAGGAGACGTTTGTTTATTCTGTATTTCTGGAAGAGCATCTCGAGCGGGCAGTGGAGTTGCTTTCTGATCTGGTGTTTCACTCCTCGTTTCCCCAGAATGAGATTGATAAGGAGACGGATGTCATTCTCGATGAAATCGGATCTTACAAAGATAATCCTTCGGAGCTGATTTATGATGAGTTTGAAAATCTGATGTTTGCAGAGCATCCGCTGGGGCACAACATATTGGGAGAGACATCTCACCTGGAGAACTTCACCACGAAACACGGGTTCGCATTTGTGCAAAAGCATTACGTGCCCGGCAATATGATATTTTTCTCCATGGGGAAAACCGACTTTCGCAAGGTGATTCGTCTGGCTGAGAAGTATGCGGGAGGCATCCCTTCGGGAGATGTGATACGTCAGCGCGCTGCACCGCAACCGATTATAGGGAAAGTGGTTCGTGAGAATCACGACACGCATCAATCGCACGTAATGATTGGCGCCCGTGCATACAGTCTGCACGACAAAAATCGACTGGCGCTTTACCTGATTAACAACATTTTGGGTGGCCCGGGCATGAATAGCCGTCTGAATCTGGCATTGCGCGAACGTCACGGATATGTCTATTCGGTGGAGTCTAGTCTTACATCATATACCGATACGGGGCTGATTGCCATTTATTTTGGTTCCGATCCCAAAAATCGCGATAAATGTATTCGCCTAATAGATAAAGAGCTTGCGACGCTTCGCGATAAAAAGCTGACCTCGTTGCAATTCAATGCTGCTAAAAAGCAATTGATGGGTCAGATGGGCGTTTCTGTTGATAATCATGAAAGCATGGTTTTGGCCATGGGCAAGTCGTTCCTGCATTTCAATAAGTTTGAAAGTATCGAGGAGGTATATCATCGCATCGAAGCATTGACTGTGGAACAATTGCTTGAGGTGACTAACGAGATATTTGATCCGAAGCAGTTGTTCACATTAATGTTTGAATAATCTATAACAATGAGTTTCATAGAGATTACAGAAAGAGCCACAGAGATATAAACTCTGTGGCTCTTTCTGTTTACTTCAGGTAAGAATGGATTTTTATCTTGTAAAATGCTTCAATATTTAGTATAATTTCATAAGTTTGTGAAAATTGTTTTCGCTATGCTTGTCAAAACTTATGCTGCCGCTGTCCAGGGTGTGAATGCCCTGGTTGTAACCATCGAAGTAAATTGCTCACAAGGGATTAAGTTCTTTCTGGTGGGATTGCCCGATAATGCCGTCAAGGAGAGTCATGAACGTATCGTTTCGGCTGTTCGGGTGAATGGCTATAAGTTTCCATCGCAACAAGTGGTGGTAAACATGGCTCCTGCGGATATCCGCAAGGAGGGTTCGGCTTATGATCTACCGATTGCCATTGGTATTCTTGCAGGAGGCGGCAAAATCTCGTCTGATAAATTGGAATCCTATATGATGATGGGCGAACTTTCGCTCGACGGTACTTTGCAGCCCATAAAAGGAGCATTGCCCATTGCCATCAAAGCGCGCGAAGATAAGTTCGAAGGATTGATTGTACCGAAACAAAATGCACGGGAGGCTGCCGTGGTCAACAATCTGAAGGTCTACGGCGTAGAGAATCTTATCGAAGTAATTGAATTTGTCAACGGTGACCGGGAGCTGGAGCCTACCGTAGTGAACACGCGAGAGGAATTTTTCTCCAATCAGACCCATTTCGACCTCGACTTTGAGGATGTGAAAGGGCAGGAGAGTGTGAAGCGTGCGCTAGAAGTAGCTGCCGCGGGTGGCCACAATCTGATTATGATAGGACCGCCCGGTGCAGGGAAGTCAATGATGGCGAAACGTTTTCCTTCCATTCTTCCTCCGCTTTCGTTGCAGGAAGCCCTGGAAACAACCAAGATACATTCCGTAGCGGGTAAGATAGATAAGAATATGTCGTTACTCTCGCAGCGGCCGTTCCGTTCGCCTCACCATACCATTTCAAGTGCAGCCTTGGTGGGCGGAGGGTCTTTCCCTCAGCCGGGCGAGATTTCACTGGCGCATAACGGGGTTCTGTTTCTGGATGAATTGCCCGAGTTTAACCGGCAGGTTCTCGAAGTCATGCGTCAACCGTTGGAGGACCGGAAGATCAGCATTTCCCGTGCCCGGTTTTCGGTTGAATATCCCGCCAGTGTGATGTTGATTGCTTCGATGAATCCCTGTCCCTGCGGTTATTATAACCATCCCGAGAAGGATTGCGTTTGCGGGCAAGGCGTGGTGCAGAAATATCTGAACCGCATTTCGGGTCCGTTGCTCGACCGCATCGATATTCATATCGAAATCGTACCTGTACCGTTTGAAAAGATATCCGACAATCGTCCAGCCGAACCGAGCCATAACATTCGGGAGCGTGTCATTAAAGCCCGCCAAATACAAGAGGAAAGATTTGCAGATACCGAAGGTGTTTATTGTAACGCTCAGATGAGTACAAAATTACTGAATACATTCGCTCTACCCGATGAAACGGGTATGGCTCTGCTCAAAAACGCGATGAACCGTTTGAACCTTTCGGCCCGTGCATATGATCGTATATTGAAGGTATCAAGAACGATTGCTGACCTCGAAGGCAGCGAACAAGTGCAGTCGCATCATGTGGGAGAGGCGATCAATTATCGCAATCTCGACCGCGAAGGTTGGGCGGGATAATATATTTTTGTCACGGATTTGCAAAAACCGTTTTGAAAATAGAAATTATTGCATTAAATTTGCAACACTTTCGGAGATAACCTACCGAATCGGTCCTATAGCTCAGTTGGTTAGAGCATCTGACTCATAATCAGGGGGTCCCTGGTTCAAGCCCAGGTGGGACCACAACATCAGAAGCCAAATTGCTAAACAACAGCGGTTTGGCTTTTTTTATTTAGTGAAAAAGCTGTCTCAGATTCCGAAAGTTTCAATCATACTTCCACTTTTCTTCTTTTTTTTCTGCTCTTTTATAAGAGTTTGGCTAAATGCATCCAAACAACATTCTCGTCAAAGCTGTTTAAACAAAATATTACCATAATTACATGGCGTAATAAACCGTCAAAACCTGGAACGTTATGAAACCAACATTTGTACTGATCACATTTTTTCTCATTATGACGAATCTGATATTTGCTGCAAATTACGAATCTGATACTTTCCGGACCAAGAATGGTCATATCCTGACCATTCAGTTTATCAAACACGGCAGTCTGTCAATAGTCTATCAGGGAAAGGTTATCCAGATAGATCCGGTATCGATATTTGCCGATTATACAAAATTGCCAAAAGCCGACGTAATCCTGATTACCCACGAGCATGCCGACCACCTCGATGCAAAGGCTGTTTCCGCACTGGAGAAAAAAGGTACGGTGATTGTCGCGAATTTCGCATCGCAAAAACTGCTGGGGAAGGGGATTGCAATGAAAAACGGTGAGAAACTAAAACCGGTTTCGTATTTGAATCTCGAAGCTGTCCCTGCTTATAACACAACAGCGGGGCGAGAAAAGTTTCATCCCAAAGGTCGGGACAATGGTTACATCCTTACTATCGGCGGATTACGCATTTATATTGCCGGAGATACGGAAGATATTTCCGAAATGAAAAAGCTGAAGAATATTGATATCGCTTTTTTACCGGTTAATCAGCCGTACACGATGACGGTTGATCAAGCGGTGAATGCAGCAAGAATGTTTAAGCCACATATTTTGTATCCCTATCATTACGGGGAAACAAAGGTTGTTGAGATTAAAGAGAAATTAAAGGCAGAACCAGCTATAGAGGTACGTATTCGCCAGATGCAATAGGATACAAGTAGATCCGCGTGAATCTGTCTCATCCTTGTTATCAGTGTGCTATTAAATCCAAACAAATCAATGAAGCTGACTTATATTTTCCACAGCGGTTTTGCTCTCGAAGGCGAGGGCTTCACCCTGATTATCGATTTCTACCATGATGTGATAAATAAAGAGAAGCAAAAGCTTGTACAGGAAATTTTGCTAAACTCCCAAGGAAAATTGTATGTGTTGAGCACTCATTCTCATCACGACCATTTCAATCCCGAAATATTGACCTGGAAGAAGAAACGCCCCGATATCATTTATGTATTTTCCAATGATATCCTGAAGCGAATGAAAACACCCAAAGATGCAGCTGTCTACCTCAGTAAACAGGAGGTTTATCAGGATGAAACGTTGAAGATTCAGGCTTTCGGTTCCACAGATATCGGAGGTTCGTTTCTGATCGAAGTGGCCGGCAAATATATTTTCCATGCCGGAGACCTGAATAACTGGCACTGGAAAGATGAATCGACGGAAGAGGAAATCCGCAAAGCGGAGAATGATTACCTGAGAGAGCTAAACCTATTGGCAGAATCAGTCGATCATCTCGATCTGGCGATGTTTCCGGTGGATAAACGGTTGGGGACCGATTACAAGCGCGGGGCGGAGCAGTTTGTCGAAAAAATTTCTACAACGCTGTTTTCTCCCATGCACTTCGGCGAGGATTATACAAGCGTCGCAGCTTTTGCCGCTTATGCTGAAAGCAAAGGTTGTAGGGTAATTGGCTGGAAAGGGAAAGGCGAAAGTGTGGAGTTTTGATGAATTAACACCATTGGCGTGTAAAACCCCTTGATTTATCGCTAATTAGCACTACCTTTGCAGCCCAATTTATTTTGATTATATGACATTTACAGATTTGAACCTCAATACTCCGTTGCGAAACGCGATTGAAGATCTGGGTTTTACCCAGCCGACTACTATCCAGGAAAAGGCATATCCGGCTATTATGTCGGGAAAAGATGTGGTAGGAATTGCACAGACCGGTACCGGTAAAACGTTTGCCTACCTGCTGCCCTGCCTGCGTCAATGGAAATTTACCAAAGAGCTGCATCCCCAGATTCTGATCGTTGTGCCTACCCGAGAGCTGGTTGTACAGGTGGTCGAAGAGGTTCAGAAGCTAACCACATACATGAACGTTGCTGTAGGAGGAGTTTATGGCGGTGTGAATATGCGTAACCATACCGAATTGGTTAAAGGTGGGATGGATGTTCTGGTGGCTACACCCGGACGACTGCTGGATCTTGCTCTCAATGGTGTGTTAAAGCTGAAAAATATCAAACGATTGGTAATTGATGAGGTGGATGAGATGTTGAATCTCGGATTCCGCCCGCAATTGATTCGAGTACTTGATCTGCTGCCCAATAAACGTCAGAACCTGATGTTCTCGGCTACTATCACCGAAGATGTTGAGGAACTGATCCATGACTTCTTCTTTGATCCTTTGTGGATTGAGGCAGCTCCCATGGGTACACCGTTGGAGAATATCGAACAGACCTGCTACCACATTCCCAATTTCTATACTAAAATCAACCTGCTGGAGTTATTGTTGCCCAATAAAGAGGAGTATAAGAAGGTGCTCGTCTTTGCAGCAACTAAGAAGCTGGCCGATATGATCTTCGAAGAAATGGATAAATCATTTCCCGAAGAAGTGGGCGTAGTACACTCCAATAAGTCGCAGAATAATCGTTTCAATACGGTTAGCGCCTTCCATAACGGTGAAATTCGCATCCTGATTGCAACCGACCTTGTCGCACGCGGTCTTGATATTTCGGAGGTGAGTCACGTAATCAACTTCGATACGCCGGATGTAGCTGAAAACTATATTCACCGCATTGGCCGTACCGGTCGTGCCGATAAAAAAGGAAATTCAATTACCTTCGTGACAAAGGCGGAAAAGGATTACAAACTGGCCATTGAGGAGCTAATGAACTTCAAGATCCCACGTTTACCTTTGCCCGAAGATCTGGCCATATCTCAGGTGCTTATTGACGATGAGATGCCCAAGGTGGATATGAAGAACATTCTGGTGAAGCTTCCCAAGAAAGAGGAGGCAGGTCCTGCTTTTCACGAAAAGCTGGAGAAGAATAAAAAGGTCAACAATAAGATTCGTCGTTGCGAGCAGATGAAAATTAAATACAAGAAACCCAAGACCCGTGGAATGAAACCGCGTGGGAAGAAGAAATAAAATATGCTTTCAATAAAAAAGGCTGCTTCAGGTTGAGGTAGCCTTTTTTGTAGAAGTGATGAAAAGGTGGTGCAATCCGTGAGAAAGACCACTTGGGATTGACCACGTGGAAAATTGCACCGGATGGGCGGGGTTCGAAAGAGATAGATTACGGGTGGATGAAGATATTAGGTGCTTAATTTTGATAAGCCTGAATAAGTACGTATATTTGTACTTTATAAATACCTTAATGCTGTAAAAACTATGCTTGCTGCCAATTATACCGAATTTAGAACCGACCTGAAGAAGTTTCTCGATAATGTAGAAGAGAATAATGAAATCCTGATTATTAAGAGGAATTCAGGTAAAGGTACTGTGTTGATTTCTTTAGAAGAGTATAACTCGATCATGGAAACTGTTCATTTATTGAGTTCAAAGGCTAATGCGGATAGATTGTATGAGTCCATACAACAGATGAAAGAAGGCAAAGTAGTCAATGAAAAACTGATAGAAGAATGATGAGGATTATTTTTTCTAAAAATGCCTGGGAGGACTATACTTCCTGGCTTACAGAGGATAAAAATATGCTCAGAAAAATCAACGAATTGATAAAGTCTATTCAACGAACGCCTTATGAAGGGAAGGGAAATCCCGAGCCTTTGAAATATGATTTGGCCGGTTTCTGGTCAAGACGTATCGATAGGGAGCACCGATTAGTATATCGGGTGGAGGAGAATGAATTGTTGATTTACAGCTGTAAGTACCATTATGACAGATAGAGGGGCAGGAAAAGATTTTTTCACATCCTCTCCTGTAGCATAAACTTTCTCTTCTCCCGATTGTTTACTGGATATGTCAACTTTGAAAACTGCCATTATCGTTAATTTGGGCGCCCATAATGGACGTACCGAAAAGCAATGGGTTGCCATTGCTCCGGATGTGTTAAGGTTACTACCGCCGGATACCCTGATTGTATCTTTTCGCCCACCGACTGATATTGAACCAAAGGTGAGAGAACTGCTTGCAGAAGGTGTGCAGGTTTTTATCTCAGCCGGAGGAGACGGAAGTGTCAATTATTTACTCAATGTATTATTGCTTAATAGAGGTGATGATAACCATGAATTGTATCTGGGAGGCATTGGCTTGGGAGTGAATAATGATTTCGTAAAATCTGGGTTGAATTATATTCAAGGGTTGCCTACCCGGCTGGACTTTGCTACTGCGTCGAAAGCGGATGTTGGTAAGGTTGAATTTCAGTCCTCTTTAACTGGTGAATGGGTGACGCGTTATTTTATTTCGAATGCGGGTTTGGGTGTCTTCGCCGAAATCAACCGGATGATCAATGACGGTGATTGGGTTATTCGGAAAAGTAAAAAGCGTTGGCCACGTTTAACATTCTTATATGCTGCAGTATGCACTGTTTTTAACTTCCAGAGCTTTCCGGCTGCAATTATTCTCGATGATAAGAAAAGAGTGGATACCACTTTGTCGAATCTAGCGGTGTTAAAATGCCCTTTTGTTTCTAACGATCTTCACTTCGATGATCCGGTTAAACGCAATGACGGTTTTTTTGGTGTAGATATTTGTTATGGGATGCGAAGGTTTGAACTCCTCCAGACACTTATTGCTCTGACTAAAGGTCACTTTCGTTATCGCTCCAAAACGCTTTGCCTGACAGCAAAGAAACTCGAAGTCCGTGCTGATGTACCCACTGCTCTGGAGCTCGATGGGGAGGTATTCCTGACTGACAGAGTTGTTTTTACTGTTATTCCGGAAGGTGTGAGCTTGTTGGGATTGTGAGTTAATATAAATTCCATGTCAGTTTTGATTCGACCGAATTGGATAACGAAGCGGATTATGTTCCTGAGGTGCTTTATGAGCAAAGCGAGCAGATTTGAAGCTGGCATGGAAACTCTTTATTATCAATAATCTGGACTGTCAAGGAGTTAATTGATAGTCTTGAATCAGAGTTTCGGCTGGAAGATTAAGGCGATTTGCTAATTTGCGGATCATATCAACTGTAAGCTTTCGTTTTTTATTCAGGATCTCTGAAACCCGGTTTTTACCGCCCATCTCTTCAGACAAATCTGCTTGTTTCAGGTTCATCTCTTCCATCCGGATTCGGATGGCCGTTATCGGATCGGGAGCATCAATATGATAATGCTTCTTTTCGTAATCATCAATCAATAATGCCAGAACATCTGCTTCATCACTTTCCGGAGAACCGACGGGTGCATCGAAAAGCTCGTCAATGCGCAAAAGTGCTTGTTGGTAATCGTTATGCGATTTTATAGGGGATACTATCATAAACAAATATTTTATATGGTATTGGCATCGGTTTGGTCATATTCCTGATGAGTTCCGATAAAACGAATAAAAGCCCATTGTTTTTCGAAATTAAACTTCACAATCATTCTGTAGGAATTTCCTTTTATATTGAATACAACACGACTATCCTTCAAGATGCTGGCTGAGGCATAACTCTGCTTGATATCGGCAGGCGTATTCCAATTGGACTTCATTGCGTTTTCATACCAGGTTTTAAGGTATTGCTCCGAGTCAGGGTGTTTTTCCCAGAATTCACGAAGTGTACTTTTCGCTAAAATTCTTTCCATTAATCTTCGAATCAGTTACAAAGATAATGAGGTATTCCCGAAATGGGAAGTAGACTCGGTTAAATAATTATATCGGATATAATTTTTTTCATTTCTCTGTCCGGAGTTCTCCACCTCCTCTCGTTTTCCAATAAGAGAAAATGGACTGACGTTTGTAGTGTTAATATTCTACTGCTAACAATTTTATCGAAAATATTCCATTCAAAACGGATTGCCAATAATCACTCGTTGGGAGAAGAAGGAGAACAAAAATAATTCGTTATTTTTGTGTTCAAAATTAACAAATAACGAGACAAACGATGGCAAGAGATTTTGGGAAGACCTGGTGGGGTGAACATTGGCTTAAATCGTTGGATAACATAGATTATGACAATCGTTTGCCACGTGGTGCGTCATATGCTCGCAATGGTTACGTGAAGGAAGTAAAAATAGATGAGAATCAGATTCATGCTAAAGTGAAGGGTAGCCAGCCGAGGCCTTATAATGTTACCATCATTGTGCCCCCTTTTTTCGAAAATGACATCAACAAGCTGATCGACGGGATTATCGAAAAGCCGATGTTGATCTCCAAACTATTGAACCGCGAATTAGATCCCGAAATCTTAACTATTGCCGAGCGTGTCGGGCTGAAAGTGTTTCCACGGCAATGGACCGACTTCAAGATGCAATGTTCCTGTCCTGACTGGGCGGTTCCCTGCAAACATTTGGCGGCGGTAATCTATATGGTCAGCCGTGAGATTGATAATGATCCTTTTTTAGTTTTTCGGATTCACCGGGTGGATTTGATTGCCGGTTTAAATAAACGTGGAATCATCATCGGCGAACCTAAGAAAACAGAAATTCCTCAATTGTCCGATCTGCTTCGTGCCGGAAAAACGCCTAAAGATGAGGTTTATGATGAAGAGCTGGCTTATAAGCGAGTGGACTTTTCACAATTGCAACCCATTGGTGATCCCCTGATTCAGCTCTTGCCCGATGCTCCACCCTTTTATTCTTCAGGAAACTTCCGTGATAAATATGCCCTTCAGTTCAGGCGTGTGGTAAAAGATGCAGCGAGAATTCTGAACAAGAATCTCGATTTAAGTTATCTGTTTTTAGAAAAAAAAGAGCCGACTCCTTTCACTCACCGGAGTAAAGTCAGCATAGAGACGGATGCTAATGGTTTGTGGCGCGTGGGCGGAGAAGAACATGAATGTAATTCGCCCAAAGTCCTGATGAGATTGCTGTGGCAAATCAATCCTGATTTGCTGGCCGACTATCAACCGTCGATAGCCACACTCCACAAAACATTATATGCTGCCATGCATTTTGTGTCCAGAGGAGCCGTAATCCCGCAGATCGTGCAATTATCGAATAAGGATTTTGCCGTTCGTTGGCTGCCCGCTCTGATTGATAACCGGGTGAAAGAGGTCGTGGAGAAGCTGAGTACCATATTCCCGCCTGACTTACTGCTGGTATCGACCGTAGTCCGCAAGAAAGAGCAACTCTTGCCTGTGGAAAACCAGGTACAGGAGATGCTTTCCCTGTTTATTTCGCAATTGGTGTCGGCATTATCCAACGTTACCACAAATGATATTTTCCTGGAACTCTTCTTCCGGCAAAAAAGCTATTCCTTTAAAGGAGTAGGTGAAATCGCATTGAGCGGAGGTATCAAGGTGTGGCTCGACCGCTATTACCTTACCCGGGAAAATTACAGGCCCGTACTAACGATAACAGAAATCTCAGACAATGACTTTCAATTAGATATCAGTATCGAAGATCCATCGGATAACACGCAATTACCTGTCGGGCTATCCAAAATACTGACCCAAAAACAATACGAAAAGCAACGCTTCAAAATCCTGCAATCGCTGTCGTTACTCTCTCCGTTTATACGTGGATTAGACGAATTTATTAATTGCAAAGGTGAAAGGCCGATCCGGTTCGATGCGGCTTCATTTGCCCCATTTCTGATGGATGTATTGCCCGCAATCGGCCTGCTCGACATCAAAACGATGTTGCCAAAATCGTTGCAACATTTGCTGCGACCGAAAGCCTCGGTTAGGCTGACCAAAAAATCGGCAAATGAAAAAGGCTTTCTGCGGTTGGACGATATGCTTTCGTTTGATTGGCAAATTGCTGTCGGTGACGCGGTAATGAGTCCCGAAGAATATAAAAATCTGATTAAGAATGCATCGGGGCTGATCAAATATAAAGGACAATATATTTATGTAGATCAGGCGGACCTGGAGAGACTGAGAAAAGAGTTCAACAGCTCCAAACCACTTTCTTCGTTCGAATTGCTACAGGCTGCATTGATGGAAGAGTACGATGGTGCACCAATCAGTCTGAGCGATGAAGTGCGACAGCTTATTGCCGAACTGACCGCGCAAGAGAATATTCCATTGCCACAAGGGCTTAACGCCAGCCTTCGCCCATACCAGGAAAGAGGGTTTTCGTGGATGTACCGCAATACGAAAATCGGTTTCGGAAGTATCATTGCCGATGACATGGGTCTTGGGAAAACATTGCAGGTGATCACCACACTGCTCAAGTATAAAGAAGATGGATTGCTAAATCAAAAGCACAAAGCATTGGTGATTGCTCCTACCGGATTGCTCACTAACTGGCAGGCGGAGATTGAGAAATTCGCCCCGTCACTGAGTGTCGGTATTTATCACGGTACGGCAAGAAATCTGAAGGAGTGGAACACCGATGTAATGCTCACCACTTACGGCGTGGTACGTAGCGATGTGGATTTGCTTAAAAAGATGAAGTGGCAGGTGTCGGTGATCGACGAGGCGCAAAACATCAAGAATCATGATACAGCTCAAAGCAAGGCGGTCAAAAGCATACCGGCCCATACGCGCATTGCCATGAGTGGTACGCCTGTGGAGAATCGTCTTTCGGAGTTCTGGTCTATCATGGATTTTGCCAACAAAGGTTATTTGGGGAATGCGAAAACCTTTAAAGAGGAGTATGCTTCACCCATACAGCTGTTTAACGATGAAAAAGCTGTCAGCCGTTTCCGAAAAGTGACCGCTCCATTTATGATGCGACGCATGAAGTCGGACAAAACGATTATTGCCGACCTGCCCGATAAAATGGAGATCGATCAATTCTCAATACTCACCAAACAGCAGGCTGCCTTGTATGAGCAAACACTACATGCGGCGATGGCGGAGATAGAAGGAATCGGGGATACGGATCAGCAATCGCTGTTTAAGCGTCAGGGATTGGTGTTGCAAATGATCTTAGCTTTAAAACAAATCTGCAATCACCCGACTCAGTTTCTCAAAAATGGGGTGTTCGATGCGGAACTATCCGGAAAAACCGAATTGTTGCTCGACCTGCTCGAAGCGATTGTGGAGAGTGGTGAGAAGGTGCTCATCTTTACCCAATTCAGGGAGATGGGTGATATGCTGCAACGTTTCATTAGTGAGAAGTTTGGCGAAACGCCAATGTTTTACCACGGCGGCTGCAACGTTAAACAACGTCAGGAGATGGTGGATCGCTTTCAGCACAACCGGGCCGACAAGATCTTCCTGCTTTCGCTCAAAGCAGCCGGCACGGGATTGAACCTCACGGCTGCGTCGCATGTCATTCATTACGATCTTTGGTGGAATCCGGCCGTGGAAGCGCAAGCGACTGATCGGGCTTACCGTATTGGCCAGAACAAGAATGTGCAGGTGCATCGCTTCATTACCAAAGGGACTTTTGAAGAACGCATCAATGAAATGATTCAGGAGAAGAAACGCCTGGCCGATCTCACCGTCGCTACCGGTGAAAGCTGGATTGGCAAGATGAGCAATAAGGAGTTGCGGGAGATATTCGGAAGGTGATGTTTTACACTGCCCCTCGTTTCCCAACGAGGGGCTAGTGGCTAAACGATTTCAACATTGATAATGAAATCGTTTTTTTATAATATTTTTCCGTTAAAAACGGATAACCAACAACCCCTCGTTTGGAAACGAGGGGGAGAGAAAACCAGTAAGATATGTCATCAGAGAATTACAAAATCGTAGATCAACATGCCCCTTACTTCCTGACCTTTACGGTAACTGATTGGGTAGATGTCTATACGCGGCCTGAATACAATGCCATAATAGTAGATGGACTGAGCTATTGCAGGCAGCATAAAGGTTTGAAACTTTACGCTTGGTGTTTGATGAGCAATCATTTGCATCTGGTCTGCCAAACGGAAGGTGTTCGCATGAGTGATTTTGTCCGTGATTATAAGCAGTTTACTGCAAAGAAAACATTGGCTGCGATACAATCCGGCCCTGAAAGCCGAAAAGACTGGATGCTATATCGGTTTGAATACGCTGGGAAGTTTGATAATAGAATTACGCAATATCGTTTCTGGCAGGACACCAATCATCCTATTTTGCTCGACTCCAACAACAAAATTGATGAACGGATAAACTATACGCATCAAAATCCGGTGAAACGAATGATTGTGGAACGGGAAGAAGATTATTTGTTTAGCTCAGCCCGCAATTACGCAGATATGAGTGCATTGATGGAGATTGATATGATCTAAGATTGTTGGTGCTCTGCCCCTCGTTTCCTAACGAGGGGCTAATGGCTAAGCGTTTTCAACGTTAATTCTACAAACAGCTAAAGCTGTTTGATTTGCACCGTTAAAAACGGAAGACCAATAACCCCTCGTTTGGAAACGAGGGGGAGGGAAATTTCGCTAAAGCTGCGCCAGTGAAGGCCTTTGCGGTTATTCAGTTATAACATATTCACCTTTTACTTATTTCGTTTGAAACTTACATGTTTCAGATTTTCTTTCAGTCGTTTATCCGCCATAAAGCAGATCTTTTTGGCTTTAACCCGTTTAGGAGTACATTCTTCGGGAGTTTCATGGCCGTCGCTGGTTACAGAAAGAGTAAACCGTCCCAGATCTTCCAGTCGGATGCTGTATCCCTGATGTAGGTATTCTTCCATAATCTTAACTAATCCTATAAGTGTAGCACGCACATCGGTCTCTGTCAGAGTGCAACGTTCGGAGAGCTCTTTGGCCAAACGCCGTGTGTCGATTTCCCCTGAACGAACGGGCAAGGCATAATATTTTGCTTTCTTTTCGCCGATGCCGCTACGTTTCGTCTTTACTTCGTATCTGAATCCCATTGTTTCTGAAATTTATCCGTTATTATTTCGAATAATACAGCGTTATTCTTTACAAACTATCTAAAGAATTTGCTGATAGATGTACATGTTCGACAAGTATATATCTACATCTTTATCATTTGTAAATGTACGTCTTTCGGAAATATCTTGCTTTATAATTTGAAAAATATTAAACATGAATTAGAACAAACCTCAGGTTTTTCTAAAGGATTTGTAATGGATTGGATAACTATTCCAAAGTCTTAAACTTTGTAATAGTTAGGTTCAGCGATTTATTGTTCTCCCTCCTCAAACAGCCTCCGATAGGTACATCCATTCCTCCATTCCGAACAACCATAGGCAGTTTTACCTTTGATAATTGTACCCTTGCCACAGAGAGGGCAAATCTCCGGTTGTGGCGTTGATACTGGCGCAGCAATTACCGGAGGAGCAACAATAGGAGCTTTTGCTTCTGTCGGTTCTTTCTTCTTGCGGGGAGCCCGTTCTTTCTTCTCCTTAGGCTCTTTCTTTTCTTCGGGAACAGGGATGGCAGCGGGTACGTCTACTGCAACTGAACGGTTGGTGGTGTCATATTTCACTTGGGTAACAACCTCTGTTACCATCTCTTTCAGCTCTTCGATAAACTGTCGGGCTTCAAATGTCCCTTTCTCTATCTCGCGTAGTTTCTTTTCCCAAAGACCGGTTAGTTCCACAGATTTCAGCAGTTCCACGTCGATAGCGCCAATCAGGTCGATGCCTGTTGGTGTGGCCACGAGGTTTTTCTTCTCTTTGCGGATGTAGTTACGTTTGAAGAGAGTTTCAATGATAGCTGCACGGGTTGAAGGGCGACCGATACCGTTCTCTTTCAGTGCATCGCGCAGCTCTTCATCATCCACCTGTTTTCCGGCCGTCTCCATGGCACGAAGAAGCGTCGCCTCGGTGTAAGGCTTGGGGGGTTGTGTCCACTTTTCGCCTAAAGTCGGGTCGTGCGGACCGCTTTCTCCTATTTCAAAAGCAGGCAGAATATTGTCTTCGTCCTCCTCTTTCTTGTCGCTATCCTCTTTTTCCTCGGGTTTATCTTTGGCAAATACCACACGCCAACCCGGATCGAGGATCTGTTTCCCATTGACCTTAAACTCAATCTTTTCAACCTCTCCGGTAACGGTTGTAGTTGATATTTTACAATCGGGATAAAAGGCGGCAATAAAGCGACGGGCGATCAGGTCGAAAACCCTACGCTCATCGTTGGTCAGGTTGTTCGGGTGAACGCCGGTCGGGATGATGGCATGGTGATCGGTTACTTTACTGTTGTCGAAAACTTTCTTCGATTTCGGGAGTTTTCCGACCAGAAGGGGAGCTGTTAACTCGGCATAATCTTTCAATCCTTGCAATGTCGCCGGTACTTTCGGATAGATATCGTCGCTCAGGAAGGTGGTATCGACACGTGGATAGGTGGTCACCTTCTTCTCGTATAGTGATTGAATCAGCTTCAGGGTTTCGTCAGCCGAGAAGGCAAACTTTTTATTGCATTCCACCTGCAAGGAGGTAAGGTCGAAAAGCCGCAGGGGCGATTCATTTCCTTTCTTGGTAGTCACGTTGGTGACGATGAAAGGTGAAGTGCGCACCGTTTCGAGGAACTGCTGTCCCTCTTCCTGCGATGTGAAACGGCCTTTCGCTGCCGAAAAGGTTGTGCTTCGGTAAATGGTCTTCAACTCCCAGTAGGGTTCAGGTTTGAAGTTCTGTATTTCGAGGTGACGATTGACTATCAGTGCGAGGGTAGGGGTTTGCACCCGACCGATGGAGAGGACGCTACGGTTTCGCCCGTATTTCAAGGTGAAAAGTCGCGTTGCATTCATCCCCAGTAGCCAGTCGCCGATGGCACGGGATAAGCCAGCTTCGTACAGCTTCTGGAACTCTTCGTTGGTGTGCAGTTTCTGAAACCCTTCGCGGATGGCTTCTTCCGTCAATGATGATATCCAGAGTCGAAAGACGGGGCACGAGCATTGTGCCTTTTGCAATACCCAACGCTGAATGAGTTCTCCCTCCTGGCCGGCATCACCGCAGTTGATCACCATTTCGGCGTTTTTTACTAAGCCTTCGATCACACGGAATTGCTTTTCATAACCTTCATTTTCGATTACGCGAATGCCGAAGCGTGGCGGTATCATGGGTAGGAACGCAAGCGACCACGTCTTCCACTGGGGAAGGTATTCGTGGGGCTCTTTGAGTGTGCAAAGGTGCCCGAATGTCCAGGTAACCTGGTATCCGTTTCCCTCCAGATAACCGTCTTTGCGGTTGTTGGCTCCCAGTATATGGGCAATCTCCCGGGCTACACTGGGCTTTTCAGCAATACACACTTTCATTGTTTTGTTCTGTATTAGTTTTTATTTAACGCAAAGGGGCTAAGACGCAAAGTTGTTTTTTACCACTAAGGCAATAAGGGCACAAAGATACACTTAGATTTTATACTGTGAATGAATTCTTACACAGAGAACCACGGAGGTTTCACAGAGGGGGGCACAGAGGTTTTTTTCATGAAACGTAAAAGATAAAAAGGTTGTTTCTCTGTGTAACTTCGTGTCTTCTCGGGTAGCTCTGTGAAAAAATATCTCCGGAATTGTGAGTACAAAAGTACCCATTTTTCCGTTTTCAGGAAAGATTAAGGATAGTGATGTTTTATTTGTTGCATATAAGGTGAATAAACAATAGCCATAGCTCCAAACTTTTCGAAAGCCCACAAATATGTAGTAACTTTGTACTACCCTTTATATATAAGTGAAAAAGAGGATTGTCAAAGTTATTTCAGAAAATGGAAAGACATGAAGAGTTTATACGCGAAGCGATTCGTGTAGCTTCCGAAAATGTTGAAAAAAATGGTGGTCCGTTTGGCGCAGTGATTGTGAAAGACGGAGAGATCATTGCCCGCTGTGGCAATACGGTGACGCAAAGCAACGACCCCACGGCTCATGCCGAGGTGAATGTGATTCGCGAAGCTTGTCGCCAGTTGGGGACTTTTCATCTCGAAGGATGTGCGATTTATTCCAGCTGCGAACCTTGTCCGATGTGTCTTTCGGCCATCTATTGGTCTCGTATCGATCAGGTTTACTTTGCCGCTACCCGACAAGATGCTGCCGAAGCCGGTTTTGACGACTCGCTCATTTATAATGAGATTCCCAGGCCGTTGGAAGAGCGATTGATTCCGTTCCGGTTATTGAGCGTTAAGGATGCTAAAAAGCCGTTTCTGCTTTGGAAGAGCTATACTGCTAAAGTTAGGTACTGAGCGGTTAGATATACTTTTTTTATGCATAATTCATTGTATAATTGCGAGTTATTCCTCCGTTATTAGTATTTTTTGTTAACTGGCTGCGTTGGAAGACGTGCTATTTTTGCTTACCTTTGCACACCGATAAAATGAAAGTTTTTCAGCTTCAATTTTGAGAAATAGTAAGGTAAAGGGCTTTTTATTTTTCCTCTTGAAATTTTTAATTCGTAATTTAAAATTCTTATGACGGTACACGAAAAAGTAAAAGAATTGGAAAATGTGGTGATCCGATTCTCGGGTGATTCCGGCGATGGAATGCAGTTGGTAGGTAACATTTTTTCCAATTTGTCGGCTACACTTGGAAATGAGATCTCAACATTTCCAGATTATCCGGCAGAAATGCGCGCACCTCAAGGTTCTTTGGGAGGTGTTTCAGGTTTTCAGGTTCAGATTGGAGCGAAAAACGTTTATACACCCGGTGATAAAGCTGATGTTTTATTGGCAATGAATCCGGCCGCATTAAAAGCTAATGCGAAATATTTACAACCTCATTCGGTAGTGATTATCGATGAAGATTCTTTTACCGAAAAAGATCTCAAAAAGGCAGACTTTAAAACAAATAACCCTTTCGAAGAGTTGGGATTGACTCAATTGCAAATTGTGCCTACTCCCATTACCACATTGGTAAAACTCAGCCTCGAAGATTTTGGGCTTGATGGAAAAGCTGTACTTCGTTCTAAAAATATGTTTGCTTTAGGCTTGGTTTGTTGGCTGTTCAATCGATCGATTGAAAGTGTAACACCTTTCCTGGAAGCTAAATTTGCCAAGAAACCGGCTGTACTTCAGGCTAATCTTAAGGTCTTGAATGATGGTTTCAATTATGGCGCAAATACTCATGCTGCCGTTTCTACTTTCCGCATTGAAACAGCCGATGAGCAGGAAAAAGGCATTTTTACCGACATTAACGGTAACAATGCTACTGCATACGGTCTGATCGCGGCTGCCGAAAAAGCAGGTCTGGAGCTTTTCCTGGGAAGTTACCCGATCACACCGGCTACTGATATTATGCACGAGCTGGCAAAACGCAAGGAATTGGGTGTGAAAGTGGTTCAGTGTGAAGACGAGATTGCCGGTATCTGTACCGCTATCGGTGCAAGTTTCGCAGGCGATTTGGCTGTAACGACTACTTCAGGTCCCGGTTTGGCTTTGAAAGGCGAAGCCATCGGTTTGGCTGTAATGGCTGAGCTTCCTTTGGTGATTATAGATGTACAACGTGGTGGTCCTTCTACCGGTCTGCCTACTAAAACAGAACAATCGGATTTGTTCCAGGCGCTCTACGGACGTAACGGTGAAAGTCCTGCTGTAGTGGTAGCGGCAAAGACTCCGACCGACTGTTTCGAAATGGCATTCAACGCCTCTAAGATAGCATTGGAGCACATGACTCCGGTAGTTTTGTTGACCGACGGTTTCATCGCCAACGGTTCTTCAGCCTGGAAAATTCCTAACCTTGATGATTATCCTGCGATCAATCCTCCTTACGTTACACCTGAAATGGCAGAAGGCTGGAAGCCTTACAAGCGTAATGAAGAGACAATGGTTCGCTACTGGGCGAAACCCGGCATGCCCGGCTTCGAGCACCGTATAGGCGGTCTGGAAAAAGATTACAACACGAGCGCTATCTCTACCGATGCGGCCAATCACCAGAAGATGACTGATGCCCGTCAGGCGAAAATTGATAATATTGCCAACGTTATTCCCGCACTTGAAGTGGAAGGAAATCCCGATGCAGACCTGCTCGTAGTAGGATGGGGCGGAACTTTCGGTCACCTGCACTCGGCTGTTGAGCAACTCAACGAGTCGGGCAAGAAAGTGGCTTTGGCTCACTTCCAATACATCAACCCGCTACCCGCCAATACAGCTGAAGTACTTAAGAAGTACAAGAAAGTGGTGGTTTGCGAATTAAACATGGGCCAACTGGCAGGCGTATTGCGCATGAAAGTGCCCGGTGCTAACATTGACCAATACAACAAAGTGCAAGGTCAACCCTTCTTAGTGAGCGAACTGGTAGATTGTTTTACAAAAAAGATGGAGGAATAATAAACGATGGAAAACAAACAATATACAGCTGCCGATTTTAAAAGCGCTGCAAAAGTAACCTGGTGTCCCGGTTGTGGCGACTTCGCCATCCTGAGCTCGTTGCAAAAAGCGATGTCGGAACTGAAACTGACTCCTGAAAATACTGCAGTTATCTCAGGTATCGGTTGTTCATCCCGTCTGCCTTACTTCATGGCGACATACGGTTTCCATACCATTCACGGACGCGGTTCGGCTATCGCTACCGGTGTGAAGGTGGCAAACCCGGATCTTTCGGTTTGGCAAATCACCGGTGATGGTGACTGTCTCGCTATCGGTGGTAACCATTTCATTCATGCAGTTCGTCGTAACATCGACCTGAACATCATTCTGATGAACAATAAGATCTACGGTCTCACCAAAGGTCAATATTCACCGACCACCGATCGTGGCTATGTGTCTAAAACTTCACCTTACGGAACCATTGAAGATCCGTTTGTACCCGCTGAATTGGCTATGGGTGCGCGTGGTAACTTCTTTGCCCGCTCTATCGATGTAGATTTGCAGACTACTCTGGAATGTATGGTTGCTGCAGGAACTCATAAAGGAGCTTCTGTGGTTGAGGTTCTTCAGAACTGCGTGATCTTCACCGACGGAATCCATAACTACTACTCAGATAAAGCCACCCGTGCCGATCGCACCATCATCCTTCGTCATGGCGAGAAAATGATTTTCGGAGCCAACAACGATAAAGGTCTTGTGCTTGAGGGATTGAAACTGAAAGTGGTGACCATCGGCGAAAACGGTATTACTCACGAGGATATCCTGACTCACGATGCTACTGACGAAGATAACGCAATGCAATACAAACTGGCCATGATGCACAACTACGGTTTGCCTCTCGCTTTGGGTGTGATTCGCAGCGTCGAAGCTCCTGTTTACGATCAGGAAGTGAAAAAACAAATCGAAGAGGTACAAGCTAAAAAGCCGGAGCGCAACCTCCGCGAATTCCTTCTCAGCGGTGAAACCTGGGAAGTTAAATAAGCGTTTTTGTTCATGATTATATAAGAGCGGTTGTCGAGAATTCGGCAGCCGCTTTTTGCTTTGGGTGCTTGCCTTGATAACTTAATATCAAAAATGCAAATCAACTATTCTTACCCGTGCCAAAATCACAGATACATATATAAAAATTTTCAATAGATTTGAACTAACTGATTTTATGATTACTTTTACCATTATAAATCATGCAAATTGCAGATAAAATGGAAAAAATCAGATACTTCCAACATTTCAAAGGCGGGACATATAAACTATTGACAATAGCGAAAGACAGTGAAACGCTGGAAAATGTAGTTGTTTATCAGGCTATATATGGCAATCATGAAGTCTGGGTTCGTCCGGAGCAAATGTTTTTTGGGACTGTCAATAAGAATGGAACAAAAATACCTCGATTTAGAGAATTAACTAAAGAAGAGATTATATGCTTACAGTCGAAGACCGGAAATATTTAGCAAATAAACATCGCGGAGGAGTAAATAATAGTAAGGGAAATGCTTATGAAGATACATTTGCGGTATATCAAATAGCACATCTCTTTAAACTTTACCTGGGCGACTATGACCGTGTAATACTTTCATCACAAATACAAGATGCCTTTGTTGATGATTTTCTGATTTCACACCCGTTGGGCAAAGAAGAGTATCACCAACTAAAAAATGTTGAATCATTGGCCTGGCAATCTGGTTCATCGCACACGCTCGAATATGATTTTAAAAGACAGAAAGAGCTATTGAATGAAGATTACAAAGATTTTTCTTTGTATTTGGTTCACTCCAATCCTGATTCCAACTTAATACCTATCCCTGAATCTATTTCCGATTGCACTGAGGTTCTTCTTTTTCCTTATTTTGAGGATATGAACCGATTGATTCTGGAATGTATTGAATTCAAAGATGTAATAGCCGGAGTATCCGGTTATAAGAATCCAACCGCTGATCAATTAGGAAACATTGCGACTATATTGACTGGCGTCTGGAACTGGTCAGGGAAGCAAAACATCTCATTGGGTCTTATCTGCCAAAGGATATGCAAATTGCCGTTGGCCGGAAATAATTTCATTTTCGACCCGATCTTATTACTAAATACAGAGGTAAAAGATATTCTTGAAAAGATTCCCGATTTTACCTTTCAAGTTGAAGGCTCCACCTTTCACTGGACATATAAACAGAAACTAAACGGTGAAATTAATAAATCAGCATATTCTGGTTTCGAAAAAGTCGTTTTAACTAATAGACCTGAGCATTTTATTGATTTATATCCTTTACTGTAATCTTATGAGAACACCAACGAATTTTTATACTTCACAATCCGAAACATTGTTGGGTAAACTAGCAGATTCTCATACCTCCATAGGGGAATATAGGGAAACTTTTCACCTTATAGGTACAGATTTAGCCGAAATACTAAATAAAGAGCTCCCTAATTATGGTCCCACCTTGCTGGCCTGCTCCTCCGAAGATGCCGACTGGTTGGCTGAAGGTGTACTGGAGGGCCTTTCGATAAAGAATACTGCATTAGCTGTATTTTGGAATGATCGGATATACCCTAACCCTGAGAATAAAGCAATTGTTGCCAGCCCTATCGTAAAATCATACATAGAAGATATTGAGGATTGCCGGAATCTGATCATTGTCAAATCAATCATCTTCACATCTTGTGTTGTAAAAACGCAATTGACCAGATTGATCGAAAAGATTACCCCTGATCATATTTTTATTGTTTCGCCTGTCATGTTTAAAGGTGCAGAAGAGAACTTGCGAAATGAATTCCCATCGTCAATTAGCAGTAAATTTCAATTTATATATTTAGTTACTGATGACGAACAGAATGAACAGGGAGAGGTAGTTCCCGGTATAGGTGGAATGGTTTATCAACGCTTGGGGCTCGGAGATAATACAAATAAGAATAAGTATATTCCTTCATTGATTAGGAAGAAACTTGGATTGTAAATACATCCCTCATTAAACCGATACAACGTGAAGAGTTGGAGCCATACACATAGCGGCAGAGTGCAGTTTATTTGATTATTATGGTTTGATGGACAGACTACGATAACGGAGTATTTCACTCTGCCTTTAAAAAAACAACATATAGAAAATATGAGAATATAAAACCACTCACGAAGAGGTTACTACTATATCATCTGTCACTGCCGACAAGTTTGTCGGGTATCCGGCAGCCGCTTTTTGCTTCTACCCGCTTTAAGCAGGAGTAAAAGGTTCACAGAGGGGCACAGAGAAAAATAATTTCTCCGTGCCCCTTTGTATAATATCTCCGAAGTCCCAGCAATACAACGTTTAGTAATGAAATGTATAAAATATCTAAACAAAGCTTGCTTCAAACGTTTCTGTTTTATAATGTTTTTATAGTTTTGCATTTATTTGCGGCTTTTCAGGAGAAATACTCCAAAAACAAGCCCGATAAATCACAAAACATATGACAATCGATCTGCAAAGCAGCCCTGTATTAACATTTCTCCCATTCCTGCCCGGTGGATTACCCACCCGGAGCATCTCCGAAAGCGTCACAATGTTGAGAAAGTCTGTCCGAGGCCTCGGGCAAAGATTCTTCTCTTATCGCTAGTATAAGCGGTAACTTTAGGTTCAGGTTTCAAAAACTGAATACAATACAATTAGCAAGATGGCATGAAGCCATATATAAACCATTTTCATGAAGATATTTTTAAAATCAGGGATCTTTCCCTTCATTGCCCTTGTGTTTCTGTTAAGCTCCTGTGTAAAAGATGAAGTTACAGGCATCAAATTGAGCAAACAACAGATCAATTTAAAACTAGGTCAGACCGATTCGCTGGAAACCGTTGTAAGTTTTTCAGGAGAGATGGGTAATACCCCCATAACAATCTCGGTGGCCGATAGCAGGATTGTAAGCGCACAACTCTCCGATAGCAAGAGAGTGCAGTCCGGCTCTACCTTTACCCAAAGTATAGTTTTCAGTTCATTATCACCCGGAACGACAACGGTCTATATTACTGCAGGTTCTGAAAACATGGTCTGCACGGTGACGGTCACTCAGGCAACTCTCTCTATGGCTAAATCTCTGGTAATAAACTACGGGGTGGCGAGCGAGACAATTGACAACGGTATATTCAGCATGTATCTGATGCCGTCTTCGTTTACGGTTAATGATTCATTAAGTAGAATCAGCGGCAAAGGGCAGATGATTCACCTTGAACTCTTGCTTTCACCTACGCAAACGACAATCCCGGCTACTACTTTTAATTCGTCTACCAGGGATGTTGTAAATACATTTCAATCGGGATATTATTACACGTATAATGGGCAATCCAGACCTGAAGGTACATACATCATTGATCTGGGAGAATCTGGTGTCACCTACACATTGGTGAAGAAAGGAAGTTTTACGGTGAGTATCAATGGCACTTCTTATCTGATAGAAGGAGATTTGACGACTGAAGCCAACGAAATCATTCATTTTACCTATTCAAGCCCAATCACTGTTAGAGATCAGTCGGAAAAACCGATTACCATATCTCCAAACTTTACCAAAGGAGAACTCTATTATTATGGTGATGTTTACAATGCGAACCTTTCGGAGACATTTTTTGCTTATCTTGAAACTCCCAATGTGAATTTAAGTGATACGACTCTCAATGGGGAATTGCTGATTGTGCAGTTCAATGTTTATCAGGGATCCAATAATTATATCCCCTCAGGGACGTATAAAGTAATAACAAAGAGTGCTTTTTATGACAACCTGATGAAACCATTGACCATTATCCCCGGTTACGTAACCTATACCTCTGCAGGTGAAAGTTACAGTGCCGGAACATGGTATTACAACCGCATTTCGCGCCGGCTAATTTCTGCCGGAACAGTTACAGTAACCCAATACCTCACAAAATATCAGATTGAATACACTCTCTACGACCGGATAGGCTCTAAGATATCAGGAACCTACAATGCTCCACTGACATTAAAGCCTTTGCGAAGTGCTGAAAGTAATGTGCACATATCTGAACCAGCGAAAGGCAAGGGATTTAGAACACAGCCTTGCATAGTATATGAAAACCTTTGAGAAAATGCCGTCTTGCTATTCCAAGATTATCTGTAGCGTGCAATAAAAATACATGATTATATAAGAGCGGTTGCCGGGAATCCGGCAGCCGCTTTTTTTCTTTTCTAAATTGAAGATATCTCGCAAATACCTGTTAATTTTGCGCTCACTAAATCGGCTGCAAGACGACTGACTACACTTGATATCTATTAATCTAACACATATCTCATGAAGAAAACACTACGCTCTCATTTAGCATCTTTGCTGTGCTGCTTTGTACTGCCCGTCGTGGCCGGAGATCAACCACTCAAACTATGGTATACCCGCTCTGCTACTGAGCTAGCCAAATCCGATTCCCTGGCCGGAGAGTCACACGATGCCTGGCTCAACGCTCTACCCATCGGCAACAGTTATATGGGTGCGATGATCTATGGCGATGTGGCGCATGAACATCTGCAATTGAATAATAAAACCCTCTGGTCGGGCAGCTATTTCGACAGCGATAATCCGGATGCTTATGCTTCGCAAGCTAAAATAGTTGAACTGCTTAACGCCGGAAAATATAAGGAAGCCAATGAACTGGCCCTGAATACGCAAAAATGCAAAGGGAAAGGTTCCGGTTGGGGACAGGCAGCGAAGAACGGCGCCCCCTTCGGTTCTTATCAGACACTGGGTGATCTGAAAATCGACTTTGATAATCAGGCTGAATATAGCGACTATTATCGCGAACTTGATCTTAACGACGCTGTGGCCAAAGTTGTATTTCGCCGGAACGGTGCTCTTTGTACCCGCGAATATTTTGCCAGCTATCCCGATAATGTAATCGTTGTACGACTGACGACCACCGACCGGAAAGGATTGACATTCAACGCCGGATTTTCACGTCCCGAACGCTTTCAGGTTTCGCAGGACGGCAAATTTCTGTTAATGAAAGGTGTGCTGGATAATGCGCAAGGTGGTGATGGGATGCGCTATGCTTTACGGATGGGCGCCCAACTGAAAGGAGGCAGGCTAATGTTTCGCGATGGAAAAATGCGGGTGGAAGGCGCACGCGAAGTGGTGCTCTACCTTACTTCGGTGACTGATTACCGACTTCACTATCCCGATTATGTACAGCCCGATTTCAAGGAAAACACCAAAGAGATCCTCACTGCCGCGATGGCCAAGTCATACAACGCTTTGCTAAATGCTCATCAACGAGATTATTCGTCATTATTTGACCGCGTTTCTCTGGAGCTGAATCCTTCGGCTGACAAAGCAATTCCAACAGATATACGCCTGAAAAACTTTCGTAAAAATCCAAACGACCATCAGTTGTTGTCGCTCTATTTTCAATACGGCCGCTATTTACTCATCAGCTCATCGCGCCCCGGCACGTTACCCGCCAATCTGCAAGGCGTCTGGGCCAACACGCTACAAACGCCCTGGAACGGTGATTATCATACCAACATTAATGTGCAGATGAACTATTGGCCGGCAGAGGTGACCAACTTGTCGGAGTTGCACGCTCCCATGTTTGATCTAATTCAATCGCTGGTGAAGCCGGGTCGGAAAACGGCTGAAGTGCATTATAAAGCCAAAGGTTGGTGTATGCACCCTATTACTAATGTATGGGGATTTACTTCGCCGGGGGAAGGTGGTGTTTGGGGGATACACATTGCTGCAGCCGGCTGGATGTGTTCGCATCTTTGGGAGCATTATGCATTTACGCAGGACAAAGATTTTCTGAATAACTATTTTCCCGTCATTAAAGAGTCGGCGGAATTTTACCTCGACTATCTGAAGAAAGATCCTCAAACCGGATTGTTGGTTTCCGGGCCGTCGGCTTCTCCCGAAAATGCTTTTATCGCACCGGATGGAAGTAAAGATGCGATTTGCATGGCGCCTGCACACGATCAGGAGATTATTTGGGATCTTTTTACCAACTATCTGAATGCAGCAAAGGAGTTGGGTATAAGTGATTCAACAACAAAGCGTGTCGCTGAGGCATATAGCCATTTGTCAGGGTTGAAGATCGGTAAAGACGGACGTTTGCTCGAATGGGATAAAGAATATCTGGAGACAGAACCGGGACATCGCCATATCTCGCACCTTTATGCCCTGCATCCGGGGAAACAGATTACAGAGGATACACCGGAATTGTTTTCAGCTGCAAATAAAACCCTGGAGTACCGACTGGCAAACGGAGGTGGTCACACCGGTTGGAGTATGGCCTGGATTGCTAATTTCCGTGCCCGGTTGAAACAGGGCAATCAGGCATTGGAGGCTGTCAACGGACTACTGAAGAAGAGTACGGTGAATAACCTGTTTGATATGCACCCGCCTTTTCAGATCGACGGAAACTTTGGCGCAACAGCAGCCATTGCGGAGATGCTACTGCAAAGCCACAACGGGAAAATAGAATTGCTGCCGGCATTGCCCGATCGTTGGAAAAACGGTAAAGTCACCGGTCTTTGTGCCCGCGGCGGATTAGTGGTTGATCTTGAATGGGAAAACAATAGTCTGAAAAAAGCGACCGTTCATGCTCTGAAAGATGCTGATTTAAAGATTGTCTATAAGGGAGAAACCCGCGAGATGAGTTTGAAAAAAGGCGGAAGTTATATTTGGAAATGAAGATGATTTGAAAATGAGTTAATTAGAGGATTTGAAAATGAAGGCATTTATTGCAGTTCTTTTCAAATCTTCTTTTTTTGATTAATTGCTGAAACAATTCTCTTTCGGATTGACTAATGGAATTCTCAAATTAACCCTATATTTGTCTCCTCATAACTTACTACTACACTACATTATTTATGATCAAAACGATTCAGGATATTCTGTTGCATGAAGCGGAAGCCATCCGAAACATTCCGGTTACGGACGAATACGAGAAAGCCGTTCGTCTGATTGTCGAAACCAAGAGCCGACATGGCAAATTAGTTACCAGCGGTATGGGAAAAGCCGGGCAAATTGCCATGAACATTGCCACTACCTTTTGTTCTACCGGCGTATCTTCAGTCTTTCTTCACCCGAGCGAAGCACAACACGGTGATTTAGGTATTATTCAGCCCGGCGATTTGATGCTGTTGATTTCCAATTCAGGCAAAACCCGCGAGATATTGGAGCTAATCATACTGGCACGTCGTTTATACCCCGATTTGCAGTTTATTGTTATAACCAGCAATCCCGATAGTCCATTGGCGCAAGAAGCAGATGTCCGCCTATTTACCGGAGCCCCTGCTGAAGTCTGCCCGTTGGGTTTAACCCCTACCACATCCACAACGGTCATGACTGTGATTGGTGATGCATTGGTGGTGAATGTAATGCAGGAATCCGCTTTCACGAAGCAAGAATACGCAAAACGGCACCACGGTGGTTATTTGGGTACTGTTTCGAGAGAAGAATGACCTCCTTACTATCTCTCCAAAGAGGGGTGAAAGTGAGTGAATAAGATATTGTATAACCAAAAAATAATGCTGCCCCGACCCTCCCCAAGGGGAGGGTCGGGGCGAGGCCTTTTATATGAGAAAAATAATAGGAGTAGGGGAGACGATCCTCGATGTGATTTTTAAGAATAATGAGCCTACCAAGGCAGTGCCGGGCGGATCGGTATTCAACGGATTAGTTACATTGGGCCGTCTGCAGATGCCCACTTCATTTGTGAGCGAAGTCGGAAACGATAAGGTGGGTCATATTATCCTTGATTTTATGAAGGCGAATAATATTTCCACAGATCATGTGGATTGTTTTCCCGATGGAAAATCACCTGTTTCACTGGCCTTTCTCGATGACAAGAGCAATGCGGAATACATCTTCTATAAAGATTACCCCAGTCAGCGACTGGATGTAGTTTTGCCTCGCATCAATCCCGATGACATTCTCATCTTTGGCTCATACTATGCGCTGAATCCGGCATTGCGTGAGAAGATGACTGAGATTCTTGAGTATGCACGCGATCGAAAAGCAATTATCTACTATGATCCCAACTTTCGTCAGTCACATGTGCATGATTCCATCCGTTTGATGCCGTCCATTATCGAGAATCTGGAATTTGCCGATATTGTACGTGGTTCGGATGAGGATTTTCGAAACATATACAATATGACCGACATAGGTAAGATCTACAAAAATAAGATCCAATTTTATTGTCCAAATTTTATTTGTACCCATGGAGGTGACGGTGTGTACCTGCAAACGCGTTCTTTTATAAAAGAATTTTCTGTACCTGCCCTTGAGCCTGTAAGCACGATCGGTGCTGGCGATAACTTCAATGCCGGAGTTTTATTCGGGCTTCTGAAATACAATGTGTTGCGGGACGATCTGAGCAATTTGTCCGAAGAAGCCTGGAGCAAAATCGTTCAGTGTGGAATTGATTTTTCTGCTGAAGTTTGCCTGAGTTACGACAATTACGTTTCAAAAACATTTGCCGAAAAATATCTTTCTAAATAACTATAAGGATGCTTGGTTAAGTTAAATGTGTTTAATTCTCCTCTTTAACTAAAACTAAAGCGGGGGCTTTTTCGAAAATTCGAAATATATTAGCACTCGGGAATGTTTCGAAAAACTTATGTTTAGAATAAAATTAAAGTCTGTTTCTTTTTATACATTACTGATTCTTTTCAGCTCTTGTGCCACTCAAAATCTGGAGATTATGTGTGTGTGTGAAGAAGGGCAAATGGATCAGGACACCATCAAATGGGAAGTTTTTCCCAATATGGATGGGAAGGTTGATGTATATGCATCAAACACTCCCGATGCATTTAATTTATCCATACCTCTTACATCTGCCCGAATTGGCGACCGTATGGCGCTTGTCCCTAAGCTCAGCGATAACCGCAAATATTTTATGCTGGTGTTTGATAATAAGCAACAGGTTTTTGTCACTAACCGGAAGGTTAATGTATCTGGGGTGGCTAATTTTCGCGATATCGGAGGATATCCCAATGATAATAGTAAGAGTATTCGTTGGGGGAAAGTATTTCGATCCGGTAATCTTGATAGAATATCAAAAAGTGGTGTTGATCGGCTTAAAGGCCTGGGAATTCATACGATTGTCGACTTGCGGTCAGATGATGAGCGATTGTTGAATCCTGATAAATTTCGCTTTGCAAAGGTCTTTGTGTTGCCGATGAAAAATGCTTACTCTCCCGAAATGGAAATCAGGCTGCAAGAGGGAAAATGTTTGCGTAACGATGCCATCATTTATATGCAGGATTTATTTTCATCCTATGCAACAGATTACGATCAGGAATTTGCGGCTCTTTTTAGCCATCTCTCAAAGGCTGAAAATTATCCTGTGCTTATACACTGCTCGAATGGAAACGAGCGCACAGGGTATATAACAGCTATGCTGATGTCGGTTTTGGGTGTAAACGAAGAGTCTGTCTATGAAGATTATCTTTTCTCCAACTCATGTCTCGATATCAAGAAAGAGGCACACTTTGGAGAAGATCTTTCGGTTGAAGCTCAGGAAGCGCTAACCGTTTTGATGTCAGCGCAAAAGAGTTTTTTGCAATATGGATTTGAGAAAATAAGACAACAAAACGGCTCCCTGGATAAATATTTGCAAAAAAAGCTGAATCTCTCTCCCCGAAAAAGAGAAAAAATACAACGAATACTGTTAACCCGTTAGTTTTTTGTACCTTTGCAGGAAAAAAATAAATGAAGTCATTCCAAGAATTAGGTATTTGTCCGCAGATTTTATCCGCTATTGAAGAAATGGGCTTTGAAGCCCCGATGCCCGTACAAGAAGAAGTAATCCCCTATTTATTAAGCGAAGACAGAGACGTTGTGGCTCTGGCTCAAACCGGTACAGGTAAAACTGCTGCATTCGGACTGCCTATTATTCAGAAAATAAACCTGGCTTCTGTTCGTCCCCAAGCACTTATTTTATGTCCCACCCGTGAGCTATGTCTCCAGATTGCCGGAGATTTAGCAGACTATTCAAAATATATCGACGAACTGAAAGTGTTGCCCGTTTATGGCGGATCCAGCATCGACAGCCAAATTCGTGCCCTCAAAAAAGGCGTTCACATTGTCGTAGCGACTCCCGGTCGTCTACTCGACCTGATGAATCGTGGAACTGTTCATCTCGACCATGTGAAATACGTAGCGTTGGATGAAGCCGACGAAATGCTTAACATGGGCTTTACCGAGAGTCTTAACGCTATCCTGGCTGAAGTACCTAAAGAACGTCAGACGCTGCTCTTCTCGGCTACCATGCCTGCCGAAATTGCCAGAATCTCGAAAAACTATATGAACAATCCGAAAGAAATTACGGTAGGTTCTAAAAACGAAGGTTCTAAAAACGTAAAACACGTATACTATACCGTTCACGCCAAAGATAAATATCAGGCACTGAAACGTATTGCTGATTTCTACCCGAATATCTACGGTATCATTTTTTGCCGTACCCGTAAAGAGACACAAGAGATTGCCGACCTGTTAATTCAGGATGGATACAATGCTGACTCATTGCATGGAGAGTTGTCGCAAGCACAACGTGACTACGTGATGCAGAAATTCCGCGTGAAAAACATCCAGTTGTTGGTAGCTACCGACGTGGCAGCCCGCGGATTAGATGTAGACAATCTGTCTCACGTAATCAACTACGGTTTGCCCGATGATATTGAAACCTATACTCACCGAAGCGGTCGTACAGGTCGTGCCGGAAAATCGGGAACCTCAATTGCGATTATCCACATTAAGGAAAAACATAAACTGCGCGAAATCGAGCGTATTATCCAAAAGAAATTTGAACTAGATAATATGCCGACAGGATACCAGATCTGTGAAAAACAGCTGTTGAACCTAGTGGATAAACTCGAGAAAGTGGAAGTAGATGAAGCCGAAATCCAAAGCTATCTGCCCGCTGTGTCCAAGAAATTGGATTGGTTGAGCAAAGAAGATTTGGTGAAACGCGTGGTTTCCCTCGAATTCAACCGTTTGATCAACTATTACCGTAACGCCGGTGAAATCGTTGTACCCGATGAGCGTTCAGATCGCGGAGATCGTCGCAAAATCGAAAGAGGCGATCGTTTCGAACGTGGTGATCATGCTTCAGGCGATCGTCAGGCTGAAGCTGGTTTTACCCGTCTCTTTATCAGTGTAGGTAAAAATGACGGATTGTATCCGAATCAGCTTATCGAACTCATCAATAGCAATGTAGGTGGGCGCGTTCAGATTGGCAAAATAGACCTGATGAAAGCTTTCTCATTCTTCGAAGTGGAAAGTGGCGAAGCTAAAAACGTAATCAAAGGCCTGACAAAAGCTGATTGGTTCGGACGTAGAATCAACGTTGAAGTTGCACAAAGCAAAAGCGGCGAAGAGAAATTCGGTCGTTCATCTTCATTCGGTGGCGGTCGCAAAAGCAGCGGCGATAGACCCAGTGGATTCCGCAAGAAAAAACAATATTGAGATTAAATAAATCCTAATACGCAAAACGCGAAGTGTTAATATATAAATTATATTGCGTCTTCGCGTTTTTGCGTTTATAAATATTTATCATATGACCTTCCTGTTTCACCAAATTATTTTTGGTCCTATCAAAAGTCGTCGCCTCGGCGTCTCATTGGGGATCAATCTGTTACCTACTGATGGTAAAGTTTGTACGTTCGACTGTATCTATTGCGAATGCGGTTACAATGAACAAGGTATCGGCAGCTCGCTTCCGAAACGTGAAAAGGTAAGGGAGGCGCTGAATGCCAAGCTTCGCGAAATGATCGAAGCCGGTGAAGCCCCTGATGTGATCACTTTTGCCGGAAATGGTGAGCCAACATTGCATCCCGATTTTCCCGGGGTGATTGATGATACCATCGAGTTGCGCGATCTTTATTTTCCGCATGCAAAAATCAGCGTTTTGTCAAACTCGACGACTACACATAAACCAGCGGTATTTGAGGCATTAAAGAAGATTGAGAACAATATTCTAAAACTAGACTCTGCAATTGAAGAAACCGTGAGGCTTATCGACCGTCCCACTCAGAAAACCTTTTCCGTGCCCGGACTAATCGAGAATCTGAAAAAATTTGAAGGGAATCTGATCATACAGACCATGTTTCTGCGTGGTACTCACCAGGGAATGCCGGTAGATAATACAACGGAAGAAGAAGTTTCGGCCTGGATCAACGCGATAAAGGAGATTAGTCCAAAGCAAGTGATGGTCTACTCTCTTGATCGCGAAACACCTGAAAAGACGTTACACAAAGTGACGGTGAAAGAGATGAACCATATCGCGGACAAACTGCGTGCAGAAGGTTTTTCGGTCGTAGTTGCAGGATAATAATACATCACGGAATAAAAAACGGAGTCGGCAATAGAGCAGACTCCGTTTTTTATTTCAATATATTCGATCGATGATCAGATATTGGGATTTAAAAAGTGAATTTTCTATATTACACTCTGCCTTTTACCCATTTGGCAAAATAGAAGCGGAGAGCAAACCAGATATGTAATAATGAAACAGTGATAAGACCGTAATGATTTTTCATAATCTGGTAACGCTCTTTCAAAGATTCTTTACGTGCCGTTGTCGACATACCCCCTTCGAGGAAGCTGGATAGAATCTGATGTGAATTATAAATATCCGACGCTCTTCTCAGGCAGTTAATGCACCAGTCGAAATCAGAGGAGCGAGGATAATCGAGATTAAACTCGGGTGCCAATGTTCGTTTTGCTAAGAACGATTGATGGCAGACCAGCATTCCCATACGAAAACATTTCCAGGAAAGTTTCTCTGGCGTTTTCAACCGACGCATCGCAACGAATCTGCCCCTTTGATCGATAATTGCCGTTTCTCCGTATATCACATCCGGTAGTAATTTCCCCGGAATGGAGTCAGCCAGTTCTTCAGCTGTTGTAGGGGAGTGAAGCGTATCGCCCGCATTAATAAACCAGAGATAATCGCCGGTCGCAATTTTCATTCCTTTGTTCATTGCATCATAGAGCCCCTTGTCCGGTTCGCTTTTCCAGGTGATGTGATGATCTTTGTATTTCTTGACAATCTCCATCGTATTATCGGTAGAGCCTCCATCAATCAAAATAAACTCGATTTCAGAATAGGTCTGTCCCAACACACTCAGGATTGTTTTTTCGATAAACGCCTCGGCGTTATATGTCACCGTTATAATAGAAAACAGCGGTTTCATTTTATAGTAGGGTTAAAATTTCTCGATATAGACGGATATATTTATTTGCCACAAACTCTTCGGAATAGCAAGATTCCACTTTTTCGCGGGCATTTCGGGATAGTACTCCGTAATCGGCTTCCCACAGGCACCAATAGATACCTTTGGCCAAATCATTGGCCGATTTATAGGTGGCGAGATATCCGTTCCGCTGATGATCAATCATTTCGGGAATACCTCCGATATTAAAGCCCACACAAGGTGTTCCACAGGAAAGTGATTCCATGATCGTATTGGGTAGGTTTTCTTCGAGAGAGGGAGTGACAAACAGGTCAACGGCGTTGTAGAGGTCGCGAATGGCTTCATCGTCGCTTAGGTAGCCCACATGATGAATGGGGAACGGAAAAAGTCCATCGATATTTTCTTTTACCTGTCCGAAGAATACTAATTCCAGTTCCTCGTTTGATTCGGCAAATTTCTCAGATAAAATCCGACAAGCCTTCACATAGTAATCGATTCCTTTCCGTTTGTCGGTTATATTAGCTGCTCCGTAAAGTATCAGTTTCTTACCGGAAGGCAATCCGAAGCGAGCCCTGGCTTTCTGTTTGTCGATTCTTTTGTAGAAAGTGGTATCTAACGGATTCGGAATAGCCTGCACATTTGCCGGATTAATCAGCGCGCTTGCTTTCGTCCTTTTTTCCAACCATTGGCTGCAGGTCACAAACCGGATATCCGATGTTGACCAGATTCTTTTCTTTCGTTTGAAAGTTTGGTTGGAAAGATCATGTTCGCTTGGTTTCTCCAGAAAGAAACAGTTTTTGCACTCGGTCTGATAATTATTGCAGTTGCGGGAATGGTGACAGATGGCAGTCGCCGGCCACATATCGTGCATGGTCCAGACAATGGGTTTTCCTAATTTGGTCAGTTTGTCAATTTCAGAAATGGAAAGAAAACCTTGGTTAATCCAGTGCAGATGCAAAATGTCAGCCTCCATCACGGCTGGATGATTGGCAATGGAGATGCCCGAATTAGCGATTGATACGGCAAAAAGATTCTGTTTGCGGAAGTTGTTTGAACTGAAAATGGTAAATCTTTCCCACACAAACCGTGCAAAGTTCTTCTTTTCAGCCAGCCAGCCTTCATTCGCTTTTATCACCGACTCATCACCGGTGGCTTTGTCCCGTACCAACATCTTCACCTCCACTCCCGACCGGGCGAGTGCTTTCATTAGTCTCTTACAGGCTACGGCAGCTCCTCCCTTTTTCTCGGAGGTGTTGATTAACAAAACTTTCATTTCAAATGTTTTAAAAGCAAAGATAATACGAAAATGTGAACAAATGTACTTGCACTGATTTTGTTTTATGGCAATTCTGATTGCTGCCGTTCAAATAAATTACTGAAAGTGCAATTCCCCTGAATAACTTTGGCTATTTTTGCAAAATTAAAGGCTAATAATCAGATGAATTCATTTTGGGATAAATTGCAGGAGTTTACAAATAATTGCGTGCAATCTTCATTAAGTGTGGTGAAGGTTGTTTTATTTTCAAGGTCTGTGCAAAGTCCTCCTTCTGATTTGTCTCAAAATAACGAGATTGTTATTCTAGGAAATGGCCCGTCGTTGTTGACAACGATAAATGAAAAAGGTTGTTTTCTAAAAGATAAAGATCTTCTGGCAGTAAATTTCGCTGTAACTTCTGATTATTTCGAGCAGATTCAACCCAATATTTATGTTGCAGTTGATCCGGCATTCTTCACCAATGAAGAATACTGTGAGCGACTGTTTGCCACATTAGCAAGTAAGACAAGTTGGCCTTTACTTCTTTTTCTTCCGGTAAAAGCGAATAAATATACAAATTGGAAGTCGCATCTTCAATCTAACAAACATATCCGCGTCTCGTTTGTAAATGTTACACCGGTTGAAGGATTCAAACCTTTAGCTTTTCTATTTTATCGAATGGGATTAGGTATGCCCCGCCCGCGGAATGTGCTCATTCCTGCTATCATGCAGGCGTTGCGGATGAAGTATAACACTCTTTATGTCGCGGGGGCGGATCATTCCTGGCCAAGGCAGGTTGCCGTTGATGATCAAAATCGGGTGTATGAGGATTTGAGGCATTTTTATTCAAAAGACGAAGAACCCAAGCGTCATTATTTCACCAAACGATTGGATGAAATCCTGGAAAGCATGGTTATTGCATTTCGTTCTTATCATGTAGTGGAGGCATTTAGCCGTTCAGTCGGAAAAAAAATTTACAATATAACAGAAGGCTCCTTTATCGATGCTTTCGAAAGAAAAAAGATTTAATTGTATATGCAGGAAAAATTGGTTTTGGTGACCGGTGCAGACGGATTTATCGGTTCGCATCTGACGGAAGCATTGCTGGCGGAAGGTTTTCGCGTAAGAGCTTTGGCTTACTACAACTCGTTTAACGATTGGGGTTGGCTGAACGGTTTAAAGCATCCCAATCTGGAAGTGGTAACGGGAGATGTACGCGATCCGCATTTTTGCAAAATGATTGCGAAAGATGTCGATACTATATATCACCTGGCAGCACTGATTGCTATTCCGTATTCTTATGTGGCACCTGATTGTTACGTAGATACCAATGTGAAAGGAACGCTTAACATTTGTCAGGCTGCTAAAGAAAACAATGTGAAAAGAGTATTGGTAACTTCCACTTCCGAAGTTTACGGTACGGCTAAATATGTTCCGATTGATGAAGAACATCCCAAGCAACCACAATCCCCCTACTCTGCTTCAAAAATAGGTGCGGATGCCATTGCAATGAGTTTTTACAATGCATTTCAACTGCCGGTTACTATTGTGCGTCCGTTTAATACGTACGGTCCGCGTCAATCTGCCCGTGCAATTATTCCTACAATTATTTCTCAAATAGCAAATGGAAAACGTGAAATCAAGTTAGGCGATTTGAGTCCGACCCGCGATTTCAATTTTGTTAAAGATACTTGCCGCGGATTTATTGCATTGTCAAAATGTGATGAAGCGATTGGTCAGGAGATTAATATTGCCAGCAATTTTGAAATCTCTATGCGTGACACGCTAAACCTGATTGCGAAACTGATGAATGCAGACGTGAAATTTGTGGAAGATACACAACGATTACGGCCAAAGAATTCGGAAGTTTTCCGTCTATGGGGAGATAATTCGAAAATCAAGTCATTAACCGGATTTGAGCCAAAATATGATATTGAAGCCGGATTAAAAGAAACCATCGAATGGTTCCTTAATCCTGAAAATCTGGCTAAATATAAAGCTGATATTTACAATGTATAGTCGTGTAATCGAATATATTCAGGAGTTGTATGGCAATCCTGATTTTGTAGGCTTGCATGAGCCTCGCTTTGTAGGCAATGAGAAAAAGTATCTCAACGAATGTGTAGATTCCACATTCGTATCGAGTGTAGGCAAGTTCGTCGATCGCTTCGAACAAATGGTAGAGGAATATACAGGTTGCGCCAAAGCTGTGGCTTGCGTGAACGGAACTAATGCTTTGCATTTGGCTCTGTTACTTGCGGGGGTTGAACGGGGTGAAGAAGTGATTACTCAACCATTGACTTTTATCGCTACAGCGAATGCAATTAGTTATTGTGGAGCTGAGCCTGTCTTTTTGGACGTTGATCGGGATACATTGGGGCTTTCACCTGATGCTGTGAAACAATTTCTGGCGATTAATGCGGAAAAAAGAGACGGTTTCGTTTACAATAAATCAACCGGACGTAAGATAAAAGCCGTTGTGCCAATGCATACATTCGGCCATGTCGTACGACTTGACGAGCTGAAAGCTGTATGCAATGAGTATAGCCTGACTTTAGTTGAAGATGCCGCAGAAAGTCTGGGCTCATTTTACAAAGGTCAGCATACCGGTACGATCGGTGAAATCGGTGTGTTGAGTTTTAACGGAAATAAAACCATCACTACTGGTGGCGGCGGAATGTTGCTTTTCAAGAATAAAGAAATAGGCTTGCATGCCAAACACCTGACGACTCAGGCCAAAGTGCCCCACCGTTGGGAGTTTGTTCATGACGAGATTGGATACAACTACCGGATGCCGAATTTGAATGCGGCATTAGGATGTGCTCAGATGGAGAATTTGCCAATGTTTCTGGAAAAGAAAAAGGATCTGGCAGAGAAATATACTTACTTTTTCGAAGCTGCCGGAATCCAGTTTGTGAAACAACCAGAACATTCCGTTTCTAATTATTGGTTAAATGCCGTAATTTTAGAAAGTGCCGTTGAACGCGATAATTTCCTGACTCAGACGAACGATTGCGGTGTAATGACGCGTCCGATTTGGCGACTGATGAATCGTTTGCCCATGTTCCGGCATTGTCAGACAGATAGCCTCGTGAATGCAATTTGGCTTGAAGAGCGAGTAGTCAACATTCCTAGTTCGGTTCGTCTATGAAAGCACTAAATGTACTTTTTCTGGGCGGAGCTAAACGGGTTTCTTTTGCCGAATACCTGAAGCGGGCTGCTGAAGCTCAGGGGTATGAATTTCGACTTTTTTCCTATGAGCTTGAAAGAGAAGTGCCATTAGCCGTAATGGCTGAGATAATCCCCGGATTGCGATGGAAAGAAGAGCAATTAATTCCGCATTTAACGGAGATAATTGACAAGAATCAGATCAATCTGGTTCTTCCTTTTGTTGATCCGGCAATTGCTGTGGCTCGAGAACTGAAGGAGTTATTGTCCGATGTTTTCATTCCAGTCAGCGATTTAGAGCTTTGTAGGATTATGTTCGATAAAAATCTGGCTGCAGATTGGTTTGAAACGCTTGACCTGCCCATTCCACGAACCTGTAATCCTGATGACGAGCTTTTTTTTCCGCTGATTGCAAAACCTAAAACGGGTTCTGCTTCCAAAGGCATCGTTGTTATCCAGGATAATGAGGCTTTCGAGAGTTTTCAAAGTAAATATGACTTAGACAATTATCTACTCCAACAATACATCGAAAAAGGCGAGGAGTTTACAGTCGATTGCTATGTTTCGCAAGAGCAAGAGATCATAAGTATAGTTCCGAGGATAAGATTGGAACAAAGCGGTGGTGAAGCTGTTCGTTCTAAGACCATCCATGATGAAGAAATAGAATCACTTTCACGACAGTTACTTCAAACCGGTGTTTTTGAAGGTCCTATAACGATTCAGTTTATCCGCGATCGACAAACCGGTGAAACCTATTTCATGGAAATCAATCCCCGTTACGGTGGCGCAGTGATCACCAGCTTTGCCGCAGGAGCAGATACAACACAAACATTAATCGAAGAATTTTCAGGCAAAAAGGCAACACCAATTATCGATTGGAAAGCCGGTGTCCTGATGACCAGATATTTCAAAGAAGTAATTTTTTATGCAGATAATCATTGATTTAGACGGAACAATCTGTACTGAGGAGAGAACCTACAGTCGTTGTTTGGCAAAACCTAAACCCGGTTCGGTGGAAAACGTCAATCGTTTGTACGATCAGGGACACACCATTATCATTTACACAGCTCGTACCTGGATGGAGTTTGAAATGACAACAGCCTGGTTGCAGCAACACGATGTAAAATATCATCAGTTGATGATGGGTAAACCAGTAGGCGATCTGTGGATCGATGACCGGGCTGTTCGTTTCAGCAACAACTGGGATGAGATTGTTTCTAACTATATTGAAAAGAAAAAATAGAATATGGATCGAGTAATAATCATAGCTGAAGCCGGAGTAAACCACAACGGAGATTACGAACTAGCCAAACAAATGGTTGTGGCAGCTAAAGAAGCCGGAGCGGATTACGTCAAATTTCAGACGGCTATTCCGGAACTGGTGATGTCAAGATTCGCGCCAAAAGCAGAATATCAGTTGAATACGACCGATCAGGCGGAATCGCAACTAGAAATGGCCCGGGCGATTCATTTAACTGTAGATAAATACAAACCGCTTAAAGCTTATTGCGAAGAGGTTGGCATTCAGTTTTTGTCAACTCCGTTCGATATGGTTTCCATTGATGTGCTGGCTGAGTTGGATATGGATTATTTCAAAATCCCATCGGGTGAAATTACGAATTATCCCTATCTGAAAAAGATTGGTAAACTCGGAAAACCAGTGATTATGTCCTGCGGAATGTCTGAATTAGACGAGATTTCTGCGGCCATTGAGGTTTTGGTCGAAACAGGAATAAAACACGATGACATTATCATTCTGCACTGTAACACCGAATATCCGACCCCTTATGCTGATGTGAATCTTCGCGCGATGCAAACCATTGGTAAGGAATTGAATGTGCAAGTAGGTTATTCAGATCACACCAACGGGATTGAAGTTCCCATCGCAGCAGTTGCATTGGGTGCAACTGTTATTGAAAAGCATTTTACTCTGGATAAAACCATGGAAGGCCCGGATCATAAAGCCTCATTGGAACCGGATGAGTTGAAAGCAATGGTGGATGCCATTCGACATATTGAAGTGGCCCTGGGGAATCCTGAAAAACATGTTACTGATTCCGAACGAAAAAATATGATTGTTGCCCGCAAGAGTATCCTGGCAGCCCGTGCAATAAAAGCCGGAGAGATTTTCACGGAAGACAACCTAATCGTTAAACGTCCCGGTAACGGAATCTCTCCGATGCGTTGGAATGAAGTGATTGGTCAAAAAGCTATACGCGACTTCTCCGAAGACGAACTAATAGAACTATGAGAAAAATTTGTATTGTCACCGGAACCCGTGCTGAATATGGCATTCTGAAGCGGCTGATGTATGCCATTCAGGAAGATGTGGAACTTGAATTGCAGGTTGTTGCGACCAATATGCACCTTTCGCCTGAATTTGGTGCAACTTATAAGGAGATTTTGGCAGATGGCTTCACCATAAACCGAAAGGTGGAAATGCTCCTTTCTTCGGATACAGCGAATGCAACCTGCAAATCAGTTGGTCTGGGGACAATCGGTTTGGCGGATGCGTATGAAGACTTAAAACCTGATTTAATCGTTGTTTTGGGTGATCGATACGAAATTCTGGCAGCGGTGACCACGGCCTTACTTTATCGCATTCCTGTAGCTCATATTTCCGGTGGTGAAATCACGGAAGGGGCATACGATGATGCTATCCGAAATGCCATTACCAAAATGAGTCATCTTCATTTTACGGCAACAGAAGAGTATCGTAAGCGTGTTATTCAAATGGGAGAGCAGCCCGACCGTATTTTCAATGTCGGTGCTATGGGGGTAGACAGTATCCGTTATGTGGAAATGATGTCGAAAGCGGAGCTGGAAGAATCTATCGGTTTTGCTTTGAATAAGCCTTCGGCTTTAATCACTTTCCATCCTGTGACGCTGGATTGCAATACCAATTCTGCTGAGCAATTCGGCAATTTATTGCAGGCATTGACTAATATTCCCGGGTTGAACTGTCTTTTCACGTATCCGAATTCTGATACCGATGGTCGCATTCTGATTCAGATGATTCATGATTTTGTGGAAAAGAACAAACATCGGGCAACCAGTATTGCCTCATTAGGCCAGAAACGTTATTTCTCTGCTTTGAAGGTGGTGGATGTCGTGATCGGCAACTCATCCAGCGGAATCGTCGAGGTCCCGAGCTTCAAGATCCCGACCGTGAATATTGGCATTCGTCAAAAAGGTCGCATCCAGGCCGACAGCACAATCAATTGCAGTCCGTTGGCTTTGGATGTGGAAAATGCAATCAAACAGTCTTTGACTGCTGAATATAAGCAAAAAGCCCTGATAACGACAAATCCCTATCATACTCCAGATACCGTTAATCAAATTCTTCAGGTATTAAAAAATACCGATTTAAACGACATTGTGATCAAACATTTTTACGACTTATAAATCGCCAAAGGATGGATAAATACGCCAAATACCTGATTGATAAAAGCGCATCGGTGAAAGACGCTTTGGTTCAACTCAATGAGCTTTCCTCCGATATTCTCACTCTTTTGGTGGTGGATGAAAACCGCGTGTTACTGGGTACTGTAACCGATGGCGATGTACGTCGCGGATTAATTGCGGGGGTATCCATGAATGATCCGGTTACTGCAATTTGCCACCGAAACTTTTTTGCGTTTAATGCTGGCAATTATTCTATCGAAGCGATTAAATCTGCCCGAAATAAACGGCTTTCATTAGTTCCATACATAGACGAACAAGGTAGAATTGAAAAGATATTTAATCTGAAAGATAATCATTCTGCATTACCTGTTGATGCCGTCATTATGGCTGGAGGTAGAGGTCAGAGATTAAGCCCCTTAACGGATACTACCCCCAAACCGTTGCTTCTATTGGGTTGTAAGCCTATTATTGAGCATAACGTTGACCGTTTGGCGCAGTATGGCATTGAGAATATTAATATCACCATTCGTTATTTAGGTCAGCAGATTGTAGATCACTTTGGAGATGGTTCAGCTAAGGGGTTGTCAATTTCTTATTTCGAAGAAAAACAACCTTTAGGAACTATGGGTGCCGTTCGCCATTTAAATCATTATCGAAATGATACTGTTCTTGTGATGAACTCGGATCTGTTTACCAATATAGACTTTGAAGAATTCTATCTGCATTTTATTGAATCGAATGCTGAAATGTCTGTTGCGGCCATTCCCTATAATGTCAGTGTTCCATATGCGGTTATAGAGGTGGAAAATGAACGGATTGTTTCTCTTAAAGAAAAACCAACCTATACGTATTATTCAAGTGCCGGGATTTATCTGATGAAACGGGATGTGATAAGTCAGATTCCCTCTGATCGTCCGTTTGATGCGCCCGATTTAATCGAATTACTGACCAACCAAGGCAAGAAGGTAATAACATTTCCTATTGTCGGATATTGGATAGATATTGGCAAACACGAAGATTATGCTAAAGCGAAAGAATTTATCAAATATCTGAAACAGTAATCCATTGCAGATTTTATGTAATCGGAAAAATAATTAATTAGATCCGACATCCGACTTATGAAAATTCTCTATCTTATTCCGGCCCGTGGTGGCTCAAAAGGAATTCCACATAAAAATATTAAATCGTTAAACGGAAAACCGCTTATTCTTTATACCGTTGAAGTGGCCCGCCGGTTAGCAGGTGATGCAGATATTTGTGTCTCTACGGATGATGATGAAATCATAAGAGTTGTTGAGCAAGCAGGACTAAAAGTGCCGTTTAAACGGCCGGATGAGCTTGCTACCGACACAAGTGGGAGTTATGAGGTTATACTTCACGCACTTGATTTTTATGCGCAGAAAGGCGTTAAATACGATGTGGTGGTTTTATTGCAGCCGACATCGCCTTTTCGCACAGCTGAGCACGTCAAAGAGGCGATTGAGTTATATAAACCGTCATTGGATATGGTTGTGTCAGTTTGTGAAGCGGCAGCAAATCCATATTATACCCTTTTTGAAGAAAACGAAAAAGGTTATCTGGCAAGGTCAAAGACAGGGAATTTCGTATGTCGGCAAGATTGTCCCAAAGTGTATGAATACAACGGTGCAATCTATGTGATGAATGTTCGGTCATTGCGCGAAAAGGCACTGGCTGCATTTACCAATATAAAAAAATATGTAATGCCGCGGGAGCTTAGCATCGATCTCGATACACCCCTTGATTGGAAATTCGCTGAGTTTCTGATTCAAGAAAAAGAAATTTCTTTCTGAATATGATCCATATTCTTCTCAAAGGCAGACTCGGCAATAATCTTTTCCAAATTGCAGCAGGTGCGTCGTTAGCTGAAGCCAAACATACGAGATTTTGCATTTATGCGATCGATAAAGCAAGTCATCCGGGATTAAGCTCTTCTTATGAAGAGCTTATTTCGCTTAAAGAAACATTGCTTAGGAGCGTAGAAATCAGAAAAGGAAAGCCGGAATGCGGAACGCTTTACAAAGAGACTCAATTTAATTATTCTCCAATCCCTTTTCAGGATGAATTGATCCTGAACGGTTATTTTCAATCCGAAAAGTTTTTTAGTGCGGAATTGGTGCGAAATATGTTTCGCATAGATCATCAGACTAAGGACTATATTGAACAGAAATACGGCCATCTGTTGAAAAAGGAGATAACCTCGATTCATATTCGAAGAGGAGATTACCTGGCGAATCTGGATTTTCACCCGATTTGCATGATGAATTATTTCAGGAGAGCCATTAACCGAATCGGTAAAGAAAAGCGCTTTCTGATTGTTAGCAATGATGTTGCATGGTGTAAAAAAAGATTCAAAGGCCCTAATTTTTTCTTTACGGAGGGAGAAAGTGCATTGGTCGATCTGTATCTACAATCATTATGTACAAACAATATCATCAGTAATAGCTCATTCAGTTGGTGGGGAGCCTGGTTGAATGAAAATCCCCGGAAAACTGTAATTTGCCCTGATCCCTGGTTTGGTATTTCAGCCAAACATATGGATACCCGAGATTTGCTTCCTGATTCGTGGGTGAAGATTCCAAACAGAATGCCATTACCGCTGAATGTGTTTGCTTATTTGAGAAAAAGTAAGAGGTGGTTATATCGAAGCCTGGTAATAAATAAATGCGGTTTTCGAAAGGTCAAATTGAAGTAGGATCTTATTTTTTCAGAACCAGAGATATAACGTCATCTAAAATTTTAGATTTAAAGGTTCTATTTGCTCCGATGTAAAATATGCCGCCTACCATAGCTTGAGTTGAGATCAGCAGGATCTTATTCTCAATAATAAAAGAAAAGGGATAGCATATAGCAATCATGATCAACGAAAGCCCCAGCGTAGGCATCATATCTTTTATCTGCTCAAACATACTGTAGTTCACCTTTCTTCCGATAAAAAATGCATTCATAAAATAGATAGCTACTTTCATCGCAATAATCCCTGCAACAAGAATGTATATTCCATACTGAAAAGTCAACAGAAAGGTTACTGTCAGAATGCAGAATTTAGCCACCTCAAAATAAACAAACAGAGTAACACGCTCATTAATACGTATGAAATTCTGAATGATCATGGTAAATATGGTCGGAATTCCTGCGATGCACAGCAATTGAAAATATGGGAAAGCTTCTGCCCATTTACGGGTTATTAAAAGTTCCAGCAGATTTGGCCCGACGAGAGCCATGCCCAGCAGTAATGGGAATGAAATAAAGGCGGTTAACCGAATTGTTTTTTGAAAAGCTCGCTTGAGTCTTTCGGGATCATCTTTAATCTTACTGTAAATGGGGAATGTAGCATTGTAGATTGATCCGCTTAACGTATTGATGGGCATATCGCTCATTTTTCCCGCCTGTGTGTAGTTTCCCAGCTGTATCAATGGAAAGAATTTCCCGATTAGAAGAGAATAGATATAGACAAAAATGGTTCCCAGGATTCCCGCTGTAGTGGTCTCCATGCTGTAGCGGAGTTGTTGGCGAAGAGTACTGAAACTGAAAATGGGCTTTGGATACCATTTCCCGAAAATCCATAACAAAGAGACTTTAAAAAATGATGCTGATACGTTTTGCCAAACCAAAGCCCATACTCCATAACCTTTCCAGGCCAGACTTAATGCCAGTATACCCGATAAGAAAAGAGAGATAATATTGGCAAACGAACTTTGTCTGAATTTTATGTTTTTAATCAATAAGGAACTTTGAATCAGGCCTAAGGAATTGATTAATAATGATATGAAAATAACCCTTGCAATTAGGGTAAGTTGTGGCTGATGGTAAAAATCTGCAATGTATGGTGCCGCAAAAAAGAGTATCAGATATAGAAATGTACTTAATGCGATATTGAAGTAGAAAACCGAATTGAAATCCAACTCTGTTGCATCAGCTTTTCTAATAAGTGAAGAGGAAAACCCACCGTCAATCAATACCACCGAAAGAGCCGAAAAGATCCCTACCATCCCGATTAATCCATAATCACTTTGAGATAGGATCCGTGCCATCAGTATGCCAATAGCGAAAAAGATAAGTTGTGTGCCCAGACGCTCAAAAGTACTCCATGCGATCGCAACAGCTGTTTTTTTCTTAAGGGATTCGGTCATTATTTGACAGTGGGAAGAGGTAATAATTTTGAAACTTGCTTGCGGATATTGCTCAGACATTTAAAACCAGATTCTTTAAATCGCTGTTTCATTGATGTTGAACCAGAATTTAAAAGCTTCTGCTGGACCCAAGGTGTATTCGAAGATATTAGTTCGTTCCAGTATTTTTCCGCTTTAGCGTGGTCGTTTATTTCCAGGCAAAACGTCCAAAGAGCATATAAAATTGCAGATTCGGCGGAGCGTAGATTTTTTACCACTTCAGGTCTATCTGCAAAAAGATGAATCATGAATCGACGAACTTTCATCGCTTCCAGTAATGCTTTTTCTCTGTTTTCACCCGAGAAAATACCGGTTCCATGTTTGCGGTAAACCGCCATTACTTTGGGCAAATAGATCAGATCGCCTTTTTCGGCACAAAGCATATGAAACGAGTAATCACAAAGAGCATTGCCTTCAAAGCCTTCAGGGAGCTCAAAAATATGGTTGCGGAAAATACAGGAAACATTTGAGATGTAGTTTGCTGTGGCAAGATCAACTATTGTGGTAATTTTCTTCTGTCCACCGTTCGAGAAGCTTTTACTTTTGTCTCCTTCGTAATAATTGAGTACCCGGTGAAAGCATAACGAATATTCCGGATGTTTCTCCAGAATATCAACCTGAATTTGTAATTTATGCTTATTGAACCAATAGTCGTCCGGGTCACAGATGGCTATATATTTACCTGTGGCTGCCTTAAAACTCTTGATGTAATTTCGCTGAAGCCCGAGATTTTGCTCGTTGGCTATCAGCTTTATCTGTTTTGGGTAGAGTGCTTTGTATCTTTCACAAACAGCCAAAGTGCCATCCGTGCTACAGTCTTCTCCAATAATGATTTCAATAGGAAAATTCGTGATTTGATTGAGAACGCCTTTTAGCGCGGTTTCGATGTAATTCTCCCGATTATAGGCGATCATTAATACGCTAACCATAATATTTTCCTGTATCATGTCTTTTGATTTAAGCCATTTTTAAAAGCACAAACCTTCTGAGAAAAAGTCTTGCTTAATTCTCAGAAGGTCAGTATATCTTATTTTACTTCGCTACCTGGTTTTACTTGGCGGCTCGGCATTATCACAGATAGTCCGCCGTCGTGGTCTTCAGCCGACAGGATCATGCCTTCCGACATAATGCCTTTGAGTTTACGTGGGGCAAGGTTAGCGATGAAGCATACCTGTTTACCTACCAACTCTTCAGGTGAATAGTGTTTGGCGATGCCAGAAACGATAGTACGGATTTCTAATCCGTCATCAATTTTGAATTGAAGCAGTTTGTCCGCTTTTGGGACTTTCTGACATTCCATTACGGTTCCAACGCGAATATCCAGTTTCATGAAATCTTCGAAATCAACGTTTTCGCGGATGGGATTTGCTTTATAATTTGCAGCTTCGTTTGCTTTTTTGGTATCGAGCAGCTTTTGCACCTGAGCCTCTACTACGCTGTCTTCTATTTTTTCAAATAGAAGTTCCGACGTTTTCAGTTGAGTGCCTGTTGCCAGAATGTCGGTGCGTCCCAGATGAGCCCAGTCGAAGCTTTCCATACCGAGGAAATCACGCATTTTCTGTGCACTAAATGGTAGGAACGGTTCGAATGCAATTGCCAGATTGGCTGTGATCTGCAACGAAATATACATGATGGTCGACACGCGATCCATGTCAGTTTTCGCTAGTTTCCACGGTTCTGTATCTGCCAGATATTTGTTTCCGATGCGAGCGAGGTTCATGGCTTCTTTCAGAGCATCGCGGAAACGATAGTTGTCGAGGTAGTCCTCCACATATTTTTTCACATCGGCAAAGTCAGCCAGGGTAGCACGATCGTAGTCGGTTAACTCTCCGCAGGCAGGGACTTTACTATCGAAATATTTCTGGGTCAGGACCATTGCACGGTTCACGAAATTTCCGAGGATAGCCACCAACTCGTTATTGTTACGAGCCTGGAAGTCTTTCCAGGTAAAGTCGTTATCTTTAGTCTCAGGAGCATTAGCCGTTAGAACATAACGTAGTACGTCCTGTTTGCCGGGGAACTCTTCGAGATATTCGTGCAACCATACAGCCCAGTTGCGGGAAGTAGATATTTTGTCACCTTCCAGATTGAGGAATTCATTCGATGGGACGTTTTCCGGCAACTGGTATGATCCTTCTGCTTTCAACATCGCAGGGAAGACGATGCAGTGGAAAACAATGTTATCTTTTCCGATAAAATGGACAATTTTTGAGTCTTCGCTCTTCCACCATTTTTCCCAATCGTTAGGCAACAGTTCGATGGTGTTTGAGATGTAACCGATGGGGGCATCAAACCATACGTAAAGCACTTTACCTTCTGCACCTTCCACGGGAACCGGTACGCCCCAATCGAGGTCACGGCTCACTGCGCGGGGTTGTAAGCCCATGTCGAGCCACGATTTACATTGGCCGTATACATTAGCTTTCCACTCTTTGTGGCCTTCGAGGATCCACTGACGCAACCAGCCTTCGTGTTCGTCCAGAGGCAGATACCAGTGTTTGGTCTCTCTTAGTACGGGGGTAGCCCCCGATATGGTAGAGCGGGGATTGATAAGATCGGTAGCATTCAATGAAGTACCGCACGCTTCGCATTGATCGCCATAAGCGCGTTCGTTTTTACAATGTGGGCAAGTGCCGGTAATATAGCGGTCTGCCAAAAATTGTTTGGCTTCTTCGTCGTAGTATTGCTCCGAAGTTTTCTCGATAAATTCGCCTTTATCGTAAAGGATTTTGAAAAAATCGGAAGCTGTTTTTTTATGGATATCTGAGGTCGTACGAGAATAGATGTCAAACGAAATACCCAGATCGGCAAATGATTTTTTGATGATGGAATGATAACGATCGACTACATCTTGCGGAGTAATGCCCTCATTTTTGGCTTTGATAGTGATGGGTACACCATGTTCGTCGCTTCCGCCGATCATAAGTACTTCTTCACCTTTCAAACGTAAATAACGGGCATAAATGTCTGCCGGTACATATACACCTGCCAGGTGGCCGATATGTACGGGGCCGTTGGCGTAGGGTAAGGCCGTGGTAATGAGCGTTCTTTTGAATTTTTTTTCCATCGCGTATTCTCTTTTTTTCTTGAATGCGCAAAGGTATGAAAAATTCTCCTTTTTTAGCAGAGGTCACTTCTCTAAAAAGAGCCTTTTTACCTGACGGACAATAGATATAGGTGATATTTGATTGAGGCAGGCATAATCTCCTTTGTAGCATGGCTTGTTGCCGAAAACAGAACAGGGTCGGCAGGAAAGATCGATTTGAACGGCATTTTCTTTATTCTGTTTCCATCCATAGAATCCGGCAAAAGGGTGAGTCGCTCCCCATATGGAAATAACAGGGCAGTTGACCAATGATGCCAGGTGCATGTTTCCCGAGTCCATCGTGATCATGCCATCGAGATGGCTCATTAGAATCAATTCCTTCTCCATATCGATTTTGCCGATGGTGCAGATCACATTTGGATAATTATCAGCCCATTTATCCAGTACAGCTTTCTCCAGATTGCCTCCGCCGAACAAGAAGATTTTAATCTCTTCTTTTGAAAGCAGGAATACCACTTCTTCCATTTTTTCAAGCGGATAAATTTTACCGTCATGTTTGGCAAAGGGTGCAATTCCGATCCATTTCCCCGATTTGGACGGAAGAAAATCATGCAAACGGCTTAAGTCACCTTTCCCTGCTTCGAAAATAGAGTTGAAATCGGGTTGGAAGTCGATACCAGCTTCGTGTAATGTTGTGAGATAGCGTTCGAATGAAGTGGGTAATTGGACCAGATGCTTATTTTGCTGATGAGCTAATCGCTCTTTTTCGGCACGACCTTTATGGATTGTCGCTGTTTTTGTCCCGATTAATCGGAATAGTTTGGTGAGGAAATGACTGCGTAAAACGCTGTGTAAATCAACCACCACATCAAATTTTTCTTTTTTCAGATCCAGGAATAGTCGCATTAAACCAGCCAATCCTTTGTGGCGACCGTTGGCATCAATGGTAACCAATTTGAAATTCCCTGGCGCATTGAAAAATAGTTTCGTCAATGAGGGTTTTGATAAAAAGACTATTTCCAGATCAGGATTTTGGCGGGCAAGTGAATATGTGATGGGGATTGTCATAGCAACATCACCTAACGCCGAAAATCGGATAATGAGAAGTTTCTTTTGCATAAGTCGTGAGTCGTGAGTTATGAGTCGTGAGTCATTTTTGATGACGATAAAATTCAAACTCAAAGTTATAATCTTAAGCTTTCGGCTTCAGGGATTTGATTAATCCCCGGATGATTCGGGACGTTTCATTTGCCTTCTCCAACAAGTCGATTTTTGTTTCCTCTTTAATGTAATTCAGTCTTTGAGCCAAATACAGCATTGATCTTACTTCACTGCAAGAGCCCTGAGATATATAAAGAAATCTGGAGAAGTCGGCATCGCTGCTACGATCAAAACCTTCTGCGATATTATTTGAGATGGAAACCACCGCTCTGCATATTTGATCTTTAAATCCATAGTCTTTTACAGAACTAAAAGCAGCATAGATATCCACCGCTAAATCCTGCGCCCTTTGCTAGGCAATAATATCCTCAAATTTCTGAATTGTCATACTCTGTAAAATTAATATCTCCAATGACTAACGACTAGCGACTCACGACTTGCGATAAAGAACCGGATTCAATGCCGGATCATTATACATTTTCATCTGCTTGTACACCTTCATATACTTCTTACCGGCTTCGATATCAACAAGCAGTTGGTCGATGGCAGAGGTTAGGTCTTTATGTTGTTCAAGTAAAATATTGAGCTTGGTTTGACATTGGGCAAGATGTTCGGCTGATGCATCAGTACGATTTACTTCCTGTTGCATATGATAGATCTTCAATGCAAGGATTGAAAGGCGGTCTACTGCCCACGCAGGACTTTCGGTGTTAATGGTCGCTTCGGCCAAAGGAGTTATACCTTTATATTGTTCGAGGAAATAGCTATCGATGAGTTCCACCAGATCGGTGCGCTCCTGATTTGATTTATCGATGCGTCGTTTGATCTCCAATGCTTTCACCGGGTCGATATTGGGGTCGCGCACAATGTCTTCGAGATGCCATTGTACCGCATCGATCCAGTTCTTCAGATAGAGGAAGTATTCGATGGTTTGGAATTCGTATGGATTTTGAATTGTAGCATCCACATCGTCGGTGACGTGGTATTGTTGTGTGCTATTGGCGAAAATCGCGTAGCTTTTTTGGCTAAATGACATATTTATAGGTTTAAAGTGGTAGCAATCGGACTGGCAAACTTACTAATTGTTTTGTGAATAATCAAGTAAGTATGTCCAATATTAGTGCAATGAATTGATGGCGTTGTACTTTCGGGTCAATATTTTTTGAAAAAGAAAAAAGCGGCGAAGGCGAAAAATACATTTTCTACAGATGTACGGAATAGGAAAGTTACAGGAAATGTGCTGAAAATTATGTGAAATTACAGTAATTTCATAAAGATCAACAAAATAGCTGTTTTAAGTGCACGAGAGAGTTTCACTTTCCTGTTTTCCTATAATGGTGAATTGAATTAAAGGGAAATAACTCGCAAAGTGATAGTTCAAAATCCTTATAACCATGATAAATTGACTGTGAAATATCAAAATGATTTTGAATATATAAAAATTAGCTATAATTTGCAGACTGTTACAGATTAACCATGTAGAATAAATTTCGTTTTATCAGAGCGGAAAGATCTTATATCAATAAACACATTTTAATTTTACAAAGGTATGTTTGAATGGCCAAAAAACAACGATGCTCTCGGTACAGTAAACCGGGGAGTCCCCTGCGAATCGGGGTTGTGTACACTTTGTGATTCAGCCTGTAAAGGAAAGTGCGAAACCTGGCTTTCCTGCCTCGAAGGACGCAAAATGCTCTATCCAAGAAAATTCGGTTACTCAACTTCCGGAGCCGGAAATGTTTCCTCGATAGGTGTCGGCTATCATGCTCTTCGCGTGCAAGGATATGCTTATGGCTCCAATGGAATGCCCGCTAATCTGACCGACAACGCCGATGATTGCATTTTTACCAATATTAGCCTTGAAACCGAATTTGGTCGTGAAATGAAGACTAAAAACCGTCTTCCCATCATGACCGGAGCATTAGGATCGACTTTTATCGCTGCCCGCTACTGGCCATCTTTTGCAGTAGGAGCTGCGTTGTGTGGTATTCCGATTGTGGTGGGAGAAAATGTAGTAGGAGTAGATAAGGAATCTGTTCTTGAAAAAGGACGCATTAAATCGGCTCCCGAACTTGAACGTCGCATCGAGTATTTCCAACGATATTATGATGGATATGGTGCGATCATTATTCAGATGAACGTAGAAGACACCCGTAATGGAGTGGCTGAATACCTGATTGAAAAATACGGAAATGATGTGATCATTGAACTCAAATGGGGTCAGGGTGCCAAAAACATCGGCGGAGAAATTCAGGTGAAACAGATTGAATATGCTCAATTCCTGAAAGATCGCGGTTATATAGTTGATCCCGATCCTTACGATCCTGTAGTAATACAAGCCTTTAAGAGCAAAGCGATCAGTGCATTTGCCCGACACAGTCGCTTGGGTGCAACCAATAAACACAGCGTTGAAGCCGTTCGAGAAGATTTCATGAACAGTATTGCTTATTTGCGCAAATTGGGCTTTAAGCGAATTACTTTGAAAACCGGCGCTTACGGAATGGAGAATCTGGCCATGGCGATTCGGTATGCGGCTGATGCCAAGTTGGATCTGTTAACCATTGACGGCGCAGGTGGTGGTACCGGTATGAGTCCGTGGAATATGATGCAGCATTGGGGAATTCCTTCGCTTGCATTGCATGCCAAAGCCTATGAATATTGCGAGATCTTGAAGAGTAGAGGCATCACTCCACCAGACATTTCTTTTGCCGGAGGTTTTGCCCGCGAAGACCATTTGTTCAAAGCCCTTTCACTGGGTGCTCCTTATACGAAAATGGTCTGTTTGGGTCGTGCACCGATGATCGCCGGTTTTTTAGGCAGCAATATCGAAGGGACCTTCCATCCGGATCGCAAAGCGGAGTTGAACGGACATTGGGATACCCTGCCCGTAAATGTAACAGAATACGGCATTTATCCCGAAGAGATTTTCTCGATGTGGGAAAGCGTGAAAAATAATGTAGGAGCTGACGAAATGAAGAATATTCCTTTTGGCGCGGTTGCCATGTGTGGATATGCTGATAAGTTGGCGGGCGGACTGCAACAATTCATGGCCGGAGCCCGTAAGTTCAACCTTAACGAACTTTCACGAAATGATCTGATCGCAGCTAATCGCGAAACCGCTGAAGTTGCCAATATTCCCTTTATGACCGATGCGTTGGATGCAGAAGCGAAATCCGTGCTAATGGCGTAATAAGAGTTTGTTGTTTTGTTTTGAAACCCTCCCGAATAATTGTTTGGAGAGGGTTTCTTTTTATTCGGCTCTTTTAATGTGATTTCAACTCCAATATAGCTATTTTGCCCCTCATAACTCTATCTGTTTTAAAATCATTGTGTAGTTTTGCAATTTGAGTCGTTGATTTGAAGGGTATAGGTTAGCTACTCTCAATTAACGCATTAACGAATAAATTGAAAGCAGATGTCTATTCAGCTAAATAATATCTCCAAAAGCTACGGCGACCGGAAGGTACTGCACTCCGTCGGATTCGACATTCCCAAAGGTCAGGTCGTTGCTTTTCTCGGGCCTAATGGCGCCGGCAAGTCCACCACGATGAAGATTATCACCGGCCTGCTTTCCGCCGACGAAGGCACCGCGAGAATCTGTGGGCATGACGTAGCCGATCATCCCATGGAGGTAAAACGCCTCATTGGCTACCTGCCTGAGAATAATCCGCTTTATGCCGATATGTTTGTGCGCGAATATTTGGAATTCATCGCCGGATTCTATAAATTAGGCGTTAATATTCGTGAAAGAGTTGGTCAACTCATCGAACAGACGGGTTTGACACAAGAGCGAACCAAAAAGATCGGACAACTTTCTAAAGGTTACCGGCAAAGAGTCGGTTTGGCGCAAGCGTTGATACACGATCCGGAAGTGCTCATCCTTGATGAACCCACCACGGGTCTTGATCCGAACCAGTTAGTCGAAATTCGCCGTTTTATCCGGGAGTTAGGCCGTGAGAAGACCGTGATTCTTTCCACGCACATCCTTCAGGAAGCGGCGGCGATGTGTGAACGGACGATCATTATCAATCAGGGAAAAGTTGTAGCCGACGGACAGACCGAGACATTACTACGCTCAGGGGCCGGTCGGAAAACTTTCGAAGTCGAGTTTCTCTCAGATATTGCAGTGGCAGAGTTGCAAAGCCTGCCCGGTGTGATTAATGTTGATGCCCTTCCCGAACGCAACTTTCGCATTTCTGCCGATCAGGACATTCGCGAATCTCTGTTTCGCTTTTCGGTAGAGAAGGGATGGGTAATTCTTACGCTTGCTCAGAAAGAGTATACTTTGGAAGAAGTTTTCGGGGAACTTACTAAATCGGTTAAATAAGTGAGGAGCAAATCTCGCGGATTATTTTAAAGATAAAATATTTGTCCGAAAATTCATTATTCATTCTTCAGATTATGTGATTTTCGGGATTGTCAATCAAAGTTTCAGGGCCATCAAAAAACATACCGATATGAAAAAATTGATTATTGCTGCCGATGATAAAATTCCGGCACTTAGAGGATTGTTGGAAAAATATGCGGAGGTAACGTACCTACCGGCGAAGGGCTTTAACAGTGATACTATCGGTGAAGCCAATGTGCTTTTGGTCCGTACGCCTACCAAATGTAACCGGGAGCTGCTTTATGGGAGCAAAGTGGAATTTATTGGTACGGCCAATATTGGATATGATCATATTGACCGTGATTACTGTGTTACTCATAACATTACCTGGGAAAATGCTCCCGCCTGCAATGCAGATTCAGTGACGCAATACGTTTTATCTGCATTAATGTATTTGTCAAAAACGCGTTTGAACCTGAAGGGTAAAACAATCGGTATCGTTGGTGTGGGGAATATTGGAAGTCGTGTGGCACGAGTATGCGAAGTGTTGGGAATGCAGGTGTTGCTCAATGATCCTCCCCGCGCTCAGAAAGAGGGGCGTGAAGGATTTGTTGATCTGCAGACTATTGCTGAGGAATCGGATATTATTACCTTTCATACTCCGATGAATCGTACGGGTGAATTTAAAACCCATCATATTGCTAACGAATTCTTTTTTTATGAGCTGAAAAAGAAACCCTATATTATCAACTCGGCGCGGGGTGGTATTATCGATGAAGCGGCTTTGCTACGTGCATTAAAACGTAATCAGGTGGAAGGTGTAATCATTGATTGTTGGGAAAATGAACCCGAGATCAATCGTGAATTGCTCAAAGAGGCTATTCTGGCAACGCCCCACATTGCAGGATTTTCTACAGATGGAAAACTGAATGCAACCCGGATTACATTGGAAAATGTATCGGATTATTTCGATATGCCGATTGATTTGAGCGGTATTGTACCTCCAGCTCCGGTAAACCCGGAGATTGACTTAGCTCAATTCTCCAATTATCGTTTAGAACATGCGATTCACTTCACCTATAATGTTGAATGTGATAGTATGAAGCTGAAACAGAATCCTGAGTTGTTTGTATCATTTCGTGACAATTATTATCTGCGGCGTGAGTTCAAAGCATATCAGATAAAGGGTGCTTCCACCGAAGAAAAGCAGATATTGCTGGCTTTAGGCTTTGAAGTGAATGACTAGGTGGTAGCTTAACTATGAATCTATAAAGCGCTGATGTCGAATTATAAAATAAAAAAAGCGGAAACAGGTAATAGCTGTTTCCGCTTTTTCATTATTTCTCTTCAGTTACTAATATTGTATGGATGGGTACCGGATTCTTATCTTTTACTTTACCGTGCTTGTACAGTCGATCTTTAATTCGTTTTCTGAATTTCCAGCAGGTCATCTGATTTAATTCCAGTTTGTCGGCATATTCATACGATGAGATCTCTTTCCCTCCTCCGCAAACTGTATAAGCTATGAAGAACGCTTTATTAATCGGAAATTTGCAGTTGTGAAAGATAGTATGTGCGGTTGCCGATTCTTCTGTCTTGCAACGTGTGCAGCGGCGTGATGCATATGTTTTTCCAAAACAAAAATTCGTATGCCCACATTTACGGCATACATACCCCTCTTGCCACTTCAAATCGGCTACATATTGTAGCACCTTTTCGTTGTCGAGAAAAAGCTCCTCGATAAATTCTTGAGATAATTCCTTATATTGGCTCATTTGTGAACTGTTTTTTGCAAATATAAGGAATCTATAATAATCGTGGTGGTGATAAAGTATTGCGTATAGAGTATGATTGGCATGATAAGAGGTGAGGTTGTTTTTTATTATTGAACATGGTGTTTATTTGTTTTTTATAAACCTACCATACGGTTGTTAATGGGGTTTGGGAGGATGTTTTGATGATTTTGTTATATGATATATTAGATAGTTCTTTGTTTCAAATATTTCGATGGTTTAATTCCTTTTTCAGGATTTATAATATGTGAAATAATGTGTAGAATATGATGTGTGTTGTTGTGATGTAGAATATTTTATTGTAAAAATAAGTGGGAGTTCTCGGTTTGTAAATTTAAATTAGACGATATTGATGAATCTTGTTGAAAATATTTGCATTTTGTATATTTCGTTATTGTATTTTCTTGCCAGCGATCTGCTTTATGCAAATCTTTCTTGTTTGAATTAGATTTTACCAGGCATAGATATATATGAGAATATAAGAGGGTTTTTATTTTGACTTCCGGAATAAATTGCAATTTAGACGTATTCTATATTGTGGAGTTGCGGAAAAGCCCATTGATAAAGGTATGAGATGAAGGTAGGATCGGTTAATTTATAATAACTAATCATCGGATGAATGTTCTGACCTTTGATGGAGGAATCCGATCGAAAACTTCAGGTCTGTATTTAATCTATCTGAGCAATGATTACTACATAGTTTTTTCCATACTTCTTGGCGCATTTAGGGCATGTGGTGTACCACATAAAGTATTTCCAAATGCACAAACCTTTTGATTGTGTGACTTTCTCGAAGTCAGCACACCATTTGCCGGTTTCCTTAAAGGGACCTTCATATACTTTGCTGAAAAATTTCCCGCTTAAGGTTGTTTGTTCAGTCGCTGCCACTACCTTGTCGGTTGCGAGGTATATGTCCATATTCCATTTTGAGGTGTGGTCTGATAAGCACATCCAGTCCGGCACATTGGCACCGGCTTTTTTTACTTTTTCGTCCAGCCTATTCATTACTTTGCCGAAGTTTAACGGCATAAAAAAAAGCGTACAGACATGATCCTTAATAAATAGCTTGTCTTTCCATACAAAGAATTTTTCTTCCCATGGTGTGGGATCAAAACGCGGGCAGCAAATCGGATCTGCTTGTTCTTGAATAGATGAGGTTGTTTTCATGACGTCTAGGTTAATGAAGTATTAAGAAAAGGCAATCAAAACTGTAGGGTTGCATTTTGTTTGAGGAAAAGGATTCAGATTGTTGCGTATGATTGGTGGTTATTTTCTTTGTGCGTAGAATTGCAATTGCACGATTTTATCGGAATAGTTCGCTTAAGTCTCTTCCCCGATATTCAAAACTAACTCCTTCATGGATTAATGTGTTTGCATATTGCCTGATAGATGCAAATTCATTATGGAAGCCAAACAGAAGCAGGGAGCTTGCGCATTTGTGTAGTCGGATTGGCCAGTTTTGCCAGTTCTGTGCGGGGAGGGGATGCTCGATATGACATTGTCGTTTCAAATCCCACCCCCACGATCTTAAAAGCAGTTCTGCTCCCAATAGAAGATTTTTCAGAAACTCGGCATCCTGCTTAAGGATATTTACCTCTTCCTCAAAAATGGTATAGGAGAAACCATAGGCACTTGGTTTGTCGATAGGAAAAGTCCACCAGTCGTAATGCGAGGAGTGAAACTGATTCCATTGCTCGTGTTTAGCCCAATTGGAAAACTCGTCTATCTGGTGACGATGTTTTTCTTTAAGCTGCGCAATGCCTACAAAATCAGGGTGATCGTTCTTCTTCATAGCAAGGTTTGAAGTTTTTTATGATAGAAAGGTTGTCTTGAAAAATAGGTACAGGTATAGCTATTTGTTGAATCTCTTTATATTATATATTTAATGAAACAATTCAGTACCCTAAAGAGTTTATGTGGATTAGTGTATAATTGTATTTATCATATCTAATATGTGTGAATAATATTTCTTTGGAGCCAGAGGTCTGATTGGATAAAGTTTTGGGGTAATCGTGTCCAATATAGGTATGATGCTAAAATGTAGAGAGGATGTCTCAAGAAGCCTGTTCGGTGATGGATATAACCACACAATATTTGTATGGAGCTTCCAGTCGAATAACAGGGGCTGATTGGAGGTTAATACGGTCTATGGGTTATTTATGTCGATTGACCTTGATGTAAAAGTCCTTTGATCATTTCTTCAACGATTCAAACATAAGTTTCAGTTGCTCATTTTCTATTTCTTTGAAGGACTGTTCTTTCATTATAGATTTTACGAAAATAATTCGTTCGGAGGTAATTGGGTGGGTACTCAGCAGTTCCGGTATATAATTATCTGATACTTTCTCCAGATGGGAGAGGAGCTTAATCATTCCTTCCGGATTGATGTGGTTGGATATCATGATTTTCACTCCTTCAGAATCGGCTTGTTGCTCGAATTCCCGTGAATAGGTCAATGATTTTAGTGTATGGAGGTTGTCGGCAATCACTGCCATCATTCCATTTACATCGCTTAGTACAGCCGATAGAAAGAGGTATCCTGACAAGTTGCGGGTTAGCATTTTCATCGAATGACGATGGTTGACGTGTGCGGCTTCGTGAGCCATCACTCCTGCCAGTTCTTCATAATCTTTCATCACATCAATCAGGCCTGAATAGACGACAATGTTTCCATCGGGCAAAGCGTAGGCATTGACGGTGCCCGATGTGATGACTGTGAATGTAAGCTCTTTGGTATTCCCAAAGTTGATTTGCCGGGCAAATTGCTGCAGCTTCACTGTTTTAGACGAATCAATTTCGTGAGGTTCGATGTATTGATCGAAAAACATTTTCCCCAGCTCATTGTCATAGCTTTCAGGGAGGATGGCTACTGCTTTCTCCGCTGTCCAGGGGATGGCGTACAGATAAGCCAGGGTGATAATACCCAGAATCAGGACGGCCATTGCCATGTGTGCTTTCCAGCCCAGATCGATCAGTCGGTGGTAGAGATTGGTTTGCCCTCTTTTACTCCGAAGATCTTTTAGAGCGTTGGTAAACGAAGCGTCTTCCAGTCTGATGATTTGTACCGGATTACTTCCGTAGTGAATCTCTGTCATCCGACCTATGCGGTGAAGAGAAATCTCTTCTACCGCCCAGTTGACAGCATTGAAAGATGAGGAGTAAAACATCAGCGATGCATTTACTTCATCCAGCAACAGCTCAACATCCTGGGGTGTAGAAGAGACTCCGTCGTAATATATGGCTGGTGTAGTTATCATCAGATCACAAAGTCAATGTCCAGCAAATCGCCCATATCTTCACCTGTTGCATCGTTGAATATATCTTCAGTCTGATGAATGTTGTTGAGGTCAATATCACCTTCTATCTCGATCTTGCTTACCATCAGGTTCATGGTGCGGGTTACTACCCAGGCATAACCAAAGCCTAACGTGAAGATGAAGATCAGAATATTTACCAGCATTAGTTTCAGAAAATCAAGTCCGGTAGCGGTTGATCTCATCTTGACCTCCCGATCATCTTTGTGTACGCTCAAATGATCGACATAATAGGCAAACATATCCTTTTGCCACCAGGCCATATAGATCCCCAGTGTGAAAAGTGTAAGGAAATATCCTTTCAGATTCAGTACAAAATAGTCTTCGCCATCCCCTTTATAATTAAATTCGAGACTGCCCAGTCTCACGTTGCCGAGCAGATATTTTCGCAGGTTCATGCTCATCCATGCTCCATAAATACCTAAGGTAACAATTGTCAGAAGTGTCCATTTGAAGAAATTGACAGTCAGCGTACCTTTATCTCCTCTGTAGCCGAAGCGTATTCCGCGCCAGGATGTTCTCGACATTCTATAACGGTACGATCCATGTAAAGCAAGCGGTGTAATACCAATCATCCCGGCATACAAGATTAGAAGGCCTATAAGTGGCATCTCCAGATGGGTAAACAGAAAAAATAGTCCGTAGATTGTTCCAAAGATAAGCAGCGCTTTAATGAATCCTTTAAACATTTCCTGTCCTGTACCGTGGAATGTAAAACGGTCGTCATTGAGAGCAGTGGTGCCGTACAAATATTGTAACTGTCTGGCTTTTGCCCACGGGTAGTAAAAGCCTAAAGTGACCACGGTGAGCAGCCAGTTTACAATGACTACACCAAAATACTCTTTTCCGTTACCGTGGAAGCTGAGTTCGTAGTTGTTTAAGCTTGCAGTTGTAGCTTGTGGTGTGATTGTTGTTTCTTCCATAATTGGGGGATTGATAATTGGATTATTATGTTTAATCTAAATATGCAATATGTTTTTTATTGCTCGCAGAGGCTTTCTGATTTGAAATATTCAAGAAGTCCAGCTGCAAAGTACGACGGGCAAAACTGTACTTAGTAATTTGTTATATTTTACTATATGGATGCTCTGCACGCAATTAAATGGCTTTTTGCAATAATTTGTTTCTGCAAATATTGAAATAATCCTTTAATCTTCCAATTAAAATATCAAATAAAATTAATGAAGCTATATATTTGCCAATAAGCACAGTGTGATGTAAGCAAGATATGGCTGATAAATAGCTTTTTAATGAAATATAAATCGGTGTAGCATTAAAGCATATTTTGCAGAAAGTGAATACATATATTTTTATCCATTTTGCTTTTAATCATGCAGAAATTCCTGCGGATTATGCCGTAAAATGAAATTTTAAGATTGTCATTAAGTCAACTGTTATTAACTTCGCGCGATCAAGCTTTCTACCTGTTGACACATATATGAAACTAGTATGCGGACGAGGTTCAAAGATTGTGACATAATCTGCGAGTTTCATCTGAAGCAAAAACAAAAAATATTAAAGGTCAAATGAAAAAGATAATTTTGATAGCCGTTCTTATACCATTAATCATCTCTGGATGTAGCCGTTTTAAAAAACCTGAAGTAGGAGAGGCATTCCATGGTCCGTATCAGGGAAAAGTAACCTATATATTGAAGTTTTCTCAGGTGAGAAAAGAGTTGAAAGACCAAAAAGAAAGTCGATATTGCAGAATTGCCATCTATGAGCAGTCCAATGTTACTTACCTGAAGTGTTCGGAGGGAGTGCTAATATTGTCGGGGATCACAACAAGCAACGACAGCCTGGGTTTCAGGATCTCACCACAGAAATTTTCTGAAGCTAAACAAGTCATTCCCGTGCAGGGGAAACCGCTCACGCTAAAATCGTGGCCGGTAAAATCTGACGGACTCTTCACTAGCCGGAATAATTCACTTCGTTATTCTATTTCAGGTGTTATCCCTTTTACCAAAGATACGATGACGGTAAAAATTCCTTTCGAAGCAATATATCAGTTGATCAAATTAGATGTGGATTCTTTGAAAAAGGAGAGACTGAATAGAGTAAGAAAGTAGACCGGAGTAATTCAATGATTGACGATTTTGATAGATGCCCTTTTACATAAATAATTTCCATTTATGTGTAACATTCTATGTCGGTTGTGAATTTATTTAAATGATAGTTATCCTCTTGCTCTAGGTTCCCACAAAACAGATTGCCTTTCTCTCCTTTTTTCCAAAAAAACACTAAAATACAACCGTCTGTTAAACCAATTTCCCGGGGAAACGTCATAACTTCTCCGAACAGGCTAATAATGTGCAACTTTGACACATTCTGATCGGTGATGTTTTAAACAGATTATTGTATACCATAAAAAAGTAAGGTATTTGTATGAAAAGAAAGATTGTTCTTTTAATGAGTTTTTTCCTTTTAACGGCAATAGCTGCCATAGCCGGAACCGCAGGGAATATCACCGGAAAATTGATTGACAACCAAACGAAGAAAGCGGTAGACTTTGCCAACGTGGCAGTCTTTAATCCAACAGGCAATAAGCTGATAAAAGGTGCTGTAACCGGTAACGACGGTGGATTCAACCTTCAGGGATTGCCTTTTGGAAAGTATATGCTTAAAGTCTCCTTTGTGGGATATTCTCCTCTTGAGCTCCCTATTGTCCTCGATCCTAAACACCCCGACCTCAATGTGGGATCAATTCAACTTGCAGAGTTAACCCGTAATTTGAAAGAAGTAAACGTTACCGGACAAAAATCGCAAATGCGTTTTGAGATTGATCGCAAGGTATTCAACGTGGACCAGAATATTGCTGCGGCAGGGGCTTCTGCAACCGAAATTCTCAAAAACATTCCTTCCGTAGAGGTGGATGTAGAAGGAAACATTTCGTTGCGTAATAATTCAAATGTGATCATCTGGATCAACGGTCGCCCTTCCGGTTTGAATGAAGATAACCGTGCACAAATTCTTGAACAGATGCCTGCTGAAAGTATCGAACGAATTGAGGTCATCACTAATCCTTCAGCTAAATACAGCCCCGAAGGTTCAGCCGGTATTATCAATATTGTGTTGAAGAAAGATCGCAAAGGTGGTTACTATGGTAGTGCTTCGGTTGGTGGTGATACCTTTAAGGGAATCAACTCATCGTTTAATATCAACTACAACAGTCCTAAATGGGATGCTTATGCGAATATCGGTTATCGTAAAAATGAATTTAAGATGAAATCGGATGGTGATCGTACATCATGGAATCCTCTGACTAACGATACAACGCAATTGTTGACAAAAAACCGCTCTACTATGGGTGGCAGTGGCATCTTTTCTCGTGCCGGCATTACTTATCATGCAACCGACAAAGATCACATTGGCTTAAGTGGTATGTTTATGACTTCTGACCGTAATTCTGAATCGGATGTAAATTATATTCAACGAAATATCTTGGGGGAGACACTCTCTAACCGTTTTACAAAATCGGATGGTAATCACGGAATGTATAGTGCAACTCTTGATTACACTCACGAATTTGCCAAAAAAGGGCATGAAATCAAGTCGTCGGTAGAGTTCAACTCCATGAACTTTGATAATAACTCAATAATTAATCAATCGAATTCCACGCAAAAACAGCTTGGTACCAACGACCGTAAAGAGATCGAAGTACAAATTGACTATACCTATCCAATCAACGAGGCTTCAAAGATTGAGGCGGGATATAAAGGCGAATTTAATGACCGAAAGAGCAATACAGACGCCAGTATACTGCTTCCTTTAGCATCTGCTTATATCGACCAGCCTACTTTGGATAATATCTTCAATAGTACGGATAATCGCAACTCTCTTTACCTTACTTATTCCGGTAAAAAAAATAAATTGAGCTATCAGATCGGACTTCGTGGAGAGTATAATGAGATGAAGAACACATCAATCAATTATGATAAAGATGCAAAATCAACTACTACCTTGTTCAACAATACTTATCCGGGGATTTATCCGAGTTTCTTCTTCAATTACAGTCTGCCTAAAGGCAATGAATTGCAGTTGAACTATACCCGTCGCATCAATCGTCCCAACGGTCGGATGATGAATCCTTACCGCAATGTGTCTGATTCATTGAATATAAATTTTGGTAACCCCGACCTTACTCCTGAGTATTCCAATTCATTGGAGTTGAACCATATCAAGTCGTGGGATAATAGTTCATTATCTTCATCGGTTTACTATCGCACGACTTCTGATGTTATTCAGTCGGTGAGTTATGTGGAAGATAATATCAAATACTCAACTTCACAAAATATTACCAACTCTCAGGCGGCAGGTTTTGAATTTATCATGAAGAACCGTTTGATTAAGGTGTTGGACTTGACCTCTACATTGAATCTTTTTTACAATCAATTAGATGGTTTTGAATACGGGGGTAATAAGTATGATGGTACCGAAAGCTTCGCATGGAATGCGCGTATTATGGCTAATATGGGCTTGCCGGGTGGATTCATGGGTCAGATCACCGGCGGTTACCAATCGAAGCGTAATGTAGCGCAAGGTGAAGTCCGACCGAGCTGGGGACTGGATGCCGGTCTGCGTAAAACCTTCTTCAATCGCAAGTTTAGCATCAACTTAATGGCACGTGATATCCTGAATTCCCGTAAAAATAGAGGAAGCAGTTGGGGGACCAACTTCCGTGACTACACCGAAAGCCAATTCGGCGGACGTATGTTTGGTATTAACCTGACCTACAACTTTGGTAGCCAAAGCCTGCAAAAGAAGAAACTGGAAAAAGGCAAAGAAAATGGCGATACTGAAATCATGAACGGCAATGATTTCTAAAACAAGACGCTAAATTAATTTAGAAAATAAAAGCTCCGGAAAAGAGAGAAATATCATTCTCCTATTCCGGAGCTTTTTTTATATAAGAACAAATCTGTACAAATCTCCCGTAGATAAGTTGTCATTGTACTAATTCTTCCCACTTTTTCAGTTCATGTCTTGTCGTACTTGCACAAAAAAGCCTATCTTTGCGCACTAATTTTAACATTTATGGCGGTAACTATTCGTCCCATCAGCGGGAAAAAAGAATTAAAAGAATTCGTTAAGTTCAGAATTGATCTGTATAAAAACAATCCGTACGCAATTCCTCCCCTTTACATGGATGAGATCGGGACTTTGGATCCGAAAAAAAATCCGGCCTTCGAGTTTTGCGAAATGCAATGCTTTATGGCTTATAATGATGGCAAAGCTGTGGGACGTATTGCCGCGATGATCAACCATCGTGCCAACGAAACATGGAAAGAGAAAAACGGACGTTTCGGGTTTATTGATTTTATTGATGATGAAGAAGTCTCGGCTGCACTGCTCAAAGCTGCCGGTGACTGGGTTAAATCCAAAGGCATGCACTCTATTCACGGACCGCTCGGTTTTACTGATATGGACCAGGAAGGTATGTTGATCGAAGGTTACGATCAGTTGGGAACTATGGCTACGATCTACAACTACCCTTATTATCCCCAACATATGGAGAAGCTGGGCTACAGGAAAGATGTGGATTGGGTAGAATATAAGATCTTTATCCCCGAGGCCATGCCCGAAAAGCACAAACGCATCTCAGAGATTGTATTGAAGAAATACAATCTTAAAATCTTGAAATACACCAGCACAAAGAGACTTATTCAAGATGGCTATGGCCAGAAGTTATTCGAATTGGTGAATGGTTCTTATGGTCATTTGTATGGATTTACTCCGTTGACTCAGAAACAAATCGATTATTACATCAAAATGTATATCTCGATGCTCAAGCTGGAGTTCCTGACCTTGATTGTTGATGAGAATAATGATCTGATCGGAATGGGTGTGGCTATGCCTTCATTGTCGAAAGCTTTGCAGAAAGCGCAGGGTAAACTTTTCCCTTTCGGTTTTATCCATTTGATTAAAGCGTTGAAGATGAAAAATCCGGTAATCGACCTGTTGCTCATAGCTGTGCGACCCGATTATCAAAGCAAAGGAGTAAACGCCCTGATGTTCTACGACCTGATTCCTCAGTTCCAGAAAGCAGGTGTGGTTTATGCCGAAAGTAATCCCGAATTACTCGAAAACGACAAAGTGCAATCGCAGTGGGAGTACTTCGAAAATGTTAACCACAAACGTCGCCGGGCTTTTATCAAAGAATTAGTTTAATGCACCATAGCAATAAATAAGAAAAGTGATTAGCACCCTTTTTTTCTGAAAGCGCGGACCTCGGTTCGCGCTTTTTTTGTTGTTACCTGATTCGATTTAATTCCTGTATATTCCTCTTGTTTTCACCATCCCATTTGTTTATAAAATCCTAACTTCCCATAACTTCTTTTACTTCATTTATTTGCGTCTCTGTCAGCTGATTTTTTCTTATCTTTGCGAGAATAAAGTGTTAATAATCTATGGACGAAATACTCAATAAACCGCAAACGGAATACGTAGATGACGATATCAAAACCCTCGACTGGCAGGAGCATATCCGCCGCCGTCCGGGGATGTATATCGGAAAGCTGGGTGACGGAACTTATTCAGACGACGGAATTTACGTTTTGCTGAAAGAGGTGCTCGATAACTCGGTGGACGAATTTATGATGGGGAACGGAAAAACCATTGACGTGCTGATCGCTAACGGTGTGGTGAAAGTGCGCGACTTCGGGCGTGGTATCCCTCTCGGAAAAGTACTCGACGTCTCTTCGAAAATGAATACGGGTGCCAAATACGACTCCAAAGCCTTTAAGAAATCGGTAGGTTTGAATGGGGTGGGTATCAAAGCAGTGAATGCGCTCTCATCTCGCTTTTACATTTGCAGTCACCGTGAAGGAGAGAAGAAAGCAATAGAATTTACAGCCGGTCGATTGGTTGAAGAGTTTGCACTGACCTCTTCTGCTGAAGGTAACGGTACTTTCATAGAATTCGTGCCTGATAGCACGATCTTCCGCGACTTCAAATACAAAGACGAATATGTAGAAGGATTGCTTAAAAATTATGTCTTCCTCAATTCGGGCCTGACCATTGTTTACAACGGTAAACGCTTTTATTCGAAAAACGGATTAGTGGATTTGCTGAACGAATACATGACCTCCGAACCGCTTTATCCTATTATTCACCTGAGAGGAGAGGATATTGAAGTGGTAATCACTCACGCCAACCAGAATGGGGAAGAGTATTACTCTTTCGTCAACGGTCAGCATACAACACAAGGCGGAACGCACCTATCTGCATTTAAAGAGGCAGTTTCCCGCACCATCAAAGAATATTACAATAAAAGCTTTGAATACGGCGATATCCGAAACGGTCTGGTCGCTGCGATCAGCGTGAAAGTTGAGGAACCTGTGTTTGAATCACAAACCAAAACGAAACTCGGCTCAAAAGACATCGGCCCCGATGGTCCCACGGTGAGTAAGTTTGTGGGTGATTTCCTGAAAAAAGAGCTGGATAACTTCCTGCATAAAAATAGTGAGACCTCTGAGATCCTGTTACGCAAGATTATGGACTCGGAGAAGGAGCGTAAAGCCATGGCGGGCATCACGAAGATTGCGCGCGAGCGGGCTAAAAAGGCGAACCTGCACAACCGGAAATTGCGCGATTGCCGTTTCCACTACAGCGATGCTAAAGGCGATAAAGGAGAATCCTCCTGTATCTTCATTACCGAGGGTGACTCGGCGAGTGGATCGATCACCAAAAGTCGCGACGTAGAAACTCAAGCGGTTTTCAGCTTGAAAGGAAAACCGCTTAATACGTTCGGTTTAACCAAGAAGGTGGTGTACGAGAATGAAGAGTTCAATTTATTGCAAGCAGCGCTCAATATCGAAGAAGGACTCGAAGGATTGCGCTACAGCAAGGTAATCATCGCGACCGATGCCGATGTGGATGGTATGCACATTCGCTTGTTGCTCATCACCTTCTTCCTGAATTTCTTCCCGGACTTGATCAAGAAAGGACACGTTTACATTCTGCAAACGCCGCTGTTCCGCGTGCGCAATAAAAAAGAGACTTTCTATTGCTATTCCGAAGAGGAGCGTCTATCTGCTATGCAAAAGGTGGGCGCAAATCCCGAGATTACCCGATTCAAAGGATTGGGAGAGATTTCTCCCGACGAGTTTAAGCATTTTATCGGTGCCGATATACGCCTTGATCCCGTTTCTCTGAAGAAAGAGGATTTGGTGAAAGAGCTGCTTGAGTTCTATATGGGTAAAAACACCATGGAGCGCCAAACATTTATTATTGATAATCTGGTAATTGAAGAAGATATTGCTTAAATAGCAAAACGACAGTAGCTTTCCCAATAAATAATTAAGATGCCAAAAAAAATTGCAGTCTTTCCCGGTACCTTCGATCCCTATACGATCGGGCACGAAGCTTTGGTGCGTCGTGGATTGACTTTTCTCGATGAAATCATTATCGCTATTGGCGTGAATGAAGCAAAGAAAAACTGGTTTTCACTCGATGACCGGTTAAAAACCATTTCCAAAATCTATGAAGATGATGATCGCGTGAAGGTGATTCCTTACGATGGATTGACCATTGACTTTGCTGTGGAGCACAACGCGAAGATTATCTTGCGAGGAATACGTTCAACTACCGATCTGGAATATGAAAAACTGATGGCAGACGTCAACCGTAAAGTGTCGGGAATCGAAACGATACTGCTGGTTACAGAACCTGAGTTTGCTCACGTCAGCTCATCGGTAGTACGCGAACTGATGCGCTATGGAAAGGATGTGAGTCAGTTTCTTCCCTGAAAAGGCCCCTCCCCAGCCCTCCCCGTAAAGGAGGGAGTTAGACGCAAAGCGATGATCCCGGGGTTAATGATGTTGATAAACTATTTATAAAATGAGGTGACTTTTCCTCTCTCCCTGGGAGAGGGTACTGATAGCTATCGGAAGGGAGAAGCCTATTAATCAAAATACTCAAATGAAAAGAATCTTAATGAACGCGGCATTGCTGCTCTCTGTTTCGCTGGCAGCTATGGCACAGCCCCAAACTCCTGCGATGCGTAAGCTCGCGATGACGCAGTTTGCGATCCAGAATCTCTATGTAGATAAACTGGATGAGGATAAATTGACCGAAGATGCTATCGAGGCGTTACTCAAGAAGCTCGATCCACACTCTTCATACATGAATGTGGATGAGGTGAAACAAATGAATGAGCCTTTGCAGGGAAACTTCGAGGGCGTTGGCATTCAGTTTAATATGCTTAATGACACCTTGTTTGTAATCCAGACCATTCCGGGAGGCCCTTCTGAGAAAGTTGGTGTGAGAGCGGGGGATCGTATTCTTCAGGTAAATGACACTTTGATCGCCGGTGTGAAAATGAAAAATACCGACATCATGAAGCGTTTGCGCGGCAAGAAAGGCTCTATAGTAATGGTGAAAGTGCTGCGTCGCGGTGTAAAAGATATGATCGACTTTAAGATTATCCGCGATAAAATCCCCCTTTATAGCCTCGATGCTTCCTATATGGTGGACAAAATGACAGGATACATCAAGATCAACCGCTTTGGTGCAACAACTTACGATGAGTTTATGAAGGCATTAAAGGATCTGCAGAAGAAGGGGATGAAAAACCTGATTCTCGATCTGGAAGATAATGGCGGTGGCTACCTGAACGCTGCGATCAGTATGGCTGATGAATTCCTGAAGAAAGACGAACTGATTGTCTATACGCAAGGTTTTCACCAGCCCAAAGATGAAAGTATTGCTACAGCCAAAGGTGATTTCGAGACCGGCAAACTGGTGGTAATGATTGACGAAGGCTCTGCTTCTGCGAGCGAAATCGTGACCGGTGCTATCCAGGATTGGGACCGCGGGGTCGTTGTTGGTCGCCGCAGTTTTGGAAAAGGATTGGTGCAACGCCCTATCCCTTTACCTGATGGTTCAATGATCCGATTGACTGTTGCCCGCTACTATACTCCTGCCGGACGTTGCATCCAGAAGCCTTATGAAGACGGCATCGACAAATACAATAAAGACCTGATCGAGCGTTACAACAAAGGCGAAATGATCCATGCCGACAGCATCCATTTCCCCGATTCGCTGAAAGCATTCACCAAAGTGAATCGTCGTGTGGTGTACGGTGGTGGTGGCATTATGCCCGACTTCTTTGTGCCCATCGACACGACCCGCTTTACCGACTATCACCGTAATATTGTGGCTAAAGGGGTGCTGAATACGTTCTGCATCAGCTATTTCGACAAAAATCGGGATGAGTTGAAACAGAAATACCCGAAACTCGCAGACTTCGAAGCCGGATTCATCGTGACTGACGATATCCTGAAACAGTTGGTGGCTGCGGCTGATGTAGAGAAGATCAAGCAAAACCCCGAGCAACTGGAGAAAGCTAAACCATTAATCAGCATGCAAATAAAAGCTTTGCTTGCCCGCGATCTGTTTGATATGACCGCCTATTTCAAGGTGATGAATTCGGAAAGCGACAGCTTCAAGAAGGCCGTTGAGATCATTCGCAACGATAAGCTGTATAATAAGTTGTTGAAGAAGATGTAATTCCGGTATAGTCGCACGGTAGTGCGTCAATATTTATGATAATCAAACAAAGGAGCCATCTCGATACGTCGGGGCGGCTCCTTTGTTTTTAAGAAGTATCATATTTTCAATAGATTCTCCGAAGTTAAAAACTTACGGATGGACAGATGTTTTATTCCGTGGTAGCTATTACCGAACTGTTCGTCCATTGTTACTACCATCTTGGGGTAGTTGTCGGCAATTTTTAGTAAGTTGCCAAACTCCCGCTCGATAGTTTTGTCGCTCTCCAGCTGCAAAGCCACATGTACATAAAGCTTTTCGTTGCTTTTGGTGGCAATAAAATCGATCTCCTGCGAATCCATAAAGCCGATTTTCACCTCAAAACCTTTATACAAAAGGTGATTGTAAACCACATTCTCCAATATCTTGCCTTTATCGTTGGGGCGGTAGCCAATGATGCTGTTGCGAATCCCGATATTTTCGAAATAATATTTCTCGCCCGCTTCGAATATCTTTCTGCCTGTCACATCGAAGCGTTGCACCTTGTGTACCAGGAATGCGTTTGCCAAGTATTCGGTGAAGGTTTGCACCTGATTGTGTGCGATTTTTACCTGTTGTGATTTCAGGAAGTCACTGATTCGTTTGGCAGAGAAAAGGCTTCCGATATTATCTGCCAGAAACTGAATCAATCGTTCCAGAAACTGCGTGCTGCGGATGTTGTATCGCGCCACTACGTCGCGGTAGACGATAGTCGTATAGATGTTTTTGAGATATTCAAAGACGACATCATCCGTCAGGGTCAGATTAATCAGATAGGGAAGGCCCCCATAGGTAAAGTATCGGGTCAGGCTCAGATCGGAATCATCCAGTTTGTGAAACGTCAGGAATTCGGGATATGAAAGACTATGTACGGTGAACTCCACGTAACGGCCGCTGAGATAAGTGGCCAGCTCTCCCGAAAGCATTTTGGCATTGCTTCCTGTGATGTAGATGTCGTTGTTCTCGTTTAGCAGGAGCGACCGAACGGCCTTTTCGAATTCTGCGATTTCCTGTATCTCATCGATGAAAATGTAGTTTCGTTTCTCGCTAACGAAGTTTGCCTGCACATAAGTGTTTAAGTCAATGGCCGTTTTGATTTCATCGAAGATCAGGTCTTCTTTGTTGATATAGATAATGTTAGCATCAGGTTCATTTTCCAGAATGCGTTGCATTAATTGAAACAACAGGAAGCTCTTGCCCACTCGCCGTTGCCCGGTGAGTACCTTGATGATCGGTTTTCTCATAAAGGGAACGATACGGTCGATGTACGTGTCGCGGGGGATCAGGGAGGAGGGGAGGTTGAATCTTTCCATGTGTAATCATAATTACAATTCTATGCAAATATAGCGATAATTGTAAGTATAATTACACAAATGGGCAAAATGGGGCAGAATTGTAATTATGATTACAATTAATTAAAGCAAATCAGAAATAGATTTAGGCTTAAATGTTTCCTGTTATGTCGTATAAAAGAAATGCGGATGATCACGTTTTTCAATCCGTGACTATCCGCATTCGTGTAAAATATAACCTTGCGTCTTAGCGCCTCTGCGTTTAAATCAGAAACTCTGCATATCGCACAAGCGTTTGTAGTAACCGTCCAACTCAATCAACTCGTCGTGGCGTCCGCGCTCTACAATCTCGCCCTCGTGCATCACGCAGATCAGGTCTGCATTCTTGATGGTCGAGAGACGGTGGGCAATCACGATGGAAGTGCGGTTGCGCATCAACTTCTCAATAGCATCCTGCACCAGACGTTCCGATTCGGTGTCAAGCGCAGAGGTTGCTTCGTCCAGAATTAAAATCGGCGGGTTTTTCAGGATAGCACGGGCAATACTCAATCGCTGGCGCTGACCTCCGGAAAGCTTGCAGCCGCGATCACCGATGTTGGTCTCGTAACCTTGTTCCGACGAGATGATGAACTCGTGAGCATTGGCGATTTTGGCTGCTTCGATCACCTGTTCCTTGGTTGCATTTTCCACCCCGAAAGCAATGTTATTGAAAAAGGTGTCGTTGAAAAGGATGGCTTCCTGATTCACATTTCCCATCTGTGCACGTAAATCGTGAACGCGGTACTGGCGAATATCATGTCCATCCATATAAATCCCGCCTTCCACTACATCATAGAAGCGGGGAATCAGATCGACCATTGTCGATTTACCCGAACCGGATTGCCCGACTAACGCCACCGATTTTCCTTTCGGAATTTCAAGGTTTATGTTCTTCAGTACCCAGTCGTTGTTGTATTTGAAGTAAAGATTTCTGAACTCGACTTTTTCACTGAACTCTTTTATGGCCACCGGATTTGCCGGATCATGGATTTTATTCTCAGCAGTCATAATTTTATCTATGCGCTCCATCGACGCCATCCCTTTTTGTATGGAATAAACCGCTTTCGACAAGTCTTTAGCCGGATTGATAATGCTATAGAAGATGACGATGTAGTAGATGAATGAGGCCGCGTTAATGCTGCTCGAATGGTTCAGAATCAATGTTCCTCCGTACCAAAGTACAACCGCAATGGTAACTGTTCCCAGGAATTCACTCATCGGGTGCGCCAATGACTGGCGGCGATTGATGCGTACGGTCGTCTTGCGGAATAGGTTATTCTGGTGGTCGAAGCGGGTCTTAATCTTCTCTTCGGCGTTGAAGGCTTTAATGATACGAAGGCCGCCGAGAGTCTCTTCGAGTTGCGCCATCAGTTCGCCCCATTGGTGCTGGCCTTCGAGGGAAGCGCGTTTGAGTTTTTTGCCCACCTGCCCCATGATATATCCACTCACCGGTAGAAGTACCAATACGAACAGCGTCAATTGCCAGCTCAGAGCAAACATTGTGATCAGGTAAACAATGATCATGACCGGATTCTTGAAAATCATATCGATCGAACTCATGATGGAATTCTCCACCTCGTTGACGTCGCCACTCATTCGGGCAATAATATCACCTTTCCGTTCATTGGAAAAGAATCCAATGGGAAGTCCTACGATCTTATTGAAAATACTGTTGCGAATATCGCGAACCACACCGGTACGTAACGGAATCATGTTGTAGAGAGCCAGATAAGCTGTACCCGTCTTCAGCAACGTCATGAAAATCAGAAGCAATCCCAACAACATCAGCACCATTCCTCCACCATATACATCAATGATATGCGTGATGTAGTAGTAGAAATTATTCATAAACTCATCTTTCAGTGAGTTTGTGCTCCCGAACGGAATATATTGGTACGACGCTTTATTAATCCCGAAAAGAATTTGCAGGATCGGGATAATCAATCCAAAGGAGAAAAGACTGAAAATGGTGGATAAGATATTGTTGATAATGTTGAATATCAAAAACTTCCTATACGGCGGTACTAACCGGAGCATTACCTTAATAAACTCTTTCATGCGTGGGTTTACTGTTGATTAAGTGGGTTTGTCAGATTTTCTAACTCATATGCTGCCTCTCATCGAAAAGCCGACAAAATTAGGAAATTAAATCGACATCCCTCAAGTCGAACGGATTTAGGCTGTGTGAAAGATGTATAAACGCAAAGACGCCAAGGTGCAAAGTAAGAATTCACTTTAAAAGAAGAACCTTTGCATCTTAGCGCCTTAGCGTTTAGAGATTATAGTTTGGCAAAAGCCTGCTCGAGGTCTTCTTTGATGTCGTCGATATGTTCCAAACCAACCGACAGACGAAGCAAGTCGGGGAAAACTCCCGCTGCAGCTTGTTCCTCAACGGTCATCTGTTGGTGGGTGGTGCTGGCCGGGTGAGTCACCAGGGTGCGCACATCGCCCACATTCACCAGGTGGCTGATCAGGTCGAGACTTTCCACCACACGGATGGTATTTTCCAGACCGCCTTTCACGCGGAAACAAAGCACCGCGCCGAATCCGTTGGTCAGGTATTTTTTCGCCATGTCGTGGTAAGGATGGCTTTCCAATCCGGGATAGCTTACCGAGTTGACTTTCGGATGCTGCTCCAGCCATTTAGCCAGCTCCATCGCATTTTCACAAATCTTATTTACCCGAACAGAGAGGGTTTCAAGTCCCTGAATCAGCATAAACGAGTTGAACGGACTGATTGCCGGTCCCATATCGCGAAGCCCTTCTACACGGGCACGGATAATGAATGCAATATTACCAAACGGACTGTTCGCTCCGAATCTTTCCCAGAAAACCAATCCGTGGTAACCTTCCGATGGCTCGGTAAATTGCGGGAATTTGCCGTTGCCCCAGTTGTAATTGCCGCCATCTACGATGATGCCGCCCATGCTGGTGCCATGTCCGCCGATCCATTTGGTGGCAGATTCCACCACGATATTGGCGCCCCATTTGATAGGTTGGCTAAGGTATCCGCCGCAGCCGAAGGTATTATCCACGATCAGGGGTAGGTCATATTTGCGGGCCAAAGCTACTACCTTTTCAAAATCAGGGATGTTGAAATAAGGATTTCCAATATTCTCGGTATAAAGAGCTTTGGTGTTTTCGTCGATCAGCTTTTCCATCTCTTCGGCAGAGTCGTTTTTGGCAAATCGAGCCTCGATTCCGAGTCTTTTAAAAGAAACCTTGAACTGGTTGTACGTGCCACCATACAAATAAGGCGATGACACGAAGTTATCACCGACGGTCAGGATATTGGTCATCGCGATAAACTGCGCCGAGTGTCCCGATGCCACAGCTAATGCTGCTACTCCGCCCTCGAGTGCCGCCATCCGTTGCTCGAACACATCAGTGGTCGGGTTCATCAATCGGGTATAGATGTTGCCGAATTGCTTCAATTCAAAAAGGTCAGCTCCATGTTGTGCACTGTCAAATGTATAAGCCGTAGTTTGGTAAATGGGAACCGCGCGGGCATTGGTGGTTTTCTCTGCTTTCTGATATCCTGCGTGAATTTGCAGGGTTTCAAATCTGAATTTCTTATCTGACATAATATTGTTGATTAAATGATGTTTGGCTTCTTAAGGTGTAAATACCGGATGCAAAAATAGGATTAATTTTGGCTGTATCTCCTCATTGACACGGGTTTTAGTTCGTTGTGGTGAGAATTGGTCTGTATTATAATTTATCAGGCGGGGTGGCGACACCGATATCATTAAAATCATGGAGTTGATTAAAGCTATTAAAGAGAATCTCTATCAAATCAAAATGAATATCTTTGCATAAACAATTCTCAGATATGGAATCCAACAAGATTAATAGATTAAAAATTCGAGATTTATGGGGTAATTACAACCTTGTCTGGGACAATATTGATCCTGAGGTTAATATATTATTGGGAATAAATGGCAGCGGCAAATCTACGGTATTAAACATCATTGAAGAAGTACTGTTGCAGGATAAGAAAGTCCTGAATAATAAAAAGTACGGAGCTGATATTTATATTCAGGGTAACGGACTCTCCTTTAGCTTCGAAAATGGACTATTTACTTGTACTTTTAGTTCACCGCTATTAGTGGAGAAAATAAATACGTTTGATGTACCTGTAAAAAATAAGTCTAAACTAAATCAAAACGAAAGTCCTTTGATGCAGGAACTAAAAGACCTGATCTATCAGACAGGAAAAGGAACCAGTACCGGGACATACACAGGAGCTAAATCATTCAATGATTACCGATTGCTGGCCACTAATTCAGAAAGTCAATCTAAAAAAATCAAAGCCCGCATCGATAAACTATTTTCCCTGATCAACGAATTGTTTAGAAATACAGACAAGAAAATTGAAATAGACACTTTTACTAATAAAATTATTTTCCGCACAAAAAGCGAAACACTTCAACTTGAACAACTTTCATCTGGAGAAAAACAGCTTCTGCTCATTTTATTCAAAGTCTTTTTGATGGACGAGCTCCCCTATATTTTACTAATGGATGAACCGGAACTTTCCCTTCATATCAGTTGGCAACAGGATCTGATCAGGGTATTGACCGAACTGAATCCGAATTGCCAGTATTTTATCGCGACTCATTCTCCGAGTATTTTAGGTAAGGGATGGGGAGAGAAAGTAACGTATATAGAGGATTTAAAAGTGGAGTAGATTATGTTTAACGGAATGCCCAAAGAAAATATCTTCCAGATACAAGCGTTGGATTTCGCCAATCAGGCAATCATTACCAGATGTACCGCGAGTATTCATGTGGAAGACAAAGCTGACGAAGTTTTCTGGGAATCAGTCTTTAATCAATTTTGCAAGGATAAGAAATTCAATTTTATCTATCAGTCAAATAGTTCCGTTGACAATAAGAATACAACCGGGGTATGTCATTGCCTGAAATATAAAGACTATCTAAGCAAGGATTTTTTCATTTGCATTGACAGTGACTACCGCTATTTAATGAAAGAGCCCCAAATAAACATCCAAAACCACATTTTTCAGACCTATACTTATTCGATAGAAAATCATTATTGCTTTTCAGATGGATTGAACGATATTTGTAAGAAATGTACCGGATATGAGAACACAGTTTTGGACTTTAACATGTTCCTGACGAAATATTCTAACGCAATCTACAACCTGTTAATATGGCATTTGCACTTAGGCAAGACTGATTTCTCAAAGTTTCCGAAAAAGGAGTTCTTTAATATCATTACGCTACAACCTTCCGCTGCCGATTTCAATTCTTCCAATTTTCAGGGCTTTATAGACAGACTGAAACAACGGTGCGAAGAAAAATTAAGCACCCTGACCACCCTTTACCCTACTGCTGACCTGGACCTGGAAAAAGTATTCTTTGAAAATCTCGGTTTAAATGCCGATAATGCCTACCTCTATATTCGTGGGCACAACTTATACGCTTTAGTGAGCAATGTGGTAAAACGAGTAAACGAGCGGATTTTAGAGCTTCAAAAACAACAATTTAAAGAAGATCATCTGAAAATCAAAGAGCTATATGCCTCAACCCAACCATTCGAAAAAATGATCACCGGTAATCTTGCGTTTGGTACATATCCTGAGATTTACAAAATTGAGCAGGATATGAAAGCTTATTTTGAGAATTAATAATCCACCAGTGGGGCCGCGACTCAAAGTCGCAGTCCCACCCCCAATAAAAAGCCGGTTAAATGCCATTTAAGCAGCATTTAACCGGCGGAATATCATTGTTCTTCTTCACTATACCTCACCATACGGATAATCTCTTCGGTCTCTTGTTCGTCCGGCTCGCCTGTCCCGGCATAATATTCCTCCAACAGAAAGCCGCCGAACTGATTGCAAATGGTAATGCCTTTTTCGATGAACGTCGCGATAGCTACCGTCACCGGCATTAATACACTGAACCCGATATAGGTTTCGTTATGTTTGAACCACTCGATCTCACAATCCAGATCCCGGGCAATATCCGTCAGCTCCTTCTCAACGATGGAGTATTGCCAAGCCTCAAACGCTTTTTCTTCATCAGCCGATAGCAACATAAAGTAAATCCGCAGCATATTGTTATTAGGCCCCACGCCTGTAAAGACAAATTCCGTATCATCATCGCCGCACAGATCACCATGCAAAAACAGGGTGCATTCCCCCAATGCCAGTTTGCCCCACTCCTCCAGTCCTTCGTCGGGCTGTTTGGCATATTCCTTTAACGCTTTATACGCCGTCAGATTGCCCACATGCGCCAGAATGCCCAGCGCTTTTTTCTTATCTTCTAATGATGTATCGGTAAGCATTAGCAGTTCGCTCCATTGCATGACCTCTTCTTCGGTTAGTTTTCGGGAATCAAAATCGTGGGCGTGATTGATGTAATCCAGATGGTTATTCATTTGCTGAGAATTATTGCGATAACAGTATATGTAGAATATCAGGCAAAAATCAAATCCTCTTTAGAAAGCTTTAATTGCGGCTTATTCAGTTCTCTAATAGCCTCTTTGACTCTGACCTGATCAACCTTAGACAAAAAAACAGGAACCAGATCATTGAAATCTATATTCAATAGCCGGTGGATGATGATTAAATCTTTCAGCGAGAACGGACTGATTCCGTTTATCAGCTCAGACATGTGAGTTTTACTTTTATGCCCCAGTAACTTTCCTAACTCCTGCTGGTTTAGATTCAACTCTTTCAGCTTTTCTTTAATCAGCGTTTTTCTTTTCTCGATGAATATTCTTTCATTGTCAGCTACTAATTCAGCCAGATCACTCTCTTTGATTTTCTCTGATTCTATAGTATTTATATCGCTCCAGTTTGCATTTTCATACTGCTCAATCAGGTCTCTCAGTTTTTTTCTCAACTCTTTGAAATGAGGATTTTCCTTTGCCAGAATCCTAAGCTTTCGATCAGCAATCAAGGCCCTTTCAAAATCCAGTTCACTTTCAATACGACCGTCCTTTACAAACTTTTCTATATCAAAATGGGTTTTCATAGCTAAATGTAATTATGGGATTTCAACCAACTCTCAATACTCTTTTTGTTATTCTTAAATGTACGCTCATAATCCTGATGATTACCTGCCCATACGACAGTCGCTTCACCATCATCATCAAATTCGATCAGGATCATTGCCCGATGCACAGCTATATCAAAGAAATAAAATCCGTCATTATGGATACAATCAGCGTCTTTTCTAACTTCTTTAAGTGCAAATTCATCTTTCCAGTCATTTTGATCGAAATCTGAAATCAGCTTGTCTATTTCTGCGCAAAGCATTTTATTCCCTAAATTTTTTGCTTTTAGTTTTTGCAGCTTATTCTTACCTAATAGCCTCATAATGATTTGCAAATATAATCATAGTTCGGTTATATTCCGAACTGTGCTGCGTTAATAATTACTGTTTTCTTGTTCTATTAGTGGAGCTGCGACTCAAAGTCACAGTCTCACTAATAGAGAGAATCAATTCACCATCACAAATCCCGCCCACTTCTTCGGTTCATCCGGAAAACGTTTCTGCATTTAACTCTGCACCGACCGGAAAGCATCGTGCTTACTCATCCCCTCCACTAACCAATGGCGATAAAACTTTTCCATCATTTCGGCAGTCTCTGCATTCGGCACTTTCCACAGGCTCATAATCAGGATTTTTACTCCCGTCCGAATTAGTTATCGGTATCTACGCTCGTCGTGGTAGGTGTCTTACACATTACTGCGGTCACGTGTCTGCTTTGTCATATTCATCCTCGACATTACCTCTCCCGGCTCTCTCCCTTTCAGCCAGACATAATCTTTTTCATGTTCAATCCAATCACAATTGAGAGTCAGTCCGGATAAATAATCAACGACACAAAGATCACCCCATTGACGTTCTCCATTGATTTCCCGGAATGGTTGAAGCCCCATAGTTTCCCACTTTTCGACCAAATCCTCCATATCCCAGGGGCTCATGGCTCCTTCCTTCACAAGGGAATCGTCGCAAATGTAATAACCAGCACGATCGATTTGGTACTGTTTAAATCCTCCGGGATATATTCTGTCGATATTCGTAATCGGTATAATCAGACTGATAAATTCAAGTTCAATTGCCATAACGTAAAATATTCGTTGTTTTTCTATTATTCAAGATCTGCCAGTAGCGCAACAGACACCATTAATATTTCTGCTAAATTATATAGTCCCGATCATATGGCGATATTAAAAATCATTTGTGTGCAAATAGTGCCAACTCTCTCAAAAACTATGTTTATAATTGTCACACTAAGCAAAAAGCAATGAATTTCAACGGTATAGATAATCAGACCATAAAACTTAGGATTACAGGTTGCCAATTTCCCGAGGTTAATGATGAAGTTTGAGATAGCAACTGACTGATTGTCCTACTAAAAGTGACGGGTATAACCTGCTTTGGTAGACTATCATATTTAAATTTATCCAAATTCAAAACCTCTTATTCTACCCGTTCTTTCGCTAGTTATTCTCCAACAAATACCCCGTATAAACATACAAAGCAGCAAAATCCGTAATTATTTTCGTTTGTTTGAATACAGCCATATCCAGACTTTCATCCCGGGCATCATGTCGGAACTTATTCCCATAAAAGGACAAGCTATGAATAATGTACGAAAAGGCCTTCTTCTGATAATCCACAGCTCTTCGATCCAACTCTTTATATTCATACTTATACGCCTTAAGACTTTGCATTTCCGGAAACAATTGCACCACGGAAGCTAGACCATCAGTCTCTGTCGAAGTCTTATCAAAGCTTTTTAGGTAAGACTCGAAATAATGCGCCAATTTTAGAAGGTATGCTTCCCGGTCAAAGTAGTCGTTGGATTTAAACCAAAAGTCCGTAAAGCATTTTAATATGGACTGTCCCCAGCGGTCAGCCTGTTCTCCGCCTATCATCCTGTAAAAAGTATTTATTCCGGCTTCGAGTCCCTCATCGGTAAATCCATAATCAGCCAACTCTTTTTTCAACTGTTTTTTCAGTTCAACCCAGTTGAATATCACCGGGTGATAAATCACCTCTACTTTAGGTGATTCGGGTAATTTTTCAATTACATGCTGTTCTTCGATTTCTACACTAAGCTCAGGGTCAGGTACCTCCTCTTTATACGATTTAGACTCCGGCAAATGAGCTGCATTTAACCTGATAATCGTATTCCTGTGATTTCCAGTTTTTTCAAAGAACCGACTATCTTTAAATATTTTGTAAAAAGCATTCTCCTTTATGCCCTCTTTGACATACTGAATAAATTCGGTTCTCAGTTCCAATAGGGGGCATTCATAGTTTTCTTTCTCTTTCAGAAAGTTGATCGCTAACGAACGAATTTTCTTTTTATAATCCTCTTCCTCCTGCTTTCCCAGAATTGTCAGGTCATATTTTTCAAGCTCCTTCATATCTAATCCGATAATCCGTTCGCCATTTCGGTTCGTATCGGTCAAAACGCCTATTTCAACAAACACAAAAAGAGTACTACCAAAATTAGATTGGTGTTTGATCTTAATGTCTTCTTCTTCTTGAAGCAACCTGAGTACCTCCTGTTTAAATTGTCTGAAAATACTTTCATTGTTTCTGCAATTCCGCAGATATTCAACCGCTTTATTGATAAACTGGTTGCGAACATCTTTTTGCCTTCTGGGCAATAACTCGAGTTCCGGGTATTGACCGGCAAGATTTTCCAAAACGAAAACATTTTTATCCACTTTTGAAACCAAGCACAATGAGGTTAGAATTGCACGAACAGAAGTTTTTTTATATTTGAGTTTATTCTGTACAAAATGATCCCATAACTCATTGAAAAGCACCTTGCCTTCTCTTTCCACAATGTACTCTTCAATGATCGATTTCAATGTTTTTGGGGTATTGTTTTTCAATGAACTTGCAGTAAAATTCAAATCACCTTTCCAATACTGCCATACACCATTTGACTGACAATCAAAATTAGAATCTGCGGAAATAACCAGTTGTTTATCAGTGGTCAGCTCATCAAGCCCAACCAGTCTTTCTCTGCGATTGTACTCTTCGAGTATTTCCTTGCGATCTACCGACTGCGCTGTTTCATAGATAATTCTTTTAGCTTTGGCATCCAAGCTTGAAAGAAACTGCCATTTGCATTGATATCCAGCATTATCTGAAGTCTCGCTGTTCGCAACCGGCTCTAGAAAGTCAGCACAGCCTAGCAATGACAGAATAAATTGTTTTTGAAACTTGAACTTTCGATCGATATTCTTTTGAGTTTGTTCACAAATTTCACCTACCGAAAATGGTAATTCCTCCTTACACATCGTTTGAAACAACGCCCGGTGGTGTTCTCGGAACATAACGACTTCATCTTTCTGAACCAAAAAGATTTGTCTGTCTGTTTCAGCCAAATCAGAAGAAAGGAGTTCTGCGATTCTTCCGATGATTCTACTATCAAAGTCCTGCTCCGCTGTAAGGCAGGAGATAAATGTATCATTATATAGCGAATCACGCTTCACCTGCTGAAATTTGCAGACCAACTGTGGATTAATGCTAATCAGATCAACTTCTTCGCCTGAAAATAACAATTGAAAGTTCTGTCCGGCAATCAATTGCCGGACACGCTCTTCGGTAAGATCAAGTTCTGAAGCGATTTCGTCCCTATTCAGGATTTCGCCGTTGATTCCAAAATATTTTTGTATAATGTATGCAATCCTGCTATGTTTTTCCCCTTTGTTCAAAAACATAGTAACTAAATCAGCAATCGATTTGAGTAAGGAGACTGCTAATGTGTCAGATTCATTATATTCAAAAGGGATTTCAATCCCTTTAATATTACATTGATAATATAAAACATACTTCTCTGGATGGTTTTTCAGATCAGACTGTAATTCTTTGAGATAGGTCAGTTTTTTCAAACCAAAACCCGGCAATAAAAGTGCTTTATCTTCAGTCATGGAATAAATATCCGCTAATGATTTTTTGCCAGCTACAAAGGAGCGTACAATCCCGGAATGTACCAGCTCTTTAAGTTGCCTTTCACTGCGGATTTCCGAAAGGATCTGCAGGTAATTACGTTCCTCACTATTCTCCATTATTTGAATAATTTGCTACGTGATTATATATGAAGCACTCCGACAAATCATGTCAGACAATTTTCAGTTTGTATTCTATTGATATTTAGAAAATATCTCAACATGAAAATCGACCAATAATAAATTGTCGGAGTGGGCTAGTATTTGTTACACATTTATTGAACAAGTGATGTCCCGGTTAATATAGCTTTTGCCTTATTTACCCATTTTGCTTATCTTCTTCATCTTTTAAAAACTCCCTCACTTCCTCTTCTGAAATCCAGGAATTCTGAGCTGCAAGTCGCTGATAATGCTTTTTACCTTCCTCTGCTGATTCATAGTTCCGGTAAGGCTTCTTGAGGTAATTCTGTTGAATCAACTCCACATCATCAATTTCGTTAACTGGTAAAACAACAAACCGGTTCTCATCGAACAGATAGAATAGCTCCTGCTCACCAAGTCCCTTAAAGGTATGATCAACCGAAGGATTAAGTTCCGGAGTTGATGTTACCCAGACAGCGCGATATGCAGTCCGATCAGTTAAGGTAATGCGGATTAGTCCGTCAAATGCGTGTAAATCATTTCGATTGAAAAAATCTTCAAAGTCTGCTCTCTTCATAATATAAATATTGAAAAATAAAAAGATAGAATAGTGATGATTAAATAGTTGAAAATGTGGTTCTCCGATTTTGTTACAGTTTATTTCCACACTGATTGCAGAATTTTACATTTTCTTTTTGAAGGTATGATTGACCACAATTTTGACAGTATAGAATTTTTCCATGATTTGTGTGTTTGTCATCTTGAAAAGGAGGAGGAAAGACAATTGGTGAACCCGAAGATGTTATGGTGTTAATATTTTTACTCGCATGAAAAGGCGGTGGAACAGCAATTGGTAATACTTTCATCGAACTTAAATCATTTGTAATAGCCTGTTCATCATAAGTAGTCACTCGTCCATCTTTCCTTAATAAGCCATAATACTCTCTTCCTAGTTTTAGTGCTAAAGCTTTATCTGTTCCTTCTAGAGCATTAAAATATTCTACCTTTTTCTTATTAGCCTCTTTTTCTCGCAATTCCTCACTTTTTACTAATTCATATTCACAAGCAGCTTTAAATAGAGCTAAAAAACCTATACCAGTCATAATGCCACAGCATAATTGACCAAAAAATTCCCCTTCTAAAACTATCGTACCGGCTCCAAAAAATAAAGTGCCAATAACGCTCATCCAAATCTTAAATTTCACTTCTTTCATTCAAATTCGGGATTTCAAACTTTACTATTTTATAAACATATCCTTAATCCCACCGATCGAGCTTAGCACTCCTGTCGCTTCATAAGGTAGATAGATCACTTTGTTATCCTTACCGCTGACCATATCTTTCAGAGTGTCGATGTATCGGATAGCGATCAGGTAATTAACAGGATCGCTTTTTGTGGTCGCGACAGACTGTGTTATTTTCAAGATAGCTTCGGCTTCACCCTCGGCAACTCTGATTTTTGCCTGCGCCTCTCCTTCAGCTTTTAATATCATGGCCTGCTTTTCCCCTTCCGCTTTGTTGACCGCTGCTTCCCGCAGACCTTCCGATATCAGCACCTGAGAAGCTTTGGTTCCTTCTGCCTCCAGTATTGAGGCACGTTTGGATCGCTCGGCCTGCATTTGTTTTTCCATCGCTTCGCGGATATGTTCAGGGGGATTAATATCCTGCAGCTCTACCCGGTTTACTTTAACGCCCCATTTGTGCGTGGCGTCATCAAGGACTGATCTTAACTTAGCATTTATAGTATCTCTTGAGGTTAAAGTAGCATCTAAATCCATCTCACCGATTACATTTCGCAAAGTTGTCTGAGTCAGTTTCTCAATGGCATCCGGTAGATTGGCTATTTCATACACTGCTCTTACGGGATCTATAACCTGGAAATAGAGTATGGCGTTAATTTCAGTCAATACATTATCCTTGGTAATTACATTCTGCTTGGGAAAATCATAAACACTTTCCCGCAGATCAATTTTACTGGTACTTGTTTTTAGAATGACATTCCGGCCGTCGTGACTTTCTTTCACATAACGCCACATAATCTCACGCGGCCGGTCTATGATCGGCCAAATGACATTAATTCCCGCTTGCAGTGTGCGGCTATACTTCCCCAGCCGTTCAATAACCATAGTTTCAGATTGTTGTACAATCTTAAATCCCATTGCGGCAAATGCAATGACAAAGATTGCAAAGAGCCCCAGAATAATTAATAAGCCCATATACTCTAAGTTTAAATGATTGATCTTACGATGAGAATAGTACTATTTATACGAATGATTTCGACTGGTGTTCCTACGGGGATTATCACATTGATCTCTGATTTGGCCTTCCAGTCTTCACCATCAACCGTAATCCGACCCTGATTAATCAAATTATTTATTTCTACGATGACACGCCCTGTTTTACCAACCAAAGCATCTGCATTCGTCTTTGGTTGTCCGGAGCTTTTATGTGCATATTTTAGCAAAAACGGCCTTATGCCAAAATAGCCCACTAATGTTCCAATCGAAAAAAGCAATAATTGAGTCTTCATTCCAAAACCCAATAACGCGAACAAGCCGGCAGTCACACAACCTATCGCAAGACAGCTCGCTAAAAACGTTGGAGTAAAAATCTCAATAATGAAAAGTAAAATGGCTATAATAAGCCAGATATGCCAAGCTGCTAGTTCCATATAAATCAAATTTATACCTGAGGTCTCTGGTTTTCAGATTTTATTTAAAACTTATCATAGTATTTAAATCTGCGATGCCGATATTTATTGTGCTCATAATAATAATTTACAATACTAGTCTTTTCTTCTTTTCCTTAGCAATCTCATTTTTAAACTTTAAGAAGCAGGTCTCCATATTACCTTTAGTACTAGAAGTCGATTGACATTTTACATATCCTTGAATTTATCATCTAATGCAAGTAATTCAGTTCCATCACTCAGATTTACGCTATCATTTGTGTAAATTAATCTCCGATTATGTGTCACTTTCCAATCGAACCGCACTACCGATATTACGATCTATGAGATTGCCTTTCAGCAACTAAACGGCTATTTATTATTGCTGCCTAATGGGATGATTTTCTTCCTTATTTGTTCGTCAATATAGTCATTATATTCTTTAAAGAATTCATTCTTAAGTTGAGTTAGTATTTGTTTGCAAATGCAAATATCAGCTTTGAGATTCATATTGCCTGCATCAGTTAATCCTTGAACTTGGGTATGAAAAAATTTTTGTTTTTCAATTATCTTGAATCCACCGCCTATTGACACTTCACATTTAAAGCTCAGTAAATAAAGTGATTGCCCATTAACCAATGAAAAGGCTTGCTTTTCATAATGTCTTTCACCAAAAAAGTGATTCACTTTTCCACGTTCTAAGATATTGCTCTATATTCATGTAAATTTATATTTAAGAGCAGGAAGAGTTTTACCTCCCCTCCCCCGGTTAATTATCATAGTTTCTTTGGTCCTTTCATTTGTCCAAATGCACATTTGCTGCATTTATACCCACCACTGCTGTATTTTCCTTTGTGATTAGAAAGACAGTAGGAACAAATGCGATAACCACATTTGTCACATATGAACCAACTCCATGAATAAGTGTACTCTTTTCCGCAATTTTGACAAGTAATTAAGAAAGTCATTACTTGCCAATTATGTAAGTTTGATAAACAGACATGCTTCCACATGTACAACCTGTAAAAGAACATTTACTACAAGTGATTTTTCCACATTTTGCACATTTTTTTGCTCTATCTCCATTCCGTGTATTACCGCAATTAGGGCACATAGGTATTTTATCCATGATCTTAAAAAATTATATTCACCTACTCGTTTGGATTTTCGGTTACGTCCCCGTTTTTCGAGAGTGGTTTCTGGTCTCCACTTTTTAAATTCTAAATATGACGATCGAAGCAATCAACAACAGTTAAGCTGAATTGTTAGAGCCCTTATCTTTTCTTGGCCACAGTGTTGTCTATTTAACTTGCCCATAACTTTGTAAAATCACACCCATGACTTTCATCTTTTATAAATACTGGATTTTATTAGAAATCGCATCATCATAAGTGTCGATATAATACTCTTGGGGGATACATAATAGTCAACGTTATAATAGTCTTTAAAAATTCTTCTGTTAATGGCATTTTAAAGATAAGCATCTTTGCAATGTAAAAAATTGCCTTACTCATATAGCATCCACACAATTCATGCAATAATAACTGCAATCCAACAAATGTAATATATATAATTACTTATTGAGTTTATTTTACAATCCATTTTATTAATAATGCATAATATAGACGGAGTATAAATAAAATCACACAACAAGCAAATAGAATTATGCTGATAAAAACATGGGCTAAAATTAAATCAACCTCCATTTTTCCCCCCCACCCATCCCATCACCTCAATAACCACTATTTCATTTCAATCACCTTAAAGTGAAAATCATCACAAATAATCACCCCATTCCCACCTTGTGAGTTGGCTGTTTTAACCGCTTTCTTGTAAAGCGATTTAGTAACAGTCTTTTTCCGGTTTCCAATAATAGGCAGCACGATAGGGCTATACGAGTTAATGGATTTAACGGTAAATTCGGTAGGAACCTCTCTTTCGCTCAGATACACCGGAATACTTTTTGCCATAGCTAGTTCTTTTTTGCTGGACATGCTTAAGTCGTAATTACTTTTAAAATCTTTTTGAAGAAAGGTCGTTACCGTACATGAAGTAAATGCGACAGCGCCAATAAAAACCACGAATAATTTTTTCATCTTTACATTGAATTAAATTGCTCTTACTCTTTAGATTTTCAGATTTCTCTCCATTTGTATTCCGGATCAAATGGGCTCCGTATGTTCAATTTCGCAGTTAAGAATTAAGGTTAACACATCTTGCAGGCAATATATTTGTCTGAAACCCTCATGCATCTATTCACAAAAGTATGAAGCAATTTCCACTGTCACCTGATCCATTTAATCCATTCCATCCATATTATCCATTTCGGAATCTTATTGTTATTTGATGTACTTTTGTATAATAAAATGCAATCGTTCAATATTGACCCTTTTATATGTTATCACCGGTAATCAAACAGCAAATAGAACAACGTTTAGGCAAACCCGTCCGCTATCACTCTGATTGCGAGCACCTCTCTATTGACATCGAAAATATCACCAAACAAAAAGTAAGCATAAACACACTGAAAAGGTTGTTTGGTTTTATTAATGGAGTAAGCGAGCCCAGGTTGTACACGCTGGACACCATCGCCATATACTTAGGATTTTCCAATTGGGATATTTACCTGCTAAGCCTGGATAAATCGGGGAATTCCGGATTTAATTCTTTGAACGAAATCAACATTAGCACCCTGGCAATATCCAGCAAGGTGCAATTCAATTATGAGCCGGACAGAGAGGTGCAGGTCGTCTATCAAGGGAATAGTCTGTTTAAAGTAGAAGCTTGTAGGAATAGTAAATTGCAAATCAATGATATGCTTGAGATTTCCCATTTTATACTTAACTATCCGCTGATCATATCAAAGGTAACCAGAGGCGGGAAAGATTTTGGACGGTTCACAGCCGGGAGAGTAGGAGGATTGTCAATGCTGAAAATAATTGGATAATTGACTCTGGGATGCTTCTGATTTAATGTAAAGATCTATAAAGCAGTGTGTTAATATTAATGGGTGGGTGTGTTTCCAGAGTTTTAAAAATCAGACTTAAGGTAAACTCCGTATTATTTGTATGGCTTTTTGAGCATCTTTCGTTAAGTTTGTCGGAAATATCTGGCCATGAATCTTGAATCCTCGTCTTTCGACACCCCACGCAATACCGACGTTCTATACAACCTCTTCACAGATGTCGTGCCATTATTCAAAAACGGGGCAACTTCTGACTGTTACAAAGTGCGCATTTATGGCAAGTGGCATTTTTTGAAACGACCTAAAAAAGAACATTCCACCAATCCTGTTTATCTGGCTGCTTTTGCCAAAGAGTTTGACCTTGGCTTTACCCTTGATCATCCTAACATTGTTCGCTATATCAGTAAAGGAGAGGATCAGGAAGGTCAATACATTCTGACTGAATTTGTAGACGGGCATACGTTAACGGAATTCACACAACAAAACCCACTCTTTTTCAAAAATAAAGGGAATCTGAAACGGTTCTTGCTGCAATTACTTTCAGCCCTGGAGTATCTCCATAATCATCAAATTGTCCACTTAGACCTTAAACCGGATAATATACTGATCACCAATAACGGGTACAATGTCAGACTCATCGATCTGGGACTCTCTTATTCGGATTGCTATCATGAAATTACAGGTGGCACACGATCCTTTGGCAGTCCGGAGCAATTTATGCAGCCGCATTTAATCAATCAAAAAAGTGATCTCTATGCGTTTGGCAAAATCCTGTTGTATCTTTTTACCGGCCAGGCTGACCAACGACTTTTATCCGGGCTTCCGTTACGCTACCGCAGAATCGCACGAAGATGCATGATCATCGATCCGGAATACCGGACCATCACTGCTGCTGATTGTATAGAATTGATCCGCAAAAAGAATTATTCGCGACTAATCTATCTTTCAGCTATTTCGGTAATTATTTTTGCCGTTTTACTGTTGATTGCCAAAAGACAAGGAGATAACATCTCCGATAATCAGTTGGTAAAGAATATTACAAAGCAAACCGATACCGTAGTTACGAAAAAGTCAAATACCGTACAACAGTCACCTACAGAATTGACATACCTGAACCAACCCCACTCAAACATAATACAGAAAAAAACAGGAAATAATGTGTCTCAATTATCAAAGATAACAAATAGCCGCCCGAAGGATAGCCTGCAATGGATACCCCTTACCCCTGAAGAAAAAAAGGATAGAAATCAGGCCCATACTATTATGGATAGGATATATAAACATGAAGATACTGCTACCCGGGAAGATCGGATCAGAAAGGTAATTCAATATCGCCTGTCACCCAACATTCCGGCTTTAAACCAAACTTATTCAGAGATTAACGAGTTCAATTACAAAGTCCTGAAAGAAACCTTCGACCAATGGGAAGAGTATGGTAAACAGGACTGTGTTTATCTCTATCAGGACTATTCCGATCAGATATCATTTGATAAATTCCATGTGATCTATTCAACCGAATGGGATAAAATTAATTTGCCAGTTAAACGCCGGCTAGAAGCTGCAAAGAAGAGTGTAAAAACAGAATAATGTATTTTATTGGGAGAGGTCAAGCTAAATACAAGTGATCGGATGACCTTGAAGTCATCTGCCCACTACTTATCCTCCAACTTTTCCAAAGTTACCTCGAATATCCGCTATCATCCCTCCCCTTGTAATACCCTTGCTCCGTACCAACAATGCATCTGATTATGGTAAATTCAAAGGATGTCCCAAGGATAACCCATAGATAACCCATATTATAATATGATATGGGTTATCTATGAGTAAAACAAGTTGTATCGAATAGACTATTTACTTTAAGCTACGGAGTTGGATATAATCAACATAAAAGCTACCTTTGATAAACTTGTTTCTTCAAAACCTCAAGATATGGCAAAAGCAGATAATTTGTTTGATATAGAAGGTACCATCAGTAATGTATCATTCTATAAAATGGCCGGATGTGACAAAACCATTGTGCGCACTAAGGGAGGGCCGAGCAAAAACAAGATTAAGAAACATCCGAAGTTTGAGACTGTCCGTAAGAATAATAGTGAATGGTCAGGTTGCACGAAAATGTCGCGTCTGATATTCAATGGATTGCCCGATGTGTTTGCGCAAGCCGATTATCCGGTGATCGGTACGCTCAATGCCATGTGTAAAAGCATTCAACTGATGGATACAGAGCATGAGCAGGGATTCCGGGGAGTATATCTCAGTAAGTATGGCGAGGTGTTGGAAGGATTCAGCCCCAACCGGCGACGGATATTCGGACAGATCGTGAGCGTGATGCCCGATTTTACGGTAGACCGGGAGAGGCTTTCGGCAACCCTGTCGCTTCCACCCATTAATCCGGCCTGCCATCTCACCAACGAACTAAATCTGCCTTATTACAAAGTACTAGTCAATTTGGCATTTATACCGGATGTGTACAGGTCGGCTGATAGCAGAGACTATTGTGCAACGATGGAAGGATTTATCGGCGCATGCCGTGGATTCAGTAGCGAATGGTTATCCACCTCTACGATCAGTGAACGGATCGAATGTAGTCTGAATACTGATTTCTTCGAAGAAAATGAAATTATCCCCGGATATTCCCTGATGCTGGGTATTGGGATTGTTTTTGGAAAAGCAAATGCAATGGGGAAGATCGATAAAGTAAAACAAACCGGAACCGGCCGGATATTGAAGATATTCTGATCAGGCAAAACGGGTGCATTGCTTTTGCGATGTAAGTGATCGGATGACTTCAAGTCATCCGATCACTTACATCTACACCGGATAACATGTCCCCTCTGCCGCCAATACTGTTTCCGGGAAAATCGTTTTTGCCTCTTGCAGCAGTACGTTCAGGTCGGTATACCGCGCTGAAAAATGGCCTATCACCAGCTTTTTCACTTGCGCAGCATGCGCAATTTTTGCCGCTTGCAGAGCGGTGGAGTGCATGGTGTGCTTAGCCCGCGCTTTGTCTTTCTCCAGGAATGTTGCTTCATGGAAAAGCAGATCAGCGCCTTCGATAATGGGAACTATCGGTTTGCTGTATGTCGTGTCGGAGCAATAGGCATATTTTCGTGACGGTTCGGCAGGGCGGGTCAGCTTCTCATTTGGGATTACCGTACCATCTTCTTTTATGAAATCCTCACCCTCTTTTATTCGATTCATATCCCGCACCGGCACCTGATAGAAGTCGGTCATTTCGCGGATGATATGCCGCGGACGGGGCTTCTCTTCGAATAAAAATCCGCAGGTAGGCACCCGGTGTTTCATCGGAATGGAATAGACCTTCAGTGATCGTTCTTCCAGAATCAGTTCATGCTTTTGTGGAGCAATAGGATTGAAAATCACTTTGTAAGGGAGTTCTGCACAGAAGTAATTCAGCATCGGGCGGAAGATTCGTTCAGCATCGGGATGCGCATGGACCACCAGATCACCTGTCCGATCCAATAATCCCAACGTGGAGATCAGCCCCATCAATCCAAAGCAATGATCACCGTGCAAGTGAGACAGGAAAATATGGCTGAGTCGGCTAAATTTCAGCTGCATCCGGCGCAATTGAGATTGAGCTCCTTCACCGCAATCAATCATGAAAAGGTTGTCACGGAAATTCACCACCTGTGAGGTGGGATTGAACCGGGTAGTAGGCAGCGCTGAGCCTGTCCCTAATATATTGAGTTCGAAACGTTCCATTCTTAAAATTTATCAGTAACAATGCTGGTAACTTCACCGTCCGCCAAGAGTGTAACCAGCTTGTCTCCGGGGTTTAATTCTGATGTAGATCTCACGGTTTTGCCCTCTTTGGTGGTAATCGAATACCCTTTTCGCAAAATGGATTCGGGAGAAGAGAGACGGATAATCTGTTCGGCCAGGTGCAACTTTTTCTGTTCATTGTCGAGGCGTCGACGGATGGCCCGGGCAATTTCCCGTTCGATTTCGGGTAAAAGCTTTTTCTGGTGTATTAGTAAGCTTTGGGTGAAAAGCGGCAACTGGCTTTCAAGTTTATTCAGTCGCAAATGCTCATTTTGCAATTGCTTTTGAGTAGAACCCGAAAGATAGTATGATAGATTTTGAAGCCGGTAAGTTTCATTCAAAATTCTTTGACTGATTTTATTCAGAATGAAATCCTGTGTAGCAAGCAATGCGTCTTCCTGTTTCTCCAATCGTGAAAGGAGGAATTCTGCCACCGCTGTGGGTGTTTTCATGCGGGTATGCGCCACCATATCGAGTACCGATTCATCGCGGTCGTGCCCGATTCCGGTGATTACAGGAAGTGAAAATTCCGCACATCGTTTAGCTACGGCATAGCTGTCGAAGCAATTGAGTTCGGAAACAGCCCCGCCACCGCGTATAATAACTACTGCATCAAAATGCATGCTAAGTTTCTGGATGCGGTCCAATGCCGATAGGATAGAGGCTTCAGATTGATTTCCCTGCATCAGTGCCGGGAAAAGCTTGGGGTAAAAGACAAATCCGTGGCTGTTTCGCAATAATTGATCGGTAAAGTCGCCGTAACCGGCTGCCGTAGCTGATGAAATTACAGCAATCCGCTGAGGCAATTCAGGGAGAGTTAATTCTTTATTTTTCTCAAAGATACCTTCCTCCTTCAGCTTTTTGATGATTTCCATCCGCTGGCGCATCATGTCACCCAGCGTATAAGAAGGGTCGATGTCGAGAACTGTCAGGCTTGGTCCGTACACTTCATGGAAATCAATATTGACCCTGACCATTACTTTTATACCACTATTGAAAATCTGGCCGGTTTCTTCTTCAAAGTAAGGCTTCAACATCCGAAATGTGTTTGCCCAGATATTTCCCCGCATTTTGGCAACGATGTTTCCGCTCCGGCTTTCTTTCTCGACAAATTCCACATAGCAATGGCCAACTCCCGACATGCGTACTTCGCTCAGTTCGGCCCGCACCCAATAGTTATCGGGAAAACACTCCCGCAACGCCATTTTTATCAGGTTGTTAAGTTCGTATAGTGAAAGGATATCGTTCATTTCAATACTTTAGTCATGTAACGAAAATTCTTGCTCTCGATGCAGACGATATAAATGCCTTTGGGTAAACGGTTGGTTGATAGAAGCTTTTCAGTTCCTGTGAAATTCTCACAAAGAGCCATTTGTCCCCAGGCTGTATACAGGTGAGTGGTATAAATACTGTCTGCCTGAGGTAGATTCTTTATGCATAGTCCCCGTGGAGTTTTGAAAAAGACATCTATATTATCCGACGCAATAGGTGGGTAGTTCAGGCTCGAGTTTTGATAAGCCGCCATGAAATTGGGTACCCCGTAGCCGTAGCGTACATCGGGCTGTCTGTAAAAAGAAGAATTTCTACGAATAAGATCGAGTATTTCCCGATTAGTCAGACTGGGTAATGCTTGCCACAGGCAGGCTGAAAGTCCGGCAGCCAAAGGTGCTGAAAAAGAGGTGCCGTTCGACGTGCTTAACAATCCGTTCTGGTCTATCAGGTAAGTGCCTTCTCCCACAGCCACAATGTCGGGTTTTACACGATTATCGGCAGCAAATCCCAGGGAGCTGAAAGCTGCAATTTGAGAAGAGGTGTTGATGGCTCCAACGGTTAAGACATCCCGGGCATCCGCCGGTGCATTGATCTTTTCCCACGGTTTGTTTCCTTCATTTCCTGCGCTGGCTATTACCAATATACCTTTATCTGAAGCTTTCTGGGCGGCTCTTGATATAAAGATAGATTTACCGTCTAGTTGTTCGTGGGTGTGATTCATCGACGCATTATCAAAAGTTGAGTATCCCAGCGATGTGTTGATGATATCTACGCCGACACTATCGGCAAATTCAGCTGCGGCAGCCCAATTGTCTTCTTCTACCGGGAATTCCGAGTTTGAGTCTTCTGATCTAAGCAGCCAATACGAGGCTTTAGGTGCCGATCCGATAAAACGGAAAGAGTCAACAGCGGCCATAACCGAAAGTACCATTTCGCCATGGCGATCATTGTTGTAAACGTTGTTGGAGGGGGTCACGAAGTCTTTTGTACCCAGAATATTCACTTGTTTCAAAGCCGGGACTGCATTTGCATTCAGAAAACCGGCGTCAATCAGGGCAATAACCATGCCTTCGCCACGGTATCCGGCCTGATGCAGCTGATTTCCGTTATTAATCTTGATCTGATTAAATCCGTAGCCGTATTCATTGGGCAGCGAAGTTAAATTGGATTGATCTTCTGTGCTTTCGTTTCGGAGCGATAGTTGTGTTTCTCCCACAACACCCTGCCAAACCCATTCGGCTTTTGTTACGCAAGGCAATTCCCGGATAAGTTGCATCGCGTTGCTGTCACAAACTGCAACGACTATGCTGTTCATCCATTTGCTTTTAGAGATAACTTTTACCCCGGTTTTACTGATTTGATTCAGGTAGGTTTCAGAAACGGGCAAGTCGGTAGAGTCAATCCGGATGTCTTGTTTGGCTCTTCTCTCGATGGCTTTAGTGGAGAGAAAGCTTTCAGGATTCACAATGCTGAAGGGAGAACCGTTTTTGTCTTTGAGCCAAACTCTGAACTTGTATTCAGTTTGAGAAAAAGCAATTAGTGAGAATAGTATGAAGAGTGCACAAATCCCTTTTTTCATTGAGGAATAAAAACTGGTAAATAGAAAACTAATAACATACAAACATAGTATATTTTTTTGTGAAAACAGATACGTATATACATTATTATGTGATTGGGAGGAAGAGTCTCTATGATCATTATATATTGTTGCTGTAATTTATTGACTGACTTTTAGGATGCGTGTTATGTAGTATGCTGTAAAACATATGAATAAATCTGACTATGGCTATAAATAGTGCTGCAAAGCATGTTGAATAATTTGCGGCAAAAGAGTATCTGTTGAGAATGTCATTGTTTTGTCACATGTAGCCCGTACATTTGTAGTGCGATCAGGGAAATGAAGAAGAACTGTTAAAAAATGAAAGTGAAGAAAAAGCTGAAAAAGCTTTGGGTGTGAAAGCTCCGGTTTTGGGAGTGTCGAATGTGAAAGCAAAATATACATTGATTCATTTCTGGTCAAATGAAGATAAAGCTTCAAAAACAAGTGGCGTAAACCATGGAAAAGGGCTGAAAGATTCAACGACAAATAAAATTGCTTTGGTTGCAGTTGATTTTGAACCCTTAAAGTTGGCTTATGATGAATTCGAAGATACTAAAGATGTTGTTTATTGTGATGCGTATAAAGCCTATAAGTTGCGTAAAAGCCTAGCGATTATCTGGTTGATGCCAAGGGTAAGGTGGTTGCCAGGGATCTTACCCCTGAGAGTTTGTCATAATACATTGATGTGGTGAAATGGTATAATGGTGATAAATGTCAAATATCCTGTAAAATAGCATACCAGATAGCAATAAGAAATTTGAACAGCGGTATAACTATCTATATGCATATGATGGCGAAATATGCCGATCGTCAGTAACCCAATGGATCTTTATATGTGTTACGTGGGTATGTTGCGAAACATAATGAAAATGACATTCTAATCGCGTGAAAATGCTGCAAAACATAGAAAAAAATTTGGTTGAAATGAAATAAACATTGAAATGTAACGGTTTTGTAATAATTAAATGCTACATTTGCAGTGTAAATAAAAAGAAAGAGTACAAAATCAGAAACTAAAGATAAAAGCAGAAAATCTGCGAATCAGACCTTGATGGTAACTAATGGGCTGATATAAGTGTTGAATTAAAACTTACAATTATGAAACTTAGAAAATTATTAGTCGTGATCGCTGTGTTGAGTGTATCTTTAGCAGCAAGAAGTGAAGAAAGAGCTGAAAAAGCTTTAGATGTCAAAACTCCTGTTTTGAAAGTGTCAAATCTGAAAGCCAAGTATACACTGATCAACTTCTGGGCAAACAGTGATGAAGCCTCAAAAGCAAGTGTTGCAAGCCTTGAAAAGGAGTTGAAAAAATCAAAATCAGAAAAGATCGCTTTGGTTGCGGTTGCTTTCGAACCGTTGAAGTTAGCTTACGAAAAGTCAGAGGATGCAAAAGATGGTGTGTATAGCGATGCTTACAGTACCTACAAATTGCGCAAAACACTGAGCAACTATTTGGTTGATGAAAACGGAAAAGTAGTAGCCAGAGATCTTACCGCTGAAAGTTTAGCATTTTACATCAATGAAATCAAGTAATCATTATGGAACCTTACAATCAATCCATCACTAAGTTGAGGGAGCTGTTCACAATCTGAAAGTTGAACAGCTCTTTTTTTTGTCCGTATCTCATCCGTTTCCCTTTTCTTCTTCCTCCCCAATAAATATCAGGTGTTCTTCTTTTTTCCCTGATTCAGCTCCTGTTTCCATGCATCGTTTTAGCGATCTGTTTCATCTTATGTTTTATAGGTCTGTTTACTCTAAAACATATAGCCATGAAAAAGATTCTATTACTATCCGTGTCTCTTTTTTCGGGATTGCTCCTTTATTCCTGCGCTGAAAAAGAGCCTGCGGGCACTTCCGGGCCTAACATTCGCGATTTGCGGGTCGCTGAGAAGCAGGTGATTTCATCGTCTAATCAGTTTTGTTTCGATTACTTCAAATTGCTTTCAGCAAACGAAGAAGCACAGAATGTGACTTTTTCTCCCTTCAGCGCTCATGCAGCTTTGAGTATGTTGCTGAATGGGGCGGATGGTGTCACCAAACAAGAAATCAAGGATGCATTGCGGGTGGCGTCACTGAGTGATTCTGCGATCAATATATCATTTAAAAGTCTGAAAGAGTATTTGCTTCAGGTGGATAAAAACATAGCGCTGAATATTGCCAATTCCGTTTGGTATCGTCAGGAGCTGCATGTGAAAGATGCTTTTGTCTCTGTCTTGAAAAGTTATTATGATGCGGAGGTGACTTCTCTCGATTTTGAAAATGCGAATTCTGTGAAAACAATTAATAATTGGGTGAGTAAACAAACAGCGGGCAGGATTCCGACTATAATTGACAAACTTAAGGCTGAGGATGTCATGATCCTATTGAATGCCGTTTACTTTAAATCGGACTGGAAAACGAAATTCGACAAGTTGAAAACGCAAAAGGCCAATTTCTATCAGGATAATGGAACGACTATTCAGGTGGATATGATGCAAAGCGAGAAGATGGAAGCGTGGCTGTATTATGATAATACAGCCCAATTTGTGGATATTCCCTTTGGTAATGGTGGATATGCATTTACGGTAATTATGCCAGGTAATAATCAGACACTTGATCAATTTATCGGCGGTTTCAGCAACGATAAACTGCAAAATATTTTGGCTAATAAACCCAAAACAACAACTGAGCCAACCTTCATTTCTTTGAAAATGCCAAGATTCAGGTTTGCTTATGAGAAAGAGATGAATGATTTACTCAAAGAGATGGGTATGAAGAATGTTTTTACGGATTCGGCCGAATTGCCCCATTTGTTTGAAGAGCCCCTTGATCTTTATGTTTCCCAGGTAAAGCAAAAGACTTTTGTGCAGATTGATGAAAATGGGGGAGAGGCTGCTGCTGTAACTTCGGTTATCGTTGGAACAACCTCCGTTGGCCCCGGATTTATTACCGTTGATCGCCCGTTTATGTTTCTAATCCGGGAGATAAACAGCAATACTATTCTGTTTATCGGGAAAGTACATCAACCCAAATTTGAGTAAAATGAGGGTATTTGATTGGTCAATGGGATTTTACCGTTGGCCAACATGTTTCTTATTGAATCCGGTAACGTTAAATTCAAATTAAATCTCACTTTTCATCTCGATTTCCACTGTCAACGTTTTTTCTCCCCTAACCAGGACTAGCCGCATCGGCTTATTTGAGCTGACCTCAAATAAACTTCTGATTTCATTGATGTTCGTTTCAAAGCCTTTTTTACCGTTGATTTCAAGAATCCGGTCACCTTTCTGTACTCCGGCCTTCTGGGCGGGAGCCTTCCTATATGTAGAGTACTTCAGATCGAACAGTTCCAGCCAATAGGGTGCTCCCTCCATTCCTTGTTGTTTTGACGTGCCCCTTGCAGCTATCCGGAGTTTGTATTTGCTCTCGGGTTGCTCCTCCTTTCAACCTTACGATCAGTTTGTTACATCCTTCTTCTTGTAGATTGACATCCCACCTACACTTCCTATGCTCCTTTAAATTCCGCAATACTCAATTTGTCGATACTATTTATAATGCAAAATAACCGGGTAATAGGCCTATGTATATATAGTCAAGATGATTTCCGTTTGTTTCTGCGATGGATGAACTTTTATTCAATTTGATTTTAGTTTATTTTAGTATTTCAAGATTATCTTGATCATTACCAGCTTCTTTTGTATAGCTAATTTGGGAGTGTTTTTTTTTATCGGCCCGATTTAGATGGTGCTATTCATGGAATTTAAACAGAGGTGAAATTAATTTCAACAAAAGTACTATTGGTATTCTCAAGAGTGAAATTAATTAAAACATCTTGGAAGAAGTAGAAGGGTGAGTTGAAGTAATATTGCAGATGAAACAATCATGTACTGACGTTCGCCGAAGAGAATGACAATATATGTGAGTCCTATATGTAGCCAAAACAAAAATGAAAAGGCACATGAAATAATTTGAAGAGTTTGGTACAGGATATTTATAATTTTTCATACTCTTTTTTTGAGGATAAGAGTAAATATTATCACGCAAGAAATAGTTTTCGGTTTTTAAAGTTGAGATCATATCTGTGTTTTGTATAGTTTGCAATGCAAACGGCTGCTACTGCCAAGCGTCAAAACATATGATAATCTAAAGCCAAAGTCTCAATGAGTCAAGAATTAGAGAAATACAAAGTAAGATAAATATGAAAAGAAGTTCTTTAACAGCGATGTAGAATTAGTAATTGGTTTTTAAGATTGGTATTCGGTAAAAGAGGTTTGGATAGGGGGAGTCCTATCTGTGATATTGTTATTTGTATTTTAAATTTAAAGTATAGTTTATGCGATTAATTATTCAGTCTGATTATTCAGATATTTCCAATTGGGTAGCTTGTTATGTTGCTACTAGGATTAGAGAATTTGCTCCGAGTGAAGATCGTCCTTTTGTACTAGGGTTGCCAACTGGTTCTACTCCTTTGGGTACATATCAAAGACTCATTGATTTATATGAGGAAGGTTTAGTCTCTTTCAAGCATGTCATCACGTTCAATATGGATGAGTATATTGGAATCTCTAAAGAAAATCAACAGAGTTATTACAGTTTTATGTGGGCTAACTTCTTTAGCCATATAGACATTTTGCCAGAGAATACTCATATATTAAATGGCAATGCTAATTATTTAGAAGAAGAATGTCAAGCGTATGAAGATAAAATAAAAGAGGTTGGCGGTATTCAACTCTTTTTGGGAGGTGTCGGACCTGATGGCCACATTGCATTTAATGAACCCTGTTCTTCTCTAAAATCGCGCACACGTATAAAAACACTCACTCAAGATACTATTATTGCAAATTCCAGATTCTTCAATAACGATGTTAAACAGGTGCCCAAATGTTCATTGACCGTAGGTGTGGGGACTATTATGGATGCTAAAGAAGTGCTGATTATGATCAACGGATATTGTAAAGCACGTGCATTGCAACAGGCAATTGAGGGCTCAGTCAACCATATGTGGACCATTACGGCATTGCAGATGCACCCTAAGGGAATTATTGTCTGTGATGAAGCATCTACAGAAGAGTTGAAGGTGGGGACTTATCGCTATTTCAAAGAAATTGAGAGAGCGCAACCAGATGCACAGGGAATGTATGTGGGATTGAGGGTATTAAATGAGAAAAAAACAAATATTCGGTGAACGAGATGTTTTCACTGGATTCAAGTATAAAATAAAAATGGAATTCGATTTAAGTTCAAAAATTACGCTAGAACGTATTCCGGAGCGTTATTATCGTCCGGTTGATGCGATTGAATGCCTTCGGCAAACGCGTTACGAGAACCTTCGTACAGAAATATATACAACAGAAAAAGAAGGTGCCTGTGCGATAGCGTCAGATATTGCCAATTTGATTCGCGAAAAACAACACCGTGGGGAACGTTGTGTTTTGGGTCTCTCTGGAGGCTCGTCTCCGTTAAGTATTTACGAGGAGCTGGTGCGGATACATCAGGAAGAAGGCTTGAGTTTTAATAATGTAATAGTTTTTAATGTGTCTGAGTTCTTTCCCATAATAGATAATAGACATTCTAATGCAGGATTACTACGCGATTATTTATTAAATAAGGTTGATTTTCTTCCTGAGAACTTCTACACTCCTGGATCCTCGATTAACCGTAAGAACGTTTATGATTATTGTAGCAGTTACGAGCAACAAATAGAGCAATCCGGTGGCTTAGACATGGTTTTGGTCGGTTTTGGTATTGTTGGGAATATAGCATATAACGTGCCCGGTTCACAAGTGAGTACAACTACCCGCCTGATGCTTTTGGATGATGCATCGCGTCGTGATCTTAAGAATTTCTATAGTTCAGTTTCTGAGGTTCCGACAAGTGCCATTACTATGGGGGTTTCTACGATGTTGAGAGCTGATCGGGTTATTCTTGTGGCTTGGGGGGAGCATAAGTCTAGAATTTTGAAAGATCTGGTAGAGGGTAAAGCCGACGATAATGTACCTGCATCATTGATGCAATTGCATAAAGATGCAAAAGCCGTTATTGACCTTAATGCAGCCCAGCAGCTTACTCGTCTGAGTTACCCCTGGTTAGTTGGTTCCTGTGAATGGTCTGATAAACTGATTCGGCGAGCTATTGTTTGGCTCTGTGTTCAAACAGGAAAACCGATATTGAAATTGACAAATAAAGACTTTAACCAACACGGATTGGATGAACTACTGGCTTTGTATAGCTCAGCATATAACGTGAATGTTAAAATATTCAGTAATCTTCAACAGACAATCACGGGATGGCCGGGAGGTAAACCCGATACAGATGATTCTTACCGTCCTGAACGTACCAAACCCTATCCAAAGCGGGTGTTGATTTTCAGTCCTCATCCCGACGATGATGTTATTTCGATGGGAGGAACATTCCAGCGCCTGGTTGATCAAAATCACGATGTTCATGTTGCATATCAGACCTCAGGAAACATTGCAGTCGGAGATGAAGAAGTGATTCGCTATGTCTCATTAATTCAGAATCTAACAGACCGTTTCGATGGGAACAAAGACGCTGTTTTTATGAAATATGCTGAGGTTCTGCGCTATTTAAAATACGATAAACAGCCGGGAGATTCTGATACGGCAGATGTCCTTTGTGTAAAAGGATATATTCGTAGGGAAGAAGCTCGTACAGCTTGTCGGTATATTGGAATTAAACCTGAAAATGTGCATTTTCTGGATTTGCCGTTTTATGAGACAGGTAAAGTGCAAAAAGGAAAATTGTCAGAGATTGATATTCTCAAAGTGATGGCTCTTCTAGAGGAGATACAACCTGATCAGATCTTTGTGGCTGGAGATCTGGCTGATCCGCATGGAACGCATAAAGTGTGCCTAAACGCCGCATTGGGAGCTATCGAAGAATTGAAAGCCAAAGAATGGATGAAAAACTGTCGTGTATGGATGTACCGTGGAGCCTGGGCTGAGTGGGAGATAGACCATATAGAGATGGCCGTTCCAATGAGCCCGGAGCAACTTCGTCGAAAACGAAATTCAATTCTTAAGCATCAGTCTCAAATGGAAAGTGCTCCGTTTCTGGGAGATGATGAGCGATTGTTTTGGCAAAGAGCAGAAGATAGAAATAGAGCGACTGCGGATCTTTACCATGATTTAGGTTTGGCTTCTTATGAGGCAATCGAGGCTTTTGTTGAATATAGGGTATAGTTGTAAAAGTAAGATACGAGTGTTTTATGTAGAAGCCAGGTTTAATCCTGGCTTCTTTTGTTTTTTTTCGATAGGAAGGATTTCGAAATAATTGTTCGAAATATTGCAGATTCAACAATAATAAAATTCATTTCAACAAAAATGATATTTGTTTTTATGCCATTGGTAATACATTTGTTATTCTTAATGTGTTTATAGTGTATGGTGGTATTGAATGAGCGAATTAATATAAAAACAGATAGTTATAAGTCGTTTTTAGTTGAAGTTAATATTAAATTGTTCAATATTCAATATCCGTTAATTGTATTTCTGAAAACAATATTAAAATCACTACCTACTTATTGCAATTATGAAGAAAAGTAGTTTTATTTTGGTGTGGATATCGCTGCTATTTGTAGCTGTACCTGTGCGTTCAGCTCAAAGTCATCATTCGCAATTGTTGCTTTTTCAACAATACTCATTAAAGGAGGGCTTGTCGCAGAGTACAGTGTTTGATATTGTGCAGGACAAGCTAGGCTATATGTGGTTTGCCACTACTGATGGTCTAAATCGCTTTGATGGATACAAATTTACAGTATTCAGACATGAATCAGAGGATAGCCTGAGTTTGTTTTCTAATTCTATAAATTCACTTATGATCGATTTGAAAGGTTATGTGTGGGTTGGAGCGTTAGGAGGGATTGCTAAATATGATAATGCGAAAAATAAATTCGAGAATTATATTTATAGAAACAAGGGTGAAAAAATAAGAGTATTTCGGATTGTAGAGTGGTCGTCGAATAGTTTGTTTTTAGCTACAAATCTGGGATTATTTCATTTTTCTCCTCAAAAAGGATTTCGTAAGCTCTTTTTGCCATCTTTGAAAAGTGTTAACGCGCTTTGCCGGATTGACAATAAAATACTGGTTGGCGGAAGTAATGGGTTGTTTATATACGAACCCTCGAGTGGTCAGAGTTATCAGATTCCGGAAGTGTTGACCGGAAAGCAAATTCTGACCTTGTTGCCAGAGTCAGGACACAAAAAACGTATTTGGATAGGAACTGAAGGTGATGGTTTGTTTTTATACGATATGGTCAATGATCAGGTAAAAGTGTATAAACATGACCAAAATAACCCCAATAGCATTTCTTCAAATTTTGTAAGATCGTTATGCTACGATAATAACTATAGATTGTGGGTAGGCACTTTTGTGGGTTTAAATATCTACAATGACATAAAAGATGAATTCATCCATTATTATAATAACATCAATGAGGAGGGCTCGTTGAGCCAAAACTCAATCAGATCCATTTATAAGGATAATGAGGGGGGGATTTGGTTTGGAACATTTTATGGAGGTGTAAATTATTACCATCCGCTGAGGAGTCAGTTTGAGCATATCCATTATATACGAGGTGTAAATTCATTGAGTGATAATGTGGTGAGTTGTATGCTTGTCGATTCATCAGATAAAATATGGATTGGGACAAACGATAAAGGGTTGAATTTATATGATCCTCACACTAAGCTGTTCAGGTATTTTCAGGCTGAAGAGATGAATCCTGCGGCTTTGAGTGGAAACAACGTGAAAAGTCTGCTTCTGGATAAGAAAGGGAATCTATACATAGGTACTCATGATGGAGGATTGAATCGTATGAATATGAATACAAAAGTTCTTCAACATATTCCTGTTAAAGATAAGTCAGGAGGAGCAATAAACGTATATTCCCTGATTGAAGATAATCAAGGATGCATTTGGGTGGGAACTTTAAATGGGATCATATTATATTGGCCGGATACAAATAAATCGCTTCCATTGGACGACGTGATACCATCGGCTAAAAATATCGACAAACGAATAATGAGCCTGTTTAAAGATTCTTATGGCAAAATCTGGATAGGAACAGAAAATGGATTAGCCGTTTTTTCTTCGCAAACGAAAAAAATTGAATTCGTACGCATACAAGGAAATGGCAATATAAACAAAAGTATTTATTGCTTTTACGAAGATAAATTTAGAAGAATCTGGATTGGATCAAATGAAGGGTTGTATTTATATGATCGGAAATTAAATAAATTAATAAGCCAAAAAGAGAAAACAGGTTTACCCGATTATTCTTTTTATGGGATTCAGGAAGACAAGCTTAGCCGCCTGTGGGTCAGTTCGAACCGTGGCTTATTGTGTTTTTCGCCAAATCAGGGCACCTGGAGGCTCTTTACAGAATCGGATGGGATGCAAAGCAATCAGTTTAATATGTATTCGTATTGCTTAACATCTGACAATAGAATGTATTTCGGTGGAATAAATGGTATTACAGCGTTTTATCCAGATCAGTTGATAGATAACCCATATACGCCATCTGTAATAATAGATAACCTGACTATTTTCAATAAATCAATCTTTCCAGGTGATGAAACCGGCGTTTTAACTGAGAATATTAATGTTACAAAGAAAATCAGACTTAAAGCCGGGTATGCTCAATTCGGCCTGGAATTTGTCGTACCCAATTATTTGGCAGGACATAATAACCGATTTGCATATATGCTTGAAGGTTTTGATGATACCTGGTATTATACCGATAGGGGTTCTGTCAGTTATTCAAATTTACGTCCGGGAAAGTATCTTTTCAAGGTTAAAGCGGCAAATAATGATAGGCGATGGAGTGATAAGGTTACTGTCCTTGAGATTATTGTATTACCTAAATGGTGGGAAACATGGTGGGCAAGATTTATTTTTATTCTCATAGTTGGTGGTATTGGCATATATATTTTCCGTTTTTATGTGGCAAGACAGTTGATGCGAAGAGAATTAGCTCTTGAGCGAATAGAAAAAGAGAAGAACAAAGAGATAAACGAAATGAAGATCCGTTTTTTCATCAATATTTCGCATGAATTCCGAACTCCATTAACTCTTATCTTATCTCCGTTGCAAGAAATTATGCAAAGAGGTGTTGAGGATAAATGGGTAAAAGAGCAGCTGGATCATACATTGCGTAATGCACGAAGAATGCTACATCTGGTAAATCAGGTACTGGATTTTCGAAAAGTAGAACAAGGGGCAATGGAATTAAAAGTCTCAAAGGCTGGAATAACTGATTTTGCATACAGTGTGTATGATATGTTCAGTAAGATGGCTGTTCGAAAAAAGATTAACTACCTTTTTGAGAGTATGTTAGAGGACCGGTTGGTCTGGTTTGATGCGAATTATCTGGAAAGAATAATGTCGAATCTAATAAGCAATGCATTTAAGCATACACCTGAAGGTGGTTTTGTAGAAGTGAAGCTATCTGAAAACATGTCAATGCTCGTCCTTGAAGTTAGTGATACAGGATCTGGTATTCCAAAGGAAAAGCAAGCATTTATTTTTGATGAATTCTATCAGATAGACGAGAATACAAAAGGCACCGGAATTGGTCTTTCTCTGGTTAAACGTTTGGTTGAGTTATATCATGGAAAAATAGAGCTTTGCAGTGAAGAAGGAAAAGGGGCAACCTTTATCGTGAAATTACCAATGAAAGAAAACGTTTTTGATGAAAACGAGAAACAATTGACAATTATTGACGCTCCGTTAAATAGGTTTCAGTCCCAAAAAGGAGAGGAATTAATTGATCTGCTCGTTTCTTCCGAGGCAGTTTCCGAAGTTGAGAATAATAAGGATGACCAAAATAGGAAAACAATCCTCTTAGTTGAAGATGATGTTGAAGTAAGACAGTATCTTGTTTCAAATTTCAATCAATACTTTAATGTTATCTCCATGGAAAACGGAGAGAAGGCCTGGTTGTATTTAGGAAAGAATACAGAGGTTGATTTAATTATTTCCGATGTGATGATGCCTGTCATGGATGGGATGAAATTGTGCAAATTGGTTAAGCATAATGTACGTACATGTCATATTCCATTGATACTACTCACAGCTAAAACAGATGCCACTGACCAGCTTGCGGGTTTAAGTGTAGGAGCTGATGATTATCTGGGAAAACCGTTTATTTTTTCCATATTATACGCTAAGGTGTTGAATCTGTTTAAAGCCAGGGAGAGGTTACTTCAGTACTATTCGTCTTCTATTGATTTTGAGCCGGATAAGGTCGCTTTTAATGCGATGGATGAGGAGCTGTTACGAAAGGCAAAAGAAATTGTAGAAAAGAATGTGGAGAACTCTGAGTTTTCTGCAGAAGATTTTAGCAGGGAGATGGGTATGAGTCGGTCAAACCTACACTTAAAGCTCAAGGCTCTCACGGGTGAATCGGCAATAGAATTTATTCGTAGAATCCGGTTTAGTCAGGCAAGTAAATTATTGAAAGATGGACGGTATAATATTGCCGAGATTAGTACAATGGTTGGATATAATACTCCATCTTATTTCACAACAAGCTTCAAAAAATATTTCGGTTGTTTACCTACAGAGTATGTAAAAAAATAGAATCATTGTGTTATTCGTTTCGATGGTACCAGCTGGAATAGGCAGCAAAATATATTTAGCAATGTAAAAAACTGTGAGCGTCCACCTCTTACCTCTTACAACGGTTCGGTAAATATATATGCCAGAAACACCGCTGCTTATATCATAAAGTCGACTGACTATGGAGCGACCTTCCCGACAAATAAACAGCTGACAAGTGGTTCTGAGCCGGTGGTAGCAACTTGCTACAACTCCACTACTGACGTTTATGTAACACCCTATAGCCTTTACAAAGTAGTTTTTTCAGGCACTCGATCAGCGAGCATTGAAGATCAGGTTGTTTTGCCTCTATTTCAGAAGAATCCAGAGTTTAAAGTGGTTTTAAATTCATCACAGAATGTTTTGTTATTGTTGAATGCGTCGTGTAAGCTTGGAGAGAAATGTACTATTTCTATCACTAATGCGTATGGTAAGCAGGTTTTGCGATCCGACAAGTTCGCTGAAAGCATAGGTATATCCAAGCTTTCAGCGGGATGTTATATTCTTGTTGCTGAATTTGCAGGTAGAAAATACACAACGAAATTCGCAAAACAGTATTAAAGTCAGCCGATAGGAATTTCTATGTAAAAGTGGAGTCTGGATTGCTGGCCAATAAAACGGTTTACTCATCAATTCTTATTGTTTACATCCTGTTTTAACAGAGAGACCTATCGGAGTTTTTGCCATTAGATAGTGGGAGAGAAAAAATGACAAGTTCTTTTTTTTCTCCTTTTTTGTACACGCTATGAACTGTAGATTTGTACGAACGGTCGGTGTGAACTCTTTCGTGGCGTCCAATTTATACTTACAGACAGATGGGTTCTTTTTGATCTATTTCTTCGAAAACTCCATTTCCCTTATGGATATACTAAGTCGTTGGGGTAGATGATCTGATTGCTTTTTGCCGGTAGATTTTGTCTTTTGCTTTGCTGTGAACAGGTTTGGGGCCTCATGTTTCAGAATAATCAACATGGTTGAAAGTATTTTCAACATATGAAAAAGTCGTTGAAGTGAAGTCGGCCTAATTTTGTTTCATGAGATTTTTTTTAATTCAATTATTTGGCAACTAATGAAAAACAGAAATTTATTATTGGCTTTGTGGGTATTCAACATTCTATCAACATTCGTTCCTTTAAATGCAATGGGAGAGACACCTTGGGTGGAGAGAGCTATTGATAGGGCAAAATTCCAGCTAAAAGCGATGGCAAAGACTACCGATAAGTTGAAATCGGATAGTACGTTTTTCCCTCGTACAATAGAGGGTGGCAAAATCAGGTTTGTAGGACCTTATGACTGGACCAGCGGTTTTTTTTCGGGCTCTTTGTGGTATGGCTATGAGTTATCAGGGGATAAATCACTTGCTGCAGAAGCGAGAAAATACACCGAAAGATTATCCGAAATTCAGTATTACAAAGGGATTCATGATGTAGGATTCATGATGTTTTGCAGTTATGGAAATGGTTATCGCTTAATGCCAGAATCCGGAGATTCTTCTGTAATTGTTAATTCAGCCAAAAGCTTAATAACCCGCTTTTATCCTAAAGTAGGCGTGATTAAATCGTGGGATCACGAGCCGGCCTGGAAATATCCGGTGATCATTGATAATATGATGAACCTGGAATTGCTTTTTGAAGCAAGTAAAATGACCGGGGATAATAAATATAAAAATATTGCAATCAGTCATGCTGATGTCACGATGAAGAATCATTTCAGACCCGACATGAGTACTTATCATGTTTTAGGTTACGATCCCGAAACAGGAGCAGTCGTATCCAAAGGTACACACCAGGGGTATTCGGATCAGAGTTCGTGGGCGCGTGGTCAGGGATGGGGTCTGTATGGATATACCGTATGTTATCGCTACACACACGATAAAAAACACCTCGATTGGGCCGAGAAAATAGCCAAATACATTATAACCAATGTCAAAACCGAAGATGCAATTCCTTACTGGGATTACAATGCTCCCAATATACCGAATGCACCGAGAGATGCTTCTGCTGCAGCTGTAACCGCGTCAGCTTTGTTAGAGTTAAGTAAGTATGCTCCTAACGGAGGCAAGTATTTTACTTACGCTGAGAAAATCCTGAAAAGCTTGTCGAGCGATAAATATCTTGCCCAGAAAGGGGAGAATAAAGGGTTTATCTTGATGCATTCCACAGGTTCATTGCCACACAATTCGGAAGTGGACGTACCTTTAAATTATGCAGATTATTACTATCTGGAGGCAATGAAAAAATATCTCGATATTACGCATAGTAAATCAGCTCATAAGAATTCTAAAGTAAAAAATTAATCTAGATCATCAAAATGAAAAGCGCAAAACTGTATAAACTAATACTGGTGTTAATGATCCTTTGTGGCGTTAATGGGCTGAGATCCCAGACCCTGGACAAAGAGGTTTTTTCTTTACTCAACCTCGATTATAAAGGATTGGAAGAGGTGAAAAAACTTCATCAGGGCGGGAAGGATACTGAAGCTGCAGCAGCCTTGTTGAAATATTATAAGAGCAGAACTTCAGTAATTAACCCTGAGGTTAATCTTGATCGAATCAGCATCTCGAAAGAAGAACAAGAATGGGCGGATGATGCACTTGTGCATAAATTCTTTTCACACGAAGGTTTTAAACCTAGTTTATTTTATGGAAAAGACATAGACTGGAACTATTGGCCGGTGAAAGATAATGAATTGCGCTGGCAGTTGCATCGCCTGAAATGGTTTGTCCCGATGGGTAAAGCATTCCGTTTAACCGGAGATGAAAAATGGGCACAGGAATGGGCATTTCAATACCTGGATTGGATCAATAAAAATTCCTTAATCGAGAAAGTAAAACCCTCAAACCTTAGTAAAGATGAGGCATTGAAAGAAGACAATAAAGTTGATGGGGATAATATGCGCTATGCCTGGCGTCCGCTTGAGGTGAGTGCCCGTTTGCAGAATCAATACGCATTTTTCCAATTATTCAATAGTTCGAAAAGTTTCACCCCTGAATTCTTTTCGTTATTACTGACTAACACCTATAGGCACGCAAATTATATTCAAAACAACTATTCGGAAGCCGGAAATCACATGCTTTTTGAGGCTCAGCGCGTGCTTTATGCCGGAATCCTTTTTCCTGAATTCAAAGATGCTGCAATCTGGAGAAAATCGGCTATCGATAAGTTAAACGGTCAAATGGCTATTCAGATATACGATGATGGAATGCAATTTGAACTCGATCCGATGTATCACCTGGCCATGATTAATGTGTTTTGTAAAGCACTCACGATGGCCGATATAAATGGTTATAGAAGCGAATTTCCGCAAAAGTACAAAGATACTATCGAGAAAATGATTGCGGCTTATTATGGTATTCTTTTGCCTGATTTGACGTTGCCAATGTTTAGCGATACGCATCAATTTAATGCATCTGATGTGATCGTAAATTCAAAAGGCTGGGCTAGATTATTTCCTAAAAATCAACAGATTCGATTCTTTGCAACCGAAGGTAAAGAAGGAGTCGCGCCTCAAACCTTGGATGCATTTAAAACGTCAGGCTTTTACTCACTGCGCAACGGATGGGATAAAGATGCAACAGCGATGGTTTACAAAGGAGGACCTGCCGGCGAGTGGCATTGCCAGTTGGATAACGGAACCTTCAATGTAATGGTTAAAGGCCGTAATTTCTTTCCCGATGCCGGTTCATATTCATATGCCGGTGATGAGGAAGTGATGAAAATGCGTAACTGGTTTCGCCAAACAAAAGTTCATAATACACTGACTTTGAACGATAAAAATTTAGAAAAAGCAGACACCAAATGTTTGCTGTGGAAATCAGACAAAAACGTTGATATGTTGGTGACCGAAAATCCAAGCTATAAGAATTTATCACATCGACGTTCAGTCTTTTTTGTAAATAAGAAGTTCTATTTAATTGTTGATGAGGCAACGGGAACGGCTTCCGGAAAAGTCGGCATTCATTATCAAATGTGCCAAGGAGATGTTAAGCTTGATTTGGCTGGACAAAAAGCTTTCACCAATTTCAATGATGGAAATAACCTGATAGTGAAAACGTTTGCAGATCAAAAACAGGAGATGGTCGAAGAAGAAGGGTGGGTTTCCTACGAATCGAAAAAGAAACTGGCACGCAAAGCATTTGCCTTTAATGTCGATAAGCAGGCCAACAGGTCGGTGCGCTACATTACTGTGATATTGCCGGTGAAAGATGCTCAGAAAGCTCCTGAAATCAAAGCTTCTTTTGATGAATCATCTTTCAATGAAAAGGGATTGAATGTGTCCGTTAAAATCGGCTCTCAAAAATTCAAATTAAACTATCAACTCTAACAACTGATTTGGAACGAGCCCCGTGATCACGGGGCTCGTTTTATGCAATTAAAAAATAGAATTTTAGTATGAATTATTCAATTGGAATTGATTTGGGCGGGACCCAGATCAAATATGGTTTAGTTAGCTTTGATGGAAAACTGATTTTTGAAAAATCCGTACCTACTGAAGCCGAGCGTGGGGCTGATATTGTAACTCAGAATATAGTAAAAGCAATTAAAGAGGTTCAGGAGTATTGTTTGGCTGAGAATATTGTACCCTCTGCGATTGGAATTGGCACTCCTGGAATTGTAGATAAGGCAAACCGGATTGTGCTAGGCGGAGCTGACAACATTGTGGGCTGGTCGCAGGTTTATCTTGCCGATAGAATAGAGGAGGTCTTTAAATTGCCTGTTTTTCTCAATAACGATGCCAATCTGATGGGTTTGGGAGAGCAGAGTTTTGGTTCGGCTAAAGATTGCTCGGATGTGCTGTTTATAACTGTCGGTACAGGAATTGGCGGAGCCATCATTATCGATGGAAAGCTTTTCGGCGGGTATGATAACCGGGGAACAGAATTGGGGCATATTCCGCTGTTTTTCGATGGGATACCCTGTTCTTGCGGAAGTGTTGGCTGTCTTGAAGCGTATGCCTCTACCAGTGCTTTGGTGCAGCAATTTGATGATCGTTGTAAACAACAGATCATCAGTTTTGATGGTGAAACGACCGGACGTCTTATCTCTGAATTATACCAGAAAAATAATCCGATTGCAGTTGAATCTATGAATAATCACTGGAGTTATCTGGGCAGAGGTATTGCCGGTTTGGTAAATATCTTCAGTCCGCAGCGCGTAGTGATTGGTGGTGGAATTTCGGAAGCGGGAGCCTATTATCTGGAAAATCTGGATAAGGAATTCCGAAAATATGTAATGCCTGATTGCGCTGTAAATACTCAATTGTGCCTGGCGCAACTTGGGAATAAAGCTGGTATATTAGGTGCAGCACAGTTTGCCTTTGTAAATTTGAATATTAAGAAATAATGAAACGAAATTATTGGATCGTTGCGATTATTATGCTTTTCTGGTTTGTAATATCCTTTATTACAAACATCATGGGGCCGTTAATTCCCGATGTGATTCGGAATTTCCACTTGGCCAATTTAGGGTTAGCCGGATTTATTCCCACTTCATTTTTTGTGGCTTATGCCGTGATGTCTATTCCTTCGGGTATTTTGATTGAAAAATTAAATCAGAAAATTGTGTTGATTATTGGTTTTTCGCTTCCACTGATAGGTTCATTGCTGTTTGCGATACAGCCTGCTTATATAACCCTCCTGTTGTCGTCGTTTATTATTGGTCTGGGAATGGCTATGTTGCAAACAGTAATTAACCCGTTAACCCGTGTGGCAGGTGGTGAAGAGAACTTTGCGTTTTTTTCCGTTTTAGGCCAGTTGGTATTTGGAGCAGCATCCTTTGTCAGTCCTTTGTTGTATTCCTATTTAGTGCAGGAGCTTTCATCGGGAAAAAACAGTTGCAATTTGTTTGTTGTTTTTTTATCCAAAATAACGCCTCCTGATTTACCCTGGGCTTCGCTCTATTGGGTGTTTGCGCTCATTTTAATTGTGATAATACTTATTACGTTCAGCGTTCGATTTCCTACATTGGAGTTGAACGAAGATGAAAAATCAGGTTCAGCCCAGTCGTATAAATTATTGTTAAAAAATAAATACGTCTATCTTTTCTTTTTGGGGATATTGTCGTATGTTGCTACTGAACAGGGTATTGCAAACTGGATTTCGCAGTTTTTGTTCAAATACCACGGATTGAATCCGCAGGTAGTGGGAGCCCAGATTGTGGGAACATTTTGGGGGCTAATGTCAGTGGGCTGTCTGATCGGTTTAGTTGCACTGAAATTATTCGATTCCAAATACGTCCTTCGTGTAGCCGCCTCAATTTCAATTGTTCTGCTCGTGGTTAGTCTGTTTAGTGCTAAAGAAATAGTGTTGGTGAGTTTCCCTGCTTTAGGGTTTACTATTTCGGTGATGTTTTCTATTATTATGTCGTTGGGATTGAACTCTGTCAGTTCGCATCACGGTTCATTTGCCGGTATTTTATGTGCCGGAATTGTCGGGGGAGCTATCGGCCCTTTGATTATAGGTAATCTGGCTGACATTTTCGGACTTAAAATGGCTATGTTGGTACTTGTAATTCCGATGTGCTACATTTTCAGTATCTCAATATGGGCGAAACCATTAATTCAGAACAAGACTATTGGATTAAAAGATCTTTTCAGAAAATAATCATCTTATGAAATCTATGAAAATAACACTTCTGTCATTCTTATTTATTTTAAGTGCTTGTATGTCTGCTCAAAGAAATGAAAATCATATTTATTTTGGCGACATTCACAATCATTGCAACCTTACTTATGCTCACGGCGATATGCGTGATGCTTTTGACGCTGCAAAACAACAATTAGACTTTTTGTCGCTTACACCTCGCGCTATGTGACCGGATATTCCTGGCAAAGATGATCCCCGTTTAACTTGGGTAATCGATTATCACACAAAGGCTTTTGAACGTTTGCGTAAAGATGGTTGGCCAAAATACGTAGCTATGACTAAAGAGTATAATCAAGAAGGCAAATTTGTTACTTTCATTGGTTATGAAATTCACAGCATGGTGTATGGAGACCATGTAGCATTGAATTCAACTTAGATGCGGAAAATACGCGTGATGCACTCTGGAATGCCATTGCCAAGCGCCATGTGTATTGTGTTACCGGCGATAAAATAAAACTCGATTTCCGTATCAATGAAGCCATTATGGGAGATGAGATTTCGGCAAAAAATCGTAATATCTCAATAAAAGTAGAGGGTCAGAATTTTATTGATTATGTGGATATTATGAATCTGGAGCTTAAATATCGATTTAACTCAGGAGCCACCCTTTCTGAATCAACTCCTATCAGCAAAGATCTCACCAAAGCTCAATTTATTAAGTTAATCAATCCGAATGAAGAAGGCGAGTAAGAGTGGCAGCTAATTGTTAACCGGTTGAAAATCACTCAGCTTCCTTTCGAGCTTAATTTCTCATCAGGTGAAAAACCCTGCGATCTTAGCTATACAAATCCTAAACCCTGGGCTGGTTACGGAATAGACTATAAAAGAACAGACGCAGTTTATTTTACTAACGAAGGAGTGGCGTTTTATATCGCTATCCCCGCCGGCGCGAAAGAGCTGAGTTATAATCTGACATTATTGGCCAAAGAGGCTTTGGCCGGTGAATTTATAGTTGAATATTCGGCCGACTTCAATAAATGGTCAACCTTAGGGACTTACTCTTCTTCAAAGTCCTTTACAAGCAATAATACATTCAAGCATGCCCTAAAACCGGATGTTCGTTACGTGCGTTGGGTTTATTCTGTGCGTGTAAAACAAAATGTTTCTCTAAATAATATATCCGTAAGGTAAGTAGGTATATATGCTTCATTTTTTTTCTGATTTTATTTATGTAATGGCTGTTATTGTACCTGAATTTCATGCGTTTTCAATGTGATTGGAAATTTATCTAATCTGCGAGAAAGTGATTTTAACTCCGAGTCTAATATCGGTGCGATGATTGCTTCATTAGCAGTTCCGGCAATAGTTTGTTCTGTTTGATTTGACGGCAAGATATCCGGTTGGCAAATAGGTGGTTTAGAAAAGGGTAGCCAGGTGGATATCCTTTTTTGATTGTTCACTGTCCGGAGAGAAAATTGAATTCTTCGTTTTAATATAATTGCCCCGTTTGGGTAGTAGAAAGCCGGTGTTAATATCAAATTTAAGAATGTGATATTTCGTTCTACAGATAAAGTGGTTTTTTATCCTGGATTGATATTATTTTCAACAAATGTGAAGTTCGAACGAGGAAAGGTTAGGTAATATTGCAGATAGAAACGGTAGCGTTTCATCTTAAATATCTAATCAAAATTATGAGAAAAAGATTTCTTCTTAGTATTGCTTTTGTCGTGTTTATCTCTTCCTATTCACTGGCTGGATTAAATAGTTGGATGAAGAAAGGGATTGACGTTGCAGCATATCAATTAGGGCAAACAGCGGGATTAGTTCACGGTGTGAGTGACACTGCGGTATTTCCACGATCCATTATTAATGGGAATGTCAGTTGGGTCAGTGCAAAAGACTGGACCAGCGGTTTCTTCCCGGGATCATTATGGTATGCTTATGAGTTAACCGGCAATAAGGAACTGGCACATGAAGCCAGGAGATATACGAATATATTGAGTGATTTGCAATATTTTAAAGGTACACATGACCTCGGTTTTATGATGTTTTGCAGTTACGGAAATGCAATTCGACTTATCCCCCAAAAAAATGATTCAATTATTCTTGTTAATTCTGCGGAAAGTTTAAGTTCCCGATTTAGCCCTAAAGTTGGTCTAATACGTTCCTGGGACTTTGGGCATTGGAGTTATCCTGTTATAATCGATAACATGATGAATCTGGAAATGCTTTTCTGGGCTAGTAAAGTTACCGGGGATAAAAAATATAAGGAGATTGCGATTTCGCATGCCAATAAAACGATGAAGTATCATTTCCGTCCCAATATGAGTACGTATCACGTGGTTAGCTATAACGCAGATAATGGGAACGTGGAATCGAGAGGTACATTTCAGGGATATTCTGATAGTTCAGCCTGGGCTCGCGGACAAGCATGGGGAGTTTATGGATATACGGTATGTTATCGGGAAACAAAGGATAAAAGGTATCTGAATCAAGCCCGGAAAATTGCAGCCTACATTATGTCAAGCGTGAAAACACGGGATCTGATTCCTTATTGGGATTATAATGCTCCCAAAATTCCCAACGAGCCAAGAGACGCTTCTGCTGCGGCAGTTACGGCTTCAGCTTTACTGGAATTAAGTCAATATGTGAAAGATGGAGTTCCGTATATTGAATACGCAGAAAAGGTTCTAAAGAATCTCTCAAGCGATAAATATTTAGCGAAGAAAGGACAAAACTGCGGATTTATACTGAAACACTCTGTGGGTTCTTTGCCTCATAATTCAGAGGTTGATGTGCCCTTGAATTACGCGGATTACTATTATTTGGAGGGATTGGTGCGTTTGTTGAAGATAAAAAATGGATACTATGAAGTTGAACACGAAATGTAAGTTTGCTTTTGCAAGCAAGGCATTGATGATTTTTGCAGCCCTATTTGGATTTGCTGTTTGTGGCCATGCGCAAGTACCGGTACCCCTGCATGATAATATACGCACCATGCCTTATCCGCGCATGGAGCATGAGCTTTATCTGAATCCACCACCATTTTTGGTGCCTAAGGCAATACAAAAGTCAGATAAGATTCAGTTTGAAATATCAGGAAATGAGAATTTCAACACAAAGGAGGTTATTCAATCAAAAGTGGTTTCATGGTCAATGTTTAGTCCGCATAAATCACTTGAGCCGGGAGTCTGGTATTGGAGATATCGTTTAATCGGTAAAATAGGAATTCAAAAAGAATGGAGTAGCCCCCGGATGTTTACGGTGAAAGAATCAACACCCACTTTTGCTACACCACCCTTTGAAAAGTTATTGGCTGGAATACCAAAAACTTATCCTCGGTTGTATCTTTTCTTAAGTGACGGGTTGTCATATGCCCGAAAAAATGCTAATATGAACCCTGAATATAAAGAGATGAATCGAAGGGCCGAATTAGCACTTAAACTGGATTATACTTCAATAAAAAATGTGTCGTCCAGATTTATAGCACTGAGTAATAGTCTCGAGTTCCTACATCAGGCTTATATGATAACCGGATTGAAGGTTTATTCAGATAAGATGCTTGAAATGGGGCGGTACATGTTATCCTTATCCGATGACAAAGCTCTTGAAAATGATTTTGTGGGAGGCGATTACTCTATTCAACTACTCAATATATATGACGTTTTATATAGTCAATTAACTGATGCGGAGCGTAAAGGCATTGAATCCGCTGTCATAAAATTCGTTGAAAGCTTTTATAGAGGATGCATAGGCGTTGAGGAGAACCATATATATGATAATCATTTTTGGCAGCATACTATTCGGGTGATGTTTCAGGCTGGATTGATGTTGCATGATAAATATCCGATTGCGCAGGAAATATTAGAATATAGCTATGAGTTATGGTCAACCCGCGCTCCGGGAGGCGGTTTTATAATGGATGGCAACTGGAACTATGGCACCGGATATTTCGATGTTGATGCCTACACTGTCTATTATATGACAGAGGTGCTTACTTATTTCACCGGGTTTAGATTCATGCAACATCCCTGGTTTCAAAATGTAGGAAAGGCTCTGTGCTATATCTGGCCACCCAATTCGATGAGTCCGGGATTTGGTGATGGGCATGAAAGAGAAAGCCAACCGTCCAGAATACGACTCGGTTTCGCTGATTACATCGCCCGGGAAACCGGAAATCCGTATGCCGCCTGGTATGTAAATGAGTGCCAGACTAATGCAAAGAAAGGCGGCAGGTTGACCGATGACTACTTATTCCGGCTTTACCGGTTTGCCCGGATGAATAAGACTTACAGTAGCTTCGGTTTGCCAAAAGATTCTCCCAAAATGATGTGGTTTAAAGATTGTGGAGAGGTTGAGGCACACAGCGATATTTCTAACCCCGGAAATAATTTATTCCTCAGTTTTCGATCGAGTCCGTATGGTTCCGGAAGTCATACTTTGGCAGATCAGAATAGTTTTAACCTGCATTATAAAGGGGTTCCTGTATATCGAAGTACAGGACATTATTGGCACTTTAGTGATGCACATAATTTATTGTCTTATCGCCATACCCGGGCACATAATGCGCTGTTAATCGACGGAATGGGGCAACCATTCTCAAGCAAAGCATATGGTAATGTGGTGCGGGCATTAGATGGAAAGAATATCTCATATTGTTTGGGGGACGCTTCGAATGCATATTGCGGGATTAGTGAATACCCCATGTGGCAAGAGAATTTCAAAAAAGAGGGCATAGAGCAATCACGGGAGAATGGGTTTGGGGATACGCCATTAAAGCTATATCGTCGTCATATTTTGCTATTGCATCCCGATAAAGTGGTTATTTATGACGAATTAGAGGCTTCAAAAGCTGTCAGATGGGATTGGCTATTGCATAGCCCAGTGCAATTTGATATTAATGATAATGAGCGTAAACTAACAACCTTATATGATAAGGATGGTTTTCAGTCCGTTGCTCAACTGTTTTGTAACAAAGAAGTTGTGTTTTCGCAAACCAATAAATATGTGGCTGATCCGGATCAGGAAAAAAATAAACGAAATATAGTTGTCTCTCCGGCATGGCATCTGACGGCTTCATTTGGACCGAGTGTGAAAAACAGGATTCTTACGATAATTCAAATTGTGCCAACCGAAGAAAGTCCTTTAGTTGTTACCCAACAGAGTGAGGGTAACCTAATCTGTGGTGACTGGCAAATTTCGGCAGAACTGAATGTCGATAAACAACCCCGCCTGGAGATTCAGAATAAAAAAAGAGATGTTGTTTTTAGCTTCGGGGATGATAGCCCGGTGATTAAAGGGAAGGTGTATTCGCGAAAACAATCCGGTTCATCGGTTTTATATGATAGAATTGACGGAAAGAAACAGGTGTTGGAAATGAGTGATTGTCCTGCCCGGCCAACACGATAGCTGTTTGATATTTATATCTTCTTTAATCATAAATAAAGTTTCATAGTTAGTGTGTTAATTGTCCTTTGGGGCTATTCAGAGACACCTCCTCTCTTTATAGAGAGGAGGTGTAAACTGAGTGTGTCGATATGTTTAGTGTGGAGTATTGCTTATTATGCTTGCTGATTAGTTAAACCATATTAAATCTAATAAAATTGAAAACAAAATGTAACCTTTCAGTAGTAAAGAGGATAACAGCAATGGGAGTAATCTTATCTTCCTCTGTCATTTGTGGGAAGGCTCAGGAACCGGTGCCTTTACATGATAATATGCGCACTATGCCTTATCCACGAACAGAGCATGAGCTATATCTGAATCCTCCGCCGCTGATTGTCCCGAAAGCATATCAGACCGGGGATTCCCTTCAATTTTCGCTTTCCCAGAATCCTGACTTTGCCACCGGCAATACAATGACTTCAAAGCCAGTTCTTTGGTCAATGTATAGTCCTCATCAGGTCTTAAATCCCGGAACCTGGTATTGGAGATATCGTTCGGTCGGTAATTCCGGAAATAAACCATGGAGTGAAACACTATCGTTTAATGTGAAGGATGAAACGCCTAAGTTTACAACACCTCCTTTATTAAAGGTTATTGCAGGCATTCCTGCTTCTTACCCTCGTTTGTATTGTTTCCTGGAAGCAGGACTAGCCGAGGGGCGCGCGAAAGCCTCTACATTTCCGGAGTATAAAGATATGATAAACCGGGCTTCAGGCGGGCTTTCTCTGGATTATAGCTCTATTTCTGATTTAGCCTCCAGGGTTAGCTCAATATATACCAATATAGGGTATTTGAATACGGCGTACAAATGCACGGGAGACACCCGGTATAGCGATAAGATGCTTGAAATGGTCAGGCACTTGTTGTCAATTAATATCCCGGATAATGTCTTAAATAATGATTTTGAGACAGGCCACTTTTATCTGTCCCTAATGCTTCAGACCTATGATGCCTGTTATAATCAACTGACTCAAGGGGAACGGGGACAAATAGAGTCTGGTGTTATAAGTTTAGCTGAAAAATTTTTTCGTCAACACTATGGCTTTGATGAGTTACATGTTTATAATAACCATTTTTGGCAACGTACTATATACTCGATGTTCCAGGTAGGATTAATGTTTTATGATAAATACCCGATAGCTCGCCAAATATTGGAATACTATTATGAGCTTTGGGCTACCAGAGGTCCTGTTGGTGGTTTTGATCGGGATGGTCAACATTTTTATAGCGCCTATTATTTTAATCTGGATATGTATGGGCTGTATTATATGTCTGCCATATTGACATACCTTACGGGAACTAATTTTAGAGAGCATCCCTGGTATCAGAACTCAGGAGAAGCGCTGCTTTATAGTTGGCCTCCATTATCTAAAAGCGGAGGATTTGGGGATGGTAATGAAATCTATAATATGCCTTACAGAACACGTATTGCATTTGCAGATTATATTGCAAGAGAGACTAATTCTTCTTATGCCCAATGGTACGTCAATGAGTGTAATCGATTGCAGAGCGGTTCGTATAACATAAGAAGCGATTTCGAATACCGAATGTATCGTTTTGCTAACATGAACAAATCATACTCCAATGCTATCTTGCCTACTAACCGCCCCAAATTAAAATGGTTTAAAGATAGTGGTGAGGTGATGATGCACTCGGATATTTCAAACACGCTTAACGATTTATTCCTGAGTATGCGCTCAAGTCCATATGGCTCAGGAAGTCATACCCTTGCTGATCAGAATAGTTTTAATTTGCACTACAAGGGAGTACCAATTTATCGAAGTACGGGGTATTATCTCAATTTCTCAGACATTCATAATCTGTTGTCATATCGCCATACCCGAGCTCACAACTCGATACTAATCGATGGCATTGGGCAGCCATTTACCACAAGAGGCTCTGGAAATGTGGTGCGGGCTATGGATGGCAAGAATATTTCATACTGCCTGGGTGATGCCTCAAATGCATATAAGTGTATAAGCGAATACAAACTCTGGCAAGATGCTTTTTACGCTGCGGGGATTACACAGACTCCTGAATTTGGTTTTGGGGTAACGCCTCTGAATAAATATCGTCGTCATTTGTTTTTGCTGCATCCGGATAAAGTCCTGATATATGATGAGCTTGAAGCCAATACGCCGGTACGCTGGGATTGGTTACTTCACAGTCCTGTTCAGTTTAATATACAGGAAACGAACAAACGTATAGTTCTTGAGCAAAATATGATGCCTTTGTCGTCATTGGAAAGTGGAACTATACAGGGTAGTCGCGGAACCTTGTCGTTTGATTATATTCAGTCAGGTGCAGATAATGTTAATCTTGAGGTTTATGTGAATGGTCAGTTATTGAATACCCTAAAGACAAAAAATGAGCAAGGTGTTGTTAAACAATCTGGTAATATGACCGTAAATGCTTTTGGTGATTTTACAATCAGGCTCAAGCAAGCGAATAGTCGTTCAGGGCAGGTTGCAATTGATAATTTAAAATGGACTTCCTCCGTACTTCTTAAAACTACTGACACCAGTGCTGTTATTGCCTATTTGTCTGTCAAGGCTGAGTCCGGAACTATCATTGTTACAACTTCAAAGAGTGGTCAGGTGACGATTTTCACAGTGCTTGGACAACCTGTTGCAACTATGAATGTGCTTGACGGAAGACATGAGGTGTCTGTCATTCCCGGGGTTTATATAGTTAATTTTGTCTCTAATACAGGTGTGAAGAGTGCTAAGATTATTGTGCAATAATATAAAACCTAAGATTATGAAAAGTAATATTTTGTCCATCGTTTCGATTGTTCTATTCTCGATACAATTATCATTAGCACAAGAAGTTGAAAGTTTTGATAATTACACAGGAGGAGATGAGGTTAGATCGGGTTCCTTTACAGGGGCGAATAATGTAACCTGGAATTATGTAAATTGTCGGGGGGATAAGGATCGTCAACTTGTTCTGGTAACAGAAAATTCAACAAAAGGATTTAAATCATACGCTCAACAATTTTGCCAACAGGGGGCACTTGTTGTGCAGACCGATCAGTATGTTGCTCCGCCTGATTCTGCTAAGAACGGAGGAGTTGAGCCTCCGGTTGAGTGGCATGTGACAGCTTCATACGGCCCGACTCTAAAGACCAGGATCCTTACAGTGATCCAGGTTACTCCAGGTAGTGCTTCTCCAATTTCGATAATAAAGCAAGGAGACGGGGATTTTCAACTGGGAGACTGGCGTATTCTTGCAGAACTGAACGGGAATAACCCGGCCCGGCTAGATCTTCGAAACGATGTGTTAAATGTCTCATTTAGCCTTGGAACGCAGACTGTTGTAATCAATGGAGGAGAGTATCTGCGAAAAAATAGTGGTTCCTCGGTTTTGTATGACGAGATTAACGGGACAAAACAAGTGATGGAGGTAATTGACCGTCCTGCACAGCCGACCAGATAGTAGTTTTATTTTGAGTTGTAAAGATGGGCTTTTTTTACTTCAGCTTTAGAACCTGTTTAAATAATATCGAACCATGAATAGCGTCTGAAGTTATTCATACAATTTGTAATAAAGAATAAGTGTTTATGGAGAAACAGTATGTGATAGGTATTGATATGGGGGGGACCGGAACCAAGTTCGGCATTGTTGATGCAATGGGGAAGATTCTAAATCAGGACCTAATCAGGACAACTGATTATTTATCTATTTCTGACTATGTTAATGCTTTATATGAGAGGCTTTTCCCATTCATTCAAGAGTTGGGTGGGATTTCGAATTTTAAGGGGGTCGGAATAGGAGCGCCCAATGGAAACTACTACAATTCGTCTATTTGTGAAGCCTCAAATTTGCCCTGGAAGGGGATTATCCCCATTGGTGATTTATTAAGCGCTAAATTTAGTTTGCCGGTTATTGTTACAAATGATGCTAATGCTGCCGCTGTTGGAGAAATGACTTATGGTGCAGCCCGCGGGATGAAAGACTTTATTGTTATTACTCTTGGGACTGGCGTAGGGAGTGGTATCGTTATCAATGGTGAACTTGTATATGGCCATGATGGTTTTGCCGGTGAATTGGGGCATGTAATGACAAATCACAATAATTATCGAGTATGTAGTTGTGGAAAAAAGGGTTGTCTAGAGGCTTATGCGTCAGCTACTGGTGTTGTCCGGACTACCCAGGAACTTCTTAGAGATAGTCAGGATGAGAGTCTTTTGCGCCAAATACCAGAAGACAAAATAAGTTCAAAGGACGTATATGATGCGGCTATACAGGGAGATAAAATTGCGAATGAAGTATTCCGGTTTACAGGAACCATATTGGGTGAAGCATTCGCTGACTTTGTTGCATTTTCCGCCCCACAGGTTATCGTGCTCTTTGGCGGTTTGTCTCAGGCCGGCGATTTAATCCTGAACCCTATTAATGAAGCGATGAATAAGAGCCTATTGCCATTCTGGAAAAATAAAATTAAAGTCATTCCTTCGGGATTGGCGGCTAGTGATGCGGCTATTCTTGGTGCGGCTGCTCTGGGTTGGAAAGTGAAGGTGCAATAAACCGGAACATTTCTCCCTGTGATTGATACAAATAATATATCCGGCAAAGCTGGTGATTGAAGTAAAATAAACAACCTTATAAGTAGCTAAAATGAGAAAGTTGAAAAATCGATTATTGGCAATAGTTGTGTTGCTCTCTATTTATTGTCCGATCTCATGTCTTGGGCAAGTCAAGGCAGACGTTGTTTGGCGTAAAGTAAATGGAGTCAATATGCCAATTCCACCCAAAGTGCATCCACGTTTATGTTTGCGCTCCGAAGATATCCCAGACGTAAAGAACCGGATGTCCGATCCTGAATTAAAGAAAGTCTGGAGTGAATTGCAAAAGATGAGGGAAGACTGGAAAGCTGAAGAACTCCCAGCTAATAAGGATTTCCGGTTTTATTTTAAACATAGAGGAGCACCGAATAGGGCGCAACTTGACGCATTAAATTATTTGGTGTCAAAAAATTCCCAATTGGGAAGAAGTGCGATTACTGTAATGCTTGATACTCTTGAACGAGCGAAATTCCCCAAAATTGGAGATGTCTCGCGACCCATAGGGTTGATGATGTTTAGTGGAGCGATGGTGTATGATTGGTGTTATGACTTATTGACTCCCTCAGAAAAGCAACGCTATATCAATGCGTTTCTGAAACTAGCTAAACAGTTAGAGTGTGGTTATCCTCCAATACACGACAGTTCTGTAACGGGGCATGGATCTGAATGGATGATTAATCGGGACATGCTTTCTGCGGGTATTGCTATCTATGACGAATTTCCCGAGATGTATAATCTGACAGCAGCCCGCTTTTTTGGGGAAATGGTCCCTGCCCGGAATTGGTTTTACCCGGGACATAACTATCATCAGGGATCGTCGTATCTTAATGTCAGATTTTCAAATGATCTGATTGCTCTTTGGCTATTCAGCCGTATGGGGGCTGGCAATGTTTTTGATCCTTCTCAGCAATATGTTCTGTACGATGAGTTATATCGTCGTCGTCCTGATGGGCAGGTATTACCCGCGGGAGACGTAACACCCTATAGTGCAAATGGTGCTGATTATGCGTTACCATCATTATTTGCAAGCAGTTATTATAAAGATCCGTACCTGAATTTCATTTTTAAATCGAAACCAAGTATTGAGGATCATTGTAAAATACTTGAATTTCTTTGGCGGGATACGAAGTTAAATACCCGAACGCCTGATGATTTACCATTAACACGTTATTCCGGTTCTCCTTTTGGTTGGATGATTGCCCGTACTGGTTGGGGCGCGGAAAGTGTAATTGCAGAAATGAAGGTAAATGAATATAACTTCAGTAATCACCAACATCTGGATGCCGGTTCTTTTCAGATTTACTACAAAGGTCCACTAGCAATAGACGCAGGGGTATATCAGGGAAGTGCCGGCGGGTATAACAGCCCACATAGTAAGAACTTCTTTAAACGCACTATTGCTCATAACTCCTTATTGGTTTATGACCCACAGGAACTATTCCCCTGCTCAGGCTATGGCGGGGAAGATAAAACGAATGTCGCGGATAATGACGGAGGGCAGCGATTCCCCGGGGAAAATTGGGGTACAGTCGTCAATCTTGACCAGCTTTTGAATACAAACTATCAAACCGGGAAGGTATTGGCTCATGGATTTGGACCTGAAATGCAAACTCCGGACTATACTTACCTAAAGGGAGATATTACAAAAGCTTATTCCTCTAAGGTAAAAGAGGTGAAGCGCTCCTTCGTTTTTTTGAATCTGAAAGATGCAAAAGTTCCTGCGGCGTTGATTGTCTTTGATAAAGTGGTTTCATCAAATCCTCAATTTAAGAAATTCTGGCTGTTGCATAGTATTGAAGAGCCGCAAATATCAGGTAACCAGGTTACAATTAAAAGGACAAAAGATGGGGATAGAGGCATGTTGGTTAACACAACATTATTGCCAGAACGTTCCAATGCAGATATTCAATCTGTAGGAGGTCCCGGAAAAGAATCTTGGGTGTTTGGAAAGAATTATCCTAACGTAGCACCTGGTGATACGAGAAATGAAAGAGGCGCATGGCGGATTGAAATATCTCCGAAGAAAGCGACCGGAGAGAACTATTATTTGAATGTAATGCAGGTTGCCGATAATGATCAGAAAACTTTGAATAAAGTGATCCGTTTAGAAGATGCAAATATTATTGGTATTCAAATTTCAGATAGAGTAGTAACTTTTAGTAAAAACTTTGAACCGCTTAATTCTCCTTTCACGCTTACTATTAACGGTAAAGGAAAAATGAAAATTACGATAACTGATTTATTGGCGGGAAAATGGAAGGTGATGAAGAATGGAAAAACTGTTTTATCATCTGCGCTAGTGCGCGCTGAAGATGGTGTTCTCTATTTTGAGGGTACTGCTGGAAAATATACTTTCTTGAGATCAGTTGGGATATAGATGGTTCGACGTGTGTGTTTCTAATCAATAGATAGTGTTAAATATAAATGTGGGCACCATGTACAAGCCAGGTATTACATTAATTGTTATATCATGGATTTAATTGTACCAGGTGTTCACATTTCTATTTTTTGCTCATGCTGTTATCTTGGTATATCAGGGAATAATAGACCTGTCGGTGAGAATGAAATATAAATCAACATGAATATAGCCTGATTCAACACGGGTGGTATTTATTTCAACAATTGAGAACTATTAAGCTGTGTCTGTCTCGTACTTTTGTAAATGAGTAGAGCAGTATTCGGGTAAAAATGGATACTATAATTTTGAATAGTATAAGCTTTGAAATCGAATCAAATTCGAAATTATTTTGGGAATGAAGTTGAGCGTTTCTGTCTTATTGGCTTTGAATGTTGCTACATGTAACCTTAGTTTTCGTCGAATCGCTTTTGTATTAATAAAGCATTTCTTGATACAAAAGTTATCAGGAGAATTTAATTCTGCCCTTGATGGGAACTAAACAAGCATGTGAAAATATATGGTGTAAAGACCAAATCTTCCTACCCTGCCCATATGCTTTGGAGATTGGCTTCTAACGGACAAGCCTGCGTAATCAAAAGAATCAACAAACCTTAATTATATTATGAAAACCCTTGAGAAACTACAAATGCAGATGCAAAAAGCATCATCATTGGCTGATAAAACAGCTATCCGCATCAAAATGATTGAGTTGAATCGGGCTTCCGAAAAACCGGATAGAGCGATTATCAGTCCCATGTCAACGTTTTTGAATAGTGTGTATTGCAAATATAAGCACACTGTTCGTTACACTACAGTATGAAATTTACGATAATTTCATACTGTCCCCGTAGACTTGCTTTCCGTCATTCAACTTTTAGAAAAGAGAGTCTGAGTGACTATGAACGTGAACGCAATCCTTTATTTCAGAGGTGTTGAGTGTCGATATAGTCTATTTGTAGGGAGGTGTTTCGGATACTTTTTTAGTCCGGCATTTGCCTGTTAAGGAATTGAGCTTTCTGTTGACCATATGCTTGGCTATGTTAAGTCGGGAGCGCCATTTGGATAAAAGGATTTAGATAAAAATGAGAGATTATTTCGAAAGATAAATTCAGACAACTGAAGTTTGAATTTAAGGCTAAAATTGAATCATATTTTGAAATTGCCATTGATATGAGAATATGTATTTTTACTTTATTTACTTTAGTTGCTGTAACCGGTAACCTTGTTGCTCAACGATTAAATTCGTTATCTGTGCAAGGGGTAACTCCATTAACTCCGTATGGTTCTACTACTCCAACAAACAACATCATCACTGCGCGTGGTTTAGCTGAGATTGTTTATCCTTCTTCTGCAGATTTTTCTAATGTGAATGTCGCTTTTGGTGCAGGGAGTACTAGTTCTGTTTCTTGTTATGATTATTCGGTAACGCCTGCTGTTTCAATGGCAACTCCAACAAACTGGTCTAACAGCGCCGCGTCTCCCTTTATTGTAAGGGTGACCGGAGGTGGCGCTATTTCCACAGATTGGGCTGAATACAATGTGAAACTGAAGAAGCTCATTGCTTCATCACTTCCAATGACGATCACTACCGGTAGCGCAAACTTTGCAGAATCATGGACTCCCTCTACGATTGGGTGAGCAGGAACAGCCTTAACACCTGCTAAAACTAATTTATATTTTGGGAGAGCAAATGCCTCTGCGGTAATTGGATTTACTGATGCGCCAGATTCCTTGATTTTTACATTAAAAGTTGCGGCAACTGCCTGGCCAACAAATAACGTTTTTGATGTAGAAGGTTCTGCTGATGGAATTACCTGGAGTAGTATTATTCAGTATAATGCGACAACGCTGATGCCTAATAGTGCTACTCCTGCAGCAGAAGCTATTACCAAGCTACGGATTAATCCCAATTACCGCTATGTTCGTTGGGTTTACACGACAAAGCCTGCGGCAGGGAATGTTTCTCTGGAAAATATTCGTGTAACAAAATCTGCATACGTGTATACTGGCGTGTATGGTAGCTCCTGGAACACCCTTGCAAACTGGATTGGAGGTATGTTGCCACAAGATGGAGCGAACGTAACATTGTCAGGAGGCAGCTTAGTTTTGGATCAGAATATAGCGGTACATGATATGGCTATTCGCGCAGGAACAAAACTTACACTCAATTCTGCAAAAACGTTGTCCGTAGGTGGTAACTTCACTATTTATAGCGATGTAACAGGAACCGGGACGTTTGTAAATAATGGAATTCTTGTCGTGTCAGGCATTACCCGTGTCCAACAGTATTTGTCTTCAGGTCGCAACTGGTATATCAGCATCCCGGTTACTGGAGCAACCAGTGGTATAATAACATCATCAGGTGGCTCATTGTGGAAATATAATGAAAACGAGGTTAGCCCGGGTTGGGACGCTATTACAAATACGACAACATCATTAGATGCTGTGAAAGGCTATGTGGCTAAAACTTTAAGTGATGGTGTAATTACCTTTACCGGAATATTAAATACCGGATTGCAAAGCAGGACTGGTATGACGCGTGGTTCAACAGGCGCAAAGCGTGGGTTCTATTTGTTGGGAAATCCTTATCCGTCTTTTGTGGATTGGGCATTAGCCATAAAGAATAATCTTGAGCCAACGCTGTGGTATCGGACTAAAAGCACTGCCGGTTCTTATGTATCTGATACCTACAATGCCACAGCAAATGTTGGTACAAATAACAATGGAAGTGGCACTGTAACTCAATATATCGCGCCGATGCAGTCATTTTGGGTAAGAGTGAATAATGATAATATCACCAACGGCGCCATCTCATTTGATAATAGCATGTGTTCGGTGGAGGATGGTTCTTTACATACAAATAAGTTGCGAAGTGGGAGTATCGATGATGGGAAAATAATTCGTATCCGGATTTCAAATAAAAGTAATAGTGACGAAGCTATAGTCCTGTTTCATCAAGATGCATGTGACGGTTATGATGTTTATGACTCACCTAAAATGTCAAACGACAACCCCTCAATCCCTGAGATTTTCACAGTGGCCGGGACTGACCCTGTTGTGATTAATGGTTTGAATATTGACGCAATTCGCTATCCATTGATGTTGGGGTTAAAAGTGGGGCAGGCAGATAGTTTGAAAATTAAAGTTACAGAATTGAGTAATTTTGGTCCGGATGAGCGAGTGTTGTTAATTGATAATCAGTCAAAGATAACTCAGGATCTTACAAATGGTACTACTTATGCTTTTAACTCTGAAATTACTAAATCAACAGATCGCTTCTCTCTTGTATTTAGTAGCGTAGTGTCTTCTGGCGTTGATAAGTTTCTGGATTCTAAAGTCTTGATTTATGTAAATAAGAATGGATTCATTGCTGTTAAAAATGATTGTAATCAGGAAGGGGTAATTGCGATTTCAAATGTACTGGGACAGATCATTATGAGTAATAAAATAAGCGGTGATTATATTGTATCTGACAAAAAACTAAAGAAAGGGGTTTATTTCGTTACAGTATTCATCGAAAGAAGGAAAACTACACAGAAAGTAATAATTGAATAATCTATTTGAAGAATTAAGTTGAACCTAATATTCAATGCAAAATAGTATGGATGAAATAAAATGAAAATATGTTGAACCTCAGGTTGAGCGTATTGAAATAGATAATGAAATTGCTTTGGTATTGCAATCTCAGTTGGATGATAATCCTCTGACTGGTCCGGATGAGGAAATTGGTCTAAATAGTATTGATTTCTTTGATAATAACCCGATGAAATATCGTGGTTGATTCGGTGTTTGTTATCGGTGACCTAAACGATAATTAGGTTGGTGTTTTATAGATAAATTAGATGGTTTACTTTGAGCCGGATATTAAACTTAGTACAAGTTTTATCCGGCTTTTTTCAGGGGTTGGCTTTTCTTAGGCTTGTAGGAATATTCTGGTAAGTTTATGTGATCAAGAAGAATACGTTTGATTTAGAATATGTGTCGGATAAAAAACCTGATTTTTTGGCTTGAAAAGTGAGGTTGTATTGATTCTTTATATAATGAATGATCGGAGAAAGAGGGGCACAAGTTAGCGTTGTCCTGAAAAAATCAGGTAGAGTATTATTGGGGTCCTGTAACGAATGGTGCGGGTGACATTATTGTTTCGGGAGTATAATGTGTTGTTTGCCGCTGTGGATGCGGTTGTTGTAAAGTGTTTTTCTATAACGCAGTCAATCCGATTATTTAAGTGGGAAACCTGGCTAAATATCGTAAAGCTTTGTTTTTGATGACTAATTCGACAAAAATAGTCGAAGCTTCAACAGGTGTGATATTCTTTTCGACAAATGCGAAAGTTGAAATTGCAGCCGTCATATATCTTTGCTTGCAAGTAGAAAGTTGTGGCGGTTAAGATTATGTGATTAATTTCATTGTTGTTGTATCTGATTTGTCGAACTATTTCTACTGTTCAATTAATAATTAAAACCTGTAAATTTTAGATGTATGAAAAAATGTCTATTTACTTTGTCGGCAATGATTGCTGTTGCTAGTGTGCTGAATGCACAACGATTGACATCATTGTCAGTGTCAGGACTTACTCCGTTAACTCCTTATGCTTCTGTGACTCCAACTAACAACAGTACAACATCAAGAGGTGTGGCTGAACTTGTTTTTCCATCTGCTGTGGATTTGACAAATGTTGCAATAAGCTTTGGGGCTGGAACAGCTTCTTCAGTAGCTTGCTATGACTATTCAGTGTCACCAGCAGTTCCAATGCCTACTCCGACAGACTGGTCGAATAGTGCGGCATCTCCTGTAATTGTCCGTGTAACAGGAGGGGGGACTGTACCAACAGATTGGGCTGAGTATAACACAAAACTGAAAAAGCTTATATCTTCTCCGTTGCCGATGACTATTTCCACAGGAGGTGCTAATTTCTCAGATTCGTGGACACCGTCTACTGTAGGATGGGCTGCGACAGCGATTACTCCCAACAAGCCAAATTTACAACTCGGTGCAGCTGGTCGCTCTGTTGTTATTGGTTTTAGTGATGCTCCAGACTCTTTGATTTTTACAATAAAGATTGGAGCTACGTCATGGCCAACCAACAATGTTTTTAATGTGGATGGTTCAGCAGATGGAATTACCTGGGCAAGTATTGTTCAATATAATGCTACAAACTTGATGCCCAATAGTACTACGTCAACAGCAGATGCTACAGTAAAATTAAAGATTGATCCAAACTTCAGGTATGTACGTTATATCTATACAACGAAACCTGCTGCAGGTAATGTTGGAATCGATAATATACGCGTAACTAAGTCTGTTACAACAGGAGTGAATAAGGCTAGCCTGAAAAATGTAAAAATATATCCTGGTCTTGTAAGAGATATATTAAATATCAGTTCAGAGGAGCCAATTACCGAAATATACATAATTGCAGCGTCTGGTCAAAAAGTAAGGACTTTCCAAAAGATAAATGGAAATATCAATGTAGCTAACTTAGCTGACGGTGTGTATCTGGCTCAGATTTTGTTTAAGGATGGTTCAGAAAAAGTTACCCGGTTTGTAAAACAATAGATCGAAAAATATTGCGCGATATGAGTGTGTTTAACGAGTATTGATTTGTTGATTGATTAATTTAAAGTTCGAATGAGAATGGCATTAGTCGGAGGACTGTTTTATCGGATATTTTAGCAGTATGTCCTCCGGTCTAATAGCTAATTGGTTGTTTCTTAGTGCTGAATCGTGATAAGAGACAGATTTGTGGGAGCCTTTTTTGTATGCATGAATGTTGATGCTCAATTGTCAGATTAGATTGGTGTTAATATTGATGTGTAAAAAGAGATTTTTAATTCTTTACTCTTCATATGAGTATCGTTGAGTTCTAATTTATTTGTAATATCAATCAATTGGGGAGATTTCATATGTGTTATTTTGTCAATTTGAGATTATTGAATCTAGTATTATGAAAACAAAACTTAGATTGTTTATTGTATTAGCCTTACTGTTGTCATTTTGTTTAGCGTATGCACAACAAACAACTGAAATTACAGGAAAAGTGGTTGATGAAAATGGTGAATCATTACCAGGTGTGAGTGTAATGGTTAAGGGGCTGAAAATCGGAACTGTCACTAATGTTGATGGCTTCTATGCTATTAAGATTAATAGTCCAAAATCAGCAGCATTGATTTATTCATTCATTGGGATGGATCCCAAAGAAGAAAAAGTAGGTGGAAGGAAGATTGTTAATGTGAAATTAACAACTTCATCAGTTCAATTAAATGAAGTAGTGGCTATAGGATATAGCAATATGAAGCGAAAAGACCTGACAGGTTCTGTGGTATCAGTAGATGCAGCAGCAATGGCGAAGGTTCCTACCTCTGATGTTGCTCAGGCTTTAGCCGGAAGAGTATCAGGGGTGCAGGTTTCGCAATCAGAAGGAAGCCCGGGTGCATCTATATCTATTCGTGTACGTGGCGGTATTTCGATTACCGGGAATAATGAGCCTCTATACATTATTGATGGGTTTCCTACTGAGAGTGGATTATCGAGTATTGATCCTGCAAGCATAGAATCGATAGATATCCTGAAAGATGCATCATCTACTGCTATTTATGGGGCAAGAGGTGCTAACGGTGTAGTGGTAGTGACTACCAAATCTGGTACTGACCAGAAAACAACTGTGACTTATGATGGCTATTTTGGTGTCAAAAAGTTGGCTAAACAGTTATCAGTTATGAGTCCTGCTGAGTTTGTTTATATGGATTATGAACGGAGAAACCTGGATATTCCAACTGAGGTAAGCAGTTTTGAATCGAATTATGGTCTCTTTTCTGAAATTGCAGACAGATATAAAGAACGAGCAGGTATTAATTGGCAAGACGAAGCATTTGGAAGGACTGCTTGGTCTCAAAATCACAGAATTGGCATTAATGGCGGAGCTAAAAGTTTGAGATATAATTTATCGTATTCCTATAATGATGATCAGGGACAAATGGTTGAAAGTGGAATGTCAAAAAATAATTTTCGATTAAAGCTAGATCATAATGTGAATAAGAAGTTTAGTGCATCAGCTACAGTCAATTATACAAATAGCAGTGTTTATGGAATGGGATCATCTGATGGCTCAATCTATTTTAATCCATTGTGCCAGATATTGCAATATCGACCAACAATAGGGATTAAGGGAGTGGATCAAGATTTGGTTAATCTTGGAGAAGACCCGCTTCTGGAAGATGTCTTGGGTAATGTAATGCAAAACCCTGTACTCTCGGCAAAATCGGAACATAAAGTAAATGAACAACGTAATCTTCAATTGAATGGGGGATTTAATTATAATATCGTAAAAGGATTAAGTTTTAAGAATACGTCGGGTATTTCCTATCGCATACAGCGAAATGAGGCTTTTTATGGCGCCCAGTCAATATTGGCAAAACGTACCAGTATTCAAGGAGCAATTGGAACAACCGATTCACAAACTACGCAAATATCCAATGTTTTAAACTATGAAGGAAGAGTCAGACGCCATAAGTATAATTTAATGGTAGGTCAGGAGTATGTTTCATCGTGGACCAGATTTGTCGAGGCAAGTGCATTCAATTTTCCCAATGATGATATTGGGTTGAATGACTTGTCATTGGGAGCTCAACCCGGCATTCCACGTTCAAGCTTTAACAATGACAATAAATTGCTCTCATTTTTTTCACGTGGTTATTATAACTATGCGGATAAATACATGTTTACGGCTTCGATTCGTACTGACGGATCATCTAAATTCGGTAAGAAATGGGGATACTTCCCTTCTGCTTCTTTTGCCTGGAGAGCTAGTGAAGAGAGATTCATAAAAAAAATGAACCTGTTTTCTGATTTAAAAGTGCGGATAGGATATGGCGATGCCGGAAATAACCGTATCAATAATTATGGCTCATTAGCAATTATGGGCTCTGTGACTTATCCGATCAATAATGCGACCAATATCGGTTATGCCCCTTCTCAAATTCCGAATAAGGGATTGATGTGGGAAGCAAACAGAACTATGAATTTGGGTATAGATCTTGGCTTTTTGGGGCAAAGACTGGTTATTACTCCGGAATTCTATATCAATCAAAGTTCTAAACTATTGCTGCAGTCAGAATTACCCCTGTCGTCCGGTTACACTTCGATGATTCAAAATGTCGGCAAAACAGAAAACCGTGGATTTGATCTTGCTGTCACAAGCATAAACATTCGAAATAAAAACTTTGAGTGGACTACCAGCTTTAATATTTCACGTAATCAAAATAAAGTTATGGCTTTATCCGGAGAGCAGTCGTTCTTGCGGGAATCCGGATTTGGTTTTGCTCAAAATGATTATCTGGTTAAAGTCGGTGATCCAATTGGACAAATATATGGCTATAAGACTATAGGGCTGTATCAGGTATCTGATTTCGATTATAATTCTGACTCTAAGGTGTATACTGTAAAATCAGGTGTACCTTATGATAGCAGGAAAACTCCGCAACCTGGATACTGGAAATATAAAGATATAGCTGGAGCTTTTGATGTAAACGGAAATCCTATTCCGGATGGTAAGATAACAGATGATGACAGGACTGTTATTGGAAATGCTGTCCCTGATTTCTATGGAGGAATGAATAATACCATTACATATAAGAATATTGATTTAAGCATCTTCCTGAATTTTAGTTTAGGAAATGATGTTTTGAATGCAACCAAATTATATGCTACTCATGTCGGTTCATCGAATAAGAATGCACTTGACCTGGCTAATAGTCAAAATCGATGGGTTACAGTTGGGGCTGACGGGCTAAGAATAACAGATCCGGAAGTTTTAGCCACATTAAACAAAGGAAAAACTATTGCACAATGGGGAAATATGTCAGATAGTGATACCTATATACATTCCTGGGGAGTTGAAAATGGTTCATTTCTGCGTATTAACAATATAACAATCGGGTATTCATTGCCTCAATCTTTACTTAAAAAAATAAGTGTTAGCAAATGTAGATTGTATGCAACTGCAAATAACTTGTATGTTTTGACCAAATATTCCGGTTTTGATCCTGAAGTGAGCACACGAAATACGACAGGCCTGACTCCAGGTGTAGATTGGGGGGCTTATCCAAGAAGCAGAACTTTAGTTTTGGGTGTTAATCTTAGTTTTTAATTAGAAGTTGTTAAATACGAATATTATGAAAGTCAAGAGTAATATAATAGCCCTATTGGGTTTTCTGGTCATGTTTGTAAATACTTCTTGTAATGACTTGCTGACTGAAACCCCGGATTCTTACTATGCAACGGAGAATTTCTTTACGAAACCCGAAAATGCAAACATGGCTGTATTGGGGATTTATGATGTGTTTGCAAAGTTAAGTCATTATGGAATGTATGAAATGGCAATGCCCACTTCAGATGATATGTACACAATTACTGGTACTACCTCTGATAATACCAGACGTGATATTTCACATTATTTGGTCGCACCCCAGAATATATGGTTGAAAGATCTTTGGACAAATAAATATCAGGGAATCGACAGGGCAAATTTTGCGATTACCAATATCCCAAAAATGAATGGCTATCAGGGCGCAGATTCTACCGTTTTGAAAAGATATGAGGCAGAAGCGTGTTTCCTGAGGGCGGTGTTAAGCTATGATTTGGTTAAATATTGGGGGGATATCCCATATAAAACAACTCCAACCAGCAGTTCAGCAGAAGCTTATACGGAGAAAGTTGACCGTGAAGTTATTTATGATCAGATTGTGGCAGATCTTAATTTTGCCAAAGAAAAATTGCCCTGGGCGGTTGCCGGCAGCAATCCGGAACGGGCAACCTCCGGCGCTGCGCGTGCAATGCTGATGCGTGTTTTGCTTTCCAGGGCCGGTTATAGCCTGAAGATAGATGGTCAGTTAACCCGTCCGGATGATGCGAAGCGAACCGAATATTTCAATTCTATAATAAAGGAATATGAGACTTTTCAGACAAATGGTTATCATAAACTGTATCCCAATTATTATCAGTTCTTTAAGAATAATAGTGCGGGTGTGTTGAACTCGCTTGAGAGTATTTTTGAGATTTCGTTTTATTCTTCAACCGGGCAGAATGAAGATTCCGGTAACTGGGGTACTTATATAGGGCCGCTTACAAGTGAAAAAAGTCCATACGGCAGAGCTAATGCCTATTTTCGTGTACTTCCCGAATGGGATAGCTGGTATGATGCAAAAGATCCGCGTAGATATACTAATATCTGTAAATACCAGATTAATGATAAAGGGGATTCAATCCCGCAAACCAGCAATAAAAACTGGTATCCGGGGAAATGGAGACGGCAATGGACAGGGACATCTCCAAAAGAGCCCAATAATACGGATGTCAACTTTTGTTTGCTTCGTTACGCTGATGTGATCTTAATGTATGCCGAGGCTTTGAATGAAGTAGGGCGGACAAGTGAGGCCGTAACAGCCTTGAACCAAGTAAGAGCCCGAAATAATATTACGCTTTTGCAAAGTGATTTTTCCAATTATGCAGCCATTTATAAGGCTCCTAAAGTGAAAAATCTGACATATATCAGTGATTCTGATGACAAGGGAAAGTTCAGAACAGCATTATATTGGGAGCGAGGGTTTGAGATGTGCTACGAAGGTACCCGCAAATATGATTTGATTCGATGGGGGATTCTAAATGAAGCAATAAAAAATGTAACTACAGCATTTGGTGTAGGCTATGCCGCAAAAGTAAATTTTGTAACAGGCAAGCATGAATTATTTCCAATTCCGCAAAAAGAAATTGATGCGAACTTTAAATTGAAAAGACGAAATAATCCTGGTTATAATTGATTAATAGATAATTGTTTGAATAATTAGATTTGTTTCTGAAGATGGGTAAGAAAGAGATTTCTTACCCTCTTTATTCTGTTTTGGGTTGCTTTTAATTGCTTTTATATATTTTCGAACAATATAATTTCAAAATTAAATTGTGATTTAAACAAAAGTTAGTGTCTGAGGGGGATGTGTTTTGATATTTAATTAATGTCTTAATAATGAAAAGGATTAAGTTGTATAACTTTAGACTACGTAGTTTAATTGGTGTTGGAGCTTTTATGTCAGGGGCATTGTCGTTTTCACAAAATTCGAAGCCAAATGTTTTATTTATTTGTGTTGATGATTTGAATAGTTGGATTGGACCGTTAAATGGGCATCCCGGAGTAAAAACACCTAATATTGACAGATTGGCAATGCGTGGAGTTACTTTTGCAAATGCCTATTGCCAAGCACCAATATCAGGGCCATCACGTGCATCATTAATGACAGGATTATATCCGTCAACTTCCGGGATCTATTTCCAGATTCCGGATGAAAAAATTAAGGAAAACAGTCTTCCTGCTTCTAAAGCAGATTTTATGCCCGACTATTTTGAAAAATTCGGATATAAAACCATGGGGGCAGGAAAACTATTTCACGAAGGTGATGCTGCCAGAGTGTTTGATGAGTATGGGGGAGCCTTTGGAATTTACGGCCCGAAGCCTCCCAAACCGATGAATTACAGCCCGTCGTGGTTTGGGAAGCCGGAAGGTACTGCTACCGACTGGGGTGCCTATCCTGAACGGGAAGAGGAGATGCCAGATTATAAAACCACAGAATGGGTGATCAGCAAACTGAAGCAGAAACATGATAAACCATTCTTTTTAGCGGCTGGTCTGGTACGACCTCATGTCCCCTGGTGTGTTCCTCAGAAATGGTTTAACCGGTTTCCGGTGAGCGAAATGATAACTCCTCCGTACGATCCCGATGATATGCAGGATGTTCCCCTGATCGGGCAACAGATTGCTGAAATGCCGACAATGCCATCAATGGATTGGGTTATTGGACAAAATAAATGGAGGGAGATGGTTCAGGCCTATCTGGCGTGTATTGCATTTATGGATTCAAAGGTTGGAGCTTTACTAAAAGCAGTTGATGAGAGTGAGTATCGAGACAATACTATTATTGTTTTATTTGGTGATAATGGTTATCATATGGGAGAAAAGGGGAGGTTTGCTAAGCAGTCATTGTGGTGTTGTTCATGTCATGTCCCTTTGATATTTGCAGGACCAGGTATAACAAAAGGTGTAAAATGTTCTGCAAATGTTGGCCTAATTGATATATATCCAACTCTAACAGACCTCTGTCGGTTGCCTCATAATCAAAAAAATGAAGGTCGTTCTATTGTTCCACTTTTAAAAAATGCAGAGAGGGTGTGGCCTTTTGCCACACATACTGTATACGGGAGAAATAACCATGGAATTTACTGGAAGAAATATCATTATATCCAGTATATGGATGGATCAAAAGAGCTCTACAATTTGATGAATGATCTTAATGAATGGCATAATTTAGCTAAATATCCCAGATTTAATAAATTGATAAGACAAATGCAAAGAATGTTACCCAAGGTGAATGTTCAGAATGTGCCAGGCAGTGAAAATAAAGTAAATAGTTTTTTTGAGACTAATAATTGAACCCGATAGTTGTTTGCAAAGAATCTGGCTTAGTTAGAATTTTGTATAAAGATATCTCCATTGGCCCCGGATTTATTACCGTTGATCGCCCGTTCATGTTTCTGATCCGCGAGATAAACAGCAATACCATTCTGTTTATCGGGAAAGTACATCGACCCAAATTTGAGTAAAATGGGGGTATTTGATTGGTCAATGGGATTTTACCGTTGGCCAACATGTTTCTTATTGAATCCGGTAACGTTAAACTCAAATTAAATCTCACTTTTCATCTCGATTTCCACTGTCAACGTTTTTTCTCCCCTAACCAATACAAGCCGCATCGGCTTATTAGAACTAACCTCAAATAAACTTCTGATTTCATTGATGTTCGTTTCAAACCCTTTTCTACCGTTGATTTCCAGAATACGGTCACCTTTCTGTACTCCGGCCTTCTGGGCGGGAGAACCGTCCCATACATAGAGAACTTCTGATAATTGAAGAATGGGATCTTGTTGAATTAACTCGATCCCCGCGATGTTGTAGGATGATTTTCTTTTAAAACCTGCATTGGGCTTGAAGTAAATCGTGTTGTTCATTTCATCGAAAATCAGATTAAATCTGCTAAGAATCTGGCTGCCAATAGTTCCGTCGCGTTGTGATTCAACAAAAACTTCAGCGATTGATATCGAATCGGGAAAGGTGACGACCGGGTAATGCAGTACTGATTTTCCGATCTTAATGTGAGGAATTCGTCCCAGGTAGCCTTTGATATCGCCATTTAATCCCTGTCCAATATAGCCTCGAATGTTTTTTTTCGGAATCTTTACCGGATCTTTGCCGTATGCACGAAACCAGGCTGCCAGTTCAGCGCCTGTATCCACCAGCATTTTGACCTCTTTGGTTGAGCCGTTCGTTTCGATAATTGGAATGCGGACAAACATCTTCTGACCTTCGATCTGAATCGGGAGCGGCGTGAAATTCTTGGGTGCTGTAAACGACGAACTTTCGTAAAATATAATTCGTTTATTATCATAGTCAATTTTGACTATATATCCCTGAAAGAAATCGGAACCCAGCAATCCATTGATTTTCGTACCGGTATGTTTCGACAGGTTGAAAATATCCTCTTCAAGTACATAGATAGTCTGTTTGTCGAGGTTGATTTTTCCAAATTGAATAGTATTGTCTTTACTGGTCAGGGCTTTAAGTTGATTCCCTGTGCCTAACCCTTTCAGGAAGATGTTTTCGGAATAATTTAATGAAATACTATCATTAGCCGTAAGTTCGGTAATCAGGGTGGAGCGAACACCGGAATCAAGGATTAGATTGAGCGTTGATGAATTGTTGATTTTTGCTTTGATTATGGCATAGCTGCCCACCATTTCAAAGGGGATTGAAGCTAGCTTTTTTCCGTTTCTTGCTTCAATCCCGAAATGTAGACAGATGAAAGATAGTAAAAATAAGAATCCTCTCATTCTTTTTGGTTTAGTAGAGGTAAGTCTGTTTAAATGACCTGATTAACAATAGAACGGAATTTTGTGTGGGTTTGTTGATATTTTCCGGGTAAATCTTCGTCGTTTGCAATGAAAGGCTTAGCGTTCTTTATTTGTTACTTTATATTTGATCTAAAATAAAGAATTCTCTTACCATAGATTAACACGAAATAAATCAGCTGTTTCTGTCAAATGGCTAATTTTGTCAGGTATAACTCTATAGGGGTTTGGACAAACTATTTCTACGAAAATTCATTTTGTTCAGCAGAACTATTTATTCTAATCAACATGAGATTTACTCCTGAAAAATACAATATCCCCGATGAGCCGATGAAGCCGTTCATCGACCCTGCCGAATTGTGGCAGTTTCTCGATAGCGAAAAACCAGATAAAGCCCGTGTACGCGAGATTATCGCCAAATCATTAGCTAAAAACAGACTGACATTGCAGGAAACAGCCGCTTTGCTCAATGCTGATGATCCCGGGATGGTTGAGGAAATCAAGCAGGGCGCTCGTGAGTTGAAACGTCGCGTGTATGGAAACCGCATCGTTTTGTTTGCTCCGCTTTATATCGGAAGCAAATGCGCCAATAATTGTTCCTACTGCGGCTTTCGGGCTTCGAATAAAGAGACTGTACGTGTGACACTTGGTGATCAGGAAATCATCAAAGAGATAGAAGCCCTGGAAGATCACGGTCAAAAGCGGTTGATTCTGGTCTATGGCGAACATAAAGAATATAGCCCTGAATTCATTGCTCATACCGTAAAGGTGGCTTATAGCGTGAAAAAAGGCAACGGTGAAATACGCAGGGTCAATATCAATGCCGCTCCGATGGAGATTGAAGGATTCAAAGTGGTCAAAGAGGCCGGAATCGGAACCTATCAGATTTTTCAGGAGACCTACCATCCCGAGGCTTATAAAATGTATCACCTCAGTGGAAAGAAAGCCGATTATGAATATCGGGTTACTTCTCTTGACCGGGCTATGGAAGCCGGAATTGACGATGTCGGAATCGGCGCGTTGTTCGGTTTATACGACTGGAAATTTGAGGTTCTGGCTTTGGTACGTCATACCAATCACCTCGAAGCTTGTTACAACGTTGGTCCGCATACCATTTCATTTCCCCGAATTAAAGATGCCAACAACCTGAAACTGGGGGATAAATATTTCGTCAGTGATGAGGATTTTGCCCGGCTGATTGCAATTCTTCGTCTGGCTGTACCCTATACGGGGATGATTTTGACAGCACGTGAGCCGGTTTCGCTTCGCAACGAGTTATTGCAATTTGGCGTTTCGCAAATAGATGGCGGAACTAAGCTCGAATTAGGCAGCTATGCATCGGTCGATGAAATCCCGCAGGATTTGCGCAAAGAGCAGTTCCGGATCAACGATAGCCGTTCGTTAGGCGAAATCGTTGAAGAACTGCTGGAGCAGGATATGTTACCCTCGTTCTGTACCTCTTGTTACCGCATGGGGAGAACTGGTGAGCATTTCATGGAATTCTCCGTACCGGGTTTTATCAAAAGATTTTGTACCCCTAATGCCATTTTGACTCTGGCGGAATACTTAAATGATTACGCCACTCCCACTATAGCCGAAAAAGGCTGGGCGGTTATTCAAAAGAATATCGATACCCTGGAACCGAAAATGCAGGAACAGCTGAGAGAGCGATTGGAACGAATAAGACAGGGGGAAAGAGATCTATACTTCTAAGAGGCCTCCCCTCCCGATAGCTATCGGGACCCTCCGAAAGAGGGGTGGAAGACGCAAGCACAGATAATAGGAACGTTAATGTAGAATATATAAAATATGCTCTCTTTCTCCCTCCCTTTCGGGGAGGGTCGGGGAGGGGCTTCCCTATCACTATGAAAGGAAAAGATTTAAAACCGCATATCGGCATATTCGGCCGCAGAAATCTCGGAAAGAGTTCATTAATAAACCTATTGTCGGGCCAGGATGTAGCTATCGTGTCGGAACAAGCAGGAACAACCACCGATCCGGTAAAGAAATCGGTGGAGATTTTTGGGATTGGTCCGGCTATTTTGGTCGATACAGCCGGCATTGATGATGAAGGTGATCTGGGGGCCAAACGAGTGGAGCGTACCAAACAGGTTTTACCCACGCTCGATGCGGCATTGGTGGTAATGGCGCACAATACGTTTGATGTTGAAGAGATTCAGCTCATCGGATTGTTGAACAGTTTCGATGTGCCGTATTTGATTCTTCATCAGAAAAGCGATTTGGAACAGTTGGAAACTGAAACGTTGAAGAAAATTCGTGTAACGACGGAAGCCCCGGTTATCGAGACAAATACGCTTGATTTGACTATGCGTGACCGGATTATTGAAGCCCTAAAGCCGGTGATTCCAACAACAGCATTTGTGAAACCGCATTTGCTGGAAGGTTTGATTAAACCGAAAGATGTGGTTTTACTGATTACACCGATTGATTTGGCTGCTCCTGAAGGACGGATGATTCTTCCGCAGGTAATGACATTACGGGACGTACTCGATCACGATGCCATTTGCGTAACCGTGAAAGAAACAGAACTCGAAGATTTCCTGAAAACAGGTATTCGTCCCGCATTGGCGATTACCGACAGTCAGGTGTTTGGCTTTGTATCGAAGATCGTGCCAAAAGATGTGCCACTTACCAGTTTCAGCATTGTCTTTGCCCGCTTCAAGGGCGATTTTACCTCTTACATGGAAGGAGCAAAGAAACTTTCCGAACTGAAAGACGGAGATAAAATCCTGATCCTCGAATCGTGTACACATCAGGTTACTTGTGACGATATCGGTCGGGTGAAACTTCCCCGCTGGATTAATCAGTTCTCGGGCAAAAAGATTGAGTATGATTTTGTGTCAGGGACAGCTCCATTCCCCGAAGATATGTCGCAATATGCTTTAGCTATACAATGCGGTGGTTGCATGGTTACACGCAAGCAAATTATCAATCGCCTCAAACATGCTTCAAATAAGGATGTTCCCGTGACTAACTACGGAATGGCAATTGCCTATTTGCACGGAATTTTCGATCGTGTGACAGCACCTTTTATTAATGTTAATAGATGATTGCCGATATCCTCCAACAAGATCAATTCTCACGCCAGGACTTAATTCAACTTCTTCAGGCGGAAGGGGGGGAGCGACAACTTCTGCTCAAGCGTGCTGCAGAGGTAAAAGAGACCGAAGTGGGCAATGTTGTCTATCTGCGCGGATTGATTGAATTCTCCAACCGTTGTGCCAAGAACTGCCTGTATTGTGGAATCCGGTCCGATAATAAATCAGTGCATCGCTATACTGTTTCCGATGAGGAGATTCTCGATGCGGCCAAATATGCTTATGAGCAACAGTTTGGCTCTATCGTTTTGCAATCGGGGGAAATTGTTTCTCCTGCATTTACCGAACATGTAGAGAGTCTTTTACGGGAAATCAAAGCGTTATCGAAAGATGAGTTGGGAGTTACCCTCTCATGCGGCGAACAAAGCGAAGAGACCTATCGCCGCTGGTTCGAAGCCGGAGGGCATCGTTATCTGTTGCGAATCGAAAGCTCCAATCCGGACCTTTATGCCCGAATACATCCACAAGACGGTAATCACAGTTATCAGAGTCGGATCGAATGTCTGCGCTCATTGAAACAAATCGGTTATCAGGTAGGAACGGGCGTAATGGTGGGCCTGCCGTTTCAGACGGTTGATGATTTGGCAGGTGATCTGCTCTTTATGAAAGAACTGGATATTGATATGTGTGGCATGGGACCCTATATTGAACATCCCGATACCCCGCTTTATACGTATCGGGACACCCTTTGGCCATTGCAAAAGCGCTTCGATATGACGCAGAATATGGTGGCCATTCTCCGCATCATGATGAAGGATATCAATATTGCCGCCACTACTGCTTTACAGGCGATTGATAAATTGGGGCGCGAAAAAGTCATTCGTACCGGTGCCAATATTATCATGCCCAACATCACTCCCGGCGTTTATCGCAACGACTACAAACTCTACGAAAATAAACCCTGTACCGATGAAAATGCGGATGACTGCACCCGTTGCATCGAAGTCCGCATCAAATTGGCTGACAACGAGGTCGGATTCTCGCAGTGGGGTGATTCCAGACATTATGATAAACGGAGAAAATAGATAGTTCTTATTATATTAATTGTTTTGTCCTGAATATTTCAACTAAAGAGGAAGAAATATTCAGGGCAATTTTTTATATTTGTGTTGGAAGAGGTTGGCTTTATTTTGTTCTTTCACCATCTTCTCTTGAGAATAGACGCAATTAAGATTTGCAATATTTTGTGTTGTCTGGAAAATAGTTAAAACCTTAAAATAAATACGACTATGTTTGGAATTAGAGATGAAGAATTACGGCTGATTCGTGAGATCTTGTCAAAATATGAAGCTGTGCAGGAGGCTTTGATTTTTGGCTCACGTACGCAAGCCGACTGTAAATGCTCTGATGATGTAGATATTGCAATTAAAGGTGATCTACTTACACCTGCCATTGCGAAAGAAATTGCCTACGAGCTTAATGAAGAAACACTAATGACTTACCGGTTTGATGTAGTTAGCTTTAACACCCTACAGAATCATGAATTGATCGACCAGATTGAAAGTGAGGGGGCTTGTTTCTACGAAAAAAAGAACTGAGAATTGAATAAAAAACCGGGGCTGCATTCTGATAATGTTGCCCCGGTTTTTTTATCGTAAGATTGGAGATTTACCAACTTATTTTGATCAGCACCTTTTGATCAGGTTTTGTCCAGTGAGGAGAATGAATAAGTAGTCGTTCCATTTCCTGTTTCGCTTCTTCACAGGAGAATTCTTTGAAATTAAATCCATAAGGAGTTCCTTTCAGTCCAATTGAGAATTCAACGTTCACATAAGCTCGCTGTTCTCCACAGATATTCTTCCTTGTGTTCTTTTTTACAAATTCCTGAAACTCTTTTTGTCCAAAGAAGGCCTGTTTCTTCTGACTTTCTTTTTCTGAAATAGCTTTAGGTTGTGCTGATTTCCTGGCTCCGTAACCGATCACAGCTACCTCGTTCAACGATTTTTTATTCGGATTCATAGCGATAATAGACTCGACATCGGTAGATGCTTTGGTCTCTTCTGCGTTGTACCCGATATAGGTTGCTTTTAACTTCGCTGAATCGGGATTCATCACCCTCAGGGTAAATCTTCCCTCCAGATCGGTAATAGTTTCCTTGCCAGACTCTATTTCCTTAATATTTGCACCCATCAAAGGCTGACCCGATTCATCCACCACTTTTCCGTGAATAAAGTATATATCGGTCGCTTCAGCTGTTATAACCTGCATCGGTGCGACTATTTCATCCGTTCCTTTGTCAAAGTTAACGGCGCCGACTGCCGCTGTGGATTCCATTACTTCCTGTTGGGTTGCCATTTCCTCTACCTGGCTAACTTCTTCATCCGGTTTGATGACCGGTGGAGTAAACTTTTGAACGGATTTCCTTTTTTCTTCCTGCCGGATTTCTTCAGCCTGTTTAGCGATTTCTGCGACTTTATCTTTCGATTCTTCCGCTTTTGGAGTAATGTCCCGGGTGGTTGCGATTATAGGTGCATTTTTCTCCTCATTTTGTATAAATATATAGCCGCCCAGTCCGATCAGCAACAGTACGGTTGCAGCCATCGACCACCAGGTGATTTGTTGTTTCCGTTTTTTCGTGGTAGATCGGAGTGATACTTTCTTTTCCAGCCTTTCCAGCGTATCTGCATGATGGCCCGGGACAGCATCAAAACCATCCAGTGCATCATGCAGAAACGGATCGCTCATCGCCTGCCGCTCAAGCCGGTTGGCCTCTTTGCCCCGCTTGTCACCTTGTATGTAGTGTTTGAGCTTCATCTTAGTTGTTTAAAACTTTTACCATGCAGATTTTGAGATTCCGTTTCCCGTTTTGGATATAACTTTTCACCTTATTCAATGCAAATCCGGTCAGATCGACCACATCGGCGTATGAACACTCTTCAAAGAAGAAATGGACGATGCATCGTTTTTGTTCTTCGGGCAGAGTCTTCAGGCAATAATTCAGTGCACTTTCCTTCTCGATGCTTTCGCTTGTGTCTATTAGATGCTCGAAATGCTCCGTTTCCACAATCTTTTCGCTGATTTCTTCAAAAAGCAGCGGTTGGCTTTTCCGTAAAATCTGAAGGCAGTGATTCTTTGCCACACTATAAAGCCAGGTTCTGAAATTTCCGATTTCGTAGTTGAGGATTTTCTGCGAGAGCTCTTCGTAGATCTGCATCACGGCATCTTCTGCATCTTCCTGTTGTTGCAGGTATTTCAGGCAAAGTCCGTACACGAGCGGGATATAGCGGGTATAAAGTAGTCCCAGCACCTCCTGGTCGGACGATTCCGCATAGCGTTTCAGTAAATCTTCATCGCTAAGGTTGGTGTATGTTTGCCTGATTTTCAAATTGCTATTACAGTGAAATTTCTTATTCGGAAATATTTTCCACAAAAATAGAAATTCTTTTATGGAATTCCCGAAGTCGCCGCATCTATTGAGAAAAACGATTTTCAACCCATTAAATTCTATAGTATGAAAACTAAAGTTGTAAAGGCAATCTCCGTAATTGCCATCTTATTATCAGCGATGCTTGTATTTGCTCAATCCACTCCGGTGAAGTTGACTGTAACCGGTAAAGTAACAGAAGCAGAGTCGGGTCAAGCGCTTGCCGGTGTATCGATCACGATCAAAGGAGCAAAATCCGGCACAGTTTCCGATGCGAATGGTCGTTATTCCATCGCAGTACAAAAGGGAAAAACGTTGGTCTTTTCCTATCTTGGTTATGAAAGTAAAGAGATTAAAGTAATAAAAGAACGGTATGATGTAGCCTTGAGACCTTTCCATCAGGCTTTACAAGAGGTCGTAATGGAATCGACCTCTGCGGTAGGTGCTGTTAACTTTGACAAGGGGACTGATGACATAGTAGCGATCGGATATGGGGCTATGCGAGCAACTAAACGTTTCTGCCCGCCGGTGATCAAGCCAGACGAACAGGTTAATGAAGAAGAGTATGCCGCAACCCCCGAAAACCGTTTCAAAGACTCTAAAAGCGAGCCGCTTTCGACCTTCTCGCTCGATGTGGATGCCGCATCGTACAGCAATGCCCGCCGCATGATCAATCTGGGACAGAAACCGGAGAAGGAGAGTGTGCGCGTTGAGGAATTTATCAACTATTTTTCCTACAATTATCCTTCACCCAAAGGTAATCATCCGGTGAATATCCTGACCGAGTCGCAGCCTTGTCCGTGGAATAAGGATCACCTATTGGTGCGCATCGGGGTGAAGGCCAAAGAGATTCCGTCGGATAATCTGCCCGCTTCCAACTTCGTTTTTCTACTGGATGTATCCGGTTCGATGGATGAACCCAATAAATTACCGTTGGTAAAGTCATCGCTCAAACTGTTGGTCAATAACCTGCGGGACAAGGACCGCGTTTCGATTGTGGTCTATGCCGGTGCGGCCGGTGAAGCATTGCCTTCTACCTCCGGAGCCGACAAGCAAAAGATTCTCGAAGCGCTCGACAATTTGCAGGCAGGTGGTTCTACTGCCGGTGGCGCAGGTATTCAGCTGGCGTACCGGAATGCGGAGAAGAACCTGATCAAAGGGGGAAACAACCGCGTGATCCTTTGTACCGACGGTGATTTCAATGTAGGCGTTTCTTCGGTCAATGAACTGGAAAACCTGATTTCGGAAAAACGTCAGTCCGGTATTTACCTGACCGTGTTAGGCTACGGCATGGGCAACTACAAAGACGATAAACTGCAAACCCTGGCCCAGAAAGGCAATGGCAACCATGCCTATATTGATAATCTACAGGAAGCCAATCGCGTGTTGGTGAACGAGTTCGGCTCAACGATGTATGCGGTGGCTAAAGATGTGAAGATTCAGGTGGAGTTTAATCCCGCTTACGTGAATGCCTATCGCCTGGTGGGTTACGAAAGCCGTTTGCTGAACAAAGAAGATTTCAACGACGACACTAAAGATGCGGGCGAACTTGGCGCAGGCCATACGGTGACGGCATTCTATGAACTCATTCCGGTCGGAGTGAAGAATACCTTTGGCGGAGTGGATGATCTGAAATACCAGACTTCAACGACTAAGCCTGTGCAGAGCGGTGCTGCCAATAACGAGCTGATGACGGTAAAACTTCGTTACAAACCGATCGACAGCAATACTAGCCAGAAACTGGAACTCCCCGTTATGGTAAGCGATAAGGGGAAAAACATGAGCGATGATTACGCCTTTGCTTCGGCAGTGGCAATGTTTGGCCAATTGCTGAAAAACTCTGACTTTAAAGGCGATGCCACTTACCAACAGGTGATTGACCTTGCCCGCAAAAGCATCGGTGAAGATCGCCAGGGCTATCGCCACGAGTTTATCCGGCTGGTTGAGGCGGTGATGCAGATGGAGAAATAGGATTTAAAAACACCGAAGCCTTCGCTGTGATCGAAGGTTTCGGTTGATTATTATTTGATGTTCCTGATTCGTTGTCATATAATAAATCTCAGGATTTACCTATAATATTTAGTTGCACAGTGGTTAATCCGGAATCAGATATCACTTTTCGTCCAATATAATCCTTCTTGCGAATAGGATCTTTTCATCCCCTCCTTACATTGTTTTCTATTCTCGCCTTATACACCAGGATCTGAGATTCATTGTCTGTAATTTCGGTTTGAGACTCCTTTTTGTTTTGTTCGCTCATAAGTAAACCGTCTAAGTAGGGAGAGGTAAGAAAACTGTAAATGACTTCGTGTTCGGTTTCTACAAAACGCACATCTCCTTCGAAGGGCAGTTTTTCGTGATTCGAGTTGATGAAGTTGATTCTTAATTGCCCTTCCATCTCATCAAACCACAGATAGTAGAACAGATCAATATCTAAGTTGCTATTGATTAGCTGTTGTAGTCTGTTCGTTTTTATCTTTGAGAGGAAGTCAATAACCTCTTCCGTGGAAATCTGTTTGGCCAATTCGGTTGTCAGGTTTATAGCAAAGCAATTTTGATATATTTCCTTATGTAACTGATCTGTTCTATCGGTAAGATACAGATCGGCCGTTTCGTATTTTGACAACTCTTTGAAAAATGTATTTTTGTTTGACGTAGTCATAGATTTAAGGTTTCATTATCAACATGGCCCTTGAAAGCAATTGATAATCTTTGTGTCACAAAATAAGCAATATAAATTTAAATATTGGGCGAAATAATCGGATGATTTTAACGAATCTGATAAGAATCGTGTTTTTTGGGGGAATATAAGGTGATTGCATGTTAAAAACCTGTGTTTAGACCTGAAGTTTTACGATTTAATGCCATTGTATCTCCACTTTAATAGCTTTTGTGACCAATAAAACCATTATTCATTAGTTGTCAATAATAATTTCAGCGCCTCTTCCACCGTATCCACAGGTAGGTTACATACCTTATTGCGGCAGACGTAAATGCTTGTCTGCTTGTTTGTAATCCTGTCTTTCAAAAGCGGGAGGTTCTCTATATTTCCTCCGGCAATGACTACATCCGGAAGATAATGTTTTTGAATATTGATTGCGACATTTGCAGCATCCTCACCTGTGACGACCACTTCGCAAGAAGGAAAAAGCAGCTTGCCCGCCAGCAATGCCCAGTTGGCAAAGTAAGTTCCGCCCGGAATCACTTGTTCGCCCAATCTTTGTAACATACTTTCAGCCCGTTCCGTATAGGTGTTATCATCAAAAAGGATTCCAAGTTTATGCAGGACGTGGGCAAAAACCGAGTTGGAAGCGGGAATAACGTTGTCGGTATAGTCGATTTTGCGGGTAATCAGTTTGTCAGACAGGTCGGAGGTATAAAATACCATCTCGCTGTTTGGTCTGGTGAAGTGCTTCAAGGCATAATCGGTCAGTTGCCGGCTCATTTGCAACCAATGAAAATCAAAGGTTACTTCGTATAGATGAATATAAGCATTCGCCAGCAACGCGTAATCGTCGAGAAAAGCATTTACTGTCGCTTTACCACCCTTGTAATTCCGGTAGAGCTTCCCTTCGTACAGCATCTTTTCTTCAAGAAAAGCGGCAAGGTGAAGAGCCGTTGACCGATATCCCGGATTGCCTGATGCCTTATATGCATCCACATATCCATTGAGCATAAGTGCATTCCATGCGGTCAGGATTTTATCATCAGTGGTGGGGCGAATTCGTTTATTCCGTTTGCGAAAGAGTAGCTCATTCGTTCGGGTGATCAACTCAATAAACGAATCGGGATCAATCCCCATCTTTTCTGCAAATTGGGCTTTGGCTGTGGTATAATGGAGGATGTTTTTGCCAGTTTCCCAATTACCCGATGGCGTGATATGATAAAATTCAGCCATCAATTCAGCCACTTCGGGGTCGATGGTTTCATCAAATTCTTTTTTTGTCCAGACATAATATTTTCCTTCTACATGCTCACTGTCTGCATCAATGGAGGAGTAGAAGCCGCCATCCGGACTCATCAGCTCCCTTTCAGCAAAAGAGATGGTCTGTTCGATGATATTTGCATAGTTTTTATCCTGCGTGATTTGATATGCGTGGGCATACAGGCTGATCAGTTGTGCATTGTCGTAGAGCATTTTCTCGAAATGAGGTACTAACCACTGCGCATCGGTCGAATAGCGTGCAAATCCACCGCCGATCTGGTCGTAAATACCTCCTTTGCTCATGGCATCGAGGGTAATGATTACCGCATCGAGGGCTTTTTCATTTCTCGTGTGGTGGTAATATTGCAGCAAAAACTCCCATCCGACCGGCATCATAAACTTCGGAGCCCCTTTTAATCCGCCTTGTTCGAAATCCACCTGTGAAAGCAGATGTGCAAAAGTCTCATTATAATCCGATTTCGTGAAGATGGTTAGAGAATCATCTTCCGTAACTATAAACGGATTCGTCTGAATCCCTTGCATAAGTGATTCTGCTGCATCCAGCACGCGTTTATAATCGGACTGGAAAAGACCGGCAAGTTGGCGTACCACATCGCTCCATTGAAGGGGCGGGAAGTATGTGGCAGCGTAAAACGGTCTTCCATCGGGTAGGGCAAAGGCATTCAACGGCCAGCCTCCCCGTCCTGTAATCAGTTGGGCGGCTTCCATGTAGATCTGATCAATATCAGGTCGCTCTTCGCGGTCTACTTTAATGCAGATGAAATGCTTATTCATCAGCTCTGCAATCTTCGGGTCAGAAAACGACTCGTGTGCCATTACATGACACCAGTGGCAGGCTGCGTATCCGATGCTGATGATCAACGGTTTATTCTCTTGTTTGGCTTTCGCCAACGCTTCTTCACCCCATTCGTACCAATCCACCGGATTGTCGGCATGCTGTTGCAGGTAGGGGCTTCGGGCATTCGCCAGTCTGTTTTGAATATTTGCTTCCATAGAATATTGAAACAATCGGGTGAGGGGATATGTTTATGGCAGGGTGATGCCCAGAATTTCATTCTATTTCAATCTAGTTCATAGGATTATCTGAATCTTTCCCATTATTTTTCTACATTTGCATTCTAATTATTCAAAAGAGTTATGTCAGAAAAACTATTTTCAGAAATCCCATATAAAGTGGCCGATATGAGTCTGGCCGACTTCGGGAGAAAAGAGATCGAATTGGCAGAAGTAGAGATGCCCGGTCTGATGGCTTTGCGCGAGAAATTCGGCAAGGACAAACCCTTGAAAGGCGCTCGTATCATGGGATCACTTCACATGACTATCCAGACTGCCGTTCTGATCGAAACCCTCGTTGAGCTTGGTGCCGATGTGCGCTGGGTGAGCTGTAATATTTACTCTACCCAGGATCATGCTGCTGCGGCAATTGCTGCTGCGGGTGTTCCCGTATACGCATGGAAAGGTGAAACCCTTGAAGAGTACTGGTGGTGTACACTTCAGGCATTGCGCTTCCCCGGAGGTAAAGGTCCGAACGTAATTGTGGACGATGGAGGCGATGCCACCATGATGATTCACGTGGGTTGCGAAGCAGAAAAAGACGCAACGGTACTTGATAAAATTCCCGGTGGAGAAGATGAGGCAGAGCTGTACAAAATTCTGAAAAACGTTCTCAAAGAAAACAATACCATCTGGTCAACCATGTTGCCCGAAATCCGCGGTGTGTCTGAAGAGACTACTACCGGTGTGCACCGTCTGTATCAAATGATGCAGGAAGGTAAACTCCTGTTCCCTGCGTTTAACGTGAACGACTCGGTGACCAAATCGAAATTTGATAACCTTTACGGTTGCCGCGAATCATTGGCTGACGGTATCAAACGCGCTACCGACATCATGATTGCCGGTAAAGTGGTGGTTGTATGCGGATACGGTGATGTGGGTAAAGGTTGTGCGCACTCTATGCGTTCATACGGCGCCCGTGTAATTGTAACTGAGATCGACCCGATCTGTGCTTTGCAGGCTGCTATGGAAGGGTTCAAAGTAACCACCATGGAAGATGCATTGGCAGAAGGTGATATCTACGTAACTACGACCGGAAACTGCGACATCATCACCATCGAACACATGGCGAAGATGAAAGACAACGCAATTGTCTGCAACATCGGTCACTTCGACAATGAAATTCAGGTTGAAAAACTGAAAAACTATCCGGGCATCAAAGCTCGTAATATCAAACCTCAGGTTGATCAATATTTCTTCCCCGAAGGTCACTCAATTCTTCTGTTGGCAGACGGACGCTTAGTGAACCTCGGTTGTGCGACCGGTCACCCTTCATTTGTGATGAGTAACTCGTTTACGAACCAGACACTGGCTCAGATCGAACTCTTCACCAACGACTACGAGGTAAACGTTTACGTTTTACCTAAAAAACTCGATGAAGAGGTGGCTCGTCTGCACCTGGAAAAAATCGGTGTGAAACTGACTACCCTGACCGACAAACAGGCCGCTTACCTCGGCATTTCGGCAGACGGTCCGTACAAACCCGATCATTATCGTTATTAATTCAATCCCGCATTGAAACGATAGGAGACACAAAGGTGGTTTTGCTTTGATTCAGGTCAATGCGCTTCCGATCTTTGTGTCTCTTTTTGTTTTGTCTGATTATTTATTGGCACATTTGCATATTATCATATTATAAATTATTCCATGAAGAAAATTGATTTCAAAAAACTTTGGCCGTATCTGGCTGCCATTGTTGTCTTTATGGTAATATCGATCGGATACTTTACTCCCGATATTATCGAAGGAAAGGTTTTGTTCCAGGGTGATACCCGTCAGGGATTGGCCAACGGGCATGAGATGGGCGAATATTTTGCTAAGACAGGTGAAGTAACTCGCTGGACAGGTACTGTTTTCAGCGGCATGCCCACGTATCAGATTGCGCCCAGCTTTGGATCGGCAAATCTGTTTCGCAACGTTACCCAGTTGTTGATGATGTATTTACCATCTCCTGCCAGTCTTATCTTCCTGATGCTGATCGGTTTTTTTATTTTGCTCAAGGCATTGCGCATTCGTACAGATCTTGCTGTATTAGGATCAATCATCTGGACCTTTTCTTCCTATTTTTTCATTATAATTGAAGCCGGACACATCTGGAAATTTGCAACGCTGGCTTATGTGCCACCGGTAATTGGCGGAGTGATACTGGCTTATCGCGGACGTTACTGGCTGGGCGGAATTATCACGGCATTGTTTATGGCTTTACAGATTCTGTCGAACCACGTGCAGATGTCATACTATTTCCTTTTTGTGATTGCGGCTTTGGTGATTTCTTTCTTTGTCGAAGCTATCCGATTGAAAGAGCTGCCGAAATTCTTCAAAGCTTCTGCTGTTTTGTTATTTGCCGGACTTATTGGTGTGGCTATCAACATTACCAGTTTGTATCACACCTACGAATATAGTAAACAAACTATTCGTGGTAAAGCTGAACTGACTCACAGTCCTGCTAAAAATGTTCAACAGGCTCCTAACCAACCGGCTTCCGATCAAACGGTTTCCAACCAGACAGCTTCAGGTTTGGAGCGTGACTACATCGTACAATGGAGTTATGGTAAAGGCGAAACCTGGTCGTTACTTGTCCCCAATGCAAAAGGGGGTGCTACCGGTGCTTTAGGTGCAAATGAGATTGCCCGTGAGAAAATTAATCCGGAGTACGGACAGATGCTTTCACAACAGAACCAGTATTGGGGCGATCAACCCTTTACTTCCGGTCCTGTATATGTAGGCGCATTTGTACTGGCACTCTTTATTTTCGGACTTTTCGTGGTGGAGGGAACACTTTCCTGGCCTTTGTTTGTGGTGACTGCGCTTGCGATTTTCCTATCATGGGGAAAAAACATGATGTGGTTTACCAATATTTTCCTCGATTATATGCCGATGTACAACAAGTTCCGGGCTGTTTCGTCTATACTGGTAGTGGCTGAATTCACTATTCCGTTGTTAGCAGTATTGGCATTGAAGAAAATCATTGAGAAGCCATCCATTGTATTGGAAAATAAAAAAGCAACGATCTCCGCACTGGCACTTACGGGGGGTATTTCAGCATTATTTGCCCTGATGCCTACCCTGTTCTTCGACTTTTTGAGTCAGCAAGAGGTGGAGAGTATCTTACCTCAGGTGAATATGAATCCTCAGCTTGCACCTGTGGTTGAGAATCTCAAAACGGCTCGTGAAGCTATCTTTACGGCTGATGCATGGCGCAGCTTCTTTATTGTGCTGGTTGGCGCTGGCATTCTTTTCCTGTTTGCCAAAGACAAAATCAAAAGTGGACTGGCTGTCGGTTTGATCGCTTTACTCTGTTTGATCGATATGGGTGGTGTAAACAAGCGTTATCTCAACAGCGATAAGTTTATGTATCCCCGTGAGATCTCCAATCCGTTCCCGAAATCGGCGGCCGATGAGCAGATTCTTCAGGATAAAGACCCGAACTTCCGTGTGTTCAATACCACGGTAGATCCGTTTAACGATGCTTCTACTTCGTATTACCACAAATCGGTGGGTGGATATCACGCAGCCAAATTGCGTCGTTATCAGGATATGATCGACTTCTATTTAAGCAAAGCTCATATGCCTACTTTGAATATGCTCAATACGAAATATGTAATCGTAGGGGATAAACAAGGTCATGTAATGGCTCAACGGAATCCCGGTGCATTGGGTAATGCCTGGTTTGTGAGTGAGCTGAAGTGGGTGAGCAATGCGGACGAAGAGATTGATGCGATCAAAGACCTGAATCCAGCGAAGACAGCGGTTGCCGACAAACGTTTTGAAGGTGTGTTGCCTGCCACGGCTACTGCATTGGATTCCACTGCGACAGTTAAACTAACTTCGTATGCGCCCAATAAACTGGTATATAAATCACATGCTTCGAAAGATGGAATTGCTGTTTTCAGTGAAGTCTATTATCCTGAAGGTTGGGTAGCAAAAGTCGATGGCAAAGAGGTGAAGATCGGTCGCGTAAATTATATTTTACGTGCATTAGCCTTGCCCGCAGGTGATCATGAAATTGTCTTTACCTACGATCCGAAATCCATTGATAGGACGGAAGCAATTGCTTATTCGGCAATGGGTATTCTACTCCTGTCGATTTTAGGTTATATTTTCTACGGCAGAAAGAAAGAGCAGGAGTAATTCTGTTTCTTTACAAATTATAAAAGCCCTGTCTGATCATTTGTCGGACAGGGCTTTTTGTTTTAGCTCCAACGCTAAGTTGGGCAGGGTTTTCTGATTTCTAGATACGAACGCTTGTTGCGCCGTTTCAGTTTTGATGCCGGCATCGTTCAGCGGTTTTATAAACAGGATAGAATCCATATCAACCGGCGATTGGGGTTTGATTCCCTTGCGGTTGTCTTTATTGATGGCCTCATTTCCTTCCAGAATATTTCCCGAAACATAGAATTTACCAAAACCAACAGCTTTACCACTGGTCTCATTCGATGGATTGAAGAAGTAGGTCCTGCGGCTATCCGGTGTAACCGGGCCGGGTTTATAATAATTGCCGACGATGTTAGCCACATGAGTTTCGCCTCCATAGGTGCTATTGCCCCCCCAGTTATATATCACGTTGTTGCGCAGGTCGGTGATACCGGTGATCTGCGTAATGATCCCGGTCCGTCATCATCAAGATTGGTCACGTAAACGATTTCACCGCCACGACCGCCGGTGGTATATTTACCGAAGCCTTCCGCACCGGGAAAGGCTAAAGTTTTAGATTCCTGAGCCATGCCGTTTCCTCCAAACAGGAATGTACAGGTAATAGCTGTCAGTATTGACTTGAATTTCATCTCAGGTTTTGTTTTTGGTTATCCTACACTCTATTTCTTTAGTCTCTCTACCTCCAGGCTCGCCATGATAAACGGACCAACTCCTTTCGGATCATTGTCACGGATAGGTTCGTGAATGTAATATTCAAACGATCCGTCGCGATAAGGATTTCCTCCCAATCCGGCTACTGCACAGCAGCGGGTGAGCGAAACGACTCCGTTGGCATCTACCTTGATGAAATTATTGATGAGGCCATTGTATGCTTTCAGCCCGGCAGCTCTGAATTCCTGACCCAGATAACCTTTACGTACACCTTTCAACATGGCATAGGCAAACATTGAGGTGCAGGTTGCTTCCTGATAGTTACCTTTGCGGGTAGGCAGATCTACGATCTGATACCATGCTCCGGAGGTTTTATCCTGATATTTCAGCAGGGTTTTGCATGCATTACGAAGAATAACAATCATAGAATCTCTTCCCGGTTGATTTTTAGGCAGGAAATCGAGAGCATCGACAATTGCCAGCATGTACCAGCCCATCGCACGTCCCCATACGTGAGGTGCCTGGCCGGTTGCTTTATCGGCCCAGGGCATTGCTTTGCTGGCATCCCAGGCGTGGCGAAAGAGGCCGGTTTGGGGATCGTAAGTATGTTTGGCTACGAGAAGGAATTGTTTGACTACATCAGCCTGATCTTCGGGATGGTTGAAGGTTTTATTGTATTCGGCATAGAAAGGTGCGCCCATATAAAGTCCGTCTAACCACATTTGGTTCGGATATACTTTTTTGTGCCAGAATCCGCCTTCCGGTGTGCGGGGATGGGTTGCCAGTTGCGAACGCAGTGTGTCCAGTGCAATTTTTAACCGTTTGTCTCCGCTATATGCATACATGCGGAATAAGATCTTACCCGGATTCACCAAGTCGAGCGAATAGTTGCTTTTTTTGTAGGTGCGGATTTGTCCGTTCTGGTCAATGATCGTATCGGTATAAGCTTTCACATAATTGTAAAGCTTTTTGTCGCCATAGCGATCATAGACATCGAGTATTGCCTGACAGCCTAATCCCTGACAGTAGTTCCATTTCAACTCTTTTGTGAAGTCGAGCATCCAGGCTTCGGGATTACGAATAATATCGGATTGCGCCATGCGCACCGACCAGGGTTGATTCTTTTTTACGGTTTTGGTTTGAGCAAACAGACCAATGGTAAATACTGCTAGTGCAAATGATAGCGATAGTCTTAATGATTTTCTCATAGTTCTAAAAAGGCTTTGTGTTATCTAAATACAAAAATAATATCGAAACAAAGCGTTTGGGTGGATTAATTGTCAGATTATATGCACAAATTGTTGTAGGTCTTCCAAGCAGAGAAAAGCCTGCTAAGGAGTGATCCGAAGCAGGCTTTTCATTTCACACACCTATCAATTATCTGAGAATGATTTTTTGAAGATTTGAACCGTTAGAGTTGGTTGCTTTTACGATGTAAATGCCTTTAGCTAAATCGGTTGTAGTGACAGTTTGGACATCTTTTTCTGCTTTCACTGTACTACCTGAAAGATTGATTATCTCAATATCAGCACGTTCCGAGATCTTTATAGTTTCATTGGATACATTAATCACGATGTTGTTTGATTTAGAGGTTGAAATAGCGGCTGTAATACCAAACCAGCGTGGATCACCAATCTTAGCAGTAAGTAAAGGAGAACCAGTCGGCAATGTGAAATCATAATTGGCCACATCTTTAAATCCGGGGACAACATCCTGGTTTCCGGAACTAAGTGACCAACCTGTTGAATTCAGTAGTGCCCCGGCGTCATAATCATTCACCACATTGTTTGTAAATTCAGCAGTAGTCACTGCTGCATTGATGGTCACATCGGTGACGCGTGCAGTAGTGGTTGTTTTTACAAATATATTATTCTGAATGTATGCTTTTCCTGAGGTAAAAGTAAATGGTTTTCTTGCAGCCACTGTTACTGTATTATAGAACGTATTATTCTTGAATAAGTATGTTGCATCATTATTTCCACCAGCAGTTGTTGAGTAATTTTGGATATATTCATTTGAGAAGTCAGCAATGGTAGAGTTTGTTAATTCAAGGCTAGTACCGAATTTTGTTTTAGTCGTTTGGAAAAACGGATATGCAGAAACGGCACCATTGCTTATAATGACACAGTTGTTTACTTTAAGGCTTTCGCAAGTACCTTCATAACGGTTGGCTCGTAGAAAACAGTTACCATAGTTTTTAATGGTACAATTTTCAAATAAAATGTTGTTTACGACCAAACCTGCAGCACCAGAATTAAAGTCAACTACATACGATGCATAGGTTGGAGTAGTAGCCGGTGGGACAATTGCTTTTGTGGCATCTAAAACAATATCCTGAACGGTAAAATTCCCTATTGAATTAGTCGTAAAAGTAAATCCTGCTCCCTTGATTGTAGCCATTTTGGGATTTTGAGCTTTAATAGTAATTGCTTTTGTCATATTGATGTTCGCATCAACAACATAAGTTCCATCCCCCAGAATAATAACATCACCGCTGGCGGCTCCTGTGTAGGCTGTTGCCAGACTGGTTGTCGGATCAATGGTAATGTCCGCAGCCATTAAATTAGTCGAAAAGGCAAGAAGCAGACTTGCGATAAAAGTAAAACTCTTTTTCATGATAATAGTGATTTTTGGTTAGTGGATATAATTTATGTTTAAAATTATGATTGCAAATATAACTGTCGAAGCACAGCTGAATGTTTGATTATTTGGTATAAAAGGTGGAATTTTTGAGAAATAAATAAGCCCAAAGGTGGAATACCTCACCTCTGGGCTTTATATGCTGTTATCCAGCATGTTTTGTTACATCTTGAGAAACTTATCCGTTGAAATGTTTCCGTTGATACCTTCCGTTTTTACAATATATACTCCGCAGGGAATGCCTGTCACCGGAAAGTTTTTTTTGTCTTGAGTCATGATCAAATTACCTGCGATCGAAAATAGATTCACACGTTTAATTTCTTCATTAGTCAGGATATGAACTTCTCCGGTTGATTGATCAAAGATGGCTTTTATTGTACGTTCATTTGCTTTGGTTTCTTCAACACCAGCTATGGCGTCTTTATTCTGATTTAAAATAATGTCAGATACAAGGCTATTCAGATAAACTTCAAGGTTAGGATAAACACCGTCCACAGTAGTTAGCTGAGCATCGGTATTGCTGTCTGGATTCAGGTTGTGAGCTGTCTCCCAGCTGTCGGGCATCCCATCACCATCCGTATCAGCAGGAACAAAAGTTGCATCATAGGTATAAGCCGGCCAGCCGCCCACATCTTTTTGTGAATCGATATAGCCACCGGTACTGCCATTGCTTCCGGCAGTGCAGGAAACCGTTCCGTTCAAAATATTATTGATTACACGGGTATCAACCGCGTCCCGCTTAAGGCTGGCTCCGGCATAAGATGTTACACTGGTATAGGCTTTCTCCGCAGTTTGTGTCGTAATTACAGGTGATGCAAAAGGGGTGGATGATTCAATATCTGCAATATTCTTTGTCCCCAGATTTGCAGGCTGAAAACCAAGCCAGTTGTTAGTCGTCACAGAGGAATTATTTCTCATCATATTTCCACTCAGGTGGAAAACGCCCCAGGTGCCAGCTGGTTGACTGTTAGAGCCATCGTCGCCATTTGGACTGACAATCCGATAACTGGTTGTTCCGGTACTTCTCGCAATCCCGGATCGATAGTAATTGTTGATCATATTGTATGAACCTCCTTCACCAGCATAACTGCTATTTCCTCCCCAGTTGTAAATCACATTATTGACAAAATTCACGAGCTCGGTTGAAGAGCTATTCGTATAACGACTTCCGCAAAAACGCGGATTGCGACTGTCATGGAAAGCCAGAATATTGTGATGAAAGGTAGCCGGTTCACCACCCCAAATACCGCCGTAGCCATGCGCACCCTTAGAGTGAACCGAATTACGCATACTTTCTACCATAACGCACCACTGGAGGGTGAAATTCTTGTTATCGTAAAATGAAGCACATTCATCAATATTCCAACTCATAGAGCAGTGATCGATGATGATATTGGATTGGTCGCGTCCCCAAATGGCATCGGCTCCGTCCCAACTGTAGGAGGTATTTCCTGCCAGTTTAGCTGCTTCCGCAGCTTCGTCTCCCATACGGAAACGCAGGAAGCGTATAATTACATTGCTAGCCTGAACCACAACCGGATAGTTTTTCAGACAAATACCATCACCGGGAGCGCTTTGTCCGGCAATGGTCAGGTTGCCGTTTTTGATACGCAGCTCGGAGGTAAGCGGTATAAGTCCGGCTACTTTAAATAAAATGATTCGTGCTCCTGACTGGTTGATTGCCCAGCGTAAAGTTCCTGCAGTTCCATCATCAGTCAGCTTGGTGACGTACACTACCTGACCACCACGACCACCTGTAGTGTACATTCCATCTCCTTCTGCGCCGGGAAACGCTGGAGTGGCCGCATTGAGGCTGACGATCAGCAGTACGGCAGTCAATAGTAGAATAAACAGGGTAATGAAAAGTCGAAGTTTGATCTTTTTCATGTTTGAGTATTTTTGAAGTTTTTTCTTTGTGTCAAATGTTTAGAATCCGAGTTCTTTGAACCAGGTATCCAATATCGGCATCCAGAGTTGGGTGGAAATGGGATTATGCGTTAAAGCTATCGCATGTCCGCCGTGCGGGAAGATGTGCAGGGATGCATTTACCCCTTTTTCCCGCAACGCGGTATAAAAGTAGATGCTGTTGAGGGAAGGAACGCTTTTGTCATCATTGGCATGAAAGAGCAGGGTAGAAGGTGTTTTCTCCGTTACGTGCAGATGTGTGGAAAAGCGGTCGATCATTTCCGGAGTAGCATTCTTGCCAAGTAAGTTTTCGCGAGAGCCTTTATGTGCAAACGGGTCGGCCAACGTGATTACCGGTGAAAGCAGTACCATAAAATCAGGCGCAAAAGGATATTTGTAAATCGTGTCGTTTATCTCGGTATAGTCTTCCGTATAAACACCAAGCGATGAGGCCAGATGTCCTCCGGCAGAAGTTCCGAATACACCTACTTTTTTCGGATCGATATTGTAGCGGGGAGCCATCGCACGAATCATTTTCATGGCACGTTGCGCATCCTGCAACGGGCCAATCTCACGTTGTTTCAGGTCGGGGCTGACGGGCAACCGGTATTTCAGGACAAAGGCCGTTCCACCCAGCGTATTGATATACTTAGCAATTTGTGAACCGCTAATCACATGTGCCAGACGTGCATAACCTCCACCGGGGATAATGAGTACTGCAAAATTGCGGTTTTCCTCTTTAGACGGTGTGAAGACATCGATATTGGGATTGCCAACAATATATTGGCGTTCGTTGGCAATGCTGTCTTTGATTTTCATGCCTTTGCTATTCGGCATCTTGCCTTTTTCCCACAAATTAATCTGAGTCTGGGCGTTTAGTGACAGAGTGCTTATTGCCAACAGGCAGATGATAAATGTCTTTTTCATGTATCCTAATTATTTTTTGTTTTAGCTACACATGGAACTCGCATATTAAGGTCATACTTTTTGGCGCAAACCTTTGTGCATGCTCGTTTCATGATTTCTTATTTTTCGTTTGTCGGATTCCATCCGTCAGTTCCTGTTATTACTTTACTCAATGTATATTCCGAAGCTTCTTTATCCGTCAGAGCCCGCAAACCGGCCCATTTGACACGTCCGCTCATATCGGCACCGGGACCGCTATTTTTGTATTCGTATAAATGCAGATCGGTGCTCTTGTCGGCATAATCCATGCGCCAGGTAGTGGGCCAGCCTTTCGGATCGATCTCTTTGCACATTTTGCATTTGATCCAGGCTACTTTGGGAAATAAGTGCCAGGGGCGACCCAACGCGATAGCTTGTCCATCATCACCCGATCGGGGACTGTCGGAAATATAAGTCAGTTTGCATTTATTGAAGATATATCCGTATTTCTGGTCTTGCGGTGTAGCAGGAGCGGTGATCCATCCACCACCATAACTGCGGATTTCACAAGCATCGAAGAAAGCAATTCCGGCTCCGTAGATATAGTCGGTACGACCCAATATGAGACAATTCAGGAAGTAGCTGCGTTTTCCCGATTTTCGAAGATATATGGTGTCCTGATAACCTAAGAAATTGCAGTTGATAAAGATGTTTTTGTCAGAATCTACTACGATAGCCAATGCTTGTCCTACCGGACCTGCCGTATTTTGAAAAGTTATATTTTTTGCTTGAAAGCCATCTCCCAGTAAAGCAATTGTGGCAGATGTCTGCATGATTATCTTGCTCCATTTGGCTGCATCTTCAGCCGGGCATTTATTGTTGAGTCCGCCTTCTTTGCAATCGAAAATGTGATAGCTGATGATGGTTTTATCGCGGTTTTCTCCAATCAACGTGATGTTTTTCTTATCAGCTGGTACGATGAGTTTTTCCGTATTATAGAGTCCTTTCCTAATGAAGATGACGGTTCTTTTCTCGCTATTGGAAGGGACTGCATTGATCGCATCCTGTATTTTGGTATAGTTGCCGCTGCCGTCTGGAGCTACGATGAAATCGGCATTTATAGATTTGTTTTTTGCAAAAACTGAGATCCCGAACAGAAAGGCCGTCAGGGTAATTAGAACTTTATATTTCATTTTGGTTATGGATATGGATTTCGTGTCTGTAATGCAAATGTATATTTGATTCTTTCGGGGTAAGTCTATTATTTGATATATATGGTGTAAATATTGATACGCTTTTCTTTTCATCGATTACCAGAAGGCAAAACGGCAATGATGTATAAACAAAAATCCCCCGATTCATGAATCGGGGGACTTGATGGATGGATAAGCAGGGGTGATTGCTTATCTATTTGATACTTTCAATACGCTGGTTTCATTTGCTGAAATGATGCGAATGATCACATTGTTTTCGTTCAGGGGAATGGTGATAGAAGTACCGCTTACCTGATAAGAGGTTAGCATTTTCCCATTGAATGAATAAGTTTCTAGTTTTGCTTTCGCAGGTAAGTTGCTTAGATGCACATTGCCATTCAGACAGAATGCTGTGATTTTGCTGCCAATTGCAGAATTAATATCTGTAGTTACACCGCTGGCTTTCGTTTTGCCGCTTAATGCTCCGGATTCAGCTACAGCAATCACTGAATACTGTGCTGCTGCCGAATAAGCATTATCAGAGAAGCTATTGTTGGTTGTAAAACCGATCACTGCATAATCACGCAAGATCGTGTAGCAAATTGCATAATTAGTTGCATCCCAGCTAAGGGTTCCATTATTCATTTTTACGTTTGCAGGCGCTTCGGTGGTTTCTGTCAATAATGTAGGATCCCAACTGTCTGTTCCGGTCAATACATTACTCATGGTGTATTGAGATGCTTGTTCGGTTGTCAAAACAGTCTGTAATCCGCTGGTGGTAGATCCACCTGAAGTGGTAAACGAACTTCTACGGTTGCTCAAATCAATGGTCTGACCACTTGCAGTCATGCTGTTGTATTCAGCAAAAAGCGCTGGAATAACACCCATGTTTGTCCATCCTTCAGAAACCGGCATGATATTCATTTTGGTATTGATATAAATCGAACGGGGGGCATTTTGCCATGGGCGGCCCAGAAGATAAGTATTGTTTTGGGTCGTGGCGTCTCCGTCAACTGTACAACCATTGAATACGTATCCCCATGTTGAGGCTGTAGTAGTACTGGGTGCAGTGATAACATCGCCGCCGCTGCGTGCTTCGCAATACAACTGACAGTCATCAAAGAATACGTCGCCGCCGCCGAAGATAAAGTCGACAGATCCGCGGATATCACATTTCTGATAAAGCTGGCGTCCGTTTCCGGTTAAGTGGGTATCCTGGAATCCGGTCAGTTTTACATTCTTGAAGATGCAACGGTCGCCGTAAGCTTTCAGTGCAACAGCCTGACCTGCATTTAATCCGGATGTATTTTTAATTGTAAGGTTTTCTCCATAGAAGTCACTGGCAAGAAGTTCAAGGGTCTGGCAGTTGGAGGTAGTATAAGTAACTCCACCCGATACCAATCCGCTGTAATGAGCGCCGGTAATGATTACGCCATCCTGACTTTGGCCGATCATGCGAACGAATTTCTTTGTACTTGCCAAAGATGGGTATTCGTTGTATGTTCCGTTTTTCACGAAAATCAGGAACGGAGAGCCATTGTTAACCGGAACCGCATCAAATGCAGATTGAATAGTAGTTCCGTTTCCGCTGCCATCCTGAGCAACGACAAAGTCAAACGCTTTAGCAATTGGTTGAGGACGATTCATCGTGCGGAAGTGGATGGTAATGCCTGCAAAGGCATTGCCTGACATATCGGTCAAAGCACCTGCCGGAACAGTAAATGTATAATCTGTATTGTAAGCCAGTTTAGTGTAAGGAAATGAAACCGTTTTCGATCCGAATGAAGAAGTCAGGATAGTTGATCCCAAAGTACAATCGCCAGATGCTCCGGTTTTCATTTTTTCATCAAATGTCAATACGATAGATCCGTTAGCAGAAGCATTGGTTGCGCTTTCAGCCGGAACAGATAATAAAAGTGTAGGAGCTGTAACATCGTTCACGGCAAGTTTTTCAGCATAAACAAAGATATTGCTGATAGCTGTACCATCATTGTCAGTAGCATTTCCCAGCAAGGTGCTGGTCGCATCGGCAATCCAGCGCAGGTAAACTTTGCTTTGACCTTGTGCTTCTGCGGGAAGGATCGCGTTGAGGTCTTTCCATGCCGATCCTGTAATATCCACACGTGCAAGTTCTGTAAAGTTAGTGCCATCCAGTGAGTATTGCAGCGTTTGGATAGCGTAGCGCTGATAGCTACCTGCCATCATCGATTTGATCCGGATGTTTTGATATCCTGCTGTTGAGAATGATGCCTGGAAATAGCGGTGGTTTGTAGCAAAGCTTGTGCCGGCTGTCCAAAGGTATGCACAAGGATAGGAGGGGCTGAATGAACCGGTATTTGACAGCCATGAAGTAGTGGTGCCATCCTGATTGTAAATCTGAAGGGAACCCACGTTGCTGGTTTCTGCATAGTAATCGCCCCCCCGGCCTGAAGTCGGTGACGATACTTTGAAATCCCAACCTACGATAAAGGGCATTTCATCAAAAGTAGCGGTAAGCGATTTATCGCCATCGACCTGTATAGTGCGGACGAGGTTAGTGGTCTGATCTTCCCAATAGCTGAAATTGGTTACCGGGTTTGGAATAGCCGTTGCAGTTACAACGGTGCCGGTTTCATATTTACCGTTGGTAGGAGCAGGGCTAAGTGTCACTTTTCCCCATTGACTTCCAGCTGTGGTTACATTGAAATTATAAGTTTGAACGGTTTGGAAAACCGCCTGAACGTTTTTATCACCATCCATTACCAAATCGAAGGGATTGCTGGTTGATAATGTCTCACCGGTATTTGTATTGATCCATTTCTCAAACTGATAACCGAAATTACGGGTGGCTGTAAGTCTGACGATCGAATTAATATCGTACGTTGCGCTGGTGGGGGATTTTGAAACGGAACCAGCATTACTGTTATTTAGTCCGGTAGTCAGGCTCACTTGTTGTGCCGTAGAAGTATATTCTCCGTAAATTTTCAGATCAAACAGATAAGCGTTCTGGGCATACGCAAGATTAGTGAATTTCAGCGCAACATTCGTTTTATTGCCGGGAATGTATATCGTAGTGCTATCACCGTTAGTCGGATTAGCATAGGCTGAATAGATGGATACCCAGCTTGCATCTCCATCGGCTTTCTTCCAGACCTGATAACCGCGACTACTTCCGGTTGCACCAACTACCATGTGGATTTTGGTAATGGATTTCAAAGGAGAAAGTTCGATGTAACAGGGATCTGCTGCAGTCGCCATTTTGTTGGCAATCAATGCACCGGTTGATGTAATGGCGTAATTGAAACGACTGACATCGTATTTGGTCGGGTCTACCTGAATCTGCATGAGCTTAAAAGTCAGTGATTCACTGGTAAAGTCGGTGGTTTTGGTTACTGAGCTTTCCGTACCGGAAGCGGCTGCGGCTGTCCATCCCTGAAAATTGTCGCTATAGAGCAACCGCTCTTCTGCGAAAATCTGTCCAAATGTCGTCAGGAAGACGACCATGAGTAGTAATAGTTTTTGCTTCATAATTATATAGATTAAAGGTGAATAATTCGGAAGCAAAAATAGATGGACTGCAGAGCTATCGTGATGAATAATTGATTTAAAATGTGTACTTTTTGGGATGGAGGGTAACATCCTGTTAGTGAAATAGTCATGACTGTTCCATTAAAAAGTGTTTTCTATTCGGGGAGAATTTGCAGAAAATATGGGGTGTATTATAATCAGAACATAATTAATCGATGTGATGTTGTTATTGATAAGTGCAAAATATTATAAAGCACCTTGTGTTGTGTGGATTATTTGAATTTAAAGAGTATAGCTGTTTATAACCTTATATGTTATAGGATCAGATATCAGAAAATACACCTTATAGATCAAAAAATACACAAGCATTGGCTTTAAAAATGATTGCTTTGCATTCAGTTGACCTATATGTGGGCTTTTAAAAAAGCTATTGTTAAATCTAAATCAAACCTATCATGAAAAATGTGCGAAAACACTCGCAAAGAGTAGTTGTTGGGCTACTTTTTGTTCTAACCAGTTTTGCTGTACAGGCAAAAAACAGACCGGTCTCGGGAAAAGTTACCGATACCAAAAACGAACCACTTATTGGTGTGAATGTCACAGTCAAAGGAACAACTATTGGGACTGTTACAGATGTAAACGGGAAGTATACTCTTCAGGTTCCCGAAGAACAAAAAATGATCCAGTTTTCTTACATTGGATTTCTCCCTACTTCCGAGGTTATCGGAAATCGCTCTGTAATTAATGTAATCCTGAAGGAAGATACAAAAAGTCTGGAAGAAGTAGTTGTAGTTGGTTATGGCGTGGTAAAGAAGAGAGACCTGACCGGTTCCGTTTCTTCCATCAAAGCAAAAGACATTCTGGCTGTACCCACAACCAATGCTTTGGAGTCGTTGCAAGGCAGGGTGTCCGGTATTGATATTACCAAATCGAGCGGTCAGGCAGGAGCCGGATTGAGCTTCACTGTACGTGGTGAGCGTTCGATCACTGCCAGCAACTCACCATTGATTCTGGTGGACGGTATTCCTTACGGAAGCACGCTTGATATCAATCCTTCGGACATCGAATCGATGGAAATCCTGAAAGACGCTTCTTCTACCGCTATTTACGGATCAAAAGGCGCTAATGGTGTAATTATTATTACAACCAAACGTGGAAAAGCCGGTAAAACCAAAATTTCATTTAACTCTTATGCATCGATCAACTCGGTATCCAAACTACCTCACTATATGAATGGTGCAGAGTATGCAGCTTTGAAACGCGAAGCTAACCGTACCACCGGCAAATGGGCTACTGTGGCTGATGACTCTAAAATATTTGCTCCATTGGAATTGGACTATCTGAATAAAGGTCAATTCGAAGATTTCTCGAAATTGTTATTACAAGATGGTTTGACTCAAAATTATGAGCTTTCAATGGCCGGTGGTAATGAAAAGACTTCATATAGTTTGTCATTCGGTTATATGGATGAAAAGGGATTGTTTAAGGTGAACGATCAATATAAACGGTACAACGGTCGCATGACGCTGGATCACAATATTGCCAAAAACCTGAAAGTTGGAGCCAACATTCTTTACACCTATAAAGATCAGGACAAACGTCGTGACCCGCTGAATATGGCTAACAAAATTCTTCCGATTGCAAAAGCATATAATGATGATGGAACCGTAAATGCTTATCCTGCACCCGGATATTCATCTCAGATGAATCCCTTGCTGGATGATGTAGATGGTGCAACTGCCGATAATGTTGTAAACAAGCGTTTCTTCAGTACTGCTTATCTGGACTGGGGAATTATTAAAGACCTGCGTTTTAAATCCAATATTGGGCTTGACGTTTCTGATCAGCGCAGAGGTTTTTTCTACGATAAAATGACCCTTGATGGAGCAGGGGTAGCTCCTAGTTCTGGCGCCGAGCTATCTACAACAAGTAATCTGACCTGGGAAAATATCCTGACTTACAATAAAAAAATCGGAGCAGATCATGAAGTGCAACTTATGGGAGGAACTTCACTGGGAACCAATGATTATGAGTTTTATACCCTGAATGGTAAGAACCAGTCGTCTGCCTATTCATTGTATCACTTTCTGGAATCAAATACTTCTGAAATCCGTATTGGAAGCGACTTTACCGAAACAAATACATTCTCCTATTTTGGTCGCTTAAATTACAAATTTAAAGAACGTTATCTGTTGACCGCTTCATTGCGATCAGATGCTTCTTCAGTATTGGCTCCGGGGCATCAGTGGGCGGCTTATCCTTCAGTTGCATTAGGATGGAGAATCAATGAAGAAGGTTTTCTAAAAGGAGTTACCGAAATTGATAATCTGAAATTGCGTCTGAGCTGGGGTAAATCAGGTAGTAGCGCAATCGATCCTTACTATACATTGGGTGGCGTAGGAAGTTCTACTTATTCATTCAATAACACATTGGCTTTAGGATACTATCCTAAAATTGTATCAAATCCCAATTTGGGTTGGGAAACCACTGCAGTTTATGATTTAGGACTTGATTTTAGTATATTTAATAATCGTATTTCTGGTACAGTTGATGTATTCAAATCCTTTACCAGCGATCTGTTATTGTCCCGTGAATTACCTATGACCAGCGGGTATAACAGCGTGATGCAAAATATCGGTAAAACCGAAAACATTGGCCTGGATGCTTCATTGAGCACACTGAATATTAAAACCAAAGATTTTAGCTGGAATACCGATTTTAATTTCTCTACCAGCAAGGAGAAAATTACCCAGCTTTCATCAGGCGTTACCGAAGATATCAACAACCGTTGGTTCGTAGGTTCTACGATCCGTGTATTGTATGACTATAAAAAAAATGGAATCTGGCAGTTAGGCGAAGAGACAGAAGCTGCAAAATATGGTTCTAAACCAGGTGAAATTAAAGTGGAAGATGTGAATAAAGATGGTGTGATTGATTCTAAAGACCGTATCAAATACAAACAACGTCCCGATTTCACTTTAGGTATGAATAACTCATTTGCATATAAAGGCTTTGATTTGTCATTCTTTACTTATGCCCGTATCGGTCAGTATATCAACTACAACTTTAATACCAGCTATAAGTCAAATGCACTGGAAAACGGAGCTGCCGTAAATTACTGGACTCCCGAAAATCCGTCTAATGATTTCCCTCGACCCGATGCCGGTGTTACTCCAACCAGTCGTTTGTATTACAGTACATTGGGTATCGTAAAAGGTTCATTTGTTAAAATCAGAGATGTCTCATTCGGATATAATCTGCCCAAGAAACTGATTGCAAAGGCTGGAATCAACAATTTGAAATTTTATGTAACCGGTAAAAACCTCTTTACATTCAGCGATTTGAAAGATTACGATCCTGAAAGAGGTGGCGGTGAATCATTCCCAATGACCAAACAAGTTGTATTCGGTATTAATCTGGATTTCTAAACATCTAAGTAATCCGGTTAATAGGAGTCTGATATGACTCAGGCATATTCAGACAGCGAAGCAATATTTATCCATAAAAATATAGACAAATGAAACGAGCATGCACTAACTTCATTCAAGCGCATGACATTGTATGCGAGTTCCATATGTGGCAAAAACAAAAAATAAAAAGTGACGTATGAAAGCAAAAATAATTTTAGGTTGCATTGCAGCAGCCTCACTAATCTTTACTTCGTGTGAAGATTTTCTCAAGGAAGACAACAGACAGAGCCTTACGGCTGACCCTTTCTATACTTCAGAAGTGGGTTATGAAAGTCTCATCAATGCTTGTTACACTCCACTTCGTTTGTGGTATGGGAAAGAAGATGCCTATGGTATAACTGAAACGGGAACCGACCTGTTTACCAAAGCTGCGGGAAATACCAATACTGTATTGAACGATTATGATAACATGACATTTAATGGGACTAACGCTCCCCTGACTACCTACTGGAAATATTTCTACCGTGCGATTAACTCCTGTAATGCTGCGATAAACCGGGCAAAAGATGCCAAAATAAGCAGTGATCTGCGTCGTAAAAGACTGGCTGAAGCTCGTTTCCTTCGTGCTTTCTACTATTGGCATATTGTTGAGACCTGGGGTAGTACTCACTTTACTACCGAAGAAACAGAGGGAGTACAGACTACGGCTAATAAAACGGTTCCTGAGGTGATTTATACTCAGATCTTCGCTGATCTGGATTCATGTATTAACAGTAATCTTTCAGAAAACAAACACGACAATGGCCGTGTCACCAAATGGGCTGCCAAAGCACTCAAAGCACGTCTTTGCCTGACACGCGCATCAGAAACAAATAACGCTCAGCTCTATGCACAGGCAGCAACATTGGCTAAAGAGGTAATTAGTAGCAATAAGTTTTCTATGTATTCAGATTATAAATCAATTTGGACCATGGCTAACTCTGATGGCCCTACAAATACCGAAGCTATCTGGTATGTAGAATACGCCAATGACCACTTGTATAATAAACCCGAATACGATGATTATACCATCCGCAATGGAGGTCACAATGGCCACCTGTTATTCTGCATGAAGTATGACGATCAGCCGGGTATGCAGCGCGATGTGGCTAATGGTCGTCCGTTTAACCGCTATTTACCTACGATGTATTATGTCAATCTTTTTGATGCAAATATTGACCAACGTTGGGCCGGTTCTTTCAAGACTGTTTGGAGAATGAATAATACCAACAATAAAGGGGTATATACGAATATGACAGATACGGCAATCTATCTCTTAAAAGGGATTGCAACTCCTGCCCAAAGAACTCAAGCGTCAAAAAGATATCAATTGTTTGATCTCAATGATTTGTATGGCGATAATACTCCGGGTAAGATTAGCCGTTTGAGAACATTTCAGTTGACCAAGTTTGATGATCCCAACCGTGCTACTAAAGATGAAGATCGCAGTACACGCGATGCGTTTGTTTTCCGCATTTCCGAAATGTACCTGATTGCAGCAGAGGCTTTAATGAGCTCAGATCCGGATCAGGCTGTTAGTTACATGAATCAGTTACGTGAAAAACGGGCTATTTCCGGTAAAGCAGCGCAAATGGATATTGCCAAAAGCCAGTTGAACATCGATTTTATTTTGGATGAACGTGCGCGTGAATTAGGTGGTGAACAATTACGCTGGTTTGACCTCAAACGTACCAATAAACTAATCAACCGTGTTCAGGCCGGAAATCCTGATGCCAGTGCTAATATCAAGAGCTGGCATATGGTTCGTCCGATACCGCGCACTCAACTTGATGCTGTATTTAACAAAGATGAATTTAAACAAAATGATGGTTATTCTCAGTGATATAAGAGGATTAATCACGGGATTAGTCGAATAAATAAAATTTAATTTTAAGAACCGGCTGGGACACAGACAATGAATATTGATTGCTGAGTCCTGGTTCGGTTCTTTTTTTAGAATGTGATACTAAAAAAAGATTTTCTTTGCAACCTGTTAATTTTGAGTGCTATTCAGACTGTCTCATCCTTGGTTTGAATAAAATAAAGATCTTTAAATAAATCCCCAACGTTTGGATATATGTCAATATAGGGTCGCTATTTATCACAATGTCAGAAAGTGCACATTCTTTACCAATATTTCAAGTTGGAAGCCCGTCGATATTTGTTCTTTTGTATAAGCATCTAAGAGCTTTTATGTTTTCTTGAAATGAACATATTCGTGAAGTTTAGGTAGGTTTTTAGGTAACAAAAAGATTAAGGGTATTCAGTTTAAAAACCGGTCGGAGTATTGATTCACTTAAATATTCCGATCCGGTTTTTTGCATGCAGAGAAAAACAAAGCAGATCTTATTTTTCAGAATAACTAATTATAAAATGATATGTCATACATCCAGGTCCCGTTGAAAAGAGTATTGGTCATCAGTGCCATGGCGCTTTTTACCAGCAGCCTATTTGCTCAGGGAAAAGAGCAAACTCAGGAGTATTCTCCGATTAGTCTTAATCCCTTCTCCGATAGTTCCCGCCACTGGTACGGGATACATGACGACAGCAACATCATCAACCCTTCGCTTAATCAGCCAAAATACAAAGAGACAGAAATCACGAAGATTGCCGATAATATTCTGCTTTATCAGCGGGACAACGGCGGCTGGCCTAAGAATTACGACATACAAGCTATTCTTACTCCAAAACAAGCGGATAGTCTTGTAAAGACGAAATGTATGGTCCACACCACATTTGACAACTCTACGACCTATACGCATGTCGATTATTTAGCCAAAGTTTACTCCGTTACTCATAAAGAAAAATATAAAGCAGCTTGCGAGAACGGCATTAAATTTATTCTTTCTGCTCAATTCACCAATGGAGGGTGGCCTCAATATTACCCTTTGGAAAAAGGCTATAGCCGACATATCACCTTCAATGACGGTGCATATATCGGGGTGATGGAAGTATTAAAAAAGATAGTGGATAACGATGCGAATTACACGTTTCTTGATGAGAAGCTGCGTAAAAAGATTACTCTGGCTTATCAAAAAGGCATCAATTGCATTTTGAATACCCAGATTGTAGACAAAGGCAGACTCACAGTCTGGTGTCAGCAGCACGATGAGGTAACGCTGCAACCCGCCTGGGCAAGAGCTTTCGAACCCCCTTGCATTTGCAACGGCGAAAGTGTGGGAGTTGTAATGTTCCTGATGAGAATCGATCATCCCGATCAAAAGATTATCCGTTCCGTGCAAGCAGCGGTGAAGTGGTTTCAGGAATCTGAAATCTTAAATACCCGGGTGGAAACTGTGCAGGCAGCGCCGGAAAAATCAAAATATAGAACGAGTACGACCGACAGAGTTGTCGTTAATGATCCTCAGGCTCCACCCATTTGGACCCGTTATTACGAGTTGGTAACCGAAAGGCCAATGTTTAGCGACCGCAACAGTAAGATTCTTTATTCACTTTCAGAAGTCAGCCGTGAGAGACGAAGCGGATATGCCTGGTACACCTATGCTCCACAGGAAGTTTTGAAAAAATACCCGATGTGGCAGAAGAAATGGGCACCTGAAGAGAATGTCTTAAGCAAATAACAATTATGGAGAGGCTCGTTTGTGCGAGCCTTTTTATATTCATATAATCGATATATCATGAAAAAACGATTTTTGCATTTGTTCCTGTGGCTCGGATGTTTACCCGCTACGGTTTTCTCCCAAAACAACACGGAGATTGATCTGAGTAGTCTCGACTGGAAACTTTCAATGGATAAGCATGCCGAATGGCAGAATGACAGACTATTCATCCCTCCGGTAGATTTGACAACATTACCGGTTCATCAGCCAACAGGCGGTTGGGGGGCCTTAGCGAATATGCCCCAAAAGACGGTACATCTTCCCGCTACTGTCGAGCAACACTTCTGGGGATACAATGGAAGCACCTTTGGTGTGACGGGAAATTACGTCGGTGTTTCCTGGTTTACGACCCAGGTAAATATCCCTGTTGAAATGAAAGGGAAACGGATTTTTCTGAATATGCAGAGTGTACGGTTCCGGGCTGAGATATTTGTCAATCAGAAGCTGGTGGGCTACGATGTAATCAACAGCACACCGTTTCAGGTGGAGATCACCGATGCGGTTGTGTTTGGCAAGGTAAATGATATTGCTTTCCGCATCACCGATCCAAACGGCAACTTCAACTGGAAAGACTCGCAAAACTACATGTGGGGCGATTACCGCACGATCCCTTCGCATGGCTTTGGCGGTATTACGGGTAAAGTAATCCTTTCAGCCCGGAGTAACGTCTATATCGATGATGTCTTTGTCAAAAACAAACCCAAAGCCAATGAAGTGGATGTGGAAGTGACTGCACAGAATGGTTTGTCGCAAAACTGCAGGGGGAGTTATGTTCTGGAAGTCCGGGAACATAAAGGGCAAAAAATCGTTTACTCCAAAGCCTTTCCGGCCAATGAGTTGCCAAAAGGAGAGTCAGTACATAAATTTACCATTTCACTGCCCGATGCGAAACTGTGGAGCGTGGATTCTCCCAACCTGTATGATTTGACCGTACGTCTGAAAGGGGATCAGGGTGAAGATACATACAATCGCCGGTTTGGATTCCGTTGGTTTGAGGTACATAATGAAAACGGCAACCGGGAGTTTCGTCTAAACGGAAAACGCATTGTTCTCCGAACCTCTATTTCATGGAGTTTCTGGCCGGATAATGGTATTGTACCCGACGATTCCCTGGCGAAAAAGCAGGTAATGATTGCCAAACGTCTGGGACTGAATATGCTCAACTTTCACCGTACCATCGGATATACCAATGTGTTGGATTATGCCGACGAACTGGGACTGCTCTATTTCGAAGAACCGGGTGGAAACTCATTTCCCGTCAATCTCTTTTCCGCCAAAGATAGTTTGGGTATAATGCAATCGGATTTCTATCTGAAAGCCCGTACCGAAAAGCTTTGTCGCATGGTGCGTCGTGACCGCAGTCATCCATCACTCGTTATTTACAATATGCACAACGAGCGTGGTGCTGCACCCCAGCAACCGGATTACGATGAAATGGCGGCAGCCCATCGTCTGGATGAAACGCGGATACTGACCTATAACTCTTGTAATGGCAGCAATCCGGTAGAAAAGCCCGATGCTCATTTCAAAACCCACCTATTGCCCTATGACAGTACATTTCATGATGCCGGTTGGTGGGATGAACATCACGCCGGCGGACCGGGTGTTTACCACGATTTCCTGTATAAGAATACAACCGATTACCACCGGGGTAGCAACAATAAGAAAGAAATTGTCTATTGGGGTGAGGAGGGAGCCATCGGAACACCTCCCCGTTTGGAACTGATCCGTAACGAACTATTGAAAAGTGGTAAAACCACAGGATGGGAAGCCGACGATTACCTGAAATGGTATGATGCTTACGACTCTTTCCTGAAAAACAATAATGGTTTTGCAAAAGCCTTTCCATCCGTCGATTCGTTAACCCGTGCCATGGGCAACGTTGCCTATTATTATCAGGGGCGCATGATGGAGAATATCCGCATCAATAATGTGGTGGACGGGTATGCCGTGAACGGATGGGAGAGCATGAAACTTGAAAACCACTCCGGAATTGTGGATAATTACCGCAATCCGAAAGGCGATGTGGATTTGATTGCCCGTTACAACAAACCGCTCTTCGTGGCAGTGAAGATGAACCGCAAGGTAGTTGAGTCAGGAGGCAACACCACCGTTGACTTCCACATCGTGAATGAACTGAACCTTCGCGGTAGTTATCTGCTTAAAGCAACCGTTAGCGGGGAGAATGGTAAGGGGATTCTGTCAAAAACATTTCCGGTAAAAGTGACCGGTGGTAATACGTACGGTGAATTGCTGAAAGCGGGCTGGGTAATTCCGGTTAATGTCTCAGGCTACTGCACAGTAAAAGCTGAGTTGATTAAAAACGGTAAGACTGTAGCCACGGGCGATGACAAAATATTTGCCGTAAGTGCTGAAAAACCGGCAACACAACTCTCCGGAATGGTGGCCGATACAACGGGTGTGTTGTCTCGTTTCCTTTCAGCGAAAGGAATCAGGATAGAAGAGTATAAATCCGGTACCCCAAAAGGAGATTACCTGCTTGTCGGTGGATTTGAGCCGCAACAATGGGGCTCCGGTATTTCCGATATAATGGAGTGGGTATACTCCGGTCATACCCTGATTGTTGTAAATAACGCAGAACGATGGGCGGAATTTCTTTCAGACAAAGAGGTTGCCGATTACCGCGGCAGCAAAAAACTGGGTACATCCTGGTACGGCGGAAACTTCTTCGTAAAGGAACATCCTTTATTTGAAGGTCTGCCTCAGAATTGCGTATTCAACTGGGAATATCAGTGCTTTGCCACCTATAACCGCAAACGCCTCGGATTGCGCCTATTCAACGGGGAGACTATTGTCGGCTCTGTTTCCGATCATAAGAAAGAGGTTTATTCTGCGCTTAGCGTCATCCCTGCCGGAAGGGGGAAGATCGTCCTTTGTGCGCTCGACATATTTGCCTGTATTCAGGACCTGAAACCTCTGAAGAAGGTAACCGACATCGATGGGGAGAACGCTTCGATGAATACTTTCAACACCTCGGGAGCCAACCAATCAAATGTCGTTGGACAACGCTTGCTGATGAATATGATTAAGTATGCGGGTGAGTGAAAATAACAGTAATGTTTTACTAAATAAAAGAACGGTTTCAGCATATGTTGAAGCCGTTTTTTATTGGGTATGGAAATCAGTGTTGAAAGCTGATTCATCTCGATATGATTTAGGTCGGTATTGCATTTCCTTTTCAGTAAGGTTAAGCTGATGCATAAAAAAAGGAAATGCTCCATTCGAAGCATTTCCTGGAAGTAAATATTAGTTGAACAGACAGTCAGGGAATGATTATTTTTTCAGAAGAAGCATTTCCGTCACTGAGTTTCAAATTTACGATGTATATACCTTTGGGCAGATCAGAAAGATTCGCACTTAACGTTGCTGTATTGCATGTGATTTCCCTGATTTTACATCCGCTAAACGAAAGAATTGTTGCCGAAAGAATATTGCATGGAGCTACAATGGTGAGATTGTCGCTTTTCATTGGGTTGGGGAAACATTTTATTCGGGAAGTCGTAGTTTCGGTTATTCCGGAAGAGATTGCTTTGCCTGTGGTCTGGTTTATCCCCGAAGCATTGGTGGAATAAGTGAGTAGGGCGGTGCTGCTTTTTACCGTAATGGATGAACCGTTTCTGAAAACCAAATCTTTCACATAGTAAGCTTTCATTGAACTTGTTGCCGCAATTTTTACGTTGTCAAATATGACATCGGTAATCGATTGCTCCGGCAGTCCCCAAAATATTCCTGCATTGGATGAACCGGTTACTGTAATGTCTTTAAAGGTAATGTGCTGCCATGTCGGGGTTGTGCTGGTAATGGCCTGTGCCGCATCAGTACCGGGTGACGTAGGTTCTTTCGGATAATAGCTGGTAATGTAGAATGGTGAGGTTACCCCGTTCATCGTGATGTTGGAATAAGTGAAATATTGTTCAACTCCGCCACGGTCACGGGCTGTTTTCAGTCTAATACCGGAAGTGGTCTGAGAGAATGAACAGCTGTCCACCACAATATAGCCTACATTGGCTGCATAACTTCCGACAGAACAGCCGTGTCCGGTTCCGAAGGTGCAGTTTTTTACCGTGATATACTGGCTTCCACTGTCCATCGCAATATTGTCGTCGCCACAGGCTATGTTGCAATTGAGAATATTTATGTAAGGCGACCATGTATCAATACCGTCCGTATTGGGCGATGTGGAAGGGGCTTTGATGGTGATGTTAGAGATTGTCGCATTAGTGCCGGATTTTCCGATGGTAATGTGTACGTTCGGTGCATTTTGCAGTGTAATTCCCGTAATCTCAACGTAAGAGCAGCCATCGAAGCGAATCATGCAAGGGCGGGAAATGCTTGTGTTGGCTTTATAGGCCGTCCACCAGTCGCTACCCTGACCTTCGATTGTACCGGTTCCGCTTATCTTAATGTTGTTCAGATTTTTCCCATAGATAAAATCGTTGTAGTCATTTGTTGTGCCTGAGTTTGGGAACGTACCGGCAACTGTCCCGTTACCGCTACCGTAGGGTAGAAGTTTTAATACGGCACCTGCCGATATTTGCAGATTGACTTTACTTTTCATCGTGAGTGGACCGCTCAGGAATATTCCGGCCGGAATAATGACCGTTCCACCTCCTGCGGTTGCGCAGGCATTGATGGTTTGCTGAATGGCGCTGGTATTATCCACAAGAGAAGTGCTGGCTCCGTAAGATGTAATATCAAATGTGGCGCTGGGAATAGAGGGTAGTGTCACCGCTTTTTGCATATCAGCTAAATTCCAGCTGCTTGCATCCGGCGTGGCGGCATTCGCACTTATTCCGCTCAGGATAAAAAGGATAAGTGCACTGATGATGGATTTGGGTTTCATTTTCATTTTTCTGATGCGTTATTTCTTTACGTTAGAATTGATATTATGGCTATGATTCCATTGTCAAAGTTAGACCTTGCTGAAGAAAGTTATATCGATTAATTGATTAATAATGTGTAGTTTCTAACAAATATTGGCGAAATGAAAATGACCGTTCTTCTGTATTTGAAGAACGGTCATTTAATAATGAAACGGTTAAATTATTTACCACCAGCGAGGATCACCGACTTTATTGACCAAAGTGGCATTTGTCACTTTGAAGTTACTCAGTGTTGGATTGGTATAAGTTTCAGCTGAAGTCTTTTTCAGATCAATCAGGTCATTGATCGGTGCAACCGGGGTTACGCCGTCAACTGTACTTACTGCCCATGTCAGATCGCTTGTTTTATAGCAGTTTGTGAAACTGGTTATAGCTCCTGTCGCAGTCCGGATTCCATTAACAGCGGTTGATCCACCTGATGTCGTATTCGAACCGGTTCCGAACACTGAGTTCTTCACTGTAATACCTCCCGGAACTGTATTTGTTGCGTAATCGAATAAGTAATAAATACTTGCTCCACTTACATAAGGAGTATAACAGGTCGTGATATTTGATATGTTCAGGGAATTAATCCCCAGCTTTTTACCACATGTAAACAGCTTATAGCAGTGGGCGAATGTGGAATTTGTAACAGAAATATCTCCGATGTAAGAGGCATCGTTACCATTGTTGACTATACCATAATCAGCAATTGAATCGAATACACAGTTGTTGATCGACAATTTGCTAACGGTCGCTGTGGTTTGCATACGGATTGCTCCGCGTTTGTATTTAACATCACAATTCTCAAAAATGAGTTTGTTGATATTTCCTCCAGATTGATTCATGTTGAATACGTATGTTGCACCAAAGTTGGCATCCGTTTTGAGTTTACCACTTGTATTACCTTCCGTAAAGAACACTTTATCGAATCTTATGCTATCAACAGTGATGCCACCTTTAACTGCAAAACCTCCGTTTACTGCCATCAATGCTTTGCCTCTGAAGCTCAATCCAGTTACAATATTCATAGGAACCGGCAGAATAAGCGTTGGGATGGTATATGTCGTACCTCCCGATAGTATCAGGTTAAAGCCATTTGGGTGAGCCCCTCCAAGGCTATCTACATAGAGTTGTGTAAGTAGAGATTTCGATTGCTCATCGGTATAGTTACGCAAATCCACTACATCACCCTGGAATACCTGAGAAGCAGTCGTTTTAAACGTTTTCTTGCCTTTGTACCCATCTTCAGCGAAGATTTTTATAATGTAGGAGGTCTTAGGCTGAAGGCCAGGAATAATTTTAACGCCGGCAGCGTTATCCGCAGCTGTCAATGGAACACTCTTATATACTGAGTCTTTATTCAGCATGACATCAATCCGGCTGTATACCAGATTTGAAAGAGCCCAGGATACTTTTATAGAGTTATCAATAACATCTGACGAAGTTGGTACATTTAACAAAGTAGGATAGTCTATTGTACTCAACTCTGTATTATAATAGCGCGAGCTGATTGTATCGCCTGTGCTAATTGTTTGATCGCCAATTGCCCGCATTCTGATTTGATATTTAGTGTCGAAATCGAGATTACGGAATGTGAATTGGGTACTGTCTGTATGATTTGACTGTAAAACCGTTTTAAATGAATCTTTCGAGATTTCCAGATCATAGTATTTAGAACCGGAATATTTGTCCCATGCTATTTTGATCCAGGTCATGCTGACGGTTGACTCATTGATCAACGGCCTGAATAAGCGATCCGCGTTTCCAAGTGATTCGTCATCCTTACAACCGGTGAATACAAGCAGCATCAGAACCGGGATAAAGAAGAGCATTTTGATTATATTTCTATTTTTCATGACGTTTGAGAATTAATTGTTAGTTAAAACAAGTCCGTATCCATCGTTCTTCAGATATTTACTTGTTGCCACAGTTTGACTTGAAATAGGTAAGATATACGGTACAGGGGTTAATCCTGAAGGATCGGTATATCCTCTCCAGCAACGAGTTGTGAAATCTGCTGGAGCATAGGTTACTGTGTTATCGGTTGCTGTAATTTTCTGATAAAGTGAAGTACCCCAGCTGATTGCTGTCCAGGTTCCCCAGCTCGCCAATTGAGCATCAGTAGGCTGATAATAGTCATTCAGGAAGGTGATTTTACCGTCAGCAGACTGAGTGTAATAGATCTTTTTAGCGTAGTTCGCATATTTAGCTACATCGGGATTGTCAAGTTCCTGACCGTTTAGCGCCTTACCGATATTATTGAGCATTGTTTTGGTATCAATAATTTTCTTTCCGTAAAGATTCCAACGAACCAGGTCAAAGCGACGCAAACACTCACCACCGAATTCCCAGGCACGTTCATTCACCAATGCATTGAAGAAAGTTTCTTTACTACTACCTACACTATCCACATAAGCATTGACTTTTGATGAGTAATCATCGGGACTAAAGGCTCTTGCCCGTACTCTTTTCAACATCTGTTTAGACAAATCAGTCGGTCCGTTAAGTTCATTCTCGGCCTCTGCCAGCATAAGTAATACATCTGAATAACGCATTACCGGCCAGTTGATACCGGTACCTTTTGATGAAGAAGCCCCTGGAGCTGTTTTCAGCAATAGACGATTCCATTTACCAACAGCAAGACTGGTCACTCCCAGCGCGCTTTGTTGGGTATCTGAAGAGTAACCTACTCTCGTAATACACACATCACGACGTTTATCTTTTGCATCAAAAGAGAAGAAATACGTTGGAGTATATCCTACCTGGATGGTTGTAGCTCCGTATGAACTTGCAGTAACCGGTACCCCGATACACCAGCCAACATCACCACCACCGTTAGTGCTTCCAAATGCAACTTCGTACAGAACGTCGTTATTTGTCGGTTTTATCCATTGGCTTTCGTTCATGAATACTGTTGCGTAATCAGTTAACTGGCGGTCTCTCAGGCTAATCAGTTTTTGAGCGTAATCTTTGGCCAGTTGATAATATTCAGCAGAAGTGCGGGCTACTTTCTGTACACCATTAATCGTGTAATTTACGGCAAGGCTGTCGTTGTTCTGAACATTCACATAATCATCAGCATGCTTCATTTCTCCCGATTTAGTCATACTATAACCTGCTCGGAACAAAGACAACCGGCAAATCATACCCAATGCAAACTCACGGTTCATGCGCTCAATCCCATCGCTGAATTGATCAGCAAAATACATATCACCTTCACAATTGATAAGGTCCTGAATCATTCCTGAATAAATGATATTTTTATCGGTTTTCGGAATATCAAGTTGCATGCCGGCTTTAGCTGCATCCCGGAAATAGGGAACATCGCCCCAGAAATTGCACAGCAGGAAATAACGGTATGCACGCAGACAGTAGCTTTCACCTAGAAGCATTTTCATGTCGGCTGTATTAGCCGCACTGCTTGCTTTGATTCCTTCGATACATTGATTCGCGCGGTCAATAGCCAGGTAGTTGTGATCCCACGCTGTTTTGATATCGCTGAATCCGGTAAGCAGTCCTGATTGTAGTGACCAGAGGTCACGACGGGTACCATCGGGAGCAGCTCCCGGGGCTGTTACTTCCACATCTGTATTTTGCATCCACACACACGACATACGTGAAGTGTAAGAATCCTGGGCAAACATGGCATAAACGCCAAGCACGGCCTTTTTGGTGTCATCTGCATTGGAGAAAACGTACTTCGAATCAAAATTTGACAAAGAAGTCGGATTCATATATTCGTCACTACATGACGTCAGCATACCACTAACTGTCAGGACTAATATTGCTATATATTTATAGATTCTCATGATTGATAAATTGTTTGGATGGGTATTGCTTAAAATGATAGGTTAACTCCAAATGTCCAGGAGAAACTTTTAGGGTAAGATGAATAATCGACACCCGGTGTTACACTAGAAGTGGATGATCCTCTGACCGGAGAACTTACCTCTGGGTCATATCCTGTGTAATTAGTCAATACAAACACGTTGTTAAGTGTACAATACAAGCGGAGCTGATCGCACAGGATTCTTTTACTCACCTTTTTAGGGATTGTATATCCTAAAGTTACGTTTTGCAGGCGAAGGAAAGATCCGTCTTCAACCGCCCATGAGCTAGGAAGCACTGTCGCATTTCCAAATGAGTAAGGTGACCAGTATTGTTTTGCATTAGTTCCTTCATTCATTTCGGCCAGAGTAGCCAGATCCGTTACGATTTTGCCAGTTGTATTATCCAGGTAGGTGTAACGATTATCCTGACTCATGTACGAAAGCATGTTTGAGTTGGATGCTCTGTATTGTTGTGATGAAGCAATTTTATTAGCATTGTAGATCTTGTTTCCATATACATAGCTAAATAAAACAGAGAAGTCAAAATCACGGTAGTTACCGTTGAATCCAAAACCGCCGTTAAACTTAGGAGAGGTTTTGCCGATAATTGTACGGTCTTTGTCATCTACAACACCATCATTATTCAGGTCTTTATATTTTGCGGTTCCCGGACGTGTACCGATAACTCCTCCCAGCATACCACAGCTTGGTACACCTTCTTTCAGTACATACTTGCCTGTTGATGAATTATACGACTCGAAATCGGTTGTTTTATAATAGCCGTCACTTACCCAGCCATAAATAAGTCCTACAGGTTGTCCAACTTCCACATGGTAGTCATAATATCCCTTCAAATCGGTTCCTGCCCAACCAGAAGCATATTCCTGAACATTTACACCGTTAGCCAATTTATCTACGTTTGATTTATTGAATGCTATATTGAAGTTGCCATTCAGGTTGAATCTTTTACTTTTAATAATACCTGCATTCAAAGAAACTTCTAAACCTTTATTTGAAGTTTGTCCGATATTTTGCGTTGTTTTGGTATATCCGGGAGCTACAATAGGAATCGTAAGAAGCAAGTCCTTCGCTGTATTATTATATACTTCCACACTTCCTGAAAGTCTTTCATTGAAGAATCCAAAATCTAAAGCAACGTTTTCAGTGTAGTTGGTTTCCCATCCCAGTTTCGGGTTTGGAAGCTGATCACTTGCTGAAGCCCAGTAGTTGTTTTGTACATCTCCCAGACCATAGGTTTTAGTCGCGTAGATTTTGTATAATGAACTTGTTAAACCTGTTGGTACATTACTGTTTCCAGCCACACCATAGCCTACTTTCAATTTTAGGTTGGATAACCAATCTTTTGTATTGGCCATAAATGATTCTTCATTTATTCTCCAGGCACCAGAAATAGCAGGAAAATAACCCCACTGATGCCCGGGTTCAAAACGACTGGTTTGGTCAGCTCTGAAAGTTACAGCAAACAGGTATCTGTCTTTAAAGCTGTAGTTGGCACGACCAAAGTATGAAAAACTTCTAATCGGTTCATCGGAATAGCTTGAAAGATTCTTAGTAGCACCCCCAAGGCCTATATTGGCAAAAATAACTTCCGGTGTAAGGTCTGTTCCGAACCCTGTAGCATATAGATAATTATAGTTACTACTGTAATCATTAAGCTCTGTTCCGGCCATAGCTGTTAAGTTATGATCTTTATTGATTTTTGTATTATAGGTCAATGTATTGGCCCATCTGTATCGGGCAGATGTTGTTTTTGTCCAGTCAACTAATGGTTTTCCATCTACGTAAGATGCATTAGTCGTGTATTGACCCCAGTAGTTTTTTTCATCTTTGAAACCATATTCATAACCACCTTCGGTTCTGAACGTCAGCCCTTTGATGACTTTCCAGTCTAAACTTCCTAGAAAGTTAAAAGTTCGGTCATTTTTGCTTTTCCAGTATTGTTGAGCCTGCTCAGTCAAAGACATGTGAGATTCGATCCACTGTTGATACTCCTCTTCGGTCATCAATGCAGGATCTGCTTCTACCTGATCGCTCAATCCGTTTACTGCCGGAGATGTAACAGCTTGTGAAGTGCGGATTTTATAAGTGCCCCCAGATGAACCGGAACCATTTACTTCAATATCTGCCAAGCGGGCATTGATATTCACAGAAAGTTTATTTGAAATTTCATGAATCAATTTGAAGTTGTTAGTATAACGGGTATAGTTATTGTTTTTCATCAATCCACCGTCTTTATTATATGTAGAGCTGAGTGAGAATTTTGTCTTTTCAGACCCACCTGTTATGCTGATATTGTGTTGTTGTGAAACAACATCTGATCCGAACAGATCATTCTGCCAGTCGTGACCAGTTTGAAATTGGTATAAATCCAGGTCATCATATACACCGAATTTTTTCTCGAATGTATTGATACCATCGGTTCCGTTCAATGCAGCTAATTCGTAGTTTAACTTCACATATTCGGATGGATTCAATACGCTCATGCGTTTTGACAATCTTTTGGTTTGCATGAAACCATTATATGAAATCTGAGTTTTCCCTCCTTTTGCCGTTTTGGTGGTAATAATCACAACACCATTAGCACCACGAGATCCGTAAATAGCCGTTGATGAAGCATCTTTAAGTACATCAATGCTTTGAATGTCTGCGGGAGAAATACTATTAATGTTCTCAGCCGGGAATCCATCCACAATATACAATGGAGCGTTACTTTGAGTAATAGAACCACCCCCACGAACACGTACAAGAATTTCAGCATCCGGAGAACCATCGGCTGTTGTTACCTGTACTCCAGCCAAACGACCCGTCATTGCTTCTGCAGTACCTGTTACTGGTACCTGGGCAATTGTTGATCCCTGGATTGACGTTACCGATCCGGTCAGGTCTCTTTTCTTCATGGTACCATAACCGATAGCTACTACCTCCTGTAATTGATGGGTGTTAGCCTGAAGTTTGACCTGGATACCGGTCGTTGCTCTTCCTTTGAGCGGGAGCTCCTGGTCTTTCATCCCCACGTAAGTGATCTTCAGAATAGTAGTTGCAGGATTTTGCACTTTCAAATTAAACTTACCATTGATGTCGGTAATTGTTCCAGTCGTTGTTCCTTTAATCGATACGGTTGCCCCGGGGAGAGATTCTCCCGTATCATCCTTTACGACACCGGTGACGGTGGTCTGAGCATTCGCATAACAAACACTAAGGATTGTCAGCAGTAATGAGCAGAGAATTTTTCTCATAAGAAAATTAGATTTAGTTGTTTGTAAAATGTCTTTCGGTTATTTCGTTTAAACGTACTCGAGTGAGTGTACAAAGAAATCTCTATTCTTATCGGAGCGTGTGGATAAATCGGTAAAATAGTTGCACTTTTTGAAAAGGAAGAAGTGTGATATGTAAATAATTTGGTAATCAGGTATTTGAGGTGGGCGTAGAAATGAAAATGCCGGTTATTGTTCTGAAAGAAATAATCATTCAGAACAATAACCGGCATTGGAAAGCTTGATAACTACCTGTTTTAAAGGGTTTATATTAGGATTAATCCTGTGGTTTGCTTCCGGGATTATTACACTTCTCCTTGTACTCTCTCGGGCTCATTCCGAATTTCTGTTTGAAGCAGCGGCTTAAGTAGCGCGGGTCGCTCATGCCTACCATATAGGTGATCTGGCTGAAGTTGAACTCTCCTGTTTCGATTAGCTGTGCAGCGCGTTGCACACGTGCCTCTTTCAGGAATTCCACGGGCGCAAGGCCGGTAAGGCTTTTTAATTTCTTAAAAAAGACAGAGCGGCTGAATCCTATACCGGAGACAATCGTGTCGATGGTCATTTCCGAATTATCGATGTTGTCTTCGATAAATTTCATAATGCTTTGGATGAAAACATCGTCCTGCGAAACGACGTTCGGTCTCGAAGGTGAAATGACCTCGCTGGTCAGAGAAGAACGGTAAAACATCTGTAACTGCTTGCGGAGTTTCAGCAGGTTCTCAATACGTGCCTCGAGGTAAGCCGAGCTGAAAGGTTTGGTAATATAGTCGTCGACACCATACTGCAGTGCTTCGAGCTTGCTTTCCATATCTGTTTTAGCAGTCAGCAGCACCAACGGGATATGGCTGATATTGATATCTTCCTTGATGGCTTTGGCCAGTTCCAGACCATTCATTTCCGGCATCATCAGGTCGGTAATGATCATATCAGGGATGCAGTTTTTGGCCAGATCGAGCGCTTCCCGTCCATTTTCAGCTTCCAGTACATCGTATTGGTAGCTCAATGCGGTTTTAAGGAAAGAGCGCAATTCGCGGTTGTCCTCGACAATCAGAATGGTTTGTCGCTCAGGTGTAGAAGTTTCTTCGGCTGACATTTTATAGATTTATGGTGCAAAACAAGCATTTTATGCTTGTTTTATGGTTATGTTACAGATAATAAACGGTCTTGAAAAGTTCAAAAACCTTATTGAATCTCTTTTGTGGCGTGGGATCAATGAGACTGATTAACTCCCCGAATTGCCGCACTTGTCCTTGTACTCCCTCGGGCTCATGCCGAATTTCTGTTTGAAGCAGCGGCTGAAGTATCGTGGGTCGCTCATGCCCACCATATAGGTGATCTGGCTGATGTTGAACTCACCGGTTTCGATCAGTTGGGCGGCTCGCTGTACCCGTACCTCTTTCAGGAACTCCACAGGAGCCAGACCGGTAAGGCTTTTTAGTTTCTTGAAGAATGCCGAGCGGCTGAATCCAACACTGGATACAATCTCATCGATGGTCATTTCGGAATTATCAATATTGTCTTCGATAAATGTCATGATCCGTTGGATGAAAATATCATCCTGCGAAACGACGTTCGGTTTCGAAGGTGATATTACCCCGCTGGTCAATGAAGAACGGTAAAGCTCCTGCAACTGCTTACGGAGTTTTAGTAAGTTCTCAATACGTGCTTCGAGGTAAGCCGAGCTGAAAGGCTTGGTAATGTAATCATCTGCACCGTATTGAAGCGCTTCGAGTTTGCTCTCCATATCGGTTTTAGCGGTCAGCAGCACCAACGGAATGTGGCTGATGTTGATATCTTCCTTGATGGCTTTGGCCAGTTCCAGACCATTCATTTCCGGCATCATCAGGTCGGTAATGATCATATCAGGGATGCTGCTTTTGGCCAGATCGAGCGCTTCCCGTCCGTTTTCAGCTTCCAGTACATCGTATTGGTGGTTCAATACCGTTTTCAGGAAAGAGCGCAATTCCTGGTTGTCTTCGGCAATCAGGATAGTTTGCCGTTCGGGTGCTGAAGTTTCTTCGGCCGGCATTTCCTCTTCCTGCACGGGTAGGACTTTTTCGATAATCTCGTCCCCGGCTTTTTTCATATCCTGTAAGACAAAATCATCGTTTTCGGCAAAATGGTCGTATCCTTTCAGGAAGGTTACTTTGAATGACGAGCCTTTGCTAGGTTCGCTCTCAACTTCTATTTTGGCATGATGCATTTCCACCAATTCTTTGGTGAGGGAAAGTCCAATACCTGTACCGGGCTGGAACGATGAGACACTGGCTGATGCCAGGCTCTCGAATCGGTTAAACAACAACTTCAGCCGGTCCTTGCTGATGCCCGTTCCGCGATCTCTTACCGTGATACTGACTGTCTCTTTTTCTTCGGCAATAATCACCTCAATCGGATTGCCCGGTTGGGTGAATTTGAACGCATTCGACAAAAGGTTGAAGAAAATCTTTTCAAACTTGTCTTTGTCTACCCATAAACTTGTATCATGGCTTTCGTCATGCACCACAAATCCGATATTTCGTTCCTCTGCCAGTTTGCTGAAACTATCACAGATCTCTTTTACAAAGCTGCCGGTTTGAATTTCCTCGATCATCAGCTTCATCTTTTTGTTCTGGATTTTGCGGAAGTCCAGAATCTGGTTGATAAGGCGTAGCATCCGGTCGGTATTGCGATGCACTACAGTGAGTTGCTCTTTGACTGTATCGGAGAGTTTTTCATTTTTCAGAATATTCTCAACCGGTGATGCAATCAATGTCAGCGGTGTGCGCAGTTCATGCGATATATCGGTGAAAAAGCGCAGCTTCATATTGGTAATACGATGCTCGACCTCAACTTCGCTTTTCAACCGGTAGATGACAAACAGGATATAAGCGGTTAAAGCGGTTAATCCCAGGAATAATATGAAATAGAAAAGCATCCCCCAGGATGATTCCCAGAAGGAGGGGAGCTTGCGGATGACGATGCTACGTTCATTTTCTACCCAGACGCCATCGGCATTTGTCGATTTTACCCGGAAGACATATTCACCTTTCGGTAGATTGGTATAGGTTGCTACCCGTTGATCGCCTACATAATTCCAGTCTTTTTCGAGTCCTTCCAGCTTATAGGCATATTCGATGCTGTGGGAATCGGTATAGTCGAGTGCTGCAAAACCGATGGAGAAAATATTCTGTTCGTGGGAAAGGATAAGTTTTTTTGTGTCGTCGATTACTTTAGTCAACGGAGAACCTTCTACACCCACCTCCATGGTTTTGTTGAAAAGCTGAAACTGAGTCAGTACGATACGGGGTTTGTATTGACTTTTAATGGCCTTCAACGGATTAAAAGCGACAAACCCTTCCGTCGTTCCAAAAATCAAATCCCCCTGACGGGTTTGGCAGACCGCCGCTTCCATGAAACTGTAAGCATTGGGAGTGACCGGGTTATATGAATCGAACTGTTCGGTTTTGGGAGAGAACTTCACAATTTCCGTTTGAGTTGAAAACCAGATATTGCCTCGTTGATCCTCTTTCAATGTAAAAACCACATTGGATGGAGCTCCACTGTTTTTCATAAACGACTTGAATTCGGGCTTCTTATCTAAACTGAATCCATTGGATAATACATCCAGTCCGCCACCGAAAATTGCAAGATAGAGTTTGCCATCTTTAGCCGGAAGCACGTAATGCACATCGTTTCCGGAAATTGTGTTTTGTACTTCTGGGTGGTGTGCGTAATGATAGAAGACAATATCCTCGGGACGTTTGTTTTCGCATTTAAATGCGACTAGTCCGCCGGTTGTTCCTACAAACAAGTGTCCTTTGCGGTCTTCAGTGATATAACGGGCACGATTGCATTGCTGACCGGGATAATTTTTCAGCTTGTTGCGATTGCTGATGAAACGTATCTGTCCATTTTGGTTTTCCAGCATATTGATGCCACCTCCGTAAGTGGCTACCCACATACGGTGCAGATGATCTTCAAATACGGAATAAACAGCATTTGAGCTCAGGCTGTAAATGTCATCGGGATTGTATTGGTAGTTTGTAATGTCAAACGACGGATTGCTGCCATTTCCCTTTTTGACGACTTTAAATAATCCCATGCCTTTCGATGCCAGCCAGATGGCTCCGGTATGGTCGCTGGTGATACCATAGACGGAGGCTTTGAGCAGGTTGGCGCTATTGATGCGACCGTCTGCACCAAGCCGTCCCATGAGTTTGCGATTGGTGTCGTAGAGGTACATGAAGCCATTCTTGGTGCCTACCCATAGCCAGTTATCTTTGTCCTGAAACAGGGAGCGCACCTCATTTTTAGCTGAAGAAAGCTGTTCAGGTACCGGTTTGTAGAAGGTAAATGGAGATTTCCTGAATACCACCTTCTCAATGCCATGGGAGTAGGGGCAAAGCCACAAATTGCCCTGGCGGTCGGAGTAGGCCGAGTGCATGACATTCGAGAACTTTCGCTCCGGAGAATTCGGGTCGTTATAGAAAGGCTCAAGTTTGTTGGACACAGGATTATATCTGCTGAATCCGCCGGAGCGGGGATGTACCCATGTATTGCCCGAAATATCTTCGATCACGAAGTAATTCGGAAGTACGGAAAATGGTGCAGAATTATCTACAAACACGTCGAAATTATTGACTTTTCGTTTGCCGGTTTCAAAGTAAACAGCGCTCGGATTATCCGTTTCGAGCCAGAGGTTGTGACGTTTATCCAGATAGCCGGAGAAAAAATTGTCGCTTTTTACACCCGAATTGTTTGACTTGTTAAAGGCTGTAAACTGCTGAGTCTTGATGTTGTAAAGTAAGAACCCGCTTTTGTCGGTCAGGAGGAAAAGCTCATTGGCATTCACCTGATGGATGTCAATAATATTGGATATTACAGGGGTCATGATACCATCGAAGGTTCCTTTTCTGCTGTTGTACACACGTAGTTTACCGTGTTCTCCTCCTATCCAGATGAACGGGGCGGATTCAGAAATCGAAAGCATTCCTCCGGCAACTTTCTCGGTGAAGAGTTGTGTCGGTTTTTGAGCATTTCGTTTGAGTATATTCAGGCCGTTAGAGGTCAGTATCCAGGTGTTTTTCTTTTGATCCAGAAATACCTTATTGACCTTGTTTGAACTCAATAGTCCGTTGCTGGTGTTGTAGTGTGTGATCCTGACCTGCCCGGCGGCATCTGTGTTTTCGACCTTGAAGCAGCCGTCTTCCTCTCCGGTTAGCCATACCGAACCGTCTTTGAGGATATTGATATTTTTGATCGGGAGCTTATATTCCTTGTATTCTTCTTTGCATTGAGGAATTTGCAGGAAATATTCCGTGCCGGGGTCGAACCGGTAAACACGCCCATCGTAGGTTTGCAACCAAAGGTAACCGGCCTGATCCTCTTTAATCTTGTCAATTCGATAATTGACCAGTCCGAATTGTTGCCCGGGATTGCCTTTGTAGGTTTTGAATGAGTAACCGTTGAATTTGTTTAGTCCATCGAAAGTGCCAAACCACATTTGTCCTTTGTGATCCTGCAACATGCTGAGCACATTGATCTCGGACAACCCTTCCCGCACGGAATAGTGTGCAAACTGTATCTGGTTTTGGGCAAAAATGGAAAGATATATTGTAAGGAAAACGATTAGAGTCGTTAGTTTCTTCATGGGGTTAAGGTTTGAAAAGATAGCCACCTGTATCTCTCAGACAGGACGATGGTAATGTTATGCTGCAAATATAACAAAGTAGAGTGAGGAATTGGTAGATATATTGGTAGAATTTGGGAGTATTTTTGAAACAAACCTTGTTGGAATGGTACATTTTGCAGAAGGTTTAGGGTCATTCATGCTTCTAAAATTTTTAGAAGGTTCATTGGGGGGGCATTCAGGTCTGTAGAATTTTTAGAGCCTTGAACAGGGGGGCGGTGGGGTTTCTAAAATTTCCAGAGGGATGAAGCGTGACTCTGCGCCTATTCTCTCAATTATTCAGCACCCTGAATCGTCTGCGCACCACATTTCCCTCTTCATCTTCAATCAGCAGTATGTGTTTTCCGATCGTAGGAGCAACCTCGATCTTGTGAATGCCGTGGGTCTCTTTGATAAATTCGTTGTCGATATGCCAGTAGATGGTTGCATTTTTCCGCCGGTGTACCGCTTCAAAGACCAGCATTCCCGCACTGCCGTCAATTCCTTTGGGAATGAACATCGCCGTATTATTATCGGGAACGAGAATGTCCATCATCTGTTCACCAGGCAAGGTACATCCCGGCAGATAAGGAGGTAGTGCCGAATATTCAGGATGATTCTGCTTGTAAAAATATTCCTGAGCAGGGGGCAGGACAAACCACGGCTGTATCTTCATCTTACTGACCGGATAACATTCGCCGGTGACACGATATCTCCCCGTTTCATCCAGAAACACAGAGGTGTGAAACGGGCAGGCTTTCACCTTAACACCGTTCCTGGGCACCCACATTTCTTCAGCGTCGCATTTATCCGTTGCTCTGAAGCCACTCTGTTTGCAGACCTCTATTTTCTGCATATCCTGAGTCGGTTGTCGGAACCACATTTTCGTTTTCAGGCTTTTGAATATTTCAAACATCACCGGAGCCGCATGGGTAACGCCGGTCATTCCCGGCCTTCCCTCCCCGGATGAATTACCTACCCAGACACCGACCGTATATTCGGGAGTTACACCGATGGCCCAGGCATCTCGCGAGCCAATGCTGGTGCCTGTTTTCCATGCAATCTTGTGCGTCGATGCAAAGAAATCCCAACCGATTTCACCCCACGGCCGGTTGACCGTAGTCAGTGCTTCGAGGGTGTACCACAATGCCCCGGCACCTATTTTGGGTGAAACGGATTTTTCATCTTCCGGAGAATCTTTACGGACTAACCGGGCCGTATGGAAATCCTCAGCCCGATATTGACCGGTGGATAAATAAGTTTGCACAGTCCGGCCCATTCCGGCGTAAGCCGATGTTGCTTCGAGCAAATTAACCTCGGCTCCCCCCAGAATCAGCGAGAGTCCGTAATAATCGGGTGTACGGTCGATGGTGGAGAATCCGGTTTGTTGTAAAATATGATGCAGTTTGACCACTCCATATTGGTCTAGTTCGCGCACAGCCGGCACATTGAGCGAATGCGCCAGAGCCACGTCAGCCGGCACTACACCTTCGTAGGTCTTCTCGAAATTCTCGGGAGCGTAAGCACCAAAATGAGTCGGAATGTCCGAAACCAGCGAAGTTGGCAATAATTCTCCTTCGTCGAGCATCGCTGCATAAAGAAATGGTTTCAGGATACTTCCCGAACTGCGGTTTGCGATGGCGTTATCCACGTAAGGGGTGTTTTTTAGTCCCTCTACATCGATGTTTCCGACATAAGCCCGGGTCTCGCCGGATTTCGTGTCCAGTACCACGATAGCCATATTCTGAATGAAATTTCCGGAATAATACCGGACATATTTGCGGGCGGTATTGGCGGCAAATTGCTGTATATCGCTATTGATGGTTGTGCGTATCGTTTGTCCGGATATACCGTCATTGATCAGCTTGTTGAGCAGGTGAGGAGCTAGTTGAGGCAATGCTTTGGGCTTATCGGGCAGAGGTTCGGCTTTGGCCAGATCGCAGGTGGTTTTCCCGATAATTCCTTTTGCGCAAAGCTTGTCTAACAGCCGGTTGCGTTTTTTTAGGTAAATGGAGTGGTTTTTTCCCGGGAAAATAAGCGCCGGAGCATTAGGCAAAACAGCCAGAGCCGCCGTTTCGCCCCAGGATAATCGCGCTGCCGGACGCCCGAAATAGCGCCAGGCCGCCGCATCCAGTCCCACTACATTTCCTCCGAATGGAGCATGTGATGCGTAGATGCTGAGAATTTCGTCTTTGCTGTATCCCGCTTCAAGCCTGAATGCAAGAATCATCTCGAATATTTTGGTCCAGATATTCCGGCTCTGGTGGTTCAGGCTTAATCGAATGACCTGCATGGTAAGCGTACTGCCTCCGCTTACGACTTTTTTCGCTTTCATGTTCTGGGCAATGGCTCTGACAAATGATACCGGATTAATCCCCGGATGATAATAGAAATATTCATCCTCGAACATCCTGACGGATTCTCTGAATTTGTAGGGAATGGTATCCGATTCGGGAAAACGCCACTGGTAATCGCTGGCAATGCGGGCGGATAGAAAGGTTCCGTTTTCGTCTTCGATGACGGTGGAATATACCGGACGAAACAACGGCCGGGGTAGCGAAAACGTAAACCAAAAGATGAAAATGAAAAAGGCGATCAACATCCAGAACCGGGGATGTGGATACTGAAGCCGGTGCCTGATGCACCGGCTTTTGATTATGCTGAGGATTCTTCTGACTTTGGACTTCTCCATCAGTTCTACTAAAAGGTTGAGATTCATTATCGTACTACTCCTACCCAATACCCTTTAGTGTAAGCTCTTACGGAGTTGTCATACATGGCCTCACACTGGACGGAAGGCAGGTAGTAATGACCCAGGTAGGCCGCCTGTAGCAACACCCTGAAGGTCTTGGTTTGTCCTTTGGCTAAATCGAAGTACATGTAGACACGGTCGTCGCGAATATCCTGATAATCGGGTTCATCCCCCTTCAGTACGGCACTTTTGATATTGTCCATGCGGGCATTGAGTATTTCCCATCCGGAAGGGAACAACATCGAAACGGCCAGATTCTTGTAATCCATACGAATGCCCGGATGTTTCACTGTAAGTGTAACATAGAATTGTGTACCTTGCCTGATCGATAGCGGATTCAACGGTCGCCCTTTCATGTCGGCATACGAGGTTGTGAGAACCAGATTCTGAGCTGTGGCTTCCTGACCGTTCATCAGCGGAACTCCCTGCGTAATGACACGGATATACAAAGGCTGATTTCCGGTATTGGTCACTGAGATTTTCTTATGATAACCGGTGTTAAAGCCAATGCCTGTCTGCGAAATGACTTTCGGGGAGTTGATCTGCCTATTCTCCCCTCCGACATTCAGCGTACATTTCAGGTATCCGCCTTTCGGATTTCCTCCGGCGAACTTCGAAACGCCAAGCAACATATAGGCCGTCGATTGCGTACTCAGCCATTGATCTGACGATAGCTCATTGGCAATGTCGCGCATCAATGCTTCCGCTTGTGGCCGTTTTCTTAGCATCACGAGGGTTTCGAGGACTATGGCCTCGTCGCGTCCATAGCTTCCGTACGTTTCAAAATCCATTTCCCTTTTTTGTGGTTTAAGGGAAATGCCGGCAACGATCTGAGCGCCGGTTTCGGGTTTGCCCGTAGCGCAATAAGCCGCAGCAAGCCGCCAGAGTGCCGTCGGATCAATGTCAGCTGTTTCCCGCATCAGGTTCATAGCGCTGAGAGCCGGTTTTTTGGCCAGCGCCAGCGTATAAAGCCGGTACGCCTGAATCATATCCGTGCCGTAATTCTTGCGGGAGGGTTTCCAGTTGTTGGCCTCGCGGGTCTGGTAAGACAACCACGTATTAAGCAGGCCTACCGGCAATTGATACCCTCTTGCCTGCGCTTCAAGCATGAAATGGCCGGCGTAGTTTGTGCCCCATTCGTTTACGGTATTTGTTTCTCCCGGCCAGTAGGAAAATCCACCGTTGACTAACTGGTAGCTTTTCAGTTTAGCCAGACAGGATTTTACATTGGCTTCCACTTCCGCTTTCCGGGCATCATTCATATCCATCAGCTGAGGTAAAAAGAGTTGAGGAAAAGCAGCCGACGTCACCTGCTCGATGCAGCCATGCGGATATTGGATCAGATATTGGAGGCGTTTCTCTAAATTGATCGGATAAACGCGGGAAATTTCCACAGCGCCCGTGTTGGTTCCCTGCACACCGAATGCGCTCACTGCCTGCGACCAGGTTTTGCCGGGTTGAAGGCTGGCGGTGATCACCCTTGCTGCCGGCGGATTAGGCAGGCGAATGTTCAGTACTGTTTCCGATGTTGATACATTACTGCCCGAAACCGCTTTGATAATAATTCTGCCCGGGCCGGTTGTGTTATTGGCTTTCAGGGTAAATTCAGTCATTTTCTCGCCAGTTTTATCAAATGCTATTTTGCGGACAGCGCCATCGGCAATGATAAATTTGCTATCGGTCAGTATCTGAACGGTCACATTCTTCACGTTCTTATTCATCGAAAATACGGAAACAGGCACCTTGATCGTCTCGGTCGGACTGATCACGCGTGGCAGTGTTGGCAAAACCATTAGCGATTGACGCACCGGAACGGCTTTTTCAATCGCGCCATAAGCTCCCTCATGACCAGCAACCACCATGACCCGCACCGAGCCCACATAATTGGGCATGGTAAATGTATGATTTCGGGAACTTTTGGCCGCTACGGTGAATGGCCCCTGATACAATACTACCGGTTTGAAGCGGTTGCTATTGTTTTTTCCCTTGCGGTCGAAATACTGGTCACCTCCAATGGCGTATAATCCGGCTAATTTACCTGTAAATGCACCGGCCACGTATTTGTACAAATCCCAGGTGCGTACCCCTAAAGCTTCATGGGTATAAAAGACATCCCACGGATTCGGTGTTTTGAATCTCGTCAGGTCGAGCAACCCTTCGTCCACCACGGCAATGGTGTAGGTCATAGCTTTTCCGGTTGCTTCATCCACTTTTACCGTAAACTTCTGCATGGGTTTCAGTTCCGAAGGCATCGTGATCCGGGGTGAAAGATGCGTTTGCGGGTCTTCCACTTTTACAGATTGGACACCGTACATCCGGATCGGGTAATCATTTTGTCCGTGATTGTGAGGCTGGATATAGGTGACGTGGATGTAAATATTGGGTGCCATCTCCGGTGTCGCTTCAAAGCTGAAGCGGGAATTGCCGGTCTCCGGCTCGAACCAGAAATTTTTCAGTACCCGGCTGCCGGTTTCCACACTGATCAGGGCTTTTCCCCGGTGGGTGACCGGTAAATCGATCGTAATCTTTTCCCCGGTTTTGTACTCTTTTTTGTCCGTCTGAAACATCAGCATTTCAGCTCCGGCGGGATTGTCGTTACCGGCATTGCTCCACCAGCCTTTATACGATGTATAAAATACGCCACCTGTGCTGTGGCCGCTCTCCAGATCGGTTATTCGGATCAGTTTCCGTCCCCAGTCCTGTGTGCCGAGATACATGGAGTAAAAACCTCTTCCGCCCGTGACAGAGACGATGTCCGTTTTGATCAGATTGGAGTGCTGGTTGGTGATGTAATTGGCCAGGTTGTCTTCTGCCTGTTGTTCCCACCACCAACGCCAGTAAACGCTATAAATTTCTACTTTTACCTTTCCTGATTTCGCTCTTCCGTTTTCATCCACTAAGGCAATGGGGAAAAGATTGCTCTCGTCGGAATTCAGCGCATTGTTCCAGCCTTTGCCCAGCGGGATTTTGACTCCGACGTATGATTTGTAAGGCGAATAGTTGAACATTGCCCGGTCGGTACTAAAGTCCCCGCCGCCTTCAAAGGCCGTGGTTTTCATCTGGACGGCCAGCATGCCGGGAGCTTCGGCATCAAAATCGAAACGGGTATTGACCGTTGCTGCTCCTTCCGGACTGAGCGTGCCGTTGAAGACCGTAATATCCTGCGAAGTCACTTTTTTTACGGGATCGTCAAACAGATATCCGGGATAACCTGCAAAGACGGTTTTGGCGGCAGCTACAGTCGCATCGATTTTTACCCGGGCATTGGCTGCCGCAGCGCCATGCAGCCAGTTCACCTGTAGCTTTCCATTGACCGATTCCCCCTTTCTCAATAACTGTGTACCGAAGTTGAGGTTAATCTTCAGTCGGTTCGGTTTCACCGTCTCAATGCGGAGGTTACGGGCAAAGGTTGATCCGCCCACACGCATTTTTACCGACCAGTTGCCGGTGGCGGAGGTGGGATTCGTTTTGATGATGAAGTTGTAAAAACCATTGAGGTTGGAGGTTTTTACCATCCGGCTCATCAATTGCCCCGAGGGATTATATAATTCCATAATCACCGGATGATTTGCCGGCAGTGATTTGTTTTTATCTTCCAGGATAAAGGTCAGATAGATCAGATCGCCGGGGCGCCAAACCCCACGCTCTCCATAGATAAAACCTCTTACTCCCTTTTTCAATTCTTCACCGGCCACATCAAACATACTGAGTGACAATGAGGAAGCGTCGTCCAGTCGCAGATAGCCTTTTTCTTTGTCCTTTTTGGCAATGACGACAAACGGTTTGTCCTGCAATCGAATGGTGCTGAATCCATCGGAATTGGTCTTCGACTTGCCGATCACCTGATTTTGCAGGTTGCGGAATTCAAGTTCCACATCGTCATAAGGTTCGGTGTTGCGCAAGTCGGTCACAGCGACAAAATAGTTATTATCCGTACCGGCCTTGGCTATAATACCAAAATCCGACGCCAGCACATTTCTGGCCACCTTGTGTGCCCCACCCATGTAATAAGAAGGTTTGCACGGGTCATCGCGGTCCTGGCTGTTGTAATTTTCGTAATCAGAATCGGACTCATCCCCGTAATATCCCCAGGTGTCAGGTTCGTCGTAGCCTTTGTTCGGATCTTCCGGTTCGGCATACTCCTCTTTTTCATCAGCGCCCTTTGCACAGGGGTATAGCGAATGCTTTTTCCTGAAACTGATTTCTACCCGGTAAATTGCCCCCGGTTCCGTTTCGATCAGTTTGGATAGATCTAAGGAGAAGTTATTCCACTGCGAGTAGTCAATCGGGTCATCCGATGTGAGCTGCACTTCCTGATTGTACACCACCCGGCCCACTCGCGCCAGTTCGTTGGATTCGTTGAGCTGATTGACCTGTAGAAACTGGACAATATTATTTTCAAATATCTTGATGATCTTCACATCCACCGCCGAAAGGCTTACTGCGCGAAATGGAAATAAAATGCCGCCGCTGTGAGGGACTATTACGCCGTCTCCGAACAGTTCTACCTGCGGTTTGAGGCTCACAAATTTCAACCGGTAGGTCAATCCGGTTCCCATCGCTTTCTCGAAAATATTGCGAATGCCTCCGAATATGGTCAGGCTGACTTCACCCGTGACCGGTTGGGTCGGGATTAATTTTACCACATTACCATTGGACATGATTCCCATCGGGAGATTCCCCGAAAGCTTAAACAGTCCGTCCGGGTTCTGCATTCGGCTAATCGGATCCGAGAAATAGACTTCGATCTGCGCTTTGGGGGCCGATACCGTTTTGACGTGAATCACCTTAAATTCATTGATCCCGGGCATTTCAAACTCTTCGGAGCCGTTTTTTGCTCCGATTTTATCGCCATCCCATTCAATATTGATTTTGTATGGATTCTCTTTGCGCTCTACGCTGTCGAGGGTAAAGCTGTGAAAATGGCCGTCTTTGCTGTGTGTCCAACTGACATGATCACCGGCTTTTCCGTCAAAATCTACGATCTCTTCCAGCTCTTTTCCCTCCGCTACATCGGCGGTTGTAAAGCTGCCGCGAATCTTTTGCAACTTCATGTCCGCATCGTTCTCAGGCTCAATGCCGTTGAATTCATAGGAGATGCTTTGTTTCATCACCTGAAAGCGGAATTTCAGCGTTTTCAAATCTGATGGAACTTGTGCAAAATCGTCCAAAGCAAAGTCAACAGTATAGATTTCGCCGGATTCTAATTTTTCGTCCGGAGTAAACTGAATGGTCTGCCGGTCAACCCACACCGCTTTACCGGAGATGCCCGGGCTTATCGAAAACGGATTGGATGACAGCTCCTTTCCCGGGACTGCATCTTTGGATTCCTGCACCAGTCGTACCTGAATCTTCGTCGAATTAGACACTACGCCCGAGGTGAATGAGATAACATAAGCCGCAAAAGCCGGATCAACCGTCAGAGGCTTTAGTTCTCTTTTACACGATAAAGGCAGAAAAGCAAAAGACAGGAGAAGCAGCCATCCGGTTGCGCGGTAGAATAGGTGCGGTTTCATACAACAGTGTTTTATTGAAAAACAGGATTGGGGAAGGTGGTTTGTTTTTATTTGGTATTTGAGGACACAAATATACTTGATTTTTAAAATGATTTGAATTTATTAAACTGAAATTCTTATAAGATTAAAAAAAAGTATAATTCGTGGTGCGTTTGAGGGGAAATCTTATATTTGTTGGGAAAAGCATAATGGGCATATTTGAAAATCAGGTTAACCGGCCCAATGCTATCCTAATGCTATGACAAGACGTTCACCTATTTTATTGTATCTGTTTTTTTGTGCCTTCATCTCGTTAACGGCGCAACAGCATCTCGTATTTACTCCCATCGATTGCAAAAACGGACTCTCCGAAAACCGGGTTCGCAACATTCTCCAGCTACACGACGGACGTATGGTGATTACGACGGAAGGCGTAACCAATATTTATGATGGTACAACCTTCAAACATCTGCATCTGAAAGGCAGGGATATGATGTCATTGACCGGCTATTCGGGCTTCCATCATGGTTATGTGGATAAAAACTATGTCTGGATGAAAAATGCCGGAAAGCTGATACTGATTGATATTAAGCAGGAACGTTTCGTCTCGCGGCCGGATAGTGTACTGGCAAGGATGGGCATCCGGGAACCGATTGCCGACTTTTTTCTGGATACAAAACAAAATTACTGGATAAGAACGGCTTCCGATAAGCTTTTTTTCCGGGATATGCAGAAAGGCAAGACCATCGTTTTTCTCCAGCGTGCCTCTTATCCGAACCGGATGAAGGACGAACTTTATGATATAGCCGTCGTTCAACGGCAGGTGTTTCTGTTTTACCGATTCGGACTGATGGTCTGCTACGATCTGAATACGGGGCGGGAATTGTACAAGACGAATGCTTTCCCGAAGGAAGAAAAACAGCGATATGACCGCACTCTGATGGTCGTTCAGTCGGGGAATATGCTTTATCAGTTGCGAAATGGCGCAGGCGGAATTATGCTCGGTTACGATATCCGGCAACGCAAATGGACAACAATCCTCAAAACCGACTACTGGCTGAATACGCTTTCTGTGGAAAATCGGGGGAATCTGTGGGTTAGTTGTCAGACCGGACTTTGGTTGATGGATAAAACGTTGCTGCAAAAACAGTTTATTCCCTCCTTTCATCTGATAGACGGCTCGGAAATCAATACCGAAGTCAGTACACAATGCAACGATTCGCAGGGTGGATTGTGGATCGGTACCTTTAATCGCGGTCTGCTCTATTATCATGCCGATCGTTTTAAATTTAAAAATATAGGAATAACAGCTTTTGGGACGTCGGTCAAAAACCTCGACGTGACCTGCTTTGGTGAAAGTGATCCGCAGGGCATACTGGTCGGGACTTCCCGCGGATTGTACCGTTACGAATCAACAATAAATTCACTCTCCTTAATTCCGGGGATTGGGGCAAATGCGACCTGTATATCTCTCCTGAAAGACAGCAAACGACGGATTTGGTTATGCACGGAGAACTACGGAATCTATTGTCTGGATAAAGATGAAATTCGCCATTACAATATGCCGGAAGAAACGGTCCGGCAACTTTGCGAGACACCAGATGGGCAAATCTTTGCTGCAACGAATCGCGGTTTCGGTGCTTTCAGTCCTGCAACGGGAGCGATTTTACATACTCAGATCCCCCAAAGTATGAGTGGGCCAGGTTCAGTGTGGCGGTTGATTTATCTGGATAAAAGCAGATTACTGGGCACTGGAAACAGAGGTTTATTTATCTATGATTATCAAAAGCGTCAATTCGATTGGTCTTTGAATAATCTTTTGCAAAATGGAAATCAGCAGTACAACTGCATTTTAGAAGATCGTCGGGGAAGAATCTGGATCGGTACGCAGGACGGACTCCACGTCTGGTTGCCGGGAAGGAATGAATTGCATACGCTCTTCACTGAAGACGGTCTGGTAAATAACAGCATCAAGGGAATCGAAGAAGATCAGAAGGAGCGAATCTGGGTAACTACCTCCGGGGGGGGGTCTTGTATTACCGTTAGCAATAAGCAGAAAAAGCTTCATTTTTCCATAGCCAATTTCAACCACTACGATGGCGTAATCGGGAATGAGTTTATATCAGATGCCATCTGCATGACCGACCGGGGGATGCTCTTGATGGGCGGAATCAATGGATTCAATGCCATAGATCTGCAAAAGCCCTGGGTATATACCAGGTTGCAAAAACCCTTGTTTACTAACCTGATGTTATTTGGCGCAAACGTGAAGCAGGGGCAATCCTACGATGGGAATACGATATTAAAGAATGCCATTGCTTCCACAGACCGGGTGGAGCTGAAGTACAATCAGAACTTCATCAGTGTGGAGTTTTCGGCACTGAACTATGTCAACCCGACGCAGACCTACTTCCGCTACCGATTGGAAGGTGTGGACAATGACTGGCGCGAGATCCCGGCTCAGAATGGAACGGGAGTTGCCTCCTATACTGATCTCTCTCCGGGCACTTACCGGTTCATGGTCAAAGCCGCCAACAACAGCAAGGTTTGGCCCAATGATTATGCCGTTATCACCATCGTCGTCAAAGCGCCTTTTTGGGAAACACCATTAGCCTATCTCATCTATCTGGTTCTGGGATTGTCTTTTTTCTATTTCTCATTGAGATACTACAAGCGATGGACGCATCGGCAAATGGCCCGCAAGAACGAAGAAAAGCTGAACGAGATGAAGTTTAATTTTTTCACCAACATCAGCCATGAGTTTCGCACGCCGCTCACCCTGATTATCACGCCGATGGAATCGCTATTGAAAGAGATCAGGAATACGGCACTGGAGCCGAAGGTTCGTTCCATCTATCGCCATGCGCGTGATTTGCAGGGACTGGTAAATCAACTGCTCGACTTCCGCCGCCTGGAAGTGAACGGGGAGAAGCTGAACCTGACTTACGGAAATGTGGTGGAATTCGTTCAACAGTTCGGAGAGCTATTTGCCAAACTGGCGCAGGAAAAGCAGATCGGTTTTTCGATCCAAAGTGAATTGCCGGAGCTGTATATTTACTTTGATAAAGAGAAAATGTACCGTGTGCTCAATAATCTCCTTTCCAATGCCTTTAAGTTTACTCAGCAGGGCGGAAAGATAAGCGTGAACCTCATGCACGTAGAGGAGCAACTTTTGATACAAGTGATTGATTCGGGAAAAGGTATTCCTGAAAATGAATTGCCTCATATCTTCAACCGGTTCTATCAGGCATCGGGTACGCATGAAGGAAGCGGTATCGGCCTGCATCTGGTCAGGGAGTATGTGGCACTGCATTCGGGTGAAATCACCGCGGAGAGTGAGCCAGGTAAACAAACCTGTTTTACGGTGAAAATCCCGATAACCCTCACCCCGCAAAAGGCAGAAGGGGAAATTACCACAGCCGAAACCATTGAACCGCTAAGTGTCAATCCGGATAAAAGATTCAAATTGCTGGTGGTGGAAGACAACGATGATTTGCGGACTTTTCTGGTCGGTGAATTATCCAAAAGTTACGAGATCATAGAAGCTGCCGATGGTGAAGCAGGACTGGAGCTGGCCCGCTCTGCATCTCCCGATCTGATCATCAGCGATGTGATGATGCCCGGGATGAACGGTCTGGAATTGTGCCAACAAGTCAAAACGGATCTGCAAACCTCGCATATCCCGGTCATCCTGCTCACCGCCCGTACCTCAGAGGAACATAAGCTTCAGGGGTATCAGTCGGGCGCAGATGAATATTTGTCCAAGCCCTTTAATTTAGATCTTTTACTGCTGCGTATTGCCAGACTGATTGAGCAGCAAAACAATCGACAGCAACAATTTACCCAAAAGATAGAGGTCAATCCGAAAGAAATAACCATTACCTCGTTAGACGAGAAGTTGATCGAAAAGGCCTTGGCCTGTATAGAAAAGAATATGGATAACCCTGAATTCTCGGTGCAGCAGTTTAGCGAAGAGATGGGGATGGATCGTACTGTTTTATACAAGAAACTGCAATCCATTACCGGACTTGCACCGTCCGAGTTTATCCGCTCCATTAGGTTGAAACGTGCAGCCCAACTTCTGGCTCAGGGGCAATACTCCGTGGGCGAAGTGGCCGATCGGATAGGATTCAATACACCGAAATATTTCACCAAATATTTCAAGGAGGCTTTCGGGGTTACACCATCTCAATATGCGCAGGGTAGCCGGAATTCCGGATGAACCGCCCATACCTAATCGTACCCTGCACCCAAACTGACACATAGCCTGCACCCACGACCTTAGGGTGTAGGCTACCCGGTTACCGGGGCATCTATATAATATTTCCCCAAAACAACAATCCATACCTAAAACAACAACCAAACGTCCCTATCCCCCTGACCGGAACAAAATACCTTTGCTTTCGTTATTAGCAATAAATCAATTCATTAAACGCTTATCTCAATGAAAAGAAAAGGTATGGTTGTTGCGCTGTTGGGTTCCCTCTTTTTACTACCCTTATCAGCTCAAAATTACCAGAAAACAGCTCTGGGTATAAAAACGAAACTCCAGTCGATGGACGTGGAAGTGCAGTTTTACAGTCCCTCTATTGTTCGGGTATTGAAATCCCCCGAAGGTTTCGTTTACAAGAAAGAGAGTCTGTCTGTGATCAAAAAACCGCAGGAGACCAAACTATCCATCAACCAGCAAGGCGATGTCGTAGCGATGAAGAGCGACAAACTGGAGGTGGACGTTAACCTGAAAACCGGCAAAGTAACTTACCTCGATCTCAAAGGGAATCAGCTTCTCACCGAAAAAGATTACGGTACACAATTCACTTCCACGGTGGATGTAAAGAAAAATACTTTCACCGCCCGCCAGGCATTCCTGCTGGATACTGATGAACCGATTTACGGGCTGGGCCAACAACAAAACGGAAAACTAAACCAGCGCGGACAGAGAAATGAACTGAAAAATGGCAACACGAAAGTCGCTATTCCGTTCTTCCAGTCGGTAAAAGGATATGGCATTTTCTGGGATAACTATGCTTCAACGCTCTTCACTGACAATGTGCAGGAAACTTCTTTCGAATCGTTGGCCGATTGTTCCGATTATTATTTTATGTATGGCGGTAGCGGCGATGGGGTAGTGGCTCAGATGCGCGACCTGACCGGGCAAGTCCCCATGCTCCCGTTGTGGACGTATGGCTACTGGCAGTCCAAAGAGCGCTACAAAACACAGGACGAACTCGTCGGTGTGGTGGCGAAATACCGCGACCTGAAGGTGCCGCTCGACGGGATCATTCAGGACTGGCAATACTGGGGACGCGACAGTGTGTGGAATGCGATGAGTTTCGATTCTAAGACTTTTCCCGATCCCAAAGGAATGGTGGACAAAATCCACAACCTGAAAGCCCACCTGATGATTGTATCCTGGCCGGGTTTCGGTCCGCTGACCAACCAGTATAAAGAGTTGAGCCAGAAAAAGATGATGATCAACTTTGATACCTGGCCACCCCAATCAGGCACCAAGCCCTACGATCCGTATAATCCCGAAGCTCGCGATATCTATTGGAACTATCTGAACAAAGGGGTCTTCTCTTACAACACCGATGCCTGGTGGCTCGATTCTTCAGAACCTGACCATATTAATGTCAAAGAAGAAGATTTTGACCAGCCTACTTATCTCGGATCGTACCGTTCGGTGGTCAATGCCTTTCCGCTCGAACATGTAAAAGGTGTTTACGAACACCAACGGGCAACCACTTCCGATAAGCGCGTTTACATTCTTACCCGTTCCGCTTTTGCCGGACAGCAACGCTTCGGTGCCAATACCTGGTCGGGCGATATCGTTGCCAGCTGGGAAACGCTTCAGAGACAAATCCCGGCAGCCCTAAACTTCTCTATGACCGGACTTCCTTACTGGAATGCCGATATTGGCGGATTCTTTCTGTGGGACTATCAGGGGCATAATGCTTTGAAAAATAATGCCTACCGGGAGCTTTACGTTCGCTGGATTCAGTTCGGTACATTCACTCCGATGATGCGTTCTCATGGAACAGACGCTCCCCGCGAGATCTATCAGTTTGGTAAACGTGGCGACCGTGAGTTTAATGCGATTGAAAAATACATCAACCTCCGCTACAGCCTGTTGCCTTATCTCTATTCCACGGCTTGGGGCGTTAGTAATCGCTCCGAAAGTATTATGCGGGCTTTGGTACTGGATTTTGCGGCCGACAAAAAAGTGCTAGATATCAACAACGAATATATGTTTGGTCGCTCTATTCTGGTAGCGCCAGTTGTTGAGCCGATGTACGTTAGCAAACAGGATGGAAAAGGCGTGGAAGATTATTCTCAGGTAAAATCGAAGAGCGTCTATCTGCCTAAAGGCGCGGAATGGTTTGATTTCTGGACAGGCGAAAAGCTGGCAGGTGGTCAGGAGGTTAGCAAAGCTACACCGATTGACATTACGCCAGTTTACCTAAAGGCCGGATCCATCCTTCCGATAGGCCCCAAAGTACAGTTTGCTTCCGAGAAGAAATGGGACAACCTCGAAATCCGCATTTACCCCGGTGCTGATGGCGAATTCACCTTGTACGAAGATGAAAACGACAATTACAACTACGAGAAAGGCGCATATTCGACCATTACCTTTAAGTGGAACGACAAAAGCAAAACTCTCTCGATCAGCGATCGCAAAGGTAAATTCAAAGGTATGTTGGCTTCCCGTAAGTTTAACATTGTAGTGGTTGACAAGACCAATGGGATAGAAAGTCTTCCTGTAAAAGCAGGCAAGATTGTTTCTTACAATGGCAAATCACAGACTGTGAAATTTTGATTTGTCAACCATTTCCGCAATGACAAGAAGGCTGAACTCCTTTACGGAATTCAGCCTTCTTTTTTCTATCAGTCCCCTTGCAGGGAACTTCGGTTATTTCACCAGACTTTTCAGGTATGCGGCTTCATCCGGGGTATGCTGCACCGGTGCAGTGAGGGGCCTAAACTCGAAGGGTACATAGCCGATAACCTGCGAGAAGCAGAGGCTGAGGTCTTTGGTGGCCATCACTTTTATTTTCAAACCGCCGGGCTGAGCGGATTTAAGTAGGTGTACGTCCTTTACTTTGCCATTTTCGTAAAGACGCACTAGTTTATCTCTTTCGGTTGCCTCGAAATGAATCTCGAAACTTTTCAGCTTCTGATGGTTGGCGGCTGACACGAAATGGCTTTTACGTAGAAACAGTTTCAGCACTCCCGGAATGAGGGACGTAATACCCAGTACAAGCAGCAATTGTGGTACTGAGCTGGACGGTGCCCATGAACCGATGCTCAGTATTCCGAAAAACAAGGCTCCGGCAATCAGGAACAAAAGCCCTGTCCAGATGCTGTCTTTGGTTTTGTAAACGATATTGGGATCCATATTTTCGAGAACATGTTCTATTGATTTGATATTTTCCATAAGAATATAAATTAGCGAGCGGACATAACGATGCCCGCTGATATTTTTGAATAAATCAGTTGATAATAAATAATGAAAATGCGTTAAGTGAAGAGGTAGAGGCGATTGCCCGGATTCAAATCAGCAGTTTCCGGAGGTGGTAGAGGTAATAACCATCCAGTTGTATAAAGGCCGATCGGGAGAGGCAGACATCTCTCCGGCTGAGGAATTGCAGATAGATTAATTGATTGAAGTTTTTTAACCGGTAAGCATTCGTCGACGAAAAAGGCTGAATGCGCAGAGGTGCCTGTTGAAGCGTGTGGAAGCCGGATACCAGTAGGCATTCCTGATCTGAAAGAAGTGGTTGATCGGTGCTTAGGCAGTCATGCCGGTGCGCACTGGAATGCGAAACACTTTGCACGGAATGATCCGATGCACTGTGTCCCACCTCTGGTACGCTAAGCATTATTACCCCTGAAAAAAGGGCAATGGTGAGCACTAATAGGGTGATAAACCGCTTCATATAGCAAAAATACGAAATTAAAATGAGAAGTGGGGTTCTTTGTAATATTTCGGGGAGGGCGGGTGCAATGGGCATTCAATGTTCTAAAATTTTTAGAAGGTCGAACGACCCCTCATTCATGCATATAAAAAATTTAGAACGTTGATCGGGGGGCCAATCAGGACTCTAAAATTTGTAGAGGGTTGGAATGGTTCTTCCCCGTGCCTATCTTTAGGCAGAATGATCTTTTTACCAGCCGGAGGCCGGCTTTTTAGCTTCAAAATAGTCTGGAGACTATTCCGAACGATCGAATGCCTTTTTTACACATTACGCTGAACATAGGCTTGGTATTTATTGGTTTTACGGATTTCAAATCCTCTTATTACTGGAAAGGCGGATCACAGATCCGCCTTGACCACGCCCACTATCTTTTCTGCGATATATCCTGCCGGACGAGAAGTTTTTCGTTGATTATAGATGATAAAATGCTTAGATATGGCCTGTTTGTTGATTATAATCAATGAAAGTGGTATATTTGCGTAAAGTATTGATTATAATTAAAGGGTATGCAACTATTCAATCGACCTCTATATTGTGATAAGATAATGCCGTTTATGGATAAGGGTATTATCAAAGTGCTGACCGGGCAGCGGCGGGTAGGCAAAAGTTATATTCTGATGCAGTTGATAAAAGATATAAAGCAGGCGAATCCGGATGCAAATGCTATTTATATCAACAAAGAGCTGGAGGAGTTTCGTTCAATTCATGATGAAACAGATCTTTTTACTTATGTGAATCAGAAGCTTGTTCCTTCGGTGAATAACTATCTATTCATAGATGAGATTCAGGATATCAGGGGTTTTGAGCATGTGCTGCGGAGCTATCAGGCAGAAGCCAAATGCGAGATTATCTGCACGGGGAGTAATGCCCGGATGTTATCAAGTGAGTTGTCCACTTATTTATCTGGGAGATACATTGAGTTTCGGATTCATAGCCTGAATTATTCTGAGTTTTTGGAATTTCATCATCTGACCGATGATGATCAGGCACTGCGGAAATTTCTGACTTATGGCGGACTTCCCTATCTGTCCAGACTTGGCCTTGAAGATGAACTGGCGATTGAATATCTGAAGAATGTGTATTCTACCATTTTGCTGAAAGATGTGGTTAGTCGTGAGAATATCCGTAACGTGGATTTTCTGGAAACACTCGTTGAGTATATTGCCGATAATGTGGGTAGCCTGTTTTCTGCTTCCAACATCCATAAATATCTGAAGTCTCAGAGGGTTGATATTTCTGTGAATCTTATTATCAACTATTTGCGGGCACTGAGCAACGCGTTTATTATTCACAAAGTACGACGCCTCGATATCAAAGGGTTGAAGAAGTTTGAGATTGGTGAAAAATATTACTTTGAAGACTTGGGCCTTAGGAATTGTCTGCAAAATATTGATTTTAGCCGCGATATACACAAGCTGATGGAGAACTGTATTTATCAGCATTTGCAGATATTGGGATACGAAGTCTATGTGGGTCAGCTTGATACTCTGGAAATAGACTTTGTCGGGATCAAGAAAGGGAAGAAAGTTTATATTCAATCCACTTATATGATTCCGGATGAAAAAACTCATGAACGCGAATTCGGAAACTTGCTGAAGATTGCAGACGGTTATCCGAAATACGTGGTGTCGATGGATGCATTCAATGCCGGTGGAAATTACAAGGGAATTCATCACGTTTATTTGCGTGATTTTCTGAAAATGAGCGAGCTATAGGATGTGATAGAGTGATAAGGGGGTTATGCAGATACCCCCATTTCGTAAATAGTTTCCGGCGCGATGTCAATGGTTCCATTCTCCCATTCGAGTGTGTTCGTGACCTCAAAATCACGAAAGACATTTATGTCCTTCGAATGCTTTTTTACACGTTATGCTGAAGAGGTGCCTGCGTTTTGCTGAATGCTCGTTGACGGGTCATTCAGGGCTCTGCCATTTGCAGAAGCCAGAAACAGACTTCATTCATGTTTCTGCAGTTTGCAGAAGGATGAATCAATAGTAAAACAAGGCTCTGCAACTTGTAGACGGAAGAATGGGATGCCGTTGGGGTTTCTACATTTTGTAGAAGGTCCACTGAGTCTTAAACTAAGCTTCTGCATTTTGCAGAGGGTTGAATGATGCCTCATTCTTGATTCTGTAGATTGTAGAGGGGTGGATGGAGTATGGTTGGGGTTTCTACAAAATGTAGAGGGATGAATGGGATTGTTGATCATACATTTAAATGTTCAAAAGAGAATTATCAAACCATACATCTTCATAATCCGGAGTAACTAAGAAGCGCCATCCGGGAGGTAATCCAAGATATTTAATGGCCAACGGACACCATTCTTCAAGATGTTTGATGTGTAATGGAATGAAAAATTCAGGATCTTCGGAAAACTCATCCCCAGCCCAGATGTACCAACCGGCTGTATTTCCTTCAGCAGGATGCCTTAGCCCATTTATGGGAAGTATTCCTTCTTTTACATTTTGGGAAACTCCTATGATTAAATCAGCATGTGCTTCTTGATAATTGCTATTGTATTTTAAGCAAATGGCTTTTTGCTCTTCGGTGATATTTCTCATTTTTCATTCTTTTGAGCCTTTGCTCTTGTTTGGTAATACACTCCTATAATCAGATTAGAAATTAAATAAGGGCAGAATAATAAAACGTCAATTCCCAGATGATTTGCTATTATGTTAATTCTATTATCTATTGAAGTGTCAATATCATAAATCAGATAGGAGGTACTTGTGATGAAAAAGAATATACTGGATAGGTAGTAAGATACAAATCTTTTAACCATGACTCTATTTGCATTCGCAAAAAAGAATGAGATATTCAAGATTGCAGAAATGATATAAAATAGGCAATAGATAACAATACCCATTTTCCCATCTCCCGTGGCGTTCCTTTCTATCAGACTGATAATAAACAAGGGTAGAAGATTAACCAGTAAGGTAAGTATATATGCTTTGTAGGGTTTCATGGATCAGATAAGGATATTATTTTTTGACTGCCTTTTCAAAATAACTTCTGTAAGCCTCTTCTATGTTTACTGGAGCAACAATGATCGGTTTATCAATATTGTTGAATAAAATAATTGTCCATGGGGAGTTTTCAACTGACCTTTTGTCGATAGTTATAATCTCTTTTCCTAATAAAAACTTATAAGAGGTGACAGAATCACTAATCATATATTTATGTCCATGATCTAGTAAAAAAGATTGAGCCTCAGTATTGTAATAACTGGCATCATCTTCAATATCAGTATTCTTCAAAACGGATGAAATAGAATCTAATTCATTTTGGGTTGGATGTACCCAGATAATAACAGGTCTAGAGTAAACTGTGGCTGTCGATTTCTTATTTGTTTGTTCGGTTACACGATTTTCTGATAAGGCTTTTTGTTTGTCTTTCTTTACTCCGCTGCAGCTAAATAATAAAAGACAGATGGCTATATATATTATTTTTCTCATACTTCTTATAGTCTTGGATATTTCTAAAAGCAAATATAGAGATTTATCCAATCAATTCTATTTCAATACAAAAATCCCGCTCAACATCTGTCGAGCTGGATTTGTCATATAGGGTTGATTGTTCTTTGCTGATTACAATGTAATACCCATTTTCCGGATAGTGATTTAGAAGATTGATTCAATCACCTTTTCTACGATTTCACCGAAATAGGGTTCTTTGATATGACCGATTTTCCGGATTACATCCCTTTCGGTATAACCGGAGATTAATTGACACACGACATAGCTCTTTTTTGATAGAGGTGTTGAGAGCATATCATTAGACAATTCATAGGTATATTGAGGGTTATGATTTTTAGAAGAAATCATAACCAGGTAAAAGAATTCTTCAGCTTCCTGCAATTCATTATTGGATGCTATAATCCCCATGTGTGGTTTGAAACTCCCGTCCGGAAACAGGAAGTTTACCTCGACAATGTCTTTTTGCTTATACTTCATAAGTGTTTAGACATAATATTCGACATCCTGACCTTTGAGTTCTGAATAAATGTCTCTTTTTCTTCGTTTGCAGTCATGGGTCTTCTTCTAAGCTTTGTCTCTTTTACGATGATAATTCGCTTATGGTATTTGGCTAATCGTTTGGCGAGATTTAATAGCTTCTTACCATAAAATGAGTGATCATCGATGGTAATAGTGTGTCTCATAAATTTATAGTTTGATTATATTTGATGTTACAAATATAACAACGAAATCATGATACAAAGTTTTTTTCTGACCTATTTAACTATAAAACGTTGTAAAATAGCATATTTTACAGCACAAAAGTCTATCTGGTCGAGAGCTGTTTAAAGTAAAAAGCCCGCTCAATATCCATTGAGCGGGCTTTGTCATATAGGGTTGATTGTTCTTTGCTTCTTACAATGTAACACCCATTTTCCAGATCGCGATTTCGCGGTAGTTTTTCTTCTCGTTGTTCACGAGTTCGCCGCTAGCCACTTTGATGATGTACTCCACGAAAGCATCGTGAGTCTCTTCCATTGTTTTGTTTTCTAGGATTACGCCCGCGTTGAAGTCGATCCAACCCGGTTTGTTGTTGTACAGGTTCGAGTTGGTAGAGATCTTCATCGTCGGAACGTAAGAACCGAACGGAGTACCGCGACCGGTAGTAAAGAGAACGATCTGGCAACCAGAAGATGCCAATGCAGTAGCTGCCACAAGGTCATTCCCCGGAGCGCTCAACAGGTTGAGGCCTTTGGTGTGGATGCGGTCACCGTACATCAATACGTCTTTAACGACAGATTTACCGCATTTCTGGGTACAGCCCAATGATTTCTCTTCCAATGTAGAGATACCACCGGCTTTGTTACCCGGAGAGGGGTTTTCATAAATAGGCTGTTCGTTTTTGATGAAGTACTCTTTGAAGTCGTTGATCAGGTGAACGGTTTTGTCAAACAAACCGGTCGTTTCGCAACGGTTCATCAGGATAGTCTCCGCACCGAACATCTCGGGAACCTCAGTCAATACCGAAGTACCGCCCTGAGCTACCAGGAAGTCAGAGAATACACCCAACAGCGGGTTAGCGGTAATACCGGAGAAACCGTCAGAACCACCACACTTCAAGCCCACTTTCAGTTCGCTCAAAGGTACATCGGTACGAACGTCTTTTGAGGCAACTGCGTAAAGCTCGCGCATCATCTCCATACCCGATTCGAATTCATCCGCTACTTTCTGAGTCTCCATGAATTTCACGCGCTCAGTATCGTATTTGCCGAGGAACTCTTTGAATGCAGATACCTGGTTGTTTTCACAACCCAGACCTACGATCAGCACGGCACCACAGTTAGGGTGCATCACCATATCGCGGAGGATTTTGCGGGTGTTTTCGTGGTCATCGCCCAGCTGAGAACAACCGTAGTTGTGAGGATAACCCACGATAGCGTCAACGCCTGCGCAGTTAGTCTCTTTTTTCAGCTCTTCAACGAGTTGGTTTACGGTACCGTTTACACAACCTACACTAGGAATAACCCAGATCTCGTTACGCACACCCACTTCGCCGTTTTTACGACGGTAACCTTTGAAGGTCAGGTTGCGGTTCTCGATTTCAGGGAACTCCAGTTTAGGTGAATATGTGTATTCCAATACCCCGTCGAGGTTGGTTTTGATATTTTTCTCGTTTACCAAAGCGCCTTTAGCGATGGCTTCGCGAGCGTGACCGATAGCGTATCCGTATTTCACCACGAAATCTTTCTCGGCGAAATCTTTCAACGCAAACTTATGTCCGGCAGGAATTTCATGCAGCAGGGTAACGTCGTTACCATCCACATTTACCGACTCTCCGGCTGCCAATGTTACGATAGCTACCGCAACGTTATCTTCGGGATTGATTCTTAGATATTTGGTCATAGAAAATCATATAAGCCCCACCCTAACCCTCCCCAAAGGGGAGGGAATAAGACGCAAGCATCGTTTGTATTTAAGTATTCTTTCTTCCTCCCCTCCTTCGGAGGGTCCCGATAACTATCGGGAGGGGGAGGCTTTTATAAAATTCCTTTTACTGTTTCCAGCATACCTTTTTCCTGGATAGAAGCCAGGTAACCGGTGATTTTCTCAGTCAAACCAGGAACTTTATTCAGGTCTTCATCCCAGATAAATTCTGCTCCCAGTACACCTTTTGCTACAGCGGCAACATCGTTGGTTTTCCACAATTCAGCCAACAGGTCAACAATTGCTTTGTCATCGTTAGGAGTGATAACGTCTTCACCACGTTTGCCACCTTTGTAGTAAGTAATGATACCGGCAAGACCCAAAGTCAATGCAGCTGGCAATTCACCTTTTCTTTCTAAGTAAATTTTCAAACCAGGAAGATCGCGGGTTTTGAATTTAGGGAATGAGTTCAGCATGATGCTGGTAACGAAGTGCTTCACGAATGGGTTGCGGAAACGCTCAACCACTGATTCGCCGTACTCAGCCAGCTCTTTTTCAGGAAGGTCAAGAGTAGAAAGCAACTCTTCGAACATCGCTTTTTGTACGAATTTGCCGGTTACTTCGTCTTCTACAATCTCTCTTACAGTATCCAGACCTGATAGGTAGCCTACAGGAGACAATACGGTGTGAGGGCCGTTCAGCAAAGTTACTTTGCGGTCGTGGTATGGTTTTTCGCTTGGCACAAACAATACATTCAAGCCGGCTTTGTCAGCAGGGAATTCCTTAGCTAATGATTCCGGAGCTTCGATTACCCACAAGTGGAAGATTTCAGCTTTAACCACTAATTTATCTTCAACCTGAACTTTTTCAAGGATTTCGTTGATGGTATCTCTTGGATAACCCGGTACGATACGGTCAACCAATGTACAGTAAACGCCACACGCAGTTTCGAACCATGCTTTGAAATCTGCACCCAGATTCCACAACGCGATGTATTGCTCGATACATTTCTTCAATTCAGTGCCGTTGTGGAAGATCAACTCACATGGGATGATGTGAAGACCTTTGTCAGCAGCGCCGTTGAACGTTTTGAAACGGTGGTAAAGCAACTGAGTCAGTTTCCCCGGGTATGATTTTGCAGGAGCGTCGTCTAATTTACATGCAGGATCGAAAGCGATACCTGCTTCGGTTGTATTAGAAACGACAAAACGCATTTCAGGGTTTTCAGCCAGTTTCATGTATTCGTCAAACTGAGTGTAAGGGTTCAAGCCGCGGCTGATTACGTCAATCAGGTCGATGCTATCAACTTGTTTGCCTTTGTCCAGACCTTGCAGGTTGAGGTGGTACAGGCAGTCTTGTGCATTAAGCATGTCCACCATACCGTTTTCGATAGGTTGAACCACTACGATGCTACTGTTGAAGTCCGCTTTCTTGTTCATGTTCCATACGATCCAATCTACGAATGCGCGGAGGAAGTTACCTTCGCCGAACTGAATAATGCGCTCAGGATATTGGCTGGCGCTAACGTTTTGTCTGTTTAAAGCTTTCATTTGATTTTGGTATAATTAAGTTAGTGAAATAGTCAAGTTTTGAGGGTCCCGATAACTATCGGGAGAGGGAAAGAGGGGAGAGAGGGTGAGATAACTCCCTTTAACTCCATCTTACTCCTTTTGACTCCCGGTTACTCCTTAAAAAGAGGAATAATAATCAATATTCTCCCGGGTCAGAATGTCAATTGGCATATAATTGATCTGTTTTACCGGTTGTTTGAATACAAGGAAATCGCACAATGCCTTCACGCCCTGATAGCCTTGTTGTTCAGGTCGCTGGGCGATCAGGTAGTTGACCACGCCTTTTTTAAGATATTCTACATTCTTCTCCAGAAGGTCGTACCCGATTATTTGGATATCAGAACGGTTAAGTTTCTCGATATCTTCGGCCACCATATAGGTCAATGAGTTGAAAATAACCGCACCGCTTATTTCGGGATACTTTTGTAGAAGATCCTGCATTGCTTCCCGGTTTTGTTGAGGATTCATAGCGTTTAGCTCCACAGTAACTGTTTTACATTTCGGAAAACGGGATCTTATGAAATCTAAAAACCCTTTTTTGCGCTCGAGTGTTTGATTAGAACCAAGATTTCCAATCCGAAAGGTGTGAAAAAGAGCGATGGTCGCGTCTTCTTTCAGTGAAAGCATCAGCAGTTTGGCCGCGATGAAGCCACTTTGGAAAGAATCCTGTCCATAGTAGGCGAGGGGTGGCGGTTCAGGAAGCATTGAATCAAGCAGTACAAACGGTATATTCTTTTCCTGCATTCCCTCGGCAAATATTTTAGACTCTTCTTTAAAGAAAGAGGGGAAAATAACGGCATCAGGTGTAGCCTGTATTACTTTCTCAAAAGTAAGCCGGCACGAATACACATCAAACTGGTTAAAATAGAAAAAGCGAATCGAAACGTTTAGCGGCGCAAATTCATCGGCTGCCTGGCGGACACCTTCTTCCACTTTTTCCCAGTAGTCTCCTTTATTATATATAGGTATTATGCAGGCGAACTGAAACTTCTTTTTCAGCGCCAATACCGAAGCATAGACATTCGGTCGGTAATTCATCGTTTTGAGAGCATTCTCGATCTTAATTCGACTATCTTCCGACACGCTGCCCCGGTTGTGTAACACGCGGTCAACGGTTCCTGCGGATACCCCGGCCAGCCTGGCGATATCTACAATTCTTATTTTTTCGGCGGATTTATTCATATGTGCTTACAGTTGCCCCTTGTGTGCGACCACAAAACTACTAATTGAAAGGAGCGATGCAAATTTACTAAAAGATTTTGTATCTGGAAATAAATCCGTATATTTGTGCGCGGACACAGAAAAAACACACCGTGTTGTGTGGGTTTGTAAAAGGTTGACTGTTAAACGAATGTGTTTTACAGCATAGCAACTTACGAATTGTAAGTATAATAAGGTTTAGGCTATCATTCATTTTACCAAATAATCAAATTTATTGCGCAATGAAAAAATTTATGGACGAGAATTTTCTTCTCGAAAATGACACCGCTCAGAAATTGTACCATGAGTATGCGGCTAAAATGCCGATTATCGACTATCACTGTCACTTAAACCCCGAATTTATTGCGAAAGATCGCAAGTTCGACAACCTGGGTCAGATCTGGTTGGAAGGAGACCACTACAAATGGCGTGCAATGCGTACAAACGGTGTGGACGAACGTTTCTGTACCGGAAAAGATACTTCCGATTGGGAGAAATTCGAAAAATGGGCAGAGACTGTTCCTTACACTATGCGTAACCCGCTTTACCACTGGACTCACCTGGAGCTGAAGACCGGCTTTGGTGTTGACAAGATCCTGAAACCTGAAACTGCAAAAGAGATTTTCGACGTATGTACCGCTAAATTGCGTACTCCCGAATACTCGTCTCGCGGTCTGATGAAACATTATAATGTAGAAGCTGTTTGTACAACCGATGATCCCATCGATTCACTCGAGTATCATATTGCGTTGAAAAACGAAGGCTTCGAAGTGAAAGTGTTGCCAACATGGCGTCCCGATAAAGCAATGGCGGTTGAGGTTCCTGCTGAGTTCCGTGCTTATATCGAGAAATTATCTGAAGTATCAGGCGTTACTATTTCTAAATATGCTGACGTAATCGCTGCATTGCAGGTGCGTCATGACTTCTTTGCTGAAGTTGGATGTAAATTGAGCGACCACGGTATTGAAGAGTTTTACGCTGAAGATTACACTCAGGCTGAAATCGATGCTATCTTTAATAAAGTATATGGTGGTAAAGAGTTGACTCACGAAGAGATCCTGAAGTTCAAATCTGCGATGATGGTGGAATTCGCTATCATGGATTGTAAAAAAGGCTGGACTCAACAATTCCACTACGGTGCTATTCGTAACAACAACTCCCGTCTGTTTAAAAACCTCGGACCGGATACCGGTTTCGACTCAATCGGTGATTTCACCGTTGCGAAAGCGATGTCGAAATTCCTGAATCGTCTGGATACCAACAATCAATTGGCTAAAACGATCCTTTACAACCTGAATCCCCGCGATAATGACCTGATCACTACGATGATCGGTAATTTCCAGGATGGTAGCGTTGCCGGTAAAATCCAGTTTGGATCAGGCTGGTGGTTCCTCGATCAGGAAGTCGGCATGATCAACCAAATGAACAGCTTGTCTGTGTTGGGTCTGTTGAGCCGCTTTGTAGGTATGTTGACTGACTCTCGCAGCTTCCTTTCTTACCCGCGTCACGAATATTTCCGTCGCATCTTATGTAACCTGATCGGTAAAGATGTGGAACGTGGAGCGCTTCCTGCCAGCGAAATCGAATTCCTCGGTTCTATGGTTGAAGATATCAGCTACAACAACGCTAAAAACTTCTTCCAATTCTAAGATAAGCCCCCTAAATCCCCCAAAAAGGGGACTTGTGCCTGCACTGCATTTTACCGGGCAAAAAATAGCATCTTCACTCTCCCTCCCTTTGGGGGAGGGGGAGTGAGGGGCATTTTGATTTTTTTTGTGCAATCGGTTGCGCAGATTCAAGAATAATCTTTTATCTTTGCACCCCAATAACAAGAAAATTAATTATTTACCCAAATAAATGAGCGGAATTGCCATTGTCATTCGGGAATGAACTATTTTCCGGCGGTGTTCTGCGAATTTTTACGTAAAAATAAAATAATCAGAAATGAAAAAGGTTGTAACTTTTGGAGAAATTATGCTCCGTCTGGCCACTCCGGGCTATCAGCGTTTTATTCAATCAACTGAGTTTACTGCTACTTATGGTGGTGGTGAGGCAAACGTTGCTGTGTCATTGGCTAACTACGGTTTGAACGCAGAGTTCGTAACCCGTTTGCCTAAAAACGACATCGCAAAAGCATGTTTGTCAAGTTTACATAAATACGGTGTGAAAACCGATAACGTTATTTACGGTGGTGATCGTCTGGGTATCTACTTCCTGGAAACAGGAGCTGTAGCTCGTGCCAGCAAAGTGGTTTATGACCGTGCTAACTCTTCAATTGCCGACATCAAACCCGGTATGATCAACTGGAAAGAAGTGTTGAAAGGTGCTGATTGGTTCCATTGGACCGGTATCACTCCCGCTCTTTCTCAAGGTGCTGCCGATGCTTGTCTTGAGGCGATCAAAACAGCTAACGAAATGGGTGTACCTGTTTCTACTGACCTTAACTTCCGTAAAAACCTTTGGAAATACGGTAAAACTGCTGCTGAAGTAATGCCTGCTTTGGTAGAAGGTTGCGACGTGATCCTCGGTAACGAAGAAGATGCTGAAATGGTATTCGGTATCAAACCGGAAGGTTTCAATTCACACCACACCGGTGGCGAAGTGAATGCTGCTGAATTCGAATCAGTATGTACTCAGTTGATGAAACGTTTCCCACGCGCTAAGAAAGTAATCGTGACTCTTCGCGGTTCTATCAACGCTAACCACAATACCTGGAGAGGTTGTTTGTACTCAGAAGGTTCATTGAAAATCTCTAAAGATTACGATATCACTCACATCGTTGACCGCGTAGGTGGTGGTGACTCATTCATGGGTGGTTTGATCTACGGTTTGCTGACTTACTCAACCGACGATCAAAAAGCGCTTGAATTTGCAGTTGCTGCTTCTTGCCTGAAACACACGATCTACGGTGACTTTAACCTCGTTACTGTTGAAGAGGTTGAGAAACTGATGGGTGGTGACGCTTCTGGTCGCGTTTCAAGATAAGAGGCCCCACCTAACCTCCCCAAAGGGGAGGAATAAGACAGCATTGTTAATAAATTATTTCTAACAAATAAACTAATCCTCTTTTAAGCCCCTCCTTTGGAGGGGTTGGGGGAGGCTTTCTATATTATGGCTCGATTTACAAAAATTCAAACAATAACTGCCATGGCAGCAACCGGAATGGTTCCTGTATTCTACCACAAAGACGTAGAAGTGGCAAAACAAGTAGTAAAAGCATGTTATGAAGGTGGAGTACGCGCCTTCGAATTCACTAACCGCGGTGATTTCGCTCACGAAATCTTCGGTGAGTTGGTAAAATGGGCTGCTGTAGAGTGTCCCGAAATGATTTTGGGTATCGGATCTATCGTTGATCCCGCTACTGCTGCATTGTACCTTCAGTTGGGTGCAAACTTCGTAGTTGGTCCGTTATTCAACCCCGAAATCGCAAAAATCTGTAACCGTCGTTTGGTTCCTTACACTCCCGGATGTGGATCTGTATCTGAAGTTGGTTTCGCTCAGGAATTGGGTTGTGACCTTTGCAAGGTATTCCCTGGTGATGTAGTAGGACCAGCATTCGTAAAAGGATTGAAAGCTCCGATGCCCTGGAGCTTGTTGATGGTAACCGGTGGCGTTAAGCCTGAAGAAGCGAACCTGAAAGGTTGGTTCGATGCCGGTGTTACCTGTGTAGGAATGGGTTCAAACCTATTCCCTGCCGAAGAAATCAAGGAAAAAAACTGGGCAGCTATAACCGAGAAATGTAGTAATGCATTTGCCATAATAAATAAAGTTAGAAAGTGATGTTGCATTCCCCTTCTGCTCTGTGAAGAGCAGAGGGGTTTGTTTCGTTTTTACTTTCTATTATTAGAAAAACACATTTATCCATATAACTATGAGTACAGCTAATAATACGGCTGAGAAAATCAAAGGTTACCGTTGGACCATCGTGGCGTTGTTGTTTTTTGCAACAACGATTAACTACATGGACCGTCAGGTAATCGGATATCTTAAGCCTTTGTTCTCTTCTCCGGTTTCAGAAGGTGGATTGGGTTGGTCCAATACAGACTTCGCTTTGGTAACTTCATGGTTTACCTTTTTCTATGCGCTTATTACATTTGTTGCCGGATTTGTTATTGACAAGATCGGAACCAAAGTTGGTTTGGCATTGTCATTAATCATCTGGTCTGTTTTTGGTATTTTAAATGCCTTTGCAGGAAGTATGGCCGGATGGCACGCAATACTCCGTTCTTTATTTGGAATCGGTGAGGCAGGTAACTTCCCCGCTTCAATTAAAACGGTAGCAGAATGGTTCCCTAAAAAAGAACGTGCTTTGGCTACCGGTATTTTCAACTCAGGATCCAACGTAGGTGCGATGATCGCATCTTTGGTTGTTCCTGCTATTGCTTATGCGGTTTGGTTTGACGGAGCTATTGCCGGATGGCAAATGGCTTTCATTATCACCGGTACTGTCGGTTTCCTTTGGTTAATTTTCTGGTTCTGGTTGTATAGCGCTCCCGGTAAACAAAAACGTTTGTCAAAAGAAGAGTACGACTATATCCATGCCGACGATGAAGTGTTGGATACACCGGAAGAAGAAGATAAAGCTTCGAAAGTGAAATGGTATAAAGTATTGGGCTATCGTCAGACCATGGCGTTTGTATTCGGCAAATTTATGACTGATGGAATCTGGTGGTTCCTGTTGTTTTGGTTGCCTGACTTCATGAAGCAACAGTTTAACATGGAAGGTCATGCTATTATGATTCCTCTCTTCACCGTTTACGGTGTGGCAATTATCGGTAGTGTAACCGGTGGAGGTTTCCCAATGGTGTTCATGAATAAAGGTATGGAGGCATATAAAGCTCGTCTTTTGGCTATGTTTATTATTGCTATTCTACCTATCGCATTAATCTTTACACCCTATTTCGGAAATGTGTCCCGTTTTGGTGACAATGCATACATTCTTGCATTGGTTGTAATCTGTATTGGTGCAGCAGCTCACCAGGCATTTTCAGCCAACCTGTTCACTACAGTATCAGATATGTTCCCGAAAAAAGCAGTGGCTTCAGTAACCGGTATCGGTGGTCTGGCCGGCGGTATCGGTGGTGTATTGGTTCAGCAGTTTGCCGGTCGTTTGACCGATTTCCACAAAGGTTTGGGTGAAGCTGCGGCTGCTGCTCAACATTTGGTTGGAGATGCAGCTGAGGCTGTTGTTCAGTCACACGTGCAAAGTGCCTATGCTATTATGTTCGGCCTATGCGGATTTGCTTACCTGATTGCATGGGCAGTTATCAAACTGTTAGTGCCTAAGCATAAACCTATCACTGATTTGTAATCGACCACAAATATATTGTTTTATGAAAAGGTGCAACGGACTCGTCTGTTGTGCCTTTTTTTCTTTTGAAATAGTTGTTTAAATACCTGAAATTACTACTTTTGTAGCCGTAATAAACTCCGTCGGTTTGTCAGTTTCGATTAGGTTGATGGCGGGTCTTGATACATTCTGCTGTAGTAATTCCACCGCTGTCTGTGTTCGTTATCTTGCTTATAACCCTTGCTGCTGACTAACTTCGCACTTGCAACTTATTACCTACAACTTATAACTTACAACGTATAACTTAAAACAAATACATATTATGGACAATCTTGATATCGATATGCCGGATGCTCTGGCAGAAGGAACTTATTCAAATCTGGCTGTTATTACTCACAACAGTGCTGAATTTATTGTAGACTTTGTGCAAATGATGCCTGGTGTGGACAAAGCAAAGGTCAAATCACGCATTATTATGGCACCGGAGAATGCTAAGCGACTTTTGCTTGCTTTAACAGACAATATTGGCAAGTATGAGCGAAAATACGGAGAGATACCCATTTTAGACAATGAAGCTGCGCCCAAAGCAGCTCCTGTATTAGGCAGGGGAGGTGGCAAGGCTTAATTGCTCTTGCTGCATATCAAAGACGGAACATATACTTAAGATAGTATCTGTTCCGTCTTTTTTTTGTTTATAACGGATTTTAGGGTATTCCCGTGCCTGATACGTTATACAACAGCCAAAACCTTCGCACATCCTGTGTATTTAACTTCAATAGGATTACCATCGTTCCCCACAGTGCCAAACTCAATTCCCACACTAAAGATCAGACTCATATTTTCATCCAGTTTCTGATTGTCCTGCAGAGTCTGTTTTAGTTCGAAAATTTGTTCTTCCAACACTCCCTGAGTCGGAAGCCATTCACTATTCTTCCAAATTCCATAATGGTTTATCTTTTCATTGATCAGACAGTAATTTTTCCTATCGTTATCCAATGCAATGTCCGACTGTGTACACATCGTCATTTTTATCCGGAATAACGGTAGATTGCGGTAATTAACCAGGTGTACATCGGTATTAATGCGCGGTACGGTTATATGGGCTGTAAAATTATCGCGGTCCACTGTGTAATTCAGCGCAACCCGAAACACGCTGTCGAAAGGATGCGTTTTATTCAGGTTGAATCCGGCTATCAGCTCTTTGTGTTGGGAGAGTAACAAGCTGCGTTCTCCCTGCGGATTCTCCTGGTCGTAAAGCTGGATCTTTTTGGCCAATGCATTCAGTGAGCCGATTACCGGATAATCAGCCAATCCCGAAAGGCCGAATGCCCGTTTTATTTGGGAGGCAAGCATAGTGCAGCCTTTCCACTCGTTGTTGTTTTTACGTACGGTCTCAAATCTGGCTGACCGTTTGATTGTACTCTTCTTGGGGCCTCCTTTTGCCCGTAGGATTATTTCATCACTGCCCCGCATGGTGTAAAACGATACGTTTTGCAAGCTGCCTTTTATGCCGAAAATACCTTTAACCTTTGCCATATAGCATATGTTTTTTGTACTGTTGTTGCTCCACTCTTGCTCCGTGGTTGCTCCGTAGATGATAAAGGTACGAAAATAATGAATTAATTAAGCATCTGTCACTTAAAATAAAGATATCATATGTCTTTTAAAGATAGGGATAAGTATGGGATATCTATGAAATATATATGGAATGAATTAGGAAAATACCTTGATCAACCACGGAGCATCACAGGAGCATCAACGGAGCAACTACAGAGGAGAATTCCTGAGATTGCTCTTCAAGCCGGGATGTTGACAGTAACTTTTCTCCCGGAAATTTGCATACACTGAAATAAATCCCATAATTTGCAGTTTATTCTAGTGAAATTCACCGTCCTGTTCCGGATGGGGATGTTTTTTTGATTATGAAAATCTTAAACCCGAATTATGAACATCGCAACAACCTCATATTTCCCTTCTCAATTGTTGAGTAAAATCGCTTTCCGTAAAGTAAGCACAACTTGTTTATTTTCGCTTATCCTGCTTTTCAACGTACTCCATATTCAACCTGTACAAAGTCAGAATGTTGATATTGACCTGCTGCGCGATATTAATCTGCATCGCAATAAATCGCTCGACGGTACATTAAAGGCTATCACCAACACGGCTGTGCCATTCACCTTCGGAGCGCCGGTCGTGATGTATGGAATCGGGTTGATCGAAGGAGATTCTGCAATCAAACAAAAAGCGATTTATATCGGCGCATCGGTCATTAGTTCCGCTGTATTGACCACTATACTGAAAAAAGCCGTTAATCGCCCCCGTCCCTTTGTTACATATCCTGATATCGAGAAGTTATCCGATGGAGGTAGTGGTTCGTTCCCCTCCGGGCACACCTCTTCTGCTTTTTCGCTTGCAACTTCCCTGAGCCTGGCCTATCCGAAATGGTATGTGATTGCTCCTTCTCTTGTTTGGGCAGGTGCTGTCGGTTACTCCCGGATGGATTTAGGCGTGCACTACCCGTCGGATGTATTGGCCGGAGCCGCATTAGGTGCCGGAAGCGCCTGGTTGTGCTACATCGTCAACAAAAAACTGAATGTCCGTAAGCACAAGCACGCGCATTAAAATAGCCAACGCTTTTTGAATAGCCAATTTTAAGGCAATGATTAATCTGCGATTTTTATTAATAACGGTCAATGATTGCCGTTTATCTATCGGAAGTTGTTTAGGTTATTCTTGTCTTTTGACCCCCAAACCCCCAAAATGGGGGCTGTAACGCAGTTCAAAACAAGAATATTTGCACATTTAATTAGTATTTTTATTGACTATAGATCCGGGCATTACCCGGAATCCTTCTCTGCAAGATTGCGGAAATCCTATCCTCACGGCTTTTCGTTCTGTTTTTTCCGAAAACGCCTCTCTATTTCCTCTACAATTAGCCAATTTGCACTTCGATACTGGTATCGGGAGGTGAGTCCTGATGCCGCTACTGAAAAGAGCCGGTATTACCGACCGGGCGAATTAATTATTATATCATCACCAGGGCGAAGTTTGGATTCCTGTGATGGTAAGATATTTATTAAAAAAGTTCAATCTAAACAGAAATTAATATGTCAAAAACTATTATGACAATGAAATATATTTTTAAATTTGGTTTCTGATTGTAAATACAGGAGGTGAGATAGCAGAAATAATTCCCTCTTTCTTTGTAATAACTTAATAGATAGTACAATGACAACAACTTCTCTTACCCGGGTGCAAACGGCACAAATTAATTTGATGCAAAAAGTATATGTGTGGATGTGTACGGCATTGCTGATCACGGCGGCCACCGCTTATGTGGTGTCTGGATCGGAAGCTCTGCTCAGTCTCATCTTTAGCAGTAAGATCAGTTTTTATGGGCTGCTTCTGGGACAACTGGCTCTGGTGTGGTATTTGACCGCCAGTATCCAAAAACTGACACTGAATACAGCCTCAATTCTTTTTGTGGTCTATTCCTTCTTGACGGGTGTTACCCTGTCGAGCATCTTTGTGGTGTATACCACGGCTTCGCTTACCTCTACGTTTGTGGTAACGGCAGCAACCTTCGGTGCAATGAGCCTTTATGGTTATACCACCAAACGGGATCTGACCTCGTGGGGCAACCTGCTATTTATGGCTCTGCTGGGACTGGTCATCGCTTCGGTAGTAAACCTCTTTATGAATAGCGAAATGCTTTACTGGATCACGACTTATGCCGGGGTGCTCATCTTTGTAGGTCTGACGGCTTATGATACGCAAAAGATCAAAGCGCTGGTGAACGTGGAGAATAACGAGCAGACACAGAAACTGGCGATCCTCGGTGCGCTTTCGTTGTATCTGGATTTTATCAATTTGTTTTTGTATTTGCTGAGGTTTTTGGGAAGGAAGAAATAAAATTACCGGTTTCCTTTAACGCTGACAGGTCTATCGACGCTGTTAGGTTTGTGGGGGCACCATCATAGTGCGGTAGATAACCAGTCAGCGAGATTAACAATCCTGATTTTAATTCCCCCGAATTTGAGGGAATTGACAATGAAGAAGGTTTAAAGCCTTAAACTCTGACAGGTCTGTTGACATTGTATGGTTTTTGGTGCAGTAACTAAACCGGATGGTTGTCCGCAATACTTGAACGTTGAGTGGCTCGTTACTTATCTATATGCGATACCTATTTACAAATAGAAGATATATGATCGACAAATACAACCTTGTACAACAAAGAGAAATTGAAAGCCGGATATTTTCCATTCGGGGAGTGCAGGTGATGATTGATAGTCATTTAGCAGAGCTCTATGGTGTTGAAACCAAGGTGTTGAATCAGGCAGTCAAGCGGAATACAGAACGGTTTCCCGATTTATTCCGTTTTCAATTGACTGAACAGGAATATGAAATCTTGAGGTCACAAATTGTGACCTCAAGTCTCGAACATGGAGGGAGACGTTATTTGCCTTATGCTTTTACCGAACAGGGTGTGGCCATGCTGTCAGCTGTTCTCCGGAGCGATACGGCTGTGAAGGTGAGCATCCGGATTATGAACGCATTTGTAGAAATGCGAAAACTGATGGTGGGTAATGCCGGATTGTTTCAGCGTATGGATAAGGTGGAGCGGAAGCTATTGGATGTCGATGAAAAGTTTGAGCGGATTTTCAGTGCGCTTGAAAGCCCTGATAACCGAGCATCTCAAGGGATATTCTTTGATGGTCAGGTTTTTGATGCTTACACGTTTGTCTCCGATCTTGTACGTAGAGCTGATCAATCTATAATATTGATTGATAATTATATTGACGATTCGGTATTGACTTTATTAGCGAAGCGAAAGGATGGAGTTGCTGTTACATTATTCACCAAGTCTGTTTCTATGCAATTGGCGCTCGACGTGGAGAAGTTTAATGGTCAATATCCGCCGGTTGAAGTGAAAGAGCTGAAGGATTCACATGATCGTTTCCTGATTATCGATGAAAGTGAGATTTATCATATCGGGGCTTCGCTCAAAGATCTGGGCAAGAAATGGTTTGCTTTTTCTAAATTGGATGTCGGTACGGTTGGGCTCTTAAGCCGATTGAATAAGCAAGGACGGAAATGAAGGTGAAAATAACAAGTGGTATGGTGCGCTGGTTTTTCATTTCCTGAAATGTTATCTGGCAATGGAATTACACTTTAACGCTGACAGGTCTGCGACGCTGTCAGGTTTGCGGATTCACCATCGTAGTGCGGTTTATTAAAGTTGATTGCCGACGCATCTCACGAACCTGTCAGCGTGCTTGCACCTGACAGCGTTGAAAGACTGATTTGTTATTTTCATGATTATCAATATAAAATGCCGGCTCTTATGAAGTCATCCGAAATTAAAAATCTTTTTGAGCAATTCGAACAGGCAGCTTCCGAATATGAAGGTGTAGAATGCTGGAGTGCCCGTGAGTTGCAAGGCTTATTGGGTTACAGCAAGTGGGAAAATTTCGCGAAAGTAATTGAGAAGGCGAAAGAATCATGCATAAAGGCGGGGCTGAATATGGGCGATCATTTTCCTGACGTCAGGAAAACGATACCGATGCCTAAAGGTGCTGAAAAAGAGATTGATGACATCCTTTTGACCCGCTATGCCTGTTATCTGGTGGCGCAAAATGGGGATACCCGCAAAGAACAGATTGCTTTTGCGCAAACCTATTTTGCGGTGCAAACCCGCCGGGCAGAGCTGGTCGAGCAGCGTTTGCTGGAAACAGAACGGGTAAAAGCTCGTGCGAAATTACAGGAGACGGAGAAGCGTTTGTCTGGTATTTTGTATGAGCGTGGCGTAAATGATAAAGGTTTTGCATTGATTCGTTCCAAAGGGGATCAGGCGTTGTTCCGGCTGAATACGTCGCAGCTTAAGCGAAAAATGGGCGTTCCGGAGAATCGTCCTGTGGCTGACTTTCTGCCGACCATCAGCATTAAAGCAAAAGATTTTGCCGCTGAAATGACAAGCGTAAATATCGAAGCGAAAGATCTGAATGGGGTTTCGTTTATTGAGAAAGAGCATGTCGATAATAATCTGGCAGTTCGGCAAATGATGATAGATCGTGGAATTGTCCCTGAGAATCTGCCGGCATCGGAGGATGTGAAAAAGGTAGAACGAAGGCTGAAGAGTGACGAGAAGAAGGCGTTAGGGGATAAGTAGAGTTGTTTCTTGAGGGGAGTATATCAATTTGTTCTTGTATTTGCTGAAGTTTTTGGGGAGAAAGAAGTGATATTAATGAAAAGGGATAAATACTCTATTAACTAATATATAAGGAAATACTATGGCAATTAATCTAGTAAAAGGACAGCGAATTGAAATTGGATTGTCTAAAGTGGGGGTTGGATTAGGATGGGATCCTAATGAAGGTACAGGGTTTGATTTTGACTTGGACGCCTCGGCATTTATGTTGGGAGAAAACAAAAAACTAATTAAAGATGAGTTCTTTGTATTTTATAACAATCCCAAATCACCAGATGGTGCAGTGGAGTCTTCAGGTGATGATTTAACAGGAGGAAATAGTGATGGTGATGATGAAACATTAACCATTGATTTATTAAGAGTGGATTCAAGAATACAAGAAATTGTATTTACTGTAACTATACATGACTATGAAGCTCGAAGACAAAATTTTGGACAAGTTCGTAATTCATTTATCCGAATCTATAATGCTCAAACAAATGAAGAAATTGCTAAATATGAATTAGATGAAGATTTCTCAGTTGAAACTGCAGTTGAATTTGGACGACTTTATAAAAGAGGTACTGAATGGAAATTTGAAGCTATGGGGATTGGATATAAAGGCGGTTTAGATTTCTTCGTGAAAAAATACGTATAGCAATGGCAATCAATTTAGTCAAAGGGCAAAACTCTATATTAAACTTGTTGAAATTTAGTGTGGGGTTAGGATGGGAGCCAAATGTAAGTTTATCAAATGAAGAATTTGATTTAGATGTGTCAGCTTTTATGTTGGGGAATAAAAGAAAATTGCTAAATGACGACTATCTTGTTTTTTACAACAGTGAGAAAAGAGTAGGACCGAATAATCTCATTAAAATTGTCCCTTATAATAAGGCTCAATATCCAGATTATGAATCAGATTACAGGGAGAAAACAAGGCCTGTTGATCCAGAATTCTCTGTGATTGGCTCGATCGATGACATGAATGGAAAAACAAGTGATGGTGGTGATGATGAAACGATGGATATAGATCTTACAAAGATCAATCCATTGATTGAAGAGATTATTATTACGGTTACTATTGATAAATATAAAGAAAGAAAGCAAAACTTTGGTCAGGTTGATGACTCCTATGTGAGGATTTATAATCCAACAACAGGGGAGGAATTATACAAATATGAATTAAATGAAGATTTCTCAACATCAGCCGCGATAGAGTTTTGTCGACTTTACAAAAAAGGACAGGAATGGAAAGTTCAAGCCCTAGGGATTGGATATAGTGATGGGATTGAAGAATTAGTTCAAAAGTATTATTAAGAATTGATATGGCAATAAACTTACAAAAAGGTCAAAGAATAGACCTTGCGAAAAAAACAGGAGATACCCTAACTAATTTTTGTGTAGGATGTAATTGGGGTGCAATTGAAACCATTGAACGCAAAGAAGTCGTAGTCAGTGAAGGATTCTTCGGCTTAGGAAAAAAGACGGAATGGAGAAATTTTAAAAAAGAAACGGATGTAGATTTGGATCTTAGTTGTGTACTAATCAATGATAAAGGGGATTTGTGTGATCATATCTATTCTCCACTCTATAAAGTTGATTTATTAGCAAAGTTTGGACTGCCCAAAGGAAAACTTGAAACAGCGAATCGAGCTTTAAAGCATTCAGGAGATGATCTTAAAGGTGATAAAGGTGGTGATGATGGTCTGGATAATGAGATAATAACTTTGGACCTAGTAAAGTTGCCCAAAGAAGTTTCTCAGATATTTTTCTTTTTGAATAATTGCGGGAAAGAGGATTTTTCTCAAATACCCTATGCGAAAATCAGAATGTACGAAGGTACATCAACGCAAGTAAAAGAAGTGTTTGCTGAATATGACGTTGCCTCTGAACGACAATATTCCGGCAAAAGAGCCTTAATTATGGGGAAATTATACAAAAGAGATGGGGTTTGGAAGTTTCATGCGATCGGAGATCCAACTGACGATACATTTATCGGTCAGACTGTTCAAAGAATAGCCCAATCATATGTAAAATAATTAAAATTAAAAACAATGGCAATTAATTTAGAAAAAGGCCAGCGAGTAAATGTTGGACTACCCAAATTTGTGGTAGGTTTAGGATGGGATGCAAATTCATCAAGTACAGGCGAAGGCTTTGATTTGGATGCATCTGTGTTTATTTTGGGTGAAAACAAAAAGATTATTTCTGACAGTCATTTTGTTTTCTATAATAATTTGATATCACCTGATAGCGCTGTAGAGCATACAGGGGATAATCTTACCGGCGCTGGTGATGGTGACGATGAGAGCATTAAAGTCGATCTTTCAAAAATCAACTCTAGTGTCTCAGAAATTTGTTTTGTTGTAACTATTCATAAAGCAGAAGAGCGAAAACAGAACTTTGGACAGGTCAGAAACTCATTCGTTCGTATTTATAATCCAGTCACAAATGAAGAAGTTCTGAAGTATGAGCTGGAAGAAGATTTCTCTGTTGAAACTGCAGTTGAGTTTGGTCGACTATACAAACGAAATGGTGAGTGGAAGTTTGAGGCTGTAGGTGTTGGCCAAAAAGGAGGATTAGCGGATTATTTAAACAAATATAATTAATGAGATTATGGCAATTATCTTAGAAAAAGGACAGCGCATTAACTTAGAAAAAAGCAACGGATCAAAGTTATTGAATGTTTGCGTTGGTGTGAACTGGGGTGCTATTGAAAGTAAAGGATGGCTAGGTCAGAAAAAGATTGAATCTGTGGATTTAGATGCAAGTTGCGCAACTTTTGATGATAGTAACAAGGCAATTGAAGTTGTCTACTTTGGTAATTTGAAATCAAAGAATAGTTCAATAAAACATAGCGGAGACGATTTAGTAGGCGATACTGGTGGAGATGACGGATTGGACAATGAAATAATTAGCGTTGATTTATCCAAAATAGATACATCCATAACAAAGATCGCGTTTGTTCTTAATAGTTTTAAGGGACAAGATTTTAAAACGATTCCATTTGCATCTATTCGTTTATATGAAGGATCCTCTACCAAAGTAAATGAAGTGATTGCGAAATATGACATTGCAAATGACTCATCTTTCGCTGGTAAAGTATCGATGGTTTTGGGTGTACTTTACAAAAAGAATGGAGAGTGGAAGTTTAACGCTATTGGAGAATCCACTTCTGATCGGAATCTTGAAGGGACAGTTTCAACTGTAGCAAATAAATATTTATAATGAGAAGATTACCTGTTTATTTAGTCTTGGATATTTCCGGTTCTATGACTGGAGAACCAATTGAGGCCGTGAAAAATGGGGTTCAAGTGTTGATTTCAACATTGAGACAAGATCCGTATGCTCTGGAAACAGCCTATCTAAGTATTATTACTTTCGATAGTAGTGCAAAGCAAATTGTACCTCTAACGGAACTTTCAATGTTTCAGATGCCAGATATTCAGGCTTCAGGCACGACTGCTTTAGGTGATGCACTTTCTTTGTTGGCTAATAAGGTAAGTACTGAAGTTGCAAAAACGACATTAGAGGTTAAAGGTGATTGGAAGCCATTGGTTTTTATAATGACAGATGGAGAGCCTACCGATAACTGGCAAAAAGGGTTATCTGATTTCCAAAAGCAAAAATTTGGAATGGTTGTAGCTTGTGCGGCAGGGCAAGGTGCAAATACCAATGTTTTAAAGCAGATAACAGAAGTTGTAGTCCAGCTGGATACAGCAGATAGTGCGACAATAAAAGCGTTCTTTAAATGGGTGTCAGCATCTGTTAGTACAGGAAGTCAAAAGGTTGAATCAGGAGGCAATGAGGTGTCTGGTTTAAGCGAATTACCTCCTCCTCCTCCCGAAGTAAACATAGTTGTGTAGTCAAAGATTAATTGAAAGGATCAAGTGAACAGAATGTAAATTAAGTTCCCTTGGTTCTTTCTGAACAAAAACAAGATAGTCGATATGGGAAAATATGGTTTTTCGTTTTCGTGGAAAAGAGCTGTCGGCATAACAGGGGCAAAGCAAAGCTTTGCAAGAAGGACTGGTATTCCAACTACAAAGCAGGGGCTTGAAAGAAAAATAGGGGCATCTTTTCTTAGTTTGTTAATGTCGATTCTTCTAGGGAGAAAATAAATATGAGAAGATTACCAGTATATATATTAATTCAGACATCCGGAGCAATGCGGGGAGAGCCAATTGAATCAATAAAGGTTGGTCTAGAATCGATGGTTGCCAGTTTGCGACAAGACCCTTTTGCGCTTGAATCAGTATGTATCAGTATTATAACTTTTAATCGTTTCCCTGAAGAAGTTGTGCCTTTGACCGCTTTAGAGGAACTCCAAATACCTGTAATAAATCAACCTGTTGCTGCGGGAACTCACTTAGGTGAAGCTTTGGAACTATTATGTAAAAAAGTTGATAGTGAAGTTAGACTTAGTACATCTGAAATAAAAGGTGATTGGATGCCATTATTATTTATTATGGCAGATGGGCGTGCTTCTGATAGTCAGCTTTTTAAAGAAATTGTACCGCAAGTCAAGAAAAGAAACTTTGGAAGTGTTGTTGCGTGTAGTGTTGGGGCTAAAAGGGATATTTCTAATTTGGAGCAGTTGACATCTAATATTGTAAGTTTGGATACTACTGATAGTGCAACGTTCCGCCAGTTTTTTAAATGGGTATCAGCTTCAGTAAGTGTGGGGAACCGGAGCGTTGGTGTAAGTAATGATCTTGTCTTACCACCTCCACCAGCAGAAGTTCATTCCGTAATATAAATAAAATGAATTGTAAGATAATTGGTTATGATTTAAAAAGCTTACAAGTTGAGCTTTCACCCGGAGAACAATTCTTTTGTGAAAAGGGGGCTATAATTTATTATGAAGAGGGAATTGATAAAGAAATCCTCATGTTAAATAATGGCATTGGTGGAATGCTGAAGAAAGTAATCTCGGGTGAAAGTGTTGTGACATTGAGATTATATAATCGAAGCCGTGATAATAAAAAACTGATGGTGGCAGGAAAGTTGGGCCTTTTACCAATTGATTTGAAGAAGCATGGAGGTTCTATTATTTGCAGACCGGGTTTTTACGTTTCCTCTACAAGTAATATTGATATTGATTTTAAATTGAGTATTGAGTCTCTTATTGGGGGAACAGGTGCTACTTTACAAAAAATAAAGGGTGACAGTACAGTGTTTTTGGATTCTATTGGGTCTCCTTTTCAGATCGATTTGAATTATGGAGATTCAATCTTTGTAGATGAAAAAAGCTTTATATGTGTAAGTGGAAGTATGGAAAATAATATTCAAGCTCATATATCTTCTAGAAATGTTATTTCAGGTGAAGGTTTGAACATGTACAAAATAAATGGACCTGGAACAGTGTTTTTAAATTCAGTAAATTTTTAGTCATGAGAAGATTGCCGGTTTACTTTTTAATTGATGTTTCTGAATCAATGGTCGGAGATCCCATTGAAATGGTTGAGCAAGGAATTGCTGATATTGTAAAAGAGCTTCGCACTGATCCATACGCATTAGAAACCGTTTTTATTTCAATCATTGTTTTTGCAGGTAAAGCGCAGAAAGTTTCCAATTTAGTTGAACTGTATAATTATTATCCTCCGAAACTACCTATTGGAGGAGGTACATCTTTGGGGAATTCCTTAGAGTTTCTAATGAATGATATGGATATTTCGATTCAGAAAACTACGATGGAAGAAAAGGGGGATTGGAAGCCTATAATCTTTCTTTTCACTGATGGTAAACCCACAGATTCCATTGAAAAAGCTTTTGAAAAATGGAATAGTTCGTATAGAAGTAAGGCGAACTTAGTTGCAATATCTCTGGGTAGCAATATTGATACAAGTATTCTAGGTCAAATAACAGATCAAGTACTGCTTTTAAAAAATACTGATCGAGAGTCGTTTAACCAATTCTTTAAATGGGTAACCGCATCTATCAAGACAAGTAGTATAAGTGTATCATCGTTGAATGATGATAATGTTAAACTTGCTCCAATCATAAATGAAAGTATTGAAAGAATTGATCTGACAAAAGAACCTCGTCTGAAAATAGATGAAAATTATGCAGTCATTTTGGCCAAATGTCAAACTTCTCAAAAGCCATATTTGATTAAATATCAGAAGCGATTAGATAAAAGTGAATTTTTTGAAGATGCGAATGTCATGTCTTATAAATTAGTAGGCGCTTATCCCGTAGATAAAACCTATTTTGATTTATCAGACAAAGAGGACAAATCCAATACAATTAATACCGGTGAATTGTCAGGCTTTCCCTCTTGCCCATGTTGCGGTAATCAATACGGCTTTAGCTTTTGCTCTTGTGGCAATGTCCTGTGCACAGGAGAAGAGGAGGTGACAAAATGTCCTTGGTGTGGAGTAGAAGCTCAATTAGGCTTTAGTGAGGGTAGTGCAAATGTAAATCGAACTAAGGGATAAATAATACAAAGTATGATAGAGACTTTAATTGTTTTCAATGTAATCTTGTGTATTGGTATTTATGTCGTATTCGAAAAGAAGTTCCGGAAATCAGCAAAAATAGCGGATGTAGAGAACCTTGTTTCGGGAATAAAAAGTTTGAAGAACAGGATAGAGTTATTGGCTGAGAAAAAATATATTGAAGATACATTTGTCACACAAGAGGCCCAAATAAATATTCAAGAGGGAATTAATCATCAAATAGAGGGTATAAAAAATGAAATGCAAAATCTGATGGAAGAACAAACAGAATTAAATAAAACACTCGAATCTAAACTATCAATTGATGACGCTGACGAGAATTTTGTGTCGAAAGATTTCGCTGATCAAAATCTGGCATCAAAAGAAGATTTGGAAAAGTTAGAATCAGAAATAAGTAAACAATTAGAGATTGTCAAAGATGGATTAATAAATATCCAGGAAAAATTCGAAACCTTGAGATCAAATATTTTGCCGGAAGCAGTCACCAATATATTGAATAAAGGGAAAGCTTTTTTTGAAACTTTATCCGCTGAAATGCAAGATCAGTATTCTAAATTGGATCAGAAAATGGACTTGATAACACAACCTTCAGCTGAATCTCAAAAGGAAAATAATCTTGATGATGAAAAGATGATAAAATCAGATAATTATGAAGTGTTTGAAAATCAATTAAAATCAAAACAAATTACTCTTCTGAATGGAAAAGTGAACCAAGAATACTATAGCCCTTTTGATATAAATTCATTAGGTATTAATGAAGTCGGAGATTTTGAATTTGTTGGCCTGGATGAATTAGGGTTGTCATATGATAAAGATGAAAAAGGAATAAAAGGAGTTCCTGTATTAGCTGGAGATCATAAGATAAATATTGAGATTAAACGAAATGATTGGACGGATGGTAAACCAATATTTCATAGAGCGATTTCTTTAATTGTAAACCATGATCCCAAGTCATTATGGAATAATATTCCGACTCCAATGGATATTGAATATTATAAACCGGATGAAGATAAACTGTTTGTTAAAGTCGAATCATTAAATGGTGAGCCTCGGAAAGATATTGTTGCGGCAAGTCAACGGGGACGCTCACATGCTCATGAGGGCAAACCACGTGATGATGATTTTAAATTGTACTATGATGATAAAACTGATTGGTATGTTCTATCTGTAGCTGATGGCGCTGGTTCTGCAAAATCTTCCAGAAAAGGTTCAGAGATAGCAACTCAAACGGTTATAGATGTTTGTCGAGAACAGCTATCTATAAAAAGTGAAGACCTTAATAAGTTGATTTCGGATTTTAATACAGATAAAAGTGTAGATAACCGTAAAAAGTTAGGCGATTCGATGTATACTATCATCGGTAATGCCGTTTTTAAGGCTTATAAAGCGATCTGCGAAGAGGCGCAAAATACAAATAAACCAGTAAAAGATTTTTCAACGACGTTGGTACTGAGTATCTGTAAGAAATTTTCTTTTGGTTGGTTTGTTGGAGCATTCTGGGTTGGAGATGGTGGTGTTGGAATATATAATAAAGAAACAGTTTTTTTGAAGATATTAGGGGAAACAGATGGCGGCGAATTTGCAGGCCAAACACGCTTTCTTACTATGCCTGAGATTACTCAACCGGCAGAGTTATATAGAAGACTTCGATTTGATATAGTTGAAGACTTTACCGCAGTTATTCTAATGACGGATGGTATTTCCGATCCGAAATTTGAAACTGATGCCAACCTATTGAAGATTGAAAAATGGAATGAGTTGTGGGAAGATTTGGCTAAGGAGGTCGATTTTACTGATGATAATGAGGCTGCTTCGGATCAGTTATTGAAATGGCTGGACTTTTGGTCTCCTGGTAATCACGATGACAGAACAATAGCAATATTATATTGATATGGCTCAGATAGTAAAAATAGTAGCATCAGATGGCTCTCAAGTTGAGTTTGTTGATGAAATCATAGGGGCAGGTGGGATGAAAGATGTATATTTCAGTCCAGATAAAAGTTATGTAGTAGCCTTCTTCAGAGATAAGCAAGATGCTAACTCTAAAGACCGATTGCATAATATAACAGGGAAATATCGGGAAAACATTTTTAATCAGGCAGGAGGCGATTACTGGAAAGATCTGTATTGCTGGCCAACTAAGAGTGTTGAATATAATGGACGTTTGGGAATTGTATGTCCAACCTATCAAAGTCATTTTTTCTTTAAAAAGGGATCAATCAATAATGATTTTCTCGGCATTAAGGGACAGGAGAAACAGGGGAAATGGTACGCTTCGGCAAAAAATCAAAATAAGTTTTTAGCCCCAGAAGAAAAAGGGGATTGGTTCAAATACATTCAAATCTGTATTCGTATTAGTCGTGCCGTAAAACGCTTACATGCTGCTGGTTTAGCACATTCCGATCTTTCTTATAAGAATGTACTTGTTGATCCAACGACAGGAAAAGCTGCTATTATAGATATTGATGGGCTTGTTGTGCCTGGAAAATATCCACCAGATGTTTTAGGTACGCCTGACTTTATTGCACCGGAAGTGGTTTCAACTAAACATTTACCAATTACAGATCCCAACAGGAAGTTGCCGAGTATTCTTACCGATAGGCATGCTCTGGCTGTTTTGATTTATATGTACCTTTTATATCGTCACCCTTTACGTGGCGGAAAGGTACATGACCTGGATACTGCGAAAGATGAAGATTTGTCTATGGGGGAGAAAGCATTATTTATAGAGCATCCAACTGATAATAGTAATCAGGTGAAAGTTAATCAGCTGCAAACTAGTCAACTGCCTCAAGGGGATCCGAATAAAACATCCTACAAAATTTGTGGTCCATATCTTAAAGCGATGTTTGATAAATCGTTTATTGACGGGCTTCATAATCCCAGTTTGCGTCCGACAGCAGATGAGTGGGAACAGGCTTTGCTAAAAACAGTCGATTTAATGCAACCTTGCCAGAATTCTAATTGTTGGCATAGTTGGTTTGTTTTCGATAATACTATAAAGCCCAAGTGTCCTTACTGTGGGACAGAGTATAAAGGTCAATTGCCTGTTTTGAATCTTTATTATTCACCTAAAGTAGGTGTGTTCAAACCAGAGAATTATAGACTAATGGTATATAATCAGCAACTTCTTTATATGTGGCATGTAAATCGTTTTGTAAGTGCAAATGAAAAGACAACCGCTGACCAAAAAACACCGGTAGGAGATTTTCATTTCCATAACGGTAAATGGATATTAATCAACCGGCGGTTGACAAGTATGTACGATAAAGACAATGATATGAAAATAGAAATAGGGCAAGCTGTTGAATTGACAGAAGGAAAGAAGATACTTCTGTCGAAAGAAGATGGTGGACGTTTGATTATCGTCCAGCTCGTCAATAATTAATGCTACTTTCAACGCGAAAAGAATCAATTCAAATATTAATCAATTAAATTAGTTTACTTATGGGAGAATTATTTCAACAAATCGTTTCTAATCCAATCCCAGCATTGCTGATCATTGGGAATCTTATTGTTATTGAAAGTTTATTATCAGTAGATAATGCTGCTGTTTTGGCAACAATGGTAATGGACTTACCCAAAGAGCAAAGGCAAAAGGCTCTGCGTTACGGCATTATTGGAGCATATCTTTTTAGAGGTGTAGCGTTGTTATTTGCTTCGTTTTTGATAAAATTCTGGTTTTTAAAACCTCTAGGAGGTGCTTACTTACTTTATCTCGTATGGGATTGGTGGAAAGGTAAACAAACAGAAAAAGAAGAAGATGATTTTATTGATAAGCAAGGGAACTGGATATATCGTCTTACAATCAAATACATTGGAAGTTTTTGGGCTACTGTTGCATTGGTTGAGGTAATGGATATGACATTCTCAATTGATAATGTGTTTGGTGCAGTTGCATTCACAAATAACATCATTCTCATATGGATTGGTGTATTTATAGGTATTCTTGCGATGAGGTTCGTTGCACAATGGTTTGTTCATCTTATGGAAAAATATGATTTTCTTGAAACTTGTGCTTTTGTCGTTATTGGGCTTCTAGGAGTAAAACTGGTAATGTCTTTATTTGAGCACTTTTTGCCAGCATCAGCCTTATCCAGTGTCCTTGAAAGTGAAAATGCAGATTGGTATACATCGGGAATTACTGTAGCTATATTCTTAGTGCCGATACTGACTAGCTTATTTTTTAATTACCCCAAAAAGCAAGAGGTTGCGGGGAAATCTGAATTATAAAAGATAGCATATTGTGTTAATAACGGCGTTTAATCATCCAGTAATTGATGGTTAGACGCCGTTTCAATATCACCGGCTAAGCAGGTAATCCGCTAAGCCGAATTGGAAAAGGTCTGCGACCGTTTTCAGGGTTGCGGTGCTGGAAAATGGGCATGCTCTTTTCATCGACCTGGGATGGTTCGCGACTGGACGCTGTTATCCGGAACGCGACTTGGAGTCGCACCCCGGATTTGGGAGCTTAAGGTATATTCCGGACCAAATAGTACCAGAAAATCCGGAGCAAACGGTGCCATTTGTTAAAGGGTTATGTTTAAATGGAGCTCTGGTAGATTTATAACAGATTACTATATGGTTATAGCCCTAAAACATTTGCATATATGAATAATGTTTAGGGATATAACCCTAAAACTAATGGATAAAATTACTATCTTTGTGGTTATAACCCTAAAGTTAAAATGGAATGATTGCAAGGAGTGCCTATCTGGAGGAAATATCGAAGTATATCGATAAGCCTTTTATTAAAGTGATAACCGGTATCCGTAGATGTGGAAAGTCGATTATCCTGAAGTTACTCAAAGAGCAGCTATTGTCAGTTGATATTAAACCGGAACAGATCATCTATTTTAATTTTGAAAGCTTGGAGCACATAGAAATAGAAGATGCCCCTAAATTGTATCAGGCAATAAAGTCAAAGATGACAGAGGGGGATCGCTATTACATCTTGCTGGATGAAATACAGGAGGTAACCGGTTGGGAGAAGGTGGTGAACTCGTTACTATCAGAAGGAAATGTCGATATCTATATCACCGGTTCCAATTCAAAGCTTTTGTCATCAGAATTAGCAACCTACATTGCCGGAAGGTATGTAGAGATTCAGGTGAGCACCCTTTCATTTGCTGAGTCGTTGCAGTTTAAGGAGAGCCGTGTCGGGAAACCGGCTGAAAATATTTACGAAGAGTTTACTCAATATTTGCGATTGGGGGGATTTCCGGCAATTCATATATCGGATTACGATCTGGATACCGTCTATAAAATTGTGTATGACATATATTCATCAGTGATATTGAGAGATACGGTGCAGCGTTATAATATTCGTAATATTGAGATGCTGGATCGGATTGTTAAGTTTGTGTTTGAGAATGTCGGGAATCGTTTTTCCGCAAAGAATATAGCAGACTATTTTAAGAGCCAGCAACGCAAAGTTGACCTGAATACGGTATATCATTACCTAAATGCACTGGAAGGAGCTTTTATCATACAAAAAGTACAACGTTATGATATCAGGGGCAAAGAGGTATTGCAGACGAATGAGAAATATTTTGTAAGTGATCCGTCCCTGATTTATGCGGTGTTGGGATATAGGGATCGTCTGATAGCCGGATTGTTGGAGAATATTGTCCTTCTGGAATTAAAACGTCGGGGATATCAGGTGTATATCGGGAAGATGGATGATAAAGAGGTCGATTTTATTGCAGAAAGACGTTCGGAAAAGGTTTATGTGCAGGTAGCCTATAAATTAACCGAACCACAGACTATAGAACGTGAGTTTTCAGTTTTGTGCGCCATTCAGGATAACTACCCTAAATATGTGGTAACGATGGATGAGTTTTGGCAGGATAATATTGAGGGGGTAAGGCATAAGCATATTGCCGATTTTTTATTGCAAAAAGTGTATTGACTTTGAGGTAACCCGTTGAAAAGGTTTGCGACCATTTTCAAGGTTGAGTGGCTATAAAAACGGGCTTGCCCTTTTCCTCGGCCTGGGATGGTTCGCGACTGGACGCAGTTATCCGGCAAGCGGCTTAGAGCCGCTGCACAGTGGCGGGCACTGGATTGGGATTTTAATTTTGAAGTCAGTAAGTTGAATCGACCAGGAAATTATAAATATAAACAAGCAGTACTATGATTATACAATACGCCTCCGACCTACATTTGGAGTTCCGGGAGAACAAGGGATTCCTCAAAGCAAATCCCTTGCAACCCAAGGGTGAAATACTGGTGTTGGCCGGTGATATCGTGCCTTTTGCTTTGATGGATAAACACGCTGATTTTTTCAATTACCTTTCAGATCATTTCGAAGAGACATATTGGGTGCCGGGTAATCACGAGTATTATTATTTCGACGTGACTACCAAATGTGGAATAGTGCACGAAATGATTAGGCGCAATGTGCATTTGGTCAATAATATTTCGGTTATCAGGGATAATGTGAAGCTGGTATTCTCTACGCTTTGGACGCATATTCGCCCTGCTTATGAGTGGCAAATAGAGCGGGGGATGAGCGATTTCCAGGTGATCAAATACGATGAATATCGATTTTCTGTTGCTCAATATAATCAATTGCATCAGGAATGCCGGATGTTTATTCAGCAGGAATTAAGCATAGCAAGGCCGGAGTGTACAGTCGTGGTAACACACCACGTCCCCACATTTCTTAACTACCCCGATAAATATAAAGGAGATGTGCTGAATGATGCATTTGCTGTTGAGCTGTTCGATTTGATTGAGAAAACCCAGCCTCATTGTTGGATTTATGGGCATTCCCATGGAAATACGCCTGATTTCGGAATCGGCAAAACGCGATTATTGACCAATCAATTAGGCTATGTGAAGTATGGTGAGGGAAGTCTATTTGATGATAAGTACATTGTAGTAGTCTGATAAGTAATGTGATAGCGAATTTATGAAAACCGTTGACAAGGTCTTCGACCATTGTCAAGGTTTGGGGTGGGAGCTATGAAAACGGGCATGCCCTTTTCATAGGCCTGGGATGGCAAGTGCACGGCATCAAGCAATCAACGGCATGTCCTATTCAATTGCATAAAGAGGGATGTTGGTCATCCAGGATTCTTCCTGATAATCGGCAAGAGAAGTGCGGATTGCTTTCGCCGGTTGGTATTTCTCGTAGAAGAGCCGAAAGCTCTTTGCTCTCAGACTTTCACCGGACTTTACTTCAATAGGAATTATCTGCCCTTTCTCCTGTACGATAAAGTCAACCTCGGAAGTACTTCTTTCATTAGTCCAGTAGCCAATGTACCTTTCACTCTGAATACGTAATTGCTGCATAATGTACTGCTCGGTGAGCGCTCCTTTGAATTCGGTAAAGATCGAATCCCCTTCGATAATTGTTTTGACATCCAAAGCCGCCATAGCCCCCAGCAATCCAACATCATGCAGAAAAAGCTTAAAAGTGGCGGAGTCCTGATAAGCTATCAGTGGCATTCCGGGCTTTGAAACCCGGTGACTTTTCAGTATAAGTCCACAATCCACCAGCCATTGTATAGCCAGTTCAAACTCTCTGGCGCGGGCACCCTCCCGGATGACTCCATAGACAAACTTCTTATTCTCTTTGGCTAATTGAGCCGGAATGCTTTGCCAAACCATTCGGATACGTGGAACTATATCTCCGGGTGCATGTTTGGAAAAATCACCTTCATAGGAGCTGAGAATCCGGTTTTGAATGCGTCGCACCAGTAACCAGTCACGGGTCTTTGAAAATGCATCAACTACTTCTGGCATTCCACCTACATAAAAGTAGTAACGAAGATATTCCTTTAGCTTTTCCGTGAAAATAGAAATAATACTCCATTCTTTCTTTCTCAGCGCATCAACCAAAGCTGTTTCACCCAGCGATAGTAGGAATTCAGCAAAAGAAAGCGGTCTTAAATCAAGAAAGTCAACTTTCCCGACCGGAAAGGAAATACTACTATGTAATCCCATGCCCAGTAACGAACCGGCCGCAATAACATGATATTGTGGGGCTTTTTCGCAAAAATATTTCAGCGAGGTGATACCCCGCTCAGCCGATTGGATTTCATCAAAAACAATCAGAGTATCACCAGCCGTAATTGTCGTTTGTGCATGTATCTGAAGTATGGTAATGATACGTTGGATATCGAAGTTATTAACAAAAATATTTTGTAACGATGGCGTTTCTTCAAAGTTTACATACACCAGTTTAGCAAATGAAGTATGGCCAAATTCTTGCAAAAGCCAGGTTTTACCTACCTGACGAGCGCCCCTTACAATAAGCGGCTTGCGGTATTGATCCTCTTTCCACCGTATTAGCTCGTTGATTTTCTCCCTAAACATAAATATGCTGTTTAATTTGTTGCTAAGATACACATTATACGCGTAAAAAGTGGTATTTGAATACACTTTTATCAAGATAAAATGTGGGTACAGAGTATTCCGGATTAAACAGAGCCATTTGTTAAAACCGGAGAGGCCCTCATCTGTAAGACCAGGGGCATTGACCTCAATATTCGTTCTATTTTTGTAATAAATGGAAAGCTACGTGGGTATAGCAGTGGATAAACAGTTGAAAAGGTCTGCGACCCTTGTCAAGGTGGTAGCCGGAAGCTATGAATACGGGCTTGCCCTTTTCGTCGGTTTGAAATGGATAGGGTGGGTCGCAAAATAAGGAGTATCGTTGTAAATAATGCGGGGATATCAAGATATTATGTAGCAGAAACATTATAGTTGTGCTACATAATTATTTCATTAAAAATTGATGTCGTATGATCTTTGTAAACAGGACAGAAGAACAAGCGCGGATTCGGAGAACTATTACCGGAGATAAAGCCGGTTTTATAGTCGTGTATTGGCGCAGACGTTGTGGTAAATCAACCCTGTTGAAGCGAGTACTGACCGATACGGATGTTTATTTTATGGCGGATCAGACTGAGAGCACTCAGCAAATCTCATTGTTGGCACAAACCATAGCGAATGTGATTCCTTTTTTCCTCGCTTGGGAAATTGATCGAAGAACCGTTGCGTCTGTTTGTTGACGATATGCGTGATACGATACAATCTTTGGCTATGCGCGAAGTTGGTGGGGGAATGTCTCTAAGGATGAGCGTATTGAGGTGGATGTTGTTGCAGAATCGACTGACGGCAAGGCGTTGCTGGTAGGAGAATGTAAATGGACTGAAGCTGAAAATGCAACCAGGCTGATCCGTGAACTTGAAGACAAAGCTTCAAAACTACCTTTTGCCGGAGGTAAAAGAATTATCCCTTGTCTTTTCTTGAAAAAAGAACCGGTTGATAGTATTTCCTGTAAGATATTTTTTCCGGATGATATTGTCCGTTTGTTAAGATGAAAGGTGACTCTTGACTCCTGAACCTATCCGTAAGCTGATTATCCCTTCTTTTTTCTGAATTTATTGTAATCGATATAATAGAGGACTTTCACCGACAGGCTGTTGGTCGGGCTGCTCCAGGATTTCTTTAAATTGTCCCAATAATTGAGAAACACCTTGTTCTGGTCGTCATAAGCTGCATTCTTCCAGGCAATAGAAAGCTCTGAACCGGGAGCAAATATCCATCGGAAAATCATATCGACAGTAAACGCATTATAATTCTGATCTTTGTTGTCGGGGTAGGAGGGGGCAGCAAGGAGGGTTCCGTCTTGTTGAAGTTGAAAGTAGTTTTTATTTCCGTTCCCCGACCAGTAGTGGCGTACTCTCAGCGTAAGACCGGATTTGTTGTTCAGGGTGTAGGAGGTAGAAACAACGTTTTCCAGTGCCCTGACATTGCGTTTGGCAAAATAGATGGTATCGTCGTTGTCAATTTTGTCGGCAAATCCGATGTTGTTGAATGCGTTATTGAAAGAAAAGCTGTAGCTGATCTGGGCATGTTGTCCCAACCGAACAGTCGGATTAACGGTTCCCGTCCAGGTGTGGAGATCGGTGGATGGCTGACTATTGCCACCGATGTAGAAATAGAAAGATACAGGTTTCCGGGAGTCTGTCGAGAAATTATAGTTGTGCCAGTAGTAATGTGGGGTGAGATAAAACCGGCCTTTCACCCGTGGTTCGAAATAATCCTGTTTGTTTGTGCCGATGCCGCCATTTACGTTGAAGCTATAATTGTTTTTGAAAACAAGATTGATGTTGTATCCCGATTCGTGGTTATAGTCGGTAGACGGATTGAAAATACGGTAGTAGTCCCACCAGATATTTCCGTTGAATTCGCGAAAAATCCAGAAAGGATTAATGATCTGATAATAGATCCAGGCTTCGGATTGCATGAGGTTGTTTCGTTGGAGATAGCCCAGGTCGTTGGGATTGTATTTGTCTGAGTATATATTTTGCATAACGCCATATTGTAGCCTTCCTTTATTCTTCTCTAGTCCCAGATAACCGAAAAATCCGGTTTCGCGGGAAGATTCTCCCCGTGTACTGATGGCGCCTTTGCCCTTTAACGCAAATTTCTTATTGTGGTCCCGAAACTGAAATTCGGTTGCTGTAACGTTTGCCATGAACCTGCTGTCAGCCATGGATACATTGGTATTGATGAGGCTGATATAAGAGTTGTTTTTCAATGATTTGTCAATGACCGATACATTGTAATTGGTAAACGGTTGCACCTTCACTTTTCGTTTGTTTCCGGAAACTGTATCCAACAGTTCAGAAAAGGAATTGATCGAAATGGCATTTAAAAATCCGATACCCCAGCCCTTAGTTGTTCTTCCGGATATTTTAGTAGCATTGGCCAGCTGTGTTTCGGTAGGATTGAAATCAATGACTTCATGATCGCGCAATTCATCCTCTGCTTTTTGAGCGAATTTAGGTCCGTTCCCGATCCGTCGGGAATAAAATATGTTGCCGCGTTGGAAAAGCTCCGTTCCTTCCGTGAAAAACTGTCTTTTTTCGCCGTAATACAATTCGTAAGGAGTGAGATTCAGCTTTTTATCATCTGACTGTATTTGACCAAAATCGGGGATCAGCATCATGTCGAGGGTGAAGCTTTCGCTGATGCCATATTTCAGATCCATTCCTGCTTTGTAGAGAAATTCAAAACCGTTGCCTGATTTCGAATCTGCATAAGTGGCAAGGTAAGGACTCAATGAGAGTCGCACCGGTGGTTTTATGTCTTTGATCCCGGTTAATTCGCCTTCCTGATGTATAAATCCCGAAACATTCCGGTCGATGAAGTTCCACGAGTTGTTGGAATTGTATCGGCGGATATTCCGAAACATATTTATACCCCAGGAATTTGCTGTTTTTCCCGAAAAACGCAATGCGGAAAACGGAATGCGCATCTCCACGATCCAGCCGTCGCCGGTAATCCGGGTTTTGCTTTCCCATACCGCATTCCAGGCGGCATCTTCATTGTCCCCGTCGCTTTTGACGGCTTTCAGGTCAATCTGCACACCGGCAGGAGTGATGAAGAAACCAAAAGCCAGTTGCCCCTGATTGTAAGGGTCAAGATATACCCCGAAATAGTCGGCCATGCCTGTATTATCCCGTTCTGTCAGGAAATTGAAGATGCTGTCGGGGGCGCTGTCGAAAAGGTGGGCTCCCACATAAATAGCAGTCTGGTCGTAGAAAAAGTAAACTTCTGAGCGCTGAAAAGCCGGTTTTCCATTAAGCGGTTGAAGCTGTACAAAATCTTTCGCCGGTTTTACCTGCTTATAAACCGCTTCATTGAGTAGGCCGTCGATGGATAGGGGGGTAGTGATACGTAGCGCTTCGACGCTTTTCTTCTCCTGCCCGGATAAAGTTATCGTGACCCAAAGTAACACTATAAGTGATATCGGATGCTTCATGGCGAATTTTCTGATTTAAGTGCGGGAAAAATCAGACTGATTGCAAAGGGTTTTAGGTTAATTCCGGCATTCATTTGAACAAATCCGGCAAGGTCATTGTTCGATGCTTTGTGTGTCCGGTAAAAAGGGCCTTAATTTAGACTCATGCTACAGGGTAAATACCGTGGATTGTTAACCTAACTCCCTCAAAATGTTATATTTTGAAAAAACTTGCCCATTCGGATGAAAATTACTATCTTTGCACCACTTTTGGTCGCGGGATAGCAAATATTAGGGTCTAATCGCTTGATTATTCGAAAATAATGTCTATTTTTGCGCTCCATTTCGTATAATCACAACAATAGTATAAATAACTAAGTTTTTAAAGTTCTAAAGAAATGCCTACAATTCAGCAATTAGTTAGAAAAGGAAGAGCAGACTTGATCGACAAGAGTAAGTCTCCTGCGTTGGACTCATGTCCTCAAAGACGTGGTGTTTGCGTGAGAGTATACACTACAACTCCGAAAAAGCCGAACTCTGCGATGCGTAAAGTTGCACGTGTACGTTTGACAAACGGAAAAGAGGTTAACTCTTACATTCCGGGAGAAGGACACAACTTGCAAGAGCACTCAATCGTATTGGTTCGTGGTGGTCGTGTAAAAGACCTTCCTGGGGTTCGTTACCACATCGTTCGCGGTACATTGGATACAGCAGGTGTAGTAAAACGTACTCAAAGACGTTCTAAATACGGAGCTAAGCGTCCTAAACCAGGTCAACCCGTTGCAGCAGCCGCTAAAGGTGGCAAGAAAAAGTAATTAAAGCCAAAGCTTGAGATTTAAGTAATTAGTATTAAAGCTGGTTTGAGTTTTTGTAAGGCTCATCTAGGTTGAGTAAATGAACCCGGCGGGGGGATTTGAAGATTTATACAAAGCAACCAAAAACAAGAACACAATTTTTTTGAAAAAATGAGAAAGTCAAAACCAAAGAAGAGACTGGTATTGCCAGATTCTGTCTTTAATGATGTAAAGGTTACCAAATTTGTTAACCACCTTATGTATGATGGTAAAAAATCTACCTCATATACAATTTTTTATACTGCTCTCGAAAACGTAAAGGCTAAATTGCCTAACGAAACTCTGTCTTCTCTCGAAATCTGGAAAAAAGCCCTGGAGAACATTACTCCTCAAGTAGAGGTTAAGTCTCGTCGTGTGGGTGGATCTACTTTCCAGGTTCCTACTGAAATCCGTCCCGATCGTAAAGAATCTATTTGTATGAAGAATCTTATCCTCTATTCTCGTAAGAGAGGTGGTAAGACTATGGCTGATAAATTGGCTGCTGAGATTATCGATGCATTCAATAATCAGGGTGGTTCATTCAAACGTAAAGAAGATATGCATAGAATGGCAGAAGCTAACCGTGCATTCGCTCACTTCAGATTCTAATCTACATAAATAAAGGAAAAAGAATAAGATGGCAGCAGCTGATCAAAAATTAAAATATACCAGAAATATTGGTATCATGGCGCACATCGACGCGGGTAAAACAACTACGTCTGAACGTATTTTGTTCTACACCGGTCTGTCTCACAAAATCGGTGAGGTACACGATGGCGGTGCTACTATGGACTGGATGGAGCAGGAGAAAGAGCGTGGTATTACCATTACCTCTGCTGCAACTACCACTACCTGGAACTACGGTGGCGAGAAATATAAAATCAACCTGATTGATACCCCGGGACACGTTGACTTTACTGTAGAGGTAGAGCGTTCTTTACGTGTATTGGATGGTGCAGTTGCTACATTCTGTGCGGTTGGTGGTGTTGAGCCCCAGTCAGAAACAGTATGGCGTCAGGCTGACAAATACAATGTACCCCGTATCGGTTACGTAAACAAAATGGACCGTTCAGGTGCTAACTTCTTCGAAGTTGTACGTCAGTTGAAAGATATGTTGGGCGCTAATCCATGTCCTATTCAAATTCCAATCGGAGTAGAAGAGACATTCAAAGGAGTAGTTGACCTAATCAAAATGAAGGCGATCATCTGGAACGATGAGACCATGGGAGCTGATTATTCTATTGAAGAAATTCCTGCTGCTGAATTGGAAGAAGCACAAGAGTGGAGAGATAAAATGCTTGAAACTGTTGCTGAATTCGATGAGACTTTGATGGAGAAATTCTTCGAAGATCCGTCGACTATTACTGAAGAGGAAATCTACAATGCATTGCGTAAAGGTACTCTTTCAATGGCTATCAACCCGATGATGTGTGGTTCTTCATTCAAAAACAAAGGTGTTCAGACTTTGCTTGATGCAGTATGTTTGTACCTGGCAAGCCCGCTGGATACACCTGCTGTTGAAGGTCACGATCCCCGTGATGAAGAGAAGATTCTGTTAAGAAAACCATCTTCTGATGAGCCTATGTCTGCATTGGCATTTAAAATTGCAACTGACCCATTTGTAGGACGTCTTTGCTTCTTCAGAGTTTACTCTGGTCAGATCGACGCAGGTTCGTACGTGTACAACCCTCGCTCAGACAAAAAAGAACGTATTTCCCGCTTGTTCCAGATGCACTCAAACAAACAAAATCCTAAAGATTTTATTGGTTGTGGTGATATCGGTGCAGGTGTAGGTTTCAAAGATATCCGTACCGGAGATACTTTGTGTGACGAAGCTAATCCGATTGTTCTTGAGTCAATGTCATTCCCTGAACCCGTAATCGGAATCTCTATTGAGCCTAAAACTCAGAAAGATATGGATAAATTGGGAACTGGTCTGGCTAAATTGGCAGAAGAGGATCCTACTTTCCGTGTAACTACCAACCAGGATACAGGTCAGACCATTATCGAAGGTATGGGTGAGCTTCACCTTGAAATCATCGTAGACCGTCTGAAACGAGAGTTTAAAGTAGAGTGTAATCAGGGCCGTCCTCAGGTTTCTTACAAAGAAGCGATTACTCAAACGGTAGAGCTTCGTGAGGTTTACAAAAAACAATCCGGTGGTCGCGGTAAATTTGCCGATATCATTGTGAAAGTAGGGCCAGTTGATGAAGGATTTGAAGGATCTTTACAATTCGTTGATGAAGTAAAAGGTGGACGTATTCCTAAGGAATTTATCCCTTCAGTTCAAAAAGGATTCCAGAACGCAATGAAAAATGGAGTTTTGGCAGGTTATGTAGTTGATACCTTGAAAGTGGTTCTTCTGGATGGTTCTTTCCACCCGGTTGACTCGGATCAGTTGTCATTTGAAATTTGCGCAAACTTAGCATTTAAAGAGGCTTGTAAAAAGGCGGGTCCTGTATTGCTTGAGCCAATGATGAAAGTAGAAGTGGTAACTCCCGAAGAAAACATGGGTGATATCATCTCTGACTTGAATAAACGTCGCGGTCAGGTTGAAGGTATGGAAACCAGCCGTTCAGGCGCACGTATTGTAAAAGCTAAAACACCACTTTCGGAAATGTTTGGCTATGTAACAACTTTGCGTACTATATCTTCAGGCCGTGCAACATCAGCCATGACTTTCTCACACTACGAAGAAGTATCTGCTTCAATCGCGAAACTAGTGTTGGCCGAAGTAGGTGGTAAAGTTGAACTTTTATAAGAGTAATATCTGAAATAAGCTATATTAGAAAATGAGCCAAAAAATTAGAATTAAATTGAAGTCTTTCGATCACAGCCTGGTTGACAAATCAGCTGAGAAAATCGTTAAGACTGTGAAGGCTACCGGCGCTGTAGTAAGCGGTCCAATACCCCTTCCCACGCACAAAAGAATTTTCACCGTAAACCGTTCGACTTTCGTTAACAAAAAGTCAAGAGAGCAGTTCCAGTTGTCATCTTTCAAAAGATTGATCGACATTTACAGTTCAACTGCAAAAACTGTTGACGCGTTGATGAAACTCGAATTGCCGAGCGGAGTTGAAGTAGAAATCAAAGTTTGATATTTTAAATTTAAAGTGAAATGCCAGGATTATTAGGAAAAAAAATCGGAATGACATCCGTTTTCAGTGCCGAGGGAAAAAATGTTCCATGCACTGTTATCGAAGTAGGTCCTTGTGTTGTTACTCAAGTGAAAACCGTTGAAACAGACGGTTACGAAGCTGTTCAGGTAGGTTTTATCCAGAAAAAGGAGAAACACACTACCAAACCAGAAATGGGACACTTCGAGAAAGCTGGTGTAGCTCCACAGAGACACTTGGCCGAGTTCAAAGGTTACGAAAGCGAGTACAAAGCAGGTGATGTAATCACAGTTGACATGTTCGAAGAAAACGGATTTGTTGATGTAGTGGGTACATCAAAAGGTAAAGGATTCCAAGGTGTTGTAAAACGTCACGGCTTCGGTGGAGTAGGTCAGGCTACCCACGGTCAGCACAACCGTTTGAGAGCTCCCGGTTCTGTAGGTGCCAGTTCGTTCCCCTCACGCGTGTTTAAAGGCATGAGAATGGCCGGACAAACAGGTAACGCTCGGGTAACTGTACAAAATCTTCAAGTGTTAAAGGTAATTTCGGAACACAACCTTTTATTAGTAAAAGGATCAGTGCCCGGATGTAAAGGTTCAATCGTATTAATTGAAAAATAATGGAACTTAACGTATATAACATCAAAGGAGAAGCTACCGGGAAAACTGTTGTACTGAATGACTCTGTTTTTGGAATCGAACCCAATGATCACGCTATCTACCTCGATGTAAAACAGTTCTTGGCGAATACCCGCCAGGGAACTCACAAATCGAAAGAAAGAAACGAGATCGCTGGTTCTACCCGCAAGCTGAAAAAACAAAAAGGTACAGGTGGAGCTCGTTGTGGCGATATCAAATCTCCAACCATGGTTGGTGGTGGCCGTATTTTCGGTCCAAGACCCCGCGATTATCACTTCAAGCTGAACAAAAAAGTGAAATCACTGGCACGCAAATCAGCATTATCTTACAAAGCGCAGGAAAATGCAATCGTTGTGGTTGAAGATTTCACCTTCGAAACGCCGAAGACAAAAGACTTCGTAGCAATGACTAAAGGCTTGCAAGTGGCTGATAAAAAGTTAGTTTTGGTTTTACCGGAACAAAATAAAAGCGTATATTTGTCGGCTCGAAATTTGGAGAAGACATCTGTAGTTACTGTGCCTGAACTCAACACATTCAAAGTATTGGATGCTAAGTGTTTAGTGCTTACGGAAGCTTCACTTGCCGTAATCAACAATTTTTAAAGTAAAGGAGACAGAAGTAATGGGAATTATTATCAAACCGATCGTAACAGAAAAAATGACTGTTCTTACCGAAAAACGTAATGTTTACGGTTTTCGTGTAGCTCCTGAAGCAAACAAAATTCAGATTAAGACAGCAATTGAAGGTCTGTATAATGTAACTGTATTAGATGTAAACACCATCAACTATTCAGGCAAGAAAAAAAGCCGTTTTACCAAAGCAGGCGTAATCGCCGGTAAAACTGCTTCTTTCAAAAAAGCTATGATCACATTGGCTGATGGCGAAGTAATTGATTTTTACAGCAATATTTAATAGAAAATGGCAGTACGTAAATTTAAGCCCGTAACACCGGGGCAGAGACACAAAATTATCGGTGCGTTCGATAACATTACTGCAACCGCACCGGAGAAGTCTCTTGTTGTAGGAAAAAAAGGAACAGGTGGCCGTAACAACCAGGGTAAAATGACCATGCGTTATATCGGTGGTGGCCACAAGAAAAAACTCCGTTTGATCGACTTCAAGAGAGAAAAAGACGGTGTTCCCGCAACAGTAAAAACAATAGAGTACGATCCGAACCGTTCGGCTCACATCGCACTTTTGTTTTATGCTGATGGCGAGAAAAGATACATCATCGCTCCCAACGGATTGGAAGTAGGACAGAATATCATGTCAGGTGCAGAAGCAGCTCCCGAAGTAGGAAATGCATTGCCTTTACAAAACATTCCTGTCGGTACAGTTATCCACAACATCGAACTCCGTCCCGGACAAGGTGCATCGTTGGTACGTTCAGCAGGTGTATTTGCACAATTAACTTCGAAAGAAGGCGCTTATGCAATTGTAAAATTGCCTTCAGGCGAAACCCGCAAAATTCTTGCAACTTGTAAAGCAACGATTGGTGGTGTAGGTAACTCTGACCACGGACTCGAAAGCTCAGGTAAAGCAGGTCGTTCAAGATGGTTAGGTCGTCGTCCCCGCACTCGCGGTGTGGCAATGAACCCCGTTGATCACCCCATGGGTGGTGGTGAAGGCCGTTCTTCAGGAGGACACCCCAGATCACGTAAAGGCTTGTACTCTAAAGGCCTTAAGACCAGAGCGCCTAAAAAGCACTCTTCTAAGTACATTATTGAAAGAAGAAAAAAGTAACCTGATTAATTGAGTTAAACTATGAGTCGTTCGCTTAAAAAAGGCCCATATATTAATGTGAAGCTAGAATCCAAAGTACTGACTATGACTGAGTCAGGAAAAAAAACCGTGATTAAGACATGGGCTCGGGCTTCCATGATCTCTCCGGATTTTGTTGGTCATACAATAGCAGTTCACAACGGAAACAAATTTATTCCTGTATATGTAACCGAAAACATGGTAGGTCACAAGTTAGGTGAATTTTCACCTACTCGTACATTCCGTGGACACGGCGGTAACAAAAAACGCTAATCCCGTCAGGAATTTAAAATTTGAATTTAAAAAGATATAATAAAAATGGGTGCAAGAAAAAAAATATCAGCCGATAATAGAAAAGAAGCACTGAAGACACAATACTTCGCTAAGCTGACCGGCGCTCCTACCTCACCGCGTAAAATGCGTCTGGTGGCCGATATGGTAAGAGGCATGGAAGTGTTCCGCGCTCTTGGCGTATTGAAATTCTCTTCAAAAGAGGCTTCTAACAGAATGGAAAAATTGCTGCGTTCTGCTATCGCTAACTGGGAACAGAAAAACGATCGTAAAGCAGAGAGTGGAGAATTGTATATTTCACAAGTTTTTGTTGATTCAGCAACAATGTTGAAAAGATTACGTCCCGCTCCTCAAGGCCGCGGTTACAGAGTTCGCAAGCGTTCGAACCACGTAACATTGTTTGTAGATACAATGGCAAGTAAAAACACTAATGAAATTTAATGCACGATGGGACAAAAAGTTAATCCGATAAGCAACCGTTTAGGTATCGTACGTGGTTGGGACTCTAACTGGTACGGAGGAAAAAACTGTGGTGATATTTTGTTGGAAGATAGCAAAATCCGCAAATATCTCAATGCTCGTCTTGCCAAAGCAAGTGTTTCGCGCATTGTTATTGAACGCACACTGAAACTGATTACCATTACAGTTTGTACAGCACGCCCCGGTATCATTATCGGTAAAGGCGGTCAGGAAGTTGATAAACTCAAAGAAGAGTTGAAAAAAATTACTGACAAAGATGTACAAATCAACATCTTCGAAGTGAAAAAACCTGAGTTAGATGCAGTTATCGTAGCTAACAACATCGCTCGCCAACTCGAGGGAAAAATCGCTTACCGCAGAGCTGTGAAAATGGCAATCGCTTCAACCATGAGAATGGGTGCAGAAGGTATCAAAATTCAAATCTCTGGTCGTCTAAACGGAGCTGAAATGGCTCGCTCAGAAATGTATAAAGAAGGAAGAACTCCTCTTCATACTTTGAGAGCAGACATCGACTATTCTTTGGCAGAAGCACTGACCAAAGTAGGTCTGTTGGGCGTTAAAGTTTGGATTTGCCGTGGTGAAATCTATGGTAAAAAAGACTTGACTCCTTCATTTACCCAACAAAAAGAATCAGGTCGTCAAGGCGGCTTCAACCAGGGCGGTCCAAAACGCGACGGTGGATTCAAGAGAAAGAAAAAGTAATTTACAAACACTGAATTTTACAGACAATGTTACAACCGAAGAAAACAAAGTTCAGAAGACAACAGAAAGGGCGCATGAAAGGTATTGCGCACCGTGGAAATCAGTTGGCATTCGGTTCATTTGGTATTAAGGCCCTGCAATCAAAATGGATTACAGGCCGTCAAATTGAAGCAGCTCGTATCGCGGTTACACGTTATATGCAACGTCAAGGACAAATCTGGATCCGTATTTTCCCTGACAAACCTATTACTAAAAAGCCAGCCGAAGTACGTATGGGTAAAGGTAAAGGTTCACCTGAAGGATTTGTGGCTCCTGTTACTCCGGGAAGAATTATTATTGAGGTAGAAGGTGTATCCTTCGAAATCGCCAAAGAAGCATTGCGTTTGGCAGCTCAAAAACTTCCTGTAACAACTAAGTTAGTTGTACGTCGTGATTACGATGCTAACGAAAATGCATAATTAAACTATGAAAGTAGCAGAAATCAAAGAATTAAGCACAAAGGAGTTGATCGAGAAAATTGATGCAGAATCAGCAGTACTTGATCAAAAAAGATTGAATCATGCCATTACTCCTTTGGACAGTCCTGCAGAGATCAAAAAGATCCGCAGAGACATCGCGCGCCTGAAGACAGTGTTGCGCGACAGAGAATCAAATCAACAATAACCAATTGGCCTGATGGAAACAAGAAATCTTAGAAAAGAACGAGTAGGCGTTGTTTTCAGCAATAAAATGGATAAAACCATTACCGTAGCTGTAAAGTGGAAAGAAAAACACCCTATTTACGGAAAATTCGTTAACAAAACGAAGAAATATCACGCTCACGACGAGAAAAACGATTGCAACATTGGTGACAAAGTTAAAATTATGGAGACTCGTCCGCTGAGCAAACTGAAAAGATGGAGATTAGTGGAAATAATCGAAAGAGCTAAGTAAACATGATACAACAAGAGTCAAGACTTATAGTAGCTGATAACAGTGGAGCAAAACAAGCTCTTTGTATCAGAGTATTGGGCGGAACCCGCAAACGCTATGCTACCGTTGGTGATGTCATCGTAGTAGCTGTGAAGAGCACTATCCCCTCAAGTGATGTGAAAAAAGGTGCAGTTTCAAAAGCGCTGATCGTAAGAACTAAAAAAGAAATCCGTCGTGCTGACGGTTCTTATATCCGTTTCGACGATAACGCTTGTGTATTGCTGAACAACACCGGTGAAATCAGAGGAAGCCGTATCTTCGGCCCTGTTGCAAGAGAGATTCGTGCAACAAACATGAAAGTTGTATCACTCGCACCCGAGGTGCTTTAATTCCCATAGAGAATGAGTAAGTTACATATTAAAAAAGGCGACATGGTTTTCGTGAACGCCGGTAACGATAAAGGTAAAACCGGTCGTGTACTTGAAGTACTGATCGCTAAAAACCGCGCTATCGTAGAAGGTGTAAACATGGTGTCAAAACATGTGAAACCCAATGCGCAAAATCCTCAAGGAGGAATTGTAAAAAAAGAAGCTTCTATTCACATTTCGAATCTGAATCCTTTGGATCCGAAATCAAACAAGCCGACTCGTATTGGTCGTAAGCTGAACGAAAAAGGAGTTTTAGTTCGTGTATCTAAAAAATCAGGAGAGGAGATTAAGTAATGAATACTGCTAGTCTTAAAAACGAATACAAGGAAAGAGTAGTTCCTGTGTTGATGAAAGAATTTGGATACAGCTCGGTAATGCAAGTTCCCGTTCTGAAAAAAATCGTTATCAATCAGGGTCTCGGAATTGCAGTTGCTGATAAAAAAATTATCGAAACTGCAATTAACGAGTTAACTGCTATCACGGGTCAAAAGGCAGTAGCCACTTTATCTCGTAAAGACATTTCAAACTTTAAGTTGCGTAAAAAAATGCCTATCGGTGTGATGGTAACTTTGCGTCGCGAACAAATGTATGAGTTCCTCGAACGTCTTGTTCGTGTAGCTTTACCCCGTATCCGTGACTTCAAAGGTATCGAAAGTAAACTCGATGGAAGAGGAAACTACACACTCGGTATCCAGGAACAAATTATTTTTCCTGAAATTAATATCGATAGCATTAGTAAAATTCTGGGAATGAATATTACCTTTGTAACCTCTGCGAAAACAGATGAGGAAGGTTATGCACTTCTGAAAGAATTTGGTTTACCTTTCAAAAACGCTAAAAAAGATTAATTGACATGGCTAAAGAATCAATGAAAGCCCGCGAAGTGAAAAGAGCTAAGCTGGTTGCTAAATATGCTGCTAAAAGAGAGCAACTTAAAAAAGATGGCAACTACGAAGCTTTACAGGCACTTCCTAAAAATGCATGTCCGATCCGTTTGCACAATCGTTGCAAAATAACCGGTAGACCGAAAGGATATATCCGTCAATTCGGTATTTCACGTATTCAGTTCCGTGAAATGGCATCAGCAGGTTTAATTCCGGGTGTGAAAAAAGCAAGCTGGTAAATTTTTATAGTGTTAAATATTGTCCGGAGTCGCCGGATCAATTTAATTATTTTTTATTATGACAGATCCTATTGCAGATTATTTGACCAGATTAAGAAACGCGATTAAAGCAAATCATCGCGTTGTGGAAATCCCTGCGTCAAATTTAAAGAAAGAAATTACTAAAATTCTTTTCGAAAAAGGCTACATTCTTAACTATAAGTTTGTAGAAGAGGGTCCTCAGGGCTCAATCAAGGTTGCTTTGAAGTACGATCCCGTACACAAAGTAAACGCGATCAAAAAATTGATCAGAATTTCTTCACCCGGTTTACGTCAGTACACCGGTTACAAAGAAATGCCGAGAGTATTGAACGGTTTGGGTATTGCTATCTTGTCTACTTCGAGAGGAGTAATGACCAACAAAGAGGCAGCTGACCTTAAAATCGGTGGTGAAGTTATTTGTTACATCTATTAATCAAGGGAGGAATACTGAATGTCAAGAATTGGAAAATTGCCTATCGCTATCCCTACTGGTGTAACTGTAACTTATACTGATGGTGTAGTAAACGTGAAAGGTGCAAAAGGTACTTTGTCACAAGAAATCACCGGCGGAGTAGAAGTTGCCATCGAAGAAGGAAAAATCGTATTGAGCCGTCCTACAGACGAAAAGCAACAACGTGCTTTACATGGATTGTACCGCTCTTTAATTAACAACATGGTATTAGGTGTATCTCAAGGATACCGCAAAGAAATGGAACTCGTAGGGGTTGGTTACCGTGTGTCAAACCAAGGTCAACTTGTAGAGTTTTCATTGGGCTATAGCCACAACATTTTCTTGCAATTGCCTGCTGAAGTTAAAGTAGAAACCAAATCTGAGAGAAATAAAAATCCGTTGATTATCCTCGAATCATGCGATAAACAACTCATCGGACAAGTTTGTGCTAAAATCCGTTCGTTCCGTAAACCGGAGCCATACAAAGGAAAAGGTATCAAATTTGTAGGTGAAATTATCCGCAGAAAATCAGGTAAATCTGCAGGTAAGGGTAAATAATTCATGTAAATAAGCAAGACTATGTTAAATAAGTTAGAAAGAAGACTGAAGATTAAACAACGCGTACGTGGCAAAGTTTCAGGAACTACTGCAATTCCCCGTATGTCTGTTTACAGAAGCAACAGTCAAATATACGTTCAGATCATTGATGATGCTGAAGGAAAAACTTTAGCTGCTGCAAGCTCAAAAGGCCTTGAAAAAGCGTCTAAAAAAGAACAATCAGCAAAAGTTGGTGAACTTATCGCTAAAAAAGCAGCTGAAGCAGGAATTACTGCTGTTGTATTCGACCGTAACGGTTTCCTGTATCACGGTAGAATTAAAGAATTGGCAGATGCTGCCCGTAACGCTGGACTTAAATTTTAATCATCATGTCAGGAATTAATAATAGAGTGAAAACAACAACTGATCTAGAATTGAAAGATAGATTGGTTGCTATCAACCGTGTTACTAAAGTTACCAAAGGTGGTCGTACATTCAGCTTCTCTGCAATTGTAGTTGTAGGTAATGAAGACGGAATCGTAGGCTGGGGCCTTGGTAAAGCAGGTGAAGTAACAAGTGCTATCGCTAAAGGCGTAGAAGCAGCTAAAAAGAACCTGATCAAAGTTCCCGTTTTAAAAGGTACTGTTCCTCACGAACAACTTTCTAAATTCGGTGGTGCAGAAGTATTTCTGAAACCTGCATCTCATGGTACCGGGGTAAAAGCCGGTGGTGCGATGCGTGCCGTACTTGAGAGTGTTGGAGTTACTGACGTATTGGCAAAATCTAAAGGTTCTTCAAATCCTCACAACCTTGTAAAAGCTACTATGGTTGCGTTGAGCGAACTCCGTGATGCTTATACTGTAGCTCAAAATAGAGCTATTACGGTAGAAAAAGTATTTAAAGGTTAATCTAGGAGGACTCAAAAATGGCAACTATCAAAATTAAACAAGTAAAAAGCAGAATCAAATGTCCTGCTACTCAAAAGAGAACTTTGGACGCTTTGGGTTTGACCAAACTGAATAAAGTGGTTGAACACGAGGTAACTCCCCAAATCATGGGTATGGTAACCAAAGTGCAGCACTTGATTACTGTAGTAGAATAATTGTTTGTAATAAAGTAAATTTATAAGGATATGAATTTAAGTAATTTGAGACCTGCTGCAGGTTCTACCAAAACCAGAAAAAGAATCGGACGTGGTACCGGATCAGGTATGGGTGGTACTTCTACAAGAGGTCATAAAGGAGCTAAATCTAGATCAGGTTACTCAAGAAAAGTTGGTTTCGAAGGGGGTCAAATGCCTTTACAAAGACGTTTGCCGAAATTCGGATTTAAAAACTTCAACCGCGTTGAGTACAAAGCGATCAATTTGGAAACTTTGCAACAATTAGCTGAGGCTAAATCATTAACTAAAATCGGTATCGATACATTAGTAGAAGCAGGATTTATTTCATCTACACAATTAGTTAAAGTTCTTGGAAACGGAACGTTGACTTTGAAATTGGATGTTGAAGCGAATGCATTCTCTAAATCAGCTGAAGCTGCTATTGTAGCTTTAGGCGGAACCGTAGCAAAACTCTAAGACAATGAGAGCAGTTGAAACCATAAAAAACATTTGGAAGATTGAAGACCTGAGAAGTCGAATTCTGACTACATTTTTATTAGTCGTTGTATATCGATTTGGTTCTTATGTAGTTCTTCCCGGTATTGATCCATCGGCCCTAACGGCCTTACAGTCACAAACAGGCAGCGGCCTTTTAGCTCTTTTGGATATGTTTTCCGGAGGTGCTTTCTCAAATGCTTCTGTGTTTGCACTGGGAATCATGCCTTACATCTCTGCTTCTATCGTAATTCAGTTGCTCACCATTGCTGTTCCTAAGTTTCAAAAGTTACAAAAAGAGGGAGAGAGTGGAAGACGTAAAATGAATCAGTATACACGTCTTCTGACTGTTGCGATTCTTTTATTCCAGGCTCCTTCTTATTTGATAAACTTGAATGTCCAGCTTAAGCAAGCAGGTGCTGCCCTCCCGGGCGGTATTTGGTTTGTGATTTCATCCACTATTATTCTTACTGCCGGTAGTATGTTCGTCATGTGGCTGGGAGAAAGAATCACTGATAAAGGAATCGGGAACGGTATTTCTTTTATCATCTTAGTGGGTATCATTGCTCGCCTACCGAAAGCAATTACCCAGGAATTCATCCTCCGTACCACTGAAAAAACCGGTGGTTTGGTGATGTTTCTGGCTGAAATCCTTTTCCTTCTGTTTGTAATTGCTGCAGCTATTCTTTTAGTGCAGGGTACACGAAAAGTGCCTGTGCAATATGCAAAGCGTCTAGTAGGAAATAAACAATATGGTGGGGCAAGACAGTATATCCCTTTAAAGATCAATGCTGCCGGTGTAATGCCGATTATCTTTGCTCAGGCTATTATGTTTATCCCTATTACAATTATCGGTTTCTCTAAAGTTGATGCTGCCGGATCATTCCTGGGTTCTTTTATGGATCATACAGGTATTGGTTATAACATTGCTTTCGCTACACTGATTATTGCTTTTACTTACTTTTATACAGCGATCACTATTCAACCTACTCAAATGGCTGAAGACATGAAACGTAATAACGGATTTATTCCGGGTATTAAACCAGGTAAAAAAACAGCTGAGTATATTGACGAAATCATGTCACGTATTACTTTTCCCGGATCATTATTTCTGGCTTTAATTGCTATCATGCCGGCTTTTGCCAGCATCTTTGGAATAAGTCAGGCGTTCTCTCAATTCTTTGGAGGAACATCTTTATTGATCCTGGTCGGAGTTGTGTTGGATACATTGCAACAAGTAGAGAGTCACCTGTTGATGCGTCACTACGATGGATTATTGAAGTCTGGTCGTATTAAAGGTAGAACAGGTACTGTTGCGGCTTATTAATCGAGATGATTTATATTAAGACAGATGAAGAAATAGAGCTGATTCGTCAGAGTTCACTCCTGGTCGGAAAAACCTTAGCCGAAGTTGCTAAGTTAATCCGACCCGGAGTTACTACTCTCGAATTAGACAGATGTGCAGAAACATTTATTCGTGATCACAAAGCAACTCCGGCTTTTCTGGGGTACAGCGGTTTCCCGAATACACTTTGTACATCAGCCAATAGTCAGGTCGTTCACGGTATACCCAATAATACACCGTTGCAAGATGGTGATATTATCTCGGTTGATTGTGGCGTTTTACTCAATGGCTTTTACGGTGATTCAGCCTACACTTTTTGTGTAGGAAATGTAGACGAAGATACCAGACGCCTGCTTCAGGTAACCAGGGAATCCCTCTACTTAGGCATTGAACAAGCTGTTCATGGCAAAAGGGTGGGTGACATTGGATATGCTGTACAGGAATACTGTGAGAAGAATAACTATTCTGTAGTTAGGGAGCTTGTGGGGCATGGTGTCGGAATGAAACTGCACGAAGCACCAGAAGTGCCAAACTATGGTAGGCGAGGAACAGGGCCAATGTTAAAATCAGGAATGGTAATAGCTATTGAGCCAATGATCAACAGAGGATCCAAAAATATTGTTTTCGAACGAGATGGATGGACCACACGTACCAAAGACGGTAAAATGTCAGCTCACTTTGAGCATACAATTGCAGTGAGACCAGGTAAAGCGGATATATTATCTTCATTCGAGTTTGTAGAAGAAGTTTTAAACAATCAATCAAAATAAGTCAAATGTCTAAACAATCAGCAATCGAGCAAGACGGAGTCATCATCGAAGCATTGTCAAATGCGATGTTTCGGGTAGAATTGGAAAACGGACACGAGATTACTGCACATATTTCCGGTAAAATGCGTATGCATTACATTAAGATTCTTCCCGGTGATAAAGTACGCGTAGAAATGTCTCCTTATGATTTGTCAAAAGGAAGAATAGCATTCAGATACAAATAAAATTAAACACATATGAAAGTAAGAGCATCGTTGAAAAAGCGTACAGCTGACTGCAAAATCGTCAGAAGAAAAGGTCGCTTATACATTATTAACAAGAAAAATCCCAAATACAAACAACGTCAGGGATAAATTATTAATTTTGCAAAAAAATTCAAGTATATGGCAATAAGAATTGTTGGTGTTGACTTGCCGCAAAATAAAAGAGCAGAAATTGCATTGACTTATATCTTCGGAATCGGTCGTAGCAGCTCAATTTCTATTTTGGAAAAAGCAGGAATCGACAAAGATACCAAAGTTAAAGATTTGACAGATGACCAGGCAGCCAAGATTCGTGAGATAATTGGTTCTGAATTCAAAGTAGAAGGTGATCTTCGTTCAGAAGTTCAGCTGAACATCAAGCGATTGATGGATATCGGATGCTACCGCGGTGTGCGTCACCGTATTGGTTTGCCTTTGAGAGGTCAGAGCACAAAAAATAATGCTCGTACTCGTAAGGGTAAAAAGAAAACTGTTGCAAACAAGAAAAAAGCTACTAAATAATAAGGGATATGGCTAAAAAAACAGTCGCAGCAAAGAAGAGAAATGTAAAGGTTGATGCTCAAGGCCAACTGCACGTGCACTCATCTTTCAACAACATTATTGTTTCGCTTGCTAACAGCGAAGGACAAGTGATTTCATGGTCTTCAGCAGGCAAAATGGGATTCCGCGGTTCTAAAAAGAACACTCCCTATGCAGCACAAATGGCTGCCCAAGATTGCGCAAAAGTAGCATTCGACCTTGGCTTGAGAAAAGTAAAGGCATATGTAAAAGGACCAGGTAACGGACGTGAGTCAGCTATCAGAACAATTCACGGTGCTGGTATCGAAGTATCAGAAATCGTAGATGTTACACCGCTTCCCCACAACGGATGTCGTCCTCCTAAAAGAAGAAGAGTTTAATACAAAATCCTTAGTTTAGAGTCTGAATTTGTGAAAAGATTGCACCAATCCTCTCTGCAATCGCGGCTGCACCGATTTGGGATTCTAAGTAGACAATTAATTTTATAACAAATGGCAAGATATACTGGACCTAGAACTAGGATTGCTCGTAAATTTGGTGAGGCTATTTTTGGACCTGATAAAGTTCTTTCAAAAAAGAATTATCCTCCCGGGCAACACGGAAACGCAAGAAAAAAGAAAACCTCTGAGTATGGCATTCAGCTGAAAGAAAAACAGAAAGCTAAATATACATATGGTGTTCTTGAAAAACAATTCCGTATTTTATTTGAAAAAGCTTCTCGTACAAAAGGTATTAAAGGTGAGGTGTTGCTTCAATTGCTCGAAGCTCGTCTTGACAACGTAGTATACCGTATGGGATTGGCGCCTACCCGCGCTGCTGCTCGCCAGTTAGTTTCTCACAGACACATTGTGGTAAACGGCAAAGTGGTAAATATCCCTTCTTTCTCGGTTAAACCGGGTCAGGTAATCGGTGTTCGCGAAAAATCAAAATCTCTTGAGGTAATTGTAGATGCATTGTCAGGTTTCAACCACAGCAAATATGCTTGGTTGGAGTGGGATAAATCATCTATGTCAGGAAAATTCCTTCACTTACCCGAGAGAACAGATATTCCCGAAAATATCAAAGAACAGTTGATCGTAGAATTGTATTCTAAATAATAAGTAATTTCATGGCGATATTAGCATTTCAAAAACCCGATAAAGTTATCATGCTAGAATCGGACGCACAATTCGGTAAATTCGAATTTCGTCCGTTGGAGCCCGGATATGGCATAACCGTTGGTAATGCTTTACGCCGTATTCTCCTTTCTTCATTGGAAGGTTTTGCGATTACTTCTATTAAAGTCGACGGTGTAGATCATGAGTTTTCTACAATTCCCGGCGTAATAGAGGATGTGACTAACATTATCCTGAACCTTAAGCAGGTGCGTTTGAAACAAATCGTAGAAGAAATCGAAAATGAAAAAGTTGCAATAACCGTTTCGGGAACTGAAGTGTTCAAAGCGGGTGATATCAGTAAGCACTTGACTGGTTTTGAGGTATTGAACCCGGAACTGGTAATCTGCAATCTGACCCCTTCGGCCAGTTTTACTATCGAGTTGACTATCAACAAAGGTAGAGGATATGTTCCTGCAGACGAAAATCGTAATGCTACCGACGATGTGAATGTAATTCCCATCGACTCGATTTATACTCCGATTCGTAATGTAAAATACTCGGTAGAAAACTACCGTGTTGAACAGAAGACAGACTACGAAAAACTCGTTATTGAGATTGCTACAGATGGTTCTATCCATCCGAAAGATGCGCTGAAAGAAGCTGCAAAGATTTTGATTTACCACTTCATGTTGTTCTCTGATGAGAAAATTACACTCGAAATGAACGACACAGAAAGCGGCGAAGATTTCGACGAAGAAGTATTGCATATGCGTCAGTTGCTGAAAACGAAACTGGTAGATATGGATCTCTCTGTTCGTGCTTTGAACTGTCTGAAATCAGCTGATGTGGAAACACTTGGTGAATTGGTTCAGTACAATAAAGCAGACTTGTTGAAATTCAGAAACTTCGGTAAAAAATCGTTGACTGAATTAGATGAGTTGCTCGAAAATCTGAATCTTTCTTTTGGAATGGATATAGCTAAATATAAATTAGACAAAGAGTAAAGCAATGAGACACAATAAGAAATTCAATCATTTGGGTCGTACTCATTCTCACAGAGAAGCAATGCTTGCCAATATGGCTTCTTCTTTGATCATGCACAAACGTATTTTTACTACGGTTGCAAAGGCAAAGGCTTTGAGAATTTACGTTGAGCCCCTTATCACAAAATCTAAAGAGGACACTACTCACTCAAGACGTGTAGTGTTCAGCTACCTGCAAAACAAATTTGCAGTGACCGAACTTTTCCAAGGTGTTGCTTCGAAAGTAGCTGACCGTCCCGGAGGTTACACTCGTATCTTAAAAACCGGAAATCGTTTGGGTGACAACGCTTCAATGTGTTTCATTGAATTAGTTGATTACAACGAAAACATGTTGTCTGACAAAACAGCGAAAAAAGCAAAAACCCGTCGTTCTTCCAGAAAGAAAGAAGATGTTGTTGCTCCTGCTGCAGAAGCTGCTGAAACAGCTGCTGAATAATCATCAGATAAAGAATCTTCTGAAAGAGATTACACTTAATGCGTGTAGTCTCTTTTTTATTTAATAGAATACCGATTCCCTCATTGTGTATTTCTAAATAAAACGCTACTTTTGTGACCAAATTACTTAATACCCTTTTATTATGAGAATTAGAATCCACAGAGAAGGCTGGGATTTGTTGATTTTATCCCTGTTGTTTTTAGTTGTACTGGATATTTTATTGTGGGTAGTTGCCCCCAAAGGGATATTCTATTCGGTATTTGGAACAACTAGTGTTATCTACCTTCTCTTGGTTAATTTTTTTCGTTGTCCACGAAGAATTTATACAGGTGAAACAAAAGACATCGTATTGACACCCGCCGATGGGAAAGTAGTCGTGATTGAAGAAGTTATGGAAAATGAGTACTTTCATGACAAAAGATTACAAATCTCCGTTTTCATGACCCCTTTCAATGTACATGCTAACTGGTATCCTGTTAATGGAAAAGTGAAATATGTGACACATCATGAAGGCCGTTTTCAGGGAGCTTATTTGCCAAAATCGAGTACCGAGAATGAACGTTCTACCATTGTGATTGAGGCGGAGAATGGTGTGGAAATCCTGGTTAGACAAGTGGCTGGGGCAATGGCTCGTCGAATTGTGACCTATTCAGATATTGATGATGAATGTAAAATCAATGAGTTCCTGGGTTTTATTAAGTTTGGTTCGCGACTGGATGTCTATTTGCCAATAGGATCAGAAGTGTTAGTAAACCTTGATCAGGCTGTGGTTGGTAATCATACACAAATTGCACGTTTAAAATAATGCAGATTACAAAATACGTACCCAATACCATTACTTGTCTCAATCTCTTTTCAGGATGTATGGCAGTTGTGGCTGCTTTTGAGTACAACTATATCTTAGCTGCCTGGTTGGTTTTTCTAGCGGCTATTTTTGATTTTTTGGATGGTTTTGCAGCCAGAGGTTTAAAAGCTTATACAGCAATCGGTAAGGAGCTTGACTCGTTGGCAGACGTAGTAAGTTTTGGATTTGCACCTGCTGTAGTGGTTTTTTCCATGCTTCGCCAGGGATTTGCATTAAATGCATATGCAGAGTGGTTGCCTTATGCGGCCTTCCTTATAGTTGTTTTTTCAGCATTGAGATTGGCTATTTTTAATATTGATGAACGGCAGACAACTTCCTTTATTGGAATGCCTACCCCGGCAAATGCGCTTTTCTGGGTAAGTTTGGCGGCATACAATCAAAGTAATCCATTGAGTTTCCTCTATCCAGGAGTTTTATTGGTCTTGGTAGTCGTTTTCTCTTTGCTACTTGTGTGCAATCTGCCGATGTTTTCCCTGAAATTTAAGAATTTCTCATTTAAGTCCAATATCTTGCCCTTTTCGTTATTGATTTCCGGAGCATGCCTGGTTGTGGTATTCGGTTTTATGGGAATTTCATTATCCATTTTAATTTACATCCTGAGCTCAGTTCTGCTAAATGTAATTAAGCGCTAAAACTATTTTGTTTTTGAAGTGTTTGGTTATGATGTATTTCAAATTAAATTAATATGGCCGCTTTTTTTATATTCTTACTAGCCCTGATATTGATTATTTTCTTTTCTGTGCTTTCATTTGGATTGAGTATCCTGCGAGGCATATGGGGATTGTTTTTCCCGGGTAAGCGACACAATCGAAGTTTTGCAGGGAATGCCCATAATTATACCGGGCATGAAGATTTTGGCCCACAGTCAAATGATAACTGCCGAAAAGAGCGGAACAAGATATTTGACCGGAATGAAGGAGAATATGTAGATTTTGAAGAGGTAAGTAAGTAACTTACCTTTTTTTTATGAAGAATGCCTTGATGATGTCTGAACACTCTTTTTCCAGAATTCCTTGTGTGATTTTGGTTTTTGGGTGCAGGAGTTGATTTGAGTATTTGGAGTAGCCTCTCTTCTCATCCGAGGCACCATATACAATCCTTGGAATTTGGGACCACGCCAAAGCACCAGCACACATTACGCATGGTTCCAATGTTACATATAGCGTGCAATCTGTCAGATATTTTCCACCCAATACGTTTGCAGCAGCTGTAATAGCCTGCATTTCGGCATGAGCGGTTACGTCGTTTAGCGTTTCTGTTAAGTTGTGGGCACGTGCAATGATTTTTTCTTTGCAAACGATTACAGCGCCTACAGGTATCTCTCCATCCTCTTCGGCATATCTGGCTTCGAGGAGGGCTTGTTTCATGAAATATTCGTCTGATAGCATGGGTTGGGATGATGGGTCGACTTTTGTGAAGTCTTATTATTTACGGATTTCTGATTCGTCAAAGAGTGTTGGATAGGATTCTTCTGCCTTTTTCCACAAGTAGCCCATAATTACTTCTCTTACCCAGCGGGATTGATTTTCAATCTTATGTTTGTCGAGATATTGACGCATCATGTTATATTCCTTTTCATTGAGTGAAAAGGCTATCTTGTTCTCTCTTTTCAGTGTAAGTGTTTTTGAGTCTGTTTTGTAGGAAATTTTCTTTTTCATGCTATGCAAACGTACAATTTTTGAGATAAATATCCAAATGGATATGTCAAAAATAGCTTTGAAAATGGTGCTAATCCGCAGAAAATGATGTGCGAATTTAGAATTAACGTAAAACAGAAAAAAAAATGTGCTATGTGGCATATTTTTTTGCTCTATAATTTTATCATGCAAGAGAAAAAAGGTAAATTTGCGACAGTTTTTAAAACCCCTTAAATAGTTTTATTACAATGATTAAAGTAGGTATAAACGGATTTGGCCGCATCGGACGTTTAGTGTTCCGTGCAGCTCAAGAGAGAAACGATGTAGAAATCGTTGCAGTAAATGACCCATTTTTGGATATCGATTACTTAGTGTATATGTTGAAATATGACACAGTACACGGTAAATTCCAAGGAACTGCTGAAAACAAAGGTGGTAAATTATTTGTAAACGGTAAAGAAGTTGCTTTCTTCGCTGAAAAAGATCCCGCTAACATTGGTTGGGGAGCTGCAGGTGCTGACTACGTTGTTGAATCAACTGGTGTTTTCACTACTACTGAAAAAGCAGGTGCTCACTTGAAAGGTGGCGCTAAGAAAGTAGTTATCTCTGCTCCTTCTAACGACGCTCCTATGTTCGTTTGCGGTGTGAACTTAGATTCTTACACTAAAGACATGGACGTTGTTTCTAACGCTTCTTGTACTACTAACTGTTTGGCTCCTTTGGCTAAAGTTATCAATGATAACTTCGGTATCGTAGAAGGTTTGATGACAACTGTACACGCTGCAACAAACACTCAGAAAACTGTAGATGCTCCTTCTGCTAAAGACTGGAGAGGTGGTCGCTCTATCCTGGGTAACATCATCCCATCTTCAACTGGTGCTGCTAAAGCTGTAGGTAAAGTTATTCCTGCATTGAACGGCAAATTGACTGGTATGGCTTTCCGCGTACCAACAGCTGACGTTTCTGTAGTTGACTTGACTGTACGTCTTGAAAAAGCTGCTTCTTATGATGAAATCAAAGCTGCTGTAAAAGCTGCTTCTGAAACGTCTATGAAAGGTATCCTTGGATACACTGAAGATTCAGTAGTTTCTACTGACTTCGTTCACGAAACTCGTACTTCTGTATTCGATGCAGGTGCTGGTATCGCATTGAACGGTAACTTTGTTAAACTGGTTAGCTGGTATGACAACGAGTGGGGTTATTCTAACAAAGTGTTAGATTTGATCGCACACATGGATTCTGTAAAATAATCCAACCCAATATAAATAGAAAGCGCCGAAGTGATTCGGCGCTTTTTTTATATGGTTATTTATAGTTGAACGCACAAGAAAAGGGGAAGAATATACTATGTGTCTTCGTCCCTTTGCGTTTAATTTTACGGTCTCGCTGTAATGTGAAAACAGCCCTGTTTAACTTCGTATCTTATATAGCACTTCCCCTGCTTTTGCAGGTCACGTAATACTTCAGCCAATACTGCTTTTAACTTGTCCTCCGGTACATTCGGATCATCTTCGTCTTTCTTTTCGAAACGTGCATAAGCTATATCAAAAGTTGTACCAAACAAGTGTGCGGAATTCAAGCTTGAGTTACCGTTCTTTTGTCGTAACTTTTTGATATCATCGTGGGTGCGCAGAATGCTTGTCACTATTATTTTGTATTTGGGAGCATTCTTGTTTTCCAGTGAATCCTGAAAATTCTCTCCTACTATCTTTAGCAATTTGGATGCTTTTTTTACGAGAAAAGGAACTGAATTGGTGAGGCTGTCGATTCTGTAATAGCGGCAAGTTTCTACCTCTGAAAGTTTATTGGTTTGTTTTTCTGCTTCAGCACGTGAAGCTATCGGATTAATTCCGATCTTATGTGCAGCTGTGAGGTGTGCATCGTTAAGGTCGTTAAAGGTGCGCGAGAAATTCTGGAAAGAGTTGATATGGTAGCCTTCTGTGGTTTTGTGGCAGCAGGAAAAGGCTAATAACAATGAAACCAGTAAGGAAAGTTGTAGAAGTCTATTCATGATAATAGTGAAACTTGTTTAGAGGTGTTTTGATTAGGTTTTTGCCCCTAAAATTAGCTATCATTTTTGAAAGAATTAAATCTGTTTGATTACTTTTGTGATAATAATTTGAATATAATACGTAAAATACTTTATTCCAGTAAATTAATGATAGAAAAAGTCGTAATCCTCGATAATGTTGATCTGGTTGTTTTCTATGGGGTAAACAACTGTAATATACAATTGCTGAAATCTCTTTATCCAAAACTGCGATTAGCTGTTCGCGGGAATGTTATGCGCGTGATTGGAGAAGAGCAAGAGGCTGATATGTTTGAAAAGATGATTCGGCAACTGGAATCCTATTGTGCGGAGTATAATCTGCTGAATGAGGAAATTATCATTAGTTTCGTAAAAGGAAATCAGCCGGCTGAGGTTAAACTGGATCATTTGATTATTCACGGAGTGGGAGGGAAGTCTATTACAGCACGCACACCGAATCAGAAAAAGCTGGTAGATGAATTTGAAAAGAATGATCTGGTCTTTGCTTTAGGACCTGCCGGATCAGGAAAAACCTATGTCGCAATTGCATTAGCGGTTCGTGCTTTGAAGAATAAAGAAGTGAAAAAGATCATCCTAAGCCGTCCGGCAGTAGAGGCGGGTGAAAAGCTTGGTTTTTTACCGGGTGATATGAAGGAAAAGATTGATCCCTATTTGCAACCCTTATATGATGCTTTACAAGATATGCTGCCCGGATCTAAACTCAAAGAATATATGGAGAATAACATCATACAGATTGCTCCGTTGGCCTTTATGCGTGGACGTACGCTGAGCGACGCTGTGATTATCCTGGATGAAGCACAGAATACCACCACGCATCAGATCAAGATGTTTCTTACGCGTCTTGGCTTAAATGCCAAAATGATTATAACGGGCGATATTACGCAGATTGATCTTCCACCAATGCAAAAGTCGGGGATGATACAGGCATTGCAAATCTTGCATGGGGTGCATGGAATTGGTAAAGTGGAATTTACAAAGAAAGATATTGTTCGCCATGTGCTGGTGCAACGTATCGTGGAGGCTTATGAAAAACATGATACACGAAAGATTGTGGCGCAGTCGTTGAAGGATGAAAAGGAGTCTAAACCCGATGTTGCAGCGGGGGAATAAGGCAATAGAAGAGGAGATTTCTGTGGAAGTCTCCTCTTCTATTTAGAGTCTGCTGAAAAACAGCGCTTTTGGAATTTATTCGGGGATTAAATGATAAGATTGTGTAATTCGGCCAAATAAAAAAGGCCCCACAGTTTCCTGTAAGACCTTGATGCTCAGTAGTCGGGGTGACAAGATTCGAACTTGCGACCACTCGCCCCCCAGACGAGTACTCTAAACCGGACTGAGCTACACCCCGTTTTGCGAGTGCAAATATAGCTGTTCTTTTTGATTTGTCAAGTCTTTGGTGCGATAAAATTGCGAATAATTATATCCTCTATGGCCAAATCTAAGAATTTCAGAAAGTTATAATCCGAAGTACTCGCAATAAAAATCCAGTGCTTCGAAGATTTCTTCTTTGGACGCCTTTTGATTGATGCGGATATCTCCTACATTGCCCAGTAGGGTAAAATTGATGATGTCATCCTCATTCTTTTTATCGTGCGTCATTAGTTCGTAGAGTCGATCGTACTGTTTGCAACTGAAAGCAAATGTGCCATAGTTTTTGCGAATGAAATCGATAGTTTGACGAAGTTTTTCGGTGGGGAATCCCGTCTGTTTTTGAGAAAGGTAGAGTTCGCAAACTAATCCCCAGGCTACGGCGTATCCGTGCATTACGGGGCGGTTTTCCTCGAAAGATAAGCTTTCGAATGCATGCCCCACAGTGTGTCCCAGGTTCAGCGCTTTGCGTATTCCTTTTTCGTATGGATCTTCCGTTACCACGCGCTCTTTGATCAAAACTGATTCTCCAACCAGTTGTGTAAGGTAGTCATAGTCGATATTCTCAAAATCAAATTTCAGAAGGTTTTTCCATTCTTGTTCGGTGCTTATCAGCCCGTGCTTGAGCATTTCGGCATAACCTGAAAGCATGTTATGCTGATCAAGCGTTTTGAAGAACTGAGAATTGATAATTACTGCATGTGCGGGATTGAATACGCCGACTTCGTTTTTGAGTCCGTTGAAATTAATCCCGGTCTTTCCGCCAACAGCAGCATCGACAGCTCCCAGTAGCGTGGTCGGGATGTTGATGTACTGGATACCGCGTTTGAAAGTTGAAGCCGCGAAACCACCGAGATCAGTAACCATCCCTCCACCCAGATTAATCATTAATGATTTGCGGGAAGCGCCGTTTTGGCTTAGATAAGTCCAAACGTCAGCAAGTGCTTCCAGTGTTTTATAGGTGTCATCCGCTTTGATGATGATAAATTGTGCTTTCTCCAGTGAGGGAGTATTAACAATTAGCGGATGGCACAGGCGTTGCGTATTTTCATCCATTAGAATGAAAATGCGATCGTATGCCAGGGTTGATAAGGTATTGTTGATATCTTGTTGAAGCTCTTTGCTTATAATAATCTTTTGACTCATTTGTTGGGTATATATTGTTGTTGAAAGTGAATTTATTCCCCCTCGGGTATGTCAGCCATGTTCTGGTTATAAAATTTCAGACTGGTATTGCCGGATACATTTGCTGAAGGACCGGTGATGCAACCTCCCGCGCAGGCCATTACTTCGATAAAGTGTGCCGGCGCTTTGCCTTTGGAATATGCGCGAAGCAGTCCGATATTCTTTTTGTTGATATCTGAAACTTGTAGCGCTTTCAGATCCGGGATTATGTTGAGTGATTTGACGGCAGCTATAACACCTCCAGCCTGGGCGAATCCGTGTCCTAGTTTTTGAGCACGTGGAGCAAATGTGCTTTTATCAGTGCGGGCAATAGTTATGTCTAATCCATTAAATAGCGCGTCGATTTCTTCGAAAGTAAGCACGAAGTCTACCGCTTCATCGTTGCGGGCTTCTTTGCGTTTGGCAACGCAAGGACCGACAAAAACAATGATTGCATCCGGATTTTGCTCCTTAACCATTCTTGCAGTATAATACATTGGAGAAGCTGTGTGAGAAACGTAAGGTTTCATGCCCGGAATGTGTTTGTCCACAAGATTAGTGTAGGAAGGACAACATGAGGTAGTCATAAAGCTTTGTCCACTTTCAATCCTTTCTTTCAGTTCCACGGCTTCGCGGCGGGTTGTTTCCATGGCTCCGTGAGCTACCTCTACTACATCGGCAAAACCTATTTCTTTGATGGCGGAGAATATGGATTCCCAGTCATTTTCGTATTGAGCCAATATAGAAGGAGCCACGATGGCCACAACCTGTTTACCGGCCTTGATTTGCGTCAGGATATCAAAAGCTTGAGAAATTTCGAATATAGAACCGAATGGACAGGCATTAATGCATTTACCGCAGTAGATACATTTAGATTCGTCGATCAATTCAATGCCGTTTTCATCTTTTGAAATGGCTTTTACCGGACAGGCTTCTTCACAAGGAATAGGGATATATACGATGGAATGGTAAGGGCAGGCATCTTTGCATATACCGCAGCTGACGCATTTATCGTGGTCGATTTTTGCTTGACCGTTGCTGCGGAAGCGGATAGCGTTTTTGGGGCAATTCATGTAGCATGGGCGGGCTACACACCCTTTGCATAAGTTGGTAACCTCATAATTAACCTGGACACAGGAAGTGCAGGCTTCATCAATTACACAAAGCAGATTCTCTTTTTGTTTCCGGTTTAAGCTAGTGGCTTGTTCTGCGTAAAAAGAAAGAGGGGCTAACTCGTCCTTCTCATCAGATGCATCAAAACCCAGTAGTGGGAAAGCTTTGTATTTCCATACCGCTCTTTCTTTGTGTACGCAGCATCGGCCTCTTACTTTTGCGTTTTTTGGGGTTAATTCGATCGGAATCCGATCAATATCGGAGACTAATTTGTCTTCTTTCCAAAGTTTTACCAGTCTTTCGAGTAAGACTCTTCTAACGATTAATACATTATTTACAAATGCCATAGATGAAGATAGCTATGTTAACAAGATTCGATAAATTACGATATTCGATTTATGCATATTTGTCTGTATTTGACTTAAAGATTTCAGTTTTCTAAGAAGCCGAAATGTAAAGTCGCATTAGGTATTCAAGTGAAAAGTAGCTGGAATTTGAATTAAGTGCATTGAATACCAGTGTTATGACAGTAGTGATGCGCAAATGAAACTCATAGGTCAAGATAAAAATTAATTTGTATTCGAACAAAGTGAAGTTAAACCCGGACCGGTGCAAAGATAGCTATTTTTGATATTAAAAACTGATATTCATCTTGATTTGCATTGGATGGCGTTGGTGTCAAATATTGACTTTTTATGGGATGTTAGTGTTTATAAAGATAAAAATAGCACAAAAACAGATAAAATAGGGATATTACATTTAATATGTCTTGCATGATTGGGTGAAAAATGTCATATTTGCATAGAATAACTATGGATGAAACATTTCGTAGTTAAGGTTTAGGTTAAATCGTTGAGGGGCGCTGTGAAGCGGCCCTCAATTTTTTTAATCACATTTGTCTTTTGGGTAGGCTAAATCTATATATTAATCCGTTGGTTTTATGTTTAATCTGTTTTTGTAGTGGTTTTCTATTTCTGAATTCATATAACCTGATATGCTTTGCCTCTGCAATATAAGTGCGTTGGTAATAAAAGTAAAAAAATAAATATATATATAAGCAAGTGTGTGAAAGCGTGAATTGGTTGGGCTCGGATTTTGATACTGCTTCTAAAGTTAAACAAAGACTAAAAAAACATATTCCTCAGGTTGCGGATTTTAACCGTTTTATATTTGCAAAAAAAATGCTATTATGTATTCAATGCAAGTAACACCTAAATTTGGTGATATTGACGGATTAGGTCATGTGAACAATACAGTTATGCCCGGTTGGTTTGAGCAAGCTCGTAATCCCATTTACCGTTATTTTAATCCAGAATTTAAGTTCGATGGTTGGAATTTGATTCTGGCGAGATATGAAGTGGATTTTGTGTCGCAGCTCTATTTTGATCAGGATGTGGAAATTAGAACCTATATCACTAAAATAGGACGTTCTTCTTTTGATGTTCATCAGGAAGCCTGGCAGGACGGGCAGCTTTGTACAAAGGGAAAGACAGTGTTGGTTCACTACGATTTTAAAGCTCAAAAGTCGGCGCCTATTCCGGATGAAATACGTGAAATGATGGCAGATCATATGCTGAATTGATTGATCTGGAAGTGACGCATATATTTTTTATGAATGGTGTTTATAATCTCTTCTGAAATGATTATCTTTACATTATAGGAAAGTCTGAATTCTAATCCCGGCAAGCTAGTAGTTTAAGGTGAATTTCCTACAAGTTATATTCTGGCAAATAATCTAAACGTTTAACAATGAGTAGTGATAACGGATCCTGGATTTATTTTGTAATTATGGTCGTGCTGTCGATTATCGGAAGCATTAGCAAGAGTAAAGATAAGAAGGTACAGAAGCAATCGCTCCCGAAAGAAGAAGAGGAGTCGGAGGAGTCATTTCCACCGGTTTTTTTTCCGGAACAGACGAAACCCAAAAAACAAACTGAGTTTGTTCCGTCTGTGTCGGACTTAAAGCCCCGTGAATTCTTAGAAGAAGGGACATCTGCAATTTCGGTTGCCGGATTGCCAAAAACAAATGGCGTATCTTCATCTGAAGCGGTCGGGCTTTCTGTTGAGTTGAACATTGAGCATGAAGGGGAGATTCGAAAAGCCATCATCTATTCCGAAATATTCAACAGGAAATACTTTTGATAAAATAGACCTGTTTTTACATAACCTCATTTCGATGAGAGCTGAAGAGGCTCTTTTTGAAATGAGGTTTTTTATTTCTGTCCCTATCCGTTAAAAAAAATCATTTTCAGGTTAAGTAATTGATTTTTGAGCCTATTCAATGTCTGTCTTTCGTATTTTTTGTAAATTCGCAGCTTATTTGTAAGGTGGTCAGGAAGAAACTAATCTACAACACTATATTATATGGCATTTAGAAAAATAACAGCTGAAGAAGCTGCAAGTATGATTAATCACGGAGACAATCTTGGATTCAGCGGATTTACCGCTGTAGGTTGTCCTAAAGCTATCGGACGTGAGATGGCAAAAAAAGCGGAAGCTGAACACGCACAAGGAAGACCTTTTCAGGTTGGTATGTTTACCGGAGCTTCTACCGGCGAATCATTGGATGGTGTAATGTCACGCGCTAATGCGATTAAGTTCCGTACACCGTACCAGTCAAACAAAGACATGCGTACTGCGCTTAATGCCCGCCAGGCACATTATTACGATTATCACTTGTCTCAATTGGCGCAGGATCTTCGTTACGGATTTCTCGGTAAAGTTGATTATGCAGTGATTGAGGTGGCTGATTACAATGACAATGGAGAGTTGGTACTGACTTCTGCTGTGGGAAATGCACCTACCTTCTGTATGTTGGCTGACAAAATTATTTTGGAGCACAACAAACGTCGTTCGAAAGAATTGCGTGGTTTGCACGATATCTACATTCCTCTTGATCCCCCTTATCGTAAAGAAATTCCCCTTTACAGCGCTAGCGACCGTATCGGTTCTCCGGTATTGAAAGTGGATCCCAAGAAAATCATAGGTGTTATCGAAACGGATCTTGATGATGAAATCGGCGGATTTACTCCGATGGATGACGTTACGCTCAAAATTGGTGCAAATGTATCAGACTTCCTATCTGCAGAGATCAGAAGAGGGACTATTCCTGCTTCTTTCCTGCCAATCCAGTCGGGTGTAGGTAATATTGCCAATGCGGTATTGGCCGGTTTGGGTGCAAATCCTGATATTCCTGCTTTCGAGATGTTTACCGAAGTAATTCAGGATTCAGTAATCGATCAGATGAGACAAGGTAACATCAAATTTGCCAGCGGTAGCTCATTAACACTGAGTACTCCATGTATGAATGAAGTTTATGGCGATTTGGCATTCTTCAAAGATAAATTAGTTCTTCGTCCGCAGGAAATTTCAAACAACCCTGAAATGGTTCGTCGCCTCGGTTTGATCACAATCAATACAGCGATTGAAGCGGATATCTTCGGTAACATCAACTCAACCCACATTATCGGTAATAAAATGATGAACGGTATCGGTGGTTCAGGTGACTTCGCCAGAAATGCTTACATGTCGATCTTTACTACACCATCTACTGCGAAAAATGGTGCGATTAGCGCATTTGTTCCGATGGTTTCTCACCACGACCACAGTGAGCACTCGGTTAAAGTTATCGTTACCGAATATGGTGTGGCTGACTTGCGCGGAAAATCTCCGATTCAATGTGCGCAAGAGATTATCGAAAAAACGGCTCATCCCGATTACAAACAATTGTTGTGGGATTACCTCAAGTTGGGCCAAAAAGGTCACACACCGCAGAACATGCAGTGTTGTCTGGCTTTCCACAATGAATTCAACAAAACCGGCGACATGCGTAATGTCAAATGGGAAGAATACGTGTAATCCTACCTTATTATATATAGAAAAAGCGCTTCGGACTTTCGGAGCGCTTTTTTCATGCAGGTCTGTGAGTGAATTCTTATGGGAATAACGAAAATAAAAGTATTTCCCACCTAAATATGATAGATTGAATGTTTTTGCGTCTAAAAACTTATACATTCGAAGAGTATGATAGAAATTAATGTTGATTTATTTTGTTTCTGGGAAAATATCTTTATCTTTGTCGCATCAAACTTGGAAATATGAACACTATATCATTACATATTCTACTGCTAAATGCTATTATTCTCCTGGGTATTCCGGGCAGAAGAAAGGTTGGTATGTAATATGGTTGTGTATCACAATATATAGAAGCCTTTCTCACTATCTGGTGAAAAAGGCTTTTTTTATACCCACATCAAAGAAAAACGAATCCCCGCTATCGGGGAGCAAGTAATGCAAATAATTAAAAACAAATAGTTATGTCTGATAGATTGTATGTTTTCGACACGACACTGAGAGACGGCGAGCAGGTTCCCGGCTGTCAGTTGAATACTATCGAGAAGATTGAAGTCGCCAAGGCATTGGAGGAATTGGGTGTTGATGTCATCGAAGCCGGATTCCCAATTTCCAGCCCGGGAGACTTTAATTCGGTTATTGAAATTTCAAAAGCCGTTACCTGGCCAACCATATGCGCTTTGACCCGCGCAGTACAAAAAGATATTGAAGTAGCCGCCGATGCGCTACGTTTTGCCAAACACAAGCGTATCCATACCGGGATCGGAACTTCGGATTATCACATCAAACATAAATTCAATTCTACACGCGAAGAGATCATCGAGCGCGCTGTTGCTGCGGTGAAATATGCCCGTCGCTTTGTGGATGATGTTGAGTTTTATGCAGAAGATGCCGGACGTTCGGATAACGAGTATCTTGCCCGTGTGGTAGAGGCGGTTATCAAAGCCGGAGCTACCGTAGTAAATATTCCTGACACAACAGGTTATTGTTTGCCTGATGAATACGGTCGTAAGATTAAGTATTTGATTGATAATGTAAGAGGCGTCGAGAATGCAATCCTTTCTACTCACTGCCACAATGACCTGGGTATGGCAACCGCTAATACAATTGCCGGGGTAATGAATGGCGCTCGTCAGGTAGAGGTTACTATCAACGGTATTGGCGAACGTGCCGGAAATACTTCGTTGGAAGAGGTGGCGATGATCCTGAAAAGCCACAAAGATATCGGTATTGATACCAATATTAATACGAAAAAGATTTACGGAATCAGCCGCATGGTGTCTAGCTTGATGAACATGCCGGTTCAGCCGAACAAGGCTATTGTTGGTCGCAATGCTTTTGCACACTCTTCCGGCATTCACCAGGATGGAGTATTGAAGAATCGCGAAAGTTATGAAATCATCGATCCTGTAGATGTAGGGGTTGATGAAAATTCAATTGTATTGACTGCCCGTAGCGGACGTGCTGCTTTAAAGCACCGTCTGGAATTGTTGGGCGTGACTCTTGATAAAGAAAAACTGGATGCTGCTTACGAAGATTTCTTGAAACTGGCAGACAAGAAGAAAGATCTTAATGACGACGATGTGTTGATGTTGGTGGGTAAAGAGCGTCAGGAAAGCGGTCGTATCAAACTGGAGTATCTGCAAGTGAGCTCAGGTGTAGGTATCAGGCCGGTAGCAAGCGTTTGCCTTAATATTGCCGGAGAACCTTTCGAGGCCGCTTCATCGGGTAACGGACCGGTTGATGCAGCTATAAAAGCGGTGAAACAGATCATTCGTCGTCAAACAACAGTGAAAGAATTCCTGATTCAAGCCATTACCAAAGGAAGTGACGATGTGGGTAAAGTTCACATGCAAGTGGAGTATGAAGGATCTGTTTATTACGGATTCGGCGCGAATACCGATATTATTGCCGCTTCAGTAGAAGCGTATATCGATGCAATCAATAAATTTGTGATCTGATATATTTCCCTGAAGAATTAAACTAAATCATAAAATCCGTCGGATGTTGATGTTGTCTGATGACCATTATTCCGGCAAAGCAGAAAATTATGAAAACATTATTCGACAAAATCTGGGACGCGCACGTGGTAACTGCTGTGCAAGACGGTCCTACTCAAGTGTACATCGACAGACACTTCTGTCACGAAGTAACCAGTCCGCAAGCATTTGAAGGATTGCGTAAAAGAGGCTTGAAAGTTTTCCGTCCGGAAAAAACAACTTGCTCGCCCGACCACAACATTCCTACGTTGAATCAGGAGAAACCGATCGAAGATCCTATCTCTCGTTTTCAGGTAGAAACATTGACTAAAAACGCTACCGAATTCGGCGTTACCCTTTGGGGATTAGGTCATGAAAAAAACGGTATCATTCACGTAGTAGGACCGGAGAACGGTTTAACTCAGCCGGGTATGACTATCGTTTGTGGTGATAGCCACACTTCTACTCACGGTGCTTTTGGAGCTATCGCTTTCGGTATCGGTACCAGTGAAGTGGAAATGGTATTGGCTTCACAATGTATCCTTCAACCTAAACCTAAAACAATGCGTATCAACATTGAAGGTAAACTGGGCGCAGGTGTAACAGCAAAAGATTTAGCTCTTTATATCATCTCAAAACAAACTACCGGTGGTGCTACCGGATATTTCGTGGAATATGCAGGTGAAGCTATCCGCTCAATGAGCATGGAAGAGCGTATGACTGTATGTAACCTGAGTATCGAAATGGGTGCACGTGGAGGTATGATTGCTCCTGACGAAACTACTATCGCTTACGTTGAAGGTCGCGAATTTGCTCCTAAAGGCGAAACATGGGAAAAAGCTGTTGCTTACTGGAAAACCCTGAAAAGCGATGAAGGCGCTGTATTTGATAAAGAGGTAACTTACAAAGCTGCTGACATTCAGCCGATGGTAACTTACGGTACTAACCCGGGTATGGGTATGGGTATCAACGAATGCATTCCTACTTTGGATACTATCGACGAAGCAGGTAAAATCTCTTACCAGAAATCTTTGGAATACATGGGCTTCCAACCGGGTGAGAAACTTGAGGGAAAAGCTATCGACTATGTATTCCTTGGAAGTTGTACCAACGGTCGTATCGAAGACTTCCGTGCTTTCACAGCATTCGTTAAAGGCAAGAAAAAAGCAGATAACGTAATTGCCTGGTTGGTGCCTGGTTCTTGGATGGTAGAAAAACAAATCCGTGCAGAAGGATTGGATAAAATTCTTGTTGAGGCAGGTTTCCAACTTCGTCAACCGGGTTGCTCTGCATGTTTGGCTATGAACGAAGATAAAGTTCCTGCTGGTAAATATGCGGTATCTACTTCAAACCGTAACTTTGAAGGTCGTCAGGGACCTGGTGCACGCACTATCCTGGCTGGTCCGCTTGTGGCTGCCGCTGCTGCAATTACAGGTGTAATTACCGATCCTCGTAAGCTGTAATTTTCAGAGAAAGAAAATAGATTTATAATTATAAAATAAGCCTGAATGCCCGCTATCTCCTCCCCTTGGGGGAGGTCGGGTAGGGTCTCTAATTATGGAAAAATTCACAACATTAACATCGACTTGTGTACCACTTCCTATTGAGAATGTGGATACAGACCAAATCATACCGGCTCGCTTCCTGAAAGCGACCACACGCGAAGGCTTCGGCGACAACCTGTTTGCAGACTGGCGTTATGACAAAAGCGGAGCTCCGATCAAAGAATTCATTTTGAATAATCCTACCTTCTCAGGTGAAGTTCTCGTTGCAGGTAAAAACTTCGGTAGCGGTTCGAGCCGCGAGCACGCAGCTTGGGCTATTGCGGGTTATGGATTCAAAGTAGTTGTTTCAAGCTTCTTTGCTGATATCTTCAAAGGAAACGCATTGAACAATGGTGTTCTTCCCGTTGTTGTAAGCGAAGGATTTCTGGCAGAGCTTTTTGCAGCCATTAAAGCAGATGCCAAAGCAACGGTAACAGTGAACCTCGAGGAGCAGACTATTATCAACAATGCTAACGGTAAAAAAGAGTCATTCGACATCAATTCATACAAAAAAGGTTGTATGTTGAACGGATTCGATGATATCGATTACTTGTTGAGCAACAAGGCTCAAATCGAGGCCTGGGAGCAGAAATAAGATCGTGTGCCGGTAATCTGTGTATATTCGATTAGTTTTTGTCGATTTACAGAGCATTATTGACGTCATACATACGAAATGTGCCGGTAAATAAACGCCGGCACATTTTTGCATTTAACAATACTATTCGATCTGATATTGTGTTTACAGCGTGCAAACTTTCGTTTTGCCGGTTTTCCTGAATTTGAATCGAATGGAAAAATAAGGAGAAGTGCATGAAAATTGAAATAATGGATACCACCCTGCGCGACGGGGAACAAACTTCTGGAGTCTCATTTGCTGTTCAGGAGAAACTCAGTATTGCCCGCCTTTTACTTGAAGAGTTGAAAGTGGATCGTATAGAGATTGCCTCAGCGCGAGTGTCGAACGGAGAGTATGAGTCGGTTGCCAAGGTGATCGAGTGGGCTGCTCGCCGCGGGTTTCTTGATCGAATTGAAGTTCTTGGCTTTGTCGATGGGGGAGTTTCGTTGCAGTGGATCAAGAAAGCAGGTTGCCGCGTGGTGAATCTGCTTTGCAAAGGGTCAAAGAAACACTGCGAATTTCAGCTTCGGAAAACACCTGAACAACATTTGGCCGACGTGAAGGCAACCATACAAATGGCTGCTGATATGAATATAGATGTAAATCTCTATCTGGAGGATTGGTCGAACGGAATGAGCGATTCCCCCGATTATGTTTTCTTTATCATGGATGGTCTGCGGGATATGCCTGTGAAGCGCTTCATGTTGCCCGATACATTGGGGATTCTAAATCCCTATAATACGTATGACTTTTGCCGCATGATGGTGAAGCGTTATCCCGATCTGCACTTCGATTTTCATGCCCATAACGACTATGATCTGGCTGCAGCCAATGTCTATTCGGCAGCAAAAGCCGGCGTAAAGGGTGTGCATACTACTATCAACGGATTGGGTGAACGGGCAGGGAATGCTCCTTTGTCGAGCGTGATAGCCGTATTGCACGATCAGCTGAAGGTGAAGACTAATATCGTTGAGCGAAGTGTTAATCATGTCAGCCGGGTAGTGGAGTCATATTCCGGTGTAGGTATTCCCGCGAATAAACCCGTTATCGGGGCCAATGTATTTACGCAGTGCGCGGGCATCCATGCAGACGGAGATAATAAGAATAATCTTTACTATAACGATCTTTTGCCCGAACGATTCGGCCGAACCCGTGAGTATGCTTTAGGTAAAACCTCAGGAAAGGCGAATATCCGTAAAAATCTTGAAGATTTGGGTATTGACCTCGATGATGAATCGATACGTAAGGTGACTGAACGAATAATAGAACTGGGAGATAGGAAAGAGATTGTTACGCAGGAAGATTTACCCTACATTATTTCGGATGTGTTGAAGCAGGATATGCTGGAGAATAAAATCCGGATTCTAAATTATTCGCTTTCGCTGGCTCAAGGGCTCAAACCTGTGGCCTCGCTGAAAATTGAGATTGAGGGGCAGCACTACCAGACCACCTCTAACGGAGACGGGCAGTATGATGCATTTATGAAGGCGTTAAAGAAGATTTATAAGCGTCTGGATAAATCATTCCCCATGTTGACTAATTACAGCGTTAGCATTCCTCCGGGAGGTAGAACAGATGCTTTTGTGCAGACGGTAATTACCTGGGAATACAATGGCGTTGAGTTTAAAACCCGTGGGCTGGACGGTGATCAAACCGAAGCTGCTATCAAGGCGACGGTGAAAATGCTTAATAAGATAGAAAATATGTGATTCTGGACTATTTGCCACGAATGAAAAAGGATGCAGGGAGTAATTGACTTTATGCTTCCTTTTTTTATTATTTATTTCAGGGTTGGGATGTTTACCTTATGTTCACTGCCAAGCTGTATGCAAACGCTGCGATACGTTTTTTTTGAAGAAAAAGAGGTGTGGCTTTATTTGTGTAAAGAGCTTTCCTTATCCCTTTAAATTCGACAGGTCCCTCCCCAATGATTATACCTTCTGACTCATAACATAATCGTCAAGCAAATACTCTCCCAGATAAAGATCCTCTTCCTTTTCGATCTGAAAACCCATTGCCTGATAGGCTTTGATGGATTCTTTGTTACCCCGATTAACATTTAGTTTCAAAACATCAGCTCCCTGACTGCGGGCGTACTCCTTCGCCAGATCTATTGCTTTGCGCCCGATGCCCAACCCATGCAGGCGAGGGTATATATAGATTTTATGCAACTTGCAGGTCTTCTTGCTCTCCATTTCGCAGGCAATGAAGCCGGCTGCACTGTCGTTGTATTTCAGAATAACCCAGAAGAAGCCTAGCCGGATCTCCTGACTGATTGTTTCTTGATTGTAAAGGGCATCGAGCATATAGTTTATTTGTTCCACGCAGAGGATGCCAGGGTAATGCTGATACCAGATTTCGTCTGCTAGCTTTTGCAGCAGCAGAATATCACTTTCAGTGGCAATTTTGTAAGAAAACATAGGGGATTCAATTTTATATTCACAATTGAGTCAGATTTACTCTTGTTCCAGATTTTGTTTAATCAAAACCTCGATCTCAGCTTTCGATAATAATCCGCGGGAGATGGAAGGAGTGCCTTTTACCGGAATAAAGAGCAGCATCGGGATAGAGGTTACGCCAAAGAGCTGTGCCAACTCTTTCTCCTGATCGACATCTATTTTATAAAATGAGATATTCTTCCTGTCCTGTGCCAGTTCATACAGGATGGGTGAAAGCTTCCGACAAGGACCACACCAGGAAGCATAGAAGTCGATAATGGCTGGTTGTTTGCCTTCGTATTTCCATTCCTGGCTTTTTTTCTCGAAATTGCATACTTTTTTTAGGAATTCAGTTTTATTGAGGGTTGTGATGGCTTCATCTGTTTTGATTTGTGCATTGAGCTTTGATATGCAGCTTATTAGTAGGAGTGTTGCAAAAATGAAAATATTCTTTTTCATAGATGGTCAAATTTGATTTTCTGTAAAAGTAGATTTTTTTGAAGATAAATGCAATATTTTTCGGTCGAATATTTGCAGGGTTAAAAAAATGACGTATCTTTGCAACGCTTTAGAAATAAAGCGACGACCAAATATCGTGTCTGGAGAGATGGCAGAGTGGTCGAATGCGGCGGTCTTGAAAACCGTTGTACTGCAAGGTACCGGGGGTTCGAATCCCTCTCTCTCCGCAAGTCAGCTAAGACAGTTAGCGACAAAAAGCAGTTAAGCCCTACAAATTCAACGATTTGTGGGGCTTTTTGTTTGTTTTATCTTTCCGGAAAATGACAGATGAAAGTCAATAATTGACCTTATTTATTTCCTAATTCGTACCCCTTTCTTATTTTCCCCAAAAGGGGTACGAATTGTCTTGAAAAGGCGCTCTTCTGTCCGATATTGGCAGTCCGCATAACTCTCAGATACAATTTTAAGTCTAACTTTGTAATTCAAATTGAGGTTATGAAAACTACATTCAATGTGCTCTTCTTTCTGAAAAGAGACAAACAGAAAAAAAACGGGGGCGTACCTCTTATGTGTCGCATCACCGTTGACTGTATATTCCGGACCAAACCAACCGGTACAAGGTTCATTTTTTGGTGGGAGTTCATGTAAAGAAAATCGCATTTCTTTTACATGAGATATTTCTCATGTTAGCAAAACGCCATTTCGTTAACATGAAAAACCTCTCATGTTAGTAAAACGCCGTTTTATTAACATGAGAGGTTTTCTTAGTCGTTTTGTACGTTCTCAAAAGGGAGTATTTCTACAGCATTATACAAGTAGTTAAACAATTCCTTGTTGATATAGAAGTATTCCTTTCCGATTTTGACTTTATCCAAAAGCCCCAGCTGGACTAATAATTCAAGATATTTCGACGCTGTTTGCCGGATGATCTGCAAATCCTGAACCAGAAAGTCAATCTTCGTATAAGGATGCTTGAATAGATTGTTGATCAGATCCTGAGAATAGACCCTAGGCAACTCTGTTCTTATTTTTTGCTTATACTCCATCATCAGTTTTTTAATGCCTCTTACCATTGCTGAGGTTTGAAGTGAAGTTTGCTCAATAGCCTCCAATATGAATAGAATCCAGGGTTCCCAGTTTCCTGTATCACGTGTCTGTTGTAAAAGGGTGTAGTAAGTTCCTTTGTTCTGATTGATGTATCGGCTCAGATAGAGTATAGGGAGTTTCAACAAATCCTCTTTGACCAGAAAGAGAATATTTACAATCCTGCCCGTTCTGCCATTACCATCGTAGAATGGGTGGATACTCTCAAACTGGTGGTGAATGACCGCCATCTTGACCAATGGATCCCAATCACAGAGGTCCGGGATATTCATAAACTTTTCCAGGTTGGACATGTACTCCACAATCTCAACATGGCTTTGTGGAGGTGTGTAAACAGTTTCACCGGTTTGTTCATTTTTTAGGGCTGTTCCCGGTAATTTCCGAAAGCCTGAACGGCTCTCTTCCAAAGCTGCCTGAATATCTATAATCTGGTTGCAGGTCAGAAATCCTTTTGCTTTCACCTCCAGGTATCCCGATTTTAACGCTCCGGCATAGTTATACACTTCTTTAGCAGAATGACTTGCAAAGTGCCGGGCAATACTGTCACTGCTGTAAAGGTCATCCTGGGTAGTAATAATATTCTCGATGGCCGAACTATCCTTAGCCTCCTGAAGCGACAAGGTATTCAGAATGATAATCTCGTTTGGGATAGTTTCCGCCACTCCATTGAGTTCAGCCAGAGCCTTATGGGCTAAAGCGGCCTTTTTCAGTACTGCTTTGGTTTCTATATCACCTTGTAATGGCAACGTCGGTATTTTGTATTCCATATCTTTCATTTTTTCGGTGCTACCTCTTTTATAATTTCCGCATAATTAATCGCTATTCTGTCGTCCCGATAACTGAAACTGATTTTCTTTTTATTCGCTTTGCGATACGATGCCAGCCGGGAGGCTGGCTTTTAGCAAGAACAAAGGCAGAGCCTTTGCTCAACGGCCTTAGCGCCAGACTATGCTTAACGGGGCCTTAGCTCAACTATCATTACGCAAGGCTACGCTTAACAGGGTAGAGCTTTTGCTCAACGGCTATCACGCCAGACTATGCTTAACGGGGGTTATTAGTAAATGCCCCAATAATTGCCTTTTCTATTTGATCTTCCGAGAAGTTGTTTGCGATTTCCGTTTTCTAATTAAGCAAGATGTATTTGTAAATCAGACACATAGGCTCTGTTTCCTTTTTTTGATTAAGGAAAAAACCGACGACAACCAGTCTGTAATTACACTATTTTGGATCTCAATCCGAAGGTGCTATTTTTGCAATTATAATTTCAATCTATAGTGGCACCGGTTGAGTCTCAGAACCGAAACAGCCCCAGTTGGTATAAGCGGCAACTATCTGTACATCATATAGATACCATCAATTTCCGTTTTTAAATTAAGCAAGAAATTATCCCCATACAGGTATGTATTCGGCGAATTTAGTTGACCCATTATCGGGATCTTTCGGTTTTATTTTTCCTTTAGCCAGGGCTTCCTTTATAACGAGAGAGACTTGTGGTCGTTGTTTTTCGTGCATTTTGAATCGCTCGCGCAAGCTGGTATTGGTCATGCCACCCCCCATATAGTATTTCAATATACTATGCTGGTAACAAGCTTCCACTCTTTCGGCAGGAGTTAATTCAGCAAATGTTTTCGGGCTGTACAAAGTCACCCTGAATGAATTCTCCAATTCCTCGAAGCGCAAAGGCGGTAATCCATATAATTCAATGGCAGTAACGGCTTTCTCGAAACCTGAACCACGTTCTTCACAAATATAATAGCGGCGAAATGCAGAAGCAAGAATCTCATTTCTCGATTCGGGTGTAGTACGGATTAACCGATCTATTTTCTTCGTGGGTAACAATTTACCAGGATTTGATATTTCAATGCGGTCATCGAATATCTCAATCATCGGCCCGGCCCCCCTAACGGTAAAATCCTGGTGTATTAAGGCATTGGCAATCAACTCACGTAAAGCAATCTCGGGATATATAACAGTCTCTTTCCGTAATGCATTTTTTATTATTTCGCTACCCGGCAATAAGGCTTTTACAAATTCGATAAGGCCTTCGAATCCTATCGCATAACCTTTCGACCCCGGATATTCTTTTTCTGTCTCAGACTTATTTTTGCCTTTATACTTGATCACCCGGATACTTTTACGAGCTAAAGAGTCAAAGTCTTTCAGATTATGAGCTGCTGACAAAGCCCCAAAGTTCGTAACCTAAAAACCTGCACCATCGACAGGCTGAATCATTTTTTCGTGTTCCATCCATTTCAGAATTTCTTCCTGATCTTGAGGAATAGGCTTGTCGAGCAACTTGAAAATGCTGCGATAATCCAGCGTATCAAAAATCTCAGCCGCCGTTTTGAGCTTTGAGGCATGTAATTCTTCAAACTGGGGTGTTTTGCTATTGAGCATTAAACTTCCAATTTCTTGCCGAGAAGCTTTACGGGTAGTACCGCCACTGCGGATATAAGCATCTTCCAACGTGCCGGAGCTTAAGTGAACCGGTTTTACATCACTTTCCTTTACGAAAATGAACAGAAGTGCTACTCCCTTGTAGGTTTCAATGGCATGATCCATGGTGACAAGTGGATTTACCAAGTCGCGGCAAATATTGCTGAGTTTTTGAACAATATTTTCAGCATTCACCTTGGTAATTCCTTTTGGAGTAGCTGTTTTATCCTGAATACCAAATACAAGGAAGCCTCCGCCGGGTTGATTGGCAAAAGCTGAAATATGTCTGCTCAGTTTTTTTGAATCGGGAGATAGTTCTTCTTTCCAGTCTAACTCATTTAGTTCCTGAGGGATCGGTTCCAGACTGTGTTCCAGAAAATCAAATGCCTTTTGTATCCAGTTTTTAATCATATTCCGTATCTAAAATAAGCACTATATTGTTGAAATACAATGATGTATATATCATTTCCGTTTTCTAATTAAGCAAGATTTCTGCTTTATTTTACTTCCAGTTTTCTACTTATCAACCGTGGCAGCAAAGGGGGATTAATCTCTTCTGAAGTACGTTACTATTCTTTACTCTTGTTCAACAGTTGTCGGACATCCACATCGAGTATTTTTGCGATTTGGGCAAAAGTTTCAACGGACGGTTGAATAGAATTAGAGCACCATCTTGAAACAGTTGCAGGGTCTTTACCAAGTTGTTCTGCTAACCATTTTCCGGTTTTATTCTTTTCGACAAGAACGACTTTTAGTCGATTCAATTGTTTTTCCATGTCTGATTATTGATGTAATATGCAAATATATTGAAAAGGATTGAGCTGCTTGCGAATTATCATAGGATTCTTTAACGATATTCGATTTCTAACTATTTTTATGTGCTGTCACCTTAAGTTTATTGCTTAGGATAGATGAATTACTGTTAAAATGTCAAGTAAACGGCGCAAAATACTTGACATTCTGGGTGGGTAATCGTAAGGAAGTACTGGTGTTATAAAGAAAGTTGAGAATAGAGCTGTTCAATAAAAACGGGTGTTCATTGGCAATGAACAGGCGGAAATAATGAATATGGGGGTGGTGACGCAGTTGGATGATGTTGAGCCCCATCCGGGGCTTGGGGTGCGGTAGGAGATTGGGGCCCGGGTTGCACCCGGGGTTATTGAAGTTTAATCCCTTCGGGATTGGGTAGTGCAGATTGAGTTTGAAGTCTGCACGGATAAAGACGAAAGGACCTTCTCTCCGCTCATAACATTTCAATATGTTTCAAAAGCTCGTAAAATCAACGTTTTACGGGCTTTTTTTGTTTTAAGGGGTATCCGAAAAATTCAATTAGAATCAATTTCTAGGTGGTAAATTCGGGTACACTGCGCCCGAAAAACTTAGTGTACCCGAATATGCTCAAAAAGCGCTCATAATCAAGATGTTCAATCTTTGAACATCTTGATTGGAGATCAAAGAAAAAGTATTTTTGAACGCATTAAAAGGTTACCACAAATGAATGCTAAGTTATCCATTCTCTTTTACGCAAAGAGAGCAAGGTCCACTAATGATGGACTTTATCCCATTCACATCCGTGTGACGGTTGATGGTGAAAGAATCGAGTTTAGTACCAAACGCTACACTCATCCCGACAAATGGTCCGTTGAGGGCAATCGCATGAAAGGCACAAGCGCCGAAGTCAAAGCCACCAATTCCTACCTGGACTCACTCAAAGCCAAAGTTTACGAATACCAGCAGCAGCTAATCCGAGAGGATGAGTTAGTCAATGCCGAGAATATGCGCAATAAGATATTGGGCGTTGAGAAACGCAAACACATGCTTGTCGCCATTTTTCAACAGCATAACGATGAAATTAAAGCTCTGGTTGGAAAAGACTACGCTTCGGCTACCCATACCCGCTACGAAACCTCCCTGAAGCATACCGTCGATTTTATCCAGTGGAAATACAAGGTGTCAGATATTGATATCCGGAAGATCGATCACGAGTTCATAACCAGCTATGAATTCTATCTGAAGTCCGAATGCAAATGTTGTCAGAACACCACGTCCAAGTACATCAAAAACTTTGGCAAGATTATCCGGATTTGTCTGGCCAATGGTTGGATTACACGCGATCCGTTCATTAACTACAAGAGCAAGCTTGTTGAGGTTGAGCGGCCATTTCTCTCTCAGGAGGAGATTGAGGTTATGTTCAGTAAAGAATTTAAGACAGAACGCCTCAACCAGGTCAAGGACATCTTCCTGTTCAGCTGCTTTACCGGTTTGGCTTATTCCGATGTCAAGAAGCTCTCTTATAAAAATGTCGGATTAGGCATTGACGGTGAAAGGTGGATATTTATTAACCGGACTAAAACCGATACCCGTTCAAATATTCCACTGCTTCCGATAGCCTCAGCAATTCTGGATAAATACAATGAGAATCCTCAGGTAGTAAATCAGGAAAAACTTTTGCCGGTCTTGAGTAATCAGAAGATGAATGCTTATCTCAAGGAGATAGCAGACGTTTGTGAAATTAATAAAGAGCTGACCTTTCACATAGCCCGACACACTTTCGCAACGACTGTGACGCTCTCCAATGGCGTTCCAATTGAAAGTGTTTCCAAAATGCTCGGACACAAGAACCTGAAAACCACTCAGCATTACGCCAAGATTCTTGATTTGAAAGTTAGCAATGATATGCAGATTCTGAAAGAGAAGTTTGGTAATAAGAATCAGGTAATTGTAAAGAAGTCTATTGGATAATAAGCAGGTTATTTAGTTTCTATTCTGCTTTCGTTGAGGTTGAATCCTGGTTCTATAGTGTGACTATACGATAAAGGACCAAAACAAACTGTTTTGTGAACGAGGATCAGATGAGAACAGACGCGTCTTGACAGTAAATTTAGATAAGTGTACCAATATTAAAAACTCATATTTTCCTGCATTGTACCCAAAGTCAATTTGATTTGCAGGAAAATATGAGTTGATTTATTTTACGCCCTAACAAAATCAGCAGCAATACGATCAATTAGCAGCTCGTCAATATTCAGCTCCCCGGCATACTCTTTAAATTTGTCAACAGCGTTACTCACAGCATCAATCAAAGACTTATAATCCTGGATATCATTTCGCAGAGCCACCGTTTCTAAATCTTCCCGGGTAATATCTTTATTCTTTCCGTTTACGGTTAGCGAATGTTTATTGATATATGCTGGTGCGGAAAGGTCAACACTATAAGTTAAATCATAAGCTGGAGACAAACGCCACACACCATCAGGTGTCATGCAGAAGCTAAAATTCTTTGAGTGATCATCCACATTACGAGCAAGCACATTAAACACCATTCGCAAATATTGTTGTCGACTGTCCTCGTATGGTAAATTAAGCCTCCGTATTACGGCGAATAAGTCTTCATAGCTGTCACTGTCGGGAGACATAGCGGCTAATGTCTGCGTATGTATCCGGTCATTGCCGATGCGATCAAACCGATGGGTGAGAAAATGAGTAACATTTCCGTATGAACGTAATTCTGACGGCATCATGTGTATACCGGCATCCAAAGCCATTCGGTAATAAACATATTCAAGTTTCGCAAGAGGATAGGATGAATTATCATCGTATTTAAGAACAAAATGTTCAAATCCTTCCGGGATAGTCCCCTGTCCGGATATTACTTCTCCTGTGGTTTGGTTAACCGCAACAATCGCTTTCGGGCGTTTCCCTCCCGGTGAAGAACTGATTTTAATCAAATCCTGCCATAAAATTGAGTTCTCGGCATTTAGCACTGTTGCTTCCCGTTCACTCAATACATGTTTGGCAAACTCGTAGAGCTTTGTAATATCTACAGGGAAAACAGAATCGTCACCTAGCTTCTGGGCTGGTTCATAAACAAGCGCCCCCATGGCACGGTTTCCGATAAATGAAAGGTGATCCACCGGAGTTACTTTCCTCGCAGGTATATGATTGTCACGCAACCAGGCGTTGAAAAGAGAATGCCCCCATTTGTCGGGTAAGGAATCGGCGATCATGGGAGGCAGTCCCAGATATAATTTGTCTTTGTTACCTGTCCAGGGCATCTGCTTTCTGCTGCGGGGAGAATTAATGGACATCGTCAAGGGGGCAATATCCAAACCTTTGTCCAGAAATTCCGGTTCATATTCAAAGACAGCCACATCTGATTTTTTATCCCAGGAGAGGTACCCTACAGGCATTCCCCACAGTTTAACCATGACTACATTTGTATCCATAGATTACTTTCCTTTCTGTTGTTTCATAAATAATGCACGCGGACTTTCGGGAAGTTCAGGTAGCAACTTCTCAATTTCTTCAAGGCTATCGATTGCCCGCAGCAATTTAATGAAAGACGCTAGTGTGATTCCCGTTGTTGAGCCGTTCTCAAATGAGCTGATTGTGAATACGCTTAATCCGGATTTCTCAGCCACTTCTTTTTGTGTGAATCCCATCCGTTTCCGGTATTCACAATACCGTTTTCCTATCTGGCGGATTATATCACTGCCAGATTGTTCATACAGTTCATTATACATAGTCTGTGATATTTCTATCAAATATAGATATATCTATAATATAATCCAAATATGTAGCTCTATTTTTGATATATCTATACGGAATCTATTTTTGAAGAGATTAAGGTCTTGTATTCTGAAACATCAAAAGACTTAATGGCTATTCCCCAAAAAAAACTTACGAAAGCTTTCACTCGGACTCAAAAATCTCAAAACCACTCAGATGGAGAACGTCCAGCGTTTTTCTTGGACACAGCGATGAAATATCGTGCCTGTTATGGCTGATCTTGTAGAACAGCAAACAGGGATGGCAAACATCCAGTATTCAAGTCTTTCATAAGTTCGAACTTAGTATACTATTCACTACATACTAGGTGTAAATTGATGCGGGTGATGTGTTACAAATTAATGGCTTATTGTTTATCTGAGGCGGCAATTAACTGTTTATTGTTTCTCTATATGTCAATATTTTATGTCGTTTTTAGTTATCTTAGCGTCGACAAAATACCTTCAAATGAAAAACACTGTTTTTAGATTATCTACATTCGTCATTGTTCTGATGTTTCCCAATCTTATAAATGCTGCGACAGAGCAGCATCCTTATTTCTTTGCCCATATAGACAATAAGATAGGCCTTTCAGAAAATTGTGTAAAGTCCATTATTCAGGATTATTGGGGTTTCATGTGGTTCGGGACTAAGAATGGCCTTAATCGATACGATGGCAATAGCATCAAGCGCTATGATGTAGATGACAATATTTTAAATATGGGTAATCACAACATATCAGCTTTATATGAAGATAAAGAGCACAGGTTATGGTGTGGAACAGATAAAGGTGTGTTTATATTCGATTCATACAGTGAAAAATTTACTTTCTTCGATAAGAAATGTAGCAATGGGCAGGTTATCGATAACTGGATATCTCAGATTGTCGGTGATAATAATGGAAACATCTGGATTATTGCACCTACGTTGGGTGCCTTCTGCTATAATCCCAAAGTTGGTACAATGAAGCTCTACAGAACGTCAGATAAATCGAAAAAATACTATAATAACGTAGAGTGTATTTGTGTAAGAAAAAATGGCGAAGTCTGGTTAGGAACGAATGGGGCTGGTATATTCAAATACGACAATCATACAGGCAAATTGCACCAATTCATCACTGATAAGAACGGCAACTCTTTAAAGGATAAGAATGTATACTCATTGTGTGATTATGGTCAATATATTGCCATAGGAATTCATGAGGAAAAACTCATGAAATATAATCCTAATACGAATATACTTCAGGATATAAATGCCCCTGATGCTCACTACAAGATATTGCGTAGCCTTTTGTATGATGGCAAGGATCTATTCGTTGGCACACAAGATGGACTGTATATAATTAATGAAGCAACTGGTAGTTGTAATCAGTTACGTGAAAACGACTTAATGCCTTATGGCATTTCCGACAACATGATTTACTCACTCTATCGAGATCGCGACGATGGCATTTGGGTCGGAACAATGATGAGTGGAGTCAACCATATGCCTCGCCATGGAATGATATTCAACAATTATGTACCACTTGGAACAAATACATCACTAAGTAGTAAACGTATTCGGGAAATGCAATGCGATAAATATGGTGATATTTGGATATCAACAGAAGACGGAAAACTAAATGTATTCCACCAATCCACACAGAGTTTTGAAAACATTAAACTGGAGAAATACAGAGGCGGAACCAATCGCTTAGCCTTGATGATTGACGGTGATGCAGTCTGGTCGGGTCTCTTCAAGAATGGTCTTGATATTATAAATTCTCATACTCGCACTGTAACTCACTATTCGCCGGCTGATTTAAATCTAAGAGGAGAGGGCAGTGTATTTGCTCTATTTAAGGATCATAAAGGAAAGATATGGTTAGGTACTGCCGATGGGATATACATAAAGACTGATGGAATAAAGTTTAGCAAATTCGGTTCTTTTCCTGATGTTTTTGCTCAGGATATTACAGAAGACCGTCAGGGGAGAATTTGGGTTACAACTATTGGCAGTGGCGTTTTCTGTTATGATCCTAAAACTGGTAAAACTATTAGTTTTTATCATAAGGAGGGTGATCCTACGACAATTAGTTCCAATGATGTGAGCAGTGTAACTATTGGGCATAATGGCAATCTGTGGTTTTCAACTGACAGAGGTGGAATATGTATGTTTGATGTTCATAAAAATAGATTCACCACTTTTAGCCGCAAAGATGGTTTGCCAGATGATGTGACCTACAAGATACTAGAGGATGAGAAATATAACCTTTGGTTTGGAACAAATCAGGGACTAGTTCGCTTCAATCCTGTTTCGAAGGATCTTACAGTTTATCGCAATACAAATGGACTCATGGGAAACCAGTATAATTACAAATCGGCTGTCAGAGCAACTGACGGAAAATTTATGTTTGGAAGTACTAGCGGCCTGATTTCTTTCAATCCTTTACTTGCTGGAAAAGAACCATCTCGGCGTAAGATTTATATTACCAATATCCGTATAAATGATAAAGAAATAAAGCCAGCGGAAGGGGACATTCTGGATAAAAGCATTCTGTATACCGATCACATTAGTTTGCCTTACAATATATCCAATGTCAGTCTTGATGTCTCGTCATTGAATTATTCTATCATAGAAAATGACCGTTATCAATATATGCTCGAAGGTGTTGATGAAAATTGGAACGTATCTGTAAATGGAATGAACATATCTTACTCGCAGTTACAGCCTGGCGAATATACCTTCAAGGTTCGTCTGGCCGATGCGCCTGACAATATCAAATCGGTTAAAATAACAGTTCTGCCGCCATGGTGGTTGTCATCCATTGCAAAATGGATCTATTTAATGGTGGTTATTGGAATCGGGTATTATATATATAAGATGCAGCAAAAGAGGCAGGCGCGTCGTCTTGCGCTTCAGGAACAGACATTCCGCGAGGAAACGGAGAAAGAGTTGCTTCGGGCAAAAATCAATTTCTTTACAGATATTACTCACGAGATACGAACACCGTTGACGTTGATAAATGGCTCTGTGGAAAATCTTGAGGATCGAAAATATCAAGATACTATGCTCTCGAAAAATCTTAATGCCATATCCAAGAACTCTCGTAGATTGCTCAATCTTATAAATCAACTCCTAGACTTCCGAAAGATGGATTCTAATAGTTTGAAGTTGAATTTCACCAATACTGATATATGCAAGCTGATACGTGATATCATCGAACGTTTTGAGCCGACCGTGACGCGTGCTAACAAGACAATGAGTCTGAATATTGAAATGGATTCAATGACTGTACCTTTAGATCACGAGGCATTTACTAAGATCATGAGCAATCTACTCAACAATGCAAGCAAGTATTCTGAGACATTTATTCAGATAGACGTAACTTGTAAAAACGATTATGTTGAGGTTACCGTCATAAACGATGGCCAAAAGATTCCATCGGAGAAAATAGACGAGATATTCAAGCCTTTCACTCGCCTGGATAATTCGGGTAAGATTCTGGGAACAGGGATAGGATTACCGTTGGCTCGTTCTTTAGCAGAATTACATAATGGGCTGCTTTATTTGGATACAATGTCTGAATACAATTCTTTTATTTTGCAGTTGCCTCTACACCAGGAGTATGTCATTGAGTTGGATAATAGTCAGAACATTCAGCCAACAGTCATTTTAAATGACATAGCTTTTGATGATTTTGATGCGCCTTTATCTAAAAATAAGAATTATACTATCCTATTAGTAGAAGATAATCCGGAAGTGATGCAGATGATGTCAGATAACCTGAAATCTCAATATAATATTTTGTCAGCTTTAGATGGGAAGGCTGGTCTCGACAAGGTTCTGAAGGAGCGTATTGACCTTATTGTATCAGATGTGATGATGCCTGTTATGGATGGTCTTGAGATGTGCGATAAGATTAAAAGTAATGTAGAAATCAACCATATTCCAATAATCTTACTTACTGCCCGTCATACGCTTGATAATAGAATTGAGGGACTGCGAGCGGGGGCTGATGCCTATATTGAGAAACCATTCTCGTTTAATCACCTGCAAGCCCAGATAGAGTCGCTACTGAAGAATCGTGAGCGCGAACGAGAAAATTTCTTGCATAAGCCTTATCTGCCTGTTTCGAATACGAATATCAATAAAATTGAGGAGGAATTTTTGCAGCAAATTTCCATGAAAATCATCGAGAACATACAGAAAAGTGAATTCAATGTTGAGCAGTTGGCTCAGGAAATGTGTATGAGTAGATCAAGTCTGCATCGTAAGATTAAGGAAGTTTCAAATCTTACTCCGATAGACTTTATTCGGCTTATACGTCTTAAGAAGGCTGCGGAACTGATGAAGGAAAAAGGATATAGAACGACAGAAGTTTGCGAAATGGTCGGAATAAGTTCTCCATCATATTTTATCAAGCTGTTCCAAAAGCAATTTGGTATGACACCCAAAGAATTTGCCAATCAATAAAAGGATTACTTAAGCAATGATGATGGCATGAAACACTATTAAACCTTATGCTAGATGAGAAAAAGAGGTATTTGAATTCCCTTAGTTTCTGCGTTGTAAATTATTACAAATAACAAAAGGAGAGACTCTAAATGAATCTCTCCTTTTTTCTTGTTCCTATTAAAAGTTTTTTTCTTGATATGTTGCTCTACAACAGAGCCTGACTTCTTTTTAGCTATGCTTTTTCCTTGATTCTATTACTTCTTGTCTTTAAACTGAAAGAGGTTAAAGGGCAAGGATACGCCTTTTAGATGAAGCACCACCACGCCATGAGCAGGTACATTTCGTGAAATCTCCTGCTCGTAAGCAGTCCCGGTAGTCTCTTTGCTCCACAGGTCTTTGATGGTATATCCTTTAGCCGGATTAAGTCCGACAGAATCCAGTTTGAATGTAATGGTTTGTGCTTCTTTAGTTCGGTTCAGCAAGGCAACGGCAATCTCACCGCTGATGGTCGATACCAACGGTTTTCCCCACACCTCCAGATCACCGTAGTTTAACAATCGTCGGGCCTGATAGACAAAAGGACTTTGATCGATAGCAATCAAATCATCATTCGTGATGATTTCAAGGGTTTGTTTCGACACATAAGTCAGGTCATTGCCCAACATCAGAGGCGACTGCATCAGGCACCACATCGAGAAATGCGCTTTATCCTCCTCATACGTCATGCCTCTGCCCACCTGGAGCATATCCATATCGTTGTAATGTCCTCTGGAACTATACATCCACAAATCCGCATTCAGGTCAATTATATTAAGTATGGATCTGAAATGATTGTCAATATCTCCGGAGATACGCCAAGAATCGGCCACTTGCGTCACCCATTTGCCCGGAAACTCCCATCTGCACACATTATACACGACAGACGGCTTGATGCGTCTCGCAATTTGTCCGATTTCGGTGTAACGCGTTTGCTCGTCGACTCCCAGCCATTGGCCGCCACACCAATCAACTTTCAGGAAATCAAAGTCCCACTCTTTGAGAAAGGTGTGCAGATCCTGTTCGTCGTGTCCGTAAAGCCCCATGCCCACGCCGATTGTATCCTTATCGTATTTCGAGCCACAGGTGTTTATCCCTGCATCGGAATAGATGCCCGCCTTCAGCCCTTTGGAATGAATGTACCGGGCGAGACTTTTCATCCCATTCGGGAAACGTTGTTTGTGGTAGAGCAAATTACCATTCGAGTCACGACCGCCAAAGAAGCCATCATCGATATTGATGAACCGGTAACCGTGCTTGTTAAGCTCCAGCCTGACCATCGCATCGGCCTGCGACTGGATAATCTCCTCGTTTATATGAATACGGTAATTGTTCCAGCTGGCCCATCCCATCGTTGGGGGAAGTGTCTTGTTTTGTTGACTCTAGCGACCTTTACCGGAAGCTATTCCTGAGGATACGAGTAAGGCATTTAAAATAAAGATCTTGAATATAGGTTTCATGATAGTATATAGTTGATGTTTTTTGTTCGTTTTAGGATAAAATCATATCGGCAAAATAATCGACCTACGGCTTATTTGCGGAGAATTTTTATTCCCTTCTGTTTTCAATTTTAATCGCACATTACCACTAAGTACAGAGTATAATTTAATGTGTTATTTACCCCTTCCTTCTCTAGGTCTGTTTGGCTTTATCAATCCGGCAAGTGGCTTAGAGCCGTTGCTCGGTGTGGGGCACTAGCGTTCAGTGGCTCCGGGCCGCTTGACGCGTAATTAATATGTTCCGTGATTTTGAATTATCAGAGGAACTTTCATATTAATGGGACATCAATTCAATCCTATTACTTAATGTTTTATATTTCTTATATAGCTGAAAAGATATACGACACCAATAGCCATTACGCCAATAGCTCCAGTCTGACCAACAGCATCACTGGCAAATCCCATGAAGATAGGGAAAATGGTTCCTCCAAATAGCCCCATAATCATTAATCCGGAAACTTCGTTTTGTTTATTGGGAACCGAGAGCAAAGCTTGCGAGAAGATAAGAGAAAATACATTCGAGTTTCCATACCCCACTAATGCAATGGCAGAGTATAGAATCAGTTTCGATGTTCCTATGAATAATCCGGCCATTGCAAGAGCTAGCATTAAGATGCTGATTATGAAGAATAGCTTATGATTCATTACTCGTAGAAAAAAAGATCCTGTCAAACATCCAACAGTCCGGAATATAAAATAGAGCGATGTTGCAAAAGCGGCATCATTAAGAGTCATACCCAGACGTTCCATAAATATTTTCGGAGCAGTAGTGTTGGTTCCCACATCGATCCCCACATGACACATTATTCCGAGGAATGATAACAAAACAATTGGCTTGCTTAGTAACCCGAAACACTCAGCAAATGAGGACGGCTTTTCCTCTCTCTCTTCCTTCTTAATTGGGGTAACAGCAAATAATAATGTTGCCAGTATACCGATAACCATATAAACCGGGAAAAGAATTCTCCAACTTAAGCCAAATGAAGGAATTGTTGCTGAAGCGCCCCACATGGCAATGTAAGGAGCCATAAAGGAAGCTATAGCCTTGACAAATTGCCCAAAGGTTAGCGTAGAGGCAATTTTATCACCTGTAATAATATTTGCGATAAGCGGATTTAGAGATGTTTGCATCAGTGCATTGCCGATGCCAAGCAATGAAAATGACACGAGCAGGATGCTGAAATTCTCGCCAAGGAGGGGGAGAAGCAGAGAAAAGATTGTTACAACAAGCGAGAGTAGTACCGTATTCTTGCGACCTATCTTATTCATAAGCATTCCTGTGGGAACAGAAAATATTAGGAACCAGAAAAACACTAATGAAGGTAAAATATTTGCGGTCTTGTCATTAAGGCCTAAATCTGCCTTCACATAGTTTGAAGCAATGCCTACAAGATCCACAAAACCCATTGCAAAAAAGCAAAGCATTACGGGTATTAGATAAAGTGATTCTTTCTTTTTCATATTTGTTTTTAAATACCGATTTTATAAATAGTCATATTAGTGATTTTGGCTTTACCTCCCTTGCTGTAAAGGCGAATGCCATTGTAAGGTTTTGTCGGGAATACAAGATTAGTTATGGCTATGCGACCTCCATCAACGAATATCTCAATAGAACATTTATCAACAAAAATGTCGATATGATAAGTTTTGCCTTCACAGAGATTCAGTGGAGCCCATGTTCCTAATGCAAAATCATTTTCATAATTTATAGCATTCATCATTCTTGCAGGTTTCAAAAGACCTTGTTCGTCTTTTTGTACCTGTAATTCAATGTTGTGTACTGAAGAATATCGGCCAAAATCGATTAAACCACTTCTGGTACGATCCATAACCAATCTACGGTCGGCCATATCAAAATAAATCATAGATTTCTCTCCACTGACATTATAGATGTCAAGACCGACTTTTTCTGCACTACCAGGTGTAATATCGGCTTCGATTTCAAATGCCCCATCATTATTGTAAAAGAGACTATCATCAATATAATCCTCGTTCAGAATTAATCTGTTAACGGTTTTCTTCTCCTTGCGCAAAGCTTTTATCTCCTGAATGGCATTAGCTGCGACATATAAATGTCCATCTTTTTCAAATAGGCTTAATTCGCGAGGTAAGGCATTGGCTCCCCGGTATTGCTTAATTGGAGTAACATTTGCATACTGCCAATTGCTCATCCATGGCATGGCTATTATGCGATTACCGGTATTTGAAAATGTTACTGCAGCATAATGATCCTTTCCATAATCAAGCCATTTAACGAATTCAGGCTTTGTATCACATTTGAAGTCTTTCCCGTCAAAATCACCAATAAAATATTCTGTAGCAGAACCACCGAAAAGACACCCGGGATTGATATTTACAATCATCACATACTTTTTCTTTCCATTGATTGTCAAAGGGAAAAAATCCGGACATTCAAACTGGTTAGGCTGTGCTCCGTACCCTTTTCCAAAACTACTCACATAACTCCAGTCCTTCAAATTAGTAGATCTATAGAAACGCATTTCTTTGTCGGCAGATACAATCATATACCATGACATAGAAGGTTCATACCAGAAAACCTTCGGATCGCGAAAGTCTTTTAATCCATCGAAAGGCCGTAATATAGGGTTGCCCTCATATTTAGTGAATGTGCTTCCATTATCTTTGCTGTATGCCAAGCACTGTAATTGGCCATTCTTATCACTTGCTGAAGTATAAAAAGCTATGATTGATTCCTTTCCATATCCGGCACTGTTATATTTATCGACAATTGAACTTCCGGAGAAGATATGTCCGAGAGTGTCACGGGCAATTGCAGGGGGCAATTCTTGCCAGTGCATAAGGTCGCGACTCACAGCATGTCCCCAATGCATATTGCCCCATTTGGATCCGTAAGGGTTATATTGATAATACAGATTATACATTCCATCTTTTAATATTAATCCGTTTGGATCATTCATCCAGCCATAAGACGGTGTATGATGATAAATCGGACGGAAATAATCGGTGTTAATGACATCTTTGCTATCAGTAAACTTAATCTGATCCGGTTGTAATATTAGAGAATTGGCTCTCAGTCCTAGAATCTTAACTGTTGGAGAATTTAATTCGAAAGGGACATAATAGTCAACTTTGTCTTGAGCAAGCCTAATATCCATCCATGTATCACGCTCCAAAATCTGAACTTCATTCTGACTTTCTTCAATTGGCAAAAGCATATACTTCTTTGGGTTCTTAATGGACAGACTAGTCGTATCTCCGCATTGATATATTTCTACAGTTTGACTACTTGCCGGCACTATGATTAATAGTAATCCCATTATTATTAGAATAATAACAGAAACTATCCTAAAGATAGATAGCAATAATTGCGGATTCATTTTAGGCGATTGCATTTCCCTAAGTGTAAAATATTAGAATATAAACTGGCTAAAACAATTTATCAGGATAAACGCCCTCATCAATAAGGCTTTGAATCTTATCAACAACGCTCTCACGATCGGCTGAATAAGTCACACCAAACCATTTACTTGTTGTATCAAGGACCTTAACTGATGCTGTATTCTCGTTAATAAGCTTATTAACCATCAGTGGAATGAAGAACTCCGCCTTTAGGTTCTCCATGTTTTTTGGATCAGACAGGAACTCCTTGAAGTAAGCCTCGCTGTACTCGAAATAGTCAGGAGTGAAACCCCACATGTTCATTGACACAGGTGCATTGTCGCCAACGGCAATCCACTTGCCATCTTCGTCCTTATAACTGATTTTGCCCTCTACCCGTACAATTTCGGTACGCTCAACGATAGAAGTAAGGTTCTCATCATCACTCTTTGAGCAAACACCTCGTGCTACTGAGCCGTTCTCGCTCAATGTATTGCCTACACGAAAACCGACCATGGCATACTTGTTTTTGCTTCCTTCCGGCAGATCTGCGAGAAATTTACCGATTTTCTGGAATGCATCGCGATTGTAGAAGTCATCACAGTTGATAACGCAAAAAGGTTCATTAATGATATTCTTAGCCATAAGAACTGCATGGTTAGTTCCCCATGGTTTTTCACGACCTTGTGGAACTGAGAATCCTTCTGGAAGATTATCAAGTGCCTGGAAGCATAGCTCTGCTGAAACATGCCCTTCATATTTGGATAGAATCTTATCCCGGAAGTCCTGTTCAAAGTCTTTGCGGATTACAAATACGATCTTACCGAATCCAGCCTTGATAGCATCGTAAATAGAGTAATTCATAATTGTCTCACCGTTTGGGCCAAGTCCGTCCAGTTGCTTTAAGCCTCCATAGCGGCTTCCCATACCTGCCGCAAGTAGTAATAATGTTGGTTTCATAATCTTTTTATTTGATGTTTCTTATTTGTAATTACTGTAGTTTTCTGGATCCATCACCTATGACCACATCGTAGATGAGTGTTTTTTTGCCAAATTCTTTTTCATATCTATCCAGTGCTGTCCGGATGAAATTGTCGTACAGTTCATCCTCCATTATTACGATAAATTTATAAATAGGAGACCCTGCCAATCTCATATAAAATATTCTTTATATAGAAAGACAGGGCCTCACTTCCTTAAAAAACTGAAAACCTAATTATTGATAGCCATTATTTTGATCGAATTCACCATTTAAACGCATATCCGCATTCTGATTTAATTCGGTAAGCGGAATAGGCCAAAGTTGTAGATAATCTTTAAAGGTGCCTGCGGCAACAGATTTTGCAGCCCATTTATTGTATGTCTTAATTCTGTCAAGAAACTTGCCTGTGCGAATAAGATCATAACGACGCCAGTTTTCACCGAACAATTCTCTTATGCGTTCATCTTGTATCTTATTTCGGAATTCATCTTGGCCTATGGCTGTCCATTTTAAAGACGATGGCTGACTACCTCCGAAGGCGCGGTCACGAACCTGATTTACATAAATTACGGCTTGAGGGGTTTGTCCCAGTTCGTTCAGGCATTCTGCATAGCATAGCAATACGTCAGCATATCTGAGTACGGGGATATTTTTACCAGACAACCACATGTTGTTAATAGCCAATCCTGAAGCTTTATCGGTGCGAAAATCCTCATATTTTTTGATGTGTGGTTTTAGCTCGTCATGGTCTTCTTCGCTGAGCCCCTCCCAGGTCAGGCTGCTCAGGTCTGGAGTTTGTCCGTTGTAGCTGAAATCATAGCGCAGGCTGGCATTCTTGCGGGCATCTCCAGTTTCCCAGATTCCACCATTTCCAACTGTTTCGTATGCATGAGCTGTTGGTACCGAATGGTCATATCCTGCAAAGTAACAAGCATCGCTAAACCAGTTTTGTGCCGCTCTTGATCCAATCTGAAACTGAACCTGATTGGCGTAACCGCGTGCAGCTGAGAATGTGTTGGTGAAGATTACTTCTTGCGACGCATTCTTTGTGTAGTCCCAGAGATCACTATAATTCGGAAGAAGTGAGTAATGACCAATAACGTGATCGAAACATTCCTTTGCTTTCTGATAATCGCGCAATCCGGTTTCTACAGGAGCTGACATATAAGCTTTTCCTAACATTGTCCATCCTGCATAGCTTGTGGCACGGCCATCATCGTTTGTGTCAGGTGCTTTTGTAGCTGCGGTGAAATCATCAATTATAAATTGCCATACAGTTTTGAGGGGCTGACGGGCATAATTAAGCTCGCCTTTTTCAATCTTTGCAAGATCTATTGTGGGAATACGTCCCCAGATCATTGCTGATTGATAAGTAAGGAATCCTCGGACAAATGAAGCTTCACCAAGCAATTTTTCTGCTTTAGATCCTGATTCTGGTTGAGTCGAATTCAAGGCCTTAATGATCTTTGCTGCATTAGCAATTACAGACCAACGATAGTTCCATGCATTCGTTACATAACCATTTTCTGAGTTCATTGCACCACTGCAAAAGTCCCAGGCACTAGTATTTGCATCCTTTGACTGAAGCGCTCCAACCTGGATTTCATCTGTGCCCTGAAGAAGTATCCAGCAACGTTCGTCCTTCCAGTTTTCTTTAAATGAGGTATATACACTCTGTAAGTTCAGGTCTGCCAGTTTCAAATCAGAGAGCACTTGCTCCTCTGACAACTGGGTCTTGTTTTCCTGATTAAGAAAGTCTGAACATGATGTTGCCATCAGTCCGAACAATACTGCAGTGCTGATTCCGAAATATCTATATATCTTTTTCATGTTGTCTTAGTTTTAGATGTTAGAAGCTTACGTTTAGTCCGAATGTAAATGTTTTTGTCGGTGGATAGTTGTAGTCTCCTATTTCTGGGTCAAACCCTTTATAAGGAGTCAGACACAATAGGTTACTTGCCGTGAAATATAGACGCAGATTGTTAAGATTTATCTTATTCAGCATCTTGCGGTCAAAGTTGTAAGCCAGTGTTAGGTTTGAAAGGCGTAAATAGTTGGCATTCTGAATTACCATATCCGTTTCAGCGGCTTTATATCCATTGTACCCCGATGAATTATATACTGTTCTTGGGTATTTTGCGCCAGGATTGTTTTCAGACCAACGGTCTGCCAAATCAGGTGAAGCTGGTGATAAGCCAACACTACCTACAAGATTTTCGTAATATCCACTTATCTTCTTAGCCCCAAGAGCATAGTTGAAGATGGCATTCAGAGTGAGATTCTTATATTTAAAGTCGGTTGTAAAACCACCATAAACCTTTGGATCTGCTTTACCTACGATGTCGCGATCGTATTCGTTAATTACTCCGTCTGGGTTACCATTTGGGCCAGAAATGTCTTTTACGAAAATGTCGCCTACCTCTACAGTGCGTCCATTGTAGTTGATTCCTTCCCATTCAGAGCGATTGCTATTGTTTGCAAGACCCCCAAAACGATAGGTATAGATTGTGTGTAGGGGCTGGTTCAGGAAAATATTGCCTTCGCGATTTGATCCGTTAAGAATCTTGTTTACATCTCCATACAACTTTGTCACTTTGTTGTTATCATACGAAATGTTGCCACTTGCATTCCATTCAAAATCGTTTGTTCTGATGATGTTTGCATTTACGTTGAGTTCAATTCCTTTGTTTTCTACTTTTCCAATATTTTCCCAGGTAGAAGAGAATCCTGTTGTTTGTGCCAGTGAGTGCTGCATCAACAAGTTGTCGTTTATAATATAGAAAGCGTCAACAGATGCTGTGATACGATTTTTGAGGAAACCCATGTCAAGCCCTAAGTTAAATTGCTTCTGCTTCTCCCATGTGATGGCTGGCGTTCCACGCAATGAACTTGCACCATAACCTGCTGTTCCTACACTTGCGCCATTTACAGTTACACGTTGGGCAATCGGATTGTACCAGGATGCATAAGCGTAGTTCTGAATATCCTGATTACCTACCATTCCATAGCCTGTTCTCAGTTTCAGACGGCTGAATAAATTCTGATTCTGCATAAATTTCTCATTGTTGATTTCCCATGCTGCAGAAATTGATGGGAATAAACCCCAGCGGTGACTTTCACCAAATCTGGAAGAACCGTCGTAGCGGGCTGTTGCTGTAAAGAAGAAACGGCTATCATAGACATAGTTGCCACGTGCAATGTACGACATAAGAGTCGAGGCTCCGAAATCTGAGTCAATAGCAGTTTTTTCAAAAGCAGATGCACCTCCAAGTTCGTAATAGCTAAGATCGTCACTTGGGAATCGATACCCTCTGGCACTATCATAGTTGGTTGAGTTTTTACTCGCACTGGTTCCTGCCATGATATTCATTTTGTGGAGTCCAATGGTTCGATCATAGGATACAGAATTATCCCATTGCCAGTTAGTCTGTTCCCATCGCTGATGTGAAGCTATTGCATCTCCTGATTCATGTCGTACAGATTCCTGAATATTGCCTGGTGTGTAAGAGAAATTAGTTTGTGCGGCATAATCTAAAGAAAGCGTACTACGGAAGTTCAGACCTTTGATTGGATTAATATTGATAAAGTTAGAAGAGGCCATACGAGAACGTGTGCGATCGTTTCGAACATCCATAGAATTAAACGGATTGTATTCGTTATTGTAATTCTCGGTTAGAGCCTGATAATATACAACAAGATACTCTTTGTTATATTTTGTAGCAGGGTCAGAGTATGGGTTGTAATCAAGTAGCGGGTTTGCATTTAATGCTTTGTTATAAACATCATCAGAAGGTATAACATCTTCCGTACGTGTGAAAGTTGTATTAGTACCAACTTTCAACCATGACTTTATATTACTCTCGGCATTGATCCGTCCAGAATATTTGTCTTGATTTGAACCTTTAATAATACCTTCAAGATTTGAATAGTTGAGGCTGAAGTACACATTTCCTTTGTCGAAACTCTTAGAGAAGCTCAAATTGTGATTATGCTGAACTCCTGTTCTTGACACTTGATCCAACCAGTTGTGGTTGTCCCAGTTACCTGTAGCACTGTTATAGCTTTGAAGCTCCTGAGCCGAGAATGCCAGATTTGTACCAAGAAGGGTATTGTTGATATAATTCTGTCGATTGGCTGTAGGATTATTGCGCAGATACCCATTTGCAAAGGCATCTATACGTAGGTTTGCCAGATCTGTACCATTCATCGTTTCCGGTCGCTGAGTCATACTTGAAATACTAACCCACCCGTCATACGTTACAGAACCTTCTTTATTTACCCCTTTCTTTGTGGTGATAAGAACAACGCCGTTGGCACCACGTGAACCGTATAAAGCTGTTGCAGATGCATCCTTTAGAACTTCTATATGGTCAACATCATTTGGATTGATAGAATTAAAACCTCCAAAATCATTGGTCATTACCATACCATCGACAACATATATTGGAGATGAACCTGAGTTTATGGTATTCATACCACGGATGCGAATGCCGGCGTCATCACTTGGACGGGTCGCTGAGGTCACAAAAACACCGGAAACACGTCCCTGTAGTGCCTGATTGACATTGGTAACCGGCTTCTCAGATAGTGTTTTTGCGTCAACACTACCTACTGCACCTGTCAAATCGCTCTTTTTCATAATAGTACCGACTACGACTACTTCGTCCAATGCTTTGTTGTCTTCTTTGAGCACGATCCTAATTGGGGTAGGACCGTTAACCTTTACCTTTTGGGGTACGAATCCGATATAGGTGATGGTAAGTTCGTCTCCTTTATTAGCTTGAATAATAAAGTTTCCATCCAGACCAGTAACGGTTCCTTTACGAGTACTGCTAACAATTACGCTGGCGCCAATAATAGGTGCTGACGTGTCGTCGCTGACATTTCCTTTAACGGAAATGTCTTGTGCCATAATATTACTGCATAAGCAGAATAATGACAGGCTAAAATACAATAGTTTGTTTCTCATAAATTTTTTTGTTTAGAAATTGTTGTTAAGGATAACATTGTTTGTAGTGATGTTTTTAATTATGTGTGTATGATTAGTAGTGTGTTTCTTTGAATGGTGGTGTCTTGTTAAATGATGCAAATATCCACGACCTTTTTATATACAACATTTCATATACTATTTGTGTGATCGTTCTATTGTTTAATTACTTCGATTATGTGGCTGCTCATATCATCACCTGAAAGAACTTTGATTCCAATCTTCATGAGATAGTCGCCATTATATTCTTTGTTATTGAATGCTAACTTCGACTCTTTACCAGGAAACAGGCATATTTCTTTAACCAGATAGTTGGCTTCTGGATCAAGTCCCTGCAACTTCGTAGGCAAGATTTGCTCGTTGAAATCGGGGTGAATATCATAGACAAAGAGCAGTGCATGGCTCCGGTCATCGCTGATACGCTCAAGAACACAATGCTTAGTCTTGTAAGGTGAGACTAGCCTGTAGAGATTAGGAGAATATATTACAGGCTTCAGTCTGTTATATTCCTTCACCGCTTCACGACTATAGGTAAGCTCATCTCCTGAAAGTGATTTCAGATCAATATCAAAACCCAACTTGCATGTGAAGGCTACATCAACACGGAACTTCACACTCGCACGGGTATTCCAGTTGGTTATATGTGAGCACATTGCTTTTGACGGCATAAATTGTGAGAATCCCCATTGAATTTTTAGTCGCTCTACAGGATCAGTATTATCCGAACACCAGAATTCTGTGAAGTATTTTAGAGCTTCGAAATCGCAACGTGCACCACCGCCTGAGCAAAGCATCATATATACTTCTGGATACTTCTTCTGTATGCGGTCGAGAACTTTGTAAAGTCCACGGGTGTAATCTACATAAAGATTACCCTGATTCTTTCCTTCTGCAGGTGAATATATGTTGGTAATTGGGCTGTTGCAGTCCCACTTGAAGTATTTCATATTGGGATTTTCCTTTAGGATATTGTCTACAATACTAAAGACATAATCCTGAACTTTCTGATTTGTCAAGTCGAGAACGAGTTGATTGCGGAAATAATATGTTTCACGATTAGGCAACTTCAATATCCAGTCGGGATGTTTTTCTGCAAGTTCACTTTTCGGATTAACCATTTCTGGTTCAATCCAGATACCAAAGTCTACACCTCGTTCTTTCGCTGCCTTTACCAGATATGGTATTCCATTTGGCAATTTACTGCGGGTAACCTCCCAATCGCCAAGACCGGCATGGTCGTCCTTGCGTGGATATTTGTTTCCGAACCAACCATCGTCAAGCAAAAAGAGGTCTACGCCCAGGTCTTTTGCTTCGCCAAAGAGTTTTACGAGTTTAGGTTCGTCAAAATCGAAAAATGTATTTTCCCAGTTGTTTAGCAAGGTCATTCTGTCTTGATCTGCTTTGTAAAGTTGATGATTAAGTGCCCAACGCTGAAAATTGCGACTGCCTTCACCTGCTCCATTCTGACTAAGTGTGAATATAAATTCCGGTGTTTTGAATATCTCTCCTTTTTTAAGTAAATATCTTGACGCATCGGGATTAATACCACTTATAATGCGCAATTGATTGTTATGATCCACCTCAAATGTAAAACGGAAGTTGCCTGTCCATGCTACGGTTCCCATAAGCACTTGCCCGGAGTTTTCCTGAAGACGAGAGCCTAACCCTAGTTCGAAAAATGGTTGTGTCAACATGGCGGTACGTGTTCCCAATCTGGTATCGATTATTTTTTTTCCGAAGTTGAGAGGTGCTTCGCTCATGTGCATTTCCTTTGCCCAGTCACTCGAAAACTCAGTCAAATAATACTCGGTATCCTCAAAGTACAACATAGATGATGCGTATCGTCCGAGGTAAACATTCCCGTTTTCATTGTGTGAAATCTCACTCCATTGCTTGATAATATTTTCTTTCGGATATGCAACGTAGTGCAAAATAACATTCAACGAATAGAGTGCATCTTTCAAACGGATTGTTGTTTCAGTACCACCTTTGATATCATGTTTTTCGTGTGATACATATTTTAGTACAGATGTGGGATTTCCATCGGCATGACTTATTTCAAAAGCAGGTTCGTAAAAATCTTCTGTACCCATAACTGGATAAACTTCATCACCTTTCGATACATTAGAAGTTTCATTTGTACTTGGCATTTGGAGTATGTCCGGATTAATGTTAGAAGATAGGCGTTTTCCCAGATAAGACTGGTAGAGCCGTCCGTCATTCTTTACTTGCATAACCAATTGCGTGTTGTCAGTGGTTATAATGATGTTGGTATTGGCCATTGTTACAGCCGCTATAAACATCGAAAGGGAAGCAATAAGTGTTCTCTTCATTGGATTATTAGTTAGGATAAGTTGTTTGCACAAATCTACTATATAGGGCTGCGATATCCACCAAACATCTGTTTTAGAAAATGACCGATTTGTTGCAATCTTTGTGCAATGCAACATATCTTGTATTCAATGCGACAAATGTTGCATGATATCAGGCTTTCGTGGTATCAGGCTTTGATCCTAAATGCAATCCCTTCCGGGTCAATCTCATTTGATTTTTCATGCTATTGTCTCGGTATATCCAAGAACCTCTCAATCTTGAAATATCAAACAAGATCGCTACTTGGTGAATATTGAAAAAAACTTCGATAAGGATGTCGCACAAAATAACACAATTGTCGCATGGTGACTGTATTGGGCTAATATTTTATCGTTGTGCGACGAAATCACCATTATTTGGTTATTTCACATCTAAACTTACAATAGGATGAAAGTAACTTTGCTAAGGCTCAAAAAAGAGATGCTTATTCTTTTAGAGAATACCTCTATGTCCCGGTATATTTCTAATTTTCATTGTAAGTCTAAATCTATGAAACCTTTGAAATCACTAAAAATCTGCCTGATAGCTTTCTTTGGAGTGCTGTCCCTAAGTTCATTCACCGGAAGTCAGGTCATGCCATTGGGCCAATGGAAAATAACAGTAAGCCCAGACAAAAAGTCAGTTAGCCTTTTAAAGAACGGAAAGCCGGTATTAGATAAAATACAAGCTAAGTTTCGTCTGAATGAGAAGCAGATCTCGACCAACGATTATTCCATCGAAAAAGTATCGAAAACAATAAAAGGCAAAACAACTATTGTTTCCATCTTATATAAATCGGGTAAGTATCCTGAGTTGATAAGAAGATTCTACATAGACCCCGCAAAAGATTATGTTGAAACCGATATTCTGATTAGGAGTCAATCGGAGTTGGTTTCTAATTATATGGCTCCGGTTGTTGTTGAGGATAGTAATATCTTTGGAGGTACAGCCGATTCAAGAGCGCTCTTTATTCCTTTCGACAATGATAAATGGGTTCGTTTTCAGTCTCATCCACTCAATTTTCAGAAACTGACAAGTTACGAAGTTACTGCTGTATTTGACAATCAGACACGTAAAGGGTTGATTGTAGGATCCGTTGAGCACGATACATGGAAGACTGGAATTGAAATGACTTCAAAAGATAAGTATATAACTTCGCTGACTTGCTTTGGCGGAGTTGCCGATGAGTTGACTCGCGATTCTCGTCCACATGGAATACTCAAAGGGACTGCAATTAAATCTCCCCGGGTTTTTATCGGATATTACGCCGACTGGCGATCAGGATTAGAGGCCTATGCCGATGCAAATGCTGCAATAACTCCTCCCAGACCATGGAATAAATCAGTGCCATTTGGCTGGAATAGTTGGGGAGTATTGCAGTTTAAACTGGATTATCAAAAGGCAATTGAGGTATCTGATTTCTTCAAAAATAAATTACAGAATAATCATTTCCAGAATGGAGACAAGACTGTATATATCGGGCTCGATTCCGGATGGAATAGTTTCTCGGAAGAGCAACTCAAAGCCTTTGTTGATACATGTAGAGCTAACGGCCAGGTAGCCGGGATTTACTGGACGCCTTTTGCAGACTGGGGCAAGAATCCGGAAATAACAATTCACGATGCTCCTGCATATAAATCTAAAGATGTCTATTTATTAGCAAATGGCAAACCTCAGGATCTGGATGGAGCTTATGCTATTGATCCTACTCACCCTGCTGTTGAGGCTCAGATGAAGAAGACATCAGAGTTATTCCGCCGATGCGGTTTCAGATATGTAAAGATGGACTTTATGACTCACGGTTCTCTGGAAGCCGATCATTGGTTCAACCCTCAGGTGACCACAGGTATTCAGGCGTATAACTATGGCATGAGGTTGTTGGATAAATATTTTGGTGATATGTTTATCAACCTTTCCATTTCACCGATTTTTCCTGCCAATTATGCTCAGTCACGTCGTATCGCATGCGATGCATGGAATAAAATCAAGGATACCGAATATACCCTCAATGCCGTTTCGTACGGGTGGTGGATTGACCGTGTGTACCAGTTCAATGATGCAGATCATGTGGTGCTGCAGCAAGCCTCGGAAGGTGAAAATAGAGCCCGCGTAACCTCGGCGGTGATAACTGGCTTATTTATTAATGGAGATGATTTTAGTGCTGCCGGTCCGGACGAAGGGAAAATCAAAGCCTGTACTTTTCTGACAAATCCAGAGATAAATGCTCTTGCCAAAGGAGAATCATTCCGTCCGTTGGAAGGAAATGGAGAAAAGTCGGAAGATCAGTTTATACATGCAGATAAAGCCGGCAATGTATATTTTGTAGCGTTTAACTATACTGATTCTGCAAAAACGCTTGTTATTCCAATAAAACGTATGGGAGTAAATCCTAAAGAATTTAGAAAAGTGAAAGAATTATGGAGTGGAGACTTGATAAATCTCGAAACTCCACTTCTGATAAATCCTAAAGACGTAAAGATTATAAAACTCGAGAGATAATATAAAAATAGGATAGGAAAAACCATGTAGCTTAATCTGCATTCTTCTTTTTATTGCTACCAGTGATAATGAAAGAGCTTTCGGTGTAATTTATTATCGTTTTGCTTTGGATGGGTGCGGATATTGCATTGTTTCTAACTCTTGGTAAGGCTCATGATGTTGAAAAATTAGTAAGTTTGATGGTTTTTGATGGTTGCAAATCTATTATGCTAATTTTCAGCGAATATCATGGGCCTTTTTCCATTCTATGTATTATACAGGCTAAGGAAGCAGGTCAAAGAAAGCCTTACATTACTCATTCGCTCCTTAAAGCGGTAACTTTCTTTACCCCGCCATCGCTCACCCCGAACGAAGAGCGAGCGTCTGGCTCGCTTATCATTTTTTGTCCATTGTGATTATCCGCTTTTAAGAAGCTGCGGTATAATCCGGTCTGTCATATTTTTCTTTCGCTTCCCCATATATTCGTTTTCCTCAGCTCCATTCATTCTATTCCGTTTCTCTCCATTCCATTTCAGTCACTCAGGAACATTGTTTGTCCCATGTCGGGAGAATGTCTTTCCCTCAGTCATTACACAAAGCTTCATTCCTTCATTCAATCCACACACCCTCCTTTTCCCACCCGGAAGCTCAATTGCAAAAATCCGCCAGCCTTACCGAACTACGGTCATCCTCAACCTTCGTCCACCTCAAACCAAAAGAAATGCACTTGAATATCAGATCTAATTTCCCTCGAAAGAAATGATTAGCAAAGGTAGCCGTTTCGCTTCCCTGCTGTAAAGGTCAGGCCCTGCGGGTTTTTGCTAAAATCTCCACCTTCGTTCCTCGGGTAGACTAATCGAGCAAGTGAGTGCAGAGGCAAATTTATTTGACTATGCCGAGCGCAGCCGATTATGTTCAGAATGTTTAATGAAGAAATAGTCGTAAATTTGTTCTGAAAAGAACGGAACAATGGAAGTCAAACGCATTTGCATATATCCGAAAGATGTACAACGCATTACCGGCAAAAGCGAACGTTACGGCAGGATGCTATTGGCACAGATAAAAATACACTATCAGAGGCCGGATCATCAGTTTGTCAGCGTCGACGAGTTTTGCCAGTACACCGGCCTGAAAGCCGAACAAGTACACCCTTTCATCATAGGATAGCCGATACCATAAGCATATCAACAGTTAGCTATCTCCCTATTTTCTTCCCCCTACAGTACTAAAATTTAGTCCGCAACACTACTCATTAGATTGCAAATGATTAATATTTCTCGGTTTGTTGTATATGATTTCCTCTCATTTAGCGTGATATTACTGTTCGTAAATAGTTGATTTCCTGGCGTAAATAGTCTATATTTGCACAATAAACTAGTAACAGTACATCACGATAAACTAGTAACAGTACATCATGAAAAACTAGTAATAGTACATCGAAATAAACTAGTAATAGATAGTGCAGCTAGGTAAAAACAAGAAAGTCTTAATATCAACTAACGCAATATGGCAACAGTACAAGAGAATCTGGCGAACTCACTAAAAGAACTACAAAGATTTCAAAATGAGCAAGGACTTGCTATTGTAAAATCATCAGATATTTCCAGAGTTCATTTAGTAAGATTGATGAATAACGGTTTTCTACAGGAAGTAATGAAAGGGTGGTATATATCTTCCCGTCCGGATGCAACTCCGGGAGATACAACAAACTGGTACACCTCTTACTGGTATTTTGTAGCCGCATATGCAAAAGCCAGATTCAATGAAGATTGGTGCTTAACACCAGAACAATCGCTTTCTTTGTATAGTGGCAACCGTACTGTTCCCTCTCAGATTATTTTACGAGCCTTGAAGGGCTCAAATAACATTGTTAAGCTGCTCCATAATACCACTTTGCTGGATTTGAAAACAACAGTTGCAAACCCTGTTTACAAGGAGTCCCAGTTCGGATTAAACATATATACGTTACCTGAGGCTTTAATCGAGTGTAGTCCTGATTTCTTCAGATTGGATAATATAACTGCTCGTACATGCTTGTCTTTAATACCTGATGCTTCTGATATATTGAGAATTATACTGGAAAAAGGACAAACCACAAAAGCCGGTCGTCTTGCAGGTGCATTCCGAAACATAGGAAATACGGTAATAGCCGATGAAATAATTGGTACCATGAAAAGTCTTGGTTATAGTCTTCGCGAAGAAGATCCATTTACAACATCATCGACAATAGCTTATCAAAGAGTTACATCTCCTTATGAGACCCGGTTACGATTGATGTGGCAAGCTATGAGAGAAGACGTAATTAAACTCTATCCGGAATCGCCCAAAACTTATACTGATATTGACTCTTGTTTAAAACTAATAGAAGAACAGTATAAACAAGATGCCTATAATTCTCTGTCAATTGAAGGCTATAAGGTTACAGATGATCTAATTGAAAAGGTAAAAAGCGGGCAATGGAAACCGGAAGAAAATACTTCAGATTTGGACCAAAAGAATGCTATGGCTGCAAGAGGGTATTGGCAAGCTTTTCAGGCTGTAAAGGAAAGTATAGCTAAGATCCTGAAAGGTGCAAATGCTGGAAAAACTATTGCAGATGACCATCGCATATGGTATAGAGAGCTATTTGCACCTAGTGTTCGTGTCGGATTATTGAAACCCTCAGATTTGGCAGGGTACAGAACACATCAGGTGTACATTAAAGGTTCAATGCACACCCCTTTTAGTGCTGATGCCGTGAGGGATGCTATCCCCGTTTTATTTGAATTGTTGGAGAATGAATCTAATGCAGCGGTGCGTGCTATTCTTGGCCATTTCTTCTTTGTTTACATTCACCCATACATGGATGGAAATGGACGTATAGCCCGATTTCTGATGAATACGCAGTTTATTTCCGGGGGATACGACTGGACCGTTATACCGGTAGATAGCAGACAGGAGTACATGGCTGCTTTAGAAAAAGCCAGTGTTAATAGTGATATATCTGATTTCGTTCAATTCTTATTATCGTTATCAAAAACAGAGAATTAGAAAGTGCTCTAAAAAATAGCCTTCTATATATTTGAGCTCTACAGCAGCATTAATCCAATATTGTACCATAAAACCAATGAATCTCCAACTATTTAAATCACTTTTCAAAGGCAGAGAAGACGTGTTTGCTGTTCGTTGGGAGAATGGAAAGAAGAGTGGCTATATGCCTGCATACTTCTATGATCCCTATATGTATCGTGCTCATAAAATGAGAGGTGGTACTTTTCAAAACTATCAGGATAAAACATATCTACCTTTATCAGATAAAGAAATTGAAAAGCATTTGAGAGGAGTGCAATTGATAGGAATTTACCCTTTATTGCAAGACAATACTTCATGGTTTGTTGCTGCTGATTTTGATGACAAGAATTGGCTGGAGGAATGTAAAGCCTTCTTGAACGTTTGTAAGGATTATGGTATCCCCGCCTATTTGGAACGTTCCCGTTCGGGGGAAGGAGGCCATATCTGGATTTTCTTTGAACAACCATATCCGGCAGTACGAAGCCGAAAGATTATTCTTTCTTTATTGGAAAGGTCGGGAGTGTTTTCTGTGTTCGATAAAAGTTCAAGCTTTGACAGATTATTCCCCAACCAGGATTTCCTTTCAGGTAAAGGTTTAGGCAATCTTATTGCATTGCCTTTATACAAAAAGACTTGGGGACAGGGTAATAGCTGCTTTCTGGACACTGAAACATTTCAGCCAATCCAGGATCAGTTTGGGTTTCTGGAAACAACCTGTCGTATTACAGTCGCCCAATTGGAAGATCTTTATAAAACTATAGGTAGTTCAACAAACTTAGAGCTCTGTCAGTCTGTACCGAACATATCCGGGAAACTAACAATCACATTAAAAAATGTAGTCAAAATCAACAGAACCGGAATCCCGTTTCCATTGATAAACTATCTGAAAGATGAACTGAATTTTGCAAACACCGAGTATTTTATCAAAAAGAAATCTGGAAAGAATACCTTTGAAACTGAACGCTATTTTAAGTTTATAGAAGAAACAGGGTCAGAAGTAATTATTCCAAGAGGTTTTATTGGTAGACTGATTAGATTTTGCCTTGATAAAAGAATCGAGTATAGCTTTATCGACCAGAGGAAAAAGCTTAATAATGTCTGTTTTCAGTTCAATGCAAGTCTTAGAGAGCATCAACAGAGCGCTATCGAAGTTATTTCTAAAAAAGATTTTGGTGTAATTGTGGCCCCTCCGGGTTCTGGTAAAACAATAATTGGCCTAAAAATTGTCTCCGATAGAAATCAACCAGCCTTAATTATTGTCCATCGCAAACAGTTGGTAGATCAATGGATAGAACGAATTGAGACTTTTCTGGGCATTCCCAAACATGACATTGGACGAATCGGACAAGGGAAAATTAAAGTCAGTTCTAAAGTTACTGTTGCAACAATACAGAGTTTATCGAAAGAATTGCTAAAACCTGAGTCGAGTAATTTTACAAATTCGTTTGGAACAATCATCGTTGACGAATGCCATCATATCCCGGCCAAAACCTATCGGGATACAATATCTAAAATTCCAACTTACTATTTGTATGGTTTAACTGCAACTCCATTTAGAAAATACAACGACGGTAAGATTATCTTTTTTCATCTGGGAGAGATTATTACCGAAATCAGACCGAATGAGGTTTTATCATACAAAAAAGCAAAGGTCATTGTAAGGAATACTGATCTTGATATTCCGTTTAATTCAAAAACAGATCAGTTTGAAACACTTACAAAAGTATTGATTCATGATTCGACGCGCAACAAACTGATTTTAGAAGATGTTTTTGCTGAGTTGAGATCTGGTAAAAAGGTTGTAATTATTACAGAACGAAAAGAACATATCGATACCTTAAATCAATATTTGAAGCAATCGTACGAAACACTGACTTTGAGTGGCGATGATTCGGAAAATAGTAGGAGATTCAAATGGAAAACGCTTAAGGACGGAAACTATCAGGTATTGATAACTACAGGGCAATATTTTGGAGAAGGGACAGATTTGCAAAATGCAAACAGCCTTTTTCTTGTATATCCCTTTGCATTTGAAGGCAAACTTATTCAATATATTGGTAGAGTCCAACGTTCAGAGATTACTCCTACAATTTATGATTACAGGGATATAAAAGTCGATTATATCAATAAGTTATTTCTCAAGCGAAATACCTATTATCGCAAAATAGAGAAGCAAGCTTCATTATTTGATGAACCGACAGAAGAGATCACTCTTCCGGATAATACAAAGAAATTAGAGTTAAGAATTAAAGTCTCCCTGGAGGATATCGATTTTCGTTATGGAAGTGTTGTCTTTAAATACACTATCCCAGAAATATCTGAACCACTCGAATTCGAAGTAGAGAATCTTCAAATCAGGCCTGAATTTGAAGTGTTGAAGCCTTATTTTGCGAAAGTGCTAGGAACGAGGTACTTTTCATTTGATATCTATGCAGAACTTGAAAAAGGTGAACTAGTCTCACAATTAGCGACATCTTCAGACCTTCAGAAGATTAATCAGGAACTAGTCGATAACGTCAGATTCAGATACATTACAAATTCTGTTCTTAGCATGAAGCCAAGAACAGATCATAATCTATTGACTATTGATGACTTGTCGAAAAATGGAAACAGGATACCTGGTCTTTACAATGATGGACGAGTTTTATTGGATGATATGCTCAGTCATAAGAGCTTTAAACATTCAAGTCAGTTGAAGTATTTAGCCAATGAGCATGAAAGCTCTATCTTGAAAATCAGATTTATCTTAAGTCCTTTTTCTTTCGTTTTTTTGCTTGCAGGAGAGAGTCAATTTCATATTGTCTTGGAAACGCTTGATACGGAAGAAGCAACCTATTTATGGCATATAGAAAAGGATAAGGAGCTGCTTAAATCCCAATTAAGAGTAATTGACGAGCATTTATCAATCATTAGAAATCAAGGAAGACAAGTATTCCTTGATTCAAAGCCGGGGAATTTCAGTAGAATTACGCACGATTATTCGTATTCACAGAAGGGGTTTATAATTTGGAAAGACTTATTGGAGGAAAGGATTGATTAGTTTACAGCAAACAAAGCAAAGTTATAATCAACAATAAATTGTGGCCTGATATGATAGCGAACCATTAGCTCAGGATTAAATCTTAAATGCTCTTGCCTTTCGTTCTATTTCTGAAGGTGCAATCTTGTATTTAGCTGCAACTTTTCGCCAACTAGCCACAGCACTCAAAACTTCGGTTTTTATTTCTTCCGCACGTTTTCCGGATAGCAAATAATGAGGAGCTGTACTCATTACCAAGTCAATCTCTAAGGAATTGTCCTCTTCATCAATATTCAGTTTAAGCCCAGAGCCTGTTTCGATTGCATTAATATCAAATGCTGGAGACAAAGACCATCCGGTTTCTGTGTATAAAAATCCGTGGTTTCGTAAATGATCATCCGTATTTGAAACACAAACAGAAAATAACACTCTGCGAAAAAGTTCTTCCAAATTGGCTGTAACTTCGGAACATTCTGATCGAATGAATGAGACCAAATCCAAATAACTTACGCCGCTATCTGCGTCGTCGCCATCTGTCCGTTGTAATAGCGTCATGGCCGATGCGTAATGAATTCTTCGGTTATCTTTTGTTCTATCAAAGCGTTTTGATAAATAGGTATGATAAGAAGATCCTAGCTTTCTTATGGAAGCTTTGGGAACTGTTAATCCAGCCTGAATAGCCAATTCATGCACGACCATTTCCCACAGCCCCATATCCGAGTCGTCCTTTCTACTTGGGAATTTCGCAATCCATTGTCTTCCTTCTGTGTCAATCACATCAGCTTTCGGACGAGCACCACCCAATGACGATCCGGGAGCAACAAGTTGGTTGATCCATTTCAGGGAAGCTTCATCTAATTCGTCTGCATTCTTTTCATATTGCTCGACTGCATATTCAAGATCACGCAAAGAGGTCCAGGGTGGAGCGGCCAGTTTGGCATCACTACTCATAAAATCTCCGTCTTCGCTTTCTTTAAAGCGTAAGCCTCCCATTCTGTGACTGTCATGAACGCCCATTAGAAAGTCTATACCGAATAAAGAACGAGGAGTCCTCTTCTCTATTTTGGATAGGAGTATTTCCCGGCGTTTCATTAGTAATTGTCCCCACCGGTCTGGTGATGAATCTTTGAAAATGCCAAAGTTCTCATTTGACCCGGTGTACTGTTTCCCTGAGAATAGAGGTAGCTCCGGATCAATTGAAACACCCGTTTTTATCCATTCTTTGTCATACTCGAAAGAATATACAGCCTTTCCTCTGAGTGATGAAAACCAAAGTTTTCCAACCAGTCTTGGTGCGTCAAATATATACCAATCGGCATATACAAATATTTCTGTTTCTTGATTCGTTTTCATTCCTGATTATTTAAACTCTGGTTCTTCTGGCTCCCCTTTGTCAATCACATGATCAATAGCAGAAGTTGTTTCTTTCTTTTTAGGGGCTCTCTTTTTGACAACTAATTCGGCATCCTGTATCTGTCGTCCCATAGGGTCTTTATCTGCAATCAATAATAAATCATCTTCAAGTCGTAAGACTGATAGGACTTGCAGATAATTCCCAAGAGAAACAGATGGTGATCCGTCTTCGATATTGGCCAAAGTCGAAGTCGCAATACCTGCACGTTCTGCCATTGAGCGAATAGAAAGTTTTCTGCGTAAGCGTGCCAGTTTGATATTCTCACCTAGCCTGGCAAGAATGTTCTTTTGCTTTTGAGTGTAAATTGCACCTTTTGATTTCATAAGTATTGATATTTCAGTACAAATATAGGTGTTATAGCTGAAATATCATACGTTATAATATGAGATATTTGATAGGAATGATCGGGTTAGGTGCTCAGGTTATCCTAAGTTCAGCGAATAAAATATGGTCTAATTTAAAGGTATGCCTGCTAGTGAAAATAGCCGACTAATGGGATTCATGCATAATAAACTAGTAACAGCGCGTCACAATAAACTAGTAACAGCCCGGAATTGTAAACACGGCATTACCTATATTCAGGTTCTTTCAGTCAGGGGGGCTACAATCTTCTTCTCAAAGGAGTCAATTGCCATTTCGAATAGTCGTTATCTTTGGAATGTTATAACAACTGATATATCAGCACAAAACAATGAATAATGCCTGATATATCACGACTTGAGGTGGTTTTGCCTGGTGTTGATTGTATTTATTAATTGTAGCTTCAACCACACTAAAAAACAGATTTCACCCCATTGAATTGCCATATAGTATCAGTATATTTGTGTTATAAGATTCCGTACTTTTTGATCCATTTTTCGAGGTTGTAATTTATGTGGTTCCGATAATCAGGTGGTTATGAGCTTTTTTATTTTCAGATTCTTCTTATTCATTCTAAATCTTTCCTCTCTATTGAGAATTTGCTCTAACTCCTTTAATTAATTTGTAAGTTTGCATTTTGATCTCAATATCCTCGCGATATTCTTACTATTAACAAATCTGGCAAATCGATGATTATGAATATAGATATTTACAAAGTAAAAGTACAGCGAAAGATCGTTTCGGTTTCGATATTCTTGCTGGTTTCAAAGTTTGCAGCTTTTTTTCTGACAAATTCAGTAGGGGTGTTGACTGATGCAATGGAAAGTATTGTAAATGTAGTGGCCGGATTGGTCAGTCTTTACAGCTTGTATTTCGCCAGCAAACCCAAAGATGAAGATCATCCATTCGGTCATGGAAAGGTGGAGCTGATCTCCGCTTCGCTGGAGGGCTTACTGATCATGGTTGCCGGTGGAATAATTATTTTTGAAGGGGTAAAACGTTTTTTTGTACCAGCCGAATTGCGACAGTTGGATATTGGTATTTGGATAGTGGCTGGTGCCGGACTCATCAATTATCTGCTTGGCTGGTATAGTATTCATGTTGGGAAGAAACACGATTCGATAGCCCTGGTTGCTGGAGGGAAGCATTTGCATTCCGATACCTACTCGTCCATTGGTCTGGTGTTAGGATTGGTACTGCTCTATTTTACTAAAATGGGCTGGATTGATAGCTCATTGGCTATTCTTTTCGGTGGGATTATTCTGGTAACCGGAGTCCGTATTTTGCGTGAAACGATTGGGAACTTAATGGATAAGGCCGATAATCAGATATTACAAGTGGTGTCTGATTTGATCTGTAAAAAACGGAAAATAGATTGGGTGGATGTTCATAATCTGAAAGTTGTGAAATACGGGAGTATGTTTCACATAGATTGCGATCTGACGTTGCCCTGGTATTATAATATTCGTGAAAGTCATCGGGCATGTGAAGATCTGGAGAAAGCTATCGGACTCGAATTTGCAGACCGTATTCAACTTTCAATCCATTCAGATCCCTGTAGAGTGTACCATTGTACCTATTGTCAGGTTGAAGCCTGTCCGCATCGAGTACATCCATTTACTAAGCAGCTTGATTTTACGGTAGAGCAGATTACCAAAAACGACGAAGATAACCGTAACGGGAAGTTAAACACTTAGAGGGGGGGGCTGTTTATTTTCTGTTCTTTCAATTCAATTTATCATACCAAATTCAATTCATTCCATGAAAAACTCATCTTCTCAAAATCAAATCTTGCGCAAAGGCCGATCATTTTTTGTCACATTAAAATAATCGAGCTATGAAACGATGTTTTGCCGCATTCATTATTTGGGTAATAATGGGGGCTTTGTTGTTGCCCGTTGAGGCTGCACAAGAAAGCCAATCCTCAGTTTTACCATCGGTTATTGAGGTTGTAGGAAGGGTAGGAGTGGATCTATCTCCAGCCAGACTGTCATTTTTCTGTAAGAGGCATCATATTCCTGTGTCAACCATTTATCAATGGAAAAATCACTTGGTTATATATGCGACTTTTAGTCAACAAAACATCATAGTCAGGCAGATCAAGGCACTCTACCCAAAATCAGATGTGAAATGTTATTCCAGACCATTTTATATATTCAACAGAGAGTCGTGTAAAGATGCTTCTGTCGCAAAAGCGTGGAATAATATCCTTTTAACTACCAATCTGGTAAAGGATACTACTTTACAAAAGGAGTATATGCAATACCATGCTACTCAATTTGAAAAATGGCCCGAAGTCTCTACTGGATTTTGTAATGCAAGTTTTCAACAGCTGTTGGTATTTCGTGATGGGCGTCAGCTGATTCTGGTAATCAGCATTCCAAAAGGAGCCAGTCTGGATGAGTTGAATCCTAAAACTACCGAGAATAACCCTCGGGTGAATGAGTGGAATCGCATCATGGCGAAATATCAGGAGGGATTGCCCGGAACTGTTCAGGGTGAGGTTTGGGTGTTTTTAAAGCAGATTGAAAAGTAATTGATGACCTATAAAAAGACTCCTGCAGATTGCACATAATGTAAGTGCAACTTGCGGGAGTTTCTTTTGTATTTTGCACTTGGATTCCAATATGACCAATGCATATTTATTTGCTATATATGTGATACCTCTTTAAAATAATAGAGCCTTTTCTCTCCTGCTTCTGTCAATAAACACAAGCGTCCATTATCCTGTACATCCTCAATTTTTGCTCTGAATATTCCGTTTTCATCGGAGTAGGAGTGAAAGCCCACTCTGCGATAAAGGCAATTCAGATACTGTTTCCGTATTTCCCCGGCACCCCCTTGTATCAGTTTAAGGTAGAATTTGAAAATAGTATTGAGTATCTCTTTAAGCAAAGCATCCAGATCGAAATCACGATTGGTAATTTGTTTCAGTGAAACCGGATTGGGAGCGTCGCTTAAAAATGTCTCTTGATTTACATTCAATCCAATGCCGATAATGGAATGTTGGATCTGATTGCCGATCAGGCTGTTCTCAATCAAAATTCCTGCAATTTTCTTATCTTTCCAATAAATGTCGTTTGGCCATTTTACTAAAATATCTTCTGAGTAATGATCCAATACCTCTTTTATCGCCAAAGAAACTATTTGTGAAATAATAAATTGTTCAATGATGGATAGAAAGTCCGGGTAGATAACAATGCTAAAAGTCAGATTCTTACCCTCTTTGGATTCCCAAAAATTGCCTTGCTGGCCTCTTCCTGCTGTCTGAAAACCAGCTCGCACGCATGTGCCCTCTTCAAGTTCTCCATTTTGTAAAAGTTCTTGCAGGTATTGGTTGGTGGAATGTGTCTCGTCGAGATTGATTATATTCATATTGTTTTTGTATTGTTGTCTGAAATAGGTGCGGCATTTAATATATCAAAAGCAGCATCCAGCCAGATAAAAGCATCGTCGGTGCAATGATTGGGTTCCTGATAGATATCACTACGTTTGTTTCCTAAGCGGACTACCACTGCATTCTTATCGGGAATGATAAAGACATATTGTCCCAAAATTCCACGCATATATGGAATGGAGTGTCCTTTGTATTTTAGAATCCAGAACTGAAAACCGTAGATTTGATTTGGCATGCCGGTATCCCCTCGTTTAAGGTCTATGGCGGGTGTTATGGCCTCCTTTAAATAGTTAGCAGGAACAAGCTGACGACCGTTCCAGCAGCCTCCATTAAGAACTAGTTGCCCCAGTCGGGCGAAGTCGCGGGCATTCGAATTGAAACAACAGTAGGCTTTTTCCATTCCATTTTTATGATCGAGACTCCACAAGGCGTCATTTTCAGCTTGAATTGGTGTCCATAGCTTCCCAGAGGCATAATCCGAAAGATTCTTGCCAACAGCTTGTTGTAAAACGAATGCCAGCAATTGCGTTACCCCGCTCTGATACTCAAACTCTTTGTCCGGAGTTCCTTTAAGTTTGAGTTGTTGCATTAATACCCATAAGTCATCACCATAATAGGCTTCGGTAGTTACTGTGAATAATGAACTATGAGCTTCCTCCCAATCAGTTGCCGCACTCATGGTAAGTAATGATCTTAGAGTGAGCTGTTTGTTTTTCAACTGGGGTAAAGTTGGTAAGAAGTCGCTCACCGGTTGGTCAATACTTTTAATATATCCATCATCAATCGCACATCCAACCAGTAATGATACGATGCTTTTTGCCATTGAAAACGAATTACTCAATGAGCGTTCGCCATATCCGTTCCAATATTTTTCTGCGTAAATAGTTGTGTCTTTTACTACCAGAAATGCAACGGTTTCATATTTCTCGAAATCCGGGATATATTTGCCGGGAATGGTATTCACACTATAGTGTGGAGAAAAACGCCAGGGCCTGGGATTCCCTGCTTTTACCACACGGTTTTCGAAGAACTGATAATCATCGATGTCTGGAGTGCCGTGTCGAAGGGCCTGTCTTATGTAATAGGAGACGGGTAACATCAAAAAAATAAAGAGTGTAATCGCTCCGATTCCACCCACAACTTTCAGTATTTTTCTCATAAATTACGCGATGTCAATCTTTTTCGCTAATGTTCCAAACAAATATATAAAATAATTAAGAGAATATGATTGCAATTTGATATTTTTTCTCTTACATTTGTGATAAATAATCATGTTGTCGAACAATGTTATATGGCTGAGAAAGAACTAACATCCCTGAATCTAGAGGACGCTATTCCAGAGTTATTCGGACTCCTTACGGAAGAGCAAAAAAAACTCGTACAGGAGACTCATCAGATTCAACATCTCAAAAAAAATGAGATCGTTTATTGTGAAGGAGATATCCCGAAGTCGATGATGTGCCTGATAAAAGGAAAGGTGAAAATATTCAAAGACGGAATCGGTGGCCGATCGCAGATCATCCGCATGCTGAAGCCGGTTGAGTACTTTGCTTATCGGGCTTATTTTGCCGATGAACCCTATGTCACTGCTGGTACAGCCTTCGAATCATCCACAATTTGCTTAATTCCGATGGATGTAGTTACCAGGTTAATTCAAGAGAATAACGATTTAGCGTGCTTCTTTATTCGATTATTATCTATCGATTTAGGTTTAGCTGATTCACGAACCGTAAATCTTACCCAGAAACACATCCGTGGTCGTTTGGCTGAAGCACTTCTTTTCCTTCAGGATAATTACGGCATGGAGGAAGATGGCGTTACGCTTAACATCTACCTGTCGCGCGAAGATCTGGCTAGTTTGTCGAATATGACTACCTCGAATGCCATTCGCACGCTGTCTGTTTTTGCTAACGAGCGTATTATTTCGGTCGATGGTCGAAGAATTAAAATTATCGACGAAGAAAAATTGAACAAGATCAGTAAATACGGATGATATACCATCTATAAAATAAAAACGAGGAAGCTCTGATTGAGCTTCCTCGTTTTTATTTTATAGATATTCCAGGTATTCTATATCTTTATTAAATGCCTTCAAATGCCGGACAAGCTTCACGGATATCTCTGGAAACAGTGATCGAAATCATATCACCGCAAACTTTTCACGAACGGCTAATTGGTTTTTCAACGGATTGGAATACATTTCCAATAGTTTTACCCTCAAAAACTCTTCGTCCTTTTCGGGGATGTCAATGCGATCGATCTGCCCTTGCAGATAATCTTCATATTCCTTTTTCTCCTCGGAGGTATATTTATCAGCAAAACGATTGCCCCCTTCCAGAAGGTCATATGCAGCATAATTGCCCGGGAATATTTTGTAGTTTGCATGAATTTCATCGTCGATGGCTGTAACTACTTCCTGAAGCAATTCGGATTTTGATAATCCCTCAGGTATTACCGACAACGTTGGATTGATAGGATTGCCTAATTGGAAGTGGATCCTGCCTTTTTGACCAAATAGTCCGGTTTCCATATTCATCAAATCGTCGGCCTCATTCTTTTTATATTCGGGATCATCACGTTTCAACTGAAACTCTCTGGCCTTAAGATAATCACAGGGGTCATATTCGTAAGAGAGCGAAAGAGGAATAATATTAAGATCCATCACATTGGAGAGGAAATCACTATCGCCACCCATACTGAGCATTTTGATCAGGCTCTCCTGCGTTTGATCGTTGGCATCTTTGGCACGACCTTCACGTTGAGCAATCCATACCATCTCCTTTTTATCCTTAATGGTATGGTGGATGTATGAGGATAGTTTCTGTGAAGATGTCATTATCTGACGCACGGATACTCCGCGTTTCACGATGAAACTCTTATTGAGGCGCATGAGATTCTCAATCCACGGGAAAACCAGCAGGTTATCACCAATTGCAATTTCACAACCTCTAAGCCCGTCTTTGAGCAGTAATACGCTCAGAATAGCAGAGTCGAGAACGATGTCGCGGTGGTTAGAAATAAAGGTGCAGCTGTCCATCGTTTTAAGCTTCTCAAATCCGTCGCCATCAACACCTTTTGACGAATGATTAACCAAGCGCCAAACCATTGGCGCTGAAACTTTCGATTGAAATTCATCCTTAGTGCTGAACTGACTTAACTTTTGAGCAAGCTCGTCGATATCAACCTCAGGTAAAACGTATTTTACCGCACGGATAAAACGCTCTTCTTTGAGCAGTTGGCGGATAATGGTAGGTACCTCTTCATCGTGAAAAGGACGTATGTCTTCGAAATCCTTACTCATAGCTCGTTTTCAATTATATCGGTCATTACATCCTTGATATCTAACCCGGCGGCTTTTACCTGCTGCGGAATAAAGCTGGTCTGTGTCATTCCGGGTGTGGTATTTACTTCCAGGAGAAATACACCGTTTTCGGAAATAATATAGTCGGCGCGAATAATGCCTTTACAATCCAGGATATCGTAAATTTCAGATGTGCGATCTTGGATTAAAGCGGTCAATTCAGGAGAGATGCGAGCCGGTGTGATCTCTTCGGCCATCGACGCATTATATTTGGCTTCGTAGTCGAAAAACTCATTTTTACTCACCACTTCCGTGATGGGGAAAGTCACCGATTTCTCTTTTGTTTTATAACATCCGCAGGTTACCTCTGTTCCGGAAATAAACGATTCGATAATCACCTCTTCGCCTTCGCCGAATGCATTGGTAATTGCGGCCTGCATCTGATCAGCCTCTTTTACTTTCGATACGCCGAAGCTTGAGCCTCCCACGTTCGATTTCACAAAACAAGGCAACCCGACTTCAGCCAAAATTGCTTCAGTAGCCATCGTTTGGCCTTTTCGCAAAAGGGCTGCTTTAGCAACCTGTATTCCGAATCCGCTGAGATAACGGTTACAAACGTATTTGTTGAATGTAATAGCAGCAGCCAAAACGCCGCAGCAGGAATAGGGCACACCCACCAGTTCAAAATAGCCTTGCAGGATACCGTTTTCGCCCGGAGTACCGTGAATAGTGATATAAGCGAAATCGAATTTTGTCTTTACCCCATCGCAGCTAAAGCTGAAGTCATTTTTATCGATTGGTAGCTGAGTGTGCTCGTCGATGACTACTTGCCAAACTCCTTCGCGGATAGTTACAATGAAAAGGTTATATTTTTCTGCATCAATAAATGTGCTCAGGCCCTGAGCGCTGCGCATCGAAACGACCCATTCTGACGAGTCGCCTCCGGCTACAATGGCAATGTTTTTTTTCATAACTCTCTGTTTGATATGTAAGTTCTCCATCGTTCGACCAGATTTTGCATATCGGTCGGGATTTCTGAATCAAAATACATTTCTTTACCTGTTTTCGGATGAATAAATCCGAGTGTTTTGGCGTGCAGGGCCTGCCGTGGACAGATGTCGAAGCAGTTTTGCACAAATTGTTTGTATTTGCTGAATGTTGTTCCTTTTAAGATATCGTTGCCGCCATATCGTTCATCGTTGAAGAGCGTATGACCGATATACTTCATATGTACGCGAATCTGGTGAGTGCGGCCTGTTTCGAGACGGCATTCCACTAGCGAAACGTACCCGAGACGTTCGATCACGGAATAATGCGTAACGGCAGTTTTACCCAGATCGCCTTCGGGGAAAACTGTCATCTGCAACCGATCGCGCAAACTACGCCCGATATTTCCTTCCACAGTACCCTCGTCATTGGCAACTGTACCCCATACCAATGCGACATAACGACGTTTGGTGGTTTTGTTGAAGAACTGAAGTCCTAAATGTGATTTAGCTTCGGGGGTTTTGGCTATTACGAGCAAGCCGGAGGTATCTTTGTCGATGCGATGTACCAGGCCCAATCGGGGATCGGCGGCGTTAAACGACGGATGATCCTTGAAATGGTAAGCTAATGCATTGACCAGCGTTCCGGTGTAATTTCCGTGACCTGGATGCACGACCAATCCGGGCGGTTTGTTTACCACCATCAGGTCGTTGTCTTCATAAACTATGTTCAGGGGGATGTTTTCGGGGATAATCTCGATTTCGCGTCGGGGAGTAGCCATTACGACCGAGATTACGTCAAGCGGTTTAACCTTGTAATTTGATTTTACAGGTTTACCGTTTGCCAAAATAGAACCCGCATCAGCCGCGTTTTGGATGCGGTTGCGGGTGGCGTTTTCGATGCGATCGACCAGATACTTGTCGACCCGAAGAACCGTTTGACCTTTGTCGGCAACAAAACGAAAATGTTCATACATTCCCGTTTCCTCAGCCTGATCGTCCGATTCATTCTCTAAATCATCAATATCTTCTATAAGATCTTCTTCCATTAAAACCAGGACTCTTCAGCGTTTTCCACTTTTTCGACTTGTTGGGTCGTTGAGTCGGAGTCTATCGGTACCATACCGTCTCCGACATTTAGTATAAGGTTAGCCCCTATGGGTAGTTTTTGTCCGGGCAATATTTTGTTGCCTTTATACACGACCGCTACTACCAGGTCTTTGTATTCAGAGGGGACTTCTACAACCTGAGATACATTAAATCCCATTGCTGTAAGTGTGGCCATAGCCTGTCGGGTAGACTGGTCACGCACATCAGGAATAGGTATTTTTTTTACCGTCATTGAATTGATAGATAAAAAAATAATCCGTCCCTCTTTTACATTTGATTCAGCGGCAGGTATTTGTTCGATTACAGACCCCGGCTTTTTACCTTTGATATATACTGAATCAATTACTTCAAAACGAAGGTGTTTGTTCTCCAGAATCTGCGCAACCTCTTCTACAGAGTAACCTCTCAGGTCTGGTACAACGATGGATTCATTATGATGTGTGTAAAATCTTAACCAAATGATCAGGATGACCACCAAGCCAATTATAATTCCGAAGGCCCATAGCAAGGTTCTAAAATAAGCATTTTGCATTAGGCCTTGAGTCGATTTTTTCTTAACCTCCATAACGGCAATGTATTAGCAAAGACGGGCGAAGTTACATAATATTTTCTATTCCGGGGAGTCTCCCCTTCAATATTATTTCGCCAGCATTGCAATTAGAGCATTTGATTACTCAAAAAGGAACAGGTAGAAACAAAAAAAGTAAAGATCCTCTCATGGAAAACCCTTACTTTCTTTGTGAAATATTTTCTAAGAGACTGATTATCCGTTGTACTCGTCAGAAACAGTCAGTTTTTTTCTACCTTTAGCGCGACGTGAAGCCAATACTCTACGTCCGTTAGCGCTTGCCATTCTGGTGCGGAAACCATGTTTGTTTTTTCTTTTTCTGTTTGAAGGTTGGAATGTTCTTTTCATCGCCGTATGTTATTATGTTATATTTAATCCTATTCAAATTCGGTCGGCAAAAATACCCACTTTTTTTCTATTTACAAAGCGTTCCTCGAAATTTGGGGCAAACTTTTTTATTTTTCCGTGATTTTAGATTACTTTTGCGCCAAATATTAGAAACATAATCATTTAGAATCCCAATTTTTTATGGCAACTACTGCAGATTTCAGAAACGGCATGTGTATTGAATACAACAATGGTCTCTACTTCATCATTGAATTCCTGCACGTGAAACCGGGCAAAGGCGCCGCTTTTGTTCGCACAAAACTGAAAAACGTACAAACCGGTCGTGTAATCGAAAACACCTTCAACTCAGGTGTGAAAGTAAACGAAGTTCGCATCGAGCGTCGTCCGTACCAGTTCCTTTATAAAGATGATATGGGCTACAACTTCATGAATAATGAAACTTTCGAACAAATCACTATCGAAGAAAACCTGATCAACGGTGTGAAATTCCTGAAAGAGGGAGAAATCGTAGAGGTGGTAACTCACGCTGATAACGAAACCGTTCTTTATGCTGACGTGGCCACTCAGGTAATCCTGGAGATCACTTATACAGAGCCTGGTCTGAAAGGTGATACTGCTACGAACACACTGAAACCGGCTACTGTTGAAACCGGCGCTGAAGTGCGTGTTCCTTTGTTCATTGAAACCGGCGAGAAAATCAAGATTGATTCTCGCGACGGCTCATACATCGAAAGAGCGAAATAATCCAAAGAACAATACGATTATTAGACGGAGGACGGAAATCATTTTCGTTCTCCGTTTTTTTTTGTTTGTGGGAACGTGAATGTAAATAACAATCCTTGCTTTATTGACTCATAGTGACAATTCGAGTCAGCTCCTTTTGTACCCCAACAGATTATTACTATATTTGAATTATAGATAAAACGGTAAAACCAGTCATCATGCAATTTTCGCTCATTATCCCCGTATATAACCGCCCGCAAGAGGTGGATGAATTGCTGCAAAGCCTCACCCAGCAGACTTTCAAAGAATTTGAAGTCATTATTGTTGAGGATGGCTCTACCCTCACTTGCCAAAAAGTGGTGGAGAAATACGAAGAGCAAATAAAAATCTTCTACTTCTTTAAGCCTAATTCGGGGCCGGGAGCTTCCCGGAATTATGGAGCAGAATATGCCAATGGCGACTATCTGATAATACTCGACTCTGATTGTATCATCCCTCCGGGATATTTGACTGAAGTTTACCGTGAACTATGCAACAATCCCTGCGATGCGTTCGGTGGCCCCGACCGTGCACACGAATCGTTCACCCAAATGCAGAAGGCTATTAATTACGGCATGACCTCTTTTTTTACGACAGGAGGCATTCGTGGCGGCAAGAAGAAGCTGGATAAATTCTATCCCCGCAGCTTCAATATGGGTATAGGCCGTGACACATTCAGCAAGCTCACTGGATTCTCCAATATGCGCTTCGGTGAGGATATTGACTTCAGTATCCGCTTATATAATGAAGGGTATCGGGTTAGGCTTTTTCCTAAAGCCTGGGTGTATCACAAACGCCGTGTGGATCTGCGAAAATTCTATAAGCAAGTATTTAACTCCGGCATTGCCCGTATCAACCTTTACAAGAAATATCCCGATTCATTGAAAACGGTACATCTGTTACCGGCTGCATTCACGTTAGGTACGCTGTTTTTGGTGCTTTGTAGTTTTATTTGCGTATACAGCCTGTTGCCTATCTTATTCTACAGTCTGCTGATTATGGCAGATGCGGCTATAAGTAATCGCGATATAAAGGTTGGGCTGCTAGCTATCCCTGCCGCATTTACGCAACTTTTCGGGTATGGCTTCGGTTTTCTGAAAGCGGTGTGGCAACGGATTATCCTGGGCAAAAATGAGTTTAATGCTTTTGAAAAGAATTTTTATAAATGACAACTGAGTTGTGGAGTAGCTGGGTGGACCGGGAGACTGGTGAGATCGTTAAGTCTTATACGATTTTGACGACAGAAGCGAATGAGCTAATGTCCGAGATTCATAACTCCAAGAAACGTATGCCTGTGATTATATTGCCGGAAAATAAAAAAGACTGGCTCGAAGGAGCCAATCTTTGTATGGGGAGTGAGTTGTTAGTTGGGGAAAGGGTGTAAAACTCGTATTTGAATTTATTCTGCCTGGTTTTTTCGTTGCAAAGCAGGAGCTTTGCTTTTAACACGACAAAGTCTGGAGACTTTGCCGAACGGCCTTCGCCTTTTTACACGCTACAGCGATCAGGGGAAGAAAATGTAATGGGCCTTTGCTAACGGCCATTATGTAAGGCTAAGCTTAACGGGGATTTCTTCGTGGCGAAACGCATCATTCCCGACACCAACGATTGTTCCACTACCCACAAGAGCCGTAGGCTCGATTAAATCTTGTAGGGCCGGATTTCAATCCGGTCAAAATATATCCGTAGACAATCCCTGAGAGCCGTAGGCTCGGAGCATAAATTACATACCGCGGCCGTTGCTTTAGGTGTTTTTATTTATTAAAGACCCCATCCCTATGGGATTCCGTATTCGTTGCGGATTATCATTCCAACGGATTAAAATCCGTTGCTACAATATCGGCCATCCCTACGGGATTTCACCGTGGCAAAACATATCCCTACAGCATTATACTGCGACCTCAACGGGAGTTCATTTTTCGTTCACGACAGGATACCAGCCGGGAGGATAGCTTTTATCACGAACAAAGGCAGAGCTGTTGCTCAACGGCCATCACGCCATCCTATGCTTAACGGGACTTATTGGTAAATACCTCAATAATAGCCTTTTCTATTTGATCTTCCGAGATGTAATTTGCCATATTTGCGAATTGATTTAGAATTTATCCCCTAGTATAACACCTAGTTTATCACCTAGTGGTCTAATTTGGACAACATATAGATTACTGACGCTTATACATCTATGTAATTTATCCCGTAATTTATCCCGTAATTTATCCCGTAATTATTCATTTTTCAAAACAATCCAGTACCCAATTTTTCTAGAACCAATCCGTTCAATTTTTTTATCCTGCTTCAGTTTCCGAATTTGTTTTTCAACAGCACTTACACTTAATCCCATAATATTGGAGATTTCGGGAATGGTAATTGAATTGTTGTCAGCTATTAAAATCAGAATACTATCCGGCGTTTTCTCCGAACTTTTCACCACAGTTTTCACCGAAACTTTCTCCGAACGCAACAATTTAATAGTAAACATACCATCAGTACTAAATTCGGGTAAGGGCAAGCCGGCTTCTTTCATCAAATCGTTCATCCGATTGATCCCCGAACCCACTTGCTCCACCAGCTGCATGCGGGCAAAAAGTCCAAAAATTAGCGGGTTTCTCGAAAGACTCCGTTTTCCGAAATCTGCCCGATTAATAGCACTTACCAAACCGCCGGGATTGCTTATTTCCACTCTATCATCGAAAATTTCAATCATTATGACGGCACCTTTATCGTAGTAATCGCGATGCGAAAGCGAGTTGATAATGGCCTCTTTAAAAACTGTTTCCGGAATTTCCCAAATCTCTTTGCGTGGACCCGACCCTTGCCCTTCAATGTCGTAGCGCACATTCATTTTTTCTTTCAACCATTGAATCGCCTTCGTATATTGTGTGTAGAGTGAACCGCCGAATAATTTATCATCGATAATGTAGCGTTTGTCCAATCCTTTGAAAGCGACACAACGCACGACTGCCTTCTCGAAAATTGCTTCAGGCTCTTTCCCGAAAAAGAGCGCTGCGCCATTTTTAAATTTATCGTCTTCAGTCAGCAATCTCAGGTTTTTGAATATTTGAGCATCGGGGGTGCTTTCGGTAATGTGCGCCGAAGCTTTAAACCTCTTTAATAAACCGGCATCCACATCGGTAGCTGCAATAAACTCGTTGCAGGCTCCTTCATCGAAATAAATCTTACCCGACTGTTGAAAGAAATCGCGCATCTGCTCTGCCGTGGTAAGCTTTTGCGAGTTAGGACCTATACGCACATAAATAGCGCCCGACAACACATAAGGCTTATTGACTCCAGACGGTACTTCGATAACTCCAATCTGTTTGCCATCTACCTCCACCATCGTGAGCGTACAATGCAGAGCAGGAGTAATATCGCTGATTGAGTTTTGAATAGCCGACCGTTTGGCATTGTCAATGTTTACTCCTTTCAGGTTGTTGCTGTCGTCCACACCAATCAACAACACACCTCCGGCAGCATTGGCAAATGCACAAACTTCTTCGCTCAGCTCCTTTACTTTTGAGGGAACGGACACCTTAAATTCCGTATTGTATCCTTCGCCACCGGCTATCAGTAATTGTATATCTTCAGGGGGTAACCATAATTGTTCTGTTTTTTATTTCACCTCTAGTTTTCCACTTATCAACCGTGGCAGCAACCGGGGATATGATTATTGTAGAATTTCCGGCAACCTTATCCCCAGCTTATAAAATTCAGCATAAGCCTTTTCTGGCCTTAATTTCTTTACATCCTCTTCAGAGTTATTGTCAAAGTGTGCTTTCTTTAGCTCTTCATCACAATCCTGATGAGTATAGATAACCAAACACTTTAAAAGCTGGTTAAACTCGTTATATCCTAACCGGTTATACACGCTTTTCATTCTGGCATACCCACTTAATTGACGAATATCATCCACACTAATCATGTGATCATCATATTTTGGCTTGTATTTTGTGTCCACAACATAAATATTTTCACCATCATTCGATTTTATCAGAAAATCAAGTTTCTGATTTTGAACAACTCCTATATGATATTTTACTTCTCCAAAAGCAGGAAATACTTCTCTTAATTTTTTGAATACATACAATTCAAAAAGCTTCCCCCGTCCCACCGGATTTGAGGTAGAAAGTTGCGAAACCGTCAGGGCGGATGTGTCATCCGCCCCCTAAAATACTAAAAGGATTTTCAATCCGACAACAAACTCTTCCGCTATCTAAATAAATATTTTAGCAAGGCTTCGGATATTATGTCTATTGGTTTCGCATTACAAATGCTAAATAATAACGAAAGGACGGCTAATATCTTATATCTGCCCCCCAACACCTTTAAACTTCTCTACAAACGAAACAATCTTTTGAAAGACGCTTTGTTTCTTAGTAAGATATTGAGGGTTTAAAGGACTCATCTTTGGTAAGATGGCATTGAGCTCTGTTCCGTTTTCGCTGGCAAATTCACGCTTTAGAGAAGCTGTGATATAACGTCTTGCTGCTTCGTCATTCAGGTTTTCGTCGGCGATTAATTCCGATGCTTCTGCTTTTTGTTTGCCTTGTGCATAGCTAAAGAACGAATCAATGATGTTTGCTTTGTCCTTGATGGTATCCAGGTCGGTTTCGTTGATAAAATCGACGACCAGACTTTCCTTGGCTCGATTTCCTACACTGGCGCGAATAACCCGGCGAATCTCTTCGACCAGCGCCACTTTGTCTTTTGTCTTTTTGTTGTGCTCGAAAATCAGCTCCAGAATGTAATCCAGATTTATCTCCTGCGATTTAAGCAGGTCTATTTCAAAGACCACATCATCCCAATCGATGGTTGATTCTTCTGACTCTTTACCTTTTTTCTCACGTCGCAACCATTCGCGGATGTCATTGTAGGTAGAACGATAATCCTGTACGGTTCTATCGGGCAGCATTTCTATCCTCTGCATGGTTGCTATATCCTCGTCGCTTACAAAATGAGCTTCTTTGAATGCTTCAACCGCGTCCGTGTCGTGCAGGTCAACCTCCTGAAGAGCTTTCAGGTGAGTAAACTCATCGTAATTCTGCAAGATGTTTTCGATGCGCAGGTATTCGCCGAAAAGTTTTGCAAACGCCTTTTTATCTTTCTCCGTAGCTATTTCGTCGGGAATGGGGAACCGTTCGTTCAGTTCTTTTACCACCTCCATGTACCCTCGGCGGGCTTCGCCGGTGGCAATGTCGGTAAAGCCTTCCAGATATTCTTTGTAGCTCTTTTCGAGCACCACGTTTTTGGTGCTGGCATCTCCGAAAAGGGTGATAGCATCCACAGTCGCCTTTTCCAAATCGCGGAAAGTCACGATATTCCCGAAGGTTTTTGTAGCATCGTAAATACGGTTAGTACGCGAGAAAGCCTGCATCAACCCATGATAACGCAGGTTTTTATCTACGAACAGCGTGTTGAGCGTAGGTGCGTCAAAGCCTGTCAGGAACATCCCCACCACAAGAATAAGGTCAACCTCCTTGCTCTTTACCCGTTTGGCCAGGTCACGGTAATAATCCTGAAAGCCCTTGCTGTCGATGCTGTAGTTCATTTTGAACATCGCATTGTAGTCATTGATAGCCTGAGTCAAAAACTCTTTGGCGCTGAGGTCCATGGCCGAGGGTTCGAAGGTCTCGTCCGTTATTTCCCCTATTGCGTTTTGCTCTTCGTTGGCGGCAAACGAGAAGATGGTGGCTATCCTCAGAGGCTTCTCGCTCTCTTTTTGCAGTCGGTTCAGCTCTTCGTAATAGCATTTGGCAGCTGGCACACTGCTTACCGCAAACATAGCGTTAAAACCTTTGTTTCCTGCCTGGGTCCTATGGGTTTTATGTCTGAAATTCTGTAAGATATAGTGCGAAATCTCCCGGATACGTGCCGGATGAAGCAAAGCCGTATTGTTTTCGGCGGCACTTAGTTTGTTCTCATCAATTTCTGTCTCCAGACTCTTAAACTGCGGGCGTACATCGTTGTAATCTACCTTAAATTTCAACACTTTCTCGTCCCGGATGGCATCGGTAATGACATAGGAATGCAATTCCCGACCAAACACGCTGGCGGTTGTTTCCGCTCCCAGGGCATTTTCGGGAAAGATAGGTGTTCCGGTAAAGCCAAACTGGTAGTACTTTTTAAACTTCTTACTCAGGTTCTTTTGCGCTTCGCCAAATTGCGAGCGGTGGGCTTCGTCGAAGATAAACACCACTTGCTTTTGATAGATAGCCAGGTCACCCTCCGTTTTCATCAGGTTGTTCAGTTTCTGAATGGTGGTGACGATGATTTTATTATCATCCTTTTCGATGTTGCGCTTCAGTCCGGCCGTACTGTCCGAGCCGTTCACGCTATCGGGCGAAAAACGCTGGTATTCTTTCATCGTCTGAAAGTCCAAATCTTTACGGTCCACCACAAAGAATACCTTATCGATATACTCCAATTGTGTGGCCAATCGTGCCGCCTTGAAGCTGGTGAGTGTTTTACCCGACCCGGTGGTGTGCCAGATATAACCGCCTCCATCGGTCTTAGACCATTTTTTGGATAGATAAGAACTGGCGATTTTCCACAACATCCTTTCGGTGGCGGCTATCTGATAGGGGCGCATAATCAACAGGGTATCACTGGTGTCGAAAACCGAATAGGTGAGCAGCACGTTCAGCAGGGTGTGTTTCTGAAAAAAGGTAGCTGTGAAATCTTTCAGGTCTTTAATCAGCGTATTATCCGCCTTTGCCCAGTTCATGGTAAAGTCGAAGCTGTTTTTATTGCGCTCGGTGGTGTTGGCAAAATAGCGGCTGTCCGTTCCGTTGGAAATGACAAAAATCTGCAGGTACTTAAACAGCGAGTTGGTGCTGTTGAAGCTTTCTTTGGTGTAGCGATGCACCTGATTAAATGCTTCGCGGATAGCCACCCCGCGCTTTTTCAGCTCTACCTGCACCAAAGGCAATCCGTTGACCAAGATGGTGACATCGTACCGATTGGCGTGCGTTCCCTTTTGTTCGAACTGCGAGATCACCTGCACTTTATTACGGGCCACATTCTTTTTATCCACCAGGTAGATGTTTTGAATATGTCCATCGTCAAACACAAAATCGTAGATGTAGTTATCGTGTATCTTGCGGGTTTTATCCACCAGGTTATCGCCCGGTCTGTCCAGATACTCTTCCAGAAAGCGCTTCCACTCCCCATCGCTAAACTGCATATCGTTGAGTGCCTGAAGCTGCGTGCGCACATTGGCCAGCATCGCTTCGGGAGTACTTATATCCGAAAGGTATTCATACCCCTGATTTTGTAAGTCCTGTATTAATTCCTGCTCCAAAGCCGCTTCTGTTTGATAAATAGGAGGCGCGTCATTGAGCACGGAGTACTTGCTGTACTTATCAAGAACGATAAAATTGTTTGTTTCGGCGATGGGTGCGTATGTTGACATATTCTGTTTTTTATTGATGAAAAATTGTATTGGGCAATCCCTTGTGGTTGCCCTTTTTCATTATTGGTTGCGGCCACGTCATTGTATTGGGCAATCCCGTTTTTATCAGGGGCGACCACAAAGGGCGACCACAAGGGTCGCCCCTACGGCATTGGAAACGTTAATAATAAATTCCTGTAATACTCATACTGCTTCTTCCGCAACTCGATCTCCTTTGGCAAACCTTCACTAATAGACGTAGTGAGCGTATCGAATTTATCGAGAATGGAAACGATGCGGGCTTGTTCTTCTGGTGATGGAATAGGGATTAATACTTTTTCTAAACCTCTTGCATTAATCGCTGAAATTTTACCCGAAGAAATATGCTTTTTGATTTGGTCATGGAACTGTTTCGTGCGTGTAAAATACGCAACATATTTAGAGTTTAATTGACTTCTGAATGTAAAACAAGCATCATGAATAACAACACCTTCGTCACCTAACCAAGCTGTTCCCTTGCCAAGATCTTCAATTGTTTCACCAGCTGCAACGATGACAACGTCTCCCTTTTCAGCAACCCTTAGTTTTTTATTTTCAACTAACTCTGCACTTAAAAATGATTTGCTTTCAATAGCCCAAATATTGTAATAGGTGTACATTTCACCATAATGGATACAGGGAACACCCACTGAAGTCATATCGTCTTTTACGAAACGTTTACCTCTTTGAAATACTCCTATCTCTCCCATTGTTTTGTATATAGTTGATTTACAGCTACTTAAATGGGGGGGGGTAAATGTTAATAGTGAATTGCGATAATACTCGTATTGCTTGCAGCGTGCCTCAAGCTCCGCCTCAAGCTCTGCCTCAAGAGCTGTAAATTTATCTAAAATACGGACTATTTCTTTTTGCACTGAGAGTGGGGGGATGGGGATGAGGATTTTTGACATATCCGTCGCTGATACATCAATAACCTTTGTACCCTTTGCATATTTTCTTTTCTGGATTGCAAATTCTTCTGTTTGGGTAAAATAAGCGAAATATTTACCCAAAAGAAGTTGACTCGGTTTAATGATAGTAGCGTGCCCACCTGTGACAGCTTGTGTCTTACCGAGATAAACAACAGCTTTGCCTACATCCTCTAAATTCTCACTCGTATTCGTGATAACAATATCACCCGTATCAACTTTCCTCAAAGTTTTAGCTAATTCAGGGGAAACAAAAGACTTAGTCTCAGTTGTACTCAGACCGTAATAAGTATAGATTTGACCATAGTGGATGGCCGGAATACCAGTTTCTGTAAAATCTTTTTTTTGTAAGCCATTACCGCGAACCAATTCTGCTACCTCCCCCAGCGTCTTCCACTCCACCTGCACGCCATCGAGGAGTTTATCTATAAATTGTAGTGTATTATTCTTTGTTGTCATGATTATTGAAGGCTTTAAATTCATTTGTCAACAATATTTGCAATTGGTCTTTTGGCAACAACAGCTGGTATTCTGCCACGCCAATAGTATATTATGCCTCCATGGCAAAACTGCGACGCAGCGTCGCAGTTTTTCATCTGCCTGATAATAACGCTCATAAAACCGTTTCATATCCCACAAATTACGGGGCGAGACACCCATGTCGGGAAACTCTTTTTTAAGGTCGTTGGAAAGTTGGTAAACCACCGCACTACCGTAGCCTTCGGCCAATTGTTTTTCAAAAATTAATTTGCCCAAGTTCCAATAAACCGACTGTGTGATACTATTTAATTGTTTGGCAGCAATGATTCGGGCCGAGCGAATATGCTCAACCGCCTGTTTTAAAATACTTCCGTACTCTTCATTGTTTATCTGTAGTTCCTGGCTCATACATTTTCAATTAATTGGGGTTTTCCATTCACCTGCACACCATCGAGGAGTTTATCTATAAAATGTAGATTATTGGCCATTTTTAGGGAGCTTTTTGGTTGATTGTTCTATTTTCTTTTCATCGGTTGCTACACGGCGTTCCATCTTTTTAATGTCTTCGGCCGGTGGCAGTTCTTCGGGTTTAATGCCTCGTTTGCTCAGCATTTCGCGCACGGTTTTATTGTTTTGCACATGCTCGGTAGTTATCGACGATTCACCCTGCAAATCTTTTTCGCTCACATTGTAGTTCGTTATTTCGGTTGCCAGGTTCTTTGCGGCTATGGTAAGCGTTGGCAAAAAGTCAGCCAGCGGACGGGTCGATTTAATTCCCAGGCGGTTTTTCATATCCTCGGTGGTATGTCCGCCAAACAAGGCAGTGTCGCCTTTTGAACGGATACGCCCAAACCCTTTATCGTCAACGCCCCGCTCGTAAATATTTTGCGAGAGTTGTTTTTCGGAAGCTCTTAATCTATCCCTCGTTTCCAGTCGCGATTTCAGATTCAACCGTTCTTCTATGAGTTCAATTTTTCGGGTTTGTATGGCAAAATAGCTTTGGGCAAAGGCAATTTCTTCTTTTTTGGGGTCGCCGTTTTGGGCTATCAGGTAACAGGCAAAACGGGTAAGCATATAATCTTCTACATTACGTTTGCCGCCTTTACCGATTTCTATCATTTTCGTGACCTCACGAAAATGATCATCCACATTGATACCCTGTGTTTTGCACGATTCTACAGCACGGTTGATGGCAACCTCAAAGTTTTCCCATCGGGCATAGCCCAAGATTGGTTGCAATTCTCTTGCAAACCAAACTTCAACCTGTTCATTTTGTTCGTTTTCAATGTAATGTGCAATTGCATCGAAAGAACTTTTATACTGGTTTATTTTAAGTTTATCCATGATTCAGCGTGTTTAATTTATTTCCTAAACCTATCGAATTCGAGGGGTTTAAAAATCATTATCTTTATTTTCGTTGAGCTGAGTTTTCTCGCTTCGCTCGAAATGACGGGTCTGACTTTCTCCTGTACCACCCACAGGCTGCTTGTCATTCCGACCGCTGGGAGGAATCTCTTTATCCATTTGTCGCTTGTCATTCCGACTAAAAGGAGGAATCCTCCCTTTGCAACCAATGACCTCTACTTCCGAAGAACCTGGTTTTCTCGCTTCGCTACTTATCGTCTTTTGATCGCAAAGAGTCTGGTTTTCGAAATGACGGGCTTGACTTTAGAAGAGGGTTTGTAGTGTCGGCGGCATAGCCGCCGACACTACAAACCTCCCCCCCCAAAAAAGGCTTTCTGTCATTCCGACCGCAGGGAGGAATCTCTTTTATCCTGCTCACATTCTTTTAATACGTCAGCAACTTGCTGTGCAAAAGAAACAGTCTTGCGAACAAATCCTTTTTCAGTTACAAGCACGTTCCATTCAGGATTCTTTTTATTGATTAAAGCTTCTTTCTTTTGGCGATTCCATTTTTTAAGTTCTTTTTCTCGCTGTATTGCCAAATTGAAATTTGAAAATTCTTCGAAATAAATGCAGTATTCAATATTGTATCTATCCGTGAATGAATTTTCGATCAGATGATTTTTGTGTTCGTAAATCCTTCGACACAAATTATTTGTAACACCAATGTACAACACGGTTTTACTTTTATTGGTCATTATATATACAAATCCGTCATTATTCATCATCAACTATTTATACTCATGCCTCAATCTCCAGAATAATGGCATCGATATCGACACGGAGTTTATTAATCTTCTCCACGGTGAGGGCTATTTCTGCGTTCAATTCCGAAATATTGATAATCTCACGGTTGTCCTTTGCTTCCACATACGAGCTTACCGAGAGGTTATAATCATTTTCAGCAATCGCTTTGTTGTCTATCGATTTTGCCACATGCTCCACATCGGCTTTGCTGTCGAACATCGCCATAATCTTTTCGATATGCGCATCGGTCAGCTCGTTGTTGTTGGTTACTTTTCGGAAGTAATCTTCGCCACTTACATCGATAAACTGCGTTTTTGTATCGGTTTTATGCTTGGAGAGCACCAGTATATTCACGGCTATGGAAGTACCGTAAAACAGGTTGGGCGCCAGGGAAATAACCGTTTCCACAAAATTATTATCCACCAAATATTTCCGAATCTTCTGCTCGGCACCACCCCGATAAAAGATACCGGGAAAGCAAACAATAGCAGCCCTACCTTTGCCCGAAAGGTAACTGAGCGCATGGAGCACAAAGGCAAAATCGGCTTTCGACTTCGGTGCCAGCACACCCGCGGGGGCAAAACGGTCATCGTTAATCAGCGTGGGGTCGTCGCTCCCGATCCAGTTGATGGAATAAGGCGGATTGGACACAATGGCATCAAACGGTTTATCGTCGCCAAAGTGAGGATTACGAAGGGTATCGCCCAGGGCTATCTGAAACTTGTCGTAGTTGATGTTGTGCAAAAACATGTTCATACGGGCCAGGTTGTAGGTGGTGTGATTCACCTCCTGCCCAAAGAATCCTTCTTCGATAATGTGATTGTCGAAGTGCTTTTTTGCCTGCAAAAGTAACGAACCCGAACCAGCCGCGGGGTCGTATATTTTATTCACCGCAGTTTGCTTGTGCATGGCCAGTTGCGCAATAAGCTTCGACACACTTTGCGGGGTAAAAAACTCACCGCCCGATTTACCTGCATTGGCGGCATAGTTCGAAATCAGAAATTCGTACGCATCGCCGAAAAGGTCAATCTGGTTATCTTCAAATTCTCCAAAATTGAGTTCTTCCACCCCTTTGATCACGGCAGCCAGGCGGCTGTTTTTGTTTTCGACCGTGTTGCCCAGTCGGGTGCTGGTGGTATCGAAATCGGCAAACAATCCTTTGATATCGTCTTCGGACGGATACCCATTGGCCGAACTTTCAATGGCATCGAAAATGGCTTTCAGGTCGGTATTCAGATTGGGGTTGGTATTGGCTGTTTTGGCGATATTTACAAACAGTTGGCTGGGGTAAATAAAGTAGCCCTTTGTCTTTACCGCGTCGTCCTTTATTTCGGGAGTAATTACCCCGTCCGATAAGTTTGCATAGTTGATGCTCTCGTCGCCGGCTTCAATGTAATTACTGAAATTTTCGCTGATAAAACGATAGAACAGTGTTCCCAGCACAAACTGTTTAAAATCCCATCCATCGACCGAGCCACGTACATCGTTGGCTATTCTCCATATTCTTGCTTGTAATTCAGCTCTTTGCGTTGCGCTTGTCATTATTTATATCGTTATTTCTTAATTAGTGTGGAGCGCAGTTATCCGCTACCGTCCAGAGTTTCTTATCTAATTCGTTGAGAAATTGTTGTTCTGCCTGGTTCAATATATAGTATTATTATATGCTTTATATGTTTCACCCTCTTTTCCCCAAAAGCCCCTTTATGATTTGATATTCGGATGGTTTGAGTAGTCCAAAAGATGTTCGTTTGTGCTTATAGAACTTCCCCCATGAGAATTTGACTATTTTACCGGCAGCCTCCATTCGATTTAATGCTTTCACTGCCTCTCCCTTCTTATTCAGATCGAAATCAAAGTCGGCCCTGGTAAAGATGTGATTGGTTGAAAATCTGTCGATTGCATTGGTTATCTACTCAGCTATTTTCATTCGGGAATGATTTTCACAAAAGTAAACTATTTGCCCCGTTTTTTAAGCGATAAAAGGTACATTTATTGAGGGGGATTATGAAGAATGCTGCTGCTGCTGGCATATAGGGTAGATTACTTTTATTGAACATGGGGTGGTGAAGTTGGATGATGTTGAGCCCCTACGGGCTCGGGATCCGGTGTAGTATCAACACCCCGGGTTGAAACCCGGCGTTATTGGCTCCGCCGATTCTCAATTCAGGTTTAATCCCTCCGGGATTGGGGCTTTGATACGATGCATAGCGGGAGTTCTCTATGTTTGTTATAAAAATGAGATTCTGTTGATTCTAACTAACCCGGCAAGCGATGAATATCTATTCAATTAGATACTCTGTTTGCTTAATGTTTTAATTGCTTTATACATTCCGGAGTACGAGTCCTTACCATCGTATTTTTCGGCTAGTTCGCAGGCTTTGTCCATCTTATCATCGGCAATCATATCTTTTACCCATTTTTCTTTTTCCAGGTACTTTCGGGTTTTGTCATAAGTGGGGATGTAGCGTTTTAGCGCCTGTTCGGTTGCTGCTGAGTCTTTGAAGTGACGGCATGTTTCTTCATAATGGAGCAAAAACCAGTATTCTATGGATTGTAAGCTATCGCAAAGCAGAACACTTGGATTCTTCTCATATCGTTTCTTTAAAGCTGCCAGTTTCTTGTTTTCGGCATCTGAGCGCCTGCTGACATCTGCATCAAATACACAAATGACAAAGACATCCTCTTTGAGTAGCTCGACAATCTTTTTCTCAATCTTCTCAATGCTGTTATTCTCAAACAAACGGGGTGAAATGGAGCATCGGTAATTCAATAATCGCTTAATATGGCTGAAATAGAATAATTCAGTCAGCCCTTCACCAACAATATGAATCACCTGACGTGTGTTTTGTGTGGGTTTCTTTTTCCTCATATCAGGGAATGATTATATGTTGGGAATGGCTCCAAACTTGCCAAACTTATATGCCTTCTGCAACGAGGTTATCCGGTTTAGCCCTTTGAAATCGGTCAGCGGATAAAGGACTGTGGCACCGTCATTGTTTTTCTCTGTGAACCAGATATTGTCTTTTCGCAGTAGGTCTTCCTCTGCCAACAAGCCATCGTAATGGGTTGTAAGCAAGAGCTGGGCACTCTCCGACTCTTTCAGAAACCGCTCTATGATGTACTCAATCAACCGTGGGTGTAACGAGGATTCAATTTCATCTACCGCTAAAAAGGCGTTGTTGTCGATTGTTTCCTGAATACATCCCGCTAATCCCATCGTGCGAAGCGTTCCCTGAGATTCAAAAACTTCAGGAAACTCGTAATACGAGTCTTTGCCCTCGGAGTCCTGAACTTTATGCTGGAAGATCGTATCCTGGATTAATTCCACTGGAGATTCTTTTTCTTTTGCTGAAATATCGGAAATATTGAAATCGGCTTCCTGCAAATATTGAAGAATGTACTCTTTGCTGTGTTCGTCTTTAATTCTATGCTCGGTGTATCTGTCAAGGGGTAAATCCGGTGTAACGGCCGGCATAAAACGGTCCCTGAAATAGAGCAGTACATCTTCTATTTCCGGTACATTGACGTTAACCTGCATATAGGCCGCAAAGACGGACATATTGGGCAGGCATTTCAGTGATATTTCTTCTTTAGCGGCTGACGAGAGTTTGATTTTATTGCCAAACTTTATGGTAGAAACGCCATTCTCAATGGCTCTGTCAAAGATAGTTGCAGGCTGTTGCCCCGGATAATAAGCCAGGGTTTCCTTATAGATATGTGTCCTTGTCAGAGACAAAGTGTAGCAAAACTTAACCGGTGGTTGGTCTGCTTTAGTCACATAGAACGTTACGCTGATTTCCGAAGGCTCTTTCTGACTGCTTTTGTTCATCAAAAACGGGATGACACCTGTGTCCTCGCCTTTGTTGGATGGGGTATAGGTCAAAAACTTCTTGATAAAATCGCAAACCTTGACAAAGTTGCTCTTTCCTGAAGCATTTGCCCCATAAACAACGGCAAGTTTGAGCAGACGAACCCCCTCCATGACCTCAACGACATGATAGGACTCCATATCTTTGTTCTTATCCGCTTCAAAACTGAATACCGCTTCATCTCTGAACGAATAGAGGTTTTTGAATTTTATTTCAGCAATCATAGTTAGATATTTTATTCCTTACAAAGCTATAAATAAAAACGACATATAGGCGGTTTAGATTTGTGATTTTGCAGAATTATATTCAAAACACAAAACTAACAAAGCAAATAGGGTATCTAATATAGGTCATCGGCCTTTCTTGTGTTCAAAAAAATGTGGTGTTCATTGACAATGAACAGGCGGAAATATTGAACACGGGGTGGTGGCGGAGTTGCCCTTCCACCCACATTTAACCCAGATACAACCCAGATCAAATCCAGATACAACCCACATCTAATAAGATCTGGATTTAATCCGGATGAAAAGTAAATGTAATATCAGCGGATTACCTTTACGTAAGCAACCTGGCAGGAAGAAGCATAAAGGTTACTATTTTTTACCACAGAGGTCCACGGAGACAAACACAGAGAGACCCTTAGAGAATGCACAGAGAACCACAGAGATTGGGCAATGAATCCTCAGTGGTACTCTGTGTAAAACTCTGTGAAACTCTGTGGTAAGAGAAAAAAGCGAAATAAGTAATATCACCAAAAATAGACACAATTATGGCAAAACTCAAAGGACCGATACTAATGACCGGTCAGCTTGGCAACCTCACCATCTACACACGGCGCGACAGCGATGCAATCATCATCCGCAACAAAGGAGGAGCGACCAAAGAGCAGATCAAAAATGACCCGAACTTTGAAAACACCCGCCGGGGAAACCGGGAATGGGGCGGAGCCTCCAATCTAGGCAGCGCTATCCGCAAATCCGTCCTTGCCCTCACGCGGCTGGCCGACTATAACGTGTCTGGCCCGTTGAATGCTTTGATCCTCCGAATGGTGAAAGGCGACACCGTGAATACGTGGGGCGAACGCAGTGCATCGCTCTCACAGCACCGGGCACTGTTGGCCGGTTTCAACTTTAACCGGAAGCATCTCTTCGACAGTGTGGTGAAGGTACCCCTGACCTGGAGCATCGACCGCGACATGCAACTGGCACAGGTCAACCTCCCGGAATTAGTACCGTCTCTTCATATCGATAACTTTACACGCCTCCCTTACATCCGCTTTGTAGTGGCGCTGGGCGTGGTCTCCGATATGGATTACAGCAAAACGTATGAGAAGTATATGCCGGTGGATGAATCGGCACATGGGTACGGCACTACGGTCACCACGGAGTGGTATAACCTGCAAAACACCCTCCCCGGACAGGTGATCGATGTGGTCCCCCGCGAGAAACCGGCTGTGCTGAACGAGCGCACCAGCCTGATACTGGGGATCGGGATAGAATTTGGCACGGTGGGGGTCGACGGGCTGCCTATGGCGGTGAAGTATGCGGGGTGTGCGAAGGTAGTGGGGGTGAGGTAGAATTAAAGAAATGAAGGAATTAAAGGAATGAAGGGAATGAAGAAATAAGCATCACTCCGCAAGCCAGCGACCTGTCAGCGTGCTTGCACCTGACAGCGTCAAAGTCAAGACGAAAAAAGGAACGAATAATATGTCAAATCAGCTTATTCTTGAATCCGGGAAGTATTATCATATTTATAACCGGGGTATTAATGGAGAGAATCTTTTCCGTAATGAGAAAGATTATGAGCGTTTTCTGCATTTGTATTCGAAATTTATCGAACCGGTAGCAGAGACCTATTCATGGGTGTTGATGCCAAATCACTTTCATTTGTTAGTTCGAATAAAAGAAGATATCGTTTATAAGTATTCACGACCTGATTTTCCAAATGATGAAGATTTCCATGCGGTGAAATGGGAAACGGAGCCAGTAATAAAAAGAACAACTATTCCCGAAGGAAGAACTCCGGTAGCTTACCGGCATTTTTCTCATCTGTTTAATGCTTATGCCAGATATCATAATATTGTATCTGAACGGCATGGTAATTTGTTTGAACGACCTTTTAAGAGAAAAGAGATTGATAACGAAGTCTATTTGAAAAATGTAGTTTTATACATTCATCATAATCCTGTTCATCATGGCTTTTGTGAACACCCGTTGGAATATCCGTGGTCTTCCTACTTGTCGTGTATTTCGGTAAAACCAACAAAGTTATACCGGAAATCCGTTATAGGTTGGTTTGATGATGATGCAAATTTCAAATATATGCATAATGGAAAGCTTGAGATAGAGGCAATTGAACAATGGTTGGAAATGTAGCGGGAGGGAGGTGTTTACACCTGACAGCGTTAAGCTTTGGTAGGTCTATTTTTAACGCTAACAGGTCTGCGACGCTGTCAGGTTATTGGTATACGATCGTAGTACTGCTTATTAAGAGCAAAGACATGCGCATCCGGAGACCTGTCAGCGTGCCTGCACCTGACAGCGTCATAAAAGAAATCGTCAAAGAAAAACCATCACCTCCTCTTATCCCCCGCATTCCGGTCAAAAGCCACCAGATTGAACATCTCCCGCATGCGGGAGCGGACACGGCTGCCATAGTAGCTCTCAAGCTCGGAGGCGGAGAGATTGGTGGTAGCGTGGGTGAGCATGCCGGATTTGATGTAGTGGTCGTACCGCGACAGAAGGATCTCCCCCATGACGTTGCACTCGTTGCCGTAGTACTTCAGAGTGCTTTCCGCCCCGAGATCATCGAAGCAGAAAGCGAGGGGTTGGCGGTCGGACGACCGGTAGGCGTGCGTACTATAGCGCTGCACAACCTCGTAACCGTCCCGGATAAAGTCGAACGTGACTTCACGGCATGATTTGACACCGTAACGCTCTAATGGCGGGATCAGGCTGCGAATCAGCGTTACCAGGCTGGTCTTTCCGCAACCGACCGGGCCACTCAGCAGAATTCCTTTGTGCGGATCGAGGTTGAAGTGCGCTAACGCACGGCTGTCCTGCAGGAAATAAGCCATTAGCTTTTGGATGATTTCCGTGTCATCGGGATCAATGGCGAAACGATCGCCAAAGAGCTCCCTGCCGCGGGTTTGCAGGACAGAGAGCAAAGGACCGGATTGCTGACTCATAACGGTTCGGAATAATTTTTAGTGGATGTTGCATCAACCCGGGGCGGATTCGGACTGCGGACATCGTTTGTGCGTTGCGAGAATTTTACGGCATTGATCATCCAGTTGCGGGCTGCTGCCTGCCAGTCCTTCATGGGAGTTTTTCCTCCTACCTTCCAGCCGTTGCTTTGAAAATAGTTGTAAAACTTCTCCGCTTCGGTAACACTGCAATTTTGTCCGGTAAAATAGGCCTGTACCTCTTCGATGGTCGGTGGAATGGCTGCGCCCCCCTTTGGCTTTTTCTCCGTTGGGGATTTCAGGACAGGCGGCTTCGTCACTACCGGTGTTGGATGGGTATCGGATACAACTGAGATTTCTTTGGGTGTGTGGACAACCGGATCATTTTTTGAACCGGTTATATTTTCGTTGTTCTCCTCTCTTTGGTTTATAGTGTTTGTCTTGTTTATATAGTTTATAGAAGGTACTAGCGCATGTTCAACGCCTGTTCCGATATTAGTACGGGACCGGTCTGACACCGGTTCAGCAGCTGTCTCTTTTTTAGTACGGTCAGAGAGCGGAAGCAATTTAGCTCCTGCCTGAAAACCGGGCATGGTAACGAAACTTCCTTTGAACGCATTATTGGAGGGTTCATACACAATGTAACCATAAGCATGCAGATCGTTGATACACTTGTGGTAGGTAGCTTTGGCGCTGATCTTACTGATTTTCATAAGATCCTGCCGGCAGATGGATATGGGGTTACAGAAATGGTTTACATTCCAAAACTGGAAAAGGGCCATATACAGACTTACATGGGTCGGATTGAGCCTGTTGTCTGTGGAGATGCGATGAAAAAAGCCGGTGAGATGATGGATGTAGTTCATTGTTTTTTGATTTTTGAGAAGTTAGTTATACCTATTGAATGAAGAATTCTTCCTGTAATCAGTTATAAACTGATTTGATTTTAGGTCCAAGTAACAGACTTGAACCAGAAGATACCACTCATTCCTGCAACACATTATCGTCAAGACGGGACTGCAGTATCATTAAAATCCAGCGCGCGATTGATCCAGCCGAAGAGGTATTTTTTGTTGGCGGGGCGCTTTTTGATGATGGAGATGTAATAGTCAATTTTAGCGAGGGTAAAGGCAATCCGGAAGTGAGCCGGAGGACAGGCGTTCAGTTTTTCGAGGGTCTTTTCGCCCATAACGCCATCAGCAACGGCTCCGGCCACCCATTGGGCCAGCCGGAGACTGGTTTTGATACCGGCATTGACACCGAAATCGAAAATGGAATCTGCGACTGATTGATCCTGCATCTGTTCCCCATGAAGCGGATTCCAGAAAGAGATCCGGTAGAATTGTTCGACTTCAGCCTGTAACCGGGAATCATTGTTGAGTGAGTTCAGAAAACCAGCCTTCAGTTTGTACCGGTCGATCATTGCCCAACCCGCCCATTCGTCGTGCCGGGTTCGGGAAATACCCTTGTAGGTTTCACCTCCCTGATCGTCAGGATCATTACTGTAAACGCCTTCGTGTACCAGCGTTCTTTGCAACGCGATTTTAAATTCTGCCATTGGATTGTTTTTTAGAAGAAGCAGTCCAAAAAGTCAGCACAATATTCTAAACGCTAAGACGCTAAGTCGCAAAGTTATTATTTTCAAAAAGTTATTACTTCGCGTTATGGCATCTTCGCGTCAGGCTACACTTTTGGGACATATTCTTTGTTTCCGGCAAAATTGGCAGAAATAAACGGAATGGATTCCCAAGGTAATCCAAGTTGGAAAGCAGATTTTTGGAAGCTAATTGATCCGATGAGTTCGATTCTGCTCATTTGAATTTTAGTTTTTAATATGTGACAGCTACAAGCTGTCTTAATTATGGGCACGAGTTACGCTTTCGCTAAACACGCGCCAAGTGGGGGATCGAAATAATATCGCATTTCTTGAGACTTTTTTCACCACAGAGATTCGACAGCACTCTCTGTGTAAAACTCTGTGATAATAGAAAGCGTATAAATATTTTACGAATCTATCTGGCCTTAGTGGCACCTAAAGCTTTTCCTCCAGTACCCGAAGTAATGATGTTTTGAGAGAATCCAGAAATTGGGTCGGATTGTTACGCTTTTTAATATCCATGAAAGTACGGTAGGTGTCGCTAATACGATAACTGAATACTTGTTCGAAATAGGTAACAATTTCACTAATATCGCATTTCCCATGGTTGAATACTCCGGCAGCGAAGAGAGCATAAGCCACTTCAACCAAAGCCACTTTACTCACCGTCCATACCAGTTTCTTACAACCGGTGTCGCCAGGTTGTCCCCAGTTGGGATTGGCCTCCCGGATAGAAAGCGTTTCAATTTCATTTTTGAGGTATAGCTCCAGACGGTCATTGGCTTTGATATGCGCCAAGATAAGATCATGAGAGGTAGAAAAATCCGGATCCAGATAATAGATCAGGTTATCCTGCGAGTGAAAATGATTTTCTTTCCCCCTGACAAAGTATTTGTCGTCCAGAAAAATGGAATTCATTCTGTAATAGTGATAAAAATCAGAATGGTTATTGAAGAAAAAAGTCAGCGATTCAAGATGTTGCAGATAATAGGCTTTTTGTTTTTCGAAACTACCAATGGGTCGCCTGCTCTCAATTTCGTGAAATTTCAGGTGATACAGAAGTTTACTAATTATCTCCGGTTTATGTAACTTGAAAAACTGAATTTCTTCCTGTTCATCTTTAAACGGATGCTCTGAAATATATTTCTTTAGCTGAGGGAGTGCGTTCTTTATAAGGCAGATCGATTCCTGTGATTTTTTAATACCGTCCTCTTCTTTTAAGTCTATTTCCTGCAATTGTTTGTCCAGATTTTTATGGAGTTTAGTTACGAATGGGATCATAGATCAAGGATTAAAGGTACATATGCTGCTAATACGCACCCAATTAAACATGATTAAATACTACACCAATATTAACCTATTAATACATCTGAAATGCGCGGGTAAAATTATAATTATTTTAAACATGCGATGTTAAATATCTATTACAGTTATAAGCTGAAAGCAGTGTAGATGGAGATGAGAAAAGTAGTTATTGCGGACTAAAAAATAGTACAGTAAGGAGATGAAAATGGCAGATAGCCTACGAAGATTACCTGAGCTATCTGTTATCCTGCAATGAACGGGTGTACCTGATCGGCTTTGAGGCCGGTGTACTGGCAAAACTCTTCGATGCTGACGAACTGATGTTCCTGCTTGCGGTAGTGCGCTTTGATCTGTGCAATCAACATCCGGCCGTAACGTTCGCTCTTGCCGGTTATGCGCTGTACATCCTTCGGATATATGCAAATGCGTTTTACTTCCATCGTTTCATAATTTTACAACACAAATTTACGACAATTTCTTCAAGTAAAAACGCACAAAACGGCAAAAACGGCAAGGACCTTCACAGTCGGAAGCACCTGATATACAACCTACAACCAGCCACTATATATTTGTAGCGTCAAACTTAAAAAATCAAATGTTATGGCTACACAAGAAAGTTTATTGAAGTTAAAAGGAACGATGGGTGGAATTACTTTCTACAAATCGAAAGACGGTTACATGGCGAAGGAAAAAGGCGGTGTGGATGCATCCCGGATAGCGAACGATCCGGCATTTGCAAGAACCAGGGAAAACGGTGAGGAATTTTCCAATGCTGCTTCTGCAGGGAAACTGCTTCGCGACACGGTCCGCGTGTTGGGTAACGATGCATCAGACGGGCGGGTGACATCGAGGATGACACAGGTCATGGCCCAAATCAAAAAACTGGACGAAGTAAGTGCCCGGGGAAAACGTTGCGTGGCAGTCGGGATCGGTAAAGAGGGTGCATATCCTTTACTGAAAGGATTTGACTTCAATATCAATACCGTTCTGAGTGCAGTATTGTTCAAATCATTCCGGGTAAACACCGAAACCGGTGAAATCTCTATGGATTCATTCTTCCCTCAAAAAGAGATCACTCTCCCGAATGGTGCGACTCACGTTATCTTCAGAAGTGGTTTTGCGAGTGTGAACTTTGAAACCGGGGAATCTGAGATGATCGTATCGGATCCCGTTCGCCTGGCAATCGATGCTCCCGCTCAGGCTATTTCGCTTTTACCGGCAAAAGCGCCTGCTGTAGCCGGTATTCATTTCCATCTGCTCTCCATCGACTATGTACAGTCGGTGAACAATGAGGATTATTCGTTGAAAAACAACGCATTCAATGTGTTGTCCATTGTAGAAATGACTACCCCAGCAGCCGTGTAAGACTATGACAAGTAAAAGAAAACCTGTAACCGGCAACCCGGATGAAATGAGCGTTGCCGAACGCGTGAAAGCCCCCACACCGAAGTTCTTCAAGACGCTGCGCACCGTCGGAATTGCGCTTGCAGCGGTCGGTGGTACCATCCTGGCGGCACCGGTAGCATTACCGGCTGCTTTAGTATCAGTAGCGGGATATGTTGCCGTAGCCGGGAGTGTCATGACAGCGGTGAGTCAGACTGCGGTGGATAACACCGGTAACCCACACGACTGAAAATGGAAATCGTTGAAACATCGGCCAACGGAAATGTGTATGCCGGGACTTTCGGTGGTTTGTTACTGACGGTATTCAGCAATGTATTTGTCGAAGACATGATGCGAACGATCATCCTGGCGGTGATAGGCGCCGTTGTGAGTTTTGTGGTTTCGCTTGCATTAAAGAATCTGATCAGGTGGTTGAAACGATGATAAACTACTGGTTTCCGGTGTGATAAACTTTACTATAAAAGGGTCTTCTCATTTGGGAGAAGGCCCTTTTTGTCTGTTACAGAGAAATCCCACCGGGCATTACACAGGATAGCGCTCACCGGAATGCCTCGTATAAGCGTCATCACATTTTACCTTTACGAGTCAGAAAGAACAGACGCCAACTTCCACGCCTGCACGTGCCTGATCCCATTTCTGGAAGGAAAAGAGACATCATCAAGTGTTACAACCATCTTTTCATAATGGTCTGTTATTGATTTGAATGCACCATATTCACGCTCAATGGTCGGTTCGTCTGTTAGCAGATATGCCACTTGAAGATAGAGGATTCTATCCTCTCTTTTAGCTACAAAGTCTATTTCCGCATTTCGCAATGCCCCCACGAAAACCTCATATCCGGCCTGGCATAATTGCAGATAGACCGCATTTTCCAACAGATAACCGACTCCGTACCCAAATCCGGAATAGAGATAATTTCGGAATGCCAGATCATTCATATAATATTTACAGGTTCCCGATACAATTTCTTTCCCTTTAATGTTATATCGCTCTGCACGATGGATCAAAAATGTATATTGGATGTACTGGATGTAATTCGCTACAGTTTCGTAATTAGTCTTCCGGTTCCTCGATTTGAAAAAGTTGACAATATTATTGACCGAAACAAGATTAGACGCATTATTGACCAGATAGACAAAAATATCCTCCAGTAGTTTGGCATCTTTGATGTTGTACCGTTGAATAATGTCGCGCAATAAGACCGTGTCTTTAACAGCAGAAACGTAATGCCTTTTCGTATCAGCTTCAGGTAAATGAAATAATTCGGGAAGAGCACCCGTCTGAAGATATTCAAGGTAAGCCGGCTTGCTTTGTTCCATTTGTTTGAAATCACAGAACTCGGAAAAACTAAACGGAAATATCTGAAACGAGATATAGCGACCCGACAAAAGAGTAGCCAATTCACCCGAAAGCATTTGTGAGTTAGAGCCGCTGATAAACAGTTCGTATGAATCGGTAAAATCCTGGGAATAGGAATCGACCAGTCGCTCCCAGCCGTCTATGGATTGAATTTCATCGATAAACAGATATACTTTTCCCTGTGGTTTAAATTCTGACTTATAAGCCTCTATCAATAGGGCCAATGCTTTGTAATCTGACAGAAAGTCGTAATCAATAAATTCTTTATTGATATAAAAGGTATTTTGAGGAGGTATGCCAGACTGGATAAATTGCTGCAAAATCTGTCGAAGCAGGTAACTTTTACCTGTCCGCCTCTGCCCGACCAATACTTTCACCAACCTATTTCCTGAAAAACGACCGATTCTTTCCAGATAATCTTTTCGTTCATAACCTAAGTCAGGCTTCTTTCTATCCCAAAAGTTATACCTTGCAACAGCTGCAATATTTTCTTCCATAACCGAATATTTTGACAAATATACAAAATATTCAGATCAAACCGAATATTCCACACATTACAATCCAGCTATTAAGTTGCCTTCTTCCGTAGATCATCGGGATAGAGCCGCTGCCGGTGTGCCAAATAGCGTAGTTATGAACAAGAAAACCCCACCCTGTATAACACAGGATAGGGTTCACACTTGCAACACACGCACTATTTAAAAATCCGACTCAAAACGGTAGCTCCCGGAAGAAAGCTCAAATACCGCTTTGCCGTTTTCAAATTTAAGGAACCGGATGCCTGCCGATTGGGTGGCAGGCTTACCGTTTTCAGTTATCCCCCTGAGGTTGGTGGCGGGCAGGTAGAGGGTGCATCCATACCATTCTCATTGCACACTGTAATAGTGCATAATGAGGTAAAATGATTTATTTCTTCAAATCATCAAACTTCACATCCAACGCAAAAGCCGGATGAGTCTTTTCGACTACACGGTCAGCAGCCAGAGTAAATGAACCCGACTGTTTGATATTGAGAGAAGAGGTTCCCACCAACACTTTGTAAGTTCCGGCTTCAGCGACCCAGGCAGACGCCGCTTCATCAAATGATGCCAGATCTTTCGCCTTGATGGTCAGCGTTACTTTCTGCGTTTCGCCCGGTTGCAACAGTTTGGTTTTGGCAAATGCTTTCAACTCAGAAGTCGGTTTGTCTATTTTTTTAGCCGGAGCTGACAGGTACAATTGTACCACCTCTTTTCCGGCAACTTTGCCTGTATTCTTAACATCCACGGTAACAGTAATGTTGTTGGTAAATGTCTTGCTGCTCAGTTGCATATTTGAAACAGAGAAATCAGTGTAAGAAAGTCCATAACCGAATTCGTAAGCAGGTTTTACGTTGAAGGTGTTGAAATAGCGGTATCCTACATAAATCCCTTCGCCGTAAGTCACTTCCTGTAATTTGGGGTCGTCGGTTCCCATCCAGCTTACGTTGGTGTTGATCTCCCAGTTTTTCGAAGATGCGTGGTCGGTATATTTCACCGGGAAAGTCATGGTCAGTTTACCGGACGGATTGGCTTTGCCCGAAAGGACATCAGCCACCGCGTTTCCGCCTTCCTGACCGGCCTGCCATGCCAGCAATATCGCATCGACCTTATCTTTCCAGCTGGCAGTTTCAATAACACCGCCAATGTTCATGATCACGATTACCTTTTTGCCCCGTGCATGGAACGCTTCCGACACATTGTTAATCATATCCGTTTCCCCCTGAGCCAGATTAAAGTCACCCTCAATACCGCGATCAACGCCTTCCCCGGAACTTCTTCCCAATGTGATGATCGCTACGGGTGAAGTCTCGGCGGCTTTTTGGTAAAAAGCTTTGTCCGGATTCATTTCAGGAATTTTCACGCCTGTTGCCAGCAAACCTTCTTTAGCTCGACGCTCATTCTCTTCTTTAACTTTCTGAGCCACATACGGTGTATAGCTATTCTCTACCTCTTTATTTAATTTGTACCCGGCATTGGTCAAACCTTCGATCAGTGAAACGCAGTATGCTTTGTTCACATCACCACTACCGGTACCTCCGGCATAAAAATCATAGGATGTCACACCGAAAACAGCTAACGGAGCTGAAGAGGCTGCATAAGGTAATGTCTGGTTATCGTTCTTTAGCAGCACCATAGCCTCTGTTGCAGCATGACGTGATACCATAGCATGCTCTTTCAGGTCAGGTGTATTCGAATATTTGTAGTTGGTAAAAGCAGGTGATTCAAAAACCATTTTCATGATTCTTTTGACATTCATATCTACCACTTTTCTCGATAAAGAACCATTCTTCATTGATGCGAGAATAAGGTTCTTTTGGGTTTTTAGTCCAGGCATTAACAGATCATTTCCTGCGATCTCCTGTTTGACCACATCACAGGAATAAGACGGATTGGAGATTGCACTTAAGTTAGAATAGCCGCCAAACCAGTCGGTCATTACAGTGCCTTTGAATCCCCATTCTGAGCGAAGAATAGTGGTCAGGAGGTCGTGGCTGGCTGACGTATATGTACCGTTTACCTTGTTGTAAGATGACATCACCGTCCATGGCTGGGACTCTTTCACTGCTATTTCAAAACCTTTCAGGTAAATTTCACGCATGGCTCTTTCACTGATGTGGGCATTTACACCCAGACGATTGGTTTCCTGATTGTTGGCGGCAAAGTGTTTTAAAGAAGTTCCTACGCCATTGGACTGGATACCATTTACGTAAGCAGCTGCAATTTTACCTGCCACCAACGGATCTTCAGAGTAGTATTCGAAATTACGACCGCATAACGGGTTGCGATGAATATTAAGTGCAGGAGCCAGGAGAACATCCACACCATATTCTTTTACCTCATTCCCCATGGCTTTACCTACACTTTTTACCAAATCCTCGTTCCAGGTTGAAGCCAAAGCTGTACCCACCGGAAATGCGGTACAATAGTATGTTTTATTCGTATTTTTACGAGTCGGAGCAATGCGCAATCCGGCAGGACCGTCAGCGACTGTAACCGTTGGGATACCCAATCGTTCAATCGGTTGAGTTCCACCGGCAGCACCGGGCACCTTGCCTGTTTCCACATAACCGACAATCGGGACAATACCATCAAATCCCGGCATGCCAATACCAATCAGAAAGCTGGCTTTTTCTTCATCAGTCAGTTGTGATACTACGTTATTCAGACGAGTATCAAGCGGCAAACGGGTATCTTCATACACATCCAGTTTGCCGTTTTTATTCAGGTCGATAAACCTTTTACCGCCAACCGCTATATAGGAAACGTTAGGGGTCTGTCCAACCACAATAAGCTGTGGCAATAACAACATCAGGCTACCAGACAATATCAGCCTTTTAATTTTTCTCATGAGACCTTTTGTTTTTAAATTTGGTATCACATGACGAGGGCGTCCCATAAGTCTATTCTGAGATAATTGAGCTTACAAATTGATCGTTGTAGTTCTTACCGAATAGACTATTTTTCTATGGGACACCCTCATCGCATGCAAGGTCATCCTCTTCTGGTGTAACCACTTATGCATGCTCGTTTCATTATATTTTTATTTGATCAAAAGCGTACTGAACGAGTTGGCTTTCAATGTTGGAGAATAAGTCTCAGTACCGACTTTAATATTTATTTGTCTGTCATTTGCATCTAAATTGGCAACAGTGATGACGATACTTTTATCCGGGTTGATAAATGCCAACACCTCTTTGTTTGCACCGGCGGTTTCTATCTTCTTTGCACCGGATTTCACAAAATGGCTTACGTGCTTCAACAAATAATATTCGGGAGTATATTTGAATGTCTTAGCTACGCTATCCACCACGACCAAAGAATTCTGCATCCAACCCCAACGGCTGACACCACCATTAAACAGGGAGGTGTTCCAATAATCGTAAGCCGTCACACCGTTGTTCAGGTAATGTTTCATTAAATCCCATGAATGAAGGGTATATGCCCAATCGTTATCTCCGTTACCACATTCCTGTTCGGATTGAATCAGCATTAAATTCCGATATTTCTTATTAATGACCGGAAGAGCATCTTTACCCGCCCACTGAAAGCCGATCCCTGAAATATATTTGCCACTTTCCGAGTTAAGAATGGTATCTACTAATGCTACGTTGGGACGTTCCATGGTGCCAAACATGACCTTCACTCCTTTTTGTTTCATTTCCGGACCAAGGTATTTGCCGACAAAATTCGCCAACCCTTTTGCAGTCCAGCAGCAACTGGGAAATACTTGTGCAGAGTTGAACTCATTCTGAGGCATAACCCCGAAGATATTGATTCCTTCAGCTCTGTATGCGTCAATAAATTTGGAGAAATATAAGGCATAGGCTTTCAGGTATTTTTCATCCTGGATAAACATGTCCGTACCTTCCTTGCCTTCGTTTCCGGGACCGGGTTTCAGTCCATTGTCATATTTCTTGCCTACGTACGATTTCAGTGATCCGAAATTAACTACACCCACCTCATCATCAGCAAGCTTCTGACCGGAATGCTGACTCTCAAAAAATTCAAACGCATGAGCGTAGGCCATCATCGCAAAGTGCTTGTTCTTTTTCATCCATGAAGGCGGACTCCAGGGTGATGCCCAGATTTGCAGTCCTGGGTTATACTTTTTCGCACCTTTAATAAATGGGATCAAAGTCTTTTTATCATTATCAATGGAGAAATTATTCATGCTAAAATCACCATCTGTCTCATTGTAGGAGTACCAGTTCAACGAAAAATCATTAGCACCGACAGGCATCCGGCAGAAATTAAATCCGGCACCTACACCGGGTGCAAATAGCTCTTTGAGGACAGATTCGCGGTCTTTTGCAGATAAGGAATTGATAGATGCCCAGCCCTGCTCATTAAAACAGGTACCAAAGCCAGTGATGGTCTGTTGAGTTTTAGCCGGATCAATAACAATATCCGCTTCACCTGATTTTCCGGAAATTACAGCAGACATACTCGACCAGGGCGATTTCTCAGTAGATGTAACCAATGTTGCTTTCTTTGCAGCAAAGGAAGAGGGCATAACCAACATGGCAGTTAGCAATGCCACCAAACTAAATCTTGTATTTTTCATATGGCCTTTAAATTTTTTGTTTGGGAAATCACATGATACCGATAATATCAGTACCATGTGATTATTGTTTTTGAATATTGAGAATGTGTAAATACCTATTGAAAGCCTTGTTATTTCAATCCCGTCCCCTGTGAGTACATCAATTTACTAAACAGAATAGAAGTAAAAGGCGACTAACTGTTGACTAAAGAATTATCAGAAGTTAATTGAAGCTTTAAACTCAGCTGTAAATGGTCTGATATATGAACCCGTCATCAGGTAATTTTTGTATTTTGAAGCGTCAGTCATCAGATCTGATCCTCCAATACTTCCACTTACACCTGTCTGGTTAAGGAAGTTAACAACAGTTACGCCCAGGTTCACGTTCTTGTTCAGCGCATAGTTTACACCTCCGAAAGTCTCCCAATGACCGTTGAAGTAAAGAATATTGCTCAGGTTGGCATACTGTTTTCCAAAGTAACGGAAGCTTGCCCATAGACGAAGTTTGTCTGTTAGATTATAGCTTGGGTCAATTTCCATGAGTGTTTTGGAAAGTCCGGTTACGTTTTTACCACTGAAATCGTACTCTTTGTTAAATGCATTGAACTTGAAGTTATCGTATTGCGGATTTTGCAACGTCAACAGGAAGTGCATGTTGAAGTTTTTGAACGGATTGGTCACGATGTCTGTAGTCCAGCCAATAGTTCTTACGTTGTAGCGACATGCAATAGTCTGGTTATCGGTAAAATCAGCCGGATTTGTCATGTATCTACGTTCGTAGAAGTTATCTTTCTTAATATATGTCAGTGCTGAAACGAGGCTAAACAATTTGTGATTATAGTAGACACCTACGCGTCCGATTGTAATAGGAATTACTTTTGACGGTGGTACTTCTGCACCTCCGTAACCTTCCAGGTGGGTATGTTGTTGGTTATAATCAACCTCTCCAATCAATCCAAACGGATTAGTCAGTTTGTACACTGCCGAAGCAGACCATACTGTATTTAGGAAGTTACGATCTGTATTTACCCAGTTAGTCACAACTCCGGTCGTAGGATTCTTGCTGCCAACATAAAAATCTGAATAACGATCATAAGGAAGGTTGTCAACATTCACCTTCTGATACTCGGCACGAACACCATAGTAAACATTCAGGCGTTTGGTAATATCCCAATCATCGGTAAAATAGGCAGCCAGTTTGTTTTCGTATCCTTTGTAGGCTTCAGAACTACTATTCAATCCAAAGAAAGTACCGGTACCACTATTAGTCAACAAGTGAGGTAATGCAGCCGATTCCTGAAAATAGAATGACCCGTTAGCCTTCCAGTCACATTTAGAATACCATTCATTTAATCCAATTCTCCAGTTATGATTTCCTGATTGCTTGGTCAATTCCGATGTATAGAAGAAATCATTCAGGTTAGCCTGGTCAAGTAGCGATAAAGTCGTCTGTACATTACCGGAAAAAGCATCCCCCGAACCATAATAACCAAAACCATCTGAAGCCTTTACATTTTGAGTAATGCCTAATGGGATTTGCATTACAATGCTGGACAATGATTTCTGATATTTGGCACTCACCTTCAGGTTCATACCATTATTAAACTTGTAATTAAACAGTCCGGTAACTTCGTGAGCATAACTACCACTAATGTCGTTATCATTTAGTGAAGCCGTTTTCTTTTCCCCGGTGATTATATCCCTATACTGAATCAGACCTTCCCTTTGTACGTTTGATTCTGTACCCAAAGAAATCCCCGGCAATTGTTTTATACTACCATCTCCTTTGTAAGTAAAAGGCGCATAGCTATACCCGACAAAGCTTCCCAAATCTTTTGATTTAGAGTATTTATAGAGAACCGAGAAGTTCCCTTTATTCTTGTCAAATGACTTGGTTAGTCCGAATCTATACATCTGGGTGCGCTCCAGTTCATCGGCATAGCCCAGTTTGAAGTAACCGGGATTGGTGTATTGGTACATACTTGCGGTGTATGACCATCCTTTTCCGATAGGGCCATTCAGGTTCATATCAAATTGTTGTGAACCAAAGTGGTTTCCGGTATAGTTTATTTTACCGTTAAACTTGTCACCACCTAATTGGGAATCGGAGTTGACCGCGTAGCCTACTGCTCCGTTTACAATACCGGTTTCAGAGATTTTATAGAGACCTATTCGCGATAAGCTCGCATCAGCTCTCCAGTGCAGCGTAGGTAGGTTGGGCCAGAAAAAGAGTGCAACAGGCAGATTATCCTCATTAATTGTGATTTCAATGCCCATGCCCGGAATACCGATCGGCACCTGACGTGGACCGGTCGCACTGGATGCATTCAGCATAACATTACGATTCGCCTCTTCTTTACTTTTCTGTTTCACTGTGGTGGAATCTCCTTTGGCAGGAGCTTGGGCACTAATGGCTGAGGTCAGCCCAAAGGTAGCAATAGCGGCCAACATAAGAATTTTAGGTCTTCTTGTTTTCATGGTTTTTGTATTTATAAATAATAGAATGTTCAGGTTAATTAGGTCTACTTCGCTTAATGTTGAAGTAACGAAAAGAAGATTTTTTCAGAGATAAATATGTAGATATAATAACAACACACATCCGGCTGAAAAGCTCTTTCTTTTCAGCAAAATTATATCATCAATCACCGAAGTGAATTGATGTAGATCAAATAGAATGAAGAGGGAAATCTTTCTTGATGTAGGTCAATCAGGAATATGTTTTATAGCAGTCCTGCACGCACCCGGCTCAATGATTCGGGGGTCATAAGCAGGTATGAGGCAATATATTGCAGGGGAGCTCGCTTTACCACTTCGGGTTGTTGTCTCAACAACCGTTCGTAGCGTTCGTGTGCGGTTTCGTAGCGGAAAGAGTCGGCTTTGATTTGAGATAAAATCAATGCGCCTGCAAACATATACCGGTAGAAATATTGAATTTCGGGATTCGCCGCTGCCAATTTTTCAAAGGCATCGTGATGGATGCAATACAGGTCGCAGGGTTCGAGCGCTTCCGCCATCAAATGAGAGGGAGCCTGACGGATAAAGCTTTCGGTACAGATAAACATATCACCATCACTAGCGAAATGTTCGGTTACATCCTTGTGTTTTTTATAGTAATACTGGCGGATTAATCCTTTCTCAATATAAGTGATATACTCGCATACCTGCCCTTCACGGCAAAACATTTCGCCTTTGGCCAACGTCTTTCGCACCATAATATGGGCTAATTGATCAATAGAGGCCTGGCTTAAGCATAATTCTATCTTAGAGAGTTGACTTGCGGCTTCTATAATCTTACGAATAATTGCGATCTTGTTTTCCATAGATAAATTAAGGTTGGGGCAAATATAGTAAAAATGGCAGTCATCCGGAGCTCAGGTCTCAAATATAACATCGTGAAGATCTTTTCGGTTTGCCAGAGAAGGGTTTGATCAGGTTTCTGATGGATAATAATTCCCAAGATAATCTGCAACAAAAAAAAGCGACTCAACCGAATCGCAATTTTTCAGTCCAACGGGATGAATCGTTTTTGGTTACAGAACAATCTTTTCCCAAAAGCATTATCTTTGTAGAAAGGTATTTTACAATAATACACATCCATTATGATCAGCAAGAAGAAACTGTTGGAGAAGATCAAACAGATCATACAAAATACAGAGCCAATGGCAACAGCCATATTGTTTGGTTCCTTTGCCCGCGGGGATAACAAAAAGGAATCAGATATTGATGTGCTAATTCTGTTGGATAAAGAGAAATTGACCTATAACGATGAGCGAAGAATAAAAGACCCACTCTATGATCTTGAATTTGATACAGGGAAAGTAATCAGCCCCATGGTATTTACCCGCAAAGAATGGGAAACCCGCCACGTCAATACCCCTTTTTACAAAAACATTGAACGAGAAGGAGTCTTGTTATGACGGGCGATACACCGGAACTAATCGCGTATCGGATGCAGCGATCACATGAAACATTGCAGGAAGCCAGAATGATGGTAGATTCAGGTTTCTGGATCGGAGCAGTGAATAGAACTTACTATGCCTGCTATTATGCCATCAGTGCATTACTATTAAAGAATGATATGAACGCACAAACACACAAAGGCGTTCGGCAAAAGTTCGGTCATTGCTTTATAGTGACAGGGCTGGTTTCAAAAGAGATGGGGCGCTTTTTCTCAGACCTCTTCGATAGGAGACATGCCGGAGACTATGATGATTTTGTCACGTATGACAAAGAGACCTGCGAAATCTTACTGGCCAAAGCAACTGAATTTATAGATGTAATCGAGAAACTGACAAATCAATAAAACAATAAAAAACGATTCATTCATTCGCAACTTCATGCAAACGAATGAATCGTTTTTTTTCTCTCTATTTTCAAGACCTACTTCGTCCATTCTCCAACCTTAGCCTCTACCGGCAAAACAGGCGAAAGAATCTTTTCCATTGTATATTTGGCCGCTTCCTTTTTAGTTAGCTGATGGCTCCATGCAATACGTTGCGAAGTATTAGCACCGGCACCTTTATTCTCAAACTCAGCATAGAAAGCCGTTTTATCACGAGTGGTCTTATCCCAGTTTACCCAACCTGCCGGAGCGATGTGTGCTCCCATTTCGCAATGAATATAGACCACCCTGGCATAATCGCGCCACGGACGGCCGAGGAAAGCTCTCTTTACATTTGCCGTTGCTATAATCTTGCAATCGCGGAACACGAATCCGAATGGTTTTCCCTGTGGTGTACTGGCTGCCGTCACATAGGAATCCGATTTATTGCAGAGCGTGCAACGGTCAAACAATGCCGTAGCCGCCCCAAAGATAAAGTCGGTTGTTCCTTCGATGTAACAATCGGCAAAATATTGGCGGCTATTTTGGCCCGCTGCATAAAGCGTATCCTGATTGCCCAGAATGCGGCAATTGCGGAATACACAGCGGTCTCCCTCCACATGCAGGGCAATGGCTTGTCCGATGGGGCCGGATGAATTCACGATGGTCAGGTTCTCGGCATGAAAATCATCTGCATCCACCATCAGGGTATAGGTGTAGAAGGTGCTGTTGCGGCCGCGTTTTATTTTATCGAAATGGTCATCGTAGGTGATGATCGTTTTTTCTGCGCTTTCGCCAATCAGCGAGAGGTGATTATTGCATTCGGCCACTTTTACCTTTTCTTTATAAGTTCCGTTTTTGATGAAAATAGTAATCGGCTTGTCGGGAAAGGCTTTGGCTGCATCAATCGCATCCTGCACTTTGGTGAAATTGCCGCTGCCGTCCTGAGCGACTACGAAATCGTACTTTTGTTCTGCTTTTGCAGAGAATAAAACTGTCAATAGCAGACAGATGAGTAATGCTGTTTTCTTCATCATTGATTGTTTGATCGTAATGTTTATAGAACGCTGATGACACGGATGCAAGTAACGCGGATTTACACGGATTATGTTATCTGTGTGAATCGATTCAAATCTGTGTCATCTGTGTGCCAATAGATTATTGATTGTCTGGATTCCAATCGACAAACAGACTAGCCTTGGTGTATTTCTCCGCTTCTTTGTCGGTCAATTGTTTCGACCAGGATACACGGTTTTTCGTATTAGCACCTTCGCCTTTGTTTTTGTATTCGGCAAAGAAAGCAGTTTGCTCGTTCTCTGCTTTGCCCCAGTTGTCCCAGCCTTTGGGATTGATCACTTTGCCCAAAGTACATTCCCGGAAAACGACTTGCGCATAAGGTCTCCAGGGTCTGCCTAAGTGAAATGAGCCGTCAGGTGCATCACCCGATATGGTGCAGTTTTGGAAAACGAATCCGAAAGCATTGCCCTGTGGCGTTGAGGCTGCCGTGACATAACCGCTGGTCTTGCATACAATAGAACACTCTTCAAAGAAGGCCGTGGAGAATCCGAAGATAAAATCGACTGTCCCCTCGATGTAACAGTTCTGGTAATATTGACGACTTTTTTCGCCGTGCGGGTAAAGTGTATCCTGAAATCCGAGGAAGCGGCAGTTGCGGAAGCAAACTTTGTCTCCGTCAATACGAACAGCTACAGCCTGCCCGACCGGACCCGCTGAGTTTTCGAACGTGATATTCTCAGCCGTGAATCCATCTCCGTAGATGAAGAATGAAGAAGAACCCGATGTGCCGATATTCTCGCCGAATCGATTCTTCTTGGATGCGTAATCATCGTATGTCAGAATTGAGGAGAAAGCGCAATCACCAATCAGCGAAACATTCGTTTTGTTGGCTGGTAGGGTAAGTTTTTCTTTATACTTGCCGGGTTTGATATAGATTCGGGTACGGTTGGTTCGCATTTCCGGTACGGCATTGATTGCAGCCTGTACCGTGGTAAAATCGCCGCTGCCATCCTGAGCGACCACAAAATCATACTTTTCGGCGGCATTTGCCGAAAATAGGAGGCAGGTTAATGCTCCCAATAATGTCGTTAAACGGTGTAATTTCATTGTATTGATAGATTTATTCGTTAAATTGATTGTGTCGAATGAAAATCCGATGTGTTCAGATTACAGAATACAAAGCAAAAAATATTCTGCCAAAGATTGATCGAATTATTGATATAAAAGGTATAATTTCTGACATTGCATTCCCCGGGCAGGTTCCGATAACAAAAGAATCTTTGTATTTTTGTGAAAATCACCAATCCATATAGTATATGCATTTAAATCCATTGATATCCGATCTGGCCCTGATCATGATTTTGGCCGGAACCATTACTTTACTTTTTAAATGGTTAAAGCAACCTGTTGTATTGGGGTACATTGTCGCCGGATTTCTGGCTTCGGTGAAAGTTCCTATAATACCATCCATACAAGATGTGGGTAGCGTCAATATTTGGGCGGAGATTGGAATTATCTTCCTTCTTTTTGCTCTTGGGTTGGAGTTTAGTTTCAAGAAACTGATCAATGTGGGCGGGTCAGCCGTCATTACTGCGGTTTTGATCATGGCCGGTATGATGCTTTCGGGCTTCGCTACGGGCAAACTGCTTGGCTGGGAAAAGATGGATTCTATTTTTCTGGGAGCGATGCTTTCCATGTCTTCCACGACCATCATAATCAAGGCTTTTGACGATTTGGGGATGAAAAACCAGAAATTCACCAACACGGTATTCGGGGTTCTGGTCGTTGAGGATCTCTTCGCTATCCTGATGATGGTGATTCTTTCTTCGATAGCCGTTACCAAAGGAATTGAAGGATCGTTTATCTCTGAAAGTGTATTTAAACTGATTTTCTTCCTGCTGTTATGGTTCTTTACCGGCATTTATCTGATTCCGCTCTTCTTACGCAAGGTGAAACGATTTCTCAATGCAGAGACGCTGCTTGTAGTAGCTGTCGGCTTGTGTCTGGGTATGGTGGTGATCGCAAATTCAGTGGGCTTTTCATCAGCGCTCGGGGCATTTATCATGGGGTCCATTCTGGCGGAAACCATTGAGGCGGAAAGTATAGAGAAAATTATCAAGCCGGTGAAAGACCTGTTCGGCGCGGTCTTCTTCGTCTCGGTGGGCATGTTGGTCGACCCGCAAGTGCTGACCGAATATATCGTACCGATTGCCATAATCACGATGGTCGTGATATTCGGACAAATCTTTTTTGCAAGTTCCGGCATTCTGCTTTCGGGGCAGCCGTTGAAGATTGCGATTCAATCGGGTTTCAGTTTGGCGCAGATAGGGGAGTTCGCCTTTATCATTGCGAGCCTCGGTACGAGCCTGAAGGTGACGGCTCCGTTTTTATATCCAGTGGCTGTGGCAGTTTCAGTAATCACGACATTTACTACTCCGTTTATAATGCGACTGTCAGGGCCGGCTTATCTGAGATTACAGAAACATATGCCGGATCGCTGGAGCGAATTTCTCGATCGCTATACTGCCGGTTCGAATACCGTCAACAGGCAAACTGACTGGCAGCAGATTCTGAAAGCTTATGCACTGCATATCATTATCCATTCCATTATGCTAAGCGGGATCATCTGGGTCTCATTTAAATTCCTGACCCCGGTATTGATCAATCATTGGGGAAGTGAAATTGCAAGCATTGTATCGAGTGCAGCTACTCTGGCTGTGATGGCTCCATTGCTCTGGTCAATAGCATTCAAAAGGGTGAAGAGAGATCTGTTTCGTACCATGTGGACAGACTCTCGTTACAATCATGGCCCATTGATATCGATTGCTATGCTTCGGTTTCTGATCGCCATGGTGTTTGTGATGATTGTTTTGGTGTATTTCTTCTCGTTCCGGTTAGGGACATTGGTTGGTTTTGCAGTGTTAAGCATGTTGGTGATCTTGTTTTCCCGGCAAATCCGCCGCACAGTGCTACATCTGGAGAAAACCATGATTCGTCATCTCAATGCGCGGGAGGATGCTCGTTTGCCCAAAATAAACAACCTGATTCATGATATTCACATGGCCGAGTTTGAGGTGTCGCCCGACAGCGAACTGACGGGTCGTTATCTGTACAAAGCAGACTTTCGCAACAATTATGGAGTGAGTATTGTAAGTATACACCGCGGTAGCAAACATATCAACATTCCTGCAGCACGTGATCAACTGATGCCTTACGACCGCATTTCGGTGGTAGGGAATGACGAACAAATCAAAAACTTCGGTAAACTGGTGGAGATTCATGATACAGTGGAACTCTCCGGGCAGGAATCGCCTGGCGTTTCTATGCAAAATCTGACGATCGACGAGCACTCAATGTTTGTGGGGAAAACCATTCGGGAATCGAACTTTCATATTTCTCATACATTGGTAATCAGCATACAGCGCAAAGATGGAGAGATCATTCAGCCCGCTGCCGATATAGTCTTCTGTCCCGGTGATCTGGTGACCATCGTAGGGCAAAAAGACAAATTGCAAAGCGTGGTGCAGGGCTTCTGTAGCATTTCCTGATATATTTCACTGGAAAGCATTACGGCGCAAGGTGATAACTGTTTGTATTTGAATAAACTTTTCTATCTTTGCGCTGCTTTTTTTAACCAAAAAAAGCTGTTGGCTATATCTGTTGGTTTTTTTGCTTTTAGCCCTGGCTATGGTGAGAAGACTAATTACTATTGCAAACGATTAACGACAAAATAAAAAATGAAGAACTACAAGTTAATTAACAACGTTTTAGGCTGGCTCGTTTTTGCTATCTCGGCAGCGGTCTTTATCATGACTATTGAGCCTACAGCTAGTTTCTGGGATTGTGGAGAGTTCATCTCTTCAGCATTTAAGTTAGAAGTAGGACACCCTCCCGGAGCACCCTTCTTCATGATTACCGGGCGCTTCTTTGCCAACTTCGCATCCGATCCTTCGCAAGTTGCCCGTATGGTAAACATCATGTCAGCGCTCCTGAGCGGATTGACTATTTTATTCCTCTTCTGGACAATTACCTACTTAACGAAAAGATTAGTCGTTAAAAATGATGACAAAATGACCGTTGGTCAACTGATTGCCATCATGGGTAGTGGTGTAGTAGGAGCATTGGCTTATTCATTTTCCGACACCTTCTGGTTTTCGGCTGTAGAAGGTGAAGTATACGCATACTCTTCTTTTTTCACCGCTATAGTTTTCTGGTTGATTCTCAAATGGGAAGGTGCTGCCGATAAACCGCATGCTACCCGGTATATCGTTTTAATTACTTATTTGACAGGACTTTCTATTGGAGTTCACTTGTTGAACCTACTCTGTATTCCGGCCATTGTATTGGTATTCTACTATAAAAAATTCCCCAATGCCGACCTGAAAGGTTCACTCAAAGCATTACTGGTTTCATTAGTATTGCTGGTATTAGTGATGTACGGAATGATCCCCGGATTGGTGAAAGTTGCAGGCTGGTTTGAACTCCTTTTTGTCAACGGTATAGGAATGCCTTTCAATTCAGGACTGTATTTTTATCTGATTCTGGTAATCGGATCTATCGTTTGGGGCCTTTACGAAACGACCAAAGGCCAGAACAAAGTTCGCATTACTGCATCATTCCTGACTTCTGCGGCTTTAGTAGGTCTTCCTTTTCTGACTGATGGTGCTTTAGGAGTCTTCATCGGACTGGTTATCTTAGGCGGTTTAGGCTGGTATCTGATAAAACAAAAGCAAATCAATCTGGTCCTTATCAATACTGCTTTGCTTTGCATGATGTCTATCATGATTGGTTATTCATCGTATGCATTAATACTGATTCGCTCGGCAGCTAATACTCCGATGGACCAAAACTCTCCTGAAGATGTGTTCTCACTGGGTCGTTATTTAGGCCGTGAGCAATATGGTGATCGTCCCCTTTTCTATGGAGAAACCTTTGTTTCAGAGGTTGCCCGCGACGATAAAGGCCAGGCGGTAGTATCAAAAGGTGCTCCAAACTGGGTGAGAAAAGTAAAAAAGAATGCTTCAGACAAAGATGAATATGCTATCGGAAGCTACAAAGAAGATTACGACTATGCTCCCGAAACCAAGATGTTGTTTCCCCGGATGTACAGTAAACAACCACAACACATCGAGGCTTACAAAATCTGGTCGAACTTCAAGGGAACTGATGTTAACGTCAATGTCATGGGTCAGAATACAACGGTGAAAATGCCGACATTCATAGAAAACATCCGGTTCTTTATCTCTTACCAGATGAATTTCATGTATTGGCGCTACTTCATGTGGAACTTCTCGGGTCGTCAAAACGATATTCAGGGTAATGGAGAAGTACAAAACGGAAACTGGGTTACCGGGTTCAACTTTATCGATTCACATCTGGTGGGTGATCAAAGTAACTTACCGCCCGATATGGCCAACAACAAAGGTCATAATGTATACTACATGTTGCCGTTATTGCTCGGAATCATCGGATTATTATTCCAGGCTTATTCAGGACAAAGAGGAATTCAGGACTTCTGGATCACCTTCTTCCTGTTCTTTATGACAGGTCTTGCCATTGTCATCTATTTGAACCAATATCCCTACCAGCCGCGTGAACGCGATTATGCTTATGCCGGATCGTTCTACGCCTTCTGTATCTGGATTGGTCTGGGTGTAGCCGGGCTTGCCAAAGGAATCAGCAAGTATACCAACGGGACTACCGGCGCTGTAATCGCATCATTACTCTGCTTGTTTGTTCCTTACCAGATGATTGCTCAAAACTGGGACGATCATGACCGTTCAGGTCGTTATACTTGTCGCGACTTCGGATACAACTATTTGGTATCATGTCCGAAAAATGCAGTCCTGTTTACTAACGGAGATAACGACACCTTCCCGCTTTGGTATAATCAGGAGGTTGAGGGAGTGCGTACCGATGTGCGCGTATGTAACCTCAGTTACCTGCAAACCGATTGGTATATCGATCAAATGCGTCGTCAGGCTTACGAATCCGCTCCGCTGCCGATCTCATTTAAGCCTTATCAATACGTACAGGGTACACGCGACATTGTCTATGTGACAAACATGCTCAATCAGCCAATGGATATTCGTCAGGCGATGGATATCGTTAAATCGGATGATCCTAACCTGAAAATCAAACAAGGTGATACTCAGTTTGAATTTATTCCGACCGAATCGCTATTCTTGCCGGTTGACTCTGCACAAGTGATTCAATCGGGAGCGGTTGCCAAAAATCATAGCGCTCCAATCTTAAAACAATTCACTGTTTCACTCAAAGGTAAACAGTACATTGGCAAACATGAAATGGTTATCCTGGATATGTTGGCTAACAGTCAGTGGAAACGTCCGATCTGCTATGCAGTGACAGTAGGTTCTGAAAACTACCTCAATCTGAATAAATACTTCAGTCTCGAAGGATTGGCTTACCATATTGTACCACAAGAGTTCGGTGCTAATGGCGGAATCAATACAGAAGTGATGTACGATAATATGATGAATAAGTTCAAATGGGGCGGAATTGATAATCCGAAGGTCTATCTGGACGAAAATATATTACGTATGTGTAAGACCTTCCGCTTTATGTTCGGAAGACTTGCAACCGCGTTGATTCAGGAAGGTAAAAATGATAAAGCCCTCAAAATTCTGGATAAATGTATGAAGGTAATTCCTCCAGCTACCGTGTCAAACGATTACTCGTCGCTTTCTTTGGCTGAATGTTATTATCGTTTGGGTCAGAAACAGAAGGCAGAAGCTATTACTGAAAACATTGCAGATAACAGTGTGAAAAATTTACAGTGGTTCTACTCCCTGAATTCATCTCAGCTTAATTCTGCTATGAGTGATGTGGGTAATAATCTGGCTGTATTGCAATCTGTACTACAACTGTATTCTACATTCAATCCGAAACTGGGCGAAAAATATATGCCGGCATTCCAAACGTTCAGTGCGGGCTGGAATTCAAGTCACGCTTCGAAACAATAATGCTGATAGAACGTCCGCCATTCTTATACAGGCTCCTTTTCCCGGGAGCCGTATGGAGAATGCCTCAGGAAAATAAATGTGTTTACATCACATTTGATGATGGTCCAATACCCGAGGTAACCCCTTGGGTATTGGATTTTTTGGATCAATGCCAAATCAAAGCGACCTTTTTTTGCGTGGGGGATAATGTCAGGAAGTATCCTGAGCTTTACCGGGAAGTATTAGCTCGCGGCCATAAAACAGGCAATCATACCTTCAATCACCTGCAAGGTCTACGCACGCTCACCCGAAACTATCTGGCCAATGTCTCTAAAGCATCGGAATATATAGATAGTAAGCTGATGCGTCCTCCGCACGGACATATCCGTTGTCCGCAGTTCTGGGCCCTGCGACGCAACTATCGCATTGTGATGTGGGACCTGGTGACCCGCGATTACAGCAAGATCCTATCGGGGAATGAAGTCTTTGAAAATGTAAAACAACTTACCCGTAACGGCTCAATCATAGTTTTTCATGACTCCCTGAAATCGGAAAATAACCTCCGATATGCACTACCCAAAGCTATTGAATGGTTAAAGAATGAAGGGTATGAATTTCGGGTAATTGAATAGAAAACCAGAATAATCAAATATAATTATGAAAGCCATACACACACAAGAGCAAGACAAAGCTGAAGAGATTATAGCTCAATGCAAGATCTGTTATGTCGGTTTTGCTGATACCGATGGTACACCTTACGTGTTGCCTATGAACTTCGGATACAATGACGGTAATATTTACCTTCACTCCGGTCCGGAAGGCTCTCATCTCGAAATCCTGAAACGCAATAACAAACTCTGCATCACCTTTTGCACTGGAGATAAACTGGTTTACCAACATGCGGATGTGGCTTGCAGCTACAGCATGCGTTCCGACAGTGTAATTTGCCGTGGATCAGTGGTGTTTATTGATGACATCGACGAGAAAGCGAAAGCCATGAACACCATGATGTCCCATTTCACAGATAAACCGTTCACCTATTCTTTGCCGGCAATAACGAATGTGAAGGTTTGGAAAATTGAAGTGGAATCATTTAATACCAAATCATTCGGATTGACACATAAAGAATATCTGAGCAAGACACAAGATCAGTAATTGATGCACATAAGATTCCGGATAAGTTTACCTCATAAATCAGAGGTGTTCTATAAGGAATATGAGACTCCGTTTCACCGAATGTAAGTTCGGAGAAACGGAGTTTCTGTTTATTGGTAACTATGGACAGGATTGTTGAGGCTTCGTTCATTTTGCTTCCTGCTTTGGCGCTAAAAAACATTTGAATATAAGTGTTTTAAGTGTTATGCCTGATCGTGTTAACTTATGCTTCATCCTCAAACTAATATTGCAATCCGGGTGTTTTATTTTTGCCGGCGCATAGTACAACCTTAAGACCTAAACTTTTAATCCCGATCTTATCTTTCAAGCAGGCCGACTTCTTTTTACCCTATAATTATTGACCTTCTAAAATTTATTATTATGAGAGCAAAATTCGTGTGGTTAGTTATGCCGGTTTGGTTAATCTTCTCATTTACTGTGACCGGCCAGTTTAATATCCTGAATAAAGTGAAAAACGCAGCCAATAAAAGCATCAATAAAAAGGTTGACAAAACAGTCGAAGGCGGAGTGGATAAAGTGTTGAATAATCAGACGGAAAAGAAAAATACGGATTCATCAAAGGGCAGTAACGTAAATTCAACAACAGACAAGATTCCATCGTTGCAGTCCTACTCAAAGTTTGACTTTATCCCCGGAGAAAAGGTGATTTTCTTCGATGATTTTACTCAGGATGCAGTGGGTGATTTTCCAGCGTTATGGAATACGAATGGATCGGCAGAGATTGTTACCACCAATCTATTTCCCGGTCGATGGATGAAATTCATCAGCAGGGATGCTGTTTGGAACGATCAATTACTGAAACTGCCCGACAATTACACCATCGAATTTGACATAATCCCCATTAAAGGGACAGAGGGTGGCATGGCCGGATATTCATTCAGGCTGCTGCAAAGTGTCAATGCCAAATCATTTGATGCTGGAGCAGTACCGGGTAAAGCCGGATTCATGTTCTTTTGTGAATATTTTGGCAGAACCGGTTATCGTACCTATATCAATGGAAATGAAGGCCAGGGATTAGGATTGAGCGGTCATAATGAAGATAAAGGGACTTATCAGAAAGAAAACCAGAAATATCATATATCCATTTGGGTGCAAAAGGCAAGAGTAAGATTATACGCAAATGAAACCAAGATATTTGACCTGCCTAAGGCATTCCCGCTGGCGAGTGTGAAAATGGATAGGATCAGGTTCGAAAACGGAGCAGCGATGGTCAGCAATGTTCGTATTGCCGTGGGGGCTCCCGATATGCGTAACAAACTTCTTACCGAAGGCAAACTGATTAGTTACGGCATCTATTTCGATGTAAATAAAGATGTGGTAAAGGCTGAGTCGTATGGTACATTGAAAGAGATCGCTACTATATTGAAAGAGAATCCGGGAGTCCGTGTGAAAATTGTGGGACATACCGACAGTGATGGAGCCGATGCTGCCAATCTGGATCTTTCGAAACGTCGCGGCGCTGCCGTTAAAAGTGAATTGGTGAATTCATTTGGCATTGATGCTTCCCGTCTTGAGTCGGACGGATTGGGAGAAACCAAACCCATCGCTCCGAATGATACTCCTGCCAATAAAGCGCTAAACCGCCGGGTTGAATTCATTAAACTGTAAATCGCGTTTAGCCTCATCCAAAATATAGTTCATAGAAAAACCGTCTCAAAGGATATTTGAGACGGTTTTTTGTTGCTTATTATCGATAGACTCGCTCGATAAGTGTCAATTTCTGGTTCAAGTTTCCAAAACCTGGGCCTAAAACAATAGCAGTTTGTAACTGTGAAGCTCTATTGATCCGATTACATCGAGTCATCCGATCAATGATAAAAGCAAAAAAACGATTCATTCCTGAATAAGAGAATGAATCGTTTTCTTTTTATTGTTGAATCGCAATTTAGTGTTATGTTTAACAATAAAGCGAGTACTGAAATAGTGGAACATGTTATCCATTAACCTTGAAAAGATCGTATATTTGTATTTGATAATCCTCTACTAATTTATACGATTATGGGAGAATATAATAAAGAATTATTGCAGGAGATTAAGCGGTTGATCCTGGAAAAAGATATGACGGCGAAAATCTATTTATATGGATCAAGAGCCAGAGGTTCAGCACGTGAAGATTCGGATTGGGATATATTGATTTTATTGAATCGGGATACGATTACTCCGGAAATAGAACATGAAATCACTGATCCTCTTTATGATCTGGAGTTTGAGACCGGAGAAGTGATCAGTCCCATGATATATTCAGAGAAAGAATGGTTTACTAAATATAGCATTACGCCATTCTACAAAAATGTGATGAAAGAGGGAGGTCTGATATGAGTGACAGCTATCAACCGGAGGATTATGCACAATATCGCATAAATAGGGCGAAAGATACACTGTTGGAGGTGGAAGTTCTTTGCGAAAATGGGTTTTGGAATGCTTGTGTCAACCGGATGTATTATGCTTGTTATTATGCAGTCGGGGCATTGCTGGTGAAAAATGGAATTGAGACTTCAAGTCATTCGGGAACCCGACAGAAATTTGGTCAATTGTTTGTCAAAACAGGAAAAGTAGATATCCGTTTGGCAAAGCATTATGCCGATTTGTTTGAGAAGAGACATAAAGGAGACTATAATGATTTTTTTGACTATGATGAGGAGACAGTCGTAAGACTTTTGCCTTTGTCAAAGCAATTTATTCAACGGTTAGAAGAGATAGTCAAGGAATAACAGTCATATTTTAATATCATCTTTTCTGATCTCAAAATATCGATTCATTCCCGGATAAAAGGCGAGTGAATCGTTTTTTTATAACCAAAATTCAGGCTCAATACCCTTCCATCCTTCCGAATCATCAAAAATCATGCTCATATTGTTGATTCCGTTTACGAAGTCTTACTACGCTTGATAATCTACCCGTGAAGCTTTATATTTGTTATACTATAGACAAATACAAAGCAGCTATGAAAAATACACTCTACAAAACCGGGCTTACCGTGCTGTTGATTCTAACAGCCATCTTCACTTTAACTGCACAAAACGAGAAAATATCCACCTATAATGTCGTCTGGAACACCCAAAGCAAAAACTCAAGCGAGTCGATGCCCTGCGGTGGCGGAGATGTCGGATTGAACGTGTGGGTGGAAAACGGAGATATTCTGTTTTATCTCTCCCGCAGCGGTACGTTCGACGAGAATAATGCAATGCTGAAACTCGGGCGGGTGCGACTGACGTTGTCGCCCAATCCATTTAATGGGAAAGACTTTTCGCAGGCATTGCAGCTGGAGAAAGGAAATGTGCTCATCAGTGGCGGGGGAGCAACCGTGAGACTTTGGGTAGATGTATTTCGACCTGTAGTGCACGTGGATGTGAAAAGTTCAAAAGCTATAGAAGCAACCGCAACGTATGAAAGTTGGCGCTTTGAGGATTTTGTCCCTGTTGCAAAAGAATTTCGTTCAAACTCTTTTAAATCACCCCGCAAAAACTTAGAGGTGAAGACCCGCAAAGATATGGTAAGGTTTGATGGGAATGAAGTTCTTTTCTATCATCAGAATCGCAGCGATATTGAGAGTGTATTCGACCTGACGGTTCGTCAACAAGGTCTGGAGTCGGTGAAAAACCAGTTGCACAATCCGTTGGCAAAACTGGTATTTGGTGGTTCAATGAATGGAACGGGTATGAAGCCGGTTGGTACGACTGAAGGCAAATACATTAATACATCGTTTCGTGGATGGCAGCTGAAAAGTGTGAAACCTTCCCGCTCATTTCAGCTTAATGTGGCGCTTCATGTGGCAAAAGCTGAAAATATTGAAAGCTGGAAAAACGGATTGACGAAAATCAAAGCGGATGCGATTAATAATGCTAAAACGGCCGAACGGAAAACTCTGGATTGGTGGAAGCAGTATTGGGAAAGAAGTTATATCTGTATAAGCCTCCCCCAAACCCCCTCCCAAGGAGGGGACTTAAAGAAAGAGCAACACTCTGCTGCATGGCAGGTTGGGCGCAACTATCAGCTCTTTCGCTACATGCTAGGCTGTAATGCTTTCGGCGAATACCCGACTAAATTTAACGGAGGGCTATTTACTTTCGATCCCGTTTTCACAGACAGTACCATGCTGGGTACGCCTGACCATCGTAATTGGGGCGGTGGATTGATGACGGCGCAGAATCAACGGTTGGTTTATTACCCGATGTTTAAAAGCGGTGATCTGGATATGATAAAGCCGCAGTTTGATTTCTACCTGCGTTCGCAACGTACGGCAGAGCTCCGCAGTGAAGTCTATTGGAAACACAAAGGAGCCTGCTTTACCGAACAAATCGAAAATTTTGGCCTACCCAATATGTCGGAATATGGCTATAAACGTCCTGAAGATTTCGACAAAGGCATAGAGTATAATGCCTGGCTGGAATACAGCTGGGAAACGTCGCTTGAATTCTGCTATATGATGCTTGAGACCGAACGATATGAAGGGCGGGATATCCAGCAGTATATCCCATTTATTGAAAGTTGCCTCACCTTCTTCGACGAGCATTATCAGATGTTGGCGAAGCAGCGGGGGGCAAAGATCTGGGATGCAGACGGAAATTATGTGTTCTATCCGAGTTCGGCTGCCGAAACCTATAAGATGACATACAATTCTACAACTTATATTTCTGCTTTGAAAGTGGTATTGACTCGTCTGACCGAGCTGCCCAAACAATACTTGTCAGATGAGCAACGGGAGAAATGGACGATGATGCTGAAACGTATTCCGCCTGTACCGACCCGCATACTCGATGGAAAGAAGATGCTTTCACCTGCTGAAGTCTGGGCACGCATTCAAAATACCGAAACCCCTCAGCTTTATCCCGTTTATCCCTGGGGATTGTATGGTATCGGGAAGCCCGATCTGGATATCGCCTGTAATGCATATTTCTATGATCCGCATTGTGTCAAAAATCATCACCACGAAAGTTGGGCGCAGGCGGCTATATTTGCAGCCCGATTGGGTTTGACGGATGAGGCAAAGAAATATACGGTATTGAAGTTGCAGGATGGTAAATTGCGTTTCCCCGCGTTCTGGGGACCAGGGCATGATTGGGTGCCTGATCATAACTGGGGAGGGTCGGGTATGATCGCCTTGCAGGAGATGCTGATGCAGGTGGATGATAGAAAGATTTATCTGATTCCCGCATGGCCGAAAGATTGGAATGCTAAATTTAAACTTCACGCACCCTATAACACAACAGTTGAGGCTGTGGTGAAAAATGGTAAAATCGAATCGTTGAAGGTTACTCCCGAAAGCCGCTTGAAGGATGTGGTTTATTGAAGAAGGATAGCTTATAATTATTTCCTACAGATCTGAGGGGACTTTTATTCAATCAAAAAAAGAGGTTGTTCCAAACGGAGCAGCCTCTTTTTGATATATTGGATTCTTTCGATTAAGCTTTCTTTTTAATCTCGAAGCGGCAAAGCTTATTCCCCTTCGACCAACAGTCAATTTCTTTTACCAGAAAGTCTATGCCCATATACTCTTTTAGGATTCCGGCAATGAAACCCTCGTCATATCCGCATACTGTTTCATGGGTATCCGGCAATCCTGAACAGTCAAGGTCCTCCGCTACAGTCACGGTGAATTTTAAGCTGCCTACATCTGATTTCTCAACGCGCATAATGCCGATATTGAATTCTTTCAACACCCGGGCAAGTTGGTCAAAAAAGCTGCATGCATCAACCTCTTTGTTCAACATGTTTTTGCAAAACTCTTTACCAGAGATCTCGCCGGCTTTGGTAAAGATCTTTTGAGCTGTGGTACCGTCAAACATTTGGGCAATGGCACTTCTCAATGAGAATTGCATCATTCGATACACTGACACATAGATCGTATTTCCCAATTGGGGACGACCCAGTTCGATGTCGCCCAGATCGCTCCATGAAAAGGTATAATTGTCTTGGTTCATATTGATTTGCTTTATGCTATCTTCTTAATTTATAAAGGATTTAGATCAAATCTAAGTTTCTTCGAAAACTGATTCCCTGCTAAGACAGGATTGATTTCCGGTCTGAATGTTGTTTTGCCGATTGATATTTCAAAAGTAAATGAGTTTGAAATCGAAAATAATTAGCTTAATGCCCGATTTAAAAGGTTAATTATCAGGTCGATATTTTCTCTCTTAAAGAAATGGAAATTCCGGGAGAGAAATCGTTATGCCTTTTAATTCTTGACAAAAGTAGCAAAAAATGAGAAGTTAAAGGTCTGTTGTAATATCTCGCAGGCTGTTATCAGTTCAAATATAAAAAATCCCCGAAGGCACTTTGCTCCGGGGATTACGTTAATTCGAATTGTATAGATCTTATTTTTTGATATTTGGTAGTTCCAGTCCGAAGCCTTTGCGGGCATCTTCCCGTTTTAGCAGATAAGAGAAAAGAATGGCGAGAATACCGAATCCGGCAAAAATCAGCATCGGGATGGTGTAGTTATAGTCAACTAAAGAGCGTGTTACGCCGTCGGTAGTCACATCGTGCTTGCCGACCACGCAATATTTGTCCAATACATTCCCGATCAACAAGGGAACACCCATCAATCCCCAGTTTTGTACCCAGAATATCAATGCATATGCTGTTCCCAACAGATTGTGTGGAACTATTTTGGTAACGGAAGGCCACATGGCCGAAGGTACTAACGAGAAAGCAATTCCCAGCATCACCACCAGTCCAATTGCAATCGGCAGTGAGTTAAGCGATGGAACTGCAAAAAGCAGGTGGACAAACACCAGAAGAACAGAACCTATCATCATGATCGAAGCGCCTTTACCTTTATGATCGTAAATACTGCCAAAGACGGGCGTCAGCACCAATGCTCCGATGGGCAACATGGCGGGAATGATCCCCGCAAAGTCTTCCGAAACGCCGTATTTCTGCATAATAAGCTCGGTAGCATATTTGATAAACGGAAAGACTGCCGAATAGAAAAGCACGCATAAAATGGTAATATACCAAAATCCTTTGATGCGGGCGATGCGCAGGATATCTCGGAAACGGAAGTCTTCCCTGGCTACAGCTGCATTATGAAGCTTTTCTTCATGATCCAGTTTGCGATCCATGGCATTGAATAACAAGAAAGTAAGCAGTCCTATGCATAGGAATAATACAGATAGTAAAATGGGGGCGCTTACCGTGCCAAACGATTTAGCCATAGGAATGGGCAAGACCATAGCCAGACCTGTACCGATACGTCCGGTGGAGGTGTTGAGCCCAATGGCCAAGGCCATCTCTTTGCCCTTAAACCAACGAACTACGGCTTTATTGGCTACTATTCCGAACATCTCGCAACCTACTCCGAAAACGGCAAAGCCCAATCCCGCCAGTAAGACTTGTTGTGTGGTAGAGAAGAGCTCCCAGGATCCGATGTGAATGCGGGTGGGTATGTATAATCCCGTGCTATTGATGGCCCAATATTTCAATAATGCCCCAATGAGCATAATTACAATGGCCAGTACACCCGTAAAACGCGTACCCATTTTGTCCAGAATGATACCACCGAAGATCAACATTAGCAGGAATACGTTGAACCAACCGTAACCGCTTGTAAAGATGCCGTAATCGGTGCTGCTCCAGTGAAGTTGCTGCTGAAGCATCGATTTTAGCGGAGCCATTGCATCAGTTAGAAAATAGGCAAAAAGCATGGTAAACGATACAAGCACGAGCACAAACCAACGTGCGGACTTCGATTCGCTCAGCTTCTTTTGAATAAACTCATTCATTATTGGAAAATGTTTCTGGAAAAATTTTTGTCTCTGAATGTTTGAGAATTATTGTGGCAAAAGTAGTTGATTTTGCAGAATGATTTAACAGAGCTGATTGAATTATTGTAGTATTTGCATTAAGACAGCTATAAGAGCAGCCCCTACTGTAATTTAAGCATGCATTATTTGAGTAAAAAGCCACAAAAAATATTGGTGTATGGTAAAATATATTACATTTACAGTATATACTCATTTAAAAAAGTAATTACTATGGTACTTGTTGTATTAGGAGTTATGGTATTGATTGCCGGAGTGGTGATCACTAAGATTTATGGACCTGCGCAAGCATATGGTAAGATTGTTAAGATTGTCGGTCTGGTCATGGTCTTAATCGGACTGGGATTGGCTTGTATCATTCAGATTGAACCGGGCGAGGTCGGTGTTCAGAAACTTTTCGGTAAAGTAAATAATGATGTGCTTGAAAGCGGATTAAATGTAATCAATCCGCTGGTGCAGGTAGTGGCGTTTGATATTCGCACCCAGAATTATACCATGTCGGGGGTGCACGATGAAGGAGAAAAGGCGGGCGATGATGCTATTCGGGTGTTGTCGGCTGACGGATTGGAGGTGGTGATTGATCTAACCGTTCTCTATAAGATGGTTCCCACTGAGGCTCCCCGAATCCTGAAAGAGATTGGTACAGATTATATCAATACGATTGTCAGGCCTATATGCCGGACAAAGATCAGAGATAACGCGGTTTATTACGATGCCGTTGCCCTTTATTCTACAAAAAGAGACGAGTTTCAGACACGGATTTTCAAAACTATCGAGCATGATTTTCAGAAGAGAGGTTTGGTATTGGAACAATTGCTGGTTAGAAACATTACTTTACCTACTTCAGTAAAACAAACCATCGAATCGAAGATTAATGCGGAACAAGAAGCGCAGAAGATGACTTTCGTTTTGCAAAAAGAGAAACAAGAGGCAGAGCGGAAGAGGGTAGAAGCTCAGGGGATTGCCGATTATCAGAAGATTCTGAGTACGGGTTTGAGCGACAAACAGCTGCAATACGAGATGATTAAAGCCATTGCCACTTCTCCAAATGCGAAGTTGATTATCCTCGATTCGAAAAAGAGCGCTCCTATAATCGTAGATGGTAAATAAGATATTTCTTATTCATAGAAAAACCGACAATGTATTATTGCCGGTTTTTTTATGGATTTATTGCATCATTCTAATAATAGCGCCGGTTTCAGGATTGAATATCACTTTTGCCGGGGCTTTTTTATTGTTGAACAAATCGGTAGGGAAATTTGCCTGTATACCGAACTGGGTAAAAGTAAATTCTTCCTCCAGTAATGGTTTGTTTTCATAAGTCAGCGTAACAGAGCCTTTGCCGGGAATATTATACACTAATCCTTTTTTCTCATTAGCTTTCTTTTTGGGGTCAGGCATAAATTGTTTGCGGTCGGTCGCTTTTAAATCGAGATAGACCGGTTCACCGCTTAGGTTTTCTCTTTCCACTATGCCTGAATGTTTCGAAAACCGCACCAAAACCTGGTGGTTAATATCATCGCCGGTTGGTGTATATTTGATTCGCGCAAATTGTTTTTCAACCTGAGATTTACCGATAAAGAGTGCCATTAGCGCGTTTTCCTGCTCTTCGAGTTGCTGAATCAACACTTTTAACCCTTCGCCGTCTTTGGGAGCATGTTCCGATTCCCCTGTGATCAGATCTGTGCGACTCTCACGAATCCGGAAAATTTGTTTGGCTGCCACTTCTGCCATTTTAGCAATGGAACCTGAAGCTAATGCTTCTTCTGATAGTACATTCTGAGTCTTGCCAGTTGCAGCTTTGAGGATATAGTTTTCTGGAAGAGCGGGTATTTCAATGCTTAAAGTGTCAGGATTGGTATTTACGGCACAGAGAATTCCGCTGTGGTTGAGGATGATATAGGGCAGCGATGATTTGAATTGAACCATACAAGTACTGTTTTTATCCACAACAGAGTGGGTAAATGCAGTTACTTTATCCAAAGAATAGTAAGTGCTGTCAGCTTTTATCGGGGTTGAAACACCCAGCAGTTTCTCTGCATAACGATAATAAGGACCAACTCTTAAGGTGGTTTTGGAGTATTCCACATCTACATCAAGAACGGTTTTGGGTAAAGAATAACTAAGCCCAAAATCACTCGCTTTGGTAGCCGATAGTTTTTGCCATTGTGCCTGTCCGAAAGATGCGAGATAGCAAAGCAGTCCGCAAAAGATGAATGTTCTTTTCATTTTAGCCGTTTTGTGAAAATGTAAAAAACGACGCAGGGTAGCGTCGTGGCATCGGGGTTACAAAATTAACAATTAAATTTCTGAAACCGGCTTTTTTGAGCTAAAATGAGCAATGTCGGTTCACCTTATCCCTGAGGGAATAGGTAGTAGATCGCTTCTGCTTGTTTGATCAGATCGACTTCGTCGGTAGTCTGACACTTAACATGTACCATGTCGAATGCCGCAGAAAACTCATCGGGTGAGAACCCTAAGTCATTAGCGTCAAGCAAAGCATGTAGCTCTGTTTTGTTTTTACAACTGAAGCAGGTCTTTCTGAAGTCTGCATCTCCGGTAATGTTGCGGATAAAAAGTATGGCGTTGTTTAGTGACATAGTTGTTTCATTTATTGTTTCGAAGGATCGGTTTTTATTTCTTTTTCAGCTCCGTTCAATCAGTTTTTGCAAGCAGTAGACGAACAGGTGTTGCACGAACTGCCACAACCACTATCTACTAATGCATCATGAATGGTAAATGGTTCCAGTTTTTTGCGTTTGAATAAATCGATATTGCGCTCAAGTTCCGTTCCTTCCGATTTATATACCATTAGTCCGTTGCCATTAAATAGCCCTAAGGCCATAAACTTCATATGGTTAGTGATGACTCCGCAAATTTCTTGACGTGCGAAATCAGATGCCAGGTTTCCCATCAGGTTAATCACTTGGTTAGCCTCCAGCCAGCGGAAGTTGTTTTGATCTGTATCATAAAGGCAGACGTGTTTCGAAGTATTGAAGCCGTCCGCGATAGTGAGTTTGTGGTCGTGATCGTCCACGACCGGGATTATAATCTTCATATCCTCCTGAATTTGATGTTTTGTACTATTATGTCAGAACTATCTATTCAAATATGGTGCCAGCTTTTTTATCTGTTGAAATAGAGAAGTATACGTTTTTTTGTGAAGAGATGGGATACAAAAATGTAGGATTATACGGCCGCGATATAACATAAATGTCGGGAAGTGTTTATTCCTATACAATGAAGATTTTACATTCAAAGGTTTGAGTAGTACTAAAAAATCCCGGTCAATCATTCTCGACCGGGATTTATAGTCAAAGCGCTAAGGATTGCGAATTAATCACTTTGAATTTTAGGGTTAAAAGAGATTTTAGGTCCTGTTTATAGACATGGATTTGCTCAAAAAAATTGAGCAATGCTTTCTTGAATTCATTTTTGGTTCTGAAGAATCCTGTGTTGATGATCTTCTTTCTCATAAACTTCCAAAGCCGTTCTATCAGGTTCAAATTTGGGGAGTATGCCGGAAGGAATATCTGTTCTAATCTTTCATTAGCAGACAACCATTCTTTTAAGGCTGCATTTTTATAATACCTGGCATTATCACTGATCACCTTGATTTTCTTGTCCGGATGTTTTGCAAGTAATTTCGCGTAGAGTTCCTGGGTACTTTGCGCATTGACTGAATTAGATTCAACAATCTCAATATCAGTTACATCCAAAGCATTTAAAGCACCGTTGATATTCACCCGATCCCTGCCGCTGACAGTCGGCTGTTCCCGTTCTTTCCCTTTTTCTATCCAGGCAAATGTACTACGACTGTTGTGTGTGGGATGCACACCGTCAATATAATATATGATGATTTCTCCTTTTTCTTCTTCTTCCAGAAGAGTAGGAAGGGTTTCTTGTAAGAATTGTTCTTGCTTTTCAGCTTTAGCTTCACACGGAACCTCCGTTGTTAGTTTGTAACTATAACCGATACGGTGAAGCAGATCTCTTACTCCACTTACGCTATATCTTACCTTAAAATGGGTACGGATATACTCGATAATTTGTTTACATTCTGTATAAAGCGTTCGATCTAATTCTGACCTAAGGCGACTCAACTCTATACAACTCAATAAGCCCCACCTCCCTTTGTAGTTAGTTTCCAGATAGATATCTAATCCATCTGTATCATAAGCTTGTTTATATCTATAGACAGTACTACCGTCTATTCCTAAATCCTCTGCTATTTCGGTTACCGATCTCCCTTTATCCAAGAGTAACAGAACGGTTATACGAATGTATTTCAATTTGTCTGAAACGCTCCGTTGTAGTTTACTGAGTAAATCCCGCTCTGACGGGCTTAAAAATCTTTCCATGAAACAAAGTTAGTGACTTCTCCTTTTGTCGCAATTCTATTCGGCTTTACTATAAGTGGGTAACATTTAATTCTTGAGATCAATGTACTATAAAGCAACTTTAGCGGTTTGGTTACCCATTTTCACCAAATAAGAGCCTGAAGGTAGTGAGATTGTTGTTGTCAGGTCGTGAGTGCGGAAAGTTTTCACAAGCGCACCGTTGGTTGAGTAGATTGCTACAGGTAAGTCCAATGCATGACTTTCGATTGTCAACATGCCATTTTGTGCATATATCCGGTTGTTATAATCTGATATTTCAACATTATCAGTCGTAATATCTCCTTCTTCCCGGATTCTGGTGAATTCAGACCAGGTAGGAGCATCTACATAAAAAGTGCGCATTCCTTTCGGAACATAAACTGTGCAATTGGTTCGGCTGACATTCTTGAGCCCGTCTGCATCGACCACTGGTGGTACAATGCTTTTAATATGAATGGAGTTAAGCCCGGTGCAATTTGCAAAACTCTGAGTACTGATATTCGAAATGCCTTCGGGGATAGTAATACTAGTTAGACTGCTGCATGACGTAAATGCATATGCTTCAATTGAAGTCACTGAAGAGGGAATCTCAATATTGGTTAAGTTACTGCAATTAGCAAAAGCATTCATTTCAATTCTGGCTACAGTGTTTGGTATGGAATAAGCACCGCTTCTTGCTATTGGATAAGAAAGTAAAGAATTCAGGTTTTTATCAAACAAAACGCCATCCATGGATGCGTAATATAAGTTTGAGTCATTTACAATAATGGAATCAAGTCCGTTACATCCGTATAGAATGCTTAATCCCAGTGAGATAACGGATTTTGGTATCTTGATGCTGGTTAATGCAGCACAGAATGAAAACGCTTTATCTCCAATGTACATAACAGATGAAGATATCAAAACAGAAGTTAATCCACTGCAATAAGCAAAAGCGTTAGAGCCAATGGTTGTGATCGATGAAGTCAGAGTTAAAGAAGTTAATCCGCTACATCTTATAAAAGCATATGGGCCAATCGTTGTTACCGATGAAGAGAACGATAGTGAAGTTAATCCGCTGCATGAACTAAATGCATATGAGCCAATGGATGTCAATGTTGATGGAAATGATATGCTGGATAAACTTTTGCAATTAAAGAATGCAAATTGTTCTATGTAAGTAATTCCTGTTGGTATAGTCATTGACTTCAAACCGCTGCAGTTATAACATGCAAATTGTCCGATGTTTGTAATTGAAGAAGGCAGTATCAAAGTATCCAGACCTTGATATTCCGTTTGGTGAAAAAATGCCCTTTGTGGGAGCGTGTTTTCTGAATAATGTTCCGGATAAGAAGATGTCGAAGTTCCGCCGTTTCCGTAAAAGTCTTTTATGTACGCATTTAAGAGGCTTATGTGCTCTAATTTAGGCATATAGTCCCGCATTGTTTTAAAATCACGCGCATCAATATTTCCATTGACGGTCAGGTGAGTCACTGAACTTCTTTCTTCAGTAGAAAGACTGTCGAATAAAGTGCCAGCTACTGATATATTGATTGTAATCGAAACTGTTTCGCTGATTGCAGGAAGAGCGTTTAGCAGGGAGAGTGCTATAAGAAGATGTATCTTTTTCATAGCGATAAATCTTTGAGTGTGACGAAAATTTCTATCTTGAGCTTTTTTCAACGGTAGTACCATGGATGAGAGCAATCTTTCTCTGGGTACGAAAAGCAAAACCGGAATTTAATTAGGTCTATGGGCAATCTTCTTCTTTTATTCTGTCTGAGTTTAGGTTATTGGGTTAAATTTCAATGTGTAAAGGAAAGGGTTTAGGCTAATACTATCACTATTAGATAACAACTAGAATATTCGTTTTGTGTTCAGAAATTCTAAGATTAACATTCTGAATTGTGTTAAATGTAATCTTATGCTTTGCGGAAGCTTGTTTTGGGTATGGGTGTTGGCTTGGTTGTGTATTTTTTGTTGTAATTAGGTGATTTGAAAGTTGTAAATGTTTATAATCGGAAATAATAAAGAGCGTTGCGTGATTTAGGGTGCTGGATAGTCGGAATATTAAATTTGTCAGGGCTGTCCGAAAAATGATATTGTAATCTCTAAAAGTAACTTTGAGTGGTGATGGTTTTATGATTGATTTTCTAAAGATATGAAAAATGATGGAGGAAATGTCGAGAATGTTTGGAAAAAATGATGATGTTGTGAAAAATTAACGATAATGGGCCTTGGCTGATTCAATTTTGTAAATGGCAGTGATGGTTAAAATAATCCCGGCAATTGCGTCGATTTGCCGGGATTTTATTCTATGAATGTGTTTATTCGTTGTCTAAGGAAAGAGTTAAGGGCGGATTTTATTCATATTGAGTCGCCAGCGTTTCAACGCGCGGAAAGCCTCACCTTGCGATGCGATAATGTCACCTGCCACAAGCGATTCTTCCGATTCGCATTTTAAAGCCAAATCTCCCGCTAAGCCATGTAGGTAAACTCCTATACGAGCCGCATCTTCGGGTTCATATCCTTGCGCCAATAGTCCGGTTAGGATACCGGTAAGTACATCGCCTGCACCAGCGGTTGCCATGCCGGGATTGCCGGTGCTGTTGAAAATAAGGTTGCGCTCGGGTGTTGCAATCAGTGTGTAAGCTCCTTTCAGTACGATTATTACGCCCAATTGGCGTGCTGCTTTTTGAGCTTTCGCAATACGCTCGTATGAGAATTTGCTTTGTCCGAAAATTCGCTCAAATTCCTTGATATGCGGGGTTAGAATGCTGTTTTTCGGAATTAGTGGCAGCATATCTTTTTGATTGGCCATTATATTGAGAGCGTCAGCATCGATCACCATTGGTTTGCGACAATCGGAAAGGAGCTTGCGAAGCATCACGGCAGCTTCGCTACGGGGGGATATTCCAGGGCCCACGGCTATTACATCGTAGCGGTCGGGTGAATTTACTTCCGTGATATAGTCGGCCGATTTGTCTGGTTGGAAGATCGCCTCCGGCACTGCTGTTTGGAGGATCGTACAGTTTGCAGCAGCGCTTTGCACAGTTACTAATCCCGCACCCGCGCGCAAGGTTGCTTTGGCTGACAAAACTGCTGCACCCGCCATGCCTGTGCGCCCGGCGACGAGTAAGGCATGACCGAAATTGCCTTTGTGGGCAAAGCGGCTGCGTTTTTTTAATAAGGATTGTATATCTTGAGCTTCTTGATAATAGAGGTTGCTGGGTGTTTGTTCGATGGCTTCAGGATGCAGGTGGATATCGAGTACTTTCCATTCGCCTATGTAGCGACTGTTTTCACTCAGGAAGAATGCCAATTTGGGAAATTGAAGGCTTAAAGTCAGCTCAGCTTCTACGATTACCGGATTCTCTACCGTGATATTTTCTTCGCCCATCATTCCCGAAGGGATATCGATAGAGACTACATATCCTTCCGAATGATTAATAAAGTCCACTACAGCGGCAAAGCCACCTTCCAGTGGGCGAGTTAGTCCCGAACCGAAAAGTCCGTCGATAACGATGCTACCGGTGGTGATCTCCGGTTTCATAAACTCGCTGCGAATCTCAAAGAATGTTTCAGGGAATTCACTGAAGAGACGATCTCGATTGGTCTCGCATTCTATCGAAAGTGGTTTTTCCGAACTGATAGGATTGAAAAGGTAGGTCGTTACCTGATAACCGGCATGCAGCAGTAATCGAGCCAATGCCATAGCGTCGCCTCCGTTATTGCCCTGTCCGGCAAACACAAATACCTCTTTGCCGGTAGAGAAGCGAGAGGTGAATTCAGAAAACAAAACCTGAGCTGCCCGTTCCATCAGATCGAGTGAGGTGATGGGCTCGTGCTCAATGGTATATTCATCGAGTTGGCGAATGATATTTGTTGAAAAGAATTTCATAAGTTATTGTTTGTATTGATATTTTCGATATGATTTTATAGTGGTTTGCAAAATTATAAAAACTCGGGGTTAAGTCCGTTATTCCAATCTAATTCTTTTTATGATTAAAGGATCAGGATATAATTGTATTGGGAATACCATTAAGATGTCTCAGGTGAGGTTTGAGAGAACTGATGTCAATTTTCTGTTTGGTTGGGAGGGGAACTATGTATAATCCTTGTTATCACCGTGTGTTTCTGTGTAATTCATATATTAAAATAGATGTATATGAGAAAGATATATCTGATTTATGGAGATAAATGTGTATTTTTGCAGCCTGAAATAAAAGAGATTAACCGTTTTTGCATAGATGCGGAGGTAAATCATTGATTTTTCATAGGAAAAACAAAATGGTTATGGAAACAATTCAGGTAAAAGACAAAATATTCAGACCTTATCTGAGCAGTGAACGGATTCAGGAACGGGTGGCTTTGCTGGCTGACCGGATCAACCGTGATTATGAGGGGAAGAATCCGTTACTTCTTTGCGTGTTGAACGGAGCATTTATGTTTGCTTCCGATCTGATGAAAAAGCTGACCATTGACTGTGAAATCTCTTTTATTCGGGTGAAATCATACGAAGGTACGCGTTCAACCGGAGAATTGAAAGAAGTGATAGGACTGAACGAAGAGATCGCCGGAAGAGACGTGATTCTAATTGAAGATATAGTGGACACCGGTCGCACCCTGAGCTTGCTAATCGAAGATTTGCGCTTGCGCCAACCCGTATCGTTGCGTACGGCAGTATTACTCTACAAGCCCGAAGCGGTACAGACTCCGATGACACCCGACTATGTGGCTTTCGAAATACCGAACGATTTCATCGTGGGCTACGGACTCGATTACGACGGGAACGGCCGCAATCTGAACGACATTTTTGTAATTTGTTAATATAACTTGAAATGTTGAATATTGTAATTTTTGGAGCGCCGGGTTCAGGAAAAGGAACTCAGAGCGATTTGTTGAAAGCAAAGTACAGTTTGTTTCATATCTCTACCGGAGATGTGTTGAGAGCTGAAATTAAAAATCAGACAGAACTGGGTAAAACGGCTGAAGGCTATATTTCAAAAGGTCAGTTGGTGCCCGATGCATTGATCATCGATATGTTGGCAGGCGTTTTGGACAGCAACAAAGAGTCTAAAGGTGTAATCTTCGACGGATTTCCCCGCACGTTGCCACAAGCAGTTGCACTGAAAGAGATGTTGAACAAACGTGGAACAGACGTATCTGCGGTCGTTGCTCTCGAAGTGGAAGAGGCTGAATTGATCGATCGTCTGTTGAAACGCGGACAGATTTCAGGTCGCTCAGACGACAACATGGAGACTATCCAAAGCCGTCTGCATGTATACAACAATCAGACTTCACCACTGATTGACCACTACAAAGAAGAAGGAAAATACAACGGTATCTACGGAATGGGTTCGATCGACGAAATCTTCGGTCGTATCTCATCGGCTATCGATGCATTATAATATAACTATTGTCGGGAAGCAATAACCGGAGCCGGAAACGCAAAGTTTCTTAATCTGCCGGTATTGCTTCCTGACTTTTTTACCTAAGGTACTAAGAACACGAAGGCTCGCTAAGATATAAACCTGACAGGTTTATCGATCTACTCGTTACTCTTGGCTCGTTCTCGTAACTATAAGAAATAAACATGGAATCAAATTTTGTCGATTACGTAAAAATCTATTGTCGCTCCGGAAAAGGCGGACCGGGATCAACTCACCTTCACCGTGAAAAATTTGTGGCAAAAGGCGGTCCTGACGGTGGAGACGGAGGTCGTGGCGGTCACGTCATCCTGCGTGCCAACCGCAACTACTGGACTCTGATGCACTTGAAATACCATCGCCATGTGTTTGCCGGAAACGGTGAGTCGGGTAGTGGCTGTCGCTGTACCGGAAAAGACGGTGAAGATAAAGTAATCGAAGTGCCCTACGGGACAGTTGTTTACGATGCCGATACCGGCGAATTCATGTGCGATGTTACCGACGAGGATCAGGAGATTGTATTATTGAAAGGCGGTCGGGGAGGACAGGGTAACTGGCACTTCCGTTCGGCAACCAATCAAACTCCGCGTTTCTCTCAGCCAGGGGAGCCGGCGATTGAGCGTACCATCATTATGGAATTGAAGCTGCTGGCCGATGTCGGTTTGGTAGGATTCCCCAATGCCGGTAAGTCAACATTGCTTGCTTCCGTATCTGCAGCGAAACCCGAGATTGCCGATTATCCCTTTACAACACTAGTTCCTAACCTGGGTATCGTGTCGTATCGAGACAATCGTTCGTTTGTGATGGCCGACATCCCCGGTATCATTGAAGGGGCTTCTGAAGGTAAAGGGCTTGGATTACGATTCCTTCGCCACATTGAACGTAACTCGTTGTTACTTTTTATGGTTCCTGCTGATGCCGATGATATTCATGAAGAATATCGCATTTTGTTGCGTGAGCTGCAAAATTACAATCCGGAGCTGATGGATAAACAGCGTATTCTGGCAGTTACCAAATCAGATATGCTTGATGATGAGCTAATTGCCGAAATTAAGAAAGATTTGCCTGATGTTCCCTGCGTTTTCATCTCTTCAGTAGTGGGAACAGGAATTCCAGAATTGAAAGATTTGATCTGGACAGAATTGAATAGAGAAGACCAGAAGGAAATAAAACTGACTCACCGAAATCTTGAAATCAAGAGACGTGATGTGGTGGATGAAGAAGATGCCGATTGGGACGAATTTGACGACGAGGAAGACGATTTTGAGCAGGATTATGACGAACTCGACTGGGAAGACTGATCAACCTGAGCTCCTTCGGTTTTCCTTGTTCGAACAATATAAAGAGATTACGCACTTCGTGACTACGCGTCACGGAGGTGTCAGCAGCGGTAATTACGATTCGTTTAACCTGAGCTTTTATTCAGAAGACGAACCGGCCGCTGTGACCCGGAATCGTCATATTCTTTGCAGTGCCATTGATACATTGCCTGAAAGTCTGATAATCCCGTGTCAGACTCACGGTGATCAAGTGCGAATGATAGACCGGGAATTTATGATGTTCAATCCCCAACAGCGTGTAAAGTATCTCCAAGGTGTAGATGCATTGGTTACAAACCAGCCTCAGATTTGCATCGGGGTAACTACAGCCGATTGTGTTCCGGTGCTCATCTATGATCCCGTAAAGCAGGCTGCAGCCGTAGTACATGCCGGATGGCGTGGTACGGTGGCACGCATCGCCGGAAAAACGGTGAGGGAAATGCAGGAGAGTTTTAGCTGTAATCCTGCGGATATGATTGCCGCGATTGGTCCCTCTATCGGTCCAGATGCCTTTGAAGTAGGCGAGGAAGTAGCAGAGGAATTCCGCAACAATGGTTTCGAACAGACCATTATTTCCAATAATCACAAACCGCATATCAACCTATGGATGGCTAATCAACAGGATCTGTCAGAAGCCGGGTTGCGGATTGAACAAATTGAAATAGCCGGGATTTGCACATATACGAATCACGAGCAATTTTTCTCAGCAAGGCGGTTAGGAATAAAGTCAGGACGACTGGTGACCGGGATAGTCCTCAAATAACATAGGGTGACATTTAGCAGAATAATGAAATATATGGAAATAGGCAATGATCGGAAGGTTGTCGCTTATGAGAAAAAGAAAAACCTCCAGCGGATAGTCCGATGGAGGTTTTTTTAATCCTTTATAACATCTAACTTTCCTTTTTATAATCCTCAGGGAAGCGAGAGGGTGAGCAACCGTATTGTGCCTTAAAGCATTTGCTAAAGTAGAATGGATCGTTGATGCCCACCATGTAGGATACTTCCGAAACGTTATAATTCTTGGTTGTCAGCAGTTCGGCAGCCTTCTTCATTCTTCTCACACGAATAAATTCATTAGGTGAATATCCGGTAAGATACTTGATCTTTTTAAAGAACAACGTACGTCCGGTATTCGTCATTTGAGCAAACTCATCCACCGAAAATTCCGGATTCGCGAGATTCTTTTCAAGCAATTCTTCGATCAGTTTCAGGAATTGGCTGTCTTTGTCGGGGACTACCGGCTGTATTTCATCCTCCGGTTCGCTGACAGATTCGTTACTGGCATAGTGCTTACGCAGTTTTTCCCGTTTTTCCAATAGCTTATTGATCTGAAGCATCAGATGGTTCATGCTGAACGGTTTGGTGATGTAGGCGTCAGCTCCGGCTTCGATTCCTTCGGTGTGATGCTCGTCGGATATATAGGCGGTCAGCAACACCACCGGAATATGGCAGGTCGCAAAGTTGTCTTTCAGCTTTTTGGTCAGTTCGAAGCCGTTCATGCCCGGCATCATCACGTCGCAAATAATAAGGTCAGGATCATCTTCCATACTGCGTTGGATTCCCACGGTGCCATCTTCGGCTGTAATCACCTCGAAATAGGGGGTTAACTTCTCATTCAGGAAATCACGGATGTCGTCATTATCATCGATCACCAATATCTTGTATTTGCTGTCGACGCTTGGCGAATTGGGCAGCAGATTAAGGAGTGCCTCACTGTCGCTATGTTCGATGAATTCCGAGAGGTTGAGTACTTCTTTCTTATTATCTTTCGAAACGACTACCTGTTCATTTACAAAATCATCATTGTCGTAAATCTTACTCTCTAATGAGAACTCTACTGTGAAGACAGATCCTCCACCTTCGTTTTCACTAAAGCGAACCGCTCCTTTGTGGAGTGAAGTAAATTCATTCACCAGCGATAGTCCGATGCCTGTACCCGATGCAGAGAAGTTGATCTGCATGAAGCGACTGAAAAGCAGGTCTTGCTTCTCTTTCGGGATACCAATACCATTGTCACTCACTGAAATGCGTAGTAATTTAGCCGAGTCGTCAGCTTCAGCGGTCACTATGATTTTTCCGCCGCGGGGAGTAAATTTAAAAGCGTTCGAAAGCAGATTAAACACAATTTTATCCACCTTGTTCTTATCCAGATAAATGGGAATCGAAGTTTGAGAAGGCAGATACTGGTATTCAATGTTCATCTTGGCTGCCACATCGCTGAAGCTGATAAAGATCTCTTTCAGGAAACTAACCGCTTCAATACGTTGCAGATTCAGCTTTTGTTTATTGTTCTGCAGTTTGCGGAACTCCAACAGCTGGTCAATCAATCGCATCAGGTGGGTCGTGTTTTTGTCCAATCCTTCTACCAGGTGTTGCATGGGTTCAGTCATCTTGCTTTTCAACTCGTTGAGGGTATCCACGCTGCCTTTGATCAGGGTGAGCGGAGTGCGGAACTCGTGGCTGATATTGGTAAAGAAGCGTAATTTATAGTCTGTCAGTTGGCGTTCCAGTTTCACGGCATTATTCAGGCGATGGAACTTGGATATCAATCCGTATGCAAAGTAAATAATTGCTCCAAATAGGATCAGGTAAAGGATAATGGCAATGTTAGAGCGCCAGAAGGGCGGTTTGATTACAATCTCCAGCGTGGTGACATTATCATCCCAAACACCTTCGCTGTTAGCGGTTTTTACCATGAAAGTATATTTGCCAGGAGGTACGTTCCGATAAGTAGCCACGTTATAAGAGCCCGAAATGTTCCATCGCTTTTCGTAGTTCTCCAGCATGTACATGTACTGGTTGGCCTTCGGATTTTTAAAATTGAGGTTGGCAAATTCAATATGAAAAACCTTATCGGCAGCTTTCAATACCACCTTATCTGCAAAGGTAATTGCTTCTTTCAAAGGAGCTCCTTTCTCATCGACTTTTGCATCTTCGTCGAAAATAGAGAATCCGGTTAGAACGACCTTATTCTTTCCCCGGTAGCTTTCATTGATATTTTTCGGATAAAAAGCGTAAAATCCATTAAGGCTTCCCCACAACATTTTTCCGCTGCGGCAGGTGAGACAGGCCGCTTCGGAGAAGATATTGGCTGAAAAATCATTCGAGAAATTATAGTTCTGGAAAAGGTTAGTTTTTGGATTGAACTTGTGCAGGCCACTTTCTGTACTGATCCACAGGCAGCCTGTCTTATCTTCCTGAATGGCCATGATATTATCATTCACCATCCCCTGATGGGTATTGTAAACTTTGAAAATCCCCTGGCCTTTGGCTGTTTCCCCCTCGAATTTATTCAATCCACCTCCGGCTGTGGCTAACCAGATTCCTCCTTTGGAATCTTCGAAGATGTAACGGATCTCCGGATTACTTAAGCTGTTCTTATCTTCAATATCAAATGTGTAATATTTATACGCTCTACGATTGCGGAGCAATGCGTCGGGATTGAATCGTAACACTCCATTGCTGGTGCCGGCCCAGATATCTCCCCGACGATCAAGCATCAGATAACGGACATATTTTACCCAGTTGTCGTCATTAAAATAGCTGCGAAATTCATTGATACCCGAAGGTGAGGTTTTTACACAGATTCCTCCTCCAAATGTGGCTACCCAAATACGGCCCTTGCGGTCATTGATCACCGTATAGGTTTGATTGTTGCTCAGGCTTGTTGGCGAATCAGTTTTCCTATAGTTGATTGCATTGTCTAACGAACCTCCTTTTACTTCATAAAGCCCGTTTCCTTTTGAAGCCATCCATATCGTTCCATTTTTGTCCTGAAACATACCATAGATATTGGAGCCATTTTCAAAAATGGTTTTCCTAGACGAAAGAGTGGGGTCATATTGATAAAGATTTCCTGCTTTTGTAGCTACCCATATGTTTCGGTTAGCATCTTCGAGGAAAGCTTTAATCGTATTGCCGTTTTTGATGGCATTAGCAGGGTCTGGGAAGAAAGTCTGAACATTCCGGTATGAAAACGAAATTTTGTTCAGCCCCATATTTTCAGTACCTATCCAGATGTTATTGAAGTTGTCCAGAGTGATAGATAGCAAATAATTTGAAGATAAGGTGTACGGATTGTTACGGTCAGCAGTGTAATGATTAAGTGTACCATTATTGCGATTATAGCTGAATAATCCGTTCCCATAAGTTGTAATCCAGATATTGCCGTGTTGATCACCCAGGAATTGATATCGTTCTTCATCAATCAGTTGCAGCATGGATGCAGGCATGAGGTTGATCTTGGTGACCTTTTTGGCTTGAGCATTATACATCCAAACGTTGCCGGTCAGATTATACACCCAAATATCGCCGAAACGATCCGTCTGGATGTTTGGAGTACCGAGTATTTTTTCTCCGAATAAGGATTCTCCCGGAGTAAATTGTCCGGATATTGTATTGTAAATAAATAAGCCTTGGTTTTCTGTTGAAAGAAGAATCTGAGATGGATTCATCACTGCTGTTTTGATGATGCGGACTCCGTTATTCAAAGAAGTCAATCGTTCAAATCTGCGTTTCTGCAAATCGTAAACCTCTACTTTCCCTCTTGGAGAGATAAAATATACCTTTTTATTCAGCTCATAGACTTTGAAAAACGGGGTAGCCTGTTTGCCTGAATGAACGGCGTTTACAACCTGCCCGTTCAAGGTCATGACAATGCCTTTGGCTGTCAGAATCCAGAGATTATGATAGCTGTCCTCGAAGATGTCATAAATCATGTTTGAAGGAAGCCGGTTGATCTGCTGCGTTTCCGAGTAGAGATTTGTACTTATTTTATTATCAGCAAAAGAGATTTTCAAACAACCTGATACGGCACTCCCCAACCAGATATTTTTTTGCATATCTTCATAGAAGAGGTTGTATTTCGTTGTACGCTGAGATTTGTTTTCAAAAATGGGAATAAACTTACCTGTTTGAGGATTATAACAGTGGAAAAGGTCCGCGTAAGTGCGAACCCATATATGGCCGTAACTATCCTGAATCAACTCTTTAAGCTTTCCGCTGGAGAGGGATGAATTATTTCCTGTTTCCGTTTTAAAACTTTTGAATTTCACACCGTCGAAGCGGTCCAGGCCGTTGAGTGTCGCACACCATAAAAATCCGGTATTGTCTTTGAACAGATAGCGGATCGTATTGTGTGAAAGGCCGTCATTGGTTGTCAAATGTTCGATCGTTGGCTGACCTTCCGCATAAGCAAGAAGGGGAATGGATAGAATAAAGAGAACCAGTCTGATGCTTTTAAATAAACGCATTTTTCGTTCAGTTTTAAGGATTGAAGGTTTAAGAGAATACAAATATACTGGTTTTTATATCAACTATATAAGTGATTTCTTTCAGGATATAAGTAAATATTGGGAATTTAGGTCTGGAAATCAGTTTGAATGGAATATTGTTCAAAAGTATCTGTTTGGATTATTGTTCAGTAATCTGTACGTTTTTCCATTTTAAATGAGTTTGTTTCATTGTTCTTTTGCATTATCCAAAATAGGGACTGAAACAGTGCTGTTGGAAATATTGTTAAGATTAAAAACATTGTTAGGGAATAATCCTTTATATCTGTTGATTTTTCGAAGTGGATTTACAATGTGACAGAGTCCGATTTTTAAACCATTTTACATTCAAGTGGTCAGAGAAAATGAAAAATTAGCAATGTTTTAGTACAGAATAATACATCCTACCTTAAAATAATTTTGCGTATATGAGGAAAACATCGGCATTACTGATAATTCTTTTGGCTTTTTCCATGCACCTTTTTTCATTCAATGGAAAAGTCATTGACCTGAAAGGCAAGTGGGGTTTTGCCATGGATGAGAACGATCTGGGCATTTCCGAGAAATGGTTTACAAAAAAACTAAATGATTCCATCAAATTGCCAGGCTCTATGGTGGAAAACTTAAAAGGATATGATATTACGCTGAAAACCAAATTTACAGGTAGTATATATGATAGTTCATGGTATTTTAATCCCCGTATGGAGAAATACCGTCAAGCTGGAAATATAAAAATGCCATTCTGGTTGACCCAACTGAAACATTATGTTGGACTTGCGTGGTACCAGAAAGATGTGACGATTCCCACTTCGTGGAAAGGTGAGCACGTAGTACTTTTTCTGGAACGCCCGCATTTTATAACCCGTGTTTGGATCGATAATCAGGAGGTCGGTACCCAAAATTCATTGACTGTGCCTCACGTTTTTGATTTGACACCGGTTTTAAAACCCGGTAAACATCGCATCACTGTTCGTATCGACAACCGCTTGAAAGATATTGACGTGGGAGCTAACTCTCACAGTGTGACTGACCATACCCAAGGAAACTGGAATGGGATGGTGGGAGCATTACAACTGCAACCCGGATCGCCGGTTGGGTTCGATGACATTCAGGTTTATCCTAATCTTAAAAATAAAACAGCTTTGGTGAAAATCAAAGTGATGAATGCAAATGGAACTCCAATTTCCGGTAAAGTTATCCTTTCTGCCAAAAGCTTCAATAGCAATAAATCACATTCAATTCCTCAGGTAGAGGTTTCTTTCTCTGTTTCCGGTAAGGAGGGTGAAATTGTTGCAACCCTTCCGATGGGTGAGGGGATGTTGACCTGGGATGAATTTGATCCCGCACTCTATAACCTGTCTGCTACTTTGACGGTTGGCAAACAAGCCGATACCAAATCCGTGGAATTCGGGATGCGCGAAATGAGCATTCAGGGAAAATATTTCTATGTGAATGGTCATAAGACAGTGTTGCGTGGTACGGTTGAAAACTGTTTGTTCCCCCTGACAGGTTATGCCCCGATGGACGAAGCTTCATGGGAACGGGTATTCCGTATCTGCAAATCTTACGGGTTGAATCACATGCGTTTCCATTCATTCTGTCCGCCAGAAGCAGCATTCAAGGCAGCCGATCGCGTGGGAATGTACCTGCAACCCGAAGGTCCGAGCTGGCCGAATCACAGCACTCAATTGGGTAAAGGATTGCCGATTGATACCTACCTGATGGATGAAACCAAACGGATGGTGAAAGAATATGGTAACTACGCTTCGTTTACTTTCTTATCTGCGGGGAATGAGCCAAGAGGAGCATGGGTTCCCTGGGTGAGCAAATTCGTGGATTACTGGAAAGCGACAGATCCGCGTCGTCTTTATACCGGAGCCTCCGTTGGAAACGGCTGGGCATGGCAACCGAAAAGCGAGTATCACGTGAAAGCCGGTGCCCGTGGACTGAGTTGGAGTGGTGATCATCCCGAATCGATGTCGGATTATCGTTCGCGTATCGATACTGTGAAGCAACCCTATGTTTCTCATGAAACCGGTCAGTGGTGTGTGTTCCCCAATTTTGACGAAATCAAAAAATATACAGGCGTGACTCGTGCCAAGAACTTTGAGCTTTTCAAAGAAGATTTGGCAGACAATGATATGGCTGACCTGAGTCACGAATTCCTGATGGCTTCAGGTAAATTACAGGCTTTGTGTTATAAACACGAAATAGAAAAAACATTGCGCACTCCCAATTATGCTGGATTTCAGCTATTGGGCCTGAATGACTATTCGGGTCAGGGAACTGCGTTGGTCGGTGTTCTTGATGCATTTTGGGATGAAAAAGGCTACATGACCGCACCCCAATTCCGTCGTTTTTGTAACTCGACCGTCCCATTGGTGCGTATGGAGAAGTTTGTTTTCCGCAATAATGAAACACTGGATGCAAAAGTCGAAGTGGCTCATTTTGGCAAAGATGCTTTATCTAATGCCAAAACCATCTGGAGAATCAAAGATGCTCACGGTTTGGTTTTGAAACAAGGCGTTTTATCGGTAAAAGATATTCCGGTCGGAAATAATTTTGATTTAGGTGAAGTAAATTTTGATTTATCAGCGTTTGAAACAGCTGCAAAGCTGAATTTGGAAATAGCCATAGAGGGTACTGATTTTGTCAATGACTGGAATTTTTGGGTGTATCCGGTGCAAAAGCAGCAGATCAATACCGCAGGTATTTATGTCACCGATTCACTCGATGTTAAAGCAACTAAAATACTGAACGACGGAGGTAAGGTGCTGATCCTTGCAGCCGGAAAGATTAAATATGGCAAAGACGTGATACAGCAATATCAGCCAGCCTTCTGGAATACCTCTTGGTTCAAAATGCGTCCACCGCATACGACAGGAGTATTCATCAATAATTATCACCCTGTTTTCAATGATTTCGTGACCGATTCGTGGGGTGATATGCAGTGGTGGGAGCTGATTAACAAGGCACAAACCATGTTGCTGACAGACTTCCCGAAAGGCTTCCAGCCGATAGTTCAGCCGATAGATACCTGGTTTATCAACCGTAAACTGGCGATGTTATTCGAAGCAACGATTGGCAAAGGCAAACTGATGATGACTTCTTGTGATTTGAAAAATAATCTGACGGAACGTCCGGTTGCTGAAAGTCTGTATCGTTCGATCTTAGAGTACATGCAGTCGGATAAATTCCGCCCGGTAAATACAGTAAACATCCAGCAAATCAGCGATCTGTTTACAAAAGAGGCTGCACCGATCAGCATGTTCTCAAAAAGCAGTCCCGACGAACTGAAAAAGGGCGTGAAATAAAGCTCTACCCTATCCCTCCCCAAAATGGAGGGTGTTAGAATACTTTCGATGAAAAACTATTTGAAAATGAACCAATCAATTAAATATGCACTTGTAGGGTTATCCCTTACCGCATCGTCGATGATGCAAGCGCAGCAGACCGAATGGAAATTCGACTTTGGTACAGCGAATGCAGAAAAAGGCTATATAGCCATTACACCGACAGATCAGTTCTCTGACAATAAAGGTTACGGATTTGATTTGGGGACAACTCCGGAAATATTTGATCGCGGTGGAAAAAACAGACTGACTACAGATGGCGTGTGTGGAGGAAAACCGTTCTATTTCTCCGTCAATCTTCCTGAGGGAAATTACAACGTGAAAGTGATACTCGGTGATTCGAAAAAAGCCACGCTCACTACCGTTCGTGCGGAATCACGCCGATTGATGTTGGAACGCATTACTACTAAAAAGGGGCAGCTATCAACGCAAACCTTTACCGTAAATATTCGCAATCACCGGATTTCGGCGACTGATACCGTAAAGATCAAAAAACGCGAGATTGGTAAATTGAATTGGGATAATAAGTTGACGTTGGAGTTCAATGACGAACATCCGTCGTTGGTGGCACTGGAGATTACAAAAGCAGATGTGCCTACCGTTTTTCTTTGCGGAAATTCAACTGTTGTGGATCAGGATAATGAACCCTGGTGCGGTTGGGGACAAATGTTTACCCGCTTCTTTGGGAAAGGGGTTGCTATTGCCAATTACGCAGAATCGGGTGAAACCGCATCGACTTTTATCGGTGTTAAACGTTTGGCAAAGCTGTTGACCCAAATGAAAAAGGGTGATTATATTTTCATGGAATTCGGTCATAACGACCAAAAACAAAAAGGGGAAGGCATTGGGCCTTTTACCTCTTATAAGAAATCTTTGAAGCAATTTATCGCCGAGGCCCGCAAACGTGGAGCTACACCGGTGATTGTAACATCGATGCATCGCAGAAATTTTGATGGTGATAGAGTGGTCAATACACTGGGCGACTATCCTGAAGCAGCACGTCAGGTCGCTGCTGAAGAAAAAGTCGCCCTGGTTGACCTTAATGCCATGAGTAAAATATTATATGAGACCTGGGGTCCGGAAAAATCGATTAAGGCATTTGTCCATTATCCGGCGGGTACGTTCGAAGGACAAACTACAGCATTGGCTGATAATACGCATTTCAATAGCTATGGTGGGTATGAATTGGCCAAATGTATCGTTGAAGGAGCCAAAAAGGCACATTTAGGTTTCATGACCTACTTGAGGTCGGATTATAAAACTTTTGATCCGGCTAAGCCCGATGATGTGGGAAAATTCTTTTTACCGCTGAGTCCGTTTGCTTCTGTCGTAAAACCTGATGGTAATTAATTGTTTGGTATTCAATAGGTAGGTGTGAAAATAAGAAAAGATTCTATATGTATATATCGTTGATGAAAAAATCTCTTTTAATCGGGTTAATGCTTTTTGCCGGCATTTCCACCGCCTGTATGGCTGGGAAGCGCGAATCCATATTGAAGGTCTATCCTTCATTAACCTGGATCAGGGAGGTAGGTGCGAAGGACTTTCCAAAAGTGAAGAAGGAATACTCTGTGAGCCGCTTTGGGGCAAAACCAGATGGCAAGACATTGAATACTATAGCCATTCAATCGACGATTGATTATTGTGCAAACAAAGGAGGTGGTATCGTAACTTTTCCTGAGGGTGAATATTTGACAGGTTCAATCTTTCTAAAAAACGGAGTAAATCTACGGATTGATAAGAATGTAACCCTTTTTGGCAGTCAAAACATCGAAGATTATCCAGATATGGATACGCGGGTAGCGGGCATTGAAATGAAATGGCCATCGGCGTTGATCAACTTACTTAACGTAAAAAATGCAGCAGTTACCGGTAAAGGTACTGTTCATGCTCAGGGAAAGGTGTTTTGGGACAAATATTGGACCATGCGCAAAGAGTATGAAACTAAAGGATTGCGCTGGATTGTAGATTATGACTGCAAACGTCCCCGTACGCTATTGGTTTCTAATTCAGAGAATATTACTGTTTCAGGACTGACCTTTAAGCAAGCCGGTTTCTGGACTATTCAGTTGCTTTATTCCAATCGGTGCACTGTTGTTGGCGTAAAAATCCTGAATAATGTGGATGGTCATGGTCCAAGTACCGATGGTGTAGATATTGATTCTTCTACTCGCATTTTGGTGCAAAACAGCTACATAGATTGCAACGATGATAATTTTTGCCTCAAATCGGGCCGTGATGCTGATGGTCTTCGGGTAAATAAACCTACCGAATATGTTGTGATCCGTAATTGCGTTTCAGGGGCCGGAGGCGGTCTGTTTACTTGTGGAAGTGAAACTTCCGGAGGTATTCGCAATGTTGTTGCCTACAATCTGAAGGCAGCTGGTACCGGGGTTGGACTCCGACTCAAATCGGCAATGACCCGAGGTGGAATTACCGAAAATATCTATATTCACAATGTGGAAATGGAAGATGTGGGAACTGCTATCGAGACTTCCCTGAACTGGAATCCCAGCTATAGCTATTCAGCTTTACCTGCAGAATATGAAGGAAAAGAAATACCTTATCACTGGAAAGTGATGTTGCAAAAAGTTACTCCGGATTCTTTGGGAGTACCTAAATTCCGGAATGTATATATGTCCGGCATTCATGTGAAAAATGCGAAACAAGCTTTGGTTGCTGCCGGTGCCGTGAATTCGTTGCTCACCAATTTCCATTTCAAAGACATTGAGATTCACACCAAAAATGCTGGAAGTATCCAGTATGCTAAAGATTGGGAAATTACAAATTTTGTATTCCCAATGTGTGATTCGGCCAAAATCAAAATTGAAAAGTGCGAAAATGTATTATTTGACTAATTGATAAACACATAATTCCCAATTTACAATGAGAATATTCAAGATGAATTTCTTTGCCGCATTGATGCTGATGTTTTCAGTATCTGTAGCTGCGCAGAATGCAGATCAACAAAAGGCTGGTCAACAAGGACAAGGCAAAATTACAGGTGAAGATGCTTTAGGGTTGAAATCAGGTGCTGATCCCAAGAAAGCCCCACAAGGCAAAAAAGCAGGTTATTCGCGTAAGAAAGGTCGTCCGGTGGTTTTTGTAATCGGTGATTCAACCGTGAAAAATGGTAAAGACGACGGTAGCAATAGCCAATGGGGATGGGGGCACTTTCTGGAAAACTATTTCGATACAACGAAGGTTTCTATTGAAAACCATGCTTTGGGCGGTCGGAGTAGCCGTACTTTCCAGGGTGAAGGTCTTTGGGATAAAGTGCTTTCGGCAGTCCAAAAAGGCGACTACGTGCTGATGCAATTCGGTCACAACGATATGGGCCCGCTTAATACCGGACGTGCCCGTGCTGTACTTACCGGTAATGGTGACCAGGATACTACTGTAATTATGGAAGCTACGGGTAAACCAGAAACTATTCATACTTTTGGTTGGTACATGCGCAAATATGCTAAAGATACGAAGGCGAAAAAAGCAACTCCAATCATGTTGTCCCACATTCCGCGAAATATGTTTACTACAAAGGACAGCACCACCATCATTCGTAATAATGACGGTTTAGGTAAATGGACTAAAGAGGCCGCTGCTCAGGAAAAAGTACCTTTCGTTGATCTGAATGGATTGATTGCGACCAAGTTAGAAAAGATGGGGAAAGATTCTATTCAGCTTATGTTTTTTGGAGATCATACTCATACCTCAAAAGCGGGTGCAATCCTAAATGCACAGACAGTTGCCGAAGGAATTCGTAATCTTAAAGACTGCAAGCTTAAGAATGCGTTGAAAAAGTAAGATAGTCCTCAAAAATAGCGATGAAAATAAAGCCTCAAGGATATGACTATCTTTGAGGCTTTCTTTTTCTGTTCGATTAAATTTATACCGATTTTGTCAATTCCCGCTAGGGATAAGGACGTTCTGTATGTTTTTTTATACGATTGTACATTTCTCTATTTAGCATTTCTACAGAAAATCCCAATTTTGTAGAAATCAAATATTAACCGCCATAAATATTTTTGATACGATGAAAAAAACTGCATTATTGCTGTTCGTTCTTGTTATCGCCATATTTTGTCTGAATGCACAGAAAGCAGCTGACAAACCTTCTTTTGTAACACAGAAAACTAAAAATCCGGAATCTCAGATTGTCGTGGAAAAGATTCCGCAATTCTCTTTTCTCTTTCCTGAAATGGCGGGTACGCTTCGACTCGGAATTATTTCGGGAAATGAAAGCCGCTGGCCGGAGCAATTCAAATCAAACTCTTTTTCTTCCAAAAACGGAATCGTGACCTACGAATATAAAGATGCTTTGCTGGGTAAGGGAACATTACGGATAAAATCTGCGCCACTTACAGTCAGCGATGGTCAGGTACTTGAAGTGGAAGCGGCCAATGTGCCGGAAGGATTGCAGCTCTTTTGGGCTGCCGGCGCTGCATCGGGTAAAGTGATTCCGGCATCTGAGGCCGGACTAAAACCCGAATATTGCAAAGACAACGTTTTTGTCATGGAGCGCAATGATCTCACTATCTTTTACGGGGAAAGTATGAAGCTGAAAACGATCAATTTCCTTTTTCCGGTAGAAACGGAAAGTGTGCTTTCAGATGCACATCGGCAGGATTCACCGTTGGCATTTTTCAAAAGCGGGAAGAAGACCGATGCTCCCGTACTTACCGGAAAATTTGCGTTGATCTCAAACCAAAAATATTATATCTGCATCTATCGTCAGACGAAAGATGCAGATTATAATTATTCGCATCTGGCGGAGGTCTTCAATAAAGCTATTTCAAAATAGATGGTTTATTAATCCTATTGGGTTTGAATTCAAAAACAGATGAGAAATAATATCCTATTTTCTTTCCTGCTGCTTGTTGTACTGACTGTAAAATCCCAACCAGCTCATCCTGATGCTGAATTCAAGGTATTCCAGTTTCCGGCTAATCAGATCCCACGTATCGATGGGGATGATGCCGACTGGGCGATGGTACCGGACTCGTATGTGGTGGGTACGAAAGATATGTGGGACGATACCGGTATGCACCCGAAGCCGGATGCCTCTACGCCCAATATTCGGGTAAAAGTCGGTTGGGTGAAGGGCGAGAACCGCCTCTATTTCCTCTACGATGCCACGGATAATTACTGGGACTTTTCCCGTCCGGGGCTTGAGGCCGATATATTTGAGTTGGTGATAGATGCCGATCGTTCGGGTGGTCCGCTGATTGATCGCTTTCACCCGCTAAAGGATAAAGGCATAGATCCGTGGGAGGCTTTTTTTACCATGCACGGCGTACATGCGCAGAACTACCACATCTTCACTCCGGCTTTTGAGAAAGATTGGTGTATGGTGTGGGGCTGTCAGTCGTGGATCAAGCAATTGCCTTATGCCAATGCGGCTTACAACTATAACTTTAAACCCGGTGAAAAAGGCCGGTTGATTCTGGAATTTTTTATCACTCCGTTTGATTACGCCGGAACAGAACCGGCGCGTTCGGTACCTTCCGTTTTGAAAGAAAATAAAAAAATCGGCATGAGCTGGGCGGTGATTGATTTTGATGATGTCAATTCGAAGGAGAAAAACGGTTTCTGGAATCTTTCGTCGCAACACACGATGTACGGACAGGCTGATTACCTGCGTACATTCCGACTGATGCCGCTGGAGCCTGCATTTTCCAAAAAGATAGAAGCCAAATGGAGCTTCACGATGATGGATATGGAGCGCCGCATGGTGGCCTTCAAAGACGAATCGGTCGGCGAAATCAAATCGTGGCATTGGGATTTCGGTGACGGAACTGTTTCAGATCAACAGCACCCGCAGCACGTTTACAAAGAGGCGGGACATTATATCGTTATGCTCTCGGTGGAAGGCGTTGGTGGCAAGTCGAAGCTTTCTAAAGTGTGGGATGTGACGCTACGGTAAGCGATTATTTTAAGAAATTCAATTTACTTGACCTGTATGTCTTTTCAGTTTTAGATTGTGATAAAATAATAATTTAATGAAACTCATTATTAAGAACCTTTTCCTGGGATTATTGCTGATAAATGTATTATGTGCATCTGCGCAAGAAGATTCGTTATTCTATAACGAAACAGTAAAGCCCAGAATTCGTGTAATAATAGACAATGACTTTGGTGGTGATCCGGATGGTTTATTCCAATTGGCTCATCACATGCTGTCACCTTCTGTTGAGATTAAAGGAATCATAGGTTCGCAGCATTATCGAGGAGGATTCTATGGCGCGTCTGGTGATGCAAGCTATGCCTGTAGAGAAGTGAAAGAATTATTGACCGTTATGCGGTTGAACGGAAAAGTACCTGTATTTGAAGGAGGGAGCTCCGGATTAACAGGTATTACCACTCCAGTCGTGTCAGAAGGAGTTAATGCAATTGTAAGGGAAGCTATGCGTGAAGATACAAAGTCACCTTTATACGTAGTTTGCGGAGCGGGATTAACTAATATAGCCAGTGCTTATCTTATAGAACCTAAAATTGCTGAAAGAATAACATTGGTATGGATTGGTGGCCCCGAGTATGATGGGGTGGCCTTTCCTCCACCGGGGAAAAATAGAGTCGAGTATAATTTGGGAATAGATAATAAAGCAGCTCAGGTGATTTTTAATATTTCGGCTATTCCGATCTGGCAAGTTCCCAGGGATGCTTATAGACAAGCCCTGTATTCGTATTCAGAAATAGTGTGTAGAATAAAGAGAAATGGAAGTACAGGAAAATTCTTAGTAGGAAAACTAGATGATTTGATGAAAAGAGCAAAGCGTTCTCTTGGAGAAGCTTATGTTCTTGGAGATAGCCCATTGGTACTGTTGACAGCTTTGCAATCTTCATGGGAGTCTGATCCGTCATCCTGTAAATATGTAATAAAGACAGCTCCAATGATTGATAATTCAGGGATATACAAAGAAAATCCAAATGGTCGCAAGATCAGAGTTTACACTAATCTGGATACACGGTTAATGTTTGATGATTTTGTCGCAAAACTGACTTTGTTTAGACACTGAAAGTTATAAGGGCAACTAATTCCACCTTTGCTAATGAATTCCACGGTTAAGTAAAATCACACTCTATATAAAACCTTATACTAAAATCATTTCAATGAAAAAATATATCGCGTTAATCCTTTCTCTGGTTGCTTTGCAACTTCATGCATCTCCTTTTTACAACGTAAAAGATTTTGGGGCAAAAGGCGATGGCAAGACCATCGATTCGCCGGCTATCAACAAAACAATTGAAGCTGCTTCGCAAGCGGGTGGGGGAACGGTTATTCTCCCTGCAGGAACTTACGCCAGCTACTCTGTTAGGTTGAAAAGCAACATCACGTTACAAATCGAAGCCGGAGCAACTCTTCTCGCAGCTTATCCCGAAAACGGTGTCGGTTACGATGCTGCCGAACCGAATGACTTCAACAAATATCAGGATTTTGGTCATAGTCACTGGCAAAATAGCTTGATCTGGGGGGAGAATCTCGAAAATATTACCATTTGCGGACAAGGCCTCATCAATGGTTATGGCCTGACTCGTGGCGAAAGCCGTTTACCCGGTGTTGGCAACAAAGCGGTGAGTCTGAAGCTTTGCCGTAACGTGGTGATGCGTGACTTGAAGATGTTGAATTGCGGTCACTTTGCTTTGCTGGCTACCGGAGTTGACAATATGACGATTGATAACTTGTTGATCGACACCAATCGCGACGGACTCGATATCGATTGCTGCCGCAATGTGCGTGTTTCGAATTGCTCGGTCAATTCTCCGTGGGACGATGCGATTGTGTTGAAGGCAAGTTATGGCCTTGGATTTTTTCGCGACACTGAGAATGTGACTATCACAAACTGTTACGTGAGTGGTTATGATCGTGGCACGGTGATGAATGCCACTTATCAGCGCGACGAGCCGCAGGCGCCCGATCAGGGATTTGTAACCGGTCGTATAAAGTGTGGTACGGAATCGAGTGGTGGCTTCCGCAATATTGCCATTTCTAATTGCGTATTTGAGCGTTGTCGTGGCTTTGCCCTCGAAACGGTGGATGGCGGTGCGCTCGAAGATATTGTGGTGAGCAATCTGACCATGCGCGATATTGTCAATTCTCCAATCTTCCTTCGACTGGGAGCGCGTATGCGTAGTCCCGAAGGCACTCCGGTCGGTCGGATGAAACGCATCACTATTGAAAATGTAAATGTATATAATGCTGATTCGCGCTACGGATGTCTCATCAGTGGACTTCCCGGCCATTACATAGAAGATGTGAAACTGAGCAACATCCGTATTCTTTACAAAGGTGGCGGTACAGCCGAACAGGCGAAACTAACTCCTCCGGAGAGCGAAAAGCTTTATCCGGAACCGTGGATGTTTGGCATTATTCCTTCTTCTTCATTCTACATTCGCCACGCCAAAAACGTGGAGGTAAAAGATGTCGAAATTAGCTTTATGCAACCCGATTATCGTCCTTCTATTCAGTTGGATGATGTGAAAGGTTCGCGGTTTCACAATGTCCGCATCAATCAGCCTGAAGCACCGAAGAAATTTGTCCTGATAAATAGTGACCAACCCGACCTGTAGGGGCAACCCTTGTGGTTGCCCTCACCCGAGGGGTTAGGGATTGAGGGATTGATTAATAGAGGGATTGAATTATCCATACAACGATATATCGAATAATAACCAACACCAAAATATGAAAAAGACGCTTTTAACCTTATGCTCATTTGCTTTTGCCAGCATGGCATTTGCCCAAAACGAATCAGACGAAGCGATCGTTCGTCGTATTGCTGATAATATCCTGAAGCAGCCCGTCACTCAGTTCGTAGGAGTGAAAGATGGCAAAACCTACAACTCTACTAAAGAAATACCTGAAGGCACTGTCGTCGGATTTGCTACACCTCTCAGCGAATGGCATTACTCCAACGGTGTGATCAATATGGCAATGGTCGAATTGGGAGAACTCCTGAAAGAGCCGAAGTACATCGACTATGCGAAGAATCATATCGCCTTCGGATTTGCCAATTATGAATATTTCAAGAAACGTATTCCTGAGGATTTGAAAGAAAAGCATTGGAGATGGCCTTTTGGTCAGCTTTGGCACTTCAAAGAGCTGGATGATTGTGGTTCGATGGGTGCCAGTGTGATTGATGTCTATAAATATGCACCAAAACCGGAATACAAAACCTATATCGAAACAGCGGCCAATCACATCACTAAGGTGCAGGAACGCTTGGCTGACGGAACACTTTGCCGAAAAACGCCACGCAAGATGACCGTTTGGGCAGACGATGTATATATGAGCGTTTCGTTTCTTTCCCGCATGGGGAAATTTACAGGAAATGTGAAATACTTCGATGACGCAGCCAAACAAATTCTGCAAATATCTGACCTGCTTTGGGATCCAACCAAACAAATTTATTACCACTGTTATTATACCGATCTGCAGCGCAACGGTGTCGCTTACTGGGGACGAGCGAATGGCTGGATTGCTGTTTCTACAGCTCAGCTATTGGAATTGATGCCGGTTAATCATCCAAAACGTGCTCAGTTAATCAAATACCTCGAACGTCAGATCGTGGGATTGTCGCGTTATCAGGATGCCAATGGTATGTGGCATCAGCTTTTGGATAAGCCTGATTCGTATGCAGAATCATCTGCAACTGCAATGTTTGTCTATTCTATTGCAAAAGCATTGAACAATAACTGGATTGATCCTACATACAAATCGATTGCGATAGCCGGATGGAACGCTCTGAAGAAAAACCAGATCACTGCCGATGGTAAGTTTTCCAACGTATGTGTAGGGACAGGCATTTCTGATGATCAGGTATTTTACTATACTCGTCCGGTGGGTGACAATGAGAAACACGGTCTTGGTCTGGTACTTCATACCGGCATCGAAATGATTAAACTCAGCAAAAAATCAAGCAAATGAGACGCGGAATTTGCTATCTGATCGGAGGTGTATGTTCTACCTTGGTTGTTAATGCGTATGCACAATACGTGACTAACAAAGAAAAAGTCAACGACTTCAATACTCCGATGCACCTGATGAAGCCTGATTACCGGACTCCATACGGCGTGAATTCTCCCGAAGAGGTGAAAAGCGTGATTGACCGTGTGCTTACATTCCTCGAAACCGCTACTCCGACGAAGGTGATCAATAAAGAAACTCAGGCCGAAGTTGCCGATTTTCGCAAGATTGATAAAAATTCGGTACTTGAGCGTGGTACTTTTCGCCTTGCCAGCTACGAATGGGGCGTGACCTATGAAGGAATGTTGCTGGCAGCACAGACAACGGGCGATGCGCGTTACACGAAATACGTTTCAGACCGCTTTAATTTTCTTGCCAATGTCGCTCCCTATTTCGAGAAGCAGCGCAAAGAGGGAATCGTTGAGCCGCAAATGCGCCAGATTCTTCATCCCGAAGCGTTGGATGATGCCGGTGCGATGTGTTCGGCTATGGTGAAAGCACAAACCGATGGTGTGAAATTTAACGGGCGAGGGATGATAGACAATTATATCGACTACATCATGAATAAAGAGTATCGTCTGGCCGATGGTACATTTGCCCGCAAACGTCCACAATACAATACCGTTTGGCTCGATGATATGTTTATGGGTATTCCTGCGATTGCCAATATGGGTAAACTGACCGGTGATAAGACGTATTACGATGAAGCCGTGAAGCAGGTGTTGCAGTTTGCCGACCGCATGTTTGTCAAGGAAAAAGGCCTTTATCGCCATGGCTGGGTAGAAGGCATGAGTGATCATCTGGCATTTCACTGGGGGCGTGCAAACGGTTGGGCTATCCTGACAAAAGTAGAAGTGCTCGACGCTTTACCCGAAAACTATCCCGGACGAGACAAAATACTAGAACTCTTGCGTGTGCACATTCGCGGTTTGGTAGCTTGCCAGTCCGGTGAAGGCTTTTGGCATCAGTTGCTTGATCGCAATGATTCGTATCTGGAGACATCCGCTACTGCTATTTATACCTATTGCATTGCTCATGCCATTAATAAAGGCTGGATTGATCCGCTTGCTTACGGTCCGGTGGCAGTATTGGGGTGGCATGCTGTGGCATCTAAGGTTAATGAGGTTGGCGAAGTGGAGGGAACCTGCGTGGGAACCGGTATGGGCTTTGACCCAGCTTACTATTATTACCGTCCGGTACATAAATATGCTGCTCACGGTTACGGGCCTGTGCTTTTGGCCGGTGGTGAAATGGTTCGTTTGTTGAAAACATTTTACCCAAAAATGAATGACAGTGCCGTACAGTTCTATCGTCAGCAACAGAAAACAGATAAACCGATATTCGAATGCCCCACCCCGTCCCTCCCCGATAGGGGGGGAGAAAGACGCTAATCGACGAGTGGGGTGTCTGATTTGAAATAAACGATAATTTATTACTCTTATTCTGGTCCTCCTCTCCTTGAGAGAGGCCTATTATTAACCACCAGTTATTCTTCTCCCCTCTCTGTTGGAGAGGGGTTGGGGGAGAGGCTGACTTTAATTCTTATTTATCATGACACGTTCCGCATTCAAAATGTTCCTGAAACCAGGCTTCGAAGCCGAGTATGAAAAACGCCACAACGAAATCTGGCCCGAATTATCCAAACTGTTGAAAGATGCAGGAGTTTACGATTATTCCATTTTTTGGGATAAAGAGACCAACATTCTCTTTGCTGTACAGAAAAATAGCGGTGAAGGTGGTTCGCAGGACTTAGGTTCTACCGAGATCGTTCAGAAATGGTGGGCTTATATGGCCGACATTATGGAAACGAATCCCGATAACTCACCGGTTTCAATTCCGTTGCCGGAGCTATTTTATATGGAATAAAATATTATCCCCCACTAACTTTTGCAAAGTTTTAAACTTTGCAAAAGTTTTTCAGTCTGAATGTTTTGTGAAAAACATTCTGCTTTTATCTATCAACCATCAACCAACTATTTTGCTACAATGAACAAACTATCCCGTCTCTTTTGCCTTTCTGTTGCTCTGACAGCATCCTTTATGGCGAAAGCCGAAGTAATACCTTCGACACTCTTTTGCGAACACATGGTGTTGCAACGTAACATCGCCCTTCCTGTATGGGGGACGGCCAATCCCGGTGAGAAAGTTACTGTAAAACTTAGTAAATCGGAGCAGTCCACTACGGCAGATGCTTCGGGTAAATGGATGATTCGTCTGCCCAAACAGAAAGCAGGCGGACCATTCACGATGGAAATCAAAGGCACAAATACCATTTCGGTAAATGATGTGTATGTAGGTGAGGTGTGGCTTTGCTCCGGTCAGTCGAATATGGACATGACAGTGGCTAAAGAAGACCGCTACTGGTGTGGTGTAAACAACGAAGCCGAAGAGGTGGCCAATGCAAATTATCCTACGATTCGTGTATTTGATGTGGACTTTACTCCCACTCAGACTCCGCAAGCCAATGCTATTGGCAAATGGGAGGTGTGCTCGCCTAAAACAGTCGGACATTTTTCGGCGGTAGCCTATTTCTTTGCCCGCGAGATGTCGAAGAAATTGCATGTGCCTGTAGGTATGGTTACTTCTGCCTTTGGTGCCAGCACCGCTGAAACATGGATTAGCCGACCTGCCTTGGAGTCTCATCCCTACCTTAAACCAATATTGGATGCTTACAACGATAAACTGAACAAGTTCGTTTCTGACAGTGCTAATATTATGAGCAAATATCGTCAGAATATTGCCCAATATCAGGGAGACCTTGCTGCTGCTCAGGCTGCCGCGGGCGATGTCTCTGCTTCGAAAAAGGTAAAAGCACCCCGCAATCCAAGCCCGATCATCGACCAACACAATCCGTATGTTTGCTACAACGGGATGATTGCACCGTTGATTCCTTATGCTATCAAAGGCGCATTATGGTATCAGGGCGAATCAAACGGTCCTTCTTCAAAGCTTTATCGTGAGATAATGGAGACCCTTGTTGCTGATTGGCGTAAATCATGGGGCGAGGGCAATTTCCCATTCCTCTATGTGCAGCTGGCAAACTATGGTGCTCCTGTTACACAGCCTGTCAAAGACGACATAATGATGACAGTTCGCGAAGCTCAGATTCAAAATCTCTCTATCCCTAACACAGCTATGGCTGTAGCCATCGAAAATGCGGGTAATGATCCTAAAAATATTCACCCCAAAGATAAGCAAGCCATCGGTTACCGCTTAGGTGTTGCAGCCCGCGCTAAGGTCTATGGCGAAAAGATTGAATATTCTGGCCCGATGTATAAGGGGTACAAGGTGGAAGGAAATAGCATTCGTCTTTTCTTTGATCATGTAGGTGCTGGCCTCGTTGCCAAAGACGGCAAGCTGACCGGATTTGCTATTTGTGGAGATGACAAGAAATTTGTTTGGGCAGATGCTAAGATCGAGGGTAAAACCATCGTGGTTTCAAGCCCTGATGTAAAGAACCCTGTTGCCGTGCGCTATGCGTGGAGCGTGAATCCTCCTGCCAGTCTTTCTAATAAGGACGGTTTGTGGACTCCAAACTTTAGAACGGATAATTATTGATATACTTAAAAAGAGAGCAATCATATGTATTGCCTGAATATTGGCATTGACAGCTTATTTCACGCAAGGGTTAGATGATTCTTTGCGGGAAGCCTATAACTTCAATGCCGCTTGGAAGCTTTGCATCGGGGGGATCTCCGGTGCAGAAGTTTCCGCTTTTTAATGATTAAGATTGCGAACTAACGATGTTTTGTTGATTAATTGTATGTCTATTAGCCAATATTGATAGGCGAATGATACTGCAAATATTCTGTACAATTCTACATCCCGATTAGCTGCATATTGCATAGCTTTGCTTCATATAAAGTAAGAGAACGAGCTAAACTCCATTCATCGGGGGAATTTCATTTAATAGATATAGACCCGGCTAAATCGGGCTTAAAAGGACAGTTTATGAAAAGATTATTTATTTCATTGTGTGTGTTGACTGCTTTCTTATCCGCCAGATCTGCGGAGTTTGTAGTTACCGATTACGGAGTGAGCACAGATAGCACAAAGCTCAATACATCTGCTATTCAGTCGGTCATTGACCAGGCTTCGTCCGCGGGAGGCGGAACAGTGGTAATTCCGAAGGGAGTTTACCTTTCCGGTGCACTCTTTTTTAAGCCTAACACCAAACTTCGTTTAGCGGAAGGTGCAGTCCTTAAAGGTTCTGACAATATCGCGCATTATCCGCTTATTCCTTCGCGTATGGAGGGTAAAAGCATCTATTATTACGCTGCGTTGATCAATGCTTATAAGGTGGATAGTTTCAGTATTGCAGGCCCGGGGATAATCAATGGAAACGGGGCTAAATATTGGAATTACTTTTGGGCTTACCGCGATTCCATGAAGCAGATAAAAAAGTCAGCAACCAACCTTGAGGTTCATCGTCCCCGTTTGCTTTTCATCTGGGGATGCAACAATGTGAATATATCCAATACAACACTTTGTAATTCTGGCTTCTGGACTACCCATCTCTATCAGTGTAATGATGTGAAAATAGAGAATTGTCGCATACTATCACCGTTCAGACCTGTAAAAGCACCAAGTACCGATGGTGTAGATATTGATGTTTGTAAAAATGTCACGATCCGTAATTGTTATATCTCAGTAAATGATGATGCCGTCTGTGTAAAAGGAGGTAAAGGTCCCTATGCCCGCAATCTCTCTGAAAATGGTTCCGTAGAAAATATATTGGTTGAAAACTGTACTTTCGGTGAATCCCACGGTGTGTTGACTATAGGAAGTGAAAGCCTGATTGCCCGGAATATTACATTGAGGAATTGCAGTGTGAAGAGTAATACTCCCCTGTTGAGAATCAAAATGCGTCCGGATACCTATCAGACTTTTGAAAATATAACGGTAGAAAACATCACCGGTAGCTGTGGTTCCATTATCGATCTGAAGCCATGGAAGCAGTTCTTCAATATGGAAGGATACAAAGGAAAACCTTATGGTATTGTGAAAAACATTACCCTGTCTAATATTAAAATGAAATGTGATAGTTTCGGTACCATCGAAGGTAATACTCTGGATAAAGTCGATAATATTCTGTTGAAAGACATGGATATTACCGCCAAAGATCCGGTGCTGAAAACAAAATATATTGGTGTGAAGGTTTCTAATGTCAAGGTCAATAATTTACCCTATAAATTGAAGTAAATAGTTGTCCGGAAATATAATCTACATTTGCCGTTGAGGTAATCATTTTCCTATAAATATAAGCGTCCGTTCGGATTTCGGGCGGACGTCTTTATTTTCCTCAAATCTTATTCACATGAAACGAGCATTTCAATTCCTTTGTCTTACATTGTTACTGGTCTTTTCGGCTACTGTCGCTCATGCCCAGATCGGTAAGCGTTTTCCATCCGAACGAAAAGTAATCAAAGACCCTGTGACTGGACAGAAACTGATCTTCCTGACTTCCACCCCGGCTGGCGATTCCAAGATTTATCAGACACACAATCAGTGGACTTCTGATGGGAAATGGCTGATCTTTCGTTCCGAGCGAGCAAAAGGGGAGGCGATGGCTGTCAATGAGAAATCCGGTGAAATGGTGCAGGTGAGTGAAGGCGGCTATACCGGTATGCTCAATGTGGCCCGTAAGTCAATGAAGCTCTACTTTATGCGCCGTCCACAAAACGATACGATCACGAAATCATTATCCATTATCGAAGTAGATTTGGCCAAACTGTTTGCAGATAGCAAAGCTGGCACATTAAAACCGGAATCTGCCTATCAGCGCATTTGCGGTGTTACACCTCCCGAGTTGGAAGCTGGTGGAGATATGGCTCTCGATGGCAGTGAAGAGTGGGTGTGGTTTCGGGTTGGGAAAGATGAAGCGGCAAAGCATTTAGCATCCGATACGAAGATCGAACCGGCTTTTGGCCCCCGCAAGATGGGTGCCGGTCCTGCCGGAATTGCTGGCATGAACATTAAAACCGGTGAAATCAAATATGTGACCTCTGTTCCTTTTCAGGTCGGACACATTCAGTCTAATCCGTGGGTGCCCGGTCAGATTATTTTCTGTTGGGAAACGGGTGGGAAATCCCCACAACGTACATGGATTGTCAATTCTGACGGAACAGGTCTTCGTCCGCTTTATCCCGAGGCTTCTTATGAATGGGTAACACATGAGGCTGTTATTTCTCCCGATGAAGTCGCGATTGCTATTTTGGGACATCGTAAAATTCAAAATGCTCCGGATACTAATACCGTAAAAGGAACCGATTTTAAAGGCACTAATCCCGGTCAGGATGCTGAGTGGGGCAATTGTGGTACCCGCGAAAAGCCGACCGGACTTGGTATTGTCAATATTAATACCCGTGAAATGGTAATTGCTGGGCAAACACCGTCAGGTAGCGGATTCTGGCATGTCAACGGTTCGTCCGATAAACGCTTTGTGGTGGGGGATGATTTTACCCGAAATATCTATCTGATTGACCGTCGTACGCACGAAATGATCTTGCTTTCAACAGGTCATAAAGCTACTGCAGCTGATCATCCGCATCCTACTTTTAGTCCTGATAACACAAAGATTGAGATTCAATCGGCGATGCTTTCGGCTGACAATAAGTCGATGAATATTTGTGTGATTCCTGTACCGAAGAAATGGTTGAGAAAGGCAGGCTCACTGAAATAGTTGTTTTATTTTGATTTAATTCAAACCCTTCAATAGAAATGAAAAAACAAATATTTCTCGTATTAGCCATCTTGTTTGGTGTATTTACTGCTTTGCAGGCTAAAAACTATTACATCGCAACAGATGGTAGTGATGCTACTGGAGACGGTTCTATCTCATTACCTTACGCAACGATTATGAAAGCCCAAGCTTCTGTAGTGGCAGGTGATACGGTGTTTGTCCGTGGTGGAACCTATATAATGACTAATTCGAATGTCAGTCAGACTTTTACGACCGGACCTTATGCCGTTGTTCACTACCTCAGCAAGAGCGGTACCTCTGCGACAAAACGTATTTGCTACTGGGCTTATCCGGGTGAACATCCGATTTTTGATATGTCAGGTGTAAGACTGTCAGGCTACCGCAATACTGCCTTTTATGTAACCGGTTCATGGATTCATATCAAAGGGCTTGAAGTGACCGGTATGCAAGTGACGATTCTTACTCATACACAGTCAGAGTGCTTTCGCAATGAGGGAAGTAACAATATCTATGAACAACTCAATATGCATGATGGCATGGGTATTGGTTTTTATCTGACGAAAGGGTCAAACAACTTAGTACTTAATTGCGATGCTTATCGCAACTGGGATAATGTGTCGGAGGCTAAGACCGGAGGAAATACGGATGGATTTGGTTTTCACCCCAATAAAGGAGGTTCTGGCAACGTGATTCGTGGCTGCCGTGCCTGGTTCAATAGCGATGATGGTTACGACTGTATCAATGCTTACGAAGGGATTGTATTTGAGAATTGCTGGGCGTTTTACAATGGATATAATACATCTTTCACCAGCGAGGGTGATGGTAATGGCTTCAAGGCTGGAGGCTATGGTCAGGCACCTATAGTTTCAAGTCTGCCCAGTCCGATTCCATCGCATACTGTTCGTTTTTGTATAGCTTACCGCAACAAAGCTAATGGTATCTACTCTAATCACCATGTGCAGACAGGCAGCAATTTTTACAATAACACCGCATATCGTAATTCAACCAATTACAATATGCTAAGCCAGTATATTACCAAAAGCACGAAGACTGGTGCAGATACGACGCTGGATTGCCCCGGGCTTAATCATGTTTTGCACAATAATGTGTCGTTTAAATACTCAGCTTACAGAGATACATTGAATATCGGGACAAGTACCAATACCTACAATTCATTTTCGAAGGTTATGAATGTGACAGTCGATGCAACCGATTTTCTCAGTATTGATGAATCTCTTTTGATAGCTGCTCGTCAGGCGGATGGAAGTTTGCCCAATGTAAATTTTCTTAAGCTGAAATCCGGAAGTGACTTAATTGATAAGGGAATGAATATGGGCTATCCATTCTTGGGTGCAGCTCCCGATTTAGGTGCATTTGAATACCAGTCTGGCAATACTGCTGTCTCGGAGTTGAAAGAGGGTAAGTCGCTATTGATTTACCCCAATCCGGTATTGCAAACGCTCCATTTGAATGCAAACAATGAATATAGCCAGTTGTCCATTTATAATTTGCAGGGTGCATTGATTTGGTCATCGCATAATATGTCGCAAGTTGATGTCTCTTTTCTGATTAAAGGAGGCTACTTATTGAAAGCTGTAACCGTTGAGGGAAAGACTTTCACGGAAAAGTTTCTAAAAATATAATCAAGGGGAAAGGATAGGATAGCTCAAACGGTGGTGAAAGATTATATGGAAGCTTCGATAGACCAGCTATTCCACGAAGATTATGTTTTCCGTCGATTAATTTTCAGGCTGGTAAAATGGGTGCAGAACAAATACAGGATGAAGAGCCTCAGACGTAGCCACCAATGGTTAATCAATTACCAAAGGGTGCATCCGAAATTGTTTGCTCACTGGAGTTTTGGTTTTAAAGAGAGTTTGGAATGACAATAGCCGTATAAATCGAGAGGTTCACGTACGGTTCTGTGAGAGACTTGGGCTGAAATGCCCTTGTCTACTAGACCGTCTCGCTATGTAAAAGCTAAAAGCTAGCCTCCGGCTGGTGCCGGAAAGCGAAACTAAAATAAGAAAGCGGATTCAGCGATTTATTCTGAACCCGCTTTCAGTGTATAGTAGTGTAGTCTTTGGGAAAGATTACTTACATTTATATCGTTTTTATATTTAAGGTAAGACCATCATGGGATGAAACACCTTCCACTTTTTTCAATAACCCCGAAACAATTGCTCCTCTCACATCTTCTCCCGTTGTCGATGATAATTTAACAGACGGATCGAATATCTCCCGCGCAAGTTTGAATTATTTCAAGGGTGAAGAGCTTGCCTAGAAGATTTGGGTGACCAAATAGAGTCACTCTACGGAAAGTAACGGAGGATATACCCTTGGTGGGACGTTGCGAAGCGCATTCCGGATGTTGCGCGGAGCAACCGGACATGCAGATACCGAATATTGTACCCAAGGCAAGGGTAATCTGCTCTATAAACTATTTCACCGGGGGGGAAGTGAGGCGAAATACTACGACAAGCTATCATTTTACTACGAAAGTGACACGCAGTACACTTACAAAACGGTTTCCAACGAAAAAAATAACGTGTCGTTGCTTGACGAAACGTTATTTGACAAACGAAAAACCAGTTTGTCAGTTGACAAAGCTTTATTCAACATGTTGGAAAGTAGTTTGTTCACTGACGAAACGTTATCTGACAAGCGAAAAACCAGTTTGTCAATAGGAAAAGCGTTATCCGGGGAGCATAATAGCACTTTGTCTTTATCGGGGTTGCTACTTGAAGCTGTAAGAACCGTTTCGTTGCTCTTAGGGGATATGCTTATGCGAAGTACTTCCACGGCCATCTATTCGGTAGAAAACGGTATGCTGTATGTTGATTCTCCGGTAGCATTGGGAGGTGTGCAGTTCCGTATTCGTGCACCAAAGAGTTCGACTACGATCGAGACTCAATCAGCACTCACTGGTTTTGAGCAATCCTCGCTCTGGCAGAATGACAGTACCTATTTCTTCATGGCTTACAGCATGAGCGGTAAAGAAATTCCTGCCGGTAAAACGGCGCTTTTACGTATCGGAGGATCAGCTAATTTAAATCAGGTAGTATTCTCCGATACCAAAGGGCAAAATGTAATCGGTGTGAGTAGCGATATTCCCAATATCGCCAAAGAAGAGGGTAATCAGCTGCTGAAAGCATATCCGAATCCGTTTCGAAGTGAATTGATGATTCCTTATACAATCGGATTTAGCACCAATACCAAAGTGGAGCTCATTTTTACTGATTTGTTGGGTCGTACTGTCGATCACTACCGGACGAACTCTTCCATGGCGGGGAATTATCAATATGTATGGCGTCCTTCGGGTAGCATTGCATCGGGGCTCTATTTCTGTTCGTTGAGTATTAATGGTAAGATTGTGCAAACCGAGAAGGTGGTTTTGCTACGATAGCCTGGTACCTTGTGATATTCGAAGTGCGGTGTTTAATCATCAGTTAATAGATGATTAAACACCGTTTTTGTAACCAACCCATTGAAAAGTTCTGCGACCGTATTCTTGATAGGAGATGGGTTGGGGAGGAGCCTTCGCTTTGAGCGACGATTTTGGTAATAAATACGAACGTTTTCCTTCGTTCTCCGAACTGTCCCCAACTGTTATTGTTTGAGGTTGGGGATTCGTACACAGAATACGGCGAACGGAGTACTATATTCTGCCAATGCACCGCACTATATACATTATTATAAGAGGCGAGGAATAGAATGACTACATGCTCTCATTAATCTCCGCTTTTTCGATCTGTTTTTTCCAAGTTCCAAATATTTTTTCGAATGTGATTACAGCGACTTTTTGCATTATAGAGACGTAAAATCACGATGACTCAAGATCTCCTCCAAAAATATCCGGTGAACTGCCGCAAGCTTTCAATGGGTTATGTTTTTTAACATGAAATAGTCGCAATAATATTTGGAGGGGGCGGGAAAAGGGACTACTTTTGCACTCGCTAAACAGGAAGGGCGGCGGCCCTACGATAACAGCTTGAAACTTTTTGAAAAATAAATCTGAAAAGATTTGGAGGTTAAGAATTAAAAGCGTTATCTTTGCAGCCGTTTCGCTTGAAAAATCAGGTTGAGCACAACAAGAGATCATTGAAGAAATTATAGATAAGTAAGTAGTACAAAACTACTTGATACAATACGACCAGTGATGGTCATGTATTAAGTAAGGGAAAAATTAAACCGTCAATTAGCAATAATTGGAGTAAGGATTGACTTGAAAGTATTAAAACGATCTGAGGGGGTAACCCTGAAGATTACAAAACATAAAATACAACGAAGAGTTTGATCCTGGCTCAGGATGAACGCTAGCGACAGGCCTAACACATGCAAGTCGAGGGGCAGCACATGAGTAGCAATACGATGGTGGCGACCGGCGCACGGGTGAGTAACGCGTATGCAACCTACCTATTACTGGGGAATAACTTTCGGAAACGGAAACTAATACCGCATAACACCACGAACTCGCATGATTTTGTGGTTAAAGAATTTCGGTAATGGATGGGCATGCGTGACATTAGTTTGTTGGTAGGGTAACGGCCTACCAAGACTACGATGTCTAGGGGTTCTGAGAGGAAGGTCCCCCACACTGGTACTGAGACACGGACCAGACTCCTACGGGAGGCAGCAGTGAGGAATATTGGTCAATGGGCGAGAGCCTGAACCAGCCAAGTCGCGTGCAGGATGACTGCCTTATGGGTTGTAAACTGCTTTTATAAAGGAATAACAACTCTTACGTGTAAGAGGATGAATGTACTTTAGGAATAAGGATCGGCTAACTCCGTGCCAGCAGCCGCGGTAATACGGAGGATCCAAGCGTTATCCGGATTTATTGGGTTTAAAGGGTGCGTAGGCGGTTGATTAAGTCAGCGGTGAAAGTTTGGAGCTCAACTCTAAAATTGCCGTTGAAACTGGTCGACTTGAGTACGGTAGAGGTATGCGGAATGCGTGGTGTAGCGGTGAAATGCTTAGATATCACGCAGAACCCCAATTGCGAAGGCAGCATACTGGACCGGCAACTGACGCTGAGGCACGAAAGCGTGGGGATCAAACAGGATTAGATACCCTGGTAGTCCACGCCGTAAACTATGAATGCTAGCTATTGGCGATATACAGTCAGTGGCACAGAGAAATCGTTAAGCATTCCACCTGGGGAGTACGCCGGCAACGGTGAAACTCAAAGGAATTGACGGGGGCCCGCACAAGCGGAGGAACATGTGGTTTAATTCGATGATACGCGAGGAACCTTACCCGGGTTTGAACGCAGGGAGAATATAGTGGAAACATTATAGCCAGCAATGGCTGCCTGCGAGGTGCTGCATGGTTGTCGTCAGCTCGTGCCGTGAGGTGTCGGCTTAAGTGCCATAACGAGCGCAACCCCTATCGATAGTTACTAACAGGTTAAGCTGAGGACTCTATTGAGACTGCCAGCGTAAGCTGCGAGGAAGGTGGGGATGACGTCAAATCAGCACGGCCCTTACATCCGGGGCGACACACGTGTTACAATGGTGGGTACAGAGGGTCGCTACCTGGTGACAGGATGCTAATCTCCAAAACCCATCTCAGTTCGGATCGGAGTCTGCAACTCGACTCCGTGAAGCTGGATTCGCTAGTAATCGCGCATCAGCCATGGCGCGGTGAATACGTTCCCGGGCCTTGTACACACCGCCCGTCAAACAATGGAAGTTGGGGGTACCTAAAGTCTGCAACCGCAAGGAGCGGCCTAGGGTAAAACTAATAACTGGTGTTAAGTCGTAACAAGGTAGCCGTACCGGAAGGTGCGGCTGGAACACCTCCTTTCTGGAGAGCAAACCTTACTTCAAGGTTTAATTTTTCCACTACTTATTTATTATATATAAGTTATAAGTATTAAGTTATACGTATTAAGTTGTAAGAGGGAGACCTCTGAATACCTAACACTTACAACCTACAACTTACAACTAATAGAGGAGACAGAGCCACTCAGGCAAAGAAAGAAAAGAAATGCAGTCCTATAGCTCAGTTGGTTAGAGCGCTACACTGATAATGTAGAGGTCGGCAGTTCAACTCTGCCTGGGACTACCCAAGAGGTTTAAAGTTATAAGTCAAAAGTAGTAAGTCGAAAGACTTAAAACTGACAACCTAAAACTTAGAACCAATCCGGGGGATTAGCTCAGCTGGCTAGAGCACCTGCCTTGCACGCAGGGGGTCAACGGTTCGAATCCGTTATTCTCCACAGAAGAAGCCCCACCCGGCCTCCCCCAAGGGGAGGAGAAAGGAATGCAAACGAACAACGAATGCAAACCAAGCGGGGCAAATCCTTCCCCCTTCGGGGGAATAAGAAGGGGGCTTACTAAGATCATTGACATATTGAAGAAGTAAAAGTAGAAAAGAAAAAACATCGAGCCATCTACTTTGTAGCAATACAAAGGAGAACGATGAGAAGAAAGTAAGCAAGGGCGCATGGCGGATGCCTTGGGTCTCGGAGGCGACGAAGGACGTGATAAGCTGCGATAAGCTACGGGGAGGAGCAAATATCCCTTGATCCGTAGATTTCCGAATGGGGCAACCCATCTGGTAGAAGACCAGATATATCCGTAAGGATAGGCGAACGTGGGGAACTGAAACATCTAAGTACCCATAGGAGAAGAAAACAATAGTGATTCCGTAAGTAGTGGCGAGCGAACGCGGAACAGCCCAAACCATTTATGTTTCGGCATAGGTGGGGTTGTAGGACCACGACATAGCAAGATTCGGAGAAATGGAAGCCTTTGGAAAGAGGCCCCGTAGACGGTGACAGGCCGGTACATGAATCGAAGAAGAAGCTTAGTGGTATCCTGAGTAGCGCGGGACACGAGAAATCCTGTGTGAATCAGCGGGGACCATCCCGTAAGGCTAAATACTCCCGAGACACCGATAGTGAACCAGTACTGTGAAGGAAAGGTGAAAAGAACCTCGAACAGAGGAGTGAAATAGACCCTGAAACCATGCGCTTACAAGCGGTAGGAGCTCTCTAGTGGAGTGACTGCGTGCCTTTTGCATAATGAACCTACGAGTTACTTTCACCGGCAAGGTTAAGTGATTCAGTCACGGAGCCGAAGCGAAAGCGAGTCTGAATAGGGCGTATAGTCGGTGGGAGTAGACGCGAAACCAAGTGATCTACCCTTGAGCAGGTTGAAGTTTTGGTAACACAAAATGGAGGACCGAACCGGTAAACGTTGAAAAGTTTTCGGATGACTTGAGGGTAGGGGTGAAAGGCTAATCAAACTTGGAGATAGCTCGTACTCCCCGAAATGCATTTAGGTGCAGCCTGGGATGTTTCTTCTGAGAGGTAGAGCGACTGATTGGATGCGAGGGCTTCACCGCCTATCAAGTCCTGATAAACTCCGAATGCTCAGAAGTAAAGTCCTGGAGTGAGGGCATGGGTGCTAAGGTCCGTGTCCGAGAGGGAAAGAACCCAGACCATCAGCTAAGGTCCCCAAATATTTACTAAGTTGAAATAACGAAGTCAGACTGCATAGACAGCTAGGATGTTGGCTTGGAAGCAGCCATTCATTTAAAGAGTGCGTAACAGCTCACTAGTCGAGGAGTTTGGCATGGATAATAATCGGGCATAAGTAAATTACCGAAGCTATGGATTGTCTTAATAGACACTGGTAGGGGAGCATTCTAACGGCGCAGAAGGTGAAGCGTAAGCTTTGCTGGAGCTTTTAGAAAAGCAAATGTAGGTATAAGTAACGATAAAGAGAGTGAGAAACTCTCTCGCCGAAAGACTAAGGTTTCCTGATCAACGCTAATCGGATCAGGGTTAGTCGGGGCCTAAGGTTCAGCCGATAGGCGAGACCGATGGAAGAAACGGTTAATATTCCGTTACTGGCTGTATGAGTGATGTGGAGACGAAGTAGTGACAGTCCTGCCCCCTGACGGAATAGGGGGTTAAAGGGTGTAGATATTGAGATCAATAGGCAAATCCGTTGATTGAGTCGAACCTGAAAGTACAAGGAGTCTACGGACGAATTGATATGGGCGTAAACAGACTTCCAAGAAAATCCGCTAAACTTTAATCATACAGGCACCCGTACCGCAAACGGACACACGTAGTCAGGTAGAGAATACTAAGGCGCTCGAGTGATTCACGGTTAAGGAACTAGGCAAATTGACCCCGTAACTTCGGGATAAGGGGTCCCATCAGCAATGGTGGGCGCAGAGAATAGGTCCAGGCAACTGTTTAACAAAAACACAGGGCTATGCAAATTTGAAAGAAGAGGTATATAGCCTGACACCTGCCCGGTGCCGGAAGGTTAAGAGGAGATGTTATCGCAAGAGACGCATTGAATTGAAGCCCCGGTAAACGGCGGCCGTAACTATAACGGTCCTAAGGTAGCGAAATTCCTTGTCGGGTAAGTTCCGACCTGCACGAATGGTGTAATGATCTGGACACTGTCTCAACCGTGAGCTCGGTGAAATTGTAGTATCGGTGAAGATGCCGATTACCCGCAACGGGACGGAAAGACCCCGTGAACCTTTACTGCAACTTAACATTGAATTTGGGTAACTAATGTGTAGGATAGGCCGGAGACTATGAAGCGGGCACGCTAGTGTTTGTGGAGTCGCCGTTGAAATACGGCCCTTTAGTTATTTGAGTTCTAACTCCCAGTGGGAGGACATTGTTTGGTGGGTAGTTTGACTGGGGTGGTCGCCTCCAAAAGTGTAACGGAGGCTTCCAAAGGTACCCTCAGACCGATTGGTAACCGGTCGCAGAGTGTAATGGCATAAGGGTGCTTGACTGAGAGACCGACAAGTCGATCAGGTAGGAAACTAGGGCATAGTGATCCGGTGGTTCCGTATGGAAGGGCCATCGCTCAAAGGATAAAAGGTACTCCGGGGATAACAGGCTGATCGCTCCCAAGAGCTCATATCGACGGAGCGGTTTGGCACCTCGATGTCGGCTCGTCACATCCTGGGGCTGGAGAAGGTCCCAAGGGTTGGGCTGTTCGCCCATTAAAGTGGCACGCGAGCTGGGTTCAGAACGTCGTGAGACAGTTCGGTCCCTATCTGTTGTGGGCGTAAGAAATTTGAGGGGCTCTGACACTAGTACGAGAGGACCGTGTTGGACTGACCTCTGGTTTACCTGTTGTGACGCCAGTTGCATCGCAGGGTAGCTAAGTCGGGAAGGGATAAGCGCTGAAAGCATCTAAGTGCGAAGCCCGCCTCAAGATTAGATTTCTATGAGGGTCGTTAAAGACGATGACGTTGATAGGTTGCAGGTGTAAAGGTGGTAACATCAAAGCCGAGCAATACTAATTACCCGAAACTTTCCTCATACAGGTGGTTTGCTGATTTTTCTGAAATACTTTACTTCTAAGATATGTTGAAACAAGACGCCGCATGCGACGTCTGTACAAAAAAATGATCAAAAAGACATTTAGGTGGTTATAGCACCGGGGTTCCACCTCTTCCCATTCCGAACAGAGAAGTTAAGCCCGATCACGCCGATGGTACTGCGCAAGTGGGAGAGTAGGTAGCCGCCTCTTTAGAACCCTCATCGATTGATTTCGATGGGGGTTTGTTGTGTTTGGACCCCTCCGAACATAAAAAAGAAGCTGTCCCAAAAATGGGGAATATAATAATCTGTAAGCATCCCAAATAGGTCGTATAGTTTCAAAAAACGGGCTTGGGGAGAATGAAGTCCCCAAGCCCGTTTGCTTTTGTATTGGTGATTTATGGAAGTAATTCGTCCCAATTGACGGGATTTTGCAAGGTAGGGATTTTTTCGAGTGTAGAGTTGAGCCATTGATATGGTTCAATGCCAGCCTGCAAACAACTTCCAAGCAAGGTGTAGAATGTGCAGTTATCTTCCGCCCCACTGTCGTTACCAGAGAATAAATAGTTCTTGCGCCCCAGGGTGATGGGACGTATGGCATTTTCTACGGCATTGTTATCAATGTGATAATATCCTTCTTTGCAATAACGGCTGATACGCGGCCACATGCCAAAAGCATAGCTAATGGCTTTGCCGAGCGGACTTTTCGGGGTGCAGGTGTTGGCGGTCTGCTTCATCCAGTTTTCCATTTGTTGTAATATAGGGTAGGCTTTTTCTTCCCTTTCTTTTCGGATCTGTTCGTGGCTGGCTCCTTCAGCTTTAAGATTTCCTTCGAGCATATACAATAGGGCGATGTAATTCAGTGCTTTCTGAGCTTCAGGGGTAGTGGTTAGTGCACTTTCGAACTTGCGTCTTACGTGAGCCATGCACCCCAGGGGGAGTACTCCCTGCTTTTCTTCGTAAATGCTGTAAGCGGCATAACCGTCGGTCTGCAATGCTCCTTGGTAGTCTTTGAGCATTTTCAGAACCACCTCTTGCGAACGCGAACCTTTATCATAATAAAAGAATATACCCGCAGACAAGACCGAACGAGCCACCCAAACATACCCTTTGCGTGCCGAACCGGGACGGTCGGCTATCGGATGACTTGTTTCGTCTACCTGGATATAATTTGTTGCAAGCACACGATTCATTTGTGCTATGTAAAGCGGATAAAGCTTGTCCGCCAAATCGTGTACCCAGCGATTGATGCTCGATGTACTGATTTCTAAGCCAAGGTCTTTAAAGCGTTTGGCTTGCCTGTATTCCGGTATATGGTAAAGGAATTTGTCAACGATAATTTGGCTTAACAACGACTCGCCAGCCATACATCCCGGAAGAATCCCCTGTTTGGGGGGAGCCTGAATAATCTTTGTGGAAAGGGATTCCTCTTCTTGACGGATTTTGTAAACAGGACGTAAAGTGCGCTCCACCCAGAACCTGGAAGGCTCGAGCATCAATCGCTCCGTTACATCTTCCCCGATTTTTACCATTTTATCGGCATCGAAGTTTATCGGGTAAATCACGGTTTCGCGACGTTCAATATGGTCCGGTATTTTATAGGAGCGTTTTTTGGATACGGAATGTACTTTTTTTGCGTTGCGACGCTGTTCTGCTTTTTGCTTTATCTCTTCTACCAGCGTTGAGAATACCGACGCTTCCTCTTCCAGGGCGGGAGTGCCCTGCTCTGCATCAAAGAGCGATAATTGAGCCTCTGGGTAAGCGGGAAGGCTTTTTTCGGAACGCCGCCCGAAAAGCTGACGTTCCAGATAAAGTATCCGTTCGTTCTTGCGCGCAAGTTGCTCGTCTTTAACAAGAAGCAACTCTTTCAATCGCGTGATTTCCTGTAATAATTGTTGTGTATCTTCCATTGCTTTACAGCATAAAGATACTAATAATCAATGTGGTACACAAGTATTTTGTTGTATATTATATCGTTTTCTGCGTTTTATTTTAGGGCTGATTCCTTCAATCAACAGCACCAGTTCGTCCCACCGAAATGAACGAAAACCGACACCCTCTTTGATAAAAATCTTGTGGCTGATACGCCCGCTTTCTAGCCGTTTGTAGTAAATCACATAACCGCCGCGTTCCCAATGCAGCAACTTCATGGTCGTGCGGCTTTTGTTCAAAAAAACATATACATCGCCATTGGTTGGATTCAGTGACAGATAACGAATCAAACCACACAGACCATCCAATCCCTTGCGCAAATCCACGCCTTGCAAGCATACCACATAACGGTTGCCTTCATTCAAACTAAACATAAGCTTTTTTGAACAAAGGTCGGCTTTTATGAAATGAAGGAAAAGACGGTGGATTTGGGATGCTTACAATAATCTAAACGCAAAGTCACGAAGATGTAAAGGTGCAATGTTTTTATTTACAAGTATATAATACTTTGTGTTTTTGTACCTTTGTGTTCTTTGCGTTCAAAAATAATTCTTTTTACACAGCCTCTGTAATTAGCAAATACAAAACCATCAATTTTTCGCAATTAAGAATCACCAGTTGAAAGAGATTGTTATTAGTTGTCTTTGATTAACAGGTTGGGGCTTTTTATTTCGCTACGCTCCGTAAAAAGCCCCAACCTGTTAATCGGCTTTTTCCTCCTGAGTGAATATATTTTTTCTATTCTCCATCCTATAGCTGAGTCCTTCAAGTTTCACAACGGTACAGTATTAGATCCAACAACGCTGTGGCTAATACTTCATCATCCATTGATCCAGCCCCCATTACTTTGGCGATTTATTGGTAGTGATAATGAGTGACCATTGCTCATGCAGGTGATTAATTAGATTAAATAGCGCTACAACCTCATGCATTTTAATAGGGAAAAACATAATATCTCAATGGCAATCAGATGCGCCTTCAGATAACGATTGTAGCTTGCCAACGCGGTGACTGTGGTTTCTTTCATTATTCTCTTTGATCAATTTTATTTTATCCATCATAGCATGATTTGTTTGTAAGTATTTATTTGACTGATGTGCGGTGTGTATTGGTACTTGTCAGGTGATGATGTATTTACATCAGTCAGTGGTACGGTATTTTGCTTTATCACCTCTTCTTCTTTCTGATAATGAAGAGCTATTTGGATCAGTACATTGGCATTATATGTATTCTTTTCAAAGCATTCATTTATTGCTTTTTCGAGGATATCAGGGGCAATCAGATCTGCCCTGGATTTCAAGACTTGCAGATTGTCTCGCAGATAACGTTGCTTTTCATTTGTAAGACATTCGATGAATAGTTTATATCTGGGTAATGAGCTAAACATTTGATATACTTTTGTTTTCAAGGTTTCCAGACTTTGACTCTTGTCTCGTTTGTGATCGGTATTACGTATTGTCTGACCTCGCTCCGAACATAACTTATGAGTGGTCAGCAGACTCGAATCAATGGTGTATACATAAAGGGTTTGCTCTTCCGCTTTTAAAAAAACAGTCGTATCGGGTCCTATATAAGTGTTCAACGGTAGCGTGTAGAAATTGCCTTTGTAACTGATCGTATTGTCTTTTCGCACTTTGTAAGATGTTAGCTCCGGTTTGGATTCCGTTGATGATAATAGGCTTGCAAGTATTGACGTTCAATCAACCATTCCTGATGTGGTATCTTTTGGATGCCGGCATGTATCTTCCCGTTCCCGGTACGGGTAAGCCACTTTTGGGCCGATTCATTCAGAGCATTTTCGCCCTCGAAGGTGCGCCCTCTCAGGAAGTTATTTTTCGCGTAACCCACTACATTCTCTACCTTACCTTTGCTTTCGGGGTCTGATTTGCGACAAAAAACCGGGGTGAAACTCATCTGAGAGCAGTATGTCTGGAACTCTTTGGTGAGAAGCAAATCTCCAAGATTCTCATCGACAATTAAAACCCGATCCTGATTGTAAATGATTTTCAGATGTTGCCCCTGGAAATATTCAAAGGCATTGTTGTGCGCATTGATTGTTGTCTGGGTAGTAAAAGGACTGTTTTGCAGGTAGATATATTTCTGACGTGAACGACATAATATTATGGCAAAAAAGTAAATCTTTTTTCGACCGGATTCTTTCGTTAGCATATGATAACTCCCAAAATCTACCTGGGCTTTATCCCCATACTCCATTTCAGATAGTTTTTCATATTGACGAGGCATTCTTTCGCGGCATTTAGCAATGTTGTACGTAGCCCGTATTTGTTCTACAAAGTTGTAGCCCGTTTTGCTATGCACATCCGGTAAATCCGAATAATGTTCTTTAAACCAGTCTTCGATCTGAGATGCAGAGAAATAAGGATGCACATCTAATGATTCCTTTACGTACGAGGCATAGGCTTTTAATTTCTTCGGACGATGACGTGGCTTTTCTATCCATTGGTAGAACTCGTCCTAATTCATCAACAAGTATTTTCGTACAGTTCATCGATCCAGTTTAATTCGTCTCATTATTTGGATAGTCTGTCTGCTATTTGTTGCAACCCTTTTTCAAATCGGGCTCTGAACTGCTCATTCATCGAGCGCTCTTTCAGTTCTTTAGTATGGCTCTCTACTTTGAGGTATTAATCGGTATCGTGTGCCTATTTTACGCGGTAAAGCTCAATTTTCTGCTTCTTGTTGTCGGTTACCGTTACGGTAGCTGCATGGGCTTCGACTTTGTGATTTTTCATTGTTGAACGAGTAACAAACAGATAATCATAACCTTTTTCCTTTACCATTTTCCAATTATCTTCAGTGGCAATGTCGGCATCCATTACAACAAGGGCTTTTCGGGCGGAGTTGAAAGTTTTGACACGAAAGATTTCGATCATTGCCTCCAATGTGGCCGGATCGGAGGTGTTACCTTCCAATATGGCGGAGTATTTGATAAAACCCTCGGGATTAATGTCTAATGCCAGAACAACTAATTTGGCATCGCTGCGTTTTTCTTTACTGCGGCCAAACTTTGCTAATTTGCTTCCCGCCTTTCTACCCTCAAAATAGGTGTTAGTCAGGTCATAAAGTATATCCGGTCTTCAATATCAAACAGTTCATTGGTGTGATGTGAAAGGAATTGTTCCAATGCTTCTTTTTCTATTTATAGCCTGGTACTTATTTCATACAACCGGTCTTTGGTCACCTTCTCCTGGTTATATCCGGCTACTTCACACACCGCAGAATTCTCTTTAATCCACAGAATGGTTTTCAATTCCGATGCCGGTTACACAGCCAGGCTAATAATCTGGGTCAGGGCTAACCGGATGTCGGAATCTGCCCAACCCTGCTGCTCCAGAAACGTTGGAATCAGCAACTGGCTGACTGCCTGATAGCAATGCTATTCGGCTCCGATTTCCCGAATATCCTTATTCCTGATGCTGTTGACATCAATCTTTTGATAATCCTTTCCATTTCGGGGTGGTTTGGATTGGAGCTCTTTTCCGAGGACATCAATACGCTTCTTTGTTACCATCCGATGGTAGAGTCGTTCAACATAATCTATAACTACCGGATCATCACTCTGCGGTGATTCAAAAAGTGAATTCCCCGCATTCGAGACTTTTGCCGTAAGAATTTTCTGTATCGAATTCCATTGTTCGACACTCAGCTCATCCCAAAATCCCACACTCAGAATCGTGCGCAGGCAAATGGACCCGTTATGATTTCGGTAACTTTCCACTAATCGATAGTAGTCACAAAGCTCTTTCGTTTCCAGATTCTTACGCATGAGATCTTGAAGTGCATGCCTGCAAAGTAAATATTTAACCTACTGTCTGTCAATGCCCCCCCTGAGCACTCCAGATGAATTTTAAAAACAAAATACTAGTGATTTACAGTGTGTTACAAATTGTAGGCACAGCAGAAACGTCCATCTATGCTAAATTAAGATCGTTTTTACGCGAATATTTACTGATATTTAACTTGTGTGCTGAGGCTCTGCAATGTGGGTTAAAGCTTTCAGAGCTACGCAAAGGGGGGCGGGGGATTAAGTTCTTCTTTTTTGATTATTCTGCGTCTCGAAAAATTAACCTAAAAATATATGAGTATTAGATTTAGTGTTTAAACAAAGTTTAAACACTAAAGTATTGAGCTTTTTTCCGTTGAATAATGTTCAAAAACAAGATAAACAAAGCGTTTGTATGAGTAAAATACTCGACATGTAAAGCTAAATGATCAATTGAGTATATTTTATCACAAAATGATACCTAGATGTTTAAATCATAGCTTACAATATTAATTTGACAACTAATGGCTATTTGTCAAAACCGACTTGACAAAAATATTTTAAGACATTATAGCGGATACTCATATAAAAATACTCCCCTCAGATTTTCCATATGATCTTTTTTGTGTAAGTTGATGAAATGTATAAGAAACAAAAAGGTCTGACTATCTTTCGATAATCAGACCTTTGGTAGTTGTCCCACAAGGATTCGAACCCAGACTAACAGAACCAAAATCTGCTGTGCTACCATTACACAATGGGACAATCCCGACTGCTTTGATTGTGTTATCTCTCAAAAGCGATGCAAAGATACGCCTTATTTTTTATTTTGCAAATACTTTCGGTGGAAAAATCACTTTGCAAGCAGCAAAAAGTAGTTTTTTTTGCCTTTTTGCACCAAAATGTACTTTTCGTTCAGCAAAAACGACTCATCAATCACTTGGTCGAAGGTTGCAAGTTTTTCTTTATTGATGGAAACGCCCCCCCCTTGAGCCGTCTTTCTCATCTCACCTTTCGATGGGAATACAGGGCATTTTTCACCTAAAAGGTCTACTGCTTTGATGCCTGCTGTCAATTCGGTACGGTTGATCTCAAATTGAGGCACACCATCGAATACTTGCAGAAAGGTCTCTTCATCGAGACGCTTCAATGCGTCAGAAGTAGAGTTTCCGAAGAGGATGTTCGAAGCTTCTACTGCTGCGTTGTAATCCTCTTCCGAGTGAACCATAATGGTGATCTCTTTGGCAAGTCGTTTTTGCATTGGACGCAAGTGGGGTGCTTCTGCTTGCTCTGCTACTAAAGCTTCTATCTCTTCTTTGGGCAGTGCGGTGAAGATTTTGATGTATTTCTCTGCATCTGCATCGCTTACGTTCAACCAGAACTGGTAGAATTTGTAGGGGCTGGTGTAACGGCGATCCAACCAAACATTGCCTGATTCCGTTTTACCGAACTTTCCCCCGTCAGCTTTAGTGATCAGCGGGCAGGTGAGGGCAAACGCTTCTCCGCTTGCTTTGCGGCGGATCAGCTCTGTTCCGGTGGTGATATTTCCCCATTGGTCAGAACCACCCATCTGGAGCTTGCAGCCGTATTCGTTATAAAGGTGCAGGAAGTCGTATCCTTGTACCAGCTGATAGGTGAATTCAGTAAAAGACAACCCGGTACTTGATTCAGAGCCAAGGCGTTTTTTTACTGAATCTTTCGCCATCATGTAGTTTACGGTGATGTGTTTGCCGATGTCGCGGATAAACGCAAGGAAAGAAATTTCTTTCATCCAGTCGTAGTTGTTCACCAAAATAGCCGCATTGGGAGCGTCAGAAGTGAAGTCGAGGAATTTTGCCAACTGGTTTTTGATGCACTCCTGGTTGTGGCGAAGGGTTTCTTCGGTGAGCAGGTTACGCTCTTGTGATTTACCTGAAGGGTCGCCGATCATTCCGGTAGCACCACCAATCAATGCGATGGGGCGGTGTCCTGCGCGTTGGAAATGTTTCAGCATCATTACGCCTACCAGGTGGCCGATATGCAGTGAGTCGGCGGTCGGGTCAATCCCTACATATGCCGAAGTTAACTCTTTTTCTAACTGTTCTTCTGTTCCGGGCATCATATCGTGGATCATGCCCCTCCACTTTAATTCTTCTACGAAATTCATATGTCGATTCTGTTTTTTGTTTTGGCTACATATGGAACTCGCATATATTGACATATTCATTTATGAATGTCAGTTGATGCTCGTTTCATATGGTTATGTTTAAATATTTTATCGCGTTGTCGAGGATAATTCGAGCCAAATCGTCCACTGAAATGTTTAATTCAGAGGCGATTAGGCGGTAGACGGAGTCGATTGAATCACCTGAATCATCTGTCTCTGCAAAAATTGCCCCCAAAGGTATCAATTTTATTGTTTCGCTGTTGTGTTTTGGCCCGAACGAAAGGTAAAAACCTTGTTTAATGAGTTGTAATGCCTGCATCGGATTTCCGCGAAAGCCATGAATAATCCATGTCTGTTTGGATTGAAACTCCTTTTTGAGGGCAATAATTTCGTCGAAAGCTTTTACACAGTGGATAATCAACGGTTTGTTGTATTTCTCCGAAAGTTCTATCATCAACCGGAATGCACTGAACTGAAATTCAAAAGGGGTAGGGCAGAGTTTGTCAAGTCCGCATTCGCCCAATGCGACGAAGTTGTGGTCTTTTTCTTTCAGCTTAATGGCTTCAGTTGTTTGGGACGGTTTGTTAGAGTCTAGTGTCCACGGGTGAAGACTGATGGAATAGTATGGGGATGACAGGATCTGTTCGGCGGAAAAATCCTGTATCACAATTTCATTTGGGGAAACTGAAGGATAATGTGTATGGAGGTTGAACAGATTCATTGTTCATTCGTTTACGGGTAGATATTTCTCAAAAAAACGCTCGCGGGGGATATTATAAATTATATCTGTTTGTTCGTAATATGAGGGAGCAACTTCCTTTTGTAATTAACAAATTACCTGGTTGGCATCATGGAACGGGATCATATCCGCTTCCACCCCAGGGATTGCAACGAAGGATACGTTTGACGGCTAGGAGAAGCCCTTTGAAAGGACCATGCTTTTTGAGAGCTTCTATTGCATATTCCGAGCAGGTAGGGGTGAACCTGCAGCTTGGTGGCTTCAGTGGTGAAATGCAATACCGGTAGAAATAGACAGGGATAAGCAAAAGGTATGTCAGCAGTTTTCGGAGCATAGTTTTTGGTTGAGTTGTTCGATTAGCTCGACCATTTTTTTATTGATTGTTTCAAAGTTTTTCAGTTCGGAACTCAGGTATAGAAATGCTATTGAGATGTTGGTGACTCCCGGAGGAAGGATCAATAGGTGCTTATTGAGGCGGTAGGCTTCCTTGATACGACGTTTGAGATAATTCCGTTTAACCGCCCGTTTGAATCGTTTTTTGGAGACGCTGATCAGTATGGCTGCATCAGCATCTTGCTCTTCGATAGAGGTGATGTAAACCACTCTGAGCGGATAAACCACAAACGATTGTCCGTTTTTAGTGAAAAGCTTATCGATGATAAGTTTACGGGAGATTCGTTCCGCTTTAGATAGTGTGTGGCTGTTTGTGTTCATATAAAAAACCCTAAAAGCTTGTTTTCAATAAATTGGATAGGCTTATTAAAAACAAACTTTCAGGGATATTTGATTTGTTGGAGAGAATTATTTCTTAACGGGTTTCACATTGTCTTTTAAGAAAAGCTCTAATGCTGCAGTCATCGAAGGTGCTTCGGGGCGTGGGGCCTCGAAATCAACTCTTAGACCTGCCTCTTTGGCTGCTTTAGCTGTATTTGCTCCAAATGTGCCAATCTGAATCGCTGCCTGATCAAAGTTCGGGAAGTTCTTCATTAAAGCATTAATTCCGTTAGGGCTGAAGAACAGTAACATATCATAATCAAAAGATTCCTCCGGAGTAAAATCGTTGCTCACGGTACGATACATTACAGCTTTCGTATAGGTGATTTTAGCCTTATCTAATGCTTGGGTCGATTCGTCGATATGTGTATCGGGGACCGGTACGATATATTTTTCAGTCGAATGTTTCTGGATAAAGGGGATCAAATCATCTACTTTTCCTGATTTGCCGAAAAATATTTTGCGTTTGCGGTATACGATGTATTTCTGAAGGTATAGCGCGATCGTTTCGGTGGTACAGAAGTATTTGAGTGTTTCCGGGATGGTTACTCTAAGCTCTTTGCATAGTTCAAAGAAGTGGTCAATAGCTGTTTTTGCTGTGAAAACAACAGCTGTATATTCGGGAATAGAGATTTTCTGCTGACGAAATTCTTTAGCGGAGATGCCTTCGACTTTAAAGAATTGGCGAAAAACCATCTCGATTCCATACTTTTCAGAGATGTCGAAATATGGCGACTTTTCGGTGGCCGGTTTGGGCTGCGAAATAAGTATCTTTCTGATATTCAAGGCTCGTAGTTTTAAAAGTTAGAGTTTTGAAAAAGTAGCCATTAGGGCTTGGAATAATACGATTAGGGGCATTATTTCAAGGGCGCAAAGGTACAAAAATATGTAAAACGGTCCTCTCAAATTGTTGAAAAAAATCTTAACTCCCTTGTGAATTGTTAGTATTCTGATCAGAAGTGCTGGAATTATAAGGAAGGTGGCTGTAATATAGATATTTAAATGAGCGAAAACCATGAAAAGAGCGACTGGCAAAAGCCAGGTTCCCCAAAGACTGAGTAGCGTAAAGTATTCGGAAATAAAACTCCGAGTTGTGCTATTAGTAGAGAAAATGTTCCCCATAATAGCAAATGAAATACCTCTGATCAAGTGATAGGCAGCAATAATGACCACGAATGCAGATAAGGTCATTATGTAGTTTTTATTAATGTTTTCACCGAAGATTTGTTCGCGAATCAGATTGTAAAAGATTAATCCTTCCAGCAAGATAGTTTGGAGTGTCAGACAAGTTTTGAACTCAAATCCTGTAAGGGTACTTTCGAAAAGAAAGCTGATTCGTTCTTTTCCACTAAAGAGCGTTTTGAAGAAATGAGTGTAAAATCGTGTACCAAGGCTGTATGCACAGGTGGTTAAGATCAGAGAAAGAATAAATATTAAAGTAAATCCATCTGAAGTATTAGGGCATTGATTCAGTAGGGTTCCCGACAGTCCTGAAGGTTTGTCTGTTGCTAAAGTCAAAGAGTCGACGGGGTGCAGCGTTCTTTTTTCAGCCAAAAGAGTATCGATATTCGTTGTGAATACAGGAAGTGTAATACTGTCCTTCTTTGGCTTGATTGATTCTAAGCTAAAGGAAAGTACAGGGCTGCTTGCATTATGATTCGTTGTGTCCTGCATTGTTGATGAAGGACGTAGAACGACGAGATTCTGCTGTTTTTGTTGCTGAATAGGTTGTGATTGTGCCATGATTTTGTTATTCAGAGAGCAGCAATTGACCGGGGATTGCTGATCCACTCTTTATCATTGATAATAGCTTCAATCACCTCTTCGGGATGATTTGCAATATGCCATATATCAGCATGTTTCTCATGCATGAAGTTCTCTTCCACAGCGCGGTTAAGCATTGTGATCAGGTGGTCGTAGTAGCCATCTGTATTTAATATTATAATTGGATTATTGTATAGCCCCAGCTGCTTCCAAGTGATAATTTCAAGCAGTTCCTCCATAGTGCCACATCCACCAGGAAGGGCAATCGCGGCGTCGCCACTTTCAGCCATAAGCTGCTTGCGGATATGCATGGTTTCAACGATGTGCAGCTCGGTAAGTCCGGTGTGATTCCATCCTTCTTTGTGCATGAAGCGGGGGATAATTCCTTTTACTTCTCCGCCGTGAGCCAAAACAGAATCGGCAAGTTCACCCATCAATCCTTGATTACCGGCTCCATAAATACATTTTACACCATGCTGAGCCAGTATTTTTCCTAATCGGTGGGCAGCATCGAAAAATTGCGGGCTGACTTTTGAGCTGGAGGCGCAATAAACACAAACGGATTTGATTTTCATAACTTGCCTGATTTTCTGCCGCAAAATTAGTCATTTCTTGCGTAATAGAAAAATGCCGCTATAATCAGGAAGGTCAGATTTAGCGGCATTTTAAGTATGTGGATTGGATTATAGTCCGAACGTTTTTTTGATTTCAGCTATGTGGTCCAGTTTTTCCCATGTGAATAGTTCTACTTCCTTGATGATGGGTTTGTCCAAATATCTTGAAGTGAAGACTTTTGTAACAGTTTCAGGTGTACGGCCCATATGTCCGTAAGCTGCAGTTTCCTGATAGATAGGGTTGCGCAATTTCAGGCGTTCTTCTATGGCTTTAGGGCGCATGTCAAAGATTTCAGCCACTTTAGTTGCGATTTCGGCATCAGTCATATTTACTTTTGCTTTACCATAAGTATCTACAAAAATGCTAACGGGTTTTGCAACACCGATCGCGTATGAAACCTGTACCAACATTTCATCAGCTACACCTGCTGCCACCATGTTTTTGGCAATGTGGCGTGATGCATATGCTGCTGAGCGGTCTACTTTAGAAGGGTCTTTCCCCGAGAATGCACCGCCACCGTGCGCCCCTTTACCACCGTAAGTGTCTACGATTATTTTACGTCCGGTCAAACCGGTATCTCCGTGTGGTCCACCGATCACGAATTTTCCTGTCGGATTGACATGGAGAATCAGTTTGTCGTCGAACAAGGCCTGAACACGTTCGGGCAATTGATCGATAACACGGGGCAGAAGCAGATTTTTTACATCTTCGTAAATCATGCTGAGCATTTGAGTGTCAGCATCTACCTGTGCTTTTACTGATTTGTCAACCGGCTCTATAAATTCATCGTGTTGCGTAGAGACAACGATGGTGTGTACACGAACGGGATTTCCGTCCTGTGAGTATTCGATAGTTACCTGTGATTTAGAGTCGGGACGAAGGTAGGTCATAACTTCCCCTTCGCGACGAATGTTAGCCAATTCTTGCAGTAACAGGTGTGACAGATCCAACGATAGCGGCATATAGTTGTCGGTTTCGATGCTGGCATAGCCAAACATCATTCCTTGGTCTCCTGCTCCCTGATTCATGGGGTCTTCGCGTTCTACACCGCGGTTGATATCTTGTGATTGCTCATGGATGGCAGAGAAAACGCCGCAAGAGTCACCGTCGAATTTGTAATCGCTCTTTGTATAACCAATGCGGTTGATAACTCCGCGAGCTACTTCGGGTAGATCTATGTAAGCTTGTGATTTTACTTCACCTGCCAAAATCACCTGTCCTGTGGTTACAAGCGTTTCGCAAGCAACTTTAGACGAAGCGTCTTGTGCCAAAAATTCATCCAGAATAGCGTCTGAGATCTGGTCGGCCACTTTATCGGGATGTCCCTCTGATACCGACTCGGATGTGAATAGATAATTCATCTTCTTTAAAAATTGATTTTCAATTAAACAAAGTTCTATTGGAGAAGATGAAAGCGGATAGTAAATATTATGAAGAAAAAGCGCGACAAGTCGCGATTTTAGCATTTTTTATAGTGGTTGCAAGCAGCCAAATTTATCCACGTTTCAATTCTCGGCTGCAAAGATAAATCTTTTTCCTGAGAAAAAGATTTTCTTCTTATTTTTCAACAGGATGAACTTGGTTTGAAGTGTTTTTTAACTCCGCAAGAAGTTCAGTTGTAGTTTTATGTAAGATGGGGTGTTGCCAATCGGGAGCAATCTCCAGGAGAGGAGCTAACACAAACTCACGCAGATGAAGGAGCGGGTGGGGGATAACCAGATTCGGAGTATTTATACAGACCTGATCGTAATAAAGAATATCAATATCGATAATCCGGTCGGAATAGGACCCATTAGTTTTCTTTAACCGACCCAGTTCAATCTCTATAGACTGAGTTTCAAGGAGTAGTTCAATTGCAGATAATTGGGTGTTAACCTTTACCACTGCATTCAGGAATTCGTTGGTGCTTTCAAATCCCCAGGGAGCTGTTTGATAAAAAGCGGATAAGGAGATAATACTCCCAACCCGCTTTTTTATAATGGAAATAGCCTCTTTTAGATTGGAATCCCGATCACCGAGATTTGTTCCTAAACTTAAAAAGATTACAGCCATTCTTGGTTTATTAATTTTGTAATAAATCAAATATCTGATTAGAGAATCAACATGGCATCGCCATATGCACCGAAGCGATATTTCTCCTGAATAGCCACATTATAAGCATCCATGATCAGATCGTGTCCGCCAAAGGCACAAGTCATCATCAACAACGTTGATAAAGGCATATGCAGGTTGGACACCATTGAGGTTGCAACAGTGAAGTCGTAAGGTGGAAAGATGAATTTATTAGTCCATCCATCATATGGCTTTAAGTGACCATCTGTGCTCACAGCTGTCTCAATTGCACGCATTACTGATGTTCCAACGGCGCAAACTTGTCTTTGTTCGTCTTTTGCTGTATTCACCATTTGCACGATCTCATCGGTCACCAACATTTGTTCGGAATCCATTTTGTGCTTGGTCAGATCTTCTACATCGATATCGCGATAGTTTCCTAAACCGGAGTGTACGGTTACGAAACCTATATCAATACCTTTAATCTCCATGCGTTTGAGCAATTCGCGACTGAAATGTAAACCTGCAGCCGGAGCTACAACTGCTCCTTCGTGTTGGGCGAAAATGGTTTGGTAACGGTTGGGGTCGTCTTTAGAAACTTCACGATCGATATATTTGGGAAGTGGTGTTTCTCCCAGATCATAAAGCGCTTTTTTAAATTCATCGTGAGGTCCGTCATAAAGAAAACGCAATGTTCTACCGCGTGAGGTAGTATTATCGATTACTTCAGCTACCATCGAATCGTCTTCTCCAAAATAGAGCTTATTACCGATTCTGATTTTTCGGGCAGGATCTACCAGAACATCCCACAGACGAAGATCTGGATTGAGTTCGCGAAGCAGAAATACCTCGATTTTAGCACCGGTTTTTTCTTTATTTCCAAAAAGACGAGCCGGGAAAACCATGGTGTTGTTGAAAATAAAAACATCCTTGTCGTCGAAGTGATTCAAAATTCCTTTGAATGTTTCGTGTTCAATCTGACCTGTTTTACGGTTGATCACCATCAGTCTCGATTCATCGCGGTTTTTAGCCGGATTAAGGGCGATCAGTTCGTCAGGAAGTTTAAATTTAAATTGTGATAACTTCATAGTTTTATCTCACTTAATTGTTTAATACCTTTTTTATTCTTCAGATTCAGTCGGGAGGAGTTGATCTATTTGATCTACCTCAAGGCACTGATTCAATGTAATTTCACCGATACGGGTGCGGACGAGGGATATGAGGTGTGCACCACTGTCAAGCCTTAATCCGATGTCGCGAGCCAGAGCCCTTATGTAGGTGCCTTTGCTGCAAACTACTCTGACTTTGATTACAGGTAGTGCGTATTCCAATAGCTCAATTTCGTCTATCACCAGTTCTTTGGCTTTCAGTTCTACCTCTTCGCCTTTGCGCGCAAGTTCGTAGGCTCTAACGCCATTGATTTTATTGGCTGAATAGGCAGGCGGAACTTGTTCGATTCTGCCTATGAAGCTTTTTAAGACCTCTTCTACCAGCTCTTTGGTAATATGGTCTGTCGGATATCGTTCGTCAACCTCTGTTTCCAGATCGAAAGATGGTGTAGTGGCTCCCAATTCAATACCAGCCATGTATTCTTTTGTTTGATACTGAAAGCTTTCGATCAGTTTGGTCGCTTTTCCAGTGCAGATAATCATTACCCCGGTTGCCAGGGGGTCAAGAGTGCCAGCATGTCCGACTTTAATCTTTTTTATTTTCAACGCTCTGGATATTTTCCAACGAATTCGATTTACCAAATCAAACGAGGTCCAGGTTAGCGGTTTGTTGAAATAAATTACTTCTCCTTTCTGAAAGTCCATTCGAATTATACTATGCTTAATTCATGTCCAAGCATAATCAATGTGAGGATGCTTATTCCCACTAAAATACGATAATAACCAAACGCTTTAAAGCCATATTTGGTGACAAATTCAATAAAGAATTTGATAGCCAGCATAGCCACAATAAATGCGACGACATTACCAATGAGTAAAACGCCTATATTATCTTTCAATACAGACAACTGTACCGGATCAATGATCAGTTTCAGTAATTTGTAAGCAGAGGCTGCAAACATGGTAGGAACCGCCAGAAAGAATGAAAATTCAGCAGCGTTTTTGCGATCTAATTTTTGTGTCATTCCACCGACAATTGTGGCCATAGATCTGGATACCCCGGGTATCATAGCGATACATTGGAAAAAGCCAATGGTTAAAGCTCTTTTCGGTGAAATGGATTGATCTTTTGCAGGTTTGTTGAACCATTGGTCTACAAATAGCATCAGTACGCCACCCAAAATGAGGGTGACCGCCACCACAATTACATTTTCAAGCATGGCATCAATATAATCACTAAGCAAGAAGCCCAGAACAGCAGCAGGTAGGAATGCGATAATCAGCGTTTTGTAGAATTCAATACTTTGTGAAAATCGTTTCCAATATAGAACCATCACAGAGAGAATAGCTCCAAACTGGATGATTACGGTAAATGCTTTGATAAATTCTGTACTTTGTATATTCAGTATTTTTTGGGTGATAATCATATGCCCTGTTGACGAAACGGGCAGATATTCTGTAATGCCCTCTACAATGGCAAGTAGAACGGTTTGTAATAAATTCATTACTCATTATTTTTTTTCGATTTGTACAGGATGCCAACAATCACAAGTAAAAAACCGATAAAGCAAATAGCCGGAGCAATTACGATGCGCGTTTTACTGAAAATATCAGGATTAAAAGCTTCGTCTGTTGAGCCACTTCCTGACATCATAATAAATCCGATAATGATCAGCAGTACAGATACACCGATCAGTAGATAGTTGGTTTTCCCAAATGCAAAATTCTTATTTTCCATATCTTTTTTTTATTGAATAAATTCAGTTCAAAATATCAGTATTTAAATCGAATACAAATTGTCGGATTTCATGCTCAGAAAGCGATTTACCGAGAAAAGGGCACATACGATTGATAATAGAATACCCAAAACAAGGACTGCCCCAAATGCGATCAGTAATGATTCTGCACTAATCAAGGTACTCAGTCCGTCAATTTCATTTGACAGGTAATAAAGCAGCCCGCTTAACATCCCAATGGCGAGTGCTGCAGCCAGAATCCCATTCACCAAATTACTGTAAATAAATGGTCTTCTAATGAATCCGGATGATGCTCCCACGAGTTTCATGGTGTACATCAGGAAACGTTTTGAATAGATGGCCAGGCGAATTGTATTATTTAATAATGCAAAAGAGATAAGCATCAGGATTGCTGCAATTGATAATAATAACATCCCAATACGTTTCATATTATCATTTACCATCTGGACCAGATCTTTGCGGTAAAGCACGTCATGTACATAGCGTTGTGACCTCAGATGTTTCTCAATTTTTGAGATGCTGTCATTATTGGCATACTCTGATTTCAATTTAATCTCGATAGATGCCATTAAAGGTACCGAGCCCAGGAAATCCTGAGGGTCTTCTCCAAGTTCTTCGGTTAGTTCCTTCAGGGCACGCTCTTTTGAATAGAGTTCGCTTGATTTTACATATGGTGCTGTATCAAAACGTTTCTGGAGGTGCGTTAGTTCTTTGTCTGATATATTATCTGCCAAAATAACTGAAAAGCCGATGTTTTCTTTAACGTAATTAGATAGCTCTTTGGTAATCAGTGACATGATCACTAATATACCCAGTAAAAACAATACCAATGAACTGCTGATAATTGCTGTTATCCTGGCTCCGTAAAATGAAGACGTATTTATGTATTTCTTTTTTGCCATGATTCTTTATTTTTTCAGGATGTAAATCACCGAACTGTTGAGAGCAGTGTCTTTCCTGGATGAAATAAATCCTTTTAGCCCTATGAAAAATCCACGGACAAAAGCAAAACTGTTTTTTTTGTATTTTTCGCTCAACATGGAAATGTAAAAAGCATCCAGCGGCATTCCTTTTTTGCCGATAAGTTGAAAGTCGTGCTTTTGTGCTAAAGAAAATAATGTTCGGGGGGTGAAGTGCCAAAGATGTCGGGGCACATCATATGCTGCCCAGTATTCGCGATAATGTAATGCGTCGTAAGATCCTGCATTGGGTAGTGCGAGTATCAATCTGCCGGATGGTTTTAAAATTCTTTTCAACTCTATCATCATCCCGTTAAGATCTTCGATATGCTCCAATACGTGCCACAGTGTAATCACATCGCAACTTGCCGAAGCTATATTTGAGAGAGTCTCAGGAGCTAAAACCTCAAGGTTGAATTCTTTTTTTGAAAAAACACGGGCTGAAGGGCTTTTTTCAATTCCGATAGTTTTCCAGCCTGTTTGGCGGATTGCGTTGAGAAAAAATCCGGTTCCGCATCCGTAATCCAGAATAGTTCCCTGTTTGACTTCGCTGACCTCTTTAATCAGATTACATTTTCGCTGTAGCATATAGCTGCGAGCATAGTGGTACAGGAAATTGACGAGACCCTTTTTTGTGTTGGAATGAGAGATATAATCTGAAGTTTCATAGTAGCTCCCAATATAGGACTCAGAAGGAAAATCTTGCGTGAAGACAAATCCGCAATTATTGCATTTGTTAAGTTGAAAAACTTCTTTGGTGACGTAGTGGTCTGAGCAGGTCAGAAAGCCGGAAAATTCGGTGTTTTCACATATAGGACAAGACGTAACACTGCTAATTTTCATACTTCCTTACTTTAAAATATAATTCACCCAATTTGGCTGCAAAAAAACGAAATATTTGGCAGAAAATTGGGGTAAACACAATATTTAACAAAAAAAAGAGGCTGCTCAATGCAGCCTCTTTTATTATCAATAATTTGATTATTCAAAATCTAGAACCGACTTACGAGCAGCAAAAACTTTTTCGAATTCGTCTTTTGATCCGACAATCAGTTTGTCGAATTCGCGTTGTCCTGTTCCCGCAGGAATCAAGTGACCGCAGATAACGTTTTCTTTCAAGCCTTCGAGACGGTCGATTTTACCGTTGATTGCAGCTTCATTAAGAACTTTTGTTGTTTCCTGGAACGAAGCAGCTGACATGAAGCTTTGTGTTTGCAGAGCAGCACGGGTAATACCTTGCAGGATCTGGTTAGATGTTGCAGGTACTGCATCACGCACCTCGACCGGATGAAGGTCTCTACGTTTCAACATACTGTTTTCATCACGAAGCTTACGCGGAGTTACGATCTGACCGGCTTTTAAAGTTTGTGAGTCTCCTGGCTCAATAACAACTTTTTTACCCCAGATGCGATCGTTTTCTTCCATGAAATCATGTTTGTCGGCAATCTGTTGCTCAAGGAAACGGGTATCACCCGGATCAACAATTTCTACCTTGCGCATCATCTGACGAACGATCACCTCAAAATGTTTGTCGTTGATTTTTACACCTTGCAGACGGTAAACATCTTGAACTTCATTTACGATATATTCTTGTACAGCGGTTGGCCCTTTAATCGCAAGAATGTCTGAAGGAGTTGTTGCTCCATCAGAAAGGGGAGTACCGGCACGTACATAGTCGTTTTCTTGTACCAAGATCTGTTTTGACAGGTTCACCATGTATTTCTTTACTTCACCTGTTTTAGAAGTCACAGAAATCTCACGGTTACCACGTTTGATCTTTCCGAAGTTTACTTCCCCATCGATTTCTGATACAACTGCCGGATTTGACGGATTACGTGCTTCGAAGAGCTCGGTAACACGGGGAAGACCCCCGGTGATGTCACCCGCTTTACCTATGGCGCGAGGAATCTTCACGAATACCTCACCGGCTTTGATCATGTACTCTTCGTCTTTCATCAAGTGAGCACCTACCGGAAGGTTGTACGTACGGATGATTTCTCCGTTTTCGTCAACGATGTTGGCAGCAGGAACTTTCGTTTTCTCTTTCGACTCGATGATGATTTTCTCACGAAGACCGGTTTGTTCGTCAGATTCGACTTTGTAAGTTACGTTTTCGATCACGCTATCGAGCTCGATACGACCGGATACCTCCGATACAATAACGGCGTTGAACGGATCCCATTCACAAATTACATCGCCTTTCTTAACACTGTCCCCCGGGTTGAAGTACAATTTCGAACCATAAGGGATATTTTGAGCAGTAAGAATAATCTTGGTATTTGGGTCGACAACCCGCATTTCAGCCAAACGTCCCACTACTACCAATACATTTTTACCTGTTTCATCAATAGAATCAACAGTACGAAGTTCATCGATTTCCAGAATACCATCGTAGCGTGAGGTTGCTGTTGATACGGCAGCGATGTTCGACGCGATACCCCCAACGTGGAAGGTACGTAGTGTAAGCTGTGTACCAGGCTCACCGATTGACTGAGCAGCGATAACCCCAACGGCTTCTCCTTTTTGTACCATTTTATTTGTGGCAAGGTTACGTCCGTAACATTTTGCACAAACTCCCTTGCGGGATTCACAGGTCAATACCGAGCGGATTTCTACGCGTTCGATAGGAGAATCCTGTATTTTTTTTGCTGCTTCTTCTGTGATCTCTTCACCGGACTCTACCAGAATTTCACCGGTAAGCGGGTGTTGAATATCGTGTACGGATACACGACCCAGAATTCTTTCGTATAGAGATGCAATGACTTCTTCATTGTTTTTCAGCTCCATACAAGTCAGACCACGCAATGTTCCACAGTCTTCTTCGTGAATAATCACGTCTTGTGAAACGTCAACGAGACGACGAGTCAGGTAACCTGCATCCGCTGTTTTCAACGCGGTATCCGCCAAACCTTTACGAGCACCGTGGGTAGAGATAAAGTACTCTAACACCGACAGACCTTCTTTAAAGTTTGATAAGATCGGGTTTTCGATAATCTGACCACCTTCTGCTCCGGCTTTCTGTGGTTTTGCCATAAGACCCCGCATACCGGAAAGCTGACGAATCTGCTCTTTAGACCCCCGTGCACCGGAGTCAAGCATCATGTATACAGAGTTAAAGCCCTCGTTGTCAGAAGCTAGCTGTTTCATTAGAATATTAGACAGCTTCGAGTTAACGTGTGTCCAGGTATCGATGATCTGGTTGTAGCGCTCGTTGTTGGTGATGAATCCCATGTTGTAGTTGTCCAATATTTGTTGAACTTCATCATAGCCTTCTTGTACCAACACATCTTTTTCTTTGGGAATAATTACATCGGCAAGGTTGAAAGAAAGTCCACCTTTGAATGCCATTTTATATCCCAAATCTTTAATATCGTCGAGGAAGTTGGCGGTACGGGCAACCCCACATATTTTGATTACTTTACCGATAATATCTCGAAGAGATTTTTTAGAGAGAATTTCGTTGATATATCCAACCTCTTTCGGTACAAACTCATTTACCATTAAACGACCAACTGATGTCTCACGCATCATTTTGGTAATGTTGCCATTTTCATCCAGGTCGTCAACAATAACTTGAACAGGAGCTTGTAAGGTAACTCTTCCTTCGTTGTATGCGATAATAGCCTCTTCCGAACCGTAAAACTTCAGGCCTGAACCTTTAGCTCCCGGACGCAATTTGGATATATAATACAGACCGAGTACCATGTCCTGAGAAGGTACGGTAATTGGTGCACCGTTTGCAGGGTTAAGGATGTTGTGCGATGCAAGCATCAACATTTGGGCTTCGAGTACAGCCTCGTTGCTCAAAGGTAAGTGAACTGCCATCTGGTCACCGTCGAAGTCCGCGTTAAACGCAGTACAAGAAAGAGGGTGGAGCTGAATAGCTTTACCTTCGATCATTTTAGGCTGGAAAGCCTGGATACCTAAACGGTGGAGAGTCGGAGCACGGTTGAGAAGGACTGGGTGACCTTTCATCACGTGTTCTAGAATGTCCCATACAACAGGATCTTTGCGATCAACGATTTTTTTCGCTGATTTTACTGTTTTCACAATACCGCGTTCGATCAGTTTACGGATAACAAACGGTTTAAAGAGTTCGGCTGCCATTGTTTTGGGAAGACCGCATTCATGCATTTTTAATTCAGGACCTACGACGATAACAGAACGAGCTGAGTAGTCAACACGTTTACCTAATAAGTTCTGACGGAAACGACCTTGCTTACCTTTCAAACTGTCTGAAAGTGATTTCAACGGACGATTCGAGTCGGTTTTTACAGCACTTGATTTACGTGAGTTGTCAAGCAAGGAGTCAACAGCCTCCTGAAGCATACGTTTCTCATTACGCAAGATTACTTCTGGTGCTTTGATCTCGATCAAGCGTTTCAGTCGGTTATTGCGGATGATTACGCGGCGATACAGGTCGTTAAGATCTGATGTTGCAAAACGGCCACCATCGAGGGGCACAAGCGGACGAAGTTCCGGTGGAATCACAGGAACAATTCTCAATACCATCCATTCGGGACGATTGCGACCTTTCGAGGCACGGAATGATTCAACAACTTGCAGACGTTTCAATGCATCTGCTTTGCGTTGTTGAGAACCGTCTGTACTCGCACGGTGACGCAATTGGTATGATAATGTGTCAAGATCCAGGCGGGTCAGCATTTCGAAGAGAGCTTCAGCTCCCATCTTTGCAATGAATTTGTTTGGATCACTATCGTCTAGTAATTGGTTTTCTCTGGGAAGAGTATCCAGGATGTCCAGATATTCTTCTTCAGATAATAATTGCTGAGACTCAATGCCATCTTCTGCTTTAATACCCGGTTGGATAACTACATATCGCTCGTAGTATACAATAGTATCTAATTTTTTGGTTGGGATTCCAAGTAAGTAACCGATTTTATTAGGCAATGAACGGAAATACCAGATGTGTGCAACAGGAACAACTAGCTGGATATGTCCCATACGTTCACGACGCACTTTCTTTTCAGTAACTTCCACACCGCATCGGTCACAAACAATTCCCTTATAGCGAATACGTTTGTATTTACCGCAGTGGCATTCGTAATCTTTAACCGGACCAAAAATACGTTCACAGAACAAACCGTCACGTTCCGGTTTGTATGTACGATAGTTGATAGTTTCCGGTTTCAGCACTTCACCGCTTGAACCTTCCAGAATTTCTTCAGGAGAAGCCAGACCGATAGAGATTTTGCTGAAATTACTCTTTATCTTATTCTCTTTTCTAAATGCCATATATCTTGTTTATAAAGAGTTGTTGAAATCTGTATAAAGAGCCGGGTTCCGCAGAAAGACTACGGAAACCGGCTTGATTTTGATTATTTTTAGTCCAAGGTGACGCTGAGTCCTAACCCTCTTAGCTCATGTAACAATACGTTGAGCGATTCGGGAATTCCCGGTGTGGGAAGCGGATCGCCTTTCACGATGGCTTCGTAAGCTTTAGAACGTCCGATCACGTCGTCCGATTTGATGGTAAGAATTTCTTGCAGAATGTGCGCCGCACCGAATGCTTCAAGCGCCCAAACCTCCATCTCTCCGAAACGCTGACCCCCGAATTGAGCTTTACCTCCAAGAGGCTGTTGGGTAATCAGTGAGTATGGTCCGATAGAACGAGCGTGCATTTTATCTTCAACCATGTGACCTAGTTTCAACATATAGATGATACCTACTGTTGCAGGTTGGTCAAATCGTTCTCCCGTTCCTCCGTCGTACAGATAAGTTTTACCGTATCTTGGAATACCAGCTTTGTCTGTCCAACTATTAAGGTCATCTATCTTAGCTCCATCGAAGATCGGTGTTGCGAATTTCTCACCTAAACATTGTCCGGCCCATGCCAATACAGTTTCGAAGATCTGCCCCAAGTTCATACGTGAAGGTACACCAAGAGGGTTCAATACGATATCAACGGTAGTTCCATCTTCGAGGAATGGCATATCTTCCTTACGTACAATTTTTGAAACGATACCTTTATTACCGTGACGACCTGCCATCTTATCACCTACACTGATTTTGCGTTTTTTAGCAATATAGACTTTGGCCAATTGTATAATACCTGAAGGTAGTTCGTCTCCGATAGTTATATCGAATTTCTTACGTTTCAGTTCTGCGTCAATCTCCTTATATTTACGCAGGTAATTCATGATAACGGTCTTAATTTGCTCATTTTTAGGAGCATCTGCCGTCCATTTGCTTACCTGAATACTGAAATAATCAAGCTCAACCAGATTTTTATGAGTAAACTTAGCTCCTTTGGCAATAACCTCTGCGCCTAAGTAATCTTTTACTCCTTGTGATACTTTTCCATTAGTCAGAACTAACAGTTTATCGGCAAGTACCTCTTTGAGTTCATTAAGTTTCTCTTCATATTCTTCATCCAGTTTAGGAAGAAGCGCTTTGTCACTCAACCGAGATTTGCGTTTCTTAGCTGCGCGGGAGAAGAGATTAGTTCCAATAATTACTCCAGAGAGTGAAGGTGTCGCTTTTAGCGACGCATCTTTTACATCACCTGCTTTATCACCGAAGATTGCACGAAGAAGTTTTTCTTCGGGTGAAGGATCAGATTCTCCTTTAGGGGTAATCTTACCGATCATAATATCCCCCGGTTTGATATGTGCTCCTACGCGAACAATACCTCTTTCGTCAAGGTCTTTTGTTGCTTCCTCACTTACGTTGGGGATATCTGAAGTAAGCTCTTCCATTCCGCGTTTTGTTTCACGGACTTCGAGAGAGTACTCATCTACGTGAACTGAAGTGAATACGTCTTCTCTTACGATACGTTCGTTAAGAACGATAGCATCCTCGAAGTTGTATCCTTTCCAGGGCATGAAGGCAACCTTAAGGTTTTTACCGATTGCCAGTTCTCCATTTTCAGTTGAGTAACCTTCAGTCAGAATTTCACCGGTTGTAACGCGTTGACCAACACGGCAAATTGGCCGCAAGTCAATAGTGGTACTTTGGTTCGTCTTTCTGAATTTAGGGATGTTATATTCTTTAACTGATGATTCAAAGCTCAAGAACTCCTCTTCTTCAGATCTGTCATATTTAATACGGATACAGGTTGCATCAACAAATTCGATTACCCCCGGGCGCTCAGCGGTAAGCTGAGTTCTTGAATCACGAATAATTTGCCCTTCGATACCAGTTCCTACGATTGGTGCATCTGCACGGAGCAAAGGAACAGCTTGACGCATCATGTTAGATCCCATCAATGCACGGTTAGCATCATCATGTTCAAGGAACGGAATCAATGATGCTGCAATTGATGCAATCTGGGTAGGAGATACGTCCATTAATTGAACTTCTTCCGGACCTACTACGGGGAAGTCACCTTCCATACGGGCTTTAACGCGTGAACGAATGAAGCTGCCATCTTCTGCCAGAGGAGCATTACCCTGAGCAATAATTTGACCTTCCTCTTCCTCTGCAGTCAGATATATAATGCTATCTTCACTTACATCTACTTTTCCTTCTTTTACCGGGCGGTACGGAGTTTCGATAAATCCGAGTTCGTTGATTTTAGCATATACGCATAATGACGAAATCAGACCGATGTTTGGACCTTCCGGTGTTTCAATCGGACAAAGACGTCCATAGTGCGTAAAGTGAACGTCTCGAACTTCAAATCCTGCGCGTTCACGTGAAAGACCTCCGGGACCGAGTGCAGACATACGACGTTTGTGAGTCATTTCTGCCAACGGATTGGTCTGGTCCATAAATTGAGAGAGGGCATTCGTTCCGAAGAATGAGTTGATCACCGAAGAAATTGTTTTCGCATTGATCAAATCAATTGGTGTGAACACCTCATTATCGCGTACATTCATACGTTCGCGAATTGTACGTGCCATACGGGCAAGACCAACACCGAACTGGTTATATAATTGCTCGCCTACAGTACGTACACGACGATTGCTTAAGTGGTCAATGTCATCAACAATTGTTTTTGAGTTGATCAATTGGATGAGGTGACGAATAATAGCAATGATATCCTCTCGAGTCAGCACTTTTGTACTGTCATCGATGTCCAGTTCTAATTTTTTATTGATCCGATAACGACCTACTTCACCAAGGTCATATCTCTTTTCAGAGAAGAATAGACTGGTGATGACTTCGCGAGCACTAGCATCATCGGCTGGTTCCGCATTACGAAGTTGTCGATAAATATATAGTACAGCCTCTTTTTCAGAGTTACTGGGGTCTTTTTGTAATGTGTTGTAGATAATGGCGTAATCTGAAGTATTCGTATCTTCTTTGTGGAGAAGAATATTTTGGACTCCCGATTCGGTGATTTCATCAATGTGATCTTCCTCTAAAACGGTTTCACGATCGATAATCACTTCGTTACGCTCAATAGAAACTACTTCACCGGTATCTTCATCCACGAAGTCTTCAACCCATGTTTTCAAAACACGGGCAGCCAGTTTACGGCCGATAGCCTTGCGGAGGTTGACTTTAGTTGCTTTAATCTCTTCTGCCAAGCCGAATATTTCGAGAATATCTTTATCATTCTCGAAACCGATAGCTCTTAACAATGTCGTAACGGGTAATTTCTTCTTACGGTCAATGTAAGCGTACATCACGTTATTGATGTCGGTAGCAAACTCAATCCAAGATCCTTTAAAAGGAATGATTCGTGCTGAGTAAAGTTTAGTACCGTTTGCGTGTACACTTTGACCAAAGAATACACCGGGTGAACGGTGCAACTGAGATACGATTACGCGCTCAGCACCATTAATAACAAACGTACCTTTCGCAGTCATGTAAGGAATGGGACCGAGGTACACATCCTGTATCACAGTGTCAAAATCTTCGTGATCGGGATCTGTACAGTACAACTTAAGCTTTGCCTTCAAAGGTACGCTGTAAGTCAGGCCTCTTTCGATGCATTCGTCGATAGTATAACGGGGAGGATCGATAAAGTAATCGAGGAATTCGAGTACAAAATTATTCCGGGTATCTGCAATAGGGAAGTTTTCTGCAAATACTTTATATAACCCCTCGTTTTTATGTTTGTCCAAGGGAGTATCCAACTGAAGAAAGTCTTGAAATGACTTCAATTGTACCTCTAAGAAATCCGGATAGGGCAGCGGATTTTTAATAGAAGCAAAATTTACCCTTTGTTTGATGTTATTTGAAGACATTGTAAGTAGATTAATGAACCTAATAAAAATTATAAGCGCAAAAAGGTTAAGAACCCTCTATAAGAGGATTCTTAACCATCATTCCTTTATTAAGGACAAATTATTTAAGTTCAACTTCAGCTCCGCCTTCTTCAAGTTGTTTTTTCAATGCGTCAGCTTCGTCTTTAGCTACACCTTCTTTTAATTTGCTAGGAGCTCCGTCAACTAAATCTTTAGCTTCTTTCAAACCAAGACCAGTCAGTTCTTTAACCAATTTCACTACCGCTAATTTGTTAGCACCAGCAGCTTTCAAAATAACATCAAAAGATGTTTTTTCTTCAGCAGCAGCACCAGCAGCAGCAGGAGCAGCAACAGCAACAGCTGCAGCAGCAGGTTCGATTCCGTATTCTGATTTCAGGATTTCAGCAAGTTCGTTAACTTCTTTTACGGTCAAGTTCACTAATTGTTCAGCAAAAGCTTTCAAATCTGCCATTTTAGTATAATTTTAATGTTTGTTACTAATGTATTGTTTTTATTTTTTATCTTTCTGCGAGTGTTTTCAGGACACCATGGATAGTGTTTCCGCCTGATTGAAGAGCCGAAATAACGTTCTTCGCGGGCGATTGAAGCAATCCAACGATTTCTCCGATAAGCTCGTTTTTGCTTTTGATACTTACCAACGCATCTAAGTTTTCTGCTCCGATATAGAAACTTTCTTCTACATAAGCAGCCTTCAATGCGGGAAGTTCAGCGCCTTTTTTGAACTCTTTGATCAATTTCGCTGGAGCATTGTTTACGTTCGACAACATGATAGATGTAGAACCTTTCAATGATCCATAAAGCGGAGAGTAATCGATCTCTAAGCTTTCAAGTGCTTTTTGAAGCAAAGTATTCTTTACAACAAGCAGTTTAATATCTTGTTTGAAACACTCTTTTCTTAACTGACTTGTTCTTTCAGCATTTAGTGATGCTGTATTAGTCAGGTAGAAGTGACTGTATTCCTTGATAGTAGCTGCGATTTGTTCAATAGTTGTTGTTTTATCTTCCTTTCTCATAAGTCCTCAATTTTTAGTTTTCGTCTACTGATTTAGGGTCGATTTTGATACCCGGGCTCATAGTACTCGAAAGATAAATACTTTTGATATAAGTTCCTTTAGCAGCAGTAGGTTTTAGTTTAACCAACGTATTGATAAATTCTTTAGCGTTATCGCTGATTTTATCGGCGCTGAATGAAACTTTACCGATTGAAGTATGTACGATACCGGTTTTGTCAACTTTAAAGTCGATTTTACCTTGTTTTACTTCTCTTACGGCTTTACCAACTTCATTCGTTACAGTACCGCTTTTAGGGTTAGGCATTAATCCACGAGGACCCAAAACGCGTCCCAGAGCACCAATTTTACCCATGATAGCAGGTTGTGTAATGATAACGTCGATATCAGTCCATCCACCTTTGATTTTATCAATATATTCGTCTAATCCTACGAAGTCAGCTCCAGCTTCTTTAGCGTCAGCTTCCTGATCGGGAGTACACAATGCAAGAACCCTGATTTGCTTTCCTGTTCCGTGGGGTAGAGATACTACACCGCGTACCATTTGGTTAGCTTTACGTGGGTCAACACCTAAACGTACATCTACGTCTACAGAAGCGTCAAATTTAGTCAGAGAGATTTCTTTAACCAGTTCTGAAGCTTCTTTTAAAGAATAAGACTTCCCTGCTTCAATTTTGCTAAAAGCTAACTTTTGATTTTTTGTAAGTTTACCCATCTCAATTGAAGTTTATTAGTTATTAAACGGGAATTCCCCTTTCACGGTGATACCCATACTTCTGGCTGTTCCGGCAACCATTTTCATAGCTGATTCCAGCGTAAAGCAGTTCAGGTCAGTCATTTTATCTTCAGCGATTTGTTTCACTGTATCCCAGTTTACTTCAGCTACTTTCTTACGATTTGGTTCTGCTGAACCGCTCTTCAGTTTAGTAGCCTCCAGCAATTGAATAGCAACCGGGGGAGTTTTAACAACAAATTCAAAAGACTTGTCTGTGTAGTAAGTGATTACCACAGGCAACACTTTACCTGCTTTGTCTTGGGTTCTGGCATTAAATTGCTTGCAAAACTCCATGATATTAATCCCTTTGGAACCCAGTGCAGGTCCTACGGGAGGTGATGGGTTTGCTGCGCCTCCTTTAATTTGTAATTTAATTTGTCCAGCAACTTCTTTAGCCATTTTGATTCATTTTTGATGTTCACATTAAGAATAATACGTTCCGCGTAACCGAAGCACTACTCTTTTTCAACTTGTAAAAAGCCTAATTCGAGCGGAGTTTTACGCCCGAAGATCTTGACCATGACTTTAAGTTTTTTCTTTTCCGTATTTACCTCTTCGATGATTCCAGAGAAACCACTAAATGGTCCGTAGTTAACTTTTACAGTTTCTCCGACCAGATAAGACACATTAAGATCAGCATCAGTTTCCTGAAGCTCATCTACTGCTCCTAAAATGCGATTTACTTCGGATTGTCTTAAGGGAACCGGTTTGTCATTACCGCCTAAAAAGCCGATAACGTTCGTGATGTTACGCAATCTGTGTGCGATCTCTCCAACCAGAATAGCTTCTATCAATACATAGCCAGGGAAAAGACTTCTTTCTGAAGTTACTTTTTTTCCGTTACGTATATGGATTACTTTTTCTGTGGGGATAAGCACTTGGAAAACAAAGTCTTTCATATCAGTATTCTTGATTTCAGCATCAAGATACTCTTTTACTTTGCTCTCTTTACCACTAATGGCACGTAGTACGTACCATTCTTTTCTAAGTTCAGTCATTTTTTTTTATACCTCCTGAATTAGAAAACTTTTGAGTAGAAAAATTGCATAAACTTCTCGAAACTAAAGTCGATGCCAAATATCAGCAGCGCTATTAATAGGGAAGCAAACATAACAACAACAGCGCTGTTGCTTAATTCGGATTTGGTAGGCCAAGAAACCTTATAAACAAGTTCGCTATAAGATTCTTTTATTTTTTCAATGATTTTCTTCATTTCGTCAACGACTTAGCACGGGTCGAGAGACTCGAACTCCCGACACTCGGTTTTGGAGACCGATGCTCTACCAACTGAGCTAGACCCGTAAGTTGCCGGTCTCTGGGAGACCGGCGGGATTTATGGTGAGTATATTATTACTCTACGATTTCAGTGATCTGACCTGCACCTACAGTACGTCCACCTTCGCGAATAGCGAAACGCAAACCTAAGTCGCAAGCTACCGGATAGATCAACTCTACGTTGATTGTCAAGTTGTCACCTGGCATAACCATTTCAGTTCCTTCTGGCAAAGTGATTTCACCAGTTACGTCCAATGTACGGATGTAGAACTGAGGACGGTATTTGTTGTGGAATGGAGTGTGACGTCCACCTTCTTCTTTTTTCAGGATATAAACCTCTGCTTTGAATTTAGTGTGAGGTTTAACCTGTCCTGGGTGGCAAATAACCATACCGCGTTTGATTTCGGCTTTGTCGATACCACGAAGAAGAAGACCTACGTTGTCACCAGCTTCACCTCTGTCAAGAATTTTACGGAACATCTCAACACCAGTTACTACTGATTTTTTAGCTTCAGCACCCAAACCAATGATTTGAACCTCTTCACCTGTTTTGATGATACCAGTCTCAATACGACCAGTTGCTACAGTACCACGACCAGTGATCGAGAATACGTCTTCAACAGGCATCAAGAACGGTTTGTCGATTTCACGTGGAGGAAGTGGAATCCAGGTATCAACAGCAGCCATCAATTCCATGATTTTATCTTCCCACTCAGCAACACCGTTCAATCCACCTAGTGCAGATCCACGGATTACAGGAGTATTGTCACCGTCGAAACCGTAGAATGAAAGTAATTCTCTCATTTCCATTTCAACAAGTTCCAACATTTCTTCGTCATCAACCATGTCGCATTTGTTCATAAATACAACCAGTTTAGGTACGTTTACCTGACGAGCCAAAAGAATGTGCTCGCGAGTTTGGGGCATAGGACCATCGGTAGCAGCTACTACGATGATTGCACCGTCCATCTGAGCAGCACCGGTAACCATGTTTTTAACGTAGTCGGCGTGACCCGGACAGTCTACGTGTGCATAGTGACGGTTTTCTGTTTGATATTCTACGTGAGCAGTGTTGATGGTGATACCACGTTCTTTTTCTTCAGGAGCATTGTCAATTTGGTCGAATGATTTTACTTCAGACAGACCTTTTTTCGCCAATACTGTGGTAATAGCAGCGGTCAAAGTAGTTTTACCGTGGTCAACGTGACCAATGGTACCGATGTTAACGTGCGGTTTGTCACGTTTAAATACCTCTTTTGCCATGATTATTTTATTATAAAAAGATTAATGATTAGCTTCTTTTTAAAGAGCCGTTGACGAGATTTGAACTCGTGACCTCTTCCTTACCAAGGAAGTGCTCTACCACTGAGCTACAACGGCGGGAAATTTGAGCGGGAGACGGGACTCAAACCCGCGACCCTCAGCTTGGAAGGCTAATGCTCTATCAACTGAGCTACTCCCGCAAATTTATCCGATGTTTAATTGATTTTCATCTATAAACATCTCTTCCCGTTAGGGTGGGCGGTGAAGGATTCGAACCTCCGAAGGTGAAAACCAGCAGATTTACAGTCTGCCCCATTTGGCCACTCTGGTAACCGCCCTAATGTTGTTTCAGTATGTCAAATGAACTAATGCTGAGCCTCCAGAGGGATTCGAACCCACGACCCCGAGATTACAAATCACGTGCTCTGGCCAACTGAGCTATGGAGGCAAAATTACACCCGCTTAACGGTTAGTGGGGTGAAGCGGGTGCAAAATTAGGCATAAATTTCAAACTACAAAAATATTTGACGATTATTTTTACTTTTCACGCACTTTTTCTTTGAATCGGACTAGTTGCTTTGCTAATGCGTCGCAGCATACATCGACAGCTTCTTCAAATGAATCGGCTACTTTTTCAGAGAAAAGTGGCTCAGTATTAGGTACTTTGAGTTTGATATTGGCTCCTTTGTTGTTTGCTGTTTCTGGTTTGATGACTTTCAAAGTTATTTCAGCTGATAAAACTCCGTCGAAATATTGATCTAACTTTGATACTTTTTTTTCGATAAACGCTACGAGATTTTCTGAAGCGTCAAAATGAATGGCTTGAATTCTGGTTTCCATGTTAACCTCCTTTTTTTGAGTTTCCGGCTCTTGGATGAGCTGTGTTATACGCTTTTTTTAATTCTTCAAATGTAGTATGAGTATATACTTCAGTTGCTGCCAAGGAACTATGCCCTAAAAGCTCTTTGACGGCATTAAGTTCAGTGCCGTGGTTGAGCAGGGTGGTTGCGAAAGTGTGACGTAGGACGTGTGGGCTTTTTTTTGACAGAGTAGTTGTTTCGGATAGTTTTTCTTTAACGATGCGGTATAATAGCATTGGATAAAGCTTTTCGCCATCTTCTTTTACAAATATATATCCGTCTCCAACGCCAATTCTTACGTCGCGTTCTTCCAGGTATTGTAGTAGCAGGTCTCGTGTTTCCTCTCCAAACGGGATTAGTCGCTGTTTGTTCCTTTTTCCCGTTACTTTAATGGTGGAAGTTGAGAAATCGATATCCGGATCCTTTAATTCCAGGATTTCGGCGCGCCGTATTCCTGTAGTATAAAACAATTGAATAATCGTTTTGTTGCGAATAGCTTCGAATCCGTTACCGAAGTCGGTATCGTCTAAAAGCGTATTCATTTCTGCTTCTTTCACAAAGATAGGAATCTTTTTGGAAATCCTAGGGCCGCTTATACCTGTAAGTGGATTTTTTTTTATTACACCCTGACGGATAAGGAATTTGAAGTATGATTTTATTGCGCTAAGCTTCCTTTTTACTGTGGAAGTAGCATTTTTTTGTTCCATCAGAGATACGATCCATAGTCGAATAAGGTCGCTGTCTATGGATTGGATGGAGTATTCACCGCATTGCCGGGTGATGAAGGTGGAGAATTGTTCGAGGTCTTTACGATACGACAAAACAGTATGGGAGGAGTAGTTCCTCTCATACTGTAGATATTCTAAGAATTTTTCTGTCGTCATCAGATTTCGTTGCAATGAGGTTGAGCAACGAAATTAAGCGAAATGAATCACTAAAGCAAGTGAATCGCTAATTTTATTCTTCAGATAAGTGAAGTTGCTGAACGTAAGCAGCGCGGATTTTTTGTTTTCTCTTAACTACAGAAGGTTTGTCAAATGCCTGACGTCTTCTTAATTCTTTGACAACTCCGGTTTTTTCAAATTTACGTTTGAACTTCTTCAAGGCTTTTTCGATGTTTTCGCCTTCTTTAACTGGTACTACGATCATAATTATTGAGTTTAAATTTTTTTCCTCTAAAGTGGCGCAAAATTAGGTATTGTTTTTTGAATACCAAAGTTTTGCGCCAATTTAATTTGGGTAATTGTTGTAATTTAAGAAATGCTCTTTGCTTTCAATTTAAAAAAACGATGAAAGGCAGATTCTTCTTATTTTCTTATTTTACGCAGGTAGGAGTGGGTTTGATTTGTTCGAAGAAGTCGTTTCCTTTGTCGTCAACAAGTATAAATGCAGGAAAGTCAACTACCTGTATTTTCCAGATTGCTTCCATGCCAAGTTCAGGATATTCGAGACACTCTACTTTTTTGATATTATTTTGCGCAAGGATAGCTGCCGGACCACCGATGCTACCCAGGTAAAAGCCACCATATTTATGGCAGGCATCAGTAACCTGTTTGCTGCGGTTTCCTTTAGCAATCATAATCATGCTGCCGCCCATTGATTGGAACAGGTCTACATATGAGTCCATACGACCGGCTGTGGTTGGTCCGAATGAGCCTGAAGGCATTCCAGCGGGTGTTTTCGCGGGTCCGGCGTAGTAAATCGGGTGATTTTTAAGGTATTCGGGAATTCCTTGTCCTGCGTCGATACGCTCTTTTAGTTTTGCATGTGCAATATCGCGACCGACGATAATGGTTCCGTTCAATGAAAGACGTGTGGCAACCGGGTATTTCTTCAATTCTTCCAGAATTTCATTCATCGGGCGGTTCAGATCAATTTTTACGGCATTGCCTTCACCTGTCTGACGGAGTTCTTCGGGAATGAAACGTCCGGGATTATCTTCCATTTTTTCGATCCAAATTCCGTCTTTGTTGATTTTAGCTTTGATATTACGGTCAGCAGAGCATGAAACCCCCATGCCTACAGGGCAAGATGCGCCGTGACGAGGCATGCGGATAATGCGAACATCGTGCGCAAAATATTTGCCGCCGAATTGAGCGCCAAGACCTAGCTCCTGAGCAGCTTTCAGAACGGTATTTTCAAGTTCGATATCGCGGAATGCCTGTCCGAATTCGTTTCCTTCGGTAGGCAGGTGATCATAGTATTTGGCTGAAGCAAGTTTAACCGATTTGAGGTTGGCTTCGGCTGATGTACCACCAATTACAAATGCTATGTGGTAAGGAGGACATGCTGCGGTACCCAATGATTTCATTTTTTCAACCATGAATTTTACCAGAGTTTGCGGATTAAGCAATGCTTTGGTTTCCTGGTAAAGGTATGTTTTGTTGGCTGAACCGCCTCCTTTAGCCATGAAGAGGAATTTATATTCCATACCTTGAGTAGCGTAGAGGTCGATCTGTGCGGGTAAGTTGCAGCCTGTATTCACTTCTTTGTACATGTCGAGTGGAGCGTTCTGAGAGTAACGCAGGTTTTCTTCGGTATATGTTTTATAAACACCCAATGAAAGAGCTTCTTCATCATTACCGAAAGTGAAAACTTGTTGTCCTTTTTTTCCCATTACGATCGCGGTTCCTGTATCCTGACAGAAGGGCAGAACACCTTTAGCTGCGACTTCAGCATTACGGAGCATTGTGAGAGCTACGAATTTATCGTTCTCACTGGCTTCCGGATCACTCAGGATTTTAGCTACCTGAGCCTGATGTTCCGGGCGAAGCAGGAACGATACATCGCGCATCGCTGCATTTGCCATTTTTGTAAGCCCTTCAGCGTCTACTTTTAGGATTTCTTTTCCTTCAAATTCGGTTACCGAAACATGATCTTTTGTAAGGAGGTAGTATTCGGTTGTGTCTTTTCCCATTGGGAATGCTTCTTGATAATGAAATGGTTTTACCATAATATTTTTAATGTTAGAGTTAATAGTGGCAGATGATGTGGGTTAGAGTTTTTGTTGCCAGATGTCCCAGGCTGCAAAAGCTTGCAGAAGTAACATTTCCAGACCATTAACAACGGTTGCTCCTTTTGCTTGTCCCAACTTCATGAATTTTGTTTCATTGGGATTGTAGAGTAGATCGTATAGTAAATGTTGATCAGTGATGAATTCATAAGGGATATCGGGGCAAGTATCAACTTTGGGATACATGCCTACGGGAGTAGCGTTGATAATGATTGTATGTTCTTTCATTACCTCTTCGGTCAGTTCGTTGTAGAGAAGCTGGCCCTTAACTGCTGTTCGGGAGACAAATGTGAATTCAATCCCCATTTTTTTGAGGGAATACTTAACTGCTTTTGAGGCTCCGCCTGTACCCAGGATAAGGGCTTTTTTGTGATGAGGCTTAATGTACTCGCTTATGGATTGGGTGAATCCGATTACATCTGAATTGTAGCCTTTTAACTTCAATTTCTTTTTGTCCCGAATGAATTTAATTACGTTGACTGCACCAATTTCCTTGGCTGTGTCGTCCAATTCATCCAGATACTGGAGTACTTGTTCTTTGTAGGGGATTGTCACATTCAATCCGTTAAGTTCGGGATTGGATAAAAGAACCTTTTGGAAATCATCAATGGAGGGGATTTCAAAATTCTCATAAGTGGCATCAATTCCCTCAGATGTGAATTTTTCATTGAAAAATCCCTGAGAGAAAGAGTGCGATAGCGGGTAGCCTATTAATCCATATTTCTGCATACAACTAAATTCGGGTCGTTAATAATCTTGGGCGCATTTGCCAAAAAGTGGAGGGAAGAATGATGTACGGAAATGCGCAGTGTATTGTAAAGCAAGAAAAGCCTAATAGTCGTTAGTTTGACTATCAGGCCTTCCTGAAGATATTTATCTGTTTGCTAAATAAGCAGTGACATTCTTTTCGATACGAGCAGCAACTTCTGAACTGTCGGCCTTAACAAACTTTTCGCCAACAATGTTTTCGAAAAGTTCGATATAGCGTTCGCTGATGCCGGTTACAATTTCGTCGGTCATTTCGGGGACTTGTTGTCCGTCTTTTCCCTGGAATCCATTGTCCATCAGCCATTCACGTACGAATTCTTTGGAGAGTTGTTTTTGAGCTTCTCCTTTTTCGAACAGTTCCTGATAGCTGTCTGCATAGAAGTAACGGGATGAGTCGGGTGTATGGATCTCGTCGATTAAGAAGATCTTGCCATCGCGTTTACCGAACTCGTACTTGGTATCCACGAGGATTAAGCCGCGTTGAGCTGCCATTTCGCTGCCTCTGTTGAATAGGGCCATGGTGTATTTTTCGAGAAGAGCGTAGTCTTCGGGAGAAACCAATCCTTGTTTGAGGATTTCCTCTTTTGAAATGTCTTCGTCATGAAATCCTTGATCCGCTTTAGTGGTCGGAGTGATGATCGGCTCGGGGAAACGTTCGTTTTCGCGCATCCCATCGGGGATTTTTACACCGCAGATTTCGCGAACGCCACTCTTATAAGCTCTCCATGCACTACCACACAAGTATCCGCGAACGATCATTTCCACGGGAAATGATTGACATTGTACACCAACAGTTACCATTGGATCGGGGGTAGCCAGTTTCCAGTTGGGAACGATATCGGTGGTTGCGTCAAGGAATTTAGCTGCGATTTGGTTCAACATCTGACCTTTGTAGGGAATGCCTTTGGGCAATACTACGTCGAAAGCCGAGATGCGATCCGATACGATCATAACCAATAGTTCATCATTGATGTTGTACACATCACGCACCTTTCCATGATAGACACTTTTTTGTCCGGGGAAATTGAAGTCTGTTTTTACTAAAGCGTTCTTCATTCTTATGTTGTATAATATAAAATTTCAAGCTGCAAAAATAGTAAAATAGTACAACACTTTGATCCCGTCAAGGTTATTTTATCTATTCCGGGGAGAATCAAATGTTTCTAATTTTTAATGGTGGTTTGAAAACATAGAATCGAAAGGTTGTTGATCTGGATTGGAGGGACTTACCATATGGCTAGGATACATCCACTCAAGATGAGCAATGCCACGTAGTAACCCGCATCAATCAAGATAAGCCGGAAAGTGCGCCTGGCAAAGAGGTAACTGACTGCAATTGCCGGAAATATCAAACCAATGCTGACAATTAGTCCGGTAATAGCACCTTCTATCAGATTGGAGTTTGATCCAATCAGAGCGTCCAGAAACAGATTGAGGATAAATAGTAACGGAACGGCAAGTCCGAAGATGAATGGTGCGTTAGCTTTTTTCTCCGGATCTTGTCTTATTTTTACTTGTTCGCTCCAGCGGTTGCCAAACAATATTGGGGAGTACCAGAATCCACCTAATGTAAATGAAATTGCTGTAGTGATGATCAAAGACAGCCAATTGATTTCAGAAAAGTGAAACGGAATGTTCATTAGTGATGATTTTTTAGCAAAGATGAATGTATAACAATTCAGATCCGCTTTAAGTTGTTGGAAATAATAAATGGTGTTTCATCCTTCAGTTAGTTTGGTGTTTCCGTAGTATTCAGAATTCCTGTAAATTATATGAATATCCCGATATCTACCTTTTTCAAATATTAAGCTGAAATGGACTTCATTAAAACACCATTAATCCGGTTTGTTATTCTTCTTAGGTTTGGTAAATATACGGATATTCGCTTTCATTCTCATTTCTTCACCCTTTATTTAAGGTTCGTTTCAGGTTCGTTATAGGTTGACTTTATGTATAGATATTAGAAATATAAATTAGATATAGTAATAAAACATAGATATAATAGTCCTTATAAAGAGTATCATATAACTATTACATCACTATGATATCTCTATGTTATGACTGTAAATAGGTAAAATCAACCTATACTCAACCTATAGAGAACCAATAGGCAAAGTAATAAAATGAAAGGGGAACAGTATAATTTAAAATGAGTGACAATATATTTAAACCAAACGGGCTCAGCGGAAGAATATTTTCTCCTGCTGAGCCCGCCGATATCTAAGAAATTCAGACTATAATATTGCCAGTAATTGTTTTAGTTTTGCTTCTGCGATTTTGAGATAATACTTGAAATTGGTCAGGCGAGTGCATGATTGTACGTAATTTTCCTGAGCCTGATGCACTTCAAGGGATGTTGTCTGTCCCAATCTCAATCGTTGCAAGCTGATGTCCAGATTTTCTTTGGTCAGGAGATTGTTCTCCTTTTCAATCTCTACGAGGCGTTTTTGGTTGTCGAATCCGGTCAATGCATTTTGTAAATCGGCATTGATTTCGATTTTTGTATTTTCCAGATTATATTCCGCTGACTTTAATTCAATCTTAGCAGTATTGATTTTTCTTCGATTCTCTCCACCTGTGTAGAGCGGGATGGATAAAGTCCCTCCGATTTGTGGCCCAAAGGTATGATTCTTTAACGAGGAACCGGCAGAGTTGTTCACGTTCGATAGGTAATAACCTGTTCTGAAGCTGAGCTGAGGAAACATCGCGCGATTGTTTTCCTTTAAAATCAGTTTGGCTATATCAATCTGCTTTTTGCTGTTGAGGATGCTTGGGTTCAGGTTGAAAAGCTTTTGTTCCAATTCACTTCGGTCGGGATTGTAATTCAACGGAATAGAATCTGATACTTCAAATGAAACGTCCCTATTCTCCCCCAATAATACATTCAGTGTTCTTTTGGCAGCCTCTATGGTGGCCTGCTGATTAACCGCATTTTCGGAATAGACGTTCAGGTCGATCTTTGCCTGAAGCAATCCTGTTTTGTCTGAAGCTCCTGATGTAAAGGCTGTCTGTGCAATTTTCACCCGCTCACGATTGTAGTTGATGGCTTCGTTGATGGCTTTGAGCTGTTGTTTCTGGCGAACTACATCGTAATAGGCGGTTATGACATTGAAAAGGGTTTGAGTCACTTGTTCCCGAAATTGGATTTCGCCCAACGCTTCAATCTGGTTCAGTTTGTTTTTGGTGACAAACATTTTCCCGCCATCGTAGAGCTTCCAGGTTAACTCCACGTTTGCGCCCAGATTCTTTGAAGAAATATCAGACGTGTGGATTTCGCCTGCCGAAGCCGTTTTCAGGGTTACATCATTCAGCTGATAAACACCTGAGCCATTGAGTGAGACATTTGGAAGCATCCCTGCATTACCTGCAGTGTTATTTGCCTTGTCAATGTCCGCATTGTTGCGGGTAACGAGTATGTTGTAGTTATTTTTCAATGCTCTGCCGACAGCATCGTCTATAGTCAAAGTCTGTTGTGCCTGAGTAGCCGTAAAGAACGTAAGGCCGAGAAATATGAGTAGTTTCTTCATTTGGAATTCTATTATTTTTTTGCCGACATTAGAATGTACATCACCGGAATGATGAATAATGTGAGAACTAAAGAAAAAAGCAATCCACCCACGACGACAATACCTAACGGAATGCGACTTTGTGCCCCTGCTCCAAGAGCAAACGCAATAGGAAATGCTCCGAATATTGTGGCCAACGACGTCATCAGGATCGGCCGAAGACGGGCTGCAGCCGCTTCAAAAGCAGCAGCTTTTTTCGGCAGTCCTGCTTTATACTTTTGGTTGGCAAATTCCACAATCAGGATACCGTTTTTTGTCACAATACCGATTAGCAGGATCATACCGATTTCGGAGAAAATATTCAATGTCTGACCGCAAACCCAAAGGGAAAGCATTGCTCCGGCAATTGCCATTGGGACGGTCAGCATAATGATGAAAGGATCGCGGAAGCTTTCGAACTGTGCCGCCAGAATCAGGTAGATTAGCAATATAGCCAGGACTAAGGCAAACAATATGTTCGAGCTACTCTCCGCAAAGTCGCGCGACTGACCACTCAACGCCGTGTTGAATGAGCTGTCCAGTAGTTTGGTTGCAATGCGTTGCATCTCTTCAATTCCTTCTCCCAGTGTTTTGCCTTTGGCGGGATTGGCAGAAATGGTAGCCGATTTATAGCGGTTGTAGTGGTAAAGGGTAGGAGGAGTACTGTTTTCGTCCATCTTCACCAGGTTGTCTAATTGTACCATTTCCCCATTGAGGTTGCGGACATACAGCGACGAAATATCGGCTGGCTGATTGCGGTTCTCCCGGTCAATCTGCCCGATTACGTAATATTGTTTGTTGTTACGGAGAAAATAACCGTAGCGACTACCGCTGAACGCATTGTTGAGTGCATCCGATACGTCTTTTTCATTCACGCCCATACTGGTCGCTTTGAGTCGATCCACCTCTAAGTTCAATTCCGGTTTGTTGAATTTCAGGTCTACGTCCACGTTGCTAAAGACGGGGCTGTTTTTAGCCTCTTCCAGAAACTTAGGTAATACCTCATGTAACTTATCAAAATCGAGGTTCTGGATCACGAATTGTACCGGCAGCCCGCGGGAATTAGACGTAGCGATCGTCGGTTCCTCACTCGCAATAATCCGTGCATCGGGGATTTTCTTATAAATAGAAGAGATTTTGTCGAGAATTTGCTTTTGCGATCGCTTGCGTTCCTTCGGGTCGGAAAGGAAAGTCATGATCGCCCCCGTATTGGCACTGGTGTTTGACATTCCACCTCCATATCTGGCCAAAACATAGTTGGCTTCGGGGATAGAATCCTGCAACATGCGGGCAACCCGGTCGGTAATAAATTGTGTGGCGCCATACTCCGTTCCTTCAGGAGCGGTAATTGCGGTGCGGATATAACTGTGGTCTTCCAGCGGTGCAAGTTCCGATTTCAAAGTCTTGGAGAAAATGACAATCAATGCAATACAAACGCCCAGTAAAGCCAATGAAATCCATTTATTAGCAATGAAGTAGCTCAATCTGCGCCGGTATCCATCTTCCAGTGCCACGAAATATTTCTCTGTAGCCAGGTAAAAACGGTTGTGGTGAGTAGCAGATCCACCCAGTTTGACATTCAGCACCGGAGTTAGGGTAAGCGATACGAAGGCCGAAATCAGTACAGCACAAGCCACTACGATACCGAACTCGCGGAAAAGCCGTCCGGTGAAACCTTCCAGAAAAATCACAGGGATAAATACAATGGCAAGTGTCAATGATGTGGAAATAACGGCGAAGAAAATCTCGCGGGTTCCCTCAAATGCTGCCTGCCATTTATCCATACCCCGTTCGATTCGTTTGTAGATGTTTTCGGTGACCACGATACCGTCGTCTACCACCAGCCCTGTTGCCAGGACGATCCCCAGCAGTGTAAGTACATTGATGGAAAAACCGAAGATATACATGATAAAGAACGTTCCGATCAGTGAGACCGGAATATCTATGAGCGGTCGTAAGGCAATGATCCAGTTTCGGAAAAAGAGGAATATAATCATCACGACCAGCAGAATGGCAATAACCAGTGTCTCGACTACATCATCAACGGATTGTCGGACAAATTTCGTCTTATCGCGACCTATAAAGAGCTTTACACCCTGAGGTAAATTGCTGTTGACCTGGTCTAACCGTTTGTAGAACTCATCGGCAATCTCGATGTCGTTTGCCCCGGGCAAGGGAATGACAGCCAATGAAACGCCGGTAATACCATTAATGGTCGCTCCCGATTCTTCATTTTGCGGGCCAAGGACAGCTTCGCCTACGTCGCTCAGCCGGATCACCTGATTATCGGTTTGTTTGATAATCATATTGTTGAATTCCTCTTCCGTGGTTAAACGACCTTGTGTCTTAACGATTAATTCGGTGGCATTTCCACGGATTTTACCGCCGGGCATCTCTACGTTTTCTTTTTGCAAGGCGGTTTTTACATCACCCGCAGTCAGGTTGTGAGCTGCCAGTTTCTCTGGATTGAGCCAGAGTCGCATAGCCGGTTTTTGTTGTCCAAAGATGTTTACAGCACTTACGCCGGGGATGGTCTGGAACTTTTCCTGTAGAATATTTTCGGCATATTCGCTCAGTTGGATGGCATTCATGGTTGAGCTTTGGGCCACAAGCATGATGATCGGCTCGCTATTGGCATCAGCTTTGGTTACCACGGGCGGGCCATCAATATCAAGGGGCAGACTTCGCATGGCTTGTGACGTTTTATCGCGAACGTCATTGGCTGCTTTCTCGAGATCGGCATTCAGGTCAAACTCTACCGTGATGGAGCTGTTTCCAATGGATGAAGAAGATGATACCGATTTTACCCCTTCGATCCCATTGATAGCCTTTTCGAGAGGTTCCGTGATTTGCGATTCAATGATTTCGGCATTAGCACCGGTGTAGGAGGTCTGTACGGTAATTACAGGAGGATCAATGTCCGGGTATAAACGTACACCCAGAAAGTTGTATCCGACTACTCCGAGTAATACGATAATGAGGCTCATTACAACAGAGCCGATGGGGCGTTTCAGCGCCAGGTCAGAGAGAATCATAGAGCTCCGGATTTTACGTTAGCGAATTTGATTTCATCACCCTCTTTGAGAAAAAGAATACCATTGGTAATTACAGTATCACCTATCTGGATACCATCGGTGATTTCGATCGATGAGATTTGGCGGATTCCTGTTTTTACCGGTACAAAATGAGCTTTCCCGTTTTGCGAAATGATAATGCTTTTGGTTCGCTCCTGTGGAATAATGGCCTGAGAAGGAATCATTAGAGCCGAATTGTTTTTGCCCAGGGTGAGTTTAACCTTAGCAAAAGCACCGGGAATCAGTTCCTCCGACTTGCTGTTAACCACGGCGCGAACTTTCATGTTACGGGTGTCAGTTTCGATTTCCCGCTCGGAGGCAATCACAGAGGCATCGTAAGTTTTATCGCTGTTGTATAAGCTGAACTTCACATTCATGCCCGGTCGGATTGCGCTACTGTATTTTTCGGGAACACTGAAGTCGAGTTTGATTTTATCTTCGCGACGGATGGTGGCAAGAGGAGTTGAGGGTGTTATTTGAGCGCCGATGCTGATATGGCGTAATCCGATCACACCGTCGAAGGGTGCGCGGACTTCGGTTTTGCGAATCAGCACCTTTTGTACTTCGATCTCGGCGCTGAGAGCATTGACTTGCAACACGGTCTGGTCGAAATCATTTTGGCTGATGCCGTTTATTTTGAGCAGTTCAGACTGGCGTTTGTATATCTGTTTTTGAAGTGCCAGTTGCGATTGCAATTTTTTCAGGTTAGCTTGCAGATCTTCATCGTATAGTTTGACGAGCAGAGTACCGGTTTTTACAAATTTACCTTCGGGTAGGTTGATTTTTACAACCCTACCCGCTGTTTCGTTTTTCAACTCCACCTCTTCGAATGCCAGCAACGAACCGGAAACCGATATTTCATTGATTAACAGAGCGGGCTTTACGACGAACGCATCTACTTTGCTACCCGATTTTCCTTTCTCTTTTTTGTCCTTTTTTTTATCGTCTGACTTGTTGTTGTGCAACCCGATCAATACTATCGATGCAATGATGGCAAGCGCAGTGATCCCTGTAATAATCTTTTTCATATGCGGTTTTGTCTTTTTATTTTGTAGAACCTGAAAGAAAGTCTTTGACTGCCCATTTCGTCTTTCGTTTAAATCTTTCGAATAAAAAAACGAATGGGGTGAATTCAAGTGAATTCTATATGCAAAGTTAACTGCTTTTATTTGAAGGTCGTGTAACACTCATATGAATATAGTCAAGCGTATACAAGTATATCCCAAAAGTAGAAAAACCTATCCGCTACATCGGTGGATAGGTTTTTGGTCTGAGATAGTGATTTTATTGCTCTCGTTATCTGCGTTGCTTTAGAAAATAATAGCCCGGTCCGAGGATTAAATGGAAAGCCCAGTTGTAGTTGTCAACCGTGAGGTCTTTTTGAAAATGTGCAGGGTCTTTTTGGGTAATGCGGGTAAACGCCATGGTGGTTTTGGCTTCTGCGTTGATAAAGAACCGGTTGGTCAGGTTGATGTGACGGGCGTAACCCAGATTGACAGCTATTCCTGCCGGCAGGTAACCGCCTTTAAACCATCCGCGTGTCTGGTCGAAAGTGATGCCGCGAATGGTAAACTCCGGATGCGCAATCACGATACCCAAACCGGCCCGGAATATATTTCCCGAGATATCCAATCCCCGGTTTAAAGTCAGCATATTAAAACCATGTGAGATTGAGAAATTGTCAATATCGGATATAGGATTTGTCAGGTATATCTTGTGATGGATATATTCTATCTCCCACGATTTTTCGTTATGCCACCGACTGATGCGGTATTCATAATAAAGAGGGGATTGAAATGGTTGTGTTTTATACCGGGCGGTAAAGCTTAAGTCAGGCTTACCGCTTTGATAAATATACATCGGCAGCGGTACATTGACCGCTGCTCCGGATTGTACTTCCAGCGACCAATCTGTTTGAGCAGATGCATTTTCGTGCAAAGCAAGAGCCAGGATTACCGGAAGAAGCACTCTTCTCAGGTGGAAATTCGATTTTAGGTTTAACGTTTTCATGGTTCCGGGATTTTAAGACCGCAATGGCGCAAAGTATGCGGATCTGGCTTCTTTGCATCTTTGTGGTAGATTTTAGTTTGTGGTTTGAAGAATTACCTTGAAGATTATTCGATTTGTGAAGATCAATTTGGGGAAATTAAGATCTTAGGAGCTTGCAAATAGAGAAAGTTGCGTTGTGATACATAGATAACATTTTCCGCTAATTATTTGTTTTAGACGGTGTGGTCGTCGTTTTTTCTTATTTTTGCTTTTTACAAAGAATTACCGGATAAACAATTCAATTATGAACGGAAAAAAAGAACCATTCTCTCTCAAGAAGCGGTTGAAAAGTTTTAAATATGCTTTCAACGGAATTATTCTGCTTTGCCGGAATGAACACAATGCCCAGATTCACCTTCTCGTGCTGGCATTGGCGGTTATCTTTGGAATCTTCTTCCATATCAGTGCACTGGAGTGGATTTTGATTACGATTGTGTCGGGGATGGTACTGTTATCGGAAGGTTTTAACACGACCATCGAATATCTGGCGGATCATATCGCACCCGATTATCACGAGGTTATAGGACAGGTAAAGGATGTTGCAGCTGGCTCGGTGCTGATTGCGGCGATTGCGGCAGCGATTACGGGTGTAATTATTTTTGTGCCGAAAATTCTGAATTGGTTTGCCCATCTGGGAATTTAAATAGCAGACTGACATCTGAAGAAAACGAAAACCCCTTCGCCTTAATAGCGAAGGGGTTTTTTGTTGGAATTCCATAGGGAATAATCTTATTCCACCGCTACTTTTTCCATATAAGTTTTGTCCAGGATTCGTTTGCCGATATTAGCGAAAGCCCACGGGTAGTAGATGCCCAAGGTGATGAGCGTCAAGAGACCTTGTCCCAGCAGATAGAGATAGTCTTCCTTGGGGGCGAGATCGTATCCGAATTGGATTTGCTGATTGTCAACTACATTCGATTTAGTTTTGTGAATAAAGTAGTGGTAAAGTTTGAGTAGAGCCATCGGATAGTAAAGTCCGAATGTGATGATAGCGAGGGTTACTTCCAGCGCAACTTTGCCGAGAGAGGGCATAAGCTCGGTATCCCATTGGATGTGATAATTGTTGAACTTGATGTTGACCATCCATTTATAGACATAGTATATGTAAGGAATCATCAGAAAAGTTGTAATGGCCTGTCTTAAGCACCTTTCAACGAATGTTTGCTCGATTCCGGGAACGAAGTATGAATGAAATATGACCGCAACCAAAATAATCGGGAGGATGAGCGACAAGGTAATGATAAGCCACAACTTGCCACCTTCTCCCAGAAAGGTAAACTCACGCGATTTGTATGAAGTGTTATTGGTAAAAAAGTCTTGCATCTTTTTGATAAACCACGGTAAATAGATGCCCAGTGTAATGATTGAAAGAAACAGGCTGCCCACATAAATACCGAAGAACTTACCGAGACTGAGATTGCATTGTAGGGCTTCTTTGTTGAGCGAGATGTTTTCGATGGACATTTTGGTCCAGTAAAAACAGAAGAGCGGTGCTGTAATAAACAATATGGGTAAGTACAAAAGTGCAACGGTTGGTTTCTCGTGATTGAGGGTTGCCTGATTAGTCAGATAAATCACTGCCATGTAGGGGACAATAAAGAGGAAATACCCCAATAACCACACTGGCAAAAACTGTTTACCTTCCAGATTGAATTTGAAATAGTTTTTCATAATGAATTGTTGTTTTATGGATTAATAATAATGTCACTTCATTGGTTTCTTCACAAACCCCACCACTTCCTTCACCAATTCTTGCGACAGAGGCAGGTCGGGATTGGTATAAGTTGCCATTTGCGCCGCTTGTTCGGTGGTGGTGCAGGTTTTCAGCACGTGGTTCATGTTGGCAATTACGCGTTTTTGGGCGGAGGGTGCCGATTGAGCCAGCCGGCCGGCATCGGCGAGGGAGACCTGGATGTCTTTATCCCCCTGAAGTATGAGGATGGGGATGTTGAGTTTGGCGATTTCTGTCTGCGGATTGTAACGCATCCACGAGATCATATAGCGCTGCACGCTGGGGCGGAAGAGCGAGTAGAACATGGGCGATACGTTGGCGATGGTGTCGCCACGCTTTAGTTGGTCGATCATCGGGAAGATCATCGACTTCACGGCCTGAGGTTGCGGGTCGAGTTGTCGTTTCAGGATTTCATCGGCGGGGAAGCCGGCTCCGGCTATCGAGATGAAAGCTTGCACTTTCGGATTGCTTTGTGCGGCGACGATGCCGATGAGAGAACCTTCGCTGTGTCCGGCGATGATGATCCTGGTCAGGCGTTTGTCGGCTGAGAGTTGGTTGATCCACTCTTTCACATCGTTGATGTAGGTTTCGAAGCGCAGGTCGGCTTCTTTGGTGCCGGCGTTTGCACTCGCGGCAATTCCTCTTTTGTCGAAACGTAAGGTGGCGATGCCGTTTTTGACCAACGAGTCGGAGAGCATTTTTAACGAGTTGTTTTTCATCTGCGGATTGTTGCCGTTGCGATCGGTCGGACCTGATCCGGCGATGATCAGTACCAACGGAGCTTTTGTTTGCTGCGCTGGCCATGCAAATGTACCTTCGATATTGCCGGTTTTGGTTTTTAACGTTACGGGTTGCTCTTGTGCTGAGATGGTCAGCGTGAGGAGAAATGTGAGGAGAGTGAACGTGATTTTCGTTTTCATCGGATTTTGTTTTATCGTGTTGCAATCGATCTTTTCGAAACAAAATAATAGACAATTCCGGTGATACAGCTCACAAATAGAAATCCGGTCAGCCACATCAGTTTTTCGACAGGGCGGATGTTTCGCCGGAATACATCCGTCAGGCCGATGACGATAAATGCCAGGGTGAATGCCATTGATACAATCAGCACTTCACTACCGCCGGGCAGATGGAGGATTTTCAAGAATGCTCCGATTACGGAAAATACTAAAGCGAGGATCAGGCTGATCCGATAGAATGTTGAGTTTTTCATAATTTGGTGTTTTGTTGTTTGATGAATGTGTATTCCCCTCGATGGGAATCGAGCGGAAAATGTAGGTATAGATACAAAATCTTGCGTTTATTACTGCGAGTGCGGATTTATCTTAATGCGAAACGAATAGGCAGTGTAAATTTCACAGGAACAAGTTGCCCGCCTTGTTTGCCGGGTACCCAGGTCGGCATGTTTTTTATAACACGCACCGCTTCATCATCACAGCCATTACCAATCCCACGCACAACCTCAATATCGGAAATAGCCCCATCTTTACCTACGATAAAAGAAGTGATGACCATTCCTTGTACTTTTTTCATTTGTGCTTCAACCGGATAGCGGATCGTATTGCTTAAATACCGCATCATTTTATCTGTACCTCCGGGGAATTCAGGCATCTGTTCTACAATTACAAAAGGGGAATTGTCGTTTTTCATCCGGATATTAACAGGTGTTGTTTGTTGGATTTTGCTGATTTCTCCATCTGTTACAGCAGGCTCCCATTTGGGCATATTCTTAACCATTTGGATTCCGATTTCCGCTATCCATGGTGCGACCTTTTTTTCTACGGTAATGTCAGACGTTGAGCCGTCTTTATTCACCGTAAAGACCAAATAAAGCTTCCCGGAAAAAGAGGTGTCCCGATCCTGAATCACTTTGATGAAGTTGTTGTAGATGTATTTATAATGTTCAGAGTAGCCTCCCGGATATTTCGCGACTTTACGATAGGGTCCATCGGGGGCATCAGAGCCGTCGGAGTTGTAGTTTTTTCCTTCTTTTAAAACTTCATTCAGGTAATATCCTTCGTGCTTTATCTTGCCGTTTTCCCAGTAAGAAATTACCCTTCCGTTGAGGTTGCCGTTGGAAAATCCGATTTCTTTATGCAACTGACCGCTTTCATACCACTCTTTGTAAACTCTTTCATATTTGGTGCTCATGCGGTCTTTCTTCCAACTGTTGAGTATGGCTTCGGATTTTATTTTACCTGATTTGTAATAGACCAATTCTTTGGTCCATTTGGGGTTTTCAACGTCTTTACTAACCACTTTGTAATAGAGGGCTTCAGTCAATGATGCAACGACTTTGTCATTGGCATCGTAGTAGGTGGTGTCTTGTGCATGTAATGTAATTACAGCAAATGAGGAGAGGATTGCAAAAAACAATTTTCTCATAATTGAGTATGTGTGAATAAATAGTTTGTTTTATAGTTGGTGTATATGCAGTTTGAAACGATTGGCCCAATTCCCCTAGACGGGAATCGAGGATTAGGGCTATTTTATTTTATATAGCCTTCTAAACTCTTGAGTAAAAACAATTGGCATAAACCAAGTATAGCGTTGGAATTTTCCATGAACATACAACACACTCCAATTTGGAATTGATTTTATTACCCTTACGGCCTCTTTATCAAAGATATCGTTATAGTGGCGAGTGATTTTTACGCTATCTATAATCCCATTTTCATTTCCAGAGAATTGAACGTGTACTCTGGCTGAGGGATCATCAGTAACAGGTAGTTTGTCCCAATTAATATGAGAGTAAATAAAATGGCGCAGGCTATCTGGATTTGCTACATATATTGATTCTCTCGATTTGGAATTATCAATTGCAAGAGTACCGGTAAGATATCCTTTGTTGAAGCAAAACAGGACTTCTTTTTCATAAATAGATTCATATCCATCGTGTACGTAGTGAATGAGTTTTCCCTGACGTGATAAAAGAGAATCTGTTACCCAACCGGCAAAGACCTTTCCCCGTTGATATTTTTTTTCGAATAACGATTTTAAATCGGCTTTCAAATAGTCTCTATATGAGTCACAGCTTTTGATTTCTATCAAATAAAGTTTTTGGTTTTCCAATTTCCATGTAGCAACATATCCACGCCAACAAGCCGTACTGCATCCTGTTTTTCTATTCCCAAATAATGTCGGTCTGAGTGAATCAATATAAGGATAGCTTTCAAGAGGATTTGCAGATAATGCAATTGTGTCATTTTTATAAATCAAATAATCGGGTATCTGGCTGGTTGCAAAACATCCAGTTGCAGATAGGTAAAGAATAAAGATGAACAGATACAGGAAGATTGTTTTCATGCTAATTTTCGTTTGAAACTATTGACACAATTCCCCTCGATTGGAATCGAGGGGGAGGGGGGATTATCTAAGACTATAGCGAATAGGCAGCGTAAACGTAACCGAAACAGGTTCGCCATCTTGCATGCCAGGAATCCATTTGGGCATTGAAGCGATTACCCTCAGTGATTCTTTATCCGCTTCAGGATGAATGCTTCTTATGATTTTAATATCAGATATGCTCCCATCTTTACTAACGGTGAAGCTCGAGATAACCATTCCCGTAATTCGTTTTTCCTGCATGATGACCGGATATCTTATTGAACTGCTCAGGAAAGCGAACATGGCCTGGTTTCCTCCGAGAAATTCGGGCATTTGTTCGTAGGGGTAATATTTGACTTCTTTGCCATCCTTATCGAAGCATTTTCCTTCGATGGATTTTCCATTGTCAAAGCGCTCAATGCGTTTGGTTTTTTGGTTTTCCCAATAGGTAAGGCATTGTCCGTTCTTGTTTCCTGATTTAAACCCGATCTCTTTCCGCAATTGACCGCTTTCGTACCACTCCTTGTATGTACCATCGTATTTTTTTGAGATGACCTTTTCGATTAAGGGGTCTGTGATCTGCATTTTGCGGGAAGTGAAATTTTGGATGATGAGGCTGTCTGTATTTTTGTTGAATGAAATTTTATATGGTTCTTCCGATTTGATTTTGCCGGATTTGAAATAGGTGTATTCGGTTACCCGGTATACGTTTGCGGGGTCTGCTTTTACGACCTTATAGGTGGTGGCTGATTCCAGCGAGTTTACTTTTTTGCCATTGGCATTGAAATAGAGCGTGTCTTGTCCGTAGACAACGGCTGCGATCAGCAGCATGAGATTAATCAGATAGGTGCGTTTCATGTTTGATTGGTGAAATTATTTTATTGTAGGATATTGCGGAGTGGATATTTATAAAACTATAAATTATCTTCAAGCCTGAAATTAAAGTTAAGGAAATGCAAAAGTAGGGTTTAATTTTATTCATGCAAGTTTTTAGTTATAATATTTTCAAAGTGGGTAATGGCAAGAAGTGTCTGTCTGACGATTATAGAAAAAGATAATGCGCAGCAATGAGTATGGAGTTTACGTATTTATCATAAAAAAAGGCTGAGATACTATCGTTTTTTGATAGTATCTCAGCCTTAGCTGTACTATGGAAGCCGTGGTTTATTCCGGCTTACTCTTTTTGCCGTTGATAAGTAGGTTGGTATACTTTACGTCTCTGGCGCCAGTCACTTTATTGCCATTTTTCACGCCGTTGAACTTACAGTTCTTCACGTTGATGTTATACACGTTGATGCTCTCTTTTAGTCCGTCGATGCTTACACCGTAGTTACTCTTTTCGCTGGTCACGTTTTCGAGATTGACGTTGCGTACGGTGGGAGGAAAGTCGCGGCGACATTGCTCGCGGTTTTCGTATTGCAGGTCGATTTTCAATACGCACTCGCGGCATTGGCCCACTTTCACGTTACGTACGAAGACATTTTCGATGGTTCCGCCACGACAGGTACTGGTCTTGATGCGGATTACACGTTCGAGGTTTGGGCTGTCCATTTGGCAATTTTCCACGTATAGATTTTTGTAACCGCCGGAGATTTCGCTGCCGATCACCACACCTCCGTGACCATCCTTCATTTCGCAGTTGCGTACGATGATGTTCTGGCTGGGCATATTCCATTTTCGGCCGTCGTTATTACGCCCCGATTTGATAGCGATGCAGTCATCGCCGGTCTCGAAGTAACAGTTTTCAATCAGTACTTTGTTGCACGATTCGGGGTCGCAGCCGTCGCCGTTGGGTCCGTGATTCTGCACGCGCACGCCCGATACGATCACGTTTTCGCACATTAGGGGATGCATCACCCAGAAAGGTGCATTAATCATTTTCACCCCTTCGATGAGTACGCGGTTACATTTGTAAGGGCTCACCATTTGCGGACGCATACCGTCTTCGAGCGTCATTACACGCTCTTCGATGGGCGCGGATTCCTGTTCGGCTTTCAATAGTTTGGGGCGTCCGGTGCGTTGTGAGATGATCCCCTCTTTCCATCCAAATTTTACAGCGCCGCACATGGGCCACCAGGTGTCCATCCGACCTTGTCCGTCGATGGTACCTTTGCCGGTAATGGCAATATTGGTTTCGTTGTAGGCGTAGATCAGCGGTTGAATGTTGTAGCAGTCTATCCCTTCCCAGCGAGTCATTACCGTGGGTAGGTAGTCGCTCTGGTTGGTGGAGAAGCGAAGAATTGCTCCCTCCGAGAGGTATAGATTCACATTGCTTTTGAGTGTAATGCCACCGGTGTAGTAGATACCTTTGGGCACAATCACGCGACCGCCGCCTTTGGTGTGGCAGGTCAGAATGGCATTGTTGATGGCTTTGGTACAAAGCTGATCGGGCTTGTTGGCCACTGCTCCGAAGTCGATGATGTTGAAATCGGCATTGGGAAAAGAGGTGCGCTCGATGCTTTTGTCGAGTGCGGCCATATCAGCCCAGGGATTGCCGGCAGCCAATGCTGAAATGCCCGGAAGCATCATCAAGGCAAGAGCCAGTGAAATGATTTTGTGTTTCATAGGTTATTGTAATAGTTGTAAGTTTTACGTTTTAGGTAATACGTTTTAAGTTATAGGTTCTAAGTAATACGTTATGTTTGTCCGTTGTTGTATTACGTAAAACCTATAACGTAAAACTCATTATTTGGTTTTACGACGATCGACGATCTTCGCATACTGTTCGTTGGCATTGATCTCCGTGTATTTCGGGGCATCGATCATTTCCACCAATGCACGTAATACCGGACCTTCACCCATCATCGTGTTAGTTTCTGTCGGGCGATTATAGTAAAATGAGAGCGAGGGCATAATGCCAGTGCCGGTGCAAATGCCCGAGACATCGCCTTTATCGTTGATCATTGTCATCATGCCTCTGTATCCGGAATTCGCCACATGGATAAAGTCTTTGTGCAACCAGCCGTTCTTTACCCCTTTGGCCAATGCGTAAACGAACATCGCGGTACAAGTGGTTTCGTCGTACGAATCCTCCTTGTCAAGCAACTGGTGCCAAAGCCCGTTTTTGCCCTGATAACGACAGACACCAGCCATCTGTTGTTTGAAATTGTCGATCACCGCCTGACGTTTCGGGTGATTTTTTGGCATGAAAGTCAGCAGATCAGCATGAGCCATCGCGATCCAGCCGTTGGCACGCGCCCAGTGAGCGACACCGTTTTGCTTCGTATCGGTGTGGTAGCAGTGGTAGTAAATTTGCTTTTCTTTACACCATAGATATTTATTGACACTGAGTACCTGATTGGCGGCGTCGTCGAAATATTTCATGTCTCCGGTGAGGCTTCCCATGCGGCACAGAAAGGCTACTCCCATGTAAATGTCATCTGCCCAAACGGTCTTCTCGTGCGGCCAGATACGGGCAATTGTACCATCGTTGAGGCGGGGCTCAAAGTAGAGCAGGTGCTCATTAGCCGTTTCGATATATTTGAAATAAGCGGGATCTTTTTTGGTCTTGTACAAATCGATCAGGCTGGCACCCATGGTTCCGTTATCATCCAGGCGTTTGTTGCGGAAAATCATATGGAAGCTCAGGCGACGGACTTTGTTCCAGGGATCATCCATCTTGATGGCCTGATCGTAGAGTTGTCTGAAATAGTCGAGATTGCCTTCGTTGAATACGAAATCCATGTTCTTCTGAACGTAATTGCGGTACTTCGGATCGTTCAGCTTTTGGCTCAATTCCATCATACCGATGTACATAATACCGTTGGTATAATGCCAGTCGTTGTAATCACTTTTTACCTTTACATCAGGAGAAAGGGGCAACCCTTTTACCGTTGTGTAAGTCTCTTTTGTTTTGGTGTTGATAAATTCGTAAGGGGTGCTGCGGATGATACGGTCAGCAATTCTTATAGCTGCCTGTTCGGCCAGCGAATCTCTTTTTTGTGAAAATAGAGTAGGAATGATTGTACCCAATGCAAGTAGGGCTAGCAGTATTTTTTTCATTTTGGTATCAGTTAATGTGCAGATCAGACTGCCTGGGTGTAAATAGAATCAGGTTTGAAACTGATGTTGCAAAGCTATTAGTTATGTAGAAAAGGAATGGTAGAATAATTGACAAAAAAGGCGTGATAATTGGTTTGAAAGTGCAATACGAAGAAAAGAAAGGCGCAAAGCGTGTCGGGAAACAAACATTTGCGCCTTTCGGTATGGAATTAAATCGTCAATGATTATCCAGGTAAATTGAATGCAACTTTCAATTCATTAATCAGTTCGTCAGACATACCGGTTGGTTCGAAGCCCATGTTTTTAGCCGTCATGTAGATCTGAGCCGATTTAGAAAGGGTATCCACCATGTCGAATGCTTCGAGGATATTTTCGCTTACCGCGCAAACACCGTGTTTCTCCCACATAACCACATCGTAGGTTTCCAGTTCTTTTACAGTTGCTTCAGCCAGTTCAACCGAGCTAGGCAATTTGTAAGGAATAATACCCAAACCTTTCGGGCAGAAAGCTCTTGTTTCAGGGATCATGCTCCACAGAAGTTTAGAAAGCACATCTTTTGCGAGGAATGCCGGGTTGTGAGTCATTGCCACGAGGTCGATCGGGTGAGTGTGCAATGCCGCTTTGTAGCCAGAGCCGCTTCCGATCATGTAGTTGTGCATAGACAAGTGAGCAGGAAGCTCTGAAGTAGGTGCTACTGCATTATCTGCAACAATCACGTAGCTTGCGCAATCGTCGAGGATGCGGATGATAGAGCCATTGTCCATTGGGAAACGAGCCAGGTCACGCATACGTTTGTTGGTGCCTTTACAGAAGAAATAGCAGCCTTTCAGATGCGGAAGGGTAGTTCCGATTGGTCTTGCTTCGCTGATTGGCATCAATGTTTTGATCTCTTCAGTAGCGAATTCTGTGATGTTTATGGTGATGTTGCCGCCATTACGTTCAGCCCAACCTTTTTGCCAAAGATATCCGGCTACCTCTGCTACTTCAGCTACTTTTTTTGCAAGAGCTGGATTATTTGCTAAAATACTCATTCGTTTAAATGTTAGGGCAACTTTGACGTTACCCGGATTTGAAAATTATGATGCAAAGTAAACGATTTTACCTGACTTAAAGTTACATCAAGTTGGGTAAAATCAGCGAGAAAATCAGAATCAACATACCTAATATCAAAACAGTAACGGTTTTTGATCCTGCACCTTTCCACTCCTTCAGCAGGATGCCCCATACGTTACTGAAGGTAACATTGAGCGACATCAGGATACTCCATGAGAAAGCCATCATTACACTGCCTTCGGTGAAGTAGCTTTTACCCAAAGCCAATCCAAAGAATTGAGAGTACCAAAGGACTCCGGCAAGGGCACAGAACAGGATGTTGTTGGTCAACTGACCGGCTGTTGCTTTAGTGTAGTCTGAAAAGGTATTGTTTTTTGCATTTTGTGAAAGACAATAGACAGCGTTGGTCAGAAAACCACCACCGGTAATCATCAGAATAGCGGGAAGGCCGGCGAAAAGGCTTTCTGCACCGAATGAAATAGCAGCCGCTTTCAACGGCTCTGCCGCTTCAAGCCCCAGGCTAAAGCAGGCGCTCATCACACCGGCAAGCAGTGCTACGAGCAAACCTTTACCCAGGGCAAAGTCTTTAACAGCAGCTTTCTTCTGCTCTTCAGTCATGTTCTGAGCACGAAGGCTACCGGCGTAACCGATCACGGCAATACCGGCAATCGCGATACAAACACCAATTAACAGTGCCAATCCTTTACCGGTGAAAAGGTCTGTACCCACCATCAAAGCGGGAATAATTGTTCCGAAAGCGGAACAGGTTCCTAAAGAGATAGACTGACCGAGTGCTACACCGAGGTAACGCATACTGAGTCCGAAGGTCAGACCGCCGATACCCCAAAGTACACCATAGCCTAACGCTTTGAAAGCAGCTCCGTCACCACTTGCCAGAATTTCACCTAGCGAGTGTCCTGAAGGTACAGCCAAAAGAGCTCCGAGGAAAGGGAATACCAGCCAGGCAAATACACCCTGAGAGAGCCAGAAGCTTTCCCACGACCAGTTTTTGATTTTATTGATAGGCACATACGAACTGGATTGTCCGAAGCTGCCTAATGCGATGATTAATAATCCGATTATTGCGTTCATGGTAAGAAAGAAGCCCCACCCCGGCCCTCCCCAAAGGGGAGGGAGTGAGGCAGAGCAATTAAATTGAAGTTATTAAACTCTTGATTTTAAAATATTCATGACATCAGCATACTAATATGATACCATCTACCCCCTCCCCTTGGGGGAGGGATGGGGTGGGGCTTTATCGTTTGCTGGTTACGTCAGCTTCGTATTTCTGGATGTCAGCGATGTAAGCTTCACCTACGATAGCGTTGTTTTTCAGGCAGAAATAGTTGTAAACGTCTGACCAGGGCAATGCTTTTGCTTCTTCAAGTAAAGCCATACGCTCGAAGTTCTGACCTTTAGCTTCGAAGGCACGCAATTGAGCAATCGGCTCGAGCAATGCCATCAGGAATGCTTTTTGTGTAGCGCGTGTTCCTACTACATAAGCACCGATACGGTTGATTGATGCATCGAAGTAATCCAACCCTACGTGTACGCGGTCGAATGCGTTTGCACGAACGATCTCCTGAGCCAAAGCTTGCAGTTCGTCAGTCAACAATACCACGTGGTCACTGTCCCAACGTACGCCACGGCTCACGTGCAACATGATTTCGGGAGCGAACAACAACAGTGAAGAGATTTTGTCAGAGATAACTTCAGTCGGGTGGAAGTGGCCTGAGTCCAAAGTAACCATTTTGTTGTTGGCAACTCCGTAACCCATATAGAATTCGTGTGAACCTACTACGTAGCTTTCGCTACCGATACCGAACAATTTACATTCGATACAGTCACGCATATAATCATCGTTGGTCTTCATTTCGAAGATTTTGTCCAATGACTCTTTCAGGTTTTTGCGGTACAAAGCGCGGTCAACGGTCAAGTCTTTTGAGCCGTCCGGAATCCAGATGTTGTGGATACAAGCAGAGTTCAATTGGCGACCCATTTCTTCCGCGATTTTGCGGCAAGCATTTACGTGGTCAACCCAGAACTGACGGATAGCGGGATCACGGTGTGACAAAGTGAAACCGTCAGCTGATTTGTCGTGAGAGAAACAAGTAGCGTTGAAGTCGAGTTTGTAACCTTTTTCTTTTGCCCAGTCGATCCAGCTTTGGAAATGTTTAGGCTCCAGTTTGTCGCGGTCAGCAAATCCAGTTTCGCTGAAGTCAGCATAGAAAGCGTGGATGTTAACGCGGTGTTCACCGGGGATCAAAGACATTGCTTTGTCAATATCTGCGCGAATCTCAGCGATAGAGCGGGCTTTGCCGGGATAGTTACCTGTAGCCTGGATACCACCGGTCAGACCTCCGTCGAGGTTTTCGCAGCCGGTTACGTCATCTGTCTGCCAGCAGTGCAGAGAGATAGAAAGTTCTTGCAATTTTGCGATTGCTTTTTCAGTGTCGATTCCCAGTTCAGCGTAACGAGCTTTAGCCACTTCATACGCTTGTTTGATTTGTGCTTCTTTCATGATTGATAATTAGAGGCCCCACCCCGACCCTCCCCCAAAGGGAGGGAGAAGGGAGCGATTGTTTATAATTGTTTATTTGTTTATAAAGATCCCATCCGATCTACCCAAAGGGGAGGAGATGAGTGGTTGATTTATTTTACATCGGTTGAGACCCCCGCTTTCTCCCCTCCTTGGGAGGGGCCGGGGGAGGCCCTTCTTATTTCGTTACCACTAGGAATTGCGCATAAGCGGCTTCCCATTCCGCATTGTTTTCAGGAGTAAATTCATCAATCGAAATTGACTGGCGAATCATCTCGCGCATACCTTGCAGAGAATCCACACAACCTGCGGCTTTTGCCTGAATCATGATGTTACCGATAGCGGTAGCTTCAGATGGACCAGCGATTACAGGAATTCCGATTGCATTAGCGGTCCACTTGTTTAGCAATGGATTTTTAGATCCACCACCGATTACGTGTAGTTTCTCAATGTCGAATGGAGCGAGATCTTTCAATTTGCCCAATACGAATCTGTATTTCATCGCCAAACTTTCGAAGATACAACGAACAAATTCAGCATGAGTTGCAGGTGCTTTCTGACCACGGCTTGTACAGAAATCTGTAATCGCTTTAGTCATGCTAGCCGGATTTGCAAATGAAGCGTGGTCCGGATCGATAAAGAACTGGAACGGAGCAACGGTACCTGACATCTGTACCAGCTTCTCATAAGCGTAGGTAATACCCTCTTTTTTCCACTCTTTCAGACACTGCTCAAGCAACCACATTCCGGTGATGTTCTTCAGGAAACGGGTTGTTCCTTCAATACCCCCTTCATTAGTGAAGTTCATGTCGTATGATTCCTTGTTGATAATCGGATCTTTCACCTCAATACCCATCAACGACCAGGTACCTGAACTAAGGTAAGCGAAACGCTCATTTTCAGCTGGGATAGCCGCAATAGCCGAAGCTGTATCGTGTCCGGCAACGGCAACCACAGGAACTTTGCCCAATTCGGTTTCTTCAGCCAAATCGTCGGTCAATGTACCAATTACGTGACCCGGCATAACGATTTCGCCTAAGATAGACGGTTTAACACCGGCAGCTTCGAGCAATTCGTGCTCGAATTTCTTGGTACGGGGATTCAATATCTGAGAAGTAGAGGCAATGGTGTATTCCACTACTTTATTTCCTGTCAATAAATAAGAAAGGGCATCGGGGATGAAAAGGATTTCAGTCGCCGCTTCCAATGGAGATGCCTGAGACTGAGCCAAAGCGAAAAGCTGGTACAAGCTGTTAAAGTTCATCACCTGGATTCCGGTCAGGTCATATACCTTTTCGCGGGGAATGATGTTGAAGAATTCTTCGGGTTTGCCGAATGTATGGGGATCACGGTACGCGTAAGGAGCACCCATCAGAGAGCCGTCTTTACCGATCAGGGCAAAGTCAACGCCCCAGGTGTCGATGCCGATAGAAGAGATCTTTACCCCCTCCTGTTTGGCCGCCAGCATACCGGCTTTGATGTTCTCGTACAGTGAGTAAATGTTCCAGTAAAAGTGATTGTGGATTTGCAGAATCTGATTCGGAAAACGAGTCAGTTCTTTCATTTCGATTTTACCGTCGGCAACGGTTCCGAGGATTGTCCGTCCGCTGGTTGCACCCAGGTCAACGGCTAAGAAGTGTTTTTTATTCATTAGATAGATAAATAGATAATATGTTGTAACGATTTTACAGGTCGTTTGGTTTATCCTTTATCAACTGAACACGTAAATAGTTCCATTCCGGGAGAACAGAATTTTCAAGAGAGTGTGTTTTCATGTTGCAAATTAGGATTTACGAAAGTACTCTGAATGCCCCCCCGGATTATTATTTGATTTGACTTAATTGATTTCAATTTTGATTATCAGTTTTTTTTAACGGTAAGGTAGAGTGTTGAAGGAAAGATCGCTTTGATATTTCCTGTCTTTTCGGGTAGGGCAAAGTTCGATGAATACGGTAATATATCCTGACGACCGCATCACTTTGCGCACAGATGGATAATTGGGGGGTATGGACAACTCTTGGAGCCGAAAAGAAACGCCCAAAACCAGAGTGGTTTTGGGCGTTTCCCATATCTAATAATTCTCAATTTCCCGGAATCAACCGAACCGGTCCGAGCAAGCCCGAAGGCATTGTTTCCCAGTGCCCGTATTTGGTTTTACGGTATTTGATGTCCACGAGGTTGATTTCTTCAAACTTGCGCCATTCGATGCCGCGACGGTCGTAATCGGCGATGCGGTTGGCAGGAAGATTGGTTACTTCTACTTCGAGGGTATTTTTACCCGGACGAAGGAATTGTCCTACTTCGGTACGGTAAGGAACCGCCCACAAAGTACCGACAGACTGGCCGTTGATGGTCACGCGGGCACTTTCACGTACATCGCCGAGGTCAAGCACCCAGCGTTTTGTCTCAGTTGCAGGTAAATCGAATGTAACACTATATTCTCCTGAACCTGCATTGACTTTTGCATTCGGATTATCCAGTTCTGTCCATGAGCAAAGTCGGTCGATGTCAAACTTACCGTTGATGGCAGGCTCACTCTCGGTGAAGGATAGGTTCCAGCCTTTGTCGATGTTGAGGCTCAACTGGTCTGCTGTGAAATAAGCCCACGGTTCGGCTTTCACATCGGTATTGTTGAAGGTCTTCAGAATAGTTGATTCACCTGAAGCCAGTTGCAGATAGACCTGTGTTTTACCCTCCTGTTTGCGGATTTTAGCCAGACCGCTTTTGCCCGTTATCGGGTCAAAGAGCATCGCTGATTGAGCATCCACACCCAGTGTCACCCAGGTATCAATATCTTTTCCCTGAAGGTTGCTCATGAAGTAGTGATAGCCGCTTTCATTTTTACGACGGATACATTTACCACCCAAGTCAGCTTTAAACTCTTCAGCTTTTACTCCGCAAGCACTCAAAGTCTTGTTGTAATCTCTGCCGGTAATGATGCGTCCTTTGCCGTATTTGATCACGGAAACCTGACCAAATGAATCCGGTTTTGGCAATTTAGCCGCCAGTATTTTAAATGTTGCACGGCGTTTCTCCAGATTAGCCATACCGGGAACATCTTCCGGATATTGTCCGGTGAAGACTACGGTGGCTCCGTTTTCAGCCAGTTTAATCAGTTTTTCAAGCACTTCTGCCGGAAGAAGGTGTACATCCGGAACGATAATGGCTTTATAGGTGCTGCCTCCGACAGTTTTCAACAGACCGCTTTCGCAGGAAGTTGTTTTGATAAAGTTGTCGGAAATGTAGTCTACATCATATCCGCTGCCGGTGATTTGGTGTACCATGTCGATAAACTTCGGCGCCTGTTTCTCCAGATTGTGGATGGAAAATGCCATGTAAGGTGTTTTACGCTGGTCATTCCAGATGTCGTAAATCGGCAGGTAAAGCAGGAAGTCGTTGTCCGGCTTACCATATTGCAGGAACGATTGGCAACGGGTAATGTAACTGAACATCGCGTTTGCATCCTTCCAGATAGTGTTTGTTGGTGACATATTCACCGAAGCGTAGAATAGCCAGCCCGGCCATGCTGCGTCCTGCGGTGAATAAGGCGTGCCGTGGAAGAACATGTGGTTTACACCACCGAGAAACATCAGATCAATGTCCGGTTTACATTGCGATAAAGATGTGCGGAAATGCTCCGTCAGCCAGGTCAGTGTTTCAGATGAGGTCAAAGGCTTACCCGAAATGTGAGCAGCCGAAGAGGCATATTTCAATGTGGACAGATCTGAATCGTTCTTTTTAATCAGACTATCTTTACGCAATCCTTTGATATTGAATTCAGATATTCCGAATGATTCACACTCCGGAATATCCACCGTAGCATACAGGTCAATCAGGTTACCGGGTGAACCGTGTGCCTGGTTACGGGTCAGAGCGCCGTGAGAGTGCGCCCAGTTTGTCCAGTTTTGGGTGAAATTGGTGTGCAGCATTTCAGCGATAGTCACACGGTAATCGGTGAAAATGCGGGCACGGGTCTCATCATTTCCCCCACCTAAAAATTCCGGCAAATACATCTCCAGCTTGTAGCCGTGCATTTTGTAAAATGCCTCAAGCAGGCCGGGAGTCCAGTCGGCATCATATACCTCGTAGGAATCGTTGAAGAAAGCTTTCGGAAAAACCGTTTTTGTTGATTTAAAGGCATCGTCGAAACGTTTGAAGTAATTGTCCACCGCTTTTTTCGAGAAGTGGTCCATCACATAGCCTTGTCCACCGGGCGCAGCACGTTTTACCATCTGCAGGGTTTTGCCGATGAAGAGTCCGATTAAGCGCCATTCCCCCTGCGGTGCTGTCCAGTTGAGCGAACCATCAGCTTTTACATTAGCCGTAATGTCGAGTTTATTACCATCTGTGGAGAATGCCATCAGGCGGGAAAGCCAGGCAAATTTCACCTGTTTGGAGTCATTTACCTTAATCTTTTCCGAAAGCGTTTCACCACCTTTCAGTTTGTATTCCTGAAAAATCACCTTGGTAGCTGCATCTTGCACCGAAACGGTCGGGCCACCGAATGGCCATCCGGTACCGTTGTTCATATCGGTTTCCATACCCAGGCGCTTGTTTTCGGCTTCGGTATGTTTGAGCTGCGTCATCCATTGTGGCGAGAGATATTGCAGGTTGCGGGATTCGTTGCCTTTCACTCCGTATATCGGTGTGATTTCCACTCCGCCTAATCCGGCTTTGGCATATCGTTCAAGATTGTAGGTCAGGTTTTGCTGGTCAACGGCATTTCCCATCCACCACCAGCGGGTGAAGGGTTTGGCTTCGGTTTTTACCTCCGGCCAGGTTGTTGTTTGGGCGAAGAGGCCGCAAGATATGAGGAATAACCCGGATGCGAGTTTTATTCTGTTTTTAGTTGTATTCATTTAGCTCAATCATTTTTATTTCATCAGATTTTTCAATACCGATTCTTTCACCTTAAATGCCGTTCCGTGGCGGATTCCTTTCGGAAAAGTCACAAGGTCGGAAACATCTTCCCATTTCTTCCCGTCTTTGGAGCGGACAGCGCCGTATTTGTGGTCGCGATATTTGTCAAAGTAAACATAGACGTAGTCGCCTACTTCGAGGGGAGTCGGTCCTTCCGCCCAGTATTTATTTCCCGTGATTGGTTCCGATACCTTGGTTGGGAATCCTTTCTTTATGTTTTTGCAAATAGTCAGGCGAATGTTCTTTTGTGGCGGATTCGGATTTTCGTTCTTCACAAACATCCAGTTTTCATTACCGCGTCTGAGAATGGTTCCGTCGATCGCACTGAAGTCGGGATTGAAGAAGACGAATGTTTTCGAATAGGTTTTGAAGTCTTTGGTTGTAACAGCGAAAAGACGGTGGTTTAGTCCTTTCTCGCGATCTGTCTCGGCAATTTCCTTGAAGCGTCCCGGAATGGTTGATGCCCAAATAATGTAGTAGTTTTTGCTCATTTGATCGTAGAAAAGTTCCGGTGCCCATGCATTTTTAGCAGTTGGTTCGTGCATCATCACTGGCAGAGTGTCTTGTTTAGACCAGTTGATGAGGTCTTTCGAGGAAGCATAACCAACGATGCGATCCCACCAACCACTCGTCCACACCATGCGGAATGTACCGTCAGGTCCCTGAATAATGCTTGGGTCGCGCATCAGCTTGTCTTTACCCACAGCAGGAGTCAGGTAGGAATTGCCATTGTTGAGCGCTTCCCACTTCAGCCCGTCGTAGCTGTATGTCAGGTGAAGTCCGTCTTGCCCGTTGTTGATAAAGTAGGAGAATAGATAAACCTCTTTTTCGGCTTTCAGTGGGACGAAAAAGAGTGTTGCAAATAAGAGCAACAGCAGGTGTGTTTTTTTAGCCATAGCGATATTTAAGTTTAGAATTAACCCGAGGTAGGTTGAATCGCAAAATTACAACATTATCATTTCCCGTTTCGGTATTTTCTGACATTATACCTGTAATATTGTACTTTCATTTAAGAGACTTCATTCCCGGTAATTCGTTTAAATAAACCTCCAGATTGGTGTATCCGGATTGCAGAGTGCTGCATTTTCCATCTTTCGGATCTTTGGGGTTGAGCTTATGCGCTTTTTCCCAACTGTCAGGTATTCCATCCGCATCAGTGTCTTTTCTTTTGGGAAATACAGGTTTCGCGTTTATCTGAACTAACACCGGATTTTCAGTTTCATTGGCAATTGTTTTACCTTCTGTCCCCAATGACTTAAGCTGATAAATCAACATCAGGTCGATATTATCCCGTTGTGGAAATGATGCTCCGGCGTTATCTTCGATCCATCTAAAATTTTCTTCCGGTTTATACATCGAAACAGAAGGAATTTTATTTAGCAGTTGTTTTTCCCAGGATACTTTTCCGTAAGCAGAGTCCGGTACAAGCGAACCATCAATTACCCCATTTATGTTTTTATCGTAGAAATTATTATTGGCAAAAACATGGAAGTTCTCATTTCCACGGGTAAATGGCGCAACACCGGTAGACGGACCGGCAATAAAATAGTTATTGCAAATTACAGCATCGGTGCGACCTTCGGAATCACCACCGAGGATATATCCGCCGCCTTTTCCCCAGTTGTAAATGACATTGTTGACAAACTGGTTCAGGCCTTTCACTTTCGGATTGCGTGTGTGGTTGTCAATGTATAGGTTCCGGAAGATAGTTACACCGCCTTGGGTCTGGATCAGTCCACCGCAAGAGTGGGGAAGAAGTCCCTGTCCGATGATTGAATTTTGAATGGTAATGTTTTCCGCATCTTTGCCGTTGATAGAGAAATTTTCGTCCAATCCCCACGATACTGAAACGTGGTCAAAGATCATGTTTTTCCCATTAGCCAAAGCGACAGCATCTTTGCCGTGTGTGCCATTTTTACCCATGCGGAAACGGATATAGCGGCAAATGGAATTGTCAGCTCCGGTAAATGATACGCTATTTCCATAAATGGTGATCCCTTCGCCGGGAGCTGTCTGCCCGGAAATTGTGATATTGGGTTTCACCGCGATGCGCTCTTTGATGTGTATGACTCCTCCGACTTTGAACAAAATAGTCCGATCTGGTTGGCTCACCGCATCGCGGAAAGAACCGGCGCCTGAATCGTTGAGGTTGGTAACGTAATAAACCTCGCCGTTACGGCCACCTTTAGCGAAGCGTCCGAATCCTTCAGCTCCGGGAAAAGCTAAGGTCTGGGCATTGAGAAAGAGGGAAGAAAGAAGTCCGAGTGTGGTAAACAGGATGGATGGTTTCATAACTTTTGTGGTAAATAATTTTATTAGAAAGGCCACCGTGAGGCAGCCTTTCTATTTGTAGAATTGTTTTAGTGAAATTATTTTGTCTTGATGACTTTTTGAACGGAAGTGGAGTTGTTTTCTCTGACAATGCAAGTGTAAATGCCGGGAGAGAACCGAGAGGATTGAATTGAATAAATTTCAGTTAAGAGTGTCTGGTCAAAAGCAGACACTCTTAACTGAAATGATTTTTTACTGTAAAGCTATTTTCTTCACGATAGTGCCTTCAACAGTCTTGATATTTATCAAGTAAATACCTTTAGTAAGACCCTCTAAGCTGATTTGGTTTTCAACAGAGCTGATTGCCTGATTTAAAACCTGTGCACCTTGTCCGTTATAAACAGTCAGTGAGATTCCGTTACCTTCAGGCAATGTGATGTTTAATACACCATTGCAGGGATTCGGGAATACTTTTACAGCCGATGAATTTGGAACTACAACACCCATTGTGCCGGTTGCAGAAATATAACCTTTTGTTTTCAGCTGTGTTGTATCCCATTGAAGAGGAGAGATGTCAGGCAACTCAACAGATGTAAAACCTGCAGATTTTACGGTAGCTCCGCCTTTCATTTCGAAGATTCTGAATGTGTCGCTAGCTGCAATGTTTTTACCTTCAGCCAATTTGATAACCAGTTTACCGTCGAATCGAACTGAATCAACACCTGTGATTCTGTCATAGTTGTTTGCATCCTTAATTTCCATGGTGGTAACAGCTGTCGGATGAAGGAATAATTGTACTTTTTTCGGAGATACAGCGCCTAACGTATCTGCAAGAGTTAATGTGCCGATACTGTTTTCACCCGGTTCCAAACCACCGTAGCAATCTACAGATCCCGAGATGCGACCTGTACCTCCAACGGCTCCGTTTTGTTGAACTGTTATCATGGTTCCGTTAGATAAAGTAGGTTGACCTGTACCCGAACGGGTTCCGGCTGCATTACTAATGAACAATTTTCCTTCGCGAACTTCAATGCCGGAAGTAAAGTAATTTTTTCCACTGGTCAGCTTTAATATTCCTGTTCCAACTTTGATCAAGCCCACTTTGTTGTCATTTCTTAATGTCTGAGGGCGGAAAGTTGCAGGGAGTGTACTGTTGTTATTTAAGCTGCCTAACATCCAATAGATATTGGGAGACGTATTTGATTTGTAATAGCCATATAATGTACAGGTTTCATCTTCAGCTTGTAAATCTCCAATCATATAACAACGGGTTCCGGCTTCTGATGAAAGAGCAGCGCCTGATTTTATAGAGATTACTTTATTTGCGAATGTGCTGTCTGCCTGAGGATCAGGCACAGTAATAGTGTCTCCGGGAGCAATAGCTACTTTTTTAGTTTGAGCCCAGTTTTTACCGGTTACAAAAACAGCACCGTTAAAACCTGGATTGTACCCCATATTATATTTATTGATTGTCAGTAATCCGGTAAATCTAGACCAATCGGCACCCCCATTGAATTTAATCATAGTACGTTCACCTGATGAATAGAAATTCAGCGTACCGGCACCGGTAAGTCTTCCGGTAATGGATTGGTATCTGGTGAAATACATATTTGCAGTAATTCCTGCCGGTATATCAATATTTGATGCGCATACTGATTTTTTATCTGCATTACTTTGTCCAAATTCTACAGTTGCATCTCCCGTAAATTTCAGGGTTGTTCCTAAAACATCTATTGTATTTGCATTTAGTTGTCTGATTTTACCTTTGTTGATCACTGTTCCTTTCAGGTTTGTGATTGAGTCCAGGACAAGTTCACCGGCTCCTGTTTTGAATAATACTCCGGTTCCACTAAACTGTGCACCCTGGGTTCCTGATTTTTTTCCTCTCATGATATATTGACAGGTGTCATTATTGACCTTAATAGTATCACTGTTGATATCGCCAATTACATAAAGAGTTCTCCCCGCACTGGCATCGCGGGTATCGTCAAATGTGGCTTTAGCTTCCGCCGTAAAGGTTGTTGGAAGAGGAAGGAAGGAGTCTTTGTCAAAGAAGTTTGCTGTGACCAGGTCCCAGTTTTTGATATCCTGACCGCCATTCCAAATAAAATCCGAGGCTACGGCCGTAACAGCCACGCCCAGAGCAAGGGTAGTAATGATTTTTTTCATGGTAATAAGTATTAGATAGAAATTATTAGGTGAATAATGACAAATTTATCGAAATATAAATTGTTGAATGTTTTTGTTTTGATACAAAGGGTTTGTGTTTTGATTTTTTAAATTGTAAAATCTGATATACAAATAATAATATAGTCTGATATGTGCTGATTAGATGGTCTGAAATATGCTGAATATCAGCTTTTCAGCTGTTTGATGAATGTTGTTTATTTCCCTAATTCCAAACATCCCATAATGAATGGTCCGGTCGCTTTGGCGTCATTATCCCTGATTTTCTCATTGGTATAATACTCGAAACTTCCGTCCCGGTAGGGATTCCCCCCCAAACCTGCTACTGCACAGCATTTTGTGAGTGAAAGAGTGCCGTCAGAATTGATTTTGATCAATTTAGTGGTGATTCCCTTAAACGCTTTAAGTGCTACTTTTCTGTATTGTTTATCCACGTAACCTTTATTTACCGCTTTGGCAATGGCGTACATATACATCGAAGAGGCAGATGCTTCGGCATAATTCCCTTCGCGGGTGGGTTGGTCAACCACCTGATACCAGAGCCCGTTTGTATCCTGATACTTTGGCAATGTTTGGGTTAACCCTTTGACGAGCGTGATCAGCTCGCTACGTTGCGGATGGTTTTGCGGAACGTAATCCAGCACATCCACTAAAGCCATAAAGAACCAACCGATGCTACGCCCCCAGAAGTTAGGCGAATGACCGGTTGTTTTATCAGCCCAGCGTTGCTCGCGGCTTTCGTCGTAAGCGTGGTAGTAGAGTCCGGTCTTTGCATCGTAGGTTCGTTTCGCTCCCACGAGCAGTTGGTGAATGGCGTCATCCAACAATGCTGGTTCGTTGTATGTAGCTGCATATTCCGCCAGAAACGGATCACCCATGTAAAGGCCGTCGAGCCAGATTTGATGAGGATAGACTTTTTTATGCCAGAATACCCCTTCGCTTGTGCGTGGGTGGGTTTTCATCTGTTCGCGCAAGCTGTCCATCGCCATTTTGTATTTCTCCTGATGGGTTTCTTTGTAAACGGCAAACAGAATTTTCCCCGAATTGATAAAGTCGATGTTGTGACTTTCGGGTTCGTAGAGGTAAATCTGACCCTTATCGTTGATGATCGTATCGGCCCATTGACGGACGTATTCATAATACTTGCGGTCACCGGTAGCCTGCCACATTTTTAGCATGGCCAGGCAACCTAACCCTTGCGAATAACCGAAGAAAAGACGTTTGCCATAATCGAGTTGATAAGCTTGAGGAAACCGTTTCATTTCAGAGTCCGCGAATTTGCGGGCATATTTTTGTGTAAATGCTAATTGTGTGAAAATCCCTATTAGAAGGGCTGTTAAGAGTGTTTTATTCATAAGTCTTGATTGAATTATCTGTGTAAATCCGTTATATCTGTGTCATCTGTGTGCTATAGTGTCATCTCACCAACGTAGCTCCCATCAGTCCGATTACCACTTCGTAAGCTACGGTTTTCCACTCCAGCTTCTGAAGCGTTTTGGAATTGTCCAGTGGCAAGTCGAGAATTACGGCTGCTCCACCGTCTATCTCATGGGTAATACCTTTCAGTCCCAATTCATTGCTCAGGTTTCGACTGACCAATCCGGTTTTCAGATGTACGCGATAGGAGCGAGGGGCGTTCAGGTAAAAGGCTTTGCCATTCTCTATATAATCCTGTTCGATGGGGCACCACGTCTCGGGATTTACCAAATCGAGCTTTTCGAAAGAGCCGTCGGTATACCAAACTTTCACTTCGCCATTGATCAGGCGCGATTGCATATAGTTGGTGCTTCCCGCCATTAGCAGGTATACATGTGATGCCTTCCCGCAGAGAGGGACGGACAGTTGTTTTGGGTAGTTATCCCAGAGGGATGTGAATGCGATATTTTTAGTCTCTTTAGCCGAAGGCGTGGTAAAGAACAATCCCTGTGGTGTGGTGAAAATATTGTTCACCGCCAGTTTGCGTAATCCGCTGTCGTCAATGTGTGCAGTCGTTTGCGGGTGGGTCCATTCACCAATACCTTGTTTGGGAATCTGAAGCGTGGTATAAGGAGAACGGGGTGACAGGTATTCATTTTTAAAAATCTGAGACACCGAATCGTTCAATACTGCCGATAAGTCCACCGCTTCCATTTTTGATTTTGGTAAATTCGGGATATTCCAGCATTGGACATTTGTCTCGCACATTGTGTTGAATCCGTTGATAACGGCTATTTTATTGCTCCCTTTCAGCGTATTGTCGATGGGAATTGCGATCAATTCAGAGGTTTGATCAGGCATTAACTGCAAACTGACGTTGTAGTTGAATGATCCCGGATTCACAGAAAGAGTTCCGAAGAGTTTTTTCCCTGTATTATTTTTTACTTTGATGGCTAAAGTCGTTGAATCCGGATTGGGTACAATGATTTCAATGGGTTGTTTTACCCACAAATCCACCGGCATCCACCATTGCAAATCGCCCTCTTTCATTTGGGCAAATAGAGTGCGATGACCGACAGAGCCGGAGATTGTTCCCTGCCAGCTGCTATCTGTCTTATGCAAATTCTTCAACACCTCTTGCGGATCATATACTGATTGAATGTTTTTGTTTTCTAATAAAAATCTTCCACCAAGGGCTACAGGCTCTTCTTTCGGTTGTGGTGAAACGGCATTTCCATTCCATTCGATTTGTACCTGATAGTGGGTCGCTTTTGCACAATCGACCAATATAACGGGCGAACCGATTGCAGTCGTGTCTGCTTTCCAGGTAGCGGTTTTCCCATTTACTGAAATTCTGGCGACACGATCATACGGAGCGCGCAGATTTAGTGTCAGATTCAGAGGTTTGGCAAAACGAAGATTAATACGATATTCATCTGTCTTATTTTTTCTGACAAATGCAAAATCGACATCAGGTGTGCTGATGGAGGTGGATAACCAGCGTGTCGGAAATCCCGGGCGAATCATGATTTTGTCATTCATTGCATCAGGTAGAATCCCATAAAGCCCTTGAATAATGGCACGCGAAGCCATCCCCACCGGATCGCCGAAGTCGCGGTAACACTCACCGCGCGCTTCGTCGTAGAAGCTGATCTGTCCGATATTTCCGGGGCTATTTCCCAGATACATGCCGTCGAGAATGGCGCTTTTCATCAGCTTATATGCCTGATCATTACGGCCGCTCTGCCAGTAGGAGAGGGCAGTGTGATACACTTCGGCAAACGCTACGTTGTTGATTGACCACGCGTATGGCATCCAGTTTGAAGTGGAGACAGTGGCGTATCCATTGTTGCGGATACCTTTGGCCTCTACAGGGATATGAGGGATTTCATTTTCCACATAGCGAATGGCCTGATAATTCTGGAATGGGTTTCCTATATCGGAATCAATCGCGTGATAGATAGTCCATAATCCTGCTGAAGGATGTACCAGTTTATTGCCCATCAGGTCGATAAATTCTGCCCAATGCCCCTCTTTTTTCAGCCAAAGTTTGCTGTTGATGGCATTCAATATTTTTTGCGCTTCCTGTTCGTATTTCGACCCATCCTTGCCCAGTTTGCGTGCAATTTCAGCCGCCATTTTATTGGAACGGTAATTATATGCGGACGAGTGTGTCACACCGCCACCACTATATTGCAGCGCGTCGCTGGCCCAGATGCAACAGTAAGCGTCGTAGAGACCGTCGTTGTCAGCGTCAAAGTTTCGTTTTTCCCAGTCAAGATGACGTTCGAGCACCGGCCACATTTTTTCTACGTACTTCATTTCACCCGTCCAGTTGAAATGCCAAAGCAATTCGTCGATGTAGCAAAGATTCATGTCGTAGTGGTGCATCACATTGTTTTGATTGGGGTTGCGGCAGATGTAGCCGTTGCTGTACATCGGCGTTCCCCATTTTTTCAACGAACGGGCAAGATTTTGTGCAGTGTCTTGTTGCGGATGATTGTAAATCGGTGGAACATTGGTCACCTGCGATGCCGCGTATCCGTCAAAATGTCCACGGGCGCGATCGTGCCATCCCAACGCATCAGCCGTATAAGCCCCGCGCCAACCGTTGAGGCGCATGCGCCAGCCGATGGCTCCGTGCAGGTATGAGTCGGGCTCCCAGATGGCATCGCCGGCTGTGCCGAGTATTCCGCCAAGTGTGTTGAAAAAGGGGTCGGGGGTATTGATTTTTATGCGGTTTGCAATTTTCTTGCGGGCTGATTCTGCCTCTGAGAAAACGGTTGCGAGTTGTTTCTCAGTTATATTGGGCTTTGTCTTGGGATTATAAATGGCAAAATAGAGTGCGGTATTGGAACTAACCGATTTCTTTCCCGCCAAAACGGGCGATGAATCTGACGCTTTAGCTTTCATAAGAACCGATGGATTGGCCAATTGTGTTGCATCTGAGATTCTGAGTTCGGAGCCTACGGGAAAAGTACCGCACATCTGACGCGGGCGTTTTTTTGCGTCGGCGTTCGATGTGTCTTCACCTTTGCGGGCTGCTGCTACAAGCTCTTTAGATGTTCCGTACCACAGAGTGAACTGATTTTTATTCAGGTAAAAAGGTTATTTGCGCAATATTCGGGTTTGAGGTCAAAGGCATCCTCAGGATCAACTCCCAGATCGCCATCCCGGGAAAAACGTTTATTTGAAGCTCCTCCATACACCCAAACTAATTCGGTGCTTTTAGGGGTGTTGATAAATTCCGTTTTGAGAATCATGCCTTCGGTATCAGCCATGGCTAAAGCGGTAATTACTAATTTACCTTTTCCCAAAAGAGGGTCGGTGATTGTGTAGATACGACTTCCTGCACGGTAACGGCTTTCGATGCGTTTGGCCTGGCTCAGCCAGATCTGTTTTTCACCGGAAATCAATCCGAAGTGAAAATGGCCGCCCATGTTTGGCATATAAAGTCCGAACTCTGGCATATCCCCGGTTTCGACACGAAATCCGGTGTTCGTTCCGTAAAGGGCACGATTGTATTTACGGTGACCATTTACGATCACGAAATCCTGCGTGTCGGGACGGTAACGAAGTACGCGTTGCTGCGACTCTGATTTTTTTTCAATAAAAAGATTTAGCTCCGGGTCAAATACCATATTAGGTTGGTTCTGAGCTTTGGCAAATGCTGAAATTAGGAGGAGAAAAGCGAAAAAACGTATTGTTTGAAATCGCATAGAAATGTGTTTTTATGGAAATAAAAACAGAGGCTCAGAGAATCTCCCCAAATCGTGGAAGCCCTGAACCTCTGTTGACTAAAATGATTTATTCAGTGACTTTGTATTTGATAAACCAGTTGTCGAGACTCGACTGAAGTGATGATTTGATAGTTGATCCATTATTGTATTTGGCTCCAACTTTTGCAGCCCATGCATTTTGTACATCTGTACCCCAGAGGTTGTTGGGGTTTGCATTGCCAGTTTTATTCGTCCATTGAGAGGCCCAGCTACGGTCTGCACTTGTGCTCCAACGACGAGCCATGCGGTTCATTGCATAATAAGCTTTACCCTCGCCTGCAAATTCAAGGCTGGCTTCTTCTACAATCAGCGAATCGAGACGACGCATGTTTACCAATGTATCAAGTGCAGAGGCTGAAGACAGGGCAAATGTTCCAACTGCATCCAGATTTACGCGGCCACGGATACCGCTATTGGCTTTATCACTGGTTGTTGCAGTTACATACAAGCAACTTGGATAATCCGAAAAAGGTGCCTTGAATTTGCCAGTAGCAGCGTTGTAGTACGAACCCACTCCTTTGTTAAGAAATGCGAGCGCTTCTTCAAAATGCCCCATGCCAACTAATGCTTCAACAAGGAATAAGTGAATCTCAGCAGCTCTGTAAAGGCAGATTTGGACATCGTTGGTGTAAATTTTGTCGGATGTTAAGTTGCCCAGTAGGAATTTATAAAGCACCCAATTACCGTTTAATTGAGTAAATGTTACTCCTGAACCACGATATTTATCGTTGGGAATTCCGGCAATTAATTGTGTACTAAAACGATTCATACCGACAGCCGTTGGGCGCAGGTAATATTTGTTTGGATAAGTATTTGAATAATAGTCCACATAACTGTTAGTCTGGTGTAACGAATAGTCATAGAACTGCACACAAATCTGCTCTTTACGTACATAAGAGCTACCAAATGTTTTCCAATCTCCGGCTCCTTCACTTAAATTAATCTGATAAGATGCTTCATTTTCACCACCACGTTTTATCAATGCAATACAGTTTTCTTTTACTTTTTGATAATCATTCTTGTATAAATAAAGTTCGGCCAGAAGGCACTCTTTAGGAGGACAAATTTTATCCCAGGAAAGAGAAGTGGGTGATTGCCCCTGACTTGGAAAAAGCTCCGAAGACCAGATTACATTTTCGTTTCCATCGATGCCATTCATACCGGACTCAATCAGGTCGATACATTTGGTAATCAGATCGTCAAATTTGAGCAATGGGTATTTGTTGATGTCTCCATACGACGTTACCGGCTCATTGAAATAAACCGCTTCTCCGTATATTTTTGCCAGTTGCAGGTAAGCCCAGGCTTTGTAGCGCAATGCACCCCCAACCAATCCTTTGAATGTCGTATTTGAAATGGAGGTCGAATCTTTTTTACGATAGGCGAATATGTGCGCCAGATAATCATTGGCATTCATAATCACATTGTAATAACCTTTCGGACTGGCGAATGAATTTCCGGTCAGATCCTGATGGTTATAAACATCCCAGATTTCGCGGGGAGCATTTGGCGTCGGTTCGAGGAAATCTCCGCGCAATCCTTCCAGGAAAGAAGACTGATCAGCCACATCCTGTACTGTAGCGGCTAATCCCATATAACCCGAATAAAGTTCGGTATAATCACTCACATAATCTTTTTCCAGCAGGATTTCTGAAGTGTCCGGATTGAAGAAATCAGAACAACTGCTGAATGTCAGTGCAATGGCAACTGCGAAAATTGAATATATTGACTTTTTCATATACTGGCTATTATAATTTGATATTAAATCCTACTTTAAATGATCGAGCTTGTGGAAGTTTGCCATAATCAAAACCACGCAAAGAAGTGTCATATGAATACATGGTTTCCGGATCAAGTCCTAAATATTTGGTAACAGTAAACAGGTTTTCACCAGAGATGTAAACGGTGGTACCATTCAGGAACTTAAAGTTATAGCTAAGTGTCAGCTCTTTCAGTTTCATGTAAGATGCATCTTCGATCCAACGATCAGAGAACTGGCTGTTGCCAAGCGGATCGCCATAAGTGGCACGCGGCATGTTGGTTACTTGTCCCTCGTTCATCCAACGTTTGGACACAGATGTCAGTTGGTTGGTGAAATCGCTCATTGACTCCATACTGCGGCGAACGGCATTGTACATTTTATTCCCTAGGCTGTAACCAAAGTTTGCAGAGAGTTCAAAATTTCTAAATTGTACATTGGTGTAAAAGCTTCCAAATAGGGTTGGATTGGCATTGCCGAGATTTACGCGGTCACGGTCATCAATCACATTATCGTCGTTTTGATCAACGAAATATATGTCTCCTGCTTCATAAGATTCGCCCGCTGCAGTTTTTAGGTTGGCTTCTGTAGCCTGAGCTTGTGTTGCGAAAACAGGATTTGATTTGTTAACCTGCAATCCGTAGAAGCTGTACAACGATTTGCCAATTTCGGTAATCACAGCCGATCCGTCAGACATGTTTGAAACCATTGTTTTTTGGCCACCTAACGAGAGTACGCTGTTTTTATTCGAAGCGATTGTTCCGCCCACGTACCATTTCAGGTTTTTGGTCTGGATGGCTGCATACTGAGCCCCGACTTCAAATCCTTTGTTTTCAGCACTTGCTGCATTAGCATATACATAATCAGTTCCATAAGCAGCCGAAACAGATACCGGCATAATTACTTTGCTGTTTTTGGTATAATACACATCGGCAGTCAGGTCCAGACGGTTGTTGAACAGCGAAATATCTGTACCCAAGTTGAATGTCTGGTTCAGTTCAGGAACAATTTTAGTGTTGGGAATTCCCGATCGGGTCAAACCTGAAAGTTCGCGATAAACTTTGTTGATGTAATAATATTTACTCAACGATGAAGAGAAACGGCTGTTTCCGGTTGAAGCAAATTCGCCACGGATATTCAGTTTGTTGATCTGATCGGCATCTTTCAAAATGGAGTTTTTAACCATCCAGGTAGCGTTAACAGCCGGGTACACTTGGAAAAGGGTTGCATCAGTACCTGTTGAAGATGACGCATCCAACGAAAGGCTGGCTCCCAATGCTAATTGGTGATTGTAAATGTATTGAGCATTGGCATTGTAGTTTTGCCAGTTCCAGGCATTTACGTAACCATAGTAGTTGCGACTGCTAGATGTTACATACCCCAGCGTTTTGTAAAAGTCATTTGCCGTGTTATAACCCGATCCGGCATCGTATGAATTGTTGTTCATGGCTACCTGAGCTCCGATCGATGCTTTTACCAAATGGATATCGTTGAATGTTTTGTTATAATTGGCATTCAGGTTGAAGTAAGTATTGAATGTTGTACCCTGAGCTGAGCGTACGGTGTTGTTTGCCAATTGATTGTTGAGTGGCATAATGCTTGTCTCGGTTACACCGGGTACGAATAAATTCTGACGGGTGAAGAAATAGTACAAGCCCATGATGCCGCTAATGCTGAAGTTGTCAGTCATTTTATAGTTCATTCCGGCATTAACCTGTACGTCGTAATCCTGGTCGTTAGCCGTTACCTTATTTACCAGTGACAACGGGTTACTTACCATGTTATTTACGATCAGATTCCCCTCTGCATCACGGATAGAAGCGTAGTCGGGTAACAGGTTGTTGTCTGCATCTTTTTCGTATGGCGAGAAAAGGGGCCCCTTTTTCATGGCAGCTAATATCGGATTAGTGTTTTCGAGCATTCCCTGTTCCTGTAACGTATAATCCATGTACGACATCATGATTGACGAATTGAACGTAAGCTTGCGACTCAGGTTCACATCAGAATTCAGTCGCGCATAGTATTTTGAATAGTTCGTTTCTTCCATCTGGCCATCTTTGTTTTTGTAGCCAAGCGAAACATCATATTTGGCAATAGCATCACCACCTTTAATTTTCAAAACATTATCGGTTGTTACGCCCGGGGAATAAATCAGCTTTTGCCAATTAGTGTTGTTATTATAGAGGTATTTGTAGTAATACGTGTCGTTATCAACCAGATAAGGGAACAAATCCAATACATTGGCCATATCATCATATTTGGTTAGAGCTACATTGCCAATATAGTTCTTATATTCTTTAACTCCCATTACCGGTAGTTTGGATTGGTTTAGTTCAACACCGAATTGCGAACTGAATTCCACTTTAGTATCAAGGTCAACCGCTTTGTCGGTTTCAATCATGATAACGCCGTTAGAACCCAAAGAGCCGTAGAGTGTTGCTTCAGAGCCTTTCAGTACGGTAATGTTCTGAATGTCGCGCGGATTGAGCGAGTTCAGGATGCTTTTGGAGAATCCTCCGATAACGCCAGATTCGTTCATGTCGGGCATGTAAGGAATACCGTTGACCACAATAAGCGGTGATGAACTTGCTGATAGCGTATTTGTACCACGAATACCGAAAAAGCTTCCTTCTCCCGGCATTCCGCTTTTGCCTATAACCTGTAACCCGGGTATTTTTGTCAATGCCTGTTCCACTTCTGTTTTGTTCAGACCAATGTCTTTCTTCTGAATAGAAAAGAGGTTTGTCTGCTTTTCGCGTATATTTACAGATCCTTTGAAAGGCAACAGCATCGTTTCAGAATACCCCGATTTTTCCTCGGAAATAAGGGTCACATTAATCTTCTTGCGGCCATCGATGGGCTGCACGTTGGTGTAATACCCCGGAAACCAAACGCTTATTACTCCTTTTGAGGAAGGGATTTCAGCCTGGAATCTACCGTTTTTATCTGTTTTTACAGATGTTTTCAGCCCTGTAATACTAATTACGGCACCTTCTACCGGTTTATTTTTATACGGTTCTAATACAGTACCCTCAAGTTTCCATTCTGATTTTTGAGCGAAACCTGCCGCAATGCCAAGAATCAAAGCAATACAGAGTGCTGATATTTTGATCTTATTCATATTGTATTGTTTTTTGTGGATTAATAATTGTTAGCGGTTGGTTTCAATGCCCAGTGATAGAGTTGCATGGTCTTTTTGCCTGATGCCTCTATCCTAGAGAATTTCACCTTGATTTTAAATGAAGCCATTCCGCTTGTTCCATCTTCTTTAGTGACATTTACTACGCCAACCAAGCCGCCTAATCCGTCCCATTTCTTAGTTCCGTTTGTGGGATTAAGATCGTTTTCTGTTTCAGTTACACGGTCGTAGTTCCATGGAGTTGTTAAACTGGCCTGGATCTCACTTCCAACTTGATTGCCATTGAAATATACATTCACATAAGGGTGTGCCGAACTTCTGTAGCCCATGTACAGGTTATATTCACCTGTCGGAACCTGCATTACACGCACACTGTATTTTCCTTCTTCAGCATTGTAGTATTTTTCCAGTGGTGGAAATTCGATAGAAAATTCATCGGTTGAAGCTGAATTTCCCGTTACCTGCAATACGATGTAATTAGGCAAAATAGCTGGTTTTGGTGTTGCATCAGCTACATAAATTGATGGTGATACCGATAATCCTTTGAAAGTGTACAGATCTTCCGGGCTTGGATAGATTTTATCAGCATCCTGATATTCCCAATATTCTACCAAAGATTTTATCCGGGAGATAATTACATTGTTTGGGATTTTCAGCTTCGTTACCTTGTAAATCAGACCGTTGCTCATCGGTTCCGGATTGGTAATATCCAGTTTCTGAACAGTGGTCCGCCAGACTTTTCCAAAAGCCGAACTAATATCAGTCGTACTGAAACTGGAAATCTCCCCTTTATAGAACATTGCCTGCTTAATCCAGCTCCAAGCCAGCGTAGAGTCACTCCTGGAAACCGTTTTCCCCATATTTATGTAAGTGTTCTGCAAAGTCTGGAAACAATTATTGATCACTGTATTGCTTGGTAAAAATACCGTAAACTGTTCAAATTCGGAATTAAACTGGACGGTTTCAAACAATGGATTATACACGTAAAATATTGAGTCGTAAACTGTATTTCCGGTTTTATCTACACCAATTGGCGTTGAGTTCGCTTTGTCAAATCTTTCAACATTGTATTTGAATATGGAGTCGCGAATCATCGAATAATCACCTCCAAGATTCTTCAGGTATTCATAAATGTTGACTCTCGACTTCATCAATGATGAAATTTCGTGAATAACCCCGTCTTTAAGACGAATTGATTTTACGATTTGAGAAGAATTAGCAAAGAGACTGTCATTTCTTTCCGTAATCTGGAAGTAAATGCCATTTAGAGAACGGATTCGAAGTCCGTTCTTTAAATCGGTATGCAGAAAAGGTAAATGGTTGATATGATACAGCATGCGTAGTGTGTCGGTTGCCTGAATACCTGATGCATCCATTGCGGTGTTATTGGCTACCCAGATCGTCATTTGCTGATCTTTTTTCAGATCCTTGTCCAACCCTGTTTTGCTGAGCATCTCGGTGAATTTTGAGTATTCGGAATGTACGCCAAGATATTCCGCAATAGTCATATTCATGTTTTCTTCTGTGTTGGAAGAACCGGAGAAATATTCGTCCCACTTCTCGTTGCACGAGCTCAGTAGAATGACTGTACTGACGATTAAATAATATATCTTTTTCATTTTAGCTGATTTTTCTTTGTGATTATTGTCCTATACAAATCTGATTTTACTTGTTAAATCGAATCAAGGAGTAAAGGTCAGACAGTCGAGGTCGGACGAAAAGTTATCCGCCGCCAGAATTCTCACTTTATGTTTGGTTGACGTTGTAAATGTGATTGTTCCAACAGAAGTTTTGAGGAACTGGTTAGCGGTTTTTGATGCTCCCTGGGTTGCAATCTGGCTTCCGAAATATGCACCGTCAATAATGAACCAGATTTTGCCCTGAGCTTGTGCTGCCAGCGGATTGTAGTGCTCAATCGTTACTTTGTAGGTCCCGGCTACAATGGTAGGTGTTGTCATTTCTACCCAGCCGTATGTACCCAGATTCAGACGCAGGTAGTCATAATTGAGAGCTTTGTACGGAACCGCATTGTTTTTATTGGCAATCGCATAAGTTAATCCTGGTTTAGTGTCAGGTACAGACTGCCATTTGTAACAGGTAAACAGATCCGAAGAAAGCTGATATGTGTAGTCCGAAGTCAACCCTGAAATACGGTATTTCGGGAGTAAGGAAGACATGATTGAATAGTCTGTAAATTCCCACTGAATAGTTGTTGCCTTTGGAACTTTAACCGGCATTACTCCATCTACAACATGTACCACCCCGTTTTTGCAGTTACGGTTTACTGCAAGGAATTTAACTCCGGTTTTGGTTGTCGTGTTATAATTGGCATAAAGAACTTTGCTTACTTCAGATATGTTCAGCAATTGATCAGTAGCCATCGTGCTATAATTTTTCGACCGTTTGGTATCAGTCAGAGTAAAATAGGCAAGCGAAGCGTACGACGTTTGCTGATTGAACAAATGATAACCCATGTAAAGATTCAATGCGTTGGTTGAGGCTGTATAATCGCTTCCGGCTTTAAGCGAATCTTTCAGCGTTGCAAAGTCATTTATTTTGTTGGCTTTAAATATGCTGTCGGGCACTGCAAGCAATGTGTAATGATATTTGTACGCAATGTTGTTTATAGTTTCCGAAACAGTATTCAGTTTGTCTTTATATCCTGTAGCTTCAACTGCTTGTCTGAAAATGCTGAAATTGTTCGATTGAAGCTTGTCCCAAATAGTTTCAGTAACCGGTGTAAGCGCAGCATTCAGGATATGGACATATGCATTGTTGGTTTTTACTGTTTTTGTAATCGTTGCTTCAAGGTTTAATATCACTGAACCTCCATTTTCGGCAAACGAAGTTGACAGATAGTCCCCAGTAGCAGTCGTGTCGGAAATAACGCCCTCTTCAAAACTTATAGCACTGTATGCAGCTCCTTTAATTGTGTGGTATTTTACAAGAGTTTTAGCATCATTTATGTTCAGGTCAGTCACTTTCGTAACTCCTTTTTTTGTCAGATAAGCCTGCATCGCATTGTTGTCAGGAACAAAGCAGGTGTAATTTGCAGCCAGATTCAAAGTGTTATACAAATCGGTGTATTTCAACAAATCGACCCACATCGATACATTTAAAGAATCGGTTCTTTCCATATACGAAGCAGCCGGTAGTGCCCCCGTATCTTTAAGGTATGTTGAATCGGCAGCATAAGGATCGGTACATGAATACAATGCAGCGATTGTTATGGCTATTATATATATTATTTTTTTCATGTCGTTTTCTACTTTAGTTAGTTACCCAGGTTTGCATAATACGGATTCTGAACAAGTAGTTCATTTGCGGTCAATTCGTCAGAGTGGATCGGTAGATACCATGAATTGCTGTCTTGCAGCATCGCGCGAATCATAGAGCTTGTACTGGCAGAAGCGACCTGCAAAACCTGTTCGATAAAGTAATCTTTGAAACCAGCGTCGGGACGGCTTCCGATCCTCACCAGGTCGAACCAGTTTTTACCTTCACAGAAGAACTCACGTTGACGTTCCTGTAAGATGATTTTCATCATGTCCAATTTTTCTGAAGCACCGGCTGATGTTACAAGACCGGCACGACTGCGTATAGCATTTACCAGCGCTAGACTTTTACCCATACTTTCAGCATCGCCTTTCATTGCATAGGCTTCAGCTTCCATCAGGTAAATATCGGCCAAGCGGTAGATAATCCAGTTTTGGTCGGCTTGTGTGGCCGAGTTTCTGGAATCGGATGTACTGGTATACTTTTTAATGCCAATGTATTTCCAGATCTTGCCATCACTGATGTAAGAAGAGTTCAGTCCACGGATATCAGTAGGTTCTATTTCGTAGAGGAGCTGTTGATAAGGTGAAATGAAGTTGTATTTGTTAGTCGAGAACCATGAAATAAAGGAATTCGTCTGATTGAGCGTATAGCTGTATTGAATCTCAAAAATACTTTCATTACTGTTTCCGGGATAAAAGTTCGTAAACCAATTTGCACCGCTAATCAATCCGACTTGTCCGGAATTAATTATAGATTCACAAGCAGAGATACTGGCGTCGTAATTTCCAAGCCACAGGTTAATATCGGCTATCAGTGAATAGATTGCCCATTTAGTGGCACGACCTTTTGTGTTTATCGGATTTTCCACGTCGGTCTCAGGGAACTTGATTTTAGCCGATTCAAGTGCGTTGTTCAAGTCAACCAGACAGCTTTTCAGGATTTTTTCACCCGATGTTTTTGCGATTGCATATGGCATAGAATCATCCACGTAGGGTTGTTCGACAAACGGCACGTCTTTCCACACTCGAACCAGATAGAAATAGGCCAGGGCTCGTTGGAAATAGGCTTCTGACAGATAAGAGTGCATAACATTCACATTGAAAGATGCGTCTTTGACGGTCGGGCCGTATTTGATTACGGAATTGGCCATGCCAATCACGGCGTAGAGTTTATCCCATTTGGCCAGATCGTTGGTTGCCAAAATGTCAAACTGACGGAGTTTCTGAGCGGCAAGTTGACCGGTAGTACCGGTGGTGTTAAAATAAATACCATTACCCCGGGCTTCTCCCCAGAGCATCAGGTATTCCTGTGCTGTGCGGAGCTTCACATATCCTGCACCGAGCACAGCCTCCACATCTTCTTTTGTTTTCCAGTATTGTGTGGTACTTTGGTTATTCTCGGGGAGAACTGTCAGGTAGTCCTGACATGATGTTGCCGAAAAAGCGAGCATCAACAATGATACAATATATTGATTGATTTTCATATCTGTAACTTATTAGAGATTAAGGTTTAATCCCAGGGCAAAACGCATTGCTTTAGGGGTTGCTGCATTATCAATATACATGGGGTATAAACCGTTAACGAATTTCATACTGATTTCAGGATCCTGGCCTTTGTAGCCGGTAAATGTCAGTAAGTCGTAGCCTGTGGCGTAAACCTGAAGGCGTCTGACATGCATTCTGTCAGCGATCTTTTTCGGCAGGTCATATTTTAAGGTAAGCGTCTTTAACCGCAGGAATGACGCGTCTTCCAGAAAACGGTCTGATCCAAGATCGTTATAACCACGGCCATACAATGCGCGGGGAATATCGGTGTTGTCCCCTTCGTGACGCCAGCGACGTAGAACCGCAGTGCTTTGATTGTCTGTACTGTACATGTATTCATTGTTCATGCGAACTGCATTGATTACTTTCTGACCTGCGCGACCATGGAATGTTGCGACAAGTCCAACGTTTTTATAAGTCAGGTTGAATCCGAATCCACCAATGAAAAGCGGATTTGAATTACCAATATATACAATGTCATATTGATTGATTACCCCATCGTTGTTTACGTCTGTATATTTCGCATCGCCCGGATAGACTTTTACCGTTCCGTTTTTCATTACCACCGGGTTTCCGTTGATATCTTTAATGGTATTACCGTTGGCATCTTTTGCATATGTTTCAGCTGCATTCTGATAAACACCCTGATACTTATATCCGTAGAATGAACCAAGAGGCTCACCTTCAGTCAGCTTGTATGCGTAGTTTTTATTGCCGAAAGAGTAGCTCAATCCCTGTTTGTTTTCAGGAAGTCCGACAATCTCATTTTTATTCTGAGAAATGTTGAAGTTTACGTTCAATTTCCAGTTCTTAGATTTTAGCACCTGCAGATCAGTCATAAATTCCCACCCCTTGTTATCCATCTTGCCGGAGTTGTAATACTTTACAGTAGTATATCCGGTAGATGTAGGTACGTCTACATCTTTTTGCAACATATTGGAGGTTAGTTTGTCATACATATCCAATGACATATTGATACGATTGTCAAACAACCCGAGGTCGATTCCAATGTTGGATTGAGAAACTGTTTCGAAAGTGATATTGTCAAGTTGAATTTTTACCGGCTGAATAGCGGCCATTTCTCCATATCCATTGGTAATAGCACTTAATGAACCTACATACGGAGCAGACCCCGATGGCGAGTTACTGCTTTGCCCCCAGTTTACGCGGAGTTTTCCAGTCGATAAGAATTTGTATTTCTGCAAGAACTTCTCATCGTTGAATATCCAGGCCATCCCCACGTTAGGGAAAGCTCCCCAACGACTGTTTTCTGGCAAACTTGAACTTGCTTCAATACCCAATCCTCCATTCAAAACATATCTGTCAAGTAAGGTGTATTGTGCATTGAGTAAGCCACCCATACTTTTGTAAAGAACATGTCCCGAACCCGGCGAAAGATTTTTAGAATTACTTCCCGATATCAGGTCAGTGATTCCCGAACTTGAGCTGCCGGTCGTACTACCAGAAAATGATGAAGTGCTCTGGTTTTCCGTGTTCCATTTTGCGCTTAAGAGGACTTTGTGTTTTTTCGCAAAAGTCTTGTTAAACAGTAAACGGTTTTCTGTAGTCAGATACATAACGTCAGAACCGTTTTCAGTACTGATGCCCACATACGGGCTGATGTATGACTGACCACTAACGCTTTGTGGTTGATATTTCTCGGTGTTATTCAGATTGGATTGGAATCCCATGATTCCGTAATAATCCAACCCATTGAAGAATTTGTAATGCAAGTTGAAGATCATCAAACTCGACACGGATGTTGTCTGGTTTTTTGCCTCGTTTGCCAGGGCTACCGGGTTGTATATGCCATTAGTCGAATACGATCCTTGCAGATAGCTGTATGGTGTGAAATACTCCGAGGTTGGATTACCGTCACTGCCAATAATGTATGGGCTCATATTCGGCATTTTTTTAAGTGCCTGGCTGCGGATGGATTCATCCAGATTGGCATTCCGGATACCACGGGTAAAGCTATAATTTACAGCAATATCCAGCTTGTCGGAGAATTTATACTGCATATTGAATTTTCCACTGAAACGCTGATATTTGGTGCCGATAGTAGTTCCCTCGTTCGTTAAATGACTAAGAGATAATCGATAATCGGCTTTCTCTCCACCACCAGATAAGGAGAAGTTATTATCCAATGACATCCCGTTCTGAGTAATTTGTTTCAGCCAGTTTACATCCTGGTTATACTCCTTGAAGTAAGTCCAGGTAGGGTCGTAGCCAATTTCTTTCGTATTGTAAAGCAGATTCATGTAAGTCGTCGCTTCACTGGTACCCTGGCCTGCATCGTTGATAGAGTTCCAGAGCGCATCCTGCATCATAGACACATATTGTTTGGCATTAAGCATCGGGATTGAGTTTCGCTCCCTTGTGGATTCATATTTTGATGAATAGGAAAAAGCCATTCTACCTTTACTCCCTTTTTTAGTGGTAATCAGAAGTGCTCCGTTTGCTGCTTTAGAACCGTAGATTGCCGTTGCCGCAGCATCTTTCAACACCTCTATACTCAAAATGTCACTAGGCGATACGTTGAGCAACTGGCTGTAATCGTCAGAGTTTGCTGTCGAAAAGTTGAAGTCAGATGAAACATCTACCGGCATGGGAACTCCATCTAATACGAAAAGAGGTTCGGCAGATGCACTAAGAGATGATGTTCCACGGATGCGGATCGAAGTTCCCGCTCCGGGGTCTGCCCCGGTCAAGATATCTACGTTTGCCAAAGCCCCTTGCAGAGCTTCTGTCACATTGGTCACATTCGCCGATTCAAGCCCTTCCAGATTTATTTTCTGGACGGCAGAAACCCGTTCGCGCGTTGTTTGACCCAACGTGTTTTTTTCTACCTTCTTTGCTGATACCTCTATTGCGCCAAATGTGGTCGCGTCGTCTAGTACCATATTTATGTTCTTTTGGTCTGTGAATTTTACCGATCTTGTTTTGTAACCCACAAACGAATAGACGATGGTCAGATTCGGTTTTTCAGGTATTTGCAGGCGATATTCTCCGTTTATATCTGCGATGCAACCGCTCAGCGAACGATGCTCTGAATTTTGAATATACACGTTTGCACCTATCAATGCTTCGTTGGTTTTCGAATCACGGATAGTCCCGGTCAGTACCTTTTGTGCTGCTATTGATTGCACTGTCAGCAGGGCAATCAATGATATTGCTATTTTTTGAAATATCTTCATATCCATAGTTTTATTTATTCTACTGCCAGTAATTTATCAATCATATATACAGCTCCATCTGCGTATATATTGGGGAAATAATTCAGAACTTTCGCTTCATTTCCTTTGGCATCAATAATAACCAATTCAGTTCCGCGGTCAACCAAAGTAAATGAGGCTGTTGTGCCATCAGATTTCTTTCCAAATGATGCCAGCTGTCCCTGAACTTTCGCTCCCGGGAAAGGATAGTCGAGTAGATTGCTTGCACTTACATTGATGAAGTAAGGTTTTAAAAATGCTGAAACTTTTTCCGTGGTTTTACTGGGTAAAGCATTATATCCTGCTAGTAGACTTGCAGCGGGGGGGATCAAAACGATGAATCGTTCTCCCTGCAAGAAGCTGTATGGAGGTGTGGCCGAAGTAAAACCTGCCGCAGTCATATAAGCAATGAATGTTTTTAAATCGGTTGGCGCAGTTGTTGTGGTTAACGATTTAAACTGATTGGATTCTGGTACAAGCGCAGAGGCTGTTTCACCGTTTAGCGCATAAGCTTCGCCGTTATCCCAGGCTCCTTCAATTTTGGTAAATGTAGGAACTTTGGAGTCGACTCCCAGGTTGTACAGGGCAGATGAATATACTTTATTGCCTTTCGTATAGATGTAGTTATAGGGTTGCAATGTGCGGTAAACAGCTTCAGTACCTTTGCTTGAAATCAAATCAGTAGCGATATGCGCCCCGGCAAATGTTTTTTTCTGATTTACACTCATTGCAACAGGACCATTGTCCCCATCAATCTGAAGCTCCTGTGCTCCGTATTTCAATGTGTTGGTGTTAATGTAATTCATTGATTTTCCATCTAAGTTGGTGTATGATTGTATCATGCTGTTGGATGGATAGAAAACTCTAAATTGTGTGGCATCAGAGATCAGAGTGGGAATGTACGATGCATTTTTCATCATGTCCAGTATCAGATTGTATTTTGGGTCGCAATACATTGGCGATGTTACTTTTTGGAACATAGGTGGGACAACTACCTGATTCAACCCGTAAATGGAGCCGTTTACACAAATGCTTTTCTTCTGTACCGCAGAGCGATCAAACTCAATAGGAGTTCTGTATGTCGATTTAACCGTGTCGGATTCAATCTGCTGCGGAAACAGAATGGTGTTGCTATAAACATGATTTTGCAGAAATGCAAGCATCGGTTCAAAGTTTACTTTCGTAATATCGGTGTAGTAAGGAGCCCAGTATTTGTTGAAAAATGCATGTATCGCACTGTTATCGGGTGCAAATACGTTGTGAGCTCCGTAAGATAAGCTGGCTAAAAGCTGATACGATGAAACAGGCCATTCAGAAGCTATGGATGGAAGAACGTTACTGTAGCTTTTTGCGTATAACGAGTCTCCATTACCGTAATCTGTTGTCGCAGTAGCATCGTATTGATATGTTGCAAATCTTTCATATGCATTCAGAAATTGAGAGTAATTGGCATCGTTTTTCAGATTCGTATATACGGTCTCGAGAGGATCTAAAACTTTATCAATAGTGTAAACATAACCGTTATCAGATACTGTGGCATACTCTTTTACTGATGCATTGGAGACATTGAACCCATTGGATCCGGTCCATGTCGAGTTCGGATAAAAGAACTCATAATTTGACTTTGCGTCAATATTGTTGCTGTTGAACAGGTTATACGAGAATACCGGTAGAAAACGATCGTAGTGAATCAATTTATGGTATTGGCCTGTTGATGCGTCATATTCTACCGAAACAGAGTCACGGCTTTTGGTCCTGAACTTGTAAAACATTCCCTTATACTTATTAACTGACTCAATTCCATTGGGCTTGTAATCTTCAAAGGCTTCTTTGTTGAATGAATAGAACAACAAATGAAATCCGACAAGTTTATCCAACTGAGAGAGAGGAATGTCATTTACCGAACTGTAATTGTGACTGTTGAGGTACACCTGAAAAGCAGAATCGGTCGGAGCCATTACGGTAATGATACCTTTGCCCTGCACCAGATCTTTATACGAAGTGCGCTCTACTGCCGATAGGAATAGTTTGAAATTACCCTTCTTTTCAAGTACTTCCCAGGAATTTCCTTTCAACCAGTCGGGTGTTTCATAATATTTATCCAACTCGCTGACACACGAAGTGAGCAAGGTGAAGAAACATACAAAAAGTGGAATCCATTTTTTCATGATAGTAATTATTGATTAACGTTTATTTGTTTTAATTGAAATGTTGGTACTTCATTTTACTCATGGCATTGGCGCCAATCCTTCCCATTTTACGTTCCACTTACCGTCTTTGGGGAATCCCGGGTTTTTCTCCTTGCACCCGTCCCAGCCCGCACACATCATGGCTACGGCAGAGAGTAATCCCCCGTTCCCAGGCAGATAAATGCGGAGACGTTGATCCTGGTAGTTATGGCCGTTAGGTAAGTAAGTATTGGTGCGTTTATCCATCAGTAGAGCGCCAACTGCTTTATCGGGCATTCCCAGACGGGCAGCTGACATGGCAGTCATAGCGAAATCCCATCCCCAGGTTTTACCCCAGTTCCAGTTGTCCCAAATCCAGTTGAAGGTGTTTTTCATGTAGTCGGTTCTGACCAGTTTGCATTTAGGTAAAATACCCAAAGCGCCGAGTACCGCCATGTGATCGGAAGTAAAGCGGATGTCTTTATAGGTGTCAGTGGCAGTTTCAGCAGCCAGATAGAGTCCGTCTTGGGCCGCAAGTGGCGATAGTTTGTCGATCAACTCTTCCCATTGCAGTTTTTTTGATAGACCGGCACGTTTGCGCCACTCCTGAGCTACACTCATTGCAAAATGCCAGTAAGAAAGTTCGAAAGGAGGATTAACCGTTTCACTTGCACGCAAGGTCTCTTGAGCAGGGATTGCGCCTTTTAAGATATATCGACCTTCGAGCATATCATAATTGGCGAAAGAAGCCATAAACTCAGCCGTTGCAAACACCAGGTCTTTGTATTTATTGATTACCTCTTGCGAAGGGTGGCTACGGTAAACCATCTCAGCCATATAGATAAAATGAGGCTGTTGCCAGATCAGGAATGATCCAACTTTTGAAGGGGTTTCTTGACCCGACGGATCAGTCATTTTCATCCAACGCGCACCGGCAAAACCTTGACGTTGTGCGATCTTTTTAGCAATGGGGAAGGCTTTTGCATACCAATCCAGACTTCTCTCCAATAAGTCGGTTCGATTCCACAATGCAAAATGCACCGCATGCCACCAATGCATCTCCAGGTGGAATTTGCCAAACCAACTATTATAGGTTAATCCCGTTTCCTGAGGAGGTATGCTACCGGCACACTGAATAGCCATCAGGTATTGCGACAATACTACACGACGCTCCAACTCTTTGGCTCGGGCATCTTTACATTGCGAAAAATCAATGGCTCCGCCCTTAGTCCAAAAGCTGTTCCAATATGATGCCGAACGCCCGGCTGTTTGGGTAAAAGTGAGATTATCCGGTTGGATTTGCTTTTGTGTGTACGCGCACACAAATGAAAACAAACTAGATTTAGGTGATAAGGTAAAGTAGTGAGGGGCTTTTTCCTTGAAGTCAGCCTGTCCACTCCATTGAATAGTTACATAATAGATGGTGCTGTCAATTTCACGTTTCAAAACCACGAATTGAGCTCCGCGTTCAATGATTTGTGTAGAATGTTTTTCCGGGCTATTCCAGTCACAGGCATCATCAACGTGTTTGCCGGTAGGATAGGGGAACTTGAAACTAATATTCAATTGACCACTTGATATCATTGACGAATTTACTTCCGATGCGATCATATCTTTTTGTGGATCGCATACAGTTTTAACGGAAACGTTTTTGTCTTCAATCGAAAAATTACTGTTGATAATACCATTCCACAAATTCAATTGTTGGTGGATGTTTTTTAAGTGTTCCGGTCTGACATTTTGTCCGTTTGAGGTAGTCATTTCCAGCCCGACTGTTCCCAGATGGATACGATGCTGGTTTACGCGAAACCATTCTGCCGCTTCTTGTTGACGTCCCTTTTCGTTGAACTGAGTTGAATAGAGTTCGGTGCGTCCTCTGAAGTCGTAAGGCTTCAGTGTCTCTTCGAAGCGATAGTTGTTTGGATTTGCAAAACTGTGCCATCCCCATTGTGATTGGGTACCGAGGGGGATTCCCTGGTTGTAAGTCTCGGGAAAGGTTTGTAGTCCGGTAATGTCGGCTGTGAAGGCAAATTCTCCGTTGCCAACACTAAGTGAAGAAAGGGAATCTACAGAAGTAATGGTTACATTGTTTCTGGTTACCAAAGCTTTTCGGTCAATAGGTGTGTTTTTGGCATGAATATATAAGCATGCAAAAAACAACAGAGCAAGAAATAGCCTTCTTTTCTGTTTCATAGTAGATTTATCTGGTTAATAGATGTTTCAGGTGTCTAGCGTGTGGCAGGTTTAAATTATATAAAAACCTCGTTTGATCGCGAAAACTCTTAAATGCAAATGTATAAACCTTGCAGAGTTAAAAGAATGTATAAATTGATTTTATAGTTGGGTATTTTGATTTTTCCAGTAGGCTTTTTGATTCAGGTGTTTAATGTTAAAATCAGTTGTAAATGTCAGATATATAGCGTATAATGTGTGTGCCGTGCAGAATAGAGCAGCATAATGAGGAAAAATGCATTTTGAAATAGGAAATTATGTTGTTTTCACCCGAACAAACAGGACTGAAATGAAAGAAGAGAAAAATCCGGCTTGCGGTTTTTTCTCTTCTTCAAAGTTTTTTGTTAAAATGCGATTGAGTAGTATTACTCACTCTCCGGTGTTGTATTCTCTCTTCCGTAATGACGGTACTCTAAGGGGGTAAATCCGGTCTTTTTCTTGAATAATGTAGAAAAGTGTTCCGTTGATTCGTAATTGAGCATAATGGAGATCTCTTTCACCGGTTTTGCGGTATGGGTGAGCAGCTCTTTAGCTTTCTGAAGCTTCAATTCCTGGAAATATTTTGCCGGGGCAAAACCCGTGTAATCTTTGAAAACCTTTCTGAACCATGAGTAACTCAGATTCAGCTTGGAGGCTAAAGCTTCCAGGTCGATATCGTGCAAAATGCTTTCGCGCATGATGATTTTCGCGCGTTCAATTTTTTGGTCTATCTCATCCGTTTCAAAAACTTTATTTTTGGATACGGAAAGAGCAATACCCAACATATGCATCACGATACCGGCGAGCAATTGTTGTGCACCGATTTTATCGGCTTTGGCTATTTCGATCGCTTCTTTATAGAGCCGTACGATTTGCTCGCTGAGGCCAATAGGGAGAATAGGTGATTGAGGGTTGATGAATCCGGATTCTAGCAGATTATCCATCATTTTTCCGGAAAATCCGATATAATATTCATTCCATCCCGATTTGGTATCGGGGCGATAGGTGTGCCATTTGCCTGGGAAAAGGATAAATAATGTTCCTTGTCCGATGGCTGTTTCCGGTGTATCGTCACAGGCAAACACCCCATGCCCTTTGGTGATATACACCAACTGATACTCAGGCAGTGTACGACCTTTGTTATAGTTGAAATAGTATCCCGAGGGATGATCTTTGAGCGGATATTCTGAGCCGGGCCTGATTTCCTGAAATCCCACAGTGCTTACGGTTAAACCCCATTGGATGTCATTGTCGTTGGCAATCAAATATTTAATGTCTATACTTTCACCATTTAAACTCATAGATTTCAGGATAAAGATGTTGAGGATGAACTACAAATATAGTGAATTTCTGAAAATTTCGTGATGATGAGTTGATGATATATAGCGGGGAAGAGAGGTTTGTGGACTAATTTGCTGTATTTCGGTCAGGTTTACTGGACTATCCTGATTTTTCGGCCGTCACTACATAAAAAAACGGCATCTGATTGATGCCGTTTCCTATTGTATTTTGACCAAGATCATTTCTTATTATTCCAGAGGTAATTCTTTGGCTGCAATGTCCAGTTGAGTATACCACTCTTCTCCGAACTTACGAATGAGAGGTTCCTTCAGGAACTGATATAGTTTCACACCTTCGCGACGGCCCAATACTTCCGCACATTTGCAGATCTTCCAGCGGTGCACGTTTACTGCTGTGAAGCCATCGTATTCTTTTAGTCGTACCGGATAGAGGTGGCACGAGATCGGTTTGTAGAAGTCGGTTTTTCCTTCACGATAAGCTTTCTCGATCACGCATTTGCATACCCCGTTTCCTTCATAATAAGTGAATACGCAATCTTTACCATGAATCAGGTTTGTAACCAGGTCACCCTCTTCATCAATATATGAAACGCCGGTTTCCTTGATTGTTTTTTTAGCCTCAGGAAGCAGGTCGTCCCAGATGACGGGCAACAGTTTTTCTATTTTATCTCGTTCCTCGTAATTAATCGGAGCGCCCGAATCTCCTTCAATGCAACAAGCACCGAGGCAGACGCTCAGGTCGCAAACGAATTCGCGCTCTATCAGATCTAGGCTGACGATGGTATCTTCTATTTGGAGCATAATAAAGAAGCCCCCTCCCGACCTCCCCCGATAGGGGAGGAGGAAGAGGACGAATTTAAGTAAGTTATATGATTTTGTAATACCCTTTTTCTTGCTCCCTCTCTATTGGGGAGGGGCTTTTTTAACAGATCAGGTTTTTACCTGTCATTTCCGCAGGAACGGCAACGTCAAGGATTTTGCAGATCGATGGAGCTACGTCAGCCAGAATGCCGTTTGCGACTTTAGCTTCTTTGTTTTCAGTTACGTAAACAAAAGGAACGGGATTCAATGAGTGAGCAGTGTTAGCCGAACCGTCAGCGTTTACTGCGTTGTCAGCATTACCGTGGTCTGCTATGATGATCACTTCGTAACCGTTTGCTTTAGCAGCTTCAACTGTGTCTTTTACGCAGTTGTCTACAGCAGTAATCGCTTTCTCGATAGCACCGTAGATGCCGGTGTGGCCTACCATATCGCCGTTAGCGTAGTTACAAGCGATAAAGTCATATTTTTGCTCACCAATGGCTTTTACTAAATTTTCTTTCACTTCATAAGCGCTCATTGCGGGTTGCAAGTCGTAAGTTGCCACTTTGGGAGAAGATACAAGGATGCGTTCTTCGCCTTCGAATTCAGCTTCGCGACCACCTGAGAAGAAGAAGGTAACGTGAGCGTATTTTTCTGTTTCAGCGATACGAAGTTGTTTCAATCCCAATGAAGAAACATATTCGCCCAATGTATTTTGTACATTATCTTTGTTGAATATGATGTGCAGTCCCTGGAATTTAGCATCGTAAGGAGTCATGGTGCAATAGTGCAACGGCATGGTTTTCATTCCGTGCTCAGGCATATCTTGTTGAGTCAATACCATTGTGATCTCTTTTGCGCGGTCATTACGGTAGTTGAAGAAGATAACCATATCGCCTTCCTGGATTTTACCTACGGGATTTCCGGCAGCGTCCACTTTTACTACTGGTTTGATGAATTCGTCGGTTACCTCTGCATCGTATGAAGCCTGAACTGCTGCTACCATATCGGTAGTAGGAGTTCCCACACCGTTAACCATCAAATCGTAAGCGTCTTTCACCCGTTCCCAACGTTTGTCGCGGTCCATCGCGTAGTAGCGACCGATCATAGAAGCGATTTCGCCGGTTGATTGTTTCATGTGGTTTTCGAGAGCTTCGATAAAGCCTTTACCGCTGCGGGGGTCAGTATCGCGACCGTCCATGAAAGCATGAACGAAAGTCTTTTCGATGCCGTATTCTTTAGAGATATCACACAATTTGAAAAGGTGATCGAGTGAGCTGTGTACACCACCGTCAGAAACCAGACCCAGGAAGTGAACCTGTTTGCCACTTTCTTTGGCGTAAGTGAATGCTTTTACGATCTCCGGGTTTTTCAGGATAGAGTTGTCGCGGCAAGCGATGTTGATTTTCACCAAATCCTGATATACCACGCGGCCTGCACCGATATTTAAGTGACCTACCTCAGAGTTACCCATCTGTCCGTCGGGCAAACCTACGTTTTCTCCGGAAGCTTGCAGTTGTGAGTTGGGGTAAGTAGCGGTAAGATAATCCCAGTAAGGGGTGGGAGTGTTATAGATTACGTCTGCTTTCGAGTGATTGCCGATTCCCCATCCGTCGAGGATCAGTAAGAGCGCTTTTTTTGCCATAATAGTAAGTGATGTTTATTTGTTTGTATTCAGTTGCTTGAATCAATTCTTTTCCGGCAGAATTACATTAAAACAATCCCTGTCGAAATTTGCTCGCAAAGGTAAGAAATTTATTACTTAAATAGTTATAACGGCTGGTAAGAAGTTCGGGGAAGGTAAAGGTGGTAAAGAGGTTATCGGTCCTTCTTACTTGTTAAGATAGTACTCTTTTGTGATGGTGGGGGGATAATTAAAGGAGGGAATCCGAAAAGATTTCCTCCTTTATTTGCTTTTAAAGACTTGTATTAGAATTCAACTTTAAATTCTACCCGTCTGTTTAGTTGTCTCCCCGTTGCTGTTTTATTGTCAGCTACAGGTTTGGCATCGCCATAGCCGGCAGATTTCAGTCGGTTTTCACTAATACCTTTTTGGACAAGATAGGCTTTGACCGCTGCGGCGCGTTTTTCAGAAAGATTCTGGTTCATTTCCGGTTTACCAACATTATCGGTATGACCGTCGATCTGGAGTAAATAAACCGGATTTTCTTTCATGATTTTCACCACGTCATCAAGGATCGGGAATGATTTTGGACGGATAACGTCTTTCCCGGTTTCAAACTGGATACCTTGCAAAGCCTTTTTGAAGACTTCTGTGGTTTCTTTCTTCACTTCCGGACAACCTTTATTTTCAATCAAGCCTTTTACATCCGGACATTTATCCTGATAGTCAGCCAATCCGTCACCGTCGCTGTCGATTGGACAACCCATTGCATCAACTTTTACACCTGGGGGTGTTCCGGGGCATTTGTCAATGTAGTCAGCGACACCGTCTTTATCAGAGTCGATCGGGCAACCCTTTGCGTCAACTTTCACACCGGTAGGAGTTTCAGGACATTTATCCATGTAATCGGCAACGCCATCATTATCACTGTCCAGCGGACAACCGTTTGCATTAACTGTCACACCGACCGGAGTTCCGGGGCACTGATCCAGGTAATCTGCCACGCCATCGTTATCACTATCCATCGGGCAACCTTTGGTATCAACTTTAACACCAATCGGAGTGTTTGGGCAGATATCATACTTGTCATAAACGCCATCGTTGTCTTTGTCTTTTTTACCACAACCAAAGCTGATAACCAATCCTACGGTGTGTTTCATAAAGTTGTCATCCTTGTTGTCCATCCGGAGGTCCTGTCTGTCACTGGCATTAAAGTTAAACAACATCTGATATTGCAACGCGACATTTTTTGTGAAGTTGAATTTCAGACCCGCACCTAAAGGGATTATAGCTGTGTTACTTTCGTAAATCTTCGGCCCACCGGAGTAGTTTACATATCCGAATCCTGCAGCCAGATAAGGCGCGATGAAGCATTTTTCGGGAAGTATATAACCGTTATTTAATTTATATCTCAACAATCCGGAAAAGTCAAACTTTTTACCCAGGAAATTGGATGTCGGAGATGCGTATGCACCATATTTCCCGTAGGTAGCCTGAAATCCGCCATCGAAGCTTTTGTCCAGATAGAAATTAAGGCCAAGGCCACCCATTTCATAAAACGCTTTATTCCATTTGAAATAAGCATTCGTAATTTCTCCATTATACTCATTTTTTCCAAACAGGGCTTCAATTGCCCATTTGTTTTCAGCATTTTGTGCGCTCATAATCATCGTGCAAAAGATGCCAAGGAGTAGGGTTGAAATTCTTCTCATAGATTTAAGTTTTAGTTAGTACTCTTATTTATTCTGAATTCTGGTATGTATTCACATAAGTTAAGGGTATAACATATTTTTAGTAGGAATTGTTTGCAAATATCACACAGACTAAACCTGAAGTGCCTAAAATAAAAGTGAGATAAGATTATCGGTACTATACTTTTCTGCCATATCCAAACAATCGGTTCTGTTTGATATGCTCAAAAATCTTTTCCGGGACATAATCTTTCAGGTTATCGTCTGCGTTTTCAATGAGGCTTGAAATATATCCAGCCGTAATTTTCAGGTGGCTGACAGGGATTCCTTTCAGAATCAATATTTTCCGGGTCTTGATGAGGTATTGCCAGAGCAATTTGTATTCATCTTTGAAATGATCGTCTTCCGGATAAATCACTTCACCGGTTTCCATGTCTGTGTAGGGGTAAAGATAGAGTTTGACATTTTCCTGAAACAGTTTACCCATTGCTTCGAGTAATCCGCCCCGGAGGTCGGTGTACTGCGAGCTGTGAAAGATTTTATCAAACGTAGGCAACCCCAGCACCACCCGCAGCTTATTTATCCGAAACTGCGCAAAATAATCCACCAGTTTGAAATAACGGTAGAAATTAGAGACCATAACGCTGTGTCCCGACATGTTGACCAGATCGACTCGGTTCAGAAAGTCCTTTTCGTCGAGCTTCTCATCCTGCATCAGGTATTTGAGTGAAATCTCGCAGAATGCGATGGTATTATCGGGCCTGTAATCTTCGTCTCCTTTGAAAATATTGAGACTGTCTTCCATAAACTCGATGGCCAGATTGTTGATGGGACGGAAATATCCCCGCATAAGTAGCACATTCTTCTTATACAACATATCGCCCGGCTGGCGTACTCGCCCCGATTGGTCAAACATGATGGCCGGCGTTATGTTGTTGCTGACCAGCATTAGGTTGAGTAACCGATTGTCGCACCATGCCATGTCCGGTCCTTCTACGAATATATAATCCACTTCCACCCGGTCGGTTCCGAGGTTGTCGAGTAGCGAGGTCAGAATCTTTCGGGGATCCTCCCATAGGAATAACCCTCCGTATATCAGGTTGATCCCCAACGCCCCGAGCGTATGTTGCTGCAAAAGGGTGTCGTTTTCATGAAGCTTGACGTGGATCAGTATTTTATTGGGTTTGTAGCGGTCGGAACCTTCCACAGCGATCCCTAGCCAGCCGTTACCCTGATTGGTCTTGGTATAGTTAAGTGTCTCTACCGTGTTGGCAAAGGCAAAAAACTTCTGCGGATTCTTTTTGTCCAGAATTTTAATCAGCTCATCGTATTCGTAATCGATCATTTTACGAACACGTTCTTCTGCCACATAGCGCGAAGACGTTCCCTGGTTGTAAAAATGGTCACTAAACGATTTGTCGTAAGCCGAAATGGTCTTGGCCAAGGTATTTGAAGCCCCTCCGGCCTGAAACAGATTACGGGCAGTCTCCTGTCCGCCACCGATCTCGGCAATGGCTCCGTAATATTGTGAGTGTAGATTAATGCGTACTGATTTTTCCTTTGTAGAAAAAATATTTGCTGTTTCATTCATAAACCGGTTGCATTTTTTACTAGAACAACTGAAGTGCGGTTGTGTTTAACCGGTTTTAAGAATAAAGTGGCATCAGGTGTAATTCTAATGCTGATTAAATACTACATGCACCTGCTGCTAAAAATGGATTGGTGAGGATAGCTGATTTGTAAAGATACGGATACTCCTTTTTCAAATGGATGATATAATTAATCCATTCCACAATGATGTAATTGTAGGCACGCCCCACGTCAATTCTAAGGTGTTCAATATCAGCCTCTGGAAGGGAGTTTATATCATCTCTGCTGCTAAATTCTTCAGAGATGTGAAAAGTGGCCATTAATAATTCAGTAAACGTGTCATGTTCCAGCAAAACAGGATTTGCAATGAGCAGAATCATGAAATCTCTTTTTTTGTGAAGAATCTCCTGTATTTTCGATAATGTTCTGACATCTATCTCCAGTTGCCCTTTGTATTTGCACAAATCGGCCTTGATCCCTTCCAGTTCTTTCTCGGTGTATTCCTCCTTTACCTGAAACTCATCTAACGAGGCAAATAGATTTTTGTCGTGACAAGAGATGATTCTGACAAATTCTGAACCTACTTCGCTGAAAAATAGTCCGATAACCATGTTTAGCTTCTTCATTACCTTCTCTTTTTCTTTTCTCTCCAATATGCCATCGAGAATCAGACCGACTATGATTACCTGAATTGGAATAAATGCGATTCCATGAAAGAGATAGAAAAAGATATTGTACGCGTCTTTAAAAATATAATAATGAGCTGTAAACAATAGTGCCGAAATTATTATTAACGATACTGCAAAGATAACTTGCCATTTGATTTTGTTCATTCCTTGAATTTAAGCTGAATAATGCGAATCAGGATTTAAAAAATCAGGGAAATAAAGGCAATTGCAATTTTCCCCATAGTATGAATAAGAAGCCCAGATAGCGATCTGACCTTCATAGCTCTTTGGATTTTAGTTTTCTCATTTAGCCAGTTGAAAAATGATTCAATAGGTTGTCTAATTTTCGACACAGCAGTAGAATAAAGATCATTGTATGCTTTATCTCTTTGCCTAATAACCTCTGATTCACCCTTTACGGCTTTTATTGGAGTGTAAAGTTTTAGCTTTCTATTAGATTCTGCCTTTTCATAATACTCTTTGTCTGCGTAAGCTTTATCGGCATAGATAGTCCTATCGCATAGGGTATCTCCCCATAACTGCTTTGACACGACCAGATCATTTTCTTTGGCAGGTGTAAAGGTAAGTTTCTCAGGAAAAGGAATAGTACCTTCTCTACGAAAAGCTAATGCGTGTAACTTCATTCCAAAATAATACATGTTTTTGGTTGAACAGAATCCTTTAGATGTGATTTCGGGAGCAACTTTACCTACTTTATTTCTCCCGGCACAAGTTATAATAGGCATAGAATCTGTTAGGCTGGTTCCTAAATCACAATCAAATGGTCTATATGAAGAAATCAACCTTTCAGCAAGAATTCTGACAGCTTCAGACAATAGGTTTAATCTATAGTTAAACGTTTGATATGACGGTAATTTAGGGAACCATGAGCGTAAATATTCATCTGCGAAGGTGTGAATGCTTTTGATTTGAAAATAACCCTGAGAAGAGCCTGTAAAAAGGTAAATACACAAGATCTCTTGATCTGTAAATTCAGGTTCTGAGTTATTGCTAAACCGTTGGCAGCTATATTTTAGTTCGGATTCGTACAAATCGCAGATGTACATATATATTTTTATCAATTTAAGCTTTTTGTCTCTGGGGATCATTGTTAGTGGAATGAGTGGTTTTATTCCTCTAAGTTAATGATTTTCAGAGACTTCAGCAAATGTTTTAAGTGCTTATTCTCCTGATTGTCAACATTTTAATCAACCAGAATTAGGGGTGCTTTCAACTCCTGATTCGCATGAATAAGTAATATTGCCGCGAAGCTAAGAAATATTCGACAGAACTTCAATACTCTCAAATGCCAAAGCGGCTTCAATCCTGAGATTAAAACAAACCGATATCAGTTGTAATCGTAAAATATGAATGCTGATACTGCAAAATTCTCCAATTAGTTGTTTTCTTTGAAAAGCTTCTTAATTCCTTGCGCTCCTTCTGTAAGAACTTTTGCATAGTATATGCCCTTCGGGAGGTTTAATTTGTTCAAGTATATTGATTCACTTTGTCGACCGATATGGTCACGAAATTTTTCAGTTTTGTATAACACAACTCCCGATAGGTTGCACAATTCAACTTGCACTTTACCGGCATTAGTAAGGTTGAATATTAAGTGCACTACATGGGTGGCGGGATTGGGGGATAATGTAAGTGACATGTTATTTTCGTTTTTCCCGGTTTCCATATAAGGGGGAAAAATACCAACCTTCATGGAGTCAGCTTTCAGATACTGATTGAAGAAGTTGTAGAGTTTTGTTAGCGTTGCTGCAGTTTGTGGAACCGAATGTCCGGTGCCGTAGTTGACCAGAGTCGAAGTGGTTACGCCCAATGAATCCAGTTTTGTTTTGAAATGCTTTATTTGATCCTGATAATAAGCTGCGTCATCGGTGTTGTAGAAGAAGATCACTGGTGTTGTGGCGGCTGTTTGAGCCAGATAATAAGAACCCTGAGATTGCCAGCCTGCATAATTACTAGCCAGAGTTCCCCAAACCAAAGGGCAATTAGTCAGGAGATTTCCAGCATCACTTTCGGCAGGATTATAGATTTGGGTATAATCGAAAACACCCGACCCGAGCGCAGCTACCTGCACATCATCGGACATGCCGATGTGCAAACCTGCATTTTCAAAATTCGTTACAGACCGGTCTCCGACAGCCATCGATCCGGCAGTCGATCCACGTGAAAATCCATAGATGCCAATCTTGCCCGAGAGGCCCATTCCGGCACCAAGCGCACGGAGGGTTCGTACCGCAGACTTCACCTTTTGAGCCGCATCAGGATTTGTTTCGTACGATCCGTACGCTTTATTATTAGTAGCACCAGCGGGCTTACCATTTCCCCACGGACAATATTTCGGATGGTCAGCTATCGCCCAGGCAATGCCGTTGGCTGGTGCTCCTTCCTGAAACGAATCGTTAAAGCCGGCCAGCGAATTGCCAAGATTCAATCGTTGGTTTATGTTGGCATCGCCGGGGTAACTGTTACTGTAGGAAAAGGATAGAATAACCGGCACAGTTACAGATGCATTTGCCGGATAAATGATATCCATGCGTAGTGAATCGCCAACAGTATATGAAGATGAGTAATTATAGATTGTAGGATCGTCCTTGAAGTAAGAGACATCGCGCGCAATCCTGTATCCTTCAAACAGCACATATGATCTGTATTTAGAACAGTTGCTGAGTCCGCAGAACGATCCTGCGGCGATGGCGTCATTGATTGCGATAATATCCGCGTTGATCGTGGGTGAAACGGCATTTACGTTGTTGGCATAATTGAGTTCGATTACACGATAGCCTTTGGATAGCAACCAAATTACATCCGTAGCATTCGTATTTTGCCCTATTTTTTTTAAGCTCAGATTTTCGAGATAGACAACAGTGAGGTTATTGCCTGCATAATCATTGACAGGCGTGGTCGGTTCGGTCGTTGTGTAAACGATATTTCCCCCTATGACGGTGCTGGTCCAGTTGCCCGTTGCAGCCAGGGAAATAACAGGCAAGGTGAACAGGAGTAAGCCTGTTATCATTGATTGTAAGGAAATTGAAAGCAAAAAAGATTTGGAAAGAGTGACTCTTTTCATGCGTCGATACATTTTTTTCAATATTATGAACTAAAGACCTCAAAAATAATTGTAATCCAATGAATGGATATGTTTTTTTTGATTGAAAATGTGCATGAATTGACATCCTTCGTTTTTATAACTAAAAAAGATACAAACTTCTTCGGTACTGGATAAAGATAATCACTACCCGGATTATACGAAAACCGAGGATTTGTTGGCATTGCATACGTATTATGTAAAAGCATACTGGAGCTGAATCTCAGGTTGTTCAACCTGGAGTTTGTGGCGGCTTTCAATAGGCTGGAGTAATCATTTAAAGGCTCACTTACAGCTGAGATCAACTTTCATTTTTCACTCAATCCTGATTCCCTTTGTTGGACGAAATCTTTAATTTACAAACTATAATATTCCCTTGCTTTTCCACCCAGTCATTTTGTTGGAAATATCCCTAACTTTGCAATATGAGTATCGAAAGTAAAATACGGTTTAAAGCCGCAGTATTGTATATTGTCGTTGGGATAGCGGCGGCGGCTATGTTGCTATATCTGTACGATTTGCGCAGCAATATCCAGAGTCAGAAGAAGGAGATCGAGGAACATCATCGCTCTCTGGCTTTGACCAATGAACTGATATATAACGTCGGTGAGGCACAATCATCGATAAGCCTTTTTGTGTCCACCAATGACACACTCTACATTCAAAAATTCAGCCGTCAGGTTCTCCTCATAGACTCTCTGATTGATACGCTTTCGGTGATAGAGCCTGTCGGAAAAACAAAATTGCAACAAATCAAAGGATTGCTTTCCCGGCAGACTTCTAACATTACGGAATTGAACCGACAATTAAGCCAGTCTATTCCGGTAGGCGCAATCAGCGAACGGATCAGGAGGTATAAACCTAAGCAGGAGGTCACCTTGCGATTCACATTCAAAAAAGATACGATATACAATACAGTCAAACGTAAAGGTTTTTTTGGCCGGGTAAAAGAGGTATTCAACCCCACTAAGCCAAAGGCTACTATCATTAGTCGTCAGCGCATTGATACTGTGCGAAATGCCGATAACGATTCCCGGAGGATTCTTGCAGAAGTGGATCAAATGGCCCAAAAAGCTGATTTGCGTTACCAGCAAAATATTAGAGCTATCGGGAAGAAGGTGGCTGATTTGATCATTTCTGATCGTGAAATATCGACCCAGATCTCAGGGCTGCTATTACAATTACACCGCCAGACTTTTGATTCGGTACTTGCCGCAATCTCCCGCAGTGAGCAGGAAATCAGCAAAAATTACAATGTTTCGAAAATCGGTGGCGCCTTTGCCCTGGGATTGATTTTACTTTTTATCATCCTGATCATATATGATGTAAATAAAGGGAAAGAGGCACGGGATACGATCCGGCAGGTGATGGAGAGCAGGCACAAGCTGTTGTTGTCGGTTTCGCACGACATCAAAAGTCCGTTAGGATCGATCCTCGGTTATCTGGAGCTTCGCCGACAGGAGGGAGATGATATCCGGTCGATGCAAAGTTCGGCTCGTCATATTTTAGCGCTGCTAGAAAATTTGCTGGAGTTTTCAAGCCTCGAGCAAGGTTCATTGAAGGAGAGTCGTTCTGATTTTTCCATTCATGGAGTATGCGAGGAGGTCAACCAGATGTTTCTACCACTGGCAGAGACCAAGAATCTTGCTTTTAGCGCTCAGTCGGATAAGGTGAGAATCCATTCAGACCAGATGAAAATCAAGCAGATCATTATCAATCTGGTCTCCAATGCAATCAAATATACCCGGGTAGGAGAGGTAACCCTGCAAATGAACTATTTTGACGGAAAACTTTGTGTTGAGGTCACGGATACCGGAGCGGGGATCCCAGAAGATAAACTGTCGGAGATATACGAACCCTTCTCCCGGATAGAGAGCAATAACTCGCTGGCACAAGGCAGCGGTTTGGGAATGTTTGTGGTAAAAGGATTGATCGATTTACTGGGTGGAACGATCACAGTGAAATCAAGAGTGGGTGAAGGCACAACGGTAGCAGTGGTTATCCCTTGTGAAAAAGCTAATTATGAGATCAGAACGGGCGCAAAGAAAATTGCAGTCTATGAGGATGATCCTGTGGTGGCAGATATGGTGCGTAGTATGTTGCAGCGATTGGGACACGAGGTAGTAGAGCAGGATTGCGATGTGATACTGACTGATATGGAGATGGGCGAAATATCCGGACTCGATATATTGGCTTCGGCGAGTAATGTTCCCGTTATTGTGATGACCGGTCACAGCGATTATACGGCAGAAAAGGCTCATGAGCTTGGGTTCGACGGTTTTCTACCGAAGCCGTTTACGATCGATGCATTACGTGAAATATTCGGAGAGGGAGAGAAACCTTCCGATGACCTTTTTGGTGATGACTTTGATGAAATCATGGGAATATTCCGTGCATCGACAGTCGAAAATTTTTCGAAACTGAGAGAGGCCCTGGAAGCTTCAGACTTCAAAAAAGCCCAGGCCCTCTGCCACAAAATGCTGCCGATGTTTGCCCAGTTGGGTTATCCGACCGACGAATTGCATCGGATGGATGCGCATCGTGGAGAGGCTTACGACGGCTGGAAGAATGATGTGGCAGCTGTTTTGTCGATTAAAGTTTAATGCCGTAGAGGTGCATCTTGTTGTAAAGCGTTTTCCGGTCTATTTTTAGTAGTTGAGCCGCTAAAGTCTTATTCCCACGGGCTTTGCGTATCGCATTCTCGATTTGTTCGCGCTCGTTTTCGGGAAAGAGAGCCATATCTTCATGAGTAGGTGCTGCTGCAAAAGCGGGAACATCTTCAGGGGTAATCATCTCTCCCGAAGCAAACAATACTACCCGGCGTACCGTGTTGCGCAATTCGCGCAGGTTACCGCTCCAGTGATGTTTCTCAAGCATTGCCATCGCTTCCGGGGTAAATCCCTGTATATTCCTTTCCAACTCTTCATTTGCCTGACGCAAAAACTCGTTGGCAAAGATCGCGATATCACCTTTCCTGTCCCTGAGGGGCGGAACAGATACTGAAAACTCATTGAGCCGGTGAAACAGATCTTCGCGAAAACGTCCTTCGTCAATCGCTGTTTCGAGATTCTCGTTTGTCGCAGCAATAATACGCACATCTACCTTGATATCTTTGGCCGATCCTACCGGACGTACTTTTTGTTCTTGCAGAGCACGAAGTAACTGTACCTGCACATCGTATGAGAGATTTCCCACTTCGTCGAGGAAAACCGTCCCCTCGTTTGCCTGCACAAATACACCGGTTTTGTCATCGACTGCCGATGTAAATGATCCCTTCAGGTGTCCGAACAATTCGCTCGGGGCAAGTTCCCGCGAGAGACTGCCACAATCGACAGCGATGAAGGGTTTATCACGTCGCGAACTGTTTTCATGGATCATCCGTGCGGCATATTCCTTGCCTGTTCCGCTTTCTCCCAGTATAAGTACCGCCATGCGAGTTGGTGCGACTTTCAGGATATGATCGTGCATCAGTCTTGCCTCTGCACTTTTACCCATAATCATGTTGCTGGCCACCGGTTTAGACTGTTTGACCAGTTTCTCCGAGGAGGGCTTTATAGATAGAGCTTGTTCGATTTTGTCTTTCAGGATGGTGGGATTGATTGGCTTCTGGAGATAATCTTCCGCTCCGAGCTTCATTGCCGCCACGGCACTTTGAATTTCGCCATAGCTGGTCATCACGATAACGGGCATTTGCATTTTTTGCTCACGTATCCATTGCAGCAGCATAATGCCGTCGCCATCAGGCAAGCGCAGGTCGGTCAGTACAAGATGGACTTTCTTGTTTCCCAGTTCAGCCTGTGCCGAAGTTACATTCGGGCATAACGTTGCTTCAAACCCGTTACGACAACACCACCTTTGCAACATGGTTCCAAAGGTGGTGTCATCCTCGATGATTAAAATCGTCTGTTTCATAGTGAGAACAAAAATAATCAATTTAATGGATTATTTCCGTTCTGAATGGAAAGTCGATCATCTGTTTTTATGCGTTTTTTGCTCTATCTCTAAATCTGTACGACTAAATATTTTGAGATGCTCCAGAATTTTGAAGGATTGGTAATTTCGATGCTGATTGCTTTATTGGCTCCTGTAACCAGGTTGTAGCTGTTTTTAGGATGAGCAGAGAGGATTGTTACCTTTTTGCTATTTGTTGCAATTGACGAAATGCTTCTCAAATCACTTTGTGTAAAGGCTTTTGTATCGAACTCTTTATCCATTACTTTCTTTTTCTGGAAAAGTCCGGTTCCCGATATAACATGTGCTTCTTTGAGTTTTTGGGTCGTAGCGACACAGTACCATACCGTATTTAGATTTTCATCCTGTGTTTTGATCGTTTCCTTTTGTTGTTCATTAGCCTTATTCAGATCAGTGACATTGCTGTTCAGATTATTTACCGTGGTATTCAGCTCATCGATTTTAATATTCTTCTGATTCAATTCATCCTGCAGGGATTGAATCAAAGCAGTTTTTTCTTCCAGTTCGTTTTGTAAACGTTTGATTGTTTGAGCTAAAGTCTTGTTTTCTTTTCCGTTTTTACCAGACAGACGCTGAAGTTCAGCAATCTTCGCTTTGTTTTGCTCCATGATTTCTTTGATCGAATTCATTTGAGCTGCAATCTGTTCTCTTTTGGAGGTTCTGTTTCCTTCAACTCCTTTGAGGTTTAGTTTCATCTGGCTTTCACTTGCACTGATTTGGGCAAATCCGGAATCAATTTCGTTGATGGTGGCGAGCGTTTCATTGTAATTGGAATTTAACGCTTGGTTTTCCAGTTGAATCGAATCCCGTTGAGCAACCATAGATTTGTATTTTCCCGAATTTTCGACACACGATGCTGTGGTCAATACAAGTGTAGCGATGGCTACATAAAATTTAATCGTTTTCATATTTCTAATGTTTTAATTGTTTTCAATAATGATGTTGCGTGTGTTCGCAAATTCTTGATGCTTAATATAAGTAGAGCTTAGTCCCTCCAGCCCTTCTCTTTACCATGGCCATTACCGCGACCATGAGCAAATTTCATGTTTCCCTCTCTGCGGTCTCTGCCATTTCCCCGATAGAAATCTTCATGAGAGCGTCTTTCGTCGTGACCATCCCCCCTGTAATATCCTCTTTCGGGTTGCTCTACGATGATACGGTCGTCGTTATGGCCCTGTTTATATCTGTTTGTGTGATAATCACAATGGGTATAAGGTCTGTCACCCCGATAATCATATACCACTACCTTACGACCATGATATAAATCATAGTTGCGATATCTGCCCGGAAGATGGTGTCTCTGAATCCATCTTCCTCCCTCGAGATAAATATACATAGACGAAGGTATATCGTAATATACATCTACATCGGGCAAGTAGTAATATCGTACATCGGATTCTACTTCGGGGCCCCATGCCGGACGTGCACCTATATTTACGTTTATAGAAACCTGCGCTTGCATGGTACAGGCAAATGCCATCAACAGAGCAATGACTATTAATCTTAATGCTTTCATATGCTTCTCTTTATTATGTGGTTTGTTACACATAATAAAGAGCAATACTTATGCCAAAATGCTTAATGTGATGATATTGAATGTTGTAACGTTTTGTCTGACTGTGGAAAGTTGTGGAAAAACGTGGAGATACGTGAGGAATAACGTTGAGGAAAGATCTACAGTCGGAATCTTATAAAACATATTTGACAAATTGCTATCAAAATCCTCAAAATTAAATCGCATGATTCTCCCATCCATCTCCGCTCTTCCTCCACAGCAACTCCACAGCAACTCCACATATGCTCCACAGTTGTTCGGATCGGATATTGAAAAGGGGAGGAATAATAAAACTTCCGGGAAATCCCGTTTTTGCTGTCAAATTGATTATCTGTTTCTTTAAGTAGTATCTGGTAAATATTATTTCGTTGCCCGGTCAACCATATAGTGTAAAACTTTATGATTAACCAAAATCTTGCTATCAGTTTTTTATAATCCTATGCAATAAATCAAAATCCTGCTATCAGTTTTTTGTAATCCTTTACAATAAATCAAATTCCTGCTATCAGTTTTTACGTTCTTTCGTCTGTAGAAGGATGTAGGTATTAGCCGTTGAGTAAAGTGTTCACACTTCGCTCTGTTAAAAGCCAGCCTCCGTTTTTCGCTGTATGTGAATAAACTAAGGTTGTTCGCATATGGGGAAATGCCGTATGCTCAAATTATGTCAATGGGGTGGTGCGATGGAAAAGTATTGACTAAGAGTGAGATATCTGTGTTTTTTTGAGTTAGGGAAGGGCGATTGTCGGGTTTTTCGCTATTTCTTCATATTTCTCGGATGATGCTCCAGGATTTCTCTTCGCAACATCTCCCTATCAATATGTGTGTAAATCTCAGTGGTGGTAATACGTTCGTGTCCGAGCATCTGCTGGATCACGCGTAAGTTGGCACCGCCTTCGAGTAGGTGAGTGGCAAAAGAGTGGCGAAAGGTATGAGGGCTTACCGTTTTTTTAATTCCGGTCATTTCAACCAGTTGCTTGATAATGTAGAAAATCATTACGCGGGTCAGTTTTTCTCCTCTACGGTTGAGGAACACGATATCTTCGTTACCCTTCTTGATTTCCATTTTATTCCGGTCGAGGAAATAAAGCTTGATCTCATGTAGGGCAGTTTCTGATATGGGAACCAGGCGTTGCTTATTACCTTTGCCTAAAACGCGTATGAAAAGTTCTTCAGTGTAAATATCGCTGATTTGGAGGCTGGTCAGCTCCGATACCCGCAGCCCGCAGCTGTAAAGCAGCTCTACAATGGCGCGGTTTCGCTGGCCTTCGGGTTTGGATAGGTCGATTTGAGAAATAATCAGGTCAATTTCTTCAAGACTTAATACATCCGGAATTTTCAGTCCGATTTTGGGTGATTCGAGTAGTTCGCAAGGAGTGGATTCGATAAATCCATCAAGCACCAGGAAGAAATAAAATGATTTGATACCCGATATAATACGGGCTTGTGAGCGGGCACAAATCCCGATATCGTGCAATTGTGCCACAAATTGGTGCAGATCGTCGAGCGTGACATCTGTCACCGATTTGTTTTCTGTCTCTACAAATCGGGCTAATTTATTGAGATCGTCGAGATATGCCTCTATGGAATTTGGTGATAAAGATTTCTCCAGACGCAGGTAGGTAATGTATTTTTTTACAACAGATTGATTGTCCTTCATGTTTTTTTGACTACTTTTGCACGCAAATCGTAATAGTGTGTATGCAAAAGTACGCAAAATGCCGGTTTATTCCCGAAAAAGATAATTTCATCTCTTATGAAGATACAGATAATCAATGGCCCCAATCTCAATCTTTTGGGTAAAAGAGAGCCTTCCGTTTACGGAAATTCATCCTTTGAGTCGTATCTCGATCAATTAAAAACTAATTATACAGGTTGCGAAATAGCTTACTATCAATCGAATATTGAGGGTGAGCTGATCAATAAAATTCACGAAGTCGGATTCGATTTCGACGGGATTATTTTGAATGCAGGAGCATATACGCATACCTCTATTGCCATTGCCGATGCCATTCGTGCAGTGTCAACCCCGGTGATCGAAGTACATATTTCGAATATTCACCAGCGAGAATCTTTTCGTCATGTATCGATGATCGCAGCCGCCTGCAAAGGAAGCATCTTGGGTTTTGGTATGGATTCATACCGATTGGCTTTAGAAGCGATTCTGCATTTGTAATCGTTTGATAAATTTCCCGGTTTACTTGTAAGGCAATAAGTTTTTCTTATTTCATAAAATAATATATTAGTATGTCGAAACACACCAAAATTGTAGCAACCATCTCAGATATGAGATGTGATGTGGATTTTCTTAAAGAGCTCTATAAGAGCGGTATGAACGTAGTGCGTATGAACTCGGCTCACATGAACGAGGAAGGTTTTGCACGCGTTGTAAACAATACCCGCGCGGTATCAGCCAATATCGGTATCCTGATGGATACAAAAGGTCCTGAAGTAAGAACCACCAAAATCGACGGTAGTGATAAAATCAAATTTGAAACAGGTGATATCGTCTCTTTCATCGGCGATCCTACTGCGTTAACTACAAAAGAATGTGTTGCAGTTTCTTACAAAAACTTTGTTAAAGACCTTAACGTAGGTTGTAAAGTATTGATCGACGATGGTGAAATCGAATTTACTATCACCGAGAAAAAAGAGGACAGACTGATCGCTCTGGCTGAAAACAGTGGCGAACTGGGAAGCCGTAAAAGTGTGAACATCCCCGGTGTACGCATCAGCCTTCCTTCATTGACTCCACGTGACCTTGAAGTAATCGACCTGGCTATCAAGCACAACGTTGACTTTATCGCTCACTCATTCGTACGTAACCGTCAGGATGTATTGGATATTCAAGGTATCCTTAACGCTCACCAAAGCCCAATCAAAATCATCGCTAAGATTGAAAACCAGGAAGGTGTGGATAACATCGACGAAATCCTCGAAGTAGCTTACGGTGTGATGGTTGCTCGTGGTGACCTCGGCATCGAAGTTCCTCAGGAAAAAATCCCCGGAATTCAGCGTCTGTTGATCAAAAAATGTGTTCAGGCTAAGAAACCGGTTATCGTAGCGACTCAAATGCTTCACACGATGATCAAAAACCCACGTCCTACACGTGCAGAGGTTACTGACATCGCGAATGCAATCTACTACCGCACTGATGCAGTGATGTTGAGTGGTGAAACTGCTTACGGAGATTATCCTGTAGAAGCTGTTCGCACTATGGCTGCTATCGCTGAAGAGGCAGAGAAAACAAAGATGCCTGAAAATGACATCCCCGTTGATTCAAAAGAAAATACAACAGTTGCGACTTACCTGGCTGAAAAAGCAGTGAAAGCATCTCGTCGTCTTCCTATCTCTGCGATCCTTACAGACAGCTTCACCGGAGGTACTGCTCGTTACGTAGCATCTTTCCGTGGCAAAGCTCCTGTATATGCATTCTGCTACAAAGAAGGAACTATCCGTCACCTGGCTCTTTCTTATGGTGTATTCCCTATCCATTTGGATGTTGACACCAATGCTCGTGACTACTTCTTCGAAGGAATGAAAATTCTGTTAAAAGATGGTAAAATTAAAGATACTGACACTGTTGCATTCCTGGGTGGAAGCTTCGGACAAGGTAGCGGTACTTCTTATCTTGAAATCAACCAGGTTTCTAAGATTCTGCCTAACGCAGCAGAGTACGTTTTGCCTAACTTCGTAGAAGAGAAAAAATAATAAACTGAGATAACATCAATGACAGACGCGGTCGAGCAGTACATTCTGGATCATATTGATCCCGAAGGTGAACATTTACAACGATTAAATCGTGATGTACATGTCAATCTGCTTCGACCGCGTATGCTTTCCGGTCATTTGCAAGGTCGTTTCCTGAAAATGCTTTGCCGGATGATCAATCCCACTTACATTCTCGAGCTCGGTACTTATGCCGGTTACTCGGCACTCTGCCTGGCAGAAGCACTCCCCGAAAACGGAGAACTCCATACCATAGAAATCGATGATGAGCTGGAAGACTTTATCCGCAAACACATCGATGCCTCCGCATTCGGTTCCAAAATCCATCTTCATATCGGCGATACATTTCATATCGTCCCACAAATTGACCGTACTTTCGATCTTGTATTTATAGATGCAGATAAACGCAGTTACTGCGAATATTTCGATCTGGTATTTGACAAAGTTCGCCCCGGAGGCTTTATCGTTGCCGATAATACGCTTTGGGACGGTAAAGTATTGGACGTTCCGGCACCCACAGATGCCCAGACCATCGGCATTCTAAATTTCAATGAAAAAATAGCCTCCGATCCCAGAGTTGAAAAAATTATTTTACCTTTGAGAGACGGAATTACGTTGATTTACAAGAAAGCGTAATTTGTAATTAGCCGATTTGAAAATTAGCTGATTCGCAAATTCGTGATTCTTTCATTTGCAAATTATCGAATTCTCACATTATCGAATTTCAACAACTCCTTAACTTCTGATAAAATGAATTTTCCGGCAGATTTAAAGTACACCAAAGATCATGAATGGATTCGTGTGGAAGGTGAAGAAGCAGTAGTCGGCATTACCGATTATGCTCAAAAAGAATTAGGTGAAATTGTCTATGTCGATGTGCAAACGGTCGGTGAATCGATTGCTCAAAATGAAGTGTTTGGAACTATTGAAGCGGTGAAAACGGTTTCGGACATGTTCATACCGGTGTCAGCTGATGTGCTTGAACTGAATGCTGCCCTTGAAGATCAACCGGAACTTGTCAACAGCGATCCTTACGGAGAGGGCTGGATTGTCCGCGTGGCAATAAAAGATCCTGCTGAATTGGACGGCTTGTTATCGGCTGAAGAATACATGCAGATAATTGCGAAATAATTTAATATTTATAATAAAGAGAGATGAGAAGAAGGGGCAATCCTGAAGCTTGTTGCTCGCAATTTGTCAATCAAAAAGATGAAACCAGTTATCAGTATTATTATGGGAAGTACGTCTGACTTACCCGTTATGGGAAAAGCGGCAGAACTTCTGAATGATTTTGAAATTCCGTTTGAAATAAATGCACTTTCTGCTCACCGTACTCCGGCAGAGGTGGAAGTGTTTGCTAAAGGTGCTCAGGAAAGAGGCATTAAAGTTATCATCGCTGCTGCCGGTATGGCGGCGCATTTGCCTGGTGTAATTGCATCGATGACCACTTTGCCTGTGATTGGAGTTCCCATCAAAGCAACACTCGACGGGATGGACGCTTTGCTGGCAATTGTGCAAATGCCTCCCGGTATTCCGGTTGCCACTGTGGGTATCGATGGTTCTCTGAACGCAGCCATTCTTGCTGTGCAAATGATTGCTACTGGTGACGAAAATCTTCAGGAAAAACTGGCTCTTTACAAAGAAGGTCTGAAGAAAAAAATCGTAAAAGCCAACGAGGAGTTGAAACAGGTTCACTACAAATACAAAACGAACTAATATAAAGCCTCTGAGAATTTCTCAGGGGCTTTTTTATTAGGTGGCTTATTCTTTAGGAGTGTCCGCTAAACCAACTAATTCTGCGGGAGAATAAAACAATATGGTGGTTTAGGCACTAAAATGGATACTCTTAATTCTATTGTCCTTACAACTCGTTAATACAAGTGAATAATATTGGCGCCTGAATAGTTTTTCGGAATTAATTGCCTAAGTTTGTGTTGTTATTTAGAATAGATCTATTATGTTAGCATTCCGACCGGTTGAATTCGCGGATAGAGCGTTGATCGAAAGTTATTTGCAAGGGAAAGGAACTCGAAGACTCAATTACAGTTTCGATGTGTTGTTTTTGTGGCGGGATGCCTGTGATTTTGAAATAGCAGAGAAAGACGGTTTTCTACTGATTAAGACCTTTCATCATAGTAATCATAACTTTTTATTTCCATTGGGAGACGGAGATCTGAAGGAGATCATTCGTGAGATGCGCGATTTTGCTTTGTCGCAAGGTTGTTGTTTTCAAATGTTTCAGATTTTGCCGGAACAAAAGTCTCAAATTGAAGCAATCTTCCCGGGTGAGTTTGCGTTCCAAACTTCGCGGAATGAATTTGAATATTTTTTTGAAACCGAAAAATTAGCTTCTCTTCAGGGGAAATCCCTCCAACCCAAACGAAACCATATCAATGCTTTTACAAAACAGTACGAATGGTCGTTTGAAGAAATAACTTATGATAACATGCTTGAAGTATTGATGTTCAGCCACAAATGGGACGATGAAATGAACATCCCCATAGGTAGTGCGTTGAATATGGAGAATCAAGCACTAATGACAGCTTTTGAAGCCTTTTTCTGTCTCGGTTTAGATGGTGGATTATTGCGGGCTGATGGTGATGTTGTGGCATTTTCTATCGGGTGTCCCATTGCAGATGATGCCTATCTCGTTCTTTTTGAAAAAGCAGAAGCAAATGTTCGGGGCGCTTACCCGATGATCAATCGTGAGTTTGTTCGCCATTTTTGTATGGGGTATCGTTATGTAAATCGTGCGGAAGATAACGGTGACGAAGGTTTACGAAAGGCAAAACTCTCTTATCATCCTGATATTTTGCAGGAAATCTACCAGATGAAGTCACAGAATAGTTTTCAATAATTACGAAAATTCAACCTGATGTCAATTCGCTATGCTATATTCTCTGATCGGTTTTCGCTTAAACAGATTTGGTCAGTCTGTTTTGGAGATGAAGACGACTATGTAGAGCATTTTCTCCGGGAGCGGTGGAATGAGAATAATTGCCTGGTGGCGGAAGAGGATGGGAGGGTTGTGTCAATGTTGTTCTTACTTCCGGCTGAAATAATAGTTGCTGGTGAGAGGAATCCGGTGTGGTATGTTTATGCCTGTGCTACTTTGCCAGAATATCGTGGACGTGCGTTGATGCAGCAACTCCTGTCTACAGCTTTTGATGCAGCAATTTTGCAATCTGTTTTTGCCCTTGTTTTAGTCCCGGCAAGTGAGTCATTATTCAATTTCTATGAGAAATCAGGTTACAATCGATTATATAAGAGGTCGGTTAAAGGATTGCAGATGTCTGCCAATATAAAGAATCAAGACGAAATCGTTTCGGAAAAATCATTAGCGGATATTTTATCTTGCAGAGATTCTCTCTTAACGCGAGAGTTGGATGTCTGCTGGGGGAAAGATCATCTGCGTTTTGTCTTACTTGATATGGTGCGTAATGGAGGTGTATTCTATTTTACGAATGATGGATATGCATTATTTGAAAACCAGGATGGTCGGTTTGTAGTTAAAGAGCAACTGCCAGGGGTGCTCAAAATGACGGAAGAAGATTACGCCATGATTCGCTTTTGCCGTCCCTACACAATAGAATCTACTTTGAATCCGTACTTTAATCTTGGCCTGGACTAAGGTAGTCGAACTTATAATACTTTACTCCCTGATCCGAAGTGTTCACTTTAATTTTTATAGGAACTGATTTTCCTTCTTTGGCAAAACCCTTAATTAAGAATGAAGCATAGATATTTAGGGCATAACCTTCCGAATCGTTATTCTTTGAATGCAGGAGCTCTAAATAAACAGTGTCGTTTGCCGGAATCTTATTTTGGTATAGGGCGATTCCATGCGTTGTGCTTCTATAGTTAATAGTTAACCGAAAATTTATCCAGTCTCCGCTTTGCCAAATGCTTTCGAGCAACAATGGATCATCAGACAGTTTGCCTGGAAGCTCCTTGATGCTCGATGTAAATACTTGCGAAGCCGAATTTACCTTCACGGAATACTCGTCTATAGATTTTAGTTCCAACAAATTATAGTTGAGAAGAACGCGCGAGCCCGTTTTCATGTCGGAGGAAATTGCTTTCGTTGGAAATAATTTAATCTGATTGTCGAGCAGATAATATCGTTCGGTAGATGTCTCGGCTACTGTTGCCAGATTGAGCCGAAAATCTCCCAATCCATAGTCAAACACTTCTTTACAGGATGAAAATATAAGGAGCAGTAAGCAAATGTATAGCCAGGCATGATGTAATTTCTCCATAAATTGAGGTTTTTCTGGTGGTTATCGCAAATTTAGTGAAATATTGATTCTGAAAATAAGTATCTTATACGAAATAATTAAGATTAGCCAATAAATTCAACAACCTATTATATATCCAAGCTTGTTGAATTTTATTATTTTCCGTCGCTCATTCGGGCGCGCCCCTCACCCGCTCGGGTCGGGCCGCTACTATCCCTCGCGCGGAGGTTACCTTCTTATTCGCGGGATCGTCCCTTTTAAATAGAAATCGAACCGTTTTTCTTTCAATTACCCTTCAGCCTCCACTGCACCATAAAAATAATCTCCACAACCACCCCACGCCCTCAGCCTGTTATGTTCTTTAACACAAAAACAGGATGCAATAATTTGGAGTGAAAGGATAAAAGCTCTACTTTTGCACTCGCTAAACAGGAAGGGCGGCGGCCCATCGATAGCAGCTTGAAAGTTTTTGAAAAATAAATCTGAAAAGATTTGGAGGTTAAGAATTAAAAGCGTTATCTTTGCAGCCGTTTCGCTTGAAAAATCAGGTTGAGCACAACAAGAGATCATTGAAGAAATTATAGATAAGTAAGTAGTACAAAACTACTTGATACAATACGACCAGTGATGGTCATGTATTAAGTAAGGGAAAAATTAAACCGTCAATTAGCAATAATTGGAGTAAGGATTGACTTGAAAGTATTAAAACGATCTGAGGGGGTAACCCTGAAGATTACAAAACATAAAATACAACGAAGAGTTTGATCCTGGCTCAGGATGAACGCTAGCGACAGGCCTAACACATGCAAGTCGAGGGGCAGCACATGAGTAGCAATACGATGGTGGCGACCGGCGCACGGGTGAGTAACGCGTATGCAACCTACCTATTACTGGGGAATAACTTTCGGAAACGGAAACTAATACCGCATAACACCACGAACTCGCATGATTTTGTGGTTAAAGAATTTCGGTAATGGATGGGCATGCGTGACATTAGTTTGTTGGTAGGGTAACGGCCTACCAAGACTACGATGTCTAGGGGTTCTGAGAGGAAGGTCCCCCACACTGGTACTGAGACACGGACCAGACTCCTACGGGAGGCAGCAGTGAGGAATATTGGTCAATGGGCGAGAGCCTGAACCAGCCAAGTCGCGTGCAGGATGACTGCCTTATGGGTTGTAAACTGCTTTTATAAAGGAATAACAACTCTTACGTGTAAGAGGATGAATGTACTTTAGGAATAAGGATCGGCTAACTCCGTGCCAGCAGCCGCGGTAATACGGAGGATCCAAGCGTTATCCGGATTTATTGGGTTTAAAGGGTGCGTAGGCGGTTGATTAAGTCAGCGGTGAAAGTTTGGAGCTCAACTCTAAAATTGCCGTTGAAACTGGTCGACTTGAGTACGGTAGAGGTATGCGGAATGCGTGGTGTAGCGGTGAAATGCTTAGATATCACGCAGAACCCCAATTGCGAAGGCAGCATACTGGACCGGCAACTGACGCTGAGGCACGAAAGCGTGGGGATCAAACAGGATTAGATACCCTGGTAGTCCACGCCGTAAACTATGAATGCTAGCTATTGGCGATATACAGTCAGTGGCACAGAGAAATCGTTAAGCATTCCACCTGGGGAGTACGCCGGCAACGGTGAAACTCAAAGGAATTGACGGGGGCCCGCACAAGCGGAGGAACATGTGGTTTAATTCGATGATACGCGAGGAACCTTACCCGGGTTTGAACGCAGGGAGAATATAGTGGAAACATTATAGCCAGCAATGGCTGCCTGCGAGGTGCTGCATGGTTGTCGTCAGCTCGTGCCGTGAGGTGTCGGCTTAAGTGCCATAACGAGCGCAACCCCTATCGATAGTTACTAACAGGTTAAGCTGAGGACTCTATTGAGACTGCCAGCGTAAGCTGCGAGGAAGGTGGGGATGACGTCAAATCAGCACGGCCCTTACATCCGGGGCGACACACGTGTTACAATGGTGGGTACAGAGGGTCGCTACCTGGTGACAGGATGCTAATCTCCAAAACCCATCTCAGTTCGGATCGGAGTCTGCAACTCGACTCCGTGAAGCTGGATTCGCTAGTAATCGCGCATCAGCCATGGCGCGGTGAATACGTTCCCGGGCCTTGTACACACCGCCCGTCAAACAATGGAAGTTGGGGGTACCTAAAGTCTGCAACCGCAAGGAGCGGCCTAGGGTAAAACTAATAACTGGTGTTAAGTCGTAACAAGGTAGCCGTACCGGAAGGTGCGGCTGGAACACCTCCTTTCTGGAGAGCAAACCTTACTTCAAGGTTTAATTTTTCCACTACTTATTTATTATATATAAGTTATAAGTATTAAGTTATACGTATTAAGTTGTAAGAGGGAGACCTCTGAATACCTAACACTTACAACCTACAACTTACAACTAATAGAGGAGACAGAGCCACTCAGGCAAAGAAAGAAAAGAAATGCAGTCCTATAGCTCAGTTGGTTAGAGCGCTACACTGATAATGTAGAGGTCGGCAGTTCAACTCTGCCTGGGACTACCCAAGAGGTTTAAAGTTATAAGTCAAAAGTAGTAAGTCGAAAGACTTAAAACTGACAACCTAAAACTTAGAACCAATCCGGGGGATTAGCTCAGCTGGCTAGAGCACCTGCCTTGCACGCAGGGGGTCAACGGTTCGAATCCGTTATTCTCCACAGAAGAAGCCCCACCCGGCCTCCCCCAAGGGGAGGAGAAAGGAATGCAAACGAACAACGAATGCAAACCAAGCGGGGCAAATCCTTCCCCCTTCGGGGGAATAAGAAGGGGGCTTACTAAGATCATTGACATATTGAAGAAGTAAAAGTAGAAAAGAAAAAACATCGAGCCATCTACTTTGTAGCAATACAAAGGAGAACGATGAGAAGAAAGTAAGCAAGGGCGCATGGCGGATGCCTTGGGTCTCGGAGGCGACGAAGGACGTGATAAGCTGCGATAAGCTACGGGGAGGAGCAAATATCCCTTGATCCGTAGATTTCCGAATGGGGCAACCCATCTGGTAGAAGACCAGATATATCCGTAAGGATAGGCGAACGTGGGGAACTGAAACATCTAAGTACCCATAGGAGAAGAAAACAATAGTGATTCCGTAAGTAGTGGCGAGCGAACGCGGAACAGCCCAAACCATTTATGTTTCGGCATAGGTGGGGTTGTAGGACCACGACATAGCAAGATTCGGAGAAATGGAAGCCTTTGGAAAGAGGCCCCGTAGACGGTGACAGGCCGGTACATGAATCGAAGAAGAAGCTTAGTGGTATCCTGAGTAGCGCGGGACACGAGAAATCCTGTGTGAATCAGCGGGGACCATCCCGTAAGGCTAAATACTCCCGAGACACCGATAGTGAACCAGTACTGTGAAGGAAAGGTGAAAAGAACCTCGAACAGAGGAGTGAAATAGACCCTGAAACCATGCGCTTACAAGCGGTAGGAGCTCTCTAGTGGAGTGACTGCGTGCCTTTTGCATAATGAACCTACGAGTTACTTTCACCGGCAAGGTTAAGTGATTCAGTCACGGAGCCGAAGCGAAAGCGAGTCTGAATAGGGCGTATAGTCGGTGGGAGTAGACGCGAAACCAAGTGATCTACCCTTGAGCAGGTTGAAGTTTTGGTAACACAAAATGGAGGACCGAACCGGTAAACGTTGAAAAGTTTTCGGATGACTTGAGGGTAGGGGTGAAAGGCTAATCAAACTTGGAGATAGCTCGTACTCCCCGAAATGCATTTAGGTGCAGCCTGGGATGTTTCTTCTGAGAGGTAGAGCGACTGATTGGATGCGAGGGCTTCACCGCCTATCAAGTCCTGATAAACTCCGAATGCTCAGAAGTAAAGTCCTGGAGTGAGGGCATGGGTGCTAAGGTCCGTGTCCGAGAGGGAAAGAACCCAGACCATCAGCTAAGGTCCCCAAATATTTACTAAGTTGAAATAACGAAGTCAGACTGCATAGACAGCTAGGATGTTGGCTTGGAAGCAGCCATTCATTTAAAGAGTGCGTAACAGCTCACTAGTCGAGGAGTTTGGCATGGATAATAATCGGGCATAAGTAAATTACCGAAGCTATGGATTGTCTTAATAGACACTGGTAGGGGAGCATTCTAACGGCGCAGAAGGTGAAGCGTAAGCTTTGCTGGAGCTTTTAGAAAAGCAAATGTAGGTATAAGTAACGATAAAGAGAGTGAGAAACTCTCTCGCCGAAAGACTAAGGTTTCCTGATCAACGCTAATCGGATCAGGGTTAGTCGGGGCCTAAGGTTCAGCCGATAGGCGAGACCGATGGAAGAAACGGTTAATATTCCGTTACTGGCTGTATGAGTGATGTGGAGACGAAGTAGTGACAGTCCTGCCCCCTGACGGAATAGGGGGTTAAAGGGTGTAGATATTGAGATCAATAGGCAAATCCGTTGATTGAGTCGAACCTGAAAGTACAAGGAGTCTACGGACGAATTGATATGGGCGTAAACAGACTTCCAAGAAAATCCGCTAAACTTTAATCATACAGGCACCCGTACCGCAAACGGACACACGTAGTCAGGTAGAGAATACTAAGGCGCTCGAGTGATTCACGGTTAAGGAACTAGGCAAATTGACCCCGTAACTTCGGGATAAGGGGTCCCATCAGCAATGGTGGGCGCAGAGAATAGGTCCAGGCAACTGTTTAACAAAAACACAGGGCTATGCAAATTTGAAAGAAGAGGTATATAGCCTGACACCTGCCCGGTGCCGGAAGGTTAAGAGGAGATGTTATCGCAAGAGACGCATTGAATTGAAGCCCCGGTAAACGGCGGCCGTAACTATAACGGTCCTAAGGTAGCGAAATTCCTTGTCGGGTAAGTTCCGACCTGCACGAATGGTGTAATGATCTGGACACTGTCTCAACCGTGAGCTCGGTGAAATTGTAGTATCGGTGAAGATGCCGATTACCCGCAACGGGACGGAAAGACCCCGTGAACCTTTACTGCAACTTAACATTGAATTTGGGTAACTAATGTGTAGGATAGGCCGGAGACTATGAAGCGGGCACGCTAGTGTTTGTGGAGTCGCCGTTGAAATACGGCCCTTTAGTTATTTGAGTTCTAACTCCCAGTGGGAGGACATTGTTTGGTGGGTAGTTTGACTGGGGTGGTCGCCTCCAAAAGTGTAACGGAGGCTTCCAAAGGTACCCTCAGACCGATTGGTAACCGGTCGCAGAGTGTAATGGCATAAGGGTGCTTGACTGAGAGACCGACAAGTCGATCAGGTAGGAAACTAGGGCATAGTGATCCGGTGGTTCCGTATGGAAGGGCCATCGCTCAAAGGATAAAAGGTACTCCGGGGATAACAGGCTGATCGCTCCCAAGAGCTCATATCGACGGAGCGGTTTGGCACCTCGATGTCGGCTCGTCACATCCTGGGGCTGGAGAAGGTCCCAAGGGTTGGGCTGTTCGCCCATTAAAGTGGCACGCGAGCTGGGTTCAGAACGTCGTGAGACAGTTCGGTCCCTATCTGTTGTGGGCGTAAGAAATTTGAGGGGCTCTGACACTAGTACGAGAGGACCGTGTTGGACTGACCTCTGGTTTACCTGTTGTGACGCCAGTTGCATCGCAGGGTAGCTAAGTCGGGAAGGGATAAGCGCTGAAAGCATCTAAGTGCGAAGCCCGCCTCAAGATTAGATTTCTATGAGGGTCGTTAAAGACGATGACGTTGATAGGTTGCAGGTGTAAAGGTGGTAACATCAAAGCCGAGCAATACTAATTACCCGAAACTTTCCTCATACAGGTGGTTTGCTGATTTTTCTGAAATACTTTACTTCTAAGATATGTTGAAACAAGAGTACAGACGCCGCATGCGACGTCTCTACGATATGATCAAAAAAAATAACAGCGACGAAAGACGTAAAACCTAGAACGTATAACGTAAAACGTCCAAAGACATTTAGGTGGTTATAGCACCGGGGTTCCACCTCTTCCCATTCCGAACAGAGAAGTTAAGCCCGATCACGCCGATGGTACTGCGCAAGTGGGAGAGTAGGTAGCCGCCTCTTTAGAACCCTCATCGATTTATTTCGATGGGGGTTTGTTTTCAATTCTTAGATAATATTATCAAGGCCTGGCAATGCTAATTATACGAAGTTTTCTTCGATATATTGATTTTGCTGAGAAGTTTTTACATTGAACGTATAAACCGATACATATAACTCATATAGGTGGTTATAGCACCGGGGTTTCACCTCTTCCCATTCCGAACAGAGAAGTTAAGCCCGATCACGCCGATGGTACTGCGCAAGTGGGAGAGTAGGTAGCCGCCTCTTAAAAATCCTCATCGATTTACTTCGGTGGGGGTTTGTTTTTTGTAAGCATCCCAAATAGGTCGTATAGATTCAAAAAACGGGCTTGGGGAGAATGAAGTCCCCAAGCCCGTTTGCTTTTGTATTGGTGATTTATGGAAGTAATTCGTCCCAATTGACTGGATTTTGCAAGGTAGGGATTTTTTCGAGTGTAGAGTTGAGCCATTGATATGGTTCAATGCCAGCCTGCAAACAACTTCCAAGCAAGGTGTAGAATGTGCAGTTATCTTCCGCCCCACTGTCGTTACCAGAGAATAAATAGTTCTTGCGCCCCAGGGTGATGGGACGTATGGCATTTTCTACGGCATTGTTATCAATGTGATAATATCCTTCTTTGCAATAACGGCTGATACGCGGCCACATGCCAAAAGCATAGCTAATGGCTTTGCCGAGCGGACTTTTCGGGGTGCAGGTGTTGGCGGTCTGCTTCATCCAGTTTTCCATTTGTTGTAATATAGGGTAGGCTTTTTCTTCCCTTTCTTTTCGGATCTGTTCGTGGCTGGCTCCTTCAGCTTTAAGATTTCCTTCGAGCATATACAATAGGGCGATGTAATTCAGTGCTTTCTGAGCTTCAGGGGTAGTGGTTAGTGCACTTTCGAACTTGCGTCTTACGTGAGCCATGCACCCCAGGGGGAGTACTCCCTGCTTTTCTTCGTAAATGCTGTAAGCGGCATAACCGTCGGTCTGCAATGCTCCTTGGTAGTCTTTGAGCATTTTCAGAACCACCTCTTGCGAACGCGAACCTTTATCATAATAAAAGAATATACCCGCAGACAAGACCGAACGAGCCACCCAAACATACCCTTTGCGTGCCGAACCGGGACGGTCGGCTATCGGATGACTTGTTTCGTCTACCTGGATATAATTTGTTGCAAGCACACGATTCATTTGTGCTATGTAAAGCGGATAAAGCTTGTCCGCCAAATCGTGTACCCAGCGATTGATGCTCGATGTACTGATTTCTAAGCCAAGGTCTTTAAAGCGTTTGGCTTGCCTGTATTCCGGTATATGGTAAAGGAATTTGTCAACGATAATTTGGCTTAACAACGACTCGCCAGCCATACATCCCGGAAGAATCCCCTGTTTGGGGGGAGCCTGAATAATCTTTGTGGAAAGGGATTCCTCTTCTTGACGGATTTTGTAAACAGGACGTAAAGTGCGCTCCACCCAGAACCTGGAAGGCTCGAGCATCAATCGCTCCGTTACATCTTCCCCGATTTTTACCATTTTATCGGCATCGAAGTTTATCGGGTAAATCACGGTTTCGCGACGTTCAATATGGTCCGGTATTTTATAGGAGCGTTTTTTGGATACGGAATGTACTTTTTTTGCGTTGCGACGCTGTTCTGCTTTTTGCTTTATCTCTTCTACCAGCGTTGAGAATACCGACGCTTCCTCTTCCAGGGCGGGAGTGCCCTGCTCTGCATCAAAGAGCGATAATTGAGCCTCTGGGTAAGCGGGAAGGCTTTTTTCGGAACGCCGCCCGAAAAGCTGACGTTCCAGATAAAGTATCCGTTCGTTCTTGCGCGCAAGTTGCTCGTCTTTAACAAGAAGCAACTCTTTCAATCGCGTGATTTCCTGTAATAATTGTTGTGTATCTTCCATTGCTTTACAGCATAAAGATACTAATAATCAATGTGGTACACAAGTATTTTGTTGTATATTATATCGTTTTCTGCGTTTTATTTTAGGGCTGATTCCTTCAATCAACAGCACCAGTTCGTCCCACCGAAATGAACGAAAACCGACACCCTCTTTGATGAAAATCTTGTGGCTGATACGCCCGCTTTCTAGCCGTTTGTAGTAAATCACATAACCGCCGCGTTCCCAATGCAGCAACTTCATGGTCGTGCGGCTTTTGTTCAAAAAAACATATACATCGCCATTGGTTGGATTCAGTGACAGATAACGAATCAAACCACACAGACCATCCAATCCCTTGCGCAAATCCACGCCTTGCAAGCATACCACATAACGGTTGCCTTCATTCAAACTAAACATAAGCTTTTTTGAACAAAGGTCGGCTTTTATGAAATGAAGGAAAAGACGGTGGATTTGGGATGCTTACTGTTTTTTTATTGCGTATATTTTCTATAGTGTTATAAAAAAAGAAAGGGAGCTTCATTTGTGGGACTCCCTTTTTAAATATATATGATTCGTTTCTTATAACACCGGCAGGCTCATTCCGTTGATTTTGCGGTACAGATCGAGCGCATAGATATCTGTCATGCCCGAAATGTAATCGAGCACAGCCTGAATCTTTCCATAGTCAGATTCTGCTCCCATATCGTATTGCATGGGGATACGGTTAAGGAATAGCTGAGAGTAGGCCTCATTGGGATTGAAAACGGAATATAACAGTTTATCAAGTAAAGTTGAGATGATTTGATAACCCGCTAATTCAATATCTAATACATCTGATGAACGATAGATGCGGGCAAAGGCCATCTTGCTGCATGTCTGGTAGGCCTGAGCGGGAAGAGCCGATACATGATCAATCAATTCTCCAGTCAGTTTTCCGGACAGAATCGTTTCTTCCTGTTCGATAAAGACACGGGCACACTCTTCCACCAGCAATCCAATTACACATGAGCGAAGGTAAGCAATCTGTTCGTTGACATCATCTACCATGCCCATAGTACGGTGGATGCTTTCTAGTCGTTTTCCGGTGAAGAAGCCGGTGAGCAGATCGACCGTTTCGCGGGTGGTCAGGATTTTGAGTTTATGGGCATCTTCGATATCCATAATCTGATAGCAAATATCATCAGCTGCTTCCACAAGGTAGACCAGCGGGTGGCGTGAATACTTGAGTGGTTCGTGGCCGTATTTGATTAGGCCCAGCTGGTCGGCGATAGATTTAAAAGCATCTCTTTCGCTTTGAAAAAAGCCGAATTTACCTTTTATGCCGGCTAAAGTGGATGAAAAGGGATATTTGATGATGGATGCCAGTGTGGCGTAAGTCAGGGCAAAACCACCTCTACGACGCCCGTTGAACTGGTGCGCCAGAAGCCGGAAAGAGTTCGCATTTCCTTCGAAGTGAATAAAGTCCTGCCATTCCGAAGGTGAGACTTTATCCATATAGATGCGTCCGTTGCCTTCCGAAAAATAGGTTCCGATTGCTTTTTCGCCGGAATGTCCGAAAGGAGGGTTTCCCAGGTCATGTGCGAGGCAGCCTGCCGCCACGATGGAGCCACATTCGTAAAACATCTTGCGCCATTCTTCCGACTTATATTTATCTTTCAATATTTTACCTATATTAGCTCCAAGCGATCGTCCCACGCAGGAAACCTCCAGGCTATGAGTGAGCCGGTTATGTACGAATACACTTCCCGGAAGCGGAAAAACCTGAGTCTTATTTTGCAAACGTCGGAAAGGTGCCGAGAATATCAGTCGGTCATAGTCCCGCTGAAACTCGGTGCGATCGTGCTTTTTTCCTTCAGTCAAAGCTTCCAAGCCGTAGCGTTTGGAGGATAACAAGTGTTCCCAATTCATTTTGTCCATAAAAAGCCGTTTATTATTAAAGCCCTAAAGTTACACAAAAAGAAAACTCCTTCTTTCGTTCATTTCCACTAAAAATTATTCCTTTCTTTTTTTCGGGAATCGGCCAAACTTTAGTAATTACAGCTTTGGGGGTTGGCATCATGTTTATCTATTTGAATGCCCAATTAAACGATTTATCTATGCGAGTGTTAATGTATAGAATGACATTCTATCTTAAGTATTTTCAACTCTATTATAAAGCGTTTACCCTATTTATGTTACTATTTATTTAAAGAAAAAGAATATTTTTGTGTTTCTATTCAGAGTGAAAGTAATTTGGCCTCTGATTTGTCGTTAATAGAGTTGAGTAATTCCCTTAAGAGCGAATAAACAACTCAACAACTAATAAAATCAACATCCAATCCATTCGAATGAAACAAATATCACTGATTCTGATCTTTCTAATAATATCCTTCTCTGCTTTTTCCCAAAAGAAAATATATATTTCAGGTTATGTCACGGATCGTGACAACCATGGCATAGAATCTGTTAATATTCAACTTTGGAATTCCGGAGTAGGATCTGTTTCCAGGGTGAACGGTTATTATGAATTCTCTGTGCCGGAACAGGATTCCATTGTGCTGGTTTATTCTTGTTTGGGATATAAAAAGGAGAGCCGCACTTTGGTAAAACCTGCAAAAAGGATTTTCCTGAATGTGAAGATGGATCCCGTATTTACTAATCTGAAGGATCTGACAGTGACGGGATCACGCCGGCAAATCGATATGATGCAAAAAGTTGATGCCAAAAAAGTAAGGCTGTTGCCAGATGCTTCAGGCGGAAATATTGAGTCTCTTATCGTAACTTTTGCAGGAGTGCATTCAAATAATGAAATGAGTTCTCAGTATTCGGTTCGGGGTGGTAATTTTGATGAAAATCTGGTTTATATCAATGGTGTTGAAGTATATCGACCCTTGCTTATTCGCGCAGGACAACAAGAGGGTTTGAGTATTATTAATCCTGATATGGTAGGCATGGTCGATTTCTCTGCAGGAGGATTTGAGGCTAAGTATGGAGACAAAATGTCTTCTGTATTGGATATTACCTATAAAAAGCCAACTGCGTTTGAAGGATCATTATCCGCTAGTTTAATGGGCGGATCAGTCTATTTAGGACATTCTTCAGGTAAATTTACCCAAATGCACGGTATACGTTATAAGCAAAACCGCTCACTTTTGGGAACTCTTGATACTAAGGGAGAATATGATCCTTCGTATTTCGACTACCAAACATTTCTGACCTATACTTTTAGTGATAAGGCTGATGTTTCGCTCTTGGGAAATATCTCTCAGAACAAATATAATTTTGTGCCACAAGAAAGAAATACATCATTCGGGACTTTAAGTAATACCAAACGATTCAAAGTCTATTTCGATGGACAGGAGGAAGACCTCTTTCAAACCGGTTTTGGAACGATGTCTTTCAACTTTCGTCCTAACGTCGAAACAGAATTGAAATTGTTAACCTCTGCATTTGTTACCCGTGAAAAGGAGACATACGATATTTCAGGGCAATATTGGTTGAGCGAATTAGATGTTAATGGTACAACAGGTGAGGCTGCTGACGGTGAAACCGTCGGTGTTGGCACTTTTCTTCAGCATGCCCGCAATCGTTTATATGCAAGAGTCTTGTCATTGTCTCATCAGGGAATACGTAATTGGCAAAACAACCGCTTGCAATGGGGGGCAACTTTCCAGTCCGAATATTTCAAGGATAAAATTAATGAGTGGGAAATGCGGGATTCGGCCGGATATTCATTGCCGCATAGCGGGAATGGGGTGAATGTGTTCTATAATCTGTATTCTGACAATGAAGTGAGCAGCCGTCGTTTCTCTTCTTATTTGCAGGATACTTACAAAGTAAGAGGTGATTTTGGCTTGCTTTCGATTACCGCCGGAGTTAGAGGATCTTATTGGAATTTCAATGACGAGTGGATTGTTAGCCCACGTTTTTCCGTTGCCTGGATCCCAAACTGGAAAAAAGATTTTACTTTCCGTGCAGCAGGAGGTGTTTATTATCAAGCCCCTTTTTATAAAGAGTTTCGGGATACCACTTGGGAAAATAGTAATGTAGCCGTTCAATTAAACCGAAATATTAAATCCCAACGTTCTGTTCAACTAGTTTTGGGAAGCGATTATAGTTTCAATACCAATGGCCGTCCATATAAGTTGACAGTCGAGGCTTACTACAAAAAACTCGATAATCTCATTCCCTATAATGTAGATAACGTGCGCGTACGTTATTATGGTGAAAATATGGCAAATGGATATGCAACCGGACTAGATTGTAAGTTATTTGGCGAGTTCGTTCCCGGTACTGACTCTTGGGTAAGCTTCTCTTTGATGAAATCCCAAGAAACCATTAATGGTGTCACGATTCCCAGACCTACTGATCAGGCCTACAGTTTTTCACTTTTCTTTCAGGACTACTGGCCGACTAACCCAAAGTACAAGTTGAATCTGAAAATGATCTGGGCTGATGGATTACCGGTTAAAGCGTCTCGTTCTTTGCCGGAAAGCAAGCCGTTCCGAACAACTGCTTATCGTCGTGTTGATATTGGACTTTCTCGTCAATTGGTAGGAGGGGAGGATAAATGGATGAAAAAGGCCGTTTTAAGGAACCTTAAAAATATCTGGCTAGGGGTAGATGTGTTTAATCTATTGAATATTAAAAATATAAACTCTTATTATTGGGTTACAGATATAAAAAGCAATCAATATGCTGTTCCGAATTATCTGACATCAAGACAACTTAATGTTCGGATAATTGCCGATTTCTAAAAAAAAAATAATGTGTCGGCTCTGCATTCAATGAATGTGGAGCCGTTTTTCTATCTCTTAATTTCACCTTCTCTCTCTCTCTTATTAAGGCGCGTCCCTCGTACATCGGGTCGGGTTCTGCGCTGCTACTCCTCGCTCGTACCTCGCTGCGGGGTATCCGCTACGATCCCTCGCGCAGAAGTTACCTTGTTCGCCGCTGTCCCAACTGTTCCATTTCTTTAATTGTGAATTTAGCATCTGTCAAAACAAGTAATAAAGGAATCGTATCTCCTTCTTCCGGATCATTTTCATTCCGTAAAAAAATAACAGCCAATTTTTCGCCTTTTTACTATGAAGATGTGACTGATCCATGAAATACTAAGTTTCTTCAAAAAAAGCTTCACACAACGATCTCTTATGCTCAGCCTGTTATGTTCTTTAACACAAAAACAGGATGCAATAATTTGGAGTGAAAGGATAAAAGCTCTACTTTTGCACTCGCTAAACAGGAAGGGCAGCGGCCCAGCGATAGCAGCTTGAAAGTTTTTGAAAAATAAATCTGAAAAGATTTGGAGGTTAAGAATTAAAAGCGTTATCTTTGCAGCCGTTTCGCTTGAAAAATCAGGTTGAGCAGAACAAGAGATCATTGAAGAAATTATAGATAAGTAAGTAGTACAAAACTACTTGATACAATACGACCAGTGATGGTCATGTATTAAGTAAGGGAAAAATTAAACCGTCAATTAGCAATAATTGGAGTAAGGATTGACTTGAAAGTATTAAAACGATCTGAGGGGGTAACCCTGAAGATTACAAAACATAAAATACAACGAAGAGTTTGATCCTGGCTCAGGATGAACGCTAGCGACAGGCCTAACACATGCAAGTCGAGGGGCAGCACATGAGTAGCAATACGATGGTGGCGACCGGCGCACGGGTGAGTAACGCGTATGCAACCTACCTATTACTGGGGAATAACTTTCGGAAACGGAAACTAATACCGCATAATACCACGAACTCGCATGATTTTGTGGTTAAAGAATTTCGGTAATGGATGGGCATGCGTGACATTAGTTTGTTGGTAGGGTAACGGCCTACCAAGACTACGATGTCTAGGGGTTCTGAGAGGAAGGTCCCCCACACTGGTACTGAGACACGGACCAGACTCCTACGGGAGGCAGCAGTGAGGAATATTGGTCAATGGGCGAGAGCCTGAACCAGCCAAGTCGCGTGCAGGATGACTGCCTTATGGGTTGTAAACTGCTTTTATAAAGGAATAACAACTCTTACGTGTAAGAGGATGAATGTACTTTAGGAATAAGGATCGGCTAACTCCGTGCCAGCAGCCGCGGTAATACGGAGGATCCAAGCGTTATCCGGATTTATTGGGTTTAAAGGGTGCGTAGGCGGTTGATTAAGTCAGCGGTGAAAGTTTGGAGCTCAACTCTAAAATTGCCGTTGAAACTGGTCGACTTGAGTACGGTAGAGGTATGCGGAATGCGTGGTGTAGCGGTGAAATGCTTAGATATCACGCAGAACCCCAATTGCGAAGGCAGCATACTGGACCGGCAACTGACGCTGAGGCACGAAAGCGTGGGGATCAAACAGGATTAGATACCCTGGTAGTCCACGCCGTAAACTATGAATGCTAGCTATTGGCGATATACAGTCAGTGGCACAGAGAAATCGTTAAGCATTCCACCTGGGGAGTACGCCGGCAACGGTGAAACTCAAAGGAATTGACGGGGGCCCGCACAAGCGGAGGAACATGTGGTTTAATTCGATGATACGCGAGGAACCTTACCCGGGTTTGAACGCAGGGAGAATATAGTGGAAACATTATAGCCAGCAATGGCTGCCTGCGAGGTGCTGCATGGTTGTCGTCAGCTCGTGCCGTGAGGTGTCGGCTTAAGTGCCATAACGAGCGCAACCCCTATCGATAGTTACTAACAGGTTAAGCTGAGGACTCTATTGAGACTGCCAGCGTAAGCTGCGAGGAAGGTGGGGATGACGTCAAATCAGCACGGCCCTTACATCCGGGGCGACACACGTGTTACAATGGTGGGTACAGAGGGTCGCTACCTGGTGACAGGATGCTAATCTCCAAAACCCATCTCAGTTCGGATCGGAGTCTGCAACTCGACTCCGTGAAGCTGGATTCGCTAGTAATCGCGCATCAGCCATGGCGCGGTGAATACGTTCCCGGGCCTTGTACACACCGCCCGTCAAACAATGGAAGTTGGGGGTACCTAAAGTCTGCAACCGCAAGGAGCGGCCTAGGGTAAAACTAATAACTGGTGTTAAGTCGTAACAAGGTAGCCGTACCGGAAGGTGCGGCTGGAACACCTCCTTTCTGGAGAGCAAACCTTACTTCAAGGTTTAATTTTTCCACTACTTATTTATTATATATAAGTTATAAGTATTAAGTTATACGTATTAAGTTGTAAGAGGGAGACCTCTGAATACCTAACACTTACAACCTACAACTTACAACTAATAGAGGAGACAGAGCCACTCAGGCAAAGAAAGAAAAGAAATGCAGTCCTATAGCTCAGTTGGTTAGAGCGCTACACTGATAATGTAGAGGTCGGCAGTTCAACTCTGCCTGGGACTACCCAAGAGGTTTAAAGTTATAAGTCAAAAGTAGTAAGTCGAAAGACTTAAAACTGACAACCTAAAACTTAGAACCAATCCGGGGGATTAGCTCAGCTGGCTAGAGCACCTGCCTTGCACGCAGGGGGTCAACGGTTCGAATCCGTTATTCTCCACAGAAGAAGCCCCACCCGGCCTCCCCCAAGGGGAGGAGAAAGGAATGCAAACGAACAACGAATGCAAACCAAGCGGGGCAAATCCTTCCCCCTTCGGGGGAATAAGAAGGGGGCTTACTAAGATCATTGACATATTGAAGAAGTAAAAGTAGAAAAGAAAAAACATCGAGCCATCTACTTTGTAGCAATACAAAGGAGAACGATGAGAAGAAAGTAAGCAAGGGCGCATGGCGGATGCCTTGGGTCTCGGAGGCGACGAAGGACGTGATAAGCTGCGATAAGCTACGGGGAGGAGCAAATATCCCTTGATCCGTAGATTTCCGAATGGGGCAACCCATCTGGTAGAAGACCAGATATATCCGTAAGGATAGGCGAACGTGGGGAACTGAAACATCTAAGTACCCATAGGAGAAGAAAACAATAGTGATTCCGTAAGTAGTGGCGAGCGAACGCGGAACAGCCCAAACCATTTATGTTTCGGCATAGGTGGGGTTGTAGGACCACGACATAGCAAGATTCGGAGAAATGGAAGCCTTTGGAAAGAGGCCCCGTAGACGGTGACAGGCCGGTACATGAATCGAAGAAGAAGCTTAGTGGTATCCTGAGTAGCGCGGGACACGAGAAATCCTGTGTGAATCAGCGGGGACCATCCCGTAAGGCTAAATACTCCCGAGACACCGATAGTGAACCAGTACTGTGAAGGAAAGGTGAAAAGAACCTCGAACAGAGGAGTGAAATAGACCCTGAAACCATGCGCTTACAAGCGGTAGGAGCTCTCTAGTGGAGTGACTGCGTGCCTTTTGCATAATGAACCTACGAGTTACTTTCACCGGCAAGGTTAAGTGATTCAGTCACGGAGCCGAAGCGAAAGCGAGTCTGAATAGGGCGTATAGTCGGTGGGAGTAGACGCGAAACCAAGTGATCTACCCTTGAGCAGGTTGAAGTTTTGGTAACACAAAATGGAGGACCGAACCGGTAAACGTTGAAAAGTTTTCGGATGACTTGAGGGTAGGGGTGAAAGGCTAATCAAACTTGGAGATAGCTCGTACTCCCCGAAATGCATTTAGGTGCAGCCTGGGATGTTTCTTCTGAGAGGTAGAGCGACTGATTGGATGCGAGGGCTTCACCGCCTATCAAGTCCTGATAAACTCCGAATGCTCAGAAGTAAAGTCCTGGAGTGAGGGCATGGGTGCTAAGGTCCGTGTCCGAGAGGGAAAGAACCCAGACCATCAGCTAAGGTCCCCAAATATTTACTAAGTTGAAATAACGAAGTCAGACTGCATAGACAGCTAGGATGTTGGCTTGGAAGCAGCCATTCATTTAAAGAGTGCGTAACAGCTCACTAGTCGAGGAGTTTGGCATGGATAATAATCGGGCATAAGTAAATTACCGAAGCTATGGATTGTCTTAATAGACACTGGTAGGGGAGCATTCTAACGGCGCAGAAGGTGAAGCGTAAGCTTTGCTGGAGCTTTTAGAAAAGCAAATGTAGGTATAAGTAACGATAAAGAGAGTGAGAAACTCTCTCGCCGAAAGACTAAGGTTTCCTGATCAACGCTAATCGGATCAGGGTTAGTCGGGGCCTAAGGTTCAGCCGATAGGCGAGACCGATGGAAGAAACGGTTAATATTCCGTTACTGGCTGTATGAGTGATGTGGAGACGAAGTAGTGACAGTCCTGCCCCCTGACGGAATAGGGGGTTAAAGGGTGTAGATATTGAGATCAATAGGCAAATCCGTTGATTGAGTCGAACCTGAAAGTACAAGGAGTCTACGGACGAATTGATATGGGCGTAAACAGACTTCCAAGAAAATCCGCTAAACTTTAATCATACAGGCACCCGTACCGCAAACGGACACACGTAGTCAGGTAGAGAATACTAAGGCGCTCGAGTGATTCACGGTTAAGGAACTAGGCAAATTGACCCCGTAACTTCGGGATAAGGGGTCCCATCAGCAATGGTGGGCGCAGAGAATAGGTCCAGGCAACTGTTTAACAAAAACACAGGGCTATGCAAATTTGAAAGAAGAGGTATATAGCCTGACACCTGCCCGGTGCCGGAAGGTTAAGAGGAGATGTTATCGCAAGAGACGCATTGAATTGAAGCCCCGGTAAACGGCGGCCGTAACTATAACGGTCCTAAGGTAGCGAAATTCCTTGTCGGGTAAGTTCCGACCTGCACGAATGGTGTAATGATCTGGACACTGTCTCAACCGTGAGCTCGGTGAAATTGTAGTATCGGTGAAGATGCCGATTACCCGCAACGGGACGGAAAGACCCCGTGAACCTTTACTGCAACTTAACATTGAATTTGGGTAACTAATGTGTAGGATAGGCCGGAGACTATGAAGCGGGCACGCTAGTGTTTGTGGAGTCGCCGTTGAAATACGGCCCTTTAGTTATTTGAGTTCTAACTCCCAGTGGGAGGACATTGTTTGGTGGGTAGTTTGACTGGGGTGGTCGCCTCCAAAAGTGTAACGGAGGCTTCCAAAGGTACCCTCAGACCGATTGGTAACCGGTCGCAGAGTGTAATGGCATAAGGGTGCTTGACTGAGAGACCGACAAGTCGATCAGGTAGGAAACTAGGGCATAGTGATCCGGTGGTTCCGTATGGAAGGGCCATCGCTCAAAGGATAAAAGGTACTCCGGGGATAACAGGCTGATCGCTCCCAAGAGCTCATATCGACGGAGCGGTTTGGCACCTCGATGTCGGCTCGTCACATCCTGGGGCTGGAGAAGGTCCCAAGGGTTGGGCTGTTCGCCCATTAAAGTGGCACGCGAGCTGGGTTCAGAACGTCGTGAGACAGTTCGGTCCCTATCTGTTGTGGGCGTAAGAAATTTGAGGGGCTCTGACACTAGTACGAGAGGACCGTGTTGGACTGACCTCTGGTTTACCTGTTGTGACGCCAGTTGCATCGCAGGGTAGCTAAGTCGGGAAGGGATAAGCGCTGAAAGCATCTAAGTGCGAAGCCCGCCTCAAGATTAGATTTCTATGAGGGTCGTTAAAGACGATGACGTTGATAGGTTGCAGGTGTAAAGGTGGTAACATCAAAGCCGAGCAATACTAATTACCCGAAACTTTCCTCATCGAAGGTGGTTTGCTGCTTTTTCTGAAATACTTTACTTCTTAGATATGTTGAAAATAGACGCCGCATGCGACGTCTGTACAAAAAAATGATCAAAAAGACATTTAGGTGGTTATAGCACCGGGGTTCCACCTCTTCCCATTCCGAACAGAGAAGTTAAGCCCGATCACGCCGATGGTACTGCGCAAGTGGGAGAGTAGGTAGCCGCCTCTTTAGAACCCTCATCAGCTAACGCTGATGGGGGTTTGTTGTGTTTTGACGGTTTTGAATTTGATCCGTTTAAATTCTACTCCTTCAATCTGCTTGAGGAGGCGGGGAAAAAGTTTCTGAGCCAGTAGCCCGTTAAAAATGATGGCGCGTATGGAAGGGTTTTCAGCCTGCAATTGGGCAATTGCATTCTGTTTCATGGCGGATAGCACTGTCGGCACTGCCTGGGCGTGTGCAAGTGTGACATACATCCCATTGTGCGATGCTCATTTCCCTAATCAATTGTTTCTTCTCTTCATAATCTGTCGGACATTCTACGCCTCTTATTGCCGAAATGATTTTCCAGAACGCGCCTCGCTGGTGCGACTTTAGCGATAGCGTAACTTGTGATAGTTATACTCGCGCTAGTGGGGAGAAAACGCTTTCAGTTTCATCGCAGCAAAGTCAGGTGCTTTGAATATTGATGGGGAAATATTCCAGAAAAAACTCTTTCGCCAGAAGGATCCTGAATCCTTTGTTGAAAGCTGCCATCCGGATAAATTCAGACGCCACATTAAACGATTATATGAACAAGGTTTGATTATAAATGATGATTATTCGTTGGCGAGGTGTGATTGCAGGAGATAGCTGAACGCAATCTCTCATTAATCTCCGCTTTTTCCATCTATTTATTCCGAGTCCCAAACATTTTTTCGAATGCAATTACAGTGCCTTTTTGCATTACAGCGCCGTAAAATCGCGATGAGTCAGCATCCACTCAAAAAACATCCTGTAAACAACCCCATGCCCTCAGTGTGTTATGTATTTTAACACAAAAACAAGGTGCAATAATTTGGAGTGAAAGGATAAAAGCTCTACTTTTGCACTCGCTAAACAGGAAGGGCAGCGGCCCAGCGATAGCAGCTTGAAAGTTTTTGAAAAATAAATCTGAAAAGATTTGGAGGTTAAGAATTAAAAGCGTTATCTTTGCAGCCGTTTCGCTTGAAAAATCAGGTTGAGCACAACAAGAGATCATTGAAGAAATTATAGATAAGTAAGTAGTACAAAACTACTTGATACAATACGACCAGTGATGGTCATGTATTAAGTAAGGGAAAAATTAAACCGTCAATTAGCAATAATTGGAGTAAGGATTGACTTGAAAGTATTAAAACGATCTGAGGGGGTAACCCTGAAGATTACAAAACATAAAATACAACGAAGAGTTTGATCCTGGCTCAGGATGAACGCTAGCGACAGGCCTAACACATGCAAGTCGAGGGGCAGCACATGAGTAGCAATACGATGGTGGCGACCGGCGCACGGGTGAGTAACGCGTATGCAACCTACCTATTACTGGGGAATAACTTTCGGAAACGGAAACTAATACCGCATAACACCACGAACTCGCATGATTTTGTGGTTAAAGAATTTCGGTAATGGATGGGCATGCGTGACATTAGTTTGTTGGTAGGGTAACGGCCTACCAAGACTACGATGTCTAGGGGTTCTGAGAGGAAGGTCCCCCACACTGGTACTGAGACACGGACCAGACTCCTACGGGAGGCAGCAGTGAGGAATATTGGTCAATGGGCGAGAGCCTGAACCAGCCAAGTCGCGTGCAGGATGACTGCCTTATGGGTTGTAAACTGCTTTTATAAAGGAATAACAACTCTTACGTGTAAGAGGATGAATGTACTTTAGGAATAAGGATCGGCTAACTCCGTGCCAGCAGCCGCGGTAATACGGAGGATCCAAGCGTTATCCGGATTTATTGGGTTTAAAGGGTGCGTAGGCGGTTGATTAAGTCAGCGGTGAAAGTTTGGAGCTCAACTCTAAAATTGCCGTTGAAACTGGTCGACTTGAGTACGGTAGAGGTATGCGGAATGCGTGGTGTAGCGGTGAAATGCTTAGATATCACGCAGAACCCCAATTGCGAAGGCAGCATACTGGACCGGCAACTGACGCTGAGGCACGAAAGCGTGGGGATCAAACAGGATTAGATACCCTGGTAGTCCACGCCGTAAACTATGAATGCTAGCTATTGGCGATATACAGTCAGTGGCACAGAGAAATCGTTAAGCATTCCACCTGGGGAGTACGCCGGCAACGGTGAAACTCAAAGGAATTGACGGGGGCCCGCACAAGCGGAGGAACATGTGGTTTAATTCGATGATACGCGAGGAACCTTACCCGGGTTTGAACGCAGGGAGAATATAGTGGAAACATTATAGCCAGCAATGGCTGCCTGCGAGGTGCTGCATGGTTGTCGTCAGCTCGTGCCGTGAGGTGTCGGCTTAAGTGCCATAACGAGCGCAACCCCTATCGATAGTTACTAACAGGTTAAGCTGAGGACTCTATTGAGACTGCCAGCGTAAGCTGCGAGGAAGGTGGGGATGACGTCAAATCAGCACGGCCCTTACATCCGGGGCGACACACGTGTTACAATGGTGGGTACAGAGGGTCGCTACCTGGTGACAGGATGCTAATCTCCAAAACCCATCTCAGTTCGGATCGGAGTCTGCAACTCGACTCCGTGAAGCTGGATTCGCTAGTAATCGCGCATCAGCCATGGCGCGGTGAATACGTTCCCGGGCCTTGTACACACCGCCCGTCAAACAATGGAAGTTGGGGGTACCTAAAGTCTGCAACCGCAAGGAGCGGCCTAGGGTAAAACTAATAACTGGTGTTAAGTCGTAACAAGGTAGCCGTACCGGAAGGTGCGGCTGGAACACCTCCTTTCTGGAGAGCAAACCTTACTTCAAGGTTTAATTTTTCCACTACTTATTTATTATATATAAGTTATAAGTATTAAGTTATACGTATTAAGTTGTAAGAGGGAGACCTCTGAATACCTAACACTTACAACCTACAACTTACAACTAATAGAGGAGACAGAGCCACTCAGGCAAAGAAAGAAAAGAAATGCAGTCCTATAGCTCAGTTGGTTAGAGCGCTACACTGATAATGTAGAGGTCGGCAGTTCAACTCTGCCTGGGACTACCCAAGAGGTTTAAAGTTATAAGTCAAAAGTAGTAAGTCGAAAGACTTAAAACTGACAACCTAAAACTTAGAACCAATCCGGGGGATTAGCTCAGCTGGCTAGAGCACCTGCCTTGCACGCAGGGGGTCAACGGTTCGAATCCGTTATTCTCCACAGAAGAAGCCCCACCCGGCCTCCCCCAAGGGGAGGAGAAAGGAATGCAAACGAACAACGAATGCAAACCAAGCGGGGCAAATCCTTCCCCCTTCGGGGGAATAAGAAGGGGGCTTACTAAGATCATTGACATATTGAAGAAGTAAAAGTAGAAAAGAAAAAACATCGAGCCATCTACTTTGTAGCAATACAAAGGAGAACGATGAGAAGAAAGTAAGCAAGGGCGCATGGCGGATGCCTTGGGTCTCGGAGGCGACGAAGGACGTGATAAGCTGCGATAAGCTACGGGGAGGAGCAAATATCCCTTGATCCGTAGATTTCCGAATGGGGCAACCCATCTGGTAGAAGACCAGATATATCCGTAAGGATAGGCGAACGTGGGGAACTGAAACATCTAAGTACCCATAGGAGAAGAAAACAATAGTGATTCCGTAAGTAGTGGCGAGCGAACGCGGAACAGCCCAAACCATTTATGTTTCGGCATAGGTGGGGTTGTAGGACCACGACATAGCAAGATTCGGAGAAATGGAAGCCTTTGGAAAGAGGCCCCGTAGACGGTGACAGGCCGGTACATGAATCGAAGAAGAAGCTTAGTGGTATCCTGAGTAGCGCGGGACACGAGAAATCCTGTGTGAATCAGCGGGGACCATCCCGTAAGGCTAAATACTCCCGAGACACCGATAGTGAACCAGTACTGTGAAGGAAAGGTGAAAAGAACCTCGAACAGAGGAGTGAAATAGACCCTGAAACCATGCGCTTACAAGCGGTAGGAGCTCTCTAGTGGAGTGACTGCGTGCCTTTTGCATAATGAACCTACGAGTTACTTTCACCGGCAAGGTTAAGTGATTCAGTCACGGAGCCGAAGCGAAAGCGAGTCTGAATAGGGCGTATAGTCGGTGGGAGTAGACGCGAAACCAAGTGATCTACCCTTGAGCAGGTTGAAGTTTTGGTAACACAAAATGGAGGACCGAACCGGTAAACGTTGAAAAGTTTTCGGATGACTTGAGGGTAGGGGTGAAAGGCTAATCAAACTTGGAGATAGCTCGTACTCCCCGAAATGCATTTAGGTGCAGCCTGGGATGTTTCTTCTGAGAGGTAGAGCGACTGATTGGATGCGAGGGCTTCACCGCCTATCAAGTCCTGATAAACTCCGAATGCTCAGAAGTAAAGTCCTGGAGTGAGGGCATGGGTGCTAAGGTCCGTGTCCGAGAGGGAAAGAACCCAGACCATCAGCTAAGGTCCCCAAATATTTACTAAGTTGAAATAACGAAGTCAGACTGCATAGACAGCTAGGATGTTGGCTTGGAAGCAGCCATTCATTTAAAGAGTGCGTAACAGCTCACTAGTCGAGGAGTTTGGCATGGATAATAATCGGGCATAAGTAAATTACCGAAGCTATGGATTGTCTTAATAGACACTGGTAGGGGAGCATTCTAACGGCGCAGAAGGTGAAGCGTAAGCTTTGCTGGAGCTTTTAGAAAAGCAAATGTAGGTATAAGTAACGATAAAGAGAGTGAGAAACTCTCTCGCCGAAAGACTAAGGTTTCCTGATCAACGCTAATCGGATCAGGGTTAGTCGGGGCCTAAGGTTCAGCCGATAGGCGAGACCGATGGAAGAAACGGTTAATATTCCGTTACTGGCTGTATGAGTGATGTGGAGACGAAGTAGTGACAGTCCTGCCCCCTGACGGAATAGGGGGTTAAAGGGTGTAGATATTGAGATCAATAGGCAAATCCGTTGATTGAGTCGAACCTGAAAGTACAAGGAGTCTACGGACGAATTGATATGGGCGTAAACAGACTTCCAAGAAAATCCGCTAAACTTTAATCATACAGGCACCCGTACCGCAAACGGACACACGTAGTCAGGTAGAGAATACTAAGGCGCTCGAGTGATTCACGGTTAAGGAACTAGGCAAATTGACCCCGTAACTTCGGGATAAGGGGTCCCATCAGCAATGGTGGGCGCAGAGAATAGGTCCAGGCAACTGTTTAACAAAAACACAGGGCTATGCAAATTTGAAAGAAGAGGTATATAGCCTGACACCTGCCCGGTGCCGGAAGGTTAAGAGGAGATGTTATCGCAAGAGACGCATTGAATTGAAGCCCCGGTAAACGGCGGCCGTAACTATAACGGTCCTAAGGTAGCGAAATTCCTTGTCGGGTAAGTTCCGACCTGCACGAATGGTGTAATGATCTGGACACTGTCTCAACCGTGAGCTCGGTGAAATTGTAGTATCGGTGAAGATGCCGATTACCCGCAACGGGACGGAAAGACCCCGTGAACCTTTACTGCAACTTAACATTGAATTTGGGTAACTAATGTGTAGGATAGGCCGGAGACTATGAAGCGGGCACGCTAGTGTTTGTGGAGTCGCCGTTGAAATACGGCCCTTTAGTTATTTGAGTTCTAACTCCCAGTGGGAGGACATTGTTTGGTGGGTAGTTTGACTGGGGTGGTCGCCTCCAAAAGTGTAACGGAGGCTTCCAAAGGTACCCTCAGACCGATTGGTAACCGGTCGCAGAGTGTAATGGCATAAGGGTGCTTGACTGAGAGACCGACAAGTCGATCAGGTAGGAAACTAGGGCATAGTGATCCGGTGGTTCCGTATGGAAGGGCCATCGCTCAAAGGATAAAAGGTACTCCGGGGATAACAGGCTGATCGCTCCCAAGAGCTCATATCGACGGAGCGGTTTGGCACCTCGATGTCGGCTCGTCACATCCTGGGGCTGGAGAAGGTCCCAAGGGTTGGGCTGTTCGCCCATTAAAGTGGCACGCGAGCTGGGTTCAGAACGTCGTGAGACAGTTCGGTCCCTATCTGTTGTGGGCGTAAGAAATTTGAGGGGCTCTGACACTAGTACGAGAGGACCGTGTTGGACTGACCTCTGGTTTACCTGTTGTGACGCCAGTTGCATCGCAGGGTAGCTAAGTCGGGAAGGGATAAGCGCTGAAAGCATCTAAGTGCGAAGCCCGCCTCAAGATTAGATTTCTATGAGGGTCGTTAAAGACGATGACGTTGATAGGTTGCAGGTGTAAAGGTGGTAACATCAAAGCCGAGCAATACTAATTACCCGAAACTTTCCTCATCGAAGGTGGTTTGCTGCTTTTTCTGAAATACTTTACTTCTTAGATATGTTGAAAATAGACGCCGCATGCGACGTCTGTACAAAAAAATGATCAAAAAGACATTTAGGTGGTTATAGCACCGGGGTTCCACCTCTTCCCATTCCGAACAGAGAAGTTAAGCCCGATCACGCCGATGGTACTGCGCAAGTGGGAGAGTAGGTAGCCGCCTCTTTAGAACCCTCATCAGCTAACGCTGATGGGGGTTTGTTGTGTTTTGACGGTTTACGTAATACGTTTTTTAACCCACATTGCAGAGTTTCTCAGTGCACAAGTTAAATATCAGTTAAAAATCGGGTGAAAACGATCTTGATTTAGCATAAATGGACGTTTTTGTAGTAACTGTAATTTGTAACCACTTGTAAATCAAGATTGGCTTGTTTTTGAAATTCATTTGTAGTGCTCAGGGGGGTATTGACAGACAATCGGTTTAATATTTTCTTTGTAGGCATGTATTTCAAAATCTCCATGCGCAGAAATCCGGAAACGAAAGAGCTTTGTGGCTACTATCGATTAGTGGAAAGTTACCGTAATCATAACGGTACTGTTTGTGTACGCACAATTCTGAGTGTTGGGTTTTTGGATGAGTTGAGTGTCGAACAATTGAATTCGATACAGAAGATTCTTACAGCAAAGGTATCCAATGTTGGCAATCTACTATTTGAATTGCCACAAAGTGATGATCCGGTAGTTTTGGATTATGTTGACCTCCTCTACCACCGGATGGTAACAGAGAAGCGTATTGATGTCCCCGAAAAAGAACCCCAAACCCAACCACACCGAAGTAGTAAGGATTATCAACGGATAGATGTCAATAGCATCAGGAGCAAAGACATTCGGGAGATCGGAGCTGAATGGCTTTGCTCTCAGGCAGTCAGCCAGTTGCATATTTCGACGTTTTTGGAACAGCAGGGTTGGGAGGATTCTGATATCCGGCTTGCTCTAACGCATATCATTAGTCGTGCTGTTTATCCGGCTTCTGAATTGAAAACCTCTCTGTGGATAAAAGAAAACTCTGCGGTGAGTGAAGTAACAGGTTACAACAAAGAGGAGGTTACCAAAGACCGGCTGTATGAGATAAGTACCAGATTATACAAAGAAAAAGAGGCTCTGGAACAATACCTTTCATATCGTACCAATGAACTGTTTGATATTGAAGACCGGATCATGCTTTATGACCTGACCAATACCTATTTTGAGGGTAGAAAGAAAGGGAGTAAATTAGCAAAGTTTGGCCGCAGCAAAGAAAAACGCAGTGATGCCAAATTAGTCGTTCTGGCATTAGTTATTAATCCTGAGGGATTTATCAAATATTCTGCCATCCATGAAGGCAACATGGCTGACCCTAAAACTTTAGGGGAAATGATTGAAAATCTTCGTGTAAAAACCTCCAATTCTGCCCGAAAAGCCCTGGTTGTGATGGATGCAGGCATTGCCACTGAAGAAAATTTGAAAATGGTAAAGGAAAAAGGTTATGATTATCTGTGCGTTACCCGTTCAACAATGAAAAACTACAAAGTCGAATCCGATGCCACTACCGTAACGGTAACCGACAGCAAGAAGCAGAAAATCGAGCTTTGCCGCGTAAAATCGGCACGCGATACGGATTATTATCTCAAAGTAGATAGTCCGACCAAAGAACTCAAAGAGCGCTCGATGAATGAGCAATTCAAAACCCGGTTTGAAACGGGTTTACAGACAATTGCAGACAGCCTGACCAAAAAAGGAGGCGTAAAGCAAGCCGACAAGGTCTATGAGCGAATTGGCCGGCTCAAGCAGAAATACCCTTCCATACAACGGTATTTTGACATTGAAATCATTGTAGAAGAATCGGTTCAGGGCAAAGGCAATAAGAAAGAAAAAGAAAGCGGCTCTGAGATAAAACAGATCGCAACATCCATGAGTTGGTCAATTAAAGAAGATGTAGAGATTAATGCACGCAGCGGCATTTACTTTCTTCGCACCTCTTTGACAGGCGATACAGAGGAAATGATCTGGCAGTTTTACAATACGATACGTGAAATTGAGGCCACTTTCAGAATCCTAAAAACAGACCTTGATTTACGTCCCATTTATCATAAAAAGGATGAAAGTACAATGGCCCATTTGCACCTGGGATTGTTGGCTTACTGGGTGGTAAACACCGTCAGGCATCAACTCAAAAAGGAAAACATTCACAGCCAATGGTCGGAGATCGTCAGGATAATGAATACACAAAAAGCGGTCACCACAGTAGCCCAGAATGATAAAGATCAGGTGATTCTAATACGACGATGTTCTGACCCAAATCAAAAAGTTCAACAGATATATGACGCACTAAAATATAAATATGCTCCTTTCACAAAGAGAAAATCTGTAGTGCTCAAATCGGAATTCCGAGAGTAGCAAATTGCTGAATAGTAATAATCTCAGCCTTTTTCACTGCAATGTGGGTTAAGTTCTACGTTCACCTTTCACCGGATCGTATTTCACTTTCCTCAGAGTTAAATGTACTTTCCCCAGTGACTATTCAATCTTTCCTAGTGGCAAATATAATAGAGTTTATGGCGATTTAGCCTAAATGACATCATATCAACTAAATAAAGATTTGTCAAATTTGACCTGTAATTAAATCTACATAAACTCTAATATCTCCGGTGTGAGTTTTAATCACCCCAACGACTGTTTCATTTCCCCCGATGTTAAATGTACTTTCCCCTGAGCTATATCCCATTTCCCAGAGTCAAGAATGAATAATGCAGAAGTCACTTTCCCTTTCCCCAGAGCAAAATGACTTTTTCTCCGATATTAGTTTCTAAAGGTGCTGAGCCTAATTTTGTAGTGAAGAAAATGTGATCTAAAGAGGGCTATAATAGTGCTGAGGTGAGGAAGTGCAGATGTGGTTTGCTTTGAAGAAAAGGAAGCAAATCGAAGTGATATACACAGCACCGGAACGAGAGGGATAAGAATGGGGAGATCACATGACTGTATTTCAGTCCGAGGACTCGCAACGGATAGCGCAGGGAGACGCCCTAATGATATATTATAGTCAAAGCGCTAAGGATTGCGAATTAATCACTTTGAATTTTAGGGTTAAAAGAGATTTTAGGTCCTGTTTATAGACATGGATTTGCTCAAAAAAATTGAGCAATGCTTTCTTGAATTCATTTTTGGTTCTGAAGAATCCTGTGTTGATGATCTTCTTTCTCATAAACTTCCAAAGCCGTTCTATCAGGTTCAAATTTGGGGAGTATGCCGGAAGGAATATCTGTTCTAATCTTTCATTAGCAGACAACCATTCTTTTAAGGCTGCATTTTTATAATACCTGGCATTATCACTGATCACCTTGATTTTCTTGTCCGGATGTTTTGCAAGTAATTTCGCGTAGAGTTCCTGGGTACTTTGCGCATTGACTGAATTAGATTCAACAATCTCAATATCAGTTACATCCAAAGCATTTAAAGCGCCGTTGATATTCACCCGATCCCTGCCGCTGACAGTCGGCTGTTCCCGTTCTTTCCCTTTTTCTATCCAGGCAAATGTACTACGACTGTTGTGTGTGGGATGCACACCGTCAATATAATATATGATGATTTCTCCTTTTTCTTCTTCTTCCAGAAGAGTAGGAAGGGTTTCTTGTAAGAATTGTTCTTGCTTTTCAGCTTTAGCTTCACACGGAACCTCCGTTGTTAGTTTGTAACTATAACCGATACGGTGAAGCAGATCTCTTACTCCACTTACGCTATATCTTACCTTAAAATGGGTACGGATATACTCGATAATTTGTTTACATTCTGTATAAAGCGTTCGATCTAATTCTGACCTAAGGCGACTCAACTCTATACAACTCAATAAGCCCCACCTCCCTTTGTAGTTAGTTTCCAGATAGATATCTAATACATCTGTATCATAAGCTTGTTTATATCTATAGACAGTACTACCGTCTATTCCTAAATCCTCTGCTATTTCGGTTACCGATCTCCCTTTATCCAAGAGTAACAGAACGGTTATACGAATGTATTTCAATTTGTCTGAAACGCTCCGTTGTAGTTTACTGAGTAAATCCCGCTCTGACGGGCTTAAAAATCTTTCCATGAAACAAAGTTAGTGACTTCTCCTTTTGTCGCAATTCTATTCGGCTTTACTATACAAAACGAAGCAGCCTTCAAAGACAGCCTCGTTTCGTTGTATAGAAATAGGTTATAAAAGTTTTACATTCCATATTCCGGGTTCTCCGGCAAGAATGCGGATGCGTAAGAAGCGGGACTGTCCGATTCCTTTAGCTACGTGGGGAGAGCGGATGGTTTGCGTTTTTTCTTCGTATGCAGTTTGCCAGTTTTTGCCGTCGAGTGATTTTTCTAAAACAAATGCGTGTCCCAGTGAAGGGTGCACAAAGTAGACTTCCAATCGTTTTATCTTTTTCACTTCACTGAAATCGACTTGCCAGTATTTGAGGGTGTCGTCGGGGGCTGCCCACCAACGGGTGTAATTGGAATTATCGAGTGCATTAGCAGGTTCGAAATTGTGCTGACGAGTAGGTAATGTGTCGGGGAGGTGGAATTTCAGGTCTTTTTGGTTACGCCAATTGTGGGCGGTTACGGTCATTTCAGGGCGGGCGGATGAAGCGGATGCCACAGCATTGGATAACAATAATTGTTTCGGCTGCTTGATTTTGGCTAGTGCTCCAACGCCTTTATTGTCGATCTGCACAGGTCGAATGGTTCCGTTGGCATTAAATTCTAAACGGGAAACGTAGATCTGGCGGGTGGTTCCACCGATGCCGTATTCCAGGTAGACGAAATACCATTCGTCGGTATTGTTTTTGCAAAAGACAAAGCCGTGGCCGGGTCCCCAGATGTTTTGCTTCAAATCGGTCGAGAGAATAATATCATTTTCCGGTGTTTCGAATGGGCCGAGAGGAGACTTTTTACTCATCACGTAACCATATTGGTAATCGGCATATCCGCCATTTGTATACAGATAGTAGTAAATACCTTTGCGTTTAAACATTTGTGGTCCCTCGGAATAACCTTTCCAACCGGTGGGAATATTGACTGTTTCACCTGATGTTTTAAGATAGTCGTCCGTGAGACGTGCAGCTTTGCGTCGTCGCCAGAAGATGTACCCTTTGCCATCGTCATCGATGAAAGGGCATCCATCGATGTCGTCGGCAACTGCTGAGTTTTTCTCTTTTCCTATGAAGTTTTCGGGGCCGTTTGCCAGGTGAAACGGCCCTTCGGGTGTATTTCCCACAGCGACGAGAGTCGGCCCTTCGCATGTAAAATAGAGATAGTACTTCCCTTTATTTTTGATTACGCGTCCCGGTGCCCAATACCGATATTTATGCCAATCGATGCCGGGGAGAATTGTTCCCTCGAAGCTCCAATTGACAAAGTCTTTGGACTTCCATACCACTGGATTACCCGAAATACTCAAATCGGACTTCACATCACCTACATCGCTGGTGGCATAGAGGTAGTAGGTGTCACCGAATTGGACGATGGTGGGATCGGCCAAATTATCGGGTACCAGCGGTTGATTGGTATACTGCTTTTGCTGCGCCGTGACAGAGAGGCTAAATATAACTAGCAGGGTTGCGATTATACTTTTTTTCATAAATGACAGGTTTAAGATGAATGGTTAATTGCTTTATGCAAAGGTAGCTATTTGCTTTGCTTGCTTCAATATATATAATCTAAGATTAATGGCAAATCTGTACAAAAACGGAGAATTCTGTCCACGTTGATTTAGGTGAAATGCTTTTTCGATAGCACCTCGTAACTTTTGCTAACTTCTTAATTCACCAAACTTTCCCTATCTTTGCAGCCAAATTTCTAAACAATAATATGATTTCAGTAGACGGACTTACGGTAGAATTTGGCGGATCGACGCTGTTTCAGGATATTTCATTTGTCATCAATGAGAAAGACCGCATTGCCTTGATGGGTAAAAACGGTGCGGGAAAATCGACACTGCTCAAAGTATTGGCGGGCGAACGTACACCCAGCCGCGGTAAGGTGTCGGCTCCGAAAGATGCGGTGATCGCTTATCTGCCCCAGCATTTGATGACTGAAAACAACCGTACGGTATTTGAAGAGACCTCACAGGCTTTTGCTCATCTTTTCGAAATGGAAAATGAGATTGAAGCATTAAATAAAGAAATGGCTGAACGTACTGATTATGAATCGGACAGCTATTATGAATTGATAGAAAAAGTATCTACCCTGAGCGAGAAGTTTTACAGCATAGATGCTACCAACTATGAAGCAGAAGTGGAAAAGACTTTGCTTGGATTGGGATTTAATCGTGAAGATTTTACCCGTCCGACAGGTGATTTCAGCGGGGGATGGCGTATGCGGATTGAGTTGGCAAAGATTTTGTTGCGTAATCCAGATGTGATTCTGCTTGATGAGCCGACCAACCACCTGGATATCGATTCAATCCAATGGCTTGAAGAATTCCTTACTACCAGCGCCAAAGCGGTGATCGTGATTTCACATGACCGTGCATTTGTCGATAATATAACGACCCGTACCATCGAGGTAACAATGGGGCGTATCTATGACTATAAAGTAAACTACTCTAAATACCTGGAGCTGCGTAAAGATCGCCGTGTGCAGCAGCAAAAAGCCTTTGAAGAGCAACAGAAAATGATTGCTGAAAACCGGGAATTTATAGAGCGATTCAAGGGAACCTATTCGAAAACGCTTCAGGTACAGTCGCGCGTGAAAATGCTCGAAAAGCTGGAGATTCTCGAAGTGGACGAGGAGGATACATCTGCTTTGCGCCTGCGTTTCCCGCCATCACCCCGTTCGGGTACCTATCCCGTTGTGGCAGAAGGTTTGTCTAAAACCTATGGTGATCATAATGTTTTTAGCAATGCCAATTTTACCATCGAGCGTGGTGAAAAAGTCGCATTCGTTGGCCGAAATGGTGAAGGTAAATCGACGCTGGTGAAATGTATCATGCGTGAAATAGAATATGATGGCCACCTGACTTTAGGCCATAACGTGCAGATTGGCTATTTTGCACAAAATCAGGCATCATTGCTGGATGAAAATCTAACCGTATTCCAAACGATAGATGATGTAGCAGTCGGTGAAATCCGCAATAAAATAAAAGACCTACTTGGAGCCTTCATGTTTGGCGGAGAGGCTTCGGCCAAAAAAGTGAAAGTGCTTTCGGGGGGAGAACGTACCCGTCTTGCGATGATCAAACTGTTGCTGGAACCGGTGAACCTGCTTATCCTCGATGAGCCGACCAACCACCTGGATATGAAAACCAAGGATATTCTGAAGGCAGCTCTGCAAGCTTTTGACGGAACATTGATTCTGGTATCGCACGACCGTGATTTCCTTGATGGATTGGTAACAAAGGTTTACGAATTCGGTAACAAGAAAGTGACCGAACACCTCGAAGGAATCTACGGATTCCTCGAAAAGAAAAAAATGGAAAACTTGCGCGAACTGGAGCGGAAGAACTAAGTATTTGAATAACATAGTAACTAAATTTCACAGCTCCTCACTCTTACTATAACACAATGAAAATATTAGATAAAGATGCCTACGGTAAAGGCTTGTTAGCCTATCAGAAAGGCATGAAGAATGCCAAATTTTCTGTCCACAGCGATTTAGCTGAAACAGAGAAATGGGATGTGGCGACTTTCTTTCGCTCATTTGCAAAAATGCCGGAACTAGAACAAATTGCTCTAAACCGTTGTGACGGTCGGGTGCTTGATGCGGGTGCAGGTGCCGGAAGTCATGCCCTTTGGCTGCAAAGTCAGGAGAAAGAAGTGACTGCCATTGATATATCAGAAGGAGCTGTCGAGGTAATGAAAATGCGCGGAGTAACAGATGCACGCATGCAGGATTTCTTTTCGATGAAAGAAGAGAAGTTCGATACACTGCTTCTGTTAATGAATGGAATTGGCATTGCGCAGAACCTGGATAACTTCACTCAGTTTTTTGTTCAGGCCAAAAAAATGTTGAATCCAGGAGGAAAAATTGTACTCGACTCTTCCAATATCATTTATATGTATGAAGAGGAAGACGGTAGCGCGCTGATCAATCTCAATGGAGCCTATTACGGTGAAATGAGGTATCGTATGGATTTTGGAAACTATAAGGGTGTAACTTTTGATTGGATATACATCGACTTCGATACACTCGATGCGTTGGCGCATCAACACGGTTTTAAATGCGAAAAGATTTACGAAGATGAGCATTACCATTATTTGGCGGAATTGATTCTGGCGGAATAACCAGACTTTTAATAGATTGGTAAAATCCGATATTTTGAGTATTTTGGAAGACTCAAGATGTCGGATTTTTTGTGTTCAATTCTCTCTGTTTGGTATATTCTTAGTGCGAAAATAATGCATAAATATTCTTTTCTTGGAATTGAACCGATCCTTGGTATTTCAATTATCTATATTACGGGGTATGTGTCGAATTATTTCCTATGAATTTTCGGACATTGTTTTTGACTTGAGTTAGGTTACTGGAGGGTGTAATTTGGATCAGTTGTAAGGTTGATTGTTCATTTGAATATTTTTTATTTTTAGGAGTTCAAACAAGCAGAATATTCTTGGGATTGGAATGAATCATTGTTGTGTAGTTTGAATAAAGGTATAAATTTGAGTATGGATAATCCTTTAAATTTCTTGATTAGTCGATATGTGGCAAAAAGATCGCTGCTTTTTCGAGTTGTTTTGTTAACATTAGTTATTCCAATGGTTCTGACATCATGCGTTAAAGATGTGTATGATTTATCAAAAGGAGTGAATACGGATATCGCTTTGGGAGGCGACTCGTTGATTTTTCCAATCGGAAATTCCCGCCGGATTTTACTTAGTTCAATATTGGATAGAGCCGGCCAGAAAATGATTCAGGCTGATCAGACCGGACTTTATTCTTTGCATAAAAAAGATTCATTGCAAATGAATTTGGCAGCCATAAAACCCTTTAGTTTTGAAATTGCTCCTATACATATCGATCCGATAAGTGTGGAGGTGTCGAATGATACATATCCTTCCTTGCGACTTGCTAAGATTATTTATGAACTGCCGACAAGAACAACTGAAATTAAAATTGACAGATTTGTGGCAACCGAAGTGCAGAAGGTCTACTCTGCTGCATTGCGAATTCCCGCAAAGACTCATCTAAGAATAGATGTTAAAGGTCTTCCTGCCGGAATAGACTCGGTCTTTTTTGATAATTACACGGTTAAGCTGCCAGGGTGCCTGAAGTTTGAGTCGGGAGCAACCAATTATAAAAATGAAATAATCTTGAATCGTGGATTTAAAGTGAGTGAGGGGTTTTCGAAGGTGTTTGAGTTAGAAAAATTCGATTTTGGAGATAATGGCCTGGAGTTGATTGATGGCATGTTTAACTTTGCTCAACAAGTTTCCTTGTCCGGTTCAATCTATGTGAAAGATGTGAACGCTACTAATTTGAGAAATATGCAAATTATTCCGTCTTTGACAGTGGATCCGATTGGTTTTTCTATGATTGAAGGAAAAGTAACACCGAATATAGTTCCTATTACAAAAAATATCGCTCTGAATCTACCAAAGCTGTTAATAGACCAAGAAATAACTTTGGATATTCAGAATCCTGTACTGATTCTTCAAGCAGGAAATACGTTAGGGGGAGGCATTGATGTAAATGTAGAACTAATTCCAATGAAGAATGGCGCAGAGATTCCTGATGCGACCGTTTCAAGTAGTTTGACAATAGCAGCGGCAACTAAACCGGGAGAAGTTACTTGGAGTAATTTTTTAATGGCAAAGGATCCAACTAAGGCTATATCTGTAGGATATTTTCCCATTACGATTCCAAATCTGCCCGCACTGCTTAAAAAAGTGCCTGATGACATAGTCGTGAAAATTAGTCCAAAAGTTTCTGGAGAAAAAAATGTTATTGATTTGGCGTCAAAGCTAAATCAAATTGATCTTAAGTATGATATTAATATTCCATTTGAATTTGGTGAGGATTTTAAGATTGTGTATCAAGATACAGTTGCTGATTTGCACAGTAAATTGTCTGAAATAATTGCTTATGCTAAAGATGTAGAACTTATAGCTCATGTTGAAAATCAAATCCCCTTAGAGTTGGATTTTGAAATTATACCGTTGGATAAGTGTAAAAATATAATTCAAGATATTGAAATTACAGCATCAAATAAAATCAATGCAGGGGATTTAGATGGAACGGCACGACTAAGTAAAATTAATCTGGGTGTTAAAGAATTAGTTTTCGGTTCATTGGAAAAACTAGATGCTCTCACCTTTAAGATAACTGCGTCGAGTAATCAAACGGTTGCCGGCATGCCGATCAGAGCGACTCAATATGTGTCTGTCGCTCTAAAAGCCCGAATTCCAAATGGAATTCAATACAAATTCAAATGAAAATCTAGCATTACTCATGCATGTGTTTCAATATTGCTTTGTCTTTAAAGTGATAGTAAATCAACTAAATGGTTTATGTCACAACTTCGATAATGGAACATTAATCATGTTTAAAATAACAAATCAATATTTTTCTATTTGTAAATCTGCTGGTTCATAAACTACTGTGTACCCTGAATTCTTTTGTTTTTTATTAATCATGAAAAGTTTCATTCTTTTTGTTTTTTTGCTAGTCTTGGTAATGATGTCTGTTTCGTCTCAGTCGGTACATTCTCTTTATTTTATGGGAGAAATGAGTCAGAGGCATCAGTATAATCCGGCATTTGTGCCCAAATATGGTTATATTTCTTTACCGATTCTTGGGAATATACAAGTCGGGGGATCTTCCAATTTAGGTGTATCTAATTTTATTTATGAAAAAGCGAATAAACTGGTTACTTTTATGCATCCTTCAGTGAGTGATGACGAATTTATAAGTTCAATCAAACCAGAAAACTACATGAATCAGGATTTGAAAATAGATTTGTTATCTTGTGGGTTATTTACTAAAAAGAATGAGTTCTGGTCGTTCGATCTTTCTATTAAAGAAAATCTTTATGTTAATTTGCCGGGTGATTTATTACGTTTTGCCAAATTGGGAATGAATTCTTCAACAAACCATTTTGATCTAAAGAATATTAAGTATGAGAATACATATTGGTTGGAATCTGCTTTGGGATATTCTTTTGAAGTTAATGACCACGTTAGAGTGGGAGGGAAGATTAAATTTCTGGCCGGATTATCATCAGCAACCATAAACTACAGTCAGTTTGATGTCGATTTGAATCAAGATAATTGGGGTGTATTAGCTAAAGGGGAATCATTGTTAGCGTCTAAAATGGTTTCTTTAGATAAAGATTCTGCAGGATACTTTTCTTTTAAAGATTATTTGTGGAATGGTTATAATCGGGAGCCTGCCGGTTATGGAGCTGCGTTTGATTTAGGTATTACATATAATCCAACTCCAAATGTTACTCTTGCTGCTAGTCTTGAGAATTTAGGTTTTTTACATTGGAAACAATCATCGGTGCAGCACGGGATGGCAGAAAGTACAGTCACTTTTAACGGTTTTACACTGGATGCTCAGTTGTATTCAACCTGGTCATCTCAGTTTTGGATTCTAAAGCAACAAGCAAAAGACTTTGCTAGATTTAAAGAGACAGCTGTGTCCTGTGGATATAATCAATGGTTGCCTACTACGATTAGAGCTAGTGCTGAATATACTATTTGTAGAAATTCTAGAAAACAGGAAGTACGAGTTGGCATGTTGTCTAATATTTATTATAATCAGAATTACCCGAATGGCGAATTTGTTACCGCACTAACTTTTAAGCCAGCTGACTGGTTAAGCATAACCACAACATATGCTATTCTTCAAAAGAATCCCAACCGTTTTGGTCTTGCCTTAAATGCTTCACCCAGATGGATCAATTTTTTTCTCGCATCAGACTTTCTTGCAATCAAGCTTAATCGTCAACTTTTACCTATCAGTCAATTTGTATTTGATTTACAAACAGGCATCTCTATCCCTCTGTGTAAAAATAGAAAGCCTTATCGCTATGTTTATAATGACCGACTGTGAAAGCCCGATTTCTATCTTTTATGAAGAGTTCAGTACCTCATTGTTATGAGGTGCTGAGTGAATATTTAGTAACTTACATTCATATTCTCAGGTTCTAAGCATCTTGAAATGTAGCCTTTTGCACATTTTATTGCTTATGTAAAAAATGTTTACAAAAGAGTAAGTTTGACGATAGAATTGTTCTATTATTAGATTTGCCTTTTTATCGTTATAAAAAGGAATTATTACTTCAAATAAGAGGACGTTACAACAGTCTCAAACAAGGTTTATCTTATTACCATGAAAAGTCTGTTCATATCAGTTATCTTATCTTTTATAACTCAGATGTCTGTATTGTCGCAACAATTTTACTCTCTTTATTTTATGAGAGAATTGAGTCAAAGGCATCAGTACAATCCATCGTTTGTGCCCGAATATGGATATATTTCTCTTCCGGTATTGGGTGATCTGCAGGTGGGAGGGACTTCCAATGTAGGGTTATCTAATTTCCTATACAGGATAAATGACAAGGATGTTATTTTTCTGGATTCCCAGGTTGTTGGAGAGGATTTTATGCGAACGGTTAAACCTGAAAATTATATGGCTCAAAGCGCTAGAATGGATCTGCTTTCCTTTGGCTTTTTTACCCCAAAGAACGAATTTTGGTCATTTGATTTGTCAGTAAAGGAAAACTTATATGCCAATTTACCGAATGGTTTGTTTCGATTAGCCAAATTGACTCTGGATACCAGTGTTAGTCATTATGATTTTAAAAGTACCAGATTCAGCAATACTTATTGGATTGAGGCAGCGTTGGGTTATTCAGTTGAAAAGAGTGACCAGTTAAGGATAGGCGGAAAGGTCAAATTGCTCGCTGGATTATCTTCAGCAATGATTCGTTACAGTCAATTTGATATTGATCGTGATTTAGACGGATGGGCTATTCGTGCTCAGGGCGAGTCGTTGTTGATGTCCAAAATTCTTTCTTTTAACGTTGACTCAGCTGGTTATCTTTCGTATGAAGATTATAAATGGACACGCAGCCGAAAACCGGCAGGTTATGGAGCAGCTGTAGATTTCGGAATCACATATATGCCCGATTCTAAGACTGATTTAGCTCTTAGTATAAGTGGGTTGGGGTTTATAAGGTGGAATGCATCATCTGTGCAACGAGGAATAGCTGACAGTGAAGCTTCTTTTGAAGGTTTTGAAGGGGTAGCTGATCACGATTGGACGGATACATGGTCTTCTCAGCTTTGGGCATTAAGGGAAAGAACATCGGATTTAGCACGATTTAAAAAAGATACCCAAGTAAAGGGGTATACTCAAATGTTACCTACAACGATAAGAGCAAGTGCCGAATATACTATTTTTAAAAATATCCGACATCAGGAGGTGCGTTTGGGTATGCTTGCAAATTATTATTACTCATCAGATAACCCAACAGGCGAATTTGTACTCGCATTAACCGCAAAACCTTTAAATTGGATTACGCTCACCTCTACTTGTGCTTTACTTCAAAAGGACTCAAATCGTTTTGGCCTTGCTTTAAATCTGACTCCAGGTTGGATTAATTTCTTCATAGCCTCTGATTTCTTTTCTCCTTCACTGGGGCGGTACTACTTACCCAAAGGTCAGTTCAGTTTCAACCTTCAAACCGGGATATCTATTCCTCTCGCCAAAAATACAAAACCCTATCGATATGTCTATATTGATAAGCGGTAATGATGTGTCTTATCTTTCAGATTAAAATGTAATTAGAATCATGCCATTGTATGGTATTGGCGTTGCAATTCCACTATCTTCCTATTATTTGTCACCAAACTTCTCTGGTCTGCTATAATCTGATTCTTTCCTGTTTCATTGTGGAAATATTTCCGTAATATTATTTGTATCGTATGCCGTAAAGCAGTATTTTTGCGCGTGCAAAAAACGACGTAGTATTACAAGTAAGATAATCATTCATTAATTAAATCTAAATTAAATCTTTATGTGGCTTCTTAATTCATCAATTGGGAGAAAACTGATCATGAGTGTATCAGGTCTTTTCCTTATTCTGTTTTTGTTGTTTCACATGTCTATGAACCTGGTGGCGGTTTTCTCGACCGAGGCTTATGACATGGTATGTGAATTTTTGGGTATTAACTGGTATGCATTGGTGGGTACACTTGTGTTAGCAGCCGGTTTTGTAATCCACATCATTTATGCGTCCATTCTGACTCTTCAGAACCGCAAAGCGCGTGGTACAGAACGTTATGCAGTGACTTCAACTCCGAAGACTGTAGAGTGGACTTCTCAAAACATGTATGTGTTGGGAGCTATCGTTCTTGGTTTTATGGTATTGCACCTGTTTAACTTCTGGTACAAAATGATGTTTGCCGGTTTGGTATCAGGTCAATCTGAATCAGGTGCAGAATTGGTTCAGCAATTGTTTGCTAATCCTGTTTATGTAGTTCTTTATCTGGCTTGGTTTGTTGCATTGTGGTTCCACCTGACTCACGGTTTCTGGAGCATGTTCCAAAGTGTGGGTTGGAATGGTAAAGTGTGGTTTAACCGTTTGAAATGTATTTCAAACATCTTCTCAACCATCGTATTCCTTGCATTTGCTCTAGTAGTTATAGTTTTCTACCTGAAGAGCTTGTAATCAGCGAGTAATTTGATTAATTCATATCAGAAAAAAATTTGTTATGTCAAAAATAGATTCTAAAATTCCTCAAGGGCCGTTGGCTGAAAAGTGGAGTAACTACAAAGCTCATCAGAAATTGGTTAACCCGGCTAACAAACGCCGTCTTGACATCATCGTTGTCGGAACCGGCCTTGCCGGAGGTTCGGCAGCTGCTTCACTCGGTGAACTTGGTTTCAACGTGTTGAACTTCTGTATCCAGGATTCACCTCGTCGTGCGCACTCTATCGCTGCACAAGGTGGTATCAATGCTTCTAAAAACTATCAAAACGACGGTGACTCAGTTTACCGTTTGTTCTACGACACTATCAAAGGTGGTGACTACCGTGCTCGTGAGGCCAACGTTCACCGTTTGGCTGAAGTTTCAGGCAGCATCATCGACCAGTGTGTGGCTCAGGGTGTACCTTTCGCTCGCGAATACGGCGGTCTTTTGGACAACCGTTCTTTCGGTGGTGCTCAGGTATCTCGTACTTTTTACGCTAAAGGTCAGACAGGACAGCAGTTGTTGCTTGGCGCATACTCAGCATTGAGCCGTCAGGTAGGTAAAGGTTCTGTAAAACTTTATACCCGCTACGAAATGCTCGACGTTGTAATCATAGACGGTCGTGCTCGTGGTATCATTGCCCGTAACCTGGTTACCGGTAAAATTGAACGTTTCGCTGCTCACGCAGTAGTAATCGCTACCGGTGGTTACGGAAACGCTTTCTTCCTTTCTACTAATGCAATGGGTTCAAACGCTTCTGCTGCAATCCAAGCTTACAAAAAAGGAGCTTACTTTGCTAACCCTTGCTACGCTCAGATTCACCCGACTTGTATTCCTGTTCACGGAGAATCTCAGTCTAAACTGACTTTGATGTCAGAATCTCTTCGTAATGATGGTCGTATATGGGTTCCGAAGAAAAAAGAGGATGCTGAAGCTATCCGCGCCGGCAAACTTAAACCAACTCAAATCAAAGAAGACGATCGCGACTACTATTTGGAGCGTCGTTACCCTGCGTTCGGTAACTTGGTTCCTCGTGACGTTGCTTCTCGCGCTGCTAAAGAGCGTTGCGATGCTGGTTATGGGGTAGGCTCTACCGGTTTGGCCGTTTACCTTGACTTCTCTGCTGCTATTGAGCGTTTAGGTCAAAAAACTGTTGAAGCTCGTTACGGTAACCTCTTCCAGATGTACGACAAAATCGTTGATGAGAATCCATACGAAACTCCGATGATGATTTACCCTGCAATCCACTACACAATGGGTGGTGTTTGGGTGGATTACGAATTGCAAACTTCAATCAAAGGTCTATTCGCTATCGGTGAAGCTAACTTCTCTGACCACGGTGCTAACCGTCTTGGTGCATCTGCATTGATGCAAGGTTTGGCTGATGGATATTTCGTGTTGCCTTATACTATTCAAAACTACCTTTCAGACCAGATTACTGTACCTCGTTACAGCACTTCATTGCCTGAATTCGATGCAGCAGAAAAAGCGATCAAAGAGCGTATCAACAAACTGATGAGCATCAAAGGAAAACGTTCTGTGGATTCTATTCACAAAGAATTGGGTCTGATTATGTGGGATTTCGTAGGTATGGGGCGTAACAAAGCCGGTCTCGAAACAGCTATTGAGAAAATCAAAGCAGTTAAGAAAGAGTTCTGGTCAAATGTTCGTATCCCGGGTGCCGGTGACGACTTGAATACAGAGCTGGAAAAAGCACTTCGTGTAGCTGACTTTATCGAAATCGGTTACCTGATGGCAAGCGACGCTCTTCACCGAGAAGAATCTTGTGGTGGACACTTCCGCGAAGAATATCAGACTGAAGATGGCGAAGCTCTTCGTCAGGATGATAAATTCTCGTATGTAGGTTGCTGGAAATATAATGGTGATGACAAAGAGCCGGAATTGTTGAAAGAAGACCTGAACTACGAATTCGTGAAAGTTCAACAACGTAATTACAAAGCGTAACATTAGTTTACTAGTTTACAAAAAGAAACAATGGAAAAAACAATCAATATAACGCTGAAAGTTTGGCGTCAAAGAGGTCCGAAGACAAAAGGTAAATTCGAGACCTATTCATTGAGCGATATTTCAATAGACAGTTCATTCCTTGAAATGTTGGATATCCTTAATGAGAAATTGGTAAATGATGGTCAAGAGCCTGTTGTGTTTGACCACGACTGCCGTGAAGGTATCTGCGGTATGTGTTCACTCTTCGTTAACGGTCACCCACACGGACCCGACGAAGATGTAACCACCTGTCAGTTGCACATGCGTAAATTCAAAGATGGAGAAACCATCACTATCGAGCCTTGGCGTTCTGCAGGTTTCCCTGTAATCCGAGACTTGATGGTTGACCGTAACGCATTCGACAAAATCATGCAAGCTGGAGGTTATGTGTCTGTAAATACAGGCGGTGTTCCTGATGCTAACGCAATTCCTATCTCTAAAGTAGATGCGGATGAAGCAATGGACTCAGCTTCATGTATCGGTTGCGGTGCATGTGTTGCAGCTTGCAAAAACGGTTCGGCTATGCTGTTTGTTTCAGCAAAAGTTAGCCAGTTTGCATTGTTACCCCAAGGTCGTGTCGAAGCTGCCCGTCGCGCTAAAGCGATGGTTGGTAAAATGGACGAACTTGGTTTCGGTAATTGTACTAATACCGGTGCTTGCGAAGCTGAATGTCCTAAAAACGTCTCAATTAGCAACATCGCTCGTTTGAACCGCGAGTATTTGGTTGCTAAATTCAAAGACTAATTCTACGGATTTTTGAAAATAAAAAACCGCCCTGCATTTAATGTAGGGCGGTTTTATTTTATGATAAAGTCAGAGTTCGCTACGCGCTAATTCCGGTAAACTTATTTAGTAAGTAACCGATTCCAAAGCTAATTCCTGCTACAGCAGTACTTAAGGCAGCCATTTCGAAGAAACGATGCTTAAAGCTTTCATCTTTTGCTACAGAGTAGTAGTAGTTAAAGATCGCAATAATAAAAAGGGCTGTGCCAATGGTGATCGAAAGCGAGAGGAATATATTAGAAAGTAATAAGAAGGGAAGTATCAATAGCAATACTGTAATCAGATAGGCAGTGCCTGTATATACCGAAGCTTTGAACGCACTTTTACCATGACCTTCTGATTTGGTCGACAAGTATTCTGATGACGCCATTGATAAGGCCGCCGCAATTCCTGTAATACTTCCGGTGAGAGCTATTAGGTGTGGGTTGTTCAGCGCGAGGGTGAATCCGGCCAGAGCGCCTGTCAGTTCTACCAGAGCATCATTCAATCCCAGTACAACCGATCCCATATAATTAAGGCGCTCCTCGTCAATCATATTAATCAGTTCCTTTTCGTGATCACCCTCTTCGTGTGCTATTTGTTTCAATTCAGGATATTCTTCGTAAGCGCCATAACTACTTTGCGCATGTACTTCCCCTTTTTCCATTAATTTTATGCCAAAGGTAACACCTAGAATGCGGGCTATTTGAGTAAACCACCACACCCGGCGTCGATTAGGTTGCGGAGTCTGCCTGGTGAATTTTTTCAGGATATTGTAGTGCTTTAGCTCTTCATCGGCTATGTGTGTCATTACACGGATGTTCTCGGGATTCTTCTCCAGCTTTGCAAGATTGCGATAGACCATACTTTCAGTAATCTCATTCACCTGAAATGCAGTCAGCTCTTGTATCATTTTTTCTGTCATGTCAATAATTTTTTATTGGATTTGCTAAATTTGAGCAGTTTAAATTCAAAGATACTACATTATAGAAACAACAACAGGATTCTCGGCGCATGAATTTTTATTCATTGCTCGAAAACCCTGTTGTTAAGTTGAGAGCCATTCGTCTTGAGTTGTTGGGCAAGAGGAAATGACTTGTATCATTGTAGATTTAAAAGAGAAAGAAACTATTTACATTCGTTCGGGAACCTCTATTCCAAGTAATGCCATTCCTGAATTAATCACTTTTGCTACATTTTTAGAAAGCATTAGTCGGAAGTGACGTAATCCTTCATTTTCTTCTTTTAAGATTGAGTGATCGTGGTAGAATTGGTTGTATTCTTTTACCAGATCATAAATGTAATTTGCGATAATGGCCGGGCTATATTCTTTACCTGCATCTTTCACCACATTTTTGAAGTCCGCAATTAGTTGAATCAGAGTTTGTTCTTTCTCAGAAAGAGTCAGACTTTTTTCGATAGCTTTGTTGAGCTCAATACCTTGTTCTTCTGCTTTACGCAAAACCGAACAAATGCGTGCATGCGTATATTGAATGAACGGACCTGTGTTACCGTTAAAGTCGATCGATTCTTTCGGGTTGAAAGTCATGTTTTTACGGGGATCAACTTTTAAAATGAAGTATTTCAATGCACCCATACCTACGGTATAAGCGATTTTTTCAGCCTCTTCCGTTGTGCACCCATCGAGTTTGCCTAACTCTTGCGATGTTTCGCGGGCTGTATTCACCATTTCATCTACCAGATCGTCGGCATCTACAACAGTTCCTTCACGTGATTTCATCTTGCCTTCGGGTAATTCCACCATTCCGTATGAGAAGTGCACAAGGCTTTTGCCCCATTCAAAACCCAGCTTATCGAGCAGGATTGCCAAAACCTGGAAGTGATAGTTTTGCTCATTACCTACAACATAAACCATCTTATTGATGGGGTAATCGTCGTAACGTAGTTTCGCAGTGCCAATATCCTGAGTCATATAAACAGAGGTTCCGTCTCCACGAAGCAGCAGCTTGTGGTCCAGTCCATCACCTGTGAGATCCGCCCAAACAGAAGAGTCCTCTTTTTGATATAAAACATTGTTCGCTAAACCTTCGAGTACTTTGTTCTTACCTTCAAGATATGTCTCCGACTCATAATAGATTTTATCGAAATCAACACCCAGTTTTTTGTATGATTCATCAAAACCTGCATATACCCAGCTATTCATCATTCGCCACATCTCAACTATTTCAGTATCATTGGCTTCCCATTGGCGAAGCATCTCTTGCGCTTCGAGCATTAATGGAGCGTTTCTTTTTGCTTCATCAATGTTTTGCCCTGCGTCTGTCAACTCTTTGATTTGGGCTTTATATTCTTTATCGAAAACGACATAATATTTTCCAACCAGGTGGTCACCTTTCATTCCAGTGCTTTCGGGAGTTTCTCCGTTTCCGTATTTTTTCCAGGCTAACATCGATTTACAGATGTGGATGCCACGGTCGTTTACAATATTGGTTTTTACTACCCGATTGCCGTTTGCTTTCAATATTTCAGCAAGGCTGAAGCCGAGCAAGTTGTTGCGTACATGTCCGAGGTGAAGTGGTTTATTGGTGTTGGGAGAAGAGTATTCTATCATCACCAATGGTGAATTGTCGTCAGCAGAAACAATTCCGTATTGAGCATCGTTGGCAATTGTTTGCAACAGTTCGATCCAGACCTTTGCATCGATAACCAAATTGAGGAATCCTTTAATCACGTTGAAAGACGAAATTACAGGTTCATTTTCCTGTAAATAATGACCGATCTCCAGAGCGGTTTGCTCGGGGTTTTTTTTCGAGATTCTCAGGAACGGAAAAACCACTAAAGTCAGGTGGCCTTCAAACTCCTTTTTAGTTTTGGATAACTGAATTTGTGTGGAATTCACTTCCTGTCCATACAGTTTCAAGATCGCTTCGCCTACCGAAGCGGCTATTTTAGATTCGATGTTCATATAATAAGTCGTTACTTTTGTCTTATGTTGGAAGTCAAAGCTGTATTTGGAAAGTTGATGAGTTATTTCACTTTTCATTTCACGCTCAATAACCCCCCTTAATTTTATGCCGCAAAGATAATGCTTTTAGAGGAGAGGATAAAAAATAAGAGGTGCAAACCTTTAGTTTACACCTCTTATCTTGTCCAAATTCACCGGTAGATTACTGGATTTCCAGCTCTGCTCCGGGTTTGAATTTTGCAACTTTTTTAGCAGCAATCTGAATTTGTTGTTTTGTTGCGGGATTGATTCCGGTTCTGGCACTTTTTTCAACTACGGAAAATGTACCGAATCCTACTAATGCTACTTTGCCGTCGTTTTTCAATTCTTCTGTCACAACAGCGGTAAAAGCATCTAATGCTTTTTTTGAATCTGCTTTTGAGAGACCGGCCTTTGCTGCGATCGCATCAATTAATTCAGCTTTGTTCATAAATCAGTATAGATTAGAGTTAAAAAATTGTATTTGAGCTTTGCAAATATAAGTTTAAATTTTTCATAATCAACATCTCACCCTGAATATTTTCTAAAAAATCCATAAGGTGGGTTTTTAAAGCTTATTTGAAAGGGGGGTAAACCGGATTTTTGGCGAAAAAGAGTAAATTTGCAGAAAAAAGAACAGCTATATGTTTAACTCTGGAAGTGGTTTTATAGACAGGATCCCACCTGTTACCAAGAATATCATAATAATTAATTTATTGGTTTGGTTGGCTTCAATAACTTTGCCAACGGTGGTTGGCAACAGTTTAGGTGTTTCTTTCGATCTTATCAATTCGCTTGGAATGCATTATTTTCAAGCCCCGGATTTTCGAATTTATCAATTGTTTACGTACATGTTTTTGCACGATACAAGTAGTATTTCGCATGTCTTCTTCAATATGTTTGCCGTGTTTATGTTTGGGAGAACAGTGGAAATTACCTGGGGACCAAAACGTTTTCTGAACTATTATATTATAACCGGTTTAGGTGCTGCAATCATTCAACAGTTGACCTGGTTTCTTGCCTTGGGTGCTTCCCTGTCGAATATAGCCATGTACGGTGACCAACTCAATGTATTAGTAACTGTTGGTGCATCGGGTGCCGTATTTGGTATTTTGCTGGCATTTGGAATGCTTTATCCGAATGCACCCTTGTTTTTAATGTTTATACCAGTGCCCATTAAAGCCAAATATATGATGATTGTCTATGGCGTGATGGAGTTAACCTTTGGGATCGTTAACTTTTCGGGTGATAATGTTGCACATTTCGCTCATTTGGGTGGTATGTTGTTTGGCTTTTTCTTAGTGCGTTATTGGAAGAAAAAAGATAATCAAAATGGCAGGTTTTTTTACTGAAATAAAACAACACTTTAAGCATGGTAATGCCTTAAAGCGATTTATCATTGTCAATGCAGTCGCATTTGTGATCGTTATTCTGTTTCAGAATATTGGGAAACTATTTAGCATCGGAAGTCTGGATTTTTCCGACTACCTTGTTTTGCCTTCATTGCCGATTCTGGTTTTGCAGGAACCCTGGACGCTGATCACCTACATGTTTATGCACCACGATATGTTTCATATTTTATTTAATATGTTGTGGTTGTATTGGTTTGGAGGTTTATTTCTTCAACTCTTTACGGAAAAGCAGCTCGTAGCCTTATACTTCTTTGGTGGACTAGCAGGTGCGTTTACCTTTATTTTGGTATATAATACCTTGCCATTCTTTACGGCATCCGCTCAGGTAGGGACTTTGCAGGGAGCTTCAGCAGCGGTTTTGGCTATTGTTTGTGCAACAGCTTTTAGAATACCCGATTTCTCGGTAAGACTTTTTTTACTCGGAGACATTAAATTGAAATACATTGCAGCTGCAACTATTCTAATTGATTTGCTGAGTATTACATCTGCGAATTCGGGCGGGCATTTTGCGCATTTGGGAGGTGCTGTTATGGGATATATTTTTGTCGCAAGTTATAAACACGGTAAAGACATAACCAAAGGATTCAACCGGATAATGGATTTTGTGGTATCCCTTGTCAAACCTGCGACAAAACCCAAATTGACGGTAAAGTATAAAAAAGCAGAAACCGATATGGATTTTCGTGTTCGTAAAAATCAAGAAAATAAACAGTTGGATGCCATTTTAGATAAATTGAAAAAATCAGGATATGATAGTTTGACAGCCGAAGAAAAGAAATACCTGTTTGATGCAAGCAAAAAATAAGAATGACATAAAGAAGCGACTCCATATTGGGAGTATTTTTCATGCAGTCATGCTGCTGATCAATATAGCTGTTTTTTTTGCATTGGGTTTAGCCACTTTTTCCGATAGGATTTCTCCGGAGAAAGGGGTTTTATTTGCCTATATGGGATTGCTTTTTCCTGTATTCTTTTTAGGGAACCTTTCCTTTTTGTTTTTCTGGATTATCCGTTTGCGCAGATATTTTGTTCTCTCTTTAGTCGGTCTGATTATTAGTTGGACACAGTTTTCTGTTTATTTTCCGATGCATAAGCAGAACAAAGTTCTTCCCTCGAATACGATCAAAATTCTTTCCTACAACGTTAAAGGTTTTAATTACGTCACTCACACAGAGGAAGCCCCGAATCCTACTATTAAATACATTCTGGAGCAGAATGCGGATATTGTATGTATACAGGAATTTGGCTGGAGTAAAAACGATGGTTATTTGGATCGCAAAGGTATTTTAAAGGCTTTCAAGGGTTATCCTTATTATAAATTTACTATTACTACCGACAGTAAATGGCATTTCAGTGGTCTGGCTTGTTTTTCGAAATATCCGATAATTGCCTCACATAAACTTCCTTTTAAAAGTAGGTATAATGCTTCGGCTTATTATTGCATCAAAATAAATGACCGAAAATTAGATGTGATTAATAATCATTTGGAATCAAATAAGTTCACGTCTAAAGATATACTGGTTTATAAAAAAGTGATCAAGAATCTCTCTTCGGAAACGATTGAGGATTTTAGTGATGTTGTGGTCCAAAAGATGGGGATAGCCTATAAGTTGAGAGCAGCACAAGCTAAAGTTGTACATGAGACCGTTGAAAACTGTTCGCACGATGTAATTGTTTGCGGAGATTTTAATGATGGACCTATATCGTATGCATATCATACGATTCGCGGAGATTTGAAAGATTCATATGTAGAGACCGGTTTCGGCCCGGGGATTTCATATAACGAAAACTTCTTCTATTTCCGGATCGATCATATTTTGCACTCCCCTTCATTGAAAGCATATAATTGTAAAGTTGACCGAATCAGACTTTCAGACCATTACCCGATAAGCAGTTACTTTACTTTAGAATAGATATCTGTTAGCAAAGATTCTGCGTTTCAGCTAAAGATGAATTGAGTTAATTATCAGTGAATTGTATGGGATTTTAGCTCTTATACGAATTATTATCAATGTTATATTTACAGGTCTCACTATGTAATATTTTTCAATAGAATACTTTAACCGTAAATCAACTATCAGAAAATGAAGAAATCTCTCTATTTATTTATAGCCATTGTTATGATGACATCCTGTGCAACCCAAAAAGGGATAAAGAACAATCCTTTCTTCTCAGAGTATAAGACTCCATTTGGAGTGCCTCCATTCGATAAAATTAAAAATTATCACTATTTGCCGGCTTTCCAGGAAGGCATGAAAATTCATGCTAAGGAAATTGAGCAGATTACTTCTAATGCAGAATTGGCGACATTTAAAAATACTATTGAATCGCTTGAGTTTAGTGGTGTGGTGCTGAAGAAAGTCTCTCAGGTGTTTTTCAATATTACTGAATCGGAAACCAACGATGAGTTACAGAAGATTGCTGAGACTGTAACACCATTGCTTACGGAACATGCTGATAATATATTACTGAATGATAAATTGTTTCGCCGTATAAAGACAGTGTATGATAATCGCGAAAGTGAGAAGCTAACAACGGAGCAAAAGCGTGTACTAGATGAGTATTATAAAGAATTTGTCCGTGCCGGAGCTTTATTAACCGAATCGCAGAAAGAACGCATGCGGGAGATAAATAAGGAGTTGGCGGTAGCATCGCTAAAGTTTGGTGATAATCTGTTGAAGGAGACCAACGGATTTATTTTAGTGATAGATAATGAGTCTGATTTGGCTGGATTGCCCCAATCGGTTAAAATTGCTGCTGCCGAAGAAGCCAAACTGCGAAAGCTCGATGGGAAATGGGTATTCACTGTGCAAAAACCAAGTATGTTGCCATTCCTGCAATATTCTACAAAACGAGAGCTGCGCGAAAAACTATATAAAGGCTATATAAGCCGGGGAGATAATGACAATGCCTTTGATAATAAAGAGTTATGTTTAAAAATAACTAAATTGCGCCTCGAACGATCGCAATTACTGGGTTTTAAAACATACGCAGACTTTGCCCTTGATATTCAGATGGCTAAAACTCCGGATCGGGTTTTAAATCTGCTTAATCGCATCTGGACACCTGCTTTGCAACGTGCCAAAGACGAGTTAAGGGAGATGCAAAAGCTTTCTGATGCAGAAGGCAATACTTTTAAATTGCAATCGTGGGATTGGTGGTTTTATACCGAAAAAGTGCGCAAAGCAAAATATGCCCTTGATGAAGAACAATTGAAGCCTTATTTCAAACTGGAAAATGTATTGAACGGAGTATTTACAGTAACTAATAAGTTGTACGGAATCTCGTTTTCTGAAGTTAAAAATGCGCCTGTATACCATCCTGATGTACGTGCATTTGAAGTAAAAGATGCAGATGGTTCTTATTTAGGAATTCTATATACCGACTATTTCCCCCGTGCCGGAAAACGGGTAGGTGCGTGGATGAGTAATTTCCGCGATCAATATGTACAAAATGGAAAAGAGATCCGTCCGGTAATCGTGAATGTAGGTAACTTTACGAAACCAACAGCTGAAGCACCTTCGTTATTAACTCTGGATGAAGTAGAAACATTGTTTCACGAATTCGGTCACGCGATGCATGGAATGTTGACCCGTTGTTCTTACCCGAAAGTATCAGGGACAAACGTAGCCCGTGACTTTGTTGAGCTGCCATCACAACTAATGGAGCATTGGGCGACTCACCCCGAGGTGCTGAAACTGTATGCACGTCACTATAAAACCGGAGACATGATACCCGATTCATTGGTTCAAAAGATTAAAAGCGTTTCTAAGTTTAATCAGGGATTTAATACAACGGAGCTGGTTGCTGCTGCCATTTTAGATATGAACTGGCATATGATTGATTCTCCCGAATTGAAGGATGTTCGAAAATTCGAAACTGAAGCAATGGCTAAAATTGGATTGATAGAAGAAATCGTTCCGCGCTATCGCACTACTTATTTCAAACACATCTTCGATAATGGAGGGTATTCAGCCGGTTATTATAGTTATTTGTGGGCGGAAGTGCTTGATGCTGACGCTTTCAATGCATTCGAGGAAACAAAAAATATTTTTAATCAAGAGATTGCTACCAGATATCGTCAGATTATTCTGGAAAAAGGAAACAGTGACGATCCGATGAAACTCTATGTAAAATTTCGTGGAGCAGAACCAAATCCGGATGCGTTGCTAATGAATCGGGGGTTGAAGTAATAACTTAGTGTAGTCATAAGGAATAAGAGTTCACTCAATAATATAAGGGAAAGCAGACCATTGGTTTTATATCGACGGCCTGCTTTTTTCTTTTGGAAAAGATTATATTTGCAAAACGATCATTCAATCATGAGATTATGAATAAAGTCATTATTACATTAGGAGTAACAGCTCTTTTATCTACATCATGCGCGGAATTACAGCAAGTCGCCAATCAGGTAATCACAACTAACTCGAATGTGATGACAGGTACAGATAATGCTTCAGGCTTGAAAGAAGCGTTGCTGGTGGGTACAGCCAATACCGTCTTACGGCTAAATAAGCAGGATGGTTTTTTTGCCAATCAGGCATTGAAGATTTTATTACCGGAGGAGGCTCAACCTATACTGAAAAACATCAGGTTGGTACCGGGAGGAGATAAGCTGGTAAATGATGTCGTTTTGCGATTGAATCGTGCTGCGGAAGATGCCGCGTCGGAAGCGAAGCCGGTTTTTGTCAGTGCAATCCGGAATATGACTATAGCCGATGCGACTAATATTCTCTTTGGTGCAAATGATGCCGCTACAAACTATTTGCGAAAGAATACCTATTCACAACTCAGTAGCGCCTTTCAGCCCAAAATAGATGCTTCGTTAGGTAAGAAGCTCGTAGGAAATATATCTACTACTGATTCGTGGAGATCATTGGCGACAGCCTATAATTCTGTTGCAAATACATTAGTGGGTAAAGCGGCCAATATGAAACCTGTGAGCGTGAATCTTACTCAATACGTTACGGATCGTGCCCTTAGCGGAATCTTTATTAGTCTGGCTTCTGAAGAGAAACAAATACGAGAAAATCCTGCTGCCCGTGTTAATACGATACTGAAGAAAGTGTTCGGCCAATTAGATGCCAGGAAATAAGGGCTGGAATTCGGAGAAATGCATGTTTCATTTTTTTGTAAGAATTCCTTTTACTCTTGATTTTAAAATCTGGTGAAGTCGAGATTGCGTTATCTCCAAAATAAGAACAAGCCCGGTTAATCGTAAGGTTACCGGGCTTGTTAATTTATACTAATATGCTATCTGAAGCACAGCGACATCTTCCATTTGAGGGCCGGCAGAGGTAAGCTCCTTGCCTCCTTCTGTTTCGCAGTATTGCTCAAAGTACTGAATGTATTTGATTGCCAGTGATCTGGCTTTCTTTTCCCATTCCTTCCCGTCAGCATATGTCTTGCGTGGATCAAGTATTCCTTCAGTAACATTTTTCAATGATTTTGGAGCTGTCAGATTCATAATAGGCAGGTGTATTTTTTCAGCCTTTTCGATAGATCCATCAAGGATAGCATCAATAATAGCGCGCGTGTCTTTGAGCGAAATGCGTTTTCCCGTTCCATTCCAACCTGTATTCACCAAATACGCCTTCGCCTTATTTTCATCCATTCTTCTGGCTAACGTTGTCGCGTATATTGTGGGATGTAAAGTCAGGAATGCTTCTCCAAAAGCAGGAGAAAAAGAGGGTGTTGGCTCTGTGATGCCTCGCTCTGTACCGGCTAATTTAGAGGTGTATCCACACAAAAAGTGGTACTGTGCCTGGGCATGGTTCAATATGGATACCGGAGGTAATACACCATATGCATCAGCCGATAAATAGATTATCTTATGTGCATGACCCGCTTTTGAGGGCAGAACGATTTTGTTGATGTGGTAGATTGGATAAGAAACGCGAGTATTTTCTGTGATCGACCCATCGCTAAAGTCGACAGTCCCATCAGGTAAAACTGTTACATTTTCAAGAAGGGCATCTCGCTTGATAGCTTGCCAGATGTCTGGTTCATTCTCTTTGCTGAGGTTGATGACCTTGGCGTAGCAGCCTCCCTCGAAATTGAATACACCCTGGTCGTCCCATCCATGCTCGTCATCGCCGATTAGATAGCGTTTAGGATCTGCCGAAAGGGTGGTTTTACCTGTTCCGGATAGGCCAAAGAAAACGGCAACATCGCCATCCTGCCCCACATTAGCTGAACTATGCATAGAAGCAATACCCTTGAGCGGAAGATAATAGTTCATTATCGAAAACATCCCTTTCTTCATTTCTCCGCCATACCAGGTTCCCCCAATGATTTGGATCCTTTCGGTCATATTGAATAAAACGAAGGTTTCTGAGTTCAATCCTTGTTGTTTCCAGTTCGGATTGGTCGTTTTGGAAGAGTTGAGAATTACAAAATCAGGATTCCCAAAATTATCCAATTCATATTTAGAGGGACGTATAAACATGTTTGTTACAAAATGTGCCTGCCAAGCCACTTCTACAATAAAGCGAACCTTCATGCGTGTGTTTTCATTAATCCCGCAGAATGCATCTATTACATATAATTTGCCGGCAGTGTTAAGTTCCGCTAGCGACAATGCTTTCAAATCTTTCCATATTTTTTCAGAGACAGGTCTGTTAATTGTTCCATCCCACCATATTGTGTCTTCTGTAACTGCATCTTTTACAATGTATCTATCCTTGGGGGATCGACCTGTAAAAGCACCTGTCTTTACGGCTACAGCGCCTGTGTTAGTGAGTATTCCTTTTTCAAAACCTTCGTTTAAGGGGTTGATTTCAGCTTGAAAAAGTTCTTCGTAGGAGGGATTGTGAATGATCTCAATATTTTTTGAGATACCATACTGTGATAAATCGAATTGTGCCATTTCTATAAGGTGTTAGAAAGTTGATGAAAGCTCAATATAAACACAGGGAATAAACTCTAGGAATGCAAATCTAACAAAATAAATTATAAAATGAATCTTGTTTAAGGAAAATCTCATGATAATTAATTGAAAGTTGATTATCATGAGATTGAATATTTTTCTATATTGATAATCAGCTTTTCTGATTCATGTTTAAGCGCTAAGGATATTTGTGCTTAGATGTCATGTTTTAGATAGAAATTTTATTCAGAGAAGATGAAAAGGAGAGAGGGGTGAGGAATTAGAAACAGCGTGTGAGTTGTTATGCCTTTTTTTGTAAATGAGTCAGCACTATTCAAATTTAGTGTGAATTAGAGCAGGTCCTTTTGAAACAGACCTGCTTTTTGTGTAAATGTTAAAACGATTTTACGGCATTGAGTTGTTGTCTAAGGGCATACCATTCAAGTGCTGCTTTATATGCAGCTTCTGACAATGCGGGGATATCTTCAAAATCGTCCATTAACCGGTCTTCGATCAAATCATGCAGAATACCTGCTTCTTGTGATAATTTGAATTTTGCTTTATTGACGGATTTTTCCAGTTCGATAATTTCTGATGTATTCATTTTCCTGTATTTTAGTTTCGTATAAATTATAGCAATAATTGTGCCAAAATTATATTGAGAAGAAAAACAGATAGGTAGGATTGATAGGGAATACATTTGTGTAGGAATGTGATTTAATATCATACAAAAATGTAATATTGAAAGGGGGAGTATAAAGCAAAAAAGCCCTCCAATGATAAATTGGAAGGCTTTTGATTTAGGGTATTATTTTAATTCTTTTTTAGGTTTCGTCGTAGCTTTGATAATCAGTCGTAAAGACTGGTCATAAGTGAAATAACTCCAGATCCAGTTGACAAAGGTGATCACTTTATTTCGGGTACCCAAGATTGATCTGAGGTGGATAAACATCCAAACTACCCAGGCAAAAAATCCTCCAAAGTGAAATTTGGGTAGGTCAACTACAGCCAGATTGCGACCAACGGTTGCCATGCTACCCAGATCGTTATATACAAATGGTGTGAATTTTTCGCCTTTGAGTAATCTTTTAAAGTTTTTCGCAAGGTTTGCTGCAGACTGAATTGCAACTTGTGCCACTTGAGGATGTCCGTTGGGAGTTTTTTCAGTACGCATCATGGCAATGTCTCCCAGTGCATAGACGTTGTCATAACCCTGTATTTTGTTGTATTGGTCAACCTCAATACGCTGGTTGCGAGCCATAACGTCTTTAGAGATACCTTCGAGGAAATTTCCACGTACACCGGCAGCCCAGATGATGGTGTCAGTTTTCATGCGTGCACCGTTGCTCAATGATACTACCTTTCCGTCATATTCTGAAACTGCCGCATTCAACCAAACTTTTACTCCCATTTTCATGAGGTATTCATAAGCTTTACGTGCAGAAGTATCAGACATACCGTTTAATAAACGTGGGGCCGCTTCCACCAAATAGATGTTCATGCGGTTAAAATCGATTTCCGGATAGTCTTTCGGAAGAATGTATTTTTTCATTTCGGCAATTGCACCGGCAGTTTCTACTCCGGTAGGGCCACCACCTACTACCACGAAGTTCATCATTCCTTCTTGCTCATCGGCGTCTTCGCTAATCAGGATGTTTTCGAATGTCTGCAATATGCTGTTTCTCAATCCTAAAGCCTGAGCAACCGATTTCATAGGATGAGTGATCTCTTCCAGTTTTTTGTTGCCGAAGAAATTGGTAGTCGCTCCGGTTCCAATTACCAAATAGTCGTATTTAACTGTTCCGATAGTGGTGATTACCTGATTGGTTTCCGGTTCAATTCGTAATACTTCCGTTTTACGGATGTGGATATTGGTTTTGTTTTGGAAGACTTTCCGGTAAGGGAAAGAGATAGCGCTAGGTTCCAAGCCTGCTGTAGCTACCTGATAGAACAGGGGTTGAAACATGTGATAGTTGTGCTTGTCGAGCAGAACTATTTGATAGTCGGAGTTAACCAGATCGCGGCAGAGGGTTAAGCCGGCAAATCCTCCACCCACAACGACGATACGTTTGCTGTCAACCTCAGGGATATTTGCATTCATGCTTTTTGTCTTTTAATAAAGTTAGTATGTGATGTTAGAAGTGTGTGACTGAAAAAATGCTATTGATTCACCAGTTTGTGCATGCCGGAGAACCAACCTGTTATTTGCCTTGAGGAACGATTGTCTGATTGTTGTAAATGAATCCGACCTGAATAACCAATGGGTCGTAAAAAGAGGGTTAAATAATTAGTGTGATGTGTAAATGATCAAAAACACACTTTATTTCTCTCGTATTGACATGTTCCTATTGAAATCCGATGCAAAATTAGATAGAAATAATGCCTTGCGCAAATTTAATCAGGAAATATTTCCGTAAATAAAAGTTAAATATATGTTGGGTAGCATATTCTGTAATCTCGAGAAAGCAAAAACCCCAGTCTGAAGAATCAGACCGGGGTTTTTATAAGCTATAGGTAAGACGTATTAAGCGTCGATTTTAGCGTATGTGGCGTTGGCTTCGATAAACTCGCGGCGTGGGGCAACCTCTTCACCCATCAACATTGAGAAGATGTGGTCGGCTTCTGTGGCGCTGTCGATGGTTACCTGACGCAATGTGCGGCGTTCACTATCCATAGTCGTATCCCAAAGTTGCTCGGCTTTCATCTCTCCAAGACCTTTATAGCGCTGAGTGTGTACCAGACCTTCGTTTCCGTTAGCGTATTTCAGGATAAATGCCTGACGTTGTTGGTCGTTCCAGCAATATTCTTCGTTTTTACCTCTTTTGCACATGTAGAGCGGGGGGGTTGCAATATATACATATCCTTGCTCGATAAGTGGTTTCATGTGGCGGAAGAAGAACGTAAGAATCAGTGTGGCAATGTGGCTTCCGTCCACGTCGGCATCGGTCATGATGATGATCTTATGGTAACGGAGTTTGCTCATGTTTAATTCTTTCGAATCATCCTCGGTTCCGATGGTCACGCCAAGTGCGGTGTAGATGTTGCGGATTTCTTCGCTTTCGAGCACTTTGTGTTGCATCGCCTTTTCTACGTTGAGGATTTTTCCGCGCAAAGGCAGGATAGCCTGGAAGTTACGGTCGCGACCTTGCTTGGCAGTTCCACCCGCAGAATCTCCCTCGACGAGGAAGATTTCGCATTTCTCAGGATTTCTGTTTGAGCAGTCAGCCAATTTGCCGGGCAAGCCACCTCCTGTAAGGGGCGATTTACGTTGCACCATCTCACGGGCTTTGCGTGCGGCGTAGCGTGCGGTTGCTGCAAGAATTACTTTATCTACAATTATTTTGGCCTCTTTGGGATGTTCTTCCAGGTAATTGCGGAGAGCTTCGCTCACAGCCATATCCACGGCGCCGATCACTTCATTATTTCCCAGTTTTGTTTTAGTCTGGCCTTCAAATTGCGGTTCCTGAACTTTTACCGATACCACCGCTGTAAGACCTTCACGGAAGTCATCACCGTTGATTTCGATTTTTACTTTTTCAAGCATTTTCGAATCTTCGGCATATTTTTTCAAGGTACGGGTCAATCCGCGGCGGAAACCGGCAAGGTGGGTACCTCCTTCGATCGTGTTGATATTGTTAACGTAAGAGTATACGTTTTCGTTGTAAGAAGTGTTGTAAGTCATCGCTACTTCCACGGGAATACCCTGTTTTTCGCAAGAGATGTGGATTACATCATCCATCAGCGGTTCGCGGGCTTCGTCGAGGAAGTGAACAAACTCTTTCAAACCTTCTAAAGAGTGGAAATGCTCGTATTTGAATGAACCGTCTTCATGTACAACTCGTTTGTCAGTAAGTGATAAATGGATACCGGCGTTGAGGTAAGCGAGGTCACGCAGACGGGCTGCCAAAATATCCCATTTGTATTCAGAGACGGTAAAAATAGAACCATCGGGTTTGAATGTGATGGTAGTTCCGGTTATTTCAGAATCTCCAATAACCTGAATGGGTTCCAGCGGCTTACCGCAAGAGAATTCCTGCATATACAGTTTTCCATCACGACGAACTTCAGCTCTCAGGTAGGTTGATAAGGCATTTACACAAGATACACCTACACCGTGGAGTCCCCCTGATACTTTGTAAGAACCTTTGTCGAATTTACCTCCGGCATGGAGTACGGTGAGCACAACCTCAAGAGCCGATCGACCCTCTTTTTCATGCATATCCACGGGGATACCACGACCATCGTCGATCACCGTGATTGAATTATCTTCGTTGATAAAAACTTCAATGTTATTGCAATAACCGGCCAGCGCTTCGTCAATCGAGTTGTCCACTACTTCGTAAACCAAGTGGTGAAGTCCTTTCTGACTGATATCGCCGATATACATCGCCGGGCGTTTTCTTACGGCTTCGAGGCCCTCGAGCACCTGGATACTGTCGGCTGAGTAGCCGTTGTTTCCATTGGTAACGTTATCCAAAATTTCTTCTGACATAATTATATGACTAAAATTCAATTGTTTAGTAGTAAAAATCCGGGTGGTGTAATTCCGGTATTGCCTTTTGTGTAAAAAGCCAACAAATATAGTCAATTTTACCCAGACTTAGGCCAAAAAATCCCGCCGGATCAAGATTCCGACGGGATTTTTTTGGTATTAATTTATTATGTTTATCTTTTAACTCAAATGAATATTTAGCAGTCAGATTAATGCATCAAATACCTGTAAAGCAAAGTCTGAGAGGGTAGTATCTCTTGCACCCATTAATAGCACGACATCACCGGATTTGACTTTTGGCTGTAGATAAGTCATAAGTTGAGTGCGGTCGGGAATAAATACTGCCATTTTGTTTTTTTCAACGATAACATCCGATACAATAACCGGCGAAATGTCCTTGTTGACAGTACCTCCGGCATAGTAGACGTCAGATAAAATAAATTCATCCTCTTTACGTAATGTGGCTGCAACCTCCTCTGAAAGCTCTTCATGCATGAATCGAAGCGGTCCGAATCCATGAGGTTGAAACCAGGCAAAAACCCGTTTACCCACCTGTTGACAGGCCCTGATAGCTGCTGCTACTTCGGCGGGATTGTGTGCGAAATCATCAATTACGCAGATGCTGTCATTTTGCCCTACCAATTGAGTCCTTCGGTAGATGCCTTCGTAATTTGACATTACAGAGGCAGCTTGTTCAATCGAAGTACCGACAACCGCAGCTGCGGCAACGGCTGCCAATGTATTTTCCATGTTATGCTTACCAATTACCGGTACATGAAATGGAACGCCATTGATTGAAAAACGGATTTCAAAACCCTCCTGCACAAAGTCGGCTCCGTGAAATCCGACACCTTCGATGGTACCAAAATCATATGCTGCTTTTTCGGAGAGTTTTGCAGCTACCGGATGGTCTGCGTTGACGATAAATTGTCCGTGCGTATTGCGTTTGAAAGTGGCGAAAAGTTCAACCAGTTCGTCAAACTCTTTGTGGTCGCGGTCGATATTGAGTAAAACGGATATTTCAGGCAGATAATTAACAATAGAACCATCAGATTCGTCCGATTCAATGACTAGCCAGTCGCTTTCACCTACCCATGCATTGCCTGGCAATCCTTTCTTTTGCAGGGCGGTAAGTCCGGCTCCGGTGATCAATGAAGGCGAATGTCCTGTTTCTTGCAGGATGTGGAAAATCATGCTTGTCGTAGTCGATTTTCCCGAAGTTCCTCCGACCGCTATGGTGCGTTTTGAGGTCGAAATAGCGGCCAGAAGTTCGGAGCGTTTCATAATGGGAATTCCCTTCTGTAATGCGGCCTGGTATTCCACGTTGCTCTCTTCGATAGCAGTGGAAACAACTACCACATCGACATCCGGTGTGATTCCCGATGCATCCTGAAAGTGGCATTGGATACCCATCTGTTCGAATTGCTCCTGGATGAGCATCTTATTCTCTTTGTTGAATAAACGGTCTGATCCGGAAACGTTTTTACCTGTACCACGCAAATATTGTGCAATGGCACTCATGCCGGTCCCTGCAATGCCAACGAAGAAGTAGTGCTGGAAAGAGTCTATATTGTTAGCCATAATAACTGATTATTCGATTTTATTGTCAAAAATAGTTATTTATGGAATAATCAGCATGGCCTGGCTGAAAAACTTTTCCAAAGATTGATACTTTTGAAAGGTCAGATCGCAATCTCATTGAGGTAAAGTCGTCCTTCCGGCCAGTTGTAGATATCTGATTTGGCATTGATATGACCTTTTGCACCGATGTTGATGAATTCGCTGCCCCAGTTTCTGGCAAAAACTTCTGCCCGTTCGATGGGGCAATATTCATCGTTGGTGCTAGATATTACGATGCTTTTGAAAGGTAATTTGCTTTTAGGAATATTGGAAAATCCTTTGATCTCATGCGGGAACTCCGGACTTTCGGTATCGGGAGGTGCAATCAGTAAAGCGCCTCTGATAGAATGCTTAGTTTGTTGTGCCCATAATGCCAATGCAATACATGCCAGGCTGTGAGCCACAATGATGGTGTTTTCCTTAAAACTGGCGACTTGTTTCTCTATCGAGGCTATCCACTCTTCGGCTATGGGGCGAAACCAGTCTTTTTGCTCAATGCGGATGAATTCGGGATTCTCTTTTTGCCAGAGAGATTGCCAGTGGTTATTGTCTGAATTTCCGTATCCGGGGGCTATTAATATTTGTGTATTCATATTCGTATTATCTTGTTGTTTTTGATTTGATTATTGATAATACAAAGTTCGATATTGACAAAGGTCAAAAAAATACCCCACTTATGGTATTTCGATACCATAAGTGGGGTAATATGAAGTTTGTATATCGTTGATCTATTGTGTATGTGCTGTTTTATCTCACCACAATCCGTTCGCCCAGCTCTTTACCGAGTTGCTTGCGGATTTGGTTGATGTCCATCAGGCGTTTTTGGATTTGCATGAGGCGATCCATGTCGGATATGCGTCTGAGTTCTTCCTGCAAGGTGCGTATTTCGTCTTTCAGCATAGCGTCTTTCAGGGCCATAGTGGCACGGGGTACCAGCTCGATAAGTCTATCCTGCTCGTGTTCTACGGTTTGGAATTTAGAGTGGATTTTGCTAAGCTGGTAGCGATCGGTGCAAAGTTCTACAGCTGTTTTGCTAATATCCATGTCGGCATGCGACACAAAATAGCGTTCTCCAGCGAAGCCTTCCTGACGGCAGTGACTGCGGCACTCCTCCAAAATTTGCTTGTAGATTGGGTGGTGCAGTTCTATTTCGTCCTGTTGAAGATCCGTTGCGATGTATTCGGCTACAGTAAAGGTTTGCTCTTCCTGCGTCTCTTCATTCAAATAGCGGAAGAAGACATTTTCACCAAACCGTACTACCAACCGGATGATCTCTTTTTCGTAAGGATCGAACCGGGTGTCGCGGGAAAAAGGGGCAGGCTCGCTGAAGGCTTGCGCAAGTTCATCGGGCGTAGGCTCGGGGCCCATTGGCGATTCGGGAGTAGGCATGATTTGTTTAGCCTGCTCTTTTTCCAATTCAGCCAGATTGATCTTATTGACTTCATTCACCAATACCTTTTCATCGATCTCCATCAGTTGGCTGCACTCCTTGATATAGACTGATTTAACGATCTGCTCGGGGATGAGCGCGATACTTCGCACGATGTCAGCAATCAGTCCGGCGCGTTTGATGGGGTCCTGTCCTGCCTCCTGAAGGAGCAGGTTGGTTTTAAAACGGATAAAGTCCGTTTCCTTTGCCTTAATATATTCTATAAAGGAAGATGCACTCTGTTTTTGCGAAAAAGAGTCGGGGTCTTCGCCTTGAGGCAGCAAAACGACTTTAATATTCATGCCCTCTTTCAGCAACAGGTCGATCCCGCGGATCGAAGCTTTGATACCTGCCGCATCACCGTCATAAAGAACGGTGATGTTGGAAGAAAAGCGGTGAATCAAACGGATTTGCCCCGGTGTTAATGCTGTTCCTGACGACGCGACTACGTTTTCGATTCCTGCCTGATGCATAGAGAGCACATCAGTGTAACCTTCCACCAAAAAGCAGCGGTCGTGTTTCACGATAGCTTGTTTTGCTAAGTAGAGGCCGTATAGTTCGTTGCTTTTATGGTAAATGGTCGATTCGGGCGAGTTGAGGTATTTCGCCATCTTATCGTCCTTCTTCAGGATACGACCGCCGAAAGCTACCACCTTGCCCGATAATGTATGCACCGGGAACATTACCCTGCCACGAAAACGGTCGGAGAGGCGTTGCCCGTCGTGTTCGAGTGTCAGGCCGGTTTTGAGGAGATAATCTTTTTTATACCCACTACGCAGAGCTTCTTGCGTGAAAGCGTCCCGCTGTTCCGGCGAAAAGCCGAGCTGGAACTTCTTGATCACATCATCGCGAAAGCCGCGCTCGCGGAAGTAGGCAAGTCCCACGGCTATGCCCTCGGGATTGTCATACAGGGTGCGTGAGAAGTATTGTTGCGCGAAGGAGTTGACGATGAACATACTTTCGCGGTCGTTTTGCGCCTGCCGCTCCTCATTGGTCATCTCCTTTTCGACTACTTCGATGCTGTATTTCTTAGCCAGATATTTCAGCGCGTCCTGAAACGACAGCTGCTCGTGCTCCATGATAAAGTGCACGGGATTACCACCCTTTCCGCAACTAAAGCATTTGCAAATCCCCTTCGACGGCGACACGCTAAACGAAGGTGTCTTCTCGTCATGAAACGGACATAGCCCCGTGTAGTTTACGCCTCTTTTGCGCAAACTGACGAAATCAGACACTACCTCTACTATCTGGGCAGCATTCATGATGCGGTCTATCGTGGCCTGGTCTATCATTATCTTTTATGGAATTTTAGACTGGCAAAGGTAGAGGATTTGAGGGGGATTTTCAAGTTAAATGTTGTAGGGATAAGAGGCTAATGTGAAAGTTTACATGCCTCAAACTGCTCCAGCCAGATATTCTCTCCATCCCATACGGCATACGAGAAATGTCTGATCCAGTCGCCCAGAATTAAGATTCGGCTTTGTTTGGACAGCATCAGGTCGAGCATGATGTGGCGATGTCCGAAAATCAGGAAGTCAGCTTGATTGGTTTTTATGTAATCTTTGGCGAAAAGTACCAGGTGTTCTTTATCTTCGCCCATATAATCATTGCATTCTTCGCCTTTTTTACGGCTGCTTTTCGACCAGTTGAGGCCAAAAGCAATCGACCAGCGCGGATGTATCCAGGCAAACATCTTTTGTAAAAGCTTGTTGTGGAAAATGCTGCGGATTAATTTGAAGGCGCGGGAGTTGTCGCCCATTCCGTCACCATGGGCGATAAAGAATTTCTTGCCGTTCAGTTCGCACGAGAGAGGTTGGTAGTGTACGATGGCGCCGGTCTCTTTTTGGATGTAGTCGAAAATCCAGATATCATGATTGCCGATAAACCAATGCACTTCAATGCCAGAATCGGTCAGTTCGGCTATTTTTCCTAAAAAGCGGGTAAATCCTTTGGGGACTACATATTTATATTCAAACCAAAAGTCGATCATGTCACCCACCAGATAGACGGCAGATGCATCGTGCCTGATGCTGTCGAGCCAGCGCACAAAACGTTTTTCGTAAGCTAAAGGATCGTCGAAGGTCAGAGATCCGAAGTGGGTATCGGATGCGAAATATATCTTTTTCATTCGTGGTAATATGAAACGCAAAGGCGCAAAGACGTTCAGCCTTTTGTCGCTTCGCGTCTTTGCACCTTTGCGTTCAATTAATTATAAAAATCCGAGGTCCAGTTTTGCCTCGTCACTCATCATATCTTTGCTCCATTCGGGTTCAAAAACGATATCTACCACCACGCTTTTCACACCTTCCACGCTCTCTACTTTCATGCGCACATCTTCTACGATAAAGTCAGCCGCCGGGCAGTTGGGGGCGGTAAGTGTCATTTCGATGTTTACGTTTTTATCGTCATCGATATCCACTTTATAGATAAGGCCGAGGTCATATACGTTTACGGGAATCTCAGGATCGAAGACCATTTTTAGCATTTTGATGATCTTTTCTTCCATTTCCAGAAAGTTATTTTCCATATTCTTAGGTTGTACGTTATAAGTTATAGACTTTTCCGTTTTTACGTGAATCGTTGCCGTAAAAACGCTTTAATTTGTTGGCAAAAATAGTGATTTGTTTCCAGATTCCGGGCCTGATACTCAACGTGAATCACTTCATTTGCTCCTTATTATTCCTTCTAACTTCTTTTTACTCCTTTATTCCCCTCTAACTCTATAACCAACCGTCAAATTTTCCCTTCATCGGCATAACTGTAAAAATGACCATCGCACACGATAAGGTGGTCAAGCACCCGTATATCCATTGAGAGAGCAGCTTTAGTGATTTTGCTGGTTAGGTTATCGTCGGCAGGACTGGGTTGGCGATTGCCTGACGGATGATTGTGACAAAGTATAATAGCCGGAGATAGCGCCAACAAAGCCGATTTCAGAATCAGCTTGACATCTACTGAGGTTGCAGCCACTCCGCCCTGACTGATTTTCACCTTATTGATTACCCGGTTGGCCTGATTGAGCAGCAGTACCCAAAATTCCTCATGAGGCAGGTCGCATAGCGTCGGGTGAAAGATGTCATACACCGACTGGCTGCCCGACACCTGATCGCGTTGAACGATCTCAGCCAGTTTGCGGCGTTTGCCCAGCTCCATCGCCGCCATAATGGTGATCGCCTTGGCTTCACCGATGCCTTTGAATTTTGTCAGGTCGTCAAGCATGTATTTACCAAGCTGATTGAGATTGTTATCTGCGCTTTGCAATATCCGACGGCAAAGTGCCACGGCGGTTTCATTCTGATTGCCTGAGCCGATTAATATAGCGAGCAGTTCTGCATCGGTAAGAGAGCCTACTCCTTTTAGCATCATTTTTTCCCGCGGGCGGTCTTCCAAAGCCCATTCTTTGATGGAGAGTTTATCCATAATATTGTGTATTTGCCGGTGAAAAAAAAGTGCGGCATCAGGAAATGAGCCGCACTTTCATTTACGTATTTTTTTTGTTCAGTTATTAAAACATGTAGCCAACAGTTAGTCCAAGTTGTTCAAAGGCCGTATCGTATTTGCCTTCTACAAACATTTTCCCAAATTTCACGCCTGCTCCGAGGTCGATTCCAATTTTGCTGTCACTTGCTGAAATGCTAAAGCCTCCAAAATCAGTATCGCCTTTTACTTTTACATAAGAGTAGTTTAAACCGGCTAAACCGTACACATTCATTGTCTCCTTTTTTAGGAAAGAATAATGACCGTCTACATTTAATTGATAAGCTGACATCGACATGCCCTCCGGAGCACTGGGGAAGAACAGGGTAAGTCCACCCGAAAGATCAAATAATTTTAATGCGTAATCAGCTCTGGCATTAAGACCAAATCCGATTTTGTCACCTCCTGAGTCGGTAACACCCATTTTTGTTCCCAAGGTGGCACCTCCACCAAAGCTAAATTGTGCATTTGCGGAAAACGTAATTGCAGCTAAAAAAACAACCGTTAAAATAATGTTCTTTTTCATGATAGATAGGATTTTAGTTAAACAAAATATTACTTATTAATCTTTTCCCTTAATCAGGGCTGAAGATTTGTCTTATGGCTCTTGAATCGTTTAATTTGGGCTATACGAAATTAAATGTGAATAGATGTATCATTATAGATCGAAAACAGTTGTGAAACAAAGATAACAAAAATATAATGCGGTTGGTGTAAAAAAGTAAAAAAATATTTTTTGTCAAAAAATGAATGGCTGTCTCTTATTCGCGAACAATACTTTCTATTTACTCTTCTTTTTCCCGATAAATATTACATTTGCATCTATTAATTAAACCGAAGTAAGAATGAGAAAGTTATCTGGTAAAAACATCTTGAGCGGTTTGCTGCTGTCTCTGTTTGCTCTTTCGGCAAACGCGCAGCAATTACAGCCGCTCCCGATTGATCCGAAAGTGCGTTACGGGAAGTTGGACAACGGATTGACCTACTACATCCGTCACAATGAACATCCGAAACAACGCGCCGAGTTTTATATCGCCCAACGGGTAGGTTCCATCCTTGAAGAAGAACCACAGCGCGGGTTGGCGCACTTCCTCGAGCACATGGCTTTTAATGGAACTAAAAACTATCCCGGTAAAGCGATGCTCAACTACCTCGAAACCATCGGGGTGAAGTTTGGCGAAAATGTGAATGCTTATACCGCGTTCGACGAGACTGTTTACAACATGTCGAATGTGCCGATGACGCGCGAGACTATAATTGATTCGTGTTTATTGGTGCTGCACGATTGGTCTGGATTTATTTCCCTGACTGATAAAGAAATTGATAAAGAGCGCGGTGTGATTCACGAAGAGTGGCGTACACGTAGTAACGCTCAGATGCGCTTGTGGGATCAGTTGATTCCGGAGATTTACCCCAATTCGCAATATGCTAACCGTATGCCCATCGGATTGATGAGCGTTGTGGATAACTTCAAATATCAGACGATCAAAGATTATTATAAAAAATGGTATCGCCCCGATTTACAAGCTATCATTGTGGTGGGCGACGTAAACATCGATCAGGTAGAAGCCAAAATTAAGAAGATGTTTGCTGATATTCCCAAACCGGTGAATGCTGCCCAGCGCGTAATGTATCCGGTGCCAGATAATGTAAAACCGCTCATTTCGGTGGCTTCTGATCCCGAGGCAACAAGCACTTTATTGGCGATTTTCTTCAAGCACGACCCATTGCCTGAGCAGATCAAGCCAACGGCCTATTCTTTGGTAAATAACTACCTGACCAGTCTCGGTCAGATGATGTTGAATGCACGTCTTGCCGAATTGACCCAGAAGGCCAATCCTCCTTTTGTCGGAGCAGAAGTTGAGGACGGTGAATATATGGTTTCGCAGACTAAAGATGCTTTTACTGCTTCCGCTTTATGCAAAGAGGGAGAAATTGACAAAGCGATGACCGCCCTGGTACAGGAGCTTTACCGCGTGGATAAATTCGGCTTTACCCAGAGCGAACTCGATCGGGCGAAAGCCGATCTTTTACGCAGCATGGAGAGCATTTATCAGGAACGTGAAAAACAGAATAATGACTCTTTTGTGCGGGAATATGTGAGCCATTTCACTACAGGTGAGGTGATTCCTGGTATTGAGTTCGAATATAATTTCATCAATCAAGTGCTGCCGAAAATCCCGTTGGAACAAGTCAATCGATCCATTCAGGAGCTATTGGGTGATTCAAACGTGGTGATTACAGTGTCAGGGCCGAAGAAAGAGGGATTGAAATATCCGACCAAAGAGGAATTGTTGTCGCTGTTCGAAAAAGCCAAATCGACCGAACTGACAGCTTATCAGGATAAAGTATCCAACGAGCCCTTAGTGACCAACGAGCCTAAAGCCGGCAAAGTGGTGAAAGTTGCTGAAGATAAGAAATTCGGAGCAACCGTCTGGACATTATCCAACGGTGCCCGCGTGGTAGTGAAAAAGACCGATTTCAAAGAGGACCAGATATTGATGAAAGGCGTTAGCTTCGGAGGGAATTCGCTGATCGACAACAAAGAGATTGTCAATATAATGGCGATGAACGATGTGTTAGGCGTGAATGGTCTGGGTAATTACAGCAAAGTGGATTTGCCTAAAGTGTTGGCAGGTAAGAAGGTGTCGATGTCAGCCAGTGTGGGGACAACCACCGAAAATGTCAGCGGTTCCTGCTCACCTAAAGATTTGTCAACCATGCTTCAGTTAGCTTACCTTACATTCATCGCACCGCGTACCGATAAAGAGGCATTCATCAGCTATCAGAAACGGACCAAGGCGATGCTGGAAAATAACGAAGCCAATCCGATGGTGATCTATCGCGATTCTCTCTATAAAGCGATGTACGGTGATCATCCACGCTCCAAACGCATGAAAGCCGAGATGATAGACCGCGTGGATTATGACCGTATTATGCAGATTTACGCGCAACGTTTCGCCAACGCGGGTGACTTTACCTTCTTCTTTGTGGGGAATGTAAATGTCGATTCCCTCAAACCGCTGGTGGAAAAATACATCGCTTCACTGCCTGCTAAAGGCAAGAAAGAGAAATACGCCGATGTGAAACTGAACATTCGTCCGGGTATCATCAAACATCATTTCGATCGCGACATGGAGACTCCCAAGACAACTGTTTATACCATCTATTCGGGTAAATGTCCCTACACGCTCGAAAACCAGATCAAGATGAGCATGCTCGATCAGATCCTTGATATCGTTTATACCGAAAAAGTACGCGAAGATCAGGGTGGCACTTATGGCGTGGGAGTAAATGGTTCGGTCAGTAACTATCCGAAAAACAGCTTCCGTCTGCTTATTGGTTTTGATACCAACGAACAGAAGCGTGATACGCTCCTCGATATTGTCTATAAAGAACTGAAAGATATTGCGCAAAATGGTCCTTCCGAAGTCAACTTCAACAAGGTAAAAGAGTTCATGCTTAAAAAGCACAAAGAAGACCTGCGTGAGAACAGTTACTGGTCAGGCGCTCTCTACAACGCTTATATGGAGAAATATGATCTGCATAGCCAGTACGAAGCCATAATCAACAATTTGTCTGTCGATAAAATCAAGCAATTTGCCGCTTTTGTCCTTTCACAAAAAAATGATGTGGAAGTGATCATGAACGGAAAAAAGAAATAGTGCTGTTTCCAGTTTGAATTTACACTGATGGCGGATCCGAAAGGATCCGCCATTATTGTTGGTGACACACCCTGGCGATTGCGGGTGTCATACTTATCCCGGATGAATACAGCACAATATGAGGCAAAAAAATGTTGTTTATACTATATGTGCTATTGATGTTGTTTTATCTTTAGTCATTCCTTCCGGAAAATCATATTGGAAAATGAAATTTGGCGTATTTGTATTGTTGATTTGGCTCTGTGCAATATCAGTGTTCGGCGATGACTTTATTGAGGAACCTGTACAAGCCGATTCCATTCTGGAAAGGGTGGATACGCTCAGACGTGCCCGGTCCGATCGCTTTTACGACGCATTGTTACAGCGTTTCAATAAATCCCGGATTTCAGGACTGGTAGTAAAATCCATCATCAGTACCGGAGGAAAATCGCAACGTGCTGAGATTGCAGAATACCGGCTCGTGAAGGAGCGAAAATATTATGAGGCTTTCAAAGGGCGGACTATTCGCGAGATCTCGATTATTCGCTCTGATGTTTTTAACGATGAAGACTCAGTCAGTTACATAAGGCGTGTTATCCGGCAATGGCACAAGCTGTCCCGGGAGCAGATGCTTCGACGATATTTGCTTTTTAATAAAGGAACGAAAATAGATGCCGAGCTGATGATGCGTAACGAGCAGTTACTCCGGTCTCTCTCTTTTCTGTCGGATGCTTATATTATATTACAAAATGTAGGAGACCGGGAGGTGGATGTTTTTGTATACACTCACGATAATCTTTCCTTAAGTCCGGCTTTTTCATCACAAGGAAGTCAGCGTTTTTATGTTTCGCTCTCGGAGAGTAATCTCTGGGGAACAGGTAATAAATTGGAATTCGGTACTTTCCTTAGTTCAAAGGTCCCATTTTATTGGGGTTACAAAGGCGATTTTCGGATGTGTAATCTTTACGGAACCTTCTTTGATTTCGATTTGCAGGCTTACAAAGACTACACGAGCTCTGTCAATCGGGCTTCGTTGGAAAAGAACTTTATTTTGCCCGTCGACTATGCCGGTGGATTGTCTTACGAATTTAGGCGCTACAACGACTTTCAGAGAATCCCTGATTCGACGGTGGTAATTGGAGAGAATATTCTGGACGCCTGGGCAGGTAAGTCTTTTCGGATTTCTCCCGCATTGGGCAGCTACTACCTGAGTGCAAGATGGACGGATACCGATTTTCCCATCCGTTACGATGTCAATCCGGTGTACAATCCCGAGTTTCACAATCGCAGGTGTTTGCTTTTATCGACGGGGATATATAAAGAGAGTTTCTATCAGGGAAATTTAATCTATGGTTTTGGACGTAGTGAGGACATTGCCTATGGTTTCAGGGTGGAGTGCATTGGCGGATATTCGTGGGAGGAATATGCTCGTCGCTCTTATATGGCAGGAAGATTGCAATTCGGTAAGATTGTGCGCTTTGGCTTTTTGAACCAGAAAGTGGAAATGGGAAGCTACTTCAATTATAACAACCGGCGTTATGAGCAATCGGTCTTTTCTTACGAAACAAACTATTTTACGCATTTGATCCCGGTCGGTCGATGGGGAATCCGCAACTTTTTATCTGTAAAGTATATGCGCGGATTCAACCGGCTGGTGGGAGAAGATGAGAAGCTCTATTTTTCTATGGAAAATTCTCCCCGTGCTATTCGGATGACCGATAATAATGTGAATGGCTACAATCGACTGATTACCAGTTTTGAGCCGGTGGCGTTCAGTCCTATCTACCTCCATAATTTTCGTTTCGCGTTTTATGGATTTCTCGATTGGGCCTGGTTAGGTTATAACCGTAGTATTTTCAAAAATGATTACTACTCAACTGCCGGACTGGGCGTTCGTATCAAAAACGAACGGTTAATCTTTCAGACCATACAGTTACGGATCGGTTTCTCATTGAAAAGACCGGCGGGGACCCAGGTCGATTGGCTTGATATTTCGGAAGAACAACGCATGAAGACTCCCCGATTGATTCCAATGAAACCAGCTGTAGCTGAATACAGGTAACCGGATTTGATCGATATAGCAAAAAAAAGCGCGGAGTTTGAAGTCCGCGCTCTCATGGCAAAATATTGAAACAGAAAATTCCTTTTCTTATTCCAAATAGGTGTATCCGTAAAGGCCTGAACGGTAGTTCGACAAGAACTCGCGTCCCTCTTCGGCCGTGATGGTTCCGTTTTTCACCGAGGTCGTAACCCAGGTTTCAACGGTGCGAACCATCTTTTTCGGATTGTATTGTACATAGTCTAGTACTTCGGCAATGGTTTCCCCATCGATTACTTTCTCGATCTCATATTCTTCAGGATATACTTTGATGTGAATGGCATTGGTGTCGCCAAACAGGTTGTGTAAATCTCCCAGGATCTCCTGATAAGCACCCACCAGGAATACGCCGATGTAATATTTCTCTTTATTCTTCAGTGCATGTACCGGCAGACTGTTCGAGTAGTGGCTTGATGTAACGAAGTTGTCAATTTTACCATCAGAGTCGCAGGTGATATCCTGCAATGTGGCAGATCGTTCCGGTTTTTCATCCAGACGACTAATCGGGATAATCGGGAAAATCTGGTCAATAGCCCACGAGTCAGGTAAAGACTGGAATAAGGAGAAGTTACAGAAATATTTATCAGGTAACATCTTGGCGATCTTCTTCAACTCATCAGGCGCATGCTTCATTTCTTCGGCAGACTGGTATACCTCGCGGGCAATCGACCAGAAAAGGCGCTCCATTTGAGCACGGGTCTTCAGATCGAGCAGTCCCAGATTGAAGCGGTCTAGAGTTTCTTCACGAATTTGCTGAGCATCGTGCCAGGTCTCCATCAGGCGGGGCTGGTTGATATTTTCCCACAATTCATAAAGTTCTTGTACCAGTTCGTGAGCATTTTCATCCAAATCTTCACCGGCACTCCAGGTAGGCAAAGTGGCTGTCTCCAGCACTTCAAATACCAGCACAGAGTGGTGCGCAGTCAATGAACGGCCCGATTCGGTAATGATATTGGGTTGAGGAATGTTATTCTTTTCGCAGGCATCCACCAACGTAGAGATGGAGTCATTTACATACTCCTGAATGGAATAGTTCATGCTATAGCCGCTGCTTGATGAGCGGGTTCCATCATAATCCACGCCCAGACCGCCACCAATGTCTACAAAGTCGATGTTGAAGTCCATGTTGCGCAGTTGCACGTAGAATTGAGAAGCCTCTTTCAGTGCGGCTTTGATGCGACGGATTTTGGTTACTTGGCTGCCAATGTGGAAATGGATCAGTTTCAGGCAATCGCGCATTTTATTTTTGTCGATGAAGTCAAGCGCTTCGAGCAACTCACTTGAGTTGAGTCCGAACTTACTTACGTCGCCTCCCGATTCTTCCCATTTGCCGCTACCGGAGCTGGCCAGCTTGATGCGGATACCGATATTCGGACGAACTTTGAGTTTCTTCGAGATATTGGCAATCAGTTTCAGCTCGTTAAGTTTTTCAACCACGAGGAAGATGCGTTTACCCATCTTCTGAGCCAGCAATGCTAACTCAATATATGTTTCGTCTTTATAGCCGTTACAGATAATCATCGAATTAACGTCGATGTCGATTGCTAATACCGCGTGCAGTTCAGGTTTAGACCCTGCTTCTAGCCCGATGTTGAACTTCTTGCCGTGTCGTACAAGTTCTTCCACCACCGGACGCATCTGGTTTACCTTAATCGGATATATAATGTGGTTATTCGCCGTGTATCCATATTCTTCGGCAGCGACCTTAAAACAGTTCGAAATTTTTTCAATTCGATTGTCGAGGATGTCGGGGAAACGAAGAAGCATAGGTGAGGTCACGTCACGAACCTGCAGCTCATCAATCAACTCTTTCAAGTCGACCGAAACACAACCTTTTTTTGGAGAGACAGCTACGTGTCCCTTTTCGTTGATAGAGAAGTAGTTGACGCCCCAACCGTTGATGTTGTAGAGCTCAGCCGAATCTTCAATACGCCATTTTCTCATTTACGTGAATGCGATAAGGAGGGTGGATAATTTATTTAAGCTTGCGAAATTACAACTATTCTCCGAATTTTCAATGGGTTTTCTTTTACAGTGAGGCTTGAACAGGCTTGTCTTTTTGATTTATTAGTTAAAATGAAAAAGCGCAATGCCGGTAAGGGCATTGCGCTTTTGAATATTACTTATTCGGGGCGCGACTTGAAGTCGCACCCCGAATGGAGAGGCTAATTACTTCGTATGACCTTTGATCCAGTTGAAGGCATTGCTGAATGCTTCCATCCACGGAGTCACCTGATCGTCCGCTTTGCGATCGTTCGGGTAGAAACCACATTGCCATGGGAAGATAGCACGTTCAGGGTGAGGCATCATTGCGAGGTGACGACCATCTTTCGAGCAAACACCGGCAGTTGCGAATGCAGAACCGTTCGGGTTGGCAGGATATGCGTCGTAGTTATATTTCGCGATGATGTTGTATTGCTCTTCACCGTAAGGGAATGAGAATTTACCTTCACCGTGAGCCACCCAAACACCGATCTTGCTGCCTGACAATGAACCTAGCATCACTGAGTTGTTTTCAGGGATTTCAAGCGATACGAAGTTCGATTCGAATTTATGCGAATCGTTGTGCAGCATCTTGTGTTTCAGTTCGTGTTCCGGGTAGATCATTTCCAGTTCGGCCATCAGCTGGCAACCGTTGCAGATCCCTAAGCTCAACGTATCAGGACGTGCCATGAACTTGTCGATAGCCGCTTTGGCTTTCTCGTTGAAGAGAATACCGCCGGCCCATCCTTTAGCAGAACCCAAAACGTCAGAGTTGGAGAATCCGCCGCAGAATACCAGCATGTTGATGTCTTCCAGCGTCTCGCGACCGGAAGCAAGGTCAGTCAGGTGGACGTCTTTCACGTCGAAACCGGCCAGGTACAATGCGTAAGCCATTTCGCGCTCACCGTTAGTTCCTTTGTCACGAATGATAGCCGCTTTAATGCCGCTTGCCTCGTGACGAGGGTTGAGGTTGTAAGCCGACATTTTACCGTTGAAAGCTTTATTGAATTTCCACTCGATCGGTTGCTGTTTGTAGTTTTCGAAACGGGCTTTCGCACAAGCTTCACCGCTCTGTTTGCGATCGAGCAGGTAAGAAGAGGAATACCACAGGTCGCGCAGGTAGTCGATGCCCAGTTGGTAGTCGATGCCGTCTTTGCTCAACAGGATGTGACGCTCTTCGCATGGTTTTGCGATGCGTAGATAGCCAACACCTGCTTCTTCCAACACTTTCTCAACGGCTGTTTTGTCTTTGATCTGGATGATTACACCCGGATTTTCAGCGAAGAGGATTTTGATGATATCTTGCTCTTCGATTTTGTCCAATACGACTTCGAGGCCACCTTCTGTGTTCGCGAAACACATTTCAAGCAGTGTGGTAATCATACCTCCGGCAGAAATATCGTGTCCGGCCAAGATCAGGCCTTTCTCCACCAAGGTCTGAATTGCCATGAATGCATCTGCGAAATATTCAGAATCAGTCACAGTCGGAACTTCCATACCGATTTTGTTCTGAGCCTGAGCAAATGCAGAGCCACCTAATTTTAGCGTGTCGAATGAGAAGTCGATGTAGTAAAGGGCAGTTCCTTTTTCCTGTACCAATACCGGAGAAACCACTTTCTTGATGTCGCTCACCTCGCCACCGGCAGAGATGATCACGGTTCCCGGAGAAATCACTTTCTCGTCGCCGTATTTCTGAGTCATCGAAAGAGAGTCTTTTCCAGTCGGGATATTGATGCCGAGGTCGCAAGCGAACTGGCTACAAGCTTCTACTGCTTTGTACAAACGAGCGTCTTCACCTGCATTGCGGCAAGGCCACATCCAGTTGGCAGAAAGCGAAACACTTTCCAATCCGTCTTTCATCGGAGCCCAAACGAGGTTGGTCAACGACTCAGCCACTGCCAATACAGAACCGGCAGCAGGATCAGCCATTGCAGCCTGAGCGGCGTGACCGATAGAGGTCGCGATACCCGCTTCACCACGGTAGTCAAGGGCAACCACACCGCAGTCGCTCAATGGCAACTGCAATTCACCCTGACATTGCTGACGGGCAATTTTGCCGGTTACCGAGCGGTCCACTTTGTTGGTTAACCAGTCTTTACAAGCTACCGCTTCGAGTTGAAGAACGGTTTCGATATAGTTGTGGATATCAGAAGTCTGATATACGGGATTAGCATAAGTTTCTTCCACTGTGCTGTCGTTCATGACCGTACGTGGCGGTTTTCCGAACATCATTTCCAGTTGAAGGTCGATGGGGCGTTCGCCGTCGGCTTGTTCGAACACAAACTTCATGTCGCCGGTAGTTTCACCCACCACGTACATCGGAGCGCGTTCGCGTTCAGCGATTTTTTGCACCATCTCGATGTCTTTTTCCTTAATCAGCAAGCCCATACGCTCCTGACTTTCGTTGCCCACGATCTCTTTTGCAGAAAGGGTAGGATCGCCCACAGGCAGTTTGTCCACGTGGATCAAACCTCCGGTAGTCTCCACCAATTCCGAAAGCGAGTTCAGGTGACCGCCTGCACCGTGGTCGTGGATCGATACGATCGGGTTTTCTTTAGCCTCAGCCAAAGCGCGGATTACGTTAGCGACACGTTTCTGCATTTCAGGGTTGGCACGCTGTACGGCGTTTAACTCCACTGCATTTTCGTAGTGGCCGGTATCCACCGATGAGACAGCTCCACCACCCATACCGATACGGTAGTTGTCACCACCCATTACGACTACTTTGTCGCCAACTTCAGGCTCGCCCTTCAAGGCATCTTTCAATGTGCCGTAACCGACACCGCCGGCCAGCATGATTACTTTGTCGTAACCGAATTTCTTAGCGTTCTCGGCATGTTCGAAAGTCAGCAACGAACCGCATATCAATGGCTGTCCGAATTTATTACCGAAGTCAGAAGCCCCGTTTGATGCTTTGATGAGGATTTGCTCCGGAGTTTGGTACAACCATTTGCGCTCATCCATTGCGCCTTCCCAACTGCGGGCCCCTCCTAACCTCCCCGAAGGGGAGGAAACAGCGGTTGCAAAATCTTTGGATAGGTTTTCAATATCGCTTTCTGCGCCCCCTCCTTGGGAGGGGGTTGGGGGGAGGCATCGTGGGTACGAAGTCATATAGACCGCAGTTCCCGCGATTGGCAAACTCGCTTTACCTCCACCGAGACGGTCACGGATTTCACCACCGGTACCGGTAGCTGCTCCGTTAAAAGGCTCAACGGTTGTCGGGAAGTTGTGCGTCTCAGCTTTCAGCGAGATCACGGTTTTAATATCTTTTACTTCGAAGAAATCGGGTTTGTCAGAAGACGCGGGAGCGAATTGCTCTACCACCGGACCTTCGTTGAAGGCAACGTTATCTTTGTAAGCCGAAACCAGTTTGTTCCAGTTGGTTTCTGCCGTTTTCTTGATCAGTTTGAACAGAGAGCTCTCTTTTTCTTCACCGTCGATTACGAATACACCGTTGAAGATTTTGTGACGGCAGTGTTCAGAGTTTACCTGTGAGAAACCGAAGATTTCACTATCGGTTAGAGTGCGTCCGATTTTTTTACTCACTTCATTCAGGTATTCCACCTCATCGTCGCTGAGGGCCAGACCTTCCTGTTTATTGTAAGCCGCAATGTCGGTGATGTGCAGGATGGGCTCGGGCTGTTTATTGATCGTGAAGATCGTTTGGTTCAGGCCGTTGTACATGCGTTGCAACATCGGGTCGTGGTCAGCGTTTTCGTCAGCCACGGGGAAATACTCCTCAATGCGCAGGATGCCGCTGATGCCTACGTTAAGGGCGATTTCCACAGCATTGGAGCTCCATGGTGTGATCATCTCCTTACGGGGACCAACGAACCAGCCATCGATTGAGTCGGCCTCAATCGGCGTAGCTTCACTAAACAACCAAACCAGCTTCCGTGTATCTTCAGCCGATAACGGGTGGTTTACGTCAACGGCAAGAACCGTTTTAGCAGGATTTTGAAAAAATCGAATCATTGTATTGAGTTACAAGTTATAAGATAAAAGCCTCACCCCGGCCCTCCCCAAAAGGGAGGGAGGAGATTCTATGGTTCTGCATTGAACTGCATATAAGCACATTTTTCTCCCCTCCTTGGGAGGGGCTGGGGGAGGCTTTGGATTATCCACAGAAAATTGGTGCAAAAGTAACCATTTTTTTTCAGAGCCTTTCTATATAAATGGTTATATTTTAGCGGTAAACCATGAACGGAAATTAAACTTCTGCATATCACTTGTCGATATTTAATGCGTAATGTCTATAAGCCTGTTTTCAAAATAAGATTTCACAATCTTACTTAATTCTCCAGGTAATTGTTGTATTTTCTTCTACCTCAATATCAATCGGAGTGTGGTCCCGCCTTTCTTTTGACGGTTCCACACCATTTGAGGGTATATTAGGAATGACGGGAGATTCTGTTCTTGTTTTTGTTTTTCAAAGGCTGCTCTGGTGTTGATTATATTCAACACTACAATTCAAAGTATGTAATCCGTAGATTATGTCTTTATTTATCCATAGATATCCCATATCATATTATAATATGGGATATCTATGGGACATCCATGGGTTAATGTAACGATAATACATAATCAGCTACCTTATAAGTGCGGAGGAAAGGTATAGCAATAAGGTTGGGGATGGTAGTGGGTGTTTCTTCAGAGCCTTTCCAGACAAAAGATTATAATTGGGATTAAAGCTGATGAGTGGACGTTGATTATTCAAATAGTACCGAAAAACATTCTCATTTGTCCGGTTTCTAAAGAATCCGGCTTCTGTTTTACACAACAATTTTGAAAAAGTGAACCCAGTCACTAAAAATAGGGTGATAAAATTGTATCTTTGCATCCTCTAAGCAAAATAATCTTTTTTAATCTTTGGTGGATCAAACAATATTAATTATACTCAAAGGGATCCTTATAGGTGTGCTTGTTTCAGCACCCATGGGGCCTGTCGGAGCACTCTGCATTCAACGAACACTTAATAAGGGACGGTGGCATGGATTTGCAACCGGTGTGGGAGCTATGCTCTCCGATGTCATTTATGCGGTAATGGTGGGGATGGGTATGAGCTTCATTATTAATATTATATCCTCTTTTGAAGGCATTATTCAGATTTTGGGTAGTGCATTGCTGATGGTGTTTGGGATCTTTCTGTTCCGATCTAATCCGATCAAGGCCTTTCGCCAACAACGCAAAAACATAACTACCTATACCCAGGATTTTGTGACGGCATTTCTCATCACGCTCTCCAATCCGATGATAATTTTCCTTTTTATTGCCCTGTTTGCCCGTCTTAATTTTTACAGCGGTGATTTTTCGTTGCTTCAGCATATTATAGGATTTATCTCTATTGCTTCCGGAGCAATGCTCTGGTGGTTATTAGTGACTACACTTTTCGGAAAACTGCGTGACCGCATCAATCTCCGTCGTTTATGGGTGGTGAATCGTGTAATTGCCGGTATTATTATTGGAATTTCTCTTATTGGATTGATATACAGCACCTTTGATGAGGTGAAATCTACGCAAACTGGTTCAAGAGCCAAACGCACCGATATCATTCAGCAATACGTTAGCCAATAATTAGCCGATAGAGGGCTTATAGTCTAATTTGTAATTTTGACTTCGCAAATCTATCTACATAAAAAGCAAGGCCAAATTCTTAGTCACTTCACTCTGAGATTACATCGGCTTTAATTCCCCCTTATCCGATGATTATTTGGAATTAAAATGCTAAATTTACCTCTCGTATTTTGCATTTTACCCCAAATTTAAGATCAATATGAAGAATATATCCATTCCTTATTTACCCCAGTTGGCCGAATTGAGCGAAGATCGCATCATTGAGTTAATGGAAGAGAAGGCTACACGGCAGAGTATCGGTCATGTCAATTGGCCGGAATTTTCCTATAAGCCCATCTCTGTATTTACAATTGCTCATGATGGCAGTCGCATTTATATCCACTACTTTATACGGGGCAACTGTCTCAAAGCACTCTATAGTGAAGACCAATCACCGGTATGGACCGATAGTTGTGTAGAGTTTTTTGTGCAACCGCCGGTTGGTCCTGATTACTACAATTTCGAATTCAACTGTATTGGAACCTGTTATGCAGCAAAGCGTAACAGTCGGGAGGATTTTACCCTGTTGATAACTGATGAGCTGAAACAAATAAAACGCTATGCCACTTTGGGGCCAAAACCTTTTCAGGAGATGCAGGGTTTGTTTGCATGGGATCTTTTGGTTTCTATTCCGTTTTCGCTGATTGGATTAAATGAAAAAAATCTGCCTGACACGCTCAGGGCAAATTTCTATAAATGTGCTGATGGAACATTGCTTCCACATTACCTGAGTTGGAATCCGATTGAAACACCCAAACCCGATTTTCATCGTCCGGAATATTTCGGAGAGCTTTTTTTAGAAAAGCCCGAGTAGAGAGCTGTGGACTCATCGAATCGTAATCGAATATTCTTTACAATAAATTTATGGAAAACAGAATCTGTAAACTTTTAAATATAAAATACCCTATAATTCAGGGTGGAATGGTTTGGTGCAGCGGTTGGGAACTGGCTTCTGCGGTAAGTAATGCGGGAGGGCTCGGACTGCTCGGTGCAGGATCGATGTATCCGGAGATTTTACGCGATCATATCCGCAAATGTAAAGCGGCAACAGATAAGCCGTTTGGAGTGAATGTGCCGTTGATGTATCCCGATGTGGAAACTATTATGAAAATCATTGTTGAGGAAGGAGTGAAAGTCGTTTTTACCTCGGCGGGAAATCCTAAAGCCTGGACCTCTTTTCTCAAACAAAAAGGAATCACTATAGTGCATGTGGTCGCTAATGGAAAATTCGCTCAGAAATGCGAAGAGGCCGGTGTGGATGCCATCGTGGCTGAAGGTTTTGAAGCCGGCGGTCATAATGGAAAAGAGGAAACCACCACTTTTTGTCTGATTCCGTACATCCGTCAGATCACGACACTACCCTTGATTGCTGCCGGAGGTATTGTTACAGGTCGTAACATGTTGGCTGCGATGTCTTTGGGGGCCGAAGGTGTGCAGGTAGGAACCGCTTTCGCGCTTTCTTCCGAAAGTTCGGCCAGTGATGAGTTTAAACAGCGTTGCCTGAACTTACCTGAAGGAGAAACCAAACTGTCCCTGAAGAAGGTTTCACCTACCCGTCTGGTGAAAAATGAATTCTACCAACAAGTTCATGAGTTGGAGAATCGTGGTGCTTCAGCCGATGAGCTGAAGGATTTGATGGGTAAAGGACGTGCCAAAAGGGGAATCTTCGAAGGGAATATGCACGAAGGAATGCTGGAAATCGGACAGGGGGCTACCCTGATTAAGGAGATTCTTCCCGTCAGCGAGATTGTGAACAACATGATTGTGGAGTATAATCAGGCGTTAGGGGAATTGATATCATTCAACGATTAAAGTTTCGCTTTTGCTTGTATTTCTTTTATCCTAAAGAAAAAAATCGTCTCGGGTTATGGTCTTTTTAGAAAAAGACGTACTTTTGCTTTTGTAACAAATCAGCCGATATAGCTCAGTCGGTAGAGCAACGCATTCGTAACGCGTAGGTCGCCGGTTCAAGTCCGGCTACCGGCTCCAAAATATTTAACAATGATTGAATGGCGTTTCAGCAATGTTGAAGCGTCTTTTTTATTACCTAAACTATGTACGGAATTAATCTTAATGTAACCTTGCCTTTGCGCATTTTTCCTTCCAAGAATTCGGAAATCATATCGCAATTACTTTTCGGAGAGTTGATAATGATTCATGAAACAATCGATGGATGGTCGCGTGTTGAGAATTTGTCTGATGGCTATCAAGGTTGGGCCGAAGGCAAGATGTGTACTACTCTTTCAAGTCCGGAATTTGAAGAACTCTCAACCGGACCGAAGCGGGTTGTAGCCACACCGGTAGCCGGTTGTCAGACACACGAGGCTGAAACATTTTTACTTGGAATGGGGAGTTTGCTTTATCCGGAAAGTGAAATGCTGGGGCGTCAATTTAGTGTAGATCCACAATATCTGACCGACGCTACATCGGCAGTTGATCCAACGGTTATCGTTCAAACTGCATACTCTTTGCTGAGAGCCCCTTATTTGTGGGGTGGCAAAACCGTGATGGGAATTGACTGCTCGGGTTTGACTCAACTTTGTTTCTTTGTGAATGGCATTCAATTACCACGTGATGCCAAAGACCAGGCTCAATCCGGACAACCGGTTGCTGTGTTGGATGAGGCTCAGCCGGGGGATCTTGCTTTTTTCGCGAGTCCTGAAGGCAAAATTACTCATGTGGGAATTCTTTTATCCGAAAACCGGATTATTCATGCATCGGAACGTGTGCGCATCGACGCAATTAACGAAGTCGGAATTATTAATGTGGAAACGCAAACACAGACACATCAATTACATTCCATCAGACGTTTAATATAAGCTGTCATAAGTAATAGGATCGAATTAATGTCGTATTAATTTGACTGCATCTCTACCCCTAATCCCCTTCCCGATAGCTATCGGGGTGGGGGTGATACGATAATAAATCTTATTTATTACTTACTTTTATTCAGAGGAGCTAATCTTTTTGATAAGAGTATCCGGGAACCTCCGATGTCAACTATTTCCCGCTGATTTAGCTTACGTTGACCGTTCATTCGTTAATAACGCAGATCCTTTCCGCACAATCTGCGGGAGTAAATAAAGAAAATGGGTAGTTTAGATAATAAACTACCCATATTTTGTTTAATCAGGTAGGGGGGACTTAATCTCATTCGGTATAGGATTGTATTTGTATTTCACTTGAAGTGGTATTAATCATAAAACGTTTGAATCATTGACGCAGAAAGAGTTTAAAATATTGTTCGATCAGTATTTCGATCCGGTACGTAGTTATGTCTATTACCGGTGTGGAGACACGGAGCTGGCTAGTGATGTTGCGCAGGAGGTCTTTATGCGTGTGTGGGAAAAACAGCTTTATCCGGATATTAAGAAGGAGAAAGCTTTACTCTTTAAAATCGCAGGAGACATATTTATCAGCCAATATCGCAGGAAGGTGCTGGAACTTAATTATATGCAATCGTTGCTCGTGGATGAGTCCGTAAGTTCTTCTCATGATGAACTGGAGTTTAAAGAACTGACCAGGACCTATCAGGATGCATTGCAGGTAATGCCCGAAGTTTCGCGAGTGGCTTTTCTGATGAGCCGTGTTGAGAAACTGAAGTATTCGGAGATTGCTGAACGCTTGAATATCAGTGTGAAAGCAGTAGAAAAGAGAATGACTAATGCACTTACCCATTTGAGAGAAAAATTAGCTTATTATGAAAAAAACTGATACTTCTGATTTTAAAGATCCGGATCAAATGAAATTTGAGATCCCCTGGGGTAAAAGCAAGGAGGAGATTTGGCAACAAGTTTTTGCCCAGCTCCCCGAAGCAGATAAACCTGCCGGGAAAGGTTTTCTGATGCAAAATTGGTTCCGCTATTCAGCCGTAGCAGCTGTGGCTATCTTCATGTTGCTTATCTCTGGGATGAGGTTTTATACCCAAACTGTGATTTCTCCAATTGCATCTCAGCAGAAAGTGACTTTGCCCGACGGTTCTTCCGTATTAATGAATGCTGAATCAAGAATATCTTATAAACCTTACTGGTGGCATATACAACGGCAGGTAAAACTGGAAGGAGAGGCCTTTTTTAAGGTGAAAAAAGGAAAACGTTTTACGGTGGTTTCTAAAGATGCCTCCACCAGCGTGTTAGGTACCAGTTTTAATATCTATGCCCGCAATGATGGATATGAAGCCACCTGTCTGACCGGAAGGGTGAAAGTGGCAGCACGTCAGGGAGGTAAAGTCATGATTCTTACCCCCAATTTACAAGCCATATTGAGCAATGGCAATTTAGAAAAAAGAGCGGTCGATGCGACTCATTCTATCGCCTGGAGCCGCCATGAATTTTTCTTTACGTCGGCTCCGCTTTCCAAGGTATTGCAGGAAATAGCCCGGCAATATGGCGTAGAGATCATCTGCAAAGGAAGTTTTAGTAATCAATATACAGGAAATTTTTCCAAAGAGTTGTCTGTAAAAGAGGTTTTGAGTTTGGTCTGTTTGCCTTTTGGTGTTAACTTTACGGCGATCAATAATAACCGATACTTAATATCTGAATAACACTTGCTCAGGCACGCATTTATCATATTTACCCTGTTTTTTAGTTTGTCTTTATCAGCCCGAAAAATTCATTTGGCGGCAACAGCGAAGCCATTAAATCAGGTGCTGATAGAGATGCGGGATAAGTATAGTCTGAAGTTTTCGTTCGATGATAAATTACTATCCCAATATAAGGTAGAAATTAACCGGAAATTTTCATCACCCTCTAAAGCGCTGGACTACCTGCTCCGGCAATTTGCTCTTTCCTATCAAATGCAAGCCGGGGTATATGTGATTTACCCCTCCATGGCGGTTGCCTCAGACAAGACTTCAGTATATCCAAAAAACGAATGCCGGATTTCCGGTACTGTTTGCGATCGGACAAGCGGCGAATCTTTACCCTATGCTTCTATACTGATTAATGGTTATGGTATGGCCTGCGATGAGACCGGGCGGTTCAATTTCGTATCCCGTAGTGATACAACCTTTAGCTTACGGATCAGTCATCTCGGATATTATGTACAGGATACAGTAGTAGTTAACCCAGGTACAAAATATAATTTCCGACTCGAACCGGCTACTTACAAGATCAAAGAAGTGGTCGTGTCCCGGAAAGTCGAAAAAAACCTACGTACGACGGAGCTTCCGGGTGTGTTACGTGCCAATAACCTGATAGCCAATAATCTTCCGGGGAGTGGAAATGCTTCTGTTTTTAATTTCCTGCGCCTGATGCCGGGTTTTCTGGCAGCCGGGGAGCAGAGTCAGGATCTGGTCATTTGGGGATGCTACGAAGGACAGAGCCAATTGTCGGTGGATGGTTATACCCTGTTTGGCCTGAAGAATTTCAATGACAATATCAGCTCTGTAAATCCCTATATGGTGAAGGATATTAAGTTGCTGAAAGGCGGTTACGGCGCACAATACGGAGGACGTATCGGTGGAATGGTAGATGTTACGGGCATTGACGGGAATATTTATAAGCCGGAATTGAAAGTTAACCTGAATAACCTGACTGTGAATGCATTGGCATCAACTCCCATCGGGAAACAGTCTTCTCTGACCGCAGCCTTTCGCCAGACATTCTATAATTTGTATAATATGGAGAAGCTGAATCCTTTCAGAAGAGATGACCATACGACCCGAATTGAAAATCAGAATGCAGCAAATACGTCGAATGTACCTACTCAGCCCAATAATAATAGCAATCAACCTTTTCCGAATAATGTACGCAGTGCTCTATCCTCCGGTCTAAGTAAAGCCAGTCAACCTCAAACTCCGACTGAACTACAGAGTCAATCTTCCGCTATCTATTTATATCCGGACTATGATTTCCGGGATGCTAATTTGAAGTATTCCGGTAAATCGTCGCAGGGCGATTCCTATTTTATCAGTTTATATGGAGGAATGGATCGATTTAATTATTCCCTGGATGATTCCCTCGCCAATAGTCCCTTTACGATGCAAGCCAATCAAAAAAACATGCAATGGGGCGCTTCTTCCGCATATAATAAGCTTTGGGGAAATGGAAATCGCTCCGCTTTCAATATTGCTTACTCTTCATTGAAGACTACAGCTGTTAATAATAATGCATTAGCATCTCCTTCACCCGTTACTACGCAGTCTGACCGGGCAAACCGCATACAGGAAGTTAAAGCTTTGGTAGATAACTATTCTACGATTAATTCCATTCATTTTCTGACCTGGGGTGGTGGCCTTGTCAGTAATGCTTACCGTTTTACAGAGAAATACTCTTCGCAGACAGCATCGGATCTGAAAAATGATGTGCAACTGCTGCAAGCATATGCATCCGATCAAATTAATCTCTCACGAGCATTTACCTTTAATCCAGGACTTCGGTTGGACTATTCATTCCTCGAACATAAAGCTTACTGGCAACCACGCCTCTCTGCCCGCATGGAATTAGGCGAGACGTTTAAAATGGCGGTTTCCTGGGGGAAATATAATCAGTTTGTATCCAAAAATTATATTGTGGATAGCAACCGGGGCACGTATAATTCAGCCTGGACAGTATGCGATGGAGATAAGATCCCGGTATCTTCGTCGACACATTGGGTCTCAGGAATTTATTATAATAAAAAAGGTTTTTCAGCTTCATTAGAAGGGTATTATAAAACATTGGATGGCTTGAGTCGGGTGAGTCGCAGCCAGGGGCGAAATGGACAGTCTGTTTCTACATATGATAATTCCGGAACCGGACGATCAGCCGGTTTGGATTTTCTTGTAAAACAACAATACCGCAGACATTATGCCTGGGTATCCTATTCTTTGAGCAAGACGGAAGAGCTGTTTTCCAGTTTTACAAACTACCGACCGGCTCCCCAGGATCAGCGACATGAGTTTAAATCCGCCTTGATTCTTGATTTTACGCGACTGGTATTTTCTACCAATTATGTCTATGGCTCCGGTTTTCCGGTTTATGAGCGAAATATGACTGTGATCAGCAGTAATCGTCAATCCTATAATCGCTGGGATGCATCGCTAAGCTATCGGTTCTCTCCCCGGCATTTTAATATGCAGACAGGCATTTCTGTCTTAAATATTCTGGATTCTGATAATTTGAAACTGAGCGAGTTAGTACAGAATCCATCGGATGTGAATAATGTACTGACCATATATTCCCGTTCTATACCCTTTACCCCCATGCTTTTTCTGGAAATTTCTTTCTGATCATAGTAGGGTGTTCTTTGCTCCATTCGGTTATTATTTGTCAAATGTAAAAACCAAAGTCAAAGTTTATGAAAACACTCAAATCATTTCTCGTTGCATCGGCGGGCGTAGCTCTGTCATGCTTTATGATCACTTCGTGTGATAAGTCAGAAAACGTTACACAGCAAGACTCGACGTCATCTTCGACGGCAGTCTCTTTGCTTAGTATTTCCACAGATGGTGTTACCACCATTGCTTCTACAGCACTCAAAAGTGTGTTTAATGATTCATTAGTCCTGACAAGTGATGAAAAAAGCTTTTTGCTGGCGCTCCGTGAAGATGAGCGGGTGGCCAGAGATTTGTACAAATCTTTTTACAAGCTTTACAAAAATGAATCTTTAAAACGCATTTATGAGGCTGAGACATCTCATATGAAAGCTGTTGGTTCTTTGCTCTCGTTTTACGGGGTTTCATACCCTGATTCTTCTGCGTTGGGGGTATTTGAAAATGCGGATGACCTGGCGTTATTTAATCAATTGTTGGCAAAAGGCGATGATTCGTTGACAGTTGCACTTAAAACTGGAGCGTATCTCGAAGAGGTGAATATTTCGGATTATACTAAATTGATCCCCAATATTTCTAATCAGAACATACTGTTGGTGGTTAATCAACTGCTAAAAGGTTCCCGCAACCATTTGCGCATATTTGTTCGTTTGCTGGCTAAAGCCGGAGTAAATTACGAGCCTACGGTATTAGATTTAGTTTCTTACACGGCGATTATTCAAACGCCGGTAGAAAAGGGGATTGGCTTTTGCGGTACACATGGAAAACATCCGAAGGGGATGCCGGGGGACAGTACAAGAATTGTCGTAAAGGATTCGTGCCTGATTTGCGGTGGAAAAATTATTCCGGCCCAAAAAGACTCAACTCACTTTAAGCCGGAAGGCCCTAAGGTCGGCGGAAAATTCAGAGGCGGTAAAAAGTAATCAGAATTCCTTTTCAAATAAAAACCACACAAGTCGCAGAGTTGATTTGTGTGGTTTGTTTATTTGTCAAAATGTTAAGTGAGAACGAAATAAGATCGTGTTTTTTATTTAGTAGGTAGATATACGGAATTCATTTAGAAAAAGAATGGAACGCGGATTTACGCAGATTAAGCGGATAACTACGGATTAACAAACTTACACAGAGGTCCACAGAGTATTTCACAGAGTCCCACAGAGAACAAAGGAGAAATTGATTCTATTAAACGGAGAACGGAGAATGCACAGAGTCTCATAGAGAAAAAAGAAAAATCTCTGTGCAACTCTGTGACTTCTCTGTGCAACTCTGTGTAAAAAGAGGCAATAAATTAGTCCTATTCCTTATTTGCAGATCAAAACGGTTGCATAAGCTGAAATGCCTTCTTCCCGGCCCGTAAAGCCAAGTTTTTCGGTCGTAGTGGCTTTAATGGAGATATCATCCGGGTCGATATTCATCACTTGTGCCAATGTTTCCTGCATAAGAGGAATGTGAGCCTTGAGCTTAGGGCGCTCGGCACAGACGGTAACGTCGATGTTTGATATTTCATACCCTTTTTCTCGTATCAAGGCTACGGTTTGTTTCAGTAATATTTTACTGTCAATGTTCTTAAACTCTCCGGAAGTGTCGGGGAAATGGTAGCCAATGTCCCGCATATTCGCTGCTCCGAGCAGGGCATCGCAAAGGGCATGTATTAAAACATCTGCATCAGAGTGCCCGAGCAGTCCCAGATGATGCTCCAGTTTTATCCCTCCCAGCCAAAGCTCCCGGTTTTCCACCAGACGATGTACGTCAAATCCGAATCCTACACGTATTTTCATGTGTCATTATTGTTTTTTTTGTTTTTGCTGCAAACTTAAGAGATAGCTATCGGGTGCTATTGGTATCGCTTAGATTGACATTCTCTTTTGTGAAGATCAATGCATGCTCGTTTCATAGATCGATTGTTTGCAGAAAAAAATACCCCTTACAGTTTGTGCAAGGGGCTTATTGATTATAAAATGTAAGTTTATCTGGCAACCAGTGATTTCAGCCCATCCAGATCAAACGACAGTGAGAATCTCAACGTTTGATCCAGTGGATTAGATTGTGCCGTAGAGATCAGGTAAGCGACATCCAATTTGAATACATTCATTTTGAATCCAGCTCCTAATGAGAAGTATTTCCGGTTACCCTTATACATGTTTTCATTGTAGTAACCGCCACGGGCAAAGAATTGATCATTGTAGTTGTATTCAGCTCCGAGAGACCAGGCGACTTCTTTTAACTCTTCACTCATGCCTCCGGGAGCATCGCTGAATGATTTGAAGATTCCTTTGATGGGGGACATGTTTTCATAATCAGCGAGTCGGGCCTGATATGTTTCGCTTTCTGTGGTTTCATCACCTTCAAGCTGGGGTCTGGTCGGTACCAATAATTTATTGACATCGCCGTAAACAGAAATTGAGTTGTATGAATCAAAAGGGTAACGAATACCGGCTCCCAATCTTAAGTTCGTTGGAATGAAATTCGAGGTAGATGCAAAATTTATTTTGGATCCGATGTTCGAGATATTAAATCCGAGAGACCAGTCGCCTTCACCACCATTGTTATAGGTGATCGGTTTGGTATAGTAACCCGCGATGTCTGCTGCAAAAGCACTTCCGGAATTATCCTCATCTGTAGTTTGAAGATCAGAATAGATCGCACGCAGAGTAACGGCTCCTGAGAAATAGTCGGACAGTTTACGCGAGTAACCGATGTCGAAAGCCATCTCGTAAGGAGAAACATCTGAAATGATATTTCCTCCGGTATCTGTCAAATCAATTTTTCCCAGGGAGAAATACCGCAATGATGCACTTACCGATTGCATGCCTTCATTGCCAAACTTATAATAACCTGCCAGATAGGCAAGGTCGATATCATTAACCAGTTTGCGTAACCAGGGGGTGTATGAAAGTGATACTCCCGCATTTGATTTCGTAAACGCATATTTTGCAGGATTCCAGTATTGTGAGTTGACGTCAGGTGTGGTTGCAGCACCGATATCACCCATACCACCACCTCGCGCATCGGGTGCGATTGTTAGCGAGGGGACACCGGTAATTACCGGATTTAGTCCAATTTCAGTTACTGCATCTTCCTGTGCAAATACTAACGTTGGGGTTATTAATGCACCTGCCAGCATTGCGATTATCCAATTCTTTCTCATATTTTAGTTTCAGTTATTGTCCTAATATAATCAATTTCTTAGCTTGTGTTGTTTCTTGCGTTTGATCTGTATAGACCGAGGCTCTATATATGTATATGCCGGGACGAACAGTCAATCCGTTTGATTCTTTCAGATTCCAGCTTATCGGGTAAGCAGATAGCATATCAGAAAGTCCGGTTTCCGTGTGTGACCAGATTTCCATACCTGATAAGTTGAAAATGCTCATTTTAACAGTAATGTTTGTATTTGGCCTGTCATGTTTCAGGTAAAAGCTTGTAGTTCCGTCAGAAAGTCTGATTGGATTTTTGTTTGGATAAAGGTTGAAAATACGAGGAGCATAACCACTTTTAACCACACATTCCAGTGTTTGACTTGAAGAGTTGTTTTGAATATCCCACGCCCGGAAGAATAATTTATGAGTTCCTTCGCCTAAGGTCGGTAAGTTATAATACACTTTTCCCGATTTGGAATCCCCGGTGTTGGTCGAATAATATCCATTCAGGATGAATGTTTTTGAAGGCAGATTATCTACCATCAGGATCATGTCATGTCCAATGCCGGTTCCTGAAACATTGATGCCGCTTTCGTCTTTAAGTTCTGCAATAAGTACCGGCTCTTCGTTTACAATATCTCCGCTTTTAAAATCCGGATTGTTCAGGTAAATACTACTGATTAACGGCCCGATTGTGTCATTTATTGCATTGGGATTCGTTCCATTCAATAAAAAGTTTTCATAATATCCTTGTGCCTCATTGCCTTTATAGTCTACGGCATAGAGGTTGATTCGTCCGTTTTTTGCCGAATAGCTCATGTCTTTCGGAACGGTGAATTTGAATGAAAATATCCCGTTTCTCACGGAATCTTTTCCGGCAAAAAGAACTTTATTGCGGTCGTTATATTTAAAAGCTCCGGTTCCTGAGTTATTTAAAGTAGTTATCTGCTCTTCACAGTCGAATACTGTAGGATTGATGATCCCGGCAAATTCAGGGTCAAATGAGCCGTCAGGCGAAAGCATTCTGCCTGTTACGGTTACTTCGCTAAGAGCGCTAAGCGTTTGGGTTTGGTTTGCCGGAGTCTCATTAATAGAAGTTACTTCCATTTTGTATTCGGGATAAGCCAGCTTCAACGCCGGATCACCAAGTAAAGTGAAATTCAGTTTATTGTAGTCTCCGTTGAGTTGAGCTTTGGTCTTTCGCAATATATCACCCAGGCGTAGACGGGTTCCATCGCTGTTCTTGGTGTATAGAAGCTGATTTACGGCTGAATTCAAAGCATAGTTAGGTCCTGAGTATACCACACGTGTAGTAGTGATCAGGGCGATGCCACCGCCATTTTTATTGAGTAGTACTTCTTCTCCGGCGGTCGTTGTGAAATCATCATAACGGCTGAAATCACAAGTTGCTGTAATCCAGAGGGGCAATCGTTTCAGATATAACTCCTTGATTTCAGGTTTGGTAATGATTTGTTCGGTAGCCCAGCCGTTTACGCTCCCGTGTCCGGTATAATTAATGACCATGACTCCGGAATTTAGCAGGTCAAATAATTGTTTTTTTGCTGTCGGGTAAGATTCTCCGGTTGAGGTAACCTCTTTTTTGTATGAATCAAGATATATTTTATTGACAACGAACGGTTTGTAGTTTGTTTCCAGGTATTGGGTTAACTTGTATGAGTTTTCCATATGTTCGTTGTTATCTCCGTCGTCAGCGACAAAACAAAGATTATTTTTCCAGGAGCCCTGTTGTTTATTGGCAACATAGTTCACAACTTTGTTTACGACGTCCGAGGCTTCATCTAAAGTGCGAACCGGGAAACGTCCGATACCCAGATCTAATCTTTCGGAAGCAATGTTTGCACCTTCGTTGTCATCCAGAAATCCGAAATAATCGTCACAAACATAGGATGATGTTTCAACTAATGACTCACTTGATTGATAAGTCAGCAGGAAATTATCAGTGTATGTTTCGGTTTTCCAGGCTGTACTTAATAATCGATTATCGTATGTTCCGTCGCCGAAAAGGAGCAGGTATTTCGGTTTATCACTGTCGCTGGTCGCCCGGTCGTAAAGCATTTTCATCAACCATCTGTAAGCCGATGCATCCGGTGTTCCTGATGAAAACTCGTTATAGATCTGTTCCGGTTGTACGATTGTAACGCGTAGGTTATCTGCGTTTTTATGCAGCTCTGCTATTTTTTCAGCTTGCGTAAGAAAGTTTTTCGGGCTAATAATTACCATATCGGTTTGGGGCATCGCATGTAAGTTCTGGTTTGTAACCGTACCCACAACTTCAGGCTTAGGAAAAGTGGCATTTACATCTACGGCTGCAAACTCTCTGATTGTGTCGGTTGGCGATGCGGCAGCAAAGCTGAGTTGAGTCCCATTGAGCGTAGAAGTGATTTGTTTGCACTTTCCGTTCGTTACATCCCATATTTTTACATTTGAGTTAGCGCTGCCTACAGTGTATGCTACCTTTTTCCCTTTTGCAGAAATTGATCGAAAAGCGGTAAATGCATCGTATAGTTTCAAATCACGTACCATATTCAGCCGGATATAATTGAGCTTGCAATTAGTTTCTCCACTTTTTCCATATTCAATTTTAACATTGAAGGTGCTTTGGGAAGTACTGTTGGTATGTGATCCGGTGGCGTATAGATCTTTTGCCCTGATATAATGTTCATCGCTATTGGCATTGGGCCCCGCCATTGTAGTGTAAATACTTTGTATATCGTTTACACTTACTTTGAATGGAGTGACGACGGACGCTTTCGATATGAAATCGACATTTAAAGTCATCGGTATTGTGGTAGAAACTCCTGCGATAGTAAAGGGGAAAGTCTGACTTGTCGTTCCACTGAAATCTTCTCCGTAAAACTCGCGACCGGTCGCTCCGATATTTGTCAGATCTGCTTCATGAAGTGCATAGTCGTTGAATGTGTTTACCGTAATTTCGGGATCTGAAATAGATTCCTCTGATTTTATAGTCGTTGGTGCTCCTTTGCTGTCTGTCAGAAAGTAGTATGCATAACTGGAGTAGGGGTTGATGGTATGTGTAAATATGCTACCGGTATTTTTCCAGGAAATAACGCCCTGAGCCCAAAATAGAATATATTCATTTCCCTGATATACCGGTACCTCAGGTAAGTCACCGTTTGTTTTCGTATCAGCTTTGGGAGAGTTGAATTGTTCTTTCATCATTGCTCCGCCGAATCCGTAAACCCTCACTTTGGAAGGATCGGTAAATCCCATGGCTTTAATATCTGTATAAGTCAGCTTGTAGACGCCGGTGTTAACGAGTTTGATTTTTACCCATTTTCCATTAGCCAGGAGCGAATTTTCTGCATAGGTATATATTCCCGCAAAAGCCTGATTCGTTAAGCTTAGCAGTATAAGGCATATAGTTGCAATGAATGATTTGATTCGCATAAGAATGTTTATTTTACATGAAAATCTAACAGTTTAGTTTCGCCTAAATAGCCTTGCAGGTGATCATTGATTTTCACGGGGCCTACTCCGGAGGGAGTCCCTGTAAATATCAGATCGCCGATCTTTAGGGTGAAAAACCGGCTTACATAGGCGATTATTTCATTTACAGGAAAGATCATTTCTGATGTGTTCGTACTCTGAACGGTCTCCTGGTTGATGTCGAGGTGAAAGTTCAAATTGTTTATGCTATTCTCAGGAATCTGAATAAATTTTCCGACTACTGCCGATGAATCAAATGCCTTGCTAATTTCCCATGGACCACCGATTTCCCGTTGTTTTTGCTGAAGATCACGGGCTGTAAAGTCAATACCTACGGTCACTTCATTGAAGTAACGGTGAGCAAACCGGGGCGCAATATTTTTCCCGAGTTTATTGATCTTGACCACAAGTTCAGCTTCATATTCTATCCGGTCTGAAAAGTCAGGGATGAAAAAAGGTTTTCCATCTTTCAGTAACGCAGAATCCGGTTTCATGAAGATGGTGGGGTCCTTAGGTAATAACGTACGGTTCATCTCTTTATTGTGGTCAGGATAATTCCATCCGATAGCTATGATTTTCATAAAACGTTTTGATTCAATCTGTTAAACATTACGGCTAAGTGAGCGAAAAGGGATGTGTCCTGAAGCACTATATCATCTGGTACTTTTACACGAAAGGGGGTGAAATTCCAGATTGCCCGGATTCCCGATGCAATCATTCGGTCGGCTACTTCCTGCGCTTTTTCGGCCGGAACGGTAAGTATCCCGATTTGAACGTTCAACTCTTTGCGCAATTCTGTGCATTTATCCGGGGGGTATATGCCAATTCCATTGATTTGTGTGCCAATCAGATCGGGACGAATATCAAATCCGGCGACCAATTCCAATCCGTATTTTTCCAATCCGGAGTCGTGCATTAAAGCAGTACCCAGACTTCCTGCACCAAAAATGAAAGCTCTATGATGGGAGGTAAATCCCAAAAATGAATCAAGTACTTCCACTAAATTGTCTACATCATATCCTACTCGTGTTTTACCTGATATATTCACAAAAGAAAGATCTTTGGCTACTTGTGATGCGTCAATACCGATTGCGTTGGCGATTTGGGTAGAAGAAACTGATAGTGTGTTTTTATTTTGCATTATTTTCAGGTAAGCCAAGTACCAAGGTAGGCGTCTGAGTGTAGGTTCTGGAACTTTTTGCATTTGTCTCTATTTTTCCTCTGAAAATTTCAGTTATGATGGTTGATTAACCTGCAAATATACTATTAATTAAATAAGTGGTTTTGAACGTGGGTATAATTTAAGCAAAAAAGAGATTCCGATTCTCTTAAATTCCGTTATGGGGAGATTCCTAAATTGTAAGGCTAACGGGCTGTGAATAGATGTCGAAGTATGCTGAAACAGGTATTTTGCTTTCAGATATTCTATGCATTGGGTATAAAACAAGAAAAGGTTGTCATCACGACAACCTCAACCCTTTTATTAACCTTAAATCTAATACCATGAAAAACACAGTGCAAATATACGTGGATTTGTGTTATCCAGCATAATATTTACACTTAATATATCTTAAAGCAATGTTTTGTAACATATTTGTAATGTGAGATCTGTGTGTTTAGCTCTTTTTACCCGCTAAGGTGGCTGTTTCGCGCTCAACATCAGCCCGTGATTTACTCATAGTGACCAGATATACGCCGGAAAAGATGAGTACTGCCGCAGTCGGTTTTTCCCAGGTCAGGTAATCCAGCCCCACAGCAATAGCTGCGAACGATGCTACAAGAGGTTGTATGTAATTATAGGATCCGACCGTTGTAGGACGAATCCGTTTCAGGGCAACGGGGATGAGGAAATAGGAGATGAAAGTTGCAAAAAAGAGCACATAGAATACCCGAACAGATGCTGAAGCGTCGAATATGGTGAACACTTTAGCGTCTATCACATCTCTATAAGTGAAAGGAATGATCATCAGCGCTGAAAACAGAAACATCCATTTCAGTAGTGTGACCGGTGTGTAACGTAGGGTAACCGGCTTGGTCATAACCAAATAGACCGCGTAAGAGGCCGAGCTGATCACACAAAAGAGATTGCCCAGCCAGGAACTGCTTTTAGCCCCGCTATGAGTTTGGGTGATGATAATAAGTATAGCTCCTAACGCACCTATAATTACACCCAGCGCTTTTTTAGCCGTAATAGGTTCCCTTAATACTGCAGCCGAAATGAGCATGACCATCACCGGTGAGAGTGTCGAAATAATTGATGAGTCAATGGGCGAAGTCTTGGATAGGCCGATGATGAACATCATTTGATTGAAAGCCATTCCGAAAAAGCTTCCGAAAAAGATAACCGGGAAATCTTTACGGGCTACCTTTTCCTTCTTTTGAAATAAAGAGACGAGCCAAAACATGGCTGCAGCAAACAAAATGCGAAGTGTCGTCATTCCCGGAGGAGCTACCCAGACCGGAATCAGGCTCTTTGTGATTGGTACGTTCAGTGCAAATATTACACTGGCTGTAAGCATGGCTATATGGCCTTTGGTTTTTTCTGTCATATCGTTGAAGATATGCCCCCTAAATCCCCCGATAGGGGACTTTAAAGTGCAATTAGAAATGAATTGTGGGAAATTCAGCCGTTTCTCCGTTATATTGAGTAATTAGGTGATTCATTCTACTCCCTCCCTTTCGGGGAGGGTTGGGGAGGGACTCTTTTTTAAAAAAGTCTTCCCTGCCAAGAATCCCGCTCTTCCATCCGTTTATTTAGCTTGTGGACGAAAACCGCATTTTTTGTTCCCCAATCCGGCTTGATGAGCAACTCTTTGGGTGATTGAGAGACAAAGCGTTCCAAAAAGAAGTCGGGATTTAAGCGTTCGGCAAAATCAATGCACAGGTCGATATATTCATCAATCGTATAGAAGCGGAACAATTCCGGATTTTCTTCGTATTGCTTGAGCATACGGGTGTGTCGGATAAGTTGCAATTGGTGCAGCTTCACTGTGCGCAGCGGTAGTTTTGAAATTTCTGCTGCATGATGCAGTATTTCTTCGCGACTTTCACCAGGCAGACCCAGAATCAGGTGTGCACCCACATTCAGTCCGCGTGCCGCTGTACGGGTTATGGCATCCACAGAGTCGGCGTAGGTGTGGCCGCGATTGATGTAACGGAGGGTTTCCTCTTTGCTGCTTTCTAAGCCGAATTCCACCAGGATAAATGTCTTTTTGGATAACTCTTCCAGTAGATCAAGTGTTTCTTCACTCATGCAATCGGGGCGGGTGCTGATGACCAGACCGACTACCTTTTCCACCTGCAAAGCTTCTTCGTACAAATCACGAAGGAGTTGTACATCGCCATAGGTATTGGTATATGATTGAAAATAGGCCAGATAGTGCATTTGGGGATACTTGCGGGAAAAGAATTCAATACCTCCCGATAGTTGCTGAGTGACACTTTCGGGTTCGTGGCAATATTCGGGGCTGAAGGTTTGATTGTTGCAATAAGTGCATCCACCGTTGCCTTTCGAACCGTCGCGGTTGGGGCAGGTGAATCCGGCATTTACCGAAATCTTTTGCACTTTACCCTGAAAATAGAGTTGCAGGAAATCAGAGAACTCTTTATAACGTTTTTTCTTTTGCATAATTAAAGTGGTCATTTCAAGTGGAATGTCAATCGGAGATACCCGATGCAGAGGTTGAAAAAGCAGTGCAAAAGTAAAGGTTTTTCGTCACAAAGAAGGGTTAAATAGTGCAAAGCCGAAGCGATAGACCTGCTGTCAGGTTTTTAATTGCTATTTTTGCAGGTGAGAATGTATTCATAAAGACACAAGTTGTTAATTCGTTTGTGCGGTTGCTTTTCCATTTGCACATTAGCATATTAAAGAATTGATGAATTATTATTAAGTAATAAGATTGAATTGATGTCGCATTAATATGGCGGCATCTCTACCCCTAATTGGCTCCGCCGATCTTCGATTCTAAAGGGGACTTTTAGGCAGCGCGAAGCATTAATCTTTTGCTCATTTTTGTTCTAGGCTGTAGTCGCTTTAAAACCAGGACTGCGGAAAAAGCCCCCTTCAGGGTCCCGATAGCTATCGGGATGGGGGTAAATACGACAATAAGGAATTATCAGTAGATAAAGTGCGCGATTTATGCTCGTAATATTCTATTAATGAGTTATTAGCAAGGTTTGAATGCGTAAGTTAGTTCCTGGCAATTCCTAAATTATATTTATAACTTACATAAATTATTTCCCGATGAAAAAACTGATTGCAATACTTTTTATCGCTTGTCTGGCGGCGGGTGGATTTGCACAAAAGCACTCTCCCGAACGGTTGCAGGCAATCGTAAAAGGTGAATTTGATTACAAAAGGACAAAAGCCGTTCGTTCCATGGCCGACGGAGAACATTTTACCGTGATGAGCGACGATAGCACTTCCATTTTACGCTATTCCTATAAAACGGGCAAAATGGTAGATGTCCTTTTCTCGACCCAAACAGCCCGCGAATGTTCGTTTAAGAAGTTTGATGACTATGAATTTAGTGCTGACGAATCCAAAGTCCTTCTTTGCTGCGATAAAGAACCGGTTTATCGTCATTCGTATAAAGCAAATTACCACCTTTATGAGGTAAAACGCAACCTTGTATCCCCTCTATCAAAAGGAGGAAAGCAACAGATGGCAACTTTTTCGCCCAACGGAAGAATAGTTGCTTTCGTGCGCGATTATAATATTTATCTGGTAAAGCTTGATTACGGTACCGAATCAAAGGTAACCAAAGACGGTGAAGCCGATAAGATCACTTATGGTATTCCTGACTGGGTATACGAAGAAGAATTCAGCTTCAATCGTGCTTTCGAATTTTCTTCGGACAACAACTTTATTGCATTTCTTCGCTTTGATGAAACAGCCGTTCCGGAATATAGTTTCCTTAATTATAACGGATTGTATCCCGATATCAAAAAGCTGAAATACCCCAAAGCCGGCCAGCCTAATCCGAAAGTAAGCGTTCAGACTTTCAATATTGTAAGCAAAGTCATCAAGACGATGGTGCTGAAGGATGAAGAGATCGAATACATTCCCCGCATACGGTTTATGCCGGCCCCTGATCAATTGGCGGTGTTCACCCTTAACCGTCAACAAAACAAGCTGACTATATACACTTCTAATCCCGGTTCCGGATTGAGTAAAATTCTGATACGGGAAGAAAGTAAATCTTATGTTGACATCGATAATCTGGATAAAATCTCATTTTTACCTGATCGAATCGTTTATGTAAGTGAAAAGGATGGTTATCGCCATTTATATAACTATTCTCCCACAGGAGTTTTGCGCAAACAGATCACCAAAGGCGACTGGGAAGTGACAGATTACCTCGGGTATAATGCGGCAACAAATACATATTATTACGAATCGAACGAAGGAAGCCCATTGCGTACTGCTGTTTATGCCATTGATGGTAATGGTCGCAAAATCCGATTAACTATGGGCGAAGGAAATAACAATGCCGGGTTTAGCGACAATTTCCGTTATTTCGTGAACTGCTACTCAAATGCAAAAACTCCTCCCGTTACCTCTATTTGCGATGCATCGGGAAAGACTTTATCTGTTTTGGAGAATAACTCTGCGTTAAAAGCGAAACTATCATCCACCAATTTTCAGCCTAAAGAGTTTTTCTCTTTTAATACCGGTAAATCGGTTTCACTTAACGGTTGGATGATCAAACCGGCTAACTTCGATGCGCAAAAACATTATCCTGTGGTCATGGTCCAATACAGCGGACCCCGTTCGCAACAGGTGAAAGATGAATGGAGTTACGACTGGGCACAACACTTAGCTCAAAGCGGTTATCTGGTGGTTTGTGTAGATGGTCGCGGTACCGGTGGTCGTGGTGAGGCTTTTTGCAAGCAGACTTATCAACGTTTGGGGTTAATGGAAGCCGAAGATCAGATCGAAGCCGCAAAATACCTGTCGGCTCAGTCCTATGTGGATAAAAATCGCATCGCTATTTGGGGGTGGAGTTATGGTGGATACAATACATTGATGGCCATGTCTCTGGGAAATGGAATTTTCAAAGCTGGTATTGCCATTGCTCCTGTAACCAACTGGAAGTTCTATGATTCCGTATATACAGAGCGTTATATGCGTACTCCCGGTGAAAATAATGATGGTTATGAGCTCTCTTCTCCGTCGCATTACGCATCTCAATTGCAGGGGGATTTATTGTTAGTTCATGGTACAGCTGATGATAATGTTCATTATCAAAACTCAGCGGAATATGCCGAAGAGTTAGTACAAGCCGGCAAACAATTTGAAATGCAGGTTTATACTAATAAAGCGCACTCTCTGAATGGGGGTAATACCCGTCAGCACTTATATGAGCGCTTTATGCGTTTTCTGGAAAAGAATCTTTGATTCTTATTGTTATATTTCGGAGAATCGTAGTGGTTTTGCTCAGAAGCCGCAGAGATATACTAAGGTAAGTCTCTGCGGCTTTTTTATATATAGACAAGTCACATTGGATTGCAACGACCCCTCCCTCCCGATAGCTATTCGGCTTAGAGCCGCTGCTCGGTGTGGGGCGCTAGCGTTCAGCGGCTCCAGGCCGCTTGACGCGTAATTAATATGTTCCGTAATTCTGAATTATCAGAGAAACGTACATATTAATGCGACATCAATTCAATTTTGACCTTTTACGAAAGCTAGGTGATGTATATAGCGAGGATCTATAGCGGGAAGCAAATAGGAGTCGGTGCAGGCTACGAAATCCCTGGTCAGGTCAAAATGCTAAATGGACGGAGTCTGATTCCGGTAGGAATCGGATGATGCAATACGATGAAACATGAAATTCTTGCCGGATTTTGATCTTTCCATGTATGGAAAGATCAGATTCTTCCCGGAATTTCATGTTTCCATATATGGAAACATGAAATTCCAAAGGGAATTTTGTTTGTATGATATGGAATGTTTAAATTCCTTAATGCGCTTCATGTTTCCATATGATGAAACATCAGATTCCATGCGGAATTTCATTCCGTTCGTTTTTGGATTGTCAATAATCGTGATGACGGGAAAGCGGAGAAGCCGGTACCATGCTGAAAAAGCCAGGAATATTCCCGTGCATTATATCACGATGCTCTGCACCTCTGGTTTGATGATCCAAAACATAAATTAGCCTATGTATATCGGACATGACCTTAAACAAATCATACTTTTTCCTATTCAGATATTGTTTCTTTAAATGCAGAACATGCATATCATAATGTTTTTCAAAGGGAGGGTATTGTCTGATTTTTTTTGGTAATCGCACCATTATATTATGATGAGTACCGGTTTTGAAGTGAGCAAAGAGCGTTTCTATTCCGGAGTATTGCATTGTCCAATAATTCTTTTTTAGGCATGATTGATGACTTGATTTTTAAACAGATTTCGACCCGATAGGCGTGTGTGCTTGTTGGGTCGATTTTTGAGATGTAAATATTCCGTTAGAATTAAGTGCTTATTCCCGATCAATATAAAACCGTAGAAAAATAGCATACCGTCAGGGCGTGATAGCAAATCCTGATCATATTTTAGAAGCTAAATACAGTTCCGCCCAGCGGTTCTGTAGCTTTCTATGATATAAGGAGGTGCGGAAAATATTTCTATTCAAATAAAAGCGCTACTTTTAGAGCGAATTTAAATAAACAAACGGCAAAATCCTTTACTTGCGTAAAAAACTCAAATCTCTGTAAGCGCAACTGTTTTAAAATAGCTATTTTATCTATATTGTTAAATAACAATAGTATAGCATGTTCAAGAACCTCTCGTAAAGCGGAAATATGCGCAATAGTATTGCGCATACAGAAATGAGTTGCGTATAGGGAAACGTTAGCAGCAGCTCCAAAAAAAAGAAAAAGATGAGAAAAATTATAATTATGGGACTATTGACAAGTTTATTTTCATTCAGTAATGGACAGACAATTTATCCGACTGACCATAAACTGACAATGGAAGAAAGGAAAGACGCAACAAATAAGTTTCTGAAACAAAAAGGCGTTCCGACGTTAATAAGTCTGCCTTTTGTCGACGATTATACAGTTGCGAAGTTTAGAGAATCAAAAGATGTTGCGAGCAAGACTGTCGTTTTATTTGGATTATTATATGTGGCTCATAATGAAAAGACACCTCAAGAAATAATTTCATATTTTGAGAAATATAATCTTTGGGACTTTGTTTCACCTGAAGAACGAAAGTATTTGGAAAAATCAGAACGAACAACGAAAGAAAACAATCAAATATCATGGAGAATTGAATGTATAAATGTTTTGTTATGGTCATTAGGGCATTTTGACAAGTTGCCTTTCCCGACAACAATGTGCGATTTTAGTAACTACAAAGACTTACCTGATTTAGAAAGCGACCCTACTCAGTGGATAAATAAAGCAAAACTTAGAGATACAGAAGAAATTTTAAATGAAACTGACTTAATATATAGAATTGACTGGGCTGTAACTGAAGCTTCATTAAACGGAAAGAAAATTCCGGCTAAAATAAATCAAGACGTTGTGACTGAAAGACATTATGCGTTAAACTGGTTGACAATGTATGCAAAAGAATGGGACAACATAACGACTGACACATAAAAAGGAGTATGCTGCTAACATCATAGCAATTAAACGAAGCCCCGAGCCCCAAAAAAGCCCCCGAAACAGCAGAAAGTTTCGGGGGCTTTGATTTAACTATGTTCATTTTACTACGCTCCGCCTACATCAAGCAAGCTTGTGTCGGCTATCGCTTAAACGTAAAATTAATTGCTTGTTGAACCGAACCTGACGGTACGCACTGGCGGTGATGAGCGCTCTCTTATGGCGATTGAATCGGTTGGTGCCGTTTCAAGGGGTTGCCTATCGATTGCTAATCTAGCGCAAGTTTGAACGCAGCGGGAACTTGTGCTGAATTGAAAATCAGCGAAGCTAAAACCAGAGCAGTCTGTGACTGTAATCAAAAAAAAAGCGTAAGGCTAATTGAAAGATATTCAGTTTGAAAACTGGAACTGTTTTGAGTCCAAGTCCCCGCTACGCTCAGACTTTAACTAGCTTCTGAGTACTGATTGGAAAGATTTGAAGAAAATGAGAGAATAGATATTACCATATACCGTTGTAATCATAAAAACACCCGCAGAAAAGAGTCTTAAAGCTCACTTTCTGCGGGTATTTTTATGTCCGGACAAATCTAAAGAAACAATCAACTGTTGTTTTCCCGGTTCGAGAAGTATTTCATGAATTGCGTTCGTTCGAACATGGATGGATCGGAGATATTCTGATAGTTAAGTTTACCGCGAAAATCTTCTAAATGATGGTAGCCATGCTGTGTCATCCACTCTTCCATACAGGTGATGAATTCGTAAATAATCGGATCACCTTGCTGGTAGATGGCGCTGCAAATCTGTACGGTTGTAGCGCCGGTAAGTAACGCTTTAATAGCAGCTTCCCAATCATGCACACCGGTAGATGCCGATATCTCGGCCTGAGGCAAAAGCCCTGAAATCACAGCCGTCCATCGTAAGGTATTGCTTAGATCCTCCGGTTTGCTGAAGACATTTCCGGCTGTAAAAGTTTGTTTCTGGATGTTGATGTCGGGTTGATAAAAGCGGTTGAAGAGTGTTACAGCTGAAGCGCCATTCGCAATCAGTTGTTCCACCAGGGGAACCAGATTGGCGTAATTCGATCCGAGTTTCACAATCACGGGAATGGAAGTCTTACTCTTTACGTTTTTCAGAATATCGAGGTGCACCTTTTCAATATTGATCGGCTTACGCGAGGCATTCATGATTGATATATTCAATTCCAGCGCATCTGCTCCTGCTTCTTCAATCTGTTGTGCATAAGCAGTCCAACCGCCGTTGCTGAAGCAGTGAATACTGGCAATCACCGGGATCGTGCAGATTTCTTTGGTTTCCTTGATCAGTTTAGTGTATTCGTTGATCGACCATGATTCGGAATAAGAGCGGATGTAATCAAAAGCTTCCGGGTATTCGTTGTACTCGTTATACTGATTCATTAGCAGGTTGATTTGCTCTTCGAATAGCGACTTTAAAACCACAGCTCCGGCACCTGCTTTTTCCAGGTTCAGGATGCGTTGTGGAGTGTTAGTAAGTCCCGAACTGCTCACAATAATCGGATTCTTTAGTTTTAATCCGGCATAGGTAGTCTTCAATCTGTTCATAGTCAACAAAGATGAAGCCTCTTCCTGTTTTTCCTCAGAAAAGAGCGCAGTGGATATTTAGAGTTCTGGAAATCTCCTGTTATTGCAAAGGGAATGAGGCGGGAGGGATTAGTACTGGCGGCTACCGAATATCGTACTGCCAATGCGTACCATGGTGCTGCCCTCTTCTATGGCTATTCGGTAATCATCAGACATCCCCATCGAAATTTCGCTGAATGCTTCTTCTTCCGCAAACCATGCTTCTTTAACTTCATGATAAAAGCGGCTGAGTTGCTGAAATTCCCGGTGTACCTGCTCCGTGTTGTCGGTAAAGGTCGCCATACCCATCAGACCGCGCAGACGGATATTTTGCATTGTCTTCCACCGACCTGAAGCGAGGAATTCCCGGCATTCATCTAGTGAAAATCCGAACTTCGATTCCTCTTCTGCTATATGTATTTGTAACAAGCAATCGATGGTTCGGTTCACCTTTTTAGCTGAATTGTCAATTTCCACCAGTAGGCGTTCGCTGTCTATGGCGTGGATCATGGTCACAAATGGAGCCAGATACTTGACTTTATTGGTTTGTAGATGTCCGATAAAGTGCCATTCAATGTCTTTAGGCAAACGTTCAACCTTGTCTGTCAGCTCCTGCACCCGGCTTTCGCCAAATACACGCTGTCCGCATTTGTAAGCCTCTTCGATAGCTTCGGCAGGATGAAATTTAGAAACCGCCACCAGTTTTACGTGGGGCGGTATATTTTTTTGGAGAGAAATAAGATTTTCTGAAACAGACATTTTAAGATATTATTTTTCTACCGCTGCAAAGGGGAAGATATCCATAATTGTAGTTTCGTTGATCGATGCAATAGTATAGTCAGCCATGGTACCTTTCATTCCTTCTTCGAGATTCGCCAAAGCTGTTTTGAAGTCAATGGCCTGAACCAGCATGTAACAAGCAGTTTTCTTTTCGGCTGCACTGCGCTCATCGATAGTTACAAACATTACTTTGCATTTGAACCATTTATCGCCTGTTTCGTCATTGAAGATTTCACTGATGTTGGCGCGTGAAATGTTGGCTACGGTAAATTCACCGCTGATAAATGGAGTGATTTCTTTGATAATACGAGCTTCGGCCTCGGTAAAAGATAGGGCATCAACCAGATACGGCTCGGTTACTTTCTTGATCATACCGTTTTCCATTGTCTTGTCGTATCTGATTTTGCATTCAAACCAATTCATGATGGGTCCTTTTTAGTTTATGTGAATAATTGAATAATTGATTAACTGATTTCGTTTTATCGGAGTAAAACAAAATTAGAGGCCAAAGATAGCAAAACAATTTTTTTCATTGGTGTTGTTCAGCTATCTATTTGTCTTGTTAGGCTTCTTTCCCTATCTTTGTGATTCTCTCAATAGTTAAGAACATGAAATTTTCTAATATAGAAGGTATGAAAAAGATTTTTGGAATACTCCTGCTGTTATGCCTCTTTTACGTGTCTGCTTTTGCTCAGATTGTAGAACCTTTTCATTGGAAATCGAAAATAGTGGATGTTGGTGAGAAACAAAAAGAGATTGTTTTTTCGGTGCAAATAGATGGCGGCTGGCATCTCTACGGTTTGGATATTCCCGATGGCGGTCCTGTGTCAACCTCTATTGTCTTCGAAAAGATAAAAGGAGCCAGACTTGACGGGAAAGTATTTTCCGATTCCAAATTAATTACGCATTACGACAATCTATTCAGTATGAATCTGAGCTGGTATGAAAATTCAGCTCAGTTTAAACAAAAACTCACCGTTACCGATCCGAATGGTTTTTCCGTTTCGGGCTATGTGAAATATATGGGGTGTAATGACGAATCCTGTTTGCCACCGACAGAATATCCCTTTTCTTTGAGTCAAAAGGCTTCCGGTAAAATAAAGGTTGAAGAAACAGCGGCAGAAACTGCCGATACGGCTGTTACGTTGTTTAAACCGGTGGTAACGAAGGTAACCAATGGGGCTATTGATCTCTGGAAGCCGGTTGTTGATCAACTTCATGCCTATGGAAACAAAGGCATTACCTCAGAGACCCCGGGTTGGTTAATCTTTTTATACGGATTCCTGGGTGGTTTATTTGCGCTGATGACACCCTGTGTTTGGCCCATGATTCCGATGACGGTCAGCTTTTTTCTTAAACGCTCGCAAAGCCGTCGCAAAGCCATAACCAACGCATTTACCTACGGACTGGCCATTATTGTGATTTATCTGGCTCTGGGTTTGCTGATTACCGGATTTTTCGGTGCAAGTGCGCTGAACGATCTCGCTACCAATGCCGTTTTTAACTTGCTTTTCTTTGGTTTATTGGTGCTCTTTGCGGTCTCTTTCTTCGGTGCATTTGAGCTTACATTACCCTCTTCATGGTCTACCCGTCTTGATAATAAGGCCGATCATACCTCCGGCTTTATTAGTATATTCTTCATGGCGTTTACTCTTGCGCTTGTTTCTTTCTCCTGCACGGGACCGATAATCGGTACGTTATTGGTGCAGGCGGCGACTATGGGCGATCTGTTTGGTCCTGCCGTAGGGATGTTTGGTTTTTCCCTGGCCCTGGCCATTCCGTTTGCTCTTTTCGCTCTCTTTCCCTCATGGCTGCATCGGATGCCGAAATCGGGCAGTTGGCTCAATTCGGTGAAGGTTGTACTGGGATTTCTGGAGTTGGCTTTAGCGTTCAAATTTTTCTCGGTGGCTGATTTGGCTTACGGATGGCATTTACTTGACCGGGAGGTGTTTCTGGTTCTCTGGATTGTTATTTTTGCATTGTTGGGCTTCTATTTGTTGGGTAAATTGAAGTTGCCTCACGATAGTCAACTCGATCATATTTCCGTACCGCGTTTATTATTGGCAATCGTATCCTTTTCATTTACCCTATATATGGTTCCCGGTCTCTGGGGGGCGCCATTGAAGAGTATCAGCGCATTTGCTCCGCCACTTTCCACACAGGATTTTAACTTGTATAAAAATGAAGTTCACGCTAAATTTGATGATTATGAAGCGGGCATGGCTTATGCTGCGAAGAATAATAAACCGGTGATGATTGACTTCTCAGGATTTGGCTGTGTTAATTGCCGGAAAATGGAAGCTTCTGTTTGGATTGATCCCAAAGTAAAACAATTGCTTGAAAACGATTATGTATTGATCACACTTTTTGTGGATGACAAGACACCTCTTCCGGAAGTGATTATTGTAAATGAAGCCGGCAAGACCCGGAAGCTTCGTACGATAGGGGACAAGTGGAGTTATTTGCAGCGTGTAAAATTTGGAGCTAATGCCCAACCCTTCTATGTGTTGCTTAACAAAAATGGCGAACCCATTGGTCCGTCCTATGCTTATGACGAAGATGTGAACCAATTTGTCCGTTTTCTCGAAAATGGCCAGACTGAATTTTTACGAAGCAAGTAAAATATAACCGCCGATGTTTTATGCATTGGATCGAATTAATGTCGTATTAATATGATGGCATCCCTACCCCTAAATCCCCTAAAGGGGACTTTTAGGCAGTGCGAAGCATTAATCTTTAGCTCATTTTATTCTAGACTGAAGTCGTTTTAAAACCAGGACTGCGGAAAAAGCCCCCTTTAGGGGGTTGGGGGTAAATACGACAATGAATTTTATTCATAACTTAGACATTTTCAAATTATCTAATTCAAATTTAATTATGCATACCCGACAAGAACAGATAGAAGCCTTTGGGCAACTACTTGATATATTGGATGAGCTGCGTGAAAAATGCCCCTGGGACAAAAAGCAGACCAACGAAAGCCTTCGTGCCAATACCATTGAAGAAGTTTATGAACTTTGCGATGCTATAATTCGTGCAGAGGATGAGATGATTAAAAAAGAGCTGGGCGATGTATTGCTGCATATTGTCTTTTATGCCAAAATTGGCTCGGAAAAAGGGCTTTACGACATTAAAGATGTATGTGATGCACTTTGTGAGAAATTGATTTTCCGGCATCCGCATGTCTTTGGCGAAGAAAAAGCGCATACAGCCGGGCAGGTAGAGCAACGCTGGGAATTGATTAAGCTGAAAGAAAAGGGCGGAAATAAAACGGTACTCGAAGGGGTTCCCGATGCTCTTCCGGCGTTGATTAAAGCGCATCGCATTCAGGATAAGGCCCGCAATGTAGGGTTCGACTGGTCAGAGCGCGAGCAGGTGTGGGACAAGGTACAGGAGGAGTTTCTGGAGTTGAAGACGGAAATCAACCAAATGGATCATGATAAAATGGAAGATGAATTTGGAGATCTTTTCTTTAGTCTGATTAATGCCGCACGTCTATACAAGATCAATCCCGAAAACGCACTGGAACGAACAAATCAGAAGTTCATCCGCCGGTTCAATTACCTGGAGCAACAAACCTTGCAGCAAGGACGTTCGCTAAAAGATATGACTTTAGGCGAAATGGATGCGATTTGGACTGAAGCAAAACAAAAGGGACTTTAGAGTTTGTTTATATTTTACTGAAACATTATTACGCGTCAAGCGGCCTGGAGCCGCTGAAGGCTAGCGCCCCACACCGGGCAGCGGTTCTATCCCGAATAGCTATCGGGACGCTTGCCGGATTGATAATGCCAAACAAAGGAGAAGAGTCTTCTTTCTTTGCTCCTTTTTTAGTCTCTTTCGGGCATATTTTTTACTTTTTCCCCTTGATTTAGCCCGCTAAATCTGCGGAAAAAAAGCAAAAAATCTACCTCTAAATAGTCCTAAAAAAGTATAGCAATAAAATCCGTTAATTGGATAATGTAACTTGCAGATAAGCTTCAAAACCTATACCGATAGGTAAAATAAAAAATTCCAGACTGCCGGGGAGCTGTTTGAGTGAGGAGCCCATTCACTTAAGTTCAGATACCATAGTAACGGTGCATGGGTGAGCGAACGAGTTCTTCCCGGCTATGTTTTTGCTTACTTTTTGCGCCAAAAAGTAAGGCCCGCGGCAGGCGATAATATAAAATTTGAAAGCTCACTATCAAGTGCGGTATGACATGCTGGATTTTTGCTCATTAATGCTCAATTCTGAAATAAACAAGGCAAGGGAAGCTCATTTCCACACTAAATCCAGTAGAACCTAAAATTTCTTCAGGCTCTTAGTGCCTGAAGAAATATAGAAGTGCTAATAAATATGTAATATAGGCGCTTGTGTTGTCTGTTTGTGTAAATAGATTTAATTCATATGCTTAAATATGCTTTGCGTGCATGTTGTGTAGCATAAAATGCATATATTTGTACTGTGTTTTTCATGGTATTAGATTTAAGGTTAATAAAAGGGTTGAGGTTGTCGTGATGACAACCTTTTCTTGTTTTATATAATCCGGTTTTGAATGCTGCCTTTTCTTTGAATAAAAAATAACTCCGACCTCAACTTTTTCTCCATAAATCTAACTAAATGTGAATAGTATTTGTGAATTCACTTAATGCGATTCGTTTAAGTTAAATGGAAATTAATATCTACTAAATGATGTTTTTTGATTTGGCTGAATGGTAGTGTGATGCCTATATTTGCATCATGTTTTTCATGGTATTAGATTTAAGGTTAACAAAAAAGGTTGAGGTTGTCGTGATGACAACCTTTTCTCGTTTTTATACGTCCCAATTCTGAAACCACTCTTTTCTTTAGCTCAATAATGTATTGCATAGACAATTTCATAGTTGTAATTGCGAATTTTCTTGTGCAAATTATTCTTTACCAATAAATTCCCCGAATAAGATTTCAATACAATCTATATTAGAGTCTGTTTTTAAGTAATAAGCAACTCCAACCTCAGCTTTTTCACCATAAGTCTAACTAAATGTGAATAGTATTTGTGAATTCACTTAATGCGATTCGTTTAAGTTAAATGGAAATTAATATCTACTAAATGATGTTTTTTGATTTGGCTGAATGGTAGTATGATGCCTATATTTGCATCATGTTTTTCATGGTATTAGATTTAAGGTTAACAAAAAGGTTGAGGTTGTCGTGATGACAACCTTTTCTCGTTTATATAGGTTTTGTTTCCGGTTTATGTCATTCATTTACCCCATACAAATAAGATGTATATCCCATTCGCCTAAGTCAAAATATTTGGTTTAGTTCGATATCGGGTATTATATGACAACGTAGTAGAGGTAGAATTTACGACCTTCTCAATTTATATTTTTCGGAATGGACTCTTTATTTGAATAATTGTGAATATTGGGCGTGGATTTACTTAAACTGGCGGCGTTAAGTTAAATGACAGCCAAAAAGCGATAAATAATGTTTGATAATTATGCTGAACGGCATAAAACACATATATTTGTACTGTGTTTTTCATGGTATTAGATTTAAGGTTAATAAAGGGTTGAGGTTGTCGTGATGACAACCTTTTCTTGTTTATAGTAGTCTGGTTTTATTATTATCACTTTATTAGTCTGTCCTGCGCATCCCTCTTCTATTCTATAAAGCCCGGTTTGCATTGATTCTTATTATCTTTTTCTAAAAAAAAGCCCGTAACTACATATTATTTTCTATATTTGTTATCAGTATTTAAAAATTTGAGACCTATATGGAGAAGCGCGTACCACTTAAAGTCTACGGGATCACAATCAGTCAGGTAGAGACCGGTGCTTATGCATTAATTCTCGGTGAAATAGATGGTCCCCGTAAGATTCCCATCATTGTTGGGACTCCCGAAGCGCAGTCAATTGTCATCCAGTTAGAGCATATCACTCCTCGTCGTCCGTTGACACACGATCTTTTTCAGGCGTTTAGTCAGGCATTTGGGATTCGATTGCTCGAAGTTTATATTTATAAAATGGTGGCCGGGGTCTTTTATGCCGAAATGTTATTCGATAATGGAGATCGCCAAATCCGCATCGATTCAAGGACTTCTGATGCTATTGCTATAGCATTACGGGTTGGATGTCCTATTTTCACCACAGAACTGATTTTGCATGAAGCCGGAGTCATCATCGACGGCCGGGAGGATAGCAATGAACCGACAGAAGAGGAGGAGGAAGAAACGTCGTCCTATGAGCAGTTTGTGAGCCTGAGTACAGATGAGCTGAATAAGAGGCTGCAGGAAGCTATCGATGATGAGAACTACGAATATGCATCGAAGATCCGCGATGAACTCAAAAAACGAGGTGAGAATCCCTGATTTATTTTTGTGTTATTTCTTATTTAATCCATGGGTGTTGCGATATTTTGGATCGTCAACCCCTTTTTTTGTGAAATCAAAGTAAAGTTATGCATGTATTTTATACCCCGGACATTTTATTGAGTTCTGAAATGCCCGAAGATGAATCTTTGCACTGTGTGAAAGTGCTGCGTCTGCCTGAAGGTGAAGAGGTGCGGTTGACCGATGGAAAAGGTTCTTTTTATCGGGCAAGGATAGTGAGGGCACATCCTAAGCGTTGTGCAGTTGAAATCCTCGAAACATTGGAAGATACGGACGTTCGTGATTTTACCATTCATATTGCCATAGCGCCTACCAAAAATATGGACCGTATTGAGTGGTTTGCCGAGAAAGTTACCGAAATAGGTATCGATGAGATTTCTTTGATCCGATGCCGCTATTCGGAACGAAAAGAGGTGAAAAATGAGCGGATTCAGAAGATACTGGTTTCCGCCATGAAGCAATCCCTTAAGGCAACCTTGCCTAAATTGAACAGTCTGGTCACCTTTTCCGATTTGGTGAAAACTCCTTTCGAAGGGCAGAAGTTTATTGCCCATTGCTATGAAGGACAAGAGCGGGTGTTGCTTACTTCACTTTATCAAAAAGGTCAGAATGCATTGGTGTTGATCGGGCCCGAGGGGGATTTCAGCGAGGAGGAAGTGGCTTTGGCGTTACAAAATGGTTTTCAGCCTGTCTCATTGGGCAATAGCCGGCTGCGTACGGAAACAGCTGCTCTGGTAGCCTGTCATACCGTTCATGTATTAAATAACCTTCTACTCACATATTAGCCTGCCACTTTCTGCCCAATAAGGGATTTGTTACATTGTTTTGGGTTATATTTGTATCTACTTTACAAAGAGCAGTCGTTTTACGCTAAACTATCGATGCTATGGCAGAAATAAAATTATTTTATCAGGATGAAGGCCGGATCAAAATCAGCCGGAATATCGGAATTCTGAAGAAGATGCCCATGTCCAGCTTTGTCTGGATAGACTTGAATGATGTTACCGAATCAGTAGAGGAGGAGTTAGAAGACTTTCTCAAGATTTATATTCAGGAGGAAGAAGAGATTGAAGAGATAGAGATAAGTTCACGCTATATAGAGACAGGAGATACATTGGTGGCAAACTCCAATTTCCTGTTGGAGAATTTCGAAAAAGAACCGGTTTCATTCATTCTGAAAAATAGCATCCTGGTTTCGGTGCGAAGTTGTGAACTTCGTTCGTTTAACGAGACGGTAAAACGTATTTTTGCCAATCCGACGAGTTATCCTACCGGTTATCATATTTTTGTTGCGCTACTCGAAACCCGGGTGGAGCGGGATGCTGATATTATTGAGGAACTCACCGGTGAAATATCCGTGTTGAGTAAATCGATTAACGATGTCGATGAAGATATCCTGATGCAGATCAAGAATATGTTGGATAAAACGATGTCGATTCGTGAAAATATCATCGATAAACAGCGCGTTGTATCCAATATGCTGAAGAGTGCGATTTTTCCCAATGAGTTGAAACCGAAATTATCAATTGTTATTAAAGACATAAATTCGCTTATCGAACACACTAAATTCGGTTTCGAGCGTTTGGATTATTTGCAGGATACGTTCCTCGGTTTGGTGAACATCGAACAGAATAAGATTATTAAAATATTTACGGTGGTGTCGGTGATCTTCATGCCGCCCACGCTGATAGCCAGTATTTACGGGATGAACTTCAAGCATTTGCCGGAGTTGGAATGGATGTGGGGCTATCCATTTTCTATCCTGCTCATGGTGTCGACCTGCGTGTTGATCCTGGTCTTTTTCCGAAAGCGAAAGTGGCTATAAGTAGTCTGGAATAAACAAAAAGAGGTGTAAGCGAAAACTTGCACCTCTTTTTTTTATGCTTAAAATATATTAAAACAACTTTGACTACAAATGAGATAAATAGAAACTATCTATATTTGCAACGAAAACAAATGTGTAATCAGTACAATCATGAAGAATACAACCAAAAATTATCTGATGGAACACGGCATTAAGCCTTCCGTTCAACGAATAGCCATTATGGACTATTTGCTTACACATCGTACTCATCCGACAGCCGATGATATTTACCAGGCATTAAATCCTGAAATGCCGACGCTGTCAAAAACTACAGTTTACAATACCCTGAAACTGTTTGCTGAGCAAAGTGCTGTATTGAGTCTGGACATTGATGATAAGAATATCCATTATGATGGGGATACCAGTGTGCATGCTCATTTCAGATGCAAGAATTGTGGGGTGATCATTGATTTACCAATCGATCAGGTGAATATGGTGGATCCAAAATATCTCGACGGATTTTTGGTGACCGAAATCAATGTCTATTACAAGGGTATCTGTGATAAATGCAATCAAGAGTTGGAACTCAAGAAAAATATATCGATTAACTAACGTTTAAGTAAAAAGAAAGATGAAAAAGTTTATTTGTTCTGTATGTGGATATGTGCACATCGGTGATGAAGCGCCCGAAAGATGTCCGTTATGTAAAGCTAAAGCTGAAAAATTCATTGAGCAGGTGGAAAGCGAAGGCGCTTTGACCTGGGCTGACGAACACAGAATCGGTGTGGCAAAAGGAGTTGATGCTGAGGTATTGGAAGGACTGAAAGCTCACTTTGCCGGTGAATGTACAGAAGTAGGAATGTATCTGGCTATGAGCCGTCAGGCAGACCGGGAAGGTTATCCTGAAGTGGCGGAAGCTTACAAACGCATCGCTATTGAAGAAGCTGAGCACGCTGCAAAATTCGCTGAGTTGCTTGGCGAAGTAGTTTGGGATACAAAGACTAACCTGAAAGCCCGTATGGAAGCTGAGTCAGGAGCTTGCTTAGATAAAAAACGTATTGCTACCCGTGCAAAAGAACTGGGCCTGGATGCTATCCACGATACCGTACACGAAATGTGTAAAGACGAAGCTCGTCACGGTCAGGTGTTCGAGGGGCTTTACAACCGTTTCTTTAAAAAATAATAGTTGGGTCAGTAATGACTGAAAAAGCCGCTTCGGAAATGACCCCGAAGCGGCTTTCTGCTTTTTATTGCTTTTCATCTTTGGCATGAGAGCCATCGCAATAAGGCTGGCTTTTTGACTTACTGCATCGGCAGAGTGCAACCGGCTTTTTAATTTCTACTGTACCATCCGGCATAATGATTTTAACTTCGGTATTAATAAACGCCGGTCCTTTATCGAGAATCTTCACTACAAATTCTTTTTCTTCGCTGTCCATGATTTTGATGATTTATGAATTCCGGATTCTGTCTTTCCCAAATTTTAAACATTGTTTTTTAGAATAAGGTTTAGGAGATTAAGAGAAAGTGTGTGGGTTCAATTACATTTGTCACCCAACGTAATTCTTTTTCATCTCATAGTAAGATGCCATTTTTCAAAAAAAGACCGCTTTGCGGCAATTATTTAAATTGCTAAATTATTAAAAAGATCTAACTGCACGCACACGCATAGTGTAAGATTTAGGGAAGTTGGGTTGTGTACCATTGTAGAATTGCTGATCAAACGCATTTGCGCTGCTGAACTCGGTAGAAGTCCAATAATCAGCATTAGCAAAACCGCCAATGGCTGCTTTGTTTAAATAAAGTTTGTACAACTCATCTTGACTTGGCAAATACCAATCGCTATATCCACCTAATTCCAGATTACCACAAAGTCTTGCTGCAATCCCTGATGTTGAACAACTTGCCATGATATTAATGGTATTCTGATTGCCAGTACCTATAGCTGTACCATTTGCTCTTGTTGTAGTTCCTTGACAACCCCAATACGCGCTTGAACTTTGATCGCTTGGAGCCGCTATTAATCCATGTGTTTCTCCGGCTATGTATCCCGGGTCGCCGGATTGTAAAATGTAAGCTACTATGCCACCTTGGTAGCTATCTCCAACAATTAATATAATTTGGCCACTCTTATTAAGTTTTGGAACGCTACCAATTTTGCCATTTTTATCGATAAAATTTGTGCTGGTAGATGTACTCTGCCCATTTTTGGTCAGGCCTTGTGCTGATACATCGTTTGCGAAAACCATACCAAAAAGTAATAAGATGAATGTTTTCATATAGATTTTCTGTTTCATTTTAATAAGAATAATCAAATTGAATTCTATCACCTGCCGATAATGCATATGAACCATTATTTGCCGAAACATAAGTTAGCGTAGTACCGGTATTACTGTATGCTGTATTGCTTATTCTAACTCCGTTAATATACATTTTTACTTTGCTGTTTGCCGACGGAGCCTGAGTTAATGAAAAAACTGTTTGTGATACCGTGGCAGAAAACTCATCTGCTACTTCTCTTACAGCTGTTATATACGTATTTGCATCAACGCTGCCGTCTGCTTTTAGAAATTGAGAGGATGTTCCACCAGTGATTTTTATTTGTCCGTTAACTTCTAATTTTGCTCCGGGACTAGTTGTTCCGAAGCCGACATTGCCACTTGAGAAATCACCGTAAATCAAAGGCGGATTAGTTCTGCTATTGGCAATATAGAGTTTGTTGGAGCCGGTTTCATTATAGCCAGCCTCGTTGCCGAGAAAAACATTTGAGGAACCGGAAATATTTAAATTTCCTGCTAAAGAACCAATTGCAGTATTGTAGTTACCTGAAGTGTTGGAAGCGAGTGCTGCATATCCATCGGCAGTATTGTTTCTTCCTGTTGTGTTCTGGTAATTAGCGCAACTCCCTGTAGCTGTATTTTGATCTCCCGTGGTGTTGAAATGAAGTGCAACCCGTCCGTTGGCAGTATTTTCGCTTCCAGTAGTGTTGTAATAAAGTGCAAGGTATCCGATGGCAGTATTGGCACCTCCAGAGGTATTTGAAGTAAGTGTACTATGTCCGATGGCGGTATTGGCGGATCCTGTGGTGTTGCTCATAAGTGTATTCATTCCGCTGGAGGTATTGTTGAATCCTGTGGTGTTTAAACGAAGTGCATTTACTCCGTTGACTGTATTGCCAAATCCTGTGGTATTGGAATAAAGCGCATCTCGTCCAACTGCTGTATTATCTGTTCCCGTGTTTGCTGATGGATTAGTAGAGCCCATAAGAGATTGGTATCCTACAGAAGTATTTGTATTGTCATAAGCAGTTGCCGTGTTGTTGGCATAGAATTGAGAATAATAACCTATAGCCACTCCATTGTTACCAGTCACGTTGTTAAAAAGCGCATACATTCCGCTGGCGGTGTTCGAACTTCCAGTGGCGTTAGACCGAAGCGCACCAATTCCGCTGGCGGTATTGTTGTTTCCTGTGGTGTTGTCTAAAAGCGCTTGCGTTCCGTTTGCGCTATTCCAGCTTCCTGTGGTGTTGTTCTGAAGCGTTTGTGATCCATAGGCAGTATTCCAGCCTCCATTGTTGTTTTGAAGCGCACTCGAGCCACAGGCGGTATTTGAGGGTCCCGTTGTATTTATATAAAGTGAACGGTTTCCTATTGCTGTATTACCGATCCCTGACGTGTTGGCATAAAGCGCCTGATAACCAATTCCTGTATTGGCTATATTTGTATTAACATTTCCTGCCTGATAACCCAAAAAAGTGTTTTGCAATGTTGGGTCAATTCTTCCTGCCAGTTGATTATTTACTTTAAAATTCAATGCAACATTATCCGTCGTGCCTATAAAATTTGCGCCATCAATGGTGGCGGCATTTCCGAGAAGAGACCATGCAGTCGCACCCGTAGATTGCCAACTGGCCAGGCCATTGGCATCGGAAGTAAGGACTTTGTTTAAACCTTGTGTACCATCGGTTATCTTTACAGCACCATTGATATCGAGCTTCGCCAAAAGATTTGTCGTTCCGATACCGACACTGCCAGTAGCATCTTGATAAATAGCTCCTGTAACCAAAGCTGAACCATTCCATTTAGGCGAATAACCGGAAGTGTTGATTCCAACCTTTGGGTCAACTTCAGAAAAACTTGTCAAATATCCTGCCGCAGCATGATTTCCCCAGCCATAAGCGGTGTTCCAATTGGTAAGTTGAGTTGATGAAATACCATTGGCGGGCGAAGCCATAAATACAGGATCGGTTTCTGTAATTCCACCTGAAATGCTTTCGGCTGTTTTAGCATGTAATGCATAAGGCACGCTTAACAATTCGCTTGTTCCGGAAATAGAATAGATGGCACCTCCGCTTGGGTCTGTTTCCGTTTTGATAAAATACGGACCGTTTGCCCAATTAATTGCTGAAAAATCATCAGATGTAGTTCCTGTTCCGATTTCAAGGGTAACCAATCCATTGGCGTTGGTACTTGCTGTCTGGGTCTCTGTATATAAGGCTGTGCCGCTTGCCGAGTTTTGCAAAATGCTGATGCGCATACCTATAGAATGACTTGTAACAAGATTTTTCCCTGCGTCTCTTATTATGGCTTGATAACTCATTTTTTGTGGGCTTTGCGCCCATACATTTGCCGATAATAGAATGGCGATTGTTATTGTAAATAACTTTCTCATAATGATTTAGTATTTAATTATTTTGAATGTTTTTACGACTTTACCGCCTTGTGTTATTTTCAGAAGATAAGTGGCCGAAGGAAGATTGCTCATGCCAATGTTTGTTTTGTTGCTCTCGATTTTTTTGTTTTGGATAATTTTTCCGTTTATGTCGTATAGAAACGCAATATATTGCGTCTGTACTGCGCCTTCGATTTTAAGTGTCAGATAATCAGTTGTTGGGTTTGGGTAAGCAGAGCATTGCAACGTAATGCCTTTGGTCTCTGCAAGTCCGGCTACAACCGAAATCTCGAATGGTTGTTGTACTCCTTGCGACACAGAGCCATTTGTTCCTGTGTTGGTTGTGTAGCCTACCTGTCCAACGGTATAGCTCACCGAGCCACCGCTGCCCGAAGCATTGCTGCCCACGGCGGGGATAGCTTCTTGTGCGTGTAATCCTGTCAGTCCCAATCCCAACAAGAGTATGGCACTTAATTTGACTTTTTGGTGTCGCATATTTGTCCTCTTTTTTATATTGGTTAGTGAATTTATTTTTTTGTAAATGTTTTATCGTTGCGAATGTCTTTTTTTAGAACCGATAAATTCAATTAGAAATGCGTGGGTAATTTGAATTTTTTAATAGATTTAAAGCCCGTACCTATAACAGAAGAATGGTTTGAAAAGTTGGTAGAGAAATACTATTTTTCTGAACAAGGAAAGATACTGAATTAGCAATAGCTTGGAGCGTTATTACTCTAACTCCTGAACGTATGCTATCAGATCAGGAAAGAAGGCATGGAACTGATTCTCCAACTCAGGGAAATTGAATTGCAGAAACGCGATGGTTTCATCGGGTTTGATGGCGGGCATTTTGTAGTTCGCCATAATGGTCAGCGACTCATTCAATCCCTCTATCGTGGAATAACGGTATAAGCGGTTCGTTGAAATAAAGTGCCAGATAAAGCCTTTTACCCGCGATGGCAGATGGGGATAGTAACGAATGGCTGCGTAATAAAAATTGGCGGAAAAGAGTCGCAACGATTGGTTGCCGGAGTATCGGTAGAAATGAATGGCCAGCAGATGGTCGAAATACATATCAGCAATAATGCCTGAATAGCGGCCAAAGTGAGGGCGAAGCAGTGCAATAGTTTCTCGTACAACAGGGTGTGAATCGGTATAACTGTCGATATGACGATGGAGTATAATGCCGCGACGGATCTCATCGGGATAGGCCTCGAATCGGCTTCCTTTGACAAAGTCGCCGATGAAATTACCCACCTGACGCTGTCGGTTTTCACCTGATAGAAAGATATGTGCGAGATAGTTCAATACTTATGGTTTAGGAATGTGATGCAAAAGTAGTGAATTCATCTGATATTGGCTACATAGGGGGAAGCTGCTCAATTCCCGGTTCACATTTGACAATATATAAAAAAAGTGCCCGGAACACTTTGGCACCGGACACTTTAATATAGGCGTTTTGTAAAACTTATTCTTTTATCAGCTTCAATACATTCGAACCACCTTTGTCAGAATATACTTTCAGCAAATAGACGCCGTTGGCCTGATTGGTCAGGTCTACATCGAAGAGACCGCCCAACTCTGTAATATATGATTGGTAAACGATACGTCCCTGAAGGTTAGTCACAGAAACATTCAAATCGGAAGCCGCAGCATCGCTGTAGATACGGAAGAGTCCGTTTGTCGGATTTTTCAGTACCCCTGTTTTAATCTTTGGTGTTTCAATGCCCGTGCTTTGCGCTACCTTAATTCTTCCGGCAGTGTGTAGCTCGGTAGTGTCCCAGGCCAAACCATCTGTCAAAGCCGGCAGATTGACGGTGGTGAACTTTCCTGAGATGCTTGAAGCATTAAATAGTTGATAAACAGCTCCACTAATCGGTGTCCCTGCCGCCATGGAAACATCCAATGTACCACTGCAGGTCAGAGCTCCGGTGATATTCAGTTTGTCGCAAATAGTGGAGGTTCCACCTGCAAGTTGCATAGACAATGATGCGGTACCTGACATTGTAACGTTACTTCCAAATGTCATAGTTCCAAGCCCGGTGTTTCCAGGCATAGTTACTGAATTGTTCCCTAAAGTGGCGATGCCATTTATTCTGCATGAACCTTTTACAGTACCATTGTTTGTTAGATTGGTGGTGATTGTCCCACTTCCAACTAGTGTTCCTCCGGTTGCAACGATCATTGCTCCTCCCACTGTACCATTCAGGTTCATGGTTGCGTCAGTGGCTACAGTTACAGTTCCAGTGCCCACGCTTCCGTTTAGCGTTAGCGTACCTGCACTAACGTTTGTTGTTCCGGTATAGGTGTTGGCTCCGGAAAGACTCCATATTCCGGTCCCGACTTTCTTGACCGAGGTTGCTCCTGAAATTATACCGGAGAAGCCTCCACTGATATTTGCTGCACCCACTTCGAGTCCGGCATTGTAGAATTCACCGCTACCGGTAAGCATCCCTACTTTGATTGTAGTGGTACCATTGTCGTTTGTTCCGTTTTTGTAACACATTCTTACCCCGCTGGCGATGCTAACCGTTGCGTTCGGATAACCATTGCTATTATTGACGATGAAGTGGTTTTCATAGCTTGAATTAGCAGTGTTGGGTAAAATATTTAAAGTTCCGGTAAATGCAGACCAGTTTCCGTTCAGATAACAGCGGATATAATCGCAATACCAGTTGAGCGTACCAGCACCGGTTAAAGCCCCATTGTATTCGCAACGAGGTGCAGCGATCACTGTGCCTGTATAGCCAGCGGGAACTTCTATTGCATGACTACTGGTCAGGTATGCACCAATGTAATTCGGCGATTCCAGTGTACCACCCAATAAAGTGAGTTTCTTTCCTATGCCATAGGGTACTGCCGCATCGTCATTCAATTTAATAGTTCCAGCCTTTAAAACCGTTTCATTCAATCCGGTATTATTATTGCCTATATATAAGGTACTACTACCATACTTGGTCAGTTTGGTACCCTGGATAATACCATTCCAGTATAATGCTGCGCTTACATTCATTAAACCGCCCGCTGTTCCAACGAGTGTCAATCCACGGGAGGAGATTTCGTTGGCTGTGGTAATTTGTAAATTAGCACTGTCTTTCAGCGTGAAGTAAGCAGGGTTTGCAATGTTAGCTCCAATGCTTCCGGGATTTGTTGCGGAAGGGGCATATTTGAGAACCAGGCTACCTTTATCCACTGTTACTTTTCCGGTAAATGTATTACGGTTGTTGATAGTCAGAGCGCCGGTATTGGTTTTGTATAGATCCATCACACCGGTCAAAGCCCCGGTTCCGCTGAAAGTATAATCGAGGTTACTGTTTACTTCTACATAAGCTGGTTTAAGGCTATCAGCAAGAACGACGTTGCGGTTGATAGCTGTCGCGTCAAAGTAAACGCTGTCGTTGGTTACGAAGATGTCATCGAAATTTTCTTTGCTGAAGTTGGAGGTTTTAGCCAAATCCCAGGTTGTGTTGGTTTTGCCACTCCAGGTAACAACGCCCGCATCACGCACACCTTTTACTACTAAATAAAGGCTTTGGGTAGCTGCATCAAAAGTTAGCTCTGTCGCAACACCGCTAGCTCCTTCAATTTTTACGGTTGAAAGATTTCCGGTAATCGCATTTACTTTGGCAATTAAATATTTGCCTTGGGTAAGAGCCCCGGTGGTAAGATTGGCATTGATGATAGAACCTGTTCCCAGTTGCAATGTTCCGTTCAGATAGAGGAAGTCGTTTTTCAGCGCAGATGAACCTGTCGCTGTACCTGTAAGAATGGTTGGATTATCCGATAAGTCGAAAATCAATTTCGCTCCGGTTACAAGGTTCAATGTTCCATTTACCTTCATCGTGTCGGCAACAGACTTTCCTCCCACGTAAATGCCGGCATTGTATTCAGTAGAAATGCCGTTCGCAGAAGTACCGGTACCTCCATAATTGGCATGGCGGCGAATCATTACCGGTGAACCGGATAAGGTTCCGTTCATCCACATATCACCTTCCCAGATTTCTGTTGTTCCGGTATAGCTGTGTGTGCCGCTCATGGTCAATGAGCCTTCTCCCATTTTATCCAAATGCATGGCTCCGGTCAAAGCTCCGGCTCCGTTGAGGGAATAGTTGGTCGAACCTGAAACAGTCAATACCTCAGGGCTCAGGTTTGCTGGAATATTCACCGTTGTATTGGTGGTGGCATGTATATCGAAGAGCACGCTTTTTCCATCAGTATAAGCCATAGGAGTGCTCGTCCCGGCCAGCAATCCTACCGCATCATCTCCATCTATCCAGTTGTTTGATGAAGTATCCCAGGTAGAAGATGCTCCGTTCCATACCAATTTACCATTGGTAGACTTTGGAGGAATGGGGGTCGGGAAGTCACTGCCCAGGTAGAAGCTGGTGTGAGGAGGCTGGTTGTATCCACACATTTGCCAGCAGATCGCCTGACGATATTCGTGATCGGCCATCAGAGAGTAGATGCGGTTTGTGGTTGGTATCGGAGTGGTATAGATTCGCAAAGCCATACTGTCGCTTCTCCACCATACTTCTTCTTCGCGCCAGTCACCCACCAGGTCGGCCTGTAGACAAGGGGTTCCTTTGGTATAATTACAAGAGTAAGCATCAGCAGACAATAATGTAGAGATGTTGCCATAGCCGTTGAATTTGGTGATTGTACCATAACCTACTCCCGTTGATGTTGAAAATCCTCTATGGTCGCAGAGTTCCTGCAGCAAGTCGCCATCCCAGTACACACTATAGTTTTCCGCTACTCCAAAAGAAGGCATTTCGACTCTGTCGGTGGCAGATAAACCTACACCTCCGCCCCAGACTTCTGCTCCCTTAAACGCATCCGAGATATTTCCTGCACCGGCACGACCCACGTCGCTGGGGGCCACTTTACGATAAAGGATTTGTCCCGTTTTACCGTCGCGAAGGTTCGTTCCGGGATTATCTTCGTTACAGGCAAATACCTCAATCCCTTTGCGGTATGGGTCAAAGTCACCGACGTGCTGAGCATCGCCGTGTCCCAATGCGGTTGAATAAAGCGGAGTTCCGTTGTGGTCAATACACATCGATCCGTAGTTGATTTCATCGTATCCGTCACCGTCGGTATCGGCAACTACATAGTTGTGGTATCCCTGGCCATAGTAAATGCCGCTGTTACCGCTTGACCATGCACCATTCGTACCCCAACTCGTACGGGGAACAATCTTTTTGTTTACAATGTCATAGGCACGCATCTCTGTTTTGGTATAGATACCACGTGCGATGAAAAGGCTCGGATGTTTTCCGTCAAAATAGGGCGCTCCAAAATAGAATTTATTGGCACGGTGACCGTATGAGTCTCCCCAGTCAGAGGATTGCCCACGCGGAATGAAGTTTGTCCAATCAAGCTCTTTGCCGGTTACACCGTCGATAAGTGATAAATACTCAGGTCCCTGATTCATAAATCCATCGCCTCCAATGCCATTGAAAGGAGCCTGACGATAATTGGTATAGCCATCCCCGTTACGGTCTCCCACGGAAGTTCCGTTTTGGTTGTTGATATCCAGTCCGAAAACAGTATTATCCGAAGAGCGCATAAAGACTTCGGCTTTGCCATCTCCGTCAAAGTCGAAAGCTGCGATATCAATTTCCACATCCATGGTAATGTTTGGACCCACGTCGATGGCCCACATGAAGGTTCCATCTTGTTTGTATGCTTCAAAGTAGGTGAAATTATTGCAGCTTGCGCTCCAGTCGCGGTTCATCCGCTTTATGATGATCTCATATTGACCGTCCCCGTCGAGGTCGGCCGCTGTGGCATCGTTGAGGTAATAGCCGGTTTTGCCCAACGATTTGATGTCGCGCATTGGGACTTCGATGTAGCCTTTAGTGTTTACTGATGCAGCGGAAGATTGCGCCGATTCAACACCGTTTTTCACTCTCGAAACGGTGTAATTTGAAGATGTGGTTCCCGATGCATCCAGGTAGTTTGAAGCTCCGGTTGTCCCGGTTTCATGGATGAGCATACCATTCCTGTAGAGACGGTAGGAGGTGTTGTACCATTCATCGGAAGTGATGCGCCAATTCACATAAATGCCGTTCGACACTTTCTGGGCGATTACACTCCGGTCGAGTTTTTCCATCGGGCGTTGAGCCAGCAGGGTGCTTGTGAAAAGCAGGCTCAGCAGCACCCAACAGAATTGCAGGGAGACGTAAGTTTTTTTCATAATAGAGAATTAGGTAACTGTAAGCATTCCAGCCTTCAGCCTGTGATTAAGGGTTGTGATTATATACATGCAAATTAACTTCTTCTTTATACGAATAAGAATAGAAAGAAGTACAATCAACTGGAAAAATGTACAAGATAGAAGTTTCGTGAATGTTTAAGTGCTTTAGATATCAGTGTGATACGCGCTCGTGCGAAACGAATGTTGATTTCCCGAAAGCGGCAGCCGATGATGTGGTGACGCTACAGGTAAAAGCAAAAAGTGGAGTTAGCTACAATATATTGTCTGTCCATGGATCTGAGCGGGGTTTGCTGATTGATTTCAGTAAGCCCTGTTTTGTTTTGGAAAGTTAGTTTTATTGTTGATATACTGATGGGTATGTAGGTATCTGTCTTTTGTCTCTTCTCGTGAAATTTAGCAGCTTATAAACCGTAATAAGATGGATCAATTTGTAGATAAATCATCAGTAAATGTGGGTGGAATATTTCGTTTCATAAGCATTGTTGTAAAACAGCAAAGCGACCAGTAACGGAGCAGTAACGGAGGAGAAACGGAGCAGTAACGGAGAATAATCAGGGTTAATCATTTTCTGGATTGTGTAAATGTATTTTAGATAACAGAAGGTATGTGTGGGGGTGAGATTCTTTACTGCTGAGCGAGAGGGTCTCTTCGAGCGACTCTTTCGCTGGAACAAAGAATGTATTTCACCGGGTGTAACTGTAGGCGAGAATGCAGTGGTGGCTGGCGTTCCTGCAAAATTCAATAGAAATAGTAGGATACTCCATGCTTTTAGCACAATTGCACATTTTAAAATGGGGCGTTTGTTGCTAATTTTGCAACAGCTTATTTATTGCTACTATAGTATAAAAGAACTGATATGCTGTTTGTTGTAATTTGATTCTTTTACTATATGACTAGTGGATATTTGACTATAACGAAGTCAATCTACTATAAATCTAATAATATATCATTGATTCATGAGAAATAAAATTTTCAATTCTTTCCTGGGTTCGGTCGTAATGATGTTGATCGCATTACCTTTATCAGCCCAAAAAAACTATCAGATCGATATAACTAAGGTTCGTACTGACGTTATCCGTGGGCATCTCGATTTAGGCGGGCGCAGTATACATGGTGACACCATTGGCGTAAACAGCTTTTATATTGAACGTAATGGTCAGCCCTTTATTCCCGTTGTGGGTGAGTTTCATTTTTCCCGTTGCCCGCACCAGTATTGGGACGAAGAGTTGAAGAAGCTGAAAGCCGGGGGGATATCGGTAGTGGCTACTTATGTGTTTTGGAATATGCACGAGCAGAAAGAGGGCGTCTTCAACTGGAGCGGCGACTTTGATGTGCGTCGTTTTGTCGGGCTTTGTCAAAAGAACGGGCTAGATGTCCTGATGCGGGTCGGTCCTTTCACTCATGGAGAGATTCGTAATGGAGGGCTTCCCGATTGGCTCTACGGCCGTCCTGTTGAAGTACGCACCAACGATCCCGGTTACTTATTTTACGCCAACCGTCTTTATCAGGAGATTGGCAAACAATTGCAGGGGTTGATGTTTAAAGACGGAGGTCCTGTTATTGGTGTTCAAATTGAAAATGAATATCAGCATTCAGCCGCTCCATGGGGAATTAGTTATATGGATGCTCCTCGTGAACGAACTGTAGGGAGGCGCGATAATAAAATCACTCAGGATGGAGTAGGCATCAATAGTTCGGGGAATGAGTTTACCGATGTAGGACGCGACCACATGAAAACCCTGAAGCAATTAGCTATTAAAGCCGGTCTCGTAACACCCATATACACTGCTACCGGTTGGGGATTAGCAACCATTATCGAGAAAGGCTCTATACCGGTAATGGCAGGTTATGCATACCCCTTTTGGTCTAAAGGGACAGACCCGTCTCCTTTTTATACGTACAAGGATATTCGTCAAAAACCGGATTATTCGCCGGTTAGCTACGATGTAAACCTGTATCCTTCAATGGCGGCAGAATTAGGAACCGGCATGTCAAATATCTATTCCCGTCGTCCCCGTGTACCGGGCGAAAGTTTTCTTCCCATGATGGTGCGTACCGTGGGGAGTGGAACGAATGGTTTGGGCTTTTACATGTATCACGGAGGTACAACACCTTCTATCGGTAATTTTTTCTTTTCTGAAGGTTGGGGGTTAACAAACAAATCGTATGATTATCAGGCTCCCATTGGTGAATTTGGGAATACAAGTAAAGGATTCTATTCCCTGAAACTGATCAACTACTTCTTATCAGCTTTTGGCAATGATTTGGCTCCTCTTTACACAATACTACCTTCGACTAATGATAGTATCAAAGCCAATAATACCACAACGTTACGTTATGCCGTCAGAGGCGATGGCAATAAAGGTTTTTTGTTCATGCACAATTATCAGGATCATTTGGTAACTTCCGATCAGAAGGGACTCAAAGTCGATATTTCTACTAAATCCGGTACTGTATCGTTCCCTGAAACCGGTACATTTACACTCAAAGCAGGGGCTTCAGCTATATTGCCATTCAATATAAATATGGACGGCATTGATGTTCGGCTCGCTACTGTTCAACCTTTTTGCCGGTTTGCCAATAACGGAAAGCATTATAACGTGTTCGTTTCAATCGATGGTATTGCACCGGAAATTGTATTGAAAGGAAAAGTGAAAATTAGCGGTACCGGCATCAAAACATCTACGCGCAATGGCAATACAGTTATAGCTTTTTCAACCGACCAAATGAGCGAATTGCAGGTTAACGGGGTATCGTTCCTTGTACTTCCTTTCGCGCAGGCCCTTAACGCTTATCTGATCGGTAAAGAAGATAAGCACCTTGTTATTAGTAAAGCTCTTGTGCTTGATGATGGAGGAAAAGTTTCAGTACTGAGCAAAAATAGTGAGGCTGTTGATATGGCTATATATCCGGCAGTTAAAGAAATTTCAGCTACCGGAGGTGAAGTCAGGAAAAGCCTTTCTCCGATTAAAAACATGAGTCAGGGGCTGGTGGCTATTCCAAAAGTTGATCCCGCTATTCATCTCGTTCAGACAGATGACCGCCACTTTGTGCTCAAAGCGCCAGATATGGACTGGTCAAAAGTAAACGATATCTTTATAACTTTCGATTATCGGGGAGACCGGGCAGTATGTATGATGAATGGTGAGTTGCAGACCGACAATCTATATTCCAGCCAACCCTGGATCGTAGGATTGAAACGATACAGCGAGGCATTAAAAAAGAGCGAAATGTACTTTTACTTCATAGGCATGACTAAAGATGCGCCATACCTAAGCTATCTTGATAAAGAGGTTGTCCCCGATTTTGGAAATAAAAAAGAATTTCTTGAAATCAAAAAGCCGGAGATTTGTATTGAGTATAAGGTAGATATTTCTTTTAAATGATGATTGAAAATAAGAGCCCGTTTATGGCCAAAGCTTTTTGAATTGCGAATTTTTCAGGCAATAATTAAATTAAGATATTTATTACTAGTGATCTATGATTGCCGTTTGTCTAATGGACGTTGTTTTAGGATATTCTTGTATTTTGACCCCCAACCCCCAAAATGGGGGCTGTAACGCAGTTTAAAACAATACTATTTGCACATTTAATTAGTATTTCGACCTGATTGCCGTTGTGTATGCACCACTCCTCCCCACCCGATAGCTATCGGGATTGGGGAGGTCGGGAGGGGTCGTTGCAATCCAAAATGTCTTGACTATAAATATTTGTAGAAAAGAATATTGATCTTCTATTTGGGAGGTACAGAGCACCGTAATATTTTTTATTTCTCTTCGATTACGTGCTTTCTAATGCAGCATTTAAAAAGAAAGCAGAAGGCTCCAAAATATGCTTACCCCTTTTTCTTACTGCGGTATTGCGAGGGAGACATTCCCATCGTTTTGGTGAAAATACGGCTAAAGTAAAAGGGATCCTCGAAGCCTATCATCATGCAGATTTGGTTAACCTTCAGATCGGTAAAGTCCAGATGGTGACAGGCTTCCTGTATCTTTAAATGTATGAGGTAGTTGAGCGGCGAGAATCCTGTTTTTTTCTGAAATAAAGCAGACAGGTGAGATGCCGAGAAACCGATATATTGGGCAATTTCATTCAACGTCAGGCGTTTCGTAATATTTTCACGCATGAAGTGTATCGCTTCATCCACGACATCGCGCTGTATATCCTTTTCATCCGCACTTTCCCTGTAACTACTCAAAAACTTCAACGAGCCCAGGAAATGGTAAAATTCGGTGAGGCTGTAATAGAGGTTGTCTTTGCTATAGCCATTGCGCAATGTAGTAAAGATCTCTTCGAAAAGCCGCAACCGTATTTCGATTCTGGAGTCTGTTCCCGGTGAAATCCGGATAGGCTTGTCCAGTCCTTCGGCAAAGAATCCGGCCATTACGCCATCAAAGTGAATCCAATAGATAGTCCATGGATTTTCGGGGTCGCTTCCATAGGCATTTGCTTTCCCTTTGGGCAAAATTATAAACTGGTGATCATTTACTTTTTGAGAGATTCCTTCCGTTTCAGTCCACCCGCTACCTTCGAGGCAATAAATAAGAATATATTGCAGAGATTCTTCTCTGCTACGTTTGCGGAAATGAAATTTTGCTTTCGGGTAGAACCCGATATCGGTAATATAAAGGTTTTTTCCGAACACATTGGTTCTTATATCGTTAATAATAGATTCGGGGAGAATGATGGCCCTTTCTCCCTTAAAGCCGCTCTTGATTTTCACCATAATCTGAATATATTATTTTGTTTGGTAAATATAGGGTTTATTTCTTTAAGATCGTAATATAATCCATGTGTTTGTTGGCTAATTATATGATTTGAATGAAATCTATACACTTACTTTGTAATATCAAATCCAACAATGTTATCATGAAAAATTTCAATCATCGTTTTTTGTTTTTTATAGCCGGAGTCTCCGCCATGGGAGGTCTTTTATTCGGCTACGACTGGGTGGTAATCGGTGGAGCCAAACCCTTTTATGAACAATATTTTGGGATAGCCGACTCTGCCTATCTGCAAGGATGGGCCATGGCTTGTGCTTTGCTGGGATGCCTGGTGGGGGCCACCTTATCCGGTATGCTCAGTGAAAAATACGGACGTAAGAAGCTTTTGTTGTTTTCGGCGGCCATCTTTTTTATTTCTTCAATTATTACCGGAGCCGCCGGTAGTTTTACCGTTTTTGTTTTTGCCCGTCTGATGGGCGGGATTGGTATTGGCATTGCGTCTAACCTTTCGCCGATGTATATCGCTGAAATTTCTCCTACACACATGCGGGGGAAATTAGTATCGCTGAACCAGTTGACCATTGTATTTGGCATACTTGCAGCACAGATATGCAACTGGCAGATAGCGGAACCGGTGGCAGCCAGTGCAACAGGGATCGAGATTCTAAATTCCTGGAATGGTCAAATGGGATGGCGCTGGATGTTTTGGGCCATTTGTATTCCATCATTAGCTTTTTTTCTCTTAACCGTATTCATTCCTGAAAGTCCCCGTTGGTTGGCTGTTAATAACCAGGAAGATAAAGCCAATAAAATATTGGAACGTATTGGTGGTAGAGAATATGCCCGTACAGAAATGAAACAGATCGTTGAAGCGGAAGATTCAATGCCTGAATCCGCAGGGCTGAAGCAACTTTTTCATCCCCGTATGTGGAATGTGTTGATCATAGGCATTGTAATAGCCGTTTTGCAACAGTGGTGCGGGATCAACGTGATTTTCAACTATGCCCAGGAGATCTTTGCAGCAGCCGGATATGGATTATCTGACGTTTTATTCAACATCGTAGTGACAGGGCTTGCAAATCTTGTATTCACTCTACTGGCTATGTACACGGTGGATCGACTCGGGCGCAGGGTATTGATGCTGATCGGTTCGGGAGGATTAACCGGGATCTTTGCCGTGATGGGAATACTCTACTTTTTTAATGTTACCGGTTGGCCTTTATTGTTACTTGTGGTCATTGCCATCGGCTGTTATGCGATGTCGCTGGCGCCCATTACCTGGGTGATTCTGTCCGAAATATATCCGACTAAAATACGTGGAGCAGCTATGGCTGTAGCAACATTTGCCCTGTGGGTGGCCTGTTTTATTCTCACCTATACTTTCCCGCTTCTGAATAAAGGATTGGGTGCGGCAGGTACATTCTGGTTGTACGGTGGTATTTGTCTGGCAGGTTTTGTTTTCATTAAAAACAGGTTGCCTGAAACCAAAGGGAAATCGTTGGAAGAGCTGGAAAAAGAGCTGATAAAAGATTGATGTAAAATACAAAAAACAGGTTTTATGAATACATTTAAATTGAGGGTGTTGATACTCAGTCTTGTAGCTTATTTAGGACATGTAAATGTTGCAAAATCGAATGATAGAATAATGCTCAATGGAGATTGGCATTTTGCAATCGACGATCAGTATAAAGGTATTGCTGAAAAATGGTACAATCATTTGTTGCCGGAAGTCATCACACTTCCGGGGTCAATGTCAAGCAACGGAAAGGGATTTGACATTTCATTAGATACAAAATGGACCGGGCAGATTGTGGATAGTTCCTTTTTTAAAAAACCTCAATATGCAAAATACCGTCAACCCGGGAATATCAAAGTGCCATTTTGGCTTCAACCTCTAAAATATTATGCAGGAGCAGCCTGGTATCAAAGGGAAGTAACAATTCCCAAGGACTGGAAAGGAAAAAACATCCGGCTAATTCTGGAGCGTTGCCACTGGGAAAGCAAGTTGTGGGTCGATAATCAGGAGATAGGTATGCGCAATTCGCTGGGTACCCCGCACTTATATGATTTATCAGCAGTTCTTACCCCGGGAAAACATATCCTTTCGATTTGTATGGATAACCGTGTTAAGGATTTTGATCCCGGAGTTAATTCGCATAGTATTTCGGATCATACCCAGACCAACTGGAACGGTATGATCGGACAATTGTACCTTGAAACCCGCCCATCGGTTTTTTTTCAGAATATCCAGGTTTATCCTGACATCCATCAAAAGAAGGTTGTTGCTAAGCTGAAAATAATGAATAGTTTAAAGAAAGTTCAGAAAGCCATTCTGACAATATCTGCTGAGGGGGCAACTACTCCTCAAAAGATCAGATTAAATGTCAATATACACCCGGGAACAGATACCCTTTTAGTAGACATTCCTATGGGGGATGATGTGAAACTCTGGAGTGAATTTCATCCGGCTTTATACAAACTTAATGCTGAACTTTTATTAGGCTCAAAAGCTACAGATACTTACCAGACATCATTTGGTATGAGAGAGATCAAAGCGTCAGGACGACAATTGCTCATCAATGATAAGCCTCTGTTTCTGAGGGGGACGCTTGAATGTGCAATATTCCCCAAAACAGGATTTCCCTCAACCGAAATAGAAGAGTGGTTACGCATTTTCAGAATTTGCCGCGCACATGGATTAAATCATGTCCGTTTCCACTCATGGTGTCCGCCACAGGTTGCATTTGATGCTGCTGACCAAATGGGCTTTTATCTTCAGATCGAATGTTCGTCATGGGCCAATCAATCTACTACCATTGGTGATGGAAAACCATTTGATAAATATTTATATGAAGAGAGTGAGCGGATGGTGGAGACTTATGGAAACCACCCTTCCTTCAGTTTAATGGCGTATGGCAATGAACCGGGTGGGAAGAATAAAGAAACATTCCTGGCAAGATTTGTCTCTTACTGGAAAAATAAGGATAGTCGACGAGTCTATACTTCCGGATCAGGATGGCCTAACCTGGATGTGAACGATTATCTCAGCACTCCCGATCCGCGCATTCAGGCTTGGGGTGAAGAGCTAAAAAGCATTATCAACGGATCAGCTCCAGCCTCCAATTACGATTGGAACTCAAAAATCAGCTCATTAAAACAACCTGTGGTTAGTCACGAAATCGGTCAATGGTGCGTTTATCCTGATTTTAAAGAGATTTCAAAATATACAGGTGTCGTTCGGGCTAAGAATTTCGAGATTTTTCAGGAAACCTTAGCTGGGAATGGAATGGCTCATTTGGCGGATAGTTTTCTATTGGCATCCGGAAAATTGCAGGCTTTGTGTTATAAGGCTGATATTGAAGCGGCTCTTCGCACAAAAGGATTTGGAGGTTTCCAGTTGCTCGATTTACATGATTTTCCCGGACAGGGTACAGCGTTAGTCGGAGTTCTGAATGCTTTCTGGGATGAGAAAGGTTACATTTCGCCTAAAGAGTATAGCCGGTTTTGTAATTCTACCGTACCCTTAGCCCGGTTAAAAAAACACATATACAATAACAACGACACCCTTAAGACCAGTATTGAAGTGGCCCATTACGGCGATGCTCCATTGAACGATGTTGTTCCTACCTGGAAAATCAGCGATGAATCAGGAAAAACAATATTCTCAGGCAAACTACCACAAACAAACATTGCTATGGGTAATTGTATCGGTTTAGGTGAAATATCGGTACCGCTTGAATCAATAACCAAAGCTCAGAAACTAATTCTGGAAGTATCGGTGACCTCTTTTTCAAACAGTTGGGACCTTTGGGTATATCCGGTTAAAAAGGATAAGATCGCAGGAGAAGAAAAAATCAAGGTCGTTTCCAGTCTGGATAATACAACCACTAAATTTCTGGAAAATGGAGGATCGGTATTGCTTTCGCTTAAGAAAGGCTCCCTGAAACCTGAATTCGGAGGAAACATTGGAATCGGATTCTCTTCTATCTTCTGGAATACGGCATGGACCTCAGGGCAAGCGCCTCATACACTAGGGGTATTGTGCAATCCGCAACACCCTGCATTAGCCGATTTCCCGACGGAGTATTACAGTAACTGGGAATGGTGGGATGCAATGTCGCATTCAAATGCCATTATTTTAAGTGCTGTTTCAGCAGATATAAAGCCTATTGTTCGTGTAATTGACGATTGGGTTACTAACCGGCCGTTAGCTTTGATTTTTGAATTAAAAGTCGGTAAAGGTAAATTATTGGTTTCCGGAATTGATTTTAATCAGGATCTGGAAAAAAGACCGGAAGCTAAACAACTGCTATACAGTTTGAAGAAATATATGAGCAGCAAGGATTTCAATCCAACAATATCGTTGCCAGCCTCATCGGTTCAAAATATCATAATAAAATAAACAAAAAGAGGATGTCTCTTTTGGGACAGTCTCAATATCCAAAACATAATATCTAATAATATGCAAGTTAAAGTCTGGGAAGAGGATGTAATCATCCCCACATACGCAATCGGAAAAGCAGAGAAGAATCCCATCTTTCTTGAAAAACGCGTTTATCAGGGAAGCAGCGGTGTTGTTTATCCTTATCCGGTCATTGAAAAGATAGAAGATGAGAAACACGATAAGGTGTACAAAGCGGTTTATCTGGAGAATGAATATATCAAGGTGATGATTTTGCCCGAGTTGGGCGGTCGTGTGCAGATGGCGTACGACAAAATCAAGCAGCGCCACTTCATTTACTATAATCAGGTGATTAAGCCTGCATTGGTAGGACTTACCGGCCCGTGGATTTCGGGCGGTATCGAGTTTAACTGGCCGCAGCACCACCGTCCGAGTACCTTTTTACCGGTAGACCATACTATCGAGCATAATGCCGACGGCAGTATTACCGTTTGGGTAAGCGAAAACGAGAAAATGTTCCATCAAAAAGGGATGGCCGGTTTTACCCTGCGTCCCGGAAAAGCAGCATTGGAGATTAAAGGAAAGCTGTTTAATCCGACGCCTTTTCCTCAAACCTTTTTGTGGTGGGCAAATCCGGCGGTTGCGGTAAACGATTATTATCAATCGGTGTTTCCACCGGATGTACATGCCGTTTTTGACCATGGCAAAAGAGATGTTTCGACTTTCCCTATCGCCACCGGAACCTATTATAAAATAGATTATTCGCCAGGTGTTGATATTTCAAACTACAAAAATATCCCTGTGCCGACTTCGTATATGGCTATCAATTCGGAGTATAACTTCGTGGGCGGATACGAGAACGACACGCAAGCCGGTGTACTCCACGTGGCGAACCATCATATTTCTCCCGGAAAGAAACAATGGACCTGGGGGAATGGCGATTTTGGCAAAGCGTGGGACCGCAACCTGACTGACGAAGATGGTCCGTACATTGAGCTGATGGCCGGTGTATTTACCGACAATCAACCGGATTTCACCTGGATGCAGCCGTATGAAGAAAAAACATTTGTCCAGTACTTCCTGCCTTATCGTGAGCTGGGTGTTGTGAAAAATGCTTCATCAGATATTTTGCTGAACCTCGATAAAGAGGGTAACAGAGCTATTGTAAAAGTTTTTGCGACCTCAAAAATAGAGAATGTAAAAATCGAACTTAAACCTCACCCCCTGCCCCCTCTCCTTGAGGAGAGGGGAGATGAACCCCGGAAGGATGTTTGGCAGGATGAAACGGCACATGCAAATATTACTACCGATTCTTTTTCATGGGGTTTACTGATTGAAAAAGCAAAAGAAATGAGGCATGAACCTACTGTGGCAGAAAAGGATTTATGGGATAGATTAAGAGGAAGTAAAACTGGCTATAAAATTCGCCGTCAACATATCATTAAAGGATTTATTGCCGATTTCTTTTGTGTTGAGAAAAATGTAGTAATTGAAGTTGATGGTGGTATTCATTCTACAAAGGAACAAAAGGAACATGATGATTTCAGAACTGAAGTGTTGAATAACCATGGCTATATTGTAATCAGATACTCAAACGAAGAGGTTTTAAAAGATCCCTTTGAGGTGGCAAATAAAATAAAAAATCAACTACAAGGACTTCCTTCAAGATCGAAAACTAATTCTTGGTACGAGCCTCTCCCCTCTCCTCAAGGAGAGGGGTCGGGGGTGAGGTGTTTTTCAGAAGTAGTAGATTTAAGCCCTGAAAATGTATATGTTAGAGAAATCGAGGTAGGAAATATTTCTTTGGATGATTTGCAATTAATTGTTTATTCTGAAAATGGTCGTGAGCTGCTTGCCATAAGAACAGAAAAACAGGAGCCTCCTACTCCCGAAGCTGCTAAGGCTGCCTTGTCACCGGAAGAAACAGCCACTTGCGAACAGCTTTACATGACCGGCTTGCACCTGGAGCAATACCGACATGCAACGTATGTGGCTACCGACTATTATCTGGAAGCGTTGCGTCGCGATCCAAGTGACATCCGCAACAATAATGCGATGGGACTCTGGCTGTTGCGCCGGGGTAAATTTGCTGAAGCCGAAGGGTATTTCAAGACTGCCATCGAGACTCAGTTGTTGCGCAATCCTAATCCCTACGACGGAGAACCCCGTTTCAATCTGGGATTGGCATTGAAATATCAGGGGAAAAACAAAGAAGCGTACGATGCATTCTACAAATCGTGCTGGAATGCTGCGATGCAGGATGCAGGATATTACGGTTGCGCACAGATTTCCTGCATCAACGACAACCTGACCGAAGCGCTTTACGAAGTGGATAAATCGTTGGTTCGCAACTGGCACAACAACAATGCCCGTACGCTGAAAGCTGCCATATTGCGCAAAATGGGCCGGACAGAAGAGGCATTGGAGTTAATCCAGGATTCCTTGAAAATTGACTTGTTCAACTTTGGGTGTCGTTTTGAGCAATATTTAATCACCAGTGATGCAACGGCATTGGCTGAAATGAATAGATTGATGCGTGGCGAAATTCATAACTACGAAATCATCGCACTGGATTATATTGCCGCTGGTATGTCTGACGAGGCCGTTCGTTTGCTGGAAGAGGGCATCAAGGTCTGTCCGACTACCCCGATGACCTATTATTACATGGGTTGGGCGCTGGACCAGGCAGGTAAAGAGAGCAAAACCGCATTCGATAAAGCCGCCGCACATGCACCGGAGTTCTGTTTTCCGAATCGTCTGGAAGCTATTCTGGCATTGGAGTGTGCTCAACAACAGAATCCGTCAGATGCAAAAGCGCCTTATTACCTGGGTAACCTGTGGTACGACAAGCGTCAGTACCCCGAAGCGATTGCTTGTTGGGAAAAATCTGTTGAAATTGACGACACCTTCCCAACGGTAATCAGAAACCTGTCGCTGGCTTATTTCAATAAATTGCAGCAGGAAGAAAAAGCGGTTCAATACCTGGAGAAAGCATTTTCGCTTGATACGACCGATTCCCGAATTCTGATGGAGCTTGACCAATTGTATAAACGCCTTTGCCGTCCCCATGCCGAACGACTGGCATTTTTGGATAAATACTTCAGTCTGGTAGAGCAGCGTGACGATGTTTATCTCGAATATGTTACCCTGTGCAATCAGCTTGGTAATTACGCGAAAGCCATTGAGCTGATTGACCGTCGTATTTTCCATCCGTGGGAAGGCGGTGAAGGTAAAGTTCCCGCGCAATATCAGATTGCACGCGTAGAATTGGCCAAACAGCATTTGGCTAAAAAAGAATACGAACCGGCCATTCAATTATTGATCGAATGCCTCGAATATCCTCATAATCTGGGCGAAGGGAAATTGCATGGGGCACAGGAAAATGATTTCCTCTATTGGTTAGGCTGTGCTTTCGAAGGTTTGGGCCAACCGGATGAAGCCCGTAAATACTGGGAATTGGCCAAAGACGGAAACACCGAGCCCGCCGCAGCTATTTTCTACAACGACCAAAAGCCGGATAAAATCTTCTATCAGGGATTGGCTTTGCTCAAACTGGGATTATCAGCCGAAGCTAACACTCGATTCAATAAACTGATTGCCTTTGGCGAAAAGCATTTGAATGAAATAATTAAACTGGATTATTTTGCTGTATCCTTGCCCGATTTGCTAATCTGGGAAGATGACCTGACCTATCGCAATAAAATCCACTGTCATTATATGCTTGGATTGGGTTTTTACGGATTGGGTGACACTGAAAAAGCAAAAGCTCATTTGAAGGAAGCTGCCCAAATGGACATTAATCATCAGGGCGTGCAGGTGCATTTAGCATTGATATAAATACTGATTTCCCGGAGGGGAGCCGATTTTTTTCCTCCGGGGAGTATTTATCTTTTATATATTCCTTTGCGCTTTAGCGATTTTGCGTTCAATTCAGACTTCTGAGACAGCCTCTGGAAAATCCTACCGGCAAGCCATTACTTTCCCGCTCCCTGCATATTTTACCTCTACCGGCTCACCGGTAAATCCAATTGTCCCGAATTCGACAGCCATGCTGAGTATCACGCTTACATCGTCGGTCAACATCGCGATCTGCTTTTCAGTCATTTGCACCGAAAGCGTTTGCTCCGGTACGATCGTGTTGGTCGATAGCCATGTACTGTTAGTTACCGCCGATGCTCCATGCAGCCCTTCTACCACCGGAGTATAATCGTTGAGGTCTTCCCTGTAATACATGTCTGATGCTGTACCTAATGCGGCAATGATCCGGAAGAAGGGGAGGCGCTGTACATTCAGCAGATCGATCTCGGTATTGATCCGCGGAATATTGATGGTTGCTTTCAGTTGCTCCCGGTCAATTTCGAAGGTCAAAGATATACGTAATACACTATTGAACGGGTAATTTCGGTTGAAATTAAATCCGTCCAACGCTTGCTTAAAAGGTGAAAGACAGACTGGTCTTTGTCCTTTTTCGTGGGTTGTATTCGCTTTTTGCATCTTATTTGCCAGCCCGTTGAGTACCGATGATAGATTATAATCGGCTAAACGATTCAGTCCTCCGAACGCCATTCTTACTCCTGACGCAAACTTAGTGCAGCCACTCCACTCTTTCTGTTGCAGGCGCAACCCCTCAAACTGCGGCAACTTATTAATCTTGTCTTTCGATATACCTCCTTTGGTACGCATGATCACTTCATCGCTTCCCCGGCGGGTATAGAAACTTACTCCTTTTACGCTGCCGGTCATCTGGATTGCTCCTTTTACTTTGGCCATGTTTTGTTTGTTTTATTATTTTGAACACATCTCTTCGCTACCGCCCCTAATTGGCTCCGCCGATCTTCGATTCCCCTGAAGGGGACTTTTCCGCCGTGCAGGCTATTGATATATTGCGTTTTAGGAGCTAAGTGCCCTGATGTACTTATGTCAACGCTGACAGGTGCAAGCACGCTGTCAGGTTGTATCCACATCACCCCATAAAGATACCGTAAAAATAGGAATAAGTTTACTTCCGGTATAGAATAGATTATGAATAGTACAAATATCATATACTTAATTAAATATATGATAGATATAGTGAGATTATAGGATAGATATACGATATATATATGATAAACTAACTTACGGTATGATTTCTATATGATTACGATGTGTTGATGAGTTTGTGAGTAAGGGTGAATGTTAAACCGGATATTGTCTATATTTGTAGGAGAACACACACTAAATGAAAATATTATGCAAACAGAAAAAGCGACTCAGTTGTGTACCTTTCTGATGGGGACTATTGATTTCTTTGGGAAAGTTCTGGCACAGCAAGAATCAAATGTGCCGGATTATTTGATGATAAAGGACTCTATGACAGAGTTAACCTTCCAGTTGCATTACCAAGAGTTTGAGAAAGAGTTGGAGGGGAATATTCTGGAGTATAAAGATATTAACGTGATTCATGAATATGTAAAGTCCACTTTGTTACCCTTTAGTGATTGGGGAGGGTTTGCTCATGATCTAAATAATAGGATTATTAAATCTGGATATGAGGTGAATTTTCTACTTAAGCTTAAGCTTTTGGTAGAGGCAAAGCAGACTCAAATCCGGGATCTTGTGGGGGGGGATTCCTTACTGGGTTACACCACTTTATTTCCTTCAGATTCTTTAAAATCGCGTATTAGATCTGTAATTAGCAAACAATATGAATCACAGAGGAAGGCCAAACAACCGGCAGAAAATAAACCTCAAAAAGAAGAGCGATTCGATTTTGATGTGTTGATGGATGAATGTAAAAAAGCAACTAATGAAACGTTGGGTAGAATAACGTTTATTCAGGATCGGTTATATGACTTCAGGCAATGGCAGTTGAAGTATGATAAAGAGGATTCGTTAAAGATCACGTTTTCAAAGTATGAAAGCAAGTATCAGTATACTTCCGAATATTATCCCAAATTTGAGATACTCTGTAATACCGAACTGGAACGGCTTAATAAAAAGCTGGAACTTGAAAAGAAAGCTTTAACCCATAAGGCCATAAAAGAGAATCCAACGGTAATTCACTATAATGAGCCATCTCCTTTCACCTGGACCGCTTCTGATACCGACCTGTTGGAGCTGGTAGCGGCATTACATAAAAACAACTCCATTAAGCGAAAGGATGGAAAGCCTCTGACTCGTAAAGAACTGGTGGACTTTTTCCAGCAAATCTTCAATATAGAGATAAAAGATGTGGAAGGTAAACTCAATAAGGCTACCTCCCGCAAGAAGAATATGACTCCATTTCTCGATAGTCTCAAAGGGGCTTTTGAGAGTTATGCGGAGGAGAAGGAAGAGAAGTTGCAGGGGAGAAGGTAGGCGAATGCAAACCTGACAGCGGCTTCATGCCGCTTGCCGGATAGGGAAATAACTTTCCCATTTCAATAACGTCTTATTGGAATATTCTTTAATTTTGAAAAATCATCCGGATATATCCGGTAAATCCACATATATTGGACAAAAACTATGAAAGAAGCCGATACCCGGGCCAAGTTTATCGATCCCAAGCTGAGGGAAAGTGAATGGTCGGAAGATTATATCATTCGTGAACACTATTTTACCGATGGCCGAAAACTGTTGGGTGGTAAGCGTGGCGAACGCCTGTTTGCTGACTACCTGTTGCGGTATAAAAATATCAACTTAGCGATTATCGAAGCCAAGCGTATTGGTAAGCATCCGACCGATGGGTTGCAGCAGGCGATCAATTACGCCGATAAGCTCAAGGTAAAGTTTGTGTATGCCACCAATGGTGTGCAGATTTACGAATTTGATATGACTACGGGGAAAGGCGATTATGTAGAACGCTTTCCTACACCGGAAGCTCTGTTCAGGCGATGCGTGGAGAATTTGTCTTCGCTCAAGGAGCAGTTACTCTCGGTACCCTTTTACCTGACAGGTGACAAGAAAGCCCGCTACTATCAGGAGATTGCCGTGAATAAAGCCGTGGAAGCAATAGCCGACGGGCAAAAGCGGGTGTTACTGACCCTGGCTACCGGAACGGGTAAAACCTTTGTTGCCTTCCAGATTGTACATAAACTCTTTTCGGTCAGGTGGAATCCCGAACATTCGGATCGCCGGCCACGAATTCTCTTCCTGGCTGATCGCAATGTACTGGCCGATCAGGCAATCAATACCTTCAATGATCCTTACGAAAAAGACCTGCTGAAAATAGACGGTTCGGAGGTCAAAGCCCGTCACGGGAAAGTACCCACCAATGCCTTTCTATTCTTTGCCATCTATCAGGCCATCAGTGAGAAAGAGAATATCGGCGGTTACTACAAACAATACCCGGCTGATTTCTTCGATTTGATAATCATTGACGAATGTCACCGCGGTAGTGCAAATGAGGAGGGTTCGTGGCGGGAGATAATAAACTATTTTGGTGATGCCGTGCATCTGGGACTGACGGCTACCCCCAAGCGCGATGCCAATACCGATACTTACGATTATTTCAAACGGCCGGTATATGAATACTCTCTCAAAGAGGGGATTAATGACGGCTTCCTCAGTCCTTACAAAGTGAAAAAGGTCAGGACGAATATCGATCAGTATATCTATACCGCCGATGATAAGGTGGTGAAAGGAGAGATTGAGCAAAAGAAAATCTACAAGAAAAAGGACTTTAACCGGACGATTGTGATTCCAAAACAGATTGAGCTGGTGGCAAAGTCTATTCTCGACAATATACGCGCGATGGATAAGACGATTGTCTTTTGCGTCGATCAGGATCATGCCCTGAATATGCGCGATGCGATCAATCGCCATAAGTCGGTGAAAGACCCGAACTACTGTGTGCGCATCACTAGTGATGAGGGAAAAGAGGGACGCAAACTACTGGAACTGTTTCAGGACAACGATAAGGATATCCCGACTGTCCTGACCTCCTCACAGATGCTCACGACCGGCGTGGATGTCCGCAATGTGCGAAACATCGTATTGGCCCGTGAGGTCAATTCGATGGTCGATTTCAAGCAGATCATCGGACGGGGTACACGGTTGTTTGATTCCAAGGATTACTTTACCATCATCGACTTTTCGGAGGAGGCCACCGATAAGTTTTACGACAAGGAGTGGGACGGGTTGCCTGAAAATGAAACCGAAGGTGAGCCACAGCCACCTAAGCAATCGCCCAAGCCGGGAAAACCGAAAGGAGAGGGGGAAGGTGATGGTACGCTGGGTGATCCTCCCGGCGGATATACCCGACCTGAAAAAATCGTGGTGGAGCTCTCCAACGGCAGGAAGCTGAAAGTGGTGGATATTGAGACCCGCTACATCGACGAGAGCGGAATTCCTTTGACTGCGAAACAGTTTCTGGAAAAGCTGATTGGTTTTATTCCCGATCTCTATGCGACCGAAGAGGAGTTACGCCGCTTATGGACAAAGCCGGAGACAAGGGAAGAGCTGTTGTTGAAACTGGCCGGTTGCGGCATCGATGAAGAACAGTTGGATTCGTTGAAAGAATTGTTTGAAGCAGAGAACAGTGATATTTTCGATATTCTGTTGCACATCTCTTTTGCAGGCGATATCATTACCCGCCATGAGCGGGCGGATTATACTCTGCGGGATGAAGCGTTTTTTACTACCTATCAGAACCTGAAAGCGCAGGAATTTCTCCGGTTCGTATTGCAGCGCTATGAGGTGGATGGTATCAATGAGCTGAAACGCGAAAAGCTGGCGCATCTGGTGGAGTTGAACCGGCTCGGAACCACAAAGGAAGCGGCGAAGGTGTTTGGGGGAATCAATCACCTGATTGATGCATTTTATAAGTTACAGGAACATTTGTATGCGGTGTGAATTATGAATGATCTGAGATTCCAAAACAAATACCGTATTCCGTCGGCACGGTGGCAAATGTGGGATTACGGATCAAATGCCGCCTATTTCATCACGATCTGTACCGCTGGTCGTGAACATTTTTTCGGACGGATTGAAAATGCCGAAATGATATTGTCCGAAATCGGAAAAATCGTGGAATCGGAATGGTTGAAAACGCCGGAAATTAGACCGGATATGAATATCGTTTTGGATGAATTCCGGGTAATGCCCAATCATTTTCATGCAATTATTATTATCGGGGAAAATCGGTATAATACGGAATATGGGATAAAAACAACCGATGGTGATGATCCGTACGGCCGTAGAGACGCAATGCATTGCGTCTCTACCCACCAGGGTACACAAATATCCGATGGTAACCGAACCAATCATTTCGGACCACAATCTAAAAATCTGGGATCGGTGATGCGTGGATTCAAATCGGCGGTGACCACGTGGTGTCGGGAAAATAATCATAAATTTGCATGGCAACCCCGGTTTCACGATCATGTGATCCGGGACGAGGAAGAATACAATCGAATCAAAACCTACATACAGGAAAATCCCCAACGGTGGGAACAAGATAAATTTTACAGCTAAATGGAATTACAACAAAAAATAGACCGGATAACCGACATATTGCGCCGCGATGACGGCATCAGCGGTGCGATGCATTATACAGAACAAATCTCATGGATACTGTTCCTCAAATTCTTAGACGATTTTGAAGAAGAGAAAGAGGGCGAGGCGTTGCTGAACGGCACCACCTACCAACGCGTATTAACCGGACAGTTTCAGTGGAAGGGGTGGGCCTGTCCCAAAAACGATGAAGGGGAGATAGATCTGAAATCAGCCCTGAGCGGCGATGACCTGACCCGGTTTGTTAACGGTACACTGTTCCCTTTCCTGAAAGGATTCAAGAACACCGCCGATATGAAATCGGTGAAATATAAGATCGGGAATATCTTCGAATTTCTCGATAACCGCATTGCCAGCGGACACACCCTGCGGGAGGTGCTCGACATTATCGATACCCTCAATTTTCAGTCGCAGCAGGAGCTGTTTGAGCTGTCGCACGTGTACGAGAACCTGTTACGCGGTATGGGTAGCGATGGCGGTAATTCGGGTGAATTTTACACGCCGCGCCCTGTGGTGCGAGCCATGGTAGAGTGCGTCGATCCCAAACCGGGAGAGAATGGATATGACGGCGCTGCCGGTAGTTGCGGTTTCCTGATCGAGGCGTTTGAGTATGTCAAAGAGAAATACAAGGGCAAACTGAGTACTGAGCAGTGGCGTTTCCTGCACGAAGATACCTTTTTCGGCAACGAAAAGACACCGCTTGCCTACATCATGGGGATGATGAACATGATCCTGCACGGCATTGAAAGCCCCAATCTGTACAAACAAAATACGCTGACGGTCAATATCCGCGACATTCAGGAGAAAGACCGCTATAAATTTATCCTGGCCAATCCTCCCTTTGGCGGGAAGGAGAAACCGCAGATACAACAAAATTTCCCGATACAGAGCAATGCCACCGAGCTGCTCTTTTTACAGCATTTTATGAAGACGCTGAAGCAGGAGGGACGTGCCGCGGTGATTGTGCCCGAGGGGGTACTGTTTCAGACCGGAGCTGCCTTTGCCAGTGTAAAGAAGGAGTTGCTGGAAAATTTCAACCTGCATACGATACTGAGCCTGCCGGCAGGGGTATTCCTCCCTTACAGCGGGGTAAAGACCAATGTGATCTTCTTTGATCGTACCGGGGCGACTACCGATATCTGGTACTATGAGTGTACACCGGAACAAAAGCTGACCAAGAACAAACCGATTCAGTACGAACATTTACAGGAATTTGTAACGCTGTTCCCGCAACGTACCGATTCACCGAATTCATGGACGGTTTCTGTACAGGATATCGTTGAAAACGGATATGATATTTCGGCAAAAAATCCAAACAGCCAGACTGATATTGACCACCTGCCTCCGCACGAAATCATCGCACATATTCGTAAAAACGATGCGGTGATTGCGAAATTGTTAAATGAGGTAGATTCCATATTGGTAAATAAATAGACGCGATGCGTAGGTATAGCCGCGATGCGATGGTAGAGACGCGATGCATCGCGTCTCTACGTGGGTGAACCGACCGAATAACCATTATGCAAATAAACCGCAAATGGATTCGGTAACGAAAATTCGGAATCGGGATGCATGAAAATATTATTGAAATCGGGTGATGTTCGGTTGTAGGGTCGCGATGCGATGGTAGAGACGCGGTGCGATGGTAGAGACGCGATGCATCGCGTCTCTACGTGGGTGAACCGACCGAATAACCATTATGCAAATAAACCGCGAATTGATTCGGTAACGAAAATTCGGAACCGGAATGCATGAAAATATTATTGAAATCGGGTGATGTCCGGTTGTGGGGTCGCGATGCGATGGTATAGACGCGGTGCGATGGTAGAGACGCGATGCATCGCGTCTCTACGTGGGTGAACCGATCGAATAACCATTATGCAAATAAACCGCAAATGGATTATCGGTAACGAAAATTCGGAATCGGAATGCATGAAAATATTATTGAAATCGGGTGATGTCCGGTTGTGGGGGCGCGATGCGATGGTATAGACGCGATGCGATGGTAGAGACGCGATGCATCGCGTCTCTACGCGGGTGAACCGACCGAATAACCATTATGCAAATAAACCGCGAATGGATTCGGTAACGAAAATTCGGAACCGGAATGCATGAAAATATTATTGAAATCGGGTGATGTCCGGTTGTAGGGTCGCAATGCGATGGTATAGACGCGGTGCGATGGTAGAGACGCGATGCATCGCGTCTCTACGCGGGTGAACCGACCGAATAACCATTATGCAAATAAACCGCGAATGGATTCGGTAACGAAAATTCGGAACCGGAATGCATGAAAATATTATTGAAATCGGGTGATGTCCGGTTGTAGGGTCGCGATGCGATGGTAGAGACGCGATGCATCGCGTCTCTACGTGGAAACCGTACCACACCAATAATCCATATCATAAAATGAAAATGAAATATAGATTAGAAACATTGTCCATTCAAATTCAAAAGGAGGAGTGCAATGGATAATTTGCCGAAGGGGTGGAATTTAAAACCGATTAATTCTGTTTTTAAAATCAGAAGTGGTAGCTTTTTGCCGAAAAGCGAGATTGTTGAAGGTGATTTTGATGTTTATGGAGGAAACGGAATTACCGGTAAACACTGCTCTTATAACTTAGAGGGTGAAAATATTATTATAGGAAGGGTTGGTGCAAAATGTGGTAATGTAAGATTGATAAATGATAAAATATGGCTTACAGATAATGCATTTTACATAAGTGAATACTTAGTGAAAGTAAATATAGGCTATTTGTCTTTGTTTCTTGAATATATTGAATTAGGAAAAACAGCTAATCAAGCTGCACAACCTGTAATTTCTTTCAAAGGAATTAAAGACATTCAAATCCCCCTTCCCCCTCTTTCCGAGCAAACCCGCATAGTCGCCAAGCTGGATGCACTATTTGAGCGAATCGATAAAAGTATAGCTTTGCTCGAAGAGAATATTAAACATACGAAGGCACTGATGGCGAGTGTGTTGGATGAGGTGTTTGGGAGAGATAAATCAACAAAGTTAGGAGATGTATTAACTTTAAAGAGAGGATATGACTTGCCAACACAAAATAGAGAAAAGGGAAGCTATCCTTTATACGGAGCCAATGGAATCATAGATGCTCATAATGAATTCAAAGTAAAAGGCCCTGGAGTATGCACTGGGCGTTCAGGAAGTATTGGATTGGTCCATTTTACTGAAAAAGATTATTGGCCACTAAACACGTCTCTTTATGTTCAGGATTTTAAGGGGAATACTCCAAAATATATTTATTATCTACTCTGGTCTGTATCAAAAGAATTAATTGCTCAGGCCGCATTTGCCGCTGTTCCTACATTAGATAGAAAAAAAGCACATGAGTATATTAATGCAACTTATCATAGTTCATTATCTGAGCAAGAAAGAATTTCAAAATATTTGGATCAAGTACATGTGAAACAGAATCGGATTGTTTTAGAGCAGCAATCCAAGCTCACCCATTTGAAAGCCTTGAAGGCGAGTTTGTTGGATCGGGCGTTTAAGGGGGAGTTGTAAGGGAAGCAGGAGATAAATGAACAATATGTTCTGTTTTGGTTTATACTTTTGACTGTGAGATATTTAATTCATTTTCTAATGTGTTTCGGTGAGAATTATAGTATCTTTGCCGAAAATTGTGGCAAAAGCCTGTTTTTAAGAAAACTAACACGCAATTAGATGACTGAACTTGTTGATAAACTTAAATATGGGGAGGAAATTAATTCTTTGATTGAACAAGGTGTCCAGTTTTCCTTGGATATCAGGATTCCAGAGAATGTACCGGCTTTCAGGTATGCTTTTGATTGTCCACATCAAAGCAATCATTTGCCTGTATACAAATAATCGCCACAAAGAGTTATTCAAGAAAAAGAGAGAAATAGGTTGTCTACATCTGGATTTGCATTATCTTGTTTTGATACTCAATTAAATGCAGAAGAAAGCTATAAAAAAATAGCTAAGGTCAATAATAATTTTAGTAAAACTGTTGGAAACGCGATAACTAGTGGGTGTTTGGTCGACAAAGATGGAGTAATTGGTTCATGCAATAAGAATGGACATTTCGATTTATATGAATATATGGAATGTGATTTAAGTAAAACATTCTCAGTAGTAAGTAAATTGGTATGAAAGAGATAAAAGGGATTGGAATAAAATTTGATATAGAACAGATGATTAAGATCACGATCTTATTTCATTTGATGGACCACTTTTATCTCATTACATGAGTGATAAAGGAGAGAATTATTTATTCTATTGGGTTGATACAGATGAGCAATTTAATAGATGGATGTTTTTTAGGGTAGATTTAATTTCTCTTCAAAGTTATCTTAATAAAAAAGTTACTTTATATAATCTCATTAAGAATCAGACTGAAGGGTTGGTGTATTTTGTTGATATAGATGCTGATGTCAAATATCATAATTCAAAACTATCATTAGTTGAGGATATTGACACTTTATATTTACCAGATGAAGATTCCTATTATGACTTTGAAACTACAGATTCAATAGATTTTGCTTCAATTTCTCAAAAATACCATTCAGGAATACTTGAGTTTAGAATAACAGGTGAGTCTGTTAATTATGGCAGTATATCTCTATCAAAATAGGCTCCGTTAATCCCTAAAATAGAAGAAATACGTAAAGCTTTAGCTTCAAAATACATCAAGAATAGAAAACGACGTTTTAAAGGAGAAGACGTAAAAGCAAAAGAAACAGGAACAAAACAGTTGACTCTGGATACACAATATGATTTTATTTATTCTGCTGCGGGCTCTTTTAGAATCATTTTGAAACCAATTGGGCAGCAATCATCAATTAGAGTTGTAAAAACTTTCTCAGATGAATTTGCGGAGGAGATGATCTCATTATTTAATTCGGGTTTTAATAAAGAGTCAATTAATGACTTTGCTGCAAGGTATAATAAAGGGCTTATCAAGAAATATAATGACTTCGTTTGTTTTCTCAATGAAAATAAATTAGGATTGGATATGAAATGGCACAACAACAATTCTGACTGTCAGTATGCAGAAAAAATAAGCTTCAAACAAACGTCTTCTATACTAAGTAATTTATCCGATTTTAGTTATAATGAATCAGAAGATTTGTCGTATAGAGGACAATTTTATGCTATAAATACAAGGACAGGAAAATATTCATTTGAGTCTATTGAAGGAGATGATTTTAAATCAAATGGAACCTTTGATGAACTAAGAAAACAAATGGCTTTTTCGATTTCGTTTAACAAAACCTATGATGTTGTGATTAATAGAAAGGTTTCAGAGAAAGTTGGCGAAAAAGAGAAAATAAAGGATGTTCTTGTGTCTTTTAATGAAGTTGTTGATTAAGTATTATTTTATTTAGAATGAAAACAACAGATCAAATATTAAAAATAAAGGCAGCACTGCTCTATATTTTGGAAAGCTTTCCTGAAGGAGTGGATTATATCAAGCTGTTTAAAATATTATATTTTGCGCAGCAGAGTCACTTGGTTAAGTATGGTCGTCCGATAGTACAAGAGTCATTTTATGCCTTGAAGCATGGTCCGGTACCATCATTTACCTACAAGGCTTTGCAGGTAGCAGAAGGAAAGCTGGGGAAAGGAACAGATTTCGAAGATTTTCTTACGGATATACAGGTCAGGATGTCTGAACTTGTATTAGTGCAAGGGGCTACACAGGCGGACAGGGATGAATTGTCGAAATCAGATATAAAATGTCTGGATGATTCTATCAGTAAACACAAAGATATGGATTCATATGATTTGTCTGAATTGTCACATGATGAAGCATGGACAGAGGCTTGCACCCGAGCAGAGAATGATCCGGAAAAAAACAAGATGACCCTTATTGATATTGCAAAAGCAGGAAATGCAAGTGAAGCCATCATTCATCGAATCAAGGAACATCAGTTGATCAAAAGAGCATTACTGTCGTAATGAATGATTGGAAGAAGCAATTAGAGGAGCTTCAACGGAAAAACAGGGAAGCTGAAAATGTTACTGATGAATCACTCGTTATAGGTGTTATTCTCTATATGCCTCTCGATGAAAGCGATGGCATCGTGGTTACAGGTGGTTATGATACGCGGAATAAGTATTTTACCATCATTGGATTTACACCCGAAGGAAATGCTTTGGGTTCATTGCTGATTAATAGTAACATTAATCAGAATATTATCATAACGGACGAGCTGAGAGAGTGTCAGTATCCAATCAAGAAAAAAGATTACCCAGCTATTTTAGACTACAATAGTTATATTGATTGCAGCGAGATTTTTGAGATTAAGCTGGATAAGATCAAACAAAAAGGATTGATCAAAGGAAAACTTACCGATCAGGATAAAACCTTAATCATTGATTTTCTGAAAGAGACAGAGGTTATAGAACCAAAGAAAAAAAGAAGATATGGTTTGATATAAAAGCTTTTACAGTTAGTAGGAGCTTTTTTTATGCCCCTGAGAATGAAAACAAAGATAGAGTGGACCGATAAAACCTGGAATCCGATTACCGGCTGTGCCAAGAAATCGGCAGGCTCTGCCAACTGCTATGCGGAGGTAATGGTTTGGATTTTCAGTACAATTTTATACAATGTGGCATATTGAGATTGGTTTTTAAGGTGTGTTTGTGTAATGTAGGTTCATTATTGGGTAATTATTTGTGACTTTGTACAGGCTTGCAGAGTTGAATTTTCAACCGATGCATAGACAAAACAAAATAAAATCAACAGACCATGATATAAATTAAAAGTCAAACAAAACAGTTATCAACTAAATCTACTATATTTGTAAAAACCAATTGAATTATTATTGTTATGAGAAGACAAATAGGAAAATCTGTATCTGCTGCATTAATATTTGTAATCGTTGCATCTCTGACATCATGCAATAGTCGCCAGCAATCGTCAGATAAAGTGAATAAAAAAGAAGTCGAGAAGGATGTCAAGGAAGTTGTATATCCAATGCCCACAGCCTTCGAATTAACAGAAATGTTGAACCGCATTGGCGCTGCATATATATTTACCCTTTCAAATCCTGCCGACAATGTTAATAAATATCTTACTGAAAAAAGTCAGGCACTGAACCTGGGAGTTTACGGTGCAGATCTAAGCTATGTTAGCACTTATCGCCAGCGTCAGGAAACGATGAACTATATGAAGGCGTCAAAAGCTCTGGTTGAAGAACTCAACATCAGCGCAGCTATTGATCCTGAAATCATTGATAAAATTGAGCAGAGCGGGGACGATAAGGATAAACTAATAAAAATTATTACTAATTCATTCTACAGTACCTATAAATATTTACAGAAGAATGATAGAGGAGGTGTGTCAACAATCATCATGGCCGGTAGCTGGATTGAGGGATTGTATATAGCAACTCATATTTCAGAAAATACATATAATAACGTTGAGATGGTTAAGATCATCCTTGATCAAAAGAAATCACTTGATAAACTTTTAGGTCTATTGACCAAGAATGCCGACAATCCTGATGTAAAATCAGTCTATGATGACTTAATGCCAATGAAAAAAATCTATGATTCAATTCAAGAAAAAGCAATCACCGAAAGTCAGTTGAATTCAATAAAAGATGCTGTAAAAATACTACGTAATAAAATAATAGAGTAATTTCAATACACCCCAGTAAATGGGAAAAAATAAAAGGGGCTATCTTGTAAAAGAAATAGGCTCCTTTTTTTTGTTATACTGTCTCGTCCTGAATTCGCGATACCAAAATTACCTTTATGAGTGAAACACTACTAGAAGCCCTGATGCAATTGTTTGCCCTCCTCTCTGATATTATCAAAGCAGATGATAAAGGCAGGACCCGCGCATTGGTGGATTTTTTTCTTTCAAAATATTACAGTAAAGAATATGTTGAATCTTACCTGGAGCGTTATGACTTCTATTTGAATAAGTATCAGGGTACAGTACAACGTGATAACAATGAACCAAAAGAAAGAAGCACCGGTGAAAAGTATCTGAAGATTCTGGAAATCAGCAAGCATGTGAATGCTGAAATGGAAGAGGAACCCAGGGTGATTTTGATCGGGTTGCTCCTTAATTTCATGAAAAGTGATGAAGCCGTTGGAGACCAGGCACTTGCTTTTGTGAATATCGTCGCCAGGGAGCTTCAGATCAATGAAAATGATTTCAGGAATATCAATGACTTCATTTTGAAACGTCCCGAAGAAGTCTCAGACAAGGGTGCCCTTTTATTGATTTCCGGGAATAAAGAGGTGCCCCTCTCAGGGATAAAACATATTTACAACCCACCCCAACAGGTTTTGGTATGGGTATTGCATGTCAGAAGCACCAATTCCTTCTTTTTCAGGTACAGTGGGCCTCGAAATCTGTATATGAATGGCACCATGATGGAGCAGGACAGAACCTATGTATTCAATGCAGGTTCAATCATAAAGACATCGATGATGCCACCGGTATACTATGGTACAATAGCTGAAAAGTTTATTCATAGAGAAGATAAAGGCAAGATTATATACAGGGCTATTGATATAGAATACAAATTCAATGCTACCCAGATTGGCATCCATAAGTTTAGCTTCAGAGGCCGGTCAGGTCAGCTGATAGCTGTCATGGGTGGAAGCGGAACCGGGAAATCAACATTGCTTAATGTTTTAAACGGAAGTTATAAATTAAGTAGTGGTACCATTTCCGTCAATGGATATGATTTGCATGCTGAACCCGATAAATTACAAGGTGTCATCGGGTTTGTCCCTCAGGATGATATGTTGATCGAGGAGCTGACGGTATTTGAAAACCTCTTTTATAATGCTAAACTGTGTTTCAGCCATATCGACCATAATGGGATTGTCAAACTGGTAGAAAAAGCCCTGACTGACTTTGATCTGGTGGAAGCCCGTGACTTGGTTGTTGGAAATCCGTTACGGAAAGTCCTGAGCGGTGGTCAACGTAAAAGGCTTAATATTGCCCTTGAGTTGATCAGGGAACCCTCTATATTGTTTGTCGATGAACCCACTTCCGGATTATCTTCCATGGATTCGGAAAAAGTCATCGTCCTGCTGAAAAGACAGACCTTAAAAGGCCGTTTGGTGATCATCAATATCCATCAGCCTTCATCCGATCTGTACAAGCTGATCGATAAACTTTTAATCATTGACAAAGGGGGGCATATTATTTACAACGGTAATCCGATGGATGCCATAGTTTATTTTAAGAAACAGGCACACTATGTCAATGCCGAAGAACGCGAATGTAATGTTTGCGGTAACGTTAAAACAGAACAACCTCTCCGAATAATCGAAGCAAGAATTGTAGGCCCGAATGGAAAACCTGTCCGTAAACGACGGGTAAAACCGGAGGATTGGTACAAGCTGTACCTTGAAAATTTCGAAAATAAATTTGCGTGGAAATCGAAAGGAGTAAAGCTGAAAAAAGAGAAGCTACCTGCAAACCTTTACAATATCCCGGGTAGGTTCGATCAATTCAAGACCTTCATCATGCGCGACACACTGGCGAAGATAAAGGATAAGCAATACCTGTTGATTAATTTATTGGAAGCCCCGTTATTAGCAGTGATACTTGGTTTTTTTACCAAATACATTGCAGGAACAGCCACTGATCCCGATGCCTATATTTTCAGCAAGAACGAAAACCTGCCGGCTTACTTGTTTATGAGCGTGGTGGTAGCCTTGTTTTTGGGTTTGAATGTAAGCGCCGAAGAAATAATCAAAGACAGGAAACTACTAAAACGGGAACAATTCCTGAACTTGAGCCGGTTTAGTTATTTAAGCAGTAAAATAGTGATCCTTTTTACCATTTCGGCTATCCAGACCCTTTTGTTTGTTCTAGTCGGCAACTCAATTCTTGAGATTCAAGGTCTTACATTCAGTTACTGGGCTATTTTATTTTCGACCGCCTGTTTTGCCAACATCCTTGGGCTAAATATCAGTAGCGGGCTCAATTCAGTGGTGTCGATATATATCCTTATACCCCTAATCCTGGTGCCACAAATCCTGTTTAGCGGGGTCATTGTGAATTTCGACAAGCTGCATCGTTCCTTTTCCTCCGAACAATTTGTGCCGGTAGTTGGTGATTTTATGGCTTCACGCTGGGCTTTCGAAGCTCTATCGGTAAATCAGTTTATGAATAACAGTTACGAATTAAAATTATATGATCAAGAGAAAGGTATGAGCCAGACTACTTTCTATGCCTCATCTCTCATACCCGAACTTGAGTCGTTAAATGAAAACTGCAAACAGGAACTGGAATCCAAAGATGTAGTTTCTTTGAATCATGATGTCATGGTGATAGCATCAGAGATTGAGAAGATTGAAAGAGAATTCCCTTCGCTGAGAAATACGTTGGAGGTGGAGCCGGATCATTATAATATAACCACTTACAACGATATTAAAACAGCGCTGCTTAATGCGAAACGAATTCTGAATGAACAATACAAGGTATATCGCGGTCAAAAAGATGAAGAATTAAATAAACTTGCTGTAAAACAGGGAGGTAATAATGCTCTTATTCGGTTTAAAGAACAATATTATAATGACGCATTGTCTTCATTACTTTTGAAAAAAGATGAATTTAACGAAATCAAATATACAGGCAACCGTTTTCTACAAAAACGAGACCCTGTTTACCAACTGCCATTATCGGATTGGGGTCGGGCGCATTTTTACTCTCCGGTGAAAATATTGTTTGGTGTCAAAATTCCGACACCCCTGTTCAACGTCCTGTTTATCTGGCTATCAGCAGTTGTTTTTTACATTACGCTATATTGCGACTTACTAAGAAACCTAATTGCATACATAGAAAAGTTCAGGTTACGGAGAATCCACCAACGATTGCAAAGAATGTCAGGGCAGATATAATAATATCATCAATCGTTTCACCTTCAAATTTTCAGATAAGCGCTGCTTAAATTCCGAATTACCGGGATTTAAGTAGCGCTTTTTTTATCTGCTTTGCGGTAAGGTTCCAAATGTTAGCAGAAATGTCAGATAATACACCTTCTTTGTCAATTATTCAATTCAAATTACTGTCAATCTTTATTTCTTTGCTAAAGCAATAATTTTTGCTGTGGATCTGTCTGGCATAATAATGATGATGTGTGGCTGATGATACAATTCCGGTGCACGAATGAATCTAAAGAGTAGATATTTTATTCAACCATAAATCAGTAATATGAAGAAGTTTGTTTCAGGAATGCTTATTGCCGCGGGCCTATTTTCGACGGCTGTATCATTTTCTCAAAGTGCTCTAAAAAGCACTGATGTCTGGACGCCCGATTTAGGAAACGGGAAATATAAAAATCCGTTGATCTATGCCGACTATTCCGATCCGGATGTGATTCGGTTAGGAGAGGATTATTACCTGACTGCATCCAGTTTTAGTCATTTGCCGGGATTGCCTATTTTGCATTCCAGGGATCTTATCAACTGGAAAATCATTGGTCATGCCATTCAAAGTTATCCATATCCGGAGTTTGATAAGCCGCAGCATGGTAATGCTGTCTGGGCGCCCAGTATCCGTTTCCATAAAGAGGAATTTTATATCTATTACGGTGACCCGGATCGCGGTGTATTTATGACGAAAGCAAAAAATCCGGCCGGTCCGTGGGAGCCATTAAAGCTGGTACATAAAGCCCTGGGTTGGGAAGATTGTTGCCCGCTTTGGGACGAGGATGGCAAAGCATATCTGGTACACGCTTTTGTGAATAGCCGCTGTGGAATAAAGCATAAACTGGCCATTAGTCCGATGACTCCGGATGGAACCGGGCTGATTGGCAAAGATTCCATTATTTTTGACGGGACAGAAACGCATCCGGTTATAGAGGGGCCTAAATTCTATAAACGAAACGGCTTTTACTACATCATGGCTCCGGCGGGTGGTGTAAAACCGGGTTGGCAAACGGTATTGCGTTCTAAAACAATATTTGGACCCTATGAGGATAAAATAGTGTTGGAGCAGGGAAGTACTAAATTCAATGGTCCGCATCAGGGCGGTTGGGTAAACACCCTGTCGGGTGAAGACTGGTTTATACACTTTCAGGACCGCTATGCTTATGGTCGCATCGTGCATCTGCAGCCGATGAGGTGGGTGAATGACTGGCCGGTCATGGGAGTGGATTATGATAAAAACGGGATCGGAGAGCCGGTTGCCGAATTTGCTAAACCGAATGTCGGTAAAAGCTATCCGGTAGTAAATCCTCAAACCAGTGATGAGTTTGCCGGTGAAAAGCTGGGCTTGCAATGGCAGTGGGAGTCTAACTACAAAAGCAATTGGTATTCCCTTTCTGCTAAAAAAGGATTTCTGCGATTAAACTCTCAGCCACTGAGTCAGGAGGATATTAATCTATGGTCTGTGGGCAGACTTTTGCTTCAGAAAATGCCGGCGGATAAGTTTTCATGTGTGACAAAGCTGGAGTTGAATGCAAAGACCGTTGGAGAGAAAGCCGGTTTGCTGGTGTTCGGAATGAACTATTCTTATATTGCTTTGGAGAAGACCAAAGAGGGGTATGCCATTTCTCAGACTGAATGTATTAATGCGAATAAGGGAAAAACCGAAACTACGCTGGCAACTACAAACGTTAAGAGTAAGATGATTTACTTTAAGGTGGAGGTGAAACCCGAAGATGAATCTACTGTAATTCCGAAAGTGTTGTGCAACTTCAGCTACAGTGAAGATGGAAAAAACTACAAACCCTTCGGCAAAACCTTCATTGCCCGTGAAGGCCATTGGGTAGGGGCGAAGGTCGGCATGTTCTCGCTTGCGCCTCGAGGTGCCGGTATGACTGGCTCTGCTGATTTTGACTGGTTTAGAGTGAGCCGATAGGTTTGCTCTAATACCTCGTCATACCGACTGGTTCTATAAGCTGAATGAAGAAGCCCGGATTACCGTATCGCTTTACGAGTAATCCTTGTGAATTTAATATCTTTGAAGATAAATGCTCTTCCTGTATAAATTGAAAAAGTTGCAGTACCCTATATTTCTATCCATGAAACGATTAGCCGTATTATCCTTGTTTGTCTCGTTCTTTTTTACTGTTATATCACAGACTCTGACACAATTCAGCTATTATACCGTGGATGACGGTTTGTCTGAGAATACTGTTCTGGGTATGTTGCAGGACAGGAAAGGTCAGATGTGGTTTGGTACCTATGACGGTTTGAATAAGTTTGACGGATACACTTTTAAAACTTATAAAGGAAGTACGGATAGTAAGAAACAGACTTTGCTTCATTACCGGATTGACCGGATCCGGGAGGACCGGGACGGATATTTGTGGGTACAGACATATGACGGTCGTACCTATCGTTTTGATCCCCGTACCGAAACGTTTCTGATGGTTCCTCAGTGCCAGCCTGAGTATAAGGAGTACAGATCATCCCTTACTGCAATTACGCCCCTCGATGATGGTTCTGTATGGATTACAGGTGGAAATTTCGGAGAAAATGATTGTTTCCGGGTTCTCAATACAAAAGATCCCGATGGTGTGAAGATTTCGCACTTTTGTACGAGAAACCGGCAACTGACATCCGATAAAGTGAATAAAATTTTCCTGGATAAGAAACAGGATACCTGGATATTGACAGCCAATGGCATTAATCTTCTAAAAAAGAACTCGTTCCGAACTCAGCAATTCTTTAAAGAACGCATAGCGGGTGGCTTTTCAGCTATTTGTGAAAGTTACCCCTATATCTATCTGGGAGGTGAACGTGGCCGGTTGGTGGTCTATGACAGCAAAAAGGAGACTTTCGAGGGAATTATGACTCCATTTCCGGCACAAATTATTGAATTTCATCAGGTGAATGCTTATGAGATTTTTATTCTGACTGATAAAAACGGATTCTATCTTTTTGATCAGAGAACCCGGAAATTCACCGTTTTCAATAAAACGAACGGTTGCGGACTGCAAAGTGATAACTTTTCTTCCGGTTATATGGATAAACAACATAATATCTGGTTGAATACGGATGATGGAAGTGTGGTATATTTTGAAACCGGAAAAAGGAAGATTAATAATTTATCGGTATTGGACGATAAATCAACAATCGTTACATCAGGACGTTATTTTTCTGTTTTAGAAGATAAATATAATAATCTCTGGGTACATCTGAAAAGTGGTGGTTTTTGTCGTTATAACCGAATGACGAACCGGTTAGAGCCCTTTTATAATAATTCGGGTGTATCAGACCGCAAGTTTTCAAATATCGTTCGTTCATCTATTATTGATCGTCAGGGCAATCTCTGGTTATGCCCCTCGCAAGGGGTGGTAAAAGCTGTATTCCGGAAATCACTTTTTTCATTTGATAAACCAATATCCGGGGAAAATTATTCGGGAAAAAATGAGGTGAGAGCACTGTTTCAGGATAACGACAACTGGTTATGGGTGGGAACAAAAGAGGGACAATTGTTCCTTTATGATGATAAGCGAAATCTGATCGGTCGCATGGGGGCCGATGGCCGGATTAATAGCAGTCTTCCCTTAAAAGCTCCGATCTATAATATTAAAAGTGACCACACGGGAGCGATCTGGCTTGCAACCAAAGGGAATGGTTTGATCAAAGTCATTAAAACCGGGACAGGTACTCATGCAACCTTTTCGTTTACGAACTACAAATATAATCAGGATGATCTTTACAGCCTGAGTTCCGATGCTGTGTATAATATATTTGAAGATCACCTGCACCGGCTGTGGATTGCGACTTATGGCGGAGGTATCAATCTGATGGAAACCCAAAATGGTCAGGTGCGTTTTATCAATTACAGGAACAAACTGAGGAAATATCCCGATCAGCAATATAACCGTGCACGCTATATTACAGAAGACAGAAAGGGGCGTATGTATGTAGGAACTACAGATGGATTGCTGGCTTTTCAGTGCGATAACAGAGCGGCTGAAAATATCCGTTTTTACCTTTATCCGCACAATCCGGAGGATAACCGGTCTATTTCAGGGAATGATGTTCATTATATTTTGCCGGCAAAAGATGGCAACCTCTATCTGGGCGTGTATGGCGGTGGACTAAATGTCCTTCTAAATGGCCTGGATTTCAATAAGAAGCCGGAGTTCAGGAGTTATATGAAAAATAACGGAGCTCCTTCCGATGTGGTGTTTACACTTCAGGAAGACTGGGAAGGCGATATCTGGCTTTCGACACAGACTAAAATTGTCAGATTTATTCCCAAAACGGAGAAGTTTGACATTTACAGTCCGGTAGCGTCACACAAATATAGTTTTATGGAAGCAGCCGTCTGTAAGACACGTCAGGGAGAACTGGTGTATGGCACAACAGACGGTTTGGTCTGGTTTAATCCGCAAAAGGCAGTAAAAAGCCAGTATGTACCCCGGATTATTCTTACCCAATTGCAGGTACTCAATAAAACGATGGAAGTGGGAGCTGAAGATTCCCCCTTATCCAAAACGATAGATGATATGCCGGAGTTAGAACTGACTCATAAGCAAAATATATTTTCTATTAGTTTTGCCGCATTGGATTATACTGACCCTCAGGGCATACAATACGCTTATAAGTTAGAGGGATTGGATGCCGACTGGAATTATGTGGGGAACCAACGAATAGCCACTTATACCAATTTACCCAAGGGCAAATACACATTCCGTGTCAGATCGACAAATGCTGATGGTGAATGGGTGCAGAATGAAAGGAGTATTGTCATTGAAAGGTTACCCTCTTTCTGGGAATCAGCCTGGGGAGTCGTTTTCTATATGGTTGTATTATTGATAATTACAATATTGGCTTCTTATATCCTGTTTACATTCTACAGGTTGAAGAATGATGTTGCCGTAGAGCATCGAATTACCAATATGAAGCTTCGTTTCTTTACCGATATTTCGCATGAGCTGCGCACTCCCCTGACATTAATCGCTTCTCCGGTAGAAAATATCCTGCGAAATGAAACACTGTCAGATAAGGTAAAAGAGCAATTGGAAGTGGTACAGCGCAATACGGACCGGATGTTGCGGTTAATCAACCAGATACTGGATTTCCGTAAAGTCCAGAATAAGAAGATGAAGCTGGTGATCGAAGACATTCTTGTAGGTGAGTATGTGAATGAGATTTGTCTGAATTTTCAGAAACTGGCAGAAGAGCGACAAATTGATTTTCGCATATCGGATCAAAGCAACCATGCGCACCTGTGGGTCGATAAAGATAAGTTTGAGAAGATCTTATTCAATCTGCTGTCGAATGCATTCAAATTTACTCAACCGGGTAATCCGATTGACGTACTGATCAAAGAAGAAAACGAATCGGTTTCCATCACCGTGAAAGATATGGGGATGGGTATAGGTAAAGAAGTTCTGAAACAACTGTTTAATCGCTTTGAGAGTTTTGCTTCCACAGATAATACTTTGCAGGCGAGCTCCGGCATCGGCCTGGCTTTAACCCGGGAGTTGGTAGAATTGCATAAAGCAACAATAGACGTGGAAAGTGAGCCGGGGAAAGGATCTTCTTTTATAGTCACCTTTGTAAAAGGGCATGATCATTTTGAGGATAAAGATGAATATGTTTTGCAGGATTTTAAAGTGAGCAATTCTGATAAAATCTCTGTTCTGGAATCACAGGATATGGCTGATGAAGAGGAAGGGAACTCTGTGCAACTACCTGAAGTTCCAACAATTCTGGTGGTTGAAGACAATGCAGAACTCCGCAGTTTCCTGTCTTCCGTTCTTCGTAATCATTATGTAGTGCTGGAGGCTGAAAATGGGAAGGAAGCCTTACTGCTATTGCCGGAAATATCCCCCGATCTCATCATTTCCGATATTATGATGCCTGAAATGAATGGGTTGGAACTGGCCAAAGCAATTAAGGATGATATAAATATAAGCCACATTCCGCTGGTATTACTGACAGCCAAAAATGATATTGATAGTAAGCTTGAGGCAATGAAACATGGGGTGGACGATTATATTACCAAACCGTTTAGTTCAGCATATCTGGAGGCCCGGATTGAGAATTTGCTGAAACTGCGCAAGCAATTACAGGATTTTTACCGCTCTTCCTTAACCAGTGGGGTAATATCCATCCCGAAGCCAAATGTGACCTCGCAGGATGATGTGTTTATCCAACGTATCATGAAATATATTGAAGAGAATATCGACGATTCCGAATTGTCTATTGATGCCATCGCTGCGTTTATCGGATTGAGCCGTTCATCGATGTTTAAGAAGATAAAAAGTCTGACCGGATTAGCGCCTGTTGACTTTATCAAGGAAATACGCTTGCAAAGGGCAACTCAGCTTATTGAAACCGGAGAGTTCAATGTCAGTCAGGTTGCGTATATGATTGGTATGAATGATCCACGCTATTTTAGTAAATGCTTCAAGCAAAAATATGGGATTAGTCCGAGTGAGTACAAAGATAAATGTCAGCCCGGAAGTGAAAGTTGATGCGAATGATATATAATAAATAGTCTCTCAAAGCTGAATGCTATTTCCAGTTATGGGTGAAAAGAGTTTACGGAACCTTGGTTCTGTAAACTCTTTTTATTTTGAAATTATCCGGAATATATCTCCTCTCAATACTCTCTTTTCATTACACCTAATCTTCGAAAATCTTCACCATTGTAAAATCGCCGGATATCCACTTTCTGTTTTGTGATTCCCAGAAATTACAAACAATTTACCTGATATTACACATCCACAGGTGTTGATTGATATTTCTTTGTATGCTTCTAAAATCGCATGTTAGTTAACCCAAAGATCAATAAAAAACTTACCTGTTTAAATGAAAACAACTCTTCTAAATGGCTTTTCTATCAAGGAGATATAGATCAAAAAGCCACCTTAAATCCGAATATATCTAAATATCAATTCAATATTATGAGAAAATCAATCCGTTTATTCGCTTTAGTTTTGTGGAGTGCGATTGCATTATTCACTTCATGCAGCAAAGAAGAGGTCAACTACCGATCCGTTACAGGAAACGTAGATCCTGCTTCCATTGAGAAATCCAGTTATGAAGCTTATCTTCCGTTTGAGGCTTCAACTTATGTTATCACGAAAGGTCGGGGCATTGACTCTTCAAAAGTCGTAGTAGGAGGCGCGGCTAAATTTGTTCCCGGTCAGCGCGGGTATGCCTATCAGGGAGATACTTTGAAATCTTATCTGACTATTCCATTGTTATCCTCTAATTTTCTGAAAAACCTGAAAGAGTTTACTTTCTCAAGCTGGGTGAAAATCCCCGTGGTTAAGAATAACAGGTTAACCAATATTTTCATGATAGACGGTGGGGATGTCACATTTGGAACACTCTCCCTTTCTATCGACTCATTGAATCTGAAAGGATTCATACGTAATACGTCATCCGATACCGCAGTGAAGGTTTTTAATTATGAAGTCAAAGCTCTCCGAAGTTCAATAAAAGCCAATGATTGGGTACATATTGCCTTTACTTACGAAAAGGCAACCTCTAAGTTAGCGCTATATGCAAACGGTCAGCTCTTGAGTGAGGTGACTTGTTATACCGATCAGGCGTCCACTCTACTGATGGGCGATCTTACTTTAAGCCCTACTATGACGAAACTTTATATAGGTGCATGGCCTCAGCTGATATCGGGGACTTCATCTTCAATGGCGTATTTTTCAGGAGCTCTTGATGAGATGCGTTTCTGGAGTAAATGCCTTTCCCGGGAAGCCGTAAGCTCAGTTTACCAGGCAGAATTGGCGCTTGCCAGTAATCATTAAGGAATATCCACCCACAAGATAGCCTTTACGGCAAATCGAAAAACAATTAAATTAAAAATACATATGAAAAAAACTCTCTGCTCATTGCTGCTGACACTCCTTAGCGTTTGTTATGCGTATGCACAGACCACTGTCACTGGTGTAGTGAAGGATGCGACGGGGGAAACTTTACCCGGTGCTACTATAGTTGTTAAAGGTACAGCAAAAGGAACTCTTTCTGATGTAAATGGAAAATTCAGCCTGAAAGTAACCAATCCCAACTCTGATATTTTAAAGGTAACCTTTGTCGGTATGGGGGTAAAAGAAGTTCCATTAAAAGGGAAAACCAGCGGTTTGGTCATTACTTTATCATCTGGTTCAAAACAATTAGAAGAGATGGTCGTAGTTGGTTATGGTACTATGAAGAAGAAGGACCTGACCGGAGCTGTATCATCCTTAAATAGCGAAGTAATCAGAGACTTGCCTGTCTCGTCGGCCCTGGAAGCTATGACGGGGCGCATGTCCGGTGTGTATGTTCAAACAACAGAAGGTTCACCGGATGCAAATATTACAGTGCGTGTACGGGGAGGTGGTTCTATCACGCAGGACAACTCGCCGTTATATATTGTCGATGGTTTTAAGGTTCCCACAATTGCGAATATAGCCCCCCGCGACATTCAGTCAATCGATGTGTTGAAAGATGCGGCATCGACTGCTATTTACGGTTCTGAAGGAGCAAACGGAGTTGTGATCATAACTACAAAAAGTGGCCAGCAAGGTAAGATCACTGTCAATTTTAACACATTCTATGGAACCAAGAAAGCATACAACCTGCCCAGATCGCTTTCTCCGTATGAATATGTATACTATCAGAAAGAACTGGATCCGACACCCAATGCCGGCTTTTTTGGAATGTATGGATTGTGGGAAGACGCTGATATTTATAAATCAAGAAAAGGAGACGACTGGGTAAATAAACTATTCAACAATCCTACAACTCAACAAAATTATAATTTAAGCCTCAGCGGTGGTAGTGAAAATGTGAAATTTAATCTCAGTCTGACTCATGACGATCAGGGATTTATTATGGATAACTCACATTTGCAGAAAGACAATGTAGTATTTAAAATCAATGGGAATATCAGCAAAAGCTTATCCGTTGATTTTACTAACCGTCTGGCAAATACCATCACCACAGGTCCAAGCGTTTCGGGAGGTAACCTGTTGAAAGATTGTGTTATGTTCCCTTCTGTAAAGAGTTTGACCGCATTTTCCGATGAATTGATCAATGGTCAGGACGATACTTCGTTGGAATCTATTGGTTCACTCAATAATCCGGTCGCAAATATTGTTAACGATTATAAGAAGTACAATCAATTTGAAAACACCTATAATACCGGGTTGACCTGGAAAATTACCAAAGATCTGAGCTATCGTGGTCAGGTTAGTTATACCTTTAAGCGAAACTATACGGATGAGATCTGGTCTAAAAATACAGGTCTGTCAAGTTCAAACGGCGGGCTTCCTGTGGCACAAAGAACAGATATAACAGGAAGCAGATGGAACTATCAGAACTCATTGTCATTCAAACATGAGTTTGACAAAAATAATCGTCTCGATATGGTTGTCGGTCAGGAAGCCAATCATACACAGGATAAACAAGTACTCCTGCAATCTAAATTTTATCCCAAAGATATGACTGCAGAGGATATTCTGGCGATGTGGAACTATGGAACTTCATTACCTACCTATACCACCATCTCTGAGCCTGAGCGTACATTCTCATTTTTTGGACGTGTGAATTATCAATTGAAAGACCGTTATTTGCTTACATTCACAGCTCGTGAAGATGGAAAGAATGTGTTTGCGCCAGGGTTGCGCTGGGGATTTTTTCCCGGAGCGGCAGCAGCCTGGAGGGTTTCAGAAGAACCCTTTCTCAAGAACAAAACGTTCATTTCGAACCTGAAAATGCGTTTGAGTTATGGTGAAGTAGGAAATGCACGCGTGGGATCATATTGGCGTCAGGACTGGGCATTCGAATCAACTGCCTCCAAGTTGTTTTACCCCGCTGAGACAGCTGCAAGTGCGATGAAGACCAGCACTGTGATGTATAATAATAAGCTGAAATGGGAGTCGAAAATCTCCAGAAACCTTGGTTTTGATTTTGGGTTGTTTAAAGACCGAATCAATGGATCTGTTGATATATATAATGAATCGACTAAGGATCTGATATTAAAAATGCCACTTCCAGCAAGTGCCGGATACCTGAATCAATATCAGAATGTAGGGCAAACCTCCAATAGAGGCGTTGAAATTTCGTTGAATGCCGATTTGATCAACAAACGGGATTTTTCTTTATCTGCGAATTTCAATATCGCGTTTAACCGAAACCGTGTGGATAAGTATGTAGTTCCTACTCAGACGGTTGCTTCAGGTGCTCCATATTCTCTTTCGGGAAATGATTATGTCGTTCAGGAAGGAAAGCCGGTAGGACAGATGATAGGTTATGTGGTAGATGGTGTTTACACTTTCGATGATTTTTATTGGAGCAAAAGAGATGCCAAATGGGTTCTTTATAATGGTGTTGTTAGTGATAAAGATGTATTTGCCGGCTATAGTGGGAACTATTTTGGTCCGGGACATGTGAAAATCAAAGATATGAATGGTGATGGAGTTATTACAGAAGATGACAAGACAGTAATCGGTAATGCCCAGCCCAAGCATACCGGAGGTTTTGGACTGAATGCCAGATGGAAAAACTTTGATGTATCGACCCTGTTTAACTGGAGTTACGGAAATGATATATACAATGCAAACAAAATTATTTTTAATACCTACTCGGGTTCAAAAAGATACAATAATATTACTACAGCCTTTTCACTGGCAAACCGTTTTACGACCATTGACCCTGTAACAGGCTATAATATTATGTATGGAACTTATGCAAATCCGGAGCTGTTGAAAGAAATAAATCAAAACTCTTCTGTTTGGAATCCGATAATCAATGCAACTCTTCCTTTATCTTCGGCAGTAGAAGATGGTTCATTTCTGCGTATGAGTAGTTTGACCCTGGGTTATACTCTTCCTCAGAGAATTTCTAAACGTGTTATGATTCAGAATTTCAGATTTTATGCAACTCTTTACAATGTGTTCTGTCTGACAAAATATTCAGGTCAGGATCCTGAAGTTAGTACAAAAAGTGGAAATGCTTTGACTCCGGGTCTTGATTATTCAGCATATCCCAAAGCCCGAAATTTTGTAATAGGTGCTAATATCACATTTTAATTAAACGATTCATGAAAAAAACAGCATATTATTTAATCGCATTGGTTGTCTTATTAACCTCTTGTTATGACAATTTCTTAGACACCAAATCACCTTCGCAACAATCTACGGAGAATGTATTTAAATCGACATTCTTCACAGAAGCTGCAGTTGAAGGGCTCTATTCCATATTGGTGGAATCCACCGTTTATGGTCAGAAAATTACTACAAACTGGCCGACGAATTCCGATATTGAATTTGCCGTTTTAAATCCGGTGAATTTAACAGCTGCTAATGACGGAAGTACTTCAAATTACTTTTCGTCAAAAAATAGTTCGACTACTAAATGGGACAATATATACCGATTGGTTGAAATGTCAACGACAGCCATTGAGGGCATTCGTCAATCACCATTAATGTCAACAAAAGATAGTACCTTGATGAAAGCCTATTTGGGCGAAGTTTTAACTTTGAGGTCTTTAGGTTACTTCGAATTGGTTAAGCTCTGGGGGGATGTCCCTTTCAGAAAGTCAACTGCAAATATAACTAACGTGTTTGAACCTAAAAGTGATCGCGATACGGTCTATAAATATATAATTAAAGATCTTCTGGAAGCCCAGGATTATTTACCCTGGATGGGGAAATCAGTAAGCAGTGTTTCTTATACAGCGGAACGTGTTACCAAAGGTTTTGCAAAAGGATTAACCGCCAGGGTTGCATTGTTTGCCGGTGGTTGGTCACTTCGGGATGCAAATCTTTTCCCCTATCAGAATGAATCTTTGATACATAATCCTGATGTTAAAGAAATGAATGGCTATTTTGTGGGAAGGGTGAAAAATTACAAAGATTATTATGCCATTGCTGCACAGCAGTGTGCCGATATGATTGGCAATAAAGACAATCCGCACTCATTAGATGATTATGAAAACCTCTGGAAGACGGTAAATAAACTTCAACAGAATACAGCAAACGAAAATCTATTTGAAGTAGCGTTTGGTTTGGGTCAGAACGGAGATATTGGTAGTCTGATAGGCATGACCTTAGGTGATGGTACGAGCTACGGAGCGAGAGGATTAGGTGGCGGTAATGTCAAAACCAGCGCTTATTATTTCTATTCGTTTGACTCGTTGGATGTGCGTCGTGATGTTACACTAACCAATATCAGTTATACCGTATCCGGTTATTATCCTCCTACGGCAGCTGCTGGTAGTGAAGGCGAGACTATGTCAAACGATCCGACTAGCTGGGGTTTTGCGAAGTGGCGATTCACATGGATGTCGCCTGCCTATTTAGCATTGGTAAAAGCATCTGCGACCTCGCGTGTAGGTTCAGGTATTAACTGGGTGGTAATGCGTTACTCTGATATTTTGCTGATGTTTGCTGAAGCACAAAATGAATTGAATGGTCCGGATGCCGTAAACGCTACCGCTCAAATGAGTGCAAGAACAGCCTTTGAAAAAGTAAGGGCTCGCGCGTTTAAATCTCATCCAGAGAAAGTAACAGCTTATCTAGGTGATCTTTTCGATGCTATTGTTAATGAGCGTGCCTGGGAATTTGGTGGCGAGGCGTTGAGGAAATATGATTTGGTTCGCTGGGGATTATTGAGCAAAAAGATTGAAGATCAAAAAGAAGCTTTGTGCCTGATGGTGAATGGCAACCGAGATGTGAAGATTTTCGATAAATCATACCCGGCCGGTTCTCTGCCGACAACTCTGTATTATAAATATGGAACAGGAACATCGATTGATCGAAATTCTATTAACTGGTATAATACGCCGATAGCCATTCCTGATGCTAAAGTGTATAAATCGTTAAGTTGGTTAAGTGCCGCAGTCGGAACTAAAGGGATCGTAAGTAAGGCGGTTAACATTCTTACGGCAAGTACAGGGCTAAATGCATCGTATGACTATTCTCAGATTCTCCAAAAAATGGATAGTACTAACTCTATTCAAAATGGATTAAACCTGTACAAGTTAGGGAATGGAGTATGTAATTACCGACACCCGTTTGCCATTTACTATACAGAACTTCAGAACTCAAACGGTGCACTTGTAAATTCATACGGTTTTTAATTGGAGTCAGATGTGCAAATAATAAAATCAATAATAGCTAATATATGAAACGTAATAATCTAAATACATATCTATCGGGAGCAATTCTAACCTTGCTCCTGATACTTGGATTAACAGCCTGTAATAATGGGGAGCAGGGTTGGCCTGCTGATTCATCTTATGATCGTTTGTTCAGGCCCTTAACATTCTCGCAGTATAGTCTGGATGCTAATTCTGTAGGTGTATCCTTTACTAAAGTAGTGGATGCGAAAAAGTATATTTTTGAAGTCAGCGAAGATTCGTTACAGTTTAACAGAGTCGTTGAACGACGGACTATTTTAGCTGATACTTTGACTCCTTTCTCTCCGTCATCGACACTGCCGAAGACTGAATACCGGATCAAATTCACAGAACTGAATGCGAATTCACAGTACTCGATCCGTATGATTGCCGTCAATGAAGATAGTACGCTGACATCAAAGTATGCACAATTTGCCTTTAAGACCAAAGCAGAGAATATCTTTAACGGTCTGAAAATTACAGAAAGTGGAGCTACATTAACATGGGCTCCAACCGGAAAAGTATCCTACCTGGTTGTAACTAAAGATGCCGATCCTACTAAAAATATCCTTCAGGCAGATTCTGTGATTACGGGATCAGAAAAAGCGGATACCACGAAATCTATCTCTGGCCTGGAAATGGGAACTTATTACACCGCAAAGATCTGTTACGTGGATGGGTTGGTTGTACGGGTGAGAGGGACTAAGACCTTTAAAACACCGGGTACAGCGGGCAGTTACTCTTACAATCTACAGCCAACTGATACCGTTGCATCTGTATTGACACGATTAGTGGCTGATGGCCATAAGAATATCTCTTTAATTTTAATCCCCGAAGCTACTTATAACTGGGGAGTTGTCAATTTACCGGCCGGAATAACCATGTTGACGGTTACAGCTCCTACAGGCACACGACCTACCGTAAATGTTGATAAAATTGTTCCGGCTTCATCGATGGATGGTTTCTTATTCGAACATGTAACGATGGTAGGAGCGAGCAATACTGCGACTCAACTGTTTTATATAAGTACTGATAACCTGATGTTTAACGGCTTTACTTTTGATGGCTGTTTTATCCTCAATTACAACTGTTTGGTGCGATTTGCTAATAAGCTGGTAACGGCATCAGATATTGTCATCAATAACTCTGAAGTCATAAATACAGGTGGATATGGTGTGCTTAATGTGGCTGGTGCTAGTGCAAAGCTCTCAAATATTAAGATAACAAACAGCACATTCATTGATCTGACAACTCAGTTGATGGACATCCGGACTAAACTGTCGAAAGTTGAAATTGCCAATTGTACCTTTTATAATAATAGCACGACCAATAAATTGACTCAGGTGTTGCGTTTTGTGGATAACGCCACAGCGCCATCGTCAATGATTGTTGATAAATGTATTTTCGCCGGTAATAACGGTGGAACAGCGTTGAAGTCTTTTAGTGGCAATTTTGCAGATTATGCTACATTCTCTTTTGCAACAAATTATAAGACCTCGGATCTGTCTGTGAGCACGAGCACAGGTACCGGATTTACAGGTATCTCAGCTCTTTCGAAATCAAGTACGGATTTATTTACCGATCCAACTCACTGGAATTTTAAGATTAAACCGGAAGCTGGCTTTGCCGGTCAGGGAATAGCCGGTGACCCGAGATGGTGGTAATTAACCGGGAGTAAAGTGGTGTGAGTGTATAAATTGAAGAGACCGGACAATTTGTCCGGTCTCTTCAATGCTTTACCCGGATATGCACGAATCAATCACAGGTGTCAGTTTTTACCAATATTATATCAGAAAATCCACATTTTCGACCTTGGCTACCATTCTCTATTCAACAAGGAGTTCTTAACTTTGAAATCCATAATCTATTTAAATGAACGACCTCAGACTTCGATGAAAAGAATCATAAATAACTTTGAAACTATGACAAACCCAGGAAAACACATAATTTATTTATCCGCATTGTTCTTAACTCTCTTTTTGATGCTGATTGGTACTTCTTTGGTGAAAGCTGAAACAACTCCTGCCTTTCCCGGTGCCGAGGGTTTCGGGCGGTACACTACCGGTGGACGGGGCGGTGCTGTTTATCATGTAACTTCAATCGCCGATGATGGTTCGGCAGGAACTTTTCGCTGGGCTTTAAACAAAAGCGGCAAACGCACCATTGTGTTCGATGTGTCGGGGACCATTCACCTGACATCACCGCTGAGTATTTCCACTTCTAATGTTACCATTGCCGGACAAACTGCTCCGGGTGATGGCATTTGTGTGGCCGATTACCCATTTACCATCAATGCCAGTAATGTCATTATCCGTTTTGTCCGTTTTCGTCTGGGTAACCTGTTTGTGGCGAATCACGAAGGTGATGGCCTTGGAGGTATGGATCAGGAGAATGTGATTGTCGATCACTGTTCGGTAAGTTGGAGTATAGACGAATGCTGTTCGGTGTATGGAATGAAAAATCTGACTGTACAATGGTGTATCGTTTCGCAAAGTTTACGTAACGCCGGCCACGTCAAAGGGGCGCACGGTTATGGCGGCAACTGGGGTGGTTCGGGCGCCAGTTATCACCACAATCTAATTTGCCATCACGACAGCCGAGCTCCACGTCTCGGTCCACGCGCATCAACACAAACAGACGAACGTATGGATATGCGCAACAATGTGATTTACAACTGGGCCGGTAATGGTTGTTACGGTGGCGAAGGCATGAAAGTAAATATCGTGAACAACTACTACAAGCCGGGTCCTGGGACTAAACAAAAAAGCGCTTCTATTCAATATCGTATTGCCGGTATTGGCATTCGCACCACCGCTTATTGCGAAACCTATCCGGCATTTGCACCGATGCTACATGTATGGGGTAAGTTTTTTGTCGATGGAAACTATATGAACGGTTTCAGTGATGTCACAGCCGATAACTGGACTAAAGGGATTTATGCCCAGATTTCCAATTCAACCACCGATAATCTCTTTACTGATGTGACCAAAGACACCATGAAGCTCTCTGCTCCGATGGATTTTATGTACACCACTACTCACACGGCACAGGCAGCTTACGAAAAGGTATTGAAATGTGCCGGCGCTTCACTTTCGCGTGACTGGGTGGATACGTTGATGGTTTATGATACGCGCAATGGTGTAGCTTCGCATACCGGTACAGGAAGTGGCGATGTGTACGGAATCATTGACTCTCAGAATGACAATAAACCGGCTAATGCCCCTGATGACTGGAACCCCTGGCCGATGCTGATCGGTAAAGCTTGTCCCACAGATACAGACCAGGACGGGATGCCTGATGCGTGGGAAACAGCCAACGGATTGAATCCGAACAATGCAACAGATGGAAATAGCCTGAATATTGAAGGCTACACCATGCTTGAAGTGTATATGAACAGTCTGGTAGCCGGTATTATGACCGACGGAAATGCAGGTGGGGTGGCATCAGGTTACATCTCCGGGGGGAGTGATGCTGTGATAAGTAAAACAACATTATCGCAAAGTACATATACGGGCGCTTCGGGTGCTTCATCTCCCTGGACGTTTGATGGCGGTTATAGCATAACGAATGGCAACTCGAAAACCTATGCCACAGGTAGTGAAATGGGGATTAAGTTTTCGACTGGTGTGAAGTTTTCGGTCAATTTGCCTTCGGGGATAAGGGTTGATAGTGTGAAGTTTGTCGGCTATGATAACTATACCGGAACAGACTCCTATATCAGTGAGTTGAACGGAACGAGTTTTACTTCGACCGATTATGTTTTTCCGCAGAAGAATGCGAGTGGCACCTACATCGTTTGCAGTCATAATATACCACTAATTACCCCTGCATCGGGATCGTTTACATTTACTTTTAGTGGAAGTCAGGTGGTCGTTTATCTGGTTTTGAGTACACGTACTGCAACCGGTGTTAATACAACAACCGTCCTTGCTCTTGACCCCAATGTTCCGGTGAATGTTTATGGCATTGATGGTCGCTGCATCCGGACGAATGTGATTCGGAGCAAAGCTACAGAAGGACTTCTGGATGGAATATATCTGGTTGATAAACAAAAAGTAATCGTGAATAGATACAGGTGAATATTAATGGGGAAATGCCGGATTCCGGGACTAAACATATCCAGCGGGGCTAATTATTAGCTTTATTCAAATAGGAAGAGTCGTTGAATTGGATGGCCTTTGTTGCGTTTTATTTTTCATAGAAAATAGATTGAAAAACCGAGCGGAAAAGCAGAAGAAATATCTGTTTATCTGTTTCGGTTTTTTTTTGCTGTACATGCTGTTCGATTTTATTTTAGATCATGTAAAGTGAAAAGTAATCAGATGTAGTTGATCATTTAGAAATAGGGGCGTTGAGTATATTGGGGTATTGAAATCTGTATTTCTTTATCCTTATCAGATTAAACACTCAATTTACCAGATAATCATCAAGTCCGGATGACTTCAAAGATACTTTTGCATTCTTGTTAAATCAATGCTATTTTACTATGAAAATCAGATTACTTTTACTTTTATCCTGGTTTGTCGCTATTGCCCATGCAACGAAGATAAATGTTGATAATACATCGATTACGGGTGTGTTAATGACAGCTGCAGATGGCGATACCCTTCTAATGGCGGGAGGAATTTATTCCACCGCAATTAATTTCCAGAACGCAAAAACGTTCACTTTAAAGTCAGCCGGAAGAGGCAGTGTTGTATTCAACGGTACAGTCGGAGGAAATGCAACGACTGATACCAACTGTGGTTTAATATTTGAAGGCATCACGATTAACCGTAGCAATAGCTATGTGGTGGACGGAAGCAGTTTTGGAAATATCAAAATCATAGCTTTCCGTAATGATACGATCATGAATGTCAACCGCTGTTTGATCAGAGGCGGTAATTCAACACCGACCAATCTGGGATTCATCGAGATTACCAATTGTATTATTAAAAACTGCGGTTCGGGAGGGTATGCACTTTTGTATCCTAAGTTCAACGTCTCTAACGTTGCAGTGAAAAACAGCACATTCATCAGATATTACGGTGGTGAGAACCTTTTTCGTCCGCAAGTGTCCAACACCTCCAACGTGTTAGATTTTACCTTTGAAAACAATACAGTCTTTAAATGGTCAAAAGGCTCCGGCTATGCGCTCTGCTACGCATCTAATCTTCAAAGCACAGCGTCTAATTTTACTTTTAGAAACAATATTATTGCAGAGCCGGGTGTGTCCGGTCAGCTTCCCAAAGTGCTTAATGTAACGGGCGGCAATATCATTGCACAGAAGAACCTGATCGTCAATTATGGCCGCTTTAGTATCACAGGTGCAGCTTCATTGGATACGACAATAAATAATATAACAGCAAATCTATATGATCGTGCAGTTGGTTTTCAGGATACATCGAGTGTCAGTAATGATTTTCGTATCCTTTCCACATCACCTTTGGCTACTGCGGGAACAACCGGAGGGCCGATCGGTGACCCGCGATGGATTACTACTGTTTCAGCACCTGCAGTGCTTTCAACTGTAGTAAGTCCAGCTGATGCCGGGTCTATTGCTCCAAGTGGAGGTACTTTCAATAAAGGCGAATCTGTAACGCTGACTGCTACACGAGGATTCGGATACACCTTTAAAGAGTGGCAGGATGAAAATGGAAATACGCTATCCTCGTCAAATCCTTATACCGCTGTAATGGATAAGGATAAAACTATCAAAGCATTATTCAGTGCGATTACGACTTATGATTTAACGGTAAGCAAATTGGGTGATGGAGCTCAGTGGGGAACTGTTTCCCTGAATCCGGTGCCGACCAATGGTAAATATGAAACTGGTACAATCGTGGATGTTGCCGTGGTGCCTAATGGTGTTACCTCTTTCCTGTATTGGGATGATGCAACCAGCCAGACAACTCGTCAAATCGTGATGGATGCCCCGAAGACGATTTCTGCGACATTCGATGTCGTTCCATTTATCGTTGGTTGGGATTTTACGGCATCTAGTCCTGTCAGCAACCGTGTCGGTGATTATTATGCACAGACCGACAATACCGGTTTGTTGAATAATTGCAATTTCAACGGAACAACTACTACCTGGGGGGCAAATTCAAAGACTTTTGGCGGCGTAACCTACAATAGTGCCCGTCGCTATACCGATGCTGCCCTGCTGTTGGCAAATACGCCCAGATATTTGCAGGCAAGATTTTCAGGCGTTGGTTATAAAAATATCACCATCAAATCGAAAATCGGAGCAGACAATACCTGTGTGAATAAGGTCCAGAAAATGCAGTACTCTACAGATGGCGTGAAATACTTTACGCTGGATTCGCTGGATATTTCTTCATCTTATAACACTGCATGGGTGGATTGTAATGCGGTATTACCTGAAATGGCCGATTCATTGAAGAAAACGATCTATATCCGTTGGATTCCGGAGACTTCAAGCGGCTATATGCAGGATGCTACTCCAAGTGGAACTGAAGGGTTTTATTTAGCCAATGTGTTTGTATTTGCTGAAACAGAGTTTGTTAAAGATACTGTCGCTCCTCTATTGGTTTCCACTTTGCCGGCAATTAACTCAGTAACTGCTTCGGCAAATGGATCTATCTCGTTAACATTCAATGAGCGCGTGAAAGCCGGTGTTGGAGAGTTTACATTCAACGGTAAGGCTATTTCTCCTGTTTTTGGTAATAAAACTGTATCATTTGCTTATACCAATCTGGAATATGGCAAATCTTATTCCTTTACAGTACCTGACGGAGCCATCACCGACATGTCTGGGAATAAATTTTGTGGAGTCACCATATCATTTAGTACAATGACCCGTCCGCAACCTATTGCAAAACGTTATGATGCTGTGGTTGCCAAAGATGGAACAGGAGATTACACCACTGTTCAGTCGGCTATCAACGCTGTGCCCGATAACCGTACATCTCCATGGTTGATTTTTGTCAAAAACGGAACGTATGAAGAGCTGATTCGTGTTCCGGAGTCTAAACCATTCATCAATCTGATCGGACAGGACCGGAATAAAACAATTATTTCATTCGCGATAAACTGTAGCAGTGGTCCTACTGATACCGGCTGGGAATTTAATAAAGGACAATACGGTATGAGCGATTGTGCTACGATGGTAGTGGCTGCCCATGACTTCTATGCCGAAAATATCTCTTTCGAAAACAGATACGGCATACAATATCAGGCTGGCCCGATGGCATTGGCTATGCGTTCGAATAATGACCGTTTTGCCTTCAATAACTGTAAGTTCCGCTCATTTCAGGATACTTGGTACACCACATCCAGAAATGCCAGCGATCGTCATTTTGCTAATAACTGTTACATCGAAGGTGCAGTTGATTATGTGTATGGAGGAGGTGATGTGTTCTTTGACCGATGTACATTGTACAATGTAAGAAGTGGATCTGTAATTGTTGCACCGAGTCATGCTGCAGGGACTAAATACGGTTATGCTTTCAATAGCTGTACGATTGACGGAAATGCCGCTGCCGGCGATGGTAACCTAAAGTTAGGTCGTCCCTGGCAAAATTCTCCGAAAACGGTATATTTAAATAGCACGATGAAGATCTTGCCTCATCCGGAAGGATGGACTGATATGGGGGTGATACCAGAGATCTTTGCCGAATACAACAGCATGGACCCGAATGGAAATTCGATTGATCTTTCAAGTCGTCGTACCTGGTTCAAAACGAGTGATGGAGTGGTTACCACAGGATTGAAACCCGTACTTACACAAACCGAAGCTGCTCAATACAGCTATGAAAATATGATGACCGGAACTGACTCCTGGAATCCTCGTGCATATCTTGAACCGGTGGCCAAACCAACCAATGTAACCATTTCAAATAATCAGTTGGCATGGACGAAATCGGATTATGCAATCTGTTATATTGTACTTCGGGATAGTGTCGTCATTGGCTTTTCAACAGATGCTTCATTTACAGATCAGACTGCATTGAGCGGATCAATCTACCAATATCAGGTAAAAGCTGTGAACGAGTACGGGAGTTTAAGTATAGCTTCTGACGTTGCCACATCTGTAAGTACGGGAATAGATATTTCCGATATTCAAAAGCCGGTGATTTTGGTTGCAGACTGCTGGTTGGTGGTTAAAAATCTACCGGAAGGTTCTGAATTGGCTTTAGCCTCAGTAGATGGTAAAGTCATTGCGTTGGTAAAAGCATCAGGTGATTCCTATTACAAACATTTGCCGTCACTGAAAGGCGTTTATATCCTCAAAGTGAATAAGAAATCCTATAAAGTGATTTTCTGATGGTAAATTGATCGGGTCGAGAAAATACGCAGGTGAAGTCTTTTGTGCCTGCGTATTTTTTTTTGATGATTGCTCGGTAATATTGTATTCTCTATTATCTAAAATAAAATTATTAAGTGATGAAGTGTAGGTTTTTAATGGCGGCATTAGTGCTGCAAACCTTTTTGTCGGTAAAAGCCGCTGATTTGAAGTTATGGTATGATAGGCCTGCGAAGTATTGGACAGAAGCCCTTCCGTTGGGGAATGGTCGTCTGGGGGCGATGGTATATGGTGTGGCAGAAGCTGATACTATTCAGTTGAATGAAGATACATTCTGGTCGGGGAGTCCATATCAGAATGTCAACAAGAATGCAAAAAACAAACTGGCCTTAATTCGTAAGTGTATCGATGAAGGAAACTACATCGATGCACAGAAACTTTCGTTGGACAATATAATCGCAGACCGAAATGTAACCTCACACGGTCAGGTCTATCAGTCGATTGGGAATCTGATTCTCAATTTCCCGGGACATGAACGAAAAACCGGATATATCCGAAACCTTGATCTGACCAAAGCGCTTGCAACCGTGAAATACAAGGTGAATGGCGTGGAATATACACGGGAAACGTTCACTTCGTTTACCGATCAGATAGTGATCATTCGCATTACGGCCAGTCAAAAGGGAAAGGTGTCGTTTAACACCTCTTTTATCGGACCTCAAAAAGTCAATATGGTCACAGTTCAAAGTAAAACTGTTCCGGGAAACAATAATACGCTTGTTGCTACCGGGAAATGTACCCAGGAAGCAACGGAAAATATTCCAAACAAACTGAATTTTAATACTCAGATCAAAGTAGTCGCGGAGGGTGGTTCTCAGAAATCCGATGAAAGAAGCATTAGCGTCGCTAACGCCAATGCTGCAACGATTTACATCTCGGTGGCTACCAATTTTAAAAACTACAAAGATATCAGTGATAATGCGGAGCAAAAGGCAAAAGCGTTTTTAAACCGTTTCTCCAAAACCTATGAGAACGCAAAAGCGAATCACATCGCAGCTTATCAGAAGCAGTTCAACCGTGTTTCATTCGTCTTGCCTCAGACTGCTCAGGCGGTAAAACCAACAGATAAACGCATTGAAGAGTTTTCAACCATCAATGATCCTTCATTGGCGGCGATGTACTTCCAGTTTGGCCGCTACCTATTGATCTCAAGTTCGCAGCCGGGCACTCAACCGGCCAATCTTCAGGGTATATGGAATCCGTGTGCAGGTCCGCTTCCGGCCTGGGATAGCAAATATACTACCAACATCAATGTGGAGATGAACTACTGGCCGGCAGAAGTGACCAATCTGAGCGAATGTCACGAACCGTTTATTCAGCTTATCAAGGATGTCAGTGTGACCGGTCGGGATGCCGCTTCTGAAATGTACGGTTGCCGTGGATGGACTTTGCATCACAATACCGATCTCTGGCGTATTGCAGGAGCTGTTGACAAGGTCCCTTGCGGAGTGTGGCCAACCTGCAACGCCTGGTTTTGTTCTCATTTGTGGGAAAGATACCGTTACTCGGGAGATAAAAACTATCTGAAAGAGATTTATCCGATTATGAAAAGCGCATCGGAGTTTTATGTCGATTTCCTGGTGAAAGATCCGAAAACAGGCTATATGGTCGTTTCACCTTCCAACTCTCCTGAAAACACTCCCGGATTAATTGCGTATGATGACACCCTGGCCGACGGAACGATCAAGAAACAACGTTGCACTATATTTAGTGGCGTGACTATGGATAACCAGATGGTTTTTGATCTGTTGGCCAATACAGTAGCTGCAGCAAAAGTGCTGGATATCGATGCTGAATTTACAAATACGATTGATAAACTCTGTAAACAACTACCTCCTATGCACATCGGAAAATACGGACAGTTGCAGGAGTGGCTGGAGGACTGGGACCGCAAAGAGTCGGGACACAGACATGTTTCGCACTTGTGGGGCATGTATCCGGGCAATGAGATTTCACCTAACACCCAGCCGGCATTATTTGAATCAGCGCGTAATTCCCTGATTGGTCGCGGAGATGCCAGTCGTGGCTGGTCGATGGGATGGAAAGTTTGCCTGTGGGCCCGTTTTCTTGACGGCAACCATGCCTACAAGCTTATCCAGAACCAGTTGAAACTGAAAGATCCGAACGCCACTATCAAGGATGAAAACGGAGGAACTTCTGCTAATATGTTCGACTCGCATCCACCTTTCCAGATTGACGGTAACTTTGGTTGTACAGCCGGTATCGCTGAAATGCTGATGCAGAGCCATGATGGTGCAGTGCATATTCTGCCTGCTTTACCGGATGTGTGGGCTGATGGTGCTATCAGTGGATTGAGAGCCCGTGGTGGTTTTGAAATCACCAACATGGAGTGGAAGGGTGGTAAGCTGGTTACCTTGACTATCAAATCGACCGTTGGTGGTAATCTACGTTTACGTTCTGCTGTACCGTTGAAGAATCAGAATGGAGCTGAATTGACTATCGCAAAAGGTGAAAATACTAATCCACTGATGGCCACACAGCAGGTTCCGGATCCGGTTATTAAGGATGCGTCTCAGCTAAAAGGTCTAAATCTGGAAAAGACATCGCAGTATGATATCGCGACTCAAGCCGGTCAGACTTATACTTTTGTGGCAGGGAAATGACGAAGACGTTTGCCGAAACAGATGGTTATATCTGGATTGCGTGCATGACTTACTGCATCGGCAGAGTGCAACCGACTTGCTTTGACAAAGTCGCCGATTAAATTACCCATCTGACGCTGACGATTTTCACCCGATAGAAAGATATGAGCGAGATAGTACAACGCTTATGGTTTAGGGATGTGGAGAAAAAGTAGTGAAGATAGTTTTAAAGATATAGACCTGTATTTTAAGTTATTGGGGTTGTAAATTATTTTCTATCTTTAGACTCTCTTATCCCGCTTTAAATGCAATACCATATATCAGATTTTATCTCCCGTTTAAATGAGAAGATTTATTTTTGCAATATTCTGCTTGATATTTATTCAATTTGTTAGATCTCAGGTAACTACTCAAATTACCCATTACTCCGTTGACTATGGGTTGTCTGAGAATCACCTCCTTTGCATGCATCAGGATTCTAAAGGCATTATGTGGTTTGGAACGTATGATGGCCTGAACAAATTTGACGGATATACGTTCCGATGCTTCAAAGGAGAATCTAAAGGGGGAGGGCAACTGTCAAATCTACGCGTCGACCGGATTAAGGAGGATAAACAAGGTTATTTGTGGCTGCAAACCGATGATGATCGGGTTTACAGATTTGACTCTAAAACCGAGCATTTCCTGCCGGTGCCTCAATTTGAAAGTGATTATAAAAAATATAGCCTGACATTTCCGCAAAATAACATTTCAGTTCAGCCGGATGGCTCTGTCTGGATTTACAATGAGCACGATTGCTTTCGTATAGAGGATGCAGAATCATCTAATCATCTCAGACTGACTCATTATTCCCCTAACAAAGGCGTTCTTCCTTCAGGTAAAATCAATAAGATTTTTGTTGATAAGCATTCAAATACCTGGATCTTAACACCCAAAGGAATCTGTCGGCTAAATAAAAGCGGTGGTGTCCGCACATTTGTGGCAGGAAAAGATCGCACTTCGTTTTATTCTATTACAGAAAATGCCGGAAAGCTCTATATCGGAGGGGAAAAAGGGACTCTGTTGGTCTATGGCCAAAAAACGGATAATCTCAGACGAATCGTAACACCTTTTACCGAATATATTTCAGACCTTCAGTGGATAGGGAAGGATGAGCTTTTTATTCTGACGAATACCTCCTTTTTTTATACCTATCGTTTTTCTACCGGACAATTTAATTCGTATCGGATGAATAATATTCCGGATAAATCGGTATTGGGAAGCTATAAAGACCGGGATGGAAATATCTGGATTGATGCCGGTTATCCCGGCGGAATTTTATTTGAATCATCATCGCATACCATACGTTATCTGCCGGTTGACATTTCCGGATTTGTAAATCCCCGTGTTACAAAATGGAATATTACCGAAGATATCAACCACAATCTCTGGCTAAAAACCCGAATGGGTGGAATTTTCAGGTACAATAAACTGGAAAAACGTCTGGAACCACTACCTGTTTCGGGTGGGGATAGTAAAAGCATCACTAATCTTGTTCACGCCTTCCTACCTGACAAACAGGGCAACTTATGGTTGAATACCTATTTGCAGGGGGTGGATAAGGTGGTTTTCCGGCATGAGCCATTTGCCTTTGTCAAACCGGTTGAAACTTCGTCTTTTTCTCCCATAAATGAAATCAGGTCGGTTTATGAAGATGCGGAAAGTCAATTATGGGTAGGTTCGAAGAAAGGGTATGTTTATGTGTATGATAAAGAGCGGAAGAGTAAAAGGCTTTTAGGCGCTGATGGAAAGCTGGGTGGAAATCTTCCCTTCGATGCTCAGGTTTATCATATTGTGCAGGATTATACCGGTGCTATCTGGTTGGCAACCAAAGGGAAGGGACTGTTTAAACTTGTCCGGAAATCGCCGTGCGCCTATTCCATAACCAATTACAGGAATATGCCGGGAGATAAATATAGTCTCAGCTCAGACCAGGTTTATTGGGTGTATGAGGATAACCGTCATCTGTTGTGGATTGGAACTTATGGCGGAGGTCTCAATCTGCTGGATACCGGTTCGGGGCAGATTCGATTCGTGAATAGTAATAACCGGTTGAGGAATTTTCCAATCAAAGATTATTCCAAAGTCCGTTGTATTGTAAGGGATAATTTCGGCCATTTGTTGGTCGGAACTACTCAGGGACTGCTGGTTTCCGGTTCGATGACTGGTAAGCCGGAGGATATTCGCTTCAAACGCTATATGCATCAGGCGGATGATTCGTATTCCATTTCCGGAAATGATGTTCAGGGAATTTTACCGACACGAAATGGCGACCTCTATGTAACTACCATTGGCGGCGGTGTCAATATCGTAAAAGGAGGCATAAGGGATGAAGCGGATGTTCGTTTTCAAGCCTTGAAGAGTAATGAAGGGCAAGGAGTCACCGCTGTCTATACACTACAGGAAGATGTACTGGAAAATGTGTGGATGTCCTCCCAGACACAGGTACTCTGTTATCACCCCTCCACTCAGAAGTTTGATGTCTATAAACCAACGGCGGAAAACAACTACTATTTCAGTGAAGCAACGGTTTGTCAGACTGCTGACGGAAAAGTTGTATATGGAAGCTCAAATGGTTTCGTCTTTTTTGACCCCCGCCGGATAAAGAAGAACACTTTTGTTCCCCGCATATACCTGACCCGCTTGCAGCTTTTCAATAAAGAGGTGCGGGTAGGAGAGGTGGATTCACCGTTACAGCAAACGATTGATGAAACCAGTGAACTGAAACTGACCCATAAGCATAATACATTTTCGATAGAATTTGCAGCTATCGATTATGTCAATCCACAGGCAATTCAATATGCCTATAAATTGGAAGGACTGGAAAAAGAGTGGAATTATGTGGGCAACCAACGGATGGCTACCTACATCAATTTACCCAAAGGAACCTACACGTTTCGGGTGAAATCAACGAATTCCGACGGGCTATGGGTGAATAACGAAAAGTCGGTCAGGATTGTGAAAATGCCCTCTTTCTGGGAATCGGCCTGGGGATTTGTTTTTTATCTGTTGATGTTTGCGCTGTTTACCCTGGTGGTGGCATACGTTTTGTTTACTATTTACAAGTTAAGAAATGAAGTGGCCGTAGAGCAGCGCATCACCAATATGAAACTCCGTTTTTTTACCGATATCTCGCATGAGCTACGGACTCCTTTGACGCTGATTGCTTCACCGGTTGAGTATTTGCTTAAGAAAGAACCGCTTTCTGAAAATGCAAAGAGCCAACTGGAAATTGTACAGAAAAATACAAACCGGATGTTGAGGCTGATTAATCAGATTCTGGATTTCAGAAAGATACAGAGCGAAAAGATGAAACTCATCATCGAAGAGGTGGATGTGGCTCCTTATGTGGAAGAAATCTGTTCGGGTTTCTCCAAACTGGCAGAAGAAAAACGCATCCGGTCGAATATCGTTGACCAGTCAAACAGGGCTCATTTGTGGTTGGATAAGGATAAGTTTGAGAAGATTATCTTTAATCTTTTGTCCAATGCCTTTAAATTCACCCCGGCGGATAAGAGCGTTGATGTAATTATTTATGAAGATGTTGAGCACGTATCAGTAACGGTAAAAGACCAGGGAACGGGAATTGCGCGGGAACGGCTGAAACTGCTTTTTGAGCGGTTTGAAAGCTTTGCTTCCCGAAATGTGACTACTCAATCCGGAACCGGTATTGGCCTTTCACTGACCAAAGAGCTGGTTGAACTGCATCATGCCAGCATTGAAGTGGAAAGCGAGACGGGCAAAGGTTCGGCTTTCAGGGTTATTTTCCGGAAAGGGAATAGCCATTTTGGTTCTCATGTCGAGTATCTGTTGCAGGATAAAGAGCCGGCAGTTGAAGCCCCTGAAGTTTCGTCACAAATATCAACGGAAGCCTCCGGAAATATTGTCCAATCAATAGGCGGGGCGGATGAGCAGGCGAAAGAGCGTTTTTCAATTCTGATAACAGAAGATAATAGCGAATTACGCGCTTTCCTGAAATCATCATTATGTGAGCAATACGAAATTTATGAAGCGGAGAATGGGCGGGAAGCTTGTGAACTGGCGCTTTCGTATGTGCCGGATTTGATTATTTCCGACATTATGATGCCGGATATGGATGGAATTGCTCTGGCGCGGATAATCAAACAAGATCTGAATACCAGCCATATACCGTTTATTCTCCTGACTGCTAAAACAGATATGGAGACGAAACTGGATGCTATGGCATTGTGCGTTGACGATTATATTACCAAGCCGTTTAGCCTGACTTATCTGGAAGCCAGGATTGAGAATCTGTTGAAAATCAGGGGACAACTTCAGAGCTATTTCAAATCGTCATTGTCCGGCGGAATCATCACTTTGTCCAAACCGGAAGTAACGAATCTGGATGAAGCATTTATCAGTAAAACGATAAAGTTTATCGAAGAGAACTATGATAATGCCGAAATGAACATTGACGACATCTCGGCAAGCATCGGAGTCAGCCGCTCTTCATTTTTCAAAAAGATAAAAGGCCTGACAGGTATGGCGCCGGTTGACTTTATCCGGGAGTTTCGTTTACAGAAAGCAGCTCAAATGCTGGAAGCCGGAGAAACCAACATCAGCCAGATAGCCTTTAATGTCGGTATGAATGACACGAAGTATTTCAGTCGTTGCTTCAAACAGAAATTCGGTATGAATCCGAGTGAATACAAATCGGGCAAGAAATCTCTATAGGAAATAGGTAAACGGGCATTTACCGGCCTGCAATACCAATTTATCTACCTGTTTTTACCCGATTAGCTCCTTTCCCAAGCCGGGTCATCTCTTATTTTTGCGTTGATATATCAGCATTATATTCAATGGAAGTGATAAGCACCCAGTGAAAACAATCCAAAAACATAATGACAAATGAAACGAGCATTTTTATTTCTATTCTCTTTCCTGTTTTTCCTCTCTACCTTTGCAGAGAACTATCCTTCTCAAAGCGATGTACTCTGGGTTACAACGCCCAGTCACGTAAACTGGCTCTACAAGTTAAATGAAGAAGCCAAAATAACGGTATCACTTTACGAATATGGCGTTTTAAAAAGTGATGTTAAAATAGAATATAGTATCGGCCCTGACATGATGCCGGTCACTGAAACGGGAACGGTAATCCTTGAAAACGGGAAAGTGGAAATATCGCTGGGTACCCTCTCCCGTCCCGGATTTAAAGATTGCCAGCTGAAAGTAACACTCAATGGCGAAGAGTATAAACATCACATTAAACTGGGTTTTGAGCCTGAAAAACTGACCCCTTATACAAAGTATCCTTCCGATTTTAACGCTTACTGGGAAAAGGCAAAAGAGGATGCCGCTAAATGCCCGATGGAGGTTGAAAAAGTATTTGTCCCTGAATTTTCAAATGAGAAGGTGGATTGCTACCTGGTTAAACTACAGGTGTATAAAAAGGGAAGTTGCATTTACGGTTACCTGACTATGCCAAAGAAAGAGGGGAAATATCCGGTAGTGGTATCTCCTCCCGGAGCAGGCATTAAACCGATGGACCCGTCCAAAGACCTCTTCTATGCCGAAAACGGGTGTATTCGATTCGATATGGAAATTCATGGTATTCGTCCCAATCTGGATGCTGAAACCTATCAATCCATCAGTAAGGCATTTGGCAATGGCAATAACAGCTATTTGGTCAATGGGCTTGATGACCGGGATTCCTACTATATGAAAAAGGTTTATCTCTCATTTCCGCGTGTAATCGACTACCTGACCTCATTGCCTCAATGGGACGGAAAAAATGTTATTGCTCAGGGGGGAAGCCAGGGCGGAGCTCTCGCTTTGGTGGCCACGGCGCTTGATTCCAGAGTAACGGCCTGTGCAGCAAATCATCCGGCATTAAGCGATATGGCGGGTTATAAAGCCGGAAGAGCAGGGGGATACCCACATCTGTTTACTAACTTTACGGGCATGGATACACCTGAAAAGCTAAAAACGCTGGAGTATTATGATGTCGTCAATTTTGCAAGGCAGATTAAAGTACCCGTTTTCATGACTTGGGGGTATAATGATAATGTTTGTCCGCCTACCACTAGCTATATCGTCTATAATACTCTTTCGTGTAAAAAAGAGGCATTGATTACACCGGTGAATGAACATTGGATTTCACTGACTACCCGTCGTCATATCCTGGAGTGGATAAAGATGAATTTAAAGAAATAAAATATCCGGTTGGATGGGTGGCATCCCCGGATGCATCGGGATTTCCCCACGTGATAAACAACTGAAACCGTCTTAGAATAGCTTACGGCTACGCTAAGACGGTTTTTTCTTTATACATACCTAATCAGATAGTCTGCTTCTCAGGTGCAATATCTGCGAATGTAGTCCAATCCAAAACCGATAAGACATCTCCCGCTTTGTTGAGGTTTTCCCTGACTTCTAAAAATTGGTACAAAATGTAGTGTTTTTTGGTCTACTTCTACTGTGTTTCACCGTGTACCAGTTCATCTACCTGTTTTTACCCGTTTACCTCCGTTCCCCGGCATAACCAACTACTACATTTGCCAAGGCAAAAGGGCCATTTCCGGCTTATTTGTATAAATCCTTAAACTTAAAATCTTTACTCATGAAGAAAATCTTCTTTCTCTTCGTTGTGTTGTGGTTTATTCTTTTTGCCGCAAACGCAACGCAAATCAGTGTAACCAATGCAACATTAAGCAATGCGCTCACGAGTACGGTAAATGGAGACACCTTATTACTTACCGGGGGGACTTATACCGGTAATATTACGTTACAGGACAATAAGACGATTACACTCAAATCGGACGGTTCCGGGAGTGTTATTTTCACAGGTCAGATTGTGGGCGGTGCAACCACGCAAAACAATTGTGGCCTGATTGTGGAGGGTATTACCATTAACCGTAACAGTACTTATGTGGTCGATGGTAGTGCATTCGGAAATATAAAATTATTGGCTTTTCGCAATGACACCATCCGGAATGTCACCAGATGTTTCTTGCGGGGAGGGAATACTACTGCACCCAATCTCGAAACCATTGAATTCTCCAATTGTCTTATCAGGGATTGTGGTTCCAATGGCTGGTGTTTTCTATATCCGAAATTCTATGTGTCAAATGTGATTGTCAGAAACAGTTCATTCCTTCGCTACTATGGCGGTGAGAGTTTTTTGAATCCCCAGGTTTCCAATACAAGTTTAGTTTTAAACTTTACTTTTGAAAACAATACCTTCTTCCGCTGGTCTAAACTCTCCAGCTATGCCATTTGTTGTGCATCGAATAAATACAGCACAAATTCAAACTTTATTTTCAGAAACAATATCGTGGCGGAACCGGGTGTAGCGGGTCAAACACCCAAAGTGCTGATAGCTATCGGTGGAAATTTGACTGCACAAAACAACCTGATTGTCAACTTTGGTGGTTATGCTCAAACCAGTGCAACCAGTTCTTCTGTTACGGACCTGACCTATACTGCTGCCGATTTGTATAATCCGGCAATCGGATTTCAGGATACATTATCAACCGACCTGCATATCCTTTCTTCATCACCGTTGGCTACCGCCAGTACTACAGGTGGCCTGATTGGTGACCCGCGCTGGTTGAAAGTTGTTTCCACTCCACGTAATTTTACAACCTCTGTTTATCCGGCAGGTGCCGGAGTTATCTCTCCGGCAGGAGGTACCTACAATGCGGGTGAAAAAATTACCGTTACCGCTCTTCGCAATTTCGGTTATCAGTTTAAGGAGTGGCGCGATGCGACTGCCGATACTGTTTTGTCAACGAACAGTCAGTACGCATTTACCATTACTAAAGATATCAGTCTGAAAGCGATATTTGCACCGATTGCTACCTACAATTTCACGGTCAATACCCTGGGAAGCCAGTGGGGTAAAGTTACTTTAAATCCATCACCAACTAACGGGAAATACGAAACCGGAACAGTAGTTACCGTAACAGCCGTTCCAAATAACGTAGTTAACTTCCTGAACTGGGAAGACCAGACTACCGGTTTGTCCCGTACTATCCAGGTGAAAAAAGATACGACCCTGACTGCCACATTTGATGAAATTCCTTTCATTGTAGGCTGGAACTTCAGCAATCAAAGTACGACATCTGACCGTACAGCTGATTATTATTCCGAAGTGTCAAATATCGGTTTATTATCATTGAAAAATGCAGACGGTTCTTCGGCTACCTGGTCAAACAGCTCGGCGCTTTATTCACCGTCATACCCTGCTGTCAGAATGTGGACTCCGGCAGCAAACTTCTCAACTCCGCGATATTTTCAGACTTCTTTCTCAACTGTCGGTTACAAGAATATACGTGTCAAGTCGATGGTGGGTGGTTCCTATCACATGTATCCGATCGTGAAGCTGCAATACTCTGTCGATGGGGTGAACTTTACCAATCGCAAACAGGTGGATGTGACTCCGGTTTATAACACCGGTTGGGTGAATCTGAATGACACATTGCCGGCTGAGGCTGAAGGCCTGACCAAATTATATGTTCGCTGGATTGAAGATACAAGCAGTTCTCCGTTGCTGGGCAATGCTGCTGATGTTGACGGAACTACTCTGACCAATATCTACGTGTATGCCGACAAAGCTGTTGTCAATGATGTAACTGCGCCAACGCTTATTTCAACCGTACCGGCTGAAGGTTCAACCAACGCTTCTGCAAACGGGGCGATTGTATTGACTTTTGATGAGAAACTGAAAGCCGGAACCGGAAACTGTACATTGGGTTCGACAGCATTAACTCCTTCATTTGGGTCAAAAACGGTAACATTTGCCTATAGCAAGCTAAGCTACAATACCGATTACACTTTTACGGTACCTGCCGGTGCGCTGACCGATATTGCCGGAAATCCGTATGCCGGAATTACCATTCATTTCAGGACTATGAACCGTCCGCAGCCGATTGCCAAAGTCTTTGACGCCATTGTCGCAAAAGATGGAAGCGGTACTTATACAACCATTCAGGCAGCGATTGATGCGGCTCCGTCTGGTGCAACCACTCCGTATCTGATTTTTGTGAAAAACGGAAGCTATAACGAACACATTGATATTCCTTCAACCAAACCGTTTATCCACATGATTGGCCAGTATCGTGACAGCGTGGTGATTACCGACAATCGATTGTCAGGGGAGGATGGAGACCCGAGTACTCCGACTTACAGTGTTGACCCCGGTGCAACGGTGGTTGTCAAATCCAATGATTGCTATTTTGAGAATATCACTTTCAGCAATAGCTATGGTTATCTCTCACAGGCCGGACCTCAGTCATTGGCTTTATATACCAATAATGATAAGATGATTTTCAAAAACTGCTGGATGCGCAGTTATCAGGATACCTACCTGACCGGCAGCAAAATGGGTTATCGCGGTTATCTGGCCGATTGTAAAATAGAAGGAGCCGTTGACTTCATCTACGGACAAGGCGATTTCTTCTTTGATAAATGTACGATTTACTGTACACGTCCTACCGGAGGTTACATTGTAGCACCGAATCACAGTGTGGGTACCCAGTGGGGATATGTGTTCAGCAATTGTACCATTGACGGAAACAAAGGGGTTGTAACCTATCTCGGACGTCCATGGCACGAAGCCCCAAAAACTTCCTTCTTCAATACGATTTGCAAGATTGGGATATATCCGGCGGGATGGTGGTATAAGATGGGGGCAATTCCGGCCATTTTTGCCGATTATAACACGATGGATGCCAATGGTAATCTTCTGGACCTGAGTCAGCGAATTCCACAATATGAATACGATGTGACTAATACGGACGGCTCAATCACTACAGTAAAAGGTACAGCGAAAAACTCATTCACCGATGCCGAGGCCGCTCAGTTTACTTATGAGAATGTGACTAAAGGAACTGACGGTTGGGACCCGAAGGTTAAAACCGAAAAAACAGAAGCTCCGGTGGTGGCAGTATCCGGTAATGCTGTTTCCTGGAATGCGGTTGACTATGCCATCTGCTATGTTGTAACACTGAATGGTAAAGTGGTAAATGTGACCACATCGACCAGCTACCAGCCAACGACAAACGGAGCCATCTGGGTTCAGGCTGTTTCCGAATTCGGAGCTCTGAGTACTATGTCAAACAGCGTGCAATTTAATAATACGGCTTTAGCCGTGAAAACCACTAACCGGGATGAAATCCAGATTTGTCAGTACACCGGATATGCCGTGTTGAAGAATTTGCCTGAAAATTCTAAACTCAATGTATTCAACTTTAGTGGAATGTTGCTTTACAGTAAGAAATGTACAGCCGACAACATAACCATTCCGGTTAACCAGAATTTAGTGTTACAGGTTATCACTCCTGATTCTGTCAAGGCATTTAAACTCCTGAACCGTTAATCCGAATCCACAGACAGAGACTGACTGATGCACAAAACCTAACAGGTCTTAAAAAACCTGTTAGGTTTAATGTCAGCGATATAGTCAAATTGAAAATAAATAACGACGTATGAAATCCAGAATTCTTACAGCTTTCCTTTTGGTTGCCTTTTGTTGCAACCTAATCTATGCTCAGTTGACCATCCATACCATCGGAGATTCGACTATGGAGCAGAAATCGACCGATTCTACCTCTAATCCGAACGGACAAAGAGGATGGGCTCAAATGCTTACTCAGTTTGTTACGAATGGCGCTGTGGTTAATGACCGCGCAAAGAGTGGTACCAGCTCCAAAACATTTTACGAAGAAAAAGACTCTTACGGTAACTACCGTTTCTGGGCTACTGTAAAGCCCCAGATTAAAGCCGGGGATTATGTGATTATCCAGTTTGGCCATAATGATGAAAAGGATGCCGGCTGGCAGAGCGCACATAACGGGGTAGCATACACCGGTATCGGTACAAATCCCTGGGAACAATACACCCAATACCTGATTAAGTATGTAAACGAAGTACGTGCCCTGGGTGCAACTCCGATTCTGTTTACCCCGATTGTGCGTAACGGATTTACCGGAAGCACCATGACGGCGACAGCTTGTCACAATATCGGTACCGATTCAATTGGTCGTCCGATTGATTATCCGGCGGCTATGCGAAAAGTAGCTTCGGATATGAATGTGGCATTGGTTGACCATACATTGCTGACCAAAGCATATTGCGAAAGTATTGGTCAAAGTCAAACCACCTCGTTGGTTTATAACGTGGGAGATGGAACTCACCTGGGGATTTTCGGAGCAACCACTTATGCCCGTTTGGCTGTCAAAGAGTTGATTCGTCAGGGTATTCTTTCAAATTACCTGAACGCTAATCCTGATATCCTGGTGAGTCCTGCCAGTCTGTCCTATGGAAAATGCTATGTCAATGCTTCTTTAGTTTCACAGCTGAGTTTAAGTGGTACTGATTTGACTCCTGAAAGTGGAACTTTAACAGTTGCGGCTCCGAATGGATATACACTTTCCACTTCGCAAAACGGAACCTACAGTCAGACACTTCAGTTTAACTATACTTTGGGGACGATTAATCTGACAAATATCTATGTAAAATTCAAACCTTCAGTGGAAGGAATTTACAACGACAGTATTGTCCTGTCGAATGGTGTTAAAACCAAAAAGATTAGTGTGACCGGGCAATGTATTACATTGACAGGTCAGAATGCCAGCGCTTACTGGGAACTTTCAGCCGCACCAGGCGCCGCAGTAACACAGGGACCGATAAACATAATTCCTGAAACGTATAGCAATATGGCTTTGCAAAGTTACGCTGCGCCGGGCTCTACCACTACCTGGAGTGGGGCAACTACCAGCTGGACGGGTGTTGCTTTGTCGTCGACAACTAAAACCCAACGTAACCTGATTGCCAATTCCAACCCGGCCGGAACATGGCCGGCAGGCGATATCGACATCGTAAATAACCGTTTTATGCAGTTTGGAGTAACAGCCATTAAAGGAACCGTTTTTGATATTGACTCGATTGGCCTATATGGCGGTGGCGCCGGAGGTAGCGGAATGCGTTTTAAAGTTTACATTTCAAAGGACTCGTTATTTAGTGATCCGAATTCAACGGTAATGATTGGAGACCGTGGAACCGTGGCCAATACCAGCAATCAAATGTATCCGGTATCTTATAACAAATTGGTCGAATTGACAGCCGGTCAAAGCCTTTATCTGCGTGTGTATCCTTGGTACACCAGTTCTGCATCGGGAAAAACCATTTGCTTGTATGGTGTATTGATAAAAGGAGTCGTATCTGCAAAACCTATGGCTGTAAATGCCGTCAAAACCGATAACCGGAATATTTCCTGTTTCCCGGCACAGACTACCGGTAAAACGACATTACAATACAACCTTACCAATACGTCTGATGTGAAAATCTCATTAATGACGATTGACGGACGTCTTCTCAAAGCTATCCGCAAGAGTAACCAGACTCCGGATATTTACCGGGAAGAGCTCGATTTGTCCGCATTTCCATCAGGTATTTATCTCTGTTCTGTAGTTTCAGAAAATCACAATCAGACTGTCCGCATCATTAAAAAGTAAATACGGCTGTTCAAATCTTTTTACCACAGAGACCCACTGCGAGGGCTTCCCGAATCTCTATGGTTCACCGTGCCTTTTAGTGTGCCTCTCTGTGATGAAAAAAGAATACCATGGATATACCTATTGCTAACTTAAATCCAGTATTTATGAGAAAATCCCTTTTCCGGTGTCTGTTGTACACCTTATTCGTATTAACTTCCATTGGGCTGAATGCACAAATCAAGCTAGCCGCGTGGAATTTTAACAACACCTACATCACATCGACCAGTGGCGATAGTACGGTTTATACCCCGACTACCACTGCCGCTACATCAACGCTTTCGTTTAACAGTAACTCTAAGTTTAAGGTTTATCCCGATACCGCTGTTACGGCGATTCAGAACTATGCGTTCAATGAAGCAGGAACAACCCTGCTGCAACGTTCCGGTTATAATAACTGGGTTGCACGTGTGCAATACACAGGCCCTTGTACCTATAGCGTTTACACGGACGGATCTACTCATAAGAATTATTTCCAGTTTATTTTCCCGACCAAAGGATACGATAACATCAATGTGAACTTTGGTTTTGCCGGTGGACAAAGTAGCACTGCCGATTTCACGAGGCTGGTTTATTCTACCGACAATGGCGCTTCATGGATAGATGCCGGTGTGAGCTATAATGCGCTAGCCGGTTGGTGGTTGTACAAAATGTATTCTGCTACAATTGCCGCCAAAAATAAGGACAAGGTAATTGTGCGTCTTTTGACGAATACGACCTCCACAAGTACATCAGCCTATTTTACGCTTGATTATCTCCGTATTACCGGGACTGTTTATGTTCCACCGACAAATCCGGTACACAAAGTTACAACCACTGTATCGCCGGCAGGAGCGGGAGGAATCTCCATTTCTCCGGCAGGTGACGAGTTCGATGAAGGTACGAATGTTACCCTGACCGCTTTAAGCCGTAGCTTTGGGTACCAGTTTAAGGAGTGGCAGGACTCAAAAGGAAATGTCTTGTCATCCACCTCTCCTTTTACCTTTAAATTAATGACCGACACCTCTGTTGTTGCCGTTTATCAGCCTTTGACTACCTACAGCTTTAATGTAAATGTGACCGGAAGCCAATGGGGGCAGGTCTCTTTAAGTCCGGCTCCGACCGGAGGAAAGTATGAAGCCGGAACTACGGTGACGATGAATGTTGTTCCAAACAATATAACTAAATTCAGCTACTGGGATGATTTGTCAACTTCAACTTCCCGCACAGTGGTGGTTAACAACGATGTCACTTATACAGCAACCTTTGACGAGATTCCGTTTATTGCAGGTTGGGATTTTCGGGTGGATTCACCCAAATCATCCAGAACCGGTGATTACTATTCGGACAGTGCGAATAAAGGCGTTTTCGATTTGCTGAATCAGGATGGTTCGGTGGCAAGTTGGTTGTCCCATACCGGAGCTTTCAGCCCGTCATTGCCTTGTGCTTACAAATGGACAGCTGGTGCCAGTTTTGCAACCAATCAGCGTTACTTCCAGACTTCATTTTCAACTACCGGTTATGACAATATCGTTGTGAAATCGCAGATTGCCGGTAATTACCAACATTACCTGACACAGAAAATGCAGGCTTCACTGGATGGAACCAACTTCACTGACCTGAAGACAATTAATGTGTCCACTACAACATGGAGCGACTTTAACGATACGCTTCCGGCTCAATACGAAAACCAGAGCAGAGTCTATATCCGTTGGGTGCCCGATGTGACGAGTACTTTGTCAGGAAATGTAACAGATGCTGACGGAACAGCGCTGACAAATGTGTTTGTATATGCCGATAAATTGCTGGATGGAGACGTAATTCCTCCAACACTCGTTTCTGCCGTTCCAACTGAAGGCTCAGTCTCTGCCCCTGCTAACGGTTCAATTGTACTAACATTTGATGAAAGAGTAAAAGCCGGAACCGGAGATTGTAGGCTTGGTTCAACGGCTTTGACTCCTGTGTATGGATCTAAAACGGTGACTTTTTCCTACTGTAAATTAACTTACAATACGGATTATACCTTTACCGTTCCTGAGGGAGCAATCACTGATATGCGTGGTAATTCCTTTGCAGGTATGACATTGCATTTCCGTACTATGAACCGTCCGGTACCAGCTGCCAAACTGTTTGACGCCGTAGTTGCTAAGGATGGTACAGGGGATTATACCACCGTTCAGGTGGCAATTGATGCAGCACCGGAGGGCCGGGCTATTCCGTGGTTGATTTTCGTTAAAAACGGACGATACAAAGGGCACGTTGATATACCGGCCAATAAACCTTGTCTTAACCTGATTGGACAGAGCCGTGACAGCGTAATTATCACCGATTCAAGATTGTGCGGGAAATCAACCGTTTTCCCTGATTCTGTAGTGTATGCGGTTGACCCGGGAGCCACTGTGGTGGTAAAATCGGCCAACTGTTATTTCGAGAACATCTGCTTCGAAAACCAGTTTGGTTACGAAACGGTAAGTGGACCTCAGGCTTTGGCTCTTTATGCGCTTAACGACCGTGTTATTTTCAACAATTGCTGGATGAGAAGTTATCAGGATACCTACCTGACGGCTTACGGAAGTACTACCTACCGTCATTATGTGAAGGACTGCCGCATCGAAGGGGCTGTTGACTTTATCTACGGAAGCGGGGATGTCTATTTTGACAAATGTCTGATTTACTGTACACGTCCTTCCGGTGGATACATTGTGGCTCCCGGCAATCTGGCCGGTACCAAATGGGGATATGTATTCCAGAATTGTACCATTGATGGCCCCAGTCCATCCTATGTCACTTATTTAGGCCGTCCGTGGGCAAATTCTCCGATGGCATCGTTCTTCAATACCACTTGTAAGATTGGTATCTACCCTGCCGGTTGGTGGTACAAAATGGGAACAATTCCAGCCATTTTTGCAGATTACAACACGATGGATGCCAATGGCAATCCGGTTGACATGACTCAACGTATCTCAAACTATGAGTACGATGTAAAAGATGCCAACGGAAACGTTATCAATACCGTTAAAGGCACAGCTAAGAGCTCCTTTACCGATGCAGAGGCAGCCCAATATACTTATGAAAATGTGATGTCCGGTACAGACGGATGGGACCCGAGAGCCATCATCGAGCCGACAAATGCCCCATCTAACGTTATTGTTACATCCGGTGGCTCAATCAGCTGGAATGCGACTGACTATGCTATCTGTTACGTCGTGAAGAAAAACAATAAAGTAATTGGTTTCACAAAGAACACCAGCTTTACCGATGCGGCTTATACATCCGGAGCAACCTATAAGGTGACTGCTGTAGCGGAGTCTGGTGCATTAAGTTCAGAATCAATTGCTGTATTCAGTGGTGTTCCGACTCAAACCATTTCAGCAAATGCATCACTGGTTAAAGCGTATTTTGATAACAATAACCTGATTGTGAACGGGCTTGAACCGGGTTCAACCGTGTCGGTATATTCGTTTATTGGATCTTTATTGGCAAAACAGACTGCAACATCTAATACATTGACTATTTCTTCAATGCCATCCTGCATTGTAAAGGTCAGTTCGAAGAATGTAAATTGTAGTATTAAGGTCATGAAATAAAAAAGGGAAAATGTTCTGGAAGCTTATTTTCCGGATTGTTTCAATGTTTATCTTCTGTAAATAGAAGAGTTTTAAGTGAGAATGAAATTGCCCCTGCGTGATGCCGGGGCAATTTTGTTTATATAGGGTCATTATCTATTTGATTGTTTTTTGCCACGGAGATAAGCTTCTCGTTCAGGTACGAACCGCTGTTTTTCCAGGCATAGAAGGATTCAATGTGACAAAAAGACACGGGTTTGCTATAATTATTTATCTTGTTAAACACGCAAATAGAAGCATAATCAGACAGAATATAGTTTATGTCGATATGTATTCGTCAAAATGAGAGTATATCATCTTTTCTTCTTCTTCTATGGATTATTTTCCAATGCAAAACTTCGAGAATATCGACCCCAAAATATCGTCAGTGCTGATGTGCCCCGTGATCTCACCGAGATAGTGCATACACTCCCTGATATCCTGAGAGAGGAAGTCGCCTGATATATGACTTTCGAGTCCGGCTTGTGCCCGTTCGATAGCGGCAAGCGCTTTTACCAACGCTTCGTAGTGGCGAAGGTTGGTCACGATGATGTCGTTTTGTCCTACGCTGGGGATATGAGCAGCTTCGATCAGTTTTTGGTGCAGGGTATCGGTATTTATTCTGTTTTTTGCAGAAATAAAGAGTGGGACAAGGGGAGGGAACAGGTTGTTCAGAACCTGTTTGTCTGCTTCTGAAATCAAGTCCGCTTTGTTGAAAATGACTACCAGATGTTTCTCTTCGGTCATCGGTAATACCTTTTCCGATAAAGCGAGAATTTGATCTTTATCACTTGTCGCGTCAATCATCCAAAGTACGACACTTGCTTGTTCTAATTTCTGGAAGGTGCGCTCAATGCCCAGCGACTCAATCACATCGGTGGTTTCACGGATGCCAGCAGTATCGATAAAGCGGAATGTCACGCCGCCGATATTGATCGTATCCTCGATTACGTCACGGGTTGTACCATGGATGTCCGAGACGATCGCTTTCTCTTCGTTGAGGAGCAGGTTGAGAAGGGTGGATTTTCCGGCGTTAGTTTCCCCTATAATGGCAACCGGGACACCATTCTTGATGGCATTTCCCACGCTGAATGAATTGGCCAGTTTGCGGATAATCTCTTCGATTTCATTGGCCAAAACCCGCAGTTGCGAGCGGTCGGCAAACTCCACATCCTCTTCGCTGAAGTCCAGTTCCAGTTCCACGAGAGAAACGAAGTCCAGCATCCGGCTACGTAGTTTTTCCAGCTCAATACTGAACCCGCCACGCATCTGATTCAAGGCCAGTCGATGTGTTGCAGCTGACGTTGAGGCGATCAGATCGGCTACCGCTTCTGCCTGCGAAAGGTCCATTTTGCCATTCATAAATGACCGTTGGGTGAATTCGCCCGGCAGGGCTGAGCGACATCCATTCCCGATCAGCAACTGCAAAATCTGTTGTTGGATGTAGAGCGAACCATGACAGGTAATCTCTACCGTGTCTTCTCCGGTGAATGAATTCGGTCCGTGAAAAACAGCCACCAATACATCGTCGATGGCTTCTCCGTTTTTCAGGATGGAGCCATAGCTCAGGGTATAAGGCTTTTGCGATGAAATGGATTTTCCTTCACGGATGGGGCGGAATATTTTATCACAAATAATAAAAGCGTCGGCACCCGATACGCGGATAAGAGCTACACCTCCCACTCCGGGTGCGGTGGATACGGCGCATATGGTTTCTTCGTGGATCATATTTAAAGATATTGTTGAAGTTAAAGACTTAAAGAAGGTCTGCTGCGAACGATACACAATTTACCTTTCTCTCAAGCGTAATACGTATAACTTATTACTTGCTGTTCACCGATTCAATTCCCGTGGCAATTTCCGGTATAATCCCTTTTTCTACATAGATACGGCGCATATGTTTGCGTAAATAAGGTCGGGAGCGTTCATATACAAATGCCGCGATGACACAGACAGAGCCATAGATCAAAATGACCATCGGGATTCCGATCCATTTTTCCATAAAGCCAATAGCCATACCGCCGATTGGGCTTACACCCATCAACGCCATGGTGTAAAAGCTCATAACCCGCCCACGCATATGCTCATCTGAGATCGTCTGAAGCTGCGTATTTAGGGAGGCCACAGAAGCAATAAGCGAAAATCCTATCGGGAAACAGATCAGGTAAGCCACTTCCTTTATTTCGGTAAATGAGAGGATGGTCATTCCTGCTCCTAATATAAAGGTGGAAATCATGATGACTTTACCCAGTCCGATCACACATTTGCGGGCAGCCAGATATAATGCGGCTACCAGAGCTCCTGCACCAATCGACGACATCATATAGCCTAAAGTATCGCTATTTCCATGCAGAATATCTTTGGCAAATGCCGGAAGAATGACCAATAATGAGAATCCGAAAAAACTGATTATACCGACCATTATAAGAATGCTGCGAAGCATTACAGATTGAACAACATAGATGATTCCTTCGTTCATTTCCTGTACTACGCTTTTCTTTGTGAACTTCTTTTCCGGTACAGCCAGTTTCATCATAAAGAATGAAAGTAGCACCGCGATATAAGAAAACGCATTGATCGTAAAGCACAGTCCTTCACCGATCAGCCCGATCAGGATTCCGCCGATGGAAGGTCCGATTAGACGTGCGGCGTTAAAAATAGCGGAGTTCAAGGCGATAGCATTGCTCAGATCTTCTTTCCTCTCCACTAAATCTACGGTGAAAGAGTGGCGTGCAGGCATATCGAACGCACCGATGATTCCCACAAACAGGCTGAGTGTCATTATGTGCCATACCTCAATCCGGTTGGTTAAAACCAACAAGGCTAATATCCCGGCTTGCAACATATATAATGATTGCGTGGTAATGAGCACTTTGTAACGGTCGAAGCGGTCAATCAGAACTCCCGTGACCGGAGTCAAAAAGAAGCTGGGCAACTGTGCCGCTAAAGTAACGGATGCTAACAATAGAACTGATCCGGTCAACCGGTACACCAGCCAGCTCAATGCGATTTGCTGAATAAAGGTTCCGATTAGCGAGGTCCATTGTCCATAGAAGTAGAGACGGTAATTGCGCGATTTTAGCGAAGAAAAGGCACCCGATATAGCGTCGAAATTGTTGGGGATAAGTTCGGTCAGACCTTTCCAACCGCCTAAAAATCCTTTTCCGTTTTCTGTTTGACCGTTCATAAACTCTATTTTTATGCAAAACTACAACATATTTTCAGGTTAAGGGAAACGCAAGACCTTTTTAATTATCCTCGCGCGTTTACATTAAAGTCGGATGGCGATATTTGCCAAACTGGAAATTCCACTATCTTTGCTGCGCTTTGAGAAATCGATCTCTATTTATTACATAGAAATCGACTTTTACCTGAAGCTGATCGTACTTTGTCAAACGGTAAATATTTAGTTGATGGATATCTATATAAAAAAAACAGAGAAGTCAGTTTTACCTAAAACGTACCTGATGGAAAATCCGTTAGCCCAAAAACGGATTCGCCTGGCAACGCCCGATGATTATCCGGTTATTCTCTCGGTTTATGCACCTTACATCACCGATACGACGGTGACGTTCGAATATGATGTGCCGTCGAAGGAGGAGTTTACTCAGCGGTTGGCTGCCATTGGCCGGACTTATCCCATACTGGTTCTTGAGGTGGATGGTCTGATTGTCGGATATGCTTATGCCGGTGTATTCAAACCCCGTGCTGCATATCAATGGACGGCCGAAACGGTAATTTACCTACGTCGGGATTGCGGTGGACAAGGTTTGGGTAAAGCTCTGTATCACGCCTTGATCGAAGTGTTGAAATTGCAGGGTGTCTATCAGGGCATTGGTGTGATTACCTCCGAAAATACGACCAGCGTCGATTTTCATGGCAGAATAGGATTTGAAAGATCGGCGCAATTGAAGCACGTAGGTTTTAAGTTCGGCCGTTGGCTTGATGTGGATTGGATGCAATATCAGTTCGCCAAACTACCCGATGATCCGCAGCCCATTCGTACGATACCGGAAATCTCAGAAACAGATGATTTCAAAACTCTTTTATCCAATATAAATGATCAATTGAATTCTAATTAACCCGTTATAATAATGAAACTACTGAAAATCTCATTACTGGCAGCCTCTATGGCTCTCTTTGCTTTCGGTTCTGCATGGGCAGGCGGAAAAGAAAAGCCGTTGACAAAAAAACAACTCGATTGGTTTGCCAAAAAAGAATGGCTGAAAGGTATTAATGCCGTGCCCGATCCTTCGTTGGATAAAGAAACGTTTATCCGTCATTACCAAAAACACCCGGAAAGATGGGAGGCAGCCTTTAAGTTTATGCGTGAAAACAATCTTACCACCTGTCCGTTGGGTAAAACCGTACTTAGCGACGATATTTCTGTTAATGTATCGGAATATACCACGCGTGAGCCGGGAGAGGAAAAACTGGAAGCTCACCGCCAATATATCGATTTGCAATATGTCGTTGTCGGTAAAGAGTTGCAAGGTGTCGCCAAATTGAATGAAACCAAAGAGGTTACTCCGTTTGATGAGAAAAAAGATGTGGGTTTCTATAAAACTCCCGTGATCAACTATCATGTGGCAGCTCCCGACCGTTTCTTAATCTATTTCCCGGGTGATGCACATATTCCCAATATTCAGTATGGAGAGAAAGCAACTGTGCGCAAAGTTGTGTTTAAGATAAAAGTGAATTAATTCCTTTATCCATCATGTTAAAGAAAAGCCGTTTTGAAATTTCAGAACGGCTTTTTCGGTTAAATATGCCTACCAGAGCAGCAACGTGGCGGATTTACGCATCTTATTAATATCTTTCCAATTTTCCAACTTGTATTTAATAGGAGGATTATACGATGAAAACATGGATGTTTATATTAATCTTTCCGCTATGGTTCTTGGCTTTTCCTTCTTGTGACACGGATGAAGGATATTCGCTTGATAAATATTGGGTGAGTCTGGCCACAGTGAAAACGAACGATCAACCGGCGGAATCTTATTATTTGATATTGGATAATAAGCAAAAGCTTTGGCCTGCCGCACAGAAATTCTACTTTAATCCGATCGAGGGAGAGCGGGTTTTGGTAAATTACACCCTGCTTTCCGATCGGATGGGGGATTATGATCACTATATCCGTGTGAATACAATCTCCAAAGTGTTGCTGAAAACGGTAATTGAGTTGAACCAACAAAACCGGGATAGCATCGGGAATAATCCGGTGACGCTTGAAGATATCTGGTTTTCAGGGAAATATCTGAATGTAATGTTTGGATATTGGGGAAGCGGTCATAAGGTTCATTACATTAATCTGGTGAATAATACCACGGTGGCGCATCCTGCCGATAATTGCAACTATCTGGAACTCAGGCATAATGCAAACGGAGATTCTACCCTGCGGCATTTTCATGGATTGGTATCTTTTGACCTGACCGATCAGTTAAGAGGAGGGCAGACGGAAGCCCGCTTTTCTATTTTAGTATTAACAGAAGTGCAGGGTGCGAAAAGCTTCAAATTCACAGCGGATTTTGTCGATTGGGTGAGCAATTCCCCCTCGTTGCTCATGTCGGCTATCGCTCTTAAAGATCATACGTTGAACTAGGTAAATATTGACTTACTCTTTGCAGGTCACCGGATTGTAAATCAACCCATCCGGTGTTTTTTTTGAATGAAATGTTTTGTATTTCAAAGAAAAGCACTACTTTTGCAAGCCGATTATTATCTAACCCGAGAGGAAAGATATTTACGATGTTGAAAATGTTGTGTCCGACGTTCGAAAACATCTGATTTTTAGTAACTAACAATTTTAAAACCAAAAAGCAGTGGATACTTTAAGTTATAAGACCATTTCTGCTAACAAAGCAACTGTACAAAAAGAGTGGGTTGTAGTTGACGCTACAGACCAGGTTTTGGGTCGTCTTTGCACGAGAGTGGCAAAGCTGTTGAGAGGCAAATACAAGCCTAGCTTTACACCCCATGTTGATTGCGGTGATAATGTGATTATTATCAATGCCGACAAAGCAAAATTAACCGGAAATAAGTTGACCGATCGCGTTTACTTGAGCTATACTGGCTATCCCGGTGGTCAAAGAGAAAACTCGCCTCTTTCAATCTTGAAAAAAGGAGAAGCGCGTTTGTTCAAGAAAGTAGTTAAAGGTATGCTTCCTAAAAACAAATTGGGAGACAAATTATTGAACAACCTTTATATTTATGCAGGTTCTGAGCATCCTCATCAAGCTCAAACTCCCAAGTCAATTGATATAAACTTACTCAAATAATCAATATGGAAGTAGTTAATGCAATCGGAAGACGAAAAGCAGCAGTAGCTCGCGTTTTCGTTAGCGCAGGTAGCGGTAAAATTACCATTAATAAACGTGAACTCGGAAATTACTTCCCTTCAACAATTCTTCAGTATATCGTAACTCAGCCCCTGAATAAATTAGGTGTAGCTGAACAATACGATATCAAAGTAAATGTTGGTGGTGGTGGATTCAAAGGTCAGGCTGAAGCTTTGCGTTTGGCAATTGCTCGTGCTTTGATCAAAATCAATCCTGAAGACAAATCTGCTTTGAGAAAAGAAGGTTTCGTAACTCGCGATCCTCGTGCAGTTGAACGTAAAAAACCGGGTCAACCCAAAGCGAGAAAAAGATTCCAGTTCAGCAAACGTTAATGTTTTTTACGCGGTACTGGCGGGCATAAAGCGTTTAGTATCCAAATTATCACGACTTTCCGGCTATAAGCGGGGACTACTTGATAATTGTATTCAGTAGAATGTAAACGAATTAAATCAAAGAAAAATGTCAAGAGTAAATTTTGAACAATTGTTAGAAGCCGGATGTCACTTCGGACACTTGAAAAGAAAGTGGAACCCGGCCATGGCTCCTTACATCTTTATGGAGCGCAATGGTATCCATATCATCGACCTTTACAAAACAGTTGCTAAAGTAGACGAAGCAGCAAACGCTCTTAAATCGATTGCGAAATCAGGAAGAAGAGTTCTTTTTGTTGCAACCAAAAAACAAGCTAAAGAAGTTGTTGCCGACAAAGCAGCAAACGTAAATATGCCCTATGTAATCGAACGTTGGCCGGGCGGTATGCTTACCAACTTCACCACCATCCGTAAATCTGTTAAGAAAATGTCGGTAATCGACAAAATGGAAAAAGATGGTACTTTCGAAAACCTTTCAAAAAGAGAAAAACTCCAAATTACCCGTCAACGTGCGAAACTGGAAAAGAACTTAGGCTCAATTGCCGATTTGTCTCGTCTTCCGGCCGCAGTATTTGTGATCGACGTAATGAAAGAGCACATCGCAGTTGCCGAAGCAAAACGTCTGGGTATCCCCGTTTTCGGTATTGTTGATACAAACTCTGATCCGAAAGATATCGACTTCGTAATCCCCGCAAATGACGACGCAACCAAATCAATCGAAGTAATTCTTGATGCTCTTTGCGCTGCTATGGCAGAAGGATTAGAAGAAAGAAAAGCAGAAAAAGTAGATACAGATGCTGCTGAAGCTCCTTCTCAAAAAAGAGATAGAAAAGCTAAGCCTGTAAAGAAAGAAAGAATTTTGAAAGAAGACGAAGAAGCGTTGAACGCTAAAGTCGCTGACAAATTCAAAGCTGCAGACGAAGAATAATATATCTTAGCTACAAATACGAGTAACGAGCTACCTGCTTTTCATTTTAACGAATCGAATGCTTGTAGCTCGTCGCTTGTGTTAAGTGGCTTTTTTTATTTCAAATCAGAATCCTAACTAATAAAAATATTCAATATTATGGCAGTATCATTGGCTGATATTACCAAGCTTCGCAAAATGACCGGAGCAGGTATGATGGATTGCAAAAACGCATTAACTGAAGCTGAAGGCGATATCGAAAAAGCAATCGAAGTAATTCGCAAAAAAGGACAGGCTTTCGCAGCAAAACGTTCTGATCGTGAAGCTTCAGAAGGTTGTGTTTTGGCAGGTGCTAAAGATGGCTTTGCAGCTATCGTAGGTATTAAATGCGAAACTGACTTCGTTGCTATTAACGCTGATTTCGTAGCTATGACCAAACTGGTTTTGGATGCAGCATTGGAAAACAAACCTAAAACAGCAGAAGCTCTTTTAGCAGTTACAGTTAACGGCGAAGCTATCGCAGATATCATCACGAACAGAAGTGGTATTACCGGCGAAAAAATGGAATTAGGTTTCTATGAAATCGTTGAAGCAGAAGCTTCTGTTGCATATATCCACCCGGGTAACAAATTGGCTACCATCGTTGCATTCAACCAGGCTGGTGTAGATGCTCAGGTTGCGAAAGACGTTGCTATGCAAGTAGCTGCAATGAACCCTGTTTCATTGAGCAAAGACGATGTACCTGCTGATATCGTTGAAAAAGAATTGTCAATTGGTCGCGAAAAAGCACGTGAAGAAGGTAAACCCGAAAACATGTTGGACAAAATCGCTCAGGGCCGTTTGAATAAATTCTACCAGGAATCAACTCTTTTGGCTCAGGCTTTCATCAAAGATGGCAAAGTTACTGTAGCTGATTACATGAACTCTCAAAGCAAAGGTTTGACTGCAACTGCTTTCAAACGCGTAACTTTGAACGTAGAGTAGTATTTTCATTTCTTTAATATAAAAAAGAGGCTGCCATAATGGTAGCCTCTTTTTGCTTTTCAGATCTATAGTATAATCTACTTGTTTTTGAAATAATCATCGAGAAGGATTTTAGCGGCGATAAAAGAACTGATCTCTCCTTTAAGTACCTTCTTCTCCATTTGTTTTAGTTCTGCTTCTATCTGGTGGTTCTTGTAGAAATGATTCCGCAGATTCTCATTGATCGTTTCATACATCCAGTATTTGGATTGTTCGCTTCTTCTGAAATCAAAGTAGCCGTTCTCTTTTGTGAGTTTTATGTATTCATCCACCATTTCCCAGATTTCGCTAATTCCTAATCCATAAAATCCTGAATAGGTTAATGCTTTAGGAGTCCAACCCGATTGAGTAGCGGGGAATAGGTGCAGGGCATTCCGGTATTGCGCCTGAGCGAGCTGGGCCTTCTCAATATTACTGCCATCCGCTTTATTGATAACAATTCCGTCAGCGAGCTCCATGATACCTCGTTTGATGCCTTGCAGTTCGTCTCCTGTACCAGGAACCTGAAGAAGCATGAAGAAATCCACCATGGAGTGTACTGCAGTCTCAGACTGCCCGACACCAACCGTTTCCACAAATATAGTGTCGAACCCGGCAGCTTCGCACAAGATGATTGTTTCCCTGGTTTTACGGGCAACGCCACCTAGTGAGCCAGCGGAAGGTGAAGGGCGGATAAATGAATTCTCCTGTATGGAAAGTTGTTCCATACGCGTTTTGTCCCCTAATATGCTACCTTTTGATCGCTCACTACTTGGGTCGATCGCCAATACGGCCAGTTTTTTTCCCTGCGATAGCAGGTGCATCCCGAAGGTATCGATCGAGGTGCTTTTACCTGCGCCGGGGACTCCTGTGATGCCTACTCTGACCGATTTTCCGGCATAAGGCAGGCATTTCTCGATTACCTCCTGAGCAATCTTCTGATGGTCGGTTTTTGAGCTTTCAACCAAGGTTACCGCCTGGCTTAGGATGGTGCGGTCTCCATTGATAATCCCTTCAGCAAACTCATCCGATGAGTAATGTTTCTTTTTGAGTCGTTTCTTTAGATAGGGATTTACCGATGGTGGTTGAGGAATACCTTTGTTGACGGATAATCCTCCAAATTCGTCGCTGTTTTCTATATGTTTCATCTTACTTTAAATGAATAAGACACAGAGATCTGATAAAATATTTCGTCAAATCCCGGTGTCTTGTTTTTTTACTATGTGAAATTACGACGGCATTATTCTACACCATCTTCATTTTCTTTCAGGTTCAATACTTCGTTGTCATTGCCTTTGTCGAAATACTGTTTACGAAGCGGATTAGCTTTAGCTTCAAAGTATCTTTGGCGTGATTGGAATACATCGATTGCCAGATAGAGCGCTTGAAGAAATGATTCTTCTGAAGCCTTGTTTTGTCCTGCTATGTCATAGGCTGTGCCATGAGCAGGAGATGTTCTTACGACCGGTAATCCGGCGGTATAATTCACGCCCAGATCCATAGCCAGTGTCTTAAACGGTGCTAGTCCCTGATCATGATACATGGCTAGAATACCATCGTATTTAGAAAATTGTCCGGAACCGAAAAATCCGTCAGCAGGGAAGGGGCCAAAACTCATAATGCCCATATCTTGCGTTGCCTTCAGCGCAGGAGTAATTATCTCTTGCTCTTCTGTGCCTATTACTCCTCCATCTCCTGCGTGAGGATTCAATGCCAAAACCGCAATTCTGGGCTTTTGTAATCCGAAGTCGATGGTCAGCGTGTTGTGGAATGCCTTGATCTTATTGATTAAGTCTGTTTTATTAATTGTCGCTGCGACTTTTGATAATGGGATGTGTCCGGTAACTAAAGCTACACGCAATGAATCCTTTAATAAGATCATCATGGCTTTGCGGCCTTTGCCCAGTTTTTCCTGGAAATATTCAGTATGTCCCGGAAACTCGAATTCGCTTGATTGGATGGTCTCTTTATTGATTGGAGCAGTAACGAATACGTCGAAAAGCCCTTTCTCATACTCCTCGGCTGCTTTTTTCAGGGAAAGAAATGCTGCTTCACCGGCAGCAGCTGTTGGTTTACCCAATTCAACTTTAATTTCTTCATCTACACAGTTCACAATATTAATGCGGTTGTCAGCTGCCTCTGATGCAGAGTTAATGATGCTGTAGTTGAAACTGGGTAATTCCAGTGTTTTGCGGTGATAAGCCATTACCTTAGGAGAACCATAGATGATGGGTGTACAGATTTCAACAATCCGGGGATCAGAAAAAGCTTTTAGAATCACTTCATAACCGATTCCGTTTATATCACCATGGGTAATGGCGACTTTAATTTTAGTATCCTGCATATGTTCGTTATTTTCTTTGATCAATGATATTAAGCCCTAAATTACTACTTTTTTACAGAAGTTACTTGCTGTCCGTAGATTTCTTTTGCGATTCTTCAGATGACAACATGCCGCAGGCAGCAAATATATCTTCTCCACGGGATGACCGAATGGTGCATATTATACCATTGTTGGTTAAGTAATCCCTGAATTCCTGCATCTTCTTTTCGTCTGATGATTTCAAATCAATGCCCGGAATGGCATGAAAGCGAATCAGGTTTACCCGACAATCCAGTCCTTTAATCAATTTGCATAGTTCTGTGGCATGACGAATACTGTCGTTGAATCCTTTGAACATGATGTATTCGAACGAGAGTCTTCTTTGTTTCGAAAAGTCATATCCCCGGAGTGTCTCGATGATTTCTTTGACCGGAAATGCCTTTTCTACCGGCATAATGGATAGTCGTTCTTCCGGAAAAGGGGAGTGCAGGCTAATGGCCACATGACAATGACTCTCTTCCAGGAATCGCAGTAATCCTTTTTTTACTCCGATACTTGATACTGTAATCCGTTTAGGACTCCAACCATACCCCCAGGGGGCAGTGAGTATCTCCAGTGCTTTGAAGACTTCGTCGGTGTTATCCAGAGGTTCCCCCATACCCATAAAGACGAGGTTAGTCAGACTGTCGCTTTCAGGAATAGACTGGATTTGATTAATGATTTCTCCCGATGTCAGGTTTCCGTTAAAGCCTTGTTTCCCTGTCATGCAGAAAAGGCAATTCATTTTGCAGCCCACTTGTGATGAAACACAGAGTGTTGCCCGATCTTTATCAGGGATATATACTGATTCAATATATTGTTTATTGGATGTTTCAAACAGATATTTGATCGTGCCGTCTACAGATTTCTGCAAAGAAACAGGGGTAGAGCACCCCACTTCATATTTATCGTTCAGTAAATTTCGGGCTTTCAATGAGAGATTAGTCATTTCGTTGATACCCGTTACTTTTTTCTGGTAGAGCCAGTCGCAGATTTGTTTGGCTGAGAATGCCGGAAGTCCCAGTGATTTTACGAGAGTCGTTATATCAGAGAGCGTTTTGCCCAGTAATATTTCTTTGGTCATTTGACTTAATTGCTATAGATTTGATCGGACAAAGGTACGAAGATTTTAGCAGAATATTAGACTGTTTACTATTTCAGAGTAAGAGGGTTAAAAGCAAACGAGGATGCATCCGGGTAGAAGCATCCTCGTTTTGAGTATATTTTGATAATCTATTAATAGAAACGGATTCTGTTATCTTCGATATTAGCTCCTTTTTTCAATGTTTCCATCATCTGATACATCAGGCGATACATATAGTTGCCCTGAAGATTTTTGATTTCGTTTTTAGCATTGAAAGTCTGGTTGCCGATCGCTTCGTTGGTTACGGTTAAGACATAAACGCCATTACGTCCTTTAATAGGGCCTGTCAGTTTACCTTTTGCCGAGTAAGGAGCAATACCGCAAAGTGCAGGTTCGTCCCCCAGACTGGTAATGCGTGAAGTTCCGAAGCTTACAAATTTAGCTGTGTCAATTCTGCTACCCATGGCCTGTGCATATCCCTGCAATGAATTAATGCCTTTGCTTTTCAGGTCAGCAATAATTTTTTCTCCTTTTTTGTCAGCAATGATTTCAGCTTTCAAGCGGTCTTCAACCATTTCGAGCGGAGTGTATCCTTTTTTCACAATGCCATTCACAGCAGCAACAACGAGGTGGTTTCCGATCTCAAAGATGTTTGATACATCTCCTTTTGATGCTGAGAAGATCCAGTGAATAACCTGACGTGCATTGCGAATGTCACCGAGGTTATATTCGTTCTGAGTCAGGGCTTTGTTGTCTAACAGTACATATCCTTTTTTAGCAGCGTTTTCCTCGAAAGAAGAAGCTGAACTGTTATTGATGATAAATTGACTCAGATTGTTGTAAAGTGTACCGGTTGTTTTTTTGCTCGGAATCACTTCGTTGACAATTGATGCCAGTTTTACTTTCTGGATCGGAGACGTTTTAGCAGTAACCTGAATAACATCGATTCCGTACATAGTTTTAACCTTCGCATATCCGTTTACAGGAGCGTTGAAGCAGGCATCCTTGAATTCAGCACCCATGCTTTTGGCTGCAATTTCTTCATTAAACCAGCCAAAGTCACCCCCTGCTTTTGCATTCTGAGCAGCTGAGAATTGAGCAGAAAGAGCATTGAAGTCTCCACCGTTTTTCAATACATTCATCAAACTGTCTGCCAATTGGTTTGTTTTTGCTTCATCGTTGATCGGTAGCAAAATGTGGCGGGCTTTTACAGAGTCGGGAGAAACTGATTTTGCGATGATACGGTGCATCGAATAGGTGTTTTTATCCAGGTAAGGTCCGTAAACCTGACCCGCTTGTCCACCATTAACAAAAGCTTTTACTGCTTCTGGTAAATTTCTTACCGGAATGAATGCATCTACGAACTGAGCGTCTGAATTCTCGTTAACTACATCAGATACTGTTGCAGTAGTAGAAAACTCTTGTTTAATGCTGTTGATTTTAGCCGCTGCTTCCTGGAAATCTGCCTGGCTGGGACTTACCTGCAAAGCAATGTATTTGATTGAACGGGTTTCGTCCTGTTTAAAGCTTTCTTTGCGTTTTTCATATAACGCAGTCAGGTCGCTTTTAGAAACAGAAATTGTAGAGTCCGGAATTGAGAAGTAAGGTTTCACAGCATAAAGGAAATCTACACTCTTTTTCGAGCCTTCGAAAGCGTTTTTGGCTTCAAGGGTGTTAGGACCTACTGCTTTAGCCAGCATCATGCTGTATTTCTCTTCCAAACGTTGTTGTTTAATGGTTTTTACCCAATATGCCCAGTATTTCTTCAGTTCAACGATTTGCTCTGCTTGTTCAGCTCCGTATTTTTGAGTGTTATCCTCATTGATTACTTTCAGGAAGTTGAGCAATGCTGTTTTGTCAAATGTTCCGGTGTTTGGGTTCGTAAACATGCGTAAACGCTGAATCATAGGAGAGATATTTTCTCCCTGGATTAAGTCAAACATCTCTTCGGGTGAAACGCTCAAACCAACTTTTTCAGCTTGTTCGTTAATTAAGGTTTCGCGTACTAAACCTTCATAAACTGTTTCGCGGATATTGGTAGTGTATTCTTCCGGCAGTGATGACTGGCCGGTTTCCATTTTGTAAACAGATGTCAGTTCTTCAATGCGACTTTGAAATTCACTTGATGAAAAAGATTTACCGTTAATGATTACTACTTTGTCTTTCGCCTGGCGAAAAAACGTTGAGCCGGAGTTAAGGAAGTCTCCGATAATGAAGGCAAATAAAGCGACCCCGATAATCCCCACCAGGAGGCCGGCTTTACTTCTGATTCGTTCTAATGTAGCCATTTATTTAAGTTCTGAGTTTAGTTTATAGTATTATTTTTAAGCTAGGGCACGAAGATACAAAAAATGCTATGAATACAAATATGGCTGTGAAAAAAAATGAATTGTTTAGTGGACTTTTAGCCGAAGTAGGTCAATCCGGGTAGATGAAACTTTCAGAATTTTAAAACTGAATGGTTCAATGACTACCGTTTCGTTCAATTTTGGGAATTTTTGGTGATAGTGTAAGATTAATCCCGCCAAAGTAGTATAGGATTCAGATTCCGGAAGGTTAAGCTCGTATTGTTCGTTGATTTGATCAATTTCCAGTCTTCCTGAAAAGACATACTCTGTCTCACTGATCTTTTTTGAAATGTAAGATTTAGTATCGTGTTCATCTTCGATTTCTCCAAAAATTTCTTCTACAAGATCTTCCAGAGTTACAATTCCTGAAATTCCACCAAACTCATCTACCACTGCTGCTATACTTTTTCTTTGTTGCATGAGCAGTTTCATTAATTTATTTGCCGTCATTGTTTCCGGGACCACCTGGATCTGATTGATCCGGGTATGCCAATCTGAAGGTTCGTCAAACATTTCGGAGGAATGTATATATCCTACTATATTGTCGAGATTTTCACGGAATACGATGATTTTGGAAAGCCCGGTTTCTATGAATATTTCAAGAAGAGTCTCTTGACTCTCATTCCATTCGATAGCAACTACCTCAGTGCGGGGGACGATGCAGTCCCGCAGGCGGATATTTGAGAAGTCGAGTGCATTACGTAATATTTTTACTTCGGTTTCCATTTCTGTTTCGCCGGAAGCATCATTCAGGCTTTGTCGGATAAAATAGTCGAGGTCTACCTTGCCGAAGGTTTTTTTTATTTTGCTATGATGATTCTTTTTTACGCCAAATCCTTTTAAAATCAGTTCGGAAAATGATGAAATAAGTTTGCTTATTGGATAAAGTATAATATAACTGATATAGAGCGGGAGTGCAAAAAAGCGGAGTGTCTTATTGGGATTGATACGAAAAATCGTACGGGGGATAAAATCACCCGCGAAAAGGACCAGGAGGGTTGCTACCGTTATTTGTAAAGGTAAAATAAGAAGGGTGCTGTCGGTAACTGGATTTAATATATAATCGATAGCACTTGTGGTGTAAATAACCAGGCTTACAATAGCCAGAAAATAACCGGTTTGTAGGGTAGAGGCGAAATAGTCGGGGCGTTCAAGAAAGTGGTTCAGGATCCATCCGGACAAGCTGTTTTTTTTCTTGTCCAGCTCAAATCGTAATTTGTTTGACGAAAGAAAAGCCATCTCCACTCCCGAAAAAAATGAGGAAAAAGCCAATGCAACAAGTATGTTGATTGTGAATGTCACAGCTATATTATTTTACGGTGTCGTTTTTCGATTCATGTATTTCAAAAATCCCCTGGGTTTTATGGATTTGGTAGCGAGTCATCGATTCGTTCGATTCAAATCCGAGTCCGGTAATGATTTTGTCTTTTTGCCGGATCTTTATGTATTTGTTCGAGTAGATTTTTTGTTGATATTGATCCCAGAAGAGTTCATCTGTTTCGAATGTTTCACCCTGGAGATTTAATATTTTGACGTTTTTCTTCAGTACCCATAGTTTTTTGTGTTCATAAAAATAGGCGGTATCCGATTTGATACTGGCTTCTACGTGTAGCATCGAGTCGAATTTCTCTACATATACACCTTTGGGGAAATGCCAGTAGGGTTCATTGCCGCGCTCGTATACAGCCCATTCGTCTGTTGCCAGGCGATAGCGGGTGACTCCAGAGTCTGAAATTAGCGAGGAGACTTTTGTCGTTAATAAAGTAGGGACAAGCTTCAGGTTCTTGAACGATTTAATTGTTTCGCTCTCTTTTTCGTTACATGCCGTAATAAGTAAAAATATAAGAGCTGTCAGGCTGATGGCACTTATGGATTTTGAAATATATGATTTAAGTTTTGTTGTTTGCATTGTAATCAATTATCTTAGAGAAGTGCGTCGAAAGTATAAAATGAACGCAAAGACACAAAAGCGCTAAGAAATACATAGATTGTATGTACGGACTTTGCGTCTTTGTGCCTTTGCGTTTTTATTTCTTTATTCTGAATTTTTAGCCGCTCTCTGGCATGCTCGTTTTTATTGCTGAACCCGGCTTGCTGTAAATCCTGTTAATCCAGTTTTCGCTTGAAGAACCAGAATTCGTTGAATGTCAGGTTTAGAGTGAATTTCAGATAGTTTTCCTTAACAAAGGATGCAAATTCGGGTTGAAGTTTGCTATATTCAACTGATATATTGAGTTGGGATTTGGAGGTTTTAAATGGTAATCCTAATCCCACGCTTACCCCATATTCGTTGAGTTTACTGTTTTTTACATTCAGGTAGTTGTTGGAATAATAAGCTCCAAAGCGATATCGGACTCTTTCGTAATAATAACGTCCCACTGAATTAGGTGTAAATTCGGCTCCGGCTGATATTCTAAACTTATTGTTTAGTGTGTCTTTGGTGCTATAGTATTGAATATCAGCCCATTTTTGGTATAATCCGTCAACAGCGAAACTCCATTTTTTATTCAACTGAAAGGCGAGGCCTGCACCATAAGTTTCGGGGAGTTCAAATTTCCGATCCAGAGTTGTTGTATCTACCAGATAGACCATCTCTGTCGTAGTTGTATTTAGCTTCGTCTTAGGTGAATATTTAAGACCTAGTGAGAAATAGCTCTCTTTGCCCGGATTACTGAATATTTGTAAACCAAAGTCTGTTTTCAAACCTCTGGCTCTGACCTGATTCGTGATGATGTCAGACGTTGCCCCACTTTTAAATATGGTTTGTCGGGAGTGGTTAATTGTGCCGAAAAAGTAGTTCAGGTTTACCCCGGCAGAGACATGGTTGAAAAGCTTACCTGCAAATCCCACATAAGCTTGCGAGAAGCCTCCATTGCCGATATAGCTGGTTTGACCGATATAGCTGGTCTGACCTTTAGCTTTGATTGAATCACCGAATTGGTAACCGACATTAGAGAAGGGGATAATTCCCACACTTGCGCCAATTCCTTTTGAAATGGGGAATTGCATGGCGATATAGTCAATGTTGCCGTTGTATTTCGAAGCTTTTTGGCTCCCTTCTTTAAAGTATCCCATTTGGCCGGAAACTCCGAAGTCAAACAGGAATGTGGTAGAGTCGATAGCCGAGTAAGATGCAGGGTTGGCCGGATTAATCCGGTTGTTGTATCTTGTTCCCAGAGCTGCGCCACCCATGGCCCGGCTTGCGCCAAATCCACTTTCCGATAATTGGCCGTAGCCGTATCGGGTATAAGGAGAGTCGGTACCTGTTTGAGCAAATGAAGTAGCGGTCGAGGCTAAAGCAAAGACGCTGAGGAGAATAGATTTAATTTTGTGCATTGTATTCGAGTATACTGTTTAAGCCTTTCAAAACAAGAAATTCATCTGCAAAGATGGTGTTTTTTAACTTTTTGTCAAAATAAAAAGCGTCTCCGCCAGTTAAAAAAACCAAAAGGTTGCGTTTCTCTGTTTTTAGTCTGTCAATGTAGGATTCAATTTCAAAAATCAGTCCCTGTACCACTCCTGACCGAATCGCTGTTTCGGTGTTGTAACCCAGTAGCGGAGTGTCGCCTGTTTTCGATACCAAAGGCAGTTTCCCGGTGAAGTGGTGCAGGGCTTTGAGGCGCATTTCGAGCCCGGGTGCAATGTTGCCGCCCTGATATATGCCGCTGGCTTCTATGAAATCGTACGTGATAGCCGTACCTGCGTCGATCACCAGGATATTACAGCCCGGATGGTCAAACCAGGCTCCCGCGACAGCGGCAATGCGATCGCGCCCTAATGTCTCCGGGGTGCGGTAAGCCAGTGTGAATGGAAGCCTCGTCTGATGGTTCAATACAATCAGGTTTGAACTAATGCTTTTTAGTGAGCTGATTGTGTCTTTGGGTAGCTCCCTGACGGAGGATAATATGATGCCGGTTATTGACGCTTCACCAATGAAGTTTGTTATAAATTCACCTATGGCTAAGGGAGTGTTCCCCCATTTTACCAGCTGATTGTTTTGGAAAATAGCCAGTTTAGCCTGGGTATTTCCCTGATCGATGATGAGATTCATTGTTTGAAGGTCTTCTGGGCTTTTTTTATTTGGCAAATATACTCAACTTTGAACTATTTGATTCGTTGTTATTTGATTATGGCCACTTTTTTCAATGAAAAACGTCTGATTCATGGATGCTTGTTTTCTGCCAAAATTTCCGAAAAGGTGTAGCCGCGGTGTCATTTTTGTCCTGATTTTATTAACTTTGCATAGATAAATACCCTCCCGGATGCTAAGATCCCTTCAGATATCAACCCGATGGATGCGTAAGAATTCACCATTAATAGCATTGGTGTGGTTCTGGGCGCTGCTTACTTATGCTTTCGTTACCTGGAAGATGGCTATAGACGCAGATCCTCATGGGCATCGATTTGTATTGCTGGGAAGTGATTTGTCAGGTGAAATGTATCAGGTTTCCTGCTTTACAGCACGATTGAGCGCTGCCTTGATGCAATTTTTAGGCTTAGATGTTTTTGCCAGAAATGATTTACTCTATCTAAAAACAGGTTACCAGGTCATCGTTATCTGGGGCTGCACGGCCCTGAAGGAACTTTATATCTTTCTGATGATTATGTTGCTTTATTGCGGGCCAGTGCGGGCTAAATTGTGGTATATCCCTCTATGTATGGCAGTTTTATATTTGTATAATTTGCTCAGGATCGGGTTGATTCCATGGTTGGCCGGGAATGGATATTATACATTTGATTTCTGGCATGAGGTCTTTAGGATTTCTTACTATGGCTTGATATTTTTATTGTGGGTTGGGTGGAACGAACACTTCGTTTCTAAGCAGTTTATACGGTTACGGCTAAAAAGACTTTTCAACGGAGGCATTTTGCATCAGGTGCGCCGACGTTGGTTTTGATAAAATATTTATCGGCATGTTTTGAGCTGCGCCGCAATTTGTTTTTAAATAATGATATAATTAGGGTTGATAGATATGTCTACATCAGAAGTTCTTCAAATTAAGCAACGTTTCGGGATTATCGGAAACTCGGCGGCTCTCCATCGTGCCATAGATATTGCAATACAGGTTGCACCTACTGATCTCTCAGTACTCATTACGGGAGAGAGTGGGGTAGGTAAGGAGTATTTTCCGCAGATAATTCACCAGAATAGTCGTCGTAAACATGGCAGTTACATTGCAGTAAACTGTGGCGCAATTCCCGAAGGGACCATTGACTCCGAGTTGTTTGGCCACGAGAAAGGTTCTTTTACAGGGGCTTTATCTGACCGCAAAGGTTATTTTGAAGTTGCAGACGGAGGGACTATTTTCCTTGACGAAGTAGGGGAGCTACCCCTTCCCACTCAGGCCCGATTGTTGCGGGTACTCGAATCGGGTGAATTTATCAAGGTGGGGTCTTCGAAAGTGCAAAAGACGAATGTGCGGATAGTGGCTGCAACCAATCTTAATATGGATGCTGCTATCGCTGACGGTCGTTTTCGCGAAGATTTGTTTTATCGTCTGAATTCTGTACCTATCCAGGTACCGCCTTTGCGCGAGAGAGGTGAAGATATTTATTTGATTTTTCGTAAGTTTGCTGCCGATTTTGCGGATAAATACCGGATGCCGGCTATTTATCTGACTCCGGATGCGCAAAATATGTTGCTCAACTATCGTTTTCCGGGTAATATCCGTCAATTGAAGAATATAACCGAGCAGATTTCAATAATCGAGCAAAATCGCGAGATATCGGCTCTGATCTTACAAAATTATTTACCCAACTTCAATGAGCAACGATTGCCGGCTCTTTTCGGGAAAGGAAAAGAAGAACGGACTTTCAGTTCGGAGCGGGAGATTCTCTATCAGGTACTGTTTGATATGCGCAAAGAGATGCATGAGCTCAAGCAGCTGGTGCATGATATAATGTCGGGTAAAGAACCGGATTTGTCGAAAGTGAGTGTTTTTGCTTCGACGGAATCTGTCGTGCAGTCTCCGATGAGCCAGGTGCCTACGATTCAGATACCAACCCAGGAATCCGAAGAACAGATTCAGTATATGGACGATTATGAAGAAGAGCACGAGGAGATCATTACGCTGAATGATGTGGAGAAAGAGCTGATCAAAAAAGTGCTGGAGAAATATAAAGGAAAAAGACGTCCGGCAGCTCTGGAGCTAAAAATATCAGAACGTACTCTTTACCGTAAAATAAAAGAATACGGTCTTGAAGATTAAATTAAAAGATTTAAAAGAACCTCGCTAAGAGGCTTAATAAATTTCATCCCGAATGAAAAAAATAATTTTTCTGTCTATCCTGATCATATTGGTTCAATCCTGTACCGTGGCCTATAAGTTTAACGGGGCTTCGATAGACTATAATAAAGTGAAGACTTTCACGATTACGGAATTTCCGATCAAAGCAGCGTTGGTCTATGCGCCTTTATCTCAGGAATTCACGGAAGGATTGCGCGATATCTTTAACCGTCAGACTCGTTTGCGTCCTGTTAAGCAGAATGGCGACCTGACTTTGGAGGGGGAGATTACCGGTTATAACCTCACCCCACAAGCCGTTAAAGAAAATGCCTATGCATCAGAAACCCGACTGACAGTGACAGTGAGAGTGAAATTTACCAATAAGCAGAATCCAAAACAAAGTTTTGATCAGTCCTTTTCAGCGTATCGTGACTTCAGCAGTACAAAGATGCTGACTCAGGTACAGGATCAGTTGATTAAAGAGATTGTAGACGAGCTGACTGATAATATTTACAATGCCAGTGTGGCGAATTGGTGATGGTAATGGTTGAAGAATATTTCAAATGGATAGAAGATCCTTCTTTGCTTAATGCCGGGACTTTGGCAGAATTGAAACATGCGCTGGATAGCTATCCGTATTGTCAGTCTATCCGGTTCCTTTACCTGAAGAATCTGTACCTGCTTCGTCATCCCGATTTCTTTACAGAAGTGCAGCGTTCGTCAGTCTTTGTGTCGGATCGTCGTCGGTTATTCTACTATTTATCTATCAAAGAGGATTTGTGGAATGATGTTTTTGACTATTACCTCGCGCAAAAGAGCCGGAAAACAGAAACCGCAGCGACTGATACTTTCTCGCTGATCGATTCTTTTTTACAGGACCATGCGCCACAGCAATCGTTGTCGAAGCCTACTCAGAAAGCAGCCCGGATGGCTATTGCAACACAGGATTATGCCAGCTTGTTGGTAACCGATGAACCGGAAGACGCTGCTGAGGCTCCACAGGAAGAGGCGAAGCTTAAGCATCAGGATTTAATCGATGATTTTATCAACTTTGCCAGTACGGGTGATTCTATTCGCGAGCAACTGTCGGTTTCAAAAGACGAACCTGAGGCTGAGTTAAAACCTATTGATAATGACATAAATATCCTGGATGAAGATGATTTGTTGACAGAGAGTCTTGCCAAAATATATATCAAGCAGAAGCGTTATTACAAAGCGATTGAAATAATAAAAAAATTAAGTTTGAAATATCCGGAAAAAAGTGTTTACTTTGCGGATCAAATCCGTTTTTTGGAAAAACTTATTTCTAACATAAAAAAAGCATAAGTAAAATGTATTTGTTAATTACAATTCTCGTTGTTATTGCAGCTGTTTTCATGGTCCTGATCGTGTTGGTGCAAAATTCTAAAGGTGGTGGTTTAGCGTCAGGTTTTGCCTCATCAAATCAAATTATGGGTGTTCGTAAAACGACAGATTTTCTGGAGAAAGCAACCTGGGGACTTGCCGCTGCCATTCTGGTATTAAGTGTTATGTCTGCCGCATTTTATCCCAAAGCAGGTGGTAGCTCTGAAGAAGATGCAGCATTGAAACAGCAGGTTCAACAAGCGACACAAACTGCTCCCGGTGTAGCAAATCCCGGTTTTGAAACGACTACTCCTGCTGCAACTCAGCAAACTAAAGGCGATAGCGCGAAATAATAATTTCATATATCATAAAAAAACGGGCTGTACAAAAGTACAGCCCGTTTTTTTTATATTCGTTCGTAAACGGCATCCGTTGCATTCAACTATCTTACTCCCAAGACCTTCGCACAGCCGGCATATTTCACCTCCACCGGATTGCCGTCAAAACCCACCTTGCCAAATTCCACCCCGACTCCCAGTATCAGACTGACATCGTCGGTCAGTTTAGACTGCAGCTCTTCATAGATGGATACTCCGATTTGTTGTTCGTCGATAATGGTCTCTGTAGAATACCATTGGCTGATCCACTTGCAGGAGAGCTCAAGCAGATCTTCGTTAATGGGGGGCAACTCCTTTGATGCTTCCCGTAAATTCAAACGGGCCTTTTACTGTTGCCATCTTATTGATTTACAATTTGCTTTCTAATCCTCTTTCCTTCTCCCGATAATTATCGGGACCCTTTTTCTTTCAATCTTTATTCAGGGTTGAATATAGGTTGCCTTTAGGTACAAAGATAGGATTTATAGTTAAATTGCACTAATATCACAGAGATAAAATAGTCCTAATAAAGAGTATTTTATTACTATTTTATCTCTATGTAACTACAGTATTATCACAGTTATAGCATAGAGTCAAAGTAGAGTCAATATAGAAGGGACTATAGTAAGGCTGTTTTAGTGAGAGGGGGACTAAGGCTCACCCCCTCACTAATTACTCTCTACGGTCAAGGCGGATTTCATTAATCTGCCTTTTCAATACGTTACGCATTTGTAGTGCGTTTCTCTCCCTCGATTCCGATCGAGGGGTTGTTGGTTGCCTGTTTTTTTGCAGGAGAGTCGAGCTGCAATGCGGAGAATTTATCTATTGACGAAGGCAGAGCTTGTTGCCGAAAAGAAGCTCTTATCTGTCAGAAAGATAATTTGATTGAAAGTTTGGTGGGCTTTGTTTTGATCGTAATAAAAAATGCAACAAAAGAGGATGTTCTTTGATACAAAATAGCACTAACGATCGAAACCCATAAAGGTATATTTGCAAAGTGTTTTTCGTTTGTTGTTTTTCATGCACAGAATCCAGGAATTTGGAATTAATAAGCAAGTCAACTTGTTTGTCTGGCGGATATTTTAACTGATTTCTGTTTCTGTGAATGTGTTTATATGAGGAATGATACCGTCTGTTCTAATTTTAGTAAGATGGATAGTTCATGCAAAATACAACAAAGCGGTTTGTTTTTTATATTTTCATACGTATTAGTTTTGATTTGTTGAGGCTGATTGTCCTGCTTCGGGAGTTTCAATCAGTCTCTTTTTTCATAATGAAGGAGTAACTTTAATTTTGAGATTTATATCGTTTATTGGGTGCATATACCATGAAAAGCAACACCCTCTTTCTACTACTAACTACAATGCAGATAGGCGTTTCGAGCCTCGGATCGAAACATCCTATTTGCAAAGAGACTGTTTAAGTAAAAACAGAAATGTTCGAATCTCGATCGTTATTCGACATTTTTAACGTTCTCATTACACCTGATTTATTCAAGGAATTAATTGTTTTGGCATATATTAAAAATTGATGTGATGAATATGATCAAATCTTTTTCATTGTTATTTATAGTGATGCTTTCTATACAAGTATGTTTTGCTAAAGCAAATCCTGTTGAGATGAAGTTGTTGTCTCCCGATAAGCAAATAGCATTACAACTACAAGTTGGGGCAGAACTCAGCTGGACTTTAGTTCAATCCGGCGAAACGATAATAGCGCCATCCAATATTTCTTTGTTGTTGGCTGATGGAACAGTGTTAGGTAAAAATGCTAAGATAAAGTCAGCAAAAAGGAATTCAATAAACAAGACAATTACTGCGGTTAATTACCGGAAAAAAGAAATTGCGGACAACTATAATCAGATGACAGTCATATTCGAAGGTGATTATGGCATTGTTTTCAGAGCCTACAACGATGGTGTTGCTTATCGTTTTTTTTCCACGAAGAAAGATGGAATTGTAATTGCTGAAGAGCAGGCAAATTTTAATTTCAAAACCGACCACAAGGCTTGGATACCTTATGTGCGCGATCCCCGCGAGGGCGACAAATTTCAAACGCCTTTTGAAATTATATATGACCAGAGTCTAATCTCACAATTTCGCAACGATTCATTGGCAATTCTCCCATTATTGGTTGATTTGGGAAATCAAAAGAAAGCTTTGCTGATGGAAACAGATCTGGAGGATTATCCAGGAATGTACCTTGGCCTCAATAAACAAACAAAGCAAGGATTTAAGGGCGTTTTCCCAAAATATCCTCTGAATGAAAGAGTCGGAGGCTATGAAAACTTGAATTTCTGGGTAAGCAAACGAGCCGATTTTATTGCTAAAACCTCGAAATCGCGTGAATTTCCTTGGCGAGTAGTTTTTATCAGTAAAAATGATAAAGAATTGGCTGACAACGATATGGTGCAGCGTTTGGCATCTCCTTCGCGAATTACGGATGCTTCGTGGATAAAACCCGGAAAGGTAGCCTGGGACTGGTGGAACAACTGGAATATCACTCACGTCGATTTCAGGGCTGGAATTAATACTCCGACTTACAAATATTACATAGATTTTGCTTCAGAGTATGGCGTTGAATATGTGGTGCTTGATGAGGGTTGGTACAAAGGGCGCGATATATTATCTTCGTCGGATGAAATAGACCTCAAAGCGATACTCGATTATGCTAAAAGTAAAAATGTAGGAATTGTGCTTTGGTCTGCCTGGCACGATCTGGATATTGTGAAGGAAAAGGCCTTTGTGAAATATGCTGCAATGGGTGTTAAGGGCTTTAAAGTGGACTTTTTCGACCGTGACGATCAAAAAACGATGCGCTCGTGCTACGACTTAGCCGAAATTGCTGCTAAAAATAAGATGCTGCTCGATTATCATGGCATGAAACCGTCGGGTATTCAAAAAACATGGCCTAACGTGCTGAATTTCGAAGGTGTAAAAGGATTGGAAAATGCAAAATGGGCACGCGATAATATGCCGCCTTACGATGTTACACTTCCGTTTATCAGAATGATGTCGGGTCCGATGGATTATACTCCCGGAGCTATGCGCAATGCTACAAGAGAAAACTACCAGCCATCAAACTCGTTGCCAATGAGTCAGGGAACCCGTGTACACCAAATGGCTATGTATGTGGTGTTTGAAGCTCCGCTGCAAATGCTGTGCGACAATCCAACCGCTTACCGCAAGGAAGCTGAATGTACACACTTTATTGCCAAAATACCTACTGTTTCAGACCGGACAGTTGTGTTGGACGCCAACGTTTCCGAATATATTGTAACGGCACGCAGCAAAAATGACAATTGGTACGTAGGTGCGTTGACCAACTGGGATGCCCATACGCTGACTATCGATTTGTCGTTTCTGCCCGAAGGAAAATACAAAGCCGAAATATTCAGCGATGGTATCAACGCCGACCGCGATGCCACCGATTATAAACGCGAGGAAAAGATATTAACCAATAAAGATAAGCTTGTCATTCATTTAGCATCGGCTGGCGGTTGGGTTGCCCGGTTCGAAAAACTATAAGAAATCACACCCATGAAAAAAAATGTTTTTAGTATTGTTCTTTGTTTTTTTGTTGCGTTAGTTTCTGCGAAAATATCGTTACCCAAAGTTTTTGGCGATAGTATGGTTTTATAGCGCAATATTAAAATTCCTGTTTGGGGAACTGCTATGCCTGGTTCGCAAATCGTTGCCCAATTGGGTGGTACTATTGTTAAAGCAAAAACCGATAAAGATGGAAAATGGATAGTCCGTTTTCCTAAATTCAAAGCCGGAGGACCTTATACACTCAAAATAACAGAAGTGGGAAAGCCGGACACTGAAATTATACTCAAAGGAATTCTTATCGGAGATGTTTGGCTTGCTTCAGGACAATCTAATATGGAGTGGCAGGTGCAACAGGCTCAAGACTCAAAAAACGAGATTGCAAAAGCCAATTACCCTCAGATACGCTTTATATTTGTGGGTCATGATATAAAATTAACACCTCAAGACGATATTCTATCGGGTAAATGGAAAGTATGCGACCCAACGAATGCAAAAGATTTTTCTGCCGTTGCTTATTATTTTGCACGAAAGATACATATCGATCAAAATGTGCCGATAGGAATTGTTCAAACTACCTGGGGGGGCACTCCGGTCGAATCGTGGACGAGCCGCGAAATGTTACTTTCCTCACCAATATCAAGGGCAAGGATACTGAGCAATGATACGCTCACTCCAAATCATTTTGTCAGGGATAGTCTTAATGGAATTCGTTTTGGGATATTGTATATCGCCCTCAAAACAATACCGATAAGATTATTCCGTCAACAGATTATGACGATTCTAATTGGTCGGTTGTTGAAATGCCTAAATTGATTAAAGATTTCGGGATTGGAGCTTACGAAGGAATGGTTTGGATGCGAAAAAAGGTAGTATTGCCCGAATCCTTTACCGGAAAAGATCTGACGCTGAATGTCGGGCATCCTGAGATGAACTATTCGCTCTATTTCAATGGCGTTGAAATTTGCAAAACCGTATGGAATAGCAATCCGAATCATACCTACACGATTCCGGCCGGCATTGTGAGAAAAGGAGAGAATACCATTGCCCTCAGGATAGCTATGATGTGGAGCGGAGGTGGAATAAATCCACCGGCAGAAGATCTGTATTTGGCGGATGGGAAATATAGAATTTCTTTAGCAGGAAAGTGGAAGTATCAAAAAAATCTTGAGCCCGCATTTTCGAAAATTATCAATTATCAGTATTATCCTACCGTGCTTTACAATGCAATGCTTCATCCGCTTATCCCGTTCGGAATCAAAGGATTCCTGTGGTATCAGGGAGAAGCCAACGATTCGGCAGCCTATAATTATCGCAAACTGTTTCCGATGATGATTTCCGATTGGAGAACACGTTGGGGGCAAGGTAACCTTCCGTTCTTATTTGTACAGTTGGCAAATTACAAGAAAGTACAACCTGAACCGATGGAAAGCGAATGGGCTGAATTGCGTGAAGCGCAAACCATGACACTCGCTCAACCCAACACAGGGATGGCCTGCATTATTGATATTGGCGATGCGGAAACCATTCACCCGCTAAATAAGCAGGAAGTTGGTCGTCGGTTAGCGTTGATTGCTGATAAGCAGGTCTATAAGCAAAAAGTTATTGCGAGTGGTCCAATGTTTAAAAGTTTCAGCATCATTGGAGAAGAAATTCACATTCGTTTTTCGAATACAGAGGATGGGTTAAAAACATATGATGGAAAGGAAGTTATAGGCTTTGCTATTGCCGGTGATGACAAACAATTTTATTGGGCAAAAGCAATAATTAAGGGCGACAATGTTGTAGTTCACTCCAATAAAGTAAGTAAACCGGTCGCTGTACGTTATGCATGGGCAGATAATCCGGTCTGCAACCTGATAAATTCGGACGGGTTACCTGCTGTTCCGTTTAGAACGGATAGCTGGAAGGGGATTACTCAGAAATAAAACGAATTCTCAGTCAGCTGATATATAGATTGTAATCTGAATCTTAGAGAAAATATAAATCAACTCACATAGTATATTAAAAATGAAATCAGTTAAATTAAAATCTCTGTTGTTGATTGCAATTGCAACCATCTTTTGCTGCAATTTGAAAGCTCAGGGGTTGTATGTCGGCGCCAATTATCATCCGCATGATGATAAAAATATTGAAAAAATAAAAACCGACATCCAACTAATGAAATCAGCAGGTTTTACTGTTGTCAGAATGGGACATTTAGCGTGGGATAGTTATGAACCGGCTGAGGGTAAATTTGACTTTGAGTGGTTTGATCAAGTGATGGATTTAATGAACCAAGCAGGAATTAAAGTAATTCTGGATATTGCCGTACATCCAGCCCCTATATGGTTGCACAAGAAATATCCATCAATTGATGTTGTCAGTGCGACAGGAAACCAATTGTATCCCAATCACCGCTATATGGATGATGCGGGAGATCCCAACTACCAGAAGTATGCACTTCGATATACAGATGTGATTACAAAAAGATATGCCAAACATCCCGCTTTGTTGGCTTTTGGAATTGACAACGAATCGGGTGACGGCCCTATTTCCTATTCAGAAACTGTTCGATTACGATTTGCAGAGTGGTTGCACAAGAAATACGGTACTCTTGAAGGGTTGAATAAAGCGTGGGCTACTCAACGTTGGTCGCGCAGGTTGAATAACTTTGATGAAGTCGGCCTGCCTACTGAAGGGCAGAAAAACGGCGCTCCCGAGAAAATTCTCGATTTCCGCACGTTTGTCTCCATCGAAGTGAACAACTTTTTGCTTGCCGTTTTGGATAAAGTCAACACCAATGCTCCGGGAGTGCTGACAAATACGAATGCGTGGTACTACAGTCCGCTGAAATATATCGACTGGTCAGAAATTGCTTATTCCGGTAAAATGGCGCGAGAGGGCTGTGGTTTCTACCCCGGAAACTCCCTAACCACAAACTGGGGAGTAATGAATGCGGCTTTTGGTATATCAAGAATTCAGTTCGAAAGCAAAAATCCATTCTGGTGCAGCGAGTTTACAACCATGACAGCAGTACCCAATTCGATTCGCAAGTCGGCTTATGCCACTTTGATGTATGGAAACCAGATGGTATGTGGCTGGACATGGCAAAGTATGTGGGGCGGAGAAGAACAGTATTTACAAGGAATGTTGGATTGGGACGGTGTGCCGAACCGAAAGTATGCTGAATACAAAAAACTTGCAGATGAATTTAATAAAATCAGAAATTACTTTCCCTATACCCCCCGGCCTGAGGTTGGGATGGCCTTCTCCTTTCCAAGTCAGATAGCCAGCAGCTCGTTTCCCGAACAACAAGAGAATCAGCTTCAAGCTTGTTGGAATTTGTTTTATTATCGCAATATGGATGCCAATGTTTTGGAAATCAGTAAAAGTGATTTGAAATACAAATTGTTGATTGTCCCGGGTGTAACGGTGATGGATGAAAATACAGCCTCCAAAATCCGCGAATTTGTGAAAAATGGCGGCACAGTAATCATGACGAGCAATTCGGCCTTGGTTGATGAGACGGGTCAAGTGTTTAAAATAACTCATCCTGGAAAGTTAAGTGAAGTCTTTGGAATTCGTGTAGCAAGTTACGAAGAAACTGAATCGATGAATGAGATTTCGAGAAAGTCCTTTAATGGAAGTAAAATTGAAATTACTTACCAGGGAAAAACGATTGACACTAAGTCGGCCAGATATGATGTTATTGAGCCGAAAGGTGGAGAAGTTTTAGGTCGTATAACAAGCCTGGATATTGATTACCCCATCATTACTTCCAATAAATATGGTAAAGGTCGGGCGATTTATGTTGGCCTACCTGCTGATGCCAGTGTTCTCAATCCTTTGCTCGACGAGCTAATCGTAGATCTAGGCATCAAAAAAGGCCCGGATGTACCTTCGGGAGTGATGGCAAGGCAAATAGACAAAAAACATTACTTATACCTGAATGTCACCGGGGAGCCAAAAGTGATACCCATGAAAGGAAAATCCAGAAGTGTCCTTTTTGACAAAGATTATAATGGTAATTTTACCGTCGAACCTTATGAGCCTGAATTTGTTGAGGTAAGATAGGATAAAGACAATTCCCGTGATTAAAAGCTAAACAATCATGGGAGTTGTCTTTTTTACCATTTAGAGCAATTAGCAGTATTCTGCTCAAGAGAAAGATTTGCAAATAATTATCATATAATATCCCTTTGTTTATATGAAGAAATATACTAAAATCCTATTTGTAACCAGTGTATTATTGATATTGTCAAACCATATCATTGGTCAGACATCATTTGTATTTCATCACTTAGGAACTCGTGATGGTCTCTCAAATAGCAGTGTTACGTCACTATTGAAAGATAGCTATGGATTTCTTTGGGTTGGAACCGGAAATGGGTTGAACAGGTATGATGGATACGAATTCAAGGTTTATATGGTGAATCCGGGCGTTCATAATACTCTCTTGACCAATAATATAGTCGGATTACAAGAAGATGGGTTGCGAAATATCTGGATCGATTTTGGTTATGGTTATGCAGTCTATAACAGGGGAAAAGACTGTTTTGAGACTGATGTCAGGAAATTCCTGAGAAATCTGGGTATTATGTCCGATGAAAATAGTAAAATCTTTGTTGATAAAGCGAAAAACCTGGTTGTCCTTAGCCGAAACAATGTGTACATCTATAATGTAAAGGATAGAAATACCATTTGCCTGAAATCTCGAGTCCGAATCGATGGAATTTCCAGTGTCGCCTTTAGTCGGGACAATCAATTTATATATGCAATGCAGCAATCAGGAGTATTCTGGAAAATGAATAAACGGACAGGGAAGCAAACTATAATTACAATCCCAGATTATATTCAAAAGTACACCGTTAACAACTATGGTAAGATATTTGTGGATTCAAAAAATGGATTGTGGATTTATTCGTATAAGAATGATCAGGTGTTTTATAAGAAAAGTGACGGAGAAGACTGGAATATTATTGAGCTAAAATCAGATATTCAGGCCCAAAGCAATGTTATCACAATTAAGGAAGGGCAAAACCATCAAATATGGATTGGAACAGACCATAAGGGACTGTTTGTCTATAATCTGCAGGATGGCACTATGCGAAATTTTATAAGCCAGCCGTTGAATCCTACTACCTTATCCGCGAATAATATTAATTGTATTTTTATTGATAATACAGGAACGGTGTGGATTGGACATAATAAAAAAGGATTGTCCTTCTATAATGAAAGTTTTCACTTCTTTGCTAATATACAGTGCAACAAATGCAACGATATAAGTAGAATTCTGGAAATGACAACCGGAGAAATCTTGTTGGGCACAGATGGAGACGGCTTGTTTATGAAAGACAAAACCGGAATTGTCAACAAGCTTCCCATTCCCAATACAGCGATCACAAGTATGATTGAAGACAAAAAAGGACGCATCTGGATTGGCACGTATCAAAAAGGCTTGTTTTGCTACGATCATGGAAAATTCTCGCAATACACGACAAGCAATAGTAGTCTTTCGGATAACAATGTATGGAGTCTTCAGGTGGATCGGTTTGGAAGTCTATGGATAGGTACACTGGCGGGAAAACTGCATAAACTGGAAGCAGGATCCAGTGATTTTAGTTCCTTGAAAACCCCTTACGATAATATAATCCGATCTATGGATATGTTTTATGACGGAGGCGATAAAATTTATGTGGGTACAGTCTTTGGACTTATGACTGTTGATGTGAATAACAACAATAGGGTTTATTGTTTTACAAATGCAAAAGGAACTCAGCGCTTTAGAAATCAGCAGATAACATGTGTTTATAAAGGGAAAAATAATATTCTATGGTTAGGTGGAAATACCGGGCTAACAGTATGGGATATGAAAAAGGATACTCTATATTATTTAGATGTATCGACAGGGTTGTGCGATAACATTGTACAAGGCATTTTGGAAGATAATCTTCAGAATATCTGGGTTACAACAAGTAAAGGTGTGTCTGCATTGTCAGTTGATCGCAGTACAAATGAAACTTTGACAATAGATTGTAAAAACTTTTTTGTAAAAGACGGATTGAAGAGTGATTATTTTAATGCGCATTCGATTTGCGCATTGCGAGATGGTGATATATTGGTAGGATCAACCGATGGATACACTGTTATAAATCCGTACAAAATAACTGAAAAAAGACAGCCTCTGGCAAGAGTCGTTTTTACAAAACTAACGGTAGGCAATACGGAAATTTTAGTTGACTCAATGTACAACAAGCGGAGAATGCTTAACTATTCAATTGAGTTTACTTCCACTCTTGATTTGAAATATAATGACAAACAGATTTCATTGCAATTTACAACGACTGATTTAATTAATGCGGATAAGGTTAAATATAGCTACAAGATTGAGGGATTTAACAATCAGTGGATCACAACAAGAACGAATGAAATTATTATCACTTCATTGCCACCCGGAAAATACAGGTTATTAATTTCGGCGTGTAATAGTGATGGAGTATGGAGCAATGAGCCTAAAGTATTGTTTATAAATGTAGCTCCTCCTTTTTATTATTCGTTCTGGGCTATAACCTTATATGTTTTAGCTGTTTTAAGCCTGACGCTGTACCTCATTTACAGAACCAGACAAAGACACCAGAGAAAGCTGGCGCAACAAAAAGCACAAATGGCTATTGAGCAGGAAATCCAGCTTAAAGAAATGAAGTTGAAGTTCTTTACGAATATCAGCCACGATTTGCGAACACCATTAACCCTTATTGTAACGCCTTTGCAGCTTCTGCTCAAAGAAGTTGCAGATGAAAGACTGAATAAGAAGCTGGGGGGGATATATAAAAATGCGCAGCAATTGCTGTCCCTTATAAACTCCTTGCTCGACTTCCGGAAGTTGGATGTCGGAGCCGAATCTCTGCATTTGAAAGCCGGGAATATCGTTGATTTTGTGAACGATATTTATGATTCATTCAAAATGTATGCCACAGAGTGCAAGATTTCGTTTGCGTTTGACTCTGACGTTGAAAGTTTGTGGATATACTTTGACCATGATAAAATCCGCAAATCAATCGTAAACCTGCTTTCGAATGCGTTTAAATACACCCCGGATCACGGAAAGATCGATTTGAGGATTTATACCCAAGACTCCGAGGTTTGCATAAGTGTATCTGATACCGGAATAGGCATAAGTGATGACGAAAAAAGGCTCGTTTTTAATAGGTTCTATCAATCATCGAACGATGCAGGGAAAACCGGAAGCGGGATTGGACTGCATATCGTTAGCGAATATGTCAAACTACATGAAGGTACAATCTCCATTACTGATAATATCCCCAAGGGAACTGTATTTACATTGAAGTTTCCGATAATGGGAGCTGCCCCTGTTGAAAACGAGGATGATAGTGAGGAATTGACAGAAGCTTTTGATGCTCCGGAACAAAAACAGGAAGAAAATCAGCCGAAAAAATTTGTCCTTCTTTTTGTTGATGATAATAAAGATTTGTGTGAGTTTATAAGCGACAATCTGGCCGATGATTATAAAGTATTAATAGCCAATAACGGTCAGGAGGCATTATCCATGTTGGCCTACCATGATGTTAATATCGTGGTAAGTGATGTGATGATGCCCGTAATGGACGGAAACGAGCTTTGCAAACAAATAAAAACCAATATAAAATGGTCGCATATCCCGGTAATCCTTCTAACTGCCAAAACAGCCGAAGAAAGCAGGATAGAAGGGTTGGAGTTAGGAGCTGATGATTATATCACCAAACCGTTCAATCTGGATATTCTTAAGTTGAGGATCACGAAGTTTATAGAATGGACACAGAAGAGCCATCAGTCTTTCAGTCAGAAATTAGACGTATCCCCAAGCGAGATTACAATCACGACGCTCGATGAGAAGCTCTTAGAGAAGGCCTTGAAAATAGTTGAAGGACACATGAGTGATACTGAATTTAGTGTCGAGATTCTGGGCGAATCGTTAGGATTGAGCCGAGGTCATCTTTACAAAAAATTAATGGCAATTACCGGTAAGGGGCCGGCTGAATTTATCAGGACCATAAGGCTTAAGCGAGGTCGCCAACTGCTGGAAAAGAGTCAGTTGCAGATTGCGGAAATTGCTTACGAGGTAGGGTATAATTCTCCCAAAAGATTTACCATCAACTTTAAAGAAGAGTTTGGAATGTCTCCATCCGAATATCTTCGTATTTATAGGCTACAAAAGCCGGAATGATACTTTGAGATACCATTTGCAACACATAATGCACCATAGCAAAAAAGGAAGTAGCCGTAATTTTACGGCTACTTTTTTTATATCTGATACCCAGTAGCTTGCGCGGTTTGCAATTCATTTTGAGGCACGTGATCTTACTGATATCGTAATGTAATTTATTTATGTGTGATAAAATGAGAAAGATCTATTTTTTGTGCCTTCTGTTTCTAAGCCTTTCAGTGTTATCGTACGGCGATAATAGAGTAGGATACTCCAATCCTGTCATACCCGGTTTCCACCCCGATCCGAGCGTGTGCAAAGCGGGAGATGACTATTATCTGGTAACCAGTAGTTTCGAGTACTTCCCCGGTGTGCCTATATACCATAGTAAGGATCTGGTCAATTGGGAGCAGATCGGGCATTGCCTTACCCGTCCCTCTCAACTTGATCTTAATAAATGCAGACCATCTGGAGGAATATATGCACCTACAATTCGCTATCATGACGGGTTGTTCTATATGATTACTACCCATGTATCGAGGGGTAATTTTATAGTGCATACGAAGAATCCGGCTGGAGAGTGGTCTGATCCAGTCTGGCTAAAACAAGCAGGTATCGACCCGTCACTCTACTTCGAGGGTGATAAATGCTATTTCACCTCGAATCCTGGTAATATGATTTATTTGTCAGAAATAAACCCTTTGACCGGAGAACAAATTACCGGGAGTAAACCCATCTGGGGAGGAACAGGCGGTCGCTATCCCGAAGCTCCTCATATCTATAAAAAGGACGGATGGTATTATTTGATGGTTTCTGAAGGGGGAACCGAATATGCGCACAAAGTAACCATCGCACGAAGCCAGAGTATTTATGGCCCTTACGAATCGAATCCGTCCAATCCTATTCTAACACACATGAATGCGGTAACGCAGTCAAGTCCTATTCAAGGTACCGGACATGCCGATTTGGTGCAGGCTAACGACAGTTCCTGGTGGATGGTTTGTTTGGCTTTCCGTCCTCAGTCAGGTCTGCATCACTTGTTGGGAAGGGAAACTTTTTTAGCACCGGTTCGTTGGGACAAAAATTCGTGGCCTGTTGTTAACGGAAACGGTACTATTGATCTGAGTATGAATGTCAAAACTCTACCATTTCAGCCTGTTAAAAAGGTTTCATATAATACAACCTTCGATGAACCAAAGTTGGGTTTTGAATGGAGTTATCTCAGAAACCCCAATGTAAATAACTATTCTTTGACTGAAAACAAAGGTTTTCTGCGTTTAAAAACATCAACTATAAAATTAGATGATATTGATTCTCCTACATTCGTGGGTCGAAGACAAGAGCACGTAAATTTTACTGCTACTACATCGATGAATTTATTCAAATCTCAAAAGGGTGATGAATCCGGACTTACAGTATTTTTGGATAAAGAATCACATTATGATATATTGATAGAGCAGGCTTCAAGCGGTAAACGGAATTTAGTCCTTCGTTACCGGATGGGAGTATTGTCTCATATCGAATCCAAAGTTGAAATTCCCGTAGGTGAGGTTTTCCTGCGCGTGAAGGGAACGGCTGATTACTATTCTTTCTCATATTCAGTTGATGGAACGACATATCATGCTATAGGTAAGATGAATACACGCTATATCAGTTCCGAAACAGCCGGCGGATTTACCGGGATTTTCCTGGGGCTTTTCCTTTCTTCTGAAAATAACCAGTCAAAAGCGTACGCCGATTTTGATAAATTCGAATATACTCCGGAAATCTAATATAGAATATGGTCTTAAATCCAGAATTGCCACATGGTAATTCTGGATTTAAGACTGCGGAATATTTTAATAAACCTTAACTAATGTCTATGAAATTACACGTCATTAAAAACTACTTTCTACTATTACTATTGATTCTTACAGGGGTAAATCCTATAGTTGCGCAAGATGTCAACATCTCTGTCAATGCTTCTGTGGGAAAGAGAACTGTATCACCTTATATTTATGGTGCTAATAATTGGTTTGATAAACCAGCACAGTTTTACAAAGATGCCGGTCTGACATTGGCACGTACCAATGGCGGAAACAATGCCACCAAGTACAATTGGCGTAAAAAAATATCGAGCCATCCCGATTGGTATAACAACGTATATGTAAACGACTGGGATAAAACTTCGCAAAATGCCGCCACAAATCTTCCCAATCTTCAGCTGATGTGGGCTTTCCAGCTCATTGGTAGGGTGGCTTCGAGTACCAGTCATAATTTTGACGATTGGGGATTCAATCATTCCCAATACTGGGGAGGTGTCAACCAAAATCTAGCCGGAAGCGGAACTCCCAATACTGCCGGAGGAAGTAAGGCTCAGGTAGAAGGAGACATTAATCTATATACTCAACCATGGCCAGCCGATTCTACAGTTGGGATTCTGAATCATTTTTTTCAATCCAAACCACAAGGACTGGGACTGGATAAAAGGCAATTTGTTTATTGGAACATGGATAACGAATCGGATGTATGGAACGGAACACATGATGATGTGATGCCGACTCTGATATCTGCATCTGCATATCTGGATAATTATATCACTACAGCTAAAAAAGCAAAGGCTATATGTCCGGGAATTATACTTTGTGGTCCGGTAGCAACCAGTGAATGGCAATGGTTTAAGTGGGGAACCGAATCCATAAGAGTAAATGGCAAATATTATAGCTGGCTCGAATATTTTATCAAAAGATGCGCCGACGAAGAAAAGGCTTCGGGTGTAAGAGTTCTTGATGTGGTTGATTTGCATAATTATGCTTACGCTGCGAATGATTCAGCCGCACTTCAGATACACCGGATGTATTATGATCAGACCTACGATTATCCGGGAGCCAATGGAATATATACAATGAATGGTGGTTGGGATACCCGTATTAAAAGCGAATATATTTTTAAACGAATCAATGATTGGCTGACAACATATTATGGAGCAAATCATGGTATTACCTGCGGAGTGAGTGAATGGCATTCGGCAACTGATCAAAAAAATGCAAATACAACAGCAGTTGTGTATGCATCGCATCTTGGCACATTCGCGAACAATGGGGTTGAGTTATTTACCCCCTGGAGCTGGTATCCGGGTATGTGGGAAACACTTCATTTGTTTAGCCGGTATGCAAAGAATTATAGCGTGTCGAGTGTATCTGACATTGAGAATACAGTTTCTGCTTATACCACTATGAGTGATAGGGCGGATTCCATGACTGTTATTATTGTCAATAGGGATATGAATTCTTCTCGTAACGTTTCCGTAAACCTAAATGGCATTTCTGTTGCAAACGGAAATTATACAACATGGCAATTATCTTCATTGCCTTCTACCGAGACTTTTTATTCACATACTAACAATGCTTTAAAACTTAACACAGTTTCGGTGAATGGGAATTCATTCAAAATTAATGTCCCCTCGCTGTCGGTCACTGCTATTTTGCTTAAATCTTTAAGTGTTACAGGAGTCGAAACTCCATATAATCAGCAAGACATGGTGAAATTATATCCGAATCCCACCGATGCTCAATTGAATATTACCCTTCAGTCTAATGTTCCTGAACAGACCATGATTACTGTTTTTGATCAATCCGGTCATCAGTTGAAGAAGTTGGAGGTGAATTATGATGGATATTCTCCAATCAATATAAATGTGTCATCATTTTCTTGTGGAGTGTATTTACTGTCTGTACAAAATAGCAATTTTAAAACGACCAAAGTTTTTACAGTCATTCGATGACTCAATTTGGATTATTCATAATTGATTTTTTACTGTAAGTTCTTTCACGTGAGGAGGTAATCTTCAATTTTGATGTGTCTGTACATAGAATATGACAAATATGCCCATTTCCTGATACAAATTGGCCCCACCGCAGGGCGATGTGAAATCTATCTTTGTGTACTAAGTAATGTCATAGCTAATATGAATTACGAGTCTATCTTTTGATAATTAGTAAATTGAAAAACAATGTGTGTAATCAGTTTATAGTAATTAAATTGTAGAATCTAGTCAATAGCTTTAAATCTAAAAAGTAAATTTATGAACGAAAGAAACGTGATTCGATGTGTTCAAAAAGTTGTAAGAAGCTTTTTGAATAAGTATGTAATCTTTGCGGTAATGTTGTGTGCGTTTGGCTTCGCTTGGGCCCAAAATTCCAATGTGCTAATAACAGGAACTGTTTTGTCCGAATCAGATGGAGCCCCGCTTATAGGTGTAACCATTTTAGTGAAGGGTACTACCCAAGGGACAATGACTGACATAAACGGCGCATTTGCTGTTAAGGCTAAAGTAGGGGAAGTGCTAAAGGTAAGTTATCTGGGTTTTATAACTCAGGAGATTAAGGTCACTGGTCATCAACTTAAAGTTAAGTTAAAAGAAGGTGATAAACGATTGGATGAGGTGGTTGTTGTCGGGTATGGTACAGCAAAAAGAAAAGATGTAACCGGATCAATATCTTCAATCTCAGGAGACGAAATTAAAAAATCACAACCTGTAACTATTGAACAAGCCTTACAGGGTAAAATACCCGGATTAGTGGTGCAACAAGCATCGGGTCAACCCGGTGGAGCTGTATCCATGCAGATACACGGTTTATCCTCGTTTAATGGCGGCTCTCCATTGTGGATTGTGGATGGAATACGTATGAATAATGCAGCTACATTGGGAAATGGAACAAACCCATTAGCAGGGATTAACCCTTCTGACATCGAGACGCTTGATGTTTTGAAAGATGCTTCTGCAACCGCCATCTATGGTTCGGAAGCCACCAATGGCGTCATCGTTATCACAACAAAAAAAGGCAAAGTTGCACCTCCTACCATCACCTATGATTTCTACACAGGATATCAGCAATTGATAAGCAAGGCGCCCGTCATGAATTTGCAGGAATTTGCAACTTTTATGAATGAAAGGAATGCAGGCATTGGGTGGGGATTTGATGCAAGGCCCGAATTTGCCAATCCTCAATACCTGGGCAAGGGTACGGACTGGCAAGGGGTGCTGTTTCGGAATGCGCCGATGACCAGCCATTCACTATCATTAAAGGGTGGAGACCTTCGTACCACTTATTTCTTGTCGGCTTCTTATCTGAAACAAGAAGGGATTGCTCTGGGGTCGGACTTTAAAAGAACTACGGTGCGACTCAATCTTGACAACAAGACCACTGATTGGTTGAAAATAGGAACAGATATTCAATTAGTAAACATAAAGGACAACGTTAACTCCAGCAGCTCCAATGTAATTAGTATGGCTCTTACCCAAACGCCCGATATTGCTGTACAAAATAATGATGGAAGCTGGGGCGGATCATACAATACCAGCGGCTGGGTACAACAGGTTGCTAATCCATATGCAATGTCATTAATTAATAAGGATGAAGCCGATAGGTATCAGTTTTGGGGAAGTGTCTATGCCGAACTCCGGTTTTCGAAGCACTTGAGTCTGAGAAATGATGTTTCCGGAGGTTTTTCTATGGCTACACAAGAACAGTTTTATCCAAGTTACAAGATGGGATTGATAGAAAAGACGATCAATAGCAGTAATTATCAATATACCCAAAGCTCCAATGCAAGAATAAGCAATTACCTCACATATAATGTGGCGTATGCGGAAAAATACAACATAAATGCAATGGCTGGACATGAAGCTCTGGTAAACTATGGTGAAGGTGTGGGAGCATACCGCGAGAATTTTCCCTCAAATAGTGTGCAAAACATTAGTTCGGGAGATGCAACTACCGCAAAAAACAGCGGTACCAAAAGTCAGGGAGCCATGGAATCTTACTTTGGACGTCTCAATTTGGGGGTCAACGATAAATACTTGCTTACCTTTAATCTCCGCAATGACGGGTCGTCGAAATATATTGCGGCAAATCGTAGGGTATCCACTTATTCTGTGGCGGGAGCCTGGAGAATTAGCAATGAGCAAATTGTCAAAAGTATCAAGAGTGTAAGTGACATGAAACTGCGTTTAGGTTATGGTTTGACCAACAATCCCGGAGGACGTGAATACGCGTACTCAACAGTTCTGATGACCGTACCTAATAGTATAAGCGGTATTACGCAGCTTACGAGCCAGTTGGGAAACCCCGACTTAGGCTGGGAAAAAACTAAAAATGCAAACGTTGGTCTTGATGTTGCACTTTTCAATTGGCGTCTTAATCTTTCGCTTGATTTGTATAATCGAAGAACGGACGGACTCATTATGCAGACGTACTTACCCTATTATTCAGCTACAACTATTAATTGGTCTCCTGGAGCAATGGAAGCACCTTATGTAAACATTGGGTCTGTCAACAATACAGGTTTTGACTTAAAGGTTAGCACAAAAAATATTAAAGGTAAAAACTTTACATGGAACACTGATTTTACTGTTTCGCGCAATGTAAATAAGGTTCTTAAACTCAATGTTAAAGATGCTGCAATATACGGCTCATTCAGTAAGACTGTTGAAGGAAGATCTATCGGTGAATTTTATGGATACGTTTTTGATGGAGTCTATTCAAAACCATCGGACTTTTTGGGTGATAAAAAATTAGGCATTGAGCCACATGCGCGACCTGTAAGAAATGGAGAAGAACTGCCGGTTGGAACTGCTTCCGGTAGTATATGGTACGGTGATCGTATGTTTAAAGACTTAAATGGAGATGGTATTATTGATGAGAGAGATCAAACATACCTTGGCTCGCCGTTTCCAAAATTTCAGTTTGGTCTAAACAATACATTCTCCTATAAGAACTTTGACCTGAATGTGTTTTTTAGTGCAAATTATGGCAACAAGGTATTCAATCAGTTGCGTTTAGATAAAGAAAACCCAATTGCCCATGCCGGACTCTTTACAGTATTAAAAGATCATGCACAACTTGGATTGTACGACCCGAATGGTTCCTCAACCGACATTAAAAATGTGTATGTGACCAATCCCGATACCAGAATTGTAGGGGTAAGAAACGACGATACGAATGGTAATAACAGGACTTCTGATATTTATGTGGAAGACGGTTCGTTTATCAAATGTAAGACCATAGCATTGGGATACACCTTGCCACAAAGGCTCTTGCAAAAGTCACCAATCAAATCGGCACGGATTTATGCCAATGTGACTAACGTATTTATTATCTCAAAATACAAAGGAATGGATCCCGAAATCGGATCATGGGATCCTATTAATGCCGGTGTAGATTACGGATTTTATCCTCAACCCCGTGTATTTACTTTGGGCGTGAACATTACATTAAACAAATAAAAAAATAATCCCATGAAACTAAAATCAAAAATAATTTACGCGACCTTAGTTTTCGCCGGATTCTTATCATCTTGCAGCGACAGCTTCCTCGACCGTCCTTCATTATCCTCCATAAGCACCGACAATTTTTACCAGACATCAAGTGACCTGAAGTTGGCTACAGCAGCTTTATATGCCGGGGCACAATGGGGCGAATGGCAATACTCCTCTTATTTGCCAATCGGTGAAGTATTGAGCGGAAACATGGCATTAGGCTGGAATGACGATGCGGCACAATATAACTCATTCTCGGTTACCGGATTAAACGGAGGGGTCATTGCGGCATGGAAAGCGATGTACAAAGTAGTTGGTCATTGTAATATAACGATCAATACGATCAACGAAAAAGCGCCAAGCTCAATACCTGTTGCTGATAAGAATCAGGCCATAGCCGAAGCAAAATTTATCAGAGCTTATGCGTATTATACGTTGGCAATGTTGTGGAAAGATGTACCCATCATCGAAGACAATATCTCTTTAATCAATGAACCATTGGTGAACAGGAATCCGGTTCAGGATGTGTACAAGTTTGTGGTAAATGATTTGACATACGCTGCAAAGAATCTGCCATCGACCAACAGCAAAGGCCGTGTTACCACATGGTCAGCGCAAGGGTTACTTGCAAAAGTATATCTGACATGGGCTGGCCTGAATCCGCAATCGCCGGGACAACGCAACCAGGCGCTCCTTGATAGTGCAAAGTTCTATGCCGGCAATGTGTGTAAAAACAGCGGTTTGGAATTAATGGCAAATTACGACGATAATTTCAAAACGGCTAACAACGATAATCCGGAGTCACTATTTGCACTTCAGTGGATTGGCGAAACTTCTGATTGGTTATCAGGCAATATGTTGCAGATTTATTCACCGGGCGGTGTTGAAATATCGGCGAACGGCCAGGCTGGTTGGTTTACAATTCAGCCCACTTATGATATATATCTCCAATACGAAGAAAAAGACACTGTTCGTCGCAAGGCTACATTTATGTACAAAGGTGATTATTATCCTGAATTGAACCAATCTGGTGGAGGTTTTACGTATAAAGGTGACGCCGGTTTGAAAAAACACATCGTTGGTACCCGAAAGGACAACAACTCAACAACCATGACCTTAAGCTCTTCACCGGAACACAATGCACTCCTGAGACTTTCGGATGTTTATTTAGTATATGCTGAAGCAATTCTTGGGAACAACAGTACGACTACTGACCCTGACGCATTGATGTATTTCAATGAAGTGCGTAAACGTGCAGGTGTTGATCCGGTAATTTCACTCGACGGAGATATTATATTAAAAGAAAGACGCATTGAGCTGGCTGCCGAAGGGCAATATTGGTTTGATTTGGTTCGACTTTCCTACTATAATCCGGCAAAAGCTATCAGTATCCTTAATAACGAAAAGCGCTATAATTTTACTATAGCGAGCAATGGGGTGGTGACACCGGGAAAACCGGCAAACACAATTACGCAGGCAACCATAAATACATTCACCCTGCCGATACCATCGACAGAAAAGACTGCTAACCCCAAATTATTGGAACCAGCGGTTCCGTATAACTTTAAACAGTAATATCTTATGAAAAAAATTAAATATAATACCATACATGGTATGCTGCTGGTTTTGCTGGCGCTTACCTCCGTAATGTTGACTGCTTGCGAAAAAGATCTTAATCCGGCTCCGGTCATTAATGATGTAAGAAATTATGCCGCAGCTCCTAACGATACTCTTGTTAAATCGGTAAATCCTGGCCAATGGATTGTTCTACAAGGTGAAGATTTAAACACAGTATCGAAAGTAACATTTTGTGGCGTACCGGCAACAATTAAGTCGGCGCTGTTCTCAAATGGAAATCTTGTAGTGGAGATCCCCGAAATTGCGTACGATAAAGTCGCTAAAGCGGACCTTGATGTGATTGAAGCTACAAACGAAAATGGATCAGCAAAGTATAAAATTGGTATAGTTGGAAAGCCGTTAATTACCCAAGTTCGTAATTTTTCGACTTCACCTAACGATACAATTCTAAAATCAATTTTGCCCGGACAGAAGATTAACATTATAGGCTTTAACCTTAAGAATGCCACTAAAATATCATTTCAGGGTGTTAATGCCGACTTGTCTGTCATTGAATATACCGATTCAAGTGCCGTTGTTCAGGTGCCGACCAATTTATCGGGTGGTGATGCCAGTCTGATAAATATGATCAGTTATACTTCATCAATTGGCGTTGGCACATACTCAATCAAGATCTGGGGACCTCCAGTGGTGCTTAGTGCATCTTATGAAATTCCGCTTGCAGGCGATTTGGTTTACTTGTATGGTAGCAACCTCTCAAATGTTAGCCAATTGACTTTTGCCGGAGAAACCATTAGCTCATTTAATGAATCGGCTGATGGCACAACGGTAAGCTTTACTTCTCCGTCATTAACAAAATCAGGTCCGATTGTTATTACAACTCCGGGGGGGACTTTCACTACGGCTTACAATGTGAACGATATTGTTACCGGTAGAATCTCCGACTTTGAATGGGGCGACGGCTTCCAGTGGGAATGGTGGGGTGGTGCCACTCTTGCTAGCAGTGACCCTAACTCGTCATGGCCTTCTTATTATTCCTTCCCAGGGTCAAGAGGCCTGTTTATGGTATTAGAAATACCAAAACAAGCTGCTGATGCTGGAAATTCAGGGAATGCAGCTATACGAATCCCGGTAAAGAAAGTTAATAACGTAGAGTATCCTTGGATGCCATTGGAAAATCTGACAGATCCTGCTGGTAGTTGGGCCCTTAAGTTTGAAATGAATGTGCCTAAAGACTGGAATGGAAGTTCACTTTGTATTGTTAGTGAGAATACAAACTTTATGGCCAGAATTGAGCCCTGGCAAATATCCGCCACCAAAACAGCGGCCTATAAGACGAATGGATGGATAACTGTAACTATTCCACTGACTTCTTTTAAATCAAAAGACGCTACATTGGGTGATGGACGTGGAACCCCGGTTACTACCCTTTCGGGACTCTTAGGCGCCGACGGTAAGAGTGTATGGCAGGTATATCTGCATAATTACGGATCGGCTGAAACCAAGACCAGCTTCTACGGAGCTTTCGATAATTTCAGGTTGGTGAAAAGATGACAATGCGATTGATTTAGATAAGTGCTTTTTGTGGTCGTTAGTGTGAAGTGCCTAACGACCACTTTAAAACCTGCATTTTATCACATATTCATTGAGAAATAGAATTACAAACTTGGAGTATAATAGATGTTTTTAATCCAGTTTAGTTTACTCAATCATCAAGTTAGATATATATGTAATATCAGATTTTTCAAGTACTTGTCACAACACAAACTATTTAATAATATTACCATGGCTAAAAATAAATTCTCATATACAATGCTGGTACTTTTGGGTACTATGCTGGCATTTTTTTCGTGTAACGAAGATAATTACACTCCATTGATGGATGTTTCGACCAAATCTATATCGCTGTCCGATGATTTGGATTCGACAAAACTAACGCTTACAACTGATAATAAATGGTACATCTCTTTCGATGATGCAACCATACCCGATTGGCTGCAAATCGATCAAACCAGCGGAATTGGTGGAACGACCGATATTAAAATCAAGAGTATCAGTTTAAATACAACGGGGGCAACTCGTAGAGCTATTGTCCGTATATCCTGCGACAATGGACAGGCTCGTCGCATTAAAATTTATCAGGCTCCCAAGATTTACCCGAATTATAACATTTCCCCCAAAGCACCCGATGCCACTGGCATGGGCAGCACTGCTACACAGTTGATTGCAAAAATGAAGTTGGGAGTGAATCTTGGCAATACCCTTGAATTGAATCAATGGCATCAGCCCTCTCCCACCGCGGCATATTTTAAGTTCCTGAAACAAACCGGATTTAATGCTGTGCGCATTCCATGCGGTTGGTATTTGCAAGGAGGCAACAATGCCACTGCCCAGATACCTCAAGCCTGGATGGACTCTGTAAAGACCGTGGTACAATGGTGTGTGGAAAACGATATGTATGTGTTGCTCAACATCCACTGGGACGGTGGCTGGTTAGAGGGTGATGGTAATATCACTGCTGCTCAAAAAGATGTAGTCATTGCAAGGCAAAAAGCATATTGGCAACAAATCGCAACTGCATTTCGTGATTTTGACGAACACCTGATGTTCGCCAGCGCTAACGAACCTTACAGTGTTAAGAGTGATGCCGATGCAGAAATCCTGGTAGCTTATCATCAAACATGTATCAATGCTGTCCGCTCCACTGGCGGACGAAACACGTACAGAACTATCGCTATCCAGGGACCTGAAGCCTATATCAAACCAGATGCCTTTTTCCCAACGGACCCTACCCCTAACCGATTGGCGTTTGAGTTTCACAATTACACGCCAAGCAGTTTTGCTATTTTAGATAAAGATCCTTCAGAAGGTGGCTGGGGCGAGATATTCTATTATTGGGGAGCGGGCAACCATTCTACTCTTGAGCCGATACACAATTCCACTTTTGGCGAAGAAGCAGACCAGTTGGCCTACTTCAAAAGTATTAAAACGGACTACATTGATAAAGGAATTCCTTGTTTGATGGGCGAATATTCAGCAAATAGAAGAACTGCATCTTCAAGTCACGTTCCTTTGGAGTTAGACAAACACAATAATTCCGTAGATGCCTGGTACACTTATCTGACTAAGCAATGCCTTGCGATAGGAGCCAAGCCATTTTTCTGGGAAACAGGGGGGGTGTTTGACCGGGTGAACAATACAGTAAAAGATCAGCGTACTGTCGATGCAATTATTGCCGGAAGTAAGTAATCAAGATTACTGCTCTGGTTGAGAATGCAATTATCAAATCAGGAAAGTAAGAAATATTCTTGTCCCAAACCAACATATTAATTGGCAGTATAATTGCATTGGCTCTTGAATCGGGGCCACCAGAAAGTACATTTTATTTGCCTCAACAACAACGTGATAATTCATTTGTCGATAATATTGAATTATATAATAGATAAATCGATATTTTTATTGTCCGCAATGTAAATTTGCGGACAATATCTTTTCCACATCATCCTTTTGCCGGGATAATGTATTAGCAATCGACGAATATCTATATTAAATCAAAACCCATGAAACGGATAGCTACAATTATTCTCGTCTCACTTTTAATTTTCACCAGTTCTGTTTTTTCTCAAAATAACGACTGTGTGATTGTCAATACCGATCTTGAGCCTGTTCAAGCCGGCCAGTTTGAGCCAACCTGGCAATCATTAAGCCAGTACAAAGTTCCCGAATGGTTCCGCAACGCAAAATTCGGCATTTGGGCGCATTGGGGGCCTCAGTGTCAGGCCGAATATGGCGATTGGTATGCCAGGGCAATGTACGAAGAGAACGGCTGGCAGTACAAACATCACGTAGAAACCTACGGCCATCCATCCAAATTCGGATTCAAAGACATCATTCACGAATGGAAAGCTGAAAACTGGAATCCCGAGAAACTGGTGAAACTGTATAAAGAAACCGGTGCGCAATACTTTTTTGCGATGGCCAACCACCACGATAACCTTGATTTATGGGACAGTAAATACCACGAATGGAACTCGGTACGCGTTGGCCCTAAAAAGGACATTATGACAGGCTGGGCAAATGCGGCAAAAAAATTCAAACTTCCCTTTGGTATCAGTGTGCATGCATCTCATGCGTGGACCTTTTACGAAACAGCCCAACGTGCTGACACTACCGGTCCAATGAAAGGCGTCCCTTACGATGGGAAATTGACAAAAGCTGATGGTAAAGGAACATGGTGGGAAGGGCTTGATCCGCAAGCGCTCTATGCTCAAAACCACAAGCCAAGTACCGGTTGGAGTTGGGAATGGCAGAAAGGCGCTGTGACTCCTCCTTCGCAGGAATATTGCGACAACTTTTACAACCGGACAATGGATCTGATCAACAAGTACAATCCGGACTTGGTTTATTTTGACGATACCACTTTGCCGCTTTACCCGGTAAGCGACGCAGGATTGAAAATAGCCGCACACTACTACAACCATAACATGGCAACCCACCACGGCAAACTGGAAGCTGTAATGTTTGGAAAAATCCTGACCGAAGAACAAAAGAAATGTATGGTTTGGGATGTGGAACGCGGAGCGCCGGACAAAGGTCAACCGCTTGCATGGCAAACCTGTACCTGTATTGGCGATTGGCACTACAACCGGGCGCGTTACAATGATTATGGTTACAAATCGGCAGCAACCGTTATCCGAACCTTGATTGATATTGTGAGCAAGAATGGAAACTTGCTGCTCAACATTCCCGTTCGTGGTGATGGAACTATTGATGATAAAGAGGTGGCAGTATTAGAGGGTATTGCCAAATGGATGAAAATCAACAAGGAAAGTATCTTTGATACCCGTCCATGGAAGGTGTTTGGCGAAGGACCTGCGGTGGATGCGATAAACCCGATGAAAGAACAGGGTTTCAACGAAGGAAAAGTTAATTTGACGGCAAAAGACATTCGCTACACCCAGAAAAAGAATGTACTATATGCTTCATTATTGGGTGTGCCCACCGATGACGTATGTATGAAATTGTTAGGCAAGAAAAATCTAAAAGAGAGAATCAAAAACATAAGACTTCTTGGTAGTAGCGAAAAACTCGTATGGAAACAAAATTCAGATTCGTTAGTTATTCAAAAGCCCAAATTTATTCCAAATGATATTTCGGTAGTATTTGTGATACAAAAAGAACCCCTGCAAAAAGAATAAATGCTGTTTTTTTGTGAAGGAAAGTTGAGATAGGTCTGTTCGGAAGTTTCGTTCAGGCCATTTCCTTTCTTTAATAATTTGAGAACTGATAATTTAAATTCAAGAAGAGTACAGAAAAGATGAGAAAATCAATCATATTCCTTTTCCTTATTTTTTCTACTGTGGCAATTTGGGCGCAACAGATGCCCTACCAGCATTCAGAACTTAACTCCGAAGAGCGCGCCAAAGATTTGATATCCCGCTTGTCTTTACAAGAAAAGGCAATTCTTATGTGTGACGAATCAGAAGCGATTCCGCGTTTGGGGATCAAAAAGTTCAATTGGTGGAGCGAAGCCTTGCATGGTATACGATTCGGAACTAACGTAACTGTTCTTCCCCAGTCAATCGGAATAGCTGCATCATTTGATGATAAATTGGTTTTTGATGCTTTTACCGCAATTTCCGACGAATTCAGAGCCAAATACCATGATGCGCGTAGAAAAGGATTGGAAAACAGCAAATTCCTGAGCTTGTCGGTCTGGACACCGAACGTAAACATATTTCGTGATCCGCGTTGGGGGAGAGGTCAGGAAACCTATGGTGAAGATCCTTATTTGACATCCAGAATCGGAGTTGCCGTTGTAACCGGTTTGCAGGGACCAGCAGACTCAAGATACAAAAAGTTGTTGGCATGCGCTAAGCATTTTGCAGTACACTCTGGTCCCGAATGGAGTCGACATACCTTGAATGTCGATAATGTAAATCCGCGAGACTTATGGGAAACCTACCTTCCTGCATTCAAAGCATTGGTTCAGAAGGCTGATGTGCGTGAGGTAATGTGCGCTTATCAGCGTTTGGATGACGAACCTTGCTGTGGTAGTACCCGCTTATTGCAAAAAATCCTTCGCGACGATTGGGGTTTCAAACATCTTGTTGTTTCTGACTGTGGAGCTATTGGCGATTTTTACAGCACCCACAAAGTTTCCTCTAACGATGTTCATGCCGCTTCAAAGGCAGTTTTGTCAGGAACTGATGTGGAGTGTGGCTGGGGATATGCATTCAATAAGTTACCACAGTCAGTAGATAAAGGGTTAATTGATGAAAAGGAAATCAACAAGAGTCTTACCCGTGTTTTAACCGGGCGTTTCGATTTGGGTGAAATGGACAATGATTCAGTGGTTCCCTGGTCAAAAATCCCCATGTCGGTGGTAGATTGCAAGCTGCATCAGGAATTGGCGCTCAAAATGGCTCAGGAGTCTATGGTTTTGCTCTTAAATAAAAACAATATCCTGCCATTATCCAAATCAGTAAAGAAAATAGCCGTGATTGGTCCTAATGCCGATGACGAACCCATGTTATTGGGCAATTATAATGGCTTTCCATCCAGTATCACAACCATTTTAGAAGGAGTGAAAACCAAACTTCCAGCCAATAAAATATTGTATGATAAAGGTTGTGATTTGATTGAAGATAAAATAACCCAAAGTCTTTTCGATAACAGTTCATTCGAAGGAAAAGCGGGCGTGAAGTCGACTTATTGGAACAACAAAGAGTTCAAGGGCGAAGTTGTGGCTCAAGAACAACTTACAAGTCCGATACAATTGACTACCGCGGGTCAGAACCAGTTTAGCCGAGGGGTCAATCTCAGAAACTTCTCAGGAAAATATCAAACCGTTTATCAGGCTGACAAATCAGAGGAATTAGTAATAAGGTTGGAATTTGCTGGAAAAAGTCATGTAATTGTAAATAACGACACTCTGCTTAACAAGGAGGTGTGGCAAATTGCGCCAATAAGGCTTCCCTTTAAGGTAGAAAAAGGGAAGGAATATAAAATAGAGGTAGGATATTCGACTATTTACAAAGACATTGATGCCAGTCTGAAATTGAATATAGGTAGGGAAATTCCGGTAGATTATACTGCATTGATTCAAAAACTGAAAGGAATAGATGAGGTAATTTTTGTGGGTGGTATTTCGCCAAAATTAGAGGGCGAAGAAATGCCGGTTGATTTCCAGGGCTTTAAAGGGGGTGACCGAACCAATATCGAACTTCCCGAATCGCAACGTAAATGTTTGCAAGCGTTGAAAAAAGCGGGCAAAAAAGTGATATTCGTAAACTGTTCGGGTGCTGCCATGGCATTAACACCCGAAACCGCAAGTTGCGATGCCATCCTTCAGGCTTGGTATGGCGGACAATCGGGAGGCCAGGCCGTGGCAGATGTGCTTTTCGGCGATTATAATCCATCGGGAAAGCTCCCGGTTACCTTCTACAAGAATTCGGAAAAGCTGGGCGATTTTGAAGATTACTCGATGAAAGGGCGTACTTACCGCTTCACTGATGATGCACTTTTTCCCTTTGGATATGGGCTAAGCTATAGTACTTTTAAAATTGGGGAAGCTAAATTAAGCAAGACTACAATTAAAACGGATGAATCAATCCACTTGACCGTTCCTGTAACGAATATTGGTAAACGAGCCGGTGTTGAAGTTGTGCAAGTATATGTCCGTAAAGTGAACGACATCGAAGGACCATTAAAAACCTTGCGTGGATATAAACGTGTTGAAATTCCAGCAGGTAAAACCGAGCAGGTTACCATTGAATTAAATCTGTCTTCATTCGATTTTTTTGACTGGAGTCAACGTAAAATGATGGTAACTCCGGGTGAGTATGATGTTTTTTATGGAAATAGTTCCTCTCCGAAAGATTTGAAAAAGCTTAGTGTGAATGTGCTTATTGCTAATGCCCCATACTAATAGTGTTTAACATTGTATGAATCAAAAATAACGTATTGATCAAAAATGGAAACAAATCAATTGCCCTCGTTTAAAAGATATTGCAAAACAATGGAATTGCTCAATGATCCGACATTAATCGAAGCCTATAAGAAAGCTCATGCAAAGGGTGCTGCCTGGCCCGAAATAACACAAGGCATGAAAGATGTGGGTATTCTTGATATGGAAATATACCTCTTGGGGACAAAGCTATTCATGATAATGGATACCGTGGCGGATTTTGACCATGATAAAGCAATGGCAAAGCTTGCCACAAAACCCCGTCAAAGTGAATGGGAAGCACACATGTCGCAGTTTCAGGATACTTCTGCCGAAGCTTCTGCCGACCAGAAATGGCAATTGATGGAGCGGATTTATAAAATGGATGAATGATTTATAGTCAAGGCACTCTGGATTGCGAATTTTCAATACTTCTAACAGAATGTAAGAGCCCAGGTGGATATCCGATGGTGATTGGGGTCCCATTCTGGGGTAATTCAGTAGTCATGGTAGTATTTCCCCAGGTATAGTTGAGGTATAGACAAGGTTAACCCCGGGATATCCCCTATCCATATAGGTAGGGAATATCCCGGGCTATTCCTCCGTTATTCTCCGTCTATTATCCATCAGGAAGACCAGAGACTACCCAATGAGTATCGGAGTACACCTGGATATTTACCGGATCAACACTGTCAAACAGACCGGGAATACTCTGGATATTGTTTTTCGCAATTCAAAACGGTTTGACTATAATACTGCGAAAAAAATAAGAAGTAAATAAAAGAACCGGCTGTTTACTGGAAGTAAAATAAGTTGGTTATTGAATCGATAAGAAAATCATGAAAACAAAAATTTTGAGTGTTGTATTTGCCCTGACATCTTTTTATATGTCAGCGCAGGACAATAAGATGGTGATAGTTAACACCGACAAAGAACCCATTGCTCAGGGGAAATTTGAGCCAACCTGGCAATCGCTTAGTCAGTACAAAGCCCCTGAATGGTTTAGAAATGCAAAGTTTGGTATCTGGGCGCATTGGGGGCCGCAATGTCAACCTGAGATGGGCGACTGGTACGGACGTTTTATGTACAACGAAGGCGGCTGGCAGTATAAATGGCATGTGCAACATTACGGTCATCCATCGAAAGCCGGTTTTATGGAGGTTATCCACGACTGGAAAGCCCAGAACTGGAATCCCGAAAAATTGGTTGCACTTTACAAACGCGTTGGCGCACAATATTTCTTTGCCATGGCCAACCACCACGACAACCTGGATTTGTGGAACAGCAAGTATCAGGAATGGAATTCGGTGCGCGTAGGTCCGCAAAAAGACATTGTGGCTGGTTGGGCGAAAGCAGCCAAAAAGTACAAATTGCCATTTGGGTTAAGTGTACATGCTTCGCATACCTGGACATGGTTCGAAACCGCCCAACGTTCAGATACAGCGGGTCCGTTGAAAGGTGTACCTTATGATGCTGCCAGATTGACCAAAGCGGATGGCAAAGGAACCTGGTGGGAAGGGCTTGATCCACAGGAGTTATATGAGCAGCGCCATCCACTAAGTAAGAATAGCGACAAAGACATTACAGCTTTGTGGGGACATTGGGATTGGGCTAATGGTGCATGTCCTCCGGACCAGAAGTATTGCGATAAATTTTATAACCGTACTATGGATTTAATCAACCAATATAATCCGGATTTGATTTATTTCGATGATTCCAAATTGCCACTTTACCCGGCCAGTGATGCCGGATTGAAAATTGCGGCGCACTACTATAACACCAATATGGCCCGACATAAAGGTAAGCTTGAAGCGGTTATGTTTGGGAAAGTGCTGACCGAAGATCAAAAGAAATGTATGGTTTGGGACGTGGAGCGCGGTGCGCCCGACAAACCACAGGAGAATGCCTGGCAAACCTGCACCTGCATTGGCGATTGGCATTACAACAGAGGTGTTTACGAGAACGGAAGTTACAAATCGGCCGCTACGGTTATCCGGATGTTGGTGGATATAGTTAGTAAAAACGGAAATCTGTTACTCAATATTCCTGTTCGTGGCGATGGTACTATCGACGATAAAGAAGTGGCTGTACTTGAGGGCATTGCCGCATGGATGGATGTAAATAAAGAGAGCATTTTCGATACTCGTCCCTGGGAAATTTTCGGCGAAGGACCTTCTGTTGATGCCGTTAATAAATTGGATGGAGCCGGTTTTAACGAGGGAAAACTTGCTTATACTGCAAAGGATGTTCGATATACCCAAAAGAGAAATGTGCTTTATGCTACCATAATGGGAGTTCCAACCGAAGATATTTCACTCAAATCGCTTGTGAAGAATATTGGAACGCAAAAAATCAAAAAAATAGAACTGCTTGGCAGCAAGGAAAAGCTATCGTGGAAACTCAATCCCGAATCGCTGGTAATCCGGAAGCCGAATAGTATTCCGAATAATATTGCAGTGGTATTTAAAATTTCTTTGGCTCAGAAGTGATTATAGCCACATTGCTCCGTTTTATTAGCGAAAACACAACATGGTTATGAAAATGTAAAGTTATATTTGTCGCGTTACTCTGAAAAACACAATGAAAGCATATTTAGTTAGCCTTATAATCTTATTATCAGTCTTTAAGGCTGAAGCTCAAACTGTCAACGATTGGGAGAATCCCAATGTTAACGGCATAAACAAGGAGAATCCCCACGCTTACAGTTTTCTTTTTGAAGAAAAAAGAAACATTCCTGCTATTCAGTCGCTGAATGGCATTTGGAAATTCAAATGGTCGCCCGATCCGCAAACGCGACCATTGGAGTTTTATACCGAAGGTTATTTTACAGAAAAGTGGGACAATATTCTGGTGCCCGGTAACTGGGAACTTCAGGGATTTGGAACTCCGATTTATACAAACATAGCTTATCCGTTCAAAAAAGACCTTCCGAAAGTAACAGGCGAACCCGATAAGAGCTTCACAACCTACAAAGAAAGAAATCCGGTTGGTAGTTATCTTACAACCTTTGTAATTCCTGCTGACTGGACTGATAAACAGGTTTTTCTGAATTTTGGTGGCGTGCAATCGGCTATGTATGTTTGGGTCAACGGACAGAAAGTTGGTTATAGCGAAAACTCCATGTCGCCAGCTGAGTTTGACATTACTTCTTATATTCACAAAGGAGAAAATAAATTGGCGGTAGAAGTGTACAAATATTGCGATGGCAGCTATCTCGAAGATCAGGATATTTGGCGCTTAGGAGGAATATTCCGTGACGTTGATCTGATTGCAAGACCCAAGGTCTTTATCGGAGATTATTTTGTAAAGGCAATACCGGACAAAACGTATGCTAATGCCAATATTTCTATTGATCTGAATATCGATAACCGACTATTTCAGAATATTGCCGGCTTACAGGTCGATGCGGAGATAACCGGATATTCAAAATCAGGCGATTATATCGATATTCCTGTTGTAGCGAAAGTTCCGGTTGCTAAATCAAGGCAAGTGTCGGTTGCCATCAGCTCGTTGATAAAGCAACCTAAGCTTTGGTCGGCCGAAACACCTGATTTATATCGTCTTATTCTAAAACTCAAAAACAGGAAGAACGAGATTGTAGATAAGGCAGAATGCTATTTCGGTGTCCGGAAAATTGAAGTTCGTGGCGATGTGTTTTTGATTAATGGCAGAGCCGTAAAACTAAAAGGCATCAATCGGCACGAGCAGCATCCCCGTACCGGAAAGTACATAAGCCGTCAGATGATGGTGCGCGATATGGAGTTGATGAAACAAGCAAATATCAACATGATACGCACGAGCCACTATCCCGACGATCCCATGTTTTATGAACTCTGCGACAAATATGGTTTTTATGTAATGGATGAGGCCAATCAGGAATCTCATGCCTTTGGTCTTGGAAATAAAGAACTTGGCAATGACCCTGTGTGGGAAAAATCGCATGTGGAGCGGGCTGTTTCATTGGTTGGAAGAGATAAAAACCATGCATGCGTTATTTTCTGGTCGCTGGGTAATGAAGGAGGTAAAGGGCAGAATATGAAGGCGATGGCCGATGCTATTCGCAAGCTGGACCCAACGCGTTTGGTTTTCTCCGATACGCATCGTGAAATTTCAGATCTTTATGACGATAGTTATATTCATCCAGCCGATTTCAAAAAATTGGGAGAAAAGATAAAAGACAAACCTGTAATCATGCGTGAATATGCACATGTGATGGGGAATTCAGGCGGTAATTTGCAAGAATACTGGGACGTGATTTATGCAGATTCAAGTCTTTGTGGTGCTGCTATTTGGGAATGGGATGAACATGGCCTCCCTAAAGCGAAAGATGGATCCCGGTCTAAACTTACAGAGCACCCTGATGATTTCAATTTAAAAGATAATGAATTTTGGGTGTATGGCGGCGATTTCGGCGACAAACCCAATGATGGGAATTTTGTGATGAGAGGCCTGGTTTCTACCGACAGAAAGCCTTATCCGCATTATTACGAGGTTCAAAAAGTATATCAACCGGTTGTATTTCAGTTGGTAAATGATAAAAATGCAAGCATTCGGGTTACCAATCATTTTGATTTCCAACCGTTGCAAAATTTCGATTTTGAATACGAATATACTTCCAACGGTAAATCGATTCAAAGAGGCAAATTCCGTTGCGACGACATTTTACCGGGCGCATCTTCCGTTATCAATCTTCCCGTACCTCAGTTGGCCGATACGGTTTCGTCTGATATCTGTCTGAATATCTACGTTAGATTAAAAAATGCGACACTTTGGGCTGAAACAGGATATTGCATTGCCCGGGAGCAGTTTGTAGTGAAGCCATTTGCGTGGAAAAGAATCGTTCCTGCCGGAAAAACGATTAACGTAATCGAGACTGCTTCTCAGATTCAACTTAAAACAGAAACCATGACCTTTATTTTGGATAAGAAGAATGGTTCGCTGACAAGTTGGAAGGTTAATCAGCAGGAAATGCTCAAGGGTCAACTTGAACCCTATTTCTGGAAAACTCCCAACGATAACCAAAAGCAGAGCGGGTATGTAAATGAATTTGGTATGTGGAGAAATGCGGCTGAAAACAGGGTGGTGAAAAAAGTAGAAGTGTCGAAGCAGGATACTTCAGTATCTGTAACGTTCGAAATGAGTTTACCCTCAATTGGCGCAAATTATACGCTGAACTATCAATTAAACGGCAAGGGTCAATTGCAGGTAGAAGCGGCTTATCAGCCTTTGTGCGATACCATTCCGCTTATGCCTAAATTTGGAATGAGGCTTCGTATTCCGGAAAACTATAATACGGTTGACTGGTATGGTCGTGGTCCTTATGAAAATTACCCTGATCGGAAAAGCGGTTCTTTGATTGGCTTATATAATTGCCGGTTTGAGAATTTTATTACACCTTATCCCGCACCTCAGGACAATGCCAACCGCACTGATGTGCATTGGTTTGCCATGAGTACGCAGAGCAATGGTATCGTAAAAGTGACAGGTTTGCAGCCACTTTGTTTCCGGGCATGGCCTTACACCGAAGACGATTTGGAACCTGCCCGCCACCACTATGAATTGCCAAAACGCGACTTTATCAACCTGAATATCGATTTGAATATTCACGGCGTTGGTGGCGACGATTCGTGGGGCGCTAAAACAATGGAAAAATATACCAATCCGGGAAATAAACCTTATCACTATGGTTTTATAATGGAATACAGCGGGCCAACCTTTAAATAAGTGGACTCAACTATATTGATGTTCAGCTTGTGTAAAATAGAATATAATTGATACGATGAAAACAATAAAATTAGTATTGCTTTTGAGCTTCTTATGTGGTGCGTATTTGCAAGCAAGAGTTAAGCCCAACAGTATTTTTAGCGATCATATGGTGCTTCAAAAGGGAGTGCCTGTATCGGTATGGGGAACAGCCGATAACAACGAAAAGGTAACTGTGGGGTTTAATGGTCAGACAGAAACAGTCACAGCAGTAAATGGTAAATGGTTGGTGAAACTTAAACCGATGCCTTATGTCACTATTCCTGCGCAAATGACCATTGCATGTAAAGATACAACGGTTGTAATTAATGATATCCTGGTAGGCGAAGTCTGGATATGCAGCGGACAATCCAATATGGAGCGTCAGCTAGGCCCCAGACCTCCTCAACTTCCTATATATAATTGGGAAAAAGAACGGGATGATGCTGATTATCCTTTGATTAGAGAGTATTATGTTCCATTAAAATATTCGCGGGAAAAGGTGGCTGATGCCAATAGCAAATGGAGTGTTTGTTCACCTCAAGCTGTACCCGAATTTTCAGCAATTGGATATTTCTTTGCCCGCGATTTGTTCAAGTTGTTGAATGTCCCGGTAGGGATTCTATTTACAGCTTATGGAGGAACCCCTGCCGAAGACTGGACCAGTCTCGATGCTCTCAAGGCAAATCCAAAACTGACTCCTTTTGTGTCCAGGTACGATAGTGTTATTAATTTATCATGGCATCCGAATGGTGAGGTTATTAGTGGATTATATAATGGAATGCTTTACCCTATTATTCCCTATTCTGTAAAAGGTGTGGCCTGGTATCAGGGGGAGGCTAATGTTAGTCGCGCAAAGGAGTATCCTGTCGTTTTATCAACTATGATTCAAAACTGGCGCACAGATTTTCAGAATAAAAACCTGCCATTTCTGATTGTACAGGTGGCTCCATGTCAATACCTGAGCCCCGAAATACGGGAAGCGCAGTTAAAAGTAGCACAATCAGTAAAGAATACAGCACTTATAGTAACAACAGATTGTGGCATGGCAAATGACATCCACCCTCCGCATAAACAACCTGTAGGAGAAAGACTGGCTAAGGCAGCCAATGTGTTAGCGTATGGGAAGAATAATGAATACTCAGGTCCAATTTATAAATCGAACAAGGTTAAAGGAGATAAAATCATCCTGAAGTTCACTCATACAGGTAAAGGTCTTATGGCAAAAGATTCTACCGGGTTGAAAGGATTTCAGATTGCGGGTAGAGACAAGGAATTTATGCCGGCAGTCGCTCGGATTCAGGGCAAAACAATAGTTGTAACCAACGACAATATTAAGAATCCTGTAGCTGTGCGTTACGGTTGGAGTAACGTGCCGGATGTAAATCTCTTTAATCAGGAAGGGTTTCCTGCATCACCGTTCAGGACGGATGTTGTTTCTGCCCGATAAATCTTGCATAGATTTCAAATGATATAGAATAATAAGTGACGTTAAATATAAATTAATTATCCAGGTACAGATTGGACGCTTTGCTTTGATCTGCTGAAAAATAAAAAAATGAATATAAGAATCTATTTTTCAAGGCTGTGTATAGCATTTTTTGTATTGGTAAGTGCTCAGGCACAAACAAAAATAACGGTTGATGTAAACAAACCCGGGCATGCAATTTCGCCTACTTTGTTTGGTATTTTCTTCGAAGACATAAATCTTTCAGCCGATGGAGGATTGTATCCCGAAATGGTAAGAAACCGTTCGTTTGAAGATGCTGACACACTTCAGAACTGGAAGTTTATTGGTTATGATAGCAAACGTGTAGCGAAGATAAGCAATGCTGAAATTTATGCTAAACCACCGGTTTCACCATTAAATACGTTTAATCGTAAATCATTACTCATATCAGCAGCGGATTCTTTCAAACTGGAGAATTCAGGCTATTGGGGCATGAATATGGTACAGGGCGAAAGTTATACGCTAAAGTTGGCTGCCCGTGCAGTTGATGGGTTTTCTTCACCATTAAAAATAAGAATTCTGGATGCGAAAGGCAAAGAAATATCCTCAGCCGAGATTAAAGGAATCACCGATAACTGGACGTATTACACTGCAAATCTGAAAATAAGCACTGGCGATCCCAATGCAAGCCTGCAAATTTCAGACGAAGGCAACGGAAAGTTATTTCTGGACATGGTTTCACTGATGCCTGATAAAACATGGAAAAATCATGGCTTACGCACCGACCTCGCTGAAGCATTAGATGCTATTCACCCCAAATTTCTGCGCTTTCCGGGCGGCTGCTGGGTGGAAGGTAATGAGATGAAACAAATGAACCACTGGAAAAACACCATTGGAAACATAGATACACGTACGCCACTTTGGAATTTTTGGGGTTACAATGCAACTAACGGGCTTGGTTACCACGAATACCTTCAACTTGCAGAGGATTTGGGAGCTGAACCTCTTTACTGCATAAATATAGGAATGTCTCACCGCGAAGTGATTCCGATGGATCAAATGGGGCAATGGGTGCAGGATGCCCTTGATGCAATTGAATATGCCAACGGTCCGGTAACTTCTGTTTGGGGTGGGATAAGAGCAAAAAACGGACATCCTGAACCATTCAACCTGAAATACATGGAAATAGGAAACGAAAACGGTGAAGCTCCTTATAACGAACGCTGGCCGTTGTTTGTAAAAGCAATTCAGGCAAAATATCCGTATATGAAACTAATCGCCAACGAATGGGCTGGCGGACACCCCAAAGAGCCGAAACCTGAATTTATTGATGAGCACTACTACAACAATCCCGATTGGTTTATCTGGAATTCAAACCAATACGATCATTACGACCGCAACGGTTCCAAAATTTTCATTGGTGAATATGCCGTTACCTCAGGCACAGGAAACGGTAACCTTCGGGGTGCAATTGGCGAAGCGGCCTGGATGACCGGAATGGAACGAAATTCTGACATTGTGGAGATGGGGGCTTATGCTCCATTATTATGTAATTCAAATCACAAAGCTTGGCCTGTAAACCTAATTAATTTCGACAGCCACCGGTGGTTTGGCTTGCCCAGCTACTATGTGCAGAAAATGTTTTCCAATAATCAGGGAACTAATGTATTGCCATTCGCTGTCGAAAATAATCCGGCAATAGAAATACCACAAAGTATGGGATGTATAGGCTTTGGAACATGGATGACTTCAGCTGAATTTAAAGATGTTGTAGTTACAGCTCCTAACGGGAAAATTCTGTTTAGACCCGATTTTGCAAAACTCGATCAGAACTGGCGACAAACCGGAAAAGGCCAATGGAGTGTAAAAGATGGAGTGCTCAAGCAATCGGCAATAGAGCAGGGGGTGAGCATTCTTATGGGAGATTCTACGTGGAAAGACTACACGATCAGTCTGAAGGCTCGTAGGATTTCGGGTGAGAACGGATTCCAAATATTCTTCCACAATAGGAAGAATAATGAACGTAACCGTTTCGAAGTAGGTGGTTGGAACAATACTGTTACGCACCTGGAAATGGGCATGGCTACTGTAGAAATGAATGGTGAAGCTAAAGCGGAACAATGGTATGATGTTAAAATTGAAATCAAAGGAAGCAACGTAAGAGCTTATCTTGATGGAAAGTTGATACAGGAAATTTCAGACAAAACCCTTGCCGTGAAAAGTCTGATCATGAGTGCTGTAAAAGACGACAAATCCGGCGATATGATTCTTAAAGTTGTAAATGCATCAGCCAAAGCAATAAAAACAGAAATTGATCTGAAAGATGCAAAAGCTTTTACAGGGAAAGGAAAAGCCATCGTCCTTACATCTGCAAGTCCGCTCGACGAGAATACATTGGAAAACCCCAAGAAAGTGTATCCAAAAACAGAAGATGTGAAATTATCTGGAGCTGGTTGCAAGCGAATTTTCCCGGGAAATTCTTTGACAGTAATCAGGCTGAGTACAAAAAAATAGTGAGTGTAAAATGAAAAAAAATATTTGTATTAGAGCTAAGGCGTTATTTTGCCTGCTGTTTGTTTGCATTTTTTCGATTTTTGCGCAAAACAATCAGGAACGAAAACAACTATTCGATTACGATTGGAAATTCTTTTTGGGCGATACAGCCACCGCTAAACAAAAAGAATTCAACGATGCCTCATGGCGAAACCTTGACCTGCCCCACGATTGGAGCATAGAAGGCAAAATATCACCCAAAAACCCGACAAAAGGGGCAGGTGGTTATTTCCCCGCAGGCATTGGCTGGTACCGAAAAACCTTTCAGGCTCCTGCCGAATGGAAAGGAAAATCCGTATCTGTTTATTTTGAAGGCGTGTATATGAATTCCGAAGTTTTTATCAACGGGAAATCGTTGGGCGTTCACCCTTACGGTTATTCATCGTTTTTGTATGACCTTAGTTCTTCTCTTGATTATGGCAAAGCAAATGTAATTGCTGTGAGGGTTGATAATTCTAAATATGTGAATAGCAGATGGTATAGCGGTTCGGGTATCTACCGACATGTGTGGATGCAGGTTGCCGACCCGGTACATGTTGCGCATTGGGGCGTGGCAGTGACAACACTTGATGCTACATCGAAAAAAGCAACTGTGCAGGTTAAGACAATAGTGAAGAATGAAACCGCAATTCCTCAAAGTATTATTGTAAAAACCACTTTATGGAACAAAACCGGAAACGTTTCAGGAAGAAAAAGTATAAAGGTCGAACTTCCGGCCAACAGCCAGAAGGACGTTTTTCAGGCTATTCAGGTAGCAAATCCTTTTCTGTGGTCGCCGGAATCGCCCGATTTATATCAGGCTCAGATTCAGTTGATAAGTGGTGATAAGATTATTGATGACTCTAAAACCGGAATTGGTATTCGTACGATAAAATTCAGCGCCGAAAATGGTTTTCAGCTCAATGGTAAAATAGTGAAAATTAATGGTGGCTGTGTGCATCATGAAAATGGCTGCTTAGGTTCTGCTGCTTTCGACTGTGCCGAAGAGCGCAAGATCGAATTGCTCAAAACCGGTGGGTTCAACGCTGTCAGGACTTCTCACAATCCACCTTCCGAGGCTTTTCTGAGTGCGTGTGACAGATTGGGTTTATTGGTTATGGATGAATCGTTTGATTGCTGGAAAATCGGGAAAAATACGAATGATTACTCTGTTTATTTCAACCAATGGTGGGAGCGCGATCTGCAAGCAATGGTGTTTCGGGATCGTAACCATCCTTCCATCATTATGTGGAGCATAGGCAACGAAATTCCCGAACGTGGAAAACCTGAAGCAGTAAAAACAGCTACCATGCTTATTGATGCGCTTAAAAAAATGGATAATACCCGTCCGATAACGTCGGCCATTGTTGAGAAAGGCAAGGATTGGACAATCATGGATTCCCTGATGGCGGTACACGATGTGGCTGGTTACAATTACCATTTGTATAGCGCTCCCGATGATCATAAACGGGTACCATCTCGAATGATTGTTCATACCGAATCCTATCCAAAAGATGCTTTTGTGAATTGGAAACTGGGGAAAAACAATAATTATGTGTTAGGCGATTTTGTTTGGACGGCCATCGATTATCTGGGAGAATCCGGTATCGGTCGATATTACTATTCGGGTGAAGTGCCGGGCGAAAACTGGGACAATGATATGTTCCCCATTCATGCGGCCTATTGCGGCGATATTGATTTAATAGGACAGAGGAAACCCATTTCGCATTACCGGAGCATGTTGTACAACGGCAACGAAAAAATCTATATGGCTGTTCGTGAACCTGCTACCGAGCCGTTGGAAATCAAAGAAACCTGGTGGTCTGTTTATCCGACCTGGGAAAGCTGGACGTGGCCGGGTTTTGAAGGCCGGAATATTAATGTTGAAGTCTATTCCAAATATCCGAAAGTAAGGTTATACCAGGATAACAAGTTGGTGGGTGAACAGACAACCGCGCGCGATCAGCAGTTCAAAGCTACATTCCCGGTTTCCTATTCGGCCGGACAGCTTAAAGCGGTTGGCGTGGAAAATGGAAAGGAAATGGAATCGACCATTCTGCAAACAGCAAGCGATGCAGCGAAAATAAAACTTACAGCCGATAGAAAAGAGATCCTGGCCAACGGACAGGATTTATCATTCGTAACTGTTGAAATAACCGACAAGGACGGCATTATCCAACCGAATGCCGCCAACCGTTTGCATTTCAAAATAGATGGCCCCGGTGTAATTGCAGGAGTGGATAATGCAAACATCAAGGATACCGACCCCTATGTGGGCAACAGCCGCAAAGCATGGAAGGGACGGGCGTTGGTAGTGATAAAGAGTACGCACGGTGCTGGCGAGATTAAACTGACGGTTACATCTGCGGATTTGGCGGAAGCGGCTATAAAAATCAATACCAAGAGCAATAAATAAAGTTTTATATAAAGCATAATAGTATGATCAAGAAGATTTTGTACGGAGTAATTCTTTCCGCGTGTTCAATCGGCATTAGCCATGCCCAAGTAAAATCTCCTGCTTCTTGCGGCCCTGTTCCATCCGAAAACCAGATGCGGGTGCAGGAAATGGAAGCTTATGCTTTTGTGCATTTCTCGCTCAATACCTATACCGACCAGTCGTGGGGATTCGGAAACGAAGATGTCAAGCTCTTTAACCCCGAAAAGGCCGATTGCCGCCAGTGGGCACGTGTTTGCAAAGAATCGGGCATGAAAGGAATTATTATCACAGCCAAGCACCACTGCGGCTTTTGCCTGTGGCCATCAAAATACACCGAATATTCGGTGAAAAATGCCCCGTGGAAAAACGGCAAGGGCGACATGGTGCGCGAAATGGCCGATGCCTGTAAGGAATACGGACTGAAATTCGGTGTCTACCTTTCACCATGGGACAGAAATAGTAAGGATTACGGGAAACCTGAATACATCACCTATTTCCGCAACCAGCTTACCGAACTGCTCTCCAACTATGGCGAGGTTTTCGAAATTTGGTTTGATGGGGCAAATGGCGGAGATGGTTATTATGGCGGAGCTAACGAAACCCGCAAGATCGATGCAAAAACCTATTACGATTGGAAAAACACCTACGCCCTGATTCACAAGCTGCAACCCAAATGTGTGATTTGGAACGATGGCGGTGACCGTGGCGACCTGCGTTGGGTAGGTACCGAAGAAGGAAATGTGGGCGAAACCAACTGGAGCTTATTAAATGCTACCGGTGACGTAAGATGGAATATGTTGCATTTCGGCCTTGAAACCGGTAATAAATGGGTAATGGCAGAAGTTAATACTTCTATTCGTCCCGAATGGTTCTATCATCCGAATGAAGATGATAAAGTGAAGACTGTTCCTCAATTGATGGATCTCTACTATAATTCAATCGGTCGTAACGGAACCATGTTGCTCAACTTCCCCATTATGCCTAATGGCTTAATTCATCCGACCGACGAAAAGAATGGGATTGAATTTGCCAAAGCGGTGAAAGAATCGTTTGCGGTTAACCTTGCCCTGAATAAAAAAGCAAAAGCTTCGAATGTACGTGGGAAATCAAGCAAATTTGCCGCTATAATGGCTCTTGACGGAAAGAAAAATACCTATTGGGCTACGGATGATAATACAAAGACTGCTACGTTGACCATTGATTTTGGAAAACCAACCCTGTTTAACCGGTTTATGGTACAGGAGTACATCCGTTTGGGACAGCGTGTAAAAGCCTTCAAGGTAGAAGCCCTCGTGGACGGAAGCTGGAAGGAACTGGCCAAGGCGACCACCATCGGATACAAAAGGATATTGCGTTTTCCGGCGGTAAAGGCCACGCAGGTTCGATTCAGCATTACCGACTCCAAATGCAACCCTGTCATTTCCAATGTTGGCGTATATAACGCGCCGATATTCCTCTATACTCCCGTTATTACCCGAAACCAATCAGGTCAAGTGGCAATAAACACAAACGATATTGGCCCGATTTTCTATTATACTTTGGATGGCAGCGAACCGACTTCAAATTCAACCAAATATACTGGCCCTTTCACAGCAGACGGGAAAGTGACAGTGAAGGCAATCTCCTATGATCCGGCTTCGCGCAAAAGCAGTCCCGTTGCTTTGGAGAAATTTGACATTTCCAGAAAAGACTGGAAACTTGTCGGAATTACTGACGAAAAGTCTGCTGCAATTATTGACGGAGATCCCTCCAGCGTATGGCACCAGAGAGGCAAAAAGATGCCGGTAGATTTGGTAATCGATCTTGGCGACAATAATAATGTTTGTGGCTTCAAATACCTGCCCGATCAGAATAAATGGAGTTCAGGTATCATTACTACCTACGAATTCTATGTGTCGGACGACTGTGAAAACTGGAAATTGGTAGATAAGGGCGAATTTTCAAATATAAAGAATAACCCTTTGATGCAAATTAAAACTTTTGCACCGGTAACGGCTCGTTACATTAAGCTTCGTGCATTGAAAAATACTCATGGCGACGATGTGGCGGGGTATGCCGAAGTGGATATGATAACAGAATAATATAACCATTGTCAAATCAAAACAATATAAATGACAGTTGTAAAAGAAAATTTTCTGAGAATTCGGATTTTAATACTGCTTTTCTTGCTACTATTGACGGTTGGTTTTAATGCTCAAACTGCCATGGTGAATGTGTTGAACCGGAACAAAACGAGTTTGAATGGAAACTGGCAAGTAATTCTGGATCCAACCGGGATAGGCGAATGGAAACAGGTTTGGCAGGAAAAGAAACCGCAAAAGAAGACCGACTTTGTCGAATATTCATTTGATGGTGGGCCTTATCTGAAAGTACCGGGCAATTTCAATTCGCAATTACCCGAACTCACCTGGTATGAGGGAACTGTTTGGTATAAAAAGCAATTTAATCATACGCTTCAGCCCGGCAAACGGCTTTTTCTACATTTCGGGGCGGTTAATTATATGGCCGATGTCTATCTGAACGGCGAGAAAATAGGTAGTCACGAAGGCGGTTTTACACCATTTCAGTTTGAGATTACCCGCAAACTGAAATCCGGAGATAATACCATTGTAGTGAAGGTAAATAATAACCGACAGGAAAATGGATTGCCGGGTACAGGCTACGATTGGTTTAACTACGGTGGCATTACCCGCGACGTTGACCAGATAGAAACCAATAACTCGTATATTGAGGATTATTTCATTCAATTGAAAAAAGGCAGCCTGAATAAGGTGCTGGGCTGGGTGCAATTGAATGGTGCACAAACTGCTCAAAACATCAGGGTGAAAATACCGGAACTCAACCTGGTGTGCAAAACCCGATCGGACGAAAAAGGACATGCAAAGGTTGAGTTTTCTTCCCGCTTCAAGCTCTGGTCGCCCGAAAGCCCAAAGCTGTATAAGGTGATTGTGGAAAGCGAAAACGATGTGATAGCTGACAGTATCGGCTTCAGAAGCATTGAAGTGAAAGGAAATAAAGTGCTACTTAACGGCAACCCGATTTTTCTGAAAGCTGTAAATATTCACGAAGAAAATCCCTACAAAAAAGCCCGGGCCTATTCGATTGACGATGCCCGCATATTGTTGAACGCAGCTAAAGAGTTGGGATGCAACTTTATTCGTTTGGCGCATTATCCGCACAGCGAAAAGATGATACGCGAAGCCGAAAAGATGGGACTGATGGTGTGGAGCGAACTTCCGGTTTATCAGCATATCCAATTTTCGAATAGTCTTGTTCCAATGAAGTTGGAGCTTATGCTCAAAGAAATGGTTCGATGCGACAAAAACCGCTGTGGAGTGATTGTTTGGAGCCTTTCCAACGAAACCTATCCCGGAACACCTAACCGCAACGAGGCGCTTATTAGCCTAACCGGTAAATGCCGGACGTTAGACTCTACCCGGTTGATAACGCATGTTGTGAACACACAGTCCTATAAAAATAATGAATTCAACGTATGGGATCCGCTTTATAAATATTCCGACCTGATTGCCATTAACGAGTATATCGGATGGTACGATCCCTGGCAGGGAAAACCGTCGGAAACCAAATGGCAATTCTCTTTCCCCGACAAGCCGGTATTTATCTCCGAATTTGGCGGTGAGGCCTTGTATGGAAGCAATAGTGGCCCAACCGACGAAGCTTCTTATTGGACTGAAGCCTATCAGGAGAAAATCTACGCCAACCAAACCGAAATGTTCAATACCATTCCCAATCTGTGCGGGGTATGTCCGTGGATATTGTTCGATTACAGATCGTTGGGTCGTATGAATCAGGTGTATCAGAACGGCTACAACCGAAAAGGACTATTATCTGAAAAAGGAGAAAAGAAAAAAGCATGGTACATCATGCATGAATATTATAAGAAAAAATGATGGAAGTAAGACTAAAACAAACAATGTTGGCATTAATATGCCTGATGACAATAATCGGAAGTTTATCTGCTCAAACCAAAGTGATTGATCTTTGGAATGGAAAAATTCCCGGAGCTAAACATAATGATCATTTCAAACAGATAGTCGATACGGCTGCCGGCTGGGTGGATAAGCATTCCATTGTCAATCCCTGTCTTTATTTCTATCCTGCTCCCGTGGCAAAAGCTTCAGGTGCTGCTGTCATTATCTGCCCCGGTGGAGCTTATGGCGGACTTGCGATTAAGCACGAAGGCGAGCAGGTGGCGAAATGGCTGAACAGTTTTGGAGTAACTGCTTTCGTGCTGAAATACCGTTTGCCCGATGATAGTATTATGGAAAACAAAACAATTGGCCCTATGCAGGACGGGCAACGGGCAATTCGATTGGTACGCAGTCTTGCGAAAGAATGGGGCATCGATCCTTCCAAAATCGGAATCATGGGATTTTCTGCCGGCGGACATTTAGCGGCTACTCTTTCTACTCTTTATAACGACAAAGTGTATGAATCGGACGATTTGGCCAGTGCCCGACCTGATTTTTCGTTGCTAATTTATCCTGTAATTTCCATGAATCAGGATATTACTCATTGGGGATCGCGGGAAAATCTGTTGGGCAATTCACCAACGGCAGAGATGGTGAAACACTATTCAAATGAATTACAGGTGAACGATAAAACACCGCCGGCTTTTATGGTACATTCGCTCGATGATGATGCAGTGCCGGTGCAAAACAGCATCAACTACGCCCTGTCCATGAAACTAAACAAAGTAGCATGCGAACTTCACCTATATCCGACAGGTAAGCATGGTTACGGTATGGGCAAATCGACAAACACGGAGTCATTTTGGCCGGAAGCCTGTCGTAAATGGATGGAAGCGAGAGGTTTGATAGCAAGAGATTATAAATGAGAGAATTTTCACAGTGAAAATAATGTATTGATAAGAAATAATTTGATGTTATGAGTTTCAAAAAGAACCTATTAGTGGTTGCTGGCATTATGCTAATAGCTGCCAGTGTTTTTAGTCAAAGTAGAGTGATTGATATCTGGAATGGAAAAGTTCCCGGAGCAATTCCCAATCCCAACTACAAGCAAATAGTTGATTCGGCTTACTGGATAAAAATCAGGTTTGTAACAAAGCCGACCGTTCAGGTTTATCCGGCTCCAGCCGACAAAAACACCGGTACGGCAGTTGTGGTGTGTCCTGGCGGTGGATATTATGGCATTTCCTTTATCAATGAAGGTATTGAAGTGGCCAAATGGCTCAATCAGTTGGGCGTAACAGCGGTTGTTTTACACTATCGCTTGCCCGATGATGCCATTATGCAAAACAAATCCATTGCTCCGTTACAGGATGGTCAGGAAGCTATGCGTATTGTGCGCCGCAATGCAAAGAAATGGGGTATCGACCCACATAAAATCGGCATTATGGGCTTCTCTGCCGGCGGACACCTTGCCTCTACGGTTTCTACCCATTTCGACGAAAAAGTGTATGAACCAAAAGACACAACCAGTGCTCGTCCGGACTTTTCGTTGCTGATTTACCCGGTAATTTCCATGGATTCGGCTATCACTCATTGGGGCTCCAGAGAAAGTTTGCTGGGTAAAAATCCGAATCCGGAGATGCTAAAACATTTCTCTAATGCTTTGCAGGTAACCGCAAAAACTCCCCCGGCATTTATGATTCACTCGATGGATGATGGCTTGGTGCCTGTGCAAAACAGCATCGAGTATGCGTTGGCAATGAAAAAGAATAACATTCCGTGCGAACTTCACATTTACGAACGCGGTGGACATGGGTACGGATTAGGAAAGAAAAATGCAGGTACTGAATCAACCTGGACAAAAGCCTGTGAAAGATGGTTGAAAACAAGAGGTTTGTTATCCGGCAAATAATTTGGTTTTTGCAATACGAGCTTAAATAATCACTAGCAAAAGTCATGGCCATACGGGTAAGCTAACTTGTTCAGGCCATCTCATAGTTAGCATCAAAGGGAATGATTATTATCCGATAACAGACTTCAACCGTTTTCCTTAACATGCAAAGCCTATCCCGAAGTATTATGCTTCAGGATAGGCTTCTTTATTTGGATAAACCGTGTAAAGAGCGAAAATGATACCATATAGGAAACATTTGGATCATATGATAAATGACAAAATGAAATACTTTTGCCCAACACTTGTCTTAATTATTTATACAGTGTCCTTTGTTAGTTAGTCCGCTACATCCGATTGGATATATGCACTGACGATAACAGATGCCGGTTTGAATTTGATAAAGAAAAAACAACAAGTTGAACTTGTAAGCTGAATGCCTTTTGTATCCGACAAAAATTAAATACTAGAAAATGAAACAGTACTTGTTGTTATTATTATTTATAGTTTCGGGATTGACCGCTAAATCGCAGGATGCCGGCCAATTTTTCCCTAAGAAAGATTTAATCTCCACCGGGATTTATTACTATCCCGAACATTGGCCCGAAAACCAATGGGAACGCGACATAAAGAAAATTGCCGATATGGGTTACGAATTTGTCCATTTGGCCGAATTTGCGTGGTACAAAATGGAGCCTGTAGAAGGTAAATACGATTTTGAATGGTTGGATAGAGTAGTAAAGCTTTGCGAAAAGTATCATTTGAAAATTGTGATGTGTACTCCCTCGGCAACTACACCTACCTGGATGAGACTGAATTATCCCGAAACGTTCATTATGGACAGCCATTATATCCGTGCCGAAAACGGAACGCGCGGATTGGGTTCGGTAGTGAACGAAAAATATCGCACATTTACAACCCAAATTGTTGCAGAAATGGCCAGGCGTTACGGACAAAACAAATCGGTGATTGGTTGGCAGGTCGATAACGAACCGCCGGCAATTTCCGACTTCAGTCCGGCATCGCAGGAGGCATTCCGTCTTTGGTTGAAAAACAAATACAAAACCATTGATGAGTTAAACAAAGTGTGGGGAGCTGCATTCTGGAGTCAATGGTTTAGCGACTTCGGTCAGGTAATAATTCCCAATACCAACCTGGTAGGCTGGTGGGGCAACAACCCGCATGCACTGCTCGACTTCAAACGCTACGAAGCCGATGCACAGGCCAATTTCCTTGACTTGCAAGCCGGAACGCTTCGCAAATACATTTCGGCTCAGCAATATATTACGACCAATTATACCGCCGTTTGTACAGGTGCCGATGCTTCGAAAACAAAAAAACTCGATTTTGCAACTTATACAGCTTACCCTAACGGTGGTACAGATAATATTGGGGAAACAGGATTCCGATTGGGAAACAGCAAGGTAATTCTTTTTGCTTCCGAATTTTATAAAGCAGTGGGCGGTGTAAGTGGCGTTATGGAAATTCAGCCAGGCCCTGTAAACTGGGGAGGCTACAATCCGTTGCTTTTGCCCGGTACTGTACGCTTGTGGTTGTACCACTCTTTTGCAGCCGGTGGAAAATTGGCTTGTTCCTACCGTTTCAGACAGATTTTGTACAGTTCGGAACAATATCATTCCGGCGTTATAAAAACTGACGGCGTAACACCATCGCAAGGTGGCGAGGAGTATATGCAATTTATGAAAGAAATTAAAGAGCTGCGCAAGGGCTGCAAACCGGATGCAAAAATGCCCGAAAAGCTGGCTGTTCGCTCTACCGCCATACTTTGGAATCTGGAAAACAATTGGACAATCGATCGCCAGAAACAAACCTACCAATGGGATACCTGGAATTATCCCGTTAAATTCCTTGAAATGGCAAAAGCGCTGGGTGCGCCAACCGATGTGATTCCTGAAACAGCCAATTTCTCCAAATATAAAGTGCTTATCGTGCCGGCTTACGAACTGGCCGATTCGGCTCTTGTGAAAAAATGGACGGAATATGTGCGCAATGGTGGGAACCTCATTTTAACCTGCCGTACAGCAACTAAAGACCGCAACGGACATTTCTGGGATGGCGAATGTGCAGCGCCAATTTCGACCCTCATTGGTGCGCACGTAAAAGCTACCGATATGCTTTCGGGTAATGCTAAAGGGACGATCGCCATGCAGGGTTCTTCCTACAACTGGAACAACTGGGCCGACCTGCTTGATGCTGATAAGGGAACGGAAGTACTGGCTACTTACGACAACCAATTCTACAAAGGCAAAGCGGCTGTTGTCCGTCATAAATTGGGAAAAGGCTCGGTTACATACATTGGTGTTGATACTGACAATTCGAAACTGGAGAAAGATATTTTGCGAAATGCTTACCAAAGTATGGGAGCTACTACCGAAGATTATCCCGAAGGCGTGTATGTTTACTGGCGGGATGGATTTTATGTTGCCGTGAACTATTCGTCGACAGACTATAAAATGAAGTTGCCAGAGTCGGCTAAGATATTTGTGGGAGAAGCCACTGTAAAACCTGCCGGCGTGTTGGTGTGGAGCGAATAATTTATAATGAACAATAATATATAATGAAACGAATTCCTTTTCTCTTAATGCTTTTTTTGTTTGCCGGAAGCTTGTGTGCAGCAATTCCTGTGCAAACACTATCGAACGGCATGCGCGTATCGCCCAAAAACGGGGCAGCAAAAACTATCGAAATTACAGTAGTGAATAGCCATATTATTCGCGTACAAGCAGTACCTACCGGCGAAATTCCATCAAAAGCAAGCCTGTGTGTTTTACCTCAAACGAATTCAGGTACAGGGTTTAAAGTTGCCAAAGATGGCAAGTTTGCCTCTCTTACAACCGACGAACTTACCGTAAAAGTGGCATTGGCAACTGGTGAAGTGTCATTTTTCGACAAATCGGGCAAAGCCTTGTTGGAGGAAATGCCAAGCGGAAAGAATTTCAAGCCTTTCTCCGCGCAGAACGACAAAGGCTATACCATGCAGCAAATCTTTAAAGGTACACAAGGCGAAGCTATTTATGGATTGGGACAGCACCAGTCGGACGATTTCAACTATAAAAACAAAAGCGAAGACCTTTTCCAATACAACACAAAGGTTTCCGTGCCATTTATTGTGTCAACAGCCAATTATGGAATTCTTTGGGACAACTACTCGCAAAGTAAATATGGCGATCCACGCGACTATAAAGATTTGAATCAGTTTGTGCTTTTCGATAAAGATGGCAACGAAGGCAACCTCACGGCTACTTATATCCAAAAAAGCAAACCGTCTATCGTTCGAAAAGAGAATGCAATTGATTACGAAAACCTGAAGACCGTGAAGAAATTCCCCGAGAATTTTGATTTCAACGATGGCTCAATTGTTTGGGAAGGCTCTATTGTATCGCCGATGACCGATACGTACAAATTCAGCCTTTACTATGCCGGTTATACCAAAATTTGGATCAACGACTCTCTGGTAGTGCCTGAGCGTTGGAGGACTTCATGGAATCCGAATACCTTCCGTTTTACCTGCCATTTGGAAAAATGCAAACGCAACAAACTGAAACTGGAATGGAAACCCGATGGCGGCGTTTCATACATAGGGTTGAAAGCATTGTCATCCAGCCCGATTGAGAAAAACGGAAATATCTCTTTCTGGTCCGAAATGGGTGATAAAATTGACTACTACTTTGTAGCAGGCAAAAATATGGACGATGTGATTGGCGGTTACCGTACCCTTACCGGCAAAGCCAGCATTATGCCTAAATGGGCTATGGGTTACTGGCAAAGCCGCGAGCGCTACAAAACGCAGGACGAACTGCTTGGGGTTATGTCTGAATACCGCAAACGCAATATCCCTATTGACAATATTGTGCTCGACTGGAATTACTGGCCTGAAACCCAATGGGGAAGTCACAAATTTGATTTATCCCGTTTCCCTGATGCTAAAGCCATGGTCGATTCTGTTCATGCGCAAAATGGCCATATCATGATTTCCGTTTGGCCTAAATTTTATGTCAATACCGATCACTTCAAGCAATTCGAGAAAAACGGCTGGATGTATATGCAAGCCGTAAAAGACAGTGTGAGAGACTGGATTGGTCGTGGTTATGTGGGTTCGTTCTACGATGCTTACAGTGCCGGAGCGCGTAAAATGTTCTGGAATCAGATGAAAGACAATTTATACACCAAGGGCTTTGATGCCTGGTGGATGGATGCTTCGGAACCCAATGTCAGAGACTGTACCGATATGGAATACCGCAAAATGCTGTGTGGTCCAACGGCTTTGGGTTCTTCGTGGAAATATTTCAACGCTTATGCGCTGGAGAATGCCGATGCGATCTATAACGGACAACGCGAAGTGGACAACAACAAACGCGTGTTCCTGCTTACCCGTTCGGGGTTTGCCGGCTTGCAACGTTATTCTACAGCTACCTGGAGTGGCGATATCGCTACCCGTTGGGAAGATATGAAAGCGCAGATTTCTGCCGGACTGAACTTTGCTATGTCGGGCGTTCCATTCTGGACAATGGATATTGGTGGTTTCTGCGTAGAAAAAAGATACGAAGAAGGTCAACGCCTGTTCGATAAAACCGGAGTTGAAAATGCAGACCTTAACGAATGGCGAGAATTGAACCTTCGCTGGTTTCAGTTTGGATCGTTTGCTCCGCTGTTCCGCAGCCACGGACAGTTCCCGCTTCGCGAAATATACAACCTGGCTCCTGCTGGACATCCGGTTTACAAAAGCCTGGTTTATTACGACGAATTGCGTTATCGCCTTATGCCTTATATCTATTCGTTGGCAGGAATGGCTTATCACAAAGATTACACCATTATGCGCTCGTTGGCAATGAGTTATACTTCCGACAAACAGACCTTTGGCATTAGTGACCAGTTTATGTTCGGTCCCGGAATCATGGTTTGTCCCGTTTACAGCTACAAAGCCCGCACCAAGGAGGTTTACCTGCCCGCAGGTACGCAATGGTTCGACTTCTATAGCAACAAACCAATTGCCGGTGGTCAGGAAATAAAAGCGGACGCTCCGCTCGAACGGATTCCGTTGTTTGTTCCCGCCGGAACTATCTTGCCAATCGGCGATGTAATGCAATATGCCTCAGAGAAAAAAGGAGAAGATATCGAGATCCGCGTTTATCAGGGCAAAGATGGAAAATTCAGCTTGTACGAAGATGAGGGTGAAAACTACAACTACGAAAAAGGAGCTTTCTCTACCATCAGTTTCGAATACAACGAAGCCAAACACCAATTGGTTATTGGCGATCGTCAGGGAAAATTTGCAGGTATGTTGCTAAACCGTACATTCCGTATTGTGCCTATTGGCGCTTCCAATGCGACTACTCAAGTGGTACATTATACAGGAACAAAAGTTGAAGTAAAATTATGATACATAGAAAAGTAATCGTAATAATCGTATTGCTCAGTTTGGCATTGGGCGTAAATGCCCAGCGCCAATCTCGTGTGAATGCCAAAGGGGCTGCCTATTATACAAACCCCATTTTCCCGGGTGATTATCCCGATCCCAGCATTATGCGCGAGGGTGACACCTATTATATGGTACATTCTTCGTTCGAGTATTACCCCGGTTTACTGATCTGGAAATCGAAAGACCTGATTAACTGGACACCGGTAGGAAATGCCCTTTATAAAAACGTGGGATCGGTGTGGGCACCGGACATTACTAAGGTCAATGGCAAATACTATATCTATTTTCCAGCCAGCGATAAAAATTATGTAATCTCTGCCAATTCAATCAATGGTCCTTGGAGCGATCCGGTAGAACTGAAAGTGGAAGGAATTGATCCCGGGCATTTTATGGATCAAACCGGTAAACGTTATCTGTACCTCAACAGTGGTAGTTATGTGCCACTTTCCGACGATGGACTTTCCGTTGCCGGAGACGTGAAGCACGCTTACAACGGTTGGCCGATTCCCAAAGATTGGTCGATTGAGCTGTTTGCACTCGAAGGACCTAAAGTGGCGAAACACGGTGATTATTACTATCTGACCGTAGCCGAAGGCGGTACTGCCGGGCCTCCAACTGGCCACATGATTATTTCGGCACGCTCGAAATCTCCTTTCGGTCCGTGGGAAAATTCGCCCTATAACCCGATTATTCGTACTAACCAAAAGTCAGAGCAATGGTGGTCTAAAGGGCACGGAACGCTGATTGACGATGTAAATGGGAAATGGTGGCTTATTTTTCATGCGTACGAAAAAGACTACCTGAACATGGGGCGTCAAACGATGCTCGAACCTGTGGAATGGACAAAAGACGGTTGGTTCAGAATTCCCGAGGGTGTTAAAACCGAAAATCCAATCAAGCGTCCGATTGCTAAAGGAGAAAATTCTCACTTTACACTTAGCGATAGTTTTGCCGGTAAATCACTTGGTCTGCAATGGAAGTTTTATCAGGAATACGATACTGCAAGATTCCATTTCGAGTACAATTTATTGGTTATTAAAGGCAAGGGGAGCTTAACTGCTAACTGTTCTCCATTATTGTGTATTCCTGCCGACCACTCCTATTTAGCCGAAGTTGAGCTGACTATCGACGGCGATGCCACAGGTGGTTTGGTGATGTTTTACAATGGTAGTGCGAATTCCGGTATTCTGGCCAACAGTAAGGACATCATAACCAATTTGCGGGGATGGCACTTTGCCTCAAATCCCAACGTGATCAACAAACATGTTTTTCTACGATTGAAAAATATCGAGAATACAGTTGACATGTACTACAGCCTTGATGGAAAAGAGTGGATTAAAAGCGGTAGTTCCATCGAAGTTTCATCCATCAACCACAATGCGCTAAGCGGTTTTATCAGCCTGCGAATTGGGCTGTGCTCCATTGGAAAAGGATCTGTGAAGTTTAAGAATTTCAAATACAAAGCAATTCAATAGGTTCCAACAACAGCTCAACGCGATGATTTACTGAATGAATAACTCTGAGGCCTCCATGTATTGAGGTATAACATTGATATAAAAGGATTGAACTATTATTTATGAAAAAAATATTCTTAGTAATTGGACTGCTAATTACAATTTCTGTTTCGGCTAAAACAAAAATGCCAACAGCTCAACAAATTGCCAACAAAATGACTGTTGGCTGGAATCTTGGCAATACCCTCGAAGCCATTGGTGGGGAGGATGCCTGGGGGGCAGGACACACCTCAAAGCAGTTAATCGATTCCGTGAAGGCGGCTGGTTTTAATACGGTACGGCTTCCGGTTTCGTGGTTCATACATTCCGACACGGTTACCAGCGTTATTCATAAAGCCTGGATTGACCGTGTAAAGGAAGTGGTTGATTATTGCATAAATAACGATATGTACGTTATTCTGAATATGCACTGGGATAAAGGTTGGTTGGAAAACCGGATAAATAAAGCCAATCAGGATATTGTAAATAAAAGGCAACGTCTTTATTGGGCTCAAATTGCTAACTGTTTCCGAAACTACGATGAACACTTGCTCTTTGCCAGTGCCAATGAGCCGAATGCGCATGACTCAATACAAATGTCCGTATTGCTGTCTTATCATCAAACCTTTATTGATGCTGTACGGGCTACCGGAGGAAACAACGGTTTACGCTCTTTAATTGTGCAGGGACCTGCTACCGATATCGATGATACCTACAAACTGATGAATACATTGCCGAAAGATAACACCCCAAACCGTTTGATGGTGGAAGTGCATTATTACAGTCCATTTCAATTTTGTCTTATGGAAAAAGATGCTGAATGGGGAAAAATGTTCTACTATTGGGGAAAGGACAATCATTCGGCAACCGATACGACTCATAATGCTACGTGGGGTGAGGAGAGCGAACTGGACAAGAAGTTTGAAAGTATGAGACTAAAGTTTGTTGACAAAGGAATTCCGGTGATTATTGGTGAATTTGGCGCATTCAGAAAGAAACTTAATACACCTTCCGAGCAGGCTTTACACAATGCATCTATTGAATATTATTACAGATATACCGTGAAGACTGCTTTAAATAAGGGATTGATTCCTGTTTGCTGGGATGTGCCGGGTATGTTATACAATAGAAAGACAAGCGAACAAGTTGACAGAGCTGTTGTAAACGCCATTATGCAGGGCGAAAAAGATGCGGTTCGCTTTAACTATTAACTTTTTATCCATTAGAATCAAATAATGAAATCAACATTCTTAATCATTTTACTTGGAACCTCTTTAATGGTTTCCGCACAACAAAAAACACCTGTTTATCTTGATGTGACGAAGCCAATTGAACAAAGGGTAGAAAATGCCCTTTCACTGATGACAACCGAAGAGAAAGTGGCCCTTTGTCATGCGCAATCAAAATTTAGCTCTAAAGGCGTTGCCCGTTTGGGTATTCCTGATGTGTGGTCGTCAGATGGATCGCACGGTGTGAGCGACGAAAAATTATGGGACGAATGGAGTGGCGCACAATGGACGAATGATTCGTGTACAGCCTTTCCTGCCCTGACGGCTCTGGCAGCCACTTTCAATCCAGAAATGGCATTGCTGTTCGGTAAATCTATTGGCGAAGAAGCACGCCACCGCGAAAAGACCATGTTGTTGGGCCCAGGGGTGAATATTAACCGTAGCCCCCTCAACGGACGCAACTTTGAATATATGGGAGAAGATCCTTATCTGGCTTCGCGCATGGTTGTTCCTTATATTCAGGGTGTACAATCTTGTGGTGTGGCGGCTTGTGTGAAACATTTTGCGCTAAACAATCAGGAGATTTGTCGCGGAGAGATAAACGTCAACCTTAGCGACCGCGCATTGCATGAAATTTATCTTCCTGCTTTCAAAGCAGCCGTTCAGGAAGGGAAAGCGTGGTCGATTATGGGTGCCTACAACAAACTCAGAGGCGAGCATTGTTGTCATAATGATCTGCTGTTGAATAAAATCCTGAAACAAGATTGGGAATTCGATGGTGTGGTTGTTAGCGATTGGGGCGGTGTGCACAATACCGATGAGGCCGTAAACAATGGTCTTGATATCGAAATGGGTACCTATACCAACGGACTGACAACTCAGGGACATTTCCCATTTTCAAGTTATTATTTGGCCAATCCATTTCTGAAAGGAATTAAAGACGGAAAATACGACATGGCCAAGCTCGATGATAAGGCTCGTAGAATTTTGCGCCTGATTTTCCGCACCACTATGAGCGCCAACCGTCCGTTTGGTCGTTTCGTATCGCCGGAACATAGCGAGGCTGCCCGAAAAATTGCTCAGGAAGCCATTGTTTTGTTGAAAAACGAGAAGAATATGCTGCCAATTCCTGTGGGAAAATTTAAGAAAATTGCCGTCATCGGCGAGAATGCTTCCCGCAGTTTGGTTGTAGGGGGAGGTTCTACAGCTCTTAAAGTGGCTTATGAAGTATCACCTTTGCAAGGCCTAAGAAATAAATATGGCAAAGATCGTGTGGTTTACAGTATGGGATATGCTTCAGGCCCTTCGCTCTACGGACGGGAAGAGGCTTCTAAACTAAATGCTGATTCTCTGCTGAATGCTGCGGTAGAATTGGCGAAAACAGCTGATGTAGTGTTTTTTGTAGGAGGTCTCAATAAAAACTACTTTCAGGACTGCGAAAGTGGCGACCGTAAATCGCTCAGCCTGCCTTTTGGCGAAGACAAACTGATAGAGTCGATCCAGAAAGTAAACAAAAATATGGTTGTGGTTCTGGCAAGCGGGAACGCCATTACGATGCCCTGGTTGCAAAAGACTCCAGCCATTGTGCAAGCCTGGTATATGGGCTCCGAAGCCGGGAATGCGTTGGCTGACGTTCTTGCAGGCGATGTGAATCCATCCGGAAAATTACCATTCTCATTCCCGAAAAAACTTACCGATATTGGCGCACACGCATTTGATAAACTTTGTTACCCCGGTGATAGTGTGAATGTGCAGTATAAAGAAGATATTCTGGTGGGTTACCGCTGGTTGGATACTAAAAAGATTGAACCATTGTTTCCGTTTGGTTACGGTTTGAGCTATACCTCTTTTGCTTATTCCAAACCTTCGGTTGATGTAAACGAAGTAAAAGCAGATGGAACGGTAAAAGTATCGTTCACAATGACCAATACAGGAAAAGTGGCAGGTGCTGAAACAGCACAGCTCTATGTTAGTAAACCAAAATCATCCGTGTCCCGTGCTGCAAAGGAACTGAAAGCTTTCAACAAAGTGTTCCTGAAAGCGGGTGAAAGTAAGACGGTAACCATCGAAGTGCCGGTAAACAGTTTTGCTTATTACAACGAAGCCGTTAAAGGGTTTGTTGTGGAGCCGGGTAGTTACATTCTTTCGCTAGGTAGCTCATCACGTGATATGAAAGGTGAAATAGAAGTGAAAGTCCGGAATTTTTACCGGCACTGAATATGGTGCAGGACCATGAGGGTAAATACAGTATTGATCCGGATGATCCGGGGGGTGAAACCTACAAGGGGATAGCCCGGAATATGCAAAGTAAATGGAAGGGTTGAATACAGTTCGACCTATATAAACGTCAATCGGGATTTCCGGCCATTCTGAAAAATAATAGGGCTCTACAGTCAGAGATCGAGCAGTTTTATCAAATCAACTATTGGGATAAAATATGTGGGGATCAGATTAAAAATCAGGTTATAGCGGAGTCTGTCTTTGACTTTGGGGTGAATGCCGGAGATCTGGTGGATGCCGTAGGCAACACTATCGATAAGCTATCCACCACGAAAGAGGAAAAAATGCAACTGGAGCTGGAGATGAAAAAGGCCGGGATGCAATATCAACTAGAAACACAGAAACATTCTCTCGAAGAAGAGCAACAGTTATTTCTGGATATCGATAGCGCCCGCAAACAATAATCCCCTTTGAAGTCAGACTGTCTTCAAAGGGGATTATTTATATAGTGGATATTGACGATTTATTCCTGATTCAATTTATCAGCGATAGCCTTACCCAACAATACACATTCTTCAAATTTATCAGCTTTGAAGCCCTGCTTGATTTCTACCGCCTGGTCGTCCAGAGATTCCCATTTCATTTTTTCTGCGAAATGCTGGAGGCGTTTAACTGCTGTTCCTGCCCAAGTGAAGCTGCCGAAGTAACCGAAAATGCGGTGTTTTACATCGCGTGTTTCCAGTTTCTCAATGATGCCTTTCACGGCGGGGAATAGTTCGTTGCTGTAGGTCGGGCTTCCAATAATGAGTCCTTTGTATTTGAATATATCGCTGATGATGTACGAAGCGTGCGTTTTGGACGCATCATAAAGGACAATATCCCGGATTCCGTTCTCCGAAAGTCCGACTGCAACAGCCTCTGCCATTTGTTCTGTATTTCCATACATTGAACCATAGACAATTACCACGCCTTTATCTCCTTCATAACGGCTAAGTTTATCATAGATGCCCACTACTTTGGTGATGTTCTCTTTCCAAACCGGACCGTGTGTTGAGCAGATCAGGTCGATCTTAAGATGGGCCAGTTTTTGAAGGGCCTTTTGTACCGGTCCACCGTATTTCCCAACGATGTTTGAATAATAACGGTACATTTCGTCCCAGTATTTGTCGGTATTGAGTTGTGAGTCCACAACTGCACCATCCAATGTGCCGAAGCATCCGAATGCATCTCCCGAAAAGAGGATATGATGTGTTTCGTCGTAAGTCATCATGGTTTCGGGCCAGTGGATCATCGGGGTGAAGTGAAAGCTGAGCGTGCGGTTGCCCAGGTTGAGTTTCGCGCCGTCTTTCACCTCTTCGGTTCCGTCGGTAAGTCCGTAATATCCATCTACCATCGCCAGTGTTTTGCTGTTACCAATGATTTTGATATTCGGATAGACTTGCTTGATAAGTCGGATTGATCCTGAGTGATCCGGTTCCATGTGATTGATGATCAGGTAATCGATAGGGCGGTCACCGATAACGGCTGCAATTTTATCCAGGAAGAGAGTTCCATAACAGATATCGGCTGTGTCGATCAATGCAATCTTTTCATCTACAATCAGATAAGAATTGTAGGAAACGCCATAAGGAAGCGGCCACAAATTCTCAAAAAGCGCCTTGCTTCGGTCGTTTACACCTACGTAAAAAGTGTTTGGAGCGATTTCTATATTTTTGTACATAATGCTAATTATTTGATTTGCAAAGATAAGCCAAATATTTAGCACTGACTTTTTTCTCTTATGTGAAAAAAGCAAAAAGGGTTAAATTAATCGGTTGGGAAAGGCTGGTTCTGTAAAACGCAAGAGTGCAGGAAAATGAATAAAATAAGGAAAAGCGATCTAATGCGATTGAAATATCAAATATTTTTACTTTTCCCCCCCCCTTGATTTAAGTAATAGGACAAATTTATTGTCACATTTTACACAGAGGTTTTTCTTTTTTTCTCTATTAGATTCTGTCTATTCTCTTTGGAATAGAATCTATATTTCCATAGTTCTCTGGGAATTCTGTGAAATACTCTGGGAACCTCTGTGTAATCAATATGATAAAAAAATACGATATTATTTCATTCTCAATATTTCATTCTATTATTGGGATATATTATCCGGTAAAATCATCAATCGGAACCAGTGGCTTAGCGGGTAATCCGCTTAGCCACTTTTAAACCAAGCAGCGTCAACAATCAACTCTTAGCGTTCCGATAGCTATCAGAATTGCGTATTCGTGTTTATTATGTTGGCGAAACGAATACTCACTTAATATTATAAATTTCCTTTCCAGACGTAGCATTTGTCAAATGCGGGGAGTGGTCGGAGAAGTTCTTTGAAAATGCCGAAGACCGATGATCCGGATCCCGACATAGCGGCATACATAGCTCCTGCCTCAATGAGCTGTTGCTTGATTTTATTAATGGCCGGGAATTTCGCAAAAACGCTTGGCTCAAAATCGTTTGTCATCAATTGTTGCCATTCACACAACGGGCGTTTGATAACCTCCGTCAACGGGATTTCCGGATAGCTGGGTTTTACCATGGAATAGGCTTCTGGAGTAGAGACATGGATGTTGGGCTTTACCAGTACTAATGAATAACCTTTCAGTGAAAGTTCAATTTCCTGAAATACGTTGCCAATGCCGGTTGCAAATACAGGTTTGTTCTTGATAAAAAATGCGCAATCAGCTCCTAGCCGGGAGGCCATTGCTAAAAGTTTCTCTTCCGGAATATCAAGTTCGAAGCGCTCATTGAGCAGCTGAAGCATCACGGCTGCATCGGCAGACCCGCCACCCAGTCCGGCTCCGAATGGGATTTGTTTATGCAGATAAACCTCCACTGCCGGTAGATTGTTGGATTCTTTAACCAGATTCAGGGCTTTCATCACCAGATTTTTCTCCGGAGGACCATCGACCTGAATGCCGGAGATATGAAGTGAATCTTCATTCGTTTTGGCGGGAACAACTTCCAATGCTTCTTTAATGCCGATCGGATAGAAAATGGTTTCAATATTGTGATAACCATCCGGGCGTTTGGAGACAATGTTGAGCCCGAGGTTTATTTTGGCGTTTGGGAATTTAATCATGTTGTTGATGTTTACAGACGTATGCGACGGCGGAATTCTGCACAAACAATTGCTGTGGCAATGGCTACGTTGAGTGATTCAGTAGTTTCGCGACCTTCGGGGTAATTGGGGATATACAGCCGTTTGGAAACCAGTGGTTCGATCTCGGGAGTGATACCGTTACCTTCATTGCCCATTATGATGATACCTTCAGCCGTTAGTTCGGTTTGGTACATATCGTCGCCATCCAGAAATGTTCCATAGACCGGTATTTCCCGGTTGTTCTCCAGGATTTCAGCCAGTGGGAGGTAATGAATTTTTACCCGGGCCAATGCCCCCATGGTTGCCTGAACAGTTTTCGGGTTGTAAAGGTCAACCGTGTCGGGAGAGCAAAGTATCTGATCAATTCCAAACCAGTCAGCCAGTCTGATAATCGTACCCAGATTACCCGGATCCTGAATTCTATCGACCGCCAATGTGAGTTTACCTTTAAGGTCAGCAGCTGAAAATTCATACACAGGCTTGTGGAAAACGGCTAAGGCATCCTGGGGAGTTGTTAATCCACCGGCTTTGCGGAGTTCTTCCTTGTCGGCTGTAATGATCTGTTTTGCAGTTAAATGTGGATGGTCGGCTAACCATTCATCTGTAGCAATCAGCCATTCGCAGTCGAATGCAGAAGCCAGGTCAGCCACCAGTTTGTTTCCTTCCGCGACAAAACAGCCTGTTTCGTTGCGGTGTTTTTTTTGCTGAAGAGATTGAATGAATTTAATTTGATTCTTGCTGAGCATGGTTTATTGTAAGTGATTGAGTGATTCCGGCTAATTTTATTCGCACGAAGGTTATGTTGGAAGTGCTCAATACGTTATCTTTGTTGCAAAAATAATATAAAAATCAGTCGGTTGTTTTTACCGCCTTTCTTTCCCTATGAATAATCGCCTTAAATATCTGCTGTTTCTGATCGTCGTGCTGTTCAGCTCATGCCGGGTGACGAAGTATGTACCTCAGGATCAGTTTTTGCTCGATAAAGTCAGGGTCAAAGTCGACCGCAAGGAAATTAAAGCCGGACCGTTGGAGAATTATGTGAAACAGAAGCCAAATTTCAGGGTGCTGACTTTGTTTCGTACCTCATTGCATATTTATAATATGTCGGGACGGGATTCCTCAAAGTGGCTCAACCGGGTGTTGCGAAAAGCAGGCAATCCTCCGGTAATTTTCAGTGAAGAGTTGACTGAAAAATCCCGGGAAGATTTGGAGAAGGCTATTGTAAATCAGGGGTACCTGAATGTTTCGGTCGCTGCGAATGTTGTCAAACGCAAGAAGAGAGCCGTTGTAGAATACCGGATAGATGCCCGGGAGCCTTATCGGTTGCGTGAAATCATACACGAAATAGGAAATAAAGTGGTTGCGTCATTGATTAAGAATGATTCTGTCAATGCGTTATTAAAAAGAGGCGTGTTTTTTGACCGGGCTTTACTTGATCAGGAACGACAGCGCATCGTTACCTTACTTCGGCGAAATGGTTATTACGGCGTATCGAAGGAGATGGTCAGCTATGTGGCCGACTCTGCTCTCAATTCGAATCAGGTAGATCTGGAGATCAGATTGTTTCCGGCAGTCGAAAGTGAAATGAGTGGTAAATTGCCGTTGGAGCAATCCCGTTTTCATGTCAAAAATATTTATATGCAAATCGATTCAGACCCGCAGGGTGGTGATAGTTTGAAAATTGCCTCAGATACTGTTTTGCATAAAGGGTTCAATGTCGTGTATGGAAAAAACCGATGGATACGCCCGGAAGTTCTTACGAGCAGTTGCTATATAACACCGGGGAAATTGTATAATGAAAGGATGGTCGAGTTGACCTACAGCTCATTTAGTCGTCTCAAGGCTATAAAGTATGTAACGATCCGTTTTGAGCCGGTTAGTCATGCCGACTCCAGTCAACTCAACTGTTTTTTGGTGCTTACTCCTGCCAAAATACAATCTGTTTCGACTGAGGTGGAAGGGACAAATTCCGCCGGGGACTTTGGTGCAGCCGTGAGTGTTTCATATCAGCACCGGAATATCTTTCACGGTTCTGAAACCTTTTCCGCAAAAGTAAGGGGGGCTTATGAACGATTGACCGGTACGGGCATCAACTCAAACTTCACAGAGCTGTCTACCGAGGCCGGCCTGACATTCCCCAAGTTTGTGTTTCCATTTCTCGATACGGAACTGAAGCGTAGAGTAAGAGCATCATCCGAGTTAGTCGGTTCTTATAATTTTCAGCAACGACCGGAATATACACGGGTGATCGGAGGGGGAAGCTGGCGATATAAATGGACTGCCCGCCGGGGGATGTTTCGTCATAGCCTGGATTTGATTGATGCAAATTATGTCTATTTACCCTGGATTTCGAGTGATTTTGAGTCCAGCGTTATGGATTATCCGTTATTGAAATATAGTTATGAAAATCACTTTATTATGCGCACCGCATATACTTTCAATCTGACCAATCAGTCGGGATTTTCGGCGAAAACAAACCTGTATTCGTTGCGCCTGGGCGTAGAAAGTGCCGGAAATGCGCTTTACGGACTCTCTAAATTATTTAAGGCAAATAAAGTCGATGGGCAGCAATACCAATTTTTAGGGGTTGGATTTGCGCAGTATGCTAAAGCGGAAATAGACTTTGCACAGACCCGTATTCTGGATGAGCGAAATTCGTTGGCATGGCATGCCGCATTAGGTGTGGCTTGTCCCTATGGTAATTCTCAGATCCTACCCTTTGAAAAAAGATATTTTGCCGGTGGTGCAAATAGCGTTCGGGGATGGTCGGTTCGTTCATTAGGACCGGGGATTTTCAAACGGAATGGTACCGCAGCGGATTATCTTAACCAATCGGGAGATATAAAGCTTGATTTAAGTATGGAGTATCGGGCGAAATTGTTTGGACCGCTGGAAACAGCTTTGTTTATCGATGCCGGAAATATTTGGACCATCCGTGATTATCCCTCACAAGAAGGAGGTGTATTTCGCGTAGAAGACTTTTATAAGCAAATAGCTTTCTCTTATGGTGTTGGCCTGATGCGACTGAACTTCAGCTATTTTATTGTTCGAATTGATTTAGGGGTAAAAGCATATGATCCTTCCCGCGATGGTAAAGAGAAATGGCGTTTGTTGTCTCCGAAGATGAATGATTTGGCTTTGCATTTTGCTGTAGGTTATCCTTTTTAATACAAAAGTGCCAAGAGCCAAGATTAAAGAGTCTTTTGTCTTTACTCTTGTGTCTTTGATTTTTTGTTTTTCATCTTTCATCTTGTGTCTCTACTCTAACATCTTTTGTCGTTTCAAAAAACAATAAAATTCTTGTGTGATTAAAATCAAATAACTATCTTTGCAAGCCATTTCACAAGTTACCAGCTATTTAATTGATTATTAATTAAAACAACCCATAAAAGGCAATGAAAAAAGATCTTCATCCTGCAAATTATCGTCCGGTTGCGTTCAAAGATATGTCAAACGGCGATGTTTTCGTATCTCGTTCAACCATCAATTCTCGTGAAACTATCGAAATCGAAGGCGTAGAATATCCTTTGGTTAAGTTAGAGATTTCAAGCTCATCTCACCCTTTCTACACAGGTAAACAAAAACTGGTAGATACAGCAGGACGTGTAGATAAGTTCATGAACCGTTACTCAAAACACATCCAAAACAAACAAAAATAATTTGTTTGTCGGAGACGGCATAAAAAAGAGGGTGTCCTTATGGGGCATCCTCTTTTTTTGTGTCATTATTTCTTTTTTTACGGTTAAGATCTTTATAGCTTCTGCTTATTTTGTTTAATAGTTGTGTTATGGTTGACAATGAGATTTATATTACTAATGATTTAGATATTCCATTGGTATATGTCTGGGAAAAGGTATGTTGATCCCCTTATCAACCATGGAACAAGCCTAATGCAACCACATAGGGTAGAAGTGCGGGTAGAAGTTGATTCAAATGATTTGATAGGGATAGTCAGGTGATTTATTGAAGGAGTTGGTGCATGTGTATAAATAGTGTTATTTTCATTAAATATGACATATGTGATGAACTTAGATGGCATTTGTAGTAAAATGTAAGCAGAAATGCAGTATGGGTTTCGTAATGATTAAAAGTAGTTGTAAAACCGAAGGTTAAATGGTTTTGTGCTCATCTTGCGTGTTTGTATGTTGTATAACATGATATAAATACTACCTTTGTAGAATAAAGGGTATGATTAGTTTAATTCTAAATTGTTGTTTTATGAAAAAGTGTACGTTATTCTTGCTTTGTCTCTTCGCGGGTTTGAGCGTTGTTTCTGCACAAATGAAAGTGTCAGGCACAATACTTTCGGCAGAAGATGGACAACCGGTAATCGGTGCGTCAGTTCTAGTAAAAGGATTAAAGGTTGGTACCGTGACCGATGTTGACGGGAAATTTAACCTGAATGTGCCTCCGGGGTATAAAACTGTGGTTTTTTCCTATATCGGATTCGATTCGAAAGAAGAGCCGGCAAAACCGACCATGAAAGTTGTTCTTCAGTTATCTTCAAAAACACTGAATGAACTTGTTGTAACCGCTTTAGGTATTAAACGCTCAGAGAAGAGCCTGGGTTATGCAGCCTCAGTTGTCAGAAACGAAGAGTTGACAGCCGCAAAATCCGGATCAGTAGTGAATGGTCTGGCCGGTAAGGTTGCAGGTCTGAATGTAACCTCCACAGGGGGGGCCGGTTCATCGCAAAAGGTAATTGTCAGGGGTTATACTTCATTTGTAAACAATCAACCTTTGTATGTTGTGGATGGTATGCCTATGATGAATGAATTTGCGGGAAACAATGAATCGGATAACTCTGTAGACTTTGGTAATCAGGCAAACGATATCAATCCGGAAGATGTAGAGTCTGTCACTGTTTTGAAAGGTGCATCAGCAACTGCATTATATGGTTCAAGAGCCGGAAACGGGGTTATCATGATTACTACAAAACGAGGAAAACAAAATCAAAAAATCACGGTTTCCTATGATGGTTCTGTTACTGCATCCAATGTGCTGAGGGTACCTCAGACACAAAAGTTGTTCGGTGAAGGCTGGCCATATTGGGATGGTTCTGAAAATGGTTCATGGGGGCCTAAATTAGATGGTCGCATGCATGAATGGGGAGCCTGGTCGGTAGATGATTACAAAGCAGATGCACCTGCCGGTTTTAAACCGCAAACCAAAAGCTATTCATATGCAAATAATAGTTTGAGGGATTTTTATGAAACCGGATTTGAGACACAGAATAATATTAGTATCTCAGGAGGAACAAAGCTTTCAACATTCTTTCTTTCTTATGGAAATACGACAGCCAATGGTGTAGTTCCTACCGATGCGGATCAATATAAAAAGAACTCCATATCATTCAGGGGAAGTACCACATATGGTAAATTTTCAGCAAACTATGATTTTAGCTTTGTTAAGAAAAAAATCAAAGCTATTTCAACCGGACAGGGAAGTGATGGTTCTACCTTGTTACAGGAAATTATTCAGATTCCTGTCGATATATATATCCCCAACCTTAAGGATTACAATAGTCTGTATAATAATACTGATAACTACTTTACCTGGTATGCAGAGAATCCGTATTGGGTGGTGGCAAACAACGGTAACTCCTATGCCGATGACCGTGCTTATGGAAAGGTTGATCTGAATTATGATTTGCTAAAGGGTTTAAAAGCAACTTTTCGTGTAAGTGGTGATTATACAAATTCAATCGAGAGAAACTGGAATGCAAAAGTGGATTATCCTTCCATATCATGGAGTGCATATGGTGGAAAAAGTGTTGACGCCGGAACCTATTCACAGGAATCTAAACGTATATCTCAGTTTGAAACTACGTCAATGTTAAATGCTAACTATAAATTGACTTCGGATCTTAGTTTTGTCGGAGTTGCCGGATTCAACAGTAATGAGCAAAACATATCCTATATCAATAATTTCCTGTATGGTCTGACAATTCCGAATTATTATAATCTTGGCAATAGTGCTTCAAGTCCTGTCGTAAAGACATATGATGAGCAAAAACGGTTAGTTGCCGCATTTAGCCAGATTGACTTAGGGTTCAGAGATTATGCATTCCTGACTTTATCTTTTAGAAATGACTGGTCTTCCACTCTTCCTAAAAATAATAAAAGCTATAGCTATTATGGCTTGAACGGATCATTGCTGATATCGGAAATGCTTAAAAACCAGTTTGATATTAATCTGAAAAATGTTGATTTACTTAAATTGCGGTTAGCACATGGTAAAACAGGTAATGATGTAAGCCCGTATAAACTGGCCAGCTTGTTTGAAAGAACTTCAGTAGATCTCGGCTATGGTTCTATTGAAGCACCATTAAGTCAGGTTGTAGCATTTACAAAGAAAGATCTGCTAGGGAATACCTCTCTGAGACCCGAGATTACTACCGAAAGTGAAATCGGTCTGGAAGGTAAATTTTTTGGTGATCGTCTGGGCATTGATGTTGCGATGTATAATAAAAATACAAAAGATCAGATACTGGGAATTAATATCGCACCTGAATCAGGATTTAAAACCTATACATTAAATGTGGGAGAGATTCAAAATAAAGGGATTGAAGCAAAAGTATATGGTAGCCCTGTAAAAGTGAAAGACTTTGAGTGGGAACTTGGTGCAACGTTTGCTAAAAATAAGAGTTTAGTGAAAAAACTCTGGTCAAGTGCCGGAAGTGATGTGACTAATTATCAGATTACCTCAGCTTATCAGGTGAGTTATATGGCAATCGTGGGACAACCACTCGGCGTATTTCAGGTTCCAGGTGTAGCCAAAACAGCGGATGGTAAAACCATTGTTAACTCTTCAGGCCGTCCGGTAACAGATGCGACCAATAAAGAGACTATCGGAACCTCGTCACCTGATTTTACAATGGGATTCAATACGAAATTTACGTATAAAAACCTGAGCCTTAGTGCTGTGGTGGATTGGCGTAAAGGCGGTTACTTCTGGAGTAATACAGCTGAAATGTTAGCGTTTGATGGGAACTCAACTATTACAACATTTAATGAAAGACAACCGTTTCTGGTTCCAAACTCAGTTTATAATGCAGGTACTACAGAAAATCCTGTTTACGTTGAAAACTCAACGCCAATACCGTGGACCGGTATGTACTCATACTATAATCACAGTACAAACTTAGCGATGTATAAAAACATGGTGCTGGATCGTTCGTATTTAAAATTGAGAGAGGTAGTTTTGACATATCAGTTACCCCGTAAATGGTTACAATCAACTCCGATTTCCCGTGTAGATGTAAGTCTGATCGGTCGAAACTTATTATTGTTTACACCTTCAACTAATAATTTTGTGGACCCAGAAGCGACAAACTACGGTAATGAAATTGCTTCAGAAATAGGAGAGTTCTGTGCCGCTCCGACTAACAGAAACTTTGGTGCTGCGGTTAAAGTAATATTCTGATAAATCAAAAAGAATTAGTTATGAAAAAAATAATATTGAGTTTAGCAATAGCAGGAGCATTTCTTTTTGGAACATCATGTTCTGAATATCTGGATGTGAATAATGATCCCAACAATCCTGAAGTAGTAACGCCACAAGTTTTATTACCTTCAGCCGCAATCTGGATCGGTTCTGCCACTGGTGGTGATCTTCAATTGATTTCCAGTATCTGGTCACAGTACTATGCTCAGAATAACAGTTCGAATCAGTACACAACGGTTGATTCGTATAACCTGAATGATGGAAATTATAATAATGCATGGTCATTTTTATATTCCGGTGCATTGGAAGATTTGAAAATAGCGTCTGAACTTTCTGCAAAGGAACACAAATGGCAATACTATATTGCTTCTAAGGTGCTGACTGCGTTTACATTCCATATTCTGACAGACTTCTATGGCAATGTACCTTATACAGATGCTCTATTGGGCGAAGCGAATGTGACACCTAAATTAGATGATAGCAAAACGGTTATCTATCCTGCAATGATATCAATGTTAGATGATGCAATTTCAAAACAGGATACGGCAAATGCATTGGATCCTATGGGGCACGAGGATTACCTTTATCAGGGAGATGTAGATTCATGGATTAAATTTGCGAAAACCCTGAAGCTGAAACTTCTGATGCGTGATTTTGATACAAATAAATCTGCAATACAAGCGCTGTTGACAGATGGCGATTTATTGACAGATGATGCTAAGTTGGATATTTTTCAGGACGCTGCAGATAAATCAAATCCGTTGTATGAAAACGACCGCAGAAAACTGAATACAACGAACAACCTCAGAGGTAGTGAAACATTGATTAATTTCCTCAATGTAAATAATGATCCCCGTGTGAAGGTATATTTTGGTAAATCCAGTCTGGGCACTTATCTGGGAATGCCTCAGGGTTCGTATGCTTTATTGCAACCGACTTCATCTTTCCCGACCTACTCAAAAGCAACTCTGGCTGCAAAGGATCCGGTATATTTTATGTCGGAAGCTGAAAGTTATTTTATGCAGGCAGAAGCTTATGCCCGTTTGTCTAATTCCACAAAAGCAAAAGAGATGTATGATGCAGGAGTAACAGCTGCTTTTGCCCGTTGGGGATTAGATGCAAGTACCTTTATTTCAGACGGAGGAGTTTATCAGTTTGATGCCTCAAATCCCCTGAAGTCAATCATGACTCAGAAATGGGTAGCTTCAGTGCGTTGTCAGGCATGGAATACATTCTTTGATATCAACAGAACCGGTTATCCTGCAATCGGGGCAAAATATGTTACAGATGAAGGTTATAAACCGGGTGATCTGACTCCTTCAAAATCGTCAGTTTTACCTGCTGGCGAATATCCTCACAGAATGCTTTATCCAAAACGTTCTTCCGATTATAATCCCAATGCGGCAGCAGCTAAGAAACTTGGACTTTCTGCTAAAATGTGGTGGCATAAATAATTCAACATTAAATGAAAATCAGATATGAAAAATATTAAGATAGCTTTATTCCTTCTTGTAATTCTGGGAGTATACTCTTGTGAGACTTATAAAGATCCAGAAGTTAAGTATTCACCAATTTATCCTTTATCGGGACAATGGTATATCCAGGTATATGATGCGGTTAATGATACGTTAATGAGCAAATCATCATACACTTTGTACACATACAATCTGGCATCGAATACAGCCGATTCAATGTGGGTGTATCTAAGCTCTGATGAAGCGCCTTGTGGAGCATTCCGCGGTAAAGTAACCTGTAAAGTTGCCGATAAAACATTTGGTATTGCAAATTCGGCGAATAATCTGGATTTAGCTAAAACGCTTAAGGTTGAAAATGGCTCTGTTGTACTAAACGGAGGAAAAACAGTAGGTGGAACGGTTGCTGATTCAATATCGTTTCTGCTGAAAGTAGTAAATATTACTACAAATCCGAATACTGAAAAAACATTCAGAATAAAAGGTATTCGTGTTTCAGGATGGCCTGAAGATATCCCCTGATTTCATATCTTCGGGTTTTCCGCTTATACTAAAGAGCCTGTTTCGTAGACGAAGCAGGCTCTTTTTTCGATTGCCCGGCATTGTGACCGGTACAAATAACGGAGTAAAAAATCCGGTGAAATGAGTATACCTCAAATTCACCGGATTAAAATCTGTTTGTTTTACTTTTCTTACTTCATAATCGGAGCTCCAACGGGCAGAATTACACGGCCGTAGAACTTGTTGAGCAGGTTGGCGCCGGCTCCATAGAAACCGAGCATAGAAATAATCAGCTCAGACCATGCAGCGATTGTATGCCAAAACTCACCTAGCTTGAATGAATCCAATGTCAAGCCCAAAAACAAAACATCGATCAGCACCATGATAGCGATCAGGACTTTGTTTGTTTTGAAGGAGGCGATGGTGATGAATACGGAAATAATCAGGTAACCCAAAAAGGCCATACCCAGCTGGCGGACATCAACAGCCTGAGCGAGTGCTTCACCGAAAACACCCAATTTGATCATCCACGCCGAAGCGACAGAGATCCAGAAGAAGCCATAAAGGCCAAAAGCTGTCGAGCCAAAAAGGTTGTTGTGCTTGAAGTCATACACAGAGGCCATCAGCTGAGCAAAACCGCCCAAAAAGATTGCCCAGGGAATAACCATTGAAAGGCCTTCAGTCCAGCCTAATTTTTGCGATGCCGCTATAAGCGTCACCATCGCGAGGCCGGTCAATCCCAACGGGGTGGGGTCGGCTACTTCAACTCTTACGTATTTACCGGGTTCGTGCATAAAAAATTGGTTTGAAAATTCGGGCGCGAAGATAGTCAAAAACCACTTCACTGCAAACTGAGGTTAAATAATTGCTTATATATCAGTTGCTAACTCACTTTTTTTAACTTTGTCCGTTAGTATTAGTGGAGCGTGTGGTTAAAACGTGTGTTATTTCCTTTGAAAATATCTGAATACTATAACTGTCATATACACAATGATTATGAAGAAGACTTTTTTAATACTGGTCATGGCTCTGTTTTGGAGTGGTGCCGGAAGTAATGTATTTGCCCAATCGAAAGCTGTAGTGGCTGACAAATATCAGCGGCAGTGGGAAAAAATCATCAAAGCCGAAGATGAGGGGCTACCTCAAACAGCGCTAAAAGAGAGCCGCATTGCTTTCTCTTTGGCTCAAAAAGAAAAAAAAGGCCCGGCAATGTTGAAATCGTTAGCTTTAATCCTACGATTTCAACAACAGATTGAGCCGGATAGTGTAAAGATCGTTTTCATGCAAATGGAAAAAGAAGTTTCGCAGGCTCAGGATCCGGTGTTTCAAAGTATGTTACATTCTGTTCTGGCAGAAAGCTATCTGGATTATTTCCGCGAAAAACGATGGGAAATTAACAAGCGCACAGCTGTAGCCGGTGATGTTTCGGAGGATATGAACGAATGGACTTCGGCAAGGTTTGAGGAGATAATTGTTAAACATCTTCAGCTTTCGGTACAGAAGCAAGCTTTATTATACGCAGCAAGTACGGATACGTACAGGTTGATTATCGAGAAAGGAAAAGATTCACCCCGATTGCGCCCGACCTTATTGGACTTACTGACCTACCGACTGGTGGAAATGCTGGGAGATGATGATTTTCGGGAACATCGCTCTGTGACAACAGCTGCATTGAAAGACCTGAAATCGAGGCATGTGGAAAAAGGAAACAAGGAGGCTGCTTTAATGGCCGGACTGGAATTGCTGGAGCTTGACCGGAATGAGCAAATGACGGAAGAGGACTATGAAAAATCATTGTTGGCATTACAGAATCAATATCGCGATAACCCTATTTCTGTAGAGGTGGACCTGAAACTGGCGAACTATTATTCTTCCAAAGAAGAAGAGGGGGCTGAAAAAGCCCTCCGTATTTGCAGGGAAGCAATCTCCCGTTTCCCAAAATATGAGCGGATCGGATTGGTTCAGTCTTTGGCTAATCAGATTACCGCCCCTTCGATGAATTTTTCAATGCCTTCACAGCTCTATCCCGATCAGAAGTCGCGGGTAAAGATCAGTTATAAGAATATCAATGAGATTGTATTGCGCTTTTATCGGGTCGATGCTCCCGTGACAGTGGATATTCTGGATAAGAAATCGTATCATCCCCGCAGAATGGTTCAGGAGTTGAAGATACGCGTTTCAGATAGAAAACCCTATTTGCAACAGGATACTGTCGTTTCGGTGGTTATTTCGCAAATTGGTAATTATATGGCGGAAGCAAACAGTATCTCTTCTCAAAGCAAAGGAGATACCTCCCGTACTCTGTTTAGCGTAAGTCGCATCGGAGCTGTCAGTCGTTCGGCTGCAGGTGCAACGGAGATCATCGCAGCAGATTTCTTCACTGGAAAACCGCTGACCAATGCTACTGTTATTTTGTATAAAGGGGGATACCGTCGTGAATATACCGAATCATCGCGGGGAAAAACAGCCATGCATGGGCTTTTTACCGTAACCAGGTCAAAAGTAGAGAATTATTATCAGGTAGTAATGGGGGATGATGTTTACTCACCGATATCATCTTTACCTTATGCCGGAAATCCCATATCGACAGCAACCGGGTCTGATTATGAAAAGTTATTTACCGATCGTCAGCTTTATCGGCCCGGGCAAACGGTTTACTTCAAAGGAATAGCCTATCGCAGTTCTTTGGAGCGTGGATCGGAAGCTCAGGAGCTGAAACAGGTAACTGTAACCTTGTCTGATGCTAATGGTAAAGAAATCGATAAAAAAGATTTGATTACCAATGAATTCGGATCGTATGCCGGAGAGTTTGTCTTACCGAAACAGGCGCTGAACGGCGGTTTCACTTTACGAACACGCGATGCCTCTGCCTGGTTTACGGTTGCGGAATATAAGTTGCCAAAGTTCCGAATGGTGATGCAGAAAGCCGATAAGAGCTACCGTTTCGGCGATTTAATAACCGTAAAAGGGAACGCTGAAACTTTCTCCGGTGTGAAAATGACCGGTCAGATTGTGAAATACAAAGTCGTGCGCCGTTTGCACTGGTTCTGTCGTTGGGGAGGAATGCCGGAGACCATTATCTCTACCGGAGTTGCCAAAACGGATGCAAAAGGGGAATTTTTCGTTTCGTTTTTAGCTGAAAAAGAAAAGAATAACGCACGCTTCCCCTGGCTCGCGTATAATTTCAGCGTTGAGGCCTCTTTGACGGATCAGACAGGTGAAACGCAACAATCGGAAATCTCCATTCCGGTGGGTGACGTCTCTCTGGCCATAAACTTTGATATGCCCGAAGAGGTTGATCGGGAGCATTTACCTATGATTATTATTAAAGCTAATAATCTCAGTGGGATACCCGTAATAGCTCATGGTACCTATCAGTTGTTTCGTTATGAAAATCGCTCTCTGGAGGAATTGGATCAGGAGAAAGAGGCTGTCCGCGAAAAGAAAGCCCGGTTCGATGGTGAATTTGAAGCCAATAAACCGCTGAATGTCGATCGTTGGGCTGCTTTGCCATCCGGCGACTACGTGATTGTGGCAGAAACCAAAGACGAACAGGGCCGCCCGATCAAAGAAGAACATAAGTTTACCCTGTTTCACTTCTACGAGACGAATATGCCTAAAACAGCTTATGTCTGGATGCATAAATCGGTAACGGAATGTCGGGTAGGGGAAGCTGCTGTAATTTTATTCGGATCGTCGGCTGATGCAGATGTGCTGTTTGAAGTATATGACAATAAATCGATGGTTGACCGGAAACGATTGAACCTGAATAATAACGTTCGTCGTGTTGTGGTGCCTTTCTTGTCAGGCTACGGCAAATCAATAACCGTGCAATTCAGCTTTTTCAGAAACGGGAAATTCTTTCACGAATCGGTAACTGTGAAACAGGCCGATCCTGAAAGAAAGATCTCCATGCGCTGGAGTTCATTCCGTGATAAAACGATGCCGGGACAGAAAGAGGAGTGGAAACTGACGGTGCGCGATCGGGAGGAATATCCCCTAAAAGCTGAGGTGTTGGCGGAGATGTATGATCTCTCGTTAGATCAGATTCAGCCCTATCAACCCGAATTTACACTTCCCTCTTTCACCACCCATGCTTTGAATCCCTGGTTTTCGACAGGTGATGGATTTGATTATAGAAATGGTTGGATGAATTTTTCATATAAATCTTTTAGAGCCCGTGAATTGGAATTTGATCGGTTTAGTTTTGATAAAACTTTAAGCGGAAGAGGGCGGTTCAGAGCAGTGAATTTTGATAAAGGAACTGATGATATAGCTGCTCCTGTCGCAACCACTTCAATGATTACCGAAGAAGCTGCAGAACCATTTACGATCGTGGAATCTGAATCAGCGATAAGTAAAAATGTACAATTACGTGGTATGATGACTAAAAAAGCCGGCGCGATCAATTTATTAGCGCAAAAGCCGGTACAGCCTGTTCGTCAGAAATTTGCCGAAACCGCCTTCTTCTATCCGCAACTGAAGACTAATCGCGAAGGAGAGGTCGTTATCAGCTTTACCGTCCCCGACAATCTGACCGACTGGAAGTTTATCGGTCGGGCGCATACCAAAGACATGCGTTGTGTACAACTGCTCGATACGGTGTCCGTACGCAAGGAACTGATGATAGAGCCTTATCTGCCGCGCTTTGTACGTCAGGGCGATCAGGTGGTATTTACATCCAGAGTATCCAATTTGTCTGAAAAAGTGATGTCGGGTAAAGTGCGTGCCGAGTTTTTCAATCCCTTTACCGGAAAGGCATTGGAAGGTGTTCAACTGAAAGATCAGTTATTCCAGTTGCAGGCCGGAGCGAATACTACAGCAGCCTGGACACTCGATATTCCGGCCGGGGCAGAGATGTTGGGTTGCCGCTTCTTTGCCGAATCGGATCAGTTTAGCGATGGTGAAGAGCAGATATTCCCCGTTTTGCCCAAACGACAATTAGTGACTGAAGCTATTCCCGTTAATCTGAGCGGTATGGATGAGAAGAAAATCGTCCTGCCATTGGCCACTGCCACTCAAAGCGATTATCGCATCTCACTCGAAGTGGTTTCCAATCCGGCCTGGTACGCAGTACAGGCATTGCCGGTGGTCGCGGCTCCCGCTTCGGAAGACTTGATTTCGTGGGTAACAGCCTATTACGCCAACGCATTGGCAACTCATATTGTGGCAGCCAATCCCGGAATTCAGAGTTATTTGAAGACTGCGCCACTGGCAGCAGACGCGCAAGAATCGTTACGCTCAAAACTGGAGAAGAACGAAGAGCTGAAATCGGTGATTATCTCGGAAACTCCATGGTTGAATGAAGCTATTGATGAAACCAGGCAGAAGCAAAGTTTGTCTGAGCTGCTGGATGTGAACCGCACCAAAGAGCTTTCTGAAAAAGCATTGTCCCGCATGACGGAATTGCAGAATGCAGACGGTTCGTTTGCCTGGTTCCCGAAAATGCCCGGGAGCGAATGGCTGACACAATTTGTCGTGTCAAGCTTTACGCGTCTAGAATCGTTGGGTGCGATAGAGAAGAATACCGATCACAAGGTTATGCTTACAAAGGCAGTCCGCTTTTTAGATGATGAGTTGTTGAAGTCGTTTGAATGGCTGAAGAAAAACAACAAGGATTGGGCGCGTACAGCCACCTTGTCGTTCTTCGATTTACAGACCTTGATGCTCCGTTCATATTATCCGCAACCGGAGATGAATGCGAAGGTAAAAGAGGCTTATAGTTTCTATCAGACATTGGCCGAACAGCAATGGGTGAAAGGTTCGTTGCAGGAAAAAGCGGTGACGCTGATTCTGATGAAAAAGAGACAGAACCTATCCATTGTCGATCGCATTCTCAAATCGATCAAAGAGTATGGGAATGAAACGCCGGAAATGGGATATTTCTTCCCTTCATTAGTGCCCGATCATCGTTGGGGCAGATCGGCGCTGGTGATCCATACGCAGATCATGGAAGCTTTTGAATTGATGGGGACAGAGGCGGCAACGCTTAAAAAGATGCAAATATGGCTCCTGAAACAGAAACAAACCGAGCGTTGGCAATCATTGCCCGAAACGGTGAATGCCGTATATGCTTTACTGAAAAGAGATAGCGATCTGCTCAGCGCAACGGGCAAACTGACTGTGAAAAACGGGGATAAGGTGGTGTTAAAGTCGAAAGATGAATCGCCGACTTTCGAGTACAAAACGGAAATACCTGTAGCGGAATTCAACCGGACCAACCGCGAGATTGTTTTCACCAAAGGTAGTCCGGGTGTTACCTGGGGGGCTGTTTACCGTCAGTATTTCGATGATATGGATATGATCAAGGCTCAAAAAGGAGCTTTGACGGTCACTAAAACCTTGTATCGCGAAATCGTTACCGGAAATCAGAAAACGCTGGAACCGGTTACGGCCGCCACTCCGTTTAAGGTAGGGGATAAAGCCATCGTTCGTCTGATTGTAAAAGCCGATCGTGATCTCGACTTTGTTCACCTGAAGGACAGCCGTTCAGCCTGTCTCGAACCGGTCGAACAGCTTTCGGGCTGTCGCTGGAAAGATGGCGTGTGTTATTATCAGGAGACGAAAGATGCCTCCACTCAGTTCTTTTTTAATCAGTTGAATAAAGGAACGTATGTGTTTGAATATCCCGTTTGGGTGAATCGCGCAGGTACTTATACAGGGGGTATGGCTACGGCTCAATGTCTGTATGCACCTGAATTTGTCGGACATTCGGCGGGAGAGAGGATTGAGGTGAAACCGTAGATTTTGAATAAAATACGTCGAAAGACAGCGTTTAGCTTCCGCTTGCCATAAACCCTGGTGGGCGGAAGCTTTTTTATTTGGGTATTTGAGATATGACCGCTACAAGCTGTCCTGATTTTGGGCACTAGGCTATCGCTAAACCTGCGAAAGAGGGAGGTTAGTCTACAAATGTTTCTTTGATTACTGCTTTTAGTCGTTGGATCTCGGGAGGCGTTAAAGTTTCAATGATCCGGATTATTCTGATTTTATCTATCGTTCGTATTTGATCAACCACTATCCAGCCTTTTTTATTGTTATGTATAACCTCTACCCGGGTAGGATACTTTTTGGACTGACTGGTCATAGGCGCTATTGTTATCGTCTGAAGGTATTTGTTCATTTCATCCGGGGAAATGATCACGCAAGGACGCGTCTTCTTAATCTCGCTTCCAATGGTAGGATCAAGATTAACCAATATGATTTGATATTGTTTCAGATCCATTCGTCAAAGCTTTCGTCCTCAAAAATATCCTGCATTAAAGGTTTGTCATCCCCACGTTCGTGCATCTTCTTGAATGCCTTTTCCCATCCTTTTCTGGGGATAGTAACGGGTTTAATAATAAGCCCCTCTTCCTCCATGACAATCTCTACAGAGTCTGTAATATGGTATTTTTCCAAAATAGTTTTGCTTAACCGAATCCCTTTGGAATTGCCGATTTGAATCACTGAGACTTGCATATTTTGAATGATTAGTGTAATTACAAAGTTATTATATTGTTTGTGGTATTCCAAATTTACAGGTGGTTTTTTTGAAGGACAATATCGGGTCGTTCGGTTGTGTAATTTGAGAAATAACAGCTACAATCTGTCCTGATTTTGGGCACAGATTACGCTATCGCTAAACCTGCGAAAAAGAGCGTTGATCAATATTTTCTATTTCTTTATCGCCTGAAGTTGCTTTTTTACAAGCTCATCTTTCTTCGCCAGCAATCCAGTCTCTATAACGTTTCAGGTGGGTAATATGAATTGGATAGATCCCGATAGCTATCGGGACCGTAATATTATATTTAGTAGGTAGATATACGGAAATTCATTTAGAAAAAGAATGGAACGCGGATTTACGCAGATTAAGCGGATATTTACGGATTAACAATCAGTTATAATATAGATAATTAAGTGTTTAAAAGTGATTTCGTTAAATGATTTCCACCCAAAACGTTATTGAGCCATAATAATTTTAGGTTCCCTAAAGAGCAAAAGATGAATTTTAGCACGGCTAAAAGTCCCCTTTAGATATAGGGGTAAAGCGATCAAATAAATGCGACATTGTTTCTCTCCCATTACTTATTTTGTAATCCAAAATATCTTGACTATAATACACTGAAATCACCCTAAATAATATGCAATCTAATCTCAATGGTAGATCTAATATACTAATATGAGTATTAGCTTTGATGTATTAAAATATCCTCATCCAGGCACTCTGGATTCCCTGCTGTTATTTGTGTGAATGCAATGCGATAAATTACATATGAGGATGTTTTTTCGTAATAAGATAAACTCAACTGATTGTTTTTCCTCTCTTACGGAAGATTTCACTAATGAAATAGCCTTGTATGAGCAGAATTCATCGAAAAAGCTCGATACTTGTCGGATTAAACTTTGTTTAAACATTAAAACGGATACTCATATATATACTAATATTCAGTCAATATTATGAGTTTTTCTTGTTTTTATGAATAATGCAGGTTAAATCAATAAAACAAAACCGCCCAACCTGAAATATCAGATTGGGCGGGTAATAGTTCAGGTAAACTGATTACTGAATAATTTGTGTAATTAATACGAGATATAAGAAAGATAAAATTAATAGTTAATCTACTATAACTTTTACTCCTTTTCCGTCAATAATAATAAGATACACTCCTTTATTTACCATGAATTTAGCCTTGCCAGTAATAGATGTTTCTTTTTTCATCAACAAACCATCAACTGCATAAATAGACACATCTGCATTATATAATCCATCTACCACAATCATATTTTTCAAAGTGTAAATTTTATATATATCCGAAAGCCTGACTTCTTTTACAGCAGTTGTACCTGCATCGGCAAATCCAACCGACAACAAAGAAGAAGCGTGATTGTTGAATTTCAACGTTACTTTATGTACTCCGGTTATTGAACTAATAGGAATTTCAGATTTGGTGAAATTAGTAGCACTTCCGGAACTCACTGCAGGAATAGAAGCAAATGTAGTTGTTTGATCATCTAAATAGAGATCGTAAGACGCAGCATTAAGTGTTGTACTGGAGTTGCCTGTATTTACAAATGCCTTGTTGTATTTATTTGTTCCAAAATCTATGACACCCAAGTCTAAACTTCCGCTTGATGCACCAACCAGATAACCCGCATTGGATAACATATTATATGTTCCACTTGTGCTATATATGCGGGCAAATTCGGCGAAGTTTAAAAGAATATTCCTATTGGCAGAAGCTGCAACAGCATTTGTTGCTACGTAATTGTCAGTTGGTTCTAAAACCTGAAGTAATTCTATCTCTTTTGCCCTGAACTCAAGATTGGCCGTTGTGGTTAAATCGGCTACCCAGCCCAAATAAACTTCTGTTTCTGCAGAAAGAGTAAACTCAATACCATACATCGCATTGTCGGCAGCGTCAGCACTTATGCTGTGGAAGGCTATCGCCGTCGATTCTATGTTTGAAATCGTCGGAATAGTTTTGGATGCAAAAATGTACGCTTTCGACATTTGATAAAGTGTATTGTAATTTGCTCCAAAGAAATATTTTCCGGCAGGCAATGTTACTTTTTTATATAATCTTGCATTGGTGGCATCAACAGTTGAACGATATACATCGCCCCATGTACCCAACATCAATGTATTATAACCCGGATATTTGTCAATACCTTGTTTTGTGCCACTGCCATCAGTTTGCGGAATATTAAAGTCGGAACTCCAATTGGCAGGTTGCCCGAAACGTCCGGTAGTTGTCCCTACCCGGGGAAATACGCGTGCTTCTTTCAGATATTTTGCCGTTACATTTTGCGATTTTGTATAATCAATAATGCCTCCTGCTGTTCTTGCACTGTTTTTGAATGTTATAATGGCGTTTTGCAGGGTTGCTACAGCGGTAGAAATTTCACCAACACTATTGGCCGATGTGTATACTTTTGCAGCGGCAATAGCTACCTCCAATGTCGCTACAGCATTTGGGCTATATTGACCCGAATTGCTTCCTGCATTTAATTTGGCAACACTATCGGTTACTTGAGCTATTCTAATCAACCCTTTCAAACTTTCAAGAGAAGTAACTGAATCAAGAGATATTTTGAATACAGTAGCTACATCGGCAGTAGCCGGTTTTGTAGCCGGGAGATTGATCGTCAAGCCATCTGAGTTGCAAGTAAATGTCAAATTTCCGCCACCCAAGAGTTGTACATTTTTAATGATTTTTGTCAGGTAAGGTTGGCTGGTAGCCAGTCTTTTTAAAACAATTTTACCACTAGTTGGCCAACCCATAGCTGTAACATAAAGTAGACTATCTCCTTTTTTTACGAATCTGATGTCGCTTGTACTGTAAGTGATTCCTTCGTTAAATCCTTGAGCGGAAATAGGGTTAACAGCTTCGGCTGTTGGTCCTTCACCAAAAGTGATCCAAGGTCTCGTGCCCTGAATACTTTCTTTGTTAACCTTCATCCATGCGGTAATACCTTGTACAACGGCCAATTCCTTTTCATCGATAGTACCATCGCCACGTACCGGTATATTCAGTAGTAGATTTCCATTTTTACTTACAATGTCAATCAGCATTCTGATTACTGTCAGTGCCGATTTATATTGATTATTGTTGTAAACATTGCGATTGTAGTGCCAGTCTCCGATACATGTACATGTTTGCCAGTATTTTTGTTGTGGACGATCGGGCACACCGCGCTCAACATCCCAAACCAAACAATTCTTTTGTTGTTCCGTCAATATCTTTCCAAAAATAACTGTCTGATTTTTACCATTGTGGGCTGTGGCGCTTTTATTATACATGTGAGCTGCAATATCCAACCCAACATTATTTACTTTCCAAAATGGTAAAGCTGTATCATCAAAGTACATCAAATCTGGATTGTATCGGTTTATCAAATCAAGTGTACGGTTGTAAAACTTATTTATATAAGCTGCATCGGGTATCGAAGCGCCATTTTCCCAGTCCCATTGGGAATGTATAGTTCCTGAATTAGTACTTCCTGAACTACGTGCATGATTTTGTGCATATAAATCCTGAGGGTTAAGTCCTTCCCACCATTTGCCAACACCATCAGCAGTAGTCAGTTTTCCATCATAATCCTGAGATGGTTCTAACCATGTCCAGGCATGTGAAGCGTGTACACTCACACCAAACGGTAATCCGTATTTTCGGGCAGCAACCGACCATCCAGTAACAATGTCTTTTTTTGGACCAACTGCGGTGGTGTTCCATGGTTGATATTTACTATCCCACATGTCAAGATTATCGTGGTGATTGGCCATAGCGAAGAAATATTCAGCACCGGCATTTTTGTATAAGTGAACCAATGAATCCGGATTCCAACTTTGTGCTTTCCAGGTATTAATCACATCTTTAAATCCAAATGTGGATTGATTTCCATAATTGGAAGCGTGCCAGTTGAATTGTGATGTGCCTGAAAAATACATAAAGCGGGCATACCAATCGCCTTGCTCCGGCTCACACTGAGGTCCCCAGTGTGCCCAAATTCCAAACTTTGCATTCTGATACCATTCCGGCGCTTCGTTAAATTGGCTTAGTGATTCCCATGTTGGTTGAAATGCTCCTGTTGCCATTTTTTCTGTAGCTGATACTACCGCAATTTTAGATGTAATATCCCCACTTGTCAATCGAATTGTATCATTGACTACCGATGTTCCGTCGTATGTTACAGTAACAGAATGTGCCGAAGGATTGGCAGGAATTGAATAGGTACTTAATGTGACTCCCGAAGGTGCTGTAAGAGTAATCGGACTTGTTAAGTACGAACCACTAACCGTAAAGGAATTACCGGTTGTCCCGTCAAGCCAAATCGATGACTTGGAAGTAGAAAGTACCGGATCGAAACTTTGATATATTTCAAGATTATCAAGGCGAATATCGGTTGCACCGTTTGAACCAGAACAACTATTTAACCAGAAGTTTTGAGCTGAAGCTAAATTGCCGGTTTTGAACTTAATGTCAACTATTTGCCATGAGCTTCCAGTATTCTTCATTACCTGAAAATCTGCTGTAGAACCATTAATACCACAACCGTTAAGTGTGATAAATGCTTCCTTATCGCTATACAACATACATTTTAAACGATAAGATGTGTTAGGCAATAACTTACCGGTAAGCGTATAGTCAATAGAACCTCCACATGCACCTGTTACCTGAATACTGCTTCCACAATAGGCTTTAGTACCTGAAATTAAAGTAGCATTACCCCAACCTTTAGCCCAACCACTCCCAGTGCTTGGATAGTTAGAACATTCAGAATCAGTTACTACATTCCCCGAAGAAAAAAGAGGGGTGTAGCATTGTGCTTGTGCGCCTCCAATGCTTAGCAGCATACATATAAGTACTGTACAAGAATAGAACTTTATTTTTTTCATTTGAACTTTATTTTTTATTCATTAAACCGTTGACGATAAAAACATGAAAATAAATATTGATTATTGATATTGAGTCAAAACATAAAAGTTTTTGAGATTTGACTGTTTTGCCACTGAAATCAAATTATACAACAATATCTTATCTGCTTTAAATTCTCGATTTGCACCTACAGTTGCAGAAGCATATCCAGCTGTATCAATCTTTCCGTGCGGAATGCCATTTCGCTAATAGTTATTCAAATTACCTCATTTTAGCTTAACACTGACACTCTTTCCAGAATATAGAATCGCTTTTTTCATTTGGCTCATACCAACACCTTTCCCCTCCGATTCATCAACAAATACAATATTAAATTGATGTTTTGCCAGACAACCAGGATAACTTCCCTGACGATCTCCAATCACCAGAGTGTGCGTACGTTCACTCCAATTAAAAGGTATTATTGAATACTTTCCTTTCTCATAATTGTAACTGTCGCCTTCATCTTCATACAATTCAAACTTGCCATCTTCACCTTTATAAACTCTGATTTCAAGCGCATCTGAAGTTTTCTGAGCTGAATGCTGAATAATCTTACCCATTGGAATAATGGATCCAGCTTTGACATACAGAGGTATCCTGTCAAGCGGAGCTGAAGCAACGACTGTTTGTCCTCCTACAAAGCGTTTTCCTGTCCAGAAATCAAACCAGGAAGCCGATTTAGGCAAATAAACACTCGTTTCTGTAATTCCGGATTCTGTAACAGGAGCCACCAGAAAAGACTTACCAAACATATATTCAAATTGCTGATCTAATGCTTTTTTATCTTCTTTGAAATCCATCACTAACGGACGCATGAGAGTGGATCCTTTTCGGGTAATTTTCCATGCTTCGGAGTAAATATAAGGTAGCAGTTGATAACGCAGATTCAACATTTTGCGCATGTTATCCTCCACCGTTTGCCCGTATTTCCACGGTTCGGTTTCGGTCATATACCCATGTATGCGGAAAACAGGATTGAACACGCCCCATTGAAACCAGCGGGTCAACAGTTCGTGGTATTTTTTGTCGGTATATTGTGACTGGCCCGGGCGGAAAAAGCCACCGATATCGGTTGTCCAGTAAGGAAATCCGGTGACGGAATAATTCAATCCTGCCACAATCTGACGTCTGTACGTATCCCAGGTTCCGCCAATATCGCCCGACCAGTTGATAATGCCGTAGCGTTGCTGTCCCAAATAAGCCGAACGGGTAAGAATACACACCCGCTTTTGGTCGGAAGTCGCGCGCTGGCCTTCATACACCGATTTACTTACAAAATAAGGATAAGTGAGGCGGTAGAAGTCGCCAAGGCCAAAGGTGGTCTTTTCACCTTTCAATGCATCGTTTTCAGGTTCTACGGCATCCATCCACCACGAATCCACGCCATTATCAAACATATTTGTTTTCAAAATATTCCAATAATCCTTTCTGGTTTCGGGATTAAAATAGTCCAGCCATTTGGTATTCGGGATAAAGCGGTTTTTGGCAACAAATTCTTTGCCTATCTCCGAATTTTTATCGGGATTCGACCATATTGAGATATTGAAGTGGGCATTCAAATCATGCAGTTTTCCAATAAATTCTTTGGGATTCGGGTAGTTCTTCTCATCAAATTTTGGCACGCCCCAACCATTATTGCCCCAATATTGCCAGTCCTGCACAATCACATCCACCGGTAAATTCCGCTTCCGAAACTCTTCCACGGTCTCTACCAATTGCTTGCCCGAAGAGTAACGTTCGCGGCATTGCCAGAAACCATAAGCCCATTTGGGGAATAAGGGAGCATTGCCCGAAAGCTTGCGATAGGCACCAATGACATCATCTGCCGACCCGGCAAAAACCACGTAATCCAACGATTTGGCAACAGGTGAACGGAAAGTAGTGGTGTTAGACTGAAGTTTCCACGACAAACGCGGTGTGTTATCGGATTTACACAATACCTGCACCTGATGCTCCCCGGCAGTCAACTGCACCAAAGCACCCACGGTAGGCGGTAGCCACATGTTGCTCTGGTCAACAACCGGTTTGCCGTCGATGGCTACAAAATGGCGGTTTCCCATATCGCCCAAATCAAGGAAAAGCGAATATTCCCCATCCTGAGGAACACTGAATTTTCCGTTATAAAGCGATTGATTTTGAGAGACCTTTTGAGTGCCGGAAGTAGTGGTTACTTCCGCTTCCTGATTTCCGGCAGTTGCCTGATCCTGTTTATTCAGGGCAATAGAATTATCGGCAGGATTGAAATCGGTAAGGCCATACTGGTGCCACAATAAACCGTAGCCCCGGCTGGAATAGATAAACGGAATCGAGATTTGGGTGTTGACCTGAGTCAAACGGCGGGCAACGCCGCGCAGGTTGTAATGCCCGTCCTGAAACTGTCCCAAGCCAAAGATATATTCATCGGACGGTGATTCAAATCCCTGCTCAACCGCAAAACAAGGTTCGCCTTGAATAGAGTTGGGTGCGAGTTTTCGGGTATCTGCTTTTTCGCTCAGAAATACCATGCCAGCCTTGTCTGTATACGCCAATTTCCCGGTTTGCTTATCTAGCAATACAATGATTTTCGGGGTCTTGATTTCGAGTTTGGTAGGAGAATCGACAACCTGAAATGCGGGAGTAGCGACTTCCGTAGTAAAAACGAGCTCCGGCATTTTTCCTTCCGCAGCTTTGTCGAATTTCATCCTAACGGCATTGTCGGCCAAAGGAGAAATACTGAGCGTTCCATCCGATAAAGTAATATTTACCCTGTCGGACAATTGTTTATAGCCTTTCACAACTTGACCATGACTAAGAAAGGGAAAAAGACCAACTATTAATAAGAATTTTAATTTCATATTTTTCTTGTTTCATGATTAAAGAAGTAAAGCCATGGATAGTCCATAACTTTATTTCTTCATAAGGTTACACATTTTGAGAAACATGTATTACAAGCTATTGATCAATCCTAAACACAACAGATGTTGCAAAAGACATTTTCGCCGGACAAGTAATAGCAAGACCATCAGCTTCCAGCTTCCATTGTAAATTACCATTGTATCCAAGCAGTTTTACCGATTTAATGGCTTTATCCATGTATTTTGCATTGCTGCCCAGCGATTTAATTTTAACCGTTGCGCCAGATGAGGGGACATTCATACAAAATGCGTAAAGAGCACCGTTTTTACCTACGGTGAAACGAATATCCTGAGCATTAAATTTAAATTCAGCTTGCTTGCGAGTCAATGCCCCGCCCGGAAGTTGCTTTAATTTACCATCAACTATTTCGCCTTCACCGGGTATTTTCCAGGCGTGGCTACCATAGACGGCTTCGCCGTTGCGACGCATCCAAACACCCACTTCCTTCAACATTTTCTGGCTTCCTTCGTCCAGCGACCCATCGGGAAGAATAGCAATAGAGAGAGCTGCATTACCATCGCGGGCGATGGCCTCAATCACATATCGTATCATCATTCCCGAATCATAAGTGAAGTCGGGGGCATAAAACCAATCACCTACCGGGGCTTCTCCAATCCATGGTTGGTCCGTTTTAATGTTTGCAGGAAGACCAAATTCTTCAGTATTCACTGTGCCATTAGTATTTTTGCGGAATTTCACGATACTGAAAGTATTCACTGCACCACGTTTTTTAAGTGTCCGGTTATAGTAATCAGCAATAACTGTTTGCATGGCATCTGCTTTAATACCGGTTCCGGTTCCATTGCCTGTAAAAGGACCTTGAACTGTACCGTCGGTATAAATGAAATCCGGGTCGTAATTTTTCACCACATCCATCATTCGTAAAGCCCACTGTGTGGCATACCACTTGGCATAATCCAAGTGATTAGTGAATATGCCTGCCGGAGGTGGCGACCAGCCTGAGTTAGCAGCTTTGGTGACATCCTTGTATTCTCGAAGGTCAATGCCATAAAGTAACCGTGTGTCATATCCTTCCCACCATTTACCCTTGCCATCGGCAAGAGTAAGGTTTCCATCGTAAGGAACTCCTTTTTTGTCTCCTTCTTGGTCGCTTCCAAAGGCTGTTTGCCACCACCACCAGGTATATTCGTGATGAAACGTTACGCCATAGTGCATTCCGTTAACGTGACAGGCTTTAACCCATTCGCCAAGCAAATCGCGTTTAGGTCCGATGTTGACAGAGTTCCAAGGTTGATATTTTGAATTCCACATATCGTAATTATCGTGATGCACCCCTTGAATCATCAGAAAACGTGCTCCAGCATCTTGGTATATTTTGGTTAGTTTGGCTGGATCAAGCTTGGTGGGATTCCAATCGCGAAGCACTTCCTTGTAACCAACTTCAGAAGGATGGCCCTTTTTTTTCAGATGGTTCTTATACGCTAATTTATCGGACTTATACATATTTCGCGCATACCAGTCACCACTTTCACCTGCCGCTTGCGGACCAAAATGAACCCAGATTCCGAACTTTGCTTCGCGCAACCATGACGGTTCCCCGGGATAGTTTTTTTCTATGGATTCCCAGGTTGGCTCAAAGGGACCGGAAGCAATGGGAATGTCCAATTTCATTTCGGGAAATGTTCTCCAATCGCCCATTTGTACACTGTCAATCGGTTGTTTTGCCGGAATGGAAGGAAACGGCGGGAGCAAATAGGGCTCAGTACCCGATTTCGAATTCACTTTCTTGTTTTGGCCATTTACACAAAACAATATATTTACCATTAAGGCAAAGAGGATTATAATCCTGTTCATTTTTATTTGATTTTTGCAATTAATTTCGGTTTTACACAAACATCTTCTGTCGTTAAAATTATCGGCTTTATACTTCCGTCGGGATTAAAGTAAAATACATATCCGTATAACTGCCTATCAATCTAACTGAACTCTGATATTATGGATAAAATCACTCAGCATTAGGTGCGCTGCACCTAATGCTGAGTTCCGTCAAGCGGCTTAGATGAATATCCGGATATTCAAAATTAATATCCTGGATTCTGAGTCAGATTTTTATTTATGTCTATTTCAGTTTGTGGTATAGGCCATAATTCATTTTTACCTTTTATAAACTTTCTGTTTTGTTGAGCCATAATGTAGTACCCATCAGCATCAACAGGATAAGCTTTATAATTAGCAGGGTCATTGGTAAGCTTTTGTCCGGTAAACTGATGATTAAGTTCATCGGCAGCAATACCCCAACGAAGGATATCATAATATCTCAAGCCTTCAAAAGCAAACTCAACACGACGCTCTCTACGTACTATTTTTCGTAATGCCGAAGGGTCGGTAGTTGTAACAATTGGCATTTTTACAGCATCACGTCCACGCACCAAGTTTACAGTTTGGTCTAGTAATGCTTGATCAATTGTTGCACCAGACTCTAATTTTGATTCCAAATACCCGAGGAGTACTTCGGCATAACGAATCAATATCCAGTTTGTACCAGAGCTCCATACGCTGACAGTGGCATCATCTTCCATGAATTTAAGAATAGAATATCCACTCCAAACAGGATATTTACCAAACTTATCGTTATTACCAGAAGCGGGATTAGTACTATAAGTCGTTCCTCTGAATACAGTTCGCTCTGGAATCATAACTGTAGCATCAAGCCTTGGATCACGATTGTTATATGGATGGTTTTTGTCAAATAACGGTGATGCATCTATTGTCATACCATCAGTACATTCATACTCTTTTACCAGTTCATTAAACGGTGAAAATTGATGCCACCCGCCCCAGGCTTCAGGAGTTAAATAAATAAGTAATACTTGACCATAAACATCCTTCAGGTATTGTGAACTCATTACAATCTCTTTACTGTATTCATGATCTCCCAAAAATAATTCCCTATATTTAGGGTCAATACTGTAGCATTTAAAGTCAATAATGGTTTTGTATGTGGCAGCAGCTTCGCTCCATTTCTTTTCCGCCATTTGCAATCGGCCTAATATACCCAATGCAGCACCGGCAGTAATCCGGCCATTTTCGGCATTCGGGCGAGTAGTAGGAAGAACCGTAGCACTCTCTTTCAATTCTTTTTCCACAAAAGCCCAAACATCAGCTTTGGGACTTCTGCTCACACTATTAGCTTCGGATAGAGTAAGGACTTTCTCAACTAACGGCACATCTCCAAAATACAGTGCCAAATTAAAATACGCATATGCCCGAAGGGTACGAACCTCTGCCACAATAATAGCTTTTTTGGTTTCGTCCATTGTGATATTTGGCACATGATCAAGAAAATTATTATAAGTCGTTATTTGTCTATAGGTATTACTCCAATATCCTGCCGGTTCCCCATTCGAAGACGTTAATGTTCCATCTGTCACGTGATCAGGGATTAGCTCTTTTTCAGAACCGTTACCAGCCATTAGATCAAGATACAAAAGTGATCTTGGTGTCCAAAAATCTTCACCTTTCCAGCCTGCACCGGTATTATAACATCCCACAAGTGCAAGTTGAGCATCATTTTCCGTTTTCCAAAATGTAGCATCAGATGCAGAAGCTAATGGTTGCTTATCTAGAAAATTATCATTACAACCCGAATTTAAAGCCAATAATAGTCCTAAAACTATCCATGGTTTAAGTACGATAGAATTATTTATATTTTTCATTATTCTTAGTTTTAATTTTTTAAATCTCATTTGTTTGTTTTCGAATCAAAACTTAACACTTAGACCGAATGTATAAACACTGGTAATTGGATAAAACGAAGGATTATCTCCAGTACTCTGAGACATTTCCGGATCCCAGCCTGTATAGAATTTATTTAGTGAAAAGAGGTTTTGTCCACTAAAAAAAACACGTAAATTGCTTAGGCTAATTTTTTGGATTATGCTTTTTGGAAAACTATACCCTACTTGTAAATTTTTCAGTCTTAGGAAACTTGCGTCTCTGTTCCAGAATGTGGATGTTTGAACGTTTTCACTTCCCATATTTAAACTTGATAGTTTTGGATACGATGCGTTGGAATTAGGATTAGCTTCAGTCCATGCGTTATCGGCTTGCCATCTCTGAATCTGTCCGCTATTATAGAACGCAAAAGCCATATAAGATCCCATTTGCTTCTGGAATCCACCCAGACCTTCTAACAACATCGAAAAATCAAACCCTTTGTAGTCAGCGGTAATTGTAGCACCGTAGTAGTATTTGGGAGTGGTAGATCCAATTACGTTACGGTCATATGTAGCATCAACTTTTCCATCAGGAACTCCATTTGGACCACTGATATCTTTAAAACGGATAACACCTGGCTGACCTGCAATAGGCTGGGTAGCATAATTTGATACATCAGCAGCGTCTTTGAAAATCCCATCAGCAACATAACCATAGATGGCTCCCATAGGCTGACCGACAAAAAGGCCTTGTGCAATATCTTTTTGTTTGCCATCTGCAAGTTTTGTAACCTTATTGTTTACGTAGGAAAAGTTTGGAGATACACCAATATTTAGTTTGCCAATTGAAGTACGATAATTTAAAACAACTTCGAAACCCTTATTATTGAGTTCCCCGGCATTGTATTCATTCACACCTAAACCAAGAACCGAAGAAACGGATTTTCTATACAGAATATCCGATGTCGTTTTATTGAAATAATCAAAAGTCAGACTTAATTTATTTTTCAGGATAGACAGATCAAGTCCAAAGTCGGTAACGGCCGTAGTTTCCCATGTAACATCTTCATTAGCCAAATTGGTTAATGCTATTCCCGTTGCAAGTGTACCTCCAAATGTATAATTCTGACCAGTTGACAGTACATTTTGATAAGGGTAATTGCCAATATTTTGGTTTCCAAGTTTACCCCACGAACCTCGCACTTTTAAATTATCAATCCAACTAACATTATCTTTAATGAAAGATTCCTCTGATATTCTCCATCCTCCAGAAACAGAAGGAAATAGTCCCCATCTACCACTTGTTGGAAAACGGGAAGTCCCATCGTAACGAGCATTTGCTTCAAAAAGGTATTTTCCATCAAAATCATAATTTAACCTTCCAAAATAGGAGCGTAAAGCCCATTCAGCTCCTGTACCACTGTTTTGCATATTGCTTGCTGCTCCTGCATTCAGTTCATACAATGAGTTGTTTGGGAAATTATCGCGAGAGGCAGTAGTTTGATCTTCGCGATAAGCTTCTTGAGAGTAACCGGCCAAAATAGCAAAGTTATGTTTGTTTATTGTTTTGGTATAACGTAGAATTGACTGTAATGTGAGTAAGGAATTGTCTCCTGAACTTACTGATAGATAGCTGGGTCCAACAGTCTTCGATGTATTGAAAATAAAAGTTGAGTTGTAATATTGGTCAGTCCAGTTATAATATTTATATCCTGCTTTACCACTTAATGTTAGTCCATCAATTATTTTCCATGAAAGTTCAGCCCCTCCCAAAAAGTTTTTACCTTTTCTATTTGTGAATGATTCACTGGCCAACCATGCTTCGGGGCTATAATTATCTTGGTATCCATATGTGCCATCTGACTTTTTACCAGCATATATAGGAGCTTCCCTGACTGCAAATCCAATTATATTCTGCATATCTCCCGAGGATGAACGTGGTTCGTCTGTATTTTGACTATATCCGTTCATGTTAACTTTCAAATCAATGTTCTTCTTAATTTTACTATCAAAATTAAATCCAAAATTGTATCTTGAATAACTGTTCTTGGCAACCAAGCCATTTTGATTTAAATAGCCTAAAGAAAAAAGGTAGGAATTTTTTTCATCACCGCCCATAAAACTAGCATTATGACTAGTTTGAAAACCGGATCCTGAGTTTAATAAATTTTTAAGATGGGGTACGTTCGGATAGTTATCAGGATCAGAACCATCTTTATATTTCGCGATTTGCTCTGCAGTATAAGAATTCGGATTGGCAACATTTTTATACGTTGCGTATTCCCAGGAATCAAGAAATTCTGGTAGTTCCGTAACTTTTTGCCATCCAAAATAGTTATTATAACTAATTTGAACTTTCCCTTTTTGTCCTCGTTTGGTTTCAATAAGAATTACACCATTGGCAGCACGGTTTCCATAAATAGATGCTGAAGCTGCATCTTTTAATACAGACATACTTTGTATGCTGCTGGGATCAACATCGTTTATATTTCCGGCCAATCCATCAATCAATACCAACGGATCTTTACCAGCACCTGAAAATGTGCCAATTCCACGAATTCTGATTTCCGAACCATCATTACCCGGTCGACCAGAACCTTGTGATACAGAAACGCCTGTTGCCAAACCAGCCAAAGCTTGTGATGTCTGCGTTATCGGTCTACTCTCGAGCTCAGCTGAAGATATATTTGATACAGATCCGGTCAGATTGACTTTCTTTTGTGTTCCATAACCAACCACCACAACTTCATCAAGCTTCTTTGTATCCGGAGCCAGACTGATATTCACAATATCCGATGATGCTTGAACATTTTGAGGTAGATATCCTATATATGAAAATGTCAAATCGGCTTCTTTAGGAACTGTAAGACTGTATTTCCCATTTAAGTCCGTAACGGTACCAAGCTTTGTTCCTTTTACAATGACACTTACGCCTATCAGACCTTCACCTGTTTCAGCGTCGGTTACGGTGCCTCTTATTTTTTGTTGTGCTGATACGGTGGACTCCTTTGTCGAAATAACGATCAATTTATCATCGAGTATTTGATAGGATAGGGAGGTTTTAACAAGAGCTGCTTTTAAAGCATCCTGAAGAGATACGTTCGATACATTAATTTTCACGTACGTACTATTTACCAGATCCGAACGATATAAAAACTTATAACTACTTTGTGCCTGTATTTTGTCGAGCAGTTGTATGAGTTGAATTTTGTCTGCTTTGAAAGTAAAACGTTCATTCTGTGAAAATGCAGCAGTGCTGATAAACATCATACAGATGAACAAAAGAACTGTTCTTTTTAGGGAAAATGGATGGTTCTCGCCTGAATTCATTAGGTGTTTTTTCATTTATTTTCAATTTAAGGATTCGTGAGATGATTTTTTTAATAGAGAAAGAAAATACCAACCGTACTCTCTTCAATCCGGAGAAGGGGAAGTTACATCATAGGCTTATTATTTTTAGAATTAGATTTATAACTACATTTATTTACACAAAAATATCGGTTGGCTTACCCAATACAGTACAACTCGTTTCAACCTTTAAGAAACAAGATGATGTTGTAATCGACTAAACAAACCGATATTTCAGAGAACTCTGTTAAGACAAATATTGAACTGTTGCTGCATGAAACTGAATCCATAAACAGCCTATTAAAAAAATGAGTAACAATATCCATCCGAACAGCTGTCCGGTAAAATGTAGTTTCTCTATTTTCTCAAAATAACAATTCTATTTTTTTCCATTCTGTATCTGAACGGTGCTGCAAGTTCCAGGGCATTCAACGATTGCTCAATCGTTTCTTTTACAAAAACTCCCGAAAAAGCTGTTGATCTTAATTTAGGATCAGCTATTTCTATATCCACATTGTACCAACGTTCCAGCTTTTGAGCCAGATCGGCAAACTTTTCATCTCTGAACATGAGTTGGTTATCTTTCCACGATACAATCGGGTTCACATCTACATTCACATTAAGAACCATACTCATTATTGAATCGCTTTTGCCTTTTTGTACTTCGAAAACAGCCTGCTGATTCGGTGCCAATACCATCAATCTATTCTTCTCGTTTATCTCCTGATTGTTGGCATATAATTCCACTTTACCGCTTACCAGAGTAGCTTCCACCGTCTTTTCGTCGGAATAAGATTTCACGTTGAATTTGGTTCCCAGCACCCGCACCGTAACTCCACAGGTTCTTACTAGAAACGGATGATTCGGATCTTTTTTCACATCAAAATAAGCCTCGCCTTCTATGCTCACCATTCTGTTGGCGTTATCAAACTGAGCAGGGTAGCGCAAAACACTTCCCGAATTGAGATGAACGGTAGAACCATCGGGTAAAGTAATTTTAGACTTCGAACCGTATAAAACAGACACTTCATTAGCGTGCAGCGCTTCGGTTTGTGGTAAAGCAGCCAATTTCGAAGAACCTTTAGTAAGGTCTTTGGCAAACCAGGTTAGTCCGAATGTCAGAATTACCACCGCAGCGTATCGCATAAAAGTATACATCATTTTATGCCTTGTACCTCCGCCTGATTTTATTTCGGTATTGGTTATTTTTGTTCTTAGCCTTTCAAGAAGCTTATTGGTTGGCACTTCGAGATGTGCTTTTTCAGCTTTCTCCCAATATGCAGTAAGAATTGCTTTCAATTCTTTATTATCATCTCCTTCTTTTAGAATTTTGGCAAATTCTTTCGATTCACGAGGCGACAAATCACCTGTGCTAAATTTTCTAAGTAGGTCCTCTATGTTATTTTGTTGGTTCATATTTGGCATTCTTAAAGGATAGTGTGTTTATATAAAAATCTCCGTGAAGAGATATTGAATTATTTTTGCTGCAAATCTATTTTTTAACTTTGCTGTTTTGTAACAGACTGCTTATGAGTCGATTTCTATCTGATTGTAAATAGTGATAAAAGAAGAATAAGGTATTCTGTCAACTGACGACGAAGGGAATTAAGCGCATGACGTATCTGCGTATCGACCGTATTTTCGGAGATACCTAGCTTTGTGGCAATTTCTTTGTAACTCAGCTTTTCGATACGGCTTAGCACAAAGATCTCACGTCTGCGCTCGGGGAGTAAATCTATACATTGCTGTATCTTACCCAGCAGTTCATTGTAAGCCACTTCTTCATCGGTGATAAATGAGTACTCAACATTATTTTCCAGGTAATATTCCGAGAACGCTTCTTTGTTGATTTTTTGGCGCATGTGTTCATACACCATGTTGCGGGCAATAGCAAAAATATAAGCGGTAAACGATCCGGAGATGTTTAACTGTTGACGTTGGTTCCAGATAGCCAGAAATACGTTTTGTACCACCTCCTCAGCATCGAATGAGGAACTTAGCAGCCCATATGCAAATGCATAGATGCGTTTATGATAAAGGTGAAAGAGCGATTCGAATGCAGACGTATCATCTTCCGCTATACGGAGCAGCAAATCGTCCACTTGTTCGGTTTTTTTCATTGTGATTTTTAATTTAAGGAATACTGAAACTTGCAACCAGAAAGTGAAAACAGAATAAAGTGTTTTTTTATAAAATGATAATTGATTTGTACTTTTAGAATAGAAACTGTTTCAAAAGTCAAGTTAAAGCCTATTCAGCATAAGTTTTATCATAGCTAAACGAAGCATAGTTTCACTGGTGTCAGTTCTAAACTCGAAGTCTTTGTTGTAAAGTTGTTGATTTCCGTTTCCGGATTTTCTTCGATATAAAAAACGGTAAATGAAGTATTTCCCGTATAGATTTCTTTATCCCGGGTTGGTTTTTGTTTTTTCTTGAATCTGGAAAATAGTTTCATATTTTGGGGTTTGCGGGGGTGTTTTTGATTAGTTAGCTTTGAATTCCCGTATTTTGATCGGGGAGATAAGATCTGTGTGTTGTGTTTTGCAAAAATAGGTCTTTATGTGTTGTTGAGATGGGTTTTCAAGTAAATATTTGGTTCTATTACGTTTGGTGTGGGGTGTAATTATTTAAGGGCTACCCTAAAAACCTATTTTATAAACCACTAAGTGGTTGAATATGAACCAACGGTCAGCGGAGCTAATAGCCATCAGTGAAATAGTATTTGATATCGTAAAGCAATAGAGCAAGACAGCATTAGCCAATATTGCACTCTTGCAGTGCATAAGTTAGTAATATTTGATCTCTTGTAGTGCATTATGTTCTGTATATTGCTCCATGAGAGTGCGATATTGCTTATCTTTGTAATCTAATGTGATGTGATGATGGAAAAATTATTCGAATACTTTCATAAGCTGCTCAGGGAAACCGATGTGGATTTTAAGCGATATATCTATTCAAAAATCAACTGGAACAATCGGATGATTGGTCTTACCGGCCCCCGGGGTGTGGGAAAAACAACCTTGGTGCTTCAACAGATCAAGGAAAAGCTGAATCCGAAAGAATCGCTGTATGTTACCGCGGAAGATTTCTATTTTGCCGATCACAGGTTGCTCGACCTGGCCGATGTGTTTGTGAAAATGGGCGGCAAGTATCTGTTTATTGATGAAATCCATAAATATAAAGATTGGTCGAAGGAGTTGAAACTGATTTATGATTACCATTCGGAGCTGAAGGTTGTATTCATCGGCTCCTCCGTGTTGGATATCAACAAAGGTGCATCCGATTTAAGCCGACGTGCGGTGATGTATCAAATGCAGGGCCTATCATTCAGGGAATATTTGCAAATGTTTCACCAGATTTCGTCGCAAGACTATACGCTGAAAGATATCGTAGGGCATCAGGTAAAAATAGAGGGGGTGGACCATCCGCTTCCATTATTCGAGGATTATCTGAAAAGGGGATATTATCCTTTTGCCACAGAGGATGATTATGATATTCGTCTGCGACAAATCATCAATCTGACTTTGGAAACCGATATTCCTCAATATGCCGATATGAATGTGGCCACAGGACGCAAGTTAAAGCAATTACTGGCTATCATTGCCAAAAGCGCTCCATTCAAGCCCAATATATCGAGTATCGCAACCATGCTGAGCGCGAGTCGCAATAATATCGGCGATTATTGTCTTTACATCGAGGAAGCGGGGTTGATCGCTCAATTACGCGATGCTACAGGCGGTATTCGTGGATTAGGAAAAGTCGACAAAATCTTCCTGGATAATACAAACCTGATTTATAATCTGGCTCAGGATAGTTCCAATATCGGAAATATCCGCGAGACGTTCTTCTTTAATCAAACAAGAGTAAACTCCGATGTGATCGCTTCGCCGGTTTCGGACTTCCTGATTGATGAAATGACGTTCGAAGTGGGCGGAAAGAATAAAAAACAAAATCAGATCCGGGGAATTGAACAGAGCTTTGTGGTAAAAGACGATATTGAATTCGGATTCGGGAATGTGATTCCCTTATGGCAGTTTGGAATGAATTATTGATTGGAACTTATTCGTATAATGTCGTTTGGCGAAGCTGTCTCGCTTCGTCGCCTTTTCAAAAAATCAATTTTTCGGTATTTTGTCTGGTGTCAAATATTCGGAGTATCTCGATGAAATACCCTTTTTCTCTATAAAATAGGCTGTTGTGACTTGATATGACACATTTACGGATTTATTTTTTATGATGAATGATAGGATATTGCTTGGGATTTTTTTTGTATTGGTTCATTACCTCATCATGAGCGATTCCCATTCCTGCATCTAGATCTTTAATCGCATAATTGATACCTTCACGTTCATTTTCAGGCAATGCCTCCCATTCCAGATCATCTTTGTGACCGCTGATAAAGTTAGTGATTATTCCTTCCAACTCTTCCAGACATTTTTTGTCAAGGAGATCCACCTGCCTGAATATTTTTAATTTTAATTCCGCTGTATTCATATCCGAATCAACTTTTTTAGTTTGTAGCACTCAAAAATATAACAAATCAAATTAGGTAATGGCTATTATGAATAAAAAAATATTTTACACGCAAGCCTTTTCAACGAGAATTGCCGAAATCCATTTCCTATTGTAGATTTTGCCTACTCATAGCAGTCCTTAAACCGGCTATTAGCTTGTTAGATTAAGCAGTCGAAGGATTCTGCAACGTAACCCCAAAGTTCAATATAACCTAATCCCTTCCCGAAGGCAAAAATCAAAGCACTGGTGTAAGGATAATTTCCCGGATCATGACGATGACAGCTACAAGCTGTCCGGATTTTGGGCACGGGTTACGCTATCGCTAAACACTACGCCAGGGCGTTGATCAATATTTTCTATTTCTTTATCGCCTGAAGTTGCTTTTTTACAAGCTCATCTTTCTTCGCCAGAAATCCATCCCTGTAGCTCATTGGATTTAAAAGAGATTCAATTTTATTGGTTGCTTTCATGATCATTTCCAGGCTAATATTGGGTATTTGGTCATCCTTGTCCAAATAACCGGACAGATATTTATCCGATGGATTTATTATTCCTCTCCGTTTACAAACCAACCAGGCTACCGTTTCAGCTTCAAATTCCATTTCGGCATGTGTTTTATTACGAACCTTCCACCAATTTTCTTTGGGCGGCGAAAGATGCTCACAAAAGAAATGGGCTAATTCATGTGCCACTGCGGCAAACTGCTCTTCGTCAGTTGTTTTGCGATTTACAGAAATGAGAAAATATTCAGGGAGTAAGATGTTGTGTTTATTATGATTGATCTGAATATTATTTTCTGTATAGTTCTTTAAAAGCTCTATTTTCGCTTGTTGCAAAGTGCCAAAATCTACAAATTCAAGTTTTATGCCATAATAGCTTAGATGATTAAACATATTGTTTAGCGTTTTATCATCTATCTTACCTTTAGTTTTGAATGGAGATATCAGGTCCTCCGGCAGATTCTTCAGATTATCCCCTTCCACATCGTCGATATCAAACACATATTCAACCGGTCCGAAAGGAACCAGAATAACCAGTGGCCTTGCAGTTGGCTTTACCAGTAACTTGTATTTCTTCGACTATCCCGGTAGTTGACCGGTAGTTTAATGGTTCGCAGGATGGAATCATCCTCGATATAAGTCACGTTTGCCCGAAAGGTGATTCGCTACCCCTTTGGTCTGGCAGTTGATGACGCGGGAGTTTCCCGGAGCGGCGATGGTTAGTTTATTATCAGTGACAGTCAGTTCGCACATAGTTTCTTTAGCCCGATTAGTTCGGACTTTCATGGATGATTTGATAAAATCCAGCACGTCGAGTAGTTCGGTTTTAGTTGTATGAATAGTTACCATGATTGTCTGTTTTCCAAATTATATTTTTGATATGTCGCCGTTACGCAGCTTATGGGATTTGAATAGATTTTACTATTCTACCATACTGTCGGCGCTATGCACCTTTTAAGAAAGAAGCCGCATAGCGGAGGCAGTTTGGTAGCAGAAAATGGTAAGTTTATAACCATAGCCGCATAGCGGCGACAGTATCTTTAATTGATTATTCGTCCGCTAAATCATTCATCAGCTGGTCAAAATTGGCTTTATCGGCCGATTGGTCTTTGCAGTTCCGGTACCTAACCGAATATTCGGAAAGGTTATCCCACTTTTCCATTAAATGCTCTTTGCGGGAAGAGGCCTGATGTTGAATACCGAGTAGTTCTGCATCAGAGAAGTCATTTAATCCACAACCCAGGTAAATAAAGTTCCATTTGAGCAACTCTTCATGCGTGGCGATAAACGATTTGATCGCTGTGGAAGAATAGTGTTTGGACGCGTTTTCACAACCGTCGGTGATAATAACTGCCAATACCTTATCGGGGCGGTTGTTAGGTTCCAACATCAAAATCTGATTATCCGTATTTTGTATAGCTGTACCTATGGCATCGTACAAGGCGGTATAACCTCCAGGTTTATAGCTTTCTGCCGATAAAAGAGCAATGGAGTCAATCTTTTCGTTCGATACGATGCAACTCACTTCGCTGTTGAACTTGTAAAGTGAAACTTCGACCAATCCGTTTTGTTCGGCTTTTTGTTTTTCGATAAATCCGTTAAATCCACCGATTACATCCGATTCGGTACCGTGCATCGAACCGCTTTCGTCGATAATAAAAATGATTTTCAAATAATTTCCTTCCATGATTGTACTATTTTTAAGTGAGTGATGATACAAAAGTACAATCAAACGAGACCGTCAGGCGACTTCTGCAAGGCTTGCAGCCTGCTATTGATATTCGACCAGTGACCGGTCGAGGATAATCCGCTTGGCTTCGCCCCGCCTGCCGCTTACATAGTAGTTTTGAGCCAGCTTATCAGCAACAATTTCCAGAAATGCGGAACGTATTCGTGAGCATTTCTCGTTCACGGAATTGCTTAAGGGGTCTACCATTGCATCGATGCTTTCAATGATGGAATCGGGTTTTTCCCGGAGTGAAAATTCGCGGTAGATGGAAAGCAGTTCATCGCGGTAGTTGCCTAATTGCTTAAAGATAATGCCTTCGGGGTGCCGGAGGAACAAAATGAAAAGGCTTTTGGAGAGGGGAGCCATAATGACTTCACGCATATCGTAGTCTTTCAAGAAGATACGAAAGTCTTTGGTAATCAACAACCGGCTTATTTGAAAGGTGGCAGCCTGCTGTTCTTCTATGATTTGTCCGATTAGTTGGGTAAAGCCTTTTTCCCGCAAGAGTTCCAATCGGGATATTATTTCACAGGCAATTTGAAAGGCTTCATTGTCAAATAATTCATCTGGTTCAGGTTGATTTTCCTTCCTTTGAATTAAGTAGTTTGCATTAGTAGATTCGTAAATTACTTCATCAGAGGCAAGCTCCGACACATCATTTGACATTAAATCAGGAATATAAAGTTCCTTTTCAGGAAATATTTCGCGGAATCGGATTCCGTCATCAACATATGGAGTAATTGTTGAGAGATGTATATCTTCTATAGTTTGGGCAAATTCTTCAAACTGAGGCAGAAGATTATTAGACTCGTCTAGGATTTTGAATTTCGTTATGCGTAAAGGTTTCTCCGGATCAAACCACACTAATGCACCACATTGAAAATTGAGATTGTTGAGCTTGATTATTTCATGAGAAAATTTAGCCTGAACAGAAAAGCTATCATCCCGTTGTGTTACATTCAGATATGGACGGTTATAGCCGACAATTTCACGAAAATATTCACTCTGCAACAAAACCGGCAGATAGTAGAACTCAAACTCTTTCGCTTTAAAAATATCGATTATTTGCTGGTGGTTAGCCGTAATAAAGTTGTTGATTTCCGTTTCCGGATTGTTTTCAATATAAACAACGGTAAATGAAGTATTTCCCGTATAGATTTTTTTATCCCGGGTTGGTTTTTGTTTTTTCTTGAATCTGGAAAATAGTTTCATATTCTGGTATTTGTGGGGTGTTTTTGATTTAATCAGTGCAGTTTTGAACTACAGTGTGAATTTGAGTGAATAGGCAGATATCTGAATAAATGCAAAAATAGGTTTTTATGTTTTGTTAGATGGCCTTTTCTGGTAAATATTATCCCGGATCAGAAAATTAAATAGAAGTGCGAATTCAATCGCACTTCTGTTATTTCGACCTGAAGCGTTTACGCTTTTTCCATCCTCACCACCAGATCGGCCGGAACACCGCTGCTGATGATGAGTGAAACCACCTGATCTTTGTAACCTTTTTTGGAGACAGTGACCACGTAATCACCTTCCGCGATCGATTTGATCTGGAAGCCACCTTTGTCAGCCGACACTTTCACCAGTACCGGATCGGTATTGGTGTCGTTTTCATCTACCACAACGAAAGACAGTGTTGCTCCTTTGACCGGATCGGTTCCGTTCGATTCGAGTACGCGACCTTTCAGCATCATGCTGCGGACAGTCGTGACAAACTTGCGGGCCGATTTGTACTCGTCGTACACAGCCGAATTTGAGTAGCGGATAATTTCCATCACAGCATCCCATTTTGTCAGGGCCGTATCGACAGTCGAAAAGTTGTTGTTCAGTTCGGCAATCACTTTACGAGTCGATTCCACGCCAATGCGCGGATTCATGAAAGAGGCTTCAAACCGGTCGAGCACACTTTTTTGTTGCTGAATCAGCGACTCTGTCAGTTGAAAATCACCCAGATTCTCCAGGTGAGTGATGCAGAATTCATACGTCGATTTCGCACGGGTGATCAGCGTCAGGTCATTGGCGTAATAAAGCTGAGAATCAGTCAACCGGACTTCATTCTGCAACTTCTGGTCATTGGTGATCAGGGCATAGGCGTAGATCTTTACCGACAGCTCCGATGTTAACTGAGCCAGAAGTTTTTTCATCTGACTCTTTTCCACTACGATACCCGCTTTGCTGCGGCTCAACTCAACCTCACACGATTGAATGTTTGTCACACCCTCGTTTAGAGTGGTCTCCAGTTGGGCAAATTCGGGTAATACACTTACAACGTCACGTCGCGTTGCATTAAACTGTTGTACCTTGAGGTACATCATGAACTTTGAATAACTCCTTCTGTTCATTTTGGTAAAATATTAAATTAGTAAATGTGGATGCCCTGTTTCGGAGCATCCGGATTATTTATTTAAGTCAAATTTCGGGATTGTGCAGCAGTAGGTTGTGCTACATATTAATTTTGTAACCGAATTTTAGGCGCATAATACTGAAGGTCTCTGATTTTGTTCATTTAGGGCAAATGCTTGTAAATCAAGGCGTAAGTGAGACATTTGAATAGTCCGGAACTTAAAATTCAAGGGCCAATATTTCCCCAATGCCCTAAAAGATTTGCTCCCCCGTCACGGGTCATTGGAAAATGAAGCTTAATATAATGCTGTATATTAAGCTGTTATGTTTTTTTTGTGATGTGGCAAAAGCCTTTATTGGCGTTTTCAATGAATGCATTATCCGATTGTCCTCTTTCTATATATTTAATTCATTCTGAAAATATAGATTGAACTGTTTTCTCAAAGATTTTTGGAAATCAGAATCTCAATTTTGATCTGGTTTGAAACTATGAACCGGTTGCATCGCCGGAATATTCATGTCATTCGCCCTAAATGTCGTGTCACTGTCCGAAAAACCTATGTCACTCACGCCAAAACTGCGGTCATTCGCCCAAAATGTGCTGTCATTCCTCGAAAATGACCTGTCATTCGCCCCAAATCGATGAATGTTCCTGAAAAAACTTTTGTCATTCACCTCAAAACTGCTGTTATTGGTGCTAAATCGACCGTTCTTCCCGTACAGAAAGAAATTCCCGATGTGAAAAATATAAAGTAACAGCAACCTATCTTTAAAATGCGTCTCCGATAACCATCCGACTATCGGAGTGTTTTTTATCTTTGCAAATGTGAATGGAGAGAATGGCTGAATAAGACCTTGAAAAGCAATCAACAGAACGTAATATGACAATCGAATATATAGTAAGAATTTGGAAGATCTGGCTATTCGCTATTTGCTGGATTGCAGCCCAGACATTAGTAGCCCGGTCAGGTGAATACCGGGAATTTGATAATATCAGCCTGAATAACGATGCCTCGGTAGTCAACTGTTTTATGCAGGATAAGCAGGGGCTGATCTGGATGGGGACAGACAAAGGATTATTCAGCTACAACGGATATACCGTACAGCAACACCTGCCGTTTTCGAAAGGAAAGTTGGAGGCAAGTTCGATGATCAATTGCGGGGTCTTACTTGATGAGGATCATCTTTGCCTGGGAGCCGATAACGGAGTCTTGTTTTACAACTTGCTGACAGACCGTTACGAGACACGCGCGGTTCGTTTTCCTACGGATGTACGTTCAATGGCATTCTCAGGCCGGCAACTCTGGATCGGAACGTTAAACGGACTCTACCGTTACCATTTTAAGACGGATAAAATAGAGAATATCAGCCAGCGTAGCGCTTCAGGCATTCCGCACAAGGCCATTTACTCAATCCTGAAGGCAAAGGATAACACGCTCTATGTGGGGACATACAATGGGTTATGTTACCTGGATGCCCCATCGCAGACATTTCGCAAGATAGAACTTCCGGTACCATCTTCCAAAAACAACCTGTTGGTCAATTCGTTGCTGGAAGATCCTGCCCGCCAATGCATCTGGATTGGTACGGAAGGATACCTTTTCCACTATTTTCCCCAAACGAAAAGCATAGAACACATAGCAGCGTTTGATGGTAATTCGATCAAATCGATGGCACTTGATCAGAGTAAAAACCTGCTGTTGGGAACCGACAACGGTCTCTACATGTACAATAAAGAGACAACGGAGGTCCGGCACATTGTACACGATTCCCGCTACGGACAATCCTTGTCGAACAATATTGTCTGGGGCATTTTTATCGACCGGCAGAAAAATGCCTGGTTTGGTACGGACTATGGTGTATCGTTGTTTCGGACAAACAAGGGGTACCACTATATACCTATCTCTCAGGTGACCGGTATAGGGGATGGTAATCAGTTGCAGACCCTCTTTAAAGATTCCCGGGGAAACTTCTGGTACGGAGGGACCAACGGCCTGATATTTAAACCATCCGGTGGAAAGGAGTGTATCTGGTACAAACAGGGAGACGCCCGTTATCCCATTACGCACAACCGGATACGTTGTATCTATGAAGACCGTAGTCATAACTTGTGGGTGGCAACCGACGGAAGTATAAATCGCTACGATTATCAGACACATCAGTTTGTTCATTATTATATTGTGGATAAAAGCCGTTCCCGTAATGCCAACTGGGCATACCATCTTTTTGAAGACGGACAGGGCAGGCTCTGGATAGCGACTTGCCTGGGGGGCGTGTTTGTAGTAGATAAACAAAAACTGCTTGCCTATGCCGGTAAGAGCTATGTGGCCGAACAAAACTTCTATAAAAACGGCCGGGCTGATGGCCTGTCGGATAATTTCATCAATCAGATATTGATGGATTTGCAGGGCAATGTCTGGGTGTTGACCTATAATGCAGGTTTCAACAGAATCGATCCCCGGAGCGGTCGTGTGACCCACTTCCGTGTAAAAGCAAGCGAGCCCGGGAAGAATGCCAGTTGCATGATTCGTGACCGGGAGGGGTACATCTGGCTGGGTTTTGATGGTGGCCTGAATCGTCTTGATCCGCGGACAAATGAGTTACAGACAATCCATTTTGAGGGGCTGAAAGATCTTTTTATCCGGATACTTACTGAAGAAAACGATCATATCTGGGTGACGACCTCCAACGGGACTTTCGTGCTGGATAAAAAAACGTTGAAAGTACGGGCAACGGATATTCTCAATAAGCCATTTTCCGGCAGCTTTTACGATGCAGCGACCCGGCAGATCTATTTCGGCGGAGTGGATGGTTTTCTGGAATTCTCCCCCTTGATAGCTAACGAAAAGAGCGTTTCTCCCAACATTACGTTGACGGCTTTGTATGTCAATGACCGTTTGTTTTTACCCGGTCGGGATTATGAAGGAAAAAGCATCCGGTATGCCCGTGATATTTCCCTGAAATACCATCAGAATAACGTGTCGTTTGAATTCTCCGATCTGAACTTTTCCCGGGAAATTGGTCGGAATTACCTCTACCGGCTCGATGGGGTGGATGATGACTGGAGAACAACGAAAGACCTTTCCGGCAAAATTTCGTATACAAATTTGTCGCCCGGAAGTTATAAATTGCGTTTCGGGCGTCTAACTCCCGAGGGAGATGTCTCGGTTGCTCCCCTTGATTTCCGGCTGATTGTGACGCCACCCTGGTATCTGACTGTATGGGCAAAATTATTTTATTTCCTCCTGGTGATCGGTTTCATCGTATGGTGTATCAATTATTACCGTATCCGGCATCGCATCAAGATCGAGCGGATCGAAAAGGAAAAGTCGCTGGAGTTGTCGCGGATGAAGATTGACTTCTTTACCCATGTCTCACATGAATTCAAAACACCGTTAAGCCTGATCATTGCCCCGGTGAGTAAATTGCTGGCAGAGTCGAAGCAACCTCAATTGAAAAAGCAGTTGGACCTCATTCAGCAAAACGCTCTGCGCCTGAATGCCCTGATTCAGCAGGTAATCGGGTTTGAGCGCTTCGACGGATCAGCTGACTCCACATTGATTTTGTCACAGGTCGAATTTATCGAGTTTGCCCGGGGTGTATTTTCCGTTTTCGAAGATGCATTTACGGCAAAAAGGCTGAATGCCCGTTTTTTGCCCGAAATGGAATCGTTCTGGGTAAAAATAGATGTGGTGAAAATGGAATCCGTACTCAACAATGTGATTTCGAATGCCTGTAAATATTCCCGGGAGGGAGGTGAACTGACATTTGAGATTAAACAGTCCGAGTCACGGCATAATGCATTGGAGTTGATCATCAGCGATACCGGAATTGGTATTCCCAAAGACGACTTACCCTTCGTATTTGATCGTTTCTTCCAGTCGCGTAAGACGGTGAATGATAAGGTCGGAACCGGAATCGGGCTTTACCTGGTGAGGAATTATGTGGAGCTGCACGACGGAACCATTTCCATTGCTTCAGTAGAAGATCAGGGTACCACCCTAACCCTGATATTACCGGTTATTGATGAAGAGGTCGCTGAGTCGCATCGTCAAATGGCCGAACTTCCGGCAGGAGAGAAGATCACCGATATTGCAAAACCGATGATTCTGATCGTTGAGGATAATATGGATATCAGTGAATTTATTGCTCAGTCCATATCTCCGGAGTTTCGGTATGAGTTGGCTCATAACGGGAAAAGCGGACTTGATCTGGCTGTGAAAATAATACCCGACCTGATCATTGCCGACGTAATGATGCCGGTGATGAATGGGATGGATATGTGTCGTCAGCTGAGGAAGCACCACGAGTTGTCGTCGGTTCCCATCGTTATGCTGACCGCCAAAGACGATAAGACAACCGAGGAGCAGAGCCTGCAATTGGGCATCAATGCTTTTGTGCCGAAACCGTTTGATCCGCAAATGTTATTGTTACGTATTCAACAGTTATTGGGCGTGCAGCAGAAGATGGAAAAGAAGGTCCGTCTCGAAGTCCTCGCTACCCCCAAAGAGATTAAGGCCGAATCGTGGGATGAAAAGTTGCTCACTGATATCACCCGGATCATTGAAGACCATGTGGATGATCCCGATCTCAATGTCAACCAACTTTGCGAATATTCGGGTATGAGCTCCAAACAGATTTACCGCAAAATAAAACAACTGACCGGATTGACGCCGGTCGATTATATCCGTTCCATCCGAATGAAGAAAGCGGCGATGTTGCTTTCACAGAAAAAATTCTCGGTGGCCGAGGTGATGTACCTGGTCGGATTTTCTAACTACTCCTACTTCTCCAAATGTTTTCAGGCCAAATACGGTAAAACACCCAAACAGTTTATGGATTAAGGGATTAATCTGATACGAATGTCTTTTTTGTTGCTCTTTATGTCCGATTTGTGCTTGAAACAGGTACGAATCGGACATTATTTTTGCATTGTCGGTTCTGACACAGAATGTCTTCAAAAACCTGTTCTAAAATTTCACTAACGATAGCTTCATTAGTAAAACAGGAAGATTTCTGATACAGAACTGATGATGCTTTTTTTGTATGTAGTAATACCATCTTAGCATTAAGTTAAGATGAGTTTCATACCTAAACCGAACCTAACCTGATTTTACAATTTAAGATAGCAACATAAAAAAGCAGTTTCTCAAAACCCTTCACCCTCTATAATTATGAAAACTCTGGAAGACCTGAAAATTCAATTACAAAAAACTTCTTCAATTGAGACCTCAATTGATATCCGAATCAGAATGATTGAACTGATGCGCGAGAATAAGAATTATGACCATTCTATTTCTCCGGTTTCAGATTTGTTGATGCGTATTCATCAGAATCAAAAACTGAAATTCGAATCCTGAATTTTTCATTTGGTCATCAAGGCATAAATAAGATAAAAAGCCGGTTCTAATAGCCGCAGCTGAATCCGAAAACCTTCGGTTAAAAATCTCACATTAACTTAATCTACTAATTCACCATGAGAAAAAGTTTCTATCAGAAAAATCTCTCACAACTTCGCATTGCTATGGTGGTGGCTGCATTGTGCGGCACTCCCTTCGCTATTCAGGCAACAACGAATACCGTTGAGCAGAGTGTCCCGGCCAAAGGCCAGCACAAAATAGCGGGTACGGTCAAAGATGAACAAGGCACGCCACTTCCCGGTGTACACATCAAGGTGCAGGGCACTACCTTGGGAACCATCACGGATTACAACGGGCAATTCTCGCTAAACCTTCCCAATGCCGGTTCACCGATTGAAATCTCTTTTATCGGTTACCAGACACAGACTCTCTCTACCGGTGGGAAAAGCACCCTAATGGTAAAGCTTCTGCCGGACACCAAAAAGCTGGATGAGGTCATTGTAGTGGGTTACGGTACCCGCAAAGCCAAAGACCTGACCGGAAACATCTCCACCGTCAGCTCCCGCGATTTTGAAAAAGCCCCTGTGACCAATGCCGAAGCATTGATTGCAAATAAAATATCAGGCGTCCAGGTATTACCGACCAGCGGGAAGCCGGGTGCGGGTAGCTCATTCCTGATTCAGGGTGGAGCGTCACTGAACGCATCAAATGATCCGCTCATCGTTATTGACGGATTGCCCATCGAAGGCGGCAACAACGGCCCGGGCATATTGAGTCAGTTAAATCCCAACGACATCGAAAACTTCACCATCCTCAAAGATGCTTCAGCTTCTGCGATCTATGGTTCGAGAGCGTCAAACGGTGTCATTCTGATTACTACTAAGAAGGGTAACAAAGGTAAAATGGCCATCGACTTTACCAGCAATATGCGGGTATCTACGCTGCGTGAAAAAGTATCCGTACTTTCGGCAGACCAGTATCGTGCACTGGCTACAGAAATGGGAAGTGCTATGAAAGTGGCTCCCGGAATCGCCAATACCGACTGGCAGGACCAGATTTTCCAGAGTGCATTGGCACAGGATTATAACCTGAGCCTGAGCGGAGCAACGAAAACGCTTCCATACAGGGTTTCATTTGCCTATACCAATCAGGATGGTATCCTGAAAACCGGTAACTACGAAAGAGCAACAGCTTCCGTTAATCTCAATCCCACTTTCCTGAAGGATAAGCTGAAAGTAAACCTCAACCTGAAAGGTTCGTACGAAAACGAACGTATTGCGAATCAAAACGCTATCTGGGGAGCTACGACTTTTGACCCGACCCAACCGGTTCGTGTGGATGACCAGACTTACGGCGGCTATTTTCAGTATTCTCAATACGCCTCTAACCCGGCACTGACCAATATCAACCCGGTGAGTATGCTGGAACAGGTGAATGAGAGAAATAAAAATTATCGTAGTCTGGGGAATATCCAGGCGGACTACAGTTTCTTCTTTTTGCCGGACCTGCACCTCAACGTGAACGCTGGTTATGACGTATCCACCGGACAATACACCTATTTTGCCCCTGCGACCTATTTTGCTCAACTGCTTTCGGGCGGCAGAAAGTACAATGGTAATCCGTCTAAAACCGCTTTAAACAAATTGGTTGAATCCTATCTGTTCTATTCCAAGGACCTTGCCAATATCAAAAGCAAAGTCGATGTGACAGCGGGTTATTCATACAACGACTTCCTGACAACGAACTACTACTACCCGACATATTCAGCCGATGGAACGCTTATTGCAAGCTCGGTGCCAACTTATGAGTTTGATAAACCGAGCCACTCCATCGTCTCATTCTATGGCAGATTAAATTATATCCTGAATGACAAATATCTGTTGACAGCGACTGTGCGCGATGATGCATCATCCCGTTTCGCCGAAAAGCACCGTTGGGGTATCTTCCCATCCGTGGCATTGGCCTGGAAGATGAAGCAGGAAAGTTTCCTGAAAAATATTAAGCCTCTTTCCGACCTGAAACTGCGCATGGGATATGGTATTACCGGCCAGCAGGACGGACTTGCCAACTACTATCACATCAAAAGATACACCACGTATGGACTGGGCTCTCAGTACACCATGGGCAGCACGCCCTATACGACCGTTTTCCCACAGGTTTACAATCCTGACTTGAAATGGGAGCAAACCGCGACTGCTAATATCGGTCTGGATTACGCTTTCCTGAATTATCGCATAACCGGTAGTTTGAATTTCTACAATAAAAACACCAAAGATCTCTTGAATGCCATTACCGTTCCTTACGGATACAGCTTCAGCTCGACCATGATTAAGAATATCGGTTCTATGGAAAACAGAGGGGTAGAGTTCAACATCAAGGCAACTCCGGTAAAGACGGAAGATTTGACCTGGGATTTAGGATTCAACGCGACTTATAACAAAAACAAGATTACCAAGATCAGCTTGATTGACGACAGCAGCGTAGGCTTGTTTAGCGATAAGATTATGGTGAACACAGTCGGTTCGGCATACAATACCTTTTACCTCTATCATCAGGTGTATGACAATAGCGGAAAGCCGATTGAAGACCAGATGCTGGATGTAAACAATGATGGGTTGCTCAATGCCAAAGACCGATACGTGACCGGCAAATCCTCGACGCCGAAGTATCTGTTGGGCTTCAATACCAACTTACAGTACAAGAAATGGTCTGTCGGAACCTCGTTCCACGCCAACCTCGGTCATTACATCTATTACATGCCGCAGGAAAATTCGGTAGCGATGATCGGATGGACGACCTCTCAAAACCTGAATACGTCGTACTACAAATCGCAGTTTCACAATACAGACCAATACGAAGGCTACAGCGACTACTATTTGCAAAATGCATCGTTCCTGAAAATGGATAATGCCTATGTAGGTTACGACTTTGGTAATATCATTCGCAAAGTGAGCCTGAAGATGAACCTATCGGTCCAAAACATCTTCACCATTACCAAATTCCCAGGACTGGATCCGGAATCAAACAGTGGGGCTCAGAATGCCTATCCGGTACCACGTGTATTTGCATTCGGTCTGAATATGAACTTTTAACCTTAAACAAACACGAGTATGAATTTCAAGAAATATATCACAACCGGTCGTTTGGGACTGATACTACTGGCAATGATTATCGGTTTTAGCGCATGTACCGATGATTTGGTAAAAACACCAACCAACGACCTTACTGCAGACAAGCAGTTCCAAACGGTAGCGGGGTACAAACAAAGCCTGGCATCCATCTATTCCAATATGATTTACAGTACATTCCTCCGTCAATACTGGGGAATGCAGGAATACACCACCGATGAGGCAGTAAGTACCTGGAACGATGACGGAGGAAATGCCGTTTTCCACCAACTAGCGTGGAGTGCCGATGCTCCGGCTATTACCTACGTTTATTCGAGTATGTTGATGACCATCACCTATTGCAATAACTACCTGAACGAATCGACCGACTCTAAGATTGCATCCCGGGGCTTTGCCGGACCTGATGCAGTGCAAATCAAGCAATATACTGCGGAAGTCCGTTACCTGCGCGCTTATTGCTACTGGGTGCTGATGGATTTATACGGTAATCCGCCGTTCCCGACTCCGGAAGATTTGGGCTTTTCCTCACCGAAACAGATTCAAAGAGCTGAACTGTTCAATTTCATCGAATCGGAACTGAAAGATATAGAGCCACAACTTGCCAACCCGCGTACAAACGAGCGAGGTCGTCCGGATAAAGCAGCTGCCTGGGCTTTGCTGTCAAGAATGTACCTCAATGGAAAGGTTTATACCGGTACGGAATATTACACTCAGGCCATCACTTACTGTAATAAAATCATTTCAGCCGGATATTCACTCGAAAGCCATTATAGCTGGTTGATGCTGGGCGATAACAACAAAAACACAAACGAATTTATCTTCACGCTGAATTACGACAACACCAACGAAACATGGAACGGAACCAACTTCCTGGCGCTGGGTGCGGCCGGAGTACCCGCCTCAATCAACGGGTTGTCGGGTAGCTGGAGCAACTTCAGAATGACACAGCAAATCCCGGCTCTTTTCCCGACCGCAGATACGACCATGGACAAGCGTGCCCAGTTTTACACGACCGGACAAAACCTTGAGGTTAATAATGTGGCTATAAGCAGCGACGGTTATTCGGCTTTCAAATACCGCAACGTCAATCGTGACGGCAGCTCAATTGTACAGAACAACAGTTTCAACAACCTCTCTGACATTGACTTCCCTGTATTCCGTCTGGCGGAGATTTACCTCACATACGCTGAAGCAGTACTGCGTGGTGGTAGCGGAGGTAATGCAGCCACAGCATTGAGCTACATCAACAAAATCCGCGGAAGGGCTTATGCCAGTGACCCGTCAAGTACTCAGGGAAATATTCAACAGGCCAACCTGACCCTCGACTTTCTCCTTAAGGAAAAAGCGCGTGAATTCTACTGGGAAGCACAAAGACGTACAGACCTGGTTCGTTACGACAGACTGACTACGGGCGATTACCTTTGGGCATGGAAAGGAAATACGCTGGCCGGAAAAGCGGTGGACAGCAAATACAACCTTTTCCCGATCCCGACTTCAGACCTGTTGGCTAATCCGAACCTGATACAAAACGACAACTATTAATCGTCTGACATTTAGTCTTTAATTCAAAATGAAAACGAATATGCAAAACATCATATATAAGCTTTCGGCATTGTTTCTGGTTTTGGTCGCGCTCTTTTCGTGTACCGACAACGATATGAAATATATTGCGACAATGCCCGAAGCAGGTAAGTTTACACTTACCCCCAGCGATACGGCTCTGGTCCTGAGTAAAACGGACGCATCCACCCATACGGCCATCAGCTTTAAGTGGGATTCACTTACTTACGGCATCAGTACGCCGGTGACATACACCGTCCAGATGGATACGCTCAACGGCAATTTTTCAACACCTGTTGAAGAAGAGGTGGCCGTAAACAAATATTCCGTATCCTATACTGACTCTGTGTTGAATAAGAAGTTATTGAACCAGTTGAAACTGAAGGGTGACGTTAAATCAACCGTTCAAGTCCGGTTAAAGGCCAATATGGCTTTCGGTAATAATCCGGCATACAGTAATGTGCTGAAGATTAATGTTACCCCTTATAGCATAGCTAAAAAAGCGGCATTCCTCTATATGCCGGGAGTAAGTGGAGACTGGAATGACTATTCGGTCAAATTATGCTCGAAGAACAATGACGGCAACTACGAAGGATTTGTTAATGCTGCACAGTGGGCTAACTTCAAATTCTCTGAAAAAGCCGATGGCGGCGGCGCATGGTATGGCTCCAGCCCAAGTGGCCTATACACATTGGATGGAACGTCCGGCATGTGGAACATATGGTTTGACGAAGGTGGTTATTTCCGGGTCAAAGCCAATACCAACAACATGACCTGGAGCAAAACAGCCATTACCTCCTTTGCCGTAACGGGTGAATTCAACGGATGGAGCCTGACTGCAACTCCGATGACCTACGATTCCTCTACGAAGAAATGGAGCGTTACCTGCAACATCTCCACTGTCCTCTATGGCATCCAGATTATTGCCAATCAGGATTGGGGGTCCAAATATGGCGACACGGACAAAAACGGTTCGCTGGTATTAGGTGGCGACAACATCGTGATTTCGACTCCGGGGACATACACCATAACTATGGATCTGAGCAATCCGGAAAAATACACTTATACAATCAAATAACACACACTCACACACTATCCAATCCATCCCGCTATGGCTTACCTCCGGGTAAGTCATAGCACCTTTTGAACCAATTGAAATGATGAAGCATTTTAAGATAAGACCTTTTTATCCGAATGTTATGAAGAAGTACAACCTGTTTGTTTCCCTGATAGCTATCCTGTTGATTCTGCCACAACTCTCCTTTGCCCAGTTTGCCAAAGGGGCCGATGTCAGCTGGCTTCCCCAGATGGAGGCAAGCGGTTACATTTTCCGCAATGATAAGGGGCAAAAAGAGGACTGCCTGTCAATTCTCAAAAAGCATGGCATGAACTCCATCCGCCTGCGCACCTGGGTTAATCCGAATGATAATCCGCAAAGCGGTCATTGCAGCAAAGAGGAAACCGTGGCGATGGCTCTCCGCGCTAAAAAACTGGGAATGAACATCAAGATAGACTTTCATTACAGCGATTCGTGGGCTGATCCCAAACAACAGGTAAAACCCAAAGCCTGGGAAGGATTAAGCTTCGACCAGTTGAAGCAGGCGCTTTATGATTATACTTTTGACGTCATGTCTGCGTTAAAAAAGGCAGGTGTGACACCCAAATGGGTACAGGTGGGTAACGAAACTCCCGGCGGGATGATTTATCCCGAAGGTAAGATAGAAAACTGGCCGCAACTGGCTCAGCTGATCAACAAAGGCTACGATGCTATCAAAGCCGTTTCGCCGGCATCCAAAGTCATCCTCCACGTGGACCAGGGCAACAACAATGAACGCTTCCGCTGGTGGTTTGATAATGCAACGAAATACAACGCTAAATACGACATCATCGGTCTTTCTTATTATCCCTACTGGCTCGATGGAAATCCTGACTACAAACTTTCCATCAATGACCTGGAAAATAACCTGAAGGACATGGTGGCACGCTACCACAAGGAGGTAATGGTCGTGGAAGTTGGCGGCGAGGACAACAAGGTGCAAAATACCTACGATATGCTCAAAGCAGTTATCAGGAAGGTAAAAGAAGTTCCTGCCCGCAAAGGTCTTGGTGTATTCTACTGGGAACCCCAGGGAGCCCGCAACTGGAGCAAATACGAACTGAGCTGCTGGGGCAACGATGGCAGACCGACCAAAGCACTGGATGCATTCAAATAAATCATTTTAAAGGAATATGAAATCAATCATAAGCAAATCACTCCTCGCTCTGGCTACAATCGGTTACACGACAATGGGGATAACCGGCTGTAAAGGCAATGATCCGGTAGTCAATCCCATTGATTCGACTAAACCCGATACCACTACCGTTTCCGATACCTCCTTTGCCAAAGGAGCCGATATCAGTTGGGTCACCGAGATGGAAACCAGCGGTAAGAAGTTTTACAATTCGTCAGGCGTTGCCACCGAATGTACCGCCCTGATGAAAAATATCGGGATGAACAGTATCCGTCTGCGCGTTTGGGTCAACCCGACCAACGGCTATTGCAACACTTCCGATCTCCTGCTTAAAGCCAAGCGGGCCAAAAACCTGGGAATGCGTATTATGATTGATTTTCACTACAGCGATACCTGGGCCGACCCGACTGCCCAAACCAAACCTGCTGCCTGGACATCACTCAGTTTTACAGATCTTAAAGCAGCCGTAGCCAATCACACAACCTCGGTCCTGTCTACTTTAAATAACAATGGAATTACCCCAACCTGGGTCCAGGTGGGCAATGAAACCAGCGACGGCATGCTGTGGGAAGATGGCCGGGCTTCAAAGTCCATGGCCAACTATGCTGCCCTGACCAATGCCGGATACAATGCCGTGAAGTCGGTCTTCCCCAATGCCAAGGTGATTGTACATCTCAATAACGGTTATAAAAATTCCCTGTACCGCTGGATATTTGACGGACTTAAGAATAACGGAGCGAAATGGGATGTCATCGGAATGTCAGTCTATCCCTCATGGTTTACTACTACCAACGACTGGGCAACCTGTAATACTCAGGTTTTGGCAAACATGAACGACATGGTTTCACGTTATGGTACACCGGTGATGGTGGTGGAATGCGGCATGAGCTGGGATTCACCCACTACCTGCAAAAGCTTCCTGACCGACCTCATTACCAAGGTAAAATCTGTTCCCGGCAAAAAAGGACTGGGCGTCTTCTATTGGGAGCCACAGGCCTATGGCGGATGGAAAGGATACACCCTCGGGGCATTCGACAACTCCGGCAAACCGACGGTCGCTTTGGAGGCTTTTAAATAATCCCTTTTCATATAGTTTGTAAAAGAAGTCCTCATAAGTTTCCCTTTTTTGATGGTTTAAAGGATGGAAACGAGGACTTTTTTATAGGTATTAGTCCATTTCTTAAATATTATCAGATGCAATATTCCCTGTTATTTCGTATAAAGTCTTCATTAGGTCTGGCCGCTGTCGGAGCAGCCTTGATGCTCCCTGTCGGAGCATTTAGCCAAAACGCCCGGCAGAAGATATCTTTCAATGATAACTGGCAATTCCGCAATCAGGAGGATTTGGGTCAAACAGCTGGCCGCCCCGACGGGAAAGCCTTTATTTTCCGGAATTGGGAAACCGTTACCCTGCCGCATACCGCAAAGGTTGAGCCCTTGGTGGTGAAAGAGCCCTGGGTAGGTATTAGTTGGTACAAAAAAGATTTTACGCCTAAGGTGGAATGGAAAGGCCGGAAGGTATTCATAGAGTTTGAAGCCGTGATGCAGAAAGCGCAGGTGTGGCTCAACGGCAAACTGATCGAAACTCACTATGGCGGTTATCTGCCTTTTACAATAGACATAACCCGTTACATCGAATACGGAAAAAGCAACCGCCTGGTGGTGAAGGCCGATAATCATGACGATCCCAATGTCCCACCGGGAAAGCCAATCAAGGAGCTGGACTTTTGTTATTTTAGTGGTATTTACCGCAATGTTTCGCTCATTGTTACGAATCCGTTGTATATCACGGATGCCGTAAAAGAAAATAAAGCGGCTTCGGGTGGCGTGAATGTCTGGTATCCGGAAGTGTCCGCTCAGTCGGCCACGGTGGCTGTGGCTACGCACATTCGCAATGAGAACAAAGCACCGAAATCGTTTGTCCTGACGTATGCGTTGACAGACCCAACGGGTAAAGTTGTCGCAGTAGCTACCTCGGTGCAACAAACACTGACGGCGAATGCCGATAAGAGTTTCCGCCAAAACCTGACGGTGAAAAATCCCGCCCTGTGGCATCCCGAACATCCGAATTTTTACACCCTCAATATTAGCGTAAAGGAGAAGAGTGGGGTAGTGGATCAACTCTCTACCCGCATCGGTATCCGCAAGTTTGAGATCAACAACGAGCGCTTGCTGATCAATGGCGAACCGTTGCTGCTTGTGGGAACGAATCGTCACCAGGAGTATCCCTACATCGGCAATGCGTTGTCGGACAATGCGCAGTATCGCGATGCGGTTAAGATCAAGGAAGCCGGATTCAACATCGTTCGTCTCTGTCATTATCCGCAGTCGCCTGCCTTTATGGATGCCTGCGATGAGTTGGGGATCCTCACGATGGATGCCATTCCCGGTTGGCAGTTTGTCGGCAAGGACACCTTTCAGATGCGTTCCTATCAGGATGCGCGCGATGTGATTCGCCGCGACCGCAACCACGCCAGTGTCGCCATGTGGGAGCTTTCGCTCAACGAATCGCCCATGCCCGATCACTTTATGAAAAAGATGAACGAGATCGCCCGCGAGGAGTCGCCGGAATCGAAGCTATACACCTGCGGATGGATCAATAAATATTACGACATCTACATTCCGGCCCGCCAGCACGCCAAATATCCCGATTACTGGAAAAAATACACCGGAACCATTCCGCTCTTTACGGGTGAATATGGCGATTGGGAGTATTTCGCCCAGGATGCCGGACTCAATCAGGCAGGCTATGCCGGACTGAAAAACGATGAACGCACCAGCCGCCAGTTGCGCGGCGATGGCGAACGTCGTTTGCTGCAACAGGCACTCAACTTCCAGGAGGCGCACAACGATAACCTACGCAATCCGCACCTGGGCGATGCCAACTGGCTGATGTTTGACTACAACCGGGGCTATTCGCCCGACATCGAATCGTCCGGTATCATGGATATTTTCCGTCTGCCGAAGTTTGCCTACTACTTTTACCGTTCGCAAAAGAAGTCCGACGCTACCGCCACGGCCTACGATGCCACCCCGACGGTGAAGATTGCGAGTCTCTGGGACGATAAGTCGGATAAAACCGTCAAGGTCTATTCCAATTGCGAAGAGGTTGCTCTTTACCTGAACGGGGAACTTATTGAGAAAAAGCAAACCGTTTGTGACAAGGTCTCCGATCATCTCAATTATCCTCCCTTTCTGTTTACGATTCCCGTATTCGAAACCGGAGATCTCCATGCGATAGGATATATCGGTGGCAAAGTCGTCAAAGCGGATACCGTAAATACGCCCGGAAAAGTGGTAGCCATTAAGCTCTCGTATGATAAGAGTGGCAAAGCATTGAAAGCCGATGGCGCAGATGTGGTCTTTGTTTATGCCACGCTGTGCGATGCCAAAGGCAATCCGGTATATGATAATGAGGTTGAGGTACGCTTCCGGGTGAATGGCGATGCCCGCCTGATCGGCTCTAACCCCATAAAGGCAGAGGCCGGTGTGGCCACCATCCTGTTACAGGCCGGAAAGAAAGCCCAACCCATCACCGTTGAGGCTCAGGCCGAGGGTCTGAATCCGGCACAATTCATCATCGAAACGATACAATAGGTTTACATTAGGTAGTATGTTGTTTAGGTAAACCGGAAGCGGCCGTCTCAGTATTGGGACGGCCGCTTTGCTGTTTTCTGATGACTCTGATTGAGTTTGGGTGAAGACTCAGTGCGTGGTATAAAAAGGCTCCCATTGCTGAGTGCTTTACAATGGTTTGGTATTTCAGGGTTACGTTCATCAGTTTTTCTATGAAACCTTATTCCAGATCATGTACTCCTTAAATTCATCATACAGGGCTGCATTATCCTTGATGATCCAATATTTGAGTCCCAGAAATTCTTTCTCAATAGTTAAGCTGTCCATGATAGCTTGCCTATTCTCTTCACACTTATTCTTTTTGTATTTGATAAGCAGACTCAAGAAGAAATTAACCTCACGCCCGATGTTGTCGTAAAGAGTTTTGCATTTGAAGTCCCTCAAACCAGACTCTCCATTCATTAGTTTATCTAACAGTGATATGGTTTGTTTTATCGGTTCACTATTGAGTGGAGTATGAAATGAAATCTTGTTCTTGCCGAAGTCTACCCTTTGTTCGATTTGGTCTTCGATATTAACGGTGGTAGGATCGATGATTTGATCCAGTTTATTCGATTTTCTGCCGTTGCAATAGGGGCACGACAAGAACAGGTTGGGCCAGCTGTATTTTAATTCAGGGAAACAATCCTCTGCTTTGGGTCTGAGATGCTCTATCTGAAAGCTCTTGCCGGTTTTTTCTTCGCATAAATAACACTTGCCGTGGTGATCGTTGTATAAAGCCTCTCTGACATCATCGCCATCGTATTTCGAACAACTTTCTACTTGCAATGAAGCCGGGATCTCTTGTTGTTTACGAATCCTTATCATATCAGACTCAGTTTGATTTGCAAATATTCGCCTTTAACATGAGGCGGAGCCACTAATTCGTCAAGCGAATCAAACTCTTTATCCAACTGCTCAAACTCCATTGTCTCGGCCATATCGCGATCTGTTTTTGTTGCAAGTTCTTTGAAGCGATTCAGCTTTGCCTGTAAGTAGTTCGAATCGGTTGACACCTCAAAATATCCCTCCGCCAATGCTTCATAGGAATATTCCGTAAGGTCTTCCAACCGTTTGCGCTTTTCCAGATCGTAGGTTACTGCGTTCTTTAATGAGTTAAGCACAAAGGGGGAGTGCGTGGTGACGATAAACTGGATATTGGGGAAGACGCTGGTAAGCATCGGAAGAATCACTTTCTGCAATTCGAGATGGAGGTGAGTCTCGATTTCATCGATCAGCACGATGCCTTCTTTCTCGTAAGCGCGGGTGAGGCTATCCGGTGACTGCATCTTCAGAATCAAATCGGCAATAATATCAACGATAGCAGAATAGCCGTCTGAGAGTTCATTAAATCCAAACGCTTTATTGCCTTGATGAATCGTAAATGAGTAATCCCTGAAGTTAAAATCCAGAGAGACCGTTTCACCGTCAAAAAGTTGTTGCAACAGGGCGGTAAATCCGACAAACCAGTCCCGGATCTTGTCTGCTTCGGCAAGCGCATTTTCGTTTCGGGCTAACGCTTCCTGTACTTTCAGATCAACAAGAAATTTCAGAAATTCATTTCGCTTGGATTCTTTGATTGAACTTACAGGTTGTAGGTTCGGTTTAATAGGGCTTTGGGGTACTTCAACATCAATTTTACGTTTTGCTTCATAGAATGCAATTAGAAAATCGCCTTTTTTTATTCTCTCAGATGTTCTTTTTGATTCAGTGAAATCTGGACATAATTTCCCAAAAGCATCTTCATTCAGTCTCTGAAGAAGCTCGACTTTACTTACAAGACTATTTATTTCTTTGTCACTGGTTCTATTTCTTAAAGACTTAGCATTGAGGATGGAATCTGTAAGCAAAGATTTAAATGACCAGAAATGAAAATTCTCATTATTTTTCATCTTATCCAAAAACTCCACCAAAGCATTCAGCAATGAAGTTTTCCCACAGCCGTTGCGTCCGGTCAGAATCAGGTGTTTTTTCTCTTGGGTATCAATTTCAATATCAATATTCTCCAGATGGAATATTTTGTTGATATGTATTTGGGTCAAAAAATCACTCATGTCCTTGATGTTTATGTTTTTGTGATGAAATAACGTTTGAATGATAACAAAAGTAGCCTATCCAATTCAATAATGCAAACATTGTTTTGGAGTGGAGGTGTTAAAACAAAAAGAGAGTGCCACATAGGGTACCCTGGAGCAGTTTTAGCTGTCGGATATCAGATGTTTTAAAATTCGAAATCTGCCATTATTTGATAGAGATATAGGAAAAGCCTTATCTCCAGCCATATTTATGACCCAAATAGATGCCTGGAACTAAAATAATCCGTATTTTAGTAGCACAATATTTAATAAAGGTGACACGATGGCGGTAAACAGATTTGGTGTTTCTTTGGAAAGTGAACTATTGGAGGCGTTGGATGACTATGTACTTACCAACAAATTCCCGAATCGCTCTCAGGCAATTCGTTATTTGATAGAAAAGAATGTCGTTGAACGCAAGTGGCAATGCAATAATATTGTGGCAGGAGCAATTGTCTTAATTTACAATTTCAGAAAAACTGATTTACAGGCCAGACTCACTGAAGTACAATCGGGATACAGTGATATTATACTGTCGATTCAGCATTTTTACCTCTCCGGAGAGAAATACCTTGATATTATTGCGGCAAAAGGGCCTTCTTACAAATTGACCGAATTATCTGATCATCTGATAAGTCTTAAGGGGATTGAACACGGAAAGTTGATCATGAGCAAGGCCGAATGATTAGCTGATTACATAGACTGAAGTTTTCTTACATAAACAACCTTATCTATAACCGATGAACTCACACATTCTAATCTTAAGCCTTACCGCTGCATCCCTGGGTTTTATCCACACATTATTTGGCCCCGATCATTATTTACCCTTTGTGGTGCTCTCCAAAGCACGAAAATGGAATTATGCGAAAACGGTCTGGATAACTGTTTTGTGCGGTATTGGTCATGTCGGCAGCTCCATTCTGATCGGATTTATAGGAATTGCCTTAGGGATTGCCGTTTCGAAGCTGGAGTATCTGGAATCGGTTCGAGGTAATATCGCCGGATGGCTGTTTATTTTCTTCGGATTATTATATGGTCTTTGGGGCGTTAAGCGGGCTTTCAGGAATCAGAAACATACACATTTCCATTTTCATAAGAATGGATTGAAGCATAATCACGAACATAATCATCACGTGGGGCATATGCATCCACATATTGATCAACCGGATGAAACCGATACGAATGATTCATCCGTGGAAAAAGTCAAATACAAAAACTTAACGCCCTGGTTATTGTTTGTCATTTTCGTTTTTGGGCCTTGCGAACCGCTAATCCCTCTGGTAATGGTACCGGCTTCTCAACATAGTCTGCCGGGAGTCGTTTGGGTAACGTCTGTGTTTGGTCTTATCACGATTGTAACTATGACAAGTCTGGTGATATTAATGACTTTTGGGATGAAATTACTGCAATTTCAAAAACTGGAGAAGTACACCCACGCTTTAGCCGGTGCAACTATTTTCTTTAGCGGTCTGGCAATTCAGTTTTTAGGATTGTGATTTTTAGCTCTACATATGCTGATTCCGATAAATACATACAACATGAATTTACAAGAAAAATATACGCTGTTAAAAGAAATAATAGCAGAAGCAGGCAAAGCGGCAGTTGCTTATTCCGGAGGAGTAGATAGTACCTTTTTGTCCAAAGTCTGTCACGATGTATTACAGGAAAATGCCATTGCGATAACGTTGGTTTCGCCAATGAACGCTACATCGGAAATGCGAGATGCTGATGAGATGGCAAAATCGATCGGTATAACCCATTATATGATCCGGGATGGTGAAATTGATGATGTGGTCGCAGCAAATCCGGTGGACCGATGCTATCATTGCAAGAAGATTGAATTTTCAAGGATTCTGGAAAAAGCAATGGAATGCAATATTCAGACTGTTTTCGACGGATCAAACATCGATGATTTATCTGACTATCGCCCGGGACTGAAAGCCCTTCAAGAGCTGAAAATACAAAGCCCGTTACGGGAAGCAGGTCTTACCAAAAGCGAGATCCGTCAATTATCGCAGGAGCTGGGATTGAAAACATGGAATAAACCTGCATTTGCCTGTCTGGCATCGAGAATTCCTTACGGGGAAAAGATTACCCCGAAAAAACTCTCTAATATAGATCAGGCGGAAGATTATCTTCGAAGCATCGGGTTCGTTCAATTCCGGGTTCGTTCTCATGGCGATATGGCCCGTATCGAGGTAGATCCAGCCGAGCGATCGAAGTTCTTCAATGAAAATCTGCTCGATGCCGTTTCCCTGAAATTGAAATCATTCGGCTACCTCTACGTTTGCCTCGAATTGGAAGGGTATAAAACTGGTAGCCTGAACCGCGAAATAGTAAAAACCTTAACGACATGACAGAGAACAGCATCTATTCGTTGCTCACGGATGTAAAAAACGGCAAGCTGGATATTTCGCATGCTATCGAGCAATTAAAACATCTACCGTTCGAAGATCTCGGGTATGCCAAGATTGATCATCACCGCGAAATAAGAACTGGATATCCCGAAGTGATATTCTGCCCCGGAAAAACAATTCCTCAAATCAGAGGAATCATCGAAAGCATTCTGGTGAAAAAGAGCAATATACTGGCTAGCCGGGCCAGTGAAGAAATCTATGAAGCGGTGAAAGACCTTGCTCCTCACATGGAATATTACGCCGAAGCACGGAGTATTTTCATACAGCAAGTGGAAATTAAGAAAAGTAAAGCTAAGGTTTTGGTTGTATCTGGTGGCACTTCCGATATTCCCGTAGCAGAAGAAGCCGTGGTGACGGCTGAGAAGCTGGGCTGCACTGTCGATAAACTTTACGATGTGGGGGTAGCCGGTATTCACCGTTTACTTGCACATAAACATCACCTGAACAATGCACAGGTGATCATTGCAGTGGCCGGCATGGAAGGCGCGTTAGCCAGCGTAATCGGAGGACTTACCGACAAACCGGTGATTGCAGTGCCGACAAGCATCGGATATGGTGCTAATTTTGGCGGCCTGGCGGCCTTGCTGGCCATGCTCAACAGTTGTGCCAGCGGTGTTAGTGTAGTTAATATCGACAATGGTTTTGGCGCCGGATTTATGGCAGCAACCATCATTCGACAAATTGAATTAAACTCAAAATAAAATGGAAAAGAGAGTTCTCTATTTCGACTGTTTTTCAGGCATCAGCGGCGATATGACTATCGGAGCTTTACTCGATCTGGGTATTGATGCGAATGAATTTATCGACCGGATGAAACGAATCAAGCTCGATGAGTTTGATTTGGAAATAAAAAAAGGCATTAAAAAGGGCATCACCGGCACCGACTTTACGGTTCATATTAAAAAAGCAGAGGATCATGTTGTAAGGGAATCAGAAGGTCATTCCGAACACGATCACAACCATGAGCACGAACATACCCACAAACATCCTCACACAGAGGAGGTGGCTCACAGCCATAAACATGAACACGCCAGAAATCTAAACGACATTACCCGGATAATCGACCAAAGCGATTTGAGTGATTTCGTCAAAAACACCAGTAAGCAGATATTTCAGATTGTAGCCGTAGCGGAAGCAAAGATTCATGGGAAAACGGTGGATGAAGTTCATTTTCATGAAATAGGAGCGGTGGATTCTATCGTTGATATTATCGGAACAGCCGTTTGTATCGAGATGCTTCAGGTTGATGAGATCCGGAGCTCAGCTTTAAATCTGGGCAGCGGATTTGTGCATTGCGAGCATGGAATATTTCCGGTACCGGCACCTGCGACACTTGAAATCCTAAGCAATGTACCGGTTTACAGTAAAAACGCTAATAAAGAATTAACTACTCCCACCGGTGCAGCCATTATCAAAGCTTTAAGTTGCGGATATGGTACGTTGCCGGAATTTACAATAGAGAAGATCGGATACGGGCTGGGCAAACGGGATATGGAAACACCCAACGTCCTGAGAGTGATCATCGGTAAAAAAAAAAGCCTGAATCATTGATGATGCTGGAAACGAATATTGATAATATGAATCCCGAATTCTATTCCTATTTGTTTCCAAAACTATTGGATAATAAGGCTTTGGATGTGTTTGTGACGCCAATAACTATGAAGAAAAACCGTCCTGCCCATAAACTGAGCATCTTATGCAAGGAGGATAACGCAGTACAACTTGAAGAAATCATTTTCAGGGAAACTCCAACGCTGGGAATCCGGAAATACCGCGTGGAGCGGGAGGAACTGGCCAGGAAGTTCGAAAAAGTAGAGACCAAATTCGGCGAATTGACCGTGAAGTTGGCCTATAGAAACGGAGAGCTCCTGAAATTTGCACCTGAATATGAAGAGTGCCGGCAGATCGCGGTGAAAACAGGCATCCCTCTATTTCAAATATACAACGAGGTGATTTCTGAAGCAAAAAGAAAATTCAACTGAATACCAGAGCCGGAGTATTTTAAACGGCTTATTTCAATACAGAAAGGCAGCATTATTATAATAAACACCAAGAGCACGAAGTAACTTAGCGAAACTTCGTGCTCTTCGTTTTTCTATGGTGAAAAAGGCTGTTATTTCACCTTTTTACCCCAAACTGAGCGTCCTTTTTTATCCATTCCTGTAAAAATAAGCGTTTCGGTTTGATTTTCCCAATCGTGCCCGGTGAAAACAATCAGATCGGAGAGCGTTTCGTTGCCGACTGTAAGAGTCAGGTTTTTAGATGACGTAAAAGACCATTTTCCGCTGAGTTTTCCACCGATTTTACCATTGGGATTCAGATTGACTTTTACCGAAACATCAGCTTCACCCGGTTGCAGTAGATTTTCGCCCCAAAGGATTTGTCCGGCTTCCAACTTGCGCTCGTGCTTTGATTCGTACACTCGGATAATTTCCCAGTTGCCGGCTAATCGTTTTTGAGAGATGGGTTTCTGAACTGAACCGGCAAAACGTTCCGGAGAGACAACCGGCCAACCGTCGGCCGTCCATTTTATTTCACGTACATGCAATACCATCAGGTGATTTTCCGGTGAAAGACGCGACTGGTGTGCCATGAAGAAATCGCCTTTCTCATTCTGGAAAACGGCACAGTGTCCGGTTCCGGCCCACCCCGGATGATTATCGAAACGATAGGGATGGGTAAGAATGGGAAAATGGTTGATCGTGTCGCGCAAATCATTTCCGAAATAGTCGAGGAAAGGACCTTCGGGTTTGTCGGAACGACCAACACGAACGTTGTAAGTGGTCATCAACGGGTCGTATGACATGAATAAGAAGTACTTCTTCAATGTAGGATTGTAGATGATTTCCGGTGCTTCGATGTTATCTTTTTTCATGTTGGCGCGACGGGCGATACTGTGTCCCTGATCGTCGGGAGTCATGGTTTTTCCGGTTTGGGAATTCAATTCAACGGCATATAATCCACCGAAGTAAGAACCGTAGAGCATCCACATTTTCCCATTATTGGGATCAGTCACGATAGAAGGATCGATAGCATTCATTGGATCACCAACGTTAGTTTTTACTACATCACCCTTTTGTTCCCAAGGGCCAAGTGGTGAATTTGATTCGGCCAGTCCAATGTAGGATGTTTGCCGGCCAAATGCCGAAACGCAGTAGTAGAGCCGGTATTTATTTCCGGATTTCAGGATATAGGGTGCCCAGATATTAGTCGCTCCCTGACCATTGGCATGATCAAGTACCCACTGTTTGGCTTCAGCCGGGATTTCGGGAAATGCCCATCCTTCAAAGTTCCAGTGAACCAGATCTTTTGACGTGCGCACCTGGATATATCCGATAGGAACATTTTTTGCAACAGCCTCTTCCCGGTTTTCGCGGTAAATAGCATCGGTGGAATACATGTAGTAGGTATCGCCAAACTTCTTACACGAGGGATCGTGCACATTGTATGTTCCCCAACTTTTGTACTGCTCCATACCGGAAATATCCCGGTAATCATCTTTCCACGGATTATCTTTTTGTGCAGGTAAAGGCTGCGCAGTCATCACAGAAGCAAAGAGGAGTAAAACACCTCCTGTCGTAAGTTTTCGGAAATTCAGTTTTGTCATAAGAATGAAATTATATGCGAAGCCTTTGATATGCTACCTATTTCAATTCGATTGTGACCAGCGATTTAGCCGGTAGTTTTAGTTTCAGAGTGCCGTTTTTGTAAGTTGCTCCTTTGAAGTTGTCCAGTTTCACCTGATAAGGAGTGTCGAACGTGTTATATGTTCTGATGTCTTTTCCGGTGATAATCTGACCGTCGGTGATTTTTGTGGTTTTAGTTCCACGTACATCACAGCTTACTTCAATGTCATTGTTGGGATCAATGTTTACCAGTGAAATGTGGATTGCCCCCTCCTTATCCATAGATGCCGTCGACGAAATGCTATTCAGTTTGCGATTCAAGCGGCTGTAAGTTCCGCAGGTTACATCCATCGGTAGCATGGTCGCATCCTGGTGCACTTTGTACATATCAAATACGTAGTAAGTCGGAGTCAGCAACATTTTTTCGCCTTCAGTCAGGATGATTGCCTGAAGTACATTTACCATCTGGGCGATGTTGGCCATTCTCACGCGGTCACAATGTTTGTGGAAAATGTTGAGGATAGAACCGGCCAACAATGCATCACGCAACGTATTCTGCTGGTAGAGGAATCCGGGATTAGTGCCGGGTTCTACATTGTACCAGGCGCCCCATTCATCAACCACCATTCCGATATGTTTGCCCGGATCAAAAGTGTCCATAATGCGGGCATGTTTGGTGATAATTTCGTCCATTTTCATACCGTTTTCCAGAGTGCGGAAATATTGATCGTCGGAAAATCCGGTAGCGTTTCCTTTGTTTTCCCAGTTCTCAGTGAATGTGTAGTTGTGCAGCGACATACCGTTCATCATTCGATTGGGTATGTTTCTCATCAGCGTTTCAGTCCAGCGATAGTCGTCTACGTTAGGACCACCTGCAATTTTGATTAGTTTGTTTTCCCCGTAATCGCGGGCATACGTCGAATAACGGCGATACAATTCAGCATAACCTTCGGGCGACATATTCCCACCACAGCCCCAGTTTTCGTTGCCCACACCAAAGAATTTCACTTTCCACGGTTTTTCGCGGCCATTCTCTTTGCGGAGTTTCGACATCGGGCTTTCACCGTCGAAGGTCATGTATTCCACCCATTTAGACATCTCTTCTACACCACCGCTACCCACGTTGCCGCAGATATAGGGTTCTGTGCCGAGTGTTTCACAGAGGTTGAGGAATTCATGTGTGCCGAAAGAGTTATCTTCAACCACACCCCCCCAGTGGGTGTTGATCATTTTGGCCCTTTTCTCGCGGGGACCGATACCATCCATCCAGTGATATTCATCGGCAAAGCAACCGCCCGGCCAACGCAGGTTGGGGATTCTAATGCGTTTCAGCGCTTCGATGATGTCATTGCGTACACCTTTAGTATTGGGTATTTTTGAGTTTTCGCCTACCCATAGGCCGTCGTAAATACAGCGTCCGAGGTGTTCTGAGAATTGACCGTAGATGTGTCTGTTGATTGTTGTTTTACCCAAGTCGGCATTTACAATAGCCGTAGCTTTTTCTTGTGCTGCCACTCCTGTGATTGAGGCTGCCGCAATCATGGCAAGCACGCCTTTTTTTAAGAGAATTTTCATTTATGATTAGATTTGTATTTGAGTCGCTTGAAGTCTGATACAAAAATAGATATTGAATAAGGATTGAAAGTGGACAAATATCCGTGAATGGAGGACAAATTATAACTCACATTCCATTATTGACTATTGATAGCCATCAGGACTTTTTAGCGTGCACTCATCTATCTGGATTTTGTTATAAAATCAAAACCCCTTGCTGCAATTTCGCAACAAGGGATTTTAAACGGATAATTCAATCAAAATTCAATCAAAAGAACTTCAGTGAGATGTTCTCTTCGCCTTCAGCCTGGCTCATTTCAAATTTTCCTTTATAGACAATCTTCATGCCATTCAGTTTCCCCGATTCGACCAGTTTGCCCAAAAGCAATTGGCGTTTCGATTCGATACATTCGTGGTTGAAATAGCACAACAGCTTGTTGGCATCGGTTCCGTCGAATTGGATGATGTAGATACCGTGCTCCGAGAAGACCAGCTCTTCCACGGCATATCCAACGTCTAATCCGGTTGCATCTTTCATTATAAATCGCACTTTCTCCAGTTCGTAAAATACGATTTTGTTTTCGGGGGCTAAGCTTTCTGTTTCCATAACTATCATTTATTTACAATTTATCATTTACTGGTTACAATTGGTCACAATAATGAGGTGTATTTTGTAAAGATGTAAATATTATCTTACAAAAACAACCTTAAGGATATTGTTGAAGGTGATTGTGTGTGTATTTGATATTATTTAACCGAATTAAATGACATTATGGTCATGATTTGATGATAAAGCAAAAAAGAGACAGCCCTTATAGACTGTCTCTTTTTGCTCTTAAAATATTATCACCTCTTTCTCCCTCCCTTTCGGGGAGGGTTGGGGAGGGGCTTTTTTATTTTTTCCAAAGCTCTTCGATAGACTCCAGTGTTCTACCTTTAGTCTCAGGAACAAATTTCCACATAAACAATGCCGAAAAGATACCCATAATACCGTAGATCCAGTAAGAGAATCCATGGTTAAACTGTGCATTCAACCAGTCATTGTCGTTCATCATCGGGAAGGTCAATGAAACAATCCAGTTGGCAATCCACTGAGCTGCAACCGCAATAGATAGAGCTCCACGAATCGAATTTGGGAAGATCTCAGCCAGAAGTACCCAGCAAACCGGTCCCCAACTCATGGCAAATGCAGCGGTATAAATCAACATAAACACCAATGCCATGATGCCTACATTACCCACATAGAAAGTAAATCCTAAAGCAATCATACTGATTGCCATACCGATGGAACCGATAATCATCAACGGTTTGCGACCGAACTTATCTACCGTCATGATAGCCACTACAGTAAAGGTTAGGTTCACGACACCCACGATGATGGTTTGCAGCAAGGATGAGTCAGTAGAAGCACCCATGTTGCGGAAGATGTTTCCGGCATAGTAAAGCACTACGTTGATACCTACCGCTTGCTGGAATACAGAAAGTAATACACCTACCGCGATCACGCCGAAGCCGTAAGAAAGCCATGGTGCGTTGATTTCGTGCAAAGTGCCTTTGATGTCGGAAAGAATGCTTTCAGCATTGTTATTTCCTGATATTTTCTTCAAGACATTCAATGCTTTCTCATCTTTTCCTTTCATTGCCAGATAACGCGGAGTTTCGGGAACAAAGAACAGTAAAACGATGAAGATTCCGGCAGGAATTGCTCCGGAAAGGAACATATATCTCCAACCTACAGTCGTTAACCAGGTTGCATCACCCTGGCGGGCAATTTTCAGATTAACAAAGTAAATCACCAACATACCGAAGATGATGGCAAACTGGTTGAATGAAACTAATTTTCCGCGTACATTAGCCGGAGCAATCTCAGCAATGTACATCGGGGAAATCATCGATGCGATACCCACACCGATACCACCGATGATACGATATACTACGAAGGAATAGACATCAAGTGTGCCGAATACGTTGAATGCCTCAGGTTTCCAGGCACCAACAGCTGAAATGAAGAATGCAACTGCAGAGATGAACAGACCGTTTTTACGGCCCAGAGATTTTGAAATGAATCCGGCAGAAGCACCACCGATTACACAGCCAATCAATGCACTTGCAATTACGAATCCTTTTACGGCATCAGCGGTACTTTTCATCTCTTCGATGTCAGTCAGCGCAGGTAGTGCTTTGCCAAGGAAACTTACTGCCCAAACAGTTAATCCACCAAGGATAACCGCACTAATGATTCCTCCTTTTTTGGAACCCAACAGACGAATAATTTGTCCGCAAATAACGATGAAAACGAAATAGAGTACAATAGTCATCATCACCCGGTATTGGCTGATGAGTGTCATAATATCATTGTTAAACACGTAGTCAGCGCCTTTCACCGTGTAGATATAAAATTCCACGAGTGATTTTTCAGCGCCATTTACTACGGCTGTATCATATCCGAAAAGTAAACCGCCGAGTGTTGCCACCAGCGTTAATAGGAAAATGTAGAGCTTGCTGCCCTCCTGGAAGGAAGTCGATTGACTTCCGCCTGTGTCAATAAAAGCCATGGTTGTGGATTATTAGATATTAGTGATTAGTAGATATTATTAGAATCAATACTTATTAGATCAAAGACAAAATACATTGTAGTCAGTGGTGAAATCTTTAGTCTTTATTCTCGTGTCTTTGATCTTATGTTTAAGTTCAAAAAAAGAACCAAGAAGCAAGACCGGAAAAGTCTTTGCTCTTGGCTCTTTTATCTTAGTATCTGATTAGATATACATGTTTACGATAGCTTCGTAAAGCTCTTGTTTACCGCTGATTTGTTTCGGTTCGCCGTTCGCTTTAGCATAAGCATACACATCTTCCAAAGAAAGTTTGCCTTCTTCAAACTCTTTACCTTTACCTGCATCGTAAGAAGCATAACGGTCAGAAACCATTTTTTGGTAAGGAGACTCTTCGAGGATAGCAGCTGCTGATTCCAAAGCGCGAGCCATTACATCCATAGCGCCGATGTGTGAGATGAACAAGTCGTCCATATCGGTAGAGTTACGACGGATCTTAGCATCGAAGTTGGTACCGCCACCTTGCATACCACCACCTTTGAGAACAACCATCATAGCCTGAGTCAATTCGAAAATATCAACCGGGAATTGGTCAGTATCCCAACCGTTCTGAACGTCACCGCGGTTAGCGTCGATAGCACCCAACATGCCTGCATCAACAGCACACTGCAATTCGTGCTCGAAAGTGTGGCCTGCCAATGTAGCGTGGTTTACTTCGATGTTCAATTTGAAATCGTTTTCCAAACCAAATTCTTTCAGGAAGCCGATAACAGTTTCTGAATCCACATCGTACTGGTGTTTCATCGGTTCCATTGGTTTCGGCTCGATCAGGAATACTCCTTTGAAACCTTTAGCGCGTGCATAGTCACGGGCTTTTTGAAGCATGGTACCCATGTGGTGTTTTTCACGTTTCATGTCGGTGTTCAACAATGACATGTAACCTTCACGTCCTCCCCAGAACACATAAGCTTTACCACCTAAGTCGATAGTAGCGTCAATTGCGTTTTTGATTTGCAACATTGCGCGTGCAGCAGTGCCGAAATCAGGATTTGTGCTGGCACCGTTCATATAACGAGCAGGAGAGAATACGTTTGCAGTACCCCACATCAGTTTGATACCAGTTTCAGCTTGTTTTTGTTTTGCATAAGCAACGATAGCTTTCAGGTTAGCTTCGTACTCTTCGATGCTGCAACCTTCGCTTACTAAGTCAAGATCGTGGAAACAGTAGTATTCGATACCGATTTTTTGCATGAATTCAAAACCTGCATCCATTTTATCTTTTGCAGCTTGTACAGCGTCAGCAGCTCCATTCCATGGGTGAACTTGTGTACCGCCACCGAAGGGATCTCCACCATCAGCACACAAAGTATGCCACCAAGCCATGCTGAATTTGAACCATTCTGCCATTGTTTTACCATAAACTACTTTTTCAGGATTGTAGTAACGGAATGCCATTGGATTTTTACTCTCTGTACCTTCGAATTTGATTTTTCCGATTCCGGGAAAAAATTCTTTTTGTGCCATGTTGTTTTGTGTTAAAGCTCCCCATCCCCCAAAGGGGGAGAAAGAAGAGCGTTGGTTTAATATATTTGATTTGTAATTTATTTGCTTAGTATTTAAGCTCCCTCCCTATTGGGGAGGGCTGGGGTGGGGCCTATAGTTTGCTTTTCCACAACTCATAAGCCGCTTTATACGCCGCTTCCTGAGTTTTATTGGGCTCGATCACTTTCAGTTTTTCAAGCGATGCAAATGCTTCAACATTTGATTTGTAAATGCCGGCTCCGATACCGGCACCTTTGGCAGCGCCAACCGAACCGTCAGTATCAAACAACTCAATGGTTGCACCTGTCACACCTGCCAACGTATCGCGGAAGATAGAGCTCATAAACATATTGGCAAAACCGGCGCGAATAATGCGGGTATCCATGCCCATGCCCTGCATCACTTCCATACCGTAAGCGAAAGAGAATACGATTCCCTCTTGCGCTGCACGCAACAAGTGTGCTTTACCGTGTTTGTTGAAGTTGATACCGTGAACCGAGCAACCTACTTCTTTATTGTTCAGCATACGCTCAGCGCCGTTACCAAAGGGGAGGATGGAGATTCCGTTTGAACCGATGGCAATCGTTTCTGCCAGTTCGTTCATTTCGTTGTAGGAAATGCCTTCCGGAGCTACGTTTTTCTTCATCCATGAGTTCAGGATGCCGGTTCCGTTTACGCAAAGCAATACTCCCAAACGGGTAGTGTCCGTAGTATGGTTTACGTGAGCGAACGTATTTACGCGTGATTGCGGGTCGTATTGTACGTGTCCGTTTACGCCGTATACTACACCGGAGGTACCTGCGGTAGCAGCGATTTCACCGGGGTTGAATACGTTAAGAGACAAGGCGTTGTTGGGTTGGTCTCCTGCGCGGTAAGTCACCGGAGTTCCGGCTGACAAGCCAAGTTCTGCGGCTGTTTCGGCAGTAACTCTTCCCTGATCGGCAAAAGTAGGCAGTATGGTTGGGATGATGGACGCATCGAATCCGTAGTATTTCAATATATCTTCCGATATAGTGTTGTTTTTGAAATCCCAGAACATACCTTCGGATAATCCGGAAACAGTGGTGGTGATTTCACCGGTCAGCTTCATGGCAATGTAATCGCCCGGAAGCATGATTTTGTCGATTTTAGCGAATAGCTCGGGTTCGTTTTCCTTTACCCATGCCAGTTTGGAAGCGGTAAAGTTACCCGGAGAGTTCAACAAGTGTGAAAGGCATTTTTCTTCACCAATGGCTTTGAATGCTTTTTCACCATAAGGAACAGCACGGCTGTCGCACCAGATGATGGATGGACGTAGAACTTCTTTGTTTTTGTCTACCAGGACCAATCCGTGCATTTGGTAAGAGATACCGATGGCTTTGATTTCGTTGCCGCTAACTCCGGATTTAGCCAGAATGGATTGGATGGCATTTTTCATATTAGCCCACCAGGCTTCGGGGCTCTGTTCTGCCCATCCCGCTTTCACGGCCATAATTTCCATTTCCACTTTTGGCGAAAAGTCAGTTGCGACGCATTTGCCGGTTTCGGCATTCACCAGCGATGCTTTCACCGATGAGCTTCCTATGTCTATTCCTAATAAATACATTGTTTTGGTGATTAAGCCTCACCCCACCCCTCTCCAAAGGAGAGGGAGTTGTAAAGCGGTATATTATTTAATTTAAAAATTCTCTAAGCAGTTGCTTATAACTCCAGAGGTTTACCCCCTCCCTTTGGGGGAGGGCTGGGGTGGGGCTTTCCCTTATTATAGATCTTTTTGTCGAACCGATAGTATCGTGCAGCCCGGTGTGAAACGCCAAGCTGTCGCTCTTCCAGTGGAACCACAAACTCCATGGCTGCAATCTTCTTGTGGAAGTTACGCACATCAGTTTTGATGCCGAATATCATTTCGTATAAGGTGCGCAGTTCAAGTGCGGTGAATTTTTTAGGGAGCAGCTCGAATAATACAGAAGGTTCCAACTCAATCTCGTTTCGCACCTGTTTGATGGCATCTTCGATAATCAGATTGTGGTCGAATGCCAGAGTTTGCAGTTGATCCAGAGGACACCAGTTTGCGTTGTGTTTCTTGGATAATTGCGGACCTTTCTTGTCAATTCTCAGTAATGCGAGATAACCGACGGTAATGATTCGCCCGATCTTTTGCTGGATGGCGTTTTCGAGCCAGTATTTGTCTCTGGGATTTTTGGTTCGGTCCGGATTGGCAAAACATTTAAACTGTTTCATGTAAATGTTTTTGATACCGGTCATTTCTACCAATACGCGTTGAGCAGCGTCATCTACATCTTCGTTATCGTAGATTACACTTCCGGGAAGCTTCTGGCTGTTGAATTTATCAGTGTCCAATTCGCTTCCGTATTCTACCAAAAGAACATTCAGTTTCTCGCCGTCGTAACCTAATAAAACGCAGTCAACTGATAAATGGGGGAAGAATTCTGGATTTGTGCTCACAGGAATATATCGTTTGATTAACGACAACAAAGATATAGTCACTTTTCGGAAAATGTTATTGCTTTGTTGATGTTGTAAAACATACCATGTTGAAAATGAGGGTGTTAGCAATTGTATGATATACAATAAGGGTTTGTTGTAAATGCCTATTCTAAAAGCTTTTAATGCTTAATGTACATTGTAAACTTTACAATAAGATGGGGCACTGTTTTTTTTGGGGAAAAGACGTTCTAAATGCAGAAAGGCAGCCTCAATGTCGGGGCTGCCTTTTCAGGTATGATATCAATAATCAACAATGTGAGTAAAATCAGAGCAATCTACTCTTTTACGCCAAAAGCCAGATCGCCCGCATCTCCCAGTCCGGGGATGATGTAGGAGTGATCGTTTAATTCAGGATCAATGGCTGCCACCCAGATCGAAATATTTTCATTGGCCAGCTTTTCGGATAGATAGTCAATGGCCGGTTGACTGGCAATAACTGACGCAATGCAGATCCGGGCCGGTTTACCTTTGGAGAGTAACACCTGAAAGGCCATTTCTATAGAGCTACCGGTTGCCAGCATCGGGTCAGCAATAATAAGTGTTTTACCATCCAATCCCGGTGAGGCCAGGTATTCGCTGCAAATCTCAAACTTTACGGAGTCTTGATATTTCCGAAAAGCCGAAACAAAAGCATTCTCCGATTTGTCCAGAAAATTCAGAAATCCCTGATGAAAAGGCAGTCCCGCACGAAGTATTGTGGCGATCACTACCTGATTGTCCGATGTGTTCATTGGTGCTATCCCCAACGGCGTTTGGATCTCTTTGGTCGTGTAGCTGAATGTTTTACTAATCTCGTAAGCCATTACTTCTCCGATTCTTTCCAGATTCCGTCGGAAACGCAGACTGTCTTTCTGGATATTTACATCCCGTATCTCTGCCACAAAACGGGATAACTCGGAATTGTATTTCGAAAGATCATGGATAGTCATATGGGAGAAATTTAGATTTTCAAACTTTGTATTCGCAAATATACAATTTACCTCATTTTTTTTGGTAGAATAGTGTCAAAAATAGAAACAAGTTTGTTATACTAAATAGGTGTGCTGGCTTTTCTTCATTCTTTTTCAGTTAATCACACGAATAATAGGGACAATTTATTGTAGTTCTTACAATCGTACAAGTGATTCCCATCTGTCAGCAACTAATCAATTCAACTGCAATACGCATTTATTTAGTCACAAATAAACTTCCATTTATGACAGCGAATCAACAATTAATCGATTGGGTAAATGAGTGGGCAGAGCTTATGAAGCCTGCCATAATACATTGGTGTGATGGTTCAGATGAAGAGAATCAACGTCTTTTATCAGATATGGTTGGAAGTGGTATGGCTGTGAAATTGAATGATGCCAAGCGGCCCAATTCCTATTATTTCCAGACCGATCCGAGTGATGTGGCACGTGTAGAAAACCGCACATTTATTTGTTCCAAATCGCAGGAAGATGCCGGACCGACCAATAACTGGGCTGAGCCCGGTGAAATGAAAGTGACCTTAAGAAACTTATATGACGGTTGTATGCGGGGCCGGACTCTATATGTAATCCCTTACTGCATGGGACCTCTGGGGTCGGATATTGCTCACTTGGGAGTGCAATTGACTGATTCTCCCTATGTTGTAGTCAATATGCGAATTACGACGCGAATGGGAAAGAAGGTCCTTGACTTGATCGGCAAAACAGGTCATTTTGTACCCTGCGTGCATTCGGTTGGTTATCCGCTTGCCCCCGGGCAAATAGATCTCAAATGGCCTTGTGCACCCATTGAGCAAAAATATATAGCCCATTTCCCCGAAACGAAGGAGATCTGGTCGTATGGTTCCGGTTATGGTGGTAATGCCTTATTGGGTAAAAAATGTTTTGCTCTTCGCATTGCCTCCACGCTGGCATTGGACGAAGGTTGGATGGCCGAGCATATGCTCATCCTCGGAATTACCAATCCCAATGGCAAAAAGAAGTATATGGTTGCCGCTTTTCCCTCTGCATGTGGAAAAACGAATCTGGCTATGCTGACTCCGACCATCCCGGGTTGGAAAGTAGAAACTGTTGGCGATGATATTGCCTGGCTGGAATTTCGTCACGATGGCCGGCTTTATGCTGTCAATCCCGAGAATGGATTCTTTGGCGTGGCTCCTTACACATCGATGGAGACAAATCCGAATGCAATGAAGTCTCTTCGGGAAAATGCCATATTTACGAATGTCGGATTGACTCCTGATGGCGATGTCTGGTGGGAAGGTATCGGGTATGATGCACCGGAAGGGACTATCGACTGGCTCAATCGACCATATGATCCCCGGTCAGGCGAATTGTGTGCCCACCCGAACTCCCGTTTTACGGCACCGTCATCACAGTGTCCCTCGATTGATCCGGATTGGGAGAATCCACTCGGAGTTCCTATCTCTGCGATCTTATTTGGAGGACGGCGCCCGACTACTATTCCGCTGATACACGAAGCGGAAAACTGGATTCATGGAGTCTTCATGGGATCAATCATCGGTTCTGAAGTGACAGCCGCTGCCATAGGGTTAAAAGCAGGCGTTCGTCGCGATCCGTTTGCGATGTTGCCCTTCTGTGGATACAATATGGGAGATTATTTCGACCACTGGCTGGAGATGGGGCTTTGTACAAAACCGGAGCTTCTACCTAAAATATTTATGGTTAATTGGTTTCGTAAGGAGAAGGGTAAATTCCTGTGGCCGGGCTATTGTGAAAACAGCCGGGTGCTAGCCTATATCTTTGATCGTTGCGACGGTAAAGGCAAGACGGTAAAAACCCCGGTCGGTGAGATCCCGGCTCCGGGTGCAATTAATCTCGAAGGATTAGATATTTCTCCGGAACATATGGCCAGGGCTCTGGCAATAGATCCCGAAGAGTGGAAGGCTGAATTGGCATTAGTCGACGATCATTATGCTCAATTTTCTCATCTACCGGTAGAATTGCATGACGAGTTGGATGCCTTAAAGAAAAGGCTCGGAATGTAGTTTTACCAATTTAGAACCTCCTTGATCAGGAGGTTTTTTATTTTTCCGGGGAGGAGGGGATAGTCAAGCCGTTTTGATTTGCGAATGCGAATTGCTGAGAAATTCAGGATTCTTTCCATTCCTTATATCGCGGAGCGCTGCACCTCTGGTTTGATGAAAGGAATTACTAACTACAAATATTATGCGGCTCTGCCGCTTTTGCTTCCTCAAAGGTGCAGGGCACCAAAATATTTGTAGAATATTGCCCCCGATGAAGGTGAAAGGTGCAGCGCACCGAATTGAAAAATCGGCGTAGCCAAATATAAATTTTTAGTGAAACAAAGTAGCTGGCTTTTCAATCCCCTTGTATCCAACGTAAAACCTACAACCTACAACTTAAAACCTAAAACTTAAAACCTAGAACTTACAACCTGCAACTATCTCTCTGCCAACTTTTTCCAGTTGAAATACCCGTAGAATGAATTAATCAGGAAAATGCTCCACATGATAATCATCAGAAGTGCATGCGGTTTATGATTCCATAAGGCAAATACCCACAGCGATATCGTGATGCTATTAACGACTATCCATACAACCCATTGTTCCGTATAGCGTTTCACACTCAGATACATGGCGATAAGGGATAAAATGGATACCGTGGCATCTAATCCCGGTGCGCTGCCTTTTAGCCAGACCAGCACATTGTAATAGGCAATGATGGTAGTAATACTCCCTACAAAAAGGCGGATTCGCCAGGTTTTACTCATAAACCGGGTATGTATAGTCCCGCGATGCTCCGGATCTTTGTAAGTTTTTTTCTTCCAATAGTAATAACCGACAAACTGCATCGGGAAGTAGTAAAGTCCATTAAGCATGGATTCTCCCCAGAACCTTGATTTTACAGAGATGAAGACGTAAAGCAGAATGTTGACAGCGCCGAAGTAAAACGTAGATATATGCCCCTTTGCTCCCAATACCACACAAAACACACCGGTCAGACCTGTAAGAAAACCCAGATAGTCAATCTTTCCATCAATTACGAAAATGATGATGTTAAGAATGATTTGTAAAGCGATTAACCCTTTTTCAAATGAGTTCAGTTCTTTCATTCAGTGTTGTTTGTGCGTAAAGATAGTCGTTTTTCCTAAGAGCAAAAACCATCCATTTCTGCGATTTCTCCTTAAATGGTTAAATGTGATAATTTGTAAGAACAAAACGGTTCCGTTGCAGGTTTAACCGATATAGATCAGGTTCGACAATATAATAACCGACATTTACCATGAAAGCATTAAATCAAATACTGATCGACCGGATTGAGCATATTCTGGGTGCTAAGCTTACAGCTGTACTGCCTGTTCCGGGTGGAGATACAAATCATACCTTTAAGCTAACCGCAGGGCATGATAGTTATTTCCTGAAAGCCAATTCAGCCTCGCTTTATCCCGGGATATTTCGCAAAGAGGCTAACGGGCTGGCCTTGCTCCGTGATGTTAATGGTCTGCATGTGCCACAGGTAATTGCGGAGGATGAGGCAGAAGGATGGTCTTTTCTATTGCTCGAATTTCTGCATCCCGGTTCAAGAAGCTCTCATTACTGGCGCGATTTAGGAGTGGGGGTGGCTGCCATTCACCGTATTTCAGCGGCTTCTTTTGGGCTGGATGAAGATAATTATATCGGATCTTTACCACAGTCGAACCGGCAACATAAGCTTTGGTCTGACTTTTTCGTTCAGGAGAGATTAAATCCGTTAATCAAGCGGGCTTTCGATCATCATTTGATCGGAAAGAAGCTGGAAGAGCGGTTTGAAGTCTTTATCGGAAGAGCGGCCGATTTTTTTCCACCTGAACCTTCCGCTTTATTACATGGCGATTTATGGACGGGCAATCAGATTCCGGATGCTTCAGGCAATCCCTGTCTGATCGATCCTGCTGTATATTTTGGTCATCGGGAGGTGGATATAGCGATGTCCCGTCTTTTCGGTCATTTCAGTCCGGAGTTTTACCGGGCTTATCACGAAACCTATCCTTTACAATCCGGATGGGAGGATCGTATGGATTTTTACAATCTCTATCCTCTTCTTGTTCATCTCAATCTTTTTGGGTCATCGTATTTGCCGCTGATAGAAGACATACTGGAATAAAAAAGAAAAGGCTGTTTTCGCTTGGAAAACAGCCTTTAGTATTTGAGCTTTGCTAGTATTATTCAGCAACTACTTCGAAAGGAATTTCAACGCTTACTTCTTTGTGAAGTTTCAAGATAGCTTTGAATGATCCCAATTCTTTAGCGGCTTCTTTAATTACGATCACTCTGCGATCGATATCAAAGCCTAATTTAGCCAATGCTTCAGCGATTTGGATGTTGTTTACAGATCCAAATACTTTACCTGTAGAGCTGGCTTTAGCACCAATTGTCAAAGAAACACCTTCCAATTTAGCTGCCAATTCTTGCATATCTGCTTTGATTTTAGCTAATTTGTGAGCACGTTGTCTCAGATTCTCTTCCAACATTTTGATAGCAGAGGTTGAAGCAATGATTGCTTTTCCCTGAGGAATCAGGTAGTTTCTGCCATAACCGTTTTTAACGGTAACGATATCGTCTTTGTAACCCAGGTTGGTTACATCTTCTTTCAATATTAATTGCATAGTTGTTTTCCTCCTTCTGATTATTATTTCATCATATCAGTTACATACGGAAGCAACGCCAGATGACGCGCTCTTTTTACAGCCTGAGCAATTCTTCTTTGGAATTTCAGTGAAGTACCGGTAATACGACGTGGTAAAATTTTACCTTGTTCGTTCAAGAATTTTTTCAAGAATTCGGGATCTTTGTAGTCGATGTAACGGATTCCGCTTTTTTTGAAACGGCAATATTTTTTTCTGTTAACGTCTACAGACGGGGGAGTTAAATATCTGATTTCTGAATTTGCTTGTGCCATGATTTATTTCTCCTTTACTTCGCTTTTAGTTGCTTTAATACTTTTTCTCTTAGCTGCGTATTCGGCGGCAAATTTATCCATTCTGAATGTCAGGAAACGGATAACGCGCTCGTCGCGGCGGTAGTTTACTTCCAATTTAGCAATAGTAGCCGGAGAAGCTTTGAACTCAACAAGTTGATAAAATCCGGTAGATTTTTTCTGAATTGGGTAAGCCAGTTTTTTTAGGCCCCAGTTCTCTTCATTCACGATTTCTGCGCCTTCGGCTGCCAGAATTCCTTTGAATTTTTCTACCGCTTCCTTCATCTGAACATCAGACAAAACGGGAGTTAAAATGAAAACGGTTTCGTAATGATTCATTTTGTTTATAATTTGAATTATTAAATTGCGGTGCAAAAGTAGCGATATTTTTTGAATTGACAATACTAAACAGTGAAAAATCAAGTCCGAAGGTGCGAATTGAACCTGCATTTCATTTAGCGGATAGCGAGGTGGGGAAAGAAAAAACCGCCTCCGAAATTATCGGGGCGGTTTTTTTCATAGAAATGAGTTGGATTATGATTGCTCGATTTCGGGAGCGATCAATTTGTATCCTTTACCGTGGATATTGATGATTTCAATTTCCGGATCATCTTTCAGGTGTTTACGAAGTTTGGTAATGTAAACGTCCATACTGCGGGCATTGAAGTAGTTGTCGTCTACCCAGATTGCTTTCAGTGCGAAGTTACGTTCCAGAATTTCGTTTGCATGGGCACAGAGTAAGCTCAACAGGTCAGATTCTTTAGTTGTCAGTTTAGTTGCTTTGCTGCCGATTGACAGAATTTGTTTCTGAGTGTCGAAGGTAAATTTGCCGATTCTGTATGTTTGTACATCTTTGCCTTTTTTACCTTTAATGCGGCGCAGGATAGCTTCAATACGTAGAATAAGCTCTTCCATAGAGAAAGGTTTGGTGATATAGTCGTCAGCTCCTAATTTGAAGCCTTCGAGGATATCTTCTTTCAATGTTTTTGCAGTCAGGAAGATGATAGGAGTTTCGCTGTTTGTAGCTCTGATTTCCTGAGCCAGAGTAAATCCGTCTTTTTTCGGCATCATTACGTCAAATACGCAAATGTCGAAGTTCCCTTTCATAAATGCTTTGTAGCCTGCTTCTCCATCGGGGCAAAGCTCAGCAGCAAAACCTTTAGCCTGAAGATATTCCCGCAACAACATACCGAGGTTTTCATCGTCTTCGCAAAGAAGAACATTTAATTTCTCTTCCATAGTGGTCAGTTTTTAGTTATTTGAAGTGTTATAATAAATTTTGTTCCAATGTTAACTTCGCTTTCAGCCTGAATGCTTCCGTTATGATCGTCTACAATTTTCTTGACATAGGCCAGGCCCAGTCCAAATCCTTTCACGTCGTGCAGATTCCCGGTGTGTACCCGGTAGAATCGCTCAAAGATTTTCTTTAAATTCTCTTTCTTAATGCCAATGCCGTTGTCCATGATGGAGATATTCAGCTTGTTGGCTTCGTTCCATGTAGCTACGCTCAGTTTGAGCGGTTCGTCCTTTTTGCTGTATTTTACAGCATTGTCCAACAGGTTGAAAATTACATTCGTGATATGCATTTCATCGGCCATAACCAGGCTGTTGGAAGCCTGAAGTTCGCATTCAATGGTTCCGCCGTATTTTTCAACTTTCAATCTGAACTTGTCCACCACGTCTGCGATCAGATTGTTCATTTCGATTTCTTTGAATTTCAGTACAACTTTTTGGCGGTCGAACAGGGACATTTGAAGCACTTTTTCAACCTGGAAACTCAGTCGTTTGGTTTCGTCGGTAATTACCCCGGAGATATGTTGAAAGATAGAAGGGCTTTTGGCAACCGACGGGTCTTTCAGCATTTGTGCTGCCAGTGAAATGGTCGACAGCGGGGTTTTGAATTCGTGTGTCATATTGTTGATAAAGTCGTTTCGCATTTCCGATAAACGCTTTTGCCGGAAAATGATGTAGGTGGTGAACCCAAACGTAATCAATAGAATAAACGTAAATATAAACGACGGAATCATAAACCGAATCGAGTTGTAGATAAAGCTGCGTTTGGTCGGAAAATAGACTTTAAGCAGGTTTAGCGACAATGGGGTGTCGTTCGGAAACAGAATTTGAGTATAAATATCGTCATCAGTCTTTGCCGGTATGTCGGAGCTTTTATAGATGACTTTTTTATCTTTGTCAATTACTTCGTATTCAAACAGCAGATTCAATCCATTATTTAAGAATTCAGCTTTGAGCATATCCTTAAGACCCTCTGCGTTCACTCTTTCCTGTAACGGTTTGGTTCCCGATTGGTAAAGGATGTTCAGTATTACTTCATCCAGCAGCGCTTGTTCATACAGATAGCGACCTTTCAGGATTTCCTGTAACTCGCTGGATGTTTTCAGGATCGTTTTTGCACCATGTCCCGGAGATATATATACTCTGGGAGCCGCTTTTTGTTTTCCGAAATCTCCGTCCGGCATTGTTATGCCCTTGGAGGTCCCCAACGGATAGTTTTTATTCTGGATATTCAGGTATTTCTCGGTCAGTTCAGCGAAATTATATTTATGAACAGTACGGGCTGTTTCTACAATGTCTTCTTCGAGGTATCTTTTCGTCTCTTCATTTTCAAGATTTTTTGATACCTGGTATAGGCTGCGCATTACCGCTTCGTTGAACTGTTCGTTCCTCATTTTTACCATCTCGTTGATGTAGTCAATCTGAAGGCTGAGTAAGGTAACGAATGTAAGTACCATAACCACGATTAAAAGCCAGATCGTCGATTTTTTCATTATTAAAGGGCGTTTTTTAATCAATGATCAGATCCTAATCTCAATTTCACCTACCTATTTTATAATTAAACACATGATAGGTTAATTTGTTTGGATTTTATGTGAAAACTTAATTTTACCTAGTTAACAGGCAAGTGCAAATTTAACAGCTTGTCTGTTAATGTGCAAATTTTTATTTGGTTTTTTTTGAGACCGGGTAGTGGTGATTTTGATTATTTAGTATTTAATGGCCGCGGTTGTGAAATTACGAGAATAAAAATGCATGGATTTTTTTGTGGTGGAGAGGGGCGTTTTTTCAATTTATTGAATTGTTGTTTAATATGACCTTTTTTTCTTTTTAGTCCACAAACAATAATTCAGACATAATGGCATCGGACATAAATAAGCCTGCCTCGGAAATAATCAGCTGGTCTCCGGTGCGAATCAGCCACCCTTTTTCTAAGAACGTTTGAGCTTCTTTCAGGCAGAAATTCAGGAATTCATTGCCGAACCGGGCTTTAACTTCGGTCAGATTTAACCCCCATGATGTTCTCAATGATGTGATTATTAGGTCATTGTATCTGGATTGAGGGGTGGATGCTTCTATTTCGGGATTAAAGTTGCCCGATTCAGCCTCCTTGATGTATTGCTTTAAGTCTGAAGGGTTCCAGGCCCGGTTTTTGCCATCGTAAGAGTGGGCCGATGCTCCAATACCGAGGTAGGGGATTCCTTTCCAGTACGAAGAGTTGTGTCTTGATATATACCCCTCCCGTGAGAAGTTGGAGATTTCGTATTGTATAAATTGATGCTCTTTTACTTTTATTCTCAGTAGTGCAAACATCTCCAGGCTTAGATTCTCTTCGGTTTCTTTTATTTTATTCGATTGCAGTAAAAAAAATAATTTTGTACCGTTCTCGTATGTCAGGTGATAAGCCGAAATGTGTTGAACGGGAAGTTTAAAGGCTTGGTCCAGATTGTATTCCCAATCGGCTAAAGTTTGCCCCGGCAGACCGTACATCAAATCGATGCTGATATTATTAAACCCCAGTCTGTTGCATGCGTTTACGGCATCGATTGCCTGTTGGGCAGAGTGCCTGCGATTGAGCATCTGTAGTTCCCGGTCAATAAAGCTTTGTATCCCGATGCTGATGCGGTTGAATGGCAACCGGGCAAGCCCCTCGATATATTCGATAGAGAGATCATCGGGATTGGCTTCAAGGGTGATTTCCGCATCGGGGATTACTTTGTAATGAGTGTGTATGGTATCGAAAATCTGTTCAAAATCGGAAAGTGCCAGTTGCGAAGGGGTGCCTCCACCAAAGTAAATAGTCTCAATGGTTGCATCAGGCAATTCGTCTTTGCGGCTGTCCAGCTCTATGCAAACCGCATTTACATACCGGGCCATCCAGTCTTCCTGAGTGGAGGAATAGAAGTCGCAATAGCTGCATCGCGTTTTACAGAAGGGGATGTGGATGTATATACCGGCCATGGGAGATTGATTTTAGGGTAAAGATACATGAAAATTTCACGCCGGTCAATAAAGGATTGTTCCCACGTTAGACTAAGAGCGTTTTTTGTCTTCGGGTGAAGTTTTGCTTATTCATCGTTTGCTTTGACTCTTAAATGGTTATTCAGATATTGTAGAAAATACTGAAGGGAGGGGGGCATAAATCAAGATAATTGGCTCTAAGTGGATGAATCAATTTAGTTTATATTAAAGTATGAATTATATTTTCGATTACCGACCCCTCCCGACCTCCCCAATCCCGATAGCTATCGGGAGGGGAGGAGTTGGTGCAATCACAACGTTAATCGGGTAAAAAGCTAATTAAATGTGTTAATTTTCATGTTCAGAACTGCGTTACAGCCCCCTCCCGATAGTCATCGGGATTGGGGGGTGGGGGTCTGAACAGGAGAAAATTGCGATATGAACTTTGTTCCTCCGGGGACGAATAATACAAACTAATTTCATTGACCTACTTATAACGTTTCAAGTGGGTAATATGAATTGGATAGATCCCGAGATAGCTATCGGGATCATCCGCCATATCCGCGTAAATCCGCGTCCTATTCTTAGATTTTCATTTGAAACAATAAAGACAACCCACCCAAAACGTTATAGAGCCAGATAATTGCCAGATTGTACAAGTTGATAATAAGTCGAATAATTGAATCAATATTGGTGAGAGAGGTTATTTATACTATATTTGTCAGAAGGCTGGATTTCTGGTTTTCAATTGCATGAGTCTATTCCGAAAAGAGTTCTACTGCAAATAAATAAAAATGAATATCCGTAAATCTCCCTAAACCAATTTCTTAGGTATTTACACGGATACTTGTATTAATTAAAAACAAGTGATGACGAAAAGAAAAGATTATATATGGGATATATTACTCATGATTTTAAAACGTTTTTATTTAAAAGGTTAGCGTTTGTTTTAATGCTCATTCTGGGACTGATTTATATCAGGTATACCTGGATTTCGAAAGAAAAAGAGTTGCAGCAGAATGGCTTAGATATAGGTCGTGCTGTCGTTGCGACCATACCTGTTGAGGATGTCAGGAAACTTGAAGGTAAAGCATCTGATTATAACAAACCTCAATATGCAAAGCTTAAAAGAATACTTGCGGAAGTAGTCAGAGTCAACAAGCACGCCCGTTTTGCTTATCTATACACTCTTCGCGATAATAAGATCTATTTTATCGTCGATTCGGAACCCCCAAATTCTAAAGATTACTCACATCCCGGAGATGAATATGTCGAAGCCCGGGCTTCCGATAAACAACCGTTTATGGATGGTAATACTCTTGTTCAGGATCTGGTAGAGGACCAGTGGGGGAAATGGGTTAGTATTTCTGTCCCTGTTAAAGATGAATCGACCGGTAAGGTCATTGCTGTGTTTGGAATGGATTTTAATGCCGGAGCATGGCGTTCTATTCTTTTTCTTGAAGTCTTGCAATCTTGTATTCTTGCCATTTTGCTAATGATGGTACTGGGATTCTTGCTTAGGTTGAGGTCCAGGAATAATCTGCTTCGGAGAGAAATTGTCGAACGAAACAGTACCTTTCAGATGCTGCAGGAGAGTGAGATGAAATTTCATTCCATGTTTTTCTCCCATTCGGCTGTCATGTTCCTTCTTGATCCGCGATCAGGTAAAATTGTTGAAGCAAATCATGCGGCTGAGAAGTTTTACGGTTATTCTATCAGTCAGCTGCTTGAAATGAATATTTGTGATATTAATGCGTTTTCGATAGAGGAGATGCGCGTCATCATGGATGATGCCATCAGTTTAGAGAATAATCTATACATTTCTACGCATAGGTTGTCTACCGGTGAAACCCGCATTGTAGAGGTACACTCATCTCCCATTTTCGATCAGGGGCAAAATCTTCTGTTCAATATTATGCACGATATTTCCGCTCGCAAGGAGGCCGAGGAAAAACTGATACAGGTTTCCACCCGCCTCTCTCTGGCTACCCGCGCTGCCGGTGTAGGTGTCTGGGAATTCGATATCGCGAATAATACTTTTTTGTGGGACGATCAGATGATTGCTCTCTATGGCATTGATAAAAAGGATTTCAAAAATGCGGATGAAACCAGGAAGGCCTGTATTCATCCTGAAGATTACAAAACTATCAATGTGGAATTGCGCAATACGATCCAGAATGGAAATGATTTTGATAAAGAATTCCGGATATATTGGCCCGACGGATCTGTTCACAATATCAAGGCGCTGGCTGTTGTTCTGCGGGATAGCGCGGGAAATCCTCTTAGCTTGATCGGTACGAACTGGGATATTACTAAAGAAAAACGATCCCAGGAAATTCTCGTTCAGCAGACCAACATGCAAAAGATACTGATGGACATGGCTTCCAATTTTATAAATATTCCACTGAATGAAATAGACAATGCTATTAATCAATCCCTTGAGGAAATAGGCCGGTATGTCGCTGCTGACCGGTGTTACATTTTCAACTATGACTTCGTAAATCAAACTGCAAATAATGAGTATGAGTGGTGTGATACAGATATTGCTCCTCAAATCGGTAATTTGCAGGGTGTACCGTTGATTCAGATTGAAGAGTGTGTGAATACACATGTAAGCGGGCGGAATTTTATTATCCACGATGTATCAGTCTTAACCAATGGAGCGCTGAAAGAAATATTGGAACCACAAAGCATAAAGAGCCTGCTTACCATACCGATGATGTCGGATAATACATGTTTGGGTTTTGTTGGTTTTGATTTCGTAATGACGAAACATAAGCATTCGGAAACAGAGATTCTGTTGTTGCAGCTTTTTTCTGATTTACTTGTGAATGTCAAGAACAGAGTTAATACCGAACAAAAGCTGATTGAAACTAATCTGTTTCTGGAATCGGCAACTGCACAGGCCAATGAAATGGCAGCAAATGCAGAAAGGGCCAATAAATCAAAAAGCCTGTTTCTGGCCAATATGTCGCACGAGATCCGAACACCGCTGAATGCGATTATCGGATTTTCTCAGTTGATGAATCGCGATAAACAGTTGACCAGGCAGCAGAAGGATTATAGTCATTCCATTATGCGGGCTGGTGAACATCTGTTGACGTTGATTAATGATATTCTTGAATTATCGAAAGTGGAAGCCGGGCGTATCCGGTTAAATCCGACGAGTGTAAATTTGCCCGCTTTATTAAATGATATTCAGCTCATTTTCAAAGAACGTGCTTACTCAAAACATATACGGTTTGTTTTTGAGCCGGTTCATGATCTTCCTCCGGTTATTATTGTGGATGAGAGTAAACTCCGACAGATATTTGTCAATCTTATTGGGAACGCAATCAAGTTTACCGATCATGGCGGAGTCACGGTTCGTTTATTTGTTGATAAGATTGAGAAAAACAGAAGTAAGCTTTATGTTGAAATAGAGGATACGGGACCTGGTATCTCCCCCCGGGATATGAGTAAGCTTTTCAGGCATTTTGAGCAGACCGATGCAGGTATGCATAAGGGAAGCGGCACAGGTTTAGGACTAGCTTTAAGCCGGGAGTTGGCCCGTTTGATGGGTGGCGATATTACAGTTATCAGCGAAGAAGGCAAAGGTTCCGTGTTTACCTTCTTTGTGGAAATAGACGAAGGTGATGCCGAAGAGGTGGTAACGATTATCCCACAAAAGGTTTTATCCATCGACAGAAGTGACAGGTCCTATAATATATTGGTTGTCGATGACAATCCCGATAATATGAAAGTGGCAGTTACGCTGCTGAATATGGCCGGTTTTGATACCTGTGAAGCGATAAACGGGGAAGATGCCATTGCGCAATTTGAAACCTGCAATCCCGATCTGATTCTGATGGATATCCGCATGCCGGTTTTAGATGGATATGAAGCTACACGTCGCATCAAATCGACACCCCGGGGAAAAGATACTCCCGTAGTGGTGCTTACAGCAAGTATTTTCGAAGAGGACCGTAAGAAGATCGAAGCATATGGTATTCAAGGGTACATCCGTAAGCCGTACCGCGAAAATGATTTATTTGTATCCATAGGTGATATTCTCGGCGTTAAATATATTTTTGAGGAAGAGCAGGCTTCTGGATATCCTGTACATCTGCCGGGTAATCCGTGTTTTGCCGGAGGTATTGATATGCTGCCCGAAAGTCTGTTGATCCGAATGCAGGAAGCTGTGTCGGTTGCCGATTTGGACCAACTTATTACCCTTATTCAAGAGATTGATGGTCAGTATGCCGATCTTGCCCAGGAGCTCATGCAGCATGCCAATAATTACGATTACGACTATCTGGATAAGATATTAACATCAAAACAGATCTGATAAATGGAAAATAACACGTCATACAATAGCGATGTTCCCAATGTCCTGATAGTGGATGACATACCGGCCAATCTTAAGTTATTGGGGGCCATTCTAAAAGAAGACGGGTATAAAGTGCGGCCGGTACCTAATGGCCGGTTGGCGCTACAGGCTGCAGAAAAGGAGAGACCCGACTTGATCCTGCTCGATGTCATGATGCCCGAAATGAACGGGTTTGAAGTGTGCAGCCGTCTCAAAGAAGATGCAGAGCTGAAACATATTCCTGTTATTTTTATCAGTGCCTTAAATGATACGAGCGACATTGTTAAAGCCCTGACAGCTGGTGGTGTCGACTATATCACCAAACCTTTTCAGGCCGAAGAGGTGAAAGCACGCGTGGCTACGCATCTGAAGTTACAGCAGCAAAGTAGGGAACTTCGGCAGCTCAATACCACCAAGGATAAATTCTTTTCTATTATAGCACATGATCTGCGAAATCCGTTTAGTGTGTTACTTGGCGTCAGCGATCTTTTATTGAAAAATTATGACACTTTCGATAATGAAATGCGTTTAGAGTTGCTTACCATGCAATATGATACAGCTAAGCAGACTTATTCCTTGCTGCAAAATCTACTGGAATGGTCCAGGTCAGAGCGGGGTAAGCTCAACTACAATCCTACCCGTACTAATCTCGCCGGGGTTATCACGGAGTGTGTCGATTTGTATAAAGGTACTTCAGGACAAAAAGAGATTGAATTATCCCAATTGTCAACGGATGATTTGTGGGTGTCGGCGGATGTAGATATGCTGCAAACCATTCTCCGGAATCTCATCGGCAATGCCATCAAGTTTACGCGTCCGGGAGGTAAAATAGAGATCGGTACAGAGGTGCAGGATGCTTTTGTTGAAGTATCAGTCTCCGACAACGGAGTAGGGATATCTCCTGAAAGTATTGCCCGGTTATTCACCCTGGAAGGTGATGTCAAAACACAAGGAACATCCCGGGAAGTCGGATCTGGTTTGGGTCTGATATTATGTAAGGAATTTGTAGAGAAGCACGGCGGAGAAATCCGGGTAGAGAGTGAAGTCGGCAAAGGCAGTGTATTTAGATTTACAGTTCCAAAGTATATGAGAGGATAGAGGCGGTTTACCGGAATTCCGGTGCCAAACAGTTATCAGGGTGAGTTATCACCCTGTACAATGATTGCGAATGAAGGTTTGATGATCCGGTGAAAAGCCGGTTCCCCAAATCTTCATTCGCATTTTTTTTTGGCTTTGTAATTTTCAGGTGGAATCCCGATAGCTGTCGGGATCGGGATTATCCGCTATATCTGCGTAAATCCGCGTCCTATTCTTTGATTTTCTTTTTGATACATTAGAGGGTTGTCCACTTCGTTTCTTCTTCAGGTGCAAGGCTTGTGTAGGGTTGTATCGACTGCTTAGCTGATCTGGTAATAACCATATATAATCCATATATAATCTATATCAAATCCATATATAGTCCATATTATTTAAGGTATGTATTATAGATGATTAAAACGATTGTAATAAGATAAAATGTTACCTTTGTAAGAGAGCTAACTATAAGGGGACCATACGATGGATGGTAAGAAGGAGACGACTGGATTTCAGCCTCCTGATATTATCCTTACCCCTAAAGTGGGCTATTCCGCCTATGGAACTTTAAAATAACCGCGGTTTTAGGATCTAAAAGAGCAAAAGATGAAATTTTGCACGGCGAAAAAAGTACCCTTCAGATATAGGGGTAGCGCTGAGAACTTAACTACCCCTAATTGGCTCCGCCGATCTTCGATTCCCCTGAAGGGGACTTTGCGGAAGCACAATCATAAATATTGGAGCATTGATTATCGATAAGTGAACAGAACTTTCTGAATTTAACAACCAACACAGAATAAACAACATAAACCAATGGCAAAACTTAAAGGCGTGCTGCAACTCTCCGGGCAGTTGGGCAATCTCTCCATTTACACCCGGCGCGACAGCGATGAAATCATTGTACGCAGCAAAGGCGGCGCGAGCAAAGAGCGTATCAAGAACGATCCGGAATTTGAAAACACCCGACGAGGCAACCGCGAATGGAGCGGCGCTACCAAAATGGGCGGTGCGTTTCGCAGTTCGGTGATTGCGCTGGCGCGACTGGCAGACTACAGCGTGTCGGGCACGTTGAATGCCATTATGCTGAAATTAGTGAAAAAGGATACCGTTCATGAATGGGGACAACGTAGCGTGCTGCTCTCCGAAAACAGAAGCATGCTTTCCGGCTTCAACTTCAACCGCAAGCAGCTCTTCGACAGTGTGGTGCGCCTGACTCCCGAATGGAGCATCGACCGGGAGACGCAGCAGGCGCGCGTGAGTATTCCGGAACTGATACCCTCGCTGCATCTGGCCGGATTCACCAATCTGCCTTACTTCCGCTTCGTGGTGGCGCTGGGTACGGTCTCAGATATGGAGTATAGCGCCGACGCTGAAGGTTACCTTCCCGTAGTGGAGGAGGGGCACGGCACGGGCACAACGGTTAAGACGGAATGGTTTACCCGCAAAAATGACCTGCCTGCACAGGTGATCGATATAATTTCGTATAAAAAAGTGGAATCATTGACTAATCAGGTGACGCTGGTGCTGGGCATCGGCATCGAATTTGGCACAGTCGGCGATGAGGGATTGCCCGAGGCCGTGAAGTATGCGGGGTGCGCGAAGGTGCTGGGATTGGGATGAGGACGCCTGCCAGTTGCCGGATTGATAAATCTCCCTTGATTGAACAGTCATTGGCTAATATTTTTTATATTTGCATAGCATTCATCCACACAACGCCATTCTGATGCAAATCATTCACAAAATAGATGCCTTTCTGTACGAAATATTCCCAACCCTAATAGGGGGGGGGGTAAAATACAGATAGTCAATGAGTTAGAAAAATACTATACCTACGGTCCCTTTAAACCCGTTGTCACGGTCGAAGACGAATGGGTAACCATCGATATCGACACCCCTACCATCCTCTCCCAGGAAGCAGATTACCGCAAAGCGGTATCCCTCTGCGAAAAAGGCAAATACGCCGAAGCCAAACAAATTCTTACCAGCTTACTGGATAAAAACCCCACGAATTCGGAATACCACCGGATCATGGGACAGATACGTTCCGACGAAGGAGCGCAGGATGAGGCGATCAACTGGTTCATCGATGCCCTGCGCTGGGATCCGATGAATGCCGCCGCCTTGCTGATGATGGGCAATATCCTTGCCCGGCACAAGCGTGACATTCCGGCGGCGTTGATCTACTACAACCAGGCGCTGCTGGTCAATACCGACGATTACATCAGTTTCACCAATATTGGTTACCTGTTGCTGCAACAGGGCAACAGCACGGAGGCGAAACGTTACCTCAATGTCGCCCGGGAGATCAAACCGGACTATCCAAATGTGCATCTGGCGCTGAGTATGCTGGCTCAGAAGGAGCAGAATGACCACGCGGCCTTTGCGTGTGTCGTGCAGGCGGTGCGACTCTCCCGCAAAAAGGACGAGCTTTACCAACGCGCGGTACAGCAGGCTTTCGATACCGCCAACCGCTGCATCGCATCCGGTGAAGGGATCAACGAGGTGAACGAATTCCGCCACCGCCTGGAGTTTGAAGGGGAGAAAGAGATTGAAGCGGTGGAGGATAACTCCATCAGTACCCCCGCTAAGTTTGAGTTTGCCGAGAACTACAACCGACCGAATCACATCATCCGATACAAACCCGCCTATCCGGCCGTGGAGCACCTGATGCTGCACGAGCTGGTTCACCTGAAGCTGGCCAATGAGGCCCGCCGGGAAGGGACTAACCAGCTTTTTACCGCTCAACCGGAACATCGGACCCGTTTTGTCGAGCACATTGCACCGACCCTGCATAACTTCCGCCGACGGGGTTTTGATCCGCAGGGGATTGACCATCAATCCCGCCTGTTGTTTGACGGCCTGAACAACCAAATCTTCAATACGCCCATCGACCTTTTTATCGAGGACTATATCAATAAATCTTTCCCTGCGATGCGGCCTTACCAGTTTGTGTCGCTCCACGGATTGCTCCGCGAGGGCATTCAGGGCACAACGGACAAGACGATCAACGAGTTGATGCAAAAAGATCTGATCTCCAAAAGTAAGATCCTCAATCTGGTGAACGCTCTGCAATTCCGTGAACTCTATGGCATCGACCTCACCGGTGAGTTCAAAGCGACTCCCGCCGAACTGAAGCAGGCACAAATATTCTATGATGAATTTCTGGAATACCGCGATGACCGCCAACCGGCTGAAGAATACGAGCTGGTTGCCCACTGGGCCGAAGACCTGAAGATGAACGGCTTCTTCGAACTAGTGGGTGAAACGCAATACCGCAAACGCAGCAACCTCAATTCTTTTCTGGATTCCCTCGAAAAGGACCCACTGGGACTGGACGAACGCGATCCTGTGCAGGAGCGCGAGATGCGTCGTTTTCTGGAGGCTCAGAAACGGGTGGATGTCAATGCAACCATCGCCTTATACATGGTGTCTGCCCTGAAATTCTTCAAGGAACTACCGGTCGAACAGGTGAAGAAGATTGCTATCGAAATAGCAATGACCGGGACGCAGGGTTTTGATCCGAACAAGGTGGGATATGCTGTGGCTGCTATTCCGGGCAAGGAGTTTTCGGGGTATCAAATCATGTGCTATATGTATGTGGCGTGGGCGTTGGCGATTCCGGAACAGTTACTGAGCCTGGGGCTGGAATGGCATCGGGAATGGGAGGTGGCGAAGGGGATGGTGAAATAGAATAACCCAAAGGTTGTCATTCGGGGTAGAGACGCGGCCTGCCACGTCTCGAATGATGGCATACCGGCCCCGAATGATGACCTGCCACGTCTCGAATGATAGCACTGATGATAAACGCTGACAGGTGCAAGCACGCTGTCAGGTTTCGAAAATACCATGGCGGCATTGTAAAGACGTGGCATGCCGCGTCTCTACCTGTCACCCCGTCAATAGAAGATGCAACATTGAATAATTTACAAAACAACAACTCATGACCCCAAAATCCAAATATACCGGCTCCTTTACTTCCGGCGCATTATTGCATCGGGAGTTTCTGGCTACGATGACCGCATTCCGGGAGGATGAGCTATTAACTCAGTTGGATGTGGAGATAGAGCAAAACCGATATATCGCCATTAAAACAGAGAATGCACGAAAAAAAATCGTGCGTGAAATGAAGAAAAGAATAGCGAATGCACCTGCTGGATTCCGGGACTTCTTTCTGTCAATCTCAGAAGCCGAACAGAAGTTGGCGCTCTTCTATCTGTGCCTGAAGACCTATTACCTGATTTTCGATTTGCACTTTGAGGTGACGCTGCCCAAGTGGAAGCTACACTCCCTCAATCTCGAAAGCTACGACATTCAGATGCGGATGGATGTGATTTCCTCCTTCGACGAGCAGGTAAATGGCTGGTCGGCACAAACCAAAGAGAAACTGAATCAAATCTATCGTAAAATATTGACGGAATCGGGATTGCAAAAAGACAATCTATTGATTAAGCCCTTGGGGATCAACCCCGATTTCTGGCACTATTTTATCAACCGGAATGAAGCGTGGTTTATCGAGGCCTGCTTCCATAATAGAAATAAACTGTAAACGCAATGACCGTTACCGAACTATACGAAAAGCTTGCCGATAAAGATTTTCAGAATCACGAGACGGGCAATCTCTTTTTCCCTGCCTACATGTATGTGTATGATGCTGTCCGGGAGTATGAGATTGACGCCGAGATTACGAATCTGAAAAGTCGCCTCTATCGTCCGACCAACTACCTGGATGTGATGGTGATTGATATTTTTCAGGAGTTTTTGTCCTTTCTGAAGAGCTGCAAGTTTGGCCCCCAATCCAAGTATGACTTCTATATGAAGCAGGAGCCGGAAAAGCCGGCACAGGTAGATCGGGCGCTACGCCAGGATGCCTATGATACGCGCTTTCTGGAGCAACTGGATCAAAAGATCAGGGCCCACCTGGCGGAAGCCGAACAGTATGAAGTGGCCTATGTCTTTGTAAAAGGGTTTGGGGCGGCTTATCCCTATATCCGTGCCAGCAAGTTCATGAACAACTTCGAGAAATACGTTTCAGGCTACAAACTGATCCTGTTTTATCCCGGAGAGGTGAAAGAGTTCTATAACCTATTCGGCCTATTAAACGACGAGAATCTATACCGTGCCATTAAACTAATCAATCAGTAATGATGAAGTTAAGAGAAATATACGATAAGCGCATTGATCGCGCGATAAATCCTGCAGTAGTGGTGAGTAACCAAAATGCAGAGACTGTTGAGGCAGAAATAAAAGAATATATCCTGACCTATGAGTTGATCGAGAAGCTCTACCTGTTACTCGATACGGTGGTCAACAAAAAGAGTGGTAAATCGGGTGTCTGGATCAACGGATATTACGGATCGGGTAAGTCGCACTTTATCAAGTATGCCCACTATTGCCTGGATCCTCAGCATTCCGAGACTGCATTTATGCATTTTGGCAAAGCGGTGGAGAAATACGACACTACCAAAGCGCATACCAACGAAAATATTACAGTCAGCAATCTTGCCCTGCTGAAGAAAAAGATTGATGCGTCGCATTTCGACAACATTATGTTTAATGTGGAAGACGAGACCGACGATGGCAGCGGCGAGCGCCTGACCCGTATCTTCCTGAATATGTTCAACAAATTCCGGGGATACAACTCCAATGATATTCCGTTGGCCCTGTTGCTGGAGAAATACCTCGACAAGAAAGGGAAATTCAAGGAATTTCAGACTTTGGTGGAAGAGGAGATGGGCTACAACTGGCAGCAGGATGCCGCACAGGTGGCCGCCTTTGAGCTGGAAAACGTCCTGGCCATTGCCAAACGGCTCGTTCCCGATCTCGATACGGTGTCGCTGCATGCCAAACTTACGCACCCCGATGCGTTCAAGATTAGCATTGCCGGAACATTGATCCCGGAGTTTCAGGAATACCTGCAAACCAAAGACCCCAACTACCGGCTGTTGTTTCTGGTGGATGAGGTGTCGCAATACATCGGGACGAACAAAGAGATCCTGTTGAATTTCCAGAACATTATCGAGCGAGTGAGCGAGGATTGCCAGAATAAGGTCTGGATTGCCTGTACCGCCCAGCAAACGCTGGAAGAGGTTTCGGTGGGAACGAACGGAACCGCTAACCTGCAGGATGAGTTCGGCAAGATCTTAGGCCGCTTTGATACCCGTATCTCGCTGCAAAGCAATGATTCCGCTTACATCACCCAGAAACGGGTACTGGATAAAAACAGCCAGGGTATAGAAGTGCTCTCCCGTATGTACGAGGAGCATGTCGATTATATCCAGAACCAATTCAAGATCAGCCATGAGCTCTATAAAGGATACCAAAACGAAAACGATTTCATTCTGGCCTATCCCTTTGTGCCCTACCAGTTCAAACTGATCGCGCACGTATTCGAAGCCTTCCAGCAATTGCGCTATGTGATCAAAGAGGTGAAAGACAACGAACGTTCGGTATTGGGGATCACCCATTTCACCGCCAAGCAGAATGCCGATCTTGAGGTGGGCGGATTTACGCCATTTGATGCCTTCTTCAACAGCCAGTTTCTGACCAACCTGACGCAACGGGGTACACGAGGCATCGAAAACGGCCTCGAAATTACCAAGGGGGATCCCTTCGGACAACGGGTGGTCAAGACGCTCTTTATGATCTCTAACCTATTGGAAGCACAACGTCATACTTTCCCCTCCAATATTGACAACCTCACGGTGCTGATGATGGACAGTCTGGATCAGAACAAGATGAAGCTGCGCAACGAGATCAAAGCCGTGCTCGATAAGCTGATCGATGAAAGCATTATTCGCGAAGAAAAGGGAAGCTATTTCTTCTTCAATGAAGATGAAATGGATGTGCAAAATATGATCAAACAGATGGTGTTGGGCTTCGATGATAAGATTACCCGTTTTGATGATCTGTTCCGGAGAATCAACAAGATCAACCAGAAAGTCTCCTTTGGACAAAACGACTTTCGCCTGGGATACTGGGTGGAGGGCAAAGAGATCTTTCGGGGCGGTGACGTTGTACTGAAAGTCCTCTTCACCGACAATGCACCGATTGAAAATAAGGCGCTTTCGCTCAATCGAATAGACCTGGCCGTCTGCATCAACGAGTGGTTCAATAAAGACGAATCGTTGCGGAAAGATTTCGACTGGTATTGCCAGACACAGAAATACCTCTCCAATAACGGCGATATGGCCACAGGAGAACGCTCCAAAACGCTGGAGAACTTCAAAATCAGAAACAACGAGCTGGAGAAGAAGATCGTTTACCGGCTGGAGCAGAAGATGGCGGAAACCCGTTTCATCTCGCAACAGCAGGTGTGGGAGTCCGATCAGGTAAACGGAAGTGCGCCGGCTGACCGGATGAAGAATGCCATCGAGAAACACCTCTCCGGAATCTATAAAAATCACCAACTGGCTGCGGGGTACGCCCAGAATCAGGCGGAACTGAAAAAATCGGCAGCCAGCCTGATGCAGACACTGGATAATTCGCTGACTCCCGCCGAAATCGTGGTGAATGACCTGATCAGTTCCTATAATCATCAGATGAATGTCAATGACCTGATCAATGAGTTTGCCAAACCGCCTTTCGGCTGGCGTCATGAAGCATTGCTGGATGTGCTGGTACAGTTGGTTAAGAAGAAAAAAAGGGAGTTTGCCTATCGCAATCAGCCCCGTTATCCCATCGTGGATTTTATCAATAAAGCCGTATCGACCGCAGAGAGAATCAGCTGCGAGGTGCGTACCGGCGAGGATATCGACCAGACCACCCTCGATCAGGTCGTGCAAGCCTATAAGGCGATCTTTAACAGCGACCTGCGTACCACCGGCAACGGCAACGAGCAATACGAGATTCTGATCGGGGAGCTGAAACGACAAGCGGATCATTACACCGCCTACGAGGAGAGCTATTCTGTTGCTTATCCTTTCGGTACCTGCTTTCACGAAGTGAGAAAATGGCTGACCAAATGCATCGAAACGCGTGACCCGAAAAAGCTGTTCACCGATTTCGTAGCCAATAGCGAAGAGTCAGCCCGGTTGATTGATAAAGTGAAAGCGATGGCAGAATTTGCATCGCAGCAGGTTAAGGACTACGATGCGATTGGTAAATTCTACAAGGACAATCAGGAAAACTTCAAAGAGCTTTCGCCAGACAATCAGGCGAAAGCGGATAAGATAGGAGACTTCCTGCTATTAGAAGATCCCCGCCGGGATTACCGCCATGCGCGCAAGGCGTACGATGAGTTGAAGCAGGCGCTCACGGCCTACTCCAAAGAGTTGATCGAAGAGATTACCACTCTGTATGAGCAGATCTTCGATGAGCTGGATGCAGAAGCGGACAAACAGGGTGTGGCTCGTAATGTCTATGCCAACAGGCAAACCATACTCAATCAGATCAAAGGCCTGAAATCTATACCGCAGCTCAAAAACAAAAAGCTGGATGCCGGTAACTTCAAGTCGGCGCAGATCACACAGATTATTCAGTACGCGGCTAAGATGCAGCCGAAGGAAGGTATGGAACAGCCCGTAGGTGAACCGGAGGTCTATTACATTACCAATGTGAAGACTACAGTATCCAACAAAGAAGAGCTGGAGAAATACCTGGCTCAGGTGCGGGAGGATATGTTGAAATTGCTGGCGAAGAACAAGACGATTATCATAAAATAAAGAAGCCCCACAATGAACACAAAGACATTTGCCCAACAGGCACGAAAGATATTGATGCAAGGTGTAGCCAACAAACTACGCTACTGGGGTTTTGATACCAAAGGAAATGTGACGGACGAGCCGCAACTCATTGACGGCGGATACATCTTCCGGGGGGAGGTGTATGACGATCCCGGCGTGGTGAAGCTGTGGCAATCGTTGAGGGCTGCGGTGCGTCGCCACGGGATTGATGTGGTGGTGGAGGAGGCTGCCTACACCTGGTTTAACCGGATGATGGCGATACAGATCCTCTCTAAAAATGGGTACGAACCGGCACAGCTCTCGTATGCCGAGGGCATGGCCCATACGCCCGTGATGCTGCAACGTGCCCGGCAGGGACAATACAGCTTCCTGAAACCGGATGAGCAGGAGCGCCTCCGCCGGATACTCACCGATTACAACCAGGAGCAAAACGCCTTCGCCATCCTGCTGATCGGTTATTGCCACTCCCACACCCTGCTCAATAACGTCTTTGGCGGGATTGACGACTTTACCGAACTGCTGCTGCCTGACAATACACTGGCGGAGACCGGCTTTGTGGAGCTGCTCAATACCACCGATGCTATCTCCGACGAAGAGTACCAGCAGGTGGAGCTGATCGGCTGGCTCTATCAGTTTTATATATCGGAACGAAAAGACGAGGTGTTTGCCTCATTCAAGAAAAACAAGAAGGCGGAAGCCAAAGATATACCCGCCGCTACCCAGATATTTACCCCAAACTGGATTGTGAAATACATGGTGCAAAACACCGTGGGACAGTTGTGGCTCGATCTTCATCCCGACAGCTCCCTGAAGGCGGAGATGAAATACCTGGTGGAGAATCACGACCCGGAAGCGGCCCCCAAAGCCCCACTGATCAGCGAAGTGGCGCAACTCAAACTACTGGATCCCGCCTGTGGATCAGGTCACATTCTGGTCGAAGGATTCGATCTGCTGTACAGTATGTACATGGCGGAATACTATACCCCGGAAGAGGCGGTGGAGAGCATCTTCCAACACAACCTGTTCGGACTGGATATTGACAAGCGGGCGGCACAACTGGCACGCTTTGCCCTCTTCCTGAAAGCGGCAAAGCGATATCCCGCCGTACTCAGAAAAGGGTGGATGCCGCATATCTATGCCATGCCCGAACCGGTGGAGTATAGCCGGCAGGAGGTACTGGATTTCCTCGGTACCGAGGGTGTGCAATACGAGGAGCCACTGTCGCAGGCGCTGCTGCTGATGAAGGAGGCGCAAAACCTGGGCTCCATCATGCAGTTTGATCTGACCAAGGAGGCGGTGACCTATTTGAGTAAGCGACTGGCAGAGCTCAGCCAGAACAGCTGGAAAACCATGAACGAAGAGCTGGCGTATATCGCGTTGGCGCCTGCGGTTGAGATTTTGGTGGTGCTGGGACAGAAATACGAAGCGGTGGTAGCGAATCCGCCGTATATGGGTAGCGGGAATATGAATGAGACTTTGAAGAAATATGCCAATTCCAAATATCCAAAATCCAAAGCTGATCTGTATGCTGTGTTTATGGAGGTTTGCTTGAACCTGAATGTGCCAAGCGGTTTAATGGGTATGATTAATCAGCATGGCTGGATGTTTCTCTCTTCATATGAAGCACTAAGAAAACACATTATTGAAAAATATAGAATAGTTAGTATGCTTCATCTGGGGCCTCGCACTTTTGAAGAGTTGAGCGGAGAGGTTGTTCAATCTACAGCATTTGTTTTGGAGAAAGGACAGCGTAATATGAAAGGAACTTACTATAGGTTGGTAGACTATAAGCAAGTAAATCTGAAAGAAGAGAATTTTTCACATCGAAATAATGGATATTCAAATATTTCTCAATCAAATTACTCAAAGGTTCCGGGAAGTCCTATAGCATATTGGGTTAGTGAAAAGATGAAAAATCTTTTTAATGATAGGAGTCTATCGGATATTGCTTTTTCAGATGGAAAGAATGTGACTGGAAACAATGATAAATATCTCAAATTTTTCTGGGAGGTCAATTCTCATTTTATAGGGAAGTCGAAAAAGTGGTTATTATTGACGAAAGGAGGTCGATTTAGAAGATGGTATGGGAATACGATTAATGTTATTGATTGGAGTACAGAATCTCGCAATTTTTACAGGAAAAGTAAAATTGGTAGAATAATACCGGAATACTTATGGTATAAGAGGGGGATTACTTGGTCTAAAATAGCTTCTACGAAATCTAGTTTTCGTTATTTGCGAGAAGATTCAACATATGATGAAGTAAATATTAGTTTTCATGATGAATCCTTTTTAGAAGTGATATTGGGGTTTTTAAATTCAAATATTAGTACTGAAATATTTAAGATACTAAATCCAACATTTAGTTTTCAAACAGAAGATATATTATCACTACCTATAATTAGTGAAATTAATCGATGTGATATAAATAATATCGTTTCAAAATGCTTTTCGATCTCAAGAATAGACTGGGATTCACATGAGACTTCTTGGGATTTCCAAGGGACACCTTTGAATAATAAGCTAAATAGCCTCAATCAGTCATATCTAAATTGGCAGGAATCTATTCGAAAAGATTTTTTTCAGCTACACACCAATGAAGAAGAACTCAACCGCATATTCATTGACATCTACGGATTGCAAGAAGAGTTAACTCCGGAAGTAGCCCTCAAAGATATAACCATCCTGCAAGATGAGCTGGATAGCAAAGCGTTGGAGCAATTGGAACCGGTCTTCCGCAAAGGAGAACCGATAGAGCTGCCGATCAAGCGCGATGTCGTGATGCAACAGATAATCTCTTACGCGATGGGAATCTTTATGGGACGATACCGTCTGGATCAGCCCGGGCTGCATATTGCACACCCCAATCCCACGAAGGAGGAGATCGCCCCATACAGCTACAACGGTCATACGGTCGCGATTGACGAAGATGCTATCATCCCGCTTATGGGAAGCGACTGCGACTTCTCCGACGATGCCGTGATGCGCTTCAAGGAGTTTCTCGATACCGTGTGGGGCGAAGAAACCCGCATCGAAAACATCAACTTCCTGCAAGAGTGCCTTGATCAGGATCTGGAGAAGTACATCGTCAACGGATTCTGGAAGAGCCATTGCAGCATGTACAAGAAGAAGCCGATCTACTGGCTGTTTGCTTCCCCCAAGGGCGCCTTCCAGGTATTGGTCTATATGCACCGCATGAATGCCTTCACGGTGGAGAAGATCCGTGCCAATTACCTGATGGAGCACCTTAAAAGCCTGCGTCACAAGATCGCCGCGCTCGAAAAAGAGAGCAGCCGACTCAGCACGCAGGAGGCTAAAAGGCTGGATAAGCTCCGCAAAGACCTGCTGGAGTGTGAGCAGTACGATCTGGCGCTGAAAGATGTGGCAGACCGGCAAATCACCTTCGATCTGGATAATGGAGTGACCGAGAATTATAAGTTGTTTAAAGGGGTGGTTGCGGAGATAAAATAATCAAGCATGATCAAAGAGAAAATCGAAAAATATTTCCGACAGTACCCGCAACTCCGGGTGCTCTTTTTCTTCGACCCAACAGGAGAATTCCTGCAAGAGGTAGAAGCACTTGATCTACAAGATATCCGGGTAGAGCGTTGGCAAAACAACAGCTTTACCCTCAAGACTAAGCTGCACGGGGACTGGAAGATGGATAAGGTCTTCCTGTACTTTCCACAGGCACATCCACGCACTACGGAGGAGTACCATAACTTCCCGCTGCTCGATCTGCTGATTGCCAATAAGGAGCTGATGCTGGACAATGTGGGCGAATTTATGGAAGAGCATCACCTGCAACGCCATCAGAAATCGTTGGTGAACAAGTATATGCGGGAGTTGAAAAACAGCACGGTACTGGAGGTCTGCCGTCCGATCCTGAACGCCGGTAATTTTACGGAGCCGGCCCTGATACAGGGCGTGGTCTCCGCTTTTCTGAAGTTCAGGCAAATAGAGAGCTGGCCTCTCCTGATCGGTAAATTGCTGACCTATGCGCTGCCCGATCAACACGCCGAATTAGCTAAAGTGGAGAAGCGGATGACCGCGCTCGATATCGTCGATAGTGTGCGGGAAAAGATCCGGGAGCTGACGGGCGTTGCCATACAACAGGTAACTCCCGAAGCGCTGAACGAAGTGCTGCGAAGCGTACTCTACAATAAAATCACGCAGAGCCTCACGGCTATCGCTGCCAACGATCCCTACCGGAAGTACCGGATAGAGGATCCCGGTACGCTGATCGCCTTCTCTCAGATGCTGAATCTGGTGGCGCAAAACGGAAAACTGAACGAGAAATTCCAGGAAGCCCTGGAGAACGTATCGAAAGATATACAGGGCGCGACCCTGATACAGGCTTACGGCGCCGATGCCGGTTTTGCTTATTTCCACCGGGATATGATCTGGGCGATGGTCAGCCTGCAACAAAAACACCTTTCGGTCAGTCCGGATAGCGTGATCCGTTCGCTGGAAGAGCTCTACCTGCAAGACGATCACTCGGCGGTGATCCGCGACAGCCTGACCTATCTGTTGCAGACTGCCCGGATGCATCAGCAGATCAACCGAATCAGCAGCTACATCCTCAACCGTCCCGAAGATTACCTGGCGGCTTATACGCAGGAGTGGTATCTCATCGACGCGTTCTATCGGAAAGCCACGGAGGCATTCCGTCGGTTAGACACTACTGAGATCCCTGAACAGATTAATCTGCACGGCATCTACGAGCAGGCCAATTACGCTTACGAGAAGCATCTGGATACGATGAATCGGGAGTGGCTGACGTGCCTGGCGCAATTCAATTTTGATTATGCCCAATTACCCGTTCCCAAACAATACGATTTCTATCAAACGGAGGTAGAACCCGCCGATCAGAAGGTAGTGGTGATCATCTCCGACGCCATGCGCTACGAAGTGGCACACGAACTGCTCTCGGAAATGCACGGCGACAATAAGAATACGGCAGATATCCGTTACCAACTGGCTTCGATACCATCAATCACCAGTGTGGGGATGGCGCAACTGTTGCCCGGAAAGGAGTTTACCTTCAACGACGGAGATATCAGCATTGATTGCATCAGTACCTCGGGCATAGATAACCGCCAGAAAATATTACTTGCCCGCAAAGAGAATGCGGCGGCTGTCCAGTATAGCGACATTGCAGGGCTGAATATGAGCGATGCCCGGGAGCTGTTCAAGAAACCGGTGGTCTATGTCTATCACGATGTGATAGATTCGACCGGCGACAAGAAACCGTCCGAACGCCGGGTCTTTGCTGCAGTGGCTGAGGCAATCAGCGAGCTGAAGACCTTTGTCAAGAAACTGCATGCTTCCTACAATGTGGCTAAGGTGTTTGTCACTTCAGATCACGGTTTCCTATACAACGACCGCGAACTGGAAGAGAAAGACAAAGAGAACACAGTCAATAAAAATGCACTGGTTAACCATAACCGTTTTGAAATCGGTAAAAAGAATCCGAAAGTGGATGCCGGGTATCAATTCCCTTTATCGATTACCAGCAAGTTTATCGACGATTTGTTTGTCACTATCCCGCAATCGGTCAACCGATACAAAAAACAGGGCGTAGGCCATCAGTTCGTACATGGAGGCGGCAGTCTGCAAGAGCTGGTGGTGCCGGTTATACAGAGTTCGCGCAGGGAAGTGGCGGTTACGCAAAAGGTGAAGCCCCTTTTGTTGCAAGCCAATAATTTGCGAATCGTATCCAATATCCTGCGCATCAATATTTTGCAGGAGAAGAAAGTCTCCCGCTTCGAGAAAGAAGCGATTATCAGCGTGGGGATCTACAAGGAGCTGCAACTGGTCAGCAACGAAATGATCCTGAACCTTGCCTCTACCGCCGAAGCCGCTACGGAACGATCAAACCGGGTAGAGCTGACCATCTTCCCCGAGGTGGCACAGGAGCCGCTGCTGAAGCTTAAGGTCTTTTATCAGGAGGATATGCTCAACCCGATCATCGAGGAGCTGGTGCAAAACAATACATTAATCCAAGCCGATTTTTAATATGGAACTGAAAGAGAAGATATTGCGGAACTTTGAAGGCAAAGTGGTCAAGAAAGACCTGACGGCACGGGTAAAAGGCAATGCCGTAGTCCCCACGTATGTGTTGGAGTATCTGCTGGGGCAATATTGCGCGGTAGATGATGAAGCGATCATTAACTCCGGTATTGAAAAGGTGATTACGGTCATCAAAAACAATTACGTACACCGGAGCGAATCCGAAATCGTAAAAGCGAATATTCGCAACTCCGGCAGTTACAAAATCATCGATAAGATCAATGTGTCGCTCAATGAGGTGGCCAATATTTATGAAGCTGAATTTGCCAATCTGGGGATCAAGAAAGTGCCCATTGCCGATCAAATGGTGATGGCAAATCCCAAGTTGCTGAGTGGCGGAGGGGTGTGGTGTATCCTCAATATGGGCTACTCGCACGCAGCGGAAACCAAGGTGCGCTGGATCATCGAGGAGGTGAAACCGATTCAGGTCTCCAATATCAATCTGGAAGAATTTATCGGATGCCGGAAAGACTTCACGACCGAGGAGTGGATGGATTTGCTGATGCACAGCATCGGATTGAATCCCGAATTCTTCAACCGTCGGGGTAAGTTTATCCAGCTCTCCCGGCTCATTACCCATGTCGAAAACAACTACAACTTTATAGAGCTGGGACCGAAAGGAACCGGTAAATCACATATTTTCTCGGAACTCTCTCCGCATGGAGTGCTGGTGTCGGGTGGTGATGTTTCCAAAGCCCGCCTGTTTGTCAATAACACCGGCAACAAGATTGGCCTGGTCGGTTACTGGGATGTGGTGGCGTTGGATGAATTCGAGCAGGATAAAGGGTCAAAGCGGGTAGATGGCGATCTGGTGAAGATCCTGCAAAACTACATGGCCAACCAATCCTTCAACCGGGGGAAAGAGACCTATCAGGCTACGGCCTCACTGGCGTATGTGGGTAATACGAAACACTCCGTGCCCTACATGCTGAAAAATAGTCATCTTTTTGAGTCTATTCCCGAAGGTTACATCAAGGGAGCATTCCTTGACCGGATGCATATCTATATTCCGGGGTGGGAGGTACGCATCCTGAAGAATTCGGTTTTCTCTACCGGATATGGTTTTATCGTGGATTACATTGCGGAAATTTACAAAGAGCTGCGTAAAGCAGATTATAGCGGGATCATAGACCGCTATGCCGAGTTGCACGGCTCTTTATCCACACGGGATAAAACGGCTATTCGTAAGACCTTCTCCGGATTGATGAAGATCATTTATCCGCACAAAGAGGTGACCGAAGCCGAGGTGCTGGAACTGCTGGATTTTGCCGTTGAGGGCCGGAAACGGGTCAAAGATCAACTCTATATTATTGATGAGACTTTCCGTAATGAGCCGGTAGAGTTTACCTATATCATCAAATCGACCGGCAAAGAGGTTGCACCCGAGACGCTGGAGAAGATGAATTATTCGGCGGAAGTGGCTATCCGTGAAACAGAAGAAGATGAAACTCCCGAAAAACGGAATGAGGTACTGGTCAACCTGAAACCTCACCAAATCTCACTCAAAGATAATCAGACCGGGGTGTCTTATAAGAGCTTGTTTGCCAATTACCTGAAAGGAGCAACCAAAATAATGCTTCAGGATCCCTATATCCGACTGCCGTATCAATTCCGCAATCTGCTGGAGTTCTGCGTGATGCTCAGCAACAACAAGGAACCGGAAGAGGAGATCGAGCTGGAAGTAGTGAGCTGGAACTCAGACGAGTTTATGAACGAATCTATCCTGACTTTTCAGGAGATCCAGGAGAATGTCGCCGACATCGGCATTAACCTGACCTATCGGTTCGAAAACCTGCATGACCGGAATATCGTGGCTGACAATGGCTGGAAAATCTCCTTGGGCAGAGGCCTGGATATTTTCGAGAAGTGGGAAAGCCGCCTGAGCATTGCCGAGATTGATCAGACGAGACGTAAGTGCAAGGCTTGTGATGTGATATATATGAGGTAGGGGCTTATGCTCCAAACCGTTGAAAAGGTCTGCGACCGTTTTCAAGGTGGTGGGCCGGAAGCCATGAAAACGGGCTTGTCCCTTTTCATCGGCTTAAAGGAGTTATTGTAATGACAGAAGAAGATTGAAATAAAATTAGACCATGAGGTAATCGTTTAAAGTGTGAAAAATCACATGTGATTCGTTGAAAAAATACTACATTTGTCCTCTAATTATGAGCAACTTGCAAAACAAATCCGAGATTCTGTTAGAATCGGCAAAATTGCTGGATGGTAAGAATTATTATCCTCCTGTTGCTCATTGTTCCTATTACGCCTGTTATCAGTTGATTAAGCATCTCTGGCTTTATAAAATGGGCAAGAGTGATGCAGATCTGGGTGTTTTGTGTAAATCATCGCCCAGGGAAGGTTCGCATGAAGTTTTAATAAACCAAATAGCAAAGCATATAAAGGCTTCAAGTTTACCGAACAAAGAAAACGATTTCAGGGTTTTAAATAATAAAATCGGACAACTGAAAAAACTTCGAACCAAAGCGGACTATGAAGATTCAAATTTTGATTCTGTAGGTAGTACCAGTGCGTTAAGTTTGTCAAATGAAATTATCCCCATACTGAAAAAGTATCAATAACAAGTTATGACTCCAATCGAATATATTATTTCTGAATTAAAGCAATTCATTTTAGAATTCCCGAAAACCCGTGTTCGATACGAATACGATGAGAATTCTGAAACTCACTTTGTTGAAGTAGTGCCTAATGAAGTGTATCACCTCGATAGTCAATACATTAATTGGGAAAGTGAAATGTTTGATCGTTTCACAGATCTTTATCCTGACCAAAATATATGTTTTATTTCCGATGATGCATTGGTTGGTTTGGATAAGATTGATTTTGAATTGTTCGGTAGGGAGTTTGTCTCATCATTCTATACAAGTTTGCCAGAATGTGTTATTGCAGAAGATCTGATTGAAGTAAATAGCAATGTTCAGGGAATTACAATTGGGCCTATTGCGATTAGTTCAAACTTCAATTCTGTTGTTAGTTTGACCAACTTTAATTTAAGAATTACCGGTAAAAGTGTTGATCAAACAGGAAGTCAACCTCCAATAACCTTAGCTGCATAATTATGGAAGAAAAAAATCAGTTGGAGTCCGGATTTCGGATATTAAATATATTATTATTAGAAAGTAACTTTAGTCGGGTACAGGCAGTAACCTTCAATAATCCGGATATAAAGCAAGAGGTTAATGTTGAACTGAATGTCGCGATTAATGATAAAATAGTTACCGTGACCGAACAGGTCAGCTACAAGCAAATATTCAATGAGTTAGAAGAAGTCTCAGCTGTCATTAAAATGGTTGGGGTCTTTGAAAAATTCGGAGAGTCTCCATTGGATTTGGAACAATTTGGGCATGTCAATGGTGCAGCTATCATTTTCCCTTATGTAAGAGAGCACTTATCAAGTTTATCTGCTAAAGCCGGATTGGGATTGATTTTCTTACCTCCGGTGAATTTGAGTAAGAAGTAGTCATTCATAATTAATCCTAAAATAGTTCAACCCGTTAGATTTCGATAGTCTGACGGTTTTTTTTTGATTAAATATTTGGCGCTATCCAAACCGTTGAAAAGGTCTGCGACCATTTTCAAGGTGGAGGCTGCGGCCATGAAAACGGGCTTGTCCCTTTTCATCGGCTTAAACTCCGCACCGCACCGACCTGTCAGCGTGCGCAGCTCCTGGCAACATCAAAATTAAGATCCGTTACTTTTCCAATCCAAATAATTACTACATTTACATAATTTGAAGAGGATAAACACCTTCGGTAAAGCTCGTAATAGATCAAAGAAAAAAATAAAACATGCTAGGTGCAATCATAGGAGACATCGTAGGCTCAAGGTTTGAGTTTCAGGAGTTCAAAAGCAAGGACTTTGAGCTGTTTCATCCGAAGTGTGAATACACGGATGATAGTATTTGTACCCTCGCTACGGCGCGTTGGCTGATGAGTGACCGGGAATACCGCTCCGGTAGGTATGCCGGAATATTGCAGGAGTTTTGCCGGCAATATAATAACCCGATGGGTGGATACGGAGGCTCGTTTGTCCGCTGGATAAGTAGCGATACCCCGAAGCCCTATGGAAGTTATGGAAACGGATCAGCCATGCGGGTATCCCCTGTAGGCTGGTATTTCGATTCGTTGGAAGAGACTATGGTCGTGGCCAAACGTTCCGCTGAAGTGACCCACAATCATCCGGAGGGAATAAAAGGTGCACAGGCAGTGGCAGTTGCCATTTATCTGGCCAGAACGGGCAAGACCAAAGACGATATTAAACAGGAGGTGACCTCCCGCTTCGGTTACGATCTCACCCAGACCTGCGACGAGATACGTCCGACCTATCACTTTAATGAAACTTGTCAGGGGACAGTGCCACAGGCAATCACTGCCTTTCTGGATAGTACGGATTTTGAGGATGCAATCCGGTTGGCCATCTCGCTGGGCGGGGACAGCGATACGCTCACCTGTATTACCGGCTCGATCGCGGAGGCTTATTACGGGATTCCTGAAGTACATCAGGTAAAGGCATTGGAGTATTTGCCGGAGGAGTTGGTGGAAATATATAGTGCATTTGTAAACCGATGAAAACGGGCTTGCTCATTTCATCGGCTTGCCAGCGTGATCAGCTAAACTGGCTTAGCGGGTCATCCGCTTAGCCGGGCGGGTATTGCAACATGGTGCGATTGATTAATCGGAAATCCCTTTGCACCGCACTGACCTATCAGCGTGCGCAGCTCCTGACAGCGTCAAAGATAATGTTGAATCATTCGCATTTGATATGGGGCATGCCTACAATCAGTTTACCCCGCTAGATGTCCAATAGTGATTCCATTAATGAAAAATAACCACTTCTGAAAAATAAAAACCGGTTGCTTTTGTGTAGTTTTGTAATTAGACGTATCGGTGTCTGAATGATACGTTATTACAAATAAAAATCGGTCAGGAAATGATAACAGCAGAAGACATTCAATTGATGGTTGCCAGCGGCGAAGGGTATAATGCCGAATTTAAGGTGTCGGTGCCCTCGAAAGTACGGGAGCTGACGGAAGAGGTTTGTGCCTTTGCCAATGCCGCCGGTGGAGTAGTATTGATCGGAGTGGATGACAATAATATCATACAGGGTGTCGCTATTGATAATACGAAGCGATCGGCTATTCAAAATTCCATAGGAGACATCACACCGCCGTTGTATTGTTCGGTCTCGTTGGTTGAGGTCGGAGGTAAAACAGTGGGTGTTATCGAAGTTCCTTCCGGCCCCAATAAGCCTTATGTATTGTCGGGAGCCATTTACGTACGTATTGGTCCGAACTCGCAAAAGTTGACTACGGCTGAGCAAATGCGGGATTTCTTTCAGCAATCCGATAAGATCTATTTTGATGAAGGTATCTGTAAGGGATTTGGCCCTGAAAAAGAAATAGATACCGAATTGTTGGAAACCTTTAAAATAGCAGCGCATTTGGATACGAATGTTCCCAATAGTCAGATTTATGCCAATCTGAAACTGATAGAAGAGGAAAATGGATTCAAGAACGGAGCAGTATTATTCTTTGGGAAACAACCGGAGATCTATTTTGAAAAAGCAGTATTGCGATGCGTTGCTTTCAAAGGCATGGATAAACGGTTTATAATCGATGATAAATTCTTTGGTGGACCCTTATATTTCCAGTATCAGAAGGGATTGCAATGGTTGCAGGAAAAACTGAATGTAAGTTATGATATAGAGGGACAAGGTTTCGGTCCCAGAAAGGAGATTTGGGAAATTCCTGAAACCGTTTTGAAAGAAGCCATTATCAATAGTCTATCGCATCGTGATTATTACGATAAAGGAGCGACGATTACCATTGAACTGTTTGATGACCGGATAGAGATTAGCAACCCCGGAGGCTTGGTCAGCGCCATCAGCAAAGCTGATTTTGGAAAACGTAGTCACTCCCGGAATCCTTTGATATTCGGACTTTTTGCACGCATGCACATGGTAGAGCAAATAGGATCCGGTATTATTCGGATGAATAAACTGATGAATGAAGCCGGATTGCCCAAACCGGAATATAGTACTGAGGGAATGTTTACGGTAAAGATCAGCAGACCTCAAAAAAAATCGGAGGTGTCTTCGGAGAAAACTGTGGAGAAAACTGTGGAGAAAACTGTGGAGAAAACTGCGGAAGAAATTATAATTGATCTGATACAGAATAACACTAAAGTAACTGCGAGAGATATGATTCATGCTACAGGGCTTACACGAAGAGGCGTTGAATATCAGTTGAATAAATTAAAGGAGTCTGGAAAAATAGAACGTGAAGGACCGGATAAAGGCGGAAGTTGGAGGATTACACCCCAAAGGTAGGATGCAAAGTAGGGTGTAATTGGAATATTGATAAATAAAAACACTAACCGAATAACAAAGGTTTGATGTTTCGAGTAAGGAGTTTCTTTTATTATGGCTACACATGGTACCGATAGCTATCGGTATCGCATACAATTTTTATTCTTTGGCGGTCGTCAGTGGATGCTCGTTTCATCGGCTTGCCAGCGTGATCAAATAAACCGGCTTAGCGGGACATCCGCTTAGCCGGGCGGGTATTGCAACATGGTGCGATTGATTAATCGTAAATCCCTACGCACCGCACCGACCTGTCAGCGTGCGCAGCTCCTGACCAAACCGTTGAAAAGGTCTGCGACCGTTTTCAAGGTGGTGGGCTGCTGGAGCCATGAAAACGGGCTTGTCCCTTTTCATTGGCTTGCTGGCGAGATCAGATAAACCGGCTAAGCGGGTCATCCGCTAAGCCGGGTGGGTATTGCAACATGGTGCGATTGATTAATCGTAAATCACTTCGCACCGCACTGACCTGTCAGCGTGCGCAGCTCCTGACAGCGTCAAAGAAGAAAATCGAATCAGTTAACCGCCGCTTAAATGCCGATAAAACGGTATTTAAGCGGCGGTTTTTATATTAGTTATGGCTACGTTGTTCAAGGTATTCAAATATAATGGTATAATAGGCCTTGATTTGCACCCATTAATTTTGAAGTGTTTGATTTTGCACCTAAAATGTTTGATTTTCCCTCGGAATCTTTATATATTGCACTCAAAATATATATTGTATGTCAATATGCACTCGTTTTTATTGTAATGCACCTGTTTTTCATGGAAGAAAGGTGATAGAGCAAGGTGTTATAATGGGTTATGCAGCAATCATCCATGGGTTGAATCTCGATGTGCCTATGGTGGAATCTATAGCATTAGCCTGTAATCAAAATAAAAAGTACCAAACCGACGAGTGGATTGTTTTTTCCAAAAGCTATATGCTTAATATTGATGAGCAAACCTCTGAGATTGAAGCATTGTACAAGCATCTGGTATTTGCCCTGAAATATGAAGGTGTGAATCTGTTGGTATTTAATCGTTTGATAAAATACTATTCGGCCGACCAACTAACAGAACTGGTAAGCATAGAAACCACGGGTCAATATTCCCGTAGAATATGGTTTTTGATTGAATGGTTTCTCGGTTATCCTTTACCGGGAGTACAAGATCTGGTAAAGAAAAACTATGTTCTACTGTTGGATGATAAATTACAGTATGCTATTGACGGGGAGAAATCACCTCGTCAAATGATCATTAATAATTTGCCTGGTACACGTGAGTTCTGTCCCTTAATCCGCAAAACACCCAAGTTGGAAGAGTATATCACAGCCAATCTGTCTGACCAAAACAATGATTATCTGAAAGGCGTTCACCGGGATATATTGCTCAGGACTTCTGCGTTTTTGTTATTGAAAGATTCGAAAGCCTCCTTCTCAATCGAAGGAGAAAGCCCCAAAAGCAAAAGGGCAGCCCGATGGGGAAAAGCCATTGGCCAGGCGGGAGCACAGGATTTGACTAAGGAAGAGTTGATTCGTTTGCAGCAAGTGGTGATTGAGAATGACCGTTTTGTGGAAATGGGATTTCGTCAAAAAGGAGGATTTGTCGGAGAACACGACCGCATAACCGGTGAGCCTGTCCCTGTACATATTTCAGCCAAATGGCAAGACCTGGATTCGCTGATGGATGGTCTGCTTCGCACGAATGAACTACTGCTGAAAAGTAATATGGATGCTGTACTTGCCGCAGCGGTGATCGCCTTTGGCTTCGTTTTCATACATCCTTTCGAAGATGGAAATGGGCGGATTCACCGCTACCTGATCCATCATTTGTTGGCCAAAAAACAATTCTCGCAGCAAGGAATTATCTTTCCGGTTTCTGCCTCTATCCTAAATCATATTGACGACTACCGGAAAGTACTGGAGTCATATTCTCAGCCTTTGCTCGATTTTATAGAGTGGAACGAAACGCGGGATCACAATGTAGAAATCACTAACGAGACCATTGATTATTACCGTTTTTTCGATGCCACCCGACAGGCGGAATTTTTATACGATTGTGTGAAGGACACGATCGAAAATATTATCCCCGAAGAGATTAATTATCTGATCAGGTACGATGAATTTAAGAGATACCTGGACGATGAATTTGAAATGCCTGATAAAATGGTGGCTTTGCTTATCCGCTTTCTGGAACAGAATAGAGGACGTTTGTCCCAAAGAGCCCGTGAAAGAGAATTTGCAGCGCTGAAGGATGAAGAGATTCAGGTGATTGAAAGCATTTATGCCCGTTGTTTTGAGGAAATTTGACCAAATCGTTGAAAAGTCTGTGGCCGTTTTCAAGGTCAAGGGCTAAGGCCATGAAAACGGGCTTGTCCCTTTTCATCGGCTTGCCAGCGTGATCAGATAAACCGGCTTAGCGGGACATCCGCTTAGCCGGGTGGGTATTGCAACATGGTGCGATTGATTAATCGTAAATCACTTCGCACCGCACTGACCTGTCAGCGTGCGCAGCTCCTGACAGCGTCAAAGAAGAAAATCGAATCAGTTAACCGCCGCTTAATTGCCAATAAAAGGGTATTTAAGCGGCGGTTTTTTTGTTTGATATCGACCATACCTATGGCATTCAGAGAAACACACAATCCTTATTTACCCAGGATTAAAATCCTGCGCAACAAAATCGGTCATGCCTACGGCATTTCAAAGCGCCATAGGTGCGGTCGATATTGTAGCACCTTCAATTGGATTCTGATAAATATAGGTTATTTTTGATTTGCACAGTTAAACGTTACAAATCGGGAGAAATGAACTTTCGTTGAGAAAACATGCCTATAAATCATATTATTTAACATGAAATAATTTGAAAGTATAGTATGTATTCTTTAATTTTGTAAGGAAAGTAGAATGTTTCTACTGTTGCTGTTACATATGTAACTCATATGATAACAGTAATATATACAGATATAACTACCGGAATAACTATAGATAAAGTTGCTTGAACTGGTAATTTTAGCAATGAGGATGCCGGTACTATATATTAAACAATAAAAACTGATTTCATTATGAAATTTGTAGTTAGTTCAACTGACCTATTGAGTCATTTGCAGACCGTCGGAAGAGTGATTTCAAGTAAAAACACGATTCCTGTTCTGGATGAATTTCTGTATTCATTAAATGAGAAGGATGTATCAGGACAGGTTACAGAAGAGGAGGCATCAGAGTCAGGTAAGAAATTTACTTTTGATGAAGCCTTTCAGGCATCTTTGGAGTATTTCAGAAAGCCTTCTGTCTATATTCCTATTCCGGAGGATGCAGGATCAATTTTCTGGTACCTGTGGATTTTGAGTTTTCCGGAGGATGGGATGTTTAGATCAGATCATCGATTATTCAATAGATATTTTGCCCCATATATTAAATACCAAATACCCAACGAACCCTTACACCAAAGGCGGAATAGAAGGGATCGATACCGAACGGGTTTCGAACAACTTCGGGAAGGAGGTGAGATCAGGCAGCGATATGATGCCCACAGTGAGCTGTTTCGCGACAGGCACCGGAGGAGGATCACAAGAGCGATACACATCGAAGCGAATAGGGCAGGGGATATTTCCCTGACCGGGCAATCGTTGAGAGCGTTATCCCTTTTGTCGAACCTTAATTCGGAGGCATAAGTAATGGGGATCAATATTAAAGATTTTAATGAAATGGAACTGTTGCAATTGAAGTATCAGATATTGGAAGAGAAAGTATCGCTTCTGCAATCTCATACCAATCCTTTCATCAAGCCCATGAATGACGAAGAGGTCTGTGAATACCTGGGGGTGTGTCTTAAAACACTGGCAGGGTATCGTCAGGACGGTTCATTGGCCTATATCCAGAAGAAACAAAAGTTTTGGTATAAAAGAGCCGATGTGGAAGCTTTCCTGGAAAGACATTACGTGAAAGCACAATAATATAAAAAGTCAAATGGGGCTGTCTCAGATATTGAGGCAGCCTCTTTTGTGTTTATACAAATCCGGCAAGCGGCATAGAACTGCTGCATGGTGCAAGCGTCCAGCGGCAAATCCTAATAGCTATTAGGTTGATTCTTGCAGTTTAGTATTTATGGCAGTTACAAACTGCCTGGATTTTAGGCACAGGTTACAAACCTGCGCCAGAAGAGGTGATCTGCCAACAACAACACCAACGATAGTATCTTCTTCGGAGGCGGCAGATCAGATGATTTGATGACTATGATTTGTTAAAAGTGATGTGTATAAACGTTAAACTTTGATGCCTTCAAAACGCATTAGAGCGCAATAGAACGCAAACCGGCGCAAACTGAGGAAAACCGTAGAAAGACTGTTTTTAAGACTTGGTAAAGGTGTTGTATTTCAGCGTGATAGGGTGTAGCTTTGTAGTGCAAAAGCAACGTTGCTTAGCGCTAATAATTACAATCATGGCTTCACAGACAGGATTAACAAGGTACAATGGAAGTATGGGTGGCATTCGCCACTTTAAGATCAAAGGTTTGTCGGGCGATTACGCCGCCTTTGTAACACCGATCAGTGGGGATCGGATTAAGAATTCACCCGAGTTTGCCCGGACGAGGGAAAATATGAATGAATTTTCGGGATGTGGGATTGCCTGCAGTTCGCTGCGGACGGGAGTAGCGCCATTATTGACTCAGATGGCAGGCCGTAATTTCACTTCGCGGATAACCGCGTTGATGAAGAAGATCAATCTGATGAATCAGACTGATGCCCGTGGTTATCGTGCAATTCAGGTGAGCTTATATGGCAAGACTCTGTTGAAGGAGCTCGATTACGACGAAAGTCTGGTGCTCAGAAACCTGATCAGCGCTGCTATCACAGTCTCGCACAATGAGACCAAAGAGAGTGCCATGCTCACGGTAGCACCCATTCAGGCAGACGTGAACTTATCTGTTCCCAAAGGAGCGACACATTACCGTTTGATTCATATGGTATCCGTATTATCTGATTTTGCGTTTGACGAAAACACAGGATACTATGAGCCGTTGTCACCGGAGCTGAATGAAAAGTCGGTTATTGCCTATTCCGATTATATATCGGTGAAAGAAAATGGGACAGCGCCTGTGGAAGTAACTGCACAACTGACCGATGCTGCAGGATTGGCAGAAGCTCCGGTTGCCTGTATTCAGTCTGTCGGGATCGAGTATGTGCAGCAGGTAAATGACACCTATACCATCCTGAAAGGAAGTTGTGCAATGAAAATTGCCGATGTGTATTGATATTAGGTGAAACAGAATGGAAAAAGCCTCCGGATGAATCTTCGTCCGGGGGCTTTTCTGTTATAACTGACGGGGTGAATTGAAGAGATCATTTTGGGGTCACCCCGTCAGTAAGAAATGAGTTGGAGCGCGACTTCGAGTTGCACCCCAACTAAATAAATAGTCTATCAACATAGTCAAATAATCATGTTGTCAAACAGGGCTAATAAATTGGTGTATTTGATAAAAAACTCTAATTTGCGGGTGCATTTTCCTTTTCTTAATTCATTAATCCTTAAAAAGTGATAGGCCATGAAAGTATATCAATCACATGAAATTAAGAACATTTCCCTTTTGGGAAGTTCAGGCTCGGGGAAAACCACGCTCGCTGAGGCAATGCTCTACGAGGGTGGTATTATCAAACGTCGCGGTAGTGTAGAGGCTCACAATACCGTATGTGACTATTTCCCCGTAGAGCAGGAATACGGCTACAGTGTTTTTCCGACGATATTCCATGTAGAGTGGAATGGTAAGAAGCTGAACTTCATCGATTGTCCGGGATCGGACGATTTCGTAGGCGGAGCCTATACGGCGCTGAATGTGACGGATACGGCGTTGCTGCTCATCAATACGCAGTATGGCGTTGAAGTGGGTACGCAGAACATGTTCCGGATCACTGAAAAGCTAGGTAAGCCTACTATATTTGTCACCAATCAGTTGGACGGTGAGAAGGCCGATTTCGACAATGTAGTGGAACAGTTGAAAGAAAATTACGGAAGTAAAGTCGTTCAGATTCAATATCCGATTGTTTGTGGTCCACAGTTTAATGCGGTGGTGGATGTATTGAAAATGAAAATGTATAAGTGGAAGCCCGAAGGAGGCGTTCCTGATGTCCTGGATATTCCCGATTCGGAAAAAGAGAAAGCCGAAGAGATGCATCAGAAGCTGGTGGAAGCTGCGGCTGAAAACGATGAAACGCTGATGGAGAAATTCTTTGAGCAGGGAACGCTGAGCGAAGACGAGATGCGGGACGGAATTCACAAAGGATTGCTTACCCGGGGTATGTTTCCCGTGTTTTGCGTATGTGCCGCCCGCGATATGTGTGTGCGTCGCCTGATGGAATTCCTGGGTAATGTTTGCCCCTTTGTAAGCGAAATGCCTCATGTGACTACATCAGAAGGAGAGGACATCGCACCGGATGTAAACGGTCCGACCAGTTTGTATGTATTTAAAACTACGATAGAACCTCATATTGGTGAGGTCACTTATTTCAAGGTAATGTCGGGTAGGGTGCACGAAGGAGTGGATTTACTCAATGCCAACCGGGGTTCGAAAGAACGGATAGCGCAACTTTTCTGCGTAGCCGGACAGGTTCGGAACAAAGTGGAAGAGCTGGTGGCCGGAGATATCGGCGTGGCGGTGAAGCTGAAAGATACCCGCACCGGAAATACGCTGAATGCCAAAGGTTGCGAGTACCGGTTTGACTTTATCAAATACCCTGAGCCTAAGTATCGCCGGGCGATTAAGCCGGTGAACGAAGCAGATGCCGAAAAATTGAGCGAACTGCTCACCCGCATGCACGAGGAAGATCCGACCTGGATAATCGAACATTCCAAGGAGTTGAAACAAATCATCGTGCATGGACAGGGCGAATTCCACCTCAAAACGCTGAAATGGCGTCTGGAGCATAATGAGAAGATGTTTATCGAATATCATGAGCCGCGTATACCTTATCGTGAAACAATCACTAAAGTTGCGCGTGCAGATTATCGCCATAAAAAACAATCAGGAGGTGCCGGACAGTTTGGTGAGGTTCATATGATCGTAGAACCTTATTTCGAAGGGGGGCCGGTTCCCGAAACCTATAAGTTTAATGGTCAGGAGTTCAAAATATCAGTTCGAGATACCCAGGTGGTCGAACTGGATTGGGGCGGCAAGCTGGTCTTTATCAACAGTATCGTGGGTGGATCGATTGATAACCGCTTTATGCCGGCAATCATGAAAGGATTGATGGACCGGATGGAGCAGGGCCCGCTGACCGGATCGTATGCCCGCGATGTGCGCGTGATTGTGTACGACGGAAAAATGCACCCGGTGGATTCCAATGAAATCTCCTTCCGTCTGGCCGGAAGAAATGCATTCAGTCAGGCCTTTAAGGAAGCCGGTCCGAAGATCCTGGAACCGATATATGACGTTGAGGTGCTTGTACCCGCAGATAGACTGGGCGATGTGATGAGTGATTTGCAGGGACGCAGGGCTGTGATCATGGGCATGCAGAGTGACAAAGGCTTTGAAAAGTTGATTGCTAAAGTTCCGTTGAAAGAGATGTCGAACTATGCAACCGCTATGAGTTCTCTTACCGGTGGACGTGCTTCGTTTACCATGAAGTTCTCCGGCTATGAATTAGTTCCCGGCGATGTTCAGGATAGATTGCTGAAAGAATACGAATTGCAGCTACAGGAACAGGATTGATTTGAGTTGAAAAGGGTTCGGTGAATTATCCGGGCCCTTTTTTAGTCTCGAAGTAGTTGTGCCGCTTGTTTCAATCTATATCTGTTTTCAATCTTTATATTGGCACAAAATATTCTATTATGCACAAGAAACAATTTGTTTGAGATTGTTGTAAACTATATGTGCGTCCTTCTTGTTAGTACAAACATATAAAAGATGTTATGTTGCCTTCAATTTGCCCCGTTTGGGGATGATGTAATCCGATAGAATTTCTCGATAGCTTACATAAAAATATACTGATGGAAAAGATATTTGTAACCTCTGACTATCTACCCGTTTTGATTCAAATCGTGGTGGCGGTCTCTTTCGTGATTGTGGCGATGTTGGCATCGCACTTGCTCACCCGAAAAAGAGTACGTACCCTGCGCAAGGAAGAGAATTTTGAGTGCGGCATCGAGATGCAGGGAAATGCCCGTTTTCCTTTTTCGGTGAAGTATTTCCTGGTGGCCATTCTCTTTGTCCTCTTCGATGTGGAAATAATCTTTTTCTACCCGTGGGCAGTCAATTTTAAAGAAACGGATTGGTCAGGGTTTCTCTATATGCTGCTCTTCCTGGGCATTTTTATGTTCGGGTTTTATTATATCTATAAAAAGGGCGCATTTGATTGGAGTAAGGAGGATTGACGGGAAAGGTTGGAAGAAGTTTTAAGTTCTAGGTTCTAAGTTTTAGGTTTTAAGTCTACTTCTAAAAGTGATATTCTGTAAAAAAGTAAATTAATATTTATAGCGAATAGTTGAAAATCAGTACTGCCAAAAGTCCCCTTCAGGGGATTTAGGGGTAAGTAAAGAGTGGATTGGGCTTTTCGGAGTAGACTCAAGTTTTAGGTGGTTGAATGAGGATTTACTATTATGAATCACTCCATCTTATTTAATTTCAGATAATTCCATTAAGCAATATGAGCGATAATGCAAAATTTACAGTGGTAGAACCACCTGAAGGCTATAGTGCTCCCGGATTCTTTGCAACCAGTCTGGATGCCGTAGTGGGATTGGCCCGAAAGAATTCGATCTGGCCACTTCCGTTTGCCACTTCCTGCTGCGGGATTGAGTTCATGGCCACCATGGCAGCACATTACGATCTGGGCAGGTTTGGTGCGGAACGATTGAGTTTCTCGCCCCGTCAGGCCGATTTGCTGATGGTCATGGGTACCATTGCCAAAAAGATGGGACCCATTGTACAGCAGGTGTATGAGCAAATGGCAGAACCCCGTTGGGTGCTGGCCGTTGGCGCTTGTGCTTCGAGTGGAGGTATATTTGATACCTACAGTGTATTGCAGGGCATCGATAAGGTGGTACCGGTGGATGTATATGTGCCGGGTTGCCCGCCTCGTCCCGAACAGATTATTGATGGCTTTATGAAAATTCAGGAGCTGGTGAGTCACGAGTCGTTGCGCCGCCGCTATAGCCCTGAGTACAAAGAGTTGCTGAAGAGTTACGGAATTCAATAACCGATTATGCAGATGGAAAACAGTAAGATATTGCAGGAACTGAAGGCGAACTTCGGAGAAGCTATTTTGTCGGTAGACGAGCATGCGGATATACTCACCCTTGTCGTAGCATCAGAATCGATCAGGAAGATCATTGTTCTTTTGAAGGAGAAGCTGAATTTTATCTTCTTGACAGATCTGTGCGGCATCCATTATCCGGAGCAAGAGTTGGAGTTGGGTGTTATCTATCATCTGCATAACCTGGCGGAAAATAAACGGATACGTATAAAGATCTTTGTCTCAAAAGAGAAGCCTCAGGTAGAGAGCCTGGTTTCGGTGTTTGCAGGAGCCAACTGGATGGAGCGGGAGACGTTTGATTTTTATGGCATAGAGTTCGTCGGTCATCCCAATCTGACACGTATCCTCAACGTGGATTACATGGATTATTTTCCGATGCGTAAAGAGTATCCGCTGGAAGATGCTACGAGATCCGACAAGGACGATCGTTTTTTTGGAAGATAGAATTTTGAAATAATAATCAGGCAAATCAGAATCGAATGACTGTCCAGAATCAGGAACAAAATAAATACACAGCACAAGAGGAGGAAAAGGTACTCAGTAAATTAAATCTGGGTCCGACTCACCCTGCTACACACGGTATTTTCCAAAACGTACTGACGATGAATGGTGAGACTATCGTTCATGCCGAACAGACGATTGGTTACATTCACCGGGCGTTTGAGAAAATAGCAGAACGTCGTCCGTACTACCAGATCACTCCGTTGACCGACCGGATGAACTACTGTTCATCTCCGATCAATAACATCGGGTGGCATCTGGCGGTAGAGAAACTGCTCGGCGTGGAGACCAATAAGCGTATTGATTATATGCGTATCATTGTGATGGAGCTGGCTCGTATTGCCGACCACCTGATTTGTAATAGTGTGATTGGGGTGGACAGTGGTGCGTTGACGGGTTTTATCTATGTTTTCGAGGAACGCGAAAAGATTTATGAAATATACGAAGAGATATGCGGGGCGCGCCTGACGACTCATGTCGGATGTGTGGGTGGTTTTGAAAGGGATTTCTCGCCAAAGGTAATCAGCAAAATACGCGAGCTGACGAAGCATCTTCCCAAGGTGCTGCATGAATTTGAAACCCTGCTTATGCGGAACCGTATTTTTATGGATCGGACAATCAATGTGGGCGGGATTTCAGCGGAAAGAGCGCTTAATTACAGCTTTACCGGACCTTGTCTGAGAGCTGCCGGAGTGGATTACGATGTTCGTGTGATGAATCCATACTCTTCCTATGAAGATTTTGATTTCGTTGTACCTATCGGACAAAATGGCGATACTTACGACCGTTTTTGTGTACGAGAGACCGAGATATGGGAGAGCATTAAAATGATAAATACCGCTCTGGAGAATCTGCCGGAGGGTAAATTCAATGTAGAAGTACCTGCTTTTTATATGCCTCCGAAAGAACAGGTATACAGCAAAATGGAGCCGCTTATCAGCCATTTCAAGATGGTGATGGGAGAGATCAATGTACCGGAAAAGGAGATTTATTCTGCCGTGGAAGGTGCAAACGGAGAGTTGGGATTTTATGTAGTTGCGGATGGTGGCAGAACACCCTATCGCCTTCACTTCCGGCGTCCCTGTTTTATCTATTACCAGGCTTATCCCGAAATGATAGCGGGTGGGATGCTTTCGGATGCCATATTGACCATGAGCAGCATGAATGTGATCGCAGGCGAATTAGATGCTTAATCGGAACGAATAAACGCATAAACACTGAAAAATGGGCGAAAAGCTATTTAAACATAAGCTCCATGTAAAGAAGAATACGGATATTTCCTTTACACCAAATACGTTAGAAAAGGTCAGGAGCATCCTCTCTCATTACCCCGATGGGCAACAGAAATCGGCCTTGATTCCGATTTTGCATATCGCCCAGGAAGAGCTGGGTGGCAGCCTGAATGTGGATATCATGGATTATGTGGCCGATTTGTTGGGAATCACCCCGATCGAAGTTTACGAGGTCGCTACGTTTTACTCCCAATTCTACATCGATCCGGTGGGGAAATATGTAATAGAGGTATGCCAGACTGGACCTTGCGCTATCTGCTGCGGTGAAGAGGTGATTGCATACCTGGAGCAAAAACTTCAGATCAAAGTAGGCGAAACGACTGCCGACAACCTGTTTTCGCTCAAAGCTGTAGAGTGTCTGGGTGCCTGTGGTTCCGCACCGGTCATGCAGGTTAATACCGAGTTTTATGAGTTTCTGGATATGCAAAAGATAGATGAGATTATCGAAAAACTGAGAAATGAAAGCGAACAAACGAAACCCGAAAAGCTGACATGGAAAGAAAGATTATCTTAGAAAATATAGAGTTGGAGGGCATTCGTTCGATCGATGTCTATCGTCAGGCGGGTGGTTATCGTTCTGTGGAAAAAGCATTAAAAACGATGACTCCGGATGAAATCGTTGACGAAGTAAAGCTTTCGGGGCTACGAGGTCGGGGTGGTGCCGGATTTCCAACGGGGATGAAATGGAGTTTTATCGATAAAAAAAGCGGAAATCCCCGCTACCTGATCTGCAACGCCGATGAGAGCGAACCGGGCACTTTTAAAGACCGTTATCTGATGGAACATATTCCCCACCGTTTGATCGAGGGAATGATTTGTGCTTCCTATGCCTTGGGCGTAAGCAGAGCTTACATCTATGTGAGAGGAGAATTCAAAAATATTATCGGTATTCTGAATCAGGCCATTAAGGAGAGCTACCAATATGGATTTCTGGGCAAAAAGATTCTCGGAACCCAATACGATCTGGATATTTATGTGCACTGTGGAGCGGGGGCTTACATCTGCGGAGAGGAAACAGCGCTCATAGAATCATTGGAAGGGAAACGGGGAAATCCCCGGCTAAAACCACCATTTCCGGCATTAAAAGGACTATACGATTGTCCGACTGTTGTAAATAACGTGGAAACATTAGCCAACATCGGTTGGATCGTCAATCATGGTGGCGAAAGTTTTTCCAAAATCGGTTTGGGCAAAAGCACCGGAACTAAACTCATTTCGGCCTGTGGCAATATCAACAAACCGGGTGTTTACGAAATAGTATTAGGAATGCCGGTTGAGGCGTTCATTTACAACGACAAATATTGCGGCGGTATCAGGAATGGCAAAGAGCTAAAGGCTGTTATCCCGGGTGGATCATCTGTTCCTATTCTTCCGAAAGAGTTGATTCTGCATAACGCCGAAGGCAAGAAAAGGTTGATGAGTTATGAATCTCTCTTTGAAGGAGGTTTTGAAAGTGGCTCCATGCTCGGTTCGGGTGGATTTATTGTGTATGACGAAGATGCCTGCATTGTGCGTAATACCTATAATTTATCCCGCTTTTATCATCATGAATCGTGCGGTCAATGCTCTCCCTGCCGCGAAGGAACCAGCTGGCTGGAAGGTGTATTACATCGGATAGAAAACGGACAGGGAAGGATGAGAGACATTGACTTACTGGTCAATATAGCATCAAATATTGAAGGGAACACGATCTGCCCGTTGGGCGATGCGGCAGCCTGGCCGGTAGCAGCAGCCATCAGGCATTTCCGGAATGAATTTGAATTCCATGTCGAATATCCTGACATTGTGCGGAACATTAATCATGGCTCAATTTTAAAATACGCAAATAAGTAATTGAGATGGCAAAGGTAAAGGTAACTATAGATAACCATACGATTGAAGTAGAAGAAGGGACCACCATCCTGCAAGCGGCCAGAATGATTGGGGGAAAAGTCGTTCCTCCGGCGATGTGCTACTATTCGAAACTGAAAGACAGCGGTGGAAAGTGTCGTACTTGTATGGTGAAAGTGACACAGGGATCGGCAAAAGATCCGCGTCCGATGCCTAAGTTGGTGGCTTCGTGCCGTACGGAAGTAATGGATGGCATGGTGGTTCAGAATATAACTTCGCCTCAGGTGGTGGAAGCCCGAAAAGCTGTCGTGGAGTTTTTACTGATCAATCACCCGCTTGATTGTCCTGTATGTGATCAGGCCGGGGAATGTGACCTGCAGAACCTCAGCTATGAGCACGGATCCAATACCTCCCGCTTCGAGGAAGAAAAACGGACTTACGAAACGATTGATATCGGAGACTTAATCCAGTTTCATCCCAATCGTTGCATCTTGTGTTACCGTTGCGTATACGCGGCTGATCAACTGACGGATAAGCGTGTTCACGGGGTATTGTATCGCGGTGAGAAATCAGAAATATCTACATTTATCCATCAGGCTATTGAGAACGATTTTTCGGGAAACCTGATTGACGTATGTCCGGTGGGAGCGTTGACGGATAAACCATTCCGGTTCAAGAACAGAGTCTGGTTTCTGAAACCGATGGATGCCCACCGTGATTGTCTAAAGTGCAGTGGAAAGACTACAGTCTGGCTCAGAGGCGAAGAGGTCTATCGGGTGACCGGCAGAAAAGACCGTTACGGAGAAGTAGAAGAATTTATTTGCAACGAGTGTCGGTTTGAAAAGAAAAAGAGTTCCGACTGGATGATTGAAGGTCCCCGCAAAGTGGAGCCATTTTCGGTGATCAATCAAAACCATTACAAAACGCTGGTTAAGCCGCATGTTATAAATCCGTTAAAAGACAAAATGGAATAATATGGATATTCAATTTATTGCCTATAAGGTGATTCTGGCGGTTATCCTACTTTTAGTGAGTTTGGTAATTGCAATGTATTCTACGCTGCTTGAACGGAAGATCGCCGGATTTTTTCAGGATCGGCTAGGGCCTAACAGAGCCGGGATTTATGGATTACTTCAACCTGTTGCAGACGGAATAAAACTCTTTTTCAAGGAAGAGTTTATGCCCGCGACAGCTGATAAATTTCTCTATTTACTGGGACCGTGCCTGACAATGCTGGTTGCTCTGCTGGGTAGCGCTGTTATACCATGGGGCGGATCATTGACTATTGGCGGTAAGGAATATCCCTTGCAGGTGGCAGACATCAATATCGGTATTCTGTATGTTTTCGCTGTGGGCTCAATTGCGGTTTATGGTATTATGATCGGGGGGTGGGCATCCAACAACAAGTACTCGTTGATGGGAGCTATTCGAGCCTCTTCTCAGATGATCAGCTATGAATTAGCTATGGGTATGTCAATCATTGCGATAGTAATGACTTCCGGTAGTCTGAGCCTCAATGATATAGTAGCTCAACAGCATGGTTTTCACTGGAACGTATGGTATCAACCGATCGGATTCTTTGTGTTTGTGATTTGTGCATTTGCCGAATGTAATCGTACCCCATTTGACCTTCCGGAATGTGATGCGGAGCTCATCGGGGGCTATCATACCGAATACAGCTCGATGAAACTGGGTTTCTATCTTTTCTCGGAATATATCAATATGTTTATTTCTTCGGCCATGATTTCGACACTCTATTTCGGTGGATATAATTTCCCGTATTTAGACCAGTTGGGATTATCGCAGAACTGGTTGACGATTGTCGGAACCTGCGTGTTATTTGTCAAAATATCATTCTTTATTTTCCTGTTTATGTGGGTTCGCTGGACATTACCCCGTTTCCGTTATGATCAACTCATGAAATTCGGATGGAAAATGTTATTGCCCTGGGCTGTTCTCAATATGATTATTACCGGAGCGATTAATCTTTTGCTTAGATAGTTAAAAAAACTCTTATGGATCAAAGTTCAAATAACATTAAGCTCACAAACCGATCGAAGGTTGTTTCCAACAAAAAGATGACGCTGTTAGAGCGATTCTATTTGCCGGCAATATTCAAAGGCATGATCATCACATTCAGTCACCTGTTTAAAAAGAAAACGACTATTCAATATCCCGAGGTAAAACGTCCGGTTTCGGATATTTATCGGGGATTACATGTCTTGAAGCGCGATGAAGAAGGACGGGAGCGTTGCACAGCTTGTGGATTATGCGCACTTTCCTGTCCCGCCGAGGCCATCACGATGGTAGCCGCAGAGAGATTGGAAAGCGAGAAACACCTCTATCGGGAGGAAAAATATGCCGCAGTTTATGAGATCAATATGCTGAGGTGTATTTTTTGCGGAAACTGTGAGACGGCTTGTCCGAAAGAAGCGATCTTCCTTACCAACAGAATGCTCCCGGGTGACTTAACCCGCGAAAGTCTGGTGTTTGGTAAAGAGCAGCTTTTAGAACTAAAAGGTGCGCCGATTGATATCTCTAAGCGTCAGACGCCGGCAGTATTGGAGTTTAAAAAAGATAAGACTCAATCTCATAACAGATAAAGGCTATGTTGACAGAATATCTCTTTTACTTTCTATGCTTTGTTGCGGTGTTTGCGGCGATTATGGTTCTGGTAACCCCGAAACCGATTCATAGCGTCCTCTATCTGACGTTGACGTTTTTTGCCATCGCGGGGCATTATATTATATTGAATGCTCAGTTCCTGGCTGTTGTACATATTATCGTCTATGCCGGAGCTATCATGGTACTTTTTCTATTCACCGTGATGCTGTTGAATCTGAACATTCAGGGACAATTCCCGAAAACAGTGCTGTTGAGGTTTATAGCAGTCATTGCAGGGGGATTGGTTTTTATGACGCTGATCGGATCACTCAAATCATTTGAAATAAATACAGTTGTTAATCCCAGTCTGAGTCAGATCGGTTTGGTGAAGAATCTGGGTAAAATATTATACAGTCAATATTTATTGCCTTTCGAACTCTCTTCCATTCTTTTCTTATCGGCTATGGTGGGAGCGGTGATGTTAGGTAAAAAAGAAAAACGATAAAGCCATGGATAGTACCCTGTCGCAATTGCAAATAATCCCATTAAGCTACTATATCCTTTTTTGCACGGCCCTGTTTGCCATTGGGGTAGTAGGCGTTTTAATAAAACGAAATGCATTGGTGATTTTTATGTCGGTAGAGCTGATGCTTAACTCGGCCAATCTGCTTTTGGTAGCCTTCTCAGCCTATCGGAATGATCCTGCGGGTCAGATATTTGTCTTTTTCATCATGGTGGTAGCCGCTGCCGAAGTCGCAGTCGGTTTAGCCATTCTGGTAACCGTCTATCGATCGACAAAGACCATCGATATCAATGTGTTGAACAAGTTGAAATGGTAATGAAAGCCTGAATATTATGCAACATTTATCTTCATTATTGCTGCTTTTTCCTCTGTTGGGATTTCTGATTACAGGTCTGTTGCCGAAACAAATACGCGGTAGTTTATCGGGTGTAATTGCTTCGACTACAGTATTTCTTAATTTGCTTCTGACTTTAGTCTTGTTTGCATTTGTCAGTGCCACACATCTGAAAGTTGAGACTGAACTATTCGACTGGATCAAATTTGCCAGCATTTCCATACCCTTTGCCCTGACAGTAGATCGATTATCAGCACTGATGCTGTTGATTGTAAACGGAGTGGGATTGCTGATTCATATCTATTCCATTGGGTACATGAAAGGTGATGAGGGTGTCAACCGGTTCTTTTCGTATATGAATCTATTTATCTTCTTTATGCTCATATTGGTATTGAGTTCCAATTATCTGGTACTCTTTATCGGCTGGGAGGGGGTTGGTCTCTGTTCTTATCTGCTTATTGGATTCTGGTACAAAGATCATGTCAATAACGATGCTGCCAAAAAGGCATTTATAATGAATCGCATTGGCGACTTGGGTTTTCTGATTGCCATTTTCATGATCTTCCATACATTCCATACCCTTTCGATAGAGACTATTGCCATACAGGCGAGTGCGATGCCTTTGGGAAATTCTGCATTGCTCTTTATTACTATCGGTCTGTTCATCGGGGCAGTGGGTAAAAGTGCCCAGATTCCTTTATTCACGTGGTTGCCCGATGCAATGGCAGGTCCGACGCCTGTTTCTGCATTGATCCATGCCGCCACCATGGTTACGGCCGGTGTCTATTTAGTCGCCCGTTCCAGTGTGTTGTTTGTGCTTTCACCTGTAACGATGGATATTATCCTGGTGATAGGTATTCTAACAGCCCTGGTTGGCGGAATAATAGCTATTTATCAGAATGATATAAAAAAAGTGTTGGCTTATTCTACGGTGAGTCAGTTGGGCTTTCTATTCATGGCTTTGGGACTGGGCTCTTTTACCGGAGCCATGTTCCACCTGACCACGCACGCATTCTTCAAGGCACTTCTGTTCTTAGCTGCAGGAAGTGTCATTCACGCCTTAAACAATGAACAAGATATCCGTAAAATGGGCGGTCTGAAAAAGAAGATTCCCTTCACCTTTGCATTGTTTATTATCGGAACAATTGCCATATCAGGAATTCCGCCCTTTGCCGGTTTCTTTTCGAAAGAGATGATACTGACTTCTGCATTTGAACATAGTGTTTGGATGGGGATTATCGCCACATTTATCTCGCTGCTTACCACCATTTATATGTTCCGGTTGCTTTTTATCGTTTTTTACAAACCGGAAAGCGATGCAATTAAAGCAAATCATCACATTCACGAATCCCCCCGGGTGATGCTGGTGCCAATGACTCTATTGGCAGCGCTGAGTATTATTGCCGGTTTTGTGCAGATCCCCAAGCTATTTTCGGAATATCATCCTTTTGAGGACTATTTATCACCGCTGTTTATTGCGGCAAAGAGTCTGTCTCCTGCTGTTGAACTCCATCTGAGTCTGCTCACGGAATGGATGATACTGCTTATTCCGCTGACCATTATTGCCTTGCTGATTCTGATCAGTAACAGGCGCTTTGTTAATGAGCGGGAGCTAAAAGTGCCAACCGGCATTCAGCAGCTATTTGCCAACAAGTTCTATTTCGATGAGATTTACGATTTTTGTATAGTAAAACCGACCGATTGGTTCTCTGACTTTTTCCGTAAAACTGTGGATCAGAATATTATCAACCGTCTGATCAACTCCATTGGTAATGGAACAGTCGTTACGGGAAAAAATCTGAGACTTCTGCAAACCGGTAATGTCGGATTTTATATGATTGTTATGGTTTTCAGCATAATCGCCATTCTATTTTTTAATCTAATATTCTAATAATATGATCATTGCACTATTACTTACGCTACCATTATTGGCCTCATTATTCCTGTTTTGGAGTAAGAGCGACAAACCGGGCAAAGGCATTGCTTTGGTTGCATCGTTGGTGGTGTTTGGTGTGTCATTAATAGGAGGGTATCAGATTGCCTTTACGCCTGAGAAGATATTAGTTTTAAATCCCAATTTCAAGGCGTTTCTGGGTGTCGATTTATTGCTGAAAATAGATTCGGTTTCCCTGATTTTAATCGTGCTTACCACGTTGTTAACCCCGATAATCATTGCTTCAACCGATAAAAAGGAACAGCGATGTGCCAATTTCTATGCACTGATTTTATTGATGGAAATGGCTTTGATCGGCGTGTTTAGCGCCTCAGAGATGATTCTCTTTTACATTTTCTGGGAGCTGGCATTGATACCTATATTTTTTATTACAGCGCTATGGGGCGGGGAGAATGCCAAACGAATTACGGTTAAGTTCTTGATTTACACAATCGTGGGTAGTTTGTTTATGTTGATCGGTATTCTTTACCTTTATACACTCACCCCTGCTCCGCATTCGTTCACTTTCGACGCCTTTTATCAGATCAAATTATCTTATACGGAACAGATCTACGTCTTTCTGGCTTTCTTTGCTGCGTTTGCCATCAAAATACCCCTATTCCCGTTTCATTCGTGGCAGCCAGAGACTTATAATGTTTCTCCGGTACAAGGTTCAATGCTATTGGCCGGAATAATGCTGAAGATGGGACTTTACGGTATTATTCGTTTTATATTGCCCATTTGTCCGGATGTGGTAGCCAACGGTTCTCTGATATTCTTGTGGCTTACATTATTTGGTGTGATTTACGGTGCCGTGATTGCTATATCACAACCCCATCTCAAGAAACTGATTGCCTTTGCTTCACTTTCTCACGTGGGATTGATTGCGTTAGGATTACTGACCAATACCCGATTTGGTATCGAAGGGGGGATTTTGCAGATGTTTTCGCATGGTGTAAATGTTGTGGGCTTTTTCCTTTGCTATTACATCATTGTCCAAAGAACCCAATCGGATAAAATCAAAGAATTAAGTGGAATTGCAAAAGTGGCTCCTAAATTCGCTACGATCTTTCTGATTATCGTCTTAGCGAATGTATCATTGCCATTGACCAACAGCTTTGTGGGTGAGTTTCTGATTCTGTTAGGCGTATTTGAATACAATCACCTGATGGCGGTACTTGCGGGATTAATTATCATCCTGGGGGCTGTATATATGCTGAAGATGTATCAGAAGATTATGTATGGTGAAAAAAATGCTTTAACCGAACAATTCCGGGATTTGACCCCCCGGGAGATTCTACTCTTTGCACCCATAATTATACTTATATTTTTAGTGGGTATATATCCTTCTTTTGTATTGCAAATGCTGGAAAGGGTCATCAAATAATTTCAGGACGAATCAACAAATAAACGAATCGACAACATTATGTATGCCATAATTACCATAACAATCGTAGCTATAATCGTTCTCTTTCTGGGGGCTATGGAAAAGAAAAGAGTGCTTTTACCCATCCTTTTTCTAGGACTTCCGGTTGCTCTGATCTTAAGTTTTTCAGGCTGGAATCAATCCCTGCATTATTTTAACGATATGTATATCGGAGATAACTTTAGTATAGCCTTTAATGCCGTATTAATCAGCTCGACCTGTTTGGTATTTATGTTCGTTCCTGTCTATTACAAACCGGTCAACAGGTCGCTTGAAGATATATACGCATTGATCCTTTTTGCAATGGCAGGTGGTTTAATGATGACATCATTTGGCAATCTGGTAATGTTATTTTTGGGAATAGAGACACTTTCCATTTCGCTTTACATATTGGCCGGTAGTAAGAAATTTGATCCGAAATCCAATGAAGCAGCCATGAAATATTTCCTGACCGGATCATTTGCATCGGGATTTCTTCTATTTGGTATGGCATTACTTTACGGTGCAAGCGGAAGTTTTAATCTGGCTGAGATAAGAGAATATGTCCAGCTAAATCAAGCCCATTTGCCGGTTATGTTTAACTTCGGCTTGCTATTGGTCGCTGTCGGTATGATTTTTAAAATAGGTGCAGTTCCTTTTCATTTTTGGGCACCGGATGTGTATCAGGGATCGCCTACGCTGGTTACTACCTTTATGTCGACTGTAGGAAAAGTTGCGGCTATCGCTGCATTTTACAGGTTAATGAATTCCTGCTTTGTTGAGGTGGAACAGGTCTGGAAGACCATGCTTGTTATTTTTGTTGTGGCTACGATCGTTATCGGCAATCTCACGGCACTCTATCAGGACAATGTAAAACGTATGTTGGCTTATTCCGGGATTGTGCATGCAGGATATATGCTAATTGCTTTGGTGGTAATAAAAGCGAATGTGGCAGGAGTTTTACTGCTTTATTCTGTTTCTTATGCAATCTCCACCATTACGGCATTCGCAGTGCTTATGTTTGTGCGTGAAAAGAGAGGTGCTTTTTTAATCCCGGCATTTAACGGGTTAGCCAAATATCATCCCAGCGAAGCATTTGCAATGACCATTGCAATGCTCTCTCTAGCCGGCATCCCTCCGTTAATAGGATTTGCAGCTAAATACAAATTGTTTGTCAAAGCTATAGAAGGCGGTCACTTGCCCTTGGTCATTGTGGCTGTAGTTGGTTCAATGATCAGCATCTATTATTATTTCAGACCTGTGGTCGCGATGTATATGAATTCTACCGATGAGAATGCACCTACAAATTCCGGTAAAGATTACAAAGTCCCTATACTGATTGCTGATTATATTGGGCTTTATTCCCGGATTAATAGTGAACCTGCTTTAAGTAACCGATCAAATAAAAGAGCTGCCTCTAATTGCTTTGAGACAGCTCTTTCTGTATTGATTATCTTGCAAATTATTTCACCGGTATATTTTCCAAAACAGCGACCATATACTTCCAATATTTGGCTACAGATGGAATATTCACCTTTTCATCCGGAGAGTGGGGGAATCTCAGTGTAGGACCAAACGAGATCATGTCCATTCCGGGATATGCAGCACCAATGATACCGCATTCCAGACCTGCATGGATGACATTGATTTTAGGTTCTATACCATACAGATTGTGGTAAACCAATTTCATCGTTTTCAGAATAGGGGAGTTGAGATTCGGTTGCCATCCGGGGTACGATCCGTTGAATTCTACTTTGGCTCCTGCCAGCAGGAATACGCTTTCAAGGCTGGATGCCAATGCCTCTTTCAATGATTCCAGAGAACCGCGTATCAGAATTTGAACATTCGCTTCTCCGGGTGTAGTTTCTACAATGGCCAGATTAGATGAACTTTCCACCACACCGGGCATAACAGTATTCATTCTGGCTACCCCGTTACGCACACCCACGATGGCATTAATCAGATCGTCCTGTATCTCCTCCGGCATGAGAGTATTGGGGAGAGCGGTCTCTTCGGCTTTGAAACTTAGATTGGGCTCAGTATCTCCATTCTCACTTTTAAAGAGAGATTCAAATTCAGCGACCAGTTCAAGAAACTCCTCTTTGAGCTGATTGGGAATAGTCACAATGGCAAATGCTTCCCGGGGAATGGCATTACGCAAGGTTCCACCGCTTACCCATGATAGTCGGGCTTCATACCCGGACACAGCAGTTTTCAGGAAACGGAACAACAATTTATTGGCGTTATAGCGGCCTAAATGAATATCAACACCAGAGTGTCCCCCTTTCAATCCTGTCAGACTGAGCTTAATTGCAATGTCGCCTTCGGGAATCTCTACCACATCTTTGTAGCGGAACGTTGCTAACAGATTTACACCACCGGCACAACCGACGAAGAGTTCGCCTTCGTCTTCCGAGTCTGTATTTATCAGAATGTCTCCATTCACAAATCCCGGTTTAAGACCAGAGGCGCCGTACATACCAGTTTCTTCATCGGCAGTAAGTAGTGCTTCGATGGGACCGTGTTTGAGATTGTCAGCTTGTAAAACTGCCAGGATGGAGGCTAATCCGATTCCGTTATCCGAACCTAATGTGGTATTGTTGGCTTTCACCCAATCCCCTTCTATAATCAGCTCCAGAGGATCTTTGGTAAAGTCATGGTCGATGTTCGAGTTCTTTTGCGGAACCATATCGAGATGCGCCTGCAGGACTACTTTTTTTCGATTTTCCATTCCGGGAGTTGCCGGTTTGCGAATCAATATGTTTCCCACTTCATCGGTCAGTGTTTCCAGTCCCAGTTTTTTCCCAAACTCAACCACATAGGCTGTAATCTGCTCAAGATGGTGAGAAGGATGCGGAATGTGGGAAATGGTCTCGAAAATCTCCCATAACGGTTGGGGTGTTAGTTCTTTTACTTTCATTTTTAATACGTTACTTATGATGTGAAAAAATGCGGGTAAAATAAGACAAGGTAGAATGTCATACAGCCCACGTTTATTTGGTTTCTTTATTTTTCAAGTCATGGGTACCCGAAATCACAACAGCGTAAATACCAGAAATGGCATTGAGTATAGTGATGAGGGTATGTGCAACCAAAGCAAAAGCAGCGGCATGCATTTCATCCAATCCGTAAAACATCAGGGTCGATATGACCATCAGATGCCAGGGGCCAATTCCCCCTTGTACCGGTAGTGCAAAGGCGATATTGCCCATCACAAATATCGCCAGGCAAATATTAAAGCCCAGGTGTTGGGTGAAATCTAATGCAAAAAAGCACACATATAGCTGCAGCAGATAACACAACCAGAGGGCAAGGGTAAGCAACAGGAATCTTCCTTTGTGCGGCAGGATACCTAATGTTTTAATACCGACCCATAATTCGCGCAGTATAACCCTGATTTTGAGTGCTAAGCGAGGGTGTCTGGTCTTTTTATAGATTGTATATCCGACAACAGACAGCATCATAATTAACAAATAAAATCCTGGTGAGGTAAACCACACTCTGAAGGGGATATGGATATGGACGTGGTTTTCGAGAAAGTCAAGGTAGATATCATGCATGGTAAAAATGCCCGTGAAAACCATCAGGAGCACTAATATGCTGTCGACCAATCGTTCGGAGAGCAGCGTGCCAAACACTTTTGAGAAAGATATCTTTTCTTTCTGGGAAATAAAAACACATCTCGAAAATTCGCCTAAACGGGGGAGAATGAGATTTGCACCATAGTTGATAAAGACCGAATTAGTCAGGGTATTCAACGAAGGCTTAACACCTAAGAGATGAATCAGCATTTTCCATCGGATAGCCCGAAGCAAATGACTTAGCAGCCCAAATGCACAGGAAAGTACAAGCCATGGATAATGGATCCCCTGACTCATAATTTCATAGATTTGCGCAAAATCCATTTTACGGTATACCCACCAAAAGATCATAATACCCAATGCCAGTGGTACCGCAATTCTGAGAATGACCTTTAAAATTTTCATTATATCGAGAACAATTGATGGATAAATGTAGTTGATAATATTATTTTGTGTTATTTTGCAAAGATAATATTTCGGGATAGCCCAGGCAGGTCGCGGAGTAAAAAGATTAATAACAGAAGTTACGAATGTACATTTCTCTTTCAAGAAAAGAATATCGATCTATTCGACTCAGTGGCTGTTCAGGTCTGAGCAGTATATGCTCTGTTGTATCGGAACGCTTTTTGAAGGTGATTTGTTCCCTCTTTTTTCGGAAAAATACAGTAGTAACGAGACTAATTGCATTTGCATGAATAAAGTTCGTCCCAAGAAGTTTTTAGGGCAGCATTTTTTAAAAGATTTGTCGGTTGCCGAGCGCATTGCCGATACGGTTTCAGATTATAAAGATATTCCGGTGTTGGAAGTAGGACCGGGAATGGGAGTCCTTACCCGATTTTTACTGGAAAAAGGCCATGATCTGACTGTAGTCGAGATTGATCGGGAATCAGTTCCATATTTGCAGAAACATTTTCCGCAATTGGAAGGTAAAATCATAGAGGCGGACTTTCTAAAAATGGATCTGAGTCGTTTGTATGACGGTCCGTTTTGTGTTATAGGGAATTATCCATATAACATTTCCAGCCAGATATTTTTCAAAGTGATTGATCATAAGGACTTGATACCCTGCTGCTCGGGTATGATTCAGAAAGAGGTGGCCGAGCGAATGGCAGCCGGGCCGGGCAGTAAAACCTATGGCATTTTAAGTGTTTTGATGCAGGCGTGGTATAAAATCGAATATTTGTTTACGGTTTCTGAGCATGTCTTCGACCCGCCCCCCAAAGTAAAGTCTGCGGTTATCCGGATGACCCGAAATGAAGTGATGAAGCTTCCCTGCAATGAGAAGCTATTTAAAACGGTTGTGAAGACTGGATTTAATCAGCGGCGAAAAACCCTGCGTAACTCGTTAAAGTCACTACTGAATAAGGATTGTGAAGCATTTGCCTTACCGGTATTTGATAAACGCCCGGAACAATTATCGGTAGATCAGTTTATAGAACTGACCCTTTTAATTGAGAAATATCAGCAATTATGATGTTGTTAGAAAAATATTGAGAGCTTGAGAAAAAAAAGAGCTGCAAATTGTGTGATTTAAGCTTTTTTTTAGTTTAATTTGTGTCCAAGAAATAAAAGCCAACTATATGAAAGAGGAAATTATCGAAAAACTCAAAGAGTTAATCGAGCAACCGGTGGAAGAAGTGAAAGATTTGGTTGAGGAATTGAAGCAAAACTTTTACAAAATACAGAAACAAGAGACAGAAGAATTACGTAAAAAGTTTCTGGAGGAGGGAGGTGCCGAAGAAGACTTTCTGCCTACCCCGGATGAACACGAAGAGACTTTTAAAAGTTTGTTGAATTCTTTCAGAGAAAAAAAGGCGGCTTTAGCAGCAGAGCTACAACGTATACGTGAAGATAATTTGCAGGAAAAACTGCGCATCGTCGAACAGATCAAAGCTTTATGCGAAAAGGCAGACGAGGTAGGTAAGCGATATCCTGAATTTCAACAGCTTCAGCAGCGTTTTAAAGAGATAACATTGCTGCCTCAAACAAATCTGAATGACTTGTGGAAAAATTATCAACTTCAGGTTGAGAGTTTTTATGAGCTGCTCAAAATTAATAAAGAACTTCGGGATTATGATTTCAAGAAGAATTATGAACATAAAATACAGCTGTGCGAGGCTGCCGAGAAGTTAACAGAGGATCCCGAAATTATTTCTTCATTTCATCAGTTGCAGAAACTACACGAAGAGTGGCGTGAGGTAGGTCCTGTGGCTAAAGAACATCGCGAAGAGCTATGGGAGCGTTTCAAAAATGCATCTACTGCTATTAATAAACGTCATCAGCAGTATTTTGATGAGTTAAGAGAGAAAGAACAAGTCAATGAAAACGAGAAAATAGCACTATGTGAGATGGTGGAGTCTATTAAACTCGAGGAGCTGAATTCTTTTTCAAAATGGGAAGATAAAACCAAAGAGTTGCTGGATGTTCAGGAAAAATGGAAAACAATCGGATTTGCACCTAAAAAGGTAAATAGCGATCTCTTCGATCGATTCCGACATGCTTGCAATAATTTTTTTGATGCCAAAGCAAATTTCTATAAACAGGTTAAAGACGAAATGGCCGTTAACCTGGAGAAAAAGAAAACTCTTTGCGAAAAAGCTGAAGCCTTAAAAGATAGTACAGATTGGAAAAAAACTTCCGAAATATTAGTTGCTCTTCAAAAAGAGTGGAAGACTATTGGTCCGGTTGCAAAAAAGCATTCAGATGCAGTCTGGAAAAGATTTATATCAGCTTGTGACCATTACTTTGAAGAAAAGAATAAGCATTTCTCTTCGAGCAAAGAAGTTGAGGCTGAAAATCTGATAAAGAAAAATGAGATTATAGGAAAGCTTTGCTCCATTGATGAACAAATGGATGCAGCCGAAGGTACTAGGCTGGTAAGAACTCTAATGGATGAGTTCAATGCATTGGGCCACGTTCCTTTTAAAGAAAAGGATAAGATCTACAATGCATATCATGCTGCTATTGATAAGCTATTTGCTCAATTCAATATGCAGGAGTCGAATAACCGTCTTCAGTCTTTTAAATCGAATATCCATAATTTGGTTGAAGATGATAACTCGCAAAATAAATTATATCGCGAACGTGAGCGGTTGATGCGGTCCTACGAAAACATCAAATCGGAATTAAAGACTTATGAAAATAATATAGGATTCTTATCAGCATCTTCAAAATCAGGAGGAGGTTTATTGAAAGAGATGAATAAGAAAATTCAAAAGCTCAAAGATGATATGGCTCTGATTGCTAAAAAAGTCGATATAATCGATGAAAATATCCAGGGTTAATGATAGATATTGTAACCAAAGAAAGTCCGCGCTGGGAAGTAAGTGCGGACTTTCTTTTTATAGTGCGCTTTATTGATAATTGAGTGCAGTCTTATTACACTATTGTTATATATGGTTTCGGGAATCATATTAAAAAGTACAGGCTACTCAAATCCTTATTTCTCTCAAGTTTGTTTTATCGTCGCACCTCACTAGTGAAAAGCAAATAGTAAAACCTATACTACAGCACACCTTCAGTCTGTTATGTTTTTTAACACAAAAACATCGTAATATAATTTGGATCGAAAGGTATAACGGACTACTTTTGCACTCGCTAAACAGGAAGGGCGGCGGCCCAGCGATAGCAGCTTGAAAGTTTTTGAAAAATAAATCTGAAAAGATTTGGAGGTTAAGAATTAAAAGCGTTATCTTTGCAGCCGTTTCGCTTGAAAAATCAGGTTGAGCAGAACAAGAGATCATTGAAGAAATTATAGATAAGTAAGTAGTACAAAACTACTTGATACAATACGACCAGTGATGGTCATGTATTAAGTAAGGGAAAAATTAAACCGTCAATTAGCAATAATTGGAGTAAGGATTGACTTGAAAGTATTAAAACGATCTGAGGGGGTAACCCTGAAGATTACAAAACATAAAATACAACGAAGAGTTTGATCCTGGCTCAGGATGAACGCTAGCGACAGGCCTAACACATGCAAGTCGAGGGGCAGCACATGAGTAGCAATACGATGGTGGCGACCGGCGCACGGGTGAGTAACGCGTATGCAACCTACCTATTACTGGGGAATAACTTTCGGAAACGGAAACTAATACCGCATAATACCACGAAATCGCATGATTTTGTGGTTAAAGAATTTCGGTAATGGATGGGCATGCGTGACATTAGTTTGTTGGTAGGGTAACGGCCTACCAAGACTACGATGTCTAGGGGTTCTGAGAGGAAGGTCCCCCACACTGGTACTGAGACACGGACCAGACTCCTACGGGAGGCAGCAGTGAGGAATATTGGTCAATGGGCGAGAGCCTGAACCAGCCAAGTCGCGTGCAGGATGACTGCCTTATGGGTTGTAAACTGCTTTTATAAAGGAATAACAACTCTTACGTGTAAGAGGATGAATGTACTTTAGGAATAAGGATCGGCTAACTCCGTGCCAGCAGCCGCGGTAATACGGAGGATCCAAGCGTTATCCGGATTTATTGGGTTTAAAGGGTGCGTAGGCGGTTGATTAAGTCAGCGGTGAAAGTTTGGAGCTCAACTCTAAAATTGCCGTTGAAACTGGTCGACTTGAGTACGGTAGAGGTATGCGGAATGCGTGGTGTAGCGGTGAAATGCTTAGATATCACGCAGAACCCCAATTGCGAAGGCAGCATACTGGACCGGCAACTGACGCTGAGGCACGAAAGCGTGGGGATCAAACAGGATTAGATACCCTGGTAGTCCACGCCGTAAACTATGAATGCTAGCTATTGGCGATATACAGTCAGTGGCACAGAGAAATCGTTAAGCATTCCACCTGGGGAGTACGCCGGCAACGGTGAAACTCAAAGGAATTGACGGGGGCCCGCACAAGCGGAGGAACATGTGGTTTAATTCGATGATACGCGAGGAACCTTACCCGGGTTTGAACGCAGGGAGAATATAGTGGAAACATTATAGCCAGCAATGGCTGCCTGCGAGGTGCTGCATGGTTGTCGTCAGCTCGTGCCGTGAGGTGTCGGCTTAAGTGCCATAACGAGCGCAACCCCTATCGATAGTTACTAACAGGTTAAGCTGAGGACTCTATTGAGACTGCCAGCGTAAGCTGCGAGGAAGGTGGGGATGACGTCAAATCAGCACGGCCCTTACATCCGGGGCGACACACGTGTTACAATGGTGGGTACAGAGGGTCGCTACCTGGTGACAGGATGCTAATCTCCAAAACCCATCTCAGTTCGGATCGGAGTCTGCAACTCGACTCCGTGAAGCTGGATTCGCTAGTAATCGCGCATCAGCCATGGCGCGGTGAATACGTTCCCGGGCCTTGTACACACCGCCCGTCAAACAATGGAAGTTGGGGGTACCTAAAGTCTGCAACCGCAAGGAGCGGCCTAGGGTAAAACTAATAACTGGTGTTAAGTCGTAACAAGGTAGCCGTACCGGAAGGTGCGGCTGGAACACCTCCTTTCTGGAGAGCAAACCTTACTTCAAGGTTTAATTTTTCCACTACTTATTTATTATATATAAGTTATAAGTATTAAGTTATACGTATTAAGTTGTAAGAGGGAGACCTCTGAATACCTAACACTTACAACCTACAACTTACAACTAATAGAGGAGACAGAGCCACTCAGGCAAAGAAAGAAAAGAAATGCAGTCCTATAGCTCAGTTGGTTAGAGCGCTACACTGATAATGTAGAGGTCGGCAGTTCAACTCTGCCTGGGACTACCCAAGAGGTTTAAAGTTATAAGTCAAAAGTAGTAAGTCGAAAGACTTAAAACTGACAACCTAAAACTTAGAACCAATCCGGGGGATTAGCTCAGCTGGCTAGAGCACCTGCCTTGCACGCAGGGGGTCAACGGTTCGAATCCGTTATTCTCCACAGAAGAAGCCCCACCCGGCCTCCCCCAAGGGGAGGAGAAAGGAATGCAAACGAACAACGAATGCAAACCAAGCGGGGCAAATCCTTCCCCCTTCGGGGGAATAAGAAGGGGGCTTACTAAGATCATTGACATATTGAAGAAGTAAAAGTAGAAAAGAAAAAACATCGAGCCATCTACTTTGTAGCAATACAAAGTAGAACGATGAGAAGAAAGTAAGCAAGGGCGCATGGCGGATGCCTTGGGTCTCGGAGGCGACGAAGGACGTGATAAGCTGCGATAAGCTACGGGGAGGAGCAAATATCCCTTGATCCGTAGATTTCCGAATGGGGCAACCCATCTGGTAGAAGACCAGATATATCCGTAAGGATAGGCGAACGTGGGGAACTGAAACATCTAAGTACCCATAGGAGAAGAAAACAATAGTGATTCCGTAAGTAGTGGCGAGCGAACGCGGAACAGCCCAAACCATTTATGTTTCGGCATAGGTGGGGTTGTAGGACCACGACATAGCAAGATTCGGAGAAATGGAAGCCTTTGGAAAGAGGCCCCGTAGACGGTGACAGGCCGGTACATGAATCGAAGAAGAAGCTTAGTGGTATCCTGAGTAGCGCGGGACACGAGAAATCCTGTGTGAATCAGCGGGGACCATCCCGTAAGGCTAAATACTCCCGAGACACCGATAGTGAACCAGTACTGTGAAGGAAAGGTGAAAAGAACCTCGAACAGAGGAGTGAAATAGACCCTGAAACCATGCGCTTACAAGCGGTAGGAGCTCTCTAGTGGAGTGACTGCGTGCCTTTTGCATAATGAACCTACGAGTTACTTTCACCGGCAAGGTTAAGTGATTCAGTCACGGAGCCGAAGCGAAAGCGAGTCTGAATAGGGCGTATAGTCGGTGGGAGTAGACGCGAAACCAAGTGATCTACCCTTGAGCAGGTTGAAGTTTTGGTAACACAAAATGGAGGACCGAACCGGTAAACGTTGAAAAGTTTTCGGATGACTTGAGGGTAGGGGTGAAAGGCTAATCAAACTTGGAGATAGCTCGTACTCCCCGAAATGCATTTAGGTGCAGCCTGGGATGTTTCTTCTGAGAGGTAGAGCGACTGATTGGATGCGAGGGCTTCACCGCCTATCAAGTCCTGATAAACTCCGAATGCTCAGAAGTAAAGTCCTGGAGTGAGGGCATGGGTGCTAAGGTCCGTGTCCGAGAGGGAAAGAACCCAGACCATCAGCTAAGGTCCCCAAATATTTACTAAGTTGAAATAACGAAGTCAGACTGCATAGACAGCTAGGATGTTGGCTTGGAAGCAGCCATTCATTTAAAGAGTGCGTAACAGCTCACTAGTCGAGGAGTTTGGCATGGATAATAATCGGGCATAAGTAAATTACCGAAGCTATGGATTGTCTTTAAAGACACTGGTAGGGGAGCATTCTAACGGCGCAGAAGGTGAAGCGTAAGCTTTGCTGGAGCTTTTAGAAAAGCAAATGTAGGTATAAGTAACGATAAAGAGAGTGAGAAACTCTCTCGCCGAAAGACTAAGGTTTCCTGATCAACGCTAATCGGATCAGGGTTAGTCGGGGCCTAAGGTTCAGCCGATAGGCGAGACCGATGGAAGAAACGGTTAATATTCCGTTACTGGCTGTATGAGTGATGTGGAGACGAAGTAGTGAAAGTCCTGCCCCCTGACGGAATAGGGGGTTAAAGGGTGTAGATATTGAGATCGCCAGGCAAATCCGGTGATTGAGTCGAACCTGATAGTACAAGGAGTCTACGGACGAATTGATATGGGCGTAATCAGACTTCCAAGAAAATCCGCTAAACATAATCATACAGGCACCCGTACCGCAAACGGACACACGTAGTCAGGTAGAGAATACTAAGGCGCTCGAGTGATTCACGGTTAAGGAACTAGGCAAATTGACCCTGTAACTTCGGGAAAAAGGGTCCCATGTGCAAGCATGGGCGCAGAGAATAGGTCCAGGCAACTGTTTAACAAAAACACAGGGCTATGCAAATTTGAAAGAAGAGGTATATAGCCTGACACCTGCCCGGTGCCGGAAGGTTAAGAGGAGATGTTATCGCAAGAGACGCATTGAATTGAAGCCCCGGTAAACGGCGGCCGTAACTATAACGGTCCTAAGGTAGCGAAATTCCTTGTCGGGTAAGTTCCGACCTGCACGAATGGTGTAATGATCTGGACACTGTCTCAACCGTGAGCTCGGTGAAATTGTAGTATCGGTGAAGATGCCGATTACCCGCAACGGGACGGAAAGACCCCGTGAACCTTTACTGCAACTTAACATTGAATTTGGGTAACTAATGTGTAGGATAGGCCGGAGACTATGAAGCGGGCACGCTAGTGTTTGTGGAGTCGCCGTTGAAATACGGCCCTTTAGTTATTTGAGTTCTAACTCCCAGTGGGAGGACATTGTTTGGTGGGTAGTTTGACTGGGGTGGTCGCCTCCAAAAGTGTAACGGAGGCTTCCAAAGGTACCCTCAGACCGATTGGTAACCGGTCGCAGAGTGTAATGGCATAAGGGTGCTTGACTGAGAGACCGACAAGTCGATCAGGTAGGAAACTAGGGCATAGTGATCCGGTGGTTCCGTATGGAAGGGCCATCGCTCAAAGGATAAAAGGTACTCCGGGGATAACAGGCTGATCGCTCCCAAGAGCTCATATCGACGGAGCGGTTTGGCACCTCGATGTCGGCTCGTCACATCCTGGGGCTGGAGAAGGTCCCAAGGGTTGGGCTGTTCGCCCATTAAAGTGGCACGCGAGCTGGGTTCAGAACGTCGTGAGACAGTTCGGTCCCTATCTGTTGTGGGCGTAAGAAATTTGAGGGGCTCTGACACTAGTACGAGAGGACCGTGTTGGACTGACCTCTGGTTTACCTGTTGTGACGCCAGTTGCATCGCAGGGTAGCTAAGTCGGGAAGGGATAAGCGCTGAAAGCATCTAAGTGCGAAGCCCGCCTCAAGATTAGATTTCTATGAGGGTCGTTAAAGACGATGACGTTGATAGGTTGCAGGTGTAAAGGTGGTAACATCAAAGCCGAGCAATACTAATTACCCGAAACTTTCCTCATACAGGTGGTTTGCTGATTTTTCTGAAATACTTTACTTCTAAGATATGTTGAAACAAGAGTACAGACGCCGCATGCGACGTCTCTACGATATGATCAAAAAAAATAACAGCGACGAAAGACGTAAAACCTAGAACGTATAACGTAAAACGTCCAAAGACATTTAGGTGGTTATAGCACCGGGGTTCCACCTCTTCCCATTCCGAACAGAGAAGTTAAGCCCGATCACGCCGATGGTACTGCGCAAGTGGGAGAGTAGGTAGCCGCCTCTTTAGAACCCTCATCGATTTATTTCGATGGGGGTTTGTTTTCAATTCTTAGATAATATTATCAAGGCCTGGCAATGCTAATTATACGAAGTTTTCTTCGATATATTGATTTTGCTGAGAAGTTTTTACATTGAACGTATAAACCGATACATATAACTCATATAGGTGGTTATAGCACCGGGGTTTCACCTCTTCCCATTCCGAACAGAGAAGTTAAGCCCGATCACGCCGATGGTACTGCGCAAGTGGGAGAGTAGGTAGCCGCCTCTTAAAAATCCTCATCGATTTACTTCGGTGGGGGTTTGTTTTTTGTAAGCATCCCAAATAGGTCGTATAGATTCAAAAAACGGGCTTGGGGAGAATTGTATATTCCGGACCAAACAGTACCATTAATTCCGGAGTAAACAGTACCAGAAAATCCGGAGCAAACAGTACCACTTATTCCGGAGCAAACGGTACCATTTGTTAAAATGAATCGTTAAAAATGAGCACTGATTAGGGGCGAAATACTACCATTGTACTTCATAAAAAAGAAGCGCAATGGCAAACAAACCAATCAGTATGCTACGAATCAGAAGAATGTTGCAGATGCTGGACAAAGGAGTCTCTCAGCGAAGCATCTGTCAAGAGTTACAAATGGGTAGAGGAACATTTGCCGACTACCACTCACGTATAGGTTGCAGTGAAAAGAGCTATGAGTTTTTGTTGTCATTGCCCGATCATGAACTCTCTGCGATATTATCTCCCACACCACCACAACAACAAGTAGAAAATCAACGAAAAACATCTTTCGATAACCGTTTGTCCGGTTACGTGTCGGAGCTCAAGCGCATTGGCGTTACCCGGAGGCTTTTATGGGAAGAGTATCGCAAAGAAGAGCCCGAAGGCTACAGTTACACCCAGTTCTGCGAACATCTAAGCCGTTATATCGCATCGCAAAAACTATCTTTCCACAATATACACCTGCCGGGCGATGTCCTTCAGGTTGATTTTGCGGGAGATATGCTCTATGTCACCCATCCGTCAACAGGCGAAAAAACCGCTTATCCGGTGCTTGTATGCACGCTTCCCTACAGCAGCTACACCTATGTAGAAGTGCTCAGTTCAGCCAGGCAGGAGCTGTTTTACAATGCGTTAAACAAGTGTCTGACCTATATCGGCGGAGTCCCGCAGCGCATTCTCAGCGACAACATGAAGCAGTATGTCATTCGTGCCGATCGCTACGAACCCACCTTTAACGATTCCGCCGAACAATGGGCGGTTCATTACAACATCGAATTAAGTGCCACACGTGTCAGGAAGCCTAAAGATAAAGCCAACGTCGAACGACACGTAAACATCGTTTACCAGCAAATTTATGCCCGATTGCGCAACGAGGTGTTTTACTCGTTGAATGAACTCAATAGCCGTGTTTTAGAGCTGTTGGATGAGCTTAATCACAAATCCATGCAACAGAAAGACCTAAGCCGATACGAGCATTTTACAGCAAATGAAAAACCACATCTCAAAGCATTACCCGCCAACCCGTTTATCTACAGGTATCGCCGTGAAATCACGGTGAACTCTACCTATCACATCCTAATCAACGAGGACAAACACTTCTATAGCGTTCCGCATCAATACTTTGGCAAAAAGGTCAGTGTGGTTTACGATTACTCTACCGTCGAGATATACGATGGTTATAACCGCATTGCCACCCATCGCAGATCCTGCACCTCGCACGGTTACACCACCTTGAGAGAACACATGCCCGAAAAGCATAAAGCCTACGCTAAAAGCCGGGAGTACAACGCAGCCTACTTTAAAGATCGGGCTGAGAAGATTGGCCCATACACCCTGGTGGTGATTAATCGGATTCTGCAATCCAAACTGTTTATCCAGCAAACCTACAACTCCTGCAACGGATTGCTGGCTTTAACCCGCAAATATCCCGAAACACGTATAGAAGCGGCTTGTAAACGAGCCGCTCATGCCTCTGTGATCAACTACAGTATGATCAAAAATATATTGGAAAAGAATCTGGACAAAGCATCAGATGAAGAGCACCAAGCACCCAATATCGATAAACATGAAAACATCAGAGGCCCTGAAAGTTATCGCTAAAGAATCACTTTAAAAACAGATAAGTATGAACACAAACAGAACAGTAGAACAACTTAAATCCCTCAAACTAATGGGGATGGCCGAAGTGTACAAATCGGTAGAATCTCTTTCTTTACAAGACAAACCAAGTCTTGAGCAATGCGTAGCCAGAATGGCAGAAGCTGAAATACAGTATCGCACGGAAAGCAAGATGAAGATGTACCTCAAACTCAGCAAGCTCCGCTACAATGCCGTATTGGAAGATATTCATTGCAGTGCCGACCGTAATCTAAGCAAAGAGATGATTCTTTCGTTAGCTGATTGCGGCTTTATCCGAAGAGCTGAGAATGTCTTGATTACCGGTGCTACAGGATGCGGTAAAAGCTTCCTGGCTTGTGCTGTCGGACGTCAGGCTTGTTCCATGGGATACCGAACATTTTACTTTGGCATGAATCGCTTCTTGGAGAAAATATCTCAGGCAAAACTTGACGGCACCTATGTCAAGCTTCTCAATCAGATTGATAAAGCTGATTTGATTATCCTCGATGATTTTGGATTGCACCCTATGGACAACAATTCCAGACTCGCACTATTACAGATCCTCGAAGACAGATACGAGCGAAAATCAACCATCATAGCCTCCCAACTTCCCGTGGCCAGTTGGCATAATTATATCGCTGAAGCAACTCTGGCTGATGCTATTTTAGATCGTCTTACAGGAAATGCGCATCGTTTTGAGTTAAAAGGAGAATCGTTAAGAAGAAAATAGGAGTTTAACATTTATATTTGCGCTCTCTTCTCAGTGCTTTACACTGGTACTGTTTGCTCCGGAATGGGTGGTACTGTTTCACCGGAATAAACAGAATGAAGTCCCCAAGCCCGTTTGCTTTTGTATTGGTGATTTATGGAAGTAATTCGTCCCAATTGACTGGATTTTGCAAGGTAGGGATTTTTTCGAGTGTAGAGTTGAGCCATTGATATGGTTCAATGCCAGCCTGCAAACAACTTCCAAGCAAGGTGTAGAATGTGCAGTTATCTTCCGCCCCACTGTCGTTACCAGAGAATAAATAGTTCTTGCGCCCCAGGGTGATGGGACGTATGGCATTTTCTACGGCATTGTTATCAATGTGATAATATCCTTCTTTGCAATAACGGCTGATACGCGGCCACATGCCAAAAGCATAGCTAATGGCTTTGCCGAGCGGACTTTTCGGGGTGCAGGTGTTGGCGGTCTGCTTCATCCAGTTTTCCATTTGTTGTAATATAGGGTAGGCTTTTTCTTCCCTTTCTTTTCGGATCTGTTCGTGGCTGGCTCCTTCAGCTTTAAGATTTCCTTCGAGCATATACAATAGGGCGATGTAATTCAGTGCTTTCTGAGCTTCAGGGGTAGTGGTTAGTGCACTTTCGAACTTGCGTCTTACGTGAGCCATGCACCCCAGGGGGAGTACTCCCTGCTTTTCTTCGTAAATGCTGTAAGCGGCATAACCGTCGGTCTGCAATGCTCCTTGGTAGTCTTTGAGCATTTTCAGAACCACCTCTTGCGAACGCGAACCTTTATCATAATAAAAGAATATACCCGCAGACAAGACCGAACGAGCCACCCAAACATACCCTTTGCGTGCCGAACCGGGACGGTCGGCTATCGGATGACTTGTTTCGTCTACCTGGATATAATTTGTTGCAAGCACACGATTCATTTGTGCTATGTAAAGCGGATAAAGCTTGTCCGCCAAATCGTGTACCCAGCGATTGATGCTCGATGTACTGATTTCTAAGCCAAGGTCTTTAAAGCGTTTGGCTTGCCTGTATTCCGGTATATGGTAAAGGAATTTGTCAACGATAATTTGGCTTAACAACGACTCGCCAGCCATACATCCCGGAAGAATCCCCTGTTTGGGGGGAGCCTGAATAATCTTTGTGGAAAGGGATTCCTCTTCTTGACGGATTTTGTAAACAGGACGTAAAGTGCGCTCCACCCAGAACCTGGAAGGCTCGAGCATCAATCGCTCCGTTACATCTTCCCCGATTTTTACCATTTTATCGGCATCGAAGTTTATCGGGTAAATCACGGTTTCGCGACGTTCAATATGGTCCGGTATTTTATAGGAGCGTTTTTTGGATACGGAATGTACTTTTTTTGCGTTGCGACGCTGTTCTGCTTTTTGCTTTATCTCTTCTACCAGCGTTGAGAATACCGACGCTTCCTCTTCCAGGGCGGGAGTGCCCTGCTCTGCATCAAAGAGCGATAATTGAGCCTCTGGGTAAGCGGGAAGGCTTTTTTCGGAACGCCGCCCGAAAAGCTGACGTTCCAGATAAAGTATCCGTTCGTTCTTGCGCGCAAGTTGCTCGTCTTTAACAAGAAGCAACTCTTTCAATCGCGTGATTTCCTGTAATAATTGTTGTGTATCTTCCATTGCTTTACAGCATAAAGATACTAATAATCAATGTGGTACACAAGTATTTTGTTGTATATTATATCGTTTTCTGCGTTTTATTTTAGGGCTGATTCCTTCAATCAACAGCACCAGTTCGTCCCACCGAAATGAACGAAAACCGACACCCTCTTTGATGAAAATCTTGTGGCTGATACGCCCGCTTTCTAGCCGTTTGTAGTAAATCACATAACCGCCGCGTTCCCAATGCAGCAACTTCATGGTCGTGCGGCTTTTGTTCAAAAAACATATACATCGCCATTGGTTGGATTCAGTGACAGATAACGAATCAAACCACACAGACCATCCAATCCCTTGCGCAAATCCACGCCTTGCAAGCATACCACATAACGGTTGCCTTCATTCAAACTAAACATAAGCTTTTTTGAACAAAGGTCGGCTTTTATGAAATGAAGGAAAAGACGGTGGATTTGGGATGCTTACCTTCTACCTTTTACGTATTACGTTATGGGTATTTCATTTCCCCCGACGTTAAATATACTTTTCCCGGCTTGAGTTTTTATAGGTGCGGAGCCTGTTTATATTACAGTGACAAAAACATCTATGGACGGCTATTGAAATACAGAGGGGCATGTGTTATATATGGTTTGCTTTGATCGAAGTGATATACACAGCACCGAAGCGAGAGGGATAGTTGTGGAAAGACTACAGGCCAGTATTTCGGGCCGAGGACTCGCAACGGATAGTCCGACCCGCAGGGGCTCGCCCTAATAGTAATGAAGAATGGCTGGTTAGTATAGATGAAAGCGCAGACCTTACTAAAAGAAGGGCTGCGCTTCGGGGCGTCAGGTGCTCATTATGAAAAAGCAATATCTCTTAGAATTTGTATGTATAGGCAATATCTAGCGATAGATAACGAGACGTATTTATTACCTGCATCTCATGGTCGAGTCGTAATCCGGCATCCCAGGATGATCGTTTGTTTAACCTGTAGTCTGTGCCAAGTCGATATCTAACATTGTTAAGATATGCACCTCCTTGTGCGTTTAGGTATACAAATGGCTCGCAGGATATATATGGTTTCAATGGCAGACTGAATAAAGAGTAATCTATTTGGATTCTGTTTCGGAGTGAAAGCTTTGGATTAACTTTATAACTACCTACTGATTCGTCCCGGAATGTAGAGAGCATTCGTGTACGCCAGGAAAAGGAGAAACTACCTTTGTCGGCTTTGGCTGATAGATCGGCTCCTAATCTATATTGACTTTCGAATTGTTTCTGATCGTTCTCTTTACGTATAAAGGTGCCAAATAATCCAACCTTACATATTTTACGCAAGAAATTACATTCAAGACCTACTTGTGATGCTGACCGGTAAAGATTGGTGGCTTGATCGTTGAATCGGAATTCCTGAGACAGGCCAAAGTTAAGTTTGTTGCTGACCTTCTTTTTGAGCTCAATTCCCAATGCGGTACCCCAATCAAAATCCCGGGCTTTACTTGAAGAGCTCAGAACTACCCAGAAGATCAGGAAAAACAACATTTTTGTTACAACGAATTGCTGTATTTTACCCATTATAATCGCCTATTTTCGTTATTTGGTCAATAGAGTTCAGTTGTTTGTCTGTAGCTTCGTAGTATACTTTCACAAAACAAGTGTCGCGCAAGAAATCGATATGTCCGATTTCAAGACGTTTTACTCCCAATCCGGTACGTTTTGCAATATCAGCTTCCATATCACTCCGTTTATAAGGGGTGATTAGATGGATTTTATCGTAAACGATCAGTTTGCACGAAACATGTTTGAGGAAGTGTGTACTTTCGAAGGCCCAAACTGCAAGTACAAACATTATATTAGTGGCAATCAGTTCTACATAGCTGACGTTAGTGGCAAGGCCATTGATCACGGCAACTCCGATTATAATAAACAGATAGGTCATTTCCCGGATAGGAACTGTCTCTGTCCTATACCGGATAACACCGAAAATAGCGAATAGTCCTAAAGTCAGTCCGATTTGTACCTTCACATTATCCATTAGATAAATCAGCAGAAACATGGTAATGCTGAACATAAAAAAGGTAAAGTAATAATCGCGTCGTTTTGCTTTTGGATAATAAAAGAGGTGTATGAGAATCCAGGTAATGAGTAAGTTGAATCCAAAACGGATTAGCAACATTAATAAAGCGTTGGAGTCGTAAAATGGACTGCCGAAGTATTCCATTCCTGTTACGTCACTATATTCCTGTCCATATTGAGCAGCAATAGTTGGATCAAAATCCGGGAAATTAGTCTCTGCCATAATGATTGTGAGTGAGTTTATTAATGAATACCAGTTTACGTTTGAAGTTGTTGTATTTAGCCAGTGGATTTGTCAAGACCGTTCCTAAGCAATATTTACTGATACTGGATGAGTGAACACCCTTTTCTGCCATTATTGCAAATAAGGGCGAAATTACATTTCCATCTGTTTTCAGCTCAATAATCACTAAATCGTCGACTAATTGATTGCGGCCTGTCACGCAATTATGAAAGCCGATGTATAGATCAATAGTCAATCTCTCGATCTTTACTTTATTCACAAGCGTAATTCGAAAGAAATTATTTTCTAATTGAGGTATTAGTTTTGATTCGCCATATTCAGATTCACGGGCAACAAAATGAAGATTATCCTGTTTGTCTAGGACTCGCTCCGGCGGATCATTTACCAATATCCTGACTTTTTTAGTAAGTCCTTTGTTGTTTTTCTTTTTAATCTCTAAAAAAGAAGTCTCTGAATCAAGGTATGAACGTAGCCGTATTTTTTGTCGACGTCGTTTCGAATTGTGGTGTGTTGTAAACATGTGAAGGTCGACAGTGTCAAAATAAATGGTGGCATAAGGTGATATGCGCTTTTGCATATTCTCCTGCACATAATATAATGGAGTCATGGCTTGCAATATCTTCGGCAAAAGGGAGAGACGGGTCATGTATTTCCGGTCAATGCGGTTCATTAGACGTATATCTTCCATTTGTCCCAATGTGATGGATTCGAACTCGTCTAAGATCGCCTTCAGATCATTGATAATTGAATTTGTATCCATAAACAAAGCAGATTAAATTGTTGCTTTTGTAAACAATGCTAATTAGCTTTATCCAAATGATATTCGTAGACTTTCACTGATTCTAATTTCCCGTTGGGGTAATAGTTGTACTGATTCTTTCTTGAACCGTCGGGGTTATATTCAATCTTTCGGATCCGGCTTACTTTATTACGGTCATTATATACAATCTGTTTAATGCAGTGTCCCTGTGCATCATATTCCGAAGTTACAAGTTCCTGAAGACCATAGGTTGAATATTCGGATTCTTCTATCTTCTTTCCGAGATCATTATAAATGGTCATGTGATCTAAGAACTTTTTATTGTCGCGCGTATTCCATTCTTTAACGGTTAAATTCTTTTTACGCTCGTTTCTTCTTGAGATATCATTATCTTGAGCAAAAGAGGGCAATGTAGATGCTATAAACATAGCTCCGAATAATAGAGAGACTAATTTCATGTGGGTTAAAGTTTTAGATTTATACGGCAACATTTATTGTAAATGTCAGCGGCAGGTTATAGATTGTATTTGCTAAGGTTACCTCAATGGTTTGTTTAATAATGCTTTCTGCTTCTGTGTCTGGATTCTGGGTAATTACAAAAATATCATATTTGCCCGGCTTTAATCTATCAAATCCGAAAACGCCATTTATTCCGGCGCGCACATCGTCGATCGGCGCTTCTTCTCCGTGGTTGCATATAAATACACGCTGTCCCACCCCGGCACCCGTTTCTTGATATACCCCTTTTTTATAATAGTTTACGTTGATAATTCCTTTTACAATAGATGTGCCGTAAGCATCACCAGTATGAATAAAAAGTGTATCTGCCTGAGCTGTTTTGTGCTTACCGACATTTACGGAAACAGTAACTGATTGTTTCGTTCCGTCTGCCAGACTATTGTAGGCAAAAAGTTTATAGTTTCCATCAATAAGGTATTTGAATTTGTAGAAACCAGCAGCATCGGCCTTTAGATCATCACCGTAGAAATCTTCATTGCCGTATATGATGAAGATTTCTTCTTTAGCAGCTGGCACTGTGTCGGTCTGTAGTGTGTAATTATTATCGGAATGTATGATTTTGTAAACGTATCCCTGGACAGAGGAAGAACCACCCTCACCTTCTTCATTCTTGCAAGAAACGAAAATCACTGAAATCAACAGAAAATAAAAAGAGAATCGGATCATGGTAAATGGTTGTAATAAAGTTATGGCTTGCAATTAGTATCATACCGAAGACAAATCAAATCTCCCTACATAGATCAGTCGTAATTAACATATATTGCAATCGCATTTCATTTTGTTGTAGCGAGAGCTACTAAATTCTATGACGTATTATTCTGTCAGGAAAGAGAACCCTAAAAATAAGGGGCTATCCTGCATATATTAAGCAGAATAGCCCCTTAGTAAACTAACTTTGGATAATCTTATTTGAAAATATCAATCTTTTTTTATGCATGGCATTGAGGGGGTGTGTAAAGGGGAATATCGAAAGAAAGGGAAGATGCAGGGCGTGTAAGTTAATTACAAAGCATTACCAAATGGGTTGTAAAAACATTTCGGATGAGAGGGTAGTTTAAGGAATAGTCGGAAATTGAAAAAGCTAAACTACTTATTCAAAGTAGTTTAGCTTTTGTAAAAGTGATCCCGGCGGGATTCGAACCCACGACCCACAGCTTAGAAGGCTGTTGCTCTATCCAACTGAGCTACGAGACCATCCTTTGTTTTGCGGGTGCAAAGATATGGATTTAGTTTTGTTTTTCCTAATTTTCTGGCGATAAAATGTCAAAATTGGAGACTTGTCGAATTTTTCTAATTAATAAGGGGGTATTTTCATATTCCTTATGAAATTACAATAGGATGGAAGATAAATCATTATTCCTTTTCCTTATTAGCTATAGCCTGACGCACCTTACTGTGTTTGCGACCGTATGTAAAGTAGATGATGAATCCGATAGCCATCCAGGCAAAGAGACGAATCCAAGTGTCTTTTGGCAATGAGGCCATTTGAATAAAGCAGACAACAGCGCCTAAGAGTGGAACGAAGGGTACAAGCGGTGTTTTAAACGAACGAGGTGCATCCGGTTCTTTTTTACGCAATATGATAATACCGAAGCAAACAATCACAAATGCAAGTAGTGTGCCTATAGAAACCAATTCTCCCAACAATCCGATAGGGAATAGCCCTGCGAACAGAGCTGCAAAACTTCCGGTGACGATTGTTGTAATGTGTGGGGTTTTGAAGCGAGGATGGGTTTTAGAAAAACTTTTCCACAATAGTCCATCTGTAGCCATCGAGAAAAAGACACGTGATTGTCCCAGAAGTAGAACTAAAACGACTGAGCTTAAGCCTGCTATAGCTCCGATTTTAACCAACGGGCGAAGCCATATTAGAGCAGGACCTGCCGTATCAATAGCTAAAGCAATCGGTGCAGGTACGTTTAGATTATGATAACTAACGATTCCGGTAAGAACCAGACTAACTGCGATGTATAGTATTGTGCAGATGGCTAATGAGGCCAGAATACCAATGGGCATATCACGTTTGGGATTTTTAGCTTCCTGAGATGTTGTAGATACAGCATCAAATCCAATGTAAGCGAAGAAAATAACGCCAGCACCAGTAAGAATACCAGACCAACCGAAATGGCCCCATTTACCTGTGTTTTCGGGAATAAATGGTGTCCAGTTCCCCAAATTAATATGAGAAATTCCAAAACCAATAAAAAGCAGGATAACAGCAACTTTAATCAATACAATGATATTGTTGAATTTAGCCGATTCTTTAATTCCGATTATAAGCAATGTGGTCATCAATCCGATTATGAAAACTGCCGGAAAGTTGATAAAAGCACCGGTGTGATGCCATCCGGTTGCATCATATACAAACGGGCTTTGACTGATTGACTCTGGTAAAGGAAGGCCAACATCTTTGAGAAAACTATTGACATATCCGCTCCAGCCTACCGCTACTGTGGCCGATCCAAATAGATATTCCAGAATCAAATCCCACCCGATAATCCAAGCCACAAATTCTCCCATGGTTGCGTAACCATAGGTATATGCGCTTCCGGCAATGGGAATCATGGAGGCGAACTCTGCGTAGCACAATCCAGCCAACGCGCAACCAATAGCAGACAGTATAAATGATATTACTAAAGATGGGCCTGCATGAAGTGCTGCTGCTGTGCCGGTGATCACAAAAATACCTGCGCCGATTACACCACCTACTCCTAATAAAGTGAGATGCCAGGCATTCAGATTTTTCTTTAAGCCATGATGGTTTTCCGCTTCATCGAAGAGTTGGGCTAAAGTCTTTTTTACAAAGAGATTTTTTATCATATTAAACTTTTTAACTTGGTTTAGACCTGGGAAAAGGATTAATGCTAACAATATTCAGCCAAAATAGTGAATTTTGTTGGTTTTAGTTCAAAAATAGAGCTTTTTGTTCAATGTGATGATGTTTTAAGATGAAAAAGTGAGAAATAAGGGAAGATAGATCTTTGTTTGTTGATGTGATGTAAGGAGATGTGCATGGAGATAATAGCAATTGCTATAAAAAAGAAAAGGTTGTCATCACGACAACCTCAACCCTTTATTAACCTTAAATCTAATACCATGAAAAACACAGTGCAAATATAGATTGATTTATGTTGTGTAGCACAATAAATCAGCTTAATATTTCTTAAAACAGTGTTTTGGAGCATGTTTGTAATGCGGAGTTTGAGGTTTAGCTCTTTTTTACCTTCTAAAACCGTTATTTTATGCTCTACATCTTTCCGTGATTTACTCGTGATGACCAAATATGCTCTGGGGATTAGTCGAAAATGTTCGGATTTATCTGATATGTATTTTCTGAATGGTCAATATCCGATTTTTAATATGGGATAATTCATTGCATTTCTCTCATTCACTTTCCCGTAATCCTCACTATATTTGTCAGACAAAAGAATCTTTTTTAAAAACAAGTGACATTATGAAAAGCAACGATTGGAAAGATAGATTGAATATTGTATACTCTACAAATCCCGATTTTAAATACGATGCTGAGGAATCCGAAGAGACCGAAGCTTTGCCCAAAGAAAAGCAGTTATTACGCATTAGTCTTGATAAGCGTAATCGTGGGGGGAAAGTGGTCACGCTGATAACCGGATTTGTAGGGCCTGATGATGACTTAAAGGAGCTGGGTAAAATGCTTAAAACTAAATGTGGAGTCGGTGGTTCAGCCAAAGATGGTGAGATTATTGTGCAGGGAGATTTTCGTCAGAAGGTATTGGAGATCCTTAAAAAAGAGGGATTTGCCAAAGCGAGAACGATTTAATCTACTCATATGCTTAAGTGCCAATTTGCCAATATGAAATTTATCGGTTGGCAGGTTGGCTTTTTATATTTTAACACCCTACAATATGCTTACTGTGTATCGTGCTTCTGCCGGATCGGGGAAAACCTACCAGCTTACCGGAGAATATCTCAAATTACTTTTCACCGGAAATAACTCCTTTCGTCGGATTCTGGCTGTGACCTTTACCAATAAGGCTACTGACGAGATGAAGAAACGGATTGTTCAAGAATTGGATATCCTGGCATGTCGCGAAAAGTCAGGTTATCTAGCTCTGTTAATGCATGAGTTTGAACTTTCGGAAGAAGCCGTTTTTCAGAAGGCACACCGCATTTTGTTAGGGATTCTGCATGACTATTCATCCTTTAATATCAGTACCATCGATCGTTTTTTTCAACAGACCATGCGTGCATTTGCCCGGGAGATCGGTTTACAGGGCGGGTACAATGTCGAGCTGGATACCGGTCGTATTCTGACTGAGGCGGTTGATAAGATGATTTACTCGTTGGAAGATCCGGCTAACAAAGAGATTCTGAGTTGGTTGCTTCGATTTTCAGAAGAGAAGATCGAAAGCGGAAAGTCGTGGAATTTCAAAAAGGAGGTAATCGACCTGGGAGGTGAGTTATTTAAGGAAAAGTACAAACTAATGAGCGGCTCCATACGTGATAAACTGCAGGATAAAAGTGAATTGCGTAGTTATATTCAGCAACTTAGTCGTTTGGTAGCGGTATATGAAGCTAAAGCGGCAGATCTTGGTAAAGAGGGAATAGCTTTGATGGAAAACAACGGTTTTTCTGCCGAAGATTTTTCGGGCGGAAGCCGTTCGCCGCTGAAGTTTTTTCATCTCCTGGCAAAAGGAGATGTTAAACTGCCAACGTCTACTTTTCAGAAATTGGCAGATGATGCCGACCAATGGAAGCCTGGAGGAAAGTCGAAACAATACGCTGATGCAATTAAGTCTGCTTACCATAATGGGATGAATGATTGCGTGAAGCGGGTATTGGCTCATTTTGATGATTATCCCCATTACAATTCGGCCTTGATCATTCGTAAGAATATTTACACGCTTGGTATACTCAATGATATTGACAATAAAGTAAAGGAGTTGGCTGCCGAAAATAACCTGATGTTGCTTACCGATACCACACAGCTACTCAACCGGATCATCGATGGTACGGATGCCCCATTTATCTACGAAAAGATTGGCGTAAAAATAGAGCATTACATGATTGATGAATTTCAGGATACATCGGGCATGCAGTGGCAAAACTTTTCTCCGCTGATACATGAGAGTCTGGCTCAGTGTGATCCTGATTCGGAAAAGTTATCGAATCTGATTGTGGGTGATGTCAAACAAAGTATATATCGTTGGCGAAGCTCCGACTGGAAATTGCTTGATGAGCAGTTAGGGCGTGAATTTATCGGGCAGTTGAACGATGAAGTGCTTGGCATTAACTGGCGGAGTTGTCCGGCGATTGTGGGTTTTAATAATGCCTTTTTCTCTGTGGCAGCCCGAGTTCTGCAATTAAAATTTAATGATGATGTACCAGATAATCTGAGTAGTGATCCCCGGATAGTTCATTATCAGACCAAAATATGTGAGGCTTATAAAGATGTATATCAACATGTCCCAAGTTCAAAAAAAGATCAGAATGGACATGTTCAGTTTCAGTTCATTGATACCAGTGAATTTAAAGAATGGAAAGAAGAAGCCCTCGAACAACTGCCTAGCGTAATAAAGCGTTGGCAAGATAAGGGTTATGCGTTGCGGGATATGGCAATTCTGGTCCGAACCAAAGATGAAGGTTGTCGGGTGGCTGATCGTTTGCTGCGTTACAAACAACAGGAGCAGAGCCCGAAATATCGTTTTGATGTGATTTCTGATGAAGCTCTTTATGTAAAGAATGCTCCGGTAGTGAAATTGATTATCGCATTGCTGAAGCATTTACGAAAGCCTGATGATGCCACCTTGAAAAGAATGGCGTTAATGGAATATGCTATCTGGATGCATCCGGATGAAAATGCGGCAGGCAATTTTTTCAAGCAAAGTGAAGTTGATTCCGATTTTCCACAAGAAATATTAGCCGAGATTCGTGAAATCGCAAAGTTACCTCTCTACGAAATGTGTGAGCGGTTGGTATCGTTGTTTCTGAGCTCCGACAGCGATTCAGATAATGTTTTTTTACAGGCATTTCAGGATATGGCACTTGACTTCAGCACACGTAGATCGGCTGATTTGATCGCGTTTCTGGAGTGGTGGGAAGAGAGTGGGGTGAAAAAGACCATCTCTACACCCGAGTCGCAGGATGCCATTCGTATTATGACCATTCATAAGTCGAAGGGGTTGGGATTCAAGGCTGTGCTGATTCCGTTTTGCGACTGGACTATCGATCAGAAGGCAGGCAATATTCTTTGGTGCGAACCTCAGATTGCCCCGTTTAATGAAATACCCTTATTGCCCATTCCCTATAGTTCCGCATTGGCAAACTCTATTTTTGCATTTGAATATTTCGAAGAAAAGCTTCATTCTTATATTGATAACCTTAACGTTGCATATGTAGCTTTTACACGGGCGAAAGAGGAATTGATTGCTTTTGCACCGAAGGTGGAGAAAGAGTCTTTGTCCGGAATTGGCGGTTTATTGCATTTTTGCATAAACCATTCTGCTGAGTATGTTATGGATTCGGATGTTGAAAAGGAATTAATTCCGCTTCAGGACTATTATATAACAGAGCTATTAGCCTACGACGATGGTGCAGAATGGAGGCCTGTTGTTCAGAAAGAAAAAAATCCGGGTGAAGAGAAAATGGCAAGCTTCCGGTCTGTGAATCCGGATGGCCGGTTACAGTTGAGATTACGTAATCGTGAGTTTTTTACCGGTTCGGAAGAGCGACGTTATGGTAACCTGATGCATGATATTCTTAGTCGGATAGAAACGGTAGATGATGTAGACCAGGCTGTGCAACAGTTACTCTTTTCAGGCGAAGTTTCTTCTGATAAAGGCGAAGAGATTTGCTGTCATCTCCGGGATTTGTTGCGGAAGGAGGAGGTTGCCCCTTGGTTTTCTTCAAATGTGAAAATAATGAACGAAGCTCAAATATTACAACCGGAAGGAATTTTCTTTCGTCCGGATCGGGTGATATTCTCAGGCGATCAGGTAATTGTTGTTGATTTTAAGTTTGGCCGGTATAAACAAAAGAAACACCACCGGCAAGTAGAGCGTTATATGTCGCTCATTAGCCAGATGGGGTATAAGCAGGTATTAGGATACCTTTGGTATGTGGAATTGGATGAAGTAGAAGCGGTATAGTAAGTAGGTATTCAGTTCAGGGAGTTCCACTGGGGATATAGTCATACTCAACAGTTCCAGGGTATTCCCGGTGGAGCTCCATGTTAAAACTATATACAAAAGCCGTCTCTATCTTTTTTCAAAATCGCTGTTGCGGAGCCATGTAAGTGCACCGGACGGGCAAGCTTCTACTTGTTTGACGATTTCTTCGGTGGAAGCACCGTGAGGATTGATCCATGGAGTATGCGCGTTATTGAAAACAGAGGGTAGCCCTTTCAGGCAGGTGGCCGAATGAATGCAGCGGTTTGCTTGCCACACGATGGTGATTTCACCATTAGAAAAGAATTTCTTCATAATTGGGATTATTTAAGGTTAATGATTTACTATCATATCGCTACCTATTTAAGGGTGCTCTGCTCCTTAGGTAGCTAATTTATCGTATTCTAAATCTTTCAATTAGTACTAAACGACACTGCATCACATATATTAAACAAAAAAATGCCGAAAAAAGTATGGTGTAAACCTTACTTTTTTCGGCGTTTTTTTACTAAAATCCATATTTTGATGAAAAAATAGGATTTAGTCAATCTTTTTTAATGAAATCGGGTTGATCGGAGCATGCTCCGATCAACCCGTTATTTCATTAAAAATTATTTTACTTTTTGGTAGCCATATACTGCGCGAGCGCCCAATTCTTCTTCGATACGAAGCAATTGGTTGTATTTAGCCATACGGTCAGAACGGCTCAAAGAACCAGTTTTGATTTGACCGCTGTTAGTAGCTACCGCGATGTCAGCGATAGTTGAATCTTCAGTTTCGCCTGAACGGTGTGAAGTTACTGAAGTGTAACCTGCACGGTGAGCCATTTCGATAGCGTCCAAAGTTTCAGTCAAAGTACCGATTTGGTTCACTTTGATCAGGATTGAGTTGGCAGCACCCAATTCGATACCTTTTTTCAGGTATTCAACGTTAGTTACGAATAAATCGTCACCAACTAACTGGCATTTGTCACCCAATTTTTTAGTCAAAGCAACCCATCCGTCCCAGTCGCCTTCGTTCATACCGTCTTCGATAGAGTCGATAGGGAAGTTTTCAACCAATGAAGCTAAGAATTCAACTTGCTCAGCAGAAGTACGTTTTGCACCGTTTTCGCCTTCGAATTTAGCGTAGTTGTAGATACCGTCTTTGTAGAACTCAGATGCAGCACAGTCCAAAGCGATTGAAACATCACCGCCATCTTCTTTACGACCTGGTTTGTAACCAGCGTTTTTGATAGCCAGGATGATGCTGTTCAAAGCATCTTCAGTACCGTCCAAAGCAGGAGCGAAACCACCTTCGTCACCTACAGCTGTGCTTAGGTTACGATCGTGCAATACTTTTTTCAAAGAGTGGAATACCTCAGCACCCATACGAAGACCTTCACGGAATGAAGTCGCACCTACGGGGCGAATCATGAATTCCTGGAATGCGATAGGAGCATCAGAGTGTGAACCACCGTTGATGATGTTCATCATAGGAACGGGAAGAACAACAGTGTTTGTTCCGCCGATATAGCGATACAAAGGAATGTCGAGGTAAGCGGCAGCAGCTCTTGCAGCAGCCAAAGAAACACCTAATAAAGCGTTAGCGCCTAAGTTAGATTTAGTTTTAGTTCCGTCAAGTTCGAGCAATTTTGCATCGATGTCAGTTTGTTTCAGAACGTTCATGCCTTCCAATGCAGGAGCGATGATTTTGTTGATATTATCAACAGCTTTCAAAACACCTTTACCTAAGTAGCGTTTTTTGTCACCGTCGCGAAGTTCAAGAGCTTCGTTTTCGCCGGTAGATGCTCCGGATGGAACAGCTGCACGACCTACTACGCCCGATTCCAAAGTAACATCAACTTCCACGGTCGGGTTTCCGCGAGAGTCCAAAATTTCACGTCCAACGATTTTTTCTATTCTCATAATTGTATAATTGATTAATGAAATAAAAATCCTATGCTAATTAATAATGCATGATTCTAGTCTGTATAAACTGACTCTTGTTGCAAAAAACAGGTCAAAATATATGTTCACTATTTGCCTTCGATTTTCACATTTCAAAGATAGACATTATTCTTTTTTTCATCTATACATTAATAGATGAAAGTTTCGGTTTAAAGGATTTTAACCCATGAAACCATTATTTTCGGCATGTGAATTAACAGTAAGAAGGTAATAGCTATTCTCTTACCATCATGCAATAGCCAGTCAGCACAGCATTGGGTTCTACCGATAGGGTGGCCATTTCGACATTTCCAAAGATCTGGGATGTTTCTGCCAGTATCAATAAACCATTTACCCTTGCATTGCCGGTAAGGGTGCCCATGATTTCTGCATTTTTACATGAGATATCACCGGTAATAGAACCTTTAGGACCTATAATGATCTTACCAGTGCACTCGACATTACCGACAATCTCCCCATCAATGCGAAAGTCAGCTTCAGCTTTAATGTCTCCTTTTACGAAGGTGCCCTGGGCTATGGTATTGTGAGAAGCACCAGATGGAAAATTTTCTTTTGGCATAACTATATTGTAGCTTTTATGAGGTTAAGATTCCTGTTTTGCGTACTTTTGCAGGTAAAAGTACAAATATTTTATCGAATTGACGCTTTGGAACCATAGATTCGGTGTTTAAAAGCTTTTTGTAAGGAAATTATGAAAACATCCATTCAAATAGATAATATACGTTTTTATGCTTATCATGGTGTGATGGAGCAAGAGCAGGTAGTGGGAAATCATTTTGTAGTGTCGGTTTTGTTGGAGGCTGATATTGTGGAAGCAACTGAAACGGATGAATTAAATGCTACAATTTCGTATGCCGATGTGTGTAATTTGGTGCAGGCGGAGATGGTAATCCCCTCTAAGTTGCTCGAACACGTGGCTGGGCGCATTTACCGTAATCTAGGGACAGCATTTCCACAAATCACTGCTTTGGAAGTGAAAGTGTATAAACTGAATCCTCCAGGGTGTGGAGAGACCGAACGTGCCGGTGTAATTATCAACGGTTAAACGTCAATGGATTAGCTCTCTTTAGATACAATACAAGTTATTTTAAGAGTAATTCTACGTTAATTTTCTGCAAATGTCGTAGCTTTGCAGCCAAATCTCAGAATCACAAAGCTTAAATGGCACAACAGACAAAATACATCCTGTTTTCGTTATTCCTCATTCTGTTATTATCCACTCAGGCGCAAAAAACGGTAAGCCCTTTGGGGCAAAAGCCGAAGCAGGTCTCAGCTCAAACTGTTAAAGCCGATTCTATTGTTACTCCCAAACCTGATTCTGCCAAAGTCGTCAATCTCAAAGATACTCTCAAAGCAAGAAAATCGAAGAATGCGCTCGATGCGACGGTCAATTATCAATCGACCGATTCGATCGTGTTTATGGGGAATAATTTTGCCAAGATGTATGGTGAGGGTAAGGTGAATTACAAAGATATCGAGTTGAAAGCTGATTATATTCAGATGAGTCTGGATAGCAGCATCGTCTATGCGAATGGGCGAAAAGATACCGCAGGTAAAATGGTAGGGGAACCGATTTTCAAAGAGAAAAGCGGGGAGTATAACTCCAAAACAATGCGTTATAATTTCAAGTCTAAAAAGGGGTATATAACTAATGTAGTAACGCAGCAGGGTGAAGGTTATGTGGTTGGGGGTAAAACCAAAAAGACGGATAAAGATGACCTCTACATGACCGACTGTAAATATACAACGTGTGAAGATCATGATCATCCTCACTTTTATTTCCAATTAACTAAGGCTAAGGTTCGTCCCAAAAAGAATGTGGTTACCGGTCCCGCTTATCTGGTACTGGAAGATGTGCCGCTGCCGTTGGCTATTCCATTCGGTTTTTTTCCCTTTACTGAGAAGTATTCTTCCGGAATACTGATGCCCACTTATGGTGATGAATTAAATCGCGGATTTTATCTGCGTGATGGAGGTTATTATTTCGCAATCAACGATTATGTGGATATGGCTGTCCGGGGTGAGATTTACACCAAAGGATCGTGGGGATTGAGCGGTACTTCTACCTATAATAAAAAGTATAAGTATTCGGGTAGTTTTAATGCTGCGTATCGCATGACGGTGACCGGTGAGAAAGGGCAGGAGGATTATGCGAAAGCAAAAGATTTCAGTATTACATGGTCGCATTCCCAGGATGCCAAGGCAAATCCGAATCTCTCATTTTCTGCCAGTGTAAATTTTGCGACTTCAACCTATGCGCGTAATGATATTTCCAGTTACTATAATGCTCAGGCTTTTACTCAAAACAATAAAAGTTCGAGTGTAAATATGACGTGGCGTTCACCCCGTTTTCCCCTTACTTTTTCTTCATCGCTGAATATAAACCAGCGTTCGAGCGATTCAGCCATTGCGGTTTCATTACCAAATCTTTCGATTTCGACTAATAATCGTATTTATCCCTTTAAACGTAAGGAGGTTGTGGGCAAAGAGCGTTGGTACGAAAAGATCGGTTTTACCTATTCCGGACAATTGGCCAACAGCATCGATACGAAAGAAAATCTGCTTTTTAAATCGAATCTGGTCAAGGACTGGAGAAATGGGATGCAGCACTCTATTCCGGTTTCCGCAACATTCAATTTACTGAAATATATTAATGTGACTCCCTCTTTCAGTTATCGTGAAAGCTGGTTTACCAATAAAATCAACAAATCGTGGGATGAAATAAAACAGGCTGAGCTTACTGATACGATATGGGGATTCAACCGGATGTATAACTATAGTACCAGTGTAAGTGCATCTACCAAATTATATGGTTTTTTTAAACCGCTTCCCTTTTTGTTCGGACACAAAGTCCAAGTGATTCGTCATGTGTTTACGCCTAGTTTGTCATTTAGTTATACGCCAGATTTTCAGGATGATAAGTTTGGATTCTGGCGGAGCTATTACAAGGCTTCTACTAAGCAGAATGTTTATTACTCACCTTATCAGACCGGATTGTATTATTCAGCGCCGGGTACACGTTCAGGATCGGTTTCTTTTAATATGACCAATAACCTGGAAATGAAGATCAAGTCGGATCGGGACTCCAGCGGTATGCGCAAGATCAGTTTGGTCGATAACTTTACTACCGGGATCAGTTATAATATGGCGGCCGATTCTATGAATTGGAGCGATATCAATGCCAGTATTCGTCTGAAGTTGACAAAAGGATTTAATCTCAATCTGAGCGGAGCTTTCGATACATATACCTATCAGCTTAATTCGAGTGGAAATCCGGTACGGGTAAATAAGACGCGGTGGGAAAAATACCATTCATTTGGTTTAGGCCGTTTGATGAGTACCGGGACTTCATTCTCCTATACGCTCAACAATGAAACCTTCAAAAAGCTGTTGGGTAAAAAAGAGGAGAAAAAAGATAAAAAAACGGATTCAACTACACCGAATGACCAACCTTCTTCGGATCAATCCACAGTTGATCAGGATTTGTCTAAGAAGAAGGATGATAAGAAATCTGCATCATTTGATCCGGATGGTTATATGATCTGGAGTGTGCCCTGGAATCTCTCTTTTAACTATTCGATGCGTTACGGTTATTCGACTTTTAATAAAGAAAAGTTAGAGTATAATCATGCGATTACTCACAATCTGGGTTTTTCCGGTAGTGTGACGTTGACTCCCGGATGGAGCTTTAATATGTCGAGTAGTTATAATTTTGATACAAAGAAGATTGCCTATACCAATATCAATGTTTCCCGCGATCTGCATTGCTGGCAAATGACGGCAGGTATTGTTCCCTTTGGAGCTTACCGTAGTTTTAACTTCAGTATTAGCGTGAAATCATCACTACTTAAAGATGTGAAATACGATAAACGCGGAAGCTCATATGATGCTGTACCATGGTATTGATGGAGAGTTAATCATTTTACATAAAAGAAAAGCCCTGTGATTTTTTTTCACGGGGCTTTTCTTTATAGCTCTGGTAGTTTGTAAAGGTAATCAATGTCGAATAGACAGAGAGGCAACACCTGGATTGTGCCAGTTAGTCGATAGATTAGGATGTATATTTTCATTCGTAATATTTTATACAGGAACTCTCATCTATCCAGCTATCAGCGGTGTCTGTTATTTTCCGGACCAAACGTGTCTGAACTTTCAATAGTGTCGGTTAGAGCTCTAATGTTTATTGCATTTTATTAATTGTTCCAGATCTTATACAAAACGAAAAAGCCGGATTCTCATCCGGCTTTTTCTAATTTAAAGAATACAACATAAGATTGTATGTGATTCTTTACAAGGTGTTTTTTTATTTTGATGCAATTTAGCTATTCATCTTTTAAGAGCCGAATAGCGGATTTAGTTATAATTGTTTCTTAGTTTTGACGAGCTACCTCACCGTGGTGAATGATATCCAATCCCACATTTTGCTCTATTGTTGATACTCTAACAGGGATAAATTTGTTGATAGCTTTGAACAATAAAAGCGTGAAGAAGAATCCAACGCCGGTAGCTAAAACGATAGCAACCGCTTCTTTGAGTAATAGAGAAGCATCACCTCCGAAAAATAGTCCGTTAGGAATAGCAGGGTTGATGGCTTTGTTGGCAAATAAACCCAGGCACAAAGTTCCGATTACACCACCCATTCCGTGTACACCCCATACGTCGAGTGCATCGTCCCAGCCTTTATGTTCTTTGAGTTTCACAGCTAAGAAGCAGCCTACAGAAGCGATAATTCCGATGATAGCAGCTGAGTAGATATCAATATATCCGGCAGCGGGAGTGACGGTTGCTAATCCGGCAACGGCTCCTGTCATCAATCCGATAAAAGTAGGTTTCTTTTTGCCGGTATTCCACTCAATCAGTAACCAGGTAACGGCAGCGAAAGAAGCTGCGGTGTCGGTGTTAAGAAATGCAGAGATTGTTACAGAGTTAACCGCCAATTCGCTACCTGCATTAAATCCGTACCATCCGAACCACAGTAAAGCGGTACCGATAGCTACTAAAGGGATATTGTTAGGATCGCTTTTCTCAGGACGACGACCCACAAAGTAAACTGAAGCCAATGCTGCGAAGCCAGCTGTAGCATGTACTGTAATCCCTCCGGCGAAGTCAAATACACCCCATTGTGCAAGTATTCCACCGCCCCAAACCATGTGAACGAAGGGGTAATAAACGAATATCTGCCAGAATATCAGGAAGAAAATATATGATTTGAATGAGACGCGATTGATAAATGCACCTGTGATCAGGGCAGGAGTAATAATCGCGAACATCATCTGATAAGCGATGAAGATGTATTCAGGGAAACGTTTAGTGGGTGAATAAAGTGTCTCCGGAGTAATTCCGTGATAGAAAGCTTTGTTGAAATTTCCAAAGATGCCGAAGAAATCAGTACCATGAGCCATGTCGCCGCTGAAACATACAGAATATCCAAATGCAAACCAAAGCACTGTGCTGATGCCCATAGAGACAAAGCTTTGCATCATTACGCTCAAAATGTTTTTCTTACAGCCTAATCCGCCGTAAAAGAATGCTAATCCCGGAGTCATCAGCATAACTAAGCTGGTAGCCAGGATCATAAAGGTGGTCAATCCGATGTCGAACATATTGTTATTAGTTTTGTTGATGCAAAGATATAGGTAAAATCTGATAAGTGCTACATGTGTGTAGTTAAAATGGGCTAAATGGTTACAAAAACGTAGTGAAAGCACTTATAAACTGACATAATGTATTGTTTTTGTGCTGTTTTTAGCTGTGCAAATAGTTGTGTTATATGGTCTGATAATTGACAAATGTCTACCTTAGTTGCGGAAAGTAGACATTTGTGTAGTGTTGAAAGATGAGATTCAGGTGTAAATTACGATTTGAGATGACAATATGTCAATCTTGAGATCATTTGAAATTGATGTCATGATTTTTAAAGCCAATTGACAGGAATTGATAAGTAAACTTACAAAATGGTAGTATTGCACTGCAAAATGGAATAGGTTTATGGCTGCATTTAACTTAATAGTCGGCGAAGGGCTGCTTCCAGTATTTGATAATGAAATGAAAAACCGAGCTTAAAGAGTTTACCCGGATAGATTTGTTGTCCAACCGTAAGCAAGGTCGATCTTTCGCCCAATAACAATCGAAGTGCCCAGAGCGGAATTGTAAGAAAAACCGGTTTATTCATCATGCGGGCTAAGGTTTGGGTGAAATCTTGGTTAGTAGTGGTTTCAGGAGCTGTGATATTTATGACTCCTACCGCTTCTTTCGTTTCGATGATAAAAAGGAGTGCATTAACCAGATCATCGATATAAACCCACGAGAAGCCTTGTTGCCCGGACCCGATCTTTCCACCCAAGCCCCATTTATAGGGACGAATCATCTGGGGAAATGCACCTCCGTCTGCTGCCAAAACCACTCCGAAACGGGTGATTACTAATCTGACCTCGGGAGATACACGCTGAGCTTCAGCTTCCCAATCGCGACAAACTGTGGCGAGGAATCCCGATCCATAGTTAGTTTCTTTTTCATCGCAAAAGGCTTCATCGGGATATGCCCCAACAGCAGACGTAGAAATTAACAATTGCGGTTTGTTTTCGAGATTGTTGATAGCTGCTACAAGAGCCCGCGTGGTTAGGATACGGCTATCGTAGATGAGTTGTTTGTATTTTTTACTCCACCGGTGATTGATGGTAGCGCCGGCGAGATTTACCACTACGTCACAGCCGGCTAATGTTTGAGAAAGTTGGTCAAGGTTTTCGGAAGTGTAAAGTGTGCGGTTGAGGTTTATGACTTCGTGTCCCTGACGAATGAATTCCTGGTTTAGGTATTTTCCGATAAATCCGGAACTTCCGCTAATTGCTATTTTCATTTTAATAAAGGGTTTATTATTATAACAAGCAATCTCTTACAATGTTGATTTATTGAAATTAAAGAGTTATAATTATGTGTATATCAAAAATGCGAAGAAGAGATTAGTGAATCTTTTCTTCGCATTCTAAATAGTAATGGTGATATATGTCTTTTAGAGATTTTTTCGCCAGTAATGCATGGGAGGTTCAGCATCTTCAAATCCCATATTTTTATAGAGTTGTTGTGCCTGAATGTTATCTTCGCGTACTTCTAAGGTCACGCGACTGCAACGAAGTTCTTTTGCGCGTTCTATAAGAGTTTCCATCAATTGTCGGCCGATTCCGAGTTCCCGAAACTCTTTTTTCACAATCACATCATGGATGTTCACCATAGGTTTGGCGGTGAAAGTCGAGAAGTTTTCAAAGGCCACAATCATTCCCACGCATTTACAATCCACAGCGGCCAGCAATACGATTTTCCTGGGGTGATTATTCAGCCCGTCCACAAAGCGTAGTTGCTGGATGGGATTGAGAGGAGTGCCACCGCCCATTTCATCCAATATATAAGCATTGATCATTTCCACCGCTGATGTCAGGTGGTCGGGATTGCAAAAGTCACAATCAAGGATTTCTATATGATTAGTTATTTTCGTCATCGGAAAGATGTTTATATATTTTCGGTTCAATTTCGTATTTGTGAATCCGTAGTCCCAGGATTCGTTCAGTAACCCCCAGCTGAGTTGAAGCCTTGGCTATATTTCCCCGTGTCGCAATCAGGGTGTCGAGGATCAATTGTTTCTCAACCTTTTCAATCACAGAGTTGAGCGTACCTTTATTTACCGTACCCGATGAGACTCCGGTCTGAAGGGTAGGGGGCAAGTTGTAGGAGCGAATCACTTCGTCGGTACTCATAATCATCGAACGCTCGATCACGTTTTCCAGCTCCCTGATATTTCCGGGCCAGGAGTACATCATCAGCATATCCAGCGCTTCACCGGTAATACGTTTCACAGTGGTCCCATTGATATTATTCAGTTTATCGATAAAGTGATCCACCAGAATAGGAACATCAGCCCGACGCTCGCGCAAAGCCGGCACATAGATCGGAAACACGTTGATTCGGTAATAGAAATCTTCACGGAACTCGTTTTTCTTGATCATATCTTCCAGATCCCGGTTGGTTGCAGTAATGATACGAACATTGATATTGATGGTTTTAGAACCACCTACACGTTCAAACTGACGTTGTTGCAACACGCGCAACAACTTTACCTGCAACGACAACGGCACTTCACCGATCTCATCCAGGAAAATGGTTCCGCCATCCGCCATTTCGAAACGGCCAACGTGCTGGGTATTGGCTCCGGTAAAGGATCCTTTTTCGTGACCAAACAGTTCGCTTTCGATCAGGTTCTCGGGCAGTGCAGCACAGTTAACCTTGACGAACGGGCCGTTTGCGCGAGAACTGGCTTTGTGGATAGCTTCGGCAATCAGTTCTTTTCCTACGCCACTTTCACCGCGTATCATTACGGTAGTATTGGTCGGAGCTACTTTGTTGATCATTTCAAAAAGATCATTCATCAGCGATGAATTTCCTACAATATTGTCGGGACGATGAGAAACTAAACCACCTTTCAAACGTCGGTTTTCCTCACGCAGTAGATCTAACTCCTCCATCTGGTTCTGCCGTGCCTCAACGCTGCGGCCAACGAGAAGACCAACAATACTTATAAACTTGGCTTCGGCGGTGAAATCGATGCGGCTTTTGTGGTGCATATGGATACTTAACGTTCCGGTCACCTCTTCTTCGGCAATGATAGGAACACAGATAAAAGCGGTATTATGACCCTCTTTTCGGCCAATTCCGGTTTTATTCAGAAAATTCTGGTCTTTGAAAATATCGGGGATAATAATTGCCTTTTTAGCTTGGACCACCTCGCCGATAATCCCTTCACCGATCTGATACACTCCTCTGCCTTTTTCCTCTTCGGTCATTCCATAAGCTGCCCCGATTTTAATATGGGAAAAGTGGCGGTTTACGATCGTAATCATACTGTGGTCTGCTCCGAGGAAATTGCACAGACTGGCCAATACCAATTCCAGGTCACTGTTGATGTCCTGACTCCGGCCTATTATATTACTTATATTAAACAGGAATGTAAGATCCGACTCCGCGTAACATTCCCTTTTCATACGATCACAATGCATACCTAATACCTAATTAAGAGTTGTCATTTTGTTATTATACAACACAAAGATATGATAAAATGTCATCATAATGGCAATAAAGGTGATAAAAAACTACATAAAAGTAGTGTTATTAATAATCATGCTAGTGAAATGACTGTATTCCTGATAATTTCACTGTAAATGGCTTCTATCTCTGACGGAAATACCTCCCGCTTCAAACAAAGGGCTATTTGGTGTATTTTTGTCAGGATTATGGCTGTTTCTGTAGCATTTAGCTTAATTTGGCGCTGTTCGAAAAATTGTACAACAGCAGCTTTGCCGGAATGTTTCCCCAAAATATTCAAAGCGCTTTCCCGTCCCACCATTTTGCCATCGAAAGCCTGAAATGCGGTCGGATCAATAATGGTGCTTCGGGCATGAATTCCCGATTCGTGGCTATAAACCCGTTTTCCGGTAATGGCTTTTCCTTCCGGAACGGGTCGATTGGAGATGCGGGCAACATATTCGCAAAGCTCGTTGATGACGGGTGTAGAATACTTTGTGCATTGAAATGCTGCTACTAATGTCATCACAACCTCTTCGAGCGAAGAGTTTCCGGCGCGCTCACCCAATCCATTTACCGTGACGCTCAGGTTTTCGGCTCCGGTCTGCCAGGCACTGACGGCATTGGCGGTGGCCATTCCCAGATCGTTATGACCATGGAAATCTATAGCTAAACCGGGAACTTCCGTTTTTATTTCACGGATAAGCTTCATAGTGGAAAGCGGTGTAAATAGGCCAACCGTATCGGCAATGCGCACGCGGCAGACATTTTCAGAAGCAGCAATTTTAAAGTACTCCATCAATCGTGAACGCTCAGTACGGCTAGCGTCTTGCGCTCCAACGCTGACGAATTCGAAATGCTGACGGGCATATTGAATCAGGGTGGGAAGTTCGTCCTTCACCCATGCCCAATCTTTGTTGATGGTTTTAAGTTGGATATCGGATAATGGAAATGCGATGTGAATACCTTGCGCACCAGTACTGGCAGAGGTTTCTATGTCCTGGCGAAGTGCACGGCTCCAGACGGAGATTCGACAGTTCAGGTTTAGTTTAACGATAGCGCGGATCGTTCTGATTTCATCGACTCCCATGGCGGGAATGCCCGATTCCATTTCGTCAACACCGAGGGTATCGAGCAGATGGGCGAGATGCAGCTTTTCTTTATGTGTAAATACGACTCCCGGAGCTTGTTCTCCGTCGCGTAGTGTCGAGTCGATGATGCGGGGCGGTGTTATTGTTGTTGAATGTGTCATATACGTAGTACGTTTTAGGTGATACGTTTTGTATAGAGCCAGGAATAAAGACTGTTAGACGAAAGGCTATCAGACAAAAGATTATTAGATGAAAGACATAAGACCAGATAAGAGAACTTCTCAAAAGTCTTACATCATGTGTCTTTACTCTAAAAGTCTTGGCTCTTTGTTCTATAAATCTCTTGTCTTAAAAAGAAAAAACAGATAGAGGCATCCCGTAAACGAAAGATCAAATGGCATATTGAACAACTTTAGTACATTTTCTCTGGATAGCAACTCTAAATTTTAGATTATTTACAAAAAGTCTTTCGTTGGGGATGCCTCACCTGTCACAGAATCAAACCACTTTTTTTGTTATACGTTTTAGGTCATAAGTTATAAGTCGACCGAATGAAATTTGCTGCCAGAATCCAGATCTTCTTTGAAGACTATTTAGCGATCAGATACTCTTCTACAGCTTCGTCGTTTTCTAGTGCATCAAGGATCTCTTCAAGACGATCTTCGGTTACTCCACCGTACCAAAGGTTGTTGGGTTGGACAACAACAACCGGACCCTGGCTGCAAACGCTCAGGCAGGCGGTAGTCGTTACTAATGCGTCGATACCGCGGTCTGCGCAACCTTCGCTAATCATTTGTACAAATGAAGTTGCTCCCTGTTTGTTGCAATATCCCTGAGCATCTCCGGCAACCCGGTAAGAGTTGCAAACCATAATCATGTAATCGGGCTTTTTCATAATTTCTTGTGTTAAGTCGTAAGTTGTGAGTAGTAAGTCGTAAGTCTTATTAACCACACAACCTGACTGGTTTTTATTTATTGTCAATAATAATTACGTAGTATAATCAGGACCTTCCCCCTTGGGGAAAAGGAGGAAGGCTGATCATCTGAAAAAAAGAACTCGGAGAGTGGCGTTCTTGTGAACGCCTATATATAGTTATAGTGATGTCGTTTAGCGATCATCCGCAACCCATGCTGTTGCCGCGGCAAGATTCGCCGCATTTGGCGAAGTCGGTCTTGCATAGCGTTTTCAGTGGTGTGTTGAGATAGACGGCATCAAGACCGCTGTCGATGAGTCCGCTCATCTGGATAACACGCACACCGTTGTTTTGCATGATGGTGGAAGGCCGTTCACCTACTCCGGCTACCAGTACCGCCTGACAATCGGCCAGAACCTCTTTGGCAATCTTCTTCCAGCGTTCGTCCCCACCGCCTTGCGGAGGAGTGGCGCGCTTCTCGATGAATTTGTATCCGTTCTTGGTTTGCTCGAAGATGTGGAGATCTTTGGCTTCTCCCAGGTGAAGGTTCACCAGCAAGCCTTCGTGAGTGGCTACACCCACACGGGTACGCTCTTTGCTTTGGTTGATTACCAACGCTGAGAATTGTTTGATCATATCCATTGATTCGGGAAGATCTTTGCCCAACAATCCGGCAGCATCGGCACGGCAACGGGCACAGTGTCCCATCGGCTTGATGTATTTGGATATTTTGGCTTTAATCTCTTTCATCAGTTCTTTAGAGGGCTCTTCAAGTTCTTCGAAGGCAGTGTTAGCTGTCGGATACATAGGAATGCAGTTCATCGTGTCGGCACCCATTTCAGCCACCTTTTTCGCTAATTCTTCGATGTCCTGATCGTTGACTCCGGGAATAATTACGGTATTTATTTTCACCATAATGCCTTTTTCCTTGAGCTTCCCGATGCAGTAAAGTTGCTTTTCGAGTAAAAGTGCTGCACCTTCGCGGCCACGGTACACTTTACGGTTGTAGCGTACCCAGGAGTAAATCTGAGCCAGCGTGTCTATATTGAGAGAGTTAATAGTAATGGTAACGTGCGAAACGTTCAGTTCGGCTATGCGGTCGATGTAGGGAGCCAGATCCAGACCGTTCGAAGAAAGGCAATAGATCATATCGGGATGCTCTTTTTCGATTAATTCGATGGTTCCGAGAGTTTCTTCCGGATTGGAAAAAGGATCACCGGGACCTGCGATGCCGACAACACTGAGGTTGGGGAGCTTTTCCATCAACGCATTGGTGTAAAGTCCTGCCTGAGCGGGTGAAAGTACTGAACTGGTTACACCGGGACGACTTTCGTTGCAGCAATCGTAAAGGCGGTTGCAATAGTTACATTGAATATTGCATTTAGGGGCTACCGGCAGGTGAACCCGAGCCTGTGTATGTTTGGCTCCTTCATTAAAGCATGGATGTAATGATAAGTCTTTCATAATGAAAAAAATTAATCCCCCGAGGCCCCACCCCAACCCTCCCCCAAAGGGAGGGAGTAAAACGCAAGCAATGAATTCCTGCAGTCTTATTTTATCAAAAAATGGTGCGTTATCGGGACATTGTTAATACCTGATTTTTTTAATTCTCTTTGAAACTCAGTCACTCACTCACTCCCTACTACTTTTAATACAATAGAGGCAAAACGTCGCTTGTGTCTTGCTCCCTCCCTTTTGGGGAGGGCCGGGGTGGGGCTTTTTGCTTCTTACATATACTTGTATCCTACCGGCGATTTGCGCTGTTTCTCTTCGAGTAATGCGTTTGCAATTTGTTCAAAAAAGATGGTGGTTCCTTCGTAACCGAGCATCCGGGCATGTTGTGCACCGATGCGGTCGTGAATCGGGAATCCGCAGCGAATGATGGGGATGTCCATCTTGCGGGCGATGTAGTAGCCTTTGCTGTTGCCGATCATCAGGTCGGGTTTGAGCTCTTGCATCAACTCGTCCATCCTCTCGAAGCTCATTCCCTGACCGATGATTATATCGTCGTCATACATCGTTCCCAGCACCTTTCGGAGGGTTTCGCGAAGTTTGCCGCTTTCGCCACCCGTAGCACAAAGAACAGGTTTGATTCCAATCTCGGAAAGGAAGGCTGCCCAGGCTACGACTAAATCCTCTTCGCCATAGACTACCGCTTTTTTACCCGAAACGTATTTGTGACCGTCGATGTAAAGATCCACTAAGCGACCGCGCTGTCTGGTGTATTTCTCAGGAATCGGTTTTCCTGAAACAGATGAAAGAATTTCAAAAAACTTATCGGTTTCGTTGATGCCCACCGGAAGTCCGGTTTCTAAGCAGGGCACATCGAATTTATTTTTCAGGAAATTTCCGGCAGATTGTAAAAGGTAGTTGTCCTTGATCCTGCCATTCATTCCCCCTGCATTTTTAATAAACCCCAATTCGACAGAGACGGCTGCTGATCCGCTGGCCTTGAGTGCCGAAATGGGGGTACCTCCGTCGGGGATCCTTGTGTAAGTGTCCCAGGAAGTATTATCGAGGGTATCGGAATAGTCCGGGAAAATCATGGCTTGAATCCCGAAATCCTCCAGTATTTCCTTGAGGTGGCGGATATCTTCGGGTGAGATCAGGTTGCTGAACAGGTTAATGTGTTCGCCGGTCTTTTCACCGCTTTCGGCCAATGCTTTGACCGCTGCCAGAATGGCATTGAAGAATCCTTCGGCGTGAGTGCCGTTGTAACTCGGGGTGGAAGCGAATATCATCTCCGGCACTTCCGGTGAATCTTCGTTGATGATTTTGTATTCGCTGATCAACTTGGGCACATCCTCGCCTATGGTCTCGCTCAGACAAGTGCTGGCGATGGCAATCACCTTGGGGTGATATTGGCTGATGATGTTATCAATGCCGGTGTTGAAGTTTCGGTTTCCCCCGAAAATCGTTGTCTCTTCGCTGAAGTTGGACGATGCAATATCGACCGGTTCGCGAAAGTGGCTGATCAGGTAGCGGCGGATGTATGTGGCACATCCTTGCGACCCGTGCAGCATGGGCAGTACACCTTCTATCCCCTTGAAGGCTATACAGGCTCCGAGCGGTGTGCATTGCTTGCAGGCATTGCACGATGACGCGTAGGAGTCGCCCGTTGGTTGGTCTTTTCTAATCTTATTCATGAGTTCTTTTATAAGCCCCTCCCCAGCCCTCCCCCAAAGGGAGGGAGAAAGACGCAAGCGATGATTAATTTTTCATTCTGAAAAAGGACTTTTCCCCTTCCTTTTTCAGTGTGTGCTATTCTAAAGTCCCTTCGGGGGATTTATGGGGCTTCTACCCCCTCTTGACAAACTGCCAGACCGGGCTAGTCACCGTCTCATACACCTCTTTGGCGAAGTTGAGCATACCTTCATAACCTGCCAGTGCCAATTTGCGTTCGTGGTTGTGATCGCAGAATCCAATCCCCAGTTTGTAGGCAATCGGTCGCTCTTTTACACCTCCGATGAAGAGGTCGGCACCGGTAAGTTTGACAAACTCTGAAAGTTCAACCGGGTTGGAGTCATCGAGCAGAATGCAACCATCGTCGCAAATTGCCTGAAGCAGCTTATAATCTTCGGTATTTCCGGTTTGTGTGCCGGCGATTACCGTTTGCATACCAATAAGTCGAAGAGCTTTTACCAAAGAGATGGCCTTGAATGCGCCACCCACGTAGATGGCGGCTTTTTTGCCTTGCAGGGCTTGCTTGTAGGGCTGAAGAGCCGGTAGCAGTTCGGTCAGTTTATCCTTGACCAGCTCCTGTGCTTTGGCCATCATCTCATCGCTTTTGAAGAATTTGGCCACTTCGTAAAGTGCGTCCGACATATCTTCGATTCCGAAATAAGAGACCTTCATGAAGGGAATGTTGTGTTCCGCTTTCATACTTTTGGCCAAATGCATCATCGATCCTGAACATTGAACGACGTTAAGTGCAGCCCGGTGGGCATTGCGGATGTCATTGACCCGACCGTCGCCGGTGATGGAGGCTACAATCTGTATGCCCATCTGCTTGTAGTATTCTGTAAGAATCCAAAGCTCTCCGGCCAGGTTAAAATCGCCGAGGATATTGATACTGTACGGGCTTATCTCTTTATCGTCTGCCGTTCCCACCAGCGTATTCATGGCGTCGCAGGCGATCTTGTATCCGTCTTTTTTCGAACCCTGAAATCCTTCGGACTGAACAGGGATGACGGGAATTCCTTTTTCCTTTTGCACCCTTTTGCATACCGATTGCACGTCGTCTCCGATTACGCCTACAATACAGGTTGAATATACAAAAGCGGCTTTAGGTTGATGTTTTTCTATCAGCTCGATCAGAGCATTATAGAGTTGTATTTCTCCTCCGAAGATGACATGTTTCTCGCGTAAGTCAGTCGAGAAACTGCTTCTGTGAAGTTCTGGTCCAGATGACATTGATCCCCGGATATCCCATGTGTACGATGCACAACCGATGGGTCCGTGTACTAAGTGAAGGGCGTCGGCTATCGGGTAAAGTACCACCCGTGAACCGCAGAATACACAAGCTCTTTGAGAGACAGAGCCTGCCAAACTGGGTTTTCCCCCCACCAGTTCGTGCGAATCTTTACCCTTGGTAACGATTTGCTTTTCTCTATCTTGTAAAAAGTCGCCCATAATATAAAAATAAGCCCCCTCCGGCTCCCCCGAGGGGGGAGAGATGGAGCGTTAAGTATTAGTAGTAAAATTGATTAGCCTTCTTCCGCCTCCCCTTTGGGGAGGGCGGGTGGGGCTTCTTAGAGTACCAACTCGAATTTGGTTTCAGAGCAAGTACGATCTTGGTGATCCAGAATGGCTTCCAACATTTTCACTACCAGGTTGGATGCTCCAACATAGCCGGTGTTAGGGAAGAAGTTAAATCCGGGACGGTCTGTTACAGGGAATCCTAAGCGAACGAAAGGAACGTTTTCATCACGTGCAATGTATTTTCCATAAGTGTTACCAATCAGGAGGTCAACGCCTTCTTGTTTGATCCACTGGTGCATTTGGAACATATCGGCACGCTCGCCGCTTTTGAATTTCGCTTCAGGAATATCTTTCAGGATTGTCGCCATTTCTTCATCGAAATGTTTGCCCGGAGTACCGGTAACGATGTAAACGGGCTTCATATCCAAAGAAACCAGGAACTCAGTCAATGGAATTAATGTATCGGGGTCACCCCACAAAGCCACACGTTTGCCATAGAAATATTTCGAGTTGTCAGCGATCAGGTCTATCAGTTTTCCACGCTCTTCAGTGATTGAATCGGGAACCGGAACGTTAGCTGCACGACTCAAAGCGGTGATGAAGCGGTCAGTAGCTTTCAATCCGATCGGAATTTCGAGTGTTTCGAAAGGCACTTTACATTTGTTCTCCAGTTTGATACAAGCATCAGCTGTAGTGTATTCTCCCAAACCAAGAGTGTATTTGCTGTCACCGGTAGCAGTCAATTCTGCCATGGTAACACCACCTTTGGGATACATTTCGTAGGTACCGGTAAGAGGAGCATCCAATACGCCGGTCATATCCGGGAACATGATAGTGCGGGCTTCCAATACTGAGGCCAGACGTTTGATCTCTTTCATATCAGCCGGCTCCATCCATCCCGCAACCAGGTTGATTACGTTTTTCTTTTTAGGAGTAGCGGTAGAGAAGAATTTCACGAAAGCAGCCACCTGATTAGAGTAACCTGTCACGTGAGTTCCCACGTAACTTGGGGTGTTACAATAAATTACTTTTTTGCCTGCGGGTACTTTTCCGTCTTCGTGAGCTTTAGAGATGATCTGTGTCATGTCATCACCGATAGTCTCGGAAAGACAAGTGGTGTGAACAGCAACCACTTCGGGATCGTATACACTGAATATGGTTTCAATTGCTGCTACAAGGTTGGCAGAACCTCCGAATACTGAAGAACCTTCAGAGAAAGAAGAGGTAGAAGCCATAACGGGCTCTTTGAAGTGACGGGTCAATGCACTTCTGTGGTAAGAACAACATCCTTGTGAGCCGTGGCTGTGAGGCAAACATCCATGCACTCCGAGAGCTGCATACATGGCGCCAACCGGCTGACATGTTTTTGCCGGGTTGATAGTCAGCGCTTTTCTATCTATTTCTTTTGCGGTCGTATGTCGTAGTAACATGATTTTGAAGTATTGGCCCCCTAAATCCCCCAAGGGGGACTTAAAGAGGTAGTTAATAATAAGCCCTTTATTCCATACAACTCTTTAATGAGATGTATCTTAAGTCCCCCCTTCGGGGGATTTAGGGGGCTTCTCTTAGTTAAACATATATTCAGCTTCTACAATCGCTTCACTTTCCCAGGGAGCTTTCAGTTCTTTCCAGATACTGGTACAGGAAATCATTTCAATATCGCCGTAGAAGTTGATAGCCCCTTTAAATCCGGCATAAGGACCGCCGTAATCGTAGCTGTGAAGCTGTTTCAAAGGAATACCCATTTTTTGTACGCAGTATTTTTCTTTGATACCGGCGCAGAAAATATCGGGCTTGTATAATTCGATCAGTTTCTCCATTTCGTAATGGCTGAGGTCGTCGATTACCAGTGTTCCTTTTTGCATCTGCTTCATCATGCCTTCGTATTCGTTGAACTCCATACCGGCAGCACTCAAAGCAGCCAATTCTTCTTCCGTTTTACGAGGATTGTAGCGGGTTGCATCTTTAGTAACGGTGATCTCCTCGATATTACGGCTGTCTGCGTCGATTTTGATAGTCGGGATTACACGGCGGCCTTCGTAGTCATCGCGGTGTCCAAACTCATAACCAGCAGAAAGAACGGTCATGCCCAGTTCTTCAAACAGATCCTGGTAGTGGTGAGCGCGAGATCCACCCACGAACAGCATCGCTGTTTTGCCTTTGGTTTTGGCCAAAGCAGAAGCTTGAGCAGCTTTCACCGCGATCATTTCGTCAGCGATAACCTCTTCTACTTTGTCTTTCAACTCCTGATCACCGAAGTATTCAGCGATTTTGCGAAGCATCTTAGAAGTAGAACCAGCACCGATAGGCTGTACTTTGATCCAGGGTATACCGAATGCAGTTTCCATCATTTCAGCTACGTAGTTGATCGAACGGTGGCACATTACCATGTTCAGGTCAGCTGTGTGAGCGTTTTCGAATGACTGGATAGTAGAGTTTCCGCTGAAAGTAGAAACCAAAGTGATTCCGCATCTTTCGAACACTCTTTCCAGCTCGACAGCGTCACCCCCGATGTTGTATTCACCCAACAGGTTCACGCGATATTTGAGGCTTCCTCTTACTTCGTCGTCGCGGCCAATCAGGTTTTTAAACAAACCGTTGTTGGCAATGTGGTGACCGGCAGACTGTGATACTCCACGGTAACCTTCGCAAGAGAATCCGAAGATGTTGATTTTGTCTTCACCGATCTCTTCTTTCATGTGGCGGGCTACGCGGTGAACGTCGTCACCGATCAATCCTACCGGACAAGTTGAGAAGATCGCGATGGCTTTTGGATGAAACAGCTCATACGCTTCGCGGATAGCTTGTTTCAGTTTCTCTTCACCCCCGAATACGATGTTCGAGTCCTGCATATCGGTCGAGAAACAGTAAGTGATGAAGTTTTCTTGTGAATCATTCTCGGTAACAGTTTGGTTACGGCGGGTCAACCAAGAGTAGAATCCGCAACCGATAGGTCCGTGAGTGATATTGATGATGTCGCGGGTCGGGCCCAATACTACCCCTTTACATCCTGCGTAAGTACATCCACGCTGAGTGATCGAGCCGGGTACGGTACGTACGTTGGATTGGATTTCAGGAATGGCGTCCGGGTCATTCAATATGATTGATTTTTCCCGCTTCCTTGCGACCTTTTTCGGGTATTTGCTCAATACCTTTTCTTTGAAGGTTCTCAGTTCTTCGACGTTGAAACCTTTATCTTTATTTTCTTTTTCCACAACAAAGTCTCCTATTTTTAAACTAATGGCTCGGTTAAAGTGCTTACGGTCTGATCTATTTTATTTGCTTAAAGAAGCGGGAATCATAATCAACTAATTACGATGCATCTGAAAGCAACTTTCAACCGATGACTTACATTAATGATTAATCTAATGTGCTGTCTCCGGTTTCTCCGGTACGTACACGAACAGAATCAACAGCATTCAGAACAAAAATCTTTCCGTCGCCGCTTTGGCCGCTCTGGTTTGCTTTGATGATAGTCTCTACGGCGAGATCTTTTTTGTCATCAGTTACTACCAGCGTAATCATTCTTTTTGATTTTAAGCGGGGAATGGTAGAGATCAGTTCACGATGTTCGGGTGCAGCGGTTTCGATAATTTTATCTAAATCGCCGTGACCTTTTCCCCGACCCAGAACCGACATTGCTGTGAAAGAAGGCAAGCCTGCATCAGAGAGCAATTGTTTGGTTTCGGTCATTTTGGCAATTCGTATGATAGCAAGAATTAATTTCATATAAAGTTTAATTTAAGCTCCCCAACCCCCGAAGGGGGAGTGAAGGCCAAGTTTATAAAAACTTTTTTCAGTATAGCACTCTTTAGGTCCCCCATTGGGGTCCCGATAGCTATCGGGATAGGGGGCTTTAATCTAACTTACCGCTAGAGATAGTGTAAGATTCTTCTACCGGAGTAACGAATATTTTACCGTCACCAAATTGGCCTTTATCGCCTGAGCGAGCTGAGCTGAGGATGGTCTCGATTACGAAATCTTTGTCGCTTTCTTTGATTACAATCATCAACATCTCTTTTGGGAGTTCGTCGTAAGTAACATCTCCTACTTTCAGGCCGCGCTGTTTACCGCGACCGAATACTGCTAATTTTGTAACTGCCGGAAATCCTGCGTTGAATAATGCTTTCATAACTACGGGTGATTTCTCCGGACGAACGATGGCTCTTAATAAATACATATTAATTTCGATTTACAGCCCCCTAAATCCCCCCAAGGGGGACTTGAAGACCAGGTTTATAAATAAGTCCCCTAAATCCCCAAGAGGAGTGGAAGACTAAGTATATTTTGTTAAAGAATCAATTTGTTTCAGCTTTTTTGATGCAGCCCTCTTTAAGTCCCCCTTGGGGGGATTTAGGGGGCCTGTTTTAGTTCATAATACCGAAACCAACCAATAGGTCTTCCAGCTCTTGCATTTCAAGAGGTTTCGGGATTACATGCATTTTGTTGTCGTTGATTTTTTGAGCCAATGCGCGGTACTCGTTAGCTTGCGGGTGTTCCGGTGCGTGATCAATTACCGTTTTACGGTTGATTTCGGCATGTTGAACCATGTTGTCGCGGGGAACGAAGTGAATCATTTGAGTACCTAATAGTTTAGCGAACTCTTCGATCATGTTGGCTTCGTTGTCTACTTTACGTGAGTTACAGATCAAACCACCGAGACGTACATCACCTACTTTACCGAATTTAGAGATAGATTTACATATGTTGTTAGCAGCATACATTGCCATCATCTCACCTGAACATACGATGTAGACTTCCTGAGCTTTACCATCGCGGATAGGCATTGCAAATCCACCACATACAACGTCACCCAATACATCATAGAATACGTAGTCCAGTTTTTTGTCGGCATCATAAGCACCTAACTGCTCAAGCAAGTTGATAGAAGTGATGATACCACGACCTGCGCAACCAACACCTGGTTCTGGACCGCCTGATTCAACACAGCTGGTGTTTTTGAACCCTTCTTTCATTACATCATCCAATTCTACATCTTCTCCTTCGTCACGGAGAGTGTCCAGTACGGTTTTCTGAGCCAGACCGTGCAGAAGCAAGCGAGTTGAGTCAGCTTTAGGGTCACAACCCACAACCATTACTTTTTTTCCCATTTCAGCCAATCCGGCTACGGTGTTTTGAGTAGTTGTACTTTTACCAATACCACCTTTTCCATAAATTGCGATCTTTCTCATAACTTTAAAATTTAGATTTTCTACCTTAAAAAAGAATTGATTTCATTTATTGAAATGCAAAGCGCGTGCCAAAACTGACACGCGCCCTCTTTTTTTTTGAAATAAATATCTAAGTAATTGAAATTCAATGAGAAAATATTTTACACGAAATAATATAGAAAGTAATAATAGTATGTAAGTATCATATATGTAATGAAAGAGTGCTATTGGCTACCAAAATGTAGGACTTAAAAGCTTGTATGTTTTCAAATTGTCAAATGGCAAAATCTGTGTGGCAAGTCTTTTAATTTCTTCTTTATCGTGGCTCACCATTAATGTAGTTGCTTGCAATAGGTGGTGAGCTTTGGCTATTTCATCCTGCAGGGAGTGGCGCATTTCAAAATCCAGAGCAGATAATGGTTCATCTAATAATAAAACATCAGGGCGCCGCACCAGGGCACGGGCAAGTGCTACCCGTTGCTTTTGCCCACCGGAGAGACGTTCCGGCTTTTGTTTCCGAAGTCGGTCCAGGTCAAATGTTTCTATCAATGAATCGGCCATGCTGTAATCTTTACCTGTGATACCAAAATGAATATTCCCCTCTACCGTCATATTGGGGAAAAGGGCGTAATCCTGAAACATGAAGCCAATGTTCCGTTTTTGCGGTGGGAGGTTTATCTTTTTGGAAGAATCAAACACGGTGGTTTCACCAATGCGGATTATCCCCTTGTCCGGGTTGAATAGACCGGCCAGCATCCGTAGCAGTGTGGTTTTACCGGAGCCTGAACGACCAAACAGACAAACCAGTTCATTGGAAGGTATCTCTACGCAGACTTCCAGCTTTCGTGGGCCTTCGGAGGTGTGCATTTTGCGTTCTATATCGATATATATCATAATCAGAAAGCCCCACCCCAACCCTCCCCTAAGGGGAGGGAGTAAGACGCAGGCGATGTTATTATTAAGTTAAATAGCAAAGTTGTTCGATATGATTTTTTTTGAAAATCGTCGTGTTAGAGTATCTATTCCCCTCTCCCAGGGGGAGGCCGGTTTCTATCGAAACCTCTTATTCACACTATATATAATAGTAAGCAGCACAAACGACAGGATAAACAATATAAAAGCGTACTGATTGGCCACATCGTAATTGAGAGCCTGCACTTCATCATAAATAGCTATAGAAGCTACTCTTGTTTCCCCCGGCATATTGCCGCCCACCATCAGCACAATACCGAACTCTCCGATACTATGGGCAAAGGTCATCGCCACTGCCGTTACGATTGAGGGTTTGATATTAGGTAACAAAACCCGAAAGAAGGTCGTGATCTTTGATTTCCCCAATGTATAGGATGCCTCACGCAAACTATCCGGTAAAGCCATTAGTCCGTTTTGCAACGGCTGAATCATAAATGGCAGTCCAAATACTACGCTTGCTATCAGTATTCCTTCAAACGTAAATGCCAGCCGGAAATCAAAATGGCTCTCCAGAAATGTTCCTAATGCGTTCTGTGGACTGAAGGCTACCAATAGGTAATACCCCATCACAGTCGGAGGGAGTACCATCGGCATACAGATCAGGGCTTCAACTACCGACTTCAGCGGAAATCGGTTGAATGCTAACCAATAGGCGATCGGCAGGCCGATGATAAACAGGATTATAGTAGTAGCTCCGGCTAGTTTGCCGGTCAGCAGCAGGGTTTCGATGAATGGAGTCATAGTAATAAGAAGCCCCACCCTAACCCTCCCCAAAGGGGAGGGAAAAAGACGCAGGCGATGATTCGATATTTGTACTCAGTTTCAATTTCCAAATTTAATATTTCCAGAAATTTAATTAGCGATCTCTTTCTCCCTCCCTTTTGGGGAGGGGCTGGCTATTTCCCATATCCGTACACATCCCAAAGTGGATTACATTTCGGACTCAGCACATATTTCATGAATTTGGCAGCTTCGCCGTTGCGTTCCCAGCCTTTTATGAGAACGCATGCTTGTTCGATAGGAGGACAGGGCACTGCGTAATATTTTCCTTTCCCTTTCATATCGGGAGCCAATGCCAGCGAAAGTGCGATAAATCCGATTTCGGCATTTCCCGTAAAAGCGAATTGTGCCGCTTGCGAGATATTTTCTCCCCAGACTATTTTTCCGGCTACTTTATCATACAATCCCTGTTTCTTCAGAGCGTCTACAGCTGCTTCTCCATAAGGCGCACCTACAGGATTGGCAATTGCAATCTTTTTCACATCAGATGATAATACAGTATTAAGTCCTTTGCTTAAATCAACTTCACTGCTCCACATCACCAGTTTTCCAAAAGCATAAGTCTGGATTGCTCCCACTGTCGCTCCTTTTTGTTTGAGTTTAAGCGGGAAATCTTTATCTGCTGCCATAAAGAAATCGTATGCCGCACCGTTGAGGATTTGTTGCGTAAGTGTTCCCGATGCGCCAAAGGTGATTTCAACTTTGGTGCGGGGATGCTCTTTCTCGTATTGTTTTTTTATCTCCTCCAATACATAACGGAGGTTGGCTGCTGCGGCTACTCTGACCTTTTGTGCACTGATGGAACTGATTATAGTCAGCGCAACGATGAGTGAAAATGTTTTTCTAATAAATTGAGCTTTCATAACTGATTGGTTTGTCGTTTAATTATTATAATTCAGATGATCCTTGTTTTTATCCCTTTTTTGCAGGAATAGTATATCCATTTGCCAGCCATACTGCATCACACTGTTTGCTAAGAATGTATTTCATAAATCGGGCAGCTTCTCCGTTGTGCTCCCATCCTTTTATTAATACACAAGCTTGTGCGATTGGCGGACAAATATCCTCGGGAATTTCATGGTAAAATCCTTTTCCTTTGAATTCAGGAGAAACCGCTATAGATCTTGAGATAAACCCAAGTTCTGCATTCCCAGTCATGGCAAATTGAGCTACCTGAATAATGTTTTCTCCCCAAACGATCTTTTTGATTGCTCTATCGTACAGACCTTGTTTTTTCAATACATCAATTGTCCGAATACCATAAACTGCACCAACCGTGTTATTTCCTACAGCGATTTTTTTTACTTCAGGTAAAAGAACACTATTCAATCCTTTTGACAGATCCATCGTTTTGCTCCACATCCCCAGTCTTCCGAATGCATAAGTTACAATAGGACCAACGGTCGCTTTTTTCTCCTTCAGCATTTGCGGATAATCCGTATCGGCCGCCATAAAAAAGTCGTAGGCTGCTCCATTCAGAATTTGTTGGGAAAGTGTTCCCATCGGACCGAAAGTGAATTCAATTTTCACTTTCGGATGCTCTTTTTGATATTGACTTTTTATCTCTTCCAGTAAGTATTTCAAATTGGCGGCAGCTGCTATTCTTACCTTTTGAGCAGAAACCTGAATCGAAACAACAGAAAAAAGTGCAATAATGAATATGATTTGTTTCTTCATAATCCTGTGCGATTTTTTATTTGACATTCAGGAAAGCAGGTTTAAATGTAATCATGACGTAAGCCCATTGTTGAGTTTTATCCTCAAACGTTTTGTATGAGCTTGTTGATTTCGCAAGTTTTGCGGCATTGGTCAGGAAGTATGTGCTATATCCGCCTTGCAATGCGACTTCGGGGGATAACGTGTAATTTACCGTCACGTCAAGCTCCGAGCCTAAGTCTTTATTCCCGGCTTTAGGTCTTTTGGCATAATCAAATTTATGGAAAGCTACTTCAGCGCTCAGTTTATCAGTCGGTTTGGCAGTCAGATTAAAGTACAGGTCGGAAAGCCCCTGTGCTTTGGGTGTTTTCCAGTACTCCATAAAACCATTGTAGTTGTGATTAGCGCCATACAGTTTATTGAATGTGTTGGTTTTTGTTGCTGCTATAGTGGCGCTTGAACCTGAATAATAATCTTCGCCTGCTGTTAAGCTAAACATCTTGTTAATATTCCCTTGCAATTTTGCGGCCAACATATACGCATCGATGCTCTGAATCACTTTTTTACTCATATTATACTGGTGACCAAACTGATAATAACCGGTCAGGTAAGCATTCACCGGGAAGTTTTCATTATTGTACCAAAGGTTGCCACCGACCGTATTGCGGTAGTTTGTTTTGAGCAATTGACCACCTTTAGCCACGGTATCTTTCTGAAAACCTTCATTTACCCAGATAGCTGAAGCGTTCAGCGAGCCGATGCTTTTAGTCAACCACAAGTAGTTGAGATATTTGTAATATTGTTTACCGTTAACCAACAGCAAACTTTTACTTGCGTTTTCATCCTTCGCACTATTATATGCTGACCCAAGATGTGCGGTAAAAGCTGTCGAAGTGTACTTCAGCAATAACGCGTCATGTGCATTACCGGTGTTACTCCAGTTACTAGCCGAGAAAATGCGTTTGTCATCATATTCAAGGGATTGGCGACCAATCGCTGCTGAGATTCCCGGGGCAAAGAGATATTCTCCCCAGGCTTCATATACGCTTGTAGTCCCGGTCGTTGCAGTTCCGGGGTCAGTTTGGCCGGCAATACGGCTGTCTTGTAATGTGATTTTAGCTTTCAATACATTGGTCGTGTAAGTAAGATTGACCCGGGTGCGAATGCTCGAAACCAATGCAGCCGAATCGCGACTGCCTATCGGAGCCTGAAATCCGTCTCTGTATTCGGTTCGGGTACGTACTTCTCCACCGATTTTTACAGCCTGAGCCAGTAGCGTTTCGCAGAGAAAGCTCATTGTCATTATTGAAATACAAAGTGCTATTTTTCTAATTATCATAATCGTTTGTTTTATTAATGTTTATCTGTAATCATTTCCTCCGGAGAAATAATTTGGGATTTTAAGTTTTACATAATACGTAATTCGTTTTCGGAATTAATCCGTGAAAATCCGTGCTGCAAAGCATCCGTGTCATCCATGTGCTAATGTCGATATAGTTATAAAAGGATAACGCTAGGTGTAATGAATCAAAAAATACACAACAATAACTCCTCGCCCAATTGGCGGGTCTGTTCGTTGTGTTGAGCGGCCAGTTTTTCAAATCTGGAGATAATATCCTGCCCGAAATGTGTCACTTCAGCTCCACCACCATTGGTACCCCCACGTTTGCGAATGACCAGGGGTATCGGTGAAAGTTCATTCATCGTCTGGATGTAATTCCAGGCTTGTTGATACGACATGCTCATCTCTTTGGAAGCCGCCAGCATCGATCCTGTCGATTTGACCCGTTTCAGTAATTCGACACGTCGTGCATTAAGAAACAACATTCCGTTCTTTTCTATTTCCAAAGATGATGATATGGTAAATGGATTTCTCATGCGTTATACAATTTGATTAATATCGAGCAATAATCGTGCCAAAATGGTAAATTGCTGATAATGTGTAGTTATAGGTTTATTTAGCTTTGCTGAGATCAGAACAGGTTTGTAAAATCGGGTGGATATTTACTACGGAAATGTAGGAAATGAGATTTTCAATATATCAGTACACGGATGACACGGATTTTTTAATCTGAGGAATCTGTGTTGTGTATCATCCGTGTGTATGAATTGAATTTTATCAAGATTCATGTTGAAACATTCACTCGGAAATCATTAGTAAAGAGAACACCGTATCTTACTTAACTTTTTTACAACTATATTGTGAATATTTCGAGAGTATGTTTTCCAACATGAATAGTTAATTAACTACTTTTGTTTCCGAAATGAAGACTCTGAAAAAAATAGGAACACAATTGCTGCTAATCATTACAGTGCTATGCTGTATTGAAGTAGTTGCATATTCTATTATCCATGATTCAGAGCAACTAACCGAATTAGCGGCAGAACATTCCGGACATGGAAATTCTCTTTTGAATGACTATCATGCCGATCAGCATCTTGATGATATTATTCATGACGTGAATATTATTAGTTGTTTTGCTTCTGATAAAGTTGATCATCTCCATTTTCCCAAACTATCTATTCCCTGCCAACATTTTATATCCATTTGGCAACCTCCTCAATTCGTATAAATCTCTATTTCTTATTATTTTGAGCATGTAAAGCGATAACTGCTTTACCGATTGTTTGCGCATGCACTTTGCGTAAGCTCAAATCTGCATGTTACTCTGTTTGGTTTATTATCAGCAGATTAATCCTGTTTACATCTTATTTACCCATTACTATTTTGAAAATTCAACCATATGAGTTTTGATGATTTTCATCATGACCACAAGCGTCATGGTCACTCTCCCTATGAGAAATACGATTCTGAGCAATTCCCCCGCTTCGACTGGTCGGGGAATAAGCATAGTAACCATTGGATTGATTTGTATAACAAAATACGATCTAATCCAAAATTGAGAATACTTTGCATCGGTGTTATTGCCTTTGTTTTGTTGCTAATTTTCGGCATGATTGCCCTGTTCTTTCCGCTGATTATTAAGCTGATGAATTACATCAGCGAATACGGCATTGAAGGAGTGGTCAAAATGATTGCGGATTTGCAGGAAAAGCTTTGGCACGGTAATAAATAAAACAATCAAAATATCAAGCCTGTGAATGTAGATATGTATAAAGTAAATGTGCAACGTAAAATCGTTGCCGTATCGGTTTTCCTACTGTTAGCGAAGTTTTTAGCTTTCTTTCTTACAAATTCGGTGGGTATTCTGACGGATGCCATGGAAAGCATAGTAAATGTAATTGCCGGATTTGTCAGCCTTTATAGCCTATATGTGGCGGCAAAGCCAAAAGATGAGCACCATCCGTTCGGGCATGGCAAAGTGGAACTGATTTCCGCATCGCTTGAAGGGATACTTATCGTTCTAGCCGGAGGGATAATCATCTATGAAGGGATTAACCGGATATTTGATCCCGCCGAAATAAAACAACTCGATGTGGGTATCATTCTGGTGGCAGCTGCCGGATTGATTAACTATTTGCTGGGTTGGTACAGCATTCATGTAGGGAAGAAGCACCATTCGATAGCATTGATAGCCGGTGGAAAGCATTTACAATCCGACACCTATTCATCCATAGGTTTGGTATTGGGTTTGGTATTATTGTACATCACCAAAATCGGATGGATTGACAGTTTACTGGCCATCGTGTTCGGTGGAATCATTGTGATTACCGGAATCGGTATTTTGAAAAAGACCATAGAAAATCTGATGGATAAGGCTGATTCCGAAATCTTGTCTGTGATAGCTGATTTAATCAAAAGAAATCGCAAAACAGATTGGGTAGATGTGCATAATCTCAAGGTCGTTAAGTATGGAAGTACATACCATATCGATTGCGACCTCACACTACCCTGGTATTATAATATTCGTGAGAGTCACAAGGCTTGTGAGGATTTGGAACGTGTATTTGGTTGTGAATTTACAAACATGGTACAACTCTCCATCCACTCCGATCCCTGTAAAGCGTATCACTGTGATACTTGTCAAATGGATAAATGTGCTCATCGGGTACATCAATATGCCGAAGCCTTAGAATTTTCGGTCATGCAGATTACGAAATCGGATGAAGCGAATAGAGCAAGAATATAAATATATTAGAAAATAATCAGGTAAAAAGAGTATGAAAAAGCTATTGTTTACAAGTGCCTTATTGGCCTTGTTGATTGGTTGTAAAAACAAGAATGCCTCTGAGAAAGAGGCTGTCCCGCAAATCCCAGTGATAGAAGTTAAATACGAAAATACGGTTTTCAACAATAACATTGTGGCCGATATTCAGGCAATAAAGAACGTGGAGATCCGAACCCGTGTAAAAGGTTTTCTGGAAAAGATACTGGTGGATGAAGGCGCAGAAGTGAGAAAGGGGCAACCTCTGTTCAAACTGAGTTCACCTGAATATGCCGCCGAATTCACTAAAGCCAAATCGGTATTACAAAGAGCTATTGCGGAAGAGAAAGCGGCTAATCTCGAAGTGGAGCGGGTGCGCATGCTGGTGGAAAAGAACGTGATTGCCAAGTCGGAACTGATTCTGGCCGAATCAAAAGTACAGGTAGCGGCAGCTACTGTTGCCGAAGCGAAAGCATCGCTTAACAATGCCAAAGCATTTATGTCTTATTGCACCATCACTGCGCCTTACGATGGCGTGATCAACCGTATCCCTTTGAAGATGGGTAGTCTGGTGAATGAAGGCGATCTGCTGACCTCCATTTCCGATATTTCTAATATCTACGCTTATTTCAATCTGTCGGAGACAGACTATCTGCGTTACCTGAAAGCGAAACGCAAAGGAGATTCCATTCCGGACGAGAATAATGTCCAACTGGAATTAGCTGATGGCAGTTTGTACAAGCACAAAGGAAAAGTCGAAACCGTAGCCAGCGAGATCGAAGGATCGACGGGTGCGATTGCCTTCCGGGCACGATTTATCAATCCCGATAAACTGTTAAAGCACGGTGCATCCGGGACGATCAAGCTGAGTACCGATGTGGAAAACGTTATCATGGTTCCCCAAAAAGCCGTGATGGAAATTCAGGATAAAAACTATGTCTATCGGGTCGGGAAAGACAACCGGGTGAAGATGCATGGCATTGTAGTCGGCAACAGAAAAGGACTCAATTATATTGTACAGTCCGGTCTGCAAACCGGTGAACGGATTGTGCTGGAAGGCGTGCAGATACTGCGCGATGGAGATCAAATTAAACCTACGGAAAAGAAGTTTTAAAATACGACAACAATGGTAGAAAGATTTATTAAACGGCCGGTTTTGTCTATTGTGATTTCGATCATGTTGGCACTCGTCGGTGTATTGGCTTTATTTCAGCTGCCCATTACGCAGTTCCCTGATATTGCACCGCCTTCGGTAGTGGTAACGGCTTCTTATACCGGGGCAAGTGCTGATGTGTGCGCTAAAGCGGTAGCCACCCCGCTCGAACGGGCGATCAATGGTGTGCCCGGCATGACTTACATATCCTCCGTTTCAAGTAACGACGGAACGACGGTGATTCAGGTCTTTTTCAATGTGGGGGTTGATCCCGATATTGCTGCGGTGAACGTGCAAAACCGTGTTGCCACCGTGCTGGATGAGCTGCCCGATGAGGTAATCAAGGCCGGTGTGGTCACCGAAAAAGAGGTAAACTCGATGTTGCTTTACCTCAATATCTACAGTAAAGACTCCACGCAGAACGAAGAGTTCATTTACAACTTTGCCGATATCAACGTTTTGAACGAATTGAAACGTATCGATGGGGTGGGCTATGCCAATATCATGGGTGCACGCGAATACTCTATGCGGGTATGGTTAAAACCCGAACGCTTGTTGGCCTACAACATCTCCACCAATGAGGTGGTTGAAGCTTTGCAAAAACAGAATGTAGAAGCTGCTCCCGGAAAGACAGGTGAAGGTTCGGGTAAAATTTACCAGTCGTTGCAATACATTCTCCGTTATACCGGAAAATTCAGTCAGCCTTCCGATTATGAAAATATCGTGCTGCGGGCAGATAAGAACGGTCGCATCCTGAAACTGAAAGATGTTGCCGAGATTGAGTTCGGTACGTTTGACTACGGAATGATTTCCAAAACAGACGGTCGCCCTTCCGCATCCATCATGTTGAAACAACGTCCGGGCTCTAACGCCCAGGAGGTGATCAAGGCCGTGAAAGAGCGGATGAAAGAGCTGAAAGCGACCTCTTTCCCTCCGAACATCGAATATAACTACGCTTATGATGTATCCCGCTTTCTCGATGCTTCCATCAGTGCGGTATTGCGTACATTGCTCGAAGCCTTTATTCTGGTGTTTATCGTTGTATTTCTCTTTTTGCAGGATTTCCGTTCCACATTGATTGCGGCATTGGCCGTTCCGATTGCGTTGATCGCCGCACTCGCCTTTATGCTTATGTTCGGGTTTTCGATCAACCTGTTGACCTTGTTTGCGTTAGTGCTGGCCATTGGTATTGTGGTGGATAATGCCATCGTGGTGGTGGAAGCCGTCCATGTAAAGATGAAGGAAGATGGATTGAGTGCGATGAAAGCGACCGTAGAATCTATGAAGGAGATCAGCCACGCCATCATTGCCATTACGCTGGTGATGACTGCCGTATTTGTTCCGGTTGCGTTCCTTTCCGGTCCGGTGGGGGTATTTTACCGTCAGTTCTCCATTACATTGGCCATTGCCATTGTGATTTCGGGAGTCGTTGCTTTGACGCTCACTCCGGCTTTGTGTGCCATGCTATTGAAACACAACGAGCCACTACATAAGAAGAGCGACAAGTTTTCCCGTTTCTTCCGTCTGTTCAATGTCAATTACAACCTGACCGAACGTTGGTACAGCAAGCTGATCGGGCGTATTGCCGGACGACGTATCATTATCTTCGGAACGCTCATTCTGTTCTTTCTCGGAACATGGGGATTAAGCGCTATTCTTCCCTCTGGCTTTATCCCGACAGAAGACCAGGGCGTGATTTATGTCAATGTGGTAACTCCTCCCGGGTCAACCATTGAACGAACAGACAAGGTGATGGATGCCGTGGAGATTGCGGCCAAACAATTACCGGAAGTGGAATCGGTCAGTGTATTGTCCGGTTACAGCATCATCAGTGAAGCTCCGGGTTCGTCTTATGGTATGGCGATGATCAACCTTTCACCGTGGAGCAAGCGCAAAGCGTCAGTGGATGACATTATCGAACGACTGCGAGCGAAAACGAAGAGTATCACCGATGCAAGTATCGAATTCTTCCCGCCGCCTACTGTGCCCGGTTTTGGTAATGCCAGCGGTTATGAATTACGGTTGGTTGATAAAACCGGAGTCGGGAATCTGCAAACGACGGCTACAAACACCAATCTGTTTATCGATTCATTGAGAAAGTCACCGGTGATCGGCAGTGCGTTTACCAACTTCGACGTTTCATTCCCGCAATACATGATTCATATCGATTATGAAAAAGCAGCACAGAAAGGTGTTTCGGTAGATGCTGCAATGAACAACCTGCAAACCCTGGTCGGCAGTTATTACACGACCAACTTCATCCGTTTCGGACAAATGTACAAGGTGATGTTACAGGCTTCCCCGGAATGTCGTGCGACTCCCGACGATATTCTGAAACTGTATGTGAAGAACAATGCCGGGGAGATGGTTCCCTATTCGGCATTTGCTTCACTAGAACGGGTGTACGGACCGGAACAGTTGACCCGCTACAACATGTACACCTCGGCGTTGATCTCGGGAGATGCGGCTTCGGGCTACAGCAGTAGTGATGCCATCAGCGAGATCGAAAAGATCGCCAAAGAGGTTTTGCCAAAAGGTTATTCTATCAGTTGGTCGGGCATGACGCGCGAGCAGATTCTGGCGGGAAATCAGACCATTTTTGTCTTTATCATCTGTCTGATTTTTGTCTATCTGTTGCTCGCGGCTCAATACGAAAGTTTCCTGCTTCCGTTGGTGGTGATTCTCTCGTTGCCGACCGGTATTTTCGGTTCTTTTCTGGCATTGCAACTCGCTGGTCTTGAAAATAACATCTATGCTCAGGTGGCGATGATCATGTTGATCGGTCTGTTGGGTAAAAACGCCATTCTGATTGTGGAGTTTGCGTTGCAAAGGCAAAAAGAGGGTTATTCCATTCTTGAGGCGGCGCAATCAGGCGCAACGGCCCGTTTACGTCCAATCCTGATGACTTCATTTGCCTTTATTGCCGGTTTGATTCCGCTCTGCTTCTCCAGCGGAGCTGGTGCATTGGGTAACCGTTCCATCGGGATGGCTTCCGCCGGAGGGATGTTGATCGGTACGCTATTTGGACTGATTGTCGTGCCGGGGCTGTATGTCATCTTTGCCGGATTACAGGCAAAACTTTCCCGGAAAAAGGAAACGGAAGAGGATTTGGAACATTAATTATCAGGAAAAATCAAGATGAAGATAAAATCAATTAATCTATTTATACCGGTGTTGCTGCTTTGCACGATTATTTCGTGCAAAGCGCCTCAATCGGCAACACTCGCTCCGTCGGCTATTCCTCAAACGTATCGCGAGGGAAAAGCAGATTCGCTCACTTCGGGAGATCTGAGTTGGGCAGCGTTTTTCAAAGACGATAACCTGAAACGGTTGATCGATACGGCTTTGGTCAGAAATAGTGATCTGCAATCGGCACTTCAGCAGATCGAGATTGCGCGGGCCTATTATAGCACAAGCCGTCTGGCTTTTTTGCCCAATCTGCAATTGAATGCAGGATCGGTAACGCAAAAGGAGAGCGCAAATGTGTCGAATCTTGCTACGCAAAATCCCTCTAAAGCATACACCGATTTTCAGCTTTATCTGAGTTCATCGTGGGAGATTGATCTGTGGGGAAAACTGAATAGTTCGCGCAAAGCAGCCAAAGCCCGCTTTCTGGCATCGCAGGCCGGAGCACAATTTGTACAGACACAGATGATTGCCGAATTGGCGAAAGCCTATTACGAGCTGATGGCGTATGACGAACAGTTGTCGGTGATGGAGAAAAACCTTCGTCTCCAGGCTACGGCGCTGGAGATCGTTAAGGTGCAGAAACAGGCGGGGAAAGCGACAGATCTTGCCGTGCAGCAGTTTGAAGCCCAATTGCTGAATACCCGTGCGCAGAAATGTGCTTTATCAAGAATGATTTCCGGAACGGAAAATTATCTGAATTTACTGATCGGTCGCTTGCCGCAGCCGATTGTGCGGAGTAGAAATATTACCAAACAGGAAATGGCCTCTACGCTCAACAACGGTATTCCGGTTCAGTTGCTCGAACATCGCCCCGATATTGCAGGGGCGTCGCTGATGCTGCAAGCTGCCGGGTTTGATGTGCAGGCAGCACGAAAAGCTTTTTATCCATCCTTGACGATTGATCCTTCTTTCGGGTTTGCTGCGGCTAAAACCAACCTGTTGCTCAATAGCTCTTCCTTAATGTGGGGTGTGACGAATGGATTGGTGGCGCCAATCTTTCAACGGAATCAGATCCGGGGAAACTACAAGATCAGGGTTGCCGAACAAAAGCAGGCATTGATCGGGTATGAAAAGGTGCTTCGCCAGGGGATCACCGAAGTGCAGGATGCCACCACCAAACTCAATATACTGACCGAAGAGCAAGGACATTTGTCCAAAGAATTAACGGTGCTGGATAATGCAGTGAACACTTCGCACAATCTGTATGCGTACGGTTATGCCACTTACCTGGAGGTGATCAATGCGCAGAGAACGGTTCGTGATGCGGAGCTGGAGTTGATTAATATTCACAAAGAACGATTCTTTACACTGATCGATTTGTACCGATCTTTGGGAGGAGGCAGATAAATAATGGATTTGTCATGGAAAGGATTATATATCTCACTTTTGCAATTGTAATGATGCTGTTATTCATATCCCCTGATGTTCGGGGAGAGAATACAAGCGCTGTAAAATCAAATCCGGGGGGAATTTACCTCTCCCCGGAGGATTTTGCAAATGATTCACTTTCGGTCTCTGTGGATTTTACGAAACGCGAGAAGCTCTATTTTGATAATTTTCTGATACGTCCTTACATTACCATAACTAAGAATGGAAAGGAAATAAAGTATCGAAAAGATGAAATATTTGCAGTCAAAAACAGAAAAGGAGAGGTTTATCGATTATTTCAGGGAAATGCCTATCGTATAGCTGAGCGTGGCATGATCTGCATTTATAGTCGGCAGGAAAACGGTTGGGTTTACAGTCCGTATAACAAACAACGTAAATATGCGAAGCTTGGGCAAAAGACAGTTTTCTATTTCAGTGCCCGATTGGATTCTCCTGTATATCAGCTTACACAGGAGAATTTGTTGATGGTAATGGCAAAAGAGAGTAATCAGGTATTTCAGAATCTTGATCAGCATATTAAAAGTGCAATCGATCTGACTGCCTATGATCAACAGGCCGGAAAGTTTCACGTAAATGTGCTATTGGAAGAGTTAACTCGTTCACGGAATTTGTAATACTATGTTTCTCTGGATTGATTGTTTTCATTAGTCACCTTATCAATATTATTGGTTTTCGATGATCTGGGTATTTTAGATTAATGACCTTGAATGCAGTATAATACAATATAAAAACGAAAGAGGGAGCCTGTGCTCCCTCTTTTATGATCAAATATTGATAAATTTCTTTTTGCTCGTCTGACAGAAAGCACATTTCTCATCGACGGTGGCGTTATCATAAGTATTACCGCATACCGGACAAACGGCATATCCGGTAGGTAATTGGGGCTCCTTTTTTGCGTTTAAAGCATTAAGGGCGTTTTTGTAAAATTGCAGGTGCTTTTTTTCCGTATCGAAAGCCCACGTGAATGATTTTTCGGCTGGTTCCACTTTTTCGGCTTTAGCATCCGTTAGAAACTGAGGATACATGGTTTCGGTTTCATAACTTTCCCCTTCGATCGCTGCCTGTAGATTTTCAGCCGTTGATTTAACCATAAATTCGGGTTTGAATTCCTCCATCTTAACGCCTAATGCATCCAGTACCTTAGTGTGATTTGCAGCATGAATTGATTCAGCTTTCGATGCTGCTTCAAAAAGTTTGGCTACAGCTTCGTGCCCCTCTTCTCTGGCTTTCTGGGCAAAAGCAGAATACTTGGCACTGGCCGTTGTTTCTCCTTTAATTCCTGCTTTCAGGTTTTCGATTGTTTTAATCGGTTTGGATTGATTACAGCCTGTGAAAACGATCAGGCTCACTAATGCAATTACAAAAATGTTTTTCATCGTTTCATTGTTTTAGATTATTAATTATGAGATAAGAAGTGGAAAAATTCATAGGCACTCAAAGAGGCATCATATAATTATACACCAATGTCCCTCCATAGTATCCGGTAATACTTACGGCAATAGTCGCCATACCATACAGAACAAGAATAGCCCGGTTTAAATTCCGAGATTCATTCCCTTTTATTTTTATCGAGATACTTAATGCAGAAGTTACAATTAATAAAACCAGAGTAACCAGAGCCGCGTGTTCGTGTGTCTCTTTGATTTCACCGGCCATACCCGACATTTCTGCGGTGAAAAGCGCACCGCTTAACCAGGAAACTACAGCTGTAAGCGTACCGGCAATCAATAAGTAAAAAGTTGTTTTAGACAAACAAACTTCTTTTATGAAGATTAATGATGAGATTTGGGCTATGAACCCGAAAACGATCAGTGCAATGGGGAAATGCACCAACATGGGGTGTAAATGGCTAATGGATATCATATTGATTTTTTTTATAGTGAAAGTATTGTGAACACATCAATATAATAAACATAGTTCGAAAGAAAATGTTTACATCATTTAGGAAATGAAATATCTTGTATTCAAAGAGTTTAAGTGAAAGAATACAACTGATAACTTCCTCTATTCCACATCATCCCCCAATCCACTACCGTATCGGTTGTGAAATAAACGTCGCCTGTGGTTCTATTGGCTGTTTTGCGGATCACAGATCCTGATAGTAACCGTTACCGGATGATTTATACAATAAATCTAATCCGGTTCGTCTAAAGAGCTGCCATGATCCTGGCACTCCCGGCACGTTTTACACCCTCTATTTTACCTCCGAAAGCAGTGGTTCCGAATTCTATTCCTACAGAGAGTATTATAGTATCATGATCGGTAGTGTTTTTAGGAAAACCCTCCTCAAACATTACTTCAATATTTTGTGCCGGGATGATATCGTTTGCCGAAAACCACTCGGTGGTGGATGATTTACTGATGCCGTTTGCGTCGCCAAGCTCGGGGAGGTACCTGAAACGCATATCTTCCGGATTGTATAGGATATCAGAAACCAGGCCCAGAGTAACAATGAGCCGGAAGTAAGGGAGTTTCTGTACATTCAGCAGGTCGTTTGCGGTATTAAGCAGAGGGAAATGTACGGTAGCCGAACGCTTTTCTTTATTCACCTCAAAGGTTGGAATGGCTCGCATCACAGCGGAAAATGCGTAATTTTTATTCAGGCTGAAACCCGCTAATGCCTCCCGATAGACCGAAAGTCGCAGATGACGTTCACCCAGAGTGCTCTCTTCATCCAGATTAATCAGTTTCTTGCCAATCCCGTTCCATACGGGCGATACGTTATAGTCGGCCAACCGGTAGGTTTCGCCCATGGCATACTGCACACCCCGGGAGAAGAGTACGCACGCTGCCCATTCCGACTGGTGTTTTCTTACCTTTTCAAACTCTTTGCCCACTTTCATGCGGCGTGCCGATGGGCCGCCTTTAGTGCGCATAATTACCTTATCACTTCCCGCCATGGTATAAAACGATACCCCGCGGATGCTGCCTTCCATTTGAATTGCGCCTTTAATAATAGCCATTATACAGAATCGGTTTGGATGAATAATTCGGGATTAAGATTTTATGGGTGTTATCCCCGGATTAGCAGGGATTTAGTCCGGTGTCTGGATACACCATGAATACACTCTCTTTTATGCTTAAGCACAATACAAAAATAATTATTAAATTTGAATTGTAGTATTAATGCAGATATATTACACTATTATATAAAACTGTATTAAGACTGTGATACTACTGTGACAGTACTGTGACACTACTGTAATATCCTACTTTAAGATGTGTTTATGGTATAGCTATGGTAGGAGAATAATATGGCGGCAGGCAGGAATAAAATCTCGCGTTTCCCTGTGGCCCGGGGTTAAAACCCCGCGTTGCAATGTCGGTCGTACCTACTGCACCGGATTAAAATCCGGCGCTACAATGTCGGTCGTGCCTACGGCACTTTGCGGTTATGAATAAACACCGTAGGTGTGAACGACATTGTAGCCCCGTGTTTTAACGCGGGGTGTTTTAATGCACGGGGGCATGTAACGCGGGAAAAAGGAGATATTTTGTTATTTTTGAAGATCTAAATAAAATCACACAATCAATCCCCAATGATAACTGGCGAAATTAAGAATAAGATAGACGGCATCTGGGATGTCTTTTCAGTGCGGGCATCAGCTCGCCGCTCACGGTCATGGAGCAGATGACCTACCTCTTTTTTATCAAACTGCTGGATGATAGCCAGATCAAGAAGGAGGCCAACGCACAGATGTTTGGCGTGGCTGTCAAAGATCCGGTGTTTAAGGAGGGCAACTGGGTGAATCCCGATACCGGACAGGAAGTGCCTTATGCCCACCTGAGCTGGAGTGTCTTCAAAAACTTCGATACTACACCACCTCCATGCTCAGCGCCCTGCGCAACAATGTCGGTCGTGCCGATGGCACTAGGTCGGATGATGAAACACCGTTGCCTTCCCGGGATTAAAATCCCGGGCTACAATGTAGTTCATGCCTACGGCATTTTATGGTATGATGAAACACCGTAGGTGTGATCTCCCCAGGGTTAAAACCCTGCGTTACAATGTCGTACATGCCTACGGTATTTGTCGAATGGTGAAACGCCGTAGGCGTGACCGACATTGTGGCGCGGGGTTTTAACCCCGGAGAATTTGAAAAAATAAAAAACAATCAAAATAGATATAGTTATGGCAAACACATATCATCAGATTTATATCCAGGCGGTATTTGCGGTGAAGTATCGCGATGCAATGATTGATAGAGCGTGGAAGCACGAGCTGACCTGTGTGATTGGCAACCTGATCAACGAGGCGGGTTGCAAGTCGTTGATCGTAAACGGTGTGGAGGATCATCTGCATTGCCTGTTTGCCATGAAGCCGACCACCCGCATATCGGATGTGATGCAGAGTGCTAAAGCCAAGTCGTCGAAGTGGATCAATGAGACAGGCAAGTATCCTTACCGCTTTGAATGGCAGGAAGGGTATGGTTCTTTTTCCTATAGCCGGTCGCAACTGGATGCTGTCTATCATTATATTGAGAATCAGGAGAAGCATCATCATTCAGAGACCTTTATCGATGAATATGTGAATCTCCTCAATAAATTTGAGGTGGATTATGATGACCGGTATATCTTCAAGGAGCCTATGGATAGGGAGGATGAGGATGGAGAAGCCAAATCGCAAACCGATGCACCGGATTAAAATCCTGCATTGATTTCATAACCCCAGGGTTAAAACCCTGCTAAACTAACCCGGGATTAAAACCCCGCGCTACAATGTCGGTCGTGCCTACGGCACCGGATTAAAATCCGGCGCTACAATGTCGGTCGTGCCTACGGCACTTGTGGAATATTGTGAAATACCGTAGGTGAGGTCGACATTGTAGAGATTATGTTGAATTTCAATACCTAATATTATGCTAAATTTGAATTTTTCAAAATCGGATAAGAAGGTTGTCCGCGAGGTAATAGAAAAAGGATTACAAAAGGAATTTGCCATTGGATTAATCCATATTGGTGAAATTGTTAAAGAGTGGGAGAAGAGCGGTTCCGACAACCGGGAAGCCTATTTAAAACTCTACCAGGCTGTCATGGATTATGATAAGCATATCGGACACCGGTACGATGACATGGGTGGGTCGAAATACCTCTATGTGATTGCGGCTCAGTTAGCTGACGAGGTGATTTCGCCGGATGACTTAGATTTATTGAGTGAAGAGGCAAGGACTAGAATCGTTGCGCTTAGCAATTTTTATAAAGAGGAGTAGAAATAGAAGATTATTGGTAAACAGCATAGTGCAGCGGATTTGTATTTTTTTATACCGATAACTCTGCAATGCTATCAGATTATAAATATGAACAATGTGCGGTAAAGCGCGATATCTCTGAATTAAGAAAAGCAAATGAATAACAAATACCAACTCATCCCCACCGCCCCACTTCCCCAATACCTCTCCCAAGTTAATCCCAATTTGCAGGAACGATTCGACCAGCTGGAAGATGCCGAAATATCGACCGATACTTTCAGCTTCTACACCTCGGTAGCATCGGTCTATTATACCTGACTCAAGTGTTTCCGACTAAATAACAGGTGTCACAAATGCTAAAAGCCTTCAGACTGGCGTAATATCGCACAGTGACAACAATAGGTAACCGGTCGGAAATTAAGAAGCTCGCGATAGATATTCCAGGCCATTATTTTACTACTTTTGCCAAAAAATCAATCATGGCAATAAAGAAAAAGCAAGCACCGGTCCAACACCTTAGTCCGGAGAATTACATTCGTCAGAAAGCGCGTAAATTACCCATCTTTGAGTGTTTGATAAATAAACATTGGGAAGAAGAGAAGTTGGCTAACATCGTTATCGCCAGAAGTCATACCAATGGAAATATCACGTTGTGTTTCTATTTGGTAGATTTAGGGTGCCTGGGGGTGAAAGACACCTTTTATCGGTTTAATATTGATTTGGAAGAATATCACGAGATATTGGACAAGTATTTAGGGCCATTGTTAATGGTGAAAATTCCGTATGAATTGGCACACAATATTATATATGGCGCAGTAGAGTACGCCGGGGACTATGGGTTTCATCCATGTAAAGATTATACATCTGTCACCCGTTATATGCTGGAAGACGATACGGATGATATCGAACTGATTGAGCTGGATTTTGGTAATGTCGATGGTAATCCCGTGTATGTCAACACCGGTTTTGACTCGAAAGCAAGAGTACAACAAATACTCAATTTACTTGAAAAGAATGCCGGCGAAGGAAATTTTACCTATATTGGTATGGCAGAAGAGGATGATGATTCTGATCCGGATTTTGCATTCTCAAAACATATGTTGGCGAACATGAAGGAGGAGTTTATGTCCTTGATGAATAAAGGGCTGGACAACCTATCTGATACTGAAACTAACAGGATGATCACTTTGGCGGAGCAGATTTATCCTGAAATTACCAATGAAAGCAAGGTTTATGATTATGTGGATCATTGGGATGACGAATTGAATATGTCGATCACGGATGAGAATACAAATGAATTTGTCGGAGTCAGTGAAGAGGTAATAATTACATCAAAGCAATATGAGTTAATTAACGAAATTCTTTTTTTATTGAATGATAATCACAAGAAGGCCGCCAAAAAGATAATGGATCTGGAGAAACAAATCGGGGCAACATCGTTGGTAGCCATGATGCAACTGAAGCTGCTTAAGCAGACTTCTCCTGAGGAGTATTCACGTAAGCTTGAAACATATTCCCATATTTATCCGGATTATCCGATGATAAAACTCATGAATCATTTTGAGAAATATCATTGCAATCCGGAAGTGGATTTGGATGAATTTTTACCTAAGGTCGATAATATTTTCAAGGGAAGAAATACGGTTACAGAATATGAAATAACTAGTTTTCTGACTGAAAAATTGTTCCTGGTTGCTATTCGCAATGATGTAAATCTGATAGAGGCTTATTTTATGTATTTAAATGATATCGATCTTGATGATGAAATAATTGAATCGTTGAAAAGCATGACATTGCTTGTTCGCATTGGGGTCCTAAAAAACTATTTTGAAAATCAATAAACAGTCTGTATCCATTCCTGGAATGGCAACGGGCGGATTCTTTAGCACGCGGATGACATGGATTTAGACGGATGATCACGGATAAGGAAAAAATCCGTGTTGCTCCGTATCCGTGTCATCCGTGTGTCAAATAAGCGGGGAAGATTCGCTACGATATTATTTCCCTACTAAAGTAATTACTGATCTTGCCGGAATCCTAATCTCAGATCCGTATTTAATGCTTTGTTTTGGGGCCAGATTATCTCCGTTTGTATCGGTTGTATAGTAGGGTTGCCATTTTTTTGGCGCTTTCCTGTCCCATTTGATATGGATTGTTTTAGCTTTGTCCTGATAATTAACAACTACTATGACAGGCGTTTTGTCTTGGTTTTCGTACGCGGAAATCATAATTGCGTAAGGATCGGTGTCCCCTTCTTTCACGACTGCACCGGAATTGTTATAACTGGTAACGTTTAACCGTTTGGCTCCCGGGCGGATAAAACGGCTGTAGTTGCCCAGTGTCCACATGAGTTTTGAATCTGAAAAAGTACCATCCGTTAGGTTCTTATCCGGTTGGGTGTAAATAAGTCCGTCCCTGTAATCACTCGTTGCTACCGATCGCCACCATTGCCAGGCGGAAGCATTGGCATAAACCAGATCATGATGAATGACACGGGCGACATACAGGGCTGTCTTCATGGTTAAATCTGCACCACCGCCACCGCCGATTTCTTTGTCATTTCCCATGATGCAGAATTCTGTCTGCCAAAATTTCATATTGTTTTTTCTGAGTTCATTGCCCAAGTCAAGACGTATCGAACGCAGGTCGGAGAGGGGGGTATTGGTCCAATAACTGTGCCCGACAATCCTGTTTGTAACATTTGGAGTTTTGCCTATATAGGTAGCGGTACTGTCTGGCGAGAAGAACGATTGGATCTGGAATCCACGGTCTGCTTTCACATAAGGATGCACTCTGAACAGACAGTTGTAATCAAAAGATTCAGATACTAATATCTCTGTGTCTATCTTCCTTTGGGCAAATTCATTTCCTAATATTCTGACGGTTTTGGCAATCTCCTGATTGGTAGCCGCAGTACCTTCCTGCTTAGGCCCTACCCAGTTCCAGTGCCCGTCGGGTTCGTTGAAAGGACAAATATAATCGAGTTTAATACCTTCGTGCTGTTTAAGTCCTTCGACCACATCTGCCATAAATCTGCAATAATCGTCGTAGCGATCTTCTTTGAGATTAAACGTAGCTCCTCTGCCTGTATTTGTCGCCAATCCGTTTTGAGTCCAGTAGACGGGAGCAGACAGTATAAAACCCAAAAACTTATTCACGCCACGTTGTTTGGCTAGTTGCATAAAATGGCGTTGTCCTTTTTGTTTTGTCCAGTCATATGTATTGTCGGGGCGCAGAAAACATTCCGACCGCGTCCAGGGGCTGTCGATCTTGCTTGAATCGCCTTGTTCAGAACTACCTGCACCTATGTTGAATCGCCAGAGAGACAATCCAATACCTTTTGGCTTGCCCGATGCATCCATCTCGGTGCTAAAGAGCCAGTCAGCCATTTTGTTTTGCTTGGCATCAGGCCACAAACCGATAAACTGCATGCTCCACCCGTCAGATGCGCTGAAATTGTCAATGGTCTGATGTCGGATTGATGTATTTACCACAAATTTGCAGACGTCAGGTTTTGACGGAGGGTCCATCCCCAATCCTTTATCGGCTATGATCGGCAGAGAATACACTGCGGTCAGAGTCAGGATGGATAATTTACGGATGACGTGTGCAATTGAATGGTGTGGAAATCGTGCAATACGTGTGTTTTTCATAACAGGCAAATTTTGAAAAGGGGTCATATCTGTTTGTTAATAAATAAAATCGGGGTTGCAAAAAGTATTCTTGCTGAGATGATAAGTCTGCAACCATTTACTTTTTTGCAAATTTCGAAAAGTAAAATTTGCGGATCTTTCAATTTTGAGAGAAATCCTTTCGCTATTGTAACAAGTTTACAAGACTAAAAGTTATACCCAAAAGTCGACGGTTAATTATTTGTCAGGATGCGTTTGAATTGTTTTCTTTGCAGAAGCTTTACCATGTAGATAACCATTACTCCCGCCATGAAAAAAATATTTTCATTTTGCCTCCTCAGCCTATGCAGCATGATTCTCTTATTTGCACAAAAAAGAGAATCATTTTTTATCCATAAATATGCGACCGAACATGGTTTGTCCAGTGATATTATTTATCAGATATTGCAGGATAAATATGGCTTTATCTGGATTGGAACTGAAGAAGGGGTTAGCAAATTTGACGGTAAAAATTTTTTCACTTTCTCCGTCAAAAAGGGACGCTATTCATTATCTCATAACAGGGCTCAGGCCATGATACAGGCTCCGAACGGAAATATCTGGATTGGAACTTCTGATGGACTCAATATTTATGATTATGTTTCTGATAGTATAATTAAAGTCCGGACTACGACATCTCCCTTAAAACTTATATATGACGATATTACCAGTTTTGCCCTGAGTGCAGATAAACAGAAAATATGGATTGGAACTTATGGTAATGGTGTTAATTATTTTGATAGTAAAAAACAGCGCTTTTATGCTCTGAAACTACCAAAGCCTGGTAGTGCTCTATCCCCGGTTAACGTGATGTGTTTACTCGATGATCATCAGGGTAGTTTATGGATAGGAACACGTCACAACGGGCTATACCGGTATGATTTTCGTCGGCGGCAAACTTTATATTACAATTTACCGGAAGAAGCTTCATTTATTCGCACTATTTTCCGGGATCGGTTAAATCGTATCTGGATAGGAACATCAAAAGGATGTTATCTGTATAATAATTTGTCAGATCGGTTGGAGCCGGTAAATTACCCATCAGAGCTTGCTAAAGTATCGATTGGTAAAATAATTGAAGACCGGAATAACCGCATCTGGATTGGCTCCGATGCATTTTTGATGAACTTCTCTGAATTGAGTTTTAGTACAAAAAATAAATTTCCTTTTCAAGTCATTACACATGGAGAAGCAGACTCCAAATTGAGTAGTTCTTCCATTAATACTTTATTTGCAGACCGGGACAATAATATCTGGATTGGAATGGCCTGGGCGGGTGTGAATATGTTGCAGGGTACACCGCCAAAGTTTAAATTGTTTAAGCACGTGGCTGAAGATCCCGGTTCATATCCCAATGCTCCGATCACATCTTTACAGTGTGACCGAAATGGCGTGTTATGGATTGCGACTGACGGAATGGGTTTATATAATATGAATATAAAGAATGACGAACTTCGTAAGTTTGTTTTGCCCGGTAAAACATCCGGATTTATTTATCAGGTCATTTATATCGACTCTCATGGTAATAAGTGGATTGGAACCTATAATAGTGGATTAATTATTCAGAATAGTAACGGAGGAAAGGTAACTCAGTTTGTATATAATGGAAAGAATCCGAACTCCATACCCAATAATGATGTTCGTTGCATTTTTGAATCAAGAGACGGATCGGTTTGGATTGGTACCGAAGATGGACTGGCCAAATACAATAAGGAAAAGGCCGGTTTTAGCCGGATCAAACTTTTTAGTAGTAAAACTGCAGTCCGATCCATACGGGAGGACAAGAACGGTTGGTTATGGATTGGAACTTATGGGGCGGGAGTCATCTGTTATAATCCACAAAATAATAAATCCATTAACCGTCCTATTAAGGCGCAGTTGAGAGTGGTAAGTGATATACTGATTAGTGGGGATAGTGTTTGGATAGCATCTCAAGGAGATGGGGTGTTACTCCATTTAATTCACAATAAAAAAGAGATTGCATATCAGGAAGAAAACGGATTAGCGAGCAATTATGTAAGATCGCTTTTGAGAGATCGGTTAGGTAGATTATGGATGGGGACCAGCAAAGGTATTTCAAGACTTACCCCTCAAACAAGTGAGATAAAGAACTACAATACGCAGGATGGCGTCCAAAACAGAGAACTGGCCGAGCGTTGCGCTACTATGTTGAAAGACGGACAAATGGCTTTTGGCGGACTTGGCGGTGTAAATATATTTAATCCCCTGAGTGTATCAAAAAATGATCGCTGTCCAAGAGTCGTTTTTACCAGACTATCAGTTTTTAATGAAGTCGTAAGACCCTCGGATGGGAAGTCTCAAAAATCGCCATTGGATAAGAATATTACCCTTGCCGATAAAATTGTGCTGAATTACAATCAATCCGTATTTACTATCGAATTTATGGGCATAAATTATAATGCTGCCCCAAAAATACAATACGCATACCTGCTGGAAGGGGCGGACAAAAAATGGAATAAGATTGGAAATCAAAACAGTGTGACTTATCGGAATCTCCCCCCGGGCGAATATCTGTTTTGTGTAAAAGCATCCAGTCCTGACGCTGTCTGGAGCGATAAGAATATTACATCGATACAAATCGTTATAAAACCACCCTTCTGGAGAACCTGGTGGGCGTACCTGTTGTATGTATTGACTTTCGGCATATTTGGATATTTTATCTGGCAGTTTCTCACCCTTCGTATTCGTTCGAGAAACAGCCTGAAAATCGAACGGGCCAAACGGGAAAAAGAGATGGAGCTTAATCAGGAAAAGCTGCAGTTTTTCACTAACATCTCCCATGAATTCCGGACCCCGTTGACGCTCTTGATTGGTCCACTCGAAAAACTTCTATTGGAAGAAACCGATTCCGACAAAAAGATGCATTTGAGGTTGATGTTACGCAACTCAAAGCGACTATTGCGCATGGTGAATCAGTTACTTGATTTCCGTAAGACAGAGAGAGGGCAAATGCAACTGAAAGTGCAATTGACCGATATTATAGCATTTATCAGAGAGGAGATGCTTTCATTCGAAGAGTTAAGGCTTCAGAAAAATATCCGGTTTGAACTCATTCATGATGAAGAGACGCTTACGACCTGGTTTGATCCTGAGTTTATCGATAAATCCTTATTCAACTTACTATCCAATGCTTTTAAGTTTACTCCTGTAAATGGGGAGATCCTTGTTTCTGTTATGAAAAAAGCAGATGCATCAGGAACTGCATTTGTGGAAATATCGGTGTCGGATTCCGGAATAGGTATTTTGCCTCATGATCTCAATAATATTTTTGAGCGATTCTATCAGGGAAAAGAAAAAAGCGGATTACAACGCGGATCGGGGATCGGTTTACATCTGACCCAAAATCTTATAGAACTGCACCACGGAACAATAACTGTTGAAAGTACTCCGAATGTAAAAACCAGATTTACGATCCTGATTCCTGCTGATCGGCGTTTCTATCCGGTAAAAGAACGTTCTGACGAAATGAGTGTCCAATATGCAAATATTGTACACGATTCCTTATCAGATTTGAACCCGGACGATTCTATATCGGGATCAAAGGAGCGCAATGAAGACGAACAGGACGAGAATAAAAAAAGAATTCTGATCGTAGAAGATAATCCTGAAATAAGAAGCTATATCACCGGTATCTTGGGCCGTGAATATAATCTGGAAGAGGCCGAAAATGGATTAATCGGGCTGGAAAAAGTAAGGCAAAATGAATATGACCTGATTATCAGTGATGTGATGATGCCCGAAATGGATGGAATAGAGATGTGCCGGCAGATTAAAAGTTCAGTCGAGACGAATCATATTCCGATAATTATGTTGACTGCAAAATCGGAAATAGAAAACAAGATTGAAGGGTTGAGTATCGGGGCAGATTCATATATAACCAAACCGTTCCATCCTCAGCACCTGAGTATTCGGGTCAATAAATTGATTGAACTGCGTGAAATACTCCGGGAACGATATAAAAATATTATTTCTTCAGAGTCAGCACAAGTCGAAATCACCCAGCCTCAAGCAGTAGATGACCCTTATTTGCAAAAGCTGATTACAATCGTTCTTGACAAAATGCAGGATACAGATTTCAATGGCGATAGCTTAGCGGCAGAAATAAGCATTAGCCGGATGGGATTGCACCGAAAGATTAAAGCGCTGACAGGACAGAGTACCGGGGAATTTATCCGTAACATAAGGCTGAAACGTGCCAGTGAATTACTTTTGGAAAAAGGTCGGAATGTATCGGAAGTTTGCTATGAAGTAGGATTTAATTCGCCATCCTATTTCACTACCTGCTTTGCAGAGTTGTTTAAAATGCCACCTTCCGAATATATCCGGAAAAATCAGAAGTGACTTTTAATATGCCAATAATCAATCAGAAGTCTTGCGGGTGAAACCGACCTGATTTTTTTTCGTTATCCGGATTGCTTGTTACAATAGATCAACACTCTGATATAACATTGAAAGTAGCACATTGCAGTAAAAGTTAATTTTGAACCATCAAAAATTCTAATATCTCACACAATTAACACAGAAATACTATGAAAAGAAAATGGATCCGGATGGGTCTTATTGCATCATTGGCTATACCTGCATTTGCGCAGGAAAAACCACTCGTAAATGACTGGGAAAATCCGGCTGTATTTCAGATTAACCGCGAACCGGCACGTGCGACTTTCCTGCCCTTCGCCGATGAACGTTCAGCAATGGCTGATGAATATGGCCGTTCCCCCTGGTATAGTTCGCTGAATGGGAACTGGAAGTTCCAGTGGTCTCCAACCCCCGATCAACGGCCGAAAGATTTCTACAAAACCAATTTCAATGTCACCAACTGGAAAGAGATCAAAGTGCCTTCCAACTGGGAACTTCAGGGGTATGGAATACCCATTTATACCAATATTACCTATCCATTTCCCAAAAATCCTCCCTATATTGATCATTCCGATAATCCTGTAGGATCATATCGCCGTAACTTCGACCTTCCGGCCAACTGGAACGGTCGCCGCGTTTATCTTCATTTCGAGGGAGGCACATCGGCTATGTATATTTGGGTGAATGGTGAAAAGGTGGGTTATTCCGAAAACACTAAAAGTCCGGCGGAATTTGATATCACCAGATATGTGAAGCCCGGTAAAAATCTTGTAGCGGTGGAAGCCTACCGCTGGAGCGACGGTTCGTATCTCGAAGATCAGGACTTTTGGCGCCTGTCTGGCATTGATCGCAATGTCTATCTATATAGTACAGAAAATGTTCGCATTGCCGATTTCTTCGCCCGTCCCGATCTGGATGCAAATTATAAAAATGGCTCACTCGCTGTGGACGTAACGCTTCGTAATTACAATAAGTCGGGTAAAACCGGATTGGTGGAAGCATCATTGTTAGATGCTAGCGGGAAAGAGATTTTCAGTCAAAGCCTGAGAATCACCGCTTCGGCAGAAGGCAAAAAAGAGGTTTCATTTACCAAAGATATTATTGCACCTAATCTTTGGAGCAACGAAACGCCCTATCTCTATTCGTTGGTATTGACATTGAAGGACGAAAGCGGTAAATTCATTGAAACCGTTTCCACCAAAATTGGTTTCCGCAAAGTAGAGCTTAAAAACGGTCAGCTTCTGGTAAACGGTAAACGCATTTATGTACATGGTGTAAATATCCACGAGCATAATCCCGTAACCGGCCACTATCAGGACAAAGAGACCATGATGAAGGATATCCGTATGATGAAACAGCACAATATCAACGCTGTTCGTTGCAGTCACTATCCCAACAATATCGACTGGGTGAAACTTTGTGATAAATATGGAATCTACCTGGTGGACGAGGCAAATATTGAAAGTCACGGTATGGGTTACAGCAAAGATAATATGGCATTCGACCCGGCATGGGATGGCGCACATATGGATAGAACCATTAGCCTGGTGGAACGCGACAAAAACTCCGCAGCGGTTATTCTTTGGTCGCTTGGAAACGAAGCCAGCAATGGTGATGTGTTTATGAAAACCTATAAGTGGATCAAGGAGCGTGATAAAACCCGTTTGGTGCAATTTGAGCAGGCCGCAGAAAAAGAAAATACCGATGTGGTTTGTCCTATGTATCCCAGCATCAAATATATGAAAGAATATGCAGGTCGGGAAAGCGTGAAACGACCTTTTATCATGTGTGAATATGCTCATGCCATGGGGAATAGCTCTGGTAATTTCAAAGAATATTGGGATATTATCCGCGGAAGCAAAAATATGCAGGGCGGTTTCATCTGGGACTGGGTGGATCAGGGCATTCAAATGACCGACGAAGTGGGCCGTCCATATTGGGCATACGGTGGCGACATGGGTAGCCAACATTATACCAATGATGAAAACTTCAACCACAATGGACTGGTTTTTCCTGACCGTACGGCTCACCCCGGTTTGATGGAAGTGAAAAAATATTATCAGGACATTTACTTCAAAGCTATTCAACCGGAAAAAGGATTGATCTCCGTAGCCAATGAATTACACTATACCAATCTTCAGGACTACATTTTCAAATATGAAGTATTGAAAAACGGGGAAGTGATTAAGCAAGGCAATTTTGATCTCAATCTGGATCCAGAATCAGAAAAACAGGTGCAATTGGCTATGCCTGAAATGCCTGCAACAGACGGCGTGGAATATATGTTGAATGTATTCGCACTCACCCGTTACGGTTCGGAAGTGATTCCGCAAGGCCACGAGGTAGCTCGTGAGCAATTCAGGTTGGGCGAAGGGAAATTCTTTATAAAAGCAGAACCCAAAGGCAATACTCCTACGGTGAAGGACGAAAAAGACCGTATCACCCTGAGTGCCGCCGGTGTGGAAGTGTCTATTAATAAATGGTCGGGACTGATTGGCGGTTACAAAGCCGGTAATAACTGGTATTTCAACCAAAAACCGGCTCCTAACTTCTGGCGTGCACCCACCGATAACGACTTCGGTAACGGAATGCAAACTAAATGCAACATTTGGCGTACTGCCGGCGATAATCTTTCGACCAAAAAAGTGGAGGTAAAAGAAGAAGGCGGCAAAGCAATCATAACGGCCGATATTTACCTGAAAGATGTGGCATCGGACTACCAAATCGTTTATACCATGAGCGGAGATGGTGCCTTGTCGGTGAATGTACACTATAAAGCCGGAGCCAACGAATTACCCGAAATGCCCCGCTTCGGGATGATTATGACTTTAGGCAAAGAATTTGAAAACTTCACTTTCTATGGTCGTGGTCCGTGGGAAAATTATATCGATCGCAATACTGCTTCTGAAATCGGAATTTACAGCAGTAAAGTAGCTGACCAATATGTTCCCTACACGCGTCCACAGGAGAACGGATACAAAACCGATGTTCGTTGGTTGACTTTAACCAACAACGAAGGCAACGGTATCCGCATCGAAGGTCTTCAACCGATTTGCGTGAGTGCGTTGAATAATCTTCCTGAAGATTTTGATCCTGGATTAAGCAAGAAATATCGCCATGTCAACGATATTACTCCCCGCAGAGAAGTTGTCCTGTGTGTTGACCTGGCTCAGCGTGGTGTAGGTGGTGACAACAGTTGGGGTGCTTATCCGCACGAACAATACCTGTTGAAAGATAAGGAGTACAACTACGGATTTGTAATTAGACCGGTGAAATAAAGAAATAAGATAATATAGCAGAAACACTATGAGCCCTTCCCCCTTCCTCCTGTTCCGGACGAAGGAGGGGAGGGCTTTTTTTATTATTCCGATATGGCTTCATATTATTGTTGGGGAATCCGGTACATAATTATGTTTGTTTCAGAACAATCCCTTTATAGGTGTTGTTTTACTGTCTATAGGCGGGGTTACAGGGTATTGTTACAATAGTATAATTCTCTGGTATAATACAGAAAGCTGAAAATTGCGATGGAATCTAATTTTGACCTGTCATTTCACTGCGATAAAGCCTGATGCAAGTTGGCTTTTTTATTTAGTCATAAGTTTATTGCAAATCGGAATTGCGCTTTGGTATTTCGATGAAATGATCCAAAATCTTAAACCTTGATTGAAGAAAGAAATCCATGAAGAAAACACTTTTATTTCTGATTACGATAGTTCTTGACAAAATGCAGGATACCGATTTCAACAGCGATAGTTTAGCGGTAGAAATGAGCATTAGCCGGATAGGATTACACCGGAAGATTAAAGCGCTGACAGGTCAGAGTACAGGTGAGTTCATCCGGAATATCAGACTGAAAAGAGCCTGTGAGTTGCTCGGGGGAAAAGAGCTGAACATATCCGAAGTATGCATTAGGTTGGATTTAATTCTCCTTCTTATTTTACGACCTGCTTTACTGAATTGTATAAAACTACTCCTTCAGAGTATCAGAAAAATCAGATTTAAAACCACTTTTATTCCAGCCTTAATTATGTAAGTTTCTTATTTAAAAATAGTTGGTTTTTATATTGTGTTTTGCAGATCATAGAATAATCTATTCTATTCGTGTTTTTTTCTATGGTTATGCATTTAATTAAGTTGTTATTTTGCATTGTAAATATTGATTTGATTATGTGAAACGAGCATGCACTGTCGTTCGCCCAAGAGTATGACAATGTATGCGGGTTTCAGGTGTAGCTAAAACAAAAAAGTCAATCGTTTTCTGAAGCATTAAATTAATTACAATGAAGACATACCGCCTTAAAATTACCAGTTTCGTAAAAAGTAAATCAGTTCTGATCAGTTTATGTACGCTCCTGTCATTTTCCTCCAATGCCCGTGAAATAATATCGCTGGCCGGAAGTTGGAATGTGAAATTGGATAGTACAGATATAGGGTTGAAAAATAAATGGTATCAGAACACATTTTCTCAACAGATTAATCTTCCTGGTACTACCGATGAAGCCGGCATAGGGATTCCAAACAAACTGACGCCAAAGTTTTCTATGCCACAGGTACTATACCTGACGAGAAGAAACAGCTATATTGGTGTTGCATGGTATTCGAAAGTCGTGGATATCCCTTCCGGTTGGAAAAATAAATCCCTGGTCCTGAAACTTGAGCGTGTTATCTGGCAGTCCCGATTGTGGATTGACGGAAAAGAAGCCGGCGCTTTGCAGGAAAGCCTGATTGCACCCCATTATTATGATCTTACATCAAAACTTACTCCCGGGAAGCATAAACTGGTGATCCGGATAGATAACAGGAAAAAATATGATATAAGTGTTCCTACCAAGAATAGTCCCAACGGTTTGGCTCATGCTTATTCTGAAGAAACACAGACTATCTGGAATGGTATAATCGGAGAGATTTCACTGGAGAAAAGATCAGGAATCAACATTTCATCCATTCAGACTTTTCCGGATGTATCCCAAAAACGTGTAGATGTGGTAATCAGGTTGAATAATCCTGATAAGCAGCAATTTTTCGGTAATATTACTCTTTGTGCAAAAGACCTGGTTGATAAGAAGAATCTACCCGGAAAAATAGTACCGGTAAAAATCAGGGACAATGATGAGATCAGGATATCTTATCCCATGGGTGATAAATTCAGGCTGTGGAGTGAGCAAACCCCTGATTTGTACAATCTTTCTGTTGTATTGAAAAATAAGGAGTTCTCAGATTCCCTGACTACTGTATTTGGTATGAGAAGTCTTACAAACCGAAATTCACATATTCAGATTAACGGACAGAATATCTTCCTGCGTGGTACATTAGAGTGTTGTGTCTTTCCAAAAACAGCTTGTCCGCCAATGGATAAGGCAGGTTGGGGAAAAGTATTTAAAACTGCCTGTTCATATGGATTAAATCATCTGAGATTTCATTCGTGGTGTCCTCCGAAATATGCTTTTGAGGTTGCTGATGAAATGGGATTTTATCTGCAGATAGAACTCCCGCTGTGGTCTTTAACTGTAAACCAGGATACAGCCACCAGCCGGTTTCTGTACGAAGAGGCAGATCGTATTATCCGTGAATACGGAAATCATCCATCCTTTTGCTTTTGGAGTATTGGTAATGAATTGCAACCCGATTTTAAGTACCTGAACGATTTTGTAGCCAGACTAAAAAATAAGGACCCCAGGCATTTATATACAAGCACGACTTTTACATTTGAAAAAGGGCATGGCTTATGGCCGGAACCCAATGACGATTATTACATAACCCAATATACTAAAAAAGGCTGGGTAAGAGGGCAGGGTATCTTTGGTACGCAATCGCCCGGCTTCGATGTGGATTACTCTGCGTCTGTTGATAGTATTCCTGTGCCGATTGTGACTCATGAGGTGGGACAATATTGTGTTTATCCGAATGTGAATGAGATACCCAAATACACCGGTGTATTGGAACCTCTCAATTTTATGGCTGTCAGGAATGATCTGGAGAAAAAGGGATTACTATCAAAAGCGAACGACTATTTGATGGCTTCGGGTAAACTTGCGGCAGTTTTATATAAAGAAGAAATTGAACGGGCATTGAAAACCAAGGGAGCCAGCGGTTTTCAATTGCTGGACCTGCACGATTTCCCGGGACAGGGAACGGCATTGGTAGGTTTGCTCGACGCCTTTTGGGACTCCAAGGGTTTGATTGCTCCTGAAGAGTTCCGATCATTTTGCTCACAGGTAGTACCGCTTGCCAGATTCGGGAAGCCGGTGTTTAAAAATAGCGAGGTGTTTACGGCTGAGGTTGAGGTGGCTAATTATTCGGGAAACAATTTGTCGAAACCTAAAGTTTTATGGCAGATATGTTCGTCAAATGGAACCGTTTATCAGTCGGGCGAATTTATTCCCAACGAAATAGCCAATGGAAAAAATACCGCTATAGGAAAGATATCCGCAGCACTCAGTTCTGTACAATCGGCAGAACAGATTTATTTAAAAGTCAGCATTGAAAACAGTCCGTATCAAAACAGCTGGAAATTGTGGGTTTATCCGGCGAATGCCAAAGTAGATTCAGGTAATGTAGTCTATACACGTGATTTTAGAACTGCACAGAATGCACTTTCAAAAGGACAGAATGTTTTATACAATCCGGATTGGAAGAAATTAACCGGAATTGAGGGCAAGTTTATCCCGGTATTCTGGAGTCCGGTTCACTTCCCCAAACAAGCAGCCACTATGGGGGTACTTTGTAATCCCGGCCATCCTGCTTTAAAACTGTTTCCGACTGATATGCACTCCGACTGGCAATGGTGGGATTTGAATACAAATTCAAAGACGATAATCCTTGACAGCATACAGGGCGTGAATCCTATTGTTGAGATGGTTGATAACTGGATTAATAACAGACGGCTGGGATTGGTTTTTGAAACCAGGGCAGGAAAAGGTAATTTGATTTATACCTCAATTGATTTAAATACCGATCTGGATAATCGTCCTCAGGCAAAACAATTACTGATTAGCCTGTTATCCTATATGAACAGCAACAGGTATAAACCCGAGTCTCAGATAGATTTTAATCAACTGTTAAGATTTGAATCCGGAAAAGTCACAGACGAAAAGTCAAAACCGACTGATATCTATTAATTTCTTTCGATAGGTATTCATGCCCGGTTACAATATTGAAATATTCCGGTATAATACTGAAAGAGGGTAGAGGTGTCAGATTTTACTTTTGTTGCTGTAACTGAAATAATACGTTTATAACCTTTTATCAAATCTATTCCTATGAGAATGTATGTTATCTTTCTTTTTTCATTTATCTGTTTGGGTATAACTCAGGCGACAGAAAACGTATTGCTTGACTTTGAAACGGCTACTCCGCCTGCAACTGTTGCAAGTTGGCTTAACTATTCCAAATCCGGATTATCGGCCTCTACCTGGTCTTTTGCCAATCCGGCATCCAATAGCACAGAAAACAGTACCTCTAAATGCTATAAAATCAGTAAAACTTCAGCAGATCCCTATTGGATTGGGTTGGAGGTGACCTTTTCATCTTCTGTTCCGATTACCACCACTAACCAGTATCTCCATGTGCTGGTCTATAAGAATACCTCTTCCCGGATTGCACTCACTTATACCCCGGAGGGCGGATATCAGACCAGTGATACCTGGCAAAGCAAAAGCGTAACCGGAAGATGGACGGATTATATATTGCCGGTTTCGGTAGGTGTAAAACTGAAAACAATTGCCGTTAAAATAGCCGATGATGCCGGAGATTATTACTTCGATCAAATCCTCCTATCTGATAGTCCGGCACCTCTTACTCCTGCGATTGTATCAATAGTTCCCTCTCTGAAAAATCAGACAATGGAAGGCTGGGGTGGTTCCTTGTGTTGGTGGGCAAATATAATGGGCGGTTTTTCTGACTCCAAAATCAAATCAATATGCGACTGGATTACCGATCCCGTAAATGGGTTGAATATGAATCTTTTCCGGTTTAATATCGGGGGAGGGGATGATCCGACCCACAACCATATGAGAACCGATGGAGGGGCCATGCCCGGATATAAGGCGAGCGCAACAGCTCCGTATGACTGGGCCCAGGATGCTAATCAACGAAAAATCCTGAAGCAGTTAATTGCCTCACGAATTGCCAAAAACGGAGTGAACGATATTCAATTAGTGGCATTTTCCAATTCGCCTCCTTACTGGATGACTAAAAGCGGTTGCTCTGCCGGTAATGCATCAGGTAACGTATGCAATCTGAAAGCGGATATGTTTGATGATTTTGCTGATTATCTGACGGAAGTGGTTAAGTATTATCATGATTCTCTGGGCATCACTTTCAATTGGGTAGAACCATTTAATGAGCCATATTCTACCTGGTGGACAGCTTTGGGCGGTCAGGAAGGTTGTTATTTCGGACAAAATGACCAGCACGTTATGATTCGTGAGCTTTATAATAAGCTTTCGGCAAAAGAGATGACACCCTATTGCAGTATTGTCGCCATGGATGCCAACAGTATCGATGATGGATACACTGGTTTGCAAGGATATATCGGTGCCGGAGATATTGTATCAAAAATCAGCAGGATAGATGTTCACAGCTATTACGGCACCAATAGAAAGAGTTTGGCTGATCTGGCAGCTTCTTTAGGTAAAAAGGTCTGGCAGTCAGAATCCGGCCCGCTGAATATAAGTGGTACCTCAAATGATCAGATTATGCTGATGGCTAATCGTATCGTCACAGATATTAAGGAGATGAAATGCACGGCATGGATTGACTGGCAAATTGGTGCCGATATCAGCGGCCCTCAGTGGGGACTTATTTTGTCTAATTATGCAGATATGGCAAACCCGATCACTAAATCTATCGCTTTTAATATTCGTGCCCAGTTCAGTCGCTACATTAAACCCGGGTACACTATTATAGATAACCCGACTGAAAATGTGCTAACTGCGATTAGCCCGAATGAAAAAGAGCTTATCGTGACGGTAAATAATCCAGACACTTACATTCGGAAGTTTGAAGTTGATTTGTCCGGCTTTACCGGAGTAGGTCCAAAGATTAAACAAATCCGGACGAGGGTACAGGAAGATCTGGATGTGAAAAATTCCTTGTCCCTGATTACCTTAACAGGTTCTAGTTTTACATATGATGCACAGCCAGGCTCTGTCGCAACATTTATAATACCCGTTAATCAGGGAACATCTGCTGTCACACAGAGTACAGAACCTCAGAATGTGGCCTATTATGCGAATCGTTTTTTGCATCTGAATCTGGCAGATGTCTCTTCTTGCAGGATTACGATATTCAATATGCTGGGACAACACGTTTTAGCAAGCTCCGGGGTTAATGCGCAGGGTACATTCCCGATCAATCTGAATCCCGGTTTTTACATCGTTAATATTAAATCGGATGACAAAATATTCGCGTTTAAAATTAAAGTGGGTTGATAATCAGTGTGATAAAATATGTATTGTTACAGAATTGAGAGCTTTTGATACAATACTGAATAAACCAAAAACTCTCAGAACCTAATTTTGTGATATCAATACAGAGAAAAATAATCTATTTGTATCCTTATTCTATTAACCAATTAATTTTATTGTATTATGAAAAAAACATTTCTCCTCTCGTTGTTGATTGGCTGCAGTTCGATTATTTCAGCAGCAGAATCAAAGCTCTTCACGGGTGAAGTAGCAACAGAATCATTCTCACGAATGGATATGATTTCGTGGGCAATGGGTGAGATTAAAACCGATGGCCGTTATGTGAATTTTGGGACAGACGCAGCTCCTGCTTTTTCCCGTATTACTGACAATCCCGACAAAACGGGACTGAACAAGACCGAAAAGGCATTGCAACTGACTTCTCTCAAAGGAAAGAGCTGGTGGCCTGATTTTCTAAATCTGGATTTGACAGATCCAATAACCATAACTGATGCCAACCGTTACCTGCACTTCTTTCATTACCGTGAAAACCTGAACAAAGGGTTTAGTGTAAATATTAATGGTGATGGTACTCCCTGGGGAGATACATATAAAGGAACCAAGCGTTTCGATCTGAATTTAGCGAAGGCGGGTACATGGGAAGATGTTGTGGTGGACCTGAAATGGTTCAGAGATAACGCTGAGGCATTTTCAAGAATTTGTATATTAATGGACCAAAACTGGGGCGGTGAGGCTGAGCCTGTAACTAACTATTACATAGATGAAATTGCATTGACCTCAGATCCCCTGCCCCGTGGCATCAATATTTTGGCTGATACTGAAATGTCCCTGTACATGGGTAATGAAACCTCGTATAATAAATGGGTAAGCAAACTGGATCTTCAAAATTCTGAAAATACTTCAGAAATTGTAGCTAATCCTTTTACAACGGAATTGGCAACCTTGAATGCAACAAAAGTGATGAAGTTCAGCAAGAGTGCAAACGCTTCATGGTGGCAAGGTGGTCCCCGTATCGTATTCCCGGGTATTTATCAGGTTGGAAAAAATGATCCTAAAGCATTCTTGCATGTGATGGTAAATATTCCTCAAATGGAAGCAGGAATGGATTATTACGCTGTTCAGCTGAATGCTAAAGATTACGCCGGAAATCAGCTTACCAGCAGTTTGGATAATAATAAATACTGGTCTGACTACGCAGGTACCTGGATGGATTGTGTATTGGATGTAGCCTCATTAGGTTATGTTGCTGAGTTTTCCGTACGATTTGATGTCCGTAAAAACAGCACTGATGCCTATATCAATTCTCCCGCAGGAGTTTTTTACCTGGATGCTGTGACAATAAATAATACCGAAGAGCAAAGAACTGCAGTCAATGTTCCGGCAGGAGTGAAAACAGCGAAAACCGATAATATTAAAATTTACACAACCGGATCGGTTATCAATGTGATTGGCGAAGCCTCTGAAATTGAAGTTTATAATTCAGTTGGGACGTTGGTAAACAAAGCTAAAGCAACGGGAGCTAATACTCAACTGGCCGTTTCTCAAAGTGGTGTATATTTTGTGAAAGTTGTGGGGCAGGACGGCTCAGAACAAAACGCAAAAGTCTTGGTGAAATAAGTCTTATTTGTTCAATAAGGGAGATTTTTCTCCCTTATTGATTCTTTTCAAATGATTCTGATTCTTTTTATACAGGAATAAAGAACATCAAAGAAGTTTACTACTACCTATAACCAATCGAGGAAAACTATGAAAAACTATATCGGAAGAAATTTCTTTCGCAGCTTCGTATTCCCCCTTTTTCTCCTTTTTACATTGTTCCTTTCTACCGCTTGTCAAAAAGATAACGGTGATGACGATGTCGTTAAAAGTTTTATCGGCAAATGGCATCAGATTTCAAAGACAATAAATGGTACTACTACCGTCAAAGACAGTACACGTATGCTCATGCAAATTAATGAGAATAATATCTGCGTACTAAGTGATTCATCTTATGCTGCAGTTCGTGCTTCAAAAATCATTTCCAGGTCAGGATGGAGCTACAGTGGCGGGTTGTTTAATCTGGCAATAGATATTCCTGCTTCCTGGACAATTCAGGCAGATGCCACTTCCTTAACCCTCGAACGTGCTGATTTTAATAACGACGGAACAATCGGTAAAACGGTGTTGAAATTTCACCGTATGTCGGACTCTCAATCGAACTAATCCCCAATTATACTTGCCATGAAGAAAGCATATTACTTTATTATTCTGCTTTTCTCTCTTTCCCTTTTCTCATCCTGTGAGAAAGATAAGTTTGAAGAGGGAGATATTGCAGGCTTATGGAAACAGGAGTCAATAACTGTAGATGGAGTGCCTGCCACCCTGACGCCGGAGGAAGCAAGCTGTAAACTTTTGATAGAACCTAACGGCATTTACAGATCCTACCATACGACTTTTAAAAACTACAATAAAGGTAATGGACCTGTGAGTTTCTACGGAACCTGGAGCATTACAGATGGTAAATGGGCCAATTTTACCGTGGACAAATGGAAAATGATTGCAGCACTGTCTAGTGATAGCAACAAAGTCTCTCTTACCTATAAATCAGGGGCTCCAACGGTCATCGATACAGTCGTAACTGTTCAGAAACAATGGAAAAAATTTCATATCCAAACCCGGTTTACTATTTTGATGCTTTCGGGGAATGAGATGGAGCTTCGACTGAAAACATTTGTAGCAGAAAAGAAATACGCATTTTTATTTGCCCCGTCTCCATCCGACTTTATTGAGGTCGTCCTAAATAAAGGTAAAGCCAGCGAATCAAGTACGTATTTCCCCAAACTGGTCACAGATCAAAGATATTGGGAAATAACAAAAGAATATCAGACTTTGAGTACTTACGTATTCAAATTCAGAAAAGAAAGCTATTGATAACCGATAAAGATAATTCTAATGAAGAATATATTATTTCTCACACTTTGGATCTTATCCTCATTGGCGCTCTATGCCCAACAGGGAGTAAAAATAAGTGGAAAAGTCAGGGATGCAAAAACAGGAGAAAGTTTGATCGGTGTAAATGTCGTCGTAAAAGGTACGACGAATGGAACAATTACCGATATAAACGGGAATTTCCATATTACGGTTCCTAATCAGAATGCAGTCCTTAAAATTACCTATGTAGGCTATGCCGATTTGGAAGAACCCATTAAAGGGCGCAGTACTATTAATGTACAGTTGAGCGATGAGGACCGAAAACTCAGTGAAGTCGTGGTGGTTGGTTATGGCGTACAAAAGAAACAGTCTGTAATTGGATCAATTTCATCAATAGACAATAAAACGTTAGTATCCGTTCCAGCTACAAACATCTCGCAATCTTTATCCGGAAAATTGTCCGGAATTCAGGTTGTACAGACGTCCGGAGAGCTTGGAAATGACGTTGCAGACGTATATATCCGGGGGATGGCTACCTGGAATGATGCTACGCCTCTTTATGTAGTAGATGGAATCGTTCGTTCGGAATATGCCAAAATGGACCCGAATGAAATAGAAAGTATAAATATCCTGAAAGATGCTTCTGCAACCGCTGTATATGGGGTTAAAGGTGCCAATGGCGTTATTATTATTACCACAAAACGAGGTAAACAGGGTAAGCCCAGAGTTTCTTTTACCGCACAAACAGCACTAACCGAACCGGTCAGAATTCCCGATCCGCTTGGAGCTTATGACGCTATGAGCCTGAGCTATCTTGCTGACTGGGGGCAAAACAAGACCCGATCACCCCGTGCGCAAGGTGGTTCATTGGCTTATGATCTAGCTTTGTGGAGGACAGGTGCTTCACCGTGGACACACCCTGACGTCAGATGGGAGAATGAGATTATGAAAGATTATTCTACTCAACAGCAATACAACGTCAACATAACAGGTGGTAGTAAAACAGTCCGGTATTTCGTTTCAGGAGGATATATCAATCAGAATGGATTTTATAAAAACGATCCGTACAGCAATTATTCACGTTTCAATTTCCGGTCAAATCTGGATATCGATGTGTCGAAAGATTTAACAGCCTCACTGAGTGTTGGTTCGCGGGTTGAGAATCTGACCTCACCCCAGAGTACAATCTGGAGTAGTTGGAATATCTACCGGGGTGCTTTTGCTTATTCCGGTCGTGAATATCCTATCTATAACCCGGATGGTTCTTTCGGTGGCAACGGATCAAATATCATGAAACAACTCACTGAGTCCGGAAAATACGATGAAGTAAAAAGTTCCCTGGAGTCAAGTCTTAATTTAGCTCAGAAGCTGGATTTTATCACGAAAGGTTTATCAGCTAAAGTACAGGCTTCCTATGATACGCAGGGATTAAACGGAAGAGCCTGGAGCAAAGGCACCGCAGAATATGCCTATACACAAGCTACGGATTCGTATCAGAAATTCGGAGAAGATACGCCACTTAGTTATTCCGGTTCGCCGAAAAATGACTACTGGAACAAATTTTATCTGGAAGGTGGTCTGATGTACAACCGTACCTTTGGAGATCATTCTTTTACAGGTTTGTTTCTGGCTAACAGAAATCTATTAACAAAGTCTATCGTTATAGATAATAATGCTGAAGTCATTGAAGTTGCCGATCAGGGATTGGTGGGTCGTGTAACCTATGATTTTAAAAAGCGTTATTTCGGAGAGGTAAATATTGGATACAACGGTTCCGAAAATTTTCCTAAAAATAAACGATATGGCCTGTTCCCTGCATTTTCTGTGGGTTGGCTGGTCAGCAATGAGGATTTTATCAAAAATACAAAGCTGGGAGATATTATCACCAACCTGAAGTTAAGATCCTCTCTTGGTTGGGTCGGTAATGATAAGCTAAATATTAACGGAGTTCCTCAACGATTTCTATATCTACAGGAGTATAAAAGTGGTGGAGGATCTACGTTTGGCACAGGGGATAATTACTATACCGGAATTCAACAGAAGGAGATTGCAAATACGAATGTGACCTGGGAGGTTGCCCGTAAATTTAACGTGGGCTTCGAGTCCGATTTGTATAAAGGCTTACTGGGTATCAATTTCGATTACTTCCAGGAATACCGCAAAAACATTTTAACTCTAGTTGACGATATTAAGCCTCAATATGTAGGTGCGGATTTCAAAGCGGCAAATATAGGGGAAACCGAGAATAAAGGTTTTGAAATTGAGCTCAAGCACAACATGAAAATCAATAAGGATTTCTCTTATTCGATAAAAGGAAACTTTACATTCAACCGGAACAAAGTATTGAAAAAGACAGACCCGGAAGGATATCTGCCTTACCAGAAAGAAGAAGGTTATCCTATCGGAACACCACGGATGTGGAAGAATATCGGATACTTCAATAGTTACGAAGAAATCCTGAATAGTCCGAGTCAGTTGGGTGCGCATAATGGTTTGACCGGCAATTCCGAAGTTGTTCCGGGAGACCTGAAGTATTATGATTTTAACAATGACGGCGTGATCAACAGTGATGACGCATACCGTCAGGGTTACGGTACTGTTCCGGAACTACAATATGGACTTACACTGAGCTGTAACTGGAAGAATTTTGACTTCTCGATGTTGTTTCAGGGGTCAGCTCATTCATTATTCATGAAGAACTGGGAAATCATGTGGGCATTCTCCAACAACGATAACGTTTTTGAGAAACACAATTACTATTGGGCCCCTGAAATAAGCAATGATGCAAAATTTACCCGTTTCTATGGTAAGACATGGATCAATAACGAACGTTATTATTCTACTTATGAAGCCGGCTCAGGAGCTTATGTGAGAATGAAAAGCGTTGAAGCCGGATATACCATTCCAAGCCGATTGACGAATAAATTGTATATGTCCAATGTCCGGATATACCTGTCGTCGATTAATACATTCTTATGGGCAAAAGAAAAATATCTGGATCCGGACAACCGTAGCAATCGGGGTGGTTTTATGCCTCCGACCCGTGCTTACAATGTAGGATTAAGTGTAAACTTTTAAAGATTTCAGCAATGAGAAAAATACAATATATCATGATGATTTTGAGTTTACTCCTGGTTGTTTCCTGCGATAAATTTCTTGACAGGGCACCGGATGTAAATCTCGATGAAGAAAAAGTATTTACCAACTTCGTAAATGCTCAGAGTTTTCAGGCAGATATCTATAGCGGACTGACTCAACGATTTAATGCGATAGGTAGTTATCAGCCTGTTCCCTTGTCATCGGCAGCCGATGAATCCGAATCGTATATGGGGTATCATGGAACCAAAGCCTTTAATATGGGAAGCTATGACGGTACAGATGCTAATATCTCTTTTTATTATACAGCCATACGTAAGGCTAATCTTTTCCTGAAAAATAGTTCCCGGATACCTTATCCTGATGATCAGACAAAGAATCAAATGCTTGGGGAGGTGTATTTCCTCCGTGCCTTTTATTTCAATGAAATGCTGAAACGCTTTGGGGGAATGCCTATCATGACTGAAAATGATCTGTTGGTACCCGGTGATAATTTAATGCGTGCCCGTAATACCTATCGTGAATGTCTGGCATTTATTATGGATGATCTAAGCAAGTCAATTTCACTTTTACCCACGACACTTAAGACAAGTGAATATGGCAGAGCCACTAAAGGCGCGGCCATGGCTTTGAAAGCAAGAGTTTTGCTTTATGCTGCAAGTCCGCTTTCTGCAAACAAAACCGGATTATGGGGAGTAGATGGATCTGTTGATGACTGGATGGATAAAGATGGAAAAAGCTGGTGGTTAAAAGCCGCAGAGGCAGCCAAAGCTGTAATTGACCTGAAAGATACGGATGGAAACCCTGTATATGAACTTTATCAGACAGGAGCCTCAAATAAGGCCGATGATTATGGAAATCTGTTCTTTAAACGCAGAGAACAAGGCAATAAAGAGATTATTTTCTATAAACACGAAGCGCCGATTGGTTTTTCAAATGACCAGATTAATGTGTGGATGCCCGGTGGCGATTTTGGAGGAGCCGGTGCCGTGCAACCTACAGAAAACTTTGTGAAACTGTTTGAAATGTCGAATGGTAAATACATTGATGAAAATGGTTCGGGATACAATTCTGCAAATCCGTACATAAACAGGGACCCCCGTTTCTATAAAATAATTATTTATCAGGGAAGCAGCTGGCAGGGGACTACTATGGACATGTCAACTACGTCTAAGCAATTTCCTTCCGGAACATTCCAGACCGGATATTTTGTCAGAAAATATGTGCCGGAAGAAGTAAAGAAGAGTTCATCAACGACAGCTTATCATAACTGGATTTATTTCAGATTGGCAGAAATGTATTTGAATTATGCTGAAGCGATGAATGAAGTGGAAGGACCGACGCAAGCGGTAAGAGATGCAATAAATAAAGTAAGAAACAGATCGGGGGTAGTTAATGTTCCGGTTGAACAGACTCAGGATAAGAAATCGATGCGAAATCGTATTCAACGGGAAAGAGCTATCGAGCTTAGCTTTGAAGAGCAACGTTGGTGGGATGCCCGTCGTTGGAGCGGTGGTGAAGATGGCGAATTAGCAGTGAAATGGTTTGGTGGACCGATGTATCGGGTTGTGATTACGAAAACCGGATCAAACGTAACTTATTCAGAAGAGCCATATTTTACCCGTGTTTATAGGTCAAATAACAATTTTTACCAAATTCCGAAAGTGGAAATCTATAAAAACAGTTTGTTTGTCCAAAATCCCGGATATTAATTTATTTCTATTACTACCGAAAAACAAAGAATTATGATGACTATAATGAAAAAATCGGTGCTATTGCTCATCTTATTATTTTCTGTAACGGGCTTTACTTTAAATGCCCAGGATGATAATTTGACATTCAAGGGCAAAGTGACTGATAAAGCGGGAAATCCGGTTTCTGATGTCGCGGTATCGGTCCTTGATGAGTTTACTCAAGTATCTACCGATAATAGCGGAGCCTTCTCTATAAAAACCTCAATGGGGAAAACCTTGTATTTTAGTAAGAAAGGTTATGTTCATCAGAAGAAAGAGATTGCAAACAGAGAGAATATTATTGTTACACTTGATAAAGAGTTTGCCGAACTGAAGATCAATGTTGCTTATGGAACCCGATCAAGATCTGAATTAACCTCTGCGGTTTCAAATCTTTTTGAAGGGAATCAGCCTACAACATCAGTTTCAACCTTGGGTAATGCCATTCAGGGACTGGGTACCGGCCTGACATCTTTACATAATGTAGGAGCAGAACCGGGCTGGGATCAACCTTCGCTGTATATCCGCGGAGTTCAGACATTCGGGAGTGGAACATCTCCTTTGGTAATGGTTGATAATGTGGAACGGGATTTTTCACAACTTGATCCTGAAGAAATCGAGTCAATGACTATTCTTAAAGATGCAGCGGCTGTAGCGCTGTATGGCATGAGAGGAGCAAATGGAGTAATCAATGTGACCACGAAAAAAGGTTTTATGGGCAAACCGGTGATATCATTAATGGCACAATACGGTATTCAGTCTCCGACTCGATTGCCAAATTATATAGGATCAAAAGATTATGTGAAATACCGTAATATTGCCCTTCGAAATGATTATTACAAATTATCAGACAGTGAGTTTAACAACCTCTTTTTGTCAGATCCGCGAAATAATCCGGATAACTATAATGGCAGTAATCCATATTTGTATGCTAATACAGACTGGTATGATCAGTTTCTGAAAAATACAGCACCTCAGCAAATGTACCGCCTTTCGTTCAGAGGAGGTACCGAGATTGCTCAATACTACTTATTGTTGGGTATTGTTGATCAGCAAGGCCTGTATAATCATACGGAGGAAAATAAAGGATTTTCTACCCAACAAAGTTTCTCAAGATACAACTTCAGATCAAATATTGATGTAAATATCAGTCCGATTCTGAAAGTAGGTGTAAACTTAGGTGGTCGCGTAGAGAACCGACATTATCCGAATACATCTTCTTCTTCAATCATTACAGCATTGTCAAAATTACCTCCAACAATGCCATATCTGAATGAAAATAGTTCAATTTCCGGATCGTCGCAGTTTCAGTATAATCCCTATGGAATGATCGCGAACACAGGTTTTGCAGATCGTTACAACCGGTATATTCAAGGGACTACAACAGCAGACCTGAAACTGGATATGATTACCAAAGGATTGTCGGCAAACGTTTTATTCGGATTTGATTCATATAAATTCTATGGACGTTCTAAGGATCAGAAATATGCAGTATATCAACAAAATCAGGATGGAACTTATACCCAGTTCGGTGAAGGATCCAGTTTGTCATTGAAATATTCGGGTTGGGGAACAGATTATAGCCTGATGTTGAATTACATGGGTGGTCTTGCGTATGATAGAACATTCGGTATTCATAAAGTAGCAGCGGATCTAAAATATATGCAATCGTCAAGATCTGTAGATGGAAATAATCCGGATTACAAGAATCAGGGACTATTTGGTCGGGCAACATATACCTATGACGGAAAATATACTGCAGAGTTTGGTTACGCATATAATGGATCGGAGAATTTTGCAAAAGGAAGCAGATTCGGTTTTTTCCCTGTACTATCAGGTGCATGGGTAATCTCTAAAGAAGATTTCATGAAGAATAACTCTGTCCTCAATTATCTGAAACTGCGCGGATCGTTTGGTATAGTAGGAAATTCTGATATCGGAGTAGGATCAAGATTTCCATACGAAGAAAATTTCTATACCGGAAACGGATATTACTTCGGAACGGCAAATTCTTACGGAGCATACGAAGGACGTATTCCTAACAGCAACATTACCTGGGAAGAATCATTAAATGCCAATATTGGCCTGGAGATGGATATTCTGAAAAAGCTATCCATTGAAGCGGATTTGTTCCGTCATGACCGTTCGAATATTATCACAGAGAGATCAAATATTTTACCCAGTATTATTGGTCAGAGTCTGCCGTATACTAATGGCGGTTCGGTCCTGAGCACCGGTTTTGAAATTTCTTTATCACATAACAACAGAATAGGAAATTTGGGTTATTCAGTACAGGCAAATGTTTCATATGCTAAGAATAAAATAACCGATAAGGAAGAAGTAGGGGGATTGAATTCCTGGGAGTACCGCGCTAACCGTGCTGTGATGCAACAATGGGGTTTACAGGTATCACCGGATAAATTCTTCAAGGATGAAGCAGATATTGCTTCCTGGGCTAAATCAACCTATGGTGCAGTACGCCCCGGTGATGTGAAATATGTCGATCAAAATAATGATAATGTAATTGATGGTCAGGATTATGTGCCGCTGGGCAACCCGTCGGTTCCCGAGTGGAATTTTGGGCTGAACCTGGGTTGTGATTATAAAGGTTTCGATTTTAAAGTATTGTTCAGTGGAATCGCCAATCGTAGCCTGTTTATCTCAAACAGCGTATTGTGGGGTATGCAGGATAATAACAAAGTAACAGCAGAAGTCGCAGAGAACTCCTGGGGAATAAGCAATAATCCGTTATATCCGAGATTAACGACACAACTGAATAATAATAATTATCAGCCCTCTTCCTTGTGGTTGCGTAATGTGGGTTATCTAAGAATACAGACGATGGAGCTTGGGTATAGTTTTCCTAAGCGATTGTTGGCGAAAGCTAATATCAGCGATGTCCGCTTTTTTATCAACGGATATAACTTACTTTCGTTTGACGGTTTAAAGAAGCTCAATCTCAGTGCTGAAATCCCTAATGCAGGAGTTACGCTTTATCCCGAAACCCGGGTAATTAACATTGGTGCAAGCCTAAAATTCTAATAAAAGGAGAATATTATGAAGAATACAATTTATATCGTATCGGCATTTTTTGCTCTGCTATTCATTTCCTGTAGTGACTATTTAGACAAAGAAGCAGCTGAAAGCACAACGCTCAACTATACTCAGATATTTTCTGATGAGCATTATGCGGCAGGCTTTCTGGATAATGCCTACAATCATTTGCCTGACGGATACTCCCGGTTTGGAGGGGCGATGCTGGCAGAAGCATGTGATGAAGCGGTATGTTCCAATGCTGGTGCTACGATCAACCTGTTCAATAAAAATGCTATAAACACAACTACCAATCCCGATGATGTGTGGGATGACATGTACAAAGGAATCAGAAAATGTAATATATTTCTAAAAGAACTGGATCCTGATTCCGGAATCATTGTAAAAACGAATAGTATAGTTGTTTCGGATGGCAAAGTAAATGTCCGGGATTACTACAAAGGTCAGGCTCTGTTTTTACGTGCATTTTTTCATTTTGAACTGTTGAAGCGTTACGGGCAAATTTTTTGTGTGGATAAAGTCCTGAATCCATACAATGAAAATGAAATATACAATGTAAAACAGTCTACCTATGATGAAGCTGTAGAGTTCATTGTCAAAGATTGTGATGCTGCATCAGCGCTTATGCCGACAGCTTATCCCGATGAAAGCTATAAAGGTCGCCCGATAAGTTATACTCCTCTGGCACTGAAATCAAGGGTATTGCTATATGCAGCCAGTCCTCTCAACAATCCAACCAATGATAAAACCAAATGGAAACGAGCAGCAGATGCGGCTAAAGTGCTTATTGGAAAATACACCCTGACTTCTTTGCCGAATATTTTTACAGTAGAGTATAATACGGAAATCATTTTTGCAGCTAAAGTAATCAACCGGAATGATATTGAAACCAATAACTATCCGGTAAGTTATCAGGGTTCCGGGTATATGAATCCTACGGAAGATTTAGTTTCTGCATTTGGAATGACATCTCAGACTTATACCGGACGTTTAACGAACTATGATGCGACTGATCCTTACAGTCTGAGCAATACCAGAAAACGGGAAGAACGTCTTAAATATACCGTATTTTACAATCGATCAGTATTGAAGGATACTGTCGTGGAAACTTATGTCGGAGGTAAAGATGGTTTGTTCTCTACGGCAAATGCAACTAAAACAGGGTACTACATGAGCAAATTCATAGATCCGTCCCTGAATTTATCAAAAGGTATAACCAGTAAGCGTGCCTGGGTATTTATGAGATATGCTGAAATTCTACTCAATTACGCAGAAGCGTTGAATGAGTCTGATAATGTGACAAACTTTACTGAAATCACAAAATATCTCGATATATTGCGTAACCGGGCCGGATTACGACCATTTTCAACTGCTGATAAGACTCTTCTCAGAGATCAGTCGGAAATGCGTAAATATATCAAGCAGGAACGTAGGCTTGAACTTGCATTTGAGGAGCACCGTTTCTGGGATTTACGTCGCTGGAAAGATGCAGAAACCGTACTCAATCAACCTGTAAAAGGGATGAGGATTGCCAAAGATAATACGACAGGAAAATTCACCTATACGGTGTTTGAAGCCGAAAACCGGGTGTTCCTTCCTAAGATGTACTGGTACCCGATTCCGCGTAAAGAAATTCTGAAATACAGAAATGCCGGAATTACAATTACTCAAAATCCGGGTTGGGAAGAATAAAACCAGATTTTGAGCAGTAGTTACCTGCTGCCCGGATTATAACCTGTCAGCAGGTGCTTTACAACAACAAAAACAAAATATTATTGACACATGAAACAGTTAATTCTAATATTTTCGTCAATCTTTCTCTTGATTTTTACAGCATGTGAATCATCAGAAGATATCAGCCAGGCTACCGATCATCAGGTTCCCGATTGTAAGAGTCTTACATTTACCTCTGAAGGTAAAACCGTTAAGATCGATGATGCAAAAGTAACTTTGCTAATGTGGGGCATAGTTCCTAAAACCAATCTGGAAGAGATCTCTATTCCGACTATTGAAGTGTCGAAGGGAGCAAGTTTAACAGTTAGTTTTGTAGCTAGCGACAACGTAGGGCTCAAGACATTGAATATCGATTATAGCTCCTGGAAATTATCGGACTATATCAATTTTGCCAATCCGGATGGGGATATACCGGTAACCCCCCAAAGCTATACCTATTCTATCGATGTTCAGGTTCCGTCAACAGCGGTGTCATCATCGTGGATTGAAGATTATTACTACAAAGACGGAACAAACATTAAAATAATCCAGTCATACCATAAGATTGAATTAAAACTGATGGATATCAATATGAATACACGGATTATACCGATTTTCGTTAAGGTTAAATCCTGATCTTAATTGAGCATAAAGAATCAATGCTTAGGTAATATTTTTCATTCAAAGAAATTGTCGTTGCTTCAAGTTATTACAGACTTAGAATCGGTTATCAGATAAGTTGTCGAAGTACTCATGATTAGATGGTTATCATGAATTTAAATTATACTTTGATCAATAATCTGATAGCCGGTTTTTTTATTCCCAACTTTATAAGCAAAAAAAGATTCGCAAAAGTTATCCGGGAATCAGGTACTTTATGTCAACAGTGCTCTATTTTTAACAGCTTCTGGTTTCTTCTATTTCATCGAAACTCCTATCTTTGCCCCGTAATAAATCACTCATAATGTTCAAACAAAGCACATATAACCGTAAAAGCAAGCTCCATTTCCGACGCTGGTCGCGAAAGGGGTATGCCATATTCGTGTCGCGGCATCATGAGGTGATTATGTCTGAATGCGCAGCTTCTGTGTCTTCAGCATTCCTACCGAAAACAAAAAAAATCAACCAACAAATGCTTACCATTTCTCAACTCGAAGAGAAAGTGCTGAGCGGTGAACGACTAACCCCGGAGGAAGCTCTGTGGCTGGCTCAGTTTGCCGAAAAAGAGGCACTTTACGCGGCGGCTAACCGCATCCGCGAGCACTATTGCGGTAACAAAATGGATCTGTGCACTATCGTCAACGCCAAATCAGGCAAATGCTCCGAAGACTGCAAATGGTGCTCGCAGTCGGCTCACCACAAAACCAACATCCAGGTTTACGACCTGATCGACCCGCAAGATGCCTACTCTCAGGCCAAACACAATGAACAAGCGGGCGCTCACAAATTCTCCCTCGTCACCAGCGGACGCTCCATCTCCCATCATCATCTCGACAAACTCTGTTCCATCTATAAAAACGTAGCCAAGGAAACTCCGAAGCTCGAACTCTGTGCGTCAATGGGACTGCTCGACCGCGAAAAGCTGCAAAAGCTCATCGATTCCGGTGTGAAAAACTACCATTGCAACATCGAAACGGCTCCGTCGTTCTTCTCCGAACTTTGCTCTACCCACACTACCGAAGAGAAAATCGAGACCATCAAAACGGCCCGTTCACTCGGCATGGGCGTCTGCTCAGGCGGTATCATCGGCATGGGCGAAACGATGGCACAACGCGTGGAAATGGCGTTGACCCTGCAAGAGCTGGAGGTGGAATCCATTCCGCTCAATATCCTCAATCCCATCGAAGGAACAAAACTGGAAAACCAGTCACCACTCACCGACGAAGAAATTCTTACCACCATCGCAGTATTCCGTTTAACCAACCCAAAAGCATTGATTCGCTTTGCCGGAGGGCGCAATCTTATCCTGCATATTCAGGATAAAGCGTTGAAAGCCGGAATCAATGCCGCGTTGATCGGTGATTTGCTCACCACCATCGGCGGTGTGGGCATGAAACAGGATATCGAAAACTTTAAAACCGCAGGCTTTGATGTCAATCGCTGAAACAGACCTACAGCAGCGGCTTGCTCTCGACCGGAAGCATATCTGGCATCCCTACACGTCGATGATCGATCCGTTGCCTGTCTATCCCGTGCGATCAGCCGATGGCGTGTACATTGAGCTGGAGGATGGCCGCCGGTTGATCGACGGCATGTCGTCGTGGTGGGCCTGCATCCACGGTTACAACCATCCGGTGATGAACCGTGCCATTGAAGAGCAGCTTAAGCGAATGTCGCACATCATGTTCGGCGGACTAACACACGAACCGGCCATTTCATTAGCCGAAAAGTTATTGTCTATAGTCCCGCAAAACCTGAAGCATATCTTTTACAGCGATTCGGGTTCGGTATCGGTGGAGGTGGCAATGAAGATGGCCATCCAGTACCAGCATGCCCGCGGCAAAAAAAAGAAACACAAGTTCGCCACCATCCGCTCCGGCTATCACGGCGATACGTGGAACGCGATGTCGGTATGCGACCCGGAGACGGGAATGCATGGGCTGTTCGGTTCGACATTGCCGATACACTATTTTGCTCCAGCTCCAATGAGTAAATTCGGCGGAGAGAGGAAACCCGATGATTTCCTACCGATGCAATCTTTGTTGGAAAAACATCACGGGGAAATAGCCGCCGTCATTCTCGAACCCATTGTTCAGGGAGCGGGCGGCATGCGTTTCTACCATCCGCAATATCTGGTGGAGCTTGCGAAACTCTGCAAGGAGTTGGATATTCTTCTGATTTTTGATGAAATAGCTACCGGCTTCTGCCGCACCGGCGAACTCTTTGCCTGTCATCACGCCAATGTGCAGCCCGACATCATGACCATCGGCAAAGCGATAACTGGCGGATATATGAGTTTTGCCGCCACGCTGGCGAGCGAAGAGGTGGCGCTGACCATCTCGCGGGGCGAAGCGGGTGTCTTTATGCATGGACCTACCTTTATGGGAAATCCGTTGGCCTGCGCTGCAGCGAATGCGTCGTTTGATCTGCTGATAAACAGCGACTGGCAAACCAACATCCGGCGCATCGAATCGCAGATGCGACAAGAATTGGCTCCGGCAGCAGCTTTTGATCATGTGCAGGAGGTACGTGTGCTGGGTGCTATCGGCGTGATCGAGATGAAAGAACCGGTAAACATGGCTCGCATGCAGACTGCCTTTGTGGAACAGGGCATCTGGGTACGCCCGTTCGGCAAACTGGTCTATATCATGCCGCCGTATATTATTTCGGATGATGAATTGTCGAAATTGACCGGCGGGTTATTGAACGTGATATCAATGATGTAGAGACGTGGCATGCCGCGTCTCTACGTGCGAACGTTCAATATTCACAACAACAAAAAATGGAAAAATACAAACAACACCTGGAATTCCTGCGTGAATCGGGCAACCTGCGCCAATTGCGCGACATCAGCCTGAATGACGAACGCATCGCATTTCAGGGAAATGATATGGTGAATCTCTCCTCCAATGACTACCTCGGATTAGGAGCTGATTCTTCACTTTGGCAGGAATTCCTGAAAATGGAAGCCAATGCAGAAACTGATTATTTCCCCGGAAGTGCCTGTTCCTCGCGTTTGCTGACAGGAAATCATTCCGCCTATAAAGAGTTAGAAGAGACATTAGCTTCGCTTTATCAAACCGAAGCGGCCCTGGTTTTCAACAGCGGCTACCACGCCAATATGGGAATCCTGCCCGCATTGGCCGGAAGTAAAGATCTGATTTTGGCAGATAAACTGGTACATGCCAGTATCATTGACGGTATCCGCTTGTCATCTGCGAAATGCATCCGTTATCCGCACAACGATTGGGAGCGACTGGAAAAGATTCTGAAGAAAGAACGTAATGAATATGAACACGTCTTTATCGTGACCGAATCCATCTTCAGTATGGATGGTGATTTGGCAGACTTACAGCGATTGGTAGAAATCAAGGAACGTTACCAGGCTTTCCTTTACGTGGACGAAGCCCACGCGCTGGGCGTTCGTGGCGAAACAGGATTGGGCTGCATCGAAGAGTTCGGCCTGTTGGGTAAAATTGATTTGCTGGTTGGCACCTTCGGTAAAGCGATTGCTTCGCAAGGGGCTTTTGTGGCTTGCAATCAGATATTCAAGGATTATCTGGTGAATACGATGCGACCGTTTATTTTCACCACCGCTTTACCACCCTGGTCGGTAAAATGGACAAATTTCGTGATGCGGCGACTTGCTGCGATGAAAAGCGAGCGCACCCATTTATCCGAAATATCAAACGAATTGCGGGAAACGATTCTGGCTTGCGGATTAGAAACCGCCGGAGAGAGTAACATTGTCCCCATTATTATCCGGGATATGAGCAAAACGCTGCAACTTTCAAAGTATTTGTGTGAACAGGGCTTTTTTGTATTGCCGATTCGCCCTCCGACCGTACCTGCAGGAACAGAACGCTTGCGCATTTCCCTGACCGCCGCAATCACTAAAGAACATATCGAAAAATTATCAGAACTATGCAGACACATTGGCGAATAAACGGATGCCGCAAACTGATTCTCTTTTTCAGCGGTTGGGCGATGGACGAAAATCCGATCGCGCACGTTGAGGCAACCGATGCCGACATTTGCACCTGCTTTGATTACCGTTCGTTGAAAACAACTGATTTGGAAAAATGGCAATCATACGATGAGGTGGTTCTGATCGGTTGGTCAACCGGGGTATGGGCGGCAGAACAGGTGCTGGCAAAAGTAAATTTACCCATCATCAAAGCCATTGCCATCAATGGAACGCCAACCACGGTGCATGATGCAACGGGTATTCCCCGCGCTATTTTTCAGGGAACGTACGATAACCTCAATCCGCAAACGATGCAAAAGTTTCAGAGACGGATGGTGGGGAGCGCTTCGGCTTTTACTGAGTTTGCTAACGTTGCACCGAAGCGTAATTTAGAAGAACAGAAAGAAGAATTGGCCGATATCCTTAGTTTTGATTTCGAAATCTCATCGGCTGGTTTATTGCATTGGGACAAAGCGATTATCGGAAAAAGCGACGCCATTTTTCCTATCGAAAATCAGTTGCGTTACTGGCAAGGCCACACTGAAATTATTGAGATGGAATTGCCGCATTATCCGTTTTTTGAGATAAAAGACTGGTCTGATTTGTAAAACCGAATTGATGAACAAACAATTAATAAAATCCCGTTTCTCCAAAAGCCTGCACACCTACGAGCAACAGGCTGATATGCAGAAACACATCGCCCAAACGTTAGCGCAAAAAGCAGGAGAATATCTGCCGACTTCGTGCGAATCATTGTTGGAAATCGGCTGCGGGACAGGTTTTCTTACCCGCGAATTACTCCGGCAGGTTTCTGTAAGAAAGCTTTGGTTAAATGATTTAGTGGAAGATTTCACTTTTCGTATTTATTCTTTGACAGAAGATGTTAAGGTGCAGACGGCCTTCAAGTTTATTCCGGGTGATGCAGAGCAAATTGAATTTCCATCTTTGGTAAATGGTGTGCTGTCGGCTTCGGCATTGCAGTGGATGACTAATTTGCCCGTATTTTTCAGTAAAGTTAGAGATACTTTGCAACCAAACGGATTGTTCATCTTTAATACATTTGGCCCTAATAATTTTCAGGAGATCCGGACTTTACTTGGTACAGGATTAGATTATCCGGATAGGTGCACATTACAGGAAATGCTTTCCACAACGTTTGAAATCGTAGAGGCATGGGAAGAAACATACATTCGATGCTTCGATTCCCCCCGCGATATCCTGCGCCATTTGCAACAAACTGGTGTCACGGCAACAGATGGCTCTTTTGCCTGGAACAAAAGCAAGCTGCAATCTTTCGAAAAAGATTATCATATGCATTTTTCTCAAGACGGAAAGGTTACGCTCACCTGGCAGGTTCTTTATTTCGTTTGTCGAAAGAAATAGCACACGGATGACACGGATTAAAAATTTCAAATTCAATCTCATAAAGCCCCATAACTCCTTATGACTTCTTTTAACTCCCAAAGAAAATCTACTTACTTTATCACCGGAATAGATACCGATGCAGGTAAAACAATCATCACCGGAGCAATCGCCTGCTATTTACTTGACAAAGGCGTAAATGTGATTACCCAAAAACTAGCACAGACCGGTTGTGTCGGGCAATCGGACGATATACTCGTTCATCGTCGCATGATGGGCTCAGAGCTTTTTCCTGAAGATAAAGATGGATTAACTTGTCCTTACATCTTTCCGTTTCCCTGTTCACCGCATTTTGCTGCTTCCATGGAGAAGAAACGAATTGAATCCGGCCGGTTGAAAGCCGCGACTGATGTGTTGGCAAGCCGGTATGAATGTGTGTTATTGGAAGGTGTGGGGGGCCTGATGGTTCCGTTGAACGATGAGTTACTATTAATTGATTATGTCAAAAGCTGCAATTATCCCGTCATTCTGGTAACCAGTGGAAAGTTGGGCAGTATCAATCATACGTTGCTTTCGCTGGATGCCTGTGCGCAACGGGGAATAAATGTGGTCGGATTGGTCTTTAACCATTACGGAGCGACCGATCCGGTGATTACAGCAGATACAATTTCCGTTTTCCGGAGTAAACTTCATGACTATTATCCCGAAGCCAAGATGGTGGAAGTGCCGGTGATGGGAAAGGAGTTTCAATCTGTTGATTTTTCCGATCTGTTTTGATCTGGTTGATTATAGATATTTCCAAGCCAATAAGTCAAAATACATGAACCGGGTTTTTAAAGGTGTGGCATTGTTGTATCATTTCTTTTTAAGCTGTTTGAGAATTCTTTCGGCTCTTTCAATAGCAGAATGCACCTTTTTTGAAGTAATGTTAGTTTTTACTTCTTTGATGTGTTCGTTGAATGATTGTGCCGATTCTCCTTGCAGGACAGGTGTCCTTCTAATTTCTGAAGCCATAATAACTAAATTATAAAGCAAAGATAATTCTTTTTTAATCAGATTGTTGTTTAAATACTTATAATGCAGGTCTTAATTGTGAAGCAATACTTAAGCTGTGCGTTCTTAGACTAAACCATTCAAACTTATATTTGTTTTCTTTTCAATGCCTCAATTCATTAATGAATGAATTGGATTTTCTTTTGCGGAACTAGTCAGATCAGAGGATGATTGTACATTTGGTCAGAAAACATCAATAAAATCAACACATATGGAAAGTTTCGAATTTTATAATCCGGTGAAAATCCTTTTCGGAAAGGATCAGTTACAAAAGCTGCCGGAACAGATTGATAAAAGTAAAAAAGTGCTGCTTATTTACGGTGGCGGAAGCATCTTCAAAAACGGGGTGTATGATCAGGTTAAAGCTGCTTTGATGGGATACCATATTGTGGATTTTCCGGGAATTGAGCCTAATCCTCATTACGAAACGGCGATGAAAGCAGTAGAATTGATTAAAGAAAAGAAGATTGATTTCTTATTAGCTGTGGGTGGCGGTTCGGTGATCGATGCCACTAAGTTTATTGCTGCGGCAGCGTTGTATCCGGGTGCTGATCCCTGGCATATTGTGTCGAGAAAAGTGCCGTTGAAGGCCGCTTTACCTTTTGGTGTGGTGTTGACCCTGCCGGCAACAGGTTCGGAAATGAATAATGGTGCGGTAATTACCCACGCCGAAACTCATGAGAAGTTCCCCTTCGGCAGTCCGTTGACTTTCCCTAAATTCTCAGTGTTATTGCCTGATGCAGCAGCTTCTTTGCCCAAGCGTCAGGTAGCAAACGGTATCGTCGATGCTTTTTCGCATGTGTTGGAACAATATTTGACTTATCCGGTAAATGCGCCGTTACAGGATCGTTTTGCAGAATCGATTTTGCAGACTTTGATCGAAGTGGCACCGAAGGTCTATGCCAATCCGGGTGATTACGATGCTATGTCGAACCTGATGTGGTGTGCCTCTATGGCATTGAACGGGTTGATCGGACTTGGTGTACCTCACGATTGGGCGACCCACCTGATCGGACATGAATTGACGGCCTTGCACGGGCTTGATCATGGACAGACATTGGCCATCATATTTCCGGGTTTGTGGACTGTCCTCAAGGAAGAGAAGAAAGAAAAGCTGCTGCAATACGGCGAACGTATCTGGGGTATTAAAACAGGGACTGACGACGAACGCGTGATGGAAGCGATTCGTAAGACTGAGGATTTTTTTCATTCGCTGGATGTGAAGACTAAACTCAGCGACTACAGCGTTCCCGTTGAAACTATCGAACTGATTGCAACCCGTTTGGAAAAACGGATGTGGAAAGCAATAGGTGATCGTCAGTTGGTAACGCCCGATGTGGTGCGAAAGGCGCTGACAGTACAATTCAAATAAAATGAGATTGGTCGAAATGAAAAAGGACGTTGCCTATGATTTTGGGCAACGTCCTTTTTGAATATATGTCTTCTTTGTTATTTAAACCTTCTGTTTTCAGGATCTTGTCTGCAATCCCAAATTGTGATGATTTCAACATAATCGCTGTTTACTTCATAGAATATGAAGTAATTATCCTCTATTAGATTTCTAACATTTGGGATTTCTGTTTGAATTCCAAGATCAGGGTGTTTTGTCAATAGCCTGATTGAATCGCGGATTGTACGATTGAGTTTTAGGCTATAAACTTTTGACTCATTTCGTTTGTAGAAGAAATTCAAGATCCCTAATAAGTCTGATTTAGCTCTCGCAGACCAGATTATCTTTCTTTTAACCATTGATCAATTTCGTTTTCAACTTGTTCGTTGGTGAAAAATTCTCCTTTTGCAATTTGGTCCTGTCCCTCTTTGATTTGCAGATGCTGTTCCTGTGTTGTTTTATAAACAGTTGCCTCCGTTTTAGCATCAATTATTGTCTTGATAGCAGATAAGAACGCTTTATCATCAATCGCCGCAATTCTATGAGTCAATATGTTTTTTAGTTCCAAAGTGGTCATAATCTTCTATTTTATTGGTTTTACAAATATACATCTTTTCTCTACGAAATGTATCTATGAACTCATTTTTAGTATATTGCGACACTTTGATAGAGCCATCTTAAACTATATTGAATTGTCATAAGTCGTTCTTTTCAGGAGAATGATACACTCTACTATCATCGTTTCTCCCAAAATCGACTCGTTGTTCTCCGTTAGGTCGAAACGTTTAACTTTGCCAAAACATCTTAATACAGGTATTGTCGAAGAACACCTGATTTGTTTGAGCTATCAGCAGTTCGTTCGGCAATACAATTTTCTTAATAAAATACAGATCGATTATTCAGTCTTTAGCGTTTTTGTCAATAGAATACAGGGTAAATTTTACCATTTTGTATTCTATTGAAATATCTGTCAAGGATAAACCATCATCGGCTCTTTTCTGTATTCGTGGCTGATCATCCAGTTGATACCGAATTTATCAGTGAAAGAACCGAAGAGCGCTCCCCAGAAAACTTTTTCCAAAGGCATAGTTACAAGTCCTCCGGCCGATAGTGCTTCGAAAATGCTCCTGGCTTCTTCTTCGCTGTCTACACTCACGGATAGAGAGATGTTGTCTCCATCATTCACTTCTCCGCAAAAACCGGAAGCGTCACAGCCCATCAATGCCGTCTCTTTACTGAGTCGCAAATATACGTGCATTATTTTTTCTTTTTCGCTTTCAGGGATCGGTTCATCCGACGGCATATCTTTGTAGCGGCTAATTGTCGAAAATTCACCGCCGAATACGGATTTGTAAAAGTTGAATGCTTCTTCACAATTTCCGTTGAAGGTCAAATAAGGATTAACAGTTGCCATAATGTCTTTTGTTATTGGTTAGACGATTTGATTTTAACTGTTAAACAAACAAAGCGGGGGAAATGTCGATGAGTTTGTCCTTTTTTTCTGTTAAAAATCGAAATCTATCTCTTCCTTTCCCGAATCTCCTTCAACGTATTTTCCTCCTCCTGGTGAAAATCAATTTCTGCTTTCGATACACCGATGCGTTGCGATGAGTAGATGCCCGAATGTCCGCTAAAATAATAAGCCATAAAGCAGGCAATAGCATAATAGACGACATTGTCTCCGCCGAAAAGTTCCACACCCATCAGGGTGCAGGCCAGTGGTGTATTTGTCGCTCCGGCAAATACGGCAATGAATCCCAATCCCGCAAAAAGATCGACAGGGACACCCGTAATCGTCGCGATTGTGTTTCCTAACGTGGCTCCGATGAAAAAGAGTGGTGTTACCTCACCCCCTTTAAATCCCGTGCTCAGCGTGATTGCCGTAAAGAGCAGCTTCCAGAACCAACTGAACAGATCCACCCCGCCGGGCTTGAAGGCATTGACAATACTGATGCCATCGGCACTTGACGCATTCACACCTAAGCCCAGGTAATCATTTGTTCCCAATAGATAGGTAAGAGCAATCACAGCCAGACCACCCACGACGGGGATCAGCAGTTTATTCTTGATAAAACGATGAGAATAGGTTTTGATATGATGTGAAAGTTCGGAGAACATATAGCTGGCGAGGCCGAAGAACGCACCGCCGATGATAGCGAACAGAAGGATTTTCAGATCGAAGCGGAACGGTAAAAATCCCGTTTGCACAGCGTCGCGATAGTCGATGTGATAATGGGTGTGCTGAATGCCATACGCCGAGCAGACCAGATCGGCCATTACGGCTGCAAAGAAACAGGGGAGGAGTGCGTCGAACCTGATGCGACCGATGGCAATTACTTCGAGCGCGAAGATGGTTCCGGCAATGGGCGTCCCGAAGACTGCGCCAAAACCTGCGGCTATCCCTGCCATGAGCAGGATGCGGAGATCTTCCCGCTTCAGCTTCATCTTTTTGCCGAAGAAGTTGGCCACGCTTCCGCCGATCTGTACCGCCGTTCCCTCCCGTCCGGCAGAGCCGCCGAAGAGGTGTGTCAGTACCGTGGTGATAAGCACGAAAGGAGCCATTCGCGCCGGGATACCCCCGCCGGGTTTGTGGATTTCGTCCATGATGAGGTTGTTGCCCGCTTCTGCATTTTTCCCTTTGAAGCGATAAAGCGCCACAATTTCCACACCTGCAAGCGGCAACAGAAACAGTAACCATTCGTTTTGCCAGCGAATGTGTGTAGCCTGATCAAGCAGGTATAAAAACAGGGCAACCAGTGATCCGGCCACCAGCGCTACGGGGATTACCAGTACAAACCATTTGAAGATATATCGGATAATGGCGAATTGGTCGAAATGTCGGGTGAGTTTATTTATCATAAGGCTTTTTTGCGAATTGCAAAGATAGGTGTTATCTGTGAAACTGTTGTTTCGAACCAGATGCGGAGTTGTTTGCGACATTATATTTATCTTTACACTCGCAATTCTGCAAAACCTGAATTTATGGCAAAAACAAAAACCGTATATGTCTGCACCCAGTGCGGAGTCGATTCCCCCAAATGGGTAGGCAAATGCCCTTCGTGCGGAAGCTGGAACAGCTACGTGGAAGAGGTGGTGAGCAAGACCCCCACCGTACAGCGCAGCTACACCGGCGCCGAAACGATCAAAGCGAAACCGAAGCTGCTGAAGGAGATCGAAACCGGCAGCGAAGAGCGCCTCGATATGCACGACGAAGAGCTGAATCGTGTATTGGGAGGCGGCATGGTGTTGGGTTCACTCGTATTGCTGGGCGGAGAGCCCGGCATCGGGAAATCGACCTTGCTGCTACAAACGGTATTGAGAATCAAAGGGAAAAGAATCCTCTACGTCTCCGGAGAGGAGAGCGCACGCCAGCTCAAGATGCGGGCCGAGCGACTCAGCGCCGATCAGGAGCATGAGTGTTACATCGTCTGTGAAACCTCGCTCGAAGAGATTTTTGTGCATGTACGCAATGTCGTACCCGATCTGCTGATCATCGACTCCATACAGACCATTTCCACCGAAACCATAGAATCATCGCCCGGCAGTGTGTCGCAGGTGCGCGAGTGTGCGGCTTCGTTGCTGAAATACGCCAAAGAATCAGGCACACCGACCTTGCTGATCGGCCACATCAATAAAGAAGGCAGCATCGCCGGTCCGAAAGTGCTGGAGCACATTGTGGATACGGTGTTGCAGTTTGAAGGCGACCAACATTATATGTATCGCATTCTCCGTTCGATCAAGAATCGCTTTGGAAGTACGGCAGAACTCGGTATCTACGAGATGCGTCAGGACGGACTTCGCGAAGTGAGCAATCCTTCCGAATTGCTGTTGACGCAGAATCATGAAGGACTGAGTGGCGTTTCCATTGCAGCGGCAGTTGAAGGCGTTCGCCCATTTCTGATCGAGACGCAAGCTCTGGTGAGTAGTGCAGTTTATGGTACACCGCAACGTTCGGCAACCGGTTTCGACCTGCGCCGGATGAATATGTTACTGGCTGTACTGGAAAAACGCGCCGGATTCAAATTGGCCCAGAAAGATGTTTTCCTCAATATAGCGGGCGGTTTGAAAGTGAATGACCCCGCCATCGATTTATCGGTGTTGACGGCTGTGCTTTCGTCCAATCTGGATGTTCCCGTCGAACGACTGGTTTGTGCCACGGGTGAAGTGGGGCTTTCGGGTGAAATACGTCCGGTGAACCGCATCGAACAACGCATCATGGAGGCAGAGAAGCTCGGTTTCCAACGCATCATCCTCCCGTCAGATAATCTGAAAGGTTTGGATCGGAAGAAGTTTACCATCGAGACCGTTCCGGTGAAGAAGGTGGAAGAGGCGTTTCGGGCGTTGTTTGGGTGAGGGTTTTTATATCACCGACCTGACAGCGTGCTTGCACCTGTCAGCGTCAAACCAAACAAATAAATGAAAAAAATCAATGCTAAAATATCTCATAAATATCCTCAATCTTTGGCTATTAGCAGCCTCTCTCGCATTCGCCCAGCAACCCGCCGAAATCAAATCCCTCGAGTTGCCCAAAATTACGAAGCGCGATGTAATTATCAAACATACCGGATACACCTTATCTTATAACGAACAGCATGAGCAGGCTAATTGGGTGGCTTACGAGCTGACTGCCGAAGAAACACACAAGTCTTTCGAACGCACCAATAAATTTATTCCGGATCCTGATGTGTCGACGGGTTCGGCTACAGATGCCGATTACCGATCTTCGGGATACGATCGCGGACATCTGGCTCCGGCGGCTGATATGGGTTGGTCGGAAACGACGATGCGCGAATCGTTCTATTTCAGCAACATGTCACCACAAGTGCCGGCTTTTAATCGCGGCATCTGGAAGGAGCTCGAAGAACAGGTTCGTCAGTGGGCGATAGACAATAGAAAGATCTATGTAGTAACCGGCCCGATTCTCGAAAATAATCTCCCGACCATTGGCGAAAATCATGTTTCGGTACCAAAGGCTTATTACAAAGTTATTCTCGATTATACAGAACCCGGATTGAAAGGTATCGGATTTATCATTCCGAATGCAGCATCTTCTAAGCCGGTTTCTACATTTGCAATACCGATTGATAGCGTGGAAAAGGTTGCCCGCATTAATTTCTTTCCAGCATTGCCTGATGAGCAGGAGCGCGCTATCGAAAAAAGCGTTTGCCTTAGTTGTTGGAGCTGGGATACAAAGGCAAGCCGCTCAAATAATTCATCTAACCAATTTAAGGAGAATTTTTCCAAATCATCCGGTGAAAAGGTTCAATGCCACGGAACGACCAAAGCCTGTAAACGGTGCAAAAATATGACCAGAAATCCCTCTGGATATTGTCCTCACCACGAATGGCAAAGAGGCCAATAGCCAAAATCGAGAAGTTGAAATCCAAAAGCAATATTCATAATATCATAACTCAAAATAATCATGCAATTTCCTCCATTTCTAAAACCCGGTGATCAGGTTCGCATCATTTCACCGTCGGGGAAAATAGATCCCGCGTTAATAAACGGTGCAGTAGATAGATTACATCACTGGGATTTCAATCCTGTTTGCGGAAGATACGCTAAATGTACGCACGGCCGTTTCGCAGGAACAGTCGATGAACGGCTTTACGATCTGATGGAAGCTCTCTATGATTCTTCTGTAAAGGCCATAATATGTAGTCGTGGTGGATATGGTGCCATTCATCTGCTTGATTTGGTTGATCCAGAAGTGATTCGCCAAAACCCCAAATGGCTGATCGGATTTAGCGATATCACCGCTTTGCATGCGTTGATGCAAAATACCGGCATGGCATCCATTCACGCTCCAATGGCGCGCCACCTGGCCGAGGAGGATGATTTCTCCGCAGCTGCCCTGAGGAATTTATTGTTGGGCGAAATTCCTCATTACTCATTCGAAAGCCATTCTCTCAATCGGGAAGGAGAATGTTCGGGTGTTTTACGTGGTGGGAATTTATCGGTATTGCTAGGATTGCGTGGGACGAAGTACGACTTCCCGGCAGAAAATACCATCCTTTTTATCGAAGAGATTGGTGAGGAACCCTATCATGTGGAACGCATGATGCTGAACTTGAAAATGAGTGGAGTTTTGTCTAAACTTTCAGGTTTAATTGTCGGACAATTTACAGATTTTGAAGAAGATCCGGGTATGTTTAGATCTGTAAATGAAATAATTGCAGATACGGTTTCGGATTACGATTACCCGGTTGCGTTCAACTTCCCGATAGGTCATGTGAGCCAAAACTATCCCTTGATTTGCGGAGCTCAAGCTCTGTTAAAAATAGGTAAAACCCCAACGCTTTCATTTTCATTATCTGAATAATAGGAAAAATAGTGTGCTCGGGGAGGTAAAATCTTTATTTTTGCATTTAGCTAAATCAGAACTACATGCACAAACTAAGATATTATCTCCTCGTTGCTTTTTCAATTACGTTGTTATTGACTGCAAAAGCGGCAGTAGAGCATCCTTGTTTATTGGTGAATAAACAAGATAAACAGGCCATTCTCGAAAAAATAGAAAGACAAGACTGGGCTGCCCGCATTTTTGAGGAAATGAAACAGCGCCTCTATCCTTACGTGTCGCACTACCGCATGACTACCGAATATGATCCGACCTGGCTTACCAGCCGCTATCTGATGAATCGGGATGAAGGGAAACGATACACTAACCTGAAGGTTTCGGCCAATGGTCTTAAGGTCGACTCTGTTTGGGGAAATGCTCCTGTACCAACCGTCTGTTTTGCCGTAGGTGACGGTCGTCCTGATCCCCATAATATCTATCCCTTGCAATTACCTTCGATCGAGGAACTTATTCCATATAATATTCAGTCGCAGATTTCTCTGTTTAATAAACAGACTGGTAAATACGAACAAGTAAATCCTTGCCGTTTTAGTGATGTGATCAATGGTGAAATAAACCAATTGGCGTTGGATGCCGCAATACTCTATTGGTTGACCGGCGAAAAAGAATATGGACGATTGGCTGCCGATATTTTCCAACAATGGGTTAAGGCAGCCTATTATCAGAATCCTATTGCCGGAAGTCGGGAGGCCGGACTCTTTTCGAGCCGTATTGCCGGTGATACCGAATATGCACCTTTGTTATTAGTATATGATTTCTTGGGTAATTTCCTGGATGATAACAATTACGATACTTCTTTTTATCAACCTGTTTTTGAAAAAATAGCCAATACACTGCTTTCCCGTGGCGATTTGGAGAGTTTTGCAGTAAAAAATCCAATGCTGGTGTTTAGTTCGCTTTTGGTAGAACAACCTCAGAAAAAAGAGGAGATGTTGGTCAAAATCATTGAGAAAGACTCTATTGTGGCTCGTCAGTATGGAAATATGAGTCTGAAATCAATCGTTTCAGGACACTTTACGCCTGATGGTTTTTTCAAAGATCCGGGAAATCATGCTTCAGCTGTCTATAACCTGTTGCTGTCGGTCTGGACGTTAGAGAAAAACAATTACCCAGTTTTAAATGCGTACCCAGTATTGGGTAAGTCAGGCGAAGTTCGTATGAAATCGGCTTTCCCGAATCTTGCATTGCCTGCATTTGGAGACATTAGCAATCCCTATCCCGACGGACAATTACTTGAGTTGGCTCTGGCTTTGGACTTCATGAAGAACCGTGGTGAAGCCGAAGAGATGTGTGGTTTACTTAATCTGTTGACTAAGGCAGGCGCACATAAACGCAGCAATAATTCATGGATGGGACTTTTGTTATATACCGAAACTCCGGCATCTGATCCGCTACCAGAATCGTTTTGGACCCGCACCGGTCAGATTGACTATGCGCACTATTATTTTCAACGAAATGGCATGGATAAAGGCACCGGCCTTATGATAGGAGTGCAGGGGGCGACTTATCCGGGTAATCATGCTAACGGTATGAGTGCCGACTTTTATGGAGCAGGACGTGTAATGGGAGCGGACCCTGGTATTGGCCGCAATCAAAGCGATTCAATGCACATTAAATACTACAGTCAGTGGGCTGCACATAATACTGTCGTGGCAGCCGGTAGTTCCAGCCCGGAAAAGATCTACAAAGGCGGAGGAACGACCAAATCTATCGGTCAAATCGAGCTTTCGGCCATGGAGCCGAAAATAGGAGAAGAGGCGGTTTCGCCTAACTGCTCTTTTATGAACACGCGTTACCTCGAACCCTATACCCGTACCAATCAGGAACGGATGTTATCATTGATTCGCGTTTCACCTACATCGGGATTTTACGTCGATATTTACCGTTCGAACAATAAGTTGTGGAACGACTATTTGTATCACAATATCGGAGATAATCTGGAAATGACATCAGATAAGAAGGAGCAACTGGTGATGGCTCCGGATAAAATTCCAACCGTAGAACCAGATTTTCCCGGGTTGCATTTTATTGAAAAAACGCATTCTACCGGGGAATTCAAGGATGGCATAGTTTCACTTTTTACCGTGGAAAAAGGATTTGCCAATCAACCTTCATTTATGCAAGTGTTGATACCCGGGGCTCCGAATCGCACCTATTTTTCGGGACTTTCTCCCCGCTCCGAATCTTCATTGGCTCCTTACGATTCACTCCCGTTGCCAACTTTAATTGTACACCAGACGGGTGATGCCTGGAATATGCCTTTTGTTTCGGTATTTGAGCCTTTCGTGGGGAAAGAAAATAATGTAGTGGAATCGGTTAACTGGTTGAATCGCAACTATCGCGGACTACAGACTGCTCTCGAGGTGAGATGTAAAAATGATCTGAAATACTGGGTACTGCAATCGGTAGAACGTAGTCGTCGCGGCTATGTTCCGGGTGGTGGATTCACAGGGAATTATGCGGCTGTTTCGTTTGTTAGAGACACTATTCAATCGGTCTATCTGGGTCAGGCATTACAGTTCTCCTGCAAAAATTTTTCGGTACGGGGTAAGAGCAGCGAATGTTCTGCCTACATTACATTTGGTGATAACTATCTTGATGTAACATCTAACCAGGATTTGGATATCAGCTGGAATGGCAATCGTGCCAATAAAGTTTATTTAATAGAAAAGGGTTCAGAAGAGCATAAAGAGATTCGCAAACCCTTACGCCGCGGAGGATATAAGATTCCGGCAGTGAAAGAGGGCAGAGTGATATTTGAAGAATAAGCAGATCTATAATAGGCGAAGATAGGTGAGGTTATTTCCAGAATAACCTCACCTATTTTGTGTAAGCAACCTTGATTTTATTTACATGAATCAGATAGTATTGTTATGAAACGAGTCTCAACTTTATTATTCATTCTCATTACGATGGTGACAACATCCCTGAATGCCGAACAGCAACCGGCAATTCCCACTGATAAGGTAACACAGACGATTGATGCTTTAAAGCAGAAGCATGGTGCATCGCAGATTCTCCGCATTGAGCGCGGGGTAAAGAAGACAGCATTGCTTTGGCAAGCTACCGACGGAACCCCCGAAGAATTTGCAGCGTTTTGTCAGTCTCATTTCATCGCAGATGATACCGTGTTGGGGAATTTCTTCAACAGCGTATCCCGTAATCTGGAGATTCTGCTGGGCGGTTTCAATCGCATGGGGCTGCAATTGCGCGAACCTCTCGATCTAGATCGGGGAGAATATAACGAAGCCGATGAACTGTTTGGTGGTTATAATCCCGGAGCGCACTTATTCGACGATCTGTATGCCAATAAAATGGCATTCCGCATCACACTCAATTTTCCCGAATATTCTTTGAAAGAAAAAAATACGATGGGCAAAAACTGGAACCGTCGTGAATGGGCCTACGCCCGATTGGGTGATTTTTTCAAAGCGCGTGTTCCTGCCGGTTTGATTCTAGACTATACCGCTGCGCTTAATAATGCCGAGATGTATGTGGCCTCCTACAACATTATGGCCGGTCGTTTGCTCGACAATAATGGAAAATCGCTTTTTCCCGCAGATATGAAATTGATTTCGCACTGGAACCTGCGCGACGAAATCAAGGCTGACTATGCCGATCAGAAAGAGGGGCTGGCCAAACAACGCATGATTACTCAAGTGATGCAGCGTATTGTCGATCAGTCGATCCCCAAAGAGGTAATCAATAATGCCGACTGTCAGTGGAATCCTTTTACCAATGCACTTTACCGCGACGGGAAAGCTGTTGCCGCTACTATGGAGAATGACCGTCGCTATCAGTTGATCATCGACCTGTTTCACCAACAGCAAAAGCAGGATCGATATTATTCTCCATTGCTCAATACATACGTGAAACGAAACTTTGAGAGCGATATGGAGGTTTCTGTAGATGAAACGGAGCAGCTGTTCGTACAGTTTATATCGTCGTCTCAGGTAAAAAAGGTGGCTGCCGAAATCGCGAAACGTTTAGGTCGTAAGCTGGAACCGTTTGATATTTGGTACGATGGATTCAAATCGCGCAGTTCGTTCGATCAGAATAAACTTTCCGAAATGACCCGTAAGCGTTTTCCCACAGCACGGGCATTTGAAAAACAGATGCCTGATATTCTGGCTGCATTGGATTTCACGCCCGAAAAAGCGCAATACCTGAGTGAACGTATCACGGTCGATCCTTCACGTGGCTCGGGGCATGCAGCCGGTGCACTGATGAAAAGCGATAAAGCTCACCTGCGCACCCGGGTACCTGCTACGGGCATCGACTATAAAGGCTACAATATTGCCGTCCATGAGTTTGGTCACAATGTGGAGCAAACTCTATCGCTTTACGATGTCGATTACTATACGCTGGCCGGAGTACCTAATACGGCGTTTACCGAGGCGTTGGCTTTTATGTTTCAGGGGCGTGATCTTGATTTGTTAGGCATTAAAAACAATAATTCCGATGCTTATAAACAAGAGGTACTGGACAATTTCTGGTCGTTGTACGAGATTATGGGTGTTTCGCTGGTCGATATCCGTACCTGGAAATGGCTCTATATGCATCCCGATGCCACGGCTACAGAACTGAAATCTGCCGTGATCGCTATCTCCCGCGAAGTGTGGAATAACTATTACGCACCCATATTTGGGCAGAAAGATCAGACGTTACTGGGCGTTTACAGCCACATGATCGCCTATCCGCTCTATCTCTCAGCCTACTCTTTTGGTCATTTGATCCATTTCCAGTTGGAAAAGCAGATCAAAGGAAAATCATTTGCAACCGAAGTTCAGCGGATTTTCACGCTTGGACGTCTAACGCCCGATCAGTGGATCAGAGAGGCCACCAGAACATCACTTTCGGCTCAGCCTGTTCTTGAAGCGGTGGATGAGGTGTTGAAGTAAGGACTTTTTATCGTAAAATGAATGCCATTGCTTTTGCAATGGATATCTTCACCTCTGCAATGATCATATTTTCTGATATATAACTAATTAATCCAACTTTTTTTCTCTAGCTATCGAGAGTGGAATAAGGAATGTTTACCTATGATAAAAGAAGCACAATTTAGAATATTGCCACAGCAAGCGGTTTCCGAACAGTCCCTGAAACAGTTGCTATCGCGTGAAATGTCGGTACCGGTTGATCAAATCACCTCAGTCCGTGTTTTGAAGCGCTCCATCGATGCCCGTCAACGCACGGTGTATATGAACGTGAAGTTGCGTGCATATATTAATGAAAGTCCAGAGAATGATGAATTTGTATGCAACGAGTATTGCGATGTGTCAGGAAGCAAATCGGTGATTGTTGTAGGGGCTGGTCCGGCCGGATTATTTGCCGCTCTTCGCCTGATTGAACTGGGAATGCGCCCCATTGTGATTGAACGTGGAAAAAACGTAACTGACCGCAAACGTGACCTCGCCCTTATCAGCCGGGAGCATCTGGTTAATCCCGAGTCGAACTATTCGTTTGGGGAAGGTGGCGCCGGAGCTTTCTCCGACGGAAAACTTTATACCCGCAGTAAGAAGCGCGGTTCGGTTGATCGCATTCTAAATATCTTATGCCAATTCGGTGCAAGTACCGCTATCTTGGCGGATGCACACCCTCACATTGGAACCGATAAATTGCCGCGTGTGATTTCCAATATTCGTGAAAAGATTATTAGCTGTGGCGGTGAAGTTCACTTCGAAACCCGAATGGATAATCTGATTGTAGAAAAAGGAGCTGTTGTTGGTGTGGAAACTCTTACCGGAAAAAGTTTTCTTGGGCAGGTGATTTTGGCAACAGGCCATTCAGCCCGCGATGTCTATTACGGATTGCATGAAAGTAAAATCCTGATTGAAGCCAAGGGGATTGCAGTTGGAGTTCGTCTTGAACATCCACAGCATTTAATTGATCAGATTCAATACCATTCTCCCGAAGGTCGCGGAAAATATCTGCCTGCTGCCGAATACAGCTTTGTGACGCAGTCGAAGGAGAGGGGAGTTTACAGCTTTTGTATGTGTCCCGGTGGAGTGGTAGTGCCTGCAGCTAGTGGTCCCAATCAGGTTGTGGTAAATGGTATGTCATCATCAAGTCGTGGTTCCCGTTGGGCAAATTCGGGTATGGTGGTTGAAATTCGCCCCGAGGATTTGCCACAATTTGCCAGGTATAAAGAGCTGGCTATGCTGAAGTTTCAGGAACAATTGGAATATGATTGTTTTGTTGCAGGTGGACAAAGACAGACAGCTCCAGCCCAGCGGATGGAGGACTTTGTGAACAGACGTCTTTCGAAATCCTTGCCGGATACCTCATATTCTCCAGGAGTAGTTTCATCTCCCTTGCATACCTGGATGCCATCTTTCATTACCGAGCGTTTGCAGGAAGGATTTATCCAGTTTGGTCGAAATTCAAAAGGTTTCCTAACCAATGAAGCTTTAATGATAGGTGTAGAATCCAGAACTTCAGCTCCTGTACGTATTCCGCGCGATAGAGAGACCATGCAGCACGTTAGCCTGAAAGGGCTTTATCCTTGCGGCGAAGGAGCCGGATATGCCGGAGGAATCGTCTCTGCCGCTATGGATGGTGAGAAATGTGCAGAAGCCCTGGCTTTGCAAATCAGTTAGAGTAATATTTTACTGAAATAAAAAAGGTCGGTTCTTTGTAGATGAGAGAATCGGCCTTTTTTATTGGGGTAGCTCTATGGATCGTTCTGTATTTTGTATTTCTGCCTAAAATATCAAAAGCAACAAATCGTAACGCAAAAAAAAATGATTGTGTTATATGTTAGTTATTAGTGGTTTAAGACTGTTTTGTCAATGCTGTGAAATTTATTATACTAAAAATACTTGCAGGTTAATGAAAAAGCATTACCTTTGCATTATAAACATCGCGGGGTGGAGCAGTTGGTAGCTCGTTGGGCTCATAACCCAAAGGTCGTCAGTTCGAGTCTGGCCTCCGCAACTGGAAAAGAGAGTGCATTTATTGCATTCTCTTTTTTTTGTTTGTGGGTAATCCTTCTCTTTGAGAATATGGAAGATCGGGTAATTCCTTTTTTATTTGATGTCCTTTTTCTTCTGCAATGCATCCAAGCGGATCTTTCTAGTATTCCATTCTTTTCTTCAGCAAATACCTTTCCTCCATCAATCTATTCGACTTTAAGGATAATGGATGTTGTAGATTTATGTTCGGTGGATTTTCTTCCGGTCGGACAAGATATTATTGTTTACTAATAATAATGAAAGCTCTGGTAACTGATTGGTTATGACTGTGATAAAAATAGGGGGGCTTTGTGGCGTTGAGGAATGCAGAAAAAATAAAAGCTGCTCTCACTTTCGTTTATTCACATGAACTAAGTGAGATTGCAGCTTTCCGATTGTTGTTGTATATAGAAAGAATGAATGAGAGCGTTAGTGTTGCTTTTATGTTCTAAATAATAAGCAATGTCAATTCTTTATTTTCGTATGTAAAATTAGTCCATAAAATGGTAATAGCAAAATGTTAAGCTTAAATTAACATGCTAAATAGCGATATTTCTCAATATTTATGGGGAATATACTTTATGGACGAAGTCTGATCGGATTACTTATTATTCGGATTAAGTAAGAGGGGTGTTTTTTTACTTAATCCCCGATGCTAAATGATTAAATACGAAATCTCCCCACGGATAAAGCTTCGGGATCAAGATAGATATATTTCTGTCCGAAGACCGGATTTGGAAGTGCTTATTTCAGTTCTTTATTCAATAATCGATGGTAAGCCATCTCTTCGTATTTTGTATCAGGTCTTCCCCAGTTTGAGAATGGGTGGATACTAATTCCACCACGAGGTGTAAATAGTCCTGTGACTTCGATGTATTTCGGATTCATCAGCCCGATCATATCTTTCATGATCATATTCACGCAGTCTTCGTGGAAACTTCCATGGTTGCGGAAGCTGAACAGATAGATTTTTAAACTTTTACTTTCCACCATTTTTTGATCAGGGATATAGTCGATCAGAATAGTGGCGAAATCGGGCTGTCCGGTAATAGGACAGAGGCTGGTGAACTCAGGACAATGAAAACGTACCCAGTAGTCGTTTTCGGGGTGCTTGTTGTCGAATGTCTCCAGAATGTCGGGTGAATAAGTGGTAGGATACTCCGTCTTATTACCTAATAAATTCAAATTTAAACTCATAGATTTAGGGTAACCGGGGAATTCTAAGGGGAGCTCCCCGGTTATAATTTCTTTAGTTTTGTTCTACTTCTGTTTCTGCTTGTTTAAGCTTGACCAGTTTTTCTCTCTTTTTGAGGTATTTTTGCAGACCTATGTTGCGCAATTGGCAAGCCGGACATCTACCGCAACCGTCAGCCATAATTCCATTGTAGCAAGTCAAAGTATTGTGACGGATTAATTCCAATACACCTAACTCATCGGCCATTTGCCAGGTTGCTTCTTTGCTTTTTGCCATCAACGGAGTGTGGATTTCAAATTCGAATTCCATTGCCAGGTTTAAGGTTTTGGTAGTCGATTTGATGAACTTCTCGCGACAGTCGGGGTAACCGCTGTAGTCGGTTTGAGATACTCCGGTTATGATGTGTTTGATTCCGTATTTGCGTGCAACAATGGCAGCAAAGGTCAGGAAGATCAGGTTACGTCCCGGAACAAAAGTGTTGGGTAGACCGCCTTTGGGCACAACAGGGTCTACGGGAATTGACATATCTGTAAGAGATGTCTGAGTAATAGTTCCCAAAACGTCAATCGCGTGGATTTCGTGTGGTACGTTGGCTACGCGTGCGATGGTTTTAGCTACGTCAATTTCGAATGCATGACGTTGTCCGTAAGTAAAACTTACAGTTCTCACTTCTTTGAAATTTTTCAATGCCCAATACAGGCAAGTTGTGGAGTCTTGTCCTCCGGAAAAAAGCACGAGGGCGGATTCTTCTGAATGCATTATAATTCTCCGATTTTTAGAGGGTTATACGATATATTTAGGTCAAGGGTATCTGTGTTTTCAATTTTCTTTACCCATTTAACAACAACATTCGTTATGGGTAGGGCTATAATTTCATATGCTGTCTTCATGGCTGTCTGAGTGCCGATGAGGAGTATGAGTTCCATGAGAGGCAAAGCCCCATAAAATGCAATTGTAAAAAATATCAATGAGTCGCAACCTTCACCCAGCAGTGTAGAAACTACTGCCCGGGTGGAAAAGCCTTGTCCCTGAGTGGCCAGTTTCATTTTACTCATCACGTAAGCATTGAGGAATGAACCGCACAAGAAGGCGATAAAGCTGGCGAAAGTAATGCGTTGTGTGCTCCCTAATATGGTAGCAAATGCTTCCTGGTTTTCAAAAAACTGAGAAGCAGGCATGGCAATACTCATCCGAAAGACTGCAACGGCCAAAAAGTTCATTAAGAATCCAATCCAGATAATCAGACGTGCTTTACGAAAACCCCAAACTTCGGCAATCACATCGTTAAGGATGTAGGAGATGGGGAAAATCAGTAGCCCGGCAGTGGCATTAATTCCAAATATATTGACAAGTTTAGATTCTACGATATTGGCAACAATCAGGCATACGGCAAAAAGAATGCCACTCATCATGAAGATGACGGAAACTTGTTTTCTCATTTCTTGTTTTTAACGTGGTTTGGCAAGCACACGGCAGAAGGGGAGGTTGAATTCCTCATCTTGTAAATACGAATGCAAATGTATGAATTATTTTGCTGGTTCACAAAATAATAACATAGGATTGGATAAATTAACGTTAGGTGTCTTTGTCGTCAGGTTTTTTACGGATTTCTTTATTCGCTTCATTCAATGCGAGTTCCTATTTAGAAAAATACCGTTGTTGGCTATAAAATTGCAGATTGTTCAAGCTTGCTGATTTTCTGAAATCAGGCGATTTGTTTTCTTCATGATTTAAAGGGTAGCTTTAAAAAAGAACATCCGATCAGTTTTCTGACCGGATGTTCTTTTTAACATTAAAATAAGTTGTATGTTGCCTTTAATACACGGAATTCGGTCCGGCGATTGATTTGGTTGGCAATCTCCTGTTGGGGAGGAGTCAGGCCTTTAATGTATTCTTCGTTTAGTTCTTCACCTTCTTTCAGGAAAGGATATTTGTCTGCCATGGCTGCATCAACGGTTTTGGGAGAACCTTTGCCATAACCTTTTGGTGTTAGCCGGTCTTTTTCTATTCCACCTTTGATCAGATAATCGATTACAGATTTGGCGCGGTCTTCCGATAAGCGTTTGTTGTATTCTACAGAACCATTCATGTCGGTGTGAGCGCTCAGCTCAATGGTGATGTTCGGGTTTTCTCTCAGTAATTTAATCAACTGGTCGAGCGCTTCTGCTGATTCCGGACGAAGTGTAGCCTTGTCTACATCGTAGAATATATTGTTTACCTGGATAGGTTTGGCCAGCGGGATCAGCGAGAAATCAGCCTTGTAAACGGAATCTTTTTCTATATCAGCAACCACAATATTTTTGTTGCTGTTGAGGTATCCTTTACAGGATGCCAAAATTTGATATTTATCTCCACGTTCAGCTTTGAATTTAAAGGTTCCATCTTTTTTGATATTGGTACGGGTGTTTAATCCTTTATCGCTGACAATATGCAGTTGGGCATCGGGCAGGATTTGTTTATCTCCGGTTTTTACGCTTCCTTCCACAAATAGCTTAATGCTGGGAAGCTCGAAAGCAAAGATATGGTCGTAACCTTTGTTATCGCCACGATTGGAGCTAAAGTAGCCGTTCTCGTCCAGGCCGGCAAAGGTGATGCCGAAATCGTCACCATTACTATTGATCGGCGATCCCATATTTTCAACTTTCCATTTCCCGTCACTTTGCGGAATAGCCTTAAACAGATCCAATCCGCCCATGCCTGGCAGTCCATCAGAAGCAAAGTAAAGTTCTCCGTTTTCCCGAATGTATGGGAACATCTCATTTCCCGGGGTATTGATTTGTGCTCCCAGATTTTCTATTCCGGAAACTTTACCACCTTCGATTGTAGCGCGCCAGATATCTTTACCCCCTTGTCCGCCTTTGCGATCCGATACGAAATAGAGGAAATCACCTTTGGGAGAGATAGCAACATGAGCAGTTAGTTCGGTTGAATCTTTTACCAGTTGAATGCGTTGTAATTCGCTCCATGCTGCATCGGCGCGTTTAGTGGAATAGATTTCAGCCGGAGCAGTAGCCTCTTCCATTGGCCGGCAACGGGTAATATACATGACACTATTGTCGCCATTGAAGCTCGCGGTACCTTCGTCTGCCGTTGTGTTGATTCCGCCTTCCATAGGTTTGGGCGTTTCCCATTGACCGGCATTGTTCTTTTTTGATACATAGATATCTGTATTCTTCAGCCCGGTTACTGCACTTCTTTTTTTACCGGTTGCCTGTTCGCGATAGGATGTGAAGAAGATTTGATCAAATTCTTTGCCAAATAACATCGGGGAGAATTCTCCTTGTCTCGAGTTTAATTTGCCTTCTGCCCGTACTGTATAACGGGTGGGGTATTTTTTGAGTGTGTCGGCAATCTGGCAGCCGGCGATACCCTGTTTGGCCAAGTCGCTTTGTGGTTCTTTTTCCAGATAAAGGTTATATTGTTTGATAGCAGCGCTGTATTTACCCTGGCGTTGATAGAGCTGTGCTAAATGCAAACGCAGGGCCGGATCGGTCGATTTGAGGCGGACCGCAGAATTGAATGCCGTTTCAGAAAGTTGCAACCGTTGTATCTGTTGTGCGCAGATGCCCATTTTGAGATATACTTCCGATTTAACCGCCGGTTTATCATAGGGGAGTTTCAGAGCCACTTTCTGAAACATCAAATAAGCGGCATCGTAGTTGCCGGCTTCGAATTGTTCATTGGCTTTTTTTAATGAGGCTGTTTTACAGGATGGAACGACCAGTAAAACAGTCAGGCAAAGGATGTAGTGTATGATTCGGATTCTCATAATTTCAATTCGGAAAGTGATTAGCTTATTAACAGCAAATATACTTAATTTATTGCATTTTGGCCGATATTGCCGGAAAGATTCCAGTATTTCAGCAACCAGATAATGTGGGAAAAGGTCACTTTGAGGTAACAATTTTCATAATAAACTTCTACCTTTGCGACGTAAAAATATATGCGTAATGACATTATACGGCATTTTTATCATTTTCTTCTTTTATGTGTTAGGTGAGGCTTTGAGTAAGCTTATCGGTGGTTTTATTCCCGGTAGCGTAATTGGGATGTTATTGCTTTTCTTTTCACTAATGATGGGGTGGGTGCGTCCGGCCTTTCTTCGTCAGACGGTTTTGTGGCTCACTTCCAATATGACTCTTTTTTTTATTCCTTCAGCTGTTGGTTTGATGGTTTCGTACACGATGATTCAGCAAAATGTGTGGGCTATACTCTCTTCGCTTCTTTTTAGTACGATATTGGTGATGCTGGTTGTGGGTTGGATACAACAAAAAATGGAAAATAAATGATGCAGGATATATTCACTTCAGAAATTTTTATGCTGGGGCTTTGCCTCGGTACGTTTTTAGTCGGTAAGTGGGTGTTTTCCAAAGTAAATCATCCGTTGATGCATCCGTTGCTGATTGCAATGGCGCTGGTGATTCTCTTTCTGAAGCTGACAGGCATTGATTACGAAACCTTTCGTGCTGGAAGTCGCATTATACATTTTCTGCTGGGGCCGACGGTCGTGGCATTGGGCTATGTTCTTTACGAACAGGTAAAATATATCAAAGGGAATGCTGTTTCAATGCTGGTTTCTGTATTTGCAGGTTGTATAACAAGTATTGTGAGTGTTATACTTTTGTCGAAACTTTTCGGTGCAGATGCCGCGATCATTCATTCGATGACTCCCAAATCGGTGACTACCCCCATTGCGCTTAGTCTTTCTGATAAGAATGGCGGTATTCCTGCATTGACGGCTATTTCGGTTGTGATCACGGGCATATTCGGAGGAATGATTGGTCCGTTTCTTTTTCAAAAAGCAAGGATAACCAGTAAAATAGCCCGTGGATTAGCATTGGGTTCTGCGGCTCATGCAGTGGGTACGGCTAAAGCGCTCGAATTGGGTGCGGTGGAAGGAGCCATCGGTGGTCTGGCTATTGGATTGATGGGATTTATGACTGCGGTGCTGTTGCCATTAGTGGAACGGCTGTTTTTATAATTAAAAGCCTCCCCCGACCCCTCCAATAGAGGGGAGAAAGAGAGGCAATGTGAAGTTTATTTGATCTTGGAAGATTCTACCCGAAGCTTTCTTCTCCCTCCCATTTGGGGAGGGTCGGGGTGGGGCTTCCGTCTTAAAGATCGACCAATCCTTCAGGAATATCCATCAGGATTACCTTTTCATTATCATCGATTTCGCAAACGTATTCATCACTGGCGGGAATCAAAATCTCCTGACGCTTGTATTTGACTACAAATAAAATATTTGCCGTAGAATCGTCTACCTCGATAATCTTTCCTACTTCACCTAAATTTTTATCTATAATGGTGAAGCCAATGTAGTAATCGCTGCCCGTTTCCTGCTCTTCATCTTTCGGAACCAAAGATTTTGGGAAAAAGACCTCCTTGTTGATAAATACCTTAGCTTGCTCTTCTGAAGAAATGCGATGCAGTTTCACCAAGGCGCCGTTATCGGATCTGAAACGATAGTCGTCAATAAAGAAAGGGACAAAAATGCCCTCCATTTCGCAAACAAAATAGGGCGTATCTACCCGGTCGAACACATCGTCGGTGAACGTAAAAGAAAGTTCTCCGTGGATGCCGTGGGGTTTGTTGAACTGGCCTATTTTGATAAGTTCGTCTCGCTTAATCATTTCTGTATTTGTTTTTTCTGCAAAAATATCAGGAATTTGCAGATTTGCTATTAACATTGTGTTAAATAGTCTCCTTAAATGGTCTTTTACTGAGTAAAAATGGATTTTTGATCAATTTAACGCATTTTTTTTGTTGTAATTGCAACCGATTGCCTGACAGCTTGCGTCTAACGGTCAGATGTATCACTCATTAAAACCTGATTATTATGAAAAAGTTAGTTTCGTTTATCGTTTTGGCCCTGATGATGGTCTGTACGACCGCTTTTGCTGCGGTAGACTCTTTGAAAGTAGACAGTGCAGCAGTTGTAAACCATGTGGGTGATCCCGGGATAGCCCGGATTGTAGAGGCCACAAGTCATTTGGATAATGGTAATCACTGGGATATCGTTGGATTTGCCGCCGTGATCGCTCCTTTCCTGGCCGGTTTTCTCATTGTCCTGATTGTGTTGATATTCAATCATCGCAACAAAAAGGCGAAATATCAACTGATGGAAAAGGCCATCGAAGCCGGACGCGAAATCCCGCAATCGTTTTTTGAAGAAGCTAAATCGAAAAAAACACCGTTGCAAAGCGCTTTTACCCTAATTGGTACTGGTATCGGGTTGTTCCTGATGCTATGGTTCGTGGCTAATCATAATGTGGCATTTGTCGGAGCTATCCCTTTGCTGATCGGACTTGGCAAGTTGCTTGCATACAAGATGGAAGGAAAATCATCGAAGCCCGAAGAAGATGATCAGCAAAACGGATGATCTGCTTCTGGTCTCCCAGGTGGTGTTGTTTAACAGTCACAAGGCTTTTGAGCAATTGGTCCAAAAATACCAGTCGCCTATTCGTCGCTTCTTTCTGAATCATACTTTTGGCGATGAGCCCTTAAGCGACGATCTGGCGCAGGAGACCTTTATCAAAGTGTATCTTCATCTGCAATCCTTTAAAGGGGCAGCCGGGTTTTCCACCTGGCTGTTTCGCGTTGCTTATAATGTCTATTATGATTATATTCGCAGTCGCAAGCCTTATTTGGAAGCTGATTATGAGGATGTGGACCCGCATACCGAAGCGGATAGACCTCATGCCGATTGTAAAATGGACGTTTATACCTCGCTGAAGGTCTTAAAGCCGGATGAACGGACAGCCGTTTTGCTTTTCTATATGGAGGACCTGCCGGTGGAGAAAATTTCGAAAGTTATGAATTGTCCCACCGGAACGGTGAAATCGCATCTGGCGAGAGGACGGGATAAGTTAGCTGAATATTTTAAAGGAACAGGTTATGAAATCAATTTCGGATAAAGAACTCAAATACTTCTTTGACACGACAAAGCAGGAAGTGCCTGATCGCGGATTCAGTCGTCGGGTAATTCGTCATTTACCTGCTGATCAGAAACCTGCTTATCGTTGGATTGTGTGGTGTTTTAGCATCCTTGGCTTGTTGATTGCCTGGTTTACAGGAGGGGTGGCTGAATTTATTAACTATCTGGCTCTTTTTGGGCGCACACTTTCCGAAGCTCAATTACCCGGTTTGTCATCACTTGTGATCTATCTGATTACGTTGGGAGGATTGGTTGGCTTTTCGATCAATATTTACCGGAAGTTGGAGCAGGAATGATTCTTTTGCCAAAGTCTGACACCGATACGAATCACAGGCGAAATATCAGCTCGGGGGATAGTATATTCCGATTGGTCGAAATTGACAGCTTTGGGTTTTCGCAGATAGAGGTGAATTCCCGGTTGGATATATAGATATTTGCCAATAAATAGTTGATAGCTTAGCCCACCACCCCAATCGATGCTGTGCAAATCTTTTTTCAAACCGGTATTGATTTGTTCTATTTCAAACGTATGGGATTCAAGAAACAGATAAGTTTCAAGGCCATTCCAAACGTTGTATCCGGCAAATATTCCGGGTGATGTTTTGTAATAACGTTTAAAGCGATCCGATGAATTGTTTATGCCGGCGGATTCAGCATTATACTTGCCGCCATTAATTACACTCACTCGCAATCTCCATCTATCGTAGCGATACCCCAGCCCAACATGATAACCACCGCTGAAAAACATCGGGAATAAACTCTCGGCTTCAATTGCTTGCACATGTGGAGACCAATGACAGGAATGTTTGAGTAGTGAGGTGGAATCCTGATCCGTTTTCGTTTGAGCTGATAATCCAAAGTCGAATAATGCCAGTAGAATTAGTACGTAATACTTCATAATCATTGAATTTTTGATCGTTTGTTAAAGACGATACAAAGTTCAGCCGATTAAGGTAGTTTATTGCTCCGCATTTGTTACCAAATTATAAGCTTTCGATTAATTCTTTTCGAATTCGGCTTAATGATTTAGGTGCGATGCCTAAATAATTTGCAATATGGTAGAGCGGAACTTTTTGCAATATAGCAGGATGTTGGTTACAAAGTTTTACATATCGTTCCTTAGCAGATAGAGTCTGTAAATCCATACTCAGGGTTACAAGTTTAATATAGGCTTGTTCCATCAGTATTCTCCCCACTTTTTCAAGCCGGGGAATTTGATCCAGCAGCATTTCTAAGCTATTTTGGTTAATTACCCATAATATTGAATCCTCCAGTGTTTTGATTGAAACCGAAGAGGGAGTCTGCGTAATACGGCTTAAATTATTAGTTATCCATTGGCCTTCAAAACCAAAGTCTGTGGTGACTTCATAACCATTTGAATTTATCGAAGAATAAACTATAGCTCCCTTCTCTATGAATGCAATTGATTTGCATATATCACCCTCTTTTAAAAAGAAATCTGACTTTTGTAAAGTCAATTTCTGAAAACAATTAGATATATCATTCCACTCTTCCAGGGTTAAAGAGGTGATGGATCGAATGGTTGTTTTAAATAGAAATGAGTTATCAAAATCGGTCATATAGGTATTGCTATTTTCTGAGAAGAGAGTTTATGGCAGTAAGCATTTTTACTTTATCCGTCTGAATGTGTCCACATCGGAAAATCCATTGCTGGCGAGATAGCTTTTAAATTGTTTTCGGGTAAATTTTATGTTGTATGTAGTGGTGTCTATTGGCGATTCGTTGATTTTTTCCAACGTTTCCAGTTCTTCTTTACCGGAAATGGTTCCAATGGTCAATAGTCCTTTCTGCAGTTTCAATTTTTGGACGAACCATGATTCGTTATCCACTCTGGAATTTATAAAATAGTATCCTTTGAATTTTTTCAGAACGTAATCTTTTGAAAAATAGAAGATGGTATCTGTGTTAATGATATGCTCAATCACTGAATTACCTTCTACTTTGTAGTGTTTCTTATCTTCCGCAGTCATTTCGTCCCAATCGACGCTGTCCTTCGGTTGTTTTACTTCGTAGTCATATATGATGATCATACTTTTACGGTCAATTGTCAGTTTGCCCGAACCATCTTTGCTGATGTATTGGCCGATCAACTTTCTGGGGATCACGTTAAGACTGTCTATACCCTCAGGTTGAGGTTGCTCAAAGGTAACGACCGGTCCACAGCCGATCAATAAAAGAAGAAGTGTCGGAAAAAATAATATTCGTTTCATCGCTGTACCTATTTGAGATGGTGTTGTATGTATCCAATCTATAAGCATGTAAAAAGCTTCTACATATCAAACTCTTTGAGGATTTCAAATGTTCGGGTGCGATGCAATATTTCCCGAAAGTTTTCATATTTGCACTGCTGTTATTGTCCAAACGGCTTTTGATCCGTACAAGTGATATTGCTGCCGGGAGTGACATGAAGATATCGGCAGAAATATTGGTAGTATTGATACCTGTATTTAGTTTTGTCTAAATCAGTTCTCCGGCCACATTCAATACCCCCGTTGATCACATTTACTGTAGCGCCAAATCCGGGGACTCTTCCATTCTCCACATCATTCGGAGTTGGAACCCATTTCTCGGTCATGATATCGTGGCAGGAGGGTTTGGGCGGTTGTGGTGTCATCCAGAACCATAAAGCAGAGGCAAAAGAGAGAACCGGATCTTGTGTCAGCAGCTCCGGATGTTGTAAAAGAGTGTCTTTATTTCCGAACCAGGCTTCGCTGAATTGTCCGTAATTGTAGTTCCAGCTCATCTGTTTAGGGCCTCTGCCGTAATACATTTTGCCGGACACAGGCGGGTAGAGTTTTCGGGTATAGTCCGTGTAATCCAGAGGTTGTCCATTGTCCTGCTCTTCCAGAAAATATAATCCCCATTTGAAATAACCGCCTTCTGCTTCAGGCCATCCACCACTTGTTTCCTGTGCAATATTGGCAAGAAAAGCGGCCAGTTCGCGCTTGCGTATCACGTTGTTTCCTTCACTCAGAAAGGATGGGAAGCGTTTTGCAGCAGCGGTAAAAGCCGCGAAAGTATAAAAGTCGATATTCTTTTTCCTGTAACGGTTAGGAAATAGTTCGTTCCATAGCTTAGTATTCAGGTATTGCGTGACGCGTGAGGCTGTGCGGCTTTCTTTCGTCCGCATATTAAGCGGTGTCGTATTTTGTCCGAAAGCAAAACCTATAGCCAATAGGAAAAGCAGGAACGAAGTCGTGTATTTAGAGTGTCTCAGCATATATCCGGATTTCTATAGCCCCAATGCTTCCAATATCAGATCGGCCCGAAAGTCCTTATCCAGATTGGGTAGGTGCTGTTCGTATGCTTCTTGCTGAAGTTTAAGGGCATATGCATCGTTGAAAAAGAACCGGCCATTACTGATCACATAGTTGAGTATAAAGAACCGGTACGCCTCTTTCATAAAAAGCACCTCGTTACGCGTGAGAGGAAATACCTTGTGATACTCTTTTAGAAATATCAGGAACCGGGGTTCGTTGAGTTGTGAGAATGTATAGGAAAAATCGGTTTTGTCACCAATATCGGAGCAGACTCTGCTGAATGAGTAAAAATCAAGTACGCGGGAACTCATGCGGAACCAGTCGTAATCCCAACGTGAAAAAAGGGTGTTATTGTCCCGTACAGAAAAGTTCCCAATGTTCCAATCCACAAAAACGGGGATCTTAATAAAGTCATTATAACCCAGATTGATTGCATTTTCCAAAAAGATATGACAATGCTCTTTTATCAGGTTGTTGTAGCCGGCAAACTTAATCTTACTTTCTGGTTTTTCCAACCTACGGAGCAGGTGGTGGATATCCATAATCAATGTTTTGGAAGATTTCGGCAATACGGGGGTCATTTCATCGCATACTTTATGAAATTTCGCAACTTCTTTCCCCAGAATGCGAACCTGTTCATCGTCGAGACGTTTGGGTAATGTATTTTTCACCCGCACGGCCCGGTAAAAAACCATCCATACGTCGATAAATTCATCTTCGTGACGATACAGGTACAAATGATCCCCTTTCATCAGCGAGCTGGAGAGGAAATGATCGTATGGTCGCTCCAGATTGTTGGCCAATACGTTGATAATCTGGTGGTCTTCTTTGAAATTTTCGAATTTTCCGAAATTGGAAACCTTGGCAAAAACAAAGGTTTTATCCTTGAATGTAATCTTGAAAACTTTATTGGTAGAAACATTTACGCTCAGGTCTTCGATTTTGCGGATCTGGCGTTTGGGGTTATAGTTCTTCCATCCTTTTTCTATGATGGGTAATAGATTTACAGTAAAGCTCATAGGTGTTTATCAGATAATGTGTGTAAAAATAAGCAATAATTGCGGAATCAGGATTTCAAAATCGTGAATATTTTTCAGAGGAAACGATATCTGATATTATTCATCAAAAAAGGAATCAACATCAACCCATAAAAACGACAAAAAATCAGGGAAGTGATTAAATGTGCATTGAAATGTACAATCTTTCATTTCAGATAGCCCTGATTTGGCTTAGTTTTGCCCTGGAATTTACAACCGTAATCACCATCTACTCAAAGTTAACAACGATATGAAAAACGTAAAAGCATTATTCGTCTTGAGTCTGGTTGCCCTGATGATTTTATCATTCAAGAGTGCCGAAAAAATAAATGTCTGGATGATCGGCGATTCGACAATGGCGCAGAAGAAACCGGATCGTTTTCCTGAATCGGGGTGGGGAGTCGCTATGTCTAAGCTGATGAAAAATAATGCAGTAGTTCACAACCATGCCGCCAGCGGGCGCAGTACCCGTAGTTTTATTGCCGAGAAGCGCTGGGCGGCTGTTTGCGACAGCATCCAGCCGGGCGATTATGTAATTATCCAATTCGGTCACAACGACGAAAAGCCCGATTCGACACTGCATACCGATCCTTATACTTCTTACAAGCAATTTCTGAAGAGGTTTATCGACGAGACACGTGCAAAAGGGGGAAATCCGATCATCTGCTCTTCCATCGTGCGCCGCCATTTCGATGGTAAAGGCAATCTGCTCAATACGCATGGTGAATACATCAAAGCAGCCCGTGAAGTGGCGGTCGAAACAAATACTCCATTCATCGATATGGAATCTTGTACACGCAAACTGGTAGCGGCTCTGGGACCGGAGAAATCCAAATCGCTGTACACCTTCTGTAAACCGGGTGAATATAAGAACCGAAGCAAAGGAGCTCAGGATTCTACTCACCTGAACTTTGCCGGAGCGGAGAAGATTGCAACACTTTTTATCAAAGAGGTAAAGACGCAGAAGTTGGCGTTGGCGAAATATTTGAAATAGCATAGGGGGCTCAATTGTAATTGCCCATAATGAAAAAAGAAATAAAATCAATATACCATTATGAAGAAAGTGATTCTATTGTTTATGTTATTGTTGTCGCTTGGTTTGTCCTCCTTTAAGAACGAGGAGAGTACGGTGGCAGTAACCCATGTGAAAGTAAAAGCGCCGTTTGAGATGCCGGCCATCAAGGTCCCTGATTTCAAAAGTTGCAAACGGTTATCCATTACCGAATTCGGGGCAGTGCGTGGTGATCAGGTGAAAATCACTCAAGCCATTGCCAAAGCCATTGATGAAGCCAATAGAATCGGTGGCGGGGTCGTTGTGATTCCACAGGGCGAATGGCTGACCGGCAAAGTGCATCTGAAAAGCAATGTCAATCTGCATCTTGAGAAAGGAGCCGTGCTGCTTTTCTCAGAAAATCCGGAGGATTACCTGCCTGCCGTTCACTCTTCGTGGGAAGGCCTGGAGTGTTACAACTATTCACCGTTGATTTACGCTTATCAGTGTAAGAATATTGCCATTACAGGTCAGGGAGAAATCAAAGCTAAAATGGATGTCTGGAAAATCTGGTCAAAACGTCCGAGTGGCCACATGAATAGCCTGAAACGTTTGTATTACATGGCCTATGATAATGTCCCGGTAGCAGACCGGATGATGGTCAACGATTCTGCTCACTTCCGTCCGCAATTTGTCCAGATCAACCGCTGTGAAAATGTTCTGCTCGATGGGTTTAAGATTACCAATAGCCCTTTCTGGACTGTTCACCTTTATCTTTCAAAGAATATCGTGATGCGAGGCCTGAATATTTACGCACACGGACACAATAATGATGGCCTTGATCCCGAGATGAGTCAGAACGTATTGGTGGAAAACTGTACGTTTGATCAGGGAGATGACGCTATCGCTGTAAAGTCGGGTAGAGCACCGGAAGGATGGCGTACGCAGACGCCTTCCAAAAACATCGTGATCCGCAATTGTACAATGAAAAACGGACACCAGTTGCTGGCGGTTGGTACGGAAATATCAGGTGGCGTGGAAAACGTTTTTGTTAATAACTGCCACACATCCGATAGTGTGAAAATGTTTAATGTCGTCTTTATCAAGACCAACGAGCGGATGGGCGGATACGTGAAAAACATTTATGTGAGCAATGTGAGCGGAGGAAAGATGGAGTATGGTGTACTTGGTATCGAGACGGATGTGTTGTACCAATGGAAAACCCTGGTACCGACCATCGAACGCCGACTGACTCCGATTAAAGACATTTACCTGAATAATGTAAAAGCAAGCAGTGCGAAGTTTGTCTCCAGAATATTAGGTGATAAAGAGCTGCCTGTGGAAAATGTTTCGCTTAAGAATGTTTCTGTGGGAACACTTCGGGGCGATAAAAAATATATTCAGGAGAATGTAAATAGTTTCAAGGTAAAATAAGTTGTTTGAGTTAGAGTAAGTTTAGGTTTTTCAAAAATCCGGATGATGTACGGTCGAAAGGTGGATTTGATGAGGTCCACCTTTTTTGATTACATTAGTTTTAGCCATCATCCTCCCAAAATGCCAGTTTGATTCCCCAATATGCCAGCCTCATTCCTGCTTCAGCCAGATATCTTCCCAAGAGCTGAGGAAATCTTCCCAAAAGAGTCAAGCCGATACCAGGGAAGAGACTGTTCATTAATCCTATAATTCCTCCTTCCTGTAATCCTCCGGAAACCTCGACGGCGAGCAACCGTAATGAGCCTTGAATGATCTGCTGAAATAGAATGGGTCGTTGATCCCTACCCTGTACGCTACTTCCGATACATTATATTCTTTTGAAGCCAGTAGCCTGGCCGCTTTGGCCATTCTCCGGGTACGGATAAATTCATTCGGGGAAATGCCGGTCAGGGCTTTTACTTTGGTATAGAAGAGCGTTCTACTCATCTTCGCCATTTGGGCGAAGATATCAACGTTTAGCTCCGGATTGTCCATATTCTTTTCCATAAGAGCTTCGATGAGTTCGAGAAACTGCTTATCCTTATCCGGAACCATCGCCGTGAAATCCGGTTCCTGTTGTGTGGGGATATTGGCCGCATAATGCTTGCAGAGCAATTCCCGTTTCTCCAGCAGCTTATTGATCTGAAGCAACAAGTGGCTCATGCTGAACGGCTTGGTGATGTAGGCATCCGCTCCGGCTTCGATGCCTTCGCTGTTGTGCTTGTCGGCAATGTAGGCAGTGAGCAGAATGACCGGGATGTGGCAGGTCTCGAAGTTTTCTTTCAACTTGCGGGTGAGATCAAAGCCGTTCATGCCCGGCATCATCACATCACAGATGATCAGGTCAGGGTTCTCAGCCGTGCTGCGCTGAATACCGGTATTGCCGTCTTCTGCGGTGATGATTTCAAAATAGGGGCAAAGGTTGTCGTTCAGGAAATCGCGGATATCGTCATTGTCATCGATCACCAGCACCTTGTATTTGGTTTCTGCGCTGGGAGAGTTGGGTAACAGATTCAACAGCGCTTCCCCATCATTTTTAATAAACCCGGAGAGATTTACCGCCTCTTTTTTATCTTCGCGGGTAACCACCACCAGCTCGTTTACGAAGTCCTCCTTGTGATAAACCTTTTCATCCAACGGCAATTCGACCGTAAAGACAGAACCTCCGCCTTCATTTTCAGAAAAATGAACCGCTCCCTTGTGTAGTGATGTAAACTCATTCACTAATGACAACCCGATTCCAGTACCCGAAGCCGAGAAGTTGATCTGCATAAAGCGACTGAAGAGCAGGTGCTGTTTCTCTTTGGGAATGCCGATGCCGTTATCAGCAACTGCTATTCGCAAGAGTTTGGTTTCATTGTCCGCTTCGGCTATCAGCATGATTTTACCACCACGGGGTGTAAACTTAAAGGCGTTCGATAGTAGGTTAAAGACGATCTTGTCCACCTTGTTTCTATCCAGGTAAACCGGAATCGAAACCTGCGATGGCAGGAACTCATATTCCACATTCGTGCGTGCAGCCACGTCACTGAAGCTGATAAAGATCTCTTTGAGGAAACTCACCGCATCCACCTTTTGCAGGTTGAGTTTCTGTTTGTTGTTTTGCAGTTTGCGGAATTCCAGCAACTGGTCGAGCAGACGCATCAGATGAGTGGTGTTTTTATCCAACCCGTTGACGAGATGCAGCATCGGCTCAGCCATTTTGGCTTTCAACTCTTTGAGTGTATCCACGCTGCCTTTAATCAGGGTAAGCGGAGTGCGGAATTCGTGGCTGATATTGGTGAAGAAGTGCAACTTATACTCTGTAAGCTGGCGCTCCATTTTCACGGCAGTGTTGAGTCGCTGGATTTTAGTAATCACCCGGAAGGCGAAATATCCGGCAGTGGCCAACAGGATGATATAAATGACAAAAGCCCACCAGGTCAGCCAGAATGGTGGTTGGATTATGATCACAATCGACGTTACCTGATTGTTGGAATTCCCTTCGCTGTCCACCATTTTAACCTTGAAAATGTATTTTCCCGGAGGAACGTTGCGGTAGGTGGCCACGCTGTAGGCACCGGAGATATTCCACCGCTTCTCGTAGTTTTCCAGCATATACATGTACTGGTTCGTCCCCGGAATTTTGAAGTTGAGGTTGGCAAACTCGATATGGAATACTTTATCACCCGCCTTCAATACGACTTTGTCGGCCAGGGAGATTGACTGCTTTAGCGGAGCTTTTGTTTCGCCCACTTTAGCCTCTTCATCGAAAATGGATAAGCCGGTGAGGGTCACTTTGTCTGAATGTAGAGCGCCTTTAGTCATCTCTTTCGGGAAAAAGGCATAGAATCCGTTGAGGCTACCCCAGAGTATACGGCCGTTGCGACAGGTATAGGCCGATGTTTCGGCGAAGATGTTAGACGTTAACTCTCTGGATAAATCCGAGGCATGGAACAAGCCGGTTTGGGGATTAAACCGGTAAAATCCGTTTTCGGTGCTGATCCAAAGATCTCCGGACGTGTCCTCCTGAATGGCCATAATGTTGTTGCCGGCCATACTTTGCTGGGTGGTGAAGGCTTTGAATATTCCTTTGCCGTTGGGAGTTTCCCCCTCAAAGCGGTTGAGGCCACCACCGGATGTGCCCAGCCAGATTCGCCCTTTCGAATCCTGAAAGATGTAGTGAATTTTCGGATTGCTCAGGCTCCTGGGGTTGCCCGGTTCGGTGGTGTAGTATTTATAGGCCCCGGGATTCCGGAGCAATGCGTCGGGATTGAACCGCAGCACGCCGTTACTGGTTCCTGCCCAGATATCACCGTTGCGATCGAGTAGGAGGTATCGGGTAAAGCTGAGCAGGGATTGCCCGTCAAAAAAGGTGCGGAACCCTTCCGTTCCCTGAGCGGTAGTTTTCACACAGATACCGTTTCCGAAGGTGGCTACCCAGAGCCGCCCTTTCCGGTCTTGCAGCATTGAAAATACCTGATCATTGCTCAGGCTGCCCGCTCTTTTCGAATGCAGATATTTCACGGACTGTTGGATATTCCCGTTTTTCAGTTCGATCAGACCTTTTCCTTTGGTACCCAGCCACACCGATCCTGTCTTGTCCTGATACATGCAGAAGATGTAGGGACCGTCCTTGATCAGGATTGTTTTTTGAGTAAGAGTCGGGTCGTACCGGTAGAGGTATCCGGCTTTTGATGACACCCAGACGTTCCGATTCCTATCTTCCAGTAAAGCCCTGATGTCATTCCCGCTTTCGTCTTCGGATTCGGTGTCAGGATAGATGCTTTTTACATGCTGATCGGGGAAAGTCAGTTTGTTGAGTCCCACGTTGGCAGTTCCCACCCAGATGTTCTCGTCCTTGTCGAGCATGATCGACTGGAGGAAATTCGATGCCAGCCTGTTGGCGTAATGTTTACAGTACGTGTAGTGTCTCAGTTTGCCAGTCGTTTTGTGGTAGCAAAACAATCCGTTGCCGTAGGTGGAAATCCATACGTTGCCTTTGCTGTCACACACGAAATGGTAACGTTCGCTGTCGATACGTTGAAGAACAGAAGAGGGGATCAGATTCATCTTGACCACTTTTCCGTTGTCGGGATTCAGCATCCATACATTGCCGGACAAATTAGAGACCCAGATTCCACCGGAAGGGTCGGTCTGAATATTGGGATTGTTCAGGATTTTTTCACCGAATACTTTTTCTCCCGGAGTATATTGTCCGGTCAGGGCATTGTAAATAAATAGTCCGGCCGTATTGGTCGAAATGAGGATACGGTCTTTTCCGACCTGAGCTGTTTTGATTACCCGGCCCGGTAGATCTAAGGGGACTGGTTTATCGAAAGATTGTTTTTGAAGATTATAGATTTCAATGTTTCCACCTTTAGTCACAAAGAAAATTCTGTGATTGAATTCGAAGGCTTTGAAATAAGTGTTGTCCTTGATACGGGGCAATCGGGTGTAGGTGATTCGGTTGTTCACCACTTTAGCCAACCCATTCTCTGTCAGGAGCCAGATGTTATGTTGGCTATCCTCGAATATGTCGAAAATATAATCAGAGGGAATGTGATTGATTTTTTGAGAGGTCGAGTAAAAGCTTTTACTGATTTTACCCTGGTTAAAAGAGATGCTTACGCACCCCGATTCCGGACTACTCAACCAGATATTTCCCCGTTTGTCTTCGTACAAGAGTTTGCCTTTTACAGGAGAAGCCTCATTTCCGGTGTTCAGGGGAATAAAATGTTCTTTCACGGGATCGTAACAGTGCATCACATCGGCATAGGTTTTTACCCAGATGTAGCCGTTGTTGTCCTGATACAACATATTGATATTGCTGTTCGAAAGGAACGAGGCGTATTCTTTTTTTGCGCTCAGGTTTTTCATCCTTACCCCGTCGTAACGGTTGAGCCCGTTCATCGTTCCCAGCCAGATAAATCCGGTTTTGTCCTGAAGCAGGCTGTGGACGTTATTGTGCGAAAGACCATTTTTTGTGGTGATGTACTCAATGGTGGGCTCATTTTCGGCACGCAATACAAAGGTTGTGAATATCGCAAACAGTGCAATCCAAAGATTCGCTTTTGAAAACATCTTAGACAGATTTAGGGTTGAATAGGTATTAGTCTCTACAAATATACCTGTTTTTGGAGTGAAGTGAAGGGGTAGGCGGTTCTGTTGATGGAATTTGAAGGGATTTGTACGATTTGTCATGGGGAAATCTGGCATTAGCGCTTTCCTTTGTAAACAATTAATCAATGAGTTAATGGCTTGTTGTGTAATTATGAGCACTGTGGGGCTGGATCCTACAAAAGGATACACGATCAAAGATTTGTGGACCAAAGAGACTACCGGAACCGCTTACGAGCGGGAGATTTCACGAAATGTACCTGCTCATGGCGTGGTGGTGCTTCGGATAAAAGGTGTATCCTTGCCCTATAACCTCTTTCAGTACAAAGGCAAGAAATAATTGTTTGACTAATCAATTCAAAACCTGATAAGACCAATTCCTATGAGAATCAAGAATCTCTTAACCCTGAATCTGTTCTGTTTTTTCGTGCTTGTCGGAACGCTCCGGGCTCAAAACAAATACAATGCCATTCACAGTGGAGTAGTCCTGTTTGATCAGCACAACAAAGAAGTCAATGCACACGGAGCCTGTATCGTCAAAGAGGGCAGCAAATATTATCTTTTCGGTGAATACAAGTCGGATACCGCAAATGTATTTGTCGGCTTCAGCTGCTATTCGTCCACCGACCTGATGAACTGGGAATTTGAACGGATTGTATTACCGGTGCAGCATGATGGCTTGTTGGGCCCCAATCGGGTAGGAGAGCGTGTAAAAGTCATGAAGTGTCCCACGACCGGGGAGTTTGTGATGTATATGCATACCGATAACAAGGGGTATAAAGACCCGAATATCGGTTACGCCACCTGTAAGACGATCAACGGAAACTACAAGTTTCAGGGCGCCCTTTTGCATGAAGGAAATCCCATCCGTAAATGGGATATGGGAACCTTTCAGGATACCGATGGCAAAGGCTATTTGCTGATTCACCACGGCGTTATTTATGAACTTTCGTCCGATTACAAATCGGCAACGCGCATGGTGGATTCTAATAAAAAAGGAGGAGAAGCTCCGGCAATCTTTAAAAGCAAAGGTGTTTATTACTGGTTGAGTTCCAATCTGACCGGCTGGGAGCGAAACGATAACATGTATATGACGGCAACCTCACTGGAAGGCCCGTGGACTTTCCGGGGATTGTTTGCACCCAAAGGCACACTAACGTGGAATTCCCAAAGTACGTTTGTGCTACCCATCGTCGGCAAAAAAGATACGACGTTTATGTACATGGGCGATCGTTGGTCGCATCCAAGGCAGGGCTCGACCGCCACTTATGTCTGGCAGCCTTTTACCATCGAAGGCGATTCTATATCTCTTCCCGATTTTAAACAGAGTTGGAAGATAAATCCTTCAACCGGCAAAGGGGCAATCGTCTCTCTTGAAGGCCAAATTATTGAAAACACCGATAAGGTCATTCACTTCTCCGGCGATTGGCAACATTCTTCCGCAACCGACGAATCTCACGATAGCCGTTCGGATATCAAAGGCGCTTCTTTTTCGCTCACCTTTACCGGCACTCAAATCGGTTTATACAGTTCAGCCCGTCCCGATGGAGGATATGCCCGGGTCGTAATCAGGGATAGAAAAGGCAGAATCGTTATATCTTCTGCCATCGATATGTATTGTAAATATCCCGAGACTTCGCTTAAATTTCTGAGTCCGAAGCTGCGGAAAGGCAGCTATACATTGACCGTTACCGTACTTGGCGAAAGTTGGTGGTGGGTGGATAAACATAATGGTAAAACAGGCAGTACAGGCGATTTTATTTCGATTAATAAGGTGGTGGTGAGATAACGACCTTGTTTATCGTTTTGGAAAATCATTAATATCAGTATCTTTTTACACCAGTATCTCATAGATAGCTTCGATATTGATTATCTCTAACACTATAGTTCAAAGTGTATAATCTGATCGTTAATCCTAAGGCATTCTATAGATATCCCATATCATATTATAATATGGGATATCTATGGAATATCCTTGGGATATTCATTTAATTAACCATGATCAAGAGCATTGTTGATATGGAGCAAGGGTATTACAAGGGTAAAGTTAAAGCGGGGTGTTTGGGGTAAAAATGGCGGGATTGTAAACTTTTCCAAAGGATTAACCTATTGGAAAAGTTGGTGGTATCGTTAGTAATAAACCATGGTGAGGCAACCCGTTGTCATCTCAGAGAGTAACGGCATTTTTACTTATCTTTACCCTGCAAAATAAAACCGGACCATGCACAGGCTTAGTGAGACCATAATCAGATACATTTTACCGATATTTTCTCTGCTGATGTACTTAGTACCAGCTGTGGCAAGTATTCCTGGCAATAATATAACCGTTCGCGATGGCCTGGCTCACAATACAGTGCAAAGCATTGTTCAGGATAAATATGGATTTATATGGATTGGCACTCTGAATGGCATCTCGCGTTACGACGGATATACTATCAAAAACTATCAGGCATCTCCCGGCAATCCCCACTCCATCCGTAATAACCGCATTCAGATTTTTTATATCGATAGAAATAAAGACCTCTGGGTGAGCACCTTTGATAGTATTATTTGCAAATATGATTACGCCAGGGATAATTTCACGCGGTATAAGAGCAATGAAGTTTCGATAGAAATCCGAAACGGTACCAACCGATTTGTAAATACCTCCCGACTGCACACCTCAGGTGCGGGTAAAGAGTTTTATATACAGGATAACAAGTCTTTATTTGAGAGAAATCTATCGACAGGCGTCATTCGGGATGCCCGAAATTTGTTTCCCTTTAGCATTTCCAAGCAGGACTTGAACTGCGTTTTCGTCGATCGGTCGAATGTGTTGTGGATAGGCACAATCTACAACGGGGCATTTAAAATTGATTTAATGGCCAATCCGTTTTTGCCAGTCGAAGATATCGTAACCCGTCAGGGCGAAAAAGCAGGAGTTCGTTGCCTGTTGAAAGATAAGAATTGGCTGCTTGCAGGTACATTCGAAGACGGACTCAGCCTGCGTAATGTGCAGTCAGGGGCAATCCGAAACTTTGCTCCACCTCTTACAGCGAGTACCAAAGTCCGCTCTTTGTTTAAAGATCATTTCGGTGATATCTGGATTGGATACAATAACGGAGTGGATAGGATGGATGCCCGAACCGGAAAAATAACCCCCGTAAGCCTAAGAGGCGAAGTAACCCGTTACGACAGGGATGTCTGGCTTAAAATGACGAACTTACCCAACCGCAATTATTTTTGCATTGCCGAAGATGCCTCCAACACTGTTTGGCTGGGAACCTACAATGGAATTTTCAGATACAACCGGGCAAGCAACAGCTTTCGGTATTTCGATCTTTCGCGTTATGCAAATTGCTCCATCATTGCTTGCATTTTGGGTAGTTCTGATAATAAGCTCTGGTTGGGAAGCGAAGGTGGCGGAGTTTTTTGCCTTGAAAGAAATCAGTCGGCCGATTCGTGGCATGTTATCCAGAAATACTGTTTTCAGGACGGAAGTCCCGAGTCCTTGCCCGACGACCGTGTTTACGCTATTCAGCAGGATAAAACGGGTGCCTTATGGGTAGGAACTGAAAATGGATTGTGTCGTATCGATCCGAAACTGAAAAAAGTATTGGTTTTCGATCAGAAAAACGGACTTGCCGACCCCGGAGTGGCCAGCTTGCTACTCGACAAACATAATCAGCTGTGGATAAGCCATAAAAAAGGAATTTCGAGGATGGATATCCACACTTTTTCCATCAAAAATTATACAATTCCTGCTGTGGACAAAAACGGGCAGTTTTTGATTTGCAGCGGGTTCTACGATGCAACAGAAGATCATATCTATTTTGGATATTCACAGGGTTATGTGCATTTTTCACCCGGTAGTATTCAGGATAATCCACTTCTGCCTGTGCCGCTTCTGGTCGAATTGAAGGTTAATAATCAGTCGGTTGGTGTGGATCAACCAATCAACGATCGTTTGATATTACAGCACCCGCTTTATGAAAGTCGCGGAATTACGCTAACGCATCGTGAGCGAAGTTTCTCCATCGAATTTACGGCTACCCATTATGCTAATCCCGAACTGAACAGGTTCGAGTACATCCTCGAGGGAGTGGATAAAAAATGGACAACAACCAATGCCGATAACCGAACAGCAACCTATTCAGCGCTGAGTCCGGGTAACTATGTGTTCAGGGTACGCACTGTCAATGCGAATAATCTGATGAGCCGGGAAGAGGCCCGGTTGGAAATCACCATTCTTGCACCCTGGTGGGTAAGGTGGTGGGCCATTGTGCTTTATGTTGCTATTGCGGGTGGATTGCTGTATCTGTTTTTGTCTATGCAGCTGTCGAAGCAACGTATTCAGTATCAGCTGGGCTTAGAAAAAATACGGACCGAGCAGATGGAAGAACTTACCCGAATGCGTACCAATTTCTTTACCAATATTTCGCACGAATTACGCACGCCACTTACCCTGATTATTGATCCGTTAAACAGGTTGTTGACCAATCAGGCCGATGCGAAAAACAAGGTTCGCATGGAAGTTGTGAAACGTAACGCCGACCGCTTGCTGAAGTTGGTGAATGAGTTGCTCGATGTGCGCAAGGCTGAGGAGGGCAGCTTGAAGCTGAACTATCAGCCGGTGGATCTTAATGAGTTGATTGATTTTGTACGCTCTGCATTTCTTGTTGCTGCAGAAGAACGGGGCATTGCCATACGGAAGGAATCGCAGCTGGAGAAACTACCTGTACTGGTTGATCGCGAGGGGTTGGAAACTGTGTTGTACAACTTGCTGGTGAATGCACTGAAAAATGCAGATGCCGGCAGTTCTATTCTGATTTCTTTGTCGCTGACGGGCGATTCCGATTTGGGCCAAATAGAACTACGCATCCAAAATCAGGGAAAAGCGATAGACCCGAATGCGCTCGAACGTATTTTTGATCCGTTTTTTCAGTCCGACACGGGAGCCAAAACGGCCATGCGTGGCACTGGCTTAGGGCTGACAATTACCCGCCAGCTTGTGGAATTGCACGGAGGGAAAATAAAAGCAGAAAGCCGCAACGGGCTTACTACATTTATGATCAGTTTGCCATACTTACCCGCCGAAGCTGCGCCTCCGACACACGAAAACGACGAAAACAGGCAATATGAAACGAATGAAGGTATCGCTGTAACTGATCAGCCTGCTGAGTTTACGGCGGGTAAGCCGGTGTTGTTGTTGATCGAAGATCACACCGATATCCGTCAGTATATTAAATCGGAACTCGAGGAATCGTACAATATCGTAGAAGCGGTTGACGGGAATTCCGGGATAGAAATGACCCGAAATCTGATTCCCGATTTGGTGATAACCGACGTGATGATGCCCGGCAAAGATGGATTTGAAGTATGCAGCGAAATACGAAACGATACCCGCATTTGCCATATTCCGGTTATCATGCTCACGGCTCGTCAGTCGGAAGAATCGCAGATAGAAGGATACGAAAGCGGAGCTGATTCGTACCTGACCAAACCTTTCAGCATTCAGATGCTCGAAGCCCGTATCAATAATTTACTGTCGCGACAGAAAAGAGTTGCCGTGATCAATCCTGGAGAGTCTGATGAGCTGGCTTCCGATATCAGCCAAAACGAATTTATCACCGAGCTGAAAAACCTGATTCTCCATGCTGAAAATTACAATGTGGAAATGCTGGCCGATAAACTCTCGATGAGTCGTTCGCAGTTGTACCGCAAGATTAAGAGTCTCACCAATCAGTCGGCAACCGACTTCATTTCCGGGGTGCGTATGCACTATGCCTGCGAGCTTTTAGAACAAGGCGAACTGAATGTTTCGGAAATTGCATTAAAGCTCGGATATTCCGAACAGGCCAATTTCAGTCGTAGTTTTTACAGGCGTTTTGGCAAATATCCATCCCAATATATAGCCGATAAGATATAAAACCGGTTTTCAGCACTTGCCATGGAGAAATGTACAATTCTCTAATTTCGTACAGTTTAGCAGAACTGATGATTCAAAAAGCCATATTTCCGCTTCAAAATGATATGGCCGTTTGACGCATTATCAGATACTTTTGTCAGGATATTCATCTCTTTATGCCTGATAAATTATATACCATGACCAAATTAAACTTCTTTCGCAAACTACGATTCACAATTGCAGTGTTTCTTTGCTTTTTTATTCCGTTCACATGCCCGTTGTCGGCACACATATAATTAGCAATAAAGTAATTGTCATGCAAGAAACGAATAAATTGATCAAAATATTAATTGGTATGCGAAGTCAAAAAGTCATTAGTTTTTTTGTAGGTCTCTCTGCTTTGGCCTGGTTTCTCATTCGGGTAATCCCCAAACCCAGTCGTGCCGCCTATCCCTGTCAGCAGGCTGCATTTCCCATAGCCAGCGCATTTGTCATCTGGCTCACCGGAGTGGTGGCCGTGAAAATTAACCTGAATAACAGATGACTGATTGATACTGAACTTATCCGGATAATTATAATTTCCTGACAAAAAGAATTAATAATCAACATCCTAAATATCCATGAAGAAAAATCAGATTCGTATATTATCACTTATTTTCTCCCTGTCAGTTTTATCATTTGTCCATGCTCAAAACAGAGGATTGACCGTGAATAATACCACAGATAGCATCCGCACTAAACGTATTTCACCTGAAGTAAAATCGGGAAATGGGTTATCTCATCTGGATTTTTTCTATGTGGGTGAAGCCAAGAAGCAGAATATGTATATTGTCAGAAATGGCAAAGTAGTATGGTCGTACACTCATCCTGCCGAAGGCGAAATCAGTGATGCGGTAATGCTCTCCAACGGCAATATCCTTTTTGCTCACCAGTTTGGAATAACTGAGATTACCCCTCAACAGAAAGTAGTTTGGAATTACGATGCACCTACAGGTACTGAAACCCACACAGCTGTTCCGATAGGGAAGAACAGAGTGTTGTTTTTGCAAAACGGGAACCCGGCCAAACTCATTGTGATGAATAAGAAAACGAACACGGTGGAGAAGGAGCTCATTATGCAGGTTGGCAATCCCAACAAGATACATGGCCATTTCCGCCACGCCCGCCTTACCAAAGCGGGAACCATATTGGTCGCTCACATGGATATGGGACGGCTTAGTGAATACGATTCAGAAGGTAATCAGTTGTTTAAGATGGATATTCCGGGACTCTGGTCTGCTGAGGAATTACCCAACGGACATTTTTTGGTAACCAGCAAAACCGCTGTTCGTGAAATCGACCGCCAACAGAATGTTATCTGGGAATATGCATTAAGCCTTTCCAAAGAGGACGGTTGCAGCGTCACTTCGCCACAAACCTCTGTTCGGTTAAGCAATGGAAATACCATTATCAGCAACTGGTTTAATCAGTGGAACGGAAACGGCCAGGTGGATATCAACAATCAACCGGTACAGGCCATTGAAGTAACTCCCGACAAAAAAGTTGTATGGGTTTTGCGTCAGTGGCAATCTCCCGATTTGGGACCATCAACCATTATTGTTCCTCTGGCTCAGCCACGCACTACGGAAAAAGCTTTTTTCGGGAATATTCATTGAATGGTGCCTTTTTGTCCGTTCTGTAACATTGATAACCGATAAATTATTTACATACTTATCTTAGATATATTGTTTTATGAAACACAGACTTATAACGGTTGTAGTGCTGATAATAACTTCTATATTGTCAGTATTTTCTCAACCCCAAAACGCATCAACCCTTTGGTATAATCGTCCGGCTAAAATATGGGAAGAGGCTTTGCCTATCGGAAACGGACGATTGGGGGCTATGGTTTTTGGACGTGCAGCCGAAGAAACCATCCAACTAAACGAACAAACCCTCTGGACTGGTGGCCCCGTTGATTTGAATGCCAAAACAGATGCTCCGTCTTACCTTCCGAAAGTGCGGGCTGCTCTTTTTGCCGGAAATTACGATGAAGCAGCGAAAAATATGCGTAAGATGCAGGGAAATAACTGTCAGATGTATCAGCCACTTGGCGATTTGGTGATCTGTCAGAAGTTTGACGGTGAACCAGTCAATCTTTATCGTGATCTGGATCTTACACGAGCTGTAGCAACTACCCGTTTCATGGCAAACGGAACCACCTTCACCCGCGAGATTTTTTCATCGGCTCCCGATCAGGTGATTGTATTACGTCTGACTGCCGACAAAAAAGGCATGTTGAATGTAAGCTTTAATGTTCGCCACGATCTGAGATATCAGAAGGAATTTACGACTAAAAATGAAATGGTGTTGAAAGGAAAAGCGCGCATTTATTCCGATACCCGCCGGGCACCACTTCCTTTTATTTATGAGGACAGTCTGGGGCAAAAGGGGATGCGTTACCAGTTTCGAGCTAAAGTATTGGCTACGGATGGAAAAGTATCAACTGATAGTCTCCTGAATATTAGCGGTGCCACCGAAGCGATTGTGTTGGTATCTGCTGCGACCAGTTTTAATGGCTACGATAAATACCCGGTATCGGAAGGAAAAGATGAGGAAGCGATAGCTTGTGCTTATCTCGATAAAGCCCTGGGTAAATCCTATCCTCAGTTATTAGCCGGTCACCTGGCCGATTTCCAGCGGTTTTATAATCGTGTGGAACTCTCACTCACTCCCAATCCGGTAAAAGATCAACCAACCGATGTACGCCTGGCGAACTATAAAAATGGAGCCAATGATCCTTCGCTCGAAATGTTGTATTTCAATTTCGGACGTTATCTATTGATCAGTTCAAGTCGTCCGGGAGGACTTCCTGCTAATCTTCAGGGCATTTGGAACGGTAATATCCGCCCTTCGTGGGGCAGTAATTTCACAACCAATATTAACCTTCAAATGAATTACTGGCCTGCCGAAATTCTGAATATGGCTGAAATGGCTTCTCCGTTGATCGATCAGATTAAACGTTATGCCGTAACCGGTAAGGCAGTAGCCAAAAGCTATTACAATTGCAATGGTTGGACCGTGCATCACAACTCTGACATCTGGGCCATGGCCAATCCTGTTTCGGGTGATCCGAAGTATGCCAACTGGGCATTGGGTAGTCCGTGGTTGTGTCAGCACTTGTACGAACATTATCGTTATTCCGGCGATAAAACGTTTCTGAAGGAAACGGCCTATCCGCTGATGAAAGGTGCTGCCGACTTTTGCCTCGACTGGCTGACAGAATATAAGGGTGAGTTGGAAACAGCTCCATCCACTTCTCCCGAGAATGAGTATTATTTACCCGATGGTAAAAAAACATCGGTAACCATCGCTTCTACCATGGATATGGAAATTATCCGGGATCTGTTCACCAACCTGATTGAAGCCTCTCAAACCCTGGGCATTGATGCTGCCTATCGTAAAATGTTGATCGAAAAGCGGGCTAAGATGCATCCGCTTCAGATTGGGAAACGGGGCAATCTGCAAGAATGGTACGGTGATTATCAGGATGTGGACTCACTGCATCGCCATGTTTCGCACCTGTTCGGCTTACATCCGGGACGTGAAATATCACCGCTTCTCGACATGAAGTTTGCTGATGCTTGTCGCAAAACCCTCGAAATACGTGGTGATGGAGGTACCGGTTGGAGTAAAGCCTGGAAAATTAATTTCTGGGAGCGTCTGCTTGACGGTGACCATGCCTATAAAATGTATCAGGAGTTGCTGAAACAATCCACCCTGAACAATCTTTTTGATTCGCATCCGCCCTTCCAGATTGACGGAAACTTCGGGTCGATAGCCGGTATTGCCGAGATGTTTGTTCAAAGCCATTTAGGTGAAATCCAATTGTTACCTGCATTGCCTTCGAAATGGTCGGATGGTTATGTGAAAGGCTTGCGTGCCCGGGGTGGATTTGAAACTGATATCAAGTGGTCAAAAGGTAACCTGACTTCGGCAGTTATCCGTTCCTCAATTGGCGGAATCTGCGTACTGCGTACTAATGTGCCGGTTGTAGTCAAAGGTGTGAAAACTATTAGCCGGAAAGTGAAACTCGGACAGGCTGTTCAGTATGTTTGCCGTTTCGATACCAAAGCGGGAAATGTGTATGACGTAATGAGTAAATGATTTTATAACAAGTCGCGGTACAACGGGTACGGAGTTGTGAATAGAATCGGATAATTATCAAAAAGAAAATACGTATGAAATTGAAAAAGATTATTACCGGTATTTGTCTGCTTCTGACATTATCCAGTACTGGCAGCGTAATGTCGCAGGTGTTAATGCCATCAAGAGGTTTGGGTAAACAAATCTCGCTGAACGGTATCTGGAAATTCAAATATTTCCCTTCATCGCACATCGGGAAGGATACCGCATTTTATGATACCCAAACAGATGTGTCCCGTTGGGCGGATATAAAGACTCCGGGCCACTGGGAATTACAAGGATTTGCAGAACCTTTCTATGGCAAAGAGCTGAAGGAGGGAACCGGTCTTTACCGCACCGCTTTTACCGTTCCGTCAAACTGGAAAGGACAGCCCATTTATATCGCTTTTGACGGAGTGCAGTATGGTTATCAGTTTTGGGTAAACGGGAAATATGCAGGTAGTTTCGCAAGCTCTTTTAACCGGCAAACCTTTGACATATCCACATTCGTTACACCCGGAAAAGCGAATGTGCTGGCGGTAAGAGTAACTACCCGCTCAAAAGGGTGGGAGTTTGATACCAACGACTGCTGGTCGCTGTCGGGGATTATACGTGATGTGACCTTGTTTAGTCTGCCGACTACTCACATCAAGGATTTGGTGGTGAGAACAAATGTGGGCAAAACTGATGCTACACTATCGGTTTCTGCTCTGATTGAAAAAGTATCAGGAGGTAAAATATCTTCAACGGCAACGGTTACCGCGATTCTGTCTGACCCGGAAGGTAAGGTGGTCAGGGAGTTTTCGCTTACACGAAGCAATTCAAAGGCCGCTTCCGATACTACCTCTTTTTCCCAACAACTCAAAATAATAGAAGCTCCCCGTCTGTGGACAGCCGAAACACCAAATCTGTATAAACTCTCTATTATCCTGAAAGATAAAGGCAGAGAAATCCAGCGATACAATGAAAAGGTCGGTATCCGCGAAGTGACCTGGGACAACGGCATTCTCAAACTGAATGGCAAACCCATCAAACTGCGCGGCGTGAACCATCACGACCTATCGCCGGTTAATGGTCGCTCTGTAACCGAAGCTGAAATGCTGGAGGATTTAAAGCTGATTCGCGAAGCAAATATCAATTACATTCGTACTTCCCATTATCCCCCGCACTCTCGTTTTATTGAGTTGTGCGATTCGCTCGGATTCTACGTGATGGAGGAAGTGCCTTTCGGGTTCGGAGATAATCATCTGAATGACAAATCGTATCTTCCTATTCTGAAGGAGCGGGCAAAAGCAACACTCTGGCGGGATAAAAACCACCCTTCCGTCATCGTGTGGAGTGTGGGGAATGAGAATCCGCTGACACCGATGTGTGTCGAAGTGGGCGAATTTGTAAAACAGCTCGACCCGACCCGGCTGCATTGCTTTCCGCAGATTGGTTCCTATTTCCGTAAAACATACGAGACCATTCCTGCCTCTGTCGATATTTTGTCACCGCACTACACCGTTCCCTCTGTGTTGCGCGAATATTCCAACAAGTTTGACCGTCCAATGATTGTGACCGAGTATGCGCATGCGTTGGGGCTTGACTTTGACCGGGTAGAGGCTCTGTGGGAAATCATGTATGCCCATCCTAAATTGGCAGGGGGCTCAGTCTGGCATTTCTTTGACCAGGGTATACTGCGCAAATCTTCCGAAAAGACGATACCCGGAACTTTTACCACCTCGGTATGGCAAGATTCGGTTACCGTGTACGACAATTGCGGAAATCAGGGCGCTGACGGTCTTGTGTACGCTAATCGTGTTCCACAGGTGGATTACTGGCAACTGCGCAAGGTTTATACTCCCGTGAAAGCGATGGACGACACCTTGCACGTTTCTTCCGGAAAACAGACCGTAACACTGAAGCTGAATAACCGCTATGACTTTGCCAATCTGTCTGAGACTCAGTGTAGATGGGCTCTTTATGCCGATACTACGCTGTTGGAGTCTGGAAACAGTTCCCTGGATTGTGCTCCTCATGACACCATGAATCTGAAGATAAACATCAGTCTTCCGGAAAAGGCTGATGCCGGTTATTACTACCTGAAGGTACAGTTTAGAGACAATCAGAACTATACCTTTTATGAGAAAGTCTATCCGTTGCAAATCAGAAATCATGTAACGGATTTTCGTCAAAAGCTGGCCACCAAAGTTCAGAAACCGGTTTTGAAAGCCAATACCATCACTTGCGGAGATTTCAAACTGGAATTGAATACAAAAACGGGAATGATTCAATTGTCAAATACTTCCGGTGCAAAACTGATTGCTGATGGTCCTTATGCCCGTATGGGACGCAAAACCACCATGTCCGAACTGGCTACCACCAACAAACCAGCCGAAAAGAAACCTGCAAACATCGACGACCCTTTGATGACAGAGAAAAACAGTGCCGAAAGTAATCCGGTCTGGACTCCTCATTTGCTAACCCGGCCACAGGTGAAAGTCGAAAGCGTTACAGCTAAGAAGATGGTGGTGAACTACACCTATGAACGAGCAAACGGAAAGGGCCAGTTTATTACCGGCAAGGTGATCTATACGGTTTCCGATAGCGGTCGCATCGATGTGCAATACCGCTTTGTGCCCAACCAGGCCAAAGGTGTTGCCCTGGAAGCGGGTATTTCCTTCTTGTTGCCTGCCAGCCTGACCGAATTTCGTTGGGTAGGGAATGGGCCTTATCCTGCTTATCCGGGGAAGGAAAGACTGGATGAGTTTGGGTTTTTCCATTTGAACAGTGCTGATCTCAATTACCAGGGAAACCGCGAAGATGTGGATCTCGCTCTGCTGACAGATGCACAGGGAAAAGGTATTGCCATAGTGGCTGATAAAGCAGACATTTCCGTGGAAAATGCTCCACAGGGAATTGTGGTCAGCCACAACGCGTACGTTTCTGGTCGTTTCAACAAAGGCAGTATGCCGGAGCTGAAGGTCAATGTGGAGAATTTGAAGGAAATCTCCGGTCGTTTCTCTATTGTACCGCTGAATGGAAACTGGTCTGATCTGTTGCAGAAACTATTTGGCTCACCGACTAAAGTGGTTAAACCTTTTAAACCGTTTTATAATAGTTATGACCAGTGAGATTAATTGAATTTGGTTAGGAATTAGAGTGATACAATGATTAAAACAAGAGTTCTTATCTTCCTGTTAAGATGGTGATATAATCAGGATTTATCTTTTGAATAGGGGATGTCAAAGAAGTGAACTGCCCCCCAAATATTAAACATAACATTTGGGGGGCAGTTCATAGAGCAAGGGGGGATTTTATTTCAAGATCCATACCGGAGCATCGGTGCGGAATGGAGATGCCGGTAATCCGGCCTTATTAAAGAAGTTTGGTTGTGCTTTCTCATTCCAACCGAAGCGGACATTTTTCGGTGATTTCACTTCCGGTGAAAAGACTACCACCTGATTGTTTTCGATTATCGCTTCTGCCTTCACAAAGTTTCCATCCTCTCCGGCAATGGTAAACCAATCAAGAGGCTTACCGTCTTTACTGATCAATCCGTCGCCAATATGATCGAAGGTGAGGTAAATCTTATTATCAGCAATCTTCATTGATTTATAGACCGGGCCGGAATATTCTACCTGTTTGCCATATTCTTTTGCCAGCGCGATCAATGCAAGGCGATGTGCGACATCCCATTTGTTCCAGGGGTGAATATCTTTGAGGCTATCCACAAGATCGGTAGTCACTGCCATACCTGTAAAAGGAATTTTGAGACATTGAGCTTGCGCTTCCCAGGTTATAGGAAGGGTTTCCGATGTATGCGGGAAGCGATCTTTTAGCCGGTTGGTATAGAAATGCGGTGCAATCTGCACATAGTAAAATGGCCAGTTCTTTATTCCCCACTGATTTCGCCAGGTGTCGACCATGAGTTTGAATTTATCACAATAACGCAGGCTGTCGTGAACCATCAGGTTAGATTCTCCCTGATACCATAGCACTCCTTTGGATGCAAAGGGGATTACCGGTGCCAACATGCCATCAAACATCTGTCCGGGATGCATTCCATCAATTTTGAAATCTTTAGTAGAAGCCTGTTCTTTAAAGACAGATGATTTTTCGTATGCCCGGGCAGGTGTCCATTGCTCTACGCGGGTTCCACCCCAGGAAATGGATAATATGCCGATAGGAACGCCGGTTTCTTTTTGTATTTCTTTGGCAAAGAAATACCCGATGGCAGATAAATTATTCAATATACTGTCATTTCCGTTTACCCACCCTTTGGTCGGAAGATTTTCAGGTTGTAACTTTCGTTCAACGTAGAAATAACGGATATTATCCGGTTGCGTTTTCTTGAGTTCGCTGGCTGCTACATCGGGAGAGGCTTTCGGGCCTTTGTATCGTTTGGTGTTGCGGTTCAAAGGATATTCCATATTCGATTGTCCCGAACATAACCAAACATCTCCTACAAGGATATTTTTCAGAACGATAGTGTTTGTACCCTTAATCGTCATTGAAGAAGGTTTCGCGTTGACTTTTAGCGGGGAAAGCATTACTTTCCAGCGGCCGGCGGTATCGGCAACAGCGGTTTTTGTTTGTCCTGCAAATTTTACGGAAACTTTTTCTCCTTTATCCGCTTTACCCCAGATCGGAACGGGTTGGTTTCGCTGGAGCACCATGCTGGTGCCAAGCACTTTGGGTAAGGTAACTTCGGCATTGACTCCTGCGGCAAGGAGAAGCGCAATGGTGGGGAAGAGAAGCGATTTGATTTTCATGTGTCCCTTTTTATTTTTTTGTTTTTAGCTACATCTGGTACCGATAACTATCGGCATCGCATACTCAGAAACTGTGCAAATATATTTCATTAAACGGCTTTTTGTATGATTTGTGCAGGATAGAACATATAGTTGTATGTATTTCTATGAATTTATCTCCTGTTGGCTGTAATTGACCGAACACTTTTTGGATAATGTGTCAGCTATTCAGGCTCAAAATGGTAAATTTGCAGCGGTCGGGATGATTGATGTGCCGGATGCCACCATTCAGCGTTGTCAACCCTATAAAGCCTGCGACCGCTTCTTTGACGTTTCGGGAAAAGAGTCTAAAGATATTTTCTTTACCAAAACATTTTCCGAAAAGCCTCAACACCTGTAACCATCGGCAAAGAGGTGGATAAGAAGGAGGTTTTGATTGATAAATAATCTGATACAACATACCACACATGAAAAATATACTGTTCCTCTCCGTCCTTCTATTTTCCCAGATTATATTTGCGGGAAACAATAAATCGCCGAACCTGCTGCCCCTTGTTAATACCTTCGTAGGAACGGCAGCCGCAACGACCGACAACGCCGGGAAACACGGCAAGCATACCGAAGAGTATGGACAGACGCTGCCCGCAGTGCTCGTCCCCAACGGGATGAACTTCATGACGCCGCAAACCCGCGATACGGAACAGAAATGTATCGCCCCCTACTACTACAAAGATACCCTGCTGCAAGGATTCCGCAATTCCCACTGGATTGTGGGCGGCTGCACGCAGGATTACGGCAGCATGACGCTGATGCCGATGCTCGACAAAATGACCTTCCAGCCTGAACAACGGGCATCGCGCTTCAGCCATCGCGTCGAAGTTTCGACCCCGGCATTCTATTCGACCTATCTCGAAGATTATCAGATTCAGGCAGAGATGAGCGCCACTACGCGGTGCGCCATCTATCGCTTCACCTTTCACAAGGCGGGTATGGCCTATATTGCCGTCAATCCCAATAGCGATGAGGGGGAAGGATCCATCCGCGTGGATGCAGCCAACGGAATGATTTCGGGCAGCAATCCGGTACACCGCATCTATCAGGGCTGGGGAAAACCGACAGGATTTGCCGGACATTTCCTGGTGAAAATTGATCGTCCGATTACGACTTACGGCGTATTTCAGGAAAATAAGATATTGGGTAAAATCACCGAACTCGCCAATCAGCCCCGTCTGGGAGGTTACGTCGGCTTTCCGGTGAAAGCGGGCGAGACGGTCATTGTGCGTATGGCCTCCTCTTTCACCGACCTGAAACATGCGGAGATGAACCTGCAAGCCGAGATTCCGGTTCCCGATTTCGATAAAGTCAAATCCAGTCTGGAAGAGATTTGGAATAAAACGCTTGCCAAAGTTACTGTTACAGATAAAGATTACGCGGCCAAACGCAAGTTTTACACGGCGATGTACCACGCGCTATTTCTACCGCGGGTAATGAACGATGTGGATGGCGCCTATCCTGCATTTTCCAAAGGCAACATCTTATTTACCCAAAAAGGAAGAAACTACTACGACGACTATAGCATGTGGGATACCTATCGGGCGTTGCATCCGCTGATGAATATCATTCGCCCGGAGGAATCGGCCGATATGATGGAGTCGCTGGCAGACAAATACCGGCAAGGTGGCTGGTTCCCCATTTTTCCTTGCTGGAACAGCTACACCGCTGCGATGGTGGGCGACCACTGCGCTTCGGTGATTGCCGATGCTTATGTGAAAGGCATCACCGGATTTAATGTACAAAAAGCGTATGAAGGTTTGCGAAAAAATGCTTTTGAATCACCGGCCGATTTTGAAGATTACAAGAACGGCATGGGACGCCGCGCCCTTCCCTCTTATCTAAAATACGGTTATGTGCCGTTGGAGGATTCGGTGAAAGAGGCTTTTCACAAGAACGAGCAGGTGTCGCGCACACTCGAATATGCCTTCGACGACTATGCGCTCTCACGTCTCGCAGAAAAGCTGGGTAAAGCAGAGGATGCAGCCTTATTGAGCAAAAGGGCAATGAATTACCGCAACGTGATTGACCCGGCAACCGGTTATGCCCGCGGTCGGTATTCCGACGGTTCATTTATTAAGGACTTCAATCCATTTAATTTTGCGAGCTTTATCACCGAAGGTTATCCGGCCCATTATACCTGGTATGTACCGCAGGATATCCCGGGATTGATGTCGGTAATGGGTGGAGAGAAAGCTTTTCGATTGAAACTCGATTCGATGTTTACCCAAAATCGCTATTGGCACGGCAACGAGCCTTGCCATCAGGTGGCCTTTCTCTTCAACTATACGAAAGAAGTGTGGCGTACGCAAAAATACGTGAAAGCCAACCTGCAAAGCGAATACAAAGACACTCCCGGCGGGCTTTCAGGCAACGATGATGCGGGACAGATGTCGGCCTGGTATATCTTTACCGCGTTGGGTTTTTACCCCGTCACTCCGGCCACGCCATATTATATGATTTCGGGACCGACGTTTGAACGGGCTTCCATTGCCCTGCCACTGGGGAAATCATTTACCCTGATTGCCAGAAATCATTCGCCCGAAAACATTTACATTCAATCGGTTACCCTCAACGGAAAACCCTATACAAAAAACTATATCTCCCACTTTGATATCGTAAAAGGTGGGGAAATGGTCTTCGTCATGGGGCCGAAGCCTTCACAATGGGGCGTAGGGCAATGGCCGGACAGGAAATTGCTCTTTTGACGCCAATAGCTCCGCAGCCTTTTTCATTCATCTTAAGGAAGACAGAACGTGGTCAAAGAATGTCTTGCGGGGATATTTCTTCAAAGTAAATGCTACAGATCGCAACACCCTGTTGCTAATGCTTGCTCCATACCGGTGCTAACATTAGTAACAGGGTGTTGCTCGTTTTGACGCCGGGGATGAAGCAAACAGAGCAATCCAAATTTAATTTTAGAAAGCAGCTTCGATAGATTTAGATAAGCATCCAATAGCACGCAGTATGCCTTTGTTTAGGTGTCTAAATGGCATTAAGAGGATTTGCAGACAGAATCTGCATGGAAATGTACAATAGACCATATACAATGGTAGGCTTTATTCTTTCTTTGCAAACATAATACTCCCGTATAGAAAATATGGATAATAAAAATAATAGGTTATGAGATTCCGTTTTAGATTTATTTGCCTGACATCCTTTTTGTTTTTGTTTTTTCTGGCGGCCATGGCTGAAAATGGTTTGTCGCTAAAGGATGATACCTCTTTAAGAAAAAAGGAGGACCCAAAATCAGAAAAAGTATGGGTATTTATTCTCGCCGGTCAATCCAACATGGCAGGCCGTGGAAATGTGGAAGCGGTGGATACGATAACCAATCCCCGGATTCTGAGTATTAATGAGAAAGGAGAAATCATTAGGGCAAAAGAACCGTTGCATTTCTATGAGCCCAAAATGAAAGGAACGGGTTGCGGGCTTTCATTTGCTAACGAACTGCTGGCTTCTGTTCCCAAAGATGTTACGATTCTGCTGATTCCGACAGCGGTAGGAGGGAGTTCGATTAACCAATGGATAAATAATTCCATACACCGGGGAGTTCCTTTACTGGCAAATTTCAGGGAGAAAGCAGAAATCGGAAAACGATATGGCGAGGTAAAAGCCATTTTGTGGCATCAGGGAGAATCGGATGCAAACCCGGATGGGGTCAAGACCAGACAGGAAAAACTCCGGAGGTTATTCGCTGAGTTTCGGAGTGCTGTCGGAGATCCCTCTTTACCCATTCTTATGGGCGAACTTGGCTCATATTCAAAAACGCCGGAATTATGGTCGCAAATGAATGAGCAGATCAGGCTTTATTCGGCTTCAGACAAGAAAACCTCGGTAATCGGTACTTCCGATTTTAAACATCGGGGCGATTTCCTGCATTTCAATTCGGAAGGCCAGCGTGAAATGGGTAAGCGGTTTGCCAATGAATATATCCGGAAATTTATGCCGGACAACCGTTGAATGTCTATCCTGAAATACAGTGATTTATGAAGAAGTACATGTTAATATCCCTATGTCTGCTCCTTTGTGTGGAAGGATATACAAAGGCGAACCGGAAATCAATCAACCAACCGATTGTTGTTCTGACATTCGACGATGCAATAATCAGCCACTATACTATTGTGGCTCCCTTGTTGAAGAAATACAATTTCGGAGCTACCTTTTTTGTCTGTGAGAAAAAAGCAGATTCACCCCGTTTTATGCAATGGCCTCAAATCAGAGAGCTTGATAAAATGGGATTCGAGATTGGAAATCATACCGGTCATCATAAAGGGGTGATGTCGCTCAATCGTGAACAACTGAAAGCTGAAGTTCTCTACATCGAGGACAAATGCAAGGAATTCGGTATCCCAAAACCCACCTCATTTGCTTATCCCGGTAACCGGTATGATTCGCTTTCGCAAGTGGTGCTGAATGAGATGGGCTATCGATTAGCCCGTGCAGGTGGAGCCAGATTATATGATCCTCAACAGGATAAACGATTGGTTATTTCCAGTTATACCATGGGGACGACGGATCCCAAACGGGCAGTAATGGTAAAAAAACTCCTGAAAGATTTAATGCCCGGACAAATTCTGGTATTCACCATACATGGGGTGCCCGATACCGGCAACCTTCCGTATTCAACCAGTCCCGAGATATTTACAGAGTATCTGCAATTTATGAAAGAGCATAATTTTAAGGTTATAGCCTTGCGAGAACTCGACAAAGTGGTTGGTATCGTAAAATAGAGCGAAACGGATTTATTTAAGGGAAAAGTGTGTTTCCGACGGGGAGGCTGCTCTTAGGGGCGCCTCTTTTTTGTTTTCCGGCAATATATCAATGGGGGTATTTCACTACATAGCCTTCTGTGGTGATAATTGTCTGAATGTTATTGTATATAGTGTCTCAATACAGTGCCCTGTAATATTGTACAGCATGAAAAAAACAGAAAAGACATCTATTGTCAGAATATTCCATTCCTGTCCGAACGTTGGAAGAGTAATTTTGCCTTTGGTACAATTAGTGCCGTAACACATTATTACCACAATAATCAATTTAATCTATGAAGAAAACCTTAAACTCTTTCATTATCCTGATTGCAGTTATTTTCTGCTTGCCGTTTTCGTCCGTCCGGGCGCAGCGGAAGATGGAGAAGCTTGATCGGGGAGTTGTTGCCGTGAAGAACAGCTCCAGTAACTATTTCGTCAGTTGGCGGTTGTTGGCGACTGACCCGGAGGATGTCAAATTCAACCTCTATGTAAAAAAGCTTCCCGCACTGCCTGCTACAAAACTTAATGCAACGCCGCTGAGTGTGACAAACTTTCAGGCCGCTTCCGGGGCAATAGGTAATGGCTCGCAGATTTATGTTACCACAGTTACAAACGGAGTAGAGAGTGCACCGAGCGGTATTTTTACTGTAAATAGCAATGGATTTAATAGCTATCGCAGTGCATATCTTGATATTGCATTCAATCCGGCCAATGATGGACTGGCGCTGACAGATTATCAGACCAAATTTTGTTGGCCGGTCGATCTGGATGGCGATGGTGAATATGATTATGTCGTAGACCGACTATCAAAGGACCGAAGTAAAAATTACGATAAAGTACAAGGTTATTTACGTGATGGAACTCTGCTTTGGACTATTGAAATGGGGCCTAACTGTCAGATCGATTACGGTAGCGCTGATATGGTGACTGCTTATGATATGGATTGTGATGGCAAAGGTGAGGTGGTCATCAAAACCACTGATGGAACTAAATTTGCGAATGGTACCTATTTAAGTGGTTCTACTAATCCGGATATTGATGGTGACGGTATCGTTGATTACGAAACTCAATCGAAAAGAAATCCTCAATACTACATAACGGTGGTAGATGGGATGACCGGTAATGAAAAGACCAGCATCGCGATGGATTATAGCAAAACCATCTATACCCGTGACAATAGGGCCTCTTTTATGGGTGATGAGTACAACAAACTGGGCGGTCACATGGGGATCTTGTATCTGGATGGAAAACACCCGAGTGTCGGATACATTTATGCTGTGCGAACACTGGATGGTAATCATAAGTACTATGTCAGTGCATGGGGGTATAATAAAAACGGACAGTTCGAACATAAATATACCTGGAGTCGCGGTACTTTAGATGCAGCTGAAGGTCATGGTTTAAGAGTTGCCGACACAGACTTTGACGGTCGGGACGAGATGCTCGATATTGGCTATGGCATTAAGTATGACGGATCGCTTGCTTTTAATGTTCATATATCTCACGGAGACCGTTTTCATATAAGCGATCTGGATCCTGAACGTCCTGGGCTGGAAACTTTTGCCATTCAGCAAAATGCAAGCAGCATGCTGGGACAGATTTTATACGATGCGGCAACCGGAGAACCGATCAAAAAATGGTATCTGTCCAGTGTCGGTGACGTAGGTCGCGGGATCAGTATAGATGTTGACTCCACCCGTCTGGGATATGAGATGTGGTCAACCATGCCGAATATCTACGATGCAAAAGGAAATATACTGTATGAAGGATCTACTCCTTGGCCATACGAAGGGGTATGGTGGGATGGAGAGATGGACCGCGAAATGTTGTGTGCTTCTGATGGAAGCGGTTACAATGCCGATGTGCGCAAATACAGTCCGACTTCCCACACTTTTGGTAGCCGCCTGATAGAATTTGCCAAGATGACAAACTGGCAGCTGCAATCTATGAATGGTGTGCGTCCGCTTTTCTTTGGCGACATCGCCGGTGACTGGCGCGAAGAGGTTATCCTGGCTAAAAGAGGGAGTGCAAGTGCTACGTTTAAAGATGTAAACGGCAATGATTCTATCGGCTCGGTTGGTACTTGTCCCGGAATAGTTGCTTTCTCGACCGATTATCCGACCGATAAACGTCTCTATTGCCTGATGCAAAATCCGGCATATCGTCTTCAATCTACCGCTAAGGGTTACTATCAGGCTTCTTATCCTGATTATTACCTGGGATACAAAATGCCGACACCTCCTGTAGCACCGGTTCAAAATGCCAAACTAACCTGGACATCAGGTACCTCATTTGATAAATCCGCTTCAAACTTCGTGTTAGAGGATGAAAAAACATCGGCAACATTCACTGACGGTGACGATGTGATGTTTGATATTTCTGGAAATAACAGTTCGGCGATTCAACTGACCGGCGATTTGGCTCCATCTAAAATCTGGGCCATGAATCCGAAAGGAAAGGATTATGCCCTGACCGGAGCCGGAAAACTGACCGGAGCTATGGAGCTGGTTAAATCTATGAACGGAACATTTACCCTCAATGGCAATCATAATTATACCGGAAAAACGCTCGTTTCAGAAGGGACTTTGGTGGTAAACGGTTCTCTGATAAGCCCCGTGGATATTCGTGCCAAAGGAACACTGGCCGGTAATGCAATCCTGAACGGGGGAATTACTTTAAATCCCGGATTAAACGTTGAAGGCGGTCGCCTGGCTCCCGGAAATGGTCTTGCTGCAGGAAAGCTGGGCAAAATGGTTATTAACGGCAACGTTAGCATGCCTGGAAAAACCAATGTACACATCGATGTGCTTCCGTTTGATTCATATAAAAATGACTCTCTGGAAATTAAAGGCGATCTTAACGTGTCAGGCGTAAACAATGTCGTGATCAATACGGAAAGCGGAGTATTGCCGTCAGGGACATATTCATTGATGCACTGGACCGGAACGCTTACCGGTACTGTCGATAATTTTGCGATTGAAGGAATCAGCGGTCTGCCGATGTCATTAGTGATTGAAAATAATACGCTGAAGCTGGTGGTGAATGCCGTTCGTTCAGCCGGGAATGTAACCTGGTCAGGAAAAGAGAGTCAGCAGTGGGACTTCTTGTCAGCTAACTTTAAACTGAGTAATAATCCTACCTTCTTTGTCAATGGCGACTCCGTACAGTTTAATGATTCGGCTACAGTGAAGAGTGTTAACCTTACCGATAACATGACGGTGGCCAATACAAGCTTCTCCAATTCATCTGCTTATGTATTGAAAGGAACCGGAGGTATTACCGGAAGCGGTGACCTGGTGAAATCAGGAAGAGGACTTCTCGATATTCAGACTACCAACAACAGCTATACCGGTAAGACGATACTGAATAATACAGCCGTGCAAGTGGCATCCTTAGCCGATGCCGGAACTCCGAGTTCATTGGGTGCAGCCGCTGCGGACGCCGCCAATATTACGATGACCAATAGCCGTCTTATCGTAAATGCTGTTTCGACAAACTCCAACCGGGGAATCACCTTGATAGGAAATGATACCGTTAATGTTCCTAAGTCGAATGGCGTAGTTGCGCTGAACGGTCTGCTGACCGGAACGGGTAAACTGATTGCAACCGGCGCCGGGCAGTTGAATGTCTCAGGTACTGTCGCCAATACCTACACCGGCGGAACTCTTATTTCAGGAGTGAAATTGTCATTAGGTACTTTATTGATGAATGCTAATGGATTCGGTTCAGGCCAGGTTACGTTGGAAAACGGAGCTACGCTCAGATTGTATTATGCAACCAGTTATTCATCCTATCAAACCTCTAACTGGACATTGAATGTCCCTACCGGTCATTCAGCGACTCTGATTACTTCTGGTCGTTGCACTATTGCCGGTAGCATCAGCGGTGGCGGAACCCTGACATACAATACAACCTACGTACGAGCTGATTTAGCTGCTAATTGTACCAACTTTACCGGAAACTTCATAGCAACGGGAAGTGACTTCCGTATTACCACTAATGCATTCGGATTACCGGCTGCTAATGTGCAACTTTCCGATAATGTAGGCATGGGCTATTACGGCTCAGTAGGAGCAAGTTCGACAACTGCCAGCGGTGTGGTCAAGATCGGCTCACTATCAGGTGTTGCCACTTCAAAAGTAAACGGTGGAACCTGGCAGGTGGGTTACAATAACCAGGATGCGGTGTTTAATGGAATATTTGCATCCGGGGCGACTGTAACCAAAGTGGGTACCGGTGCATGGACGCTTACCGGTGCAAGTACCAACACTTCCACATTTACTATTAATGGTGGAAAAGTAATTACTGCCAATACCACCGGAAGTGCGACCGGTACCGGAACCGTAAATGTAAATAACGGTGCAACACTAGCCGGAACCGGAATTATCGGCGGAGCGACAGAGATATTCTCCGGAGCAACTCTGCAACCGGGAAATACAGCCGTTGGAACGCTGACACTTGGATCGACCCTTAAGCTGGATGCGGGTTCGGTTACTTCAATTAAAGTATCCGGCTCAAATAATAGCAAGCTGGCCGTAACCGGAACTTTGACTCTGGGAGGAACACTTCAGATGAACAATAGTGCCGCTTATCAGGCAGGTAATAGTTACACTATTTTATCGGCAGGTTCCGTTAGTGGTCAGTTTGCAGCCATATCACCGGCTACACCGGGCGAAGGTTTGCAGTGGAATACCAGCCGCATCAGCGAAGGTGTTATTTCAGTAGATATAACAGCCGGTGTGGATGCTGTGAAAGAATCGGCAGTTACAGTTTATCCTAATCCTGTGAAAGAGGTTTGTTATGTAACTATTGGTGCCCTGAGTGGCGATGTGAATGTAGAATTGGTAAATGAGGTTGGAACTATTGTTTCTACTCAGATGGCAAATGCTTTAGCCGGACGCCAGGAAATCAATATGAACGGTCTGCATTCGGGCATCTACTTTGTAAAAGTAACGGCTGATGGAAAATCTTTCCTGCGAAAAGTGATTAAACTCTGATAACTGAATTCATATTTAAGTGAAAAGTCCTGAGAGCTAATGGAAAAAGTCAATACCATAGCCAAATTTGTCCTCAACTATCAACCGGAAGAAATAAACGACGAAGAAACATGGGTAGATGGCTACGAAGTTTGTACGTTTCTGAAAATCAGTGAGCGTACGCTTCAACGCCTTCGTTCCAATGGACAGATTTCATACTCACAGATTTCGGGTAAAACCTATTACACCATCGCAGAGGTAAAACGCATGTTGAACGAACGTGTGGTTCGTAGCAATCAGGAATGCCTGGATAAAATTTCGGATGGTTGTCTTGCTGTCGGAGTCCGGTAAATCAATATGATAGAAATGTTCCGGGAATTGGGTGAGTCATTCTGATAGTCTTATTTTTATCGCCGGTTAAATGCCGTTTAAGCAGCATTTAACCGGCTGTTTTTTATATCCTGACAAAATCAGCCGCTATACTATCCATTAACTGTTCATCAATATTTAACTCCCCGGCATACTCTTTAAATTTGTCAACGGCGTTGATTACCGTTTCAATTAAAGATTTATAATCCTGAATATCGTTTCGCAGAGCCACTGTTTCTAAATCTTCGCGGGTTATATTGTCATTTTTTCCGTTTATGGTTAGGGAATGCCTGTTTATGTATGCCGGTGCAGAAGGGTCTACACTATAGGTTAAATCATAAGCCGGTGACAAGCGCCATACCCCATCGGAGGTCATGCAAAAACTGAAATTCTTTGAATGGTCATCCACATTGCGGGCAAGCACATTGAACACCATCCGCAGATATTGTTGCCGGATGTCCTCGTAGGGTAGGTTAAGTCTGCGTATTACGGCGAATAAATCCTCATAGCTGTCACTTCCGGGAGACATAGCTGCTAATGTCTGTGTATGTATCCGGTCGTTACCGACACGGTCAAACCGACGGGTAAGAAAATGAGCTACATTTCCGTATGAACGTAATTCAGACGGCATCATATTTATTCCGGCCTCCAGACCCATCCGGTAATAGACATATTCCAATTTTGCAAAGGGATAAGATGAATTATCGTCGTATTTCAGAATATAATGCTCAAAGCCCTCTGGTAAATTCCCCTGCCCGGATATTACTTCTCCGGTAGCCCTGTTAACTGCTATAATGGCTTTCGGTCGTTTTCCTCCCGGTGACGAACTGATTTTTATCAAATCCTGCCATAAGATTGAACTTTCGGCATTCAGCACTGTGGCTTCCCGTTCATTCAATACCTGTTTGGCGAACTCGTAGAGTCGTACAATATCTACCGGGAAAACAGAATCATCACCTAACTTTTGGGCCGGTTCATACACAAGCGCCCCCATGGCACGATTTCCTATAAACGAAAGATGATCCACCGGGGTTACTTTCTTTGCCCGAATATGATTGTCCCGCAACCATGCATTGAAAAGAGAATGTCCCCATTTGTCGGGCAGAGAATCGGCAATCATGGGAGGTAGTCCCATATATAGTTTGTCTTTATCGCCTGCCCAGGGGATATTTTTTTTGCTGCGGGGAGAATTAATGGCCATCGTAAGTGGTGCAATGTCCAATCCTTTGTCTAAGAATTCCGGTTCATATTCAAAAATAGCTGCATCCGTTTTTTTATCCCATGAGAGGTATCCCACGGGCATTCCCCATAGCTTTACCATGACCACATTTGTTCCCATAGTTACTTCCCTTTCTGTTGTTTCATAAATAATGCACGGGGGCTTTCCGGAAGTTCCGGTAGCAATTTCTCAATTTCTTCAAGACTATCTATAGCCCGAAGCAATTTGATAAACGAAGCAAAGGTAATCCCTGTAGTAGAACCATTCTCAAAAGAACTGATGGTAAACACGCTTAATCCTGATTTCTCTGCCACTTCCTTTTGGGTATATCCCATGCGTTTGCGGTACTCGCTGTATCGCTTTCCTAACTGGCGGATAATATCGTTTCCCGATTGTTCATATAGTTCATTATACATAGCCTGTAATATTTTCTCAAATATAGATATATCTATAATGTAATCCAAATATATCGGTGTATTATAGATATATCTATATCATATGGTTTTGGAATAACAGTCATTGTTGAAAAGATGCAATGGCCTCTTTTTTCAAAGAGAACTTCATTCATTTTCTATCGAAGTAACAGAATATATCTTTAAATATTAACTTTGAGCCTCAAACGTCTGCGCTGATTCATGAAAACATTAATTCTGCATCTTTCAATACTGATTGCCTTCCCATTTATGCTCTTCGGTGAAGCTAAAGAGCTCCGTTTCCACTATCTGTCAACAGAAAATGGACTATCCCGCAATACCGGGTTTTCAGTTGTAGAAGATAGATATGGTTTTATCTGGATTGCAACCATTGACGGCCTATGCCGGTTTGACGGATATCAGGTAAAGCAATTTAATATGGATGCAGGTAATCCGAGATCGATATTCAGTAATCGTCCCAAAAGGCTGATTAAAGATAGCCAGGGAAATATCTGGATTTCTTTTACAGCACTTGATCCGGTGTGTCGGTACAATTATCAAACAGATGATTTTACACGGTTTGATAAAAAAGACCTGCCTCAGAATATCCGCACCTTATTAGCTAATTCAGACCTGTCTAATTATAAAGTGGAGAATAGCGGGTACAGGTGGGAAACCAAGAACGGCTTGCTTTGTCAAACAAACAAAAAAACTCTCCAACAGCTAATATACCGGTTTAACCCAAAGAATGAGTATGGGCTGAAAGATGAGCTGATTACAGGACTTTGTCTTGACTCCCGGAATATATTGTGGGTGGCTACAGATGTGGGTGGCGTATGTTACGCTGACGTCAACCAGTCTGTTTTTAAATCCTGTTTTTTTGCGGATAAAGCCTCGAAAAGTATCAGTGAGACAGCTATCAGGGCTATTTGTCAAACCAATGATGGTAATTTATGGATATCAACCCGGCTAAACGGAGCAGCCCTAATCAACAAATTGGATAATAGCCGGATTAATTTCAGGCATGATCCCAAAGATCCGAATAGCTTGTCAGATGATCGCGTACGGAAGATTTACAAAGACAAATACGGCCAATTGTGGTTTGGAACCAAGGGGGGAGTAGATCGTTTCCTGCCGGAGTCAAACCGGTTTAAACATTATCCTGCCATTGGTAATAAACAGTCTGACAACTGGGTATTTGCTATTGAAGAAGATCGTCGGGGCGATTTATGGGTCGGTACCTGGCAATCCGGAATTGCCCGATATGATAAGGTTAAGGATAAATTCATCCCTTACCGGGCGGCAAATCCCAATGATACCTGGAATATACGTGCCATGCTGCGGGAAGGGGAGAGTGATTTGTGGATCGGCAGCGAAGGTAATGGATTAACCTTGCTGAAGAGACGCATCGCAGGAGGTAAGGAGAGATGTTCTTTTTCACGATTCGTTCATCAGGCTCAGGATGAGCATTCGCTTTCGGATAACCGGGTATATAGTCTTTGCAAAGACCGGGATGGATTTTTATGGATTGGAACGGGGAGAGGACTGAACCGTTTTGACCCACGTACAGGACGGTTTATCCGCTTTCCCGACAAGCGGTTTATTTCCAACGGAATGATCTTCGGCATTTTGAACGATAATGCCGGCGACCTTTGGGTGAGCCACCCATACGGATTGACCCGGATCAATTCCAGGACCTTCAGAACGAGTGATTACAATACCCATAACGATCTTTTTGATAATGCATTTACTGAAGATGCTTATTACCAGAATCCGGAAACCGGAGAGTGTTTTTTTGGCGGGAATCTGGGGATTACATCATTCAATCCTGCAACGATAAAGGACAATGCAACACCACCTCGTGTTGTGGTGACTGATTTTCGGATTTCGGGTAAATCTGTGTCCATCAATCAGAAGTTGAATGGTCGTATTGTTTTAGTCCGACCGGCTTATCTGACAAAGTCGGTAACGCTGAATTGGGAGGATCGGAATCTCGAACTTGAATTTGCAGCCCTGCATTTTACCAATCCCGTGAATAATACGTATGCGTATCGTTTGAGCGGATTCGAGAAGGAGTGGAAAAATACGGATGCTTCTGCCCGGGTTGCCTCTTACACCAACCTTCCGGCTGGTAAATATTTATTTGAAGTAAAGGCCGCCAGCTCAAACGGGATCTGGACGGTGACACCCTCTATGATGGAGATCATCATTCTACCACCGTGGTGGAGGACCTGGTGGGCTTATCTGTTTTATAGTTTGATTATAGCGGGGATCATTTACCTGGCCTTTAAAATCATCATTACCCGCGAAAAGTTAAATCATCAGATTCAGATTGAGCGGTTGAAGGCGGAGAAGGCGGAGCAGATGGAAGAGGTTGCCCGTATCCGTACCAACTTCTTTACCAACATCTCTCATGAGTTGCGTACTCCCCTTACATTGATTCTCGATCCGATCAACCGGATGATAGCCGGCTCAAACGATCAGCGGGAGAATTATCTCAAAGAAGTCATTAAACGGAATGCCGAGAGATTATTAACCCTCGTGAATGAATTGCTTGATGTGCGCAAAGCTGAAGAGGGTAGATTGACGCTGAATTGGCAACCGGTTGATTTGATTTTCCTGATCAATGATGTCCGGAGTGCATTTTTGTACAATTCCGGTCTGCGTCATATTACCATCAACTTTGTTACAGAGCTGACACAATTGCCGATACAGATGGATCGGGAGCGAATGGAGACGGTTTTGTACAATCTGCTTTCCAATGCTGTGAAGAATTCGGATGAACAAACATCAATTGCAATTACGCTTAATTTAAAGGGTAAAGATCCGGCCGTAAAACATCACTCAGCAATTGAAATTTGTATTCAGAATCAGGGCAAAACGATTGAGCCATCTGATCTTGATAAAATCTTCGACCCTTTCTATCAGGCAAGTGCAGGCACTCACTCGGGGGCCTCAGGAACAGGCCTTGGGCTAACTATTACCAAACAAATCGTGGAGTTGCACGGGGGAAGTATCTCGGCTTCAAGCACCAATGGTATTACGACCTTCCGTATTTTTATGCCTTATATTTATGCCGATAACGAATCTGTTGCTGAAAATACGAACCAGACAGGAATATATCTGGAAAAGGATGAAGCTCTTGAAGCAAACTTTAGTCCGAAAGATATTGCCGCTCAGGCAAATTTGTCAGACAGAGAATTGCCGTTGATACTACTGATCGAAGATAATGAAGACATCAGGGGATACATTAAATCGGAGCTCCGGTGGCAATTCAATATACAGGAAGCAGCGAATGGTGAAGCCGGCGTTGAGATTGCACAGACCGACATTCCCGATCTGATTATTACAGATGTCATGATGCCCGGTATTAGTGGCTTTGAGGTATGCACCCGGATCAAAAATGACATGCGTACCTGCCATATACCGGTCATACTGCTTACAGCCCGCCAATCGGAAGAATCGTATATCGAAGGTTATGAAACCGGTGCAGACTCATACATAACCAAGCCTTTCAGCATTCAGGTACTGGAATCCCGCATGTTAAACCTGCTGAATAACCGGCAAAAACTGGCATCTGTTTACCAGATAATGCCGAAGCCTGATGTCATTGAAAATGAAAAAACCGAAAACAGTTTTATCGAAGAACTGAAAAGTAAGCTCCTCTATTCTGAAGGGAACTACAATGTGGAAATACTTGCCGAAAATATGCACATGAGCCGTTCTCAGCTTTACCGTAAGATTAAGGCCCTGACCAATCAGTCTGCATCCGACTTTATCGCAGAAGTGAGAATGGAGTATGCCTGCCGGTTATTGGTTGAAGGGGAGTACAATATCTCCGAAATAGCTTTAAAATTAGGTTATTCCGAATTGGCTAATTTCAGCCGGAGTTTCTATCGCCGCTTTGGAAAATACCCTACTCAATACTTGTCAAATAAAGAATAACACAGCTCGTGTTTTTCGTACCCAAGATATGCTAATAGGTGTAATTGTTTAATTTCGTACGGATTATCTCAGTATGTGATTCAAAATGCCAAATAAATGCTTCAGAATGATAAGGCTGTCCAACCTGTGTTTGGATACCTTTGTCGTGCATTGATTTAATCAAATTCTGAATCATCTAATGAGAAACACGACCATGTACAGCACGAAGCTGTTTATCCTTTCCCTACTACTCTTATTATCGACAACACTGCCGGCTTTAGCGCTGGAAGTTTCCCGAGCCACCTGCGAATTGATGATTAATCCCGTTGGTATCTCTAACCTGTCACCCCGCTTGGGTTGGCAGTTGAAGTCAAATGCATATAACGACAAACAAACGGCTTACCAGATTATTGTATCAATGGATAGTAAATCGGTTGAGGATGGTATTGGTCGTATTTGGAACTCTGGCATAGTAAATTCCGGACAGAGCCAATACATTAAATACACTGGTACGGAATTAAAACAGTGGCAACGTTACTTTTGGCGTGTAAAGGTTTGGGATGCAACAAAAAAAGCATCAGCATGGAGCGAAATATCTACATTCGATACAGAGCCTGCAAATTCGACCACCGCTATTTGGATAGGAGCTATTTCGAAAGAAAAAGGGAAATTACCGGATGGTCGCGATTTTCATTTAGCTTCGATGAAGAAAAAAGGGATTGCCGACCTGTGGGGGCCAGTTGACTCTCTGGCTAAACGCAGCATTATGCTTCGTCGTCCGGTTGCTATTTCCAAACAGGTGGAAAATGCACAGTTAGTTATCTGTGGACTGGGACAATATGAATTCACCCTGAACGGAAAGAAAGTGGGAGAGAGCCAGTTTGCCCCGGCGTGGAGCGATTATGACAAGACCGTTTACTACAATATATATGATGTAAAGAAGAATCTGAAGCAAGGTGAAAACGTCTTTGGTGTATTGCTGGGTAACGGCATGTACAACGTGACCGGAAATCGGTACCACAAATTTTGGATTAGCTTTGGCCCGCCAACGCTCTATTTTATCCTGCGTCTGAAATACGATGACGGCACTTCCGAACAAATCGTTTCTGATAAAAGCTGGAAATACGCCCTGAGTCCGGTAACCTTCAACTGCATCTATGGTGGAGAGGATTACGATGCAAATCTCGAACAACAGGGCTGGGACAAACCCGGGTTTGATGACTCAACGTGGAAGACTGTGGTTCAGGTGGAAGGCCCGAAAGGTGAACTAACCCCTCAACAAATTACTCCGGTAAAGATTATGAAGTCGTATGACGTGAAGGAGGTGAGTGCTGATAGTAAAGGTAATGTAATTCTCAATATGGGACAAAACCTATCCGGGTTTCCTTCCATTAAGGTGCAAGGCAAAAAAGGTCAGATCATTCGCCTAAAGGTAGCTGAGTCTCTTAAAAATGGTGCTCTGAACCAAGGTAGCACAGGTAGTCCGTATTATTTGCAATACACGCTCAAAGGAAACGAAGTGGAAGAGTGGACACCGCGATTCACCTATTACGGCTATCAGTACATCCAACTTGAAGGTGTGGATTATATGAAAAATACTCCGGGAAGTGAAAAGCCTGTTTTACTTGAAGTGAAGTCCGACTTTGTCTATAACTCAACACCCGAAACGGGTACGTTTGATTGCTCCAATGAGATTTACAACAAAACCCATTGGTTGATTAACAATGCCATAAAGAGTAACTTCCAGTCAATCTTTACCGATTGTCCGCATCGAGAGAAGTCGGGCTGGTTGGAACAAGACCACCTTAATGGCCCGGGACTGATATTCAATTATGATCAGAGCCAGATGTTTCCCAAGGTGATACAGGATATAAAGGATGCCCAGTTACCCGATGGATTGATTCCTACAACTGCCCCAGAATACACTAATTTTGAGATAAAAGACTTTAAAGATTCACCGGAGTGGGGCGCTACCTCAGCCATACTGCCTTGGATGTATTACGAATATTACGGCGATACTTCACAAATTGAGAAGGCTTACCCAATGATGACACGTTACCTTGCTTATTTGAACAGCAAGGCTAAAGGAGATACGCTAGCCTTCGGGTTGGGCGATTGGTTCGATTACGGTGTTAAACCAGCTGGCCGCTCGCAAAACAGTCAGATATCCTTATCTGCAACATCTTTTTACTATTATATGACCGATTTGGTTGCCCAATCGGCTAAAATGCTCGGTCTGAAAAATGATGCAAAATTGTACACTGCAAAAGCTGAAACCATTCGCAAAGCATTCAATACAAAATTCTTCAATCCTAACACCAAGCAATATGGTACCGGTAGCCAGTTTTCCAACGCAATGCCTATTTTCCTGAACATTGTTGAACCCCAAAATCGTCAGGATGTATTGGATAACCTTGTGGCAGACATCAAAGCTCATGGCAACCGACTTACTACCGGCGACATTGGCAACCGCTTTCTGTTTCGTGTATTGGCCGACAATGGGTTAAATGAGTTGATGTACACCATGACAAACCATTATGATGCTCCGGGATATGGTTTCCAGTTTCAATATGGCCTAACTACCCTTACTGAGCAATGGGATCCTCGAAAAGGCAACTCGTTAAACCATTTTATGATGGGGCAAATTGAAGAATGGTTCTATCGTTCATTAGCTGGTATTCAGCCCGATTTAAAACAGCCTGGATTTAAACATATAGTCATTGCTCCGCAACCTGTTGGCGACCTCACTTACGTAAAAGCCTCCTATGAGTCTGTTTATGGCAACATTAAAGTAGATTGGAAAAAAGAAAATAGTCAGTTTATACTGAAAGTCTCTGTTCCTGCAAACACTACAGCTACCATAATCTTGCCATCAAACAAAGTGAAAGTAAATCAGGGAGAGTTTGTTAAATTAAAAGAGAACAAGGCCGAAATAGGGTCTGGAGTATATGAATTTATATGCAAAAACTAATTAATCAGCACATTATGAATATAAAGAGTGCTACAATGCTAGCAAGTCTTGTTTTATTGACAGTTACAATATCTGCACAGCCAAAATACATTATTGATGCCACCCACACTGACGAGCCGCTTAAAGCCGTTCACTACAATATGGGCAATGTCGGTACTAAAGGGAATGAGATATTGTTGAACAATCAGTACTTGACCATAAGCGACAAACCGGTTGTTCCGGTTATGGGCGAAATGCATCCAACTCGTATTCCCCGTAAATACTGGGAAGAAACCTTGTTAAAGATGAAGGCTGCCGGTGTAAATATTATTGCCTTTTATATTTTTTGGAATCATCACGAAGAGATTGAAGGGCAGTTCAATTGGTCGGATAATTACGACATACGAGCCTTTGTTCAACTTTGTCAGAAACATGGGCTTTATGCGTACCCACGCATTGGGCCTTGGGCGCACGGTGAAGCTCGTAATGGAGGGTTTCCCGATTGGCTTTTACTAAAAACCCAACTTGCAGTACGTTCAAATCAGCCAGTTTATCAGAATTATGTCAAACAATTTTACCACGAAATTGGTATTCAGTTACATAATTTATATTACAAGGATGGTGGCCCTATAATTGGCATTCAACTGGAGAATGAATATTGGTATGCGAAAAAAGGTGAGCCGCACATCATGTGGTTAAAAGAAACAGCTATTGCCGAAGGAATGGATGTACCGTTATACACAGTAACCGGTTGGAGAGGTGGCTCAGTTCCTCCCTATGAGGTTGTTCCTCTTTGGGGGGCTTATCCCGATGCTCCTTGGGCAAGTCATGTTCAGCGCGAGGTTAGCGAAGAAAATTTCTGCTTTGATTCTTTTCGCGACAATGAAAAGATTGGTGATGAAGCCAATAATGCCAAACGATATGTCGATTACAGCCAATATCCTTATTTCACCTGCGAGATGGGAATAGGTGTTCAAAATACGTATAATCGCAGGTTGGTTATTGGTTCCAAGGATGGTTTGGCTATGGTTACGGCCAAACTGGGTTCAGGCAGTAACCTGATTGGATATTATGTGTTTGCAGGTGGCAGTAATCCTCAAGGCATACTTCATGCACAAACAGAAGATCAGGACGAAACAAGCTATGCAAATCACAACCCGGATAAGTCGTACGACTTTCAGGCCGCAATTCTCGAAACTGGAGAAACAAGAAAATCTTATCGTGAAGTAAAGAAACTTCATTATTTCCTGAATGATTTTGGTGCAGAATTAGCTACTTCCACACCTGTTATTGCAGCTAAACGCCCTAACGACATACAATTGGCAGTTCGTAAAAATGGCAATTCTGGCTTTTTGTTTGGTATCAACTATTGCAGATATATTCCTCGCGATGTTCGTAAAAATGCACAATTTGAAGTTAAGTTGGCAAACGATTCGTTAACTTTTCCTCAAAAAGGTATCAATATTCCCGATAGCACCATATTTATTTGGCCATTTAATTTACAGCTAGGCGATATTAAATTGAAGTATGCCACAGCTCAACCCCTTTGCAAACTCGTCGATGCTTTTGTTTTCTTTGCAAATGGCACAATTAAACCGGAATTTTGTTTGGAAGCACAGAATATCGCCGATATATCTGTCGACAAAAAATCATTATCCGCTAAGGATGGAAAATACATATTTACTATCGATAATCCCGGAAAAGAGACTTCTGTTACTATTAAAAAAACGGATGGGAAAACCACTACATTAATTGTCTTGAATGAAGCTGAAGCCCGCAATGCATGGGTTTTTAATATCGATAACAAGAAGGAGCTGTACATTTCTGATGCTGATTTGTGTATGAATGAAGGTCGATTGAATATCATTTCGAAAACGAACTCTACAAATATTTACAAATATGGCAAAGCCGATAATTTCAAATGGAGGGGAGAATCTATTTCTGCGAAATCCGAAGGATTATTTACTCATTATACTATCTCACAGCCTAAAACAACCATTGAAATAAAAGCTGAGCAAAAACCGGTTCTTGCCGATGCTATTTGGTTGCAATCAAATAGTGTCGATAAATTGCCACGCAAAAACCAGTTATTTCATCGTTTTTTTGTAAAGGAATTCAGTTTGGAAAACACCTCTCGTATTCGTTCGGCAATCATATATTTAGCCCCCGAAACCGAGTGCAGGTTAAATGTAAATACCCGTTGGGTAGCTCAACCCGTTCAACCCAACACGCTTAATGCTATTGACATAACCGGTTATGTGCAAACCGGAGAAAATAAGTTGTATCTCGACTTCCCTCTTACCGAAGGAATAAAAGGTTTTGCCGCCAAAGTGGTAGTAGAATACTATAACACACAACGCATTGAATTCTCAACCGATCAGTCTTGGCTTTCGAAAGATTCCTATAACTATCCTTCGCAATTTAAATCGTTAGGCGAGTTTGGAGTTGCCCAGCAAATGGCTTCCGTACCAGTTGCTTTCCAAAATATAGATATAAACCAATATAAAACTTGGAATATACATGTGCCGTATAACTTTTTAGGTAATCAGCACGAAGTGTATTTGTCCCTCTCGTATATAGGCGATGTCGCAAAACTATATTTGGGTCACCAGTTGGTCGGCGATAATTTCAATGCAAATATTCCTTGGCGAATTGCACTCAACCGTTTGGACTTTTCGCCTGAAGGCAGAGACTTGAAATTACTCATAACCCCGGCGCATGCTACTCGTTTGTTTCAGGACGTTCCTACTCCTGCAACCGAAATTGGTAAAGCTGCGCTTAAAGACCTAAAGATTGAAAGCGATTTTCGGGTGGAGTTAGAAAGATGATCCCATTCTGAAATTTCAACATAACACAATAACTTGATGGTGTTTCTATAATCAAAAAATATGCTACTACAATGAAAAATGTTCTAATTATTCTTTTTGTTGGGTTCAACCTGACCTCATTTGCCCAAATACCGGACAGTGTTGCCGATAACATTCAAGTAATCAAAAAATATGTATTTGAAGATTACAAACAGATGTTTAAAAAACCCGAAGGTGCATTGCTTTTCCCTTATATAACGCCTGGAAGTAAATCGTACGCAAATGTACTTTGGGATTGGGACTCTTGGTTAAGCAACATTGCACTCCGTCAGATTTTGGAAGACCAAGGTACAACTGCCGATAAAAGCGAAGCCACAGCTTATGAACAAGGCTGTGTACTAAATTATTTGGCTTATACCGATACTTCCGACGGATATGTGCCTATGGTTGTCGCCAAAAACTCTGATCCGGCAAAACTAAAACCGGCAGATATATACAGCACAAATATGCACAAACCCGTCATTGCACAACACGCCGCTTTTCTTACAAAGCTAAATAATGGCAATGCCGAATGGTTGCGCGATAAATTCAACCGTATGCAAGCCTTTATAACCAATTATCAAACCCATCACCGAAACAAAGAAACCGGGCTTTTCTTTTGGCAGGATGATTTGGCAATTGGAGTAGACAATGACCCTTCTACTTTCTTCCGCCCAAATCGCAGTTCGGCTTCTATCTTTTTAAACAGTCTGATGTATAAAGAATTGAAAGCAATGGTTTATTTGTCAAAATGCTTAAAACTCGACAATGAAAGCACTCAATACGACACCGATGCTGAAACCTTAAAAAATGCTATTCAAAAGAATTGCTGGGACGAAAAGGACGGCTTTTACTATTCTGTTGACTTAAATCTGCGCCCTATTACTAATGAACCACAAATCGTTTTTGGGCATTCGATGATATTACATAAAGGAATGCCACGTACTTACAGCGGTTTAATACAACGAATTGGTGTTTGGTCGGGTTTTATGACTATGTGGGCAGGTATAGCCACGCCCGAACAGGCCAAAAGAATGGTTGCCGAAAATTATAAGGATACCAGAACCTTCAATGCGAAATACGGTATTCGTACGTTGTCAAAACTGGAAAAAATGTACAGTTTAAAAGCAAGTAGCAATCCATCTAACTGGTGGGGACCTATATGGGGAATCTCAAATTACATGACCTATCGAGGCCTCCTAAACTATGGCTATAAGCAAGAAGCCAATGAATTAGCATACAAAACCATCATGCTGTTTGGTAATGATTTTAAAAAGGAAGGGGCATTACATGAATATTATAATCCTGACAGCGGCGAACCTATTATGAATAAGGGTTTCCAGAATTGGAATTATTTGGTGCTAAATATGATTGATTGTCTTGAAAATAAAAAGGTTATATCTGAATTTTAACAATAAAAATTTCACATAATGAAAAAAATACTGTCGATTCTTTTACTATTTATACACATTATGTCCTATGGCAAATGTATCGCTCAAATCAATAGCAATACTATAACAAGTATTCAATTCCAATCTAAACTGATTGAACCCAAACGCATAATTAAAGTAGGTGAGAATAAATACTTCATCGATTTTGGAAAGGATGCTTTTGGGACATTGGCAATTACCCTTAAATCTTCTCAAAAGGATACAATTACTATCCATTTGGGAGAAAAAATCATCAATTCCACTACAATTGACAGAAAACCAAAAGGTTCAATTCGTTACCAAAAAATACAATTAACAGACATTCCGGTACAACAGGAATATATTGTTAAACTACCTGCTGATAAAAGGAATACCGGTCCGGAAGCCATTGCTTTACCGGATTCATTTGGCGTAGTTACTCCTTTTCGCTATTGCGAAATAGAGAATTTAAAAGTACCGATAAGCGATATTGTTATCCATCAAAAAGTTTATAACTATAGGTTTAACGACAATGCGAGTTCATTTACAAGTTCGGACACAGTGTTGAATCAAGTTTGGGACATGTGTAAATATACCATTAAAGCAACCAGTTTTACAGGTATTTATATCGATGGAGACCGAGAAAGAATACCCTACGAAGCCGATGCATTCATTAATCAGTTGAGCCATTATTGTGTTGACAACGAATACTCTATGGCTCGTAACACCAACGAATACTTTATTAAACATCCCACATGGTACACTGAATGGCTTTTGCATACTGTATTATTATTTAATAACGATTACCAATATACAGGTGATATTGAGCCAATTGCAAAGCATTATGGAGACTTAAAAAGAAGAACTCTGATTGATTTAGAACGTGAAGATGGTTTAATAAGTGTTAAATCACCGTTACTAACAAATGATGTTGTAAAAAATCTTAACGTAAAACACGACATACGCGATATTGTCGACTGGCCTAACAAAGAACGCGATGGTTATGATATGGTTGACGTTAATACTGTTGTTAACTCATTCCATTATTTCAATTTAAAATTGATGTCAGAACTTGCCGGTCATCTGGGTAAAAAAAACGATTCTATTGATTTCTATAAGAAATCAATGTTGATAAAAAAGACCATAAACGAGAAATTGTTTGACAAGACCAAAGGTATTTACATCGATGGCGAAAATTCTAACCATTCGTCATTGCACGCCAATATGTTCGCTTTGGTATTTGGTTTAGTACCAACAGAAAACCTCAAAACAGTGGTTGAGTTTGTTAAATCGAGAGGTCTGGTTTGCAGTGTTTACGGTGCTCAATATCTGTTAGAAGCATTATATCAGCAAGGCGAAGCAGATTATGCCCTTAGTTTAATGACATCTACAAGCCAACGTAGTTGGTGGAACATGATAAATGTTGGCTCAACAATGGCACTCGAAGCATGGGATATGAGATTCAAAGGAAATCTTGATTGGAACCATGCTTGGGGAACAGCTCCGGCAAACATAATTACTCGTTATATGTGGGGCATTACGCCGGCAGAACCTGGTTTCATGAAAGTGAAAATAAAGCCACAGCTCAGCCATCTAACATTCAGTAAAATTAAAGTACCTACTATTAAAGGAACTATTACGGCAGAATATAAGGTAATTGATGATAAGCATAATTTATTTATCATTGACTTACCCAAAGATATTGAAGGTGAGTTTATTTTATTACAAGGTGAAAAATCGACAATATTTGTAAACAATAAGAATGTTAATTCAAATAGTTGTTCTGTGTTTTTAAATCCCGGTTCAAATAGGATTGAGATAATAAAATAATATACATATAAACCTCCCATGTTCCACAACACAAAGCACGGATAAATCTAAGATCGACGCATATCAAAATCTCTCCGCAAATGCGTAACTAAAACAAAAAATCCTGTAAATCATTCCCGGCTGCATTCCGCAATCAGGAATTGAACTCATGGAAAGAGTGGTCGATCAATATCCCATTTGACCAACTCAACCAAGGGCACGGTACCTACATTTCCCTGAATTACGATGGTGATCGTGGTCGTATTTACCTGGGGCATCATTTGGTGGCCGACAATTTTAATAGTAACGAACCGTGGCGCATTGCGCTTGATCGCCTTGACGGCTCACCGGAAGGTCGTTCATTGCAACTCTTTATTGAGCCTTCGCATTACAATCGCATCTTTCAGGATCGACCGACATCGGCTACCGATTTCGGCAAAGCTTTTATCCGCGATCTGAAAGTCGAGAGGGATTATCAGATTGTGATTGAGAAATAAGAGTATCGAAAAACCTGTAAATTCTAACACGAATGAATCTCAAATCTATTTTTATTTTGCTTGTTTTGCTTTTTTCTTTTAGCTCACTTTTGTTTAGTCAGGAAAACTACTTCTTGTGTGCTTATATGGACGGGAAGGCTCAGGATCTCCGCTATTGTGTCAGTAAAGATGGCTATAGATTTACGTCAGTGAATAATGGAAAGGCTTTACTTAAATCCAATTTTGGTGGAAAAATTATTCGGGATCCTTTCATTCTTCGTGATAAACAAGAACGATATCATTTGATAGCGACAAATGCCTGGAATGGCCGCGATTTTGCAATCTGGGACTCTAAAGATCTAGTCCATTGGAAGCATGAGCGCTTAATCAAGGCTTCTCCGATTGATGCTGATAAAACCTGGGCCCCCGAAGCTATTTATAATGAAAAGGGCGACAATTATATATTTTACTGGACTTCATCATTAGGCGATGAGCCTTCAAGATGGGCGATCTATTATGCTTCGACCAAAGACTTTAAACATTTTTCGGAGGCTGCCGTCCTGATGGAATCTGATGAGATTATATTGGATGCACACATCGCGAAATGCAAGAATAAGTTTTTCCTGTTTTATCGGTATAGAGAGGCAATCTGGCGAATGGAATCAGAACAACTGGTGGGTGAAGTATATAAGAATCCACAGAAAATGATTGATGCTAACGGTGAAGGTCCGTTTGTATATCAGGTAAGTCCGGGTAGATGGAATATCGTTTGGGATTATTTCAAAAACGGGGGGTACTTCGGAATGGCAGAATCGACGGATCTCACCAGATGGAATTGGTTAACCGCAAAATCGTTCCCATACAATAATGAGAAAGTGTTATTTCCGGTCGGGGTAAGGCATGGGTGTGTTATCCCAATTTCAAAGCAACAGATGGATTACATATTAAATTCACGGTTTTAACTTGACTTCATACAGGAGGGAGTTCTGTTTCAAATAAGATCTGTAATATGGACTTTAGTTGGTAAATTGATGGTTTGCTTACCAACAGCCGGATTGAGAACTCTGAAAAGTTTCAATCCGGCTTTTTTATGTTCTGAATTATAAGTGTTATAGGCCGGTACTTAAATCTGTTTAAAATCAAAAGATGATTGAGCATTTTGTGATTTACTTCAGTAAAGCAACACATATTCTGAGGGTTTAATATCGGTAACCTCCGGGGGCAATTGTATATAATTTAGCACTTCTTTAATTACATGTATTTGTAAGATATTCGTGCATATTGGCAGCAGCCTTACGACCATCGCCCATCGCCAGAATCACGGTTGCACCGCCTCTGACGATGTCACCACCCGCGAACAGGTCTTCTACATCCGACTGCATGGTCTCCTGGTTTACGATTACCGTTCCCCATTTACTGACCTGCAATCCCTGAATGGAGCTCGGAATCAACGGATTCGGAGAAACACCCACGCTCACAATCACCAGATCCACATCGATCTCTTCCTGTACACCGGGAATCTCGACGGGACTTCTGCGACCGGAAGCATCCGGCTCGCCCAGTTCCATTTTCTGAAGGATCATCGTTTTCACACGACCTTTCTCATCGCCCAGATAGGCCACCGGATTGTGAAGTGTAAGGAATTCAATGCCCTCCTCTTTTGCGTGTTTCACGTCTTCCAAACGGGCAGGCATCTCGTCTTCCGAACGACGGTACACAATCATGGCACGTTCGGCACCCAGGCGTCTGGCAGTACGAACTGAGTCCATGGCGGTGTTACCACCACCTATGATGGCAACCTTTTTACCAAAGAATACAGGGGTATCCGAGTTTGGATTAGCAGCATCCATCAGGTTGACACGGGTCAGGTATTCGTTAGACGACATCACGCCATTGAGATTCTCACCCGGAATGCCCATAAAGCGGGGCAATCCTGCACCACTTCCCACGAAAATTCCTTTGAAGCCCATATCGTGAATATCGTCGTAGCTCAGCGTTTTTCCAATGATACAGTCGGTGATGAATTCCACACCCATTTCGCGGAGGATATTTACTTCCACATCCACGATTTTGTTAGGCAAACGGAATTCCGGGATACCATATTTCAATACGCCGCCTACTTCGTGCAACGCTTCGAAAACGGTGATAGAGTAGCCCCTTTTAGCCATATCACCGGCAAAAGCCAATCCTGCAGGGCCTGAACCTACAACTGCAACTTTAATGCCGTTCTTAGGTGCTGTTGCAGGTACAGATATCTGACCGCTTTCGCGCTCGTAATCGGCTGCAAAACGCTCCAGATAGCCGATAGCGACCGCCTCTTTGTTCATTTTCTTTGTGTAAACACAGTTTGCCTCGCACTGTTTTTCCTGCGGACAAACACGACCGCATACAGCCGGAAGAGCGCTGGTCTCCTTCAAGGTGCGGGCAGCGCTGAGAAAGTCACCTTTCTCGATATATTTGACAAATGTGGGGATATTGATGCTAACGGGACAGCCCTGCATGCAGGTAGGATCTGCGCAGTCAAGGCAACGTTTTGCCTCACACATTGCCTGTTCGGAGGTAAGGCCGAGGTTTACCTCTTCGTTATTATGGCTACGGTATTCCGCATCCAGTTCGTTCATGTGAACACGTGAAAGAGCTGCGCGCTCTTTGGCTTTCAGGCCTTTGCGCAATTCATCCCGCCATGCTTCGTTTCTTCTTTCTGCTATGATTGATTGTTCTGACATTTCTGTTATTTCTTAAGTGTGATTAATCTGCTATTTGCTCCAATTCTTTATAGGATCCCAGTCGCATCAGCATTTCGTCGAAATCCACCTGATGGGCATCGAACTCGGGGCCGTCCACACAGACGAATTTGGTCTTACCACCAACAGAAATGCGGCAAGCGCCACACATGCCGGTACCATCCACCATAATCGTATTTAAAGAAGCCACGGTTGGTAGGTTGTATTTTTTAGTCAATAATGAGACAAACTTCATCATCACAGCCGGACCGATCGTTACGCAGAGATCCACTTTTTCGCGCAGAATCACGCTTTCAACTCCCTGTGTAATCAAGCCTTTACTACCGTATGAACCATCATCAGTCATAACGATAACTTCATCGGAATTCTGTTTCATTTGTTCTTCGAGGATAACCAAGTCTTTGGTTCTTGCAGCCAACACGGTAATCACGCGGTTACCCGCTGCTTTGAAAGCTTCCACGATCGGTAATAACGGTGCAACACCGACCCCACCGCCGGCACATATGACTGTACCTGCTTTTGCGATATGGGTTGCCTTTCCCAGCGGGCCCACTACATTGGTAATATAATCGCCTTCGTTCAATTCGCAAATCTTCGCAGATGAGCGTCCGACATTCTGAATAACTAACGTGATGGTGCCTTTCTCTTTATCGGCAGCCGCAATAGTCAACGGGATACGCTCTCCCAGCTCCCCAACTCTTACAATCACAAAGTGTCCTGCTTTGCGGGAACGGGCAATCAACGGAGCTTCAATCTCCAGCTTGACTACCTTCTCCGAGAAGTACTCTTTACTGACAATCTTATTCATTACGATTTAAGTTATATTGAAAATTAATAAGTTGGGCAAAAGTATAGGTTCCGCAGGGTGCGTAAATGAAATATCCTGACAAATCCATTGAATATTGTACTTTCTACCAAAAAACAAAACCCGATATTCAAATCAGAATACCGGGTTTTGTTTTCAAAGTGTGTGGAATTATTCTTCCTCTTTTTTGTATTTCTCATGAAAATAAGAGGGTGCACAACCGAATTGAGCTTTAAAGCTTTTACTGAAATAGAAGGGGTCGTTGATGCCTACCATGTAGGCGACCTCGGAAACATTATAGTCCCGGGTCAATAACAGTTCTGCGGCCTTTTTCATTTTTCTGGCCCGGATAAATTCATTGGGAGAATAACCGGTTAGATATTTGACTTTTTTGTAGAACAGCGTTCTTCCCATTTTGGACATTTGGGCAAATGTCTCCACATTAAAATCCGGATTGTCTATATTTTTTTCAACTAAAGCCTCAATGAGTCTCAGGAACTGCTGGTCTTTATCCGGAATCTCTGTGAAATCCGGTTGCATCGTCGCTGTCTTATTGCTTGCGTAATGCTTGCGGAGTTTTTCCCGTTTTTCCAGCAGTTTGTTGATCTGAAGCATCAGATGATTCATGTTGAACGGCTTGGTGATGTAGGCATCCGCACCCGCGACAATGCCTTCGCTATTATACTCGTCAGCGGTATAGGCGGTCAGCAGAATGACCGGAATGTGGCAGGTTTCGAAGTTCTCTTTCAACTTGCGGGTCAGGTCGAATCCGTTCATGCCGGGCATCATCACGTCGCAGATGATCAGGTCGGGATCATCCTCTGTACTACGTTTGATACCGATGTCTCCATCTTCTGCCATAATAACCTCAAAATAGGGATTCAGTTTCTCGTTCAGAAAATCTCGGATATCGTCGTTGTCATCAATCACCAGCACTTTGTATTTGGTGTCGGCGCTGGGTGTATTGGGCAAGAGGTTGAGCAGAGCTTCTCCATTATTCTCGATAAATTCGGAGATATTCACCACCTCTTTTTTATCCTCACGGGAAATAACCACCTGTTCATTGACAAAATCATCCTTGTGGTAAACCGTTTCGTCCAACGGAAGCTCGACGGTGAAAACGGAACCGCCGCCTTCGTTTTCGGAAAAATGAGCCGTTCCTTTGTGCAGTGCCGTAAACTCGTTGACCAGCGAAAGTCCGATACCGGTGCCTGAAGCCGAGAAGTTGATTTGCATAAAGCGGCTGAAGAGCAAATGTTGTTTCTCTTTGGGGATACCAATGCCGTTGTCTGCAACCGAGATTCGTAGCAATTTGGCTTCGTTATCCGCTTCGGCGATCAGCATGATTTTACCTCCGCGCGGGGTAAACTTGAAGGCATTCGAAAGCAGGTTAAAAACGATCTTGTCCACCTTGTTCTTATCCAGATAAACCGGAATATCGGTTTGCGAGGGTAGGAACTCGTATTCGATGTTTGTTCGGGAGGCCACGTCACTGAAGCTCATGAAAATCTCTTTGAGGAAACTTATCGCTTCCACCTTTTGGAGGTTGAGCTTTTGCTTGTTGTTCTGTAGTTTACGGAATTCCAGCAACTGGTCAAGGAGTCGCATCAGATGAGTTGTGTTCTTATCCAGCCCATTAACGAGGTGTTGCATGGGTTCTGCCATTTTGGCCCTGAGGTCGTTAAGGGTGTCCACACTGCCTTTTATGAGAGTGAGCGGGGTACGGAATTCGTGGCTGATATTGGTGAAAAAGCGCAGTTTATATTCCGTAAGCTGATGCTCCAGTTTCACGGCATTGTTGAGTCGCTGGATTTTCGTAATCACCCGAAATGCGAAATATCCGCCAGCAGTCAAGACGATGACATAGATTACAAAAGCCCACCAGGTCATCCAGAACGGTGGCTTGATTACGATCTCAATCGAAGTGATTTGATCATTGGAATTCTCATCACTGTCCACCATTTTCACCTTGAAAATATATTTTCCCGGAGGTACATTGCGATAAGTGGCCACGTTGTATGAACCCGATATATTCCACCGTTTCTCATAATTTTCAAGGATATACATATACTGGTTTGTCCCCGGATTTTTAAAGTTGAGGTTGGCAAACTCAATGTGAAATACCTTGTCGGCTGCTTTCAGCACTACCTTATCAGCAAAGGTGACCGATTGTTTTAATGGAGCCTTGAAATCGTCGACTTTAGCCTCTTCATCAAAGATAGAGAAGCCTGTGAGGATTACCTTATTGGTTTTATGAATGCTTTTAGATAATTCATTCGGGAAAAAGGCATAGAATCCGTTGAGGCTTCCCCAGAGCATCCGGCCGTTGCGACAGGTATACGCAGCGGTTTCCGAGAAAATATTCGACGTTAATTCATTGGATAAATCGAGCTTCTGATATAGTCCGGATTTGCGGTTGAAGTTATGCAATCCGTTTTCGGTACTAATCCACAAGTTTCCGGATGGATCTTCCTGGATGGCCATGATGTTGTTGCCGGCCATTCCCTGATGGGAATTGAATGTCTGGAATATTCCTTTTCCGTCAGGTGTTTCCCCATCAAACCGGTTGATGCCACCGGATGTGGCTAACCAAATAGTGCCTTTTGAGTCCTGAAAGATGTAGTGAACCTTTGCGTTATTCAGGCTGTTTTTGTTGCCCGGTTCGGTGCTGTAATGTTTGTACGCTTTGGGGTTGCGGAGTAATGCGTCCGGGTTGAAACGCAGCACACCGTTACTGGTGCCTACCCAGATATCCCCGCTACGATCCATAAACAGGTAGCGGGTAAACCGGATCAGCGAGTTTTCATTGAAAAAAGTTCGAAATCCTTCTGTCCCTTCAGCAGTCGTTTTTACACAAATCCCGTTCCCTAAAGTGGCTACCCATAGCCGGCCTTTCCGGTCTTTTAATACTGAATAGACCTGATCGTTACTCAAACTCCCCGGTTTATTCGAGTGTTGGTAGCTGACGGCCTGCCTGATATTGCCGTTCTTTAGTTCAATAACCCCCTTTCCTTTGGTTCCCAACCACACTGATCCGGTATTGTCCTGATACATGCAGTAGATGTTGGGGCCGTTTTCGATTAAGGTTGTCTTTTGGTTTAGTGTCGGATCGTATTGATAGAGGTTTCCGGCTTTCGAAGCTACCCAGATGTTGCGGTTACGGTCTTCAAGAAAAGCCCGGATTACATTCCCGCTTTCGTTTATAGATTCGGAGTAAGGAAAGAAGGTTTTTACTTTCCGGTTGGAGAATGTAAGTTTGTTGAGTCCCACGCTTGCAGTTCCCACCCATACATTTTCATCCTTATCGAGTAATATGGATTGGATATAGTTTGAGGCCAGTCCGTTCGCATCTCTTTTGTCATGGGTGTAGTGTGTTAGATTTCCGGTCAGTTTATTGTAGCAAAACAGCCCGTTTCCATAAGTGGTTATCCATACATTACCTTGTTTATCCCCCTGGAAATGATAGCGTTCGAAATCGATCAATCGAAGTATGGGAGAGGGGATCAGATTCAGTTTGACCACCTTCCCGTTTTGGGGATTATACAACCATACATTTCCTGTAAAGTTGGATACCCAGATTCCACCGGATTGGTCGGTTTGGATATTGGGGTTACACGGGATTTTTTCACCGAAAACTGTTTCTCCGGATGTATATTGTCCGGTTGATGTATTGAAAATATACAATCCGGAATTATTCATAGAGATCAGTATCCGGTCATTTCCGATTTGCTCCGAATTGGTTACTTTACCTGTCAGATTGCTCCGGGCTGTTTTCTCAAACCGTTGTTTCTGCTGATTGAAAATCTCAATATCTCCATTTTGAGTAACAAAAAAGACTTTGTTATTGAGTTCGTAAGCCTTGAAGTAGCTATTGTTATTCTTCCCCGGGTATTGGAGGATGATAAGGCGGTTATTTACAACTTTTGCCAAACCTTTTTGTGTCAGGATCCAGATGTGGCGTCGGCTGTCTTCAAAAATGTCAGTAATATTATTCGAAGGAATACGATTTTCTTTTTGAGATGTAGCGTAAATGCGTTTACTGATTTCTCCGTTTGAAAAAGAAAGTCGTAAACATCCGGATTCCGAACTGCCCAACCAGATATTCTTTTGCTTGTCTTCGAAAAATATGCTGAACTTCGGAGGGGAAACAATCCGGTTGTCAAAAAGGGGGATAAATTTCTCCCTGAAAGGATCGTAGCATTGTATATTTCCGGCATAGGTTTTTACCCAGATATGACCATAGCTATCCTGGTGTAAGAGATTGATACTCCCGCTCGAATGCGACGAAATATCACCGGTCTGAATACTCAGGTTCTTTATCCGTATTCCATCGTACCGATTGAGGCCATTCATCGATCCCAGCCAGATGAATCCGGTTCTGTCCTGAAGCATGCAGTTGACGCTGTTATGGGAAAGACCGTTGTTGGTGGTGAGGTGCTCAATCGTTGGCAGATTTTCTGCCCGTATAACAGAGGTTGTGAATATTGCAAACAGAGCAATCCATAGATTCGCTTTAGAAAACATACTCGGATGATTTGAGGATAGGTATTAGTTTGTACAAATATACCTTTTTTTTAGGCTGGAGAAAACAGGAGTGAGTAGTACCGGAGATCTTAAAATCCCGGTAACTATCCGATATACTATATTCCTGATAATGATCAGGATTACTTGGAGTTTGATCTTTAGTAAGTTATTGGGGTGTGTTGTCTTTTACACAGCAAAAATCATAATTGATACTGATGTGATCGTATGATGGAATTTGCATGAAAAAGGACAATAGTACATATGAATTATTTGAAAATAGTACGGCTCTGGTGAGTAATCCAATCAGAATTTCTTCTTTTAAAGTGTAACAACAGATGAATAGAATGTAGTTGTAATAAAAAAGACATGCATATGTACTATTGTTAATGATAATCAGATGTGCGATGCTGTAACTTTGCTCAATCTTTAATCGAAAATTTATTCAATGAAAAAACTACAAGACAAAGTAATCGTGATCACCGGTGCTACCGGAGTATTGTGTCGCGCCATTTCGTTGAATCTGGCCGAAAACGGTGCTACTGTTGTGTTGCTTGCCCGTAAGAAAGAGGCAGGGGATGCCCTCGTGAAGGAGATTACGGACAAAGGTGGAAAGGCTCATTTCTTTACGACCGATGTGACCGATGTGGAAAAACTGAAAAAGAACCGCGACGAAATCCTTGCGACCTGCGGCACCATCGATGTACTGATCAACGGCGCCGGTGGAAATATGCCGGGTGCCAATGTGCAACCCGACCAGTCGATCCTTGATTTGAATTTGGAGGATCTGCACAAGGCGATCGATCTGAATCTCTACGGAACTATTTACCCGACTCAGATCTTCTCCGAGGTGATGATCGGCAATCAAAAAGGAAATATCATCAACTTTACTTCGGTAACAGTAGATCGTCCCATGACCCGTGTGATCGGCTACTCGTCGGCCAAGGCAGCCATTGCCAACTTTACCAAATGGCTGGCGGTGGAGTTTGCTCAGAAATACGGCGACCAGATGCGCGTGAATGCGATCCGTCCGGGCTTTTACTTGACGGAGCAAAATCGCGCGTTGCTGACCAATCCCGACGGTTCGCTGACCGAACGTGGCGGCAAAATTGTCAATATGACGCCGATGGGCCGCATGGGCCGTCCGGAAGAGCTTTGCGGCGCGGTGCTCTTCTTGTGTAGTGACGAATCAGCCTTCATGAACGGACAGACTATCACGGTTGATGGCGGATTTGAAGCTTACTCGGGAGTATAAATAATAGGGATTGAGGGAATGAGGGAGAGAGGGCAGTGGGCTTTTTTCACCCCCTCATCCCCTCTAACATTAATAATGGAATATGAAAACATTTGAACAATCCTGGCGTTGGTACGGACCGAACGATCCGATCACGCTGCAAGACATTCGTCAGACCGGCGCGACCGGTATTGTATCGGCTTTGCATCATATCCCGGTGGGACAAATCTGGCCGGTGGACGAGATTAAAGCCTATAAAGAGAATATTGAAAAAGAGGGCCTGATATGGCGCGTGGTGGAGAGTGTAAACATCCACGAAGACGTCAAACGCCGCACCGGAAACTTTGAGCAGTACATTGAAAACTATAAAATCACCCTCCGTAATCTGGGTCAGTGCGGTATCGACGTTGTGACGTACAACTTCATGCCGGTGATTGACTGGGTTCGTACCGACCTTTTCTATCCGGTAGAAGACGGTTCGAAAGCGATGTATTTTGATAAATACGCCTTTCTGGCTTTCGACCTTTTCGTGCTTGAGCGTGAAGGGGCAAAAGAGGATATTTCAGCTGAGGACCAGGCCAAAGCGGTAGAGCGGTACAAAACGATGACAGAAGACGAAAAAGAGCGTCTGTTGCAGGTGGTACTGTCGGGTATTCCCGGAGCTAACGAGGCTTTCACTATAGAACAGGTCAAAGCGGAACTGAAAAAATATGAAGGCATCGATGCCGATACCCTTCGCGGCAATCTGGTGAAGTTCCTGCAAGAGGTAACGCCGGTGGCCGAAGAGTGTGGTGTATCGCTGGCGATCCACCCCGATGATCCACCCTTCCCGGTATTGGGTATTCCCCGCATCGGCAGTACAGAGTCTGACTTTAAGGCCATTCTGGATGCCGTTCCGTCGAAAGCAAACGGCCTTTGCTTCTGTACCGGTTCGCTGAGCGTCCGTGCCGACAACGACCTTCCGGGCATGGCTGAGCGATTGGGCGACCGCATTCACTTTGTACACCTGCGCAGCACACAACAGTTGGCCGACGGAAACTTCTTCGAAGCCAACCACCTCGAAGGCAGCGTGGATATGTACAACGTAGTGAAAAACCTGCTCAAAGTGATGCAGAAACGCAATATCTCACTTCCGATGCGTCCCGATCACGGTCACCAGATGCTGGATGACCTGAACAAAAAACAGGTCTTCTATGGTTACTCACTCTATGGCCGAATGCGTGGACTCGCAGAATTGCGCGGACTCGAGATGGGTATTGCGAAAGGCCTGATAGAGGCTTGATATATCGTGTTTTTAAATTCATTTGCATTATCGATACGATAACCGGGATCGTGATGATAATGCAGATTATTTGAACAACTGGTTTTTGTATATTATTAAACTAATCAAATATGAGAAAAAACACATTTCTTACATTAATTCTTTCTGTCATTGCTTTGACGGCGTGGGCCTCTCAAAAGTTGGACGGAAATCAACGCATGACCTACAATTTTAATTCCGACTGGTGTTTAAAAGTAGGAGATGTTGCAGGGGCAGATGCTTTGGCATATAATGACCGGGATTGGAAATCCGTGACCCTTCCACGCGCGTTTAACGAAGACGAAGCTTTTCGCCTTCACATTGAGCAATTGACTGATACGGTGGTTTGGTATCGCAAACATTTTAAATTGCCCGCGTCGGATTTTGGTAAAAAAGTTATTATCGAATTTGAAGGTGTGCGTATGGCGGCTGATGTTTACGTGAATGGCGTGAATGTTGGGCTTCACGAAAACGGCGTTATGGCCTTCGGATTTGATATTTCTGATAAAATCAAATACGGCGAAGACAACGTAATCGCTCTTCGTATAGATAACAGCTGGAAGTATCGTGAACGTGCGACAAACAGCACATTCCAGTGGAACAACAGCAATTTCAATGCGAACTATGGAGGTATTCCCAAGAATGTGAAATTGCATGTTTCGGGAAAAGTATATCAGACCTTGCCTCTTTACTCTTTCCTGAAAACCTCAGGGGTATATGTTTATGCCAAAAACTTCGATATCAAGGGGAAGAAAGCTGTGATTACAGCTGAGTCTGAAGTGAAAAATGAAACTTCATCCGCTCAAACGATCGGATATGAGGTGGTTATTGAAGATATGGACGGCAAGGAAGTGACCCGCTATTCAGGTGCATCGACTAATGTGCAACCGGGAGAGACAGTTAAACTGTCTGCCAGTTCAACTGTCAACAACCTGCACTTCTGGAGCTGGGGATATGGCTATTTGTACAATGTATATACAGTATTGAAAATTGACGGAAAGAGTGTTGATGTAGTGAAGACCCGTACAGGATTCCGTAAGACAGAGTTCAAAAACGGTATGGTTTACCTGAATGACCGTGTGCTTCAGATGAAAGGTTATGCTCAACGTACCTCCAATGAGTGGCCTGCCGTGGGCATGTCTGTACCGGCCTGGTTAAGCGATTACAGCAACGGACTGGCCGTTGAAGGTAATGCCAACTTCTTCCGTTGGATGCACGTAACCGCGTGGAAACAGGATATCGAGTCATGTGACAGGGTAGGACTGATGCAGATGTTGCCGGCCGGAGATGCCGAAGCCGATGTGACAGGGCGCCGTTGGTCTCAGCGTACCGAATTGATGCGTGATAATATAATCTATAATCGCAATAGTCCGAGTATTCTTCTCTATGAGTGTGGAAATGAGTCCATCAGTGAAGATCATATGGGCGAAATGAAAGCCATTCGCGATCAGTATGATCCTTATGGCGGTCGGGCCATCGGTTCGCGAGAGATGCTCGACAGTAAAACTGCCGAATATGGCGGCGAAATGCTTTACATCAATAAGAGCGCTGGTAAACCGATGATCGCTACCGAATATTGCCGCGATGAAGCTTTACGCAAATACTGGGATGAACTCACCGCTCCATACCACAAGAATGGTGCGGGTCCGTTGTACCGAAATGCTCCGGCGATTGAGTATAACCGTAATCAGGATTCATTTGCCATTGAAGAAATTAAGCGTTGGTTCGATTATTTCATTATGCGTGCCGGTACAGGTACCCGGGTGAGTTCGGGTGGTGCAAATATCGTATTTTCAGATACTAATACACACTGTCGTGGTGAAGAAAACTACCGCCGCAGCGGAGAGGTCGATGCCATGCGCATTCCTAAAGATGCCTTTTTTGCACACCAAGTGATGTGGGACGGTTGGGTAGACATCGAAAAACCACGCACATATATTATTGGCCACTGGAATTATGCAGACAAAACGGTAAAGGATGTGTTTGTGGTATCTCCATCTGATAAGGTAGAACTTTTCCTGAATGGCAAATCATTAGGATTTGGGGAGCGCAGCTACTATTTCCTGCATACATTCAAGAATGTGGCTTATCAACCGGGTGCTCTCAAAGCAGTGAGTTATGAATTTACCCCTATCCCGATAGCTATCGGGACCCCTAAAGGGGACTTAAAGCCAGCAAATTCCAATGACCGTAGTAGCCAAAGCCCCCTTCAGGGGGTTGGGGGTAGCTGGAAAGTTGTTTCGACAGACACAAAGACCACTGCGGGAGCCCCGGCTGCATTGAAACTTTCGTTGATTAAATCTCCTCTTCCGGTGAAAGCTGATGCTGCTGATTTGGTACTTGCCCAGGTGGAAGTAGTGGATGCCAAAGGCCAGCGTTGCCCTGATGTGCAAACACCTGTTACGTTCAAACTTGACGGACCTGCTGAATGGCGTGGCGGTATTGCACAGGGACCGGATAACTACATCTTGTCAAAAACGTTACCTGCCGAATGTGGTATCAACAGAGCTCTGATCCGTAGTACCACTGAAGCCGGAAAGGTTACACTGACTGCTACAGCTGCGGGACTGAAACCGGCAACGATTTCTTTTGAAACGACTCCGGTTAATGTGCAAGATGGCTTGAGTAAAGAGTTACCCGGTGATGGTTTGCCATCTTATCTGTCTCGTGGCGAAACCCCGTCAACACCATCTTTCAAAGTGTCCCGCAAAACGGTTGACATCGTATCTGTAAAAGCCGGCTCCAATGAAGATAAGGCGAAAAACAGTTATGATGATAACGAAATGACCGAATGGACTAACGATGGGAAAATCTCTACCGGATGGATCTCGTATCAGTTGGCTCGTAAAGCGGTAATTTCTGAAATCTGCCTGAAGATGTCCGGTTGGCGCTCACGCAGTTATCCGATCGAGATATTGGTGGATGGTAAAGAAGTTTGGAAAGGTAATACCGAGCCTGGATTAGGTTACGTAACATTGGCTGTAAAACCAACCCCGGGAAGTAATGTGACAATCCGCCTCACTGGTATGGGAACAGAAAAAGATGCCTTCCAGAATATGGTTGAGTTGAACGGAAATAAAGAACTGGATGGATTTAAAGATCCGAAAAACCTCAATACGAAGGGGCAACTTCGTATCATTGAAGCCGAGTTTTTTGAGAAAGTGAAATAATAAAATTCTCTGTAAAAGGACAAACACGAAGGGTTTCGCATTTGCCCGGATGTGTTTGTCCTTTTTTTAGTAGATTAATTTGACTTTTTCTTTATCTTACTCCCAATATTTTGCCACACCCTGCATATTTTGCCTCCACCGGTTGTCCGGTTAAGCCAACCGCGCCAAATTTAACACCGATGCTTAGCAGGACTTACTTCATCGGTGAGTAAGGCGATCTGATCACAGTCCAATTGCGCCACCACTGTCTGTTCGGGAATTATCGTATGGGCGGAATACCATTCGCCGGTAATTGCTTTCGTTGCCCCGTGTAAGTCTTACTCTTGCTATAATTGTGATGTAAACAAAACCAGTTAAATCAGCTTTGTATCATTACAGGCGGACATAAGCAGATTGCCATGACAGAAAACGGTACTATTCTCAACCCCGAAGAATGTCTTACATATAATGCTTTCTGGTCTTATTTTATGTCGTGGAATGAATTGACCACCCAATAAAATACAAACCAGCACATTATCGATGTATATAATAATGCTAAAGTGATAACTCTTGAAAATGTCGGCAGCTACTGGCTGACCAAGGGTAATAATACGGATATGGGGCTGGATATGACGACCGGTACACCTGACATTAATGGAGATAACAGCAATATTTTATTTTATCCCAATCCGGCTAAATCATTTGTACAGCTTGCAGGGGGAGAAAAAGCCACTGTGGTCATTTGTGATTTAAGTGGAACTGTCGTTTATCAGTCTGTTGAACCGGTTGATGGTTTTGCAGTAGGGAATTTACCTAATGGCATTTATGCGGTGAAGTTGAGGCAATCCGATAAGGAATCCATTCAAAAGCTGATAGAGAAGAAATAACAGGCTCTAAATACTCAGAGTTAGTATGTTGGATAGTCTCTACAGATTTAGATCTTCTTAGAGTCAAAGAAAGAGGGGTGTTTGCCCCTCTTTTGTTTTTTTACGGAATGTGAATTTAGAGGGATAATGTTCTGGTGTGAAATTAGGTTGGTGGTTTTTCTGTGATGATTTGTTTGGCAATGAGGCGTTTGTTGTTTTATGACGATTGATGATATTGTATCAGTATTGGATAAATAAAGCAAATAAAAATGGGGGCTAATCCTCTACTTTTGTCATTGTCGGAAGGAGTTGGTCGAATTGATAAGAACTACTGCTCCGCTGAGTGAAAGTGAGTGCAGATGTATGCATGGATTGCTGTCTCAAATAAAGGGATTATTGTCTTTAAATAACTTCCAATTACTAATTATTAAATCAATGACTTATGAAAAAGATTTTTACCTTTTTGTTTGCCTTAATGGCTGCATTTCAGTTAAACAGTGCAAATTATCTTGTTGCCGACTTTGAAGACGGACAGCTGGGTTCTACCAAAGCAATCTGGAGTGCCGGAAGCTGTAGTGTTGTGGATAATCCCTACAAGAGTGGTATTAATACAAGTAACAAAGCATTGGCTGTAGTCAACAATGCCTGGGTGCCGGTAACGATACCCTGTACATTGCCTGAAGGAAAGACCTGGTATGATTACAAATCTGTTAAAGTGAAGTTTTGTCTAACAGCAGGAACTGATTTTAACTGGGCACAGGTTCAAATCGGGTTATGTACCGGTGATTGGGGAATGGAACAGGTTGGAGTATTGAGTCCGGTATGGGAATCTGGTGCATTGGGCGTTTGGTATTCGGTAGAGGTGCCGATTGATCCGATAAAACTGGCGACTTATTTGAATGCCAATAGTAATCCAACGTTTCTGATTGTAAAGTATGATAAGGGTGCTGGAAATAATTTCATGATTGATGATGTGGAGCTGGTTCCTTCAATAACTTCAGCTGTCAGAACTACCGATACTGACGCGCTTTCTATGTCTAAAATCGGAAATAATATTTATCAGGTGAATTCAGGTAATGTGGATGCAACGTATACTTTATCCGGAATAAATGGCCAATTATTATTGGAGGGTAAAGCGGTGAGTGGAAAAATCATTATTGATTTGAATAATCAATCCAAAGGAGTTTATCTGCTAAAGGTCCAAACCGGAGATCAGGTTAAAACCTACAAACTGGTGAACAGATAAAATATCATTGTTAATATCTAACAGGTAAGGAAAAATATAATTCCTGAGATACCTGATTTAACTTAGGCTGAGGTTGTCTTGATTAACAAGACAGCCTCAGCCTTTTGAAATAATATTTTATTGAATAATGTAGCAATAAAAGAAGCAGGAGATAATTTATTCATTCAATCCGTTATATTTGCAGATGTAACCTTTTCTAAAATCAAACCATCAAATGAGTCAGCCTGAAATATTGCATGAAATAGCACCGCTCTCAGAGAAAGATTGTTTCTATGTGATTGAGCGCAATAAGACCGAGTTCACTTTTCCCTTACACAATCATTCTGTGTTCGAATTAAATTATGTAGAGAATGCACGCGGTGTGCAACGGATTGTTGGAGATTCAGTCGAAGAAATCGGAGATTATGACCTTGTGCTGATTACGGGCAAAGACCTTGAACACACCTGGCAAAACCACAATTGTCAATCCACCGATATCAAGGAGATTACGATACAGTTTTCCAGTGATCTCTTCTTTCAGAGTTTCATCGAGAAAAATCAGTTCCGGAGTATCAAGGAATTGATTGAGAAGGCACAGAAAGGGGTGGCATTTGATATTTCTACTATTCTTAAAGTGAGGCCGCTATTAAAATCATTGTCTCATGAGAAACAGGGATTTTATGCGGTAATGACTTTTCTGACTATCCTGTATGAGTTGTCAGTAAGTGGAGATTTACGTACATTGTCCAGTTCGAGTTTTGCCAAAGCCGAACAATCCTACGATAGCCGACGTGTCAAAAAAGTGGATGATTTCCTGAACGCTCATTTCCATGAAGAAATTCGTTTGTCCCAACTTGCGGATCTGGTCAATATGAGTGAAGTCTCTTTCAGCCGTTTCTTTAAACTCAGAACCGGAAAGAATCTGACCGATTACCTGATTGACATCCGGTTGGGGCATGCAGCCCGTCTTTTGGCTGATTCCACCCAGACGGTCTCTGAAATTGGCTACAATTGCGGATTCAATAATCTCTCCAATTTTAACCGCATTTTCAGAAAGAAGAAAGGATGTACTCCCAAAGAATTTCGGGAAAACTATAAGAAGAAAAAAGTTATCATCTGATGATTGTTATAGTAGTTCAATCCCTGAAAGCATCACATATGTTTTCAGGGATTTTTTGCAGATAATGATGTGAAAGTATCATATGTGGATAATGTAGTATTATTAGTTGAGGTGTGAATGTGGGTATTTTTGCTTGCTGAATGTAAGTTCGGTTGATTGCTCGAAATGCTTAAACTCAAAACCTTCTAACTCATGATGAAACACTTTATCTCCAAAATAGCTGTGCTTATTTTTGGTGCAACCTCATTGTTTTCATTCACTAATCCAGTGTCTGCCCAAGTAACAGTGGCCGATCTCTTTACTGATAATATGGTATTGCAGCAAAACAGATTCGTAAACGTGTGGGGATGGGCAAAAACAGGTGAGACGGTGTCCGTTTCAGGAAGCTGGAATAATCGTACAGTTACTGCCGTAACCGCAGCTGATGGGAAATGGTTGGTTAAATTGCCTACACCCAAAGCCAATAAAAAATGCACACCTTACATTTTGATAATCAAAGGTTCGAGCACTATTGAACTCAAAAACGTATTGATTGGTGAAGTATGGCTTTTATCCGGTCAATCCAATATGGAATTACCACTCAAAGGATGGAAGGATGCTCCTATTGAAGGCAGCGACAAGGCTATTTCAGAAGCCAATTATCCCAATATCCGGTTTATTATGACTGGAAAAGCCAACAGTGCAACACCTCAGACCAAATTACCTAAGGCCTATGCCAATACGACATGGACTCGATGTGCTCCGGAATCTGCTCAAGATTTTAGTGCACTGGGCTATTTCTTTGGTAAAGAACTGAATACAAAACTGAATATCCCGATTGGCCTCGTGCTAAGTGCTTATGGGGGCTCCAGTTGTGAGGCATGGACGAATAAAGCTTCTTTGGAAAAGGTGGATGGATACAAAGGTAAAGATTCGTGGTTGCCGCAAAAAGAGGACGATAACCGCACTCCGGGAGTGTTGTATAACGCCATGATGACACCGATTGTCCCTTTTACATTTGCCGGTGTATTGTGGTATCAGGGAGAGACGAATGTGGGACGGGCTGCTGAGTTAACCCGACTATTTCCGGCCATGATTGAAGGTTGGAGAGCTGATTTCGGTAATCCGAAACTACCGTTTTATTACGTGCAGCTTTGCCCCTGGGATGGTTATTGGGGGGCTTCTCTACCGGAATTTTGGGAGGCTCAGTCTTACGCGCTAAAGCTACCCAATACAGCCATGATTGGTACGTTGGATGTTGGGGATAGCGCAAATGTCCACCCATCCCGCAAAGAGCCAATTGGCCGTCGGCTTGCGTGGTGTGCCATGGGAAAAAATTATGGTGATAAAACTCTCGAATATTCAGGTCCGCAATACAAGTCAAGTGTAGTGGAAGGAAATGGAATTCGGGTCTGTTTTACTCATGCCAATAAAGGTTTAAAGTTGGCGGCGGAATTATCTACTCAGTTTGAAATAGCCGGAACAGATAGTCAATATGTTCCCGCTAAAGTGAAAATAGAAGGTCAGACGATATATCTGTGGAGTGAAAATGTGAAAGCTCCGAAATATGTGCGATATGGCTGGTCGCGGAATGCTAAAGCAGCATTACTTAACGATGAAGGGTTGCCTGCTTTGCCTTTTCGTACCGTTCTGCCGACCTATATGCGTCAGTAAAAGTGTATTAATACGGCAAGTGAGGTTGAAGCAAAGGTGACTTAGATTTAATTATAAATTATATACGGATGAAAAAATCATTTTTAATCTTGATGGCTTTTTTGCCATTAACGCTTTTTGCGAAAAACGAGGCAATAAAAATTGAGACAAAAAACACGTCAATGGTTCTTAGTGTTAATCAAGACAACTTTGGAACTAAACGCGTTTATCTTAATTATTTCGGGAAGAGACTCGGAAATATTGATGAATTGTTTTTGGGCTCAAATTCAAGTCTTGAAAAGGCATATCCTGAATTTGGCTTGTATTGCGATTTTGAACCCGCCATTCGTGCTACTCATTCAGACGGTAATATGTCGCTAGACTTGCAATTCCAAAATTACAAACAAGAAAAAGTGGATAATAATATCTCTTTGACAACAGTATATCTGAAAGATAAGCATTATCCTTTTTATGTGAATTTGATTTACAAGACATATTTTAGTGAGGATGTCGTGGAAGTGTCTTCTCAAATCTATCACGAAGAAAACCGCCCTGTGATGTTATATAGTTTTGCATCAGCCTATTTATCGTGTCTTGCCAACGAATACTGGATTACCCATCTTCATGGTGCATGGGGAGACGAATCCAATGTCGTTGAGAACCAATTGAAAAGAGGGGTGTATTCCCTCGATTCAAAAAATGGAGTACAAGCCACCCAAAGCGTCAATCCATCATTCATGATAAGCTTAAACGGCAAATCAAATGAAGAAACCGGTGAAGTCATCGGTGGAACATTGGCTTGTATGGGGAACTTTAAAATCAATTTTGAAATTGACAATAGTAAAAAATTGAAAATCGCTGCGGGTATTAGTCCTTTTGCGTCCGAATATCCTCTTTCGAAGGGAGAGAAATTTAATACTCCGGCCTTAGCTTTGACATACAGTCATAACGGTAAAGGTCAGATCAGCAGAAACTTTCATAATTACGGTCGAAAATATAAGCTCAGAGATGGCGATAAAGAACGATTGATACTCTTGAACAGTTGGGAAGGCGTTTATTTCAATACCCAGGAAGATAAAATGGTACAAATGATTAACGATTTTGCCGATTTGGGAGGAGAGCTTTTTGTGATGGATGATGGCTGGTTTGGTAACGAAATTGAAAGAAATGACGACTCAAGCACTCTAGGAGACTGGGACGTTAACCAAAAGAAACTTCCTCATGGGATTGACTATTTGATTGATGCCTGCGAGAAAAGAAATATGAAATTCGGTATTTGGGTTGAGCCCGAAATGACTAACTACAAAACGAGTAAATTTTATAATGAACATCCTGATTGGGTCATTTCCCAGAATTTCAGAGATACGGTAAAAGGGCGCGGTAAAACTCAACTCGTTTTAGACCTATGCAATCCCAAAGTTCAGGATTTTGTTTATAACGTGATTCACAATTTATTGGTTAAGCATCCGAGGATCGCTTATGTGAAATGGGATTCAAACATGAGTTTTGTCAATTGGGGGTCTCCCTTTTTACCCAAAAATAAACAGTCGCTTTTAAATATAGAATTCAATAGAGGGCTGCAGAATGTATTGGAACGCTTGTTGGTCAGCCATCCCAATGTAACTATTCAAGACTGTAGCAGTGGCGGCGGTCGATTATCTTACGGTTATCTTCCGTATTTCCACGAATTTTGGACCAGCGACAATACCGATGCCCAAACACGCATGAACATACAATGGGGAACATCCATGTTTTTCCCGGCTATAGGAATGGCAGCTCATGTTGGAGCATCTCCGAGTCCGATGACAAGGCGTATTATCCCGATTAAATTCCGTTTCGATGTTGCAATGACAGGACGCTTGGGTATAGAATTGCAGCCTTCACATATGACTGCTGAAGAATTGTCTTTTTCGAAAAAAGGTGTCGAAACATATAAGTCAATTCGTCCGGTTATTCAGTTCGGCGATTTATACAGAATTTTAAGTCCTTATGATAGCTACAATTCGACTTCTTTAGCATATGTAACTCCTGATAAAAAGAGGGCTGTGTTTTTTGCATACCACATCAATTATTATTGCTCGGATAACCTGCCGGATTTTAAAATAAAAGGATTGGATCCGAGTAAAAAATATTTGGTAAAAGAAATAAATATGATAACCGATAAGTCATGTTTCAGTGCAAATAATAAAGTCTTTTCAGGCGATTTCTTAATGAATAACGGACTCAAACTTGATATAGCCCAGCAATACGGAAGTGTTGTATTGGAACTTAACGAGTCAAATTAAGCGAGTCGGGATTGAAAAAGCGAACAAGAATAAATGGATTGTCAGAGATAAGGCAAAAAAGACAGAAAACAGAAAAATGAATAACCTCAAAGTGATATTACAAGTGATTTTATCAATTGATGGTTGAATTTCATTTTTGCCAGTTTTAATAATGTTTTCACCTTTTCAGGATCGGACTGATTTACCGGAATAGATCCTAAGGTAATGCTGTTTAGAGTATAAATGCCATCCCGGGCCAATGAAGGAGGCTGTTTCAATATGGAGCAGCCTCCTTTGTTTTTTATGAATTACGCGTCTGGCGTCCAAGAGTCGCTGAACGCTGTCCTGTGTGATTAAAATAGTGTGACAGGCTAATGTTGTTGTAATATAAAAGATGCGTGTTTTATATATTTGTAAATCAATGTGTTGGGTTGGTTTTGATAGCTTGCGCAAATGTACGGGTAAGAAAGCTGTAATTGTATCAGGTATAGATAAATGAGTATTATGCACCCGGCTACTGCATGTTGTACATTTGTATCATCAAGCTAATGATGATGAGTGCACTTAGCTGCGGCTTGATGAATTTAATACCAAAACCTTAAATTCCTTTCGCTCTGCTCTGATTAATTGAGGCTGAGCTATTAAACTGAATATTTAATCTAAACGTTATGAATATGAAAACCATGGATGAACTTAAACTGAAACTGCAAAAAGCCCATACTCTGTCCGAAAAAATTACTATCCGTATAGAGATGATCGAATTAAACCGGTTATCACTTAACCCGGATAACAGCATTATTTCTCCGATAACAACATTTCTCAACAATATCAATAAGAATTGTGCGAATATACCTTTTAGCGGGGCTGTTTTGATTGAATAGGATTGTTTTAAGAATGAAACAATTGTATCAGGTATGGCTAAATGGGTATTACCTAGAGGGTGCCATATCAACGTATTTTTGCAACGATAATATTAATTACAAACCAGATAAGCCATGAGAAAAAGAAAACTCTTAATCATGTTCTCCCTTTTGTTGAGCATTTGTATGTATGCTCAGCAACCAATCACCATCTCCGGAAAGGTGGTTGATGGGACTAATTCTCCACTTCCCGGAGCAAGCGTAGTAATAAAAGGCCGCTCAGTAGGTACGGTGGCCGATTATAATGGCGCCTATGTATTAAAAATACAAAGTGGAGAAACCCTTGTTTTTTCATTTGTAGGTATGACTTCGAAAGAAGTAAAAGTAACAACCCAGAGAATTATCAATGTAGCTCTGGAGTCATCCCATAAATTGGATGAAGTTGTTGTTATTGGTTATGGAACCGTGAAGAAAAGTGACCTGACCGGTTCGGTTGGTTCTATTAAAACAGAAGATCTGCTGAAAGGAAATCCGACCAGCGTGGTCCAGGGGCTTCAGGGTAAATTGGCCGGTGTGCAGGTGCAGCAGAGTGACGGTGCGCCGGGTGCGGGAATCAACATCCAGGTACGTGGTGCCAACTCATTCAATACCAGTACAGAGCCTTTGTATGTCATTGATGGGATTCCTTTTGAAACCGGAGGTACACCATCCAGTTCTGCCAATTCAAACAACTTGCAGAGCACAAATGCGTTGGCCATGCTTAATCCACAGGATATTCAATCTATAGAAGTGTTGAAAGATGCGTCTGCAACTGCTATTTATGGTTCACGTGGTGCAAACGGTGTAGTCTTGATTACTACAAAACGTGGAGAGAAGGGTGCGTCAAAAGTAGAGTTCTCAACTAACTTTGGTATATCTAATATTGTAAATAAAATAGACGTACTGAACGCATACCAATATGCAAACTACCGTAACGAGCAGGTTGTAAATCGTTATAATTATGAAGGGGTTACGTATACCAATTTGCCTTACGATGGCCATTGGCAATATACAAAAAACAATTCCGGTGTGGCTGTTGATAGTACCTATTATCCAACACCAGACGATTTCCTTAATGGATATATGAATGGCGGTACTAACTGGCAGGACCAGATTTATCAAACAGCTTTGTCTCATGAATATAACCTGAGTATGTCCGGCGCTGATGATAAAGGCTATTACGCTATTTCCGGTAATATGCTGAACCAGGACGGTATTGTCAAGAAATCAGGATATGACCGTTATACTGCCCGTTTGAATGTGGCCCGTAAGGTGCAGCCTTGGCTTGAATTGGGGCTGAATACAAGTTACACCAATTCCATTACGGATTTTGCAAAGTCAAACTCTTCGGATTACGCTGTAATACGTTCTGCGTTGGTATTTCCACCGGACCACTTGCCCGGTTTTAATGAGCACACCGATTCCCAGTTATCCTGGTTATCAGCGAATCCCTATTTGTATGTAACGACTGCAAAAGACCAGATTACTTCAAACAATGTCTTTAATTCGGCTTTTGCTGAAATCAAATTTACGGACTACCTGAAGTTCCGTCAGAATCTGGGTTATGGTTATAATATGAACACCCGGAATACCTATTACAACCGTAATACCCAGGAGGGGGCCAGCTACAGCAACATTAATGGTAAAGCCGGTCTATCAGATAACTGGTACACAAGCCTTACTCTGGAGTCACTGTTACAATTCGATAAATCATTCGGTAAAAATCACACCATCAATGCTGTGTTGGGTGCTACCCGCGAAACCGCTAATTATGGTGGAAAATCGATTGTAGCCACAAACTTCCCAACGGACATTACCGGTGAGTATGATATCAGCCAGGGATTGAACCAGGAAACTCCGACCAGCAGCCGAGGTCAAAACAGACTGGTGTCATTTTTAGGTCGTGTTAATTACTCATTGATGGGCAAATATCTCTTTACGGCTTCTTATCGTCGTGATGGTTCCAGTAAGTTTGCCGATTCCAATAAATGGGCAGATTTTATGTCCAGTGCTTTGGCCTGGAGAGCTTCTGAAGAGAAATTCATCAAGGACCTGAACATCTTTAGTAACCTTAAGGTCAGAACCAGTTACGGGGAAACCGGTAATCAGGCGATTGGTGCTTATGCAACAACAACTTTACTGCAAACCTCAAATTATCCGGTAAATGGATCTATGCAAAGTGGTTTTGCTGAGCCGGTATGGCGCGGTCCGGCAAATCCGAATCTGAAATGGGAGACGACTTCGCAAGCTGATGCCGGAGTGGATATGGGATTCTTAAATAATCGCATTAACCTGACTGTAGATGTGTTCTACAAAAAGACTCGTGATTTGCTGCAAAATGTAAAAATTCCACTCAGTTCCGGATTTGGACAAATGCAGGTGAATTATGGTACAGTTACCAATAAAGGAGTTGAATTTTCTGGAAAATTCTATGCTTTGACAAAAACTCCATTAAAATGGGATATTGATGCGAATATTTCATTTATTCAGAACCGCATTGGAGACCTACCCAATGACCAATATGCAACCCGTTTGTGGAACAATGCTGACCAGGTATTTATCCAACGCAACGGAATGCCAATCGGAGCCATTTACGGATATGTGGAAGATGGATTCTATGATAGTGAAGCTGAAGTCAGAGCAGATAAAGCTTATACCAATGCCAGTGCCGCAATAGTTAAAGCAAAAATCGGAGAGATTAAATACCGGGATTATAACGGTGATGGTTTAATTGATGAGAAAGATAAAAGAATTATCGGTGATACCAATCCCAAATTTACCTACGGATTTACCAATAACTTCTTCTGGAAAAACTTTACTGCAAGTTTCTATGTACAGGGGACCTATGGAAATGATATTTTTAATGGAAACCTGATGGAATATCAAGTGCAAGGCTATCAGAATATTCCAACCAGTATTTATAATTCACGTTGGACGGCTGATAATACAGCAAATGCAAAATGGCCTAAAGCAACCAGTGGTTACCTGAGAAGTATGAAGATCTCGAATCGCTTCGTAGAAGATGGTTCATACCTGCGCTTGAAGAATGTGAATCTTGGTTATACATTCAAACGTCCAATCAAACAGATACAGGATATCAATGTGTATTGCTCGGCTACCAACTTGCTTACTATCACCAACTATAGCTGGTTGGATCCGGATGTCAATGCATTTGGTGGAGATGCTTCGCGCAGAGGGGTAGATATTTACTCTTACCCAAGCAGCAGAACGTTTTCTATAGGAGCTAAATTAACTTTCTAATATTTGAATCATGAAGACTAGTATAAAAAGAATATTACCGGCAATCGCCATTGCATTCAGTATGGGACTCTTCTCATCCTGTACGGATGACCTGAAAGAGAAGGCCTTTGACTTTATCAGTCCCACTGGTGTCGGCGATTCGGATGCTGCTGCAGATATGTGGGTGATAGGTACTTACAATAAAATAGATGATGATATGTTCCGTTGGTTCCAGTTCCCGAGAGTATTGGACTTCGATTGCGACTATGCAACCGGTCCCGACTGGGCATACGGGGATTTAGGTGCCGGTAACTTTCAGTCATCCGGTGGTAGTGGTAACCTTGACGCTATGTGGAGCGCTCCGTACAATATCATACATCGTGCTAACCTCTCTATCAAGTATATTAAGGGGATGCAGAATGTGACAGAGGCTCAACGTAATAATGATTTGGGAGAACTTTATTTCCTGAAAGCCTGGTCATATTTCTTACTGACGCGTGCTTATGGTGAAGTACCTATCTTCTATGTTTCTGTAGAGGAAGGGGCAGACTTTAGTCAGCCACGTCAACCCATCCCAACGGTGTATGAGCATATTATTTCCTTGCTCAAAGATGCGGAAGACATGATGTATAAGGTCGGTGATCCGGGTTTCAAAGACGGAAGAGCATCTGCCGGAGCGGCAGCGTCGTTGCTTTCAAAAGTATATGTGACCATGGCTTCCGGCGCTTTAGCTGATGCCAAAGTATCGGTAAAAGGTGGTCCGGCTTATGTAAAGCAGGGAAATGATAAGATACGTATCCCATTGCCTGTGTCCAATACCTTCACCAAGGAGGTTGTTGCCGGGTATGAATCCTTTACTGCCAATGATTATTTCAAACTTGCCCGTGATAAAGCCAAAGAGGTAATTGAGGGCAAATACGGAACCTATGACCTGATTAAAACCTCTTATGCAGATATCTGGTCACAGGGAAGTAAAAATAAAACGGAGCATATATTTTCTTTGCAATCCAAACTGGGTGATTCTAAATTTGGTAATGCAATTTCAAAATGGTACACAGGGTTATCTACTTCAGCCAATGCTCTCGAAATCGCAGATGGCCAATGGGCAGGATGTCGTGTACATTGGTATGAACTGTTTGAAGCAAATGACCTGAGGGTTAAGGATGGTGTAATGCACCGTTGGAAAAAATGGGGTAACTGGTATTATTATCCGGCAAAGGATAGCGTGAAAGTTAATCGCGGATTAGCGCCATATAATGATGGGAATACCTATGTGTTGGATCAGTCCAGCGCTTCGCTATCATTCCTTACCAAGTATTTTTATTCTTCAGATCGTACCCAGAATAATGGAGATATCAACTATCCGTTCCTTCGTTTTGCCGATGTCCTGTTAATATACGCAGAAGCTGAGAATGAGGTAAACGGTCCGGACCAATCTGCTGTAGATGCTCTTAACAGAGTGAGAACACGTAGTAATGCAAGTGCAAAAAATGTGACTGACTTTACCGCCAAAGAGCAACTTCGCTCGTTCATACTTGAAGAGAGAGCCCGTGAGTTTGCTTGCGAAGGTGACCGTCGTTGGGATTTGATTCGTTGGGGTATTTATTTGCAGGCTATGAATGCTATTGGCATTGATGAAAATGATGTGGTGAAATACCGTGAACGTAAGCATTTGTTATATCCGATTCCGGCATCAGAGATTATTTCCAATAAAGCCATGAACGGACTGAATAATCCGGGATGGAACTAATTGTTAACCAAAAAATATTCGGACAAATGAAAAAGATAAATATAAAACAAGGATTCTTTCTGCTGCTAATATCGTTGGCTGTAGCATCCTGTCAGAGCATCGAAGATATCAATGATGGATGGAATGCTGATGAGACATCGACAGGAGCTCCTGAAATAACCCAAATAACAACTCTTGAAAAAAGTGATTCGGCTATTACAGCCGGATCATTTGCCCAGATGATTGCCATTCTCGGTAAGAATCTGATCGGTGTGAAAAGCATTTATTTTAATGATGTAGCGGTGGACTTATCGACAGTTTATGCTAAAGCCAGTCGTATCGTACTGCCTATTCCAAGAGTGTTACCCGGTACTGTAAACAATAAGATGGAAATTACCACGAGCCAGGGTAAGGTGTCTTATGATTTTACGGTCAGTGTTCCAAATCTGGTTATTAAAGGTTTGTATAATGAATATGTACTTCCGGGAGATACCGCAGAAATCGTTGGAGACTTCTTCGACCTTTATAAACTGACCCCCGACGACGGTGTGGTTCACTTTGGAAATCAGGAATTACCTGTTATTTCTGCTACTGATAAATCATTATTCTTTAAAGTTCCTGCAAATGCAACGGCCGATCAGGTGATTAAGTTGAGCAGTACTTACGCAAACCTGACCACTCCGGTTGCTATCCCGGGTAAGTATCGTGAAACCGGGTTTAAACTGATTGACTTTGAAAATGCCTCTTCATACAATGGTATTTGGTCGGGGGCGAATCTGATCACCGATGGTACAAATGCGGGAGATCCAAAACCTTTGAATGGAAAATTCTCCCGTCTGAAGGGTTCGTTTGGAGCCTGGAGCTGGAATACCTTCTTTGGCGGTGGTGTAAATGTGAATGATCAGGACATGATTGATAATAAATCACAGTACAAACTGGAGTTTGAAATTAACACCAACCCACAGGTACCGATTAACATGGGAAATCTGGCGTTTCAGATTTTCGATGGATGGTATGTCTGGAATCCTGCTGAAGGAATAGCATTTAATACATACGGACAATGGAAAACCGTATCATTTGATTTGTCAACACTAGGTGCAAATCCAAAATGGGGATGGAATAGTGTCGGTCTGACTTATCAGCCGACCGATGCAATGACTCTGGATGTTTGTTTTGCAAACTTCCGTATAGTCAAAAAATAATATTTGATGGTTATTTATTTGAGGGACTGTAGGCTGTGATAGTTTGCAGTCCCGTTATTTCTAAGAATTTGTAAATAGGTTTTCAATCGGTATTTTAAATATATTACATCAAAGATCTTCATTCAATTACATAATCAATCATGAGACACTTCCAATCAATCTTATTTTTACTACTATCCATCGTCTGTTTTGCCTGTGGAAAAGACGAGTCGGGTAATAATACGACCCCAAACCCAATAGAGGGTATTAATCCTGATGTTGCTTCCGTGCGCAGCGTGCTTACCGACAAAAATGCTACTTCTCAGACGGCAGCTCTGTTTTACAACCTTAAGCTGAATGCGCAAAAAGGTATTATGATTGGCCAGCAGGACCCATTTGCGGGACGATACGTGTCGGATGGAGGAAGCGAAATGTCCGATATGAAGCTCACCATTGGACGTCATCCCCTGATCGTAGGTGAAGACTTTCTGTTTATCGCAAATAAAAACAACACAGGAGCTTCGGATAACTGGTACTATCAACAGGAGCTAAGAATTAAAAAGGAAATTAAATACAGTTACAGCCAGGGCTTGATTAACACTATGAGCTGGCATATGCTTGACCCCTACGAACAGAAAGCGTTTTACGTCTCAGAGATGAGTGCTGATAATGTGATGAAGGCTTTCCCTAGTATTCTGGAAGGACGGGAAAATCACGCGTGGTATAAAAGCCAGTTGAAAAAAGTGGCACAATTTCTCAGTTCACTCAAAGATGACTCCGGTAATACAATTCCTATAATTTTCAGACCATTTCATGAGTTTGATGGTAACTGGTTTTGGTGGAGTGCTCCAGCATATGCCACACCGACTCAGTTTAAAAGAAACTGGCAGTTTACAGTTTCTTACCTGAGAGATTCGTTGAATGTCCATAACGTATTGTATGCATTCTCTCCGGGCAGTGAATTTACCAGTACTGATACTTATCAGCAATGTTATCCGGGAGACGATTATGTGGATATTTTAGGTATGGATAATTATCAGGACTATAGCAAAGGAGTGCAAAGCGGTGTTACACTAGTTGCTTCCAAGCTGAAAATTATATCAGACCTGGCAATCAGTAAGAAGAAAGTGGCAGCATTGACCGAATTTGGGTATATATCAACGAATACAACAATATCGAATTTATATACACAATGTTTTATGCCGCTGTTTACCCAATATAAATTGCAGTTGGCTTATGGGATGTTTTGGGCGAATACTTCTTCTAATTATTACGTTCCAACACCTTATTCGACAGCTCCGGCGGCAGATTTCAAAACATTTACCAACAATTCCGCAATATACGAACAGGGGGATGTGAAAAGTCTTTATTCGTTCCCGACACCGTAATTAATGCTATGAAACTCAAAAACTGGATAATAATGGCCGGACTAATCAGTGCAATCGGGGCATCAGCCGGATTGACCCAACAAGAAATAGACAAACGGGTAGACAAGTTACTCAATCAAATGACTTTGGAGGAAAAGGTGGGTCAGATGGCGCAGGTAACTATAGACTTGCTTTGCGAAGGCCCGGATGTCTATTCTAATTACGAGCCGTTGCGCATCGATAAGAATATCCTCAAAAAGGCGATTGAACATTATAAAGTCGGTTCTGTACTGAATGTTCCGAGCGGAAAGGCATTGACCCGTGAAAAATGGTACGAAATCATTTCGGAGATTCAGAATGCTTCTATGAAAGAGCTGAAGATTCCGATGCTTTACGGAATCGATGCGATTCATGGCAATAACTATACAGCCGGGTGTACATTGTTTCCGCAACAAATAGCGATGGCAGCATCCTTTAATCGCCAATTGGTGCGTAAAGGAGCTGAAATCACGGCATACGAAACCCGTGCCAGTAATACTCCATGGACATTCTCCCCGGTTTTAGATTTGGGTCTGAATCCCGAATGGCCGCGCATGTGGGAAACTTTTGGTGAAGATCCTTACTTAGCCTCGCAAATGGGGGTAGAGATGGTTAAAGGATATGAAGGCGACAACAAAGATGGGATTGATGCCAACCACGTGGCTTCCTGTCAGAAACACTTCCTGGGTTATTCAGCTGCTGTTTCGGGCAAAGACCGTACGCCGGCTATTCTTTCGGAAAATATGTTGCGCGAATACCATTTGCCTGCATTCCAAAAAGCAATTGAAGCAGGTGCACGCTCTATTATGGTTAACTCGGGATTGACCAATGGACTCCCGTTGCATGCTGATTACAATATACTGACCAAATTGCTGAAAGAAGAACTCGGATTCAAAGGTGTGGTGGTTACCGACTGGATGGACATTGTCAATATATGTTCGCGCGACCATGTCGTTGCTACCCAGAAAGAGGCTGTCAAACTGTCTGTGAATGCAGGTGTCGATATGTCGATGATTCCTTACAATTTTGATTTTTGTGATTACCTGATTGAGCTGGTTAAAGAGGGTGATGTGAAAATGACCCGCATTGATGATGCTGTGCGCCGGATACTTAAAATGAAAATGGAGCTTGGCTTATTCGAGAGGCCGAACACCCATTACAAAGATTATCCGAAATTCGGAAGTAAAGAATTTGAAAAAGCTTCATACGATGCGGCTTGCGAGGTGATTACTTTGTTGAAAAATGAGAGCCAGTTATTGCCTTTATCCAAGGGGGAAAACATACTCGTATGTGGTCCGAATGCCAATTCCATGCGCACATTAAATGGAGGCTGGAGCTATTCCTGGCAGGGTGACAAAGCGCCGGAATTTACCGAAAAATACAACACCATTTTCGAAGCTTTACAATTGAAAAACAAAGGCGGTAATGTAACCTATATGCCTGGCGTCAGCTACAAAATGGACGGTAAATATTGGGAAGAATACGAAGACCGTTTTGCCGAAACTTTGGCTGCTGCCAAAGATGCCGACTACATAGTTCTTTGTCTGGGAGAAAACTCTTATACCGAAAAGCCGGGCGATTTGCAGGACTTGTACATTTCCGATTTGCAAATCCAACTGGCTAAAGAGGTTGCTAAAGCAGGTAAGCCAGTTGTGTTGGTTCTGAATGAAGGTCGTCCGCGGATCATCAGCAAATTTGAGTCGCAGATGAATGCGGTTATTCAGACCTATCTGCCCGGAAATTTCGGTGGTGATGCGCTGGCTGATATCCTGTTCGGAGACGTTAATCCAAGCGGAAAACTGCCTTACACCTATCCCCGTTACCCGAATTCGTTGACAACCTATTGGCACAAATATTCGGAAGAACAAAAGAAAGCGGGCGGTGTGTATAACTATGAGGCAGATTATCATCCGCAATATGAATTTGGTGAAGGTCTTTCCTATACCACTTTTGAGTATAGGAATCTTCGCCTGTCTTCACCAGTTTTTACTGCCGACCAACCGGTAAATATTACGGTAACTGTGAAAAATACAGGTGAAGTGGCCGGCAAGGAGGCTGTTCTGGTGTATGTTTCTGACCTCGTGGCATCGTTGGCACCGGATATGAAACGCCTGCGTGCATTCGATAAGATTGCTTTGCAACCGCGCGAAAGCAAAGAGGTGACATTTACCATTCAACCGAAAGAGCTATCTTTCATTGGCCTGGATAATCAACCCAAACTGGAACCGGGAGAATTTGAAGTTTCAGTAGGTGGTCTCAAACAAAAGTTCACTTTGAAATAAACTGTTCGTATGAGAAAATATTCGATAATAATCTTGTCTCTTTTTCTGGGATGTTCTTTTGTGAAAGCACAAAGCAATCGTCCGGCTGACTCCAAAGCGACTAAAACAACCGTTGCTCTCTACCGGAATCTGAGAAAACAATTGCAAAAAGGCGTAATGGTGGGGCATCAGGATGCTTTGGCCTATGGCATCGGTTGGAATGCACAGCCGGGCAGATGTGATGTGAAAGATGCTTCCGGTAGTTATCCTGCTGTATTCGGCTGGGACCTGGGTGGCATTGAGCACGGTAAGGCATACAATCTGGATAGTGTTTCATTTGGAGAAATGCGGAAATATACCCAAAAGGTCTATCGGATGGGGGCTGTCAATACATTCAGCTGGCATTTGGATAATCTGTTGACCGGAAGTAATGCCTGGGATGTTTCTTCTGACCAGGTGGTAAAAAGTGTTCTGCCCGGAGGGCTAAAACACGAAGAGTTCATACAATGGTTGGATCAGGTAGCCGGTTTTTTCCTTTCATTGAAAGATGATAAAGGAAAACTGATACCGGTTATTTTCAGACCTTTTCATGAACATACCGGAAGTTGGTTCTGGTGGGGGAAGAAACTATGTACCGAAGAGCAATACAAGGCGCTTTTTACCTATACGGTGGATTATCTCCGGAATACAAAACATGTTCATAATTTGCTGATTGCTTACTCTTCGGCTGACTTCTCGGCAGATACAGACTTTGTAAACCGTTATCCGGGAGATAAATATGTGGATATCGTGGGATTTGACGAATATCAATATGGAGTTACTCCGGAGGTTAAGTCGAAATTCATCTCATCGTTGAGGTACGAATTGGGCTTTATTACCCACTTTGCCAAAGAGCACAATAAAATACCGGCACTGACAGAAACCGGTTTGGAAAGCTTGCCCGATTCGACTTGGTTTACCTCTGTGCTGACAGAAGTCCTGAAAGGTTATAAAGTCTCTTACGTATTGCTCTGGCGAAATGCCTATAACCGTAAAAATCACTTTTATCTGCCTTATCCCGGACATTCTTCGGTGAAAGACTTCAAGCAGTTTATCACATTACCGGATGTATTGATGCAGGATAAAGTCCGGAATTTGTATAAGTGAAAAAATAGTATCGGGATATGCTATGATAATACTTGTTACCCCCCTGCTTTTACTGGTAACTTTGTCATAACAAAATCTCAAACAGTGATAAACATTATGTGCAGACTTTTGAAAAGTAGTATTGTTGCTATCCTTATGATATTGCCTTTTTGGTCAGGATATGGTCAGGGATTTGTCAAACAAAAAGACAGTCGTTTTGAGATTAGTGGCAAACCTTATTACTATGTCGGAACAAACTTCTGGTATGGTGCGATACTTGGATCGAAAGGACAGGGTGGAGACCGGCGCCGACTGATCAGGGAGCTGAATACTCTTAAAGCCGAAGGTATCAATAACCTCCGGGTCCTGGTCGGTGGAGATGGTCCGGATGGCGTGCCGACGCGCATTGAACCGACGCTACAGAAAACGCCTGGAATTTACAACGATACCATATTCGACGGACTCGATTTTTTACTGAAAGAGATGGGCAAGCGTAAAATGTATGCAGTCCTTTATCTGAATAACAGTTGGGAGTGGTCGGGTGGATATTCGCAATACCTGAACTGGGCTGGTTATGGTCCTTTCCCTTTGCTGAATATTGATGGTTGGGACGTTTTCCGAAAATATGTGGAAAAGTATGCCGAATGTGAACCTTGTCATGAGCTGTTTAAGAATCACGTCCGCCATGTACTTACCCGTACGAACCGATACACCGGCAGAAAGTATGTGGATGACCCTGCTATTATGGCCTGGCAGATCGGTAACGAACCCAGGGCATTCAGCAATGAAGCAAAACCGGCATTTATCCGATGGATAAAAGATATTGCAGCTTATATCAAGTTGATTGACGGTAACCATCTGTTATCGATAGGAAGTGAAGGGGAAAGAGGTTGTGAAGAAGATATTCAGATGTGGGAAACAATTCATGCCGATAAAAACATCGACTACACTACCATTCACATCTGGCCGTACAACTGGAAGTGGTTTGATAAAAACGATATGGATGGCACGGTTCAGCAAGCAATTATCAAGACCTCGGACTATTTGCAAAGACACATGTCAGTCGCCCGCAGAATCAATAAACCGTTGGTGGTTGAGGAGTTTGGCTTCCCTCGTGACGGCGTGAAATTTACTCCCGAGTCATCTACAAAGTACAGGGATTTATATAATGATTCTCTCTTTAATGTATTGCAGAAAAGCGCCTCTGGAAAAGATGTTTTTGCCGGATGTAATTTCTGGGCCTGGGGAGGATACGGAATTCCCAAACATGTAAACTGGCAGCGGGGAGATGATTACCTGGGTGACCCGGCTCAGGAAGAGCAAGGCCTTAATTCTGTATTTATTACAGATAAAACAATCCATCTGATTCAGAAAACAAACCTACTACTACAAACGAAATAATTTATTCAAAGAACCATGACGAAGAGACACATTCTTTTGTTTTTAGTCCTGATCCTGATTTCAGGATTGACTGTTAAAGCCCAGAAGTTTGAAAATCTGGCCAAAACTCCTCCGATGGGATGGAACAGTTGGAACACATTTGCTACCAGTATTGAAGAGAAGTTGGTGCGCGAAACTGCTGATGAATTTATCCGGTTGGGATTGAAAGACGCCGGGTATGAGTTTATCATCCTGGATGACGGCTGGATGGCTATGGAACGTGACGCTTCAGGAAATCTGATTGCAGACCCGAAGAAATTTCCCTCCGGAATGAAGAATCTGGCAGATTACATTCACGATAAAGGTTTAAAATTCGGATTATATAACTGTGCAGGTTCAAAAACCTGTGGCGGGTACCCCGGAAGCCGCGGACATGAGTATCAGGATGCTCTGACCTATGCATCTTATGATTGCGATTTTCTGAAATATGACTGGTGTAATACGGGTAAAATGGTTGGCTCGGAAGCTTATACCACTATGCGTGACGCCCTTTATGCGGCTAAACGTCCTGTTGTATTCAGCATCTGTGAGTGGGGTGACCAGAAACCCTGGAAATGGGGAGGCCCTATTGGTCACATGTGGAGAACAACCGGTGATATCTACAACTGCTTTGATTGTGAGCACAGCAATGGCACCTGGTCTTCGTGGGGTGTTATGAAAATCGTAGATATGCGTGATTCTATCCGTCAGTATGCCGGTCCGGGACATTGGAATGACCCTGATATGCTGGAAGTGGGAAATGGCGTGATGACTGTGGCGGAAGACCGTACTCACTTTGCTTTGTGGAGCATCATGGCCGCTCCGCTTATTCTGGGAAATGATATACGTAAGATCACACCGGAAGCCCTGTCAATCATCACCAATAAAGAAGTAATTGCAGTGGATCAGGATACGCTTGGTATTCAGGGATTCCGGGTAAAACGTATCGGAGATATTGATGTGTGGGCTAAACCATTGGCCGGTGACAATTGGGCAATAGCGTTTGTTAACCGTGGCAAAGAAGCTGCTAACCTAAACCTGAAATGGGCAGATCTGCCGATTATAGATGATATTTTCAAGAAAGAATTTACTCCCGGAAAGATGACCTATCAACTTCGTGACCTGTATGCTAAAAAAGTATTGGGAACAACCCGCAAGGATATCAATACAACCTTACAATCACACGATGTGCTGATGCTCAGACTTTCTCCGAAAAAATAACTTCAATCGCAAATAGCAAATAATAAAACAATATGACTCAATTTGATCAAAAATTAGAGCAACTCATTGCTGAACATGAGGCATTAATAACCCGCAAAAACGAGCCGACTAAAGGTAACGGGGTTTATATGCGATACAAATATCCGGTACTGACCGGAGACCATGCGCCTGTTTTCTGGCGGTATGATTTGAATCCGGAGACCAATCCACACCTGTTGGAGCGTATCGGCATCAATGCCGCTTTAAACTCAGGCGCCATCAAATGGAATGGTAAATATTTGCTGGTCGTTCGAGTAGAAGGTAATGACCGCAAATCTTTCTTTGCGGTGGCTGAAAGCCCCAATGGTATTGATAACTTCCGTTTCTGGGATCGTCCGGTTACCATGCCTGAAACTGATGAGCCGGATACCAACGTATATGATATGCGTCTCACAGCACACGAAGACGGCTGGATTTATGGCTTATTCTGCTCAGAACGCAAAGATAAAAGTGTTCCTAATGATTTGTCTGCTGCAACAGCTTCTGCTGCGATTGCACGCACAAAGGATTTGGTAACCTGGGAGCGCCTGCCGGACCTGAAATCAAAAAGTCAGCAGCGTAACGTTGTGCTTCACCCAGAGTTTGTAAACGGTAAATACGCCCTTTACACCCGTCCGCAGGATGGCTTTATCGATACCGGTAGTGGTGGTGGTATCGGTTGGGCATTGATCGACGATATTACGAATGCTGAGGTGAAAGAGGAAAAGATCATAGATCAACGTTATTACCATACGATCAAAGAGGTGAAAAACGGTCAGGGCCCCCATCCGATTAAGACCGATAAAGGGTGGTTGCACTTTGCGCACGGTGTTCGTGGTTGCGCTGCCGGTCTTCGTTATGTGCTTTATATGTTTATGACATCCCTGGAAGATCCTTCCAAACTGATTGCCTCACCGGCAGGGCATTTTCTGGCACCGGAAGGAGAGGAACGTATTGGTGACGTTTCGAACGTATTGTTTACCAACGGTTGGATTGCAGATGAAGACGGTACGGTATTTATGTATTATGCTTCATCAGATACGCGTATGCATGTGGCTGTTTCGACTATCGACAAACTGGTTGATTATTGCTTGAATACGCCTCAGGATGGATTACGTTCTGCCGAATCGGTAAAAACGATCAATACTTTGATTAATAAAAACCTGCCTTTCCTAAAAAAATAATAGCTTTATCGGATTATTGTAAATTGGTGAATCAATGGATAATGCTTTCCGGTAATTTAAAATAGAGCCGGAAGCATTTCCTGATTACCTGATTCAGCATCAAGAATTCCTTTGAACTGATAAATGAAATAACACATGAGCGAAAAAATTCACTTTCGTGAAAAAGTAGGATATGGATTGGGGGATGCCGCATCATCCATGTTCTGGAAACTTTTCGGAATGTATCTGCTGTTCTTCTACACCGATATTTACGGACTTCCGGCTGCCGTTGTGGGTACCATGTTTCTGATTACCAGGGTCTGGGATTCTGTGTTTGATCCAGTAGTCGGAACAATTGCAGACCGTACTTCTTCCAAATGGGGGAAATTCAGACCTTATCTGCTTTGGATGGCTGTTCCTTTTGGCTTAATCGGAGCGCTCACCTTCACTACGCCAGGTTTCTCTCTGACCGGCAAAATCATTTATGCATACGTAACCTACTCGTTGATGATGATGGTCTATTCCATGATCAATGTTCCGTATGCATCTTTGTTGGGGGTTATGTCTGCCGACCCAAAATCCCGCACGGAATTGTCTTCCTATAGAATGATATTTGCCTTTATGGGAAGTATTCTCTCTTTGCTTTTAGTGGAACCTTTGGTACAAATATTCAGTAAGGCCGGGAGTGAAGTCTCTCTTACAAGGGGGTGGCAAATGGCAGCTGTCGTCTTTGCCATTATTGCGATTGGCTTTTTTATCCTGACTTTCAGTTGGACAAGAGAACGGGTAAAACCCCTCAAAGAGGAAAAGAACCGCGTTAGAGAAGATGTTAAAGATCTATTTCGTAATCGCCCCTGGTGGATTTTGCTGGGAGCTGGTGTGTCAGCCTTGATATTCAACTCAATCCGGGATGGTGCAGCGGTCTATTATTTCAAATATTATGTGGAAAAAACAGACGCTTTCCACATTGGGGCATTGAATGTTTCTCTTTCACTCACCACACTGTATCTGGTATTAGGCCAAGCTGCGAATATTGTCGGGATAGTTTTTGTAACACCGATTTCTGGTAAAATAGGGAAGAAAATGACCTATCTGTTAGCCATGGTTTTCGCAACAGTATTTAGTGTTATCTTCTATTTTATGGACAAAGATTCCATAATGTTGATGATGGTGATGCAATTCCTGATCAGTATGTGTGCCGGTAGTATCTTTCCTTTGCTATGGTCGATGTATGCCGATATCGCCGACTATTCCGAATGGAAAACCGGGCGCAGGGCTACAGGGCTGATATTCTCCTCATCTTCGATGTCGCAGAAGTTTGGTTGGTCTATTGGTGGTGCTCTAACCGGTTGGTTGCTGGCTATCTTTGGTTTTAAAGCTAATGTGGAACAGAGCGCTTCTGCACTGGAAGGCATTCGCTTGATGCTGAGTTTTCTACCGGCTGTCGGAACCGTGCTTTCAGTGCTGTTTATTGCCATTTATCCACTAAGCGAACACAAGATGGTGGAGATATCTCACGACCTGACAGCTCAGAGAGAAAGTAAAAAAGAGGATTTATAAGTAACTGAATTTACTAGTCAATGAATACAATTGATATCAAAAGATTAGCAGAAGAGTTGAAGGATGAACTGGAGAATAATATACTGTCATATTGGTCTTTGGGTATGCCGGATGATCAACTCGGCGGTTTTTACGGTCGTCGCGATGGCAATGATAGTTTATATAAAGATGCGCCCAAAGGAGCTATCCTGCATGCCCGCATTCTTTGGACATTTTCGGCGGCTTACCGTATTTTCAGAAAAGAGAATTATCTGGAAATGGCCATTCGTGCAAAGGATTATATCCTGAACCATTTTTTGGATAATCAATTCGGTGGAATCTATTGGGCGGTAACGCATGACGGGAAACCGTTGGATACCAAGAAGCAGTTTTACGCTATCGGTTTTGCCATTTATGGCTTAAGCGAATTCTACCGGGCGACCGGTGACCAGACTGCACTCGATAAAGCCATCGAACTCTTCGACGTGATTGAAAAATACAGCTTTGACAAAGAGTTAAATGGTTACATCGAAGCCTGCACCCGCGAATGGGGAGAAATCTCGGATATGCGCCTGAGCCTGAAGGATGCTAACGAGAAAAAGACGATGAATACGCACCTGCATATTCTGGAACCGTATGCCAATCTCTATCGGGTGTGGAACTCACCAAAGCTCCATGCGCAGCTGAAAAATCTGGTTGAGTTATTTATCGACAAGATTGTCAATCCCGAGACCGGACATCTTCAACTCTTTTTTAATGATAAGTGGGAGAGTAAAAGTCCTGCGATTTCTTACGGACACGATATTGAAGCGGTATGGCTCATTCACGAAGCTGTGGAGGTTTTGAACGATAAAGAATTGCTTGAACGTGTGCGAAAAGTCCTTCCACAAATATCAAATGCTGCAACAGAAGGATTGCAATCGGATGGTAGTCTGATTTATGAATTTGACCCGGCTACAGGTCATACTGATGCCGACCGTCACTGGTGGGTACAAGCCGAGGCTATGGTCGGATATTTCGATATGTGGCAACTAACCAAAGAGGAAGGCTATCTGGAGAAAGTCATTCATTGCTGGAATTACATCAAAACTCATTTGTTGGATAAAGCGTCCGGTGAATGGTACTGGAGCGTAAAAGCGGATGGATCTGTCAACAGAAACGATGATAAGGCAGGATTCTGGAAATGCCCTTACCATAATGGTCGTATGTGTCTGGAGATTTTAGAGAGAATTCGGAAAATATAGATGTAATCCGTATATTTGCAATAGCATTAACAAAAAATAAATCAGATGTACCCATTGAAATTCAGCCCGATACTTCAGTCAAGAATCTGGGGCGGAAATGAAATATGTAAGTTTAAACACCTTACTCCCGAATTGGAGAGTGTGGGTGAAAGCTGGGAAATTTCCCATGTCGAAGGAAATGTATCCGTTGTAAGCAACGGAGAGCTGGCCGGTAGATCCCTGGAAGAGCTAATCAATATCTATGATGCCGAACTGTTAGGCGAAAAGGTGAAGAGGCGTTTCGGTAACAAGTTTCCCTTGCTGATCAAGTTTATCGATGCGAGAGAAGATCTTTCCATTCAGGTGCATCCCGGTGATGAGTTGGCGAAAAAACGTCATAATTCGTTTGGCAAGACAGAAATGTGGTATGTCATTTCAGCAAAAGAAAATGCGAAGCTTTATTCCGGATTTTCAAAAGCGATCACCCCGGACGAATATGTGGAGTCGGTACGCAACAATTCCTTTATGGAATATCTTCAGCAGCATCCGGTATCTGCCGGAGATGTCTTCTTTATTCCGACCGGACGGGTACATGCTATCGGTGCCGGTGCATTTGTTGCCGAAATTCAGCAGACCTCCGATATTACTTATCGTATTTACGATTTTGACCGAAAAGATGCTAATGGGAATGGTCGCGAACTGCATACCGAACAGGCTAAAGATGCCATTGACTATGCGCTTTATCCGGATTGTAAAACGGCGTATGAAGCCCGGGAAAACGATCCGGTACTGTTGGCTTCCTGTCCTTATTTTGAAACAAATCTGCTTCAGCTATCTACCTCTGGCATTGCAAGGGATCATTCAGATAAAGACTCTTTTGTAGTATATATCTGCATGGAAGGTAGTGCGGTGATTACGGATGTAAATGGCTATGAAGTAGCGATAAAAGAGGGGGAGACGGTTTTAATCCCCGCTTCTACAGCCCGGGTGTCGATATCACCCCTTAAAAATACCAGGCTTATGGAGACTTACATCCCATAGCTTTCAATGTTTTTTACTCCCCTCTCCATCTGGGGCAGGGGCTTATTTCACCCCGACTACTTTCCCACATCCTGCGTATTTTACCTCGACCGGCTCGCCGGTAAATCCCACATTACCAAATTCTACCGCAATACTTAGCAGTACGCTGACATCCTCCGTCAGCATAGCGATCTGTTTTTCACTCATTTGCACGGTTAGTGTTTGTTCCGGTATAATGGTGTTGGTCGTCATCCAGGCGCTATTCATCACTGCCGAAGCGCCATGCAATCCATCTACTGCCGGGGTGTAATCGTTCAGTTCTTCCCGGAAATACATATCAGAGGCGGTCCCCAATGCTGCAATAATGCGGAAGAAAGGAAGTTTCTGAATGTTCAGCAGGTCGATCTCCGTGTTGATGCGGGGGATAAATACCTTTGCCTGTAGATGCTCCCGGTCAATCTCAAATGTAACCGATACCCGCAGTACACTATTGAACGGATAATTTCGGTTAAAGTTAAATCCATCCAGTTTTTCCTTTAGCGGAGTCAGGCAAACCGGCCTTTTCCCTTTTTCGAAGGTCGTATTTACTTTTTGCAATTTATTGCCTAATCCGTTGAGCACTGATGAAACATTATAGTCTGCCAAACGATGAAGTCCGCCGAAGGCCATTCTTACCCCCGAGGCAAATTTCGTGCAACCGCTCCACTCTTTCTGTTGATTGCGTACTCCTTCGAATTGCGGCAGTTTATTGATTTTCTCTTTGGATATCCCTCCTTTGGTGCGCATGATTACCTCGTCGCTTCCCCGGCGGGTGTAGAAGCTTACGCCCTTTAAGCTGCCGGTCATCTGGATAGTTCCTCTTACTTTGGCCATATCTTATTTATTTTTAGTCAGATTATACCCTCACCACCCCATAAAGATACCGTAAAAATATGAATAAGTTTGATTCCGGTGTAGAATAGGTTATGAATAGTACAGATATCATATCCTTATTGAAGTATATGACAAATATAGTGAGAATATATGATAGATATACGATATATATATCATAAACTAACTTACGGTATGATTTCCATATGATTACGATGTGTTGATAAGTTTGTGAGAAAATGTAAATATTAAACCGGATATTGTCTATATTTGTAGAAAATGACAAGAAACACACACTAAATAGAGAATTTTATGCAAACAGAAAAAGCAACCCAATTGTGTTCTTTCCTCCTTGAAGCAACGTATGTCTTCAATGCGGTATTTGGTAAAAGGGAATTTGAATTTCCTGATTTGCAAGCAAAAAAGGACTGTTTTATAGAAGCAGAATTTGACAGACATTTTAATGAATTCGAAGATGAGCTACGACGTAATATGGTTGACTATTATTGCGATCTGGCATTAATAGCAGATTATATACAAGCAACCTTAACCGATTTTTATTCCTGGGAAGGGTTTTCATTTACGTTAAATCAGGAAATCATTCGGGGAAAACATGAAGTGCCTTTTTTGCTAAAGCTGAAACAAAAAATAGAGTTTTACAATTCCATTATCACAGAAATATTTAAAGGGTTGTATGAAGAAGAAGATAGTTATATTCGTACCATATTTGATGAAGAAATCGCTAAGGTCATACAACCCGATGATATAAATGACCCGAATGCCCCGGAGTGGGATTTTCGGTTTGATTTTGCGATTATGAAAGAGGAATGTGTTATTGAATGTCATGACACAATATCTAAAATCACCCTTATTCATAACCGCATCTTTGATTTCAAACAATGGCAAGTGCAATACGATGAAAAGGATGTAAATGCAACTGGGTTATTAGCGAAATCAAGATATAAATATTCATCGGAATACTACCCCAATTTTCTAAAGCTTTGCAATCTGGAGTTGGAGCGGCTGGCAAATCAACTGGAGCTCGAAAAGAAAGCCCTTACTCATAAGGCAATAGCAAATAATCCGGTCGTCATACAAGGTAGCGATGCCTCTCCATACCACTGGAATGCTTCTGCCACTGATTTGCTCGAGCTGGTGGCTGCTTTGCATAAAAGAGATTCTATCAAGCGCAAGGATGGGAGAGCGCTCACCCGCAAAGAACTGATTGGCTATTTTCAGCAGACTTTTAATGTGGAAATCAAGGATGTCGAAGGAAAACTGAATCGCGCGACATCTCGTAAAAGCAATTTGACTCCTTTTCTGGATAATCTGAAAAGTGCATTTGAGGGTTATGCGGAGAAGAAAGAGGAGAAGTTACAGGGGCGGAAGTAAGCGGGATTCAGCTATTCATCCGATGACTTCAAGTCATCGAATGAATGGGCTGGCACGGGCATCGGCTTCATGCCGCATGCCGGATAATCTCCTGTGTAAATCATGCAATTCCATTATTCTGAAGAATTATTGCTAATTTTACCCTTCTGAACTCACGCTTGATTTTATAGCTATTAAACCACATTCTGATCAGCCATTATATGGACAAACTCGATATGCAATCCCCCGATTTGGTAGGCCGCAATATAGACCTGATTGCGGCTCTTTTCCCGCATTGTGTTACCGAAACAACTGTAGAGACGCACGGTCGTAATAGTGACGGGGTGACTCCAAGTCACCCTGTCACTCGCAAGATTGACTTCGACCTGCTGCGGCAGGAACTGAGCCGCGACATCGTGGAGGGCCCCAAAGAGCGCTACCGCCTCGAATGGCCGGGCAAGCGCGAAGCTATCGTGACCGCCAATATGCCTACCACCCACACCCTGCGCCCGGTGCGGGAAGACTCGGTCAACTTTGATACGACCGAAAACCTCTACCTCGAGGGGGATAACCTCGAGGTGCTGAAACTGCTGCAAGAGAGCTACCTGGGCAAGATCAAGATGATCTACATCGACCCGCCCTACAATACCGGCAATGACTTTGTCTATAAGGATAACTTCGCACAGGACACAGAGGAGTACAAGCAGGAGAGTGGCCTCGTGGATGAGCAGGGCAACCGCTTAGTGGCCAATCCCTCTACGGCAGGACGCTACCACTCAGACTGGCTCACCATGATGTATCCCCGCATGAAACTAGCCCGTAACCTGCTGACGGATGATGGGGTAATTTTTATCTCTATCGATGATAATGAGGTGCATAACTTGAGGAAAATGTGCGATGAGGTGTTTGGTGAGGGTAATTTTGTGGGGAACATTATATGGAAGAAAAAAACGAATGGGAATAATATGGGGCTAATCCCTCCAGTTCATGACTATATAATAGTTTACGCAAAAGACTCATTGCAAATAAACGAAAAAGAATTTGGCTTCCCATTGAGTGAAGAATATATAAACAAAAATTACTCAAATCCAGATAATGATCCAAGAGGTCCTTGGACGACAATGGATTTATCAGCAAATCATAAAGGTCCATATTTTGAAATAAAAAATCCTGTAACAAATGACATTCATTTACCTTCAGATGGAAGATATTGGGTTTTTAATGAACAGGAAGTTTTGCGGAGGATTGCAGAAGGACGAATAATTTTTGGGAAAAGTGGTAATTCTAAACCTGTTCAAAAAGTCTTTTTAAAAGAAAAAGAGCAGAAAAGGCTAAAAGCTGAATCATGGTGGGATAAATATGGAATGAATGAGGATGCAACAGTAGAATTAAAAGAACTATTTGGAATTGCAAAAATATTTGATCATTCAAAGCCAAGTTCTATTATTGCCAAATTTATTACCATTGCAACTGATAACGAATCTATAATCCTAGATTTTTTCTCTGGTTCCGCCACCACCGCCCACGCCGCAATGCAGCTCAATGCCGAAGAAGGAGGTAACCGCAAGTTTATCATGGTGCAGGTTCCCGAAAAGACCGATGAAAAAAGCGAAGCCTACAAAGCCGGGTACAAAAATATCTGTGAGATAGGGAAAGAGCGTATCCGTCGTGCCGGGAAGAAAATAGCGGCCCCCTCCGGCTCCCCCCAAGGGGGAGAGAAAGAGAGTGCTCCGAATCTTTTCGACAATGCAGGTGCTTCGCAACCCCTCCCCTTGGGGGAGGTTGGGAGGGGCTTGGATACCGGTTTCCGTGTCTATCGCCTCGATACGAGCAATATGCAGGAGGTCTATTATCGTCCGCAGGATTACCGTCAGGAGATGATGGAGCTCTTTGCCCACCACATCAAGCCCGACCGTACCGCCGATGACCTGGTGGCACAGGTGATGCTCGACTGGGGATTGCCGCTGTCCCTGCCTGTCGGGCGTACCACCATCGCCGGTAAAACGGTGTACCAGGTGGATGGCAATGCGCTGTACTGCTGCTTCGATGAGGGGATTGATGAGGGATTTGTACATGCGTTGTTGGGGACTGGACATGCAGAGACGCGGCAGGCCACGTCTCTACCCATGCGCATCGTATTCTACGATCATTCGTTTGCCAACGATACTGCGAAGGAGAATGTACGACAGTTGCTGAAACAGCTGAGTGCGGATACGGAGATGAAGGTGATATGATGAATAGGATCAGCCTTCAGGCCATTCATACTGGAATGAATACCCATATTAGTGGGCTTTAGCCCAATTGATTATTAACAATGAAACAGGTTGGATACAATTATGGAAGAATTAAATCTCAATGATGAACCCGAAAAAGTAATTGAGACAGAAGATACCTCATCTGGAAGTGAGGTGATTACTCATCCATTTAATCCGAATGAGATCGAAATAGAGACACCTCCATTTACGGTTGGGTATCTGATTGATCGTCTTGAATACGATGAAATCAATATGAATACTGAATTTCAACGTGAAGGCAATTTGTGGTCTGATGAAACACAAAGTCGATTAATCGAATCTATTTTGTTGGGCTTACCCTTACCGGCTTTTTACTTCGATACCTCCAATCCCCAATGGGATATTATCGATGGGCTTCAGCGTTGTTGTTCTATCGAGAATTTTTGCGTGAAAAAGAAACTAAAATTAAAAGGATTGGAATTTCTCAAAGAAAGAAACGGAGAGATTTATCTTGAAGGAAAAGGATTCGACGATTTGGACCGAACCCTTCAAAGAAGTATAATTACCCGCCCGATTACCGTCAATTTTATCAAGAAGGCGCATAAGGATGTGCGTTTTATCCTTTTTAAACGATTGAATACAGGAGGCTTAAAGCTTGAAGATCCGGAAATCAGAAATGCGGTATATCAGGGTGTACCTGCTGATACGATAAAAGAACTGGCAAAATTGGATGGATTTATCTATGCAACTGGTGGTAAGATTCCTACTAAGCGTATGGAAGATCGTGATTTTGTGAGCCGTTTTATAGCATTTTATCTGAAAGATTACACAGTTTATCAGCCTGGTCTGGATTCTTTTATAAATTCCACCATGGAAATGCTCGAATCAACAGATAAAGACAGATTAGAAAAGGATTTCAAGAATGCGTTGGATCTGGCAAGTGAAGTGTTTAATAACGATGCATTCAGAAAAAGAACTAATAAGGACGATTCCAGAAGGCCATTGAATAAAGCCTACTTTGAGGTGGTTACGGTTACCTTCTCAAAACTGAATGATACTGAAAAAGAAATGATTCGAACTAACAAGGAGCTATTAAAAGAGAACCTGATCACATTGATGAATAGCTCTCGTTATAGTAATTCATTATCGGGAGGTACCGGTACGAAGGATAGTGTAAATATCCGGTTTTCCTGGTTCAGACAGGTATTGAATAAAAGTATGAATGGCCAAAAAATAAGAATAAGCGATGATAACAAAATTGAAGATATCGAACTTTAAATCGCATCAAAATACAGAATTAAACACTAGTGCTCTGACTTTACTATCAGGGATAAATAGTTCGGGGAAATCTAGTATACTGCAAGCTTTATTGTTACTACGTCAAAGCTATAAAAAAGGTCGCTTAAGTGCAGGTCTGGATTTGAATTCACCTCTGTGTGATATTGGAAAGGGACTTGACGCTTTATATCAGTTTTCAGATACGGAAATAATTCAATTTCAGATAGAAACAGATGCTCATAGTATGCATGATTTTCGTTTTAATGTCCAAAACAGGTATGATGAGACATTATTACCCAAAGAGGGAACGATGATTTTAGAATCAGAGCTGATGCAACTCCCTTTATTTACCAATAACTTCCAGTATCTCAGTGCCGGACGTGTTGCGGGGATAGATTTGTACCCGCTGGACAGCTATGCTGTTGAAAATGAAAAGCAACTATCCGTAGAATATGGAAAAGGTGAGTTGGTAGCACATTTTTTGGAACATTGGGGGAACCATCGTGACTTTAATATTCATTCAGAACTTCTTCTGCATAAAAGTTCCACAAGTAGAAAATTGTTGGATCAAACAATTGCCTGGGAAAATGAAATCAGCCCCAGAATTATGATGACACCACAAAAAGAAGCTGATAAAGTAACCATCTATTATGGATATAAGGGAGTGGATAGTCATGCTCCCACAAAGACTTTAAAGCCTAAAAATATAGGATTTGGCATTTCTTATTCATTGTCTATTGTGGTGGCTCTACTATCTGCTGAACCGGGAGCATTGCTTATTATAGAGAATCCGGAGGCTCATTTACACCCTCGCGGACAATCTAAACTGGCCGAGTTAATGGCTCTAGCGGCAATGAGTGGGGTTCAGATTTTTATTGAGTCACATAGTGATCATATTTTCAATGGAATACGCAAGGCTATTCATGCGAAGAAAATAGATAAGGATGTAGTGAGAATCCATTTTTTTGAACTGGATGAGCAAAACACGACCAAGAATACCGAAATTCATCTTTCAGACAAAGGCCGAATCCTGAATACAAAAGAAGGGCTGTTTGATCAGTTTGACGATGATTTGGATGAATTATTAGATCTGTAGTTATGGAGATACTAATCAATGAGCTCTCTCTCAAAGGGCAATATAATTCGGTAGATGAGTTTGTTTCTATAGCGCTGAATCCATTGATTTCATTACTTCAGGAGTTTGATAGTTCTCGTGATGAAATATTGAAGAAATATGATCTGTATTCCAGGTTTGTTACTCCTAATGATACATTACATGATGTGTTTAAAGGCTCATATTCCCGAACCTGCGATGAAATCAGAAGAGTAAAATCAAAGTTATCAGCATTATTAGATAATCCGTATTGGCAAGATAGTCAAAAGCATGCAAGTGTAGATAGCTATATTTTTAACGGAAGCGTAATAACAGATTCGTCATTAGCCGAAAGTTGTGAAAGAGATAAAGTCGTCATATCTTTTATCTGTGACGGCTATGGATATACTAAGCTGGATGTAGAAAAAAATACAACTACAATTACAGTTGACAATCTTTTTACGAAGGGACATTATTGTGGTTTAGTCCGGGCTCGCGGGATTATTATCGATTTTGCCTTAACAGATTCCAGCCGCTTTAAAAAGACAAGTTTGATTCGACAAGGACAAGCTGTTTACAAAGAATTAAGCACAAAGTGTTATTGGTACCTGGATAATCTGCATAAGGATCATTATGAAATATTTGATTCTAATGAAGAGCATCTGGGTATTGCAGATTTAAATGGTAATGTAAACTCAGCTAAACGTGTTGATGGTCGGAAATTGTAGCTTTTATTTGAAAATCCAACTAACATCACTATAAAAGTAACGGAGCTGGTAACGGAGCTTTATGCTTGAAACATACGGTGTTATTTAAAATCTATTTTGTAAGGTAACGAAGCTGGTAACGAAGCTTGACTACGCATCAATTCATTTAAATGACAATTAAACCGAAATAATCAGTTAAGCGATTATCCTTACTAACCAAAGGAAAATGAAATTACAATTCAAACAACAACCTTTCCAAATACAAGCCGTAAAAGCGGTGGTGGATGTATTTGCAGGACAAACGCTGCAAACCAATACCTTTACCCTGGAGCGGACCAAAGAGATACTCCGTCAATCAAAAAACGCCCAAACCGGGACACTAAGTCTCAGTTTTGATAAGGCCATTGATGAAAGTATCGGTTACCGTAACCGGGACATCGTGATAACGGAGAGTCAGGTGCTTCGCAATATACAAAACGTTCAGCGTATCAATCAAGCAGATCAGTAATGATGAAGTGAAATACCATGTGGTGAAGAATTATGAGGGGATGTTGGATTTGGTGGGGGTGAGGTGATATTCTTTGTAGAATAAAAGAATTTGGCTAAAGCCAATTGGAATAATCCTTTTCTCCTCCCTCCAGCTAAAGCTGGAGGCAATTCAAAGAAGAATAGCTAAAGCTGGAGGCAATTCAAAGAAGAATAGCTAAAGCTGGAGGCAATTCATATGAATAGGATTGGCCATTAGCCATTCAATCAGGAGGCAATTCCATGAATAGGATTGGCATTTATGCCATTCATAATGGATGGAATTTATTGAATAGGATTGGGCTTTAGCCCATTCTGATAAATAAAAATCAAATCGGCTTTAGCCAAACAATTAAAAAGATTATGCCATTCATCAAGGTTTATATTCATTTCGTCTGGTCGACCAAAAACAGACACCCTTATCTGCATACCCCGGATTTGCGGAAAAAAATGTGGACACACATCCTGGATAATGCGAAAGAGAAAGGAATCTATATTGACTTTATAAATGGTTATGCAGAACATTGCCATTGTCTGGTATCCTTAGGTGATGATCAGACATTGCGTAAACTCATGCAACTCATCAAAGGTGAATCTTCTTTTTGGATCAATAAATCGGGATTGTTGCAGGAGAAATTTGAATGGCAGGATGAATATTTTGCAGTCTCAGTTTCTGAGTCTATGCTTGATAAAGTGAGGGACTATATTAAAAATCAGGAGAGTCATCATACCCGCAAAAGCTGGGATGAGGAGTATAAAGAGTTGATGGATAAATATGGCTTCCAGAGATTTAAAGATGAATAATTTTCCTCCCTCCAGCTAAAGCTGGAGGCAATTCATAGGAGGTAATTTATGAATAGGATTGGCATTTATGCCATTCATAATGGATGGAATTCATGATTAGGGTTGGGCTTTAGCCCATTCATATAGATAAAAATACAAATTGGCTTTAGCCAAATATAGAACTTCTGATGTTTTGAGCTATTGCCGTTTAAACTTCATTTAAAGAGGATTTAAATGGCATTTTTTGTATCTCATAACAGATTTATATACAATACCTCCCTGAAATATCCTGAATTGTTCCTGTTTTTATTCTGCACACAATCAGTTAGATACAAAATAAATCATACCACTTGTACTACCACTTGTACAAAGAAAATTTGGGTTGACTCTAATTTTGCAATGTCGGAATCACGAAGAAAGCGCGTTGCTTTCGGGTAAAGAGGATGACAACAATTATTATGAGTATAGCTCAAAATCCCCTTACGGGAATGATGAAAAAGTCGATGGGTAACTTTAATACCTATGTGCACAGAGGACAGAATGTGGTGAGTTCAAAAGTTTTCAACCGGAAGGACAAAAATTCGGAGGCTCAGCAAATCCAGCGGATATGTTTTAAGTTGATGGCTGATTTCTACCAGTCCATGGGAGGATTTATTGATACCGCTTTTCCGGTCCGCCCCGAACGGTATTCTCCCTACAACTACTTTATGTATCTGAACATGCCCCGGGCAATTGATACCAGTAATGAAACACCACTGATCAATTATAGCCTGTTGCAAGTGGCCAAAGGCGGATTGTATAACATCAATGTGTTGAGCACTTCGTTGGACGAATCCGGCCTGACCCTGAACTGTGAATCGAACGCCCATTACCCGAAAGCTTCAGCTGATGATGTAGTTACATTATTAATTGGCGCTAAATCCGGTGCATTGTATGCCAAAAGTCAGGCACGGGGAAGTGAGGTGGATTGTACTCTCTTTCAAAAATTGCCTAACCTGGCCAAAGCAGATATTGAGTATATCTATCTGTTTGTAACGTCTGCTGACGGGAAGAAGGCTTCGAACTCGGTGTATGTGCCGTTGGAGGAGTAATGTGAAACAGATTGTTTGGTTAATGAAAAGCCGTAGTGATTGTGGAATCGCTACGGCTTTTTTCTGTGAAGACCTATCCTCGGTATCAAATAGCATTTGATGATATGACCCATTTTAGATTCAAGATGATAACTGTTGAAAGAAACATTTCTTGATTCTAATTGTTATATTTAGTGTAAATTGAAATAAAGCATCATCTGTTTTTTTGATAATCGAAATATTCTTTATTTATCAACCATAGGGTCGTATCATACATCCGACTTAAAGTGATTAATTCTACAATGTTCAATTCTCCTAAAACTGCCACACCTGGCTAGATTCCATTTCTCCTTGCTTTTTCCTTACGATTAGCCTTAATAATGGTATAAGGAATTCTATTTAAAACTTTCATCTATCTATATCCGGTATAATCAGAATGAAGAAGATTAATACAGGGCTATTTTTATCTGGTTTAAATTATGCTGTAAAGCATGTATTGTTATGTGTCATTATATCAGATGGTTAGCATGTGTTGTTAGTTGGGCTCATGTGTTAAATATCACGCATGTAACCCTATTACACGCATATGAAACATCTGTTATATATGAATTCTGTTTGCCGCTGTACTTTTGTTTCATCATCCCGATGATAAAAAGTTCAACCTTTTATAAACAAGAATCATGAAAAACACGTACTTAATTCTACTCTACCTTTATTGATGTATCCTTGCACTTTCTGTAATAAGTAAATAGGAAAGTAAGAAAACTCTCTTGAATAACGAAAGCTAAATTCTTATCAAATTAAATCTAGAAAATCATGAATGTAAAAAGCAAATTTCAACGCAACTTATTCCGAAAGTTGAGTTTGTTGGCCTTGTTCTGTAGTCTCAGTGCTGCATTGATGGCTCAAACAAAAACAATTTCAGGTGTTGTAAAAGCCTCAGATAATGGGGAGCAACTAATTGGGGTGACTGTTGTCGTCAAAGGAACGACTACGGGGACAGTAACCAATATTGATGGAAAATACACAATCAAAACAGACGCTGGTTCCACCCTGGTTTTTTCAATGGTGGGTATGAGATCTGTTGAGGCCAAAGTCGGAGAGAATTCAATCATTAATGTAGTCTTGTCTACGGATGTTAAGACGCTGGAGCAAGTTGTTGTTACCGGTTATTCATCTCAAAAGAAAGCCGACCTGACAGGTGCGGTAACTGTTGTAGATGTGGATGACCTGAAAAAGGCAACAGCCAACAACCCGATACAAGCACTACAAGGTCGTGCACCGGGTGTGAATATCACCACAGACGGTTCACCGAGTGGATCAGGAATCTCAGTTCGTATTCGCGGTATCGGTACATTGAATAATAATGATCCGATGTATGTTGTTGATGGTGTTCCTACCAAACAAGGAATGCACGAGCTGAATCCGAATGATATTGAATCGATTCAGGTATTGAAAGATGCATCAGCAGCTTCAATTTATGGATCAAGAGCTGCAAATGGCGTAATCATTATCACTACGAAAAAAGCGAAAGAGGGTCAGCTGAAAGTAAATGCCAGCGCACGTACCAGCTTCTCTTGGTATGGTAATAAAATGGACATGCTCGATACAGAAGGGTATGGTCGCGCTATGTGGCAAGCCTATGTAAATAGTAGTAAAGATCCGAATTCGAATAATGTATTGTATCAGTACGATTGGGCAAGAAATGCAAGTGGTGTAGCGGTATTAAATAAAATCACTTTGCCCGATTACCTGGATGCTGCTCAAACCATGAGAACAGCCAATACCGATTGGTATAAGGAAATTACCCAAAATGCGGTTTCGCAATCGTATGATGTGTCAGTCCTGAGAGGAACGGATAAAGGGAATACGATGTTTTCATTGAACTATACCAACAATGATGGTATTATCAAGACTACGAATTTCGAGCGTTACTCAGCACGTATCAATTCAGATACCAAACTATTGAATAATAAATTAGTGATTGGAGAGAATCTTTCGTTGAATAAAACAAAAGAAACAACCGATCCTGGTGTAATGGATCTCACTTTCCAGACTTTGCCTCTTATACCGGTGCATACTGTAAATGGTATTGGTTGGGGTGGTCCGGTTTCAGGGATGAATGACCGTCAGAATCCGGTGAGATTACTCGAAGATAACAAACAGAACCATTACGATTATTTACGATTGTTTGGTAATGTATATGCTGATCTGGAGTTGATTAAAAATTTGCACCTGAGATCAAGTTACGGTATTGACTATGGTAGCTTCTACAAGAGAACGATGCAATTGACTTACCAATCAGGCTATTTGAAAAATGATATTAATAGTGTTGCCAATGAACAAAGTCATAATATAAAATGGACTTGGAGTAATACTTTGAATTATCAATTCAAAACAGGTAAACATGCCTTCGATATTTTGGCCGGTACTGAAATGTTTAAAGAACACGGTGACAGTTTCTGGGCATACCGTGAGGGTTATGTCAGTGAAGATCCGAATTATATGTATCTGGATGCAGGAACAGGAACAAAAAATCTTGGCGGAGGAGCATCAGAGAATACCCTATTGTCTTATTTCGGTAAAGCAAACTATGTGTTTAATGAAAAGTATCTGGCATCGGTAACTGTTCGTTATGACGGCTCTTCACGATTTGGAAAAAACAATCAGTTCGGTACGTTCCCCGCATTTTCATTAGGTTGGAGAATGAACAGAGAGCACTTTATCAAAGATAATGTAGATTTTATTTCTGATTTGAAACTTAGATACGGATGGGGACAAACGGGTAATCAGGAAATCTCAAATGTGGCAACCCGATCCATTTATGTAACAAATTATGCAGGTAATAATCCGACATGGGATCCTTCAACAAGTACTGCTTATGATATTGCAGGTGCTGAAACAGGTGCACTTCAATCCGGATATCAGATTACGCAGCGTGGAAATGATAACCTGAAATGGGAAACTACCACACAATCAAACATTGGTTTGGATTTTGGATTCCTGGATCAAAAAATCTATGGATCGGTTGACTACTTTATTAAGGACACCAAAGATATTCTTGTTAATCCTCCCTATCTTGCTGCAATTGGTGATGGTGGTGGCCACTGGGTGAATGGTGCTTCTATGCAAAATAAAGGTTTTGAGCTTTTAGTTGGATACAGAGGTAAAGTTGGTTCAGATTTCAATTATGATATCACCGGTAATGTGGGGACTTATAAAAATAAAGTAACCTCTCTTCCGGCTGAAGTCGTAAACAACTACGGCGGTAATGGTACTACAGATAATATTCTGGGACGTGCTATTAATACGATGTATGGATATGTAGCTGACGGTTTGTTCAAAACACAAGATGATGTTGACAATTCGGCAGAGCAGAACGGAAAAGGATTAGGCAGAATTCGCTATCGCGATTTAAACGGTGACGGCATTATCAATGACAAAGACCGGACCTGGATCGGAATTCCTCACCCCAATTATACCTATGGCTTGAATATTAATTTGGAATACAAAGGATTCAACTTAACCTTGTTCTTCAATGGCGTTGGAAAGGTTGATCTGAATAATTATGCTGTAAAGAGTTTTACCGATTTCTGGAGTGTTCGTGAAACCGGTTCAAATAAAGGAACCAGATTGCTTAACGCATGGAGTCCCACAAATTCTAATTCGTCAATTCCTGCTTTAACAGTAACGGACATCAATAACGAATCCAGATTTTCAACTTATTATGTTGAGAATGGTGCGTATTGTAAATTGAAAAATGCGGAGTTAGGTTATACTGTGCCTCAGAAAGTGTTGAAGAAAATTGGGTTGAGCAATCTGCATTTCTATGTAAGCGGCCAAAACATTATGACACTTAGCAGTAGTGGATTTACAGGAGTAGATCCGGAAAGAGCCGATTTTGCTTATCCTCTACCGACATCATTTACTACCGGAGTTAATCTTTCTTTCTAATATATTTAAAACAAAAGATGATGAAAAAAATTGCATATATATTTTTAATATCTGCTCTTCTCTCTTCATGTAGCGACTTTCTTGACGTTCCCACGAAGGCAATTTTAAGTGAAGATCAGGTAGCAGGAGCAGATAATGCTGATAAATTAGCTGTAGCAGCCTATGCTAGTCTGGGTAATGACCACTATAATATTCCTTTTAGTCTCTGGCCGTATGGGAATGTGCGCTCTGGAGATGCTTATAAAGGTGGTCGTGACGAAGCTGATATCCAGGCCTTCTATTTCATGGAAACTTTCAAGAATGTGAAAACGGATTTCGGTGAAGCGGATGGCATCTGGTATAATATCTATATTGGAATCTCTCGTGCAAATACAGCATTGAGAAATATCAATAATCTTTCTGATGCTGATTTCCCTTTGAAAAAAGAGAGACAAGCGGAAATGCGTTTCCTGCGTGCACATTGGTATTTTCAATTGAAGAATCTGTTTAAGTATGTTCCTTACATCGATGAAAATGTAGCGGTGACTGATTACGAAAAGATCTCAAACCGGGATTTAACGAATGATCAATTATGGGATAAAATCGCTGCTGATTTCAAGTTTGCTGCTGAAAACCTTCCGACAAGTCAGAATGAAGTAGGCCGTGCCAATAAATATGCCGCTCAGGCGTATCTGGCAAAAACCAGACTTTATCAGGCATACGAACAGGATGAGAAAAACAACGTCACAAATATCAATACCGATAAACTGAATCAGGTAGTTACTTTGTGTGACTCTGTTATGCAATCGTCTTACAGACTCGAAACAGACTTCGCATACAACTTTATGCCGGGCGCTTACGAAAACGGTAGTGAATCACTGTTTGCTGTTCAGTATTCGCGTAACGATGGTACTACTAAAGGTCGTTTGAATTATGGTGATATATTATCAACTCCGCAAGGATTAGGCTGTTGCGATTTCCATAAACCCAGTCAGAACCTGGCCAATGCTTACAAAACAGGAGCTGATGGTCTGCCGATGTTCACCAGCTTCAATAGTGCGGATCTGGACTTAAGTGTGAATACTGTTGATCCGCGTCTGAATCATACCATTGCAATGCCTGGTCATCCATGGAAATATGATCCGACTTTATTATATCAAAAAAGCTGGAACAGATCACCGGATGTATATGGAGTCTTTGCTTCATTGAAAGAAAATGTTTCACCTAAATGTGATTGTTTCGTACAGGTTGATCCATTCTACGGTAATACTAAAAACAGAATCATTATCCGATTTGCCGATGTGTTGTTGTGGAAAGCCGAAGCGCTTATCGAACTGGGTCGTCAAACCGAAGCTCTACCTTTAATTAATCAAATCAGAACGAGAGCAAAAAGAAGTACTGCTCAGTTGAAAATGGCAGATGGTAGTTATGAGTCTAATTTTAATGTAAGTACTTATCAACCTGGTGTGAATTGTAACTGGACTCAGGACTTTGCCCGCAATGCTCTTCGTTGGGAAAGACGTTTGGAATTTGCCATGGAAGGCTCTCGTTTCTTTGATCTGGTACGTTGGGGAATTGCTGATACTTATATGAATAGCTATTTTGAGGTAGAAAAGACAAAACGGGATTATTTGAAGAACGGACTCTTTACTAAAAACCGTGATGAGTATTTGCCCATTCCTTATAACCAAATCAACTTCAGTAAAGGGGTCTATAAGCAGAATTATGGATATTGATAGTTCGAACTTTTTAAAACAACAAAGATGAAACGATATATTTTAAAATCTTTATATCTGGTAGGAATTCTGTTAGCAGTTACCGGTTGCTATGATCGCGAAATCGACAGTATTGCACCTCAATTACCAGCTGTCAGTAATTTGCAATATACCCTTGTAGGTGATAGTGTAAAGCTTTCCTGGAGTTTGCCACAGGGCCATGACAGTCTTTCTGCCACAGTAAAATGCAATGATCAATCTTTCTCTTTAAGTGGAAATAATCCGACGTCTTACACTTTTGGTATAGTTGAAGTAAACAAGGATTACGGTTTCACCGTGAAGTTGAAGGATACTAAAGGAAATCAGTCTCTTGGGCAAACTGTTCGCTTCAATCGTGCAGGTGCAAAACCGGTTACGGACTTTAAAGCAGTGCAAAATGATAACAATGTATTGTTGAGCTGGACGTTACCTGATGAAACGCTCAGTGGATTGACCCTGAAAATTGGTTCACAGACCGTAGCGCTTACTCCGACAACTACTTCTTACCAGATCAGTAATGCGGCATTGGGAAAATACATCTTTAGTCTGGTGACAAAGAATAACCAAAATCAGGTTTCTCACACCGTTTATCTCGATTTCAAAGTTGGACCTACTGCTGTTGCTTATTTAGGTGTTTCTGCTGATTCTCTTTCTATTGCAGATGACGATGAAATGGCCGGAGCGAAATGGTTGTTCAAGACTTATCCTACTGCTCAGTACATTTCGTTTGATGACATTAAGAACAACAAGGTGGATTTAAGTCAATTCCGCATTATCTGGTGGAACTATGATGTGGAAACGGGACATGCTTTGCCTGCCATTTCTACTGATGCAGGTGTTGTGGCCAAAATTAAGAAGTTCTACAAAGATGGTGGGAATATGCTTTTTAATACCTATGCATTGCAATACTTGTGGACGCTTGGTCGGATAACAAATTCGTACGCCACTGAATATGGGGATGGAGCCGGATTTAACGATGGTGGTACCTGGTGGGTAAATATCAATGTAAACGGTACGCACGATTGGAGTTCACATCCGATCTTCAAAGGTTTTGAAAGTCAGACTCAGACCTGGGAAGGTAATCGTAGGGTATTCCCGATGCTTGGACCGGGTTGGAAAGAAAACCATAATGCAGTTATTGTTAATATCCCCGAATATTATAAGCTTCCAAATACCAGTGAAGATGCTTATGCAAAATTCAATACGGATAACAATGCAAAATGGTTGGCCACGTGGGATGGAATCAGAGACTTTTGGATGGGTGGGATCTTCGAGTTCATGCCTAAGGACGACTTCCAGGGTTCATCTATTTTTATCGGACTTGGTCCAATCGAATGGAATCAAAATACAGGAAATATCTATCAATCAAATATTGAGCTGCTCTATAAGAACAGTATCGAATACTTAAAGACAAAATAATTCATCAATTCTTCCGGGGACTTTCCCCGGAAGAATTACTTAAAATCAAAACATGAGCAACCGGATAATCCAAATCATACTGCTAATAATGGCTTATTGTTCTCCTTCATGTACAACGAATGATATGAAAGACAACAATACAATCCTCGAAACAACATTAGTTACTTTGACTGAAAAGGATTATCGACCTGCTTATCACTTTACTCCAGCCTTACACTGGATGAACGACCCCAATGGATTGGTTTATTACAAAGGGCAATATCACCTGTTTTACCAGTATAATCCTAATGCCAGCGTTTGGGGGCCCATGAACTGGGGACATGCGGTAAGCACTGATTTGTTTAACTGGCAGGATTTGCCGGTGGCGTTAGTGCCAGACAATCAGGGAACTATGTTTTCCGGCAGTGCAGTGGTTGACTCTTTAAATACCTCTGGTTTTAAGAATGGAGAAGAGGATCCTTTGGTAGCCATTTTTACCCACGCCGGGGCACAACAAATGCAAAGTATTGCTTATAGTAATGACGGTGGTCGTAAATGGACAAAATATAATCAAAATCCGGTATTGGCGAATCCCGGTGTTCCGGATTTCAGAGATCCGAAAGTGATGTGGTTTAATGACCTGAAAAAGTGGATTATGTCACTGGCGACGGGGAATAAAGTGAGTTTTTATTCTTCGGCAGATCTGAAGAATTGGACGTTTGAAAGCGATTTTGGAACTGGATTCGGCTCTCATGGCGGAGTTTGGGAGTGTCCCGATCTTTTTCAACTTCCGGTAGAAGGAACTAACCTGAAGAAATGGGTATTGCTTGTTAGCATTAATCCCGGAGGTCCAAACGGAGGTTCGGCAACACAATATTTTATTGGTGATTTTGACGGACATAAGTTTACCACTGAAACAACCCATACGAAATGGATTGATTACGGAACGGACAATTATGCGGGTGTAACCTATAGTAATATTCTGAAATCAGACGGAAGACGTATCATGATTGGGTGGATGAGTAATTGGATATATGCAGGCCAGGTTCCAACTACTTCATGGCGTAGTACCATGACTATTCCGAGAGTGATTACTCTCGTACAACAGGACAATAGTTACAAATTGCGGTTTAATCCTGTTGTTGAAGTCGATAAATATAAAAGTCAAACCGAGAAATCGACTGCTCTAAATACAGGCGGTTCTATTCAGTTGATTAATAATGATATAATAAAATCTGGAAGTTATGAACTTCGCTTTTCCGTTGACTTTAGTAAAACCGATAGCCTGATTCTTACAACGGGTAATTTGGCCGAGAATTTGAAAATACGGTTTAATAAAAGTATGGGGCAGGTTACCATTGACCGAAGTCGATCAGGAAATGTCAGTTTTAACGACCAATTTAGGCAAATGATATATTCGCCAATGGATTTATCCGGAACCAATCCGATTGTAGAAATCAGAATGCTGGTGGATAAAACTTCGGTGGAGCTCTTTTGGAACAATGGCGAGAATGTAATTACAGCCCTTTATTTCCCCAGATATAAGTACGATTATCTGAAAATAAATGGAAATTCCGGTTCAGGTTATATTAAGGATGCCTCATTGACGGGGATCAGAGGGAGCTTGTTGAGATAAATAGAATAATAACTAACGATATATAGATGATCAAGATGAATGTCAGGGTAAAACAATGGATTCTAGTGTTGCTAATCCAGGGGAGCTTGAGTTCGCTTAATGCTCAGTATACCGAGAAATACAGACCTCAGTTTCACTTTTCAGCGAATAGCGGTTGGATAGGAGACCCTGACGGAACCGTTCGATATAATAATAAATATCACCTTTTTTGGTGGGGGCATGCAATATCAAGCGATTTGGTTTACTGGAAAGAAAAGAGTTGGCCCATGCAGGGAGATAATAGCACGTTTGACTATTATTCCGGTAGTGTAGTAGTTGATACCAAGAATACTGGCGGCTTTAAAACGGGCACTTATGCCCCTATGGTTGCCATTTTTACAAATCATAATAAGACGACGGGGCTCGAGGCTCCTGCGTTATCGACTAGCAACGATAACCTCACAGACTATACCAATTTTTATCTCTATAATAGTGGTAATCCGGTTATGCCTATAGCGAATGGGTTCAGGGATCCAAGTGTTTTCTGGGATGCAGCCAACAACCAATGGGTCATGGCAATTGCAGCTAATGCAAACAATAAAACAATACAGTTCTATTACTCCAAAGATCTGAAGACATGGCGAATTCTTAACTCTTTCGGTCCATTGGGAGCTAAAGAAAACTGGTGGGAATGTCCCGACCTATTCCAACTTCCGGTAGATGGAAATATCAATAATAAGAAATGGGTATTGATCTGTGGGGCAGGTGGCAAAACACAGTATTTCTTAGGTGACTTTGATGGTTTGTATGGCTTTGATATTGATCCGGCTTGCGATTCTTATTTGAGAAACGGAACCGGAATGATCGGAGATATATTTGCGAATTTTGAAATGACAGCCTACACCGGATGGACTGTAACAGGAACTGCTTTTGGTTCAGCACCTGCAAGTGGAAATCTGTCAGGTCAACAGGCCGTAATTGGATATTTGGGTAATAAACTAGTCAACTCATATAACGGTGGCAATGCTTCTGTCGGTAAGCTAACCTCTTCCACATTTACAATTAGTAAAAACTGCATCAACTTCCTGATCAGTGGTGGGAACCATCCGGGAGAAACCTGTATTAATCTGATCGTTAATGGAATTGTGGTAAAAACAACAACCGGAAGAGATTCAGAAACCCTCAAATGGGCGGGATGGGATGTTTCACAATGGAAAGGTCAGCAAGCTTATATTCAAATTGTTGATAACAATACCGGAGGATGGGGTCATGTCAATGTTGACCATATTCTGTTCTCTGATGTTTTGTGGAACTACAACTATGAGCATGCTTTAGTTGCCGATTTTGGCAGTGATTTTTATGCCGCCCGCACATACCGAGATTATGATAATGTAGAAAACAGAACCGTCTGGATGGGATGGATGGGCAACTGGGATTATGCGAATTTAACTCCTACTTCCTGGGGAAGGGGGCATGAATCGATTCCACGCGAAATTGCATTGAAAACGTTTTCAGATGGCATCCGGTTAGTCCAGAAACCAATTCCTGCACTGAGACAATTGCGCAATGATAGCGTGATCATCAGCAATCGCACTATTCAGAATGTGCAACCGCTTTCAGACTTTGTTCCGGCAAATAATTACTATGAACTGGATGCTGTATTCAATGTTACGGCCGGTGCAAATTTCGGATTGAATCTGTGTGTTGAAGGTGGAAATAAGGTGGTACTTGGCTATGATGCCGCTACTTCCAATATTTATCTGGATCGCAGAAACTCCGGAAATGTATCGTTCAGCAGTAGTTTTCCCAATATAGTTGCCGCACCATTATCCCCGGAAAATGGCCAAATCAAGTTGCATATATATGTAGATCAGTCTTCTATTGAAGTGTTTGCCAATGATGGGGTAAGAGTGCTCAGTTCATTGATTTTTCCGGAACCGACCAGCAAAGGCATTCAGTTGTTTTCCACTAACGGACAGACAACGGTTCAGAGCTTGAAGGCTTATAATCTGAAATCAATCTGGAAGACATCACCATCTGCTGTTAATGAAACAAAGATGGCTGAAAAGGAAGAAATCAGTTTGTTCCCTAATCCGGTACAAAAGGGGCAGAAGCTTTTAATCAAAACCAATAATCAGGTGGCGGACGGAGAAAACTGTTCTGTTCGCATTTTAAACCTTGAGGGAAAGTTGATTTCCGAAACAACCTGCATAGTAACCGGCAATTCAGTCTTACAAGTGCCTTATCAGTTAGAAGCCGGCATGTATCTGGTAAATCTGACTAGTGCTAAATTCACAGACACCCAGAAACTTATTGTTCAGTAAATCTGAACAAGGTATTTGATTTTATATAAAAACACAAAGTCATATCAATTCAGAATGAAAAAGCTGTTAACCTTAGTATTCGTTTTATGTTTGCTTCAGAGCTGTAAGTTTCAGTCAAAGGAAACCCTGACGATCTCCTCTCCGGAATTCCCTAAAATTCACTATGCATCTACGGAACATAGTGTTGGAGCGCCAGTTTCACTGAAGTTTAGTAATGGTACCTATACATTGTTTTATCAGAATGCCGATGCAGGTCAAAAGAATTCAGAACGTTTTTATCGGACAACCAGTTCTGACTTAGTTCATTGGAGTAAAGCTGAAAAAGTCGATTTTACAGGTGGAAATAAAAGTGTACTGTATGCAACAGTGTTACAGGATTCAATTAATTCTACCTGGCAAGTTCTGCTACTAACCCCGACAAATGGCTTAACTATCAGTACAAGTACTGATGGTGGTAATACATGGAAAATAACAACGGATAAAATCATATTTCCGGAGACACTCGCAAAAGAATCGAAACCGACAATTTATCGCGATTATCAGTCAGGTAAATGGATTATGACTTTGGTGGCAGATCAAAAGGTGAAGTTCTTTTCTTCATCGGATCTGAAGCAATGGACGTATGAAAGCTCATTTGAGAAGGAATCTAAGTTTAAAAGTAACATTTGGCATAAAGCAACTCTGTTTCCGGTTGGTAAAGGTAATCACTGGATTTTACTAGTCGATCAGGAATTTGAAGATCCGAAAGAAGGATCAGCCGTGCAATATTTTATCGGTTCATTTGATGGGAAGACATTTCATAACCTGTCTACCAAGCCGCATTGGCTCGATTATGGTAAAGATAATATATATAATGCGGTTTGCTTCAAATCGGCAGCGGATACATTTCCTGTAATTATCGGACTGAAAAATAATATTGATTATCCTGTGTTGGGCGATCTGAAGACGTTGTCGGGTTCAATGACATTTCCCCGGACTGTTTCGTTGGCTAATGTCTATGGGGAGATGCTACTATCCTGTAATCCAGTGAAAAATATAGATGGATTGTCAAGGCCTGGAGTTATTTTAAAAGACATAAACCTGGAGGATAGCGTGGATTATTCAAATAAAGTAACGATCCCGCTAACACCTTCATTGATCACCCTGAAATTTGAAACAACGTCAATGACCCGTCTCTCATTTCCTGCAAAGTTTGGCATACGCTTAGGAAATGAAAAAGGTGAAAAGCTTGAGGTGGGATTTGACCGGTTCCGGGAATGGTACTATATCGACCGGTCTGATTTTGTAAACGTGAAACAAAGCCCACAATTCGGCGGAACTCAGGTAATGCAATGTTGGCATACAGATACAACAATGATCATGAAAATGATTGTGGACGATTCATCTGTCGAATTATTTACCGAAGATGGGAAATTGGTAATGACCCAGAACTATTCAACCAAAAACAAACTAAATAAACTTTCATTATTTGCTGAAAATGGGGTGATAAAAGTCTCGGAAGTTGAAATAAAGAGTTTGACCTCCATTTGGAATAAATAACCTGAATCTACTATTAAATAACATAACTCTATGAAAAAGACAATTCTCAGTATAGCGGCATTTGCGCTGTCTGCATTTACTGTATGTTTCGGGGCGGAAGCGGCTACGCAAAAGGCCTTCGGGCAGGAACCGTACCGCCCGCATGTCCACTTTACTCCTCCCGCCCACTGGATGAACGATCCTAACGGCATGGTTTATCACAACGGGGAATACCACCTGTTTTACCAGTATTATCCTGATGGAACTACCTGGGGACCGATGCACTGGGGACATGCCGTGAGCAAGGATATGATGAGCTGGGAGCATCTGCCGATAGCCCTTTATCCGGATAGCCTCGGATACATCTTCTCTGGGAGTGCAGTGGTAGATGTTAACAATACCTCAGGGTTAGGAACAAAAGAAAATCCTCCGATGGTTGCGGTCTTCACTTACCACAATCCCAAACTGGAGCGAAGTGGAAGCAATGTATATCAGTATCAGGGAATGGCTTATAGTCTCAATAACGGCCGTACCTGGACGAAATATGCGAAGAATCCTATTATTCCTAATCCGGGAATGCGTGATTTCAGGGATCCGAAAGTGAGCTGGAACGAACAAACACAGAAATGGGTGGTGGTATTTGCTGCCGGAGATAAAGTACGATTCTATTCTTCTCCCAATTTACTGGACTGGACTTTCGAGAGCGAGTTTGGTCAAAACATAGGAGCGCATGGCGGTGTCTGGGAATGCCCCGATGTTTTCCCACTGAAAGCAGGTAATACCGGCAAAACCAAGTGGGTGCTGTTTGTCAGCATCAATCCCGGTGGTCCTTTCGGAGGCTCGGCGACCCAGTACTTTGTCGGCGATTTTGATGGAAAACAATTCAAACCGGATAATACAGAAATCCGCTGGATTGACTTCGGTAAAGACAATTATGCCGGAGTCACCTGGTCAAATATACCGAAAACAGACGGCAGATGCCTCTTTCTGGGCTGGATGAGCAACTGGCAGTATGCAGAAAAGGTTCCCACTGAAGCATGGCGTAGCGCGATGACCTTGCCCCGTGAGTTATCTCTGATACCATCGAAAGAGGGATATTCATTGGTGTCACAACCGGTGAAAGAGTTGAACGCGTTGAGGCTGGGAGAGATAAAAACGTCAGTGAAACAAGTCAATGGAACGAAAGAGATTTCAACCACTGTTTCACCGGTTCAATTGAAGCTGACTTTCTCGGTTAACCAGAAATCAGGGAAGCAATTCGGTGTAAAACTAACCAATAGGTTGAATGAAGAAGTCGTGATCGGTTATGACAATGAGAAAAAACAACTCTACGTGGATCGCCTTAAGTCGGGTAAAGTGGATTTTTCCAAAGACTTTCCGGCTGTAACTTATGCAGCTTGTCCGGTAGAGAATGGAAAAATGGAACTGAATATTGTGATTGATGAAGCTTCCGTTGAGGTATTTGCACAACAAGGCAAAGTGGTAATGACGAATATCGTTTTTCCTACGCAGTCCTATTCTAAGCTATTGCTTTTCTCCGAAAAGGGAAAAACCAAGGTAAGTGAATGTAAGATGTGGAAACTGAAGACAGCCAGATAAATCTACAATTTACAATTTACAAATTACAATTGAAGAGAAGACCTTCAAATCCTTTTCCTCAACTTCTCCTGATAACTATAACAGGTAGCGTGATATTGAATGGTAAATTGTAAATCAATTAATTGTTAATAGAAAATTAACTCCTTAAATTAAATACGAAAATGAACAGAGGATTTTTAAATTGGGTAACATTCGTTGCGGTCAACGGTGGATTATTGTTTGGATTGAATATGGCCGGAATATCAGGTGCTATACCTTTCCTTCAGGAATATTTTGTATTGGATGATATTGCATTGGGCATGGCCGTGAGTTCGATTATGATCGGTTGTCTTGTTGGTGCGTTGTTTGTCGGATCGCTGAGTGATAAATACGGTCGTAAAAAGCTGATGATGATTTCGGCGGTATTGTTTATGATCTCGGCACTGGGTTGCGGTTTCGCCAATTCACTGTGGCTGTTTGTCGCATCGCGTATCGTTGGTGGTATAGCAGTCGGAGCGGCATCTGTGTTGTGTCCGACCTATATTTCGGAAATTGCTCCGGCAGAGCGCAGAGGTGCTTTAGTTTCCAATAACCAGATGGCGATTGTGATTGGTATTCTTCTGGCCTATGTGATTGACTTTGGCTTAGTCGGAGTGGATAACGGATGGCGCTATATGATGCTTGTGCCTTTCGTTTTTGGACTGATTTATCTGATTTTGCTGGCAACCGCTTTCCCCGAAAGTCCGCGTTGGTTGGCTAAGGTGGGTAAAAACCAGGAGGCTGAAGCCATATTAGCGAAGGTCGGAGGAGACGTTTATGCGAAAGCAGAGATGGCAACGATCGACAATTCATCGAAAGCGCATACTTCTGATCAACCGGTTCGTTTCAGAGAACTATTCCGCGGAAAACTGGCTTATGTGATGCTTTTGGGTACTACACTGGCTGTACTTCAGCAGATCACCGGTATCAATGCCGTGGTGAATTATGCCCCAACCATTTTCCAGCAAACCGGAGTAGGTGGTGATACCGCATTGCTGCAATCGATCCTGGTAGGTTTTGTTAACTTTGTATTTACCATTGTTGCCGTACGTTTGGTAGACAAAAAAGGCCGTAAAACGTTATTACTATGGGGAGCTGCCGGGATGACTCTGGCGTTGACTTACCTGACTATGTCATTTGCCTTCAATACAGGAAGCGGATTCGGAATTTTGATATCTTTGCTGACTTACATTGCTTTCTTTGCCGCTTCGCTGGCACCGGTGATGTGGGTGGTAACTTCCGAAATGTACCCGACCCGTTATCGTGGTGTGGCCATGTCGTTCTCAACAGCCGTAAGCTGGGCATGTACCTTATTGGTGGTGCAGTTTTTCCCCTGGATGCTCAACAATCTGGGTGGTGGGATCACTTTCGGGATGTTTGGCGTATTCAGTTTGATTGCCTTTATCTTCATTAAGATTTATATCCCTGAAACCAAAGGCAAATCATTGGAACAAATTGAAAAAGAATTGGGGTTAGTAAAATAAATGATCGGGGCGACCGGTACGGGTAACCCTTGTGGTTACCCCCGTGGTTACCCTTTAAAATAATAACACACATGAAAACAAAAAGTACAGTAGTTGGTATTGGCGAGATTTTGTGGGACTTATTGCCACAAGGTAAAGTGTTGGGTGGAGCACCGGCAAACTTTGCATATCATGCCAATCAGTTGGGAGCTGAGAGTTATGTAATCAGTGCTATCGGCGATGATGAGCTGGGCCGCGAGATTGTATCACTTTTATCGGATTTTGACTTAAACCTGAAGCTTGATACAGTGCCCCATACAACAGGTGTAGTTAATGTAACGCTTAAGGATGGGATCCCCGAATATGAAATTCTGCAGCCGGTAGCGTGGGATTATATCACGTTAACACCCGAGCATATCGAACTGGCAAAACAGACTGATGCTGTTTGCTTCGGTAGTTTGGCTCAGCGGAATGAGGTTTCCCGCAAAGCGATCACCGATTTTGTAAAACTGGTACCTGATAGCGCGTTGAAGATCTTTGACATCAACCTGCGTCAGAGTTTTTACAGCAAAGAATTGCTGGAGGCTTCACTGCAATTGGCCAATGTGCTGAAAATAAACGATGACGAATTGATTATTGTAGCTAAAATGTTTGGCTGGGAAGGTGATGATGAAGCCATCTGTCGCCAGATTATTAAAGCGTATGACCTCCGGTTGCTGGCCTATACCTGCGGAACAAAAGGCAGTTACCTGTTTACCAATGAGTACAGCTCGTTTAAGGAGACGCCTATCGTTGAAGTGAAAGATACGGTAGGAGCGGGTGATTCATTTACCGCAGCCATGACCATGGGGCTATTAAACAAGAGACCGTTAGGTGAATGTCACGAAATGGCGGTGAAAATCTCAGCATTTGTCTGCACAAATCATGGCGCAACCCCCGAATACAGCAATATCATAGAAGAATTGATAGGTACGGTTTAATGGATTAAAGGAGTTGTGTGTTGGATAATTAGTGGTTAACTGTGAAGCCGGTTGCTCCTTGAGGGCAACCGGCATTTACAGTATAATACTGTAAAACATATTGCACGGAAGTCATATTTTACCTTTCTTTGTTATTCTAACCTTATATCTAATGCCTTTTACATGTCCAAAACTGCAATAAAGGTCGGCCTGATCAGCCTGATTCTGTTGATTACATTTTCCTGCACCAATAAAAAAGAGCGGGTCTATACCATTGGTTTTTCGCAATGTATCGGTAGTGATAACTGGCGAAAACAGATGATCAATGAAATGAAGATAGAAGCTTCATTTCACGATAATATACAGTTAATCATTGAAGATGCTCAGGGAAACAGCGACCTACAGGTGAAGCAAATTCAGAGTTTGCTGAATAAAAAAGTGGATCTGCTGATCATATCACCCAATGAGTCAAAACCCATCACCCCGATCGCGCAAAAAGCTTTTAAACAGGGAATCCCCACTATTCTAATCGATCGGAAAATAGACAGCGATAATTACTCCTCTTTTATTGGTTCTGACAATCACGCCATCGGAAAATCAGCCGCATTGTTTCTGGATAATTTAGCCGAAACTAAAACGAATGTTCTGGAGGTGTGGGGATTGGAAGGATCTTCACCTGCCCGCGAACGTCATAAAGGATTTATTGAAAGCATTTCTGTGGCCTCGAATTTGCAACAAAAAGGAAAACTGGTTGGTAGCTGGCTGAAGAGTGAGGCTTTTGCAAAGATTAAAGCTTATCCCGACTTAAATAAAATACAGGCCATATTTGCCCACAACGATGAAATGGCTTTGGGGGCATATGAGGCTTGTAAAAGCAGGGGAATTGATCCCCGACAGATGATCATCGTGGGAGTGGATGCATTGCAAGGTCCACAAGGAGGAATCCAGGCTGTAATTGACGGAAAACTGACCGCTTCGCTTTTGTACCCGACCGGTGGAGGTAAAGCCATTCAGGTAGCTCTGGATATTTTACAAAGCAAACCTTTCAGGAAAGAATACCTTTTGAATACCGCAGTTGTCGATAAGACGAATGCTGAGATTCTGAAGTTGCAATCTACCCAGATTAATGATTATCTGGGGAAGATAGAGAATCAGCTGCTTAAACTACAGTTTCTGGATTATAAATACAATAACCAGCGTACGTTGCTGTTTATCACCGTTATACTCTTATGTATTGCATTGTTTCTCGCTATACTGCTTTATTTCGCCTACCTTCACATGAAGCGGATCTATTTTGAACTGCAACAGAAGAATACTGAAATCAATAACCAACGGGATGAATTGGCACAACAACGGGAGCAACTGGTAGTCATGAATGAGAAGATCGAGGATGTGACGGCTCAGAAACTCCGCTTTTTCACCAACATATCCCATGAGCTACGCACTCCGTTATCCTTGCTCATTTCGCCGATTGACCGGATTCTCGAGATGAAGAAGTTTCCTGAAATCCACCGGGAACTTGTCGTGATGAAAAACAATACCGACCGGCTGTTGCGCCTGATTACCCAACTCCTCGATTTTCGTAAAATAGAGGGCAACGAAATGAAGCTTTATGTGCGGAAGATGAATATTGTGTCGTTGGTCAAGAATGCCAAGTCGGCCTTCAACTATCAGGCGCATATCAAACTGATTGATTATACGCTGTCGCTTCCCTGTGAAGGAATTGAAATATATTACGATGAAGACAAAATAGAGAAAGTCTTGCTCAACCTGCTTTCCAATGCTTTTAAATTTACGGGAAAAGCCGGGAAGATACACGTTGAACTGATTGAAGAAGCCGATGTGTTGCTCATTTCCGTAGCCGATACCGGGAAAGGGATGGATGCCGATCAAATGGCAAAAGTCTTTGACCGCTTTTATCAGGGAGCGGGGGATTACAGCAGTGGAACCGGCATCGGACTCAACCTCTCAAAGGAATTTGTGGAACTTCACGGTGGCACGCTCACGGTAGAAAGTCAACCCGGTGAAGGAAGTCGTTTCACCATCGTGTTGAAAAAAGGTGCGGCGCATTTTAATCCGGATACCACCTGTTTTGTCACGGAGGCTTTGCCAGTAAGGGAAAGCGTCTTCGAAATGCCGGTTTTGAAGGACTTGGAATTACCTTCCGATAATCTCACGGAAGCGAAAGAACATTCGATCCTGATTGTTGAGGACGATGATAATCTGAGGGAATATCTCAAAAGTACCTTTAGACAGGAGTACATCGTGCGAATTGCCACCAACGGTAAAGAGGCGCTTCAGGTGTTACGTGATAATGAGATCAGCCTGATCGTCTGCGATGTGATGATGCCTGAAATGGATGGTTTCGAGTTTTGCAAAATAGTAAAAGGGGACCTCGCCATCAGCCACATCCCGATCATCATGCTCACGGCACTAACCGGCGAAGAGCAAATGATCAATGGTCTCACACTCGGCGCTGACGATTATTTGTCAAAGCCTTTCAATACGAAACAACTGCAACTGAAGATTCGAAACCTCCTGTCGTTGAAAAAGCAAATCAAGAGCTACTTCAAGAATGAATTCTTTGGAAGTTATGCCGAGATTGACCTGGACTCATCCGATAAGCAGTTTATCAAGAAAGTTTGTGCCGTACTGGATGAAAACATCAGCGAAAGCGATATCAGCATCGAGAAGGTGAGCCAGGAGATTGGCTTGTCGCGCATCCACCTTTACCGGAAAATTAAAGAGATAACGGGGTATTCGCCCAGCGAGTTTTTCAAAAGTTATAAAGTAAAGAAATCTTTGCCGCTATTAGCTGCCAAAAATCTTACCATTAGTGAGATTGCTTACCGTTGCGGATTTACATCGCCCTCTTATTATTCGAAATGTTTCAAAGAGGCGCTGAATATTTCTCCTTCGGAATATCAGGCAACGCATTAGATAATGAATTTTCATAGATAACAAATCATAATGTGATTTGATGGTTTTGTGTGTTTATAGAGATTGCCCTTGCGTGATGCCGGGGCAATTTGTTATGATTATTTTAAAGAAGAGGAATGGCACGTTTTTAATTCAGAAAAAAAAGAAAGCAAACAGGATAAAGTGTACGCATTTTTATACTTTTGCAGACGTGTTTATTTAACCGAATGTTAATCTCAAAACCATTGATGATTATGAAAAAACTTTTTTTATTTGCAACTTTTCTTATTGTCGCAGTGTCGATGTATGCACAGACTGGTGCGGTAATCGATTTTAAAGACAAATCGCACGATTTCGGTACGATTGCCGAGGAAAACGGAAGTGTGACCTGTGAGTTTATTTTTACCAATAAAGGTGATGCACCATTGGTAATCAGTCGTGTTTCCGCCTCATGCGGATGTACAACACCGGATTGGACTAAAGAGCCTATTGCTCCTGGCAAAACAGGATTTATAAAGGCAACTTACAGTGCTAAGGGCCGTCCCGGTCAGTTCGTTAAACAGATTACCGTTTACAGTAATGCCAAAGATGGTAATGTGACTTTGACTATTAAAGGAAATGTGACTCCCAAAACAGCTAGTATCAGTGAGTCATTTCCGTATTCGATCGGAGATTTGAAGTTGAAAAATATCAATCTCCCTTTTTATGATGTATCGAATAAAATGACCAAAACAGATAAAATCGGAATCTACAACAGCGGGAAAGCCCCGCTGTCTGTACATTTTAGTCGTGTACCTTCTCATTTAGTCGTAGAGACGAGTCCTGCTGTATTAAATGCGGGAGCGCAAGGTGAAATTATCATCACTTATAAAGGAAATGCCATTAAAGACTGGGGCGCACGTACCGATGACGTTTTTTTGTTACTGAACAATGAATCGCGTATTGCTAACGATCGCAAGATTTCCGTTAGCGCCAATATTGTTGAGGATTTTTCAACTCTGACTCCGGAACAACGTGCGCAAGCCGCTCATATAGAAGTATCTTCTCTCAATGTTGATTTTGGGAAAATTGTTCCCGGTGAAAAGAAAAATCAAGTGATTACTATTAAAAACACCGGAAAAAGTACGCTTCATATCCACAAAGTAGCCTGCGACGCTAGCTATCTGCAAGTAAAAATTGATCGCTCCAGTATTGCCCCCGGTAAGTCTGCAAAATTGGATATAGCACTTCTTTCCGGAAAACTGCGAAGCGGACTTAATGAACGCATTAGTGTAATTTCAAACGATCCGGCCCATTCAAATATGGTTGTTAGGGTATTAGGAACCCGTTAAAATTTTATTCCTAACTGTTTGCTTATAAACAAAACATAACGTTCTCAATCTTCCCGGCAATACTTCGGATTAAATGATTAATTTTGCGTCGGAAAAATAACAGCAAACAGATTGCTTAGAAAAAATATTGCCATGTTTAAAAATAAAACCGTAGTATATACATCCGGAACGTTTGATATGTTCCACTTCAATCACTTGAGAATGATCAATTATGCCCGCAATTTGGGCGATTTGTTGATTGTGGGTGTAAGTACAGACGAATTGGTATGCTCTTATAAAGCAAAACCGGCTATTCCTTTTAATGAGCGTTTGCAGATTGTCGAAGCTCTGAAAGCGCCGGATATCGTGATTCCCCAACATACGTTGGATCACACCGAGATTGTAAAAAAACTACATATTGATGCATTTGTAGTCGGTGACGACTGGTACGGTAAATACGATTACTTGCAGGATTTAGGCGTTGATGTATTTTACTTCCCTTACGGCAATGGTGTATCTTCATCCAGCCTGAAAAAATCGATATTCGAAAGCTATAATCAGAATTTGCGCGTGGAACGCAATGCAAAACCGGTAATCCCCAAAGAAGATTAGTATGAAGAATCGTCAGGCATTGGTGACCGGAGGTACAAAAGGTATCGGAAAAGCTATTGCTCAAAGATTATTGAGCGAAGGGTTTGATGTAATTCTTACTTACAGTGCAGATAGCCAAAGAGCTCAAACGGTTCAAGACGAATTTAACCAATCCTATCCTTCCCATAAAACATATATCTTACAAGCCGATATTACCGAGACTTCAAGTATTGGCCTGATCAGCGATTTTTTAGCAGATAATCAGATCGCGCTGGATGCTCTCATTTTTAACGCGGGAATTACAGACCGGACAGATTTTCTGAACATCGATCCGGAAGTGTGGAAACGTGTATTTGACGCAAATGTGCATTTCCCCGTTTTCTTGTTGCGAAAAATTTATGAACAGCTCAATGACGGAGCATCAGTCGTTTTTACCGGTTCGTTGATGGGGATTCATCCCCATTCTGTATCGTTGGTTTATGGGGTGACTAAAGCGACTGTTCATGCTCTCGTAAAGAATCTCGTCAAATTTCTTGCTCCAAAATCCATTCGGGTGAATGCGATAGCCCCCGGATTTGTCGATACTGAATGGCAAAAAACTAAACCTGCCGAAATAAAAGCCAATATCAACAGTAAAATTGCTTTACAGCGTTTTTGTGAACCCGAAGAGTTGACCGATGTCTATCTGATGTTGTTGAATAATCGTTACATTAATGGTGAAATAATCGTCGTTGACGGTGGTTATTCATTCAAATAACCGGTGTGAGTCCTCCGAAAATTATTTAATATTATTACCTTTGCCGCCGTTTAGTCGACTAAATTAAAATGTTTCGATAAAATGGCAAATCAGAATACAGGTAAAATTACACTTGAATCTTCTCTCAAGTCTCTGGAGATAGAGAACTTTTTAGACCGTTATTTCTATCGTCCTATCGGTTTTCAAATAGCACTTCTGCTCAAACATACTCCCGCTACCCCCAATATGGTGACGATATTATCCATATTTGTGGGCATAGCTGCAGGTACCCGTTTCTATTTTGATGATATCTGGACTAATGTCACCGGCATATTATTACTTATTCTGGCCAATATACTCGATTGTGTAGATGGTCAATTGGCACGGTTGACCGGCATTAAATCAAAAATCGGACGTATCTTGGATGGCTTTGCCGGTGATTTATGGTTTTCCACCATCTACATCGCTATTTGTTTGCGAACGATGCATTTTGATGGCGCTCCGGTTTATATCTTTGCTTTGGCATTATTGTCGGGATATTCTCATTCTCGTCAGGCTGCAATTGCTGATTATTTCAAAAATATCCACCTCTTTTTCCTTAAAGGTACTGCGGGCAGTGAACTTGATGATACAGAGTCATTGCAAAAGAAATATCTGGCCTTGTCATGGAGAAAAGATTTTGCGGAGAAATTTTTTCAGTTTTTCTATCGCTCCTATACAAAAGGTCAGGAAAGCCTGACTCCAGAGATTCAAAAAATGCGGAAAACGATTGCCTCAAAGCTGGAAAATACTATTTCAGAGAAACTGAAAAACGATTTCAGAATGCAATCTAAGGGTATAATCTTCTGGATGCATGCTCTTTCGTTTAATTCAAGATCTTTATTTCTCTTTGGATTTACTTTGATCGGTTATCCGTGGTTTTACTTTATTTTCGAAATCGTATTGTTGAATCTGGCTTTATTGACCGGATTGAAGGGTTATGAACGTGTGTGTAAATCTATCAATGAAAACATTTTAGCCGGTAAATATGAAAAAAGGTAAGATCGCCAAAAATATTTTTTTAGTAATCGCTATAGTTGCCATCTTGTTGATTGTCTGGAAAATTGGCATCGAAACTATTATAGAAAATATACTTAAAACAGGTTGGTGGTTTTTCCCCATTGTTGGTGTCTGGATGGTTGTCTATCTGATTAATGCAAAAGCATTCCATCTGATAATTAATGATGATAAAAACAGCGGAAAGGTTTCTTTTTTGAAATCGCTACAATTAACTATTAGTGGTTTTGCTCTTAATTATTCTACCCCGGCCGGTATGATGGGAGGGATGCCTTACAGGGCTATGGAGTTGCAGCGACTGGTCGGAGGCCACAAGGCGACTTCATCCGTAGTGCTCTATACCATGATCCATATTATGGCTCACTTTTTCTTTTGGTTGACCTCTATTCTGGTAATTGCGCTGTTTATTACCATTTCGCGGGATATGTCAATTATATTCACCCTTGTTTTTATCATTTTTGTCGGATTGATTATCCTCTTTTTTCGGGGATATAAAAGAGGGTTGTTGCTTAAATTCTTTTCTTTACTCAAGAAGCAGCCTTTTTTTAAGAAGAAAGCAGCCGATTTCTATGAGAAAAAAGAGGCTGAACTCATTGAAATTGATACTCAAATATCTGATTTATATCTTAACCGCCGTAAAACCTTCTATGTTACCCTGGGATTGGAATTTTTAGGGCGATTGGTTAATTGTACTGAAGTCTATTTTATCATCCATGCTATCGGTATTGATGTCAGCTATCTGCAAGCTTTTGTAATGGTCGCCATTACCACCTTATTGGCAAATATTCTATTCTTTTTCCCAATGCAGGTTGGGCCGCGTGAGTTGGGTTACACGGGGGCTTTGGAGTTGATGAAGATTGCTCCATTGGTAGGTCCGGTAGGCGGATTGGGTATTTATGTTAGTCTGGTAACCCGTATCCGGGAAATGATCTGGATTGGTATCGGAATTATTTTAATGAAGATCAAAACGAAGTAATGCGAAAGGTAATTCTGGATGAAACGGATTTGGTGAAAACCACTCCGTTGCTGAGAGGTAAAATAGGCCTTAAGTTGGCCCGGATTGTATTAAAATTATTGGCAATAGACCGTGTAAATAAAGAATATGCAAAATCCGCCCATCTTGAGGGGTATGAATTTACGGCTTCTTTTCTTAAAGGAGTGGGAGTAAGTTATGAGATAGTGCACGAAGATCGTTTACAACATTTGCCTGAAGGGGCATTTATTACGGTATCTAACCATCCCTACGGGGGACTCGATGGCCTGATAATGGTTGATATGATGGCGCGTCGCCGCCAGGATTATAAGTATATGGTGAATTCGATACTGATGATGGTAAAGACTATGTCCTGTAACTTTATTGGAGTGAAACCATCTACGAGTAAGAATGTTAGCTCTCCTGAAAATATGCAAGGCTTAAAATTAACCCTGCAACATATCCGGGAGGGGCATCCAATGGGATTCTTTCCAGCCGGAGCGGTCTCTAACTTTAATAAAACAAATCGATTGCGGGTGACAGACCGTGATTGGCAACCCACGGTTATCCGTTTGATTCAGGCTTCGCAGGTACCGGTGATTCCTATTTATGTTCATGGAAAAAACTCCTGGTTCTTTAATTTTTTGGGGCGCATACACTGGCAGTTGCGAAGTATGAGAATGCCTTACGAGATTTTTAATAAACGAGGTAAGGTAATAAAAGTGACGGTCGGCGAAATCATCCCATGGGAAGTACAAAAACAATATAAGAAAACTGAAGATCTGGCTGCTTTTCTCAAAGCCAAAACTTATGCTTTGAAAAATAGCTGAGAAAACAAACAGGGTTGGTGGATGCTCCAATCCTGTTTGTTTTTGGAAAAAGTTGTACTTTTGTTTTTATTAATCAGCGATTCAGTCCCTTGTTAAAGAGTAATATGAACCAACTAATCTCGTCTACAGGTTTTCTGATATTAAATGTGCTTGTTGTAGCCATTTGTTCTGTGATGGGACTCTGTTTTCTAACGTTTCCCCATCCCAGGGGTGAAGCAATGATTAGCTATCGCATTTCGTTGCGCGTACTGGCAGTGGCGTATTTTGTACTGGCTTTTATTAATTTGACTACAACCATTATGTCAGTTCAAATAATAGACCTTTTTTCATTTCCGACACTCGTAATTTCTTCCTTGCAGGCATTGCTTTTTACAACCACTTTATTGACACTGCTTAATCCTGAGCGAATTAGCAGGATTGTTGTTATTAAACATCTAGTTCCAGTTGTTTTAGGTATGCTGATTTTTGTTGGATTGACTATTTCTTTTGGCGATCCTGTTTTACTATCATTTCAGGATGTGCACGCCCATATTCTAGCTCCAACCGTATTTTTGCGACTGGTTTTCTTTGCAGCGTATCTTTATCAGTTAATCCAATGCATCCGGATGTTTCGTCTTGAGGAGCGGAAATATCAGGAGAAAATTGATAACTATTTTGCCGATCCGGTTAAGCTGGAGTTACATTGGGTACGTTATGCATTTTATTCTGCTTTAAGCATCGGGGTTCTGGCTTTGTGTTCCACCTTTATATCATCCCTGCTATTCACATTTGTTTTTACAGTTATTTATTCTTTGTTTTATCTCACTTTTGCCATATTCTATATTCAATACGACCAGTTTTATAAGCTAATTGAGCCAGTAGTTTCACCGGTACAGAACGTGGAGAATACTCTACAAATGGTCGGTTCACGCAAATTCGTATGGGCTGAGTTGAGACAGGATATATTCACCGGGAAGCCGTATTTAGCTCAAGGATATACCATCGATGATATGGCCCGCCAATTCAATATAAAGCGGGCAATGCTCTCTTCTTTTATTAATGCAGAGGAAAAAATGAATTTTAATGCATGGATTAACAGTCTTCGCATTGAAGAAGCTAAACGATTGATGCTTGTTCGACCAGATCTTACAATGACCGATATTGCAGAAGAGGTGGGTTTTACTGAGCTATCCAATTTCAGCCGGCAGTTCAAAATTTCGACAAAAGTGACACCATCGGTTTGGCGTAAGAGTTCTTCTATACCGTCGGATTTGCCCTGAAAATAATCAATGGTTCATATTCTGGTAAAGAGATTCGTTAAATTTGATTTGATCAGATTTGATTTATCAAATTGCCTCAATCTTTTTCTGATTTGATAAGTCATAATTTCCTTCTGTATATTTATTTTGTGGTCTGGGGAAAGGTTGAAATGATAGAATTGTTAGTCTTTAATCTGGCGATGATTTACCGAAACCGTATTTAAAAATACTTGAAATGAGAATGTGTAATTTGTGAGGGTTAACGATTATCATTGAAGGGTTATCTAAGGGCTGGAAGATATTCTTTCAGCCTATTTTTTTTTAATCAAAAAAAGCACCGAATCATTTATAATAATTCGGTGCTTTTTCCTTTTAATATGTATCGCGAAAGAAAAGGGTTGTTATTTTATTGAAATCTTTCCTACTTTTTATATCCAACAGTTTGGGCTAAAATAGGTATCTGAGTCTCTTTCAAATACAAAACCTTGCGGATTTCATCCTTATCGAAATATGCCCTAACCACAGTTCCCAGACCTTCGGAAGCACAAAAGAGATAAATGTTTTGCGAAATAAATCCGCAATTTGCGTGAGAAGTTTCAATATCAGAGCCTTTAGAAAGATCTGCCACGAAAACGATATTTATTGGGGCAACAGATACAAACTCCTGGTTACCGGTTGATTTTCGCACGTCAAGGTTTGATATTTGCTTCAGAATGTTTTTACGGGCATCGTAGATGTAAACTCCGGTCTTTTTTACAACGTACAGTTCTAATTCTTGCAGGTTGCGCGACGAAGGTGCTGTCCTTTTTTCTGCCCTATTGTACCCCCATGCTGCCCATAAAAGATTTGATAGCATTTGTTTATCTATGTCCGTTGAACTGAATTCCCGACTTGAAGCTCGTTTGCAGAGGGCCTCCATCAGTGGCATACCTCCAGAGGTGCGGGGTTTGGGTAAGATAATGTCTTGTGCAGTAGTTGTGCTGATAATAGTCAGCAATAGTAGCGGTAGTAAAATAAATGCTCGTTTCATATCATTGATTTTTTTTATTTTGCGATACATGTCCCCAATAGTTATCAGCGTTTTTCATTCAAACTCCCGGCATTTAGTAACTTTTACCCTTTTCAGGATTACTTTTTGCTGTATCTTTGCAGCCATTGTGCTGATTGCATTCAAAGATAGACAATAGGATCTGTTGTGAAGTCTGTAAATCGATAAATCACGCAAATGGCCCGATGGAACAGCGGTACTCTATTTTGAAAATGCCCCCGGATATACCTATTAAGAAACATTTGTTTGGATGAAAAAGTTTATACTATCTCTGTTGACGATTGTAGCCTCTATATCGCTGCATGCCTATCCCACCCTGAGCGATAAAACCGTCATAAGCATGCTGACTTATGCCAAAACCAATGAAATACATGCCATGTACGGGCATACCGCTATCCGGGTGAAGGATTCCGTCAATCACGTAGATTTGATTTTTAACTACGGAACGTTTGATTTTCAAAGTCCGAATTTTGTTTATCGTTTCACCAAAGGGGATGCCGATTATATTCTCAGTGTTACCAACTTTGAATATCTTCCTATAGAGAGCTACATCCGACATATGAGTGTTCGAGAGCAGGTGCTCAACCTGAATCCGGATGAAAAACAAAAAGTTTTTGATGCGTTGATGATCAATGCCGAACCGCAAAACCGTAGTTATAAATACAACTTCCTTTTTGATAATTGTGCCACCCGACCGCGCTTGATTATTGAGAATAACGTAGAAGGAAAAATCATATACAAAGATTCCATCCCAACGCTAACGTTTCGTCGGTTGATTCATGATTGCACCGGAAAACATCAATGGCTGACCTTTGGCATCGATCTGATTTTAGGTAGTGAACTTGACCGAAAGTCAACTTATATAGAGCAGATGTTTCTTCCTCAATATATGGAAGATGCTTATAGACGAGCAGTTATTGTTGACTCTGTAGGTGTGGAGCGGAAATTGGTCGTTTCTGATCAGGAGATTCTTCCTGCAGAACCTTTGACTGCCGAAACGGAACCTTATCTGCTTTCACCCAATGCGGTGACGGCATTCTTTATGGTGTTGATTTTTCTTGTTAGTTTTCTTGGATTTCGTAAAAAGCGTTTGTATGCCTGGATCGATGTGGTCTTGTTTTTGATTTATGGCTTAGCCGGTTCGCTGATTTTCTTTATGACTTTTATCTCGACTCACCCGGCTACCAATCCCAATTATGCGCTTTTTGTGATGCATCCGCTGCATCTACTGTTTGCGATAACTTGTCTGATTCCACCCCTAAAAAGACATTTAGTCTACTATCATATGGCAAATGCTGCCATTTTGGCCGTTTTTTTGCTTTTGGTATGGTTTTTGCCGCAACAGTTTGCAGTGGCATTCCTCTTTTTAACGTTTACCCTGTTGTTCCGGTCATTTTTCCGGACGCTTCTATTTATTAAACGTTAAGAGCCTGTTTAAATTTTACCGAAACATTTCCTAAAAGGAGAAGAGTCTACTTTCTTTGCTCCTTTTTTAGTCTCTTTCGGGCATATTTTTTACTTTTCCCCCTTGATTTAGCCCGCTAAATCTGCGGAAAAAAAGTAAAAAATCTACCTCGAAATAGTCCTAAAAAAGTATCGCAATAAAAATTAAACAGGCTCTAAGAAATAATATTTTGTAATAGTGTTGGGGAGCATTAAATAGTAAATGGTACATGATTAAATGGTTGTTTTTCAATCCATGTTGTCAATGAGCCAATCAAGAAAATAAAATGAAGAAATTCTTAACCTCGATTATTGTTGTTCTTTCGGCTGCACAAATGCAGGCGCAGATCTCTCCCGATCAACCCAGGTTGGTGGTAGGGATTGTCATAGATCAACTTCGGGGTGACTATCTAAGTCAATTTTATAACATGTTTGGCGAAGGCGGCTTCAAACGTTTGATGCGGGAAGGTGCTTATTATCGCGACATGAAATATGAATATCCCAATCCCGATGAAGCATCGGCATCGGCTACTCTATTTACAGGGGCAAATCCGTGGTATCATGGGATTACCGGGGCTCATCGCTTCAATCGTGAAACGAAAAAGCCTGTTTTGTCTTTGCTTGATCCCGCTTACATGGGAAACTACAGTGATGAAACCGTATCACCACGCAATTTATTGGTTTCGACCGTTACTGATGAGCTGAAGACGGCAACCGAAGGTTTCGGTTCAGTGTATGCTTTTGCACCCGATTTTGATGAAGCTATTTTGAGCGGTGGACATGCTGCAGATGGCGCTTTCTGGATCGATAATCGCAATCGTCGTTGGGCTACTTCTACCTATTATACCAATGTTCCCTCACATTTTGAGACGGATAACAATAAAAACCCCCTATCGGATCGTTTAGAGTCGATGGTGTGGGAGCCATTGTATGCACCTTCCTTTTATAAATACATGCCTTACCGGCAAAAGGATTTCGGATTTAAATATTCGTTTCGTAAGCCGAAAGATAATCTGGAGCAATTCAAATCAGGTGCTCTGGTGAATGAGGAGGTAAATCGTCTGGTGCTGAATTTCTTTAAAAATGAAACATTCGGAAAGCGAAGCTATCCCGATTTTCTCTCGGTTACATTTCATGCAGGCGCTTTCAGGAATAAAGCACAAAATGATAACTCCATCGAAATTCAGGATACCTATTTGCGCCTGGATAAACAGCTGGAAATTCTGCTTGCTGCCATCGACGCAAATGTTGGACTGAAAAACGCGTTGGTTTTTGTTGCGTCTACAGGTTATTTCGAAGAAAATGAATATGTTCCCGAGCGATTAAACATCCCTTCGGGTGAGTTTTTTATCAACCGTGCTACCGCATTGTTGAATATGTACCTTATGCCCATTTATGGACAAGGGGACTGGGTTTCGGGTTATTTTGACCGTCAAATTTTTCTGAACCGCAAATTGATAGATGATAAACAGCTCGATCTGGGACAAGTACAAACCAAAGCAGCCGAGTTTCTTATTCAAATGAGCGGAGTACAGGATGTTGTTACCTCTTTCAGCCTGTATCATGGACGTGCAAATGACAACATCAACGAGATACGTAACGGTGCTCACCGTAAGATTTCGGGAGACCTGTTGCTGGAGCTTCAACCCGGATGGAAAGAGTCGGTGGAAGATCGCAAGTCCGATCCCGTAAAAGTACGTAAATCAGCTATTCAGACTCCTCTGATCTTCTTTGGCAATAACATAAAACCTATTAAGGTAAACCGTGAGGTAAAAGCAACTGAAGTTGCGCCCACAGTTGCTTATTATCTTCGCATACGTGCCCCAAGCGCCTGTTCCGATGGCGTTTTGCGTGAATTGTATTGATTCACCAGCCATCTTCTTCTTCTTACCGGACAGATAAATATTTAAGACAAAATAGCGTAAATCATTATTTTAGTTTATTTTTGTCCGGCTTTACTCAGGCTTATCCGCTCATTTATTCTGTTTTTTTGAATAGTATACTCCAAAATCGAAGTTGGCTATTCATTAAATTATAGGAATCAGCATTCTGCCTGGCATTATTATATCGTAAAACAATCAGACACATTTATATTATGGGATTTAATGATTTTCTAAAGAGTTTATTCGGGAATAAATCACAGCGAGATTTAAAAGAGATAGATCCGTACGTAAAAAAGATTCAGGCTATTTATCCTGAAATTGAGCAGTTGGATCATGACGGATTACGGGCCCGTTCTGCTGCAGTCATGCAACAATTGCAGGATTGCGTAGCCGAGGAACGTCTGGCCATAGAGCAAAAGAAAGCAGCCATTGAGCAACAAGATATTGAAGAACGCGAAACATCGTGGGCTGAAATTGACAACCTCGAAAAGCAGATTTACGACAAACAGGAAAAAATGTTGGACGAGGTGTTGCCCGAAGTCTTTGCTATTGTAAAAGATACAGCTCGCCGTTTTACTCAAAATGATAGAGTGGAAGTTACGGCTACAGCATTTGACCGCGATTTGGCTGCTTCTCATGATTTTGTGAAGATCGAAGGAGATAAGGCTGTCTATTTTAATAAATGGAAAGCCGGGGGTAATGAAATCTTCTGGGAAATGATTCACTACGATTGCCAGCTGTTTGGAGGTACCGTTTTGCATAAAGGCAAAATTGCGGAAATGGCGACCGGTGAAGGTAAAACGTTGGTGGCAACCCTGCCGGTATTCCTAAATGCAATGACCCGTAATGGTGTGCACTTAGTGACAGTGAATGACTATCTTGCCAGACGAGACTCGGAATGGATGGGGCCGTTATATATGTTTCATGGATTGAGCGTGGATTGTATTGACAGACACCAACCTAACTCTGATGCCCGACGCAGAGCATACGAGGCGGATATTACTTTCGGTACCAATAATGAATTCGGTTTTGACTACCTCCGCGACAATATGGCGATGAGTCCCGAAGATTTGGTGCAACGTAAACATAATTATGCGATTGTCGATGAGGTTGACTCGGTGTTGATCGATGATGCGCGTACACCGTTGATTATTTCTGGTCCTGTGCCTAAAGGCGAAGATCAGATGTTTGAGCAGTTCTGTCCTCGTGTAGAGCGTTTGGTGAACGAACAACGCACCTTGTGTACCAGACTGCTGGCTGAAGCTCGCCAGAAACTCGCATCTTCTGATTCAAAAGAGCGCGAAGAAGGAAGTTTGTTGCTATTCCGTTCTTACAAAGGGATGCCGAAAAACAAACCGTTGATCAAGTTCCTCAGCGAACCGGGCATAAAAGCGCAAATGCTGAAGACCGAAGATTTCTACATTCAGGATAATAACCGTAACCTGCATATTGTTACTGATCCGCTTTTCTTTGTGATCGATGAGAAGAATAACAGCATTGACCTGACCGATAAAGGTATTGATGTGATGACCGGAAACTCGGAAGATCCTCATTTCTTCGTGTTACCTGACATTGGAGCTCATATTGCCGAGATTGAGCAATCTTCAGCTTCAGAAGAAGAAAAACAAGCAAGCAAAGACGAACTGCTTCAAAACTATTCGATTAAAGCAGAACGCGTTCACACTGTTAATCAGTTGCTGAAAGCCTATACGCTTTTTGAGAAAGATGATGAATATGTAGTAATTGATAATAAAGTGAAGATCGTTGATGAGCAGACCGGCCGTATTATGGAAGGTCGCCGTTACTCTGACGGTCTGCACCAGGCGATTGAAGCCAAAGAGCGCGTAACCGTAGAAGCAGCAACTCAAACATTTGCAACTGTTACGCTCCAGAACTATTTTCGCATGTACAAAAAGCTGTCGGGTATGACCGGTACGGCTGAGACAGAAGCGGGCGAGTTGTGGGATATTTATAAATTGGATGTGGTAACCATCCCGACCAACCGACCAATTGCCCGTAACGATATGAATGACCGAGTGTATCGCACTAAGCGTGAGAAATACACTGCCGTGATCGAAGAGATCGTTAAGCTGGTAGAACAAGGCCGTCCGGTATTGGTGGGTACTACTTCAGTGGAAATCTCTGAGTTATTGAGCAAAATGCTTACCATGCGCAAGATCAACCACAATGTATTGAATGCAAAACTGCACCAACGCGAAGCGGAAATTGTTTCTGTAGCGGGCCAGTCAGGAACCGTAACTATCGCTACTAACATGGCGGGTCGTGGTACCGACATCAAGCTGTCAGCTGCAGTGAAAGAGGTGGGTGGTTTGGCCATTATCGGTACAGAGCGTCACGAATCACGTCGTGTCGACCGACAGTTACGTGGTCGTGCCGGTCGTCAGGGAGACCCGGGGTCTTCTATTTTCTACGTTTCGTTGGAAGACGATTTGATGCGTCTCTTTGGAGCTGAACGTATCACTGCTATCATGGACCGTCTGAAGTTTGACGAAGGCGAGATGATCGAGCACAGCATGATCTCGAAATCGATCGAACGTGCGCAGAAGAAAGTGGAAGAAAATAACTTCGGAATCCGTAAACGTCTGCTTGAATATGATGACGTAATGAATGCACAACGCGAGGTGATCTATACCAAACGTCGTCACGCATTGAGAGGCGAACGCATCACGTTGGATATTGTAAACATGATATATGATGCATCGAAAAGCATCATTGAAGAGTTCTCCGATTCCAATGATTATTTGGGATTGAAAGAAGAAGTGTTCCGTGTATTTGCCATAGAAATGCCTTTTGATGCTGATCACTTTAAATCTGAAAAAGACGCGAAGCTTGTTGATCAGCTCTTCCATCACGTACTGGAATCTTTCAAACGGAAAACAGAGAAAATGGCGCATGTGGCCAATCCTGTGATCAAAGAAGTGTACGAAACGCAAGGTAACGTTTACGAGAGCATCATGATTCCCGTAACCGATGGTAAAAGAATGTTCAATATCTCTTGTAATCTGAAAGAAGCTTATGAAACAGAGTCGAAAGATATCGTAAAAACCTTCCAGAAAACCATTCTGCTTCATACCATCGACGAAGCGTGGAAAGAACATTTGCGCGAAATGGATGAACTCCGTCAGTCGGTGCAGAATGCCAGTTATGAGCAGAAAGATCCACTGTTGATCTACAAGCTTGAATCGTTTGGCTTGTTTAAAGAGATGGTTGACTCCTTTAGCCGTAAAACAGTGAGCGTATTGATGCGCGGTCAGATTCCTGTGCGTGAACCGGAAGAAGTGCATGAAGCCAAACACGAACCGAAGCAGGATTATAGCCAGTATCATACTCAAAAAGATGAATACGGCCAGGCTCCGCAACAGCCGCAACGTCCGGAGCCTAAGCGCGAGCCGGTGCATGTTGAGAAAAAAGTAGGTCGTAATGACCTTTGCCCTTGCGGTAGTGGTCAGAAATACAAAAACTGCCACGGAAAAGGAATGGCGTAATTAATTGCTGAACCTCCAGAATATTTAAAATAAAAGAGGTGTGTGACAATAAAAAAAGACTGGAGTGAGTAATCCCTCCGGTCTTTTTTATTGTCAATTTTTCAATGAATTCTCCGTGATGTTTATGTAAATTTAGTTGTTATGTCCTAATCCGGAATGGTATATTTAGAAGGTTTAATATTTCAGTTTTCCGGGATTATGCTAATTTCCCTACTTTTGTCAGATCAAAAAGTCAATCCGTAAAAATGAATATATTAGTCACCTATGCTATTCCGCAAGAGCGTGTCGAAGTCAATTTCGATGGATGCCATATCTCCTATTGCCAAACCGGTATAGGTAAGGTTAATGCCGCGATATCTGTTTATGAATCCGTTCTTTCGAATAAGCCTGACCTGGTTTTAAACATCGGTACGGCCGGATCAGTGGAGCACGAGGTTGATTCGCTCGTTGTTTGTAGTAAGTTCGTCGATCGCGATATGAAGAAGTGCAAAGATTTTGGGGTAGATTATCAGCATGATTTTACAGAAGAACTGAGAGATATTGCATTCTTATCCGGTTGGCAGAAGTGTAATACCTGCAATACAGGTGACTCGTTTGTTACTGAAGTAATCGATGAAGCTGATGCTTTTGATATGGAGAACTTCGCTGTTGCTGCTCTGTGTAAACGGCTTTCCATTCCCATGGTTTCAGTGAAATACATTACTGACAAGATCGGTGAAAACTCAGTAAAACACTGGGAAGATAAACTCGAAGATGCTAATGCCGGATTGCAGGACTTTTTCAACCGATTACAATAAAAAAAGGGGCTGTTTTTTCGTTTTTAGTGGTTATCAGCGTAGTTTGCATTCGCGTTATCTGGAATTCAAAAAACTTCATAATCCGTTAGAAATATTTGGGTTGCGAGAATAGATTCCTCTTTTTCGTACTTTTGTTTTCGATCTAATCAGGCCTGTCGATGGCTGATTGTTCCAATAATCTAATCTGAAATAATAAAAAATGGGTATTGAGAAAGCTATTTTTCAGCGGACAGAATTACTGTTAGGTAAGGAACGAATGGATAAGATGGCTCAGCAGCGGGTCATTATCTTTGGAATCGGAGGCGTGGGTAGCTGGTGTGCCGAGAGCCTGGTGCGATCGGGTATTTATAATCTGACCATTGTCGATTCAGATCGTGTATGCGTTACCAATATTAACCGTCAGTTGCTTGCAACTACCCAGACAGTGGGGGAGGTGAAAACTGAAGTGTTGAAGAAACGCCTTCTCGAAATAAATCCAAATGCTGAAATTACGGCTTTACAGAAGATTTATAGTAAAGAAACGCACGACTTTTTCCAGCTTGATACCTACGACTACATCATCGATGCCATTGACAGTCTCGAGAATAAAATCCATCTGATCCGCATGGCTACACAGACCAATGCTACCTTCTTTTCTTCCATGGGAGCAGCCCTGAAAATTGACCCTACCCGTATCCGTGTAGCAGAGTTCTGGAAAGTAGATGGCTGTCCGTTGGGATCCGTTCTTCGTCGAAAGATCCGCAAAGGAGAGAAACTGGCTAAAAAATTCATGTGTGTCTACAGCGATGAGGTGCTGGACAACAAAGGTGTTGTGGCAGCTTGTGGTACTGATAAATGTCTTTGCCCAAGAGCTAAAAATGGTCCCGGTGATCCGGATCTCGTGAATCATGAATGGTGTAGCAAAAAAGCCAGGATTAACGGAACCACTTCGCATATCCCAGCTATCTTTGGTTTTACATTAGCCGGATTGGTTACACAATCAATTAATGAGAAAGAATAAATAATTGTTTACATATATCCTGTAGAGCCAAGGTCAGCCTTGGCTCTTTTTGCGTTTATTGATTTTTCTTTACTACATAAGAGTGTAGGTCCGGATAATCTGTATTTTTGTTGTCGGGATTGTTGTATATCTGTCTAATTTCTTTTTATTGTAGAAAATATTGGATTTTCGGATAAAATAAATCAAAAATATTGCTTGTTTGAGCTAAATCTGCTATTTTTGCTGACAATTTGCGACTTAATACAATTTGCTATGGAAAAAATTGATAACCTGGATCGTCATATTCTCGAGATCATTTCTCGAAATGCACGAATACCATTTAAAGACGTTGCTGCAGAATGCGGTGTTTCAAGAGCAGCCATTCATCAACGCGTTCAGCGAATGATTGATATGGATGTAATCACAGGTTCGGGATATACCGTTAATCCGAAAGTTTTGGGTTACCGCTCATGCACATATATTGGGATAAAACTTGAGAAAGGCTCTTTATATAAGATTGTTGTACCGGAGCTGGAGAAAATTCCCGAGATTGTAGAATGTCATTTTACAACCGGACCTTATACGATGTTAGTGAAACTTTATGCCCGGGACAATGAACATTTAATGGAGTTGGTGAACAGTAAGATTCAGGAAATTAAAGGGGTAATAGCTACCGAAACTTTGATTTCACTTGACGAAAGCATTAAACGTGAAATTCCTGTGATGAAACAATAAGGGGCTCTGCTTAAATGAAATAAATAATCGAAGGCGCTAGTTGCAAAGGTGTAATGTTACAAACATCTCTTTGAAACTTAGCGCCTTCGCTTTTATACCAGTTGATTCTTTTATCGTTTTTTCTTTAAAGTCTTTTCAGGGCTTCTTCCTTGTCTAAAGCCAATTGAGCTTTCAGTTCTTCTATTCCGTTCATCTTGCGTTCGTCGCGCAATTTATCGATAAATAGGATTTTGAGTACTTCGCCATAGATATTTACCGCAAAATCGAAAATGTGGACTTCGATGCTAATCAGATTGTTTGCACTGACGGTGGGTCTGACTCCGATATTCATCATACCATTGTATTCCTTTCCCCGCCAAATGACCTTCACGGAGTAGACTCCGGGTACCGGGATAATCTTTTCAGTATTCAAAACCTCCAGATTCGCTGTAGGGAATCCTATTTCCCGTCCTATACGTTGACCTTCCACTACGCGGCCTTCGATTGTATAGGGGCGATTGAGGTACGTGGTGGCTTCTTTGATGTGGCCGGCTGAAAGAGCCCGCCGAGCCGCAGAGGAACTGATGTGTACCTCGTTGTGGAGATAGGCATCAGCATGGATAACCTCCATTCCTACATGTTTGCCGAAAGCAACATAATCTTCGAACCCTTCGCTCCGGTTTTTTCCGAAACGGTGGTCGTAACCAATAACCAGGGCCCGAACGGAAAATTGTTTTGCCAACACTTCTTCAATAAATTGCCGGGCTGTCAATTGTGCTAAATCTGCAGTAAAGTCGAGCACGATGCAATAGTCAATGCCTGTTTTTGACAGAAGCTCGAGACGCTCTTCGAAAGTAGTGAGCAGTTCGGGGATATATTCTGTATGAATGATTTTGCGCGGGTGGTCGCGGAATGTAATTACAGCGGAACACAAACCGTCGCGATCGGCCACTTTTTTTACCTGATTGACCAGATGGATATGACCCAGGTGCACTCCATCGAAAAAGCCAATGGTGGCCGCTAGTTTTTGTCCGTGCAGTTGCGCTTTATCCGTGATTATTTTCATTCTTTATAAGCCTTCAAACACGTGAGAAAAATCTTCTTTGGGTTTAGCTAAATAGGTTTTGAATCCCAGTTCACTTGCTACCCGGATATTTTCGGGTGAATCGTCGATAAAGAGCGCTTCATCCGGATTAATGCCCGAGTCGCTGATCAGTTGGTGAAAAATATTAGGGTGTGGTTTTGATACATTCATTTTAAATGAAAGGTAAAAACGGTCGAAATAATCGTTGATTGTTTTGCCATTTTTTTCAAACGCGCGGGGAATTGCATCACCGAAATGGATCTCGTTGGTATTGCTTAACATAAATATTTGAAAACGTTTGCGCAGATTGAGTACCATTTCGAGTTTGTAATCGGGGATTTCAACCAGAAAAGAATCCCAGGCATTTTTGATGGTTTCGTCGGGAATGTATTTTCCTGCCATCTGGCGTATTTCTTCGTAGAAATTTCCGGCTGGGATGGCTCCATCTTCGAGTTTCTGAAAAACACCAGCTTGCTTATAGTTGGTCAGTAATTCATCAACTTTTTCAAGGCCTGCTTTTTCCAGAGCTTTAACGCATCGTTGTCTGTCGAGATCGTATAGAACACCGCCTAGATCGAATATTATAGTTTTAATCATCATCTTGATCATTCCATCTGATTTTAGTCTGCAAAGATAGTAATTAATTCAAAAGTGAAGGAAGGACAAGTCGGGTGAACCAAGAGGGTGTTCAGAGTTTGTTCTCTGTACTTAAAAATAAAATGCCGGAGAAGGAGTTACTTTCCGGCATAAAACGTTTATTTCAACTTTCGACAGGTAGGACAGAGGGCCCGTTGAAGATCGACCGAGTAATTGAGCGTAATTTCGTGAGTTCCGCAGGAGTTTTTTCTGATACTTCCAAAATTATAGAAATAAGTATAATTGACCGAGAGGGAAGGCGTGAGCATTATACCGGCATTAAATCCGCATTCCGAAGGTATGCGGTATGTTCCGCCTATCCACCAGGTTTCTTCTTCGTTGGCATTCTTGAATATCAAACTGGAATGAAGTTCTGCCTGAAAGAGGTTTTTCTTCAGATAGAGCGATGAACCCATAAGCAGATTGAAGTAGGTGTAACCCTCATATTTGTATTTTCCATAAATATAATTACTTGCATAATAATTATTTCTGGTGAAATATTCCTGAATCCGATGAACGGACAACCCTAAAGTGAGATTATAGTTGATGTATTCAAGTCCCAAATTGAAATTGGGTTTCAGATCTTTATCTTCAATAAATTTTACCGCCGGATCATACGTGTTCTGATCTTCTGTAATGACCTGACTCAGATCAAGATTGTATGTGTAAAATCCTCCGGATAATCCCATTCGCAGATAGCTTTCGCTACCTACGGCGAGGTTGTAGGCATAGATCAGGCAGAGCTCTCGCTGGTATGTATATCCGATTTTATCGCTGATGGCCTGAATGCCAAATTTTGTGTTAAGATCATAAAGGTAGATTGCAGCATCTGCCATATAGGTGCAGGGTGAACCGGGAAAGTCGGCCCATTGTTTCCGTCCCAGCAGGGAAATATCCAGGTGGTCATCGTTTACCTGGGCTTTAATGGAGGCAGGATTGATCAATTGGCTTTGCATCCAGTGTCCGTCAACAGTGATTTCGTTCTGGGAAAATGCTGTTTCCAGGCAAAACAAAATGCAGAAATATGTAAGAATACTCTTTTTCATAACCTATAAATTAATACATGATGGTTACATATCCTGCTCTGTAATTTTTTCCGTTGTAAGGTGTGCTGAGTGTCACTACATAGAAGTAGGTCTCTGCCGGAACTAAACTACCATGATAGCGTCCGTCCCACCCATTTGTGCCTGCATAGATAAGGGTGCCTTTCCTGTTGTAGACTTTAATTTCATAGCCTTTCATAAACAGGTCATTGATGCCGTCTCCATTTGGAGTAAACGTATTCGGCGAAAATGATTCAACTTTGATACGTTGATAAGCTACACTCTGACAACCCAAAGGGTTAATGGCTGTTAACTTGATGTCAAAGTAGTTTTGATCGCCAATATGGTAGGTATGAGTCACTTCTGCCATACCCTTAATTTCCGGAGAACCATCCCCCAAATTCCATGTATATTCAACTTGCGGTTGTTGTTCTGCTTTGAAGGTAACGACAGAATCAGACAGATTGATTACATCGCGATACAGATCGTTGACATAGATGCGTGCAGTAGGTTTGCCAATTTCAATTACGCTCACCGTATCGTGGGTGACATTACCAAAATAGTCGCTTCCGGTTACGGCATATGCCCCTGATCTGGTGACTACAATCTGGGATTTCTTTTCACCCGTATTCCACTGATAATAATAAGCACCGATAGCTGTAAGCGTTGCACTGTCTCCTGTGCAGAATTCCAGATTTCCCGAAATACTAACACGTGGTAATGGGTATTCCGAAATTTTGACAGATAGAGAACTGCTGCAACCAGCTTTGTTGGTTCCAATAACAGTGTAAATACCTCCGGATGAAGCTGTAATTACAGATGTGGTGTCTCCCGTGTTCCATTGATAGTGTTCAGCACCGCTTGCTGTCAGTTTTGTGCTTTGACCACTACTAATTATGGTGTTTCCCTTTATGTCAAGATAGGGGATTTCCAGCTCTCTCACTATAATGGATTGATGTGTTACGCAACCGTATTTTGAATATCCAGTTACAGAGTAAATACCAGGATTTATCACTGTTAAAATGGCTGTTGTATCCCCTGTATTCCATATATATTTGTCAGAACCGGCAGCTGTAAGAACAGTATTACTTCCTCTACAGAATTCATTTTTGCCGTAAATTACTATATGGTCTGAGATCACGATCTTTCCGGTACTTTGGCAACCGGTTTTTGTTACGCCGGTTACGGAATAGGTTCCCGGTTTCGTAATCGTAATTGTGGATGTGGTATCCCCTGTACTCCAGGTGTATTTCTCAAAACCAGATACGGAAAGCGTTGCAGTTTGTCCTTCACATATCATCGTAGGTCCGGAAATGATTAATGACGGTCCCGGATTTTCGACAATGGTAAACGTCTGTACAGAAGAGCAACCTGCACGATTAAATCCGATTACAGAGTAGTTGCCGGGTTGATATATCCGGATAGTACGTGCTGTATCTCCAGTGCTCCAAATGTACCGGTCTCCTCCGGTTGCAGTGATGACAGCTGCTTCACCTATACAGATTCCGAAATTCCCACTCAATGAAATAGTTGGATAAGGCGATAGTCTTACACTGAAATTAATTGTTTTCATACAACCTTTAGTCGAGAAGCCGGTCAGTGTGTAGTTGCCTTCGCGTTTCAGGTAGATTGATTTAGAAGTTTCACCGGTACTCCATAGATAGGTGTCTGCACCATTGGCCGTCAATCGGGTGCTGTCGTTGAGACAGAATTCGGGTACACCGATTATTTTCATCTCACCCAGCAAAGCTTTTACCTTTACAGAGAAGCTTCTTGAACAGCCGTTGGTACTTGTTCCCACAACGGTGTAGGTTCCGCTTTTTTTCACCTTGATAGATGATGTTGTTGCTCCATTATTCCATAAGTAGGTAGCAGCCCCTTGAGCTGTAAGCGTTGTGCTGTCGCCATCGCAGAACTCAGTAGTTCCGGAAATGTATACCGAGGGTGCCGAAACCTCAGTGACGTTAAACGTAATAGCTTGTCGGCAAACTTCAGCGGTAATGCCTGTAACACTATATATGCCACCTTTTTTGATAACGATTGAATTTCCTTTTTCCCCAGTGCTCCATTCAAATTGGTCTGCTCCAGATGCAGTTAGGCGAGTGCTGTCGCCACTACATAAGATGAGACTGCCATTGATCGCTAGTTGTGAAGGGATTGCTTCGGAAACGGTAAAGTAAATTGTTTTACTGCATCCATTTAAAAGTCTGCCTGTTAAAGAATAGGCTCCCGGTTTCTTTATATATATAAATGGTAATGTGCTACCGTCAGACCAAGTGTAGAAATCGGCTCCCGATGCGGTGATGCGGGTGCTGTCATTTAGACAGAATGCCAGAGTACCCTCTATTTTTAGATTAACCGTTTGTGATTTAACTGTAATGGAAGCAGTATTGCTACATCCGTTACGATTTCCCACGACAAAATAATTACCTGGTTGAGAAACTGTAATACTGTTTGTCTTTTCTCCGGTATTCCATAAATACGAGTCAGCTCCATAAGCAGTTAATGTTGTCGATCCGCCTTCACAGAAGCTATTTTTACCGTCTATTGTAATGAGTGGTGAAGGTGTTTCTGTGACCACGACGCTGACCGATTGAGAACAATTATTGGAATTAGTTCCGATTACACTGTAAGTTCCACCTTTTCTTACAATTATGGAAGCTGTTTTTTTACCTGTACTCCATAGGTAAGCATTTGCACCCGATGCAATCAATCTGGTGCTGTCACCGGAACAAAGAGCTTTATTTCCCATAATACTAACTGTTATTCCCGGTAGAGCAGTAATGTTGACAGATGCTGATGATTCACAGCCAGCAGTAGTGCCATAAACAGAGTATACGCCGGGGGTGTTAATCGTAATGGAATTTCCGACTTCCCCGGTATTCCATTTGTAAGAGGTCGCTCCAGAAGCGGTCAGTGAGGTTGTTGTACCCTGACAGAATTCCAGTTTGCCGGTGATATTAACAACAGGAGTCGGTTTTTCCGTAATTACAACTGTCACCGTTTTCTGACATCCTTTTTGATCGTAACCTGTAACACTATAGGTGCCACTTTTTTGAATAGTGACAGATGGCGAAGTTTCACCGGTGCTCCATTGATATGATGTTGCGCCATTTGCTGTAATTAGAGTACTTCCACCTACACAGAAACTTGTATTACCGGTAATGAAGACAGATGGCGGTAGTGTTTCTGTCAAATCGAATGTTATTGTTTTGCTACAACCTCTGATGTAGCCGGTTAATGAATATCTTCCGGGCTTATTGAAATAGGCCGTTTCTGTCGTTTGGCCGGTACTCCATTGGTAGGTTTCTGCACCCGTAGCAATCAGTTGAGTGCTATCTCCTTTGCAGATTGTCCGGGATCCATTCACTGATAGATTGATGATATTTTTGTTTATATTGACAGATGTCGTTGTTTTGCATCCATTTATACTAGAACCTGTCACAGAATATATTCCACCATCAAAAACCGTAATCGAAGGAGTGGTTTGTCCATTACTCCAAATGTAGCTGAGTGCGCCCTGGGCAGTAAGGGTAGTGGAACCACCTTCACAGAACTCGGTATTGCCTGTAATAGTAACCGTCGGAGACTGATTTTCTTTGATGTAGAATGTGACAGATGCACTACATTTGTTAGGATCTGTACCACTGACAGTGTAAAAACCTCCTTTGTTGATTGAAATGGATGATCCTGTTTCCCCGGTACTCCAAAGGTATTGAGAGGTTCCGCTAGCCGTGATTCGGGTGCTTTCTCCCGAGCAGATTTCGAAATTTCCGATAAGCGAGATCGTCGGTAAGGCTGTTTCTCTGACTGTGAAAGTGATTGATTTGCTACATCCCAGCAGGTTTGTCCCTTTTACAGAGTATGTGCCAGGTGTCTTGATCGTTACGGTTTTTGTGTTACTGCCAAAACTCCAGCTGTATGAATCGGCACCAGATGCTGTGAGTTGAATGCTGTCGCCTTTACAGTATGAGAACTCAGTATAGGTTGCATTGTTTATCTTAAGGTCAATTTTTCGTTCGGTTACATAAACAGTATAGGCGCTACTACATCCCACAGAATTGGTACCGATTGCAGTATAATAACCTTCTTTATCTGCAATTATGGATGCGGTAGTTTCTCCGGTGTTCCATAGGTATGATTCTGCACCATGAGCTGTAAGTATAGAATTTCCGTTTTCGCAAAAATCAGTAGCTCCGGTTATCGTAACTTCTGGTAATGGTTTTTCTGTAACGGTAATCTCTGCTATACCGGAGCAGGAGTTGATATTATTACCTGTAACGCGAAAAGTTCCTCCACGTCTGACTGTTATTGTTGCCGTTGTTTCTCCGGTGCTCCATAAAAAGTTTGTAGCGCCAATAGCAGTTAATTGGGTGTAACTACCTTTGCAGAAATCCGGTTTACCTGTGATAGAAATATTTGGATAAGCAGATTCTGAGACTGAGAAATTGAAAGTTTTAGAACAACCGGTGACAGATGTTCCGGTAACAGAGTAATTTCCTGCTTTTTTGATGAAAATCCCAGTGCTAGTTTGTCCCGTACTCCACAAATATTTCGTGGCTCCGGTTGCAATAATCTGAGTGCTGTCGCCAGTACAGAAATAACGGTTGCCTGTGATTGCCAGGGGTACGGATTCTTGTACAACAGTTACCGAATAACTGCTTTCACATCCTTTTTCCGAGATTCCCTTAACAGAATAGATCCCGGGTTGTTTCACGATTAGGTAAGGTGATACGGTTCCATTGTTCCATATATAAGATTTAGCACCACTAGCCGTGAGTATTGTGCTATCTCCTTCACAAAAAGAGAGATTACCGCTGATTTTTACATTCGGAAGCGGGTTTTCGGTAACCGTAATCTCAGAAGTGTCTGAACATAATCCTATAGAGTTGTATCCGATTACCTGGTATGTCCCGGGTTTGATTACCGTAATAGAAGGGGTGGTCGCTCCTGTACTCCATCGATACGAAGTTGCTCCCATCGCTGTTAGTAGAGTATTGCTGTTTGTGCAGAACTCAGGTGTTCCACTGATGGAAACAATTGGATAGCCGACTTCGAAGAGTTCAAAATCGACTCGTTTTCTACACCCCTTGACTGAAATACCTGTGACGGAATGTAACCCTTTTTGGGAGAATGTGGCCGTTGAGGTTGTTTCTCCGTTACTCCATTCGTAACTGTCAGCTCCGGTTGCAGTAAGTGTGGTGCTGCCTCCTGTACAGAAATTCCGGTTACCGTTAATTACAATCGGAAGATTTATTTCTGTGACATAGAGGGAAGCTTCGGTTGTACAACCGTTGTCAAGGCTTCCTGATACATTATACCTTCCTCCCTGAAAAACCGTTATGGATGGCGTTGTTTCACCCGTATTCCAAAGGTATTTGTTGGCTCCGCTTGCCGTCAGAGTTATTTTATCTCCGCTACAGAATTCAGAAACGCCCGTAATCTCAACGTTAGGTGAAGGTACATCTATTACTGTAATAGCCGCAACATTTCCGTTCGGACACCCTTTGCTAAAATATCCGGTTACTTCGTACGGCCCACCGTGGGTGACATTTATACTTGCTGTCGAATCCCCCGTATTCCATTGGTAACGATCCGCCCCGGAGGCAATCAATGTAATAGAAGAACCGGTGCATACTCTGTCAGATCCAGAGATAATTACTTGAGGGGTCGAATACACGTAAACTTGTTTGATGGTTTTATCAGTACAGTTTGACGGGCTGGTTTTCACCGTCAGACTCACATTGTAACCTCCAAAAGCACTGTATTGGTGTGTAGGGCTTTTTTCTGCAGAAAACTTCCCATCGCCAAAATCCCAGAAATATTCTACAATTGAGGAATTTGTAGCTGTGGATACATCATAAAATTTCACCAGTTTAGTATCGCATCCCAAGACTTCATAGGTAAATTGTGGATTGATATTTGTCCTTGAAATATTGGTGGAGACATAAGAATCACAACCAGCAAAACTTTTCATAGTGCAACCATAGATTTTTCCGTCCTGAGGATTGTTAATCGTGATAGTTCTTCCGGTTTGTCCGGTAGACCAGGTGTAAAGATCAAATCCGTCAGGAGCGTCCAGTGTTGCAAAGTCGTCGTTTTCGCAAAAAGTGGTAATGATCTTCATCGGTTGGCAATGCGGAACTGCGTATACGTAACAGAATTCAGAATTTGCACCACCGTTGCCATTTGTTCTTAATTCTAGCGTAACGGTCTGTCCGATATATTTTGACAAGTCAAAATATATTCCGTTCCAATCGGTCCAGAGTATATTTCCAGTGCGGAAAAAAGATCCGGCTGTAGCTGATGAATAACCTTTGAATTGTTGACAATTATCTAATAGTTTCCCACTTTGGTCTAGTACGGATATTTGGAATTGAGCATTGTTCGTGTTGGATTCGTTAATAACCATTGCATAATTGACCGATACCAATGCATTGTTATTATCAATGGTAAAGGTATAAGAAAGGCTTTCAGAACTTTGCCCGTTGAGGTTATTACCTAATTTTACAGAGTAATTATTTCCGTTAGGGATCATGCGGAGTCCATATGCCGTATTCGGATCCTTGAGTGTCGAATCAGTTATGATGGTTTGTCTTCCATTGACAAGCCCCGGAGTATTAAGTGTTATAGGGCAGCACGTTCCCGTTCTTCCACTCCATCCGGTAAAAGTTCCATTTTCAAAACCAATATTGTAGCAATAAGATTGACAGAATAAGTCATCTGAGAGTGAAACGCTCAACAAAAATAAAATAATAGAGTAAACGGCAACCTTCATAAACATGGAATGTTAAGTTAGGTTAAGTTAGGTATTGGGTTGGTGCAGGAAGTGGTAAGCCCTTTTTTTAGGTTTAGGCTGATGGCATTCTTTTACAAAAAGCATTAAGTGAACGGCTTGTTTTTTAGAAGAATAGGAGGCAATCTATCTTGTTATAGCGTAAGGAGGCTTCTACTGTTCGGTATAAGTATCTCTGGTGCGCTTTTGCCGATTTAATCCGTAAAGGAATCTTTTATAGTTAACTGATGCACTATTAAAGTTGATGTATATGTGCTGGGATGTGTATTGATGTGTGAGTAAATCTTCTATATTGTTTAAATAAACAAACAATGATAAAGGTGAGAAGGTTCAAAAAAAAACAGACCGAAGAAAATCTCTTCGGCCTGTTTTTTAATTTAAATCTTCGATTGTTACTTTGGGGATCTCCCTGAAAGTTGTTTCTATGGCTGTTTCTTCAAAAAGTAATTCTGCATTAGCATTGTTGATGAAAGCAATTGTGTCTTTAAGTCCATCGATAAACTTTTCAAAATCTTCTTTGTAAAGGAATATTTTGTGCTTTTCAAATTGGACCCTTGGGTCACTTGCATTACCAGATACAATTTTTTTACTTTCTGTAATAGCCAGAAACAACTCGTTTTTTCGATTTCTCTTAACGTCCAAATAATAAATTCTTTTTCCTGCCTTGATCGCTTTCGAATGGACAATCTCTTGATCTTTCTTGTCGGCAGAATCCTTGCTTTTGAATTCTTCCATGGTACAACAAATTACGGAACTATATATCAACAATATTTACTCTCCAAATATGTGGATTCTTTTTAATATTTCAAAATTTTTCGGGCGTTATTTTTGTCTCATAAGTGCTTTTCGTGAATTAAGATGAAAAATGGAGACATTGTTTTTCTACCTCAAAGAAATCCACTACTTTTGTAGCGGACAAAAAATAGCTCATTAAAAAGATGATAAACCGCGTATTGATTCGAATGAAAGTGATGCAGTTGATCTATTCTTTCTATCAAAAAGATGAAAGATCACTGGCCACGGCAGAAACAGAGTTAATGTTTAGCCTTGAGAAATCCTACGAATTGTATAACTATTTGCTTTTGTTAATGGTTGAACTCACTCAGTTGCAAGAGAGACGTTTAGACGTTGCACGAAACAAATTGTTACCTACCGAACAAGAAAAGAATCCGAATATCCGGTTTGTGGATAACCGCTTTATTCGTCAGTTGAAGGATAACATTCAATTGAACGATTACCTCTCCCAACAGCAAATCTCCTGGATGAACGAACAGGAATTCCTTAAAAACATGCTTGAACAGATTTTGGCTTCACAGCTTTATCAGGACTATATGACCAGTTCGGATGATTCATATGATTGTGATCGTGAATTCTGGCGTGCAATATTCAAAACGATAATACTGGAAGATACTTATCTGGCTGAAACTCTGGAGGAGCAAAGTCTCTACTGGAATGATGATCTGGATATTGTAGGTACATTTGTGCTTAAAACGATCAAGCAGTTTAAATCAGGTAATGGTATTAAACAGCCGTTGTTGCCAATGTTTAAAGCGGACGAGGATCGTGAATTTGCTGTTACACTTTTCCGTCAGTCCATCCTTCGTGAAAAAGAGTATCGTGAAATGATCGATAAGCATACTTCAAATTGGGAGATGGATCGAATCGCTTTTATGGATATTGTGGTGATGCAGATTGCATTAGCCGAGATCTTCAATTTTGCTTCTATTCCGGTAAATGTAACGTTGAATGAGTATATCGAATTAGCCAAAACTTATAGTACTCCTAAAAGTGGATTTTTCGTAAATGGAGTGCTCAACAACCTGGTTAATCAGTTGAAATCGGAGAATAGAATAGTGAAAAATTAATATTTTCACTATATTTGTAATCGATAATAATATCTAAACAAGAAATCCGATACAATTATGAACTTATTAAGCGTTATGCTTCAGGCAGGTGCAACAGGAGGCTCCGGTATTCAGGGGATCGTAATGATGGTACTCATTATTGCTGTATTCTACTTCTTTATGATTCGTCCCCAAGCCAAACGTCAGAAAGAGATAAAAAAGACACGTGAAGCGATGAAAACCGGAGATAAAGTTGTGACAGCCGGTGGTATTCACGGGAAAATTAAAGAAATCTCAGATACTTATGTAATTCTTGAGATTGCACAAGGTGTTAACATTAAAGTAGAAAAAAGCTCTGTTTTTGCAACTGCTGCAGATTCTCAAGTAGAAGCGAAATAATAACGCTTGTCGCAATTATGCAAAGCAGAAAGAATAGTTTTAAGAGAAATCGCTTTCTGGTAAAGGTCAGAAGTTTCTTGCGTTTCAAGCGTAAAAAGGAACTTTTGACCTTTCTCTTTTTCGTGTTGCTGTCCTCATTTTTCTGGTTTCTGCAATTAATGAAAGAGAATCTGGAGACCGATTTTAGAATTCCTTTGCGGATAGTGAATGTTCCCCAAAATCTTATATTAACCTCTGAACTTCCCCAAAACCTGCATGTCAGGGTAAAGGATAAGGGTGCAACTATCTTTAGTTACTCCTTTAGCCGGCCGCTACCGGTATGTGAAGTTGATTTTCGAGAATTGCAGGTTAGGCGGGGTGTTGCAACCTTAACCCCCGATTACCTGATCGAGAAGTTGAGAAAGCGATTTGTGGTCGGAATGGATATTCTTTCAGTTTTTCCGGAATCCTTGAATTTAAGTTTTTCTAAAGGGGAATCGACGGTTGCGTCAGTAAGGCTGATATCAAAGATTTCGGCTGAACCTTCCTATGGGTTAAGTGGCCCGATTCAGGTATATCCCGCGCAGGTGACTGTATATGCACCTGTAGATAAGCTTAAAGCGATTCAGTCTGTATTTACTGAAATAATTAAACTGTCCTCTCTGAGGGATACACTCATTACCGTTTTACCAATTTCAAAGATTGATGGAGTTAAATTTGTTCCCGATCATGTACGGGTTATGATACCCATAGAATCTATAACCGAGAAAACTATTGATATACCTTTGATTGGAATAAATGTCCCGGATGGTTACACTATGCGTGTCTTTCCTGCTTATGTGAGATTGGTTTGTTCCGTTGCGTTAAGTAAATATGGACAAGTAAAGCCGGCTGATTTTCAATTAGCCGTTGATTATAATGAGTTTCAATCCAATTCAACCGGAAAATTACATTTAAAGTTATTGAAAGCGCCGCGTTACGTCTTGAATGTACGTTTTCAGCCTGATGAAGCAGAAGTATTAATGGAGGAAGTTAAACGATGATAAGATTAGGATTGACCGGAGGTATTGGGTGCGGTAAATCGGTGATAGCCGATTTGTTTTCTCTATGTGGAATACCGGTTTACAATTGCGATTTTGAGGCTAAGCGACTGATGTCAGAGTCTCTTCTTTTGCGCGGGAAACTGATCGCTCTATTTGGCCAGGATACTTATAAGGATGGTCAACTCAATCGCTCTTATCTTGCCGGAATAGCATTTCGGGATCCCGAACAATTAGCGATACTTAATGATGCAGTCCACCCTGTGGTGCGTGCTGATTATCGTTGTTGGTGTGAAAGTCAAGAATCTGATATAGTTGTTGTGGAATCTGCTATCTTGTTTGATTCAGGATTGTATCGTGAAGTTGATAAAATACTGACAGTTACAGCACCGCAAAAATTGCGTGTGCAACGAGTCATGCAACGCGACGGTGCCACTGAAATACAGATTAGAGAACGAATACAGAATCAAATAGCAGATTCGGAACGAATCCAGCGCTCGGATTTTGTAGTGCAGAATGATGAAATGACTCCACTGATTCCTCAGTTAATGGATATACTGGAGCGATGTCGGTAATAAGGATGATGTACCCTTAACAATTAACAACGTTTTCCTTTTTGTCCGTTTCCATTTCCTTTCTATATTTGCGCCTTTGAAATAAATAATAATAAATATGCTCAGAACTATCTTGTCAATTTCTGGTAAACCCGGACTTTTTAAACTAGTTTCGCAAGGACGAAATGCCATTATTGTAGAATCTCTGCTGGATGGAAAAAAAATGCCTGCCTACTCTCGTGATAAAGTAATTTCATTAAACGATATTGCAATTTATACAGAAGAAGGAGAGAAGCCTCTTCGTGAAGTATTTCAATTGGTTTACGAAAAAGAATCGGGAGCAGCAGCTTCAATCGATCCAAAAGCAGATGCTGCAAAACTGAAAGCTTATTTTGGTGAGGTGTTGCCTTCATTTGATCGCGACCGTGTTTATCCTACAGATATTAAAAAATTGATAGTTTGGTATAATATCCTGGTAGGAAAAGGATATACTCAGTTTGTCGAAGAGTTCGAAAAAGAGTCTGAAGTAGAAGATTAATATCTATAGACTAAAAAAATGGGCGTTCAATCATCATTGAACGCCCATTTTTTTATTACTTTCCAGCAACAGTTACATAGAAATTATCTCTATTCAGATATTTACATGCAAGATTTTTGATAGTAGCAGCATCAATACTTCGAATAGTTTCCAGTTGTTTGAAATAATAATCATCACCCAGCTGGTTGGCCAGAATCGAAATATGTGCATCTGCTATTGCAAACGGTCCATCAAATGAACGCGTAAATTCGCCTAACAGATAATTACGTACACGTTCCAACTCTTCGGACCCGATCTCTTCCTGCTGTAACTTTTGCATCTCTTCGAAAACGGCCTCAATTAATGGTTCGACATATTCTACACCTGTTTGTGTAGCGATAGTCAGATATCCGGCTTTTTGTTGTGTTACAACAGAGGATCCAATGCCATAGGTGTATCCTTTCTCTTCACGGATACTTGACATCAACCTGCTGCCAAAATATCCTCCCAGCAAGGTGTTGAGAAAACGCAGCCCATTAAAATCCGGGTGGCTTCTGTCGATAGTCAGCCTACAGATACGTACAGCCGATTGTACAGCCTCTTTCTTCTCTGTTTTATGATAGTAAACATCGGCTGGCGTCGACTTAAATTCCTTAACTGTTTTTGGCTGTGGGTTGCCCCATTTATTTTTGCCGAATTTCTCTTCAATCAACCGGAGGTGCTCGTTACTAATCTTTCCGGTCAGGATAATCCTGCAACTACCCGAATGATAATGCTGTTTGTGGAATTCCCGTAAGTCCTCAATGGTTAATGCATCGAAATCTTCTAATGAAGCATGTTTACCGTAAGGATGATCTGCTCCGAAAAGTTGAGCCAGAGATTCAAAGCTCGCCAGATTTTCTACCTTCTCGCAATCGACCTTATGCTGCTGCTTCCGCCTTTCCATAAGAGTTGCAAACTCATCTTCGGGGAAGGCAGGTTGTTTGGTGATTAATTCTACGATGGGAAGTAATGCTTTAAAATGCTTATTCAAAGCATAGAGAGTGAAATAGGAGTTGTGCTGAGTTACCGAGTTTTGCAGCCAGGAACCGTAGTAGTCCAACAGTTCGGCTATTTTTTGAGAGGAGAGCTCGCCTGCACCTTCTTTCATCATCAGATTAGTGATCACTGCAGTTAGGTTTTTCTCCTGATCCCATTTTCCGGAGGAAAACATCAGATCGAGTCGAACAACTTCCTGTTCACCCATATTGATGATGGATAGTTCGATTCCGTTAGGAAGAGTTATCATTTCAGGTGCCGGAATCTCAAATGATTCAATGGCTTTTATTTCGGGTTGTATGGTTCTGTCTAACATTAATTTGGATTAGTTATTTGTTGGGATTAGGTAAATAATAAGTTAGCAAAGATATATTGCTCTCTTATTATTACGACTATTCTTGATTTCCTATTTTAAGAAATATTTTTCTGCTTTTACCAGATCTTCCGGTGTGTCGATTCCGATGGTTTCGAAATAGGTGACAGCTACTTTGATTTTATATCCATTTTCAATCCAGCGGAGTTGTTCGAGCGATTCCGATATCTCTAAAGGGGATTGTTCTAGCTGTGTGATTTCTTTCAGAATATCTGCGCGGTATGCATATAGCCCAATATGTTTATAATAAGTGTGGTGATTCAGCCATTCGGAATTCGGATAATTGCGCTGATATGGGATTACGGAGCGGCTGAAATAGATCGCTTCCATTTTTTTATTGAGAACAACCTTCGGTGAGTTGACGTTGGATAAAGCATCAAAACCGTCTTCCGGAGTAAAGGGTTTTACCAAAGTGGCAAGCTCTGTATCCGGCTCATTAAAACATGATTTTAGCAACTCGATTTGTTGAGGTTGTATAAATGGTTCGTCACCTTGAATATTGATGACAACGTCAAATTCACCGCTGCTTTTTTCAAAAGCTTCGCGGCAACGGTCTGTTCCGCTTTTATGGCTTTCGGAGGTTATCAGCGCCTTTCCGCCAAATGCCTGCACGGCATCCATAATGCGTTGGTCATCAGTTGCCACATATACGTCATCCAGACAATCTCTGACCTGTTCATAAACGCGTTCAATCATCATTTTCCCGCCAATTTTTTTTAGCGGTTTCCCCGGAAAACGAGTGGAGGCGTATCTGGCGGGGATAATTCCCAAAAACTTTTTTTCTGACATTCTCTAGGTTTAATTTTTATTTCTTTCGCACGTAAAGTTGTGCGTTTTCGTATTTTACAACAATGATGGGTTCACCTTTATCTAAATAGGAGTTTTGAGCAATAGCATCGTACTGAATTCCCTCTATCCGGATTTTACCGGAAGGTCGAAGTATGGTTTCGCAGACACCCTCTTTTCCTATTAATTCTTTGAATTCTGTTGGTACGGAGATGTACCCCTCATTGATGTCTTGTGTTTTTTGTAACGCCATTTTGTTTAAGAATCCCTTTTTACCAATCTTGTTACTTAGGTAAATAATGGCGGCAATACCCATAGTTAGTCCGGATAGGATAGTGAGAACGGCCCGGGAACTTTGTTGAGCAGGTGCTGTGTCGAACGTGAAATCCACATTATTTATAAGGCTGAAGAAAAGTCCCAGGAAAATTAGTATAATACCGCTGATTCCAGCTATACCAAATCCGGGAATAATAAACACCTCAGCCAAAAGAAGCAGGCATCCGACAATAAACAGGATGATTTCCCAGTTTTGCGCCAAGCCATCTATATATAAAGGAGCAAAGTAAAGTACGGCTCCCGTAATGGCTGCTATTGAAGGGAAACCTAATCCCGGGCTTTGCATTTCGAAATAAATTCCGCCGATAATAATCATGATGAGAATTGCCTGTAGTGCAGGATTGGTCAGAAATCCTTTCGCCAAATCCCAAAATGTTGGCCTGAAAACTGCTATATCATATTCTTTGTATCCTAATCTGTGGGTGATGAGTTCATCGGTATTGTTGACGATTCCATCGCAAAAGCCATATTTTAGAGCTTCCTGAGCCGTAAGTGTCAATACTTTTCCCGAATCGACAATGCCCGGTACTACTACCGACTCATCTACCATTGCTTCGGCTATATGTGGATCTCTGCGCCATTTCGCAATCTTTTTGCCGTTTTCCATCACGGTGTCTTTGCCCTGTGCTTCTGCTGTCGATCGTATAATGGAGCGCATATACGACTGGTATTTATCGGGCATGGCTTGTCCGGTTTCGTTGACAACGGTAGCGGCACCGATATTAGCTCCCGGGCGCATATATATACTATCGCAGGCAATAGCAATCAATGCTCCGGCAGAAGCAGCGTTGTTATTGATAAATACATAAGTCGGGATAGTTGAATTTAATATTAAGGTTCGAATGGAATCGGCATGAAGCACGGTGCCACCGTAAGTATTCATTTCAATTAAAATTGCATCGGCTTTTTTTTGTTGAGCTTCTCGAAAACCTTCACTTATGAATACCCAGGTTTTACTACCCACTTCGTCTTTGAAGTTTATTTTATAGATTAGTGGTTTTTCAGCATGGCTGATTAATCCGATAAGCCAAAAAATGAGCATAAATGCTGTTCCAATCCTCTTTTTCATCAGTTACTTCTTTATTTATGATTTAGATCTTCGGGGATTTGCAGAAACTATTATCCAATGTGATGGATATATTCCTTGCTTGCTCATTAACCTCTTTGTATTTGGTATGCAAACTTAGTTATTTATTCTGAGATTGCGGTTAATTAGTCAGTTGTGTTAATAAATTCTCTTTTGGGCCAGGTTAGCTTATCTATTTATAACATTTAGGTCTGTATTCTGTTCTTATTTATAATTGGTGTACATAGTACGAGCGGTTTATAAGCGATGTTTGCTAGCGATGTTGTTCAGCATATGTTTGTGGATTAACATATAATATCTGAGAAATTAATATTTGAGTCAATCAACGAAATTGGTTGTGTAAGTGAATATGTGTGTAATTGATTCTTTGAGCTGGTGTTTAGCTGTAATAAAAGTGAAATATATAAATGTGATGTAAAACATATATGTGTAATACTAAAATGAAAAAGTTCTCAGGTTAACAATAAATAACACATGTATACTTTATATTCCTTCTAAATAGTTTGCATTTTCGGGAATTGTGTGCTAAATTTGTATTCGAGACATTTTGAAAATGTCAAGAGCAGTATTAAAACGAAGTGAAACCCTAAAAAAGAACATTATGACAATGCTAAATTTCACTGAAAGACTGATGGGGCTCCAGGATAATCTGAAGAACTTTGCCTATCAATTGACTGCCAACAGAGAGGACGCAGAAGATTTGTTGCAAGACACTACCTTGAAAGCGCTCGACAACCAAGAAAAGTATCTCGAAAATGTGAACTTCAAAGGTTGGGTATTTACTATTATGAAAAATATCTTTATCAATAACTATCGTAAAGTTGTGCGTAATCAGACCATCATCGATCAAACCGAAGATCTGTATCACCTGAATCTTCCCCAGGAATCAGGATTTGATACTCCCGATGGTAGTTATTCTGTAAAAGAGATCATGAAGGCTATCAATAGTTTTTCAGATGAATATAAAGTTCCTTTCTCTATGCATGTAGCAGGATTCAAATATCAGGAAATTGCCGATAAAATGACGTTGCCAATCGGAACGGTAAAAAGTCGGATTTTCTTTGCTCGTCAACGTTTGCAAGAGACCCTTAAAGATTATGAATAGATGAAACAATATTCTACGTAGAAAGAGTGATTCGGATTATTTCGGGTCACTCTTTTTTTGATGTAAGCTATGTAGATTGTTGGAGAAATAATAATTTTGCTTTCTCAATTAAAAGAGAACAATTCCTTAAATCTGATTATGATGATTAAAAATGTTTTTACAATGCTTTCGCTGATGTTTGCATCTGCTTTATTCGCACAACAGCCGTTGGAGCTGCCGGTCTGGAAGAATGGTGCTCCTGATAGCAATGAGATTCAGGCTGCCGAGAGTTTTACGAAGGAGGGTCATGCGCTGAATTCAAAAGAGGCGATTATGTATGTGTATTTGCCTCAGAAGTGCGATAGTTCAACTGCTGCCGTATTGATTTGTCCGGGGGGTGGTTATGGCCGCCAGGCGATGGTGCACGAAGGGCATGACGTGGCAAAATGGTTAAACTCGAAAGGCGTGGCAGCTATAGTGCTTAAATATCGATTGCCGAACGGTCACCCGGCAATACCATTGGAAGATGCTCAAGAGGCGATGCGTTTCATCCGTCAGCATGCTAATGAGTGGAAAATAAATCCGAAAAAGGTCGGTGTTTGCGGATTTTCTGCCGGAGGTCATCTGGCTTCAACTTTGGGGACCCATTTTGATGTTTCATCACGCCCCGATTTTATGATTCTGTTTTATCCAGTGGTTTCAATGAAACCGGTTGTTACACACAGTGGTTCCCGCCAAAACCTGATAGGTAAGGAGCCTGCATCAGATTTAGAGAAATTGTATTCGAATGAAGAACAAGTTACGAGCCAAACTCCTCCAACGTTCTTGATTCTGAGTGACGATGATAAAGCTGTGCCACCTTTAAATAGCACACAATTCTATAATGCATTGAAAACAAACGGTGTGCCGGCATCTATGCATATTTTCCCGACTGGTGGCCACGGGTTTGGATTTCGATCGACATTTACTTATCATGAATTGATGAAGCAGCTTTTGTGGGATTGGATTCAAACCCGGATTTAGTGATTTGAACCGTTCTAAGAAAAAGAATTATGAAAAAACCCTTGAAAAATTTTGCATCTAAGCTAAATCAGCTATTTTTGCAATGAAATTCATTCACTAATTTAAATCTAAATAAAATGGCTTACGTAATTACTGAAGATTGTATCGCTTGCGGCACATGTATCGATGAGTGTCCGGTTGAAGCAATTTCTGAAGGTGATATCTACAAAATTGACCCGGAAATTTGTACTGATTGCGGTACTTGTGCAGATGCTTGTCCTACTGAAGCAATTAAACCTGCATAATTATTTAAAAGATTTCTCTGTTTTTTCAGAGAGTGTAAAAAAGAAAGAGCTGCTGAATTTATTCAGCGGCTCTTTTTGCGTATATAGCGTTGGGGTTTTTAGATCAATTCGCAAACCGTTGCGGTAACGGCATGTTGCAGATCTTTAGGGGAGAGTTTTAGCTGCAATCCGCGTTGTCCGGCGCTAATGTAGATAAAGGGATATTGTAGCGCTGATTGGTGCAGGAAGATTGGGTAGGGCCTTTTCATTCCCAGAGGAGAGCATCCGCCGCGGATGTAACCGGTAAGCGGTAGTAATTCCTTCATAGCCACCGTTTCGGCGTTTTTATTGGCCGATACTTTTGCTGCCAGCTTCAGGTTTACCTCTTCCGCACCGGGTATTACGCATACAAATACCCCTGACTTATCACCTCTCAGCAAGATAGTCTTGAAGACTTGCTCAAGGGGTTGCCCCAATTGTTCGGCTACGTGAATGGCGCTTAAGTTGCTTTCGTCTACCTCGTAAGGGACTAATTCATATGTCACCTTCAAACGGTCGAGGATGCGGGCGGCATTCGTCTTTTGAATTTTCATTTCAGATAGAATTACTCGTCATCATCGCCATCTCCTGCCCATTCTTTCATTTCGAGCATATCGAGATATTCTTCGCAGCCAGGGTCTTTTTCAGTGTAGATTTCGATAGGCAACAGGTCGAAAGAGGCCAGCGCTTCGTTGAGGCGTTCTCCGAATACCTTTACGGTGCGGCAGATAAACACCCAGGTTTTCTGATTGCCGCCAGTGTAAACACCCGTGAGGATTGCGAGTTTGTCTTTCTCCATAGCTTTGCGTAATGCTGCTTCTATCTCTTCCATCTGTTGAGATAGTTCTTCGGAGGGCATACCCTGTGCATCACCTTCAAATTTCCAGGTAATTTCGGCACGTTCTTTGAATTTACCGGAGTGTACAAACTCCATCAGATCGTCACGGCCGGTTACGATCACTAATTGCCCTTCGTCGTTTTGCGAAAGAGCGCTAAACCATTTGTCGGAAAGCTTCATATATTTACTATTTACAATTTTAGTTTAAAGTCACTAGTCAGTTGACTGAAGAGTGATTTCGTATAGTTTTTATCCAACAAACCTACGAAAAAAATGCCATATTCGGTCAGCCTGTCTCTTTTTTCATTCCTGATGGTAAAAATATCTCTGCCAGCTTGTTTTATTCATTCGAATCGGATACATTTAGACAAACATATTTTTTGCATTATTAACCCACCGAGTCAAACACCGATTAATTATGTACGATACAGTCAGAATATATTGTAAAAATACGGCCGAATACCGGGACTTTCCGGTAGGGGTTACTCTACTCGATATCTACAATGAACTGGAGGTGGAAATGCCGTATATGGTAGTTAGTGCCAAAGTGAACAATAAGATGGAGGGGTTGCGATTCCGGGTTTTTACCTCAAAGACGGTAGAATTTATCGATTTGACCAATTCGTCGGGTATGCGCACCTATGTGCGTTCGCTTTGCTTTGTGCTCTATAAGGCGATGGTTGAAATCTACCCCGGATCGAAATTACGCATTGAGCACCCCATTTCGAAAGGCTATTTTTGCTCAATGAATATCGGGGATGAAATCACAGCCGAAAAACTTGTCCGTATAAGGCGTCGGATGCAGGAGATCGTGGATGAAGATCTGCCCTTTCACCGTAAAGAAGCTCAGACGGAAGAGGTAATTCGCCTGTTTGAATTGCATAATATGTTGGACAAAGTGGAATTGCTGGCGTCAACGGGTGAGGTTTATTCGTTCTATTACCAATTGGGGGAGCATATTGACCATTTCTATGGCAGTTTGTTACCGTCGACGGGTTATCTCTACCTGTTCGATCTGGTGTGTTACGAAGATGGTGTGCTGCTGCGTGTGCCAAATCGTGAACGTCCCACGGTACTGGAAGATATTATACCCCAGAAAAAAATGTTGGAGGTGTTACACGAATTTACCCGTTTCAATGAAATTCTGGGTCTCAGTAACGTGGCTACGCTTAATCATGCCAGCAAAAGCGGGGAGGCTACTGATATTATCAAAGTATCGGAGGCATTGCACGAAAAGAAGATTTCCCGGATTGCAGACGATATAGCTGCCCGGGGGGCAAAGATCATAACGATTGCGGGACCTTCGTCATCGGGGAAAACGACCTTTTCGAAACGACTTTGCATTCAGCTGATGACCAATCTGCTTAAACCGGTCGTTATCTCGCTGGATAATTATTTTGTAGAGCGTGATAAAACACCGTTGGACGAGTTTGGAGAGCACGATTACGAATCGCTCTATGCGCTTGATCTGGAGTTGTTCAATAATGACTTAAAGCGTTTGCTGGCCGGTGAAGAGATACCGTTGCCGACTTTCAGCTTTGAGCAGGGTAAACGACTCTACAAAGGAAATAAGTTGAAATTGCACGAAAACAATGTGTTGTTGCTCGAAGGTATTCATGGGTTGAATCCAGCTCTTACGCCGCTAATTCCGGATGAGCTGAAATACAGGATATATGTTTCTGCCCTGACCACGATTTCTCTTGACGATCATAACTGGATTCCAACGACGGACAACCGATTGTTACGGCGCATTATCCGGGATAATAAATACCGGAATTATTCGGCTCGTGTTACGATTGCCCGCTGGCCAAGTGTAAGGCGAGGGGAGGAGAAATGGATTTTTCCCTATCAGGAGAATGCGGATGCAATGTTCAATTCGGCTTTACTCTTTGAGTTTGCAGTGCTTAAACGTTATGCTGAGCCTTTGTTGACCGCAGTTCCGCAAAACTGCGATGAATATTCCGAGGCAAATCGCCTGATGCGGTTCCTGAGTTATTTTTATCCGATCTATGATCGTGAGATTCCGCCGACTTCGTTGATACGGGAGTTTCTGGGTGGAAGCAGTTTCAGATATTAAGCCGGCAATAACGGTTAAACCTGGTAGTATTCAATAACTGCCAGGTTTTTTTTTGTGCTAAAATATCTGTGTTATACAACGGAATTAAGAGCTGGAGATTTCTCGAGACGACAAATTATTCTTTTCTTTTGTCATTCTTCTTTTTAGTTTTTTTAATGGGTATCCGGCTGATTCATGCCTGATAAAGGTGTAGTGTGTCCTTGTTCTACTTTTCTAACCATCGAAAAAGTAGTACCTTTGCAACTTCATGTACAAGGCTTAGATTATTTCTCTCTTATGCAAAAGTTACAATTACAGCAAAAACTTCAACAAAAGCTTACTCCACAGCTGATCCAGCAGATCAAAATGCTGGAGTACAACTCTTTGGAGTTGGAGGAGAAGATTCTTCAGGAGATTGAGGAGAATCCGGCTCTGGAAGAAGGCGCTGAATTGAAGGATAATGATGATTCAGATTTTGGCGACAACACCGAAGATGATTCTTTTGCAAATGAAGATATCAGCTTCGGCGATTATATGAACGATGATGAGATTCCCGATTACAAACTGGCTGAGAAACAAAATCGGGAAGACCGTGGCGAAACCTTTTATGTGGGTGAACGGGAGACTTTCCACGAAGGATTAATCCATCAATTGCATCTGCGTGAATTGACTGAGTTGCAGGAAAAGGTAGGTGAATACATCATCGGAAATATCGATCCGGATGGTTATTTGCGCCGCGATTTGCGCGCGATATCCGACGATCTGCTTTTTCAGGTCGGCATTCAAATTTCGAACGAAGAACTTTTATCTATATTGAGCGTGATTCACGATCTCGATCCCCCGGGTGTTGGAGCGACAGATTTGCGCGAATGCCTGATGCTTCAGTTGGAGCGGAAGGTGCAGGAGCCATCAATAGAATTGGCGATTCTGATTCTCAGAGAATCGTTTGAAGAGTTTTCCAAGAAGCATTACGAAAAAATATTATTACAGCATAAGATCACGGAAGATCAGCTCAAAGCTGCTATTCGTGAGATCACGTCGCTTAATCCAAAACCCGGAAATTCCTCGGGTGAAGAGGGCGAAGCAATCGGAATCAACCAGGTGATTCCCGATTTTGTGGTGGAAGCTCAGGATGGCGAACTGTTCATTTCCCTGAATAACCGGAATATTCCGGATCTGCGCGTCAGCAGGAGTTATGCCGATATGTTTCAGGATTATTCGGGCAATAAAGCTAACCGCACCAAAGACAACAAGGCGGCGGTGCAGTTTGTCAAGCAAAAGCTTGATTCTGCACGATGGTTTATCGATGCACTGAAACAGCGGCAGATGACACTCTCGTCGACCTTTGAAGCGATTGTGGCGTTGCAGCGCAACTTTTTTCTTACCGGGGATGAGTCGGATTTGCGTCCAATGATTCTTAAAGATGTAGCTGAAAAAACAGGACTCGATATTTCGACTATTTCGCGGGTGAGTAACAGCAAATATGTACAGACTAATTTTGGCGTTTATCCTCTGAAGTATTTCTTTTCCGATGGGATGCAGACCGATTCGGGTGAAGAGGTCTCCACGCGTGAAATCAGGAAAATTCTCAAAGAAGCTATCGACGCCGAGGATAAACACACTCCGCTCTCCGACGAAAAGTTGTGTGATATTCTCAACGAAAAAGGGTATATGATTGCCCGCCGCACTGTGGCTAAATATCGGGAACAACTGGGCATCCCCGTGGCTCGTCTGCGGAAAGAGATGTAATTAATTCAAAAATTCAACACTTACAATAAATAATGGAAACTACCAGACAAAGCAAGATTAATCGGTTATTGCAAAAAGAATTAAGCGATATATTTCTTTTACAAACCAAAGCCATGCAAGGTACGCTGATTACTGTCAGCACCGTACGCGTGAGCCCCGACTTAGGTATCGCCAGGGTATACTTAAGCATTTTCCCATCGGCTAAAGGACCCGAATTGGTGAAAGCTATTCAGTCAAATGTAAAGCCTATTCGTCACGATTTGAGCCAGCGTGTGCGCTTTCAGTTGCGCAAAGTGCCCGAGTTGATGTTCTATCTTGATGACTCACTCGATTACATTGAGAATATCGATAACTTGTTGAAGAAATAGGATTTCGGGCAACCACCAGGGTTGCCCCTACAAATATGAATCTATCCTACAAAATTGCCGTTCGCTATCTCTTTTCGAAGAAATCGCACAGCGCCATCAATATCATTTCGATGGTGTCGGTGAGCGGTGTGGCTATTGCTACAATGGCATTGGTGTGTACACTGTCGGTGTTCAACGGATTTCAGGATCTGATAGCATCACTCTTTTGTTCGTTCGATCCCCAGCTGAAGATTTCGGTAGTGGAAGGGAAAACTTTCGACTCTAACGATCCGAAGATCAAATCGCTGAAGAAGTTGCCCGAGATTGCCGTCTTCTCCGAAGTGGTGGAGGATAACGCCCTGGTCCGCTACAAAGAGCGTCAGGTGACAGCTACACTCAAAGGAGTGTCTGATAACTTTTCTCAAATCACCCGAATAGACAGTATCTTGTACGATGGTAAGTTCATGCTCTATGACGAGCTGGTGAACTATGCAACCGTGGGTGCCGGTCTTTCCATGTCGTTGGGGGTAGGAGCGAGCTTCGTACAACCGCTTGAGATCTATGTTCCCAAGCGCGACGGTCGGGTCAATATGGCGAATCCTGTCACGGCATTCAATATCGATTACGCTTATGTGACGGCTATTTTCAGTGTCAATCAGGCCGAATACGATGAGTCGATGATCATTGTGCCCATTCGACTGGCCCGCAAACTCTTCCAATACACGACTGAGGTGACAGCCATTGAACTAAAACTAAAGCCCGGTTCCGATCCCGATGCGGTGAAAGATAAAATCCGCGCTCTATTGGGGAATAAGTTCCGTGTGGCTGATCGATACGAGCAGCAGGAGGAGGCCTTCAAGATGATGAAGATCGAGAAGTGGATGACCTTCCTGATTCTTTGCTTCGTGCTGATGATCGCGACTTTCAATATTATCGGTTCGCTCTCGATGCTTATTATTGAGAAGAAATCGGATATCGCTACTCTTCGCAGTCTCGGAGCCAACAACAAGCTGATTGCCCGCGTCTTCCTCTTCGAAGGATGGATGATCTCGGCAATAGGTGCTGTGGTAGGTGTGGTGTTGGGACTCCTGCTTTGTCTTGCCCAGCAAGAGTTTGGTCTCTTACGAATGGGCGGTAATGTCGGCACATTTGTCATTGATTCCTATCCCGTAAAAGTGGTTTGGAACGATCTGATCACCATTTTAGCGGTGGTGTTTGCCATCGGCTTTTTCTCGGCATGGTATCCGGTGCAGGCGTTGAAGAAACGGTATTTGAGTAAACCGATAAAGGATATAAATTAATCTGATAGATAATAGCATAAGAAAGCCCCATGATTTTAATCGTGGGGCTTTTTTGTGTCCGGAATATTCGGCATGGATAAATAATTATCTACCCGCTCTGGATATTGTATCGATAATGGACAGTATTCCAATAGATAAAAGAGAAAATACTGTCATCCCAACTGCTGTATTTGAAAAATTCTGTCCAACACGATTTTCCAAATCTTTAGTTTTTTCGCCTGACAAATATCGAATCGTCTTTTTCCTACCGATCAATTGGAAGAAAACGTAACGAGTATAAAGTCCTATTTTGTTTGCTATAAAACCTCTTAAAAATATTTCAAAGATTAAGTCCATATAGATCTACTAAAGATGTTGTTCCCCCTTCGGGGAATGGTTTCTAGGGTATGTTTGTTGCCGTGGGCTTCACCCACGGTTATTCAGATTTAGCCTCTTCGTGGCATAGAGCGGAATCGAAACCGTCATATCAGGGATTGGTTACAGTAATAGTTGATCTCGTTTTAAAATTATTCGAGTCATAAGTTTCCGATGGCTTATTGGGAATCAACCAAATATGCCCTTCTATTACCTTTTTGTATTTGTTGATTACTTCAAATTCGACTAGGCACGAATCTTTTGTTGCTATGAATTTTTTAGGTAAAACATAAAAATGCGGATCTGATTTTACGATATCGGTATTGGGTGCGATAATTAAGTCATCCTCTTCGTAAATCGAATTCAAAACCGGATGATCTTTTAGGTCTGATATTACAAGTTTATTTTTAAAACTTTTCGCTAAAGATATCCGGTCTTTGTAATCTGTCATTTCTTTTTGTGCACACAGTTCTTGGAGAGTTTTTATAAAAGCCTTTTCCCGCATAGTTTGTGCATGGCTGTTGATTGAAATCGCGATTGTTAATGTGATCACTAATCTAAATAATTTGGACCGTTTCATAGATGCTTTAATTTGTGGTTAATATGGATTTGGAGAATGTTTTTTATTTTAGGAAGAGTGTTTCTCTATCACTCCGGACTGCCTCCCGCACACTCCCGAGTGTTGTGCTCGCACTCAGAATTGTTTCTTTCGCAGTAATCGCGTACTGAGTCGAAACGGAGTGTAATATTATTTCATTAAAGGAATGGTTTTGTGTTTTGAAAATTTATCAAAACGAACAGACGCAAAACTATGAAAATAAATTTGAAAAGAAAAAGGTTTTAGGTACAATATTTAGTTAAAAAGACACTTTGTAAGTAATAAATAAAATTTATTGTCGTATCACCCCCAACCCCCTGAAGGGGGCTTTAGCTGCAGTGAAATCAGAACAAACTGCTCACTTATTGACAAATAAAGCTCCAATCATAATGATTGTGCTTACGCAAAGTCCCCTTTAGGGTATTTAGGGGTAGAGATGCCGTCAAATTAATACGACATTAATTCGATCCTATTACTTAAATGGCGGTTATGGCCAAAATCAGTATGCAAAGGTTTTATCCCGTTATTGGATATAAAAAAACCTGACAAAGAATGAGTTTGTCAGGTTTTCAATAGAGAGGGGGTGTTTTAAGGATTCACCTTATAAAAGCGGCGATTTATCTTCCAGTCGATCAACACCTGATCGATCACCACATCGGGATCGACGGCAAAGATGCGAAGCGTGTGCTTGCCTGCCGCGGTGAATTTCCACGGCAATTTCACGATCGCCTGATTGCGGAGGACATTCTCTTTCCAGGTCGTGCTTCGGCCCACAGTTTTATAGCTGAACAGTTGAGGTTGGCTGTTATCCATCGAAACGGCAATGCGTAACGGATTCTTACTTTCAGCGGGTTGGGTCGGTAGGAGATAGAGGCGGATCAGCGCACTATCGGAATCGGTGGTCGTAAAATCATATTCTAACGACGGATTCATAGTTACATCTGATTGCAACGAAGCGTTGAACGGTTGCAACGTCATGGCCGAACCGCTGTATCCCAATCCCTTCACCGGTTGCCATTGGGCGGTAGCGCTGTTTTTAACGCTGAAAGCAGAGGCCGGTAATGCGATGCATCGGTCACGTCGGCTGTCGTTCGGTGCAGTTTGTGCTTTTACCCGAATGAAATAGCGGTTGCCTTTAGCGTTTAATGTCAATACTCCTTCCGCAGTCGGAGTTTTTAGCTTTTCACCAATAACAGACAATTGCAGTTTCTTTGCCGGTAAAATAGGATCTGCGGGCAGCGTCTCCACAGCCAACCACTCCGGTTTTTTCTCAATGGTGAATGTTTCGGAGTTGAAACAGTAGATTCCTTTGGTACAATGATTCAGTACGAGCGTAGCGGTATCACCTTTTGCCATGCGATTTTCAGATTCTTCCGGCCAGAAAAGGGCTTCGGTTGTATTATTGACTAATATTTCAGGAAATGCTGGCTTGTCGAAAACAGGCAGTTTGCGTGGTTGAGCCGACATCATCAGCTTCCACTTGCCATTTTCAAGCGAGTCATTGTAACAGGCCGTCATTTGCTGGATTTTCTCATAAGCATTCAGGCTTTTTTGAGCTGCGAGGTTGATCTCATTGATTTTATAAGGGGCAAACAGGTTGGCGTATTGCCAGTTCAGCCACTTCTTGTTCATCAATGAAGCGCCGGTGACGGGATATTTCACCAACTCAAAGAAAGCGTTTTTCAATGACGGGGAAATCCGCTGCTCCAAAGCGTTAACCTGTAGCTCCAGTTGATCGTATTGTTTCAGTCGCGTCGCCAATTCATCGCCGAATTCGGTAAAATTCAACTCCGATGCTTTCACCTTCGTGGTGGGTTCGGTCTGGCTCCATCCCATAAACTCGGGACGACGGATAAAGGCGAGACGGTAATATTCGTCCATGATATTTTTGAGAGGCGTGGCATTCTCCATCCCAAATGTTTTTCCCATCCATTGCTCCAGATGACCCGGGATATTGTCCCGTTTGATCGATTGCGGATTCCACGCCAGATCGAGACAAAACTCAGTCAGGTATTCACCCGGCTTGATGTCGCCCACGTTGAAAATCCAGATTTTGCGGGCGTTGTAAGCCCATGCTTTTTGCATCTCCTGCCAGATGAATGCAGGTTGCATCGTTGCCAGCCAAAGGTGATCGTGCGGCCGGCCCCAGTAGGAAAGGTGATAATAAACGCCCGAACCTCCTTTGCGCTTCTGTTCTTCGGCATTGCTCAGGCGTGTGAGGTAGCCGTAGTTGTCGTCGCACCACACGAGCGTCACGTCGTCGGGCACTTTCAGCCCTGCATTGTAAGCATCGAGCACTTCCTTGTAGGGGATAAATATTTGCGGAATCTCTTCCGGATTTTTCTTCAGGAACTTTTGTAGCAATTGGCGTTGCTCCTTGAAAACGTCGGTCAAACCCTCCACTTGCTTCTGAATGGTTTTAGCACCTTCCATCGCTCCGTCATGAATGCCGCGCATGCCTACGGTATAGATGTTTTCGTACTTCGAAGCCTCGGTCAGTCGCTCGCTCCAGTAGTCAACCACCCCTTTTTTATTGGTGAAGAAGTTGTAGTCGCCGCGCGTCTTGTGATCCCACTCCAGCGGATTGCTGCGCATCAACGGCTCGCAATGCGATGTGCTGACAATGATGCCGAAGCTGTCGGCCATTGCCGCATTTCCTTTCACGAAATAGAAGGGAGTGGTACATTCGTGCATGGCAGGCCAGATGGTATTAGCACGAAGACGAAGCAAGAGTTCGAATATTTTGCCGTAGGTTTTTGGCCCGATTTCTCCCACTTTGGGATCGAAAGTTTTTGAAGCCCACGGTTTCAAACCCCAGTCTTCATCGTTGAGGAAAATGCCGCGGAATTGTACGGCGGGTTTGTCTGTGATGGTATTGTCTATGGAAATGGAAAGCTCATTTTTGTGCGCCGGTTTTACATCCGCCCACCAGATCCAGGGTGAAACGCCGATCATCCGTGAAAGCTCCATTATCCCGTAAGCCGTTCCGCGACGGTCACTACCCATCACCACGAGCAGGTTGCCTTCTTGTCGTTCGATAATTTGAATGGAAAAGGCTTCCCATTTACCCAAAACAGAGTCGGTGGATAGGTGGTTATTTTTGATGATTTTTGATAAAAGCTTACTTTGATTCAGCGTGCCAGCGACAATGACATTGCCCGATTGAGGAATGCTATTCTGTACGGATAGCTTTTGATCTGAAATCTCAGATACATCGTTACGAAACATCGTTGCGGCTTTTTGCACGACAGAGGTTTCGTTTTTATCTATACAAATTACTGCTTTTGCACCATGTGTGACTAACGAAAAGTTTTTTCCGTAACTGTTTGAACTAACAAGGATGAGCAGGATTAATATAATGACAGCTCTGGTTATTCGTATTCTCATTTCTTTGTATTTAAGGAATTACAAAGAAATGGCTTTTTGAATGAATTGCAAATGGAGATTTGGTTGTTTACATGGATATTTTGTCACAAATCTGACGAAAGAATATCTATCGACTAATCTGGTCTCTTACATAATTCAGGCTATAGTCAGTTTGTCAAAAACGATTTCCTTGTAGCAGAAATGTTAATAAGCTAACAAGATCGATTATTGTCGACGAGAGGACGGCGATCATATTTTTACTGCTTGGTTAGCGGTTTATAAAACTATGATTCTGTGGAAAAAAATTAAATCGCAGTGATTTGCTTAAGCACAATGGTGTTGCCGTCATTTTCTGAATAGATTTTGTCAAAAAGTGAGTTTACCTTTTTAGATAAAGCTCTTTTTTTGCTTCAAATATTTTAATGATGATGAGAAACACAATTTCCCGATTTTCACTGATTTGCAGCTCTATACTTTTTTTTCAATTTGTTTTCAATACGGCGTACGCAGCCAAGCCCTGGTCGGTGCGAATGGCTGAATCCGAAATGACCCGTTTCCCCAAAGCATACATGATCGAAAAAGCCAAAGCACCTCGTTGGGGCTATTGCCACGGATTGGTGTGTACAGCCCTGGAAGGCGTTTGGAAAGAATCCGGCGATAATCGTTTCTACAATTATATTAAAGGTTACGCTGATACCTTAATTCAAAGTAATGGAAAGATTTTGACTTATCGCGAAGAGGAATATAATATAGATAATTTGAATTCCGGGAAGATTCTTTTCGCCTTGTATAATAAAAGCAATGACGAGAAATATAAAATCGCAGCCGAAACTTTACGTGACCAGATGCGTCGGCATCCACGCACTTCCGAGGGCGGTTTTTGGCACAAGAAGAAATACACCAATCAGATATGGCTGGATGGACTTTATATGGCATCGCCGTTTCTGGCGCAATATGCAGCTGAGTATAATGAACCGGCCTTGTTTGATGATGTGGTGAATCAGATTCTACTGGTGAAAAAGCATCACTATGACCCCAAAACCGGGCTCTTTTTTCACGGATGGGATGAGAATCGCACGCAAAAGTGGGCAAATCCTGTTACAGGGCTTTCTCCCGGATTCTGGTCAAGAAGTATCGGTTGGTACGCAATGTCAATCGTAGATGTACTCGACTATTTGCCCAAAGATCATCCGAAACGAAATGAGATTGTCGGTATTGCTGACTTATTGGCTCAGGGGCTTGTGAAATATCAGGATAAAAAAAGTGGATTATGGTATCAGGTGACAGATCAGGGTGCCAGAAAAGGAAATTATTTTGAATCATCCGGATCATCGATGATGGTTTATTTCCTTTTTAAAGCTGCACGTATGGGGTATATCAATAAGGAATATGTGAAAGCTGCTAACAAAGGATTTAAGGGGATTACCCAAAAACTAATCAGGAAAAACAGTAATGGGACAATAACTATTTCAAACTGTTGTGCTGTAGCCGGTTTAGGTGGAAATGGCGACAAATATCGGGATGGAAGTTTTAGCTATTATATCGGAGAACCGATTATCGATAATGATCCCAAATCGACCGGTTCATTTGTTTTGGCTGCACTCGAATACGAAAAAAGCCGTAAATAGAGTTATAATCACGAAACCTAAACCTACGCATACTTGAAAAAATGTAGCTATCTTTGTCAAACAAGATCGTTTTGTTTGTTATACTATTAAAACAAAAAGGCGCGAAGGTGCACATATTGTTGTTGTTATGCTGATTAGTTTATCTGAAATTCATTTTCACTTTACATGAAATTCAAAACTAATTTCCAGATTAACCGATTTCTGAATCTTAGTACCAAACCGGATTTTTAGACCATCTGTCATGAAGAGTCACAAAATGTTATTGACTGATTTCCGATATTTTGTTTTGTTCTTTATCTCCATCTGGAGTGTTTTTACTGCAAGCGTAAATGCTTCGGACAAATATTCCGTTGAACGCTATGGAACTAATGAAGGACTTTCACAAAATGCCGTCATGTATATCAATCAGGATCAGAAAGGCTATTTGTGGATAGCCACCTGGGATGGATTGAATAAGTTTGACGGAAGCCGTTTCTCCATTTACAAGTCGAATGCCAAAAGCCGCTCATCGTTGCTGAATAACCGCATCAATTCATTCTCCATTGCGAAGAACGGTTATTTATGGGTCTCCACATATGATAACCGTATCTATTGTTTCAATCCCAATACAGAAGTCTTCCGGGATATTCCGCACAGTCTGCCGGAATATAAAAATCTCAACATCAAGTTTAAAGGACGAGCCGTGGAAACCTCCAACGGCGATATATGGTTGATCAGCCAGAATCAGGGTTGTTTTCGGGTAATAACAGATCCGAAGACTAAAGAACCTGTAGTTCAGCATTTCTCCGTAACCAATAGCGAACATCATCTATCCAATGATAATATACAGTTTGTCAGTGAAGATAGTCAGAAAAATATCTGGATCGGGACTGGTAATGGTCTGGATAAGGTTGCAATCAATCCGAATGATCGAATGGTGGTTAAAATAACCCCGTTTTTACAGGGACGGAAGGAGGATGATGATGCTTTCAATGGTAACAGAAGGTTTAATTCGTTTACGGAGTCTGGTCGCTATCTTTGGTTTAGTTCTGAAAACGGCATCTACCAGTATGATAAATCAACCCGTTCTTTTACCGGATATCTGATGGGGCATTCTGTTATATCCACACGGCAGTACAAAAACAAATTGTATGTACTGGATAACCGGGAGGGATTGATTGAATTTGACGTGTTGTTGCATACAGTCAGTCCATTGGTCAATCGTGGAAGTCTATCTGCCGAACCGTCTCTATTCATTGATAAATATGGCTTAGTCTGGTATACCTTGCAATCAGCGGGGGTGGGATATTATAATGCATCCACCGGCAGCTCTTCTACATTTGTTAATGCAGATCCCAAAAGTACGATTATCAAAAGTGGTGGACAGTTCATGTACGAAAACCACAAAGGAGAATTATGGTGTGTCTTTAGTTATGGAGAGTTTTGCCGTTACAACCGTCAGACTAACCAAATGGTCTATTTTAATAATAATGCCGTTGCATCAAGGTTATTTTCTGATGTAATTTGCAGTGTATTCTTTGATAAAAATGACGATCTCTGGTTGGGTACCTACCGTAAGGGGATTCATAAATACAGTTTCCATACACTTCCATTTCGTTTTATACAGCCTTTGCCTTCTTCATTGAGCAACGATATTCGCTCCATCCATCAGGATCGGATGGGCCGACTCTGGACCGGAACACGCGATGGGAAACTGTTGATTTTTGACCGCAATAATCAGCTTATCCGCACTTATTCTTCAGGTGACGGATCAGGTTATAGCGGCCCTCCCTATGCCATTTTAGTGGATCGTAAAGGTAATGTCTGGATAGGGACCAAAGGAAACGGACTTTACAAGGGTGTAATTACTGATTCCAAAACGATGCAGATCTCTTTCACCCATTACCAGTATAACCCGGATAATAAAAATGCAGTTTCGGGACATACGATCTACTCCATTCTGGAAGACCGGAAAGGTCGCATCTGGATTGGAGTCTATGGCGGTGGCATCAATCTGGTGCGTGAAGGTAAAGACGGGATTCAGTTCCTGAATTCCGGAAACGGTCTGGATAATTACCCGATTTTCGACTGTGATAAAATCCGGCATTTAGCTGAAGATGGGAGAGGGAACATCTGGGTAGCAACAACGAATGGTGTCGTTATTATGTCCGAAAACAAAAAGGGCAACTTCAGCTATACCTATCTCACTCATGATCCTCAGGATCCGGAATCGCTTCCGGGCAATAATATTACCAATATCTTCCGTGACCACCAGAACCGAATGTGGCTGGCTACTTTTGGTGGCGGTCTTGCTTGTATGGAACAACCCTTTCAGGCAGGAATAAAACCGAAGTTTAAAGTGATTGGTACGCGGAACTTACTGAACAATGATATTATACTCAATGTTACGGAGGATAAGGCTCACAAGCTATGGTTTACTTCCGAAAATCTGCTGACCCAATATGATCCGCAAAGTGGAAAAATCCAGAATTACGGGGAAGCAGATGGCCTGACAGATATTAATTTTTCCGAAACAGACGCTATTAGCCGTTATGACGGCAACCTGCTATTCCCGACTTTCAACGGTATCCTGGTGGTTGATCCCAAACGGATATTGATGCAAAAAGGTGAATTCTATCTCGATTTTGTGGAATTCCGGTCTTTCAATGAATTTATCCCGATTCTACGGAAAGAGGAAGACGAGGATCTGGATTATGATAAAGTTAAACTGAAATATGATCAGTCATCCTTTACCATCGAGTTTGCCGGGGTTGGTTATCATACTCCAGCAAAATTACAATATGCTTATCGTCTTAAAGGGCTGGATAAAGAGTGGACTTTTGCCAAAAACGAACGTCGGGCCACTTACACTAATATTGCTCCGGGGAAATATTATTTCCAGGTAAAATGCAGTGCAACCGGCGATTTCAACAATGCTGAGGTAAAAGAACTGCTGGTCGTAGTTCGTCCTCCTTTCTGGAAAACGTGGTGGTCATATTTGTTTTATCTGGCATTACTTGGGGGATTGGCCTACTTTGGTTATCGCCTGATGCTCTTCATTACCCGCATCAAAAATAAAATCAAGGTAGAGCAGGCAGTATCAGATCTTAAACTCAAGGTCTTTACAAATATTTCCCATGAACTGCGCACCCCGCTATCATTGATTATGGGTACACTGGAGAATCTGCTTTCGCACGGACCATTGGATAAAAAAGCAAAAGACCAATTGGTACTGGCCGAAAAGAACAGTCGCAGGATGCTTCGTCACATCAATCAGATTCTGGATTTTCAGAAAACCGAATCGCGGAAAATGCGCTTACGTATTTCAGAAGTGGAGATTGTAGAATTTATGCAAAGCATCTACACCCACTTCAAACAGACTGCCGATGATAAGAAGATTCACTATCTCTTTAAAACCGATGTACCGGAGCAGGATGTGTGGATTGATCCGTACCGCATTGATATCGTGGTGTTTAATTTATTATCCAACGCCTTTAAGTTCACCCCGGAAGGACGTACAATTTCCGTTGAGGTGATGACTAAAACGAATAAAGAAGGCTGGATGGCAGTTAAGATTCAGGATAACGGTGTCGGTATTTCTGACGATAAGCTACGCAATCTCTTTGAACGGTTTGGCCAAAGTGCAGCAGCAACAAAAGAATTGTTCCGGGGTGCCGGAATCGGGCTGTCGTTGTGCAAGGAACTTATTGAATTACATGGCGGTCGCATCGATGTGGATAGTCATGAGAATCAGGGGGCTTTGTTTACTGTCTGGCTTCAGATTGGTAAAGAGCATTTTAATCCTGAGGAAGTGGATTTTGAAACCGAATCGAAAAGTGTTCGCGATTATTTACCATACTATCAGTCTCTTGAGGCTGAAAAGATTACAGAGACTCAGGTTTTGGCCAAATTGAGTGGAAATGCCCCGAAAATTGTGATCGCGGAAGATGATCCAGATTTACGAGAATTCCTGCGTATCAGTCTGGATTCAATATATCAGGTATATACGGCTACGAATGGGGAAGAAGCATTGAAGTTAATCAATGAAGTATTGCCCGATATTGTGCTTACCGACCTGATGATGCCGGTGATGGATGGAATTGAACTAACCGGTAAGATCAAGCAAGATTTCCGTACCAGTCACATTCCGGTAGTATTACTGACCGCCAAGACTGAGTTGGAAAGTTCTGTGGAAAGTTACCGTGCCGGAGCCGATGCTTTTGTAGTGAAACCCTTTAGCGTTGATTATCTGTTAGTACGCATTCAAAATCTGTTGGAGCAACGACGTAAACTCTTCGAACGTTTCGATCAGCAACCGGATCAGGTGCAGAAGAAGGTGCCCAATCTGTCGCCAAGTCCGGTAACTATTACCGATAAAGACGAGAAATTCCTCCGCGATGTAATCAAGATTGTGGAAGATAATATGATGGAATCGGACTTTGATATTGATAAAATTGCCTCTTCCACCACTTTAGGAAGAACTACGTTCTACAATAAACTAAAAGGTTTGACCGGGATGTCGCCAGTCGAGTTTGTTCGAGATATTCGAGTGAAACGTGCGCTGCAATATCTGGAGAGCGGACAATATTCCGTTTCGGAAGCTGCTTATCAGGCCGGATTCAACAATCCGCACTATTTCAGCCAGTGTTTCAAGAAGAAATACGGTTGTTCTCCGTCCGAGTTCTTAAAACAGCGTTCGAATGAAGCAGAAAAAAGAGAATAATATAGATTAATATTCCGAATAATGAGCCGCAGAGAAACATTTCCTTGCGGCTCATTATTTTTAGGCATCCTGATCGCACGAATCAGATAGCTGAATCGCTCGGTTCTGTGACCAGGATGCGCACGAATGGGTATATTGATCTGAGCGTATTTACCACTTTTATACGTCCGTATCAATCCGGTTAATAATTCTTCCTATGTTGAGATTGTCCGGGTGCTGGATATGCCATGTCAATTAATACCTCTTTTTTGTGAAATCGTGTACTCAGAGCCGTCAAATCACCTCTATTTTTGCTATTGTCAATCATTGCATTATGTTATAACAATAGAAATGGAAAACACAAAAAACACTTTTCTGCGTACAGCGCTTATTCTTTTTGTTTGTTCATTGTTTATATTTCCCGAAACAGCTTTTTCAGCCAAAAAACAACGATATAAAGTATCTGTTTGTGATTGGATGATCCTCAAACGCCAGAAGTTGGGCGAATTCAAACTGGCTTCGGAAATCGGAGCTGATGGTGTAACTGTAGATATGGGTGGTCTGGGCACTCGCGAGAACTTTGACAATAAGTTGGTCACAGACTCTTTTCGTGTTATTTTCAAAAATGAAGCAGCGAAGTACAAAATAGAGATTTCCACAATTGCCATGTCTGCTTTCTACGGGCAATCTTTTGCCAAACGTCCCGATGCAGTTCGCATCGTAGGAACAGCCATCGAAACCATGAAGAAAATGGGGGTGAAGGAAGGGTTTCTTCCTGTTGAAACTCCGGATTTAGCTAAAACCCCCGAACTTATCCCTGTAGTAATTCAACGACTGAAAGATGTGGCCAAGTTGGCTGAAAAAGAGAATGTTGTTCTTGGTATTCAGATGCAGCTTCCAGCTGCCGAGCAGGTGAAAATATTGAATGCTGTTGGTTCAAAATCGATAAAAGCGACTGTGAATTTAACCAATGTCATCAGTGCTAATCGTGATATCTGTAATGAGCTGAAGATATTTGGGAAAAACAGGATTGCTCAGATTCATGTATCCAACACCGATAGCGTCTGGATTCAGAATGATCCAAAAATCGATATGCCGAAAGTTAAAGCGACATTGGATAAAATGGGCTGGAGTGGATGGTTGGTCGTTGAGCGTTCACGCGATGTGAAAGATGTGTATAACGTGAAGAAAAATTACGGTGCCAATGCTGTTTACCTGAAATCGGTCTTTCAGTCTAAATAATAGATGATTACGTTTCACCTGTTCTGATAAATATTAATCTAATCTAAAAATACAATTATGACAAACTCAAAATTACCCCGCCCTTTGAAAGGGATTATTCCTCCTTTGGTAACTCCCCTTATTGATAGTGATACACTAGATAAGGAAGGATTTAAACGATTGATTGAGCATGTTATCGCCGGTGGTGTTCACGGACTCTTTATACTGGGAACAACCGGAGAAGCACAAAGCCTCAGTTATCGTTTACGTCATGAAGTAATCGAAGAGACTTGCCGCATTGTGAACGGTCGTTTACCCGTTTTGGTAGGAATTACCGATACATCAATTGTAGAGAGCGTTAATCTGGCTAAAAAAGCGGCAGAATGCGGCGCTGCAGCCGTAGTGTCAGCTCCGCCGTATTACTACGCAACGGCTCAGCCGGAGTTGACAGACTTCTACAAACATTTGACCGAGCAACTGCCTTTACCGTTGTTCCTATATAATATGCCTGTGCATACCAAAGTTAGCTTTAGCCCTGCTACCATCCGCACATTGGCTCAGAATCCTAAAATTGTAGGTTTTAAAGACAGCTCAGGCAGCGGTTCTTATTTCCAGGCGGTTTGTCAGGAGATGCGTGATATGCCGGAGTTTTCGTTGCTCGTTGGTCCGGAGGAAATGACTGCAGAATCAGTGCTTCTGGGTGCTCACGGTGGTGTAAACGGAGGTGCCAATATGTTCCCATCGCTTTATGTTGAGTTGTATAATGCTTCAGCAGCGGGTGATCTGGAAAAAGTAAGAGAGCTGCAGCAGAAAGTTTTGTCTATCAGCCGCGCCGTTTACAATGTAGGTCAATACGGATCAAGCTACCTGAAAGGTGTGAAATGCGTGCTTGGGTTGTTGGGTATTTGCAGTGACAAACTGGCTGAACCATTCCAGCACTTCCTTCCCCGCGAAAGAGAAATTGTTCGTAAAGCTGTCGAAGCGTTGAATCTGGGCGTAACGCTGAAAGGTTGATTTAAGGATAAATATATTCAGATAAGAGTCTCATCGCTAATTGGCGGTAAGACTCTTTAGTTTCGGAGAATGAGTTAGATACAAAAAAAGCCATCCTTTCTGTTGATAGAAATGGATGGCTTTTTTTGTATTGAGTTTGAGTGAATTTAATCCTCTGTTTTGTTTGCTGTTTTAGGATGCAGAAGCAACAGCTGAAGTAACAGGGCAACCGCCACAAAAATAGAAAGAAAAGCGATGTCGTGACTCAGACTTCCTGAATCTGCCGATTTGCCCAGAAAAGTCGTAATCAAGGCACCGGCCGAAATTCCCGCCATATTCATTAAGCCATATCCGGTTGCGCGGTAGCGTGGTGAAGCAAACTGGCATAAAATAGGCATATTGTTGACATCGAACATGCCGAAACCGAATCCAAAGCACAATGCACCTCCCCATATCAGGAGAAAACTATTTCCGAATCCCAGCATCATCACCGCAGGTATAGTCAATGCTAGGCCAATAGCACCGGTGAAAATGCGTCCACGGAGATTCTTCTGCACCCAACGGTCCGAAATCACCCCACCCACTAACACGCCAATCAAAGCCGAAAGTGCAATGGTAATGGTAGCCAAAGGACCGGCCTGTTCCATGTCGATATGAAGGTTGTTGGAAAAGAGAGTAGGCAGCCAATTCTTTGTAGCCCAGCCCGGCAAACTTGGCGCAGAAAAGTAAAACAGGATTACCCAGAAGGAGAGGTTACCGAGTAACACTCCTACACCTTTAAACATTTCCTTAAATTCTTGTCCTAAAGATTTAGATTGAGTAGGGGTAATGGTGTATGCCTTCTTCTCTCTTAAGAAAAGAATGAGTACAACGCTATAGACTATTCCGACCAAACCGAACGCATGGAAAGTGGTTTGCCAGGAAAAGCTTCCGGCGATGGTTGCGCCGAATCCACCCAATGCTTGTCCCAGATAAATCCCGGTCATATGAATACCTACTGCTATGGAACGGGTTTTACCCTGGTGATAATCGGCAATCAGCGACAATCCTGCGGGGATATAAAAAGCCTCGCTGATACCCATCAGAGCCCGGAGTGCATAGAGTTGGTCAAAGGTTTTGGCCATTCCCATCAGTAATGTTACGCCAGACCATACAAATAGACTACCGACGATTAGCCATTTGCGGTTGAGTCGGTCGGCGATAATCCCGGAAATGGGGCTCATGATTGCATAGACCCAGAGGAATATAGCCATCAGGATTCCGAAATTTTCGGCTTTTTCCAATTCGGAGATATCGACCATCATGGCCGGTTTCATTGTGGAAAGCATTTGCCTGTCGATGTAGTTGAGCAAAGCGACGAACCATAGTAGGGATACTACGATCCAGGGATACAAATTTTTGTGTTTCATGTTTAAGGAAAATGTGTTTTTCAGTAAGCCGTTTCGGCTTTATCGGTTAAATTACAAAAGTAAAGATAGGTATAAGTAGGTATGAGTACCGTCCTTTTTTCTCCATTTCATTACACGATTTGACAGTAGAACTATCTTTAAATCTCATTGTTTGTTTCTTCTCATCAAATCGAATCGTATTTATGTAACATTTTATATCTCATTTCTCATGGAAAATATAAAAAGGAATTTTGAATGGAAAACGTATTGGTGGGTCTCGGAGTGAATGTTTAAGTGTTTGAATATTAGTAGCGTTAGGTGGGATGGGGTAAAGCCGGTTTCGTTTCAAATTATCGCACAAATTGACGATTGATAATACGGCACTGTTTTTTAATAAATCGTGTACTCTGATTTGTGTGAATGGTTCTAATTTTGGATATTCAAAAAAGTGACCGAATTATTACACTATTAAAATCAAATATCCATTATGAAAAGAAAGATTCTATCTATGGGATTTTTGATGCTTGCTCTGGCTGCACAGTCGGTGTTTGCTCAATATCCTGATGTACCCAAAGAAGACCAGAAGAAAGCCGCAGACTTGATGGCTGCAGCTCAACATCGTTCTGATTCTATCTGGGACAATTTCGCTTACCCTATTGTAAAAAAGGAGGCACAAAACGGTCGCCCTTTCGTACCCTGGGCACATCGTCCAACTGATTTGAAACAAGCTAAAATTCCTGTGTTCCCCGGAGCAGAAGGAGGTGGTGCATACACTTTTGGCGGTCGCGGTGGAAAAGTTATAGCAGTAACCACTCTGGCTGATGATGGACCCGGTTCATTGCGTGAAGCGTGTGAAACAGGCGGCGCTCGTATTGTTATATTTAAAGTGTCGGGTATTATCCGACTGAAAAGCCCGCTAAGCGTTCGTGCACCATATATTACTATTGCAGGGCAAACAGCTCCCGGAGATGGTATATGTGTTGCCGGTGAATCTTTTTGGGTTGACACACATGATGTGGTGATTCGCCACATGCGTTTCCGTCGTGGAGAAACCTGGGTAGGTCGTCGTGACGATGCTATCGGTGGTAACCCTGTGGGTAATATTATGATTGACCACGTTTCTGCCAGCTGGGGATTGGATGAAAATATGTCTATGTATCGTCACATGTACGATGATCATAACGGTAAACATCCTGAAGAAAAGCTTGGAACTGTAAATATTACCATTCAGAACTCCATCTTTGCTGAGTCTTTGGACACCTGGAATCACGCTTTTGGTAGCACATTAGGTGGTGAAAACTGTTCTTTCATGCGTAACCTTTGGGCAAATAACGCTTGTCGTAACCCATCTATCGGTTGGATGGGAGTTTTCAACTTTGCCAACAACGTTGTTTTCAACTGGGTACGTCGTTCTATCGATGGGGGAGACTACCGCGCTCTTTACAACATTATGAACAACTACTTCAAACCGGGTCCGGCGACTCCGAAAGGAGAACCAATCAGTCACCGTATTCTGAAACCTGAAGCAGGTCGTAGTAAACTGGGTTACCTGACATTTGGTCGTTGCTATGTAAATGGCAACATCATGGAAGGTGATGAGAAAATAACCAAAGACAACTGGGCTGGTGGCGTTCAAGTGGAAGATCAACCTGATTGCGGCAAATATACCGCTGATATGAAATGGAACGAACCGTTCCCGATGCCGACTATGAACATCATGCCTACCAATCAGGTTTTTGATTATGTATTGGCAAATTGCGGAGCTATGTTGCCTAAACGTGATGCGGTAGATACCCGTGTGGTTGAAGATGTTCGTACAGGCAAAATCACTTACAACGAGAAGTATAAAGACGATGGCAAACCTCAATTCAAACACCGTCAGAATCCAAGAGATTCTTACAAACAAGGTATCATCACCGATATCGCACAAGTGGGCGGATACCCTGTGTACAAAAGCGTGAAACCGCTTAAAGATACCGATAACGATGGTATGCCTGACGAATGGGAGATCAAATATGGTCTGAATCCGAAAGATGCTTCTGATGCAGTGAAAGACTGTAACGGTGACGGTTATACTAACATCGAGAAATACATCAACGGTATTGACCCGACTACTAAAGTAGACTGGACTGATTTCAAAAACAACTACGACACGCTGGCTAAAAAAGGCGGTCTGAATTAATTAATACTCCAAACCTCCAAGGTTTTTAAAACCTTGGAGGTTTATGAATCAAACCATCATCCAAACAAATGAAGAACACAGTTTTACGCATTGTACTGGTATCGTTACCTCTCTCTCTCTTTGCGCAGTACCCCATTATTCCCGATAAAGAAAAAGCAGAAGCTCAGGTTTATCTTGACGCTTTTCAGCATCATGCCGATTCAGCGTTTGCAAAAGCGTTACCCATCATTCAGGAGCAAGCCAAACATGGCCGTCCTTACGTTCCCGGTGCTAATAAACCCTCTGATTTAGTTAAAGCTGATATTCCTGCATTCCCCGGAGCCGAAGGGGGCGGAGCATTTACTCCCGGCGGCCGCGGTGGAAAAGTAATCGTAGTGAATACGCTGGCTGACAGCGGACCCGGTTCGTTGCGTGAGGCCGTGGAAACAGGTGGCGCCCGTGTGATTGTTTTCAATGTTTCGGGTATTATCCGTTTGGCAACGCCGATTTCTGTTCGCGCACCATACATTACCATTGCCGGACAATCTGCTCCCGGTGACGGTGTTTGCGTAGCGGGCGAATCATTCAATATTGATACACATGACGTGGTAATCCGTCACATGCGTTTCCGTCGTGGTGCAACTTACGTGGGGAATCGTGATGACGCTTTGAGCGGCGATGGCATTGGAAACATTATGTACGACCACTGCTCGGTGAGCTGGGGGTTGGACGAAAACCTGTCGGTTTATCGTCACATGTACACTCCTGAAGGAACTAAAGAAAGACTGAAACTTCCGACTGTAAACATTACCATTCAGAATTGTATCTCTTCTGAAGGATTGGATACTTATAACCACGCTTTTGGTAGTACTATCGGTGGACACAACAGCTTGTTTGCCCGCAACCTATGGGCTTGCAACATCTCCCGTAATGCTTCGGTAGGTATGGATGGTGACTTCAACTTTGTCAACAACGTGATTTTCAACTGGTGGAACCGTTCGGTAGATGGTGGTGACAATAAAAGCTTATACAACATTATCAACAACTACTACAAACCGGGCCCTATCACGATGAAAGAAGCTCCGGGATGGAGAATCCTGAAACCAGAATCGGGGCGTAGTAAAGAGAATAAAAACCTCTATGGTAAAGCTTATGTAAATGGCAACATCATGGAAGATTATCCCAATATAACCAAAGACAACTGGAATGGTGGTGTGCAAATTGAAAGTCTGCCTAATGCCGGAGAATTCAAAGACCAGATCAAGGTGGACAAACCTTTCCCGATGGGCCCGATTGCTAAAATCATGCCTGCCAGGGATGCTTATGAATTTGTATTGAATAATGTAGGAGCAAATTTCCCCAAACGTGATGCAGTGGATGCACGCGTTATTCGTCAGGTTCGTACCGGCAAAATTGAATACAAAGAAGGTGAATATCCCGATATTGCAAAGAAGTACGTAAAACGCCGTTTACCAGCCGACTCTTATAAAAAAGGAATTATCACAACCCCTGACCAGGTCGGTGGTTATCCCGAATACAAAGGAACACCGGTGCTGGATAGCGACAATGATGGTATGCCCGATGCATGGGAAATCAAATATGGACTGAATCCGAAAGATTCATCGGATGCGATCAAAGATTGCAACGGTGACGGTTACACCAACATTGAGAAATACATCAACGGAATTGATCCGAAAAAGAAAGTAAATTGGAAAGACCTGAAAAACAACCACGATACGTTGGCTGGTCGCAAAAGTTTACTTTAGCATATTTCCGGAAACAGGGAAAATAGTTTCCACGCAATATTTATTTGCGGAATAAATAAGTCATCTTGCGGAAATTGTCCGCAAGATAGGGCAGAATTCCCCGATACGGGCTGTACAACTTTAAAAGACATTAGTTTTATTCAACTCAATAATATTATTTTTATCCGATGAAACGAATTACAATTTTGATGATTGCGGTGCTGATGACCGTGTCGATGTTTGCCCAACAGGCACAGCCTGCACAACAAACTCCTGCCGAGAAAGAGGCTTCATATACAAAAACTTTGACCGATCGCGCTCAGAAGATCGTCGATAAATTGACTCTGAAAGATGCGGCCAAAGGTACCCGTGTCCGCGACATCATTGTGGAGCAATACCGCAATCTGAGTAAAATCCACGATACCCGCGATGCTGACGTTAAGGCTTTGAAAGCGGATAAGGCGTTGACTAAAGATGTCGTTGAGGCAAAAGTGAATTTTCTGGTGGCCGATGCCGATGCTCAATTGTATACTTTGCACTGTGAATATATTGGTAAATTGTGCGGTGAATTGACAGCAGATCAAGTGGTGGCCGTGAAAGATGCGATGACCTACAACAAGGTAAATGTCACCATGACGGCATACACGCAAATGATGCTGAAACTCACCGATGCACAAAAAAGATACCTGATGTCCTGTCTTTGTGCAGCACGTGAACGTGCGATGGATGCTGAGTCGGCTGCCAAAAAAGATTATTGGTTCGGTAAATATAAAGGCCGCATCAACAACTACCTGGCTAAAGAAGGCTACGATATGAAAGCTGAGGAAGCAGGTTGGTTTAAACGTATGGAAGAAGCCAAAGCTAAACAGCAGAAGGCTGAGAAAAAATAAGTTTCTTTGTGATAGAGTGTGTGTGGAAGCGCCGATTTGATGTTTTGCATCGAATCGGCCTCCGTTTTAAAAAAAACAAACAGGCCCCACCCCAGCCCTCCCCAAAGGGGAGGGAGAAAGACGCAAGCGAAGTTGTCAGCCTTAGGCAAGGTAACTTTTCCCCTCTCTATGGGAGAGGGGTTGGGGGAGAGGCTCTTAATATTTCAATACATGAAACACCTTCAAAAAATAGTTTTGAGTGCCCTCCTGATTGCCTCAGGTTCTGTAATGATGGCACAAAAGCAAAAGAAAGAACCGCCCAAACCTCCCGTGTATGTCGGAGCTGACAATAAGTTGGCCTATATCCCCGATGCTCAGGGAAACCGTATCCCCGACTTTTCTTACTGCGGATATATGGCTTCGGAACAAGCCATTCCGACCGTACCGGTAAAAGTTACAGTCCCCTTTAAATCGGGTGATGCGACTTTACGCATTCAATCGGCACTTGATTATGTAGCTGCATTGAAACCTGACAAATCAGGATTTCGGGGAGCTGTGTTATTGGAAAAAGGAACCTATGAAGTTTCGGGTAAATTGTTGATGAAAACCTCGGGCGTTGTCCTTCGCGGAAGCGGAATGGGTGAGGGGGGAACAACCATCCTCGCAACCGGTGCTGAACGCGATGCGTTGATTCGAATTGTAGGTAAAAACGATTGCAAAAAAGCCGTTTCAATGGCAATTACCGACAAATACGTTCCGGTAAATGCCACTGAACTGCATTTGACAGTTTCCCACAACCTGAAAGCTGGTGATAAAATTTTCATCAATCGCCCCTTTACCGCTGAGTGGTTGCAGACATTGGGTACTTTACATTTCGGAGGTGGCATTACCGCTTTGGGATGGAAACCCGGAGACCGTGATATCCAGTGGGACAGAACTGTAGTTGCAGTTAATGGTGATAGAATCACCCTCGATGCTCCGTTGACTACCGCTTTGGATGTACAATATGGTGGCGCTACCGTTACTCCTTATCTGTGGAATGGACGCATCAGTCGTGTCGGTGTTGAAAATCTGAAACTGGAATCAACTTTCAATATTGATAATCTTAAGGACGAAGACCACCGCTGGCAAGCCGTTACAATGGATAATGTGCAGGACAGTTGGGTGCGTCGCGTTATCTTTAAGCACTTTGCCGGTTCGGCCGTAGCCGTTTGGGAAACATCCAAACGCGTTACTGTGGAAGATTGTAAATCTTTGGAACCTATTTCTGAAATAGCAGGCCAGCGTCGTTATACGTTCCGTGTGACTGGTCAGCAAACATTGGTGCAACGTTGCTTTGCCGAAAAAGGGTATCACGATTTCTCGGTCGGTTTCACCGCACCGGGGCCAAACGCCTTTGTACAATGTTACTCTTCTTTACCTTATAGCTTTAGCGGCGCTATCGACAGTTGGGCTTCCGGTGTCTTATTTGATATTGTGGATGTTGATGGCAATGCGTTACGCTTTGCCAACCGTGGGCAAGATGCCAATGGAGCCGGTTGGAGCGCCGCTAACAGCATGTTTTGGCAATGTTGGGCTGCCCGTATCGATTGCTACCGTCCACCTACCGCCAACAACTGGGCGTTCGGATGCTGGGCGCAATTTGCAGGAGATGGCACTTGGTTCGATTCGAACAATCACATTCAGCCTGTCAGCCTCTACTATGCGCAGTTGAAGGATCGTCTGGGAAAAGATGTTTCGGCTCAGGCTCAGATTTTACCGTTAAACCGGGATGCAACCAGTAGTCCGACTGTAGCACAGGCTCAGGAATGTGTGACAAATTCGAATCAGCCGCCATTACAACTCATCGACTGGATCGACAGAGTGGTGTCAGCAAATCCGATCTCTTTGGTTGCTAATGGTACAAAATCCATTGACCAGGTCGGAGTAAAACAGCCCGCTTCATTGCCACTTTCACCCGCTTTACATATTGTAAACGGATGGCTGGTACGCGGTGATAAACCCGTAATTGGTGATCGGACTGAATCACCGTGGTGGAACGGCGGCCTTTTGTCGGGTGATATCCAGAAGGCAAAACCGAGCATCAATCGTTTCGTTCCCGGTCGCGTAGGCAAAGGTTTAACTGAAGATCTGGACGACATGACAGATTCATTGGTTGCAGAGCACAAAACTATATTTGAACATAATTATCCGTTGTGGTACGACCGTCGCCGTGATGATCACGAGCGTATCCGTCGCATGGATGGCGAAGTATGGCCTCCGTTCTACGAATTGCCTTTTGCCCGTACCGGAAAGGATTTTGCCTGGGACGGACTGAGTAAATATGATCTGACAAAATACGACCAGTGGTATTGGTTGCGTATGAAACGCTTTGCCGATCTGGCCGATCAGAAAGGTTTGGTACTGGTAAACCAACACTATTTCCAGCATAACATCATCGAAGCCGGCGCTCACTGGGTGGATTCTCCCTGGCGCACTGCCAACAACGTTAACCAGACCGGTTTTCCTGAGCCTCCACCATTTGCCGGAGACAAACGGATTTTCCAGGCACATTTGTTTTATGATGTGAATCATCCGGTTCGTCGTGAGTTACACAGAGCTTATATCCGTCAGTGTCTGAATAACTATAAGGACAACAATGGCGTGATACACATGGTAAGTGCGGAATATACCGGCCCGACTCATTTTGTAAAATTCTGGCTTGATGTCATTGACGAGTGGGAAAAAGAGACCGGCAAAAAAGTGATCGTCGCTCTTAGCACCACCAAAGATGTGCAGGATTCCATTCTTGCCGATCCCAAACGGGCTGCAGTCGTTGATATGATTGATATTCGTTACTGGTGGTATAAAGATAAAGGTGGAGTTTATGCACCTCAGGGAGGCGTAAATCTCGCACCCCGTCAGCACATGCGTCTGGATAAATACGGTAATAGCACCTTCCCCGAAGTCTATCGTGCAGTGAAAGAGTACCGTGCCAACTTCCCGGGTAAAGCCGTTGCTTATTCAGCGATCAGCTATCCGCAAGCCGCATGGGGAGCATTTATGGCAGGCGGCTCAATGGCAGCGTTACCAGAAGTTCCGGCTCAGTTCTTAGCCGATGCCGCTAAGATGAATATCGTCTCTTTACCGGGTAATCCGGATAAACAATATGCTTTGGGCGAAGCTTCAACCGGATACATTGTGTATGCCGCTGCAGGTAAAACGATTTCACTGGATTTGACTGCAAGCAAAGGCAAATTCACTGTTCGTTGGATCAATCCGAAAGATGGAAGCGTGGCTAAAAATGTGCAAGCTGTAAATGGCGGATCAGTGGTTAACCTCACCATCCCTAAATCGGAAGATGTGGTAGCCTGGATTTCGAGAAAGTAAATTACTAGCGAAAGGGTCGCTCTAAGCGACCCCTTCGCTTACCCATAACTGGAAATATAAAAACCATATATATGATCAAGAAAACCTTTTGGATAGCAGTAGCCATACTGTTTACTCATTTTGGATTCAGCAGTGCCGCTGAAAAAGATTCACCCGATGTTTTGGGAAAACTGACCATTTCTCCGAATGGTCGCTATTTCGTTCAGGCAAACGGAAAACCTTTTTTCTATTTAGGGGATACCGGTTGGTTGCTTTTTGCCAAACTCAACAGAGAGGAAGCTGAGCAATACCTCGAAGACCGTCGCAAGAAAGGATTTAATGTGGTTCAGGTAATGGTGTTGCACACGGTTGGAGCGAAAAACATCTATGGAGATTCAGCCCTGATTGGTAAGAATGTGGCACGACCATTGGTAACACCCGGCAATGATCCGAAAGATGCTGCTCAATATGATTATTGGGATCATGTGGATTATATTGTTGATCTGGCTGCGAAGAAAAATATGTATGTCGGAATGGTTCCGGTTTGGGGTACTCCGGTGAAGGAGGGTAAAGTTAATACATCACAGGCTAAGGTTTATGCTGAATTTTTAGCAAACCGTTATAAAAATCGTACTAATGTAATCTGGCTGAATGGCGGTGACATTGCCGGTAGTGACTCTATTCATGTGTGGAATACCATTGGCAGCACTTTGCGTGTCAACGATCCGAACCACCTGATAACGTTCCATCCACGCGGAAGAACTACCTCTTCGCGCTGGTTTCACAATGAATCGTGGTTAGATTTCAACATGTTCCAGTCAGGGCATCGTCGTTACGACCAAGATGATTCTAAAACCAAGCGTTATGGCGAAGACAACTGGCGCTACATGGTAGAAGACCTGGCGAAGAAACCGGCTAAACCGTCTTTCGATGGCGAGCCCTCTTACGAAAATATCATTCAGGGTCTTCATGATTTCAAACAACCACGCTGGACTGCTGATGACGTGCGTCGTTACGCTTACTGGTCTGTATTTGCAGGAGGTTGCGGATTCACTTACGGTGAAAACTCGATCATGCAATTTTATAAACAAGGAGATAAAGATCCTGCGTACGCAGCTAAAGAATTTTGGCAAAGTACGTTAAGTGCACCGGGATCATTCCAGATGGCACATTTGAAAGATCTGATGATTTCGCGTCCGTATTTTGAGCGTGTACCCGATCAAAGCATTATCGCAAAACAACCGGGCATCAAATACGATCGTCAAGTGGCTACCCGCGGCAAAGATTACGCATTTGTCTATACCTACAATGGTAAACCAATGATCCTGAATATGGGGAAAATCGAAGGCTCTCAGGTGAAAGCGTCATGGTTTAACCCCCGAACCGGAAAAATCTGGGAAATTGGTACGTTTGCCAATAAGGGTATCAAGCAGTTTACACCTCCGGGCAAACCGAAAAATGGTAATGACTGGGTGTTGATTCTGGATTCAAAATAGAGGCCCCACCCCAGCCCTCCCCAAGGGGGAGGGAGATGGAGGCTTTGCAAGATTTATACAAACACATTAATACCCGCTGACTCCCTCCCCTTCGGGGAGGGTTGGGGTGGGGCTTATTATGAAAAAAATCATATTAACCTTATTTATTGCTTTTCTTGTCCTTGTTTCTCTCTCGGCCAAAAAAGTATATCTCTTTACTTCGTTTAATGAGCCTGCTACAGCCGGTTTACGCCTCCTGTACAGCTACGACGGTTACAAATGGACAGATTTGGGGCAAAATTTCCTTAAACCCGAAGTGGGAGAGAAGAAAATTATGCGCGACCCATCGATGGTACAAGGTCCTGATGGAACGTTTCATCTGGTGTGGACATGCGGATGGAAAGGTGATCGTTCATTCGGATATGCAAGCTCGAAGGATCTTAAAAACTGGACGGCTCAACGTGAAATCCCTGTGATGATGCATGAACCGGAAGCGGTAAATGTTTGGGCTCCGGAAATCTTTTATGATAAAACGCAAAAAGAATACATCATCGTATGGGCAACAACCATTCCTTTTCGTTTTGCAAAAGGAGCTGAAGAGGGAAAAAACAATCACCGCCTTTATTATACCAAAACCAAAGATTTTAAATCGTTCACTCCCGCGGCACTGTTTTACGAACCGGGCTTCAGCATAATTGATGCGATGATTGTGAAACGCGGAAAAGGTGATTATGTGCAAGTGGTGAAAGACAATACCCGTCCCAATCGCAATGTGTTTGTCTGCTTTGGAAAAACGCCACTTGGTCCTTGGACGAATCCATCGCCCCGCCTGACCGGATTTCTGACCGAAGGCCCAACTTGTACAAAGGTTGGAAAGGATTACCTCATCTATTTTGACGATTACCAAAATAAAAGATACGGCGCTATTCGCACCCGCGACTTCAAGACATTTACAGATATTACGGATAAAGTTTCGGTTCCTGAAGGGCATAAGCATGGGACGATATTGATTGTGGATGATAAGGTGCTTAAGGGATTGACCTCCCCCGGCCCCTCCAAAGGAGGGGAGTAGGAGAGACCCCACCCCGACCCTCCCCCAAGGGGAGGGGGAAAGAAAGCTCAATTACGATCTACTACAGCAATAGAATTCTATCTATATTGTCATAAGACGCAAATACACATTAAAGATATGTTTACTCGTTTCAAGCATTCCTCATTCCCTCCCCTTGGGGGAGGGTTAGGGTGGGGCTTTCTTTTCCTCATCTTATTCATTAGTCCTCTTTCTGCACAGGAGTCAGTGCATTACAGCGGCAAAACATTGTCCAATATAGACTATCACCACGGGCAGCTCAGTCCGGCAGTGGGCGTACATAACATACAGACCATGCGTGCCAATCGCGAGCATCCGGATAAATCGAACGGTAACGGTTGGACCTACAACCACCAGCCGATGCTGGCGTATTGGAACAGTAAGTTTTATCTGGAATATATCAGTAATCCGGTAGGGGAGCACATTCCTCCCTGCCAAACCATGTTGCAGACATCGCCCGATGGTTACAACTGGAGCGCACCGGAGCCCGTTTTTCCAAAATATAAACTGCCCGACGGACTGAAAAAGCCGGATATTGAAGGTGAAACCAAAGATATGTATGGAGTAATGCACCAACGCATGGGCTTTTATGTGTCTAAAAGCAATAGGCTATTGGCTCTGGGATTTTATTCATTTGTGTTGAATGCGAAAGACGATCCCAACGATGGTAACGGTTTAGGTCGAGTGGTGCGTGAAATTAAGAAAGATGGCTCTTTTGGTCCGGTTTACTTCATTCACTACAATCCGCATTTTAATGAGAGTAACACGGCTTATACTTATTTCACCAAAAGCAAAGACAAAGGCTTTGTTGCTGCCTGCAATGAGCTGTTGGCCAACAAGCTGATGGTGCAGCAGTGGGTGGAAGAGAGCGATCGTAACGATCCGCTGATTTCCGTGAAGAAACCGTACAAAGCTTTCTGTTTCTACCATTTACCTGACAATAGAGTCGTAGGATTGTGGAAACACGGTCTGACCATGACTATCCCCGACGTGAATAAAACCTGGCCACAGGATGCGCGTCGTGCTCCTGGCGTTGTGACCAGCAATGCGAAAATCTGGGGACAACGTACTTCGGATGGTAAATACGCTACCGTTTACAACCCTTCGGAATACCGTTGGCCATTGGCTGTGTCGGTGAGTCAGGATGGATTGGATTATACGAACCTGCTTTTGGTGCACGGTGAAATCACTCCGATGCGTTATGGTGGAAACTACAAATCGTACGGTCCTCAATACACCCGCGGCATCGTGGAAGGTAATGGAACGCCTCCCGATGGCAAGATGTGGGTGACTTACAGCGTAAATAAAGAAGACATCTGGGTGTCGTCGATTCCGGTTCCTGTAACGGATACCGAGTTACAGCCCGTTGATGATAATTTTGCCCAAATGACAGCCGGTCATGAGTTGGATAAATGGAACATCTACAGCCCGGTGATGGCTCCGGTGAAGATAGAACAAACAGATAAATTCGGCAAATGTCTGGCCTTGAAAGATTGGGATAAATTTGATTTTGCCAAAGCGGAACGTATTTTCCCTGAAGCAAAACAGATGACGGCGGAATTCAGCGTAGTGCCGATGCAAAACGACAAAGGTTCGTTACAGATCGAGTTCCTGAATGAAAAGGGAACGGCCCCGATCCGCATTACCTTCGATGCTGATGGAGCTATTACCACTAAATCAGGTTCACGCTATTCGACTGTGATGAAGTATGTGCCGGGGGAGACCTACAATATTAAGGTAAAACTCGACGTGACTACCCGTAGTTATACTATCGATGTCAATGGAAAAGGCGGGACCCGCATTTTCTTCGCACCGGTAGCTTCGGTCAAACGTATCCAGTTCCGCACGGGTGATATCCGTCATTTCCCTACTCCCGATACTCCTGCCGATCAGACCTATGATGTGCCGAATGCAGGGGATTCCGATCCGATGTCGGTCTATTACATCAAGGGATTGAAGACAGAACAGTAATAGTGGATTTATTTCTGCAACGTTGATTATATTCTCCAGCGGAAAAATGTAGAAAGCTAAATTCGGTAAAAATAACGATCAGGTCCAAGCTTCTTTTGGCCTGATTTGTTTTATATATATAGTATCATCGATTATTGAAAAATGATAAACGCAAACAAATTATGAAACCCTTATTTCATTTTCTTACTTTATTCGTCTTATTCCTGATTGTCGCATTTCAAGGGAATATCTCCGCCCAGCAAATCGCTTTTCCCGGTGCTGAAGGGTATGGCAAATATACCTCCGGTGGTCGTGGCGGTCGGGTCGTGGAAGTGACCACGTTGAAAGACCTCGATGCCCAGGGCAAAATTATTCCCGGCAGTTTTCGTGCTGCCCTCAAAACCGAAGGAACAGATCCCATCACCATTGTGTTTCGGGTTTCGGGAGTCATCAGTCTATCTACTTCAGAAATTCGTTCTAACCGACCGAATATGACCATTGCAGGACAGACTGCTCCGGGTGATGGCATCTGTATCCGCGGGGGAACCATCAATTTATCAGGAAGTAAAAACGTGATCGTACGTTACATGCGTTTCCGTCCTGGTGATGAGAAGAATGCAGAGGTTTCGGCACTGCGTTTCGAAAACAGCGAAAACTTCATCGTGGATCATTGCTCCATGAGCTGGGCTATTGAGGAGACTACTCACTTCTCCAGCAGTAAATTCCTGTCCGTTCAGTGGTGTATTATCAGCGAATCACTCTATAATTCTATTCATAAAAAAGGTGCTCGCGGATATGCTGCGCAATGGGGCGGGCAATATGCCTCGTACCATCACAACCTGTTGGCGCACCACCACAGCCGGATGCCCCGCATCAACGGCTCAAATAAGAATGACATTGAAGCATTGGTGGATTACCGCAACAACGTTAACTTCAACTGGGGTGTACCCGGAGCTTTTTATGGTGGGGAATGGGAATCTCAGACTGAAGATTGCAAAGGTTTTACCCATACCAACATCGTGAATAATTACTTCAAGCCGGGTCCGGCCACATCCGATTCCATCTTTTTCATTGAACCTTATCTCAATCGTCCGGGACGTAAGTTCTGTGGTTACGGAAAATGGTTTCTAAGCGGTAATGTCATGGAAGGACACCCCGATCTGACACTTGATAACTGGAGCGGCATTCAGGTATCGAAAGTAGGAAGTGTTGCCAATATCCGTTCCAATACCGAATTTGACTATCACGAGGTGGGGACGGAAAAAGCAGGAAGTGCCTTCCAGTCGGTATTGACTTATGCCGGGGCCACCAAACCTAAACGGGATAAAATAGATGCCCGTGTAATCGGTGAAGTCAAAGGAACTGTCCCGATTATCCGTTCGGTGTACGAAAAGAACGGAGTGAAGACCCCGGTAGCAGGAACAACTGTTGGCCTGATTGATTCGCAGAATAACCTTCGTCCGAAAAATGCTCCGGCTGACTGGAATGCATGGGATGCTATTTATATCTCTATCGACGATTCAACCAAAGCACCGTTAGATTCGGATCACGACGGTATGCCTGATGTTTGGGAAAAGAAGAATAAACTCAATCCGAATGACCCGAAAGATGGTGCAAGTAAAGGCAAGGATGGTTTTACCAATCTGGAGAAATACCTGAATCAATTGGCTGATACACCCTATCTCTCCAACGGTAAACGATACAAAACTATCCGGTTGAATTATTCTGCTAAGAAAAGTATGACAGCAGATTTATAAGTAATCAAGCTTTACAATCTCCTGTTTATACCAATTATTGAACACATTCCGTCAATTATTACCTTATTGGATTAGTCGGGATGTGTTTCTTTGTATATGGTTTTCAAATAGGTAGTTGTTGTGTAAATTACCTGATTTTCAGGTGAAAAGATTGCCTGAGTTTTAGATGGTTATTCAGGGATTTTTGTAGTGTAGAAAGAGAGCGACTAAAGTCAAATGAAGTGCTAAAAAGTAGTCTTCATTTGGCTTTTTTTGTTTTATCGAAGTTTAGTCAGATCGTTAGGTATTTGTGGAGTTGGTTATCTTCCTGTACTTTTACAGAGCGTGATGAGTAGAAATATCTACCATCTGTTACAAAAGATACAGCTTTTTTTCGGAAGGAGTAGCATCCGCTGCGAAGGATACAGCTTTTTCCTGGAAGGAGCAGTATCCGCTACGAAGGATATAGCTTTTTTCCCGGAAAGAGCAGTATCCGTTGCGAAGGATATAGTTTTTTTCCCGGAAGGAGCAGTATCCGTTGCGAAGGATATAGCTTTTTTCCCGAAAGGAGCAGTATCCGCTGCGAAGGATACTGCTTTTTTCCCGGAAGGAGCAGTATCCGTTACGAAGGATATAGCTTTTTTCCCGAAAGGAGTAGCATCCGCTGCGAAGGATACAGCTTCCCTCACCGGATTTACTTCACCAATCGCGAGATTTGCAGCTCCATTCACCGATTCTGCATCATCCGTCAGGCCGGTTAATCCAGTTTCTATAAAATCAGGATCAATCCTCCCGGGGGATAACCGCGAAGCTTCCTATCCCAGAAGATCCGATTCGACAGATGAACTCGATTCTCCGAAAGTCGTACTCCCGGCAAAGCGATGACAACATAAAGCAGCAATGTTCAACTCCTTTTTATTCATTCAACTACACTTCCGGTTTCGATATCTTGATTTTGCTGCATATTTTTGAGGGTTGTTGAAACCTACTGAAGAGATTGTATTTCTGTGTCCTGTATTATTATACCCATTTGTTTTACACAATTATGCCGGTGTTTTTAACGACTTTATACGACTTGAAGTTCATTTGAATTGACATTACTTCGATTGTCGAAACTTGCTTGAAAAGAAAAGAGGATGCCCTTGGGGGCATCCTCTTTTTTATGTATACAATATGTCTGGACTATTGTAAAGTCAGGGCGTCTGACTAATTAGTATTACACCTTGCGCTTGTTATCTCAGAGTTTTACGCAAGCAGGTAATAATCCACGATGATTATAATCTTCTTTGCTTTATTAATCTAATAAATAATACCAATGTTTCTTGGCCGAAACATTGGTATTATAAGAAAACAACCGGACAAATAAATCTGCCCGGTTGTATATTCTATATTCAGAATAAAAACTTATTATTCAGCTAGCGGGTCAAAAGTACCATTGATATTGCCTTTCAGAACATCTGCCCATCCGATGGTTTGCAACAAAGAGACGTTGTTCGTTTGCGCACCGCTTGTCAGACCGATGATATAATACTGAGGTTTAAAGGTAATAACTTTCCCTGCTTCATCTCCCTGACGAGTTTTACGCATCAGGTTGGTATTGTAAAAGGTTACCAAAGCATTCGTTTGAGTGCTTAGGTCAGTCTTTAAATCCATGGCTGCAGGACGGGTAGCTTTAATCGGGTCTGATCCTAGTGTTTCACTGGCTAAGGTTTTTGCGGTAATTTCAATATTATCGCGACGTTTACCATTAAGAGGTTCAACACCCAAATAAGTACATGTATTACCTCCAAATCCTGTCAATGACCACGATGTTGGCGCACCTGCTATTTGATTGAAAGCCGCTCCGCCATCCCATAGTAACCAACGGCGCATATCATCAAAGCGTTTACCTTCGTAAGCCAATTCTATTTGACGTTCATAAAGGATAGCTGCAAATAATTTTCCTCTATCGGAAGCCAAGTCCGCACTCAAGCCGTATAGTTGATCAGCACCAGCGGGAAGACTTGCGCGTTTACGAATATCTTTCAATACCTGAATAGCCTCTGCAGGATGTCCTGCGCCACAAGCTGCTTCAGCAAAATTGAGCAATACTTCTGCGTAACGGATTTCCATCCACGGCATAGCACCTTCTGCAAACGAACCCTGTCTGTTATCTACCAAACTCCATCTGTATAATTTTGTAGGAGTAGGTGTAGCCATATCGAAATCGTTTGAGCGCTTGCGTACATATACGCCTTTGTAATTGAGTCCCAAACCATCTGCTCCGTATCCACTCTGTGTAATATCTGATTGCTTTGTAGATGTCGCATACCATGAATAATTCCATAGCATAAAGTTGTCTCCCGAATATGGATAAGACCATTGAGCCACAGGGAGAAGAACTCCCTTACTATCTACATTTAACGAAGTAGGATCATCAGCTACAGCAAATCTCCATGATACACCCGGAAATCCAAAAGTTCTATAGAAACGAGGGTCACGATTGGCAAAAAACGTCAATGGGTTGTAGTTGTAAGTTCCTACTTCTGTAGGTTTTTTACCATCGGCCATTGGGAATAAATCCACCATCATTGATGTTGCGCTCATTCCGCCGCCACCATGTGCATTGGCTGGGCGTATGGTCTGCTCCCAGTGATTATTTCTATAGATTTCATTGGGTGCATTGTCATCATGCACTTGATTATAAAGCGTTACAAATACAGCTTCATTGCTATTGTAATCAGAAAATATTTTTGACCACCCTGCTGCATTAATTCCCGGAGCATCTTTATAGGCAAGTCCAAATCCACCGGCCGTCAGCACTTCAATAGCTTTTTTGTTCGCTTCGTAGGCAGCTTGCCAACGGTCTGCATTGTCGGCACGATTAAATAATGGACTTGCATAAAGCAAGCGGGCACGTCCTGCTAAGGCCTTGGCTGCACCTTGAGTAACGCGACCAAAATTCGCATCGTCCCAGCGAGCAGGCAACATAGTGGCTGCTGTATCCAAATTCTGACAAATGAAATCAATACATTGTTTGGTTGTTGAACGAGGCACTTCCAGATTTTGAGCCTGATTAACATCGGTTACTTGCACATGGTCAATAATAGGTACTCCACCATAGGTTTTTACTAATAAATAATATTGCCATGCACGTAAGAAGTAGGCCTGACCAAGTAACGTTTTTTTCTGAGTGTCAGTCAATGTACTGCCTGTTACACCCTCAATCACATCGTTGCAATTACGGATTTCACCCCAAGGTCCGGCACTCGTTGCTTTGTTTACGTAAAACCAGTCATTCAAACTACTTGACGATGTTAGGGTAACGTCAGGACTTACAAAGTTAGAAAGTCCGCTAAATTCTTCAGTTGACTGCGATTGAATGTCACCTTTTCCTGAACTTGTACTTCTGTACGACAGGCCTGAATTGACATCCGGCAGCAACCTTAGATAAAGGTCTTGTACCCTTTGCGAAGCACCTGTATAATCATTATAAATCTCAGGACTGAGATTGTCATAATTCTCTTTATCTTTCAAGAATTGGTCGCTACATCCCATCCAAAGGAAAATGCTCAATAAGCAAGCGACGTTAAAAATCGATTTATATAGCTTTGTCATTATTTTGTCTTTTTAGAGTGTAACATTGATACCCAGAGTGATTTTGCGTAATGTCGGATATGTGCTATAACTTGACATCGTGCTCATGAAATGATCTGGATATGGATTATAGAAACTGATCATATTCTGACCGGTAACATTTAATCTACAGCTTTCAACACCCACTTTTTTTACCCATGTTTTCGGCAGTGAATAGGCAAGTGTTATGTTACGCAGGGCAACATTGGTATTGCTAACTTTCCAGAAAGTAGAAGCGTTGCTATTCATGTCGAAACGCAAGTTCGGATATTTTGCATCGAGGTTCTGTGGTGAAACCACTCTCCCTTGATTATCGACTACATCCTTATACACAAACATATTGCCAGCCCAGAATGAAGGTAAGTTGGTATATTGCATTACATCATAACCGGAAGCGGTAGAGATAATACTTGAAGTGCTAATCGCTTGTGTTGGCAAAATAGAGTAGCTTCCCCAGCTGGCTCCTAATTGAGCGCTGAAAGAGAGGTTTTTCCATTCGCCACCCATGTTTACAGTAAAACCATAAGGATTGCTACTGAATTTAGATATCTGTACACGGTCATTTTTGTCAACTACATTCCCGGCTGGATCATTCGGATCATTTGCTGCATAATATGTACCGTCAGCTTTCTGAGAACCTCTGACATTATTGAAAATCAACATCCCCGGATGTACATCTGCCTGAGTTTTTCCCATGTAGGTAACAATTTTATTGGCTGTAAAATACTCTGCAATTTCCTGATAGCTATGGAACATGCCGATTGACTGATAGCCCCAGAGCCCACGATCAGCTCGTTGATTGGGCATAATACTATTCAGATCACGAGTGGCCGGAGCTTGCCATGGCGCCTTAAGGATTTTATTATCGGTATAACCGGTATTCAACTTAACGTAATATTTGAAATCCTTACCAATCTTATCTCTCCAGCCTAAAGAGATTTCAATTCCATAATTATCTATAGAACCGTAGTTTGATGCCGAAGCAGCAGCACCTACTGTACTTGGGAAATAAGGTGCATCAGTAATGGCCATAAACACTTCACGATCCTTATCGTAATAACCATCCAGATTGGCTGTTAAACGATTGTTCAGGAAAGCCAAATCGACTCCTAAGTTACTCTTATAGCATTTGTCCCAATGTGAATTGTAGTTGGGCACTGTACTGGGTATTTGAAAATGAGATCCGGCATATGCATTTGGATCTGTCCCGAAGATAGGTCCCTTAACTGTTTCTGAACCATAGAATTGAGACCATGCCCAAGCTTTTATGTTATCGCGTCCTAATAAACCGTATGATCCACGAATCTTCATGTAATCCACGAACTTTACATTCTTCTTGAAAAATGGTTCTTCAGAAATAACCCAGCCGGCAGACAAAGATGGAAACACTCCCCAATAATTTATGGGAGCGAACTTGGTACTTGCATCCGAACGAATTAAAAATTCTACTAAATATTTATTGGCATACGCGTAATTGAAGCGACCAATGTATGACAACATTCCGCCTACAGAACGGGAGAAGGCTGTTGTTTGATTTCCATTTGCTCCATTCGACTGATAATTGGTAAATGAATAAGGCCCTGTTACATTCCCCCACACATATTCCGATTCATTTTCGGCTTTTTCAATGGTAAACAATCCGCTTACGTCATGTTTACCGAATGTACGCGAATAGTTGGCGATAAAGTTCAACTGATAATTATCACTGCGGCTTGTATTTCTTTTCAGATAGTTTCCATTGGATACAGGAACAGTTGTCATGCCGTTAAAATTCATTGCTTGCTCTTCAGTATCGGTGTACAGGTGTGAACCACTACCACCGCGAGCTCCATCGGCAAATTTGTAGAGCGAATAATCTGAGCCGAATTCGTTGTCTTTTGTTGTGCTGATGCTTTTAGAGTATGTAGCTTGCAGTTTCAATCCTTTCAATATATTGCTCCAGCCGAAATCATATTCCAACGAAGTATTAATAACATTGTTTTGAGGCATATTCGTAACGAAATTGCCTAGATTCTCTACAACATCGTAATTGTACAGTTGCGATTGTTCAATTGATCCGTTTGTAACACCATAAGCTGCAATAGGCGTGCCATTTATATATTCAGGAATGTAACGGGGACGAGTCAATAATGTCACATAGTCTTTATCTGCATTTGATCCCCCCACTTTAACGTTTGCTTTTGTTGTACTACCATAGTCCCCTGACGCCCGTAAAGATGCTTTTGTCCACTTATTTATTTTGGTATCTACGCCGGCATTGTAATTCCAACGGTTGTAATTAATTCTACCAAGATTACCATCTTGTGTTACATACGACATACCTGCAAAATAGGTTGCACTTTCTGTACCTCCGCCTATATTCACACTATGCTTTTGTGTTAACGCTGAACTCCAGTATTTGTCAACCAAGTCATAGTTAAGCGACTTCATGGCGTTCAATTCGTCGGCCTGAAACAAATCGTTTTTCTTATCATAAGGACTCGTAGGGTCAGCAGCACGAATTCCATTCCAGATTAAACCAAAATTATAAGAATCCAGCATTTTTGAACGATAAACTTCGTCAGTATAGCCAAATTGTCCGCTGTAAGAGATTTTGGGTTTACCGACTTCTCCTCTTTTAGTCTTGACTAAAACAACTCCTTGCGCAGAACGGGCACCGTAAATAGCAGCAGCAGCATCTTTCAATACCGAAATGCTTTCAATCATGCTACCTTCCAGGTTGTTAAATGCCGTTTGGCCTGTTTCAGGTGTATATACAAAGCCGTCAATCACATACAACGGTACTAATAGACCGGAAGAGCCAGATGCCGCACTTACACTTAAATTACCGTTACGGATCACAAGAGATGCTGCATCACCGGGACGATTACCGCTTTCGGTTACGTTGACTCCATTGATCTGGCCTTGTAAGGCAGAAGAGAGGTTCGTAACCGATAGGTCACGAATCTCAGAAGTGGCTACTGAGCCAACCGCTCCCGTCAAATGCGCTTTCTTTTGAGTACCATAACCTACTACGACTACTTCATCCAGTTTCATCTGATCCTCTTTCAATACAATGCGTGTATTTTTTAAGGCTGAGACTGTCTGAGTTAAATATCCCACATAAGTTACTGTCAGTTTACTATTAGCCGGAACCTTAAGAGTAAATTTTCCGTCAATATCTGTAACTGTACCTGTGGTAGTACCACTTACCCTAATGGTAGCTCCGATAATGGGCTTTTGATCTTCACCCACCACGATTCCATTAATCGCAGAGACTTGCTGAGCCTTAGCTGGCAATGCAAATGCCTGGATGAGGGTTAGTATTAGACCAAGAATTATATATTTCTTCATCTTGCTATTTTTTAAACGTTTATATTATTTATGTATTAATTAGAAGGTAACCAGCGTGGATCACCGGTCTTTTTGGAAATCTGAGTTGCACCCTCCATCGTAAACACTCCATTGCCCTGATAAGTCAGTTTTGGATCGGTATCAATATAATCACCACTGGTATCACTATATGTTGCCTGCACTTCTCCTATCGGAAATACTCCATTATACCAATATGAGTTTCCACCACCTGTAAAAGTTGCATCGGCTTTTCCTCTGCGGAAACGTCTTACAAAGCCGTTACTACCCGAAGTGGATGCATTCTCTGCTGAGTTGACTATAACACATTTTTGTATGGTGATTTTATCTCCAACTAGCCCCATAGCACCATTAGAGTTAAAGGATTGAGCTCCTTCTGAACAATGGTAGAATGTAGAGTTGGTTATTGTAAGACTTCCATTTGCCCAGGTTTCAGTTAATGGTTTTACACTAGTTACATTTCCAGATACTGAGATTTGACAAAGTCTATTACTACTATTGCCGGTCACTTCATTATAAAAAGTACTGTTTGTTATTGTCATATCTTTTACCATACCTGCTCCGAAACGGATCGTTGCATTCGCGAAGGCATTGGTGTTCTGTCCGATAATACAATCTTTGATAAGGAGAGTACCTATACCATATTTCTTACTGTTGTCGTAGAAAAGGTGATATTTCAGACCTGTAATCTTACATGACTGAATTGCAATAGGTGCGGTAGTCGGAACTACGGTATAGCCCGTTGAAGTCAACGTAATTGCAGGATTTGGCGTAGCACTCATTAGGATTATTGAACTGGTGTTGACTCCAGCAAAAGCGGAATAGTCAATGTCAATAAACTTCATTTTGAATCCAACTCCATTGTTGACAAATGAACCATTGGTCATGGCAATTTTTGCATGATTGACTTTATCCCCACGGATAGTTACCTGCGATCCGATAGCAACATCACCGCTCATCGTGTAATTTCCGTTGGGCTCAAGTTGGTAACACAACTCTGTTGAGCTGGTTGGCATAGGATTAGCAGTAAAATAATCCGTTATATTGGTTCCGCTTGGAATAACCGCAGTAACAGCTAACAGGTTATCATACAGTTTTTCGGTTGCAGCGGTTGCCTCCAGGTTTTTGTACTTCGCATTTCCCAAAGTTTTAATAACAACTTTATAGCGTGTATCTTCCTGCATCGGACGCTCAACGCTACATCCGTCTATCACTTCATTCTCTGTGCCGACTAATACCGGTTTGGTAGGGTCATCGACAATGTAAAGAGAAAACTGGTATCCACCGGCTCCATATACTACCGGCCATTTAAATGTGAGTTTAGAACCGTCTGCACTAGGAGTAACTGTGATTTGATCCGCCGCTGGTGACTCCAGCTGTGCATTTTGCACACTGGGAGCCCACGTCAAGTTATCCTTGAATCCATCTATACATGATGTAACAGACAGAGCTCCACCGAGAGCAAACAGAAAGCAAAATACCCATTTTGCTTTCGGCAAAAAACTCACAGGAGAGATTCTTTGTCTAAATCTCATGTTGTGTAGTTTGTTCATAAGTAATTGAATTAGTAATTAATGATTAAATAAGAATTTTTGATTTAGTAATAAAAGGTCTTAGATTCTGGTAACTAATGCATGCGTATTTAAAGTTAAAGGTTAATGATTTGATCCTCTGTTGAATATCGTTTGTAGTAACTGGTGGCTTAATAGTTTGATAAGATCTATGATCAGATATTCTGAATTTAGTATGTGGCGAAGAGAATTGACTGAACGTGTTTTCGTCGTATCATTTGTGGTTAATAACACTTGCATCTCTTCAATGGTTCCCATGAAAAAACAGTACAGAGAGTACTTTTCTATTTTCAGGGTTTCTGTTTTCGTGTTTTTCTCATATTAGGTTCAACAACATCCTTCTTTCTCAACATATAATATTTCGCAATAATCACACTCAAATCTAAAATGTAATATTATTGACGATTGTTTTTTGGAACTATCGTCAGCTCTGATTTTCTGATTTGATAAATCATAAATAGATCAAATAGACAAAATCGAATCTCTATTATGTATGTATCAATTACTGCGATACAAATTTATATCTGATTGATAGTGTAGTTGTACACGAATTGTTGAAATTAGGTAGTTAATTGTTGTGGTGTAGTATTTTGATTGCTGATTTATACGAGCTTACACTCCTGAGAAACATGCTCTGGTAAAGGGTTTGGCATATTCAGATCTTATTTTTACATACTGCTTATTGTAGTGGATATTTCTCGATTGACGAGAATATTTGAATATAAATTAGTCAGAAATGATGAGATTGGCTTCGTTTATTGGCAGTTGTTTTTTGTTTCAACCTTGTGATGAACAGAGTTCGTTTTCTATTTATACCTATTTACGTAATTGAAAAATATGAAATTAGTGCTTTTTCTGTCGTGTGTTTTACTTCGACAAATCACTACGATTTTTTACTAATTCGTGTACACCCTTTGTCTGCATTGCCTGTAATTTTGGAACTTGATATTATAGGTCAAATTCAAAACACAGATTCAACTTTTGAATGGTAAAATGAAGAACACTACCATGAGCAGATTTACACGATTTACCCTTTCTCTTACTCTCTTTCTGGTGGCTGCGCTCCCTATGTTTTCGTTGGAAGTCACGCATTCCACCTGCGAACTAATGACCAATCCCGTCGGCATCTCTACCCAGACACCCCGCCTGGGTTGGCATCTTCGCTCTGATAAATACAACGACAGACAGACCGCTTACCAGATCATCGTTTCCATGGATAATAAATCCATTGAGCGGGGTGTCGGCCGTATCTGGAATTCCGGCGTAGTCAAATCCGGTCAAAGCCAGTACATCGACTATACCGGTCCGGAACTGAAAGCGGGACAGCGTTACTTCTGGCGGGTGAAAGTGTGGGATGCTATGAAACAGGCTTCCGTATGGAGCGAGATTTCTACCTTCGATATGGCTCCGGCCAACACCACCGCTGCTTTGTGGATCGGTGCTATTTCCAAAAAGAAAAGCAAACTGCCAGAGGGGCGCAACTACCATTTGGCATCGATGAAGAATAAGGAGATTGCCGACCTGTGGGGACCGGTCGATTCACTGGCCAAACGTAGCATCATGCTCCGTCGTCCGGTGGCGATTACCAAAAAGGTAAAGGCTGCCCAGCTGTCCATTTGCGGATTGGGACATTACGAACTTACATTGAATGGCAAGAAAATCGGCGAAAGTCAGTTTGCACCGGCATGGAGTGATTACGACAAGACCGTTTACTACAATATTTATGACCTGAAGAAAAGTCTGACTCAGGGCGAAAACGTATTCGGCGTACTACTCGGAAACGGCATGTACAACGTGACCGGCAATCGCTACCACAAATTGTGGATCAGCTTCGGCCCACCGACGCTCTATTTTGTGTTACGACTGAAATACGACGACGGCACTACTGAACAGATCGTTTCGGATAAAAGCTGGAAATACGCATTGAGTCCGATTACCTTCAACTGCATTTACGGCGGAGAAGATTACGATGCCAACCTCGAACAAGCAGGTTGGGATATGCCGGGCTTCAATGACGGAGGCTGGAAAAATGTCGTTCAGGTAGAAGGCCCGAAAGGTGAGCTTTTGCCGCAAATGACTTCTCCGGTAAAGATTATGCAATCTTATGGCGTGAAAGAGGTGAAAGCTATCGGCAAAGGTCCGGTGATACTCAATATGGGACAAAACCTGTCGGGCTTCCCAACGATCAAAGTGCAGGGCAAAAAAGGACAAGTCGTTCGTCTGTGGGTAGGTGAGTCGTTAAAAGACAGTGTCATCGGCCAGGGCCGCACCGGTAAGCCGTATTATTTCCAATACACCCTAAAAGGAAACGGGGTAGAGGAGTGGACGCCGCGTTTCTCTTATTATGGCTACCAGTACATCCAGCTCGATGGAGTGGATTATCTGAAGAATGCACCCGGTAGCGACAAGCCCGTGCTGCTCGACGTTAAATCGAATTTCATTTATAACTCGACACCCGAAACCGGTACCTTCGAATGCTCAAATGACATTTACAATAAATCGCACTGGCTTATTAACAATGCGATTAAGAGCAACTTTCAGTCCATATTCACCGACTGTCCGCACCGCGAAAAGCTGGGTTGGTTAGAAGAAACGCATCTCAATGGACCGGGGCTGATTTTCAACTACGACCAGACACAAATGATGGCCAAAGTGGTGCGCGATATGAAAGATGCGCAATTGCTTGACGGGCTTGTACCCACTACCGCTCCCGAATACACGGACTTTGGTGGCAAGATGAACGATTTCAAGGACTCACCCGAGTGGGGCGCTACATCAGTCATTCTACCCTGGATGTACTACGAATATTACGGCGACGCTTCGCAAATCGAGAAAGCTTATCCGATGATGACCCGCTACATGGCTTATCTGGATAGCAAGGCGAAAGCCGATACGATTTCATTCGGCTTAGGCGACTGGTATGATTATGGAGCTAAACCGGCCGGTTTTTCGCAAAATAGTCCGATTTCATTGTCAGCAACTGCCTTTTACTACTATTGCGCTGATTTGGTCGCACAATCGGCTAAAATGCTGGGACTGAAAAAGGATGCGAAGTTCTATGCAGAAAAGGCGCAAGCCATTCGCAAAGCATTCAATGCTAAATTTTTCAATCCCGAAACCAAACAATACGGAACCGGCAGCCAGTATTCCAATGCGATGCCGATTTTCCTGAATATTGTTGAACCGAAAAACAAGCAAGCAGTCTTAAATAATCTGGTAGCTGACATCAAAGCGCACGGCGACCGTCTGACCACGGGCGATGTGGGCAACCGTTTTCTTTTCCGGGTGTTGGCCGATAATGGCCTGAATGACCTGATGTACAAGATGACAAACCATTACGATGCTCCTGGATACGGTTTCCAGCTCCAATACGGACTGACTACTCTGACCGAACAGTGGGATCCCCGCAAAGGCAATTCGTGGAATCACTTCATGATGGGACAAATCGAAGAGTGGTTCTATCGCTCGTTGGCAGGCATCCGACCCGATTTGAATGAACCGGGCTTCAAACACACCATTATTCAACCGCAACCTGTTGGTGATTTGACTTACGTAAAAGCTTCCTATGAATCGGTTTACGGCCCGATTAAAGTGGACTGGAAAAAGGAGAACGGACAGTTCAGATTGAAAGTATCTGTTCCGGCGAATACGACGGCAACCGTTATACTTCCTTCTGATAAGGTAAAAGTGAACCAGGGTGAGGTGATTTCAGTTAATAAAAACAAAGCTGAAATCGGCTCCGGCGATTACGAATTTATCTGCGAATAATATTTCGATTGACATACAAACCTCCAAGGTTTTCAAAACCTTGGAGGTTTTATAGCGATAATAACTATGAAAAAGATAGCATTTTTACTCCTCTCTCTATTTCTCATCCTGACGGTCAACGCGCAGCGCCCCTTCTCTACAGCCGGTTTCTTCGAATGGAAGAATCAGGGACGTGAGGTTTTCGACTTCAACATCGGCTGGCGATTCTATAAAGGAGATGTATCCGGTGCCGAGAGAATTGCTTTCGATGATTCGAAATGGGATGTTGTTTCTACTCCACATACGGTTGAATTAGAACCCTCCGAAGCCAGTGGTGGACGCAACTATCAGGGCACTGCCTGGTATCGCAAACATTTTACCGTGGATAAAAATCTAGCAGGCAAGAAAGTCTATCTGCACTTCGAGGCTATAATGGGAAAATGTAAAGTTTACCTGAATGGCAAACTGGTGAAAGAGCACTTCGGCGGTTACCTGCCTTTCAATATTAACCTGACTGATTTAGGAGTTAAACCGGGCGAAAAAGTGTTGGTGGCCGTGGTGGCCGACAACAGCGACGATAAAACCTATGCGCCCGGCAAGAAGCAATCGCAGCTCGACTTCACTTATCACGGAGGAATGTACCGCGATGTCTGGATGGTTGCTGTGTCTCCCGTTCACATCACTGATGCAAACGAAGCAAACAAAGTCGCTGGTGGCGGTATTTTCCTCCATAGTGAAAACATCAGCGGGAAACATGCCGACGTGTTTGCTCAAACCGATGTGGTAAATGAATCTGCTCAGGCCGTTAATGTGAAAATTGAAACCACCCTTTGCGACGACAAAGGCAATCCGTTGAAGAAATTGGTGTCTGCTGTTTCTTTGAAGCCGGGTCAATCACAATCGGTAAAGCAACAATATTCGGTGAATAATCCGAAGCTTTGGACTCCTGATGCTCCCTATCTGTATCAGGTGAAAACGCGAATCCTGTCAGGCAATAAAGCTTTAGATGGTGTAATGTCGCGTATCGGCATTCGTTCCATCGAATTCCGTGGCAAAGAGGGCTTTTTCCTGAATGGAAAACCATACATCCAGTTGCTCGGAACTAACCGTCACCAGGATTTTGCCTATGTGGGCAACGCAATGACTAACAATATGCACTGGCGCGATGTGAAAAAACTCCGCGATGCCGGTTGTCGCATCATTCGTTCAGCGCACTATCCGCAAGATCCGTCGTTTCTGGATGCCTGTGACGAGTTGGGAATGTTCCTGACTGTGGCCACTCCGGGCTGGCAGTATTGGAACAAGAAAGATTCGATATTCGAACAACGCGTTTTTGATGATGTGAAAAATATGGTTCGTCGCGACCGCAATCACGCTTGCGTCATCGCCTGGGAACCTGTTCTCAACGAAACACAATTCCCATTGACCTTTTCTCAAAACGTATTGAAAATTACCCACGATGAGTATCCTTATAAAGGTTGCTATGCGGTAGGAGATATTCATTCCGCAGGTGTATCTGAAAACTATGACCTCGTTTATGGATGGCCAAAAGATACCGGAACTGTGAAGCAGAGCATCTTCACCCGCGAGTTTGGTGAAACGGTGGATGACTGGTATGGCCATAATAACAATAACCGGGCTGCCCGTAGTTGGGGGGAGCGTCCGTTGATTGTGCAGGCGTTGCGTCTGGCCCAGACTTATGATGAAATGTACACCGCCAGCAAGCAATTTGTGGGTGGAGCGCAGTGGCACGCATTCGACCACCAGCGCGGTTATCACCCGGATCCCTATTTCGGGGGAATGATGGATAACTTCCGCCAGCCGAAATATGCATATTACATGTTTAAAAGCCAACAGGACGCTGATGTGAAATTGCCGGTTGCCGAAAGCGGTCCTATGGTGTACATCGCAAATGAGATGACGCCATTCTCTGACCCGGATGTGGTGGTGTTTACCAACTGCGATGAAGTTCGCCTGATCGTTTACGAAAAAGATACCCTGGTGATGAAAGCGCCGAAAGTAACACCGGGAATGCCTCACCCACCCATTGTTTTCAAGAATGTATTTGATTTTATGAAAATGAGAGTGTTGACCTACGAGCAAAAGAAATGGCAGCAGGTTAGTCTGGTGGCGGAAGGTTTAATCAATGGAAAAGTGGTGGCGACAACGAAGAAAATGCCGTCACGTCGTTCTACTAAAATCCGTTTGACGTTGGATAATGACGCTCAATCGTTGGTGGCAAACGGTTCTGACTTTGCCATTGTGGTGGCCGAAGTGACTGATGACGAGGGTAATGTTCGTCGTTTAGCTAAGGATCAGATCTTTTTCACGGTAGAAGGAGAGGGGGAAATCATCGGTGATGACCGCATCGGAGCTAATCCACGTTTGGTGGAATTTGGTTCAGCTCCGGTATTGATTCGCTCTACCCTGAAGCCCGGTAAGATTAAGGTCAATGCACGTGTGCTTTTCGAGGGTGAGCATGCCCCGAAACCAACCTCGATCGAGTTTGAAACGGTAGCACCCGCATTCAAAGCGATTTACGATGAAACGCCGAAAACCATTTCCCTGAAAATAAAAACGTTCGGCAAGGAGCATCAATCTGAACGTACCGAAGAAGAGCGCAAGCGCGAATTGCAGGAGGTACAGGATCAGCAAAAAGATTTTGGAGAGAAATTAAATACAAAGAAATAATTTTCCAATTGTAGAGACGTGATACATCGCGTCTCTAACTATTCACCCATATTATGAAAAATATTTTATCCCTGAACCAATTAGCTATTGTTGCCGTATCGTTGATATCGACAGCAACTGTCTTTGCCCAACCCAAACCGGCATCCATTTTCACAGATAATATGGTGCTTCAGCAACAATCCGATGTTGCCATTTGGGGAACAGATAAACCGGGCGCAAAAGTACAAGTTACAACATCCTGGAACGGTAAGAAATATGCCGTTTTAACAGATGTTAATGGTAAATGGATGACCAAAGTTGCTACTCCCAAAGCGGGTGGGCCGTATGATATGACCTTTTTCGATGGTAAACAGGTGAAACTGTCTAATGTCCTTATCGGTGAAGTCTGGCTTTGTGCCGGTCAATCGAATATGGAAGAGCCGATGAAGGGTTTCAAAGCTTCGTCAGTGGCTAACTCCAACGATGCCATTTTGCATTCCAAAAATAGAAACATCCGTGTAGTTACTGTCCCCCGGGCTTCGACAACAGAACCACTGACAGAGTTTAAAGCTCATTGGGCAGAAGCTACTCCCGCTTCCATCGCCGATTTCTCAGCAACGGGATATTATTTCGGGAAATTGGTGCAGGAAATTACCGATGTGCCGGTGGGATTGATTTGCGTAAGCTACGGTGGTTCGTGTATCCAAGCGTGGATGAGCAAAGAGACATCGTATGTATTCGAAAAGACCGGAATCCCGCAAAAAGGTGACAGCATCAAAGTCCCCAATCGCACACCAACCACCCTGTTCAACGGTATGCTGAATCCTGTGATCGGTTATGGTATTAAAGGTTGCATCTGGTATCAGGGAGAAACCAACTATCAGGAGCCGGATAAATATCCCGATATGCTCAAAACAATGGTAACCGATTGGCGCAAACGTTGGAATGTAGGTGAATTCCCGTTTTACTTTACCCAGATTGCACCCTATGATTATTTTCTGCTGACTCCGAACGATAAGAGTGAAAAAAACAATTCCGCCTATATCCGTGCAGCTCAGTTGAAAGCTAAATCAATGATTCCAAATACCGGAATTGCGATTCTCCTGGATGCCGGCGTTGAAAACAACATTCATCCGTATGATAAAAAAACACCTGGAGAGCGATTGGCTTATCAGGCTTTGGCTAAAGCATACGGAGTTACCGGTTTTGGATATGACAGCCCTGAAGTGGATCAAATGACAGTAAAAGATAGTACAGTTACGCTGACTTTGAAAAATATTCCCAACGGCATTACTTCGTATAACAAAGAAGTTACACTCTTTGAAATAGCCGGAGCTGATACTAAATTCTATCAGGCGAAGGCTGTTTTAGGCCGAAAATCAATAACACTTTCAGCTTCACAAGTAAAGAATCCGGTTTCTGTTCGCTATGCATTTAGTAATTATGTTGAGGCACAAGTGTTCAATACAGAGGGGTTGCCGATGGGCACATTTTCGATGTCCATAAACAGTAAATAAAATTCTTTATACGCGTGATTACAAGAGAGATGTCCTGTTTGAAAACAGAGGTATCTCTCTTTTTATTTCCAGATTTTCTCCCTCAAAAATTGATTCTTAATTCGTCAAAAATAACCCTTTACGCTGAAAAACAGCACCCTGTCAGTTATTGATACTAAATTGTCAATTTTTATACTAACTCCAGATAATGTAGATATACTTTTGAATAAATAATTTTCAAGGCATTCAGTTTTACGATAACCTGCACAACATTGAAATTCGATTATAACAATATATATTCTATGAAAAGACTGTTAGTTTACCTACCCTTATTGTATGTGTTAGTCTGTTCTTTTTCGACAGAGAAGGTGACCATTATGGCCGATACCGTAAAATCGAAAAGAGCTGGCTACGGTGTGGAGAGATTGAAGGAAGCGCTTACAACAGCCGGTATTCAGGTACAAGTATCACCTAAAATTGCTGGAAAACAAATCATCGCTGTTGGTGAGTGGGATGATGCCGCAATCGGTAAATTAGCCGCTAAGAATAAACTAACATTCGATAAAAAGCCTGCAAAAGAAGGCTTTGCAATTAAGTCATCAAAAGAGATAATTATAATAAAAGGGGCGGATGCATCAGGCGTTTTATATGGTTGCCTCGAATTGGCAGATCGTATTAAGAAAGATAAAAAGCTGCCCGAATCCGTCAATATCACCGATCAACCGGAAATGGTGATGCGTGGAGCGTGTATCGGTGTGCAAAAAACGGTTTATCTACCCGGACACGACGTGTATGAATATCCTTATACTCCAGAAAATTTCCCCTGGTTTTATGACAAAGCTTTGTGGGTCAAATACCTTGACATGCTGGTGGATAACCGTATGAATTCGCTCTATTTGTGGAACGGACACCCGTTTGCTTCATTGGTGAAACTGAAAGATTATCCTTTTGCTGTAGAGGTAGATGATAAGACATTTGCCAAAAACGAAGAGATGTTTAAGTTCCTGACCGAAGAGGCTGAGAAACGCGGTATCTGGGTGATACAGATGTTCTACAATATTATCGTATCAAAGCCTTTTGCTGATCATTACGGAATAAAGACACAGGACCGCAGTCGTCCGATTACTCCGCTGATTGCTGATTATACTCAGAAGTCTATTGCTGCATTTATCCAGAAATATCCGCACGTAGGTTTGCTGGTCTGTCTGGGTGAGGCGATGGATACCTATGAAGACGATAAGAACTGGTTTTGCAAAACAATCATTCCCGGTGTAAAAGACGGTTTGAAAGCATTAGGAACAAAAGACCTTCCTCCGATTGTGGTTCGTGCGCATGATACTGACCTGAGCATGGTGATGAAAGAGGCTTTGCCTTTATACAGCAACCTGTATTCGATGCACAAATACAACGGGGAATCATTGACCACTTATGAGCCGCGTGGCCCCTGGGCTAAAATTCACAAAGATTTGAGTCAGCTTGGAACTGTGCATATTTCTAATGTTCATATTTTGGCAAATCTGGAGCCTTTCCGTTACGGTTCGCCCGATTTTATCCAAAAGGCGGTTACGGCGATGCACAATGTACACGGTGCCAATGCGATTCACATTTATCCACAGGCTTCATACTGGGATTGGCCCTATGCGGCAGATAAAGCAGGAACTCGTTTGCTGGAAATGGATCGCGACTGGATGTGGTACCAGGGATGGTCTCGTTACGCATGGAACGTACACCGCGACCGCAAAGACGAAATTAATTATTGGTCAAATAAGCTTTGTGACTTCTACGGTTGCAATCAGGGCGGAGAGAATATTCTCGCTGCTTACGAACAAACAGGAGAAATTGCACCGAAACTATTGCGCCGCTTTGGTATCACCGAAGGTAACCGTCAGACGCTACTTCTCGGAATGTTGATGAGCCAGTTGGTAAATCCATATAAATACAAAATCTATCCCGGCTTCTACGAATCGTGCGGACCGGAAGGTGAAAAGCTCGTAGAATGGGCTGAAAAGGAATTCAAGAAACAGCCTCACGTGGGTGAATTGCCTTTCCAAATCACATCGGAAGTGGTTCAACACGGAAAATTGGCTGTAGAAGCAATTGATAAAGCGGTTCCGTTTATCACTAAAAATAAAGAAGAATTCAACCGTCTCAAAAACGATGTTTACTGCTACAACGAATTTGCCAATTTCTTTGCTGATAAGGTAAAAGCAGCAGCGCTTGTTTTACAATACGGTTATAGCAAAGATATTGCATTGCTGGATCAGGCTGTGCCTTTCCTCGAAAGCAGTCTGGCGCACTATAAAAAACTGGTGGATTTGACCAAAGACACCTACCTATATGCCAACAGCATGCAGACCAAACAACGTCGTATACCCGTGGGTGGGGATGATGGTAAAAACAAAACCTGGGCTGAGCTTTATCCTTACTATCAGAATGAGTTCAACAACCTGAAGAAGAATATTGCGATGTTGAAAGCAAACAATGGGGTAAAAAAGGCGACCGAGTATGTTGCCCTGAAACCGGCAGACGTAAAATTGCTTACGAGTGGATTAACTCAATATCCGTTAGCCGGAGGCAAAATTGTGTATGCTGATACGACCTTCAAGGTGGCTGCCATTGCTCCGGAACTGAAAAAGCTGAACGGAATCAAGTTGTCATACAAAACTCAAAACAACTTTCCTACCGAAATTCAGTTTGTTTGCAATAAACCGGTCTATCTGATGGTAGGATTTTTATCGGGCAATGACCGCGGATTCCTGAAAACACCGACACTCGAGACCGATGCCAGTGCTAATGACTACGGTCAGGCCGAACCGAAAATAGCCAATGCAATGAAAATACCGGATTTGGCTCCGGTGAATGTTCATACCTATTACTTCAAAGCGGGTAATAACACGTTGCGATTAGGTAAAGGAAATGCCCTTATTCTCGGTTTTGCCGATGGTGAGCAGAAGATTCCGAATCGTGATGCTGCGTTGAGTGCTGCTGGTCAGACCGAAAATGTTGATTGGTTGTTCTATTAATATTTTTTACCCCTAAATCCCCTGAAGGGGACTTGGCTTCAGCAAACTATTACCCTTTGAATATTGAATGAGCTAAACCGCAGGACGTTTCAAAATTCCAGTGCGGAAAAAGCCCCTTTTTGGGGGTTGGGGGTAAAACGTTCAAAATAGCAATCATGAATTAGCTCGATACAGCAAACAAAATTCAGGACTATACAACCTATGAATTCTCCTTTTCAGAAAATATCCAGATCACTCCAAATACTACCGGTGCTGCTGCTTTTAGCGGCATCGGTTTTTGCTAATAATGGTATCCGTTCCGATATTTCGCTCAATAGCGGATGGAAAACCGTTGCGCACGATACCAATCCTGATGCGTATAAAGGTTTCGAGCAAACGGCATTCAACGATGTAAAATGGAAAACCGTCACTGTCCCTCACAACTGGGATCAGTATGAGGGATTCCGTCGTCAAAAGCACGGCAATCGTCACGGGTACGCGTGGTATCGTAAATCATTTTCCGTAAATGAAAAAGAGAGTGGTAAGCGCTACTTTCTCTATTTCGAAGGGGTAAGCTCGTATGCTACCGTTTATGTCAATGGTAAAAAGATTGGTTCTCATGCCGGTGGTCGCACCACATTTACCCTGGATGCTACTGATGCACTGAAATTTGGTGTTCAAAATGTTCTTGCCGTTAAGGCCGACCATCCCGCTATGATCTGTGATCTGCCGTGGGTATGTGGTGGATGTTCGAGTGAATGGGGATTCTCGGAAGGCACGCAGCCGATGGGGATTTATCGTCCGGTGCATCTGGTGGTGACCGATGAAGTGCGGGTGGAGCCTTTCGGTGTTCACATCTGGAATGACTCGACGGTTTCGGAGCAATCTGCTCGTCTTTTTTTTGAAACAGAAATCAAAAATCACGGTGTACAATCCCGTCAGATACAAATCATCCAACGGTTGATCGATGAAAAGGGGCGTGCGGTAGCGCAACAACAACTCTCCGAAATTCTCGCTGCGGGAGCGCAGAAAACCATTAAACAACAATTTGCAGAGATTCAACATCCCACCCTGTGGTCGATTGAAAATCCCTACCTCTATACTTTAGTTACCGAGATTAAAGAAAATAACCGCGTGATTGATCGTGAAGAAACTCCTTATGGTATCCGCTGGATTAAGTGGGATGTCAAAGGGAAAAATCCGACGAACCGTTTTTACCTGAATGGAAAACCGGTACTAATCAACGGAACGGCAGAGTACGAACACCTGATGGGGCGCAGTCACGCCTTTACCGATCAGGAGGTGGCCGCCCGCGTAAGTCAGGTGAAAGCTTCGGGATACAACGCTTTCCGCGATGCGCATCAGCCGCACAATCTGCAATACCAGAAGGCGTGGGACGAATCGGGCATCCTGTTTTGGACGCAGTTTTCGGCGCACATCTGGTACGATTCTCCTCAATTCAGAAATAACTTCAAACAACTCCTGACCGATTGGGTGAAGGAGCGTCGCAACAGCCCATCGGTGATCCTGTGGGGATTGCAGAACGAAAGTTCGCTGCCCGAGTCTTTTGCCCGCGAGTGTACGGATTTGATTTGTAAGCTCGATCCAACTTGCTCGTCACAGCGACTGGTGACGACCTGCAACGGCGGTACCGGCACTGACTGGAACGTGATCCAGAACTGGTCGGGAACCTATAGCGGTAATCCCGATAAATACGGCGAAGAGCTCAGCTACCAACTCCTGAACGGCGAGTATGGCGCATGGCGTAGCCTTGACCTTCACACGGAAGGAGGTTTTGTCCAAAACGGACCGCAAAGCGAAGATCGCATGACGTTGCTGATGGAATCGAAAATCCGTCTGGCTGAATCGGTGAAAGATAAAGTGTGCGGACAATTCCATTGGTTATTGAATTCGCATGAGAATCCCGGACGTGTTCAAAACGAAGAAGGGTTTCGTGAAATAGACCGCGTGGGGCCGGTGAACTACAAAGGCATCTTCACACCGTGGGGCGAAACACTCGATGCCTTTTATATGTTCCGTGCAAATTACGTTTCGAAGGAAAAGGAGCCGATGGTCTATATTGCATCACACACCTGGCCCGATCGCTGGACGACTCCGGGCGTGAAAGACGGCATTATCGTTTACTCGAATTGCGACGAAGTGGAGCTTTTCAACGATATCGACGGTGCATCATTGGGCCGCCTGAAGAATCAGGGACGTGGCACTCATTTTACCTTTAATCAAATCAATATCAAATACAATGTATTGAAGGCTGTCGGTTATGTCAACGGAAAAGCCGTGGCTACTGACCAGATTGTCCTCAATCATTTGCCTAAAGCTCCGTTATTTACCCAAAAGGAAAAAGAAAAACAGTCTATCACTGCTCCCGAAAAAGGTTTCAATTATCTTTACCGCGTGAACTGTGGGGGTGGGGACTTCACCGATGCGAATGGCAACTTCTGGATGGCTGATCGTGCTAAAACGGATTCGCTCTCATGGGGTTCGGTGTCGTGGAGCAAGGATTTCCCCGGAATGAATCCCTTCTACGCCAGTCAGCGCCGCACCCGCGATGCGATTAGCGGAACGGTGGACGATGCCCTATTCCAGAATTTCCGTTACGGCATGGATAAGTTGCATTTCGACTTCCCTATGGCTGACGGTGACTATCGCGTGGAGCTTTATTTCACTGAACCATGGTACGGTATTGGCAATGTGAATGCGAAAGGCTGGCGTGTATTTGACGTGGCGGTGAACGAGCAGACCGTGCTGAAAGATTTTGACATCTTTAAAGAGTCCGGTGTGGATCATGCCGTGAAGAAATCTTTTGACGTAAAAGTAAAAGGCGGGCTGCTTTCGGTAAACTTCCCCGATGTGAAAGCCGGTGAAGCCGTGATTTCGGCCATCGCCATTTCTTCGAAAAATAAAGAGCTCAAACCGGCTCCGGCTGCATTGCAATTGATCTCTGAACTGACGGCGACGGCAGATTCGTCGGATTTTCAGGTGAAAAGCTGGACCGATACAGGCGACCAGGCATTCTCTAATTCGGATGTGGCTTTCGTTTCCTTACCGGCGGCGTTATATACTGCCGAACGGATTGTACGCCCCGCGAATACCAAAGCTGCCGTTGCCTTTAAGGTGACGAATGATGCGGAGGTTTACATTGCATTGACGGATGAGATTACTTCGTTTCCGCCCTGGTTGACCGGTTTTGAAATTACAAACCAGAAGCTGGAGCTCTCAAACGGTAAGAAATATAATCTGTTCAAGGCTAAATATAAAGCCGGAGATAAGGTGAAAACGCATAGCAACGCGACGGCTGACTATATCGTATTTGTCATTCCCGATGTGAAAATGGAGGAGGCGAAAGAGGCGCGTGCCATGACGACTTACGAAGCCGAAAAGGCAAAACTGCTGGGTGCAGGATTAACCAAAGGAAACTTCAAGTCGAAAGATTACGTGGAATTTACCCGTCCGGCTCAGGATACGTTGGAGTTCAACTTTTCGGTGGGACTGGCCAGCACCTATCTGCTGCGTTTCCGCTATATGAATATGAATAACCAACCGGCTCCGGTCGATATGGAGATCATTTCCCCGAATGGAACGGTGATGCGCAAAGACCGCGTGGAACTTCCATCGGCTTCGGAGAAATGGAAGCCGTTTAACACCACCACCGGATCGACCATCAATGCCGGAACCTATAAATTGCGTCTGCTCAACCCCGGATTGAAAGGGGTGCGTATCGATGCGCTGGAGGTGGAATAAAAGCCCCTCCCGACCTCCCCGAAGGGGAGGAGTAGCACCAATATCACCAGAGGAAACGTGTATAAACCCAAAGTAAATTGATGTTAGTTCAATTAACGATATAGAAAACAAAAATTAAAAAATCGCTCTTAAGAAATCCCCCTATAGGGGGATTTAGGGGGCTTATTCTTATGTACCAACAAATCCTCACCCTCCGCGACCTGAATATCCGCCGGAGTGAAATCTGGCTAATGATGGGCTATCGTGGAAATGAACCGACCCCGGAGATTGAAGAGCTGATGGAGCGTTTGCTCGATGAGGCTATTTCGCTGTGTCGACCGCGTGTAGGGTATGTAGTGAAAGAGGGGAAAGTGCTCGATGGACGTCAGATTATGATCGGTGAGTACATCTTCAAGCCCGGTCGCACCATCACCAAATACCTCGATGACTCCACGCAGTATGGTGTTTTTGTGGCTACTGCCGGGGAGGAGTTTGAGCAATGGACGGCTTCGCTCGACGATATTGTTTACCGGTATATGGCCGATTCCATCGGTTCGGTAATTGCCGAAGCTGCCGTGGAATATGTTACGGATAAAATCAGGGAAGAGGCAGCTAAGGATAGTCTCTTCATCAGCAACAATTACAGTCCCGGCTATTGCGGGTGGAGCGTTACCGAGCAGAAATCGATCTTTGCCCTTTTACCGGAAAACTTCTGCGGAATTTCGCTGAATGACTCCTGCCTGATGCATCCGATGAAATCGGTCAGCGGAATTGTGGCAATCGGCAACCATGTAGAGTGGCGCGATTACCAATGCGGCATTTGCCACCTGATTGATTGCGTGAAGCGGAAGGTGAAGAAGTGATTAATTTTTTTTTCAATCGATTAAAGTCAGTGTCATCTGTGTGCCTATAAAAAAGCATTTTGCCAAATATATTTTCAATGAAAAACAAATCCAAAGCACTCCTCGCCCTGCTTCTGTTGGGCATGAGCACCACGTTTACGCAAGCTGCCGATATCTGGGTTTCGCCCAAAGGCGACAATGCCAATCCCGGCACGTCTGCGCAGCCGATGAAATCACTCATTCTTGCTCTTCGCAAAGGCAGCGAACTTCGTCGTACCCATAAACTTCAACCCAACGAACCGGTCAATATCCTGCTCAAAGGCGGAGTGTATAGTTACGAAGAGCCGCTGTTCATTCGTCCGGAAGATTCGGGAACTCCCACCTCTCCAACCGTGATTCAGGCGGCGAAAGGGGAGAAGCCGGTGGTTTCGGGCGGCGTTTCTGTGACCGGATGGGAAAAAGCAGGCAACGTGGCCGAACTTCCGGCTGAGGCACAGGGCAAAGTGTGGGTGGCCAAAGCTCCCCGCGTGGGCGGACGCCAGCTCGAGTTTCGCCAGCTTTGGGTAAATGATAAAAAAGCCGTTCGCGCTCAGACTCCCGAGTGGCAGCAGATGAACCGCATCCTCCGTTGGGATAAGAAGAAAGCAATTTGCTGGATCCCTACTCCGAAATACGGCAAGTGGGAAGATACCAAACAGCTCGAGATGATTATTCACCAGTGGTGGGAGATTGCCATCCTGCGCGTGAAGAAGGTCGAGATTCACGGAGACAGCACCTGCCTCAGTTTTTACGAGCCCGAGAGTCGCGTGCAGAATGAGCACCCGTGGCCGGCGCCGTTTATGTCCAAAAAGGACGGAAACTCTCCGTTCTATCTCGCCAATTCCATCCGCTTCCTCAATACGCCGGGCGAATGGTACGAAGACCTTGAAAAAGGACTTGTATATTATTACCCCCGCGAAGGTGAGAACATGCACAAGGCGGATGTCGTTGCTCCGAATCTTGAAAACATTGTCAATATAAAGGGAACGCCTGACCGTCCGGTTTCCAATATTCAGTTTAAAGGCATTTCCTTCGAACACGCTTCGTGGATGCGTCCGTCTCACGCGGGTCACGTGCCTTTGCAGGCCGGAATGTACATGCTCGATGCCTATAGTATTGAGAAGGAAAAAGGTACCGATGAACGTTCCGACCTGACCAACCTGGCCTGGCTGGGTCGCCCCACGGCGGGAGTGACTGTCGTTTATGCAAATAATATCTCCTTCAACCGTTGCGTCTTCCAACACATGGCCTTTGCCGGACTCGACTTCGTGCGTGGCACTTCCTACGATACGGTGGAAGGTTGTGTATTCAAAGATATGGGAGGAAATGGTTTGCAGGTCGGAGTCTTCTCCGATGAGGCCTATGAGACTCACCGTGCCTACAATCCGCAGGACATGCGCGACGTTTGCCAGTACGAACGCATCGCCAACAACTATGTGACTGACTGTGCCAACGAAGACTGGGGCTGTGTCGGCATCGGCGCAGGTCATGTGCGTAACATCAACATCGAGCACAACGAGGTGTATGACGTTTACTACACCGGCATCAGTATGGGCTGGCAGTGGAACAAGCGATTGAACTGCATGCGCAACAACCGCGTCTTCGGAAACCTTGTTCACCACTACGCCAAACAGATGTACGACGTGGCTGGTATTTACACTTTGTCACCACAGCCCGGTTCGGAGATTTACGAGAACTGTGTCTATGATTTAGTCAAAGCTCCTTACCCTCACGACCCGAAACACTGCTTCTATCTCTATACCGACGAAGGCTCAAGCTACATCCGTGTCCACGACAACTGGACCGAAGTGGCAAAGTTCCTTCAGAACGCCAATGGCCCCGGTAACGAATGGACCAACAACGGACCGGATGTTTCCGTGGAAATAAAGAACAGAGCGGGTATTACTCCCGAATATCAGGATATAAAAAAATAAAGAGGCCTCCCCCCAACCCCCTCCAATAGAGGGGGAGAAAGCGGGCTAATGTTTTTAGTCTCGTTTCTCAACTGGTATTCTTTGTCGAAAGGAGTATCTGCGCCCCTCTCTTCGGGAGAGGGGTTGGGGGAGAGGCTTCTCTCTTAATTCAAATACTATGGCAGACTTACAAAATCTTTACGAATCAATCCTGGCCGGCAAACTTGAACCGGCGGTAGAAATTACCAAAGAAGCGATTGCAGAGGGCGTCGCACCTCAGGAAATTATCAATGGTTACATGATCAAGGCGATGGAAGAGATCGGTGCACGTTTCGGTGCCGGTAAAGCTTTCGTTCCCCAGTTGCTGATGTCGGCGCGTGCGATGAAAGGTGCGCTCGAATTGCTGAAACCCCTTCTAAAAGGTGACCCCAATGCGATGGTCGGTAAAGTGGTGATCGGTACCGTGAAAGGTGACCTCCACGACATCGGTAAAAACCTCGTGGCTTCGATGCTTGAAGGTTGCGGATTCGAAGTAGTCAACATCGGCATCGACATTCCTGCGGAGAAATTTGTGGAAGTGGTGAAAACAGAACAACCGAATATTCTTTGCCTGTCGGCACTGCTCACCACCACGATGGGTTATATGAAAACAGTGATCGACGCACTCGTTTCAGCCGGTATCCGCGACAATGTAAAAGTGATGGTTGGAGGCGCTCCGGTGAATCAGAAGTTCGCGATGGAAATCGGAGCGGATGGCTACTCCGAAAATGCCAACGAAGCGGTGACCTGCGCGAAGGGACTGCTGGGCGTTTGCTAATCGGAATGATATGACGATGTTGAACCCTGAAAGGGTTCAACATCAACAAAACCTGTAAGTGATTTCGAGTTTTATCTCGCTCACCTCCTTAAACTAAAAAGACATGCGACAAACACACAACTATACCGTCGATTTCCTCGATTTCGACCCCGACGGGAAAGGGAACGAACGCCTCTGGCGTGCCTGCAAACCCACCGCAATCACGGCCACTGCGAATGGCGACCTGCTCGTTACCGTACCCTTTCAGGCACAAAAGCAGACTACCGAAATCGCTGCCGATACCACCATTCCCCGGAAAGATTATACCCTTCGTCTCCGTGCTTACGGCGATAAGATTCTCCGCTTCTCCATCGGCATTGATGAAGAGGTAGCCGAAGAATCGCTGATGCTGGAGCTGGATCCGGCGTTGATCCTCAATCCCCTTTCTTACGAAATCAAGGGCGAAACCTGTGTAATTACCGACACCCAAGGCGTGAAGAAGGCCGTATTCGACCTCTCCAATCCCGTACTCGACCACTGGAGCGACTTGCTTCCCGCGCCCGATGAAACACTTAACGTGGTGTTTTATCCCGATGGCAAAAAGGCAGTTCCCATCAGTGCTTACGACCAGTTCCAGCCCGCCCGTCACGATGCGATGGCGCTGGCGTTTGTGGAAAAAGAGGGTGTGGCAGACCGCATGACCACCGCTTTTCATGCCGGAGCCGATGAAATCTTTTGCGGCACAGGCGAACGCTTTGCCAAGCTTGACCTTTCCGGCAAAACCCTGCAACTTGAAAATCAAGACGGACAGGGCGTAAACAGCCGCCGTACCTACAAGAATATTCCTTTTTACCTTTCGGGAAAAGGCTACGGTGCATTTATGCACACTTCGGCTTACACCAAACTTTCACTGGCAGACATCTCTACCCGTTCGGTACAGTGGATGGTGGAGCAACCCTGTGTAGATCTGTTCCTCATAGGCGGTGATTCGCCTGAAGAGATTCTGCGCGGTTATCGCCAGTTGACCGGCTTCCCGACCATGCCCCCACTTTGGAGCTTCGGAACGTGGATGAGCCGCATGACCTACTTCTCAGCCGATGAAGTAGAGACTATCTGCAACCGCCTTCGAAAGGAAGATTTCCCCTGCGACGTGATTCACCTCGATACCGGTTGGTTTAAGACCGACTGGCTCTGCGAGTGGAAGTTCAACGATGAACGTTTCCCCGACCCCGAAGGATTTGTCAAAGGATTAAAAGATAACGGTTTTCGCGTGAGCCTGTGGCAATTGCCCTACATCGCTTTTGCCGCCGAACAGTTGAAAGAGGCGGTGGATAATAACTACATCTGCAAGGTACACGGCGAACGCTCTACCGACGGTTCAAACTTCGGTGCGCTGGATTATGCCGGAACTATCGACTTTACCTATCCCGCAGCGGTGGAGTGGTACAAAGGATTGCTTAAAAAGCTCCTCGACATGGGCGTAGTCTGCATCAAGACCGACTTTGGTGAAGACATTCACCTTGATGCTGATTACCATTCAATGGCGCCGAAGTTGCTGCACAATCTCTATTCGTTGCTTTATCAAAAAGCCGCTTACGAAATCACGAAAGAGGTCGCTGGTGATGGTATAGTATGGGCGCGTGCCGGCTGGGCCGGATGCCAGCGTTATCCGTTGCACTGGGGTGGTGATGCTGCCTGCTCATGGGACGGATTGGCCGGTTCGCTCAAAGGTGGCCTACACCTTGGACTCTCCGGATTCGGATTCTGGAGCCACGATGTACCGGGCTTCCATAGTGTACCAGACTTTATGAATTCCGTGATTTCGGATGAATTGTATGTCCGCTGGACACAGTTCGGCGTGTTCAGTTCGCACCTTCGCTATCACGGAACATCCAAGCGCGAACCGTATGAATTCCCCAATATTTCAGGCATCGTTCGCAAATGGTTAAAGTTGCGTTACGCATTGATTCCTTATTTATTGGAACAAAGTAGAAAGACGACCGAAACCGGTTTCCCGGTATTGCGTGCCCTGATTTTCCATCATCTGGATGATAAAATGTGCCAGCACATCGACGACCAATACTACTTCGGAGACGATATAATGGTAGCTCCGGTGATGAATGACCACAACCGCCGCGACGTCTATTTACCAAAAGGACAATGGGTGAATCTTTTCACCGGTAATTTCTATGAAGGCGGTCACTGGCTTCATAATTACGAATGTCCGCTCGATGAAATGCCGGTGTGGGTTAAAGCGGGAGCGAAAATCTCCATTTATCCCGAAGCCGTAAGTTGCACCGACGAGATGGACATGTCGAAAGTCATTAAAGTGAAGATGGACGAAAGCTTCCACGGAATCTTCAAAACCTTGTCTTATTTAGAGAAATAAAGAGTTGTATCACAGAGTTTCAAAACTGAATAATATAGACAAAAACGCTGGATTGCGAATATTCAACAGAATACTGGTGTTTGGGCAGATATCCGATGGTAATTGGCTTCCCATTCAGGGGTAGTTCAGTAGTCATTGTGGGTATTCCCCAGGTATAGCCCAAGTATAACCGAGGTTAACCCCAGGATATCCCCTATCTATATAGGTAGGGGATATCCTGGGCTATTCCTCCGGTATTCCCCGTCTGTTATCCATCAGGAATACCAAGTACTCCCCAATGAGTATCGAATTACTACTGAATATATACCGGATCATTAGTGTTCAAATGAACTAAATATACTTTATATTGCTTTTTGCAATTCAAAACAGTTAAACATAAGAACTATCATAGAATTTACAGAGAACAGCCCTGAGAGCCACAGCGGAGAATAACTCCGTGGTTCTCTGTGAAAACTCTCTGTGCATCTCTGTGACATAAAACAAAATATCATGCAAACCTGGAAATCAAACTTCGAAGAAACTAAAAAACGCTACCTCGACTGGTGGAGCGGCAAAGGCATCGTTCTTAGCATGTGGGAACACCTGCAAAAAGAGGGTGCACCGTACGAAATTGTTCCCGAGCCCGCAGCGGCAAAGGACATCAATCAATATTGGTTCGACCCCGTCTGGCGGGTGGAGAATCTGCACCATCAACTCTCAAAGAGTTCTTTCAAGGCAGACATTCTGCCCGTTGCCAATACCCATCTCGGACCGGGTTCGTTAGCAGCCTGTATCGGAGCTGATCTGGAAGGTTTGCCCGATTCTATCTGGATCAAGCACCGCGAAGATTTGGGTGATGATATCGTTTTCGATGAAAACAATCCGTGGTTCAAACTTCACCTTGAGCTGCTCCGTAACTGTCGCGCGAAAGCCGATAACCGCTATCTGGTAGGCTGTCCCGACCTGGTGGAAGGGCTCGATACATTGGCCGGTCTTCGTGGAACGGAAGCTGTGCTGATGGACATGATTATGCGCCCCGAAGTGCTGGAGCAGCAGTTGAAACAGGTGAATGAAATCTGGTTTAAGGTATTTGACCAAATCTACGATGTTATCAACGTCGATAAAGAGATGGCCTTCTGTTACTTCTCTATCTGGGGACCGGGTAAGGTCGCCAAACTGCAATCGGATATCTCCATCATGATTTCGGAAGACGATTTCCGCCAGTTTGCATTGCCCTATTTAAGGGAACAATGTCAAAAACTGGATTATTCATTATATCATCTTGATGGGGTAGGAGCCATCCGTCACCTTGATGCTTTACTCGAAATCAAGGAACTAAACGCTATCCAGTGGACTCCCGGTGTGGGTGAACCACAAGGCGGTGACCCGCGTTGGTACGATTTGTACAAGCGAATTATTGCCGGAGGAAAATCGATCATGGCCAACTGGGTGACGCTCGACGAACTGGAGCCGCTGTTGGATAACGTCGGTAATCAGGGATTGCATATCAACGTCGATTTCAAATCGGAAAAAGATATTGATGCTGCGCTGAAGATAATTGAGAAATATAGATAGAAAAGCCTCACCCCCGGCCCCTCTCCCAAGGAGAGGGGAGGAAGAGTGCAGGTAATTATTAACCCAAACAACCTCAATACCTAAATGAATAACCTGTTAAGTCATTTTCAGTTTTTAGACTACTTCATTATCGCCGTGTATCTGCTGGTTCTGATAGGGATCGGCTATTGGGCGAGCTTTATCAAAAAGAAAAACGAAAACGAAAATATGTTCCTCGCCGAGCATTCACTCGGTTGGCCTGCTATCGGGCTGAACATGTGGGGAACCAACGTGGGGCCTTCCATGCTATTGGCATCGGCGAGTGCCGGATACACGACCGGTATTGCGTCGGGTAATTTTGCCTGGTACGCCTTTATCTTTATCCTGATGCTGGCAGTGGTGTTTGCACCGCGTTACCTGGGAGCGAAGGTTTCGACGTTGCCCGAATACATGGGGAAACGTTTTGGCCAATCGACCCGTCACCTGCTGGCGTGGTATACGCTGATTACCATCCTGATTTCGTGGCTTTCGCTCGGACTGTTTGCCGGTGGTATCATGGTGAAACAATTGCTCGGCATCCCAATGTGGGCGTCCATCATGATTATGGTTGTGCTGGCTACTGCCCTGACAGCCGCGGGCGGATTGAAGGCGATTGCTTATACCAGTGTCTTCCAGATGTTGCTGTTGATTGCTGTTTCGTTGACACTCACTATTATTGGTTTCTATAAAGTGGGCGGTGTATCGGAACTGTTTCAGCAGACGCCTTCGCATTACTGGGATCTCTTCTTGCCGAATTCCGATAAAGACTTCCCGTGGCTGGCCATTGTACTGGGTTATCCGGTGATGGGAGTCTGGTTTTGGTGTACGGAGCAGTCGATGGTGCAGTCGGTGTTGGGTGCAAAAAACCTCAAGCAAGGGCAATTGGGTGCAAGCTTTATCGGTTGGTTGAAAATCCTCGATGTACCCTTGTTCATCATTCCCGGTATTCTTTGCTTTGTACTGTTCCCGCATTTGTCCAATCCCGACGAAGCCTATCTGGTGCTGGTGACCAACCTCTTCCCGATGGGAATGAAGGGGCTGATTATTGTGGTGCTGCTGGCTGCGTTGGTGGGAAATGTCGGTTCGTCGCTCAACTCGGTGAGTACCGTTTACACGATGGATATTTACCTGAAAAAACATAAACCCAATGCCACCAATGCCGAGATTATCAAGATCGGTCGCTGGGTGACGGTGGTGAGTGCTATCGTGGCGGTGGTGATTGCGTTGGCTATCGACGGCATCAAGGGATTGAATCTCTTCAACGTCTTCCAGTCGGTGCTGGGCTTCCTTGCTCCGCCGATGACGGTGACTTTCCTCTTTGCCGTGTTGTGGAAAAAAACTTCACGTGTAGCCATCAACTGGGTGTTGACGGGCGGTACCGCATTCTGCCTGACCATCGGGATTTTGTATTACTTTAAGGTGATATTGACCAGTCTGCACTTCATGTATTTGTCGTTCTTCCTCTTTGTCATTCTTTCGGTGTTCGTCGTTATTTATTCTTTATTGGAAAGGAAAAAAGAAGAAGAGGTCAGCGTGCTTCAGTTCGCTCCGATGAAAACTGCTTTTGCAGTGAAAACTTCATGGATTGTACTCAGTATAGTGATGGTAGTGTTGTATTTTATTTTCAATAATCATTGATTGACGACCCTGAAGTGGAGGAGATAGCAAATTCTGATATTTACTACGGTTGATATTGGATAAACTAAAACCAGGCAGGAGATTCTTCTGTCTGGTTTTTTATTTAATCCGAAGCTTCGGAAATTCCCACTGAGTAGTCCGGCGAACTTTCCGACGCGTCGGAATCCTTGTTTTTGGGGTCAGGCGGTCTTTCCGAAATTTCGGAATCCTTCCCCGAGGGGTCGGTGGAACATTCCGACGCGTCGGAACATATTTCTATTATCTGGCTGATAAAATCTGATGCTTTATCCCCAATTTCTGACCCTCAAAATTCCTTTTTGCATGTAATTTCGTATTGTGGAATGGTATGGATAATTGAACGCCTCGGCCAAACCTCCAAGGTTTTCAAAACCTTGGAGGTTTTGTCTCCAACTTTGCCAATTATTAAAATCAAATACAATGAAACGTTTCAGTAAACTTTCACTTCTCCTTTTATTATTCGGAATGTTTATGCCCGGAATAATCTCCGCCCAAAAGGCCACCTGGATGTGGTATCCCGGTGACTTCGAAATCTGGCTCGGCAACGAGATGCAGAACCGCCGTACCGAACGCGGTGCCTTCTTTCCTCCGTTTTGGAAAATGGATAGCCACTATGTGTTGATCGATTTTCATAAAAACTTCGAACTGGCCGCTCCCGAGGAAATCGAGATTGCGGTGGAAGGCCGTTACAACGTGAAGCTCGACGGTAAACTGGTTTTCGGTTCGCCCGCTAAAATGACGATCCCCGCCGGCAAGCATCAGCTCAATATCAAAGTACATAATCAGGCGAATGTACCCGCCGTTTACATCAAAGGGAAAACGTTGGTGTCGGATGCCAGCTGGCTTTGCACCTACGAAGACAAGGAGTGGATTGACGAATCGGGTAAGGCTTCCGACCAGTCGGGAACCATCTTCCTCAATGCCGCTACCTGGAACTTTGACGATGCGCAAACTCCTCCCTCTAAATATCAGTTGGCACGCAAAGCCGTTTCTGCAAAAAAAGCGGAGAAAAGCGGCAAGTCGCTGGTTGTTGATTTTGGCAAAGAGACTTTCGGTTATGTGAAGCTCCACGGCCTGAAAGGCAAAGGTACGGTCAATGTTTACTACGGTGAATCCCGCGAAGAAGCAATGGCCACCGGCACTTGCGAGACGCTTGACCGCAAAAATATAGACAGCGCGCAACCTGCAACATTGACGTTGGATGGCTCACGCGCTTTCCGTTACGTGAATGTGGAATGTGACGGTTCGGTGCAGCTCGACTCTGTCTCGATGGTTTACGAATACCAACCGCTGACCTACAAAGGCAGTTTCCGTTGTAATGACAATCAAATCAATAAAATCTGGGACGTGGCGGCATATACCATGCACCTCACCACCCGCGAATTCTTCATCGACGGTATCAAACGCGACCGCTGGATCTGGTCGGGCGACGCGTACCAAAGCTACCTGATGAATTATTACCTCTTCTTCGACGAACCGACTGTAACCCGCACCCTATGGGCGTTGCGCGGCAAAGACCCCGTGACCAGCCACACCAATACCATCATGGATTATACCTTCTACTGGTTCCTCGGTGTGTACGATTACTACCAATATACAGGAGACGAAAACTTCATCCGTCAGGCTTACCCGCGCATGGTTTCGATGATGGATTACGTGCTGGGACGCCGCAATGCGAATGGCATGTTGGAAGGTCTGGCCGGAGACTGGCAGTTTATCGACTGGGCTGATAAGTTGAGCAAAAAAGGGGAGGTGAGCTTCGAACAGTTGCTCTTCACCCGCAGCCTTGAAGCGATGTCCACTTGTGCCCGTATCGCTAAAGATGCTCAGGGCGAAAGCAAATACGGCAAACTGGCCGCTGATATGAAGGATAAATTCTTCAAGACCTTTTGGTCGGAAGACAAGAAAGCCATCATTCACAACCGCGTAAATGGGCAGTTGACCGACAACGTGACCCGTTACTCCAACATGTTTGCCATCTTCTTCAACTATTTCACCGAAAAACAAAAACAAGAGGTAAAACAGTCGGTACTGTTGAATGATAAAATTCAGAAAATCACCACGCCTTACATGCGTTTCTACGAACTCGAATCGCTGTGTACCATTGGCGAGCAAGCCTATGTACTTAAGGAAATGAAAGACTACTGGGGCGGTATGCTCGACCTCGGCGCCACCTCTTTCTGGGAAGAGTACAATCCTGCGAAGAAGGGTGCCGACCACTATGCGATGTACGGCCGTCCCTTCGGGAAAAGCCTTTGCCACGCGTGGGGAGCCAGCCCGATTTATCTGTTAGGTAAATATTATCTTGGGGTGAAACCAACTTCTCCGGCTTACCAAACCTACTTGATTGAACCGAAACTCGGTGGCCTGCAATGGATGGAAGGCGATGTCCCAACACATAGTGGTAAAATCCATGTCTATTGCAATACCAAAGAAATCAAGGTGAAATCAGATACCGGAACCGGTACGCTCCGCATCAGCAGCAAGTCTAAGCCTTCTTGCAAAGGCGCTCAAATCGTAGCCAAAGGCAACGGCATCTTCGAAATGACTGTGGAGAAAGACAAAGAATATCTGGTAAAATACCAAGCGAAATAAATTAAACGCGCTCTTACTCCTCCCCTTTTGGGGGAGGTTGGGAGGGGGCTTCTTATAATAACCAATGAAAAGAATACTTACCCTCACCGCAGCCCTGGTGCTGCTCACATCACTCTCATTCGCCCAAAAGCGCGTACCCAAAGAGGTGATGAATAAGGTCTATCGGGAAGTCCAGACTCCGTACAAGTACGGTCTGGTGAGGGTTCCCGAAGACAACAGCAAACGTAACGACTGCCCCACCATCTTCCGCAAAGACGGCAAGTGGTTTATGTCCTATTTCGAATTCGACGGTCGCGGCTATCAGACCCATTTGGCCGAAAGCGACGATTTACTTCACTGGAAAAAGCTCGGCCGCATCTTCCCGTTTGGCCCCAAAGGCGCTTGGGATGAAAACCAGCGCGGCGGTTACGTCAGCCTCGTGGACACCAAATGGGGCGGCAGCTACAAGGTAAGCAAATACGACAACAAATACTGGATGTCCTACATCGGCGGCGATACCCCCGGCTATGAGCAGGGAGAACTCGGCATCGGCATTGCCACCTCCGACCAATTGACCGCTCTCAAAGAGTGGACACCGCTGCCCAACAATCCCATCTTTACCCCAAACGATAAAGACGTAAGCTGGTGGGACAATATGGTGCAATACAAGAATCTGGTGATTCAGGACAAAAAGAAACTGACCGGCTACCGCTTCCTGATGTACTACAACTCCCGCGGCGACAGTCTCAAAGGCAAGACCAAACGCGGCGCCGAACGTATCGGTCTGTCTGTTTCCAACGATATGGTGCACTGGAAACGCTTCGGAAAAGACCCGGTGATGAACCACCACACCGGCATCACCGGCGATGCGCAGATTGCCAAAATCGGTAACGTTTACGTGATGTTCTACTTCGGCGCTTTCTGGAAGCCGGCTGCTTTCGAGCGATTCGCCTGCTCCTACGACCTCGTCCACTGGACTGACTGGGAGGGTGAAAACCTCATCTCACCGTCGGAGGATTTCGATATGCAGTTTGCCCACAAGCCCTGGGTAATCAAATGGAAAGGCGTCGTTTACCATTTCTATAATTCGGTGGATAAAAACGACCGCCGCGGCATCGCGGTTGCTACTTCCAAAGACCTCGGAAAAAGTACGATGAGGTATCCGGAAAAATGATATTCGTAGGGGCGACCCTTGTGGTCGCCCTCTTTTCTTTCCCCGCGCCGAGGGTTTCGCTCATAGCGAAGCCCTCGCTATGTTTATGTGCGTATAATCTTTAAATCGAATGGTTTTATTTGTTATATATTCAGATGATTAGATTATTTTTGCGTTATACCCAACCGTTTCTTATTGATGAATTTTATGCCCTACAATCCCCAAATCCACCACCGACGCAGCATTCGCCTGAAAGGATATGATTATTCGCAGGAAGGATTGTATTTCATAACGATATGCGTGCAACATCGGTTGCATCTGTTCGGCAACATCGTAGGGGCGACCCTTGTGGTCGCCCAAAATACGAATCAGGATGAATCAAATCCTGATTTGATTCATCCTGATTTATTAATTCCCGGATCATCAAATCCCGATTCATCTGGCGATGAATCAGGGCGACCACAAGGAGGGCGACCACAAGGGTCGCCCCTACGGTTGAACGATGCCGGAATGATGGTTGAAAATGAATGGTTGAAATTGGCCGATCGTTTCCCTAATGTACGTTTACATGACTTTCAGGTCATGCCCAATCATTTCCATTCCATCCTTGAGATCACCGAAAAGAAGGACAAAACGGTCGGAAATATCGTCGGGGCGTTTCAGTCCATTGTTTCAGTTGAATATATTCATTGGGTTAAAGAAAAGGATTGGGAACCATTTCCCGGTAAATTATGGCAACGTGACTATTGGGAACATATCTTCCGGAATCAACGTGAATATGATTATATCTCTGGATATATTCGGAATAATCCATTTACATGGGATCATGACGTTTTGAAATAATTGGGTGTCCCGAAATAGGGCATTCATAAAGAATAGGGGCAATTCTTGTGGGGTCAGGGCGACCACAAGGGTCGCCCCTACGTTTTTCCCGTCAATTCACAACCCTCTTTTGATAATTCCTACAGCAGAAAAGCCTTCCTCCGCTATAATTTTGTAATGTGTAAAACTGTGTGATACAAACAGGGTTAATCTGTGAAAATCAATTCAAATCTGTGTCATCAGTGTGCCATTAAATCTCCGATATTAATCTAAAAACTAACATAAACTCAAACAATGAACAAACTGAAAAACATTACCCTGGGGCTGCTCCTCTGCACCTCAGCGATGATGGCTCAGAAAGCGAAGCCTTACTCCAGGAGTCTGGCCGATGATTCAAACAGTAAATTTGCCAAAGTGTGGAACGTCGATATGGATGCCGTGAAATGGACCAACGGCTTCTGGGCTGACCGCTTCAACATCAGCAAAGACACCATGATCTTCGACATGTGGCGCGTGCTCAATGATCCGAACATCAGTCACGCTTACCGCAACTTTGAGATTGCTGCCGGTGTGAAAGAGGGCGAACACTTCGGACCTCCCTTCTTCGATGGCGACTTTTACAAATGGTTCGAGTCGGTAGCTGCCGTTTATACCATTACCCACGACCCCAAGCTCGATAAACTGATGGATGAAATCATCGGCGTGATCAGCAAATGCCAGCGCGAAGACGGTTACATCCATACGCCCGTAATCATCAAAGAGCGCAAGGAGAAGAAGAAAACCGAATTTGAAAATCGGTTGAACTTCGAAACCTACAACCTCGGTCACCTGATGACAGCAGGCTGCGTGCACTACCGTGCCACCGGCAAAAAGACTCTGCTCAACATGTCCATCAAGGCGACCGACTACCTCTACAATTTTTACAAACGTTCCTCTCCCGAGCTGGCGCGCAACGCCATTTGCCCGTCGCACTATATGGGTGTTGTGGAGATGTACCGCACCACCAAAGACCCGCGTTACCTCGAACTGGCTGAAAATCTGATCAACATCCGTGGCCTCGTGGAAAAAGGAACTGACGATAATCAGGACCGCATCCCTTTCCGCAAACAGATGAAAGCGATGGGACACGCCGTTCGTGCGAATTACCTCTATGCAGGTGTTGCCGACATCTACTCTGAGACCGGCGAAGATTCATTGATGACCTGCCTGAAATCCATCTGGAGCGATGTGACTAATCGCAAAATGTACATCACTGGTGCATGTGGTGCATTGTACGACGGTACTTCACCCGACGGAACTTCATACGAACCCGATTCAGTGCAGAAAGTACACCAGTCTTATGGTCGTGCATTCCAGTTACCTAACCACACGGCTCACAACGAATCGTGTGCCAATATCGGCAACATGTTGTGGAACTGGCGCATGTTCCAGTTAACTGGTGATGCGAAATATACCGACATTGTGGAAACCGTTTTGTACAACAGTTTGTTGGCTTCATTGAGCCTTGACCAGAAACGTTATTTCTACACCAATCCGTTGAGCGTAAGTGCAGACTTCCCATACAAAATGCGTTGGTCAAAAACCCGCGAAGATTTCATCAGCTGCTACTGCTGTCCTCCGAATATTGCACGTACGATGGCTGAAGTTCAGGATTATGTGTACAGCGTTTCAGCAAAAGGAGTTTACGTGAATCTGTATGGCGGAAGTGCGCTTTCTTCAGAATTGAAAGACGGATCGAAAGTGAAATTGTCACAAAGTACAGACTATCCGTGGAATGAAAAGGTGACCATCAATGTTGATTTGGCTCCGAAAAAAGCATTCTCTATCTTCCTGCGCATCCCGGGCTGGTGTAACAAAGCCACTTTATTGATAAACGGCAAAGCGGCTGACGTGAAACTGGTTTCCGGTCAATATGCAGAACTCAACAACACCTGGGAAAAAGGCGACAAACTGGAGCTGACCCTCGATATGCCTGTGAAACTGATGGCTTCGAATCCGTTGGTGGAAGAGACCCGCAATCAGGTTTCGGTGAAACGCGGTCCGATTGTTTATTGCCTCGAAAGCAAAGATATCCCCGCAGGCTACAAATTGGCAGATATCTCTGTCCCGGCTTCTATCCAATTGACTCCGAAAGAGGTTACCATCGACAATAGCCGTATGATGAGCCTCGAAGGTCAGGCCATTGTAACACCTTCAGGTGACTGGAGCAACAGCCTTTACAAAGAGATTCCGGCTGATGTGAAAAAGGTGACAGTAAGCTTCGTACCGTATTATGCCTGGGGTAACCGCGGCAAAGCGGACATGGAAGTTTGGGTACCGTTAGCACGATAATTGATACTCCCTACCCTCGTGGTTGCCCTTTTTTTTCGAATATATTTTATTCACCCCCAACCCCCTAAAGGGGGCTTTTGCATCAGTGGTTTTATCAATGCCTGTTCGTTCATTTATCCTACAACAAGTCTTGATTTCACTACACTAAAGTCCCCTTCAGGGGATTTAGGGGTATATTCCCTGAATCCTCATGAAAAAAACACTATTACTCATACTCTCTGCATTCGCTTCCCTGACTCTTTCCGCTCAGGAGCGCCTAGTGGACGGACAAGATGCCGGAGGAGTTCCTCCCATTCCCACCAAATACAGCGGAGAGCCGTGGGAAGATCCCTCCATCACCGGACTTAACCGCGACCGTTCCCGCGTGACGGCTTATTCCTTTGAAACCATTCAGGATGCGCTGACCGGCGACCGCACTAAATCATCCCGCGTGATGATGCTCAATGGTGACTGGGATTTCTCACTCGCACACAATTCGTCCGAAGCGCCGAAGGATTTCTACAAGTCCCGCGTGAAAGGCTGGAAAACCATCCCCGTACCTTCCAACTGGGAGATGCTGGGCTATGATAAACCCATTTATCGGGCGGCAACTTATCCGTTCCGTCCGGCGGTATTGCCTTATATTCCCAAAGACTATAATCCGGTTGGTTCTTATCAGCGCTCCTTTTCCGTTCCTGCCGGATGGATAGATATGAACATTTCGCTGCATTTCGGTGGAGTGGGATCCGGCTTTAAGGTTTGGGTGAATGGGGATTACGTTGGATATGGTTCTGATAGTTTTGCCCCATCCGAGTTTAATATAACGCCTTATCTGAAAGAGGGTGAAAATATCCTCTCCGTGCAGGTGATCCGCTGGGGAGCGGGCACATGGCTCGAGGATCAGGATCACTGGCGGTTGAGCGGCATTCAGCGTGAAGTGATGCTGCTGGCCGAGCCGAAGCTTCGTCTGGCAGATTTCCACTGGCAGGCTAAGCTGGATAAGGATTACAAAGATGCGGTACTAAGCATTCGCCCGCGCTTTGACAATTATACCGGACAAAAGATTGAAGGCTACAACGTAAAAGCCCAGCTTTACGATAAAAACAACAAGCCCGTTTTTGAAAAACCGCTTGAACGTACAGTGGAATCGGTGATTGCCGAAATCTATCCGCGCCTCGATATGCCGAAGTTCGGATTGCTGGAAACGACAGTAAAGAATCCCGACAAGTGGAGCGACGAGACGCCGAACCTTTACACGTTGGTGCTTTCGCTCGAAGATAAGGACGGAAAAGTGATCGAAGCCAAAAGTTGCAAACTTGGTTTCCGCAAGATTGAATTTTCCAAAACCGACAGCAAACTACTGATCAACGGCAAAGTGACCTATCTGTACGGAATCAACCACCACGGTCATAGCCCGATTCGTGGAGAGGCTGTAAATCGGGCTGATCTGGAAGATGATGTCCGCAAAATCAAGCAGTTTAATTTCAATTGCATCCGCACGTCGCACTGTCCTGAAGATCCCTATTTCTACGAATTGTGTGACAAATACGGAATTCTGGTCATGGACGAATGTGATCTTGAGTCGCATGGGGTAGGGGGCAAACCGAGTCATGACCCCATCTGGACAAATGCTTTTATGGAGCGGGTTACCCGCATGGTGGAGCGCGACAAAAACCACCCTTCGGTAATCATCTGGAGTCTCGGCAACGAGGCCGGACGTGGGCCAAACCATGCTGCCATGGCTGAGTGGGTGCATGATTTTGACATTACCCGTCCGGTGCATTACGAGCCGGCTCAGGGCAATCACCGTGTAGAAGGTTACATCGATCCGGAAAATCCGGATTATCCGAAGGTGCATTACCTCCGTCGTCAGGTGCCGGTGGATCAATATTACGTGGATATTGTCAGCCGCTTCTATCCGGCCATGTCAACGCTTGATTTACTGGTCAATCAGCAAAACGGAGACCATCGCCCGATTCTTTTCGTGGAATATTCGCACTCGATGGGTAATTCTACCGGAAACCAGAAAGAGTTTTGGGATAAATTCCGCTCGATGCCGCGCCTGATTGGTGGTTGCATCTGGGATTACAAAGACCAGGGTTTACTGAAGAAAGACGAAAACGGTGTGGAATTTTTCGCTTATGGAGGTGACTTTGGTGAAGTGCAGCACAACTCGAACTTCAATATTAATGGCGTGGCTGCTGCTGATGGTCGTCCGAAAGCAGCCATGTACGAATGTAAACATGTGTACCAACCGGCTGAATGTGAAATGACCGACATTGCCAAAGGTCTGATTAAGGTAACGAATCGTCATGCTTCGAAATCGTTGGTTGATTATACCGTAACCTTCAAAGTGCTGGAAGACGGCAAGGTTATTTTGACCAAACAACTTCCGCGCATTGCTTTGGCTGCCGGTCGTGATACCCTCATTTCGGTAAAAAATATTTTACCAAAAATGAAAGCCGGAAACGAATACCACGCCAACATTAGCTTCAGTCTGTCGCAGGATTTGACCTGGGCAAAAAAAGGTTTTGAGATAGCATCGAATCAGTTTGCTTTGACTCCGTTGGCTCGTCCGGTAGCTCAGGTGAAAGACTATGCTCCGGTTTCTTTGAGCGAAAAAGATTCGACAACTATTATTTCGGGAAATACTTTTCGCTTCATCTTCTCGAAGAAAAGCGGTGTTTTGACCTCATATATTTATAACGGTCAGGAACAAATCTTCAGTCCGCTGGTGCCGAACTTCGTCCGTCCCCAGACCGACAATGACCGTCGAGGCTGGAAACCGAATAAGGTGCTGAAAGAGTGGTACGAAGCAGTTCCGAAACTCATTTCCATGAAATCAAGAGAGTTGCGCAAAGGTGTTATGCAACTGACTGCCAACTATACGCTGATTGATGGTAAAACAACATTGAGCCTTGCTTATACGATCAACGGAGACGGGGTGTTGAAGGTGGATTATCACCTGACTCCTGCTGCCGGATTGCCGAATATCCCGAAAGTAGGTATGCAGTGCGGTATCCGTCGTGCTGATGATAACATCACCTGGTTTGGCCGCGGACTTTTGGAGAATTACGTGGATCGCCGCACCGGATTCTTTGCCGGTATCTGGTCGCAACCCATTACGCAATTTATGGAGCCCTATATTTATCCACAGGAGAATGGTAACCGCACCGATGTGCGTTGGATGCACCTGCACGATACGAAAAACAGCGGTTTGCTCGTGGTAGCCGACAGCCTGTTGAGCATGAGCGCATGGCCTTACACGCAACAAAATATCGTGGAGGCAAAACACACCAACAAACTGAAAGATGCCGGATACCTTACGCTCAATATTGATCTGGTGCAAATGGGAATCGGAGGAAACGATACCTGGTCTGAGATTTCTCAACCACTTTCTCAGTATCAGAATCCGGCTCGGCCGTACAGCTATTCGTTTTATCTGGTTCCTGCTTCGGGAAATGCGGATGTGATGGGCAGTGCAGCGAAGAAGATTGGGTTCAAGTGATAAAAGACGTTTTCCAGAACGTATTCCAGATAAATAAAATAGGCCTTCTCCACACGGAAAAGGCCTATTTGCGTTATTGTTGTTTATAGTTAAATCGTTAATCTCGATCCTGTTTGTTTCCACGACCTTCGCTTTTGTCGTGCTTATTATTGCCACGGTTGTCGTTATCGCTGCCACGCCATTTGTGTTGATCATTGCGATCTAGTTTTCGTTGTTCTTTCCACTCTTGTTTGTGGACTTTATCGGACTCTTTTTCCCTTTTCCAGGAACGGTCGTTTTTGTACATTTCCTTCCATGTACCATGTTTAGCCCCTTCTTTGCTGAAGTAGGGGTGGCGGGAATATTCGTTATAGCCTCTGATGTCGCGGATATTCTTTTGATAATACTCTTTCTCGTAATAGTAACGGGGATAACGGGTTACATATCGATTGTGGAATCTCCACGGCTCGCCGGATCTGACGTTGAGGGCCACGACAAAACCGTTGTACAGGTCGAAACTGGCGTAAATGCCTGGCAGTGTGGCGGAAAATAACCATTGGCCATTGCGGTAATAAACGAATACTTCGCGCTGAAGATCATAATATGCCTCAATATCGGGCAAATAATAATAACGTACCCCATTGTAGTAGGGAGGAGCCCAGGCAGGATTGCCGTGAGGTGGGCGGGCCGATGCGGTATTGCTGTCACTCATTCCCAATCCGGAAAAGACGAGAATCAATACCGCAAACAGAAGTCTTAAGCTGAAGGATTTGAGCGTTTTCATAAGTTCGGATTTATAAAGGTGAATTATCTGTGTCTGATTGATTTTATTCATGATCAGAGTTTTATTGCATATATAAATCAGACAATTCTCAATCGGGATTGTTTAATCAGCTCGTGTAAATAATGTTTATAGAGTGAAAGATTCTCCGTTCAAATCCGCGTTATTTGCATCCGCGTCATCCGCGTTCCAATAATCCCTCTTCCGAAATGCCAAACAGTGCAAAGTCATATTTCACCGGATCCACCGGATCAAAACCTTTCAGTTGTTCGGTCAGTTCCAACGCCGATTGCCAGTCCGTCTGCGTGCGACTCAGCAATCCGAAGTGACGGGCCGTGCGATCTACATGCACGTCGAGCGGACAGATCAGATCGGCGGGTGATATTTTCTTCCAAATGCCAAAGTCGACACCCTTGTCATCGCGGCGTACCATCCAACGGAGAAACATGTTCAACCGCTTGCAAGCCGATTTTTGCAGGGGAGAAGCGATATGTTTGCGGGTACGTTGAGGCGCGTAGGGTGCATCGAAGAAGTATTCGCGAAAATGAATCAGTGCTTCTTCGGCGGTGGCCTTTTCACCTGAAACGAAAGCCTCTTCCAGCGAATCGTATTTGGCAAAATGACGTTTCATAAAGTCGATGCAGTAAAGCAGGTCGGTGTCATTGAAGGTCCGGTGCTTGAATCCGAGTAAGGCCTGAAGGTCGTTTTCTGTGGATTGCGTGACGAACTGGTAGGGTGCATTGTCCATCCGTTCACCCAACTCCCGGCACTTGTTGATGATAGTGGTACGTTGTCCCCATGCCAGTATGGCGGCAAAGAATCCCATGATCTCGATGTCCTGTTTCAGAGAATAACGATGGGGAATGGAGATTGGATCATTCGGGATAAAAGCGGGACGGTTATATTGAACCACCTTTTGGTCGAGGTATGCTTTGAGGTTGGAATTTTGTGGATTCATAGCTGTTGATTAATTAAAGCAGAAAGAGGTTCGTTTTCAGTCGAACCTCTTTCTAAATGCAATACATTATATTATCTTCTACCTCGTTGCTGTTGGTTATTTTCTGATTTTGATTCTGATTTTGTTTCCTGCTTAGTCTCTCTGGGTTTTTGTTCCCGCATCTGACGTTCCACTTTCACTGGTCTGCCGATTTGACGACCGTAGTAGTTCGGGTTTTGCGGCTCACGAGTCGATTCAACTTTGCGGTCGCTGCCTTGATTGTCAGTCGGTTTTACATTTTGTTGTTGTTGTTGTTGTTGTTCCGAACGTCCGCGTGTGTTTTGATCGGTACCTCTGCCTTCAGTTCCTGAAGAGCGAGGTGTTTGCTCTTTTTCATTACGTTGGTACTGATCTTGTCTACCGCGGTTGTTTTGCTCTTGAGTTTTTCTATCTGTACCTTGCTGACGGGGCGTAGTAGATCGGCTATCGCGTTGATATTGATCCGAACGTCTTCCTTTACTATATTGTTCCTGATCGTATTTGTCCGGTTTATAATTGCCTCGGTAATGAGGCGTTTTTCTGTTTTCGTCAAATCCTCTCATGCGCTGAGGATCGAAGTTGCGGTAGTAACTCCGGTAATAGTAGCGGGGATAATGAGAAATGTAATATTGGTGGTGACGCCACGGTTGATATACATTGAAGTTGAGGCTGATCACAAAGCCGTTATACAAGTCGAATCCGGCATAAATAGATGGCAAAGTCCGTGTGAAATACCATCTCCCTTCGTAGAGGTAAATGAAGTCACGATCCACAATATCGTAATAAACTTCAATATCAGGGAAATAATAATATCTGACACCAGATTCGTAAGCCGGAGCCCAATCGGGATATTCGTTCTGTTCATGAACGACAGTTGAGGTGGCATATGGGGTAAAACACCCTGTTAAACCCACGCTGAAAAGAGACAGGATTGCCACAAAAATGAATGATTTGATCGTTTTCATAATGCTGAATTATTAGTTCTGTCGGTATGATCCAATTTTTTAGAGAGTCAGTTTCTTTACTTTATATGATGTTAGACTAGCGATGGTGCAAGAAGTTAAACGGATTCCTGTATTTATTTAAGCTATATAGTAAAAACGAATTTCATTGCTACATTGTGGTGAAAAATAATAATCGTTTCCAAGCCTCATTTGGACGATTGGCTTATACCTCTAAAAGACGCAATTGCTCTTTATGTTGCTGCATATCCGGTCTGTTTTAGTAATTATTGTATGTAGCGGATAGCGACTACATTAGCAAGAGGATGTGAAAGTTGTTATGGGTACAGTGAAGTGAAATGTACTTCCATTTTCGGGAGTACTTTCCACCCATATTTCTCCTCCATTTCGTTCCACGAAGTCCTGACAAAGCAAGAGCCCGAGTCCCGAGCCGGTTTCATTATCCGTGCCGCGGGTCGTCAGAAATTCTTTCTGTTTAAATATTTTTTGAATGACTGTTTCCGGGATACCTACTCCGTTATCAGTAATAGATATTTGAAGCGTGCCGTCGGACTGTTTGCCGGTAATTTTGATAGTTCCACCCCGGGGGGTAAACTTCAGGGCGTTCGACAATAAATTGCGGATCACCAGATTTACCATATTCGGATCGGCATAAACGATTGGTTCGTGGCATGCATCACAAACGATTTCAATCTCTTTCTGTTTGGCCAGGCTCTGGTGTATACGGATGCTGTCTTTCATCATCGGCGCAATCGGGAAGCAGACCGGTTGAAAGTTAATTTCATTTCGCTGACTTTTTGACCAACTAAGTAGGTTTTCGAGCAGTTGGAAGGTATTCTCCGACATCGTTTTTAAATCTTTCAAAAACTCTTTTTCTGTTTGATCGTCAATTTCATGATCATTGGTTAATAGTTGGAGTACTTGCAACAATGTTCCGATAGGACCACGCAGGTCGTGAGCAATAATTGAAAACAGCTTATCACGAGTCGCAATCAGTTCTTTCAGCATGAGTTCTGCCTCTTTTTGCTGAGTGATATCGATGTGGGTACCAATCATTCGGGTAGCATCTCCGTTTTTATTTCGAGCGACGACGTTACCACGACCTAAAATCCATTTCCAGGTACCTTGTTTGGTTTTCATCCGATAGATAGCTTCGTAATTAGAAGTTTCATGGATAATGTGTTGTTTCAGTTTTTCCTTCACCAGAGGGCAGTCTTCGGGGTGAATTAATGACTCCCATGTAGCATAATCAGATATAATATCGGTTGGTTTATAGCCCAACATCTGATACCAATTATCGTTGTAAAATGTGGTCTGATTTACAATATCCCAGTCCCAAAGTCCTTCGTTGGCTCCTTTAATGGCGAGTTTAAGTCTCATTTCGCTCTCTTTCAACTGGCGGGATGAATTCTCCCGTTCAAATGCATTCGAAATGATATTCGCTACTGTATGCAATAGTTCAGTCTCATCTTCCAGCCAGGTTTTGTTACAAATACATTCATCGAATCCGATGTATCCATAGAATTTCTTATCGATATGAATAGGGTATACCAATATTGATTTTATGTTTTGTCCTTCTAAAACAGCCATCAGGTCTTCCGGTAAATCTTCGATGTGGTTAGCCAGGATTCGGTATTCAGATTTAAGCAACTTCATCCACGAAGGGAATTCGTTTAGATCGACATTCTGGAGTCTGTTTTTTTGAGGTTCTATTCCCTGGTTGCACCATTCGAAAGTATTACAGCAGTAGCATTCGTCGGACGACATCTCGAAGATGTAAACACGACTTACGCCGGTGTGAGTTCCCAGACGGTGAAGGATCGTATTTATACCAGATCTGAAGTTGGTGGTTGATATCAGCACTTGTGAGATATCGGTCACCAACTGCTGTTGCTTCATTTTGTGTTTTAATAATCTTTCATTTTCCTTCAGGAGGGTCATTGCTAGCTCACGTTCAATCGCATTGGAAATAATGTTCGAAATTGTACGAAGCATTTCCAGATCACTGTTTTCCCACGATCTGGGATTTTCGCACTCATCGAATCCGATAGTGCCCCAAATTCGATTTTCTATATAGATAGGGTATATAAGGATCGAATAAATCCCCTGAAGCCTGAATTTACTTTTCATATCTTCAGGTAATTCTTCAATATCGTTGACCTTTACACGTCCCTCTTTCTCAATCAGTTGTAGTAACGAATGCATGGAATTGAGCGAGATATTTTGAAGAATGCCTTGCTGCGATTCGTATCCTGTAGCACACCAGTCGTAAAGGCAGCTGATCGTATTATTCGTTGGCTCTAATTTTAGCAAATGGATGCGGGATACGTGGGTATGTTCACCCAGCAAACTCAATACAGTGGAAATACATTCTGATAATTGTTTCGAGTGAATGAATTTTTGCGAAATGTCAGCTACCAGTTTTTGTTGCTTTAGGTAGCACTTAAGCTGCTCTTCTGTCTTTTTTTGTTCCGAAATATCGGTACCTGAAGAGAGTAGGTATTTTTTTTTGCCGAAGGTAATCACATCTAAGAAGAAGAGGCAATGCATGATTTCTCCATTTTTAGTCCTGATTCGGGTTTCTATATTTTTGCATTTGCCTTCGGTTTCTAAAGCTTCTTGGATCTTTTTACGATCTTCAAAGTCTGCAAAAATACTTAATTCGTGGGAACTGCGGCCGATCATTTCCTCTTCGGTGTACCCCAGATTGTTAAGCAGTTGTTTGTTTACATTCACATATATCCCCTGTTCGTAGGTGGAGATTGACATCATGACATTGCTCAAATCAAAGAGCCTCCCAAACTTTTCATCTGAGATGCTTAGTTCTGATAAATTTCTGCTTACACCAATGAGTACCTTCTTATTATGCCATGTACCTTTGTATACGCTTGTTTCAACGGGTATAAGTATTTTGCTTTTTGTAATCAATGGAATAGGACATGTGTCTATTTCACCTGATAACATTTGTTTGATAATCAGTTGTGCTTTATCTCTGAAATAGTGGGGATGAACTTCCAGTATACTTCGCCCGATAAGTTCCGCCGAAGTGTATCCCAGATGTCGAATAACAGCCTTGTTGATTTCGAGAATGTTTCCATTCATGTCGAGTATAAAGATAAAATCTGTTATGTCTTGAAACAGGCTTTGGATGTTATTTTCTATCAATGTATTCATAACCGGAATTTTTAGTAAGAAGAAGTATCCTCGCAGGAGAGAAGCGATACTCTGATTGCTGCAAATGTTTGCATTTATTTCGGATAATGCAAATAATCGTTTAGGAAAAATGAACAGATCCATTTTTTTAAGTTGAAAAAGGCATTGTAACATCAAATCAACCACTTTTCTGGCTGGATTGGATTCCAACTATCAATCAGATTAGCCTCCATTGCAGCTTTGTCAATCTCTTATCCTATTTCGCCAAATATTATACAGTATTGGTGTCGGTATGCTCTAATTTTGTAATCGTCAAAGTTCGTCTATTTATTGGCATATTAATTAATTGGCATATTAATATCATGAGTTTTAATCACTACCAGAAAAAAATCTCTTCAATTGCGGCGGTACTCATTTTGGGGCTGTTGTCAACATTCAATCTATCGGCAGCTAATAAAGCTGCTGTAAACGAAACGCAAATCCAATACCTTTCGGGAAAAGGTTCCGACAGTATGGTGCAATGGGACTTTATGTGTACCGACGGTCGCAACAGCGGCAAGTGGACCAAAATCGGCGTGCCTTCCTGCTGGGAACAACAGGGATTCGGAACCTATAACTATGGTGTCCTTTTCTATGGAAAGGCCACTGCGCCGGGCATCCCCACCGAACAGGGTTTATACAAATACAATTTCAAAGTACCGGAAGAATGGCGTGGACGTCGTATCCGTATCGTCTTCGAAGCATCGATGACCGATACCGAAGTGCGTGTCAATGGCAAAAAGGCCGGTGTTCACCAGGGTGCTTTTTATACTTTCAAATACGATGTTACAGACCGTCTGTTCTACGGTGGAAAAGACAACCTACTCGAAGTAACCGTTAGTAAAGAATCGGCTAATCCGAGCGTAAATCTGGCCGAACGTCGTGCCGATTACTGGAACTTCGGCGGAATCTTCCGTCCGGTTTATCTGGAAGCCTTGCCGGTACAGTTTATTGACCGTACAGCTTTGAAAGCCGAAATGGACGGGTCATTCAAGGCCGAAGTTTATCTGGGTGATGGTGCTCCCAAAGGAGCTAAAGTGGTTGCTCAGGTGACTGACTTAAACGGCAAACTGATTGGTAAGCCGTTTGAAACCGAAGTGCGCGAAGGTGGTGATAAAGCGATCCTGAGCTCACATTTTGATAATGTGAAACTTTGGTCGGCTGAAACGCCTAATCTATATAAAGTAAACTATACTCTTTATGCCGGAGATAATGCTGTGCATACTGCTTCTGCAAAGTTCGGATTTCGCACTTTTGAAATCCGTAAAGGAGACGGACTTTATCTGAATGGTCAGCGCATTATGGTGCGAGGGGTAAATCGTCACAGTTTCCGTCCGGAGTCTGGTCGTACACTGAACCGTACTGCCAACTATGAAGATGTGAAGCTGATCAAGAGCATGAACATGAACACCGTTCGTCTGTCTCACTATCCGGCTGATCCCGAGTTTCTCGAAGCTTGTGATGAACTCGGACTTTATGTAATGAGCGAACTGGGCGGTTGGCACGGCAAATACGATACCGGTATTGGTAAAACATTAGTCGGAGAAATGGTTACCCGTGATGTAAATCACCCTTCTGTTGTATTTTGGTCAAATGGTAATGAAGGCGGCTGGAACGTGGAATTGGATGGCGAGTTTGCCAAATGGGATCCGCAAAACCGTCCGGTAGTTCACCCGCAAGGTAAGCTGAACGGACTTGAAACCATGCACTACCGCTCTTATGGTGAGTCGCAGGAATATATGCGTGGCGAAGATGTCTTTATGCCGACCGAATTTCTTCACGGATTGTACGATGGCGGTCATGGAGCCGGTTTATTCGATTACTGGGAAATGATGCGTCATCATCCCCGCAGCGGTGGTGGTATCCTTTGGGTGCTTGCTGATGAAGGTGTAGCCCGTGCTGATCAGAATGGTCGCATTGATAATTATGGCAACTTCGGTGCTGACGGTATCGTAGGTCCTCACCACGAAAAAGAAGGTAGCTACAATACCATCCGTCAGGTGTGGTCGCCGGTACAGATTTTCCCTGAGGTATTACCTAACGACTTTAAAGGTGTGCTTCAGGTGGAAAACCGATACGACTTTGATAATCTGAAAGATTGCCGTTTCAAATGGTCATTGGCTAAGTTCTCTTCACCGATGGATGCAAAAAGCAGCAAACAGGTTGTGGATAAAGGCGAATTTGACGGTCCGAATGTGACAGCTCATGGAGCCGGTGAAATCAAACTGAATCTCCCTGCTAAATGGCGTGATGCCGATGTGTTGTATGTAACCGTGGTTGATCCGCAGGGCATGGAGCTTTTCACCTGGTCGTGGAGCTGGAAACCTAAAGCTGATTATCTGGCTACCTCGCAAAAGAGTAAAATTGACGTAAAAGAAGAAAAAGATAAAATCACAACTACCGTTGGCTCTACCGAGTTGGTGTTTGACAAGAAAACAGGTGAACTTGCCGGTGTAAAACAAGCCGGTAAAACGATCTCCTTCGGCAATGGCCCCCGTTTCGTAGCTGCCCGTCGTGGCAACCGCACGCTGGACGGTTCGGTAGATGCCGAAGCTCCACAAGGAGTTGATCGCATTTACAATGAAATTAAGTATCCGACTTCATTAACCAGTTTTACGTCTAAAATGGATGGTGAAAACCTCGTGATGGAAGCGAAATATTTCGGAGCAATGAATTCTGTAAAATGGACATTGTCTCCGGACGGAAAACTTCGTCTCGATTACCAGTATGGTTACGATGGTGTGGTAGAACTGATGGGTGTGAAGTTCGATTATCCGGAAGAAAATGTGCAGGCGATCCGCTGGTTGGGTAAAGGACCTTACCGTGTTTGGCAGAACCGTCTTCATGGTACTACGCTGGATGTGTATGATAATACCTATAACGATCCGATTCCGGGAGAAAGCTTTACCTATCCCGAGTTTAAAGGTTACTTCAACGACTGGCGCTGGGCTAACTTTACGACAAAAGAAGGTCATATCATCATGGCCAATGAGAAACCGGGCAGCTATCTCGGTGTTTACACTCCGCGTGATGGTCGTGATGCATTGCTTTACACTTTGCCTCAAACCGGATTGGCTGTTTTCGATGTGATTCCTGCTGTGCGCAACAAGGTTAATGCGACTGATTTGGTGGGTCCGTCTTCTCAGGCTAAGCATGTAAGCGGGCCACAAAATGGAACTATTTTCTTCCGTTTTCAGTAAAGAAGCCCCACCCCGGCCCTCCCCCATAGGGAGGGAGAAAAACGCAAAGCGATTATAAAGCGAACTAACTTTTCCAAAGTTTTAAACTTTGGAAAAGTTGGTTAGCGACGAAAATAAAAACGAATTGTTTTTTGTGTGTTAGTAGATAAATAATGGTGAGTTAAATGGAGCAAGGGTACAATCGATGTGATATCGTTTTGTGCCTTTGCCATTTACAAAGAGGCCCCTCCCTAACCCTCCCTATAGGAGAGGAGGTAAGAGACTGTTGAGATTGTATAATCTTTCAGTGAGATACACACAGAAAATTGTTCTCATAGTCAAGAAGTGTTTTAAACCCCAATAAAGCAGTGCCTTCAAGTCCCCTTTCGGGGGATTTAGGGGGCTTTACTATCATGAAAAAATTCACATTGATCCTTTCATTAATCCTTATCTGTTTCGCATCAACGGCAGTGCACGCCGAAGATCGCCTGAAACGGGATTTCCAAACACCGCCCGAATCCGCAAAACCGTGGGTATTTTGGTACTGGATGCAGGCTGCTGTGACCAAAGAGGCCATTACCGCCGATCTTGAATCGCTTAAGCAGAATGGTATAGGTGGTGTTTTTCTGATGCCGATCTATGGCAAGACAGACCCGCCTTTGATTGCACATCCGGTAGAGCAGTTGACTCCCGAATGGTGGCAGATGGTGAAGTTCTCTATGACCGAAGCGGATCGTCTTGGCCTTAAAATAGCCATGCACGTAAGCGATGGTTTCGCATTGGCCGGTGGTCCGTGGATTACTCCGGAGCTCTCGATGCAAAAAGTAGTTTCATCGAAAACCCTTATTGCCGGAGGTAAACGTATCCGCAAACCTCTTGCTCAGCCGGAGACTATTGAAAACTATTATAAAGATATTGCTGTCTATGCTTATCCGACTCCTTCGAAGGCTGCGCAGACTACCCTGAGTGTTGTGCCTAAAGTCACTTCGAGTGTGGCCGATGCCGATGCTTCGATTCTGGTAAAAGAGGGCAACAAAGAAACTTTCAAAGGCGGTACCTCCTGCTGGATTCAATACGCTTTCGATAAGCCTTTCACTTGTCGTCAGGTGAAGATATTTACCGGAGGGAATAACTATCAGGCACAACGCCCGACTATTGAGGTGAGTGATGATGGCAAAACTTTCCGCATTGTTACCTGTTTGCAGGCTCCGCGTCACGGATGGCAGGATACCGATGCCGATAATACCTATGCAATTCCATCGACTACAGCAAAATATTTCCGCTTTGTGTATGATGTTTCCGGTACTGAGCCCGGCTCGGAAGACCTGGATGCTGCCAAGTGGAAGCCTTCGATCAAACTGAAAGGGATTATGCTTTCGGGCGAACCTGTCATGCATCAGTATGAAGGAAAGTCGGGTGAAATCTGGCGCATTGCTCCGCGCACGACATCGGCTCAATTGCCTGATTCGCTTTGTGTGCCGGTGGGTAAACTGATCGATATTTCTGCTTATGTAAAAGAGGGAGTGCTCGACTGGAAAGCTCCTGCGGGCAACTGGACTATCCTGCGCATCGGACATACTTCTACCGGTCATACCAATGCAACCGGTGGTGGCGGTAAAGGTCTCGAATGTGACAAATTCAATCCCGATGCCATCCGTTTTCAATTTAATAAATGGTATGGCGAAGCGGCTCGTGTAGCTGGACCGGAACTGGCCAAACGCGTATTATCTATCTTCCATGTTGATAGCTGGGAGTGTGGCAGTCAGAACTGGTCACCCTATTTCCGTGAAGAGTTTAAGAAACGTCGCGGCTATGATATCTACAACTACCTGCCGGTGATGGCGGGTGTGCCAGTCGGTAGCGCTGAGCTGTCGGAGAATGTGCTAAACGACGTGCGTCAGACCATTGCAGAGCTGGTTGTGGATGTTTTCTACGTGACGTTGAAGCAGGAGTCGGCAAAGCTGGGTGTTACTTTTACGGCTGAGAGCGTTTGTCCGACCATGACCAGCGATGGTATGCTGCATTATGACAAAGTCGATGTGCCGATGGGTGAGTTTTGGCTCAACAGTCCGACCCATGACAAGCCCAACGATATGCTGGACGCCATTTCCGGCGCTCATATTTATGGTAAAAAAGTAATTCAGGCGGAAGGTTTTACCGAATTGCGTCTCGAATGGAACGAATATCCTGCGATGTTGAAGGCTTTGCAGGACCGCAATTATGCATTGGGCGTAAATAAACTGGTCTATCACGTATCTATGCTCAATCCGTGGCCGGATCGTAAGCCGGGGATGACGCTCGGTGGGGTAGGGCTTTGCTTCCAACGTGACCAAACCTGGTGGAAACCGGGCAAAGCGTGGGTAGAGTATGCCACCCGTTGCCAGAGCTTACTGCAAACCGGTGATCCTGTCGTTGATATTGCTGTCTTTACCGGGGAAAATACACCGAGAAGATCGATCTTGCCCGATCGTCTGGTGAGCTTGTTGCCGGGAATCTTCGGTGTTGAACGTGTTGCTGCCGAAAAAGCGCGTCTGGCCAATGTCGGTCAGCCGCAGCGCATCCGTCCTGTAGGGGTTGGTCATTCCGCTAACATGGCCGATCCGGAGGATTGGACCGATCCGTTGCGTGGTTATGCTTACGACTCGTTCAACAAAGACGCACTGCTTCGCCTGGCTACCGTGAAGGATGGCAAGATTGTGCTGCCAGGCGGTGCTTCTTACAGTGTATTGGTAGTGCCAGGTGCGCATCCGATGAATCCTGATTCGGATTACATGTCTGTTGAGGTGGCGCAAAAGCTGCTTCAGTTGGCAAAAGAGGGCGCTACGATTCTTTTTGGTGCCACTCCGAAATTTGTTCCCAACGGATTGAATCCGGCAAAAGATGATGTTGAATTACGCGCAGCAATTGCTCAGTTGACTTCGGGTAATGCGGTTAAAGGAAAAGTGCTTGCATTGCCTTATTCCGATAATACTTTTGACAAAATCAATCTTCCACAGGATGTAATTGCACATGAGGGCAGCTCTGTCGCTCAGGCTCCGAAAATCGCCTGGACACACCGCCGTGATAAAGACACTGACATCTACTTTATCTCCAACCAGCAGGAGAAAGCCCGCACATTGAACCTTTCGCTACGCGTTGCCGGAAAAGTACCCGAGCTATTTGATGCAGTGTCGGGCGAAAATGCTGAAGCCACAGAGTGGAAGTTTGAAAACGGTCGTACGGTTTTGCCGGTGAAGCTTGATGCCAGCGGTTCTGTCTTCATTGTGTTGCGTCGCAAGGCCGATGCGGGTCAATCGGTTGCTGTTGCTCCGGCTCCAAAAGTTCTGGTGGAGCAACTGATCACCGGAAACTGGCAGGTGACCTTCGATGCGGCATTGGGTGGGCCGAAAACTCCGGTGACATTCACCGCATTGACCGACTGGAGCCAGCATGCTGACAGCTGTATCCGTTATTACTCGGGAACTGCCCGCTATGCGATCTCATTTACCAATAAAGTGAAGCTAAAAGCCGGTGAAAAGCTATTCCTCGACCTCGGTGAGGTGAACAACATTGCTGCTGTGAAGGTGAATGGTGTGGATTGTGGCGTGGCCTGGACGGCTCCTTACCGTGTGGATATTACCCGTGCGGTACAAAAAGGTAAAAATTCGCTGGAAATCGAGGTGACCAACACCTGGGCCAACCGGATGATCGGCGATCAGCGTCTACCGGAGGCTCAGCGCATTGCTAAAACCAATGCAGCTTTTCGTCTGGAGGGCAAACCGTTGCTCAAAGCGGGGCTAACCGGAATTGTAAAACTCATTAAGGAATGAGGGATTGAGGGATTGAGGGTACCGATAGCTATCGGGAGAGGGATTGAATCGAATGATTCTTCCCTCATTTCCTTATAACTCCCATTTACTCCCTATAACTCTATCGAAAAAAATAATAAACCCATGATCCAATCCCTATTACCCGTTGATATTGTCCTAGCTCCCGAGTGGTGGTCGAAAAATACCGAACTGACTTTTGACCGTGATTTCTTCTTTCACCCACTGAAACGTGTCGAATCCGAGCAGCGCATGGAGAAAGAACTCTATGCCCGTTGGGGAAAATACGGTCTCGGAGAGCATCATGCAGAGAAACGTCCTGAAGTGGGTGCCGTTCACCTGGCTGCGGGATATCTGCTTTCCGAAATGCTCGGCTGTGAGGTAAACTATACCGAAAATCATCCTCCGCAGGTGCTTGCTGCCAATCGTGAAGATTACACCGTCGATGTGGATGCGGCATTTAATTCTCCCGCCTACAATGAGTTTGTCAAACTTACCGAATCGCTCAAGCAGACTTACGGTCATCTGACCGGTGATGTCAACTTCGGTGGGGTGCTTAATATCGCACTTGACCTATTCGGACAGAATCTCTTTATGGGAATGATGTTGCAGCCAGATGATGTGAAGGGGGCATTTGCCAACATTGCTTCGGTAATTGACCGTTTTACCGGTAGCGTTTTTGCCGAAACCGGTTCAACCTCCATCTCTGTCACCCGCTTGGTACGTCATTTGCCCAAACCGGTATTCTTACACTCAGAGTGTTCACATACCATGATTTCTACCGATGATTACGATGCTTTACTGAAAGAGTATGATGTAGCCTGGAATCAATCGAAAAGTCCATTCGGCATCCACTATTGCGGAACCGATCCGCATCGTTATGGTGATACCTTTGCCTCATTGCCTCACCTTGATTTTCTGGATTTGGGATGGGGTGGCGATATCAAGGCATTGCGTGCCCAATTTCCCGACACCTTCTTCAGTCTGCGCCTGAGTCCGGTGGAGATTATGAATCAATCCAACGATGAGATTCGTGAAACCATCGTCCGAATGGTGACGGAATCCGCTAATCCTTACCTGACCGGAGTCTGCTGTATCAACATGGATGATCAGGTGACGGACGATAAGATTGATACGATTCTGCAAACGGTGGCTGATTTGAAAGCGGACATACTTCGAAAATAAGATAAAGAACTATATTATCTGCCAGATATATATGATAAGGAGTTGAAGATTGCGGTCTTTAACTCCTTTGTTTTTGTCTTATAACCCATTCTGCTAAGAGTTTAGTACATCGAAACAGCTTGTAGCTTATCCTTATTATTTCTTCTTCGGATTATAACTAAACCGGTAACTCAGGTGCAACATCACGTAACTTGGAATCGTGTTTCGCCAGGTTTCTGTCTTCCCTTGACCGTTCACAACGTATTGCACACTGGAAAGCTGGTGCAGCAGGTCAAAACCTTCGAGGCGGGTCATCACCTTGCCTTTGAGGAAAGCGTGGCCGATGGATGCGTTCCAGACGAGGTTGTTGGTGTTCATGAAAGGGTCACCGTATCCGCGGCGGCTGTACATCTTGATATCCGTTGCCAGTTCGATCTCCTTGAAAAGTTTGTACTCCCCGGTCATGCCGTAGCTGAAATCGCAGGCATTGATGGTCTGGAAATTCTCCCGCTGACTGGTGGCGTTATTCCACCACAATTTCCCGATCACGCCCAGTTTAAGGTCATCCTTTTGATAATTCAACTTTAAACCTTCCGACACACTGTGATTGTTCACTTTGCTGAGGCTGCTTTGGGTACTTCCGCTTACGGCTGTAAGGTCCACGTTTCGGTTATAGTTCCAGTTTGTTTCAGTTCCCCAACTCCAGTGTTTATCCTTGTCGATAGCGCTACCATAACCTACGGAGGTACTCATATTCCAGTTGCCATCCACGTTCTCAGGACGGTAGGTATAGACACCCGTTTCCGGATTATAGGTAAAACCGTTGGCGATTTGTCGTTTAATCACTGACGCATTGAATCCGAAATTAAAGAATCGTTGCCTTTCCGGATTGTTGCCTGAGAAAGAAAATCTGAAGTTATGTTTGATGATACTCTTCAGGTTCGGATTTCCCAGTGACACGGCCAGGGGATTGGAATCGTCACGAATATTTACTAACCTCACCAGATCCGGTATAATGGTTTCGCTGCTGTAATTGAACTCATAATTCCGGGTAGATTTATTCGTTCTCAGGATAAAGGTCATATCCGGTTCGAAAACCCAGTCTCTGCGATAAATCATCGTGTCCAGCTGGTTGCGCTGATAGTGCATTTCTTTATTCTGGCGGTCTATCGGGATATGAAGGTTAAACCAGGTGTAATTATCTTTTTCATTTTTCTCATAATAAACCCGGAATCCCTCTTTATAACCCTGTTCCGTAAAACGTTTGTTGTAGCTGTTACCGGCATCAAGAGCAAGAAGAAGGGAGTCGCGTGTGGAAGGCAGGTCTCCGAGCGAGTGACGGGAACCATTGCCCCACCCATTGAGCCAGTCGAGTCGGTAGAGTGAATTCACTTCCGACGAAAACCTTTTCGTATAGAGGCTATAGAGCACATAATTCCATTTGGACAGGAGGTGAAAAGTATATTCGCCCCGGACATTGAAATCGTAACTTTCATTGGGTGTGGTGTTGTATTTGTTTCGGTTGTCTGTAGTATTGTTTTGCAAATAACTCAATTGATACGAATTAAATACGGAGTTCATGGAGTTCTTGTAATTGAAGAGAGAGCTGACTTCAATATCATCGCCCCAGCTCAGTTTTTTGGTTGCCGACACATTATTGTAAAGTTCGGTGCGATGCCCGCTTCCTATGGTTTGGTCGAATTGGCGGTTAACGGTGATATTCCTAAGATCTTGACTCACCGAAGGGCTGAATACAGAATCCAGCACCTGCTTGTTGCTTCCGAGGCCTTCCGGATTTGCATTGAAAGTAGCCGACCGATTCTGATTGCTTTGGTCAAATTTTCCGTATTGAATATAGTTCTGCATTCTTAAGAAAAAGGGCTTTTTTAGCATAAAGTAATTGGAGGCATTTAACCACAAATATTTAGGTTTCGAATTACTTTCCGAGCGTGTATAACTATTGCCGTTAGTCAGAAACGATTCTGAAGAGGTCCGACTGGCATTATCTCCTTTGTACCAGGTAACTTCTCCGTTGAAATAGTTTGCATATCTCTGCTCTTTGTCTTCTAATGCAATATCTATCCCCCCTCTTTTTATATCCATTGATCCTTCTGTATCATTTGTGGGCGTCCAGTCTCCGTCTCGTCCCGGACTACGATACTCATTCACATTATTCATATTTCCATAAAGGGAAACACGGGTATTGTCGGTATAGCGCAGGCCGAACAGGCGGGAAATATAACGATCCTTCGTCCCCCCGGCCACCTCTGCATTAACCGTGTAACCTGTTGAATACTCCGGCTTCAGGTTGACATCCATCACAAATTCCTTTTTCTCGGCATCATGCCCCAGGTATGCACTCTTATCCGTGGTTCTATTGAAGAACTGCACGTTCTTCACCGTGTAATAAGGGAGATTTTCGAGCATCACCTTGTTTTTCCCCTTGAAAAACTGCTTGCCGTTGAGCATCAGGTAATCCACCTTCTTGCCGTTCTGGTAGATTTCTCCGTTGTCTTTCAGTTCTACCCCCGGCATCTGTTTCACCAGGTCATCCAGCATCGAGCCTTTTGACAGATTGAAGGCATCGGCATTATAGACCACCGTGTCGCCTTTATATACCATCTTGATTTTGGTGGCTTTCACCACTACCTCATTCAATACGTGCTCTTCCTTACTCATCCGGTAGGCCCGCTTTTTCATATAATGCCAGGGCGCATCGAAATAGACGTTTCGCGCGACATACTTGATATCGTAATCGATATAGGTGGGTTTGTAATCGGGATGTTCCGCCCTGATGATAAACTTCTGCGGTCGGGCCGGAATATTGAACTTGTAGTAAGTATCCAGCTTAAGACCCCAATCAAAATATTTGACGGTCATGGTATCTACTACCGAGTTGTCCGACCGCATCAGGGTGATTTTTGTCCCCAATATCCCGACTTTGGTAAAGGAGTCCTTGATGTGCCCCCATAGAGCAATCGTTCTCTCTTTTTCATTCTTGTTCTTCGTGTCTTCGATCTCTTTTGCGTGGCAGCCCAGTGCAACAAAGCACAACAGCGTAAAAAGGAGTACTCGCTTCATGTTTCTAATTTTGTGGTAAAATAATTATGTGTGATTAATCAGTTAATACGATATTCATTTCTCTTCATTAGCACGAATTTAGTGCAGCGTAATTCATGTTGGATTTCTAAACAGCTTGTAGCAGTCTTATGATTCGAACAGTTCTGTTTTCCAAACAGCTGCTGTTCCAGAAGTTGTTTGTTTCTGACCGCCTAAGTCCAGTCGTTCATCTTCGGCTGTTTATAGTGGTAAGAATGATTCTGGGATCAATGAAAAGCAGTATAAGAGCATACAACCTGACCTCATTTAAGGGAGGTCAGGTTGTAATATCTGAGTAGGATTAATCGGATACTTTCGTCCAAATCTCATTGTACTGATTGTTCTTACCTGTTACATACAACCGGTCATTCTTAATCTCGACCTTAAATGTATTTTTCACGTTTTGGTAAGAACTATAACAAGACATGGTATAATTGATCGATTCGGTATATTCACCATCACTTGTCACGGTGTAAGTGCCGACAAAATCTCCAACAAAGTTTCGTGTATCTTTATTCACTTCCATAACAACAAATGTTTCCGGTGTGATTACTTTGTAACGAACCGTACCCTTTGTTATCACAGTTCCCGAGGAGTCACATTTCTGCCAGGTTCCGATTAGGCTCTCTTTTAGTTTTGCTTTACTTTCAGCGTTTACATTCAGATTAAACAATAACAGGACTAACCCAATAGTTAATCCGGATAAAATCGATAGCTTTTTCATTGTGTTTGTTTTTAAGTTAAACAATTCAAGAAGATATTTGTACAATTGCTCGAGCCTGTTGGATATTACACTTCGGGAAGCATTCTCCGGTGCAGACGGACTGACCTGAGGTTCCGGCATTTCATAATCGAGAGCAGCAAATATGGCCTTAATGGTAAAACTTCTGGGGGTAACTTCTCCGGATTCTATTTGATTATATGAATATAGCAATGGGGGTAAGCCATCTGAAATTGTCTTTCTACTTTGTATTCCCGGCCTTTGTCTGAAACTCTTTCAGATCATTAAGTTCAAAATGAGGCTTAGAATAATCTATAGAGGCCGGAACATCCGGAAGAATACCCTGATCTTTTCGTGCCCCGAAAGGAAACTTCCAGAGTGTATTCGACACCTGATAAAGAATTTTGCTATTGGGCAACTGGTGAACGGGAGCATAAACATAAGCAGCCGTAGTTCCTCCGGTCTCTTCACCGATGACTTTTCCCCGCCCGCTGAACTTCATCCAGGCGGCCATGCCTACTGCCGCCGAATAGGTGTAACCGCTCTGAATCAGATAAACGTTGCCATCGTAGCCGTCGGTAATTATATTGGTGCATTGAGGAACTGGTATGGTATCAAGCTTTGCCCGGCCAGGCACCTTTTTGTACATCACCGATTGCCAGTTGCGTGCCTGGTGGTTCAGCTTATTGTACAAAAGGGAATTCACCTCATCACCTCCGCCTCCGCCATTGCGGGAAACATCGATAAACAGATTACGTATTCCTTTCTCTTTGATGTCATTGAAGCTATTAACCAGAAACGCGTCCAGATCTTTTATAGATTCTTCATTCATCGGGCAGGTATTGTATTCAATCAGGGCGATAGATTCCTTCTCGAAAGAGCGGTATTGGAATTTTTCGTTCCGGTCGTAATACCGTGTATTGGCGGACATCATGTTTTGCGCTGTGATGCCCTGTTCGATGGTATTCGAATTTATTCCTGACTGATGCCAACGGGTTTCGTATTCAAACCAGGGACCCTGGATATTGAGGATCCCATGCAGAATAAGACCAAAATTGCTTTGCAGGGTCCAGTCGTTCATCTTCTGCTTTTCATAGTTTGTGGTTTGGCCCAATTGGGTAAGGATTTCACTGACCGGAATACGGTTAATCGAGAGAACTTCTATCTTCGAAGAATCATTTTGGCCAAAGGACAAGAAGAGTTTCCCGTTTTCTACGCGTACCTGATGAGGAAAGAATAGTCCGCCGGATTTTAAATAGCTCAGGGTTTGACGGGAATTGACGATCGGATTGATGTTCGTATGTCCGTCAAACAGCCTATTCAGGCGGATAATCCGGCTAAAGAACTCCCGGTATGGGAGGGGCTGGCTAAACGACTGCCGCACTTTGGCTACTTCCTGATTGAATTTCTCCTTTGTAGTATAGGCATACATGTCAGGGTGATTATTGGCCAGGGTTTTAATCAACTCATCCAGATCGGCTTTCATTTCTGCGGGTGTAAGCGTTTCTTTATTAATGGTAAATATGTTTTCAGCCGGTTTCATTACCCAGACTCCGGCAGCATGATCGTCCGCTTGTTTTAGTTGCATCAGGGTATCGCCGGTTGCCGGGAGCAAGGCCTGACCGTTCAGCTTGGAGTAAAATGCACGGAAATACCCAAACTCCTTCACCGTCCAGAGCTGGGCATCGGTCTCTTTGATATCATCCTGAACGATCAATGCTTTTTTAGAGGATTCATCCAATGCCACAGTAATGGCTTTTCGGTTGTGTTCGGAAATGATTTTGTAGTAATCCCCCTCTTTTCGGAGTGACCAATGCTGGTTGGTGCCTTCATTGCATTTGTAAAGGGTCATTTGAGTTCCATTGATATCTGTTCCCCGCGGGATGTCTATACATTTTCCTGTGGCAAGCTCGATGATAGAATAATTATCGGAACTCTTCACTGGCTCTTTTACAGAACTGATCTTTCTGATAATCCGCAATTGCATCGTGTCGTAACGGTTGTTTTTATCCCTGATTGTGAAATGCAACAGGTTGCTTTGGTCATCGCTGTTTAGCTTTCCCTGAAAACCAATCAATCCGCCCACTTTGACTGTATCGCCCACATGCAGGGAAAGTGCAAAAGCTCCCAGATGCGCATATTGGGTGGTTTCGCCATCGGCATGTTTCAGTTCGATCACTGCGCCCTCTTTCTCATTGCGGTTTAGCACAGTGACCACGCCATCGCGGGCAGAGAGGACTTCGGCGGTAAATGCGCCATCATCAATTCGGAAACGGATACCTTCACTCAGACTACCGGGCAGCACTTTCGCTTTTCCGATATAAGGAAGCCGGTATTTGGAGGCGGGAAGATTCTCATTCGCGTTATGGATGGGAGCGGATTGAGCAGAGAGTCTATTTCCTTGTGAAGCATTTAACGTAAAGCGGATGGGAAGTGTAAAATACATCGCCACATTCTCTCCTTTGTTCTGAGCGGGAGTCCATCGGGGCATGGATTTTACCACCCGTATTGCCTCTGCATCCAGTGTAGGATGGAGCCCCCGTACAACCGAAACATCCCGGATATTTCCCTCTTTGTCTATAACAAAATTAGTAATTACCGTTCCCTGAATACCGTTCTGTCTCACCTCTGCGGGATATTGAATACACTGGCTTATGAATTTAAACATAGCATCCTGTCCGCCGGGAAATGATGCGATTTTTTCGACAACTAATAGCGGCTTGTCAACTTTGGAGGTTTCGCTTTTTGTCACGGAATTTGTTTGTGCCTGCGCCATCACCGGAGCTATCAATAGCACGATGGATGAAAGAATGACAAGCATCTGTTTCTTTGTCCGCTTGCAGGACAATGTTTTTCTTAGATTCTTCATTTGGGTATGTGTGTTTAAATAGAATATTTTCTCGAAGCTGAATGTATTTCCCCTATTTACCTTTATTAAATGAGGGTTGTTGAGGCTCCACCCAGACATACTTTTTGCCATCAGGAGTGAATTTAATGTTGTCAGTATTGATTGCCGCGATCTGATTTTTCAATGTCTCAGCGTCATTAATCATTTCATGTATCTTTTGAGAGGGTTTGAAGATGGCTAAATGGGGAACCGGGATATAACCTTTATAGAACATATACTCAACGTCTTCGCACCCGAGCTCCATGAGTAATCGGGTACATAATTGAGCTTTTCGGGAAGCATTGGGTGTTTCAATGCTGTATTTGATACATTTAGCATCTTTCTTGTTGGGATCAAACCTGTCCATCATGTGGATTTGCGGTCTATCGGGATACTTTTCCATCAGGATCTTTTTGTCCTTGCCCGGTTCACCCTCTTTGGTTTCGCAACCCCCAAAACGCAAAAATGCGCCCAGTAGATAGGATAGTTTCTGCTTCTCTGTTTTGAGCATCTCTTGTCTGAGGTCACCGGAATAGATGGTGTCGCCTTTTATGGTTTTGTTCCAGGACGGTTTGTAGTCGAAATACTTGTCAATAGTGGCTGATAAAGCAGCTGAATACAACTTTATTCCTTTGGGAGCTCCGTTGTTTACAAGAAATATATCAGGACAATCCGTACTAAAAAGAGAGTCGATAAAAAGAGCTTGCCTTAATTGACCCTTTAGGTAAACATCGACCCGATGATAGTTGAATTCGTCAACGCCAGGCTTGAATACCCGCTGGTACCCCATGTATTCATCCAGCATTCCTAAGAGAAAGCTCTCTTTGTCATACTTTTCCGAATCAAACTGTGCTTTCGACAGTAAGCTGCAAACCAGAAATGCTGCAAGAAATAAATAACGATTGAGATGACTCATAATATTTTGTTTTAGATGTGTTTGAATTTAATGGATTGTGTATCTGTGGTTAGACCTAACAGGTTTTCAAAACCTGTTAGGTCTGGAGCTTTATTTTAAGTACAACCGATAATATGTCAAAGTCTTTACCTTCTGTTTTTTTATCGTTGCCGGTGTCCAATTCGTTTTTTTGATCACCCTTTTGATCTCACTGATCAGGTTATTTTCGTACTTGTAATTTTCCGGGATATCAAAGTGAAACCAATATTCCGGGATGCTGGCATTACCTTGTTTGTCGACCAACATATCCACATCTACATAAGCTTTACACTCCCAATTCTTCTTTTGGGCATATCCTCTGGGGTACCTGACCGATTCAAGTGCCATTTGAAGCGCACTTTCCTCACTTTCGTGCTTAGTTATGCTATCACCGGGATATGCAGGCTGTGTATCACAGTCGTTGTACCGTAAAATTCCGTCGATATGATTTTTCAGAAACAAACTATCTGATACATTCAATAATGAATCGATAAACGTGCTGCCAAATTTTTTATCAATAGCATTGTTCATGTATGCTCTGTAGCAACCTTGTGTTTGTCCACGGCGAATCATATCCGAGAATAATGATTCTTTATATCCAATGCCAAACTGACAGAGTAATGTCTTGAATTCTTGTACACTTCTCAAACGAATGTATAGCATGTGCCCGGTATAGCGACAATAGACCAATCTCCCATTCTGGATGTCTTTTTTCGCGGCCTTAATTTCTTTCAGGCAAGTTGAATCAGTACTGGAAATATTATCCAGATCGATATTAAGACTCTGGGCTGTGCTATCATAAACCAACAGCATTATTAAGCAAATCAGCAAACTACTCTTTTTCATAAGTGTGAGAATTTCAATTGTTTATATACCTGACAGGTTTTCAAAAACCTGTCAGGTGTATCCGTAAGTATCACTTACACATCGTCCCGATCACACCTCTTTCCGTCACTGCCTCCGCACTGACATTCATTGCCTTACAGGAGCCGTTATTGAAGAAACTGATGCTCGCCTTACCGTTGGCATCGGTTTTCACATCAGGATTCCAGTAGAGAGTCCGGCGGTAATCTTTCTCGTCGGGGAGAAGGGCTTTATCGTAATTGGGTTGGAAAAACTCTTTGGTATAGGCGTAACCAGATTGTTTGGTTTCCCTTATTCCCACTGGCTCTTTATGATAATTTCTTTTACAATGCAATAGTACGACAACTGTTGTAAGCGGATTTATATTAGGATTTACTCTCAGTATAGAGCTTGCGTCTTCCAAAAGAACTGCGGATTCAATTTCTTCCAGATTAGGCAACCTATCGTATTGTTTATCAACATTACTATTATTTTCATTAGATTGCTTTTGGACATTTTCAAAACCGCTTTTATCTGGTTGAAGACCACTACTAATTGCCAGCTCAGAACTATTTTCTTCAGTAAGTATATTTTCAATCCTTTGAGATAAAAGTGGTGAATCATCCCTTACAAAAACTACCCCTTTTAATCCTTTATACCTGCATAAAAGATTTCCGTTTGGCGTAGGCTCATAAACAAAATACTTATTTAGTTTATCCAAAAACTGATAAATACCAGCCGGTTCCCAATCTCCAACATCTCTGATTTTATCCATTTCCTGTTCTATTTTATATTCAATATTAATCTTAAAAGGAGGATATTCTTTCTTTTTCCCTTTCACCATCACCTCTTTTAATAGATAATTCCTTTTATCCATGGGAAATTTCCGATCATTGTAACGGATCGTATTTTTCCCCTTAATATCAATTGAATCAATTGGTATAATCACCGTATCTCTAATCAATCTGAAAAACTCCTGTGTATGGAGTTCTGAATAGAAATAACTTCTCAAATCTGTACTAAAATTGCGCTCCAATAAGATTCTTTTCTCTTTTTTCTTGCCATCTTGTTTGGTTTGGAGGATCAGTTTGGCATCACCCTTAAAATCTTGTAAAGCAAAGTTGAACGCCCCTTCTTTATCCGTCAGACATTTGGCTCGCTGTGAAGTACTATCAGCCAATAAGGTCATGCTTATGTCAATATTCTCAGTCTTCTTTTTGGAAAATAGGGATTGTACCGAACCCTGAATGTACAAGCCATCTTCTATCGGTTGCTTTTCCTCAAACGGAGTGACTCCCGCCATCTGTGTCCACACATAACGGCTCCAACCCTGTGTCATCATAAGCAAATCCAGAGCCTGGCGACGGGTGGCATCGTCCGACTCAAAGTAATAGCCGGGATTCTCGATGTAGCCTTTCAGTTCGGAGGAAAGAAGCAGGTTGGTCAACACGTTGTCGCTGTAGGGATTGGTGGAATTGGTGGCGGCATCACGCACGGCTACGGAGAAAGTGGTCTCTACCGGATTACCTTTCAGGTCATTTAAGCGGAAATCCATATTTACCCGTTCGAACGGATTGTAAGCGGGTTTGTCCTGTGTGAAACTAATCTTCATTTGACTGAAGTGGTTGACAAAAGCCAATCGCTCACTCAACACCTCACCGCTGGCATTAAACAGGGTCAGTTGAATCACACCCGAAGGCAGGATCTTCTTGGGAATCATCAACTGCTGTACACTGTCCAGAGTCATATCCAACTGGTCGGAAGCATACACTTTTCCACGGCATGATATCGTCAGACCTAACGCATCGCCCTTAAGAGCAGAACTTCGTTGCACCACGAATCCCATCTTTTCGGCATCGCTGTTATCGATGGAAACCACATATCCCGCGGGTAAAGCCGTAGGTAGTTCAAATGAATGCTCCTTGCCCTGGTACTGCGCTTTGGCAATATATTTTCCCGCTCCGGGAGTGAAATCAAAAACACCCATACCCTGATAGCCGGTTTCGAATTCGGCCACTTTGTTGCCCTGCGCATCCACGATAATACCGGATACAGGCGCATTATCTCCCTCTTTTCCCACGGCCTTAAAGGCAACTTTGGAGGTTAATCCGGTTACAAGATTGCCGCTTTCGGGGTAAAAGGTCAGATTCAGCCGCTCTTTCTGCTCACCGGAGGGGCGCGACAGAGGAACGCGCTGGGAATTGGGGCGCTCGGTAATCACCTTCTTATAATCCCCCTCAAATAAGGGTTTGTCATAGACCGGAAACACCCGCGAGAAGTAATTCTGCTGGCCGAAGTTGAGCATATAGCCGGTATAGGCACGCACTTCGTAAAATCCGGCAAAGGTCAGCACCGGCAGTTTGAAATCACCGTGGCACTGGCCTTTCTCTATCTTATATTTCTTTGTCTCCACTACATTGCCTTCGTGAGAAACCAGTTCCACGTAAAGGACCTTACTCAACGGACTCAGACCGTTTCGTTCAGCTGTCACCACATAGGCTTTAAACCAGATATTCTCGCCCTGATAATAGGCGGTATTGTCGAAGTGGAGATACACTTTCTCCTGCGGATAGTCCTTGGCGAAGGTCGCGAAGTGTTGGGTAAAGGAGTTGAGTTGCTGAGCTGTTGTGGTGTTGTTCGTAGCTTGTAAAGCAACTGCATATAAACCAAGTAACAGCAGCAGGGTGTGAATTCGTGTCTTCATAATATCTTGTATTTAACGCTGATAAGGTCTGCGACGATGTCAGGTTGTTGGAGATTAATTGCCGTCTGCTTTAGCTAACGGATAAAAGATTTGCTACTATTCCGGCTTTAGCCAAATTGTTTTTTCGGCTAAAGCCCAGATTTGGATTGACTCTTCATTCCGTCAGCTAAAGCTGACGGCAATGAAAAATAGTGGTATCCTTTCCGGTGGCATCGTTTTTATATCAAGATGCCGGAAGAGGGAACGGTTGTCGGCAAGACCTGGCAGGTTTTGAAAACCTGTCAGGTCTGAATCACAATCTCACTTACACATCGCCCCTATCACACCCTTCTCAGTGACCGTCTCTGCACTGAGATTCATCGCTTTGCAAGAACCGTTATTGAAGAAGCAAATAGTCGCTTTTCCGTTGGAGTCGGTCTTTACATCCGGATTCCAGTAGAGGGTCCGGCGATAGTCTTTCTCGTCGGGGAGAAGGGCTTTGTCATAGTTGGGGTGGAAGAACTCCTTGGTGTAGGCGTAACCGTTGAGTTTGGTTTGACGAATGCCTACAAGTGTGTTACGTCGAATTAAATTCTTATTCGTATAAATAAATATCACGACCTCATCACCTCTTTTTAGACGTATGGGTTCATAAATCAACGATGTTCCATCAGTCTCTGATACAGTAATAGTCTCTATCTCATTTGCTGAAAAATCACTTAATCGTTCATAATTACATAGTGGTTTCGTATCACTATCAATACTGTCCATTAATGAAACATTGTTTAGACAAAATAGAACTCCTTTCGTCTTATATCGTCCTTTTACATAAGTATATCCAGCATCAATATCATAGGTGAAAAAAGGATTGATTCTGTGAATATAGTCAAGAACAGTCATCGGTTCATCTTCGCCTTTATCTATCATTTCATCCACGGTTTTCTCCACATCATAAACAACGGACGCATTACGCATCCCTTCTCCTTCCCGCTTGAACTTCTTTTTCCCTTTCACAACCACTTCTTTCAATCGGTGAGTTTTTTTGTCCATTAGAAGTTTGGTTTCTTGCTGTCGCTTATCAATAGTTATTTCATTAGCCAGATCAGTTTTCAAAGTATCCTCTTTAATGAATATGGAGTCTTTATGTAGAATGACACTCTCGGGTGATAATTTCTCCTGATATGAATAGACTTTATATTCGGGACTAAACATCCGATCCAATACTATATTGTTTTCGGTACGCTTGCCATTTTCTTTAGTTTGCAACGTTAATTTCGCTTTTCCTTTAAAGTCCGACAGTGCAAAGTTGAATCTGCCATCCTTATCGGTCACACAGGTTCCGCGCTGACTGGTACTGTCGGGCAACGTAATAAACATCAATACCTCCACATTAGGTTTGGGTTTCTTCTTGGTCAGGGAGAGCACGTGGCCTTCAATCACTAAGCTTTTTTCAATCGGATGTTTTACTTCATGCTTGGTTACTCCCGCCATCTCTTTCCAGACATAACGACTCCAACCTTGTGTAAGCATCAACAAATCCAAAGCTGCCCGTCTGGCCGGGTCGTCCGATTCGAAGTAGTAGCCTGGATTTTCAATATAGCCTTTCAGTTCGGACGAAAGCAGGAGGTTCGACAGTATGTTATCGTTGTAGGGATTATAGGTTGAGAAAGCTGCATCGCGCACCGCCACAGAAAAGGTTGTCTCCACCGGAATTCCTTTCATATCGTTTAGCTGGAAATCCATATTGACTTTTTCGAATGGTTGGTAGCTACGTTTGTCCTGCCCGGCCGTTATCTTCATCTGGCTGTTGTGGTTGACGAATACCAGGCGATCGCTCAAGACCTCTCCGGCTCTGTTGAACAGTGTAATCTGTGACACGCCCGAGGGCAACAACCGACAGGGGATGGAGAGTGCGGTCATGTTTTCCTCTCCCATTGTTATCTGGTCGGTGGCATAGAGTTTCCCCCGACAGGAGACGGAGATGCCGAGCGTATCGGCTTTGAGTTGCGGACTTTTTTGTATCAGTAAATTGATTTTTTCGTTGTCCGTATTATCGGCCGTCATCGCATACCCGGTAGCAAGAGCCTGCGGCAGTTCGAAACTGTATTCCTTATCGTTATAGCGCACTTTGGCGGTGTATTTCCCTACTCCGGGAGTAAACTCAAAAGTCCCCATACCGAGATAGGTGGTTTCTAATTCAGAAACTTTATTGCCTGCTGCATCCAGGACCTCTCCGCTGACAATAGCATTCTCACCCTCTTTACCGGTAGCTTTGAAGGCTACTTTAGATTTAAGGCCTATAACCAGATTTCCCCCTTCGGGATAAAAGGTCATCATCAGGGCGCCTTTTTGCTCGTATACTTTCCGTTGGCCCGGTACACGTTGGGAATAATAGCGTTCCCGAATCTTGCGAAGGTTATACTCCCCTGCCTTCTTCGGCTTTTCATAGACGGGAAACACGCGTGAAAAGAGATATTCCTTTTCCTGATTAAGCATATAGCGGGTATAGGCCCGTACTTCATAAAAGCCGCTGTACATCGAGTCCGGCAACTGGAACTCACCGTGGCACTGCCCGTTTTCAATCTTGAATTTCTTAGTCGTCACGATATTGCCTTCGGGGGTGACCAGTTCGGTATAGAGGGTTTTGCTCAGGGGACTCAGGTTGTTGCGTTCTGCCGTCACCACGTACGCTTTAAACCAGATGGTTTCACCCAGAAAGTAAGCCGTGTTGTCGAAATGCAGATAGGCTTTCTCCTGTGGGTACTCCCTGGCAAAGGTCGCGAAGTGCTGGGTGAAGCTGTTGAGTCTGTTTCCGGTTATCATCCCGGAAGATCTCCCTAATAGAATCTGATTCGTATTGTTTGGGGCAGATATTCCGGAGTTTACTTTTACAGGGATGATTTCAGTTTGATCCGATGCTGTTTTGATGGAAGATTTTCGTGGGTCATAATCTTCAGGTAGAAGTGCCCCTCCACATTTGGTCGCCATTTTCCCTGAGAATACTATATTATTTTCAGCTATTGTCCCATTGCGGTTTATGATGCAGGTATCGCTATTGAAAGTGATATAGGATTTATTTTCAGGTGAATAGTATTCCCAGGGAGTTCTTAATGATCCATCTTTGTTTTTTACAGCGCTAAGATTTACGGGGCCATTTTTATAGCGGTTAAAGTATGATATGACAAGTGTTTTGCCTTTCAGTCCGACCACCATAATTTCACCATCCGATTTATGGAAAATGTATGGAGAAATATCAATATAATGCCGGAATTGCGGCTTCGTGTAATCATTGGCAAAAGTTCCGAAGGAAATCAGATACCCGTTTTCCTTCAGTTCATTATTGAATAAAGCTTTACAAAAATGCCGTGATGAATTGAAATATACTTCCCTCCGGTTTTTTTCGATGTCGGATTTGTCTTGTTCGGATGTCGGTTGTCTCGGGATAAAGTGACTATAGATGTAATACTCACGCATCTTTTGTTTATTAAGCGTGCTGAGTGTAAAATTGTCGATATCGACGACTACATCATAACCCAACAGCGGCAGACCTATAGTAACCGGGGAAGATGTTCTAACACAGAATTTCTGTACAGCTTGTGTAACGGCTGCGCTATCTTTCGTCCAGCCATAGTCCTGACCTAACGTTTTATTGTATTGGAGTAATAAGGAGTCGGATTTGATTGGCTTTCGGAAAAGTGTATCGGTACGATGCAAAAAAACAAGGCCGCTGTCAGCTTTAAGCACAGCATGCTTTCCCCATTGGTCATTTCCGAGAAAAACCGTCTTAAACTCTTCAATATTTTGTTTGCGTCGGCTTTCTCCTGAGACCGCGATTGCGGTTAATTGTCTGGTCTTTTCCCCCAAATGGATTATTAGTTTTTCTGACATGGATTTATCAATCATAATCACCTTCAGATTATAACTAACGTGGCTTACGATTAATTGACAAGATATTGGGACGTCGTTGATAGTAAACGCTCCATGCACATCTGTATAAGTTCCTTGGGTTGATCCATTGATATATACCGATGCGGCTTCAACCGGCTTCTGGTCTTTATCGCTCAAAACAATTCCGTTAAGGGTGTTTTGTGCACAAATAGTTATGCAGAGAAAGGTGCAAAATACAAGCAAAATAGTCTTCATGTTGATTGGAAGTATGTGGTTTATTTTGTTGGCTTACGTTCTAACGCTGACAGGTCTGCGACGCTGTCAGGTTTATGCTGTTCGGGCTGATTTACATTTAATTCATTGAGCTAAAGGTGCTGGCTGCACCAACCTGACAGCGTGCCTGCACCTGTCAGCGTTAAATCACCCCATTACTTACACATCGCCCCGATTACCCCTCTTTCCGTCACCGTCTCTGCACTGACATTCATCGCCTTGCAGGAGCTATTATTGAAGAAGCTGATAGTCGCCTTGCCGTTGGCATCGGTCTTTACATCGGGATTCCAGTAGAGGGTTCGACGGTAGTCTTTCTCATCGGGGAGAAGGGCTTTGTCGTAATTGGGTTGGAAGAATTCTTTGGTGTAGGCGTAACCCTGGAAAGTGGTATTTCTTATACCGTAGGGCTCTTTGTGATAATTCTTTTTACAATGAATGAGGGCAATAACAGTTCTTGATGGTTCAGCTAAATACCCATTATATAGTCTAATTACGGAACTAAAGTCTTCTATAAATGATATAGATTCTATTTCATCAATTGACGGCATTCTATCGATATTACGTCTATCTGAAGTTGGTGTTGATTCATTATCAGCAACTATCGCATCTGACATCTCCGAATCCTCAATCATAGGATTATATTCCGATACAATATTCTTCGAATCATCTCTTACGAAAATGACTTTCTTCCCTTTATATTTTCCATTAGTATAATATTGTACATTGAAATAAAGATATGTGTCTAAAGACGCAGGCATCCATTCTCCTACATCTCTTTTTCTATCCAGTTCCTTAGTGAAATCGTATTTTATGCCCACTTTGACCGACTGACGTTTTTCTTTTACAGTTACTTCTTTCAACAAATGGTTCCGTTTGTCCATTGGCAATCTATCATTGTTTTTAGGAAGGATCTTTTTCAAATCTTCCTGAATATTGGCGAGAGAGTCGAAAGATAGGACCGTATCCCTGACCGCCTTGAAATATTGCACCGTATTCAGATCGGGAAACGCATAGGCTCTGAAGTCGGGGCTGAAGTTGCGGTTCAGGCGGATTTGCATCTCCTTACGTTTGTTTTTCTTTTTGGATTGCAAAATCAGTTTTGCCTCTCCTTTGAATTCCTGCAATGCAAAGTTGAAATCACCAACGGAATCGGTTCTACAGGTGCCATGCTGTGAAATACTATCTGAAATCAGAATCATGGTAATGTCCGTATCTTTCATCTTTTTTCCCAGAAACAAGGATACGACCGAACCGACCATGACCAGACCTTTCTCCACTGGCTGATTTATTTTCAAAGGAGTCACGCCAGCCATCTCTTTCCAAACGTAACGGGTCCAGCCCTGAGTAAGCAGCAGCAAGTCTAAAGCCATCCGATGAGTAACATTCTCTTTTTCGAAATAGTATTCGGGATGCTCGATATATCCTTTCACTTCGGATGAAAGCAATAAATCTGTCAGGATATTATTTCCGTAAAGATTGGTGGTACTGGTGGAAGCATCTCGCACGGCTACCGAAAAGGTGGTTTCGACCGGATTGCCTCGCATGTCTTTGAGTTTGAAATCAAGGTTGACCTTCTCAAAAGGGCGATAGATGGGTTTACTTTGGCTCATCTCCATCTTCATCTGGCTGTGGTGATTGACAAATATCAACCGCTCGCTCAAGACCACACCGACAGCATTAAACAGGGTAATCTGAGACACACCACTGGGTAACATTTTCTTTGGAAAAGTGAAAGATGCAGCATGTGTACTACTCATATCCACTTGCTGAGAACCAAACAAAACTCCGCGTGAAGAGATGGATATGCCGAGCAGTTCACCTGCAAAGTGCGAATTGGATTCGATTTGAATTCCCACCTCATCTTCGTGGAGATTGTCAACGCTCATTACATAACCCGAAAGTAGGGCTTTGGGTAACTCGAATTTGTATTCCTTGTTGTTGTACTGAACTTTCGCAGTATACTTTCCCGAATCGGGCAGCAGGTCAAATTGCCCCATCCCCTGGTATTCACTGGAAATCTCTGCAACTTTTTCATCTTTCGAGTTAAAAACTTCTCCTGATACCACGGCATTTTCACCGACTTTACCGGTCGCCTTGAAAGCTACTTTTGAATTGACTCCTGCAATCAGGTTGCCGCCTTCGGGAAAGAAGGTCAGGGCGAAGCTACCCTTTTGTTTGTACACCGGACGAACCTGTGGGATACGTTGCGAAAAGGGGCGTTCAGTGATTACAGGGTTATATTCACCCTCGGTTTTGGGTTTGTCGTATACGGGGAACACGCGGGAAAAGTAATTGTCCTGGCCAAAATTGAGCATGTATCGTGTATAAGCCCTAATCTCGTAAAACCCGGCATAGTTCGTGGAAGCGGGTTTGAAACTGCCGTGACATTGACCGTTCTCGATCTTCAGCTTCTGGGTTTCCATCACATAGCCTTCGGCACTGATAAGATCGACATAAAGGATTTTGCTCATTTTGCTCAGGGCATTTCGATCTGCTCTCACTACATAAGCCTTGAACCAGATGTTCTCGCCCTGATAATAGGCAGTATTATCAAAGTGCAGATAGACTTTCTCCTGCGGGTACTCCTTGGCGAAGGTCGCGAAGTGTTGGGTGAAGGCCCTGAGTTGTTGGGCTGTTGTGGCGTTGTTGGCAGCTTGTAAAGCAACTGCATATAAACCAAGCAACAGCAGTAGGGTGTGAATTCGTGTCTTCATAATATCTTGTTTTTTTAACGCTGACAGGTCTATCGACGCTGTCAGGTTTGTTTGGTTCTACTGGATGCTCATTTAATTAACTGTGTAAAAGTTGCAGCTTGCTCCAACCTGAAAGCGTGCGCAGCACCTGTCAGCGTTAAAATAATCATCACTTACACATCGCCCCGATCACTCCCTTTTCCGTCACCGTCTCGGCACTGACATTCATCGCTTTGCAGGAGCCGTTATTGAAGAAACTGATGGTCGCTTTGCCGGTTGCATCGGTTTTTACATCGGGATTCCAGTAGAGGGTGCGGCGGTAGTCTTTCTCATCGGGGAGAAGAGCTTTATCGTAATTGGGTTGGAAAAACTCTTTGGTGTAGGCGTAACCAGATTGTTTGGTTTCCCTTATTCCCACAGGCTCTTTATGATAATTTCTTTTACAATGCAATAGTACGACAACTGTTGTAAGCGGATTTATATTAGGATTTACTCTCAGTATAGAGTTTGCATCTTCCAAAAGAACTGCGGATTCAATTTCTTCCAGATTAGGCAACCTATTGTATTGTTTGTCAATATTATTGCTGTTATTATCATTAGATTGCTTTTGGACATTTTCAAAACCGCTTTTATCTGGTTGAAGACCACTGCTAATTGCCAGCTCAGAACTATTTTCTTCAGTAAGTATATTTTCAATCCTTTGAGATAAAAGAGGTGAATCATCCCTTACAAAAACGACCCCTTTTAATCCTTTATATCGACATAAAAGATTTCCGTTCGAAGTAGGCTCATAAACAAAATACTTATTTAGTTTATCCAGCAACTGATAAACACCCGCCGGCTCCCATCCTCCAATATCTCTGATTTTATCCATTTCCTGATCTATTTTATATTCGATATTAATCTTAAAAGGAGGATATTCTTTCTTGTTCCCTTTCACCATTACCTCTTTTAATAGATAATTCCTTTTATCCATGGGGAATTTCCGATCATTGTAACGGATCGTATTTTTTTCCTTAATATCAATTGAATCAATTGGTATAATCACCGTATCTCTGATCGCTCTGAAGAACTCCTGTGTATGGAGCTCTGAATAGAAATAACTTCTCAAATCTGGATCGAAATTGCGCTCCAATAAAATTCTTTTCTCCTTTTTCTTTCCATCTTGTTTGGTTTGAAGAATCAGTTTAGCTTGTCCGTTAAAGTCTTGCAACGCAAAAGTAAATTTCCCCTCTTTGTCCGTCAGGCATTTGCCCCTCTGAGAAGTACTGTCTGCAAGTAAAGTCATGCTCAGATCAATGTTCTCTATCATCTTTCTGGAAAATAGGGATTGCACTGAGCCTTGAACGTACAATCCATCCTCTATCGGCTGTTTCGCTTCGAATGGAGTTACACCCGCCATCTGTTTCCACACGTAGCGGCTCCATCCCTGGGTCAGCATGAGCAAATCCAGTGCCTGACGACGGGTGGCATCGTCCGACTCAAAGTAAAAGCCGGGATTCTCGATGTAGCCTTTCAGTTCAGAGGAGAGAAGCAGGTTGGTCAACACGTTGTCGCTGTAGGGATTGGTGGAATTGGTGGCGGCATCACGCACGGCTACGGAGAAAGTGGTCTCTACCGGATTACCTTTCAGGTCATTTAAGCGGAAATCCATATTTACCCGTTCGAACGGATTGTAAGCGGGTTTGTCCTGTGTGAAACTAATCTTCATTTGACTGAAGTGGTTGACAAAAGCCAATCGCTCACTCAACACCTCACCGCTGGCATTAAACAGGGTCAGTTGAATCACACCCGAAGGCAGGATCTTCTTGGGAATCATCAACTGCTGTACACTGTCCTGAGTCATATCCAACTGGTCGGAAGCATACACTTTTCCACGGCATGATATCGTCAGACCTAACGCATCGCCCTTAAGAGCTGAACTTCGGTGCACCACGAATCCCATCTTTTCTGCATCACTGTTATCCACGGAAACCACATATCCCACCGGTAAAGCCGTGGGCAGTTCAAACAAATACTCCTTGCCTTGATACTGTGCTTTCGCAATATATTTTCCCGCTCCGGGAGTGAAATCAAAAACACCTATACCCTGATAACCGGTCTCAAATTCGGCCACCTTATTACCCTGCGCATCCACGACAATGCCGGACACGGGCGCATTTCCGCCCTCCTTATCAACAGCCTTAAAGGCAACCTTGGAGGTTAATCCCGCTACGAGATTACCGCCTTCGGGGTAAAAGGTCAGATTTAGTCGCTCTTTCTGCTCACCGGAGGGGCGCGACAGAGGAACCCGTTGGGAATTGGGGCGTTCGGTAATCACTTTCTTATAATCCCCCTCAAACAAAGGCTTGTCATAGATCGGGAATACCCGCGAGAAGTAATTCTGCTGGCCGAAGTTGAGCATGTACCGGGTATATGCACGTACTTCGTAGAATCCGGCGAAGGTCAGCACCGGCAGTTTGAAATCGCCATGACACTGTCCGCTCTCGATCTTGTATTTCTTTGTCTCCACCACATTGCCTTCGGGAGAAACCAGCTCCACGTAAAGGACTTTGCTCAACGGGCTCAGGCCATTTCGTTCGGCTGTTACCACATAAGCCTTAAACCAGATGTTCTCCCCCTGATAATAGGCGGTATTATCGAAGTGGAGATAGACTTTCTCCTGCGGGTAGTCCTTGGCGAAGGTCGCGAAATGTTGGGTGAATGAGGTGAGCTGTTGGGCGGTTGTGGTGTTGTTAGTAGCTTGTAAAGCAACTGCATATAAACCAAGTAACAGCAGCAGGGTGTGAATTCGTGTCTTCATAATATTTTGTGTTTTAATGTTGACAAGGTCTGCGACGATGTCAGGTGGGTGGTATTCGAATCGTTTCTGATCTTCTACACCTGACAGGTTTCCAAAACCTGTCAGGTCCTACCTCACAATCTCACTTACACATCACCCCGATCACTCCTCTTTCAGTCACCGTTTCCGCACTTACATTCATTGCCTTACAGGAGCCGTTATTGAAGAAGCTGATGGTCGCCTTGCCGTTGGCATCCGTCTTTACATCCGGATTCCAGTAGAGGGTACGGCGGTAGTCTTTCTCGTCGGGGAGAAGGGCTTTTTCGTAATTGGGTTGGAAGAATTCTTTGGTGTAAGCGTAACCAAGAAATGAAGTTTGATGAATACCTTCAGGTGTAGTACGTATATGCAAATCCTTGTATGTATAAACAAACACAACAACCTCATCTCCGGACAACTGAAACATATTACCTTCATTATCTGGTGCAATTTGCCCAAGATATCGTAAAGAAGTTCCAGATGATTCATGAATGGTTATTGTCTTAACTTCATTTATTAGAAGAGCTGGAACCCCACTTCCCCAGAAATTATTATTTAATATCGAAACTACTTTTTTACCTTTATATCGACATCCGGATACACCATATAAAAAATACGGATTAGAATGAATTAAGAATTCTCCAATAGATACAGGTAAATCCTCTGCTTTATCTATCAAATCATCAACTGAAGTTTCGACATCATACACAATATTTGCATTGCCTAAACCTTCTCCTTCTCTTATGAATTTCTTTTTTCCCTTTACGACCACCTCTTTTAACTGGTGGTTCTTCTTATCGATCGAAAATTTCACATCGTTCTCTGGTTTTAGCAATGCTATATCTTTTGGTATAATTGTATTAAGTGTATCCTCTTTTACAGATATAGAATCCGTACGGACAATCACACTTTCAGGATTCTGCTTTTCCATAAAACTGTAGCATTTATATTCCGGGCTGAACATCCGGTCCAGAATGATATTATTCTCTTTACGTATTCCGTTTTCTTTGGTTTGAAGGGTCAGTTTGGCTTTGCCTTTGAAGTCTGTCAGAACAAAGCTGAATTTACCTTCGTTATCCGTCATGCAGGTACCCCGCTGGCTGGTGCTGTCAGGGAGAGTCATAAACATCAGCACCTCCACATTCGGCTTGGGCTTCTTCTTAGTCAGTGAGAGCACATGACCTTCAATAACCAGTTTTTTTTCAATAGGATGTTTTACTTCATGCTTAGCTACGCCTGCCATCTGTTTCCAGACATAGCGGCTCCAACCCTGTGTGAGCATCAGCAAATCCAATGCTGCTCCTCTGGCAGGATTGTCCGACTCGAAGTAGTAACCTGGATTTTTAATGTAGCCTTTCAGTTCGGAGGAAAGCAGCAGATTCGACAGGATATTGTCGTTGTATGGATTGTAAGTAGAAGAGGCTGCATCGCGTACCGCCACAGAGAAAGTCGTTTCCACCGGATTGCCCTTCAGATCATTGAACTGGAAGTCCATATTTACTTTCTCGAAGGGCTGATACACTCGTTTATCCTGCCCGGCAGTTATCTTCATCTGGCTGTTGTGGTTCACAAAGACTAAGCGTTCACACAAGACTTCCCCCACTTTATTAAACAGGGTAATCTGTGAAACACCGGATGGAAGCAACCGGCAGGAAATGGAAAGCACCGTCGCATTTTCATCGCCGGTTATTACGTTGTCCGATGCATAAAGCCTCCCCCGACTGGAAAATGTAATGCCGAGTGTATCCGTAGCCAGTTGCGGGCTTTTCTGTACCAGAATTTCAACCTTCCCATTTTCGCTGTTATCAACCATCATGGTAAAACCGGCGGACAGAGCTTGTGGCAGTTCGAAGCTGTATTCCTTATCGGCATAACGCACTTTAGCGGTGTATCTCCCGGCTCTGGGGGTAAACTCAAAAGCTCCCATACCAAGGTAGGTGGTCTCGATGTCTGCAACTTTGTCTCCCGATGCATCCAACACCTCTCCGCTTACAATGGCATTCTCACCCTCCTTACCGGCTGCTTTGAAGGCTACTTTCGATTTGAGTCCGGTTACCAGATTTCCTCCTTCGGGATAAAAGGACATCACAAAGGTGCCTTTTTGCTCATAAGCTTTCCGTTGGTCCGGTACGCGTTGGGAGTAGTACCGTTCCCGTATCTTGCGGAGATTATACTCCCCTGCATTCTTCGGTTTTTCATAGACGGGAAAGACACGCGAAAAAATATATTCCTTCTCCTGGTTAAGCATATAGCGGGTGTATGCCCTCACTTCGTAAAAGCCACTATACATCGAGTCCGGCAATTGAAACTCACCGTGGCACTGACCATTCTCAATCTTGTATTTCTTCGTTGTCACAATATTGCCTTCGGGTGTGACCAATTCGGCATAAAGCGTTTTGCTCAACGGGCTGAGTCCGTTACGCTCTGCTGTCACCACGTAGGCTTTAAACCAGATTGTTTCGCCCAGGAAATAGGCAGTATTATCAAAGTGAAGATAGACTTTCTCCTGCGGATAGTCCTTGGCAAAGATCGCGAAGTGCTGGGTGAAGGAGGTAAATTGCTGCGAAACTGGAGCGTTGTTAGAAGCCTTCAGTACTACAGTTGCTGTTACTGCACCAACGAACAACAGAAGTGTTTGGATTCTCATATTCATAATCTCTTGTAGGCTTTTACACAGCCATATCTATAGACCATATTGGGTTCGTAGTGTGATATATTGTGATATTTATTATACTAGAAATGCACTATCATTCCGCTTCCGTCTAAGCCGTAATTGAATTTATCTACATTCCATATTGCTGATTTATAGCTCATAAAAAATATAAATTGCTTATTCTTGTTCATGACTTTTTCTCCAAGATTGAACTTCTTGTTTGAGAGTATCTTTTGGAATGATATTTATTCTGTGTAGCTCTCTTATTTTAACACTACTTTGATCGGCATTATGAATAGTACTATTTATACCTCTGCTATGGTCAAAATGGAACAAAACCCCTTCTATACGCTCTACTTTATACTCTAGTCGCATCCATCTGCGTATACGCTCTCCATCTTCAATTCCCCAACCATAAAAATTCTCGTTTTCCATTCCGGCTTCTATATATTTTTCTCGATTTGCAAAGAAACCTCCTCCAACACATTTTGGGCCATACATTTCAGAATAAGCTAGTTTAAAGCATTCCAATATTGAAATATCAGGTTGTTTGGCATAAATATTTTTCACGCAAGAAGGGACGTTCAGCATTCTATCTGTAAATGGATATATAAAATCAGCCTTTTTACTCCTCAAATATTCAACGGCGGAAATAATCTGTTCTTTCGGGGCTATTACATCAGCATCCCAAATAGCCACAAATGGTTTATCAATACTCAGCACTGCTTTATTAATAAACTTTGTCCGATAAAAAATAGTATCATAGTCTTCTTGGAATATATGAAGTATACCTTTGGGTAAAGGTTTCATAAAATCCAATCTACTGCGAACATCTGCCTCCCAAATTATAATATTTGTAGTAAAATATCTCAGAAGATACCTTGTTGTGAATTGTAGATTTTCAAGGCGATCTATAGAATCTATTCGTAGTGGAATAATAAATATCGTATCATTTAAATCGTATTTCTTCATAGCCAAATTCTTTTATTGTATTTTACCTTCAATCAGATAGTCAACCAACTTTACACCAATAACGCCGTCACAAATACCGACTTTGTCGATAGACAAAGGGTCATCAATGGAAAGTGACAGATGTTGTTTATTTACTGCATTGTAAAGGTTCTTGATATTGCTATTATACCCGCTTTCTGCGGGTAACTTTCGAAGAAGATCCCATAATAAATATTTTACCCCAGCGATTCCTTTCTGCAACTCACAGTTATACTCTGGTATTTCATTAATTACATTATCGTAATCAACAGAACAAAGCAAAAAATTAATACTCTTCTCAAATTGTTTGGATTTAACAATATTCGAAAATTCAAGCAATACCGCAACCAAATACAAGCGATTTGTATTTAGTGTAGGTAACATAGTGTCTAAACACCCAAGGACTTGCTCTATTATTCTTAATATCTTTTGATTGTAGATTCCCAAATCATAAGACTTTCTTAGTAGTTTAATTGTTAGCGGAAAACTAGCAAATAAATCAAATGAAACATCCCTATTAATAGATACAAAATTCAACAATAAGTTTTTCTCAATACTATTAATCAAGTAAAACACCATTTCCTTTAACAGTTTACGAAAAGGATCATTTTTTCTACTACTCGTTCGCCCCTGTAATCTGAATATTAAGTAGCACAGGTAACCAGCACAACCGTTTGCCAGATTCAGATTCCGCAAATTATCATCATTTACAAGCTGTTTCAATAATTGAACATCAATCTCTTGTAATATTTCATCAGTATTTCCTATTACGTATCCGTGTTGTACAAGATACTCTATAGCACAGCCAATACCGATCAAGCCATTATCGAAACGAACATTGGTAGTTGGCATTTTTTCATAAATATCTTCAAGCAAGCTATCGGCATACTCGGCGTATTGTTTATTTCCATCTACTCGACTGGATATGTAATAAAACAGGCAAAGACCGGTTTTTCCATACAGCAACCCGACATCATTGATTTGTTTGCTTAGGGCTATTTTTATTTCGTCTGCTTTCTGTATTGACTGCTTTTTCATTGTGTTCTGTATTATTACTATTATTTTCGGGTTCATAATCATCTGGGAGGATTCTTGATCCAATCGGGCTAAGAGCCATTCTGCCGGAAATTATTAAATCATCCCCTTTTCCATTACTAAAAACCCGACAAGTATCTTTCTCGAAAGTAATATAGGATACATTTTGCTGATCAAAATATTTCGATTGGAACGTTTTATATTTATTGAGATTAATCGGCTCATTATCATTCTTGCAAAAGAATAATATCTGAAATGTTCTTCCCTTTAAGCCGACAATATCTGCTTCGTTATCAGATTTTCGTACCAGATATGGGCTTAAATCGACAAACGAATTATTATACTTAGGAAGAGCCCATCCCGTCAATATATCGTGAGGTTCGCCTGTGGACGAATAATGCGTCCTATATATTGGTTTTCTTTGTGGAGGAATTTCCTCTGGAATAAGAAATCCATTTTCTTTTAAGGAGTTATTACATAATGCTCTTAAGAAATGACGGATTGAATTAAAATATGCCTTCCGGCGATTGGATTCAAATACTGCTTTCTCATTTTCCGAAACAGCTTCAATTGGAATGGAATGGCTATAGCAGCTCCAATAAACCGTAGAGTTTTCGCTCTTGTCTATTGGTGTCTTCACATCGAAATAATCAATATCCATACTTAACTTATACCCCATCTTCGGAATTGAAATAAATAGTTGCGAAATTGTTTTTGTGGAAAATACACTACGATACTTGATAATAGAAAGACTATCTTTTGTCCAATGAGCTTGTTTCCCTAGTGCCTTTGCCATAAAATCAAGATTGCCGGCAGGGGTTATTGTTGTATCAGCACTTTTCAAGAAATAAAGGATTTCCGGGTTCAATAATTTTACCATATGGACAAATCTATCCCCCCATAGAAAGTACTTCTTAAACTTTACCACATTCTCTTCCCTCATACTTTTGCCTGTCACAGCAACTTCGTCTAACCCTTTCGCTTTTTCATTGAGCACAATCACGAATGGTGTTTTCGGTACATTGTCTAACCGAATGGTTTTTAACTGATAAGAGATATGGCCAACCACCAATACACAAGGAAAAGTAACTCTACTGAGTTTAAAATTCCCATCTTTATCAGAAGTTGTACCAATGCTACTGCCGTCTATATAAACCGATGCAGATTCGACTGGTGCATTATTGTTATTAGATTTGATCTTTCCCAAAACAGTAGTTTGAGCAAATAGATTTACCGAAAGGAGAAAAGTGGCCATGTACAAAATTAACTTACACATATATGACGCTTTTATTTTATAGAATAAACGCAATATCTGACTGATCGCAATAAGGAAATCAGGAATAATATTCAGATTTATTTATATTGCCCCAAAAAGGCGTCAGAAAATCCTGCAATTCTCGTAAATAAGGGAATCGCAGGATTTAGAATACTAAACACATAAAAACCAAAGCATTAACCAACAACGATAAACACTTTTGCGTCACTATGAATATAGTCGCATTAAGTATGCTGTCTGTCTTTCTGATAATTTTCAAATCGCTATTTAGCTATAGTCCCATCTGAAAATATACAGTCAGAGCTTGATTATATAGCCCTGTTTTTTTAGATTCAGAAAATCCACTCATTCCATAAATACCTTTCAAATCCACACCTGAAGGATTCCCCATTATAGTACTCATATCTATCCCAGAAGTAGTAGGCATGGAAGCTGACATCATTTGAGTTAGCCAGCTTTCGTAAAATGACCCCATTCCTGCATTAGCAGTTATACCGCTACCATCAGCATAATAACCTTCTCCAAGTACATACCCACCATCCCACAGTCCGAATGATTTTAGCAATGCCGCTTGATCAGGTGTATACCAAGTATGACCATCTGGGAGAGGAGTCCCTAAACTATTCACAGGAGTTCCATTATAATCTGTACCACCCAGACATTCCCTTTCTTCGTTTTTGTCAAGAACTGTAACTTGATTTTTCAACTCGCCAAGAGTTATCCTTCCTAACTTTTTCATTTCACAAAAAATTTAGATTAATAATTATTTAACTTTTGCTATATAGTACAGGGTGTCAAACAACCCTTTAATAGCCAATGATTAAGGAATATATTAGTCGGACAAATCAACCCAATCTCGTACCATCCTGAAATTTCGTGCGGAGTATCTATTCCCCTCTTTAGGAGAAAGCCTGCCCCGTTGAAAAGGGAGTCAGGGGTGAGGTCTTATCTCCTCAAACACCCCCAACGCTCGTTCAATCACTTCATCCATATTCAGATAAGCATATTGCGCAAGCCGTCCCACGAAATAGATATTCTTTTCTCGTGTCTCTTTATCAGCAAGCGCTTTGTAACGCTGATACAACGCCCGGTTTTCCGGAGCGGGTATAGGATAATAGGGATCACCCTGTGCAGTCGGGTACTCATAAACCACTGTTGTTTGAGGATGTTGTTGTAGGGTGACGTGTTTAACCTCCACACTACGGGTGTATTCGTGGTCATTGGGATAATTAATCTGCACACAAGGCTGTGCATACTCCTGCTCCAACGGTTCAAATTGAAACTTAAGACTTCGCCAGGGCAACCGCCCCAATGAATGATTAAAATATTCATCAATAGCCCCTGTATAAACTGTTGCTTTACAATCTTTAATTTCCAAATCACGATAATCGGTATTCACTAACAGATGGATATTGGGATGGTCGATCATCTTTTGAATCATCGCCGTGTATCCCTCTTTAGGCATGATCTGGTATTGATGTTCTACGTAACGTTCATCCCGATTAAACCGGATTGGGATCCGCCCACAGACAGAAGCATCCAGTTCCTTCGGATGCTTATTCCACTGTTTTAGTGTGTAATTGAGGTAAAATGCCTCATACAATCTCCGCCCCACCCTTGACAAGACAAAATCTTCCGAATTAGCTGGGTTATTGATCTGCTCCCGCTGGTTCGCCAATAACTTCTCGGCTTTTTCCTTATCCAACGACCCGCCGAAAAACTGTTCCAGCGTATTGAGATTAATGGGAAATGGGAAAAGCACTCCCTGATAATTACTTTTCACATAATATTCACCGTCAACCCAGGAGGTAAACTGCGATAAATAATTCACGAGCTCCCGGTTATTCGTCCGAAAGTAGTGTGGACCGTATTGATGAACCATTACTCCATTATCACCATACCGGTCGTAACAATTCCCCGCAATATGATTGCGACGCTCTACAATTAATACTTTCCAGTTAAGTAGCTTTGCAGCACGTTCGGCAATGACACATCCGGAAAGGCCGGCACCGACCACAACTAAATCGATATTTTTGAACATAAACAGACATCAGATTAAATCGAATATACAGATAGAAAAAAGAGACACTATCATTTAAAATCTATATTCTCTGGCTGACCCTCATATTTTGTGCCATTCACTAACCTCTTTTCGGAGCAGCTCAGGTGAAATATTACGGATCCGGAATTGTTCTTTCGTTTTAATGTATCGTTGATCGTTAGCATGAAACGTACTGTTTCCGCCCCGACTGTGATCCAGATGATACATTACCCCGTCAACGTGCTCTATTTTATACCCGAGCCGTTTCCAACGGTGATATCGTTCGCCATCTTCCAATCCCCAACCGTAATAATTTTCGTTTTCCATTCCGGCTTCAATATATTTTGAGCGATTGACTATGAAGCCACCTCCAATGGCTTTGGGCCCGTACATCGGATAAAAGCCTGACGAAAATCGTTGTAACACCGCTATATCTTCCGATTTGAAATATATTTTCTTCACACAAGGCGGGACATTCAACAGGATGTCTTTATACGGATACACGAAGTCTGCATTGTTTTCACGCAACAGCTCTATGGAGCGGATTACCTGCTCTTTCGGAGCAATCACATCAGCATCCCATACTGCTACATAAGGAGTTTTGATTGTGCTAACGATACTGTTTATATACCGTGTTCTGTAAAATATCGGATCATTATCTTCATGAAACAGGTGTTGGATATCCGGATGCAAAAGTCTGGGGAGAATCTTTGCATTTCTCGCGTCAGCTTCCCATACTACGATTTGAGTCAGAAAATTATCCAGAATATATTGAGTACAGCATAACAGGTTTTCGAGCCGGTCTATGGAATCCACCCGAAGTGGGATAATAAAGGTCAGATCAGTTAAATCAAATTTTGTCATGGCATGTGTATGTCTTTAAATTGGCATTGTGGTGGTATTTGCCTGCATTGGATGTCTCATCCAATCAGGCTTCCTGAACATTTTCATTAATTTCACTCCCACTAACCCTTCCGCTAGTCCAAGCATTCCCGGCAAAACCGGAAGATTTCCTTCAGGTAGTTTCTCTGTGATTTCAGGCAGGCTACCCAAAGCATGCCTGGTTTTGGTATAATACAGGCTCTCTGTAGGTAAAACCTGTAATAACCGGACAAGCAATATTTTTAATCCGGAAAGTCCATTCCGGATTCCCATTGCATTGTCCCCTACCTCGTATCCCAATTGATCAAAATCGGTTGAATACAATAAAATATCGACCTGACGCTCGATCCTTTTATCCGGAATGCGAGTCAACAAATGTTTCAATTCACAGGCAAGGTGCAACCGGTTGGTGCTCAACGAAGGCATATTAGTTTCCAGGAATGGCATAATCTGGTCGATTACCCGCTCAATCTTATCGTTATAAATTCCCAATTCACAGGCCTTTCCTAAACTGCAAATCATCATGGGCAAATCGCTGAACAGATCAAACCGAATATCTTTAGATATCATTGGGGGCGTTTTACAGAAACATTGCTCGATTTTATTGGTAACAAGCATCAGCAACTCCTTATTCAGTTCTATAGAGTACGATTCGTTAGAAGGCTTACTACCCTCTAGTCTTTTTACCAGGTAACAGAGATACCCGGTCAATCCGTTTGCCGGATTTAGCCCCAATGGGGCATCACTTGTCAACACCTTTAGAATGACGTTATCCACCTCCACCAATGCTTCGTCCAAATCCACTTCGACAAAACCATGCTGCGCTAAATAGGCGATCCCCCAACCTATTCCGGCTAATCCGCTTTCCAGATTAGCCGGACTATTCCCGGACACCTGATCGTATATTTCATCAAGCAACGAATCTGCACATTCTGTATATTCTTTACTTTGGCACTCTCGTCCAAGCATATAATAATAGATACAGACACCCATTTTACCATGAAAAAGGCCAACATCCTTGAGCTCTTTGGTTTGAGTCATCAATAATTCGCCATTTAAACCGGATATCTTAAGTTCTTCACTCATGACCTCTTATTTCATTTTTAATTCATCATTATTCGCTATTTCTACTCACTTACACATCACCCCGATCACCCCTCTTTCAGTCACCGTCTCTGCGTTGACATTCATCGCCTTGCAGGAGCCGTTATTAAAGAAGCTGATGGTCGCCTTGCCGTTGGCATCCGTCTTTACATCCGGATTCCAGTAGAGGGTACGGCGGTAGTCTTTCTCGTCGGGGAGAAGGGCTTTTTCGTAATTGGGTTGGAAGAACTCTTTGGTGTAGGAGTAACCTTGGAACTTCGTTTCACGCATTCCTAAGGGTTCTTGATGATAATTCTTTTTACAATGCATAAGAACGACAACAATCTTGTTGGGATCAAATTTGTTTGACGCAATCAGTTGAGGACACAATTTCAATATATCATTTACGTCCTCAATAATAGCTACTGATTCCAATTCCTCTAAGTAGGGCATAATATTCTTCTGATTAAACATATCATCATTATGGCTGTCGTTTGATTGAACTGCAACACCAACGGAATTAGTATTTGTAACACCACTTAGTCCCTCTGATAGTATATTGCTCAATTCTCCGGAAATAGTAGGAGAATTATCACGAATAAACAATACAGACTTATTTCCTTTATAACGTCCCCCATCCGTCCCTTCATAGACAAAATACTTATTTAGTTTACACAGTAACTGAGAGATACCAGATGGTTCCCAATCCCCAATATCCCGGATCTTATCCATTTCCTTTTCCACTTTATATTCGATGTTCAATTTAATGGCTGGAGCACTACTTTTTTTACCTTTTACAGTCACCTCTTTCAGTAGGAGATTCTTTTTATCCATTGATATTTTTTTGTCAACTTCATTTTGACGTGGGGCATTCAACGTTTTATCATCGGTAGAATCTTCTACTGAAACCTCAGATTCTCTTGCCATACTAATATATTCCTGCTTGTGAAGTTCAGGGTAAAAATACCCCCTCACATCCGGACTAAAATTTCGATTCAGCAGAATGTTCTTCTCCTTCTTCTTTCCGTCTTGTTTCGTTTGAAGAATTAATTTACCCTGCCCCTGAAAATCCTGCAACGCGAAAGTAAACTTGCCCTCTTTATCTGTCAGGCATTTACCTCTCTGCGAAGTGCTATCCCCCAATAAAGTCATGCTTAGGTCAATGTTCTCTATCTTCTTTTTGGAAAATAGGAATTGCACCGAGCCCTGAATGTACAGACCATCTTCTATCGGCTGTTTCACCTCAAACGGCGTAACGCCCGCCATCTGCTTCCATACATAACGGCTCCAACCCTGCGTCATCATCAGCAAATCCAGTGCCTGACGACGGGTGGCATCGTCCGACTCAAAGTAAAAGCCGGGATTCTCGATGTAGCCTTTCAGTTCAGAGGAGAGAAGCAGGTTGGTCAACACGTTGTCGCTGTAGGGATTGGTGGAATTGGTGGCGGCATCACGCACGGCTACGGAGAAAGTGGTCTCTACCGGATTACCTTTCAGGTCATTTAAGCGGAAATCCATATTTACCCGTTCGAACGGATTGTAAGCGGGTTTGTCCTGTGTGAAACTAATCTTCATTTGACTGAAGTGGTTGACAAAAGCCAATCGCTCACTCAACACCTCACCGCTGGCATTAAACAGGGTCAGTTGAATCACACCCGAAGGCAGGATCTTCTTGGGAATCATCAACTGCTGTACACTGTCCTGAGTCATATCCAACTGGTCGGAAGCATACACTTTTCCACGGCATGATATCGTCAGACCTAACGCATCGCCCTTAAGAGCTGAACTTCGGTGCACCACGAATCCCATCTTTTCTGCATCACTGTTATCCACGGAAACCACATATCCCACCGGTAAAGCCGTGGGCAGTTCAAACAAATACTCCTTGCCTTGATACTGTGCTTTCGCAATATATTTTCCCGCTCCGGGAGTGAAATCAAAAACACCTATACCCTGATAACCGGTCTCAAATTCGGCCACCTTATTACCCTGCGCATCCACGACAATGCCGGACACGGGCGCATTTCCGCCCTCCTTATCAACAGCCTTAAAGGCAACCTTGGAGGTTAATCCCGCTACGAGATTACCGCCTTCGGGGTAAAAGGTCAGATTTAGTCGCTCTTTCTGCTCACCGGAGGGGCGCGACAGAGGAACCCGTTGGGAATTGGGGCGTTCGGTAATCACTTTCTTATAATCCCCCTCAAACAAAGGCTTGTCATAGATCGGGAATACCCGCGAGAAGTAATTCTGCTGGCCGAAGTTGAGCATGTACCGGGTATATGCACGTACTTCGTAGAATCCGGCGAAGGTCAGCACCGGCAGTTTGAAATCGCCATGACACTGTCCGCTCTCGATCTTGTATTTCTTTGTCTCCACCACATTGCCTTCGGGAGAAACCAGCTCCACGTAAAGGACTTTGCTCAACGGGCTCAGGCCATTTCGTTCGGCTGTTACCACATAAGCCTTAAACCAGATGTTCTCCCCCTGATAATAGGCGGTATTATCGAAGTGGAGATAGACTTTCTCCTGCGGGTAGTCCTTGGCGAAGGTCGCGAAATGTTGGGTGAATGAGGTGAGCTGTTGGGCGGTTGTGGTGTTGTTAGTAGCTTGTAAAGCAACTGCATATAAACCAAGTAACAGCAGCAGGGTGTGAATTCGTGTCTTCATAATATTTTGTGTTTTAATGTTGACAAGGTCTGCGACGATGTCAGGTGGGTGGTATTCGAATCGTTTCTGATCTTCTACACCTGACAGGTTTCCAAAACCTGTCAGGTCCTACCTCACAATCTCACTTACACATCACCCCGATCACTCCTCTTTCAGTCACCGTTTCCGCACTTACATTCATTGCCTTACAGGAGCCGTTATTGAAGAAGCTGATGGTCGCCTTGCCGTTGGCATCCGTCTTTACATCCGGATTCCAGTAGAGGGTACGGCGGTAGTCTTTCTCGTCGGGGAGAAGGGCTTTTTCGTAATTGGGTTGGAAGAATTCTTTGGTGTAAGCGTAACCAAGAAATGAAGTTTGACGAATACCTTCAGGTGTAGTACGTATATGCAAATCCTTGTATGTATAAACAAACACAACAACCTCATCTCCGGACAACTGAAACATATTACCTTCATTATCTGGTGCAATTTGCCCAAGATATCGTAAAGAAGTTCCAGATGATTCATGAATGGTTATTGTCTTAACTTCATTTATTAGAAGAGCTGGAACCCCACTTCCCCAGAAATTATTATTTAATATCGAAACTACTTTTTTACCTTTATATCGACATCCGGATACACCATATAAAAAATACGGATTAGAATGAATTAAGAATTCTCCAATAGATACAGGTAAATCCTCTGCTTTATCTATCAAATCATCAACTGAAGTTTCGACATCATACACAATATTTGCATTGCCTAAACCTTCTCCTTCTCTTATGAATTTCTTTTTTCCCTTTACGACCACCTCTTTTAACTGGTGGTTCTTCTTATCGATCGAAAATTTCACATCGTTCTCTGGTTTTAGCAATGCTATATCTTTTGGTATAATTGTATTAAGTGTATCCTCTTTTACAGATATAGAATCCGTACGGACAATCACACTTTCAGGATTCTGCTTTTCCATAAAACTGTAGCATTTATATTCCGGGCTGAACATCCGGTCCAGAATGATATTATTCTCTTTTCGTATTCCGTTTTCTTTGGTTTGAAGGGTCAGTTTGGCTTTGCCTTTGAAGTCTGTCAGAACAAAGCTGAATTTACCTTCGTTATCCGTCATGCAGGTGCCCCGCTGGCTGGTACTATCAGGTAAGGTCACAAACATCAATACCTCCACATTTGGTTTGGGTTTCTTTTTAGTCAGAGACAGAATCCGTCCTTCAATCACCAGACTCTTTTCTATCGGTTGTTTTACTTCATGCCTGGTAACACCCGCCATCTCTTTCCATACATAACGGCTCCACCCTTGCGTAAGCATCAGTAAGTCCAGTGCAGCTCGTCTGCCCGGGTCATCCGATTCGAAATAGTAGTTAGGATTTTCAATATAGCCTTTCAGTTCGGAAGAGAGCAGCAAGTTTGAAAGAAGATTGTCGTTGTAGGGATTATAGGTCGATGAGGCAGCATCACGTACCGCTACAGAGAATGTTGTTTCCACAGGATTGCCTTTCATATCATTGAGTTGGAAATCCATATTGACCTTTTCGAAAGGCTGGTAGCTACGCTTGTCTTGTACTATTGATATTTTCATCTGGCTGTTGTGATTGACAAAAACCAGGCGTTCGCTCAAAACCTCACCGGCTCTGTTAAACAGGGTAATTTGAGAAACACCTGAAGGTAACATACGGCAAGGAAGGGAAAGAGCAGCCTTGTTTTCATTGTTCACAATGACGTAATCCGAGGTATAAAGCTTTCCCCGGCAAGAGATGGTTATGCCCAACGAATCTGCTACAAGCTGAGGGCTTTTTTGTATCAAAATGGTCATATCGTCCTTTTCGGAATTGTCCACAGTCATGGCATAACCATTTGATAAGGCCTGTGGAAGTTCAAAGCTGTACTCCTTATCGTTATAGCGCACTTTGGCGGTATATTTCCCTACTCCGGGAGTAAACTCAAAAGTCCCCATACCGAGATAGGTGGTTTCTAATTCAGAAACTTTATTGCCTGCTGCATCCAGGACCTCCCCGCTGACAATCGCATTCTCACCCTCTTTACCGGTAGCTTTGAAGGCTACTTTAGATTTAAGGCCTATAACCAGATTTCCCCCTTCGGGATAAAAGGTCATCATCAGGGCGCCTTTTTGCTCGTATACTTTCCGTTGGCCCGGTACACGTTGGGAATAATAGCGTTCCCGAATCTTGCGAAGGTTATACTCCCCTGCCTTCTTCGGCTTTTCATAGACGGGAAACACGCGTGAAAAGAGATATTCCTTTTCCTGATTAAGCATATAGCGGGTATAGGCCCGTACTTCATAAAAGCCGCTGTACATCGAGTCCGGCAACTGGAACTCACCGTGGCACTGCCCGTTTTCAATCTTGAATTTCTTAGTCGTCACGATATTGCCTTCGGGGGTGACCAGTTCGGTATAGAGGGTTTTGCTCAGGGGACTCAGGCTGTTACGCTCTGCTGTCACCACATACGCTTTAAACCAGATGGTTTCACCCAGAAAGTAAGCCGTGTTGTCGAAATGCAGATAGACTTTTTCCTGCGGATAGTCCTTGGCGAAGGTCGAGAAGTGTTGCGCGAAACTGTTGAGCTGTTGCGCTGCCGGTTTGTTTTCGGTAGCATGGAGGGAGATTTCTTGCAGGCAGAAGAATAGGAGGAGTGTGTGGACAATAGGAATGAATGTTTTCATAATTTAGATATAATCAGATTTGGCAAATAGTGATTTTAGGAAAATGCTATATGGAGGGACTCTTACCCATATCTCATCAATATCTTCCATCCGGTAATTATGATATTAATCGAAAATATTGTTTAACTATTACGAAGTTAAACTCTTTCTAAATTTATGCAAACTATTTTCCGGGCAATTTTTTAAATATTTGCAGATTAGATCTTTAATGACATGATTGTCTACTTTAATGACTTAATATTACACTTTTGGGAATGTGGAGTGATAGGCCATATGCCATATCTGATTCGAGATTGCAAAGAAGGGTATCAAGTCAGGGTATTGAGGTCTTTAAAAAGACATAGCAGTTCAGTGCACCTGTTACGGATTGTTTAATTTCTATTTCAATCTGTAACAAAAGTTGCACTATATATCTGCCAGATCACCTATATTTGTACCATATGACCAATTCTAAAGCTAATCAGACCTTTGGGTCGGAGAATAAATGGGGAACTTTGCCTCATAATTTAGAATCTGGCTATCTGTGGATTTCCAGCCTGAATATTATTTTGCCGGGACATCGTATTGTTGTTGAGGCCTAAATGTTGTGTATATGTTTTCAAAACGAATCAATCTATTCATTGTCGTATTTCTTTTAGGAATTTGTCATTTGTATTCTCAATCTGTTTATTCCCGGGATACTATTGCGGTAAAAAACAGGCCCAGGGTAGCTGTAGTCTTAAGCGGTGGCGGAGCAAAAGGATTTGCGCATATCGGTGTGCTGAAAGTTCTGGAAGAAGAGGGCATCCCTGTCGATATTATAGTCGGAACCAGTATCGGAAGCCTGGTGGGTGGAATATACGCTTTGGGATATTCTGCCGATGAGATTTATCATATTGCGAAAACCCAAAAGTGGGACGTGTTGCTCACCGATGATGTCCCCCGCACATTTCTATCCAAAAACGATCAATTGCTCAGGCAGCGCTATCTGCTTTCTTTAGCGGTGGACAGTTCCAAAAAGGTCGGTTTACCGCAAGGGCTGATCAAAGGGCAAAATGTGATGAATCTCTTCTGTGGTGTAGCCGGGAATGTTCCCGGAAATGTCGACTTTTCCAAACTGCCTATTCCATTTGCCTGTGTGGCTGCTGATCTCGAAACCGGAGAAGAAGTCGTAATGACGGATGGCTTTTTGCCTACCGCCATGTTTTCCAGTATGGCTATTCCGGCGCTGTTTCAGTCTCCCGAAAGAAATGGACGATTGTTAATCGATGGCGGTGTGGTTAATAATTTCCCCGCAGATGTGGCTAAACGCATGGGGGCTGATATTATTATCGGTGTCGATTTGCAGCGCGATCCACCCAAACGTTCCGAATTGCAATCCATGACCATAGTAGTGAGTCAGCTGGTGTTTTTCCTGAGTAAGGAGAAATACCATCAGAACATAAAACTTTGCGACGTTCTGTTGCGCCCCGAAGTGAGCGATTACTCGATGTTGGCCTTTAATGCGGGAGCACTTGACAGCCTGCGTGAAAAAGGGATAGAAGTGGCCAATGAATATCGGGAAGAATTCCAGCGGTTAAAAGCAAAATACCATCTGGAACCGGATCAAAAGTCCCGGGAGTATGTCGTTCCAGAGAAGTGGCACATTGACCAAATCCGGTTTCACGGAAAATCGAATCTGGATAAAAGCTTTCTCAGCAATACGTTTGGCCTGACGCTTCCCGGTAACTATACCTATCAGGAAATCAAGGATGGGATCGACCGGATTTATGGATTTGGCGGTTTTGAAAAGATCTATTTCGATTTTACAGACGGGGAAAATGGGAAAACGCTTAACCTGAATATCATACCTCAAAAGGTTACCTCTCAGAATATCGGATTTAAGGTAAACACGACCGATGCCGCTGCCTTGTTACTTAATATCTCAAAGAAGGATTACGGTAAACAATTCGGCTACTTATCAGCCAATCTGGAACTGTCGGCTAATCCGGGTTTTAGTGTAATGGCTGAGACCAATCGCCGTAATCTGGCGACATTAGGTCTGGAATTGAAAGGTAAATCTCACCATATAAATATCTTTGATGAAGGTCGTAAAGCCTTTAATATAGATATATTTTACACCTCGGCTGCTGTTTATTTGTATCGCTCTTTTCTTACCAAATACAATGTAGGGCTAGGCCTGAAAGAGGAGTTTTATCGCGGAGATATCTTTTCGAAGGAATCCTATCTGTCGGAGTCTCCCGAAAAAGCCAATTATTGGGTGACGAATCCATACGCTTATTTTTCACTGGATAATCTGGATAACTTCTATTTCCCGACCAAAGGCACCAATCTATACACTGAGTTTTCCATTGATACGGATTTGAAAAAGGGCGGGACAATTAGCCCGACACTGCTTTTTCGGATGAATAATGTGATCCCGATCGAGCGCAAAACTGTCCTTCTGGCCGACATCTACAGTCGAATGCTGTTCTGTAAAGATTTCCCCATGGCCAAAGTGACCCTGGTAGGTGGGGAGGGGTATTCTCAATATTTCAAACATCATTTGCCGTTTATCGGACTTCCTCCGGTGATGTTTGCCGACCGTTATGTATTAATCGGATCGCTGGGCGTAAGGCGTCGTCTTTCTGAGAACCGGTATTTATCACTGGTTTTGAATGAAATGCTGCAAAGTAATGAGGCAATCCGAAACGTCAATCTCCACTCTGTATTTGGCGGAGGTGTCAAGTACTCGATTAAAACGGTAGTAGGGCCACTGGATGTTGGTGTGGGGTATTCTGATCTTTATCAGAAACCGACCTTCTCGGCTAATCTTGGTTTTTGGTTCTGAGGCTTGTCGTATAGGGAAAAGCCGATTCTTTTGCACGGTGTTGTAGATGAATCGGTTTTTTTAAAGTACATCACATAAATTAGTTTACTTCTATCAGAATTATGGTCAAGGCGTTTTGAATTGCAAAAAAATGAAGCTTCAATAAATACAGTCTTCAAGGTATGTTGATTCATTGAAATAACCAAACTGCCGCCGCTCTGCGTCTTGATATAGGAGAAAATCAAATGTCTTTTTACTACCAAACTCATCGCCGTTACACGGCTTATCAAGGAGCAAAGACCTTGTTCGCCATAAGCTAGCGAAGGCCGTTTGGCGAAGCGTCTCGCTTCGTCAGTGTTAAAAGCCAGCCTCCCGGCTGCTAAGTGTAGCGACAGCAAAATAAGAAAGCAGCTTCAGCAATAACGTCTGAAGCTGCTTTCTGCTGCATAATATACAGGTGGTGAAACTGAATAATCTAAATGGAATTGTTATTTTTGGTGGTCGGTCTGAAAGTCAGAAATTTTGGTGTTGATTGCTTGGGGTGTTTGAGGAATTTTTTTTTCACTAAGGTAAGGCCAGTGGCCTTGTTTCCTATCGACGAAGGCGGAGCCTGTCGCCGAAAGGCAGAGTGCGGTTGATTGAGTTTTAGTTGGTTGATTTCTGACAGGCTACGCTGAACGGAGCGGGGTGGCTGTTCGTTATGGAAATCACATAAGTGTCATTATGAATCGTCAAATGTATCCAGATATTAATATTTATAATTGTCAACAAGTTAAATGTCCTCAAGGATGGCCTATAAAATAATAATCTTGCTACTTACACTTGTAGCCCTTTTTTCATGTACGAAGCGATCTGATTTTGTCTATACAGAAATTGACAACAAAGAGCTGAAAGATCAAGTCACTCAGTATGCTAATTATATTGACTCAATAGATTCTAGAACGGAGAAGATATTAACAGCGATCTATAAAAAAAAGAACGACTCTACTGTACTTTTTGATCTATCGTATATAAAACTATTTGAATCTAAGGCCTCGATGAAAGAAACCTTATCATTTACATTTATTTGCAGGATAAATGAACGAGATGTTCTCTTTTTTGACGATGCCTTGGAGTCAAGATTTGCATTTCAGAAGCCTTATCATTTCTTCAAAAATAAATCCGAGATTGTGAGCGATATAGTTGATGGGAATTTTCAGAATGATTATCCTGATATGGCTTCTGGTCAAACAATAGTTGTTTGTTTTGATCCGTATCATTATCATTTGACTTTTGTAAATGGAAAATTGACGCAAAAGACGGTACAAATGGGGGATATGTTTATGCCCGAGTTACCTGATAAACCGCAGAAATGTTGGTTCTAGTGCCCCCAGTTCGCCGAAGGTGTGTCCTGAAGTAAAAGCGCAAATTTAGAGATAAAGAATGATCTTTTACATGCTGTATAAAAGATGAAGGGGTCTCAGAGATGAGATGATCCTTCGCAATAGCTGTGCAGGCAGATGTTGTAACTAAGCGCTTGCGCGTGCTCACGAACGAAAATGAGTAAACCGCCCTTGTTCGCCGTAGGCTAGCGAAGGCCGTTTGGCGAAGCGTCTCGCTTCGTCATTGCTAAAAGCCGGCCTCCCGGCTGGCAAGAGTAGCGATAGCAATAAAGGTGAAAGCGGCTTCAGTGAAAATCTGAAGCCGCTTTCTATTTGGAAATAAGCCGTTTTTCAGGATGAAATCTTTTATTTGTTTATCAAATCCAGAATGGCTTATGAGTACCGGTTATCGTGGATATTATTCGGAAATAATGCCCGTGGAGAAGATAGGATTAATGCGGTCTGTTCGGTGATATTCATAAATCAATTTCGCAAATCACCTTTACGGTAACGGATTCTGGTCTATTCCTCTGCCGCGAAACTCACCTGCCCTTCGTTTCAGCTCCTGTGTAACCTTTCGCTGGATCTCCAGTTCCGTTTTATACATCTTCAGGATCTCTTGCGGCGAAAGCACTTTGCGAAAATCGTTGTAGTATTTCTCCCGCAAATCAATCAAATGTCGGGCATTTTCATTCTGTTTCCGGATCAGTCGTTCGGCTTCCTCATTCGACAGGCTGTCGGGGTTCATCGCACGGGCATTGCGGAGAATGGCCTTGGTCGATTGCTGTTTCTCCTTTTCATAACTGATATAGATGGGGCGAAACTGTTCGAAGCGCTCTTGCGATAAATTCAACTGGCGCTTCATCTCCCTAAGCTTGATTTGCATAAATCGTTGACGCAGGTTGGCGCCGAATTGTCCGTCCTGTTGGCTCCAGCTTATCTGAACCGAGAGCAGGATGAGTAGCAATACACTCAAAGTCTTAATCGTTCTCATAATGGTAGAATTATTCTTCGTCTATAAAATCGTTTTCAGAAAATGTCGAAAGATGCTCCAGCTCTTCTTTGGAGAGGCTTTTTAAATCATCATCCAGGGAGGCGGGCTTTTCGGTTTTCACCGTTTGCTGCTTCTGCTGAATGGGTTTTCCGGGTTGGGTAGCCTTATCCCGTTTGGATAAAGTTGCCGTTCGCTGTTCCTTCGGCTGCGGAGTTTTTGAGTCTTTAGCCGTTTGCATTGAGCCGATGGAACTATCTTTCATCCGGAGATTATAGGCCAGAGTCGAATCCATCTTGTTTTCATAAAAAGCAAACCAGATACCACCACCCAGTACAACAACAGCAGCAACCGCCGACACCCAACGCCTCAGGCGGACAAACGTTGCCTTGCGGGCGTTGCGGCGTTCATATTCCGCAATGACTTTCCCTGAAACATCATCAAAGAAATCGTCCGGCACCTGATAAGGCATCCGCTTGCCGATCTGTTTAAAGTCAAAATCTTCATTCATAGTTGCTGATGTATCATAAATTCTTTAATCTTCTGTTGCGCGTAATGGTAATTGGTCTTCAAGGTGCCGACTGATGAATCGAGTATCTGGCTGATCGCTTCGTAACTCAGTTCGTCGTAATAGCGAAGGTTGAATACCAGTCGTTGCTTCTCGGGGAGCCGGAGTATCGCCTCCTGAAAGAGGAGCAGAATCCGGTCGCTCTCGTCCGTAGATGTTTCGTACAGCGTATTCACCAGTCCATCTCCTGCTTCATCCAGTGACAGGTAGGTCGCTTTCCGGTTGCGAAACATACGGGCACATTCGTTGGTCGCTATTTTGTAAATCCAGGTGTAGAGTTTGCTGTCGCCTTTGTAGCTTTCGAAGAAGCGGAACACATTAATAAAGGCTTCCTGCAAAATATCCTCCGCATCTTCGTGTGAAACCACCAAACGCCGCACGTGCCAGTAGATCGGCTCCCTGTATTTCTTCATCAACAAAGCAAATCCCTGATTGGCCGTACCCTTTCCCCGGATTAATGTCAGAATTTCTTCATCTGATATGTGAGTCATTTAGTCTAATCTGTTAAGGGTTCAAATCAATAACAACGATTCCGTATGAATTGATTTCAGGCATCACTTTATCGGTTAGATGCACAAGAGATGAAAAGGTTAAATTGAAACGAAAAAAAGAGGAAATAATTCAAACTCTTAAGTAATGGACAAAATAGAATGTCGTATTTGTAAAAAAGAATAGAACGCGGATTTAACGGATTAAGCGGTCCCGATAGCTATCGGGATAAACAGATGACATTTGAACGGATTGAAAACAGATTTAAGTCATGTAAACATGACTGATAATGCATATGTCATTGAAAATCATTTCGACTTGTCGAAATTTAAATCCGTTTTAAATCCGCTATATCAGCGTTTATCCGCGTTCCATTCTTATTCATTTTGATATAATTATACGACATAATATATTTCCTATTACTTATTTTCCTGCAAAAAAAATCGGTTTACATTTTAACTTCATCTATTTTTGAGCATCAAACCTTCAGAGACATTTAAAAAGAATCAAATAAACCCTTTAATCAAAAGTCAAATGAAAAAGCTTAGTTATCTCATCGTAGCAGGGGTGCTTGCTCTCTTTGCAACCTCGTGCAGCAAATCGGAAGAGCCCACAACATCAGCAGCAACGGCTGAACCCAACGAAACGATCGTTGCTGACGCCAATGCCACTGACCACGTATCGACGGAAGTTGATGCCATAGGCGATGAATCCCTTTCGGTCTATTCAGCCGGTTCATTAAGGTCTGCCTCAGCAACAGACTCGCTCAGCTATCTGATTTCAGGACGATATACCATTACCAAAGATTCGACGACCACTACCAAACGGCTGGTCATCAACTTCGGAGCTTCAGGGGTGACCTGCAAAGACGGTAACGTACGTTCCGGTAAAATCATCATTACCACCAAAAACTTCTCTGACATTAGAGAAGCCAGACGCATTACCTTTGCTAATTATAAGGTGGATAGTTTAGTTATTGGCGGAAACATTACCAAAACGTTTAAAACAGATTCCTCCTCCGTCGTTCGTTTGTGTACCATCAAAGACAGCATCACCGTCACCTTCCCCACCAGAGGTACTGCCACCCACATTTCAGACCTTTACAGGATTTACCATTACGGTCTGATTGATGTCACCCGTGTCAGATGGACCGCAACATGGGGAACTACCAGGTTCGTCAGCGCGAAGGGCAACACCGTGACCAGAGCTGTAGATAAAACGACTCCGCTGATCTATCGTTTGGCATGCGGTCACATCGTCAAAGGTATCGAGGTGATTACCCGCAACGGGAAAACCGTCACCATCGATTACGGCAACGGGCTGTGCGACAACAAAGCGACAGCGACAGACAATAGCACAGGAAAATCCTGGACGATAAAGTTGTAAGAATATTGTTTTGATAGTTTATTGAGCAAATGCAGTGGTTTCATTGGAAGCCGCTGTATTTTTTTATCTACCCCCCCCCCGTTCGGAGTAGACTTTAAGCGAAGGCCGTTTGACATAGCGTCCCGCTATGTCAAAAAGGTAAAGCCATGAGGTGAAACACCTTCCGCTCTTTTCAATAACCCCGAAGCAACTGCTTTACTCACTTCTTCCGATGTTGTCGATGATGATATAGCTGACGGATCGAATACTCTCCGCGTAAGTTTGAGTTATTTCAAGGGAGATGAGCTTACATCAGAAATTTGGGAGACCCAAAAGAGTCATACTACGGAAAGTAACGGGGGAAATAGCCTTGGTGGGACGTTGCGAAGCGTATTTCGGATGTTGAGAGGAGCGTCTTCATTGAACAAGATATTTCACCGGTCGGATAGCAATAGATATATAAGGATTTGAAATCCGTAAACAAAAGAAAAACAGGTGGATATAGCAAACAGGATCACAAGTGAAGTTTATTTTGTGACTGACACAGTAGTGGATTGGGTGGATATATTTACCCGTCCGAAATACAAGCATATCATCATCGAGTCGTTGCGGTATTGTCAGGAACAGAAAGGATTAATCATTTATGCGTGCTATACGACATATACATAGCATGGAGTCTGATTTGTAATCCGACAAAAATAATGTATTTCTTAGTTGTCGGATTACAAATCCTTGCAATACTCAAAAAGCGGGATTGCAAATCGCGCTAATGGAACATCGTCATTCCACGGCATATCCGAAGGGACGGGGGATTGTTTTAACTCAAATATAAATATTATTTCAGGAAGAGACTAGTTAGAAAATTCCTTAAACCAGGATATATTAGGTCAAAATAGAATATTATCTCCTATTTCTTGCAAATTTAAAATATAAAACCATTACTTTGTATTCCAAAGTACTTTACATCATGAAAAACAACGAAGCTATAGATTCGATAAAGGAGATACGTGAAATGATGAACCGTTCATCAAAGTGTCTCTCTTTAAGCGGTATATCCGGTGTATTTATGGGTATATATGCTCTTATAGGCGCATATGCCATTCACTATATTTTATCAGAAATGACCGCTTTACATACCTTAGAGCGTAGAGTATATATTTTTGCCATTGCAATGGGAATTCTTTCAGTTTCTGTGTTTACGGCTGTCTTGTTATCGGAACGAAAAGCCCGTAAAAACGGAGACTCTATATTTTCAGCAGCAGCTTTAAAAATACATAGAACCTTATTTACCGGACTCTTACCCGGCGGTATTCTATCAATATCGATGGGGATATCCGACCATTCACAGTACATTACTTCTGTGATGCTTATATTTTATGGACTGGCTTTGGCCAATGCATCATATTATACCTACCGGGACATTCGTTATCTGGGATATTCATTCTTAGCGACAGGATTTGTGAATTGTTTCTTCACCCAATATTCTCTCGAACTGTGGTGTTTCGGATTTGGGATTCTTCACATTATCTATGGAATCGTAATGTATTTCAAATACGAAAAAGTCAGCGAATGAAAAACCCTATTGAAAAACTCAATAAAGCCTTCGAAAGTAAAGTCCGGTTAGGGATTATGTCAACGCTTATGGTCAATGAAAGCGTTGATTTCAACTCCCTTAAATCGTGGCTGAACCTGACTGACGGTAACCTATCCAGCCATATCAAAGGGTTGGAAGAATTGGGGTATATTGAAGTTCGCAAGCAATTTGTGGGCAAAAAGCCCAATACGACCTATCACATTACCGATGCTGGTAAAACTGCTTTCGAAGAGCACATCAACGGCCTGGAGGCTTTACTTAAAAGCATGGGATAAATTTTTTTATCCTTACACTTTGCATTTCAGAGTACTTTTAAATAATACATAAATATGAAAAACGTAAAATTATTTGCCGGTCTTCTTGCAGGCTCAGGCCTGTATTGTTTGCTTATGTGGTATCAGGAACTCGGAATTAACACTCTGATATTCGCTGTTTTACTTATCAGTGCAGTATATCTATACAAACCTAACCAACGGGAGATTCCGTTGGTCAGGTGGCTAGCATTGACTTTCTTTCTCAGTACGGTAGGTGTTGTCATCAACGGGAACTTTTTTAGCAAAAGCATTTATTATCTGAGTATGCTTACTTTTTTGAGCGTGACTCAATCCCCACAATTGAGGTTATGGCCATCAGCGGCTCTTTCATTTCTAATCCACTGGGGCATAGGAATCGTACTGGATCTCAAATTATTGGGAGACGTGATTCAGACTCTGTTTTACAAAAACAAAACTGCGAATTTGAAAAGTAGGATTGGATACAAATTAATCCGCATAGGAGTCATCGGAATACTCTTCATCATATTCTTTCTCATTTTTACAACCGCTAATCCACAGTTCAGACATTTGTGTGAAGGTATCATTATTCCATTAAACAATTTCTTGGAATCGATTTTCAAGACAATCAAACCGTTCGATATTATCCATTACCTTTTTGTTTTATTTTTCCTTTCACTCTTCTTTCTCCCTTTCCGGGAGTCTATTGTTTCAAAGTGGGATACCAGACAAAACGATATTCTCTTACGAAAAAAGGAAAAGCTGTACTCCGATTATCTGAGCATGGGATTGAAGGAGGAATATAAAACTCAATGGTGGAGTATACTGGTACTCAATGCATTGTTACTTATCGTGAATCTCACTGACTTGTCTACTGTATGGCTCGGAATTACGCCCGAAGATCCGAAAGACCTTTCCCACTTTGTCCATACAGGTACCTACTCATTGATTTTCAGTGTTTTGATCGCATCCGGAGTACTGCTGATTACTTTTAGAGGGAATCTCAATTTCATCAGAAACAACCGGCAATTAAAGAAATTATCGTATATCTGGATTTATCAAAATGGATTTCTTCTCATGTCCGTCGCTCTCCGAAACATCTTTTACATCAGTGAATGGGGCCTTACTTATAAACGAATCGGTGTATTCATGTTCCTTATCTTAACTGGAATCATGCTCGTTTATCTTGTTTTGAAGATTAAAAACAAACAATCCTTTTTCTACTTTATTCGTAAAAGTACGTGGGGTGCTTATGCCGCTCTGATTCTATTTGGCCTATTCAACTGGGATTTGATGATTGCTTCATACAATCATTATCACCGCCAAACTGATGCCTCCTATAATAAGTATCAACTATCGGACCAGGCCCTTATCTATGTTCCTTTGAGCCAAAGGGATAATCTGGATGCATTTTATCGTCAAAGAGTAACAAACAGGCATTGGCTTTCATTCAACTGGTTTGATTATTGGGCTGTAAAACAATTGAATAAAGAACATACATCTGCGTCAGTAAAAAAATAGAGCAGGCTAAAAAGAAAAAAAAGTTATTTCGGATTTATATCGGGCAGCTCTACCGTCACGCCCGGCTCGCCCAAGTCTGTAAGCGAAAGCCGTTTGGCATTGCGTCCCGCTATGTCAAAGCTAAAAGCCGGCCTCCGGCTGGCGCAAGAAAGCGAAGCTTAAATATGAAAGCGGATTAAGCGATTATTCTGAATCCGCTTTCTGATTTTAGTCGTTTTGGTTTTGGAAAAGAATGCTTACATTTTTATAGATTTTAGACCAAGATAAGGCCGGAGGCCTTGCTTTTCTGACGACGTAGGCAGGAGCCATACGCTTAATGGCCTAATGCGGTATCTTGAGGTTTGTAGCTTTATTTCAGGCTACGGAGAACGGGCTTATTCCGGCAAGTCATGCTTGCTGGATATTATTCCGGAAATAATGTACGTAGAGAAGATCGGATTAATGTGGACTGTTCGGTGATGTTTTTTGTTTTATGTTGGAGGATTGCAAGTCTGGAACCATACGCCGAACGGTCTACTGCTGTATTATTAAGGATGTTGCAGTTATTGGCAGGCTACGGAGAACAGAGTGTAATTAGTGTTTTCGTAAATAATTAAATACAATGAGGACAAAAGACTATTTAATATTGATTTGTTTAGCGTTTTATTTTATTTCATGTATGGATAAATCAGTGGATACGAGAGATATTACAATGAAAAATAATACTAAAAAAGATGTGTATGTTTTTCTATCAGATATTGATTCTATAGGTTCATTCTATTTGAGTTATGATGAATATCGCTTAGATCAGGATTTTATTCTAAGGTCTGGCTTTACGGGTAAGGTTTATGATAAACCAGATGATTGGGAGAGTTATATTGCACAGGCTTATGATGGTGTTGTCCGAATATTTATTGTTTCATCTGATTCTGTCCATAAATATGGATGGACTAAAATCTTCAATAATAATATCTACACAAAAATGTATCAACTTGATATTGATGATTTAAATAAGTGCAAATGGACTATTGTCTATTCTGATAAGTGAGTAAAGAAAATAGTTCAGAATTGGGTTTGATATTTAGCCTGCATTATTATCAATCAATAAATTTTCAGCGATTGATAAAAATATCCCCGTCGCACCGGATATAAAACCGTAGAAAGATGATCTTGGTCAAGGCGGATCTGTGATCCGCCTTTTCTATACTACGAGGATTTGTAATCCGACAAAAATAATGTATTTCTTAGTTGTCGGATTACTAATCCTTGCAATACTCAAAAATCGGGATTGCAAATCCCGCTAACGGAATATCGTCATTTTACGGCATATTTCGAAGGGACGGGGGTTATTGACAGGCTACGGAGAACGGAGGTGGCAACAAAGGCAAATGCTTATAAAAAACCAATCCCGCTTCGATAAGTTCGTAGCGGGATTGGTTTTATTCTGAGACTAAGTGAAGGCCGAATTTTGTTGTCAAATTGGCGAAAAATATTTTTATAATAAGTAGTGTCCTTTGAGCGAGTGGATAATAATTCTGCCGTCCATGACCTCATAAACGATGCGGTGTTCCTGATTGATCCTGCGCGACCATGTGCCGGTGAGGCTGTGTTTTAGCGGTTCTGGTTTACCAATGCCTTCGAAGGGATTTCCGGTAATGGCAGTTATGAGGGTTGATATTTTAGTCATTACCTGCTTGTTTCCGGTGCTTTTCCAATAGGCAATATCCTCCTGGGCTTTTTGGGTATAGGCTACTTCCATAAATCTTCCGTTTTGATCACGGTGAAATCTCCCTCCTTGTATTGTTCCCGGCTTTCTTCGATTTTAGCGACAAACTCAGAATTATAAGCCTTTTCGGTGGTTACTTCAAATTTGATTTTAAGAGCTTTTATAAAAGCTTTTAAAGCACTTGCCTGCTCTGAATTGGCCGGATGTACGATAAAAACGTTTTCTGTGTGCATATCGTTACTAGTTTAATTTTTTCGATGGTAGAAAGATGCGGATCGGTTTTGTTGTTCTCGATTTTGGAATAGTAGTATTGACCCATTTGTAGGGATAGACCCACTTCTTTTTGGCTCTAGCCTTTGGTCTCCCTTGCTTTTTTTATCTAATCGCCTATTTTATACAAATATTGAATTGATACACTACAAAAGTACGAAAAATCAGTCCAAATGTCAATAAATTTATTTTTATTGTGGATAAGTATGGATTGATAAATCTAATTTGTGTTTTTTGTAATTGAATTCAAAGTCCAATTATATTTTACCATGGAAATTACCGGGATCAAACGTCGGTTTTCGATGGCCATTGTATTGTACATGCTTCAAAACAATCCCGTTGCACCGGATATAAAACCGTAGAGGAATGTGTATGGTCAAGGCTGAATTGTATTCTGCCTTTTCATTATTAAAGGAAACAACGTTCAGTGGAGCTAATTTGTAATCCCGAAAACAAATGAAAACGGACATTGCCAGCATTTCAAAAATGACTATTTTTAAAGCGGAATAGTTTGTTGTCGGATTTTAAATCCTGATATTACTAAAGAGGCGGGATTGCATCCCGATGGCTATCGGGACCCGCCGACGGTACCGCTGCTTTTGTTGGTAAATCCGGAGGGGCGGGATTTTTACATAGAAAAGGTTCTGGTTTTTTTAAACGATAGATTATGGAATATAGAGTAATGATTCTTTTATTTGTGCTGTTAATCTCTTGTAAACCCGAAAACAAAGAAAATCAAAATTTAAAGAGGCCATCGTCTCCTAAAATGATAATCACTAATTATACAGGAAATGCAGTAGCATTCTTTGCAGAAGATGGGAGAGATATTATGATTTTTATTCCTGTTCAAGAAAAAGATAGCAATGTTTTCAAAAAAGAAAATTTTGATATTTATAAAGCAATAGAATGTAAATGTGGTGTTAGAATGATGATCTATGGTCTTTGGATAAGACTTGTCGAAAGTAAATATAGAAAGGTACTTGATCACGAGGTTTGTAATGTGATAGATGAGACACATTATGTGAAAATATGGATAAGTTACACTGGATATATAGAGGGTCCATATCGATATACAAAAGAACCTCAGACTGATAGTTGTGCTATACGACATATACATAGCATGGAGTCTGATACTGCTAAGATATTGGATTTTAAAATTCTGGGGGAGTGAATTTATTAAATGGGTATCCGTATAAATCCCGGTTCGCTGAAGGCTGCAAGCGAAGGCTGATTGGCATTACGTCCCGCTATGTCAAAGCTAAAAGCCGGTCTCCGGCTGGCGCAAGAAAGCGAAGCTAAAATAAGAAAGCGGATTCAGCAAATTATTCTGAATCCGCTTTCTTTTATTGTAGTCAATAGGAAAGAATACTTACATCTATATTGTTTTTATAGTCAAAGCGCTAAGGATTGCGAATTAATCACTTTGAATTTTAGGGTTAAAAGAGATTTTAGGTCCTGTTTATAGACATGGATTTGCTCAAAAAAATTGAGCAATGCTTTCTTGAATTCATTTTTGGTTCTGAAGAATCCTGTGTTGATGATCTTCTTTCTCATAAACTTCCAAAGCCGTTCTATCAGGTTCAAATTTGGGGAGTATGCCGGAAGGAATATCTGTTCTAATCTTTCATTAGCAGACAACCATTCTTTTAAGGCTGCATTTTTATAATACCTGGCATTATCACTGATCACCTTGATTTTCTTGTCCGGATGTTTTGCAAGTAATTTCGCGTAGAGTTCCTGGGTACTTTGCGCATTGACTGAATTAGATTCAACAATCTCAATATCAGTTACATCCAAAGCATTTAAAGCGCCGTTGATATTCACCCGATCCCTGCCGCTGACAGTCGGCTGTTCCCGTTCTTTCCCTTTTTCTATCCAGGCAAATGTACTACGACTGTTGTGTGTGGGATGCACACCGTCAATATAATATATGATGATTTCTCCTTTTTCTTCTTCTTCCAGAAGAGTAGGAAGGGTTTCTTGTAAGAATTGTTCTTGCTTTTCAGCTTTAGCTTCACACGGAACCTCCGTTGTTAGTTTGTAACTATAACCGATACGGTGAAGCAGATCTCTTACTCCACTTACGCTATATCTTACCTTAAAATGGGTACGGATATACTCGATAATTTGTTTACATTCTGTATAAAGCGTTCGATCTAATTCTGACCTAAGGCGACTCAACTCTATACAACTCAATAAGCCCCACCTCCCTTTATAGTTAGTTTCCAGATAGATATCTAATCCATCTGTATCATAAGCTTGTTTATATCTATAGACAGTACTACCGTCTATTCCTAAATCCTCTGCTATTTCGGTTACCGATCTCCCTTTATCCAAGAGTAACAGAACGGTTATACGAATGTATTTCAATTTGTCTGAAACGCTCCGTTGTAGTTTACTGAGTAAATCCCGCTCTGACGGGCTTAAAAATCTTTCCATGAAACAAAGTTAGTGACTTCTCCTTTTGTCGCAATTCTATTCGGCTTTACTATATATTAAGGTAAGCCATGAGGTGAAACACCTTCCGCTCTTTTCAATACCCCCGAAGCAACTGCTTTACTCACTTCTTCCGATGTTGTCGATGATGATATAGCTGACGGATCGAATACTCTCCGCGTAAGTTTGAGTTATTTCAAGGGAGATGAGCTTACATCAGAAATTTGGGAGACCCAAAAGAGTCATACTACGGAAAGTAACGGGGGAAATAGCCTTGGTGGGACGTTGTGAATCGCATTCCGAATGTTGAGAGGAGCAATCGGACATGCCGATGCCGGATATTGTACCTTAAGCAAGAGTAATCTGCTCTATTAACTGTTTCATCGGGGTAAAAGTGAGGCGAAATACTACGATTAACTATCATTTTACAACGAAAGTGACCCACATTACACTTACAAAACGGTTTCCAACAAGTAAAATAGCGTGTTGTCAGTAGACAAAGCGTTATTTCACAAACGAAAAACCAGTTTGTCAGTAGACAAAGCATTATTTCACAAACGAAAAACCAGTTTGTCAGTAGACAAAGCGTTATTTCACAAACGAAAAACCAGTTTGTCAGTAGACAAAGCATTATTTCACAAACGAAAAACCAGTTTGTCAGTAGACAAAGTGTTATTTCACAAACGAAAAACCAGTTTGTCAATAGACAAAGTGATATTTCACAATGGAAAAACCAGTTTGTCAATAGACAAAGCATTATCCGGGAAGCAAAATAGCACTTTGTCATTGTCAGTGCTTGTAACTTAGCTGGCATCGGTAGCCGTGACTTATTTTACATGTAGTTTTAGTTGTGTAATGTGATGTTTTATTTACATTTGCGCAATATTTAAAATGCATGATAAATATATTTAACTAATGAATTGGAGTATGAACATACAGAATGGTTTGAATCTAATGGATGGATGGTTATACTGCAAATGCGCTACTATATAGAGTTAGTAGAGAAATAAGGTCTAAAAATAATATCGATTAAATATTGTGTAATGAGAATGAGAGTTAGATTATTGATTTTATGTTTGCTGGTAACTACATTGGCTTTCGGACAGATGCAGGATCTTATGAAACTTGCTGAAGGGAAAATGGTCTTAAGTACCATTTTGTATGATTCCAATGAAGATTTGTATGGTTATTTTTATCTCTATAAGCGAGATGCCGATAAGGTAAATAAAACCATGGAGTATGTGCTATTGGATAAAAACCTGAACCGGGCTGCAAACGGCACTTTTGTAAGTAATTCATACAAAGAGGGCGGAGCCTGGTCGACAGGTGTGAAGTGTGCATATCTGGATTGTTCCATGATGGGGGATAAGCTCATCCTGACCAATTTTTATTCCTATCAACCCGTAATAGGTAATGAATATCCGCTTACATCGGGATTTCAGATTATTTCCCTGAAGGATAATAGTGTATCCAGAGAGTTGAAATTTGAGAATGACAGCATTGTTGAACTGCCGGCAGATGCGGGAATGTTGAAAAAACAGAATAAGAAATCGATTAACAAGTTGATTATTCATCCTTTCGACAATGGAAGTTTCAAGGGATTTTATGTGACCGAAATGAATCGGGATGGTCTGGCTTTTCAGGAAAATATTATCCGAATGTATAATGAAGATAAGAAGTTGCTCTGGAAGTATGAGTATAATGGTGCAGGTGCAGGGATGTATAACTATACCCATTGTTCAGCCTTGCATTTGAAAAACAATAATCTTTACCTGATGGAGCAGGATATCAGCAGTATGAAAGTAATTCGACGAAGGCTGATTAAAATCGATATTCGCACCGGAGAAAAGATTTACACGAAAGTCCTTAAGGATGAAGCGAGTAAATATGAGCAGTCAGTTTATGTAAAGGAGATTGACGGAAAATTGGTGATTTCCGGAGATTATTCTCCAAAAGGACAGTATAAAAAATCGCTGGGATTTTATAAAATCGTTCTGGATGAATCAGGTGACGAGATTTATAATAAAAGTACGACCTGGTTAGACTATGCTTCTTTCATTTCTGTAAAACCAAAAGGGAAGCTTAAAGGTGGATACTATGTCTGGCCGAAGAAATTCTTCTTCAGGAATGATGGATCTGTCGCTATTCTGACAGAACAGAGATATCCGGGCGGATATAAATGCTGGTGGTTGCCCTTATTGGGATGGTTGTCTCCGAGTCCGGCCGAAGTAAAAGACCTGAACGTTTTTCATCTGGACAAGGATTTTCATTGTATAGGAGTGGATCAGATACATAGAGAGAAAACCTATCCGTATTTGGTAAATTATTATCTCTTTTCTCAATCCATTAAAAACGAAAGTGGTTCAGCCTTCTTTACCTGTGATAATGAGTTAAATCCGGAAGTCAACAAGAAACAATGGATGTTGGGCATACATACGATTCTGGATGGAAAGTTGACGACTGAAAAGATTTCGATGTATTCGAAAAAGAAATACCTGATAGATGCTATACCTGCCAAGGAGGGGTATATTATGCTGAGAGAGTATAATGAAAAAGACAAGTACAATCAGATTCGTCTGGAAAAGCTTAATTATTAAGTATAATAGCAAAAGGCTCCTGTTCAGGAGCCTTTTGTCTTATAATAGTCTGCAATGTTTTTTATTTCTTTGAGATTCAGATTCCAGATGAAGTTGAGGAATTGCTGATAACTCAGCGAGTGATTTTTGGGATCTACCCGATCCACATACCTGTTGAGGGTGTAATGCTTGCGCGCTTCATAGATTTTATCGAAAAACTCGCCGAGCCAATGCTTATAGTAGTCTGTTTCCTGATTTTTCTGCAGGTACAGTAGGCATATGTATACCCCCAAGCCATATTCTTCATCGTATTCAAGGCACGATGCCTGACTGATACGCGTCAGCTCCTGTAGCTTCCCAAATTCTATGGAACAAACAGCTTTACCGGTGTCGCTTGAAAGTTCAGGGAATTCACTTCTTAGTTTGTTGATGCGGTTCAGCGTTTTCGGGTGGTGTGATAGAGAATCTAAGTTAAACTTTTCCTTGTACTTTGAATAGTCATAACCGTTGAAGTTTTCCATTTTCATCCATTCTTGATTAAACGGCTGAGCAGGCAGATTGAAAACTGTATGATAAGTCTCTTCTTTCACACCCATGGGTTTGATGGAGTCGTACAGATCAAGCAACTTTAGGGAGTTGATATATTCATTTTTTACATATCCAGCATTTTTGTACAATTGATAGCCCAGTGAATCTGCTTCATATTCCTGGCTTCGGTTGTAGTTACTTTGCTCGTACAGTAATTGTTTGACTTTGCTCCAGGCTTTTTCACTTTTACCGCAGCCCTCCTGTTTGATCTCCGATATATGTGCCTTAGCTTCATCTTTCATATTGCCGGTTTTCATCAGAATGGTTTTATGCGTATGTTCCAGTATAATGTGGCTGATCTCATGAGCTAGTATTGCGGCCAGTTGTTGTTCGTTGTCGAGGTAGTAGAAAGTACCTAAATTGATCAGGATATTGTGATTACCTAAAGATGCTGCATTGAGTGACAGGTCACGTGTGAGGTAATATTTGATGTCCCCGGGGATTTGAGGATTCTTTTTTCTGAGATCTGCGATAACTTTATCAACTTCGGTTGTGTATCTCTTATCGCTCAGATATTCACCCGAATTAATGTCCTTTTCGAATTCTTTATTTACATCATCATATAACTTGAGAATACTTTTCAGATCACTGCCATTATATTTGATTTTCAACCGGGTTTTGAAGTCTGTGTATCTTTCTTTGTATTCTTTGCACATCTGTTTTTTTTGATCCAGTGAAAGTGTGTCTAACGGGTAATGAGACTGTGCCGAAACAATAGCAGAAATAAATAAAACGGAACAAAGTACAAGGATTATTCTCATATTGTAATAATTATTTTTGCAAAAATAACTTTAAGTTCCGGATATGGAAGAGTCGTTATGAAATTATTTGCACAGGGTATAAGGCAAGGCCGGTATGAGCAGCGATAGTAATGAAAATAAACTTCCATGAACATTTATCCACCCAAAAAGAATAGATTATCAACCTAAAGAATAAAGAATATCCGTACTTTTGGACGCGAAAATAAATTAGATCTAAAGAACTTATCAATGAAAAAATTCCTATCCCTGCTGTGGCTGTTATCCCTGATACCTGGCCATGCCTTATTTGCCAAATCAACCAATGAGCCGGATTCGGCTTATATCTTTGCTTATTCCACGCAGAAAAATATGGGCCGCAACGGTATGCATTTTGCCTGGAGTACCGACCGCAAGAGCTGGCATGCCATCGGTCCCGAACACCGCTTTATCTTCTGCGATTATGGCCGCTGGGGGGCTGAGAAAAGATTAGTCAACCCGTTTCTCTTTCAGGGACCGGATAAACTCTGGCATTGCATATGGAGTGTGAACGAGAAAGACGGCGTATTTGCCCATGCAGTATCTAAGGATCTGGTTTACTGGAAGCCTCAGTCCTATCCTGCGGTCATGAAAGACGGAAATTGTCTGCAACCCGAAGTGTCTTATGATAAAGCGAGCGGATCGTATGTGATTTCGTGGCTGAGCACAAGTGCAAAAGGGACAGAAGCATACAGTGTGACCACAAAAGATTTTAAAACATACACTGCGGCAAAAGCAATTCCTGCAACCCAGCGCCTGAATGCACGCGAAAGTGTATCGGTAAACAATAACCCGGAGACCGGCATTGTGCGCAAAGTGGCCTGGAGTGATGTGGATGCCCTGCTCAAGCAACAGCAGCTGGAGGCTTACAAAAATAAATTGTACAGCGAATCATTGAAAGATGATGCCTCCCGGTTTGCCGGATTGAAACCGATCGAAGCCACTGTTTCTGCTAATCTGACCAACAGTAAAAAGATCAGTGACAAACTGGTGGGTGTCTTCTTCGAAGATATTAACTACGCGGCAGATGGTGGGCTTTATGCCGAACTGGTGCAAAACCGCGGATTCGAATATGCCCTGAGCGATAAAGAGGGAAGGGACAAAACCTGGAACAGTACCAAGGCCTGGAGCCTGAATGGCGGTAAAGGAGAATTTGTTATAGATACAATTTCTCCTGTTCATCCGAATAATAAGCATTATGCCGTATTGAAGATCAACGAACCGGGAGCCGGACTGATGAATGAAGGCTTTGACGGTATCGCCGTGAAAGAAGGGGAGAAGTATGACTTTTCCATCTTTGCCCGCAACACCGACGGTAAAGGCATGAAGTTGTTGGTTCGTTTGGTGAGTGCGAAAGGTGAAGTTTACGGTGAGACCGTGGTAAATGTAATTTCAGCCGAATGGAAAAAGTATAATGCGGTGCTGATCGCTAAGAAAACAGTAGCTGATGCAAAGTTGGAGGTAGTTCCGCAATCTACCGGAACAATAGCCCTAGATATGATTTCACTGTTTCCGCAGAAGACTTTCAAAGGTCGCAAAAACGGATTGCGTGCTGATCTGGCTCAGCTGGTCGCTGATATTCACCCTCGTTTTGTTCGCTTCCCGGGAGGTTGTGTGTCGCATGGTGATGGCTTAGGTAACATCTACCGTTGGAAAAATACGATCGGACCGTTGGAAACCCGAAAACCGATGCGCAATCTCTGGGGTTATCACCAGTCGATGGGATTGGGCTATTTCGAGTATTTTCAATACTGTGAAGATATGGGCGCGGAACCCCTTCCTGTGATTGCAGCGGGTGTTCCCTGTCAGAATTCAGCTACCGGTGGAGCAGGCCAGCAAGGCGGTGTTCCGATGTGTGAAATGGACCAATATATTCAAGATATCCTCGACCTGATCGAATGGGCGAACGGTGATGTGAAAACCAAATGGGGCAAACTGCGTGCAGAGGCCGGTCACCCGAAACCATTTAACCTGAAATATGTAGGTATTGGTAATGAAGACCTGATCTCCGAGGTGTTTGAAGAACGCTTTACTGCCATTTATAAGGTGATCAAAGCGAAACACCCCGAAATCACAGTGATCGGAACGGTCGGTCCGAATTCAGAAGGTAACGATTATACCGAAGGCTGGGATATTGCAACCAAACTGGGCGTACCCATGGTGGATGAGCACTACTATCAGTCACCGGGCTGGTTCATCAACAACCAGGATTACTACGACAAATACGATCGCTCAAAACCGAAAGTTTATCTCGGGGAATATGCTTCACGGGGAAATACCCTGACCAATGCACTTGCGGAAGCATTGTACATGACCACCCTGGAGCGTAACGGCGATGTGGTGAGCATGACTTCCTATGCCCCGCTCTTGGCTAAAGAAGGCCATACACAGTGGAATCCCGATATGATTTACTTCAATAATGCGGAAGTAAAGCTGACCGTTAACTATTATGTGCAAAAGCTTTATGGTCAGAATGCCGGAGATATATACATCGCAAGCAACGTGAAATTGTCCGACAATAAGGATGACGTAAATAAGCGCGTGGCTGTTTCGATCGTTCGGGATAGCAAAACCAGTGATCTGATTGTGAAATTGGTGAATATGCTTCCGGTTGAGGTGAATACCAAGGTTAATCTCGAAGGCGCAGGATCTATTCTTCCGTCAGCCGTTAAAACGGTATTAACAGGAGATATCAATAATAAGCGTGCGAAGCCGGAAGTGGGGACTATCGCTGTGAGCAAAGAATTCCCTTGTTCACTACCCGCTTATTCATTCACGGTCATCCGCGTGAAAACGAAATAAGAGATTTATTCAAAAGCAAAAGAACGGTTTCAGCATTCCCCGCTGAAACCGTTTTTTTTTGCTTTAAATAAGCAACTGAATGATTTTCCATCTCATTTTACAAAATCGTCCACTTTATTTTGATATAATAGAGCTAATTTTGGGGATCTGAAGTAAAGATGTTTTAGTTGCAATACTAATACCATACATATTCACTATCTAATAAAATAAAACACACGATGAAAAAACTATTTCTGGGCCTGTCTTTGCTGCTGGCTGGTGGTTCGCTATTTGCGCAGGATCTTGTAGTATCGGGGCCTGATCAACAGTTAAAAGTAAAAGTATTCCTCAAACAGGGAGTTCCCAATTATGCTGTCACTTACAAAGGAAAACAAATACTTGAAGATTCTCCTTTGGGGCTGATTACGAATATTGGTGATTTTAGCAAAGGCATGTCGTTGGTGGGGCAAAAAGAATCTGCCATTGATGAGACTTACGATCAGAGCCGCATTAAAACCGGCAAAGTGCATTATCAGGCCCATGAACTGGTTTGCACCCTGATCAATGCCGACAAAAAGAAGATCGATATTACTTTTCGCGTAAGTAACAACGATATTGCCTATCGTTACTCGATGCCTCAATATGGTGAAACAGCCCGTTGCATCATTGAAAAGGAGACGACCGGATTTGATTTTCCGCAACAGACTACCACTTTCATTTGCCCGCAGGCAACGCCGATGATCGGATGGATGCGCACTAAACCCAGTTACGAGGAAGAGTACCATGCAGACGAACCGATTGGAACACCTTCTCAATATGGTCGCGGTTACACTTTTCCCTGTCTTTTTCACGTAGGAGATAATGGTTGGGCGCTGGTTTCAGAGACCGGGGTGAGCAGCCAATATTGTGGTTCACATCTGAGTGATGGGACAAAAGATGGATTATATACGATTGCTTTTCCCGATCAGGGAGAAAATAATGGAATAGGAGCAGCAAATGCCGGAATTGCTTTGCCGGGTGCTACTCCCTGGCGTACCATCACCGTGGGAAGTAACCTGAAACCGATCGTGGAAACCACCGTTCCGTTTGATGTGGTGAAACCGCTTTATGAGCCATCTAAGGAATATAAGTTTGGTCGTTCTACCTGGAGCTGGATTATGTGGCAGGATGCCAGCATCTGCTACGATGATCAGATCAAATACATTGACTTAGCTGCCCAAATGGGTTATGAATATGTTTTGATTGACGGTGGTTGGGAGAGCCAGATCGGATACAACAGAATGCCTGCGCTTATTCAGTATGCCAAAGATAAAGGTGTTGATGTCTTTGTTTGGTACAACTCCAACGGTTGTTGGAATGACGCTCCTCAGGATCCGAAGCAGAAGATGAATACCTCCGTAGCTCGTAAACAGGAGATGAAATGGCTGCAAAGCCTCGGAGTGAAAGGTCTGAAAGTGGACTTTTTCGGCGGAGACAAACAGGAGACGATGAAGCTCTACGAAGACATTTTGTCGGATGCCAACGAATATGGCCTGATGATTATCTTCCACGGTTGTACCCTACCCCGCGGATGGGAGCGCATGTATCCCAATTATGTAGGTAGTGAAGCCGTACTGGCATCCGAGAATCTGATATTCAACCAGCATTTTGATGATATGGAGGCGTTTAATGCTTGCCTGCATCCGTTTATCCGAAATGCGGTGGGAAGCATGGAGTTTGGTCCGGTATTGCTTAATAAAAGACTCAATCGCACGAATAATGGAGGCAAGATCCGCAAAACGACCGATACTTACCAGATTGCCACAGCAGTATTGTATCAAAATGCTATCCAAAACTTTGCAATAGCACCCAATAACCTGACAGATGTACCATCCTTCGTTATTGACTTTATGAAACAGGTACCAACCACCTGGGATGAGACCCGTTTCATCGATGGTTATCCCGGAAAATATTGCGTCGTGGCTCGCCGTCATGGGGTAAAATGGTATGTCATAGGTATTAATGCCGGCAAGGAAGCATTGAAACTCAAGGTCGATCTGTCTATGCTGGCCGGTCAGAAAGCGACCCGCTATTTTGATGAAAAAGATGCATCTCCACGCATGGAACAGACTCAAATTAAAAAAGACGGTAAAACGGATTTGATGATTCAGCCAAACGGCGGGGTGATTATTACCAACTAAGAAACTGACTTTCTTTCATTATATATAAGGCTCCTATAATGTTTTCGGTGGATTGCCTTTAATGTATCAAATGAAGATCAAAGAATAGGACGCGGATTTACGCTGATCTGGCGGATGATCCCGATAGTTATTCGGGACGGATATGATAAAATGCAAGCATTTTTGATTTTCTATTAAATCAATAGACGAAGTCAATTTTATATCCGTAAATATCCGCTTAATCTGTGTAAATCCGCGTTCCATTTTTTATCTAAATGAATTTCCGTATACCAACCTTCTAAATAAAATAAAAAACGGTTTTGGCGAATTAGGCTGGAACCGTTTTCTTCCTTGGAAAGCATATTGATTCCAAATTCAATCTTATATATTCAAAATTAGAACTCTCTTATTTGATTCTGAAATATATTTGCACACAAAACACACAATACATTATTCTAACCTAATGAAAAAACTAGCCTTATCAGTTACAATGTTTGCCGCATTGAGCTTTCATTCGCAGGGAGCCAACCGGATAAACACCTTCAGGCTGCAGGATGTGCAGTTGCTGCCCGGAGCGTTTAAAGATGCCGAAATGACCGATCTGCATTACATCATGTCGCTCGATCCGGACCGGTTACTTGCTCCATATTTGCGTGAAGCCGGATTGCAGCCCAAAGCACAGAATTATACCAACTGGGAAAATACCGGTCTCGATGGCCATATCGGAGGTCATTATCTGACCGCTTTATCGTTGATGTACGCTTCTACCGGTGATGTCAAAGTGCTTGGCCGCCTAAATTACATGCTGGATGAATTGAAAAAATGCCAGGATAATAGCGGGAACGGATACATCGGAGGCGTTCCCGGCAGTAAAGAGCTGTGGGCGGACATTGCTAACGGGAAAATCAGGGCCGGATCGTTTGATATTAACGGAAAATGGGTACCGCTCTATAACATTCATAAAACGTATGCCGGACTGCGTGATGCCTGGTTGTATGCCGGAAGTGCGAAGGCAAAGGAAATGCTGATTCGTTACTGTGATTGGATGCTACGGGAAACCAGCCGCCTGAGCGATGAGCAGATTCAGACTCTGTTGCGTTCGGAGCATGGTGGATTAAACGAAGTTTTTGCTGATGTGGCAGCGATTACCGGTGATAAGAAATACCTGACGTTGGCCTATAAATTTTCGCATAAAACTATTTTAGAGCCTTTAGCGAAACAACAGGACAAACTAAACGGGCTGCACGCCAATACGCAAATCCCGAAAGTAATCGGGTTTGAGCGGATTGCCGAAATTGCGGAAGATACCGCATACCGAAAAGCGGCCCGCTTCTTTTGGGAAACGGTGGTGGAGCACAGAACCTGCGCAATCGGAGGAAACAGTGTCCGTGAGCACTTCCATCCGTCCAACAATTTCTCGTCGATGATCACCAGTGAGCAAGGCCCCGAGACCTGTAATACCTACAATATGCTCAAGCTGACCAAGATGTTGTATCAGGCAGAAGGTTTGGAGAAATATATGGATTACTATGAACGCGCATTGTACAATCATATTCTTTCTACCCAACATCCCGATAAAGGCGGGTTCGTCTATTTCACCCCCATGCGTCCGGGGCATTACCGTGTCTATTCCCAACCGCAGACCAGCATGTGGTGTTGTGTGGGATCGGGGATGGAGAACCACGCGAAGTACAATGAGATGATTTACGCATACAATCAGAAAGAACTGTTCGTAAATCTCTTTATACCTTCACGCCTGCACTGGAAAGAGAAAGGAATTAACCTTACCCAAAATACGACTTTTCCGGAATCCGAAACCACCACGTTGACTGTTGAGGCGAAGAAAACCTCGAAGTTTACCCTTCAGGTGCGCTATCCGGTGTGGGTGGCTGCAAATGCATTAAAGGTACAGGTAAATGGCGAGCCGGTTGAGGTAAAAGGAACTCCGGGTTCGTATGTTGCCATAACCCGGAAATGGAAAAACGGCGATAAGATAACAGTTTCCCTACCTATGCAGACTACCGTAGAGCAAATGCCTGACGGTTCCAATTATGTCGCCATTTTGCACGGGCCGATTGTTTTGGCCGCTAAAACCGATACCGCCGAAATGACAGGACTCTTTGCCGATGACAGCCGTGGAGGTCATATTGCTTCGGGTCGTCAGATTCCGTTGCTGGAGATGCCGATGTTTGCCAGCAAGGATAAGAATGTAGCTTCAATGATCAGACCGGTTGCCGGAAAACCGTTGACCTTTACGGCCGGTGATCTGATTTATCAGGAGAAATTCAAAAATCTGGAGCTAATGCCTTTCTACAAATTGCACGATTCCCGTTACATGATCTACTGGCAGATCGAAACGCCCGAAAAGATACAGTCCATTCAGCAAAAGTTAGCCGAAGAGGAAGCCGTTCGTCAGAAGCTGGCGGCTATGACGCTTGATTTGGTGGTCTGTGGGGAGCAACAGCCGGAATCGGATCACTTTATCGAGACGGATCGTTCCAATGTGGGAGTCAATAAGGATCGTCACTGGCGCGATGCGAGAGGCTGGTTCAGCTATAAGCTCAGAGATAAAGAAAAACTGGCCGACATGTTGCAGGTGACCTACTTTGGTGCAGACAAAGACCGTAGCTTTAAGATTCTGATCAACAACCAGTCCATAGCTGACGTAACACTCGATGGAAGTCAGGGTAATGATTTCTATACCGTGGACTATACCATTCCGGCCAATATCCTCAAACAATCTGCCGGGACTTTAGTTGTGAAGTTCGAAGCTGCTCAGGGCTCTGTAGCTGGTGGCGTCTACGAAGTTTGCCTTCTGAAAAAATAGGAAGGATAGCTATCGGAAGTGAATCTTTGACCGAATAATATACCTCATCTGACAAATTACTATACTTATAGTGTATAGGCTTTTTGTAATTTTGTGCCTATATCTTGTTGGGGATATTGACGGGACCCTTTTGTTTTGTCATTAGCCAATCAGATGCCGGAAAATCGAAGAAATCCAAGCAAAATAAACTGTGAATATGAGAAGAATCTATTGGAAAACACTTTCAGTCTTTCTATTACTCCTGTTGGGAGAGTCTTTTAACCTGGCTGCGCAAAATATCCTTCCTGCCCTGGCACAAAAGGATTATGTCGCCTATTTGTTTGTCTACTTTACCGGTAACCGGAAAGAGGAAGAGTCGATCCATTTTGGAATCAGCAGCAATGGGTATAACTATTACGCTTTGAATAATAATCAGGCAGTGATTAATTCTGCCGATATCAGCGAAACCGGCGGTGTGCGCGACCCGCATATTCTGCGTGGAGAAGACGGTAAAACCTTCTACATGGTGGCTACCGATATGGTGTGTGCCAAAGGTTGGGATTCAAACCGTGCGATGGTGTTGATGAAATCAACCGATCTTGTAAACTGGAAATCGACCATTATCAATATTCAGAAGAAGTACCCAGGTCAGGAAAATCTGAAACGCGTATGGGCTCCTCAGACGATCTATGATGCCAATGCTAAAAAGTATATGGTGTACTGGTCGATGCAGCACGGCAACGGTCCGGATATTATCTATTATGCTTATGCCAATAAGGATTTTACCGATTTGGAAGGCACTCCTAAGCCTTTGTTTATCCCGGCTGATAAAAAATCCTGTATTGACGGAGATATTGTTTACAAAGATTCAACCTTCTACCTGTTTTATAAAACCGAAGGTCACGGTAACGGCATCAAAAGAGCGATGACCAAAGATCTGACTTCAGGTCAATGGGAGGAGTATGACAAATATCTTCAACAGACTACCGAAGCGGTCGAAGGAGCCGGAACTTTCAAGCTGAACAATTCGAACGATTACATCCTCATGTACGACATGTATATGAAAGGCAAATACCAGTTTACCCGCAGTTCGGATTTGACTAACTTCACGGCTATTGATCAGGATGTAACGATGGATTTCCACCCTCGTCACGGAACCATCATGCCGATTACCCGCAAAGAATTGAATACCCTGATGGCCAAATGGGGTAAACCGGCAAACTTTAACTACAGTCAGAGTAATCCGGTATTACCCGGTTATTTTGCCGATCCCGAAGTATTATATGCAAAAAAGACCGGTAAATACTACATTTATCCGACCAGCGACGGATTTAACGGCTGGAGCGGAACCTATTTCAAAACATTCTCATCAACCGATTTGAAAGAGTGGAAAGACGAAGGTGTGATTCTTGATCTGAATAAAGATGTGTCTTGGGCTAATCGTAATGCCTGGGCGCCATGTATTATTGAAAAGGGAAAGGGCAAGAAATACAAATACTACTACTATTTCACCGCGGCTCAAAAAATCGGTGTGGCAGTTGCCGACAATCCAACCGGTCCGTTTAAAGACTCAGGGAATCCGCTTATCGCAGAGAAACCTGCCGGTGTAAGAGGTGGTCAGGAAATTGACCCGGATGTTTTTCAGGATCCTGTAAGTGGAAAATGTTATCTCTATTGGGGTAACGGCTATCTGGCGGTAGCGGAATTGAATAAAGATATGGTCTCTATCAAAAAGGAAACGTTACAAACGATTAAAGTGGATCGCACATTCCGCGAAGGGACCTATGTTTTCTATCGTAAAGGAATCTACTACTTTATGTGGTCGGATGATGATACCCGCAGCCCGAACTACAAGGTGCGTTACGGCATGTCAAAATCACCGGTTGGTCCTCTTGAGATTCCGGCAAATAACATTGTAATCGCCAAAGCTCCGGAGAAAGGTATTTACGGTACCGGTCACAACTCTGTTTTGCAGATTCCGGGCAAAGACGAATGGTATATTGTTTACCACCGTTTCCCGTACCCTGACGGCATTAAGATGGGGGATGCGGCCGGTTTCCATCGTGAAGTGTGCATCGATAAGATGGAATTCAACGAAGATGGAACAATTAAACAGGTTGATCCGACTTTTTAATCCCGGACCGGTGATTTAGACATCATAAAAATATGTGAAACTCGCATGTAATGACGATCTTTAAATGAGGATAAACGTCAATACATGCGGGTTTTTGTTATAACGAAGAAATAATAGACAATCTATGAAACTGAACATGAAACTACTTTTTCTGATGATCGGTCTGCTTGCCATTGGTACCATTCAGGCAAAGGAAATGGATAAACAGACCGAATCCATTTTCCAACTGGAGCAGCCGGATTACAACCTGAGTCCGAAAACCGGAATGACCCGCAAGCACTGGAAAGATGCCGCTTTATATCTGTTGAAAGGAGCTTTCGGATATATCAAAACGCTGGATGATCCGATGAAGTTTCCCAAACAACCCGGCAAAAGTTATCCACGCAACGATGACCAGATCCCAACCGAGAAACTCGAAGGGCTTTGTCGTACACTTTTTGTTGCTGTTCCATTGCTGAAGGAAGATCCTAATCTGGAGATCAACGGTATAAAAGTGGCGGATTATTATCGCCATCAGATATTAAGATTGATTGATCCGAATAGCCCAAGCTATATTAAGCCCCGTGCTAAAAACGGTGGCCCTAGTCAGATTCTGGTGGAATTCGGAGGCCTTTCTGTTTCGTTGTTTGCCATTCCCGATATTTTGTGGGAACCGCTTACCAAAGAGCAGAAAGATGCTTTGGCTTCAACCATGCTTAGTTATGGTGATGGGCCGACCGTTGATTCAAACTGGAAATTCTTTAACATATTCGTGTTGAGCTTTTTTAAAAATCAGGGTTACACCGTCAATGAAAAACTGCTGGAAGAGTATCTTCAGAAATCACTGAAGGCTTATCGCGGAGAAGGATGGTACAACGATAGTCCCGCTTTCGATTATTATAGCATGTGGGCGTTCCAGATGTATGGAACGCTATGGTCGGAGTTTTTTGGCAAAAAATATTATCCGGAGTATGCGCATAAATTTCAGCAAAATTTCAATGATCTGTCCGCAAACTATCCATACCTGTTCAGCCGTGATGGTAAGATGATCATGTGGGGACGCAGCATTTGCTATCGTACCGGAGCCATTGTGCCATTTCCGTTAATGGGATTCTCCAATCGTCCCGATATTAATTACGGATGGATGCGCAGAATCGCTTCCGGAACTATTCTTCAGTTTTTCCAACATCCTGAATTCTTAAAAGACGGAGTGCCCACGCTCGGATTTTACGGAGCCTTCGAACCGGCTGTTCAGATTTATAGTTGCAGGGGTAGCGTATTCTGGATGGCGAAAGCATTTCTGGGACTATTAGTACCAGCCGATAGCCCTTTCTGGACAGCCAAGGAAAATGAAGGGCCGTGGGAAAAAGTGTTGGATGCTGCGAAGGTTTATAACAAATTCCAACCGGGATCCAATATTCTGATTACCGACTATCCCGCCATCGGGGCATCGGAAGTGCGGGCATGGTGTCATGAGAAGGTAAAGGACGATTGGCAAAAGTTCAGATCTACAGAGAACTACAACCGGTTGTCCTACAATAGTGCATTTCCCTGGCAAGCAGATGGTGAAAACGGCGAAGTATCGATGAATTATGTCATTAAAAACAGGGCCAAACAGTGGGAGGCGCTCCGGTTATTCGATTTTAAGAAATTCGACAATGGAGTGTACTACCGCGATGTCGTACTGGAAACCAATCCAAATATAAAACTGCAATTAGCGGATATCCCTTTAGTAAATGGTATTCTGCGGGTGGACCGGAACATCAGTACGGATACAGCCGAAATGCGTTTGGGGCACTATTCGCTTCCCGAACTGAAAACAGCGATTAAAGAAGAAACCCGAAAAGTGAAAGGTTGCGAGGTGCGGATAATCAATAATGGAGAATATCAATTAGCGATGGTTTCATTGCGCGGATGGAATGCGATGGAATTTGTTCGTGCCAAAGGATTGCATCCGGAAAGTGAAAAAAGTACCGTGATCAATGCGACGGGTAAGTTTATTCCGGGCAAGAAGAATCAGGGGATTTATGCTACCCTGATGCTTTGGAAAAAAGCGAATGAAAGCTGGACCGATGATGAATTGGTTCCCGTGAAAGGATTGAAAATTTCCAGGGATAAGAAGACTGTTGTTGTTGAGTTTAGGAAAGGAGAGAATCGGCAACTAAATTTTGAATAGCACCGAAAAGGTGTAGTTCGTGCATTATTTGCATATTGGGGATGTCCCAAAAGTCAAAGAAATTAAACGCAAAGTCGCTAAGACGCAAAGTATTTATATTCAATTATATATTCCTTCGCGTTTTTGCGCCTTCGCGTTCAATTAAGACTTTTGGGACACTCCTTTTTTTTTACCTCTATAGAACTATTTTCAGGATCAATCATGTTGGTAAGGGGAATAAATAGTCTCCCTATTTGACCTGTTTTTGACCCCTGGTTGTTGTAGCACTCTATACATTTGTATTACAGTAATATAGATAAAATGTTTGTCTGTGGTAATGTGCTGTATCTAATATCTTTAGTTTTTTAATCTAAATCAATACCTCTGGAATATGGAAATAACGTCTACATGAATTATACCTTATTTTACAATAAGTGGTCTGTCTCTTGTCTCTTATTATAGATTAAACAATCCGCTTTTACAAAGAAATAGTTGCATCTCTTTTTCTCAATAATTTCCAGTCAAAATTGAAACAATGACCTAAGTCTTCAGTTTCAAATGGATCAACTTTAATTTAAATCAATTATGAAGCATAATTTGTTCCTTACGCTATTCCTGTTCTGTATGTTCGGATTTAGCGTGGTAGCTGTCTATTCCCAATCTACTCTATTGGGGATAAAGAAAACAGACGGTTCGGAAAAAAATATAAGCCTGAGCGCTTTAGGTAAAATCACTTTTTCGGAGAATAATCTGATGTTGAATTATCCGGGAGGAAGTAGTGAGGTCGTCGCCATCACATCAATCCGTAAATTAGTATTTGGCGCTCCCACTGGAGTAAGTCTATCAAAAGTGGATAAATCTATCCAGATTTACCCTAATCCTGCAACTGATTATATTGTTTTGAAAAATGTTCCGGAAGGAGAAATATCCATCAGCATATATTCTGTCAGTGGTTCGCCGGTACTTCAGCTTCAACTCTCATCAGCGTCTCAACCAATCGATGTAAGCCGATTACCTCAGGGATTATACATCCTTAAAGTCAATAACCAGGCATTTAAATTTACCAAACTATGAAAAAATACGGACTCATTACTTTAAGTGTTATATGTCTTATTACCCTGTTTGCTCAGAAAAAGATTACCATATTTAAAGCGGATTCAACCCAATTGGGGATTGCAATCTCTTCGGTTGATAGCCTAAAGTTCAGTGATGGGGAAACTACCCTAAACATTCATAAAACGGATAAATCTATAACCAGTCTGCCGGTATCGTCTATTGATAGTGTCATTTTTGCGGGAATTGATTCCATAGACCTGCCGCAGGTAAAGACAGTCGTAGCGACCTCCCTTTCCTATACAACCACGAAATGTGGTGTAAAAATTAATGCTTTCGGAAGTTCTGGCATTACGGAAAAAGGTGTTTGTTGGAGTACATCAGAAAATCCTACACTAGAGAATAACAAGGTTGTTTCAATTTCAACAGCTGATTCTTCTACTGTTACTATTTCAGGATTAACTGCAAATACAACCTATTATGTACGAGCCTATGCCACAAACTCCATGGGAACATCTTATGGTAAGCAAATTGTTTTTACAACGTTGAGTTATAGTTTGCCGGTCGTTGAAACGGTATCCGCTGTCTATGATTACAGTTTAAATAAAGCACGTTGTACTGTAAATGTGACAAGTAATGGCGGATGTGCATTGACCGAACGGGGTATCTGTTGGTCGACGTCCAAAAATCCTACAATCAGTGATACCAAATATTCAAGTGGTACATCTGTAGGACAATTTTACGCGACGATGTCAAATTTGAGTCTGAACGGTACATATTATGTCCGGTCTTACGCAACCAATTGCGTCGGTACATCTTATGGAAACCAAATTGTCGTAAAAGCATTGATGGGTAATGTAACTTATTCATTGAATATCGACTCTATGGCCAATCCCCAACCGTATCGATTGATCAAAGCAGCCATGGATAGCGCGTGCTATTATTACAATAGATATACCTCTTTCACTGCTAATATATATGTGTATTACAATAGTGGAATTCCAACAGCTCAGGCCTCTTATCATGGAAGCATTGGTTTTGGACCTAATACCACCTATATGTGGGTGGGTACAGCCATGCATGAGATGGCTCACTATTTTGGTTCGGGTACCACAACAGTTTGGCAAGGCAAAATGGTAAGTAATGTCTGGACAGGAACTAACGCATCCACTCTATTAAAAACGCTTACGGGGGAAACTCTAAAAGGAGACGGAATGCACTTCTGGCCTTATGGGATCAATTACAAATCGGAGATTACCTCCCTGGGTGGGCAGGCGGCTCAGGAGAATGGCCTGATTATACATACAAAACTTGTACAGGCAATGTGTAAAATAGATTGCGGCTTGTAATCTTATATAATACAAGGAAGGAGATTGGTAGAATATGCCAATCTCCTTTTTTTATTTATTGGGGTGTAATCAGTATGTTTTTTCATCCAGATGCTTTATAAATAGAAATAGTAGAAAGTGCCTTTGTAATTGCTCGTATGTAATTGACGACACATTGATAGCTAGTCGTTTAATCGGTGTGAATAGCCTTGTTATGGACTAATTCCGGCCTGTTTTCATGCGCTGAGATTTGAATATTTGATTATTGAACGGGAATATGTCCGGAATTTTTAATTCTCAAAGCTTAAAAAACAGGTTAGCGTGTGGTTTTATGAAGATTTATCATTTCCAATTGAAAAATCAACACTGAAGTTTGTTATAAGTAATGAGAATGAAATAATATCGTATTATTTTATCACATTGATTACACAGAGGTTCACAGAGTATTACACAGAGTTCCACAGAGAACTATGGAAAAATAGATTCTATAACACAGAGAATAGGCAGAGTCCAATAGAGGAAAAGAAAAACCTCTGTGCAACTCTGTGATTTCTCTGTGCAACTCAGTGTAAAATGTGACAATAAATTTGTCCTATTACTTATTACCTATTTTAGTTTCTGTATTCTTTTTTATTCCGATCAGTTTGATTAATCATCCAATATTTGTGTGTGATTTATGTTTTGCAGGAAGAAGAAGATGTTTTATGCAATCATCATCTGCTGAAATCCACCAATAGTAGTGAATGCGAGGTGAGGAATCCGGTTTTTTGCTCTAAAATAACCCATTGAATATATCTTCACCCTATTTGAACGTATAGTTTCCTCTGTTTTTTAATTAGACTGTAATTTTGTCTTGTGAAATACATTAACCCTATGGGGACAATCTGAAACCATTTTACCAATATCATGAGAAGAACATTTACTTTTTCAATTGTTTATCTTTTGCTTTCTATGATTGCTTTTGGTCAGAATGCCAGAACAACGATCTCTTTAACGGCTAAAGAAGTTACTACAGCATCTTATACCGATAAAGAAATTGTAATTGATGGGCAAACTGATTTACATTTGACCGCTATAACCAAACCATTAAATAATAGTATTGTCAAACTGAATTCTGAAAATTCATGGGTCTTTTTTGATAATATCAGACCCTCTTTTGCAATAGATTCTCTTTTAAAATACATTTATATTAATGATCAACCAGCTGCTTTAAAAACGAATGTCCGTGTTTCTATTTATAAGCATGGAACGGTAATTATTCCACAAGCATCTACTTATCAACCTCTCACTGTATACGCAGAACAGAATTTCTCCGGAAGCGCACAGAAATATTCACTCTTTACATTTAATAATGCATTAGGAAGCTACGATAATAAGATCAGGTCCTTCAAGTTGAAGAGAGGCTACATGGCAACTTTGGCAACTGCTGCTGACGGTACAGGATATAGCCGCGTATATATCGCTGATAAAGAAGATCTGGAAATTCCGGTGATGCCTGATTTATTGGATCGGAAAGTTTCCTTTATTCGTGTACTTGAATGGGAGTACGTATCTAAAAAAGGTTGGGCCGGAAGTAGTTTTAATCAATATAACCTGGTGAATGCTACCTGGCGCTACGATTGGAGTGCCGGAGGTTCTACAACACCTTATGTGGAGTATGTACCCATTCGACAGAATGGTGGCTGGCCCGGATGGTCTGAGATCAGTGGGAAAACCTATGTCTCCCACGTTCTTGGATTTAATGAACCGGATCACACAGAACAGTCTAACTTAACTGTTTCACAGGCATTGGCACAGTGGCCTGAAATGATGAAAACCGGCTTACGTATCGGTTCACCTGCTTGTACCTCTACTGCCTGGATTTATGCGTTCATGGATAGCTGTAAAGCCAAAAATTACCGTGTGGATTATGTGGCCTGGCATGCGTATTGGGGAGGGAAATCTCCTTCGAGCTGGTATAATGACCTGAAAGCCATTCATCAAAGAACAGGTCGTCCGATCTGGATTACCGAGTGGAATAATGGAGCTAACTGGACGTCAGAGTATTGGCCGACAAGTGACCATTCTCTATCGGTTGCAAATGCGGCCAAACAACTGAGTGACCTCAAAAATATTCTTCAGGTACTGGATACAGCTTCATTTATAGAACGCTATTCGATCTATAATTGGGTGCAGGATTGTCGTGCTATGGTTTTAGCTGATACCTTGACACCAGCCGGTAAATATTATGCTGCCGATAATGCTCCTATGGCATTTAACAGAAGCAAAGAGGTGATCCCTACCTTCGCCTATGGAAATCCTACCGCTACGATTTCATTTGGTCCCAAAAAGCTTTCGATAGGTGTAACAGACCCCAATGGCGAGAATTTTTGCGGTTTTATCGTTGAGAAAAAAATGGACAATGGTAATTTTGAAGAGTTCTATAATACAGATATTACCTCACCAAAGACTTGCACAGATACCATTGATATAAATGCAGCCAGTAAAACACGATACCGGTTACGTTCCAAACTCCCTAACGGATTACTATCCGCTTATTCGAATGAGGTGGGATATGATGTGACCAATGGTACAGATATTCAATATGGTAATCTTTCTTTTGGAAATGTGGGCTGGAATCCGGTATTCTTTAAACAACCCTTCTCGAATTCTTCTGATAGGCCGGTAATAATCTTCGGATCGCCAACCAATAATAATTTCTCTGTATTGATGAGTAACAGAGTGAATCTGGTCAGTAATTCTACCCGTTTTATTTTCCAATTTTCACCATGGGCATATCAGGGAGTTTCGTCTTTGTCAAAAGATGAGTCCATTTCCTATTTTATCGCCAATTCCGGTACCTATGATTTCGGAGGCCTGAAGGCGATTGCTGCCAGAGCTTCCAATATTGGATATGCCTGGACAACTGTGACTTTTTCTACTCCGTTTGATACTATTCCGGTGGTATTTACTACGCAATTATACGCTACACCTGCAAATGTTACGACTGTGAGAGTGAAAAATGTGACTAAAACAGGATTCCAGGTGCGCTTGCAAAAAGAGTCAAAAGTAACCACAACTTTTCCATCAGAAACGATATCTTATTTAGCAATCACACCCGGAAAAGGAACTTTTAATAATAATCAGATTACCGTTGGTAAAACAGCAAATAATGCAGTAGGAACAACAACCTACACAACCATCAATTATGGAGATAGCGTGGCGAATGCCATTTTCCTCCCACAGATGCAGACCTGTAATGATGATACGGTAACTGCGACCTTACGTTGTACAGCCATAGGCGTAAAATCAGCAAACGTGAAAAAACAAAGAGAATTATCACTCTTATATACAGCTGCAGCTACTGAAACGGTAGGCTGGATGCTTATTAAACCGGTAAGTCAGCCTCTGGACGTAAGCGTCCCAACGATGAATGAACTCAAGTTCTATCCCAATCCGGCAAGAGACTATATCTACCTGAATCAGAATATTTCTGAAAATCTGAGTGTGGAGATTTATAATATGTTCGGGGTACTCGTTAAACGTATCGTTTCCGTCGATAACAAAATTGATGTAAGGGATATTCCTTCAGGTTGTTATGTGCTGAGAGCCTCCAGGTATGGCTCAACTAAATTCATCAAATTGTAGCTTAACCCTTAGATATCGGATGTGTAATATGCACGTCCGACACAAATGATTTTTTGAAAACAAAGTTTTAAATATAAAGTATAGAAATGGAAAATTATTTTAGGAAAACAAGTTTTCGCCTTACTAAACTCCTGGTTAGTCTGGCATTAGGAATTTCTTTGTTTGCTTCCTGTAAGGATGATTATTTTTACGACGATACCCAACCCAGTTGGTTGGGGGCAAGTATTTACGATTATCTGCAGGAAAAGGGGACCTATAAGTATACGGTGAAACTTATAGAAGATCTTGATTACGCCGATGTTTTGAAAAAAACAGGTAGCAAGACTCTTTTTGTAGCCACAGACAGTGCCTATAATGAATTCTTTAAGAGTAATAACTGGGGAGTAAACAGTTATGAACAATTAAGTGTGGCTCAAAAGAAATTGTTGCTTAATTACACGATGATCAACAATGCTTTTCTAATTCAGCAGTTGACAAGCTACAACAATAATGGAACATTGATCGAGGATAATGCGATGCGTCGTACAAATGCATCCTCAGCCATGGATAGTCTTGACTTCGACAAAGGAGATCAGGTGCCTTCCGGAAATGATTGGGCTTATTACAAAAATAAAGGAGTATATCTGATGAAGGATGCATCAGCAAGTCCTCTTGTTTATTTCTTCCAGCCTTTTCTGGATAAGAATGCCATTACTAATGAAGATGTTAAGATCCTGACCGGTGGAATGACACGCCAAACCAACGATGCCCATATTTTCAACTGTAAAATCATACAGAGAGATATCACCTGTCAGAATGGTTATGTCAATGTATTGGAGAAAGTATTGGTACCACCTACCAATATGGCAAAGTATATCAACAATAATCCGAAAACTACTATTTTTTCGAAATTGCTGGATCGTTATAGTGCTCCGTATTATACGAGTATGACCAATACCTATCATGAACTGCATCCTGAGTTTATCGATTCCATTTTCGAGAAAAAATATTTTGCCACTAATGGAGGTAAAATCAAATTACCCAATAATACACCGGCTAACAATCTATTAGCCTTTGATCCGGGATGGAATGCCTATAGGACATCTCCAACCGCAGAGATTCAGTCTGATATGGCTGCCATGTTTGTCCCGTCAGATGATGCAATGAATGAGTATTTTAATAATGGAGTGGGTAAATTGTTGAAGAATCGTTTTCAGACCTGGGAAAATGTACCGGATGCCATTATTTTGCCGTTAGTAAAGCGACACATGCGTGCCTCTTTGATCGAATCAGTTCCCAGCAAGTTTAGTAAAATGGTGGATGCCGAAAACTTTGCCTTACCCGTTGAAAAGAGTCATATTGTTGATACTTATACCGGTGTAAACGGTGAAGTTTATACTACAAACGCCGTTTATCCTCCGGTTGACTACATTTCAGTATATGGTCCTGTATTGCTGAGTGATGATGCTCAAATCATGAACTGGGCCATCAAGTATAATACAGAGACGGCAAAAGACGGAACTCCGTTTGCTTTCTATAAATTGTATTTGAATTCTTTGGCCGCCAATTATAGCCTGTTTATTCCGACCGATAGCTATTTCACTAAATATATTGACCCGATTGCCTATGGTCAGGATGTACAGGGTGTTATGAAATTTTGGTACAACACCAAGACTGCCGCTGTGAATGCTACAGTTTATAAATATAATAAGACAACAGGTGTGGTTGGTGACTCTGTGAGTCTTATTACTGATCCATCTTTTATCATTAACCGTTTGCATAACCTATTAGATAGTCATATCGTTGTTGGGAATGTAGAGTCAGGTGCCGGGTATTACGTTACAAAGGCTAATGATCTGATTAAAGTATCGGGTAGCGAGTCTAACCTGGTTGTTCAGGGAGGTGAGGATCTTGCCAATAATACCAAATCGGTAGTCGTTGGAGACAAGTATTATAAACAATCCAACGGTAAAACATTTCTTATTAATAAGCCGATTGAGGCTTCTTTGAGATCGAGCTATAAGGTATTAAGTGAGACGCCTCAGTTTTCGAAGTTTTTTGAACTCTTGAATGGAGTTCCGGATACTTGTGTTTCTCAAATATTTAACAAACAAGGAGTAGACAGCCGGATTAACTTCTTCAACGCATACCGGTACACCATTTATGTTCCGACCAATGAAAAGGTACAGGAAGCACTTGATAATGGAAAGATTACCCCATGGAGTCAAATTTATGCTTTGCCTGCGGGTAAAATCCAAAGTGCAGCGATAAACAAAATGATCCGATTTCTGAGATATCATTTTCAGGATAATGCTGTTTTCTTTGGGCAGACTGTAAATAGTCAGTTTTTATCGGCAACTATCAATGATCCCAGATACCCTACCACTTCTCATTGGGGGACAGCGTTGAATAAGTACTTTAAGATTGGCGTTGTCGGTAACAGTAGTTCAATGACTCTTACAACAGAAAAAAATCAAACCGCGAAGGTGGAAACCAAAGACGGATTGTATAACATAATTGTCAAAGACTACATTTTTGCCAAAACCCCAAGTAGTTATAAGAATATTGATGGTACGGGTAATGCAACAGGAACAGTTTTCAGCTCTTCCTCTATTATATCATCAGCTTCTGCTGTAATTCATCAAATTGATAATGTTTTGACTTTTGAATAATAATGAGAAATAAAATGAAATTCAGATCAGTCTTACTGCTTCTTTTGTTAGCGTTTATGCTTCCACAAAGAGGTTTTAGCCAGGCCGGCGGGACAACAATTATACAAGGTGTAATTACATCTTCATCGGATGGCAGCCCATTGATTGGGGTGAATGTGACAGAGCTTGATGCGACTAATCGTATTGTTAGTGGTACTATTTCTGACGTAAACGGGCATTACGTGCTCAGGGTGAAAAGTCTTCAGAACCGGATCTCAGTTAGTTATATCGGTTTCACCAAGCAGATTCGAAAAATCGACAATAAAAGTCAGATTAATATCTCTATGCAGGATGACACGAAGTCGTTTAAAGTTGTAGAGGTGAAAGCTGCCAAGAAAACGGGTCAGGGTGGTTATGTGATACCTACCCGCGAGATTGGTACCGCTATTCAGACCATCGACGCGAAAGATTTTGAAGGACTTCAGGTTTCATCAGTCGATGAGGCACTGCAAGGGCGTGTTGCCGGTCTGGATATTGTGTCAAATTCCGGAGACCCTGGTAGCGGAACCTCCATGCGTATTCGCGGGGTTACGTCCATCAATGGAAGCAGCGAACCACTTATCGTAGTAAATGGTGTACCTTTCGAAGTACAGATTGATGCGAGTTTCGACTTTGCGAACTCGAATCAGGAACAATATGCTAATATGTTGAGTATCAATCCTGACGATATTCAGTCAATCGATGTCTTAAAGGATGCTGCCGCATCTGCGATCTGGGGATCCAAAGGTGCTAACGGAGTCATTATGATTACGACCAAGAAAGGTATTTCTGGTCCGACCCGTGTAGATTATACTTATCGATATACACGTACCGTACAGCCCAAAGGTCTGAACATGCTGAATGGTGACCAGTTTACCATGCTGATGAAACAATCGTATCTGAATCCGGCGCTTGATGAAGATGCCAGTAATCAGGATGAGTATAACTATAATAAGAACTTCCCTGATTACGAAAACTATAACAATAATACGGATTGGGTCAAAGAGGTAACTCAGGTCGGTAACGTCAGTGACCATTATTTAACCTTATCGGGTGGTGGTGATCGTGCTACTTACCGGGTTTCGGGCGGATTCTTTAATCAAAACGGAACTGTGATCGGGCAGCAATTAAGCCGTGTTTCTTCCCGTGCTTACCTGGAGTATGCGGTATCCGACCGGATTAAGTTTATCTCTGAGTTCTCATTAACTAACTCAGATAACCTTCGCAATTATGATAATTTGATGTCAATTGCTTACAATAAAATGCCTAACGTGAGTATATATTCTCAGGATACAAATGGGAATAATACAAATTCATATTACAATATACCAACATCATCTACCCTTGATGCCGCTCAAAGAGACCTGAGGAATCCGGTAGCGCTTGCCTATCTGGCGAAGAATGAGTTAAAGTCATTCCGGATTTTACCGACATTCAGATTGCGGTATGACTTGTTGGATCCGCAAAAATCGATGTTGAAATACGAAATGTATGTCTCATTTGATATCAATAACAGTAAAACTAATATGTTCTTACCGCAGGAGGTATCGAACCTGTATTGGTCTGATAAAAACGTAAACCGTGCAGAGAACTATGATTCAGAAGGTTTGACTATTTATACGGATAATAACATTGCCTGGCAGCCGACCTTTACCAATAAAGATCATAGCCTGTTATTGTACGGCTCTTTCCAGACCAATTTAGGAAATTCAACCAGTCAGGGTATTGTCTCTTATTCATTGCCTTCAGGTGGTGCGGTCGATGCTTCTACCTTCGGATACCTTGCCGATGGTAGTTCCAGCCACTCATCCTGGCGTTCACTGGCTGGTATGGTGCGCGGGCACTACTCCTATAAGTCAAGATATATCTTTGACGGAACATTTCGTCGCGATGGTAGTACCAAATTCGGTAATGCCAATAAGTGGGGTAACTTCCCGGGTGTTTCGTTGAAATGGATCATTTCAGATGAGCCCTTTATGAAACCGACCCAGAAATGGTTGAGTACCTTAGCTGTCCGTCCGGCATGGGGGGTAAGTGGTAACCAGCCTGCATACGAATATCTTCACTTCAGTAAGTATGACGCTTATGGTACCTACATTGATATGAATGCGGTTAAGCCCCTTTCCTTGCGTCTGAGTAATTTGAAATGGGAAACAACAACGTCTTACAACTATGGAGTGGATTTAGGTTTCTTAGATGATAAATATGTTTTCGATTTGAACTTTTACAATAAACATACCAAAGACCTATTGTTTAAAGATGTAGCCATTACCACTTCATCCGGTTATTCAACTCTACCTTATATCAATGGTGGAGCCATGGATAATGTGGGTTGGGAATTGAACTTCTATGCGAATAAGATTATCAAAACCAAAAACTTCAGCATGGACTTTAAGTGTAACTTCTCCAACTATAAAAATACGTTGATAGCCCTGGATCAGACCTTGTTAAATAGCTATAACGGCGATTTTAATTATGCCAACGGATCTTATCTGTCACGCGTGCAATTAGGCAACTCTTTCGGTTCAATCTACGGTTTCAAATATAAAGGAGTTTATCAGTATGATAAGTACGTGGCCGGAGTTCATGAGAGTGCACCGGTTGCCCGGGATGCCAAAGGAAACGTGTTGACCGATCAGGAAGGTAATGCACAACCCATGTGGTTTAACTATTATAAGAAGAACGGAGTTGAGTCGTACCGATTCCGCGGTGGCGATGCCATGTATGAAGACGTAAATCACGACGGTAATATTGATGAACTGGATATTGTATACCTGGGTAACTGTAATCCTAAATTGAATGGTGGATTTGGCCCGACATTCCGTTACAAAAATCTTTCATGTACGATGTTCTTTAATTTCCGTTATGGAAATAAGATTATCAATGGAGCCCGAATGGGTGCAGAAAATATGTACTACGATGATAATCAGAGTGCGGCAGTAAACTGGCGTTGGCGTAAAGACGGGGATGTAACCGAAATTCCCCGTGCACTACATAAATATGGTTACAACTGGTTAGGAAGTGACCGGTATGTGGAAGATGGTTCGTTCCTGCGTTTCAAGTATCTGACTTTCAATTATTCAGTGCCAACCTCAAAACTTAAGAAATTCGGAATTAATAAACTATCAACCTATCTGACATTTAATAACCTGTTTGTACTGACCAAATATACCGGAGTCGATCCTGAAGTTGGTTACGGTTCGCTGGGTATCAGTACAGATGGAGCAAGTACGCCTCGTACAAAAGATTTAACAATGGGTGTCTCATTAGGATTTTAATTATAGCACAAAATGATGAAAAGAAAAATATATATAATCGGATTGTCGGCCTTATTGCTTTTAGGGGGTTCAAGTTGTTCCGGTTGGTTAGATGTCAAGCCTGAAAGTCAGATCGTTCTTGAAGAATACTGGAAATCGGAGGCTGATGTGGATGCTGTTTTGGCGGCATGTTATCGCGGACTTACTACAGATGATAACATTTCCAGAATGATCATTTGGGGTGAACTCCGTTCCGACAATATGACGATAGGTGGATCTATTCCCGATAAACGGTATGATATCCAGAAATTACTGGAAGGAAATATCAGCCCGACGAACTCCTTTTGCAGTTGGAGCTCTTTTTACAGTGTGATTAATTACTGTAACACGTTATTGCACTATGCACCATCAGTGTTGGACCGTGATGAGAACTTCACCGAAGCCGATTTGCATCAGGTGCAGGCAGAGGCGCTGACCATCCGCTCGCTATGCTATTTCTATCTGGTAAGAACTTTTAAAGAAGTCCCCTGGATTGAAGATGCCAGTATTGACGATACCCAGAATTTTAATAAAGGCAAATCTACGGAACGTGAAATTCTTGATCATATCATATCAGACCTGCAGTTTGCTCAGAAATATGCGCGTACCGATTTTGGTAAAACGGCTTATAACAAAGGACGCATTACACTTAACGCCGTAAATTCACTTCTGGCAGATGTCTATTTGTGGGATCAACAATATGATAAGTGCGTTGAGGCTTGTGATAATGTATTGACCGATAAGCAGCTGAAGCTGGTGAAATCGGAGTATATGTTAAGCTCGGTGTTTACTGTTGGCAATTCAACTGAAAGTATATTTGAACTACAGTTTGATGATAAAGTACAGATAAACAATCCGGTATTTAATATGTATGGCAGTAGTGGCGATTATCTGGGAGATGTCAGTTTGCCAGCAACATTGGTTTATGATACGTACAATAAAGTTTACGGAGCATATACTCCTTTCAATTACGCCGTAAACTCCACCCTCTTTGAGAGCGCGAATGATATTAGAATCAAGGACTTTGTGAATATTAATTTAGGAGCTCTTGGAAGGTATTTTATTTTCAAGTACGCAGGGATTTCCAGAAGTGAGAGCCTGACGGGTGTAAGTACATACCGGTATAGATACTCGACTCCCAACTGGATTATTTACCGCCTGTCGGATGTTATGTTAATGAAAGCCGAAGCTCTCGTACAAATGGGAGAGTCAAAATATCATGAAGCTATCAAAATGGTTAATGCTCCTTACCTGAGATCAAATTTGCTGGTTGATTCTCTTCAGGTTACTAATTATCCAACAAAAGCAGAGATGGAGAAGTTGGTATTGCGTGAACGTCAGAGAGAGTTGATGTTTGAAGGGAAAAGATGGTTCGATCTGGTGCGTGTGGCACGTCGTGAAAAGTCAACAGCAACCTTGAATGAGTATGTTGGTCATAAGGCTTCCACAAGCGGACTCTCTTTGTCCGTATCCTCATTAAACGGAGTATATATGCCTATTTCTAAATCGGAATTACAGGCAAATCCGAAGTTGGTACAGAATCCGTATTATGAAGTCTCAAGTAGTTCATCCAGATAACTTGCTAAAGAACAGAGCTATGAAAAAAAATAAATCAATAACTGCATTTTATAAGCATCTTTTTATCGGTATGGCATTGACTATCCTGTCAAATGTTCTTTTTACCGCTTGTTATAATTCTGATGATATCGGAGGGAATCTCTACACCTTTACCGAACAGAACCTGGGAGAATACCTTAAAAGTCATCCGGCGGAATATTCCGAGTTTAGCCGTCTGTTAGATACAACCGGAGTGATGGGGCTTCTGGATGCTTACGGAACCTATTCCTGTTTTGCTCCTACCAATCAGGCCATGCAGACTTATTATAAGGCCAGAGGGAAATCAAAATTATCGGATTTTACGCTAGATTCATTAAAGCTGATTGCTTATGATCATGTCGTAAAAGGAGATACCGTTTTATCGAGAACTTTTGTGAATGGACAGCGTTTGCCTTATCTCTCTATGAGTGACCGGTACTTTTCAATTCGCATTGATAAGGATACAACGTACCTGAATAATACGTCCCCCATCCTTCAAAAGGATATCATATTGCATAATGGAGTAATATTTAAAATCGGAGAAGTATTGAATCCTACTCGTCTTGATATTGCAAATATTATATCCAAAGATGCCACCTTCTCGTTGTTTAATGAGGCACTGGTTGCTACCGGCCTGAATGATTCGCTGTTGAAAGTAGAGGATCTGAAATATGATGCATCTCTTTATAAAAGTCTCGAGAATATTGGTTCCTGGACCTTTCTGAAAGTGCCGGCATCCAGGAAATATGGATTTACAGTGTTGATGGAAAGTAATACGACGCTGAATAACAACCAGATCACAGATCTGGCCTCTATGAAAGCGTATGCTGCAAATGTGTATGATCAGGTTTACCCCGAAGATGCACATATTAGTGATATTACCGACCGCAGAAACAGCCTGAACCGCTTCATTGCTTATCACATCATCGAGAAGCAGTTGAGTGTGGCGAAATTTATTGATATGTACGACACTGATCACATGCTGGAAACAGTTGATATGTATGAGTACATTGAGACCATGTGTCCGAATACATTGATAGAGGTATCTAAGATCAGAGGAACCGGCGGTATGCCAGCCAGAACCAACCAGTTTAACAGATTCCCGGAAACCGGATATGCTGTGTCAATTGTAAATTCAAACAGTGATAAGGACGCTTCAAACGGGGTATATCACGAGATCGACAAAATGTTGATCTATAACAAAAATGTTGATGCATTGTTATCCAGTAAACGTTTGCGTTTTGATATAGCCAGCTTCTTTAATGAACTTACCAACAATAATATGCGGGGATTGGGGAGTCGGGTCTTTGATCAAAAGAATTTACAATTCTATATCCCCCGTGGATATATGGAAAGACTAACCTGTTCAGAACAGACTACGATCGGTTACCTGACCGCTTTTGATGCCTTCCTCGATTATCAGGGGGACGAAATATTCCTGAGTGCCGAATCCGGTAAATTATACAACTTTACAGTTACGACTCCACCTATTCCGGCCGGAACTTATGAGTTACGCTTTGGCTATTTGACAAACGGTAAGCGCGGGGTTGCGCAATTCTATTTTGACGGCACTCCGGCAGGTCTGCCCCTTAACCTGAACAATTCGGCAACAAATCCGGCCATCGGTTATCAGACGATCGGATCGGTCGCTGAGGATCCATTTGGGTATCAGAATGATAAAATGATGCGTAATCGTGGATTTATGAAAGGTCCGGCCAGCTATACAGCGCCTGATACAAGATGGCAATCGGGCCCGGCACGTAAAAATCCCAACTCATTACGTCGGATTCTGGGGACTTACACTTTTACCTCTGCAGGTAAGCATCAACTGACAGTCAAAGGTTTGAGTAATGGTGAGTTTATGTTTGACTACGTGGAATTTGTTCCCACCAGCGCTCTTGAGACTGAAGATATTTATTGATAAACATTGCGTGACTGCTCAAAATACAATACAAAAATGAGAAAAAAATATTATGGTCTTCCCGTTATAACGCTTTGCTTAATCTCAATGCTGTTAGGATCATGTAAAGATGAATGGGATAATCACTATTACCCTGAAATCAATGGTAAAAGTTCGATGAGATTATACGACTATATCGAGTCTCGTCCCGATCTGAGCATTTTTGCACAAATGCTTAAAATGAAAGGATATGATACCACGTTGAACAGAGCACAAACTTATACCGTATGGGCTCCGTTAAACAGTTCGTTATCTGGTGTCAATCTAAGTGATACACTTGCCGTTCGCCGGATTGTGCAGAATCATATTACCCAGTTTTCAATTCCCACAGCTAGCATTCGTGATGAAAAACTTACTATGCTGGACAGTAAATTGTTGACTTTTACGAATAGCGGTTCAGATTTCACCCTGGAAGGTAAATCCATCGTGGAGCCGGATAAAGCTATGGCCAATGGTATTGTCCATGTGGTAGGTGATTATGTACCCTACAAACTGAATACATGGGAATATATGAATGAAACAGCAGGCCTGGATTCTGTGCGGAATTATATCAAATCGTTGTCACGTAAGGTGTATAACGCCACTGCCAGTTTTAATTCAGACGGGGTATTCGTTGATTCAGTGTTCACTGACTATAATCCGGTTTTTACCTATCTCTGTAAAATGAAATCGGAAGATAGCACATACACCTCGGTCTTTCCCGATAATACAGCGTGGTCAGATGCTTACAGTCGCATTTTCCCCTTTTACAGAACCTTACCGGCCAGCGGTGGTGTAGCTACTCAGGTTGCGTTTACCAAATCAGCATTGATTCAGGATCTCTTTTTTAGTGGAAAGTTTACGGTTCCTGTAGCGAAAGATACTTTGGTTTCTACCTGGGAGAATAAGCTTTCGAATGGGAATGCTATTCTGGGAGGAAATGAAATGTCTGTCTTAAGTAATGGATTGGCTTATAAAACCAGCTTGCTGAAACATAAAGCAACAGAATCATGGTATAAAGAAATTCGAATAGAAGCGGAGTCTATTTTTGGGATCGACTCTCTCAAGAGTAATTATGCTATGAGTCCCACATCAAGTATTGGTACTAAAATGAGTGTATCTAATAATTATTATCTGACTGCAATACCCACTACAGAAAGTAGTATCTCCAAATTATTTTTGAAATTTCCGATCCCTAATACATTGTCAGCAAAGTACAACATATATTGTGTGTTTGTACCCACTGCAATTGTTGATACTACAGACTTGAGACCTTATAAAGCGAACTTCTATATTACCTATAAGGATAATACGGGAAAAACCATTAAGGATTCGAAGCTAACCGTTACCAAGAATACAACGGACCCCCGGGTTCCGACTAAGTTGTTAGTTGCGCAGAATTTCCAGTTTCCGTTCAGTAATATCGTAAGTAGTTCTGCTTCTTCAGTAGCGGAAAAAACATCTGTTTTTTTGAAAGTTGAGAATGCTGCCGGAACCACAGCTTCTGAAAAGAAGAATTTCAATAGAACGATAAGAATTGATTGTATTATTCTCGAACCTGTTCAATAGTATTGTATAATTATTTAAATGGCTAAAGGATGAAAAAATATTCTAATATAATAAGTATGAGCAGGGCGTCTGATCGATTAAAATGTATTGGAGCAATCGCTTTAATTGCATTTGTGTTTCCCTTGTCGATAGTCCATGCGCAGAATAAAAAATCTGAAACGAAAACAGGGAAAACCATCGTCGGATTGGTCCGCGATGCACATACGAAACAACCTGTAAATGCTGCTGAAATCTCAGTTCCCACTTTCAAATCCTCTGCGGTGACGGATGAGAAAGGACATTTTCGCATCAATGTAGCATCGGCTCAGTCTATTTTACGTGTCAGTGCCTATGACTATAATGCACGCGAAATTACCCTCCGGGGAAAAGATTCGGTCGTTATCGAACTCTATTCTGACGTATTTAGTAACTATTATAAGAAACTGGACGGATTGACCGGAATTGCAGATAATTCGTCAATAGTCGCATCGGCCAAAGGACTGGATGATTTTAGACAGACGGAAGCTATATCGGCCGATGAAATGTTGCAATCGTCTCTTGGCGGAGATGTCAGGGCTGTTACCCGTTCGGGTGTGGCAGGTGAAGGTGCGTCTCTGTTTATCAGAGGTATCAACTCGTTAAATGCGAATGCACAACCTCTGTTTATTGTAGATGGTGTCGTTTGGAATAATCAATACGATGTGGTTTCTATCCACGACGGCTTTTTCTCTAATACACTGGATAACCTGGATGTAAATGATATTGAGAGCATCTCGTTGTTGAAAGACGGTAATTCAATCTATGGTAGTAAAGCGGCTAATGGGGTGATTCTTATCAAAACCAAGCGGGCAAAATCAATGGTAACCAAGATCAACCTTAGCATTCTAAACGGGATGGTCGATCAACCTCAGACCCTTCCGATGATGACTGGTGAGCAATTCAGAACCTATGCCAGCGACATGTTCGGATCGAAAGGATTGTCCGGAAGTGAAGTCTCTGCTCTCGGCTTTTTACAAACCAATCGTTACAATCCGATTTATAACTCGTATCACAATAACACCGACTGGTCGGATGCCGTTTATCAAAAAGGGATAAATAAAAGTTACTCTATTGGAGTAACCGGAGGTGATGAAAAAGCAATGTATTATTTATCACTGGGTTACAGCGGTAATAAAGGAATTGTAAAGACTACCGATATGCAACGGGTGAATGCACGCTTCAATGCGGACTTTAAAATGAGAAGCAACCTGACACTCGGGCTCAATATTGGCTTTAACCGTAATGAACGTAATTTGTTGGATGATGGTGTAAACAGTTATACATCGCCGACCTGGGTGAGTATGCTAAAAGCTCCGTTCTTAAGCCAGTATAAGTTTACGACCAGCGGGCAACAGACGCACAACAATGCCTATGCTGATGAGTTTGGAATAAGTAATCCGATGGGTATCATTGATAATGCTGTAAATACTTCAAAAAAGTATCACTTCAATATCGGTTTAACTCCAACTTTAAAAATTCTTCCCGAGCTATCATTAAGTTCTCAATTTGACTACAGCCTGGATAAAATTGTGGAAGGCCATTTTGATCCCTATCTCTATGTTCCGGCAAGAGAGTTAGAGGGGTATGGTACCTCATATAATAAAACCAGCAGTCAGGTCATGCGAAATATCTCCGTATTTGACGATACCCGATTGACATTCGAGAAGAACTTTGATAAACTGAACCATTTGAAAGCCATGTTCGGATGGCGTTATAATACCAATTTCTACGAGTCCGACTATCTCGAGGAGCACAATTCGAAGTCAAATAATAAAACTACAATTACCGGTGATTATCAATTCTTACAGACAACCGGGATTAACAATTTGACAAACTCTCTTTCGAATTATGCCAATATAGAGTACAACTTTGATAACCGTTTGTTTGTAAATGCAGCTGCATCCATTGATGGGTCATCCCGCTTTGGTAATGAAACCGAAGGTGGTTTTCAGTTGTTTGGCCGTTCGTGGGGATTCTTTCCTTCTGTAAATGCGGGATGGTTGCTTTCCTCTGAAAAGTTCATGAAAGATATTGACTTTGTAACCTATTGTAAATTACGTGCCGGTTATGGACTGACCGGAAACGATGGCATTCAGGATTATCAGTCAATGGCCTATTTCTCAGCTGTACGCCTTATGGGTTGGTCTAACGGATTGGTGATTTCGAACATTGCTAATAATAAGCTGCAGTGGGAAACTACCGGAAAAGCCAATGTCGGTTTAGACTTATCGCTTTTCAAAGAAAGAGCCTCATTCACATTTGACTACTTTTCAAGCAAAACGAAAGATCTGTTGACCCTGAAAGACCTGCCGGAAGTGACCGGACTGGGACAATACTGGAGCAATGGCGGTACAATGACCAATAAAGGTTTTGAGTTTTCAGCCAGTGTAAAAGCGTTGAATCTGAAAAATCTGAAATGGGAGTTAGGGCTTAATGTCGGTCATTATAAGAATGAAATCACATCATTACCTAATGGCGATTACTCAACGTCGGTTTATGACGGAGAAGTCCTTACGGCTGTCGGACAACCTGCCGGAGTATTCTACGGATACAAGACACAGGGCGTTTTCTCTACTTCAGCGGAAGCAGCAAACGCCAATCTTAAAACCAAAAGCAGTGATGGTATATACTCTACCTTAGGAGCAGGGGATATTCATTTTGTGGATGGTGATAAAAACGGTGTAAAGGATGGTGTGATCGATGCAAAAGACAAACAAGTCATCGGTAACCCGAATCCCGATATTTACGGAACGATCTCAAATAAATTTTCGTACAAAAAATTCACTTTGAATACCATCTTCACCTATTCGTTGGGTAATGATGTCTATAACTATTACCGAAGCCAACTCGAATCAGGTAAGGATCTCAGTAACCAGTCAGCTACTATATCTGCACGCTGGACTGCCAATGGACAGACGACCTCACAACCCAAAGCCGTATATGGCGATCCGATGGGAAATGCGCGTTTTTCTGATCGATGGATTGAAGATGGGTCGTACCTGAGACTCAAGACTGTATCTCTGGCTTACGAATTACCGTTGAAGAGTAGTTTTATTCAGGGATTTACAGTTTGGGTATCTGCCAATAATCTGCTCACCGTTACCAAATATTTAGGGGTAGATCCGGAGTTCTCAGCCAAAAATTCGGTATACTATCAGGGCGTTGATGCAGGGTTGACCCCATTGACCAAAAGTTATTATCTGGGGATTAAATTCAATCTTTAATCCTGACTTAGGAAAACAACGTGTTTAATAATAATAAAATGTGATATGAAACACATCAGTAAAATATTGATATTCTTTCTATTTTCCGCCATCATTTTTACCAGTTGTGATGGTTTGTTAGATGTAAATTCCGACAGAATAGTTACGCAGGATGAATATCAAATGAATTCAGCAAACGACACCCTTTATTCAATGTTTGGAATAATGTCGAAAGTGCAGAAACTGGCAGATAGTTACGTCCTGTTAGGAGAGTTGCGGGGGGATCTCATGGATGTTTCTGAAAGTTCTAATTTGAACCTTAAGGAGATTAGCAATTTTGAAATATCAGCGAATAATAAGTATGCCAATAATATTAAAGATTATTATGCTGTAATCAATAACTGTAATTACGTAATACATAACATCGATACCTCAGTTGTAAGAGGGGGTAAGAAAGTGATGTATAGAGAGTATACAGCCGCAAAAGCTATTCGGGCGTGGACCTATATGCAGATTGCGCTTAACTTTCAAAAGGCTAAGTATTACGAACAACCTATTCTCTCTTTAGAAGATGCGCAACAGACTTATCCTGAATATACTCTGGAGGAGTTGGCTCCCAGGTTGATTGAAGACTTACTCCCCTGGAGAGATGTTGAATGGTCCTATTTTGAAGGGTATTGCTTCCCGGTCAGATTTGTGTTGGGAGATCTTTACCTTTGGACCGGACAATATGAAAATGCCGCAAATGAATATCGCGATTTGATATTTAAGAAGAGATTTTTAGTATATAGCAGTTTATCCAACACACGAGAAGTAACTAATAATGCATTTACCGGAATTTATAAATCGAGAGGTTGGGATAATATCTTTGAGAATTATGCAGAATTGATCACAGCTATTACTGCTTCAAATCAATATGGCCATCAGTTCGATCTGGATAGTTTAGTTTGGAATAGAAAGATCATCCCGTCAACTGTATCAATTAATAACTGGGATTCTGCAATGTATTATCATTCCTCTACGCTCGATACATTGGGTGATCTGAGGAAAATAGGTTCGGTAGTATCGAATGTTAAATTGTATTCGTCAAATACCGTTACCTCTTATTCTACTATTGTAACGCCGAAAACAGAGAATTATATCTATAAATATATTCTGATGAATCCGGCTTCAAAAGATAACAAAAGCTCAAAGCAAATAATGGTATATCGGGAGGCTTTGTTATATTTACGTTATGCAGAAGCTGTAAACCGTTTGGGTAAACCGAATTTGGCTATGGCAGTCTTGAAAAATGGACTCAATAGAGTGACGTTGGCAAATCGAAAGATTATTCCGGCCTCTGAAATAGGAAATGCACTACCGAATTATATGAACTTTACAGATAACCGTTTTGATAATAACGTAGGGATAAGAATGCGGGGCTGTGGTAATGTAAATAACGATACTACGTATTATGTAATTCCTAAATTAGCCAATCTGACCGATTCTGTGCAAAAAGTCGAGGATTTAATTGTAAAAGAGCTGGCTTTAGAAACCGCTTTTGAAGGGAACCGTTTTCACGATTTGATGCGTGTGGCTATTCGAAGAAATGATAATTCATATCTGGCGAATCTGGTTGCTGCAAAACATCTTTCGAACAAAGAGGCAATCAAAACCAAACTGATGGATCGGGCGAACTGGTACCTGAAGAAATAGTCAGAAAATAACTTAGTTTTCATAGTTTGCTAATTCTGTTTATCGGGAATTATGACGAACAGATAAGAGGGATTGTTCGGGAGAACAGTCTCTCTTATACTATTTATACAACCCAATTTAACCTTGAAATGAATCATTCCCATGAAAAAAATCCTGATACCCTTTCTCTTCCTTGTTTTCTCTTGTTCCCTATTTGCGCAGCCCAAATTGACGATTGATGTCAGTAAGCCGGGCGCTAAAATCAGTCCCACCCATTACGGCATATTTTTTGAAGATATCAATCATGCTGCCGATGGGGGATTATATGCAGAGCTGATTCGAAACCGTTCGTTTGAAGACGCTTCAACTCCGGAATATTGGGCGCTGACTACACTTACCGGAACAACAGCGACAGCTACTCTTGAAACTACAAATCTGCTGAATGCAGCCCAAACCAAAGCCTTGAAGCTAAATGTGAGTAGCATTACCGCTACGTCAAAGGTACGATTGGTCAACTCCGGATATTGGGGAATAAATGTGGTGAATGGTCAAAAATACACGTTGTCATTTTTTGCAAAGCGTGATGCTGTTTTCAACGGAACAATAACAGCTTCACTGGAGAGTACAGCGGGAATACAATATGCAGAAGCTGTGGTCTCGGAAGTGGGGACCGATTGGCAAAAATACACCTGCACCTTAACAGCAACGGGAAATGATCCTAATGCGCGTTTTGCCCTGACCGTAAAATCTGCAGGAATCGTCTGGTTTGATGTAGTTTCCCTTTTTCCTCCGACTTTTAATAATCGTGAAAATGGATTGAGACCGGAACTGGCTCAGCTTCTGGTGGATATGAAGCCTAAATTTATGCGTTTTCCGGGAGGATGTTTTGTGGAAGGAGACTATCTGTCCAATCGCTTTCAATGGAAAAATACCATCGGCAAAATAGAAGAACGCCCCGGCCATTATAACCTGTGGGGCTACCGGACTTCCGATGGCATGGGGTATCATGAGTTTCTCCAGTTATCAGAAGATTTAGGTGCCGAGCCACTTTATGTTGTCAATGTCGGATTGGCGCACAACGATAATCAGACCTACACTTCCAATGATGCATATGTTCAGGATGCGTTGGATGCTCTGGAATATGCCAATGGCCCTGTTACGTCAACCTATGGCGCTATGCGCGCTGCCAACGGACACCCTGAGCCTTTTAATATCAGGTATATTGAGATTGGTAATGAAAACTACTTCGGAAACAATTATGGAAACCGCTATCTTCAGTTTTATAATGCGATTAAAGCCAAATATCCTACGATTCAGTGTATTGGGAATGTTGCTGCCTGGGGGACAGATAATCCGACCTGGACATTTTCGCACCCGGTCGATCTTGTAGATGAACATTATTATCGTAACCCTCAGTGGTTTATTAATCAGTATAACAAATATGATACATACAGTAGGAGCGGAGCAAAAATCTATGTCGGTGAATATGCCGTAACCTCCGACTGCGGACTGGGTAACCTGAGCGCAGCCATCGGTGAGGCAGTCTATATGGCGGGTATGGAGAAAAATTCAGATGTAGTACCATTGAATTCTTACGCGCCGATATTTGTCAATGTGAATGACCGAAAATGGTCGCCCGATATGATCGACTATAATGCCTCTAATGTTTATTGTACACCTTCTTATTATGTGCAAAAATTATTTGCCAATAATATCGGAACAGTGAATGTGTCTGTAAATGATTCCTTGTGCAGGAATTTGAATATTATCACCGGATCAGTCGGTTTAGGAACCTGGGCCACAAAAGCCGATTATTCCAACGTGGCGGTAACCAATGGAACCGGAGCAACCCTCTTTTCAGATCAGTTTGCCAACAGCTCAAACTGGATACCGACTTCCGGTACCTGGAGTGTATCGGGAGGTGTCTATTCGCAGACGACTACTTCTACGGATTGCCGCTCGATTGGTAAAACTATATCAGATTCAGTCTATACCTATTCCCTGAAAGCCCGTAAAACCAGCGGAAACGAAGGTTTCCTGATTATTTTCGGTTATAAAGACACCAATAATTTTTACTGGTGGAATATCGGTGGCTGGAATAATACCCAGCACGCCATCGAGCAGTGTGTGAATGGTACGAAGTCACTATTAACTTCAGCATCGGGAAGTGTAACTACCAATAAATGGTACGATGTCCGTATTGTAATTTCGAAAACCAAAGCATTATTTTACCTCGACAACGTGTTGGTGCACACGCTGAACACCTCGACTCCATTGCTGTATACATCTGCAACATTGGATGAAAGCGGCAAGCAATTATTTATCAAAGTGATTAACCCCGCAAATTCGGCCGTTACCGCCGGGCTCGATTTTAAAGGGCTGGCCAATAACAGCATTTCTGGTGGTTTGTCTACTGTGTTAACGTCTGCCAGTTCAGCCGATGAGAACTCTTTGACAGAGCCTCAGAAAGTGGTTCCGGTTACAAATACGATCGGAGCTCAGAACGGATTGCTTAGTCAAACGTTTCCTGCAAATTCCGTAACCGTATTGCAGTTGAATACCACTGTGCAAAGTGCGGTATCTCAGGTTAAAACCCTTTCTGCAGGTGTGACTGTTTATCCGCACATGACGAAAGATTATGTCTATCTGAAAGGAGCAGGAGATGTGCAGGTGCCGGTATCGGTGTACAATCTGTTTGGCAAAATGTTATTGAAAATGCAAATAGGTGAGGGGGATCGTATAGACCTTTCCAGATTGGCGTCAGGGGTTTATATCGTCAAAGCTGACAAAGGAAATCAAACTTACCCGACTAAGATAATCAAAGAGTAATTTGAAAAATAAAACAGATATAACACATTACAAAGTGAAAAAACGATTAGAACAAGAAGTTGCGCGTCAAAGCCGGATATGGAATGCCGGAATGAAGTACATAATGTTTGCGGGTGGACTTTTATTTTCATTGAATACGATACAAGCCCAGGATAGTTCGTTGAAGGTGCAGTATGGCTTCAATAGCAAGACGAATACCGATTCGATCGTCGATGAGACGGGCAATGGGTACAATGCCAGAATGATCGGTAGCGCGCAAATCAAAAAGCTGGGTAAATTCAGCCTGCTTCAGATCGGTTCTACATCCGGATATGCCGATATGGGTGCAAAGATGGGGCAGGTGATCAGCTCTCTGAGCAATTTTACCATCTCTACTTATTTGTATATTGATCCGTCGGTTGTATTGACCAACAACGGAAACTTTGTGTGGTCATTCTCCAATTCTGCGGATATAAATACAACGGCAACCGGCTGTATGTTTTATTCGGCTAAACAGTCGAGATATGCTATTTGTTCGACGAACTGGAATACCGAGAAACAGGTAAGTATCGGCTCTACAGCCGCTAAAGGGGAGTGGACACACATTACCTATACCCAGTCGGGCACGACCGGAACAGTATATATTGATGGTGTATTAAAAAAGACCGGGCCAATTTCCATGTTCCCTTCAGCTTTAGGCGCTACCGCTTTCAATTATCTGGGAAAATCGGCGTATGCCAGTGACCAGTTGCTTTTGAACTCTATGTATAGTGATTTCCGGATCTACAACAAAGCATTAACTGCGACCCAGGTCGCTGATCTGGCCGTAAATGTTGCTACTCTCGATACGCTTACCTATACCGATCAGGCAGAGATCGCAGCTGCCGATTTGTCATTAGGTGATCTCAGTGCCGTTACCTCTAATCTGACTTTGCCTTCGGGCAGTAGCAATGGAGCGGCTATTCAATGGAGTTCATCCAATACAGCCGTGATTTCTAATAGTGGCGTAGTTACCCGGCCAGCCAGCGGATCTGATACCGTTGACGTTCAACTAACTGCTGCGATTATCCGCAATTTTGTCAAAATAACCAAGACATTCACGGCGTCAGTAATACCTTATTACAGCCATCAGACAAGCGTGCAAATGGATGCTGACAGCCTTCGCCTGACCGGTAATCTGACCAATCTGCGTTCTAATCTGACACTTCCTTTGGCGGGAGCTCAGGGGACAACCGTTTCATGGAGTTCGGACAAGCCCAATGTGTTGTCAAATACAGGTGTCATAGTCAACCGTCCGGCTAAAGGTAGTGGAAACGCAAGCATAATATTAACCGCTACAATTACTAAAGGTAGTGCTTCAACTCAAAAGAACTACACGATTACAGTGGCCGAGGATGAAGGTTTTGCCGCTTATCTGTTTGCCTTTTTTACCGGAAATAATATTTCTCAAGAGCATATCCGTTTTGCAACCAGCAATGACGGGTCCGTTTATAAAGCGTTGAACAATAATAATCCGGTAGTTAGTGCCGATACAGTTGCCACGACAAGCTATGGACTGCGTGACCCTCATATTCTTCGTGGCGAGAATAATGATTATTATATGGTTGCCACAGATATGAGATCCTCCCTGGGTTGGAGTTCCAACCGGGCAATGGTGCTCATGAAATCAAAAGATTTAATTCACTGGACTCATGTGAATATCAATGTACCACAGCTATATTCACAGTATGCCGCCGCTGACCGTGTTTGGGCGCCACAAACCATCTATGATCCGTCAGTCGGGAAATACATGGTGTATTTTTCTATGAAACTGGGGGCTTCTGACTTTGATAAAATCTATTATGCGTATGCCAACAGCAACTTCACGGCGCTCGAGACAGCACCTAAATTACTCTTTGATAACAATGGATATGCGACCATCGATGCCGATATTGTCTATAAAGATGGTCAGTATCACATGTTCTTCAAAACAGAAGGTAGCGGCAATGGGATCAAAAGAGCAGTGTCCAATACCCTTACCGGAGGATATGTGTTGTACGATAAGTATCTCCAGTCAACAACCAACGCTGTGGAAGGCGGATGCGTATTCAGGATGTATAATACGGATAACTGGATCCTGATGTACGACATGTACACCAGCGGAGCCTATCAATTTACAACCACCACAGATCTGGTGAATTTCTCGGTGGTAAGTAATCCTGTTTCCTTTGACTTTACACCCCGGCATGGAACCATAATTCCCATTACGAGTGATGAGCTAAAAGCGTTAAATGCGAAATGGAATCCATCAGGTGTTACAGTTGAAAAAGCAAATCCGGCATTCAGCATCTATCCGGTACCTGCAAAGGAAAACCTGAATATTGTGTTGAACGAATCCGGAAATTCCGATGTGCAGATTGCTGTTTACAATATGGTCGGTAGTAAGGTACTCCAACAGGATTTATCGCAACAAAAGACTCAAATCAATATCTCGGGGCTTGGCAAAGGTATCTATATTATTAAATGTACCCGTGATAAAGTCGTAACAGGTAGTTCCCGCTTTATAGTGGAATAGATTTAAGCCAAACTTAGAAAAAGCCGGATTAGAAACGTAAAGTTTTTTAATCCGGCTTTTCTGTTAATATCAAACAATGCGTTCGTTTTATATGTTATATGCTTGTATAACAGATTAATTGACAAATGTCTCCCTTTTTGACCTGATATTACACCTTGAAAGCGAATATTCTTTTTTACTTCGCAATACTACAAAAAGGCAATGGAATGCCGATTGCACACTTCCCTTATTTGCACGAAAAAGATACAACCGCAGCATACATGTGGGCAATTAAAAACTCAATAGTTAACCATGAAAAAGAATAATTACTTTTCTAAACAGAAGTGGTTGGGTAAACTCAGCCCCGTTATCACAGATATGTTGCTTCTGATAAAAGGTCCAATCCGATTAATTCCATAATATCTATCATATATTATTTTGTTCACCTATTAATTATTCACAATTATGAAAAGAATTGTTTACTTAGTTGCCCTTTGGGTTTCATGGGCATTGACTTTGCAGTCCCAGGCTGCAAATGTCATTCCACAAGCTGGCGTTTATTATAACATCGTTCAGACTCCCTCCGGAATGGTGTTTGGAGCTGTATCAGCGCAGCCGGTTGTACAGACAGCTACAAAAGCTTTAAATCAGGCTTTTGAGTTTGTTCCTGTAGAGGGCAAAACCGACACTTATTACATCAAAAGTTTTTACGGCTTATACCTGAATAAAGTTGCAAGCAGCGGTTGGAACGTGACTTATCAATCTGCTATCAATGGTACCAATTCAGAATGGGTTATTACCGATGATGCAAGCAGTACATCTGTTTTTCGTTTAATGCTCAATGCAAACAGCAAGTATCTGGCGACAGATGCGATAACCACGAATTCCAATTTATATTGTGATAAGGCAGCTGACCATGTCAGAGGTCTGTTTACATTGGCGGCAGCTACCATTCCAACCAATCTGGTTGCTGCTTATAATGCGCTTACGCTTGGTGGAATTACCGAGGTAACCTCTAATTTGACATTACCTGCTATTAGCGGACCTGCCAATATTCCTGTTTCCTGGACATCTTCACTGCCTTCGGTTATTGCAACAGATGGTACAGTAACTCAACCGGACAATTTAGATGCGACCGTAAAACTGACAGCTACGATGTCAGACGTTGTAGACGGGGTAACGTTTACTATGACTAAAGATTTTCTGGTTACAGTAAAAGCAAAAACTGTAGTAGATGATATTTTAGCTAATTGGGACTTCGCCCAGGATTCTATTTATATTGAAAATGGAGCTATCAAGGTTAAGAGTTCGTCTACGCTTGGTTATGTAGGAACTGTCATGAATGATGCCAGTATCAGAACCATTGGTACATCTGAAAAGTATAACGTATTGTACACAGGTGATGGCACCGGTTATTTTGATATGGGTACTGAAATAGGAAAGGCAATCTATTCATTGAACAATTACTCCATGGCAGGTTATTTCCGGATTGATGCCGACAATACAAACTTAAGCAATGATGGTAACTTCATTTGGAATTTTTCAAATACGGCAGATGCACCGACTGACAAAAACGGCTATATTATCGGTAGCCTGAAAAATCAGGCACAAAATGTTACATCCAGTTATTGGGCAAGTGGTGACCAGGGTGTAGGTCTTAATACTAACGCACCTAAAGATGGCTGGCATCATATTGCTTTCACCCAGAAAGGAATTGTCGGTACCGTTTACGTGGATGGTGTTCAGGTGGCCCAGAATACAGCGATGACCAATCTGCCATCAACAACTCTTCCGATTGCAGGCAGAACAGGTACACTTTATAACTGGCTTGGCCGTTCTTGTTATCCCGGTGATAATTATCTTAAGAAAACCATGATTTATGGCTTCCAACTTCTTAAAAATGTATTAACTCCCGATGACTTAAGTAACGGTTTTGGAACTTCAGAAGGAGTTACCGCCACAATTGAAAAATTAAATGTTGCTTATGCTGAAAATCCAAATTATCTTCTTCCTGAGCTATCGACAGAGGCCGATAACCTAACATTGGGCGATTTGAGCGCGGTAACATCCAATATCCCTTTGCCGACTAAAGGTTCTTTGGATCCATCCATCTCAATTTCATGGAAATCAACAAATACCGCTCTGATTAATGTAGATGGTGTTGTTACCCGACATTATAATCCCAACAACGTGACTTTGACTGCTACTTTGTCGAAAAACGGACAGAAAGCAACCAAAACATTTACCGCTACGGTATTGGCAAAAGAAGGAGCGGCATTTACAAGTGATCTTCTAGCAAAATATGACTTTGCAAGCGTAACCAACGATACCATTGTAACCGATGCCGCTGAAAAACATTTTGCCGGAAAGGTGAAAAACGATGCGAAGATCCGTACCATTGGTACGGCAGAAACCGGAGTTATCAATGTGTTGGATTTGGGTAATGGAACTGGTTATTTCGATATGGGTACAGAAGTCGGTGAACTCGTAAGCAACCTGACTGATTATACAGTTGGAGCATATTACCGAATCGATCCGACTTATACCGAGATAAAGAAGAATGGTAACTTCTTATGGAATTTCTCCAATTCAAAAGACATCATTAATAATCCAACAGGCTATATTATTGGTAGTTTAAGAAATCAGGCTGCGACTATTACTCCTGATAACTGGTCTTCTGAAAAAACAGTAGCAGTTGGTGATTCTGCTCTTAAGAATAACTGGCACCATTTTGCCTATACACAGAAAGGCTCTGTGGGTACAATCTATGTCGATGGACAACCTCAGATTGCAGGAAATGAAATAACAACACTTCCTTCAACAGCACTTCTCAAAGAAGGAAGCCTGGGTACACTTTATAACTGGATTGGTCGTTCTTGCTACACGGGTGACGTATATTTGCGCAAAACGTTAGTTGCTGATTTCAGATTGTATAAAACGGCATTGACCGATGAGCAGATTCAAACCTCAGTATTGAATGTGTCGAACCATATCAATGCGCTTGAGGCTGCTTATGCTGCTAATCCCAATATACCGGCAGCAATTAAAACAGTGACAGAATCCCAATATAAAGTAATTGCCTCTGTAGGCTCTATCAGAATCCTTGGTTTGTCAGGCGATGAGAAAGTATCACTATTTGATATTACCGGACGTCAGTTCAAAGTAACCAATCCTGCTGAGATTGCACTTAAATCAGGTGTTTATATTGTAAAAGTAAACGGATATATCACCAAAGTTGTGGTAAGATAATCGCACGAAACATTATCCGGACCTCCGGATGAATTTGTCAAGCGGTAAATAGTGGATATAAAGCCATCTATTTACCGCTTGTTTATTTATGGGTATGGATCATCTGTTTTCTGAAAAATATGCAGCAGCAAACAGAATGACCTCTTTTTTGAATTTATTTTCACCCTTGAAAAATTCTTTGATACATATCTTTGCATCAGATCATTTGGCGGGTCAGATTAAATCTTTCCGCCGGATGAATTAGTAATACTTAAACCGCCCATTGTTATTGACCATGGGTAATTATTAAATCAATTATTATCAATCATGAAAAAGACTTACTTTTCGAAATTGAAGGGGTATGCTCGTATCTGCCTGCTAACGGCCGGTTTGGTGTACTCTGCGTCTGCGTTTTCCGGTGATGTTACTACCGGTCTGGTCTTGCAGTATTCGTTCGACGAATTAAACAGTAGCAGTACTACCGTAGCTGATAATTCCGGACACGGTAATGTTGGTACCATTCAGGGAGCTCCGGCTGTTGCAGAGGGTTACAGTGGTCAGGCTATTGATTTTGGTACGGCAAAAGCCAATTACGTTAAACTTCCGGCAAACATCAATTCAACCATGTCTTCATTCACCTATACAACCTGGGTGAAGGTTACAGCGCTGAAGAATGCTACCCGTTTCTTTGACCTGGGTTCAGGTGTGGATGCCGTTAATAATTTTCTTGCTTTTATCCCAAGTTACGGAGCCGATAATGGGTTCATGGTTCTGCGTTATCGTCCGGCATCCGGAACTGCCTATAACATTACTTCAACCTCAAAATTACCAATCGGATCGTGGGCTCACGTCGCTTTGACCTTTGATGGTAATACCAAGGCAGTAACGATGTACCTGAATGGTGCTGCAGTGGGAACCGGAACGATCCCCGGATTAGATCCTACCACCATGTTAGGAACCACGGGAGCTACATCTGACAATTACCTGGCAATTTCGCGTTGGGGGCAAGATGTGAATGGTTTCAACGGAGCGCTTGACGATGTTCGTTTTTATAACAGAGCATTGACTAATGATGATATCCTGATGTTGACCGGTTTGGCTGAGCTGAATAAGCAAACAGACCATCTTACCGCTTCAGTACTTAGTACCGAAGATATTAAATCGGTTACCACAAATCTGACTTTACCTACCACAATGGGTACCGGTGGTGTGACTGTGAAATGGGCTTCCAGCAACAATGCGATTGTTGATACATTTGGTGTGGTAACCCGTCCGCAAACGTACAATGCACCTGCTAAATTAACTGCAACTTTATCTCAGATAGTAGGCGGTAAAACATACACCATGACCAAAACATTTTTGGTAATTGTATCTTCTCTTACCGAGACTCCGATCTATATGGCCAGATGGAAGTTTGACGGTAGTGATATAACTTCAGAAAACGGAACTGTAAAGGTGAAAGATCAATTCAGCAACTTCGTTGGTACAGTGAAAAACGATGCAAGCATCAGAACAATCGGAGCACCCAACTCTACTCAATACAATGTATTGTACACCGGTAATGGTACCGGTTATTTTGATATGGGTACCGAGATTGGTAAAGCAATCTATTCATTGACTGATTATACCATGTGTGGTTATTTCCGTATCGATGATGATTATGCATCATTAAACAGCAATGGTAACTTCTTCTGGACTTTCTCCAATACAGACTCGGCCATGACCAAACCGACCGGATATATTATCGGTAGTTTGAAAAACCAAAGCCAGAGTGTTTCTTCTAACCGTTACGATAACGGAAACCAGGCTACTGGCCCTAATACGAATAGTCCTATTGGTAAATGGCACCATTTTACTTATACTCAAAAAGGTGACACCGGTACCGTATATATTGATGGTGTTCAGTTATCTCAGAATACTTCAATGACTAACCTGCCGGCGACTACCTTGCCGAAAGCCGGTTTGACAGGAACGCTTTACAACTGGTTGGGTCGTTCCAACTATGTAAGTGATGCCTATTTGCGTAAAACGATGCTTTATGACTTCCAGTTATTGACCACAGCCCTGACTCCGGATGACCTTGCTAATGGATGGAATCAAGGAGAAGAAGGCGTTGGAACAACACTTGGATATCTGGATGTAGCCTTTGCTGAAAACCCGAATTACATCAATACCAACCTAAATGATGAGTTGACTAATCTGACATTTGCTAAACTGACCAGCCAGGACTCAGCTACAGTAACGTCTAATCTGACATTACCAACAGCAGGTTTATTACATAGTGATATTTCAATTTCCTGGAAAACAACAAATGCCGCTCTCATTGATGTAAATGGTGTTGTTACCCGACCCGATTATAATCCTTACAACGTGATTTTGACTGCTACTTTGTCGAAAAACGGTCAGAAAGTAACCAAAGCATTCAATGCGACAGTTTTGGCAAAAGAAGGTTCTGCATTTACAGGTGATCTTTTAGCTAAATATGACTTTGCTACTGTAACTAACGATACTATCGTAACAGATGCAGCCGAAAAACATTTTGCCGGAAAAGTGAAAAACGATGCGAAAATTCGTACCATTGGAACCGCGGAATCCGGTGTTTTCAACGTGTTGGATTTGGGTAATGGAACCGGTTATTTCGATATGGGTACAGAAGTTGGTAAACTTGTAAGCAACCTGACTGATTATACCGTAGGTGCTTATTTCCGAATTGATCCGACTTATACTGAGTTAAAGAAGAATGGTAATTTCTTATGGAATTTCTCCAATTCTAAAGACATCATAAATAATCCTACAGGCTATATTATTGGTAGTTTAAGAAATCAGGCGGTTGCGATTACTCCTGACAACTGGTCTTCTGAAAAATCAGTAATAGTTGGTGATTCTGCTCTTAAGAATAACTGGCACCATTTTGCCTATACACAGAAAGGCTCAGTGGGTACAATCTATGTCGATGGACAACCTCAGATTGCAGGAAATGAAATAACAACACTTCCTTCAGCAGCACTTCTGAAAGCAGGAAGCCTGGGTACTCTTTATAACTGGATTGGTCGTTCTTGCTACACGGGTGACGTATATTTGCGCAAAACGTTAGTTGCTGATTTCAGATTGTATAAAACGGCATTGACTGATGAGCAGATCCAATCCTCAGTATTGAATGTATCGAACAATATCAATGCACTTGAGGCCGCTTATAATGCTAATCCCAATATACCGGCAGCAATTAAAACAGTGACAGAATCACAATTTAAAGTAGTTGCATCTGTTGGCTCTATCAGAATCCTTGGTTTATCAGGTGGTGAGAAAGTATCACTATTTGATATTACCGGACGTCAGTTTAAAGTAACCAATCCTTCTGAGATTGTACTTAAATCAGGTGTTTATATTGTAAAAGTAAACGGATATATTACCAAAGTAGTGGTTAGATAATCGCAACTGGTATGATTTGAAATGGAAGGAGGAGTCTTAGGGCTTCTCCTTTTTTATGCTATAACGTTCTCTGTGTGGTAAGGGAAGTACAATATCCTGTCGTCGCTACGCGGCTTTATTGGCGTTCACACATTATTTACTACCAAGCTCACCGTAGCTATGCTTCTTTGTAAGCCGTGTAACGGCGAATAAAACTAGAGTCAGATATCTTGAAGTAAACATAAAATCCCGAATACAGGTTGTGTCCTGTGTTCGGGATTCTCATTTCAGGAAAGCAGCAAAATTATTTTTACCTAATCAACAATCCGGTTTGTGTAAACGATTCAGAAAGAATACTTACCAGATATATGCCTTTGGGTAAATACAATCCGGAAAGGTTAATCTCATTTCCATCAATTGTATATGGTTTTGAAAAAACTACTTTTCCCGAAGCATTTGTGAGATTGACTCTGACCGATCCGTTGTAGTTCGATTTTAGTCGGATTGTCAGTTGATCCCCTTGTAAAGGATTCGGATAAAGTGTCAGTTTATTTTGTTGTTCATCATTAATACTATTAATGGCTGTCAATACATTCCAATTGATACGGGTTTCGGTAATGCTGTTCCAGGTACTCTGACTATTGCCGTTACCGATGATTTTGACGTAGCGGGCATTCTGATCGGGGAAGTCAAAATTCTCAAGGTTGAGGCTTGATCCACTTGACTGGCCGTTATACACCTCTGTAAAATCGGTACCGTTGACGGAGAGGTTGATGCTGAAGTAGCTTTTGCGGACATTTCCACTATAAAAAGCTTCATCTACAGATGTAACCTGCTTCACATCGCCCAGATCGTACATAATCCATGCTCCCTTACCGTCGCACGACCAACGGGTGTTGTAGTCAAAGTCAACTGTTTTGTCAGGTGTGTTGGTGGTGCCGCTTTGGTATCCGCTGGCTGTCACGGCTGATATTCCGGAGTAAATAAATGATTTGGAATCCCCGCTTTCGATCGTGTAACCATCGGTACTCTTTACTTTTTGAGCGGAAAGCTTATAAGAACCAACAGAAATCCCGTTGACTGTCAGGATGCAACAGCTGTCATTGTCGGCTTGGGATACAATTGAAACGGTTACGCCATTGTTTATCGCATAATTCGCAGCTACAAGAGAGGTGACAGGATCCACCTTTTTGTTGAATTTTACCCGCACATGATTGATGTCCACAACACTAATCGATTGCAAATTGAACGGGGAGGGGACAGGCAATTCACCACCGGCTAACTTCACGATTTCACTACCTGCCAGCAAGAATGCCCCGACTCCGAAATCGGCTGTAGAAGCTATCGTAACGGGTTGAGAAGATGCCGGATTGCTTCCAACACCTTGCACATATCCCAGGAACCCATTTGACTGGACAGCGACATTGGTGAGCGCATTCCAGGCTTTTACCACGACAGGATAATAGGTGGCGCTATCCAAAATCCCGTTATTGATTCCCCAGGCCATTCCATAGACAAACATAGCCGTTCCGCTGGTCTCGGGACCGCCATATTCATTGGGATCGTCAAGGCTGACGTTCCAGAATCCATCGCTTCGCTGGCGATCTTTCAGGGCAGCAGCCATTTGTTGAAAGGTTTCGATATATTCAGTGCGATGCGGGTCAGTCAGTGGAAGCATTTCCAATACGCGGGCATGAGCCGAAAGTACCCAACCGTTGCCTCGTGACCAATAAGATTCATAGCCGTTCATGGTTTTATAGGGCGGCTTGAAAGTGGCGTCGCGATACCAAAGTCCTTTGCTGCTGTTGTATAATCCCAGCGTAACTTTGGTGTAGTTATAAAGGTCATACATCTTGTTGAAATAACCGGTATTGCCATATAAAATCCCGAGGCGGGTAAATACCGGCATGGCCATATTCAGGGCGTCGATCCACCACCAGTCATTTACCGCTGTGCTATTGACCATATTATCCACCGAAGTTTTGATGGCATTGATTTTGGAATATGGTTTTGTTGAATCCAGTTGATACAGGTCGATGTAGGTTTGTCCGCAAATCTGATTGTCCGCGCTACGGGTTGAGATACCACCGTTTAGTCCCCAACCGTTATTATTAGCCCATAAGGTGGAATAGTTCAAATAGGTGTCTTTGGGATATACCTTATAAAAGTCTATGTTGCCGGTGAAATAAACAGCTCTGGCCCACTGGTTATTTCCCGGATCGGTGTTTTGAGCGATCCAGTAGTTGTTGACGGATTTCATCGAGGTGATGACTTCTGTTTTGGTGGGAAGCTGCTGGGCGAAAATGGATAGGGAGACCGACAAAAGCCCTAGTGAGGTAAATAGTCGTTTCATTTGCATTTGGGTTATTGTATAAAAGGATAATAGCTGTCAGATCATTCACTCCTTAGGGAAAGACAGAAGTTGCGATAATACAAATATAGGCCAATAAGGGATGGATAAGGGAGAGAATAAATTCAAATATGAATAAGAAGTTTATTATCAGTAGGTTCGCTGATTTAACTTTTGGCCGTAGATAATCCATTGATTTGTTTGTCCTCTTCTTATTTGACTGAATATTCTCCCTTGATCTTAACATGGTTAGATATATTTGTGCTTTCCAAAATATTAATTCTTACTTCTAAATGTTTCTATCATGAAAAAAATTACTACTCTAATTGCGGCAGCCTTTGCCGTGCTTGCCGGTACTTTCAGCGTACAGGCACAAACAGATGTCACAGCGACATACCTGACAAATGCAGGTTTTGATAATAGCTGTAATTATCTGGCAACAACAGCCGCAAGTAATCTTGCTTCGGGTTCCGCAAATAATCAGGCCATTAATGGTTGGACATTAACCGCTTCAGCAGCTAATACTGCATCATCAGCTTTCGAATACGGTTATGCCGGGACACTGAATGTATCCGGAGTTTATGGTACTATTCCTTCACAAGGTCCAGATGCTGCTACTGGTGCTGGCCATGGATCTTTGGGTATTTCAGCAGCCTGGGCATCGACCGTTACTTATTATCAAAATGTGACTTTACCTGCCGGTAAATACACCCTTGAATATGCTGCTTATAATTCAGGTCCTGCTGCTGCCGCATATAGCAAAGTGGGTTGGGTGCCATCATCCGGAACTTCTGTAATATCCGGTAAAACTTCATTTACTCAGGCTGCATGGAGTACTGAAACTCTTACCTTTACTGTAGCCAGTGCAACAACCGGTAAAATCCAGGTAGGTGTTGGTTCACCTAACACTGGTTCAGGAACAGTTGGACGTATCTTCTTTGATTATGTGAAACTGACTCTTCTTCCTGTCGATAAGGCAGCGCTTAAACAACTAAAAGATTCAGCTACCGTAATGTACAACAATCCGCAATCTGTCGGTACTTCGACTGCTTATACGGATTTGAATACGGCTATTGCTGCCGCTCAAGTGGTTTATGATAATTCAGTTGCTACTGCGGAACAGGTTTTAGGACAGGAAGTTGCCTTGAAAACAGCAATTGCTAAAGTATATAGTGCAATTTTGATTCAACAAAGAGTTAGCACATGGACCACCCTACCTTACGATGCAACTTCAGTCATTGTAAATCCAAGTTTTGAAACCAACAGTACGACTGGTTGGACAAATGTAGGCGGCTTTGCTTTACAAAACAATACTTCTTTCTCTTTTAAAGCTGGAACATATTATGTAGAAAAATGGAAAAGTTCGGGTAATTGGACAGGCTTGAAATTATCTCAAAAAGTCGTAGATCTTCCTAATGGGGTTTACAAATTAACCGCATCGGCTCTTAATAATCCAACTACTACCGGAGGTGCATTTGTATTTGCAAATGCTGAAAAAGCTGAGGTTTTTGCAACCAATGAATATTCTATCACAGTAACTGTAACCAATAATGAATTAGAATTTGGATATGAAGTTGTAAATGGAGGAAACTATGTGGCTGTGGATAATTTTAGACTTACTTATGTAAGCGATGGCTCACCTTACATTATTCTGGCTCCTGAAAAATTATTCTTTGATCCTAACAACTTGACAAAGACATTCTCGGTTAGTGGCGGAAATCTTACTTCAAACCTGGTTCTTAATGCACCTTCCGGAATTATACTTGATAAATCCGCATTGACACCCGCTGAAGTAGCTGCTGGCGTAACCGTTACTGCTACTTTTGATAATGCTACATCTATTACAAATGGAACAATTACTGCAACAAGCGGTACTGTTACTCAAAATATAACGGTAAATACATCAGCTGATCTTAGTTGCTTTACACCACTATACCCTTCTCGTCCTAATTTGATTCCAACTTCTTATTTGAATGATATTTCAGCATTTGGTGGTTGGGGTAATAAATCGGTTGTTTTTGGAGAAGCATATTGTGGTGCTGCCTGCGTTAAATTCAATGCTACTACGAATACTTATCCAAATGGCGCTGCATTAGATGTTAGCCCAGTAGCCTGGGCTGCAAACTCGGCATATCGTGTGAAGTTTGCAGTGAAAACAACTGATGGTACTTTAGCTCTTTTAGCTAAAGGTACAAATCCTGATTTTTCATTCTCCATTCCTCAAACAACCGATAAGTGGATAACTGTAGATACTATATTCACAACTGGCGCAGCTCCCACAACTGATTTTATATCTATCAATAATGTGGATTTAAGTGCAACCGGGAAAATAGCATATATTGATAATTATGAATTGTATAATATTACAGATATTGATGCCAGACTGAAATCGTTGACACTGGATGCCGGTACTTTAAGCCCTGCTTTCTCATCAGCGATCACTACTTATTCAGTGACATTGCCAACTGGTACTACCTCTGTAACTCCGACAGCTGTTGCTGATGTTCCTGCAGCTATTGTAACCGGTGCCGGAACTGTAGATGTAACCTCTGGCTCCGGATCTTCAACAATCGTAGTAACAGCTACAGATTTGACAACGACCAAAACCTATACAGTTAACTACATTGTTGGTACTACTACCGGAATTGAAAATGCAGATCAAAAGAATTTATCTGTAATAGTAATTGGTCAGCAGATTAAAGTACAAGGTACAGTAGTTGGTGACGAAGTGAAAGTATATACCGTTAACGGTCACTTGGTACAACAATTGGTTGCAAGTTCAGATGTTACTCCAATTGATGTAAAATCAGGTGTTTATTTGATTAAAGTGAATGGCCGGGTATTTAAAGTTGTAAAATAATCTTAGCTCCATACATACTGAATATTGGGGGTGTCGCAATGGCACCCTCTTTTCATTTTACATCAATTATGAATATGAAAACTATCCATTTTATTAAAAAAATCTTAGTTGCCTTTCTCTTGTTACTAGCAGGAAACGTCTTTTCTGCAGGAACCGGCGTTTACGAAGGCAACATGGTCTCCAAAGAAGGAGCCTGGTGTTGGTTTGCCGATCCGAGGGCGCTGCATTACGAAAATACAAGCGGTACCATCAATAGCTCTTATATCGGCTATATCGATGTGCATGGAAATATTAAGGCGACTCAGCATAATTTCCTGACGGGGAAGAATAATGAAGTGCTGATTCGTTCCTATTTCCAACCCGACGACCACGACAATCCGTCGTTTCTGGTTTTGCCCGATGAGCGAATCATGATCTTTTATTCCCGGCATACAGATGAAGCCTGCTTTTACTACCGGATTTCAAAGAAAGCCGGTGATATCACGAGTCTGGGCGCTGAAATGAAGATCCTGACGGCTGATAACACCACCTATCCATCCCCTTTTATCCTGTCTGATGATCCTACCCATATCTACCTCTGTTGGAGAGGGATTAACTGGCATCCTACCATCGCTAAACTCTCTATTCCTGACGCTCAGGATAAAGTAAATGTAGAGTGGGGGCCTTATCAGATGGTTCAATCCACCGGTGCACGTCCATACTGTAAATATTACTCCAACGGAAAGGATAAAATCTACCTGACCTATACCACCGGTCACCCCGATAATGAATATCCCAACTATGTCTACTTTAATTATGTGGATATTCATACACTTCAGCTCAAAGATATCACCGGAAATACTCTTTCCACTATCGCGAGTGGAGCGCATAATGTGAATAAAACGACTTACCCTTCCACTTATCCCAATGCGGTAGTGGATGCACCTACCGATCAACGCGATTGGGTGTGGCAGACCACGATGGACAAAGATGGATTGCCGGTCATTGCGATGGTGCAGATCAGCAACGATAAATTAACGCACAACTATTATTATGCCAAGTGGACCGGTACGGCATGGCGAAAGACTTTTCTCGCTTATGGAGGAGGAAAGTTCCATCAAACGGCCGGTTTAGAGTTGTGTTACAGTGGCGGTATGGCTATTGACGATAGCAACCCAAATATCGTTTATTGTTCCGTTCCCGTTGCCGGAACTTCTGGGACAGTCTATGAAATTAAGAAATTTACCATCGGAACAGATGGGTCGATTGCTTCGAGCGAGCAGGTAACCACAAATTCTACATTGAATAATGTGCGTCCGTTTATGATCGCCAATTCGGGTAACTCGCCGTTAAGACTCGTCTGGATGCATGGTAATTATTATGACTGGATTGTTAGTTCATCGCAGCCGCAAGGTTATCCGACCGCCATTCACAGTGACTTTGCCCTGCCTGCAGATAATATTAATCTGACAGACGGACTCCTGACCAACGAGAATTTCAACAGTACAATAACGGGTACTGCACGAACTACCGGAGGAGTATTGGTTTCAACCAAAGATACCTATGCCACGCTTGCAGCGCCAAGTGCTCCTGCCTTCTCGGTTTCGCTGACTCCGTACATTTATGAAGGGGCTTATCGCGGTACTATTCTGAAAATGGGTAATATGACTTACGGGCTAAACGGTTCTACCGTGAAACCTTACGTAACCATTGGAAGTACAACCTACAACAGTACCAATCTTCTGGGAACATCAGACGTTTGGCAAACTACGGCACGGGGAACCGGCGGCGTATGGTACGATCCTACGAAACACAAATACTTCAACCTGACATTAACTTACGAAAACGGGGTATTGAAAATATTCCGAAACGGACTTATCGATCAGGTGATAGAAGTTCCGAATCTTACTTTGAGTGATGTCAATATTGGCGGCTTTACCGGTTGGGTGGAAGATTGTCGCATATACAATCGGGCGCTGACACAGGGAGAGGTGAAGAAACTGACCGAAACAAGTCTCGCGTATACATTCAGCACCACCCTGACCAAAGAGGTTGAACTGGAAGCCCTGAATATTCCCCAGAATGTTTACACCGATATTGTTCTGCCGGCTACAACCGCTTCGGGCAATGCAATCAGCTGGACATCCGGCAATACCGGTATCATCACGGCTGCCGGTCTTGTTACTCTTCCCCAGGCGGCAACTGCGGTCACTCTTACTGCAACGGCTAATGGTTTGACGAAAACATTTAATGTCAATGTTTTTCCCCGCAATATCGCCAACAATAAGGTGCTGAATTACCAATTTGATGCCGCCGATGTTTACACCAGTAACAGTGTGAAATATGTTCAGGATAAATCCGGTAAAGGAAACGATGCGACTATCTATGGAAGCGCAGTGGTCAACGGAACGCTCGATGTCACCGCCAATACCGCTGCCGGATTTTCGACCAACGGTTATGCTACCGCTCCGAACGGAATGGTCAATAACCTGCGCAGCTGTACTTTCTTAGCTAAAATCAAACCGGCTGCCCTGACCAGTGCGCCACGTATTTTTGATTTCGGCTCCGCCAGTACCAATAGCGTTTTCCTTCGAGCCAGCGCTTTTACCGCCGGGTATAAATACAATGGAGGCACTACGACATTAATAAATTCGTCCACCAGTCTAACCGCCGGACAGGAAGCGAAAGTGGCGATGACTTCGATGCGAAGACAAAGACCACTAAGATTTACCTGAATGGTGTAGAGACAGCCAGTGCCACAACGATCACTTACGAACCCTGGCAATTGACCGCGATTGGGACTAATACCAGGAACTATATTGGTCGTACCCAATGGTGGGATACTTCTTCTGCTTCAGGCAATATTGATTTCAACGGAACGATTGATGACTTTTTCCTTTATGATATTGTACTTACAGCCAGTGAAATTGTACAGGTACAATCCAATACCGATACGGGAATAAATCCTACAAAGGAAAATTCATTTTCACTCTATCCCAATCCTGTGTCACGGAATACAGGCATCCAAATCAAAGTAGATCAGACTACAGCTGACATGCAGGATTTGAAAGTAGAAGTAATCGATGCCCGTGGCGAAGTGATTGACGTTGTCTATCCTAAAACAACATTGTTCACTCTTCATGGGCTTGTACAAAGCGGCATCTATCTGATCCGGATCACTTCCAATGCAAATAAGGTATTGATAGGTAAACTGATTGTAAAATAGAACAATGTTTTTATACCACTGAGATTCACAGAGAGACTGTGTGAAAAGATGAAAAGCCAGATGCCTCTATGAGTTTTCACACAGTTTCACAGGGATACGGTAAGCTCACTCGATCTCCTGTTATTATTGGGATTCGCCTCTTTTTGCTGCAAATCGTACGAATAGCGGTTGAATGGACTCAGTTGTGTCGTTTTATGACTTTATTTTAACCCTCGCTTATAATTCCACTTCTTATTTTTGTAGTTGAGAAAATATTTCCATGGAAGTTGAGACGGGAATGCCAATACGATGAACCTTAAATATCCCATGGCGCATGAAAAACAGATCTATATTCTACCATTAACAATGATCGATTGTTCTGATACCACTTTTCATTGAATCGAACTAAGTAATAGGACAAATTTATTGTCACATTTTACACAGAGAATTCACAGAGGTTTTTCTTTTTTCTCTATTAGACTCTGTCTATTCACTGTGTAATAGAATCTATATTTCCATAGTTCTCTGTGGAACTCTGTGAAATACTCTGTGAACCTCTGTGTAATCAATGTGATAAAAAAATACGATATTATTTCATTCTCATTACTTATTTCCAATTGGACTAAATTTTTTCTGAAATAAAATCGTGCAAAATAAATCATATGAGAAAATTAAAATTACTCTTTATCATGACCTGTATCGGTATCTCGACACAGGCACAAACCATTGTCGGTGGTACTGAAGATGCGGTATCTTCGCCTACGGAAGGTGTTATTACCTCCGGTTTTGTCAATGAATCGACTATGAAGGGCGATCTTTTGCAGATGCTGGCCAGCTTCATGACCTATGTGAAAAACGATTATCAGGATGCCGCTGCAACCAATAGCGCGGGTGAAGCCTGTGGCTACTTTAAAGGAGAAAATAGTGCGGGAAGTAACGAGCAGGGGGTACGTCCCAATGCCGATCTTTCCATGATCTGTGCATTTTTGTACAAATACGGGAAAGATAAAGTGACCCTTCCTACTGGTGTGACCTGGGATGATGTGAATAATATGGCCCGAAAGAGTTTGATATTTGCATATTCTACCCATAAGACCAATAAGTTGAAAACCTGTGCGGCCGGTGATTACTGGGGCTCTACAAGTAGCACGGACTATGTGTGGGAAAGCTCACTGTGGTCCATGTCAGTAGCATATTCCGCCTATTTCCAATATGATCAGCTGACGGCTGCGCAAAAACAATATGTATATAATCTGGTGAAATCGGAAAGTAACTATGAATTGACCCGCACCATACCGACCGGCTATTCCGGCGATACAAAAGCGGAAGAGAACGGTTGGGAAACCAATATCTTATCCTGTGCTTTGGGATTATATCCCAACGACGCATTGGCTTCACAATGGTATGACCGTTTGCGCGCTTTTGCTATCAACTGTTATTCTCAGCTTAATGATGCGACCGATGCTTCAGTGGTTGATCCTGCTTACAATACCAAAACGGTAAAGGATCTTTATCTGGGTAAAAACCTGTATGATGATTATACTTTGCAGAACCACAACTATTTTCATACCTCTTATCAGAATGTAGTCATGCAGGAGCTGGGCGAAAGCTTTTTGGCGTTGAAAATGTTCCAGAATGGAATTAATGGCTCTGAAGTATGGAAGACAAATGCGTTGATGCACAACAATCAGAATGTGATGGACAAGGTGCTCAACAAACTTGCGCTGGCAGATGGCGAGTTGGCCATGCCGAATGGCAACGACTGGAGCTTGTTTTTGTATGACCAGATTGCTTCTTACTCAACCATGGCCTGTTTCCTGAAAGACCCGAATGCATTGATGCTGGAAAACCTGGCATACAAAAATATCAAAGCCAGACAGTCAACGACTACCGATGGCAGTTGGTTGTTAAGGGCTGATGTGGGTGCCCGCCGTATGGGCGTGCAGGCTCATCGTGTCATGATGACCTGGCTTATGCATGAAATGGCTTCTACTGCCACTGTAACACCGACAAACTGGAGCGACTTCAGACAGAGTCATGATCAGGCGGAAGTGTTTACGACTCAAAACATCGTCAGAGCCAATACGAACGATCGCTTTACCTGTTTCTCCTGGAGTACAGGTATCAGTAGCTATACCGGCTATTTCACGCAGAATAGTCCCGATAAAAACAAAATTGTGGTTCCTTACAAAGCGAATAATACCGGTAATATATTGGGTTGGTACACCGTAAGCGGAAAGACGACCAATGCCGCTCCTGTAACCAGTGGTATTTATAATTTACAGGGTAACAGTTACACCATGAATGGTGTGATCAATACCAATGATGCTTCGTTGACTAACAATTTTGCGCTTTATTCTACCCCTGGAAATGCGTTGATCTATCTTGATTATGTGAAAGCAAACAGTGCCGTTACGATTACAGGTGCCAGAGGTGGTTTGCTTGCTGTCAGCACCGATGATTTCACCAAACTGAAAAGAACGATTTATCATCAAAACGGACGCTATCAGACCGATGGCTCCAGTACGCTCACTTTGGCTACGTCATGGGCGAACATTGATAACCAGATCGGCATTGTGACTCCGGGAAACAGCAGTATGGCCTTTGGAGACAGAGCCGCAAACAATTCTATTTACACATCCAATTTCTATCCATTATACAGTGCTGCCAGTCGTACGGTGAATAGTGGCGATGTAGTTGATCGTCGTCAAATGATATACTATAGTGGTGTTACAGCTGATAAAACAAAAGAATTTGCCGGGAATGCTATTTCGCTGAGAGATTCGCTCCCAACGGGATGGAATGGTGTGATAGCAACTGACCCGGATAGTATCCGCTATATGCTGGTCAGTAATTTTGTGGGTGCAACAACCGCGGATATGAAAGCCATGAGTTTTGCCGAAGGAGCGCCTGTGTTTTCCGTTCCTACCGAAATTTCAGCCGGGAAGTCTATCGCGCATTTTACCCTTACTGCATCGCATAGCGTAGGAAACGCATTGCGTGTATTTGTTACTTCGGGAAACATCACCGCTCAACAGGCGACAGATTCAACCAGCACATACCTGACTAACAACACAGGAGCGGTTAAAACGATTGGGCTGATGATCATTACGGCTAACGGTAAAATAACCGGTAATATGGATGTTCCGGCAAATAGTCGTGTGTTAGTTACAATTAAGAATGGCAGTTTGGTTGCTGCTGATGCTCCACTACCTAAAGAGCCCACCAACGACATCACGATCCTTGCCTTGAAAAATGCCGGATTTGATTCAGCTCCCGTGACCTACAATGTGGCCGGAACGTTGAATACCAGCGCTGTGAACCTATGGGCCGGATTGGGTTATACCAGTGCTTATGCTTACAACGTGACAGACTGGACCAACCGTAGTGTGGTTGTCAGTAATTCAACTTTTACGGCAACCTTCGCCTATGGTTCATCGGCTAAGTTGAATAACATAAGTATTCCCTCAACAGATAAGAATGGGATTAATACCGGTGCCTGTCTGGGAGCATCATCCGGCTGGGGTACAGGTAACGCGGTGCAATTTACTCAAAAGGTGCTTTTACCTTCCGGAAATTATAAACTGAACTATGATGTGTATAACGGTAATACAAGTGCAACCACCCTGATCAGTAACTTAACGGGTTTTCGTAACGGTGCTACTACCTGGTATGATGCCACGACTAATTTTACTGCATCGGTATGGACCACATCAGCTGCAAGTGCATTGTTTACAAGTCCCTTTAGAGGAGAAGTGAGCGTAGGAGCCAGTTGTTCAAACGCAGGTTCAGGAGCAGGTCCCAAAATACTCATCGACAACATTCGTATTCTTACCGACCAGAGCGTTGAAAGTGCTGAAAGTTTTTACTGGAATATGGCGAAAGACAGCGCGCAAGCTGCCCTTAATCGCTATCCGTTAGTGACAAGCGGTACATTATATGATAATCTGCAAACCGCTTTACAGCAGACCTATTCTACCATTACGGAATGTGCGACAGCCATACAAACGCTTCAGGATGCCACCGTTAAATTTTTGGCGGGAGCAATTGCTTCCGATGTCAAGCAGGTTTCTAAAGATGAAGATGACAATACGCCCCGTAATATCTATACTATAGACGGGCAGTTATTGACTTCGAAGAAATACACCAAAGCCGAGGCCTTGAAATATCTGAAGAATGGAATGTATATTATTGGCAATGAAAAGGTGATCATCCGATCAAAGTAAATAGAGTGGAAATTGTGGATGGCGAACAAAAATCGCTATTCGTAAAATAATGGTACACAAATAGATTTTTTTTGTTGAGTTAGTTGGTTTTTTTGGTTGAGAGCCGCACATTTATTGTGCGGCTCTTTTTTTATTAAGATTTATGGGTGTCAATATATTCCCTGGGCGTAAGTCCAAACTCAGTCTTGAAGCAACGGCTGAAATATTTCGGATCATTAAATCCAACCAGAAATGCAATGTCTGAAACATTTCCGGCGTTGTTAATCAGCATTTTGGCAGCATGTTTCAAGCGGATGTTTCGAATAAACTCACCGGGTGAAAGTCCGGTTAAAGATTTTAGTTTTCGATGCAACGTCGATTTGGAGGTTCCCATGTCAATGGCAAACTGATCAAAATCGAAGGTTATGTCCGAAAGCTTAATCTCTACTTGTTCTACAGCAAGTTTGAGGAATTCTTCGTCCATAGATCCATATTCCATCTTGGAAATATTGATTTCCTGATTTGCCTGGAAGCTTTCCGTTTTCTGTTTCCTTTTACTAATCAGATTTTCAGCCCGGGCATCGAGCACGCGGAGCTCAAACGGTTTTGCAATATAGGCATCAGCCCCTGCATTGTAGCAGTCTATCCGGTCTTCGGTCGAGTTCTTGGCTGTCAGTAACAATACATTGATATGGCTGGTGGCAATATCATTCTTTATCGTCTTGCAGAAGGTAAGCCCATCCATTTCGGGCATCATCACATCGCTGATTACCAGGTCAATCTCGTTTTCGCGGATAACTTCCAAACCCTGTAGTCCATTTTCAGCCGATAAGACTTTGTATTTTCCTGAGAAATTATCTACAATCAGGTTTTTCAATTCACGATTGTCTTCGACCACCAGTATCGTACAATCCATGCGGCTTTCAGTTTCCTTCTTATCCTTCATATTATTTTCCGAAGGAATTATATCCACCATTTCCGGTAGATTGATTGGTGTTTCTTCTTCTTCCACCGAGAGTTCTTCTTCCGTATAGGCATTTTTGGAGACCGGAACTTCAATGGTAAATACAGCGCCATGACCCATTTGGCTTTTTACTTCGATATTTCCTTTATGGATTTGCAGCAAGTCGCTGGTGAGCGCGAGACCGATGCCATGGCTTTGGCTCTGGTCGGATGTACTGCTGATATAAAAACGCTGAAAGATATGCGGCAGATCTTCTTCTGCAATCCCATCTCCGGTATCCGAAACAGATAAGCGCAGAATAGTTTCTTCCCGGCGGGGAATAAAGCTCATCTTCACGCTGATGTCTCCGCCTTTAGGCGTATGTTTAAAGGCATTCGAAAGCAGGTTGTAAAGGACTTTGTCCAGCTTGTCCGGATCGAAATAAGCCAGATAACTTACATGTTCTGTATCGACAGAGAAATTAATCTCTTTCTCAACTACAAGGGGTTGGAAATTGGATTGACAAATATTATTAACAAAAGCGACAACGTCATTCTGACGTATTCTGAGCTTCATATTTCCACTTTCGGTTTTCCGGAATACCAATATCTGTTGAATTAGTCGCTTCAGTCGGTTCACATTCGCTTTCATCATCTCGTATTGGGTAGAGTCCTTGCTGTTTTTCTTTTGCAAGCTTTCGATCAGCAGCATGATGATTGTCAAAGGGGTGAGCAACTCATGCGAAATATTGGTGAAATAGCGCAGTTTAATCTGAGCCAGCTCTTCGGACTTTTCTTTTTCAATGTGAGATATTTTCAACTCATTTCTTAGTCGGATACGATTCGCCAGCGTTTTGAAAACAAAATATGAAGCTGCTCCCAGTATAATCAGGTATAAAAGGTAGGCCCACCAGGTTCTGTAGGGCGGTGGCAGAATTACAATCTCCAGGGATGTAATTTCATCACTCCACAATCCGTTCTCATCACTGGCTTTCACCATGAATTTGTATTTGCCGGATGGTAAATTGGCATAATTCACAAACCGGCGGTTATTGCCCACATATATCCAGTTGTTGTCGGCGCCGGATAACATGTAGGCATATTGGATCTTACTTGCCGAAGAGTAGTCCAGTGCGGAAAATTCAATGTTCAGATTGCTTTCGTTGTGTTGCAGGGTTACGCGGTTTTTCTCTGAATTGAAATGCGCGTTGGCTTCATCATCGAAAATAGAATTGTTTTGGATCAGGATATCAGAGAGTACGACATGCTGCTTTTTCGGTTTGGGTGAATTGATGTGAGCCGACGGATTGAATGCGCAAATCCCCTTATTTCCGCCAAATAAGATCTGACCTGATTGTAATTTAATACTGGCATCTTTGAAGAAAGAACTCACCAGCATGCCATCGGCATTAGAGTAGTATGTAGCAGCGTGTGTCTGAGGATTATACCGGATGATCTTTTTTATGGTTGAGATCCAAAGCATCCCATAATTATCCTCCAGGATATCTATGATTCCTTCATCGGTGATTCCATATAACCCACTGATGTCGGTGGCTGTTTGCTTTTGTTTGTCATATAAGTAGAGGCATCCTTCTTTGGTACCGATATAAACTTCCCCGTTTTTCTTGCAGCAAATACTTTGTACGCTATAGCTTTGGTAGCTGTCAATACTTAATTTGATTTTAGAAAAACTATAAGAACTTTGTTTTCCCTGCATTTGCAATTTGCACACAAAAACGCCCTCTTTTTCAGTCCCGATCCAGATTTTCTTGTCGGAATCTTCCCGGATCGCATTTACAAATTGCACTTTCGCAGAGATTAGTTTAACCGGTGAATTGGTTGGTTTGAGGTAAAGCCCATTATTCGTGCCAATCCATACATTTCCTTTTGAATCTTCGAACAGTTTGGTAATGGTGTTTTCCCGCGGTGTTGTAAAATTGCTGAGCGAAAAAATACTAACCTGCTCTAAATCATCTGTACCCTTTTTCTTGAAAACATGAATCATATCTTCACCTTCATTTGCCAGCCAGATTTCATTTGTGGTGGAAACATTGATCATGGCGCTAATACTGCGAATGCTTTTCGCAAAAGGATTAGTGGGTCTTTTTACTTCTCCGCTTTTCGGATTGAAGCGGAATAATCCGATCCGATTGATGGCAATGTATACATCTCCCGTCGTCGATTCACAGAGGCGGGTAACGTATGATGGTACATTCAGCGAATTCCTGATTTCACTTAATGGGAAATTCTGAATCGATAGTTTGTTGAAATCCAACTTATACAATCCTTCACCTACTGAGCCAATCCATAGATTTCCTCTACGGTCTTTGATGATTTCATGAAATAATTTATTGGTCGACTCTTCAAAAAACTGATCGGCGTCTGAAACTGTACAGGTTCCATCCGGTTCTTTTTCAATTAGAGATAATCCGCTGAATGTCACCGCCCAGATATATCCGTATTTATCATCCTGTGTGATACTGTATACAATATCATCGACTTTTTTGACTGATTTGTCAGACAAAACGATAGGATGCAAAGCCATTTTTGTATTTGCGTCAACGGTCATGTTATATATTCCATTTCCCCAGGTGCAAATCCAGTATAACCCGTCTTTATCCTGATAAATGCGGAATGGATTGTTGTCGGTGCCTACTGTCGGTGCATAAAAGACCTTCATCCGGTTTTGATCAATGCAACATAATCCGGTTTTCCACAGGGAAAGCCAGATTCTGCCCGACCGGTCTTCGTAGATGTGGGTTACGTTATACCCTCTCAGTTTTACAGGGGAGTCTTTGTCGGTTGAAAAGCGCACATATTCACCGGTTTTCGGATTCATTCGTATTGCTCCGTAGTTGGACGTACCGATCCATACGTAACCTTTGGAGTCTGCCAGAATTGAATTAATCCGCTCTTTATTAATGTATTTGTGATCGAAAGGTTTAATGGAGTAGTTCTTTTTATCAATGATATTGATCCCTTCAAATGTTCCTACCCATAACTGTTGATTATTGTCCTCTGCAATGCATTGGATCTCGTTGTTGGTCAGTTTTCCCGGAGTCAGAGCGCTCGACCGGAATACTTTGACATCATATCCGTCGAAGCGGCATAATCCGTCTTTAGTGCCAAACCACATATAACCTTCCTTGTCGTTGTAGATGCGGATTACGGAGTTTGAAGGAAGTTTATCAGGATAAGGGAATTTTTCAAAGCTTAACCGGATAGGGGGCAGGCCGGCTTGAGTGCAGGTTGCTATTAATAAAAGGTAGGTTAAGGATAGAATGCGTTTAAACATAGTGATAAAATGAGTTTTCATTTGGTATAATCTGCAATATTACTAAAATTAACTCAGAGAGAATGGGCTAAAGTAGAAAACTTCAGGAATCATTATTGTTTTTTCAACTAAAGCCAAACTAAGTAATAGGACAAATTTATTGTCACATTTTACACAGAGTTGCACAGAGAAGTCACAGAGTTGCACAGCGGTTTTTCTTTTTTCTCTATTAGACTCTGTCTATTCACTGTGTAATAGAATCTATATTTCCATAGTTCTCTGTGGAACTCTGTGAACCTCTGTGTAATCAATGTGATATAAGCCGTGTAACGGCAATGAGCTTGGTAGCTTTCACTATACTAATCAGAAACCCTCCTCCCGAATCAACTGTTTACCTGGTCGATTATGAGAGGAGGATTTCTTAAAACTTTACCGATCCGATCGGTGAAGTTTATATTGTGTCAGAATTACAATCGGGTGATCTTTGCACCCAACGCATTTAATCGTTTGTCAATGTCCTGATAACCACGGTCTATCTGGTCGATGTTGTGGATGGTGCTGATTCCATCGGCCGACATGGCAGCAATCAACAAGGCGATTCCGGCACGGATATCGGGTGATGACATGATAGATGCACGTAATGGATAGGCATGGCCATTTCCGATTACGGTAGCGCGGTGCGGATCGCAAAGGATTATCTGCGCACCCATATCGATTAGTTTATCCACGAAGAAGAGACGGCTTTCAAACATCTTCTGGTGGATCAGTACACTACCTACAGCCTGAGTGGCTACCACCAGAAATACACTCAGCAAGTCGGGGGTTAGTCCCGGCCAGGGAGCATCGGCAACGGTCAGGATAGATCCGTCGATAAAGGTGTCGATGGTGTATGAGTCTTGTTGTGGGATGTAGATATCATCTCCTTTCAGCTCCAGTTTTATTCCCAAACGGCGGAAGCTGTCAGGTATCATACCCAGTTCAGGATAACAAACGTTCTTAATCGTTAGTTCAGAACCGGTCATGGCGGCCATACCGATGAAGCTGCCGATTTCGATCATATCGGGCAGAACTGTGTGTGAGCACCCCCACAGCGATTCAACCCCTTCGATGGTAAGCAGGTTTGAACCTATTCCCTCAATGTTGGCGCCCATCGCGTTCAGCATCTTTGAAAGCTGTTGCAGGTATGGTTCGCATGCTGCATTATAGATCGTCGTTTTACCTTCAGCCAGGACGGCTGCCATCAGGATATTGGCCGTGCCGGTTACCGAAGCTTCATCGAGCAGCATGTAAGTGCCTTTCAGTTTCTCGGCTTTGATTTCGTAGATCTGGCGATTGGAGTCGTAGTTGAAATCAGCGCCTAACTTCTGGATGCCGATAAAGTGAGTATCCAGACGGCGGCGACCGATTTTATCTCCCCCCGGCTTAGGAATCAGGGCAGACCCGAATCGGGCAACCAATGGACCGATAATCATGACCGAACCGCGCAGGGAAGCGCTTTTCTTTAGAAACTCATCTGATTTCAGGTAGTTAAGATCGATATTATCCGCCTTAAAGCTATAGGAACTCTCATCAATTTTCGATATTTTCACCCCCATGTCGCGAAGCAACTGGATGAGATTGTTAATATCCAGGATGTTAGGAATATTATGGACGATCACCTCCTCCGGGGTTAATAATGTCGCGCAAATGATCTGAAGTGCTTCGTTTTTTGCACCTTGCGGAGTGATGGAGCCGTGCAGGCGATGTCCGCCTTCAATGACAAAAGATCCCATTATTTATTTTATTACGAGTTACGAGTATTAGTTATGTGAGGGTTCGCTTTGAGTAATCGTTGCAAAAGCCCTTTGTTGTATTGTTGAATCTGTTATAATGAAGCCGTTTTAAATTGCGAATTTTTAAGGCAATGATTAACTTAAGATTTTTTATTTCTACCGGTCTATGATTGCCATTTACTAATGGAAGGTGTTTAGAATATTCTTGTCTTTTGACCCCCAACCCCCAAAATGGGGGCTGTAACGCAGTTCAAAACAAGAATATTTGCACATTTAATTAGTATTTCTACCTGATTGCCGTTGTGTATGCACCACTCCTCCCCACTTTGGGGAGGTCGGGAGGGGTCGTTGCAATCCAAAGTGACTTGACTATAATTGACCAATAGACTTATTTTCCCGATTTTTTCAGGTTAATCTTATTTTTACGGATGAAAGTATCTTTGGGTTCAAGCATCCTGAGAAGTTCGGGCGTGATCTGGATTTTACCATGGGTGTATTCGTACAGATCATCCATGATTTTCTGGTCATCCACGTTCTCTTTATTCCAGGCCATGAATGATTTTTTCATGTGGTTGATTATAAGCCTGATCAACTCTTCCCGTTCACGACTACCTTCGGGGAATTCATCGATTTTTTTGATCATGTTTTCGATTACCGCACCGTAGTGGCGATACCTGATTCTGCCCGTTTTATAAGGAGCATTGTCGGGGTGGGTATAAAGATTTTCTTTTTTTACGATTTCGTATGGATAATCGATGTCGAGTTTGAAATCGGCCATAATAGCGAGGTGATCCCAAAGCTTATATTTGAAATCCTCCACATTGCGCAGGTGAGGAAACATGTTTCCCATTAAGGTAATGATGGTGTTGGCGCAACGGGTGCGTTCGGCACGATCTTCGATGGTCAGCGCATGATCCACCATGTTTTGGATGTTGCGACCGTATTCGGGCAATACCAGTTTCTTTAACCCAGTGAAATATTCCATATGCTTAATATTATAGGCCCCTCCCCAGCCCTCCCCAAAAGGGAGGGAGTCGGTCAGGATTAATAGATAAATATTGTGGTGATTCTTTTCTGTTTTTATAGCCCCTCTTCTGGAGGGTCCCGATAGCTATCGGGAGGGGGAGGCTTTCTTATTTAAAACACTTTATTCTTCGGAGTTGTTGCCACGAATTCTTTCAGGTAGAAAGGTTCGAAGTAGGCTACATCCACAAAGTCTTCGTTACGGAAGGCTTTTTCAGCCAATGCCAGCATATTTTGTGCCAGGGGGTGGATGTCATTCCTGAAAATGGCATGCGGGTGAGTCAATACGGAACGGCATTTATCCGCACCGTTTCCGAAGAAGATCACCTGCTGTTTTTCCAGAAATCCGGTGTATGAGTTTTCGTCTATAATATCGGCTGATACCGGCTTAACCGCATGGAGAGCACGGTCGTAGATGGCTGCAAATACTTCCATGCGTCGGGCATCAATCATGGGACAAAGCAGCGCTTCTTCATCGGTTTGAGGATCAAACAGGAGCGCGCAAGCCATAATCTCGAGGCTGTGGATAGCTATCAGCGGGATGTTCAGACCGTAGCACAGACCCTTGGCAGTAGAAACGCCGATACGCAGTCCGGTATATGATCCGGGGCCGCAACTAACGGCAATAGCGTCAATTTTCAGCTCATTGGTTTCCGCGAAATCCAGGGCTTCCTGTACAAATACACCCAGTTTGTCGGTATGAGACGGGCCTTCAAAGTCTTGTTGATTAAAAATTACAGCTCCGTCTTTCGATAAAGCCACAGAACACACCGGGGTTGAGGTTTCAAGATTAAGTATAACTGCCATGGAATATTTTAACGTGATAAGTTCTCAAAATTTCGTACCAATATAGGTCTGACGGAAAGTGTTGTTTGGCCTTTTTATCACCCAAACGAATTGCAAAGTTATATTTTTTTACCAATAGTCTCGGTTAAGTAAAGTAGAAAAACTATTTTTGCACGACATTTTAAACAAATTTAGATAGCCCAATGATTCTATCAATGACCGGTTTCGGCAAAGCAGTCGCCGAGTTCTCTGCGAAACGAGTAACCATCGAGATTAAGTCTCTGAATAGTAAACAGCTGGATCTCTCTGCCCGTATGCCCGGCATCTACCGCGAGAAGGAGATGGAAGTGCGTAACGAGCTTTCTCAGTTGATTGAACGGGGGAAAGTGGATTTCTCCATTTATATCGAGAACCTGGGGAAAGAGAGTTCTACTCAAATAAATCCAACTGTGGTGGATAATTATATCAAGCAGATCACAAAAATTTCGGAAAATAGTGGCGTTGCGCTTCCTGCCGATTGGTTTTCTGTCGTATTGCGTTTGCCCGATGCGCTGAAAAGCGAGATTCAGGAGTTGGATGAAGACGAATGGAAAACGGTGCATGAAGCCATCGTCAGCGCAGCTATGCAGCTGATTGAGTTCCGCAAACAAGAGGGTGCCGGATTGCAACAGGTGCTTATGCAGAAGATCACTGCGATTTCAGATCTGCTCAAAGAGGTGGATAACTACGAAGGTGAGCGCATTGAGCGGATCAAAACCCGCCTGAATGATGCGTTTACCAAACTGGAAAATGTGGAGTATGACCGCAATCGCTTTGAGCAGGAGCTGATTTTTTACATCGAAAAACTGGATGTAAACGAAGAGAAACACCGTCTGGCTCATCACCTCAAATATTTTGTGGAAACGATGGAAAATGGACACGGGCAGGGTAAGAAACTGGGCTTCATCGGCCAGGAGATCGGTCGTGAAATCAATACCCTGGGTTCAAAATCCAACCATGCTGAAATGCAGAAACTCGTGGTTCGCATGAAAGACGAGCTGGAGCAGATCAAGGAGCAGGTGTTGAATGTGCTATAAAAGCCCCTCCCGACCTCCCCGAGGGGGGAGGAGAAAGAAGTGAATAATTGTTATTGATTAAATAATAGAAAATTACGCTCTTCAAACTCCCCCTTTGGGGGATACAGGGGGCTCCCTTTACATGAAGTCTAAAATAGTAATCTTTTCAGCCCCGTCAGGTTCGGGTAAATCTACCATTATCAATTACTTATTGACGCAGAATCTGAATATTTCATTCTCTGTGTCAGCTACGAGTCGCGAACCGAGAGGGACCGAACAACACGGTGTGGAATATTATTTTCTTTCACCCGATGAGTTTCGCACTAAAATAGCGGCCGGAGAATTTCTGGAATATGAAGAGGTTTATACAGATCGCTTTTACGGAACGCTGAAGTCGGAGGTTGAGCGTATTCTGAACAGTGGAAGCCATGTTGTTTTCGATGTCGACGTGCTGGGTGGCGTGAATATCAAGAAATACTACGGAGACCGCGCCTTATCGGTTTTTATTCAACCGCCAGGCATTGACGAATTGCGAAACCGGCTTGTTTCCCGCAATACAGATGCACCCGAAGTCATCGAATCACGCATTGCACGGGCTGAATTTGAGTTGGGTTTTGCACCGCAATTTGATGTCGTCATTGTAAACGATGATCTCGAAAGAGCTAAAACCGAAACGTTGAATGTGCTTAAAGCGTTTTTTGAAAAATAAATGAGCGACACCACCTTCCAAGGCTACAGTAAGTAATGGATGAAATTTATTGTCGTATTCAAAGGGGATGTCTCAAAAGTCAAATAAGATAAACTTAACGCAAAGTTGCTAAGACGCAAAGTGCTTATATTCAACAATATATTACTTCGCGTTTTTGCGCCTTTGCGTTCAATTAAAACTTTTGAGACACGCCCTGGGTCAATCAAATTAATACGACATTATTTAGCGCCCATTAAGTGAGGGGAGAATGGATCTTTAATAAACCGTGTTCGGGATAAGAATAAACATACTGTATCGTCTAAAAAATCACCCCTATATCCCCTAAAGGGGACTTTGGCCAATACAATCATCAGGAATTGTGCCTTGATTGAACCAAAGCATAGTTGGTTTCAAGTCTCATTGCGGGAAAAAGCCCCCTTCAGGGGGGGTAGAAGACGGAGAATAAGAATTCCTTATCCTGAACTCATATTTAAGTAATAGGACAAATTTATTGTCACTTTTTACACAGAGTTGCACAGAGAAATCACAGAGTTACCCAGAGGTTTTTCTTTTTTTCTCTATTAGACTCTGCCTATTCACTGTGTAATAGAATCTATTTTTCTATAGTTCTCTGTGAACCTCTGTGTAATACTCTGTGAACCTCTGTGTAATCAATGTGATAAAATAATATGATATTATTTCATTCTCATTACTTATAAGTATAAATCTTTAAATAACCGCTTCATTGTAATCCTATTGGAGCGGACAAGGCTTTTATAAACTATGTTTGTATTTCGTTGGATAAGAAATCTGTTGATTCTGTTTTTTGCATCATCTATATTGATGGTTTTGGTTTATCGAGTAGTACCTGTTTACTTTACTCCGTTGATGTTTATCCGGGTAGGGCAGCAGATTACGGCAGGAGAGATGCCGAAATTGCATCACGACTGGGTGCCGCTCGAAGAAATTTCACCCAAACTGGTGCGTGCAGTGATCGCTTCGGAAGATAATCTCTTTATGGAGCATCACGGTTTCGACTTTAACCAGATCGAGAAAGCGGTGCGGGAAAATAAATATCGCAAAAAAGCCCGTGGGGCAAGCACCATTACCCAACAAACAGCCAAGAACGTTTTTCTTTGGCCGGAAAGTTCTTTCATCCGGAAAGGATTTGAAGTCTATTTCACGGTGCTGATCGAGTTTGTATGGGGTAAAGAGCGGATTATGGAAGTTTATCTCAATTCGATTGAAATGGGGGATGGCATCTATGGCGCTGAAAGTGTAGCCCAATTGAATTTCAATAAGCCGGCGAGTGAACTGACTTCTGCCAATGCTGCTACGATTGCCGCTACGTTACCGAATCCCATTCGTTTCAATTCAGCACACCCTTCTCCGTATGTTAAGCGTCGGAAGGCGCAAATTATGCGTCTGATGCCCAGAATGGGAAAGATTGATTTTCTGGAAAAGAAGAAAAAATAATCTATGCTATCCGACCCCTCCCTCCCGATAGCTATCGGGACTCCCCAATCCCGATAGCTATCGGGAGGGGAGGGGCGGTGACCACATCACCAGTATCGGGTTAAAGAAGCAGATTAATGTGCTAATGTAAATGAACTGTACGGCGTTACAGCCCCCATTTTGGGGGTTGGGGGTCGGGGAAAATGTAACTGCAATTTTACGTTTCAAAAAGAGCATTGGTTAGACCGTGTAATCTATATCCAATTTATTTATGGCAAAATTCGGTTTTCAAGACTGGCAGCTTATCGATTATCAGACTGCCTGGAACAGGCAAACACAGCTGTTTGATGTGGCAGTTTCGGCCAAACAGCGCGGTGAATTGCCACAAAGTACGCTTGTGTTTTGTGAACATCCGCCGGTGATCACGATTGGCCGGAGTGGCGATAAAGCCAATCTGCTCTTTGATGCCGGATCTCTGGCCGGGAGAGGTGTTTCTTATTACGAAATAGATCGGGGAGGGGATGTTACTTTTCACGGCCCGGGCCAGATAGTCGGTTATCCGATTTTTGATCTGGAACAGTTCCATCTGGGACTGAAGCAATATATCTATTTGCTCGAAGAGAGTATCATTCGTCTGTTGGCGCTTTATGGCCTGACGGGCGAACGACTCGATTCCGCTACAGGAGTCTGGCTCGAGACTGATCATCCTCACCGTACCCGCAAGATTTGTGCTATAGGCGTTCGTAGCAGTCGCTACATCACGATGCACGGTTTTGCCCTCAATGTCAATACAGATCTTAATTATTTCTCCCTTATTCATCCGTGTGGTTTTGTGGACAAAGGGGTCACTTCTCTGCAAAAAGAGTTAGGCATGCCGATCGATACCGGGGTCGTGAAGATTCAGTTGAGGAGGATTCTGGAAGAGGTATTTGGATAAATCTGAGATTGGTTATTGCACGAAGTAACAGATTTCACAGAGTTACACGGAGAAGACACAGAGAACCACAGAGTGAAATAGAAAATACACAGTAATACAGCGAAGGCACAATGTGTCATAGAGGAATATAGACTCTGAAACTCTGTGCCTTCTCTGTGAAACTCTGTGTAATGAAGATTAGATTTCTTCTTCGCCCTTTATAACAATCAGTTTGTCGACGCGGCTTTTATCCATATCAACGACTTCAAACTTAAGGTTTTTGTAGTTGAAAATATCTCCTTCTTCGGGGATGCGGTGGAGGAAATGCATCGCCAGACCACCCAATGTGGAGAATCCGAGATCGTCGATATCATCATGGATCAGAATCTCCATTTTGTCCATGAAATCGTCTATGTTCATCGATCCATCTACCAGCATCGATCCGTCTTCACGAACTACAATATTCAGATCGTTGACTTCATTCTCTTCCGGAATTTCGCCCAAAACCGCTTCCGTGATATCATGCAACGTGAGGATACCCTCCATGGTTCCGTATTCGTTGATTACGACGCCAAAGTTGGTCGTTTTCTGTTTGAGCAGTTCCAATACTTTTCCCGCTTTCAGATTTTCGGGGATGTAAAGTGGCTCCTGCGCAATGGCTTTCAGATCGAAATAATTGCTTTCGCCCATCAGTGCAATAATGTCTTTTACGGCAATAACCCCCAGGATATCGTCGATATTCTCTTCACACAAAAGGTATTTGCTATATCCTTCTTTCTGGATGTGCGCGATCATCTCCTCCTGCGTGATGGTAGGTTGTACGTATGAGACTTCCGAACGGTGAGTCATCATCTCGTATGCCTTTTTATCTCCGAAACGGAAAACGTCCTTGATCATCTGTGTCTCCTCTTTGTCGATCACTCCCTGCTCCGAACTCTGATTCAACAGGAATTTCAGCTCCTCTTCGGTGATGGACTTATCATCACTTTCCTTTATGCCCAATATTTTATTGATCAATTTGGTGGAATAACTGAGCAGCAGGACAAACGGATAGCCGATTTTGGTCAGGAAAATCATAAAAGGAGTCAGGCTCAACGCGATTTTCTCCGGATTATTCAGCGCTAATGACTTGGGGACTAATTCACCGATGATCAACGAAAAATAGGTGATCAGCGTAATTACAATCACGACCGCAAGGTCATGGGCGTAAGGCTTTACCGAGTCAAATTGTTGCAGATACTCAGCCAGGCCGCCCGACAGGGCAATACCCCCGTAAGCACCCGATACGATCCCGATCAGGGTGATCCCTACTTGTATGGTCGATAATATTTTTTCAGGTTCGCCCAGCAGATCAATGACCTTGCGGGCGCTTTTGTTTCCCTTTTGGGAAAGAGTCTCCAGCCGGGCGCGACTCGATGATACCAGCGCCATTTCGTACATGGCAAATACACCGTTCAACAGGATAAGCAGGCAGATTATGAGTAGTTCCATATGTTCCGTTTTTTGCAAAAATAACGAAAATAATTTCCTTAAACATCGTCGGTGAAATGATTTTTCACAAATTCATCCCCTGAAATGAAAGAGTTAAGCACGATTTTGACAAATGGAAGTGATAGGGTTGATTTATTATCACATTTTTCACAGAGTTCCCAGAGAAATCACAGGGGGGCACAGAGGTTTTTCTTTTTATTATGACTCAGTGTATTGCTAAACTCTTGCGCTACGGGGGAACCAAACTGCCGCCGCTCTGCGGCTTGATACCAGAGAATATATAATGTCTTTTACTACCAAACTCATCGCCGTTACACGGCTTATAGAGGAGCATAGCTCCGATGAGTTAGGTAGTAAATAATGTAAGAATGCTAATAAAACCGCGTAGCGGCGACAGAATATTGTGAAACCAATCCGTTTTTTATCCGCCATATCCGCCATATCCGCGTAAATCAGCGTTCTATTCTTTGATTTATTTCTTCACCGAAATACGGTACAGACCGCTGCCGTGGCGGTTTATTTTTTGAGCAAATCTACCTTTGAATGTGCCGAGTTTAGCACCCGTCCACAGGTCGGTGACTGTACATTCTCCATTGATGCCTAGGGATTTAAGGTTAACGGAGACTTCTGCTGTTTCGGCAGGAGCAGGACCGGCAGGATTTTCGGTGAAGACGAGGAACTTGATTGTGCCCCCTTCGTTCTGTACGGCTCCGGCGTTGTCCAGACCGATGGTTGCTTTGAAGTGTTCGTACCCTTCGGGCAGGTCGTATTCGATGACCGAATTGGCGTGTGTGCCGATGCCGTTGGTGTATTTCTCCCCGTTCACGATCAGGTCAGAACCTGACACGGCTTTGCCCACAGATACTTTGCCCCATCCGGCAGTAGCTTTTTTCCACTTCAGAGAAGTCAACAGGATTGAGTCTTTTCCATTATACAAAACAGGATTGATCCAGTCGGCATGATCCCAGGAGGTACCGTCTTCACCACCCGAAACCACCAGGTAGAGTTTCTTTTTCCCTTTAACATCAATGTCGAGAGAGGTGCTTTGTTTCGGTGTCTGGCGGTTGATGATGCCGCTGTTGAAGATCGCCTTTTCTTCCGAAATCTGTTTCTGGTCGGCGGTGTAGAAGAGCGCCACATATTTATCCTTGCTCCGGGTATCGTCGGCAGCCCAGGCCACTTTATCGTTTTGGTTAAAGAGCTGACGGTTGTTTTTGCTGTATTTCATCACGTTCAACACGCCCGCATTGGTGATCATCGACAGGGTGTAAGCGTCATTCGAAGGCAGGTCCCCCCCAAACATCAGCGGCGAACGGTTGATGCACCAAAGAGACATCATGGTCTGTTGTTCGTCTTTGGTAAAGGCCGTCATGCGGTCGTTACCCCGTTCCGCACGGATACCGAGTCGGCCCATTGGCAACATATCGCCGTCGGGGAAGGCTCCGTCCGTAATATAAGGCGACCAGCGGTGGAATACCTCGAAATGCTCTTTCAACTGATCCCAGCTGTCCCAGTAATCGCCCACGGTGCGCCACATGTTGGCGTGTTGCTGCACGTGTTTCGCTTTGTCGATCGGGGTCTCGCCCGGTGAAGTGCTGAAGATAATCTGACGGCCGGTACGGTCGATGGCTTTGCGGATCATCTCTATTTCACCCTCATGATAAATGGGGGAGGAGAGGTCGTCCACCTTGATCAGATCGACACCCCACGAAGCATAGAGTTCGAGGATGGAGTTGTAATACTCCTGTGCCCCGTTGCGGCCGGGAACAATGGTGTACATATCGCGCAGCCAGGTGCATTGCTCCTCTTTGCTGTATATGTCGGAAGCTTTGACGCTGCTGCCTTTGATGGGAAGATTGCGTTTTACCGCTTCGATGGGCACACCGCGCATGATGTGGATCCCGAATTTCAGACCCTTGCTATGTATATAGTCGGCCAGCGCTTTGAAGCCCTTGCCATCGGCAGCCGACGGGAAGCGGTTGACGGCAGGGGTGAGGCGGCCGTATTCGTCGATGTTGTATTGTGCATCTTTTTCATTGTAGCCGTGTGCCTTGTCGTTGCTGATGTACCAGCGGATATCGACCACGACGTACTCCCAACCGGCCTTTTTCAGGAATTTGGACATGTAGTCGGCGTTGGCCTTTACTTCGCTTTCAACCACGGTGGGGCCGTAGCAGTCCCAACTGTTCCAACCCATCGGCGGGGTTTTCGCCCATTGATGGTAATCGGTTTTGTTTTGGGCAAATGAGTTCGTACTCAACAGGCAGGCCAGTAAGGCGCCGGATAAGAGGTGACTTTTCTTCATGGGGATAGGATTGTGTGTTAAAGTAAGATGCAAAAATAGTTGATTTTGCAATAAAGTGTATATGCTACACTCTTTCTTTGTGAGAGGTTAATTCAAAATGAATATTCCGTTATCTACCTAAAACTAAGTAACAGGACTCATTTATTGTCACATATTTCAATATATTTCACAGAGGGGCACAGAGAAGTCACAGAGGGGCACAGAGGTTTTTCTTTTATCCTATGAAAGAATAACTATCGGGAGTAGATTTATAATACTTTGCAATTAGGTTCTCTATAGGTTGAGTATAGGTTGACTTTACCTATTTACAGTCATAACATAGAGATAACATAGTGATGAGATAGAGTTGAAATACTTTTTATAAGGACTATTATATCTATGTGTTTCCACTATATATCTTTTATATTTCCAATTTATAGACCTAAAGTCAACCTATAAAGAACCTAAAACGAACCATAAAAGGGTAAAGAAAAATGACAGCGAATGAGCCGGGACGAACGTTATACAATATGGCTTAAGGTGGCTGTTTTGCCTGTGGTGTTGTAAAATTGCTTATTTTTGCAGGCCTTTACCTGAATTAATGAATGGGCAGACCGGTCATCGGGATCTTAGCGTTCCGATAACTGTCGGAATTGCGTCTTAGCGTAACATAATCGTATTGTCGAAAACATGAGCAAAATACTAATCACCGGAGCCAGCGGATTTATTGGCAGTTTTATCGTAGAAGAGGCTTTAAGCCGTGGTTATGAAGTGTGGGCCGGAGTACGCAAAACCAGCAGCCTGGAGTATCTGCAGGATGCCCGCATCAAGTTTATCGACTTGAATTTTGGCAATCAAGAGAAATTGGCAACTCAACTGGCCGACTGCAGGAAAGAGTTTGGCGGATGGGATTATGTGGTGCATAATCTGGGCGCTACGAAAGTGGCAAAATCCGAAGACTTCGACCGGATTAATTTCCGGTTTACCCGGAATCTGGTGGATGCATTGCAGCAAGCCGGCGTAACCCCGAAGAAGTTTATCTATATGAGCAGCCTGAGTGTCTGCGGGCCGTTTGACGAAATGACCATGAAGCCCATTCAAGCTGGTTATGTGCCGCAACCCAATACGGCATATGGCCTGAGTAAACGTAAAGCGGAGGTTTTCCTGGAAGGATTGACTGATTTTCCGTATATAATTCTGCGCCCCACCGGGGTGTATGGGCCTCGTGAGAAGGATTATTTCCTGATGATCAAGACCATTCAAGCCGGATTTGATTTTGGCATGGGCAGTGTTCCACAGCACCTTTCATTCATTTATGTAAAAGATCTGGCCCGCGTGGTTTTTCTGGCTATCGCAAGTCCTGTAGAGGGCCGTTCCTATTTTATCTCAGATGGTCAGACCTATTTTGCACCCGATTTCCGGCGTTTGGTGCAACTCTATTTGCCTAAAAAGCATGTGATTCCGGTGATATTACCGCTCTTTGTGGTAAAAACAGTATCTTTGCTGGCTGAAAAATGGGCTAAACTCTCTGGTAAAGCCAGCACTTTGAATTCCGATAAGTATAAAATCATGAAGCAGCGTAACTGGATTTGCGATATCACTCCGCTGCAACAGGAGCTGGACTTTGAGCCCCGCTACGATTTGTCGAAGGGATTGGCCGAAAGTATCCAATGGTATAAACAACAAAACTGGCTTTAACATGCAGCATGCACGTCCGATCCGCTTTTTTGCGGTCGAGAAAATCACATTTGCTTACATAATTATCACTTCAGCGATTATCTTATGTGTAATGGGCCGGCTCTCCAATCCGCTTGAACTGTTAGGGTTGCGGATGATGGTTGGCGTTACCATTTTGGTTCTTTCCTATTTTAATTCCCTCAAAAACTGGTGGGTGATCAAGTTGGCGCGTTATGCTTTTATCGGGGCCCTGCTCTCTTACTGGTACCCCGATACTTTCGATATTAACCGTGCCATGATTAACCGCGATTATATCCTGGCGGGATGGGAGCAGGCTCTGTTTGGTTGTCAACCGGCTTTGCTATTTCGTCAGGCGATGCCGCAGCATTGGTTCAGCGAACTGGTTAATATGGGCTACTTTTCCTATTATCCGATCATTCTGGGCACCAGCCTTTATTTCTTCTTCCTGGGGAAAAAATATTTTGAGCATTTCTTCTTTGTGGTGATCTGTTCGTTTTTTATCTATTACCTTATTTATATTCTGTTCCCTACCGCCGGTCCGCAGTATTACTTTCCTGCCATCGGGCTGGAGCAGGCTCAGTCCGGCATTTTTCCTCAGTTAGGGCATTATTTCAATTATCACTCGCATTTGCAGGAGACAGCAAATAACTCGGGCTTCTTTTTCAATATGGTGGAGAATACTCAGCGGGTAGGGGAGCGCCCCACAGCCGCATTCCCCAGTTCACACGTGGGGATCTCTTCGTTGATTCTGATATTGGTATTGCGTAACCGACGCTTCGTGTTGTTCGGGTTTATGCTCCCGGTTTATATTTTCCTGGTGATGGCGACGGTCTATATCGAGGCTCACTATGTGGTTGATGTATTTGCCGGTTTGATTACAGCGTATGTTTTCTATCTGATCAGCGATGCCATGTATCGACTGTTTACCAAACGTTACTATGGCCTGACTGAATTGACGGCGATGTTTCAGCGGGAAGCGGTATGTAAGGGAGTGAGGGATTGAGGGAATGAGGGGATGATCATGCATTTTAAATATCTTTTTATAGTACGAACGGAAAAAACATCTATATTTGCAAGCTAATTTAACAATAGAACTGTAAGTTGAGCGTGAAGAGTCGGGAGTTACTTAAAAACTTGTTGCTAGTAAATCCGGGAAATTAAAATAATTATTAACCAAACAATAAAAGTGATTTTCAAATGTTAAACAAAGGATTCGTAAGAGTATTTGCGGTATTGCTTACCTTGGTATGCTTATTCTACCTCTCCTTCTCTGTGGTAACGCGTCACTATGCCCAAAAGGCAGAAGATGCTTCACACGGGGATCAGATTAAAATGAGCCAGTATCTTGATTCGCTTTCTACCGAGAAAGTGTGGTTGGGCTATACCTTAAAGGAATGCCGTGAAATGGAGATTAATTTAGGTCTTGACCTGAAGGGTGGTATGAACGTTGTTCTGGAGCTGAACGTAGCCGACGTGGTTAAGTCTTTCTCGGGCTTCAACCAGGATGAAAACTTCAACAAAGCCCTGGCTTCTGCTTCTGCCCGTCAGATGAAAGAGCAGGGGAACTATATTGATCTTTTCGCGCAGGAGTACAAAAAGTTAGATCCTAACGCTCGCCTGGCTGGTATTTTCAGCTTCGAGTTTAAAGATAAAATCTCGTCTACCAGTACAGATGCAGAGGTGATCAAGTTGTTGAAAGCAGAGCTTGAAAGTGCGATCAGCACCTCGTTCAACGTGTTGCGTACCCGTATCGACCGTTTCGGTGTGGTAGCTCCCAACATTCAGCGTCTGCAACAGGATGGTCGTATCCTGGTGGAACTTCCGGGTGTAAAAGAGCCTACCCGTGTACGCAAGTTGTTGCAGGGAAGTGCCAACCTCGAGTTTTGGACAACCTACAACTTCGAAGAGGTTTACCAAAACCTGATGACTGCCAATAATGTCATCCGCGATCTCAAAAAATCGAAAAAAGGGGATATCACCGCAGTGAAAGATACCACTAAAGCGGTTGTGGATTCTACGAAAACTGCAGCTGTCGATACTACCGCTAAAACCAAAGATGCCCTTTTGGCGAAAATCAAAAGCAAAGCACAGGGAGATCAGGCAGCAGCAAAAGGTCAGAAAGATGCTAAAAACGATTACCCGTTGCTTTCGTTGCTGAATATGCAAAATATGCAGCCTAAAGGACCGGTTGTGGGTATGGCTCACTACCGCGATACGGCTCAGATCAACGCTTATTTCCGTCTGAAAGCAGTTCGCGATGTATTGCCCCGCAATCTGCAATTCCGCTGGACCGTTAAGTCAATTGATAAAAACGATCAGATTTATGAATTGGTTGCATTGAAAGTAATCAACCGCAATGGCAAGGCTCCGTTGAGCGGCGATGTGGTAACGGATGCTACCGCTGACTTTGAGCAACATGGTTCAAATGCCAGTGTAAGTATGGCCATGAATGCTGAAGGCGCTAAAGACTGGGCTCGTCTGACCAAAGAAAATATCGGAAAAAGTATCGCTATCGTACTTGATAACTACGTATATTCTTTCCCCCGTGTAAATGATGAAATCACCGGCGGACGTTCTTCTATCACCGGTAACTTTACCCCTGAAGAGGCGAAGGACTTAGCAAACGTATTGAAGTCCGGTAAAATGGCTGCTTCAGTGCGTATCGTACAGGAAGATGTTATTGGTCCGTCATTGGGAAAAGAGGCGATCCACAACGGTTTGATCTCGTTTGCAATCGCGTTGGTCATGTTGATGATCTATATGATCAGTGTATATGGTGTGATTCCGGGATTGATTGCCAATGGAGCTTTGGTGGTGAATATGTTCTTCACCCTGGGTATTATGGCTTCGTTCCAATCTGTTCTTACCTTGTCGGGTATTGCCGGTTTGGTATTGGCGCTGGGTATTGCCGTGGATGCGAACGTGTTGATTTATGAACGTACCAAAGAAGAGTTACGCGGTGGCAAGACATTGCGCAAAGCCGTGGAAGAGGGTTATAAACATGCCTTCGCTGCGATCTTCGACTCGAACTTAACTTCTATTATCACAGCGATTATCTTGTATCAATTAGGAACAGGCCCTATCAAAGGTTTTGCCTTTACTTCCGGCGTTGGTATTGTGTGTTCGTTCTTTACTTCAGTACTTTTGACCCGTCTGGTGTACGATGCTGCATTTGCCAGAGGTTGGTTCCAAAACCTGACCTTTACAACCAAAACCTTCCGCAATGTGCTGGTTAATCCTACCTTTAAATGGATTGCTATCCGTAAGAAAGGGTATATGGCGTCATTTATTCTGTGTTTGGTAATCGTTGCTTCGTTTATGTATAACGGATTGAAACCGGGTATCGATTTCACCGGTGGATACAACTATATCATTCGTTTCCAGCAACCGGTTGAAACTGCTAAAATCACAGAGGATCTGAAACCATTCTTTGGCGATTATGCTGTAACAGCAATCACCATCGGATCGAGCAACCAGATCCGGGTGACTACCAACTATCGTATCGCGGAAAACGATCCGAAAATCTCGGATGAGATCGCAGATAATCTCTACAAGGGATTGAAACCGCTTCTGTCGGCTGATACCTCTAAAGAGAAATTTGTCAGCGAAAATATCGTAAGTTCTCAAAAAGTGGGACCTGCCGTAGCGAAAGATATTACCTTTGGCGCTATCTGGGCGGTATTCTTCGCGGTAATTGCCATGGGTGTCTATATTTTCGTCCGTTTCCGCGATATGGCGTTCAGTGTGGGTACTATTGCTTCATTGCTGCACGATACATTGGTGATTATCGGGGTATATTCTATCTTCTATAAGATTGTGCCTTTCTCTATGGATGTCGACCTGTCGTTTATCGCTGCCGTGCTTACGGTAATCGGTTATTCGGTGAACGATACCGTGATCATCTTCGACCGTATCCGTGAGATCATGCATAACTATCCGAAACGTGATCTTACCCGATTGATGGACGATTCGTTGAACTCTACTTTGTCACGTACCATGAGTACATCGTTGTGTACCGCCATCGTATTGTTATGTATCTTCCTTCTGGGTGGCGATACGATACGAAGCTTTACCTTTGCGATGTTTATCGGGGTAATCATCGGTACCTATTCTACCTTATTCATCGCGGTGCCTGTGGCATTCGAAATGATGAAACGCAAACACAAAAAACAAGAAGTAGCAGAAGTAGAAGAGGCTTAATCTCTTTTCTTCTCATCCTCATAAGAACCTCCGGTGCTTCGTGCACCGGAGGTTTTTTTTTCTAATGGCGTATTTTGCATGGCAGGCACGATATTCTTAAATATTGATTTTGATCAATAAAATATATGACTAAATTTGTGGGAGAAACGAAATTCGGGTTCTGAGAACCTTTTGCAAGATAATAATAGGAAAAATCAGATAACATGAAGATTAAAAACATTTGTTGTATTGGCGCCGGTTATGTAGGCGGTCCCACGATGGCGGTTATCGCTCAGAAATGTCCCGGAATACGGGTGACGATTGTCGATATTAATGAAGAGCGTATTGCAGCGTGGAACGATCAGGATCTCGATAAGCTGCCGGTCTATGAGCCGGGACTGAAAGAGGTAGTGGCAGAGGCCCGCGGGAGAAATCTTTTTTTCTCAACGGATGTAACCACCGGAATCCGGGAGGCGGAGATGATTTTTATTTCGGTGAATACTCCTACCAAGAACTATGGTGTGGGTAAGGGTATGGCTGCCGACCTGAAATATGTGGAGCTTTGCGCGCGTCAGATTGCCCGCGAGGCTAACGGGGACAAGATTGTCGTGGAGAAATCTACTCTCCCGGTGCGTACCGCTGAGTCTATCAAAACTATTCTGGATGCCAATACCAACGGATTTAAGTTTCAGGTGTTGTCGAATCCCGAATTCCTGGCCGAAGGTACCGCTATAACCGACCTGAATAATCCCGACCGCGTATTGATCGGCGGCGGACAGGATGATGCGGGCCAGGCTGCGATTGAATCCCTGAGTGCGGTGTATGCCCACTGGGTTCCCCGTGAACGTATTATCCAGACGCGTCTCTGGTCGTCGGAACTTTCGAAACTGACTGCCAATGCATTCCTGGCTCAGCGTATCTCTTCCATCAATTCGATTTCGGCGCTGTGCGAACGTACCGGTGCGGATGTGGATGAGATTGCCCGCGCCATCGGAACAGACAGCCGCATAGGTCCGAAGTTCCTGAAGGCCTCCATCGGTTTTGGCGGTTCTTGTTTCCAGAAAGATATCCTGAATCTGGTTTACCTTTGTTTGCACTTCGGATTGCCGGAAGTGGCCGAGTATTGGGAACAGGTGATCCGGATGAACGATTATCAGAAAAAACGTTTTGCGCAGCAGATTATCGATGCGCTCTTCAATACCGTTTCGGGCAAAAAGATTTCTTTGCTGGGATGGGCATTTAAAAAGGATACTAACGATAGCCGCGAATCTGCCGCTATGTATGTGGCGATGGAGTTGCTGCAGGATCAGGCCGAAATTCACGTCTACGATCCTAAAGTGACGGAGGAGCAGGTGTTGGCTGATGTTGCGTATTGCAGCAAGCTGATGGGACTTTGCAATTGTGATTCTATGATAGATGTGAAGTCTCGCATCGTTGTTCATACCGATCCTTATGCAGCGATGGCGGCTGCTCATGCCGTGGCGGTACTCACCGAATGGGATGAGTTTGTCACCTACGACTGGCAGCGTGTCTTTGCCGGCATGAATAAGCCTGCTTTTGTTTTCGACGGAAGAAATATATTACCGGCCGGCGATCTGAAAAATATCGGATTTCAGGTGCGGGCGATCGGGAAGTAGGATTCCGGCTAAGCGGATAACCCGCTAAGCCGGTTGATTACGACGAGTGGCAAGCCGATGAAAAGGGCAAGCCCGTTTTTCATGGCGCTAAGGTGCTTAACTGAGGGGGTAACTTCAAGTCACTCCGTCAGTGGTTTAAGGATATATAAAAGGTCTGGATGTATTTCCAGACCTTTTTTGTTTGTAGCTTTTTGATGCGATGATCTTTGACGCTGGCAGGTGCAGGCACGCTGCCAGGTCTGTGCGGTGCGAAGGTATTTGCATTAATGATTGGCAGAATGATGCAATACCCTCCCGGCTAAGCGGATGACCCGCTAAGCCGGTTGATTACGACGAGTAGCAAGCCGATGAAAAGGGACAAGCCCGTTTTCATGGCGCTAAGGTGCTTAACTGAAGGGGTGACTCAAAGTCACCCCTTCAGTGGTTTCCACATTTATCAGTCTCTTAGAGTCACCCCGCCAGTTTATATTCATTACGAAGAGCGGGGTTTTCTATTTTCTGAAACCTGTTATTATTAGCTGCATTTGAAATGTATTTCTCGCTCGCCTGCCGCGGGCCTTACTTTTTGGCGCAAAAAGTAAGCAAAAACATAGCCGGGAAGAACTCGCTCGCTCGCCCATAGTCTGATACTACGGTATTTTAGCTTTAGTAGATGGGCTCCTCCCTCGGCAGCTCCCCGGCAGTCTGGAATTCTTTTGTTTTCCCTTCCCGATGGCTATCGGGAGGGATATGTTTTGGATCCTACTCCCCGTTTGGTGATAGATTTGAATTACTGATTTGCAGAATGATGCAATACCCTCCCGGCTAAGCGGATGACCCGCTAAGCCGGTTGATTACGACGAGTAGCAAACCGATGAAAAGGGACAAGCCCGTTTTCATGGCGCTAAGGTGCTTAACTGAGGGGGTAAGCGGCGAGATGTTGTTTTGGAACAACACTGTTAGTGAATTTTGCGCAAATAATCAAATAAAAATCGATTATCTGCGCAAAATTTTCTATATTCGTTCCGATAAATGTAATTGAATTACATTATAAAGAACCAAATATGTATTTAAAATGACATTATATGGAACGAAAAATAGAGCAAGAGTTTTTGCAGTGGAAAGAATCACCAAGTAGGCAGCCTTTATTGCTTCATGGTGCACGGCAGGTTGGTAAAACCTATATCGTTACAAAATTTGGTCGGGAGCACTATGCTGGTTTTGTATATCTGAACTTTGAATCCAATATGCAATTGCAGTCCGCCCTCCCGGCTAAGCGGATGACCCGCTAAGCCGGTTGAGTTGTTTCCATCCTTGTTTGACATATTGTACCGGAAAATATTTATCTTTGTATAAGAGCAAAATCACTAATCTGCCGGAAATATGATAGAGTTTGTAGAAAAATACATCAATCCCTTCACCGATTACGGTTTTAAGAAACTGTTTGGAGAAGAGCCGAATAAAGATTTGTTGCTGGACTTCCTGAATGAATTGTTACGGGAAGAGCAGGGGGTAATAGTCGATCTAACCTATTTAAAGACGGAGCAATTGGGCTCGACGGAGGTGGATCGGAAGGCCATCTTTGATCTTTATTGCGAGAATGAGAAAGGGGAGAAGTTTATCGTAGAGTTGCAAAAGACGAAGCAGAATTTCTTTAAGGACCGTTCTGTCTATTATTCGACTTTCCCGATCCGCGATCAGGCAAAGCGGGCCGAATGGGATTATGAGTTGAAGGCTGTCTATACGATTGCGATACTTGATTTTGTTTTCGACAGCGACAAAAATGAGCCGGAAAAGTTCAGATATGATGTGAAGCTGAAAGATTGTGAAACGCATCGGGTTTTTTACGATAAGCTGACCTTTATTTATCTCGAGATGCCGAAGTTCAATAAAACGATTGATGAGCTGACTACCCGTTTCGAGAAATGGTTGTATGTGATTCGTAATCTGAATAAACTGGACCGGATCCCTGATAAGCTAAAGGAGCAAATATTCGAGAAGTTGTTTGAAACGGCAGAAATAGCGAAGTTTACTCCGGATCAGGTTCTTTCTTATGAAGATAGCCTGAAGTATTACCGGGATATGAAGAATTCGTTGGATACAGCGAAAGAGGAGGGTAAGATCGAAGGTAAGATAGAGGGTTTGATTGAGGGGGAACGAAAGGCTAAAATTGAGATGGCACGGAATTTATTGGAGCGGGGAATTGCCGTATCCATTATAGCGCAAGCCTCCGGATTATCGGAAGCGGAGGTTGAGGCTTTGCGATGAGATTGGCTTTATTAACCAGAATTTTTCTGAAACCTGTTAATTTTGGCTGCATTTGAAATGTATTTCTCGCTCGCCTGCCGCGGGCCTTACTTTTTGGCGCAAAAAGTAAGCAAAAACATAGCCGGGAAGAACTCGCTCGCTCGCCCATAGTCTGATAGTACGGTATATTAGCTTTAGTAGATGGGCTCCTCCCTCGGCAGCTCCCCGGCAGTCTGGAATTTTTTTGTTTTCCCAGTCGGGATATGTTTTGGAACTTTACTGCTTACACTTCCCCGTTTGGCGATATATTATCGTTTACTGATTTGCAGAATGATGCAATACCCTCCCGGCTAAGCGGATTGCCCGCTAAGCCGGTTTAATACGACGAGTAGCAAGCCGATGAAAAGGGACAAGCCCGTTTTTATGGCGCTAAGGTGCTCTACTGACGGGGTGACTCAAAGTCACCCCGTCAGTTGTTTCGATCCTTGTTTCCATCCTTGTTTGACATATTGTACCGGAAAATATTTATCTTTGTATAAGAGCAAAATACCTAATCTATTGTCGTATTTACCCCCAACCCCCTACATTTGTGTCATATGACAACGAGATAGGGAAGAAAGATTAGTTCTTTGAAATTATTGTTATAATAGATGATATTTGGAATCTTAGCAGCAGCCTCACGAAGTGAAGGCGGAGCGTAGCGAAGCCTGAACGGAGTGAGGCTGCTGCTAAGAAGTTTTGTTTATTAATCCTACGATTATGATTAACAATTCAGCTCTCCAGAAATGGGATCGTCTAAAGCAAAAACAGCTAGATACACAATTCATTAATGAACTTCAAGCTGGTATGAATTGCTCTATGTTTGAGGCCAAGGCCATCCTGAATGTGGTTTACAAAACGTATCAACCCTTTTTTGACAACCAAGCAAGTATGAAGCCGGGGCAGATCTGCTTTGAAGTTGTTGGGATTGAAAACTCACCGAAAAAAAGGCTATCTGAATGTCAGATGAAGACCGTAACGCTCACCCTTGATTCGGGGGAAGACGATCTTCTGGTTCGTGAAAAGAACGGTGTGATTGCCCTTCGGCAACATCGTCTTATCCGCATCTGCAACGAAGCTTTCCAACAAGGTGGATTACTAACTGTCGAAGACCTGGCGAACAGGTTACTCAACTGCGGTGAGAGTACCATTAATCGAGATATTAAGGCGTTAAAGCAACAAGATATAGTCTTGCCTTTACGCTCTACTATCAAAGATATGGGCAAAGCTATCACGCATAGAGAGTTGATCGTCAAACACTGGCTTCTGGGCAAGGAGTATTCCGAGATTGCCCGTCAAACTAGCCACAGCGTAGAGGCTGTAGCCAATTACGTAGACAAGTTTCGTCGGGTAGTCTGTCTGGCCAAAGACAACCATGAGATCAAGACCATTGCTTTTTTGGTCAAAATCTCTGTCAGCCTGGCTCAGCAGTATTACGACCTGTATCAGAATCTGGAGATCGTTGAGCATCGTAGGAAAGAATTGGATGAACTGCTAAAAAAAACTCAAGTCCAACTTTAAATGATTCTCTCCAAATGATTAGAAAACCAGATGGGATACGAAAGTATCATACAGCGCATGATCGCTTTCTTAAGCCCGCAATCGTCAATTTCTTTGCCCGGGAGTTCTCCGGTTTCTTTGGCCCTGTTGTCAGGGAAAATATCGCTGATGCCCTGATTGAGCTATTTGAGCAAAATGTACAGCAAACCTCCGGCTTAAAGCACGGACAAATGCTATGGAATGCTTTAGATAAATTCACCAGGGCCGATTCTTCCAATCGCAGGTATAAACCGGTGATTCTGACTTTGGTACATGATGAAGACATAAAGCTTTTTGAGAAACAATCACCAATCAAAGAAATACGCAAACAAGTTATAGCCCGGCTAATTAAAGAAGCGTATGCCCAGGGAGGTATTCTTTCTATGAGAGACCTCAGTCTGATTTTAAGCACCACAGCACCCTTGTTGTCAACGCAAAGAGCAGAATATGAGAAAGAAAACAATGTTGTACTTCCTCATACCGGAGTAATACATGATATGGGTTCTACCATTACACACAAGACTCAGATTGTCTATAAGTATGTAGTGGAAAAGAAACCGACCAACATTGTTGCAAGAGAGACAAACCACTCTCAGAAAGCTGTTGATCACTATATCAAAGATTATCACCGTGTCAAAACTTTATTTGACGATGGCAAAGACATTGATTTCATCCATATTACTACGAACATCGCAAAACGCGTAATCCAGGAATATCAATCTATAATAAACAATAATGTCAATGATCTATAAATCTCTTACTTACCCCTTGTATTGTCATATGACATTATCTAAAGGGGACTTTGCGGAAGTAGAATCATAAAGATTTGAGCATTAATTATCGATAAAAAAGCAGGATTTTACGATTTTACTGCAGTCAAAGCCCCCTTCAGGGGGTTGGGGGTGAAAGGCTGGAATTGTAAACAAAATTCAGGACGATACACCTATTATCTAATCTCACAGCATTATGATAGGATTTATTGAAAAATATATCGATCCCTTCACCGATTACGGTTTTAAGAAACTGTTTGGGGAAGAGCCGAATAAAGATTTATTGCTGGACTTCCTGGACGGAATGAAGGGAGCCTGACAATCAAAAAATATTTGCCAAATGGTAATTTATAAGTTACATTTGCAGAAGGATTACTATGAATAAAGTAAGAGAGGTTATTGCGTATAAAAATTATTTTGAGGATTTCTTGAACTCATTATCCGGGAAAGTTCAGAATAAAATTTTCAAAATAATTGATGCGATAGAATATCTGGATAGAGTTCCTGAGACATACCTCAAGAAAATAGTTAATGTCAAAGGTCTTTACGAAGCAAGGATTCAATTGGGAAGTGATATTTGGAGAATTTTTTGTTTTTTTGATGGCGATAAATTAGTTGTTTTGATCAATGGATTTCAGAAAAAGGATCAAAAAACCCCTAAATCAGAAATAGAAAAAGCGAAACGTTTAATGGATGACTATTTCATAGAAAAAGGAGAAAACGATGGAAACTAAAAAATGGTCAGAGATAAAGGATCTGGTGTACGGTGAAGTGGGAACCGAAAGACGCGATATTCTGGAAAGAGAAAGTGAGAGCTTCAGAATAGGGCTGTTACTTCGTGCTGCGCGTGAGCAGAAACACCTCACTCAATCGGAATTGGCAGATATTGTCCATAAAAAGAGAACTTTTATTTCAAGAATAGAAAATGATGGAAGTAATGTTACATTGAAAACGTTATTCGATATTGTTGAAAAAGGACTGGGTGGGAAATTAAATATTTCAATTGAATTTTGACGCTGTCAAGCATGCTGACGAATTCGGTACGCTGCGGGGGAATTTGCGTTTAATGATTTGCAGAATGATGCAATACCCGCCCGGCTAAGCGGATAACCCGCTAAGCCGGTTGATTACGACGAGTAGCCAGCCGATGAAAAGGGACAAGCCTGTTTTCATGGCGCTAAGGTGCTCTACTGAAGGGGTGACTCAAAGTCACCCCTTCAGTTGTTTCGATCCTTGTTTCCATCCTTGTTTGACATATTGTACCGGAAAATATTTATCTTTGTATAAGAGCAAAATCACTAATCTGCCGGAAATATGATAGAGTTTGTAGAAAAATACATCAATCCCTTCACCGATTACGGTTTCAAGAAACTGTTTGGGGAAGAGCCGAATAAAGATTTGTTGCTGGACTTTCTGAACGAATTGTTACGGGAAGAGCAGGGGGTAATTGTCGATCTGACCTATTTAAAGACGGAGCAATTGGGCTCGACGGAGGTGGATCGGAAGGCAATATTTGATCTTTATTGTGAGAATGAGAAAGGGGAGAAGTTTATCGTAGAGTTGCAAAAGACGAAGCAGAATTTCTTTAAGGACCGTTCTGTCTATTATTCGACTTTCCCGATCCGCGATCAGGCAAAGCGGGCAGAATGGGACTATGAGTTGAAGGCTGTCTATACGATTGCGATACTTGATTTTGTTTTCGACAGCGATAAAAATGAGCCGGAAAAATTCAGGTATGATGTGAAGCTGAAAGATTGTGAAACACATCGGGTTTTTTACGATAAGCTGAGTGTAACCAGTAAGCCTCTCCCCCGGCCCCTCTCCCATAGAGAGGGGAGTAATATTACACGCAAAGCGTCGCATGAAGATCTTTCGGAAGATAAAATCCTATTTTGGCTGCAAAACGCTCTCCCCCTCCCCATTTGGGGGAGGGCTGGGGTGGGGCTTCTTTTCGAGAAGTTGTTTGAAACGGCTGAAATAGCGAAATTTACTCCGGATCAGGTTCTTTCTTATGAAGATAGTTTGAAGTATTACCGGGATATGAAGAATTTGTTGGATACAGCGAAAGAGGAGGGTAAGATAGAGGGCTTGATAGAAGGGAAGATAGAAGGAAAGATAGAGATGGCACGGAATTTGTTGGAACAGGGAATTGCCGTTTCTATTATAGCGCAAGCCTCCGGATTATCGATAGAGGAAGTTGACGCTTTGCGATGAGATTTGCTGATTGGCAGGCTGATGCAATACCCGCCCGGCTAAGCGGATGACCCGCTAAGCCGGTTGATTACGACGAGTAGCAAGCCGATGAAAAGGGACAAGCCCGTTTTCATGGCGTTAAGGTGCTTAACTGAGGGGGTGACTTTGAGTCACCCCCTCAGTCGTTTAATAACCAAACTGCCGCCGCTCTGCGGCTATGATGCAGGAGATGATAAATGTCTTTTACTACCAAACTCATCGCCGTTATACGGCTTAACGAGGAGTGATCTCACCTAATCGTTACCCCTTTTTACTTTGTTGGTAAAGGACTTCCGGATCAAAATCAGCTTCGTTATCCCATTCGATCGTGTCGAAACTGATATGGACAGAGTTAAACATTTGTTCGTTTTGTAATTCTTTAAAGATGCCTGTTTCGAGATATGGTTTCATATCAAAAATACGATTTTCACCATTCTCAAAAGTCAAAAGAAGCGTGTAATTAGCTTCAGGTTTTACACTTATTACTGCAAGACACATGTTGATTTATTTTAAAGGATCAATAGAAAAAGGTTTTTCTCCATTCTGGCACAATTCCCAATCGGCCAAAAGCTCATCATAATGTATTTCAATCCAGGCATATACTAATCTTAATTGTTTGATGGGAAGTTCTCCATCGGTCAGATTACACGATTTGATATTGATAATTCCTTTGTAGTTTTGGTAGTAAACATGGATATGTGGTGGATTGTGTTCTTTAGGCGCATAATACATTCTGATTATTATTCCGAAAAACATGGATAATGTTGGCATATTTTTACGTTTATGGTTGTGGAAAAGAAGAATCAATTATCACAAATATAGTAAGAATATCAGTGACTTGTATGTCGAAGTAAGTGTTTTACGATTCAGAATGATGCAATGCCCTCCCGGCTAAGCGGGAATTGCCATTTCCATTATAGCGCAAGTATCCGGATTATCGGAAGCGGAGGTTGAGTCGTTGCGATGTTAGTAGGGGCACACCCTTGTGGTTGCCCTAATCATGGAAGGCACACCCTTGTGGTTGCCCTAATTTAGGGGCACACCCTTGTGGTTGCCCTAATCATGGAAGGCATTGAATAATATACACCGGATCACATCCCGATAGAATTCTGGACCTGATAATATAAAAATCCCGGATTGCAAGTCCGGGATGACGGAGTGAATTGCCGTCAGCTTCAGCTGACGGATAATAATGGATTCTGCGGTTTGGGCTTTAGCCGAAATATTCCTACAGAGGGGGTGATTCAAAGTCACCCCTTCAGTCATTTGTGGCTGTTGTTACCTGATCGTCGCTTATGCGTGTAACTATACCCCTCTCTCCCGATAGTCCCGATGGTTATCGGGAGGGGAGAGGCTTTTTTTCTTTTTAATCGCCTGCCGCGGGCCTTACTTTTTGGCGCAAAAAGTAAGCAAAAACATAGCCGGGAAGAACTCGCTCGCTCGCCCATAGTCCGATACTACAGTATTTGTAGCTTTAGTAGATGGGCTCCTCCCTCGGCAGCTCCCCGGCAGTCTGGAATTTTTTTGTTTTCCTTGCCAGGATATGTTTTGGATCCTACAGCTTACACTTCCCCGTTTGGCGATATATTTGCGTTTACTGATTGGCAGGATGATGCAATACCCGCCCGGCTAAGCGGATGAGCCGCTAAGCCGGTTGATTACGACGAGTAGCAAGCCGATGAAAAGGGACAAGCCCGTTTTCATGGCGCTAAGGTGCTCTACTGAAGGGGTGACTCAAAGTCATCCCTTCAGTTGTTTATGGCTGTTGTCATCCTTTTCGTCGCTTTGCGTGTATCTACACCCCACATGTTAATTATTAGTGAGACACGGCTTTGAAAATAGTAAATATACATCATATATGCATACCATAGAATGTGAATAATAGGGGAGTAAGCTGATGTAAAGTTGTATATATTCTAAACAGATTCATTGTATGAATCTAATGGAGCTAAAAAATAGGCAGGTAGATATGTATAGCTAATAAAGGTTAAATGCCTACCTGTTGTACAGCATGTGCAAAAATTAAACATGAAAACGGAAGATAAATACAGTAAAAAGCAGTATACTTGCAAAATAATTCGAAATAACGGGTTAAGCCGATTATTTTAATAGTATATAATGGTATGTAACTCAAATCATATTCTTGAAAAATTAAATTCGCAAAAATCGGATAACATAAATAACAAACCTCTAATATATGCAGCAAAATCAGGACATCGAAGACGGTAATATCGCTGAGAAAGATCAAAAGGAGTTGGACTTTGGGGCATTATGCCGCTATCGTTTTGCCGGGGGTACGACTTTCGGTGAATCGAGTTCATCTGCCGGATCGGATCTTCAGGGATATGAGGCTTCGCAGTTATCCCGCGGGATGATTGCTCCGGATTTTGTGGAAAATGGATTAACCGGCCCGACGGATGATGTGGAACCGGTGTGCAGAGTTGCATCACCCGCGATTGGTGATGTAAATCCGGCGAAAAAAGCTGTATCCTTCGCAACGGATGCTGCTCCTTCCGGGAAAAAAGCTGTATCCTTCGCAACGGATGCTGCTCCTTCCGGGAAAAAAGCAGTATCCTTCGCAACGGATACTGCTCCTTCCGGGAAAAAAGCTGTATCCTTCGCAACGGATACTGCTCCTTCTGGGAAAAAAGCTGTATCCTTCGCAACGGATACTGCTCCTTTTGGGAAAAAAGCTGTATCCTTCGCAACGGATACTACTCCTTCCGGCGAAAACCGCTCTCTTTTTACAGCGGATGCTTCCGCTTCGGGTGAAATGGCTTTTGAAGCAGTTTATTCGTCGAAAGTAGCCGCTGTGACGGCGGATATTTTATTGGATCTGTTAGCCCGGTCGCAAGAAGATAAGGAGAGGTGTGTTATCCGGACGGCTTTTTTCTCGACTTCCGATCTGGCCGATCAGATTTTTAGTGGGTGTGGACGGATTTCTTTTGAGATTTCACTCCTGGCGCCATCACAGATCTATATGGGAGAGTCTCACGGCCATACCTATGGTAGCGTACCGTTATGTGATCTGATGCGCAGGTATGAGGCATCGGTGAATTCCACTTTTTACAGCAATCTGCCTTCACGCATTGAGCGTCTTTCCTGGATGCATCACTGTATATTGCTGATCTTTTTCCTGGGTTGGCATGTTGAACCCGGCCGTTCCTATTCCGACGGACCGGGTAATTATGCCTCACCCATACGGCTAACGCCCGGAGGTCGCGCGCCTCCCGGTTTGTAATTTGAGATCCTGTAGGGCGTGCTAAAGTCAGGGGAAATGAACGCGAAGTCGCAAAGTCGCAAAGTGTTTATTTTTAGATAGGGAATTCCTGGCCTGAGACGTCTTCTCTTTTAAACAAATTGCAAACCATCTCCTGTCGTTCATTATCTCCGGTAGAGAAATCTCCGGCGGACGCAGGGGTAAAATAAAAATTAACTTATGAAACTTACTGTTTTAAATTATAGAGTTTTGACAAACGGTGCGCTGAATACCTGCGCCGCTGACTCCATCGCTGATGTAGTGGAATCGGGAATTGAAGGTTTATCTACTCATAAGAGAGTTGTTCATCTGACCGATACCCGCGAGCGCTTTATTGATTCGCTGGGCAAAGTTCGTAAGAACTATTACATCACCGAGCTGGAGCAGGCTGAAAAGTCGGTGGCACTGGCGCTTGACGGGATTAAGGGAGGTATTCAGCAGCTCTACAGCTGGGCTGATTCAGAAGAGGATGTGAAAAATGGGGCGCTGCTGATGGAGCGGATCCAGAGTATCGGGGTCAGCTGGCGCAAAATGAAGCGGGCGGATCAGATTTCCTATGTCGAAAAGATGATCCGGGAATTTCGTTCCGGTGTTTTTGCCGAAGCGATCACCCGGGGTAATCTGGAGCGTTGGCTTGATAAACTCGAGGCGTGTCGCGTTACTTTCGATAATGTTCGTCGGAAGAAGTCTGATAATGCGGATGCGATCAAGAATACGCTCGCAGCTACTGCTTTGCGCGATTCGATGATCGAAGCGCTGAAAGATCTTTTCAATTATGTGCAGGGTACGGCTATTTCCAGTGAGGCGCCCGAGTGGATTGCTCTGATGAATACTCTGGCCCGGCGCTGCAATGAATTGATCGCGCGCTCCGTATCTAAAGATGATTCCGATTCATCGACTGATGAGGGGAAGGCTTCGGAGGGTGATTCTTCTAATAATCCGGCGTAAGCCCGATTCTACGGTTTGATTATCACCTCCGGGAGAGGTTTATTTATAATGGTGGGAGTGCGACTCAGGTTTGCGCTCCCACTTTTTTTGTGGCTAAGCGGATTACCCGCTAAGCCACTTTAGTAGGTGGTTTTTTAGTGGCTAAGCGGATTGCTCGCTTAGCCACTTATTCGTTTCTTATCCGGCCTATCAGCGTAAATGAGTGGATTTGCGTTAATGATTGGCAGGCTGATGCAATACCCGCCCGGCTAAGCGGATGAGCCGCTAAGCCGGTTGATTACGACGAGTAGCAAGCCGATGAAAAGGGACAAGCCCGTTTTCATGGCGCTAAGGTGCTCTACTGAAGGGGTGACTCAAAGTCACCCCTTCAGTTGTTTCTGGTTATTGGGAGGGGAGAGGCTGTTCTTTCTTCTCGCTCGCCTGCCGCGGGCCTTACTTTTTGGCGCAAAAAGTAAGCAAAAACATAGCCGGGAAGAACTCGCTCGCTCGCCCATAGTCCGATACTACGGTATTTTAGCATTAGTAGATGGGCTCCTCCCTCGGCAGCTCCCCGGCAGTCTGGAATTTTTTTATTTTCCCTTCCCGATCCCGATAGCTATCGGGACTATCGGGAGGGATATGTTTTGGATTTTTTTGCTTACACTTTCCCATTCGGTTACTGATTAGCGTTTACTGATTGGCAGAATGATGCAATACCCTCCCGGCTAAGCGGATGACCCGCTAAGCCGGTTGATTACGACGAGTAGCCAGCCGTTGAAAAGGGACAAGCCCATTTACATGGCGCTAAGGTGCACTACAGAAGGGGTGACTTTGAGTCACCCCCTCAGTCCTTTGTGGTTGTTGTCTCCCTGATCGTCGCTTTGCTTGTAACTACTCCCCCCCTCTCTCCCGATAGTCCCGATAGCTATCGGGATCGGGATGGAGAGACTGTTCTTTTTTTATCACTTATCCGGTAAAATATATTCAACTTATCGATTCTATCGTCGTTTGGTTGCGATTTGATAACTGCTATTCCTTCAAAGATGACTTCATTTGCGCCTTGAAATTATAAATCGGCAAATTTTGGCGGCTGCCCCTCCCGGCTAAGCGGATTACCCGCTAAGCCGGTTGTTACGGTCTGTTGCTCCCCCAAGAGAACTGTGAAATCGATTGTTCAGCTTTTTAAATTGTATGTTGGATATTTTAACTATATTTTAATTGGGTTGCCATTGGTGTGGTATTTGTTTCTGTTGCATAGTTGATTTGTTATGGCTGTTAAGGAATGTTGTGTTGGCTTAATATGCAGTAAAATAGTAGATTGGATTTGAATTCCAGGGGTATCGCAAGTCATTTGAGATGATTTAGATCAGTTACGACTCACTAATATTAAGGGGTATTGGCATTTATTAAACACTAAAAATCCGGTAAAAATAAAGGATTAGGAATCATGTTGTTAATGGGGTGGTTTACTGTTAAGGATTGGGTATTTCAAAACTGTTAAAATGTATCGCGGGATGTTTTAACTTTTGCGGGGAATTTTGAAAATGCTACCTTTGCCGCGCAATTATAACAAGAATTGGGAATGTTTCAATTTACCCCAGATTGGCTTCGCCGATCTTCGATATGATTGGAGCCTTGATTATCGATAAGTGAAAACATCAACTGAAGGTGCCATTAATGATATAGTTAATTCTTTAACTTATGACCAGTAGAAATGAAAAAAACAGTCAGATGCGGAGAAAAGGACAGATATAGGTTTATATCTGATCAAGAGCCATCGGATGAACAACTTAATCAACTTATGAAAGAGGTGGCTGATGAGGTTGTAAATAAAGCAAGAGAAGCGAATGCTCAATTTCAACAACAGTTGAAAGAATTATGCATTGCCAAACGCAAACAACAAGGACTAATATGATGAAAAGTAAACCTAAACTTATCATCATTGCGGGCCCTAACGGATCGGGTAAAACTTCTGTGACGGGTAAAATATTACAGCATGAATGGATTGAGGGCTGCCATTATATTAATCCGGATAATATAGCCCGAGATGAATTTGGCGATTGGAATTCACCGGATGCTGTGAAAAAAGCAGCGCATCGAGCAGAAGAATTAAGAGAGGAATATTTAGAGAAAAGAGAAGGTATTCTTTTTGAAACGGTTCTTTCGGCTGATGATAAATTATCTTATATTAAACGAGCGAAGGAAGCCGATTATTTTATTCGCTTGTTTTTTGTGGGAACGGATACACCGACCATTAATGCATCCCGCATTGCAACCAGAGTGATGGAAGGCGGTCACGATGTTCCTATTATGAAAATAATCAGTAGGTATTCAAAATCGATTGCAAATTGTTGTGCTCTGGCAAAGTTAGTAGATCGATTATATGTGTATGATAACTCCGTGGATTATGCAGAACCCAAGTTGCTGTTTAGAGCTTCTGACGGTCGAACCGGGAAAGTTTATACAGATATAAATCCATGGGCAATGAATATTTATCAAGCTTTCAAGGAATAAGAATTAAATCGGCAGTCTGTTTTAATTCACGTGGTAGAGATGGCAATTTATCTCATCTGAATATCGACGGTTTTTTCGAATGGATAAAATCGGGCTATGAAGGATAGCTTACCCCTAAATCCCCTTCCCGATAGCTATCGGGAGGGGGGAGAGGCCGTCAGAGGCCGTTAGGGGTTGCTTACTTTCTTAGTACAAACCCTAATTCTGCACGTCGCCCCCTTGTATTGACCAGTTATATGAAAAGTTTTATCGACCTTTGTGCTCCAAAATAATCTGGGGGATAAACAACGGTTCTTAATATTAAATTATTTCTGAGGCGGATTGTGGCTACTCATCCTGCCTGTATCAATTAATAAATAGCCTAATCAATCTTATATGAGACGTTTTATTCTGACCAGCATGGTCATCGTATCTCTTTTTTCATCTTGCAAAAGTTACAAGAAAGTAGTTTATGTGCAGGAGGCGGGACAGGCCGTTTCGCTGTCGGCAGCTGCGCAGGAAGGCGTACCAGCCCCGACGATTAAGAATGGTGATCAGCTGATGATTACCGTGAATACGCCTTCTCCGGAAGCAGCGTTGCCGTTTAATCCTTCGTTGATTCCCGATCCCACTCAGTTAAGCGGATCGAATTCGCGGGTTACCTCTACCGCTGCCTTGCAGAATTACCTGGTAGATACGAAAGGCGAGATCAACTTTCCGGTTATCGGCAAGATGAAGGTTGCCGGTATTAATAAAGCGGAATTAGAATTGCTGATTCGTGATAAGATTTACCCCCGTTACCTGAAAGAAGATCCTATTGTGACGGTTCGTTATATGAATTTTAAAATATCGGTGTTGGGTGAAGTAACCCGCCCCGGCTCTATATCGGTCACCAATGAGCGGATCTCTATTTTTGACGCTCTGTCTCAGGCAGGAGACTTGTCTATTTACGGTCGTCGCGAGAATGTACTGCTGATCAGGGAAGATGCTGAGGGTAAGCGCACTAATTACCGCATCAACCTGACCGATAAGGACCTGATCCAGTCGCCCTACTACTTTTTACAGCAGAATGATGTAATCTATGTGGAGCCGAACAAGCAGAAAGCCCGCAACTCGGCCTTCGGTACAGCAGAAACGATGTCTGTCTCTGTAGTCGGTATATTCATCTCGGTGGCTTCGCTGATTGCGACGCTGACGAGATAGGGCGGAGGCCACCTCCCTCCCGATGACTATCGGGACTCCCCCCATGGGAGAGAAGATATCAAAACCGTAATCTGGTAAAAAAAGAATTATAAAAAGAGCAAATAATAAAATGATCACTAGCCGAAAGTCCCCTTTAGGGGATTTAGGGGTGTTTATCCTATCCTAGTTTATGGAAAAAAAAGAAACGAGCAAACCTACACCTAAATCACAACAGGAAGAAATAGACCTGATGGAATTGTTTTTTAAGTATTTTGCCTACCGGACCTGGATTATCGGTTCGGTAATTCTGTTTAGTATTATCGGTTATCTGTTTTTGAAGACCCGCACCGCGCAATATAGCGTAGATGCTTCAATTCTGGTTATTGACCAGAAACAAAACGGAGGTGCCATGGATGCCTTATCAATGCTTTCCGATCTGGGTATCTCTTCCACGTCGAGTGTGGTAGAAGATCAGGTAGCAGTGATCAGTTCTCAGCCTATCGCTTATGCTGTGGTGAATCGTCTCGGATTGCATACTGTTTATTATAAAAAGGAGTTTCTTGCCCGGAAAGTGGATTTATATACCGATTCCCCGGTTAACGTACGGTTAAGTGAGGGGGATCTGAACCGCATGGAGGATGATTTGTCCTTAAAACTGACTCCGGAGGATTCCGGCTTTAAGTTGGAGGGGGAGTATGATGAGGCGACTTTTTCGAATCTATTAACGCGACTGCCGGCTGTAGTGAATACCCCTGCCGGAAAGATTGAAATATCTGCTACGAATATTCAGGATTTCGATTATCCGGTGTATATCAATATTCGTAATCCGTTGACTGTGGCGGATGATTTGACGGAGGTTCTGGAAGCGTCAACTTCTTCCTCCATGTCAAAGAAAAATAATATAGTCTCCTTGTCGTTGAAAATTGGTAATAAAAAGAAAGGAAAAGATATTCTGAATATGCTGATCTCGGAGTATAACCGGGATGCTATGGCGCAGATTAATCTGTCGGCTGTGAATACCGCTAACTTTATCGATGGACGTTTGAAGTTGCTGAGTGCCGACCTGGGCTCGGTAGAGAAAGAGGTGGAGGACTTTAAGCAGACCAATAAGCTGACTGATATTTCTTCCGAAGCAAAGATCTTTCTGGAAAGTAATAGCCTGTATGAGCAGAAGCGTGCTGAGGTTGAGACTCAAATTAATCTGGTCGATTATGTAGAAGCGTATATCAAAAATCCGACCGGGGCCAATGCATTAATACCGAATCTGGGGATTACCGATCAGGGATTGGTGTCGGTGATTACCGATTATAATGAGTTGATTCTGAAACGCGAACGTATTGTGCGGGTATCGTCGGCAGAAAATCCGTTGCTGAAGGATTTGACGGCTCAGATTAACTTTGCCCGTCAGTCGATCATCGAAAGCGTGAAGAGCGCTAAGCGGGGATTGTTGATTACAAAAAGTGATGTGCTGAAGCAGGATGCGCTTACCTCTTCCCGCATTCGTCAGGTGCCCCGTCAGGAGCGTCAGTTTATTGAGATCAAACGCCAGCAGAAGATCAAAGAGGATCTTTATGTCTTCTTGCTCCAGAAGCGGGAAGAGGCGGCATTGACTATGGCGGTTACCGTACCGAAGGCCCGGGTGTTGAAACCGGCTGATAAAGCGCTACAAATTGCTCCTAAAGGAGGAATGATATTATTCGCTTTTTTTGCATTGGGATTGATTATTCCCATCGTGCTTGTCTACCTGAAGGATCTGTTGAATACGACCTTTAGTAACCGTATGGAGCTGGAAAAATTAACTACTGTACCTGTACTTTCGGAACTGGGTCATAATTCTACCGGTGAGACTATCCTTAATCATGCTTCTCAGTCTGACTCGAATGCCGAGTTGTTCCGATTGATGCGGGCCAAGTTGCCATTGGTACTTGATTCTCCCCGGGAGAAGGTGATTCTGGTGACCTCTACGGTGCCGGGTGAGGGAAAAACCTATGTTAGCATCAATTTGGCGATGAGCCTTTCGTTAACGGATAAGAAAGTACTGCTCATCGGGCTTGATTTGCGCAAACCCCAGTTGGCAAACCACCTGAATCTGGATAAGAATCAGGGGATTACCTCTTATCTTTCGGGACAGGAGTCGGATTACACCCGTTTGATCTCTACGCTGAAGGATTATCCTAATCTCGATGTCCTGCCAGCCGGTGTGATTCCACCCAATCCGAGCGAATTGCTCCAACGGGATCGAATGGATGCACTGATTGAAAATGCTAAAAAGCGTTATGACTATATTATCCTCGATACGGCTCCGGTGGGTGCCGTTTCTGATACCTTGTTGTTGAACCGCCTGACCGATCTGAATCTTTATATTAGCCGGGCTAATTACTCGCACAAGCAGAATATGCATATGGTAAACCGCATCCAGCAGGAGAATTCATTGACTCCTCTTTATCTGTTATTGAACGATGTGGATCATGAAGGTAGAAGCTATTATGGTGGCTATTACGGGGGGTATTATCGGTATGGCTACGGCTACGGTTACGGTTATGGTCATGCCAAAGACCGCGCGGATGCAAAGAAAAAGAATAACGGCGTCGAAGGATTGAAAAAGAAATTGATGGATATCGGGAGGAATTAGTAGGGGCCACCCTTGTGGTTGCCCTCTCTTTGAGAGGGAGCCTCCCCAGTTGAAAAACGGATGGCGGGGTAGAGTCCGGCCTGTTTAGTATAAACCCTAATATTGAACAATGTCATCCCATTTTAACAGGATAAAAGAAAAGTTTTTCTAATCTTTGTAGGTGAAAGACTCAGAGAAATGAAAAACTTTTTTTTTAAATAATTAATAGAGTGTGTCGGAATCTGTAAGTTTGCGTACTTTGATTTTTTATGTGAACAGTGTAGTGTAGCCTGCAATTGAGCATGAATGCCAGATAATTGATTACATGCAGCCCCGATGCTTTTGCAATTGCCTTAGACGGTACATCGAAGCAGTAGCAATATGAGGTTGCGGCCAACTGGAGACAAAAGAATATGGAGTTGATGTACTGAAGAAAAATTTGATGGATATAAGGAGGAATTAGGTAGAGACGCACTGTTATGTGTCTGAATGCAATACACGTTGTCTCGCGTCTGAAAATGTCGGTTATCTGTTTATTTGCAAGCCGGAGGCCTGCTTTTAACACGACATAGTCTGGAGACTATGCCGAACGAAGGTTGGGGGAGAGGCTCTTTCCCGGAATGTCACATCATTTTAACAGGTTGTATGGATATTATTTCAATCTTTGTGCTCTAAAAATATTAAAAATCAATGAATACACGATAGTCAACGGTTATTCATTCGGTTCGGACAAAATCACCGATGAATACCTTGGCATATGATAAATAAACTCATGAAAATGGAAATTAAAAGCATTTGTTGCATCGGAGCCGGTTATGTAGGAGGCCCCACCATGGCGGTAATTGCCCAGAAATGCCCCCACATTAAAGTAACCGTTGTTGATGTAAACGCACAGCGTATAGCGGAATGGAACGATTCGGAACTCGAGAATCTTCCCATTTATGAGCCGGGATTGAAAGAAGTAGTAGCGGAAGCCCGTGGGCGTAACCTTTTCTTTTCAACCGATGTCGATGCTGCGATTCGTGAGTCTGAGATGATCTTTATATCGGTTAATACTCCGACTAAAACCTATGGGAACGGAAAAGGCCAGGCTGCAGATTTGAAATATGTGGAGTTATGTGCTAGGCAGATTGCCCAGAAAGCAACCACCGACAAGATTGTAGTTGAGAAATCTACTCTGCCTGTACGTACTGCCCAAGCCATCAAATCAATCCTTTGCCATACCGGTAATGGGGTTAAATATCAGGTGTTGTCGAATCCGGAATTTTTAGCGGAGGGAACAGCAATTGAAGATTTGAATGCTCCTGACCGCGTATTGATTGGCGGTGATCAAACTCCCGAAGGTCTGCTAGCGATTGAATTATTGACTGACATTTATGCTAATTGGGTACCCCGCGAACGTATCCTGCAGACCAATGTGTGGTCGTCTGAACTTTCTAAACTGGTAGCGAATGCTTTTTTGGCTCAACGCATCTCTTCGATTAACTCAATTTCGGCTTTATGCGAAAAAACTGGGGCTGATGTAGATGAGATTGCTAAAGCAATTGGGACTGACAGCCGTATTGGACCAAAGTTCTTGAAGGCTTCAGTCGGTTTTGGTGGAAGCTGTTTCCAGAAAGATATACTCAATTTAGTCTATATTGCTCGCTCATATGGTCTGACAGAGGTGGCTGATTACTGGGAACAGGTGATCATAATGAATGACTATCAAAAACGACGCTTTGCTAATCGAATTGTTACCACTCTTCATAATACAGTATCTGGTAAGAAAATAGCACTTCTGGGGTGGGCTTTTAAAAAAGATACCAATGATACCCGCGAGTCGGCTGCAATCTATGTTGCTGATTATCTCTTGAATGAACAAGCAGAGTTGTATGTTTATGATCCTCAAGTATCCGAGACGCAGATGTTGAAAGACCTTGATTATCTCCGCTCACGGACTCCTGAAGAAAATCGGGCTTGTGTGCGCAAGGTATTAGATATAGAGCAGGCTGTAGCGGGTGCACATGCTGTAGCAATCATGACTGAGTGGGATGAGTTCATAACCTACGATTGGAAACAGTTGGCTAGTCTAATGGTAAGACCGGGTTTTGTTTATGATGGACGTAATATTCTTGATCCACAAGTGTTGGAGGCAACAGATGTTACAGTAAATGCGATTGGAAAATAGATCGCTATTCGATTAAGATATAAATAGAAGTGAAATGAAAATACTTGTAACTGGAGCGTCTGGCTTCATTGGTTCAAGACTTTGCTACATGTTGGCTCAAAGAGGTGATGACGTAGTAGGGATCGATAATATAAATAATTATTACGATATTCGTCTTAAATATGGACGGATGAATATGTGTGGAATATTTACGCCTGAGAATGATTATCAATTTGGTAAAGAAGTCCAAAGTACTCTTTTTCAAAATTATCGGTTTATTCGAATGGATATTGCTGACAAAGAGTCGATAGATGGGCTTTTTGCAGTAGAAAGATTCGATAAAGTCGTTAATCTGGCTGCTCAGGCAGGAGTTCGGTATAGTATCACTCATCCCTATGATTATTTGAATAGTAATGTTTGTGGGTTTTTAAATATTCTTGAAGCGTGTCGTCACAATCAGATTAAATACCTTGTTTACGCCTCTTCCAGTAGTGTATATGGCTTAAACGAAAGTGTGCCTTATTCTGAGGATGATAAAACAGATACTCCGGTAAGTTTATATGCCGCTTTTAAAAAAGGGAATGAACTGATGGCTCACGCATATAGCAAGTTGTATAACATACCAGTTGCTGGGCTTCGTTATTTTACCGTGTATGGTCCATGGGGACGCCCCGATATGAGCCCAATGCTTTTTGCATCGGCTATTGATAAAGGTGAATCAATTAAAGTTTTCAATAATGGAGATATGAAGCGTGACTTTACTTATATTGATGATATTGTGGCAGGTACAGTGCATGTCGTTGATACTGTTCCAGATGCCGATCAGTGTATAAATAAAGTTGCAGCTAAAGTATATAATATTGGTTGTGGAAATGTAGTGAATCTTATGGATTTCATTTCTGAAATCGAAAAAAATTTGGGTAAAGAGGCTAATAAAGAATTTATGCCTATGCAACCAGGAGATGTATATCAAACAAATGCAGATACTACAAGATTGCAAAGTGAGTGTGGATATAAACCAAGGGTTCTTTTATCTGAAGGGATTAAGAATTTTGTAGATTGGTTTAAGTCAGAAGAGAATCCCTTATTAGATTATGGTGTTTAATCGAAAATAGTCATATTGTAACTTGTGTTATTTATATTGGGTGTTTAAAGGTTGAATTAATTATAGTAATTAATATATTGGTTGATGTTGCTTGTGGATATTATTAATAAAATATACAATAGACTGTTTATTGTACGAAATGATATTTATGTATCAATAGCGTCTCCTATTATTTTGATGTTATTGCGAATGCGGGGAGTAAAGATTTCAAAATGTAAGTTCTATGGTAAAGCTTTTTTTTATCGTAGTAATAATACCAATATTTATATTGGAAAGAATTGTACTTTTCGTAATGTAACTGTAAGTAATCAAATTGGGATAAATCATAAGTGTATTTTTAGTACTCAACAAGAAGGCGCAAGATTGAACGTCGGTGAGAATTGTGGTTTTAGTGGAACTACAATAGGTTGCTTTAATGAAATATCAATTGGAAACAATGTTCGTTGTGGAGCGAATACTTTGATAACAGATTCAGATTGGCACTTAGATGATCCTCGTACTGGAAAGTCAGAGCCTGTTTATATTGGAGATAATGTATGGCTCGGCTATGGAGTAATAGTGATGAAAGGTGTTTCTATTGGTGAAAATTCTGTTATTGGATTAAATAGCGTAGTAACAAGTAATATACCAGCGAATAGTATTGCAGCAGGTGTACCGTGTAAAGTTTTAAAAAAAATCAATGAAAGTACTTTGGATTACTAATAATTTGATGCCTGATGCATCAATTGCATTAGGTGATAGCCCTTCTGTTTTGGGCGGCTGGATGGTTAGTTCTGCTAATGAATTAGTGAAAAATAGCCATATAGAATTGATTTGTGCAACCGTTTCAAATAAAACAAAAAAGTTAATCAAGCTAAGAAAGGGATTAATTACATATTTTATAATTCCGCTTTCTAAAAGTAATATTAAATACAATTCTGAGTTGCAGAATTTCTGGCAAAAAATTCAAGATGCTGAGAATCCTGATGTTGTTCATATCCATGGTACTGAGTTTGCTCATGGACTTGCTTGGATTAAGGCTTGTGGAAATGCTAATGTTGTTGCATCTATTCAGGGATTGACTTCAGTTTATTATAGATATTCAACGGGATCTTTGTCTGTCGGTGAGATTTTGAGGAGTGTTACAATAAGCGATATCAAGAATCAGACGTCAATATTTCATTTAAGTCGAAATTTTCGGAAAAGAGGTGTTATTGAGGAGGAGTACATTCGGTCTCTTCAATTTATTATTGGAAGAACAGAATGGGACCGAAGTCATGCATTATCTGTAAATAATAATATTAAGTATTTATATTGTAACGAAACATTGAGATCTTCTTTTTATAATGGGAGATGGGAGCTTTCCAAGTGTGAAAAACATTCTATATTCCTAAGTCAAGCAAGAAGTCCAATTAAAGGATTGCATATAATGCTCAAAGCATTACCTTTGATTCTTCGAAAGTATCCAGATGTTAAGCTTTATGTTGGGAATAGTGTAGATATTAGAGTTAATACATTAAAGCAGAAGCTCAGGCAATCAGGCTATTATTGGCTGATATTAAAAATGATTCAGAAAATGAAATTAGATAATAATGTGTTTTTTTTGCCAGCATTGAATGAGCAGGAGATGCGCGATAGATTTCTAAGATCACATGTTTTTGTGAATGCTTCATCAATTGAAAATAGTCCAAATTCTTTAGGTGAAGCACAGATATTAGGAGTTCCATGTGTTTCATCTTATGTTGGTGGTACACCTGAATTTATGGGATACGGAAAAGCAGGAGCTCTTTATCGATTTGAAGAGTACGAAATGCTGGCGGATGCCGTTTGTAGAGTTTTTGAAAAAGGATACTTTCAGTCTGAAATAGATGAAGGTCTGCATTTGGCAAATGAAAGGCATGATCCGCAAATTAATATGAATCAGTTGCTAAATATTTACAGATGCATTTCTGGAAAAATAGAGAGACTGAATGGATAATACAAATACAGCTAATAAGAATCGTATAGCTAAAAATACATTGTTGTTATATATTAGGATGGGGATAACAATGTTTGTAGCATTGTATACATCTCGTATAGTATTAAATACGCTTGGAATAGAAGATTATGGTATTAATAACGTTGTTGGGGGTATCGTGACAATGGCTACTCTTGTGACTGGGAGTTTAGCATCTGCTTCACAACGTTTTATCACATTTGAGCTTGGTAAAAATGACTTTTTTAGATTAAAAAAGGTGTTTGGTACATCTCTTTTTATTCATTTCTCTATCGCTATAATTATTACGGTTATTTGTGAGACAATTGGTCTTTGGTTTTTAAATAACAGTTTGCATATTCCAGCGCAGCGAATTAATGCAGCGAATTGGGTTTTACAATGTTCGGTATTGTCTTTTGCTGTTAATATAATAAGTGTTCCTTATAATTCTCTTATCATTTCTCATGAAAAAATGAATGTATACGCTTATATAAGTATAGCTGAAGTGTTATTGAAGCTGGTTATAGTTTTTTTGCTTGTAGTAATACCATATGACAAATTGAAGGTTTATGCTGTTTTGTGGCTTTTAGTAGCAGTGATAATACAATTGATTTATACTTCATATTGTCGCAAAAATTTTGATGAGAGCCGTGTTAGTATTTATTATGACCGTTCTGTCTTAAAAGAAATGTCTGGTTTTGCCGGATACAACTTTATTGAGATTGCTGCTAATATGATTAATAAGCAGGGAGCCAACTTTATGTTGAATATTTTTTTTGGACCTGTATTGAATGCGGCACGTGGATTGTCTATGCAGATTAATGGTATCCTTGATGGTTTTGTAACTAGTTTTACTACAGCGATGAATCCTCAGATTACCAAGTCGTATGCGTCAGGAAATAAAGCGTATATGTTGGAATTAATGGAGAAAGGTTCGAAGTATTCTTTTTTTCTTTTTCTACTACTGTCTGTTCCAGTAATGACGCTCACTGAAGATATTTTGAGAATATGGTTAAAACTCATTCCAGACTATGCTGTGATTTTTGTTAGATTGGTATTTATTGATTCATTAATTGAGTTAATGACTAGGACTTTTTATGTTGTTATCAGTGCGACGGGCAAAATAAAGAGATACCAATTTGTGATTGGGATTTTTAAATTGTTTAATCTGCCGCTGTGCTTTATTTTGATAAAGTATTTCGAATTTCCACCTGAAACAATATATTTTATTTCAATATTATTTACAGTGGTAATTATGTTTATGAAGCTTTATTTGATAAAAAATCTGATCGAATACTCTGCTAAAGCATATTTGAAAAATGTCATTGTAAGATGTTTTATCGTTGCTGTTGTTTCTTTGATTTTCCCAATGTATATTTTGAAATATAGACAATTTGATATATGGAGTACCTTGGGTATTTGTGTTGGTTTATTTCTTTATGGCTTGTTTGTTGTTTATATGTTGGGGTTGGATGGAAAGGAGAAACAGATTTTAAATAAGAATCTAATAAAACGAATTGGCTATAAGTATGAAGCAAAGAGCTGCTAATTTTGAGTTTTTGCGGATTATATCAATGTTTAGCATTGTTGTAATTCATTCGTTTGTCCATGGAAAGGTCGATAATGTAAATTTTAATGGGAATATCCCCATTATGATTTCGCTTGAAGCTGTTAAGTACATGTGTTATACTGGTGTTAATTGCTTCATTCTAATTAGTAGTTATTTCTTAGTCTGTTCTCCATTTAAATTGAATAAACTCGTGATGATTTGGGTGCAAACCGTTTTTTGGTCTGTTTCTCTTTATCTTATTTTAAATTTGTGGAGTTTTGATTTTAAATTAGCTGTCAAAGCGTTATTTCCAATCAGTTTTAATCAATATTGGTTTGTGACTCAATATATAGCATTTTATCTGATTTTTACATACTTGTCTTCTTATGTGGAGAAAGTTTCAAAGAAGCAATATATTGTTTTTCTAATAATAATACTTACGCTTTCTATTATCTGGAGAAACGTTTATTTAGTTAATGCGACTACTTGTTTAGATTGGTTTATTGTTTTGTTTTTTGTTGGGGGGTATATAAGACGGTTTAGTGTAAAGGAATATAAATGGGGGAGCTTATTTGTTGGAAGTGTAATATTGTGGGTATTATCATATAATGTAAAAACTCTTTTTTTGTATATGTTTTTTGGAAAGGAGTTTGTTTATGGAACGTGGAGTTTACATTACAATAGCATACCAGTGGTGGTCTCTTCTGTTTTGTTGTTTCTTTATTTTCGAAATTTGAAAATTGATAATGGAATAATTAGAAGTGTAATATTGAAATTTTCTCCGCTAATGTTTGGGGTTTATTTAGTTCACGATAATATTTATATACGCAATGTTCTTTGGTCTTTTTTAAATTTGTCGAGTTGTGAAGTGTGGAGAGAATATTTTTTAAAATGGATTACTTCAGTATTTATAATTTTTTTACTAAGTGTTTTTATGGAATTTTGCCGGATGGAGCTTTTTAGATTGTTATATATTGAAGCTTTAGTGACTAAACTTATAAACAAATGCCTTTTAAACTTTAAGCTGAAAAAATGGATTCTTATTTAAATGCTCGATATGTACAAAGAATATATGGTTTGTTGATTGGATATGTTTCTATAAGATATTTTGTAGAAGATATTTCTACAACATTCGCACGGATGTCGGAATGTTTAATGTTAGGTTTGATTGTATATTACTATTTGAAGAGTGGATTGTATATGAATTCATACGGTAAATATATCAGATTTATGCTTTCGATATTAGTAATATGGAGTATTGTGATTGTTTTTAGGGCTGATTGGGGAAGTGGAAAGGATATATTATTTAAATTTATTGAGTTAAGAGGTGTTGTTCTGTATTTGCTTCCATTTCTATTTTTTTTATCATATGACAAGTATAGTATTAAGGGTTTATTGGATGTTTTTTTTATTGGTGTCGTATTGACTCTTCCCTTATGGTTATTAAATGTAGATCATCTTGTTCAGTCTGGTAGTTTAAGTTATAGGACAGAGACTATTGGTGCTTTATTGCCATTTTTTGCAGCCTTTTTATTGTTGTTTTCTTGTTATTTTACCAGATCAAAGAATTATATCATTAAACTTGTGTATGTGGTGTACTTTGTGTTAATGTTTTTAAATGCAAGACGTAATGCAAGTTTATCTTTTTTCTTATACGGAATAATTGCTTATTATATATATATCCGATTTGTTAATCACAGGCGTCTGGAATTAAATATAATAATGACTTTTTTTTCTGTTCTGATTATTTTGATACTGTTTATTAATATGGATTCATTGCAGCATGGTTCGTTTCGTTTCATGGCAGAACGAGCTGGTGAAGATTCGCGAAGTGGGGTTGAGCAACTATTTTTATATGACTTCTCTAGATCTCCTATCACAGACTGGATTTTTGGAAGAGGTATTGATGGAACGTATTATCAAGAGGTTAGAAGTATGGATACAGGTGATGTTCAAACTGGTAGAGCTGTGATAGAGACAGGTTATCTTGATATGATACTAAAGGGAGGTGTCTTTTATGTTGTTTTAATATTGATGATTTTACTTCCGGCTATTTATAAGGGAGTGAAATCAAAATCAATAGTAGGGGTTTCTTGTGGGTTATTTCTGTTTACTTACTTAATTGATATGTATACGGCAGCACCTGTTTCCACACTTTCTGTAAGGGCGATATTGTTTTGGTTTTGTGTTTCAATTTGTTATAGAGATGAGCGTTATATCGAAATAGAAGAATTGAAATCTGAATAGCTGATGAATTTTTATGATTGTTTGAAAATGTATTTTTCATTAGTTCGTTTGATAAATTCTTAAGATTAATACTATGAGAATGTCGTGATATAGTAGTTTATTGATGTATTGGTGATTTACTGAACTGATTGGGTTAGATTTAAATTCGAGGTCATTATATGAATATTTACTTTTATATACTTAGTCCATACCCATATGGGATGGCTGCGAGTAAGCGAATTGAATGTTATTGTAAAGGATTGAATACAGCTGGAGATAAATGTTCGGTTGTTATCTGTCATAAGTTATATGATCGTAGGGCTGGTGATGATGATAGGTTACCAAGTATAGGTACATTTAATGGGGTTGATTATTCATATATTATTGGAAAATATAAAGCTAAAAACAAATTAAGGAGAGGATTAGATTATTATTTCCTTGATATATTTCGCAGCTCAATATACGCACTAAAGAATCTCAAGAGAGGAGATGTGGTGCATTGTTATTTTTACAATATATTTTTTCATTTTTTATTGATAGCTGTTGCTAGGTTGAAAGGTGTTGTTATAATGCGTGAGGTGTGTGAGTATCCTTATGTTTTCGGACGGCAATCTATTAAAAATAGATTGTTTAGGTGGATTGAACTTAATATATTATTTCGAGCATATGATGCATTTATTCCAATTTCTATTTCGCTTGTTTCCCTTGTCAATCAATATAAAAAATCAGAAGCTAAGGTTCTTAGAATCCCAATCTTAGTTGATGCTGAGGGTTATGGTGATGTTTATGATACTAATTCGTTTCTTTTAGAACCCTTTATATTACATACCGGAACAATGCATGAGCAGAAGGATGGTATTTCTGGGATTTTGAGAGCATTTGCAAGTTCTTTAATTGAGATTCCAGCTGATGTTAATCTTATATTTACTGGACCTCATGCGAAGAGACCAAATGATTATGGGAAATTGATAGATCAACTAGGTATAAATAATCGAGTGATTATGAAGGGACATGTTAGTAGTTTGGAGATAAGTCAGTTACAGAAAGCGGCAACTTTGACAATAATAAATAAATTGGACAATATTCAGAATTTAAATTGTTTTCCGACAAAATTGGGAGAAATGTTGTTGAGTGAAACTCCTGTGATTACAACTACTATTGGAGATGCAAACTTGTATTTAGTGGATGGGGAGAGTGCTTATATTGTAGAACCTTGTGATGAGGATGGCTTAAAATCAAAAATAATTCAAGCTTTCAAAAATAAAGAAGAACGATTTCGCATTGCAAAAGAGGGGAGAAAAGTTGCTTTAAGAGAATTTAATCCAGTTGTACAAGGAAAAAAGATTTCTAATTTTATACATCAGTTATGATAATATCAAAAATACTTTCCGTTTTAAATAAACTTAGATATCGTATAATGTCTAATGATGAGTATGCGAAATTTATTGGAGTGAATATAGGTGAGAACGTATTTATTGATACTAGGCAATGGGGGACTGAACCTTATTTGATAACAATAGGCAATAATTGTCAAGTAACGCATAATGTGTCTTTTTGGACTCATGGTGGCGGTCATATTTTACGTTCAATAGAATCTGATTTTGACTCTTTTGGGAAAATTATCATTGAAAATGGAGTTTATATTGGCGCGTATAGTCAGATAATGGCTGGTGTGACTATTGGAGAAGGAGCTTTGATTGCGGCAGGTTCAGTGGTTACGAAGTCTGTTCCAGCTCGAGTTGTAGTCGGTGGTAATCCTGCTAGATATATATGTAGTATTGATCAGTATGTAAAGAGGAATATTGCATTTAATATGCATACTTACGGATTGAGAGATAAGGAAAAAAGAGAATTTCTTTTATCCTTAAATGATGAATCTAGATTTGTTAAGAAATAGAATATATGGTTACCCTTGCTAAAAAGAAGGTTTTGTTTTTTGTTACCCCTAATTGTGGTGGAGCAGAAAGGATGACATTGTTGATTTCTAAATTTTTGAATCCCTTGATTTATGAAGTGAAAATTGTGGTGGTAGGTCCAAAGGTTGGGTCAATTGAAAGTTTTATACCAAAGCATATGTCGTATGTGCATTTTAATATATTAAACAAGTGGAGTTTTATGACTTTAAGACTTTACAATTTCATAAAGTCAGAGAAAGCAGATTTCGTTTTTTGTTCTTTAATGTATTTAAATGTACGGGTAATTTTAGCTGCAAAATTATATGGTAAGTGTAAGTCAATTGTTCGATGCGATAATTATTTACATGTATTACGGTTTGATGATAAGATATTAGTTAAATATGTTTATAAGTTGGCCGATAAAATTGTTGCCCAGCAAGATGAAATGCGAAACGAATTTTTAGATTATTGCAAATTAGACAAGAGTAAAATTATATCATTACATAATCCAACAGATACTGAGCTTATAGATAGTATGTCGAAAGATTCAAATCCATATTTAGATGATAATGTCATAAAATTTGTAGCAGTTGGTCATATTATGAGTCAAAAGGGATTTGACCTATTGATAGAATCATTTTCTATTTATCATAAGCAAAATTCTAATTCCCATCTGTATATAATTGGTGAATGTATACATAATGATTATTACAATCAATTGCAGTCTATTGTTATGTCCTTTGGCTTAAAAGACTTTGTGACATTTACCGGATTTAAAAAGAATCCGTATGTGTGGGTGAAATATGCAGATTGTTTTGTTTTATCTTCACGTTTTGAAGGATTACCTAATGTATTATTAGATGCAATGTATTTGCGAGTTCCTGTTGCTGCCTTTACCTGTATTCCAATTATAAAAAGGATGATTGAAGAGGGGGTGAATGGATATACAGCAGAACCATTAAATGTTAAACAATTGGCATTTGCGATGGAAAAGGCTATTTTGATTAAGAGTCCGAAAAGTAATTTTAAATCTGCTTCAAAGGCTGATTTTGTAAATCTTTTTGAGCAGTAAAGCGTGATTAGATAAGCAATTGTTGTTTAGTGTTTAAAATAATGGAGTATGAAGAGGATTCTTGCATTGATTTTGTATTACAGTTTCGCTACTTGGCTACCGGATTCGTATTTGCCGATAATTGGTAGTTTATCAAATAGTATAAGGGTGTTGCTTTGTCGTCAAATATTTAGAGATTGTGGAAGAGGTGTTGTGATAAATAGGAAGGCTTACTTTGGATCTGGAAAGGATATTGAGTTTGGTGATTTTAGTAGTATTGGAGCTGAGTCTACGCTACCAAATGATATAAAAATAGGAAAATATGTGATGATGTCCCCTAAGGTACATATTGTTACAAATAATCACTACTTTAATCAAACGGATATACCAATGTGTTTACAGGGGTCGCCTGAAATACATAAACGTACATTTATTGATGATGATTGTTGGATTGGCGTTAATTCTATTTTTACGCCGGGACGTCACATTAAGGAGGGTTCTATTGTTGCTGCTGGGGCAGTAGTTACAAAGGATTTTGATAAATATTCAATTATTGGAGGAAATCCAGCAAAATTAATTAAATGTAGATTATGAAGAAACTAGCAATAGTGACGCAATCATATAAAGCAGATTTTGATGAATGTGGTTTGCTTTGTAAAAGTATAGATAAGTTTGTTCCAGGTGATATTTTGCATTATATTTTCGTTAATGATGAAGATTACACTCAGTTTCTTGTATACGATTATGGGCAACATTGCGTTTTGAAAAAATCAACAATTTTACCCAGATGGCTAATTAGGATTCCGTTTAAAATTAAAGGTCATTATTTTCATATTAGCCCATTTACTTATCCTGTAAGAGGGTGGATTATACAACAGATATGTAAGTTGGGTGTGTTTGAAGTTATTGATGAATCTATAGATGCAGTTTTAAATATCGATTCAGAAACTGTATTTGTTAGACCTTTTGATTATAATCAGATAGTCCAAAATGATAGATTTTTAATGTATAAAGATAAAGTAATTGATCAGCCATGTATTGATCAATATTGCAAAGCTGCAATCTCTTTACTTGACATACAGGTGGATATAAGCAAGTTAATGCAATTCGACTATATGAATGTTCCTGTATGCTTCGAGCGTAATAATACAAAAGAGTTATTAGAAACTATTTCGAGAAATACATTAACACAAAACTGGAAGATTGCACTATGCAACAGATATAGATTTAGTGAATACTTTTTGTATGGCATATATGTAGATTACAAAAGAAGCTCTAAATCGCATTTTGTAATTAATAAATATCTTTTTCCGCAAATTGATATTTCAGAATATAACACAAAAAATAAATTTCAAGATAAGGTATGCCAATTAAACAAAGACTCAGATATTCTTGGCTTTTGGCTGCAAAAGAAAAATAGAAAGGATCTTAATTCAGTATACTTAGATTTTAACTCAATTTGCGATGTCTTAAATCTATAACACATAAAAATGTATTATTATGAGCGTTAAATATATCAATACTGAATTATCAAAAAAAATACTTGTAATTGGAGTAAAACGAGACACTCCGGGAGGTATGGCTGCTGTTGTGAATTCCTATGACAGATACTTTGAGCAAATGAAATATATTACGACATGGAAGGTTGGTAATAAACTCGCTAAAGTGCTCTATGTGCTATATGCTTTTCTAATTTTCTTATACAAGATGTTATTTGATAAGCAAATTAAAATTATTCATATTCACGCTGCTGCAAATGCGTCATTTAGAAGAAAATCGCTATTTGTTCACGTTGGTAAGTTTTTTGGTAAGAAGGTGATTTTACACATGCACGCTGCTGATTTTGAAGAATATTATGCGAATAGTAAAAATAAAATGAATATTCTCACAACTATTACTAAATGCGATGGGTTAATTGTCCTTTCACAATCATGGAGAGAATATTTTAAAAAAATAGGAATTCCTCTTGATAAAATTTATGTGTTAAATAATGTGGTGTCTCCACCCTTGATGCAATATGTACATAGCCAAGAAGATGTATTTAACTTGTTGTTTTTAGGAGAGATTGGAAAGAGGAAGGGTGTTTATGATTTACTTAAAGTAATTTCAGAAAATAAATCATTCTTTAGTGGGCGAATGAAGCTTAGAGTTGGAGGCAACCTTGAAGAGGAAATTATTAAAAACTACATTTTTGAAAATAATTTATCGTCAATTGTATCATTTGAAGGCTGGATTAAAGGTGATAAAAAGGTTGAATGTTTAAATTGGGCAGATGCCTATATTCTTCCTTCATATAACGAAGGGTTACCTATTGCGATATTAGAGGCTATGAGTTATAGTTGTCCTATTGTTTCTACAAATGTTGGAGGGATTCCAGAAATTGTCAAAAATGAATATAATGGATTTCTTATTGAACCTGGTAATCATGGAGAAATTTTTGATTCGTTGAAGAAGCTAGTTCTTAACCCAGACCTGGTAAAAATCATGGGGGGCAATAGTTATAAAATGATCACTCCTTTTTTTCCTGAGAATGTTTTTCTACACTTAAAGAAAATATACAATACACTTTTATTATAGAGCGACTCATCTATGCTCACATAATATCAAAGATTGACGTTAAATTTACTTTGGTATTTATTTCATGATTCCATTTTATTATGGATTTAACAGGTGTTGTTGTTTAGCTGTGATTTTTGATGTATATAATGCATTTTGTACTTATTAATATGATATAAAGGGATGAGAAAAGCAAGAGTGTTAAATATTCATATAAATGCGATTAGTAGCAGTGAGTTATTAAAGCGTATGGATAAAGGGGTTTTGTTTACTCCCAATGTTGATCATTTGATCAAACTACAAAAAGATGAGGAATTTTATAATGCGTATAAACAAGCTGACTATATTGTTTGTGATAGTGTGATTGTGCAGCGATTATCAAAGTTGTTGCGTAAAAAAATCAATGAAGTAATTCCGGGTAGTTCTTTCTTTCCCGAGTTCTATAAATATCATAAGCATAATAAAGATATAAAAATATTTCTCTTGGGTGCAGCTGAAGGTGTTGCTCTTCAAGCTATGGAGAATATAAATAAAAAGGTAGGTCGTGAAATTGTAGTAGCGGCCCATTCTCCTTCTTTTGGTTTTGAAAAGAATGAAAAAGAATGTCAGGAGATAATTTCATTGATAAAAAAATCATCAGCTAATGTACTTGTAGTAGGAGTAGGAGCACCAAAACAAGAAAAGTGGATTTTAAAATATAAGAAAGTATTGCCTGAGATTAAGTTATTTATGGCGTTGGGTGCGACTATTGATTTTGAAGCAGGAATTCTAAATAGAGCTCCTGAGATTATTCAGAAGTTGGGCTTCGAATGGTTGTTTCGAGTATATAAAGAGCCGAAAAGGTTGTGGAAGAGATATTTTGTAGAAGATATTCCTTTTTTTCTGCATTTCAGCAGGCAAATTTTAGGTGCGTATAAAGATCCGTTTGTGCAGAAATATTTAAAGGAGAAATCTTTTCCTGCTGAATTAGACAGTAACCCGACTAAAGTTCATACGTTAGAAGATAAAGTTAAAGTGTAAATATTTAATGCTTGTATGGTGTGTAATAATTATAAGAAATTAGAATTTAAATTGAGGTTTACATCCCGATAGTCCCGATACCTATATGAGAATAGTAATGTTGGCGAATAGATCCTGAACGACGAGCCCTCTTGACTGCGAACTTTCATTAATATGGAGGTTTAAATTCCTAAGTAAGGGGTAATACCCTTGAAAAATGAAAGAAATTGTATCTAAATAGAAATAAGGTGATTATGGAAGCAGATGAAATAGTATCACAAATTGACTACACACGGGAGCCGTTAGATTTATCCCACAATAAGATTCTGAAGCGCAGCTTTGATGTGCTGTTCGCTTTAGCGGTGTTGTGTACTATTTCCCTCTAATCTATATCATAGTCGCCCTGGCGATCAAGATCACCTCACGGGGCCCATTTTTCAAACAATTGCGCACCGGCATAGACGGTGAAGAGTTTTGGTGCTACAAGTTCCGGTCGATGAAGGTCAATAAAGCCTCCGACGTGGTGCAGGCTACCAAATACGATCCCCGGAAGACGACGCTGGGTAATTTCCTGCGTAAGTCGAATATCGATGAACTGCAGCAATTTATCAATGTACTTCTGGGCGATATGTCGGTAGTGGGGCCTCGTCCGCACATGCTCAAACATACGGAAGAATATTCCGAGCTGATTGAAAACTATATGGATCGCCACCTGGTGAAGCCGGGCATAACCGGTCTAGCACAGGTGCGGGGCTTCCGCGGTGAGACGAAAGAGCTGCACCAAATGGCGGGCCGCGTGCGACTGGATGTGTGGTATATCCAGAACTGGACCGCGGGATAGGATCTGAAGATTATCTATCGCGCGGTGCAGAATCTGGTGAAGGGGGAGAAACTGGCGTACTGAAGCTCTCTTGAATTGGTCGAGAGAGTCTGGTCGTGATATAAAATATTTTAAATAGGTCCCTGGGAATGGTGGCTCTGAAGTATATTGTGGTATTTATTCATTCAGAGTGCGGTTTTATGGGATTTTTCACATAATGTAAAGTGCCCAAAGTTAAAGCGTTACAACAAATACAAAGTTCAGGACAATCAAGCTGTAATTGCTAATTAATCTTTGTGATTTTGAGTTCAAGTATTCTATGTATTCAGTATAATTGTCATAATTTAAGGAGATTTACAAATGGCGAGATGGTTGATCGTTTTTTTATTTCTCGGATCTGCTTGTTCTGAAGATTTTGATTATCGGTTGACTGGTCAGTGGCAGTTACGTACTGTTATTACCCGGGAGGGATCCTGTCGTGTAGATACCATTTTCTACAACTTTGATAGGCATGTTTTATGGTTGCATGGAAAGAGTGGGGCGGCATATGGAGAATTTCTCCAAAAGGGAGACAGTCTCTATATTCAGTTTGTCGATTCCAATCAGGTGTGTAATTTGCATCGATGTAACTCTCTGGGGTGGGATGAAACATCCCGAAACTTTCTGATTCAGCAACTTGATCGAAGTCAGCTTTGCCTGAGGGATGAGAATATGGAAATGCAGTTTCGTAGGTATTGAAATAATGAATATATGTATATTGCCTAATCTGAAATATGTTTCTCTTTCTTAGGTATTTATACGGATACTCATTAAAAAATGACAGCTAAAATGTATTTAGGTAGAAAAGTAATAAGCAGTTGTCGAACAATATGTTTACTCCTCATTCTCCTGATACCTTATTCCGGTCGTACTCAGTATCACTATCTGATCGAGAGCGAAGGGCAGGTGAGCGAGGGGGGAGCGGCTTTCTGGCTGGTGAATAACCGGCAGGGGCTGTCTTCGTTGAATACACAACAGGGGTATGTGCGGGCTGGTTTTGGCCGGGAAATGTCTGATACATCGCTATGGGGATACCGGTATGGAATAGATATGGTGAAAAGCGCGAACTACCCCGGCAGGCTGTTTGTGCAGCAGGTTTATGGTGATATCCGGTACAAAAATGCGATTCTCTCGATCGGCAGCAAAGAGCGGTGGGGGATCTTGAAAAATCCGGCACTCAGCAGCGGCGGGATGTCCTGGTCGGGGAATGCCCGGCCCATACCACAGGTGCGGTTAGAGAGCAACGGCTATGTCACCTTTCCCTGGTTGCTGCACCGGTATCTGAAGGTAAGCGGATCCATCAGTTACGGCGCATTTACCGATGAAGGGTATGTAAAAGAAAGGATCGGGAGTAGCATCCCTAATGTGTTATATCATGGAAAGACAATGATTTTAACCTATGACTTTCCAAAAAGCCCTTGGTCTGCAACACTCGGATTGGAGTCCTATGCTCAGTTTGGCGGAAGTAACGTAAGATTGAAAGATTATTTTATGGTATTGGTGCCGTGTAAGGGGGATGAGAGTAGTTCCCAGGGCGACCAAATTTATATATATGGAAGCACCCGCGGAAGCTGGAATTTGGTAGCGACACGACGTTACCGGCAAGGTGCCTGGAAAGCCTATTTTGAGAACTTTTTTGATGACTACTCGGGGTTGGCCAAACTAAACGGAACCGACGGCTTGTGGGGGATCGAATATAGCCGACAACCGGCTCACACCGGCATCACCGGGCTGGTGTATGAGTATTTGCACACCACGGATCAGAGCGGTGCAGTCAACTATTATCACAAAGATTACCCGGGGGGGCAGATAACGGCTTCTGCTCCGACCGGTACGGATAACTATTACAACAGTGCATATAATGGGGGGTGGTCGCATTGGGGGATGGTGAACGGGAATCCGCTGATTACATCGCCGGTATATGGAGAAAACGGAGTGACCGGCATCTTTAACAACCGGATCATAGTGCACCATATAGGGCTATCCGGGCAGGCAGGTCGGGCATGGAGCGGTCGTGTACTGGCTACCTATACAAGGGGCTGGGGAACTTATAAGACCCCGTTTACGGATATTACCCGGGATTTTCTCACCCTGCTGGAAGTTAGTTATGCACCCCGTTGGTATACAAAATGGCAGTTTACGCTTTCCGGGTCGATTAACAGAGGGGATTTGTATGGCGATCATGAAGGTCTGGCATTAAAGGTTCGGTTTGGGAACTGAAGATATCTTTTGGTACGAAGGGGATAGGTTGTAAGGCTTTTGGTTTTAGTTACCAGCCGGATAGCGGCTAAGCCGCTTTGCCTAACAGATGGGGGATTTAGATACTTTACTCTGGGCAGCTCTGTGTCTTCTCCGTGTAACTCGGTGAAACAAAATATTAATCCGGATAGTGGCTAAGCGGGTTATCTTATCTGTTTAATCGCATTTAATATTATGAATGAATATGAGATTACGAGAATCTGAACTTTTGATTATTTATCTGATCTTTGATCTGACCGTCTTAAATATTTCGATATTTCTGGCAGCGCTGTTATTTTTTCAGCATGATTCTTACATTCAGGATCAATATCGGTTTTATTTGCTGCATGCCAACTTTTCATGGGTGATCACCTATTTTGTTTTTACCAAAAAGAATCTTTATCTCAAAGATAATTTCAGAAACCGGGTGAAGCGGATTACTCAGCGGACTTCCATTTTCCTGATCGTATCTGCGCTATTGGGCATCATGCTGTTTCCAAATCTATATGCCACCCAATTATTTGTCATTTTCAATCTTTTTTTCTATACCGGTAAAATCATGTTTTACTGGTTTCTGTACCAATACCTGGAATATCAGAGGGCCAGGGGGAATGATGTGCAGCGAACAGCCATTATCGGACTGAACCGGACGAGCAAGGTCATTCAGACCCTGATCCAAAGTAATCCGATGCTGGGTTATAAATTTATCGGATTCATCTCAAAGTATACCGATGAAAGTCAGGATGTGATAGGTCACCCCGATGATTTGAAGGAACTGATCGCGGAGCATGAGATCCAGATTGTCTACCTCACACTGCCGCTGTTCAGTGAAGCTCCGATGGCCAAAGAGTGGCTGGCTACCTGCAACCGGATGGGGGTGAGGATTAGATTGGTTCCCGATGATCAGCAGATATTCCGGATTCGAAGCCAGAAAGATATGCTGGGTAACCTGGCCGTGATCAATCCACAGCATATTCCACTGGATGATATTGAAAACCGGTTGGTAAAACGGGTGTTTGATATTGCGTTTTCATTATCGGTTATCCTGGCTTTCAGCTGGTTATTTCTGATCGTTTCGCTGATTGTGAAATTTACCTCCAAGGGGCCGGTACTGTTTGTCCAAAAGCGGACCGGTATCAATAATGTCACGTTCAACTGCTTTAAGTTCCGAAGTATGAAGGTAAACCGGGATGCCGATACACAGCAGGCTACCACCGGTGACAGCCGGATTACGCCGATTGGCCGGTTTATGCGAAAAACCAACATCGACGAACTACCGCAATTCTTCAATGTACTGCTGGGGCATATGTCTGTAGTGGGGCCGCGCCCGCATATGCTCAGGCACACCGATGAATACTCGCAGTTAATAGATACTTACATGACCCGGCATTATGTGAAACCCGGTATTACCGGACTGGCTCAGGTGAGTGGTTTCCGTGGTGAAACGGATGAGCTCTGGAAAATGGAGAAACGGGTAGAGTATGATATGAAGTACATCGATCACTGGACATTCTGGCTCGATCTGAAGATTGTATATCTGACTATTTTCGGAAGTAAGGCGTATGATAATGCGGGGTGAGTTGTCCACTCTATATCTTAACTGAGTGGGGGATTGGCTAAGCGAGTTATTCGCTAAGCCAATAAGAAGAACCCGACAGTCGGTGATATCTCCGCTACCTTGAAAACGGCTAACAGCCTTTTCAACGGTTTGAGGGAACGACAAGCAGCATCACCCAAAGGCAAGTAAGTGGGGGCGCGACTTCGAGTCGCACTCCCACGGGGAGATTTACTCTGTGCCACTCTGTGACTACTCCGTGTAACTCGGTGTAATTTCCCATTGGCTAAGCGAGTTATTCGCTAAGCCAATAAGAAGAACCCGGCAGACGGAGATGTAGCCGCCACCTTGAAAATAAGCTAAGATATGAACATAAATATACCGCAATTATTGGAGCAGGGCGAGGGGATTTCTGTAGAATTCAAGAAGGCAGAAAATCAATTACCTCAAACGCTTTTTGAGACTATATGTGCCTTTCTGAACCGGAATGGCGGTGTTATACTATTGGGCGTAAACGATGATAAAACAATAAGCGGAGTAGATGAAGGTATTGCAGAAAAGCTTTGCAAAAGCATTGCTAATCTGAGTAATAATCCGCAGAAGCTTTACCCCTCATTTCTGCTGGAATCACATATTGTGGAATATCAGGGGAAATTGCTGATACATGTTTTTGTGCCGGTTTCGTCTCAGGTACACACCTGCAACGGGAAAGTGTATGATCGCAGTGCAGATGGAGATTTCGAGCTGAAAACCAGTGAGCAGATCAAGAACTTGTATAACCGAAAAAATGCACTTTATTCCGAAAATGCGATATATCCGTTTTTGAGAGAAGATGATTTTGTACCCGGTTTACTGGAAAGAGTCAGAAGGATAATCCGGAATAACCGTCCCGATCATCCCTGGAATGAGCTTTCGGATGAAGCATTTTTTAGAACAGCAGGTTTATATCGCCGGGATATAACCACCGGAAGCGAGGGGTTTACCATGGCTGCTTTATTGCTTTTCGGTAAGGAAGAGGTGATTCAAAGTGCTATTCCTCATTATAAAATTGATGCCCTGTTGCGTAGGGTAGATACGGATAGGTATGACGATCGTGAGAATATACGCTGTAATATAGTTGAGGCTTACGATAGGCTTATGAATTTTGTTGCAAAACATTTGCCGGATAAATTTTATATGAACGGTGATCAGCGTATCTCATTACGGGATAAGATATTCCGGGAGATAATCGCTAATATGCTAATCCATCGGGAATATATGAATGCATATCCGACATCTTTCATTATATATAAGGATCGGGTAGAAACCAGGAATGCAAATAAGCCCCATGTATATGGTCCGCTATATCCTGAAACCTTTCAACCTTATCCTAAGAATCCTCACTTAGCTCAGTTGTTTACGCAAATGGGACGTTCGGAGGAGCTTGGAACAGGGTTGCGTAATGTCTATAAATTTTCAAAGGCCTATTCGGGAAGTGAGAAAATATCATTTCTGGAAGAGGATGTCTTTGTGGTAAAGGTTCCATTAATGACAGAGGTTGTAGAAAATGTCGTAGAAAATGTCGTAGAAAATGTCGTAGAAAATGTCGTAGAAAATATCACTGATAATGAAAGAATTGTTTTAAACCAATTACAGCTTAATTATAAAATATCGGCATTTGATATATCAAAAAAAGTTGATTTCACAGCACGTACAGTTCAGCGAATTTTACAATCTCTTAGAGAGAAAGGCATTATAAAACGTGTTGGTCCCAATAAAGGTGGCCATTGGGAAGTAATGGCTAAGTGAGTTATTCGCTAAGCCAATAAGAAGAACCCGGCAGTCGGTGATGTATCCGCTACCTTGAAAACGGCTAAAAGCCTTTTCAAGAGTTAGCGACTTAAAATAATTAAGATGAGTTTGTCAGATAACATAATACCGGCTGTAGAATCGGAACAAGTGGAATTCAAGACCTCATTCAATGATGAGGTGATTGTTTCGTTAGTCGCATTTTCGAATGCGAAAGGAGGGGTAGTATATGTTGGTGTACAGGATTCCGGAGAGGTAAAAGGAGTTCAATTGGGCAAAGAGACGATTCAGGGTTGGGTAAACGAAGTGAAGAATAAAACGGCACCGGTAATTATACCCGATTTGGAAACAATTACTGTTGACAACAAACTTATAGTCTCTCTTTCGGTGAATGAATATCCGGTGAAACCTGTTTCAACAAAAGGACGATATTATAAACGGGTAGGAAATTCCAATCATTTGTTGACGGTTTCGGAAGTTGTAGATATGCATTTACAGTCGATCAACTCAAGCTGGGATGCCTATCCCGATCCGCTTCATTCCATTGATGATATTTCTTTGGAAAAAGTACAGGCCGCTATAGAAGTCATGAAGCAAAATGGTTTGTCGATCACAGAAAATCCGCTTTCGTTTCTTCAGAAATATTATTTAGTCAGAGATGATAAGTTGATTAACGCGGCTTATTTGCTGTTCAAGAAGGCTGATTCGGCAACAACAACCATTGAATTGGGGCGTTTTCAGAATGAAATAACGATAAAAGATACATCACGTAGTAAATCCGATGTGATTACTCAAATCGAACAGGTATTGGAATTTGTCAGAAAGCACATTAATAAGGAGGTCATTATAACGGGGGATGCACAAAATATCCAGAAATGGCAATACCCGATGGAAGCGATTCGGGAAATCGTAATCAATATGATTGTTCACCGTGATTATCGTTCATCATCAGATTCCATTGTTAAGATATTTGATGACAAAATTGAATTTTATAACCCGGGGCGGTTGCCCGATAATATAGCTGTCGAGGATTTGTTGTCCAATACCTACAGATCAACTCCACGCAATAAGATCATTGCTGATTTTTGTAAGGATTTGGGACTTATAGAAAAATATGGTTCCGGCATTCAGCGGGTGCTTACCTATTTCAAAGAAGCATTGTTGCCACCTCCTATATTTCAGAATATATCTGATGGATTTATGGTAACCATATTTTCAGGAACAACGGCAAAGTTGGGTGATAAGTTGGGTGATAAGTTGGGTGATAAGTTGGGTGATAGTCAAAAACGTATACTGGAATCCATAAAGAACGATCCATTTATAAGTTTATCGCAGCTCAGTAAAATGATCGGGATCAGTCAAACAGCGATTGAAAATAATATTTCCAAATTGAAAGAGATGGGGATTTTAAAACGTATCGGATCAGCTAAAGGCGGTCGTTGGGAGATAATTGAGGCCTCACCCCCAACCCCTCTCCCATAGAGAGGGGAGTAAGATACACGCAAAGCGACGGAATGAGGATGAGCTTGTCTCTCTTATGCAATACAATCAAGTTATTAGTAATTATCCCGCCAACTTGAAAACTGCTATGGTCTTTTCAACGGGATACCGGTGAAAAACTCATTTGATACATATTTTTTCAATTCTTAGAAAATACGAAAGGAGATTTATGCCAGAACAACAAAATATAGAATGGAAAGAGTCATGGAGAGATGAGTATTTAAAATGGATTTGTGGTTTTGCAAATGCCAGGGGCGGTAAGTTAGTAATAGGCAAAAACGACAAGGGAGAAGTAAAGGGTGTTGAAGACTATAAAAAATTAATGGATGACATCCCTAACAAAATCCAGAACTATCTGGGAATAGTTTGCGATGTTAATCTTTTAGTATCTGATGACAAGCATTATATTGAAATCGATGTAAAACCATACGATATTGCTATTTCTTATCAGGGAAAATATCATTACAGAAGTGGGAGCACAAAACAGGAGCTGAAAGGGAATGCTTTAAATGAGTTTCTTCTGAAAAAATTGGGAAAGACCTGGGATGATGTCATTGAAGCACGGGCAACACTTAATGATATAAATTCCGATGCTATTGAAGTATTTAAAAAAGCCGCTGTTAAAAGTAAGCGAATGCCCTTTCTTGAGGAGGAAAACGATTTTTTAAGCATACTGGACAACCTGTTATTGCTAGAAGAAGGGCAACCCAAACGTTCTGCAATTTTACTTTTTGGAAAGCAACCCTGTCGGTTTTATATTAATGCTTATGTGAAAATTGGACGATTTGGCAAATCCGATGATGATTTATTGTTTCAGGAAGTAGTGGAATCAAATATTTTTGAACTTGCAGATAAAACTCTTGAGGTACTGGATAGAAAATTTCTGATTTCACCGATTACTTATGAAGGAATTCATAGAATAGAGAATTGGGAATATCCGTATAAAGCGGTACGTGAAGCAATTATCAATGCCATTGCACATCGTGACTATTCCGGAGCTCCCATTCAAATTAGTGTATATGATGATAAAATCATCGTATGGAATGAAGGTAAGTTGCCGGAAGGATTAACCCTGGAAGATTTGAGACGTAAGCATTCATCGCGCCCTAATAATCCTGTGATTGCAGGAGTTTTCTTTAAAGGAGGATTAATTGAAGCATGGGGTCGTGGCACCGTGACGATTATTAATGAGTGCAAAAAAGCTAATTTGCCGGAACCTAACTTTAAATCTGAATTTGGAGGCATCTCTGTTACACTTAATAAAGATAAATATACAGAAAGGTACCTTCAGGAGATTGGATTAAATGAACGTCAAATGAAAGCCGTTTTCTATGCAAAAGATCATGGGTTAATAACAAATAGTATTTATCAAGTGATATGTGAAACTTCCGAGAGAACTGCATCCAGAGATCTGGAAGGATTAACAGACCAAAAAATATTTGAGAAACTTGGGGAAAAAAAGGGAACGAGGTATAAATTAAAATATGGCGGATAAATGGCGGTTATTTTGTTTGTCTGGCGGATAAATGGCGGAAATATTTGAGCAAAAGTTTATCTACCGCTATATCGTTCTCAGAACTCGTAAAGAGACTTGGAGTCACAAAACGGACTGTTTTACGAGACATTGAAAAGTTAAAGAAGTTGGGTACGTTAAAGCGTATAGGAATGGGGAAAGGCGGCTATTGGGAGGTGATTGAGGGATTGAGTAATTGAATAACTGAGAAAAACTCTGTGGAACCTCTGAGCTCTCTGTGAAATAAAATAATTAATCCGTGGAAATCCGCGATGCTAGCATCCGTGTCCTCCGCGATCCTGGCTAAGCGAGTTGTTCGCTAAGCCAATAAGAAGAGCCCGACAGTCGGTGATGTACCCGCTACCTTGAAAACGGCTAACAGCCTTTTCAACGGTTTGAGCTAGCGACTTAAAATAATTAAGATGAGTTTGTCAGATAACATTATACCAGCTGTAGAATCGGAACAAGTGGAATTCAAGACCTCATTCAATGATGAGGTGATTGTTTCGTTAGTCGCATTTTCGAATGCAAAAGGAGGGGTAGTATATGTTGGTGTACGGGATTCCGGAGAGGTAAAAGGAGTTCAAATGGGCAAAGAGACGATTCAGGGTTGGGTAAACGAAGTGAAGAATAAAACTGAACCCACAGTTATTCCGGATGTAGAGGTAATGGGCATTGATGGAAAGGATGTGGTTCAGTTTCGCGTAAAAGAATATCCGGTAAAATCGGTTTCAACGCGCGGAAGAAGCTTTAAACGCGTGAACAACTCCAATCACTTGCTAAATGTGGCAGAAATCTCGGATTTGTACATGCAATCGATGCAATATTCCTGGGATTCCTATCCCCATCCCAGATCAGTAATCAATGATCTGGATTTAGAAAAAGTGGAACAGTTTATTTTAAAAGTAAATGGCGTTCAGCGATTTTCGCTTCCTAAAAATCCATTAGAAGCATTGGAGAAACTAAAAATGGTACGTAAGGGTGTGCCAACCAATGCAGCGATGGTTCTTTTTTCCAAAGAGAATTTGTTTTATAATGTTCATATTGGTCGGTTTAAAACACCAAGCACCATTATTGCAGACAAAATGATAAGCGGCAATTTATACGATGTGTTGGAAGAATCGATGCAAACGATAATAAGCCATTTGAAGTTTGCTGTCGAGATAACAGGAAAAACCACACAGCACGTTGAGATTCCCGAATATCCGTTAGATGCAATCCGGGAAGCCCTTATAAATGCATTGATTCATCGGGATTATCAGAGTTCAACAGATATTCAGATAAAGATTTTTGATCAAAGCATTCAATTTTTCAATCCCAGTGGATTATTTGGAGATATTACGGAGATGGATCTAAAAACAGATAGTTATAGTGCCAGCACCCGTAATAAGCTTATAGCCGAAGCTTTTTACCTGACTAACGATATAGAGAAATACGGTAGTGGATTTATTCGTATCAGAAAAGCAATAGCCGAATATCCGACTATGAAGTTTGAGTTTCGCAATACGACTTATGGCTTCTATTCTGAGTTTAGTTATACTAAACAGAAAATTAGCACGCAACCCGGGGTTGAGGAAACTACCCAAGAAACTACCCAAGAAACTACCCAAGAAACTACCCAAGAAACTGCATTGCGGATTTTGGCTTTGATAAAGCAGAATCCTAAAATGAACAGGAAGGAAATGGCTCAGACATTGGGTTATATCTCAGAAGATGGCGTTAAGTATCATTTGTCCAAAATGGTGAAATCCGGGGTGATTATCCGGGTAGGTTCTACAAAAGGCGGTTATTGGAAAATACAGGGTTTAAATGAGATTTAACTATTAAAAAGGCTTTGTAAACGGGGGCTGGATATTGCAATAACTGATTAACTGAATATCTGAGTGGGGGATTGGCTAAGCGAGTTATTCGCTAAGCCAATAAGACGAGCCCGACAGTCGGTGATGTCGCCGCTACCTTGAAAACGGCTAACAGCCTTTTCAACGGTTTGAGTTAGCGACAAGAAGCATCACCCAAAGGCAGTAAGTGGGGGCGCGACTTCGAGTCGCACTCCCACGGGCGAGAAAGCATTAGCAATTTACACTGTGCCACTCTGTGACTACTCCGTGTAACTCTGTGAAATAAAAATTTATCCGTGGAAATCCGCGATGCAAATTAAACAATATAACACATGCCGTTACCGATCAATATATCTCAACTGCTCAATGGAAATATCATCGAGAGTGAGCGAATTGAGTTTAAAGAAGGATGGAATCCGGATGCTATATATCGTTCCATTTGCGCGTTTGCCAATGATTTTGAAAATATTGGCGGGGGATACATTTTTATTGGGATAGAAGAAGAGGACGGCAAGGCAAAGCGACCGGTGAAAGGAGTGGAATTACATCAACTGGATGCAATTCAAAAGCAAATGATTGGATTTAATAATCTGATTAAACCCATTTACTCTCCGATATTATCCATTGAAGAAATAGATGGGAAGAATATAATTGTCCTTTGGGTTCCGGGAGGTTCGAACCGACCCTATGAGGTGCCGGAGCAAATCACAGCGAAAGAAAAACGTTATTATTATTACATTCGCAGATATTCAACGTCAAAAAAGGTCAACCAACAAGAACAACAAGAGCTTTTAACTCTGGCCAATCAGGTTCCTTTTGATGATCGGGCAAATGTACAAAGTACTATTGATGATATTTCGATCAGCCTTGTACGTGAATTTTTGCGAACAACTCAAAGTAGATTATATGAATTTTCCGAGTCAATAACCAAAGTGGATTTATTGATGCAAATGGATTTAGTGTCGGGAACCCCAGAGGTATTATATCCACGGAATGTAGCATTGATGCTATTTGCGGAAAATCCGGATAAATTTTTCCCTTATACCCGAATTGAGGTTGTTGAGTTTCCGAATGGAGCTGATGCAACACAATTCTATGAGCGCCCGTATTTTGTAGGACCTGTTCATCAGCAGATCTCTAAATTGCTTGATTTTTTCAAAACGAATATTCTTCGGGAAAAAATCATAAAGCAATCAGGTAAGGCCGAGGCTCAGAGAGTTTGGAATTATCCGTTTGAGGCTTTGGAAGAAGCTATATCAAACGCGATATACCATCGGGATTATCAGGTAAGAGAACCTGTAGAAATTCGAATATATCCCGATTCTATAGTGATTCTCAATTATGGAGGGCCGGATCGTTCAATTAAGTCCGAAGCATTTAAGACGGGAACGATAAAACCACGACGTTATAGAAACCGGCGGTTAGGCGATTTTCTGAAGGAGCTTGAGTTGACAGAAGGACGGGCAACCGGGATTCCCCGCATAAAGAAAGCATTAAAAGAAAACGGTTCTCCCAGCCCTTTTTTTGATTTTGACGAGGAGCGGACTTTTTTTGAAGTTGATTTTTTTATTCATCCGGCTTTTAAAGATGAAGTAATAAAAGATACAGATTTAAATGGCGGATTAAATGGCGGATTAAATGGCGGATTAAATGAAGGGCAGCAAAAATTATATCAGTTTATTCGGGGAAATGAAGGAGTAAAGGTTAAGGACATTTCGATAAAGCTTGATATTCCGGTTGATACTGTAGATAAACAAATAAAAGTATTGGTTTCCAAAGGATTTATAGAACGAAGAGGAAGTAAAAAAACCGGGGGGTACTATATTTTAAATAAATGATGCTAGCATCCGTGTCATCCGCGTTCCTGGCTAAGCGAGTTATTCGCTAAGCCAATAAGAAGAGCCCGACAGTCGGTGATGTCACCGCTACCTTGAAAACGGCTAACAGCCTTTTCAACGGTTTGAGGGAACGACTTTAAATAATTAATATGAGTTTGTCAGATAACATTATACCAGCCGTCGAATCGGAACAAGTGGAATTCAAGACCTCATTCAATGATGAGGTGATTGTTTCGTTAGTCGCATTTTCGAATGCGAAAGGAGGGGTAGTGTATGTTGGTGTACAGGATTCCGGAGAGGTAAAAGGAGTTCAATTGGGCAAAGAGACGATTCAGGGTTGGGTAAACGAAGTAAAGAATAAAACTGAACCCACAGTTATTCCGGATGTAGAGGTAATGGGCATTGATTTTTCAATCCCAGTGGATTATTTGGAGATATTACGGAGATGGATCTAAAAACAGATAGTTATAGTGCCAGCACTCGTAATAAGCTAATAGCCGAAGCTTTTTATCTGACTAACGACATAGAGAAATACGGTAGTGGATTTATTCGTATCAGAAAAGCAATAGCCGAATATCCGACCATGAAGTTTGAGTTTCGCAATACGACTTATGGCTTCTATTCTGAGTTTAGTTATACTCAACAGAAAATTAGCACGCAACCCGGGGTTGAGGAAACTACCCAAGAAACTACCCAAGAAACTACCCAAGAAACTACCCAAGAAACTGCATTGCGGATTTTGGCTTTGATAAAGCAGAATCCTAAAATGAACAGGAAGGAAATGGCTCAGACATTGGGTAATATCTCAGAAGATGGCGTTAAGTATCATTTGTCCAAAATGGTGAAATCCGGGGTGATTATCCGGGTAGGTTCTACAAAAGGCGGTTATTGGAAAATACAGGGTTTAAATGAGATTTAACTATTAAAAAGGCTTTGTAAACGGGGGCTGGATATTGCAATAACTGATTAATTGAATAACTGAGTGGGGGATTGGCTAAGCGAGTTATTCGCTAAGCCAATAAGAAGAACCCGACAGACGGTGATGTATCCGCTACCTTGAAAACGGCTAACAGCCTTTTCAACGGTTTGAGGGAATGACAAGAAGCATCACCCAAAGGCAGTAAGTGGGGGCGCGACTTCGAGTCGCACTCCCACGGGGAGAAAGCAGTGGCGATTTACTCTGTGCAACTCTGTGTCTTCTCCGTGTAACCTGGTGAAATAAAATATTAATCCGGATAGTGGCTAAGCGAGTTATCTTATCTGTTTGATCACATTTAATATTATGAATGAATATGAGATTACGTGAATCTGAACTTTTGATTATTTATCTGATTTTTGATCTGACCGTCTTAAATATATCCCTATTTTTGGCTGCGCTGTTCTTTTTTCAGCATGATATTTACATTCAGGATCAATACCGGTTCTATTTGCTGCATGCCAATTTTGCCTGGGTGATCACCTATTTTGTTTTTACCAAAAAGAATCTTTATCTCAAAGATAATTTCAGAAACCGGGTGAAGCGGATTACCCAGCGGACTTCCATTTTCCTGATCGTATCCGCGCTATTGGGTATCATGCTGTTTCCGAATCTACATGCCAGCAAACTATTTGTCCTTTACAATCTTTTTTTCTATACCGGTAAAATCATGTTTTACTGGTTTCTGTACCAATTCCTGAAATATCAAAGGGCAAAGGGGAATGATGTGCAGCGAACTGCCATTATCGGACTGAACCGGACGAGTAAGGTCATTCAGACCCTGATCAAAAGTAATCCGATGCTGGGTTATAAATTTGTCGGATTCATCTCAAAGCATACCGATGAGAGTCAGGATGTCATAGGTCACCCCGATGATTTGAAAGAACTGATCGCGGAGCATGAGATCCAGATTGTCTACCTCACGCTGCCGCTGTTCAGTGAAGCCCCGATGGCCAGGGAGTGGCTGGCTACCTGCAACCGGATGGGTGTGAGGGTCAGGTTGGTTCCCGATGATCAGCAGATCTTCCGCATTCGTAGCCAGAAAGATATGCTGGGCAATCTGGCCGTGATCAATCCACAGCATATACCGTTGGATGATATTGAAAACCGATTGGCAAAGCGGGTGTTTGATCTGGTATTTTCATTATCGGTTATCCTCGCTTTCAGCTGGCTGTATCTGATCATTGCCCTGATCATAAAACTGACCTCAAAGGGTCCGGTGCTGTTTGTCCAGAAGCGGACCGGTATCAATAATGTAACATTCAACTGCTTCAAATTCCGAAGCATGAAGGTAAACCGGGATGCGGATACACAGCAGGCAACCACCGGTGATAGCCGGATCACGCCGATTGGCCGGTTTATGCGGAAAACAAACATCGACGAACTACCGCAATTCTTCAATGTGCTGCTGGGGCATATGTCTGTAGTGGGGCCGCGCCCGCATATGCTCAGGCACACCGATGAATACTCGCAGTTAATAGATACTTATATGACCCGGCATTATGTGAAACCCGGCATTACCGGACTGGCTCAGGTGAGTGGTTTCCGTGGCGAAACGGATGAGCTCTGGAAAATGGAGAAACGGGTAGAGTCTGATATGAAGTATATCGATCACTGGACATTCTGGCTCGATCTGAAGATAGTATATCTGACACTTTTCGGAAGTAAGGCATATGATAATGCGGGGTGAGATGTCCACTCTGTGTCTTCTCTGTGTAACCCGGTGAAATAAAATATTAGAACAGGTCCCTGGAAATGGTAGCTCTGAAGTATATTGTGGTATTTATACATTCAGGGTGCGGATTTTCGGGGATTTTATATTTGCTCTCTTGTGATTTGTATATTACAAATGCAATTATTATATTTGTGATAATTGTAAAAGCAATAATAGTATGTCTGTAAAGAATCCGTTTGTCATTAGTGGATATATCTCACCCGAATATTTTTGTGACCGGGAAGAAGAGACCCGGAGTTTGGTACGCAATGTATCGAACGGCCGTAATGTCGCGATTATCTCTACCCGAAGGATGGGGAAGACGGGGCTGATCCGGCACTGTTTTCAGCAACCTGAGATCAAGGATCGGTATTATACTTTTTTTATTGACATATATGCGACGAGCAGTCTGCGTGAGTTTGTATATGCGCTGGGGAAAGCGGTATTTGACGAACTGAAACCCCGGGAAAGGCGATATTTTGACCGTTTTTTTTCCGTTATCACATCACTCCGGGCCGGGTTTCGGTTGGATAGCCTGACCGGAGAGCCTTCGATCGAGATTGGTTTGGGAGATATCCAGGAACCAAATGCCACATTGGAAGAGATATTCCGATATCTGGAGCAGGCGGACAAACCTTGTCTGGTAGCCATAGATGAGTTTCAGCAGATCGCGCACTATGCTGAGTCGAATGTGGAAGCAGTATTGCGTACCCTGATACAAAATTGCAGGAACGTCGGTTTTATATTTGCCGGGAGTCAGCAGCATACGATGTCAACTATATTTCAAAGTCCGGCCCGGCCGTTTTATCAAAGTGTCGGGATGATGCATCTGGATAAAATTTCAAAGGATAAATACAGGGGATTTGTAACCGGGCATTTCGAAAAACGGGAAAAAAACCTCGATTCCGAAGTTTTTGACCGGGTTTACGATACGTTTGAAGGGCATACCTGGTATGTACAAATGATGTTTAATGAGTTATTCTCGATCACCCGGGAAAGAGAAACCTGCTCCATGCCTATGTTTGATGATGCAATAGATTATTTGGTTTCCACGCAGGAGTTTACCTGTCAGGAGATATTGTCGCGATTGCCGGAGAAGCAGAAAGAGATATTGATCGCCATTGCCAGGGAAGGGAAAGCCACCGCCGTCACCTCGGGCGATTTTATACGGAAATATAAATTGCGTACCCCCAGCTCGGTACAATCGGCCCTGAAATACCTGCTCGAGAAAGATCTGGTTACTCAGGAACAGAATATTTATCAGGTATATGACCGATTCTTTGGGATCTGGTTGAAAGAGCGCTTTTAGTCTGTCGGGATCACCCTTGTGGTCGTCCTTTGTGATGGATGTAGACAGTTGAAAACTGTCAGGATTTTGGGCACAGGTTGCAAACCTGCGCCAGAGGGGAGCCAGAGAGCGTGATATTCTCTGTGTAACTCTGTGCCTCCTCTGTGTAAATCTTTGTAAAAGAATCAGAATCCAACAATATTCGTTTTTCCCTCCCTCTTTTCTCCTTCCTGAAAAATAAACAAATCCTATTTTAGATTGTTAATAAAGTGTATCATAGCTTATGGAGGTAATATGAAAAAGATTCTCTATATCACGATGCTCCTGGGATTATACTCTTGTAACCAAGAGTATGACGATACCCTGCGGGGGCGATGGAAGATGGTGGAAGAGACCCGGGCAGGGCATACCTACCGCGTAGATACGCTGTTTTATAGTTTTGATAGCCGTATCTGCATGATCTGGAACAAGCGACGGGGCGGGGAGGTACAAACGCTCTTTACACAGCAGGGCGATTCTCTGCAGATTGCCTTTGTTCATTCGCGATTTTTGGAAATGGCATTGAAGGACACGACGGTGTATGGGTGGCCGTATTGCACGCTTAAACCCCAGAAACCCGCGCCTGCTATGGCAGATACGACGGTGTATGGGGAGAGTCTATCGCAGCGTACATTCCGTATCGTGGAAATTTCGCGCACCCGGCTGGTGCTGAGGGATGTTTATTCGGAGATGAGATTTAAGCGGTGGTGAATGGGGGATTAGCGAATTAGCGGCATAGGTAATAGGATTGAATTGATATCGCATAAATTTGATCGCTTTACCCCTATATCCCCTGAAGGGGACTTTTGGCCGTGCAAAAAGTCATCATTTGCTCTTTAGAGAACCTAAAATTATTATACCGCACGGCGCAATAGCCCCCTTTAGGGGGTTGGGGGTGAATACGACAATGAATTTTATTTATTGCTTATGCTGCTTATATAATTATATATTCAAGGTGCTTTGACTCAACAAATAACCAGACAGTCACCGCTATGCGGCTTTAAGCTACCGTGTCTGACACTATTAGCGCCCCACATCGGCGCCCCACATCGTATGAAAGTTTCTCTGATAAGTAATGGACAAAATAGAATGTCGTATTTGTGAAAAAGAATAGAACGCGGATTTTACGGATTAAGCGGTCCCGATAGCTATCGGGATAAACAGATGACATTTGAACGGATTGAAAACAGATTTAAGTCATGTAAACATGACAGATAATGCATAAGTCATTGAAAATCATTTCGACTTGTCGAAATTAAAATCCGTTTATCCCGATAGCTATCGGGACCGCTATATCAGCGTTTATCCGCGTTCCATTCTTATTCATTATTCATTAGCGGCCTGGATTCGCAGAACGCTAGCACCCCACACCGGCGCCCCACACCGGGCAGCGGCTCTAACCTACAACGTAGAACGTAAAACGTAGAACGTAAAAAACCACTTATGAAATACAAACGAAAACTGCAGGAAATTGCGAATCCCCGTTGGATGGTAGGAATGCTGCTCTGTATGGTGGGGATACAAACCGGCCTGGCACAGCTGCATGGCCGGATAGAGACGGAAGGGAAGGTGAGTGTTACGGGACAGACGCCATTCTGGCTGGTGAATAACCGGCAGGGGCTGGCTACGCTCGAAAAGGAGAATGCCTACCTGAGAGTGGGGCTGTTTCGGGAGATGCAGGATAGCACGAAGTGGGATTACCGTTTTGGATTCGATGTGGTGGAGGCCTGGAATTATCCTTCGCAGTTTGTCGTGCAACAAGCCTATTGCGATGTGCGGTATAAATGGCTCGTGCTCTCCATGGGGAGCAAAGAGCGGTGGGGAATGCTGAAGAACCGGGCGCTAAGCAGTGGCGGAATGTCGTTGTCGGGCAATGCGCGTCCGATCCCCCAGGTCAGCCTGGAGACCCCCGGCTTTGTGACCTTCCCGTGGTTGCTGCACAACCGGCTGAAGGTAGATGGGGGGATTGCCTATGGTGAGATGACCGATGAAGCCTTCGTGAAGAGGCAGCTCGGGAGGAGTGATGATCCGGTCCTGTATCACCGCAAGTCGCTGATTCTGCAATACGATTTTAAAGATTCGCCCTGGTCAGCCGCGTTGGGTTTGGAGACGCATGCACAATTTGGCGGAGATCAACGGAGCCTGAAATATTATTGGATGGTATTTATCCCTCAGAGCGGAGATGAAAATAGTCCTATATATGATCAGATGTATACCTTTGGCAGCACACATGGAAGCTGGCATCTGTGCCTGATCTGGCGGCGGAAAGAGGGTGTGTGGCGCCTCTATCTGGAGAACTTCTTTGAGGACTCTTCGGGCATAGTCAAAAAAAACAGGATGGATGGACTCTGGGGGCTGGAATATACCAGTGAGAAAGAGGGAGCCGGCGTGACCGGAGTTACGCTCGAGTACCTGCAAACGACTGATCAGGGCGGCCCGATGCACCAATGGCTTTTCCGCGACATTCTTCCCGGCCCACACTACAACGTGTATGGCAATGATAACTATTACCTCAGTGCTTACAACAGCGGCTGGTCGCACTGGGGGCTGGTCGGTGGTAATCCGCTGATCACCTCGCCGATCTATGGGAAAAACGGCGTGACCGGTATCTTTAACAGCCGGGTGAAAGCTTTTCATGCAGGTGTTTCGTGGAACTTCAGCCGCGTATGGAGGGGCAGGCTGCTGGGTACCTATACCCGCGGATGGGGGACGTATGGCGCTCCGTTTGATGCGGTCTCCGAAGATTACCTGTCGCTGCTCGAGGTTAGCTATGCACCCCGAAAGCTGAAAGGGTGGCAATTTACCCTGTCGGGCGCGATGGATCGCGGTGATCTGTATGGCAATAATAGTGGAGGGAGCCTGAAGGTCGGGTTTGGTTTTTAAATGGATTGTCATTAAATGGTTTCTGTTGCTTATCTGTCTTAAGTCGTTTTGCGAATGGTCTGATAAATTTATGTCTGGATAGATCGTTAAAATATTGTTCTTTTAAGAATAAATCCCTTCCTTTGCAGTCAGGTATAGATAGACTAAATACAAACCGCTAAAATAGCACACTTGCACTTATTTATGACGAACTACTTAATCATTATGGCCGGTGGGATCGGTAGCCGTTTCTGGCCGATGAGCACCACGGATAAGCCGAAGCAATTTCTGGATGTGTTAAATATCGGCCGGACCCTGATTCAGCAAACAGCGGATCGCTTCGAAGGTATTGTACCGAAGGAAAACATATTTGTCGTAACTTCCCAAAAATACAAAGCGCTGATCCATGAGCAGCTGCCCTATTTGTCGGAGCAGCAGATTCTGCTGGAGCCCTGTATGCGCAATACGGCGCCCTGCATCGCTTATGCCGTGTGGAAAATCCGACAACGCTCTAAAGAGGCCAATATTATTGTTGCACCCAGTGACCACCTGATTACCCGGGAGGAAGATTTCAAAACCGTGATCAACGAAGGATTACGCTTTATAGCATCGAATGATGTCCTGCTTACCCTCGGTATGAAACCACATAAGCCAGAGACAGGATACGGCTATATTAAAGCCGATCTGCGACAGGCGTTGAACGGTTATTCACAACTCTATCCGGTGGCACAGTTTGCCGAGAAACCCAATAAAGAACGGGCTGAGCAGTACCTCGCATCGGGAGATTATTTCTGGAACTCGGGAATCTTCCTGTGGTCGGCTCAAAGTATTGAAAAGGCGATACGCGCTTACCTGCCCGATGTGGCTGCGATCTTCGATCAGGGAGCAGCTGTCTACGATACCCCCGAAGAGCAGGCTTTTATTGATAAAGCCTTCCCTACCTGTACGAATATCTCGGTAGACTACGGCATCCTGGAAAAAGCGGACAATATTTTTGTGAGAACCGCTGATTTCGGATGGTCCGACTTAGGTACCTGGGGGTCATTGCACGAGCAATCGGATAAGACTGAAGGGGGAAATGTAGTAAAAGGCAACGTTCATACTTTTGAGACCCGGGATTCAATTATCCGCGTAGAAGGTGACAAGAAGGTGGTGGTGCAGGGTTTAACGAATTATATTGTAGTGGACACCGGAGATGCATTGCTGATCTGCAATAAAGACGAAGAACAACAGATAAAAGAGTTTCAGGCGGGATTTTGAAATGGAATGGCTCTATAACGTTATCCTTATTATAACTATCACGAAATAACCCTCTGTTGAGGGTTATTTTTTTTATCTGCCACTAAAGCGGATAACCGGAAGTGATAGCTATCGAAGCGGACAAAACGTCATTGGTTTACAAATTATAATATTGAGAATAAATATTTGCGAGCGTTTTTCTATATTTTGTTATCTTTGCAGTGGGATGTTTTGCTTATAGTTAAACGCTTATAATTAAAGTGTTGTGCGTTTAATAAAGCATGTTTAATGAATCTGTTTTATCTGATCAGGAGTATTTAATACGACTTATATCGGGATGAGCAGTCGTGAAACTATCCTATATCGACCTATCCGGTCATTTAAAATCAGGATTGAAAGTCGAAAAAACATCTGAAGCTGGAAGGGTAAGGAATAACAGGTAACAAAATATAATAAAGTCGCGATGGAATTAGAAGAAAATATATCCTATATTAATGAAAATCAGGAACCTCTGGATTTACCCCTGAATAAAGCATTAAAACGCTGCTTCGATGTCGTGTTTTCTCTGGCCGTTTTGCTTACCTTTTTTCCGCTAATCTATATTATAGTTGCGATTGCGATTAAGTTATCCTCTCCCGGACCGGTATTCTTTAAGCAAAAGCGTACAGGACAGGACGGTGAAGATTTTGATTGCTACAAGTTCCGGTCGATGCGCGTGAATGCTGCGGCTGATTTTCTTCAGGCCCGGAAAGATGATCCCCGGAAGACGAAAATTGGAGACTTTTTACGTAGGACTAATATTGATGAACTGCCTCAATTCATTAATGTGTTGAGGGGCGACATGTCGGTGGTAGGCCCCCGTCCGCATATGGTGAAGCATACCGAAGATTATTCAGCGCTGATCGAAAATTATATGGATCGCCACCTGGTGAAACCGGGTATTACCGGTTTGGCTCAGGTGAGAGGCTTCCGGGGTGAAACCAAAGAGTTGTACCAAATGGCCGGCCGGGTAAGGCTGGATGTCTGGTATATTCAAAACTGGACCCCGGGTCTCGATATTAAGATTATCTATCGTACCGTGCAAAATGCGATAAAAGGTGAGCGAACAGCGTATTAAAGGATGTATTTATTTTTATACCCGTACGATCCGTTACAGAGCCAAAAAAAACCGTCTATCCCTTACAGATAGACGGTTTTTTTATTCATGTCAGCGACGTTATTCTTCTGATTTAACCGTTTTCTTTTTACCGTTTTTGAGCTTTTTAAGCTCGTTCTCCAACTGATTAATTTTGGCATCCTGATTGTAGATTGTAGTCAGCAATGCATTTAACTCTTCGTTGTCGATCGTATCGGGATATTGAGCATTCACCCGGTCGATAAAGTCACCCAATACATTCATGTAGTTGGTGAAAGCATCGAACGGAGAGTCATACGGGCTGAAATAGCTATGTACAGCACCGTCGGATGAATGTTTGGTACTCATATAGTAGAAGTGATCGCTCGATTGCAGGTAGATCCAGTCCTGCATCAATCGACGGTCGTGGCTTAAGCGTACCCGTTCACCTATCGAATAAAGCTTGCCTACCGCATCTTTTTGCAGTTGATTGCCTAACCATGCGCTGGTGTCGCGTTCTTCATCGGCCCACGACATGGGGTGCATTACGTAGATATTATCCACCGCTTGATGTTCCTTGATAACTTCGCTAGGGGTTAGGAAGTTGATGTTGCGGGCTTCTGCACACTGGGGCAAAGACTTCAGGAAATCGAAAATGCCATTCTCTTTGGTTTGCATTTCACCGAAGGTGTCGAAATTCATGAACAGATTAACAATCGGCTCGCTTTCGGGTGTCTGTGCAATCCAATCGATATATTTTTCCGCGGTTAAGGGATAGCAGTTCCAGTTCTGATTAGAGAAACGGAATGAAATATCATCGCTGAAGCGGAAATTACGCAACAGCATTTTCAGTTTGGGGGCTGCAGCACAGCTGTACACATAGTTCGGACTCTTCCAACCGAGAATATGTTTAGCGCCTTCGGCAATAATACCTTTGAAGCCCATCTTATGAACCATTTCACCAATCTCATCCGAATAGATCAACTCTGTGTTTCTGAAAACAGTAGGAGTTAAGCCAAAGAGGTTTTTGATCTTGTTTACATGCATTTGTACCTGACGGGAGAGTTCTGCTTCATCATACAAAGAAGATAATGAATGCGCATAGGTTTCAGCCAGGAATTCCACACATCCCGTTTTAGCCAGATTGCGCAAATGCTCGATAACCTCCGGGACATAAATTTCGAGTTGCTCAAGAGCGGTGCCGGAAATGGAAAATGCGACTTTGAATTTTCCGCCGGTTTTATCAATCATCTCTTGAATGGTCTGCAGGGCCGGGATGTAAGAGTGCTCCGCAATACGGGTAATGATGGCTTCGTTGTTGTAGTCATCATAGTAGTAGTGGTCGCTGCCGATATCAAAGAATCTGTATCTTTTGAGACGAAAAGGTTGGTGTATTTGAAAGTAAAAGCAGATGGTTTTCATATAGTTGGTTTTTTTGATGGTTTAACAAATGATTGATAGTATATTTAGGATTACATCCAACCTAATACGTTTTTATAGATATCGATAACCTTTTTACCTGCCTTTTCCCAGACAATCTGATCGACCTCTTTTTTCCCTTCTTCCTGAAGGTGATTATACATTGCCGGATAGGTGACGATAGAGTAAATAGCGTCAGCCATAGCTTCAATGTCCCAATAATTTATTTTTATAACGTTAGAAAGAATTTCCGCACACCCTGATTGCAGTGAGATAATACTGGGAACACCTACCTGCATAGCTTCGAGCGGGGAGATGCCAAAAGGTTCGGAGACAGACGGCATAATATATACATCGCTTGACTTCAACATTTCATAGACCTGTTTCCCCTTTAAAAAGCCGGTAAAATGGAACCGGTCAGCAATGCCCCGGGCTGAGGCCAACTGAATCATTTCATTCATTTTATCGCCGCTGCCTGCCATGACAAACCGGACATTCTTAGTGCGTTGTAATACTTTATGAGCCGCTTCCACAAAATATTCCGGGCCTTTTTGCATGGTAATGCGGCCTAAAAAGGTAACGACTTTGTCTTTTGAGCATTTTTTGGGCTCAATAGCTTCGATTTCAGCGCTGACGGGTTCTACGGCATTGTGGACCGTAGTTACCTTGCGCGGATCAATATTATATTTTTCAATAACCGTTCTGCGGGTCAGGTCGCTAACGCAAATGATATGATCAGCCCAGTTCATGCCATCTTTTTCAATCGCATATACCTGAGGATTTACATTGCCGCGACTTCTGTCGAAATCGGTTGCATGTACGTGGATTACCAGCGGTTTGCCTGTCGTCTGCTTGGCATGAATGCCGGCAGGGTAGGTAAGCCAGTCGTGTGAGTGAATTACATCAAAAGGGTAGGTGCGGGCTATGACACCTGCCACAATCGAGTAGTTGTTGATTTCTTCCATCAGATTTTCGGGGTATCTTCCTGAAAATTCAATACACCCCAAATCATTGAGATAATTCATGTAATTGAAATCGGCATAGATATGATCGCGCAGATCATAATAATCCTGCGGATTCATGCAATGACCGATTCTGTGGTTGACATAATCCCACTCGTGGTCGCGCCAGGCCACAGGAGTGCAGTTGGCTCCGATAATTTTCAGAAAACTTTTATCCTCATCACCCCACGGCTTAGGAATAACAAAAGTGATGTCCATGTCACCACAATTTGCCATACCTTTTGTAAGACCGTAGCTCGCGGTTCCCAATCCTCCTAAAATATGAGGCGGAAACTCCCATCCAAACATTAGTGCTTTCATTAATTATGGTATTATATAGTAAAAGATTTGATTAGCTTCATAGCCCGAAGTATTTCTGCCACATTCATGGCAAAAGAGATTGCGCCCCTTCCTGTGAAAGGAGGATTCCCGTCATATAGTTCGCTAATGGTCCCTATGCAATTGTTAGCCATTTCATCTTCGAAACTGACCAGCCTGTTTTCGGCAAAAGATACCCCACTCATCCCGAAGATGCGTAAATAGGCTTCCAGGTAAAAACCCATCAGCCAGGGCCATGCTGTACCTTGGTGATATATATGGTCACGTTGAGCCTGCGGACCAACATAGTTAGGTATGTAACCCGGACTTTTAGGGCTAAGGGAACGGATTCCCTTAGGTGTAAGTAATTCTTTTGTAATGTAATCCAATACGGATTTACGCTCCTGTTTGTTAAGAGGTGTATATTCGAGAGCAAGTGCAAATACCATATTGGGTCTTACGCTCCAATCCGCATATTCGCCGTTGACATAGTCATACAGGTAGCCGGCGCTGTTTTTAAATACTTGTCTAAATGATTCTCCGGTTTTATTTGCCAATTCATTTAATTCATTCGCTTCGTTTGTATTCCCGTGTTTATTCAGTAAATCAGCTCCGAATTTTAGCGCATTATACCATAAGGCATTAAATTCAACCAGATAGCCGGTGCGCGGGATAGTCGGCAGTTTACCGATAGTAGAGTTCATCCATGAAATTGCTTTTTCTTTTCCATAAGAATAGAGCAATCCGTTGTCATGCATAAACAAATTAGGGTGCTTTCCGGTTCGAATGAAATTGATAATTTCTATTATTTTTTCGAAATAGAGCTGGCAAATCTCTTGCTCTGCATGATCTTTACAATATTGTTGAAGAGCCCAGATAGCCCATAGTGGCACGTCAGGCATTTCAATCTCTTTGATAATCGGATCAAGTTCTTCTTTATTCATGAATTTCGAGATTGCTTCGAGTCCCGTTTTCATGATTTTATCGAAATTTTCCTTTTTGTCGATACCCAGCGTACATCCCGGAAGGGCAATAAACAGATCCCTGGCACGAACTTTGAACCACGGATATCCCGCTAAGATATATTGGTGGCAATCGTCTTTGTAGTTGTAAAACTGCTGAGCAGAGTTTTTCAGACAATTGTATAAGCTATCCCTTTGATCGCGTTTACTGATTTCAGACTCGTACATTAATTTCAAACGACGGACATTGACATTGCTGATCCCGGCTGAAAATATGACACTTTCGCCTTTCTTGATCGGTATTTCGAAATAACCCGGTGAGAACAGATCCTCTTTGAATGGATAACCACGCTCCATTTCTTTCGGATACTCAATTCCCCGGTACCAGTCCGGCTGTGATTTGAATTCGTTTTTTTTGTTCGTCTGCATAACCAATGAAGGGTAGCTGGGGTATAAGCAGGTTTTAATACCGTGTTCGACCTCTTCGTATGATTTGTTTATGTGAACATTTTCCTGAGTCAGAAAGTTGACATTGCGAAATGAGAGGAAAGGTTTTAACCTTAAGGTGGTTGGCGAGTGAGCATCCAGCAATGTGTACTTGATCAGGATACGGTTTTCATGCCAAACCAGGATTCTTTCTTTTGAAAGGATTACCCCACCTATACGATAAGTGACTTTCGGTACTACCTCACAGTCGAATTCCCGGATATACTTGTGGCCTTTTGGGTTGTAGTTATCACCGTGGTATTTGTGGATTCCCAGGTTGAATTCTGCTCCGTGCTGGACAATTGTTTCGTCTAAAGAAGAGAGTAAAACATGATCATCTTCATCTAATTCGGGTACAGGGATTACAAGAAGTCCGTGGTATTTACGGGTATGACACTCAATCAATGTAGTGCAATTGTATGCCCCGGAGCGATTGGTCCGGAGTATCTCTTTAGGAAGAGACTGCTCCAGATTTATAAGTGTGTTTTTATCGAATTTCAGGTAGCTCATGTGGCAATGGAGGTTTGATTCAAATGTTAAATTTGCATTTTTTCAAAATTAAAAAAAATATTGGTATGTGACAATTTTATTATGGAAAAAAATTGCGGTATGTGAAATATTTAGGATTCTCCCCTTGGTTATTTTGATAATTTGGTATATTTACAGGTTAAAACATCAACGAAGTGAAAGTAAGTCATGAAACCAAACGTTTGCTCTACGCATTCTACTTTCCGGGGATATTTTTGTTTTTTCTTTGGTTGGTAAAACTGTTAGAGATACAATTTGGGTGGGATTTAAGGATATATGGGAATTATCCTTTGGATATTACTCAATTGCATGGAATTCTTTTGGAACCGATTGTGCACGAAGATGTCAGGCATTTGTGGTCAAATACTTTGCCGCTTCTATTTCTACTCTGGGCACTCTTTTATTTCTACGGAGATATCTATTTTAGGGTTTTTGGTTTGATATGGTTGATGTCCGGTGTATTGACCTGGTTCATCGGCCGGCCTGCATATCATATCGGAGCCAGTGGGATAGTGTATGGCGTTTCTTTCTTTCTGTTTTTTAGTGGGGTCATAAGGCGGCATCGTTCATTAATGGCTTTATCCGCGGTTATAGCTTTTGTATATGGCGGAATGGTATGGAATATGTTTCCGATAGCGGAGTACATTGCACCGGAAACATCCTGGGAAGGTCATTTGTCCGGTGCTATATCCGGTACTGTTTTAGCGGTATGGATGAGGAAGCTGGGGCCGCAGCCGGAGGAATCTGTCCCGGAGGAAGATGTTGATGATGAGGATAATATTTTTGAATCAGGCCCTCAGGATGATGCTGAAAAACCTAAGAGATAGCTATCGGGATCATCCGCCATAACAACGTGAATCCGTGTCCTATACTTTGATTTTCTTTTTAATACATTAGGCACCCCTAAAAAACGTTATAGAACCTGTTTTTATAATCCCTTAGAAGCTTCTCCGATTATAATAGCAATATTGGAAGTGAATAATTTGACTGAAATCGCAAGAAGGATTATTCCGAAGAATTTACGTAGTATATAGACTCCTCCTTTCCCTAGTATTGTCTCAATTCTATTTATAAATCTCAGTACGAAATATACGACAATCAGGTTCGCGATCAGGGCTAAAATAATATTCAGGATGTTGTATTCCGCCCTGAGCGATAGCAGGGAAGTGAAAGTTCCGGCTCCGGCGATTAAAGGAAAAACAAGTGGTATTATGGTTGTGTTATTAGAAGCCCCTTCAAACTTAAAGATCTCAATTCCAAATATCATTTCAATCGCTATTACAAAAATAATTAATGATCCGGCGACTGCAAATGATTGGATGTCAACATTGAATAGGTTCAGGATCATTTCGCCGGCAAATAGAAAGCCAATTAAAGAGAATAAGGAATAAACCGATGTGCGGATTGGGCTGTAGATAGCCCCTTTACTTTTCAGGGAAAGTATTACCGGAATTGAACCGGCGATGTCGATTATGGCGAACAGTACAACAAAGGCACTGATAAATTCCTTTAAATTAAATACTAAATTTCCCATTATGATTAAACCTGGCTGTTTAAATATTGTTATATTAAAATAATTATGAATTGCAGAGTGTTACAAAAGTAGATTTTTTTTGTATATTTACCCTCATATGTGTCACAAAAATCATTCGAAATGAGCTTTTTAGATATTTTATTGCAAACACCTATTTTTCAAGGGGTAAGTCGGGCTAGTTTAACAAACAGTCTGGAAAAGTATAATATAGAATTTCTGAAGTACCAACCGGGAGACCAGATGATTCAGAAGGGAGAGCTTTTCACCCATGTGAAATTTATCATATCCGGCAAACTTGTTAATTATACAGAGAATAAATGTGCGTCATTAAAAATCAAAGAAATACTTGGATCTCCTAATGTTATTGCGGGGAATTATGTATTCGGTCTGGAGACCCGGTCGATCTTTGATGTATATGCTCATACAGATGTGGGATTGATGCAGCTTAAAAAAGAGGATTTTCTGGACTTGCTTCGTAAAGATCCAATCTTTAATCTGAATTACCTTAATTTTCTATCTCTTCGTTCTCAAAATCATTATCATACGATGTTGGCTCTTTCGACCGGAGAATTAAAGGAGCGCTTAGCCATGTGGGTTTTGTTATTGACCCGCAAAAGAGCTGAAGAGATTGTTTTTCAGATTTCCCTGACAGATATGGCAAAATTATTGGGTGATACGCGTGATAATTTAGTGACTGCACTGAATGAGTTAAAACGTATGGGATTACTGGTTTATTCCGAATCGGAAATAAAGGTGACAGACAGGCATGGATTGGCCGACTTTATTCATGATGAAGATGATGCAGAATAAGAATAAAAAAGAAACCGCCACCGAAAATTAATCGATGGCGGTTTTTTATTTTAGATTGATTTTGTTCAATAAAATCAATTATCCGATAATCACAAGGTCTGTACCTTCCATGATTGAATCTCCTTTATTTACCTTGATTTCAACAATCTTACCGTCTCTGTCGGCATTGATATTGTTTTCCATTTTCATAGCTTCAAGGATCAGGATCTTTTGACCTTTTTTTACTTCGTCGCCAACCTTTGCCATGATATCTATAATAACACCGGGGAGCGGAGATTTGATTGCAGATGTACCTGCATTAACCGTTGGTTTTGAAACTACAGGTTCGCCGGTAGCTGTTCTGGGTGCCGGAGCGGGGGTTGTAGCCGGAGCAGGCTGTTTCTTTACCGGTTTGTCTATTTGAACTTCATATGATTTGCCGTTTACTTCCAACTCAGCATATTCTTGTTCGATTCTGGTAACTTTTACTTTGTAAGATTTACCGTTTATAGTATATTTAAAATCTTTCATTGCTTGTATTAATTATCGTTTTCTTAAAACAGGAGTTTCACGCAAGCCGTAAATTTTTGAGCTCCAGGGAGAGTAATCTTTTTTGACTTTATCAATTGTCAGAACTGTTTCTTCCCAATCGTGTTGAGCGCTGTCGTTTTGCAATTCGTACAAAGTCATTGCAATGGCAGCATACACATCATCGGTGTCATTCTCATCCTGATCAAAATCGGCTTCCTGATCAACGTTATCTTCTAGCGCCACTTCCTCTTTTTCAATTTTCTCAACTTTATCGGCTTTTACTGCTACAGGCTGAAGGGGTGTTTTCTCTTCATTAACTGTACCCGATGAAAGGACTTTTTTGACAAGAAGGTTGTTTTGGTATATAAGATAAAGTATGATTAATGCAACAATGATCAACAGGAGGGCATTAATACTTATTTCCATACTTTTTATCGTAATTTGACTGCTATAATAATTGATACGGTAAGATGACCGCATCAATTATTTATTCAGACGACTTTCTTTAATTCGTGATCTTGAAAGATCCGGAGATTAAAGAGGTAAGTTGTCGTGTTTCTTAGCAGGATTAGTTAATTTTTTAGTTTGTAATTGCTGCAATGCACGAATCACGCGGAAACGAGTATTTCTCGGTTCGATAATATCATCGATGTATCCGTATTTAGCTGCATTGTAGGGATTTGCAAATGCATCGCGATATTCCTGCTCTTTTTGTGCTGCGGTTTCTGCAGGATTTTCTGATGCAGCCACCTCTTTAGAGAAGATTACTTCAACAGCACCTGATGGTCCCATTACGGCAATTTCAGCAGTAGGCCAAGCATAGTTGATATCACCGCGCAGGTGTTTAGAGCTCATCACGCAGTATGCACCACCGTATGATTTACGCAGAGTAACCGTTACTTTAGGCACAGTTGCTTCGCCGAAAGCGTAAAGCAGTTTAGCTCCGTGGAGGATTACACCGCCGTACTCCTGGCCTGTACCCGGAAGGAATCCCGGTACGTCAACCAACGTAACGATAGGAATATTGAAGGCGTCGCAGAAACGAACGAAACGAGCTGCTTTGCGAGCTGCGTTGCTATCGAGTACACCTGCTAAATATTTAGGTTGGTTGGCAACAAGACCAACGGATTGGCCGTTGAAACGAGCAAATCCGACAATGATGTTTTGAGCGTAGTCTTTGTGCACTTCGAGGAATTCTCCATTATCGATGATAGCGCCGATTACTTCGTACATATCGTACGGTTTGTTGGGATTGTCGGGGATAATATCGTTAAGAGAGTCTTCGAGACGGTGGATTGGATCGTTACAAACCAATGTAGGAGCTTCTTCCATATTGTTTTGCGGAAGGAAGCCGATCAGTTTGCGGATCAAAGTGATACCTTCTTCTTCATTTTCAACCGCGAAGTGTGCTACACCTGATTTAGTAGCGTGAACGCTGGCTCCACCCAATTGTTCCTGGGTAACATCTTCACCGGTAACGGTTTTTACTACTTTAGGTCCGGTAAGGAACATGTAGCTGGTACCTTTGGTCATGATGTTGAAGTCGGTCAAAGCCGGAGAATATACAGCACCACCAGCACAAGGGCCAAAGATACCGGAGATTTGAGGTACAACACCTGACGACAGAATGTTGCGTTGGAAGATTTCGGTATATCCGGCCAATGCGTTTACACCTTCCTGGATACGAGCGCCACCCGAGTCATTGATGCCGATAACAGGTGCTCCCATTTTCATAGCCTGATCCATTACTTTACAGATCTTCATAGCCAAAGATTCAGATAATGAACCTCCGAATACAGTGAAGTCTTGTGCGTAAACGTAAACCAGACGACCGTCGATAGTTCCGTAACCGGTTACAACGCCGTCACCCAGGTATGATTCTTTTTCGATTCCGAAGTTGGTACAACGGTGAGTGACAAACATGTCGAACTCCTCGAAGCTGCCATCATCCAATAACATGGCAATTCTTTCGCGAGCAGTGTATTTGCCTTTTTTGTGTTGAGATTCAATTCTTTTCAGACCACCTCCCAGACGAGCTTTTTCGCGCAGCTGGATCAGCTCTTTTACTTTTTCAAGTTGATGACTCATTTTAGATCTTATTTTTTGAAATTAGGGTATTCGTTATTTATGATGAAAAAGGAAGATGGGTATCCTTAGAGAATACCCAAAAGCTGTAAAGCTTAGTTTCTTTTTCGATCAGATGTTCCGAGGCTGATTATTTTTGGCTTGAACCTTCTTCGCAAAGCTCAGTCAAAACGCTACCGGTTGTTTTCGGGTGCAGGAACGCGATGTTTAAACCTTCAGCACCTTTGCGGGGAGCTTTGTCGATCAGTTGAACACCTTTGCCTTCAGCTTCAGCTAAAGCATCAGCTACACTGTTAACCGCAAAAGCAATATGGTGAATGCCTTCGCCTTTTTTCTCAATGAATTTGGCAACAGCACTATCTTCGCTTGTCGGCTCCAACAATTCGATTTTTGTTTGTCCGATTTTAAAGAAAGCAGTTTTTACTTTCTGATCAGCTACTTCTTCGATAGAGTAGCATTTCAAACCCAAAACATTTTCGTAATAAGGTAATTGTGCTTCAATGCTTTTTACTGCAATGCCAAGATGCTCAATGTGAGTAAGTTCCATAGTGATATATGTTAAATGTATGATATAAATTGAAAACAGCGCAAAGGTAAATTTTTCTATCAGAATACGGAAATATTTCCGTATATTTTCACATAGAAAAAGTACATGAAAGTGACTGTTGCACAAAGTCCTAATCAATTGTGCAATAAAATGGGGGCAATAAAAAAGGAGAGAAATCGGACACCGATTTCTCTCCTTCTCCATCTTTAACCGTGGGTATATTGTATATGCCTGATGCTTCGTTAATCCCGTTTGAGGTGAATATCCATTTGTGGGAATGGGATGTTGAGTCCTGCTTTTTCGAAGTTCTTGTAAACGAGTTCATTCAGATCATAGTAAACATTCCAGAATTGTGAACTTTCCACCCAAACCCGGACAATGATATCGACAGAATTTTCACCAAGTTTATTCAAAGCAACAAATGGTTCAGTCGGTTCATGCAATATTCGGTTATCGACTTTAACGAGATTCAGTATAAGGTCTTTTGCCTTATCGAAATCGTCACCGTAGGCAATCCCGAAAGTCCACTCTATACGGCGTCTGTTTTCCTTTGAATAGTTATTGATGATACCTGTAGCCAAGCCACCGTTGGGCATTATAATCGATTTATTGTCGAGTGTATTCAGTACCGTATTAAAAATCTGAATCTCTTTAACCGTACCTGTATATCCTTGTGCTTCGATGACATCACCAACCCGGTAAGGTTTGAATAGCAATACCATGACACCACCGGCAAAGTTTTGTAATGTTCCGCTGAGTGCCAGGCCAATAGCAACACCGGCCGATGCAAAGAGGGCAACAAACGAACTGGTTTCAATTCCAAGAATACCGATGATGATGACCAGTAGGACTAGTGTCAGGGCAATATTAATCAGACTGATTAAGAATGTTCTGAGTGATGGGTCAACGTCTTTGCGCTCAAATATTTTAACGCAAATGCGTTTCAATTTGCCGATAATCCATCTCCCCACAAAATAAATGACTAAGGCAATGAGCAGCTTTGTACCGAAGCTTAGAATTTGTTGCGCAATCTTTTGGACAAATATTTGAAGAGTTTCTGTAGAAAGCTGATCGAATCTGGTCGGCAATCCAAGAGTCTTACTCAGATCGTTTCCTACACTGTCTACCGCTGTTTTGGCAATTGTATCGAATTCTTTTGGCATGATCAAATACTTTTTTTAGCAAAAATATAGAATTCCGTGAACATGGAAAGAATCACGCAATTGTTTTTACAAAAAAAAGAGTGCAGACCCGTTTGAATAGGAATAGCACTCTTTCAAATACATACTGTACTCACTAATTTTTGCTCAAAAGATCACGAATTTCACTAAGCAGCTTCACTTCTTCAGTGGGTTCCGCCGGTGTGGGTGTTGCAGGTACTTCTTCTGCTTTTTTCTCTGAAAGTCTGTTCATGAATTTAATTAGCAGGAAAATACAGAAAGCTACAATGATAAAATCAAAGATTGTCTGAATAAAATTGCCATAAGAGATTGCAACTTCGGTAATTTTCTGCGCTACGTTCGCTTCCTGAAGGATAATCTTCATGCTGGAGAAGTCAACGCCTCCTAATAATAATCCGATAGGAGGCATGATGACATCAGCCACCAAAGATGTAATGATTTTGCCGAATGCAGCTCCGATAATGATACCTACAGCCATGTCAGTGACATTTCCACGCATGGCAAACTCCTTAAATTCCTGTAAGACGCTTTTTGTTTTCATAGAATACCTTGTTTAAAGTGATCACTAATGCTGATTATTTCAAAATCGAAGAAGCCAGCTTTTTTGCTTTTTCGACCGATTCTTTATTATTGGGGTCAATCGGGTAAGATTCTTTTGCGGGAATGACTATTTCCGTTCCTATAGGCACATTATCCGGATTGGCTATTTTGCTTTTATTTGCTTGATAGATATAGACCCAGAATGCTTTGTTTCCGTAATATTTCTTTGCCAGCAATGTTAGTCTGGATCCGGGTTTCATTACTTCGGTTGCAATGTTTTTGCCGGATTTATATTTTGTCGGTTCTTCTTTTTTAGGATTAGCCGTTTCTTTTTCCCGTTGTTTGGTTGTTTCTTTTAAAACCTCTTTTTTAGCTGATTCTTTCGCAACTTCTTTTTTTACTCCCGGTTCTTTTTTCTCCACAATTGCGGATTTGGCAGCTGATGTTTGAGGCGAAACCGGTTTTTCAGCAGTTTTCACAGTCGGGATTGGAGTAGTTTGCTCTACTGTTTTGGATGCAATAGGCTTTTTAGTTATCAACGGAGAAGCGGCTGTAGTTTCAGCCGCTTTGCTTCCTTTTTTTTCTGGTTTGATAGCTGTCGTATCCGTTGCTTTACTATTAGACTGTTGTTTTTCTAAACTGTCTTGCTTTGCCAATTCTTCATAAGTGGGAATTGCTTCAGTCAACTGGATTTTGTGAGTCTCTTTATAATTATTGTACAAATAGTAAGCCGCAAAGGCTAGTATTGCAAGCACTAAAAGGCTTATGATCCATCTTTTAACAACTTTGAATCCCTCAGGATCTTCGTCTTCATCTTCTGAATCCTCGATTTCTTCGTCATCGGGGAGTGGTTTTTCGTCTTCGTTCTTCATAACAATTGAAATAAGTTTAGGTAAAACATTGAAAGTCGCATTTTCTTTTTTTAAATCATGTTCCTTATTTGCTTCCAGATTTGTTTCATTAAATATTTCAGGTTCACTGGATATGGTTGAAATAATTGGAGCTTCTGTTGGCGATGATTTTTCTAAATCAGCTTCTAAAAACTGTTTGGATTCATCTTTAAGAGGCAACTCGTGATCAATCATTGGAGTTTCCTCCGAATCAATTGGCTCGTCGGCAATAATCTCATCGTCCAGAACTATCGTTTCCAGATGTGCAAAAGGTTCGTTTACGGCTTCCGATAGATCGGCATCGGGCGTAAACGTCGTTTTGTAGTGGCCCGGAATTTCCTGTATTTCACCAGTGTTGACATTTGCAATGCGTCTGCTTTCTACCCAGATGAGCTTGAATGTTCCTAAGCTCTTTATCTTAACAATTTTATCGTTAATTAAGTTCTCTTCAATAAGATCGAAGAGTAGCTTTAAAAAGGTCGCAGCCTCTTTTTTGGATATTTTTGTATTTTCGGACAATTGATCTGTCAGATCAGTTAACGATATTTTACTGTTCATCAGGTTGTAGATCTTTTATTTTTTCCTTAAATGTTTTGCCGGATAAGAACGCGAGGACGAGTTTCGGGGGTACTAAAAGACGTTTCCCGGATACAGGGTGGATAGTCAGCCGTTCTTGTTTTTTTTTCACTTCAAATACACCAAATCCCTGGATGGTAAGCGTGTCCATGGCAGCGAAACGTTTGCCCATCAATTTGCATGTCTTATCCAATAAGTCTTGGGCTTCGGATTGCGTAAGGTCTGCTTTTCTAGCAAGTTCGGTAATTAATTCTTTATTATTCATTTCTTTTGATGACATGTGATATGTGAAGAATCTTATAACTTTTGCCGGATGGGTTTACTCTCCGGACTTTACGAGTGAAAAGCCGACCAGTTTATCGTATCTTTCACCGGGGCCACGATGGTAGACTCTGACCATGTATTCGTTCTCGGTCTCGAAATAGTTGCCTTCTGCCGGTGCCGGAGTTCCTTTCGTACTTCCGTCGGGTATAAAAATATATTGATAGTTGTAGGCTCCTTGTTTCAGAGGGATTTCCTTAGTGTATTGTCGACGAACCGCGTCATAGAGTATTTCCCAGTCCGGATCGGGGCGATATTGATTAAACTCACCCAGCAGATAAAGCTTTCCGTTGCTAAAAGGAGACTCAGCATTCAATGAAAAGTGTGCGATAAAGTAATCGGCTTCAGTATTACTGTCCTGAGCTTCGCTATTGCGGATGTAAAAGCGACCATCTTGGTCGCGATCGAAAATGTAGGAACGGTTGGCTCTAGAGCGTTCCTGATATAACCAGGCATGGTAAAGTGAGTCGGAATAGGTTATTTTTTCCACGTTGAGACCGTTGTAGCGATGAGTGACCATTTCGAAACGGCGGAATTCGTTACCGGCTTCAAAGATCAGATTGGGGACATGTTCGAAAATTAATCCCGTACTTAGTGTAGAGGTCGGGGCATTGAGCCGGACTTCGTTGTCAGTGCGGTTGTTTTGATTAACCATGATTTTCATTTCGAGCTGTGGCGAGCGGATCGAATAGCTGCGGGTGTCGATGCGCAAATCGAGCTGCTGATGGGCTTTACGATAATCTATGTCGGTGCTGGTTTTGATTGTTGGATAGATATTTACCTGTCTTTCATATAATGAAAAACAAGCGGTTGCAATAAGATTTTCCGGGTCATTATTCTCGTATATTTTCACGAGATAGTTGCCCGAAAGTTTGAATTTAATATTATCGTTTGGGATTTGAAAACGATAATGGGTGTAGTTCATGTAAGTGTTGAAAGATGTTCTGTGGTCTTCGATCGGTTGATTATTGAATCCGTCAAGGTATTCCGATTCCGAGAGATCTGATGGCGTCCAGTCAGCATTGCAATGGACAATGGAATAGTTGAAGTAGTGGACATTCAGATCGAGAAAGTCAAATTTGATTTCGATATTTTCATTACCGTTGAGTTCTATTACTGGCGGGAATTGCCAATTATCTTTGACGCGAACAGTGAGTGTATTCACTTTTTTATTGAGTGCTCGTGTCTGCGCAACCGCCATTGTGCTGGCAATCAGCAATAGAATGGCCGGGATCAATTTCTTTACCATATATTCTTTATCTATCAATCGTTTTTCAGGTTATTCCTATCAAAATATAGAGGAAGCAGATCTTTGATGCTATCTACCACATAAGCTTCGTTTTGCCCCGCCATAAGGATGCGAATGGGTGAATCGAAGCGGTGCTCTGTTTCGAGGATGACCTGGCGGCACGATCCACAGGGCGCGATGGGTTGTATAATAAAGTTGCCTTTGGTTTGGGCGGTCAGTGCCATCATCTTAACCCGGATATCCGGGAACTGCGCGTTTGCAAAAAAAAGAGCGACCCGCTCGGCACATAATCCGGACGGATATGCTGCATTTTCCTGGTTATTGCCAGTGATGATCTCTCCATTTTCGAGTAAAACAGCTGCTCCAACCTGAAATGCGGAATAGGGGGCATACGCTTTATTGGAAGCGGAACGAGCTGCCTCTATCAGTTTTTTTTCAAGATCTGTGAGTTCGGAAACAGTATAAACATGTATCTTTGCAGTTACAATCCGTTCAACCATAATTCATTTGGTTTTTTTACAAATATAGCGGTTAAATCAGAAGATTGGAGCAGAGAGTTCCTTTTAAATATTAGACAAGCAAGTGAAAAGAGTTATTTTAGGTGTCTGTATAATTGTTTTCGGGATAATGAGTGTCATGTCTCAAGACCGAAACAAACAGTTTATGGCTTATATTGATCAGTTTAAATGGGTGGCAATGGATCATCAGAAGCGGTTTCGCATCCCTTCGAGTATAATTCTAGCTCAGGGGTTGTTGGAGTCGGGTGCGGGAAACAGTCGTCTTACCAAAGAATCAAACAATCACTTTGGCATCAAGTGTCATAATGGTTGGACCGGTCCGAAAGTTTATCACGATGATGACATAAAAGATGATTGTTTTCGCTGTTATTCTCAAGCGAAAGAGTCCTATGAAGATCACTCTCAGTTTTTGAGTCGCAATCCGCGTTATGCACCCCTCTTTGGTCTGAATATTCGTGATTACCGTGGTTGGGCTACCGGGCTGCAACAGGCGGGTTATGCCACTGATAAATCGTATGCCAATAAGTTGATTAAGGTTATTGAGGATTTTCAGTTGTATCAGTATGATCATTTGGAATTGGCTAAAGCAGATACTAAAGAGGCGGAACATAAAGATCGTAAAAAGAGAAAAGTCGTTCAGCGACAGGCGTTTATTTCAAATGGATTGCTTTATGTAGTGGCAAAGCGGGGTGATTCGTTTGCAACAATTGCAGATGAGATGGATTTTAGTGCGCATGCTTTGCAGAAATATAATGAAGCTCCGGCTGACTACCCGCTTAATGAAGGTGATGTAGTTTATTTGCAGAAAAAGAATAAAAAGGTGAAGGAGGGATATACCTCTCACACAGTGAAACCGGGTGAATCGATGCACAGCATTTCACAAACCTACGGGATTCGCATGAAGTACCTTTATAAGATCAATAAGCTTGACAACGATTATACTCCTCAGGATGGAGATGTATTGAACCTGAAATAAAAATTCTGAAGAAAATTGAATGCGAAGACTCAAAGGATTTATTTTGCTTCTTCGCATTTTTCCAAAAAAAAGCCCGCCTTTCAAACTGATAGGCGGGCTTTTTTGAGAACATGTAAGAGAACAAGTAAGAGAGCAAGAAATTTATGTATGTACAAAAAACTCCGTTAATTGTTGACTAGTTTTTTTAATGCACCTTTGATGGAAAATCCATCCTTATCTTTAGGTAAAGAATCGATAGCTTGCTGGATATCGGCTTTGATATCATCGATATTTTCTATACCTACCGAAAGTCGAAGCTGACCCGGAACTACTCCTGATTTAAGTTGCTCTTCAGGGCTCAACTGTTGGTGGGTGGTTGATGATGGGTGGATAATCAATGATTTGGCATCACCTACGTTGGCCAGATGGCTGATCAATTTGAGGTTGTCGATTAATTTGTCTGCATTTTCCACAGCGCCTTTTACTTTGAACGATAATACTCCACCGAACCCATTTTTTAAATATTTTTTAGCCAGATTGTGATAGGGGCTGGATGCCAATCCCGGATACTGTACGCTCTCAATACTTTCATGACTTTCGAGCCATTTGGCTAGTTCGAGTGCATTATCCACGTGGCGTTGTACCCGGAGGGAAAGCGTTTCTAATCCTTGTAAAAGTAGGAAGGCGTTGAATGGACTCAGCGCGTTACCGTAGTCGCGCAGTCCTTCCACGCGGGCACGAATGATAAAGGCGATATTACCGAAAGGACCGTCAGCTCCAAAAACTTCCCAGAATTTCAGACCGTGATAACCTTCGGATGGCTCGGTGAATTGTGGGAATTTGCCGTTAGCCCAGTTGAAGTTGCCTGCGTCAACAATTACACCACCGATGCTGGTACCGTGGCCACCAATCCATTTGGTAGCCGATTCAACGACGATGTTTGCACCGTGCTCAATGGGGCGGAATAAATAACCACCGGCACCGAACGTATTGTCAACAACTAAAGGGATGTTGTTGCGTTTAGCAATGGCAGCAATGGCCTCAAAATCGGGGATATTGAATTTCGGATTACCGATGGTCTCGAGGTAGATCGCTTTGGTCTTTTCGTCGATTAGTTTTTCGAAATCTTCGGGGGCGTCGCCATCCACGAATTTTGCCTGAATGCCGAGACGTTTAAATTGCACCTTAAACTGATTATAGGTTCCTCCATACAAGTAAGAGGTAGAAACAAAGTTGTCGCCAGCTTCCAAAATATTGGTCAGCGCGAGGAACTGAGCTGATTGTCCTGAGCTGGTCGCTAAGGCAGCCACACCACCTTCCAGGGCAGCGATGCGTTTTTCAAACACATCAGTAGTCGGGTTTTGAATACGTGTATATATGTTGCCGAATTTGCGTAACCCGAATAGGTCAGCGCCCTCTTGGGCATCTTTAAACACATAAGATGAGGTTTGGTAAATGGGTACAGCGCGAGAACCTGTAGTGGGATCAACTTCCTGTCCAGCGTGCAATTGCAGCGTTTCAAATTTTAGCTTTTGTGCAGACATAATGTGTAAGTTTTGTTAGTGAATTATCATATTGCAAAATTACCGTGTTCTGTCTGTCCCGGAAATACCATTATCGGGGTAATTCCATACCCTGTTTAAGGTATTTAATTCCACAAAAAAGCTATGCCCAAATGAGCATAGCCTTTCATTAAATTCTATTGAATGAATTCTATATTGTTTTTGTCGTATATGACTTTCTGATAATTGAGTTTTAGTTTCGCTGTTTCTTCGACTTGCTTCTCATTCTTTATGGTATTATCCAATAGAAGAAAGGACATTACATAATCATGTATCTTGCCATACCATTGTCGATGATTGGTATTGTATTTATCGCCATATAGATCATCATTGTTTATCATGAAATAGGTATCTGTAGCCTGGGTAATTCTATTTTTATAAAGGGGGATGATCAGAAGATCTTTGTGTTGATCGTTGTTTCTGGCATCTTCCTCCGTGTAGGTACCGCTTATTCTATCATGATTATCAAAAGTCAGCCATGAGTAGAAAATGGCGTTTATCGGATAGTTCTGGCTGTTTAATCTGGCAAAACAGGGCACATGAGTGAAATCGGGATAGATGGTTTCGGGCAATAGTAATAGACCTGTTGATTCACCGATTTCCTTAAGTGTTTTTTTTTCAGCAATAAAGTTCGGCGTGCGTTGTAATTCTTCGTGTATTTTTTGCGAAATATGGTTGATTTTAATCTCCTGGTTCAGAAAGAAATCAAAACTTCTTCTGATGAATAATTTTATCTTATGGTCGTATCCTGAATTGTCAAGGATATCATCTGGTACTTTTATCAGTTTGTTGTATTCCAGATAATTTAAAACCGGAAATCTGATATCATCAATTGTCATAACCTTTTAAGATTGAATTAGTATGTTTGGGTTGGTTTAAATAAGCTCCGAATTTTCAGAATGTTTTGTTCTTCTTTTTTGTTTTCCTTGTTGTTATGGGTGACTATTTGTTGAAATCAATATTGAGTATCTCTGAGTTGAAAGTATAATATTTTCTTCATGTAATGTTTTTTATATGATGTTATGGAAATTATGTGTGCAAATATTGCTATAATTATCTATAAATCCAAATAATAATTGAAGTAATTTTGAGTATTTTTGATTATAATTTTGAGGGTTCCGGTTAAGGTATCTGATTTTAAGTGGTTATGATATATTTTGTCAATTTTACATCCGTTAAAAAAGAGGGTTTGAAATGTATGTTTGAGAAGTGTTTATTGGAAGATGAATAAAACTCAAAATGTGAAGAATGAAACAGGGATATCTGATTTCCGGGAGAAAAAGACAGGAAATTGCAATTTAGGTAGGTCGTGCAGGCAGGATTTTTGGGGGATAAGCCAAAGTGTTTGTGATTCTTTAAAACAAAATAAGGTATAGTAGAGATGTTTTAGTCGTTTGATAAAAAGGTTACTTATTTAAATTTTCCATAACCTCTTCATAATCATATTGCAAGTCTTCATGCAAGGTAGCGATTGATTTGCGTATGCGGACGAGTTGGCGCAGGTAGATGTTTTGGATTGACGGATTTCTGTCGAGTGGAAGGCCGGATGCGCGTATTTTTTGGCAGAAATAGATGTGTAGGTCAGCATCGGTGCGTTTTGAGCCTGAATATCTGGCATATTTGCCAATATTGCGCAGTGTCTTTTGTAGTATCTTTTTGCTTTGTGTGAGGTTGCGGCTGTTAACGTCCCGGAAAAGCAAATCCATCTCTTTGCGAATGCCGTCCACGTATGCTTGTTCATCATCAGCTTCAAAAAGCAGATAATTAAGTAGCTCTTTATTCTCTTTTTTATACTTAATCAGCCGGATACAGAGATCCATTACCACATCTTGCGGCAGATGTTTAAGTTCTGTTCTGATTTCGCTAAGTGATGCGGCTTTCATGGGCTGTGTATAATATAGTGGATTGGGGAGGTAAAGGTAAGGCTTTTTGTCGAATTGGTATAAACAAACAACTCTCGTAGCATCAGTTATTACATTTTGAGTTTCATTTTATATTGCAGCGGTTGGAGGTTGCGAATGGTCTCCGTTGTGTTAGTTTTGAAGGTCAATGTCTGGTCTGAAAATTAACAGATACTTTTGCCTTAAGTATGTGGGTGATATAGGCCCTGAATATGGGATGTATGTTTCTAAAACGCATTTATTCTCTATTAAATCAGGTTGATTTTTGAAAAAAATTGTAGCTTTGTCTTATAGCTTAATGCAAATAGAGAAAGTCCAAATGCATCAGTCATCACAAACCAGATAATTAAGGCCAAAAAATGACCAACTTAAAGAATAAAATTCGTTCTATCCCTGATTTTCCAATTAAAAACGTGACCTTTCGAGATATTACCACCCTGATGCAGGATGGTGAGGCATTTCGCAACGCTTGTGATCTATTTTATGAAAGATATAAAGATCGGCATATCGATAAGGTTGTGGGGATCGATGCCCGGGGTTTTATTTTTGGTTCCGTTTTGGCTTATCGTCTAGGAGTCGGTTTTGTTCCGGTTCGCAAAAAAGGAAAGCTACCCTATAAAACCATCAGTCAGAAGTATAACCTGGAATATGGATCAGCTGAAGTTGAGATTCATGCAGATGCTATTTGTAAAGGTGAACGTATTGTTGTAATTGACGACCTTATTGCTACAGGAGGGACTGTTGCCGCTACTGTAAAGCTTGTCGAAAAACTGGGTGGCGAAGTGGTTGAATGTGCTTTCATGGTCGAATTACCTGCATTGAAAGGGCGCGAAGCCATCAAAGATCATGATGTGTTTTCAGCCGTTACGTTTGAAGGCGAATAAACAATCTTTAATTCAGATTCAGAAACTCTATGATTAAGAACGAAAATATCCTCTGTGTTTCCTATACCTCCTGGGAAGGGAAGTATACCAAATCGGTGGTGCAGCTGATGTCGTTGCTCGCCCGGGAAAACAAAGTGCTTTTTGTGGAATATCCTTATACCATTAAGGATGTTGTTTACGGATTGTTGGGTAAAAATGATTCCCCCGCGTTGCGCATATTGGGATTAAAAAAAAGATTGCAGGTAAAAAAGACGTCCTTCGGTACCGAAATTTACAATTGGGTAGCCCTACCGGTTTTGCCTTCCGACTTTATCAAGAATGAAAAAGTGTTTCGTTGGGTGATTCGGTTCAATGCCTTTATTTATCGGGAATCGGTTAAATGGGCGTTAATGAAGTTGAAGATGAGAAATCCCGTGAATGTGAATGCCTATAATCCTTATTACGGATTGTCCCTTATTGGCAAATTGAAGGAGAAAGCCAATATATACTACTGTTATGACGGAATGAATACTGAGCGTCAGGGCAATCGGGCTATTGCTCTTGATCAGGAGTTTTCGCGAAAAGTAGATAGCATCATAGTTACATCTGATTACCTGAAACAACAAAAGGACCGACTGAATTCAATCGTAGATACGGTGAAGAACGGGGTTGATTTTCCTGTTTTCCATAAAGCAGCCAAAACCGCTCCCCACAATGGCCGAACCCGAAAAAAGATCGGCTATATCGGTAGCGTTGATCAACGTTTTTGTCTTGATTTTGTGGAATATGCGATACGAAAACTTCCGCATTACGATTTTGAGTTTGTGGGCGATGTGCGCAATCATATCATTCAGGAGCGTCTCTCGGATTATCCCAATGTGAAATTCTTTTCCCCTGTAGAACCCAATATTGTTCCCCAATTATTGCACAATTGTGATGCGGGCATAATCCCCTATCTGCCCAACGAGATCAATAAGAATGTCTATCCGTTGAAGATCAATGAATATCTGGCAGTTGGAGTTCCCGTAATATTGACCAAATTTGCCGAATTGAAGGAATTCGAAGGTATTGCGCGTTTTACGTCTACGAAAGAGGAGTTTCTTGAAGCTTTGATTTCAGAGATCGAAAATGATTCGGTTGAGAAAATCAACGCACGAATAGAGTTTGCCCGGGGGAATTCGTGGGAAAATCGTGCGGAGTTGTTTTCGGATGCAATGGAGAAGGCGATTGGAGGAAAGTAGATAGCCAATTATGAATTGTAAAATAACAATAAACAGGTATCATAAGCTATTATCTGTGGAAAATGAAGCTAAGTTTTGGATCAATCCAAAGATCGAATTGGCATTGATTGAAGGCTTCAATACAAAACAGTTAAATGAAATATTAGAAATAATCAAACGCAATGAAAATACAATCAGAGAAAAATGGAACACTTTACTTCGGATGTTGAAGTAACACAAATTACCGCTCATGGAATTTGGTTGTATGTAAATGGAAAGGAATATTTTCTCTCTTATACGAAATTTCCATGGTTTAGGGATGCAAAAGTCAAAGAGATTTTAAATATAACTCTTTGCGGAAAAACGAATTTGCATTGGGAAGCATTGGGTGTTGATTTAAGCATAGACATTATTTCAAATCCCGATGATTACCCTTTAGTTAGTACAATATAAAGACACAGGACGCTCAATTACTGAGCGTCCTGTGTCTTTTGGGGGCGGTTGTGGAGGCCGCACTCCTTATGTTCAGGAGCTTCCCACCACCAACGTCCGGCGCGGAGGTCCTCACCCGGCTGGATGGCACGGGTACAAGGCTGACAGCCGATGCTCGGAAAGCCTTTGTCGTGAAGTTCGTTATACGGTACGTCGTTGGCTTTGATGTAATCCCACACATCTTTTTCTAACCAGTTGACCAGTGGATTAATCTTGAGGATGCCATTAGCTTCGTCCCATTCCACTGCTTTAGTGTTGAAGCGGGTGATAGATTGCTCCTGACGTAATCCACAGATCCAGACCTCTAATCCACGAAATGCACGTTTCAACGGTTCGAGCTTACGCACCTGACAACAGAGTTTACGTTTCTCCACGCTGTCGTAGAAGAGGTTGAAGCCGTTGGTTTTTACAATATCTTCCACTTTTTCGTGGTTAGGTAAAAATACCTCGACGGTAATACCGTATTTCTTATTGGTTTTGTCTATCAACGAATAGGTTTCGGGGAAAAGGCGGCCGGTGTCTAGCGTAAAGATGCGCGCCTCTTTGTCGATCTTTGCAACGAGGTCGGTCAATACCTGATCTTCGATGCTCAGGCTTGATGAAAGGGCGATCTTTCCTTTATACCGGGTGAGGAAGTAGCGTAAAAGCTCTTCGGTTGATAATTCACTAAAAAGCCTCCCCCCAACCCCCTCCAATAGAGGGGGGGTAAGAGTGCTTTTTGAACCTGTTTTTTTGTTTTGAGTCATCTTTTTGATATTGAGATAGTTTAATTTCGATTATTTGAAGGGCAACCACAAGGATTGCCCGTATGGCTTCTTTCTCCCTCCTTATTGAGGAGTTTCCGATAACTATCTGGAGGGGTGGGGCTTCTATATAAATCTTCCGTCAGTCGCATTTTCCAGATCATCTACGATCATACCTGCACCTACGGTTTCGAAGGTGTTTTCGTCGATGAAGACCAAGCTACCGGTGATGCGGTTTTTGCTGTATGAATCAAATACCAGAGGTTTGGCTGTCCGGATGTTTATCAATGCTATGTCGTTAGCATGAATGGTTTTGTCTGCAAAGTTGTTTTCTAATGTATTGATATTTACCTTGTAAACAATCTCCTTAATGATACCTTTGGTCTCGCTTGTGGCATGGCGAATGAAGTATTTATTATTGAGCTGCAATGGTTTTTCGTTCAGCCAACTCACCATTAGCGAAACGTTTTGTCCCACCTGCGGTTGATGTGCGTCGTTTTTTACGATGATGTCGCCACGGCTCACATCCACCTGACTGTTCAGATGAAGCGTAACCGATTGAGGCGCATAAGCCGTTTCCTGTTCTTTATCGAAGTCGTTGATAGATTTTACCTTTGATTTCACACCTGAAGGAAGTACAATCACCGGATCGCCTACTTTAAACTGACCACCGGCCAATCGACCGCCGTATCCGCGATAATCGTGGTATTGATCCTGATAAGGACGGATCACGAATTGAACGGGGAAACGAGCTGCTTCGGAATTGATTTTGTGCTCCACCGGAGTGGTTTCGAGAATGTCGAGCAATGTCTGACCGGTATACCACGGTGTATTTAGGGAACGATCCACCACATTGTCGCCATCGCGTGCAGAGATAGGTACGAAGCGAACGTTACGCAATGTCACCGCATTGGTAATTTTTTTGTAATCCTCCAGTATGTTGTTGAATATCTCTTCGGAGAAATCCACCAGGTCCATCTTATTTACACAAACTACCACGTGGGGAATTTGTAATAATGATGCGATGTACGAGTGACGAATGGTTTGCTCCAGAATTCCGTTGCGGGCATCGATGAGGATGATGGCTAGGTCGGCAGTCGAAGCGCCGGTCACCATGTTGCGGGTATATTGGATGTGTCCCGGGGTGTCGGCGATGATAAACTTGCGTTTGGGTGTTGCGAAATAGCGGTAAGCCACGTCGATGGTGATACCCTGTTCGCGTTCAGCACGGAGACCGTCGGTTAGTAGGGCGAGGTTTATCTCTTCGGTACCGCTGCGTTTACTGGCTTCTTTAACGGCTTCGAGTTGGTCTTCGAAGATCGATTTGCTATCGTAAAGCAGTCGGCCGATAAGGGTGCTTTTACCGTCATCCACACTTCCTGCGGTTGAGAAACGGAGCAGCTCCATATTGAGGTAGCCGTTGGAAGACCTTTTCCCGTCTTCAAGCCTCCCCCCGTCCCCCTCCAATAGAGGGGGGGGAGTGCTTTTTGATACTTTTGTGATATTATGTTGTGACATAGTTGTTTTGTTTTGATGTTGTTTGTTTGGGTTTATCGTTGCGTTAGCTTTTTAAGCCCCTCTATCGGAGGGGTTTGGGAAGGCCTCTTTCTTCCTCCCCTTCGGGGAGGGCTGGGGTGGGGTCAGAAATACCCTTCTTTTTTCCGATCTTCCATTGCCGCTTCCGAACGTTTGTCGTCGGAACGGCCGCCACGTTCCGTAACGCGGGAGGATGCGATTTCGTCGATAATCTCTTCCAATGAGTTGGCTTCGGAAAGGGTAAGACCTGTACAGGTCACGTCTCCGATGGTGCGACAGCGTACTCGTTTCACTACCGGTGTTTCTTCGGGGCGACGGTTCACGTAAGGCAGGTTGGCAATCAGGTTGCCATCGCGCTCGATTACCTCACGTTCGTGCGTAAAGTAGAGGATCGGCATTTCGATCTTTTCCTGAAGAATATATTGCCAAATGTCCATTTCCGTCCAGTTGCTGAGCGGGAATACGCGGAAGTGTTCGCCCAGATGTTTTTTACCGTTGAAGATATTCCACAGCTCGGGGCGTTGGTTTTTCGGATCCCATTGTCCGAACTCATCGCGGTGAGAGAAGAAACGTTCCTTGGCACGTGCTTTCTCTTCGTCGCGACGGGCACCGCCGAGAGCTGCGTCAAATTTGTGTTTCTCCAATGCATTAAGCAGGGTGACGGTTTGCAGTTTGTTACGGCTGGCGTTGTAGCCTTTTTCCTCCACCGAGCGGCCTGCGTCGATGTCGTCCTGTACCAATCCGACCAACAATGTTGCACCGATTTTCTTTACCAGATCGTCGCGGTGCTCAATGGTTTCCGGGAAATTGTGCCCCGTATCGATATGTAATAACGGGAATGGAATGGCTGCCGGGTAGAAGGCTTTGCAGGCTAGGTGGGTCATTACGATGGAATCTTTTCCACCCGAAAAGAGAAGCACGGGGCGTTCGAATTGCGCCGCCACTTCGCGGAGTATGAAGATGGATTCCGCTTCCAGTTCTTTTAAATGGGTTAGTTTATAGCTCATGTCTCGAATTTGATGTTGGGGTTTCTGAAAATGTATGAACGAAAAGACGCAAAAGCGCAAAGGAAAAAGAAATGTGATTGTGGTCTCTTTAAGCTTTTGTTTTCATTGATTCATTTCGACATTGCAAAGTACGCTACTTTTTGAGCCGCGTAAAATCCCCCAATCAGGGCATTTTGCTACCTAGAATATGGTATATGAGGTGGAAATGGGAATTTGTAGTCTGGTAAAATACAGATTTGTTTGATGGTATCGAACAGATTTGTATTCTCTCATCAAACAGATTGCAAAATATGGTAGGAAAATAACACAAATTTGTGACGGGAAACAGACGTTAGCCCAATCGTTTTAGACCTCTTGCTTGACAGGAAAGAGGTTTCTGGTTAATGATAAACCCGTCTCAACATTGAGAATGCTTGCCTGACCCCTCGGACGAAGATTCTCAACATTGGGACGCTATATTTTGATGATAAATCCAGTGAATCGCACACTTTTCATGCGATGACGCACGAAAAGTATGTGATATCGCAGTTAAAGTGTGCGTGAACGCATGGTTTGTGTGTAATCACGCACTGTTTGGGTGAAAATGGGGTTATTGATATTCGACTATTTCAAATAAAACTGTATCCTCTCTTCTGTCAATTTACCCCGTGAAATCAATTTCTTATCAGTCGGCAATGCTCCATAGAGGCGAACGAAATTATCCACGCACGAAGGTGATGAGAAAATGATTCCTTCTATCAGGCTCAGGTCGAGTGGGGCAAGGTGATCGGGGAATACGTTACGATAGGCCACAACGGGAGTAACTTCCCAGCCTAGTTTTATCAGGCCTTCGGGTAATACGTTGAGGGCGATTTCGGAGCGGGGGATGATGATTTTGCCTTTGGTGGCAGTTGAATCTTCGGGGTGCGACTCAAAGTCGCGCCCCGAAGATTCAACCGTGCTAAACGCATCGATCAATCCATAGGAGCTTTCGTCTTTCGAAGCCAGATCGGGACGGATACCGTATTCAGCCATCGCATTCGAAGTCATTTTGCCTAATGAAGCTACCTTGATGCCGCACAGGAAACGGCTATCCTTACCGATGCGGTGAAGCGATTCGAAGAAATATTTTACGGCAAAACGGCTGGTGAAGATCATCCAGTCGTAGTCGCGTAAGTTCTGCACTTGAGCGTCAAGTTTCTTCGTGTCTTCCAGTTCTGCGAGATGAATCAGTGGCTGGTGAATGATTTTTCCATAAGAATAGTAGTGGTGCGCATCGGTTCCCGTCACTAAGTAAGTGGGCTTCTCGATGGTGGCGGCATCGTGGTGCTTCAGTTTCACCACATCGCCAATCACAGCGATCAGCGGGGTAGGGTAGCTGACAGGGCCTTTGCTCAACTCTTCGAAAGTAGAGTAGAATTCCTGCTGCTCCGGCGTGGAAACTTTAGATACGAGCATTACCGCGGTCAGAGGATCGCGTCCTTCGGCAATTGCCTTGGCAGCGATGCGGTGGATGTTAAATCCCGCCATGTAGCAGACCAATGTATCAGTGTTCGGCAGACCAATCTCTGCCGCATGTCCCGAAATAAAGGAAACGGACGATGAGATGTTGCGGTGGGTGAGGGGCACTTTAGTGAGCGATGCTACTGCCAGTCCGGTAGAGATTCCCGGAATTACAGTGACCGGAACATTGTTTTTCTCCAGCAACTCTACCTCTTCGCCACCGTGAGCAAAGACCATCGGGTCGCCCCCTTTTACACGGACAACCTTCTTTCCTGCTAGTGCGGCATCGAGCAACAACTGATTAATGTCCTCCTGATTGGCGCTGTGCTTGTGGCGACGTTTGCCTACATATACTTTTTCCGCTTTGTATTTATCCAGAAACTCCTGGTCGATCAGGTCGTCGTGAAAGATGATGTCGGCTTCGGCAATCGCTTTTTCGCCCGCAATAGTGAGCAGGTCGGGATTACCGGGGCCAAACCCGACTAAGGTGACTGATCCGGTCGTTTCGTTATTCTTTGATTTTGATTGTTCCATTTTCGAAAAGTTCTCTGATTTGATTACGGATGTCCACCGATTGGTAGACGTTTTGGGCGTTTGAACCGACAGATACGGTGATGTGACCCTCTTTATGGATGGCAGGCGACACGAAATCGCACAACAGCGGGGCGTCGCACACACTGGCGAGTATACCGCGTTTTTCGCAGTCTTGTTTGATCTGGCGGTTCAGCTCGTGGTTGTCGGTCACGACATAGACGAGGAAGTAGCCTTCGAGATCACTCGTTTCGTACTCCTTACGAATGATCTCGAAGGGTAGTGCCTCGATCTTCTCGCTTACCTCGGGAGCGATAACGGTAACGTTGGTGACGAAACGGGCCATAATTTCGGCTTTATGGCTCGCCACTTTTCCACCGCCGATCATCAGGATTTTCTTTCCGGTGACGTTGATGGATATGGGTAGAAATTGCAAGTCTGACTTGTTCATAGTTGTTGGGCATTATTAAATTGGTACACAGATGACACGGATTTGAATCGATTTACACAGATCAGAAAAAAAACTGTTTCATCTGTGTCGTCTGTGTGCTTTTTATTCGCCGATTGACGGGCAAAGGTAATAATAATCATTTATCGATTCACGTTGCAAAGTTGGACATTTTGCCTACCGTAATTAATCCCTCAAAGTGGGCATTTATCTACCTATAATAAGGTAGAATATTTATATCGGATTCAAATTCGAACGTAAAGCAAACAAAATTGGACAATCCTTTTCGGGTTTCATCATTTTTTTGTTGATTTGCATCAAAACACAGAATCAAATACATTATAAAACAAACAGCAATGATTTGGAACGAAACCATTGAGAGCATGAGCCGCGAAGAGTTGCGCCAACTCCAGAGTCTTCGATTGAAAAATACCGTGGAACACGTCTATCACAATACTCCATTTTACCGTCGTAAAATGCAGGAAATGGGAATTACGCCTGAGGATATTCAGTCTATCGACGATATTTCAAAGCTCCCTTTTACCATCAAACAAGATTTGCGCGATAATTACCCATTCGATTTATTTGCTGTTCCCATGTCGGAGATAGTGCGCCTGCACGCTTCTTCGGGAACGACTGGCAAGCCGACCGTAGTAGGATATACCCGCAAAGACCTCACGCTTTGGGCGGAAGTGATAGCTCGCTGTCTGGCAGCTTACGGACTCGATAAGCACGATATTTTTCAGGTGGCCTACGGTTACGGATTGTTTACGGGCGGATTGGGTATACATAACGGCATAGAGCGTCTCGGTGGAACTGTTATCCCGATGTCGAGCGGAAATACTCCGAAACAGATTCAGTTGATGCATGACTTTGGTTCAACAGCATTAGCCTGTACACCTTCGTATGCACTTTTCCTGGCTGAAGCGATTAAGGATTCGGGAATTCCCCGCGAAGATTTCAAACTTAAAGTTGGTGTTTTCGGTGCTGAACCCTGGACGGAAAGCATGCGCAAAGAGATCGAAGCGAAGCTGAAAATTAAAGCGTACGATATTTACGGATTGAGCGAAGTGATCGGTCCGGGTGTGGCTTACGAATGTGAATGTCAAAGCGGCTCTCACATCAGCGAAGACCACTTCTTCCCTGAAATTATCAATCCCGAAACCTTGCAGCCTTGCGCGCCCGGTGAGATAGGGGAGTTGGTATTTACCACCATCACCAAAGAGGGCTTGCCGTTGCTCCGTTACCGTACGAAAGACCTTTGCTCATTAATCTATGATAAATGTGAATGTGGTCGCACAACAGTGAGAATGACCCGCATCACCGGTCGCAGCGACGATATGTTGATTATTCGCGGTGTGAATGTATTCCCGTCGCAAGTGGAAAGTGTAATTCTTGAATTGCAGGAGTTTGAACCTCATTATCTATTGGTGGTCGAACGTAACAATAATCTGGATACTCTACAGGTACAGGTGGAAGTTCGCGAAGAGTTTTTCTCCGATGAAATGACCAAGATGCTGGAACTAAAGAAGAAAATCGCACATCGTCTGCAAAGTGTTATTGGGATTTCCTGCGATGTGAAACTTGTGGAACCGCGCAGCATTGAGCGTAGTCAGGGTAAAGCCCAACGGGTAATTGATAAGCGCAAAATGGTATAAGGGTTGAGAGGATAACTCCACTTTCCATTCAATATGAGCGAAAAGTGATTCTGAGATATAAATTACCATGTAACACATAATCTTTGAAAAGATGAAAATCAAACAATTAACTGTCTTTCTCGAAAATAAAACGGGAAGACTCAAAGAGATGGCTCAGGCACTGGGCAAAGCCGGTATTAATATTACGGCTTTCAGTATGGCTGAAAATGCCGAATTCGGGATATTGCGAATGATTGTTTCTGAACCCGATAAGGCGTTGCAAATACTCAAAGAGGAGCATTTTACGGTAAATCTTACCGATGTAATATGTCTGGGTTGTTCGGATGTGCCCAGTTCATTGGCAAAAGCATTGGGAATCTTGTCAGAGAATGGCGTAGAAATAGAATACATGTATGCCTTTTCATCCGGCGGTGGTACAGCAAGTATAATTTTGCGTCCCGGCGATGTGGATAAAGCCATTGAGGTGTTGCAAACCCACAAGCTCGAATTAATAGCATCGGATTTCTTTTACAAATTATAAATCAGAAAAGAGATTAGAGGAGTCAGGTAATTGCCCGACTCTTCTTTTTTTGTGAAATTTAAAAATCATCAGAAAATGGTAAGACACATTGTTATGTTCAAACTGAAAGAGTTTGACACCCCGGAAGCAAAATCGACTAAATTAGCGGAGATCAAAAGCGGATTGGAAGCTTTGGTTGAAAAAATCGATGTTTTGAAGAGTATGAAAGTGGGAATCAACGCCAATCCGGCTGAGGTTTTCGACTTCGTTTTAGAGTCGGAATTTGAGCAAATGGAGCATGTCGATATCTATGCCAAGCACCCCGATCATGTAGCAATTGCCAAAATAATCGGAGAAGTGCGTGAAAGTCGTTCGGGGATCGATTATATTGTTTAAAAATGTAAAGTGAAGGGGTTGGATATAGTTAAAATCCAGAAAAAACCTTCAATATTGAAAATAATATAACGCAGATTTGGTGGTTTAACACAAAAGTTTCTATATTTGCCTAAGTTGATTCACAGAGAAATCGTTAAAATATAGCATTTTACCATTTCTTACTACAGAAAATCTGTGGGGTTTGCCTCTCGGATTTTAACTTTGGGGCAGGCTTAGTGTTAAACCAAAAATCAACATTTATGCGTTCTTTCAAAAGTTTTTTTCTTGCATTATTGATCTTTATTCCGGCCACGGCTTACGTGGGAAAAGACGTTCGTCCCGGAGTTGGTTTATCACCGGGCAGTTCAGCCCCTGAAATCCGGATTGGTAATGCGGAAAAAGAGTTGTTAGGCGATTTTCGCGGGAAGTATCTCATACTCCAGTTTTGGGCTGTTTATGACGCCCCTTCTCGTGTCAACAATCTGCTGATGTACAACTCGGTCAAGAAGAACTATTCTGACCGCGTACGCATGGTTTCTCTTTCCTTTGATCCGCAAGAGCTGATTTTCAAAGAAACCGTTCGTATGGATGGAATTGATCCTCAGACACAGTTTTTAGTGTCGAACGGGGAAAATTCCGAAGTGTATGAAACCTATCGGCTATCGAAAGGGTTTTCAAATTATCTGATCGATCCCAATGGTGTCATTGTGGCGAAAAACCTTTCGCCCGAACAGTTGAAAAAATTAGTGAAGTAATGAATTTATCCTCACGGGAAAGCTGTCCGATTTCGGGCAGCTTTTTTTATTTGGTAGGTATCTGAAAAAAGGCCGGCGGTTTTTTATGCGTTCTGAGTCTCTTTCTCCGGAATCAATACGGAAGCGATTATAGATATGGTAAGTATTGAGGCAATTACGGTAATCGAGATCCATTGGTGTACTGCCAGCCAATCCGTTAGAAGCGGAAAGTCAATAATCAGCATTTTAACTCCGATAAAGAAGAGTATGAAGAAAACTCCGGTCTTGATATATCGGAATTTGGATAGGACTTTCTTGATTATAAAAAACAAGCATGATAATCCCATCACTGCAAAAGCATTTGAGGAAATGGCCAGGAAATTTTCCTGAGTGTTGGTCAATATGTTTGCAGATCCTTCCCGGATCACTCCGATAATGGCAGGTATGGAATCTGTGGCAAACATCACATCGGTACTGGCAATGACCAGCAATGCCAAAAACGGATAACCGATATGTAATTTATCATCTTTCCGGGAAAAGAAATGTCGTGTGTGTACATCTACCTGCACTACTTTCGATGCAATTTTACATATCAGATTGTGTGCGGGATCTTTCGGGGTTTTATCTTCCTTTTCGTAAAGCATTTTTACTGCCGTGTAAATCAATATTCCTCCGAAGATATAGAACATCCACTGAAACTTATTCACCAGGCTCATCCCCACCAATATAAATATAATTCTTAGTGCAATTGACATCAGGATCCCCAGCTTTAATAATCTCACCTGTTTATCTTCGGCTACATGCATCGAGGTAAAGATCAGGATAAATACAAACAGATTGTCCACTGAGAGAGAGTATTCGGTGATGTAGCCGGCAAGAAATTTCAGACTCATGATTTGAGCAGTCGGATAAGTATTTCCCGCATTTTGCGGATAAAAAAGATAGATGGTCAGGCAATAGGCAAGGGCAGTGGTAAACCAAAACAGGGTCCATCCGACGGCTTTGCGGATGGTGATATGAAAGTGCTTTTCACCGGTGACTCTAAAATCGATAAAGAATCCCAAAATGAATATGATCCAGAAAGTGATGATGAAAAGTAGTTCGGATTTCATGGTGTAAGTGTGTTTTATATTGAAAACTAACTGGTTATACAAGTTTATAACAATCCCTATACCCTATTGTTTGTAGCTTTCGGATAAAAAAGAAGCCGTTCCATCAGGAGATGAAACGGCCTTTATTCGGTAAGAAAATGAATTTAAGCTTTTACTTTCTGTTCTTCGATTTTATTCTTAATCAAAGATGCAACGATGGATATCATAATCGTAGTAACAATCACAACAAATGAGATCCAATGGTTTTTCTCAAAGATTGCTTTGAAAAACTCAGCTTCGGCTACTAACATTTTAAATCCGATAAATGCGAGAATAATTGCCACACCCACCTTTAAATAGTGGAAGGAATTCATTACGCTTTTGAGTGCAAAGTAAAGTGAAGCCAGCCCCATAACGGCAAACATATTTGACGATACAGCGATGAAATTTTCCTGATCGATGGTGAGAATACCTTCAGCGCCTTCGCGGATAATTCCGATGATTGCTGGAATCGAATCCACGGCAAAGAGCACATCAGACGATGCTATTACGATTAAAGCGAGAAAAAGGTAACTAACCGTGATTTTACCCTCTTTGCGGAATATTAATTCGTTTGAGTGAGCATCAATCGGGAAAAACTTAGAAGTCCAGCGATACATTAAATTTTTCTCAGGATGAACTTCTTCCAGCTCCTCTTTTTTTACCAACATTTTAATTGCGGTGAAAACCAGGATGCCTCCGAATACATAGAAGAGCCATTCAAACTGGTTAACCAGGCTCATACCAGCCATAATGAATATGATACGAAGGACAATCGATATCAAAATTCCCAGCTTCAGGAGTTTCGCTTGTTTTTCTTCTTTGATACCCATTGAAGAGAAAATCACGATGAAAACGAACAGGTTATCCACCGAAAGTGATTTTTCCATCAAAAAACCGGATAGGAATTTTATGCTCATTGTATGAGCTGTTGAAACCGTTGTGCCGGGGTTTTGCGGATAGAAGTGATAGATAAATGAATCGTAGATGAAAGCAATGGTAATCCAGAATAGTGTCCACCCGATTGCTTTTTTCACGCTCATGGTCCGGTCCTTAGTTCCCGTGAAGCGGAAGTCGATAACGAATGCAACCAGAAATATAGCCCAGAATGCAATTGTAAATACCTGATGTAAATCCATTTTTAATTTATACGTTTTACGTAAGGAAGTGTTTCCCTAGTACAAAGAAAATGCATTTTCCTCGATTTTCCTTGTGTCAGTTGTTATAAGCATACTGAATTGGTGCTTTTTAGCTTAAATAATAGTCTCCGATGACAATTTCAAAAGAAAGGTTGCTGCTATTTCGATAAATTAGTCTATATTTGCGTCAAAATCCAATGATTATGTATACAACAACATTTCATCACGGTCATCACCATTTCCAGCAGTAATACTCGGTGGGCTGTTTTATCATGTATGTTTACAAACGATATCAATACAAAGGCTTGCCGTAACGGGTGAGCCTTTTTTATTTCCCTAAGCCAATTAATTAGATAATCAAATAAACACAACTTCTATGTTACGAATTGCAGTGCAGGCCAAAGGCCGTCTTTACGAAGAGACAATGGAATTGATGACCGAAGCGGGCATCAAATTGTCTAACGCTAAACGTACGCTTCTTATCCCTTCGAAAAACTTCCCCATTGAGGTTCTATTCCTTCGTGATGACGATATTCCCCAATCTGTAGCGTCAGGTGTGGCTGATGTAGGTATCGTGGGTGAAAATGAGTTTGTAGAAAAAGAAGAAGATGCACAAATCGTAAAACGTCTCGGATTCAGCAAATGCCGCATTTCGCTGGCTATTCCAAAGGATGTGGATTATCAGGGTATAAGCTGGTTTCAAGGTAAGAAAATCGCGACTTCATACCCTGTTATTCTTTCAAACTTCCTGAAAAAGAATAATATTCAGGCGGATATTCATGTGATCACCGGTTCGGTAGAGGTTGCTCCGGGAATCGGTTTGTCGGATGCTATTTTTGATATTGTTAGTTCAGGCAGCACTTTGGTGAGCAATCACCTGAAAGAAGTGGAAGTCGTAATGCAATCAGAAGCGGTTTTGATTGGCCATAATTCTCTTTCAGATGAAAAGAAAGAGATTTTGGACGAACTGTTGTTCCGTTTCGATGCGGTACAAAAAGCTGATGGCAAAAAATATATCCTATTAAATGCGCCAAACGAAAACTTGTCCGAGATTATAAGCATTCTTCCGGGAATGAAAAGCCCAACTGTGATGCCTTTGGCTGAAGAGGGCTGGAGTTCTGTGCATTCAGTTATTGATGATAAAAAATTCTGGGAAATCATCAACAAAATTAAAAATCTTGGCGCTGAAGGTATTTTGGTTGTTCCTATAGAAAAAATGATATTGTAGAAAAAGCCCCACCCTAACCCTCCCACATAGGGAGGGAATAAGAAGGGAAATCAAAATAGTTCTAATAATTAAATCGAATTCTTTCTCCCCTCCTCTGGAGGGGTTGGGGGAGGCTACTCTTTATGGAAATAATAAAATACCCTGCCGAAAGCGAATGGTCGGCTTTGCTTGCCCGTCCGGCTTTGGATACAACATCGTTGTTCGGTACTGTGCAGCAAGTGCTCAATGATATTCGTACTCATGGAGATGAGGCGGTAAAAGAATATGAATTGAAGTTCGATAAAGTGGAACTCAATGCATTGCAGGTTTCTGTTGAGGAGATGGCTGAAGCTTCGACTTTGGTTTCTCCCGAATTAAAAGCTGCTATTGAGGTGGCGCTGAAGAACATCGAAACTTTCCATGCTTCACAACGTTTCGAAGGTAAAAAGGTGACCACGATGAACGGAGTCACTTGCTGGCAGAAAGCTGTAGCTATCGAGAAAGTCGGTCTCTATGTCCCTGGAGGAACCGCACCATTATTCTCTACAGTATTGATGCTGGCTGTTCCTGCACGCATTGCCGGATGTAAAGAGATAGTGCTTTGTACGCCACCCAATCGTGAAGGTAAGATTCCCCCCGCGATTCTGTTTGCCGCCCAGGCTGCCGGCGTAAGCAAAGTATTCAAAATCGGAGGTATTCAGGCGATCGGATCTATGGCTTACGGTACGGAAAGTGTTCCTAAAACCTATAAGATTTTTGGTCCTGGTAATCAGTATGTGACTGCTGCCAAACAGTTGGTAAGCCTCAAAGATGTGGCGATAGATATGCCTGCCGGTCCATCGGAAGTACAGATTATTGCTGATAAAACGGCTAATCCGGCGTTTGTAGCCTCTGATTTCTTATCGCAAGCAGAGCACGGGTCGGATAGCCAGTCAATATTGGTGACTTGTGATGAGAACATTGTAGGATCGGTGATGGCAGAGATTGAAGCCCAGTTGTCTGTTCTTCCCCGTCGCGAGTTAGCTGAAAAGTCATTGAATCACAGTAAGATCATCGTAGTTAAAGACTGGGATGAGGTTATTCGCATGACGAATCAATACGCTCCCGAACATTTGATTATCGAGACCGAAAATTACCGTGAACTGTCGGAGCAAATCATCAATGCCGGTTCTGTCTTTATGGGGCATTACACCCCCGAAAGTGCGGGTGATTATGCTTCGGGAACGAATCACACCCTACCGACAAACGGTTATGCAACAGCATACAGTGGAGTGAATCTGGACAGCTTCATCAAGAAGATTACTTTTCAGGAAATCACAGCAGAAGGCTTAAAACAACTTGGTCCGGTCATCGAAACGATGGCAGCAGCCGAATTGCTCGATGCGCATAAGAATGCGGTGACGGTACGGTTGAAAGAAATAAGCCTCCCCCAACCCCTCCAATAGAGGGGCGTAGAGGTCACTTGATAAATATTAATTATTAACAATATAAGTATCTTTCTCCCCTCTCTTTTGGAGAGGGGCAGGGGGAGAGGCCTATTATGAATTTACAAGAATTAGTTCGACCCAATATCTGGAATCTGAAACCTTATTCATCGGCACGCGATGAGTTCAAAGGTGAAGCTTCCGTCTATCTCGATGCGAATGAAAATCCGTATAATGCACCTTTCAATCGCTATCCCGACCCGATGCAATGGGTAGTAAAGGAGCAGATAGAGAAAATAAAAGGTGTTTCGCGTGAGAATATCCTGCTTGGAAACGGCAGCGATGAACCTATTGATTTGGTTTTTCGTGCGTTTTGCGAGCCGGGTTTAGAAAACGTAGTGGCAATTGATCCTACATATGGCATGTATCAGGTTTGCGCTGATATAAATAATGTGGCGTATCGTAAAGTGCATTTGACCGAAGATTTTCAGTTGGATGTAGATGCACTTTTGAAAGCAGCTGATGATACAACTAAAGTGATTTTTCTTTGCTCTCCCAATAATCCTACCGGCAATGCCTTTCCTAAAGAAGAGCTTGTACGTGTAATCAACGGTTTCCGCGGCATTGTCGTAGTTGATGAAGCTTATATTGACTTTTCAGACAAAGGAACATTCCTTGCGGATCTGGAGAAATATCCGAACGTGATAGTGTTGCAGACATTTTCCAAAGCGTGGGGTAGTGCCGCTATCCGTTTGGGAATGGCTTTTGCAAGTAAGGAAATTATTTCCGTACTCAACAAAATCAAGTATCCCTACAATGTCAATCTGCTTACTCAGCAACAGGCCTTGAAGACGTTAGAACAAGCTGATCAGGTAAAAACCTGGGTGAAGGTGTTGCTTAAAGAGCGTGAAGCGTTGGTTGCGCAGTTGCAGGAATTACCTATAGTACAAAAGATATATCCTACCGATTCTAACTTTGTCTTAGTGCGTGTAGGCGATGCAAACGGCATTTATAATAAATTGGTGGAAAAGGGAATTATTGTGCGCAATCGTCATACGGTAACATTGTGTGAAGGTTGTCTGCGTATCACTGTCGGTACACCCGAAGAAAATAAAACTTTGTTGGACGCATTGAAGAATATTTAAACGCAAAGACACGAAGATTAATCAGTGTCATCTGAGCAATTTTAAAATATCTATGAAAAAAAAAGCCCTGTTTATCGACCGTGACGGCACTTTAGTGCTTGAGCCACCTGTCGATTATCAATTAGATAGTCTGGAAAAGCTGGAGTTTGTACCGAAGGTTTTCCGTAATCTTTATTTCATTCAAAAGAATCTGGATTTTGAATTGGTTATTGTAACCAATCAGGATGGACTGGGAACGGAATCTTTCCCCGAACATACTTTCCATCCACCTCACAACATGTTCCTGAAGGCATTCGAAAATGAAGGCGTAACCTTCAACGATATTTTGATTGATAAATCATTTCCACACGAAAATAAACCGACCCGCAAACCCGGCATCGGCATGTTCCCGAAATATCTGTCAGGTGAATATGACTTACCCTCGTGTTTCGTAATTGGAGACCGCATAACCGATGTGATACTGGCGCAAAATCTGGGTTGTCGTGCCATTTTTATGCAGGATCCAGAGGTTGCAGAGCCATTGTTGAATGAAAATAACCTGAATGAGGTTTGTGCTTTGGTTTCGACTGACTGGGATCAAATTGCAGAATTTCTATTTGCGGGGGAGCGTCGTGCTAAAGTGCAGCGTACTACCAAGGAGACCGATATTTTGGTGGAAATTAATCTGGACGGAAAAGGTCGTTGCGACATTGAGACCGGCCTCGGGTTTTTCGATCATATGCTCGAGCAAATCGGAAAACATTCAGGGATGGATTTGACCATCAAAGTGAAAGGTGATTTGCAAGTAGATGAACACCATACTATTGAAGATACAGCGTTAGCACTAGGTGAAGCTCTTTATCAGGCTCTAGGTAATAAACGTGGCATTGAACGCTATGGTTATGCTTTGCCGATGGATGATTGCTACTGTACCGTTGCACTCGATTTCGGCGGTCGTCCCTGGTTGGTGTGGGATGCTGAGTTTAATCGAGAGAAAATAGGTGACATGCCCACCGAGATGTTTCTGCACTTTTTCAAATCGCTGAGTGATGCAGCCAAAATGAACCTGAATGTACAGGCAGAAGGTCAAAACGAGCATCATAAAATAGAAGGTATCTTCAAAGCATTAGCTCGTGCAATTAAAATGGCGGTGAAGCGGGATATTTTCAATTATGAATTGCCTTCCACCAAGGGAGTTTTGTAATCGAGCTGAACCTGCAGAAATTCATTTCACAAGATAAAAGATTTTTTATGGCGTTGTTTTAATATTAATAGGATATAGCCTTTGTATTAACTTAAAATATAGCAGAATATTACTTGTATTCTGAATAATTATGCTAATGATTGGGCTAAGTATCTAATTTTTACTATATTTGTACGTAATAAACCACATAGACTATGAAAAAGCTGATATTTTATTCGTTTGTACTTCTTCTTGCTTTGGGAGTAACCTCATGTAAACCCAAACAAAGTGCTTACAAAGCTGCTTATGAAAAAGCAAAAGAGAAAGAAGTAACACCTCAAACCAACACAGAGCAAGCCGTTCAACCCGATGTAACTGTAACTAAAAGTGCTGTACCTCAGGTTACTGTTCGCAAAGAAAAAATTACTGCGGTACTGGCCTCTGATGCGTCAGGATTGCGTAAATTCAGTGTTGTAATTGGTAGCTTCGTTAACAAAACCAATGCAACTTCCTTGAAAGAAAATATGGAAAAGGATGGTTACAGAGTGATTTTGGCTCAAAATGAAAAACAGATGTATCGTGTTATTGTAGCCAGCTTCGATTCAAAGGACGATGCTGCTGCCGAGCGTGACCGTATAAAAGCTAAATATACGCCTCGATTCGATGATATTTGGTTACTCGAGCGTCAGGATTCTTAATCAAGCTTTATAAGTAAAAAAAACGTCTCAATAAATGTGTTGAGACGTTTTTTTTTTACTTATAATTCAATCCACGCATCAGTTGTATTGTTTTGTAGCACGGCTGAAAACTCAGGTCGTGAAGGGAGATTCAGGTAGGGGTAAGTTACTTTCGATAGATACAGTCCCTGCGGATATGCCGGAATTATGGTGGGTGGCGTCTGTTTACTGATGAGATAACTTTCAAATTCCCCGATAGTTAGGTTTCCCCGGCCGATTTGCAGCAATTTGCCCACGATGATACGGATCATGCCGGTGAGAAATCGGTTAGAGGTGATTTGAAAGCGAATTTTATCTCCCGCCCGATTAGCGTACAATCCCGTGGAAGAGACGTTACAAATCGTATGTTCATATTTATTGGGGGTACGGCAGAATGCGCGGTAGTCATTGTATTTCGGCAACAGATCCACCGCTTGTCTCATCTTGTTCAGATCGAGATCGGATTCGGGGTAAAAAGAACTTAATCCGTGCAGAAATGGATCTTTATAGGTGTGGATAAAATAGTCATAGGTGCGGTGTGTAGCATCGAAACGAGCGTGCTGTAAGCCCGGCATCGGGATAATGTCAAAGACAGCGATGTCGTGAGGTAAGGTTTTATTCAGCCGAAATTTGAGATCGTATTCCCATTCTTCCTCCACATCAATGTGAAAAAAGAACTGGCTGGCATGTACCTGGGCATCGGTACGTCCGCAGCCATTGATGTTTACTGGAATTTTAAGAATGCGGCAAAGTGCGGTTTCCAGCGTCTCCTGTACGCTGATCACTTCGCGCAGCTTCTGCCAGCCACGGTAATTGGTACCGTTGAATCCTATATGTATAAAGTATCGCAAGGCTTATTGATAATTGTTTTATAGTGCAAAGATCTTAATTATTTCTGATTAAATCGCTTTTTAGCAGTTTAACTATCACAAAAAAAGGCGCCTCGCAATGAGACGCCTTCGTTATCTGATTCAATGTTGATCAATTAAGATTAGTTTACGCGGAAACGGTCAACACCATCTTTCAGGAAGCTAACAATTTGATTAGCTGCTGCAATACCAGCGTTGATATTTGCTTCAGCAGTCTGAGCACCCATTTTCTTCGGTGTGAAGAATACGCGGCCTTCGAATTTCTCAAGCAATTCAGCTTTATTGTCGGGAGCAATGTCAGAAACGTATTTGAAGTCAGGACGTTCTTCCAACACTTTTACCAACTCTTCTTCGTTGATCACCTCTTTACGTGCAGTGTTTACCAACATGGCACCTTTAGGCATTTTGCTCAGCAAAGCGTGATTGATTGATTTTTTAGTCTCAGGAGTAGCTGGGATATTGATAGAAAGGTACTGGCAAGAGCTGTACAATTCTTCAACAGAAGCTACCGGAGTAACGCCTTCAGCCTGCATCACTTCAGGTTTCACGTATGCATCGAAAGCGCAAACTTCCATGCCGAAACCTTTCGCTACGCGAGCAATGTTGCGACCTACGTTACCGTAAGCGTGGATACCCAGTTTTTTGCCCATTAACTCTGTACCTGAAGTACCGTTGTATTGGTTACGAGCCATGAACACCATCATACCCAGTGCCAATTCAGCTACTGCGTTTGCGTTTTGGCCCGGAGTGTTCATTGCTACGATTCCTTTAGCAGTACAAGCAGCCAGGTCGATGTTGTCATAACCTGCACCTGCACGAACTACGATTTTGAGTTCTTTAGCGGCTTCAACCACTTCAGCATCAACAATGTCGCTACGGATGATGATAGCGTTAGCGTCTTTCACTGCATCAAGTAGCTGTGCTTTTTTAGTATATTTTTCAAGCAAAGCCAATTCAAAACCGGCTGCTTCCACCACCTGGCGGATGCCGTTTACTGCTGCTGCTGCAAACGGTTTGTCTGTTGCGATTAATACTTTCATTTTTCTTTAATGGTTTGAAAACACAAAGACGCTAAGTGTAAAGCCGGAAAAACTTTATGACTTAGCGTCTTCGCATATGGTGAGATTAATTAGTGAGCTTTTTCGAATTCTTGCATAGCGTCGACCAATGCCTGAACGCTTTCTTTCGGCAATGCATTGTAAGTTGAAGCACGGAAACCACCTACTGAGCGGTGACCTTTGATACCCAACATGCCTTTAGATTTAGCAAATGCTGCGAATTCTGATTCCAGTTCTTTGTACTCGTCGTTCATAACGAAGCAGATGTTCATGTAAGAACGGTCTTCAACAGCAGCAGTACCTTTGAACAGTTTATTGCGGTCGATTTCGTTGTACAACAACATCGCTTTTTCTTCGTTCATTTTCGCAATTACTTCGATGCCACCCAATTGTTTGTACCATTTCAGTGTCTGCAATGCTGCAAATACTGGAAGTACCGGAGGTGTGTTGAACATAGACTCGCCTTCGATGTGAGTTTTGTAGTTCAACATGGTTGGTATTTTGCGGGTTACGCGACCCAAAGCATCTTCGCGAACGATAGCGATGGTAACACCGGCAGGAGCCAGGTTTTTCTGCGCACCAGCATAAATAAGATCGTATTTAGAAATGTCGATAGGACGAGAGAAGATGTCAGAAGACATATCTGCAACCAAACGAGTATTTACATCCGGATCAAAGCGCATTTGAGTTCCGAAAATAGTGTTGTTTGAGCAAAAGTGGAAATATTCTGCATCTTCAGGGATGACGTAGTTTTTAGGAATATAAGAGTAGTTTGCATCTTTTGATGAAGCTACAACGTCAACCTCGCCAAAAAGCTGAGCTTCTTTAAGCGCTTTGGTTGCCCAGGTACCTGTTTGCAGGTAAGCTGCTTTTTTCTCCAACAAGTTGAAAGGAACCATGCAGAATTGCAAGCTAGCTCCACCGCCAAGGAAAACTACGTCGTACCCTGCAGGTACGTTAAGAAGTTCTTTTACCAATGCGCGAGCTTCGTCCATAACTGCTACGAACTCTTTCTCTCTGTGAGAAATTTCCAAGATAGACAATCCAGTTCCAGCGAAATTTAACACAGCATCAGCGGTGTTTTTGATAGTGTATTCGCTTAGAATAGATGGTCCTGCAAAAAAATTGTGCTTTTTCATCTGAAATTTATTTTTAGTAATATTCTGATACAGTGAAAATGTGGGGCGAAATTAATACTTTTTTTGCGTTCGGCAATCTTTTTCAGCGGGAAAAATAATTCTGACGATGCAATATGGTTTCAATTTAATTCCGTGATATTAGTGTGAATTTTAATCCCCGAAAAAGACTCTCTGCAGACAGTTTTGTTGTTTTAAGAAAGCTTGTTTTTATCTTCTTGGTATTCTTTGTGACGAATGGTTCTCCAATAGCGACATTCTTTTCTTTTTAATATTAGAGAATGAGATTGATTAGTTTAATTCATTTTCTTTACTGAAACCGATCTTTCCATAATTTATTCAGGTGATCTTTCATCTTTGCTTCGGCTGGATTGTTTTGTGGGGTCCAGATCGTTTTGTCCTTTAGCTCCCGTGGCAGAAAGTCTTGCTTCGCAAAGTTATTTTCGAAATCATGGGAATATTTGTATTCTTTTCCGTAATCCAGTTCTTTCATCAGTTTGGTGGGAGCATTACGCAAATGTAATGGCACAGGCAGATCACCGGTCTCTCGCACTAATGACAATGCATCGTCGATGGCCAGATACGCTGAGTTACTTTTAGGACTTGAGGCCAGGTAAACAGTTGTTTCAGCCAAAATAATACGACCTTCGGGCCAGCCTATTTTTTGCATCGTGTCGAAACAGGCATTAGCTAACAGCAGGGCATTTGGATTAGCCAGACCGATATCCTCTGCTGCCGAAATTACCAATCTGCGAGCTATAAATGCAGGATCTTCACCACCGGCCACCATGCGGGCAAGCCAGTATATCGCCGCTTCGGGGTCGCTCCCTCGAATGGATTTGATGAATGCAGAAATAATATCGTAGTGCATCTCGCCCCCTTTGTCGTAAGCTGCAGGATTCTCTTGCAGACGTTCGGTCACGATCTGGTCGTTGATCTCTAGTTTGTCACCGTGTTCAGCATTAACTACCAACTCAAGTATGTTCAGCAGTTTGCGGGCATCGCCACCTGAAAATCGGAGTAGTGCGTCGGTTTCTTTGAATTCTATTTGTTTTTGTTTTAGTTCAATATCTGTTGTCAATGCCCGATTTAGCAGTTCCAGCAGATCCTTTTTCTCTAAGGATTTCAGTACATATACCTGACAACGCGATAATAACGGACGAATCACCTCGAAGGAAGGATTCTCTGTCGTTGCTCCAATCAACGTTACTGTGCCGTTTTCTACGGCACCAAGCAATGAATCTTGTTGAGCTTTACTGAAACGGTGGATTTCATCAATAAATAGAATCGGACTGCGAGCGTTGAAGAAGCGCTGGCTTTTAGCTTTGTCAATTACTTCACGCACGTCTTTTACCCCGGCGTTGATAGCACTAAGTGTATAGAACGGGACATCTAGTTGAGTAGAAATGATTCGGGCAAGCGTGGTTTTTCCGACTCCGGGCGGACCCCACAAAATGAATGAGGATATATTGCCGGCATCAATCATCCGGCGGAGAATGGCGTTTTTTCCCACCAAATGTTTTTGGCCAATATATTCGTCGAGATTTTTGGGTCGAAGTCGTTCTGCTAAAGGTAATGACATAGTATGAGCGTGATAATGGAATGATGCAAATATGGCTGTTTGGAAATTTTGGAACGACAAAATTAGTTGAAAGAGTGATTAAACTCTTTTTATTCTGATTAAAATATACAGAATCAATTAAACGTAGGACTGTTTATTACTTCATTTGTTTAATAATGAAGGCTTTTTAGATTGATTATTGCTAATTCGGGGTAGGATCTGTTGAAAAGAAGTAAATAATCCCCACAAAACAATCAAAGCCGGACGGTTGATGTTATGCAGGGATTATTTTAATGGGCATCCGTATTTATCACTTAAGCCAGTAATTTATTCATATTTTATTTTTCTTCGGATAGTCGATTGTATAATGTAAGCCGCGACTTTCTTTGCGCAACATAGCTTGTGTAATGACAAGATAACCAGTGTATATGATGTTTCGTAATTCACAGATCTGTTTTGATACAACAGAGCGTTGGAATAGGTTTTCTGTTTCGCGATAGAGGATTTCCAGACGATCAAAAGCGCGCTTCAATCTCAGGTTACTACGCACAATTCCAACATAGGTGGACATAATTTGGTTCACCTCCTTCACGCTTTGGGTAATCAATACCATCTCTTCGTTAAGAGAAGTTCCCTCATCATTCCATGCCGGGGTTTTTTCATTTAAGTCAATTGAATCAATTGCCGAACAAGCGTGTTTGGCGGCTGCATCAGCATATACGATTGCTTCAAGCAATGAGTTGGATGCCAGGCGGTTTGCTCCATGTAGTCCTGTGTATGTACACTCTCCGGCAGCATAAAGACGGTGGATGGATGAGCGTCCGTGTAAATCGACCTCAATGCCACCGCAAAGAAAGTGAGCCGCAGGTGCTACCGGAATGTAATCTTTGGTTATGTCAATCCCCAGGCTTAGGCATTTTTGATAAATATTGGGGAAATGTTCTTTGGTTTCTTCTGCATTTTTATGGGTTACATCGAGATAAACATATTCGTCACCGCGGGTCTTCATTTCGTTGTCGATAGCACGCGATACGATGTCGCGGGGAGCGAGAGATTTTCTCTCATCGTATTTTTGCATAAACTCCTTGCCGTTTTTCGTACGTAACACAGCTCCGTAACCGCGCATGGCTTCGGTAATCAGGAAGCTGGGACGTTCGTTAGGATTGTATAGTGCCGTTGGATGGAATTGAATGAATTCCATATCTCTGACTGTTCCCTTTGCCCTGTGAACCATTGCAATGCCATCGCCAGTTGCAATTACGGGATTGGTTGTGGTTTGGTAGATGTTGCCGATGCCACCTGTTGCAATTAATGTGGTTTTGGATAAAAAAGTGTGGATATTGTTGGTCCTTTCATTTAGGATATAGGCACCGTAACATTCAATATCAGGGGTTTGTCGCGTTACTTTTTGCCCTAAATGGTGTTGGGTGATAATTTCGATAGCAAAGTGATTTTCGAATACCTTGATATTGGGATGACTTTTTACCGCTTCAATAAGCGATTTTTGGATTTCGGCACCGGTATTATCCTTATGATGTAAAATGCGGAACTCAGAGTGACCGCCCTCCTTGTGCAGATCGAACTTTCCTCCATCATCTTTATCGAAGTTTACCCCCCAGCTAATCAGTTCCTTAATCTGTTCAGGCCCTTCTTTAACTACTTTTTCCACAACTTCACGGTTACACAATCCATCTCCGCAAATGAGGGTGTCTTCAATATGTTTTTGAAAGTTATCGGTCGGTTTGGTCACAGAGGCAATTCCTCCTTGCGCGTAAAATGTGTTGGCGTCTTCTAATTCAGTCTTGCAAACCAAGGCTACTTTTCCACGATGAGCTACTTTCAGCGCAAAACTCATGCCGGCAATACCTGATCCTATGATCAGAAAGTCGAATTTATGTAACATATCTTCTTCGTTTAGTGGATTGCAAAGTTAAAAATAAACTTTCTCTCTGAAGAGAAAGTTTTTCGGAATTTGCATTTGATCCGTTATAGGAGGTTAAAGGGTTGGATGGATTTCCCTATTGAAAGAAATGATTACCTCCAGATTAGTCAATTTTGCTCATTATTCTTTAAGTTAGCTCTAAAGAGATCGATGTATACTCGTTTCCCGTTTTCAACTTTACTTTCGAATAGAATTATTTCCGATACGATAAAATCCCCCAATTTCCCTATGGGTAATACAGATAGATCAAAATCTAAGTGTTTAGGGCGTGAAAGCAGAGTAATGTGAGGTCTGAAGGGCGATTTTTGTAAGATGAATCCATTGTTTTCCAGTTCCGAGTGGACTTCATTCCAGATCGCTTCGAGAGTTTTTAAGTTTCTGCCAACTCCGACCCATATGGTATGAGGTCGTTTGAATGAAGGAAATGCATTAATACCTATGATATTCAGTTTGAACTGTTTTTTATTGCTTACACAGTTCTTCAGTATTTGTATAAGATTTAGGATTGATTCAGAGGGGATTTCGCCTAGAAATTCCAGTGTAATGTGTAAAGAGTCTTTGGATTTCCAAGCCCCATTTAGCCCCATCGTTTTCAGATTAGTTTGAAAAACAAAGAGGTTTTGTTTGATTGTGTCGGGTAGATCGATGCCAATAAATAGCCTCATGGTATATTTACTTGTTCTGGGATTCTCTTTTCAGGAAATAACTTACGATAAACAGAATGCCAACCAGTACAAACGGTATAGAAATTGAAAGAATGATTCCCAGGCTAATCCAGGTCGAGTGGTTCATGTTGTAGTTGTGCTGAAAAATAATCGGACTTAATATGCTTCCTATTAATGTGAAGATAATTCCGCCGATTAATTCTTTTTTCCAGGCCAATATTAGTAGAGCTAATAAAACAAAACTGGGGATGAGGTGAATGACGAAGCCGCTCAACTGTTGCCACATAGTGCGTTCCGGGGTAAATGCATCGGCTGCAAACAGACTTATAAATAGTATAGCTAAAATGCAGATGATTCTGGGCGCCCAGTGGATTATTCTGATGGGATTTTTCATGAAGATTGGTTTGATGTTTAACTATTCCTGATCAAGATGTTGACTCATACAATTAAAAAAAGCTGATCCGCTAAGATCAGCTTTTGGGTGAGTATATTGATGGTAGATTTTACAGGTTTCTAATGTTCATTGCACTTCTCATGCATTCCTGATGTCTTTCGTTTAAAGAGTCAATACCATAAATTTCACCACCGTAAGAACCCGGTTTATTGGGTCAGTTCTTAAGTCCTCTGACTTGTAGCAAAATAATTCAGGATTAATTCTTTTTGTACTCGTATCGAATTTGTCTTAATTAAATGATTCAGGCAATTGAGCTTTACTGTTTTTGCTAATCATCTTTTATTTGGGTTTACACTATAAAATAAAGCTATTTACTGCCTCTGTGTTCTCGCTGATAATCCTGATCATTTGTCAATAGTCGATGTGATTACGCTTCCTTCTATAGAATCAGATTTAGTGAACTTTGTTGTTTATATTCCCTTAGAGCATACACTCTTTGGGGATGTTATTTACTTTTCATAAACGCCTAAGCACGATTGGTTTTTTGTTTCATAGGCTGATATTTGCAGGGTTTTCTTTCTCGCTTTATACTATAACAAAACAGGTTCTGAAAAAGTTTCAGCCATTCGTATTAATCTATTTGAAAAAATGTAAAGATGGAAGATTGTATCAAATAGGTGTGTTTAGTTGAAAAAAATCGAATAGATCCTCTATTTATTATCTGGAAATGATGAGTGGAATTAGTGGCAAGTTAAGGCTGCCGGCTAAGCAGCAAAGGTGGTTATGTTGTAAAGGAAGAACTTAAAAATTGATCTGTGAATCTTAGCTATTACAAAATTCGTTCTTTCTTTATTGGAATTAGAAATATTCGTTTAAATTTGTGACCGAAACCTTGAAAAAACACCATGACATACGATATAGCAATTATTGGCGGAGGACCTGCCGGCTATACGGCGGCTGAACGGCTTGCCGGAGCCGGATTGAAGACGATCCTCTTCGAAAAACACGCAATTGGCGGCGTTTGTCTCAACGAGGGTTGCATACCAACAAAAACACTTCTCTACTCTGCCAAAATCTCTGACACCATTAAAAATAGTTCCAAATACGGTGTCATTTCCTCTGAGTCTTCCTTCGATCTTTCCAAAATATTACAACGAAAAACCAAAGTAGTCAAAAAGCTTACCGCAGGTATTCGTGCGAAACTTACAGCACATGAAGTGACAACAATTACCGGTGAAGCAAAAATCCTGACTGCCGATTCCGATAGAATAACTCTTCAATGCGGTGAGGAGCTGTTTGACGTCTCAAAGCTATTACTCTGTACCGGCAGTGCAACTGTGATTCCTTTTATTCCCGGATTAACCGATGTTGATTATTGGACCAGTCGGGAGGCACTTGAATCGAAAGAGCTGCCCGAATCGCTGGTGGTGATTGGTGGCGGTGTGATAGGAATGGAATTTGCCTCATTCTACAATAGTTTGGGTGTAAATGTTACTGTAATAGAGATGACCGATGAAATTCTACCAGGCATGGATCGTGAAATAGCTTCGTTGCTCCGGGTAGAATATGCGAAGAAAGGTGTAACTTTTTTGCTTTCTACCAAAGTAGTTTCTGTACACGATTCTGCCGTTGAAGTGGATCGCGGAGAAGAGCGAACAACTATTCCTGTGACTAAAATATTGCTGAGCGTGGGACGTCGATCTGTATTAAATGGCTTTGGCCTCGAAACCTTGTCGCTGGAACGTATCCAAAACGGATTAGCTGTGAATGAGTACATGCAGACTTCACATCCCAATATTTACGCTTGCGGTGATATTACCGGCTTTTCGATGTTAGCACATACCGCTGTTCGTGAAGCTGAAGTGGCTGCTAATCATATTCTCGGAATTTCTGACAAAATGAATTATCGTGCTATTCCGGCTGTAGTCTATACCAATCCGGAGATCGCAGGAGTTGGCGAAACCGAAGAGAGTTTGCAACAAAAAGGAGTTGTTTATAACGTGAAAAAGCTTCCGATGACCTTTTCCGGGCGTTTCGTGGCCGAAAACGAATTGTTTAACGGGCTTTGCAAAGTATTGATTGATAAGCAAGAAAATATTTTAGGTGTACATTTGTTAGGCAATCCCGCATCAGAGATCATTGCATTAGCTGGCATGGCAATCGAAAACGGATTGACTTTGAAACAGTGGCAGCGAACCGTTTTTCCGCATCCAACAGTAGGGGAAATATTCAAAGAAATTTGAGAGGTGAAACAGATTCCTCATTTATAATACTCTTTATACAGAACTTTTAAAAACACAATAATATTAATCCTTAAAACTATTCACAATCAATGAGTTTAAAAATAATTGTCCTGGCCAAGCAGGTTCCCGACACAAGAAATGTGGGAAAAGATGCTATGAAAGCCGATGGTACGGTAAATCGTGCCGCTCTTCCGGCTATTTTTAATCCTGAGGATTTGAATGCCCTCGAGCAGGCTCTAGAGTTAAAAGAAAAACATCCCGGATCTACGATTCATTTGCTGACTATGGGTCCCGGGCGTGCAGCCGATATCATTCGCGAAGGTTTGTATCGTGGCGCAGACGGTGGTATTTTGTTGACAGACCGTGCTTTTGCCGGAGCCGATACTTTAGCGACTTCTTATGCATTGGCTTGTGCCATTCGTAAGATGGGAGAGTATGACCTAATTCTTTGTGGTCGTCAGGCTATCGACGGAGATACAGCTCAGGTAGGTCCGCAGGTCGCTGAAAAGCTGGGAATTGCACAAATCACTTATGCCGAAGAGATCCAGAAGGTAAAAGCAGGTAAAATTCGAATTAAACGTCGACTGGAAAGAGGTGTTGAAGTGGTGGAAGGTAAATTGCCTATTTTGGTTACAGTCAATGGTACTGCTCCCGATTGTCGTCCGCGCAATGCTAAGTTGATTCAGAAGTATAAATATGCCAAAACAATTTCCGAAAAGCAAAATATGAATACCGACTATACGGACATGTTTGATGGTCGTCCTTACCTTAATCTTACCGAATGGGGGGTAATCGATGTCAATGCCGATCTGGTACAAGTTGGATTGTCGGGTTCACCTACCAAGGTAAAGAAAATCGAGAATGTTGTCTTTCAGGCAAAAGAGAGTCTTGTACTTACCCCGTCAGACCGCGAAATCGATAATCTTATGTATGACTTAATTGCAAATCATACGATAGGATGATTTTGTTGGATGAATCTTGTATTTGTCCATTATTAATCTTGTGATTGGTTTTATTTGTACATGGAGTTTCTGATAAAGTTGGCATCATAAAGCCTCTTTTGACTTTTCATTACTCCTTAAACTCATGAAGAAAACAATGAATAACTTATTTGTATATTGCGAAATAGAAGACGGCATCATTGCAGATGTTAGTCTTGAGCTGCTCACTAAAGGACGCAGCCTGGCCGATCAACTCAAATGTAAGCTTGAAGCAGTTGTGATTGGCTCAAATCTTAAGGGTGTGGAAAGCCAGATTTTTCCATATGGAGCCGATACACTATATGTGGCTGATGACAAACGCTTATATCCTTATACCTCTTTGCCTCACACGTCGGTATTGGTTAATCTGTTTAAAGAGCAAAAACCACAAGTGTGCTTAATGGGAGCTACCAGTATTGGTCGTGACCTGGGGCCTCGGGTTTCATCAGCGCTTCACAGTGGCCTGACAGCTGATTGCACCGCTCTTGAGATTGGCGATCATGAAGAGAAAAAAGAGAATAAGATCTACAAAGATTTGCTTTACCAGATTCGTCCTGCATTTGGTGGAAACATTGTAGCCACTATCATTAATCCTGAATGTCGTCCGCAAATGGCAACCGTTCGCGAAGGCGTTATGAAAAAGGAGATATTCAATCTTCAACATAAAGGGGAAGTGGTTAAACTTGAAGTAGCGAAATATGTGTCTGATACTGATTTTGTAGTTGAGGTTATCGAGCGTCATATGGAACAATCGAAGGTGAATCTGAGTGGCTCACCCATTATTGTAGCCGGAGGTTATGGGGTGGGTTCGAAAGAAAATTTTCAATTGCTCTATGACTTGGCAGCGACGATTGGCGGTGAAGTCGGAGCATCACGAGCCGCTGTAGATGCAGGATATGCTGATCATGATCGTCAGATCGGACAAACCGGGATAACTGTTCGTCCGAAACTTTATATCGCTTGCGGGATTTCAGGGCAGATACAGCACATAGCCGGAATGCAGGAAAGCTCTATTATCATAGCCATTAATAACGATGAGAATGCACCCATCAACAGTATTGCCGACTATGTAATCAACGGAACAGTGGAAGAAGTGATCCCGAAAATGATTAAGTATTATAAGAAGAATAGCAAGTGATAAGTAGTAAAATGTAGTTGTATTGTCGGTTGGTTAATAATAAGGATAGACAATTATACGAACTACAATTTCTCCTGACTTCTTAAATATAAACTCCCTCAAACTCCCCTATAAAAATGAACTTTTATTTCGATAATACCGATCTGAAACACCACCTAAATCATCCGCTGATGCGGAGAATCGTGGAATTGCGTGAGCGTAACTATACCGATGCGCAACAATTTGATTATGCTCCTATGGATTTCGAAGATGCCATGGACAGTTATGAGAAAGTACTCGAAATCGTTGGTGAAATATGTGGCGATATCGTGGCCCCCAATGCCGAGAGCATCGATCAGGAAGGCCCACATGTAGTGGATGGCCATGTTGTATACGCGAAAGGAACGCAGAGAAATCTAGACGCTTTGGTAAAAGCCGGACTGATGGGTATTTCGCTTCCCCGTCGTTATAATGGGATGAACTTCTCCCTCGTTCCCTATATTATGGCAGCTGATATGGTGAGTCGGGCTGATGCAGGATTTGTAAATATATGGGGTTTGCAGGATTGTGCCGAAACCATTTATGAATTTGCCAGTGAAGAACAGCGCAGGAAGTTTTTACCCCGCGTATGTGCCGGTGAAACCATGGCTATGGATTTGACAGAACCTGATGCCGGTTCCGATTTACAGGCTGTTATGCTGAAAGCGTCTTATAGTGAAAAAGAAGGTTGTTGGTATCTGAATGGAGTAAAACGCTTCATTACCAATGGAGACGGGCACATCTCGCTTGTTTTGGCTCGCTCGGAAGACGGGACAAAAGATGGTCGTGGTTTATCGATGTTTCTTTATGATAAAAACGATGGTGGAGTAACCGTGCGCCGTATTGAAAATAAAATGGGAATTAAAGGATCACCCACCTGCGAATTAGTGTTCCATAATGCCAAAGCTGAACTTTGCGGTGACCGCAAAATGGGGTTGATCAAATATGTGATGGCCTTGATGAACAGCGCCCGCCTGGGGATAACGGCTCAATCGGTAGGTGTTTCCGAATCAGCCTATCGTGAAGCGTTGGCTTATGCCAAAGAACGTAAACAGTTTGGAAAACCGATCATCGAATTTCCCGCGGTATATGAAATGCTTTCGATCATGAAAGCTAAATTAGACGCAACACGCACTTTATTGTATGAAACCACCCGATTTGTGGATGTATACAAAACGTTTGAAGATATAGCCAAAGAGCGTAAGCTTACCCCGGATGAGCGCAATGAGATGAAGAAATACCAGAAGTTAGCCGATGCCTGCACTCCCCTTGGTAAAGGTATGGCCAGCGAATATTGCAATCAGAATGCTTACGATTGTGTGCAGATACATGGCGGTTCCGGATTCATGAAAGATTATGCCTGCGAACGTATTTACCGTGATGCCCGTATCACTTCTATTTACGAAGGAACTACTCAGCTTCAAGTGGTAGCAGCTATTCGTCATGTGACAACAGGCTCTTACCTGACCATGATTCGCGACTATGAAGCGTTGGAAATTGCACCCGAACTCACCAGTCTGCGCAATCGGCTGATTGAAATGACAGCTGCTTATGACAAAACCGTTGAGGCTGTGAAAGCGGTAGGAGATAATGAATATGTCGATTTTCATGCACGCCGTATGGTTGAAATGGCCGGTCATATCATCATGGGATATTTGTTGCTTCAGGATGCTACCCGTTGTGAGGATTTCCGGAAGTCTGCTGAAGTATATATTAACTTTGGCGAATCAGCTGTGAAAGGCCATGCAAAGTTTATTGAAAGCTTTTCAGTCGAAAGTCTGGATATTTATCGCAAATAATCTGATACAAATAATTTTTGATCAAGCGGGAAGGAGCTGTATTGTTCTTTCCCGCTTTTGTATTAAAAAAGTGCGTATTTTCGAGAGTTAGTGCGAACCGCATTCTTCAGAATCTGTTTTAACATAATAAGGAGGATAGGAATTCTAAACCCGGTTGTTCCTTTGTTTTATAATATCTAAACTTTTTTATAACCTAATAAATCATACAGCTATGTTAAAGAAAAGAGTAGAAAAAGCGCTAAACACTCAGGCGAATGCTGAAATGTGGTCGGCTCATTTGTATCTTTCTATGTCCTTGCAACTTTCTGCCGAAGGTTTAGGTGGATTTGCCCAGTGGATGCGTGTACAATATCAGGAGGAAGTACAACATGCGTTTAAAATTATGCGTTTCCTGGTCGAAAGAGGAGGTAAACCTACCCTGTCTGACATCAAAGATATTCCGGTAGATTTCGGAAGCACTGTGGAGATTTTCGAAATGGCATTAGAACATGAAAAGAAGGTAACGGACAATATTGATAAACTGGTTGACCTTATTCGTGAAGAAAATGATAAAGCAACGGAATATGCATTACAATGGTTTGTTACAGAACAGGTAGAAGAAGAAGCTACGTTGGTCGGAATTATCGAAAAACTGAAAAGAATCGGTGATGGTGCCGGGCTTTATATGCTTGATAAGGAATTGGCTGCCCGGCAATAACTGAATTTATCAAAAAAAAAGCTGCATCGGAAACTAGTCCAATGCAGCTTTTTTTTTCTATTCTATGTGTTTGTCAAGATGAGAATTACCAATCAAACATCAGATATACTCGTTAGATCCATCTAACGTAGCAGAAATCCTGGCGGTGGGGGAGGTCCGGGTGTTTCGGATAGATGCGGAAAGCATATTTATAAGCACCCGAGCTTTGAATTCTGTTCGTTAAGTGATAATGATAAAGAGTACCTTCTACTTTTACAAGATGCAGATCTTTGATGTAGAATATTTTCTGATGTCCTTCTTCCAATTCGGTAATCACGACTTCCACACCAATATGGTCACCGAGCCCTTTCAGGTCAAGTACAACATCAACTGTACCCGCATCGTTTACAGAGGTGGCGCGGCAAAGTTCTTCAGTAGAAGTCATCGAAATGACTTCTATTTCGTCCCATTTAGCTGCTACCTCTTCTTTCCAAAGGGCAATTTCTTTAGCTTTCTCAAATTTGTTTTCTCCCAGATATTTCGAACGCGTCGCGAGCTTATTGTAGAATCGATCAATATAGTCGTCCAGCATTCGTTTAGTGGTATAGAAAGGTGCAATCTGAGCAAATGAGTTTTTGATATACTGTACCCATTCCGGTGAATATCCCTTGCTGTTTTTCGCATAATAAAGCGGGATAATCTCAGTCTCGAGCATTCCGTAGATCGTTGCAGCATCTAACTGATCCTGATGTTGTGTATTTTGATAAGTATTGTGCTCAGTTAATGCCCATCCGGCCTCTTCCCGATAACCTTCATACCACCAACCATCTTTAACCGAGAAGTTCAATACGCCGTTCATTTCAGCTTTCTCTCCAGATGTTCCTGATGCCTCGAGTGGACGAGTTGGGGTATTCAACCAGATATCTACTCCTGAAATCAGTCGTTTAGCCAAATGCATGTCATAGTTTTCCAGGAAAATGATTTTTCCCAGAAATTCCGGACGACGGGATATTTCCACGATATGTCTGATCAAACCCTGACCGCCTCCATCTGCCGGGTGAGCTTTACCGGTAAAGAAAAAGAGAACAGGACATCGTTCGTTGTTTACAATTTTCGACAGACGATCCAAATCAGTAAACAACAAGTGGGCACGTTTGTACGTGGCAAAACGACGACCAAATCCAATGATTAGAGCATTCGGATTTATATTCTCCAGAATGGAAACAACTTTAGAAGGATCTCCCTGATTCTTTAACCATTGGCCTTCAAATTGTTCGCGGATATATTTAATCAGTTTCTCTTTGAGAGACTTGCGTACTTTCCAGATCTTATCATCGGAAATTTTATAGATAGGTTCCCACATTTTGGGATTGGCCTGATCTTGCCAGAAATCATCCGGGAATTCTTGCTGGAAGAACACTTGCCATTCCGAAGATGCCCAGGTAGGTAAATGAACACCGTTGGTTACATAACCAACATGCAGTTCATCCGGGAAATATCCTTTCCAGATTGGGCTGAACATCTCTTGTGAAACTTTTCCATGTAACCAGCTTACACCGTTGACTTCCTGGCATGTGTTGCAGGCAAATACGCTCATAGAGAATTTGTCATTTGATCCGGGATGCTCACGGCCCAGATCAATGAAGTCTTGCCAGGTAACACCTAATTTGGCAGGGAATGCACTCATGTATTTTCCGAACAATCCTTCGTCGAAACTGTCGTGACCGGCTGGAACGGGTGTGTGAACGGTGTATAAAGAAGATGCACGTACTATTTCGAGGGCAACCTGGAAGGTCAATCCGTCATTCTTGATGTAATCCGCGAGACGTTGTGCATTAATCAATGCTGCGTGACCTTCATTACAATGATAAACATCTTTCTTAATGCCCAGTTTATTTAGTAATAGAATACCTCCAATGCCTAATAAATACTCCTGTTTCATACGGTTCTCCCAGTCACCGCCATAAAGTTGGTGGGTTATGGATCTGTCCCATTCGCTGTTAGCCTCCACATCCGTATCCATCAGGTAGAGGTTAATGCGACCTACGGCCACTTTCCATATATTGGCATATACAATATGATCGGGGAATGGGACTTCAAGGACCATTGGTAGCCCATTTTCATCAAACACTTGTTCTATGGGGAGGTGTGCAAAATTTTGAGCTTCATAATTGGCTACCTGTTGGCCTTCCATAGAAAGCGACTGAGTAAAATAGCCATAGCGATACATAAATCCTACGGCATCCATGTCGATGCGGCAATCACTGGCTTCTTTCAGGTAGTCTCCGGCTAATACGCCAAGGCCTCCCGAGTAAATCTTCAGGATATTAGTTAATCCATATTCCATACTGAAATAGGCGATCGACGGTTTGGTCTTATCGCGCTCAGCATTTATATAAGCTTGGAATTCAGCGTAAACATCATCCAGTTTAGCCAGGAAAGATTTGTCTTTGCGGAGCTCCGACAAGCGTTCATAGCTCACCATTTCCAAAAGTAATACTGGGTTGTGAGCTGTTTTAGACCATATTTTGGAATCAATAGAGCCAAAAAGTCGTTTCGCTTCAAAATTCCAAACCCACCAAAGATTTTTAGCTATTTCCGACAATTTTTGAAGTTCTGTCGGCATCTTTGATTTTACGGTGATGTCTCTCCATATAGGAGAGTTTGCATTGCTAATTTGTACTTTCATAAGTATAATTGATTATGACTACAATCTGAAGTTTAATTTTGAAAAGATTTCTTTTGTAAAGCTTTCGTATAAGCTTCCTGATAATATCGTATAAAATGAGCCCAATCGGCTTCGGCAGCCAGACTAAGTGCATTTTTACGAATCTCGGTTATCTTTTTGTCTGGCATATTTACCAACTCGGTCAGATTTTCCCGGATAGCTTCGGCTACTTCAATCTGATTGAAGTCAGAGCGTTGTATAACTGCGACTCCTGAGTCAATTGAAGATGATCCGGATGTCTTTTCGGCCCAAACTCCAAATCCGGCGAGGCTTGTTGTAATAGTCGGGATCGAAAAAGCAATACTTTCTAATGGTGTATATCCCCAGGGTTCGTAATACGAGGGAAATACCGTAGCATCCATACCGATCAGCAGATCGTAGTAAGATTCGTGGAATATGGGATCTTGTCCTGTCAGATAGATAGGTACAAAGAACACCTTAACCTTACTTTTTGCATCGTTATTGAATCCAAACCACTTAAACTGATTCACGATATGATCCTGTTCCATATAGTGGAGCCAGTGTGTTATGTAAGGCTGAGGGAGAGGAGTGACGCTTTTGTCAGTTCCCACTAATCTGTCTACAAGTTCCTTGCGGGGAGCAAACATATGTGCAGGCACCAGTATAAAGGCGTACACATCACGTTTGAATGCGTCAGCATCTCTCATGCGTGCCAAAGAATCGATAAAAAGATCAATCCCTTTATTTTTATATTCGTAACGACCACCGGTTGCAACAAAAAAGGCGTTCTCTTTAGGCCGGATTCCGGTAAGTTTTTCTGCTACGTTTGAAAGAATGCAACGGGCATGATCTCGTTTTTGCTTGTAGTTTCCGCTTTTAGGAACAAAATCATGTTCAAAACCATTTGGGGTAATAACATCTACGGTTTTATTGAGCAATTCACGGCATTCCTCAGCTGTAATATCGCTCACAGTTGTGAAGCAATCTACATGATGAGCTGTCTGTTTTTCAAGAGAATGTTTGGCAACCATATTGAGTTCGCCAGCCATTTTATCGCCATCGTATTTCGCCATTTGGTCATAAAGCGGACAATTGTTACCAGCTATAGAGCGACCAATTGAAGTGGCGTGTGTAGTGAATACTGTTCCAATTTTGGGGAGTTTTTTTTGCACATAAAGAGCACCCATACCGGTAGTCCACTCATTAAAATGAGCGATGACTTTTTTATTTTCACCTTCGATAAAGCGATAAATACTTTCGATCACTAAAGCGGATGCATATGCGAATATACACGATTCGTCATAATCACCAAATGCCTGATCGGATTCTACTTTATACCATTCCCAGATTTTGGCATACAGTTTATTTTTATGTTTGAAAAATGGCTGAAAGTCAACTAAAATAGCAATAGGTTGTCCGGGGATGTCCCATCTTCCAGTGCGAACAATCAGTCCTTCGTTTTCAGCGATTTGTTCCCAGGCCTTTAGCGGGGTTTTAGTTTCAATAAAAAACGGGCTTTCTTTTTCAGTCCAAACATCCGGTCCGATAAATACCAATCTATCGTCAACCAAATTCTGTAAAGTTTTTGCCCTTGTAGAGAGCACTGTATAAATGCCACCTATCTTATTGCAAACTTCCCAACTAACCTCAAAAATATAATCGGGAGTGATGTATTCCATATTATTTATATTCAAAATTCACTAGGAATGAAACATGTTCATTCGATTGCAAAACTAGGTAAAAAAATTGTTAAACAAACAATATGAGATGTTTTTTTCTACCCTGGATCGTTCTTTTAAGTGTGTTTTGTTGTTTGAGGTTGATTAAATGCCATAAATACAGTGATTTGTAGTTGGTTGAGACAGGTGTTTTGAAAATGATTTAAAAGAGCTTGTTTAGCCATTGATGCATGGATTGGAGCTAATCGAAACTCATTGTCACTAAATTAATTGTAGAACCGGGAGCGGAAAATCTGCATAAACATGTTAACATAGGGAGCATGGGGTGGCGGTCAATCTAAAATGACTAACTTTGTAATCTAAAAACATCAAAAAAAATAAGTTATGGCTAATAAACGCGAATTGAAAAAGGCAATCCATCAGGTAACTGCAGCCTTGTTTGCCGAGTGTATTTTGTTTAAAGAATTTATTCCTGGCGTAGACAGCAGTAAGGCGGATCAATTGTTAGACAAAATACTGAATTTTCAAGATGAATATCTGAAACGTGTGGTCAGTTATGGTGGTAAAGAAAATCCGACATTGGTCAAAATATATTTCAAGAAGCTTAATAATTCGATTATCGAAGATGCACAAGGTCTGTTTAGCGAGATAAACGCATTGAATAAATGAGACTTTTGTTAAGTCGAATGCTTCTGAAGTCGGTCGGTTGGAAACATAATGTGACGGTTGAAATTCCAGAGAAATGTGTTATTTGTGTAGCACCTCATACCAGCAACTGGGATTTTATTATCGGTGAACTATTTTATACTTCTATTGGAAAAACAGCTTCTTTCCTGATTAAGGATTCCTGGTTTGTATTTCCAATAAACTATCTGTTGAAATCACTCGGAGGAGTGCCCGTAAATCGCAAACAAAGTGGAGAATTGACTGATCGGATGGCTCATGAGTTCAAACGTCGCAAACGATTTCATTTGGCTGTTACTCCCGAAGGCACCCGCAAGTTGAATCCGAGGTGGAAAAAAGGTTTTTACCAGATTGCGATGAAAGCAGAAGTGCCTATCACATTGATCTATATGGATTACGTGAAGAAGGAGATTGGTACACTTGGTATATTTCATCCAACCGGAAACGAAGATGAAGATATTCGTCAGATCAAGCTGCATTTCAAAGATGTGAAAGCTTGCCATCCTGAGAATTTTACTATTGGAAATATATAGCATTTACTTTAAACTGTTATATTTGTAGCGCGGAGTATAGGTTTTTCACCTTTACTTCGCGCAATTTTTTTTGAAAAGATAGGTGTTTGTCCCAGTGCAAAGCAACTATATTTATTCGCTTATCTGAAAACTATTTTCATATCTGAATATCATTTCCATTATGAACGAACTACGTATAACCTTAGTCCAATCCGATATTATCTGGGAGAATAAACAAGCTAATCTCGCTGTCTTAGGTGATAAGCTGGAGCTTCTTGCCGGAACAACAGATTTGGTAGTTTTACCCGAAATGTTTTCGACCGGTTTCTCTATGAATTCAAGAGCGATGGCGGAGGCTGCGGATGGGGAAACGCTTAATGTTTTACATGAACTCGCACGGCTGCATGATGTCGCATTATGCGGAAGTATGATTGCTACGGAAAGTGGACACTATTACAATCGCGGTTTTTTTATTCATCCGGATGGAAGTGCGGAGTTTTACGATAAACGTCACCTATTCCGTATGGGAGATGAGCCGAACCATTACAGCTGTGGCAAAGAGCGGTTGATTGTCAACTACAGAGAGTGGAAGATCTGCCTGCTGATCTGTTATGACCTGCGCTTTCCCGTGTGGGCGCGTAATATGCAGAATGAATATGATTTATTGATCTATGTGGCTAACTGGCCTGCATCGCGGGCGAAAGTCTGGAATTTGCTTTTACCCGCCCGAGCAGTAGAGAATATGGCCTACGTCTGTGGCGTAAATCGCGTAGGGGCAGATGGATTGGGACTCAAATATACGGGCGATTCGGTTTTGATTGATGCGCGGGGACAAGAGGTGGTTGCTTGTACGTCGGGTGTGGACGAAATCCTTACAGCAACCCTTTCGTTGGATGTATTACATGATTTCCGCCGGAAGTTTCCCGCCTGGATGGACGGGGATAAGTTTGAAATAAAGGATTGAGGGATTCAATACCAGAGGGGATGAGGTTTTAAGAACATCATCCCCTCTGGTTATTTAAGAGCCTGTATGATGGCTTTTGCCGCGTGATCCGGTGCACCGGGTTCACCCAAAAGGTTTTCTATCTCTTTGTATCCGGTTCTGATTTTTTCTCTGTAAGCTTTATCATTGAGCAGTAAGGTTAGCTCCTGTATTAGGTTGCTTACGGAAGCTTTATAACCTAACAATTCTTTTACGACCGACCGGTTTGCAATCAGATTGACCAGCGAGACGTACGGTACCTTCAATACCTTTTCCACAATTGTATAGAGGATAACTCCTCCGCTTTGGTAATAACAAACGGCTTGTGGAACATTGAACAGTGCTGTTTCCAGTGTAGCCGTACCCGAGGTAACGAGTGCCGCATAAGCATTCGACAGAAGGGGGTAGGTTTGTCCGAAAACAATCTTTGCCTCTGTTCCGCTGAGGTAAGGAGTGTAATACTCTTGATCGATGCCCGGTGCACCCGCAATGATGAACTGATATTCAGAAAATGACTTTGCAGCTTCAAGCATAAGCGGAAGGTTTTTGTCAATTTCCTGCTTGCGACTTCCAGCCAAAATAGCTACTATAGGTTTGTCTGAAAGGGCATTCTTAGTCCGAAAGGCTTTGACCTCTTCTTGCTGTGTATTTTTATAGTGATGGATTTCGTCCAATGACGGATTTCCGACAAAATTGATCGCGTAACCGTGCTTTTGATAGAATGGTACTTCAAAAGGCAGGATCGAATACATCTTATCCACATAGCGTTTGATGTCTTTGATACGATACTCCTTCCAGGCCCATATTTTAGGAGAAATATAATAATGAACCGGAATATGCAGTTCGGTTTTGACGAATTTAGCCATCTTGAGGTTGAAACCCGGATAGTCGATCAGGATCACGACATCGGGTGAAAATGAGCGTATTTCATCCTTGCAGATCTGCATGTTGCGCATGATGGTACGTAGATTCATCAGTACCGGAATGAATCCCATGAAAGCCATTTCGCGGTAATGCCTGACTAATTTACCTCCTTGAACCTGCATCAGATCCCCCCCCAGAAAACAAAATTCGGCGTTAATATCCTCTTTTTTTAAGGCAGCCATCAGGTTGGCGGCATGCAGGTCTCCCGACGCTTCGCCGGCAATCAGGAAATATTTCATTCCATACGGTTTTTAAGTTGATCGATATAGTGGTGGGCAGTGAGGTCTATCTTGCAGGGTACTACCGATACATAATGGTTGTTGAGTGCCCATTCGCAGGTGTCGTCGGCTTCCGGCTCACGATTGTGCATGTTGCCGGTCAGCCAGAAATACTCACGGCCGTAGGGATCGGTGCGTTTCAGATACTCTTCCTGCCACACGGCATCAGTCTGACGACAAACGCGAATACCTTGTACAAGAAGAGTTTCGGGCACATTTACATTCAGGCATATGCCATTGGGAATGCCGTTTGCCAGAACATCCTGAGCAATCCGACGGGAATAGATTTGGCTGACAGAAAAATCGGCATCGCTCTGATAACTGCACAGTGAAAATCCAATGGAGGGAATTCCTGCAATACACCCCTCAATTACAGCTCCCATCGTGCCGGAGTAGTGGATGCTCACGGCCGAATTGGACCCATGGTTGATGCCGGAAACCAGCAGGTCGGGTTTTCGCTCCAATAATTGATTGAATGCCAACTTAACACAATCTACCGGGGTGCCGTTAGATTGGTAAATCTCCAGATCCTCTTCTTCTCTTACTTTATTGAAACGAAGCGGAGTGTTTGGGGTGATGGCGCTTGACTGTCCCGAGCGGGCAGAATCCGGCGCCATTACCAGTATCTGACCCAGTCCGCGCAACGATTCTATCAGAGCGGAAATGCCTTTAGCGGTGACGCCGTCGTCGTTGGTGACCAGAATAAGTGGTTTATTGCTGTGTAATATGTCCATATCTGTCAATTGCATTAGTTTTATAAACTGTGTTACATTCGGCTTCCGCGCTCTACTTTCTTTACACCTTTTACGGTTCTGATCTTTTTTATCAGCGATTCCAGTCCCGAGGTATCGCCGATAGAGATGGTGATGTTTCCACTAAAAAGCCCATCGTGCGAGTCGATGGTAATGGAACGCAGCGTAACGTTTTTCTCCTTCGAGATGATGGAGGAGATGTTGGTGACAATTCCGATGTCGTCGTGTCCCAGCACGTTCAGGGTAATAGTATATTGTGAATCGGATTTGCCTGTCCAACGGGCATTCACGATACGATAACCGAAACGCGAGATCATCTGGGGCGCGTTGGAGCAGGTGGTTCTGTGGATTTTGATTCCACCCAGAGTGGAGATAAATCCGAAGATATCATCACCGTAGATCGGGTTGCAACATTTGGCCAGTTTGTATTCCACTCCACTCAGATTCTGATCAATCACCAGTTCATCGTCTTTTTTGTGGGCGTGCTCGTGTACGGGAGCCGGCGCTACAAATCCTTCAGCTGTGCGTGAGTCAGAGTTCTGCTCTTTTTCCTTCAGTTCAAGCTCGTGGTATTGGTCTGCCATTTTGTTGATATCCAGACGGTCAGTGGCCAGTTCGACAAAGAAGTCAGTGGCCTGTTTGAATCCGTTTTTCTTGATGAGTTTCATCAGGATAGATTCGTCGATATCGATCTTGCGGTTTTTGAAGCGGCGTTGCAGCAGTTCTTTGCCGTATTCCGCCTCTTTATAGACAATCTCTTTGAGCGATTGTTTGATCTTGATGCGTGCTTTAGAAGTGGTAACGATATTGAGCCAATCCTGCTTGGGCTTTTGGGTGGATGCGGTCAGGATTTCCACCTGGTCACCACTATTCAGCTTTTGCTTGATGGTTACATTTTTTCCATTAATCTTGGCACCAACGCATTTGCTGCCCAGCTTGGTATGAATGTTAAAGGCAAAATCAAGTACAGTGGCGCCTTTGGGCAATTTATACAGATCGCCTTTGGGGGTAAACACAAATATCTCTTTGTCGTACAATTCGGGTTTGAGCTCCTGCATCACGTCGAGCGGACTGGCATCTGAGGCTTCCAGCACTTCGCGCACGTTGTTGAGCCATTCGTCGAGGCCGCTTTCGCCCTTCACACCTTTGTATTTCCAGTGTGCGGCCAGACCTTTTTCAGCGATTTCATCCATGCGTTCGGTGCGAATTTGTACTTCCACCCATTTTCCTTCGGGTCCCATCACGGTGATGTGGAGCGATTCGTAGCCGTTGCTTTTGGGTATCGAGAGCCAGTCCCGCAATCGCTTTGGGTTAGGCTGATACATATCGGTTACAATCGAATAGGCGTGCCAGCATTCCGCTTTTTCCTTTTCGACCGGAGTATCAATGATAATACGGATCGCGAAAAGGTCGTATATTTTTTCGAATGCAATCTCCTGTTTTCTTATTTTATTCCAGATAGAGTGAATCGATTTTGTGCGTCCTTTGATCGAGAAATTTAATCCTGCTTCTTCCAGCTTTTGCTGGATGGGTAGGATAAAGTTCTGGATATAAGCATCGCGTGACCGTTTAGTCTCGCTCAGCTTTTTAGCAATTTCGCTGTAGATTTCCCGATTGGTGTATTTCAGGGAAAGATCTTCCATCTCCGACTTTACGCGGTAAAGGCCCAATCGGTGAGCTAATGGTGCGTATAGGTATGAGCATTCGTAGGCAACTTGTCTTCGAAACTCGATGTTGGGGTGATCGTTGAGGTTACGGAGTAGAAACAATCGGTCGGCCAGCATAATGAGTACCACCCGCACATCTTCGGAGAAGGTGATAAACAGTTTACTGAAATTTTCCGACTCTATCGAGGGATTTTTGGCATACAGTTCTTTGATTTTGGAAAGCCCGCGAATAATTGTTGAGGAATCTTCACCGAAATTATTCTGCAAATCTTTTATCGAATATACACCACACATCACGGCTTCATAGAGAAACAGTGATACGATAGAGGTTTTGCGCAAACCGATCTCTTCGATCAGGATATTGGCTGAGATTATCAAGCGGATCAGTGGGTGGAAACCGTATTGATCTCTTTGGTAACAGCCTTTCTCAATGGCCTGAATGAATGCTGTTTTTATATCTTTTAGTTCAGTTGGAGTAACGGTTCCCTCTAAAGAAGTCAGTAATCGTTTGTAATTGACTATAAACTCCTTGGTCTCATCTGCACTGATAAATTCTGTCCTACTCATTTGTTAAAGGATTTTATTGGCTCAAATATACAATAAATTGAAAAAAGTATTCGGGCAAACCATGGTAAAATTGCTTTCATCAGCTAAAATGGCAGGATATGTCTTGGTTTCAATATCTAAACTTCGCTCAACCGGACCTAATTCAGTTGATTTGCCCATGAAGGGATTCCGACTTTCGGGAGCAAAGGCTTGAAATATGGTTTGAACGGAGTTTAGTATATGTTTGCTTTACGTATAAATGCAATTAATAGAATTGAAACATAGTATTAATACAGTGATAAAATAGTCCTTATAAAGAGTATCATATGACTATGTTATCTCTATTATACGACTATGTTATGACTATAAATACCTAAAGTAAATCCCGAATGAACCTATACTATACCTAAAGTCGATATTGGTCTTTGTTTTTGCCCTAAAAGAGGAATTCATCACAAACCTGATAGTCGGATTAACTTTCATTAAATTCTATCTTGATTCTACATTGATTAATTTTGCGCATCCAAATTATAAACCTGAAAAAGTAAATGAAATATGGCAGAAGATAAGAAAGAAAAATGGCTGAATTACCTGGCCTTGTCCACGGTATTAATTGCGGTTTGTGCTACGTTGTCTACTTTCAAAGGAGGTGGTTATGGCAGTAAAGCATTGATGAACCAGACCAGTGCCGCTAACCAATGGTCGTACTATCAATCGAAAAGTATCAAGAGTTATATCTTCGAGAATCAGCGGGATAATCTGGAGTTGCAACGCGATATGCTGGCTTATTCACCTGATTCAAAGGCGATATCAGCCGAATACCAAAAGAAGATCGATAACTATAAGGAGAAGTTGACCCAATATGATAAGGATAAAGCTGAGATCAAAACCAAAGCCGAGTCGTTCGAAAAGGAGCGGGATACATGTCAGGAGCACGCTTCCGCTTTTGGTATAGCGGTAATCTTCCTGCAAATTGCAATCCTGCTTTCGTCTGTTGCCGCATTGGTTAAGAAGAAACTTCTGTGGTACCTCAGTCTGGGTGTTGGAGTAGTGGGAGTCCTCTATTTTTTTAATGGCTTCTTTTTATTTCTGTGACGAACATTTATAGTGCTTCAAAATCAGATTATTAATTAATAATTAATCCCGAAACCTTTAGTTAATGGGCGAATAGTGTTACCTTTGCGCCCTGAAAATAACAAAGAAAATATAGACGCAAATGATTACTGTTTCAAATTTGGCTATTCAGTTTGGGAAGAAACCTCTTTTCTCAGACGTTGACCTGAAATTTACTTCAGGCAACTGCTATGGAGTAATCGGTGCCAACGGTGCCGGAAAATCTACTTTCCTGAAACTGATTGCCGGTGAGTTGGACGCAACACGAGGTAATATCTCTATGGGACCGGGCGAACGCCTTTCGGTACTCAAACAAAACCACTACGAGTTTGACGAATTTACAGTACTTGATACTGTATTGATGGGCTACAAAGAGTTGTGGAAATTATCGAAACAAAAAGATGAGTTGTATGCCAAAGCTGATTTCACCGAAGAAGATGGTCACCTGGCTGCCAAGCTCGAAGATGATTTTGCTCACATGGGTGGATGGACTGCCGAAAGTGATGCGGCTAACTTGTTGAGCGGTCTGGGCATCAAAGAAAATCTGCATGGGCAATATATGAAAGACCTGAGCGGTAAGGAAAAGGTACGCGTGCTGTTGGCGCAAGCGTTGTTTGGTAATCCCGACAACCTGCTGCTCGATGAGCCGACCAATGACCTTGACCTGGATACTGTACTTTGGCTTGAAAACTATTTGGCGAACTTCGAAAATACAGTGATTGTGGTATCGCACGACCGTCACTTCCTCGATAACGTTTGTACCGACATCGTTGATATCGATTTCGGTAAAATCCGTGCTTTCTCGGGTAACTACACCTTCTGGTATGAATCGAGCCAGTTGGCTTCGCGTCAACAGGCTAATGCCAATAAAAAAGCGGAAGAGAAACGCAAAGAGCTTCAGGAGTTTATTCAACGATTTAGTGCCAACGTGGCAAAATCGAAACAGACCACCAGTCGTAAGAAGATGTTGGAAAAACTCAAAATCGACGAAATCGAACCGTCGACGCGTCGTTATCCGGGGATCATTTTCCAGCAGGAACGTCCTTGCGGCGACCGCGTGTTGAGCGTGGAAGGCCTTTCGTACGAACAAGACGGCGAGGTGTTGTTCAAAAATGTTGATTTCAATATTGAGAAAGGCGATAAAGTGGTTTTCTTAGGAAAGAACAACCGCGTAATGACCACTTTCTTTAAAATTATAACCGGCGAGCTGCAACCTACTTCAGGTACATTTGAATGGGGTGTAACCATCACTACGGCTTATCTGCCGATGGACAACACGGAATTTTTCCAAAAACAGGAGAATCTGGTGGAATGGTTGAGTAAATTCTCCAGCGATACCAGTGAATCGTTCCTGCGTGGTTATCTGGGTCGGATGTTGTTCTCGGGCGACGATTTGTCGAAAAATGCACAAGTACTGTCGGGAGGTGAGAAGATGCGTTGTATGATTTCACGTATGATGCTTCAGAATCCGAACCTGCTGATCCTTGACCACCCGACTAACCACCTGGATATGGAATCGATCCAGGCGTTCAACAACAATATGATCGCTTTCCCCGGCCAGATCCTGATGGCATCGCATGACCACGAGTTTATCGAATCGGTTTGCTCTCGCGTGATTGACCTGACTCCTGACGGCGCGATTGACAAATATATGGATTTCGAAGATTACATGACCGATGATACGATCAAAGAACTTCGCGAAACGAAATATAAGAGTTGATTGATATAGACCATTCAATATAAAGAAAGCCACCGTTGAGGTGGCTTTTTTTGTTGGTATATTATTTTCTCCTAACCAATCTTATCCCCTCTTTTTTATGAACTATCAATTCTACCTGAGGGTCAATCTCTAATCTGCTTCGTAATTTGGCAACGTATTTATTTAGAAACGCAGTGGTTTCGGGTGTGAAATCTTTCCAGAGTGTTTTACAAAGCTCGGTGCGTTGGATTAGTTTGCCCTCCGCTTTGCACAAAAGGAATAATAATTTGGCCTCCATATCCGGCAGTTTGATTTCGTCATTGCCGGATATTATCTTTTTTGTTGCGTAATCAAATGTTGTCAGTGCAGATAGCCGAAAATATTCCTTATCCTCAATCTTTGGTTTTACCGCATTTAAGGCTACCCGTATCCGGGCTTCGACCTCTTCGATCATGAATTCTTTACGGATAAAGTCATTCGCACCGATATCGAAGCCTGCGATCACGTCATTTTTGCTAACCAATGAGCTAAGAAATAAAATAGGTGTTCGCTGATCTTCTTTTCTGATCAATTTAGCAACATCATAGCCGCTTCTCCCCGGCATGCGAATGTCGAGTAGCACAATATCCGGCTTTTGTTTAATATATTCATCGTAGGCAGCGTTACCGTTATCGACATGGGTGATTCTGAAATTCTTAAACTCCAGAAACTCTATATTGAGTTGAGCCATTTCAATATCATCTTCGGCATAAAGTATATGGATCTTGTTCATAGGTTATATAAATTGTACGCAATCACTTCCTGATTTGGGTATTCGGCTATCGCAGGTTGTTCTGTGCTTTGGTTTAAAATATAATTAGATTCTATTGGCAGCTTAATACGAAACAGACTCCCTTTTCCGGGTTTGCTTTCAATATCTATCTTGCCACCGTGGGCGTCTATTACCTGTTTTACATAACTGAGACCCAGACCGAAGCCGGGAATCCGTTTCTCCCCCGATTGTTGTACCCGGTAGTAGCGGTCAAAAATCTGATGAATTGCCGCTTTTGAAATTCCCATACCATTGTCTTTCACAGAAATTAACAGGTATTCACCATCGATATGCGTGGAAATTTCTACTTCAGGCGATTCTCCGGAATACTTGATGGCGTTGTCTATGAGATTCCCAATAGCATTGGGGAAATGGAGGCTGTCTCCGTTGAAGGAAATCGATGTAATGGCACCTTCTAATACAAAGTTCGTGCGCTGCCCTTTTTCTGAATTGACCCGAAACTGTTCTACCAGTTCTACCAGCATTTCGTGAATTTCAATCGGTTTTTTATTGATTAGTAATCCTTTCTTATGGGAAGAGAGCGTCAGTATCTTTTCGGTGAGATTGGTAAGGGCTGTCGTGCGTTTTTGCATGGACTTAATACTCTCTTTCTGACGATCGGATAGGGTCGTAGCTCCCGTTAATGATAATATCTGAAGGGAATTGCGGATAAATGCTGTTGGCGCTTTCAGTTCATGCACCATGCTGTACATAAAGTCTTCCCGCACTTTTGAAACTTTGTATTGGCGGATAATGGTTCGGAACAGATAATATAGCGTGCCGAATAATATGAATGCCAGCAATAATGAACTGATCAGTATTCCTCTCATTTCACGGATAAATCCCGAAACCGGATAATCGACATAGGCTCTGATGGTGTGGTAATCGACCAAACCGGGATATACAAAGTCGGTCTTGACTAAAACGCCACTAAATATCTGCCTATTTTGGGAGGTTTGGAGTACCTTCTTGGTTTTCCAGTTGTAGAGTGTAATGTAGTGTGTTGCTACTATGTTCTTTTCTTTTAGAACTGAGGTATAGATGCTGTCTAAAGTTCGTATTTTAAGTGGAATACTGATTGCGATTATGTCATAAAAGGCCCGATTGACAAGTTTGGCCATATCTTCGGTTTTTCTGTAACTTACCCGATATGTTTTGTTATTTCGTTTGATTACAATAAGCTTATTTTCAAAGCTAGCGCCATTCACGAAAGAGGTTGGTTGGATTCTGATTCTATTTCTGATAGAGTAATCTCTGGAAATTGATTCACATAAAGATTTGTTAGTTTCTTTCTGAAATTCAGATTTTGCATTGAGATAGACATTGTATAACCAATATGATTGATATGTAATAACACCAAAGACAGCAATGAGAGAGATTACCCAGACGATTCTAAAATTAGTATTCATGCGTAAAGTGTGAGATAAAATGCAAAGAATAGTAGCTAAGATAGTGTTTTCTATGAAGAAAATGCTTTTAAATGTTTTTTGTAATGCAAATAAAGGTATATTTCGGGATGAAAAAGGAACAATAAAGCTATTTGAAGGCATTTTCCTAAGGTTTAATTTTGTGATTGAATTATTCTGATAATTAGTCAGGTCACAAACTGAAAACCATAACCACACAATCAATATGAAGAAATACATCATTCTTTCCTTGCTTCTGTTCATAATTTGTCAGGCAGGAATCGCTCAACGGGTAATCTCATCTCCCAAAGTAGAAGCATCTACGCATAGTACAGTATTCATTGATCGGATTATCCTGAGCGATACAGCTACAACCCTCGATTTTACAATCCGGTATAAACCCCGGAACTGGATTATCTTTGCCAAAGACAACTACATCATCAATTCCGACGGAGGGAATAAACTTTACTGTAAGGCAGCCATCGGTTACCAGGGCAATCTGGGAGACAAATGGTATATGCCCGATTCGGGAGTAGTTCATTTCTCATTGATCTATCCACCAATCAGTCCGAAAACAGAGAAAATAGACTTTATCGAAACAGAGAAAAGTGACGGCGCCTTCAAAATATTTGGAATCGAAATCAATCCATCTAAAAGGCAGTCTATCCTGCCCGAAGAGTTGGAAGGAAACTGGTTTAAAACTGACGGAAGTAACGAGTGGAGATTCGGTTTTTATGATAAACTGGCGATTTGCAAAAATAATTTCTGGCAATATCAGTCTGTCACAAAGCAAGGTAAATCTATCCGGATGATGCTCAAGAACGGAAACCAGACTGTATCTCTGACCCTGCTACCGGTTGCAGATAATAAACTGATGATTTCTGAAGGAAAGAGTACGATGCTTACCTACAGCAGAAAAAAAACTACCCGTTCCGACTACAAAGTAAAGAGTGAACCCGCCTTTTCATCATTGCCCTTTGGTCAAAAAGAAACAACCCTTCAGGGATATATGAAAGGATATTCTCCCAAGCTAGGATTTAAAAATGAATTAATCTATCTGAGTAATGATTTAACGCGAGAAGATTTTCCCGCTCTCCTGACATTTCAACCGGATGGACGCTTTGAAGCTAAGTTTAACTTATTGTATCCCCAAATAATTACAGCCCGCATAGGAGGAGAGTTATATAATGTTTATCTGGAGCCTGGAGATAAAACCATGCTTTATCTTAACTATAAACCCAAAGCTGAAGTATATCCCAGATTATCTATGGGTAGTCATGCCCGGGAAAATGAGGAGCTAAATGCCATGAAACGTATAGCTGAACGAAATTATTCGGTTTTCCAGAAAGACAAAGAGCTTTCCCCTCTTGATTTCAAGGCAAAACAGTTAAAAGACAGACAGGCAGACATTGAGGCCCTAAACGCTTTTATTCAGCACAATCCGGTTTCACCTAAAGCTTTACAAATAAAGAAACTACACATTGATACAAAATGTTATGGATATATCCTGGATTATCTGATGAATCTGCAGTATAAATCAAATAATGATTCTACAAAGCAAGTGTTGAATGATATTTCTTATTACGATTTCCTGAAAGAGCTGTTTGCTAACCGTGATCTTTTACCATTAACCGATGATTTCAGCTCTGTGATCAATAGACTTGAATATTCACCTATAATCAGTCCTAATTATTTCGCTGATGTGGAGCTTGAAAATAAGGACCTCGCTGGTATTAAGTTATCGAAAAGAAATATTACAAATGGTGAATACAATGTACCTGCTATTATCGATGTGCTTGAAAAGATGAAAATCCCGTTAACATCAGAGGAACTACAGACTTTAAAACAAACCCCGCCGGAATTTACACAAGACTCTCTCCGGTTTTTCAATTATCTGAATACAAGGGATAAGTTTTATGCAAAGCATCAAACACTGATTAATATTCTGTTTAAAATCCATGACTTCGACATCCAGAAAGCAATCTTTAAACAAAAACTTGGAGTGGAACCAGGATTGATCTTTGAAATCATCATGCTCAGGGAATTGTGTCTGCAGTTTAAGACAACACCACTCACTCCTACTCAAATGGATTTGTTGAAACCGTTATTCAAAATCCCATTCTTACAAGATGAGTTAGTCCGGGTAAATGATGAAAAAATAGTCCTGCAAAATGAAAAGACATTGCAATCGAAGAGTCCGGTTACTTCCGGAGAGCAGGTTCTTCACAATCTGATAGATCAATACAAGGGAAATATCTTAGCAATCGACTACTGGTCAACCGGATGTGGACCGTGCCGTACCGGAATGACTAAGAGAAAAGATATGCCGGATGAGTTTAAAAATAAAAAAGTGAAGTTCATCTACATTACCGATCAGGAATCATCTCCACTGGAACCATACCATAACTTCATCAAAGACATCAAAGGTGAGCATCTTCGCATAACCCGCGATGAATGGAATCAACTGGCAGCTCAATACAAAATCAACGGTATTCCTCATTTTATGATTATCAATACGCATGGTGCTGTAATCGAAAATAATACCCGATATTATGGGGGTGACGATTTAAAGAAAAGGTTGGAGGAATTGGAGAAGGAATAATGTCCACTACATTGATACACATAAAATCACAGGGTTAAAACCCGTGTGCTACAATATCGGTCATGCCTACGGCATTTGACAACATCAAAACGTTGTAGGTGTGGCCGATATAAATTCAAATCAAAGACTGATAATTATAAAATATTACAATGAAAATCAGACCAATCATGAGAAAGGCCCTGCTGTTATTATTTGCAGAATTATTGATTACAACAATCTGTATCTCACAGACAACCCGACCGAATAACTCTATTCACTGCATAATAAAAGGCAACGTTATAGACCGTCCTAATAGCAGCAAAATTATTTTAGTGAAACAAGGTGATGATATCCGAACATCCGGAATCACCATACCTATTATTGATGGAAAGTTTGAATATAAGTTCAATTGTAAGTATATCGAATTATATACATTGCTTTTCTACGAAGAGCAAAGAAGGGGACGTCCTTGTAATTTCTTTTCCGAACCCGGAGTGATCAATGTAAAGCTTTATCCGATGGAACGCTATTATCAAAATACAGTAACGGGTGGAGACATTAACCGTGCGTATACCGGATATAACAGAGAGGCTGATTCTCTTTTTAAAGACAAAGAAATTGATAGAGAGAAAGTAAGATTAAAGAATGAAGACCGGATTTTCACCGAAGAAGCCAAACAACTGATGAAGAAAATAAAGGAAACAGATAATGCTCATATTTCTGATAGTTTGAATAATCTGGCCATCAAATTAGATGAAACCGGAAAAGCATTAACTCCAGAGGCAAAAGCGTTACAGGATAGAGAGATTAAATTAGGTGAAGACTGTCAAAAATGGCAACTGAATTATATCCGGGATCATAAAAGTCTGGTTGGGTACAGTCTGCTCATTGATGCAATGGAGCGGAAATATGAAGTTCCCGAATGCATGAATATTTTCCACGCAAAATTTGAGAATAGATTTCCGTTACATCCATATACATGGCAAATGAAAAGCATGATTCAAAGTTTTCTGGCAATAAAGACAGGCAATCCATTCATCGATTTTACAGCTCCCGATACAGAAGGGAAGCTTGTTTCTCTTTCGTCGCAAATCAAAGGTAAAGTAGCCCTGATTGATCTATGGGCATCCTGGTGTTTCCCTTGTCGAAAGAAAGCCATTAGTATGATTGCGGTCTATGAAGCCTATAAGGACAAGGGATTTACAATCGTTGGTGTTGCCCGTGAAAGTAAAATATCTGATGGAATTAATGCGATAAAAAAAGACAAGTATCCGTGGCTAAATCTGATAGAGCTGAATGATGCCGGAAAGATATGGGAACGATACGATGCCAGAAATTCAGGCGGAAAAACAATCTTAGTTGATAAAAACGGAATTATCCTCGCCATTGATCCAACAGAAGAAAAAGTAAAAACGATACTGTCAGAACTTCTAAAATAATAAATTCACAGGGTTAAAATCCGTGTGCTACAACATCAGCCATGCCTACGGCATTATACAATGACAAAACACCGTAGGTGTGACCGATCTGGTAACGCCGGACTTTAGGCCGGCGATGACAAAGAAAAACCAATACACCATGACAAAACGACACCTCACTACATACCTCTTGTTGCTGATAGCAGCATCAATCATACCGGGCAAAGCAGAGACAAATGCGACTACCCGGCTCAAAACTTATGCCCGTCACTTCCTGAAGTTTGCCAACGACTATCCGCAGGAGAAAGTCTATCTTCACTTTGATAACACTGCCTATTTCGAGGATGAAACCATTTGGTTTAAGGCGTATGTAGTGGCTGCCGAACAAAACGTGCTAACACTGCTAAGCAAGACGTTGTACGTGGAGTTGTTGTCGCCCGAGGGAAATGTAATGGATACAAAGAAATTAAAGATCGAAAACGGACAGTGTCATGGCAATTTCGAATTAAAAAAGCTACAATACAGCGGATTCTTCGAAGTGCGTGCCTATACCCGCTGTATGCTAAATTTCGAAGGTTCTGTCTTTTCCCGCGTTTTTCCGGTGTATGATAAACCGCGAAAAGAGGGTAACTTCTCAGAGCGTAAAATGTATGAACGCCCAACCTATCTGCGTGTTCCGGGGCCACGGAAAGAGTATGCACAGAAGGAGGTGTTGCAGGTCTCCTTTTATCCGGAAGGAGGTAATCTGGTGGAAGGTATCCCCTCTAAGGTAGCATTGAAGGCGACCTCCCGTGAAGGAGAGAATGTCATGGTGATTGGAGATATTTACGATGAACAGGGAAACAAAGTTGCCGAAATTGAGCCCGGAATAAAAGGAATGGCTCTTTTTGCCATTACCCCTAATCAGGGAAAATATACCGCCAAAGTACAGTATAAAAATAACGAATATACCTTTGAACTGCCCAAAGCCCTGAATGCTGGATATGCGATGTCCGTAGATAATACAAAGGATAATGAGATGGGTATTATGATCCATAAAAGCAAGGAGTTGCCTACCGATACCCTTGGAATTACCATCAGTTGCCGGGGCAAGATACTGGCATTCGACGAAGTGATTATTGCAAACGGTGATGCTTTTGAATTTGAAGTACCCAAAGCCGGATTCCCTACCGGAGTAGCGCAAATCTCCCTGTTCAATACCACAGGCGAAGTTGTAGCCGAAAGGTTGGTCTTTATTAATCTGCATAATGAGCTTAAGATGTCAGTTTCTGCGGAAAAAAACCAGCTTCGTCCGTTCGAGCGAGACCGGGTTAATTTCAAAATCAGTGACAATGCCGGGAAACCAGTGGAAACTTCATTTTCTGTCTCTATCCGGGATGCCGCTTCATCTCCGTCCAATCCTTATGCAGATAATATTCTTACTAATCTTTTGCTTTCGTCCGAACTGAAAGGATATATTGAAGATCCGGGTTGCTATTTAGAGAAGAATGATCGCATCCACAACCAGGCATTGGACTTACTCATGCTGGTACAGGGCTGGACACGTTATAGCTGGAAGAAAATGGCCGGGGTGGATTCGGTCAAAATCAAATATCCGATAGAGAAAAGTCTGTTGATTGATGGACGGGTGTTATCTCCGTTTAAGCAAAAAGAGAAGGGAAATGTAGAGGTGAAAATGACTTTGCTGACTGACTCAGTCTCTCAGCGAGGCGAGTGTATAACCGATAAAAAGGGAACGTTCAACTTTGCACTGAATGATTTCTACGGGAAGGGTGACCTAATCCTGCAAACTAAAGAAGGCGGTAAAGGGAAAGAAAACTATATCCTGCTGGATCGTTGCTTTAGTCCGGAGGTGAAGAGTTATTCTTATTATGAAAATTCGATCGCTAAAGAGGTGAATGTGAAATCAGCAATTCCATTGACAAATAGAGATACTCTTTCTGTTAAGCCTAATATTGAATCAAAAAATACAAGTGTAAAAATGGATAAGAAAAGCCATTTGCTTAAGGAGGTTACAGTCAAAGGGAAGAAGAAGTTTTCAATTGAGTCTATAACAACAGACTATGCTGACGTTGTTTATAATGTTGAAAAGGAAGTGGATGACCTGTTGGATAAAGAAGGGGAAGAGGTTACCAATATTGTAGATCTTCTGCTAAAAACCAATCCCTATATTAACGTAATTGAAAATGGTGATTCTATCAGTATTACGTATAAGTTTTCTCCAATGAAGTTTTTTTTTCTGAATGACTTTTCTTATCCCATGGAAGAATTTAAAAATACATTGACGGATCAAATAGAAAAGATAGTTATTATTGAAAATCCGAAAAGACCGGAATTAGCCGGCATACATTTATACACTTATAAACAGCGTAAAATAACTCCTAAAGGCTTTCGGAAAACGAGATTTGAAGGGTATTCTTATGTGAAGGAGTTTTTTAACCCTAAATACGATAATAGTATTCTTCCGAACGAAAAAGACTTCCTACGTACCTTATACTGGAACCCGGATGTTCGTACCGATAGTGCGGGAAATGCCAGTGTAATCTTTTATAATAACAGCACAGGGAAAAGCATCCACGTGAGTGCAGAAACATTGACAACGGATGGCAAAGCCGGGGTGATAAACCAATAGATTGATCATCATCCGTACTAAACCACAGGGTTAAAACCCGTGTGCTACAACATCGGTCATGCCTACGGCATTATACAATGACAAAACACCGTAGGTGTGACCGATCTGGTAACGCCGGACTTTAGTCCGGCGATGATAAAAACCAATACACCATGACAAAACGACACCTCACTACATACCTCTTGTTGCTGATAGCAGCATCAATCATACAAGGCAAAGCAGAGACCAGTGCGACTACCCGGCTCAAAACCTATACCCGTCACTTCCTGAAATTTGCCAATGACTATCCGCAGGAAAAAGTCTATTTGCACTTTGATAACACTGCCTATTTCGAGGATGAGACCATTTGGTTTAAAGCGTATGTAGTGGCAGCCGAACAAAATGCACTCACACCCACACCGCTAAGCAAAACGTTGTACGTGGAGTTGTTGTCACCCGAGGGAAATGTAATGGATACAAAGAAATTAAAGATCGAAAACGGACAGTGTCATGGCAATTTCGAATTAAAAAAGCTACAATATAGCGGATTCTTCGAGGTGCGTGCCTATACCCGCTGTATGCTCAATTTCGAAGGTTCTGTCTTTTCCCGCGTATTTCCGGTGTATGATAAACCACGTAAAGAGGGTGATTTCTCAGAACATATCATGCATGAACGCCCAACATATCTGCGTGTTCCGGGGCCACGGAAAGAGTATGCACAGAAGGGGGCGTTGCAGGTCACCTTTTATCCGGAAGGAGGTAATCTGGTAGAAGGTATCCCCTCTAAGGTAGCATTGAAGGCGACCTCCCGTGAAGGAGAGAATGTCATGGTTATTGGAGATATTTATGATGAACAGGGAAACAAAGTTGCCGAAATTGAGCCCGGAATAAAAGGGATGGCTCTTTTTACCATTACTCCCAATCAGGGAAAATATACAGCCAGAGTTCAGTATAAAAACAACGAATATACCTTTGAACTGCCCAAAGCCCTGAATGCCGGATATGCGATGTCCGTAGATAACACAAAGGATAATGAGATGGGTATTTTAATACGCAAAAGCAAGGAGTTGCCTACCGATACCCTTGGAATTACCATCAGTTGCCGGGGTAAGATACTGGCATTCGATGAAGTGATTATTGCAAACGGTGATGCTTTTGAATTTGAAGTACCCAAAGCCGGATTCCCTACCGGTGTAGCGCAAATCTCGTTGTTCAATACCAAAGGCGAGGTTTTGGCCGAAAGACTGGTCTTTATTAATCAGCACAATGAACTCAATATGTCGGTTACGGCGGAAAAGAATCCGCTTCGTCCGTTCGAGCGAGACCGGATTAATTTCAAAATCAGTGACAGTGCCGGGAAACCTGTGGAAACTTCTTTTTCTGTCTCTATCCGGGATGCCGCTTCATCTCCGTCCAATCCTTATGCCGATAATATTCTTACTAATCTTTTGCTTTCGTCCGAACTGAAAGGATATATTGAAGATCCGGGTTGCTATTTTGAGAAGAATGATCGCATTCACAACCAGGCGTTGGACTTACTCATGCTGGTACAGGGCTGGACACGTTACAGTTGGAAGAAAATGGCCGGGGTAGATTCGGTCAAAATCAAACACCCGATCGAAAAAAGCCTGTTGATTGAAGGAAGAGTGTTATCGCCATTTAAGCAAAAAGAAAAGGAAAATGTAGAGGTGAAAATGACTCTGCTCACTGACTCAGTCTCTCAGCGGGGCGAATGTATAACCGATAAAAAAGGAATGTTCAACTTTGCACTGAAAGATTTCAATGGTAAAGGAGACCTGATCCTACAAACTCTGGAAAACGGAAAAGGTAAAGAAAACTATATTCTGCTTGATCGTTGCTTTAGCCCGGAGGTGAAGTTTTATTCTTATTACGAAAGTATTATACCCAAAGAGGTGATTCTGAAATCTGCAATTCCATTGACAAGTAAAGATAGTCTCTCTGTTAAGCCTAGTATTGAATCAAAAAATACAAGAGTAAAAATGGATAAGAAAAGCCATTTGCTTAATGAAATTACAGTCAAAGGGAAAAAAAAGTTTTCAATTGAGTCTATTACAGCAGACTATGCTGATATTGTTTATGATGTTGAAAAGGGTGTGGATGATCTTTTGGATAAAGAAGGGGAAGAGGTTACCAATGTTGTAGATTTTCTTCTTAAAACCAATCCATATATAAATGTTATTGATAAAGGGGATTCTATTAGCCTTACATATAAATTTTCTCCAATGAAAATTTTCCTGAATGACTTTTCTTATCCTATGGAAGAATTTAAAAATACATTTACGGATCAAATAGAAAAGATAGTTATTATTGAGAATCCAAAAAGAATGGAGTTGACAGGTATACATTTATACACTTATAAACAGCGAAAAATAACCCCGAAAGGCTTTCGTAAAACAAGATTTGAAGGGTATTCTTATGTAAAGGAGTTTTTTAACCCTAAATACGATAATAGTATTCTCCCTGAAGAGCATGATTTCCGCCGTACGCTTTACTGGAATCCTGATGTGATAACGAATCTCGCAGGCAAAGCAAGTGTTAGTTTCTTCAATAATGGCTCATGTGCAACTATAAGCGTGAGTGCAGAAACAGTGACTGCGGATGGAAAAGTAGGAGAGATAAACCAATAGATTACCCTTAAAGATAAGATTTATGAAAATGGTCGTAATGAACCCTGTCCGCAAATATCTTTTATTCCTCATCGTATTAAATCCTATCTGGTATGCCGTTGCCCAGACATCCCCCATGATGAAACAGATCATCAGTCGATTTGCCATGCAACAAAAGCTGTGTGGTCAGGAAAAGATCTACCTGCACACCGACAAAGCTTTTTACCTGGCCGGTGAAAACATCTGGTACAAAGCCTATCTGGTGGATGCCATGAAACATACCCCTTCAGATAAGAGCAACTTTGTCTATAATGAGCTAATGGATTTCATCTTGTGGTCGAATACAAGCCTTTCGATTTGTTGATTAAATGTATATAAATTCGAACGTCACAAACCTGACTGCGTCGATAGACCTGACAGCGTTAAAAAAACAATGAAAATTCCATACTTCATGATCGTCAATAAACAGGGAGCTGTGATCGAGAATAATACCCGCCACTATTGGGGTGACGAGTTGAAGAAAAGATTGAATGAGCTGATAAAAAATTGACATTTACTCCTACGCTGACAGGGGTAAGCTTCCCTGACAGCGTCCGGTGGAGTTTTTTATGATTGAGTGTAATTATTTCCTGTCCGATTTCTTACAAGTGGAAATGCCAAACGGCAAGTAGAGCGGGCAAAAGCTGATGATGCTGGTTGCTACAAAGATGGCGGCAAGGATTAGTAGTACAAAGGCTAGTGTTCCGGCAATGACTCCTGCCTGATGCAAAACAATAATAACGACGGCGACCACAAGCCTGATTACGCGGTCGGTCATACCCATGTTCTTTTTCATAATATTCAAGATGTGTTGGTTGTTTTATTACTCTAAAAACAACTGATTGAAAGATTTAGTTTTTGTAAATCAATATTCTTATAACTTGTGATATGCTATAAGAAGAAAAGCATGTACCTTTGCACTGTCATATTTTACTATCAATCGTTTATTTATGAAGAATAAAACAATCGGACGTGTCACACAGGTCGATTACGTCAAAGCCGTGAAGCGGGCTAATCGCGAAATGGAGCTGCAGAATTCTACCGGATTCAAAGCCACAACAAAAATCCACAAGTCTAAAAAGACTTACAACAGGAAGGAGGGTAAGAAAATTGATTTCGATACCCTCCTTTTTTTATGCGGAAAAACAGCGGTAAGTGCGTAACTTTGGTTGTTGCATTGTTTTAAGATAAACGGTATGACATTAAATTGATGTAAATCATGGAAAACAAAGAAGTACATCCGGTAGAAGTTTTCGCCGGAACAGCCTGGGAAGCAGGTTTATTGAAAAGCATGCTTGAAGATGCCGGCATTGATGTGTATCTGGTAGATGAAATCCGGGGAACTCTGGTTCCCTGGCATGTGGCAGGCGGTGGCGTAGGAGCTGTCAAGGTAACGGTATCGAGTGCTGATGAGGAGCTTGCCCGAAAGATCGCCGGGGATTTTCAGCAGAATCTGAGCGAGACGTGAATTTCTTATATGCTATCATCAATACGAATTAAGGGAAGATCTTATAAAATCAATGGTATCTTTACTATTTCTCGCTCATCATGCTCGGCTTGCCGTCCAGTTGAGCAGCAGCGTCCACGGCATAAGAGCCTTGAGCCACCACTTCGTCGCCTTCGTCTAGTCCGTCTTCCACCACATAACTATTGCCGGTTTCGGGGCCAAGTAGAATCTCGTGACGCACAAATGCCGGACTTGCCGATTGCGTATCTTTCACGTAAACCACCGAACGTTTACCGGTCCACAATACGGCTGATTTAGGTACCATCAACACTTCGCCTGCATTCAATACCGACCGGATAACGGCGTTGGCAAACATCTCGGGTTTCAGCAATCCGCCGGAATTATTGATTTCAATACGAAGTCGTGCTACGCGCGAAACCGGATTGATGACCGGGTCGATAAACGAGATCTTTCCGGTAAAGACTTTTCCGGGCAACGATTGCACGGTGAACGATACCGTCGCACCTTTCTCAATCCAGGGCAAATCGCTTTCGTAGGCATCAAACAGCACCCATACGTGCGATAGGTTGACCACTTCGAAAAGCGACTGGCCTTGCCCCACGTAATCGCCGACATTTACCCGTCGATTGATTACCGTACCCGATACGGAGGAGGTGATGCTGAACCGCTCTTTCACCCGACGGCTTCGTTGTATGTCTGCAATCTGACTCTCGGAGAGCTTCCACTGACGCAATTTTTGTATGGCGGCATCGACCAGCGCAGGATTGGAATCCCCGTATTTCAGGGCTTCGAGCAGTTCCTGTTGCGCTGTTACCAACTCGGGCGAATAGATGGAAGCAACCACCTGTCCTTTACCCACTGGTTCTCCGGTGTAATTGACAAAAAGCTGCTCAATACGTCCCGGGAAATGGGCGGGAAGGGTCTGTACCAAACGTTCGTCGGGTTGCACTTTACCGTAAAGGCGAATTTCTTTCACCGGTTTTTGTCGGGAAATGACGACCGTCTCCACATTGGCTAACTGCAGCGTGGCCGAATCCAATTGAATGGCTTCGGGGTTCACGGTAGAACCGCTTTCGGCCAACGGAATCAAATCCATTTCACAGATGGGACATTTACCGGGTTTGTCGCGACGAATCTGCGGGTGCATGGAGCAGGTCCAGACGGTCTTTTTCTTCTCGACTTTGGCTGCCGTCTGCTTCGGTACCTCCTCGTGATGAAAGAAAAGTCGTCCGAGTAGAAGACCAATCAGGATGAATAGGGCAGCCTGAGCATATTTGTTTTTGAAAATAGGTTTCATATTTCTGCGTTATTTCTTGTTTTCTTTATTTCTCATTTCTGACTATCGTTTTGGCCATCAAATACTCAATATTCGCCACGGCTGTTAACTGATTCGCCTCCGCATCAACCGCTTTGAAGCGATAGTCCAGTAACTTTTGCTGCATACGGAGCACCTCTTCGAAATCACTGCCGGAAGTCCGGTATCCCGCCATTAGTACACCGAGGGATTGTTGTGTCAGTTTCATCTCCCATTGGTATTGCGCGATACGGCGTTCGGCATCTTTCAGGTCAAGTAAGGCATTTTCGACCATCACACGCAGTTCATTGCGGGTGTTTTGCTGCTTTTGCACTGATGCTTTGAACTGGTATTCGGCTTCGCGACGCATCGCGGTGTACTTCTTCCGGTAAATCGGTACGGTGAAAGTCACCATTGGCATGACCATATCTTTACCCATCGCCATTTCATCGCCCGGACGGGCTTTCAGCAACATGTAATCGAGTCCGATGCCTACCATCGGATAGCCCATCGCCTTCGATTTAGCCATCTTAGCCTGATACGATTCCTGCTCGGCGGCGTACATCTTCAGCATTGGATTATCTGCCAGGACTGCTTGCCGGATGGATGCCGTATCTGCGAGAAACGTTGTCGTTGGTAATGAGTCGGGCAAAGCAACCGTGGAGCTTTCGTTGCGATTTAGCAGACTGTTGAATGCTGTCTGCAACGCTCTCTTTTTGTCCACAAGATAAGCCAATTGGTTCTCCAGTTCACGAATCTCCATTTGTACCCGAAGTACATCTACCATGCCTTTTCCGGCAGGCATCGCATTCATCGGAGCAATGGATGAGCTATTGGAAGATTGCGGCGTGTTCGGTGAGGACTGTCCCATGCCACCAGACATGCCGGTACCGGAAGTAGCCGAACTTCCGCCACTGCTCATGCCGGAAGGACTACTGACAGCCGTTGCTGCTCCGCCTGCGGTTCTGAATTTTACCAGTGAAATCTGTTCGTAGGTGTGTAGGATTTTCAGGTTGTCTTCGGCGAATGAGATTTCCTTGTTTAAGCGATAGAGCTGATAATACGAGGCTTTCACATCATAGAACAAGCGATTGCGTATTTCGGAAAACTCTTCAAACTTCGCCTTTGCCATTTGTGTCGCCTCGTTCTTCGAATTTCCCAATACGCCAAACCACGGAAACATCTGCATCAACCGGATATCCGCTACCAAGTTGCCCATTAGCTCCTCTTTCGGCTTGATGAAATAGCCCAGCGAAACCTCGGGGTCGGGCAATGAATTGACTTGCGGTATCATTTGCAACGTAGCCTGGTATTCGTTGAATTTTGCCAATAGGTTTGGATTCTGTTTTGCGGCCAGTTCAAGGTATTCCGGCAAATTATTTCCTCCTGTTTTTTGAGAGAAGATATTCCCGACCAGCAATAACAGGACGCTTATGCTTATATATTTATAGCTCTTTGGTCTCATTTTCTTCCGATTTTTGGATTAATAGACTCTTTTCGAGGCGAAGGGCATGTTTCTCCCGCCACATACATTGGAAAATGGGGACCACATACATTGTCATAATCTGGATAATCATTCCCCCGAACGTCGGTATAGCCATCGGAACCATAATGTCGGAACCTTTTCCGGTAGAGGTGAGTACAGGGAGCAATGCTATCACGGCAACGGCCGTAGTCATCATAGCGGGTCGCACCCGTTTCATTCCGGCATGTACTACCGCTTCGCGAACGGCTTTTACGGTAGTCGGCTTTTCTTTCTCAAACACCTGATGGATGTAGCTTCCCATAATTACCCCGTCGTTGGTCGATATGCCAAATAGTGCGATGAATCCCACCCAGACTGCGATACTCAGGTTGATGTCGTGCATCTGGAAGAGTTCGCGCATGGGCATACCCGCCACGGAGAAATTGAGGAACCAATCCTGACCATATAACCAGAGCATAAGAAATCCGCCCGAGAACGCGACAAATACCCCCGAGAAGTGAATCAACGAAGCGGTCACCGTTTTAAACTGAAAGAACAATATCAGGAAAATCACCAGCAAGCTGATGGGAACCACAATCGCCAGCCGTTTGGTGGCGCGGATTTGCTGTTCGTAGTTTCCGGCAAACTGATAAGTCACACCCGGAGGGAGTTTGAATGCTCCGGAAGCGATTTTGTTATTGATTGTCTTTTGAGCTTGCTCCACCACATCCACTTCGGCAAAGTCGGGCTTCTTATCGAAAATTACGAAGTTCGTGAGAAAGGTGTTTTCGCTTCGAATCATTTGCGGACCGGGACGGTAGCTGACATCGGCCAGTTCGCTCAACGGAATTTGCGCACCGGACATGGTCGGAATCAGTATTTTGCCCAAATCCTCGGGTGTATTGCGCAGTTCGCGGGCATACCGCACCCGCACGGCGAAACGTTCGCGACCTTCCACACTCGAAGTCAGCGCCATGCCTCCCACGGCTGATTGCAGTATTTCCTGCACATCGGCAATCGTCAATCCGTAGCGGGCAATGGCTTCGCGGTTTATTTTTATCTCAATGTAAGGAGAACCTACGCTGCGTTCGGCAAAGACGGAATTCGCTTCCACACCGGGAACTTCCTTCAGGAGCTTTTCGAGTTCGATGGAGACCCGCTCAATCGTCTGGATATCCGGACCGAATACCTTCAATCCCATCGGCGCACGCATGCCGGTCGAGAGCATGATCAGCCGCGTTTGTATCGGTTGTAGCTTTGGCGCGGAGGTCATGCCGGGATAGGTCGAATATTTCACGATTTCGTTCCAGATGTCGTTCGGACTCTTAATCTCCGGTCGCCATTGGCGGAAATATTCACCATTCTCATCCGGAATCAATTGTTCGGGTTTGATTTTGCGGAAACCGTCACGCTTCACGTTGTAGTTCGTACCGTCTTTTAACAGATAATTGTCGTCGCGGTCGGTTTTGAAACGCATCCGACGGCCATCTTCATCCAGTACATATTCCGGTTTGTAATTGATTACATTTTCATACATGGAAATGGGAGCCGGGTCGAGCGCCGAATTGGCTCGTCCCCATTTCCCCACAACTACGTCCACTTCGGGGATCGATTCCACCCGTTTGTCGATGGAGGATATTACTTCGAGGTTTTGCTCCACGCCCGAATGCGGCATCGTAGTCGGCATCAGCAGGAACGAACCCTCGTTGAGTGACGGCATAAACTCTTTGCCCATACCGGGAAAAGTCTTAGCCGAGGATTGCCAGAATGCGGTTTTGCGCACCTCCCAGCCGGATTTCTCCATGCCATCGGCCGCAAACCCGAATACTTTCTCAATGCCTAACCATATCAATATCCCAAACAGGAAAGTAAAAATGGGTAGCATGAGGAATTTCCATTTATGGATGAGGCACCACCGGATAACCGGTTCGTAGTAATGCACCATCGCTACAAGGATCCCCAGAATGAAGGCAACCAAAAGTGCCACGAAAATGACATTCACCAGTGTACTGTTTTGCGCACCCAGCGGTAGCCATTCGATAGCCAGATAATAGACGGCCAGCAACAATGCGATGCCGATGTTGATGTATTCGGGAAACTTCTTTTTCGCTTCCGGCCACAAATGTTCGGTCAGGTTATTGATGCCGAACAGCGAAATAATCAACGCCATCCATGAGTGGAAAACCAACGCTAAGATCACGCCTGCCACGAGCAATGTTCCGTTCCAGATGCGGCTGATAAGTCTTCGGTCGAAGCGGATGGAGAAGAGCAGATAGGAAAGCGCAGGCACCAAAACGATTCCGATAAAAATGGAAGAGAGCAGCGCGAAGGTTTTGGTAAATGCCAGCGGCTTGAAGAGCTTGCCTTCGGAGGCCTGCATCACAAATACGGGCAGGAAGCTCACAATTGTAGTCGAAAGCGCTGTCACAATTGGCCCCGATACTTCGCTCGTGGCCTGGTAAATCACTGCTTTTAGTTTCTCACCATGCACCCCTTTATTCTCCGGAAACTCCAAATGCCGCAGGATATTTTCTACAAATATCACCCCGACATCCACCATTACCCCGATGGCAATTGCGATTCCGGACAGGGCGACGATATTGGCCTCCACTCCGAAATAGCGCATGATGATAAAGGTCATCAACACCGCCATAGGCAACAGTCCCGATACCAGCAACGAAGCCCGAAGGTTAATCACCAGTACGATAATGACGATAATGCTTATCAGTATTTCATGCTTCAGCGCATCTTCGAGTGTGCCGAGTGTCTCCTTAATCAATCCCGTGCGGTCGTAAAACGGCACGACGGTCACTTTGCTTACCGTGCCGTTGGCCAATGTTTTCGAAGGCAATCCGTTGGATATTAGGGCTATTTTCTTCTTGACATTGGTAATTACCTCCATCGGATTGGAGCCGTATCGAGCTACCACCACGCCACCGACGGCTTCTGCACCGCCTTTATCCAGGCCACCGCGTCGGTCGGCAGGTCCATAGGAGACATGCGCCACATCCCGGATGCGGACCGGCGTATTCTGGTTGCTCGCCACCACTGCATTTTCAAGGTCGGCAATGTTTTTGATGTAACCCAATCCGCGAATCATGTATTCCACCTTGTTGAGTTCGATGGTTTGCGCACCGATGTCGAGGTTGGAGCTTTGCGCGGCTTTCATGATTTGCATCACGTTCACGCCATACGCTTTCATAGCCGTTGGGTCGATATCTACCTGATATTCTTTGATAAAACCACCCACAGACGAGACCTCCGAAACGCCTTCGGTTGCAGTCAGTCCGTAACGCACGTAGTAGTCCTGAATGGTCCGTAGCTCTTCGGGTGACCATCCTCCGGTGGGTTTGCCGGTTTTGGGGTCGCGGCCTTCGAGCGTGTACCAGTAGATTTGGCCTAATGCTGTGGCGTCGGGGCCAAGCGACGGTTTTACTCCGGGAGGTAACAGGTCGGGGGGCAACGATGCCAGCTTTTCGAGGATGCGCGAACGAGACCAGTAATACTCCACATTATCATTGAAAATGATGTATAGAAACGACATTCCGAACATCGACGTGCTGCGTACATCCTTCACGCCGGGAATTCCCAGCAATGCCGTGGTCAGTGGGTAAGTTACCTGGTCCTGAATATCCTGCGGGCTGCGTCCCATCCATTCGGTGGCTACAATCTGTTGGTTTTCGCCAATATCGGGGATGGCATCCACCGGCACGGGGTCGCGCGGAAAAAGGTCACTCGTCCAGTTGAAGGGCGCAGTGGCAATCCCCCAAATCAGAATGACCAACAGCAGGATAAAGGTCACTAATCTGTTTTCGAGGAAATATTTGATGATCTTATTGAGCATAAGGGGATACGGTTAATTCTTCCGGTCGTATTGGCAGCAAGAAGGCAGAGCTTTATACGCTTTGTCGGATGCTTTCATCTTTTCCGTATCGTGACCAACGGCCGCAATTCGTTTATGGATATCCATCAATTTGATTTTTGATGCATCATAACTTACGGTCAGCATTTTGTTTTTTTGATTCCAGTTAGCCTTGCTGATGCCCGGTGTTTTCAATGCGCCTTCAATGCGGGCTTTGCACATTTCACATTCGCCATATACTTTAAAAGTAGTTGTGGTAATGGCTTGCTGATGCATTTGATGCATAGCCGGTTTTTGTGCAACGATAGTCATTTGGGCAATAGCAACAAAAAGGACGATGGAAAGGATTTTGATAGTCTTCATAACGTTTGATTTTAAAATGAATTTGAGCAAATTAAGAATAGAAATAGGGGTGTTGTTTCCACAAAACAGGATGACATACGGATACAACAAAGCCACAGATTTATTCTGAAAGAGATAACATTCTCATTCTAAACAAATCTGAGCCCAATAATGCTCAAAAAATCAACACAGGAAAACTTGCAGCATCGCTGACGGATTGTCGGGGATGAGGGGTGGGGGAAGGTGAGGGGAAATATTAATACAGGCGGCAAAGGTATTTGCCGGTACGGTAAAAGCGAATAGGGAAGGAGAAACCAACCAATCCAGCGAAAGTACTTTCATCGCCGGCAGTTGAGTATCGGCAGATGAGAGGTAATTGTCGGTCACTTTCATGCTGAAGGCTTCGTTGTGGCAACAATTACAATGTTCTCCACAACAAGACTTTGGCTCTCCGCTCAGAGAGGTTTCGACCAGTCGGCTACCGCAATAGTGTCGGGTCACAGTAACACCGGCTGTAGCCAGTATCAGCGTGCACATGATCAGTATATGGGATAGACGACGGAGCATAATTATTTGATTTGTTTACAAAAATAGACCTGAACGGGATGGTTTATTCCCGAACGGTCGTTTTTTGATATGAATTAACAATTACTTCATCCCACCCACCTTCAACCCATTATATATTTGGGGTAAAATGCGAGGCATAGATTTCTCCATTTCTCTTTTATAGCGGGTAAGAAAATGGTAATTACATTCCATAATCGTGGAGTTGAGTTGACTGTCGAAAGAGTTACTTTTTCACATCCGGCCAGTTTTCTGATTCTACACGAGCTGTTTTGATGTATTTTTCAATGGCATCTACAACTGCCGGGTTGGTAACGGATACATCGTTTTTCTCCGGTAGATCAGTACTCAGATCGTAAAGCTCCAGCTTTCTGCCCGGGGCTGTGCGGATAGCTTTCCATTTCCCCCAGCGAACAGCCTGTGATTGATTGGGGAATTCCCAGTAGAGGAATCGTTTTTCAGTATGCTGGTTTTTACCTTTCAACGTAGGCAAAATGCTGACTCCGTCAATTTGTTGAGGCGTTTTCCCTCCGGTGATTTCGGCTAATGTAGGCATAAAATCGGGGAAATAGGTGATTGCATTGCTGATCTTTCCTTTGGGGAAATGGTTGGGCCAACGGGCGATCACCGGAACCCGGATTCCACCTTCGTAAAGATTGCCTTTGAGTCCGCGCAAATTGCTGTTACACTCCAGTTCTTTGCGGGGTGCCATGACTGCCCCGCCGTTATCGGAGATGAAAATGATGATGGTATTCTCCTTCAGCCCGTTCTTATCCAATGCCTGCAATACGCGACCAACGTTGTTATCCATGTGGGTAACCAATGCAGCATAGATTTTGGCCGTTTCGCTCAGATTCATCTTTTCGTAAATACCCCGGTCTTTGATCACATACGGTTCGTGCGGGGTGTCGTAAGCCAGATAGAGGAAAAACGGACGCTCTTTATTTTCTCCGATAAACCGGATGGCTTCATCGGTTGAGATGTCGTTGTTGTGCTTGCCTTGTGCTCCGTTCTGATTTTCGGGAACGTCTACCAACTGACGGTTATTGTATCGTTTGGCCGGATAGTAATAGGGGAGGTTAGACTCCGGACTGGTGATCAGCCATCCTTTAAACTCATCAAAACCCCGATCCAGTGGGCCAGCATTGGGATTAAATCCATCCTGATGCCATTTGTTGACCAGCATGGAGTGGTAGCCTGCACCGTGAAGCATCAGAGCCAATGTGGTATCGGTCTCCAACAGGTGCATCCGGCGGATGGTTTGCCCGTTTTTGTCGCCTTCTATTCCTCCCGCTTTACAGAAGTTATCGCGAATGCGGCTGTGACCGGTATTCTTCCCGGTGAGCAGGCAGCAGCGCGACGGAGAACTGATCGCAGATCCGGCATAGGCTTGCGTAAAGCGAACGCCATCGTGCGCCAGTTGGTCGATATTGGGTGTCTTCACGATCTTGTTGCCGTAGCAGGCGAGATCGCCATAGCCCATATCGTCGGCAATGATGAAGATTATATTGGGCTTTTCGGCTTTGTGTTTATTAGCGGCAAATACCGTTTGCGACGATAATGCCGTTGTGATAATTCCGGCTCCGAGTGTGATCGTATGGAGGGAAAGATAGGGTTTATGCATGATTTCAGCGGTTGATTTTTTATTATACGAAAGTAAGTCTAATTCATTAGATCAACCCTGTGTTTTTGTCCAAAAAGCTTGACAAAATGACGGAATTTGATGTAAGAAAAGCCAGATTTTCACGAATACTATATTTTGAATAGTGAGTATCCAAGGACTTCATGTGGTCTGACAGATCCGGCCCCCCCGAAGCAACTGCTTTTCTCGCTTCTTCGGATATTGTCGATGATGATATAGCTGACGGATCGAAGACTCTCCGCGTAAGTTTGAGTTATTTCAAGGGAGATGAGCTTACCTCAAAGATTTGGGAGACCCCAAAGAGTCACACTACGGAAAGTAACGGAGGAAGTACCCTGGAACGGACGTTGCGAATCGCATTCCGGAAGTTGCGCGGAGTATCTTCGTTGAACAAGACATTTCACCGGTCGGATAGCAATAGATATCTCCTGAGTAATATGTTTCGGCGGAGTAGCGGATGTGACCAAGACATGGATGACCTGTTATTTCACAATGGAAATGACACATTGCCTGTAGACGAAATGTTTTCTCCGGGTGGAATAAGCACATTGTACGATGACAAAGTGTTTCTTCCCGGAGGAAAAACCGGTTTGTTCACTAACAATGAGCTTCTCCCGAAGTGGGAAAGTGGAATGTCAGCCGACAGGCTCTTATTCCCGGTTGGAAAAACCATTTCGTCTGCTGACAGAGGGGTATTCCCAAGTGGAAAAAGCACTTTGTCATTGTCGGACCTATTTCTCCATACCGTCAAAAGCGTTACGTTATCATCGTCTGATAAGCGTGCGGCTGCTAAGAATACGAGCAGCAAGGCATCTGATACTGCAAAATAGGTTCAGGTGGTGTAATCACCGGATGGATTTGATTCATCCGGTGAATAAATAAGAGAGCGGGGTGCGACCAGTGGGTTGCGCTCCGCTTTTTTTTGTTTGAAGGATATTTGAGTACTTATGAAAATGAGCGGAGTTAAAGATGCGGATATTAGATATCATTGTTAGGATTGCGTTTGACCTGAAAAATCAAGAAATGCTGTGTGATTGAATTCTTCGGACTCTTTTACTGTATGAAAGCCTCCTTTCGTTTGTGAATAGGCGAAATGTTAATTCATATCATTCACATTATGCCGTTAGAAAAAACACAGATGCTTTTATACCTGGTAATGGTGTTTATATGAAATTGAAATAATGAATAATAACTATCTAATGGAATAAATTAACATAAAATAAGTAGGGGGGGGTAAATAGAAAGGAAATACATTTGCAAAAAGAATGAATAAACGCAAATAGATACAAAATAAAGAGTGTAAATGCGTTGTTGTATGGAAAATGTTGTTGATCTCTTCATTGAGCATTCTTTTATCTCTTATTCTTGCTAAATCGAACAATTATGCATAAACTATTTCCCCTCGTTCTTACACTTGTCTGTGTAACGTCGCTCTTTGCCCAGGGCAGCATCTCCCGCCAGCGCAACTACTTCCGCTCCGGCGACAAGATTATCAAACAACAGGTCGAATATGTCGAACCCGGCCGTTCCGGCAAACAGATCGTATGGGACTTCTCCCGGCTCAATCCAATCAATGAAAAGTATAAACTGGTCTATTTCTGTACCACAAAGGGCGATACTACCCACATTGTTGGGATGGAGCACCAGACCCGCTACCGCTATGAGCTGAAGCACGACACCCTCTGGATGACAGGATATACCAACCGACTGACTGAAATGAACTTCGATAGTGCCGAGGCGCAACTGCGCTACCCCTTCCGGTATGGCGATAGTCTGCGGACCACCTTTAGTGGAAAAGGACTCTATTGCCAAAAGGTGGACTTGATCGCCAAAGGCGAGACTACCGCCACTGTTGATGCCCAAGGCATGCTGATCACCCCAGAAAACGACACGCTGAAAAACATCCTCCGTGTATATCGCCTCCGCAACTATAGCGAGATCGGCATAGACAGCGCCCGTATGAAGCTCGAAACCTACAGCTGGTACGCCCGGGGCTACCGTTATCCGGTATTCGAGACGATAAAATCCTGGGTGATCAAAGGGGATAGCACGATGGAGCATTTCGGTACATCGTTTTACTTTCCTATTAAGAATCTAGCAGAATTGGCGGATGATCCGATTAATGAAGCCATCCGTAAGAACGAAGCCAATACCAACAATATATTGCTTCGTTGCACCACCTGGCCTAACCCTGTGGAGAATGATGTAACGGTCAATTATGAACTGTCGCAGGATGCCCGGGTGTCGTTCCGGCTATGTGATGTGAGTGGTCGGCCTTGGGTGTCGTTGCCCGAGAAAGGCTTGTCGGCAGGTAATCAACAGGAGTTGATTCCGATGAGCGGATTGCCTGGCGGGGATTATGCGCTGTATATTACGGTGGACGGGTATGTGCACCGGGTGAAAGTGATAAAGTTGTAAGGAGAAAAATGTATTAATAATGAAAATAGTAGAAGACAGCGATGTGTGTTTCAATTGTGTTTTTCCTCCTTTTTTTATAACGTTTCCGCAATTATCTAACAAATCCTTTGATAAAGATGCCAGAAATAGTTCAGACCATAAGAACGTTAATTATTTACACTTAAAATAACAAGATCGTGAAATTTTATTTTATACTAGCAAACCTTATAATCCTAAGTTTTATTATCCATGCCCAGTCTGTTGGTGAAACAAGACCGAGTGTGAATGCCCAGCAATTTATCTCTGCAGCATCTAGTGATATTGGTCTGCATACAGGTCAGGTTTCTGTAAATATTCCTTTATTTACCCTGCAGGGAAAAGGTCTCAATATACCAATATCTTTGGCCTTTAATGGAGGAGATATTACACATGAATCGGAAGCTTCCCATATCGGATTGGGTTGGTCGCTTTTGGCGGGAGGGGTTATAACTGCGACTATAAGGGGGCTTGATGACCGAAAAGCCACTTCGCGGAAGGATGTTGAATGGCAGTACACCGATCGCTATCTTGAGGATCTGCGTGATAAACAGTCTGTAACGAATGGGTTTAATGAGTGTGATAATACACTATCGCGTGTAATAAGATCCGGAGATTCAGAACCTGATAGTTATAATTACTCTTTCTTGGGGTATTCGGGCATAATCAGCTATAGATTTGATAATAATAACATACTACGTGGAAAATTATATCCTGATCAAGAATTTAAAATTGCAGCAACTAGCAAAGGTTATAAGATCACAGCCGATGATGGAATAGAATACTATTTCGAACAGGAAGAAACCAGTCAGGTAAATGGTGATGTAAAGTCAACAAGTTGGTTCTTGTCTGAAATTAAAACTATACAGGGAGGGCATGCAATATTTAATTATGCTGATGAGACTATGTCTGATCTGAGAACTGAAGAGAGTTATAAATTTAATGGTTATTCTTATGGGTATACTTATCCGGTAATAAACTCAAAAAGGTTAACCCGTATCGATTATAATTATGGGCATGTTGACTTTAAATCGGATTGGAGAGGAGATATTCCTGGGGCAGAGAAAATTACGAAGATCGAGTTGTACAATAGCAATGGAGTGTTGGTGAAAGGATACGAAATGGTCAATAATGGCTATTTTGATAACAAGAACCCCACCTCAGTGGATTGGCATAATATCAGATTGAAGTTAGACGGGATAAAAGAATATAACAGAGCCGGTGAGTACCAGCCTCCATATGCATTTGAATACGACTATAAATTAAATCGCTCGAAAGCTTCTTATAAATATGTTCAATCATCTGGCTATAATAGCGCTCGAAATTCATGGGCGTGGAATCCTGCACCAATAGCTGTCGTGGATAGAGGTATATATGGTGCACCTGCTTGTTGGTTGGAAGGAGGAGATACCCCTTATGCTCAAATATATGGATTCGGTTTACATTATGATGATTTTGATGAAACTGTTGAGGATTATTTTTGTTTGAAGACCATAACTTTTCCTACTGGTGGCAATGAAAGCTATACCTACAATGCTCATGATTATTTACATGTTTCTGAGTCAAATGATGCAGTCACTCCTAATTCTAATATTATCGGGCGCAGAATATCTCAAAAAATTATTACAGACAATAATGGCAATCGTCAGATTGTTGAGTATATGTATTGCTTGCACGATGGCAATTATCAAATAACAGACCCAACTTATCCAGTGTCGAGTGGCATATTAATTAATCCAACCATCCATACATCTGTAATGTACAAACCAGTAAACGATATTGCTTCTTCGGGATTACATGATCGGTTAGAAGCTACTCCATATACAACGGATAAGCCACAAAATACTTTTTTGGGATCCCCAATTTGCTATACCGAAGTTGAAGAAACATTTAGGTCAGGTAATGGTGCAATACTTGGTAAGAAAATATACTACTTTGATAAGGTGGTGATTGAACCGGCTAGAAATTATATGTATGTAAATTATGAAGATGATGGTTCATATCGTAATAGAGCGAACTTGTTAGTTCCCATAAAAAATACATTGTATGGAAAGCAGAGGGGATACCCTAGTAATATCTATCAATATAATGAAAATAATTACACGTATATGGCTTATCCGGTAGGGCAATTTGCCGTATATGATGCGGTAAAGGGGAAGGTGCGCAAGGAGGTGACACTTGATTTCCAAGGACGCATTGTTAGAAAAATTGAGAACGAGTATAACACTGTAACCTCGCCTAGTTTATATGGGCTGACAGGCCAGTATTTTGATGACACCAAAGGTGAATATCCGTCATTTACAGCCAATAGGTATCTTATTAGTGTGACTACGCATAATTATTGCTATAGTTTTCTAGAGAAAAGTACGACAACTAATTATTTTATTGATCCGAAAACCTCCGTATCTGACTCAACGACTGAAATACAAACCTTTGGGGCAAGGGGGAAACGCCTTTTCCCTTTGTCCAGGAATCTGAGCAATGGTCAGAGTGAGGAACATACATATTTCTTTCCTGATCAGGTGTTTTTTAATACTAAATCCAATCTGTCAAATCAGGCATCAGCTCTCAAGCGAATGGTGGATAAGAATATGATCATTAACCCGATACAGACTACCAAAACGATTGGTGGTAAACATGTGGAGGGTAGTTATACAACCTATAAGCTATTACCGGATAGTGCTATAGTGGTCGATACGCTATTTAGCCTGGATAGCCGACTCGAAACCTCTATTCTGGACCCATTTGTCAATGCGACCGGTAAAGTTGTACGACACGGAAATTTCTCTGCTGAAAAAGAGTATCTGGAATATGATGTAAATGCAAATCCCGTAACCATAAAATCAAGATCTGGCATTCCGGTTACTTACAAATGGGGATATGGTGGTCAGTATCCCATAGCAAAAATCGAAAATTATACCCGGAGTCAACTTGAAAGCAAAAGTACCTTGTTGACCCAATTGAACTTACTCGGTGGTTATACTGTCATCACTGATGCCAACCGGGCCGGTTTTGTAAACTGTAATCAAGCCATAAGAAACAGTTTACCTGCTAATGTAATGATTACGACCTATACTTACGATCCGCTGATAGGTATGACTTCGATAACGGATCTCCGGGGGGTGACTACTTATTACAACTTTGATAATTTCAACCGCTTCCAAAACATCAAAGACAACAATAATAAACTCCTGAACGAATACCAATATCATTATTATAATCAGCCATAACATCAATATCAAAATAATCAATTCATTTAAATCAAATAAATTAACATATTATGAAAAGAATCATTTTTATCAGTCTGATTATATCTTCAATTTTCAATATCAACGTTCAAGCGCAATGGATACAAGGTTCCAGTACTTTGTATTATAATGGGGGTAATGTAGGCATAGGGTGTGAGAGCCCTTCTGCTACGCTAAAGGTTCATGGAGGTGATTTTCCTGTGATCGAACTTAGTAATCCTAATCAGAAGATGCAAATTGCAATAGCTACACAAGACGGATTTTTTGCGGGAGCTGCAAAAGCCGGTGATGCAGTTATTCGGAAGTTAGGATCCAGTCATAATATCTTGCTTTATATGCCAGGTAATAGTGGTGATGGAAGTAGCGGAATAAAATTCGGCGATGAGAAAAATGGCGTTTTTATGGGAATCTACAACAACAAAACAGTTCGGCTGGATGGAATACTTTATGCCACAGAAGTAAGAGTACAGGCAAACGCATGGGCTGATGAAGTGTTTGAGAAGGATTATAACCTGAGGACACTCGGTGAAGTAGAAGCGTTCATAGAAAAATACAAACATCTTCCGGAAATTCCCGCACAGTCTGATATTGTGGGTAAAGATTACAACGTGGCCGAAATGAACCGGTTGTTGCTCAAGAAGGTGGAAGAGCTCAGCCTTTACGTGATTAGTCAGGAGAAAAGAATCCGACAATTGGAGAAGAAACAGCCAGTAAGAAGAAAAAGATAAACAGATGTTTGACTGAATGTAAAATCAACAAAACGTTGTCTTTTTAAAAAACACGCATGAACATGAATAACAATAAGATAACACGCCGCTCCATGTATCGCTTTTCCATCCTGATATTTCTCATAGTGGTGGCTATAAGGGGTTATGCGCAGAATGGAACTATTGTTTTGAATAGTCAGGTGCCGGAAACCAAAGTGACGGTGGTAGCTAATCAAGCAGTAGTTCTTAAACCCGGATTCAGAGCCGTAGGCTCGTCCGGTGAGTTCAATGCCAAGATTGGAGCTACGAACGCTATTTATCCTCTTATTCCGGTCGCCGAAGGTAGTACGGTGTCAGTCGATCCGAGTTCGACTCAGAATTATATACAGACCAAAACCTTTTTGTTACCCACAGATAATTCACCTGCTATCACTTCCATTCAATATTTTGATGGACTTGGACGACCCTCGCAGACGGTGCAAATGGGGATAACACCCAAAGGCGCTGATCTGGTGTCTATGACTGAATATGATGGTTTCGGGCGGGAGTCTCTAAAGTGGTTGCCGGCAAACATTGAGGGGAATTTCGGTAAATTCGTAGATGTGAGCAGTATGAGCAGTACAGCGAAATCCAGATATAATGATCAAAATCCCTACCTTGAGACCGGTTACGAACCTTCGTCGCTCAATCGGGTGTCGGCACAATGGGGTGCAGGGCAAGACTGGCGAGGTAGTGCTCAACGGGCGAATCGAATCGATTATCAGACGAATAATGCCAATGACGTCATTTTGTATCAAGTAAATGGCAATACTTTATCAAAAAACAATTTCTATGGTGCAGAACAGTTGTATGTAACCAAGACTACGGATGAGGAAAATAACCCGGTTTATGAGTTTAAGGACAAACAGGGGCAAGTCGTATTAAAGCGCTCAGTAACTAATGAAGCCGGTAACCATGATACCTACTATATCTATGATAATTTCGGAAATTTACGGTTTGTATTGCCCCCCAAAGCGGAGGGGAATATTGATGCAACGACTTTGGATCAATTGGCTTACCAGTACCAATATGATTATCGTAACCGCTGCATTGCCAAGAAGCTGCCCGGAGCGGACTGGATTTATATGGTTTATGACAAAGCCGATCGGTTGGTGCTCTCGCAGGATGGAAATCAGCGAACAACAAGCGAGTGGTCATATACCAAATACGATGTCTTGGGTCGCGTGATTCAAACCGGCATTGCCCGTAATCTCTCTGTACCTTGTGACCATCAGTCTTTACAAAATAAGTATAAAGACCTGATCGTTGTGGAAAGTTTTGATACACAAACTAAAAGTTATTCCACCGGAAACAATCCCGGTACGGATTGCACTATACTGACCCAAAACTTCTACGATATTTATACCTTTCCCAATACATTCCCGGGTGATTTGACGTATAAAGAGCCGACTGGTACTCTTACAGGATTTGATAAGAAGTATGATTCCGCCAAAGGTCTTCTCACTGGTACAGAAGTAGCCATGATTAACAATCCGTCTCAGAAGATTTTTACAGTGATTTATTACGATGAAAAGGCACGTCCGGTACAGACATTGGCTACGAATCACCTGAACGGATATGATTACGATTTCTTTGCCTATAACTTCATCGGACAACCAGTCAAGAAAAAGCACATTCATAAAGCATACACTAATACCGAAATTGTTGAAGATTACGCATTTGCCTATGATCATGCCGGGCGCCCTACTGTTACCACCCATAAGTTGAACAACGGTGCCGCTATAACCTTAAGCTCGCTGCAATATGATGAGTTGGGCAGAGTTAGCAATAAAACGGTTCATGGTGGAATGCAGTCCACTGCATATACGTACAATGTACGTAGTTGGATGAAATCGATTAAGTCGCCTTTGTTTTCCGAGACTCTCTATTATCAGGATGGATTAACCAATAAGCCATCTTATTTTAACGGCAATATTTCCGCCATTAAATGGGGAAAGAGCGATACGCAGGATAAAGAATATGATTTTACTTATGACGGATTAAATCGTCTGAAGAAAGCGGAATATTCTCCCGATTATATATATTCAGAGGAGGTCGGATTATACGATAAAAATGGAAATATACGACGGATTACCCGGGATGGACTGGTTCGTGAAAATAGTGATTATGAATCAGTATTGCCAAGTAATATTGATGATCTGACCTTAGAGTACAATGGTAATCAACTGAAAAATGTGAGTGATGCCAATATTGATCAGGAGTATGTATATTGCTCAAATGATTTTGTGGACAAATGGAACGAAAACGATCCGGTGGAATATCGCTACGATGCCAATGGAAATATGACAGCAGATTTAAATAAAGGCATAGCCTGGATGAAATATAATTCCTTAAATTTGCCTTGGAAGATTCAGTTTCAAAACTGGAATAAAACGGAATACCTGTATGATGCTGCGGGTGTAAAACGCGAAGCCAAATATATAACGGCTGTACCCGGTACAGAGATACCACTGGGCGATACCTCAAAGGAAAATTCGAATGTTACTACAACGAATAAGACGGACTATTGCGGTAACTATATCTATGAAGAAGGCGTATTGCGACGGATTCTAACTACTGAAGGCTATATTCAAACGGACGGCACTTCATCGTATTTGAATTGGAAGCATACCTATTTCCTGAAAGATCACCTAGGCAATACGCGTGTACAACTCGTCAGCAACACGCTCGGTAATCCGACTTCGACAGCTTATACAGTGGGCGGTACGACTGATTATTACCCCTTCGGTATGGAGATTACACCCATGGGAGGAAATACTTCAGGTTCTAATCCTTACCTTTACAATGGCAAGGAGATGGATCGGATGCATGGGCTGAATATGCTGGATTATGGGGCGAGATGGTATGATCCGACGATTGGAAGATGGGGTGTTGTCGATCAACTTGCTGAGAAATATTTACAATTATCACCGTATGTATATGTTGCAGATAATCCCATAAAATCTATAGATCCTGATGGGAAAAGAATCTTAGTGATCGGGACGCCTGCATATCAAAGGCAAGTGTATAGCCACCTTCAATCATTAACCAGCCAGAAATTGATTTTCAGAGCGGGAGCTGATGGTAGTGGGCGAATTGTATTTTCAGGGACACCTAGTGGCTCTAAAAAATATGGAACAGATTTAGTTGGGAGACTAATAAAAGATAAACACAATATCCGAATTGGAGCTTCTTTAGATGATGGTAATCATACTTATTATGATAATAATAAGGCTGCTATAGGTAAAGAGAAAGGAGGGTCTGGATCAAGTATTGAATATAATCCAGACCAAAAAGGAGAGTCAATTGTAAACGCTGATGGTAGTACTGGAAGAAGTCCTCAATCAGGATTGGCACACGAGCTTGGTCATGCTCTATTAGGAATTGACGGGAAGGCAGTGCAAATTGATCAAAACAATTATGATGCGTGTCAGGAGGCTTATCAAAATGGAAATATGAAATGGGTAAAAGACCCTGATACAAAAAGTGAAATGGGTATGGAAAAGGATGAGATCTATATTCGAAGAGATATAGATAATCCAATTAGAAATGAACAAGGAGATAAAGAAAGAGCACAACCAAAAGTTATACAATGAAAATGACTATATATTTAACAATATTCTGGGCTATTTTAACCTCTTCATGTTACAATTCAGATGGGGCAAAAGAAATGAATTTATATTCATTAGTTAAATCGGAGACATTTGAAAGAGTTATGCGTTTTGATAGCTCAGTTGTGGTTTTGAAACCAACACCGAAATCGTTTCAGTTTTACAGAGAATTTAAAGAAAAATATAATCGAGATTTCGTTCATCGGGAGAGCTTTGTCTATTTTCTAAAAGATTATGCGAAAAAAAGAAATATATATTTTTCAGAGTTGTATCTAATTGACCTTGAGATTTCAGGAGAGCGAGCATACATATATAAAGCTTTGGTATATAAGAGTCAGAGACATATCTATTGTGTAATATTTGAAAATCAGAGTAAGTGGAATGTGGTAGAGAAAAAGGAAATAGAAGAGCCTGACTATTTATATTTACAAAAAGTAGTATCTAATGAGAAAGTTATAGATAAAAATTCTTATACGTATGCGAGAGTGATAATTACTTACTTTGGTGAAAATAAAGCAATTTCAGTACAATTAAAAGGGTTGAATGAGAAATTAAAATATGTAATCCCCCGTCCCCCAGTTCGCCGAAAGCTGTAAGCGAAGTCTGTTTGGTATAGCGTCCCGCTATGTCAAAGCAAAAAGCCGGCCTCCGGCTGGCGCAAGAAAGTAAAGCTAAAATAAGAAAGCGGATTCAGCGATTGATCTGAATCCGCTTTCAGTGTATAGTAGTGTTGGCTTTGGGAAAGAATGCTTACATTTAAATCGATTATACGTTAAGGTAAGGCCGGAGGCCTTGATTTTCTGACGACGTAGGCAGGAGCCATACGCCGAACGGCCTACTGCGGTTTATTAGGATTGTTGCGGTTATTGACAGGCTACGGAGAACGGAGAATGCATTTCTTTTAGGCTTATTTATCTGTAATGTCAGAATGTTGTATGTGAATTGCAACTAACTTTGCCGACAAGATGCAAAAGCGGAGCCGACATATAATTCTTCTGGCATGGTTACAGGTGATTTTGCTACTGTTCCCGACGGTAGTAAAGACCATTCACCATCATGTGCACGAGATTGAGTCGGCTATTGAGCATAAAGGAGCCTTTTCTTTCTCACAGGAAGCACATGCGCCTTCGTGCCCGATTTGTGATTTTGAGTTTGTGCAATTTGTGCAGCCGTCGGTAGGTTCTTTGCCTGATGTGCCGGTTGCTTTTTGCAAACTGTTTTGTATTTCTCTCTCATCGGTTACGGTTACACCCGTAATTCTTCCTTCCCTGCGAGCACCGCCGTTGTGCTGAGTTTTCTTCGTCTTTTTATTTTCAATTATCAGGGATAGAATCACTTTTCTATTCCCTTTCACCCGTTGTATCCGATTTCTTTTTGTGAAAAAGAGGTTGCGGATATAGAGCACATGTTCATTTCCAAAAATCATTTTATCAAAATAGTTTATCCATGAAACGATTATATATTATCCTGACGCTGATGGCAGCGTTGGCGAATCTGCATATTCAAGCCAATAGATTGGCTGCAATCAAGGCTTCCCTGACCGGAAAGGTGACCGAGGCTGCTACAGGAACCGCTTTGCCGGGTGTTGCTATTTATTTCCCCGACCTGAAAACGGGAGCGGTAACTGACCTGAACGGCAACTATCGGATCAACAATCTGCCCAATGCCAAAGTGCTGATTCACCTGAGTTACCTGAACTTTCGCACGGTGATCGAGACGATTGATCTGACCAAAATATCGGTGAAAAACTTCGTTCTCGAACATACCGTGACCGAACTGAACGAGGTGGTGGTAACCGGTCTATCCAAAGCCGGGGAACAGAAGCGAACACCAACCCCCATTGCCGTAGTCCCAAAAATTGAATTGTTGCAAACCGGTGCAACGAACATCATCGATGCCATTGCTTCGCAACCCGGTGTATCGCAGGTGACCACCGGTGCGGGAATTTCCAAGCCGGTGATTCGCGGATTGGGATACAATCGTGTGGTGGTCGTGAATGATGGTATTCGTCAGGAAGGCCAGCAGTGGGGTGATGAGCATGGTGTGGAGGTAGACGAATACGGTGTTGGCAAGGTGGAGATTCTGAAAGGTCCGGCCACACTGGTATATGGTTCGGATGCGATGGCCGGGGTGGTGAATCTGCTGCCGTCACCCACCTTGCAGGAGGGTAAAATTGCCGGGAATGTGATGACCAATTTCCAGACCAACAACGGCCTGCTCGGTTATTCGCTCAATCTGGCAGGGAATCAAAAAGGCTTCGTCTGGGATGTGCGTTACAGCAACAAGATGGCGCACGCTTTCCAAAACCGCTACGACGGCTACGTATTCAACTCCGGATTTCGGGAAGATGCCGCAAGCGGTATGCTGGGGCTGAATAAGTCGTGGGGCTATTCCAATCTGACGCTGAGTGCTTATCATCTGCAACCCGGTATGGTGGAGGGAGAGCGTGACGATGCTACGGGGGAGTTTCTAAAGCCTGTTATTAACGACGCTGGAGGTGAGGATGAAGCTATCGCTACCGACAAAGATGCAAAGTCGTATTACCCGCAAATGCCCTACCAGCAGATTCACCATTACAAAGCAGTCTGGAATAGCAATGTATATCTGGGAAAAGGCAATCTGGCGACTATTCTCGGGCTTCAGCAGAACCGCCGTCAGGAGTTTGAGGATATCCGGACCAAACAGTATGGACTCTATTTTCATCTGAACACCGTGAATTACGATGTTCGTTACAATTTTCCCGAAATCAATAACTACAACATTTCGGTCGGGGTGAACGGGATGCAGCAGGCTTCGCTAAACAAAGGGTCTGAGTACCTGGTTCCTGAATACAACCTGTTTGACGCGGGCCTGTTTGCTATCGTAAAGAAGTCGATGGGTAGCGTGGATGTGAGCGGTGGATTGCGACTGGACAATCGTCATGTGAACTCAAAAAGTCTGTATGTAAATAGAGACGGAGAGCAGACGGTGGTAATGAACGCCGATGCCATTGAACGTTTCAAAGCATTCGAAACAGACTTCACCGGCATGTCGGGAAGCCTTGGGGCTACGTGGCAAATCACGAAATACCTTTTCACGAAGTTGAATGTGTCGCGCGGCTTTCGTGCACCGAACATCCCGGAACTGGGTGCAAATGGGGAACACGAAGGTACGTTTCGATACGAAACCGGCAACTCCAATCTCAAAGCCGAGACCAGTCTGCAACTCGACTATACGCTGGGACTGAACACGCGACATATCTCCGCGGAGCTGAATCTCTTCGACAACCGCATCAATAATTACATTTTCTCACGGAAGCTCAATCGTGTAGCCGGGGGCGATTCTCTCATCGACGGGACGACGGCTTTCAAGTTTGTGTCGGGTGACGCGCACCTCTACGGCGGTGAATTCCGCTTCGATATTCACCCGCACCCGCTCGATTGGTTGCACATCGAGAATGCTTTTTCGTACGTGCGGGCCATTCTGTTGCATCAACCCGATTCGACCAGAAATCTACCGTTGACTCCTGCGCCCAAGTACCGGATTGCGCTAAAAGCTGATTTGGATAAATGGGGTAATCACATTCGTAATGGCTATTTCAAAGTGGAGCTGGAAAGTTACTTCGCACAAAACAACTACTATTCAGCTTATGGAACCGAGACGCGTACGCCGGGTTACTCCCTGTTGAATGTGGGTCTGGGTACAGATTTTGCATGCAAAGGCAGAACGCTATTTTCACTCTATCTGAGCGCGAACAACGTGACGGACGTAGCGTATCAAAGCCATCTCAGCCGCCTGAAATATGCGCCGGTCAATAACGTGACGGGTCGAACGGGTGTCTATAATATGGGACGGAACATCAGCGTGAAGGTGGTGGTGCCGATTGGGAAATAATCCATTATCTTTACCCCAGAAATCTACAAAAAGCATATTATGCAAGCCATCAACGATATTATCGAATTTCGCACATCGCCGGAAATACGCAAACGGTTAGCTGAATACAGCATTCCTAAAGTGTTCAAAGCCGGAGAGGTGATCCAGCGGGAAAATGCGTATGTAAAAGCCATTCCCATTGTATCTTATGGAAATATAAAAGTGCTTCGTACCGATGATGACGGGCGGGAGATTCTGCTTTATTACATCAAAGCGGGCGAAAGCTGCATCATGTCCTTTCTGGGCGGAATGTACAACGATACCTCTAAGATTAAAGCCATTGCCGAAGAGGATACCGAAATTCTCTTCATTCCGGCCAATAAGATGGCTCCGCTCATTAAAGAGTTTCCCGAATGGCTCGAATACATCTTCCGCCTTTACCACAAGCGCTTCGAAGAGTTGCTGGAAGTCGTTAATTCACTCGCTTTTAAGAGGGTGGACGACCGTCTGCTTTCGCTTATCAAAACCAAATGCAGCCTCACCGACAATAAAACCATCACCGTCACGCACGAACAGCTGGCTAACGAGCTGGGTACGGCACGCGTAGTGGTTTCCCGCCTGCTCAAGCAGATGGAAGAGGAGGGGATGGTGAAGTTGGGGCGGAATAAGATTACATTGGTGGGATAAGTCTATTGGCATACGGATGACACGGATGCTGCGCAGCACGGATTGTCACGGATCTTTTTTGTTTCAAGCCGCTACATAATTAGAAGAGGGTTGTGTGTGGATTTGTTTTAGGATTGAAAAGTGATTATTACCTGATATAGTCAAGGCGTTTTGAATTGCAAAAAAAGGAAGCTTCAATAAATACTATCTTCAAGGAATATTGATTCATTGAAATAACCAAACTGCCGCCGCTCTGCGGCTTGATACAGGAGAAAATCAAATGTCTTTTTACTACCAAACTCATCGCCGTTACACGGCTTATTAAGGAGCATAGCTCCGATGAGTTTGGTTGTAAATAATGAGAGAACGCAAATAAAGCCGCATAGCGGCGACAGAATATTGTGAAACCGGATAATCCAGGAATTGTGATACTGGCTGGCATAATTGCATTGTACTGTTTTTCGCAATTCAAAACGGCTTCACTATAAGTGCATTCACTTCTTCTTTTAATTTGGGGATATGATTGATAATGATCCCCCAGATATTTTCATCTGAAACGGTATCGTATCCGTGAATGATCTGATTTCGTAAGCCAACAATTCTGCGGGCATTGTGTATTTCAATATCTTCGTCTTCTTTCAGAATGCGATTCATTGCCTCACCTATGATTTCCAGATTACGTTCAATTGCTCTTTTTAGAAGAATGTCCTTCTTGTAATCCTCGAAACGCTTTTCCCGACCGACAAAAAACTGCTCAATTTCATCAATAGACAGTTTGATATCATATAAGCATTTAAGCACTCTTTCTGTCATAGATAATTGTTTTTTCACGGTCAACCACACTTCTGAAAATCGGATTCCGAATCGCCTGATCTTCCACAAGATCGACCGGTCGGTGAAACAACTCTTCCAGCTTTTCTTTCAGATCCATATAATTATCGAAATACTCCAGCACGTCCACCTCTGCAAAGCGTATCAGCAGATCGATATCGCTCTCTTCGTTGAATTTGTTAGATAATGCCGAGCCAAATAGGTACAATTTATCCACGTTATGCGTTCTGCATAATTCGATCAATGTGGTCAGATATTTATCAATCAAGTCCATAGATGCCTGCTTTGAATTTTGGATTTGTACAAATATAAAGATAATCTGAGGAATTGCAATAAGTTTTGCTTATGCCAGCCGGAGGTCGGCTCAGCTTTGACATAGCGGGATGCTATGCCAAACTACTGAATTGTTGACTACGGCTAACGGGAGTGTGTTTCAAAATGATAACAATGGCTTCCGATTGATTGTTTATCAAATCGTAACTATATGTAAATTCGTTGAAACATCCCCCGCCTTATGTAACAAAAGTAGCTGACCACCAATTTTCACCGCCATACCTTTGCACCATAATCAAAAAATCAAAGACAATATGGCAGTTACAAACACCAAGAGCCGCCTCCTCGGAATCGCCCTGTTGGCAGGGATGCTTCTTCCCGCAGGAGCAATAGCGGCGCAAAACTCCGAAGGGAAACGCCTCCTGCTGAAAGAGGCCGTTTCCACCGCGTTGGAGCACAACGCCTCGCTCAAAGTATCGGGTCTTGAGACTCAAATTTCCCAATCAAACTACCGTCAGACGAATGCCGTACTGCTTCCGCACATTGAAGCAAGCTACACGGCGATAACGACCAACAATGCGCTCAATGCGTTCGGATTCAAGTTGCAGCAGGAGAATGTGACGGCAGCCGATTTCAATCCGGTGTTGCTGAATGATCCCGGTCATGCCGAAGATTTCAGTGCGAAGATTGAAGTGCAACAGCCGTTGCTCAACCTCGATATGATGTATCAGCGTGCCGCAGCGAAGAAACAACAGGAGCTGTACCGCTACAAACAACAGCGTACCCGCGAGTATGTACAGTTTGATGTGCAAAAGGCGTACCTCAATCTGCAACTGGCTTACCAATCGGTGGCCGTGCTTGAAGAGTCGCTGCGCAATGCCCGTCAGATCGAGACGAATACCCGCAACTATTTCAATCAGGGATTGATCAAAAAATCGGATCTGCTGAATGTGCAGGTGAATGTGGCGACTGTCGAAAGCCATTTGACCAAAGCCAAAAGCATGGTAAACAGCGCTTCGGAAGCATTGGCACTGGCGATGGGGGAGAGCCCCGGAACGGTTTATGTAACTGACAGCCTGACATTGACAGATAATTCCCAAAGCATCACTTCCACGCATGTTGCTCCCGACCGTTCTGACCTGATGGCCATGAAGAAAGCGGTGGAAGCCACTTCACTGATGGTGAAATCGGAAAAAATGAACCTGCTGCCCCGCATTAACGCATTCGGAAGCTTTCAATATAACGATGCCAAAATCGACCGCTTCAACGCCAACTCTTACCTCGTGGGCATGAAACTTTCGTGGACGCTTTTCAACGGCACCAAAACCTATCACGCCATCAATGCCCGCAAGGCGGAACGCGAAAAACTGGAGGTGCAACTCAAACAGCAACAGGATCAAAGCCAACTCGAACTCAACAAAGCGCACCGCGACCGCATGGATCTCCTGTCCGAAATCAACCGCCAGAATATCTCTGTAGAACAGGCGCAGGAGTCGCTCCGCATCTTGCAGGATCGCTACAACGAGGGACTGGTCTCCACCACCGACCTGCTGATGGCTCAAACGCAGTTGCTGCAACAGAAAATATCACTTGCGCAGGCCATTTACGGAAATAACCTGACACTTGCTTATCTGGAGTTTCTGGGAGCGAGATGATTAGCAAATTTGAGAATTAGCAAATGATTTGATGTTGTTGAACCCCTTCAGGGTTCAGGATAGGTATTCGAACTCTTTTCCCCGGGTTGCACCCGCGGCTATTCAAATTCAACCACTCCGTGGTTAATTGGCATCTTGAAATCCTGAAGGGATTTAATCTGAATAACCCCGGGTTTCAACCCGGGGAAATAAACAAACCGGTAACCTGAACCCTGAAGGGGTTCAACAACGACAAACGACAAACGACAAACGACAACGAATAAACAACATAAACGATACAACAATATGAAAACAACATCCCTCATATCCACCGCCCTTTTCACCACCATCATTGGCCTGAGCAGTTGCTCGTCAAAAGCTGAGCAAAAAGAACCCAACGACACTAACCCCGTTTCAGTAGTAATTTCCACCCCTTCGCACAACAACGGTGGAAATATCCAGCTCAGCGGTAAGCTCGAATCAGAAAATACCGCCAATATCAGCACCCGTGTGATGGGATACATTTCATCGATCAAGGTAAAAGTCGGTGACCGCGTACAAAAAGGTGCTCTCCTCGCTACCATCAGCAGCGATGATATTCAGGCAAAGAAAGCTCAGGCAGTTGCGATGATTGTCTCCGCCGATGCTGCATACAAAAACGCCGCTAAAGATAACGCCCGCTTCCAGGTGTTGCACAAACAACAAAGCGTTTCGGACAAAGAATTGGAGAATGTGACCTTGCAATATACCGCATCCAAATCGAACCTCGAAGCGGCCCGTCAGGGACTCAAAGAGGTGAACGCCATGCTGAGCTACACCCATATCACCGCGCCATTCTCCGGTGTGATCACCCAAAAGCTGGCTGATGAAGGGAGCTTGGCGAATCCGGGCATGCCGTTGCTGATATTGGAACAAGGCGGAAACCTTCGTGTGACGGCAACCGTCTCCGAAAGCGATGTGAATCAAATCAAAGCGGGTGATGCGGCGCAGGTGGACATCAAATCGACCGGCAAAACGCTGACCGGTAAGATTACCGAACTGAGCCCGTCCTCTCAGGCTACCGGCGGACAGTATGTGGTGAAAATCGCTATTCCGGCAGGTGAGCAGAAAGGACTTCTTTCCGGTATGTACGCCAATGCAACGATTGCCGGAAAGTCCATTGCCTCTGTGCAATCAGGCAGTGTGAAAGTACCGGTGTCAAGCATTATCAATCGCGATCAGTTGACTGGCCTTTATGTAGTTTCCGATAAAAATACCGCATCGCTCCGCTGGGTACGTCTCGGCAAAGTAAGCGGCGATCAGGTGGAAGTTCTTTCTGGATTGAATGCTGAGGAACGCTATGTGTTGCAGTCGGATGGGAAGTTGTATAACGGGGTGAAGGTGAGACCCCTCCCGGCCTCCCCGAAGGGGAGGAGATGAAGTGCAGAATATTGAATTTGTGCAACTACATCCATTCCGGTCTCGGATTATCATTAATAAATATCTCATCTACCTGAATCAGGTAAAATAACACCAATGGTGGTTTCACTCCTCCCCTTCGGGGAGGCCCGATAGCTATCGGGAGGGTGGGGCTTATAAAATACAACAACTATGAAAGAAGGATTATCCGGCAAAATAGCCAACGCATTTATAAAGTCAAAACTGACTGTACTGTTGATGATCGCCTTCCTGCTGGTGGGCGCCTACAGTACCTATCTCATTCCGCGGGAAGAAGAGCCGCAGATTGATGTTCCCATGGCCGACATCATGATCGGCTTTCCCGGCGCATCGCCCCAGGAGGTGGAATCAACCGTCTCCGCACCGCTGGAGAAAGTGGTTTCCAATATCAAAGGCGTGGAGCACGTTTACTCCACTTCGATGAAGGGACAAGCAATGGTTTCGGTACAGTTTTACGTGGGTGAGGACATCGAACGCTCCCTCGTAAAACTCTACAACGAGATCATGAAGAACATGGACAAATTCCCGCAGGGTGTAACGATGCCTTTGGTGAAAACCCGCGCCATCGACGATGTGCCCGCACTGAGCCTCACGCTCTGGAGCGAAAAGAGTAGCGATTACGCGTTGACTCAATTGGCTGAAGTGGTGAATACCGAAATCAAAAAGATCCCCAACGTAGCCAACGTAACGATTCTGGGTGGTCGCAGCCGTCAGGTGAAAGTGGTGTTGGATAAAGATAAAATGGCGGAGAATCATGTGGATTTCCTCACGATCAGCCAACAAATCCAGGGCAGCAATACCCAGATGACATCCGGCAATCTGCTGAAGGCCGATACCGCTTTCTCGGTAGAGACTGGTAACTTCCTGAGCAGTGCAGATGATGTAGCAAACCTGATTGTCGGTTCCAACGGTAATCAACCCGTTTACCTCCGTCAGGTAGCAAAAGTAGAAGACGGTGCAGAAACTCCCCGCCAGTACGTGACCTTTGGTTACGGTGGTGCAAGCAAAGATCAACTGAAGGACTTCAAAGGAAATTATCCAGCCGTGACCTTAGCCATTGCCAAGAAAAAAGGCGCTGATGCCATGCACCTTTCAGAGCAAATCCTGAGCAAAGTCGATCACCTGAAGAAAGACCTGATTCCTGATGATGTAACCGTTTCCACCACCCGCAACTACGGCGAATCAGCTTCTGAGAAAGTATCTGAACTCTTGTTGCACCTTTTCATCGCGATCATTGTCGTAACCCTGTTTGTGATGCTGGCCATGGGCTGGCGCGGTGGTCTGGTGGTGTTCCTGTCAGTGCCCGTCACCTTTGCGATGACGCTCTTTGCCTACTATTTCCTTGATTATACGCTGAACCGCATCACGCTCTTTGCTCTTGTGTTTGTAACGGGGATTGTGGTGGACGACTCCATCATCATTGCCGAGAATATGCACCGCCACTTCAAAATGAAGCGTTTGCCATTCCATCAGGCAGCGATATTCGCCATCAACGAGGTGGGTAATCCAACGATTCTGGCGACATTCACCGTAATCGCGGCAGTATTGCCTATGGCTTTCGTTTCCGGGTTGATGGGACCATACATGAGTCCGATGCCGATTGGCGCATCCATTGCGATGTTGATTTCTTTGATTATCGCGTTGACGCTGACTCCGTACCTCGGTTATATTTTCCTGCGTGAAAAAGAGAAACCGGGTAAAGAACACAAGGAGCACCGCATGGAAGACAGTCGTGTCTATCGCATCTACTACAAAACCATTGTGCCGTTGCTCGAGAACAGTAAGAAACGCTGGACCTTTATGCTCGTTACGGTAGCCATTCTGATTGCTTCGATGTCTTTGTTTTATACCAAGGCCGTTCCGGTGAAGATGTTGCCGTTTGACAATAAGAATGAATTCCAGGTGGTGATTGATATGCCCGAAGGAACTACGCTCGAACGCACGGCCGCTATCACGCAAGAGATTTCGGAATACATCGCCAAGCAACCGTTGGTGACTAACTATCAGGGGTATGTGGGAACTTCAGCGCCGATCAGCTTCAACGGTTTGGTACGCCACTACGATATGCGCCGCGGCGAAAATGTTGCCGACATTCAGGTCAATCTGGTGGATAAGAAAGAGCGAAAAGCGCAAAGCCACGAGATTGCCAAAGGTATGCGTCCCGCTATTCAGGCGATTGCGAAGAAATACAATGCTAACGTGAAAGTGGTGGAAGTACCCCCCGGCCCTCCGGTGATGTCTACCGTGGTAGCTGAAATCTACGGACCCGACTACAACGAGCAGATAAATGTAGCCGATCAGGTGAAAAAACTGATTGCTTCAACAGATGACGTCGTGGATGTGGACTGGATGGTGGAAGCCGATCAACCGGAGCTCAACTTCGAGGTGGATAAAGAGAAAGCGATGAAAATGGGTGTTGCTCCCGCTCAGGTGGTTGCCACAGTCAGAGGCGCGCTTTCGGGAATGCCTTCGGGGGTGTTGCACCGCACCAACAGCTTTCAACCGGTGAATATCATGTTGCAGCTCAAAGATGCCGACAAAGCCGGACTCAACGACCTCAGCAATTTGAAAGTTATTAATCAACAAGGTATAGCCGTTCCGGTAAGCGATCTGATCACGGTGAAAAAGGATGTAGCACAGAAGAGCACCTTCCGCAAAGACCAGAAGCGTGTGGTATATGTAGTAGCTGATATGGCGGGTAAACTGGAAAGTCCATTTTACGCGATGAGCAAGATATCGGATAAACTGAAGGAGGTGAAAGTGCCTGCCGGCTACAAGCTCAACGAAGAGTACAGCAAACAGCCCGAACTCGAAGATAACTATACCCTGAAATGGGACGGCGAATGGCAGATCACCTACGAAGTATTCCGCGACCTGGGCATTGCCTTCCTGATCGTGATTATCATCATCTATATGCTGATTGTAGGCTGGTTTCAGAACTTTACGGTGCCATTGGTCATGTTGGCCGCTATTCCGCTGTCTCTTATCGGTATCGTGATTGGTCACTGGATCATGGGAACCTTCTTCAGCGCTACCTCAATGATTGGATTCATCGCTCTCGCGGGAGTAATGGTGCGAAATTCAGTCTTGCTCATCGACTTCATTAATATAAGGTTGAAGGAAGGCATTTCCCTCAAACAATCGATCATCGAAGCCGGTGCCGTGCGTACCACGCCGATCCTCCTGACCGCCGGTGCAGTAGCTTTAGGTGCCGTAGTGATTCTGTTCGATCCGATCTTCCAGGGATTGGCCATCTCGCTGATGGGAGGAACCATCACCTCTACCTTACTGACGCTCATCGTAGTGCCGTTGCTCTACTTTAAGATGATGCGGAAGAAATATCCGGAAAGTAAGTAAGAGTTGAAACGCGAAGGAGCGAAGACGCAAAGTCGTTATTTACTGAAAGTATTCCACTCCGGGCAGCGGCTCCAGGCCGCTTGCCGGATTAAGCTAAGAATCTAAACGCGAAGGGGCGAAGTCATTATTATCAAAAATATCTTCCTTTGCCCCTTTGCGCCTTAGCGTTCAATTCAAATTAAAACTAAACATTTACCCCATATGAAACTCCTGATCATCACTTCACTTACAGACGATAGGCACGAAGTATCCAATCTTCTGCAAGAGGCCGGAATCTCCATCTTCAGTGTATCGGAAACCACCGGTTACAAACGTAACAATGGACACCCCAATCCTTTAGACAATTGGTTTGGTGCCGGAAATGGCGAGGTTGATTCCCTCGTTTTCTTCAGCTTTACTGATGATGCCTTAGCCGCTTCAGCCATTGAACTGATCAATCAACGTAATCAATCGAATAAAAACCAATTTCCAATGCATGCTTTTGCGCTTGTCGTTGATGCAAATACTCAACTGTAAGCGAACGCATAAAAAAACATTTATATGAGAGAAAGAATTATCCGCGCTGTGGCTGGCATTATGATGCTGCTCAGCGTAACACTCACCCTCACCGTTTCGCCAAACTGGATTTGGCTGGGCGTATTTGTTGGAGTCAATTTGTTACAATCCGCCTTTACCTGTTTTTGTCCGTTGGAGTGGATATTGAAAGAGATGCGGATTGGGGTATAGTGGAAGGCTGTATCGATCAAAAAAGCGCTGGCTCATTAAATTGAGTCAGCGCTTTTTGAAATAAATGAAGATCGAATTATGTATCCCTGTGACAATCTACACCACCGGTACACCAGCCAGTTCTTTCCCCACGATCTCAGCCGCCTCGGCCACAAAACGGGCACAAGGACGTTTGGCCAGAAATTCCGAGTTCGGATCCGCCGGATTGGGTTCAAACTTTTGGCGTTTGGCATCCAGCAGATCGCGACAAATGATCGTGCCAAATTTCTCCTTAAAAGGAGCCGCCACACGTTGCACCGCTTTGTAGTTTGCAGATTTTGCTGCTTTATCGTTATGGTCATCAGCAGGATAGTGCAATCCGATAGCCATAAACGCACCGCTCAATGCACCACAAACCTCACCAAGACGCCCGATGCCTCCTCCAAAAGGAGCCGAAATCTGTTTGGCCAGTTTATTATCTATTTCAAATAGATCGGAGTAAGCCAAAAATACCGATTGGGCACAGTTATATCCGGCTTTGAAATTATTTACCGCACATTGTCTGCGTTGATCGATGTCGATATTCATGGAAGAAGTGCTGGTTGAGGTAGTTAGTTCCATAATCATGTTTAGTTTTGAGCTAAATTAATATTCAGATTCTTCAGGAATGGCATCACAAAAAGCATCAAAAATGCAGTCTGGAATCAGGCAGGTCTTACAATTCGCTTTTTCCGCAAAAGACAGCACTGCATCCGACTGGCAAACCAATTCTCCGTTTTTATCAAAAATAAGGTGGGAAAATGAAAGGTTTGGGCTTTCTATTGATTTTAGTGTAGTTCTGATAGTTAGTTGTTCATCATATTTAGTCGGTTTGATGTCCTTTAACGAGAGATCGTTGATGAGTAACATATAACCTTTATCATCTAAATGTTTGTATGAAATTCCCAGGCTACGAAACAATTCGAACCGGGCGTATTCGCAATATTTTGCATAATTAGAGTGGTGAGAATAGCCGGTTTGATCAATTTCAGTCAGGCTGATGCGATATTTGCAAAGAAATTCTATCATTTGATTTGTAAATAGTTTAGTTGTTGGTTATGCCGTTGATTAGTGCGTCGAAGCTGTTGCGAATGGTCTGATCTGTCAGTAGTTCCTGGAGTGTTCCTTTATCACAATTGGAACAGATATGCTCGTTAACCGGAATTTGAGCCAATAGGGGAGAAGCCGATGCTTCAGCCAGTTTTGCACCACCGCCTTCACCGAAAATAAAGTATTTCTCATCGGGGTGATTCGAGGGGGTAAACCAAGCCATATTCTCCACAATGCCCAAAATGGGAACTGCCAGCTGTTCATCCTGAAACATCGTTACAGCTTTCTGAGCATCGGAAAGTGCAACCAGTTGAGGCGTAGTCACTACAATCACACCCGAAACCTCAAGTTTCTGCAATAAAGTCATATGAATGTCGCCTGTTCCGGGAGGGGTATCGATAATCAGGTAATCGAGATTTCCCCAGGCAGTATCCGTAATAAGTTGCGTAGTTCCGGCGGAAACCCGGGGACCTCGCCAAAGGATAGCTTGCTCAGGGTCGAAGAAAAATCCGATTGACATCACCTTTACACCGTTTTTGATGATGGGTGTCATTCGATTGTGTCCTTTGATCTGAACGACGTAGGGGCGTTCATCTTTTATGTCGAATAGGATTGGAGCCGAAGGTCCGTAGATGTCAGCATCGAGCAGTCCGGTCGAAAAGCCTTTTTGTGCTAAAGAAACCGCTAGTCCGGCAGCTACAGTGGATTTTCCCACCCCACCTTTGCCGGATGCGACTATGATGATGTTTTTGATGTTGGGTAATGCAATTTTTTCAATGGGTTGTTGTGCGCTCATAACCTTGTTATTATTTCTTTCCAGATGGATTTTATTGTTTTACTTGTTTCTGAATAAGGATTCCACTCTATAATGCTTTGGCAATTGACCATTGCATCTACTATTTCCGGATCAAAAGGGATTTTGCCGACCATGTCGATTGAGGAATTTTCACACCAGGTTTTAATTCTGTCGGCCATTTCCGGATTTAAGTCATATTTATTTATGACTACCAAAGGCTTAACCCTGAAGCCCTGGATGAGTTCCAGTATTCTTTGCAGGTCGTGGAATCCCGAGCGGGTCGGTTCTGTTACCAATATAGCTGTTTTGATGCCGGTTACTGTTGAAATAACAGGACACCCGGTTCCCGGAGGGCCATCGATCAGTATTTTGTCAAATCCTATATCTGTCGCAATTTTTTTGGCTTGCTCGCGAACCACATTGACCAGTTTTCCTGAGTTGTCTTCCCCCGGAGCTAACCGGGCATGTACAATATATCCATTTCGGTACGTACCGGCAAACCAACGGCTTTTATCGTTTTCGATCATACTGATAGCTCCCGAAGGACATACCCGTTCACATAGCCGACATCCATCGCACGATGCTTCCAGTATCTGCACGTTATCACTTGTCGTCTTGATTGCATCAAAGCGACAATAAGTGGCACATAAGCCGCAATTTGAACATTTTGAATAATCGATAACGGCCTTTTTACCTGATATGAAAATTTCTTCCTTGTAATTTGCCGGTTGCAGGATGATGGGCAGGTTGGCTGCATCTACATCGCAATCGGCTACCAGCATGCGTTCCTGCAGAGTGGCAAATGCAGCCGTAAGACTCGATTTGCCGGTTCCTCCTTTTTCGCTTAATACGGCTATCTCGTTCATGATTTTGCTGTTTCTAATACAGATTGATATAATGAAAAGAATTTATCGAAGTAATCGGGCATGTTTTCTGCTACCAGTTTACCGTCTGAGTATAGAGCTGCTATTTGGCGATCAAACGGGATTTTTAGCAATAGAGGGATCCGGTTTGCTTCCAGATATTCATATACCTCATTATTGCCCAATCCGGCACGATTGACTACTACGCCAAAAGGAATATTCATGGCTCTAAGCGTATCGACCGACAAGGCAAGATCATGCACACCAAAGGGGGTGGGTTCTGTTACCAGAATTACATAATCGGCATGTTGAACGGTAGCAATAAACGGACATGAAATACCGGGAGGTGAATCCAAAAGGAGGGTGTTGGTCTCATCGGTCGATTCAATGGCTTTGTGAATGAGAGGTACTGAAGAATGTTCACCGATGCGGAGTCTGGTTTCAATGTATTTTGCCTGGGAATTCATATCAACTTCACAGATGGTTCCCAACTCCTTTTCTTTTTCTGTGATTGCATTGTATTTGCAGGCATAGAGGCAGGCCCCGCAATCATGGCAAAGTTCTTCCAACACCTGAATATGCGAAACTGATTTAATCAAGAGTATGGCATTATACGTGCAATATTCCTGGCAAAGACCACAATAGGTACATTTACCCTTATCAATAACAGGCACTTTACGTTTAACTGTTAAAACAGAACTTTCCTTACCCTGTATAAATTCACCTACGTTAGGCTCCTCGGAGTCGCAGTCAATCAGCGTGACAGGAATCTCTTTCTGTTGGGCGACATAGAAAAGGTTGGTGGAGACAAATGTCTTACCCGTACCTCCCTTGCCGCTGGCAATGGCTATTTTCATTGGATTTAATGAGTACAAGCATTTTCGCCGGTTACCAATCTTTTATTCAAGTGATCAGATACAAGCTCTTTGGGAGCTTTGGGCTGAGCGCCAATAAACGTACGGATGTTTTGTTGTTTGAATAATCCGATGGCACGTTGTCCTAATCCGCCGGCAATAATGTCAGAAACGCCTCGTTCGGCCAACCAACCGGGCAACAATCCGGGTTCGTGAGGCGGGGGAGTAATCAATTCTTCTTTTACAATGCTGTCGTTTTCTACTTCGATAATTGCAAACTGCTGACAATGCCCGAAGTGTGCGCACAAGACGCCGTTTTCTAAAGGAATAGCAAATTTCAATTTCATGTGATCTTTATTATTTTTCTGTTATTAAATTTAGAAATGGCGGAGTTCTTTATTTCAGGCCGCTTTTCAGGCGTTTCCCCATGCCCAGACCTCCGCCTGAATTTCTTCGTAAACCCATGCCTTTGCCCGGAATGCCTGTTGCTTTTTCCGAACCGGGATGACTACAGGTACCTAAACCTCTTCCGGTTCCACAGCCCTTTTCATCAGGGCCTTTTCCATTCAAGCGAGCCATATCTGATTAATTGTTTGATTGTAACAGATTGATGATTTCACTAATGGTCATCTCGTGATTCTCAATGCTCACCATGTCAATCTCCAGTTCTTTAAATATCGATTTTACTTTACCCCCAAATTCACCTGATGCTACACGGCTTATTTCCTGGTTTACTACAAACTGGGCGGAAGCAGGTCCGGCTCCTTCAGCGCTTTCTTTATTTGGGTTTGCCAGAAAGATAGTCTCTTGATTATTCGTATCGTGAATGGCAAAATAGGAACAACGACCAAAACGACTATCTATAGTTGCATTTAAGTGGTCTCCTGAAGAGGTAATTGCGATTTTCATAAGATATTTATTTGAGAATGAATGAATCTGTTTGTAGCGAAATGCAAGCTAAGCGGTCCAGCCGGTTTTATTGGGAGTAGAGTAAAATGTACAAAATTAATTATGGAAACACATCGTTATTATCCGGCTGTTCCGCTTTTGCTTGCTTTCATTAGTTTAAATCCGATGCAAATATAACGAACATATGTTCACTATAGGTCTTTGCTGAGTTAATTAAGATTAAAGTAGATTTCCAATTGTAAGCGTTGATGTGTTGTAAAGCAGATGGAATGTAGTGAACATATGGTCGTTATGACTGTTTTAAATGATACGGAAATATTATCAATTTAGATCGATAACTATGGAACAAGAAGTAATTTCAATGCCGCGTATTGGCGATGCAGCGCCCTGTTTTGAAGCAGTTACCACACAGGGTCCCATCAAGTTTCCGACAGATTTTGCCGGTAACTGGGTGATTCTATTCAGTCACCCAGCCGATTTTACCCCCGTGTGTACCTCAGAGTTTATGACTTTTGCTACGCGTGAAAGTGAGTTTGAAGCGCTCAATTGCAAACTGGTAGGTTTATCGGTCGATGGACTTTACAGCCATATTGCCTGGTTGCGGACCATCAAGGAGAAAATCGAATACAAAGGGATGAAAAATGTGGAAGTAAAATTCCCGTTGATCGAAGACATTACGATGGAGGTGGCCAGAAGGTACGGCATGATACAGCCGGGCGAAAGTAATACGAAAGCGGTTCGTGCGGTATTTGTGATTGATCCGGCAGGTAAAATCCGCACCATCATCTATTATCCGCTTTCTATGGGCCGGAATTTTGATGAGTTGATTCGTGTACTACAAGCCCTGCAAGCTGCCGATGCATTTGGCATTGCAACTCCCGCTGACTGGCGTCCGGGTGATGATGTGATTGTTCCTACAGCTGGTTCCTGCGGTGTGGCAAAAGACCGGATGGAAGGTAAAGAGAGCGGCGTGACCTGCCACGACTGGTTCTTCTGCACAAAACCGATTCCGAAAGAAGAAGTGATGAAGAAAATTCAGAAATAATCTTTTCTACGATTTGATTGATTTGTGAAAAAGCGGGGCTTCCGGTGAATGGAAGTCCCGCTTATTATTTACTACTATAACGTTTTGGGTGGGTTGCCTTTAATGTATCAAATGAAAATCAAAGAATAGGACGCTGATTTACGCTGATATGGCGGATGATCCCGATAGCAATCGGGACGGATAAGATAAAATGCAAGCATTTTTGATTTTCTATTAAATCAATTGACTTCGTCAATTTTTAATCCGTAAATATCTATATTATAACTGTTCATATTACCCACCTGAAACATTATAGTGCCAAAAAATAAACCCTTTGCGTCTTAGCTCCTTCGCGTTTAGTTTCTTCTTTCTAACTTTTGATACATCCCCATGTTTAAACAATGCGAATCCGCATTATCATCGAAACTTCCTGATATAAAATGCTTTTTCTTTATAAATAACCTTTTGTATCAATTGGTTATGCAAAAGGAGATCCACAACTGACAAATCGGCATTGTCCTTCTTTAGAAGCTCTTGCATTGTATCCTCCCGGATCGGATGAACCGTGCACATATTCAAAATATCTTCAAAGGCATTTCCCGTAAATCCAGTGTCGGTTCCTTCAAAACCCAATATCAATTCTGCATGTAGATTATGACTGATAAATATCTGATACGCCTCAGTAATGACATTTTCATCCGGGGCTGTTACGCCTGCTACTGCCGGTGGTCTTGTGGGAATTGAAATATAGGCAATCCCGGGATTTACCCGGTTGACTAACTCTGCGGTTAGATGCAGGGCTTCCGGTGTCTCGTTTACACCCTTTACCAGCATCGTTTCACTGACTAACTTCCCCTGATATTCCTGTGAAAATTTCATCAATCCCTCCTTATACTGCTCAAAATAAAGTCCGGCAAATGGGCGGTTAATCGTTTTCCAGATCGTTTTATCAGCGGCATCAATCTTTATCGACACCCAATCGGCAGCCATCAAATCTTCCCTGACCCTGGAAGAGCTGAGCAGAGATGCATTCGTTATCACGGCTATAGGAATGCCGAATGACCTGAGCAGCTCAATCGATTTGCCCAGATTGATGTCGAGCGTCGGCTCTCCGTTTGCCACAAAAGTCAGGTAATCCGGCTTATTCTCATCCTTGAGTTTTGCCAGATGTTTTTCGACATCACTGTAGATGACTGACGGCTCATAAAACGTTTGACGTTCTAGAGTTTGTTTCTTTGTAACTCCTACCTGACAGTAGATGCAGGAATAGGAGCATATTTTCTGCGATGGAATGTTATTGATTCCAAGGCTTTTCCCTAAGCGTCGGGAAGGGACGGGTCCAAAACTGATCATAATAGAAACTCATTTTTTGTATTTTCAATCAGATACTCCAACTATTTTTTTGGCACTTAATCCGATAAAACCACCTTCATGATAACCTTCTCTAATCGGTTCTACATCTTTTATTTGCTCCGTATTCTGAAATATCGTTTGGACAAACCGGAAATCACCAAACCCGAACTTGCTCAGATGCTGCATTACCTCTTCCGCGGAATAGAATGTTGCGTCCTTATAAAAAAGACTCTCCGCCTTATGCTGTTGATATTTCTTACCAATGGCTGACTCTCTGTTGATAAAGCCAATGATTATCAATCCGGCAGGCTTTAATACCCGGTAAGCTTCCTGAAAAGAGGCATCGATATCATCCAGGAAACAGATCGTCGTCACCATAAGCACAAAATCAAACTGCTCATTACCAAACGGAAGCTTTTCAGCTACACCATCGACAACATTTATGCCTCGTTTATGAGCCAACGCTCTCATCTTTTCTGATGGTTCTACTCCGAATATCACCCCCAAAGGCTGCGCAAAACGACCACTTCCGACGCCAACTTCCAATCCGGCTCCCTCTATGGGTAGCAGATTTCTGATAGCTTCAAGCTCGGATAAATACACATATTGATTTGCTTCAAACCAATCCTCGTATTTCTGTGAGTATTCTTCAAAAGGTTGGATTTTTGTCATATTGAAGATTATTATGCAGATCTTTTATCGGGTATGGGAATGTGGGTAACTTTATTTTCTCAAATTGAGAATCTTATCGGTTAGTTTAAATATTGACTATATGAACATTTGTGCAATATAGATAAAACGAATAATTTTGTCCTTTGGTTTAGTGCATTAACTTATTAACAGCAAAAGTTATGATTATAGAAAAGACCTACTCGATTTTCTTCAGCCCGACAGGCAATACTCAGAAATGTGTCCAGGTGATTAGCCGGGAACTTGATACTTCAGCCATTGAAATAGACCTGACAGATCCTCATGCAAGGACGCAGTCGTATAAATTCGGTAAAAATGATCTGGTAATCATTGGCGTGCCGGTGTATGCTGGTCGCATTCCCCAACTCTGTGACGGATTGTTGGATAAACTAAAGGGGAATCAGACTCCTGCCGTGTTCATCGTAAGTTATGGCAACCGCGACTATGACGATGCTTTGCTCGAATTGAAAACGGTATGTGAAGCGAATGGTTTTAAGGGGATTGCAGCCGGCGCATTTATCGGGGTGCATAGTTTTGATCAATCCATCGCAGCTAACCGACCGGACGAACAGGATATTTCGTTCCTGAATGATTTTGCCCGGAAAATAAAAGCTAAGATAGCCTCAGGGATAAGTAAGGAGGAAGATTTGTACGTGAAGGGAAACTATCCTTACCGTGAGTGGAACCCGATACCGTTTACACCGCTTGCCAATGAAAATTGCGGGGGCTGCAACCAATGTGTATCGGTTTGTCCGGTAGAGGCGATTTCGGCAGAAGATGTAAAAGTTGCTGACAGTGAGAAGTGTATCGACTGTTACGCCTGCGTAAGAATATGTCCCAACAATGCCCGGTCTATTGTAGTACCTGCTTTTATTGAGAAAATAGAAACGATGAAGATAAAGCTTTCGGGAGTCCGAAAAGAGCCGGAGATGTTTATTTAAAGAGCTGTACTACTCATTATTGAGAATGAATAATAATATGAAGGATAGGGCTATTAAGTCCCTTATAAATTGTTATTTGAGTTTACAAATCAATGCCGTATCCGCTGTAAAACCAATCCAGTCTTTCACCCAAAACATCAGAAAGAATCTCATGTGCCAGTGATCCTGTACAATGTCCCGTAATGAGTTTTATTTCGGGAAAATTGTTACGGAGTGTTTCGGCAATGGTTCTGATCTCATTAGTAGATTCGAATGTATGACCTTCTTTGGGATTGATCAGATGTGTGCCACCGATAGCCGCAATGATGGGGACATCGGGGGCAAATAACCGGGCAGTTTGGAGGATATTCAGCAAACCATTGTGAGCGCAACCCGTGAAAACAACGCCCCCTTTTTCAGTGAGAACCAATACAGCCTGTTCATGGTCAAAAGTATCCGGGTGATCTCCATGAAAAAGCATTTGATTGCCCAATGGTTTTGGATATTGCCGGACGAAATCGCAGAGGATAGCTACTTCAGGAGTAAACCAGCGATTTCCGGAAGTTCTGATAATCCGTTCCGGAAATTGTTCTGTCAGTCCGTAATTGATGCCGATGCAGCGTTTTCCATCGTTGCGTTTGGAGTAATAAGAGTTGTCGCTGATGTTTCCCGACAACAATATTTTAGCATGTTCGTTCTCTTTAAGCAAAACCTCCAATCCTCCGGCATGGTCATAGTGGGCATGTGAAAGTACGACATAATCTACCTGATTCAGGTTGATATCCAATTGGCGAGCGTTCATCGCGAAAAGTCCCGAAGCGCCCATATCCATCAGCCATTTCTGGTTATTTGTTTCGAAAAGAATGCTTAGTCCGTGTTCGGTGAAATATTCAGAAGAGGGATTTGGGGAGTTGTCGATAAGTACTTTTATCTGCATAAGGTAAGGTTGATTTGTTAAGTTGAACGGAGAGTGTAAAAAGAACCGCCGTCGGAGTCTGGAACTCTTTCGGCGGTTTTTCATAAAACATTGTTGTGGAATGTCGAACCTTATTTCATTAGTGCGAGCAGACGTGGTCAGCCCCGTGATTGTGATCGTGGTTGCAACCCACGCCTGAATCACCGATTTTGCCTTGCAGAAAATCTTCGGCTACCTGACGTACATCACCTTTGCAGCCGCGGATCACTTCGATCTGGTTCAGACGAAGGACCTTCATGGCACCGTCGCCCATGTTGCCGGCCAAAAGATTGGTTACGCCTTTTTCTCTCAGTACAAAACCGATGTTCGATTTACAACCGCAGCCCTGGGGAGAGGGGAGTGTTTCGCTGTTTACGATGGTTTTGTCTTCACCGATGGTGAAAATGGTGTACATTTCGCAGTGACCGAAGTGGTCATCAACTACGGTGCCCCGTGTCGGAATCGCTACTTTCATTTTTGTTTTCTCCTTTTTTTTGTAAGTATAATTGATGATGATAACCATTTTCACGCATCATGGTTTTACCGCAATCCGGACATTTCGTATCCCGGCAGGGAATACCTTTGGTATGCGGCAGACGCGTCCCGCAGTGTACACAGATGCAAAAGCCGTTATAAAGTCCTTCTTCATTACATTTATCCATGAGCATTGAGTTTTCTGAGTTCGGGTGAATGGCAATAGCTGCATAGCTCGACTTCTTCGTGTTCGATAACGAGTTTTTTGCAGGCTTCGCAACGATACCAATAATCGTCGGTATGATAATTGCCACCTTCTATAAAGATGGCTTTTCCTTCTACAAAGGCCTGAGCGATTGCGCGACGCGCCTTTTCATATATTCGGGTAAAGGTGGGACGCGAGACTTCCATCTTCACCGCAGCTTGTTCCTGGGTCAGGCCTTCGTAGTCACACAACCGCATAGATTCATACTCTTCGTAAAGCAGAATCACCGGCTCGAGCGTACTCATCGGGATGCCAAACGGTTTGAAACCATCCATGATCGGTGGGGAAGCTATTTTGCGTTTTTGAGGGGTTCTGGCCATATTTTCTGGGATTATTAGTGCAAATATAAAACTTTAAGAGAACATATGTTCACAAAATGCCTATTTTTGCACAATAAATTTATTTTCATCATGGAAAGAAAAATCAAAGCCAGTGAGACCCGCCAGTTTAAAGCGATATTTCCCAATACGCTGAATGCCAATGAAACCCTGTTTGGCGGGCAAGCTATGCAATGGATGGACGAAGTAGCCTATATTACAGCCACTCGATTCACCCGCCAACGCATGTTTACTGTAAACACGGAGAATATCCGTTTTCTGAAAACTATTGCACCGGGATCATTTGCCGAAGTTGTGGGTCGGGTGGAGAAAGCCGGAGCTGTGAAGCTGACGGTAACTGTTGAGATTTTTGTAGAAGAGATGTATGGCCAGGGGCGTGAGAAAGCAGTGGAAGGCATATTTGTATTTGCTTCGCTGGATGAAAATAACCGCCCGATACGAATTTCGTATCCTGAAGAGATGGTGATATAAATATCCGATTGATATTGGGTATATCGTAAAAATACCCCGATACAGTATTTGCATACTATAATCGGGGTATGGTTCTGAATAGAAAGTGACCTATTGCCTGACAGGCAAGCGCTTTTTATTCAGTCACCGTTACGGTTCCCAGATACTGACTGGAAGAGACTATTGTCCCATCAGCCGTCCGGAAGAACAGGTAGATTTCCAGATTGTCACCGACCTCACTGTTGGGCAAAGCCAGTGAGCCGCTGGCCGATCCGCGGGTGAAGTCACCGTTGGAATAACTGTATTCGTAGTTTTTAGTGTTGAACGCTACCATAATTGCCTGATCGGTTGTTTGTCCGTTGCTCGAAGAGGTATTGTCTTCCCAATGAAAGCTGACCTTTCCGTCTGCGATTTCGGCTGTAGGTCTTACTACCTGATGCAGTCCGCCCTCGCTGATTATGATTTTGCTAAAGTCTATAGCAAAATCAGGCGCTGTTCCTGTTACTGCTTTTTTGAGAGCCTGCATACAGGCATAGTTATACCCGCTCATACTGTCTCCGGCAATAGCGCTGAATCCGATTTTAAGCAGCGGACTCAGCGGTTTCATAAATTGGGTCACCAGTCCGAACTTGGTGCGTTGATTCACTTGCGCCTCTGTTTGTGATACCCGTCTGATTTTTGTTTTTGCCCGAATGATGTCATCACCGTTTTTTTTGACTGAGCCAATTACTGTTCCAACTGTTCCACTGAATCCACTGAGGATTCCCATATTCATCTTTCCCATGATTTTAATTTATTAATGGGATTCATAAAAAGAATTTGTGCTCTCTGAACTTCAGCCCGAAACCGTTGATCACCGGTTTGTCGCTTCCATTCGTTCCTGAGTAGTCGGTACTGTAGATTGTTGATCACCAATCTTTCAGCAGATCATCAGGCCCGGAATGCCTTCCTGCCCTATACTTTGCAAAAGGTGTGCCAAAGCGGGATTTGTCGGCATTGTACACTATTGTCGGGATGAGAAGAGAGCGGATTCAGTAAGATGTCGGCATTGTCCTCTATTGTACAGTAATCTCTACAAAAACCACAAGGTCTCTTTTCCCGTTCTTGGAATATCGGGCCGGGCGAAATGAGGAACAATCTGAGCCAGCATCTCGGGATATTTAATAGTGACGGGCATAGATTGTTTTTTGATCGATTTCCAATAGATCCGGCTGAAGTGGCACACCTGATTCAGCAGCTCATGCTCTACCTCCTTTTTCCGGGCGATGATTGTATCTTCATCTTCTGTCGTAGTTTTATCCGATGTTTTTGCCGGGAAACACTGGATGGATATTTTCATGGGAAATGGATAGCCTTCCTGCGATTTGAAGGTGCTTTCGTCGATCAGGGCATTGTTGTAAAGCAGGTACCTGCTGTCTCCCAGCGACAGATAAGTGCCTGAGCAAGGCATCAGGTGAGATTTTAGTCGGTCGAAACCGAGGATATCATCCGAAAAGGTTTTGTTGAAGGAAACGACATAAACGGGAATTTTCAGACCCAGATTGGCCAACCCTTTTTCAATAGGCGCCAGTTCCCGATTGCTCAATTTTTTATAGAAGTGAATGGTGAGTTTACTCAGGGTTTTTCGTTCCTGGCAAAACTGTTTTACGTAGGCAAGGATAGAGCCCGCTAATTCCCGGGTTTGCTCGCTCCGGAAGCAATCGAAGCCGTAAAGCCGTCCCTCATTGGAGAAGCAGAAGGCGCTGCCCAGATAGTTTTTTCCGTCATCCATACTGCGGAATGCTCCGACTCCGATGACCAGTTCGTTCAGCTGATTATTGCGAAGCCCCCAGGGAGTACCCCCCAGTTTGGCCAGCATAGCGGGTGCTATGTTGTTCAGCGAAAAGTAAAAAGCATCCGGGATAACCGCTTTTTGTACAGTGACTTCATTCCCGGTTCTATTCCGGCTCGTTGAGGTTTCTACAGCTCTTTTATCACCCCACAGACTCTTAACGTCTATCACCTGCGACTCTATTCCCCGACGCAGCAGCATCTCTTTCAGCCGGTGGTAAATGATCTGGTGTTCCTCCTGTTCTCCATATTTCTTATAGGGAGAAAGATAAATGGCCATATAGCTGGTGTCCGGTTTAAAAAACCGGTTATCCAGCGCCTTTTCAATCTCGGGCAGAGGATTTCCTTTGTCTTTAAATGCAATGCTGAGTTTGGGTTCTGTCGCATAAGCAATCTGAATAAGTCCCGGCAGGTTAAACTTGGGAAAGCGGGTTCCGTTCATGCAATCATTGAGCGTAAATGCCAGCGGAGAGTCCGAATCGTGGAAGATGTAGAAAAAACTAGTTCGGGTCGTTTCGGGGAGTTTTTGAGGGCCGTATTTTTGGAGGCCATAGAGCGGCGAATGGTGGGTTTGGTTATTCCCGAAGGAAAGGGGCATCTTGTCGTTCGCAGTCTGTCTCAATCGCTGCGATGGTGCATCGATCCAGAGATTCGTATTTAATTGCATGATTTCGGCAAATGCTTCAGAAGAGAGATATTTCTTTTTGAAATCCTCGATTTCGTTCCAGTAGCGTCTGTACTTGTTGCCGCTGACAGGGGTGGGAACGGGGATCCCCAACGCTTTTCTCAGTCCTTCATTCAGGCAGGGAAAGACTTCTCTCTGGTTTCTCCGGACCTCCTCGGGGCGTTGTTCGTAATAATAAATATGTTGCCTGAATATTATCTTGTTGTAGTATTCCGGTGAAACTTCACTCATTAAGGGAGAGCTCACCGGGTGATTGCTGGCAGATGTTATACCGCCTGATGACACCAGTAGTTCGGGTAATAGTGTTATTCGCGCAAATTGCACGCGCAAGCTGTAAGTCCGGTAGCCTGTAAAATCGGGATACGGTGATTTACAAGGAACCCATACCTGGACATCCGACACAAAATCTTCGATTACCGGTAATCCGATTGCACGGAAATAACCGGCTATCCGATGGGTGTAATATTTTTTGAGAATAGAATAAGACCAGGTTAACTGATCGATATGTCCGGTCGGAGAAGTATGTCCGCTTACGGGAATGCTCCCCTCGCATGGCGTGCGAAATGTGGTGTAAAGTGACTCTGCCTCCCTGAATAAAGAGAGTCTGTCCTGAATAAATCGAAGATCGTTGGCTGCCAGTTTTACAGCTCCTTCTTTTTCCTGGCCGGTCAGATAAAAAAGCAGGGTTTTCTCTTTGTGTGCGAAGTTTAAAAGATTGAGAGTCAGTTTGTCTGGATTCATCTTAGAGTTACTTTAAAAATAGACCCTAAGTTATTGAAAATAGACCGATTTTACAATGGTGTATTCTTGTTATTTTGTTATTAATCACATTTGATAACATTTGAATAGTCAATTTGTATGGCTAAGTGCGGTCATTTGAGAGAATCCCGGTACATCTCAAAGTCATCCCGATGAATTAAATAGTTTCGGCCATCTTTGATCGCCTTCAATTTACCCGATTCTATTCTACGTAAAATGGTCCGGTTATCCTTTTTCATGATTTTCGCAATATCCTGCACAGTCAGGTATTCTTCCTGTGATTCGGCAACCTCTTTGGTGATTGTTTGAAGGGTACTTTCGTCAACGTATGATTTTTGAGTCGTAACGGGTTGCTCTTTTTTGCCTGTGGTTGTGGGGGGTAGTTGTTGGGCCGGACGCTTCACAAGGAATAATGATACCGGAGGCTGTTCACCGGCTAATCCCTGATAAAGTTGCATTTCAGTCTGTTTCCAACTGATCACATCCGGTAAAAGAAACTGGATTTCGAGAAACGCTTTGGCGACGCACACCTTCAGCAAGTGATAAATGTAGATATTGGATAAGGTTTCCTGACCGTCTTCCGCCGTAGGATTACAAAAGGTAGCCCAACAATACTCTTTCAGTCTGAGCTGCTCCCCCACGATTTGCAGGCAGCTGGTCAGGTGTTTATCGAGTATCTGATCGCGCCAGTAGCTGCGTTCCCGTTCATCGGTGATCTCCGACAGAAATTCAACGGCATCGGCACAATAGAGGTTCGTTTCATTGATCAACTGCCGGCTGTACCAACTGGTTTTAGAGTTTACCGGTGCGGGAAAGCGGATTGCATATTGTCCGGCTGGTGTTGTCTGTGGCAGGATCTGGGTCTGCAACCGGGCCATATAGTGATGCCCTTCGGCATTGGCCGGTAGTTCCGGACGCAGGCTGCCGTAGAGGATGTCGTCGAACAGGGGAAAGTATATTTCAAAATCCATAGCGTGTAGTGTTATTTTGGGAAACATTTGTCTTACCTATCAGCATCACCCGGCCCAATCCCCGGTGGATTAAACAGTCCCCAGTCATCCACCACGTAATTCCATTTATCAAATCCTGCTACCCAATCGATAAAGAGCAGGCGATACTCGTCAATCAGCTTGCGTACAATATCGAAATAATCGGTATGCTCAAAGCCGAACATCTCCAGCGTATGATTCTGTACCATCAGGTTGCGGGCTGCCTTACGGATAATCGTGGCACACTCCATGCGCAGGTCATACAGATCTCCGGCTTCTGCCCCGACGACTTTAACCGTTAATACCCGGGCATCTTCCAGCATAATTCGCTTGACCGTATTCAGATGAACTTCATCCTCCGGAATCAGTTCCGTGATTTGCAGGACTACATCCATGATCTCTTTTCCTTTTTGATAAAGGGGAAGCTTTTTTATTTTACCGTGACGGCTTTCGTATTCTTCAAACATGGGTCTGGATTATTCGTGATTTAATTGCTGTTTAAATGTCGGTTAAAAGAGCCGTAGGCTCGTAATATCTTGTAGGGCCGGATTTCAATCCGGTCAAAATATATCCGAAGACAATCCCCGAGAGCCGTAGGCTCGATGCATATCAATAATATCGCAACCAATAATTTATAGCCTATTTTGCCTATAAATTATATTTATAGCCTTTTATACCTATAAAGTACACCAACTCCAATCTATTAATAAAACCTTTGACAAAATGTTTCGTCATTGGAGATGCGACTGATAATAGCACTTCCAATGCGCATTCCCGGCTTATTTCTTTCCGATATACCCCATCAGTCGGACAACGTATTGCTCTGTCGTTTCACCCTCCCGAATTGGAAAGGATTCGAACATATTTTGCGTGACATCAATATAGGTCCCCACTTTCTCGAAATTCTGTTTCAGCAATGCTTCGTCGCCGGTTTCCCAATATTCACCTTCATCGTTCACCTCGAAATCCAGCAGATATTTATTGCTCAGGTAGCGAAGCAGTCCGACAATGAATTTGTGTATTTCCGTACCGGCAAACTGGGTCTTGGTAAAGAGCATATAGAGGAATTCCTGCTCCGCCTCATCGGTTGAATCTCCGAAACACTGTAAGCTGAGCGGACTGCACATCTGGCCATTGCTCAGGAAGGTGAATTGTACCGGTTCGCAGTGGGGTGGAGAAAGCATGATGCCGTGGAGATTCGCTGTCTTACTTATCGGATGACTTTGGGTCATCCGATAAGTAGAGTTCGCAGCCGGAAACTCCCGCTCAAAAACATGATATTCCCAGCCTTGCATTTTTGCAATATCTTCGACCTCTTCGATCAGTTCAGATAAGTGGACGGAAGGATTGAATCTTCCGCTGTAATGAATGGTGATTCCCATAATTATTTTGATGATTTGCGGAAAACGTTGTATTATAGCGTCAGTTGAGGCAGCTTCAGTTTATCGATGCACCAGAAGTCCCATTGATAGACGAGTTCCATTTCTCCTTTTCCGGAATATCGGACCGTTTCTATTGTATTCTCTATCTGTCCGGTAAAGTCACAATCAAACTGCACCCGGGCTTTTTCCATATCAAAAGTCAAATCTGTAATGGTAAATGAGTTGAGAGTGAATGAGTCGAAAGATGCTCTGAAGTCAATATGCCAGATGGCTTTTTCTGCCTCTTTAGATAAGAAGCTTTTATAAAAGTTGCTTTCCTGATCCAGGTATATTCTGAAAAAGTCTATGCTGTGATTTTCTATATCATAAGCATGATTGGGGTGAAATTCTTCGTAAGTAAAGCGGGTGAACATTCCGGGAATTTTCATATTCTCGATTTCTTCAAAGAACAGCTCTTCGGTGATAAACCGGTACAACTCCCGCTCTTCGACTTCACAAATAGAGTCCACACAGAGGTTGTGTTGACTTAGTAATTGAAGGATACGGTCCAGTTTCTCTCCTATTTCAGTGTCGGGAATATCTTCTGATTTGCGGTATTCAGGTCTTCCGATCCGATCGAAAAGTTGTATGCTTTCTGCATTTTCATAGGCCCTCTCAAAATTCAACACATAATCCAGAAACTGCCCCTCAATTTCCGGTGACAGATTTTTATTGTTTTCTGAAAGGTGTGCGCCAAATTCCTGACTCAGCCTGATCTTTTTTATTTCATTCTCTTTTCGGAGTTGCTCTCTTTTATTGGGCAAATCATCCGGATTTTGATTTTTGCTCATAATGAGTTGTTTAGGCAGAATAAATAGTCGTTTCTATTTGTTGTTTGATGCGGCAATGTGAGCGGGTGACTTAATGTTCACCCGCTCACTAATATCTATCGTACGTTTAATCGCTGTTTAAATGCTCTTTAAACGGCCGAGAGAGGTGAAAACTTTTCCAAAGTTCGGAACTTTGGAAAAGTTGGGCTATACGAGCGGGGCCGCGACTTAGAGTCGCAGTCCCACTTTCAATAAGGTTCACTTCCCGTTCAGATTACTCAATATTTCCCTGAAACACTCCAGTCCCGCTTCAAGGTTCTCGATAATATCCGCTGCCAAATCCTCCGGATCGGGCAGGTTGTCGAGGTCAGCCAGCGATTTATCTTTCAGCCAGGTGATGTCGAGGCTCGTCTTGTCCCGGGCAATGATTTCGTCGTAGGGGAATTTCCGCCAGCGCCCTTCCGGATTCGTTTCCGCTACGAAGGTCTCTGTCCGTTTATGACGATTGACGGGATGGTAGCAGGTAATAAAGTCGCGCAAATCCTCCAGCTTTAGCGGGTTTTTCTTCAGCGTGTGGTGAATGTTGGTGCGGTAGTCGTACACCCAGATCTCTTTCGTCCACGGCTCTTTGCTCGACGGTTTGTTGTCGAAAAATATCACGTTTGCCTTTACCCCGTTGGCGTAGAAGATGCCGGTAGGAAGGCGTAGGATCGTGTGCAGGTCGGTAGTTTCAAGTATTTTCCTGCGGATGGTCTCTCCCGCACCTCCTTCAAAGAGCACATTATCGGGTACCACAACCGCTGCCTGTCCTGTCGTCTTGAGCATAGAACGGATGTGCTGCACAAAATTGAGCTGCTTATTGCTGGTGGTTGCCCAGAAGTCAGAGCGGTTATAAGTCAGGTCTTCCTTCTCTTGTTCTCCCTCTTCATTGGTAAAGGTCTGGCTGCTCTTTTTACCAAAGGGAGGATTAGCCAGCACATAGTCGTAAGTCATCGGGGCGGCGGTGATCAACGCATCGGCAGGTGAGATAAAGTTATCACTATCGATATCGCCAATGTTGTGCAGAAACATATTCATCAGCGCTAACCTACGCGTACTTGCCACAATCTCGTTTCCAAAGAAGGTTTGTAGTTTCAGAAACTTATTCTCGTCTTTGTCGAGTTTGTGGTGCGACACCAGGTAATCGTAGGCCGCCAGGAAGAACCCACCTGTACCACAGGCCGGATCGGCAATGCTCTTCATCGGTTGGGGCTGTACGCACTCCACCATCGCCCGGATTAACGGGCGTGGCGTAAAGTACTGGCCCGCACCACTCTTCACGTCCTGAGCGTTTTGTTCCAGCAACTTTTCATAGATATCACCTTTTACATCGGCACCCATCACCAGCCATTGTTCGCCATTGATCATGTCGATAATCTTTGCCAGCATGGCGGGATCTTGTATCTTGTTCTGGCTTTTGGTAAATATCTGCCCCAGAATACCTTTTTGTGTGCTCAGCTCGCGGAGCAGTGTCGAATAGTGAAGCTCCAGTTCGGCACCTTTTACACCGGTCAGGCTCTCCCAGTTATAGTCTGCCGGGATGTTGAGTTGACGGTTGTAAGGTGGCTTGCTGTATTCGTCTGCCATCTTCAGAAACAGCAGATAAGTGAGTTGCTCCAGATAGTCGCCATATCCTACACCCACATCGCGCAGGGGATTACAGAACGACCAGACTTTGGAGACTATAGTGGATGTGTTGTTGCTCATTGTATGTTATCTTAGTTTTGTCAAAATGATGCCGGTAATTATCGCAATTCCGAAGCTCAATAAGGTTCCGACCAATACATATTCGGTCTTTGCCCTTGCGGTGTCCTTAAAGCGTAACAGGGACTTTGCGGCAAGTAAAAAGCCAATTGCCCCAAACTGATTGATCGAAACAAACACCAGTGTCAGGATACGCTCTAAATTCCCGATAATCCGTCCGGCTTTATCTAATTCCTCCGATTTTTCTTCCGTATCAGCCGATTTTATTTCAAAGGTTTTCAGTACCTCTTTGATTATTATATTCGTCGGCTTCAGGCAGACCAGCAACCCTAAGGCATACAGCAGGTAGCGGGCAGGAGGTAGCCAGGAGGGCAACTCGATACCCTGATGTTGCTGATAAAAAAATACCGCTGCTCCGATAATGGCCAGATGAACCGCCTGATCTGCAAAAAACAGATATTTCCACTTGTTTGCCAGCGATTTTACTCCGTCAATTCCCAAATGCAAAATACCGATGATGAGGGCATATATTGCATAGTCGGCAGACAGGGATAAGCCCCAGGCCAATATGAATGTCATGGCGGCATGAACGTATAAAAAGCCGGAACGGAACCCCTTATCCTTTTTCTCCCGACAGGAGGTATCTGTCTGAAGGTAGAAGTCGGTGATCAGATGCGCGATCATCTGTAATATCAGTAGATTCTCCATGCGTTTAGAATACTAATTGTTCGAAATAGTGCAGGGCATGCTCTATGGCGTTCCACCCCACGGCTGTGGAATGTTGATTGACGGAAGCCTGTTTTATCCCCAGTTGATCCGATATCTCCAATTCGCTTAGGCCAAGCATTTTAAAATGCAGCACCTGGCACTGGCGGGCTGTGGCATTGTTGAGCAATACGTCCAGCAATTCCAATAATACGGCGCCCTGTCCTTTCAGTTTCTCATCTGCCACTTCAAAAAAGAGGGTGTTTTTGATCACTACCTTTTCTTTGTTGCTGCTTTTCTGATCATCTATTTTCCGGCCCGACAGGTAGATAGCCTCACCGTCGAGTATTCCTCTTTCGATATCGACCGTGCGCATAGAGCCAATCCCTATGGCTATACGGGCCCCGTATTTCTTAAAAAGCTCACGCTTCTTTTGTAACTCAGCGTTACTACCCTTTTCAAGGATGATCTTCTTGATGTATGTTTTTACCAACAATGCCACACGAAGGCTGTCCCGGGGATCATTCACATAACATTCGATGTAGTCTCCCTTGATAAGGCGTCCCCAAAAGCCGACCATGTCGTTTTGATTGTATTTCTGGCTTAAGGTGACGAATAGTTCATTCACCCCTTCAGCGAGTTGCTGAAGTTCTTGCTCTGATAAGGCGGTTGATGCCACAACATCGCCTGAAATGATTGCATTCATGATAGTCGTGATTTACTTTACGAGCAAAGATAGTAAAATATATAGGCTATTATACCTATAAATGCCGTTTATAGGTGTATTTGCTTATAAATGTGTTTTATAGCCATTTTTACCTATATGATGATATTACACCAGCCTCCCCTCAAATGCCTTCTTCAATATGCTCTGCCGTAAGGTCTCAGCCTGTTGCAGGCTTTGGCTGATGGTCTCTTCGATCTTATCGCAAACGGTGAGTTTGCTTTCTAATATCTCAATAATCTCTTTTTGCTGTTCGAGAGAAGGTAAAGGGAACTCAATTTGCTTAATTCTTTCCTGACCTATATTTCTCATTGATTCTTGATTCCCGGTGGATAATATCTGAATCTCATGCCTTCCTTTTTTACTTCGCAGATAATAAAGCACATACGGTTTTACAACTTGATTATTAAATGAAAATCGCAATGTTTTATCACTTAACATCAATTGTCGGTCAATCTTATTTACAAGAACGACTGCTCCAATTAAGTCCAGCGTATTTGCTCTGCTGAAAAGGAAATCTCCTTTTTTAACCATATAATTGGCATTGATTTTGTCTTTATCAATTACAGTCTTACTCTCTAATTCATTGAAGATTTGCCAGGTCACAGAGCTTACTTTTAGAACTCCAACTTCATTAATATTAGGCGTTCTTTCATCACATTTGAAGCTCTTACCTGCTTCGATTTTTTCAATCACATCTCCTAATTTTACCCATATCCACCCCTTCGGTAATTCCCCATCTTTCACATCATCATTCGTGAGACGCCCTTCAAAAGCCGCTTTCAGCAAACTCTGGCGATAGACTTTCTGTTGCTGTTGTGCGGTCAGCAGTTGTTGTTTGCCGTTATCGAGGTCGCTGAGTAGCTCTTCTATTTTGGAGACGATGGCTAGTTGTTCAGGGAGTGGGGGAATGGGGATTGGTTGGCAAAATATATCTTTGTCTCTAACGGCAGGATATGAAGTCCCTGTTTGCAATTCATTTAGTGGATGCAAAAATATTTGAGAAATAGAATAGTAGAAAATGTATTTTGATAATACTATTTTTTCATTTGCTCTGATTACACAAAACCCAGAAGAGGCAAATTGACCTTCATAAATTTTATTCTCAACCATAGCGATGTTTTTCATATAAGTTCGCACAGTTGAAAATAATATATCGTTTAAAGAGACAATTTGTTGAGCTCTCGATGGCGCATCTTTCCATTGATAGTTTTTATGATAGAGTATTTTGTTGGTATTATTATCAATACCGCCAATATCTAAATAGATAAGTTCTTCGTCTGGATTTTTCTCCTTTCGTTTTACTTTCTCTATTTTTTCACACACTTCTCCCAGCTTCTTTATCTGCCAGTGTTTCGGTATATTATTCTGTTCGCTCATTCTTTTGTGGGGATATTTTTAGTATTTATAACCCAATGGCCACCAAAACTGCCACCTTCTCGTTTCAGAATCTTCATGTTTTTCAACTGATCAATATGTTTCTGAACTGCTGAAGCGTTTATGTCCAATACTTTTACAAGTTTAGCTCTTGTAATATGCGGGTTATCTATAATTAAATCAATTAGTTGACTCTGCTTTTCCGATAGCTTCTGACCACCTGTCTGACCACCTGTCTGACCACCTGTCTGACCACCTGTCTGACCACCTACTAGACTACCTATTGGACTACCTATTGGACTACCTGTTCGATCAAAACTCACCGAGAAGAAACCGGAAAAACGGAACTCCACTTTTTGCAGTCCGGCATCGAGTAACGCCTGGTTGATACGGGTGATTCCGGTACCCAGTTTTTCGATGTAGTGGGCACGCAGCATAAGGTTTGCCAATACGGAATTTCGGGTAAGGCTATATTTTCCAAAATCTTTTTCGTCCAGCCCTTTGGCCAATCCGCCCGGATTGGAGATAACGATCCGGTCGCTGAAAACCTCAATCAATACCGTCGCTCCTTTTTCGAGGTAATCGCGGTGAACCACAGCGTTCACAATGGCTTCGCGCAGGGCGACTTCGGGAATCTCCCAGATGTCTTCGCGTTTCAGGGTGGTTATTTTGGCGGATATATTGATGTGACGTTCTACAAATTTGAGGGCGTTGTCTATGTTGCTGATCACATCTTCCTCAAACATTTTGCGGTCGAGAATGGATACCTTCTCCGTGCCGTTGTACGCCGCACAGTCCACCCTCGATTGCGGGATAAACAGAGTTGGCTCGTCGGTAAAGGCCAGTACGCCCGCATTGGTAAGGCAAGGCTGCTTATCCACCATCTTTACCGCGCCTAAGCTTTGCAGCAGGTTGATGGGCGAATGCACACCGGATATCCCGGAAAGCAGGGCAAACTGCTCCCATTTTTTCGTCGATAGAAACTCACCGCAAGGCACATCGGGGCGCACCTGTTCGTCGAAACGGATTCGCCCCTCCCGTTCGATAAACGCCAGGATGCTATCGGTATCCATTTTTTGTGCATTCGCCCCCACCCGGATGTAGAATCCGCCGGGGCCACGATAGGGCTTAGCCTTTCCCTCGGGCACATGAATAGAAAGGATCTTCTCTTTTATCTTTTTGATTTCGATATGTATGGCCGGATCGCAACTGCTTGCAATGGATTGGATATGCGACAATAGGCCATTGTTGATCTCAATGCCGGGGATAGAGCCGTCGTCGTCCACACCTAAAAGAATGGTACCACCCGATGCGTTGGCAAAGGCTACCATCTCTTTGTGCAAATCGGCGTTTGCTTTGAGTTTAAACTCATAGTAATAGCTCTCGCCTTGTGCTATAATTTGCTCTAAATCTTCGTATTTCATCCTGTGATTTTTGCAATTGAATACATCATATAATTGAACCCTATTCAAAAAACATTTAGTTCAATCCGATTGCCACTTCTCAACATCAGAGACCTTATTAGGAACACCTCTGTTTTCAAATCGATCAAAAACTTTAAATTCAATTACTGTAGTTCCTTTATTGGTTAAGTAGGAAGGGGTTAGGTATAAACTTACAATAGCATACTCTTCAATATCATTCTCTTGTGTTGGTATTTCAGAATGCAAATCTTTTCTTTTATTTAAATCGATAAGATTTCCAAATAACTTCAATTCTTCATCGTATATATTCAGAGCATATTTGTCAATGACTGATTGATCGGGTTTATCAAAAGAAATATATGGAAGATTTTTCTTTTCTAGTATATAAAATGATTGGGCTAAACTATGATGACAATTCCATAGATCCAATATTGGAGAATCAAGAAAGAAAAATTTGCCATTTTTCTTTGACACTCTTTTGTCTAACGAAATCCAATATTCCAAATTCGTTCTACAAGCAACAATTATAAAATCTCCTGATGTTTCTGATACTATGTTATAGATGCCAGTAAATATATCATCTTCTTTGAGTAAATATGTTTTTTTTCTATACCGAGAGAATATCAATGAATAGGTAGCATAGAGATTAAATATTATATATTCCGCGAAACTAGAATCTAAGCCAACGTATGCAATATGTTGATCCTTGGCAAAAGCTCCTTTATCAACAATCTGGTTCAACATAACATTATACGAGGATGAAATAAACTCTTTAGATTTAACAACCATTTTATTGAATTCTAATAAAGGGCTTAGTTTTTCTTTTATAAGCATTACGGTATTATCTCTAAACTCGTTTTCTTTTTCCTGACTTATTGGCTGACCTTTTTTTATCTCTTGATACGCACTTTCAATGTTACTTTTTAGTTTCAATATAAACCTATTGAATTCGTCATTAGATATAGGTTTATTAACAAGGTTTTTTTCTTCAACAAGAGCTAATATTTCCGCCGAAGTTTCTTCTATAAAAGGAATAACATTATTTCCCCAATTATATAAACCCTGTTCATCACTTGGCAAAACTGGAATAGAAAAATGATTGTCATAAGTATAATAAGAGGGTAAAGATAGCTCTCTAATTAATAATAAGACAAGGTATTTTACAACAACAATTTTAATGTATTCCGAAGCTCTAGCATCATTTTTATCCGGAAATGGATATTTGGACTCTAAGAAGATATAATCTCGATTAAAAGAATGGAATTTATTTAGCCAAATAAAAATCTCAGTTGTACTTTCTGGAAAAAGAACATACCTCGGTGGCAATGAGCTAGAATAATAGAATATTTCTCTAAGCCTTGGGTATAAGCTTCTTTCTAGTAATAAAGCTCCCAATAATATATGAAACTCTAAGAATAGATCTTTTTCTTCTATTTTCACCACTTGAGAATTCTGATCCAGGACGAACATTTTGTATTGATAAGCATTACGCCAATATATAAAGGCGATATCATCTCTATTATTTTGTACAGAGAAACGTAACGTGTTCCATATGATATAAAACGTTTTATCACTAATAGCGCTATATTTTAATTCGCCCAATAGTAATAAACCGCCAAGTACTAAATTCTCAACCTCTAAATATTCTGGATCTTTTTTGGGTACGCAGAAGTATGTTACTCGACGAATAAAGTCATAATTATAAGAAGGGTATTCTATAGGACTGTCAACATTAGCCCTTTTTTGCATAAATGATTCATAAATAAATTCGGAAGCTTTTCTATTTAATTCCCAGTCTTTCTTTTTTAAAGAATAAAAGAATATATCTTCGACAGCCTTAAAACAATCCTTTTCATTGAGGTTACTCTTTTTTTGAACGAAAAATTCCAATAACTCCAAAGGGGATCTGAACATTATAATATCATCCACGAACTTAAGGTAACTCAAAATTAAAAGATAGGTTACTGCCATAAGAATTATACTAATTCCTAATGTCGTTATTTCAACATAATCTTCTTTATAAACGATTCCAATTAGATATCTAGCTAGAATGAAAACAAATATTATGGAAACATTTACTTTGAGTTTTTCTTTAAAAGCTTCTTTCTTTCGTTTAAATACATCGATAATAGTTCTTGATTCATATTTTTCTTCGATATCTGAAATACTGTCAGTGAGTATACTGTAAGCAATACCCAGAATAGCAGAAACGAAACTAGACGTTATGGAAATAATATACCAAAGGTTTGTCATTGTTAAGCGATTAAATATTCGTTCAACTCATTAATAATGCTCTCCGTCTCTTTACCAAACAACTGCCACATTCTAGCCAGGCCTCCGATGGCGTTGAAGGGATTGTAGTCAAAATCCTCGTGCTCGATGTGGAAGCTGGTCGTGATATGATCCCTGATCATACGCAGCCACTCCATCTGCTCCTCGGTAAACTTTTCGCTGGCCCCGGAGTGACGTTGCCACACCCAGTTTTTGAAATTCTCCTGCACTATCTCGTTGTAGGGAGTCAGCACCTCATCGAGCCCGATCACTTTGCGTATCAGCGACACCAGCGCCACCATTTCCGACAGCGGGGCTTTGGCTCCCTCCAGTGTTTCGTAGGCTTTCCACACCTTTATCGGTGCCAGATGGGGCTTTTCGAGCGTGATCTTTTGCGACAGCTTCTTGATCATCTTATAGGTCAGCTCACGCCGTTGGTAGGGCTGTCCGTAGAAGAGTTGCAGCGCAGTGATCTCATCCCGGTTGGTCTCGATCCACGCCCGGAAGTCGTGAATGATCTGTTCGGCTTCGGATTGCTGGTCTTTTACCCAACCGCTTTTGAGGATCGTATCCTGATTGACGGTATCGATGATCTGGTCGTATTTTTTGCGCACATCAGCGATAAACTCCCGCAGGTCGGGATTGTGGAAAACAGCCACGGCCTGCTCGATAACCGCCTGATGAGCCGACTGAATGCCCGCCTCAATCTCTACGGGTGGAAGTCCGCTTTTTTCCGTGTGGGTATTTTCACGGATGGCCTCGATGGTATCGGGATCGAAAGCGTTGAGCAACTGCTTCACCACCCCTCCGATGGTGTAGCCTTTCGCCAGGGTAGAGAAAGTCTCCTTCTCGGAATCGTTGATCTGTTTATCGAGACGCAACAGCCGGTTGGCCAGGGTGGAGAGCATCTCTTCGCTGCGATCACCCACCGCGATGCGTTGCAGTACCTCCTTGAGGGAAACGCCGGGCGCTTTTTCGAGCGGACGGCTATCTGTTTTCTGCGATTGCTCCACGCCGATGGCATCGATAATCACAAAATGGTCTTTGGCAAATTTAGCGGTGGGCGTTCCTTTGGCTTGCAGCTCTTCGACCGAACAGGTGCGGGTACCACGCCCCTTCATCTGCTCGTAATAGCTGCGGCTCTTCACGTCGCGCATAAAGAGCAACACCTCCAGCGGGCGCACATCGGTACCGGTGGCGATCATATCGACCGTGACGGCAATACGCGGGTAGTAGTCGTTGCGGAAACAGTTGAGTATCGTCTTGGGATCTTCCTTGCTCTGGTAGGTGATCTTTTTGCAAAAATCACTCCGTTCGTCAAACTCCTCCCGCACAATCTCGATGATATCTTCGGCATGACTGTCCGTTTTGGCAAAAATCAGTGTCTTGGGTACTTCAAATGTACCGTCCTGTGCATACCGGTCGGGAAACATGGCAGGCAACGCTGCTTTCACCTCCCGGATAATGGTGCGTATGGTGCTGGGATTGACAATGTCGCGGTCGAGCTGCCTGCCGCTATACTCCACATCTTCGTCCATCGTTTCCCAAAACTTCTTGCGGGTCAGGCGTTCCCGCTTATCCACCATTTCGCCCATTTTCAGGGCTGCACCCTGTTTGGTAATCTCCGTTTCGATGGTGTACACGTTATAGGGCACCAATACCCCGTCAACCACGGCTTTTTCGTAACCGTAATCCGACACTACATTCTGATTGAAATAGCCAAAAGTGCGATTATCCGGTGTTGCCGTCAGTCCCACCTGAAAGGAATCAAAATAATCCAGTACCTGTTTCCAGAGGTTATAAATGCTGCGGTGACATTCATCGATCACGATAAAGTCAAAGAATTCCACCGGAATTCTGGCATTATAGACCACCGGCATGGGCTCTTTGGTGAAAGAGGATTGCTCGTTCGGATTTTCATCCTCGGCACTTTCGTCGAGTTCGGTGCCTTTCAATATGGAGTAGAGGCGTTGGATGGTACTGATATAGACCTGACAATCCTGCGGGATAAACGAACTGTTTAAGCGTGTTACCCCGTGCAGTTCGGGAAACAGCCGGTTATCGTCTTGCGGGATATAGCTGCGGAATTCCCCTTCGGCCTGTTCGCCGAGGTTTTTGGTATCCACCAGAAAGAGCACCCGGTTGGCTTTGACATGCTTCAGCAGCCGGTAGATAAAGGTGATGGCAGTGAAGGTCTTGCCCGATCCGGTCGCCATCTGGATCAACGCTTTGGGGCGGTTTTTCTGAAACGATTGCTCCAGTTTGGTGATGGCATCTACCTGACAATCGCGAAGTCCGTCTGTCATCAGAGCCGGCATATCTTCCGACATTCTCCGGCGAAGCGACTTTTCTTTGCGAATCCAGCCCAGCAACCCCTCCGGACGGTGAAAGGTAAAGACCTCCCGGTAACGGGGTTTCGGATCACGCGTATCCATAAACCGGGTAATCACTCCGGTACTCAGATAAAGGAATGGCAACGGCTCGTTATTGATCAGCCGGAGTTTGGCCTTGGCATAATCTTCGACCTGACTCTCATGCATTGAGAACTTCTGTCCCTCTTCCTCCCGTTTGGCTTCAATCACCCCGACCGGCTTTCCCTCCACAAACAGCACATAATCTGCCGGACCTACATCGGTCTGGTATTCCCTGACGGCGACACCTGTTCCGGCATGCAGGTTCAGTCGGGATTTGTCCTGAATAATCCAACCGGCAGCTACCAGCTGCTGGTCGATATGATCACGGGCGATTTGTTCGGGATTCTGGTTAGTCATAACAGTGTGGTTATATCCTGTAATCTGGTGGAACTATTTCTTACGTCTATTATCGCTCAAAGTTAACATATTTTGTTGAATGGTTTGTCTGGAGGATATCTAAGAAACACAAAACGCTCATGTCTGCTGATTAACCGCACTCCCTTCTCCCTCCCCATTTTGGGGAGGGCAGGGGTGGGGTCATATTATTCCGATCACCTTCGCGGCACCCGCATACTTCACCGCCACCGGTTCGCCATTCTCATCCACATTCCCAAACTCGATGCCGAGGCCAAAGATCAGCGAATCATTTTCTGTCAGCAGCTCCGCCATTTGCGGTTGTGCAAAATCGATCACCGTTTCGCCCAGAGAGCGTTTCACCGGGAACCATTGTGTGCAACTTTCCCGTGCAAAGCCCGATACGTTGGGACTGACCGGTTTGAAGGCCTTTGCCTCTTCATCGTAGAGCCAGTCCGTCGCCACTCCGATGGTCACCACCAGGCGGTAGAAAGGGAGTTTGAAGGCTTCCGACAGGTGCAGATCGGGGATCACTTCGGGGATCACTACCCGCATCGATACGCTGGCACGATCAAACGAACACTCCGGTACTGCGCGGAATACACTATCGAACGGGTTGGTCTTGTTGAGGTTGAAGTTCCGAAGCAGCTTCCCGTTTTGAGAAATCAGGATATTCCGTTTGCCCTGTTCGTGTCCGGTATCGCACAGCTGGATCTTCTTGCACACCGCGTTGAGGGCGCCGGTAATGTTGTAGTCGGCCAGTCGGGTGAGGGGCAGCAGGCTCCGGCGGATTCCGCTTCCCGTTTTGGTACAGCCCTGCCATTCCAGTCCGTTCTCGCGGACGACCTTGCATTTCTCCGAGGTCTGGATGGTGCGTTTGCTGGGGCCGCCTTTGGTGCGCATGATCACCTGATCGCTGCCCCGCATGGTGTAGATCGACACTCCTTTGAGATTGCCGGTTACTTCGATGATTCCTTTTACACGTGCCATAGAGGTTATAAGTTATAGGTTATAAGTTATAGGTTGTAAGTTATAGGTTGTAATACACAGATCGCAGAGGTGCAAGTTACATCAGCACGGACTTATTTTCTATCGGTGTATATCGATTTAAATCTGTGTCATCTGTGTGTCATTGAGGGTGCTTCTCCGTATCATCTTATCTATTATCACTCTCTACAAAGGTAGTTATAATTTAGTTATGGCATAGATATCGCATATTTTTAAAAATAAGCCATATATAAGCCACATCTAAGCCATAACTAAGCTATATCTATGCCATAATAGATAATCTGCACCGGAGATGGTACGGAGGAGGTACGGAGAAGGTACAAGGATTTAGGAAAAGTTATCTACCTATATTTCATACTCTATCGGCTTAGCCTCAACCTTACCGAACTTGATCTTATTCCATGCCCTTTCGTGCAGGTAATAAAGCCCCATTTTGGTGAAAAGCTCAACTCCTCCGATAGAGACGGCAAATTTTAAATCTCCCACGATAAGAAATGAGATGATTACGGTATCGAACGTGCCGATTGTACGCCATGATATGGCTTTGAGGATGCTGCGGTATGATTTTTCTGACATAATAGTGTATGTTTAGCCCGATAATTATGATTTTCCTTCAAATAATGGTTTAATGTTTCTATTCTGATACAGCAAAGATCAGAACTAACAGCCCCGAAAAGAATACCATTATTTGGGTATATCTATACCCATTTCAGAGTAAATCGGGCTGTTTTCTATCAGGAAATAGTCTAAATAAGTCGCGAATTCCCGATTTTGCTTACCTTTGTGATAATCCAAATCGTTCGTCAATATGAGTCAACCCACATTTGTTTTAGCAGAAAATCAGGATTTGATCCGCTTAGGTTTTGAATATCTTATTCAGGCAGAACTGAAAAATGCGCCGATCGAGATTGTGACTGCCAAGTCGGAATTGCGTAGGGCCTTGGCTATGAATGATGCCCCTGTGGTAATTATTGATTTTGATTCGTTTGACTTTTCAGGAATCGAGGAGGTAGCTGCATTAGCGGTGGCTTTTTCCGAATCGAAATGGTTGTTTGTGGCTGATCGTGTGAATGAAAATTTCATTTTGCCGCTTACTTCGTCTTTAGTTCATGCCAATTTTGTTTTGAAAACAAATAATCAGGATATTCTGGTTGCGGCTCTTCAGGCAACGGCGCAGGGAAAGAAGTACTTTTGTAGTGAGGCGCTTGATGTGATTCTCGAAGGCAGAACCCGCAAGCCGATTGACCATAAAAGTATACTTACTCCCACTGAAAAAGAGCTGGTGCAGTTGCTGGCGCAGGGCAAAACAACGAAAGAGATTGCCGAAGAGCGTTGTCTTAGTCATCATACCGTAAATACCCACCGTAAAAATATATTCCGAAAACTGGATGTGAGCAGCGTACAGGAGTTGATTAAATTTGCTCTGAAGCACGGTTTGGTGGATTTGACGGAATATTATATTTAATTTGTCAATTCGACAATTTGCTAATGAGCAAATGAAGGATACCATTCACGATTTGGTGTATTAAATTGAATTATAAATTGTGATATGAAAAAAGATTTTACCACCGGAATCATCAATACCGGTTACAGAAAAAAAGATGCTTATAATGCGCTGCAAATGCCGGTATATGCCAATGCTGCTTATGAGTTTGAAACTGCCGAGCAGATGGCAGATGCTTTTCAGGGCCGTTCGGCTGAACATACATATTCGCGTATCACCAATCCCACGGTTGATTATTTCGAGCAACGGATTCGTCAGATTACCGGAGCTATGAGTGTGACTGCACTCAATTCGGGTATGGCGGCTATTTCCAATGCCATTATAGAACTGGCTTATGCCGGAGCGAATATTGTAACCTCGGCTCACTTGTTTGGCAATACCTGGTCATTATTCAATACTACATTGGCGCCGTTTGGCGTGGAGACCCGTTTTTGTGATCTCACAAATCCTGATGAGGTGGCGGCTAATGTGGATGAAAATACCTGTGCCATTTTTCTGGAAGTTGTTACCAATCCGCATCTTGAAGTAGTGGATCTAAAAGCCTTATCAAAAGTCGCAAAAGATAAAAATGTCCCATTGATTGCCGATACGACTATTATACCGTTTATTGACTTTCATGCCAGTGAATTCGGTGTCGATATTGAGATTGTATCCAGTACTAAATACATTTCCGGCGGTGCAACCAGTCTTGGTGGTTTGGTAATTGATTACGGAACATTCGACTGGTCAAAATCAAAAAAGATGGCTGATGCTGCCAAACAATTTGGTCCGATGGCTTTTACCGCAAAAATGCGCAAAGAGATTCACCGAAATCTGGGTGCTTATATGACTCCACAGACTGCACAATTGCAAACATTGGGATTGGAAACCGTAGAACTGCGTTTCCGCAAAGCCTCATCCACAGCAAAAGAGTTGGCTAAGCAGATGAAAACGTTGTCCGGCATTAAAGCTGTAAACCATATCGGATTGGAAGGCCATGCTTTCTATGCTGTTAGCAAGGAGCAGTTTGGGGAATATACCGGTGCGATGTTTACTTTCACATTGGAATCGCAAGAGGCTTGTTTTGCTTTTCTCAATAAGCTGAAACTGATTCGTCGAGCCACTAACCTGTTTGATAATCGTTCGCTGATTATTCACCCGGCTTCTACTATTTACGGAACATTTACCGAAGAGATTCGTAAAGCGATGGATATTGATGATTGTCTGATTCGTTTATCGGTGGGCTTGGAGTCTGTAGAAGATTTGTTTGCTGATATTGAGCAGGCATTAAGATAAGCGTAAGCATCCCAAATCCACCGTCTTTTCCTTCATTTCATAAAAGCCGACCTTTGTTCAAAAAAGCTTATGTTTAGTTTGAATGAAGGCAACCGTTATGTGGTATGCTTGCAAGGCGTGGATTTGCGCAAGGGATTGGATGGTCTGTGTGGTTTGATTCGTTATCTGTCACTGAATCCAACCAATGGCGATGTATATGTTTTTTTGAACAAAAGCCGCACGACCATGAAGTTGCTGCATTGGGAACGCGGCGGTTATGTGATTTACTACAAACGGCTAGAAAGCGGGCGTATCAGCCACAAGATTTTTATCAAAGAGGGTGTCGGTTTTCGTTCATTTCGGTGGGACGAACTGGTGCTGTTGATTGAAGGAATCAGCCCTAAAATAAAACGCAGAAAACGATATAATATACAACAAAATACTTGTGTATCACATTGATTATTAGTATCTTTATGCTGTAAAGCAATGGAAGATACACAACAATTATTACAGGAAATCACGCGATTGAAAGAGCTGCTTCTTGTTAAAGACGAGCAACTTGCGCGCAAGAACGAACGGATACTTTATCTGGAACGTCAGCTTTTCGGGCGGCGTTCCGAAAAAAGCCTTCCCGCTTACCCAGAGGCTCAATTATCGCTCTTTGATGCAGAGCAGGGCACTCCCGCCCTGGAAGAGGAAGCGTCGGTATTCTCAACGCTGGTAGAAGAGATAAAGCAAAAAGCAGAACAGCGTCGCAACGCAAAAAAAGTACATTCCGTATCCAAAAAACGCTCCTATAAAATACCGGACCATATTGAACGTCGCGAAACCGTGATTTACCCGATAAACTTCGATGCCGATAAAATGGTAAAAATCGGGGAAGATGTAACGGAGCGATTGATGCTCGAGCCTTCCAGGTTCTGGGTGGAGCGCACTTTACGTCCTGTTTACAAAATCCGTCAAGAAGAGGAATCCCTTTCCACAAAGATTATTCAGGCTCCCCCCAAACAGGGGATTCTTCCGGGATGTATGGCTGGTGAGTCGTTGTTATAGTCAAAGCGCTAAGGATTGCGAATTAATCACTTTGAATTTTAGGGTTAAAAGAGATTTTAGGTCCTGTTTATAGACATGGATTTGCTCAAAAAAATTGAGCAATGCTTTCTTGAATTCATTTTTGGTTCTGAAGAATCCTGTGTTGATGATCTTCTTTCTCATAAACTTCCAAAGCCGTTCTATCAGGTTCAAATTTGGGGAGTATGCCGGAAGGAATATCTGTTCTAATCTTTCATTAGCAGACAACCATTCTTTTAAGGCTGCATTTTTATAATACCTGGCATTATCACTGATCACCTTGATTTTCTTGTCCGGATGTTTTGCAAGTAATTTCGCGTAGAGTTCCTGGGTACTTTGCGCATTGACTGAATTAGATTCAACAATCTCAATATCAGTTACATCCAAAGCATTTAAAGCACCGTTGATATTCACCCGATCCCTGCCGCTGACAGTCGGCTGTTCCCGTTCTTTCCCTTTTTCTATCCAGGCAAATGTACTACGACTGTTGTGTGTGGGATGCACACCGTCAATATAATATATGATGATTTCTCCTTTTTCTTCTTCTTCCAGAAGAGTAGGAAGGGTTTCTTGTAAGAATTGTTCTTGCTTTTCAGCTTTAGCTTCACACGGAACCTCCGTTGTTAGTTTGTAACTATAACCGATACGGTGAAGCAGATCTCTTACTCCACTTACGCTATATCTTACCTTAAAATGGGTACGGATATACTCGATAATTTGTTTACATTCTGTATAAAGCGTTCGATCTAATTCTGACCTAAGGCGACTCAACTCTATACAACTCAATAAGCCCCACCTCCCTTTGTAGTTAGTTTCCAGATAGATATCTAATCCATCTGTATCATAAGCTTGTTTATATCTATAGACAGTACTACCGTCTATTCCTAAATCCTCTGCTATTTCGGTTACCGATCTCCCTTTATCCAAGAGTAACAGAACGGTTATACGAATGTATTTCAATTTGTCTGAAACGCTCCGTTGTAGTTTACTGAGTAAATCCCGCTCTGACGGGCTTAAAAATCTTTCCATGAAACAAAGTTAGTGACTTCTCCTTTTGTCGCAATTCTATTCGGCTTTACTATAAGCCAAATTATCGTTGACAAATTCCTTTACCATATACCGGAATACAGGCAAGCCAAACGCTTTAAAGACCTTGGCTTAGAAATCAGTACATCGAGCATCAATCGCTGGGTGCACGATTTGGCGGACAAGCTTTATCCGCTTTACATAGCACAAATGAATCGTGTGCTTGCAACAAATTATATCCAGGTAGACGAAACAAGTCATCCGATAGCCGACCGTCCCGGTTCGGCACGCAAAGGGTATGTTTGGGTGGCTCGTTCGGTCTTGTCTGCGGGTATATTCTTTTATTATGATAAAGGTTCGCGTTCGCAAGAGGTGGTTCTGAAAATGCTCAAAGACTACCAAGGAGCATTGCAGACCGACGGTTATGCCGCTTACAGCATTTACGAAGAAAAGCAGGGAGTACTCCCCCTGGGGTGCATGGCTCACGTAAGACGCAAGTTCGAAAGTGCACTAACCACTACCCCTGAAGCTCAGAAAGCACTGAATTACATCGCCCTATTGTATATGCTCGAAGGAAATCTTAAAGCTGAAGGAGCCAGCCACGAACAGATCCGAAAAGAAAGGGAAGAAAAAGCCTACCCTATATTACAACAAATGGAAAACTGGATGAAGCAGACCGCCAACACCTGCACCCCGAAAAGTCCGCTCGGCAAAGCCATTAGCTATGCTTTTGGCATGTGGCCGCGTATCAGCCGTTATTGCAAAGAAGGATATTATCACATTGATAACAATGCCGTAGAAAATGCCATACGTCCCATCACCCTGGGGCGCAAGAACTATTTATTCTCTGGTAACGACAGTGGGGCGGAAGATAACTGCACATTCTACACCTTGCTTGGAAGTTGTTTGCAGGCTGGCATTGAACCATATCAATGGCTCAACTCTACACTCGAAAAAATCCCTACCTTGCAAAATCCCGTCAATTGGGACGAATTACTTCCATAAATCACCAATACAAAAGCAAACGGGCTTGGGGACTTCATTCTCCCCAAGCCCGTTTTTTGAATCTATACGACCTATTTGGGATGCTTACAGATAAGCTGTTGCCCTCAAAGCTATGACAAAAAAATCCCGAAGCAAATGAATGCTTCGGGATTTTTTTTATTTGGATTCAGGATCCTAATTTCTTACTGAACCTTTAAGGGATGAGTTGAGTTAAATGACGTATAGTCAAATTACTTAATCTCAATTTCTTCTTTCAGGTCGATTTCGTTTTTGTCGGAGTCGATAAAACGGTATTCCAGATAAGCCAGACTTTGATTGGGGATGATCCGCATACCAAAACTGTAAGAACATCTCCATTTCCATTTCAGAGAGAAGAATCCCTGATTTACAAAAGCAGCAACATAAGGGTGCAGATGCAGTGAGAAACTTTTCACCTTCAACTTATTCACCAGATAATCAACTTTACGTTCAAGCATATCGGTAAACAGAATAGAGGGTTTAATTGTCCCTTTGCCGAAACAGGTGGGGCAGTTTTCCAACGTATTGATGTCCATATTGGGACGCACACGTTGACGGGTGATTTGCATCAGTCCAAATTTACTCAATGGTAGGATGTTGTGCTTAGCCCGGTCTCTCAACATGGCTTCGCGCATTATCTCATAGAGCTTTTGGCGGTTTTCACCTTCCTGCATGTCGATAAAGTCCACTACAATAATACCGCCCATATCCCGTAAACGAAGCTGGCGGGCAATTTCTGCCGCAGCGGCGCTGTTTACGTCTAAAGCGTTTTCTTCCTGTCCTTTACCGGATTTCGAGCGGTTTCCGCTGTTTACATCAACTACATGGAGTGCCTCGGTATGTTCGATAATCAGATAAGCGCCGCTTTTAAAAGTGACGGTTTTGCCAAACAGTGATTTGATTTGCTTGGTGATTCCGAAATTATCAAAAATAGGCAGATGTCCCTCGTAAAGTTTTACAATATCCTTTTTCTCGGGAGCAATCATCTCCACATACTCCTTGATTTGCAGAAATACATCGGGATCATTCACGTGTATGTTCTGAAATGAAGGATTAAAGATGTCGCGCAGCAAAGCGCCGGTGCGGCTGGTTTCTTCAAAAATCAGCGAAGGCAATTTTGCACGTTGCAGTTTCGTTACGCACTCTTCCCAACGTTTAGCCAGCATTTTGAGCTCTTCGTCCAGTTCCGTCATCTTTTTTCCTTCGGCAACGGTGCGCACAATTACGCCAAAGTTTTTAGGTTTTACGCTTTGGATCAGTTGCTTCAGGCGTGAACGCTCTTCGGACGATTTGATTTTTTGCGAAACCGAAACCTTGTCGGCAAAAGGAATTAGCACCAGGTATCTGCCAGCAAATGAGATTTCAGCAGTCAGGCGCGGACCTTTGGATGAGATGGGTTCTTTGGCGATTTGTACCAGAATTTCCTGTCCTGTCTTCAACAGATCCGAAATAGTTCCGTCTTTGTTGATTTCAGGAAGTTGCTGGAATTTAGAGATGGATAGAGTCTTCTTGCGGTCGGAAATGGTTTGTCTGAGAAATTTGTTTTGGGTGTTGAAGTGTGGACCCAAATCAAGGTAGTGGAGAAAGGCATCTTTCTCGTATCCGACATCAACGAACGCAGCATTTAACCCGGGCATCAGTTTTTTAACTTTCCCCAGATAGATATCACCCACAGAGAATGAGATATTCTGTGCCTCTTTCTGCAACTCTACCAGATTCTTATCTTCGAGAATCGCGATAGAGACCTCCTGTGGGGTAACGTCGATGATGAGTTCGCTATTCACAATGTTTTTTGTTTAAGCATTATACAATACGCAAAGAACAAACTTAAGTTTGCACTGTAAGTTTGTTCTTTTAAATACTTTCTCAATGAGAGAATTCAGACTACTTATTTTTTCTTTTTGTGTCTGTTTTTTCTCAATTGTTTTTTACGCTTGTGCGTAGACATCTTGTGTCTTTTTCTTTTTTTTCCGCTAGGCATAGTCGTAATTCCTTTAAATATTAATAATCGTGTTGTCTTTATTCTCCTTTTACAGTATCCATGAACGTTTTAGCCGGTTTGAACGAAGGAATGTTGTGTTCCGGAATAACGATGGTTGTATTTTTTGAGATATTGCGTGCTGTTTTTTGCGCTCTTTTCTTAATGATGAAGCTGCCGAAACCTCTTAGGTAAACATTATCTTGTTTTGCTAAAGAGTCTTTAACTACATCCATGAAAGATTCAACTGTTGCTAAAACAGCTGCTTTCTCGATTCCCGTTTTCTGGGAAATTTCGTTTACAATATCAGCTTTTGTCATATATGAATAGATTAATTTGTGAAATCAAATTGTTTAAAAAATTGGACTGCAAATATATACCATTTTATCCGAACAGAAAAACGAGATCTCCTTTTTTTTTGGAAAAACGTGTTTTTCATCCTTTTGTATGTACTTTTGCAGAAAATTTCGTATGGATGGATAACGGTAAAATCAGCAAGGTGTTAATCGATTGGTACCACGGGGTAAAAAGAGAGCTTCCGTGGCGCGATATTTCCGACCCTTATCGGATTTGGATTTCGGAAATAATATTGCAACAAACGCGGGTGGCGCAGGGGCTCGATTATTATCACCGTTTCATTGAACGTTTTCCGAATGTACAGGTGTTGGCTCAATCGTCTGAGGATGAGGTGTTAAAATATTGGCAGGGACTTGGGTATTACAGTAGGGCACGAAATCTGCATGCTGCTGCGCGCGATATTTGGGAGCACCGGAAAGGTGTCTTCCCCGATCAGTATAAGGAGGTTCTTGCACTGAAAGGAGTAGGCGAATATACAGCCGCGGCCATTTGTTCCTTTACCTATCAGCAACCTTATGCCACAGTCGATGGGAACGTTTATCGGGTTTTATCGCGGTTGTATGATCTTGATCTGGCGATAGACAGTACCGGGGGCAAAAAATATTTTGCCGGTTTGGCTCAGAAAATTTTATCGAAAAAAGATCCGGCAACGCACAACCAGGCGATGATGGAATTTGGAGCCGTGTTTTGTACACCTAAAAATCCTGCCTGTGAGGAGTGCCCATTGCAGGAACAATGTCTCTCTTTTGGGAATAAAACAGTGCTTCTGCGTCCGGTGAAATTGCAGAAAACGGAGGTAAAAAACCGTTATTTCAACTATTTTCGTATCCGATTGGGTGAGTTTATCTTCCTGAATAAGCGAACCGGGAATGATATCTGGAAGAATCTGTACGAATTTCCACTTATTGAAACTGTCGAAAAGCTGGATTTTGATCGGCTTTCACAGACGGGGGATTTTCAGGAAATGTTTCAGGATATTCCAAATGTCCACTTTCAGTTGAAAAAAATGGATGTAGTACATGTGCTGTCTCATCGCCGCATTATAACCAATTATTATGAAGTGGAGATTTCACAGGTAAATGGTTTTCTGCAGGGTTATCTTTGTATTCCGGAAAAGGATTTTGAGAATTATGCCATCTCCAGACTCACACATTTGTTAGTAGGTGATACAAAATAGGCGTTCGTCTGTATCTGAGAGATTTCGACAAGAACCAAAATAAATCAGTGTTGCTTGCCGCTGTATCAGCAGTGTGCTAAACGAATAGAATCAACAAATCAATAATATATGTACGGCCCACATCATATCCGCATAGAAGAGTATAATTACGCATTACCTGATGAGCGTATTGCGAAGTTTCCATTATCAGAACGGGATCAGTCAAAGCTTCTTCTATATAAGAAAGGAGAAATCAGCGAAAGTAAATTCTCAAAATTACCCGACTTTATTCCCGAAAACAGTCTGATGGTATTCAATAATACGCGGGTAATCCAGGCGCGTCTCCATTTCTTCAAAGAAACGGGCGCTTGTATTGAAATTTTCTGTCTGGAACCTCTTTCACCGGCTGATTACGCGATGTCATTTCAGTCGACAGGAGAATGTACCTGGATGTGCATGGTGGGTAATCTGAAAAAGTGGAAGAGTGGATTGTTATCACTCTATATAGAATTGGAAGAAGGTGCGATGCATCTCAAAGCAGAGAAAATAGCGACTCGCGGAAATACGCACGAAATACGCTTCACCTGGGAAGATCCGCAGGTGACTTTCGCCCAGATACTGGATCGGGTAGGAGAGTTGCCCATTCCGCCCTATTTAAACAGGGATACGGAAGAAAGCGACCTTGAGGCTTATCAGACTGTCTATTCCAAAATTGAAGGCTCTGTAGCTGCTCCTACCGCCGGATTGCATTTTACGGAAAAGGTATTTGAACAACTTGCGTCGAAAGGTATTGAGCGGGCAGAATTGACGTTGCATGTAGGGGCCGGTACCTTTCAGCCCGTGAAAAGTGAAATGATTGCCGATCACGAGATGCATACTGAATTTATATCGGTCGAAAGATCGCTGATCGAAAAGCTTCTTTCTAATCGTCCGGTAATTGCTGTGGGAACAACATCCGTGCGCACGCTCGAGAGTCTTTACTTTATCGGTTGCCTGTTGGAGTTCAGACCGAATGCTACTTCAGAAGGATTGATGGTGAGGCAATGGATGCCCTACGATCACACCTGGTCGCTAACTGTCGAGCAGTCCATGACCAATGTCCTCAAATATTTGGATAGGCAGAAAAGTGATCGGTTGGTGACAGCTACGCAGATTATGATTGCGCCAGGATATCAGTATCGGATAGTAAAAGGCGTGGTGACCAATTTTCATCAACCTTCCAGTACTTTGTTGCTTTTGGTTTCGGCTTTGGTGGGAGAGGATTGGAAGCGGATTTACGACTATGCCTTGTCGCATGATTTTCGCTTTTTGAGCTACGGCGACAGTTCTTTGTTGTTGCCGTGATGGAAGCCCCCTAAATCCCCCAATATAGGGGGACTTAAGAGGTATGTGATTATTCCACATTTGAGCGTCAATTGATGTTATTGAAGCTTCTTTCTCCTCCCTTTTGGGTAGTCCCGATAGTTATCGGGAGGGAGGGGCTTTTTCAATAGTAAGAGCAGCAATAGTCTGTTGCTTCTTTAACTTTAAGTTGGAATTTAGCTTTAGCGGGAACGCGGAAATCGTCACCTTCTTTTACAGTGATCCATTCGCTTTGGCCGGGAAGCAATACTTCCATTTCACCACCCAGGATTTCCATCAGTTCGTTAGTGTCTGTGCCGAATTCATATTCGCCCGGCATCATGATTCCCAAAGTTTTTTTAGTTCCGTCAGCAAACAATACAGTGCGGCTGGTTACCTGACCACCGAAGTAAATGTTCGCTTTTTTGATTACGGTTACATTTTCAAATTGTGACATAAAGTTATAGGTTTTAAGTTGTACGTTATAAGTTTTTGAAAATTGCGTTTGATAGGCGAAGAGCACGATCCCTCATACCCTCTATCCTTCTTTCCTTATTTTGTTGCCAGATAGAATGCGCAAACTCCCATTGTAAATTTCTTATTAACCACCTGGCTGAATCCGCAGCTTTTAAGTAATGCCACCATCTCTTTTCCTTGCGGAAATGCTTCGATAGATTTGGGCAGGTAGCTGTAGGCTTTCTTATCTTTCGAGAAGATACGGGCAAATGCAGGTATTACGGTCTTTGAGTAAACACGATACATGTTGCGAATGGGGAAGGTTTCCGGTTCCGACATTTCGAGAATTACCAAATGTCCACCGGGTTTCAAAACGCGACACATTTCGCTGATGCCTTGAGCCAGGTTCTCGAAATTGCGTACGCCGAAAGCTACGGTTACGGCATCAAATGTACCGTTTTCGAAGCCGAGGTTCATACTGTCGCCGGTTTCGAGCGATATATGTTGCTGTAATCCTAATGCTTCCATTTTTTTACGTCCTACTTCCAGCATTCCTTCCGAAATGTCGATTCCGGTGATGTGGTCAGGCTGTAAAAGTCGGTTGGCATTGATCGCAAAGTCACCTGTCCCGGTAGCTACATCCAGGATTTGTTTCGGTTCAAATTCTTTCAAACTGAGAATGGCTTTTTTGCGCCATTGCTTATCGATACCCATCGTCATAAAGCGATTCATCGGATCGTAGTTACCCGATATGGCATCAAACATCTTAATGATCTGGTCTTTCTTTGCGCTCTTCTCATCGTATGGGAGCACGGTTTCGCATTTATAGCCTTTTGATTTCATCTGATTTTCATTGATGAAGCTCTTATTATAAGCTTCGGAGGAAATTTGATATGTTTCGATTGACGCTCTTCAGTGGGTTGATTGAGTTGCTCTATCAGGATTTCAGCGGAGGTTTCCCCCAGTTGCTGACTGTCCAGATCTACAGAGGTGAGTTCCGGTTCGATGAAGACATCAAACATTTCATTGGCAAAACCTGCCACGGCAATCTCATCGGGAATACGAATTCCGGCTTTTTTTAGTGTTTGGATTACCCCCATGGCCGAGAAGTCACCGGCAGCCAGAATAGCATCGGGTAATTCTCCCGATTGCAGGATTTGTTGTGTGGCATCTGTACCGGTTTCCAGCGTGATAGCGTTGTGGTAAATCCAGTTTTCCTGAGGCTCAATGCCATTTTTTAGCATGGCATCCATATATCCGCTTAGCCGGTTTTTGTAAACACTCAGGTTTAGCGGTCCTGCCAGGTGGTAAATTCGTCGGCAGCCTTGAGAAATCAGATGCTCAACAGCTTGAACGGCTGCTTCGTAATTGTCAACCTCCACTTTACTAACTTCCAGTCCTTCGGGAACGCGGTCGAAAAAGACAATCGGAGTTCCGCTGTTGATGAATGGTTGGAAATGGGAGTAATCGGTAGTTTCGGCAGAGATAGAAACAGCCAGAGCATCGATTTTTTTTGTGAGGAGTGCTTTGGTGATTGCTTTCTCGGTTTCGTAGTGTTCGTTTGATTGCGAGATAATGACACTGTATCCATTTTGATAAGCAATCTGTTCGATTCCGGTTATCACAGAGGCGAAAAAGTTACGACTGACGCGGGGAACAATGATGGCAATAACCGAACTTTTGCCGGTTCGCAGATGTAAAGCTACGGGATCGGGCTGGAAGTTCAGCTTTTCGGCCAGTTCCATTACACGCGCTTTCATCTTTTTGCTGATTCTCGGATGGTCTTGCAAAGCCCTTGAAACGGTTGAAGCCGTTGTGTTTAGTTGCTTTGCGAGATCGTATATGGTAACTTTTTCTGCCATTAGTGTTAATTGAGCGACAAATTTACAACAACTTCCCTGACTTACCAAGATTTAGATTGTCCAATCTCAATAACAGATTTTCAAGCTCTAATGTCTATCCTTTCAAATTATAGTTTATGCTGGAGATCATAGCATAAATCCGATGTTGTCATTCCGCACATGATGCGGGATTTCTTCTACGGTATCATTATATAATCAAAGAAACAATGTCTGATTTTGATTATTTTCTTCCGCTTCTCCCTCCCGGTTTGCCTGAACCGGAGCGACCTCCTTTGTTGCCGGCAGCTGCACCATAGCCTCTGGAACTACCGCCACGGGCAGGTTTGCCACCAAAGCGATCTTCCGGTTTCGGGGCTTGCGATTTACCGATTCTACCGGACGAAGCTGTACGTTGAGCCGATTTAGTATCGCTTTTCGGTTCCTGTTTAATATCGCGCTTGGCTTCGCGCCAGGCGTCACGTTTCGGTTCGCGTTTATTGGCTGCGCTTTTGGGAACGGAAGCTTCCTGCGTGGATGAGGAGTCTTTGATTAAGCGGAACAATTCTTTCATTTCAGATTCGTTCAGTTCGCGCCAGTCACCTGTAGGGATGCCTTTGAGGCTGATGTGCATGATGCGGACGCGCTCGAGTTTGATAACTTCAAATCCGAAATGCTCGCACATGCGGCGAATCTGGCGATTCAAACCCTGTATCAATGTAATGCGGAATACATAAGGAGCTTCTTTGGTGACCTTACATTTCTTGGTCATGGTACCAAGGATGGGTACTCCGTTTGACATAGCATGTACGAATTCGTCAGTTACAGGTTTATCCACCGTTACCAGATATTCCTTTTCGTGATTGTTGCCTGCACGGAGGATTTTATTGACGATATCGCCGTTGTTGGTCAGGAAAATCAATCCCTGCGAATCCTTGTCCAGACGACCGATGGGGAAAATGCGTTCAGGGAAGTTTGCGAATTCCACGATATTGTCTCTAACACCGACTTCGGTGGTGCTGGTGATGCCCACGGGTTTGTTGAAGGCCAGCACGATAATATCATCTTCTTTTTTTGGTTTTATATAAGAGCCGTTCACCATCACTTTGTCGCGCGGTGATACCTGATCGCCGATCTGGGCCCGTTTGCCGTTGATAAATACGTGTCCTTGTTCGATGTATCGGTCGGCTTCGCGGCGTGAGCAGATGCCGCTCTCGCTGATGTATTTATTCAGTCGTGTGGTGTTGAAGTTTGCCATAATTTTGTAAAATGTAAAGTTTGGCTTCAGGGGGATTCTTGTTGTAGTTAGCGGTTTTTACCGGTATTGTAACTATACATTTTCCTAAAGTGATACAAAAGTCGCTATATTATTTGGTAAAAGCAAAAGGGGAGGGATAGGATGGGGTAAAATGTGGATTTTGTGCAGCCTATTTATCCATTTGTGCAACGGATTGAAATCCGTTGCTACCATAACGGTCACACCTACAATATTTTGAAATGCCGTAGGCATGACCGATTTTGTAGCTCGGGATTTTAATCCTGGGAAAAATTTTATTTGTTTATGATCAACCGCTTCTTGTCGGTAAAATTACCAGATTTCAGTTCCAGTATATATTTAAAACCATGGCATCTTGACTTAGGTTTTTGGTTATCTTGTAAACCGATAGAATCGAGCCAGATAATTTGACGTATTTGTAAATATAGGTTTGGTAAATTCGATAAACAAGTCCTGGGCGGGAGGAGGGATAACAGCTTCGCGATCGCAGATCTTCAACTGTTGGGGAGTTAGCGCTCTCGAATCACCATTGAAATTTCCCCATGAATCGTACCAAGCATAAACACCGGGTAGCTTTTCGTGAGCCAGCAGCTGTTTGGTCTTAAAATCAACAATCTGAAGCGAAAGAAGTCCTTTTGATTCAACGGTACGGGTGCGAACAATTAGTTTAGCAGTAACCGTATTATATACTTTCTTCTCTTTTCCATCGTTCATCTTCACTGAGCCAACTACCACGCTGTCTCGTTTGCATTGTTCTGTATTTGATGTTTCAAAGACCTGACCTACCACAAAATCATCGAACGACATGCGAATGACATGGTCTGGTTTAAGCCTGATCTTTTCAGCTTCGAAAGGACGATAGAAGCGTAAAAACTGATTTCTGTGATCGTTATTCAGGTATGTAAATATTTGGTCGTAAAAGAAATCGCATGAGAACTTATATTGTCCCAAAACGGGAATCTGCTCCAGTACTACTTTTACAGTGGCTTTATCCAGCGCTTCGTTGATTTTATTATTTACTTCAGGATTATTGGGGCTGAAATTTTGCGCTTCCATATAGAGGTAATATGCCTGTTTAGCATCTTCGTGCGTATTCATCGAAAGTTTCAAATCGCCTAAATGCATGCACTCCCTGAAGGCCAGCTGCTGTGCTTTGGTCTGTTCTTCAAAGAAAGGTTGAGGATTGGGTATCACCTGCAAGGCTCCGGGGCAGGTTTTAATGTTTTGATAAACGGTATTAAGCTGGACATAGCTTCGGTAAACCTGACGATATTTGTCATCCGGATTCATCGTGAGCATATTTCCTATATTTGATTTGGTGGTTTCGACCAATAAGGGATAAGCCTGACTTATCGATTGGATCGCCGTTTTGTGGGTTGGCTTGCTGCGCAGTTTGTCAATCGCCAGGAGGCACGATTGGTAATAATCCCCTCGTTCGTAGGCTTTTTTACTCGATCTGCACCCGGGTAGAATAAGCGTTAATGTCAATAAAAAGGCGAGATAGGTAGTCCGAATTTGTTTCATTGAATCTGATTTTTTGCCCCAATAGGGATTTTATATAAGTTTTGAGCAAAAAATAAAGCTGTACGATTTATCGACAGCTTTATTTTTATCAATCTCGAATTCTTTATTCTTTGGGTTTGATGGTGGGTAAACTGAAGTTGCTGATTTCACTTGTCCAGGAAGTCCGATTGTTTTTTGACTCCGTTAGGAAGTTAGTGCTGTTTTTCCCAAGAGCTCTTTTTGTTATTGAAAACAACATGATTCCGTTTGTACCATTTGGCCCTGCGATACTTTTATATCGATATGCGTTCCATTCGACCAGACTTATCTTCTTATTCTTTTCGGTACTGGTGATGAAATTTAATAGGTATTCTCCCGTATTCGCATTCTTTTCAATGGAATATTCACACGTTTTATCCTGTTTTTTTAGCGCTTCAAGTTCATTTATTTTTTGCTGAAATATGTTTTCAATGCTGTCTTCTGAATAAACCACTTCAATTTGAATCATCGAACTGAAATTGGACTGCTTTTGGTTGTTGGGTAAATAAATTTGTTTGTAATGATCGCTTCTGGGATGTTGAGCACCTGAAAGCTTATAATTTGTCGAATTAAAATTGATAACCGGAACAGATAGTAAATCAGATATATTCTGAGCACCCGCTGTTACGGAAACCGCAAGGGTAAAGGTTGTGATTATACTCTTTAGTTTCATTCTTTTCATAATCGAAAGGTGTTTTTAGTGGGTATTTGAAATCGATAGAAGCAAATGTATAAATATTTATTAAACCAGACAAAGGATGGAGTTAATATTTGAGACGAAATGAGGTGAAAATAAAAAGAGTAACCGGGAATGCAGTGTAGCAGACTTCAGGTTACTCTTTTTTATGTGGTTTATGATTGATTTATATTATTCCCGATAGTATATTCGTTTTACCCGCGAAGCCACCGAAGTGATGATCTCATAAGGAATTGTTCCCAGTTTTTCAGCCATTTCGGTCACGGTAATGTCTTCTCCAAAGATAATGGCGGTGTCACCTTCCTGAACATCGATATCGGTAAGGTCAATCATTGTGATGTCCATACAGATATTGCCGATAATAGGTGCGCGTTTGCCGTTTACCAACACTTCGCCGACTCCGTTACTCAGATGGCGATCCAATCCGTCGGCATACCCGATGGGGATGGTACCGATGCGCGAATCGCGGGTCAATGTCCATTTGCGTCCGTAGCCAATGGTTTCTCCGGCTTTAACAGTCTTGATTTGCAGAATGGTCGATTTCAATGTGGTTACGTTGCGCAGACCTTCTTCACCGCACGAGTTAACTCCATACAATCCGATGCCCAGACGTACCATGTCTTTTTGGTGTTCGGCGAATCGGAAGATTCCTGCGGTGTTGAGAATATGATGCAGTATTTTATAACCCACAGCAGATTCAATCAGATTGGCACAAGATGTAAAAGTTCCTATTTGGCGCAATGTGTAATCGTTGTGTGCTTCGCTGTCGCTACCAGCCAAATGGGAGAATACAGAACGAACTTTCAATGCGCTTTGAGCGGCCAGCATCCCGGTCAGTTCGGCCATCTCTTCGGGCAGAAAGCCAAGACGATGCATACCCGAGTCGATCTTGATATGCACAGGATAGTTGCTAATGCCCTGCATTTCAGCTGCACGTATCAGTGCTTTAAGCAGTTTGAAGCTGTAAACTTCCGGTTCCAGTTCGTTGTCGAACAATACGTTGAAGCTGCTCATTTCGGGATTCATCACCATCAATGGCATATAGATGCCTGCTTTGCGCAGCTCGGCTCCTTCGTCAGCAACTGCCACCGCCAGGTAGTCGCAGTGGTGTTCCTGAAGCGTTTTTGCTAATTCATACGAACCGGCTCCATAGCCGAAAGCTTTCACCATACAGACCATTTTGGTGGTCGGTTTCAGTAAGCTACGATAGAAGTTGAAGTTGTGGACGAGTGCATCCAGATTGACTTCAAGGATCGTTTCGTGCACTTTCAGTTGCAGGCGATCGGATATTTTTTCGAAATGAAATTCGCGTGCTCCTTTTACCAAAATCAGTTCTTTGTCGAAAGAAGAGATGATGGGCGATTGCAGAAACTCATCCGTGGTTTCGTAAAAACCTGTACTCATTGGGAAAAGTGAAGCCTGTTCGAAAATATTCTTTCCAATACCGATCAACTTTTCGACTCCTTTTTGTTCGAGTAACGCTGCTACTTCTTTATAAAGTGATCGGTTTGATTTTCCAGTCTGTTGGAGGTCTGAGAGGATTAGTGTCCGCTTCAAATCCGAACCTTTGGCACGGCGCATCTGAAAGTCAAGTGCCAGTTCGAGCGAATTGAAATCCAGATTATAGGTGTCATCGATAATCAGGCAATTCTGAATCCCCTCTTTCACCTCCAGACGCATGGCTACCGAATGAAGTTTCATCATCCGGGACTTGATCTTCTCGGGTGGAACTTGCAAATAAAGCATGAGCGCCAGACAATGAATAGAGTTCTCGATGTTGGCATCTTCAGTGAAGGGAATTTCGAAAATATTCTCAATCACATTCAGATAGTTGTAATATATCGTGGTGGATTGCTCGTCTTTTTTTATTTTGGAAATGTAGAGCGATGCGTCCGGATTCTTTTTTGACCAGGCGAGAAAGTGTTCTCCACCGACCGTGTTCAGGATGCATCGCTGAATCACTTCGTTATCTTGCTCGTAAATAATGATTTCGGAGTGGCAAAAAAGCTTCAGTTTCTCCAGGCATTTTTGCTCGATGGATTGAAATCCTTCCTGGTGAGCGCTACCGATATTGGTAAGAATACCTATCTGAGGAGCGATGATTTTCTCCAGTTTTTCCATCTCCTCGGGTAGTGAGATTCCCGCTTCGAATATGGCTAGTTCGGCTTGATCGTCGAGCCGCCATACCGAAAGAGGGACACCCGTCTGCGAGTTGTAGCTACGCGGTGAGCGAACGATACGTTTGTCTTCGTTCAAAAGCTGATAAAGCCACTCTTTCACGATGGTTTTTCCGTTGCTGCCCGTGATGCCAACGACCGGCATATGAAATTTGCGGCGATGATTAATGGCCAATTGCTGCAACGCTATTAACGCATCGTTAACGAGCAGGAAATTAGCATCGGTCAGATTCTCAAATAAAGCGCTTTTCTGACTGATCACAAAGTTGCGAACTCCCTTCTGGTAAAGCTCGGTAACGTATTTATGACCGTCGTTTTGCTTGGTTTTAAGCGCGAAAAAAAGTGTTTCTTCGGGGAAAGAAAGAGAGCGGCTGTCGGTCAGCAATAGGCTGATAGAGCCGTCTTTTATCTCGGTGCACGAAGCCTGGATGATGCGTGCAATTTCGGTAACGGAGTATGTCATGACTGTTCAAAAGATTTGAGTTGCTCACGGATTTGAGCGATTTCTGTTGACAGTGCAAAGGTCGGGCATTTTTTGGTTAATTGTTCTACTTTTTGCAGGTTTTGCTGCAAAAAGATCCTATAAGTTTCCGACTTTGGATTAAAAGGTTTGTGTTGCAATGCTTTGCGGATTTTGCCCCATTCAGCCATCAGCAGCAGGCTTTCTTTCGAAATTTGCGTTTCGGAAAATCGTTCCCAGATGTAATCGACCGTCTGTCCCGACGGGTGAATCATATCTTCGGCATAGAAGCGATAATCACGCAATTCATCCATCACGATTTCGTAGGCAGGAAAATAATTACAACAATCGATTTCCTTGACCAACAGGTCTATGGCGAGTAGGAGAGTGGCTTTACTCAATTGGTTCTCGTGCGCACCGTCTTTCCAATGGCGAATGGGGCTAACAGTAAATAGAAACAGCAACTTTGGATTCTCAGTACGCAATCGGGCGATCAATTCGCGCCACTCATTTACGATGGTCTCCACGCTGATACGTTCCCGATGAAACAGTTTTTCGGGCAATTTATGGCAATTACTCACCACTTGTCCAGTCTCTTTCAGTTGATAGACGAATGCTGTGCCGAATGTGATGATCAATCGGTCAGTTTGTCGCAGCCATTCCGAGGAATGCGCCATGCGCTCATTGATCTGAGCCAGGCACTCCTGCGGCCCAACAGCAGAGAACCGGGAATGATGAGCAAAGCTGTGATAGACACCATGATGCGCAAACAAATCATTTTCGGTAAATGACCGCCGTTCCAATAAATCGGTCAGTGCTGACTTTACAGAAAGCGGATTATAGAGTATCCCGAATGGATTTATGTCGACCTGAAACTTATTGCCGGTTAGCTTTTCTCCCATATTCTCGGCAAAGCAGGAGCCAAATAGCATCAGTTTGTCTGTGTATTCGATGGGTGTCGGGGATTGCAGTATTTGGATGAGGGTCTGCAGTTGCATGTGATAGAGTTATGAATTTCTTGAAAAATAGCATCTGTCTTTTGGCTGTAACAAGGAATAAACACTCACTGGCCTGATGCAGCACAAAAATAATGAAACCCTGTCATTATACGTAAGAAAAGCTGATAAAATAGACCATGATTAGGATAATATAAGTTGTATTGCATTAATGAAATAAATTTCGCTAATGTGGTGTATATAGTAAAATAAATTAATAACTTTGCTGTGTGAATAAAATGATACCGTATTATGTATCGTTGATTATAAAACAAAATATCTATGGAAAGAATTAAGGGTTTAGTCAATGCACACTTTACTCCATTCTACGAAAATGGGGATCTGAATATAGAATTTATTGCAGATTAAGCTTTAATGCTTGAAAAAATGGAATTAAAGGAGTTTTTATTAATGGATCATCTGGAGAAGGTTACATGCTTAGGAAAGAATAGTGCATAGCGCTGGCTAAAAAATCAGTTAATCTTAATTCGAATACAAAGAAACTCTTTCAAAAATTAAATCACATACAAGGTCACATGCAACATCATTTCGAAATTATGAAAAGAATTCATTTCATTGTAGCATTACTGATTCTACTTATTTCTTGTTCAAATACACCTGACCAAGCTCCCTCTATCATAAAAATTGCATCAGTTTCAACTTATCAATTGGTAAATTATACCGGACGTGGAAACGATAATGAAGTTATCCTGAAAGTGACAGTTTTAACTGATGGCTCTACAGCAGTGGATTTAAAAAATATTGTGTTGAATATGGCTGGAACAACCAATCTCAATGATGTGGAAGCTATAAAAATATACGCCACTAATTCCATTGATGTATTTGACTCCAGAAACCCTTCGGCCATTTTGTTAGGAACTGCCAGTCCGGTATCAGGTAATATAACGATTAATATTTCTGGTCAATTAACCAACTCATTCAATGTTCTATACGTTACTTTTAGGATTAAAGCAGATGCTACTGAAGGTAACGTTGTTGATGCTTCGATTATTTCTTTGACAACATCCAATGAAACTTATGTCGTTAGCAACGGAAATCCCGATGGTGCACGAACGATACTTCTGGCACGTACTCTGGTATTTGGACCGGGTGATTTCAATTCAACCAATTACCGCATCCCTGCGATTATAACGGCTGCCGATGGCTCATTGGTAACACTGACAGATAAAAGGAAATTTAGTTCTATTGATTTGCCGGAGGATATTGATGTTGTAGCCAGAAGAAGTACAGATGGAGGAAAAACATGGTCGGCACCTGTAACTGTTGCACAAGGTCTGGGACGCTATGCCGGTTATGGTGACGCAGTACTTGTTAAAGCAAAAAGCGGAAAAATAATTGCCGTATATGTTGGTGGAGCCGGTTTGTCAGCTTCTACTGCATCAAATCCCATACGTACTTATATGTCGACAAGCAACGACAATGGAATAAACTGGACATCCCCGCGTGAAATTACCAATCAACTTTTTGGTGCAGGGTGTTCCGATCCGGTCAGAAGTCAGTGGAAAGCGTCGTTTTGCGGTTCTGGTCACGGATTATGTACACGCTCCGGACGTATTATGGTAGTTGGTGCAGTATATGAGCCGAATGTGAGTGGGTTACAAAATTATGCTTATTATTCCGATGATGAAGGACTAAACTGGAAAGTATCGAATCGCGCTATAGCCGGAGGAGATGAAGCAAAAGTGGTAGAACTGAACAATGGTGATGTTTTAATGAGCAGTCGGACAAGTGGAAACCGACTTTGGGCTATATCAACCGATAACGGTATCAACTGGGGCGATAAACACAGCTGGACTGATATCTGGGGAAATGCCTGCAATGGCGACATCATCCGATATACTTCAACCTTGGATGGCCAATCTAAAAACCGCTTATTACATACGCTGCCAAATGACGCATCACGTAAGAATGTGACCATATTTCTGAGCTATGACGAAGGACAAACCTGGCCGGTAAAGAAAACACTTTGTGCAGGTACTTCTGCTTATTCATCATTAACTATTCTTCCTGATGGAACAATCGGTGCTTATCTTGAAGAAGATGAAACTTTGCCATACAAGATGGTTTTTGTGAATTTTTCATTGAAATGGCTTACTAATGGTGCTGATTCTTATTAAACCGATAGTATTATGGTAGTTGGTGCAGTATATGACCGAATGTGTGTAGATTACAAAACAATTGAATTCATTATTAATAAAGTAAATCATCAAAGAAAATGTGTCGAAAAGTTTTTTTATACGCTGTTTTTTGTCTAAATCTGGTGTTGGTCGATGCTCAAATAAAATCTTCAGATAACGGTGCTATAGCCATAACTCCGCCTATGGGATGGATGAGTTGGAATTATTTTGGCGATAATCTACACGAGAAAGATATTTATGAAACTGCTGATGCGATGGTAAATTCCGGTCTTTTAGATGCCGGCTTTCAGTATATTTTTATTGATGATGGATGGCAAGGTGGCCGGGACAATAGAAACAATATCATTCCTGATGTAAAGAAATTTCCTTCAGGAATAAAAGCTTTGGCTGACTATGTGCATAGCAAAGGTTTAAAACTAGGAATTTATTCAGATGCAGCGCCACTGACTTGCGCCGGTTACACCGGTAGCCTGAATTTTGAAGAACAGGATGCAAAGACTTTTGCTTCCTGGGGCATTGATTATCTGAAGTATGACTATTGCGGGGCGCCAAGCGATTCTATATCTGCAAAAATGCGCTATAAAGCTGTGTCGGAAGCATTACGACATTCCGGTCGCGATATTACATTGGGGATTTGTGAATGGGGGCAACGCCAACCATGGAAATGGGCTGCATCTGTAGGGGGCAGGGTTTGGCGTACAACAGCTGATATTCGTGATAAATGGAAAAATATTGGTTCCGAAGGGTACGGAATTCTTGATATCATTAACGACAATGCAGTGCTAAATCAGTATGCCGGAAGAGGTCGATGGAATGATATGGATATGCTTGTGGTGGGTCTATATGGTCAAAAAGGACCATCATCCGATTTAGGAGGAATAGGATGTAGTGATATTGAATATCAGACCCAAATGAGTATTTGGTGTATGATGGCTTCACCTTTGGCCGTTTCCTGCGATGTTCGGCACATGAGTGACGTGACAAAACGCATTTTGCTCAATAAGGAAATCATAGCACTAAATCAGGATGCACTGGGCATTCAATGCGAAAGAAAAATAAATACAAAAACCTGGGATGTGTTCATAAAACCATTGGCTGATGGGGATTGTGCGATTGCTATTTTAAATCATAGCGATGAACAGTCGAACTTTAGTCTTACGTTTAGCGAAGTCGGATTATTTGGAAAATACAAAATTCGCGATTTATGGGCGCATAAAATAGTCGGAAAAGGAAATAAATGGAAAGGTCGGATTGCGGCTCATGAAACGAAGGTTTTTCGTTTGAAAAAAATCAACGAATAATAATAGACCTTCTGTAAATTAGTTTTGTTACAATACACATGTGCACGTAAACTTTGTAGCATGAAATGAATAAAAGATTACAATTGCAATATTCACAGATTTACGATTCGTGTTGAACATGCTATATGAAGAATTAAACGACTCCGGATTGTCTTAGACAAATGTTGGCTAAGAAAGGCCGGATTTATCGATAGTATTTTCGCGACCTATGCAGCTTTGCATAATTTCAAGTTAAGATGACCCAGTTTTCTTTTATTGACAAACTTACATAAGGTCTATTATACAATTATATAAACTCTGAATCAATCTAATTTTACTTTATAACATGAAAACTAAAATTCTAGCCTTACTCCTTTTGGCTTGTTTGCCCATTTCCTCAATTTTCCCGGCAACTCCACCCTCTAAGCACTTAACACCTAAGTATCGTATCGTCAATGGTAAGATTGAGTTGTCTGTTCCGGAACGTTCTAAGGGACAAACTGACGTTCTTGAATTAGCAACAGCTCCAATTCCACATTTGCGTGTAGCATTTATTGGTCTTGGGATGCGTGGTCCCGGTGCTGTTGCTCGTTTCACTAAAATTGAAGGTGTCGAGATTGTAGCCCTTTGTGATGTCAGACCGGAGCGTGTTGCTTCTGCTAATAAAATTCTTGAAAAAGCAGGATTGCCTAAAGCTCTTGAGTTTAGCGGAGATACATCCGTCTGGAGAAAAGTTACAGCTTTGCCTAATGTAGACCTTGTTTATGTTGCTACAGATTGGGCTCATCACGCATTAATTGGCGTTCAGGCCATGAAAGATGGCAAGCATGTTGCCATTGAAGTTCCTTCTGCAATGTCTATGAAAGAGTGTTGGGATTTGATCAACACATCGGAAAAGACTCGGAAACATTGTATGCAACTCGAAAACTGCGTATATGACTATTTCGAACTTACCACGTTGAATATGGTTCAACAGGGTGTATTTGGAGAAATTCTTCATGCTGAAGGAGCTTATATCCACAATCTGGAACCATTCTGGAAAGATTACTGGAATAACTGGCGTTTGGACTGGAATGTGAAACACAGTGGAGATGTTTATCCTACACACGGCTTAGGTCCATGTTGTCAGGCACTTAATATTCACCGAGGAGACAAGATGAACTTTTTGGTATCAATGTCTACCAAAGCTGTATGTATTCCCGAATTTATCGAAAAAACAACAGGTAAGAAATTGGAGAATATGAAGAATGGCGATTTTGTCTCTACAATGATTCGTACAGAAAAAGGTAAAACTATTTTGATTCAACATGATGTTGCAACTCCTCGCCCTTATAATAGAATGTATCAATTGACAGGTACAAAAGGATTTGCGAACAAATATCCGATTGAGGGATATGCTATTGAAGGTTCTCAGGTAGGTGAAGAGGTGGTTAAAAATCACGAAAATCTATCCGGACACAGTTTCGTATCTGATTCTGTAAGAAATGTATTGATGAAAAAATACGAACATCCCATCCAAAAAGAAATTGGTGATTACGCCAAAACTGTTGGTGGACACGGTGGCATGGACTTCATCATGGATTATCGTTTAGTATATTGCCTTCGCAATGGCCTTCCATTAGACATGGATGTTTACGACCTGGCTGAATGGTGTTGTTTAACAGAGCTTACCGGTATTTCTATTGATAATGGTTCTGTACCTGTCGCTATTCCGGATTTCACTCGTGGTGGATGGAATAAACTCAAAGGATTGAAATTTGCTTTCAAAAAGTAGTTTCCAGAGAAGAAAATCTACTTTTAAAACAGCACCACGTCTATTGTCGAACTCTCTGAAAAACTATATTGAATAATTCAACTAGTTAAAGTTCCTGATGATTGACGTGGTGTTTGGCTTTAAAAGTATAGAACTTACTTATGCGAAAATATATTGGAGATGATTAGTTTTTCAGAACCTATTCGAGAATCCGGACAAACAGATGTTCTTCAACTGGCTTGTAACCCAATTGAGACTGTTCGCGTTGCTTTTATTGGACTCGGGAAGCGCGGAAAAGAGGCATTTAACCATTTCATGTATTTTGACAGGGTGGAAATTATTGCGATCTGCGACAAATCACAAGACAAAGTAGCAGAAGTTCAGCAAGTATTAAGTAAGCATAAGAAACCCAAGGCAGATAGCTATACCCAAACCGACGATTGGCGTGTGATATGCGAAAGAGATGATATCGACTTGATTTACGTTTGTACTCATCGGAATTTACACACGCCAATTGCTGTTTGTGCCATGCAGAATGGCAAACATGTCGTTGTAGAAGTGCCTGCTGCAAATACACTTGAAGAATGTTGGCAATTGGTGGATACCGCTGAAAAGACCCGGCAACACTGCATGATGCTGGAAAATTGTTGTTACGATTATTTCGAAATGGCAGTTTTAAATATGGTTCAGAATGGTGTTTTGGGCGAAGTTTTACATACCGAGGGCGGTTATATCCACGATCTTCGCCAGTTGGATTTTGAACAGAAGCCAGATTATCTGAGTTATTGGACTATGCAGGGTAATCCTTATCCGACTCATGGTTTAGGTCCGCTTTGTCAGTTGCTGAACATCCACCGGGGAGACAGACTCTCATGGTTGACTTCAGTCTCCGGCGGACAATTTAATTCTCCGGTTTGCAAAGAGCACGGCTTTGGTAGTCAGTGTAAGCTTGGCAATATGAATACAACCATAATTCGGACGCAGAAAGATAAAACAATTGTCTTGCAGCACGATATATCCAGTCCCCGACCATATAGCCGTAATTTTCTGGCGAGTGGAACAAACGGTTTTGTGCAGAAAAGAACAACTCCGGAAATTGCACTATCCCCCGACTTGAGCAGTTTTTTACCGAATGATAAAGTGGCCGAACTATTAAAGGAATATGAACATCATTTTTATCAGGAAATGGGAGATTTAGCACGAAAGGTAGGAAGTCATGGCGGAATGGATTTTATCATGGACTATCGCCTGATTTATTGCTTGCATAAAGGATTACCACTGGATATGGATATATATGATGCAGTTGAATGGTCATGCATCGTCGATTTATCCGCACAGTCAGTTGCTAATGGATCGGTCCCTGTAGGCATTCCTGATTTTACCCGGGGTAGTTGGAATAAACTTAAAGAACTAATCTTTCACGTTGCTCAATAAGCACTTATTCTAAAATGTCCTATAGAATCAACTCTATCAATTAATGGACACGGTTTGGTGTTTGGCTGACCGTTACGCCCGTTTGTTTTAGTGTTGATGTCAGTCTCCTACAGCTGGATTGAGAAATGGTTATAGTCAAACCGCTAAGGATTGCGAATTATAAATACGTCTAACTGAATGTAAAAGCCCGGGTGGATATCCGATGGTGATTGGGGGCCCATTCAGGGGTAGTTCAGTAGTCATTGTGGGTATTCCCCAGGTATAGCCCAGGTATAGCCCAGGTTAACCCCAGGATATCCCCTATCTATATAGGTAGGGGATATCCCGGGCTATTCCTCCGTTATTCCCCGCCTGTTATCCATCAGGAAGACCCGTGACTCCCCAATGACTATCGGATTACACCCGGATATATACCGGATCAACACTGTCCAACTGACCGGGAATACTCTTGATATTGTATTTCGCAATTCAAAATGGTTTGACTATAAGTCTGGGTTTTGTATAGGTTGACTTTAGGTATTAATATTATATATACAAATGAAAGATAGAGCTAATACAGAGATAACATAGTAGTATTACTATAAATAGGTAAAGTCAATATAGAGTAAACCTATACTGAAAATAGACTGAACTCTCTTTAATAAAACTGTTCGACTTTGGCGTTGTTTTTAATTTGTAAACAGATCCCTTTTCAAATCAGATGAAATATGAACAACAAACTGATTTCAACTTTACTCATTACCGGAATTACCGGAACAATTCAGGCAAAACAACCGGTATTACCGAATATTATTTATATTCTGGCTGATGATCTGGGCTATGGAGATGTCGGCTGCTACGGGCAACAAATAATCAAAACGCCCAATATCGATAAACTGGCTTCCGAAGGAATGCTTTTCACGCAGCATTATTCGGGTTCGGCGGTAAGTGCGCCATCGCGTTCCTGTTTACTCACCGGTATGCATACAGGTCACACTCCCATCCGTGGCAATGAAGAAATTCAACCCGAAGGACAACAACCTTTGCCCGGCGGTACATTTACCATAGCCAAAATGCTGAAACAGGAAGGTTATATTACAGGCGCTTTTGGGAAATGGGGTTTAGGTTTTCCAGGCTCCGAAGGCGAATCGCTCAACATGGGATTTGATGAGTTTTACGGATATAACTGTCAGCGGATTGCACATCATTATTATCCGCAGCATCTTTATCACAATAACGAAAAAATAATTTTAAATGGAAATGCCGGGGATCAGAAAAAAGAATATGCGCAGGATTTGATTCATCAACAGGCTTTGTCGTTTATTCAGAGAAATGCGAAAAACAGTTTCTTTCTTTATCTGCCTTATTTGCTTCCACATGCCGAACTGACTTCACCCAACGATAGTATTTTCAGTCTGTATCGGTGCACAATTGGAGAAGCAAAGCCTTACAAAGGCAGTAAATGGGGTTATGGCTCCTCGGAAACGCCTCATGCCGATTTTGCTTCGATGGTCACAAGACTCGATGCCTACGTGGGTCAGATAATGAATGAGTTGATACGGTTGGGAATTGAGAAAAATACGATTATATTTTTCACAAGCGATAACGGACCACACAGCGAAGGAGGTGCCGATCCTGAATTTTTCAACAGTAACGGACCTTTGCGTGGCGGTAAACGCGATCTTTACGAAGGTGGAATACGGATTCCGCTGATTGTTTCGTGGCCGGGAGTAATTGCTGCCGGAACAAAAACTGATCATATTTCGGCCTTCTGGGATATGATGCCGACATTGAAAGATTTGAGTGGCTCCAAAGCCCGCATCGAAAGTGACGGAATCTCGTTTTATCCTACTTTGATGTCAGCCCAAAGACAGAAAGAACATAAATACCTGTACTGGGAATTTCACGAAGAAGGCGGAAAAGTAGCGATTCGTACCGGAAACTGGAAAGGAATAAAACTTGATTACGGAAAACATCCCAATGGAAAAATGTTGCTCTTCGATTTGTCGCAGGATATTGAAGAGAATAATAACGTGGCAGATAAAAATCCGAAGATGGCACGTAAAATTGAAAGAATGATGAAGAAAGCTCGTACAAAATCCGATCTTTTTAATTTTGGATTATAGCCTCATCTTATTCTACCTGATATATGAAAACATTAAAAATCAATAGGTATAGGCATATGGGTTGAATAGTCACTCAAACTTTAACTGGCTAATATAAAATGATGAAAAATTTATTTGTACTAATGTTTTTGTTTGTAGCCTCTTTGATGCAGGCTCAGCAACATCCTTTAAATCCCCATTGGGAGAACCCTGACACCAATCAGATCAATCGTCTGCCCATGCGTTCGGCCTATTTCCCTTTTGAAACAAAAGATCTTGCTAAAGCGGGGAAATTAGCAGCGTCCTCTCGCTTTATTTCTTTGAATGGCGACTGGAAATTTAAATGGGTGGAGAAGTATGTCGATCGTCCAACGGATTTCTTTAAAACGGATTTTAACGATAGTAAATGGGTGAACTTTAAGGTGCCTGCTGATTGGAACGTAAATGGTTATGGCGTTCCCATTTATGTGAACCAGCCCTATGAGTTCTTCATGAAGAATCCTACACCTCCGCTGATTCCGGGGGAAATCAATCATACCGGTTCATACAGAAAGAAATTTACGGTACCCCAAAGTTGGACCGGACAAAAAATCTATTTGCATCTGGATGGTATAAAATCAGCCGGTTATGCATGGATCAACGGTAAGTTTGTCGGATATACCGAAGATAGTAAGCTAGAAGCGGAATTTGATGTTACCGATTTTGTAAAACCGGGCGAAAATCAGATTGCTCTCCAGATTATTCGCTGGAGCGATGGTAGTTATTTAGAGTGCCAGGATTTTCAGCGTATGGCCGGAATCGAGCGCGATTTATATATCTATGCACGTCCGAATGTGCATTTGTATGACTTAAATGTAAAATCGGTTCTGGATGAAAAATATGTAGATGGTTTGTTTACCATGCAGGCTGAGGTATTTAACTACACCAAGGAAAACAAGGAGAATACCCGTGTAGTGACTGAAATCACAGATACAGATGGTTCGGTCGTATATAACGACACTCTAAGAGCCGGAGAGTTGAAAATGGCTTACGGCAAGAGCATTGTTCAATTCAGAGGTCGCATCCCAAACGTGAAACAATGGTCGGCTGAAATCCCGAACTTGTATCGCTTAAACGTCACCTTATTGGATGAAAACAATAACGTATTGGAGGCAGTGTCCCGTAAAATCGGGTTCCGTACTGTAGAGATTAAAAATGTACAGGTTTTAGTAAACGGCAAGCCGGTTTACTTCAAAGGTGCAAACGTACACGAGCATGACCCGACCTATGGACACGTGATTTCAGATGAATTAATGTTGAAAGATATCCTGTTGTTGAAACAGGGTAACTTCAATGCGGTTCGCAACTCTCACTATCCTCACTTGCAGCGTTGGTACGAGTTGTGCGATGAATACGGTATTTATCTGGTAGATGAAGCGAACATTGAAAGCCACGGCATGTATTACGACCTGGGACGCACACTGGGAAATAATCCTGCCTGGGAAAAGGCGCACATGGAACGTATCTCCCGCATGGTTATTCGTAATAAAAACTATGCTTCCATCATTTTCTGGTCGTTGGGTAATGAAGCCGGTAATGGTTGGAATTTTATGCAGGGCTACAATTGGGTTAAAGGATATGACCAGACCCGTCCGGTTCAATATGAACGTGCGGAATTTGATTGGAATACCGATTTGATTGTGCCTCAGTATCCGAGTCCGAAATGGATGTTGCAATACTCAAGAAGTCACCCTTCACGTCCGTTAATCAATTCAGAATTTGCTCATATCATGGGTAATGGATTAGGAAATTATAAAGACTACTGGGATGTGATCGAGAATAATCCTTACCTGCAAGGCGGTTTTATTTGGGAGTGGGTAGATCAAACTATCTATACTACGATAGACGGTAAGAAAGTAAACGGTTACTCGGGCGACTGGGGCAAACCATTGAATGATGACCACAATTTCTGTGTAAAAGGGGTCGTGAGGGCTGATCGTAAACCCAATCCTTACTATACTGAAGCCAAATACGCGCATCAGTTCATCAAGACCAAAGCAGTCAATATACTGAAAGGTCAGTACGAAATCTTCAACTCTTATTTCTTCCGCGATCTGAGCAATTTCACCCTCAACTGGCAATTGCTTGAAAACGGTAAAGTAGTAGTAAACGGTACAATTGCCAATATTAATACTTCAGCAAGAACGTATAAAGACATCACCATCCCTATGAATTATAAGATGGCTGCTGATAAAGAGTATTTAATGAATGTGTCGTACGTTACTAAAGCAGCAGAATCTGGTGTTCCGGCCGGCTACGAAATGGCTAATGACCAGTTTAAAGTAAATGCATATCAGTATACTTCGGATTATACATTTACAGGAAAGGCGCTTACTTTCTCCGAAAATGATAATTCAATAGATGTAAAAGGCTCTAATCTGTCCATTTCTTTTGACAAGAAAGAAGGTGAAATGACATCCTATATTTTTGGAGGGAAAACTATTTTTGCCAACGGTCCGGTTCCTAATTTCTGGAGACCTTTGGTGGATAATGATTATGGCGCAGGTTTGAATAGGAAAAATAAGATCTGGAGAGATCCGGGATTCAAAGGAACTTCTGTAACAGCGAAAAACGAATCTGATGGTACGGTAACGGTGACTATCGAAAAAACTTTATTGAATGGCGATGCCAGCTATACCCAAACCTTCAAAATTGATAGTGAAGGCAAGATTTTGGTAAGCAATGTAATGAAAGCCGGAGCTACTAAACAACCTAACCTGTTGAAATTTGGAAATCACATCTTGTTGCCAATTGATTTTGTGAAAATGGAATGGTATGGCCGTGGGCCGAGTGAATCGTATTTTGATCGTAAAACCGGCAACAATGTAGGTATATGGAATAATACGATTGCCAATCTGTATCATCCTTATGTGCGTCCGCAAGAAAGCGGCAACCGTACAGATGTCCGTTGGGCAAAAGTAACCCGTAAAGACGGAAGCGGTGTCCTGATCGGGGCCAATGATGTAACATTATACGTAAATGCCTTACCATACAGCCCTGTTCAATTAGATGCCGGCGATAACCGTGAAGCCGTACAAACTCACTCTGAATTATTGGTAAACGATAAAAATGTGCATTTAGATGTAGATTTGATTCAAGCCGGAGTAGGAGGGATTGATAGTTGGGGTACTCCTGCATTACCAGAGTATAGTGTGACTTATAAAAGTTATGAGTACAATTACTGGATTGTTCCCATCAAGAAATAAATCAGACGTTAGATAATAGCAAAAGTCGGGTTATAAAGCCCGACTTTTCTGTTTTTAATTCGCCCGTTTTCGATAATCTGTTAATTCCTCAATGCACTTTTATAGAGAGAAATGTTAGCTGCACAAAAAAGTACATCGTAAGATGTAGCCTTTTGGTTGCAAGAGATATTTGTTGAATATTTCTACCAAAAAAGAAGCGACTCAGATAATCTGAGTCGCTTCTGTGTTAATCCATCCAACGGAAAAAGTTGGGAATTATCACACACACCGAATGTAATTCTCAAGGCCTTTGACCTTTTTTGTATTCAAAGGTATCTAATAGGCCCATTGAAATTCACACTTTGAATTAAGGAAAGAAAAAGACTGAAAAATATATTCTTACCCAAATTCTCATCACCACAAATCAACATGTAAAAACGGAAACATATAATAAGTTCATCAAAGTATCATTTTTTTATTCTTTATTGCTAAGCGTAAATGTAAGTTTACCGGCATGAATTAGTTCATCGTGACTCAGCCTGAAACCGTTCAGTATTTTATTTCCTGATTGAATCGTTTTGATATAATCACCTGAAGAAGTCGTTTCGATAATCAATTCTTTTGATTTAAAATATTGGAACTGTAGTTTGATCGTTATCTTATTGAATACTGGAGTTGTAAGTGTATATGACGGTTCTCCGGGACAATCGGGATAGAAGCCCATCATACTAAATACAGCCCAGGCCGAAAGCGTTCCGGCATCATCATTGCCGGGTAAACCATCCGGTTTGTTGAAATAATATTTTTCCAGTAATCGTCGAACTTCCTTTTGTGTTCTCCATGCTTCGTCCTTGAAATAACTGAATAAAAAGGGATAGGCAATGTCCGGTTCATTCGAAGGATCGTACAAACCTTCATCAAAAACCCGTTGGAGTTTATTCACGAAATTAGTCTTTCCGCCCATTAACCGGGCGAGTCCAAACACATCGTGTGGCACATAAAAGGTATAATTCCACGCACTTCCTTCGTGAAAACCGGGACAAGGTTCAAAATTTGCACCTTGCTTCGGATTAAAGGGCGTTAAAAATTGACCATTCGGAAGTAACGGACGAAGTGTTCCGTATGTTTTACTATAATAATTTTTATATCCCAACGACCGTTTTTGGAAGAGCTCTGCATCTGCTGTTTTACCCAATGCTTTGGCAAATTTGGATAAGGCATGGTCGGCAATATAATATTCAAGCGCATGAGAAACGGATTTATCATATTTTTCGCGGAGCGGAATATATCCCATGTTCATGTAATCGTCGTTGTCGGGCCGCATCAGATTGTCTTTCCCCTGTGTCGTGGCGGACTTAAACATTGCCTGATAGGCGAGTTTTGCATCAAAATCACGTATCCCTTTCAGCCAGCTATCGACAATCACAGGAATGGATGGATCACCTTCCATGGTCAGCGTTTCCCGTCCATAAAGTTCCCATTTGGGTAACCAGCCGCTCTCTTTGTACATATCCAGCATGGTGCGAATCATAGCTGTCTGACGTTCCGGATAAACCAGCGTCATCAATTGATGCAGATTTCTATACGTATCCCATAACGAGTAGACCGTATAGCGATTGCCGGTTATTGAGCGGATTTCATTGCTCTCCATTGCCGGATACTGACCATTTACATCCTGCAAAATGTTGGGATGCAATAAAGTATGATATAAAGCGGTGTAAAAAATAGTTTTCTGATCGGTAGTTCCACCTTCCACCAGTATTCGCGACAAATCATCATTCCATTTCCTGCGGGCTTCAGCATGAATATCTTCGAATGATTTTCCGGTCTGTTCCTGATCCAGATTTAATCGGGCGTTTTCGATGCTTACATAAGAGATTCCCATGCTTACGGTAACCGATTCGTTTTCATCGGTATCAAAAGTAAACCAAGCCCCGACATCGTCACCGCTTATTTCTTTGCTGTAGGTTGAGTAAATCTTATACTTACCGGCATTTTCATCCCATTGCGCTTCTGTTCCCATCGGAGGCATTTTCTTCCAATAACCTTTTTCAGTGGGTGTTTTATGCAGTCGCATGACAAAATATACCGGAAAAACAGCCTTTGCATTGTAACAGAAATTTCCGAGCAATTTACTGCCTTCAATTTCCCGATCACTGACAAAACGGACGGTTGCTCCTGTTTCATTGGTCAATCCCTGCCCCAGATTCAATAAGATATGGTTTTTTCCTTTAGGAAAGATAAACCGGGAAATTCCGGTACGCAAAGTGGCCGTAACTTCCGTTTTGATCTGATATTTATTCAGATAATTGCTGAAATAACCCGGTGAGGCTTTTTCCTGTGAATATTCACTTCCATACTTATGATAGTCCACATCCAGATTACCATTCGTAGGCATCAATAACAGCGAACCTAAATCGGGACAACCCACACCGCTCAGGTTTACGTGCGAGAAACCGGTAAAATAACGATTTTTATATTCGTAAGGAGTTGACCACCACCTATCGTCTTTATCAGCAACATTTTTATCTGACCCCATCACGTTAAATGGGGCAACGGACATCATACCTCCCGGGCAAACGGCACCGGGATGTGTCGCTCCGTAATGGGTTGTACCAATAAACGGATTTACATAATCCACGGGTGTTTGTTGTGCCGACAGAATTGACACATACAATGTGATGCTGAAAAGGAGCAAAATGTTTCTCATCTTTGAAAATGTATAAAAATCAATGTATAATAATCTCATCTGTAAAAATCCAGCCACCATGTTCGGTGGTTGCTTTTGCACTTACATGGATATACCGGCCGCGGGTAGTCCCGGTCCATTTGTAGTCATGATAAATCACAGGAATGGAAAGGTCCGGCATTTTTGCTTCATTCATCAATTCAGTAAAGTTTATTCCATCTTCCGAAACCGAAAAAAACACCTGTGCAGGTAAATAAATTTCAGGTCCAACCTGTTGCTGACAAGTCATTAATATAGAGTGGATGTCCTGGATAGTTTCCAAATGATTATAAAACTAATGGGATCAAATGACAATCAATCATTTGGTACCCCATTTAGTCGGATGACCAGTCATCGTAAATTCTAATTTTCCTCCGTCTAATATATCCTGATGGGTAAAAAACGGTGTTTTCAATGTACAACCATTCAATTTTACCGATAGGATATATCTGTTTGATTTTGAGGCATTTTTGACAATGACTTCGAATGACTTTTCGTTTGACAAAGGAATGACAGCACGATCGAATAGCGGGCGACCAATCGAATAGGTCGGATTTCCGGGACACACCTGATAAAAGCCAATGGCATTCAGAATATACCAGGCAGACATTTGTCCGCAATCTTCATTACCCGACAATCCATCCGGATTGTTATGGTATTGAGTGTATAAAACACTGTCAATCAATGCTTGTGTTTTCCAGGGTTGATGAGCATAATTATACAGGTGAATAATATGATGACTGGGTTCATTACCGTGCGCATACTGACCGATCAAACCCGAAATATCCGCAGAAACATTCTCACCCTCCATTTTTGAATCTATAGAAAACAACGAATCAAGTTTGGCTACAAATGCTCTTTCACCTCCCATCAGATGCTTTAGCCCTTCCACATCGTGCGGTACGAACCAGGTCCACTGCCAGGCAGTTCCTTCACAATAATCATCATTCCGATGGGTGGATGAACGTGGACTAAATGGTGTTCGCCATTTACCGGACAAATCTTTTCCGCGCATAAAACCAACACCTGGATCGAAATAATTCGTGTATGCTTTGGACAATTTATCGTATTTATGCTGGATTACCGTATCTCTGAGATTTTCGGCAAATCGTCCAATGCACCAGTCAGCATATGCATATTCCAACCCTTTGGCTACTGATTCATTTTCTTTGTCACATGGAATATAGCCCAGGGTGTTTTTATAATATTTTGAGATCGGCATCAATCCGTTATCCCTGACATAACGCGTGGAAGCAATTCCGGTTGTGTCGTATTGTGCACTCCGCTGACAGGCTCTGAATGCTTCCGCAACATCAAAATCGCGGTTTCCTTTTATGTAAGCATCCACGATGACAGGCACGGCATTATATCCAATCATCGTTCCGGTGTAGTTTGCTGCCAGTTCCCACATCGGCAAAATACCACCCTCCCGGTATTTCTTTAATAATGAAACGATAAAATCATTGTTGAGTTTCGGGTCAATAATGGTCATTAGCGGATGAAAAGCACGGAATGTATCCCACAAGGAGAAAATTGTATAGACAGGTTTTTCCGGCGATGTTTGCAAAATTTTTTTATTCATACCGCGGTAACGTCCATCCACATCCGAGAAAAGATTTGGCGAAATTCCGGTATGATACAGGGCGCTGTAGAAAATAGTTTTCTGATCTTCGTCTGCAGTTGTGACTTCAATTTTCTGCAAGTATTTATTCCATTCTTTCCGTGCATTGGCAGCAGTTTTGTCAAAATCCCAACCGGATATTTCTGTTGTGAGATTCTGTTTTGCACCTTTCATATCGACTGGAGAAATGGCAATTTTAACCAAAACCTGTTCGTCTTGAGTAGTCTCAAATTGCAGTAAAGCTTTTTTGAGAATCGTTTTTTGCCGGGTAGCACCTGTATAGACTGTATCTTCGATCAATTTAAAGCTGAATGGTTTTGAAAAAACGGCATAAAAACAGACCTGATGATCCCATGCCCAGCCGGCTGTGTTTTTGTAGCCTTTTATCACTGTGTCACCTATGATTTCAAGTTTCATGTCGCGATTTTGCTGCCCTTGCAGACTGTAATCCAGATCGAATATAAATCCCGATTCCTTTGACGCCGGAAATGTATACCGATGTATGGCGGCCCGCTTTGTTGAAGTGAGTTCTGTAAGTACCTGATATGTGTCTAAATAAACGGAATAGTATCCCGGGACTGCCGTTTCGTTCGTATGCGAAAATCGGGAAGCATAAGGTAGTGTCTGAGTTTCTGTGCCTGTGTGCTGATAATGTTGTTTACCTACTGTGGGCATAATCAATATATCACCATAATCGCCGCAACCGGTTCCGCTGAGATGTGTATGCGAAAAACCATTGATAGTAGAGTCATTGTAATAATAACCCGAGCAGGCATCCCAACCTGTAATCCGTGTATCAGGTCCTGGTTGAATCATACCAAAAGGAACAGTAGGTCCGGGAAACGTATGCCCATGCCCACCTGTGCCAATCATGGGATTAACATATGCGGCAAAATCACGCGGCTGATAAAGTTTGATTTTCGTAATTTCAGGTGTCCGAATGCCTGGTTTGAGTTCACCATTAATCAGGTAAAATGTGTTCTTGTCGCCGACTATGGATGCTCCGGCTCTCGCCATCAATGCATTTTCGGCAATTATCTGCCATTTGTCGCGTAAGGTGTTATATAACAATATCTTATTGTTTAACCGATACCAGGCCGCCGGATGTGAAAGATACTCAGCAGCTTTACGTTTTGCTTCATCCCCTTTTAAACGGAACTCGCGCTGTAATGCTGCAAGAAAAATGTCTTTATCCACACCTCCGGTACAAAGTATCAGGCTGTCATTGATCGTTGAGGCAACTCCACCACCCAGCGAAACGACTTTTCCATGGTTATCGATAGGTGCCGATAGTTTTGTCCAGCGATTTGTTTTGGATGAGAATTTATATCCGTCAGTCATAAGTTTGGGTTCGTATCCATCGAAAGTCGGAGTAAAACCGCCCCAGAGATACAAATTGCCGGACTGGGCAGCCATAACAGCCTGAATGCGGGGGGAACCGGGAATTGATGGTGCTGTGTGCCAACCTTCGTTTAGTTTATCTAGTTGCAGATAAAACATGGATGAGGATGGTTTTCCATTTACTTTACCTCCGGCAACATAAACCGTTTTACCGATGATTGCACCGGTCATATTGTCCATCGGGTAGGGAAGGGGTGGTAACATTTCGATTTGTAAGTCTTGCTTTTTGCTGAAATTCAAGCAATAAACCGATGTAAGGCTACCTCTTTCATTTGTTCCGCCAATAAATAGTAATTTGTTACCGGCACTGATTGTTACCCCATAAGCAGCCGGTACAGTCAAATCACCTCCTTTTTTCCATTGTAATTCGGAATTTGAGTTTAACCCGGCAACATAAATTCCGCTGTAGAATCTTTTCTTTCCACCTTTTACTGCAGGAGCTTCAGGGAAATTGCAGCCTCCGGCCATGATCATTTTACCCTGCATGGTTCCTGCAAAGCAGGCTGAAACTCCATTGGCAAATCCGGTTTCGTTAGTAGGAAAGCCAGTTGTTTTCTGAAAGCAAACTGTAGGATACTCATCAACAGATTGTGCTGAAACAATGGAGGTAAAAACTGAAAGAAAAACAACAACTGACAGCTTAATGGAAAATAGTCTTATGCTGTGCATACGATTCTTTTTGTTTGATTTGTAATAGAAACTGGATTTACTTTTTCTTGGCGTAACTCAGGAATTGATTACCACGATTTGCTAATTGTTTTTTAATCAGATATAAACTCTGTGTTATTTGCCAGTTCTTCAAATAGAAGGGCGTATTTCTCCACAACTGCCTTAGCAAAAACTCTTCCTTTTTCTGCTGTTGATTTTAGAGGATTGCCAATCCCGGTATCCTCTGTAACTTTTTGCCAATTACGGGGAATCCAGGCTACTTTATCATTTAATGATTGAACGGCAAATGTCTTTGACTGCCCCTTTCCGGCTTCTTCCAGATTAACGAACTCAGGATGATAATGCATCATGACAGAGGTTTCAAGCTCATCGGCATGCTCACCCGGCTCTTCGAAAAAGCTTTCTGAAGAAACAACCGAATACCAATCACTTGTAGCTATCAGGAAATCGGGAAAGTCCAGAGATAAATCACGAATCATATTCTTGAAATTATTTCCTCCGTGTCCATTAATTATTACAAGTTTACGAATTCCCTGCACAGCAAGCGACGAGACAATGTCGGTCAGAATTGCTTTCTGAGTTTCATAACGTGCATGAATGCAAAAGGGGAGTTCCCGTTGTCCGGGATTTTGAGAGCCCAGATTAATCGGAGGCAATACCATGCATCGTATTCCTGCTCGGTCTTTTGCCAAACGGGCTGCATCAATAGCTATGTTTCCAGACAGAATACAATCCGTCAAATAAGGCAGATGCAGATTATGAGGTTCTGTTGCTCCCCAGGGCAAAACGACCAAATCGTACTTCAATTCTTTTATTTGTCCATAATTTGAAACCCAAAGGTCAATTTCTTTATCAATCCTATTATTCATTCTGCTGGCATTTATAGTATTCATAATTCATTTTACTTCATACAAATAATACTTTGTTTTATTCGTTTACCCTCCGATATCGACTGTCGGATAATTGAAAAATACCCGGCAAAATCTGAATTTTGCCGGGTATGATCTTATCCTGCCTATTAATTCAGACTGATTTCGTCAACAAAAAGAAACGCAGGACTTCCCTTTCCTCCGTGCCATTCCGGAATTGATTGCTCAGAAGTGGCAATTACTTTTACATAGCGGGTTTGCACGGGGCTAAAAGAAAGCTTGTGGGTAAATACGCCATTAGCATCCTGTTGTTGCATTGCGGGATAATTCTCACTAGCTACGCGGGTGAAATTCACACCGTCGTTAGAAACTTCAACCGTAAAGCTGCGCGCATCGAAAATCCAATCCCCTTTTTCCACACAGGTTGAAAAAGCTGCCTGCTCAATGGTTGTGGTTTGTTCGAGATCGATAACCACCTCCATATCATTCTTATAGAATCCAATCCAACGCCCGGTTTTATAGTTATAACTTCCCTTCAAACCATCTACAAGCGTAGAAACTCCGTTGAACTGATATCCCTTATTCAGGGGTTGCAAAGCTGTAATCGGTTTCAAACTCGCTTTGCTGAAACTTATATTTTCCGATAGTAAATGACTTGACTCATTGTTGCGGAATATAAGAGCCTGTAGTCCTGCATTCTCTTTAATTTTCAATGTGTCAGAATAAACAGGTGAGTTTTCTGTTGGAGTTGTTCCGTCGAGGGTATAATGAACAGGCGCACCATCGACTGTACTCAATGAAACATCGAGACAACCTTCTTTCGGATTAGAACTGAAATCGGCGGTGATATCATATAAGTGTTTAGCGTAATTGTAACCATACACTTTATATAAATCGACCAGTCGGGGAATACGTGTCAGGAAATCAGCATAATTTTTTTGAGCAGCTGTTGTCCACTGTACCTCACAGAGCGCAGCCATACGTGGTAAAACCATATATTCTGCATGTTTATAAGTAGGAACATATTCGGTCCAGAGATTGGCTTGTGCACCAATGATATGATTCTTCTCTTCGTCGGTGAGCGAAGAAGGCTGCGGATCCCAACTGTACACCGTTTTTACCGGCGAATATCCACCTATTGCCAACGGTTCTGATTCGGTGTTATTGGTTTGGTAATGATCAAAATATACATATGAATTAGGTGTCATAATTACATCGTGTTTTTGTTTGGTCGCTTCGATGCCTCCACCCATACCGCGCCACGACATAACTGTTGCATTCGGGGCAATACCGCCTTCCAGGATTTCGTCCCAACCAATAATGGTGCGTCCTTTTTCTTTCAGTACATTTTCAGCATAAGAAATTACATAACTCTGCAAACGTTCTTCGGCAGAATGTTTTTCATCGGCTACCAACCCAAGGTCTTTGATGCGTTGCTGACATTTCGGACATTTTTTCCAGCTGGTTTTCGGACATTCATCACCACCGATATGGATGTATTTCGATGGGAAAATCTCGGTTAACTCAGTCAATACGTCTTTGATAAAAGTCAGGGTTTTATCATTGCCGATACACAACACCTCATCTGAAACGCCCCATTGACGCCAGATGGCATATGGTCCGCCGGTGCATCCCAATTCGGGATAAGCACTCAAAGCACCCAACATGTGACCCGGTAAATCAATTTCCGGAATAATATTAATATAACGGTCTTTTGCATAAGCAATAACATCTTTAATCTGTGCCTGTGTATAAAATCCTCCGTGGGGAATGCCATCGTATTTTCCGGTATTACGGCCAATCACTGTTTCAGGTCTTGTCGAACCGATTTCAGTCAGGCGGGGATATTTTTTAATCTCAATTCTCCAACCCTGATCATCTGTTAAATGCCAGTGGAAATTGTTGATATTGTGCAAAGCCAGGATGTCGATGTAAGTTTTTACCTCATCAACTGTGAAAAAATGGCGCGAAACGTCGAGCATCATTCCACGATAAGAGAAACGGGGAGCATCGTTAATTACAACTGCAGGAAGCATAACCTGTGCGGCTTTAACTGCCGGAATAGACTTACGCAAAGTCTGAATGCCATAAAAGACTCCGCTTTCCGATGCTCCGGTAATTGTAATTGTTTTGGAAGTTACAGTCAGCTGATATGCTTCCGGATTGTTTGATTTAAGTCCGAGCGATAGGATAATGGCTTTTTTAGGACTTTTCCCTGTTTTAGTTTTAAGGTTTAATGCGGTTAAATCTTTCACGTACTGTACAAGAAAGTTCGCATTCTTTTTCATTTTCTCGTTCTTAACGGGAAAATCGATTTTTACCTGTTTATCCAACACGAAAGGTTGACTTTGTTGAACTGAGATTTCGTTGGGCAATGGAATTACCCGGTAATCAACTCCGGTTTTTGTAGCAGGAGTGGCTGCAAAAAGACCTGTAAGGCAGAACAGGCCTGCAATTTGAGAAAGTGTTTTACGCATGACTTTTTAGTTATAAGTTTGTCTGATATGTATAATACTGATATTTAACTGATCGTCTTTTTTAATTAAAGGAGAACTAATGATGATTTTTTTCTTTTTGCCGGGCAGCAAATCAAAAAAGTTATCGTTGAATTTGGCACCCTGAACCGGAATCTGGATAAATACATCCTTGGCGAGTTTATCGGTGGTGAGCGTTAACTCGCAAAATCCAGATTTAGTTTGTGATTTTACTGAAATCTTCGCTTGGGGAAGATTCAGATCTTTGGTTTTATTGATAAAATAAATTTGCTCATTCAGTATTTTCCCCTGTTTGTCCGTCAATGAAAGTTGAAGAAATGTGTTTTTGCGCTGTTCCTGAGTCAATAAGTCGTTGATGGCCTGCTGGTATACTCTGGTAGAACTGTTGGCATTTAATTTTGTTTTTAAAACTGATTTTTTGAGCAGATTTCCGCTAAAATCTTTCCATTGCATGTTCAACTGAAGATTATCGCATGTTGTTAACTGATCCGAAATCAGGTAAATCAACAAAGAGTCGTTTTTTTGTACCGGACTGATCAGGATGGGTTCAAAAGCCCGTTTTGCCTGATAATGCAAGGCTTTCCAGTTGCCGTAATAATCAATCCCCGACCACGAAACCACAGGCCAGCTGTCATTCAGCTGCCAGTAAATAGTTCCCATGCAATAGGGGCGATTTCGTCGTTGAGCTTCAAAACCATAACGCATTCCTTTACCCTGCAATACCAGTCCGACATAGACAAAATCCTCAAATTTTTCGGGAATAATATTATCCCGCTCCATATAGGTTTTTATGAGTGAATTCCCGATTGAGCTTTTCTGATGTGCGTTCATCACTCTTGATTCCAACGCATAATCTTCAGGTTTGGCAAAGGCTGAGATAGTTTTCATCTCGGGGAATGACTGAAAACCAAATTCACTCATAAAGCGACCGGTTTCGGTATCAAAGCTTTCGAATTTCTTCTTCCCGTACCATACGCCCCAGTTGTGGCTGTCGCCATATGCCCAGGATTCGGGTTTGCCCCAGTTGGAAGAAAGCGGTGAACCGTGAATATACGAGCGTCCGGCATCGAACTTTGCAACCTGACCCGGAAGTAAATTCCGGAAGATCTCGTCATAACCGGCAAACATATCTTTGTAAACAGCCGGAATGTAACGCTTTTCCCAACCCCAATTATGCATTCCTTCGAGAATTTCGTTGTTGCCGCACCACAAGGCCAGGCAGGCATGGTTGCGTAGTCGCTTGATATTATAGGTCGTTTCTTCTGTTATCCGTCTCAGGAATGTAGAATCGTGTGGATAGGTAGTGCACCCGAACATAAAATCCTGCCAAACCAGGATGCCATTTTCATCGGCTAAATCATAAAAGCGATTATCCTCGTAAGTTCCTCCGCCCCAAACCCGCACAATGTTCATGTTGGCTTCAGTGATATTGCGGAAAATTTCATGGTAACGTTCGGTGGTGATATTCGGTAGCATGGCATCCGACGGAATATAATTAGCCCCTTTGGCATACATAGGAATGCCGTTTACTTCGAAATAGAAAGATTCGCCATAAGCATCTTTCTCGTTCACCAATCGAATGGTTCTCAGTCCGAGTCGTTGCGATTTTTGCGCTATCGTTTTTCCCTGATGAATGACGTTCACTGTAATGGTGTAAAGCGTCGTCTTTCCCCAACCGTGGGGCATCCAGCGTTGAGGTTCGGTAATTTCCATAGGGACGGAAATCAAATTTTTGCCAGGCTGGATGTTGATGTCAATTGTTTTGCTGCTAACCGGTTTGCCTTCGAGTGCACAAACAATATTCAGCTCTGCTTTTTCAGGTTGTGGCAATATGCCGGTCAGTTCTATTTCATTCGACAGCTGAGCTGATTTATCAGAAAGAGCCAGTTGACAAACGTGCAGATCATCCACTGAGGCCAGATTGAAGAAATTCAGCGTGACAGGTCGCCAGATGCCACTAGTCACCATGCGGATCCCCCAGTCCCATCCGTAACTGTAAGGCGCTTTCCGGGTGAAAATACTTAGTTTTTTATCTAAATGATCATTATCGGCCGGATAATCGAAGCCGTTAGAAGCCCATTGCGAAAGCACAGATGTAATAGGCGAATGAAAATAAATATGCAGGCGGTTTTCGCCGGTTCGTAACAATTTTTTTACCGCTATTGAATATCCCACAAACATATTATCAGCTTTGAGCAACAGTGAGCCGTTGAGATAAACATCAGCGTATGTATCAAGCCCTTCGAAAATGAGCGTAGCCGCATCGTACTTTAATTGATCATCTGTAACCTGAAAAGTGGTTTTATATTCCCAATCTTTATTTTCGACCCACTGAATTTTCTCTTCGTTGGTTCCGAAAAATGGGTCGGGGAGCAGATGATGTTGAATCAAATCACCTTGTACTGTGCCCGGAACGTTTGTCGGCAGCCAGTTTTCAGTGTGTGCTTCGGTAAATTTCCAGTCTTTGTTTAGTTGAAGAGTGATCTGTGTTGAATTTTTCGGTTGTCCGAAAAGCCAGGCAAAACAAAGCATTAAGAATATCGTCAGTTTTATTCTCATAATTGTAAAATCAATTCTGGTTTTTTGCAGGTGAATAAACTAATCCGTCCACAGCACTGCTTCCATCCGGGGTAACAAAAACAGCGGTGAACATCCATTTCACGAGACGAATTTCAGGCAGAGAAAATTTTCCCACCGGTAATTTTAAAAGAACTTTATTCCATCCTTTGTTCAGGTGAACCATCAGTGGCGGACGAGCCACACAATTTTCATTTCCAAGGGCTACTTCATTAGATTTCACGCGGTGAGTGGCTGTCCATACCGGCGGCAGTATCTCCCGGTCATTTATGAAGATGCGGCTTCCTTTATAATCCCACGTTCCAGGAAGCGGAGCCAGGTCCATTTCTGAACGGCTGTAGTTCTGAAATTCTGCCCATAAGCCCACTTCTTGCGCTTTAGGAGAATATACCCAGGTGAAAGCATATGCGGTGTGATTTTCCTGAGGGTCATGGTAGAAGGATGGCACCAATGTTCCCCAGACATGCCGGAGATAAATACCGGCGCCTATCGCCGGTCTGGTTTTATATTCTTTTCCATCGAAGGTGTAGCTCTCTTTTAACTCCTGTTCGGGTGGAAATGTTTTTGTCAGATTACCGCCGTTGGGGAATGCATCTGTAATGTTCCAAATCACGTTCGTTTGTTTCACATAAGCAAAAGGGTATCCTTTGAAATTATGCTGCTTGTGCCAAAGCATCCGTCTTTCAAAATCGGCAAAATCATTAAATTCTTTCTGACCTTTAGCCGGCAATATTGTGCCGTTTTTGTCAAAATATTCTGTTCCGCCGCCAAGCCATGCACGTTCGGCAATGGCAAGCATATTGGGATAGAAAGCGTTCTCCAATATAATATCGCTTTCGGGCGTTACCAGACGGTCGTTCCAAATGGCAAGAATTGTTCCGGCAATATCATCACTTCCTTGTTCCGCATTGCAGATGCGGCTGTTATACAATGCCACAATATCGGAAAACGTATCGAAGTGGTTCAGATAATGAAATTTGGAATCAATGGCCGGAATGCCTTTTTGCGCTTTGCCACGGTAGCTCCACAAGTGAGTCATATCAATTTCGCTGGTCTGATATTTCCAGCCGGGATTCCAGGATATTACTTTCTTTCCTTTCGAACGGACATAAGCCACCATTTCAGAGACAAACGTTGGATTGGTAAAATGCACCTCATCCGTACCAATATGCAGATAGGGGACATCAAAGGTTTCGCACACTTCATCGATCAGCAGTTTTAAAATAGCCATGCCCTCTTTGCTTTGCATGTCGTGACGAAAGGTGCGGACGAATGCGGTACTATGCCCGGGCATATCGATTTCAGGGATCAGCAACACATTATGTTGCTTGCAGAAATTCACCAGATCTTTAGCTTCCTCAAGGGTGTAATATTTTCCGGGCATACGCAGCGTATTGATGCTGTCGTTAAGCATTGGAAATATTTTGCTTTGCAACCGCCAGGCCTGATTTTCGGTTAAATGCCAGTGAAAAACATTGATCTTGTATTGCGAAAGAATCGCTATTTCACGCTTTAGCTCTTCTATCGATATATAACTGCGCCCCACGTCCTGCATAAATCCCCGGATGCGGAAAGCCGGCCAATCGGTTATGATGCAGCCTTCGAAAAAGCAATTTTTCCCCTGTCCACTTTTCAACTGGCGAAGAGCCTGCATCGCCCAAAACACTCCTTTTGCAGTGGTTGCTTCCACTACAATCTGTTTATTGGTAACCGTCAGACGATAGGCTTCATCCTGATTCAGTTTCACGCCATCCAATGTTTTTACCAAACGAACTTCTATTTTCTGAGAAGCTGTTTTTGTCACGGTTGCACCTATTTCTTTCAGAAAAGTTTTCCACTCATCTTCCATAACCGGAGTTACCAGCTGCAACTTTCCAACAGGGAAACGATCGCCATTTCCCTTTACTTCCTGTGGGGTAGGTAATAAATTTGATACTCCTGCCTGCATAGGTAGTGTAAGCAGGGATATTCCAAATAGTATAATAAACTTAAGGTGTTTCATTTTTTGTGCCCAATTTTCAATAGTTTGTTGTATTTTAGATAATCAAGTGATTATTAGAGTGATGTTTCTGTTTGAATTGTAGCGTAACAGTACTTTTTGCTTTAATTCTACTCTGTTTTATCAGTAAAACTACAAAAGGTCGAAGCCGGCATTCCATCGCCATTGACGAGATTAGCCCGCGTAAAAGGCTGCCATCCATAACGAACAAACTTCGGATGTTGAACTTCAACGGAGCTTAGTTTCACCTTTTCACCTATTACTACTGTCTCAGCCGGATAGTAAAGTCCATCCACTTCTGCAATTTCAAAAGTACGCAGAGTCTTCCCGTCCGATGCATGTAAATCTTTGGCATAATTAAATGACACATAAGCTGCATTATCTTTAAATTCCACCGAATGGAAAAGAGGTCCCGATGGAGTAACGGCTTTTTGATAGCTTTTATTCAAAGCCCATCGAGCCAGACGTTCGCCTACCTCCCGTTTGTGTCGGGGATGCACATCCAGTGAATCTCCTTTATCGCTGGAAACCGCCATGTATATGCCGGGGACTTTATTCATCATCCGACGCTGGCTATCCCGGAACCAGGGCCAGCTTGGACGATTGAGACTGGACAACTGTACATAATAAAACGGGAGATTATCATTTCCCCAGTTTTTCCGCCAACTGTTCACCAGCTTCGGAAATAGTGTTTCATAGATCTCCATATTGTGTGCATTCGATTCGCCCTGATACCAGATTACCCCATTTATGGGAAAGTGTGCCAGGGGAATAATCCCCGATTCATACAAATAACAGGGCTCATAGGGATGACGTTGCAGCTTATTCTCCGATTTCTTCACATTCAAAGCAGCCCGGCCTCGTACCCAGTCCTGAATCATATCATTCTGTTTCCAATCTGCCAGGATATCCGGAAATTCATACTCCAAAGTCCGGCGATCGATCCAGGCCTCACAAGGAGAACCTCCCACCGCATTGCAGATCAGACCAACAGGAACATGCAGGCTATCGGCAAGCATTTTACCAAAATGATACGCCACAGCCGAGAAGTTCGCCGCTGACTGGGGTGTACACTCCACCCATTGCGAATTCTTATAATATTGCAAACGGTTCAATGAATCGAGCACCGAAGCATCCCATTCTACGGCATTGGTTTCCCAACGTGGCTTCATATCGAAAAGGCGAACATTCGGATTCCCCGCATTGGCGATATCTTCTTTCGCGGTAATGGTCTGCTTCAACATAAAAGCCATATTAGACTGACCGGAACAAAGCCATACTTCTCCTGCCAATACATTTTTATAAATTAACCGACGACTCTTCACTTCTATGCTTAAAGTATAAGGGTCTCCGGCCTGTAAGGGATCTAAAGTAACCGTCCACTTCCCATCAGTACCTGCATTTGTAGTCTTCTTTTGGTTGCCGATCTTTACGACCACCTTTTCCCCGGCATTAGCCTTTCCGGATATCGGAAGTGGTTTATTCCGCTGCAAAACCATGTTATCGTTATAAAGAAAAGGCATCTGCAAACCGCCGAAATCGCCGGTCAAAGCTGTGTAAATGGTCCTGGCCAGAATCCCGGCTCCCACCACATTGGGATGAAGCGCATCGGGCAGCAAATCCGGCCTGTTATACAAACTCTCCTGAAAATCGATCAGTTGTACGTTGGCATGATCCGCAATATTTTCTATTGTTTTCTGAATCTGTCCATACCAGTCGCGTGTACCTGAACGAAAACGGGGGTGTCGGTCGGTAATAGGAGACAACCGGCAAATCCATATCTTACAGTTCGGATTTACTTTCCGGAATGAAGCTATCAGTTCCATATAATCCCGGACAAATTCGTCCCGAAAGTTAGGCCAGTTGCGAGGATCAGTGTCATTCAGCCCCAGGTGAATCAAGACTAAATCGGCGGCAAATTCCAGAGCCTTCTTATACTCTTCCTGTTGCATATACGGACGATGACCTTTGTTCAGTAAAGTAGCCCCGCTCTTTCCGAAATTTCCTACTTCATACTTGTTGCCCAACATACGTTGAAGCTGAAAAGGATACGCATTAACTTCTCTATCCGGAAGCAAGTACCCATAGGTTACACTATTACCTATACAGGCAACCTTTATTTTCTTTTGTGCATAAGTTGTTACACCAAAAGTCAGAATAACTAATATGAGTGCTATTTTTCTCATTTTTCTTTTACATAAGGAAGTACTACATCACGCCACAATAAATATCCTTTACCCAACAGATGAAGTCCATCGTTAGAATACTCAATATTCATTTTCCCGGTTTCCTGGTCCACAAAATAAGAGTATAAGTCAATATAATTCAGATGTTCTTTTTCCGACAGTTTAACCAGTTGATCATTGATCTGTTTCACCACTTGCCAACGTGAAGTATGGTCGTTAAACATATGATAATAGTCATTTACCGGAAGAACACTTTGTAAATAGAGTTTTGTCCTGGGAGAATCTTTCTTTACCTTGTTCACAATCATCCCGATACGCTTTACAATGGTATCGGCTGAAGTTCCGCGTGCGACATCGTTTATCCCTATTAATAGAAATATCTTTACCGGTTTCCCTTTCAGTATCGGATTCAGACGATCATATACGCCCATGGTTATGTCTCCGCTGATCCCGCGGTTTTTCACATGTTTGTTATTGAATAATTCGCACCATTCACCGCCATTTGTAATGCTGTTTCCAAGAAACACAATGTCTTTGGAGGTAATGGGAAGTGATTCAAAAAGAGAAGCCCTCTGATAATAAAACGTTGTATATTTACGCTCCTGCGCAGAGCTATTGATACTCAAGATTAGCAGCAAAGCTGCTAGGAATAATGCTCGTTTCATCTGTATTTCAGTAATATTACTGGTTTATATATGTGATTCTTGTTATATAGCGAGTCTGTAATCCTGTCCGTTTTTAATTGAGGAAAGGTTGTCAATTCCTCAATTAAAAGAAGTGGCTTATTATAAATTATGGGGGTGTCCTAAAAGAGAAGACACCGGTTTCGGATGCTATCCTGTAATAGATCAATATATCATTGCCATTAGAAATTCGTTAACCGGGGATTAAATTTCCGGAATGATAAACATGGCTTATTAACTCTTTGGCATACCTACAGTATTCTTATAACCAGCTTTTAATTCAAATAGTCTTTTGAAAAGCCTGGCCTGGATATTGGCATACTCCGGCTCATTATAGACACTCCTCATTTCATTCGGATCTTTTTTCAGATCAAATAATTCCCACTCGTTATACTCATAGTAATAGATTAGCTTGTACTGCCTGGTACGAATGCCGTAATGTTTGGCAACACCATGCTCGCCCGGTCCATCATAATAGTGATAATATAAAGCATCTCTCAATTCTCTTTTGGGGTGTTTGAATAACGGAGCGAAGCTGATCCCCTGCATCTCAACAGGGACCTGAATACCTGCTAAATCCAGGAATGCAGGAGCGAAATCAATATTCTGGGTTAGCTGTTTAAGATGCGTTTTAGGTTTTATAACTTTGGGATAAGCCATAATTAAAGGCATGCGGAAAGACTCTTCATACATCCAGCGTTTATCAAACCAGCCATGTTCCCCAAGATAAAATCCCTGATCGGCGCTGTAAACAATAATCGTATTCTCATCCAGGTGATTTTCTTTCAGATAGTCCAACAGTCTTCCAACATTTTCATCCACTGAAGCCACGCAACGCATATAATCGCGCATGTATTCCTGTAATTTCCAGCGAACCAGATCTTTTCCCTGTAAATGTGCATCCTGAAAAGCTTTATTTCGGGCCTCATAACATGTAGCCACTGCTTTCTGCTGCTCCGGAGTCATCCTGCTCCATTCATTGTTTTCAGTTAATGGAAATTTCAGATCGTAGCCCATTTGCATATCCTTGTCGATGCTCATCTTATTTTTGGATGCAGGCGTGGCCCGATTTTGATAATTATCCCAAAAATTGGATGGCTCGGGGTATACCATGTCTTTATAACTATTCAGATATTTGATATTCGGAAACCAGGTACGATGAGGAGCCTTGAAATGACACATGGCCAGAAAAGGTCGTCCGGAATCCTTCTGACGTTTGATAAAATCGAGTGTCATATCCGTAGTGATATCTTCGGAATATCCTTCAATCCTTTTTACACCTGTTGGAGTTATGTAATTAGGATTATAATAATTCCCCTGCCCTTCCAATATTGCCCATTCTTCAAAACCGGTCGGTTTACTGGTCAGGTGCCACTTTCCAAAGATAGCGGTAGCATAACCGTTACGCTGTAAGATTTTGGGGAATGTCTCCTGACTTCCGTCGAAAGATTGCCAGGTAGTCACTCCATTCATGTGGCTATGTTTTCCCGTCAGAAGGCAAGCTCTGCTGGGCGAGGATATAGAATTGGCACAAAAGTTATTGTCAAATACCACTCCGGCCCTGGCAATTCTGTCAATATTGGGGGTCAGTCCATTCTTATCATTGTATGCACTAATTGCATTCAACGCATGATCGTCAGAGAAAATAAAAAGGATATTCGGTTTTTGAACCTTTTTCTCATTTGACAATTGCCCAAATACAGAAAAGGGCACCAGGATTGTAGTTGCAAAAGCACAGCCAACTTGTAAACTATTATTCCAGAATGGGAAATCAGCTCTTTGTTTCATTTTTGCCGGTATTTGTATTTTATGCAAAACAGGAGATTATCAGTAGTTCAGAACGGGAAGAGGGTGTCCCAAAAGTAAGAAAGAAGAAACTAAACGCGAAGGAGCTAAGACGCAAAGAGTTTATTTTAAGATATAATTCCTTTGTGCCTTAGCGACTTTGCGTTCAATTCAGACTTTTGAGACAGTCTCTTGAATCTTATTTAAAACCATGGAAGCTCATTTTTACACCTGCTACTATTTGATCAGGTCTTTTAATTTAACAGCCTGAAAAGTCATGTGAGCTACGCTTCCTTCGTAAAGAATACCTACCGCTTCCTTATTAATCATGCTCAGGCAAGAGTATCCCCAACCATCGCCTTCATCCAGCAAAACCTGATGTTCTGGCAGCCAGGTCATTCCACCATCCAGACTGGCTTTTATTGTGATACTGTGACGACCTTTCGTTGTATTTGGATTGGAAAACAAAAGGATATCTTTGTTCAACACGTTGTCTTTGGCCGCAACCTTAATCAGGCTGGCCATACATACTGATTCGGGTAATGCGCTACGTGAAGAAGGATGTTCAGCCCAGGTCTTACCCAAATCTTTGGTGGTAGATACCGCACGGCTTCCGCCCCGGTTATCCCGCATGTTCAGCATCAGCACGCCGGGCTCTACTTCTGCCACCTGGGATTCTGTGGTGTTAGTGCGGGCATAGTTGTGCATTTTCCAGGTTTTCCCGTGGTCTTTGCTGTACATAATTCCGGCATTGGGTATGCGGGTGGAGTCTATAAACTGTGTTGCGAAAACCAATGTTCCGTCTTGCATCGTAATACCACGACCTGGCCCCTGAAGGAGAAAGTACCATGATGGAGACTTAACCTGTTCAGTCACATTGATGGGTTTAGACCATGTTTTTCCGTCATCGTCACTCTTTGCCAATACTAGCTGTGAGGTATGATTTACATCCATTCCCTGCTGAGAACTCCACCATGCACGTGCATTTCCCATGCCATGTGTCCAGGCAGCTACGATCCAGATGGTACCGGTGTTTTTGTCTACCAGGATAGCCGGATCACCCACTCCGTTTTGAGCCAGCGGCAATCCGCCGTTTTCCCCGAATGCTAATGGAATGCGCATCTTTTCCCAGGTCTGTCCTCCGTCGATACTGCGGCTTAAGCCGATATCAACACGCTCCTGTAAATCGACGCTGCTGTTGTAGCGCACGTCATATACGCCTAACAGCGTTCCTTTATTGGAGGTAACCAGTCCCGGAATGCGATAGGCAGCCACACTGTCATCTCCGGCATGGCGAACGCCAATACCCATGCGATGAACAATGTTTTGTGGAGAAGTGATATTTAGCAGTACTGGTTTTTTATCTATAATTACTGATGTGATTTGAGCGGAAAGTTTGGAAAGTAGCGACGCTTTTGGCTTCATTTGCAGACTGACCCAGAAATAATTTACTCCCGGGAATAGCGTTTGATTGCATTTTAGGATAATTTTTCGTGTTACGACGTTGGATGTCGCTTTCAATATAGAGTATGACGAATTTGCTGTCCGTGTTTTCCCCGGAATATCCCGTGAAATATATTCTACCGGGGCAAATAGCATTTTGTTCTTATTTTGGACGCTTTCGGTTCCGCTGTAGTAAAGCTTGACAGCCTGTACCTCATTCAGGTTAACTTCATTACCGAACTTCAATTCCAGTTCATTGAGATTACGGCTCTCTTTTGCATCAAGCCTCAGGAAAAAGAGTGCATTATCCTGACGATCTGTCAGAATGGGAATTTGTGTCTCTTTTACTTGAAGAGTATCGGCCGCATTCGTGGTGAAATTTGCGAACCAGCAAAGAAGTGCAGTAAAGATAAGAATGAATTTATTCATGGTGTATTTGTTTGATTTGCAATGATTCTGAATTTTGTTTTCATAAAGTTGGCTGGATAGCTCTGCTGCAGCATTTATGACTTGAATCTAAGAAATAAGAAACTGTCTTTGTATAAAGACAGTTTCTTATTAATAATGTAGAGGGTTGTTTTTAAGAGAAAACTAATTCCAATTTGTATATTAACCTTGGATTATAGTTCAGAATAACATGGTTTACCAAACTTCTTCAGGTTGACCAGCAACTGAATAACCCGGAGTTTGTTTCAACAAAGGATCTGCGTTCAATGTTCCCTTATCAACCGGCCAGAGAAGTTTATAGGTTTCTGTCGATTTCAGAACAGGTACTCCAGTGTAAGAAGAGGCAGCATCAAAAGCTAATGGTTTACCATTAACTGCTGCATCTTTCATACGACATATGTCATTCCAGCGTTTGCCTTCGTAAACAAACTCGTGGTCACGTTCTGCCAGAATAGCATACTCATTTGTCTTGAAATCCGCATTTGCATAAGTATCAGTAGCATCATCCCAGTCAGCACCATATGCACGTTTACGAATTTGGTTGATGTATTGAGCAGGATCACCACCTTTCATGTTTTCTACTTCAGCCAGCATCAATAATACGTCAGCATAACGGTACATGGGTTCATTTGTATCATAAACACGGTTACCTGTTGAGCTGATTGAACCAATGAATTTTTTCATCACAGTCCCCTTCAGCACTCCATTTTTATCATAATACTCCATAAAGGTAGCGGCACGTCTTTTATCCTTAAGGTTAAAAGAATTCCAGAAGCTGAGAGTGTATTCATAGCGCTGAATAGATGTTCCTTTCAGATTTAACGGATCCCCTAATTTGGAACCTGTTTTGTCATAAAAACTAACGATGTTGGCATCTGCATATAAGAAGTCGGAAACACCACTGGTAGCTTCACCGTCAGCATAATTTGTAGCAAAGATAATTTCTTTGTTATTTTCATTAGTGCTTGTAAAAATTGAAGCATAATCACTGACCAGGCCAAATCTTGTATTGTTTTTAACGTCATTCAGAAATCCTTCAGCTTTAGTCAAATCACCCGCAACTGGAACTTGTGTACCCAGTGCTACTTTTGCTGACCATAAGTACACTTCAGCTGCAAGCATTTGAGTAGCTGCCTTTGACCAGGTTACGTTGTTTGTCCATTCTTTACCGGATGAAGCATAATAATCAAGAGATTTCTGTAAATCAGCTTTAATAAAATCCATGATTTCTTTCGGAGTAGAACGTGCTGTATAAAGATCCTGAGGTGATACTTGTCCGTCAAGTACTTTAACACGGGTAATCAAAGGCACACCACCATAAGCTCTGTAAAGAGTAAAGTAGTAAAGAGCACGAATTCCGTAAGTCTGAGCAAGCAGATAATCCACGCTTTGCTTGTTGTTTTTGTGGATATCGCTGCCTTCAATATTCTGAATCATCAGATTGCAGTCAAAGATATTTCCATACAAACTTCCACCATTGCCCCATTGGGCTAATCCGGTATTGTCACCTGAAATGGTATTACCTTTAATGAGGTCATTACTAGTAGCAACACCCTGAGAACTTGTACCTACAACCTGAAGTCCGCCGCGGGCTTCTCCCAGTAAAAATTTACGGTTAAAGTTGTTATTGCGCAAGTCCAAATGCATTCCATTAACGTAGGTTTCCACCTGAGCTAATGATTTCCAATAGTTGGCATTGCCATAATAATCAATCGGTCCCAAATCAAGTTTGTCGCAAGCAGTAAAAAAGAACATTGAACCTACAAGCGCAGTCAGTATGTATTTTAATTTATTTGTTTTCATACATGATATTAATTAAATGTACTGAATCTATTAGAATGTTATATTTAAGCCAAATGTAAATGTTCTTGGCAAACCGTAACCTGCATCAACGATACCTCCGCTTTCCGGACTGGACATTGTTTTAGCAGCTGTTAAATAACCTAAGTTTTGACCGGTAACAGACAAATCCAATTTTTCAATTTTAGCTTTGTTTATCAATTTTCGTGGTAATGAGTAGCTCAAAGAAAGCTGACGGAATGACAAGTAATCACCTTTATAGGTAAACAGCGTAGAGTTACGGAAGTTACCTTTTCCTAACTGGTCAGCCCACATATAACTCGGTAATGTAGCATTTGGATTCTGAGGAGTCCAGGTATTTTCAACATCGGTAGTCATATTGTAAGTACCCTGCATATTACCCAGGATCCAGGGCATACGATAATCCATCATTACAAAGCCCAACGCATAGTCAAATGCTGAATATAATGAAAAGTTTTTCCAGGTTACAGTAGAATTAAATCCGCCAATCCAGTGAGGAGTAGTATTGCCAACTTTTACCTGATCATAATCATCAATCATGCCATCACCGTTCACATCTTTCCATTTTACGTCTCCCGGTTGGATCGGAAACCCTTTGCTGGCTATTTTTTGAGCTTCTGTCATCGCTGCCCAGTCAGCTTTGCCATAAAGTGTTTTTGTTGTCGCACCCCCTATGTTGGTAGGTTTAACGGTCATATGATCAGGGATTTCGCTCTCATTCTTGTAAATTCCATCAGCCTGAAATACATACAATACGCCCGGTTCTTGTCCTTCCTGATAACCGCCAACCCATTGCATATCTGTTTGGTCTTTTCCAGACCAAACCTGGTAAGCATTTTGGCGATTCAGGTCAAGTCCGTTATTCGGAAGCTTTACAACTGTATTTTTATTGTACGCAATATTAGCTGAGATATTCCAGTTCCATTCTTTGGTTTGGATTGGTTTTGCTGCCAGTTCTATTTCAATACCACGGTTACGGAATTGACCATTGTTGGTTCTGACGCCACTGATACCAGATGAAATCGGCAGACTCATATATGCAAACTTATCCGAAGTCAAACGATCATATACGGTAAAGTTGCTTGAATAACGATTTTTCAAATAGCTTAAATCCAATCCAGCCTCCAAAGTGCGTGTTTTCTCCCAGCGAAGAGATGGGTTAGGAACTGAACCAAGGATAAACGTAGATAATCCATTATATTTGGTAGAACCTACATAGCTGCCTTGAAGTTCATAAGCACCGATACCCGATACGTTACCATTCAATCCGTAGCTGGCTCTTAATTTAGCAAATGAAATAATATCTTTAAACTTATCCATAAATGATTCCTTACCAAACATCCATCCGGCAGAAACACCCGGGAAAGTTCCCCAACGATTATCAATCAATCGGGAATATCCATCACGACGCACAACTAACGACAACATGTATTTTCCCATATAGTCGTAATTGGCACGGCCAAAGAAAGATAAAATGCGTTGTTGCGTATGCCATGAATCGATAAAACGTTTATCTTTATCACTGGATGTCAAGGCTAAGTCTCGGAAATCATCAGTAGCAGCTCCGGAACCTGATGCCGAAACCCCATAGTTAAAGGTGTCATAATACTCAGAACCCAACATAACTGCAAGGTAATGGTCTTTTATCTGTTTTTCATAATTCAATACAGCGTTATAGGTTTGATCTATTGTTCTGTCAAATTGTGCCCATGTACTGCGAGTTGTGCTCATTGTTGTTGGATTGCTCCTATAGTCTTTGTTGAAAGTTTCATTAGCGCCTTCACTGTAATACAAATTACCAGACATTCTCAAATACAGGTTTTTGGAAAGGTCAATTTTGAAAGCCTGGTTCATCGTAAACTTATCAGTCTGATTGAATACAAAGAATTTACCAGGCTGATAGCTTTGATTACCATCGCCACTGCCGTTTCCGAGGAGAGGGGTACCATCTTCAGCAGTAAAACGCACGGTGGGTGGCAAAGACAGCACGCGGCTAAAATAGTTGGCTTCACTGGTTTGTGAACCAGGCATTGATTGCCAGTTGGCACGGTTAAAGTTGAAGTTTGAAATAGAGGTTAACCAGGATTTGACCTTATAATCACCGTTGATAACAAAAGAATATCTTTTATAGAACGAAGAAATAGGCAAACCCTGAGAATAGTTATACCCCAATCCTGCATAGTAATGTCCTTTTTCATTACCTCCGGACATATTCAGATTATAGTCCTGGGTGTAAGAAGGGTCTTTAAAGTTGTAATCAGCCGGATTCGTATTTTTAAAGATCAAATCTTTAGTCGGATCAATAGGGTCTTTCATCGTTTGCCAGCCCTTGTTCAATAAGAACCTGTTTTGATCTGTCAGATACATGGTGCTCCAGATTGAACTGGTAGAGTTTACCAAAGGTGTTACTCCATCTGCTGCAAAATAGGCATTACCAGTACCATAAGGTTGTGCTCCTGTTAATCCTGCTAAACTTGCATAACCAACACCTGTTCCATCGGCTTTTGTCCAGATATTTGCAGATTTTACATAAGAAGGACGCATCCAGGTCAGGTATTGTTCTGCATTACAGAATTCATAAGGGTTATTCAGGTAGTTTGCCCCTGTTTTTACTTTTACATTAATTTCTGACTGACCGTTTTTACCTGTTTTTGTTTTAACCAAGATAACACCGTTGTTAGCCCGTGCTCCATAAATGGCAGTGGCACCAGCATCTTTCATTACCTGCATATCCTCAATATCTTCCGGATTGATATCAGAAAGACTACCGCGTATTTGACCATCTACAATAACCAGTGGTGAACCAGAACCATCGAGGTTAGTACCACCCCGAAGGATAATAGTAGGCGTAGCACCCGGGTTACCGGAGCTTTGAACAACCCGCACACCGGTAACAGCACCAGATAGAGCTTGTGCCGGGTTAGAGAATACCCCTACGCTCAATTTTTTTGTATCAACTTTGGCAATGGAGTTCGTAGCTCGTGAACGAACCTGTGTACCGGTATAACCGGTTACCACTACCTCATCCAATTTAGCTGCGTCTTCATTCAGTGTAATTTTCAACTGACGACTGAAGTCCGCTTTTACTTTTGTCGAAGAGAATCCGATATAAGTAATCTCCAGGGTAGCACCGGGAGTAACACTGAGTGTGAAGTTTCCATCATAATTAGTAATCGTACCATTTGTTGTTCCAACTTCTTTTACAGTAGCTCCGATCAGAGATTGATTAGTGGCATCAACCACTTTACCTGTGATTGTTTTTTTCTGTGCCATCAAATTTATTGATAGCATGAAACTCAATAAGAAAAAAAGATACTTTTTCATGTGTTTTAATTTAAAATGAATAAATGGATCATGTAATTAATAGTTAGTGAGTATTAGACAGTAATTCGTTACATAGATTATAGGACAGAATCATCATTCGGGGAATATGAAAGGGACCTTTAAAGAGATTTCCTTTTGCAGGTTGAGAGACGGTTCCATCCCGATGAAGATAGCCATACCATTCTCCGTATTCTTTATCAGGTAATACTCTATACACATAACTGTGAATCTTTTTGTGCATCTCCAGATATTTCTGATCACCTGTGGCTTTGTATGCATACAATGTTGCAATAACCGCCTCAGTCTGTGGCCACCAAAATTTCATGTCATGTGCGTAATCCTGAGAAGGGAGATTTTTACAGTCGCGAAAGTTAATGATGCCTCCATATTGCTCGTCCCATCCCCATTTCCACGACCAGTCGAGAATAGTAGTGCCAAGTTTTACCAATTCAGGTGACCAGCCACGATATCTGGCCTCATCCAGAATAAACCAGGCTGTTTCAATGGCATGTCCGGGATTTATTGTTCTTCCGATATTTGTATCAATAAATTCACCGTTGATTCCTACAGTTTCGAGAACGGCACAAAACTCCGGTTTCATGAAGTCGTTTCTAATGCTGGTAATCGATTCATCAATCTGTTGTGTCAACACTTCATCCTCGATTACTTCACGAATGCGGGCTGCTGTATTAATTAATATCATACACAATGAATGGCCTTGGGTATTTAAATTCTCTGTGTATTTCGGTTGCAAAGCTCCGGGGGTATTTTTGTAATAGAGCATTCTTTTGAATAGATCCAGCGCCTTTTGAGCGTATTCCATATTTCCGGAAGCTTTTGCATATTCCGACATGGCTATGGCTGCAAATGATTCTGAAAATAAATAGCGTCTTTTACGCAATGGTTTACCGTCTGCTGTAACTTCAAAAAACATTCTTCCGTCTGTATCAAAACAATGCTTCTCTATAAAATCAATAGCTGATTTTGATGCTGCCAACCAGGCTTCATTCTTTTCAATTTTATTATAAGCAAGAGAAAAGACAAATCCGGCTCTTCCCTGAAACCAGACAGACTTGGTGGAGTCCATTAAGGATCCGTCTCTGTCTACACATGTGTAAAATCCGCCATTGACTTTATCAAGGCCGTTTGTCAACCAAAAGGGCAAGATATCGGTAACTAAATCATCCAGATATTTTTGGCCGCAGTCTTTTAAGTATAAAACATCATCATTTTGCATATAGAGTATATTTATAAGGATGTTACTAATGATGAGTAGATAAAATAATTATTTATTCACCTAGTCACCATTAATAAAATATTTAAGTAATGATGCAAATATAATCATGATGCATTAGTAATAGCAAATAAAATGATGGTTATTTTACTGTGTGTGTTGTAAAACATATTGCGGTTTATTTATGCGTGGTGTTTTGTGGGATATTTTGGTTTAAATAGGTATTGATTCTAAAATATATCACCTGTTTCGCGTTTTATGGAATGGAATTTTAAATACGGTTAGAGGGGTAGGGTGTTGCTATGTGTATTTGCTGCTTTAAAAACATGGGGTTTGTTTGCATGAAAAAACAATTATTGCAGCTGTATTGTTTTAGAATATTAATATATTAGTCTAGCAATAAAATTATTGATATAACCCAATATCCCGGATTTGTCGCAGGTTATGACCATTGGCTAAAACGGCATTTTTTTTTGTCTATTACTGGAGTAGTGCTGCAAAAAGAATAAAGCTGTGGAAGAAAGGTCGGTGAAGTGGATTGAACGGACGCAAAAGAGTTCTTTTTTTCGACATGACGATAGAGTCGCAGGGAAAGAGATCTTCGTGCAATCGACCAATATTAAAGAAGAGAGAACAGATACGTTAGTTTTTACTGTCGATTACTTGGGGTAGGTGGTTCGGGTGTGAGTTGGCTCCGGAATAGTTATTCAAACAGTTAAATATTCAGATAAGACCCTATGAAACGACAGATAGTTGCAAGGCTGGCCTTGCAACTATCTGATTGTCTTTTTGAATTATTAATCCGTTACGGTTATTTTTGGTCAGTTACTATACTAATCCAAGCATTTTGCTTCGTGCAAGTATGCATGCTCCGATGACTCCCGCATTATCCCCTAACTTACTAATTTTAACTGAAGTATTTTTACTGACCAGGTTTAATGAGTATTTTTTTATCGCACTTTTTATAGGAAGGAGTAAATAATCGCCAGTTGATGCCACTGTTCCGCCAATAATAACTAATTCAGGATTAAACAAATTAATAAGACCGGCAATTTGCTTACCTAGTGTGTTGCCAACTTCTTCAATTAGCTCTATTGCAAGCATATCTCCTTTAAGTGCTGCGTCCAGAATATCTTCCAGAATAATTGATTCTCCTTTTTTTACTCTTTTTTCAAGAATAGAAGAATTTCCATTCGCTATTTTTTCCAGAAATCTTCGATGGATATATGCACCTGAAGCTTGAGTTTCAAGACAGCCTTTTTTGCCACAGTGGCATATGATGTCGTTTTCAAAAACATTTAAATGTCCAAATTCACCTGAAAAACCGGATTTTCCATAGTATAATTTACCATCTGTGATAATTCCCAGTCCGAGCCCCCAACTAACATTTACAAATAGAACGTTCTTTTCTCCATTCACAACTCCATTTATATATTCACCATAAGCCATTGAGCGAGAGTCGTTGTCTATAGTGACATGTAGCCCTAGTTGTTCCTGGAATATGTCACTTAGTGGCTTTTCGTTAAATGAATAGCGACTGTGGCTATGTCCAGTTTCGGTATTAACACGCCCTGAGATATTTATGCCAACACTTAAAATTTTTGATTTGGGTATTGTCAGACTACCTACAAAATCATTAATCGTATTGCATAATATGTCGAGATTTTTTTGAGTGTTCTCGTAATTAAATGGGATATTCATTTTTGATTCAATTAAATCACCTTTGAAATTAATTAAAGCGATATTGATTCTGAAATTATTACTATCTACGCCAATAAAATATCCCGAGTCAGGATTTACTCCATAAATATTAGGTCTCCGCCCTCCGCTGGTTTCTTGTTTGCCAAAATCAACAACGAAACCATCTTCTATTAACTCGCCGACAAGCTTGGTGACGGTTGGTACGCTTAAATTTATTTCTTTTCCTAAATCGGCTAATGAGTTTTCGCCATTGATAATGTAATATCGAATGATGTTTATTTTGAGTAAGGCATTTTTCGAGCCAAGTTCGATTTCTTCAATAAATGTGTGTTTCATAAATAAAATATTTTTATAATGAGTATGCAAATATAATATTATTCTTGTGCTTGTGTTTTGATTTTAAAATAGTATAACAATTTAAAATAGGTGAAGTTGCAAATAAGGCGAAAGGCGATAATCAAGATTCCGGAGTTTTTGATGCTCCAGGTGTCGCTGTTTAATCATCTACTGAAAACAAAAGGAAATAGCAGTTGGTTGTAGAATAGACAAGACAGCGAAGAAAAAGTCAAATGTAATCAAACCGAAGGGAAACCAGAACAAGATAAAACGATTTGAACTTTAATTATTTAAGGACAAGTTAGTGCATACCTCCAGGCTGCGGATTAGGGTGAAATATATATTGAATCGCATTAATGAAATATATTTCTTTAATGCGATTCAATTAGTAAAATAATTTATTATCTTTGCTGCGTGATTAAAACAATGCTTTAATGCATGTCGGAAATTAATAAATATAATACTTATGGAAAGAATTAAAGGTTTAATCAATGCGCCGTTTACTCCATTTTACGAAAATGGGAGTCTGAATTTAGAACCAATTGCAGCTTATGCATTAATGCTTGAGAAAAACGGCATCAAAGGCGTTTTTATTAACGGATCCTCCGGAGAAGGTTACATGATTACAGAAGAAGAGCGCATGGCGCTGGCTGAAAAATGGGTGGAAGTTTCACCCAAAGGATTCAAGGTGATTGTTCATGTAGGTAGTACATGCGTTAAGATGAGTCACAACCTGGCAGCTCACGCGCAAAAAATTGGTGCCTGGGGAATCGGAGCTATGGCGAGTCCGTTTCCAAAAGTCGGGAGAGTTGAAGAGCTGGTGAAATATTGCGAAGAAATTGCCTGCGGTGCCCCCGATCTACCTTTCTATTTTTATCATATCCCGGCGTTGAGTGGTGTGTTTTTGCCTATGCTTCCTTTCTTAAAGGCTGTGGATGGACGAATTCCCAATTTTGCAGGAATCAAATACACCTTCGAAAGTCTGTACGAATATAACCAGTGTCGATTATACGCCAATGGTAAATTTGATATGCTGCACGGACAAGATGAAACTATTTTGCCTGCATTAGCCATGGGCGGAGCACAAGGCGGTATTGGCGGTACTACAAACTATAATGGCCGCGAATTGGTTGGAATTATTAGTGCCTGGGAAGCCGGCGACCTGGAGACCGCTCGTGAACGTCAGAATTTTTCACAGGATGTTATCAATGTAATTTGTAATTACCGCGGCAATATTGTAGGTGGAAAAAGAATCATGAAACTGATTGGTTTGGATCTGGGTAAAAACCGCACTCCGTTCCAAAATATGACCGACGCAGAAGAGGCTTCGATGAAAAAGGAACTGGAAGCAATCGGTTTCTTTGAGCGTTGTAATAAGTTTTAATGCCTATATACAGAAAAAATATACTGATGAAAAACAAAAATATCTATCCTTGGGCAGTAGTTGGATTATTATGGGGGGTTGCCTTGTTGAATTATATGGACAGGCAAATGCTTTCAACGATGAAATCAGCCATGATGATAGACATTTCCGAACTAGAATCGGCAACCAATTTTGGCCGGCTTATGGCGGTTTTTCTCTGGATTTACGGCTTAATGAGTCCGGTTGCCGGACTCATTGCCGATAGGGTGAGTCGTAAATGGTTGATTGTCGGAAGTTTGTTTGTGTGGTCGGCAGTAACTCTCAGTATGGGGTATGCAACCACCTTCAACCAAATATTCTGGTTGCGTGCGTTGATGGGAGTAAGCGAAGCGCTTTATATTCCAGCCGGATTGTCCTTAATTGCTGATTATCATGGTGAAAAAACCCGGTCGCTTGCGGTTGGCATCCACATGACCGGTCTTTATACCGGGCAGGCAATTGGTGGTTTCGGAGCTACTGTGGCTGCTGCATTTACCTGGAATACAACATTTCATTGGTTTGGTATAATTGGTATTGCCTATTCGCTTGTACTGATATTATTTCTGAAAGAGAAGAAAGATCATGCTCAAGTTCAAAAAATCAGCGTTGGTGCCAATTTTGCAAAAACGAATCCGATAAAGGTGCTGGGTATTTTATTTACAAATATCTCTTTTTGGATTATCCTGCTTTATTTTGCTGCTCCAAGCATGCCGGGTTGGGCTATTAAGAACTGGATTCCGACACTTTTTTCCGAAAGCTTACATTTACCTATGTCTGAAGCAGGACCCTTATCGACTATTACCATTGCGGTATCTTCTTTTATCGGCGTGATTATCGGTGGCGTTCTGTCTGATCGTTGGGTTCAGAAGAATATTAAAGGCCGTGTTTATACCGGAGCTATTGGTTTGGCAATGACTATACCGTCGCTACTTCTATTAGGACTTGGATCGGGTTTTGTCAGTGTAATCGGAGCAGCTCTCTGTTTTGGTGTCGGTTATGGTATTTTTGACGCGAACAATATGCCGATTTTATGTCAGTTCGTATCTGCGAAATATCGTGCGACCGCCTATGGCCTGATGAACATGATTGGTGTATTTGCAGGAGCGTTTGTTACGAGTTTGTTAGGGAAATCGACTGATGCAGGCAACCTTGGACATGACTTTGCCATGTTGGCAGGTTTGGTTTTAGTTGCATTATTAGTGCAATTGTACTTTCTCCGTCCGAAAGTGGACAATGTGGAATAATTGTGAGAAATGAAATCTTAATTCTGAAAAAGAAATTCAATGATACTATCAACATTAGATAATAGCAAACGAATTGAATCTTTACACCCGAAATTCAAAGAGCTTTTCGATTTTGTAAAGAAAAACGATTTACTTAATCGTGAAACTGGGCGTATTGTATTGGATGACGATATCTTGTTTATCAACAACGTAAATCCAGATATGATGGCTGCAGATGCTCAAGTGCTCGAAGTACACCGTGATTATATCGATGTGCATATTCCTCTAGACAAAGCAGAAATTGTGGCTTTAAAAGCAACCGGAAATTGTATTAAAGTAAAGTCTCCTTATAATGAGACAGATGATTACGCATTATTTACTGATACACCAACTAATTATGTAACAGTTGCACCTGGCGAATTTATGATTGTTTTTCCCGAAGATGCACATGGACCTCTTATCGGCGAAGGAAAGATCAGAAAGCTGATAGCTAAAGTGAAAATCGTATAAATAGTCAATCAAAAAAATAAGCTTATCCTGCAGGGAATAATACTGGAGTGTCGGCTTTTTTTTTTATTAAACATCAAGAAAAGAATTTAGCGAAACCTATGGACGATCTTAAATTAATATCAAATCATTTTAGCATAACTGGAGATGTAAATAAAATCACACCCTTTGGAGAAGGTCTGATCAATCATTCATATAGAATTCAACTAAAAGATAATACAAAGGAATACGTTCTTCAAAAGATCAATCATCATATTTTTAAAGATGTTGAATTGTTACAAAGCAATATAAAGCGCATAACCGATCATATTCGTCATAAATTGATGGAGGCCGGAGCATCGGATATTGACCGGAAAACACTGACTGTGATTCCGACAACTGATGGAAAGCTCTACTATTTCGATGGAGAAAATTACTGGCGCATGACTTTGCTGATTCCAGATTCAACGACTTTTGAAGCGGTGACTCCCGAATACGCTTATTACGCAGGAAAAGCTTTTGGTCAATTTCAATCGATGCTGGCTGATATTCCGGGTGAGCCTTTGGGTGAAACTATTCCGAATTTCCATAATATGGAAATTCGTCTGGAGTCTTTTCGTGTGGCGGTGAAAAGCAATGTAGCCGGGCGCCTGGTTGAAGTAACTGACCTGGTGGCGGAAATTGAAAAACGTGCCGACGAAATGTGTCAATGCGAACGCTTATTCCGCGAAGGAAAACTTCCAAAACGCATCAACCATTGCGATACGAAAGTCAATAATATGCTTTTCGATGCAGAAGGTAATGTGTTATGTGTTATCGATCTGGATACGGCTATGCCCGGCTTTGTTATGTCCGATTTTGGTGATTTTATGCGTACGGCAGGTAATACCGGAAAAGAAGACGATCAGGATCTGGACAAGGTAAACTTCAATATGGAGATTTTTAAATCATATACCAAAGGTTATCTGGAATCAGCCAAAAACTTTCTTACGCCTCTTGAAATAGAGTTACTGCCTTTTGGAGCCAGACTTTTAACTTACATGCAGTTAACCCGTTTCCTGGCGGACTATCTTAATGGCGACACTTATTACAAAATAAACAGTCCATTGCATAACTTGCAACGTTCTAAGGCTCAGTTTAAGCTTTTACAGAGTATAGAAGCTCATTATGCCGAAATGCAGAGCTTTATTGCCACTACTATTTGATTTTAAGTAAAAATGATTCATCAAAATAAAGCATGACGAACGATAAATTCTCAAACAATAGAAATACCTATTTGATTCCATTACTCATAGTCGGGGTATTATTCTTTGTAATTGGTTTCGGCGTTGGGATTAGCGGCTTTTTAACCCCTTTTCTGAAAGACGCACTACATCTTACGGTAACACAGTCTTATCTGGTTACTGCTGCCATTTTTTCGGCATTTGTTGTTTTTGGAACTCCGGCCGGATGGGTGATTAAAAAAGTGGGGTATAAAATCAGTATGGTTTTTGCCCTGTTAATTATGGCTTTAGGAATGGTATTATTTGTACCATCAGCTAACATGGCCAGTTTTCCCATCTTTTTGCTGGCTCTTTTTATCGGTGGAATTGGAAATACGCTATTGCAGGCATCTGTCAATCCCTATGTAACTATCATTGGTCCACACGAAAGTGCCGCCATGCGCCTGTGCTTAATGGGGATTATGAATAAACTGGCCTGGTGGATGGGTCCTGTTTTCCTGGGCTTATTTCTGGATTTGAAATATGTGCAGTTAAGCCAGGTTTCGTTCCCTTTTTATATAGTTACAGCGATTCTTGTGGCTTTGGGCGCGTTTATGTACTTCGCTCCACTACCCGAAGTGAAAGCTGCCGGAGAAGACGAAACAGAAGAAAGTATTACAAGTTCCTATGCTGCCGGAAAAACGAGTGTATTCCAAATGCCACATTTACTATTGGGCGTTATAGCTTTATTTAGTTACGTTGGTGTTGAAACTTTGCCTATGGCTTCAATCATCGGTTTTGCAAAAGCCATTTTTGGCGAAGGAGTTGCTAATCCGGAAGGATACGCCAAGTATGTTCCAATCGGAATGTTTGTAGGTTATGTTTTTGGCGTACTGATGATTCCTAAAATCATATCGCAAACAAATGCATTAAGATTATTCGCGGTGATTGGGCTGGTGGCCTCTTTCTGCGTTATTTTCTTACCCGGGGAAATTGGAATTTATTGTTTAATTGCTGTGGGTTTTGCCAATTCAATCATGTGGGGCGCTATATGGCCCCTTGCCATTGCCGATTTAGGCAAATTCACCAAAACAGGAGCTTCACTATTGGTTATGGGAATTGTTGGAGGAGCTATAATCCCGTTGATTTTTGGGTTCTTAATTGACCTTCTTAAAACGGGTACAATATCGACTATCAGTGATTATAAAAATGCATATTGGATTTTTATTCCCGCATATTTATTTATCCTTTATTTCGGTATATCAGGCTATAAAATCCGGACAAGAACGACTATCAGCGCTAAGTAAATCAACTGAAGTAAGACTACATCTGTTTTCGTAAACATCTATTAAACTATCAATAAACTAATTTATGAGACTAATTATCCAACCCGATTATTCAGGTATATCAGAATGGGTGGCTGTCTATCTGGCGACGAAGATCCGTAAATTTTCGCCGAGTGCAGAACGTCCCTTTGTGTTAGGCTTGCCTACCGGATCTACCCCTCTGGGAACATACAAGCGACTGATTGAGCTTTATCAGGAAGGCCTGGTTTCGTTCAGGCACGTGATTACGTTCAATATGGATGAATATATTGGAATCCCCAAAGAGCACCCCCAGAGTTATCACAGCTTTATGTGGGATAATTTATTCAGCCATATCGATATTTTGCCCGAAAATGCTCATTTGCTGAATGGTAATGCCATTGATGTTGAGGCAGAGTGCCAGTCCTATGAAAATAAGATCAAAGCGGTGGGTGGCATTCATCTCTATCTGGGTGGGATAGGTCCTGATGGACACATCGCGTTCAATGAACCGGGATCTTCACTACTATCGCGCACCCGCATTAAGACCCTCACCCAAGATACAATAATTGCCAATTCCCGATTTTTTGATAACGACATCACGAAGGTTCCCAAGTGTTCGCTAACCGTTGGTGTGGCGACCGTGATGGATGCCAAGGAGGTTCTGATTATGGTGAACGGACACAATAAATCCCGTGCTTTACACGAAGCCGTGGAAGGTTCGATCAATCATATGTGGACAATCACAGCATTGCAGATGCACCCTAAGGGAATCATTGTTTGTGACGAAGCTGCCACGGAAGAACTGAAAGTAGGCACATATCGCTATTTCAAAGAGATTGAGCAGATGCAACCAAGCGCTGAAACGCTGTATAATGATTTGAAAATCAAGTAACATGCCGATACATCGATGATTGATGAAGTGTTTATCTCATTTTTTGATAGTCAGGTATCTAAATTATAAGAAAGATGAATTACGATTTAAGTTCAAAGATTACATTAGAACGCATACCGGAGCGTTACTATCGTTCGACAGACGCCATAGAGAGTCTCCGACAAACCCGTTACGAAAAGCTGCGTACGGATATCTATACCGGTGAAAAAGAAGGAGCGCGTGCTATAGCCCTCGATATCGCCTCTCTGATTCGGGACAAAGAACGTCAGGGCGAACGTTGTGTTTTAGGCCTCTCGGGGGGCTCTTCTCCGTTGAGCGTTTACGAAGAGTTGGTCAGGATGCATCAGGAAGAAGGTTTGAGCTTTTCAAATGTGGTGGTCTTTAATGTGTCTGAGTTTTATCCTGTTTCTTCCGGCGAACACCATTCCAATACCCGCCTGCTGCGCGTTAACTTGTTGGATAAAGTGGATTTCCGCCCTGAAAATTTCTACACCCCGGATTCCACGATCAACCGCTCAAGTGTTTACGACTTCTGTCGGGGCTATGAGCAACAGATTGAGCAGAACGGAGGCTTAGACCTGGTATTGGTGAGTGTGGGTGTTATAGGCAATATCGCATACAACGAGCCGGGCTCGCAAGTGAGTACAACCACCCGCCTGATGCTGTTGGATGATGCTTCGCGCCGCGATCTGAAGCGCTTCTACAGCTCTGTCTCTGAAGTTCCGGTCAGTGCGATCACAATGGGTCTTTCTACACTGCTGAATGCGGGACGCGTCATTCTGATGGCCTGGGGCGAACACAAGTCGAATATTCTGAAAGAGGTGATCGAAGGCAAGGCCGATGACAGCGTACCAGCTTCGCTGCTACAGTTGCACAAAGATGCGAAGGCGGTGATCGACCTGAGTGCGGCACAACAGTTGACGCGCCTGAGTCACCCGTGGTTGGTCGGCCCCTGCGAATGGACCGACAAGCTGATTCGTCGCGCCATCGTATGGCTTTGTGCCCAAACCGGCAAACCGATTCTGAAACTGACCAACAAAGATTACAACCAACACGGATTGGACGAGTTGTTGGCTTTGTACGGATCAGCCTACAATATGAACATCAAGATCTTTAATGATCTTCAACATACGATCACGGGATGGCCGGGAGGAAAACCTGATGCAGACGATACCAATCGTCCGGAACGCGCCAAACCGTACCCGAAACGTGTGCTTATCTTCAGCCCGCACCCCGATGATGATGTTATTTCCATGGGTGGAACTTTCCAGCGATTGGTGGATCAGCATCACGAAGTGCATGTAGCGTATCAAACTTCGGGAAATATTGCAGTCGGCGATGAGGAGGTGATTCGTTACGTCTCATTGATGCAAAATATTGTAGAGCGTTTCGATGCGGGCAATGAGGCGGTATCCGCCAAATATGCTGAAATCCTGCGTTATTTGAAAGAAGAAAAACAGCCCGGTGATCTGGATACGGCAGATATTTTGTATCTGAAAGGCCGGATTCGCAGAGAAGAAGCGCGCACGGCATGTCGTTACAACGGCGTGAAACCCGAAAATGTACACTTCCTGGATCTGCCTTTCTATGAGACGGGTAAAGTACAAAAAGGAAAACTGACCGAAGCAGACATTCTCAGGGTGATGGCCTTGCTGGAGGAGACGCAACCGGATCAGATCTTTGTTGCAGGTGACCTGGCCGATCCGCATGGAACGCATAAAGTGTGTCTGAATGCAGCTTTGGGCGCTATCGAAGAGTTAAAAGCCAGGGAGTGGATGGGAAATTGCCGAATCTGGATGTACCGTGGAGCCTGGGCAGAGTGGGAGATCGACCATATAGAGATGGCGGTACCGATGAGTCCGGAGCAGTTGCGTCGCAAGCGTAATTCTATTCTCAAACACCAGTCACAAATGGAAAGCGCTCCGTTCTTAGGTGATGATGAACGACTGTTCTGGCAGCGTGCGGAGGATCGCAATCAGGCAACAGCGAACTTGTATCACGACTTGGGATTGGCTTCTTACGAAGCGATTGAGGCTTTTGTTGAATATAAATCAATTAGATAATTTGTTTATTCCAGGAGGAAGCCCGGGGGAGTATTTTGTTCTAATAGTACTATGAATGAATTTCTTATCATATATATCATTGATTGTTTTTTGTTAAAAGCCAGTGGATATGTATTGGTATTCGTTATTGCGACACACAAAATCTTGAAACAATGAGGAATCTTTTAATTGCAGCTGTTTTATTATGTTTTTTCATGGGGGTACATTCCCGGCAGAAAGATCAGTATTATGTGAAACAGGTGAAATTTCCCAGCAAAGCGACGTTGGATCAAAAAGTAGAAATGGCTTCGCGCCTTGTGCCGACGACGCAACAGCTTGCCTGGCAACGCATGGAGTTAACCGCATTCCTTCACTTCGGGATCAATACCTTCACCGGCCGCGAGTGGGGAAACGGAAATGAAGATCCGGCACTCTTTAACCCTTCCGAACTCAATGCAGAGCAGTGGGTCCGCATGTTGAAAGATGCCGGCTTTAACATGGTTATTCTTACGGCCAAACATCACGATGGTTTTTGTCTGTGGCCAACAAAGACGACTAAACATTCGGTCGCCTCTTCTCCCTGGCGGGGTGGCAAAGGTGATGTCGTAAAAGAGCTCAAACAAGCTTGCGTCAAGTATGGCATGAAGTTCGGCGTTTACCTTTCACCCTGGGATCGAAATGCATCATGTTATGGCGATTCGCCTGCATATAACCGTTATTTTATCGAACAACTTACGGAGCTTCTCACCAATTATGGTACAATCAACGAAGTATGGTTTGACGGCGCGAACGGTGAAGGCCCCAATGGAAAGAAACAAATCTATGACTGGGATACTACCCTGAAAACGATTCATCGACTGCAACCCAATGCGGTAACTGCCATCATGGGTGACGATGTTCGTTGGGTCGGCAATGAGAGAGGCTTTGGACGCGAAACCGAATGGAGCTCTACAGCTCTTACTCCCCCTTCTTATGAACGGGCAAAGGAAACCTATAGCCGTCTGGGACTTTCTCAAACAGCAAAAGATATCGGTAGCCGATCATTGATTGAGAAAGCGGGTGAAATGTTCTGGTATCCTTCGGAAGTGGATGTGTCAATTCGTCCGGGATGGTTTTATCATTCCGATCAGGATGATAAAGTAAAATCACTGGCCAACCTGACCGATATCTATTTCAAGTCCGTTGGATACAACTCGGTTTTGTTGCTCAATATTCCTCCCGACAGACGAGGTTTGATAAATGAAAATGATGTGGCCAGATTGAAAGAGTGGTCGACGTATCTGAATCGCACTTTTGCAGACAATAAGGTCTTGGTCGGCAAAAAATTGTGGAAAGCACCCAAAGCATCGACTAAAGTATACATGCTGAAGAAGAATTCACAAATTAATGTATTGATGATTCAGGAAGATATTTCTAAAGGTCAGCGTGTGGAAGATTTTTGTGTTGAAGCAAGGGAGAATGGTGCGTGGAAAGAGATCGCCAAAGGAACAACGGTGGGATACAAGAGATTCCTTCGTTTCCCTACAATCCATACCGATAGATTGAGGATAACCATTGTCGAAACCCGTGGCGTGGCCAATGTAATAAATGTTGGAGCTTTTTATGCTGAACCTCTTTCCGATGAAGCGGCAAGTTTGAAATTGAGCAATATCCCGACTGCCGACTGGAAAGTACTGAATATGGATTCCAAAGCAGGAAAGGCCATTGATGCCAATCCGGCTACTTTCTGGAGAAGCGAAACGCTGACCCCATTGGTAGTCGATATGGGAAAAGTAACAGATATTGCAGGATTTACTTATGCCCCTGTTGCCGGAGAAGATAAAATGGGCACCATTTATAAGTACAACTTTTATGTGAGCACCGATGGTGAAATCTGGACAAAGTGTGAATGTAGCGGAGAGTTTAGCAACATTATGTACAATCCGATTCCCCAGTTTGTACGCTTCGGCAAGAAATATCCAGCACGGTACTTTAAGTTAGAGCCATTAACCGAGATAAATAGCAAGTCGATCGTAACGATTGCCGAATGCGGTATACTAACAAAATAAGAATAAACCTTAATTTCCCCAATGAATAAAATCGTTGTAAAAAAACTAAGAGTTAAAGTTGATTCGGCAGAAACAATTGCCGGTATATTCGATCAGGAGAACGTTGAATTTCATTCTATAGCGAAAGTTAATTGGACAGAGTTCCCTTATCAGCCGACGGTTTCATTTCGAATAGCTCAGGATGGTAAATCTATTTTCCTGAATTATCAGGTAAATGAGAAAAGCATACGGGCGCGATACAAAGAAGATAACGGTAAGGTGTGGACAGATTCGTGTGTTGAATTTTTTATTATGCCTGAAAAGGACGGCATATATTACAACTTTGAGAGTAATTGCATTGGAACAATTCTACTTGGAGCTGGCAGTGATCGTTATAATCGTACGCGTGCTCCAAAGGAAATTGTGCAACAAATTCAACGGTATTCAAGTCTGGGGAATTGTCCATTTGAAGAAAAAGATAGGAGTGAACCCTGGGAGGTTTCTCTTGTAATTCCGGTTAGTTGTTTCTTTCAAAGTTCAATATCAGATCTCTCAGGCTTGGTGGCCAGATGTAATTTTTACAAATGTGGAGATGAACTTTCTACCCCTCATTTTCTTTCCTGGAATCCTATTGAATCGCTTCATCCTGATTTTCACCTCCCAATGTATTTTGGGGAAATTAAATTTCAATAGAGTCGAAAATGATTTGTGGCATTAGAATTAATATCACAAATAGAGATTTATTATGATTGAACTGTTGAATGCTTTGCCACTATAAAATATAATACTTAATCATGAATATACGCTTGAAATTTTTTCAACACCTTTTCTGCGTAAGTCTACTTATACAAATGGTTTCGCTGCAGCAGGCCGAGGCTGCCGATGTGCGTCAAACCCTTTCGTTGGATAACGGTTGGCGATTCCATAAAGGAGATATTCCTTTCCCTGTAATTAATGGTCATGGCATGACCTATAACAGTTGTAAAGCCGGGAGTGCCCTTGGAGCCGCAGCAGACGATTTCGATGATACCGATTGGCGTTTGGTAAATCTGCCCCATGACTGGGTGGTTGAAGGTGTAATTGATTCTAAAGAAAATATCTCGCAAGGTTATCGTGCGCGCGGTTTCGGCTGGTATCGCCGTAATTTCAAACTGGATCCTTCCGATAAAGGGAAACATATTGAACTTCAGTTCGATGGTATTGCAACGCACTGTACGGTTTGGGTGAATGGCATACTGGTGCATCGCAACTTTTGCGGCTATACTTCCTCATACATCGATATCACTGCTTTGGCCAGATATGGAGAGCAGCTGAATAATATCGCCGTCCGCGTTGATGCCAACGAATTGGAAGGTTGGTGGTATGAAGGTGCCGGGATCTATCGCCATACCTGGCTGGTAAAGCGATCGCCTGTGCATATCATTACCGACGGGGTATATGCTCACCCCGTTAAAAACAGTGCCGGAAAATGGACTATACCTGTTGAAATAACGCTCGAAAATAGTGGCGAAAAGCAGATTCAGGCAGATGTGGAAGTAGGCTTATATGATAAAGCCGGCAATCTGGTTGTGAAAGGATCTACCATTTCATCGGTGAATGCGTTAGAAGAAAATGTAGCTAAATTATCTTTGTCGGTTGAGAATCCTCAGCTTTGGTCAGTGGACCGGCCTACACTTTATCAGGTAAAAACGGTTGTCAAACAAAATGGCAATTTGAGTGATCAGCTTGTAACTAACTGTGGATTCCGTACCATTCGTTTTACACCCGACTCGGGATTTTTTCTCAATGATAAACCTCTTAAAATAAAAGGAGTTTGTAATCATCAGGATCATGCCGGGGTAGGGGTGGCTGTGCCGAACTCTTTATGGGATTTCCGCCTGAAAATTCTAAAAGATATGGGTGTGAACGGTTATCGCTGTTCGCACAATCCGCCCTCAAAAGAGTTGCTGGATGCTTGCGACCGCATAGGTATTCTGGTGATGGACGAGAACCGCAACTTCAATAACTCTCCCGAATATATCCGCCAATTGGAGTGGATGGTGCGCCGTGACAGAAACCACCCGTCCATTATCCTGTGGTCCGTCTTTAACGAAGAGCCGATGCAGGGTACTGAGTCGGGATATGAAATGGTGCGTCGTATGAGCGCTGTGGTGAAGAAATTCGACACGACCCGTCCGGTGACGGCTGCCATGAATGGCGGATTCTTTTCACCCAAGAATGTTTCTTCAGCAGTTGATGTAGTCGGATTCAACTATCAGATCTGGGCATACGATCGTTTCCACAAAGAGCATCCGGAGATGTGCCTGACTAGTTCGGAGGATGTTTCGGGGGTGATGCAGCGGGGCCAATATTTTACCGACATGAAAAAGAACTTGTTGGATGCTTACGACACTCAGCATCCCGGCTGGGGAACAACACAGCGAAACGGATGGAAACAAATCGCAGAACGTCCTTTTATGGCAGGTTGTTTTGTCTGGACCGGTTTCGACTACCGGGGAGAGCCGACTCCTTTGCAATGGCCGACTGTCGATTCGAATTTCGGAATTGTGGATTTGTGCGGTTTCCCGAAGACGGCATTTTATATACATCAGGCACAATGGGTGGAAAACAGACCGATATTACATATGGTACCTCACTGGAATTGGCCGGCGGATAGCATTGGTAAAAAAATCAATGTAATGGTTTTGACCAATGCCGATAAAGTGAAGTTATTGCTAAATGGAAAACTGATTTGCGAAAAACCGGTTGATAAATACGAAATGCTAAATGAAATGGTTCCTTATCAGCCCGGCAAACTTGAAGCTGTCGGATATAAAGGTGGCAAGGAGGTTTCTCGTTTTAAAGTAGAGACTACCGGAGCCCCGGTTCGTCTGGAACTGATTCCTGACAGAAAAACCATTGTGAATGATGGTTGCGATGCTGTTCCCGTAACGGTCCGTGCTCTCGATGCCAAAGGTCGTCCGGTAGAAACGGTAAATATTCCTGTTGAATTCGAGGTAAGCGGAGTCGGATCAATCATAGGTTTGGGTAACGGTGATCCAAATTCGCACGAAATGGAGAAAGGAAATAAACGAAGTCTATTCAACGGTCTGGTACAGGTGATTCTGCAAAGCAAAACCAATCAGGCCGGTACACTGGCTTTGATTGCCAAAGCAGAAGGGTTGAAACCTGCGACTCTGGTGATCCGTGTAAAAGATACGGTACAAATAGCAGCAGTACCTGTTATTCAACCCGTGCTGACGTTGGATAAATGGCGCGTTTCGCCCTGCTCGGCCCTGCGTCCTGATCCGAATCTGAAGTTGGCTGCAAACGATATGAACTCATGGGAGCCTACTAAACCTGGAGAACTTCAAAACTTTGCCGGTGGAAACTTTGCCGTATACCGTACGAATTTTAAACCCTATCTGGGGCAACAGAAAGATGGCGCGCAGATCATTCTGAAAAGTGTGACCGGAAAAGCAGAAGTGTGGGTTGATGGACAGAAAGCAGGCTCGAAACTAACTGCTGAGACAGCCGACTTAACTGTAACTATTCCTGCCAAAAAAGGTGTACGCGAGCTCAATGTATTGATCGAAGCTGAAACCGGAAGGAAAGCCGGATTAGGAGGTGTGGTAACAGTTGTTACAAAGTAAATATCTTCAATGATGTCAGAAGCCCGACAACCAATGCTCATTGAAATTTGCTCAAATTCAGTCGAATCAGCAATACAGGCAGAATTAGGTGGTGCCGATAGAATTGAACTTTGTAGCAATCTGCTTGAAGGTGGAATTACCCCATCTATGGGGATGGTTGAATGTGTACACAAATACCTTAATATTCCGGTCAATGTAATTATACGTCCAAGAGGTGGTGATTTTTGCTATTCTGATTTTGAATTTGAAATCATGATAAATGATGTCGAATTGATGAGAAGGATTGGTGTAAATGGGATCGTAATTGGCATTTTAACACCTGAAGGGAATATAGATAAAGAGCGATGTAGACTTTTGATAGATAAAGCTAAACCTATGGAAGTTACATTTCATAGAGCTTTTGATTTGACTTTGAACCCCCAAAAATCATTAGAAGATATAATTGATCTTGGTATAGAGCGATTATTAACCTCAGGGCAACAGCAAACAGCATTGTTAGGTAAGAATTTAATTTCGGAACTGATTAAGAAAGCAGCAAGCAGAATTATAATTATGCCTGGTTCTGGCATAAATGAAAACAATATTGAAGAATTTGTTAATTCAACCATGGCTGTAGAATATCATATGTCGCTTCGGGAGAATGTTGATAGCAAAATGCTTTATAGCCCAACTCAAATAAGTTTGTCATCAAATGTTGAATTAAATGAATTTAGCATCTCTATTACCGATGCAAATAGAGTAAAAAAAGTAAGAGCAATACTAGATTCTGTTACCGTTAAATGAGTCTCTTTGGTGAGATTCACAACTCAAATTGCTTATTTTCGGTCTGAAAAATTGAGTACTAATTCGAAGTATAACCATCTCTGGATTACGTAATGGCATTTTTTAACCTGTCAAAAGCTCGTCTCTGAAGGTATATCTTAAAAACAAAAACAGCCGTCACTTCATTGCGAAGGACGGCTATTTTTATATAAGCTTATTATAGCTAATTATTTTACCTCTTCAAAGTCAACGTCAGTAACGTTATCTTTACCTTCGTTTCCTCCTTGAGCAGGACCTTGTTGAGACTGCTGCTCACCGCCAGCTTGTTGCTGAGCGTTGTACATGTCCTGAGATGCTGCGTGGAATGCAGTGTTCAGTTCGTTAGTTGCAGCTTCGATACCTGCCAAATCCTGAGCTTTGTGAGCATCTTTCAGTTTGCTCAATGCCGCTTCGATAGGAGCTTTCTTGTCAGCAGGAAGTTTATCTCCCAGATCAGCCAACTGTTTTTCAGTTTGGAAAATCATAGAGTCAGCCTGGTTCAATTTTTCGATACGCTCTTTTTCTTGTTTGTCAGCTTCAGCGTTAGCGGCAGCTTCGTCTTTCATACGTTTGATATCATCGTCAGAAAGACCGCTTGATGCTTCGATGCGGATGCTTTGTTGTTTGCCGGTTGCTTTATCTTTAGCAGATACATGCAGGATACCGTTTGCATCGATGTCGAAAGTAACTTCGATTTGCGGCTCACCACGACGAGAAGGCATAATGCCATCGAGGTGGAAACGGCCGATTGATTTATTATCTTTCGCCATAGAACGTTCACCTTGCAAGATGTGGATTTCCACAGAAGGTTGGTTGTCAACAGCAGTAGAGAACGTTTCTGATTTTTTAGTAGGAATGGTTGTATTAGACTCGATCAGTTTGGTCATTACACCACCTAAAGTCTCAATACCTAATGACAGCGGAGTAACGTCGAGCAATAAGATGTCTTTTACTTCACCGGTCAATACACCACCCTGGATTGCAGCACCTACAGCAACTACTTCGTCAGGGTTTACACCTTTAGAAGGAGCTTTACCGAAGAATTTCTCTACGATTTCCTGAATAGCAGGGATACGGGTAGAACCACCTACGAGGATTACTTCGTCGATGTCAGCAGTAGTTAAACCAGCATCAGCCAAAGCGCGACGGCAAGGTTCAACTGTTGCCTGGATCAATTTGTCTTCCAATTGCTCGAATTTTGCACGAGTCAATGTTTTCACCAAGTGCTTGGGTATTCCGTTTACCGGCATGATATAAGGCAAGTTGATCTCAGTAGAAGTGGTGCTTGAAAGCTCGATTTTAGCTTTCTCAGCAGCTTCTTTCAGACGTTGCAATGCCATAGGATCCAAACGAAGGTCGATTCCTTCTTCTGCTTTGAACTCGTCAGCCAACCAGTCGATCAATACGTGGTCGAAGTCATCACCACCGAGGTGAGTGTCACCATTGGTTGATTTTACTTCGAATACACCGTCACCCAATTCCAGGATAGAGATATCGAAAGTACCACCACCCAAGTCGAATACGGCGATCTTCATGTCTTTATGCGCTTTGTCAAGGCCGTAAGCCAATGAAGCTGCAGTAGGCTCGTTCACGATGCGACGAACATTCAAACCAGCGATTTCACCAGCTTCTTTAGTTGCTTGACGCTGAGCATCATTGAAGTAAGCAGGAACGGTGATTACCGCATCAGTTACTTCCTGGCCCAGATAGTCTTCAGCTGTTTTCTTCATTTTTTGAAGAACCATTGCCGAGATTTCTTGTGGTGTATAAAGACGACCGTCAATGTCAACGCGAGGTGTGTTGTTGTCACCGCGAGTTACGTGAAAAGGCATGCGAGAGATTTCTTTTTGTACCTGATCAAAAGTTTCACCCATGAAACGTTTGATCGAAGAGACTGTATGTTTAGGGTTGGTGATCGCCTGACGTTTTGCAGGATCACCTACTTTACGCTCACCACCTTCGATGAATGCCACAATAGACGGAGTAGTGCGTTTGCCTTCGCTGTTTGCAATTACTACCGGTTCGTTTCCTTCCAAAACTGCCACACAAGAGTTGGTAGTTCCTAAGTCAATTCCAATAATTTTTCCCATGATTGTATAAATGTTTAATCGTTATTATTTGCATCTGTAAGCCACACCTGTCGGGTGGCGACACAATCTTACTTACAAACAGTGTGCCAAACTTTTTTTCGAGGAAAAATCTTTTTTCTGTCAGGTTTTAGACAATTTTGATAGGATATTGTGTCAGCTCTCTGCCAAATCGGCAGATAAAGAAGTATTCGAAGGATGAGAAGAACGATTTTGCGTACCCTAAAATCTCAAAAAATAAGTCAAAGAAGGACTTACATTAAACATCTTCGGCAAATAATGGTTATTATTGTTGCCTGTTTCAGAGAAATGGGAATTTACAACCTTCTGACTAGAATTATAATGAGGAGAATTTTAAGTAAACTAACCGTTCCGAATATTGTATTGATAGTTATGGGCGCTTCTTTGTGGGGCTTTGCCTCTTATCGCATCCTTTCATTGGGGCATATTGCCATTGAGCAGCATCATCCCTGGCATCATTCGTGGGTGAATTATCTGATTGGTATTGCCGGTTTTGTACCTTTTTTTTGGTTTGTTTTCCGGAAGGTAAGCAAACGACATGTAAACCGCATTTTAGCATTACCGAGAGAGCACTCTCATTTGTTTGCCTTTTTAGATAAGCGAGGCTACTTGATGATGACGTTTATGATTACGTTGGGCATTGGCATCAAACATGTATCTGCGATTCCGGAGCTTTGCAAAGGCACTTTCTTTATTTCACTCGGTCTTTCGCTTATGGCTTCAGCCTTTGTATATATAGTAAAAGGTGTACAATATATTTTGGCCAAATAGCTTTATTATGACATAACAAAAACGAGCTTCGGAATTACTCCAAAGCTCGTTTTTGTTTTATGTAGAAATTATAAATTCTACTTCCGGCTAAAGCAAATTACTAGCTAATTCAGACAATCTGCTTCGTTCTCCTTTGATTAGGTTGACGTGAGCAAACAGATCCTGACCTTTCATTTTGTCGATCATATAGGCAAGGCCGTTTGATTCCGCGTCCAGATAAGGAGAGTCGATCTGTTGAATGTCTCCCGTGAGAACCATCTTTGTACCTTCTCCCGCCCGGGTGATAATTGTTTTCACTTCGTGAGGAGTGAGGTTCTGAGCCTCGTCGATGATGAAGAAAGTATCGCTAAGGCTCCGTCCGCGTATAAAAGCTAAGGCTTCGATTACCAATTGCTGGTTACTTTGTAAGTCTTCGATCAATCTATAATCGGCTGATGAGGGCATGAACTGATGTTTGATTACGGCCAAATTGTCGAACAAAGGTTGCATGTAAGGTGCAACCTTTTGTTTTTCGTCACCGGGTAGGAAGCCGATGTCTTTATTGGCCAAAGAAACGATGGGACGAGCCAGTAAGATTTCTTTGTATTCCTGATGTTGCTTCAATGCAGCAGCAAGAGCTAAAAGCGTCTTACCGGTTCCTGCTTTTCCGGTGAGTGCTACTAGTTTGATCTCGGGATCATTGAGTACCTCAAAGGCAAAGCTTTGTTCTGCATTTTTTGGTTCAATGCCATAGTTCTTATCTTTCTTTACCTTTTTTACCATACGAGTGAATGGATTATATCTGGCCAAAACCGTTGAACGGTTGCTTTGGAGAACGAAACATTCGTTTGCCTGAATGATATTCGCAAAATCGAAATCAGAAACGGGAAGACCTTCTTTTGAACTGTATAATTTATCTATCAGTTCGGGATCAATATCCGTAAAGACCTGTTCTTCACGCTCGAAAATATCCACATTGGTTACCTTGTCGTTGATATAATCTTCAGTAGGAATACCCAATGCACGGGCCTTCATGCGTAAATTGATGTCTTTGGTGATAAGGATGGTGTGTGTGGTCTTCTTGGTTTTGATGAGTTGGATAGCCGCCGAAAGGATTTTATGATCAGGGGTGCGTTCCTGAAAGACTTCCGCTACTTCTGGTTCGATATGATCGGTGGCCATAATGAACAATCTTCCCATTCCAGGTCCTAGATCTACCCCTTTTTTAAACATCTCGTCATTGGATAGAGCATCTAGTTCACGAACAAACTCCCGGGCATTGAAATTGATCTGCTCCGAGCCTTTTTTGAACTTATCCAACTCTTCCAATACGATAATGGGAATATATAAATCGTTTTCCTGAAAATTCTCCAAACATTTGTAGTCGTGCAGGATAACATTTGTATCCAGTACAAAATTTTTCTTTGTTCCCATAGTATTTCGATTTAAATGTTGATATTTGCATGCAAATTACAATTAAAATCGATATAATCTACATTTTATAACGCAATTTTTTAGATGAATTACGAGCAAACTCTTGATTATCTCTATACGCGCTTGCCGATGTTTCAGCGCACAGGAGCTACAGCATACAAAGAAGGACTTGGAAATAGTTTATCCTTAGATACTTACCTTAATCATCCGCACCGAAAGTATCGCACTATTCACGTCGGGGGCACAAACGGCAAAGGGTCGACATCGCATCTATTGGCTGCCGTTTTGCAAAAAGCAGGATACAAAACGGGGCTCTATACCTCGCCGCATCTGGTTGATTTTCGAGAGCGCATACGTGTGAACGGGAAAATGATTGAGAAGGAATTTGTAGTAGATTTTGTAGAAAAACATTCCGCATATTCCGAAACTATTCATCCTTCTTTTTTTGAGTTGACCATGATGATGGCGTTTGACTATTTCGCACGACAGCAAGTCGATGTGGCAATTATTGAGGTTGGTTTGGGAGGAAGACTCGACAGTACGAATATCATTACACCCGATGTGTCAGTGATTACCAATATAAGCTTCGATCACGTACAGTTTCTGGGAGATACTTTGTCAAAGATTGCAGTTGAGAAAGCGGGGATAATCAAATCAGGCGTGCCTGTTGTAATCGGGGAGGCAGAAGGGGATGTCGCAGATACCTTCCGTAATAAAGCTGTTGAAGTAAAAGCTCCCATCTATTTCGTGCAGGAAGAGAAACCAATACTTTCAGCTCAACCCCGACAAACCGGAGGTTGGAATTATGCAACTAAAAAGTTTGGTGAAATATGGGGTGAACTTGGCGGATTGTGTCAGGATAAAAATGCGGCGACAGTACTGCAAACTCTGGAACTATTAATACAAGAAGGTTACAAAATCTCTCAAATAGCCGTGCAACAAGGTTTTGCTGAAGTTACAACGCTTACCGGCTTGCAAGGTCGTTGGCAGAAGCTGGGCGAATCGCCAAAAATCATCTGTGATACCGGACATAACGAAGGGGGCATGCAATATATAGTGCAGCAGCTGGCTAATGAAAAGTATGACCAACTGCATATCGTCATTGGTGTGGTTAATGACAAAGATGTGCGAAAAATTCTTTCGATGTTACCCCGTCATGCCAGATATTACTTTACAAAGGCATCGATACCGCGGGCACTTGATGAACGTGAATTGCAGGAGCTGGCATCTACATTTAATCTACAGGGGGATATATTTGCATCTGTTCCCGAAGCCGTTGCAGCAGCTCGTCAGGCTGCGCAACCCAAAGACTTCATATATATAGGAGGCAGCACTTTTATTGTAGCTGATGCATTGTCGGTACTTCTTTAATTATAAATATATGTTAATAGTGTTTCACGGGTATGAACTTTCTATTTTAGTCTGCTGTTAAAAGTTCATATCCGTGAAAGCTAATATGAATTAAATGATCAACACCGAGTATTCTTGAATTTACCCCACCTATTATGTTGTAAAACAGGAGTAATGTAGGGTTGGGTGTTATTGCAAATTGGATTTCGTTATAAATTAATACTTTCCCTCTTCTGAAAATCGCTTTAACCTCTGTTAATCACAATTTATTGTGTCAGATGTTTTTTTTATTCGGGAAAATCGCTTTTATTTGCATTACTAACCATTAAAAACAAAACTTAGAAGCCTATGATTTGACGCTTTACTTAAATTTTTTACACCTTACATCATGGAAAAATTAGTAAAGTTTACTGATGAGCAATTAGTTTCACTATTTGCTGCAGGAGAGAATGAGGCATTCGACGTATTGTTAACCCGCCACAAAACGAAAATTTATTCCTATATTTTTTATATCGTTCGCGATAAGGATTTGGCCGAAGATATTTTTCAGGAGACTTTCATGAAAGCTATTGTGACCATCAAACAAGGTCGCTATTCTGAAAACGGAAAATTTGCAGCCTGGATTTCCCGTATTGCACACAATCTTATAATTGATAATTTTCGTCAGGATAAGGATGAAAATTCCACATCGTGTGAAGATAGCGGTGTGCTCAATAGTAGCCGTTTTAGCGAAGGAACGATTGAAGATCAAATGATTCAACTGCAAATACGTTCTGATATTCGCAAGATTATTCGAAATCTGCCAGCTAATCAGCGAGAGGTACTTGTGATGCGATATTACAAGGATCTTAGTTTCAAGGAAATTGCAGAGATTACAGGCGTAAGTATCAATACAGCATTGGGCCGGATGCGGTATGCCCTGATTAATATGCGCAAGCTTGCTCAGGAGCACAATGTTACACTGACAATGGATTGATTGTAAAGGCAGAAATGCAAAGTAATTCATAGGATTAGTCGCATACACTTGGATATATCAGATTATACTGTGAATTCAATCTGAATAAATTGAAAATAACTGGGAGGGTAGGCGGGGCATGTGACCTTGTCTACCCTCCCAGTTGTTTTTTAGTCAAGATATGTCCTGCCTTTTTCCACAGACGTACAAATTAATTTAAAATCGTTACATCTTCGTCCTTTCGCTTTTAAATGATTCGTAGCTTTGCCTGTAGACTTTTGGTTTATCTGTATTTCTCTAATAAATAAAGGTAATGTTTCGACTCCTGAAATCATACATGCTGCCCATTGCTATGACCATGGGTATTGTGTTTTCTCAATTTTTCGCTCAATTTGCGGGTATCACGCCCTATCTCATTTTCACAATGTTATTTGTCACCTATTGCAAGGTTTTAATCCGGGATATTCAATTCTCCCGATTCCACTTCTATTTGTTGGGCATACAGATTTTAGGAAGCCTATTCATTTATGGACTTATTTATTGGTATAATCCTGTGGTGGCACAAGGTGCAATGATTTGTGTATTAGCGCCGACAGCTACGGCTGCTGCCGTGATTACGGGAATGTTGGGTGGTAATGTGGCGAGCCTGACCGCCTATAGCCTGATTAGTAACCTCGGAGTGGCGGTTTTTGCTCCCGCTATTTTTTCTTTGATTGGCAGTCGGGGTGATGTCTCGTTCCTGGCATCGTTGTTTCAAATCCTTCGGGAAGTTTTTCCAATGCTGATCGTTCCGATTTTTATTGCCGGGTTGATGCAGAAGATTGCACCGCGCATTCATGTCTTTATACAGAATCGTCAAAGTTTATCCTTTTACCTGTGGGCATTGTCGCTCACAATCATGGTGGGTAAAACAGTTTCATTTATCAGGCAACAATCGGCAGCCAATCATACAACGGAAATCGCCATTGCTGTCTCTGCATTTATCATTTGTATTGTGCAGTTTCTATTGGGGCGGAAGATTGGTTCCCGCTATCAAAGCACCATTACGGGCGGGCAGGGTCTATTTCAGAAAAATACAGTTCTTGCCATCTGGATGGCACAATCATATCTCGATCCCATCTCTTCAATTGGCCCTGGAGCCTATATTCTATGGCAGAATAGTGTAAACTCTTATCAGCTTTGGCTGAAGCAACATGGTAAAAGTCTGAAAATATAAGAATATAATTATTTTAAGAAGAGACTATACTGAACATTCCCCCTCCGTCAAACGTTTGTTGGATAATTATTTTTCATTCAATAAACTATTAAATCAAATTCAAATGGACCTGAAAATGTATATTGCTCCAAAAAAGTTTACTCTCAAAGAAACCGTATCGTATGCCGAAGGCTCGGTCGTCAGCAAACAATCGATCAAACAGAAGGGCGGAAATGTTACCTTTTTTGCTTTTGATAAAGGAGAAGGATTAAGCGAACACGCTGCACCGTTTGATGCCATGGTAGTGGTGATCGAAGGTCTTGCCAGAATCACCATTGATGGCCAACCCTATGAGCTTACTGAAGGTGAAGCAATCGTAATGCCCGCCCATATTCCTCATGCTGTTTTTGCCACCGAGAAGTTTAAAATGATGCTTGTAATGGTGAAAGGGGACGGGAAATAACGCTTTAATTGAACAATACAAAAAGTAAAAACGCGAAGCTGCTTAGATATTTATATTCTTTGCGGCTTCGCGTTTTTACATAGGATATTAATTTCAGTAGCAATCGCAACAACATGCTTTCCCTTTTGCTTTTTCAAAAGCCTCTTTGCCTTCCATAATGGAAAAGTAGATCAAACCCGCTGCACCAATCGCATCTGCATAGGCAAATCCCGTCAGTTCGTAGATCAAACTTGCAGTAAGCAGCACCACTGACATGTAAACGCACACTTTCGTGCAATTGGCATCGGCTATAATCGGTTCAGAATCGAGTTGTTTGCCGATTTTCTTTTTCGCATTCATCAGCCAAACCATCGTTGCAATGGAGATCAGAGAAATTACAATACCCCAGAGCGTTGTTTCGGGCTTATGTCCCGTTGCAATATTCACAATTATACCAGTTAGTAGTCCGGCGGATAAGAGGTAAAATGCTGTTCCGGTGATACGTAGTGCCTGGATTTCGAAATGACTTTTCGGGCTATCTGGATTTTGTCCGATTCTTCGGATCATCACCGCAATGCCAATCCCCGACATCACTTCGATAAAACTGTCCACACCAAAACCAAAAAGTGTAAGTGAGTCATCGGAATAACCCAGAATCATCGATACAATGCCTTCCACAATATTATAGAAAATGGTGAAAAGGCTCAATACGTAAGCTCGTTTGTAGAGTATTTGTTCTTTTGCTGTCATTGATTATTTGTTTTGGGAAATGGTTGTTTATAGAACAAAACTATATCACTTAGGTTTATAATCAAGTAAGATTAGGTAACAAAGTGTGAAACCTGTAAATCTTATAATTTATTGCAGGGATTGTATAACAGTCCCGTTTTATACCCTCGTTAACTTTGCATCGAAGAACTCGTATCTAAAATTCGGTTACTCCGTTAATTAAATTCTCAACCTTTCAAATATGACATCTATCATAAAAAAAAGCTACCCTGTCTTAGGCATGAGTTGCTCAGCATGTGCTTCGAGTGTAGAGAACGTCCTGAAGATGCAGAAAGGCGTAATCGATGCTGCTGTGAATATAGCGAATGCGATGGCGTGGATTGAATTTGATCCCGCTTTAACCAATGCCGAAACACTAAAAGCAGCTATCAATGCTGTCGGTTTTGATCTGTTGATCGAAGAGGAAGAGGGTGACCAAGTCGAAGAGTTGCACCGTACGCAATACAAGCAGTTACAGCGTAATGCCCTGTTGGCAGGAATTTTTGCCATGCCGGTGGTGATTATCGGTATGTTGTTGATGGAGTTACCATTTGCTAATTGGATTATGGCGGTGCTGACTTTTCCTGTATTGACGATTTTCGGGAGAAAATTCTTTGTCAATGCTGCCCGTCTGGCGGTGAAACGTCAGGCAAATATGGATACGCTGGTAGCGTTGAGTACTGGTATTGCCTATCTATTTAGCTTGTTCAATACAATTTATCCTGAGTACTGGCATAATCGCGGATTGCACCCGCATGTCTATTACGAGGCATCGGCGGTGGTGATCGCGTTTGTGATGTTGGGGAAATTATTGGAGGAGCGAGCTAAATCTTCAACCTCTTCCGCTATCAAAAAGCTGATCGGATTACAACCCAAAACTGTTACTTTAGTAGCTGGAAACGGCCCGGAAATCGAGATTGCTGTTTCACAGGTAAAAGTTGGTTTTCGTCTGTTGGTGAAGCCTGGTGAAAAGATCGCGGTCGATGGCGAAATCGTTTCTGGTACTTCATTTGTGGATGAAAGCACCATCACGGGCGAATCCCTGCCTGTGGAAAAGGGAGCTGGTAATAAAGTCTTTGCCGGAACGGTTAACCAAAAAGGCAGCTTCGTCTTTGAAGCGCAAAAGGTGGGTGGAGAAACCATTTTGGCGCAAATAATCCGTATGGTGCAGGAGGCACAGGGCAGCAAAGCCCCCGTGCAAAAGCTGGTGGATAAGGTGGCTGGAATTTTTGTGCCGGTCATTATTTCCATTTCGATACTAAGCTTTGCGATTTGGATGTTTTTCGGTGGAGAGAATGCCTTTACTCAAGCACTGTTGGCGATGGTGACAGTGCTGGTGATTGCCTGCCCCTGCGCTTTAGGACTCGCGACCCCCACAGCTATTATGGTGGGGATGGGAAAAGGCGCTTCGCAGGGAATCCTGATCAAGGATGCCGAGAGCTTAGAGCTTTCACACCGTATCAATGCGATTGTATTGGATAAAACAGGAACTATCACCGAAGGCAGGCCTGTTGTCACCGACATGCTCTGGAACGTACCCGAATCGGAACATACTGATTTAATGCCGATTCTGTATGCCATTGAAAAGCAGTCGGAGCACCCACTGGCCGAAGCTGTGATTAATGCATTACCTAATCCGGATAAGCGGATTTCCCTGAATGGTTTCGAAAGTATCACCGGCAAAGGAGTTATTGCCCTACTAAAAGGAGAACGTTATATTGTGGGAAATCAAAAACTAGCAGATGATTATAGTGTAGCGATTACCGAAAACATACAACAGCAAATCGAATCCCTGCAAAATCAAGCTAAGACAGTAGTGCTCTTTGCCCGTGAAAGCGAATTGCTAACTGTAATTGCCATTGCCGATCAAATCAAAACCACCTCTGCGGAAGCCATTCGTGAATTGCAAAGTCAGGGCATCGAGATCTATATGCTCACCGGTGATCATATACAAACAGCTCAGGCGGTGGCTGATTCAGTCGGTATAAAACACTACAGGGCGGAGGTAATGCCATCCGATAAAGCCGATTTTATCAAACAGCTTCAAAGCGAAGGTAAAATAGTGGCGATGGTGGGCGATGGTATCAACGACTCGCACGCATTGGCCCAAGCAGATGTTAGTATTGCCATGGGCAAAGGTTCTGACATTGCTATGGACGTGGCAAAAATGACAATTATCTCGTCCGATCTTCGCCTAATTTCGAGAGCCATCCGTCTCTCGAAGCTAACGGTGAAGACCATTCATCAGAATCTTTTCTGGGCGTTTATTTATAATTTAATCGGAGTTCCAATTGCTGCCGGGGCATTGTATCCGTTCTTCGGTTTTATGCTTAACCCGATGATTGCCGGGGCTGCTATGGCATTTAGCTCTGTTTCGGTAGTGACGAATAGTTTACGGCTGAAGGGAAAGAAATAATATATGGAGCTGTCATCGTTTGTTTCAAATTCTAAAAAGATAAGGTTTCACTTAAGTTGGGTCATCCCGCACTTAGCTATGATTGTAATGCAACTTCAAAAGGACGATCTATCTTAATCAAAATAAATTATGAATATCCCAATATTCGCCTAAGTCAAAAATTAATCAGGTCCGTTGTACCTGACATTAGGTAGGATTATCAATATTTGCAGAAATAATGAATGCTTAAAAAAATACCGCTCTGCATTCATTATACTTTACTTCTAGGTTCTCTATAGGTTGAGTATAGGTTGACTTTACCTATATACAGTCATAACATAGAGATAACATAGTGGTGAGATAGTCATAAAATACCTTTTATAAGGACTATTATATCTATGTGTTACTACTATATCTATTTTATATTTTCAATTTTTAGACCTAAAGTCAACCTATAACGAACCTAAAATGAACCTTTAATAAAGGGTGAAGTAAAATGAAAGCGAACGAGGGAAGAAATATTCAGATTAGGTAGATATCGGGATGTTCATTAAAGAAATTAACCCAATAAATAATCAACATTATGACTACATTAAAATTCAAGACCAATCTGCAGTGCAACAACTGTGTAGCTAAAGTCACAGCAATCTTAGACAAACTTGTGGGCTCCGGCAATTGGAGTGTTGATGTAACAGACCCTTTAAAAATCCTGACCATTATTAAAACCGAAAACCTTTCACCAAACGAAATCGTGGAGGCATTGAAAAGCTTCGGTTATCAGGCAGAAAAGCTGGATTAACGGCATCATGCTGTAGCTTTTTCGGCGAAAAGCTCTAATTTTGAAAAAAAGAACTGTCGCTGATGAAGATATATATCAAAAATATGGTGTGTCCCCGATGTATAATGGCGGTCAGATCTCTGCTCGAAGAGCTGGGATGGCCGCCATTGTCAATTGAATTAGGTGAAGCGGAGATAGAAAATAACCTTTCAGCTGAAGAAATATCCTCCTTTGCCAAACGTTTGCAGGAACTGGGTTTCGAGCTGATCGGGAACACTCCAGCCCGTATTGTTGAGCGCATCAAAAATGCGGTGGTAAAGCTGGTGCATTACACCGATGAGGAGCTGAAGATCAACTACTCCGAGTTTATCGAGACACAACTCAACCGCGACTACACCTACCTTAGCAACCTCTTTTCGGAAATGGAAGGCATGACCATTGAGCGATATATCATTCGTCAAAAGATCGAACGGGTGAAGGAATTGCTGGCTTACGGTGAGCTCACATTAACCGAGATTGCTAACAAGATGGGATACAGTAGTGTAGCTTACCTCTCTAGCCGCTTTAAGAAGGAGACCGGTATGACTCCCGGTATGTTTAAACAATTGAAGGAGATGAAACGAAAGCCTCTGGATGAAGTGTAAAGGAAAGTAAAATCGGAAAATTAACGGAAACTCTTTATTGTATTAAATTGTATTGAGAAGCCCGTTAAAATGGGGTTTTTATTATATTTGTCAGATAAAGCAGGATTTAGCCTTTTATTGAAGAGCGAATATCCGGAATTTATCTAATATATGAATTCAATCCGATATAAGGGACTTCAATTAACATTCAAACCGTATGAGCTTCATCTGCGACATGCGTTTAATCTAGCTTCCGGATCTCGCACCAGTACTCCTGTTATGCTTGTTCAAATCGAGTGGGAGGGCGTAACGGGGTATGGAGAAGCATCGATGCCTCCTTATCTGGGAGAGTCTCAGGAATCGGTAGCTCGTTTTTTATCATTGCTCGAATTGTCTCAATTTCACGATCCATTTCGTATGGAAGAGATATTGGCATATGTCGATCGGATTCTACCGGGAAATCCTGCCGCTAAGGCTTCCGTGGATATTGCCTTGCATGATTTAGTCGGGAAATTATTAGGTCAGCCTTGGTATAAGATTTGGGGGCTTTCGGCTGAAAAAACTCCAAGTACCTCTTTTACCATCGGTATTGATTCTCCTGATATTATTCGTCAGAAAGTATTGGAAGCAGAACCTTATTGTATCCTGAAAGTAAAGTTGGGTCGGGGCAATGATCGGGAACTGATCGAGACTATTCGTTCCGTCACTGATAAACCGATTTGTGTGGATGTGAATCAGGGGTGGACAAATAAAGAGCTGGCACTGGAGATGATTTATTGGCTCGAAGGGCAAAATGTTATTTTTATAGAGCAGCCGATGCCCAAAGAGATGATTGATGGGACGGCATGGCTTACTCAAAATAGTCCGTTGCCTATTATTGCTGATGAGTTTGTACAACGCTTACCAGATGTTCGCAGAGCATATGGCGTTTATTCGGGGGTAAATATCAAATTGATGAAATCGACCGGGATGCGCGAGGCTAAAGAGATGGTAACTTTAGCTAAAGCGCTTGATATGAGAGTGATGCTGGGTTGTATGACTGAAACATCCTGTGCGATCAATGCTGCAGCTCAACTTTCACCGGACGTGGATTGGGCGGATCTTGATGGCAATCTGTTGATCACTAACGATTGCTTCGATGGAGTGAAGATTGTTGATGGAAAGATTGCATTGACAGATCGACCGGGAATAGGAGTGCAAATTTATTAACATACAATTTACAAATAGGAGACAAGCGACAATGGTTTGTTTCTATTTTTCATATTATGGAATATCCTTCATTTATACTTGAAAATGCGGTCAATGAGTTTTCCAAATTACCGGGGATCGGAAAAAAGTCGGCACTGAGATTGGTCTTACATCTGCTTCGCCAGAAGCCGGAAGTGGCCGAAGGGTTGGGTAATGCATTGATCGATTTGCGAAATATCAAATATTGTCAGGTCTGTCATAACATCTCCGATACCGATAAATGTGCGTTATGTGCCGATCCTTCGCGGGATGCGTCGACCGTTTGTGTTGTCGAGAATATCAAAGAGCTTATGGCGGTCGAGAATACGTTGCAATTCCGGGGATTATATCATGTATTGGGTGGTATCATTTCACCTATGGAGGGTATTGGCCCTGCCGATTTACAAATTGAGAGCCTCGTGGAACGGGTTGCTTCAGGGAATGTGAAAGAGGTGATTCTTGCACTGAGTACTACCATGGAGGGAGACACCACCAATTTTTATATTTTTAGAAAATTAGCCGGGTATGATGTGAAGATTTCCATTATTGCTCGTGGTATTGCCATCGGTGATGAGCTGGAATATGCCGACGAGGTGACATTGGGTCGTTCTATTATCAACCGGACATTGTTTAACGAAGCTTTCAAATTATGATTATAGCAGTAGATTTTGATGGGACAATTGTAGAGCATGATTATCCCCGTATCGGATCACCTATTCCTTTTGCTATCGAGACATTGATTCAACTGCAAAAGGATGGTCATCAACTTATCCTATGGACGGTGCGCGAAGGTGATTGTTTGAAGGAGGCGGTCGAATATTGCCGGAAATGTGGTGTTGAGTTTTTTGCCGTAAATGAATCATTTCCGGGAGAAAAGGCTGAAGACCATCCTTCACGCAAAGTTTTGGCAGATCTGTTTATTGATGATCGCAATCTGGGCGGATTACCCGATTGGGGGCAGATTTATCATATGATTAAGCAAAACCAGATGTATTCACCGTTTGATCCGTCAATCATGATGATGGAAAACAATTCCCGGGTGGGACGCAAAAACCTTTTTATTGTGATAGGCGAAGCACTGGACCGAATGAGAAATGGCGGGTGATACCAATATTTATGTCAAACGGTCTCAAAAATTACAAAGTTACACATGAAGTTATCAATTGTCATCGTCAATTACAACGTTAAATTATTGCTGGAGCAATGTTTGCTTTCGGTATTTCGAGCCCTTGAGGGTTTGGATGCAGAGGTGTTTGTCGTTGATAATGTTTCGACGGATGGCTCATTAGAATATTTGAAACCGCGTTTCCCGGAGGTGCAATTTATTGCTAATGCGGAGAATGTAGGTTTTTCGAGAGCTAATAATCAAGCTATTCGGTTGAGCAAGGGCGAATATGTATTGCTGCTAAATCCTGATACCGTAGTAGGTGAGGAGGTGCTGAAAAATGTTTGTCACTTTATGGACGAGCACCCTGATGCAGGTGGGGTGGGAGTGAAAATGATTGATGGGAATGGTCGCTTTCTGCCGGAATCGAAGCGCGGATTACCCACTCCCTGGAATTCATTTTGTAAGATGTTTGGTTTGACCACTCTTTTCCCTGAATCGTCTTTCTTTGGTAAATATCGGTTGCTTTATCTGGATAGAAACAAAGTGCATCAGGTGGAGGTGCTTTCGGGTGCATTTATGCTGATGCGGGCAGAAGCATTAACTAAAAGTGGGCTTCTCGACGAAATCTTTTTTATGTATGGAGAAGATATCGACCTGTCTTATCGACTTATTTTGGCGGGCTATCGCAACTACTATTTACCCGAAACCATTATTCATTATAAAGGAGAAAGTACCAAGAAAGATAGTTTTCGTTATGTAAATGTCTTCTATGGAGCGATGGTGATTTTCTTCAAGAAGCATTATCCAAACTACAGCAAGATATTCGCAATCTTTATTCAGGGTGCAATAATGATGCATGCCGCCCTGTCTTTATTGAAAATGCCGCTGCTTAAATTCCGGAAGAAGTCCCAAAGTGAATTTTCTCTACGTTTACCACGTGAGGGCGAACGTTTTGAAGAGATGATTACACGGTTGGAAAAGTGCAATGACTGATTTTAAAGTCATTTTATCTTTTTTCTGATTTAAAATCAGGTGTAAAAATAGCAAATATCTACCTTTGAGTCCCAAATTAAGGAGGCATGTTTTCAAAATTTCTTTCCAATGAAGCATTCGCAGCGGTGCGCGTGCAGAGCTTTCGCTTTTTTCTCGGATATCGTTTTTTTATGACCATGGCTACGCTCATGCAATCGGTGATTGTGGGCTGGCATGTCTATTTCCTGACCAAGAACGTATTCTGGCTTGGATTAATCGGTCTGGTTGAGGTGATACCGCAAATCGGAATTTCACTCTTCGCCGGACATTATATTGATTTGTGGGATCGCAAAAAGATTATTCGATACACCACATTGATTCTACTGTTGGGCTCTGCCATTCTATCTACATATAGTATTGAGAGTCTGCATTGTTATGAAAAACTAGGCATCTGGCCTGTCTTTGTGACGATTTTCCTCACGGGATTATCACGTGGTATACTGATGCCTGCTCATACGGCCATGTTGGGACAGTTGGTCGATAAAAAGCTTTATGCCAATGCAGCCACCTGGAGTAGTGCTAATTGGCAAATCGGAGCGGTGACAGGACCTGCTTTGGGCGGATTGATATACGGCTTCTCAGGTATTCAGACAGCCTATGTTTCGGTTTTGGTCATCTATTTTATTTCGCTGATAATGCTTTCGGGTATCCGGGTGCCAGGACAAGCTGTAGAGATTAAGAAGGGGGAAGAGGGGATTTTACTGCGCATTCGTGAGGGGGTAAATTTTGTCATGAAAAGCCCCGAACTTGTGGGTGCTTTTTCGCTCGATATGTTTGCAGTATTGTTTGGCGGTGCAATAGCTATGTTGCCGGTATTTGCCTCCGAGGTATTGCATACAGGGCCGCAAGGGTTAGGGTTCTTGCGTTCATGTCCTGCCGTGGGAGCCATCATAATGTCATTTTATCTGATGTTTAATCCGCCTGTAAAGCATAGCGGACGTTTGTTACTGGGTGCAGTAGTCGGTTTTGGGCTCTGTATGATTGGATTCGCTTTGTCAAAAGATTTCTGGTTGTCTGCCGTATTGCTCATGTTTAGTGGCGTGTTTGACAATGTAAGCGTAGTGATACGTGGAACGATTTTGCAACTCTATACGCCGCATCACATGCGAGGTCGTGTAGCATCGGTCAACAGCATTTTTATCGGATCGTCCAATGAATTGGGCGCTTTTGAATCGGGAACAGCCGCAAGGTTGATGGGCCTGATTCCGTCAGTAGTTTTTGGTGGTATGATGACTCTGTTGGTAGTGGGGGTAACCGCAAAATCTAACCCTACGTTAAGACGATTGTGGTTGAAGCGCTAATGTAATTTATTTCTTTTAAGTAATCAACTTAAATCGAATCGTTGAGTATATTCAGCTTTGCTGATATTTTTTCGAAATCAGAGCTTTTTAAAAACGCCTCTATGGCGGAAATGTGGCGCATGTGGTGTACGTCAGTTGCCAGAAAACTAATATATCCTTTGTCCAGCAAGTGCATGGCAACTTTTCTTGTTTCTTTTCCATAACAACCTGCTAATGAAAGAATATTTACCTGAAACTTACAACCTAAGTTTTGCAGCCTGTCAAAAACTGAAAGGTCTGAGTGATAGTATGTGTATCTTTCCGGATGCGCCAATATTGGTTTGTATCCGGAAAGGTTAAGCTGAAAAATCATATCGTCAAGTTTCCAGTAAGGTTGTAAAAAAGAATTCTCTATTAATAGATAGTTTTGCGGAAATGGAATTAATTCATTTCGGTTGAGGTGTTCAAGAAAATTCGAATCTAAACGATATTCTGCCGAATACAAAATTTCGATATCGATCTGTTCCTCATCAAGGGCTTTCCGAAGTTTTTGGTATGCAGTTTCAATGGTTTCGAGGTTATTAGGGAAAACCTCCTCGGTAATGTGAGGGGTTGCAATAATGCGCTTGATACCGAATGCCTGCAATCGGCGTATCAATGCTATTGATTCCTCAATATTTTCTGATCCGTCATCAATCCCGGGTAATATATGTGAATGAACATCTGTACTAAAACAAATATTGAGAGGTGATGCTTTTTTCTTGCTTTTAAACAATCCAAACATAATGAATTTGTATTTTTAATACCGCGAATCTGAATTTGTAAATTCGGAGTAATTAGCGCAATAATGCTGTTGGTAAAAAATCAGATTAATGGCGATTATTGTTGTACCTGAATGACTTTGCCTGCTGAGAATAAATATTTTTCGCCTGTTTCTGGACAGAAAGCTTCTCCCTTTTCATCAAAATGAAGTCTGTGTCCGTTTCGACTGACCCATCCGGTTTGTTTGGCCGGATTACCGGTCCAAAGCGAATATGGAGGAACGTCTTTAGTAATCACTGCCCCCGCCCCAATTAATGAGTACTCACCTATGCGATTTCCGCAAATGATGGTGGCATTGGCCCCGATAGTTGCTCCCTTCTCTATATAAGTAGTGCGAAACTCCTCTTTGCGATTGATGAAACTGCGCGGATTGATCACGTTAGTAAACACGCACGATGGTCCCAGGAATACATCGTCTTCGCAAATCACACCCGAGTAGAGTGATACATTATTCTGAATTTTTACCCTGTTCCCGATTTCTACTCCCGATGCAATAAAAACGTTCTGTCCGATATTGCAATGATCACCTAAGCGGCATCCGTCCATCAGGTGCGAAAAGTGCCAAATCCGGCAATTTTCTCCGATTAGACAGCCTTCGTCAATAATTGCTGTTTCGTGAACAAAATAATTCTTCATTGCTTAAGGATTATATTTCAACTGTACGCCACTTATACATGTTGGCATATTGCGACTGATTTATATCGGCAAATTTACGAAGAAATAGGTTGCGGAAGAGATTGTGCTTGTGAATTGTATGAATTTTTGTCAGTTAATATTGGTAAGATACTTTTTGTCAGTTTTTTATCAAGGATAAATCTGACAATTTTTCAGTTGTATTCATTCGTGAGAAATGTCAATTTGTTAATATGTTTTTTGTAGATGATTTAGTAGTTAAATCTGATTAAAAATGAGATTTTGGGGCAATTTAAGAATAATCTTTGCAATAAGATTGATGTCTAAACCGTTAAATTAACGTTTTAAATTAACAATTAAACGAACACTAAAATGAGACAAAGTGCAAAGCAATGGCTGGGTCTGGTAGCAGTGGCCCTTCTCAGCTCAGGTGTAACCTTAGGTACCTATTCGTACATCACAAAAAGCAATCGAACCGTCAATTCAGATGGTTCTTCCCTTCCGGTAAGTTTCACCTCCTTGAGTGCAGCTCCGGCGGTATCTACTGATTTCACGGTTGCTGCTGAGAATTCAGTACATGCGGTAGTTCACATTAAAGCTACCTCAATGAAGAAAGGGTACGTTCAGTCGTCAGATCCCTTTTTTGATTTCTTTTTCGGAGATCGGGGGCAAGGACAAGTTCAACCTCAGCCGCAGGTTGGTTTTGGTTCAGGTGTAATTATTTCTTCCGATGGTTATATTGTGACTAATAACCATGTCGTAGATGGCTCCGATGAGCTGGATGTCACATTGAACGATAATCGCACATTTAAAGCGAAGTTGATTGGCGCTGATCCGGCAACGGACATTGCACTCATCAAGATTGATCAAAAAGACTTGCCGGTGATTCCTTTCGGTGATTCTGATAAATTGAAGGTTGGAGAGTGGGTATTGGCAGTTGGTAACCCATTTAATCTGACCTCTACGGTGACCGCCGGTATCGTAAGTGCCAAAGCAAGAAGTATAGGTGTTTCTTCTGGTAGTATGAAGATTGAATCATTTATTCAAACAGATGCGGCTGTGAATCCAGGAAACAGTGGAGGTGCGTTGGTAAATACACGCGGCGAACTGATTGGTATAAATACAGCAATAGCTTCACAAACCGGCAATTATACCGGATATTCGTTTGCTGTTCCGGTAACAATTGTGAGTAAGGTAGTAGCAGACTTAAAGCAATATGGAACCGTTCAGCGTGCTCTGTTGGGTGTTGAGATGGGTAGCGTTAACGATGAGTTGGTTAAGAAATACGATCTTCACGTAAATGAAGGTGCGTTTGTTTCGAAAGTTACCGATCGTAGCGCAGCAATGGAAGCCGGTGTAAAACCGAATGATGTGATTGTCGCAGTAAACGATGTGAAAATTAAAAACAGTTCCGAATTGCAGGAGCAAATCAGCCGTTATCGCCCTGGTGATAAGGTGAAAGTTACTGTAATGCGTGGAAAAGATCAAAAAGATTTCGCTGTAACTCTCCGAAATAAAAATGGAAATACCTCCGTAGTCAAAGAAGTTGGTGCCGAGGTGTTGGGGGCAGCCTTTGAAGAGCTCTCATCTGACTTGAAGAAGCAGTTGGGTGTAGATTCCGGGGTTCAGGTTGCAGGTCTGAGTAAGGGAAAATTTCAGGATGCGGGCATTCGTAAAGGATTTGTAATTTTAAAGATTAATGATACCCGTATTGAGAAGAAAGAGGATGTAGAGCAGATAGCTGCACGTATCCAGAGTGGAAATGCCGGTGATCAGGCCATGTTTGTGGTTGGGGTTTATCCGAATGGAAAATCGGCTTATTATGCTATTGATTTATCAGAGTAAAGATGGCGTATATTTCAGGCAGTGTTTTGGTTATCCTATTTTCATTACATAATAAATACACCTGAGCCGCCCTTTCTGTAATAGATATTAAATTAGGTTTTTAAGGTAAACAAAAGATTGTTTATGCTGTTTAAAAGTAAGGTTATTCAATAATGGACAAGGAAGCTAGCGGAAACGTCAGGCTTCCTTTTTTAAAATTTAACGTGTGGATTTGGATAAAAATCTCTATCTTTGCACCCTAATTTTTTTTAGATAATGAGACAGCTTAAGATCACAAAATCAATTACTAACAGGGAAAGCGCCTCGCTGGATAAATATCTTCAGGAGATTGGTCGCGAAGACCTGATTACTGTAGAAGAAGAGGTAGAACTTGCCCAACGGATTAAAAAAGGCGACCGCGTTGCTTTGGAAAAACTGACACGGGCTAATCTTCGCTTTGTGGTTTCCGTAGCTAAACAGTATCAGAATCAGGGATTAAGTTTGCCTGACTTGATTAACGAGGGTAACTTGGGTTTGATCAAGGCGGCAGAAAAATTTGATGAGACAAGAGGTTTTAAATTTATCTCTTACGCTGTATGGTGGATTCGTCAATCTATTCTTCAGGCTTTGGCTGAACAATCCCGTATTGTACGTTTGCCATTGAATCAGGTAGGTTCACTGAATAAAATCAGTAAGGCATTCTCGAAGTTCGAGCAGGAAAATGAACGAAAACCTTCTCCCGAAGAGTTGGCCGATGAGTTGGATATTCCGGTAGATAAGATATCTGATACAATGAAAGTGTCAGGCCGCCATATCTCGGTAGATGCTCCTTTCGTTGAAGGTGAAGACAATAGTTTGCTTGATGTATTGGTGAATGATGACTCACCTATTGCTGACCGCAGTCTGATTAATGAGTCGCTGGCTAAAGAGATTGATCGTGCTTTATCTACTTTGACGGAACGTGAAAGCGATATTATCAAGATGTTCTTCGGTATTGGTGTCCAGGAAATGACACTCGAAGAAATTGGCGATAAATTTGGGCTTACCCGCGAGCGTGTGCGTCAGATCAAAGAAAAAGCAATTCGTCGTTTGCGTCAAAGTTCACGAAGCAAATTACTGAAGGGTTATTTAGGATAATAGAAGACTATAATAGTCATATAAAAAAGCCGCTTCCAAAGTTTTTGGAGCGGCTTTTTATATGATGTTAGTTGCGATTTAGTTGAAGTTGAGGGTGACGTGAGAAAAGGGTTGAAATAATTAACAGGGAAATAGTTTTTGATCATAAGGATTTGGAAGAAATAAAAAATCCTTACAAATCAGAGATTTGTAAGGATTGTAATTTGGTGGAGATTACCGGACTCGAACCGGTCACCTCGACACTGCCAGTGTCGCGCTCTAGCCAGATGAGCTAAACCCCCTTTCCGATGGACAAAAGTAGATAAAAAAATGAATCTACAAAAGGCTTTGCTTATATTTTTGTAAATTTGTTCCCGATTTTTTCGGTAAAAATTAGAATATGGTCAAACAAGTTGAATTTACTCTCCATCAGCGACGCAGAGGGGCCCATTTGGTGACAGACGAAGTCTTGCAGGCGTTGCCTGATTTACCTGAAACAGGTATCTTGCATCTTTTTATTAAGCATACTTCTGCCGCATTGTCAATCAATGAGAATGCGGATCCTTCGGTTCGGTATGATATGAATCAAATTTTAGATCGTTTGGTGCCGGAAAACCAATCCTATTTTACCCATACTTTAGAAGGAGATGATGATATGCCTGCTCATGCGAAGTCATCATTGGTGGGCAGTAGCATTACGATTCCCATTTCGCGGGGACGCCTTAATCTTGGAACCTGGCAGGGGATTTACCTGTGCGAGTTTCGTGATTATGGAGGTAGCCGGCGGGTAGTGGCTACTATATTAGGTTGACCTCTTTTTATACAAACAAAATTTATATCAAATGATAATATTCAATACAACTTATTGTCTCGATCATTCCGTGTGCAATTCCGGATTGGTCTGGTTGCGCGAAAATTATATTCCCAAAGCTTTGGAGTCGGGTGAAGTTCATACTCCGCGTATGTTGAAGATTCTTACAGATGAAAGTGAGGGTGTGAATTATTCGCTTCAGTTTCGTGTGGAAAGCATCGAAATACTCGAAGTGTGGTATCGAAGTACGGGCGATTTATTGCATCATGAGATGCTAAAACTGTTTGGTGAAAAGATGGTAGGCTTCTCCACTTTATTGGAAGAGGTGGGTCTGGCATGAAAGAAAGAGTCATCATAGGTATTGACCCCGGAACAACCATTATGGGGTATGGCATTCTGAAAGTAACGGGGAATAAGCCCGAGTTGATTGCTATGGGAGTGCTTCAGTTGGATAAGTTCGATGATCATTATTTGAAGTTGAAGCGGATTTTTGAGCGGGTTGTAGGTCTTATTGACCAGTATCATCCCGATGAGTTGGCGATTGAAGCCCCATTCTTTGGTAAAAATGTGCAATCGATGCTCAAACTGGGACGTGCTCAGGGAGTGGCTATGGCTGCCGCTCTTACGCGTGATATCCCAATTGTAGAATATGCTCCGTTGAAGATTAAAATGTCGATTACAGGGAGTGGCAAGGCGTCTAAAGAGCAAGTGGCGGATATGTTGAAGCGGATACTGAAGATTCCGGATGAGAATATGCTTCCTCAGCTCGATGCTACGGATGGACTTGCCGCAGCATTGTGTCATTTTTATCAAACGAACAATCCGTTAGCCGAAAAGAAATATTCTAGCTGGAAGGATTTTATCAATAAGAATCCTAAAGCAGTAAAAAGCCGTTAGCAGATCGAAAAGATCAGCTAACGGCTGCTTTTTATTTTACCAAAATGATTTTATTTCATCAGGTGTATATCCAGTGCGGATACGCCATTCTTGTGGATAGAGGTTATTGGCCCGATTGCCCAGGTTTTTTACCCAGCCCAGGGGGGTGTTTTTGTATGTAAGCAGAATAAATCCTTTGGGGCAATCTTCAGGTAAGGTAATTGATTCCTTTCTTAAATAGCTAATTGCTTTATCAAATTCTATTTCTTCTGTGTTGAATTGTTCCCGGTTAAGAGCAAGGCTCAGGGCTACGCTCTGATCAGGAATAAGGTCTTTTCCTTTTATTTCTGCCAAAGAGATTCCGCTGTGAATGACATTCAATTTTGATCTGATCAATTTGAATTCTTTCTCGTATTGAGCCGGGTAAGCTTTTAGAATATTGTTTACTACTTCAAAAGAGAAATCAGTGCTATTTTTCAACCAGTTTTTGGCTTGCTCTGGAAATTTAGTTTCATCCTTCTTTTTTTTCTCTTTTGATTTATCACGAATTTCATATCGATCGCCATCCGGTTTTCTCATTACGGCCAGAAAAAAACCTTCTCCTTTGGTTTTGTGCGGGAAAAATCGATATATTGGATTGTTGTTTTCAATGGCTGGTTGAATATTCCAATCTGCCGAAATATTGATGGGTAGAGGCTCTGCATCAAATTTATCTACGAAATATTGAACATTGCGTTCATTTTCTTCCAGATTATATGTGCAAGTGCTGTAAATAAGTAATCCACCGGGACGTAGGGCTTCCCATATGTGAGTCATAATATCTTGTTGCCGGTTGGCACACAAATTTACATTCTGGACAGACCATTCATCTATGGAGGCCGGATCTTTGCGAAACATTCCTTCTCCCGAACAAGGTGCATCAACGACTATAACATCGAAAAAATGCGTTAGTGCTCCAATGTCTTCTGCTGTGTTATTGGTAACGATACAGTTTGTAAAGCCCCATTTGGTAATATTTTCTGCCAAGATCCAGGCTCGATTGCGTATGATTTCGTTGGATACGAGTAGGCTGTTCTCCGGTAATGCTGAAAGCAAATCAGTAGATTTTCCTCCCGGAGCCGCGCAGAGATCGAGTACACGCGAAGGTTCTTTTACCCATTCTTTGACAGCTTTTCCGGTAAACATGGACGAAGCCTCCTGTACATAATAAGCTCCGGCGTGGAAAAGCGGATCGAAGGTAAAATTTGGGCGTTCGGTAAGGTAGTACCCTTGTTCGCTCCAGGGAACTCTTTCGAACGGAAGCGATTTGTCCGTTTTAAGCGGATTAAGTCGAATGGAAATGGGAGAATCTTGTTGCAATGCTTGCTCAAAGTCCTCATATTGAGTGGAAAGTATCTCGCGAGTTCGTTCGCAGAAGTTAACAGGTAATTTCATTATCCCTTTTTCCAGCAAAAATATCTATTTTTGTGCAAAAATCAAGTCTATGCAACCTTCTCTATTCTTAATTCCTGTTACTTTAGGTGATACTCCATTAGTAAATGTCCTTCCTGAACATAATAAAGAAATCATTCGACTCGTTTCACATTTTATCGTAGAAGATGTACGTACTGCCCGGCGCTTCCTGAAAAAAGTGTTTCCGGAAATTCAGATTGAGTCTTTAACGTTCTTTGAATTGAATAAGCATACTTCTCCGGAAGCTATTGCAAGCTATTTGGATCCTCTGAAAAAAGGATTTCATGTCGGCGTATTGTCGGAGGCTGGTTGTCCTGCGATTGCAGATCCCGGGGCAGATGTTGTGGCTATTGCGCAAGAGAAAAAAATAAAAGTTGTGCCACTGGTTGGTCCATCGTCTATTTTGTTGTCTCTGATGGCCTCCGGATTCAATGGTCAAAGTTTTGCCTTCCTGGGGTACTTGCCAATAGAGTCTGGAGCCCGGGTTAAGGCTCTGAAACAAATGGAGCAAAGGGTTTATACAGAGCATCAAACTCAGATCTTTATAGAAACCCCTTATCGAAATCAAAAAATGGTGGACGAAATTCTGAAAAGTTGCAGGCCTCAAACCAAACTCTGTATTGCAGCAAATTTGACGTGTGAAGATGAATTTGTACAAACAAAAACAATAAAGGACTGGAAAGGAAAGATGCCGGATCTTTCAAAGATCCCCACAATCTTTCTTTTGTATAAATAGAGTTTCTTTTTATAAGCAGTGCTTCTGATATTTGATTATTTTTTGTTGACGAAAATACGTGGAAAACATGAATAAACGGACAGGTAAATCAAAATTCTTAACAGGTTTAATTTTTCTGGGTGATCTTTTTCTTATCAATTTTGTAATATGCTTTTTGTCATTCTTAGGTTTAGTTCCTTCGAATAATGATATAACTCCTGTTTTTCGGCAGATTATTTTAGTGCTTAATGCAAGTTATATTCCTGTTTTTTATTTAATTAAAGATCAGCATGAACAGCGTGTTTTCGAGATGGAAAGAATGATACGACTTGCATTTTATGCGGTAGTGTTTCATTTTGCCTTTTTTTATACCTTGATCAATTTCTTGTATATACCGCACCTTCCAATTTCTTTCCTTTTTACATACTATGCGATTTTGTATGTTTTGATTTCTTGTTGGTGGGTGATGGGTCGCGTGATTTTGAAAAAGATCCGGATAAAGGGCTTTAATTACCGGAATATTGTAATTATCGGGGCAGGTAGAAATGGAGTAGGATTGGCTAATACAATTAAGCAAGATCCTACATTTGGATTTCGTTTGTTGGGTTACTTCGATGATAATCCAAATGTAAAAACAGGGGATATTCCTTTGTTGGGGAGTGTAGAAGATGTTATTGATTACATTCAACGAAATTCGGTGGATGAAATTTATTGTGCTTTGCCCGACTCACAGGGTGATCGGATCCTTAGATTGCTGAATTTTGCAGAGAAAAATTTTGTCCGTTTTTTTATCATACCGGGTTATCATACCTATCTGAAACGTATGGTAGAAATGAATATGTTAAACGGTGTGCCTTTCTTTAGTTTATTAAGTGAGCCTTTGGCGAATGATATGAACAGAGGTTTAAAACGTGTTTTTGATATTGTTTTTTCTCTATTGGTCCTAACTTTGATTTTTCCTTTTGTGTTTGTATTTACTGCAATAGCAATAAGACTCTCTTCACCCGGGCCGATCTTTTTTAAACAAGTACGAACCGGATTAAAAGGGGAGGATTTTTATTGTTATAAGTTCAGAACTATGAAAGTTAATAAAGATGCTGACCAGCTACAGGCCCAAAAAAATGATCCACGTAAAACTAAAGTAGGAGATTTACTCCGAAAAACTAATATAGATGAACTTCCTCAGTTCTTTAATGTGCTGAAAGGTGATATGTCTGTGGTTGGACCGCGTCCTCATATGTTGAAGCATACGGAAGATTATTCGGCTTTGATTGACAAATATATGATTCGCCATTTTGTTAAACCAGGCATTACCGGATGGGCTCAGGTTCGGGGATTTCGTGGTGAAACCAGAAAGTTGGAGCAAATGGAAGGACGGGTGAATATGGATGTCTGGTATATCGAAAACTGGTCTTTATGGTTGGATCTTAAAATCATTTTCCTGACAGTTTTCAATGTCTTTAAAGGAGAAAAGAACGCTTATTAATTATGAAGAGAATTGCAGTAATTGGACTGGGATATGTGGGATTGCCTTTGGCGCGTTTGTTCGCAACTCGCTATCCGGTTGTCGGATATGATATTAATCAAAAGAGAATACTGGAGCTTCGTTCCGGTGTTGACTTAACTTATGAAGTGGATAATGCGGTGATACAAGCTGTATTATCCACTTCTGCTATTTTGACGAAAGATGTGCCCGGTCTGTACTTTACGGCCGACGCATCTGAGTTGCAATCATGCAATGTATATATTATTACAGTACCAACTCCGGTGGATGAACACAAAAGACCGGACTTGTTTTGCATTATAGAAGCCACAAAAACAGTTGCAGCTATACTCAAGAAAGGAGATATTGTTATTTATGAATCAACCGTATATCCCGGAGTGACGGAAGAAGAGTGTGTGCCGGTATTGGAGCGAAATTCGGGATTAACTTTCAATCAGGACTTTTTTGCCGGATATTCACCCGAACGCATAAATCCAGGTGATAAAATACATACGGTTGAGAATATTCGGAAAGTTACCTCGGGGTCGACACCGGAAGCTGCTAAGATTGTAGATGATCTATATAAATCCGTAATAAAAGCTGGTACGCATCTGGCTCCGAGTATTCGAGTGGCGGAAGCTGCTAAAGTGATTGAAAATACACAGCGTGATATAAACATAGCATTTGTAAATGAGCTGGCAATCATTTTTAACCGTTTGGGGATTGATACCCGCGATGTGTTGGATGCTGCAGGTACAAAATGGAACTTCTTACCTTTCTCTCCCGGTTTGGTAGGAGGGCATTGTATAGGGGTAGATCCGTATTATTTAGCACAAAAAGCGCAAGAGGCAGGTTATCATCCTGAGATTATTCTGGCAGGAAGGCGAATGAACGATGGAATGGCGGAGTATGTTGCTACGCGTGTAGTGAAACTGATGAATAAAAAGCATATTCCTGTAATTGGTTCTTCTGTTTTGATTCTAGGAATAACCTTCAAGGAGAATTGTACTGACGTAAGAAATTCGAAGGTGGTTGATATTGTCAGAGCATTGGAAGATTTTGAAGTTAATGTGTCTGTTTATGATCCATGGGCAGATGCTGATGAGGTAGAGGAGGTGTATGGTTTAAATCTGCATACTAATTCGCAAACGCTTCATGCATATGATGCAATTATTTTAGCAGTGGCTCACAAGGAATTTTTATCACTTGATCTCAAATCCCTGGTTAAATCGAATGCAGTAATATTTGATACTAAAAGTGTATTGCCTAAAGAGATTGTGGATGGCAGACTCTGAAAAAGGCGATTTAGTGATTAAAAACAGATTTTTCTTTTGATATATGCACGCAGAAGGGTAGTTGTAATCAACCCTTTTTGTATTTTTACAAGACTAATTAGCTTAATAAGAATGTTAACCTGAAGATATTTATGAAAAATAAAATAAGATTTGGAGTAATAGGTTGCGGTCATATTGGTAAACGTCATGCTGAAATGGTTTATCGCAACAACGATACAGAACTAGCCGCTTTTTGCGATATTCGTTTAAAAGAAGAGTTAAGTATAGCTCAATACACCGTTCCTTTCTATTCCGATTATCATGAGATGTTGTCAGATCTTGTAAGCCACCCTGGTGAAGATGCTCCAGTGGTGTCTATTTGTACACCCAATGGTTTACATGGTGCAATGGCTATCGATGCACTGAAGGCTGGTTGTCATGTCGTGGTGGAAAAACCAATGGCTCTCTCTGTCCAAGCAGCAGAGTTAATCATAAAAACATCACAGGAGTGTCAGCGCAAAGTATTCTGTGTAATGCAAAACCGCTATTCTCCACCTTCGCAATGGCTGAAAGAGGTTGTTGAAAGCGGAATCTTAGGTCGGATATTTATGGTGCAGATCAACTGCTTCTGGAATCGTGATGAACGATATTATGTACCGGGCAACTGGCATGGAACGGCAGATCTGGATGGCGGAACACTATATACACAATTTTCTCACTTTATAGATATTCTGTGTTGGCTTTTCGGAGATATCAGCAATATCCATGCCCGTTTTGATGATTTTAATCATGGCTCATTGACAGATTTTGAAGATAGTGGCCTGGTTACATTTGATTTCGAGAAAGGTGGAATGGGTTCGTTTCATTACTCAACTTCAGTGTGGGATAAAAATCTGGAAAGCAGCATGACCATTGTGGCCGAAAATGGAAGTATCAAAGTTGGCGGACAATACATGAACGAGGTTGAATATTGTCACATCAAAGATTATGAGATGCCCGATTTAGCTCCGACCAATCCCGGAAACGATTATGGCGCTTATAAAGGCTCTGCTCAGAATCATCATTTTGTCATTCAGAATGTTGTAGATGTGCTTAAGAATGGAGATGATATTACGACTAATGCTGAGGACGGAATGAAAGTAGTTAGTATAATCGAGCGAATTTATAGCTTAAAATGAATAATTCAGAGCGAAATAAGGGGAACTTTACTCTGAAACGTTTAGTAGATCAATAACAAACTATCCTGAATTCTTTAGCTGCAAATAAGACCACACAAAGCATTTTAGAGCCAACACCAAGATAAACTATCTGAAACTTCAGGTATAATTAGTGAAAATGATAAAAATACCTATATTTATTTCTTAGAGACTAAATAATTATACTGTACAGACTTATACATACCGCATCGTTAATCTATTTAGCCTGTACAGTATGTACCTAACCTGTACTTTTCACCTAAATCTTCAAAGAGAATAGAGTAAATCTTCAAATCATTTCAACTATTGATGTAGAGCACGAAGACCGCAATCCAAAGAATCGAACCATTAGCCTGATTATTTAACTTGTTTACGTGAACAGGTTGTGTTGTTTTGTTGTTAAAAATGCATAATGGATAGATTGGCTCTATGAACATAGATAACAACATTGATAATGCTGGCTGGACTACTGTAATTCAACCTAAGGAAAAGGTATGGAAGCTTGATGTTGCCGAATTGTGGCAGTATCGCGATTTGCTTTATATGTTTGTAAAACGCGATATTGTTACATTCTACAAGCAAACCATCCTTGGTCCGATTTGGTTTTTTATACAACCTATTTTTACCACCGTGATTTACATGGTTGTATTCGGAGGATTAGCGAAAATATCCACCGATAGTTTGCCCCAACCCCTTTTCTACTTGTCAGGTATCGTTTGCTGGAATTATTTCTCAGATTGCCTGACCCGTACTTCCTCTACCTTTACCGCTAATGCGGGCATATTTGGCAAAGTCTATTTTCCGCGATTGATTATCCCATTTTCTGTGGTCGTTTCCAATATGTTGCGGATGTTTATACAGCTATCACTTTTTATTGTCATTTACTTTTATTTTTTGTTTCGAGGAGTCGATATTCAACCCAATGCCGTTGCCTTCTTGTTTCCATGGTTATTGGTTCTTCTTGCCGGTTTAGGTTTAGGATTTGGTCTGACCTTTTCCTCTATGACCACTAAATACCGGGATCTGACCTTTTTGCTTTCTTTCGGGGTGCAACTTTGGATGTATGCGACACCGGTGATTTATCCGCTTTCTACTATTTCCGATAAATATAGATGGATAATGGTACTCAATCCATTAACATCAATTATTGAGACTTTTAAATATGGATTTCTGGGACAAGGAACTTTTTCCTGGGCATATCTCATATATAGTTCCCTCTTTACTTTTCTACTTGTATTATTTGGTATTATAACTTTTAATCGAGTTCAACGTAGTTTCATGGATGTAGTTTGATCTAAATTAGAAAATATGATTGCCATAGAATTCAATAATATCAGTAAACAATATCGTTTGGGTCAAATCAGTACCGGAACGATCTCTCACGATCTTAATCGCTGGTGGTCGCGTGTTCGTGGTAAAGAAGATCCGTATCTGCGAATCGGTGAGACCAATGATCGTGCGCATAAAGGTGAAAGCGAATATGTATGGGCATTACGAGATATCTCCTTTCAGGTAGAGCAAGGTGATGTTGTTGGCATCATCGGCAAGAACGGTGCCGGAAAATCCACTCTGCTGAAAATACTGTCAAAAATCACAGCCCCAACAACAGGGATGATTCGAGCAAAAGGAAGAATTGCTTCATTATTGGAGGTCGGCACCGGCTTTCATCCCGAAATGACCGGACGTGAGAATATATACATGAATGGTGCTATCATGGGGATGACCCGTGCTGAGATTACCCGTAAGCTGGATGAGATTGTCGATTTTGCAGGAGTGGAGCGTTATTTGGATACTCCCGTAAAAAGATATTCATCGGGGATGATGGTTCGTTTGGGTTTTGCCGTTGCAGCACACCTTGAACCTGAGATTCTTATTGTCGATGAGGTTTTGGCAGTCGGTGACGCTGAGTTTCAGAAGAAAGCGATCGGGAAAATGCAGGAAGTGTCGAAAGGAGAGGGGAGGACGGTGTTATTTGTGAGTCATAATATGGATTCAATATTGAGTCTGTGTGAAAAAGGTATTTTGTTGCAGGATGGGGCGGTCAGTCGGATTGGTGCTATTGAAAGTGTGGTGGCTGGCTACTTACAATCGCCATCAAATTCAAATATTTATGAAAATAGAAATAGTCAGAAGTCATTTTATATTTCTAAGCTCGGGATTATTAGAGAGAATGGAGAAATCACAAATATTATACCTTTTACAGCCTCCGCTTATCTAAATATAGAAGTTAAAAGAAAAATGTCTGTGGAAATGGATAAAAGGACTATATTAGGAGTTGTATTACGAGATAGGTTTGATAATAAGATATTTACGATTGAATATCCCATAGGATTAAATTTCTTAAATGAAGGAGTAATGTTAAACTCCAGGCTTCCTAATAGTTTGTTATCTCCTGGTAGGTATTCAATACAGGCAGCATTACATGTGCCAAATGTAGAACTTTATGATGAAGTAAAGGATGTTTGTGTCTTCAATATTTCAGATGAAGGAAGTCCATATTTAAAGTACAATGGTAAGCATCAGGGATGTATAGTTATTGAGCCAGGGTGGGTACTGCAAACGTAGTTTGCAACATAATTTATCAAATTAGACTTCCTTTATCTCGTGCTTTAGATGAGCTGATTTCAAAATAGAAGGCAATGGAATTTCATTTTTAAAGTTAGTCAGAAATGAAAAATATGATTCATTTATATTCTAACCGATTCTTTCGAAAACAACCTGAAATGAAGGATTTCGAATATTTAGTAGGAAATTATAGCCTATTGTTTCCTCATTCACATAAACTACCTGTATATCAAAGTAATTTTAAAAAATACGATAAAAGTCTGATTCAAATAGTACAAAGCATAAGTCAATTTGAAAAGACGAATGTAATTATTGATATTGGAGCCAATGTCGGTGATACAGCCGCTTTATTAAGATCCATATCAAATTCAAGAATCCTATGTATTGAAGGAGATGATTTGTATCTGGATTACTTGAGGAAAAATGCAAAGATGCTTTCAGATGTGATTATTGAGGATTGTTATGTAGATAGTTTCAACGGTGAAGTTTTTTGTAATGTTCAGCGATCAAGTGGTACAGCTAAAATAATCAGATCAGTAGCAAACAATGAATGCGCAAAGATTAAAACCAAATGCTTGTCGAGCATATTGTCAGATCACCATATAGATTTAAATACTATTCAACTAATTAAAACCGATACAGATGGTTTTGATTTTCAAATCTTACTGAGTAGTAAGAATATTTTGGAAATAGCTAAGCCCAATTTGTATTTTGAGTATGATATAAGTTTTAATGATAATGATTTATCAGATTCGATAGAATTAATTTCTTATATGGGATCTATCGGTTATAAATTTATTGTATATGATAATTTTGGAAATTTGTTGGATTGCGTTTTTGAAGATTGGGATAGGAGATTTGCAATATTTAACAAATATCTTCAATCTTGTAGAAATAATGGAGGTGGAATTAATTATTTTGATGTATTTGCATCAATAAATCATGATATAGTCTCCTATGTAATAAATTCGGAAAAACAACTTGAGTAAGTCACATTATGATGAAAGTGTTATATGATCATCAGGCTTTTCAGATGCAAAGATTTGGAGGGATATCCAGGTATTTTGCAGAGATAATTAGTCATTTACCAAATGATGTTGAAGCTGAGGTTTCAGTAAAGTATTCAAATAACGAATATTTAAAAGAACAGAGCTTAGTAGATGGATTGCAAATGCCATTTACTTCAAAAGATAAGTTTTGTATTGGGAATGAGTTTATTGGAAAAAGTACATTGTTGAGATTTCTAAAGCGATTCGATCCAGATAAATATCTGGACTCTACTCAACTGAACAAGAAATTGACAATTGAGCGACTTAAAAAACAAGATTTTGATATTTTTCATCCTACCTATTATGATGATTATTTTCTTGAATATCTAGGTGATAAGCCCTTTGTTTTAACCATTCATGATATGATTCATGAGATTTATCCTGAGTTTTACACCTCGGATTTGGTAACATTACGACATAAAAATACGTTGGCAGAAAGAGCAAGCCATATTATCGCCGTATCAGAAAATACAAAAAGAGATATTGTGGATATATTAGGGGTTGAGCCAGACAGAATTAGTGTAATTTATCATTCTAGTTCAATTTCTGAAAATAAAAAAGAACCCAATTTAGAATTACCTGAAAGATATATCCTATATGTGGGAGATCGGAAAAGGTATAAAAATTTCAAGTTCTTTATTAATTCTATTTGCTCATTACTTAGAAATGATAAAACTTTATATGTAGTATGTGTAGGTCATGAATTTAAAATGGAGGAAATAGATTTTTTTAAATTGATTGGTGTATATTCTCAAGTATTACACGTGTTAGCTAAAGAAAGCGATATGTATTATTTATATAACAATGCAGCTGTATTTGTATTTCCATCTTATTATGAGGGTTTCGGTATTCCAATACTTGAAGCATTTATGTCGGAGTGTCCTGTTGTTTTAAGTCAATCGAGTTGTTTTTATGAAATAGCGGGAGATGCAGCTTTGTATTTCGAGTCAAAAAATACAGTCGATTTAAGAAATAAAGTAAAGAGTATTTTACTTGATATGAAAAATAGATCTGAGTTAATAGACAAAGCAAACAAAAGAAAACTGTTGTATTCATGGACGAAATCTGCAATTCAGACTCGGGAAGCTTATTTTAAGGTTTTGCAATATTGAACATTAAACCTATGACATATCCAAAAATATCCATCGTTACGCCAAATTATAATCAGGAAAGGTATTTGGAAGCCACGATTCTATCAGTATTGAATCAGGGCTATCCCAATTTGGAGTATATTATTATTGATGGAGGTAGTACGGATGGTTCATTGGAGATTATAAAAAAATATAGTAACCAGTTATCTTATTGGATATCAGAGCCAGATGGTGGAATGTATGAAGCAATTCAAAAAGGATTTGATAAAAGTACGGGTGAGATTATGGCTTGGATAAACTCTGATGATATGTATCATCCCGGAGCGCTTTTTGTTATTTCTGATATTTTTCAATCATTTCCAGAGGTAAATTGGTTATTGGGTGCGATGACATCTTATGATGAAAAGGGGCGTACTATTGGTTTAGAAAGAAGCAAATCCTTCTCAAAATATGATTTCTATATTGGCAATTTTAAATGGATTCAACAAGAATCAGTTTTCTGGCGCAAATCGCTTTGGGAAAGAAACGGTTCTAAGTTAAATTTTAATTTGAAATATGCGGGTGATTTAGCTCTTTGGCTTTCTTTCTTTGCATTTGAAAATCTTTATGTTATCGATGCATTAATTGGTGGTTTTAGACAAAGAGCTGATAATCAATTGTCGTTGGATTACTTTAATGATTATATAATTGAATCAAATATATTACTTAATTCGGTGTCATTGAGTAAAAAAGACAGGATTATAGTTGACAACTACAAAAGATTGCTGAGCATAGTCTCATTTCTCAATTCTTTAAAAATCATCAGAACTGATTGGATGATTCCTCGCTTTAAGAAAATGTATTTCCCAGAATCGTATCGAATATCTTATAATAGATTTACTAAGAAATTTGAACTGGATAGAATATGAAACTTTCAATTATTACTATTAATCTCAACAATTCTCGGGGACTGCACAAGACAATAGAAAGTGTTGTGAATCAGAAATATTCTGATTATGAATATATTGTAGTTGATGGTGGTTCAGATGATGGAAGTGTAGAGTTGATAAATAATTATTCTTCTCAAATTTCATATTGGGTAAGTGAGCCGGATAATGGAATTTATCAAGCTATGAATAAAGGAATAAAGAAGGCGAAAGGAGAGTATTGTTTGTTCCTGAATTCAGGAGATTGGCTTGTATCCTCACTTAGTCTGGAAATCTTTATGGTTCAGGTTCAGGACGAAGATATTATTACCGTGCATTATGGGGATGAAATGTATGATGGGATAACCCCCAGTCGTGGCTTTTCATTTTACCTTTTTTATAAAGTTTGTTTTAATCATTTTAATACAGTTGTTCGACGAGACTTATTTGATCGAGTTGGACTATATGATGAAAACTTTAGAATAGCAGCAGATTGGGCATTCTTTCTTTTGGCCATATTCAAAAACAATTGCTCTGTGAAAGTAATCAATTGCGAGTTTGCGAAAAATGAATTTCCCGGAATATCCTTAACTCAAATGGATTTGCACAATATTGAAAGAAAGACATTTTTGGAAGTGCATTTTCCATATTTAATTGATGACTATGCAGAGTTACGCAGGCTAAAACAATCAAGATTTATTCGACTGTACGATAGAATAATATCTAATAAGTTGCTCCTAAGAATTTATTTAGGAATACAGAATTGCCTGAAAAAATGAAACTATCCGTCATTATCCCTGCCTACAATGTTGCCGAGTATATTGGTGAATGTCTGGATTCGATAATCAATCAAACTTATCGGGATCTTGAAATAATTGTAGTGAATGATGGTAGTACCGATAACTCAAGAGAGATTATTAGGCGATATGAATCGGATAGTCGGATTGTTGTAATAGACAAACCCAACGGGGGATTAAGTGATGCCCGAAATGCAGGTATTAATAAGGCTACGGGCGATTTTATCACTTTTGTTGATGGGGATGATCTGATTTCAATGGAGGCTTACGAGGTAAATATTGGTTTATTTGACGAGGACGTAGAACTTGATATGGTGCAATATCCTGTAATGTTTGATTGGCAGAGTGAACATCAATATTTGAGGATACTAATGCCTGAAGTAATCAATAGCGAGAATGTTTTTCCAGCTTGGTGGAAAAACGATAAATTAATCTATTCGGCAGGGAATAAGATTTATAGAAAAGAGGTTTTTCATTCAATCCGATTTCCTTTGGGCAAATGTTTTGAAGATATGTATATTGTTCCCGAATTATCTCAACTAATTAAGAAAGCGAGAATTTCTGATAAAGGTGTTTATTACTATAGATTCAGAGAGGGTTCAATACTTAATTCTACAGTGTCTTATAGTAAACATCGCAACCAGTTGGATGCTATGTTGAGAATATATGCTGAATCTTTTAAGTTTGAACTTAACCAAGACAGGGCCGAATTTTGGATAAACATAGTCTGGTGGCAGTTTTACTCGTTGCATCATTATGATAAAAATGAGCAAACTGCTTCTATAAACAAGTTTAAACAATTCCCGCTGTCATTATCCGATTTTGCTTCAGGTAGTTTATCGGCAAAAAACAGATTTAGAATTATCGTTTTGCATTTGATGGGATTTAGATTAATGTTTAATATTTTTCAGCTTTGGAAAAAGCTTAAATTGGAATGAAATGACACAGATAAAGAAAATAATTAAATCAAAAATCGATGGGTTTATGACCTATTTTGCCAGATATCTCATGGAGAGGTATGAGATGAACGCAAAGTTGGACAATTTAAAATATGAGGTTGCGGATGCTATTCGACGGGAAGAAATAGTTTTTCCCGAAATAATTTCAGCACTGGATACAATTAGGACTTTAATTAAGGATAATAAATCGATTTGTAGATTTGGCGATGGGGAGTTTGCAATCATGCAGGGAGGTTTGGTTAAATTTCAACAATTCCATCCGGTGTTAGCCGAAAGACTTAAAGAAATAGTTGTAAGTAATGATGATTCAATTTTAATTGGCATTCCAGATTCAATGGGATCATTGGAACGATACAGGATAGCTTCGAAAGAATGGACCAGAATTTATTATGGTTATAATCGGGAAAAGATATATCGTTTTCTTGATATGGCGAAAACTTATTACGATGCAGGTGTCACCCGTCCGTATCTTAATCTGGCAAATAAAGAACTAGGAATACAGATTCTTGATTTGTTTCCTTCACTATGGAATGAACGGGAAGTTGTTTTTGTTGAGGGAGAATATACACGGGCAGGCGTTGGGAATTCGTTGTTTAATAATGCGAAAAGTATCGAAAGAGTTATCTGTCCCAATTTTGACGTATTCCATCTTTATGATAAGATATTTAACGTCACTTGTAAGTTGCCAAAAGATAAGTTGATTTTAATCGCATTAGGACCTACTGCTACTGTATTGGCTTATGATTTAGCAAAACTGGGATATCAGGCTATCGATCTTGGATATTTGGATATTGAATATGAATGGTATAAAAGCGGTGCCAAAATTGCTCAATCCGTACAAAATAAATATGTGAATGAGTCTGCAAATTATCAGGAAAAGGTGTTCTCTGAATTGAAAGATGAGCTATATCAGAGTCAGATTATAGCGAGAATTTATTATTAACGAGAGATGGAAAATAGACGAGTTGATATAATCCCTTTGCTTAGTGTGTTGCTGGTGACATACAATCATGAGCAATTCATACGAAAATCTATTGAAGGGGTTCTAATGCAGCAAACCAATTTTCCGATTGAATTAGTAATTGGAGAAGATGTTTCCACGGATCAAACGCGAGCTATTTGTGAAGAATTTCAAGAGAATTACCCTGATCAGATTAGATTATTACCAACCAAGTCAAATCTGGGATTAAATCAAAATTTCTTACGCACGTTCAAAGCTTGTAGGGGAAGGTACATTGCCTATCTGGAGGGTGACGATTGGTGGATTACAACCGATAAGTTGCAAAAGCAGGTAGATATACTGAATCAGCAGTCCGATGTGGTATTAGTTCATACAAATTGCAAGATATGCAATGTGAAAACCGGTCGATATCAAGATCATTTGATCAATTTTCAAGGAGATTGTATTCGTGAAAAAGGAGTAGGATTAGCAGGTGTTATTGCTGAGTTTGAGGGCCATTTTAGGCCAATGAAGACATCTACGGTATGTTATTGCCAATCAGCCATGCTTGAGATTCTAAATGGAGATGAATTTCTTTTTTCAAATCCGGAATTTCCGACACAGGATTTTCAGTTATTTCAGGAGATGTGTATTAGAGGTAGATTTGCTTTTATAGATGAAGATACTACGGTTATTGGTTTTCATGATTCTATTTCAGCTCCGGATGACCAGATAAAGAGAGTTCGATTCAGATATGGGTTCTATAAAATCGGAATTTATCTGATTGATAAATATCAATTGCCTCAATATGCAATTGATAAATGGTTTCGGAAAGAGCTCTTTTATTTCTTCAAAGATGCAATTAACCGGCAAGAGCAATCAATCCTGAATCAGGCAATTTTTGAGGCCCGAAAAAGAGGATATAAATTACCGTTTACTCAACAGTTGAAGCTGTTGTATGTAAAATGTTTGACCTAAATATTGATACATAATGATGCCTGCGATCAAAATAGCATTGGTAGCCAGTGAAGATTTCTTTTCCGACTATGGCGGTGGACAGGTTTATGTGAAGAATTTGGCAGATGAACTTATACGTCGGGGTGAGAATCTAGTGGTAATTTCGGCATCAGATAAAATGCCATTTTCTTCTTTCTCTCGGAAAGAGCAATTCGTAAAACAGTATAAAGGAATTCCGGTCTACCAGATTTTGTCAGAAAAAATAACTCAGAATCAATTAAGAGTGGTATTAGAAGAGATAAAGCCCGATGTTATTCATGTACATGGATATAAAAAGTTATTTGCTTTAGTTTGTGATAATTTGAAAATACCCTGTATAATAACAACTCATCATGGAGGCATACTTTGCCCACAGGGAGCATTATTGACGCATCAAGATGAAATCTGTAAAATGCCGGCAGATATTAAAACATGTTTGCCTTGTGTTCTGCGGAATATCAGGTCTGGGTTATTTTGGCGACCGATTTTAGAAGCATTACCTGTAAAGCATAGAATTAAACTTGGGGAAAAACTATCTGTGTGGCCATTTATTCCATTTGTTACACCTATTGGAAAAGCATCTTTTGATATTAAACGCAAAATTAAAGATTGGGGTGTTATCCGAGATAAAGCTACTTTGCTGATTGCGCCTTCACAAGCTATTGCAACCAGCCTGATCAGAAATGGTGCAAAATCTGCAAAAGTAAAAGTGGTCTTACATGGTATTCCAATAATTCAGAATAAAAGTGTTTTTGCTACCAACCAACAAGATAATAATATATTGCGTTTTTTCTATGTTGGTCGTCTTTGTCGTGAAAAAGGTGTTCATATCCTATTGGGGGCATTTGATCAATTCGTGAAAAGAAGTTTGGCGGAAAAGGTTGAACTGCATTTGATTGGTGGAGCGGTTACATCTGCGGAGCAACGTTATTGGAATAAATTGAAGCAACAATATAAAATAATAGAAGCAAATTCGGAAAGTAGGCAGAGTCTTGATTCTGGAATAATTTATCATGGAAAACTTACTCGTGAAAACACATTGGCTCAAATCGCCGGATATGATATATTAGTCCACCCGGCTATTTTCTTGGAAGTCTTCGGTTTGGATATAGCAGAAGTCTTGTCAATGGGTAAGCCGGTAATCGCAACACGTTGCGGCGGCGCAGAAATGCAGGTTGAAGACGGAGTAAATGGGTGGTTGATCCCTACAAACCGCATTGAAGACTTAGTTGAAGCATTTGTCGAATGTGTGAAATATCCAGAGAAAGTAGAAAAGATGTCCGTAGAAACATTTTCTCATGTGATTTCATTAGAAAAACATGTTGAAGAGTTACTCTTTATTTATCAAAAATACTCAGTCGTTAGAAGTCAAATAAATCAGTAGGCTATGCTAATTTACACATTAGTAATTACATATAACGGAGAACAATGCATCTCGAAATGTTTGCAAAGTTTACGTGATAGCACCATTCAATCTCATGTGCTGGTAATAGATAATGCTTCTTCTGATAATACTGTTGATTTGATTAGAGCCAAATATCCAGAAGTCAGATTGATTCTACAAACAGAGAATTTAGGATTTGGTGCGGCAAATAATATCGGACTAAAACTAGCACTTGAAGAAGGAGTCGATTATGTCTTTTTATTGAATCAGGATGCCTTCGTCAATGAAAATTGCATTGAACAACTTATTTGTTTAGCTAAATTAAATCCAGAATATGGCATTATTAGTCCTATGCAATATTATAAACGGGAGAAATTAGATTGTAATTTTCACCTTTATTTGGATGAGGGAATTTCAAAATATGGAAAGAATGAAATCATACAATCCGTTGATTTCGTTAATGCTGCAGTATGGCTTCTCCCATCTCGAATGTTAAGATTAGCTGGTGGTTTTTCGCCTTTATACCATCATTATGGAGAAGATGTTAACTTTTGTGACAGAGTTTTGTTTTATAAGTATAAGGTCGGTATTGCCATTCAATCGATTGCTTACCATGAACGTACTCAACAGATATCAATGAAGAAGAGATATTTTACATTTTTATTAGATAGATTCAAACTCAAATCTTTAATTTATTTAGCTAATCCAAATAATTCTAATTTTGAATCTTTAGTAAAACTTTGGAAAGAGATTGTTCAGACTCCAGTCTCGGGCAAAATAAAATGTACAGTTTATAGATTGCTGATTTTTAAGATTGTTACAATCTATATATCAATGAATTGGAAGAGAATAAGTTATTTGAAAATACAATCTCTGAAAGAAGCTGCTTTTTTACAAACCTAAACCACCTAGTTTATGAAGATCAGTGTAATAATGGCAGTTTACAATGCAGTTGAATTTCTAAATGAAGCTGTTGATAGCATCATCAATCAAACTATGGAAGATTGGGAGTTAATCGCAGTTGATGATTGTTCTACTGATGACAGCCTTTTAATTTTGCGTTCTTATACTGATCCCAGAATTAGGATTATTGAAAATGAAATAAATTCAGGTCCTGCAATTACTCGAAATAAAGCACTAAAACTTGCAACAGGAGAGTTTATAGCAATTATGGATGCTGATGATGTATCTTGTTCAAAACGTTTTGAATCACAAATGGATTATCTCAATAGTCATCCGGAAATTGATATTGTAGGGGCATGGGCGAACGCAATAAACAACAATGGAGATTTTCTGTTTCAAATACAGACTCCTATATCATCAAATGAACTGAGAACACGATTGTTATTTGAAAGCACAATGGTACATTCAAGTGTAATGCTCAGATCAGATGTAATCCACAAATACAATTTATTCTATAATGAATATTTTACTTATGCTCAGGATTTTGAATTATTATCACGAGCATCCCGATTTGTAGATCTGGCTAATATTCCGGATGTTTTGGTGGATTATCGTTATTCTCCCAATCATATTTCTACAAAAAATTATGAAAAGCAGAGTTTGTACGGTATTCAGATTATACAAAATCACTATTTGAATTTGGGTATTGATGTATCAAAATGTCAATTAGAGATTCTATATTCACTACTATATAAGTTTAAATATCTTGGAAAAAAAGAGAGAATAATGTTACTTGAGTATTTTTATTCTATATATTTGTTTGGTAGAAAATCAGAAGATTATTCTTCGAAAGTGTTAAGTATGTATTTTGTCAGATTGTATAAACTGGCATGTGCAGGTAAGGGTGGTCGACTGAGATATTTATTAACAATATTTGATTTAGTCCCAATAATCAGACGTTTTTTTCTTGTGCAGCCAAAGCATACCAGTTCTTTTATCAAGTTTTATTTTGTATCGTTAATCGCATAACTTTAGGGTATTATACAATCAATCATATGGAAAGCCTGAAAGATGTATATGCATTTATTCGGATTAAGAACGAAATTGGGACTATTGATCCCTTTTTTAGGAATTTAAAGCAGTTGTTTAATTGTGGCGTTATCGGATATGATCCGGAAAGTTATAGTGATGGAAGTGGTGAATATATCGATCGCTTTATAAATAATAATTCAAATTTTCAATCAGCATTCTATCAGTACCCAGTTAATCGGCCTTATGGAGTTAAAGAAGAAATTGAAATAAAAAATAGACTTGATACATATTACAATTATGTATTATCAAAGATACCATCGGAATCATGGTTTCTGAAAGTAGATGCAGATCATTATTATGATCCAGATCTAATGAATAAAACGTTGAAAAAATTTGATAGATCAAAGCTAAAAGCTTACAGGATTATATTACTGAATGTCGCAGTTTATAATAGCGGGGTTTATGTTACACGACGTCAACCATTTACTGGGATTGATCATTGTATCTGGAAAAAGACACGAGATTTATATTTTGATTATGTGCCATTTTGTTACGAAAAAATCGTCATTTCTTATCCTGTAGAAACTATTGGTTTTGGAGGGTTACATTTTCTGTGGAACAGAAAAAGAATGGAGAAATATAATCAAACTACTACTCTGACAAAGAATATAATTCAAGAACACTGCATTCAACTTTCATCTTTTAAGCTATACATCAGGATGTTAAAATTCATTTGTTCAGTAGTGTCAAACAAGAAATGGAAGTACTCAATCGTAAAACGTTTTTGTGAGATTACCCAAATAGGGGATGTTGGAGATATGCTTTTTGCAAATAATATACCTTTTGAATTACTTGATCATAAATATGTAATTGGAAAGTACCAATATTTATTCTATGATAAATAGATGTTAATTGTGTGCCGAATAGTTTTTGAAAGTTATATAAGCATGCAAATAATCCAGATTGCGAAAAGATTAAAAATAGATTAATTCAAAACAGAGTAATGCAAAAAGTTGGCCTAAGAGTAGAAGGATAAAACCCCTTTTTTCAACGTATTAATACAAGGTTAATTACTCTGGTTAGAGCATAAATATTATTCCCATGCCAGGCTTTTTAGGTGTCATAAACAGAAAGAGCAACGGTTTCAAACCAAACGACCGTAGCGATCTCCTGATTCATAAGTATCAGGATGCTTTATTGTATGCAGAAACCAGATGGATCAATAAATTTCATCATGACAAAGTATTTCACGAATCGGATCGTTTTTTAGTGGTAACGGATGGTGTGATTTTTAATCTGCACAAGCTGCTACGACATTATCAATGCGATGATTTGGGTAATCTTTGCGAAGAAATGTATGAAGTAGATGGAGAGAATTTCTTTCGCCATTTCCGGGGTAGTTTTTCTGGTTTGATTTGGGATAAGGCTCATCAAAAACTGATCCTGTTTACCGATCAGATAGGGGATAAGCCGATCTTCTATGCCCGAGTGAATGATTCTTTGGTTTTTGGTTCAGAGTTGGGCTTTGTTGTGGATTATTTTCGAAATACAGAAATTTATTACACCCTGAACGAACAAGCAGCCTGGCAAATGGTCACTTACGGTTTTTTACTCGAAGAGAATACTTTTGTCAAAGAGACATCAAAGCTTTGTGCCGGGCGTTATCTGGTTTGGACTGAAGATAAGGTTGAAATAAAAAGCTATCATTATTTCTTTTATCAGCCTGACGAATCGATGAGTGATAACGATATTATTGCTTGCACAGATGATTTATTTACTCAGGCAGTAGAGCGTCAGACCAACAAGAACGAAGAATATGGTTATCAGGATATTGCTCCTTTGAGTGCTGGTATGGACACGCGAATGGTGAACTATTGTATCCGTAAGGTCACCGGCAAGCCAACGCTGAACTTTACCTATTCGCAGAGAGGTTTCTTTGACGAAGCCTTGGCAAAAGAGATCGCCGGAGTGCTTAAGAATCCATGGATCTTCAAAACTGGTGATCAAGGTTATTCGCTTTACAATCTTGATGAAAGTGTAAAAATCAATAGTGGTCATATGGCCTATTACGGGGTAGCTGTTGTAGATGATATTTTTTCAGAGATGAATCCGGACAGGTTCGGTCTTATACATACCGGTTTGAGGGGGAGTGGTACGATATCGACATACAATCCTGGAGGAATAACTTCACAAAATATTATGACTGACGCTTTTTCGTCGCACTTGTCTGTTAAAATGCAACGTTACCTTGATGTTCACGCTATACATTCTAAATATCAATATTTGGAATTGTTCACTCTTTACAATTGCGGTTTTGGAGGATTGAATATGGGATCTCCAATGGTATTCAGGCAGCAGACCGAATCATATTCACCATTCTTAGATGTTGATTTTTTAGAGTTTTGTCTGACAATTCCCTTTGAAAAACGTTATGATAATAAGATTTACGATGCCTGGATGCTAGCCAAATACCCTGAGGCGGCTCGCTTTATGCATAATGGAACACGCTATATCGGTGGTGAGAAAATTCATAAACGAAAACCGGTTATCTCCGTGGGAAAACGATTTTATAGCTTGTCTGAGTTGCCAAGACTGTTGATGCTATCGTTAATGAGAAAAGCCGGGCTTGCTGAGAAAATAATCCCCGATCAAGGTATTGATTCACCTCACAATGTGGCTCCAGTCGGCTATTGGTACAGTACAAACGAAGAGTTGAGGTGCTTTCTTGATCACTATTTCAATCAAAATATTAGTCGTCTGAATGCATTCTCAGAGTTGAAGAAAGATGTAATGACACTCTATTTCACTGGTAATGGCATGGAGAAAAATCAAGTATTAACACTGCTTGCGGTGCTCAGGAATTACTTCGATAAAGAGTCGTAACAGATCCCGTAACCAATAAGAGCAATTATGGATAAGCTCAAGATCTTAATGGATGTAAACTCAATTGTAGTGCCTACCGGACGTAAGTATCTGACAGGAATAGGTAGAAGTACGTTTGAATTATTGAGTGCGTTCGGGAAAATGAAGAATTTACCTCTCGATCTTGTGCTCTATTCACAGCGTTTACCAGACAGTGGAATTGACCATTATAACCTGCCTTTCAGGCAATTCTATTTACCTCTTCCCGGGAGTCGGTTATTCAAGGAGTGGGTAAATCGTTTCAGAATAAAAGAGAGATTTTGCAAATATGACCTTTTCCATCTTCCGCATAATTATGATCTGGTTTCCATTCCTGCCAAAACAGTTGTAACTATTCACGATGCCATGTTTTTTAGCCATCCCGAACCTTTTCTGGGGCATGATCGGGCACGTGAACTATATCCAAGATTAGCTAAAACCTGCCGGGCTATTGTTACTTGTTCCGAGGCGTCGAAGAGTGATATTGTTTATTATATGAATATTCCACCAGAAAAGATAACAGTGATACCGTGGGGTGTTTCATCCAGTGTGTTTCATTCCGAGAGAAAACCTGTTGAGATGCATAAACGACTTAACGAAAAGGGATTGGAAAGACCTTTTTTTCTAATGGTTTCTTGTGATGTTGGTCGAAAAAATACGCTAAATCTAATGAGAGCTTCTCGCATTTATTTACAGCAGAAAAATGCAGGACATGATTTGGTATTGGCATGGAACCATCCACCTAAAGAATATCTTGATATGTTTGCCCATGAGATCGTATCCGGGCGAATTCATTTTCTGAATAATGTAGATGATCAGTTGCTTCGGAGATTATATAATGGAGCTACGGCATCTTTCTTTCCATCCAGATATGAGGGATTTGGCATGCCGGTGCTTGAGTCGATGGCTTGTGGGACCCCGGTAGTAACATGCAAAAATAGTGCCCTGGTTGAAGCCGGAGGTGATTCGGCGCTCTATACTGATCCTGACGATATTGAGCAGATGGCTCAATGGATGATTGATTTTGAAGAGGGAAGAATAGACAGATCAGATTTGAGCAGAAAATCGCTTAATCATGCCGCAAATTTTACCTGGCAACGAACAGCTGAAGAATATCTGAAGTTTTATCAGCGAGCTGCATCGCAATGATACTGCTGTTTACAGTCGAATAATTGCCTCTGATAGTTCATAATAGAGCGTCGTATTAACAAAATATATTAGGATAATGAGATTATGAAAGATCTGTTTCGATATATCTACAAATGGCTGACGTTGTTTTTGAAAAGATGGATAGTAAGTCGACGATTGGAGGAGAACCGTGAAACGACCGATCGGTTATTTTCGCCCGAAGCCCGTATATTGCTGTTAGCCCCTCATCCTGATGACGAGATATTCGGACTTGGCGGATATTTACTTCGTTACAGAGGGTATTTTGCACATGATGAAAGTCTAAATTCGATGGAGCAGTTTTTTATCTGCTACCTTACAGATGGAGAGCATAGTCTGCCGGATTTACCGGTACACGACGTAAAATACAATCGCATTGAGCTGTCGAAATGTGCAATCAAGCGATTGAGATTTTCTCATCATAATATTTTACGGTTACATTTACCTGATGGATGTCTATCCGAACTTCAAGCTACTGAATTGTCAAAGGATTCTATTTTAGGAAATGCTTACCAATACCTGTCTGATTATATTCGGAAAAATGACATAGATACGATTCTTGCTCCTCATGTTCAGGATTTTTGGCCGTTCGATCATGTGGCAACTTATCGTTTGGCTAAAGACTTGAGCCGGCAGCATTTTTGCAGATTTTATGCTTACTGGGTATGGGCCTGGTATCAGCAACCGATCCGTCGTTTTCTTCGTTTGAACAAAAAACAATATAGTCTTTTACCTATCGAGAAGGTTTTGGCTGAAAAGGAGGATCTCATAGGATTATATCTGAAGGAGAAAGCTCCGGATGGAAATTCCTGGAGCGGCATTTTACCAAAAGTATTCGTTAAATCGAATAGTTGGAAATACGAGGTTTTGGAACGAATAATCTAACCGCAAATGGATCGGTTTAATTTAAAATGGGTAACCACCTGGGAAGAGGTATTTTCCCCTCAAATGCGACAGTTGTGGCAGAAATACTATGATGTATCATCAGATGCATCAGTTTTTATACATCCTGCAATGGGGCTTACATGGTTGGAAGCATACCGTCCGTTGCGCGATTTGAAACCCTTATTTTGCATAGCCGATATTGAGCATTATTCGCTTTTTTTTCCGTTGGTAATTTGGCGTCGTAATTGGAAAAGCATCTATCAGCAGGTGGTTGTTCCGGTTGGATTTTCCGATTACGATTATCTAGAACCCCTTATCATTGGAGAAAGTGAAACAGGATTACCCGATGATTTTTTAGATCGATTGGCACATATTATTTTGAACAGAACATTTTCTGATGAGGTCGATTTAAATGGTATACGTGAAACTTCACTTTTTGCGCCGGGGGATCATCTTTATTGGAAAGAGGTTTGCCCGTTGCTGCATCTATCGCATTTTAGTGGTTATTCATCCTTTTTGCAATCCCTGAAAACATCGTTACGGGGTGATCTCAATAGGCAGCAACGTCGTTTGGCTGAGAAAGGTACTGTCGTGTTACGGGTTTATTCACCTGATGAGCTCGACGAAGTACAAAATCAACTTCCTTATCTGCTCGAATATCATAAGTTGCATTTTCCTCATTCTTATCAGGCCGATGGATTTCATCAAAAGTTGGTGCAGTCGGCTTCTTCAGCCGGAATACTACATTTTTCCACTTTGAATCTTGATGGGGAGCCTATTAGTTGGCATCTTGGATTTTACGAGCGAGGCCGGTTTTACTATTATTTGCCGGCCATCAATCCGGAGTTTTCATCTTTTTCGCCAGGCAAGATTCATCTTCTATACCTAAATAAATGGGCAATTGAGCAGGGGGCAACAGTGTTTGATCATCTACGGGGAGAGGAGAATTACAAATCAGGCTGGACGGACAGTCAAATTGCATTATATCAATTAAAACTTTGTAATTCTTCGCCGGTCAGTCGCTTTCGCAATGCCTGGGTGAACTTCAAAAACAAGTTGTAATATTACTAATAGCCGAACATTCAATCTGTTTGGCTTTTTTTATGTCGTTTCTGAAATAAGGTATTCTAACGATTTTAGCGTTAAATGTGAATGAAATTAAAACATAGTGTCGCTTTTTATTGTTCATTAAGTGTAAGGGTTTTATTTTAGCCATAGGTTAAATATAATTTGATTGTCAAATGTGCTAATTATTGCTCCAATGGTTTTATAAATGAACAATAATATTTTCATGCCATTCAATATACATATAAAAACTAAACAGTTAACTCCTGTTTTAATAGGAATCCCCAGCTTACTTATAGGTGGAACGGAGATACAGACTCTCCATTTGCTAAGAGCATTGACCGACTTAGGATATCGGGTATTTGTTGCTTGTTATTTTGAATGGGATTCCACTATAGTAGAGCAGTACCGAAAAGCAGGTGCGATTGTATTACTATTTTCTCCCGAGGCTATAAAAAAGAATAACCAACCTTTTAAATGGCAACGCCCAACGGGCTGGGCACAGGTGTATTTTCTCTGGATTAATTTCCGTAAAGCGCTTTTAAAATATCGACCAGAAATGGTTCATGTGCAGTACCTGACTCCGGGAGCTTTGCCGGTGCTGCTTTTTCGTTTATTGGGAGTTCGTAAGCTTTTTGCCACTGTGCATCAGTCCGGTACACCTCATGGCAAAATTCCTCATTTCCTGCTAAAAGGTTCCGCAGCCATTTCTACCCGTTTTACCGGAATCTCCAAGCAGGTTCTGGAGTCGTGGTTTGGAAATAAATTGCCCAAGAACGTAGTATTACTATATAATACAATTGATGATGATAAAATTAATTGCATTCAACATACTATGAATGTTGGTGAACTCAAATCATCACTTTCCATTTCTGGAAAGAAAGTAATTGGTACAGTTGCACGTCTGAGCCAGATTAAGGGAATTGATTTATTGTTGGATGCTTTTTCTTTGATCTACGATAAGGAACCGGACGCTATACTAGTAATTGTAGGTGATGGCACAAAGCGAGAGGAATTATACGAACAAGCTTGTCGCTTAGATATAAATGATCGTATTATTTGGGCGGGAGTTCGTTCACCAGATGAAGTTATTACCTATATGCAGATGTTTGATATTTGTGTTTGTCCATCTCGTTACGAGGGTTTTGGATTAACGGCTTTAGAGGCTCTTTCCTCATCAGTCCCGGTGGTTGCTTTTCGTGTTGGAGGTTTACCAGAAGTCGTGGAAGATCACGTAAATGGAATGCTCGTTTCACCTGAAAATATAGCGGAATTGGCCTGCACATGCGTTAAATTACTCGGTAATGAGTCTCTTCGTAGGCAATTGGCTAAAAAAGGAAAAATTGTCGTGCGGCGTTATGGATACGATGCTTATAAGCAAGCAGTCGGGAAGTTGTATAATTTGGCTCCGATGGTTGAGTCAGTCCCGATTCTTCATCAAAACACGTTTATTGCAGGGGTAAAAGATCAAACCTGAATTGCTTTGGAGTAACCTTAATCATATGGAAAAACAATCGATCAATTTCTTCCGGTGGATTTTTATTACAGCAATGATGCCTTATTTGGCAGTCGTTCCGGTTGTCCCATTTTATATATTGGGATTCTCTTTGCGGGGATGGTCATGGATGATTATGTTTGTGCTATCATTGATAACTATTTTCAGAGGGAATAAGGTAACAATGCCGGTGTGGATCTGGCTTCCATTTATCGTTTATATTCTTGGCTATAATCTGTTTGATCTTTCTTTTGTCGGGGTGCAATTATCTTTTCAATATTTGGTTTCGATTTTGGTAGGATTTGCTGCTTCTACACTTATTTATTCCGATTGGGTGGTGGAACGTCTTTATTTGATGACAAAACGGTTTATTCTTTCTTTTCTGGCTTTTTGTCTGTTTTCTTTATTGATTTTCAAAACAACACCATTTGCTGCAGCAACGGTTATGACCCTGGCCGTTTTTGCCACTTTATTTCTTTGTTATTATTTCCGCACTAAAAAATGGATAGGAGTATTGGGATATTTGGGTTGTCTTTTTTTTCCGGTCTTTATGGTGACCCGAATGGGAACATTGGCTATGCTTCTGGTTGCGGTAAGCCATTTTGCGAATCAGAATTTTCTTAAGAAAGGTTTTGTTATTGCAGTAATAGCTTTTGTTGGAAGTATGGTCTTCTATTCAGCCTCCTTTCAAGAGAAATCATTTGGGAAACAAAAAGGAAGCTATGAAGATGCAACCATGGAAAATAAAAAATTCAACTCCAGTGGCCGGACTGCGATATCTGATCAGTTACAACCAGGTTTGAAAGAAGCCCCTTGGTTGGGTAATGGTCCGCGGGCAGATCTGATGCTGTTAGAGCGACGAGGATTTAAGATAAAAGAAGTTCACAATGATTATTTGGCTGTTCGGTACAATTACGGTTTTGTGGGCTTAGGATTTGTCTTATTGGGTTTTCTGATGCAGGGTTGGTTCCTTTATCGTAAAAAGAATTATATAGAAGATGATTTTACTTTTTGGATGTTTGCATCTGCAATGACCCTCTTTTTACCCTTTTTTGCTTTGATGTATACCGATAACATTCTCAAATATTCCATCTTTTTTGGAAATTATCATTTTGCGATGATTGGAATTGTTTACAGTCGTCTTTACTGGAATAATGCTATTGTCCCTGAGTTTGAATCTGACGGGGAGTATGTTGAAGAACGAGGATTAATAAGTAAAATCCCTAACGATTATGATTAGTATAGTCATTCCATTATATAATAAAGCTCAAAAAATTGGCGAAACGCTTCGCTCTGTAATGAATCAGACCTTTCAACAATTCGAGGTAATATTAGTGAATGATGGTTCGACAGACAAGAGCGAAGATGTAGTGCTTGATTTATGGGTAAATAGTGGTTTTCATCCAGAAAAGATTGCAGATGATCACTGGGTGACACGTGAAGGCCGGTTTTCTTTGATCTATCAGCCCAATGGGGGTGTTTCCAGAGCCCGCAATCGGGGTATTCGCGAGTCTCAGTATGATTATATTGCTTTTCTCGATGCAGATGACTGTTGGGATCCTGATTATCTCGAAACCATTGTTGATTTAATTAGAAAATATGGCGAATCCTGTGATGTTTTTGCTACATCATATCAATTTCAATATCCCGATGGAAGAAAGACGGATATTAAGTTAAATCGGATTCCTTTTAGTGGCCAGAATGGTATTTTGACAAACTATTTCGAGGTGGCTTCTTTTTCTCACCCACCAATCTGTTCTATCAATGTTGTGGTATCAAAGATGGCACTGGCGGCTGTTCATGGATTTCCTGTAGGAATATATTCAGGAGAAGATCTTCTTACTTGGGCAAGGTTGGCATCACGATATGCTATAGCTTATTCAAAGCGACCTTTGGCAGTTTTTTTTCAACCCGAATTGCCGGATTTTAAACCCAAAAGGGTGCCTGATTCACAAAATAGAGTGGGTCAGGAACTTATTAGATTATGGAAAGAGACTCACGCTTATTATTTGAAAGGTTATATTGGACGATGGTTTGAAATGCGCGCTTCAGTTTTTTTACGTTTGGGGGAGAATCGTTTAGCTTTATTCTCTGTTACAAATGCGATTCGTTTTGGATTCAAGACGAAGCTATTAATATATGCATTGCTTTTATTTTTGCCTGTTTCCTGGCGACTTAAGATATTTAGCAGACGACATTGATGGATACCGATAATGCTATTGATAATAAACCGAATACGCCTTAACTACACTGGAATATGAATGCTCCGTTAATTTTGTTTGTATATAATCGTCCGGATGAAACGCGTCGAACTGTTGAGGCATTACTTCGGAATCCTTTAGCAAAGCACACTCATCTATACATCTTTTCCGATGCCGCAAAAGATCATGCACAGGAAGAGTTAGTAGGAAAGGTGCGCCGGTTTATTTCAGGAATACAGGGATTTGAACGCGTCGAAATTCGATGTGCAGATCAAAACAAAGGATTAGCCCGGTCGATTATAGAAGGTGTTAATGAAATTATCTTGTGTTACGAGAGGGTAATTGTATTGGAAGATGACCTGATTGTAGCTTCTGATTTTCTGGAATACATGAATCATTGTTTGAAGTTATATGCCGATCGAAGAGATATTTGGTCGATAGCAGGTTATAGCCCACCAATTGTTTTTCCCGCATATTTAGCTAATGATGTTTTTCTTTTTGGAAGAGCATCATCACATGGATGGGCAACCTGGATAGACAGGTGGAGAATTGTAGATTGGCAGGTTAAGGATTTTCATCTGATGAAGCGAAACAAGTCTGTTCGTCGCGATTTTAATCGAACCGGAAATGATATGTATCGTATGTTGGAATTGCAGCAGATGGGACGCATGAATTCCTGGGCTATAAGATTTTGTTATGCTCAGTTTAAGATGGGAGCATATACTATTTATCCCGTAAAGGCAAAGGTTCAGATTAACGGATACAGAACCGGTGCAACTCATTCCGGATTAGCAGATTGTCGTCATTATGTGGAGATTTTTGAGGGGCAGCTATTCCCTGAGAAATGTGTGCAATTTGATCCGGAATTAGCCAATAGGTTCAGGCGACATCAAGATCTTCGTCCGGTAGGTAAAATAGGATATTTTCTATGTAAATATAACCTGGGTTATCAGCAATTAAAATCTTGCATAAAAAGGATTTTCTGATCATCAATAATTTTCAACAAGTATGGGACTTTGGAAAACACTCCGGGATGATCTTCTACGTTACCGCAATCACGGTAAGTTTGAGTGGTTTGAACCTTCATTAGGAGTGATTATTCTCTATAGGTTTGGTCATGCAATTCAGCAATTAAGAATAGCTCCGTTGAGGTGGATTCTGAAAGTATTCCATGTTCCAGTGTATATGATTGTTTGTTTCGTGTCAGGTATACATATTGCCCGTGGAGCTCAAATCGGAGCTGGGCTTCGGGTATTTCATTTCGGGTGTATAGTGATAAACTCCGGCGTAGTGATTGGTGATAACTGCACTATCCGCCATGGAGTTACAATGGGTAATCGTCTTGACGATTACGATTTACCTACGTTGGGCGATAATGTCGATGTAGGTGCCGGTGCCAAAATTTTGGGTGCTATCCGCATCGGGAATAATGTTTCTATCGGTGCAAATGCTGTTGTGATAAAAGATGTTCCGGATAATAGTATAGCAGTAGGTGTTCCCGCTCGCGTGATTTCGAAGAAAAAGGATTTGGTTGTTTAATTAATATTAGGCAGGTTATGGATTCTCAGCCCCAAATCAATGATAAACTGTTGTCTTTCCCGGTTTGTCCGACTAAGCAAGAGTCGAATGCCATGAAGGGGGCGTTTATTCTACTTATAGTATTGGCTCATAATACATTATTAGTGCCAACAACTTCTGTGGTCCAGCACTATTTTTACCAGTTTCACTATTTTACCTTCTTTATTCTGCCATTTCTTTATCCTCCCAGACAGTTATCTATCCGGAGAATCGGGGATTATTTCATCAGATTTTATATTCCGTATTTCTGGCTATTCCTCATTACATTTTTAGCCTATAATATTTTGTTGAAACATGATGTGCTTGATTTTAGTCGCTTCGTTTCTGTTTTTTTTAACCCGGAGATTAGTCGTATTAAAGAAATAACTGGATTTCATTTCCTTTGGTTTCTACCTGTGTTTTGTTTATTCTCGATATTGCGCGATTTTTATTCAAGCTCCAGGTTGATGTTTCAGTTTATTTTATTTGGATTAGCACTCTTTGTTCATTTTTCCGGGTTTATGGGACTTCCGTCTTACTATGAGTATAGAATTCAGATTCCGTTGGGTGTGGTGCAGTCGTTTTACTTTTTTCCTATGGGGATAATTACGCTTTGGGTGTTACGTTATGTGCCGGGATTTAGAATTCAACAGGAATATAAATCTATGTACAACAAGTGGTATGCACGTTGTCTTTCAATATTGATTTTCACAATACTATCTTTCGATTTTATGAGGGATGGTGAGTTAGGTGCATCAGCGTGGACAGGGGAAATGCGCAATATCTTCTTATCAGTTTTTTTCTTCATTTTGATTTATCTCTTCAGGGGTATTATACTTCATTTGCCTCTTTTACAGACTTTGGGTAAATATTCTTTAGAAATTTACCTTTTTCATGTTTTTGTCTACAATGGATTGATTTTGTTCTTTTATAAACTAGGTGTTGTAATGAATCCATTTATTGGCATCATCGTATTTTTCGGAACCCTATTCATAAGTCTCTCAATTATTAAACTATTGAAAAAAACAGATTTCATTCAAAAAATCTTCTTTCCTAAAGAACTTATGGCTTTAAAAGATGTTTTAAAATAAAAACACCTTGAATATTGGTGTAAATAACCTATATCTGAAAATTTTGAATGGAAAGCAGTGTTTCGGTAGCACTGTTCAATAAGATTGCAACCTAAACCATTTGATCGAAAAGTGTCTCTTCTTCAGATCTTTCCTCAAATTGGATTTCCCCATTTATTAATTACCGGTCAAATCCGGATTTTAATTCACCTCTCCTAATTCTGTGGGATTATGAAAGTGTTACTTATCCATAATGAATATGGGAAGTATTGTGGTGAAGAGGCTGTCGTTGACAGGATGGAAAGAATGCTTTCTGCAAATGGGCATATTGTTCGTAAATATACCCGTTCGAGTGCGGAAATTCCTAAAATGCTGCTGGGTAAAGTCCGTGCATTTTTTGCAGCACTCTATAATCCGCTATCCAACTGGCACTTAATTCGAATACTCGATTCGTTCCAGCCTGATGTGGTAAACATCCACAATCTTTACCCGTTTATTTCGCCTTCTGCTCTTTTCATCATAAAGAAAAGGAAAATTCCGATAGTGATGACAGTTCATAATTTTAGACTCATATGTCCGACTGGATTATTTATGCGCAATGGATTCCCCTGCGAAGCTTGTCTGCAGGGAGGTGAATGGAATTGTATCAAATACAATTGCGAACACACTCTTTTTAAGAGCGTTGGATATGCATTGCGTAATTGGTTTGCTCGTATTACTGAAGCTTATACTCATTGTGTAGATCGATTTGCATGTATCACTGAATTTCAACGACAAAAGCTAATAGCAGCGGGATTCGACGAAGCAAAAATCGAAGTTATTCCTAATTTCCTGGATCATATTGAAGAACCTTCAAGGACAAAAGGTGCTTATGTCGCTTATTCAGGTAGATTAAGTTTTGAGAAAGGGGTAGATCTGATTATTGAAGTAGCCCGTCGTCATCCCGAAATTTCTTTTGTATTAGCAGGAGAGGTCCGGAAAGAGCGTACACCGGATGGGCTGTGGAAAACCTATGATCCGCAGTTGCCAAATGTAAAACTCACAGGCTATATACAGGGTGATGACTTGAAGTTATTCTATCAAAAAGCTTCTTTTATGGTAATGGCAAGTCGGTGGTATGAGGGTTTTCCTACCTCTATTCTTGATGCAGCATCTTATGCTAAACCGACTATTGGCCCTAATCAATCGGGCTTTTGTGAAATTATTGACTACTCTCCAAATTCTGAATTTGACTTTTTTGACGAAAATCAGTTAGCTTTTATAAGTGTTAGTTCCGGTATGCTATTTCGTACCCTTGATGTAGATGATTTGGAACAAAAAATAGTCTGGCTCTGCCACAATCCGCAAATAGCAGAGCAAATGGGTGAAAATGCTTTCAGAAAGCTACAATTCAATTATTCTGTTCGGCCTGTTTACCGACAATGGGAGACCTTGTTATATCGATTAACCTCTTTAACGGAAGAAGATCATGAACGAATATTTCGGCATACGATACGAGTTCGATAAGAAAGAAGTAATCCGATCGATTGATAAAGTTGTGAATAACAATGGAAAGGGATTTGTCTGTGTGGCAGATGGTGTCGTATTGTCTAATGTAAATAAAGATTTGAAATATCATTCAGAAGTGAATAACTCAATTTTCTCTGTCTGCGATAGTGGGTGGGTTCCTCTTTATATCAGATTGATTTATGGCAGTAGATATACCCAATATTGTGGTAGTGAATTATTTGCTGATATAGTAGGTCAGCGGAAATATAATATGATGTTTGTTGGAGCTACAGATGGATTATTGCACTCTTTGCAGCAGCAGTTGATTTCTTATGATTCAGCTATTGCTCAAATGAAATTCCTTTCTTTGCCATTTTGTAACGCTGATGAGTTTAATTTCTCTGAAATTGCAGATCAGATAAATTCTGCGAAGCCTCATATTATTTGGATCGGATTAGGAGCGCCTAAACAAGAGCGGTTTATGAATAGATTACTACCCATGCTTGATCGTGGTGTATTAATTGGTGTAGGAGCAGTATTTAAATTTTATTCGGGCATAGATCAATTGAAACGAGCTCCAGAGTGGATGGTCACTTTAAAGATTGAATGGCTATATCGATTAATGTCTGAGCCAGATAAACAATTCAAACGGATTATACAGATTATTTTCACTACGCCTTTTATTCTTTTTAATGAATATAAAAAAAGAAAGCTATGCTGAATCTAATACTAACTTTAGTTACAGGCATCTTGGTATCGATTTATGCTGTGTCGCGGGTACTCAAGTTGGCAATAGCCAGAAATTTGTTTGATGAACCTGATGGTGAACGCAAAATTCACAAGAAAAGCGTTCCCGTTTTAGGTGGTCTTGGACTTTTTATTGCATTAGCTTTTTCTTTTACATCTTTCACATTTGATGGTATGCCCAAAGGTCTCATCCGCACCTTTGGTGGAATTATAGCTTTATTTATGATTGGCCTTAAAGATGATTTGCTTCCCTCGAAACCAATACATCGATTGGGGTATGAGTCATTCGTTGCTTTTGTTCTGATTGTTGGTTCTGATATTCGATTTAAGAATGTTTTTGATTTATTGGGTATTCCCGAAATTGGATATTGGCCAAGTGTCGTTCTTTCAATGTTGTTTATTGTAGGTGTGATAAATGCCTATAACATGATTGACGGTATTGATGGATTGTTAGGAACTATTAGCTTGCTGGGTACTCTTTGTTATGCAGCGATCTTTTTTGTATATTCTGATTATCATTGGGCTCAATTTTCTCTAGCTCTTTCAGGTGCATTGATAGGCTTTTTATATTTCAATACTTTTCCGGCCAGGATATTTATGGGAGATAGTGGTTCGATGTTGTTAGGTGGAGCATTTTCTGTAATGTCTCTTCATTTTCTAAATTTTGAATCTTTAAGAGGTACAGATCTAGTGTTTCTTGTTCCCTCTATTATTGGGATTAGCATCGTTGCTATTCCAGTTTTCGATATGATAGTCGTGTTTGTCGTTCGAATTCTGAGTAGAAGGTCTCCCCTTAAGGCAGATCGTCGGCATTGTCACCATCGATTAATTGATTTGGGATTGAATCATTTTCAAGCGACTTTGATTTTACTGGCTGCTAACTTAATGATAATTGTATTTGGATACTATCTTCAACTGCATTTTGATTTATTGATCTCTGTTATTCTGTTGACAGGTAGTGTCATAGTATTGGAAGTGGTGCTTATTATATTACATCAAAGAAAACTGAAGACAGAACAAATCATTCCCAAAGGCTTTATAGATCAAACAGTAGTTTTGGAATTAAGCAGCGTGAAATGGCAGCCCACCAAGAAATTGTAGGAAGTGAAGACACAATATTATATTGTTTAGTGGGCTATATTTCAGTCAAAAATCTCTTTTGTAGGATAATCTAAGAAGATGATTTAATATTGTATGTTGGAGATATGAGATATTATTCGTTTCTTTACTTGTGAATATGTTAAATAATCTGATGATGAAATTTGTTGAACAAGAAATATCAGGAGTATGGGTGATTGAACCTGAAAAGTTTGGTGATTCGCGCGGCTATTTTATGGAATCTTATAAAGCTGATTTGTTTGAAAATCATGTGGGTAAGGTTAATTTTATTCAGGATAATGAGTCGAAATCGTCGTATGGTGTTTTGCGCGGACTACATTTTCAGCATGGTGAGTATGCTCAGGCAAAATTGGTCCGAACTATTGTTGGAAGAGTATTGGATGTTATTGTAGATTTGCGACCTGATTCTGCAACTTTTGGTAAACATGTAGCGATAGAATTGTCAGAGGAAAACGCCCGTCAAATGTTTGTACCCCGAGGTTTTGCTCACGGCTTTATAGTCTTAAGTGAATCAGCAATATTCGGATATAAGGTTGATAATATCTATGCACCTCAAGCCGAAGGGTGTCTATTGGCTACTGATCCTGCACTAAATATAGATTGGCGGATACCTGAGGAGAAGTGTCTTATGTCGCAAAAAGATAAAGAGGGTGAGTTGTTAAGCAAATTGAGCCTTTAAAAAATCTCTTTACGCAAGATCTTAAGTGTATAAAAAAAGCGGCAGGATATTTTATTCTGCCGCTTTTTTTATATTAACAGGATGAATTAGAATTTCTTAAATCCCATTATTTCCCGAACGTCATTAATCGTTTTCCTGGCGCTATCGCGAGCTTTTTCCGCTCCCATATTTACAACTTTACGCAAGTATTCCTGGTCTTTTTGAATGTCAAGAATACGTTCGCGGATAGGTTCGGTTACAGTTATGATATCTTCTGCTAACTGTTTCTTCAGATCACCATAGCGAATCTCACAGTTGTTGTACTTTTCTTCAAAATGAGCTACGGTATCAGCTGATGAAACTACTTTCATGATTGTGAAAAGATTCTCAACCGGTTCAGGTTTTATGCTGTTGAGTTCAGTTGGACCCTGATCGGTTACGGCTTTCATTACTTTTTTTCGAATAGCTGCCGGTTCATCGAAAAGATATATTCCGTTTCCTTCCGATTTTCCCATTTTTCCACTACCATCCAGTCCCGGGATTTTGATTAGTTCAGACCCGAAGTTATACGCGGTCGGTTCTGGAAAATAGTCAACGTTGTACATTGTATTGAAGCGTCTGGCGAAGCGTCTGGTCATTTCAAGGTGTTGTTCCTGATCCTTTCCTACAGGTACCTTGTTGGCTTTGTGAATCAAGATGTCAGCGGCCATTAACGTTGGGTAAGTAAGAAGTCCGGCGTTTACATTTTCGGGTTGCTTACGCACTTTCTCTTTGAAGGAAGCTGTTCTTTCCAGCTCTCCAATGTATACGTGCATATTTAGCAAGAGATAGAGTTCTGTAATTTCAGGAACATCACTTTGTACGAAGATAGTCGATACTTCAGGATCAAGACCCGCAGCCAGATATTCTGACAATACCTGATGTACATTGGCGTGTAAATGGGCGGGGTCAGGGTGGGTTGTCAAAGAGTGGTAGTCCGCAATAAAAAAGAAGCAATTATTTTCATGCTGCATTTTGATGAAATTACGCAGCGCACCGTAATAGTTTCCAAGATGTAGGTTTCCTGTTGAGCGGATTCCGCTTACTACTGTTTCCATGCTGTATTTCTGTATATTTTAATTTGCCTGCAAAAATAACAATAAATCCTGAAACACACTTCTGTTATGACGAAAGTATGATCGGAGTAGGAAGCGTGTGAATACAAAAAAAGAGCGCTCAATAAGAGCGCTCTTTTTCAGTTGCGGAGGCCAGACTCGAACTGACGACCTTTGGGTTATGAGCCCAACGAGCTACCAACTGCTCCACCCCGCGATGTTTCGAGTGCAAAAGTAATACAATAATTTGAATATGCAATAATCTTATCTGATTTTTTTTCTTGTGCTAAATTATGGGTTGATTTAGATGGTTGTGTATCTTTAGAAAAAAGAGAGCATTTTGAAAATACTCTCTTTTTGTATGTGTAAATTGTATTGATTATTCTATATCAAATGCAATGACAGCACGGTTTCTATCATTTTCCCGGAATGGTTGTACGCTGTCTCCAAGTGATCTCGCTTTGATTCGGTTTTTGTTTATTCCAAATTTTTGGGTTAGGATCCTGACGACTTCGTTGGCTCTTCGTTCTCCTAATTGCAAATTATAAACAGGAAAAGCGGTCTTAACATCTGCATATCCGGTGACAGATATCGAAATCTCAGGATGTTTATTCATGAAGTCTACGATTTCTTCCAATTTATATAATTCACTTGAACGTACATTCCATTTGTCAATCACATAATGTATAACGACATACAGTTTCTCTTTGCATTTTTTGTCCAGGGCCTCTTGCAGTTGTTGTCTCAGTTTGTCGCAAGAATCTTTGGGGCAAAACTCATCTATTTTTTCCTGTAGAAGTTTGTTTTCGGCTTGAATGTCATTGATTCTGTTGTTTAGCTCTTTTACTACCTCGGGATCGATATATTCATATTTTGTGAATGTATTTCTCAGGCGATAAGTGAGTCCGGCTGTTAAACTCATATATCCTTCAGCTGTACGGTTTTTCCCCTGAGATAGTCCTCGTCCGCCGATTTGCCCATCGAATGCTTCATTAAGTAAGCTTCCTTGAAGTTCTACAATGCCACTCAAACGATCAGATAGTCTGATGTCTAATGCTGTTCCGATTTTTCCGACTACTTCTTCATCGTTTGGAGTACCTTTATATTCAAACATATGCGCCCATCCTACACCGGCATAAACCAATATATCTATCGGTCTGTTTGCATCATATTCTTTCCATATATTAATCAGGTTGATCATAAAATCAAGATGTATGTCAAAATAGCGCATTCTCTGATAATACCCTTTTCCTTCTTTGTCTTTAGGTGGGTTATAATCTAGTACTTTATCGTAGGTTAGGTTGGAGCCGTTTGAGCCCCAGGATAGTTTGTCCCAGGTGTATACACCTTCAGCGTTGATACCGTCATTCCAGCCTTTAAGCCAGATTCCTTCTGTTTGCACCCGCAGTCCATAGGAGGGACGAAGCCATTTACCCATTGATAGCTTGATATTGGGTGTCAGCATTTTTAAAGTTCCGTCAGGATTGTATCTGTCGTCTTCTCCGAAATAGTGGGAAACACCGCCGGAGAGTCCCACGTACCAATTGTCCCAGAAGCCGGCTTCAAAGAATGATTTTGGTTTAGATGATATTTCTGATTGTCGTATTGCTTTTTGGGCAAAACCGGAGGTTATCATGAAAAATGATATCACCACGTATATATAGATTATTGTAGAGCGTCTCATAGTATTTAACATTTGATTATTTCTGGAATAATATGGGGGTGAATAAGATGATTCTAATAATCGATATTCTAATTGACCGAATATTACTATAAAGAAGGTGATCTTGTTTATCAGCTTATTAATAAGCTCTGTAGCAATTTAATCTACTGGCAAAATTGCGCCTTTATTCAGGATTGTAGATGTTCATTATGGTTTAGGCGGCTTTTGTTTTTCCCTAATATGTTACCTTTCGTAATAAATATTCAAAGAAAAAGTGCTAATCAACACTAAGAGTAGTAATCGATGATTAATATATAATGATCTTTCTTTATAGTATAACAACCTTATTTTGAAATTGTTTTTTTTGTTTCGGTTCTTTCGTGTAAATTTAGAGAAGTAAAAGTAGGACATTGGGAAACTAACCATGCAAGCCATTATTGATCTAAAAAAAAGATAAGTTTACTATATGGTTTAGTTGAATATTTCTGCGGCGAAGTTCTATTTTACACCAGGCAACCAACTCAAATTGCTGTGTTTTATTGGATAAGATGTGATTATTATTAAAAAGGAGAACTCTTTGCCTGGTATCTCTGTTTTAAAACGAAATATTTGTATGAATCTACATAACAATTTTGGACAATGGAAATAAAAGAGATATTTCAATTTCTGAAGAAATTGCAGGTAAATAATAATCGTGATTGGTTTGCTCAGAATAAAGCGGAATTTGAGCGTACTCGTGCGACATTTGAAGATTTTGTTGGTAAGCTGATTGAAGAGGTTGCTCTGTTTGATCCGGAAATAAAAGGTCTTGAGCCTAAAGATTGTATTTTTCGTATTTATCGGGATACTCGTTTTTCGGCAGATAAAACACCTTATAAAGCTTATTACTCAGCTTATATTGCCTCTGGTGGCAGAAAAAGTATTCGGGGAGGGTATTATTTGCATTTGCAACCCGGTGAATGTGGAATTGCGGGTGGAATTTATGGTGCGGAAACGAATGTGTTAAAAGCGTTGCGGCAAAGTGTTTATGTGAATATAGATGAATTTCTGGAGATTATGCATCAACCTGAATTTGCTGCATATTATAAGGAAATGTATGGCGAGAAACTGAAAACAGTTCCTCGTCCATTTCCTAAAGACTTTGAATATGCCGATTGGCTTAAGCCAAAACATTATTGTGTGAATACAAATCTGTCGGATGATTTTTTTTGTCAGGCAGATTCTCTACAAGAGTCTGCTCGAATCATGAAGCTATTGTATCCGTTTAATCGCTTTTTGAACTTTACAATCGACGAATTATATGGTTTATTGTAGTGGTTCAGGTTTGCGGGCGACTAGTACGAATAAATCAAATGACTTTTGCGTGCCCAGGTTGGTTTTTTTGTGAACGGAGTGAAATTTGTAACACCATTCAACATGGAATCCGGCTTCTTTGCAAAGTTTACTTAGTGCATTGGGGTGGATTCCATTATGAGGTACACTTTCCGGATAGTGAAAGCTGCCGTCTTCAGGCATGAGATCTCCAATAATAATTAATCCATTGTCGTGTAGCTTGTTGTAGAATTCGCGCAGGATTTCCGCTTGATTAGTGATGTGATGGAAGGTCATCAGTGAAACAATAAGATTGTTCGGTTCGTCAAGCTGCGCAATATCTTTCTGGATAATCTGGACATTGTGAGGGCCTTGTTCTTTCACTTTCTTCTTTAATACCTCCAACATTGCCGGCGATGTGTCAAGCATTTTTATTCGATCTGCCTCTTCGGCAAAATGCAGCCCGACAAGTCCGGTTCCACACCCGAAATCCAGGATATGGCTGTTGGGCCTGATTTGTGCATGTTTGCGGATAATATTTACAAATTTCTTCACCATCTCGTTTCTGACCGGATTATTGTCCCAGTCAATAGCTTTCGCTGCAAATTGATCAACCATAGTGAAATAGTTTTAAAGTTGTGTATTTTCGGTATAGATATTACTCTTACACTTATTTAGTATAAGTGTAAAATAACGTTCCGCAAAGTTATATTTTTTATTGATATATGGTTGAATTGGTATGTTAATTCGCTTCTGTCAAATGGAATTTTCTAAATAATATTATTTTGTTGAGCAGGGGGATAAGCTGTATGATTTATTTGAGTATGTTGCAATATGTATGAAAATTTCATATGCTTTAAAACAAATATGCCCCCATTAAGTTTAGTCTTAGTGGGGGCATGTTGTTATTGCTAGTACATGTAGTCTTAATGGATATGGTCAAATATCTTACCTGGTCGTTTTTAAGAGCTCTTTGTCAATTATCTTTTTAAGCTCTTCTTTAGGGAGCAATCCCTGAGTGAGGATAGGTTGGCCTTTTAGGGGGAAAAATACCAGAGTTGGTAATGCCTGTATTCCTAGTTCACTTGCAATTTGTTTCTCTTTTTCTGTATCGACTTTGTAGACAATGATTTTGCCCTTGTACTCATTTGCCAGTTCTTCAAGAATCGGAGATAGTTTTCGGCAGGGACCGCACCAGTCTGCATAAAAATCTACAATGCACGGTTTATTACCCAGGTATTTCACTTCCTTCTTATCTTTTTCAATATTAAATACCTGCGTCAGAAACTGAGCCCGATTAATATGTTGGATATAAGTCGTGTTTGTTTTTTGTTCTGATTTATTGGCAGACTTATTGTTCTCTGCTTGAGTGCATTGACTAAAAAGCAACGTAATCAGGGATATATACAATATTTTTTTCATGAGTCAATTATTATTTTATTTTTGGCTGCAATATGGCATCAATAGTTATCGACATCACAAATATAGCCATTTACTTTCTACATCGTTCAAACGATTTAATTAGCTGTGTTGTTCAATGATTTGTTTTAATTGTGCAGCTGAAAGTACACCTGATTGACGGAATACAGGTTGTCCGTTTTTGAAGAGGATCAATGTAGGTACCGATTGTATTTTGTATTCAGCTGATACCGCCTGGTTTTGATCCACATCTACTTTAAGGATCTGAGCGTTTTCACCCACCATTTGCTTTACTTCTTCAAGAATAGGTTTCATCATTTTACAAGGATAACACCATTCAGCATAAAAATCCACTAATACGGGTTTTCCTGAGTTGATAGCTTCTGCAAACTTGTTCATAATTATTCCTCCTGATTATTGTTATTGATTTTTCTTGAATCGTTGGTTTTATTATTTGATGGTATTTCGCAGCTGCTTCCACCTCCACAGCAGCTTCCACCAAAGAGTCCGGAGACTAACCACCCCAATGACGCTCCCCAGAGCGTAGAGAGTTGCCAGCTTTGTCGGATGGCACATGTGCCCGAAGTACAACCTATATATTTCCAGTAGAGAAAACCTCCGAGGGCTCCGATTAAGGCGAGTAGCCATCTGTTCTTTAATAGCTTCATCATGATTTAATATAAAAATATAAATGAATACTTATATTATGGGGTAAATTTTTTTAGTGCTTCTTGCACTCAGCAATGCAACGGATAATATCGATGACACGCTGATTTTCTAACGAGTAATACATATTTCTGCCTTCTCTGCGCATTTTCAGAATGCCTTTAGCCTGCATATCTGTCAGGTGATGTGATATAAGGGGTTGGGTACACTGCAATGCACTGCAGATATCCGATACGTTCATCTCCTGATGCTTGGCCAACACGGTCAGAATCATTAACCGATTCGTGTTAGAAAGCGCCTTGAGGATGTAGGCTACATGTTCCAGTTCTTCTTTGCAAATGCAGGGATCCATAATTCGTGTAATTTGATATTGCAAATATATCAATATATATTGATATACGATGTGTTTGCCGGGTTAAATAAGATTAATAGGCGGTTGTGCTTTGTTATATTGCAGTATGATAGTGTGTTGCAATAAACAAAAAGAGCTGCCAGGTAGGCAGCTCTTTTTGTTTATGTAAGGGATTACTCTTCGTCATCGTCTTCAGACTCAGCCATGTTATGAAAAACATTTTGAACGTCTTCGTCGTCTTCCAGTTTATCGATGAGTTTGTTTACCTGAGCACGTTGTTCGGGTGTCAGTTCTTTGGTATCGTTGGGGATACGCTCAAACTCAGAGCTGATAATTTCAAAACCTGCTTCCTCCAGATATTTCTGAATCGCGTTGTAGGATTCGAATTCCCCGTAGATAGTGATTTCATTACCTTCTTCGATCAACTCGTCGGCTCCGAAGTCAATCATTTCGAGCTCAAGGTCTTCAAGTTCTACACCCTCTTTTTTCGCTACTTTGAACATGCTTTTACGCTCAAATAAAAATGAGAGGCTGCCGCTTGTACCCAATGAACCACCACAGTGGTTGAAGTAGCTGCGGACGTTTCCAACTGTGCGGGTGGTATTGTCAGTTGCAGTTTCTACCAGAACGGCGATTCCAAAGGGGCCATAACCTTCGTAAACCATCTCTTTGTAGTCGGCTTCATCTTTCGAAATAGCCTTTTTGATAGCACGATCAATGGTGTCTTTTGGCATATTTGCCGCTTTGGCATTTTGCAAAAGTGCGCGAAGACGGGGATTGGCTTCGGGTTCTGGTCCACCTGCTTTTACAGCGATAGAGATTTCTTTTCCTAATTTGGTGAACGTGCGGGCCATATTACCCCAACGTTTCATTTTTCTTGCTTTGCGATATTCAAACGCTCTTCCCATAATTTTTTCAAGAAGTTAGAGAAGTCAGAAGAAGTTAGAGACGATAGAGATGCGGAGGTTGTTCCGGTACTTTATACATCATTAAACTCTTCGTTCTTCCGGGTTGGTTTCTTATTATCTTAATTTAGCATTTAATTTTTGTTCCAGATTCGATTGGATTTTACCCATGATTGACTCAATTTGTTTGTCCGTCAATGTTTTGGTTTCGTCCTGAAGCAGGAAGCTGACAGCGTACGATTTTTTGCCTGCTTCGAGGTTTTTGCCTTCATATACGTCGAACAGTGCTACCTCTTTCAGCAGTTTGCGTTCGCTTTCGAAGGCGATCTTTTCAATCTCAGCAAAGGTTACCGCTTTGTCCAGTAGGAGTGCGAGGTCACGTTTTACCGAAGGATATTTTGAGATTTCGGTATAGGTAACTTTTTGATTGCGGATCTCTTTCATCAGCACGTTCCAGTTGATATCAGCGAAAAAGACGGGTGTATCAATGTCGAACTGTTTCAGTAAAATGCGGTTTACGATACCTGCCGAAGCCAATAGTTTACCTCCTTTAGTCGAATAGGTAAGAGCTGTAGCATAGATATCGTCACTCACTTGCGATTGAGTCAGACGACCATTGTTCACTCCCAGGTGGGCGAAAATATTTTCCACGTAGGCTTTTAGTTGATATACCGAGCTCTCTTCATTAGCATGAGCCCATGTATTGCTCACTTTGCTTCCGCAAAGCCACAAAGCTAAGTGTTGATCTTCACTGTAGGGGGAGAGTGATTCGCCTTCTTTCTGTTTTTCAGCTTCGAAGCGGTAGCAGTTACCGAATTCGTAGAGAGCAAGGTCGTTGTTTCTCCGGTTACGGTTGTAGGCCACACTTTCGAGTCCACCGAACAAGAGGGTTTGACGCATTGCGTTCAGGTCATTACTTAGGGGATTCAGCAGCATTACACACTTGTGAGCGGGGAATGTTACCAGGTCATTGTAGTAAGCTGATTTGGTCAGCGAGTTATTCAGGATTTCGTTGAACCCTGATCCTGTAAGTTGCTCGGCAACCAGATTTAGCAAACGGTGGCTTTTATCAGTGTCTGTTTTGTAAGAAAGCGTTGCATTTACCTGTTCGCTGATCTCTACATTATTATATCCGTAAATGCGGAGAATATCTTCGATCACATCTACATCACGTTGAACATCTACGCGATAAGTGGGGATGCTTACGGTCAGACTGCTTTCTGTTTCAGCCAGGATTTCTTTCTCCAGACTTTTCAGAATGCTTTTAACGGTCTCTTTCGGGATCTCTTTTCCGATCAGGCTGTTGACTTTTGCAAAAGGCAGTTCTACCAGGCAGTTTCCGATCGGTTGCGGATAGATATCTACGATTTCACCTGCAAATGATCCTCCGGCAAGTTCCTGAATAAGCAACGCTGCACGCTTTAGTACATAAATTGTATTATTGGGATCAGCGCCACGTTCGAAGCGGAATGATGAATCGGTGTTCAATCCATGACGACGAGCCGTTTTACGCACCCACATTGGATTGAAGTAAGCACTTTCAAGGAATACGTCGATTGTTGTTTCAGTTACCCCCGATTTTAATCCACCGAATACACCTGCGATACACATGCCTTCTTCGGTATTGCAAATCATCAGGTCATCGGCAGAGAGTTTGCGTTCGTTCTCATCCAGTGTTGTGAATTTTGAACCTTCGGGTAATGTCTTTACAATTACCTGATTGCCTGCTATTTCTTTCAGGTCGAAACAATGGAGAGGGTGTCCCATTTCGTGCAACACGTAGTTGGTCACGTCGACAATATTATTAATCGGACGCAAGCCGATTGATTTCAATCGGTTTTGAAGCCATTCGGGACTCTCTTTTACGGTAACACCTTTAATGGTTATCCCTGAGTATCGGGGGCATGCTGTTGTATTTTCAACGGATACTTTTACGGCCTCAGTACCGGTGGAAGTTGTAAAACTCTCTACTGATGGACGATCGAGTGTTACCGCTTTTCCTTGCTGAGTGAGGCATGCGGCAAGGTCACGGGCCACACCAAAATGAGAAGCTGCATCTACGCGGTTGGGTGTGATGTCAACTTCAAGGATGTAGTCCGATTTTACATTGTAATAATCTTTGGCTAATGTGCCTACTACTGCATCTTCGGGCAATTCAATGATTCCGTGATGACTATGTCCGATGCCGATTTCATCTTCGGCACAAATCATTCCGTTTGATTCTACGCCACGGATTTTCGATTTTTTGATGGTGAAAACATCATCGCCATCGTAAAGCCTGGTGCCTAATGTAGCCACTACCACTTTTTGTCCTGCGGCCACGTTAGCGGCTCCGCAAACGATTTGCTGAGGTTCACCGGTTCCCAAATCTACGGTGGTAATATGCAAGTGGTCGGAGTTGGGGTGGTCTTCGCATGTCAGTACGTGTCCGATTACCAGACCTTCCAGTCCGCCTTTGATAGTCTGAAATTCTTCAATTCCTCCCGTTTCCAGTCCGATGGAGGTAAGGGCTGCCGCAACTTCTTCGGGTTGCAGGTCGAAATTCAAATATTCTTTCAGCCAGTTGTATGAAATATTCATTTATATAAATGTTTAATATTTTGATGTTTAGTTGATGCTATATCCCTTTATGATAAAATTTATCTGGCCGGGAAAGCACCATGATAGCTCATTTTGACCAAAGCGGATGCAAAAATAAAGATTTTTACTCAAATACTTCATCAATTCCTTCTTCCGTAGGTTCTGTTTCGTATTTCTGCTTGAAGCTAGATTCAGCGCAAGGATCGGAAAATTTAGGTGAAGCGGGGAAATCTTCCGTTTGCGTGTACCCTAATCGCGGATCGGCATATACCTTCTTGATAAATAGGGCATAAATAGGCAATGCCATATTCGCACCTTGTCCGTCGGCCGTCATATCGAAGTGGATAGCGCGGTCTTCGCAGCCTACCCACATTCCGGAAACCAACCGGGGGGTGATTCCCATAAACCAACCGTCTGAGTTTTGGTTGGTGGTACCTGTTTTACCACCCATCGGTGCTTTAATGCCATATTTGTAACGAAGACGAACCCCGGTTCCTTCATTGACTACTGCTTTTAGCATGGTTAACATCTTAAATCCGGAATCTTCACTGAAAACTTCGGACATTTTGGGTGTGAAGTTTGCTAATACGTTTCCGTAGCTGTCTTCGATCCGGGTTACATAGACCGGTTCAGCCCGAACGCCTTTGTTGGCAAATGCGGTATAAGCTGAAACCATCTCTTCGACCGTTACTTCGCAGGGGCCAAGACAAAGCGAGACTACAGGGTCTAGCTTCGATTTGATACCGAACGAACGCAACAGACGCACGAAAGAATAGGGTGAAAGTTTGCTCATCAGATAAGCTGAAACCCAGTTGTCGGAGTTTGCCAGTCCCCATTTGAGTGGGACCATTTCACCAATTCTCTTTTTGTTGGCATTGCGGGGAACCCATACACGACCATCTTCTGTGAAAAGGCGCTGTGCAACGTGCAACATTTCGTTGCATGGCGTAAATCCTTCTTCCATAGCCAATGTGTAAAGGTAGGGTTTGATGGTAGAACCGACCTGACGACGACCATTGGTCACCATGTCGTATTGGAACTGTTTGAAATCAATGCCACCTACGTAGGCTTTCACGAAACCGGAGCGTGGATCCATAGCCATGAATCCAGACCGGATGAAATATTTATGATAACGGATTGAATCCAATGGAGTCATTACGGTGTCTTTCATGCCGCTCCAGGAGAAAACCTGCATCTGGACGGGTGTATTGAAAGCCCGCTTGATTTCGCTTTCAGAAGCGCCTGCTTTTTTCATGATACGATAGCGGTCGGTCTGTTTAATAGCCCGCTGCATAATCATTTCACGCTCTTCCGCTGATATTTTATTAGAGAAAGGAGCGTAATCACGACCCCGTTTTTCGGCAAAGAATTTGGGTTGCAGGAATTTACCGATATGTTCTGTTACAGCCTCCTCTGCATAGCGTTGCATACGCGAATCGATGGTGGTGTAGATTTTTAATCCATCTACGTAGAGATTGTAGTGAGAGCCATCGGGTTTTTTATTCTTGTTACACCAGCCGTAGAGCGGATTAGTTTCCCAGGCCAATGAGTCTTCGCTGTATTTCTGCCCTTGCTCATCGGAATATTCTCCACGATCCGGTTTTTTGGCCATCATAATTTTGCGGAGGTATTCGCGGAAATAGGGAGCGGGTCCTTCCTTGTGGTCGGCTTTGTTGTAATGAATTACTAAAGGTAGTTTTTGCAGAGAATCGCATTCAGCTTCAGTTAAATAATCCGCTTTCAGCATCTGGGCAAGCACCACATTTCTACGATCACGCGTTTTGGCATTGAAGCGAACGGGATTGAACAACGAAGGATTTTTACACATACCGACCAATGTAGCAGCCTCTTCGATTTTCAGTTTGTCGGGCGACTTGCCGAAATATACCAATGAAGCAGATTGGATACCCACCGCATTATTCAGGAAGTCGAACTTATTGAAATACATGTTGATGATCTCTTCTTTGGTGTAGAAGCGTTCCAATTGCACCGCAATTACCCATTCTATGGGCTTCTGAAACATCCGTTCCGTGAGATCGCCGGCTTCGGGAGAGTAGAGTTGCTTAGCCAGCTGTTGTGTAATGGTACTACCACCGCCCGCACTTTTCTGCATCAGGATCCCGCGCTTAATCAACGAGCGAAGCAATGCCCAGATGTCCACGCCTGAATGGTCGGCAAAACGAGCATCTTCAGTAGCGATCAGAGCTTCCACTAAATGCTTGGAAAGTTGTTTATAGGTGACAAAGACACGGTTCTCACGACTTTGATAATAGCGTCCAAGTACTTCCATGTCGGAAGAGTATACCTCTGATGCAAATTTGTTTTTAGGATTTTCCAATTCTTCAATTGGGGGCATATACCCGATCTTGCCTTTTGCGATCAGAATAAATATGGTGGAAATCAGCAGGATAAATGTAATGAATAAAATCCAAAAGAAGCTGATAAAGCGTTTTTGTTTGGTCGTCATCGTTCGAAATTTTTTAACCCTGCAAAATTAATCCTTTTATTGGTTCTGGCATAATAATTTAGTCGGGTTAATCGGCGTTGACGTGAAATAGGGCATGGGTTTTTGGAGCAGCGCTGTAAATATTTTGGTGCTCTGCATCATTCGCTGCTTGCAGGTATCCGAATTCTGATAGAAACCCGGATACCTTTATCCATCATCCATCGGTAGGCTATAGCTGCTTCGTCTTTGGTTTTGAAGTAGCCCAGTCTTACCTTGTAGAAGCCGTTTTCCCGGATTACTCCCATCGGGAACTTTTTGTCATAGGCTAATCTTTTGTATAACTTGAGCGCATTGTTCATAACCGTAAATGGTACTGTCTCGATACTGAAGGTTCCGTCTGGATCGATATTGCCGCATAGGATTGAATCAGGCAGCATGGGCGGCCTTTTCTTTATGGATAATGCCTTTTTAGGGTCAGAAGTGCTTAGAGTGAAGTTCAGGTTGCTTACCACGTCCCCTTCATCTATCTCCTTGATTTTAAATGCTATTTCAGTCGGGTCGGATGAGAATCTCAACCGGCCAAGCTGTACGGAATCTACATGAGCGATATATTCTCCGGGATCAAGGCCCAGATGATATAGGTAGCCATCTGCCTCGCTCAATATTTTAGCAACATTGGTTCCGTCTTTTCGATCAATCTTTACTAACACACGACCCAGCCCTCTCGTACCATCATTACTTTTCAAGTATACGTTTCCGCTTACCTCTCCTGAGGGAATAACCGGGATCTCAATCTGTTTGAACTGATTGGGGTCAATCATAACTTTCAACGTTTTGTGTTTTACCCGCCAGGAGATATTCTCAAAATCGTTTTCGTTTATTTCGAGCATATAGTAGACAAAAGGTTCAAGACCGACAATCCGAATGATGGGGTCATTTTCCCGATAGATAACCCGACCTCCGTTTATTCTTACAGAAAGCTTTTCAATTTTACGTTCTCCCTGGTCGTAACGACCGTTGTGGTTCAGGTCTAAAAATGGTAGCAGTGAAATTCCGCCGCGACCTACTGCCGATAGAGCGCTTGCGTGCGTGTAATGACCTCCGCTGCCAAAGGCAAGACCGCCTTGAGCGCTTTCTGTGGTATAAACAGATCCATTACTGAGCCGGGCTGAGCTTTGGGTTTGTGCAAACGGAAGGTTGTATCTGAAATTCAGATCGAGGCTGCGGAAATTGGCCAACTGGTTTTTTTCGTACGATAGGGACAGGTACCCCGATCGCGAGATTTGTTTCTCCGCTTCTGCTTTGTACAGAATCAAAGTGCCATTAGTGAGGTTGAATTGAGCGGAAGGGCGTAGGGTTAATCCCTTTTTCATTCTGAAGGAGAGCGCTACATTTGTGTTGATATATGCCTGATTGTGATCTATCCAGTTGGCATAGGTGGATACATTAGCGCTTAGTTGCCGGTAGTAAGCTGATAGCAATGCTTCTGTTGAATTGTAAGTGAGATGCTTGTACACATTTTGCCGGAATGTAAAACGACTAAATCCCGATACACTTTTATAGCGCATCGGGATAGAGAGGCTTGCTTTTCGCTCCTCCAGATAATTGTAGAGAATGGCTTGTTGCCCTTCGACGTATTTAGTATAATCAACCTCGAACAAAGTACTCCTTCCCAGGTAGTAATCTAATAATCCTTTTGTCCGCACTCCATGCGCATATTCACCCTTGATGATCAGTTTGCTAAAAGGTAGAGCTGAAAACGTCAGAAATGGGATGGTCTTGCCAGAGCTAATGGACGAAAGGTATTCTACGCCACCTCCAACTGTTAAATCCCAGTTCAGACCTACGGCGCCTTCAGCTCGTGCGAATTGAGTTTTCTGTCCGTCTTGCAGGATTCCACTGCTTACGCGGTATTCAAATTCACCGGCAGGCAGGAGATTATAGGGCTGATTCAGGATGCGCTCTTCAGATCGTTCCTCGCCCATGGGACCATAGAACTTCAAGGTAAGGGTGGAAAATCCGTACATCAGTGGCATGTTGAAGGTATACATTCCCGAGGCATCAGCCTTTGTGAATTTTGTTAACACCCCATTGATATAAAGTTCTACGAACCAGTTCGGTTGTGTGTAGTCGTTGAGTATATACTCGCCTGATGCTTTTCTTACCCGGGTAGGGGTGTTGCTGATGATCGCTCCCACAACAGGAGAATAAATGGATGAGATGGACTGATTGGAGATTTTACCTACCTGTACCTGGCGGACCAGAGATAAGTCATTATTCACCCACCGCCACAGGTATTGTTGCATTCGGCTGTCGAATTTGTATTTGTCGGAATAGTTGAGAAACACGTTAGCCTCACCGCCAAGTATTTCGGCTCCAAGACCTAATCCAAGGCGGGTATCAATATTTTTCCCTGAAGCCTGTGTGGTAATAAACGACCAATCTAACGTACCTGGTTTTAGTATATGGTAGCGACGTTCATATACAGTGTCTGCCACGATTTCTCTCTCAATTCCGGATATATTGTTTCGCATTTTCCCAAGACGCTGCTCTTTGATTGCCGGGAGTTCGAAATCGGATTTTAAGGCAATAGATAGAGCCCGGAAGTTGAAAGTCAGGTGGAGGCCAAAAGCTTGTCCGAGCAGTGTCGGATTCATATAGAGGGCCCCCATCTGTTTGATAACAGCTTTCCGCGTGTCGTAGGTCTGATTGTTTACAATCAGTCGTTGAGCATTGAAGTCTAAGGAATACTTGCGATCTTCGTTTCCAATAAATCCGCGAAGCTGGTCTCCTCTTTGCATAACTTCGCAGGGAATCCTGAGGGCATGGAAGAGATCCTCTATACTGATATAGAGCAGATCTTTGGATGAATACAGAGCATTTATTGAGTATCCATCGTATCCTTCCACCTGTAGTCCGACAGAGATCTCTTCGTAGGCAGTTTCGTTTTCAGCATTATCTGCCTCGTTTGCTTTAACAGCATTATTCGTATTAACAGCATTTTTGGCATTAACAGCGTTGTTGGCCGCTTTAATTTCCGGAGAGAAAATGAGAATCGTCAACGTCGATATAACCAGAATCGGAATTCGGGTTATCGCCATGACTTTTTCGATATTAATCCGCAAACGGCATCGATGGGCTTGGATGAGGTTACGGATTCTGTTCATAGTTTATTGTTGAGTGAAGGTAATACTGAAACTACCGTTGTATGTACCGCTTGGATTTGCGGTTGGGCTTCCTACTGTTAATTTTCCTCCGACCCGTAATGGGGTGATAAAATTACAGTCGTTATTTACCGGAAAAGGTATTCCTGCGCTTTTTTCCGGAAGAAACTCCAGGTTGAGTGTACCTCCGCCGGGACTACCATTCATAGTGATTGATGGTGGTGTAAAATTAAAAGTCACATTGCGGCCCTGACACAGAGAGATTTCAAAAATAGCAGGTTGAAAAGGCTCCGTATTCAAGAGTATAATGCTGCCCGTAGCTGTTCGGGTACCGTCCCAGTTTACAGTCACTGTCCCTCCACCTGATCCGGTAACACAAAAAGCGCCAAACTTTAGCGTTTGAGTAGGGTTTCTCAGTGTTATCGTACGATTGGGTAAGTCTGGCGCCTTTTGCCCGAAAGATTCATTGGGCATCAGAAGTTGAGAGATTGCAAAAAGTATCAGGCTTATAAATCGTATCTTGGGCTTAATTTTCATTCTCTTTCTTTGTTTCAACTGGATTATGCAATGTATTATGTAGATCATGTATACTCCACTGTTGGTTTGCTTAGTCTCTTCAGTTTCTTGTTTTGTATTATAGAACTTTCCCCAATCCGTATTGTTTATTTCAATAATAACTCAGCTTCAGCCAGTTTTGTATCCTTTCCCTCTGATGGATTCAAATAAGTTACTACTAATTTTCCCTTTTGGTAATTAATTCCCTCTGTTTTTTTTAGTTCAATCTTGCATTTTCTGACTCCCCCTGGTGTGTATACAGCAAAACCTTGTATACTTCCAACCTTAATTATTTTGCCTTCGGGGGATATGTAGTTCACGACGATATCACCATAAGCAGACATATTTCCTGTGCGATTAAAATCCATTCTGAGGATAGGGTTTAGATCGTTATAGTACTCAAGAGATAAATTTGAAAGACTAACTCTAGTCGATGATTCTCCCTTGCGAATAATGATTGGTATGGATATGCCATATACTGGTACTAAGCGAACAGAAATAGCTCCTTTTTCTTTAGAGCTCTCAGGTTCACCTAAAGGTTTTGTGGATGGTAATGATCTGAAATATAAATGTGATCGATATTCTCCTACCCCAAGAGTACTTGTGTTTGATACCTGGACCTTGACTGTTTGTGATTCATTTGGAGCTAAAGTGACCTGCCGTGGAAAAACACGAAGATAGGTAGATGCGAAGAATTGACCCGGATCTGGCACTGTGATGTTTTCAAAACTTCCATCTTCCTTCATTCTTATCTCTACAAAAGAAATATTATATTTCGCAGTATCCTTACCGGTATTGCATAAATTTAATTCTTGTGTTCTTTTTTGCCCTTCAAAAACTAACCTTTTTGGGAATAGGAGTAAATCTCCTTGCGCCATCGTTTTTGTGGGGTAAAGTAGAAGTAGACCAACTAACGTATAGAAAATCAAATGAGGGTAATTCTCTTTTCTATAAAAATAACTGGATATATTCTTTGACATAACTTGAATTATTGAAATAATAAAAAGAAGAAATGCTGTGCTTGACAGCATTTCTTTACATTTGTAATTCTGTCAATTATAGTTGACAGTTACTTTTAGATCTGCTGTATTTGTATATGTTCCAGGTGTTTGTGATCCACTTACATTTAAGGTTGCGCCAACGTGTATTATTTGTTCTCCAGCAACTAATGTTCCAGTTCCTGAGGGGGTGCTAGTGAAAGTATTCACAGTCATTACATGAGTTCCAAATGAAATATCAAATGTGGAAGGAAGTGTGATGCTGTAAGTAGATACCCCAGACCCCGTTACCTTAAAACTAGCAGCGCTTACAGTGCCCATAAATCCCCCTGTTGGTAAAGTGACACCTCCTGTGGCCGTTCTTGTACCTTCTGAAGTTAAGACGACAGTACCAGCGACATTTGTTACTGCTACATTCCCAAAACTCAAATCACCCGTTTTAGTGATTCCGATTGGAGCAATTATTGTGGCGGTGGTTATAGCTGCGTCCGAAGTAGCTTGTGCCATCACCTTACCCGAAAAACCCACCATCATAGCGATAGCAGCGAGAGAAATAATTATCTTTTTCATAATTCATTAAATTAATTGTAGAACAATAGAATATTAAGTTTATTGAAGATGTAAATGTGCATTATCCGGTTTGTGTCGTTCATTATCTGATAATGAGTGACAGAGGGCGGTGTATGCAACTCCCTTTTTGAGGATTTGTAGAGGAATTTGTTTCTGGGTTTTAGGTTTGTTTTTTTGAGGTTTAGATTATTTACTATGGATTATAATACTCTTGTAATTTCTGTTATTTAGATTAATTATTGAGGGTAAAAACTCTCTTACCGATTCCTGTAAGTAAGGTTTAGGTTAAATCGGTTGCTCTTCTTATTATAAATTGATTTTTGTATGGTTTTGTTCACGTATTTCGAATAAACATAATAATAAATACGTCAATAAAATATAATATAATTCAATAAATAGTGTTTGGCTCTTTGCAAACATATTTATCCGTTTTATATGGGTGATAATGGTATATAAAATGTGCGCATGTACCTTTGGTTTAACGAATTACTGTTATTTGCTATTTACTACCTTTTGGTAGGATTTTCCGTGTCTATTGCTTAGGCTTACGATCATTAATTGAACATCACCCGGCAGATCAAAACGGTGTTTGATTCCTCCTTTGGCATGTTTGTTTGTAAGGAGTCGACCCAATGAGTCAAAGATCATGATTTCAGTATCTTCTGTTACATAAGTCAGATCTACGGTCAGTTGGCCGTTGAAGCTGTATATCTGCGCAGGGAGGGAGCCGGATTTGTTTAATTCGCAAAGCGAAAAATGCAGTACAAAACGCGACGAGGCATCATTTTGCCTGGATGTAAATTCATAATCAGGTGATGATTTCAGGTTGTGAATCGATTTATTCTGGCAGTCCTCGAGCAGCAATGTTTCGAATTGTGTCCAATCGTAGCTACTTGACAATTTGTATTTCCCGTCTTTCCCCGCTTTGAATTGAACCGGAATGGCCGTACTATCGGGCGTACCGGTTATTTGATACACAGAATAATTCTGATTGGCTATCGAGAGGTAAAGACTGGGAGCCGTGGCTACCGGGCTGAATAGTTTGCTTGCGCCTGCTGCATTTTGTGATGAGCCGAACGAGAGCAACACTTCGTCTGCACCTAATCCGGCTTCTGATTTCACGGTCAGGCTTAATGTGGCAGAAGGCGTATTGTCGTCAATCACGGCGCTTTTCCACTTCGTAGTATTATCGTGCACACGGACATCATTGGTCATTGTCAGATCTCCATTGCTTGCCGCTTTTACAAAGAAGCTTTGCATAGGGGGGATATAACGGGTAACGCTTAATGTACCTTCATCGCTCCACGAGTTGTAGACTCCGTAATTGCTTTCAGCCGGATTCCATATCCATATGTTGTTATCTGTCAGCACTCCTCTTGTCCAGCCATTCGTTGCTTTCCAGTCGATAGCTGAAGGGTAGGGGTTGCCAATTAGATTGAAACCGGCATACTCGGGGATTGTACTGTTATTAGTTAGATAAATCGAATACTTACCGTTATTCAGGGTTCCGGCAAAAGTTTTTGTCGGGTTTGCTGCCTGAACGGAGTAGAGGTAGCCGCGACCAACCGAAAAGTTGCTTCCTGTGTGTACGGTATTCCAATTTACGACAGAGGTGGTGTTGAGTTTGTAGATCCAACAGCTGGTTGGCTCGTTCCAGACATAGAGGTCATATCCGGTGTGATTGCCATAGGTGCCTGAAGGAGTCCATTCTCCGCCAATAGTTTGACTAGAAACCGGAGAAGATAGGAAGTGCCAGTCTTCTGCAGCGCCGCTGATGTAGCGTTTTACGGTAGCGGGTACGTTGTCGGTGTAGTGTATTAGCGAGCCTGTGCTGTCTGCCGTTGAATTGATCACCAACCCCGATGTGCCTGCGTTATTGACTATTGCTCCCAATACATCTAATTGTTTTTGTGGGGCGATGATCAATGTATCTCCTGCATTAATGGTCAGGGAATTATTGACGGTGAAATTGGTATTAAGTGTTACTCCCGCGGCATTATCGATGCTTAAATTGTGGGCTTTCTCATTCTGGTAATAACCGCTTTCAATCGTTTGTGCTGACATACCGGCATAACTTACAGTGGGCGTGTTGGTGAATGCATCTAATCGTCCTGAAGTGGCGGAAATCGTGTTTAACAAACGCAAGGTTCCGTTCAGGATTACGTTGTTTGCATTGTTCACTGTCAGGTTATAAATCGCATTGTTATAAAAGGCTCCCGATGGTATGGTTTGAGCAGTAGTACCGGCAAACTCTACGTTAGAACCGTTTGCTGAAGCATCAATCTGTGCGCCGCCTGAAAAGTTCAGATTGCCTTTCACGGTTAGCCTGTGCCCGTTGGTGATCAGGCGATAGGTGGATTGAGCATTGGTAATGTCGGTTACCGAGCGATCCTGATCTAACTGGCAATGGTTCGCAGGTGCAGCATCAAAGACGAGATTCGCATCACTTTCAGGAAGTATATTTGCTGTCCAGTTATCACTGTTGTTCCAGGCTGTGCTGATCGATCCTTTCCATTTCGTAATCAACTGCTCCCAGGCCCCCATAGTTGGAGGAGTCAATCTTGCGATTAATCCGTAATCAGCTGCAATTCCCGTTCCGATAGCACCCGGCAGGCTCACTCTGGCTTTATAGTCAGTTGCTATGGTCGATCCGGTTGAGACAAATTGAGGATCCTTATTTAGGCTGTTTGCATCTTGTCCGGTGGCTGATTGAAAATCTGACAAAGTTGTTCTGTCTGAAGCTAAATAGCCAAGTATGCCATTGGTGCCATTCGCAATATAATCGTTGTAATTGATCGTTAGATTGTTTGTTCCGGGTAAAAAGATTGCATAATGTTTTCCTGTATTGCCCCCTGAGCGTGCATTCAAGAATATATTATTCCGGATGTCCGATGTTCCGACGTTATTCTTCTTATAATAGGCGTATGTGTTGGCTGTAGTACCGGAAGGATTGCCTGAAAGAAAAATGGAGTTGTGGAAAATCGAATTTGATTGACTGGTAGCTCCATCGTCCCATATTCCATAAATCGGAAAGGTCCGGGTGATGTCCTTGCCTAAATTGATAATGTTGTTTGCGCATGTTGCGGTTCCAGAGCCTAAAGCGATACCATTCATTGAGCTATTGTTATTGGATGAGGAGAGGCTTAAGCTATGTATAAAGTTTTGGGTTATCGTATTTATTCCAGATGTGCCACCGGCAAAATATATCCCGGATATCGAAACAGCAGCAGAAGCAGCCGTATTGGATAGATTATAGATGGTATTTCCGCTGATCGTTTGGTTGTCGGAAATGCTGGTTTGAGAAATTCCAATTAGAGAGGCATTTGCATTGGTGCTAGTTTGTTTTGTTGCAGTGGTGATATTAGATATCGTGTTGTTTTGCACTAAATTGGAACCGCTTGTCATTATTATTCCAGCTGTTTGTGAGTTGATGGAAGTGCCGAAGTAGGTGTTGGTCAGATTTGAAATAGTATTTCCTGATACAACGTTAGCTTCTGTTCCATCGCATTGAATACCTATCAGGGATAAACCGGTTCCTCCATTGGATGAGGGGTTTGTTTGAATGCTATTTGCTGACGAGATACTTCCGATTAAGTTGTTGCCAATATTAATGTTGCCAGGTAGTGCCTTTTTGTAGATACCATAAAAGCTGTGGGAAATTGTTGCGGTTCCAACTGTAGTAATTGCCCCAATCTGATTATTTTGGATATTTACAATTCCACTACTTTCACAATTAATTCCATAAGATTTTGAACTACCATCTGTATTTGTACATATAATAGAACCTGTTCCTGTGCTGGCTCCGATGGTATTTCTCGTTATGTTGCCAATATTTGCATTTCCGGATTCAATATAAATACCGGTCCAGGGGGTGGTGGATGTGCTTGTGTAGGTGAAGTTTTTAATTATATTGTTTTGTACAGAATGAGTGCTTCCAGATCCTCCGCTTAAGTAGATTCCGTAAAATTTGTGGGATTCTGCTGCATTTACAGCAAATGTTCCTGAGCATAGGGGTGCACTACCTCCGATATAATTTCCAGAAATATTGATGTTATTTATTGTAGAGCTGTTTAGCCGAATAGCAGAATATTCAATACCGGCCGTAGGTGCAAATGATGTTGTTTCATAAAAACTATTTCCGGAAATTGTCCAGTTGTCTGAGTTGTTTACAAGATAAACTCCAGTTGAATTTTCAGCGTTATTCAGAAAATCATAGATATTGTTATTCTGAACAGTATTGCTGCTATTTTTATGCTCGGAATCTCCTTTTGAATATATCATATATCTGGGTCTGTTGCCATTAGCGTTGGTTATATTGCAATATTCTATAGTATTATTATCATTTCCGTTTCCGGAAGTTGTATTGTTGAAATATATAACTCCCGAACTACTGCTTGGACAGGAGCCATTGATATTGCAATACCTGATTGTATTGTAAGAGGCTGAACTACTGAGCCGGAATACAACAGATGGATTTGTTATGCCGTTTTGAATGAAGCTTAGAGATTGGATTTCTCCGGTCTGATTGATTCTGCCATCGATAGTAACTTTATTAGCCCCCACTAGGTCAATAAGTTTCTCTTCGAAGTAGCCTTTGATGGAATATGTGCCGGTTGGATAGATTAGGACTGAAGTATAGCTGGCATTATCTGAACCACTCGCATTTAAGGATGCTGTTGTAGTTTCCGTTGTATTTCCATTTACTTTAATAGTAATTGTTCCCTGGTGTGTGCCATCATTGATTTTGTCAAAAGCGGCTTTAAGTGTGGGGTAATATGCCAAAGTGGTGCCCAATGTCGCATTTACTTCTAAGGTATTTACGGTCATTGTTATTGCATTGGATATGGCCGGACTACCTGTTGCGCATGGGGAAGCATTTGAGGTCAACACACAGGTGATTACGTCGTTATTCGTTGGGGTATAGCTATAAGTAGTGCTGTTTGTTCCAACGTTTGTTCCATTTACCATCCATTGATACACTGGTGCTGTTCCTCCGTTGATCGGTGTCGCAGTGAAGGTAACCGAAGTACCAGTTAAAACTGGGTTTGCTGATGGTGCAATGGATAGGCTGACCGGGAGGATTGGATTGACAATGAACGCCCCCGATATAGCGCTGGTGGCTGAGCAGGTTCCGGTCACAATACAATAGTAATAGAGTGTTCCTGCAGAAGAGGCTTGAGGGGTGTAATTGTTGGTTTGTGCACCATTGCCTGAGCCCAGCGAGGTTCCTCCGGAAGTGCTTGCGGCAGTATTTTTGTACCACTGATAAGTTAATCCAACACCGGTAGCAGTAACGGTGATTGGTGTAAAGGTTCCATTAAGACATTGAGTTTGTGTTGCGGTGGATTGACTGCTTATGGCTGTCGCAGGATTGACAGTCAAGGCCGTGCTGGTATTATTTGCAGCGGGTTTTAGATTTACTCCACCTGCATAAGAGTAAGTTATGATATATGGTGTGCCGGAAGTAGGGATTGTAGCTGTATTAAAATTGATCGAAAAACCTCCGACTCCACCGGATATACTCGCATTTTGAGTAACTCCATTGATTGTAACTCCAACTAATTCTCCATTAGCCGGATAAACAGTAGCAGAGCTGATTGTACCGCTAAGGGTTACTGTTGCTGTGCCATAGCAAATACTCTGGCTGGCAGTTAACCCGGAGAAGGTAGGTGTCGGTCTTGTATCATTCGTGACAGTCACAATTCCGGTTGTTGCGGCAAAGAAGGTGTTGTCTTTGTATGTTGCGGTAGAGGTTGTTGATCCCCATGTTCCGTTGATTTTATTAAATCCACCCAGCGTGAGGCTGCCTGCACTGATATTCAGCTCAGTGCCAATGCTAGCAGTGGCACCACTTATTGACAGGTTGCCAGTGACTGACGTAGAGGTAGTTATGGATTTAGCTCCACTGCCTGAAAGGGAAAGATTATTATAGGTAAGAGCTGCTATGGTTTGTGATCCACTAGCATTCCACTCAACAGTACCTGTGCCAGCAGTAAATGTGCCACTTGTACCGGAAAAACCGGCGCCCAGCTTTAATATACTTGAGCCCCCGTTAAGTGTACCATCACTTCTTGTCCATGTTCCTGTGAATGTATGCGTTAACCCTGTGCCAAGATTCAGTGTGCCTCCTGTGCCGTTAATGGAAAGAGCTCCTCCGTTTACATTCCCTAGCAATGTTGCAGTACCCCCGGTTTTTGTCATTGAAACTGTCCCGGTTGTTGTAAAACCGGCGACGCTTTGATCTGTGATGCCGGTAATAGTAATATTGGAACTTCCTGCTGTAAATGTGCCATTATTGGTAAAGTTGCCGCCAAGTGTTAGATCAAAATTTTGAGTGTTAAAGGTTGCACCGCTATTAACAGTTAAATTGCCAGTTATATTCAAACTAGCACTAGTCAATGTTGTACCTCCGCTGATTGTTAAATTATTAAGTGATGAGAAAACGGACGAGGGTAATGTGTTATCAGCAGTTAATTCAATTGTCCCTGTACCGGCTGTAAAATGGGCAGATTCGCTTCTTGTATTTTGAAAACCCTGGCATATTAAGGTTCCTCCACTTGTCATTATTAATGTTCCATCTCTGTTTTTGTTTACAGCATCTCCCAAGATCACAGTTCCTAATACGGTTAATCTTGATCCGTTGTTGAATTGTAAAGTGCTTAATTTGTGCGTGCTAGCTGATCCAATAGTGATTGTTTTACAGGTAGCAGTATTTATATCTACAGTTACAATATAATCGTTTTCAATGAATACCTCATCCCCCGCTACCGGAACGCTTGCTCCCGCTGTTCCACCAGATGTAGCAGACCAGGTACTTGTTGAATTCCAGTTGCCGGAAGCAACAGAGAACCGATTTGCTGCCTGGATAAATGTTACAGAAATTAATAAGACACCTACAAGCAAAATCACTCTTGCCGAGATGATATTTTCCAGAATAAATTGCAAGGCAGTTTTGAAATAGACAAAACACAGTTGTTGGATTCGTACGTTAGCCTCGAGCCACGTTCGGATCCCTGCGGATAGAGGGGACATTTTCCCTTTGTTTGCTGTGTATTTAAGTCTTAGTTTCATAACTCAATGAGTGATTCCTTTATGGAAGCGTCAAATGCTATTTTATAGAGTCGTAATCTATTATTATGGTTGAGTCTTTCTATCTCAATGGTTCAAAATACCCAATAGCATTACCCTTGATATATCGAAGGGGCCTATAGGTATGCATATCAAATTGTCATTCAGTCTCTCTACAGTCTTCGACCGCGCAGTATGATTTTAGCTATAGGATATGAAGTCTCCGAATACGCTATTTTCGGCCTAGAGTGAAACCGTTTCTTCTTTTCCATCCTCCGGCAGGTAGCCCCGTACAGCAGCGTGGCTAATCATATAGATGTCCCGGGAAATTATTAATGTTCCACTTATAACGGTTCGATTTTAGAAGGTTAGGTAAGGATTTTTACAATAATTATAATACAAATAAGTGAGTTTAGATGTTTTTGCTGCAAATGTAAAAATATATTTTGTAAATGCCAAGAGGTGATATGTGTGTAAAAATGAAATAACATGATGAAAACCAGATTGTGCTCTCTGATTTTTTTTGTTTTTAAAAACAGGCTGGAAACAGAATCTTTATGTCAATCTAAAGTACCTGAAAGAACTGGTGCAATATGGTGTGGCTTTGTATGACAAATTTTAAAACTTGTTTGATATTTGAGTTTTCTCCGTTGCTTCTCCGTTGCTTCTCCGTGTCATCTTATCTATTATGGTATTGATATAGTATAGTTGTAGCATAGATATAGCATAGATATAGTATTCTTTTAAAGATATGCTATGTCTATGCTATAACTATATTATTTCTGCCTTTTAATTGCCAAATAATGGATAACATGATACGGACTTGCACCGGACGTGCCTATAACAAATCGGATGTCTGAATGAAACGATCATAGGATTATTTACGATCGGTTATTCCGCTATTATTTGTCGGCAGGAAAGCCTGTTGCTTGATGACTGCTTAATTTCTTTCTTTGGTTTAAGGAATTATCACCTTCGTTAATAAATCTGTTTACAAGTCGCAGTTATCAACAAAAAAGGCAACTTTTCAACATTTCGGGTAATTGTTTCATAATATCGTAGGTCGTGAAACAATTTATTGCTTAATTTGCCAAAAAATAGAACTGAATCGTATGGGAAAAATTATTGCATTAGCTAACCAGAAAGGTGGAGTGGGCAAAACCACCACCACAATCAATTTGGCTGCTTCGCTGGCAACACAGGATAAGAAAGTTCTTGTGGTAGATGCCGATCCCCAGGCCAATGCATCTTCCGGATTGGGTGTTGATATTAAGACTCTCCAATACTCAATTTATGAGTGTATGATTGATGGGGTTGATATTCATGAAGCGATTATGCCGACCGGTATTCAGAATCTGGAAATCGTTTGCTCGCATATCGATCTGGTAGGGGCTGAGTTGGAGTTGCTTAATGTGGAAAATCGCGATCGGGTGTTGCAGGCTACGCTTCGTAAGGTTAAGGATGAATACGATTTTATCCTGATTGACTGTTCGCCCTCCCTGGGATTGATCACGGTAAATGCCCTGACGGCTGCCGATTCGGTGATAATACCCGTTCAGTCTGAGTATTTTGCACTGGAAGGTATCAGTAAGCTGTTGAATACGATCAAAATCATTAAATCGAAGCTTAATCCCTCTCTTGAGATAGAAGGATTTCTGTTGACGATGTATGATTCCCGTTTGCGTTTGGCCAATCAGATTTATGAGGAGTTGAAACGACATTTCCGTGAGATGGTTTTTACAACTGTAATTCAACGGAATATCCGCTTGAGCGAGGCTCCAAGTCACGGTATTCCGGTATTGCTTTACGATGCGGAATCGAGAGGGGCTATCAATCATATACAATTGGCAAAAGAGATAATCGAGAAGAATAAGGCAATCGAAAGTCTGTAGTCAGAAAAACTTATCAGGTAATTTAAAATACCCGTTATTCGAAACCAAGATATGGCAGCAATTAAGAAGAACGTTTTAGGAAGAGGTTTAGATGCACTCATCATGATGGATGAGGTAAAAACAGGCGGCTCATCTTCCATCAACGAAATAGAGCTGAAGAAGATTGTACCTAATCCCGATCAGCCCCGCCGTGAGTTTGATCCGGAGGCTTTGGGTGAACTCGCAACATCCATCAGGGAGCTGGGGATTATACAGCCCATTACTCTACGCGAGATTGCGCATGAAAAATATCAGATCATTGCCGGAGAACGTCGCTATCGCGCATCATTACTTGCCGGGTTGACCACCATTCCCGCGTATATCCGTACAAGCGGAGACGAAGAGATGCTCGAAATGGCTTTGATAGAGAATATTCAGCGGGAAGATCTGAATGCCATTGAGATTGCATTAGCTTATCAAAACCTGATCGAACAATATAGTCTTACTCAAGAACGTTTAAGTGAACGTATAGGTAAGAAAAGAACGACGATTGCCAATTTTCTGCGATTACTGAAACTCCCGGCTGATATTCAGATGGGACTTAAAGACAAGAAAATCGACATGGGGCATGCCCGTGCATTGATCCCGGTGGATAATCCGACTATTCAACTCCGGATCTATGAAGAGATTTTGGCAAACGAGCTTTCGGTGCGCAGGGTAGAAGAGCTGGTGAAAGCGTATAATGCCGGAAAAAATATTGATGAGCTGGCCAAAAATGAGCCGAAAAAGAATGCTTTGCCCGAAGAATATAATATTCTAAAAAAGCATCTATCCAAATATTTCAAGACAAAAGTACAGTTCTCCATCAGTGAAAAAGGGAAAGGAAAGATCAGCATTCCCTTTAAATCGGAGGAGGATTTGGAGCGAATTATCAATATTTTTGACGGTTTAAAGTAATTTGACATTGATTACCAGGTGCTTTTCTACAATAATTGCACTATATTTGTGCATTACCTCCGCTTGCGCTCAGCAAAGCGGAGTTTCTGTCAATAATATAGGGCAGAAAGATACATTGTCGGTAACCGAGTTACCGCTCAAACAATCAGAGATGAATGATGGCGGAGCTTCAAAGCTTCGTTTTGCTCCCGATCCCGGTAGAGCTGTCTGGTATTCAGCGCTATTGCCGGGACTTGGTCAGATTTACAACCGTAAGTATTGGAAACTGCCTCTTGTATACGGTGGATTTGCCGGATTAACCTATGCCTTAGCGTGGAATGGTCAATATTTAAAAGATTATTCTAACGCTTATCAGGATATTACGGATAATCTGGACAATACGAATCGCTTTTTGGATATTTTACCTCCCTCTTATGTAAAACAATATCAAAGTGGAGTAATGACCAAACAGCGACTGACCACAATATTAAAAACCCGGAGAGATTATTTCCGGCGTAATCGAGACCTGACCATAATCAGTATGGTTGGTCTTTATTTTGTTACTATGATCGATGCTTATGTGGATGCCCAATTGTTTCAGTTCGACATTAGTCCGGATCTGAGCATGAAGGTGCAGCCCACGTTGATCAAAACGACTAACCAAAATGACCGTTCACTGGGTTTAGGCCTTCAGTGTTCGATTAAATTTTAGTTTTATGAATAAATTTCGTTTGTTATTTCTTTTATCAGTAGTATTTTTATCAATTAACTTTACATCTTTCGCCGAAACGCAGAAAGTGCCGGCGATCAAGCAGACCATCCACGATGAAGCAATCGAGGTTCCTGCATCTCTGACAGCCAATATTGATTCGCTGTTATCTGATTGGATAATTACCAATCATTTATCAGCTGATCTTGATTGCATTCATAATTCGGTGAATCCCGATCTGCCCGATTCGGTTTATATCGAAAGGTTATCAAAGTTGCCTTCGATCATCGAGATGCCGTATAATCAGATCGTACGTACGTATATTAATATGTATGCCGGACGATTGAGAGAGAGAGTCAGCTATATGCTAGGTCTGTCTCATTTCTATTTCCCATTGTTTGAACAAGCTCTCGATGCGGAAAACATGCCGCTCGAGTTGAAATATCTACCCGTCATAGAGTCGGCATTGAATCCGGCAGCCACTTCACGCGTAGGAGCGGCCGGCCTTTGGCAGTTTATGATATACACCGGTCGTGATTACGGTTTGGAAGTTAATGATCTGGTGGATGAACGTCGTGATCCGGTTAAATCCACTTATGTGGCTGTTCGTTACCTGAAAGCTTTGCATCGCATATATGGTGATTGGGGCCTGGCTATAGCCGCTTATAACTGTGGTCCGGGAAATGTCAATAAAGCCATTCGCCGGGCCGGAGGAAAACGCGATTACTGGGCTATTTATTTCAATCTGCCCAAAGAGACCCGGGGGTATTTGCCCGCATTTATTGCCGTAAATTATTTGATGAATTATTCCAAAGAGCACAATATCTGTGCTGCTAAATGCGTGTTGCCTTTAAACTCGGATACAGTACAGGTAAACCAAATGATGCATTTCCAACAGATTGCAGATATATTGAATGTACCCGTAGAAGAGATCCGGATTATGAATCCACAATTTCGCAGAGATCTGATCCCCGGTAACATTAAGCCCTATACTTTGCGTTTGCCGATGAATTCGGCCTATGCTTTTATCGATGTCCAGGATACGATTGCCAATTATCATGCTGATCAATTTCTATTGAATTTCCGTAAAACAGTTGATCCCGGTACTCCTGAAGATAATCTGACACAGACCATTACCCGCCATCGTGTCGGTAGAAACGAGTCTGTCGCTAGTGTAGCGCAGCGTTACGGTGTTTCAGTTTCGGATTTGAAGAGTTGGAATCATTTACGTTCAACTAAATTAAGAAGCGGTACTTTATTGGTAGTCTACCGCGATAAACCTGCCGCACCGGCTGTTGAGTCAGGCAAAGAGACATTGACTGCACAGAAAAAGACAAAAGAAGAAGCTAAACCTGCTTCTCAGGAAGAGAAAACGCCGGCTATTACTTACCACAAAGTAAGTAAGGGTGAAACGATCTCTTCTATTGCCCGTAAATATGGGGTGACGGTTTCAGACTTGAAAAACTGGAACGATTTAGCAACATCAAATGTAAAACAGGGAAGTCTATTGGCTGTACATACTGACGAAAAAGCGGATAGAAAAGAAGCAGACCGGGATAAGGATGTTGCAGTAGCTGTACCGGCAAAGACCAAATCGTCCGAGAAGAAGATGAAAACCGAAACGGTAGAGGTGGTTTTGCAACATAAAGTGAAAAAAGGCGAGACTATTTCAGAGATAGCTCATCAATATCATGTTTTAGTTTCAGATGTGAAAAAATGGAACAAACTTCGCTCTGCCAAATTAGATCGTGGCGATAAGCTGGCTATCCATACTACGAAAACAAGAACTGTTGCTGTTGCCACTGAAGAGCCATTACTTGCACATAAAGGTAAGTCAAATGACACTGCGCGTGTTTCAGTTGATTCTGTAAACGTAAAATCCGGAAATTCTCATAAATTAGATAATAAGAGTACTCTTGCCAAATCCAATAATATCCAGGTGAGAGGATTTGAATATTATCGGGTAAGAAAAGGCGACACCCTTTGGGCTATCGCCAGTAAGTACCCCGGTATTAGCGTTGAGCAGATTTTGCAGGCCAATGAAATGAGAAGCCACGATGCTATCCAGGTAGGTATGCGCATTAAAATTCCGAAATCGTAATACGATCATATGAGTGAAGAATTGAATAAGAATTTATCAGATGAACAACTGATAGAACATGAATTTCAGGGATTGCTTGGTGAATATCTGAATTCGCCCCACAGAAAGAAAGTTGATCTGGTAACCAAGGCTTTTAATTTTGCTAATGACGCTCACAAAGGTATCCGCCGCAGATCTGGTGAGCCCTATATATTGCACCCGATAGCTGTTGCCCGTATTGTTGCCAAAGATATGACGCTTGGTTCTACCTCCATTTGTTCAGCCTTGCTGCACGATGTGGTAGAAGATACGGAGTATACAGTCGAAGATATTTCCATTCTGTTTGGACCCAAAATTGCTCAGATTGTAGACGGGCTCACTAAAATTGCCGGGGGGATTTTCGGAGAGCAGGCCTCTTCGCAAGCCGAAAATTTTCGTAAGCTTCTGCTTACCATGTCCGATGATATCCGGGTAATCCTGATCAAGATGGCGGACCGCTTGCATAATATGCGTACGCTCGACTCAATGCTGCCCAGCAAGCAATTTAAGATAGCCGGAGAAACACAATATCTTTATGCACCTTTAGCTTATCGTTTGGGACTTCATGCCATTAAATCGGAGCTGGAAGATCTGAGCTTTAAATATGAGCACCCCGATGCTTACCGGGAATTAACAGAACGTATTGCTACAGAAGAATCTATCCGCCAGAATGCTTATGAAGATTTTGCGGCACCTGTGCGGGAGCGATTAAATCAAATGGACGTGAAATACGAGATGGCTTGGCGTACCAAATCGGTCTATTCGGTCTGGCAAAAAATGGAAAGCAAGAAAATTGCTTTTGAAGAGATTTACGACCTTTGTGCAGCCCGGATTATTTTTACTCCTAAAGATGAAAATGATGAAAAGATCGAATGCTGGAATATATATTCAGCGATTACCGATATATACCGACTGCATCCGGAGCGTATTCGTGACTGGGTGAGCCGTCCCAAGGCCAATGGTTATCAGGCTCTTCACCTGACTGTCATGGGGCCAGGTGGGCATTGGATAGAGGTACAGATACGTAGTGTCAGGATGAATGAGATTGCCGAAAAGGGTATGGCAGCTCATTTTAATTATAAATCCGGAACCAGCAACGTAGAAAGTAGTAGTGAACTTAATGTATGGCTGAGAACCATTCGGGAAATACTGGAAAATCCGGGACCGAGTGCAATGGATTTTCTGGATACGATCAAGTTGAATCTTTATGCTTCTGAAATATTTGTGTTTACCCCCAAGGGAGAAATTAAAACGCTACCACAAGGAGCTACCGCATTGGACTTTGCCTTTGCCCTTCACACCCAGTTGGGTTATCATTGTATCGGTGCAAAAGTGAATCATAAACTGGTTCCTCTCACTCACAAGCTGCAGAGTGGAGACCAGGTGGAGATTCTAAACTCACGCTCGCAGTCGCCACAATCAGAGTGGTTGAACTATGTAACGACTTCGCATGCCCGTGTCAATATCAATAAATTTCTTCAGAAAGATGACCGTCTTGCTATTCAGCAAGGTGAGATTATTGTCCGGGAATTCATTTCTGCCCACTTAGGGAATAAGCAGCATGCAATGAATACTCTTATTCAGATTCATAATCTCTCATCGAAGGAGGATCTGTTCAAAATGGTGGGCAAAAAGGAGATTGATCTGGAGGGAGATAATATTATAGAGCAGGTTCGTGATAAAGAAGCCGGATTCTTCACGCGCTATTTGCGACAAACCTTCGGTGGCACAAAATCACCCAAGAAAGAAGAGGTTGTAGCTGAAAAAACTCAGATCGATAAAAAGAAGACCTTTTATCTGGATGAAGATGACTTTAATAAGGCCTTTAAATTCGCAGGATGCTGCAGTCCTTTACCCTTTGACGATGCATTAGGATACATCGGGGAAGACGAAATGGTGGAAATTCACAAACGATCTTGTCCTGTAGCTATGCGCCTGAAGAGCACATTTGGAAACAGGCTTTTATCTGTAGAATGGAGCTCCTTTGCGGAACACTTTTTCCCGGCGGGTATTGAGATAAAAGGGGTAGATGCCATTGGGGTGTTGAATGATATCACCAAGGTGCTCTCAGAGGAGTTGAATATGAATATCCAGAAAATTCATATAGAAACCAAGGATGGTATTTTTGACGGAAAAATAGATTTCATGGTCCATAGTGCCTTAGATGTAAATAATCTCTGTTCTAAACTTTTAAAGGTGAATAATCTCACCAGTGTTACCCGCGTAGACGGTAGATAGGATAAGAAATAACTTAGAACGGACAGACCCGCTAAAAAGTCAATACATTGACTCTTTAGCGGGTCTGTCCGTTCTTGGCGTCGGTCTGTTTTTTATTCTTCGTAGAACATTTTTATTGTCATTCCACCATCAATGGTCAGGTTTGAACCATTGATGAAATTGTTGCCGGGAGTTGTAAGGTAGAGGCAAGCCTGCGCAATGTCTGACGGTTTGCCTGCACGATTACTGGGGTGTTGTTTGTGATCTTCTGTCCGTAACGCATCAAAGTTTCCGGTTACAATCCATCCCGGCGATATGGAGTTCACTTGAATATTGTATTTGGAAAGAGTGACTGCTAATGCATGCGTGAGAGCAATTATACCTCCCTTGGATGCCGAATAAGCTTCTGTATCTGATTCGCTCATGAAAGCTCTGGTAGAAGCTATATTGACGATGCTGCAGGCCTCTTGGTGTTTCATAAGGGATATTGCCGCCTGGCTACATAGAAATACACTCCGCAAGTTGGTGTTGATGATCTTGTCCCAGTATTCAACCGTCATCTCTTCGAGGGGATGGAACTCGGATATCCCTGCGTTATTGATCAAAATGTCCAGGTGATCAACGCGCTTTCTGATTTCTTTAAAGAGATTGGAGACAGATTCAACCGAACTTACATCTGTGTAGATGAATTCAAAAGGGAAATCTTTTTTAGCCGGTTGGATGTCTGCAAGAAAAACCTTTGCACCGCAAGTTGCATATTGCCGTGCAATTTCATTTCCGATACCCGATGATCCACCGGTCACTAATACGATTCTATTTTCAAATATCTTTGCTTTCATGCGTTATTGCTTTTTTAATTCAGGCTACACATGGTTTCGATAGTTATTGGTCCATTCGCAAAGATAAAAAAAAAGAGGCAACCACAAGGGTCGCCTCTTTTATTATTTTAAGTCCGGAAGATTATTTTCCAGCCAATTTTTCTTTCAAAGCAGCAAGCTCTTCGATATCACCCAAGGTGGTTTTTTCCATAGCCTGGTTTGATGAAGCAGGAGCGTCTTCTTTCTTAGCAGCAGCTTTTTTCGCTTTCTTTTCTTTTGCAGCTTCTCTGTTTTCTGCTTTTTGAGCATCTTCGAAGATACGGCTGTGAGAAAGGATAATGCGTTTAGCTTCTTTGTTGAATTCGATTACTTTGAACTCGAGTTTTTCTTCAACCTGAGCCTGAGTTCCGTCTTCTTTTACTAAGTGTTTAGGAGTTGCGAAACCTTCAACACCATAAGGAAGAGCGATTACAGCACCTTTGTCCAACAATTCGATGATTGTTCCTTCGTGTACTGAATCAACAGTGAATACTGTTTCGAATACATCCCATGGATTTTCTTCCAATTGTTTGTGGCCAAGGCTCAAACGACGGTTGTCTTTGTCGATTTCCAATACCTGAACTTCGATTTCTGCACCGATTTGAGTGAATTCAGATGGGTGTTTTACTTTTTTAGTCCATGAAAGATCAGAGATGTGGATCAATCCGTCAACACCTTCTTCGATTTCTACGAATACACCGAAGTTAGTGAAGTTACGAACTTTAGCTGTGTGGCGTGAACCAACTGCATATTTAGATTCGATAGCTTCCCATGGATCTTGTTTCAGTTGTTTGATACCCAAAGACATTTTACGCTCTTCGCGGTCCAATGTAAGGATAACTGCATCAACTTCGTCGCCTACGTTCAAGAAATCTTGAGCGCTACGAAGGTGTTGTGACCAGCTCATTTCAGAAACGTGGATCAAACCTTCTACGCCGGCAGCGATTTCGATGAATGCACCGTAGTCAGCCATAACCACAACTTTACCTTTTACTTGATCGCCAACTTTCAGTTCAGCGCTCAAAGCATCCCATGGGTGAGGAGTCAATTGTTTCAGACCTAAAGCGATACGTTTTTTCTCGTCATCGAAGTCAAGGATAACAACGTTCAATTTCTGATCCAGAGAAACAACTTCTTCCGGATGAGAAACGCGTCCCCATGACAGGTCAGTGATGTGGATCAAGCCGTCAACGCCACCCAAGTCGATGAATACACCGTATGAAGTGATGTTTTTAACAGTTCCTTCAAGAACCTGTCCTTTTTCGAGTTTAGAGATGATATCTTTTTTCTGTTGTTCGATTTCAGCTTCGATAAGAGCTTTGTGTGAAACCACAACGTTTTTGAATTCCTGGTTGATTTTAACCACTTTGAATTCCATAGTTTTTCCAACGAATACGTCGTAGTCGCGGATAGGTTTAACGTCGATTTGTGAACCTGGCAAGAATGCCTCGATACCAAATACGTCAACGATCATACCACCTTTAGTGCGGCATTTCACGAAACCTTTGATAATTTCGTCTTTTTCCAAAGCTTCGTTAACACGATCCCAAGAGCGGGTAGCACGAGCTTTTTTGTGTGAAAGGATCAATTGTCCTTTTTTGTCTTCCTGGCTTTCGATGTATACTTCTACAGCATCACCAACTTTCAACTCAGGATTGTAACGGAATTCATTCATTGAAATGATACCGTCTGATTTGTAACCGATGTTTACAACTACTTCACGTTTGTTTAATGAAATAACAGTACCTTCGATTACCTCTTTGTCTTTAACTGTGTTTAAAGACTGGTCGTAGGTGTTAACCAATTCGTCATGGCTTTTGTCGCCGAATACTTCACCTTTTTCGTAAGCATCCCAGTCGAAGTTATCAACAGGAGCTACATTTTTAAATTGTTCAGACATAAAAAATAATTGTTTTTGGTTTACTAGTGAGTTAGACATTATATTGTGTTCTCAAAAAGCAGCGCAAAAGTAGTGATTTTATTCGGATTATCAATCTAATAGAATGTCTTTTTTTCATCAGGGATGGCTTTTTTTACATAAAAGAAGAGGTGGCAAATGAATATTGCAACCTCTTCTTATATAGAGTGTCAATGTGACTTACTTTGTGGCAGTCGGTTTCAGAAGTTCATTCATTTGTTTGGTGTCATTGATCACATTTAATGCCTTTGTTATCTCTTTGTCATTTTTAAGGGAAATCGCAATTTCTCCTTTTTGATAATAATAGCGTTTAGCGATTTCGGCTTCCAGCTGATGGCGGATATCGGAAGAAAAAGAATCGAGTGATTTATTTAAATCATGAGATAGTTTTGCTTCCAAGGCTTTAAATTCAGGTTCGGCGCTATCGTAGTACCCTTCAAATTTGGCGATTTCTTTCAGTTCTTTCAGCGCTTTTTCACTTTGACGGTCGTAGGTAAAGTTTTTAGATTTTACAAGATTCTTGAATTCTACATAATCTGCATCTGAGAGCGAGAAATTGCTAACCGGCGCAATTTTATCGTGCTTCTGAGTGTATTGGGTTGCATAGTAAAAAAACAGTAAGTCATTGTCCAGATAATAAAGGATGTTTGGCAGCTGTGATTCTTCCAGTTTTACATCCGGTATGATACCTCCGCCGTCGCGTACCGGGCGTCTGTTTTTTGTGTAAAATACGCTTGTCAGACTATCGGGGGTTTTGCCTACACTGCCATCTGGATTCCGGTTGCTATAGTCTATGGCCTGAACACATCTTCCACTGGGTGTATAGTATTTTGCTGTGGTTATCTTAAGGCTGCCATTGAAGCTGATGGGGCGGGTGGTTTGTACCAGGCCTTTGCCAAATGTGCGACCGCCAATGATTACCGCGCGGTCAAGATCCTGTAATGCTCCGGCTACAATTTCGGATGCTGAAGCCGAACCGCTGTTTACCATTATTCCGATGGGGATAGTGGTGTCTAAGGGGTCTGATGGCGTTTTATAGATACGGTCCCATTGTTTTACCTTTCCCCGGGTGGAGACAACCTCTATGCCTTTAGGCACAAAAAAGTTAATTACCTTAATCGCTTCTTCCATAATACCTCCTCCGTTTCCGCGAAGATCAATAATTAAGGAGGTGATTTTTTTGTTGTTCTTAAGATCAAGAAAAGCGCTTTTGAATTCATCGCCTGTTTTGTCCGTGAAGCTGTTGATCAGGATGTAACCGGTTTGATTACCAATTACGCTGTAATAAGGTACGGAGTTGATTATAATTTTTGATCTGGTGATTGTTACCTCTTGTGGTTTTGACTTTTCTCCCCGTTGATATTTTATTTTTAAGGTAGAGTTGGGTTGTCCTTTCAGCATTTCGCTTACTTCTTCGATGTCTTTTTCTTTGACGCTTTTTCCGTTAATCTCCAGAATAATGTCGCCCGCTTTTAAGCCCGCTTTAGCTGCCGGCATGTTTTCGTAAGGTTCGAAGATGTATACATTTCCGTTGTGAGCTCTTACTACCGAGCCGATTCCACCATATTCGCCGGTTGTCATGAATTTGAAGTCTTCCATTTTATCTTCTGGGATGTAATTCGTGTATGGATCCAAGCTACCGAGCATGGCGTTGATCCCGGTACGGATTGTTTTTTCCGGACTTATTGAGTCGACATAAAACAGATCAAGTTGCTTGTACAGACTATAGAAGACATCCAGGTTTTTAGTGTTCTCGAAATTGTGTTTTTCGTCGCAAAAACCGGAGAGCGCTACATTGGATAGTAGTGCGGAAGCAATAAGGATAGCTTTGCCGCTAGTGTTTAGTTTTTTCAGCATAAGATATTTAATTAATATCGATAGTTTTACTCTAAAATCGGGGTTAAATTTAGGGAGAGTTTTTTGTTAAAACAACTTTTTGAAAGAATATCCAAAAGAGCTTTTTCTTTTTTATGCAAAATAAAGAGCTTAATTAACGCTAATATTGGATTTGTGGATTTTTGATAAAGGGAAGGGTTGTCTAGGCACAGTATTGTGTGAAGAGAATGCTAATCAGGGGAGGGGTAAAAAAGCGTCAGGAAAACATATTTAAAAGTTATCCTGACGTTATGGTGTTTTGAAAAGCTGAAATTAGTTGTTGCTGACAATAATTTCGCTGAGTTTGTCTTTGATGCTATTCCAGCGTGTGGTGTCCATTTTAGTACCGATAATTTCGATCACATTTCCGGAAAGCAACGATCCGATTTGACCACAAATTTGTAGCGGATGGTTGTGGATTAATCCGTAAAGGAATCCGGCAGCGTATAAATCTCCGGCTCCGGTAGTGTCGAGGCAACTTGCATCAATCGCGCTAACTGAAACAATTTCCTGATCTCTTTTGATCAAAGAGCCCTTGGCGCCAACTTTTACAACTGCAATTTCGCACAGTTCTTCAAGTATTTCAACAGCTTCCTGCGGTTCTTTTCCTGTAAATGCTAATGCTTCTTCTTCGTTGGCGAAAACTATATCGGTGTATTCTGTCAGTAATTCGCGGAAGAAACCGAGATTAGCTTCAACGATATTGTAGCTGGCCATATCGAGCGATATTTTACAACCGGCAGCTTTTGCCAGCTTGCAGGCTTTGCGTATCAGTTCCGGATTTTGTACCAGATAACCTTCGATGTGGAAAAAATGGTAGCCTTCGAAGATTTCTGCATTCAAATCAGTAGACTCCAAAGTGGCCGCTGCGCCCAGGTAAGTGCCAAAGGTGCGCTCTCCGTCGGGTGAAATCATGGTCATGGCGCAACCCGAAGCTTGTGGGTCTTCTAATAAATGTGGCGTCACATTGTTTTTTTCAAGATCATCAGCATAAAATTTACCGTAATGATCGGGTCCGGTTTTACCGATAAATCCGGCCTGAATACCCAGTTGGGCAAGTCCGCAAACAGCGTTTGCAGCCGATCCTCCGGTTGCGTGGACGGTCTCAAAGGGCTTTATTGCCTCTAAAATTGAAAATAATTTTGTCTCGTCAATCAACTGCATGCTGCCTTTTGGGAGGCCCATAACATTCAGTGAATCATCTGATTTAAGCCTTGTAAGTACGTCTACAAGGGCGTTCCCCATTCCTAGTACTCTCATTTATTTTTAAATTTATTCCGCAAAGATATTGCATAATTGCGAATAACCCATTACTTTTGCACTGCAATTTCAAACGAGATGCAACACTCTTCAGTAGCTCAGTCGGTTAGAGCATCTGACTGTTAATCAGAGGGTCGTAGGTTCAAGTCCTACCTGAAGAGCAAAAATTTTATTGGTATCATTCTTCAGTAGCTCAGTCGGTTAGAGCATCTGACTGTTAATCAGAGGGTCGTAGGTTCAAGTCCTACCTGAAGAGCGAAAATTTTTATTGGTATTATTCTTCAGTAGCTCAGTCGGTTAGAGCATCTGACTGTTAATCAGAGGGTCGTAGGTTCAAGTCCTACCTGAAGAGCGAAAATTTTTATTGGTATTATTCTTCAGTAGCTCAGTCGGTTAGAGCATCTGACTGTTAATCAGAGGGTCGTAGGTTCAAGTCCTACCTGAAGAGCGAAAATTTTTATTGGTATTATTCTTCAGTAGCTCAGTCGGTTAGAGCATCTGACTGTTAATCAGAGGGTCGTAGGTTCAAGTCCTACCTGAAGAGCAAAATTTTTATGGTATATTCTTTAGTAGCTCAGTCGGTTAGAGCATCTGACTGTTAATCAGAGGGTCGTAGGTTCAAGTCCTACCTGAAGAGCAAAAAAGCCGCAGATTGATTCTGTGGCTTTTTTATTTTTCTATACTTTACTGGTTTATTCTGCGATATTTCCCTTGATTTCGCATGATAATTTGTCTTGTTCCTGCTATAAATATTCTCCACAACATTAGATCCTTCATCATTTTTTGTGCTTTGTTAAAGGATGGTTGTCTGAAAATAGTGCTTAATAGTCAGGTGGTTGCGATTTTATTGCATCATTATTCCTTGTTTGTCAACGATAAATGCAAAAAAGATTGTATTTTTGCACGGTTCTTAGTCAAATGTGCAATTATTAACGAATTATGTCAATATCCCGTACTCGAGAGTTGTTGGTAGATGTCGCCCGGCAGTTGTTTGCCCGTATTGGAGTGGAAAATACAACAATGAATGATATTGCAGTAGCTTCAAATAAAGGCAGACGTACTTTATATACATATTTTAAAAGTAAAAATGAGGTATATATGGCAGTTGTCGAGTCGGAGCTGCAGCAATTAATCCGGACGCTTGAAGAGGTGGCAAATAAAGATCTCCGACCCGACGAGAAGCTGACAGCTTTTATTTTCACCAGACTGGAAGCGGTAAAAGAGACTGTGTTTAGAAACGGAACCCTCCGTGCGGATTTCTTTCGGGATATCTGGCGGGTAGAGATGGTTCGGAAACAGTTTGACCAAAAAGAGATTGAATTGATCCGGCGCATTCTTATCGATGGAAATAATGAAGGCGTTTTCGAAATTGCCGATGTCGAATCCATGGTGATGGTTTTACATTATTCGCTCAAGGGTTTGGATGTACCCTATATCAGAGGGGTATTTAATGAGCTCGGGGTTGAGCGTAATCAGCTGAAAGAGGATATCATGAGGCTGTTGTTTAAAGGATTACTAAAATAATTGATAGAAAAAACTATGTTTATTAATGCTACGGGATCTTACATTCCCTCAGAACGAGTTCATAACGACTATTTTTTGAATGTAAACGGACTCACTGACGAATGGATCCTTCAACGTACCGGTATTTCTACCCGGTCAAAAGCTGCTGCTGGTGAAAATACAAATTCAATGGGTATTGAGGCAGTCAGAAATACACTACCAAAACTTCCTTATCCTATAGAAGAGGTCGATTTGATTATTGGCGCTTCATATACTCCTTACGATACCGTTGCTACACTGGCGCACGTGGTGCAAAAAGAGTTCGGTATTCAAAATGCAAAATCATTTTATATATCTTCAGCGTGTTCTTCTTTGGTAAATGCCATCGAAGCGGCTGAATGTTTCTTTGCAGCCGGCAAAGCTACGAAAGCTTTGATTGTTGCATCGGAGCACAATACAGCATATAGTAATGAAGCTGATCCGCAATCGGGACACCTTTGGGGAGATGCAGCCGTGGCTGTTTTCTTGTCGAAGGATCAGGTTAAGGAAGGAGAAGCAAAAGTACTGGATGTATTCACCCGCAGTCTGGGTACAGTAGGTAAAGGACCCGATGGCGTGTATTTACGTCCCCGTACAGAGGGTTTGGTTATGCCCGATGGTCGTGATGTATTTATGAATGCAACCAAATATATGTGTGAGGCATTGAATATGATGACCGCTAATCACGGCAAAACGACCAATGATCTCACCTATGTGGTTACGCACCAGGCTAACAAACGTATTGTAGCGAATGTAGCCAGACATCTTGATTTGCCGATGGATAAATTCCTAAACAACATCCATGAATTAGGTAACACCGGTTCACCCAGCGCGATGATTGTAATTTCACAAAATTACGACCGTTTTCAGCCTGGTGATTTAGTCGGCTTAACGGTATTCGGAGGTGGATATTCAAGCGGTGGTTTGCTTATTCAATTTTGATTCGTTTACTTTGCACGAAATTTTTCAACAAAAATTCATACATTTCTAATCCTAAAAATTTTACACATGAAATTATTAGAAGGAAAAGTAGCTATTGTAACCGGTGCTGCACGCGGTATCGGTAAAGCAATCGCACTTAAATTTGCTCAGGAAGGCTGTAATGTAGCTTTCACCGATTTGGCTATTGACGATAACGCAAAAGCAACTGAAGCGGAATTGATCGCTTTGGGCGTGAAAGCAAAAGGATACGCTTCTAACGCGGCGAATTTCGAAGATACACACAGTGTGGTAGCTGAAATCGCGAAAGACTTTGGCCGTATCGATATTTTGGTAAACAACGCTGGTATCACCCGTGACGGTTTGATGATGCGTATGTCTGAGCAACAATGGGATATGGTGATCAATGTGAACCTGAAATCAGCGTTCAACTTTGTTCACGCTTGTACTCCGATCATGATGAAACAAAAAACCGGTAGCATCATCAACATGAGCTCTGTAGTAGGTGTTCATGGTAATGCAGGACAAGCTAACTATTCTGCTTCTAAAGCAGGTATGATCGGTTTGGCTCAGTCTATCGCTAAAGAATTGGGTTCTCGCGGTGTACGTGCTAATGCAATCGCTCCGGGATTCATCATCACCGATATGACTCACCAATTGTCAGAAGACGTACGCAAACAGTGGGAATCAGCAATTCCTTTGAAACGCGGCGGTACCCCCGACGATGTGGCTAATGTTTGTACTTTCCTTGCTTCAGATATGTCATCTTACGTTACCGGCCAGACTATCCACGTTTGTGGCGGTATGTATATGTAATAAGCTGTTGATTTGGTGAGGCGTAATACTTCTCAAATTGACTAAATATATAAATAATAAAAGTCGAATCCTTCTGAAGGGTTCGGCTTTTGTTTCTAATAAATAAACCCAAAAACAAAGCAACAGCTCATGCAAGTTGTTTACGAAGACAACCACGTGATCGTGGTCAACAAAACCTGTTCCGAGATTGTGCAAGGCGACAAGACCGGCGACAAACCTCTTTCCGAGATCGTAAAAGAGTGGATTAAGGAAAAATACAACAAACCCGGCAATGTGTTTTGTGGGGTGACGCACCGATTAGATCGGCCAACGAGCGGACTGGTGCTATTTGCAAAAACCAGCAAATCCTTGACCCGCCTCAATGAGATGTTCAAGACGCATGAGGTGAAAAAGACCTATTGGGCGATTGTGAAGAATTGTCCGAAAGAAATTGAGGCTGAAATCACACACTATCTGGTGCGCAACGAAAAGCAGAATAAATCTACCGCTTTCGATACGGAGAAAAAAGATTCGAAGAAAGCGATACTACATTATAAGGTGATTGCAAAATCAGACACCTATCATCTGTTGGAGATCGACCTGAAGACAGGGCGTCATCATCAGATCCGATGCCAGTTGGCGAAAATAGGTTGCCCCATCAAGGGTGATTTAAAATACGGAGCCGAGCGTTCGAATCCCGATGGTGGAATCAGCCTCCATGCCCGTCGCCTGAGTTTTATACATCCGGTTTCGAAACAATTGATCGAGCTGACTGCGCCTGTTCCGGATGATAACCTTTGGAAAGCGATGGAGAAGCTGGCGGGTTCTTAGTAAGCGGATGACTCGAAGTCACCCGCTTAGTAAAATCCAGGTTTGTAAAATTCACAGACTTGCTTTTTGCCCTGAAATCCTATATCTTTGTTTGGTAAATAATTAGGAGGATAATTTTATGAGCACATTTATTGTCACTACAAAAACAAAAGAGGATGAAGTACTGTTAGCTCAGTTGCTAAAGAAACTTCGTTTCAAAGCAAAATTGCTGAAAGAGGAAGAAAAGGAAGATTATGCATTAGGGCAAGCCATTGAAGAAGGTATGAGGTCTGAAAATGTGTCAAAAGAGGCAATTCTCAAAGCTCTTGAGAAATGAAGGTAATTTTCAAATCAAGCTTTGAGCGGGATCTTAAGAAGATCGGAAATAAATCTCTTGTACCGGAAATCGAAAAGATGATAGAGAATATTGAGAAAGCTGCAAATGTGAATGATATTGAGAATATCAAGAAACTTTCAGGCTATAAGACCTTTTATCGGATAAAAATCAAAGATTTTAGATTGGGATTAAACATAGAGAACGATACGGTGTATTTTGTCCGCTTTCTACCCAGAAAAGATATTTATAAGCTTTTTCCATAATCGTAGGATAATTGGGGAGTTCAGAGAGCCGCAGAGTAATGAGTAATTTCATTCTCTGTGGCTCTTTAATTTTTATGGCTGTTAAATTGGTGTGTATAAAAAATATTGACAAATGTGAGTGATTGTTGTTTGTGTTCTAAAATGTTTTTATAGCTTTGTGAATATGAAGGAAAAAGCGTTAAAATTAAGCCCGACTATGCCACTGTCAAGCTCAACAATGCCATTGTCGGGCATCACATCGGCGGTGTCGGGCATTACGATGGCGGTGTAAGGCATGATGATGGCAAAATCAAAGAGCCACAAAGATTATATTTATATCTCCGTGGCTCTCTGTAATTTTCATATGATAGCTCAGTCAATCTCAACACCTGAATTCAATATTTCATTAATAAAAGGATCACCCTTTTCAAAGTATTCCGTTGGATAGGTTTTTGTCTCGATCTCGATAAATTCTTTTCGAATATTGATTCTGGAGAAAAGCTTTCTGTCTTCAAACCCAAATCCTGTGAAAGATCTTGACACCAAAGCTACATCGATATCTGAATCTTCGCGTTGATTATTGGAAGCGTAAGATCCGAATAATATTACTTTGTCCAGCGAAACACCCAATGAGGAAATTTCTTTTACAAATAGTTTTACTTTATTTATTGCATCTTCTCTTGTAAGCATAATATTATGGATTTTACCTGATTCAATAATTGATTAGTGAACTCATAATTACAACGTTTGTGAATCTCAAAAAGATAGTCAGGATACCTGCCTTCTAATTGAAAGTCGTTGAATTCTTCCAGAAAGGAAAGTTGATCTTCACTGAGCGATAGGTTTGTATCATTAATTAACCTGACAAGATTGTGTGTCCTCGGAGGGGTGTTATTTTCGTTATCCTTCACCCAATGAGCTTTACAATACTTTTCCAGAGTCAGGTGGGCAAAGAAAAGTGATTGTACATATTTCTTGTTTTTAAATAGGGATAATACAGCTTCCCAATCATCATTGGCTGTTTTTATCCAATATTCAATATGTTCTTGTTTGGTCATATAATGTCTATCATGATAGTGAGTATTGCAAATTTAGCTTTTATTTTCGTTCGGAAAATACAAATGATTCTTTTCCTATAAGGCGAATGAATCTTTTTTATGAATATCCACTCAGCCTCCTCTTTGTCGCAAGAATAAGAGGTAACTTCTGGTTCAAGTATTCAAGAACCTGGACCTAAAACAAGAGCAGTTTATAACTGCTAAGAAAATAAAGCAGAGGATAATTCAAGCCGGAATATCCTCTGTTTTTGTAAAATAACCCCAACATCGCCCCCGTCAACCTCAGCACAGCCATTGTCAACGACAACATCGCCGCCGTCAAGCCCGTAACCCTCGAAATCAAGCCCGACAGTGCCAATGTAATGCTCAACAGTGCTGCCGTCATGCTCAACAATGCCATTGTCGGGCATCACATCGGCGGTATCGGGCATTACAATGCCACCTCCGGGCATGACGATGGCGGTGTCGGGCATGATGATGGCAAAATAAAAGAGCCACAAAGATTTTATTTAATCTCCGTGGCTCTCTGTAATTTTCAGATGATAGCTCAGGCAATCTCCGTCGAACCTGATATAAAGCCGTGTAAAAATGATGACAGCATCGAGGTTATACTTTTTCCAATAAAGGTAAATACATTTGCCGGGAGTGTTTATTGCAGTCGTTCAGAGTTAACAAGGTAAACTTATTTCTTTCGTAGAATGAAATAACATGAGGTTCATTAATGGCGTCGACTGTAATAATTTGACATCCGGTTTTATTGTTGGTTTTAAAACTCTGCACTAATGAATCAATGATGAATTGGCCTATCCCTTGTCTTTGATATTTTTCTGAAACAGCCAAGCGTCCTATCTTTACGGCTGGGTATGTGTCTTGCTCAAAAAAATACTCATAATAATCTTCATGAATATTCAGACCGGCAACCTCAATACCGAAGTCCTCTTTGTCAAGAACCTTGAGTATATCGTTGGAAACTGAGTAATAGGCGATAGTTTCTGATTCGGTTTCGAGTATATTTGTGACCATGCCGAGATGAATTTGATGGATGTAAGATTCTTCGTAAAGGAATTCGTTCAATTCATCATTTCCACAATCAAAAGGCTTGATTTCTGACAAATCAAGCCTTTTATGACGTAGCCTTTTTTCTTCAATTAGGTTCTGAAAGAGATTAAAATGTTCCACCGGAAATTGACTTCATTAATTCAAAATTCTTAGTCATTCGTTTTCTCTCTTCAGCATTATACATAGCATTTTTCTGCGAAAGTTTCTCCCTAAGAGTTTCCCGAAATCTTTTGGCATCTTCACCTTTTATGATAGGTGTTTTTTCAACTGGAATAGCCATGTAAGTAGTTGTTATGAGTTTTATAATAAAACAATTAAAGTCTTACAGTGTTCTGATATGCAGTAAGACTATTTTGTAAGGGCAAAGATACGTATTTATTGATAAACTACAATAACTTTCTCTTTTCCACCGAAATACCCCGCCGTTTCTTGGCTACAGACAGGTGTAGACGCGCCACGTGGCGCTAAGTGTGCATTTCGTTTTTCCATTATTCTGTAATCCCAATAATTGGACAAATGGTTTTTATATCGACCTGTTACTTTTTGATCTTGAAACAAATATTATTGCTCTATAATATAATACCCCCGAAGATTTCGAGAACCTTCGGGGGTAATTAGAATAATCAGAGAAATTACTTTGCCGCCCGATAATACAGCGTCGAGCAATTCTCCGGTCTGAAAATCTCACAAGCCGTTGCTTTCAATTTATCAGCAGTAACAGCCTGGTATTTCTGCACCTCGGTGTTGATGTCTTCGGCTTTACCGAACAACTCGAAGTAAGCCAGGTTGGAGGCCTTATTCAGGTAATTGATATTCATGAAGAGATCTTGCGATTCAAACTTGTTGATCACCTTTTGCACCTCATATTCACTTACCAACTCCTTTTTCAGCATTTCCAATTCTTCAATCAATGCTTTGTCAGCCTCTTCGAGAGAAATGCCAGGGGCTGGTTTTCCGGTTACGAAAAACAATCCTTCCTCAAAATCACCCGTGATGTGGGCATTTACCTCCGTGAAGATCTTTTTCTCCATCACCAGTCGTTGGAACAACCGGGCAGAACGTCCGTTTGCCAAGATGTCCGACAACAGATCGCAGGCATGATAGTCGGGCGATGTGCGGGCAGGCATGTGGTACGCTTTCGTGATCGCATCGAGAGGAACATTGCGTTCCACTTCAAGGAAGCGGGGTTCGGTTTGCCTGGGCTCTTTGGGTAGGTTGCGCACGGGAACGTTGCGATGCTCAATCGGTCCGAACCATTTTTCGGTCAGTGCTTTGGCTTCTTCCCATTCGATGTTTCCCGTCACCGCCAGAATGGCATTGTTGGGGGCGTAAAAAGAGAAGAAGAAATCTTTCACATCCTCCAACGTCGCTTTTTCGATATGCGAAACCTCCTTGCCGATGGTGGACCAACGGTAGGGATGAACCTGATAAGCCAGCGGGCGAATCAGCAGCGAGATATCCCCGTAAGGCTGATTCAGATTACGCTGCTTGAATTCCTCGATCACGACGCTCTTCTGCACATCGAGGCTTTTTTGCGAAAAGTCGAGACTCAGCATCCGGTCCGATTCCAGCCAAAATGCGATTTCGACATTCTGCTTCGGCACCACATCATAATAGTTGGTGCAGTCGTTGCTGGTCCAGGCGTTGTTTTCGCCGCCTGCATCCTGTAGGGGAGAGTCGAAGTCGGGTATGTTGACACTTCCACCGAACATCAGGTGTTCGAAAAGGTGAGCAAACCCCGTTTTGTCGGGATTTTCGTCTTTCGAGCCGACGTTGTAAATCAGGTTCAGCGCAACCATTTGCGTGCTGCTGTCCTTGTGGTGCAGGAGCCGCAAACCGTTAGGTAATGTATGTCTGTTGATTTCAATCATAATTTAGGGAAAGCCCCCTAAATCCCACGAAGAGGGGACTTAAAGAAGGTACATTTATTGTGTTTGTTTATTGTTATAGGTGGGCTTCTTTCTCCCTCCTCTTGGGGGAGGGTCGGGGAGGGGCCTTTATTTTATTACCGTGATTTTCATCTTCACGTCTTCCGCCGGACGATCGCCACTTCCGGTTTTCACGCTCTGGATTTTTTCCACTACGTCTAAACCTTCCACCACTTCGCCGAATACGGTGTATTCGTTGTCGAGGAAAGGTGTTCCACCGATGGTGGTGTAAACCTTGCGTTGCTCTTCGGTGTATTTGAAGTCGGGAGTTGCTTTAGCTTCCGCATCCGATTTTGCAATGAGTTCATCTTGCAGTTTCATCAAACCTTCCTGATTACGAGCTTTGCGGAAGTCCATGATTTCGTTTTTATGTTCGGCAACCATGCGATCGAAGATCTTCTTTTGTTTGCCCTGGTTTGCCTGTTGTTCCATACCATCTAATTGTCCGTTGCTCATCACATTTCCCCAGACGATGTAGAATTGCGATCCGCTGGAACGTTTCTCGGGATTCACCGCATCAGCCTGACGGGCAGCAGACAAAGCGCCGCGTTTGTGGAAATATTGCGGGTAAACAAATTCTGCGGGAATAGTATAGCTGGGTCCACCTGTACCTAAAGATTTACCGGCGGGAGCGTTTTTAGAATCAGGGTCACCCCCTTGAATCATAAAGTCTTTAATTACACGGTGAAACAATGTTTCGTTGAAGTAGCCCTCTTTCGCCAGTTTGATAAAGTTATCGCGGTGTTGTGGTGTCTCGTCGTAAAGAAGGACTTTGATATTACCTTTTGTAGTTTCAATCAGCACGTAGGTGTGGTTGTCTTTTTTAGCATCCATGTTTTCGATTGTTGTCATAAAAATTATCAGGATTAAATAGAATATATTCTTCATAAAGCATTTACATTTTGGGAATGCAAACTTACTACTTTTTGAGGAGTCAATCAATACGGTAAGTTTAAGAATGGTACGCCGAAGGCACGGATGAGACACATTTCTTCACTGGTTTTCCTTGTCTGTTGCCGATTGCCCTCTTTGTAATTAAAAAGGCGATTAAACAGTGCTTACCGACTATTTAAACGCCTTTTGATATTTTCTTATTTTTCTAACGGTTTTCCTTGCCCCGACCAATCGTTGATTCCGTGATTCAGTTCAAAAACGGTGAATCCTTTTTCAATCAGTTTATTTGCTGCCACCTTGCTGCGGTGGCCGCTACGGCAGTAAACTGCTACCGGTATGCGCTTTTTAAGGGTTAGGATTTGCTTGCTAAAGTTGCTGTCGGAAACGTTGATATTTCTTGCTCCTTTTATATGGCCTTGTTTGAATTCTGCGGGAGTGCGTACATCCACAAGTTGAACTTTGGACTGTTTAATCGCTTTTTCAAACTCTTCGACTGAAAGCGATTTTAGGGTTTCGTTTTGTGCCATTGCTGTTCCCAGTCCGATGAACAGCAGAAATGCAGCGATCCATTTTTTCATAGAGGTATTGTTTTATTTGCAAAGATAACGGGAATAATTTAGTTAAAACAACATAGATGCCTGTGATATTGTTTTAAGAGCACACCGATGACATGGATTTTCAAACACAGATTATCACGGATCAATAAAATAATCCGTGGCAATCCGTTTGCTCTATTTTATTTGTCGGTAAAAATGGCAGATAAAATATGCTTATTTCTTGATAATGAGTATAATATATGACAAAATGGCTGATAATTGCCTGTTTTTGGCTTTGGCCTATTTTTTGCAGCTTAATAAGTGAAGGTGTGGTTATATAGAAGGACGGATAGACAAATCCAAATAAACAATATAAAGAATCAAGAAAGGAGATCAAGATATGAATCTGAACAATTTCACAATCAAGTCGCAGGACGCGATACAAAAAGCGATTCAACTGGCTGCTGAGAAAAATCAGCAATCGATTGAACCCGCACATATTCTGAAAGGAATCATGACCGAAGGCGAAAGCGTGGTCAACTTCCTCTTTCAAAAGCTGGGCGTGAATATCCCTAATATACAGACGATCATCGATCGCCAGCTTGAATCTTACCCCAAAGTTACGGGTGGAGAGCCTTACCTGAGCCGGGAGTCGAATGCCGTGCTGCAAAAAGCCGTAGAGCTCTCCGGTAAAATGGGCGACCAGTTTGTGTCGCTCGAACACGTCGTGCTGGCTCTTTTGTTGGAGAAAAGCACTGTTTCCTCAATTCTGAAAGATGCGGGAGTGACGGAGAAAGAGCTTCGTGCCGCCATCGCCGAACTGAGAAAAGGGGAGAAGGTTAATTCTCAATCAGCTGAAGATACTTACAACGCGCTGAATAAATATGCCATCAACCTGAATGAACGGGCCCGCAGCGGTAAGCTCGACCCGGTGATCGGGCGCGATGAAGAGATTCGCCGCTTGTTGCAAATCCTTTCCCGTCGTACCAAAAACAATCCCATATTAATAGGTGAACCCGGTACAGGTAAAACTGCCATTGCCGAAGGGCTGGCACACCGTATCGTGCGGGGTGATGTGCCTGAAAACCTGAAATCGAAGCAGGTCTTTTCTCTCGATATGGGGGCGCTTATTGCAGGCGCCAAATACAAAGGTGAATTTGAAGAACGTCTGAAATCTGTCGTTAACGAGGTGGTAAAAGCCGAAGGCGAGATTATTCTTTTTATCGATGAGATTCACACACTGGTGGGTGCCGGTAAAAGCGAGGGTGCGATGGATGCCGCCAATATCCTGAAACCGGCTTTGGCACGGGGAGAATTGCGTGCCATCGGTGCCACCACGCTTGATGAATACCAGAAATATTTCGAAAAAGATAAAGCGCTCGAACGTCGTTTCCAGACCGTGAATGTGGATGAGCCGGACGAACTGAGTACAATCTCCATCTTGCGTGGATTGAAAGAGCGTTACGAGAACCACCACAAGGTGCGGATCAAAGACGAGGCGATCATTGCTGCCGTACAACTTTCGCACCGTTATATTACTGATCGCTTTTTGCCCGATAAGGCCATCGACCTGATGGATGAAGCGGCTGCCAAATTGCGATTGGAGGTGGATTCCGTTCCTGAAGATCTGGACGAAATCACCCGACGCATCAAGCAGTTGGAAATCGAGCGCGAGGCCATCAAACGCGAAAACGATCAGGATAAACTGGATGTGCTGAACAAAGAGATTGCCGACCTGAAAGAGGACGAAAAGCAGTTGAAAGCCAAATGGGAATCGGAGCGGACACTTATCAGCCGCATCCAACAGACGAAGATCGAGATTGAAGATCTGAAGTTTCAGGCTGATCAGGCAGAGCGCAACGGCGACTATGGCAAAGTGGCCGAGATTCGTTACGGTCGCCTGAAGGAGAAAGAGGCGGAGATCGTCAAGGCACAAGAAGAACTGCACCAGATGCAGGGTGCTACCGCGATGGTGAAGGAAGAAGTTTCCGCGGATGATATTGCGGATATTGTTTCGCGCTGGACGGGTATTCCTGTGAGCAAGATGATGCAGAGCGAACGTGAGAAACTGCTTCACCTCGAAGATGAGTTGCACAAACGTATTGTGGGGCAAGACGAAGCGATTACCGCAGTATCGGATGCTGTCCGTCGCAGCCGTGCCGGATTGCAGGATCCGCGACGACCTATCGGTTCATTTATTTTCATGGGAACGACGGGTGTGGGTAAAACCGAACTGGCGAAAGCGTTGGCTGAATACCTGTTTGATGACGAAAACATGATGACCCGCATCGACATGAGCGAGTATCAGGAGAAATTCAGTGTGACACGTTTGATCGGTTCGCCTCCCGGATACGTGGGCTACGATGAGGGCGGACAGTTGACCGAAGCAATACGCCGGAAACCTTACTCTGTCGTATTGTTTGATGAGATCGAAAAGGCGCATCCGGATGTCTTCAACACCCTGTTGCAAGTGCTCGATGATGGCCGCCTGACCGACAACAAAGGCCGTGTGGTGAACTTCAAAAACACGATTATCATCATGACTTCTAATATGGGTTCGCCGATCATCCGCGAGAACTTCGCGATGCTGACTCATGCCAATCGCGATCAGGTGATCGAAAAGACGAAATCTCAGGTGCTGGAATTATTGAAGCAGACCATTCGCCCCGAGTTCCTGAACCGTATCGACGAGGTGATTATGTTTACCCCACTCGATGAATCGGAAATCGCACACATTGTGGAGATGCAACTGAAAGGTGTGATCGACCTGCTGGCTGGCAATGGCCTGACGCTGACTTATACACCCGCCGCCTTGCAGTTCATCGCGACCGAGGGGTATGATCCGCAGTTTGGTGCACGCCCGGTGAAGAGGGTAATCCAACGCTATGTGCTTAATGAATTGTCGAAAGCCATCCTCTCAGGTTCGGTAGATAAAGCCCAGCCGATTGAGATTGATGTGAAGGACGGGGTGTTGGTGTTTAGATAACTTGATTTCTTTTTATACGTTCCAAACCTCCAAGGTTTTCAAAACCTTGGAGGTTTTTTACTTCCGAAGGTCTTCACTCTCAAACCCGAATTCCGCCAGATTCTGTTGGTGCATACCGATGAAATTATCCAGCCCATCCGTCAATTTCAACAGCTTTTCTGTTTCCAACCAGTCGCAGCAGCCATCCACGATTTCGTTATAAGATGAAAACTCCCATTGATCGAATTGGGTACAAAAGCCGTGGTGAATGGGATTGCGGTGAGTGTAGATTAGCATGTTGAGGAAATGCTCTTTGTCGGTGATGGGTTTGCGATGGAAGTTTTGAGTAAACAGCGAGCCTCGGCGGTTGAATCTTTTATTGAACGCTTTGGTATATGCATTGAAAAGATTGGAGAATTGTTGTGATAAGTAACGGATAATTTGATCTTCGGTAACGATTAGTTGCGGCGTTGCTAAACCTCCAAGGTTTTTAAAACCTTGGAGGTTTTGTAAGAACAGCGGTGCTATTACTTCTTTTCTCCGTACCCTCACCACCAGATGAAAATGGTTCGGCATCAGACAATAGGCGTATGTCTCGGCAATGGGGGAGATGTGGTGCCGGTATTTCATCAGGAAGTAGCGGAAGTTATCATCATCCAGAAAGACATTCTCAAAACCGTTGGCGTGGTTGTAGATGTGGTAGGAGGTATTGGGGAGTAGCATATTATTTAAGTTTTATGAAAACCAGATCCGTATCAAAATCCGATTGGATGATTAACATGTTGCCTTCGATAGAATAAATTCCCGATAGGTTTGATGTGAATTTATTCTCGCGGTTCAATGCATTACATGCCCGCTCCGTCATGGCTAATTGGGTGATGAATACCTGATTCCTATTAATGGTAAACTTTCCCGATCCGCTGTTGCAGGGGCCATGCACGTCAATCGTATAGTTGCTTTTGAAACTGATAGTTGCTGAATATTCATTAGGCAAACTATCTTCAGCGAGTGTGTTTTTATCGATAAACTTCATCAATTTCCAGGTTTTCATGAGGTCCTCTAATTTCAAGGTTTGAATATTGTGGTTTTGGTCACATGAAAACAGGATAAATAGTAGGAGTGCGGCTAGGGGTAATTTCGATTTCATCTTTTGCATTATTAGGTGTTAATAGCTTTCTTGATACAATTATATCATCGCTCTTCATCTGGTACATAATCATATGGCAATAAAGCTCCCGCCCTTTTTGTGGCGATTTTTCCGCTAAATAAGATGTTATTGTCAGGGGTCGTTCCGTTGGATCTGATGATACAGGTATCGCTTTTGAATGTAATCTCTGAAATATTTTCCGTGTCCAGGTCGGTGCGGAATTTCCCCCACTCATTATTTGATGAATCGGAACTGTATTTATTTCCGTTCAGATTGGTTGGTTTACCATTGTATTTGCAAAAATAATAGATGTAAATTTTCTTATCTTTTAGTCCGGAGATCTCGGCCATATTCGGTTTGGGGTATTTTACAATGGTACTTATATCAATAAAACGTCGTTGGCTTCGTTTGATTGAATCATTATAGATCTGGGCTGCAATCATATATCCGTTTTCTTTAAGCTCATTGATGAACAACGATTGACAGAAATGCTTGGCGGAGTTATAGTATGCATCCTGTCTGTTTTTCTCCATTTTTTCCAGTTTACGGGATGGAATGCCGCTATATGAAGAGAACCGGTAATAAGCCCAGGTGTCACAATCGGCCCATCCTTTGTATTCTTTCAGTGAAAAGCTGACCAGGTCGATGTAAACGGTGTAGCCTAACAGTGGCAATTCGATTAATAATGGAGCTTTGGCCTTTGCCGTAAAAATAGGGGTGGCGGTAATGATGTATGCACTATCTGCCGACCATTGGCTATATGGCCCCACGGTTTTGTATTTTCTTTGCTTGACGAAGTCCAATGAATCGGATTTTCTTTTAACGGTGTCGGTATATCGGGAGAATACCAGAACACTATCATTTTTCAAAATCGCATTTTTTCCCCAGTGATCATTTCCCAAAAAGGCCTCTTTAAAATCGATGATATTTTGTTCACGCTTATTTTTATCAGAAACTATGATCTCATTCAATTGTCTGGATTTCTCCTTCATCAAGATAGTCAGTTTATCTCCATTGCACTCTTCGATCACTGTCATTTGCGGATCAAAGGCAACGTGGCTCACCACCAATTGGCAAGGAGTGATAACATCTTTTATTGAAAAACCGCCTTTATCATCTGTATAGGCTCCCTTGGTCGTTCCGCTAATGTAAACCGAAGCATTATCTACCGGTTTGTGGTCTTTGCTGTCTAAAACGACTCCTGTCAGAGTATTTTGTCCGTTGACAATTGTGCAGAATAGGGAGAGAAGGAGAAAAATCATTTTCATGGGATTCTCTTTTGAATTTTATAGAGAAATGAGGTTTTAAGAAATCTTCAATGGAATCATATAGCTAATGGGGAAGCCAAAACAAGGTGTGGAAAAATTCACACTCCTACTTGCTATAAACGTTTTTTGTCAAAACACGAATAATTTCAATCTTTGCGCAAAAGTTGTGAATAAGTTTGAATTATACAACAGAAATTGAATTTATTTTAAGTATTATAGGTTGGTGCCACTTTAAAAAACGTCCATAGTTCACAAAACTATGGACGTAAGAGAATAGAATGAATCTCAAAGCTATCTGTTCATCGCTTTCATCGCTTTATACAGAACTCTGGGATTGTATTTCGAAGAGTAAACAGGTAGGACCTTTCTACCCGTTTCGAAAAATGTAAAGACTGCCATTTGTGCACATCGAACAGAATATTCTACCGTAAAAACACAATCGCGGGGAGTTTCGGCGAATTGTCCCAGAAAGGCAAAGTTCGTTGAACCTTTGGGGATAACATCGGGACGGTCACCCGATTTCCGTGGCATAAACAGGCTGTCAATAAAGGGCATCATTACCGGCCGACAAATAATCTTGTGAGCTTTCAATGCATGTTGCATTTTATCCGTGATCTTTAAATGATAAAACAACTCATGCAGAATATCTTCGCCGTTGCAATCCGACATTTTCTTCTTGGTGAAGTTTCCGATTCTGTCCGGAAAGAGTCCGTACCCCCAGAATACCTGTACATCTTTAGGTTGATTGGCAAAATGAGGTTGTAATGCCAAAACAACAGACATCATCCAATTGGAATCGGTGATAGTTACCAAACCTCCCGTGCCCGGTGCATTTCCGGTAAAGTTTATCATATGGTCGAAAAATGTCGGGTCTTTCAGCGTTACAGTAAAAGACATCCATTTTTGTAAATCCAGATTGTCGCAGAATACATCAGGATTTCCAAAGTCAGGATCCTTTTTTGCAATCTTTTCCCACAAGGACCATGCTCCCGATGATTCTTTATCTTTTAATTGGGGCGCTGTTGTCATCGTTCCGATGTCTGTGCTTTCGGTGATCGAACCGTTTGTGATAAATACACAGTCGTTCGCGTTGAGTATTATTTCATTTTCAATATTATGTGCATTTTTGTAATGAAGGACAGTCGCGGTCTTTATATCGGCGGAGATGTCAAAATCGATATCGACGACCTGTGTGTGCAAATTAAAATGCACACCTTCGTCAGTCAGCCATTTTACCATTGGGCGAACGACCGAATCGTATTGATTGTATTTGGTGCGTAAAATTCCACCCAATTTATTTAGTACCGGAAATAGGTGAATAAACCGATTGCAATACCGGCGCATTTCGACCAGACTGCTCCATTTCTGGAAAGCAAAAGTGGTGGACCACATTAACCAGAAATTGCTGGCAAAGAAATCGTGTGAAAACCAGTCTTCGATGCGTGTGTGCCCCAACACTTTCTCAGGGGTGGTCATCAATAGGAGCAGATCGGCCTTGTTCTTTTTACTAAGGCCGTAAGACGAGACATCCATAATCTCACCATTTTTCAGTAGACGGGCTTTTGATTTGGAAATCACTTTTTTGTTTAGCGCCTTAGTTTCCTTGGTGACTGAAATATTGGGATCTTCCAATGAAGGGATATTGGATAAGACATCCCAATAGCATTCGAAATGAGCTTCGTGCATTCTGCCACCCCGTATAATGTATCCTTTGTCCGGATCACCGGATCCGTCCAGGCTGCCTCCCAATACACCACTTTGTTCAAGAATGTAAATGTTCTTGCCGGGGACTTTAGCATCTTTTATTAAATAGACGGCACTTGAGAGTGATGCGATTCCGCTACCTACAAGGTAAATATGTGAGGTTTGGGGATCTTTGAAATTATCTGTTTTCATGAGAATATGATTTTACAGTGCATTCAAAAGTTTATAATATAAATAATGAACTACAATAAAGCTATTGCGATAGTTTATTACCTTATTAAACAAATTTTAGGGATGTTCTGTTTGAATTTATTAAGCATAAGTTGGGCTTATCATTACAGAAAACATCCATTATTTTTAGAGTTGTACCTGTTTTCGGTAGTATTAGTTAAGATAAAACTCATAATCTTCATATAATGAATAGAATTGTTCTGACTCAATCCAGTATCTTACTTTTTACCCTCCGAAAATTGGATTATCTTTGTTCTCCTTTTGTGAGTTGAAGTGCAATTTAAAGTCGCGCTTTAATTAAATGATATAAAAACAAGCAATTACACCCAATAAATAATGATTTCTGTAGAAGGATTGACCGTAGAGTTTGGCGGATTCACGCTATTCGATGATATTACCTATGTCATTAATAAGAAAGACCGTATTGCGCTGGTAGGTAAGAACGGTGCAGGTAAAAGTACGATGTTGAAGATATTAGCAGGTGTGCAAACACCTACTTCCGGGCGTGTAAGTCTGCCTAAAGAGCTGACCATCGGTTATCTGCCGCAGCATATGAAACACGACAACAGCCGTACGGTAATGGAAGAGTCGGAGCAAGCCTTCAGTAAGCTGTTTGAACTGCAAGCTGAGATCGAAAAAATGAATCTTGAGCTGGCAGAACGCGAAGATTACGAGTCCGATTCATACCACAAGCTCATTGATCGCGTTACCCATGCCAATGAACAACTAGCTATGATGGGTGCAGCCAACTACAAGGCTGATATTGAGAAAACATTGCTCGGTCTTGGTTTTCAACGCTCCGATTTTGACCGCCTTACCTCCGAATTCAGTGGAGGATGGCGCATGCGTATCGAGTTGGCGAAGCTCCTGATGCAACAGCCCGATATTCTTTTGCTCGATGAACCGACCAACCACCTAGACATCGAGTCTATCCAGTGGTTGGAGCAGTTCCTGGCAACACGTGCCAATGCTGTGGTGCTGATTTCGCACGACCGTGCTTTTATTGATGCGGTTACTACCCGTACCATCGAGATTTCCCTCGGACAAATTCACGACTATCGGGTAAATTATTCAAAATATGTAGAACTGCGCAAAGAACGTCTCGAACAACAGATGCGGGCGTTCGAGAACCAGCAGAAACAGATACAGGAAACGGAGGCCTTTATCGAACGTTTTCGCTACAAGGCCACTAAATCGGTACAGGTGCAATCGCGCATCAAGCAACTCGACAAACTGGACCGCGTGGAGGTGGACGATGTGGATAACTCTGCCCTGAATCTTCGCTTTCCACCAGCACCCCGTTCGGGTGATTATCCCGTCATTGCCGAAGGTCTAACGAAGTACTACGACGATTACCTGGTTTTCGAAAATGCTGACTTTTCAATCAAAAGAGGGGAGAAGGTGGCCTTCGTCGGGAAGAATGGTGAAGGAAAGTCAACAATGGTGAAATGTATCATGAACGAAACCGACTACTCGGGCGTTCTAAAGCTGGGACACAATGTTAAGATTGGTTATTTTGCCCAGAACCAAGCGCAGATGCTCAACGAAGAGCTGACCGTTTTCGACACCATTGACTATGTTGCCACGGGAGATATCCGCACTAAAATACGTGACATTCTCGGCGCATTCATGTTTGGCGGAGAAGCATCCGACAAAAAGGTTAAAGTGCTTTCGGGAGGAGAACGGAGTCGTCTGGCTATGATTCGTTTGTTGCTCGAACCGGTCAATCTGCTGATTCTCGATGAGCCGACCAACCACTTGGACATGCGTTCGAAAGATGTACTGAAGGAAGCTATCCGCGATTTCAACGGAACGGTGATTGTTGTTTCACACGACCGCGAATTCCTCGATGGATTAGTCGATAAAGTCTATGAGTTTGGCAACAAGAAGGTGACCGAGCACTTGGGCGGTATCTATACTTTTCTGGAAAAAAAGAAGATGGACAACCTGAAAGAGTTGGAGCGCAAAACGGTGATTGCAAAGGAAACAGCAGCTGTGGAAACTCCCAAAAGTGCGGGGCAAGAAAGTTATGAAGCCCGCAAAGAGTTTAGCAAACAGATTCGCAAGATAGAGAAAACGATTGCCGATTCCGAAAAACAGATCGAAAAGATCGAAGCTGAGATTTCGACACTAGAAGAGAAAATGGCAACACGCGAAGGTGCATCAGATGTCTCACTTTATACACAGCATGGAGCACTCAAGCAAAAGCTTTCCGACGAAATGGATCGATGGACGGAGTTGACGATAGAACTGGATGAGATGAAAGAATAAGTAACAAATGGAATCGGGAGTGGAAAATCCGTTCGAGGCTCATGCTCCCTGTAACTCCTTATAACTCTTTTTGATTACCTTAGACTCCTTAAATTACAATACTATGGTCGACTGGTTAAACGATATTATTACATCGAAAGATGTGACGTTTGAAACTTCCATGTTTCGACTGGGACTCAGTATCCTGATCGGAGGAATCGTTGGTTATGAACGCCAACATAGCAAGCATTCGGCAGGCTTCCGCACTTTTACGCTTATTTGTGTTGGTTCGACGGTGATGATGCTGGTGTCGCTTTATCTACCACAGGTTTTTATCGGAACTTATGCTTCCGATCCTACGCGCGTGGCAGGACAGGTAGTGACAGGCATTGGTTTTCTTGGCGCCGGTGCCATCATTCAAAGTAAAGGTGCAATTAAGGGAATGACTACGGCCGCATCCATCTGGATGGTTTCAGCATTGGGATTGGCCATCGGTGCGGGGATGTATGAAGTTTCGCTTGTGGGTATGGTCGTGACATTGTTTGTGCTTATCAATATGGCTAATTTCGAACGCAAGGTCATGATAGAGTGGACATCTAAAAGCATTACCCTGACATTTAATGATTTGATAGTTCGGAAGAATGAGGTGGAGCAGCTGTTTTTCAAACATGGTCTCTCTGTTCAGGATGTTTTTATAGAGCAGGAATTTGACCACAATATCACACATCTCCATTTTAATGTATATGTAAAGATAAATACGGACTATGTGAAACTGTTTGATGATTTTCAAAATCTACAGTCGGTCATAGCTGTGAAACTGGGAGCGTGAAATTTATAAAAGAGGCAGATCAATTTGATCTGCCTCCTTTGTTTTCAGAAATATTATCTTTTGTCTTATTTCTTACTAAATAATAGAGCTTTCAGACTTTTCCGGAATAACGTCAGGTGATATAAAACCATAACGATGAAAAAGAAAGCCAAGTGCTCGTGAAGTTCCTCAAAATCGAAAGTCGTGAAACCCAACTTGGCACAAAGAATGGCCAGAATGGTACCTAGCAAGGAAAGAAGCAATAATACAAGGCTTACTTTTCGGATGATTAGAGATTTCTTCATGAAATTATCATTTACATTTTACATATTCTTCATTTTCAGCTACAGAAGCTGTTTTTTCTTTATGTGGCTCCGCATGAATAAATATCTCGCTACGTTCAATTTTATCACCAATTTCCATTTCCAAGGCATCGCATATTTCATGAACACGTTGAAAATTGAGTAATGGGTCGAGGTGTATATTAAACTTGATAAATGTATCTGCACCGGCGGTTCTCATTTTTAAGTTATGGAAGCATCTTACTTCCGGATTGTTTTTGAGAATATCTTCTACTTTGGTGATGGATTCATTTGGCGCTTTATCCAGCAATACGTCAATCGCTTTTCGTCCCAATTGAAAAGAGACGTAGATAATAATACCAGCTACCATCAATGCCGCGATAGCATCTGCAATAAAGAATCCGAATTGTGCGCAAACCAGACCGACTAATACTACTGCTGAGCTCCAGATGTCGGTAGAGAAGTGTAAGGCATCCGCTTCCAGTGCCTGGCTATTGTGTTTCTCCGCTACTTTTTTCAGAGCGCGGGAGCGTGTAAAATCAATCACGATCGAGGTAATCACCACCACATAGGCCCATACACTAACCTCTATTTCAGTGGCTCCAGTGATCAGACGGTGTATGGCTTCATAGATAACCCAAACGCAGGTTACCAATAACAATATAGTTTCGATCAGGGCAGAGAGGTTTTCCACCTTACCATGTCCGAAATGGTGATTTTTGTCAGAAGGTTTATCCGAAATATTTACTGAGAAATAGGTGATAACGGCAGCTACAAGATCAAGCGCAGAGTGTAAAGCTTCTGATAATATCCCCAGACTACCCGATAAAATCCCGATTACAAATTTAAATCCTGTCAAAAATATAGCTGCAAAGACTGATAACAGAGCAACCTTTTTCTTTTCTTGTTCCATGTTGAAAGTTGATTTTGAAAAATAACAGATAACGGTGCAAATATATCAGATATATGCACAAGTGATGAGATAATAATTATTACTTTGAAAATCAGCTGTTTTTGGGCGGCTGCCAGACGGAAGCGGAAAACCGAGACTCTGCATATAGTAGTTGAGCGGTAAATTTCATGTTAAGGTAAAAGTTTCCGAAACTAATCGTTTTGTCAGTATGTAGATAGAGTAGGTTGTCGAAATGGAAAGTATGAACATGTTGAAGTTCTCCGGCCGAATGACCAGTAGTGTGATGCGTAACAGGAAAATCATCCAGGTCGTCGGGATCGGCAGATACCGACTGGATTGCCACCATTATCAGCATGATTACCATCAAGGTCACTGTAATATGTCGAAATACCAGTTTCATCGCTGCAAAGATAGTGAAAATCGAGATTGGGAATGAAACTGCCAATGATATTTGCTATAAAAAAGAAAGTCCCTCTACCAAGAATGGTGGGGACTTCATTTTATAATTACATTTACTTATTTCTTTGCCGGCACCTTCTTTACCGGAGCTGTTTTTTCATTCACTTTCTTTTCAGCTTCTTTTTTCAAGCACTCTTTTTTATCACCTGCTTTTTTTTCAAGCTCTTTTTTCTCGCCCATTTTTTTCTCACACTCTTTTGTCATAGGTGCTTTGTGTTTGTGGACAGCCTTTTTGACCGGGGCTTCCATTTTTTCTTTTTCAGTCGGTTTAGTCGTTGTTTGTGCCATGGCACCTGCTGATGCCAACATAAATACACATGCCATTAATGATACCCAAAACTTTTTCATAGAGCAAAGATTAAATTGTAAGACAAAATTATATGAACACAAACCTCTAAAACATATTATTGACATGAAATGTTTGGGCTGTTTGCATCTTTTATACTAAACATCAATAAGATAATCTGTGGATTGTATTTTGCTTAAATAAAACAGAGAAAAAGAACAATCTACCTCTCTTCGATTGTTTTAATTACTGAAATATTAATGCTATGAAGATCAATCTTGAATTACGTAGTCCTCTTCAGAACCTAACGGAAAGGGGCATTCCTTTTATACGGGAAAATGGTAAATTGATTATTCAATTTTTGTTGACCATTCTGTTTATTGCATTGGGTATTTGGTTTTTCAAACATGAAGAGGCTGAAATAGGGGAGGTTCGAAAGTCATTATTTTCCGCACGTTGGGAATATGTGTTGATGGGCATTGCGGTCACGGTTATTCATATTTTGCTGCAAGGTTATATGTATCGGTATTCCTTTGCTGCGGTTCGGAGTAATATACCGGTGATGTCCGGCGTTTTACTTTTTCTGAAACGAAATTTTATCAGTGTGTTTATTCCGGCAGGTGGGGTTTCATCACTCGCATTCTTCAGTGGTGATATAGAGAAAACGGGTGTTTCTAAATCCAAGATCCATTTTGCCTCATCGGTGTATGCTTTTGTCGGTGTGTTGTCGGTTGTACTAGTGGCTATTCCGGTTTTTATATATGCGATGGCCGAAGGAGTAATAGGTTCGGGAGAATGGTTTGCATTAGGTGCATTGGTGACGTTAATATATCTGTTTTATACTTTATACCGCTCGATTCTCTGCAAAGGAAGAGTCTATGGGCTTTTGGTCAGGTATATTCCTTCCACCGAAGTATTTCTTGAAGACTTGATTTCCAATGCGATTGACCGAAAAGGGCTGATCTGCGCTATAATAATCTCAATTGTCATTGACCTGAGCGGAGCATTGCATCTCTACGTTGCGATGTTGGCACTCAATTTTACACCAACGGTGTTTATTGCGATGCTGGGTTATCTGGTAGCTGTGTTATTTTTGGTTATCTCTCCCTTTATGCGGGGATTGGGAGCGGTGGAGCTGTCTATGTCTATCGTCTTGATGCGCTTTGGATTTTCTCAGGTTGAAGCTATCTCCATTACTTTTCTTTATCGTTTCTTCGAATTTTGGCTCACACTTACGTTTGGCGCATTGAGTTTTCTGGTGAAAATCAACAAATTGTTGATGCGGCTCATTCCGGCTTTGCTGATTTTTGCATTAGGTTTACTAAACATTGTATCTGTATTTACACCGGCTATTGATCGCCGTTTGGAAGTTTTACAGGATTTCTTGTCGATAGAAGCGATTACTGCTTCGAATTATTTTGTAGCGGTTGCCGGCCTTTTTATGCTGCTTACCGCGACGTTTCTGCTGAAAGGATTGCGCTCGGCGTGGTGGATTGCCTTATTGCTGAGCATCATCTCTTGCATTGGCCATTTAACAAAAGCGATAGATTATGAAGAAGCCATTGCTGCGTTTTTGGTATTGGTGATGCTAATTTATTCCCGAAAGGAGTATTACATCAAAAGTAATCCGAAGTTGAGATTTGTCGGTTTTGCCACAGCGTTATCCAGTATGGTAGTGGTGTTGATTTACGGGATTATCGGATTTTATTTTCTGGATAAAAAGCATTTCGATCTTGATTTTGACCGTTGGCAAAGCATCCGTTACACTATTGAGAATTACTTCCTGGTGGGAAACAGTGATTTGATTCCCCGTGATGCATTTGCTCAGCATTTCTTATTATCCATTAATATTAGCGGCTTATTGTCTATTTCATTTTTCTTCTATGCGATCATTAGCCCCTATGTGATAAAACGTTTTTCGCACCCGGAAGAAAAAGATAAAGCAAAGGCATTGGTTGCCGGTTTTGGTAAATCGGGGATGGATTATTTTAAACTTTACCCTGATAAGCTGTTTTTTATACCCGAAAATCTGAATGCTTTCGTTGCTTATCGCGTTGCGGGAAATTTTGCGGTTGTACTCGAAGATCCGGTGGCTGAAGATGATAATCAAATGCTGCAATGCATTCGGCTATTTGATATATATTGCTACGAAAACGGATTGAAAAGCATGTATTATCGTGTGCCCGAAGAAAATCTTCCCATTTATAAAAAAGCGGGAAAGAAGAACCTCTTTCTGGGTCAGGAAGGAGTAGTGGATCTGATGACTTTTACGCTGGAAGGAGGAAGCCGTAAACCGCTTCGCAATGCTGTAAATAAGGTGATTGAGCGGGGCTTCAAATCTACTATTCACACACCACCGATTAAGGACGGTCTGTTGCAAAAACTTCGTGCTGTTTCCGATGAGTGGCTCCATGAAACCGGTCGTAAGGAGATTATTTTCTCTCAGGGTATGTTTATTTGGGAGGAATTGAAGCAGCAAACCATCATCACGGTCGAAAGTCCTGAAGAGAAGATTGTGGCTTTTATGAATATCATTCCTGACTTTGCCAAAGAGGAGGCAACTTATGATTTGATTCGAAAGACTATCGATGCCCCCAATGGTGTTATGGACTTTCTATTGATTGAGCTTTTTAAAAAGGTAAAAAGTCAACAACTACGATATGTGAATCTGGGATTTGCGCCTCTTTCCGGATTGGAAAGTCCACAAAACATTACTGAAGAGTCGATGAAATTTGCATACGAAAAGTTACGCACCTTTTCCCATTACAAGGGATTGCGAGACTTCAAAGAGAAGTTTTCCCCGATGTGGCATAATAAGTACCTGATTTACGATCATGATTTTGATCTATTGCAGGTACCTACCGTTTTGAATAAAGTAATAAAATCATAAACAGAAAAGATTATGAAACGATTGTGGTTTATGCTATTCTTCCTATTGTCGCTTTTTTATCAAGAGATTCAGGGAGCGACTGTGCCTGATTCGCTAAACTATGGCGCATTCGGAAACGTGAAAATCTATCGTCCGAAAGGTATACCTACCGGATTAGTCCTTTTTGTATCGGGAGATGGCGGCTGGAACAAAGGTGTGATTGATATGACCGAAGATATCATGACAGAGGGGGCATTTGTAGTTGGAATTAATATACGCCAATATATCAGAAATCTCCGGAAAGAACATATACAATGTTATTATCCTGCCGGTGATTTTGAAATGCTTAGTCTGATGATTCAGAAGCGATATAATTTTTCGCAATATTACAAGCCTACTCTGGTGGGTTATTCATCCGGGGCAACACTGGTTTATGGTGTGCTTTCGCAGGCACCGGCCAATACATTTAAAGGAGCTATTTCACTCGGTTTTTGCCCTGATATTGAAATAGACAAGCCCCTTTGTGAAGGTTCGGGGCTTAGGCAATATATTCTAAAGGCCGGTAAATCATTTTACCTGGAGGCGAACGATAATCTGACTGCTCCGTTTATTGTATTGTTGGGTTTGGATGATCAGGTATGTCTGCTTAATGATGTTGAGCGTTTCATGAAGCAGGTGAAAATGGGAGAATTGGTAGCATTGCCCAAAGTCGGTCATGGGTTCTCTGTTACAAAAAACTGGTTGCCTCAGTTTATGGAGGCTTATAAACGCATTCAGAAAGCTCCATCCTATGCTGAACAAAAAGCAGCACAAAATAGTGTGTTGCAGTCGGAACATCTTCGACCGCTCTCTGTGAATATGCCTATAACTTTAATCCCAACTGCACTCCGGGATACTTTGCCGATTGCACTCTTCGTTTCGGGAGATGGAGGTTGGACCAGTTTCGATCAGTCAATAGCGGAAGATCTTGCGAAGAAAGGAATTCCGGTTATAGGCCTTGATGCTCAAAAATATTTTTGGAAATTTAAAACACCAGATGTCGTAGCTGCGGATCTGGCAAAAGTGATCCAGCATTATGCCCAACAATGGAACAGACGAAAGTTTATACTAATGGGGTATTCCTTTGGTGCAAGTCTGGTTCCGTTTATAGCAGAACGTTTTTCCCAACCAGTTAAAAACGATATGCAATGCCTATTTAGCCTGTCTCCGGATGAAACAGCTGATTTTGAAATACACATTACCGATATGTTGAGTCTGGGAAGCAAAAAGGATACGTATGATGTGGTTTCTCAAATAAAAAAAGTGGAAAAATTGCATCCAATATGTCTGTTTGGGGATAAAGAAAATGTAGATGTGCGCCGGAAATTTGCTAATACCGGTGTTAAGATGTTAACGATACCGGGAAACCATCACTATAATCGGAATGCAAATGCCGTAGCTGATGCGATATTCAATGAAATCAATCGGACGAATAAATAACTCTGACATGCATAGAAAGAAATCTGTTTTCGGAATCCGTAATTTGTTTTTTGCATTTTCACTGTTCGTTGTTTTCTCCACTGCTGCGGTGAACTCCCTGAAAAATCCGGATTTCATCAAACAACTTTACCGCGATAGCAATTATCTTAAAAAACGAACATTAATCACCAAATCATTCGAACATGCGACACCCGGACATTGGGGTGAATTTGTGAAAGGGGTGGATGAAGATCTGGTTACACGAAATAAGATCGTTGCGTTGACTTTTGACGCTTGCGGAGGGCTACATGGAAGCGGTTACGATAAAGATCTGATTGATTTTCTGCGAAGAGAAAAAATCCCGGCTACGCTTTTTGTTACGGGGAAATGGATCGATAAGAATCTGAAGTCTTTTATACAGTTAAGTCGTGATAGCCTGTTTGAAATAGAGAATCACGGTTTTAATCACCAACCCTGTGCCATTGACGGTGAAAGTGCTTACGGAATAAAAGGAACGCCGGATGTACCCGATGCATTTGATGAAATTGAAGCAAACGAGCAGAAAATAGCGAAGTTGACCGGGCGTCGTCCCGTCTTTTTTCGTTCGGCTACGGCTTTTATTGATGAGGCCGGTGTTAAAATAGCTCAACGTTTAGGTGTTACTGTGGTGAGCTTCGATGTACTTTCGGGCGATGCTGTGCCTGGAACTCCGATTCACGAAATAGAAAAGAATGTTTTGGAAAATATCAAGCCTGGAGCAATCATCATTATGCACTTCAATCGTCCGGAATGGAATACGTATGAATCGTTGGAGAAAATCATTCCGGTACTCCGGAAACGGGGATATACTTTTGCCCGATTGAAAGACTTTCCTCTTAAGAAGAGGTAGATCGAATAAGAACCTGGAATGTCCTCACAAACTTTAAAGGAAAAAAGAGTAAGCCATTATTTTTCTCTGGTAAATGGCACAAACCTAACAGCCAGAACTTTGCGGCTTGTCATTGTCCCGTCTTCTTCTTTCTCAATCAATACCAAATGCTGGAGTCCATGTTCAGGTCCGATTGGGATGATCATGCGACCACCGGGTTTTAGTTGATCAAGCAGAGGTGGAGGAACTACTTCCGCACAAGCTGTCACAATAATGCAGTCATAAGGTGCATGTTCACTCCATCCCCAATAACCGTCGCCATGTTGGATAAAAATGTTTTTATAGCCTAATCGGTTGAGTCTTGCAGTTGCTTCGTTAGCCAGAGGTTTAATTACCTCCACACTATATACCTTGTCTACTAAACGGCTGAGTACGGCAGCCTGAAAGCCACTACCTGTGCCGATTTCCAATACTTTGTCGGTCTTTTCAGGTAATAGGGCAGAAGTCATAAATGCCACAACATACGGTTGTGAAATGGTCTGATCGTGTCCGATAGGCAACGCTTCATCCAGATTTGCAAGATATTGCAGATCTTTTGGCAGAAAGTGAACACGACCGACTTGCTGCATAACGTCGTATATGTCTGGAATAGAATAATTCATAGGATCTCATATTTATTCATATAACAAATATGAGTAGGGAAAAGGTTACAGAGTAAGCATCCCAAATAGGTCGTATAGATTCAAAAAACGGGCTTGGGGAGAATGAAGTCCCCAAGCCCGTTTGCTTTTGTATTGGTGATTTATGGAAGTAATTCGTCCCAATTGACGGGATTTTGCAAGGTAGGGATTTTTTCGAGTGTAGAGTTGAGCCATTGATATGGTTCAATGCCAGCCTGCAAACAACTTCCAAGCAAGGTGTAGAATGTGCAGTTATCTTCCGCCCCACTGTCGTTACCAGAGAATAAATAGTTCTTGCGCCCCAGGGTGATGGGACGTATGGCATTTTCTACGGCATTGTTATCAATGTGATAATATCCTTCTTTGCAATAACGGCTGATACGCGGCCACATGCCAAAAGCATAGCTAATGGCTTTGCCGAGCGGACTTTTCGGGGTGCAGGTGTTGGCGGTCTGCTTCATCCAGTTTTCCATTTGTTGTAATATAGGGTAGGCTTTTTCTTCCCTTTCTTTTCGGATCTGTTCGTGGCTGGCTCCTTCAGCTTTAAGATTTCCTTCGAGCATATACAATAGGGCGATGTAATTCAGTGCTTTCTGAGCTTCAGGGGTAGTGGTTAGTGCACTTTCGAACTTGCGTCTTACGTGAGCCATGCACCCCAGGGGGAGTACTCCCTGCTTTTCTTCGTAAATGCTGTAAGCGGCATAACCGTCGGTCTGCAATGCTCCTTGGTAGTCTTTGAGCATTTTCAGAACCACCTCTTGCGAACGCGAACCTTTATCATAATAAAAGAATATACCCGCAGACAAGACCGAACGAGCCACCCAAACATACCCTTTGCGTGCCGAACCGGGACGGTCGGCTATCGGATGACTTGTTTCGTCTACCTGGATATAATTTGTTGCAAGCACACGATTCATTTGTGCTATGTAAAGCGGATAAAGCTTGTCCGCCAAATCGTGTACCCAGCGATTGATGCTCGATGTACTGATTTCTAAGCCAAGGTCTTTAAAGCGTTTGGCTTGCCTGTATTCCGGTATATGGTAAAGGAATTTGTCAACGATAATTTGGCTTAACAACGACTCGCCAGCCATACATCCCGGAAGAATCCCCTGTTTGGGGGGAGCCTGAATAATCTTTGTGGAAAGGGATTCCTCTTCTTGACGGATTTTGTAAACAGGACGTAAAGTGCGCTCCACCCAGAACCTGGAAGGCTCGAGCATCAATCGCTCCGTTACATCTTCCCCGATTTTTACCATTTTATCGGCATCGAAGTTTATCGGGTAAATCACGGTTTCGCGACGTTCAATATGGTCCGGTATTTTATAGGAGCGTTTTTTGGATACGGAATGTACTTTTTTTGCGTTGCGACGCTGTTCTGCTTTTTGCTTTATCTCTTCTACCAGCGTTGAGAATACCGACGCTTCCTCTTCCAGGGCGGGAGTGCCCTGCTCTGCATCAAAGAGCGATAATTGAGCCTCTGGGTAAGCGGGAAGGCTTTTTTCGGAACGCCGCCCGAAAAGCTGACGTTCCAGATAAAGTATCCGTTCGTTCTTGCGCGCAAGTTGCTCGTCTTTAACAAGAAGCAACTCTTTCAATCGCGTGATTTCCTGTAATAATTGTTGTGTATCTTCCATTGCTTTACAGCATAAAGATACTAATAATCAATGTGGTACACAAGTATTTTGTTGTATATTATATCGTTTTCTGCGTTTTATTTTAGGGCTGATTCCTTCAATCAACAGCACCAGTTCGTCCCACCGAAATGAACGAAAACCGACACCCTCTTTGATGAAAATCTTGTGGCTGATACGCCCGCTTTCTAGCCGTTTGTAGTAAATCACATAACCGCCGCGTTCCCAATGCAGCAACTTCATGGTCGTGCGGCTTTTGTTCAAAAAAACATATACATCGCCATTGGTTGGATTCAGTGACAGATAACGAATCAAACCACACAGACCATCCAATCCCTTGCGCAAATCCACGCCTTGCAAGCATACCACATAACGGTTGCCTTCATTCAAACTAAACATAAGCTTTTTTGAACAAAGGTCGGCTTTTATGAAATGAAGGAAAAGACGGTGGATTTGGGATGCTTACGTTACAGATTAATATTTATAAGGAGATGATTATAAAAAAGGCCCGACTTTTAAGTCGAGCCTTTCCATTGTATTTAGCATGAAGGATTATTCAGCACTTCCGTAGTTGGCAGCAGCCAGACGTTTGTAAGTGTTGTATCTCCATTTTGCATTTTCTTCAGCAGCGTTGAACAACTCTTGTGCTTCCGCAGGGAATTGTTTCATCAATGATGTGTAACGCACCTCTCCTTTGAGGAAGTCCTGGAACTTGCTCCAATCCGGGTCTTTTGAGTCAAACTGGAATGGATTTTGTCCTTCTGCTTCTAATCGAGGATCGAAACGCCACAAGTGCCAGTAACCACATTCAACCGCTTTGTTACCTTCAGCCTGTGTTTTACCCATACCGGCAGAAATACCGTGAGCAATACAAGGAGAGTAAGCAATGATCAATGATGGCCCTGGATATGCTTCTGCTTCACGGATAGCTTTCAAGGTCTGAGCTTGGTTAGCGCCAATAGCGATCTGAGCTACATAAACGTATCCGTAAGTAGTTGCGATAAGACCGAGGTCTTTTTTGCGGATTTTCTTACCAGAAGCAGCAAATTTAGCTACAGCACCAATCGGAGTCGATTTAGAAGACTGACCGCCGGTGTTAGAGTAAACTTCTGTATCTACTACGAGAATGTTTACGTCTTGACCTGAAGCAATCACCTGATCCAAACCACCGAAACCGATGTCATAAGCCCAACCGTCACCACCAATGATCCATTGTGATTTTTTGATCAACAGGTTTTTCATTGAAGCGATTGTTTTGCAAGGTTCACAGTCGCAAGCTTCAACCAAAGGAACGATTTTTTCAGTCAAAGCAACTGTTGCGTCAGCGTTTTCACGGTTAGCAATCCACTCAGTGAACAAACCTTTCAATTCATCAGAACAGCAGTTGTCAGCAATAGCTTTCTCCATTTTCAGTTGGATACGATCGCGCATTTTGGTAACAGCAATGTTCATACCCAAACCAAACTCAGCATTGTCTTCGAACAGAGAGTTAGCCCATGCAGGTCCGTGTCCTTTTTCGTTTTGAGTATAAGGAGTAGAAGGGGCTGAACCAGAGTAGATAGAAGTACAACCGGTAGCATTTGCAACCATCTGACGGTCTCCAAATAATTGAGAGATCAATTTCACGTAAGGAGTTTCACCACAACCAGAACATGCACCAGAGAACTCAAACAAAGGAGTTGCGAACTGAGAGTTCTTAACGTTTGCTTTGATGTCAACCAGGTGTTGTTTTGATTTAACGTCTTTCACCAGGAAGTCCCAGTTAGCTTGCTCGTGAAGTTGTCCTTCGAGAGGAACCATTTCGAGGGCTTTACCGTTTTTGTTGCCCGGACAAACATCAGGACAGTTACCGCAATCCATACAGTCGAGTACGTCAACCTGGATACGGAATGCCATTCCTGCAAATTGTTTACCGTTAGCTTTCAATGTATCGAATTGAGGAGCTTTAGCTTGTTCTTCAGCATCCAATACGAAAGGACGAATTGCAGCGTGAGGACAAACATAAGCACATTGGTTACACTGGATACAGTTTTCAGGTTTCCAAACCGGAACGCGTGCTGCTACACCACGTTTTTCAAATTTAGCAGTACCTTGTTCCCATGTACCATCTTCGCGGCCTTTGAATGCAGATACGGGGAGGTCATCACCTGTCTGAGCATTGATCGGACGAACGATTTTTGAAATGAATTCGGGAGCTTCTGAATGCTCAAGAGAGAAATCAGTATCCAGATTAGCCCATTCTGCGGGAATATCAACTTTAACAACATCACCACCGCGATCTACTGCAGCGTAGTTCAGGTTAACGATTTTCTCACCTTTTTTGCCGTAGGATTTTACGATAAATTTCTTCATTTGCTCAACAGCCAGTTCGTAAGGAATTACACCGGTGATTTTGAAGAATGCAGATTGAAGAATAGTGTTTGTGCGGTTACCTAATCCGATTTCCAATGCAATTTCAGTTGCATTGATGATGTACATGGTGATATTGTTTTTAGCTAAGTAAGCTTTAACATTATCAGGCAAGTGTTTTTTTGTTTCTTCCGCATCCCAGATAGAGTTCAACAGGAAGGTTCCGTTTTTCTTCAGACCTTTGGTTACATCGTACAGACGAAGGTATGCAGGCACGTGGCAAGCAACGAAGTCAGGAGTATTTACCAAATAAGTTGAACGGATAGGATCGTTACCAAAACGAAGGTGAGAGCAGGTGAAACCGCCTGACTTTTTAGAGTCGTAAGCGAAGTAAGCCTGGCAATATTTATTGGTGTTGTCACCAATGATTTTGATTGAGTTTTTGTTAGCACCTACAGTACCGTCAGCACCCAAACCGTAGAATTTAGCTTCGAAAGGACCGTTTTCGAAAACGAGTTCTTCTTTTTTCGGAAGTGAAGTGAATGTTACATCATCTTCGATACCGATAGTGAAACCGTTTTTAGGCTCTTTCATAGCCAGGTTTTCGTAAACGGCAAGGATTTGAGCAGGAGTAGTATCTTTAGAAGACAAACCGTAACGGCCACCAACGATAACAGGAGCGTTTGCTTTTCCGTAGAATGCTTCTTTAATATCTAAGAAAAGAGGTTCGCCACTTGCACCTGGTTCTTTGGTACGATCCAATACAGCGATTTGTTTTACTGTAGAAGGAATAGCTGCCAACAAATGTTTTGGAGAGAATGGTCGATAAAGGTGAACTGAAACCAAACCAACTTTTTCACCTTTAGCGTTTAAGTAGTCGATAGTTTCACGAATAGCTTCTGTTACAGAACCCATTGCGATGATTACGCGATCAGCATCGGGTGCTCCATCATAATCAAACAAGTGATACTGACGACCGGTCACAGTAGCCACTTTGTCCATGTAATCCTGAACGATACCAGGAACTGCATCGTAGAAAGGATTACAAGCTTCACGAGCCTGGAAGAAAACATCAGGATTCTGAGCCATACCGCGAGCCACAGGATTTTCTGGATTCAAAGCACGCTGGCGGAACTCTGTCAAAGCATCCTGATCGATGAATTGAGCAAGATCTTCGTTGTCAAGTGATTCGATTTTTTGAATTTCGTGCGAAGTGCGGAAACCGTCGAAGAAGTGCATAAACGGTACACGTGAAGTCAATGTTGCCAAGTGAGCAACACCCGCCAAGTCCATAACTTCCTGCACAGAACCAGTTGCCAACATAGCAAAACCGGTCTGACGAGCAGCCATTACATCTTGGTGGTCACCAAAGATTGAAAGTGCATGAGAAGCCAAAGTACGAGCTGTAACATGGAAAACCGTAGGCAACAATTCACCTGCAATTTTGTACATGTTTGGGATCATCAACAATAAACCTTGTGATGCAGTGTAAGTAGTAGTCATTGCACCAGCTTGTAACGAACCGTGTACAACACCGGCAGCACCGGCTTCTGATTGCATTTCTTCTACTTTTACAGTTTCGCCAAAGATGTTTTTTCTTCCGGCAGCAGCCCATTCATCGACATACTCAGGCATAGTCGAAGAAGGAGTGATGGGGTAGATACCAGCCACTTCTGTGAACATATACGAGATATGTGCAGCAGCCTGGTTACCATCACAGGTCAGGAACTTCTTTTGTTTTGTCATAATCGTTTTTAAATTATTTGGTGTAAAATCAATTATTGTTGATTGTTTATCTCTCAATATAGTAAAGGCGTTTTTCAACTCACCAGGGAATTTTCTGCTTCAATAGAGGAATCCGAATAGCCAAAGCGGAATGATTTGGTCTTTTCCTACTTTAATTCCTTCTTGTGCATATAGAAAGTCCGGATTAATTTTCCCTTTTATGGTTTCGCCTTCTATTCGGAAATTGTATTTACGGTTTACCAGAAAATGAACGTTTTTGCTTCCCAAATTCAGGTAATTGTCTTTGAATAATACGTTGTAGAAAAAGGTTTCCCGAACTGCCTGATCATCGATTTGGTTCAGTTGAAGAGGATACATCAGGTTAGTGTTGTGTAAATAAACCATTGCTGGCTTTTTGGGATATTCATCACCTTCAGCATAAAGCATGTTGATCAGACGGGCATCTTTGAGGTACTTAATGTAGTTCATTACGGTAGCTCTCGATGTGTTGATGTCGTTGCTTAATTGGCTAATATTTAGCGGTCCTGCGCTGTTTGCCAGTAGGTAAAGCAATTTTCTGATTTTCTGATAATAGGAAAGCTCAATTTGTTTCAGAAAGAAAATGTCGCTTTCAATCATCAGGTTGATCGTTTTGATCAAGGATTCAGTGAAACTCTGTTTTTCAAGAAAGAAGGGATAAAATCCGTGATGCAGATAATCCTGAAGAAATGCAAGAGGATTTACTTTTTTACAAATCTCTTCGGCGATATTCTTGTGATTGGAAATAATTTCTTCCAGTGAGTAAGCCCTGAATTCCGAACCTGCCATCAGGTTTAGGAATTCTCGGAATGAAAATCCACGCAGAAAGTAGGAGTCCACTAGACCGAATAGTACAGGATTTTCCTCTTTCAGTCGCATGGCTGAAGACCCGGTAAACACAATCTTTAATTCAGGCAGTGTTTCGTAGCATAGCTTCAGCTCTTCAGACCAATTGGGATATTTGAATATTTGGTCGATCAACAATGTCTTTCCTCCGTTGTCGATAAATTTTTTTGCAAAATCAAGTAAGGAACACTCGGTGAAATACAAGTGGTTCATGTTGATATATAAACATGAGCGGTCTGTGCCAAAATTATCTTTCGCATATTGAAGCAAAAAAGTGGTTTTGCCCACTCCCCGTGATCCTTTAATTCCAATTAACCTGCTATCCCAGTTAATTTCGTTCATCAACTCTCTTTTTACGGGAGAATTAACGTGTTCAACTAAATATTTATGTGTTCTATAGAATGCTTCCACGGATTTTTTGCTAAAAATACGGTGCAAATTTACAATAAAATGGCTATTTTGCAAACTTGAGATTGCAAATTTGAGGAAAAATGTGGTTTTTATGATTCGAGGTAGGTATAAAGTTGCAAGAAGGTTGTAACTTTATACAGCGTTGGGGCGTTATCTGAGAAATCGGATCTTGATTACGTTGGATTTGACGCTTTCGTTGTGGTATCGGTCGTTAGCCGTAACACAAAAAAAGAGGTCTCCCCGAAAGTCGTTAGGTAACTCCATTTCGTATCGACATTCTCTCAAACGGCAGGTGAGCAGGTGGCGGGAATCGTCAGTGTTGATGTCTCTTTTTAGATCGTAATATATATTAAAGGTAGGGTCTTTTTCTACGTATGAGTTGTCCCAGGTAAAGATGAGAAGATTGCCGTTTTGACTTACTTTGAAATTTAGAGGCTTAATTGGTGCAATGCTGTCTTGCCAGGTCATGGGAGGAAATAAAGCAGGGTATAGGTAGGCTCCCGTTTTAAGTGAATCGCTGCATGATTTCGTGTTTTTCATCAGTTGCTCTGTGCGGAAGAAGACTTGTCCTCCGGCATTGATTTCCCGGCAGAAGTTGATTTCGTTGGTAATGGTCTCGGTTGGCCAGTTTTGTTCGATAAGCATATAGAGTGCCAGGCCACCAGGTACAGGGCGATTACCGGCATCGTTTTTCCAATCGGACATAAAGGGTTTGAAAATGGCTTCTTTAAAGTACATCATTGGTACAATAAAATCTTGTTTGCCGGCTTTAAGCCAGCTTTTAGCATCTTGCATCACTTTCCCGTAGCCGTTCCAGCCTTGAGATGAGATGGTTGCCAGGTCGTTGTATTTTCCGACAAGCGATGAGCTTACCTGTACCCACGGTTTTAGTGATTTTACAGTGTCATAAATCGAATAAACAATACGGCTTATATTTTCACGTCTCCAGTCGAATAGGTTTTGGTTTTTGCCGTAGAGAGCTTTGGTTCTAGAGTCTGGGAAGATTCCGTTTTCAGGGTAACGAATGTAATCGAGGTGAATGCCGTCCAAGTCATAGTTGTTTATAAGTTCTGCCGCAATTTCAGCCAGATATTGAGCTGTTTCGGGTTGGCCGGGGTCAAGAAACCATTCATTATTGACTTTTTGACATAGGTGAGGGTGGGTTTTCGTAATTGAGTATTGGCCTTTTTCTTTTACCTGTTGTTCATTGCCAATTGGGATTGTCACCATCCAGGCATGACAATCCAGTCCGCGTTTATGACATTCGTCAATGGCGAATCGTAATGGGTCGTAACCTGGGGATTTCCCGGTTTTACCAGTGAGGATATTGCTCCAATTCTCTTTTTGGGATGGATAAATGACATCATTTCTCAATCTTACCTGCAAAAAAACAGCATTGAAGTTTAAAAAATGCAACTGATCCAGTATTTTCAACAAATCTCTTTTCTGCTTATCAGCAGAAACGCTATCTTTGACCAAAGTTGAGGGCCAATCGAGTCTCCAGTTTGTAGTCAGCCAAGCTCCACGTATTTCATGCTTAGGAGGTATAGCGGTAAGGCTAATAAAGGGGAGGATTAGAAGAAGCATGATTACGGATCTCATAGACTTTGAAGTTTCGCATTTACACAAAGATAAGCAAATGGCCTGGAAAACAAAGTCTGATGAGGTTCTTTTAAGAATTGATCAAGTAAGGTAAGATTTATTCAATGTCACTATTGCTTGTTAAAGGTTTGTTGCGTGAAAGTGTTTGTTGAATAGTTAATTAAAAAATATTATATGAGGAAAGCGAATGTTCTTTCGGCTATTTTAATTCTTTATCTCGGAGTGATTGCCGCTATAGCATATCCCCGATATGAGGCCAGAGGCGAGTGGATGGGTTATTTTGCCATTATTCTGGGGCAGTTGGGGATTATATTTTTATTGCGTTTTTTTACGATTAGACGGGATAAGATGCTGAGGGATCGAACCCGAAATTCACCTCATGAAAATATTTCGGAAAAGTAGGTATATTCAGCTTTTTGAGTAGGCGGAAGACCTGTGGTGTTTTAAAAATAGTAGATAAGTTTTTGTTATTAAGCCCGGAATTGCTAAATTTGCCGGATAATTTTGGAATCTAATGAAAAAAAATATATTTGCGTTCTTTGCCTTTCTTTTTATTGCAAGTTCGTGTAGCGATTTTAATAAGGTTTTAAAGAGTGCTGATTACGATTTTAAATATGAGTACGCGAAAAAAAGTTTTGAGAATAAGAAGTATTATCGTAGTTACACGATTCTCGAAGAGTTAGTTCCGGTATATAAAGGTACGGAAAAGGCGGAAGAGTCACTTTATTTGTTGGCTCAGAGCTATTTTGGAAGTAAGGATTATGTGACTGCAGCTCAGTACTTTACATCTTATTACAATACTTATCCGAAGGGCCAGTTTGCCGAGTTGTCTCGTTTCTATTCTGCATATAGTTTTTATTTGGATTCTCCGGATCCTCGTCTGGATCAAACTCAAAATTACAAAGCAATTAATGAGATTCAGATGTTTTTGGAATACTTTCCACAGAGCGAAAAGGCGGCAGAAGCGCAGAAAATGATGTTTGAATTGCAGGAAAAGCTTGCGTATAAGGAGTATTTGAATGCGAAGCTGTATTTTGATATGGGAACTCTGAAAATGAGTAACACGCCGGAAAACAACTATCTGTCATGTGTAATTGTTGTACAAAATGCATTAAAGGATTATCCGTTTACGAAATATAAAGAGGATTTTTATCTCCTGATGCTGAAGGCAAAGTATGAGCAGGCTGTAAATAGTATTCAAGAGAAGAGAGCTGATCGTTACCGTGACGTTATCGACGAATTTTATTCGTACAAAAATGAATTTCCAGAAGGGAAATATATGAAAGAAGCAAAGAGCATGCTAGAGCATGCTCAAAAAGTGGTGAAATTTTAATTTTAATCAGAATATGGACTACAAAAAAACAAATGCTCCTACCAACACCGTGACGCGCGATATGATTACTATGTCGGCTGATACGGGAAATGTTTACGAAACTGTTCGTATCATTTCGAAAAGAGCCAATCAGGTGTCTGTGGAAATGAAGAGCGATCTGGAGAAGAAGTTGCAGGAATTCGCTTCATTTAATGATAATCTGGAAGAGGTATTTGAAAATCGTGAGCAGATTGAAATTTCTCGTTATTACGAGAAGCTACCTAAGCCTGTGCTTATTGCAACTCAGGAATACATTGAAGGTAAGGTTTACCATAAAAATCCGCTGAAAGAAAAAATGTAATTTTTCATCTATAGTAAAGGGGATATGTGTTGTGCTGTGAAGTGCTATACATATCCCTTTTTTATTTTGATAATTTGAAAATTAAACCGTTTTTACAATGATACAACGTATTCAAACTGTATATTTGTTGGTTGTGGCAATTTTTGCCGGATTGGCCGCAGTGTTGCCTTTAGCCGAATTATCGGGTGAAGGTATTTCATATTTATATAAAAGCACAGGCATTTATACGCTAGTGGGTGATTCGGAGAGTGTGTTCTCCACTTTCCCGCTTCAACTGGCGTTGGTGATTGTTGTTTTAATTGCATTGGTGGCAATCTTCTTGTATAAGAAGCGTGTATTGCAGATCCGACTTTGTGTTTTTAATGCTGTGTTGATGATCGGATTTTATGCTGCTTTCTTTTTTTACTTTTGGTTGGTTAAAGAGAAATTGCATGTGGATTTAAGTGTTCGATACGCTTTGGCTTTTCCATTGGTTTCATTAGTCTTAAATTGGTTGGCTATTCGTGCAATCGGAGCAGATGAAGCTTTGGTTCGCTCTTTGAATCGTATTCGATAACACGATTCTAACCAAATAAAAAAGAGGCGTTGCATCATTTCTGATGCAACGCCTCTTTTTTATTTGGTTAGGTCTTTATTTTACCATTACCTCTATAACTTCTGATTCTGTTTTCACGATATTGATACCGGATGGGGCAGGGATAGAAATTTGTGTTGATGGCGATTTTATTTTTCTTAGAAGCTTTCCGGTCGGACTGTATATTTCTATAGTATTAGCGCGATTAGCGTGGTTGATAACTATTAATCTTTGTGATGTATAAACAGATAGCTTTTTATTTTCCTGGTTTATTGATGTGGCTTCACTTGTTGTATAGACTACTGCTGAAGCAATATTTGATTCATCGCTTGTGTAATTATTATTGGTAGCCTTTACTGTATAGCCATAAGTTCCGATGCTAATAGATGTGATAGTTTTGTTCGTAGTCTCGCCGGAAAGTATGGAGAAAGGGGAGTCTGGAATTTCTTCTAATTTTTGGATGCAGACATCATCGATGAAAAATCGGTTGTTGGAAGCATTCTTTGCAGAAAAGCAGATAATGTCATTTCCGGTTCCTTCTCCCCTGATTGAATATTCTTTTATTTCGGAAGCAGAAAGAATGTTGTTGTCTAAAGTAATGGTTTGCAGTAAAGTTCCGTTTAGAAATATATCTATTGTCTTGGAGTCGCCAGACCAAGCGCAGGATTTAAAAGTAAGTGCAAATTTCCCGGATAGATTCAAAGTTGGGCTGTTTAGGCAACCTAATGATGAACTGGTGCCGAGTTTTATTATTCCTCCCGCTGCTGCCCCGTTTGTTGCAGACCATTCAGATGAGTTTAGGTTTAAATTGCCAGAAGCGCCACTTCCGGATGTGGTGAAACTACTGCTTGCTGCAATTGTGCTGAAGTTTTCTGTAATAATGTTGGTTGTCTTATAGATGCTTAGTATATAACCTGTAGCTCCGGGGATGTTGGTCCAGTTAGCTTCGAAGCCTAGAGGGGTGATGTTTGTTGCTGTATTTGCTGTCGGGGTTGTAATGATTGGTGTTCCCGTTAATATTATATTCTTAATCCTGATCCCTCTTCCACTGTTACCATTATTTGAAAACATTAGTATGAGTTGCCTGGAATTAATAGTTCCTAGATTTATATCTCCGGAAAAAATATAATCAGAGCTAGTTGGAATGGTGGAGGTGAACGATGCTGAAGCCCATGTCCTCCCTCCATCAACTGAAAAAGAAACTTTGACCGGATTGTCTCCTCCATTCCCGAATGTGGCAACATTGAACGATAGATTTAGATTTGTGTAGTTGCCGGCATCAATAGTTGGAGTGAGAATGGCGTCGCTTTCAGTTCCAGCTTCAAGAAGCCAGAATCCTTCCTTTTGTATATCGTTTGAAGTGATATTGTTCTTGAAGATCCATTCCGGTGTGGCTGAAAAGCATGTGTTAGATACTAATTCGTTTAAACTATAGACTGTGTTGGTTGATAAAAACAGGAGTGTAAATAGGCTTGCTTTAACAGAATATACCTTTCTGATTGGGCGGGAATGTGATTTTAGCATAATGTAGATGTGTTTAATTTGTAATTGAAATGTTTAAAGTGTGTTGTTTGAATTTTTAATAAAAATGTATCTTTATTTATTATATTGTATTTGTAAATAGCATTGAATTAGGGTATTATATCAGTGTTATTTGTGTGTGGAGGGATGAGTACTTTTAAATTTGTAGAAGGTTATTTGCAATTATGTGATATGATTTGCAATTATAGGAATAAAAATGCATAAAAGCAAGAATAAGTAAATAATAAATAAAATAAAACATTGTGAGTGTTTTTGTTGTAAAATGAATGATCGGAAAGTCTTGTTGTAATCGTTTTTAGTATAAGATTTTGATTGGTTGTTAAGTATTCAAAATATTCTTTATGGGTGATGTTAAGAGGGTAAATGAAGAGGTAGTCGCTGTGAGAGTTGTGTTAAGTCAAATAGTTTTAGGTATTGATGGAAAAATAAAAAAGGAGAATTGGAGTATTAAATTCTGCGATATAATTTGAAAATGGTATGAGGTTTAGGTGGAAAGTAAAGAGCAGAATAGAGGCGCTTAGGGATGTAATCCAGACTGATGTTTAGAAATATTTCGCTAACTTTGCGTCCGGAAAAGTAAAATGCATAGGACTTGGATTTAATCTCCTCCATTTTAGGGGGGGATGGCGAAAAAGTTAATTTAAACTGATGAATATGATTACTGACGTATTAAAAACACTTAGAGTGAAAGGGATATCTCTTCCGATCGAAATTGAGAACCTGTTATTGCAGGCCAAAAGTGTGACGCATTACAATTCAACACAGGAATTGCTTGAAGCGTCTTATGGCGGAAAAGATAGTAGCTCATTCGAAGTAAAGTATGAAGTTTCCGGTAAAGGCGAAGTCCTTGAAGCTGTAGTTCACAGAGTGATTAATGGTGCTTCGGCAAACTATGTTGAGCCTTATATGCGCCGTAGAGATCCGAATACCATGTTGATCGGTGATGACAGGCCAACCGACAAAATGAGATTCAAAGAAAAATGTGGATATGAATTCTCTGTATTGAGAAATGAAACCTTTGAATGGCTTAAAAATCAGGATTTGATTACATACTTCTATTTTGCAGGGCACTATCCTGTGGGTGTGGGTGGTATGGTAATTGCTCCAGCAAATGCCGGTTTCTTCGGTTTGGCGTTAGCTCAATTGCAAAAATTGATGCCTTCTGATACTCTTCCTACCGATTTTAAAATCGAATCGGCTGTATTTGTAGCTCCTCCTTTCAGACATACACACTTTGAAGGAAAGCAGATTGTGGTACACAACCGTACTGAGCATCTGCACGAAGTATATTCATATAACTTGTATCCAGGGCCAAGTGCGAAAAAAGGTCTTTATGCGGTGCTTCTTGATAAAGGCGAAAAAGAAGGCTGGATCACAACACACTGTTCTACTGTTCAGGCTGCCAGTCCTTACGATAACCTGACTACTTTCATGCACGAAGGAGCCAGTGGTGGAGGTAAGAGTGAGATGATGCAAAACATTCTACGCGAACCCAACGGTCAAATCAAGATCGGTATGAATATGGCGACTCAGGAAGAGCGTTTGATCTCGATCCCTATGTTCTGTTCTTACTATCCTGTAACAGATGATATGGCACTTTGCCACCCGTCAGTACAAAAAACCAGCGGTAAACTCACCGTATTAGATGCTGAGAACGGTTGGTTTATGCGTACTGATGGAGTAAATAACTACGGTGATGAGCCTATCCTCGAAAGATTGACTTTGAATCCATCTGAGCCACTTCTGTTCTTAAATATTGATACTAAGCCTGATGGTCTGGCTATTATCTGGAATCACATTGAAGATGCTCCGGGTAAAAGATGTCCTAATCCACGTGTGGTGATCCCTCGCAAAAATTTCCCTAACGTATTGAATAAACCGGTGGCTATCGATGTTCGTAGCTTCGGGGTGCGCACTCCACCATGTACAAATGAGAATCCTTCTTATGGTATCATCGGTATGTTCCATTTGTTACCTCCAGCATTGGCATGGTTGTGGCGTTTGGTAAGTCCTCGTGGATTTGCCAACCCTAGTATCGTGGATACAGGCGAAATGGAGAGCGAAGGGGTCGGTTCATACTGGCCATTTGCTACTGGTCAAATGATTCACCATGCTAACTTGTTGCTTGAGCAAATCGTAAATACTCCTCGCGTACGTTATACATTGACTCCAAACCAGCACATCGGTGTTTGGAAAGTAGGTTTCAAACCACAGCTTTTCATGCGGGAATACCTGACTCGTCGTGGTAATGCAATGTTCCGTCGTGATCAATACGAACCGGCTCGTTGTCCGCTGTTGGGTTACGAAATGAACTGGGTAACTATCGAAGGCGCTAAAATTCCCTCTCGCTTCCTGAAAGTTTATCGTCAGCCTGAAGTAGGAGAAGAAGGTTACGATAAAGGAGCTGAAATCCTTTATGATTTCTTCAAAAAACAACTTCCGAAATACTTACAGCCGGGCTTGAATCCGCTGGGTAGAAGAATTATCGAAGCTTGTTTGAACGGATGTTCAGTAGAAGAGTACAACGAGATGCTACCAATGGAGTATCAGTATTCTTTCCTTACATTAGAAGATTTGGAATCTGAAGATTAATCTTCGTTTCAAGATAAATACAGAAAAGCCTGTCGAGTTTTCGACAGGCTTTTTATGTTCAAAATCAGGAGATTATGACGGAAGATAACAGTGCTTTTTGTGGCTAAAACAACATTTGAGTGTTAAATAATAATAATAATACATGGGGCGGAGTATGTTTAAACGTTTAACCTATTATATTTGCAATATCAAACAATCACTGAGCGGAAAACACACTAATTTATTCCTCCATGAAAAAGAAGGTATCCATAAAAGACATTGCAGCGTACGTTGGGGTTTCAACGGCACTGGTCTCTTATGTACTGAATAATAAGAAGGAGGGACGTATCAGTAAAGAAGTAGCTGCCAAAATCAAAAAAGCGGCATTAGACCTAAACTACCAGCCTAATCAAATTGCACGGAGTTTGAAATCTCAAAAATCCCTAACCATAGGTTTGATCGTCGCTGATATTGCCAATCCATATTCTTCGCAGATTGCACGGATTATAGAAGATGAGGCTCAACGAAACGGTTATTCCGTAATTTTCGGCAGTTCAGATGAGAGTGCAGAAAAGACTCAGGATTTGATTATGTTGTTGCTCAATCGTCAGGTTGATGGTTTCATAATTGCACTGCCTGAGCATACAGAGGAACAAGTTCATTACCTGAAGCGACTTGGTGTACCTTTTGTATTAATAGACCGTTATTATCCGGCAATTCCGACAAACTATGTAGCTATTGATAATTATGAGGCTGCCGGAAAAGCTATCAGACATTTAATAGAGAATGGTCGTAAACGCATCGGTGTAGTTTCTTATCAGACCTCACTGTTTCACCTGAATGAAAGGGTGAAAGGTGCTACCGATCTGTTAGAAGATAAGAGTCTTGTCGGAGAAGTTCGTATTGACCATATCTATGAAGATGTATCGAATGTTGTCAACCGTTTTTTATCACAACCTAATCCTGTAGATGCTATCTTCTTTACCACCAACTTACTATCTGTTTCTGGATTGAAGTGCATTAATGAAAAGGGAATCAGAATTCCAGAACAACTTGCAATTGTCGGTTTTGACGAAACTGACTCCTTTGATCTTTTTTATGCTCCAGTCACTTATGTCAGACAGCCTATGGCCGAACTCGGCAAAGCGTCTGTAAAGCTCCTTCTCAATGCTATTGAAAACAATGACGCAATTGAGACTATTAACCTTGATGCCGAGCTCATTATCCGCAATTCATCTGTTATTTCCAAATAATATTTTTTTTATTCAAAAGTTTAAACGATTAAACAAACGGCTAAAGTTTAAAAATCCAATATCTATTATTTCAAGATATTATTTTTTTTCTTTGTGTTTAAACGATTAAACTATTGGTCGAATTCCTAAAACTAAATATAAAAATAATTTATCATGAACACAAACGACCTTAAAATCAAAACAGTTGTATGTTATGGAGAAGTATTATGGGATATTTTTCCAACACAGACCAAGCCAGGTGGTGCACCTATGAATGTAGCTTATCATTTGAGAAAATTCGGAATTGACAGCCGGATGATTAGTCGGGTAGGTGTAGATGAATTGGGCAACCAGTTGAATCAGTTATTAGAGGGATGGAAAATTCCTGCTCATTATTGTCAACCAGATAGTGAGCATGAAACCGGAAAGGTGAATGCTCAAGTCTTACCTAACAATGAGATGGCTTATACTATCCAGCAGCCTGCTGCATGGGATTTTATTCAATGGAATGAAGATCAGGCCGCATTAGTCAGAAATTCCGAAGCGTTTGTATTTGGGAGTTTAGTGACTCGTAATGAAGCCTCTCGCAAAACATTATATTGTCTTCTTGAGGAGGCAAAATATAAAGTGTTTGACATCAACCTTCGCCCTCCGTTTTATTCGCAGGACATCCTTGAATATTTGCTGGGAAAATGCAATCTGCTGAAGCTAAATGAAAATGAACTGGAGATGCTTTCCCAGTGGTATCCGGTTTGTTGTGATAAGGAAGAAAGTTGCGTGCGTTTCCTGCAAGCAAAGTTCAATATCGGAGAAGTGATTGTGACTAAAGGTGGTGATGGTGCTACTTATTACACCATGACAGAATCCTGTTTCATGCCTGCTTATAAAGTGACGGTCAAAGATACGGTAGGTAGCGGAGACTCTTTTCTCGCAGCCTTTTTGGCCAATAAAATTCAAAACGAATCTCCGGAAACCGGAATGAAATACGCAACAGCATTAGGTGCTTTTGTTGCATCACAGGAAGGAGCATGTCCTTCGTACAGTATCGAACAATTAGACCAATTTATCAATAAAAAAGAACTTCAATTATCCTTGTAATCTCTTAATCAAACCTTAAACAAAAACACAACTTTATGCAAACTTCAAATTTTAATTCAGCAAAAACTGTCGTTGCATCAGTATCGGCAGGTGAGAAAGTGTCCAAAGCAAGTGGTTATTTATTGCCTCTTGTTCTAATTGTAAGCTTGTTTTTCATGTGGGGAATGGCCAATAATCTGAATGACATCCTGATTAAACAATTTCAGAAAACATTTCAACTGTCAGATTTCCAATCAGGTCTGGTACAATCGGCTTTTTACATGGGTTATTTCTTGTTTGCGATTCCGGCATCGATGGTGATGCGTAAATACAATTACAAATCAGGAATCATAATCGGTCTATTGCTATTCGCAACCGGAGCATTCTTATTCTTCCCGGCAGCTAATCTGGGCTCATATGGATTCTTTCTTTTTGCCTTATTTGTGATTGCGTCAGGCTTAGCATTTCTCGAAACAGCCGCCAATCCTTATGTCTCGGCATTAGGAACTCCGGAAACCTCTACATTTCGCCTGAATATGGCTCAATCGTTTAATCCGATTGGTTGCGTTACAGGTATTCTGGTGGGACAGCATTTTATTTTCTCAGGAATAGAATATACTAAGGCTGAGCTTGCCAAAATGTCTCCCGAAGCTGTAAATGCGTATTATGCAGCGGAAGCTCATGCTGTACAAATTCCATATTTAATAATTGGTGCTGTTATTCTGATTATGGCTTTCGCTATTCTGATTACTAAATTTCCTGCCGTAAAAGACGAAGAAGGTACGGAAACCATTTCTACCCAAAAAACATTGAAATTTATTTTCGGCAAACGCCACTTCAAACAAGCTGTACTTGCTCAGTTTTTCTATGTTGGAGCTCAAGTTTGTATCTGGAGTTTTTTGATTCGGTATATCCAGGGAACAATGCCCGGAACACCTGAGAAGATTGCTGCTAACTTCTTGACGATTTCGCTTTTGGTGTTTACTGTAGGGAGATTTGCTGGAACTGCATTGCTCAAAAAAGTTAAAGGTCACAATCTGCTAGGCATATATGCGGTCGTCAATGTTACATTATTGGTAGTTGGTATTTTATTGCCCGGTACAATAGGCGTTTGGGCATTGGTAGCGACCAGTTTCTTTATGTCCATTATGTATCCGACCATCTTTTCATTAGGTATCCGCGATCTTGGTCAGCATACCAAACTTGCTGCATCAGTATTGGTAATGGCGATCATCGGCGGAGCTGTTCTTACTCTTGTGATGGGAAGTGTTTCGGATTTAGCAGGCATTGCCAATTCGCTCATTGTTCCTCTGTTGTGCTTTGTGTTTATTGCTTTTTATGCTCTTAGAGGATACAAAGAGAAATCAGAAAATGAACAACAAATCAATTGATATATTATTAACCTAAACTACCTTTCCCTGCAATCGAAATTTGCAAAATGAACGCAATTTATTGTTGTTGAACTTATACGGATAATAAATTATTCAGGTCATCTTTTTTGTATTGCAGGTCAAATCGATTATACAATTATGAAAAACACAATTTCTATAATAGTGATGTTTCTGTTCTTTCAGGCTGTGAGTGCGCAGGTGGTGATTACCAATACCCGCATGTCATTTGGAACTACAGGACGAATTGGCGTAGGGATGTCTCCTAACGGAGAAGGAAATATGTGGAAACCGTTGAATCTTTCGGGACAGGGTTCGCTGGCTGGGCGAATGGAACAGAACGATTATATGGACTTGTTGCCGGCGTTGCACTTTACGCCGATGATTGATGGGAAAGATAGCACAAATGTTACGTTTCAGGTGCGATTGGGAATGTATTCAGCCAATGGCCAGTTTATGGGCAACACAAGCACCCGTACGCTCAATGGACTGACATTTATTTTACCTGAAACTTATATTGAAGGAAAGAATATCCTTGGTAGCAAATGGTCGGCCTGGGCGGGAGTTCGTTTCCGCCGCTACGATGACATTCATATTTGTGACTATTTTTATTTCGATGACCACTCGGCTCAGGGATTTGGATTCAGTCACAAGAATACAGCGATTGCAATGTACATGCCGGCCAATACCGATTCGGCAGGTGTTTACCCCTACAATTACGGGATTAAGGTAGATGGATCGACCAATCCGGTGATTCGTCAACGTCAGGCGTGGGTAATTGAGCATAGTATCATTTCTAAAAACGGGAATACGTTGAAGCTGTTGGGTGAATTTCATCATGTGGCCGGAACATCGCAAAATGCGACCGTGAAATATGCTTCCGATAACGGCTGGGTGTTGGGTGCCAAGTACAACAACGATATCAAGACCGCTCTGCCGGGTTCATTCAACCAATTTTCAGTCAGATATGGCCGTGGAATAGCCAATGGTGGAGATAACGGGAATACTTATACCTGGGCAACTTATGGTGCGCCCGATGCTAATGGAAAATATACCAATGCCTACTCATTCACGACCGTGGAGCATTTTCTGCTGAATCTGTCGAAGAAACTTTCGATCAATGGTTATGGGGTATTTACCCACAGCAAAGGTGGTGCCGATAGTGATGGCAAAGCGACATACTTTAACGGTAATCAAATCTATAACCGCAAGACTGATTTTGTAGTTGGTATGCGCAGCATCTTCTATGCGACTAACTGGTTGCACCTGCTTGGAGAAGTACACTATGCAGTTCGCAAGGATGGTTTGAATCCGAATGCAGAGATGGTGAAGTTTGACTTTGCACCGACTATTGTACCGCTTGGAAAACGCGACCCGTGGTGTCGCCCGCACATTCGATTGGTATTCTCATTGGCTCGTTACAATGATTATGCAAAGGATAACCATTACTCACCGTGGTTGCAAATCAACCAGAAACAGTGGGGAGCGTATGTCGGAGTGAAGACGGAGTGGTGGATTTTCTAATTTGATAATGTGAGAATGTGTCAATAGTAAATGAATAAATAGTAAATAAAGATTATGCCCAAATTCGGAACATCTATATTATCATTCATCCCTTCGTGGAGTGCGGAGGGGGGACGTTATGCCATACAGCAAACTGCTAACTATGGCTTTGATATGCTCGAAATATGTTTGCCTGCATCGCTCGATTTCGATCCGAAAACGGTGAAAAAACAACTCGACGATCACGGTATCGAAGGTCGTCTTTCACTGAATATGCCAGCCAATTGTCATCTTCCATATTATCCCGATAAGGCCCTCAATTTAATGAAACAAGCCATTGATAAGGTGGCTGAAATGGAGGGTGATTTTCTGGGTGGTGTATTGCACTCTGCCATCGGAACTTTCACCGGAAACCCGTGTACACCCGACGAGCGGAAGATAGTGCAGCAGATATTCACCGAAGCGGCTGCCTATGCCAAAGAGCGCAACATCACGATTGCACCTGAGCCGATTAACCGTTATGAGAGTTACATCTTTACCGCTGCCGAAGAGGTGTTGGAAATGATTGATGCCATCGGTGCGGACAACATCGGTTTGCATCTCGATACTTTCCACATGAATATCGAAGAGACGAGTTTCTATGAACCGGTGATCAAAGCGGGCAGTCGTCTGAAACATGTGCACATGACCGAAAGCGACCGCGGAATGATGGGAGAGGGGAATGTCCATTGGGATGATCTGTTCCGGGCGCTGGCCGAAATCAACTATCAGGGACCGTTGGTCCTGGAGAACTTTTCATCGCAAATCAAGGAACTGGTGGGTCCCACTTCTTTGTGGAGACCGTCGAAATACAACTCCGAATATCTGGCGAAAGGTAGTCTGGCCTTCATGAAAATGATGGTGGAGAAATGGTATAAATAATCGTTGAAATGTGTGGTTGAATTATTTGTTTTACATCTCCTGGTAGGGGAGTGTTGGTAAATAATATTGTTGAGTCGAATAGTTTTGAAAAGCCGTTGCCAATTCTTTTGGTGACGGCTTTGTTTTTAATCTGCGTCCCATCCTTGAGAAACTGCCACCGACCCCTCCGCCTGACTTTACCAACATTGGGAAACCTTGTTTTTGCCCTCGGGGAGACTTTCCCAATGTTGAGAAAGCTTGCCTGACCTCTCGGACAGCGATTCCGACACGTCGGAAAGCTTGTCTGATCCATCGGTGGAACTTTCCGACGTGTCGGACGTTATTTTTTTACAAAGTGTAATGTCGAGTCCTAAAATAGTAATATCCGGCAAGCGGACTGAAGCGCTGCCCTTTGCGCCTTACGAAACGCTGAGCGGCTCAAAGCCGCTTGACGCGTTTTAATCATTCTAATTCTTTGCTATTAAAAAAGGGAAGCCAAACCAACGTTCAACTTCCCTTTCATATCCAATCCAGCAAGCGGCGTGAAGCCACTGCCCGGTCAATTACTTACTCATCAGATACCCTTTGAAACCGGCAAAATCCTTGCCCAGTTCGATGCTCTGTTTGGTACCTTTCATAAACTCCTGCAGCTTTTGCGGAATCTCCACTTTTTCACCGATGATGTCTTCCACCGTTTCGAGGAATTTGGCAGGATGAGCCGTTTCCAAGAATACGCCGGTTTCACCCGGTTGCAGGTATTCTTCCAATGCTTTGTAGCCGCAAGCTCCGTGCGGGTCGAGCAGGTAGCCGGTCTGTTTGTAGGTAGCGGCTACGGTTTCGGCGATTTGTTCGTCATTGTAGCTGCAACCGCTAATCTCGCCTTTGATCGCTTCCCACGAATCACCGTAGAGGTCAAGCACACGGGCGAAGTTGCTCGGGTCGCCCACGTCCATCGCGTTGGCAATGGTCGATACAGACGGTCTTGGAGTGTACACGCCAGTGTTGAGGTATTGCAGGAAGATGTCGTTGCGGTTGTTGGCGGCGATGAAGCGTTTGATGGGCAATCCCATTTTCTTGCCAAACAATCCTGCGGTGATGTTGCCGAAGTTTCCGCTTGGTACACAAACTACCATCTCTTTCTCTTTGCCCATTTTCTTCAGTTGAGCGTAAGCGTAGAAGTAGTAGAACGCCTGAGGCAGGAATCGAGCCACGTTGATAGAGTTGGCCGAAGTGAGGTTCATGTGAGTATTTAGTTCATCGTCCATAAAGGCTGATTTTACCATCGCCTGGCAGTCGTCGAAAGTACCGTCTACTTCCAGCGCTGTGATGTTTTGCCCCAATGTGGTGAACTGGCACTCCTGAATAGGACTTACCAATCCTTTCGGGTAAAGTACATACACGTGAATGCCATCTACGCCAAGGAATCCGTTGGCCACGGCACTTCCGGTATCGCCCGAAGTAGCCACCAGCACGTTCACGTCTTTCTGGCCCTGTTTCTTGATAAAGTAGGCCAACAGGCGCGCCATAAAGCGTCCGCCCACATCTTTGAAGGCGAGGGTAGGGCCGTGATATAGCTCCAAACTGTAGATGCCTTCGCTCACGGGAACGACCGGTGCATCGAAGTTGAGCGTGTCATATACAATAGCTTTCAGGGTATCAGCCTCGATGTCTTCACCGAAAAAGGCGTCTGCCACGGTGTAGGCGATTTCCTGAAAACTCATTTTGTCGATGTTCTCGTAAAACTCAGCGGGAAGGGTTTTGATCCGTTCCGGCATGAACAGACCGCGGTCGGCGGCCAATCCTTTTACAACGGCTTCTTGCAATGATGCCGGTGCAACTTGTTTGTTGGTACTGTAATATTTCATAATAGAAGCCCCCTTAATCCCCCGAAGGGGGAAATATATGAGGTGTTAATTAAATTTTGATTCTTTAGAACTGTTCAGTAAAAAAGATTGCAGATAGTCCTAAGCCGTTCTTTCACCCCTTCTTTGGAGAGGCTGGGGGAGGCCGCTATCTAAACAATTCTTTCATAAATTCATCCCCTTCGATTAACCCGTATCCGCCTTTCTCAGCGCTGAATTCATCATACACCTGAACGTCGTCGGCCTTTTGACCGGGTTTGTAGATGATGAACGGCACGGGCGCATTGGTATGCGTTTTGATGCGGCAGGGAGTCGGATGGTCAGGCAACAGCGCGATAGTCACCGGTTCGTCCCATTTGGCTGTCTCTTCGAGGATGGTTTTCACGCAACGGCTGTCGAGGTATTCGATGGTTTTGGTTTTGAGGGCTACATCGCCTTCGTGACCGGCTTCGTCACTCGCTTCGATGTGCAGGAAGACGAAATCTTTCGTTTTCAAAGCCTCGAGAGCAGCTTGCGTTTTGCCTTCGTAGTTGGTGTTGTAAAGTCCGGTCGCACCTTCCACGTCGATGGAGTTCAGACCGGCATACACACCGATGCCTTTGATCAAATCTACGGCCGAAATCACCGAACCGCTCTGGATGCCATAGCTTTCCATCAGCGTTTTCATCTTTGGTTTGTAACCGGGTGACCACGGCCAGATGCTGTTGGCAGGATCTTTACCTTCGGCAATACGCTTCAAGTTTACCGGATGGTTATCCAGAAGTGTTTGTGACTTGAGGATAAGTTCATTGAGGATGCGAGCGGTTTCTTCCGCTTCGGGAGTTTCCGCCTGGATCATCACGTCGCGGAATGGAGTTCCGGGAACGTCATGAGGAGGAGTGCATTTCAGTGCTTTGTTGCCGCCTTTTATTTTGAGCAAATGACGGTATGATACGCCGGGGAAAAAGTTAACCAGGTCACTACCCAGCTCTTTTTGCAGGAAGAGAATCAGCTCCTCGGCTTCAGCATTGGATATGTGTCCGGCAGAGTGGTTCTTGATTTTATCGTTCTCGATACAAATGATGTTGCAACGCATGGCCATTTCGCCGTCTTCGATGGCAATGCCCATGCTGGCAGCTTCGAGCGAACCGCGGCCTTCGAAATCTTCCGCCACGTTGTAACCCAACACAGTCAGATTGGCAATCTCACTGCCCGGTGCAAAACCATCGGGCACAGATTTAAACATCCCGCTCACGCCCATGACGGCGAGCTTGTCTATCGAAGGTTTGTTGGCGGCTTGCAGCGGAGTTTTTCCGCCCAGTATATCGATGGGTTCATCGGCCATCCCGTCACCGAGTATGATGATGTATTTCATATTGTAAAAGAAGCCCCACCCCGGCCCGGCCCTAAGGGGAGGGAGTAGAAGGGTATTGTTATGTTAATACTATTTGAACCAAAAAAAATAATTTCATCAGCGACTCCTATCTTCCCCCCTCCTTAGGAGGGGCAGGGGGAGGCTTTTTTTATCGGATATTCGCAATGCTGATAATATCGGCAAAGATACCTGCGGCAGTCACACTCGCACCGGCACCGTATCCTTTGATGATCATCGGGTATTCGTTGTAGCGCTCGGTGGTGATCATGATGATGTTGTTGCTGCCTTCGAGGTGGAAGAAGGGGTGGCTGTCATCCACTTCCTGCAAACCTACAGATGCCTGTCCGTTTTCGAGTTTAGCTACGAAACGGTAGCGTTTGTTTTCGGCTACCAACGCTTTACGACGCTCTTCGAATTCTCCGTCGAGTTCTGAAACAGTTGCCCAGAAATCCTCCAGACTTCCGTCGAAATATTTCTGTGGGATGAAGAGGTTTTTCTTCACGTCTTCCTGCTCGATGGCATAACCTGCTTCGCGAGACAAGATTACCAGCTTGCGGATCACGTCTTTTCCGCTCAGGTCGATGCGGGGATCTGGCTCAGCAAAACCAGCTTCTTTAGCCAAAACGATAGTTTTGCTTAAAGGGATATCCTCGCTCAACGTATTGAAAATGAAGTTCAATGTTCCTGAAAGTACAGCTTCCAGTTTGATGATGCGGTCGCCACTGTTGGTTAGTGCGTTCATCGTGTTGATGATCGGCAGACCGGCACCAACATTGGTCTCAAACAAGAACTTCACTCCGCGTTGATTTGCCGTTTGCTTCAGTTCCTTATAGTTTTTATAAGAGGATGATGCTGCGATTTTATTAGCGCATGCTACTGAAACGTTGTGTTTCAGCAGATCATTGTATATCGATGCGATATCTGCACTTGCGGTACAGTCGACAAACACCGAATTGAAAATATTCATTTCCAAAATACCGTCGCGGATAGAAGCTGGTGTTGCTTTGACATCCGATTTCGCTAGCTCCTCTTTATAATTGTCCAGATTAATGCCTTCGCGATTGAACAGGCAGTGTTTGGAGTTGATCAGTCCGACAATGTTGAGTTTTAATGATTTCTCTTTCAAAAGCTTTGGCTGTTGCTTTTGGATTTGTTGCAACAGGTTTCCGCCTACTAATCCTACTCCGGCAACGAAGAGGTTCAGTACCTGGAAATCCGACAGGAAGAAGCTTTCGTGAATAACGTTCAACGCTTTCTTCAGGCTGTCCAGTCGGATTACGAATGAAATATTGGTTTCGGATGCTCCCTGAGCACAGGCAATCACGTTGATCCCGTTACGGCCAAGCGTTCCGAAGAGTTTTCCGGCAATACCGGGGGTATGTTTCATATTTTCGCCCACGATGGCCACGCAAGCCAAATCTTTTTCCGCTTTGATGTCGTTGATTTCACCAATGGAAATTTCGTGTTCAAATTCCTCTTTCAGCACTTTCACCGCCAAATCAGCATCGGCATTGCGAACGCCGAACGAAGTGGTGTTTTCAGAAGCAGCTTGCGAAACAAGGAACACACTGATTCCTGATTTTGCCAAAGCACGGAAAATGCGGTGATTCACACCTATTACACCTACCATGCCCAATCCCTGAACTGTAATCAGGCAGGCATCGTTTATGGATGAAATTCCTTTAATCGCCTTATTTTTATCGCCCACCATGTCACGCGAAATGAAAGTGCCGGGGGCTTCGGGATTGAAGGTGTTTTTAATTACGATCGGGATGTTTTTGTGGTAAACCGGATAGATAGTCGGTGGGAAAATCACTTTAGCCCCGAAGTTGCAAAGTTCCATTGCTTCCACAAAGCTCAGTTTGTCGATTACATAAGCATTGTTGATCACGCGCGGATCGGCAGTGAGGAATCCGTCTACATCGGTCCAGATTTCCAGTAAGTCAGCTTGTAAAGCAGCAGCTACAATGGCAGCTGTATAATCAGAACCACCGCGGCCTAGGTTGGTGATTTCTCCCGTTACGCTGTCGGTTGAAATAAATCCGGGGATCAATGTGATTTGCGGCAACTCGGAAAAAGTCTCTTTCACCAGTTTGTTGGTGAGGCCGAAGTTGCAGTTGTGCTTGCCGAATTGGGTATCGGTTTTGATGAATTCTCTGGAATCGTAAAGTTTCGCACCCGCAATCGCATTGCTGACAATTACCGAAGACATACGTTCTCCGTAACTGACAATCATGTCGTTTGTTTTGGGTGAAAGGTCACGGATCAGGTAAACGCCTTTGTAGATATTGGTCAATTCGTCGAGTAACTCATTCACCTTTTGACGTGTTTCAGCTTGTTTTTCTGCTATGACGACACCTTCAATCACATTGAAGTGACGATTTACAATTGTATCTATCTCTTGTAAATAACTACGATCACCGGCTACAGCCAGACGAGCGGTTTTCAGCAATTGGTCAGTAATGCCACCCAAAGCAGATACCACGACAATTACAGGCTCCTGACGAGCTTCCACTATCTTTTTTACGTTCTGAATGCTTTCAATGGATCCTACCGAAGTGCCTCCAAACTTTAAAACTTTCATATAGTATTTCTTTATGTTTTTGCAAATAAAAGTATTGCCCCGGTTTCGGGGTAGAGTAGCGTCGGTACACAAAACTGCTCCCGTTGCTGTCTTCAGGCAACGTACCGCACAAAATGGATGTGATTGATTTGATTAGATAAAGACATGAATTACTGGACCCCCCAAGGGGTGGTCGTCGTCAAGAGCAGAGTATGTGCCGAAAAATTCATCATGTCTTTTGTTTTTGAAAAGTGGTGCAATATTACTCAGATTTTCAGATATAACCTAATAAAAAAGGAAATAATTGAAATTGAATCTCGATATTGCCTGTTTTTTGTCGTGGGATGGATGCAATTTGTTGGGAGATATTTATTACGGTTAGTAGTGAAATTCAATTAGCAAATAAGATTCAATTTCTTATGGTGTGCGGGGGTGTTGGATTTGTTTCACAGAGGATTTTTTCTAGTGGGAAATTCAGATAGGTTTGTTGTGGAATATGGATATCCCGATATTTACCTAATCCCGATATTAAACTGAAATGTCCTTCATTAAAACACCATTAATGCGGTTTGTTATTCTTTTGAGGTTAGGTCAATATCAGGTTTCTTTCCGGCTCATTCGTTTTCATTCTCATTTCTTCACCCTTTGTTTTAGGTTCGCTATAGGTTGACCTTAGGTATAAAAATTGGAATTAGATAATAGATATAGTGGTAACATAGAGATAAAATAGTCCTTATAAAAAGTATTACATGACTATCTTACCACTATTATATCTCTATGTTATATCTGTAAATAGGTAAAGTCAACCTATACTCAACCTATAGAGAACCTATAAGCAAAGTATTAATGAATGCAGAGCGGCATTATTTTATCTGAGTATCCGTATATATAGACTAAAGGTTTTAATTGTGTAGGTTTATTCTGAAATTCTTTTATAAATATATTTAATCCATTCTGTTTTATTGGGGGTGGCAGTGCTTAAAGCGTAAATATTATTGACTATTGTAGTGGTGTGTAAAATATTTATAAAATAATTGAGGGTTATTCGGTAGATTGTATTTATATTTGAAATTCCGAATTAAAAATATAAAAGTATGAATGTGAAATTTTCAGGAAAGAAATCTTTCCTTGTATTAGGATTACTCTTCGTCGTTTGCACTCTTCAGGCTCAAAAAGCGCCCATGAAATTTGGCAAAGTTGATTTGGCAGATCTTGAGATGAAAACGTATCAGGGGGATACAAGTGCAGCAGCAGTAGTTTTATGTAATTATGGCTATTTTGACTCGAATAATCTTCAATTTGTCCATCAGGTTCGTATAAAAGTTCTGAAAGAAGAGGGAAAGGAGTGGGGCAATTATATTGCTCCTGCTGCAGAAAATGCTATAGTGAAAGGCCAAACCGTCAATTTAGAAAACGGAATGCCAGTTGTTACTAAGCTAAAAAAAGAGTCGATTTTTATAGAACGCATTACAAAAGGGCGTTATCGTGCGCGAGTTGCTATACCGAATGTAAAAGTAGGTTCGGTAATTGATCTGGAAATTTGTTATGTAGGTTTGCCTTCGTATTGGAGGTTTCAGGAATCCATACCGGTACGTTGGAGTGAGCTGATTCTCGAACCGAATACTTACCTGACATTCCGTAAGAATTTCTTTGGTTATGTACCTCTTTCTTCAACGACAGACACTCGCTGGGTTGCTCATGATGTGCCAGCTTTCAAATCTGAACCATTTGTGGATAATCTGGAAAACTATCTATCGCGCTTTGATATTGAGCTTTCGGCAATTCATATTCCAGGGGGATATTATAAAGAGTATGCTACTACGTGGGAGGCCGTAGCCGATGTTTTGAGACGAGACGAAGATTTCGGCCAGCATTTAAGTGGAATGTCTATATTCTTAAATGGTCTGGAGAAACAAATAAAAGCGGTGGCTAAGACTCCCGAAGAGCGTTTAGCCAAAGCATTTGAAGAGGTCAAAAAGATCAAATGGGATAAAAAGGAGTCCCTTTGGCCTTCAAGTACCAGCTTAAGTTCAGCACTGAAAAAGAAGATTGGTAATGATGCTGACATCAATCTGATTCTGGTTTTACTGCTTCGCAAATTGGATATTGATGCTAATCCATTAGTATTGAGTACACGCGAAAATGGTGTATTGCCTCCATATTCAGTAAGCTTTGATAAATTGAATTACGTGATTGCGCATGCAGTGATTGGCGAACAGAGCTATACGCTAGATGCTACTGAAGAAAATTTACCGATTGGTATGTTGCCGGAGCGAGATCTTAATGGTCGTGGATTATTAATTAAAAAGAATGAGCAGGAGTGGGTCGATTTGTCAGCTCCCAAGAAAGATAAATCGGTGTCCATGCTCAATCTGAAACTTACTCCCGAAGGATTGTTGAAAGGTGAGTGGAGCCAGGGCAACCGCATCAAATGTTAAGTAACTTTTTCAGATATACTGCATCGAGAGCGGCCTTGTACTGTCTCTTTTTTAGGCTGAGTTTGTCATTTGCATTTGAGATAACTTGCAAGGCAAATTTCCGGATGGTTGACAGATTTTCAGGTGCATTTCCTATTCTTGTCCTGCAATGATCCTCTTTAAAGGTTACATCTAAATGCCAGTGTAATTTATTTTCTATAGCCCAGTGCCCTCTTACTAAAGAGTTGTAATATGCAGCGTTAAGGATACTTTCGTCACTGATATAATACCGGATTTCTTTGGTAATCGTACCTTTTATTTCCCGTGTTGCTTCTATCCTGACCAAGGTGGCTATATCTTTCCAGGGGAAGAGATTTTCCTGCATCAAATAATCCGTTGCCGGTAAAATGCTGCAACACCGGGTTTCTATACGGCCATGACCATAGTCGATCTCCTGGGCATGGTGGTGTCCCTGGTGTGTTTTGAAGGCGCATTCTATATCTTCAAGCAGTTCTTTCTGATTACCTTTAACTGCAAGCAGATAATGGCCATTCTTCTCCCGTATTTGTTCTACTATTTTGGTTTGTGTCCCCATGGCATCGATCGTAATAACGGCATCTTCAATGTCTAGCGAATCCAATATCTTGGGAATAGCTGTAATTTCATTAGACTTATCTTCCACCTTACACTGTCCCACACAAATACTATTTTCACTTACCCATGCGTTGAGGATATATAGTCCGGAATTACCTTTACTTGTAGGGGAAGCGCCTTTTAAGGCCTTGCCGTCCAGCACGATCTGTTTCTCGGCCAAACAGCCCAAAATATCTTTGCCATATGTGTCCAGACATTCTCTTAAACAGTCGCTGTCCAGACTCTTGAAAACACGCTCGTAGGTATCCGCAGAAGGGGCTCCATTGGATAGGCTTAATAAAGAGCCTTTTAATTGGATACCTCGTTCTTTACCAAACAAATACATATCTTGATAATCCGAACCTCCGGTTAGGTAGGTACAAAGAGCTATCAATAATATGTCTGACAGTAGATGGGTACAACGACCTACAACACGTGGATCGGAAACCTCCTGAAAATATTTTGCTATGTCTTGTTTCATGTGGCAAAGATAATGCTCTTCTTAAAATAGATTTTGATGCGGTTGCCCTGGAGTGGAGCAGATCAAACTTCGATTATGCCGCACTGGAACAACGAAATCATTATAGAACGTTCAACAGTCAGGACGACTACCTGAAATCAATGGAGAATAAGCACATCGGGCTTTCGATTGATAAATATGAAGTAACTGATGTTGATAGTCTGATGAAGCCTCTGAGCGAGAATTTTACAGTAGTTCTGAAAAACGGGGTGACAAAAACCAACAACCAATTTTTTATCAGTCCAGCCCTATTTGATAAGTGGACTGAAAATCCGTTTAAACTTGAGCAACGAATGTATCCGGTGGATTTTGTAACTCCGATTGAGAAAACGCAAGTGTTCCGTTTGGAATTGCCACAAGGTTATCAGGTCGAACAGTTACCTCAAAATATTAGAATGACGTTACCGGAAAATTCAGCCAATTTCCAGATGCAATCTGTAGTGAATGAAAATACAGTTCAGGTAGTATTCAAATTCAATATTAATAAACCGCTTTTTCTGCAGAATGAGTATCTCGATCTGAAGGCCTTTTTTGATCAGGTGGTGAAGAAGCAATCTGAAATGTTAATCATCAAGAAAGTATAATGCTATGTTGAAGAAAATAATTTATTCAGTAGCTATTCTGGGTATTAGTGCTGCTATTTCAGCTAAAGAACTAAAATATCCCGTCAGTGAAATATCCCCGGCATTAAAAGAGAATGCCCATACTGTAATGCGCCTTTATCAACAGGAACTGGAGATTAAGTCGGAAAAATCGGCTGTTCTTACTGTTACCGAAGTTCGCACTATTCTCAATAAGAACGGGGAAGAGAATGGTCATTTTGAAGAGACTTATAATCCACTTAATAAGATCGCAAATCTGAAGGGGCGTGTATACAATGAACAGGGAGAACAAATCCGGAAATTTGGTTATGACGATATCGTGGATCGCAGTTGTATCACTGGTTTCTCGATGTATGATGATGACCGGATTAAAGCTATTGATCCTAAGGTACAGACTTTTCCCTATACGGTTGAATACTCATATCAGATTGAACTCGGCCAAACTTTGTTTCTGCCATCCTGGAGTCATTATATGGAGAATACCTCTTATGAGAATTCCATTTTTACTGTGAAAACTCCGGCTGGTTATCTGTTTCGATATAAAGAATACAACTTGCCCAAAGGAGTTGAGAAATCAACTCAAGAAGGTAAAGATGTTTATTCCTGGTCCCTAAGTAACCTGAAAGCGAAAGCTTATGAGCCGATGTCTGCTATTATTTCCCCAAATTATCCGTTGGTTCGTTTGGCGCCGAATAGCTTTGAGGTCGGTGATTCAAAAGGCTCTGCAGCAAGTTGGAAAGATTTGGGAATATGGGTCTCTTCTTTGATTGAGAATAGAGATCAGCTGCCTGAAACCACTAAAACAAAATTGGTAGAGATCTCTGCTTCATGTAAAACCGATTTCGATAAGGTGAAAAAGGTCTATGAATACATGCAGCAAAAGACGCGTTATGTAAGCATTCAGGTAGGTATTGGGGGGTGGCAACCTTTTGATGCTGCCACAGTTGATCGTCTTTCATACGGTGATTGCAAAGCATTGACCAATTATACCAAAGCATTGTTATCGGCTGTAGGAATAAAGTCTCATTATACTTTGGTTAAAGCCGGTGCAGGAGCAAACGAAATAGATGTGGCTTTTCCATCGAGTCAGTTTAATCATGCAATTTTATGCGTGCCATTAGCAAAAGATACACTGTGGTTGGAATGTACCAGTCAGCGGATGCCGTGTGGATTCAACGGTGATTTTACTGACGACAGATCTGTTCTACTTGTTGATGGTGGTAAAAGTCGTTTGGTGCATACGCGCATATATCCGGCTTCAGAAAATTTTACATCGAAAACTATTAAAGTAAATTTGACAGATGAAGAATCGGGTGAGGCGGAAGTCAATGCCCGTTATATGGGATTAACTTATGACGAGATTATGCCAATCTATTATGCCGATGCTGTGGATAAGCAAAAGCAGGTGACACAGCGAATAAATCTTCCCTCGTTTTCATTGAATAAGTTTGCGTACAACGATAACAGAAGCAAAACGCCTTGGTTTGATGAAAATCTGAAAATCTCCTTTACGAATTATATGCGTAAAATGGGAGATAATATTTTACTTCCTGTGAATTTTATGAATAAGCTGACCTCTTTGCCTGATAAGGTTCGCAACAGGAAAAACGAGATGTGCATTCGTCGTCCAGTTTTGGAATGTGACACGGTAATATATCAGTTGCCGAAAGGATTTCAGGTAACCGGATTGCCCGAAAAGTCGGAGCTGTCCGGTAAATTCGGCAGATATTCCGCATCTACTTTTCAGAAAGGAAATACATTGACCTACATTCGTAATTTTGAATTATTTAATGGCGTTTTCCCCGCAGAAGCTTACGCTGAGTTTCGGGAGTTTCTTGAACAAATAGCAGCTTATGACGGCGCAGTCGTTAGTTTGAAAAAACAGGACGGAATAGCAAGTAACAAGTAATCTGTCTCCTTTTCATTATAAAGCCACATTCGGTGTATTCTTCGTGAGTGCCGGATGTGGCTTTCTTTTTTGTATGAATACCTGCTTATTGTAAAATATCCACCTTTTTTGCCAAAAAATCCACATTGCTTCCTGAGGGGCAATTTAAATTTGCAGAGTCGATTCAGAGCTGAATAAATAAAAAAATCAGGTATTGCATTTGGGCTACTCTTCCGGCTAAATACGGGGAGTATGAAGCATAATAATAACCGGGTTTCATTTGATTCAAAAAGCCCATTAACACATTTCATAACCATGCACCTTTCTACTATTTTCAGAGCAGTATTTGTTTTATTCTTTACCGGAGTTGCAGGTTTGGTTTCAGCAACGAGTTATTATACTTCACCGACAGGAACAGCTACTGCCAGCGGGTCAATTTCAGATCCATTAGCGTTAACAACAGCTGTTGGTAAACTGGTTGCTGGAGATGTATTGTATGTCAGAGGTGGTACATTCAGTTCGGGTACCCGTTTAAATATCTCTAAATCGGGAGAAACGGGGAATTTAATTCAAATACTGGCCTATAATGGAGAACAACCCGTTTTTGATTACAGTACAGAAGCATATAATAGCAGTAATCAAGGGGTTTTACTATCCGGAAATTATGTGCATATAAAAGGAATTATTGTACAGGGAGCAGGAGATAATGGTATGCAGGTGACCGGAAGCAATAATGTGATCGAGCATTGTACGTTTCGATGGAATTGTGATTCGGGGCTTCAAATGAAAACAGGTAGCAATAACTATATCCTCAATTGTGATTCGTACGAGAATTTTGATTATAAAAGCACGAACAGTGATGGTACACCTGATTACGGCGGTAATGCAGACGGATTTGCCGACAAACAATACACAAATACAGGTACGAATACTTATGAAGGGTGTCGTTCGTGGTACAATGGCGATGATGGTTGGGATCATTATGAGTTGATCAGCAATACTGTTTACAAAAATTGCTGGTGTTATGCTATGGCTCCTGCACAGTTTGATATGACAAACCATATTCGCTATGCTACAGATAAGGTGTATATCGATGGTTTTGCTAATCATATTATACCTAATTATGGTAATGGCAACGGATTTAAGTTAGGTGGAAATTACACAGCTCACAATGCAATCCTGACTAACTGTATAGCTGTAGGTAATCCGGTAAAGGGTTTTGATCAGAACAACAATAATGGTACGATGACACTTTACAATTGTACCTCATACAACAATAAATACAACTACGGGTTTTCGAATAGTAGTTATGGAACATTGATTATCCGGAATTGTGCATCTTTATCGGGTACAAGTTCAAATTCATTTAATTGCAAAACCGTAACTAACCAATTTAATACCTGGAATACCGGATTTTCTTGTACTACAAGTGATTTCAAAAGTCTGGATGTAACCCAAATGTTATTACCCCGTAAGAGTGATGGTTCATTACCAGATATTACCTTACTGCATTTAGTTTCAACCAGTAGTATGATAAATAAGGGAACAACAGTGGACCTTCCTTCTTATGTTATATACTCCGGAAGCGCACCTGATCTTGGAGCTTATGAGTATTCAGTTTCGACAGGGGTATCGGGCCTTTTAGCAGGTTCGGATATTGAAGTGTATTACTCTTCAATGAGTCATGTAATGATTGTAAAGGGGGGTATCACACAGGTAGAAGTGTTTAAACTTACAGGACAAAAGATATATTCTCAATCCGGTACCGGCGAGGTATTGTCTGTGAGTGTAAATGATTGGTCAAAAGGTGCTTATCTTGTGCGGGTGAAAACACAGGAGGGATCGGTTAAGATCAGGAAAATATTGATTGCTTAAAGTAGTGTTATTTGGATAGATGGTTAAACAGTGGTTGCCCGGATTGGACGTGAAGTCCGGTCCGGGCGTTTTTTTGTATTCAACTAATTCCATGATTTTGGGAACTAAATATTAACTATATTGTTTTAAAATAGTGTGGGTATAATCATTTATATTTCTTTATCTGGTGAAGAAAATAAGAAATAGACGAGGGTTTTATCGAAACAAGCACATATTTGTAAGCGTGGATGTAATCTCATAAAGCCCTCTGATAACACTCTTAATTACATCCTTCTAAATTCTTGTTCCTGATCCTGTGAATGGATTCTTATCTGCTATTTTCATCTTGATTTCTTTTGAGAAAAAGAGCTAATTCAATCGCAACTTACCTAAACCTAATTTTTTAAAGCAGCTATGAAAAGATTATTATTTTTAGTTGGATTGGTCGTCCTGAGCCTGATAAATGGTTGTCAACAATTTGATGATTATTACGATCTGGTTGATAATAATAAACCATCGTCAAAGCAACTCAAGATCGCCGTTGTTTCTGATTTGCACTACATGGCCCCTTCACTGTTGGTCAAAGATGGAGCCGCTTTTCAGGAGTATTTAGCTAGAGATCCAAAATTACTGGCCCAAAGCAGAACGATACTGGAGACAACAATCATGATGTTGCTGGCTCAGAGACCAGATATTGTTCTGATTCCCGGTGATTTAACCAAAGATGGTGAAAAGGTTAGTCATGCAGAGGTGATAAAATTGCTGGATCGATTGTTGGCTGTTGGAATAAAAGTCTATATAACTCCCGGAAATCATGATATTAATAATCCGGATGCCAAACAGTTTGACGGTGATATTGCAACATCTGTACCAACCGTTTCTGCTGAAACCTTTCGCTCGATGTATATAAATTTCGGCTTTAAAAATGCGATTCGTAAAGATCCCAACTCTTTGAGTTACATTGCTCAACCCTCCAAAAATCTTTGGATACTGTCTATTGATGTTAATAAATATGCCGACAATACAACTGCTCCAATAACCGGTGGCGCTATCAAAACTGAAACATTGATCTGGGTAAAACAATGCCTGGCTGAAGCAAAAGCTAAAGGCATTACTGTGATCGGCATGATGCACCATAATTTGCTCGAACACTATGCCGGACAAGTCGGTATTGATCCCGGTTATGTGCTGGATGACTGGCAAGAGATGTCTGATGAATTGATGAATAATGGGCTTAAAATCATTTTCACCGGTCATTATCATGCTAATGATGTGGTGAAGAAAGGAACGACGGGTAGCAAATTCCTTTTTGATGTGGAAACCGGTTCATTACTTACTTATCCTTGTTCATACCGAATGCTTACGGTTAAAGAAAATGATTATAGCTTCTGTTCTTATAAAGTAAGCAAGATATTAGGGAGTGAGTTTGAAAGTCAGTCAAAATTATTCCTGCAAGCACATCTGGATGGATATTTTACCTATATTTTGAAAAATGTTTATGGCGTACCTTCCCCTTATGCTGAAGGAGCTGCACCGTTGTTCCGTAATGGAATTATGGCTCACTTTGCAGGGGATGAAGCATTGACTCCTGAAGAAAAGGCAAATATCGATGCTTTTGCTTCAATAAGTCCTGATTTGGCTGGAGTTCTTTATTCATTCTGGACAGATATCAATACTCCGGATAATACGCTTACAATTAACATGTCATCTGGACAAGTGAAATAGTTCTGTTATATCAATGAAATTTTTTACGTTAGGACCCGGGTGATTTTATTATATTACCCGGGTCTCTTGTTTGTATTTTCCGGAGAGGCTACAATCTCCCGAAATTTCCCTATTTTTGCAGAAATTATAATCTGACTGACTGTGATAACATCTTTTCGTAAACGATCCATTATACTTTCCGTGATTATCTCTTTCTGCTTACTGTCGAATACACCACTATTTGCCGGCAATTCGCATTGTCAGGAGCAGTTGCAACTTAATAATCCCGCTCAGGCCAATGAAATTATCCGTAAAGCTATTCAGCAAAAAGAGCATAACCGTCTTTCCAATAAAGATTTTTATCAGTGTGAACGCTATGAGAAGCTTAATATGGGGTGGATTAACCTTTCTCCGAAAGAGAAGCAAATGTTACTTCTCAAATATTTCAAGTTCTTGTTCGAAAATACCGATTCGACCGATGTGAGCGGTAAGCCGGTTGATTTTATCTTGTCAAAAGAGATGCTGGAGGATGTCTATTACCGAAAAAGCACAAATACCAAACGCAGCGTAGTGAAAGGTATCAATCGCGAGTGGGTTTACTCATTGCTTCATGAGCAGGGACTACGCACAGTAATCACCGAGTTTCTCAACGATTACAGCATCTACGACAATCAGATGACTTTTCTGACGCAGAATTTTATTAGCCCGTTATCTTCTTCTTTTTCACAATTGATGTATGATTACACGCTCTCTGATACCGTGTGTATCGATGGTGTACTGTGTTACAAAATTGATTTTAAACCGGTAAACGAGCAGTTTCTGGCTTTTCAGGGAAGTGTATATATAGCAGGTGATTCAACCTATGCGGTTGCCAGGTCACGTTACTATATCAATCACAATTCCAACCTCAATTTTATCGATACCATTGGATTTAAGGAGGATTATCAGCATATGCCCGACGGTTCGTGGGTGATCGGTCGTAACGAAGTGAGTATAGAGTTGAGCCTCTTTAAACTGTTTGCACGTCGTATCAATTCTTTTCGGAACTATAACTTCCAATCCATACCTTCACCGCTTTTCGAGAAGTCAGATCCGGTAATCTATAAAGTAGATGCCTGGAATAAATCCGATCAGTATTGGGTAGAGCATCGACACTTTTCCTATTCCAATCAGGAGGAAAAAGCACGAGCCAAACTTTCTTCTTTTGTAAGCGGAAACACCTCCGGTTCGACAGGATTTATCCTAAACGGCTTATTTAGAAACTATCTTCCCTTTAAAAAGTTTGAGATCGGGCCGGTATTTTCAATTGTCAGTTCTAATGATATAGAAGGGTTGCGCTTGCGTTTAGGGGGTACTACAAATGCAGCCTTTAATCCTCATTTGTTTGTGGAAGGTTACGGAGCATACGGATTCAAGGATGATCGCTGGAAGTATGCCGCTAAGGCTACTTATTCTTTTCCAAAAAGAGAGAGCCACCCCAATGAATACCCTGCAAATTCATTGAGCTTGTCGCATCGTTATGATCTTCGTTTCCCGGGACAGGAGTTGGTCAATATTGACAAGGACAACGTTTTCCTGTCATGGCGTCGTTCTCCGCTCGATCGCTTGTTATTTGAACGGAAAACAGAGGTGCTTTATAAACGTGAGTATTACAGTGGAGTCTCTTATTCGGTTTGGGCTAATAATCGAAGCTGGCAACCGGTGGGTGCTATTGAGTTTAATCGTCGAAGCCTGAATGGAAATATTACTTCCGTATCTTCGCTTAACACAACCGAAGTAGGAGGGAAGTTTCGCTTTGCCATGGGTGAACGTTTTTATCAGAACCGCGACTCCCGCATGGTGGTTTCGCGTTTTAGTAGTGTCTTTACTTTTTCTCAAGCCATGGGGGTGAAGAATCTTTTGGGCAGCGATTATGGCTATCAATTGACTGAAATGTCGATGCAGCATGCTCACAGTCTGGCCGCTTTCGGTTATGTGGATGTGATGTTTAAAGCTGCCAAACAATGGTCGCAAGTGCCTTATCCGTTGCTGATCATTCCACAAGCCAACCAATCATACCTCGATGTTCCGGAAACATACAATCTGATGAATGTGTTAGAATTTGTTTGTGATAAATACGCTTCTCTGTCGCTTGATTATCATATGAACGGATTGCTTTGCAATTGGATGCCGGTTAATCGCTATCTTAAGTTGCGCGAAGTATTCACCTTTAAATCGTTGTTGGGATCGTTGAGTGATTATAACAATCCAGCCGTGAGTGCTACTACACCGTGGATCTTTCCGAAAAGCCCGGTTTCATACGCTTTGGATAAAACACCTTATACGGAGGCTGGTGTAGGACTTGAAAATATCTTCAGCCTGATCCGTCTCGATTATGTTTGGCGATTAACCCATCGAGATCATCCCAATATTGACAAATCAGGTATCCGCGTTGGATTAAAAGTGCAATTTTGATACTCCTGGTGCAGGATTTTCGGCAGATTGTTCTATTTTGGATTGAAAAAAAATATTGCGTCCGATAAATCATTTGTTTTTGATATATTTGCCGGGTAAACAATTGTATCAAAGCGAGGCTCTAATCGTCGGTCTGCAAAATTGCCATTGACGGTTTGAATCCGCCAGATACCTCATTTGAAACACACATACATCACTAATAAACGAATTGATATGAAATTAGCTATAATTGCTCACGACGGAAAAAAAGCCGAAATGGTAGGCTTTCTCAACAGAAACATTGAATTGTTGCACAAGAAAAATGTGAAAATCATTGCTACAGGTACAACCGGTAAACATGCCGAAGCTGCCGGATTGAAAGTGGAACGTGTACTTTCGGGTCCTCTCGGTGGTGATGCTCAAATAGCTGCTCAGGTTGCAGAAGGCCAAATTGACATTGTATTCTTTTTCCGCGATCCGCTCGACAAACACCCGCACGAACCGGATGTGCAAATGTTAATGCGTGTATGCGATGTTCACAATGTTCCTTTGGCTACTAATCCGGCCACGGCAACTTTGTTGATCAAAGGACTTACCGCAGAATAACGATTTTATTTATATACGAAAAAACCACTAGCGTTTGCCTGGTGGTTTTTTTATGCTCTAATACAACTGTTTTAATCCGGAAAACCGTTATTAGAAGCATTAGCAATGGCTGAAAGTTCGCCAAAAACTTCAGGTGCATGTTTTCAGCATATGCTGAAAATGTGCCTACTATTTCTGGCCGGATTTCATCCGAAATTAAACTTCATTTGATCTGTTGGTCTTTCAGCTATGACTAACATTTCAAAATCTTCAGTAGTAAGCTTGTCTTCTCTGCTGTAAGCTCCTAACTTTGCTCCAAAAATATTTATGGTTTTAAAATCCAGAGATTTCAATAACCATGTTATTTCAGAAGGTACATAATATCTTTCGTTGCTTTGTATTTCAATATTGTCACCTGAATCGTCCTCGAAAATAGTTGTGCTATAATCGCGGAATGTCATCAAGTCAAACGTGATATTTTCACAGGTCGCACCCCCTTCTTCAGTTCCCTGGTCAATAAAATCCTTAACAGAATGAAATAGGGGGAATAATCCATTTAACGTGGTGAAAATTAGTTTTCCATTATCTTTCAATGCCTTTGCTGCATTTTTCAATATCTGATAATTCATTTCATCCGTTTCCATGAGGGGAAAGGCACCTTCACATAACATGATCACCAAATCGAATTCATTTTCAAAATGTAAATCCCGGGCATCTTGTTGCTGAAAGTCAATGACAAGGTTTTGCTGCGATGCTTTTTCCTTTGCTCTTCTTAGCTGGGATTCAGATATATCAATACCTGTAATATTATAATATCCCCGCTTTACTAATTCTATTGAGTGTCTGCCGGTACCACAACCAATGTCCAATATTCGGGCTTGCTTATTAAATTCAATTTCCGATTCTATAAAATCACACTCACCCAATGTACCTTTCGTGAAACTCTCATTGTCATATTTCAGTGCATAGTTTTGAAATAAGATTTCGTACCATTGTTTCATAGTTATGAATTTTTATCTGTTTGTAGGTTTTGCATACTATCATAATGGGAAAGCGTGATCTGCAAAATATTATGACGGGTCATTTATTATTCTAATGATTTGCCGGAGAAGGTCTGTAATATTGAACTGACTCTTTAAACAAATCTATATTGACCAAAGTTTAAATTGTTCGAGGTTTTTTAATTGGATATTATGCTCCTTTCTTGGATGTTTTGTAAAATAGATATACTTTTGTTTTGATCAAAATTTGAGCGCTCTAACTATTCAGATTAGCTGACAATCCAATAAAAGTTCGAAATCATACCGGATCCGGATGTCAATATAAGAATGACTTATTCGAGAACCGGCAAATAATCAATACAACGCTTTTTATGACTGCAATGAAAATCTATTTTATTCATCAGGAAGGACAGCAATTGGGTCCATTCTCGATAGAAGAATTAAAACAAGAAAAGATTTCGCGTAATACTCCTGTTTGGTGCGAAGGAATGGATGGCTGGGAGTCGGCCATAACTGTGGAGGACTTAAAAATGCTTTTTAATAGCACGCCACCTCCATTTATTAATTCGAAGCAGACAACCTCTCCTTCGTTAAAGAATGAACAACCATCTAAGGCAACCGATCTCACCGAAGAACAACCTGAAAAAAAGAACAATACGTGGATTTACGTTAGCTTTGTGATATTGATCTGTATCAGTATCGCCTCTTTTACCTATCAGCAGATTCAAATAAATGGATTGGAAAGTGAAGTCATTGAGAAAACCGATTCAATTAAAGAGCTAAAAAGAATATCAACTGGTCAGGCTCAGGCATTGAGTGAAATTTCGCAGGAACAAGAGATGCGGGCGAACGTTGAAAAAAGGGAATCCCAAAAACAACAGTTAAATGTCTTGAACGTAAAGTTGCAACAGGCAAAAGATAAACTCGCAAAACTAAATGAAGATGAATTTGCAGGTAGTCCGGAAGAAAAAATAGAGCTGATTCAGACTCAAGAGGGTGAGGTTCGTTCGTTGGAAAGTCAGATAAAGCAGATTAATCAGGAAATGTACGGGGCACAATAAAGGTACATACTGTATCTTTTAATCATCCACAAATTACACCAAATTATACGAATCCGTTTTGTGAAGTTTGATGTGGTTTGTGGATTTCTTAATATACGATACTGATAGCTATCAGCTCCATGTGATTCCCAAACCAAAAAATATAAAGATTACATGACACATTATCCTACAGTACTTTCTATAGCTGGTTCTGACAGTTGTGGCGGAGCAGGCATTCAAGCTGACCTGAAGACTCTATCAGCACTTGGTGTGTACGGAGCGACTGCAATTACAGCCATAACGGCGCAAAACACATTGGGTGTTCGTGCGGTTCAGGCTGTTGCACCTCAGATATTACGAGATCAGATTGAAGCCGTATTTGACGATATGAAAGTAGATGCTATAAAGATAGGGATGCTGCATTCCCGTCCATTGGTGGAGGTTTTGATTGCGGCATTAAAAAAATATCGTCCGAAAAATATTGTTCTTGATCCGGTGATGATCTCAACCAGTGGTCATACTCTGTTGGATGAAGAGACTATTTCAATGATTGTCCAAGATCTTTTTCCAATAGTGGATTTAATTACACCCAATCGGAATGAGGCTGAGTGGTTGACAGGTGTTCAATTACAACAATGGAGCGATGCAGAGAAATCGGCTGCAATATTCATGCAAAAAGGATGCAAAGCGATCCTCATTAAAGGTGGTCATTTTGAAGGCACAATTAAGCAGGATATGTTATTTGTTTCAGAAGATGATAACTATTCATTTGCTGCTCCTGAGGTTATAACCCGAAACTCCCATGGTACGGGATGTACGCTTTCATCGGCTATAGCAGCGTATTTAGCGATTGGATTTGAACTTCCCAAAGCGGTGGGGGAGGCCAAGAAATATTTGACAGAAGCTTTAAAAAATGGGAAAGATGTAAAAATGGGAGAAGGTATAGGTTCGTTGAATCATTTTTTTGCCCCACATCCACACCTGAAAATTGGAGAGTAGTAATGTGGAAAATATTTTTCATAAAAAATGATTGTTATAAATTGCTGAAATCAAGCCCGGAAGCCCGGTTAGATCGAAGGCTTAAAGAAAAAAATCATTTTCAGTTTTGCAAAAGTAAAAATTAGTCCTACCTTTGCACTCGCAATCACGAAATGGTTCCTTGGCCGAGTGGCTAGGCACCGGTCTGCAAAACCGTTTACGGCAGTTCGAATCTGCCAGGAACCTCAAAAAAAGCGCCAGTATTCTTGCTGGCGCTTTTTTATAATTAAAATTTTGTTCGTGAAATTTTGTTGTGATTGGCGTATTTCTATTTTTATTTTTTTTGCGGAAATAAAAATTAGTTCTATCTTTGCACTCGTAATCACAAAATGGTTCCTTGGCCGAGTGGCTAGGCACCGGTCTGCAAAACCGTTTACGGCAGTTCGAATCTGCCAGGAACCTCAAAAGACCTCTAAATTCCCTTTGAAATAAGGTGTTTTTAGAGGTTTTTTTGCGTCTAGGATTAAAATAGGGGTTGTAAATCTCCTACTGATGAATCTGCAAAACGAATACTTCTCCAGCTTAATCAATCCGACTATCCGACTTATTCGATTATTCTGAGATAACGAATGTTGTTATACAAGATCGTTCAGTAAAAGGTTGAGTTTCTATAAACTACAGCTTTCCCTGTTAATAATCCCCAACTTCCCAATCCATTAATTTTTTACCTGCCCGAAATGGCGTAAATTTGCGGTCTTATAAAGCGAACGCTATGAACGAGCAAGATGTGATAGAGGTATTGGGCGCACGTGTCCACAACCTGAAAAATATAGATGTGACGATTCCGCACAACAGCTTTTCCATTATTACCGGGTTAAGCGGTAGCGGTAAATCGTCGCTGGCATTCGATACCATTTTTGCCGAAGGGCAGCGTCGTTACATCGAGACTTTCTCGTCGTATGCCCGCAACTTTTTGGGAAATCTGGAGCGTCCCGATGTGGATAAGATCTCCGGCTTGTGTCCGGTTATCTCCATTGAGCAGAAGACGACCAACAATTCGCCGCGCTCCACCGTAGGGACCACCACTGAGATATATGACTTCCTGCGTCTGCTCTTTGCCCGCGCCGGTGAAGCCTATTCCTACAACACGGGCGAAAAGATGGTGAAATACACCGAGGAGCAGATACTCGAACTCATCCTGGAGCGTTACATTGGAAAAAAGGTATACATCCTGTCGCCGCTCGTGCGTAACCGGAAGGGACATTACAAAGAGTTGTTCGAAAACCTCCGCAAGAAAGGTTATCTCAATGTCCGTATCGACGGAGAAGTCCGCGAGATCCTTCCCGGCCTCAAGCTCGACCGTTATAAAAACCATAGCATCGAACTGCTCATTGATAAACTGCAAGTCTCCAACAAAGACGAGCAACGACTCAAACAAAGCGTCCGCACCGCCATGAAGCAGGGCGAAGGATTGCTGATGGTCCTTACGCCTGACACCAACGAGCTGCGCCACTACAGTCGCCAGCTGATGTGTCCTTCCACCGGACTTTCGTATGGCGAACCCGCGCCGCACAACTTCTCGTTCAATTCTCCGCAAGGCGCTTGTCCAAAATGCAAAGGGCTCGGCGTGATCAACCAGATCGACCACGAGAAGATTATTCCCAATCCCGATAAAAGTATTCATAACGGCGGCATTGTGCCATTGGGCAGCTACCGTCAGACCACTATATTCTGGCAAATCGAAGCCATTGCCGAGAAACACGGCTTCACACTCAAGACTCCGCTCAAGGATTTGCCCGATGAAGCGTTGGACGAAATCCTTTACGGAACGGATGAGCGTCTTTCCATCAAAAATCATACGTTGGGGGTAAATTCCAACCTCTTTCTCAGTTACGACGGTGTGGTAAAATACATCGAAATGCAGCAGGAGAGCAGCGCGTCGGCAACGGGTCAGAAGTGGGCGAATCAGTTTGTGAAAGTCTCCGTTTGTCCCGAATGCGAGGGCCTTCGCCTGAATAAAGAGTCGCTGCACTATCGCATGGCTGACAAAAACATCGCGCAACTGGCCGGAATGGATATTTCGGAACTCTACCAGTGGCTCGAAAGCGTTGAAGAGCAGTTGAGCGATAAACAGCGCATGATCGCCGTTGAGATTTTGAAGGAAATCCGTACCCGATTGCGCTTTTTGCTCGATGTGGGGTTGAATTACCTTTCGCTCAACCGTTCGTCGCAATCGCTATCGGGTGGGGAGAGCCAGCGTATCCGGTTGGCTACGCAGATCGGTTCGCAGTTGGTGAATGTGCTTTATATTCTGGATGAGCCGAGTATCGGGCTTCACCAGCGCGACAATGACCGACTCATTCATTCATTGAAACAGCTCCGCGATACCGGCAATACGGTGGTGGTGGTGGAGCACGACAAAGATATGATGCTCAGTGCCGATTATGTCATCGACATGGGACCCAAGGCCGGACGATTGGGCGGTGAAGTGGTTTTCTCCGGCACACCTGCTGAAATGCTGAAATCGCACACGCTCACCTCGGCTTATCTGAATGGCGAAATGGAGATTGCCGTACCGAAAGAACGTCGTGCAGGCAATGGAAAGTCTATTTTGCTAAAAGGAGCACGCGGTCACAACCTCAAAAACGTTGATGTGGAATTTCCTTTGGGTAAATTGATTTGCGTAGCGGGTGTATCTGGTAGTGGGAAATCCAGTTTAATCAATGGAACGCTGCAACCCATCATCAGCCAGAAATTTTACCGCTCCTTGCAAGACCCACTCGAATACGATAACATCGAAGGGGTTGATTATATCGATAAAATCGTAACCGTGGACCAAAGTCCGCTCGGGCGCACGCCGCGTTCGAATCCGGCGACCTACACGGGCGTTTTCTCCGATATTCGTAATCTCTTCGTGGGATTGCCTGAAGCAAAGATTCGCGGTTACAAACCCGGCCGATTCTCGTTCAACGTTGCGGGTGGCCGTTGCGAGACCTGTAGCGGAAACGGTTACAAGACCATCGAGATGAACTTCCTGCCCGACGTACTCGTCCCTTGTGAGGATTGCCACGGTAAACGCTATAACCGCGAAACGCTCGAAGTTCGCTTCAAGGGGAAATCCATTGCAGACGTTTTGGATATGACCATTGATGTAGCGGTCGATTTCTTCGAAAACATTCCGTCCATTTTGCAAAAAGTAAAAGTGTTGCAGGATGTGGGTTTGGGATACATTCGCTTGGGGCAACCGTCCACTACTCTCTCAGGAGGAGAAAGCCAGCGCGTGAAACTGGCTACCGAATTAGCGAAACGCGATACCGGAAAAACCCTTTATATTCTCGACGAGCCCACCACCGGTCTTCACTTCGAAGACATCAATGTGCTGATGGGGGTAATCAATCGCTTAGTGGATAAAGGAAATACGATGATTATCATCGAGCACAATATGGATGTAATCAAATGTGCCGACTACATCATTGATATGGGGCCCGAAGGCGGTCGTGCCGGTGGCGAACTGCTTTGCGCCGGAACACCTGAAGAGATTTGTGCCCAATATGATACCTTCACGACAAAGTATTTGAAGCAGGAGCTTCGGTAATACAGTGTCAATAAATACAAAAGCGGCGGATTCATAATGAGTCCGCCGCTTTTTTTTTGAAGAATAAGGATTTTGCTTATTTTGCGATAAACTTGGTTATTGACTGATTATAATATTATTAGGAGTGAAAAATCTTATGGGGTGTGTAAGTTTAATGAAATAGAAACAAAATAAAAGCGGCGAACTCATAATTGGGTTTGCCGCTTTTGTATGTTTCGTTTTTTAGAATTTTATTTTATGCCAGGGGACCATATAAGTCAGATTAACAGAAACGGAGTTGTTGGCAGATCGGTCGAAATACTCTTTTTTTGCATTGGAGAAAATATCACCCAATCCATAATAATAGCGACCTTCTAATAAAAAACTACCTACACCGGTGCGCAGTTCAAAGCCTGTTCCCCCGCAAAGACCATAATCGAAGCTGTTGTCGATAGCTTTGCCATGTTGATTATCGTTAGTGGAGAAATTCCGTTTTTCTTTATCCAGAAGTAAAATTCCAAGCTTTGGACCAAGATTTACAAAATACCGTATTCTATGATTACCGAATGTGATATGAGTCAGAAATGGAATCTCCAGATAATTCAACGTACGTGAGTAGGTTGAGTCGGTTAAGTCCTCTTTCCATCCGCGTTGTACCAGATTGGCTTCTACAAGAAATCCGAAATGCTTTTCGGAAATATGACGAAAGGTAATCCCACCGTTTAATCCTTGCAACATAGTTTGTTTAACTACAGGAGAGAACTCCACTTTAGAAAAGGTTACTCCACCGTTCACTCCAAGTGAGGTTTCCGGCTGAAAGGTTTGCTGTGCGTGCAACTGCAATGCCGAAAAAAGAAATAAAACCGCAACTATTTTTTTCATTATTTATATCAATTCCTTAAACTGCTCCAACTTTAGAATTTCTCTATTTTTCGGAAATCATCTTTGTGATTTCAAAATTACGGCCATAATGGATCAGGTAAACGTTTTTGTTGATCAATCCGCCCCAGTTATTCACCCGTTCAAACGAAAATCCGGTTTGAATGCCGTGATAACGTTTATCGGAAATGCTTTTATCGAAATTATTACCGGTTGAGGCCAATGCTTTGAGGAAATAGACTCCGGTATCGTAACCTAGTACACCGTATTTTGGATAACTGTTGATGATTTCGCGTTGATACCAGTGACGGAATCTGCTGCTGAACTCTTTATAATCAGATGAGCCCGGATTCACAAAAAACGTGGAATAGATGTATGTGTTCAGCTTATAAAAAGCATCCATATAGTCTTTAACGTAAGTCTGCCATTCGGGATAACCGAATAACGAGATTTTATAATTCGGATTGTTTACCACGACTGTTTGCAATTCCGGAATCATCAATTTCAATGCTGTGGAACTTCCCGAGGTAGGAACAATAATATTCTCCTTATCGGCAGATAAGATAGTCGTAATCTGCTCAATTTCGTCGGAGTTAGCGGCAGTATAAGTCTGGAAGCTCATAGAATGACGTTTTAATTCAGCTTTCAGAGTATTAATAAATTCTGTTTTATCACCTTCTTTATCTTTTTCAGCCAGAAAAATCACTTGATGATCTTTAAATTTATTACAGAATAACTGAGCTGCTTCAGAATAAAGATAGGAGTGAGGTGTGTTGATTTGCAAAATATGCGAGTTGGTGAGCACATCTTCGTTTTTGGAGGTGAATGGAATCACCATGGAGATGTTGTTGGCTTTGGCAAACTTGGCTACCGGTGCAATGTGTGCGCTGTAAACGGGACCGACTATCAACTGTACATCATTCATCTCGGGAGAACGAAGAATTTTGTTGATCGATTTTCCTTCTGATCCTGTATCGTGCACATAGAGTTCAACCGACATCCCTTGAGCTTTCAATTTCTCTACGGCCAGTAACAATCCTTCGTAATATTCAATAAAACGACGCGATTGCTTGGCCGATTCTTCCCCGGGCTCATCTACCATAAAAGGCAATAATACGGCTACTTTCATAGGCTCCATCATGATAGCAGGAGATATAGGCAGTTGCTCTACCGGTTTAGTTTCTTCTTGGACAGGGGCTTCCTGTTCAGGTTCGGGCTTTTTCTCTACCGGTATAGGTACAGGGATGCGAATCATCAAACCACTGCGGAAACGATTTGCCAAGCCTGGATTAAGGGCCAAAATGGAATCAATGGTAATGTTGAATTTCCGGCTAATGCTAAATAATGATTCGTTTTTCTTAGTCAGGTATTCGAAAAACTTATCTTCCGGCTCTTCCTTTTCTTCAATTTTCTTTGTCCCGCGAGCGATATCGATGCGAATGACTTTTCCGATTTGAAAATTTTCGGCTGTCAGACCGGGATTTACATCTGTAATGTCCTGGATCTTCATTCCATATTGTTTGGCTAATGAAGATAGCGTTTCACGCGGAGCAATGGTGTGAAACTTGAAGTTTTCTTTACCTGTTTCTTCTGCAACCTGTACCGTTTGAGGAATCTTCAATGTGAATCCTACTTTAATACCTTTTTCGGCATCGGGGTTTAATTTCTTGATTGACGTTGCCGATACACCATACATAATGGCTATGGAATTTAACGTTTCACCTTGCTCAATGGTGTGAAAAAAGTAAGCGGACTCGTCTGGTTTTCCGTTAGGTTTCTTTACCGGAATGTGGAGTATTTGTCCGGTTTTTAGACCATCTTCAATAGTCGGATTGCACTTGATGATTTCTTCCTGAGTGACGTTGAATCGACGACATACGGAGTAGAGTCCTTCACCGGGCACAACCTGATAAATATAATATTCTTTTCCCTCTTTCGTTTCTCTTTTGTAGGGCAGATCTTGCGCAATAGCAACTGAAATTAGCCCGACAGCAATATTTACGAGAATAAAACGTAGTGTTCGCATAACCCTGCTTCCTTTATTTATCTAAGAAAATTTATGCTGCAAAATTAACAATATTATTCCAATAGTCGGATTAAAATAGACAAAGCCCTTCAATATTTGCTCAAAATGGAAGGGATATTTTATAAAAGTATTAATTTTGAAGACCGGATGACAATATGTCATTCTAATCAACCAATCATCATGAAAGAGACCAATTACAATATTTACATGAAACGTACCATATCAATTTTTATTTTTATATTGATAGCATGGAGTCTACAAGCACAAGTGCTAACAGCCACCGGAGGACAAAAACAGGTAGTAACCTATTCAAATACAGATCCTATTAGCGGAGTGAAGAGGGCTTATTTGTATTACGGTATGGAAAATGCCAAGCTTACTTATAATACCACAAGCTCCAATACCATTAAATGGTTCAGTTATAAAAATGATATTCGTTCAAAAACACTGTTGAATCCCGGACAAAGTTCCATCACATCTGAACTTACTGGTTTGGAGAATAATACCGGCTATGGCGTGATTGACGGAAATGATACCACCATTGTATGGATAATTGATTACAAGAGATATGAGCCTCAAGCTATTAATGTAAGCCCCGAAAGCAGTGAACCATGTAACCAATTGATTTTAGCGATTGCAGCTAATGAGTATAATATGGGGTATTATGATGCTAAGCAACCTTACGTTTTTCACAATATTAATCTGGAAGTTCCTCTGCAATACAATAGCATGACTTTTTCCCCTGCTGATAAGAAGTTCATCGAAAAACCTCTGACAAAAACATTAATCAATTTGCAATCTGTCATCAATCTGGTGGCAAGCAAAGATGATGAAAAAGATGTTCTTCCTTTGAAGAATACAACTTTTACTCTGGGAGTACCTGCTCTATTGGCCGGATGGGAGCTGAACAATGTAACTTCTCCAATGTATGAAGCCGTAAAAGTGGCCGTCGAGGGAGTTCATATTCATGATCCTTTGCATAATGAGGACAATAACACCGGAGACGATGAAACCTCCGAATCGTTGTCTGGTTCCGCTCCGTTTGATGTTGAGTTTAAAGCATATGCTAATGAACCTACGGCCGCATATTATAGTTGGTCTATAACTGATAAGGAAGGTGATAAAATAACAACAGCATCTGATAGCAATATCAGGTATATTTTTGAGAAGAGCGGAACTTATTCTGTACGTGTGATTGTAACAAATGTAGCTAATAGTTGTGTTGACAGTTTAAATTATGACGTAGTTGTTTCAGAATCTGAGCTAAAAGTACCCAATGCTTTTTCACCCGGATTATCACCCGGTGAAAACGATGAGTTTAAGGTTGCATACAAATCGCTTATACGATTTCAGGGCTGGATTTTCAATCGTTGGGGTGTACAATTATTTCACTGGTCGGATCCAGCAAAAGGTTGGGATGGTAAGGTAAATGGGAAATATGTAACCCCCGGGGCTTATTTCTTTGTGATTGAGGCGGAAGGTTCGGATGGAATTAAGTATAAGAAGAAAGGGGATATAAATGTCTTCAGCGGAAAATAAATTTGATTAAGTTACGGAATCAGAAGTTAAGAAGGCGTAATACTGGTATTGCAGGTTTGCTTCTAAACTTCTGAATTTGTTATTTTACAACGTTATTAATACAAAGGAAAAATAAGATGAATAAATTGTTGAGCGGAATTATTTGTGCATGTATTGCAACGATATCCATTTCAGCGGCTGAGATTGAAGAAAATACAGTTAAACCGATAAAAGATAAAGAAGAACAGACTTTGGTAACAGCGGCACCTGCAGTACCCCAGAATATTGAGTTTTGCGGCAAAACGATCGATCTTACCCGCTACGATATGTATGAAAGATTTGATCGCGAATTGTCTACCATGACCTATATGCAATCTTCTACTCTTCGGATTATCAAATTAGCGAATCGTTATTTTCCGGTAATTGAACCTATTTTGGAGCAAATGGGGGTGCCCAACGATATGAAATATCTCGCTGTGATTGAGAGTAGTCTCAATGTGCGCGCAATTTCCTCTGCAAAAGCGGCTGGATTGTGGCAGTTTATGCCGGCTACTGGTCGTCAATACGGTCTGGAAATTAACGATACGATAGATGAGCGTATGCATGTGGAACTGTCGACTATTGCAGCCTGCAAATTGCTGAAAGATATGTATACTCATTTTAAAGATTGGTCTACAGTAGCTGCATCATACAATATCGGTCAGGGACGCATTGATACGGAACTGGCGAATCAGAATGCCGAAACTTCACTTGATCTTTGGTTGGTAGAAGAAACTTCACGTTACGTTTTCCGCATTCTTGCCGCCAAGGAGTTAATGGCACATCCTCGTAAATATGGTTTCTCGATTAAAGCGAACCAGTTATACAAGCCCATTCGTTGCAATGATGTTGTGGTGAATGCTCCGGTGGACAATCTTTATCAGTTTGCATCTGACAATAATACTACTTACTATTTGTTGAAAGACTTTAATGCCTGGTTGCGAAATAAGAGTATTCCTAATGTCTCCGGCAAACTTTATAAAGTGAAGATTCCGGTGACGGAAGATTTGTATTATAATGATCAACCGATTATTCCTTTTGATAAGAATTGGGTGACGAAGTGAATCAATGAAAAAAGATTAAGGGGCAGAACAAAGCAAGCACAAACGACAAACACAGCAAAAACGCACAAAAACAACGAGTTACACGCGAGCGCAAAAACACGACAACTGGATAAAGTATGGTAAAGGACCGGTAAACAAACGGCTAAAACGTTGATACAAAAAGGATTCTACTGGTAAACGACCGGAAACGCAAAATTGCTTATATCGTTCTGCGCGATGATAACAGACCGTTATCAAAATAACACGCACTATTATTATCAACTGAATGATAACAATAGTGCGTGTATTGTTTTGCTGAAAAACGGACGCAGCGGCGACTTTAAAGACGCTTTAAACCGACATCAAAACTCGTTTAACTGACCATAAGTATTTGCTTTGGTAAACTCTCCTATACTGTAGTCAGACTCATCAATGAAGAGATGATTCATATAGGATTCAAACTCGTATATCTGGGTATGGTAGTTGATAACCGGTGCGTCAATCAACGTCTCACTGATGAACTTGAGCGATGTTGTTGCTCCAAGCTTCGCGCCTTCCAATATCTCCTGCAACGTGAGGTGATACATGAAGCGTTTTAAACCGTCGGCTTGATCCTCTGATATACTGGAAGCATCAGGCATAACATCGGTGAGCACATGCAACGTCATGGTCACTTTGCGCGGTTGGTTCTTGCCCTGACCTATGATCTGAAAGTCGGCAAAGATGGCCGGAAGTGGGAAGTACTCGTATAGCTCCGGATTGAATGGCTGACCACGGTAGATGTCAATAAAGAAACTACCGGATAAACCACGTGCTGTAAATGACGTTTCTTTCTCTTTGATGAGCTTGTATAGCTCAAGTAATGGTTGTATCATGACTTACTTTTTAAATGCCTCAACAAAGGCGTTGGTAATGTGATCTACTATTTGTTGCTCTAATGCTCCGGACTGTCCAATGAATGGACGTGCAGGGATACGCAAGTTCATCTGTCTAGTATGAGTTTTTACCGAGTGCTGCTTTACGTTATGAGCCTTTACACTCTCTGTACGTCCTTCACGCACGCGAGATGATACTTTACGTTGGTGCGCTTTGACCGTATGCTGCTTTACCGTTACCGTTTCTTTAATAGTACCGCCGTCATTGTGTATCTGTGCATAGGGAACATCGGTGCCGATGACTACCTGTTTGCTGTTTGCTGATATTTTCCGGATACTGCGTTTCAGGCGACCGGTGTTCACCAGGAGTGTTTGACTTCGCTTTTTACCCTTACGGTATATTTTTCGCTCCTTCCATGGTTGGAATGATTCATCAAGCCAACCTTGTTCCCGGAAACGTTCTTTGCTGAATCGGACTGCAATGGCGGCCACTTCGTTGGGTATTCGGTCGTATGCCTTGGTAATGGCATCTACTTTGCGGAGGAAATCGCTGATGTTTGCTTTTGACATGATGGGTTATATTAAAAGAGACGCACAACCGTGCGCCTCTACGTTATTACATGGCGGTTTCGGCACTGCTGACGACACGCATAAACATTTCTATCATCCAACGCTCAAGCTCGTCTTTATTCATGCTGTTAATAGACTCGTGTTTTGGATTGAATCCTTTAATAAAGCTGTCGATGTTGATGGTCGTGTTTTTGGTTTGAGAGCCTCCACCACCGGCGACCGTTTTTATGTCATTTGTTGCGGTATTGCCAACAGGTGCGCCAGAACCACCACCTACAGGATTATCATTGGGTTTAGGATTAGCGTCTGTTTGAGCTTTCTTAGCCTTTGATTCTTTCAGTGATTCGGTATATCTATTACTGAAAGCCTCTTTTATCTTAGGCATTGAATTAAAAGCCTTCTTCTTGGCATCTACTCCGGTTAACTGAGAAACGCCCTGTTTGGCATCACTCCAAGCCCCTTTGAAATCACCTTTGAATAGTTTAACCAACGCACTGGCCATAGAACCAAGCCCTTTGATAAAGTCAGTCACCCGATCTACCACGTAGTTCTTGAGTATTACGCCGAAGGTCTTGATAGCAGCCCATGAACCCTGTACGATTGCCCTGAACTTGTCAAACTTATTATAAGCAACCACCAAACCACCAATTAAAGCCCCAATAGCCAGTACAATCAGCCCAATTGGGTTAGCATTAGCCGCCACGTTGAACGCCCATTGTGCAGCGGTGACAATAGCCATTTTTGCAGCGACCAGACCTTGCAGCCCGGCATTAAACAGCATTCGAGCGTTTAAAATACTCCAAGCGATACCAACACCGGCCAGTACTCCACCAATAATATCGAGGTTATCGGTAAGAAAAACCAATCCTTTTCCGACGAAATCAATAACCGGAAGAGCTGAATTACCTATTGAGATGGCTATTGCTTTTACGTTGTTGAATGCGATATACATGTTATCCAGTGGTGTTTTTGCTTTATCGTATGCAGTATTCAACTGTCCCTGGCTATTTTGTACAAAACCAATCGTTTCCCTAAACTTATTCGCGTCCTGCGTGGCAGAGGCGAAGAACCCGGCGGCCTCCATATCGAGGCCTAAGTTTCCAAAGAACTTAGCCCGTGATAAGTTACTCAGCCCCTTTGTTTTTTGAGCCAATAGGTCAACTATTGTGGTCAAAGGTTTTACTTTACCCTGTGCATCGTACAGGGAAATCCCCATCTTTTTGAAATCCTTAATTCGTGCCGGGTCAGCAATTGCCTTCATGGCATTTTGGGTTAGAGTGGTCGCCTGTTCGGCACTTTTACCCTGCGCGGTGAGGTAAGCCCATGCACCGGCGGTTTCTTCCAGGGCAAATCCGGCATTGCGAGCCATAGGCACGATGTTTGGCAGATATTTAGCAATGTCGGCAAACTCTGCCTTACCTTTATTTACAGTGGCGAATAACACATCATACACTGTATTAATGTCTCTCCCGGAAGAGTTCATTACATTGACTGCGGCATCGGCTGTTATTCCTACATCTGTAAAACCGGCTTTAGCAGCCCTGAGCGTTGGCTCTAATACAGCTAATGATGTATTGACATCGAGACCCGCAGAAACTATTTTATTGAATGAGTCCGGTATTTGCTCCAGCGGAGCAACATTTCTACTACCTATATCAAGCAGTTTGTCTGATAGCTTGCCAAGCTCCTGTTGTGATAGTTGAGCCGTGACGTTGGTTTTAGCAAGTCCTTTCTGCCAATCAAGTGCCATGCCCACACTCGATCCATACGCAATACCCAACGCTACAACAACAGCCGTCAATGCCACATACGGATTAGACAGCAGCTCCATAGCCCGACCAAGCCCTGGTATTTCATCTTTCATCGCGCTGAATATCTTAATATGATTTTCTTTCAGGCTATTCAGCTTGCTTTGTATCTGTCCGGTGGCCTTTTCCACCTGCCGTTTAGCCCCATCGAGCCCCGATTTAATGTTATTCCCAATGTCGAGAATAAGTTTTAGTTTAGCTATTCCGCTTGCCATATTATTAATGTTTGAGTGATTGAATGATTGATTAATTGAGTTTTAGAGAACAATTAGACGGATTTGATTGTATATTTGCAATGAAAACCATTGCGAGTTGGAGGGGAGGTTAATGCGTCAGCAACCACCGTGAGATAAGCAGTATCCTTAACAGGACTTCGTTTACGCTTTCAATGGTTTTTGAGAAAGGCAGCCGCAATGGCCGCCTTTTTTTATTTGATTAATAACCCGCTTCTTATTTTCTCCTCCTTATCCTTCAAGTTGAACCATGTTGTTATTTCAAGTCCATCATTTGTAATTTGCGTGTCAATAATTACAGCGTTGTTGCTGTAAAACTTGATATACCTCATTTGCTCTTTACCTGTTCGGTCATAATTACGGGCAAATACTTCGTCCGGGTTCTTCAGAATATCAGCTACATGGGCAAACAACTGTGGCCTATTCTCTTTTTCATTCTGATACTTTTCCTTTCCACTAATATGCTGGTTGAAAGTATCCTCTTTCAGTATCAACTTCCGCTTCAAATAGTCCTCAAATCCCATTGCCTTGTATTTGTCCGTATCGGCATTGTTGTCGAATAGCTCTCCAGCGTTTTTAGGCGTGATGGTATTGTCCAGCTTCAGCGGTTTGAGGCTATCTTTCATTTCCGACCACGGTTTGAGTCCATAATCTTTGAAAGAATAGCTATTCAGAGCCTGTTTTTTGCCATTTAGCTCATTCAGGTACATTTGGTTTTGCGTGAAAACAGTACCAGCATCGGCACGATTAATGCCGAAATTCTGCTTCATTTTATCGGTAGGAAATACGATGTCGATGTAATCTTTCCCGGATACCAGCTTATCACCCGGTTTGCCGGGGTATTGCAGCCCTTCACAGCGGCATTTGTAGCCGTTTGGCGGCCACAGGCGGCGGGCTTCTTTGTCATCAAATGCAAATACACGACCGTCCAGGGCTTCGTGCTCATCCCTTACATGGTCATCGCCTACCGTATTATAATCCCAGTGCCCGATCATATCCTTATCCTTGAAGAACTCAAACCATCGGGCGGAGTTTTGACCGGTAGCGATGGCGAACTGATGCTCGGTAGCCAGGTAAGTGGTGTTGAAGTTCGCGTTGATCTTCAAAGCCCGGTCAATGAAATCCTTTTCGCTTCGAATCTCCAGTTTATCGCGGTCAATCAACAGGCGGTTAAGCATAAGCACCTGAGCGGAGCTTTTGGCCTCAGAGAAACGGAACAGGTTCATTTCCATCATGGAGAGTGCGCGATGATCCGGAGCGTTGAAGTCCGTTTTTACGCGTCTGTCGCCCCATCCGTCAAATAGTCCGGAGCGAAGCTCTTCAGCGATACGCTTTGCCTTCTTAATCTTCACCTGAGTAGCATCGTCAGGCTTGTTATTATAAAGGTACGCGAGTAGGTCTTTGTCGAATGAGTTAAGTTCATCCAGTAGCGTTTTGCTGATGGATTCCGCCACCGGTTGCACCATTGGGTATTCGGGCAGGTTTACGGCACACGCTACCGCCAGTGCCCGTAGGTCGGTAGCTGCATTAAAATTTCCGGCTGGAGGTGTGTCAGCCGTTGTTTTTTTTCCAATGATAGGTAGGTTAAATGTCTTTTTTACCTCATTTTCATCCAGCTCGAATTTATTCATGGCCTCACTGGTGATCTTCCACTGTTCGGTGAGTGACAGGTCTTCGGTTTCGTCAAACTGGAAGGCCATTTTAGTGTTATCGAATGGAAGTCCAAAACGCTGAAGCAACGGAAACAGCTTGTCATTGACTACAAACATGATCATGCGTTTGTCAGCCGCTGATATTTTATCATCGAGCGTATCCTGGTGCACCTGCGTTTGTGAGCGGTTTGCCCCCTCATCCACCATCGTAGTCGATCCGATGATACATTTACTGACCTGGTTGTCGTGGAACTTGGCTGGGTCGAGATAAACCTTCTCCGGATTACCAGCATTTGCCAGGGCATGAACCTCTATATCACTACCTGAAGGCAATACCCCCGTACCGGCTTCACCCAGGTTCTTCAATGCTGCGTCAATGCGTGGCACATCCTGCTTGTTGGAGGTCTTAGCGGTAATCAATGGCATGCCGAAACGCTCAGAGAACTCCGCGTTTGACTGCATGAGGTTCCGTTTCCATATCACGTTAGGAGATACGGTATTGATCAGTCCGAACTTTGAACTGTGCAATATTTCAATCACATCGCTTTCGGTACTGTAGTCGATAAACTTATTACCGGCTACTTCCAGATAGACGCGCTTCAGTTGCGGGCAAACATTGCGCCTTGGCAATATATCGAAACGTGGCTCTATACCATTATAAAAGAATTGCACCACCGAGTACTTGCGGAAAATAGCCTCTAACGCTACGTCGAGAAAGTCATAAAACCATTGTTTGTTCAGCATTTTGCTCTGTTCATCGAGCTGCTCCCCGCTGTTGATGTCTGTCACATAGAAACGGTGGTTCAACGTTCCCATCTTGCGGACGTCAATTACAGAGGAAAGGTGCGCGTCGAGCATCAAATCATCAATCAAATCCTGAAGGATGTACCACCGTGGGTCTTCCGGGTCTTCTGCTGCTTTGATTGATTTACGCCAACTGTCGATGCTTTTGCGTGCGCGATCCTGAAACTCTTGTGCGACCTTCAGTATTATATCTCTCGATGGGGCTGAGCCGGTAGAGGCGGCAGCCACCGGATTGTTTCGTTTGAAAATGTCTTTAAAGTTCATTTGATTTGGATTTAATAAATGAATAGGAAATCATAATATATGGCATCCACAAGGGAGGGCACCCACAAGGGGATGCCCCTACCTACCATTTGTGATTTTCGGGTGTGCGGCTGTTTAACCGGAACTCACTGTATTCTTCTCCGGTGGTTTCGTCTATCATCTCGGGGAGGTCTGCCACTGTAGTACCGTTGCCGACATCTTTTAGCCAATCCAGGGCATCCTGATAGCGTTGTGAGCGATGCTCAGGTACATCCTTTAAACCTGTTTTGCTATAAAGAAGGTATAGCGTCAGGTCGATGGTAATGGTTACGATCCATTGATCACGGTTATCAACTTCGCCCTCTATGGTTGCTCCGAATATTTGAGCGCAATCATACCTTTTTCCGATGCGGTTCTTGATTTGTGAGATAGCCGTATTTTCAGCGCGGATCAGTGCGGCGGAGTTAAACCAATTCTCATCGTTTGAGGTGAGTTGTTTGGTGATTTCCGGCCTGATCTGTACGGCGTAGTCTGATTGTTGGATAAAGCGTGCCATTAGAATCTATTGCGTTTTAATTGTGAACGTGGAGTAGTGTGTATCTCAAATTGTGAAATGAAGGTTACTTTATTCAGCTCGGCTATGGCCGACTGGAGCGCATCCGGGCCATCATCGTTTGCACCGCTCCCTTTCTCGAATGCCAGGAGTTGGTCGATCAGGTTGACCTGACCGGTATAGTTGGCCTCATCTTCATTAAACCACACATTGAGTCGCTCGAAGTGTCCGGCCATGCTTTCCACCCGGTCAAACTTGTTGCCTTTGGTTTGCTTATCGGCCACCACCGGTACATAATACCCGCGCCGGTCGCCTTCGGTATCAAAGTCATTGACAAATTCATCCTGGGCAAATAGTCCCTCAATCAAAAAATTGATGTTGTACTTATCCAGGTGTCGCTTTTCCCACAGGTCATAGAGCCAACCGGCACAAATTGAGCGGGAGGTCTGCTTAACGAATGAGTGGATGACGTGAAACTCCCGGCCTATTTTACCTACCAACACCAGGGCTTTGTAGTCACCTTTATCTTTATAGGACAAGTCACCGTACACGATCAGCGCGTCGTACTTTGACAGCGGTAGCATTTTCTTATGCTGCATCCACTCCGGATTGAATATTGCACCATCAACCAATGGAGTACACATGTACTCGCGCATCCATGAGCGGTAAGGTGTAGCGGCACGCTTTTCGCGCCAGTAGTCAGGCGTGTATTTTGCAGGCCACGACGGGGTATAGTTGTCGTCCAGGATAGCAGGTACCTTATAATAATAGTATGGTTTAGCCAAATCAGACTGTTTGGCCTCTTTATTGGCGATCACTGACAATTCGATCAACTTTGCCATCAATGAATTTTTGTGAATAAGGTTGTTGTTGAATACGAACCGTTCCTTGCCCTTGTCAAAACACCCCCAAAGCGTACCGGTAATGTAGTCGATACCCTCACGGATCAGCCGGTCGTTGTTGCATCGCTTCAGGTTATCAATATCATCACATCCGATATAGTCCGGACGGTGTTCACCGTGTCTTAATCCTCGAGGGTCTTGGCCAAAACCTAAAGCGTGAAAGTGAATACCATCGCGGGTGGTAAAGTTACCTTCGCTCCAGTCTCCCGCATTGAACTGCTTTCCATAGTCGTTAATCAGACGGTTATTATACTTCAGGTTTGCCTGAATGTCGGACAGTAACCGGATGGCCTTCTCTTCATTCTCCCCGATAACCAGCATAAACCAAAGCTCCTTTTTGACAAATTCCAGGTAAAGCGGAATCCCTAACATGGTATGCACCGACTTTGCACCGGCACGGAATATGTTGAGTAATGCTTTGATTACCGGATTGGAAATGATGTCTTTGGCAATCCGTTCGTGGTATGGTGCGCACTCACAGGTAGCATAATCCGGAAAGTAATATTCAAACCAACCGGTATATTTGCTTTCGAGACGTTTGATCCGATTCATTTTTTCGGCTTGCGTCTCATGTATATTTAGATAGGTCGCTTTTTGAATACGCTCTGCGTGCAGCTCGTATTCGCGTAAAACCTTATCGTAATTTGTTGCCATGTTTGTATGATTTTAATCAGACGCACATCCGTGCGTCTCTACGATTCCTGCTGAATTTTGAAAATTATAAACTGCTTGTGCCATTTGGTCATTTCACCGGCCAATTTGGGTTCTTGCATACTTAGCCAGTTGTCGAGCTCGACCAGTATATCCTTGCATACGCTTGGGCTTGCCTTCTTGCTCATGTAATCGTATGCTTTCATCACTTTACTCAGGGAGTCGGAGTCGATGTTGGGCAGTTGTGTCCCATCTTCTGCTAACCGCTTTTCTCCTTTTGCAATACGCACGGCTTCCTTCAGCAAAATCTTCTTTAGCTCAGTAGGACCAGTATCAAACAGGTCGCGAGTTTCTTCCCAGTGGTATTTGTCACGCCAGGAATAGATCGTTTTGATATCCCTATCCAGTGTTTCGGCAATCGCCTCAGGTGTCCACTTCTTTTCACAATAAAGCGTTTCGGCATGGCTGATTTCTGCCGGTGACGCTTTCCTTACCTCTTTTTTGACCGTTTTTTTGGTGGCCTTTTTTTCGGTAAAACGCACGCCTTGTATCTCTACATTTTCATTTTTCGCCATTTTACATTATGGTTTTTGGAAACAATATTAGGCAAAAAACAAGCGTGTATCAGGTGGGTTACTCAAGCCGCTTTATGATTCCATAAAGTGGCTTAATAGTTCTATAAAGCGGCTTTAGCTAGGGTGATACAGCGTGTTTGCGGATGTCATAATTTAGCCGACGGAAACAATGCGAATAATCAAAACAAGTAATCAGAAAGCCTATGCTCATCCGGGAAATCAATAAACGACACGTCGAGGTCAAACTGTACGGAAATATCGGAGGTTGGTTTGCCAATGGCGATGTATTTACCGATATGATTGCCGACTTTGAATCAAAGTACGATATCATGACCATCCGGGAGCATTGCTACGGTGGAAGCGTGTTTGAGGGAAACGTGATGTACAACGCGCTCTTAAACACATCGCTGAAGGTAAATATCATCATTGACGGGATTGCGGCCAGTATGGGGTGTCTTATGCTTCCTTCAGTTGAGAACGTATCAATCGCTGACAATGGATTTGGTATGATTCACCGCCCCAAAGGAGGAGGCCAGGGTGACGCTGATGATCTTGAGAACTCGGCAAAGCTTCTCCGCGATATGGAGAGTAATTTCATCAAGCGCGTGAATGAGCGTACCGGTATGGCTGAGGATGAAATAAAGGCGAAATGGTTCGACGGTAAGGATCACTGGCTGAATGCCCAGGAGATGGTGCAGTTTGGTTTTGCTAAACGGGTGATCCCCGCTACTGCTAAAAACATCAAACAACTGGATACACAGGTATTGACAGGAATGGCTATTGATAATATCTATGACAGGTATGCCGCCGTACTGACTACCGAACATCCCAATAATGATATTAATAACCCAAATAATCAAATCAAAATGGACAAACAATTGCTCATTACCACCTTCGCTCTGGAAGGTGTGGCGGCTGACAGTTCTGACACTGCCGTGCTTGCAGCCTTGCAGGCGAAAAACAAAAAGAACGAAGATCGTATTACGCAACTCGAAGGTGAAGCAAAGGCGAAACTGGACAAGACCATCAAAGCGATGCTCGACACCGCGAAAGCGGAAGGTAAGTTTATCGTTGCTACAGGACAAAAAATCGAGGACGTGGTAGCAATGTACGACAACATTGGCCGTACTGCCGGTGTGGATGCTTTGGCTACTGTGTTGGCTTGTATGGGTGCAAGAACTCCGATCGCCCAGGCTATCGTGCCACAAAGTAGAGGCGCGGAAGGCGGTGCAAATGCCGGTGATCCTAAAAGCTTTGAAGAGCTTGTGAGATTGGGTGACGACGCAGTAGCTCAATGGAAGAGAGAGCGTAAAGAAGACTATAACCGCTTGTACAAAGCCGAGTTTGGTCACGAACCTAAATACTAATCTTTAAAACGTAAAATATTATGCCTACTAATTTTCCCGAAGTATGGGTCGGAAGGGTTGAGAAGAAACTCACCAATGCCGATCAGGCTCCCTGGCTGGATGGTATTCCAGAAATTTCAAGTGACCCAGTAGCATTTGGTGAAGGTACACAAACTGAAAAGAATGTGATTTACATTCCGATGACAGACTTTGAACCCACTGTATTGATCAACAATTCATCTTACCCTATGGCATTGGAGGAGTATGATGATGATACCGCAACTATTAGCCTGGATAAATATCAGACCAAGCCAACCAGCATCGCTGATGACCAAACTATGGGTGCAAGCTACGACAAAATTGACGCGGCCACCAATGCGCATGTTACTGCTATTTTGAAAAAGAAATACGCAAAAGCCATCCACGCAATTGCTCCTACGTCAAACGATGCTACAAAAACTCCGGTTGTCAAAACAACAGGTACAGCAGAATCAGGTCGTAAGCAGTTGACTCTGTTAGACATTAAAAAGCTGAAAAAAGCCTTTGATGATATGCAAGTTCCTAATGAAGGTCGTCGCTTGGTTTTATGCCCTGACCACGTAGCTGACTTGCTGGCTAATGACCAAAAGTTTGCTGATCAGTATTACAACTACTCAACCGGTAAAATCGCAAACGTAATGGGTTTCCAGATTTATGAGTGTGTGGCAAACCCATATTTCAACGCTACTACGGGAGCTAAGAAAAGCTTTGGAGCTGTGCCTGGTGCAGGTGATTATATGGCGTCTGTTGCGTTTTATGCACCTAATATTGGTAAAAAGACTGGTAACACCAAACAGTATTTCAGTCCTGCAAAAAGCGATACAGGCACTCAGTCAAACTCACTGAACTACCGACACTACTTTATCGCGTTTCCGAAACGAGCTGAGTATATCGGTGCTCTCATCTCCGATGTTAGCGCATAATCAATAGGAGGTTAAACGATGAAAATCAGTAAAGATAAGCTGAAAGAAGCGCAGGATATCGCCAAAAAGTACGGGTTCAAACAGATGTATGTGAACGAAGGAGGTGAGTTTTTCACCTCCGAGAACCTGGCGTCCGGTTCTGTGAATGGCAACAAAGACAAGTATGCCGAGGTGCCGCTGAATGTGGCTACTGTATCAGAGAAGAAAACGAAGCCGGGTAAAACTGACGCTTTGACTCTGGAGATCGACGCATGTACCACAGTGGAAGAGGTTGAAGAAATCCTCAATGCCGAACAGGAAGGCGAAAACCGTAAAGAGGTGATTTCTGCCTGTGAATTGAAAATTGAACAACTCAAGTAAAGACGCGGCATGCCACGTTTCTACAAAAACCTAACGAATAATGAGTTTACGCGGAGTAATATTAACTGAAGGTAGAATAGGTGTTAGTGTAGACGGTGATGGCCGTGAATTCGGCCTGATCGCCAATGGCGTCGCGGTGGTCGGTAAAGCGCAATTGGGTGTCGTGTACACCCTGCGCCGCCCATCGGACGCTGTGGCCATCGGCATCAATGCCGCCTACGACACCACGAATTCTGTGCAGGTGTACCGACACATCTCGGAATTCTACCGCCGCACCGGCGAGGGGCGCAAGCTACACCTGATGCTAGTGGCACAAACCAATAAGCCTGCCGATATGGTGGCCTACGCCAAAACGATGGTCGTGGAGGCTGACGGTAACATCTCAGATATGGCCTTTGCCTTTAACCCGGCAACCGGATATGTGGAAACTCAGGTGGACGGGCTGAACACCGACGTGAAAGCCGGTATTGCAGCACTCCAGACTTTCGCCGAATGGACAGACACTAACGATATGCCATTGCACACGATCCTCGAAGGTCGCGGACTTTCTGATACCGTAAGCTCCTGCGCCGATCTGCGCGAGTTTATGGTCAATGAAGCCGTGCTCGAGGCCAGCAAGGTGACGCTGGTAGTCGGTCAGGACTGGACGTATGCCGATACGCTGGGCACGCTGGGTAAGAAGTTTGCCGATGTAGGTACGTTCCTGGGCGTGATTGCTTCACAAGCCTGGAACCGCAATCCCGGAGAGGTAGCCACTCAAAACCTGACCAATGCCACACTGGGTATCTGGACGGTGGGCGGACTGAGCAATCACAAAAAGTACAGCGAGATGTACGAGTACCTGGAGACGCTCAACGATAAAGGCTATGTGTTCCCGATCAAATACCAGGGCATGGCCGGGTATTACTGGAACGATGGCCACGTGTGCGCCCCGATCACGGTGGATGCTGAAGGTAATATGAACCAGCATACCATTTACTACAGCCACACGATGGATATGTGTAAGCGTGCGTTGCGACTCACTTATCTACCTGAAGTGAAAAAACCGGTTGCCCTGGAAGATGGCAAGCTCCCGGCATCAATGGTCGATTATTACGACTCGCTGGGTGACATTACGTTTAACAAAATGGCGGGTAGCGATCTGATCTCTGAGGGTAAAACCTATACCTACGCTGACAGTGACCTGTTGGTTGAGAAAGTGCTGAACGTTCAGTTTGGCGTGATCCCGACCGGTTGTGTGGATGAAATCAAAGGAACTATCAATCTCAAAAATCAATAATCATGATTGTAAAAAGATTAGGTGAGGTCTATTCCTCCGGTGACTGTACGGTCACATTAGCCGGTCTCTTTGACGTTGATCCATCGCAGATTGAGTATAACTATAAGTATGCTCACGAGTATGCCAAGGGATTGAAACGAGCTCCGCGCGGTTGGCGTATGGGTGCAAAGGAAATGGATGCTAAAATCACATTGCCACTGGATGTCGTTTCTACAATTGAAAAAGTCGCTCCGGGTGGTGATATTGCTAAAATCAAGCCGTTCCCGATCAACGTCACATTTGCCAACGATGAAAATGAAATGATCCACGACTATATCTATGCTAAGTTTCAAGGTAATGGTCGGTCTGTAACTAACGACGGCGAACTCGAAAAAGAGTTCGAACTATTTGTATTGGACATTAAACTGAATTTGTAAAACACCAATAACACCTATGAAAGAAGATAAAGAAAACCAATTGCCTGAAGGCATTACTCCGGCTATGATTGCAGAGGCCAAAGTAAAGCATGGAGCGGACAAAATCCGCATCATTGAACTCCCTGTTGATGAAGAGGCTACAGCCTATAAATCTGTATTGGCCTGCGTACCGAGCCGAACCGTAATAGGTCAGTACCGCCGATATGCTGACTCTGACCCCAAGAAAGCGGATGAAATCATTGTTAAAGCCTGCCTACTGAGTCATAAAGAGGAGGTACTGGCAGATGACGGATTGTTTAACGCGGCTCTCGATGGCATTGCCAGCCTGATCCCGGTACGCAAGGCAATCGTAAAAAACTGTTAGAGCAGCTCCCGGATATAAAGCCTTTAAGTGAATCGGACAACTGTGAGATAGATGATATGATTAATATCTATACGGCACTAATTCGATTTCACTTTAAGGAAAATCCGGAGCTGCTCACCGATGACGAGTTTGCACAGCGGGTAAAGGAATTGAAATGGCTGGCTGAGGAAGGCGTTCTCACCGGCGGTAAAATGCAGAAGTAATGACATTGGATTTTTCAAGCCGTTATCAGGCGGCATTCGGATATGTAGCGGCAAACGTCAGTAGCCGGATTCAAAACTACGGTGAGATAGTCCAGGAGCTGTTTGGCAAAAATGACAATAGTAAGCCTTCCGGACTCGAGGTGTATGTATGGGATCAGGCCACAACGTTTGATGAGGTTACTCTGTATAATGGCTCTGAAAGTTACCGGTTCGGCTTTGCATCGCTCTCCGACGAGTCGTCAGAGGTCTTTGCCTTTGCCCCAATGATGTCGCTGAAGCGTGATAAGAAACTGGTGATTACATCCATCGACAACAGTGATACTGAAGTAGTGGAGAGGTACGCCACCTCTCCCTACGAAATCACCTGGCGCGGATTATTGGTCGATATGGATAACCATTCTTTCCCGCTCGATAAGCTCGAAAAGCTGAACCTGATCTTTGAGAAAAACGAAATCTGGAATGTCTCGAGTGAAATACTTCAGGCGGTCGGTGTGGAAGCCCTGTTTATCCAGGACGTGAATATTGACTTTGTAGAAGGATTTGAGGACACCATTTCATACACATTTACCATGCGTGCGATTAAGCCGCTGGAGTATCAATTAATTGAAAAATAACAACAGTATGAATTTTGCTTATGCTTTACAGGCCATGAAAGAAGGCCAACGAGTAGCCCGGACAGGGTGGAATGGAAAAGGAATGTTTGTATTTATGCAGGTTCCTTCTGAGGTTAAAAAGGAAATCGTTCCTAAAATGCAATCGTTACCACAATCCGTAAAAGATGAGTTTCAAAGACGCTTCGATAATCCGGACGAACAAATTGATGCTATTTATTACAGCAATCAATTTGCAATCGTGAGCTCAAGTAATATGATTACAGGATGGTCTCCTTCTGTAACTGATACTTTAGCTGAAGACTGGACGGTTCTTGACTAATTATAAATACAACAACGCAATGAAACGACACTATTTAATTCTGTTTGCCATGCTGATGTTTCTGAATATGACGTCACAAGTGACGTTGGGTAGCGTACTGCTGAAGCATGTATCTAATTTTGAAATAAGCGAGAATATTCTCGAGCTGAGTAATACCGCAAAGATCACCATCCCTAAAAACTATGGAAAGATAGGTCAACAGCCTATCCTGGAACTTGTAAAGGTGGGTGATCCGGTAGTCATCGAATGCGGATATGACGGAACGTTGAGCCGGGAGTTTGTAGGTTACATCCGGGAGATTGAAAGCGACGTACCGCTGGTGATGCACTGCGATGATGAAACCTATCCGCTACGTCAGACCAATTATATCAAAAGCTACAAGTCTGCCACGCTTAAACAGGTTCTCACTGATATTGTGCCTAAAACGATCGCCTTTGAATGTCCGGACGTGCACCTCGGAAAATACCAGATTGATAACGCCAGTGCCTTTGCCGTGCTTCAGGATCTTGTTACCTCATACGGTCTATATAGTCGATTGCAGGATGGCAAACTAAAAGTGGGATTGGCTTATGATTTTGGAGAAAAGACCACCGAGCACACCTATACGATTGGCGTGAACGTTAGGCAAAACGACCTAAAGTATAAGCGAAAGGAGGATTATAAAATCAGGTTTAAGGCCATTTCCAATAATCCGAATGGGAAAAAGACCGAGGTCGTGGTGGGTAATAAAGAGAAAGACGCCTCAGAGCGAACGCTCAACTTTGCCGGGCCACTCACCGAAGCCCAACTACGGGAACGTGCCTTGTCCGTAATGGCCAAACTGGTCTATGACGGTTACACCGGTTCGATCAAAGGCTTTGGAACACCGCGCACACATGCCGGTGATTCGTTAGTCATCAAAGATAAGTTTGAGCCGGAGCGAGCCGGAAAATACCTGATCGAAAAGGTGGACATCGTGTACAACGATAGCGAGGGGTTTTCCCGGACAAACACGCTGTCGTATAAAATCGGGTGACAATCTTTTCCAAAGTTAAGAACTTTGGAAAAGATACCGAAACAAGCGATGTAAGCGCACGAATAACACCACGTCGCACAGATTAACCCAATCGGGGTTTAAAGTTGATTTAAAAGGAGTTTAAAGGCAGTTTAAAGGAACATGGGAGCATTGGAACAAGCCATAGAGCAGGCTGTAAAGAAAATCGCCGGGAAAATGCAGCTTAATCAGGTGCTGACCGGCACGGCCTCAGAGGTGACAGACACAACCTGCACGGTTACGCGTGACGGTGCTCCCACCCTTTACGACGTTCGCCTCAATGCCATTGATGATAACCTGGAGAGCCAGGTAACGATTTACCCCAAAGATGGAAGTCATGTCATTGTGGCAATCATCGAGGGTATGAAAACCGAAGCGGTGGTACTGCGATGCAGTGAGGTTGAAAAGGTAAAAATCAGGATGGGAAGTCAAAGCCTGGTCATTGACGGAACCGGATTTGTATTTAACGAAGGGACTACCGGCATGGTGAAGCTCCCGGATATGGTGGGCTGGATGAGTAAGGTATATGCTGACTTGCAAACTTTGAAAACACTGCTGTCGACGACTGTAGTAGCCGGAAACGGTGCTCCATTAGCGGCAGTATTTAACCCTACAGTATCAAATCCAACCAACGCTATGTTTGAGGACTCTAAAATGAAACACTGATGAAAGGAATATTACTCGATAACAATGATCTGGCGATTCAGCCGGTACGAGACGCTAATGGATTGATCACAAGCGGGCTCGTGTTGGGTGACACTGCTTACCAGGAGTGCAGCCTGATTATCGAATCACACAAAGGGGAATTCAAGGAATATCCATCACTGGGCTTTGGTATTGATAGTTATCTGAAGCAAACCACAAAGGATATGACGCGCTTTGTCACCGACCTGAAGAAAGAGCTGAAGTCGGATAATAAGGATGCGAAAGTGACGGTTAACGCTGATTTTTCAACTTTTCAAATTGATTTACAATAATGGCCAACTACAAAAAAGCAATCATCAAAACACTCGGATACGAGGGCGGATACGTCAACGATCCGGATGACAATGGCGGGGAGACCTTCAAAGGTATATCCCGCAAGTTTCACCCCGCATGGGGCGGGTGGGTACTGATTGACGATCTAAAGAAGAAGCCAGGATTCCCCAAGGGAATAACCATTAATCCGATGTTGAACGGATTAGTACAGGTCTTTTACAAGGTTGAGTTTTGGAATAAAGTGGGCGGTGATGGCCTCAATAGCCAGGAGATTGCAAACCTGCTGGTTGACTCAGCCGTCAACGAGGGCATTGTACCGGCTATCAAACGCGCCCAAGGCATAGCGGGTATACCTCAGACCGGCAAAGTCTCTGAGGATTTAATAACCAAAATCAACCTACTCGCATGAAACGACTGATATTCATATTCCTGTTTATCCCGGTACTGGTATTCGCCAAGATACCGGAGCAAGTCCGAGAGGTAGAACTACTAAAGGATTCTATCGCAAAGCTAAACGCAAGGCCGGTGATGACTAAAGCGCAGTTCGTGAAGCTCTATAAGTACGAACGATTGCTCAAGTATTACCGCATTTGCAAAAAGAAACCATCGCAATGGAAGTATTACAAAGGCTGGTCAACGCGAGTATTCGAGCAATAAAGTGGTTGGTCAGCGACTCTAACGAAGTGAGTCACAAACGTGTGATCGCCCTGGCATCGTTCCTGGTACTTGTAGGGATGGTAATCGTTAAGGCAAAAGGACACCCGGTGGATGATAATCTGATATATGTGTTTGGCGGCCTGTGCGGCGGTAACAGCATACTATCGGTAATTGAAAAGAAACTTAAAGGCAATTGATATGAAGGAAATATTACTCTCTGTAGCCGCGATGCTGTTTGGCGGTGGATTGACCTCATTAGTGTTATTGAAACCCAATCGAACTAAGGCCGTAGCTGAAGCAAAAGGCAGCGAGCTGGATAACGTACTCGAGGCGGTGAAGATATGGCGGGAAACGGCAGAATCACTCAAAAAAGACCTGGAAGAATATCGGGAAAACTACAGCCTGGTCATCAAACAGACTGAGCTGCTCCGGAGAGAGATTGTAAAGCTCACGAATATCAATAAGCAAATGGTGAAGTTATTGGATAAAATAACCCCTGACAACCTCACTGAGGTGGTCGATAAAATCAAACAAATCCATGAAGGCGAATAATAACATACTGCTCGCGCTGCTATCTGTAGCTGCATTGATCCTGATATTATCCGGTTGCCGGTCCAAAAAAGAAACGCTCCGGACTGAGTCAACTCAAAAGCTTGAGCAAAAGAACGACATACAAGCCAGCTCATCCACCCAGGCCACTAACCTGGTTAAACAGAGCTGGAGCGACTTGTCCGCCTCTTCGGATAGCCTGAGCATTCACACCGTGAAGCTCAACTTCTCAAAGCCGGATTCGATAGGCAAACAACACCTGGAGAGTGCGGAAATTACAGACATAACTCAACATAAGCATAATCAAAACAATGTACAAGGAACGAAAACGGATAGCACAGCTGCTAAGGCTCAGGCAACCACAACGGATAAGAGTAAGTTTAAAGCATCTGGAGTTCAGAAAGCAACTAATACAACAGAGGTGGAAACTAAGACTCATTGGCTGGTCGATCTGGTAGCGTTTGCCACGGCTATTGCCGGAGTGTGTTTTGTTTTTCGGCTTTTGAAACGATATAATATACTGAAGTAATGGCAACGGTAAGAGTACATGATGGGCAATCCCTTTTCGACGTCGCCATCCAAACCTGCGGCTCCATCGAAGCCGCCTTTGACATCGCGACACTCAACGGGCGATCACTAACCGATATATTGCCTCCCGGGCTGGAGCTGGCGGTGCCGGAAGCGGTGAATAAAGACATCGCTAACTATTACGCTAACCGCAACATCACCCCGGCTACCGGCACGGAGATACAACCCGGTGGCGGATCTTTCGACACAACATTTGATTTAACTTTCGATAAACAAGAATAGATTATGGCTGAAGATACATTGAATAATTTGCAGGAGCGGCTGAATGCGGCGAAGGCTGAAACAGGTGTGGGTAAGAATACGAAAACTCGGGTGTTTACTCTCATGCAGGATATCCTGGATACACTGAAGGGGTGGGTTGATGATAACGCGGAGGCGGATACGTTGAAGGCGTTGGCTGAGAAGACTATCGATAGCGTGTTGAAGAAGGTGGTGTATGGGGTTGATGGCATAGTTAGCAAGGATGAAACAGACAATTCAATTGCAAAATCAGGAGGCTCATTAAAAACGCTAAAAGACTTAGACGACGCCACCACACCAGCCCAAAACATACAAATACTCAACGACCGACGTTACCTATATACCATCACAGATAAAGACGGAAGAATCCTCGCAAAAATCACGAAAAAAGGTATATTGGAAGCCAACCTGGGATTTAATATATCTGACTATGCCACGATTGTATTAGGTGGCAAACAAGTTGTAAGAAGTTCTGACGGCAAAATAAGTGGTACTGAAATTAACACGCAGGCCGTAACGCTTGATAAACTAGCAACTACGATTCAGGCATTATTAAATAACTTACCTGCGAATACAAACACGGAACTTTCAGCAAAAGCCGCTTCGGGCGGTTCGTTGAAAACAGTTCAAAAACTGGATGAAGATACCACAGCAGCTCAAAAATTTCAACCTTCAGCAGATCGACGTTACCTATATACGATTTCAGATAAAGACGGGAGGATCTTATATAAGATTACGAAAGACGGTAAAATTCAAGGGGATTTTGATGGTGCGTATATACCTGAAATATCAAGCCTGTTAAGTAGGGTTGCCGCAATGGAGGATAACCCTATTAAAGGTTTTTCTACCGCTACGCATCGAAAATTTTTGTGGATGATTACAGATAGTGAGAATCGAATATTAGCCGGAATTACGAAGTATGGTAAGCTGGTTGTTAATCTTGAAACTGACTACTCATCGCTAATATCCGCCTTAACAGATAGAGTGACCGCGATTGAAGCAGGTGTTACAATTAAAAAAACAATTGTGTGCAACGGGGATAGCTTAACGGTGGCTTCTTATCCTTCAAAACTGCAAACTCTATTAGGCTCTACTAATTATACGGTTGTCAATAGAGGGGTTGGAGGTGAGAATTCATTATCTATCGCAGCACGTCAGGGAGGAATCCCCATGTATATTTCAAATGTGGCAATACCAGCCGACACAACCCCTGTCGTTTTAGGTAATCTCGCATCATCAGGTATAAAGAGTTTGTTTGATAATACGGATGTAAAACCGCTATTACAAGGGGGCTCAACTCATGTCAATAACTGCTATGTCTGCGGCATTGAGTGCATCCTGAAGTGGACAGGGGCGTCCTATAATGATGCAAATGGAACTTACACTTTAGAAAGAGTTACCGCAGGAGCAGCACGTACGACAACTGCTAAGGAAATCGTCTATACTTCGACTATGCGACAATACAGAGATGCACATTGTCATGTGATATTTATTGGTCAGAATGGGGGGTGGTCAAGTACGCCAGCGACCTTGGTAGCGCAGGTGCAAAAAATGATTGATTTTCTGAAATACAAAAACTACATCGTAATTGCTACGCACGGCACAAGTACGACGACAGAAGTTGATACGGCTATGCGAACAGCATTTGGGGCAGCATTTATCAATCTAAGGGAATATACGAGCAAATATGGGATATATGATGCAGGCTTAACACCTACACAGGCTGACCTTGACGCTATGGCGGTCGGCAACTGCCCACCACAATTATTGGCAGATAGTATCCATTTTACCGATACGGGATATCAATTGCTTGCAAATCAGGTCTACTTAAAAATGATAGAATTAGGATTATAACAAAATAAAATAATACATTATGAATACATTGAATTTAAAATTACAAGAGTCAGTTAACGACATTACTCTGCCAAAAATTGAAGAGATTGTTCTTGAATTTATCGGGGTTGGTAGCAAAGTATTTCAAATAGGTAAACAAGGACCTATTCCATTTGAAGTTATATCGGGTAGTGTAACTTTTTATAAAGCGAATTCCGTTTCAGACCTAACCACTGAGGGTAAAACAGCTTACTCCAACTCTTTTCCCAATACAGATAGTCACCACTTAGCTGTCGTTTCATCAAGCTGCAAGATTCGATTATTACCTTCATTAGCTTCAGGGATATGGGTAACTAATGTTTCGCAAAATGGAATGAGTGTTTCTGGATCTACGATACTGGGTGTCGAAACATTCCCATATTTACCATTTAACAGCTCGAAGCACTACCCCTTATTTAATATGAGCCCATCGTATATCACAAAAGACATTGCCATTGAAGATATATGTAATGTAGCAGAATCATTTCATATTGACTGTTTTAATTTTGACGTACCGGTTGTTGGAACATTTACGGAAGCGATGAGGGCAATGATTCAGAGTTCTTTGAGATATTTTAGATTTCAGTTCAGTAAGCCATTTTCAGGACAATTTAATCTTGATCTAGGCTTAATACCACATACCCAATGTTTGTATATTAGGTTTTTGAATTTTGCTGGTAGAAATGGTAGCGTGAACTTTACATTCAATGCAAATTATGGTGGTACTAATTGGTTTTCATCATTCCCGGGTTCGGGATGGCAACTTTATATTCCTCAGATTTCACTTTCAACAGAAGTTATAGATAAGATCATAATTGAGCTGGCAAGAAATACAGTTATTGGAGCTCCTTTATCAGCCGGCGAAATCAGACTAAACGGAACCCGTTCATCGGCATCTGATGCGGCATGGGCTACGATTGCAGCAAGATGGGGTTTGACAGAAGGCGGAGTGTTTGTCTAGTAATTTACTGCTTAATGACTTTTGTAACAGTGTTATTGCAATAGATCAGGTATAATCCGGGTTTATATTCACTAAAATCAATTTCGGAATTTGTGATTTCCTTGGGAAGTATTTTATTGAATATTCTTTTCCCTGAGATGTCTGATACGAATATGTTTTTTGCCGTATTATCGTCTGTGAAAGTCATCACTAGATTCTTAACGACAGGATTTGGATATATTGAAATATTTTGATTCTTCGAATAATGAATATTATTGTTTGTGGTTATAACCCATCCTTTTGATTTTATTATTTCAAATATTTTATTTGCCACAATGGTATATCCATTTCCTGTTAAATGAATCGCATCATATCTAAGAGAAGCTGGAGGAACATCATTACTGTGATCTGTAGAATCAATTTTATTTTCTGGCTGATATGACTCGATAATGGAGGAGCGAACATCAATATAATTATCAGGATATGCTGCTCGAATAGAATCATTAAGGCTGATAATCTTATTATAACCTCCACTTCCTTTTATTTCAGATTGACCATTTATGATAGAAAGTACAAGAAATCGCTTATTCATCGGCTTTAAATAATTAACGCATGACTTTATATCATTCATCACAGTAGCTAACTGATAATAGTTATTTCTGCCTATCCAGAAAATAGCAATATCATTCTCGTATCCCTTTGACTCGACTATAATACTAGTGTTTTGAGGACAATCGACAATTTCACCGGATGTTTCTCTTGAAAATGTCCAGTTACCTAAGTCGTCTGTGCTAATTGTCCCGCGGATACCTGACAATGTGCATTTCTGAGATCCCATATACCTCCCTGAGTTGTACAGGATATTCACAGTCTTAGAGATAATTGGGACTGATCCGGATGCCGGAATTTGATTTCCTTCAACTGAAACAAGTATCGGTATAGCCCCGAATCTGGCCGCTATTTGTGTTGATGTTTGACCACCAACACCAAAATTGACAGCCTTCAATCCAGTTAATGTGGCTAAAACTTTAGGGTAAGTGATTCCGCCTCCTCCGGCTCCTGCAGTAAGAGAATTTCCAACGCAGATTATTTCTTGATTTGGATATTCTAGCACGTCATCAATCGAATAGATATTTGTGAAAATCAAAAGGTAAAATAGAGTAGATAATAGCTTTTTCATAATAATTTACATTTTGGTGCCAAAGGTATTGATATTTTATAGATTGATTTATCGTATTTCAAATAGATTTAATGTTATGTGTTAATTTGTAATCAATAATAAATTATGCCACGCACAATCACCCAAATCACCACAGACCTTAAAGCCAGCTTCGTCACCAACACGGAGCTGGCGAACACCTACGGTCTCGATCAATCCAAAACCTTCGACGAGCAGTTTTCAAAGACAGCTATTGAAGGACTAATCATCTATGTCGTAGCCATAGCTATCTGGACGCTGGAGAAGATCATCGATGCATTCAGTACCGAGGTAGATCAACGCATCGAGACGGCCTATATCACGTCGCTCAGATGGTATCATGCCACCGCCCTGGCCTTTCAGCAGGGGCATGAGCTGTCGTTTAACACCTCGACCTATAAGGTGGAGTATGTCGATACAACATCAGACGAAGCTATTGCAGCACGCATCGTTAAGTATGCAGCAGTAAAAGAGTATATCCCTGCCTCGGATGCAGAGCGGTCGAAGCTGATTGTCAAGGTGTCAAAGGCAGCCAAGGCGGCACTCACTAGCGATGAGCTGAACGAATTCAAGGAGTATATGCGTTGCGTAGGAGCCGCCGGTACGGTGTATGACATCAGCTCCGGCAGCCCGGTACAGGTCGCGTTTAATCTTGAGATCGTTCGTGATCCGCTGCTGCTCAAAGATACGGAAGCCGGGCGGCAAACGATATTCGACGCGATTTCGGTTTACCTGGACTCATTGGATTATGGGGGTGAGATCAGTACCAGCGGGCTGATCGGAGCGGTACTTGCCGTATCCGGCGTCAAGGACATCCGATACAATCACGCCATAATAGATTCAACGAATATTGAAACAGTGCGGATAGAATCAACCACCGGGGCATTTGTCCTGGATATGACAAACTCAATAATTACCATGTCATGAGGATAGATTACGATAGATTGATATTGCTGCTATTGCCAATGCGGCTGCGTACCGTGCGACTGTTTTCGCTATTGCGGGTATTAGTAGCTCCGATTCGAGAATTGCATGACTTGTTTCACCTGTTTGCCGATAAACGCAGATTGCGGGCTGCTGCAACGCCCTCTCCAATGATGCTCGAGCAGCTGGTGCTGAGTGAAACAGGAGTAAATATTCAGGTATTAGCGGTTACTGACAATGCGTCACCCGATTTTGAGATCATACACCCGGACGATGCTCCGGCTGAGGATGTGTTGGCGGCAAAGAGCGTAATCGACCGTTATAAGCTGGCGGGTAAGACTTATCGCGTGCAGGGATCTGTAATTCCATTCGAGCCGGAATGGTCTGATTTTAAATGTGCTGTTGGAGCTATTGTTGCGGCTGACAGTATCGAGTGGATTGATCGAGTGTGTGCCGTGAGAGTGGAAGATTTGATTAACAATCAGATAACCGTGTCTATTCAGAATTCTACAGTGAAAGCACTATCCCAGTACCCGGTGACCACTAATGTGACTGTAGACGCAGAATTCTACTGGAATGACGGGGTCAACAGCGGCATGATCTATAAGACATTCACTATACCGGCGGGTGCTGCTCAATCCTCCGAGCAGGCAATAAACCACAGTATGGATATTTCGATATCTAACATTACGGATATTAACCCGACCTCTGACGGTCAATATAATTACATACAATGAGTACACTCTATAAAAATACAGGCGTAGCGCGAGCCAGTAAGCTCGTGATCCACCGAAAAGTGGACGGAGTAGATATAACCGGCTATCCGGTAACGTTTGACTTGCTTACAGCGATATCGGGCTATTCGGTGATTACGGCGAGTGATTTAAGGAAGTTGAGCGATGCGGAGTATAACGCCCGCCGCGATGCGTTTATCGCTTACGCGGCCATCCAGACGGGCTACACGGCCAGCACGACCGGTAGTGTGGTGACTGATGTGGTGAGTTGCCCGATTGAGTATGTGACGCCGTAATAAACATAATATGAGGGGGACAAAATAAAGCCCCCAGTCCGTTAGTAGTCATCTCACCTACATACTAACACAAAGATGCGGATCAGCGCACGACCAGGGGCTAAATGCCTTCTGTCGCGCCGATCCGCATCTTTGCGTATGTAGGTGAGACTGCAAATATACTAACAATTACAATATGAATCAAAATTACACACAAGCCCCGCTGCCGTTTCAGGGGCAAAAACGTCGCTTCCTGAGCGATTTCAAAGCGGCTTTAAAGGAGTTTTCCAATAAGACTTTATTCGTTGACCTGTTCGGCGGGTCAGGTTTATTGTCGCACACGGTCAGGAAGTCAATGCCCGGTGCGCGGGTGATCTATAACGATTATGATAATTACCATCTGCGGATTGAGCATATTGAGAAAACAAACGAGATCCTGCGCAAGCTCCGGGTGTTGCTGGCCGATGCTCCGGCTGATAAGAAGCTATCCAATGAACAACGCGCCCAGGTGATAGCTCTGATAGAGCAATATGACCGCTCCGGGTATGTCGATTATCTCACGCTATCGAGTAGCTTGCTGTTCAGTATGAACTACGCCAAATCGCTGGAAGAGCTGGGTAAGCAAACGATGTATAACTGCATTCGTAAGAGTGATTACCCATCATCTACAGGATACCTTGATGGCCTTGAAATTGTGAGTATGGATTACAAGGAGCTGTACCAGTTGTACAAGGATCACCCAGCGGTGGTGTTTCTTGTTGATCCGCCGTACTTATCCACCGATACGAGTACTTATAAGAGTGATGGGTATTGGACATTGACGGAATATCTCGATGTGCTCACAGTGATTCAGGGTGCGTCTTTCTTTTACTTTACATCGAATAAGTCGGAAATCATAGAGCTTTGCCAGTGGATGGAATCGAACTTAGGGCTCGACAGTCCGTTCCGGGATGCTACGGTGAAGGAGATTAAAACGAAGGTGAATCATAATGCGGGGTACACGGATATAATGTTGTGGAAGAGGGTGGATTGAAACGAAAAAGCCCCGCATTGCGAGGCTTTTTTTAGTATCCGGGAGGTGTGGTTGGTTGTTCTGATTTCATGCGTATTTTACCCAACTGTTCGTATTTGTCGATCCAGTGCATGAGTAGTTTCATATTCGGTTGTGACAGGTATGCCACCAGGTTGCGGTGTATCCAGGTGGTGGAGTCGGTCACTTGTGGCGTGGTACTGATGTAGTTGTACTTCTCTTCAGCACGGCTCCATCTTCCGGATGGATATATCTGAGCGGGGAAGTATAGCGTTAGCTCTTCGCCCTGGGCGGTGATGTCGTTTTTGCGCTCGAGCTTACTATTGACAAGCGAGTAGGCGAGCATGTTGGTCTTTCGCGCTACGGTAAGCTTTAGTACTGGCATTTGGTCGAATGTGGCGGCCTGGTCTATTTGGCTGTTTATCTGCTCGTTTTGAGCGGGTAATGATAGTACCAGGAATAAGAGTATTGATGTGAGTAGAGTTTTCATGGCTGAGTCATTTGAGTTAAATAGTCGATATCGTGCTTAATGCCTACAACCGGGTAGGTGTCGTAAGCCTGTGTAAGGTATGTGAGTGCTTCCGGATATTGCTGCACCTGGCAAAACTTCTCTGCTATTTTCACCTGCTGCTTTGCCTTATGGGCTTTTGAGTTGAATCTGATTACTACCAAGGCAATGATAATGGCCAATGATACAGGTGGTGCCATGTCACTGTTAACCTGAGCGGACAGCCATAATGTCAATAAAGCTGCAAGGATATAAAGCATTTTACCAACCGCTTTGAACGAACTGTTCAGAACTCTTGGAGGCTTCTGTGTGTGTGACTGTTGCGCCGATCCTGCAATCTTGGCGCGTGTGGAAAGGCCGGTTCCCGGAATGCCAACATTCATATAACTGCCTCTTTTCGATGTATTGACCGAAAATCCGCGAACACCAACTGTAGTGGATATGCCCCTTTTGCCTACATTGAGCTTTACGCCGGGCATAAGTTTGAAGCTTTTACGAAATCTTACTGCCATAATCCTTGTATTTTAAGTGAAACTTATAACAAAGGTAAAAAGCCTATCGGGATATCCAATAGGCTTTTCTGAATTATTCATCCGATTCGTTATCAAACAAATCGAGTGTTTTGGAACGCGTTTCATAAGCCAATAGGACAAATGAGAGGTGCTGATTTTTCCAGTCGATGGTGGGGTTATTCTTGTACATCTGCCGGATCATGATCTTGCAATTTTCGGCTGTGAGCCCGGTGTCGATACCTGCTATGTAGTTGTTGATCTGCTCGAGCAGGATGTTTTTCACCTCCAGTACCACTGCTTTGCCTTTGGATTGTCCTTTGAGTAGGATTTCGATGCGATTACCGGCGTAGTATTTCTTATCGTTGCGGAGGCGGAGCGTGGTGAATACCTGCCCGTTTAGCTTATTGTTCCAGTTTTGGGAAAATGCGATTACGTCCATTGTTGTTGTGATTATTGGGCGACCACGAGGGTCGCCCCTACGTTAATTCATTGAGATCTTCTCCTGGTACTCGGATTCCATTCGTTCGATTTCTTCTTGAACCTTTAACCATCCAGGGAAACCGAATAGGTTTTTGTCATCAATGTAAGTATGAGCATATATTTTTGGGCCCCCATCGCCGTATTTGGCTTTGTTTTCAGGGTTGTGGTCATTTATACGGTGAAACTTAATTCCTTGTTCCAGCATCCAGTTAACTGCTTTTAGAAGAGGCTCTCCTGTTCTACATGTCCAGATTATGACGTAATGCCCATCTTCATAAAGCTTGTTTATTGCCTCTTTTGCATAAGGCTGCTGCCCTTCGATATTAGGGTAAGCACCACGACAAATAGTACCGTCAAAGTCAATAGCAATAATCATATCAAAAATTTTAAAGGGGTTAAGTATGTGGATTTCTGTTTTTCCACCGGTTTTTGCGCTTGTTCCAGCTCGATCAGGAGCAGATGTCGTTTCTTTACCAGGGCTGACCATTTCGGATCAGTGGCTGGTGTCTCTAACATAGCCTCCTCGAGGCGGTCGATTTCTTGTTCGATTTCGGGTTGTTTTCTCATAATTGTAGGTAAGCCTCCCCCCAGCCCCCTCCGAAAGAGGGGGAGTGAGAGAGTGCGGTTAATGGGTTTAATCCTCCTTTGATTCGTCTTTAGTTTCGCTTTTCTCTTCGATAGCTCCATCAAACGGATAAATATCCATGATGTCGGTCTCAACGATCGACGCGATGGTATAGTCGGCCATCGTGCCACGCATACCCTCTTCGAGGTTGGCCAGGGCAGTCTTAAAGTCGATGGCCTGCACGAGCATGTAGGAGGCGGTTTTCTTTTCGCAGGCACTGCGCTCATCTATGGTTACAAACAACACCTTGCATTTATACCACTTGTCTCCTGTTTCGTCATTGAAGATTTCGCTGATGTTGGCGCGGGTGATGTTGGCAATCGTGAACTCTCCGCTGATGAACGGGGTAATCTCTTTGATAGTGCGGGCTTCTGCTTCAGTGTAAGAGAGTGCGTCGAATAGGTAAGCTTCTGTAACTTTCTTGATCATACCGTTTTCCATCGTTTTGTCGTAACGGATTTTACTTGTGAACCAATTCATAAGTGTTTGTTTTTATAAGTGTTAGGTAGAATATTCTACTTTGCTCCTGAGCCGGGAATCGAACCCGGCACGTGAACCGTTCAGGATTATGCTTTTGTAGCCGATAGCGGCAATTGCTTCATTTGGCCGAATTCATCTTTCTTAAAGACTTTTACGCTGACGCTGGTCATCTCCTTATACAGGGAGCGTTTGACTGATTCGGCGGCCATTTTAAGCAATGGTACGTCGTAGTCTTCAGCGGCATTGACGAACGTCCAAAGGTTTTCGGCGGAGTAGGTTCCACCTCTGGATTTGCCTAATAGATCTTCGATAATAGAGGTCATCATCCGGGCTTCATCGCTTTCTTCGGCCTTTTCTTTGAGCCACTGTGAGGCTAATTCTACCCCGGCATGTATGCCATCATCGTATTTTGTGGTTTCATTGTAATCAATGACCACTTTCGCTGATCCGTCTTTTGCCTTGAATGAGAATGATTTCTGTTTGTCGGCGGCTTTTCCAAGCTCAGTTTTCATTTTCATGAGTGGCTCCAGTTTGTGAATGCACTTTTGTTTGAAGTTTACGATTGCCAATGATAGGGTCTCGACCTCTGACATCATGTTTGTTACGGCTTCATCCTCGAGGGATAAGAGTGCGTTTCGGTCTTGTTCGCGCCTTTCGCGCTCTGCTTTCAGCTTCTCTTCGTACTGCTTTTGCAGGGCTTTGAATTGCTCCGGAGTGAGGCTGTTGATGTCCACTGTTGATTTCTCTTCTGTTTCCATAAATTGTTTTGGTTTTATGGGGCGGCCACAAGGGCAGCCCGTACATTAATTTAGATTAGATAATTGTTCGTTGATTTCATCCAACTGTCGATGAGGGTTAGGCTCGTTGAGCATGTTGTTGAAGGTGGTGTAGCTGCACCTGATCACGGGTCGGATGTGCTCCTGAAAGACGCGGCAACGGACGGTTGTGGCGTTTTCGTGACGGTGGAGCAGGTTGATCACCTCGATGCAACGGCGGAGGTAGGCAGCCCGGCGGCCTAACTTCATTTTCAACAGTTGTTTGTTTCCTTCCATACTTTGTCTTCGTATTGCAGTTTAATCTTCTTAGCCATTGCCAGCATGAGTGCCAGCTCTTTTTTTGTGTATAGGTTAAACCGCTTTTTGTCTTTCTGTGTGCCGTGATTCTCTGCCCAGGCTATCGCGTATCCGGCTGTGCGTCCCATGCTCAGGAATTGCGATATAATGGCCTTTCGGAGTTTGTCGTGCTCGAGGTTGTTGGTCTCGACCGGGATGCTCAGGTAGTTTTCAAAAGCCTTTAGTTCGCTGTCGGTAAGGTCGTTCAGGCTTTTCTTCTTACCCTTGCTAAAGTCGACCAACCAGTCTGTGTATTCCTTTGTCGGTAGTTCGAACTTTTCACGTACACTATTTTGAATTGCTACCCAGCGAAATACCGTGGCGTAGCGGTTGGTCTTAGTTGTCGGCATGGCTTACGATTTCAAGGTGGTTCATAAACATGCCTTTCATAAGGGATGACTTTATCCATCCGGCTTTTCGCCTGAAGTAGTCGCTTTCCTTGTCAACTACTTTGTCATGAATCAGGTACTGAAGCTTCCACCATTTCCAGAATCGGTTTTCCTGAAGGATTTCGCGGCTCAACTGTTCGTCTTCGCTGTGAAACTCGACCAACCGGCATCCGTATTCAAAGAAAGCGACGTCGTATTCGTCCTCTGTCATCCCGAACCGGGCCATGCAATCAGCGCGTGCCTGCTTCAGGCTGCTGATCTCTTTTTGTAATGTTTTTGATCTCATGCGTATTTCATTTTAAGGCGTTCGCGTTTTACGATGCGTTTCAGTCGGCGCATATCTTCCACTACTTCAATGCTTTTTCCGTCGGATAGCGTTATTTTGGTCGGTTCACATTGTTTGAATATACGCACCTGAAGCTCTTTGTCTTTCACTCCGTTTGCTTCACATATTTTGCGGGCATCGAGTAGTGTAGATCCGATCAGATGGATGTATTTGCGGCCTAAGCGGCTATCGAGTTCGTCATAACCGGGCTTGTTATAACGGACACCGCGCTTAATCTCCACCTCGAGGTTTTCAGTACCCAATACCACGAGACCGAGAATGTCCTCACACTCGTTGAATAGGTGGATCAGCGTGCGCAATGCAGCCGGTTTGAGTGAATTGGCCTGGTCGATGATGAGCATCGGTTTAGTGTGTGCTTTCTTTTTGAATGCTTCGGCAATGCTCTCGATGATCTCGCCGGTAGTTACGTATCCATCCGGAACGTCGGCACCGATTTCACGGGCAATGTTTCTCAGGAACTTAGTGCCGTTCCACTCTTTGCAGGATACTTTGAACGTGCCACGCATCTTGTTTTGAGACAGGAACACGTCTGAGGCTGATGTTTTGCCGGCTCCGGCCTTGTGGCTGATGCCCATAAACATGCTTTCCTCTTTGGCATCCAGGAGAACCTCAGTCACCAATCTGAAGTTTGTGGTATCCTCGCAGATCACCCAGGTGGAGTCGTCAAACTCGTAACCTAATGCCAGGGCAATGGTCTCGTAGATGTCGTCGCCCTGGGCGGCATACTTGCCACTGCGCACCTGCGAAAGGGAGGTTTCGCTGATCCCGCACTTCTTTGCGACGGCTACATAGCTGCCGAGACGTTGTTTTTCGGTCTCGATGAGTTGCAGAATCTCGTTTTTTTGTACATTTGTCATAACTAATTCATTTGTAACGTCCTGTTTGGTCAACCACAAGGGTTGCCCCTACAGGGCGTTCTTGTTAATATTGATCTTTCGTTGAAATAATAATCTCTTCTTCGTCATCATCCAAAGACGCACCGCCGTGCGTCTCTACGTCTCCCCATTGGGCACGCAGGAAGGCCGTTTCGGCGGCTTCGTACACCGGTTTTTTTAATTTACCGCCCTGGAACATGCCTAATTCGGCGGTGATTTCTACCGGTTCGGATTCAGGATCAGGGCACCCACAAGGGGATGCCCCTACGTGTTCGGCGTCTGTTTTGCGGGTCTGGATGTTCATTAACCGTTCGGTGCGGTGTTTCTCCATCTTCTCGTTGATGGCCTTGGTTTTGCCCACGGCTTTCATGTCCTTGTCAGGGCCGAAACGTTGCGCCGGTTTGATTTCTGCAAATGTGCCCAGGTGTTTATCCCCATCGTACAGGTGAACGCGGCTTAGGTCTTCGTAATCGAAGCAGTTAAGGAGCTTCACGCTGGTGAATTTTTCCACCACTTCACAATCATCTATACCGTAATAGTAAGTTATGCCTTCTATCTGTGTCTCAATCATGTATTTACGGATAGAGACCCATTTGCGCAGGCCGAACATGTAGCAATAGAGCGGCTCGGTGATGGCGTAAGTATTGGGTTTGTCGCTCTCTGTATGCAGTTGAGCGGGTGTTTGGTCGATGTGTGAGAACTTACGCGAATAGTCTGAGTAAGGACGGTTTACGTAATTGTCGATGAACTTATCCGACTCGCGGCAGGCATCGTCAAAGTCGAAACCGTTCTTGGTTGCCCAGGAGCGCATTTCGGTGACGTATTCCTTTGCACGGTGGGCGTACCGGCGTGATGATCTCACGCCCTCGCCATAGTACAGGTCGCTTTCCATCATAAAGACGGTCTGAAGCGTGCCCCACCAGCGTTCGATGTTGGCTTTTCCTTCTGCCTTGTGCGTCATGGTCATTTTTACATGGTTGCGTTGCATGTTGGCTTCCACCCATGCCCAGTCCTCGGTTTTATGTCCGGGGAAACGGTCATATATCAGCTCGTATGGCAGATAACCGGCATTGCGCACGGCCATTGCGATGGCGTTGATCACGGCCTGTGCCGACTCTTCGTAGCAATATTCCCAGCCGAGTATGTGTCCGCTCATTACGTCGCGCACGGCGATGATATAGAGGAACTTCTGACCGGTTACTTTCTTGCCCTCCTTGTTGATCCAGGTGCCGCGGTGGTCGATGATGTTGACCCGGGTACCGTCGATCTGCCAGCAGTCGCCTGCATAGATGGCTGATTGGGTAGGCGTATAACCACGATAGACCTGATTGAAACGGCTGTCGTGGCCGTAACGCTGGCTATGTCTGAATTGAACTTCAGGTGTGGCCATATATTGGCTTACCCAACGTTCAGACGGGTGGTTGTCGAGGCTACATTGCTCGCACATGAGGCGTATTTTGCGGTAGATGAATGCTGCTGAATAGTTTCTTTGAGAGTCTATCAACTCATCGATCCAACCGTTGATCAGGTCGTTATTGATAAACTTGGCGGTATTGGCGTTTCCTTCGTTTTTGGGGCTTACCAGCTTGTTCATGGGTTCGCCCTGGGCGTATGCCTTCACTTTGTCGCGGAGGTTGCGCCATGATTTTGGCAAATACTTGATCTGCTGAAGCTCCAGTTCGCGGGAAAGGCGTTCAAAGAAGGCGCTTTTGCTGTATGACAGGCCTTTGATCTCCACGTAGTTCTTCGCCTCGTGGATGATAGCGGCGCTTTGTGCCAGTGTTTTGCTCTTGGCAAAGGTGTAATTGGCATAGTTGGGCAGGAACTGTTTGAATGAGTTCCACTGCGCATCTGTTACCAGATCACACACTTCATCGTGCGGACGTACGGCCTTGCTGCTTAGTTCTGCCTGATCGGGCAGCTCTGCGCGGTACTTGGCCGGTAAGCTGGCGTAACGGAAATAGCATTTCTCCTGAATATTATCATGCAGCCATGATGCAGTGTCGGAGCTGCTTTTCTTTGCCCGTGACTTGGCCACGCGCAAATAATCGGCATCGACAGTGGTGGCGCGCAGGATATACTCCTGAGACAGCCAAAGCTCTGCATTGTGGTTTAATATGTCGCCTGAAATGATATTCATTTGAAATGGGGTTTGTTGCTCCTAAGCCGGGAATCGAACCCGGCACATGAACCGTTTAGGATGGTTACTCGATTACTGGTAGGTCGTTTATTAGTGTATCTCCGTGTTCGTAAATAATATCATCTAATGCGTCTTTGATTAGCTCTGGGTGATCGAGGTAGGTAGATAAGAAATCTATTACTGGTTTATTATTTGTTGATTTTCCTTCCATTTTACCAGATAAATACCACTCTACAGTTTTAAGATCTTCGATCAGTTTTCTAAGTTCGATAAGTTGTTGTTGCATAATTCTACTCTTTAAATAGTGTTTGTTGCTGATTAGTAGGCTTTAATATCTCGATGCTGTTGGCTGCATTGTAACGACCATGAACCTGTGCGCGGCCTTGCTTTACCTCTACCAATACATCAACTTCGTGCTTCCACTTGGTGATGCTTACGCCCATCTGCATGATGAGGTGGTAGGATAGTTTGCGCTTCTTAAACTCGTGTCGCATGGCTTCAAAGTCCTCGTAGCTCATGTTGATGTGCTGTACCGAGTCGAATATCACGAAGCGGAATTTGCCGGTCTTGATGGTCTGTTTGATGGTTTTGAAGTCTTTACAGTGGATGAACCGGACGTTTTGAGAGGTTACGCCGCAGTATTTGATGCGGTTTTGGAGTGTCTGAGAGTTTAAGCGTTCCTCTGCACTGACGTACAGCACGCGTCCGAACTGGCTTACATATTGTGCAAACTTGGCGCAGTAGGTCGATTTCCCTGACTTTGCTTCGCCTCGTATGAGTGTACTGAACCGGATGTCAGGTTCTCCCATGATCTTGTGCCAGTCGCCGGTGAACGGGTAGGTCTCTACTGTGCGTTCTGTAATGTCTTTGGGGCTTAATGTTCTCATAGTTCGTCGTCTGTTTCGTAGTAGTCGGTGCGTTTGCGGCTCTCTTTCCACTCTTTGCTGTCGCGGATCAGCTGGCGTATTGCCCAGGCGTATCCGATTGTGAGCAGTGCTGCAATGGTGTAGCGGAGGATTTCCATAGGATTACTCGGTTGGGTTAGAGTCGGCAGGCGCGTCCTCTGTGGGTTGCTCTTCTATCCTTCCTAAACTGCGGAGGTACTTCTCCGCTGCTTCCATGAACCACGGTTGTGGTGTGCGCGTCCCGGCGATAATCTTTTTGCAGATGGAAAGGCTCCGGCCTGTCATCGCTGCAATCCGCGAAGCATCGCCATAAGCGAAGAGCGGCTGAATATCGTTAAATTGGATTTCTTTGGGCGTGTTGTCCATATATTCACTATATTTGTGTTTGATTATGGGTACAAAGATATAAACATGTTTATAGAAAACAAAATATTTAGGAAGAAAAATACAAACATACTTATATTATGAGCCTACCGGAGGACAATAACAGGATAAAGATGTTGATAGACCATTACTGCGATGGGAAGGAGCTTCAGTTCAGTCAGGCGATTGGAATAAGTCAACCACGTATAAATAGGCTATTTAACGTAGATGCAAGGAGTGGGAAATATCCTGCACCATCTTATGAGATTGTCCAGGCTGTTATAAACAAGTTTATAAATGTAGATGCTGAGTGGCTGATAACCGGAAGGGGAAGTATGCTTAGGGCAAGTAATGAAGATGCGTTGGTTAATATAGTGGCTGATTTTACAAAGCCTTATGACAAGAAATATGACAATCAGCGCGTGCCACTGTACAGATTGGATGCAACTGCCGGGATCACTACATTGTTTATGGATGATCGACAGCAAACCCCGGTGGGTCATATTGATATACCTAATTTGCCAAGATGTGATGGTGCAACCTATATCGTAGGTGATAGTATGTATCCATTACTTAAATCTGGAGATATAGTATTGTATAAGCGCATTCGTAATATTGAGGATAATATAGATTGGGGATCGATGTATTTGTTGTCGATTGATATGGATGGTGACGATTATATTACAGTGAAGTATGTACAGTCATCAGAACAGGAAGGATTCATTAAGCTTGTCAGCCAGAACCAACACCACGATACTAGAGAGATTCCTATCTCAAAGGTAAGGGAAATGGCTATTATCAAAGCTTCGATACGATTCAATACACTCAGATAAAAAAAAGGCTCGAAATTCGAGCCTTTTTTGATAATGAATGTGCTTGTTTTGTTTTGCTGAAATTGCTATTATGCGGGCCGATTATGCGGGCCGATTATGCTTAGATTGTTTTGCCGATTAATAAAGAGCGACAAGATGATTTTGCCGCTCTTTTTTTATTATCACTCAGTTGGTGTATATGTAAAGTATTCTTTATTATTTTCTGTCGTTGAGAGGTTATATTTGATCTCAATTACTTTGGTTGTTCCTACTGATACTCCGGAAAGAAAGGACGTCAGGTCGAATGATACGAGATACGATTTTAAAGTAGAACTGTTTGTGTCTTCTTTCTTATTGTGCCTGAATTCCAGCTTAAGAGTATCACTTTTTACCGCATTAGAGGCTAATTTATTACGAACCAGATTGAAGATATGATTGTCGTTTGATCCGTAATAAAGTGGATTTACAGTATATATAATGCTTTTTCCCTGGAGTGATAGAAAACTTGAATTAACGCTATAGATAGGATTATTACCAATTACAGAATCTGTTTTTTCATCCGAAATATCCGTTGTATTCTGAAGAGAGAATTTTAGTGATGTTACGTCTGTGACGGTAGTATAAGATGAATTAGTCTGTTGATCGTAATTGATCGTAAAAGAGACTAATAACCGGTCGCCTTCTTTATAGCTTTGAAACTCATCAGCGTAATATAGAGTAGAACGATTGTCAAGCCTTAAGTATTTTTTATTTGAATCCGAAATAATACTTCCGGTCAGGCTTTTATAGGTTTGGTAATTACCATTTCCTTCCATGCATGATGTCGCCGTGAATAGAGTGATTAACAGAAGAGTAAGATAAGATAATCTTTTACATGTTCTCATAATTTAAAAACGATTTGATTTATAATTTGATTAGTGACTTTCAAAAATAGCCCGGAAACCGGCTTGTAAATTGATATCGAGTTTTTTCTGTTTATGAATGTTTTCGATATTGCTGTTGTTGTCGAAATAATAGGAGAGAGAGGGTTCTAAAAATAGATTCGTCCAACCTGATAGGTTATAGTTGACTCCACCTCCGACATGAGCCGACCATTGCAACTTATTTTCCAGATCTCTTTCCAGTTTAGAATAAATGACTTCGTCGTTTTTGCGAATTTTTTCCCGCCAACGTCCACCTATATTTTTTTCAACCATACCACCTGTTTTCATATAGAAGGCGAAGCGTTCGCTTTCGGCAAAACGGTAAGCAATGCTTAGGGGGAGTCCTAAATAATAAAGCTCTTGAATTTCATCAGTGAAATATAGAGAAGTACTTTGGCTTTGTGTGCTTCGCAGATAGCTTCCAGACAGGCCTGTTTGCAAGGAAAATTTATTTCCGATCTCTTTTTCAACTGAAAGCCCTAGAGTAAAGGGTAATGAGTGTCTGACTGAGGTTGCGTTATTATCGGTATTAAACTCTACCGCATTCAACATGGCGTATACCTTATCGGTTTTGGATGTAGATCGGAAGGAAGAGTACTCTTCTTTTGTCGTGTTTTCAGACGGTCCCATAAATGCTGCCAATAAACCCACCGAACTTCTCTTGTGTTTAATCCTTTGATTGTTAATAGACACTTGTTCACGTCCGGTGTTGAGGAATTCTTCCATTTCGCTTTTTGTTGCGGTTCTGGGTTCAGTCATTGGATCGTCTGTTTTCGTTTCAATGGAATTCAGAATACCCGCTTCGATCGAGTCAAAAGAACCTTCGCCAGAAGAGATTGTCTGATCCTTTTCTGTTTCGCAAATCCATAGCGGAGAAGTTGACTCAGAACGATGCTGTACAGGTTTGATAGGGTTTGTATAGCGATTCTTTTTTGGTAAATCCAAAGATTGTGCTGCCGGTTGGTTTTTAGGCACACCTGCTTTTCCCGATGAGAAAACCGGCAGCTGAGTTTTCTGTATAATAATAGTTGTTTGTTGCGGTTTATTATCTTTAAAATGTTGATAACCGATGCTGCCGATAAGCAACAAGATAACACCTACTGCAGCAACCCTTGCCCACATGGGAAATAGCAGGGATTTCCTCTTAGCCGGTAGTGAGCGCTCAATGGCGTCCCAGCTATCTCCCGGAGCTTCCATTTCGTGATGCTCCAGCTTTTGGTTAAAGAGTTTGTCTATCTGGTTATCTTTCATGTGATCGTTTGTTTGAACATTATTTCTTGATCAAAATAGAAGCGATATACGCTTTAGGTTTTAATTCTCCGATTTTCGGCCAGTTCAGATTAATCAACTTAATATTATATCCTCCAATTAGGGTATCGGTTCGATTTTTCATTGTTATCCACTTTTGAATTTTACAATGTATTTTCGTTGATTCGCTTTTGTAGCAGATGTCGTGCCCGTGTAAGTTGTGAGCGGGAAGTACTTTCTGTAATACCCAATGCATCTGCAATTTCCTTATGTGAATAGCCCTCAATTGCATACATGTTGAAAACCACCCTGAATCCGTGTGGCAATTCACTAATCAGTTTTAGTAAATCATTGGCCGAAAGTTCTTCGACAACCGTATAGTCAGCTTCTGCTGTTAAGGCATATCCCGTATCGATGTCGATGGCTTCACGAAGCAGATCGTTTTTTCTCAAGTATTCCAGCGAAGTATTTATGAAAATTCTGCGCATCCACCCTTCAAAGGAACCGTTATACTGAAATGCTGTCAGATTTGTAAATACCTTTATAAATCCTTCCTGCAGCAAATCCTGCGCTAATTCAGGTTCTCCCGCATAACGCATGCACACAGCCATCATTTTACGTGCATGGAGATCGTAAAGCGTTTTCTGCGCTTTACGATCTCCATCAATACATGATTCAATCAGCTGTTTTTCGTTCACCATAGTTCAATACAATTGAAAGATGCAGTCATTAGTGGGATTGCTGCAAGGATTGGCAAAATAAGTAAAAAATGCTACACGTTGGTAGTTCTTTTAAATATATTCTAAACAATTTTGGAGGATATATAAGTTTGTAAGGTAAAAACATGTCAAGTTCATTGTTCATTTCTTTTTCCTATTTCCCCCGAAAATCATACAAATCCCTGCAAAAACGTCTCTCTCTATAAAAATCCGCAAATCAATGTACGCGATTGTCGGGGAAAATCGTAACATTTGCTCTTAGTAAACTAAGAAGCAATGAACAAGATAAAAGCAATCTTTCTGATTACAGTGCTGGCGTTGAGTGCGGGTGCGGCATTTGCAGCCAATCCGGTGAAAATATCCGACACGGGCAATGCGGTCACGCTGTCAAACGGAGTGGTGGAATTCACCTTTGAGAAAAAAGACGCCACGCTTACCTTCATCAAGCAGGCTGGGCAGGATCTCCTCGGCAGTTACGGCCGCGGCTATCTGATGGGACCGGGCTTTTCGATGGGGCCCTCCACCTACAAACTGGTGCGCCAGACACCCGAACTGGCCGAAATCTCCTTCACCCACGAAGCCGCCAATGGCTATTTCTTCGAATTGCACTATGTGTTACTCTCCGGAGAAAGTGGTATCTATTGCTACCTCGAACAGTATCACCACGCCGGTTCACCCGCCGGCGGCTTCGGGCAAATTCGCTGGGGATTGCGCGCCGACTCCACGCTCTACGACTACCACCTGGTGCGCGACAACATACAGGGTTCAATACCGAAATTCTCCGACTTCAAAAAGAAAATCCAGGACTGGACCTACCAGCTGGCCGACAGCAGCTACTACACCAAATACGATTACGCCGACTACATCGAAGGCCGCCACGTGCATGGTTATGCCGGGCAGAAATCGGGCAAAGGGCTCTTCGTGATCCAGGCGAGCCACGAGTACCTGAACGGTGGCCCCACCAAGCAGTTCAATACCGTACACACCACACCGTTCATGATCATGATGTTCCAGTGCGACCACTTCCTGCTAGATAAGAAGAAAGACGACGGCCCCATCAGCGGCGAATGGCAGAAGCTGGGCGGACCATTCTTCCTCTATGTGAATTCGGGTAAAAACATCGCCGACATCTGGGACGACGCTAAGCGCAAAGCCGACGAAGAGGTGGCGAAGTGGCCCTATAAATGGATGGAACATCCAGACTATCCATTGCAGCGCGGCACGGTGACGGGACAATTGCAGGTCGTAGGCGCTTCGGCGGCCAATGCTCACATCATACTGGCCGCTCCCGACGTGGATTGGCAGGCGCAATCACACGGCTATATCTTCGCCGTGCGTGCCGATAAGGAGGGGAACTTCACGATTCCCCATATCCGTCCGGGCAAATACAGCCTTTATGCCTTCACCGATAATGTTACCGAAGAGTTTTGCAAGAACGATATTGAAGTAAAAGCCAACCAGACAGTGGCATTAAATAAAATCGAATGGATTCCGAAACAAAATGGCACGAAGCTCTGGCAAATCGGCGTGGCAGACCGCACCACGCGTGGCTTCAAACTGAGCGATCACAAACGCTATTACGGTGTCTTTAACGATGTGCCCGCCAACCTCACCTACACCGTGGGCAAGAGCAAGGATTCCGAAGATTGGTATTACGCCCAGACCAGACAAGGCAGCTGGAATGTCAACTTCAACCTCGATAAAGCCCCAACCGGAGAAGGTGTGATTACTCTCGGACTAGCCGGTTCGGCAAAGAATCCGACATTGGAGATTTGGGTAAACGGCACCAAAGCGGGTACGTATAACTTCGGCAACGACCACACCGTATATCGCTCCTCCATCCTGGGCGGCTATTACCAGCAGCAAGAGGTGCGCTTCCCTGTATCGTTGCTCAAAGCGGAACAGAATACTATCTCCTTTAAATTGCTGAATGTAAAACCGGGCGGCGGAATCATGTACGATGTGATTAAGCTGGAAGTGAGCGGTAAATGATAATCATTCATCCCGTGACTTTAGAATCCCGGGGTGAAATTAAAGTCAATACTTATGAATTCAGAAAAAGAAAATAACCACGATAATCAAGGCTATCGTCCTAAACGAAGATGGGACAAGCTAGTCTTTTGGGTGGGTGGCATTTCAGCCACTGTCTGGTTTTTGTTGCGGGTGATTCCCAAACCCAGCCGTGCGACATATCCTTGTATGCAGGCGGCTGCACCGATCATGTCGTCGTTTGTGATCTATCTGCTGACATTGGTTGGCACCATGACTGCCTTGCGCAAGGCGCGTCAGCATTTCCGAAAAGCGAAATATAGCTATGCTGCTTTGTTTTTAGTGTTGGCGATTGCCAGCTTCTTGATGTTTACGAGCAACAATACGGAGCGGATTTACGCGCAGGTACGCAATTTTATCATGCTTGAATCGAATGCGCCGGTGGGAGTGGGGCACGGCATCTATCCCGGACGTGTGGTGTGGGTGTTCGATCCCAAGGTGGCGACCTGGGACGGAACGAACAAATACTGGTGGGAAGATAAATCAACTTCGCACAAAGAGGTTAACCGCATGTTTACCGAAGTATTGTTTTCTGTTTCCGGACAGAAAAGCGAAGCAAAAGCGTGGGATGCCCTCTTCAAAAGTTTCAACAAAATAAAGAACAGAGGTGCGAACGGCTATCGCCCGACCGAAAAAATTGCCATCAAAATCAACCAAAACAATACCACCAGCCATTCCGATACGACCGGATTGAACGGTTCTCCGCAATTGGTCTATTCGATGTTGCACAGTTTGGTGAAAGAGGCCGGAGTGCCTCAGAAGAACATTACTATCTTTGATGCCAGCCGTTTTATCACGGATTGCATTTTCAATAAATGCCACAAGGATTTCCCGGAAGTGGTGTTTGTGGACAACTCCGGAGGTGACGGCCGTACCAAATCAACCTACGTGGACAATGTGATTCCTTACTCCATCGACAATGGCAAGTTGGCAACCGGCTTGGCCAAATGTGCCGTAGAGGCCGATTACCTGATTAATGTCGCTTTGCTTAAAGGCCACCGCGGACAGGGCGTGACGCTCTGCGGAAAGAACTTCTACGGCGTAACCAGTATCGATGCCAACTATAGGAAGAATTCGCACGACAACTTCAATCAGGATCGTCAGGGTAAAGACAAATACATGACCTTTACCGATTTCCTCGGACACAAGGATATGGGTGGAAAAACGATGCTTTATATGATTGATGGATTATATGCCGCACGTTCGCAGGACGGACCGCCGTTGTTGAAGGATAAATGGACCTCTGCGCCTTTCAATGGTGGATGGTGTTGCAGCCTTTTCGCTTCGCAGGATGGTGTGGCGGTGGATGCTGTCGGTATTGACTTCCTGCGCTCGCAATGGCCTGATCTCCGCGATATGGCTTACTGCGAAAAATATCTGGTGGAAGCGGCTTTGGCCAATAATCCTCCTTCGAAAACCTTCTACGACCCCGAGCGCAACGGCACAGGCCTGCAAAGTCTCGGTGTAGTAGAGCACTGGAATAATGACACCGAAAGGAAATACAGCCGCAACCTAGGCAAGAATTGCGGTATTGAATTGGTAAGCCGGTTTTTAAAATAATGGAATCTTTTTCGGAATCTTTTTATTCAGGCCCAGGCTGTCAGGATCTCTTCCGGCAGATGGGGTTTATATTTGCCAGACAAAGGCGATAACTCCAGGGTGTAAGTCCCGGAAATGCCTCGATAGAGTGAAGCGTAGCTCAAGATAAAGGTGTTCATCGTGAAAAAAGTCGGCGGTATTCCGAGGTATGCCGAATGGCACGTAAGGGGAGTATGAGAGGACAGTGAGTGAATAAATCGCTTACTTCTTACTCGATTTATTCTTTTTTATCTCCCGTAGATGTTCTGCGATTTCCCAAAATCTCAAGGCCATTTCCTGTTGACCGAGTTTGGAAAATGAATCACCGAGGTATTCTACAGCTGAGGCATGTTCAGGTTTTATCCCGACAGCCTTATCAAAATCACTCACAGCGCCTTCGTAGTTTTTCATAGCAAACCGATTTTTACCACGGTTATATAAAGCTTTAAAGTTAAGTGGACTCAATCGGATAGCTTCATTAAAGTAAGGTTCTGCATCAAAGCACTCCTTCTGATCGTAGAGTGTAACCCCTTTTCTCACCCAAGCATCTACATTTGATGGGTTAAGCTTCAGTGCTTTATCGAAATTAGCCATTGCAGCGCGACTATCTTTAGCTTTGAGTATACACTCATTTCCCATCAGCAGATATTCATGCGAAAGATCGTTGAGGAATTCCCGTTGCTCGTTGAGCCGATCCTGAAGTTCTTTGTTTTTCTTGCGCAGGGTATTGATGATATTGAGTTTCTTCTGGATAAATCGTTTGGGTACGGCCTTTTCAATATCGTATCGCGAATGAATAGCCTTGAAGAAAGAATCCAGACAGTTGGCGAAATCGCCCTGATCAAACTCTTTAGCGCATTGTGCGTATAGAATATCCGCTTGTGCCTGTTTAAGCGAACGGTCGATCAATTGGCGATCATTAAACTGTTTCGAAAACTGAATGATCTCTGGTTTTACGAAAATATCGCTGCGGTTGATCTGTTTTTTCAAGATAATGCCGTCGAGCGAAGTGCAGCGACTGAGTGCCACATAGGCTTGACCTCCGGCAAATACACCTCCGCTGAAATCGACCAACACCTGACTGAATGTTAATCCCTGACTTTTATGCACTGTAATAGCCCACGCTAATCGAATAGGATATTGGATAAATACGCCCAGCTCTTCTTCTTCGATGCGGTTTTCTTTTTCGTTGTATTTGTAGCGAATGTTACGCCATGAATCTCGTCCGACTTCGCATTCTGTTCCATTCTCCAATAGAACATATATTTTTCCTTCATCAGAGATGTGCGTGATTCGTCCGATTGTTCCATTTGCCCATCGACGGTCTTGAGGTACGCCAAAATCATTTTTGATAAAAATGACTTGTGCCTGCTCTTTCAGTACCAGTTCCATTTGGGTAGGAAGACTATTTACAGGAAAATCGCCTTTGATTTCGCCCATAAATCGCGACTCCTCGCCGGATAGTTCTGCTAGTTTTTGATCATTAATGTAATCCACATTATCGCGACGAGTAGCCAGTGTGACGAAGAAATCGTCCACCGGAGGAGTGAAGGTCGGTTGATAGCGGCCATTCAATCGTTGCAGGTCAGACGATTGAGCCGTGTTGGTACGGATATTATCGAGGACGGAGACAAAGTCCTGATCTTTTTGTCGATAGACTTTTTTCAATTCGATAGGTACAAGTGCCATTTCTTTGAAAACCCTGGCGGAAAAGAAAAAGGGATTGGGGTAGAAGCGCGATAGGATTTCACGTTCATCACTTTTTACTACCGGTTCAAGTTGAAATACATCTCCGACGAACAGTATTTGCTTGCCGCCAAATGGTTCACGCATATTCCCTGAATAAACACGCAGCACTCGATCGATAAAGTCGATAATGTCAGCTCTTACCATTGAAATTTCATCAATGATCACCAGTTCGACATTTTGAATCAGCTTTTTATGTTCTCGTTTGTATTTAAGAAAATTGAAAATACGGGAATTTTGCAGGCTCAAATCGGGATCATCCGGTAATATCGGGCGAAAGGGTAGCTTGAAGAACGAATGAATTGTGCTGCCGCCTGCATTGATAGCTGCAACTCCGGTAGGAGCCAATACTACAAATTTTTTACGTGTAATCTGACAGATATGTTTCAGAAATGTTGATTTACCCGTACCCGCTTTCCCTGTCAGAAAAACGGATTGACGGGTGTGCTGAATCAGGTTCAGCGCATCCTGAAATTCGGGATTATCTGTGTCAATTACAATTGCCATCTTTTATTCGTTGATTTGTCTGCGCAAAAATAAGGAATAGTTTTGTTATATATCCGCTAAAAAGCTTAATCGATGCACACGCTCATGGATCTTTAAAAGGAAGATATTTAATAAAAGGCTGTTTGGGTATTGTGAAAAAAACGTCTCGAACAAGTATTATCGGGGTGTGTCGAATAATAAAGTCGGAGTGTTAAAAAGGTAACCTTCTGAATTAGTATCGCTGACGTTGAAAAAACAAGTCATAGAAAAAATATAGAATATTTATTACTAGCTTGTTATATCTATATTCTTGCCATATTCCAGATAGAATTCGCAAACGGTATGGATGCCTTTCATTAATAGTTCTACCGGATAATTTTCGTTGGGGGAATGAATGGCGTCTTCTTCAAGACCGAAACCCATTAGAACGGATTTTATACCTAATACTTTTTCGAATACTGTGATAATGGGAATGCTGCCTCCTCGCCGTACAGTCAGAGGTTTCACCCCAAAAGCATTTTCGTATGCCTTTTCGGCGGCCTGATAAGCCGGCAGATCGATCGGGCAAACGTAGGGTTCGCCGCCATGAACAAGATCGACAGATATTTTAATGCTTTTCGGAGCCAGGTTTTCGAAGTATAGTTTTACAAGTTGTCCGATTTTCTCATTTTTTTGATGAGGAACTAACCGGCTCGATAGTTTGGCATATGCTTTGGAAGGTAAGACCGTTTTAGTTCCTTCTCCGGTATATCCTCCCCAAATGCCACAGACATCGAAGGTGGGTCTGATGGCTGTTCTTTCCAGCGTACTAAATCCTTTTTCTCCGAATAATTCCTCTACATTGAGTGTTTTGGCATATTTTTCATCGTTGTGTGGGATGGTAGCCATCATTTTTCGTTCTTGCTTGGAAACTTCCTCCACATCGTCGTAAAATCCGGGAATAGTAATGTGTCCATCCGCATTCGTTACGCTTGCAATCAGTTTGCAAAGTTCGTTGATCGGATTGGCTACAGCTCCACCATAGATACCAGAGTGAAGATCTCTGTTAGGTCCGGATACTTCAACTAGCCAGTAAGCTAATCCCCGCAAACCGGTCGTAATGCTCGGTGTTTCTTTACCTAACATGCTTGTGTCTGATACTAAAATCACATCGGCTTTCAATAACTCTTTGTTTTCTATGCAAAAGCGCTCCAGACTTGGGGATCCGATCTCTTCTTCACCTTCAATCAGAAATTTGATATTGCATTTGAGAAGACCATTTTTTACAACGGTTTCGAAGCCTTTCAACTGAGCAAAGGATTGACCTTTATCGTCATCGGCTCCACGGGCAAAAATATTTCCGTCTTTAATGTAAGGCTCAAAAGGCGGTGTATCCCATAGCTCCAGCGGCTCTACGGGCATCACGTCGTAATGGGCATAGACTAATACTGTAGGAGCATCCTTTGAAACGTTTTTTTCTCCATAAACTACCGGATTGCCGGTCGATTCCATTACTTGCGCCAGATCGGCACCCGCTGCGAGAATAAGATCACGCCAGGTTTCGGCACATCTATACATTTCGGCCTTGTATTCGGGTTGAGCACTGATGGAGGGAATACGTAGAAGTTGAAATAGTTCGTCTATGAATCGGTCTCGGTTAAGAGAGATGTATTCGGAATGGTTCATGTATGTATGAGTTGAATTTAACGCCAAAGGATTCCATGGTTTCTGTTATACTGATTGAATAAGTGCAAATTTCGTTTATTGGCCTTTTCTTATTCAATTTTTAGCAACAAATCAAGCCTCTTTTTTAGAAAATACGATCTCTATATTTGCAATTTTGCAAATATAGATCAATAACATGAATATTAAAAAACAAACTTAACCTCTTTGTTGTTATAAGATTGTACAAATTTATGTGAAACAACTGCAAAAACTGTTTTTGTTTTAGTGTAATGTATATAGGGCTTAAATAATTCAATCTGTAATTGATCTTTATTGGCATATTCTTTCGTTAAATTTTATATTGTTGAAACTATATTAAATCTATCTGTTATGAGAAAACATTGGTTCTTGCTCTCGGCATTATCCGTTCTGATGGCTTTTACAGTTTCCTGTAAAAAGGAGCGCCAAAAGAAAGATATTATTATTGCAGTGATTCCCAAAGTGGATAATGCCATTTTCGATCAAGTGAAAGAGAGCTGCATGAAAGCTGCAAATGATTTGGGGATAACGGTTACCTGGGAAGCTCCTACCTCCAGCGACGCTACCAGACAGAAGGAATTGATAGAGAATCTGATTAAGTATAAGGTTGATGGCATTCTGATCAGTTGCAATGATGTAGAAGCACTGAGGGAGACTATCAACAAAGCTGATTCTCTCGGTATTAAGGTCGCAACTTTCGACTCGGATTGTCCGGGAAGTAAACGTGTTTTCTATATTGGTACAGACAATAGAAAGGCAGGGAAAGTGTGTGCCGAAACCTTGAATAAACTATTTCAAAAAGCCGGGAAGACTCCCCAGAAAGTTGCTGTGATGAGTGGTGGCCCTAATGCTGATAATCTTGCAGAGCGTTTAGCTGGTTTTAAATCAGGATTTGATTCAAATAAGATTTCCAATGTACTTTACTCATTTGAAATGCCAGATTTTGGATCTGAAATACTGTCATATGAGTTGACGAAAAACAAAGATATTAATGGAATACAAATGGTGTGGGGGGCTATGGCGTTGACAGGCGTTGATAGTATTCCGGTATTGGCTGATTTCATTAAAAAAGGAGGAGTTACCGTCTTTTTTGATGTTTCTAAGCCATTGCTAATGTTTATCGAAAAGCATCCTAACTGTGCTACGATGAAGCAGGATTTCAAATCCATGGGATATGATGGCGTTTTCAGACTATATGATGTATTGCAAGGTAAATCTGTCAAATCGGAAATCTTATATGATGTTACTGTAATTGATCAGAGTAACGCAGAAGAAGAATTTAGGAAGCTTTAGTTTTTAGGGTGATAAAAGTTTGTTTGTTTTATTGGGAAATAGGGGGGCGGATTTGTTTCAGCTCCCCTTAATTATTTTATTGTGAAGGGGTTTTATTCTTGAAAACGTTCAGCTTAATGATTTGCATATTGGGTAGATTCTGCCGGTTTAGAAGATTTATACTGTGTTTTGCTTGATTTTTTATCCATAAGTATGATATATTTTACTTTTATTCAGAACATGAAGTCTCAATCTTTCAATATTCTCCACTTTTAGAAACAATTTTTTTTGACTCGTCTCCTGAAAAATATTACCTTTGCGCAAATTTTGCCTTTTTGTGCACGGCAGAAATGCTTTGAGATAGAAAAAGGCAATGTTAAACAAATAATATTAAACGAATGAGTTACAGTTTATTAAAAGGAAAAAGAGGCATTATCTTCGGTGCATTGAACGAGATGTCTATAGCCTGGAAGGTAGCTGAGAAGGCCGTAGCAGAAGGCGCTATCATTACATTATCAAATACACCTATAGCTGTTCGTATGGGTGAAGTGAGTGCATTGAGTGAAAAATTAAATGCAGAAGTGATCCCTGCCGATGCTACCAGTGTAGCTGATTTGGAACAAGTATTTGCCAGATCACAGGAAATTTTGGGTGGTAAAATTGACTTTGTATTACACTCAATAGGAATGTCGCCCAACGTGCGTAAAAAACGCGAATACGATGATATTGACTACGATTTGATGGGTAAAACAATGGATATTTCAGCTATATCATTCCACAAAATGCTTCAGGTAGCAAAAAAAATGGATGCAATAGCTGAAGGTGGTTCTGTCGTTGCTCTTTCATACGTAGCAGCTCAGCGCACTTTGTGTGGATACAACGATATGGCAGATGCCAAATCATTGCTCGAATCTATTTGTCGCAGCTTTGGTTATATTTACGGTCGCGAAAAAGGTGTTCGCGTTAATACAGTATCTCAATCTCCGACCATGACTACTGCTGGTAACGGTGTGGGTGTAATGAGTAAATTGATGGACTTTTCTGATCGCATGTCTCCGCTGGGTAATGCTTCGGCTGACGATTGTGCTGACTACTGTATTGTGATGTTCTCCGATCTGACCCGCAAAGTAACTATGCAGAACCTGTTCCATGACGGCGGTTTCTCTAGCATGGCCATGAGTGTGGAAGTTATGACTCAATACGAGCAAAGCTTCGAGAAATAATCTCGTTTGTATTTTGCTGATAAATAAAGTCCTGAGTTGACTCAGGCCTAACCATATAATTTTCGGCCTTTCCCGTTGTAGCTAATGATAACGGGAAAGATCCCGAAGATTAAAAATTCAGGAGTTATGCTAATAAAAATCTACCCCGAGAATCCCAATCAGCGTGAAATAGATAAAGCGGTAGAAGTCCTTCGCGACGGAGGATTGGTGATTTACCCTACAGATACCGTCTATGCAATGGGTTGCGACGCTCTCAACGTCAGGGCGGTAGAGAAGATATGCAGAATCAAAGGCATAGATCCCCGCAAACAAAATCTCTCCATCATTTGTTCCGATCTCAGTAATCTCAGCGAATTTGTGAAAGTGGATAATGCCACCTTTAAACTGATGAAGAAGAATCTCCCCGGCCCGTTTACATTTATCCTCACAGCCAATAGTAAATTGCCCAAAATATATCGGAGCAGAAAGACTGTGGGTATACGTGTGCCCGACAACAATATTGCCCGCGAGATTATTCGTCAGTTGGGAAATCCGTTACTTACCACTTCTGTTCACAATGATGATGAGATTCTGGAATATATGACTGATCCCGAATTGCTGCACGAGAAATACGAGCAAACAGTCGATCTTGTTATTGACGGAGGATTTGGCGGTCTTACTGCTTCTACCGTAGTGGATTGCAGTGAAGGAGAGCCTGAAATTATCCGTCAGGGAAAACGAGAGTTGGAATATTAAGCTCGAAAAATCCTCTGTTTTTCAATTTGCTCTTTGATACAGGCATGGCATATGTGTTTGTACAGGAAGAGCAGGCTCCATGTGTTTCCATAATATGAAGAATTAAGAAACAATTCATGAAAATTTGATTTATCTTATGACTACTGCAGCCTATATGGCTTCGTCGCCTTTGCAATCGGTTCAGGTTGCCGATGAAGTTCCCGATACATTTGTCTATTCCGTTGATCGCTTTGCCGATGTAGAAATCCTTCGCTATAAAGTTCCCGGATTTGAATCTCTCAACCTCGAAAAAAAAATAATCATTTATTATCTTTCGAAAGCTGCCCATGCTGGTCGCGACATTTTATTTGATCAAAATTGCCGATGGAATCTATCGATTCGTCGCACCCTTGAAGCAATTTTTCAAAACTATTCAGGAGAAAAAAGTTGCGCTGATTTTGAGGCTTTGACTGAATATCTCAAGCAGGTTTGGTATAATAACGGGATTCATCATGATTACTCCTCCGATAAATTAAGCCCGAAATTTTCGAAAGATTTTTTCATCAATCAGATAAATAGACTTTCGGAGAAAAAACTTGGTTTGACAAACGGACAGACAAAGAATGAATTACTCAAGCGGATTGTTCCAGTGATATTTGATCCGACGATTATGCCTAAGCGGGTGAATCAAGCTGCCGGACAAGATTTATTGCAGACATCAGCCAATAATTACTACGCCGGAGTCTCGCAGGCTGAAGCTGAAGCATTTTACAATAAAATGAAAGACCCGAACGGTCAGACGCCTATATCTTTCGGATTGAACAGTCGGCTAGTGAAAGAAAATGGAGTGATTTTCGAAAAAATCTGGAAACTGGGAGGGCTGTATTCGCCTGCCATCGAGAAGGTAGTTTATTGGTTGGAGAAAGCTGTTCCGCATTCCGAATATACACAACAAAAAGCTGTAATAGAGAAGTTGATTTCCTACTATAAGTCGGGAAGCCTGAAAGAGTATGATGAATATGCAGTGCTTTGGCTGAAAGATCTTACATCCGATATTGATTTTGTAAACGGTTTTACAGAATCGTATGGCGATCCGCTGGGATTGAAAGCCAGCTGGGAGGCTATTGTGAACTTTAAAAATCATGAAGCTACTAAACGCACTGAGCTGATTAGTGACAATGCGCAATGGTTTGAAGATAATTCACCCATTGATGATCGTTTCAAAAAAGAGACAGTCAAAGGTGTTTCGGCAAAAGTAATCACAGTGGCAGCTTTGGGTGGCGATTGTTATCCTTCCACACCAATCGGAATTAATTTGCCAAACTCCAATTGGATTCGTCGCGACCATGGTTCGAAATCCGTCACCATAGAAAATATTACAGAGGCTTATGACCAGGCATCGCAGGGGAATGGTTTTCTCGAAGAGTTTGTCTGGGATGATGAAAATCGCAATTGTATCGTAATATTCGGTTTTCAAGCGGATAATTTGCATACCGATTTACATGAATGTCTGGGACATGGGTCTGGTAAACTTTTGTCGGGCGTTGATCCTGATGCATTAAGAGCTTACGGTTCTCCTATGGAAGAGGCGCGAGCTGATCTCTTTGCTCTTTATTACATCGCCGATCCCAAAACGGTGGAGTTGGGCTTGCTTCCAAATGCAGAAGCTTACAAGTCTGAGTACTATAAATATGTAATGAACGGGTTGCTTACACAGCTTACCCGCGTTAAACCCGGAAAAGACATCGAGCAGGCTCACATGCGCAATCGGGCACTGATCGGTCGTTGGCTCCTCGAAAAAGGAGCGGAAGATAAGGTTGTCGAGTTGAAGCAGCGTGACGGAAAGACATTTGTCGTGATTAATGACTTCGAGAAAATGCGCAAACTGATCGGTAGATTACTGTCCGAGGTGCAGCGTATCAAATCAGAAGGTGATTTTGAAGCTGCAAAGCAAATGGTTGAGACTTATGCTGTCAAAGTAGATCCCAAACTGCACGAAGAGATTCTATCTCGTTACGCAAAATTAAATATTGCTCCTTATCGCGGATTTGTCAATCCGGTGCTGACTCCTGTCTGGAATGAAAAAGGCAATATAGTCGACGTGAAAATATCTTACGGGGAGGGTTATACAGAGCAAATGCTGCGTTATGCGAAAGAATACGCCACATTGCCCAATATTAATGATTGAGACTTCGGCTACACGATGTTCTTGTGTTTTTAAGTTCGGATCTTTTACTACAGAAATCAACGAATAAACGCTTCTTATATGACTGAAGATTATAATCTAAAAATTCAAAATATTAAAAGACGACTTCGTCTGGCGATGAACGGGGTTGTTTCCACTAATATGCGTGAGCGTGGCCTCGATTATAAACTCAACTTCGGTGTGGCATTGCCCACATTGCGTAAGATGGCGGTCGAATATGGTAAGAACCATGAGCTAGCGCAAAAGCTTTGGGCTGAAAATATAAGAGAGCTGAAGATACTGGCTTCATTTATTCAGCCCGTTGAATCGTTCACGCCGGAACTCGCCTTTCAATGGGTCGGATCTATTGCTCACCCCGAAATGGCGGAGCAATGTAGTATGAATCTCTTTCAGCATCTTTCGTTTGCTCATAATTTGGTAGTTGATTTGCTTGCCGGCCAAGCGGAAATGGCACGTTATACAGCCTGGCATTTATTAGCTCGTTTAGCCGCCAAGGGGACAGTTTTTGCTGATGAGGAGAATAGTTTTATTATTGATCAGGCAATTAGCGATCTGCAATCAGATCGGTTAAATCTCTTTAATGGAGCACTATTGGGGTTGAAACGCCTTGGTGCAAAAAATAAGCATTTGGCCGAAAATATTTTGGTTGAAATTCAGCGAATGTCAGAGATAGATTGTGATAAAAAGCAGCAGATTTATGACGATCTCAAGTTTGAATATGATTATTACTTACAAACTCCTTTGTAAATCCAATAAAAAGCTATAATTTTGGCGATGAAAAAACAAAGTGATTCGATGGCTGAAGAAGATGTATTTGAAAAGGTTAAGCAAGAGTTTACGGCTTACCTGATAGCAAAAGGGCACCGAAAAACTCCGGAACGTTACATGATATTGAAACATATCTACACGCTTGACGACCATTTTGATATTGATTTTCTCTATAATTCGATAAATGCTGAGCGTCCGGTAGTAAGTCGGGCTACTTTATACAATACGATGGAGCTCCTAGTGGACAGTAATCTGGTGATCAAACATAGTTTTGGTGCCAATATGTCACACTATGAAAAAGCGTATAACAACGATAATCACTTGCACCTTATTTGCTCAGTGTGCGGTGAAATCAAAGAGATTAAAGATCACGATATAAAGGATGTTATTCAAAGTAAGCGCCTGAATAAGTTTGCGCTGACGCATTACAGTCTGTACATCTATGGGCTTTGTAATAAATGCGCTAAGCAGGCCGCTAAAAAGAAACTGATGCCGGAGACGAAGAAATAGGTTGTTCTCGATCCGGTCTCGTGTGAAGTCGCACATATGGGGCGGCTTATTTTATGCACTTATGCGAAACAAATATTTAACGATATAGCAATGAAAGTAGATGTCTTATTAGGCTTACAATGGGGAGACGAAGGTAAAGGAAAAGTGGTGGATGTTTTGACACCCCAATATGATGTGATTACCCGTTTTCAGGGAGGACCGAATGCTGGTCACACTCTCGAATTCAACGGAAGCAAATTTGTACTTCACACCATTCCTTCCGGAATTTTTCAAGGAGATAAAATGAATGTAATCGGAAACGGCGTTGTGCTTGATCCGGCTATTTTCAAAAAAGAAATTGAGAAGCTTGAAACGACAGGTTATGACCTGACTCAAAAACTGCTGATTTCGAAAAAGGCTCACCTGATTTTGCCTACTCACCGTCTGCTTGATGCTGCTTACGAAGCTTCAAAAGGAGCTTCCAAAATCGGTTCGACATTAAAGGGTATTGGTCCTACTTATACTGATAAAACCAGCCGTAACGGGTTGCGAGTAGGGGATATACTTGAAAATTTCGATGCAAAATATAAATCTGCTACTGAGCGTCACGAAGCGATCCTGAAACAATATAACTTCGAGTACAATCTTGCTGAAATCGAAAAAGAGTGGTTCGAGGGTCTTGAGGTATTGAAACGCTTCACTTTTGTAGACTCTGAACATTACATTAATGATGCTATGAAAGCGGGTCATTCTGTTTTGGCGGAAGGAGCACAAGGTACTATGCTTGATATTGATTTCGGTTCTTATCCTTTTGTGACTTCTTCAAATACGGTATGTGCAGGAGCATGTACAGGTTTGGGGATTGCGCCTAACAAAATTGGTGATGTATTCGGGATATTTAAAGCTTATTGTACCCGTGTAGGTAGCGGTCCTTTTCCTACGGAGTTATTTGACGAAACAGGAGAAGAACTTCGTCAACGCGGTCATGAGTTTGGCTCAACTACCGGACGTGCTCGTCGTTGTGGATGGATTGACCTGGTTGCCTTGAAGTATGCGGTTATGATCAATGGAGTTACCAAGCTGATTATGATGAAAAGCGATGTGCTTGATCAATTTGAGGCTATTAAAGCATGCGTGGCATATAAAATAAATGGCGAAGAAACTGCTGTTTTTCCCTATAGCCTTGACGGTAACGTAGAGCCGGTATATGTTGAATTACCGGGTTGGAAGACTGATATGACAAAAATGCAGAGTGAAGATGAATTCCCCGAAGAATTCAATACATACCTCTCTTTTCTTGAAGAGGAATTGGAAGTGCCCATCACAATTGTATCGGTTGGGCCTGACCGTGACCAGACTATTGAAAGATATAGCGAAGAAGAGTAATACTTCTTTTGCAAGATTAATTATTATCAGGTGCAGCTTTGGCTGTGCCTTTTTTTTGTTTCAAGAGGTGTAGGTTGTAGGGATTTGTTTATCAGTTATTATGTTTTCTAATAGTCTGTATTTCTTTTATTTTGCAGAATATTAGAGAAATCCGATGCTGTTCAAAACAATTTTTGAGAAAAAATATTTTTACAATCCTCTATTTCAATGTATTTTTACGACAGATTTGTCTGAGCGTGTATTTAAGTTCTTAAGGTCTGATGATTATGTCAGATAAATAGAGTTGGCACAGATTTTGATGAGTCGTTTCTATACTAAATAATTAAAACTATGTTTATCTACGTAATTTTTGGTGTTTTTGCCCTGATAAGTTGGTTGATTCAGAGCAGACTTCGCAGTAAATTTGATACTTATTCACAAGTAGCCATTCCTAACGGGATGACCGGGAAAGATGTTGCTGAAAAGATGCTTCGGGATAACGGTATTTACGATGTAAAAGTGCTTTCGGTGGAAGGTCGATTGACAGATCACTACAATCCGGCTGACAAAACAGTAAACCTGAGTGAAGATGTTTATTATAGCAATAGTGTAGCAGCTGCAGCTGTTGCGGCTCACGAGTGCGGTCACGCTGTGCAACATGCCACTGCTTACAGTTTCTTGCAAATGCGCAGCAAGCTGGTTCCGGTAGTTAACTTCGCCTCTCAATGGATGCAATGGGTATTGCTGGGTGGCATTCTTATGTTGAAATCATTCCCTGAATTGCTTTTGTTTGGAATTGTATTGTTTTCTATGACCACTTTGTTTAGTTTTGTAACTCTGCCTGTGGAAATCAATGCCAGTAGTCGTGCAATGGCATGGTTGAGCAATGCGGGAATTACTAACATAAACACGCATGACAAGGCGCAGGATGCGTTGCGTTGGGCTGCATATACTTATGTAGTGGCTGCGTTGGGTTCGCTGGCTACGCTGGTTTATTATATTTTGATCTATCTGGGAGGCAGTCGTCGCGATTAATAATGAGTTGTCGGTGGTTGTGAACGGAGTTCTCTTTTACAGCTCGTTACTTCTTTTAAAGTCTCAAAAGAAAACATTTCTCATCGGAATTAATTTTCCGGTGGGAATTTTTGTTTATTCAGAGATGAAATAGTTTGAAAAACGGATATAATTGCGTACTTTTGCACCGCTTTTTAAGAACGTCCGTGTGATGGAAAATTAAGCAACATGAGAAAACTTAATTTGGAGTAACACAAAACAAATCAAAATGAAAACATTTCAATTAGCAGGTATTGGCAGAGCAGACCTTGGAAAAAAAGCTGCCAAAGCAATTCGTCAGAGTGATGCTATTCCCGGAGTATTGTACGGTGGTACTGAAACAGTTCACTTTACTGTAACTCAGGATGCGGTTCGTAAATTGATTTACACTCCGGAAATCTTCAAAGTAGAATTGACCGTTGAAGGTAAAACTTACAATGCGATCATTAAAGATCTTCAATTCCACCCGGTTTCTGACCGTGTTTTGCACATTGACTTCCTGCAAATTTTCGAAGAAAAACCTATTGTTATCGAAGTACCTGTTGTACTTGAAGGTTTGGCTGAAGGGGTTAAACAAGGGGGTAAATTGAGTCTTGAAATGCGTAAATTGCGCGTGAAAGCTCTTTATACTAACGTTCCTGAAAAGTTGACTGTAAATATTGCTAGCTTAGGATTGGGTAAAGCTGTACAAGTAGGCGAATTGTCGTTCCCTAACCTGGAACTGATGAACGCTAAGAATGCAGTAGTTTGCGCTGTTAAGTTGACAAGAGCTGCAAGAGGAGCGAAAGCTGCTGCTGCTGCAAAAGGTAAATAATTATCTTTCTGTTGACCGTAAAAGGTTGCAAAATTAAATTAGTGAAATGAAGTACTTAATTGTCGGTCTGGGTAATATCGGAAAAGAGTACGAGATGACCCGCCACAACATAGGATTTAGAGTATTGGACGCTTTAGCTAAAGCGTCCAATCTTGTTTTTGCCGATGGCCGTTACGGTGCCATCTGCGAGTTTAAGGTAAAAGGCAGAACGTTAGTTTTACTCAAGCCGTCCACGTATATGAATCTGAGTGGTAATGCAGTTCGCTACTGGATGCAGAAGGAGAATATTCCTCTCGAGCATGTATTTGTGGTCGTAGACGATCTGGCTTTGCCGTTTGGTACACTGCGTGTAAAACCCCGCGGAAGCGATGCAGGACATAATGGCTTGAAGCATATTCAGCATATTCTTGGAACAGATTCCTATTCCCGGCTTCGTTTTGGTATTGGAAGTGATTATCCCAAAGGAATGCAGATTGATTATGTCTTGGGGAATTTTAAAACCGAAGAGGAAGAGACGTTACCTGCAAAACTGGAACGCTCGGCCGAAATTATAAAAAGCTTCTGTTTGGCTGGAATTCAATTGACCATGAACCATTTTAATAATAAGTAAATGGAAGAGGTACGCATTGATAAATGGATGTGGGCAACCCGCATTTTTAAAACCCGCACCATTGCTGTTGAAGCCTGTAAAAAAGGTCGTATTATGATTCAGAATGTCACTGTGAAGCCTTCGCGCATGATTAGAGTGGGAGAGGTGATTCAGGTAAGAAAACCTCCGGTGACTTATTCATTCAAAGTCTTAGCGCTTACCGATAAGCGGATGGGGGCAAAGTTGGTTCAGGATTTTATGGAAAATGTAACTACACCTGATCAGTATGAGATACTTGAATTGCAAAAGATCAGCGGTTTTGTGAATCGTGCAAGAGGAACAGGTCGACCGACTAAAAAAGACCGTCGCGATTTGGATGGTTTTACTGAACCTGAATTCTCCGACGGATTCGATTTTGACTTTGATTTCGAGGAATAGTTTTTCTTGCAGGTTAAATGTTTTATCAGTGGCATTTTTTTATGAGATTTTTTGTGGTCGATGAACCCGAATTTGTTGTTGTAGAAAAGAAAGAGACTCTTCTGTTGAGAAAATAGGGGAAATGATTTGAAAAAGTATGTTTTTAGGCATAAATATTGAGTGAATTCATTATTGAATCGAATATTATTGATTAATTTTGCAACTATTATTTGCAAAGAGAATTGATGAATTTTATTTTAGCGATTATTGCTGCATTTCTATTCGTATTATGCGGATTGAAAAGAATGCAGAGTGCTTGTCAGAAATCGGCTAGGGGGCTTTTTATTGCCTCTTTTTTTATTGCAGCGAAAGTAAATACCTCTTTTTCCTGTAATTTTTCATTTGAGACTTTCCTTATTCAGCTTCAGAACTATATTTTCGAAATATACAATCAATTGCGGATTCCTGCTTTTCGAACTGTTTCATTGAGACGGTTTGTGTCGATGAATCCGTTTTTTATATAATTTCCCGAATGGAAAACAACAACGATAAACAAATCTTGCTGGATCAACGCTATCTACGTATGGCTCGTATATGGGCGGAGAATTCATATTGCAGTCGCCGACAGGTCGGGGCGTTGGTGGTGAAGAATAAAATGATCATCTCTGATGGATACAACGGTACACCTGCCGGATTTGATAATATTTGTGAAGATGATTCCGGATTGACATTTCCTTATGTTTTACATGCAGAGGCGAATGCGATCACCAAATTAGCCGGTTCGCACAACAGTAGTAAAGAGGCTACGTTGTATGTGACCACGTCTCCCTGTATTGAATGTGCGAAATTGATTATTCAGGCAGGGATTATTCGGGTGGTCTATTTAGATAAATATCGTATAGAGGATGGGGTGAACCTTTTACGTAAGGCCGGCATCGAAGTAGTGAATCTGACAATAAACGAAAATACAGTTAAATAATCAGTTAGACATGAAATCAAATAAACGTTTCATTTTCTATATTTCCCTGACGTTGATTTTGGGGATAATTATGGGAGCCTATTTTTCAAATATCTTGCTAAAAAATCTGCCGGCCTTCAACAACAATAAGATGAGTGCCGTAATCAACCTTATTGCAGAGAAATATGTGGATTCTATTTCCGTGGACGAGTTGATGGAAAAAGCAATTCCAAATATTATCAGTGGTTTGGATCCGCATTCAGTCTATATTCCGGCATCTGATCTGGAGGCAGTGAATGAAGATCTGGAGGGTAGTTTTAGTGGCATTGGTGTACAGTTTAGTATTATGAATGATACGGTGAGTGTCGTAAGTGTTATCACTGGCGGTCCTTCTGAAAAGGTGGGATTGATGCCCGGTGACCGCATTGTCAGCATCAATGATACAATCTTTGTTGGTAAAAATGTAACCAATGAGAAAGTTATGAAGAAACTTCGTGGGAAAGAAGGCTCTCCCGTGAAGTTGAGCATTAAAAGAAGTTCTTCTAAATCTTTGCTTACATTTACGATCAAGCGCGGTGAAATCCCCGTTAATAGTATTGATGTTGCTTTTCCCGTTGAACCCACAATCGGATACGTGAAGATTAGTAAGTTTGGAACAAACACATATTCAGAGTTTGTAGCAGCTTTGGCTAAATTGCAAAACCAAAAATGTTCCAATTTTATTATTGACTTGCGTGGAAATCCTGGTGGTTTCCTTGATGTTGCTATTAATATGGTGAACGAGTTCTTGCCACAAGGTCGTCTTATTGTTTATACTGAAGGTAAAACAATGCCTCGAAGCGATGCAGTTTCCAACGGTTCCGGTTCGTTTCAGAATAACCAGGTGGTAGTTCTTCTCGATGAATTCTCAGCATCTTCGAGTGAAATCTTTGCCGGAGCTATTCAGGATAATGATCGCGGCCTAATTATCGGACGTCGTTCTTATGGAAAAGGGTTGGTCCAGCAGCAGTATCCCTTAGCTGATGGTTCTGCATTACGATTAACCATTGCCCGTTACTTTACACCTTCAGGTCGATGTATTCAGAAAGAGTATGCGATGGGTGATCTGAAAGATTACGAAGATGATATAATGAATCGTTATATCCATGGTGAGTTTGATTCGCAAGACAGCATTAAATTGAATAAAAAGAAAGAGTATAGAACTGTAACCGGACGTAAGGTTTATGGTGGTGGTGGAATTATGCCTGATATTTTTGTACCACGCGAAACGGAAGGAATAAACTCTTATTTTAACAGCCTTGTTAATAGTGGGGTTTTGTATCAGTTTTGTTTTGAATTTGCTGATCGTAACCGCTCTATACTCAAACAGTTTAAACACTACAAACAGATGCAGTCGTATCTGAAAACCAGAAGTGTTGTGGATGAATTAGTTGATTATGCGCATAATCATGGGGTAAGACGTCGTCCGATCTATGTAGAGATGTCGCGACCTATGCTTGAAGTGCAAACGGAGGCCTATATTGCCCGCAATTTGCTGGGAGATGATGCTTTTTATCCAATCTTCTTACAGGACGATATTACTTTGAGAAAAGCTGTAGATGCATTGAAGAGTAAGCAAGCGCTCAGACTGTCGCTTAAAGCACAGTCTGTCGCTCGGTTAAAATAAGATCCATCGGGAGATCAAAATAGTCGGCGGGAATTTGTTCGAGTAGTTGAAACTCGAAACAAATTCCCGCTTTTTTTGCATTGATATGAGGCAGTAGTTTGTCGTAGAATCCTTTACCATAGCCCATGCGGTTTTTGTTTCGGTCAAAAGCAAGTCCGGGAACAATAACCAAATCAATCGTGTCGTAATGATCGATGAATTCACCGATAGGTTCACATACATTAAATGCACCTTTCACCATCTGCTCCTTCCCATGGTATTGTTTCAGTTTTAGCTCTTTGCCAACCATCACAGGTAGCAAGATCGTTTTTGTCTGTCTCCAACGATCGAGGGCCGGTATTGTATTTACTTCGAAAGGAAGAGCATAGTAACAAAGGATAGTTTGTGCAGATTGAAACGTTGCATTAGCCTCGAGACGAGCGATAATTTCTTCAGAAAGGCGAAGCAGTGTCTCTTCGCCCTGTTCTTCGCGAGCTTTGAAAATAGTTTTGCGAAGATGTTTCTTTTCGTGATTAATCGAATGGAGTTCCTTCATAGTCGTAGATTGCTTTTCGCCATTCGTCGGAAATTAATTTAGATATTTTGCTCTCTGGATGATAACCTACCATTATGGTGCGGCATGAGCACTTGATTTCCCCTGTTTCGGTATTGATCAGGTGTTGCAGCATTTTCATGCTTTTATTGCCAATACCTGTCACCTTGGTTTGTACTTCCAGTTTCTCATGAAAATAGGTGGGTGCATGGTAATCGATATTGACGTTTGCCACTACGATGTCGATTTTGGTCCAGTCAATAATCTGAGTTCGTACTGTCTGGAAATAGGCCGATTTGCCCAAATCGAAATAGCAGAGGTAGATGGCATTGTTTACATGCCCAAGAGAATCGATGTCATTAAACCTGATTTGCACAGGAAATTTGTGTTTGAAGACTTCCATATTTTTTCCTTTCAACTAAAAATAATATTGATAATTGCATCTTCGCCGATGTGATCATTTAGCCTTTTTATCAGCATGTCGCGGCACATTTGCAGTTCTCCCCGCAGTACAGAAGAGCTCAGTTTGACGTAAAGCACTTTATTTTTTACAAAAATAGAAGTGGTGTACATCGTGACACTTTTACCCAGGAGCAGGCTCCAGGCTTGTATGACTCGAGTCTCTTTTATCTTCCCGTCCCAATTGTTTTCTTTAAGAAATTCTTTTATGATGTCTCCCAGAGGGACCGCATTTTTATGTTGCATTTTTTATGGGATTTATGAGTTGTAAAGGGGTTTCCTCCCTATAGGTTTCTTTTATATTTGAATAAACTCTCCTTGTTCTACCTGATAGAGGTGATAATTACGATGTACCTTGGCAATGATCTCATCGAGATATTTACGATTAGTGTCGGTGATAAAGATCTGTCCGAAACTATCGCCCGATACCAGTTTGATGATTTGTTCCACCCGATTAGCGTCGATTTTGTCGAAAATATCATCCAATAAAAGGATAGGAGTGTTTTGACTGCTTTTCTTCAGGAATTTGAATTGTGAGAGTTTCAGAGCAATCAGGTAGGTCTTGTTTTGCCCTTGCGATCCGACACGCTTCAGGGGGAAGTCACCAAGCGACATTTGCAGGTCATCTTTATGCGTACCACGCGTGGTGTAGCCCAATATTTTATCTCTTTCCCGGCAACGGCTCAACTGTTCTGCCAGATTGCCATCTTTCAGGTGAGAATCGTAAATAAGTTGCACCTTTTCATTTCCAGCACAGATAAAATCGTAGTATTCCTGGAAAATAGGAGTAAACTCGGTGATAAACTGCTGTCTGCGTTGATAGATATAATCGGCAGTGCGACTCAGTTGATCTTCCAGTATCTCCATCAGTGAAATATCACTATTGGGCTGATCGCTTTTTAGCATCGAATTGCGCTGGGTAAGAGCTTTGTTGTAGCGTATTAATGCTTCGAGGTAAAGTTTGTCGGACTGAGAGATTACCTGATCGATAAATTTTCTTCGTTCTTCACTTCCGCCTAAAATGAGAGCCGCATCTTCAGGGGATATCATAACTAAAGGAAGTAATCCGATGTGATCTGAAAGACGTTCGTACTCTTTTTTATTTCGCTTAAATTGTTTCTTTTGGCGGCGTTTCATTCCGCAGTAGACCTCTTCCTCTTTATTTTCCCGGTTGTAGAATCCCTGCAGCATGAAAAAATCTTCGTCGTGACGGATATTCTGGTTGTCGAGTGTATTGCAAAAGCTTTTGCAAAACGACAGGTAGTAAATAGCATCCAGCAGATTTGTTTTTCCCATGCCATTATTGCCCAAAAAGCAGTTTATCTTTGGCGAAAAATCAAAATCGGCCTGCGAAATATTCTTATAATTTACAATGGAGATATGCTTCAGAAACATGATTATACGGGATGAATGGGTACTCCGTGAGGTTGGAGCTTATGCAAAGGTATAAATTTTATGGTCAATCGTCATTTGGGGTTGAATAACGGACTTTGATTTTCGAAAAAGTTTAACGGAAATTTCGTTTATATCCATAAAAAGGCTACTTTTGCCCTTCAAACAAAAAAATATTCGATCTAAATTTTAAATGAATATGTCAGAAAACACGAAGAATCAAAGTCCTATCGAACTCGAGAACGTACAAGAAGCTCTTACCAAATCAGAGCAATTTATCGAAAAGTACCAAAAGCAAATTCTTATTGGGTTGGCCGTAGTGGTCGTCGCTGTTTCAGGTGTCTTGGCGTTTAACTATGCGTACGTTAAGCCGAAAGAGAAAAAAGCCGAAGCTGCTATTTATAAAGGAGAACTCTATTTCCAACAAGACTCATTTAAGATTGCCTTGAATGGTAATGGTGCAGATTATGCCGGATTTGAGGCAATTATCGATGAGTACGGAATCACTAAAACTGCCAATGTTGCGAAGTTTTATGCTGGTATTTGCCATAAAAACCTGGGGAATTATGAAAAAGCTATCAATTATCTGAAAGATTTCGACTCAGACGATAAGATGATGGAGCCCGCTGCTTTGTCTGCTATCGGTGATTGTGAAGCTGAACTTGGAAATGTTGATAAAGCTGCAGATTATTTCGTGAAAGCAGCGGATAAAGCTGGTAACGATCTGCTTTCTCCTATCTGTTTGAAAAAAGCCGGTTTGGCTTATGAAAATCTGAAAAAGTTTGATAAAGCGATTGAGGTTTACACTACTATTAAAGAGAAGTACTACAGTGCTCCTGAAGCTGCTGACATTGAAAAATATATCGAAAGAGCAAAATTGAACCAATAATATGGCAACTGCATATCAAAATCTTTCTGTTTACGATGCTGCTAAGGTGCCCGATGCTTCCGCATGGAAAGTTGGCATCGTGGTCGCTGAGTGGAACTCTAATATTACCGAGCCCTTATTGCAGGGTGCATGTGATACTCTGGAACGCCACGGTATGAAGGCTGAGAATATTTCGGTGCATCGTGTACCTGGTACATTCGAACTTACTTTTGGCGCTCGCGAAGTGGCCGAAAGTCTTGAAGTGGATGCGGTAATCGTATTAGGTTGCGTAGTTCGAGGAGATACTCCGCATTTTGATTACGTTTGTCAGGGTGTTACTGCCGGAGTTACTCGTTTGAATCTACTGTTTGGCATTCCGTTTATTTTCGGTGTGTTGACTACCGATAATATGCAGCAGGCATTGGACCGCGCAGGCGGCGTACACGGCAATAAAGGAGATGAGGCTGCTGTTACTGCAATAAAAATGATAGATTTCTCTTGTGGATTAAAATAAAAAGACTACCTTTGCATCGCAATTGAAAAAAGGGGGCGGTTACCAGAGTGGCCAAATGGGGCAGACTGTAAATCTGCTGGTTTTCACCTTCGGAGGTTCGAATCCTTCACCGCCCACTGATTTGCGATTTAGATACATGCAGTTTTTATTTCTATAGCAGTTTGTCTGCTTTTGAATGATAGCTGTAGCTAATAAATGGTAGATTATTTGCGGGAGTAGCTCAGTTGATAGAGCATTAGCCTTCCAAGCTGAGGGTCGCGGGTTTGAGTCCCGTCTCCCGCTCAACAAGAATTCTTCGGGCGGTTACCAGAGTGGCCAAATGGGGCAGACTGTAAATCTGCTGGTTTTCACCTTCGGAGGTTCGAATCCTTCACCGCCCACCACTTAATGTTTGAATAATTAAGCTGAGTATTCAGTGATAAGCTAAATCAAGAAACGAAAATTGCGGGAGTAGCTCAGTTGATAGAGCATTAGCCTTCCAAGCTGAGGGTCGCGGGTTTGAGTCCCGTCTCCCGCTCAATGAAAAAGCACTTCATAACGAAGTGCTTTTTTTATTTTTGCCCATTTGAGCTTTTTAGATAAGAAAAATCTTTTCCAGAATCATGTTGACAATTTCCACTGCAATCAGAATGATAATGATCCATTCGAGTGCAGAGCTGTGGGAGTGTTGGGTGATGTCTTTGTAGATATCCAGATTTTCTTTTACTATACGTAAATTTTCCTGGAGGCTTTTATATCTTACCTGTATTTCCAGTTCCCGGTTAAGATCATTGTTAATCGTGTTCAGAAATTCATCGTTCCATGAAAGCAGAGGGCTATCAAAAATATAAAGATTTTCAGCGATCCTGATCTTTAGATTGAGCGTTTTACCGATTGATTGCAACAACTTCTTCCCTTTAAGTGAGAATCGACCTTGTTCCTCCAGTTCGATACTGAATTGCCGGGTTTGAGCCAGTAATAGGTTTGATTGTTCTGTGAAATAGTCAAGTGCAATGGACTGGGCAATATTCAGCATGACTATTTTCGCAATATCTGTATTGATCTCCTTCAGTACAATGCGATCGAAGAATACATGATATTCGGCTTCGGGATTGATCTCTACGTCGAAATTCTCGCTCGTTAGCTCTTTTGAGGCCAATAGCAGGATTTGACGTATAGCATTGATGATTTGGCTTTGCAGTGGTTTTTCAATGCCGAGAAAAACGATGCTACCGTAGTCAAAGATCTGGAAGAAAGCGTTGGTCCCGGTTTGATTAATAAGCTCAGTCGGATCTGTGTAGATATTGTCGAAGGTAAGTCCGTTTCTAATCAGCTTCAGATCGAGGCGGTCGCCTAAGTGGTATCCTATGGCGGAAATCTTTTTCATCTGTGATGATGGTATTAGGAAACGATGTCGGTTCAACCTATTTAACAAGATAAGAGTGTCTGTGGTCCGTAGAAGCTATCTAATATGATAGAAAGAGTAATTTTTTGTCATTGCATTAACGTTAACCCAATTTAAGGAGTTTGTTCTTTTTTAGCTTGTGAGAAAAATAAGTTCCCTCTACCTTTGCGTGTATTCCAAAATAGTCTGTTATGTTAAAATATATAGCCGCATCGGCTCTTTCTTTGTCGATGGCATTTTCTTCTTTTTCGCAACAACACTCATCTTACTCACCTGCTGCCCCCTTGAAAATTCCACTTTTCCTGACCGGTAATTTTGGAGAATTGCGAAATAATCATTTTCATTCCGGATTGGATTTCAAAACGCAAGGGAAGATTGGTTTGCCGGTATATGCTTTTGATGAAGGTTATGTAGCCCGGATTATGGTAGCTCCGTCAGGAAACGGACGGGCAGTTTATCTGAATCACCCCAACGGTTTGACTACGGTTTATATTCACTTAGATCATTTTTCGCCGGAATTTGATGCTTTGGTCGAAGAGTTACAGTATAAAGAAGAAACCTATGCAATCAACCATATCTTTAAGGAAAATGAGATTCCTGTAAAAAGAGGGGAGTTGATAGCCCATAGTGGAAATAGCGGGAGCTCGGCCGGTCCTCACTTACATTTTGAAGTTCGGGATACGAAGACGGAAGAGGCTTTTGATCCTTTCTTTTATTTCCGTTATCATATCAAGGACAAGCAGCCACCCAGGGCTCAGGGAGTAGTGGTTTATCCAATGTTATATGACGGTGTCATAAATGGCATTATGCAAAAAAGATTTTTTCCGGTTGTAGGAAAAACAATTCAACAGACACCGCAGGTTTGGGGTAAAGTAGCTTTGGGCTTAAAAGCTTTTGATACAAAAGATGGTATTTCTAATATATATGGCGTGAAAACGATCCGGCTTTTTGTCGATAATGAATTAATATTTCATAGTAATATTAATCGTTTCTCGTTTAAGGATACCCGTTATGTAAATAGCTTTATTGATTTCAACGAGTGGCGTACCCGTCGCTCATTGATTATGAAATCATTTATAGAGCCGGGTAATAAAATGGAAATATATGAAACGGTAAAAGATGCCGGAATTATTGACATTCATGAGGAGCGCGATTATAAGGTAAGATATGTGCTGACTGATGAGTGTAATAATAGCTCGGAAGTAAACTTTGTGTTAAGAGGGAAGAAACAGGAGATTCCTTTGGTGAAAGTGGATTGCCACAATAAATTCTTTTGGAATAAATCGGGAAAATATAAAGATCATAACATCCTGCTGGAAGTTCCCGCGGGTACGTTTTACGATGATTTCTGCTTCAATTATGATGTGAAAGATGATCCCAGGTTTTATGCAGAAGTTCACACCTTGCATACCTCCGAAGTGCCGTTTCATAGTTTTGCCGACCTAGAGATAAAGCTTACAACGGATACATTGAGAGATAAATCAAAATATTATCTGGCAAAATTATTTGGCAGAACTCCGGTTTATCAAATTAGCGAGTATAGTAAAGGATGGATAAAGGGTAAAATTCGTGAGTTTGGAGATTATACTGTAGCCGCAGATTTCAAAGCGCCTGTTGTAATGCCTTTGAAAGCGACTTCGCACAATGAGATCCATATAAAGATATCCGATTACGAGTCAGGGATCGCTTTTTATCGGGGGACAATCGACGGGAAGTTTGCTTTGTTTGAATATGATCCACGTAAGGCTTTATTGGTTTGCAAGCTATCTTCTAAACATGTGACTCCTAAGCAGGACCATACCCTGAAGTTGATCGTAAAAGACAACTGTGGAAATGTAAGTTCCTATGAAAACAGTTTCTACTGGTAATGGTACTCTTTTATTAGAAAAAAAGCGGGAACATCCCGCTTTTTTTGTTTCTGATTAACCGATCTGCTATTTTTAAAATGATAGCATCTGTTATCTTCGAATAGATTCATGATAGATTAGCTTCGCTAAAAAACTAGATTACTTCGATAATCAGATCCTTTGTCTGCAAATCTTTGATGCTTTTGATGAATGATCTTAAATAGACTGATTGACTATGAAGTTTCATTGCATTTTCATCGGCATACTCTTCGATAAAGGCAAACTCAAATGGATTTTCGACATCCTGAAAAAGGCTGTAGAATAGACACCCCTCTTCCTGACGGGTGGCTGCGATAAGTTCTGCGGCAAGAGCTTTAAATGTTTCGATGGATTCGTTTTTGATAAAAAAACGTGCGATAATTTTCTTCTTCATTGATAATGGTTTAGTTCGGTTTATTTTGAATATGTATTCAATAATTAAAATCTTCTGACTCTCCGTTTAGTTTACGGGCATGAAGAATTGCCTGGCGATAGATATTTACAATCTGGTCCTCTTCATACTCTTTTTGTATTTCACTCATACTCTTTTCCCGGGAGATTCCGAGTTCTTTCAACGTGATGTAGTTGTCGTAAACAAAGTCGATGGCTTCGGCAATTCTTGTGTTTGTATAACTTTTTACAGCAGTCATGATAGCCTTATCCCAAACGAGATGTCCGGGTATGTAAATTGGTCGGTCGGCAAGAGATAGAAAGTTTATTGCATCTTGCAGGTCCCAGTAATCAACATCTCTGTTTGTCATTGCATCATAGAAACGATAATATTTAAAGAGCTCGATAAAATGCCTGTCTGATTCGAAATACTTTGAAAAATTCGAAATATCTTTCATATAACCATTAAGTCTGGGTCTATTGTCTTCAACTGTAGCGGCAGGCGGGGTTTGTATCTTGCTCTCATCGTGTTTCTTGTGATTCAGTTTGAAGTAGAACTCTTCTTTTTGTCCTTTCAGATCGGGTAAATACAATAGCCCTCCGGTGTCCAATCTTTGATCATAAAAATCATACCATTCCGGCATATCCCGTCTTAGGCCATCATCGCCCTTTTCCGTAATCGAAGAGTAATCCTGCCAGGTGTTACCGTATAATCGGTTTACATTATTCTCTTCGCCATCGTAGGCAAGGTATTCTTTCATCACTTTTATTTCTTTCTCTTCTATCGGAGGAATAAAAGGGCATGATTCGATATGTTTTTCCCAAAACTGAAAATCATAAGACATATTTATTTCTTTGATAGTAACCTTCTCGGCACGCCAGCGTAGTTGCAAATTAAACAACTTCTTCTGAAGTATAAGGTGCAGCATTTGTTCTGCCATTTGGTGAAAATGCAACTCGTGATCTTCTTTTCTCTGGTAATTGTCGGTATAGAATTCACGACGTTTAATCAGATCCACTTTGCTGTCGGCATACCTTCTGATAAAAAAATCAATTGAGTCGGAATTGAATTTCTCAAAATATTTCTTTGCTTTGGGAGAGCTTTCTATTTCATTATAAAACTCCTTCTCCAGTTGATTAAAGAACTCTTTTTTCTCATTTTCATCTTCAGGAATTGATGATTCATTATATTTGAAGTTATCGAAAGGCATCATAATACTATTTTTTTTGTTTCTATTTTTTTTCTTTAAAGATCCCGATGCTCTCTATGCCATGCTTGTGTCGGGATTGATTTACTTTTTGCCGAATCTCAGGAATAATCCATATTCCCAGTTATTGGGATTGAGCGAGATATGCCATTCATGGTTGTCTGAGTCGAATGAAGTATATCTTACACCTCCGATTTTCACGGATAGCCCAAGTTTTTTAGTTAAGTAGAAGTTTACTTCAGGTTGTAACATCAGGTTTAATATTTCGGATGAATTAGATTCCGCCTGTTCTCTTACTATCGGTATATAAGCACTTGAAATTGCGGTAATGTCACCGGATAATACGGGAGTTGTCACAGCAATGGAATTCATATCTGCTTCTGCAAAGCTGTAGTTCGCTTCAATATTCAGGCCAAGATATATGCGAGAGAATGTTTTTTTGTAATACTTTGCAAATGCCAAAGGTGCGATTATGCTTGTTTGGGTTTCCATTATATTCTTCGTGGCAAAGGAGCTGTAATTGATAAAAGAATAATCCTGATTGTTCTTTTGATGAGCATATTCCAATCCCAGACCGATTACCCAGGATTTACTTACGGCAATACCTGCCGATATTCCACTATTCAACGTTTTCATCTCTTGAGTTAGATGGCTGATCATAACACCACTGGTAGATAGATCTTCAACATAATTACCATAGAGATTAAGCAGAAGGTCTCCTTTCTTTAGTTGAGCAAAAGATGACGTAAGGGATAAAGTAATTAAAATCAGAGTTAAATAAATTTTTTTCATTTTGAACTGTAATTGTTTTTTGGTGATGATTCAATCAGTTTTTTGAGTCTGATGGGTCTATGCGCTGCACCGATTGCTTATCATTATTTCCTTTTCGCTACTGCTTGAACTTATGCCAAAGAATACTTGTGTCAAATTGCATAATCAGATCCCCAATGGATAGCAGTAGATATAATCACTAGCGAAGCCTCAAAATTAACAAACAGACCCGATAAAACCCAATAAATTATTAAATATTTTACATCAAGGTGTTTTGTTGATAAGATATTAATGTGAAATACAACCAAAAACATTATTTATACAGTATGTTAATCTTCGAGATGAAAGAGGGGGGAATGTATAAATCCAATCATTTTTGGATGCAGAGATTATCCATTCAGACCGTTATAGAGCCTTGTTTTTAGCTAAATAGGCTCTGATATTTAATATAGATTACTGATTTTTATGTATTCGGAGAGGTCGGTAATTCATCGAAATCCTATATTTATGCCGTTGGAAAGTCGCAATGACTTTCATTTTGTGTGTTTTGGTACAATATTTTGACTCTTCAGGTCTCTTTTTAAAAACTTCAGGTCTTTTTTGAGCTATTTTGGCATAAAAAAACTCCCCCGATGGCCGGCATGCCTTCGGAGGTGTAACCTAGAGAGTGAAAGTTTTTGGGTTTTCCCACGCTTGGAGAAAGAATGCGAAGCGATAAGCTTCATCGATAGCGTGCCCGCAGCCTGCTATTTTGTAGCAAGGGTGTACTTTAATTGATGTAAGTTGTCCTGAATTCGTCTTCCCGGGCGAAATTTGACGCGAACTCTTTTTACCAGAGAGCGAGTAGCCTCCTCTTCGGTATCCACTCCGTTACTACTTCCCCCCAACTGAAAAGGCAGAACGTGCCAAAACTCACAATCTTTCCTTCCGTCAGATTTCCTGACATCTCATTGGTCATCGCCGTAAGCACGGCCAATACATCTGTTTCGGTCAGGGTACACTTTTCGGAAATCAATTCCGACATCTTTTCGAGGTCAACCTCTCCTGCGCTCTGGGTGCTGACGTCGTACTTGCGAGTGACTGTCTTGTCCAATGGGTTTGGATGCTGAATAATACTCAATCGTATACTCATGGTGAATATAGGGTACCTTTAATTGTTTCACTCTGTTGTGAAACATAAGCGATGTAAATGTAAATAGAATTACCAACTGTCTGCAAGCCCTTAGTGCATATTTCCATTTCTATGTATTGATATTCAGTGTATTGGTATCTGTGAAATGATAAAAGTATTTTTACTATCATTGCTTTGCGTTTCTTTGATACTATCCGATAGGTATGGTTTGTTGTCGATGAAAAACCTCATCTTTTCTATGCTGACGACAATGACCAGAACATCAAAGACGAATTGAGACTGAATTTGTGCGGAAATCATCTTTTCCAATTGCTCTATATCATCGTTTATGCTTTGGAAAATAACATTCCCACTTTGGATATAGGTTTTTATCCGGGTAAAACCCATATCCATGAACATTTGCCGCAAAGCATCCATCTTGATCATGCGGTTTTCGCTAACGTTGATGCCGCGAAGTATAGCAATGAAAGTATACATAATGCTGGTTTGTTAAATGTTTTCGGTATTCCGCTGTAAGTTTAATATTTCTTCTTTTGTCAGTTCTTTGAATCTGGGGATATCTGATCCTTCTATGAGTACAAAAAAACTTATAAACCTCGTTATTTATGTGTAATAGATCTTCGTGGGGCCAAAAATAAAGGCTTACTTCGTAATAATTATTGGCTTGCTTTGGGGCCAAATAAATAATTATTGACTTATGAGAAGATTGTTGTTGACCTGTGTAGCATTAGGAGCAATGTTATTATTGTCTGAAGCAAAGGCTTGTACAAGCCTGATTGCCGGAAAAGCAGCCACTACCGATGGTTCTACCCTGATTACTTACGCTGCCGATTCACATGTTCTCTATGGAGAGCTTTATCACTGGCCTGCGACGACATATGTCAGAGGAGTGATGCTGGATATTTATGAATGGGATTCCAGGAAATATCTGGGACAGATCCCTCAGGTGGAAAAGACCTGTAATGTGGTAGGTAATATGAATGAATATCAATTGACCATTAGTGAAACTACATTTGGTGGACGCGAAAATCTGGTAGATACGACAGGTTTAATTGATTATGGCAGCTTGATTTATATTACTTTGCAAAGAGCCAGAACAGCTCGTGAGGCAATAGAAGTCATGACCACGCTCGTTCAGAAATATGGTTATTACAGCAGTGGAGAATCGTTCTCCATTGCCGATCCCAATGAGGCCTGGATCATGGAAATGATAGGCAAAGGCAATCGCAATAAAGGAGCGGTATGGGTGGCTGTGCGTATTCCCGATGATTGTATAGCTGCTCATGCCAATCATTCCCGCATTCATACTTTTCCGTTAGATGATAAAGAAAATTGCCTTTATTCACCGGATGTAATCTCCTTTGCCCGTGAAAAAGGGTATTTTACCGGCCTGAATCGTGATTTTAGTTTTTCAGATGCTTATGCTCCGGCCGATTTTGGCGCTTTGAGGAGTTGCGATGCCCGTGTCTGGAGCTTTTACAATATGTTTTGTTCAGGCATGGATAAATATTTACCCTATCTCATGGGGCAATCCAAAGATTATCTGCCACTTTATATTAAACCGGATAAAAAAGTCTCTCCGCAAAGTATGATGAATGCCATGCGGGATCACTTTGAAGGGACGCCTTTTGATATGACCAAAGATGTTGGCGCAGGTTCATATGCATGTCCTTATCGCTGGCGTCCGCTGACCTATAAAGTAGATAGTATGGAATATACTAACGAGCGAGCCATTGCGACCCAGCAGACCGGTTTCTCCTTTGTGGCCCAAATGCGAAATTTTTTGCCCAATCCGATAGGAGGTGTGCTTTGGTTTGGAGTGGATGATGCAGCCTCGTGTGTTTATGTTCCCATGTATTGCAGTATAACCGGGATTCCCGAGTGTTTCCGTGTAGGGAACGGGGATATGCTCAACTTTTCGTGGACCTCAGCTTTCTGGATAAACAATTGGGTGGCAAATATGGCTTATACCAAATACAGGTATATGATGTCGGATGTTAAGCCGTTGCAGCAACAGCTTGAAGGTAATTTTAAATTATCTCAGACTGCAATCGAAAAAACGGCGGTAGATATTTATGCCAAAGATCCCGGGCGAGCAGTTCAGTTTCTCACTGATTACAGTATAAATCAGGCACAATCAACAACCGAACGTTGGAAGAAATTGGGTGAATATCTGATGGTGAAGTATATCGACGGAAATATTAAAAAGGAAAAAGACGACAAGTTTCTCCGAACAAAAGACGAATATCCGGCAAGTCCCCTTCAACTGGGCTATTCAGAGAAATTTTATAAAACCATTGTGAATGATACGGGCGAAAGATTGAAGGTCTCATTTTAATTATTACATTTGCACGGTTTTCTTAACTAAACAAAAGAGTTGGGCTATTTTGTAATCTTTAGATTGCATTTTGTTGTTAAACACAGTTTAGATAATACAAAAAAGGAATTAGGTATATGGAACAAGAAACTTTATTGAAAGAAGTTACAGCGAAAGCAAAGATCTGGTTGGGTAAAGAATATGATGCTGAAACCCGTGCCGAAGTACAACGTATGCTCGACAGCGAAGATAAAACCGAACTGATTGAGTGTTTCTACAAAGACCTTGAATTCGGAACAGGAGGTCTGCGTGGAATAATGGGTGTAGGTACAAACCGTATGAATATATATACTGTAGGTGCAGCTACACAAGGGTTGTCGAACTATTTGCTCAGCGAATTCGGAGACCTTCCTGAAATTAAAGTCTGCATCGGTTACGACTGTCGAAACAATAGCCGCAAGTTTTCCGAAATTTCAGCCGATATCTTCTCAGCAAATGGAATCAAAGCATATTTGTTTGAAGACCTTCGTCCGACTCCCGAGATGTCATTCGCTATCCGTCACCTCGGTTGCCAGAGCGGTATTATCCTGACTGCTTCTCACAATCCGAAAGAGTACAACGGCTACAAAGCATACTGGAATGATGGTGCTCAAATGATTCCTCCCCACGATAAAAATACAATCGTTGAAGTAAATAAAATCCGTAACGCTAAAGATATTAAGTTCAAAGGAAATCCCGCATTAATTGAGATTCTGGGTGAAGAGATTGATAATATCTATATTGAGAAACTGAAAACCATTTCACTTTCTCCCGAAGCGATTGAGCGTAACAATGATATGAAAATCGTTTATACCCCGATTCATGGAACCGGAGTGAAACTCGTTCCTCAGGCTTTGGCTGCATTTGGCTTTACCAATATTATCCACGTACCCGAACAGGATGTGGTAAGCGGTGATTTTCCTACCGTACATTCACCTAACCCCGAAGAGCCTGCCGCACTGGATATGGCTATTAAGAAAGCAATTGAAACGGATGCTGAGCTGGTTTTAGCTTCTGATCCCGACGCTGACCGCCTTGGTGTTGCTGCTAAAAATGACAAAGGAGAATTTATTCTGATTAACGGTAACCAGATTGCTTTGATTTTCCTGAATTATCTGATTCAGCGTTACAAGGAAAGCGGTAAAATGACTGGTAAAGAGTATATCGTGAAAACGATTGTTACTACTGAGCTGATCGCGAAAATTGCCGAAAAGAATAAAATTGAGATGTTTGACTGCTACACCGGATTTAAATGGATTGCAGCTATCATCGGTAACCTGGAAGGTAAAAAACAATATATCGGTGGGGGAGAAGAGAGCTATGGCTTCCTGCCCGAAGACTTTGTTCGTGACAAAGATGCCGTTTCATCCTGTGCATTGATGGCCGAAGTGGCTGCATGGGCAAAAGACAACGGAAAATCGTTGTATGAGATGCTGCTTGATATTTATGTAGAATACGGTTTCCGCATGGAAAAAGGTATCTCTGTAACCAAAAAAGGCAAGTCGGGTGCTGAAGAGATTGAGCAAATGATGAAAGACTTCCGCAAAAATCCTTTGAATGAAATTGCCGGATCAAAAGTGATATTCATCAAAGACTATGCAAACCTCACCGGTTACGATAAAGTAGAGGATGAGAAAATCATTCTTGATATGCCGACTACATCAAACGTGTTGCAATATTTCACCGAAGACGGAACTAAAGTTTCGATTAGACCTTCAGGAACTGAGCCTAAAATTAAGTTCTATGTAGAGGTTGCAGGCATGATGAAATCGCGCGAAGGATACGCTGCCGCAACTGCAACCGCGGAAGCGAAAGTAAGCGCTGTGAAAGCTTCCTTGGGTATTTAATTCAAGCTTGATCCAAAATAATATTTGCCGACTGCTTCTCAACGAGGTAGTCGGCATTGTTTTAGAAGAAAATCAAGCTAAATTCGGGGAATTTCTTGCTTAAACAGGAATAAATATCTATATTTGCGCCCTGATTCCGGGAAAGGCTGACAAGAGGAGTGCAGGGATGCAAACCCGCCTTACGGAGGTAACCTGTAAACAAAAATAACAGATGTACGTTATTGTAGAAATTCAGGGACAACAATTCAAAGCCGAGGCTGGCAGAAGATTGTATGTTCACCGTGTTGAAGCCGAAAGAGGAGCTTCTGTTGAGTTCGACAAAGTGTTGTTAGTTGATAACGATGGCAAACTGACTATTGGTGCTCCGGTAGTAGAAGGTGCTAAAGTTGTTGCTGAAGTTTTGTCTCACCTGAAAGGTGAAAAAGTAATCGTTTTCAAAAAGAAAAGAAGAAAAGGTTACAAAAAACGCAACGGTCACCGTCAATGCTTTACTGAGATTTTAATTAAAGAAGTTGTTGCTTAATCCTTTAAATTGAAAGAAAAATGGCACATAAGAAAGGTGTTGGTAGTTCAAAGAACGGTCGCGAATCAGAAAGCAAACGATTAGGCGTAAAAATATTTGGTGGACAATTTGCTAAAGCAGGTAATATCATTGTTCGTCAGAGAGGTACAGTTCATCATCCGGGAACTAACGTGGGTATCGGTAAAGATCACACGTTGTTCGCTTTAGTTGAAGGAACAGTTGTTTTCCGCAAGAAAAACGACAACAAATCATTTATTTCTATTGAGCCTCTAAGCTAATAGATAATTGATTAAAGCATTAAAAAACTCCTGATTTTACTTCGTGTAAAGTCAGGAGTTTTTATTTTTAACTATTATCTTTGTGGACTCGAAAAAAGTAAGAGTTTAGAAGGAAAAGGATAATGTGTCAATACGCAAACTCTTTCGCAATGTACCACGTACAACCTTCTTATTAACTCTATTACACATCAATCGTAACTAGTCACTTGTAACTAATAAAACATGCTTACACTTCAGGTAATCAAAGAAAATCCGGATGAGGTAATCACCCGGTTAGCAAAAAAGCATTTCGACGCTAAAGAGGTGATCGAAAAAGTGCTTGAGGCTGATAAAAACAGACGATCAACTCAGTTGGAACTTGATTCAACATTGGCCGAACTTAACGGTTTGTCGAAAACCATCGGCCAGTTGATGAAAGAAGGTAAAAAAGAGGAAGCCGATTCGGCTCGTGCCTGTGTTGCCGAAATGAAAGAGGGTGTGAAATATATGGAAGCCCAAATGAAAGCCTGCGACGACGAGTTGCAATCGCTTTTGGTTACCATTCCCAACCTGCCCTGTGATCAGGTTCCTGAAGGACGTTTAGCTGAAGATAATGTAGTGGAACGTACCGGAGGTGAAATTCCCGAATTGTTTGAAGGTGCTGTTCCTCACTGGGACCTGGCAAAGAAATATGATTTGATTGACTTTGAGCTGGGTGTGAAAATCACCGGCGCAGGTTTCCCTGTTTACAAAGGAAAAGGAGCTCGTCTGCAACGTGCGTTGATTAATTTCTTCCTCGATAATGCCCGCGAAGCAGGATATATGGAAGTACAACCTCCTTATGTGGTAAATGCAGCTTCAGGATACGGTACAGGTCAGTTGCCTGATAAAGAAGGTCAGATGTACCATTGCACGGTGGATGATCTTTATTTGATTCCCACGGCAGAGGTACCTGTGACCAATATCTACCGCGATGTGATTCTCAACGAAAACGATCTGCCGATCAAGAATACCGCTTACTCAGCTTGTTTCCGCCGTGAAGCCGGCTCATATGGTAAGGACGTTCGCGGATTGAACCGTTTGCATCAGTTCGATAAAGTGGAGATCGTGCAAATTCAGCACCCAGATAAATCGTACGAATCACTGAAGGATATGGTGGCTTATGTGCAAACGTTAGTGGATAAACTGGAATTGCCCTGGCGTATCCTTCGTCTCTGTGGTGGAGATATGAGCTTTACTTCTGCGTTGACTTTCGACTTTGAAGTTTACTCAGCTGCTCAGGAGCGTTGGTTGGAAGTAAGCTCCGTTTCAAACTTCGAAAGCTATCAGGCTAACCGATTGAAATGCCGTTTCCGCAGTGAAGACAAGAAACCTCAGCTTTGCCATACATTAAATGGTAGTGCGTTGGCATTACCTCGTATCGTTGCCGCTTTGCTCGAAAACAACCAGACTCCGAACGGAATCCGCGTTCCGGAAGCATTGGTTTCTTATACAGGATTTGAGATGATTGACTAATATAGTCTTGGCTAACAGGATTAAAAAAGTCCTACCGTTTTTTTCGGTAGGGCTTTTTTGATGTAGTAATCAAGTTCTTTGTTCTCGTTGATTTGCCACTAAAAGATAATGTGTCTGTAACTGATATAATGGGTTTCTGGAAGTTGCAAATCTGGAATAACGAACTTAAATCAGATATAGTCATAAGCGAAAAGTTTTACTCATCAACAAGGAAATAGGAAATATTATAATTTCGGTTTTAAGGATAATATGATTAAACTGAGTTGCAAGAGATTCTCAATTATCTGAGGGTATAATGTCCAGTTCTTCAAATATTGAATTATTGCTTTTAAACTCTGGTACCAAATCTTTCATTTTTCGAACAGTTCCAATTACATCTATTTTTCGGGAGAGTTCAAGTAATTCGTCAATTGCTTTGAGTACTTCGCGGAACTCGTATTCTCTCACATCGGCGATCATGATTTTATCATGTTTGGTCGGTTTTGTATACTCTTTATCATTGAGTAGTTCCTCATAAAGTTTTTCTCCTGGCCTTAAACCGGTATAGGAAATCTTAATATCTTTTCCAGGTATCAGTCCGGCTAATTCAATCATTCTGGTAGCCAGGTCGCTTATTTTTACAGGATTACCCATGTCGAATACATATATTTCTCCGTTTTTTCCCATATTTCCCGCTTCAAGGACAAGCCGGCAAGCCTCGGGGATTGTCATGAAATAACGAGTGATATCCGGGTGGGTTACCGTTATCGGTCCTCCTTCTTCAATCTGTTGTCTGAAACGAGGAATCACTGATCCGTTGGAACCCAGAACATTCCCAAAACGGGTTGTGATAAACTGTAATTTATTATTTTTACCAGTCAGGTATTTTGCTAATGACTGAACATATATCTCAGCGATTCGTTTGGATGCTCCCATTATATTGGTAGGATTAACTGCTTTATCGGTTGAGATCATTACAAATCGCTCAGCACCGAAGCGCAATGCATGATTTGCAAGGTTTCGGGTTCCGTAGACATTGGCCAAAATTGCTTCACAGGGATTTTTCTCCATCAAGGGGACGTGTTTATATGCAGCGGCATGATAGATGATCCGGGGGCGATACGTACGGAATACAAAATTCATCCGGTTCTGACTGCGTACATCTCCGATAATGGCTTCAAAACGTAGTCCCTTATAGTTGTCTTCCAGTTCCAGTTGTAGGTTGTGTAGCGGTGTTTCGGCGGCATCGACCAAAATTAATAATTTAGGCTTAAAGCTTGCAACGAGTCGTACAATCTCACTGCCGATTGATCCGGCAGCTCCGGTCACTAATACTACATTACCTTCTATTTGCGTGCGGATTTTGTCTATGCTGATTTTGATTTCACCACGACCCAGCAAATCCTCGATTTGGACCTTGCGGATCGGTTTTATGGTTTTCTGTTCACTTTCTTCTTCAGACAGGCTTTGCGGAGAATGGGCCAGCATTACTTTTAGATTCAGATTGATGCATTTATTTAGCAGATTTTCTTGTTCTTCGTGTAATCTTTTTCTTTCTGAAAAGATTAACGTATTGATCTTGTAACCAGCTACTATCTGATCCAGATTGTTATTCAGGTAATATACCGGTAAATCAAGGATTCTGTTTTTGGATCGTTCTTTATCCGTGGTCAGGAATCCCACCAGTTTGTAGTCCTTATTCTTGTCGATGAATATGGAATGAGCCGTTGCAATGCTTTCGGGGCCGGTGCCAAAAACTAATCCACGCTGGCATACCTCACCGGCATACCGGGTCAGAATGGAGTAGATTAATACCGTAATATTTCGGAATGCAAGCAGAAAAAAGACAGAAAAGGTGAAATTCCGGATCACCAGGTTGGTTATTATCGGCATTGAATATCCATTAGATGCTGTCAGGAATAAAAGGCCCAGGTTTGCGCAAAAAGTTGCAATAAAGAATCGCCAAACCTCCTGATATGTCGAGAAACGAACAATTCCCCAGTGAGATTTGAATGTAATAAAAAACAGGGCGTTTAGAACAGCATTTAGTATTATAAGTATTTCAAGGGAGGGTAAGGCTAATACCTGTGCAGGGTAGAGTAGTTTGCCGGTAGAATAGACCAGCAGAATAGAGAATGTTGTAATCAGTACATCGATGCTTAAAATAATCCATTTGCTTGTGTAATTGGAATTTACCATATTCTGAAGCGATGCGTCCAGAAATTTACGAATTAACTTCAACATAATTCTTCGGTGTTAAGGGAGTTGAACCAATTTAATTTCTACAATATTTAGTAGTACGTAGAAATAGGGAGGTAAAGTTGTGATATGTTTACAACTATACACTTATCGTAATCCAATCCGAGTCTCTTCCTTATTGCTCAGGGAAGCTATATCCAGCTTGATTTTTGCCTATTTCGTGGGAGAATAGCTAGACATATATAAGGCTTAGGTTAAATTGTGGAAATGGCAATTGTTCTTTTTAATGGATAAATAATCATGGCAAGGATTTTCTGATAGAAAAAGATCTTTGCGAAATGGTGTAAAAATCAGTTTAGGTTTTGACGATTGTTTAGGTTAAATGCAGTTACAATAGGGATTTTAAGTGTATTATTTACAGTATAAATTAATTATGATTAGTGGGTAGTGTGTAAATAAAAAAAACGATTCTTATTCTATTGGTGTTTGTGATTACTTGATTTATAAACATCATATTTTAAAGAATTGTTCATAATTATGAAGGCCGATTGGTAAACTTCACTATAATTAATAATATGGCGCAAATTTATTATTAAATATTATGTTATGGTGTTTTAGTCCCCTGATTAGTAAAATCTTGACTGATTTATTTCTTGGTAGGTGTATGATAAGATGGTATTTTATTTTAAAAAGCATATATATTTGTATTTGTTTGATCTTGTATTGTGTAAAAACGGTCAAGCTAGATAAATAATAAATAAATATTCAGTTAGATATAGGTTGAATTACTCTTGTTTCAAATATTTTATTATCTTAGCATGCATTTAGATGCCAAGCTGTAATCTAAATAGCTATGACGAAGTTTATTTCGCTGTTTTTGATGATATTAATAATTTCACTTTGTTTGCATAGTTCTGTCGAAGAGGGCTTGTTGGTATTTAAGTTTAATTTATGTAATACAAAACAATTATGTTAAAAGTATTTCGTGATTTTCTGGATGCATTGCTTTATCGAATGATTAGTTCCAATCGCATGACCAAGGGATGGATTTTTAGTATTGATATATTGTTAGTTACAACTTCAATTCTGATTTCTTATTTTCTGGGAATATGGCTTTATCCAGCGTGGGTGTTGCCTATTGGTTTGGAATGGGTCGTGTTGGTTAACGCATTGCTTAATGGGCTGTTTTTTGTTTTGTTTAGATCGCAAAATGGAATTATTCATTTTGCGACCTATAAGGAAGGGTGGCGCTTTTGGGTTGCTACTGTCTGTGCGAATATTTTTTTGTTATGTTTAGGTCTGTTGAGTGAATATCCTTTGTCGATGTTATCTTCAGTCTTAATCAATAATTTTTGTATTTCGGCATTATTTCTGTTTATATTTCGTTATCTAATAATGCGCACCTACGTTGTGTTAATCCGGTATACAGGAGATTTTTGTCAACGTGGCGTTGTATTTGGTACCGGTCCGGAAAGTATTGCAACGGCTCGTGCTATTTCAGTGAATAAGGATAAAGATTATAAGCTGATTGGTTTTATTAGTACGGAAAAAGAACGAATAGGAAAAAGAATTATGGATTTGCCGGTATATCATGTAAATAATAATTTAAATGATATAGTAGCAGGTTATAGGATTGATATGATTATTTTTCCCGATAAAAAACAGTTGCATGATAATCAGGATAATTTGTTGAATAAGTGTTTGAAAGCAGAATTGAAGGTAATGTTGGCTGAGGCTCCTGTTTAATTGTTGGAACTATACTTATTTATTAGAACGAATTTGAGGTTATATACCGCAATTATTGGTAATATGCATAGCGGATATAACCAAAAGGTAGATAGCTGATTGTATAGGATAATAATTATTATTGCAATTAATGCTTGTAAGCTGGCATATCCCAAGGCAACGGTACGGTGATCGATCCTATATTCGTTGGCCAGAATCTGGTAGAAATGCAAGCGGTGTGGCTTGAAGATATTTTGATGCAACCAAATTCGATGTAATATAGTACAGAATGTGTCTACGCCATATAGGGTAAGGAGTAATAGCCATACCGGGTTGTTTGTTTTCAATATTAGCTGCATCAGTAAAACGGAGATCCAAAAGGCCATGGATACGCTCCCCACATCTCCGGCAAAGCATCTGGCTCGCTTTCGGTAATTGAAAAATAAAAATACAATCGAAGCGCATATTGCAAACAAAATAAAATCAGTATCACTAAATCTTATTAAGCGCTCATTGATGTATATTAGCGCTAATAGAATGGATAGGCTATATAATCCTGTAATGCCATTAATTCCATCCATAAAGTTGTATGCATTTACAAGACCAACGACTAATAAATATGCGAAAATAGTTTGCCAGGTGTTAAGCAGATCAAATACCCCAATTCCATAAAAAGCTATAGATACAGCAATAAGATGGACTGTAAACCGTATGTTGGAAGGTAGCGACTTGATATCATCCCAAAAGCTTATGAGACTTATTAGTGTGGATCCAACCAGAAAATAGCTGTATTCTTTTAAATGAAAAGAGGAGTAGATCGTTCCGGCTATCCAAAAAATAATCCCACCGCCCCGCAATGTTATATAACTGTGAGAGCTTCGGGCATTCGGTTTATCTACAATATTATACCGATCTGCAATCTTAAAATAGATTGATATTGCGACGAAGAGTACTGCAAGCAAAATTATATAGTTCATATTCAATATCCGATTAAATAGTTGATATAATACAAGATAATATCGCTGCAAAGGTTGGCTATGAATAGCTTTGCTTTTGTCTGGGTAAATTCTATTTACATTATAAAAACTTTGCGTCAAATGCCTGTATTGTTTTCCTTAAGCCATCTTTCGCAGAGACAGGCATCCTGACAATACCTAATGCTTGTTTGAGTTTTGCGTTCGACACCACATAATTTTCGGTAAGCTTTTTAAGGCGTTCTGAATTTAGGGGAAGGTGAAGCAGATCGCAAACTCTGACCAAGGAGTAAATAAACGAAGGATTAATGTGCCAAATATTTTTATTATGCCCCAGTGTTTCTGAAATTAAGGTAATCAGCTCATTCGAGGATAGCGGCTCATCATCACTCATCTGGTAAATGCCAGATTCAGCTTTACCGTTGATTAACTGTTTAAGAACAAAACAAAGATTGTCAATAGAGGTAAACGAGCGCTGGTTGTCAAATGCACCCAATGGATAGGGAAGCCCTTTACGCACAATGTTGAAAAGTAAATTCAGATTACCCTTATTGCCGGGGCCATGTATCATGCAAGGACGAAGTAGATATACTCTTTTTCCAGTTCCCTGAAAATTGGTGATTTTGGCCATTTCTGACAGGATATACTCCTCTGCCAAATGTTTTGATTGGCCATAAGGAGTTTTAGGATTAGCAGGATGGCTTTCCAAAAGTATTTTGTTTTGTACAGTATCTGCAGCAGCCTTAACCGAACTAAAAAAGATAAATGTCTTAGTTCTTGATTGCAAAAAACGATCAAAGATCAGTTTTGTCAAACCATAGTTGATATTGAAGTACGATTGAGGATCAGTAGTATTTCGGGTATCGTGGGCTTTACCTGCCAGATGTATAATCGAATCGATTTGATTCCAGTCAATTACGTCCAAATCCTGCCAAGTGTATTGAGCAGAATATACTGATGGCTTTTGTGGCGTGAGATCTAATGCCTCAAGCGTATGATTTGAGTGCTTTTTTAAGTAATATGATATATTCGTCCCTACAAAACCGAAGGCGCCGGTAATTAGTATTTTCATGTGGATTTTGTTTAGGTGTAATAGTAATATTGCTATAAATAAAGTTTAAAGTAGGACCTGGGGGCTCTGTCTTATTTTGTAAATATTAATTCAAAGATTTTGATAAAATACTTAAGCGTCAGAATTGACATATTGGTATAAATACCATTTTCCTTACAAGCCCTTACTATTTCTTTGTTTAGAATGTAGTTGCTTTTTATAGATCTGGTACTTTCTCCTCCGGTTCGCATTTTTAGCAGGTCAATCTGTAAATATCGGGTTCGAAGCCGTGCAATGTATAGAAACCGAATGAGTAACTCATAATCGGCGGCAATACGAAGATCGGTTCGGTAATAACCGTGCTGCTCAAAATAATCCCTGCGTGTAAAGAATGTGGGATGAGCAGGCATAAAGCCAAACCGAAACAATGGTGGGGAAAAAATTCGAGAAGAATAGTAACGAAAAGTTTTTTCCAGATCATCCGGATCGACAAAACGTACATCTCCATATACAGCATCGATGTCTGGATTTTTAAACTGGCCGGTAATCAATTCGATAGTGTCTTTTCTATGATAGAAATCATCCGAATTAATGATTCCCACAATATTACCCGAAGCCATTCGAATACCTTTATTCATGGCGTCGTATATGCCTTTGTCTGATTCGCTGATCCAGCGCATTCGTCCGTTAAACATCGGTTCATATTTTCGGATAATATTTATTGTATCATCTTTTGACCCTCCATCAACCAATATATACTCGATATCGGGATATGTTTGTGTCAGAACCGATTCAATCGTGGATTCTATATACTGAGCACTGTTGAAACAAACGGTAATAATTGAAACTTTCATGTGCTTTTTTTATTTATGTTTGTTTAGTTTCGCATGGTGCCGATAGCTATCGGTATAACAAAAATGGTCATGCTCTTCGGTGAATAGTAGTGCATGCTCGTTTTATTTCTTAAAATCGACAATTTTCATACATTACGACAGTCTATTCCATAATTGTCTTTGAGATAAGTAATAATTTTCTCTTTGTCAGAGCCACAATTTTTCTTTATCTCATATATCTTGACATCGACTAAAGTCCGATACCACCAACATTGCAAAAAGTGCCATAAAAAACCCTCTTTTCCTTCAGTGAATCCTAATCTAAAGATGTATCGGTATATAAAGTATAAAAAAGCTCTGAAAAATAAGGGCATTGAAGCGTAACGGCATTTTTTATTTCGTTTCTTCAAAGCCTGATTTCCTAATTTCCCATTTTTATTATCAGGTAAATTATCTGAATTAAAGATACCGATCTCAATGTCCAATAAATCGATAGCTTCTCTTATTGAATAACCGTTATGTTTTGTAGACCACCATCCAATGTTGTTCAGGTTATGATCTGCAAACTGATGTTCGAACGTCACATATCTGCCTTCCATTAGTTTAACATGTTCATCCATCCAACGTTGCTCGCATCTGGCTTTTCTGTATTGAAACACTCGCATCATGGTAATGACACCTGTCCCTTTTTTTATCCAGCGGTTCATGAACACCCTCTTGAGTGGCAATTCAATACCTGTGATATCAGGTTCTAATAAAGGAAGCTTTTGGACGAATTCGTCTTTTAATTCAGGGGTCAGGTACTCATCAGCATCAAGTCGTAAAACCCATTTTGTGGTGATCGGAAGATTGTCCAAAGCCCAGTTAAACTGTTTCGCATAATTATTTTCCCACTTATTCTGATAGACTTTTGCTCCCTGCCCTTTTGCGATCTCCAGTGTTTTATCGTTAGAATAGGAGTCGACTATAAATAAGTTATCGGTCAGGTGTTTAACGCTTTCCAGGCACCTGGCAATATGTATTTCCTCATTATAGGTGAGTATAATTACGGATAGATCTAGTTTGTTTTTCATGTGTCATTCATTATTTGTGTTTTAGCTTCACATGGTGCCGTTGCTATCGGTATCGCATACATCGACATAATTATTAGTGGATCCTATGTATGCATATTCATTTCAAAACGATCCTTATTTAATGTCATTCCAGTTTATTTTAAAGTGTTTGGTTGCTGATATAAGATTTGAAAACTCAATAATATCCTGATACTCTGATTCTCTCCAGTGTTCATTTGTGCCAGGATGTACTCCTATTTCTATGGTTTTCTGAGAATCAACATCATCAATTTTAAGTAGGATCTGTTTTGCCCAATTAGTATCCATTGTGGATGCTGGCATATAGAATTTTGAAGTGGTTGTGAATTTGGTTTTAATTAAAGAATCCCACTTTTTATTTAACGAGTGAAGGATCAATGATTTTTCTTTTGCGATGTTCAAATCCTGAACTTTTCTCACTTTTTTCAGGCCGTAATATGATAATGTTTCCTCCAGTGCATCAATAAATATTGGAATCTTATGGATATGTCCATGTGAGTCGACATGAGAAACAGAAATTCCGGCATCAAGAAGAAGCTCAATTTGTTTTCTGGTTTCGTTAATGATATGCTTTTTTACAGTAAGATGCGACAATGATTTCAGTCTGATAAAATTCGAGGGAAGAAACTTACCAGACTTATTTACTAAACTCTTTATGTTATTTATAAATTCTGAAGCAGGTGAAAGCCCATCACAATAGGTTAAATGAACGCCAAAACTAAATTGCGTATTTCTTTTAGCAAATACAATGGCCTCTTGTACAGCAGGTGCCGTAGGCATTATGGTTGCACTTGTTAATGCTCCTCTTTCAAAACAGTCAATTGTCGCTTTTACAGTATTATGATCAAAGCCGAAGTCGTCAGCGTTTAATATTATTTTCATTTTTCATTAATTATTTTTGGTTGTAGCTATGCATGGAGCCGATTGTTATCTGAACCACATACATTGTCATGTTCTTTGGCGAACGTCAGTGCATGCTCGTTTCATGGCCGAAAGTTATCGCGATTTGAGTTTGACAGTTTTATTTTGTGCCTCTTATTTCTCTTGATTTTATATATTTAGCAGGATTCCCGCCAACAATGGTCCATGGTTCCACATCTTTAAACACAGCAGCACGTGCACCTACAACAGCTCCCTGGCCGATAGTAACACCCATTCCGATAAAAGCATCAGCTGCGACCCAAGCTTGGTCTTCAATTACAATTGGAGCGGTAATAAGTGGATTATCCCCCCGGGTAATATCGTGTGAAGATGCACATAGATAAGTTTTCTGTGAGACGGTAGAATGAGCCTTAATAATAATTCTATCCGGATTATAACAATCTACATGAGGCGCCAGGCAAGAATATTCATGCATTTCGAGGTTCCAAGGAGCATATATCTGGGCCGATGAATAGACTTCAGCTTTTTTATGCACTTTAGCTCCAAAGCATCTCAGTAGAAAAAGTTTCCAGCCATTGCATAGGTTGCGCGGTATTGGTCTTGCTAGAAGCGTCCATACAATTGTCCAGAGAAATCTTAGCGCTTGATTTTTCCGGCTCAACGAATTCTTATATTTTGATAGATCAATTTTATTCGCTTCCATAGTTATAGATAAATAAATTCAGGTTTTTCTCCACCATTTAGAATCCAATCATAAAGTCTGGCCATATTAGAGGCTACTACGTCTACAGAATAGCTGTTTTTTATTAGCTTAATGCCTCTTTCTCCCATTTGTAATCGATCAGTTTCCGGCAGCAAGATAGCTGTTTTGATCGTTTCGGCTAAAGTGTTTACATCATTGTCAACCCACCAACCACAAAGTTGTGTATTTAAAGCTTCCCAGGGTGTTCCTTTTGATGCAATAACAGGTATTCCCCGAATAAGGGCCTCAGAAACAACCATACCAAAGTTCTCACTTTTACTTGGTAGTATTAAATAACTTAATTCCCGCAAAGCTAAGTCTTGTTCGGTGCCTATCAGAAAGCCTTTGTAAATAATGTTTTTAATCCCGGATTTTCTTGATAGGGTTAATAGTTCCATTTTATAAGCAGGGTCTCCCTCTCCAATAATAACCAATTCAGCATCCTGAGTTACCTCCTGAGCTATGCCCCATGCTTTAATCAACCGATCTAAATTTTTAATGGGCACTAACCGTCCCATAAAGCCTATTCTTCTTTTCCCTTTTTGGGGGTAAAGCTTCGGTTTTGCCACTTCAGTAAAATTGATCGCGTTTGGAATTACAGCGATGGGTTGTTTCAGTCCGAAAGAACGGATGTATTCCATCTCCGGAATCCCGGTGGCGTGAAGGACCGTCGCCAGTTTCAGATCAGAACGTTGATAGAGCGCAAGAGAAACTTTTTTTATCCATTTGGACTGTTGGAGAGCTTCAGGATATAACATTCCATGCGGTGACAGAAGGTAGGGCTTTTTCATTTTACGGGCACAAACAGCCGTAATATGAGAGGAATATTGCCACAGTGCATTCGCATGGTATAGGTCATATTGGTTGTACTCCATCAACCATTCTTTCATTTCACCGGAATAACCAAATCGGGGATACCGGGTTGGCGCAATAGTTTTAATAAATTGTTCTTCTGAAATTAGGCGATCTTTTGGATCATTCACTCTATTAGTCAGAATATCCGCTTCAATTCCGATGCTAATCAATCCTTTAACAAGATTGTAGGAGCAGGTCGTTGGTCCACCGGAATTTGTGCCCAAAGATGATATGGTATGAAGTATTTTCATTGTCCGATGCATTAATCATTCCCTACACATAGTAAAAACAGCTAATGATGATTTCTATTTAGTCAGCATTTCCATAACACATCCTTGTCAATGACTTTGGCGGGATTTCCTGTGGCAATGCAATTGGCAGGTATATTGGTCAATACTAATGAGTGTGCTCCAATTATGGCACCATCTCCAATCGTTACACCTGGCATGATAGTACATCCCTCGCAAAGCCATGCCCTCTCTCCAATTACTACAGGGCGTGAATTCTTATAGCCGGAACGTGATATGTAATGTCCCCCATTATTGTCACGAATTGTGACATTTCTTCCGATCTGAATATCTTTACCTAAAACAATCTTATCCGAACAGATTATTGTTGCATTGATATTTGCACACCCATCACCGTTAATAATCAATTCTCCTCCTTTGAATATCTCAATATCAGCTCCATAATAAAAAGTGAAATTACCATTGATTGTTAGGCTTCCCCCTTTTTCTACTAGAAGCCTACTTTCTAATTTTGATCTTATTACCCGTTTGTATCCAAATTCAAATACACCTTTGATATTCACTTTTGCACCTTTATGTATTTCCAGAATTGAATTGGGTGCCGGGATCAGGAAACCTCCTTTTTCCCAATCATGCAGGACTCCATTCTTGAAGAAGTTATATTTTATGAACTGTAATATACTATAAGGATTTAGTCGACTTGTACGTTTTAAGATTAATATAAAGTTAACCAGGTACCTGATTAGTTTCTTGAATGAAATATTGGGGCGAGGGAAGTATTTTGCTGCAATTTTATCAAAAGTTGAAATGTCTAAGTCAGTGTAAAATTGTTCGCGATTGATAGATGAAGTATATTTTAATGATGATGTTAGTTTTTTATATTCAACTGGAATACTTTCGAATTCAACCTTTTTGCATTCGATTTTCGATTTTATTTGTTCAAATAATAATTCACCTTTTTCTGAATTAAGTATTACCTTAGATGTTCCAAGGTCATTATCCAATGACTTCTCAATGTTTTCAATACCCCAGAAATCGGCAATCGTTATATCAGTAATTGTTGAGTTTTTAAATTTGCATTCGTTGCAGGATGGGCGATAAAAAACATTCGAATTCAAATGTCCATGCGTAAATAAGCTGTCGTGCTTTGTTTCAAACAGAGATTCGCCATTCTCGAATGTGAATTTTGTAGTTAAATTACGCCAACCGAACTCCTTGCTTTTTGCTTTGATAGATACTATTTTTGAGCCACTTCGTTTTTCAATCGAATCAAGATATTTTCTGAAAATTTTCGGGGATATAACTCCCGTGCAAGTGAAATCTATAATGATCAGATTTTCGTAGTCACAATTCAAAAATTGTCGTAGTCCTGCCATTTGGCAGGGGGTGCCACAGACCAACACTTTCTCTCCGGCATTCAGCAGGTTTTTAATGGTGTTGTATAATCCGGAAGCATTACTTTGTGTACATTTTGAACTACGTAATTTTTGCAGATCTTTTTTTTCATTTGATATATAATGTATTACAGAAAAATCTTTGTCATAAACTGCTCCACCTACATAACCACCATCACTGTAGACTATATCAGCTATTGCGGAAAAGAGACCTCCTGAAGTACTATCAAAACGAACTTCCATGTTTTTATGAATGGCAGCGTAAATAACCGGCTTCTTTTCATTGTCTTTCTTTATATGTTCAGCATATAATTCAGGGCAGGTTTTTTCACACATGCTACAATTTACACATGTGGCTTTATCAATAACAGGATACCAAAAACCTTCAACATCAGTTTTTAATGTTATAGAGTTATTTGGACAAATGTCAATACATGCACAGCATCCGTTACATTCAGCTTTATTTTCAATCTGTATCATTTGTTCCGTTATTAATTGGTTAATTCTAACTGCGCATCGTCGGTATCATGATTTAGGGCTTTAAAAGCCAATTTATAACTTAATATGTTGGAGAAGATTTGATTAATCGATTATAGACATTTACTTGTTGTATATCCCTTTTGTTAAAATCAACTTTTTCTACATTTCTACAGAATTTTGCATAATGCAGTTCAATCTCATCTAAAGATCTGCGAAAGTCTACAGGGTCGTCCAGATGAAAAACAATTCCTGCTTCTGTTTTTTTTACTAAATCGACAGAGCAACCAACCTTATCACTTACAATTACCGGTAAGCCATAATAAATAGCTTCGTCAACAACCAAGCCCCAAGGTTCGGAGCGAGATGGGAGGATAAAGACGTCATGTTCTTCGTATATTCTGGAGAGCTCTTCATTTTGGACAAAACCTAAATAGTGAATGTTGTTTTTTGAAATTGCCCGAAGTTCCTTTTCTAGTATTCCACTTCCTGCTATAGTTAATGATTTTCCGTTAGCGTTGAATTCTTCTACCAGGAATGTCAGGTTTTTTATATCGATTAATCGTCCGACGTAAAGATATTTTAATGATGACTTATTCGTGTTCCTTTTAAGCGACCTGTTTCCTTTGTTGAAAATCCCTACCCCTCCGGTCATATTTATCGGCCCCTTAAATCCAATGTCGAGAAATAGCTTTTTATGCAACTCACCTGATGGTAAGGCGATGGACATTCTGTTTATAATCTTTTTTTTTAACCAGCCTTTGTAGGAGGCAAAATAACTTTCCAGATTTGAAGATTCACTAATGATACAGTTTTTGTTTTTTGGAGTAAAAAATGCCAGAAAGTTATATTCCCAAGCGAACCAACCGGAGTATAGCAGTTTTTTATATCTTGTACTAGTTATTAATCTTGCAAGTTTGAAAAAAGTTAGTAGCATATTTCTCGCTTCTGCTTTTCCATCGTGGAGAAAAATATAATCAAAGTTATATTCATCCTTGTTTTTAAGTTCTCGATTCACTGCTTCATCTCCATAACCATAAAGGACTAAAAGAAGTGAATGAGTTTTTGCTATTTCATTGCAAAGATTTACTTTATAAAATGAAGGTGTATTTGTCAAGTAGACAAAGTCATATTCTTTGATTGTCATGATCGTTGGTCTGTGTAAGTGTTTATTTGCATCATGATATCTCTACGGTGATTATCAATCACCCCCAGCAATAGCCAAAACATAAAAAACAGATACCCCCCGGCACCAAAAATATACCCTTCTGCAGTCATGTGCACAATAAAGAAAAAAAGTAAGGCGCCAAGCATGGATGATCGTTGTAAATCTACCTCGTTCTTAAAAAGAAAAATGAAATCTTTAATAACCAAAGCAATGAGTGGGACAAACCCCATAAGTCCTAACATAGAAAGTAATGCGAGCCAGGAAGATCCCGGTTCTACCTGGCCGGTAGTTACATCAAATTCATCACCTAAACCTGGTAGTACAGCAGCATAACCTACCCCAAAAAGAGGATTCGAATTAAACTCAATTAAACGAGCCTCCCATTTGCTGTCCCGTGAAGAAGTCATACTTCCGGAAGCCTTTGCAGCTTCATTTTTTTTAGTCATCGTATCCATATAAGAAGCCCAGAGCGGGTAGCTGGCTGCACTTAATATGACCGAAAGCAAGATAACGCCTATGAACTTCATGAGACTATCTCTGTTGATTTTATAAATCATAAAAACTGTAGCACCTAATGCTGCAATTAAAGCAGTACGTGAACCAGTCAGCAGAATAATCAATCCGGAAACTACCAATAAAATTGAATAGTATATTTTAGTTTTTATCGTATTCACTATGCTAGAGAACAATTGGCTAACAGCAATTAATAAAGTGAATGATGCAATAGGTGCTAATAACATCGAGTGGTTGGTGATTCCGGAAAATGGCGCTTCAGGATTTTCAGCCATTGATATTCCTAAGAAATAGGCAATTAATGATACCAAAACTATTGGTTGACTGAATACTAAAACCCATTTAAACGCAATATCCCTCACTTGTTTGAGGAAATCGTTGACAATGAGTGGAGATAACAAGCCGGCAACAAGTATAAAGGAAATAAGTCTTTCCCATGATCTAAAATAGCCCGGAGGATTATTTGCCCATGTGCTGAGTATAGCTGCAATAATTACAAATAATATAGAGTTGTTTATTGACCACCATCCTTTATATAGAATAATTAATAGGATAAAGCAAAGCCCCATCCACATATAATATGGATTAGAAAGAAAGGTGGTAAAGCCGAGCACATTGTTTACAGCCAAAACCGCAGTGATAAAACCGATAATATTTAATTTATTCCAGCCATCCATCTGTTCCAATTCTTTGGGATTAGTATCCGGGATCAATAACTGTAAGAGGTCTTTTGTTATGTGTTGAGATACAAAGGTTTATTTCTGATAAATGCTTGTGATTTAGTGGTGTTATTATGTAGTGATTCAGTTAGTTTGTGTTAATAATATTGCTTTCCAGAAATTCCTTAATAAGGATAGTTATATCATAAGGTTTGCATATAACCTGTTTATATCTTTCATGTTTATATCTGCGTATTAAATCTGCTAAATGTGTATAGTCTTTTGGTGCAAAAAGCCACTTTTCTGCTTCTTCCTCAGTAAGATAATCTGAGATACCTTGATTAAAACAGGTCATAAAAGGCACATTACAGGAATATGCTTCTGTGAATACGCAGCCAAAGCCTTCAAAAAATGAAGGAAGAACAAATAAATCCAGTGAGTTATAGTAGTTCGGCAGTTGTTGATGATGAACCTCCTTTTCAAATTTTACAAATAGAGATAGTTGGTGTTCATTTACATAAGTTTTGCAATCATCTAACAATGGACCGGTTCCGATTAGCGAAAGTCGTATATCTTCGTATCCTTCTTCTATCAAAAGTTCTATCGCTTTTATCAATGTTAATTGATCCTTCCAATCAGTGAAATTACCAATGCAACCAATCTGAAATATTAAAGGATTCCTAAGTCCCTCTATTGGGCGAAATATTGAAACATTTACTCCATTGTAAAGTACTGTAGACTTTTGTGGATAGACCGGAGAAAGACTGCACACTTTTCTGACTTTTTCTAAATAAGAGTCGTAAAGTTCATGTTCTGCAACTTGTGGGAATCTAATCAAATTTAACTCTACATATTTGCTGACCGATACATGCAGGTCGATGAGGTTAAACAGCTCCATGTTTTTACGAGCTCTGTATTTGATATTCCACGACAGATTAGCAAATTTACCGTTTCGTATTGTGAATGGATCCGGATCGTGATGCTGGACAATGGTTAGTGTTTGAGGATTTATTTTTTTTACAGCCAGTGCATAGGCTGCAAAAGTCGATGTGTGGCCATGTGCAACAGTTATGTCTACAGCCCGGATTTTCAATTTTTGCAGACGTTTTCTAAAAAGCCAGGAATTCACTTTGTTAAAAATTCCATTGAGAATTAATGATGGGAATTGTATTGTAGGGAATAGATGAACCTGGAATTTTTTATATGTATAAGATTTATTTAGATTCCATATGGATGTAGATTGCATAACAATGATCTGGTCAAAGCAACCGCTGCAATCAATGGTATTTACCTGATCGTATATAAATGAACCTCGGAAAGATTCATTTGTAGGGAATATAGGGGTGATTTCCAGATAGATTCTCATTTTATTTACCACTTTTTTGGAGATCTTTTTTGACCTTTCAAATAGACAAATAAAAACTCCCAGATTTTACCTTTTATCTTAGCTAATTTATATCGGATTTCTTCCCATTGAGTTTTATTATTGTTCGTATGTTGTGATAGTCCAATCTCTCCCATTCCTTCCGGATAACTAATGAGATGAGGTACTATTCCATACAATTTTAGTCCAACAGCAACAAAGTCCTTCCAGGCATCTGCTAAATAACGAATTGGCATCAAGTGTCCGGCCAATAATTTAGCCGCAGCTTTATTGATATAATATCCTGAGGTCATAATGCCATCACTTAATGGATGGATATTCAAATTATCATCCAGCTTAATAGCGCTTGTGGGTGAGTATGAAAATTCTGGTGTTAATAATATTGCCACAGGTTCATCAGAGTTAAGAAATCGCTCAACTTTAGGGATGCTTGACTTCAAATCAGGTGATAATAATGCGTCATCTTCCAGTATAAGAGCACAATGGTCTTCTGATTCTGCAATTAGCTGATATAGAAAATAGTGACTCAAGGAACAACCTAATGCCGGTAGTGTTGCAAAAGTATTATAACGTGTCTTAAACTCATGCATATCAGCCAGTCTGTCTATTTCTTCTTTTGTGAGCTTTCTTCCCTCGACAGCTTTGATTATTTTATAGTTAAGATCTGTTTGTTCTGAAAGCTGGCTCTCTATTTGAGCTCGTTTTTCAACGTCTTTTTCCATATTGATAACATAGGTAGTCATTTCGGCTATTTTATATGTTATTACTTATTCTTGAGTAGCCTGTATGTGAGATACAATACATTGCCCAACTCTTTGACAAGTTTCAGCGCATACTTGTTTCATGCCGGGAATCTCAAAATCGAAAAATATATGTCTGAAGCTCTGTAAATATTTATATTCGTACAGCTAAGGAATGATCATTACAGGTCTTTTCTATGGATACATTTATTTGCTATTTTTCTAACAACTGGTATTTTATTTGCAATATAAGTTTTAAAAGAAAGGCAAATAGCGTGTAAATATTGCAATAATGAATATCTATTTTCTAATATAACATAAGAAGACGGTAAAAGATCATTAGTATTCAGGTTTTTTAGATCTATACCATACCACATGCTTGGTGCAATAACTTTTTTTTGAGGATTTGGATTTAACCATGCTCCCCACCAGCTAAAAGAACTATTACTTATTATATTGCTGGAACACTGGGTTTGTATATAAAAATCAATCAGAGGAGTTGAGTTTTCTACAAAAAAGAAGTTATTTCCTTTAAAAATTCTTTTACACCAAGCGATATCATCACTACAGACTATGAATCTTTCCTCTTTCCCGATATAATTAATGGCATTCATATAATAGTTCTTTCCGCAAAAAGGGTGTCGGTGTGGGTATTGTAAATAATCACCACGTCGGACATGAATGCAGGTGATTGGTCTTTGAAGTAATTCCCGGTAGCGCTCATCAATGATTTGCTTCGTTTGAAGATCAATGGGGAATAATCCGCGAACAATTTGCTCATTGAAATACTTATATGATTGAAATGAACCTTCAATTATTAAATCTTCACCCTCGACATAGGGGATAGGTTGATGGTTGTAAAAGGGATCCGTATATCGCTTGCATTTGGGTATAAAATCAACGACCGGATAATCCTTATACAGTGTGTTCTTGTAATTCTCAAAATGTTTAATTTGCAACGCATCTTTAAAGCATAGCGTAACATTTTCTGATAGAGAACGAGCTGCCGCTATTTGAAATAAGTTATTCCCCAGCCGTCCATCCAATACTACATAGATCATGGCGTTTTTATTTAATGTAAATGACGATTGTTTTTCAGAATCAACAAGTATATCGATGAATTGATATTTGCCAGTAATAATCCCATATCCTTTATCTGGTATTTCCAGGGAATATTTTCTTTGTAAAGTTTTTTATATTTGGGGTATGCTTTTCTTACATGTTTTAATTCTGCCAGATCTGTAATTTTACAGATGCTATAAAAATAACCTTTATATAATATTGAAATCCATTCGTATATTACTATTTTCATGAAATCGGATATTCTGTCTTTCCTTAGAAAATTAAAAATGTTACTAGCTACCTGCAAGTGATTTAATGCTTTTTCGCTGGTCATTGTAGATGCTGTAGCAGATCCCTCATGCAGTATGATATTATAGAATGCTTGATTAATTGTAGCGATATTTTTTGAACGGCAATATGTTTTAAGCATGAATTCGATGTCCTCAGCAAGTTTTATTCCGGGGGTAAAACGAATATTTTCTAAAAGCCCCCCTCTTATAACGTGTTTAATTAGCCCTGGGTCACATTGATTGTTAGATAAGTAATTCTCAATACTAAATACTGCGGTCTTTTCGGGTTTGTTGGTTTTTATTCCGTTCTGGGTAACCAGATTAGTTCCGTAAAGAATGATATCAACATTGTTTGCATCGATCATTTTGCTTAATTCCAGAAAAGTGCCACTGCTGAGATAGTCATCAGAATCAACAAAGAGTATGTACTTACCTTTTGACTCGTTAAGCCCTTTGTTTCTGGCTGTTGAAACCCCTTGGTTTTTCTGATGAAAAACTCTTATTCGTGAATCTCTCTCTGCATATTTGTTGCAGATTTTTCCTGAATTATCCGGGCTTCCGTCATTGATCAGCAATAATTCAAAATCTGTAAATGTTTGAGATAGAATACTCTCGATGCATTTAGGCAGATACTCTTCTACTTTGTATACTGGGGTAATGACAGATATCAAGGGTGAGTTGTTCATGGTTGTATAATTATTTAAGTGCATTGTGAAGAAAAGACAGGGCGATATTCTGTTGCTCTTGTTTTATCTTATTCACTTTATTATAATCAATAGGTGATTTTATCAATTTTGTGGTCAGCTCATCTTTTGATTTAATTAACCGATCCTCTAATCCAAATGTATTCAGTAAGGATGAGAACCGATCAATCCCACGATCTATGTTGCCTATAGATATAAATGGCTTGTTGAATATAATTGCGAAAACTGTTCCGTGAAAAGAGTCTGTTACTACAAAATCCGCATCCATAAATCCGCGGAGCCATTCAGTAACTGGCGGGAAGATACAATTTTCAATGTCTTTGCTTCCTTTTTCCTCAAATTTATGGTTTGGTAATACGCTAAAGGGGATAAACTGTGTTTCCTTGAAAACCTTCTGGAGAATATCTATTGTGTCGGAGGACTCATCCAATACATAAGTCATTAGTGTTCCTTTACTTTTGGGGATATTATCTTTTTCGATCAATTTAATGTAGTCCTCTTTCGTTAATAGCATGGTTGGGTCCAGTACATGGGTCGCATTTATCCCTAAAAACTCTCTGCAAAGCTTAACTGCTGAATTTTCACGTACTGAAATTGCATTAAAAGCTTTAGCTAAAGCAGCACATTGTATAGTTTGTTCAGGGGTAAATTCCCAATCTCCAACCCCAAAGGAAGCTGCATATGCAATTCGTTTTGCACTCTCTCCTTTATCAATAAAGTCCAGGAAATAATTTGTAATACAGGGTGAATAAATAGGCCGCCAGACCTGATCACTTCCCACTATATAGGCGTCAAATTTATAGTTCTTTACCAAAGACAACTTACCTGGAGAATCAATGGCTTCTGTTATACGTATATTTTCTGCGATAAAGCGATTGGTATGCTGGCCGATTATCTTTTGTTCTTTGGTTGTGGTCCATACCCGTATTGTTGTAATATTTTTATGGAATACATATAAAATACATCGCCTTATGATCGAATAAATCTTTATAAATAATGTAATTTCTTTCGAGGATCTATCCACAGTCCATACTTCATGTCCCATTCGTTTCAATACAACCTGAAGGGCAAAGGCCTGCAATAAACCTCCATAGTTTGTGCGCAAAGGTTGCGTAAGAATTCCTATCTTCATGATATTGTATTTGTTAAGTGTTATTGTATGTCGTAAATAGAGTCATTAAAAGAAATCACAGAGAATATTCGATTTCTCCAAATTCCTGTGAATAGCAGTTTATAGAATGATTCATCTTATATTTTTGACTTAGTATCAATTTCCTGATATATTTTGATATGTTGTGCTTAGTAACATTAGGAGTATCCCCTGAGATAGTTCGCTCTCTCCAAATGTATGAGAGTAGTAATTGATCGAATATGTATCCCCTGATGTGGTTGTTATTATTCCCTGATCTGTAATAAATCTTCCAAGGATTTTAAATATATCATCTCTGGTATAGATTCCCGGATTAACCAGATTCATGGAATACATAAACAAAGTGGTAGATGAGGCGTCAAAATGTTCAGAACTGCCGGGAAACTGAGACCAAACGTGATTGGGCATTCTTAATTTGTTTAGGGTCTGTATTAATTTGTTTAATTCATTGGATCTTTTTTTATTGTATTTTGTGTATTCCGAGAGTGCAATCATATACCAACCTATTCCCCTTCCCCAATTAGTCGGTCCGACTTTTATATTTGTCTTAATATCAATGCCATGGGTGGGTAGGAATGTTTCTTTATCCACTCCATATTTTATGTAATATTCCAGTTGTCTGTGCGCGATGTTTATCGGGTTATTGTTTTTTGCAATTTTCTGATAACGGATCAAAAAAGGACAGGCCATTCCCAATGCATCGTTAATCAGGCATTTATCACCATTTCGGTATAAGATAATGCCACTGCTGTCCTTGATGTCAGAAGTGATTTTTTTGTATATATAGTCTGCCATCTTTTTATATCGTATGTTGCCAAAGAATTGATACATATTAATAGCGGCTATTCCAAATGGAGCCTGATCAACTTTGTCAAAAACAAAATTGGGTAATCCATTATTCAAAATGTACGTATTAAAAGCTTTGGCTATATGGGTCATTAAGACAGTATCTTTTCTTGCCTTGGCGTAATCGGTTAGGCCTGCTAGTAAATAGGCTCTTGGATAACTATATCTTTTAAATGTTTCCCATTCTTTTTGCTTGTCTATCATTTGTAACTCCTCCGAAAAACTTAGTTGCTCTCTCCAGACCATAGTAACATTTTTTGATGTTGCCATTGCCAAAGACTTTTCAATTATGATTTGTTCCGGATGTTTTGTGTCTAGTATAGACGTTTTGCTCTGAAAGTATTTTCTCTCAACATGATGCCAGATATAGGGGATGATATCAATATACAATACTATTATATTACCTATTAATGAGGTGCATAGGATTGCGATGAAAATCTTTTTCTTTTCATTCATTTTATAGTTTAGATTAAATGTAGGTTATTTATGGAATATTAAAAATATTCTGTTTTTTACAAATACACGTTCTTCTTTATTTATTCCTATAAAATATATTGAAATCAAGGTCATAATCACTGATGTTGGAACAGTAATAACCAAGCGTAGCAGTTCATTTGTAAAGTAGAAACTTAAACCCAGAGGGATAATTATTGCATATCCGGCGACATTCATTATTCTAAATACCACAAACCGCATATATTTTTTTGCTGATAATTGTATCATTGTTCGTAGCATATATATGCGAGACAATAATGCGATAAAAGAAAAGGAAATTGCTACATATAATGTGATTTCAGGATTGTATCCTAATTTTAAAAATATATACGAAACAGGAAGGTTTAAAAGTAGAAGTCCGCCTACAACTGTTTGGTATTTCTTTATTTTTCCGGTTGCTTGTGCTGCAGTTATCAGTGGGCCAGAGATACAGTCTATCAATGCATTTATTAAAACTAACCTGCAAAATAATGCTGTATGCTCAGGCACAACTTTTAACCACCATAGAAGGATTGTATCAATCTCCAGTAATATTGGCAGGCTTAACAGGAAAAGGAGAAAGAAAGAATATTTTGATCCTTGAAATATTAATTGATCCATATATTTCTTGTCTTCAGCTGCGTAGGATTTGACAATCTGGGGATTCATCGCCATCTGAAAATTACTGACAAATCCATTAACTGCTCCATTTACCTGGAAGGCAATCCCTCTTGCTGCATTTACCACCGGACCGAAAAATATATTTAGCAATATGTTAATTCCCTCATTGAATGATACGGCAGCAACATTGCCCCATAAATTCCATCCGGCGTAACTCATTAAGGTTTTATAGAGTGTTTTATCCCAGAAATATTGATATCTACACTCTTTGAAATTGCGTCTGCAATAGATGATGTAAATAGCACTTATTGTTAGTGAAACACCCAAAATAAGAATAGCGTATAATTTCAGCTTGTCAAAACCAAACCATTGAAGCATAAATACAATCAGAAGCTTTAATGCGACCTCAATTATGCTCGCATAAGCATATACATTCATCTGCTCGTGAGCAATGATAGAAGCATTAAAGGGGACCATAGATACCGTTATCATAAATGCCAGTATGGATAATTGATAGACCCAATTGGCTGCTATCATCCTTTCAGCAGGAATGGAAAGGTAGGTATTCAGGAACCATAATCCAACGGTTTCTGCCAATATGAAAATTATCAGAGCAATAGTTACATGGATATTTATGCTCATACTAAATATCTTTGTTAGCTGCTCAAAGTTGTTTCTTCCTAATTCAAACGAAAGAAAGCGCTGAGTCCCCGATGACATAGCATTATTCAGGAATGAAAACATGGTGACAATGCCTCCCACCACATTGTATATTCCAAAATCTTCAACACCAAGTGTGTTTAAAACTACCCTAGAGGTATAAAGGGATACAGCCATCGTAAACAGCATTCTAAAATACAATATGGCAGTATTCCTGGCTATACGCTTATTGTTTTCGATTGACATAATGTCCTAATTATAAGATTCATGTTTCATTCTGTATTGTTTTTATAATGGAATAAAAAGCCCGGTAGGTTTAATTCCATTTAAAACTAAACCAAGTTATCTTTTTTGCCGGAGTTTTATCTTTTTTGTTACCGTATCCATATCCATATCCGCCATATCCATAACCGTAGTAATGAACACTTTCATAGTTCACATCATTAGTAAGCAGGTAGAGTGGTGTTAACGATTCTTCCTTCTGGATTCTATTGATCAAGGTCATATTCTGCTTTTGCAGAAAATTAGCCCGGCAGACATATAAATTGATGTCAGATAAGCGGTTAAGTTGTAGTGTGTCAGGTACTGAGCCCACGGGAGAGGTGTCAAGGATAATATAATCGTATCGCTTTTTGGCATCCTCAATTAACGCATCCAGACATTCACGCTGGATTAATTCGCTGGGATTGGGTGGAACTTTACCAGCCGGTAAAACGTCGACATAGGGGTAATCCGTTAAGGATATGATTAATTTGGTATAATCAGTCTCAGCTCCTGATAAATAAGATGTAATACCTTTTTTATTATCAAGCTTCAGATGTGATGCTATCTGTGGATTACGAAGGTCTAGCCCTATGAGCAATACTTTCTTTTCAATCAATGAGAGGCTGATGGATAAGTTGATGCTTACATAGGTCTTTCCTTCACCAGGGATAGTAGAAGTTACAAGAATCACTTTTTCCTTTGGATAGAAGAGTGCCAATTGTAGTTTTGTGCGTAACAATCGGAAAAGCTCCGCATTTGAATCATTTTGCGAAGTGTGATTCAGTACAACAGCTTTACTAATATTATGTCCCAGTTCTGAAAGAATTGGCACTGTAGTTAGTTTCTCCAACTCGCCACGACTGGCAAATGTTGTATTTAATAAATCTCGAAAATAGATTACAACAACAGGAATCAGAAATCCCAATACCCAAAAGAACAACATAATGATATTTCGTTTGGGGGCCACCTGTATAGCACTTTCGGCAGAGTCTATCACCCTGGCTTTAGGAACAGTAGCCATAGTTAAAGCTGCTTCCTCCCGTTTTTGTAATAGAAAAATATAAAGAGCTTCCTTAATTTGCTGTTGGCGTTTGATTTCTACAAACTCACGTTCCTGGCGGGGTACATCCCGTATGCGCGAAGACATTAGGGCATTTTGTTTCTGAAGGTCGGTTTTTGCAATAACCAGGCCTTTGCGGCTATTCTCGACACTTACTTCAATAGCTCTGCGTGCTGCATGGATCTGTAAAGTTATTTCCTTTAAAAGAGGGCTTTCTTCAGAGGTGCTGCGTAGAATGCGCTCACGGTCCAATATCAGGTCATTATACTTGCCGATCAAAGAAACCAGGCCAACGTCCGTTAATCCCAGATTGGGTATCATGGAGGTGTGATTAGTCGGATTTTGGATAAACAACTCAACATATTTTACTAAGTTTAGTTGCGTTTCTGTCTCTGCTCTCTTCTGTTCATACAGGCTGTTGTTTTGCAGATACAATTGGGCCTCAGAGGTAATGTCGGTTAGTTTATTGGCTTTTTTATAATTTTCTACATCATGCTCTACGTCACTTAGTTCATTGGAGAGTAATTTCAATCGTTCGTCAATAAAGTTGGAGGTATTAAGCGCTAAACGAGCTATTTGTTCCAAAGCGTCTTTGTTGTATAATTCAACCAATGTATTCAGAATATCTTGCCCTTTTTTTATATTGGAAGTTTCAAAGGACATTTTTATAACATCATTTTTCTTTCCTAACTCGGTTTGGACCGCATCACAAACGTTCGTTGATACATTTATTGGATTTTGGATGATCACTTCTACCGGATAATCCGGGAGGGTTTGTCCATCCCGAAGCTCAATAAGTAGCAATCCCATTGGAAGTTTAATTTCTTTCGGTAGATTTTTAACGATATGGGAAAATTTATTATTAGAATATGTACCCTCTATAAGGAGTTTTTTTCCTTGTTTTGGTATTATTTTCAGTTCAATGTCATCCGTGAGTTTATTCAATGCATCAGCTTCGAGACGTACATAAATTGGAGACGAATTGTAGAGCTCAACCCTTTTATTTAAGAACTCTCTTTTAAAATAAGTTGTATGTATTTCCAGGCGAGTTACTACTTCTTTAACTAATGCCCTGGAATGAATCACTTCGACTTCATTATCCACCATACTTGAACCAGACATCATCCCCAGCTCATCCAGTGCATTGAAAGCACTCATTGCACCTCCTTTTTTATTATCCACTATTAAAATGGATGAAGAAAACTTGTAAACATCATTCTGCCTTTTCAAGTATAAGTATCCGGCAATCCAAAATATTGCTATTGAAGCTAAGAACCACCGCCAGTATGAGAGGTATTTGTAAAAACACTCCTGGAAATCAACTAGTTCTCCCCTTGGATTCGAATGAATTGAATTTATTCCTTTTTGATTCATTTTGTGGCGTATTATGTTCCCAATTCACAAATTATATTCATTGTAAGAATATATTGTCCTCTAATCTGGGTAGATGACAATATTTAAATAGAGACCAGTCAAGGTATGCTAATCAATCAAAGGCTTATCCTTATGGATATTAATGTTTATTTATCTTTGTTTTTGGAAGAATTTGTTGGTTTTATTAAGAAAATGTAGTTTAGTAAATGTTGAGCAATCTATCAATTCTTTCATTGAATGTGTTATATACTAAACGTCTAATATATTTGTATTGTTTAACTTTGTGAGGGGTAAATTTGTTGTTGGGAATGTTAAGGTAAAATGAAGATGTAAAGTTGCTGAGTTTTGAGGTTTATTTGAATATAAGTGAAGGTGAGTGATAATAGGATTAACCACTTAAATGATCTTAAATGGAACGTCTGTTTTTACACGTTGTGAATAGCGTTTAGTGGATGTTTACTCGTGTTTTCGTTTAGTTGCTTTGAAGACCCTGCCTGAAAGTAAATAATGTGCTTCCTATATATAAACGAGCATGTACTGATATTCAAATAAGCATGATATTGTATGCGATACTGAAAGCTATTGGCTTCATGTGTAACAAAAACAAAAAAATAAAGGTCAATTGAAACCAACATGATTATTATTGCTCAACAAAGAGAGTGTAAAGTTGGTTAATTATTAGTAGCAGTATTCAATATTTATAAAGGAACTCTAATGGAAGCGCAAGTCATCAACTCTGATCAAATAGTGGAAAAATGTATGCACTAATTATCTGTTTGTTAAATATAGGATGAGCGTTTATTTGATAATTATTGTCAATTATTTTACACGTGAAATGAACATGCGGAAAGCCTACGCCAATGAGTCTGATATAATTGTGAGTCTCATGTGAAGACAAATTAAAAAATAAATAATGCCAAATGAAAAGGATCTTGGGAATATCAGCATTCTATCACGATTCTGCCGCAGCTTTGACAGTTGGGGGTAAAGTGATTGCCGCTGCTCAGGAAGAGCGGTTTACAAGGGAAAAACATACACCGGATTTTCCCAAACAAGCGATTAAATATTGTTTGGAAGAGGCCGGTCTTGAAATTGACGAGCTTGATGCTATTATTTTCTACGACAAACCCTTACTTAAATTCGAAAGACTATTACAAACCTATTATGCATTTGCTCCTAAAGGCCTCGCTTCCTTTATAAAGGCTATTCCGATTTGGCTTAAAGAAAAGATGTTTCTCAAGAAATTAATTTATGACGGACTACAGGAAGTAGGGACCTACAACAAGAAAAAGGTAAAGTTATTATTTACAGAGCATCATTTATCTCATGCAGCAAGTGCTTTTTTCCCCTCACCTTATGAAAAAGCGGCGATTCTCTCTATTGATGGTGTTGGCGAATGGTGTACTGCTTCGATTGGACTTGGTCACAAAGGACAAATCAGCATACTTAAAGAAATGGAGTTTCCTCATTCTGTGGGCTTGTTATATAGTGCTTTTACTTACTTTCTGGGTTTTACCGTTAATTCAGGGGAGTATAAGCTCTTGGGATTGGCTCCTTACGGAAATCCTGAAGCCAGCGAAACATCCAGATACATCAAACTCATTAAAGATGTGCTAATTGACATTAAAGAAGATGGTTCTGTTTGGTTAAATCAGGCATATTTCAACTACGCAACCGGTCTAAGAATGGTGAAGGAGAAAATGTGGGAGGATTTGTTTGGATTAAAGCGCAGAGAGGCAGAGGCAAGTTTAGAGCAGAAACATTGTAATCTGGCACTGGCTATCCAAATAGTGACGGAAGACGTTGTAATAAGAATGGCCAAAGAGGCAAAAAAAATAACCGGAGCCGATTATCTGTGTTTAGCAGGCGGTGTGGCTCTGAATTGTGTAGCCAATGGTAAACTATTGCAGGAAAATATTTTCAGGGATATCTATATTCAGCCGGCTTCCGGTGATGCCGGAGGTGCTTTAGGTGCTGCTCTTGCCGCCAGTCTCATGTATTTCGAAGAAGAACGAGTTTATAACCATAAGAAGGATCAAATGCAAGGTTCGTATCTCGGTCCGGAGTTTTCAGCAAAGGAAATCGGTTTCATGAACAGAAAAGTCAAAGCTGTTTACAAACATTATGATGATTTTTCCGAATTGTGCCGGTTTGTTTCGACAAAAATAGCTGAAGGCAATGTGTTTGGATGGTTTCAGGGGCGAATGGAGTTTGGCCCAAGGGCATTGGGCAACAGAAGTATTTTAGGGGATGCGCGAAATCCCGAAATGCAGAAAAAATTAAATCTGAAGATCAAATACAGGGAGGGATTCAGACCATTTGCCCCTTCCGTTTTAGCAGAACGAGCATCGGAATATTTTGATCTGGAAAAGAGCTCTCCATATATGCTGCTCGTTGCTCCTGTCAAAGAAGAGAGGAGAAAAAAGCTTCCGGCTAATTACCATGAGCTTCCGCTTTGGGAGAGACTTTATACAGAAAGAAGCGACGTGCAATCTATTACACACCTCGATTTTTCAGCCCGGATTCAATCTGTACATAAAGAAACAAATCCCCGATACTGGGAGCTGATCAATGAGTTTGAGAAACAAACTGGCTACGGAGTCATTGTGAATACAAGTTTTAATGTTAGAGGAGAGCCTATTGTTTGTACGCCATATGATGCATATCGCTGTTTTATGAGTACGGAGATGGACTATTTGGTTATAGGTAATTTTGTTTATTGTAAAGTGGAACAACCCGATCCGGAGAATAAAGAAAAATGGATGGTCAAATTTAAAATGGATTAGCCATGAATAATTTTATCAGAATTACCCTACCGACAATAATGATTATGTTGGTTGTGATTGAATTGATATTACGCATGATGCCTGTTGATGACCCTTACAAATGGTTTAAACAAGACCGAATGAGTCAAATCAATTGTCGTTATATTCCTTCTCAGTTCTCACCCAATCAGAAGTGCCAGTTTGAATCAAATGAAGGATTGCCCGGAGTTGATTCAGTTATTACTTTCTCTACAAATAATTATGGATTCAGAGGCAATAATATAAAAGACAAAAAGGACAATTGTTACAGAATATTTCTTGTTGGGGGAAGTACAACTGAGTGTCTTTATATTGATGATAAGAATTCCCCCAATAATAAAATGCAGAATTTATTGAAAGATATTCATGCAGAAGTGTATAATGCAGGAAAATCTGGTGACACTAGTGTTGATCATATAGCGATGTTATCACATCGGTTAGTGCACTTGAAACCCGATTTAATAATACTGTTATGTGGATTAAATGATCTTCACAGAGGTGGCAGATATGATTATACCCACAGATGGCAGGGGGGCTATGATGGGAATAATGCCAATAGCCTGCTTTTTGATCTTAAGTTGTTTCTTACCGATTTTCAGATTCCCCGAAGAGTTTATTACACGGTCAGGCCTAATTCCATTGAGACTATTCGATTTGAATCAAACTACCTGGAAGCTATTTCGCATCTCAAAAAGTTACCAACAAATAGCAAAGAGCCTGAGGCTAATATTGTAGCATATGAAACAAACCTGAGATCATTTGCTGGAATCTGTAAGCAGAACAATATCAAGCTAATTCTTGTCACCCAGGCAAGCACATGGAATAGCAAAGAGGATTCAAGCATCAACAATCTACATTGGATGTCGTTTATTGGAGAGTACAGGTATCAGGAGGAAATGATGGAAAAGCTGCTTGAAAAATACAATAATATCATGAAAAAGGTCGCATTCGACTCAAATGTAGAACTTTATGACTTGTCGAAGAGAGTTCCCAGAACCAAAGAATATTTTTACGATGACTGTCATTTTAATAATAATGGGGCTGATTTCTACGCATCAGAACTTTCCGATTTTATTCGAACTAATCATAAAATCAATAAATCATTTTAAAAATGGAACTTGTTAAAGATCTATGGCTCTTTATGAAAGAGCGGAAAAAATTCTGGTTAGCTCCAGTAATTGTAGTGTTAATCCTGCTTGGGTTTTTAATTGTGTTCGGTGGTAGTAGTGCCGTAGCTCCTTTTATTTACACCTTGTTCTAATCCATGTACAATGAATGCTAATAAATTAAAACAAGACCACACAATACGGTATTAGTGATTACTGTAGATCTGCTTTTTCTTTATTTGTTCACCCAATGGAATTGGGCGTTAATCGCATCGCTGGTAATTGGCGTATTGGGTATTTTATCCGAATATCTGGCTATAAAGATAGACTTCTTATGGATGAAACTAACCGGGGTCTTAAGCCTGATTGTACCTAATATTTTATTATCGTTTATCTTCTATCTTTTTTTAACGCCAATAGCTATTCTGTCACGACTTTTCGGAGAAAACAATCAATTGAATTTAAAGAATTCGCGTCAAACCTTATTTTTGGAGTGCAATAAGGAATTTGATAAAAAATCATTTGAAAAACCGTGGTAACCAGAATCCGGCTTCACCGAAATGTTAGTAGTTTCGTTTATTATGTAGAAGCCAGACTGAATTGAGTGATATTGGAGGTGATTTTGATGCGTTTTGTTAATGCTTCCAATCCAGATCCCTAATCAAAGTCTTATTGGCCGTTTCCAGCATTTCTGTGCGGCTTTTAATCAGAGATTCCCATTGGGGCGAAAATTGTTTACGGGTATCAATTTTAAAATCTTCCGAACCGTAAAGGTCAATGCGAGTGAGAAGCATTCCTACGGTGATCTGGTTGATGTCGAAAGCCGGTTGATAGATCAACTCATCTACATCTTCGTTAATTGATTCGTTGATGATATTAATCTCCGTAAGCAGATACAAGACATCTTTTGTTAACCGGATAGGGATATGATATTGGAGTGAAATATCGTTGGCACGTAAAGGCTTTTCCCCTTTCTGAAATTGTTTAATGATTATTGACGTAATCAGCAAGGTTACAAAATCTTTATATCGGCGGCTAATGTGTTTGGTGTCCTTCTCAAAATTGAAGTTGTGGATATTCTGCGAAGAGTAACAAAGCTCGGCGCCAAATAGTGTAATCAACCACGAAACCTGCAACCAGAGGAGCAATAAAGGCAAGGCGGCAAAGCTTCCATAAATGGCATTGTATTGCGAAACCCAAATTTGCCCACTAATATAGAGGTATTGGAAAACCTGAAAAGCGATACTTGTGATTAATGCCGGTAATACGCTGTGCTTAAACGTGACTTTCGTATTTGGGAGAAATATATAGAGTGACAAAAATATTAACCAGGTGATGAAATAGGGGGAAAGATGTAATGCGAAACTGACCAGAGGGCTGATAATCTGCAGGTACTTCAGACTTTCAAGTATAGTGGTGATGAAGATTGACAACCCACTGGAGGTAATCATCAGAATGGGCAATATGATAAAAAGAGAAAGATAATCAGTGAATTTGCGGTAATAAGAGCGGCATTTTTTTATTTGCCAGATATCATTAAACGCATTTTCAATATGGCTGATCAGTACAATAACAGCCCAGATCAACATGATTACTCCGATTCCGACAAAAACGCCACTTTTAGTATTTTCCAGATAGGAGGAGGCAAAAACCAATCCTTTCTCAAGAATTTTCTTTTGTCCGGGAAAATAGTCCATTATTTGATTTTCAATTAATGTCTTAAATCCCAGTCCGTTGGCGATAGCAAATAGAAGGGCAAGTATAGGGACGATAGCTAGTAAGGTGCTATATGTAAGTGCGGAAGATTTCGTTTGCAACTCATCTTCATCGAAGCGGCGTATCGATATTGTAAATGTTTTAATTGCATTGTATAAACGTCTTCTGAAATTTCCAAGATCGCTTTCTGAAACGCGCCAGATATCGATATTCACAAACTGAAGCAGAGACTTAAATAGCTGGATATAATGGCTTTTTTTCGGCATAAGGAAAGAATTTAATGTATACCAAAAGAAAAATAAAAAATGCAGCAGACCTGTAAGCCGGGTTCTGTTCCCCACCAAAGCAGGGTGTTTGTCATTTGTCTCGACTCCGTATCACTACGAAGCTCTATCGATCTACCCCCCGGCATCGGGCGAGCAGCCCTACATGCGCCGGTATACATGATCTTTCAACCCACAAGGCGTACGGCTCGCGACATTGCTGCCACGACCGGTGGGCTCTTACCCCACCTTTTCACCCTTACCCCGGCAAGCCGTGGCGGTTATTCTCTGTTACACTACTCAGCCCTCGCGAACTGCTTCCCGTTAGGAAATGTGGTGCTCTGTGTTGCCCGGACTTTCCTCCCTTTCTATACCGAAAGAGCGACAAACCGTTCTGCTGCATCAGTGCAAAGATAGTTTAAAATATAGAGATTTGTACCACAAAAGCCTCTAAAATGGCACTTTCATACTTAATCGGGGTAAGATCAGAAGGGTATGCAGAAAATAAATTATCAGATATGAATGATTTGACCAGTAATACTCCCGTATTCAACAATAAATGCTCAGAAAAACCAGGCTGTAGTCTCTTGAATATGTCTGTAAATACCCGATCAATATTGTTAATCGATAAGTGGAATATAATTGGTAACCTGAGATTGTGAGTTCAATTCGGTTTTGGTCGCAATTTATTACCTTAAATTTTACCTAAAAAATAGCAAAGTGGTGCAAAGACTATTCCCGATTTTTTGTACTTTTGCAGGGATAAGACAAGCTTATGAAACGTACATTACTATAGAGTCAAAAAGAAATCAGTCGGAAATAGTTTCCGGTTGGTTTTTTTTTGCCTGTTTCTGTCCCGAAAGAATAAAAAACTTCGATAGATATGACAAAAAAGAATCTTGTTTCGATTAAGGATTATACCAAAGAGGACATCCTCAGGATACTGAAAGAAGCGGAAAAATTTGAACAAAACCCCAACCAAAAGGTACTGGACGGTAAGGTGGTTGCCACGCTTTTCTTCGAGCCTTCCACTCGTACACGATTGAGCTTCGAGACTGCAGTTAATCGTCTGGGCGGACGAATCATTGGGTTTACCGATGCAGCGACGACTAGTTCTTCGAAAGGAGAAACGCTGAAAGACACCATCAAAATGGTGAGCAACTATGCCGATCTGATCATCATGCGCCACTTTCTGGAAGGTGCGGCCCGTTATGCTTCGGAGGTATCGTCGGTACCGGTGATTAATGCCGGTGATGGAGCCAATCAGCACCCGTCGCAAACGATGCTTGATCTCTATTCGATCTACAAAACGCAAGGCACACTTGAGAATCTGAATATTACGATGGTGGGTGACCTCAAATATGGCCGTACGGTGCATTCGTTACTCATTGCAATGTCTCACTTCAATCCTACATTTCATTTCGTAGCACCTAAAGAACTCCGGATGCCTGAAGAATACAAAGTGTTTTGTAAAAAGCACAACATCATGTATTTTGAATATACCGATTTTACCGAAGAGGTGATTAATCAGGCTGACATTTTGTATATGACCCGTGTACAACGCGAGCGTTTTACCGATCTGATGGAATATGAGAAGGTAAAAAACGTCTATACTTTGCGCAATGCAATGCTGGAAAACAGCAAGTCTAACCTGCGCATACTTCACCCGCTGCCTCGCGTTAATGAAATTGCTGTCGATGTAGATGATAATCCAAAAGCTTATTATTTTGATCAGGCCCGTAACGGGGTTTATGCCCGCCAGGCGATTATTTGCGATGTATTAGGACTTTTGTAAACCGAAGATTATGTGTAAATTAACAATGAAAAAAGAATTAATGGTAGCCGCTCTCGAAAACGGCACCGTCATCGACCATATTCCACCTGAACATTTGTTTGAAGTCGTATCTATGCTTGGGCTGGAGAAATCTCAAAATAGCATTACTATCGGATATAACCTTTCCAGCGAGAAATTGGGCAAGAAAGGGATAATCAAGGTGTCAGGTCGTTATTTCCACAAAGAAGAGATTGATCGTATTGCACTTTTAGCTCCGAATGTTATATTAAGCATGATCCGCAACTATGTTGTGTGTGAAAAAATCTGTGTGGAACTACCGGATGAGTTGATCGACATTGCACGTTGTCCGAATCCCAAATGTATTACTAATAATGAGCCGATGAAGACTCACTTTAAGGTGGTAAATAAGGAAGATGGTATTGTGAAATGTATGTATTGCGAACGAGTTGTAGAAAAAGAAAGCTTAATAATCCGTTAAATATGAAGGTAGATTTTAAACCGGGAACCATGATTTATCCAGTTCCGGCTGCTATTGTGAGCTGTGGAGCCACCGAAGAGGAGTATAACCTGGTCACTGTGAGTTGGGTGGGAACGATCTGTTCAGATCCTCCCATGTGCTACATCTCGGTGCGTCCGGGTCGTCACTCTTATCCGATTTTGACTAAAAATATGGAGTTTGTAATCAACCTGACTACCGAAGAGATGGCTTATGCTACCGATTGGATCGGGGTGCGCTCGGGGAAGGATTACAATAAATATAAGGAGATGAATCTTACCCCAGGAAAGGCCTCTGTAGTGAATGCGCCTACCGTACAGGAGTCGCCTGTCTGTATTGAGTGCCGTGTACGCGAAGTGATGGCGCTCGGTACGCACGATATGTTTATCGCCGATGTGGTAAATGTGCAGGCCGACGAAAAATACATCGACAAGGAGACCGGTGAATTTAAGCTTTACGACGCAGATCTATTGGTTTACTCTCATGGCCATTATTATGGTATGGGAGAGCAGATCGGTAAATTCGGTTGGTCGGTCAAGAAGAAATAGAATCCATTCTGATATGAATGAAATTCTCCCGCTTTCTCTGCGAAGGCGGGAGTTTTCACTTATAGAGCCTAATAATGTCGTCTGTCAGTGAAGCAATGGTTTCCGACGCTGTCCATCAATCAAACAATGACATCCGACGACTGTGCAATGACCATTGTGATTCAGTTATAAAATTCAATCATCAGAAACCAAGAAACATGCCACACCTTTCGCCTAAAGAATATTATGCGGATTTGCTCGAAATATACGCATCGAAGCAAAAATCTCACGAGAAACTGATTCGTTTGCGTCAGCTATTCGATCGTTTTTGTCGCCAGGCAAGTCAAGAGGAAAAACTGACATTTCCCAACTTCTTTTCGCGGCTCGATTATGTGGTAAAAAAATACGGATTGACCGCCTCGTTGAGTCAGGGATTGAACGCATTGCGCATTCGTACCAATCCTTCGCATCGGGATGAGAAAGTTTCGGGCAACGAGGTTGAATGGGCTGTCAAGCTGTTGGCCGACCTGGTTTATGAGGTGTCACAAGAACCTACACCTGTTGCATTGTTCGATATTTTTCCCACCGGAAAGCTGAAGTTCTCGACGAAAAGCCGATTCAAAGGTGAACGCATTCCTAAGATTCGTTGCCATTTCTCGCACGAATCGGACGAAAACAGCTTCTTTGTCTGGACAGATGAAGAGCCTGCCGAACCGATGAAAGTGTTGTTGAATGCCGATCTCGACGGAACTGTTTTTTATGCTGAAATGATTGCTAAATTGCATCGTGGCGTGACGCTCAACCTGGTGGATGTAGCTTTCGATGAAGAAAATTGTGCTTACGTACCAGAAATGGTGGTGCTGGAGCCGGATTTTCTACTCGATATCAGTGCCCTGGCCGAATGTTTTCGCGACTATGGCAAGCATTCGCTCAACTATATCTTCTCACGACTCGAATCACCGCAAAACAATAAATATCTGCTGTTGGGAAACGTAGCCAATTCATTTCTCGATGCTTTTGTCAATGCCGAAGCAGGGGAGAAGGTTGATTACGGCACGTTGATGAAGGATATTTTCAATCGCAATCCGTTTGATTTCACTACCTGTCCCGACATTGAAGAGGCTCAAAGCGAGACTGCTTTTTTTGCCGATTGCAAATTGCAGTTCGAAAATATACGTACTCTGGTGAACGATTATTTTACAAGGGATATCTATGGCATAGACAAATCAAAGGTGGTGCTGGAACCCGGTTTCTTATGCGAGACGCTCGGTCTGCAAGGGCGTTTGGACTTGATGGCGCAGGACTACAGCTGCTTCATCGAGCTGAAGTCGGGTAAGGCAAAAGAGTTTCCGCCACCCACTACGCATAAGGAAAATCACTACGTTCAGATGATGCTATACTTTGCCGTATTACATTATAATATGGGTATCGATGTGCACAAATCGCAAGCTTATCTGATGTATTCCAAATATCCGATGCTCTATTCTGAACGGCCTTACTGGAGTCTTGTAAAGGCAGCGGTGGAACTGCGCAATCAGGTCGTGTTGGCTGATTACGAGGTGCAACGACACAATGACATCGTCCATACGCAGGACTTTTTAAAGCAACTGAATTCAGATACGCTAAATGAAAAGGGATTGTCAAGTAAATTCTGGGAGACTTATCTGAAGCCGGATATTGATCGTTTCGCCAAACGGTTGAAGTCACTTACATCTTTGGAAGCCGACTATTTCAATCGTCTTTATAATTTTATTACGAAAGAACAATTTGTCTCGAAAACCGGCAGTGGCTCTGATTACGATTCGAGCCGCGGGATTTTTACTCTTTGGAACACCTCGTTGCAGGAAAAGATAGAAGCTGGTGAGATTCTTTATAACCTTTCGCTCACCTCGAGTAAGATTGATAACACCGGACATCGACTTACCTTTACGATACCGGTTTACGATACAGATTTTCTGACAAACTTTCGCACTGGCGACATCGTGTTGCTATACGAGCGAAATTCGTCGCAGGATTCGGTCTGTAATCAACAGGTGATCAAAGCTTCCATCATCTCCATTACAGCAGATGAAGTAGTATTGCAATTGAGATGTCCGCAGCGAAACGAATCAGTATTGCCCGAAAGTAGTCACTTTGCCATCGAGCACGATTATATGGATGTGGGCTTCCTGGCGATGTATAAGAGTCTGGCCGCTTTCTTACAGGCGCGTCCCGAGCGTCGCGATTTACTGTTGGGACAACGTTTACCTGAGTCGGACGAATCTGTTTTGGCCACGATTACCGGTGAGGAGAATGATTTTGATCGGGTAGCGTTGAAAGCTAAAGCAGCCAGAGATTTTTTCCTGCTGCTGGGACCTCCGGGTACCGGGAAGACCTCGTGCGCTTTGCGGAAAATGGTGGAAACTTTTTATGCCGAACCACAGACGAACATTCTGCTGATGGCCTACACCAACAAAGCAGTGGACGAGATCTGCCGGTCGTTGGAATCTATTTCGCCTGCCATTGACTATATCCGGGTGGGAAATCCGTGGTCATGCGAAGCAGACTTTCACTCCCGTCTGTTGGAAAACCAGATAGCAAACTGCCGCAACCGAGCCGAGGTACGTAAACGTTTGCAGCAGTGTCGGGTGTATGTAGCTACCGTCCCAACAATGAATGGAAAAACAGGTCTGTTTCGACTGAAGAAGTTTGATGTAGCCATTGTGGACGAAGCGAGCCAGATCATTGAGCCGCAGTTGCTGTGGCTGCTTTGTGCAAAAGACCGGAACGGTGAGAATGCTTTAGGAAAATTCATCCTGATCGGTGATCACAAACAGCTGCCGGCCGTGGTGGTGCAATCTCACACTGAGTCGGAAGTGCAGGAAGAATCGTTGCGGGAAATCGGACTCTTTAATCTGCGGGAAGCGTTATTTGAACGACTATACCGAAGAGCAAAAGAGCAGGGGGTAAGCAATTGTATTGATATGCTTCGCCGTCAGGGACGGATGCATGCCGAAGTGGCTGATTTTGCCAACCGGGCATTTTATCAAAGTCTGTTGGAGGTCGTGCCTACACCGCATCAGGAGGCTGAATTGCCTTATTCGGTGAAAGGAGACAATGCTTTCATGCAACTGCTGGCAACGAAACGGATTCACTTTTTCCCGACTACGTCACCAGTTTCCGATCTCTCATTTAAAGTAAACAGCATAGAAGCTAAGCTGACGGCTGAGATTTGTGAATCGGTATTTCGGTTGTATGAGTTGAATCAAATGCCATTTCTGGCGGGTGAAAGCGTGGGTGTAATCACTCCCTATCGCAGTCAGATTGCATCTATAAAACGTGAATTGCAAAATACGGGAATCCCAGAGTTGCAAGATCTGTTGGTCGATACCGTGGAACGTTTTCAGGGTGGACAACGCGATGTGATTATTTATTCTTTCTGTGTAAACCGGTTACACCAACTCGACTTTCTGCCTAACATAACAATGGATGAAGGAGTAGAAATTGACCGGAAATTGAATGTGGCACTCACTCGTGCCAAAAAGCAGTTGTTCATTCTCGGCAATCCTGAGATATTGGAGCAGAATCCGATTTATAAAAGTTTATTAGACTCAATTCAGTAAACCAAACCATACAAAACAAAGAAAGCCGCTCATAATCGAGCGGCTTTCTTTGTTTTGTATCTTATTACTGAAAACTAAAAAGCCTTGCGAAAACAAGGCTTTTTAGAATACCATTATTTAATAATGTCGAGACGTTTGAAACATTTCTGAATTGTTTCGATAGCATAATCAAGCTGCTCGAAAGTATGTGTTGCCATCAACGAGAAGCGGATCAATGTGCTGTCAGGAGCAACCGCAGGTGATACCACGGGGTTCACAAAAATTCCGGCATCAAACAGGTCTTTGGTTACGCGGAAAGTTTTTTCATTATCGCGGATATAAAGCGGGATAATTGGAGTTGTTGTATGACCGATCTCACAACCGATAGCGCGGAATCCTTTCAATGCATAGTCGGTCAGTTTCCAAAGATGCTCGAAACGTTCCGGTTCACTTTCCATAATGTCAAGGGCAGCCATAACCGCAGCTGTTGAGGCCGGAGTGATGCTGGCGCTGAAGATATATGAACGAGAGTTGTGACGCAGGTAGTTGGCCGTGATTTCATCGGTTGCGATAAATCCACCCAAAGAAGCGAAAGATTTACTGAATGTACCCATGATCAGGTCAACGTCTTTGGTTACACCTAAAGAATGGCACAAACCTTGACCGTTTTTACCAAACACACCTAAGCTGTGTGCTTCGTCTACCATCAGGTTAGCGTTGTATTTTTTAGCTAAAGGAATGATTTCAGTCAAAGGTGCTTGATCACCTTCCATACTGAATACACCGTCCACCACAATCAATTTCACCTTGTCCGGTTCGCATTTCGCTAATGCCTTTTCAAGGGATTCCATGTCGTTGTGACGGAATTTTACAGAGTTTGAAAAAGATAGGCGACGTCCTTCGATAATTGAGGCATGGTCCAATTCGTCCCAAAGGATGTAATCCTGACGCCCTGTAAGGCAGGATACAACGCCCACATTTACTTGAAAACCTGTAGAATATACGATTGCATCTTCCTTGCCTACAAATTTGGCCAACCGTTTTTCAAGTTCGACGTGGATGTCCAAAGTACCGTTCAGAAAGCGAGAGCCGGCACATCCGGTTCCATATTTCTTAATTGCAGCTATAGATGCTTCTTTAATTTTGGGGTGGTTGGTTAAGCCGAGGTAGCTGTTTGACCCAAACATGAGTACCTTTTTACCATTAATGATTACTTCTGTATCCTGATCGCTCTCGATCTTGCGGAAATACGGGTAAACACCGAGTGCTTTTGCCTTATCAGGGGCGTCAAACTCGGCTAATTTCTGTTGCATTAATTTCATATCAATCTTAAAGGTAGGGTTATTTACTCTTTACTCAGGTTACCCGAGTGGCTCAGGTAGTCTGTAAATTCGACCGGCAAAAATAGTGAAAAAAATTTTAATACGACTTTTTTGCTTTAAAATAATGGATGGCGACTTGAGCGATTTGATGGGTTTTATGATGGATTAATGTGTATGTATCTGTATTTTAGATGGATATAATAGGTGCGGGTGAATAGTTAAATCTTTTCTGGTCCTAAACGAAATGTTTGTGAGTTTGTTGTTGTTTTTTTTTCTACCGTTTTATCAGAAAATGAATACTAAACCTCACGCAACAGCGTTAATTTATTACACTTGGTATTGATAGAGCAAATTCTATTTGAAATATAGTGATTGGGGCATTTTAGCAGTTTATATAACCATAAAATTATTTAAGTTTCGCCTATGAAAAAACATTACACCTCCATTAACCACAGTAAGAAAAATGAAGTACAAACGCTATTTCAGCAAAATCCCAAAAAAACTACAATGGATTATTTAAAGCAGTTTGCAAGAGTTTATTCTGTGGAAACGAATGAAAAGGGCACAACAGTAGGTCTGTTTCTGAACTAAAAAGCAACGAAAGTTGCTTTTTTTATTTCTTCCTCCTCGAATTGAATGATTAAAAATTGTATACCTTTGTGATCCTGAGATAGTAATATATGGAAAAATTAATTCGTCATGAAGGTATTGTGGTTGCTGTAAACGGCAGCACTATTTTTGTGAGAATAATTCAACAATCAGCTTGTGCAGAATGTCATGCTCATGGTATTTGTTCTGCTTCTGATATGTCAGAGAAAATTATTGAGGTGAATGATAAATCACATTCATTTTCTCAGGGGGACAAGGTGCTTCTTGAGGGGAATCTGGCATTGGGACTGAATGCTGTGCTTCTGGCTTTTGTAGTTCCCTTTTCATTAATTATTTTGACTCTAATCATCGCGTATATATTAACCGAAAACGATATAATCTCCGGTTTACTTTCCATCCTGGTATTGCTACCTTATTATTATATATTATATCTGAAGCGTGATAAGCTGAAACGCAAATTTGCCTTTAAAATAAAACACAATTTGTATCATCCATGAGTATAGTTCTTATTGCCGTAATTCTACTCGGAGTAATCGGGGGAGTAAGTGCGATCATATTGTATATTGTAGCCCAAAAGTTTAAAATAGTAGAAGATGTACGCATTGATCAGGTAGAGAAGATGTTACCTGCTGCTAATTGCGGAGGTTGCGGGTATCCCGGTTGTCGGGGGTTTGCCGAAGCTTGCGTGAAGGCTGATTCGCTGGATGGCCTGAATTGCCCTGTCGGGGGAGATGTTGTTATGGTCAGAGTGGCAGCTCTTTTGGGACAAAAAGTAGCGTCATCGGTGCCGATGGTGGCGGTTGTACGTTGCAACGGTTCGTGTACAAACCGCAAACGCACCAATGTTTATGATGGTGTAGCGAATTGTGCAGTGGAATCTTCATTGTATGCAGGTGATACCGATTGCTCTTACGGTTGTTTGGGACATGGCGATTGTGTGGTTTCTTGTGCATTTGATGCTATTTGGATGAATCCGGAGACCCATCTTCCGGAAGTAATAGATGAAAAATGCACAGCTTGCGGAGCTTGCGTAAAAGCTTGTCCGAAAGCTATCCTGGAATTACGAAATAAAGGACCTCACTCTCGTCGCATATATGTAAATTGCATCAGTAAAGACAAAGGTATAATAGCCCGAAAGGCCTGTAACGTAGCCTGCATTGCTTGCTCAAAATGCCAAAAAGCCTGCCCGTTTGATGCGATCACGATTTCGAATAATCTAGCCTACATTGATTATAATATGTGTCGGCTGTGTCGGAAATGTGTTGATGTTTGTCCGACTTCGGCGATTATTGAACTCAATTTCCCTCCGAAAAAGAAAGATGAAGGGATCGTAGTCGGATCTTGTTAGTATAAATCAGATTTCAGAAAAATAGATCATGCGAACATTTCGTATCGGGGGTATTCATCCGCCCGAAAACAAACTCTCTGCCCGAAAGAAGATTCAGACACTTTCTCCTCCTGCGCAAGCTGTTATTCCATTATCCCAAAGTTTAGGAGTTCCTTCTTCGCCAATTGTGAAAAAGGGAGATCCGGTAAAAGTAGGCACCCTGATTGCACGGGCAAATGGTTTTGTTTCGGCCAATATGCATTCTCCGGTTTCGGGTATTGTCGCTAAAATAGATGATGCTTATGATCTGAGCGGCTATCGTAGATTAGCTGTCTATATCGATGTGGTTGGTGATGAGTGGGAGGATAGCATTGACCGTTCGGAGTCATTGATCAAAGAGAACAAACTCTCCCCGGATGAGATTATAGATCGCATAACTAAACACGGTATTGTTGGTTTAGGTGGAGCTACTTTTCCGACACATGTGAAACTGACCCCTCCTCCGGGTAAAAAAGCCGATATTCTGTTGATTAATGCAGTGGAATGTGAACCTTATCTGACTTCCGATCATCAATTGATGTTGGAGAATCCGGATGAAATCCTAGTTGGGATACAATTGCTTATGAAAGCAGCAAAAGTGCAAAGAGCAATTATCGGTATTGAGAATAATAAAGAAGACGCAATCGAATTGTTCAGTGAAAAAGTATTGCAATATTCCGGAATAGAGGTGATACCGCTCAAAGTACAATATCCGCAAGGAGGCGAAAAACAGTTGATAGATGCAGTACTTCGTCGTCAGGTACCAAGCGGTGCGTTGCCCATTGTTACAGGAGCTATTGTGCAAAATGTAGGAACAGCTTTTGCTGTTTACGAAGCAATACAAAAGAATAAACCGTTAATAGAGCGAGTGGTCACCGTCACCGGTAAATCGGTGAAAGGCCCGGCAAATTTCCGGGTACGTATCGGAACACCGATTCAACAATTGATAGACGCAGTGGGAGGATTGGCCGAAGATACGGGCAAAATCGTAGCGGGTGGTCCCATGATGGGAAAAGCAGTGGCATCCCTGGAAATTCCAGTGGTAAAAGGCTGTTCGGGTATTTTGGTGATACCCTCTTTTGAAGCTCAACGAGCCCAAATGAAGCCCTGCATCCGTTGTGCTAAATGTGTCGGAGTTTGCCCTATGGGTTTAGAGCCTTATCTGTTGGGCAGCCTCGGTGAGATGATGCTTTGGGAAAAAGCGGAACATGAGCGGGTGATGGATTGCATTGAATGCGGATGTTGCTCGTACACCTGTCCCGCTAACCGTCCGTTAGTTGATTTCATTCGTCTCGGCAAATCAAAAGTAGGGGCTATGATCCGTTCGCGTAAATAGTCTTTTCCCTAATAAATCTATTTGAAAAGAATAAATATGGATTTTAAATTTACAGTTTCACCTTCCCCGCATACTCACAGCGGCGATTCCGTATCCAGAAATATGTACGGAGTTTTGATCGCTTTGATCCCCGCATTTCTATTTGCGGTCTATAACTTCGGATTGGGTGCGCTGACCGTTACTTTCACTTCAGTGGCAGCTTGCCTGTTATTCGAATATCTGATTCAAAAGTTTTTACTGAAAGAAGATAACAACCTACTATCGGATGGGTCGGCATTGCTGACGGGTGTTTTGCTCGCCTTTAATTTACCCTCCAATCTGCCTTTGTGGATAGTGATTATTGGCGCTTTCTTTTCCATAGCAATTGTCAAGATGTCTTTCGGAGGATTGGGGAAGAATCTGTTTAATCCTGCATTGGCCGGACGGATTTTTCTGTTGATCTCATTTCCGGCACAAATGACAACCTGGCCTTTGGCGGGAGTTGCCAATCGTTTCACAACTGTGGATGTGGTGACCGGTGCAACGCATTTGGCATCATTGAAAGGTATGGTGCCTTACGACACCCTGCAATACCTCGATCTTTTTTTCGGAAGAATGGGCGGAAGTATTGGTGAAGTCAGTGCATTGGCATTGTTGCTGGGGTTTGCATTTCTGTTGTGGCGGAGAATTATCACCTGGCATATTCCGATTGCTGTGTTGGGATCAACTGCTTTTTTTGCTCTGATTCTCGGAGGAGATCCGGTTGAACATCTTTTCTCGGGCGGATTGATGCTGGGTGCAATCTTCATGGCGACAGACTACGTTACATCACCGATGACACCGAAAGGCATGCTCATTTATGGAATCTCGATAGGTTTTCTGACCCTGTTGATCCGAAAATATGGTGCATATCCCGAAGGCGTATCTTTCGCCATTCTCCTGATGAACGGTGTCACACCCATTATTAATACGTATTGTAAACCGAAACGATTTGGGGAGGTAGTGAAACATGGCTAAGCTGGAATCAACGATAGTAAATATGGTGGTTGTGCTGATTGCCATTACCGCACTGGCAGGAGCTGCTCTGGCCGGAGTATATGAAATGACCAAAGCGCCCATAGCTGCTGCCGAAAAAGAAAAGCAAGTGGAGGCCATCAGGACGGTAATGCCTCCTTTTGACAATTCGCCTGTGGAAGAAGCTTTTAAAGCATTGACAACCGATGGGGATTCTCTGATAGTCTTTCCGGCAAAGAAAAAGGGCGTTCTGGTGGGAGCTGCGGTAGAATCGACCACAAAAAAAGGTTTCTCTGGTTTGATTCGTGTCATGGTCGGATTTAATGCTGACGGAAGTGTGCGTGATTACGTGGTTTTGCAACATGCCGAAACTCCGGGTTTAGGCTCTAAGATGCAGGAGTGGTTTCGCAATGTGCTGAAACCGGGGCAATGTGTGATCGGCAAGGATCCGTCCAATCCGCTCAAAGTGAAAAAAGACGGTGGGGATGTGGATGGCATTACGGCAGCAACGATCTCTTCACGGGCATTTCTGGATGCAATCAATCGTGCTTATTCGGCATTTAAACCTTCGACGCATAAAACAGATGCGGAAACCTCTGCTTCAATACATGATTAATCAAGGAGACTAAAAAATGAGTTATTTCAAGATATTATCCAACGGCATTATTAAAGAAAACCCCACGTTTGTTTTGTTACTGGGAATGTGTCCGACTTTAGGAACCACGGCGTCGGCGTTGAACGGATTAGGAATGGGATTGGCTACAGCTTTTGTGCTGATCGCCTCTAATATGGCGGTTTCTTCGATGAAAAATGTTATTCCCGATAAGGTGCGCATACCTGCTTATGTGGTTATTATTGCCACTTTTGTCACCATGGTGCAGTTGCTTATGCAGGCTTATACACCGGCGTTGTATGCAAGTCTGGGACTTTTTATTCCGTTGATTGTGGTGAACTGCATCGTCCTTGGGCGTGCTGAATCTTTCGCGGCAAAGAACGATGTGAGAGATTCAGCTGTTGACGGGCTGGGTATCGGATTGGGATTTACGTTAGCATTGACGATATTGGGTGCTCTTCGTGAACTTCTGGGAACCGGAAAGATGTTCGGTCTGATTATTTATCCCGAAAAATTCGGCTCTTTACTGTTTGTATTGGCACCCGGTGCATTTATCGCTTTAGGTTTTCTGATAGCGCTGTTTAATATCCTGAGAAAACGAGTAGCCGGGTAGACGTGATTTGGAGCAAAATTCTTATAACTGACTCGAACTTCTAAACAACTGATTATGTCCTATATTCTGATATTTATCACGGCCGTTTTTGTCAATAATATTGTATTGGCACAGTTTCTGGGCATTTGCCCGTTTCTGGGTGTATCCAAAAAGATTGAAACAGCCTTGGGTATGGGTGCGGCAGTCGCTTTTGTGATGACGTTGTCCACCATCATTACCTATTTGATCCAAAGTGCTTTGACTGCTTTCGGTCTCGGTTTTATGCAGACCATCACTTTTATTCTGGTGATTGCAGCTTTAGTGCAAATGGTGGAAATTATCCTGAAAAAGGTTTCACCGCCTTTGTATCAGGCGTTGGGTGTGTTCCTGCCACTGATCACGACGAACTGTACTATATTGGGTGTCGCAATTTTAGTGATACAAAAGAACCTGACTTTGGTAGAATCTGTTATCTTTGCTTTTTCAACGGCTGTAGGTTTTGGCGTAGCCCTGGTTTTGTTTGCCGGATTGCGTGAACAGTTGTCTCTGACAAAGCTGCCGAAAGCCATGCAGGGAACCCCGATTGCTTTGCTAGTTGCCGGTCTGTTGGCCATGGCATTTATGGGATTTTCAGGAATAGATAAAACGCTGGCCCGCATTTGGGGAATATAGAATGTTATAATCTACAGACCACTTAGTTTTATTTTTGATTTAGGGTATTCAAAAAAACACGAAGTACTGTTAGCTGAAGAGCGTGGGCGCAAGTTCATGCTCTTCTTTTTTGAGGATAGAACTCTTGTGATTTTCCCGGTTCATTTTTCTTTCATTCATGTTTATCTCCCCGGAGAAATATATATCTTTGCGTCTTTGAAATGAATTTATTTACCATAAACAAATACTATTATGCCGACACCAGTATCAGAATGCTTATACTGTCAGAAACTTCCTGTTTTAGACGAATTGATGATTAAAATCGCAGATTTAGAAGTGTCACAACTTTTCCTGTTTAAAGAACAGTCACAACCGGGACGTTGTAATGTCGTTTACAAGGATCATGGGGTAGAGTTTCACGAACTAAGCGATGACCAACGCGATGCATTTATGCGTGACGTAGCTAAAACAGCAAAAGCAATTGCCGGAGCTTATAATCCGACAAAAATTAACTATGGTGCATTTGCGGATAAATTATCACATTTACATATGCATATCGTGCCCAAATATGAAGGAGGGTATAACTTTGGAGGAGTAATTGAAATGAATCCACAAAAGACCTATCTGTCAGATGTAGAATATGCTGAGATGATTTCCAAAATCAAAGCGAATTTGTAGTCTGGTCAATTGAAAGGAATAAAAAAGAGGCTGCTTGAAAGGGAAATCCTTTTCAAACAGCCTCTTTTTTATTCCGGTTACTTTAGCCATTTATCCAGCCAGCGGAAGAAAATCCGGTGCCAGAGTATGCTGTTCTGCGGTTTCAGGATCCAGTGATTCTCGTCGGGGAAAATCACCATCTCGGCAGGAATGCCACGCAGCCTGGCAGCGTTGAATGCAGCCATACCTTGCGAGGCAAGAATGCGATAATCATGTTCTCCATGAGTCACGAGGATAGGAGTGTCCCATTTGTCGACAAACTTGTGGGGCGAGTTGGCGAATGAGCGTTGAGCCGTCGCATTGTCTTTGTCCCAGTAGGGGCCACCCAGATCCCAGTTGGCAAACCACATCTCCTCGGTCTCCAGATATTGCTGTTCGAGGTTGAAGATACCTGCGTGGGCGATGAATGCCTTAAAACGTTTATTGTGATGTCCCGCCAGCCAATAGACCGAGAATCCTCCATAGCTTGCTCCCACGGCACCCAGTTTGTCTTTGTTTACAAAAGGCTCTTTGGCAACATTGTCAATCGCCGAAAGGTAATCTTTCATATTCTGGCCGCCGTAGTCCCCGCTGATTTGTTCGTTCCAGGCCTGGCCAAAGCCCGGAACACCGCGACGATTAGGGGCAACGACAATGTAACCGTTGGCTGCCATCAGTTGCAGGTTCCATCGATAAGAGAAGAACTGGCTGACGGTGCTTTGTGGTCCACCCTGGCAGTAGAGAATGGCGGGATATTTCTTTTTGGAGTCGAAGTTGGGCGGATAGACTACCCAAGTGAGCATCTTCTGGTTGTCGGTGGTAGTGATCCAGCGCTCTTCTACCTTGCCCATGGTCAGTTGATCGAGAATTTCCTTGTTCTCGAAGCTCAGTTCTTTCGTCTCGCCGTTGTTCGGGTTAACTGTATAAACTTCGTTAGGTTTCGACATGGAGTGGCGCAGTGCTGCCAACGAACCTGCAGCTTGTTTAATCTCTTCAAAGTCGAAGTGGCCGGTGGTAATCTGTCGAATGTTTTTATCTAAAAGCGTTACCTGAAAGATATGGGTCACACCCTGCTTGCAGGAGATCATCCAGAAAGCCTTTCCGTCGTGTGTCCATTCGAATGTTTCGCAGTTGTAGTCGAATGCGGTGGTGAGATCCGTTTTGCCGCGTGAGGCCAGATTCATCACGAATAATCGTTTCTTGTCCGATTCGTAACCGTCGCGTTCCATACTGATCCACGCGATACTTTTGCCATCGGGAGAGAACATCGGGTTCGTATCGTAACCCATCATGCCATCCGTCAGGTCCTCGGTCTTCTTTGAATCGATATGATAGAGATAGATATCCGTATTTGTTGATTTAGCATAATTAATACCTTTCTTTTTACGCGAAGAATAGGCAATAGATTTGCTGTCGGGGCTCCAGCAAAGGTTGGCAATATCCGCATCAGGCTTCGTCGGGCATTCATAAGGCTCATCCTGCATAATGTCGGTGATATTTGAGAGTTTCTCACCGTCGAAGTCAGCCACAAAGGGGTGAGGTATGCTCTCTACCCATTCGTCCCAGTGCTTATACATCAGATCGTCCACGACTTTGCCGGTTGCTTCAGGTAAGTCGGTGTAGATGTCCGAAGCACGCTTGCCGTATTTCACCTGGCTGATGAAGAGAATCTTCTTTCCATCAGGCGAATAGCTGAATGCATCGATATCTTTTTCGTATTGGCTGATTTGGGTGCGGTCGCTGCCATCGGGATTCATCTCCCAGATCTGTGAAGTACCGCTTTCGGCAGACAGAAAGGCAATCTTTTCGCCATTCTTTACCCAGCGGGCATTGTTTTCGCTTTTAGCGCTTTCGGTGATTTGCTTCTTGTCGCTACCGTCAGCATTTATGGTATACAGATCGCGGTTGCTTTTGTTTTGGGGGATACTGATGTAAGTAACGCCGTAGAGGAGCTGTTTGCCATCGGGCGAAACCTGAAGATCCGTGATTCGTCCAAAGCTGTTGAGGATCTCGGGGGTGAGTAAGCCGTTTTCTATTTTCGGGTGGCTCTTCCCGATCACTTCGCCGTTTTCATTTTTATCTGTGGAACAGGCTGATATTGCCAGTGATGCTGCCATAAAATAACAATTGATTTTATTCATGATGAAGTTGCTTAGTATTTTACCGTGGAAAATTAAAGCTTTTGTTTTGCGTATGCAAATTACGGCTTTCTTTTTTTGAGTAAACAGAAAAGGGGAATTTTGTGGGGAGAAAAACAGTAACGGTATAAAACGAGAAAAGGTTGTCATCGCGACAACCTCAACCTTTTTGTTAACCTTAAATCTAATACCATGAAAAACATTACAAAGATAGCGTATTTTTTATAGGTATCATATTATGCGTACATAAAACACTTATTACTTAACTCTATTTAACCCAGTAGGTTTGGATTTTTAAAGAATTGCACAAATCAGGTGTTTTGTCTTAATTTATTTAGCAGTTGGACTACTTTTTACGTAGCTCTTTAATGATGCTTTCGATATATCCGAGTACATCATCTTTGCCGATTCTTTCTTCTGCCGATGTTTCGATGATCGGAGGAAGTTCTTCCCAGGTTTCAAGGAGTTTGTTTTCAAACAATCTGCGGTTTGTGACACGTTGACCTTTACTGATTTTATCAATCTTAGTAAAGACAATTGTAAAAGGAACGCCGCTTTCACCCAACCATTCGATAAACTCCAGGTCTATTTTCTGTGGTTCCAGTCGGGAATCGATCAGGACAAACAAGCAGGTGAGTTGCTCACGTTCAAGGATATAGTCTTCGATAATTCCACGAATCTGCTCACGACCTTCCTTACCTCGTCGTGCATATCCATAACCGGGTAAATCGACCAGATACCAATCGTTATTAATGACAAAGTGGTTGATCAGCATCGTTTTTCCGGGAGTGGACGAGGTCATAGCCAGTCCCTTGCGGTTGGTGAGCATGTTGATAAGAGAAGATTTGCCCACATTTGAGCGACCGATGAATGCGAATTCAGGCGTATTGCCTTCAGGGCATTTCTTTACATCGGTATTACTGATAAAGAATTGTGCGTCTTTGATAATCATAAGAGAATAACATTAGTCCGGTGAATGTAATTAATCCGTTAATCATGAGCAGTTCATATCCGAACTTATATCCGGTAAACGCCATGACAGTATATTCGAGTAAATAAGTTAGTAATGGCGACGCGATACATATATAAGGTGTGTACCGGTCACGTGTATCTTTTTGGGTAAACAGGCTGAAAGTGTAAAGTCCCAGCAACGGTCCGTAGGTGTACGATGCGATCGTGTAGATAGCATCTATCACGCTTTTACTGTTCAGCTCTCTGAAGATCATAATGATCGCTATAACGACGCCTGTGATAAGCAGGTGTGATCCGATGCGGATCTTCTTTGCCTTTTCGGCATGATGTTTCTCAATATCAAGGATGTCGATGCAAAACGATGTGGTGAGCGCAGTCAGCGCCGAATCGGCACTGGCAAACGATGCGGCAATGATCCCGATGGTGAAAAAGATCAGTACGGGTGTTCCCAACATGCCGTTTGTGGCAAACATGGGCAGGATCGCATCGCCCGATTCGGGTAAGGTGATGCCGCTTTGCTGTGCCAGAACCAATAAGAGTACCCCCAGCGTCAGAAACAACAGATTCACCGGGATAAAGGCAAATCCGTAGGTGTACATATTTATCTTCGCCTCTTTCAGGCTTTTACAGGTCAGGTTCTTTTGCATCATATCCTGATCAAGGCCGGTCATTACGATAGTGATAAAGATTCCGCTGAAGAACTGCTTGAAGAAGTTCTGCTTCGATTGCCAGTCGTCAAATACAAATATGCGTGAATGGGCATTTGATTTAACGGTGTCCACAATGCCGTAGAAGTCGAGATTCAGGTGTAACGATATCTGGCGGATCAGCAATATCAGCATGGTGATCATGCACAAAGCCTGCAATGTGTCGGTCCAGATGATAGTCTTGATTCCGTTTCGGAAGGTATAGAGAAATATCAAAAGCAAATTCCCCGTTACGTTCACGATGAAGGGAATTCCCCATGGGTCGAAAACGAATGTTTGCAATATCAATGCCACCAGATAGAGCCGGACGGCTGCTCCGATGGTTCGCGAAAGCAGAAAGAAGGATGCCCCCGTTTTATAGGCTCTTTTCCCGATGCGTTGATGCAGGTAACCATAGATGGAAGTCAGGTTCATCCGGTAATAGAGCGGAAGCAATATTTTAGCGATAACGAGATATCCGCAAAAAAATCCGAGAACTGTCTGCATATAGCTCATATCGATGTTGCGCACCATTCCTGGTACGGAAATAAACGTAACCCCAGACAATGAGGTTCCGATCATACCAAATGCGACAACGTACCACGGCGACTCTTTATCTCCGGAAAAGAAGGTTCGGTTGCTGCCTCTTTTTCCGGTGAAAAAAGAGGTGATAAGAAGCACCGAGAAGTAGATCAGTATGATGGAGAGAATTAATGTTCCCGACATGTTGAATTAAGCTTTCGGATTATGGGCAAACAATAAGTAATGAGAATGAAATAATATTGTATTTTTTATCATATTGATTACACAGAGTTTCACAGAGTACTATGGAAAAATAGATTCTGTGAAACGGAGAATACACAAAGTCAAATAGAGAAAAATAGAAAAACTCTGTGACTTCTATGAAATTTGACAATGAAATAGTCCTATTACTTTTGTCTTTAGACCTGAATAATATCCGTTATTTCTTTTTCGGCAGAATTTCAATCCAATAACCGTCGGGATCTTCAATAAAGTAAATGCCCATGGCTTCGTTGATAAAGCATACACAGCCCATCTCCTGATGTTTTTTCAGTGCTGCCTCATAGTCGTCGGCAAAAAGAGCCAGGTGGAATTCATTATCTCCCAATTCGTAGGGTTTCTCCCAATCGCGCAACCAAGTCAGTTCCAGTTTGTGGTCAGTATTACCGTCTGAAAGATAAACGATAATGTAGCTTCCATCTTTGGCTTCGATACGACGTGACTCTGTCAGACCGAGGGCGTCATTGTAGAACGCAAGGCTTTTTGAGAGGTCGAAAACGTTGAAATTATTATGGGTGAATGAAAATGAGTTCATATCCGGTTGATTTTATGTAAGTAAGATCCGTTGTATAGGATTGCAAAGGTAAGAAATTAATGTCAAAGACGGTTCGGATTGATTTTTATAAAAACAAAACGGACAGAGATGTTTCCCTGTCCGCTATTATTGAAACTTTTTAAAAGCTTAATCTCTATCCTTGATATACGAATAAGATATTGAATCCAGTTTTTCATTCACCATTTTCTTGTCAAATATTCTGGGCTGGTAGCAAGGATCAACTTTCTCTTTATAAACAGCATAATCCGGATGATTGTCATCGGTCAGAGCATCATGCAGTTTTCCGAATTCTTCGATGCCGCCACATGATTCAGGAGGACAGGCTAATCTCCCGGTAACGCAAAGGGGGATAGGTGCGTCTTTGCTCATGGGGACTATTCTTTCTAATTTGATTTCGTGAATCCAGCGATCTTTAAAGTCATATTCATACTCTAATACTTCTCCTGCAATTCTTAACATAGTAGAAAGCCTGACTTCAGCATACGATTTGATGATGGACGACTCTTCTGAGGGTAAGGTTGCGAAGTAATACTTGCCGTCTTTCATAAACCGGTGATTCTGTGAGTTGCTCCATCCCATTACGGTTTGTACGATTTGATGCAGGTCGGAGAGTGGAGTGGTCGAATAAACCTGGACTCTTCTCCATACCTTAGGGCTGCAATCTTTCAGCTGGACACTCAACTGATAAATTCTTTTGGCCATTTTTCTTGTTTCTTTAGAGGGTTGTTATTTTTTTAGGGTTGTAGTTCTAAGTCGAAAAAGCGATTGTTTTTAATCAATTTGTTTAGTGACTTTTATTGCTGATATTTTGTGTATTTATATATCTGTTAGGGTATATGTGATTTGTGCTATTCTTAGTGTCGGGATGTATGATATTTGCGAGTGACTTTTTTAAAACGATAAAGCTTTGAGATACAACGTTTAGATGTTGGTCGTAAAAGACACTGCTAATTTAGAAAAAAAATAGATATGTGTTGTGTAAATATCTATCAATTTTTATTGGACGGGAATGTTTTGAGTGCCTCTTAGGTTTGTATGTTTTTGAAAGGGACAGAAGATATTCTTGTTCCTTTTATTGGTTATTCTTCATTCTGTAACTTTGTATGTTGATTGTCAGGGTTGTATTGGTGGTTTATGCACTTGAGTGATGAGGGCTTGATTTATTTGAAATAGTTATTTGGACTTATTGTCTGATTCGGGAGGTTGATTCAGTGGAGAGTCGGTTGAGATGAAATAATTAAAAATAGAATGGGGATTGTTAGCGGATATTGTGAGATTGCCCCCTACTTTATTGAATTTGAAGTAGTGGAATGGATATCAATAATAGAGTCGGGGTGAGACAAACAGGTCTATTCAGACGTTTTTCAGATCTAAAAACGGGTATTCATCAGTCAGAACAAATTGTTTTTTTGTTGTAATAAATAAGTATACTTGGGGTGATTAGATAGTAATAGATATGTAATTGTGTTTATGTATTGATGATGTTTTTATTTGAGTATGATGTGGAAAAAGAAGGAGGTTTACCTTGTCGGTAACCCTCCTTAGTGAAATAACTTATTGTTGTGAAATCATATAAATAAGTTGACGTTTGCTTCTTCGGCGCGTTCCAGATAAGTGGCAACACCTCCAATAGTAACTCCATCCATCAGCTCTTCGGGTTTGATGCCCATTACATCCATCGACATTTGGCAAGCTATGAATTCGACGCCATTGTCCAGAGCTTGTTGGATCAGACTTTCGAGGCTGTCTACCTGCTTGTTTTTCATGACCCAGCGAATCATTTTGGGACCGATGCCTCCCATCTGCATTTTAGACAGGCCAAGCTGTTTGCTGCTGGTCGGGAGCATCATGCCGAACATCTTCTCTATCAATGTCTTTTTCGCAGGGGCTTTTTTCTTGATTACGCTCAATCCCCAGAAGGTAAAGAATATCGAGACTTTCTTGCCGGTTGATGCGGCTCCGTTGGCGATGATAAACGATGCGATGGCTTTGTCCAAATCGTTGCTGAATACGATCAACGTTTTGTTGTCGCCCCCTTTTTGTGATGCAGACTTAGAGATAGGCATGGCCTTTTCAATAACCGCACGGATGATGCCGCTTTTTTGATCCAGTGAAATAACCTTGTTGCCGGTAATGTTGGCCCATGATTGAGAGTCCTTCAGGAAGCCGGGATCGGTGGCGGTTACTTCAGCGCGTTCACCTACATGAAGCTCATCAAATACAGTCTTCAGTTTCATGATCGGTCCCGGGCATTGCAGTCCGCAAGCATCTACTGAAATGGTTTTAGCATGTTGAACCAATACCTGAGTGTCAGTGTCCACTTCAGGCTCTACAGCTTCTGTGATCTGGGGCGGGGTAGTGGCAGCGTCATAGGTTTTGTAACCACCAGAGAGATTCGCCACTTTCGTATATCCGTTTTGCAACAGGATGCGGGTAGCGATATATCCGCGAAGACCTACTGCGCAGTAAACCACTATTCTTTGATCTTTGGGGAGTTTGTCAAGATTAGATCGCAAGTCGTCAAGCGGAATATTCATTGACCCCGCGATATTTCCAAGTTCGTTTTCCTCAACTGTGCGAACATCCAGCAATATACAGCCGGCCTTTTTCTCGTTTTCGATGTCGCTCCATTGGCAGATATCCATTCTACCGGAAAGAATATTATCGGCAGTGAAGCCTGCCATATTAACGGGATCTTTTGCTGATGAATAGGGAGGGGCATAAGCGTGCTCGATTTCCATCAGGTCGTAGACAGAGCCTCCGTTTCCTACAACGGAGGCGATCAGGTCTATGCGTTTGTCCACGCCATCGTGTCCCACAATCTGCGCGCCGAAAAGCTTACCGTCTTTGGGGCTGAAGGTGATCTTGATACTCATCGGGATAGCTCCGGGGTAATAACCGGCATGAGACGCCGAGTGAGTTGTAGACTCAATGAACGGGATATTGTATTTGCTCAGTACTTTAGCCGATGCTCCGGTCGCTGCAACTGTCAGGTCAAACACCTTGGCAATGGCGGTAGAGATGGCTCCGTTGTATTTATGCTTGTTGCCATTCAGTAGGTTGTCGGCACAAATGCGGGCTTGTTTGTTGGCAGGACCGGCCAGATAAGGCAGAGTTGGTTTTCCGGTGATCGGATTCAGAGTCTCTACAGCATCTCCTACAGCGTAGATGTCTGGATCGGAGGTTTGCATATATTCATCGACCCAAATACCCTGCGTTTCTCCGATTTTCAGTCCGGACTCTTTAGCTAGTTTGGTCTCCGGACGAACACCGATAGAGAGAATGACCAGGTCGGTAGTCAGCTCTTTTTTGCTGCGCAACAGGAGTTTGATACCTTTACCTGCCGGCTCAAACGCATCAACCGCTTCGTTGAGGTGCAAGGCTACATTGTGTGAGCTCAAATGATGATGCACAATGGCTGCCATCGGGAAGTCAATCGGAGTCATCACTTGAGGAGCCATTTCCACGATAGAAACCCGGATGCCCAGTTGATGTAGATTTTCCGCCATTTCCAGGCCGATAAATCCTGCACCTACCACAACAGCTGATTTCACTTTGCGATCGCGGATGAAATTCTTGATGCGGTCGGTATCGGTTACGTTGCGTAAAGTAAGGATTCCTTCCAGGTCGATGCCGCGAAGGGGCGGACGAACAGGTTCCGCGCCCGGTGAGAGTATCAGTTTGTCGTAGGTCTCAGTATAAACCTCTTCCGTCAAATGATTAACTACCGAAACAGTTTTGGCTTTACGGTCAATGCTTAATACTTCGCTATTGACGCGAACTTCCAGATTAAAACGTTTGCCGAAAGACTCAGGGGTTTGGAGAAACAGTTTATCGCGGTCGCTGATGGTGTCGCCTATATAATAAGGTAGTCCACAGTTTGCATACGAGATGTAGTTTCCTTTTTCGAACATGATGATTTCGGTTTTCTCGTTCATTCGCCGAAGTCGTGCAGCTGCCGATGCTCCACCGGCAACGCCTCCAACCAGTACAATTTTCATAAGAGTGTGTATGTGTTATGTTTGTTTGTATTTTGATAATTCGCTGATAAGTTTTTACCTGAATGATGAAAACAAAGATGATATTGATTAAACGGATTTACAGAGGTTATGGTTTTGTGAATCTATCAATGAAATCCTTGTAATTTCTCTAATATCAGTTTTATTATATATGTGTATGCGTTTATGTAAATTGCGCATAAAAAACCGCCGGGCGATATAATGCGCAAGGGCGGTTTTAAAATATGTTGTCGTAATATAATTGTTACGCCAGATTCTTCGGATACTTTTTAAACAAGCTCCACCATTTCAGCTTTAATACCCCGAAAACAGCTTCTCCGAATATGCCTCCATTCATTTTAGAGACACCCAATTCACGGTTAATGAAAATAATAGGCACTTCTACCAGTTTGAAACCGTGTTTAAAGGCTGTAAATTTCATCTCGATCTGGAAGGCATATCCTTTAAAATGGATTTTATCCAGGTTGATGGACTCGAGTACCCGGCGACGGTAGCATTTGAATCCGGCAGTGGTATCGGCAATGTGCAGGCCGGTGACAATGCGAACGTATTTCGATGCAAAGTAGGACATCAGTACCCGGCCGATAGGCCAGTTTACTACATTCACGCCGGTGATGTAACGCGAACCGATAGCCACGTCTGCACCCTGATTAGCGCAGGCGTCATACAATTTGATCAGATCGTTGGGGTTGTGCGAAAAGTCGGCATCCATCTCGAAGATGTAGTCGTACCTTTTCTCAATCGCCCATTTGAATCCGCAGATGTAAGCCGTTCCCAATCCTAATTTTCCGGATCTTTCGATCAGGAAGAGGCGGTCGGGGAATTCAGCCTGCAGTTCTTTAACGATACCTGCGGTTCCATCGGGGGAACCATCATCAATAATCAGAATATCAAACGGTTTATTCTGACTCAACACAGCGTGGATGATATTCTCGATATTCTCGCGCTCGTTGTAAGTGGGGATTATAATTATGCTATCGCTCATTTCATCTAAAAATTCGGTCAAAATTAACGATTTAAATTGATTTGACAGGGGAGTTAGTTCGTTATTATTCTGAAAAAAGTTAATTTTGCACCGCGCGTTAGATTAAAAAAAGATAATTTGGAACTGCAACAGCTATTCGAACAATACCGTAAACACCCACACCTGAAGGCGCTGGCTGCTTTAACGGAACAAAATGATACCCGTGTGATCCGTCTGGAAGGCATTCGGGGTTCATTGTCCGGTTTTGTCTTTTCGGCATTAATGAAAAGCACAAACCGTGTATATATAGTGGTAATGAATGATGCCGAAGAGGCGGGATATCTTTATCACGATGTGACACAGGTATGTGGCGATGCCGATGTGTACTACTTTCCTTCCTCTTATAAGAGAGCCATCAAGTACGGGCAGATAGATCCGGCCAGCGGGATTCTGCGTACCGAGGCACTTAACCGCCTGCGACATCCTCAGGGGGCTTCGATGATTATTACCTATCCCGATGCGATTGCCGAAAAAGTAGTCTCAGACAGTACGCTAAGCCTGAAAACGCTGCGCATTGCCCAGGATGAGCAGGTGGATTCGATTTTTGTGGCAGAAGTGCTCTATGAATACGGTTTCGAGCGGGTGGATTACGTCTATGAACCGGGCCAGTATGCCGTGCGGGGTAGTATTCTCGACGTATTCTCATATTCGCATGAATATCCTTACCGTATCGACTTCTTTGGTGATGAGGTGGAGAGTATCCGGACGTTTGATATTGAGACGCAGTTGTCGAAACAAAAGCTGGAAGAGATTTACATCATACCCGATCTGGAAAACGAAGAAGTGGAAGGTATTTCTTTTTTGCAGTTTGTGCCCGATAGTTGCTTGTTGGCGATGCAGGACATGGCGTGGGCGCAGGGACGGATCGAGGGGATTATTGCCGAAGGAATCTCCACTCAGGCTATCCAGACGGACGAGTATGATAAACTGCTGATGCGCAAGCTGGTCGATCCCAAAGAGTTTGCCCGTGATATGTTGCGCTTTCGCCGGATCGATTTCGGTCCCAAGACATTGGCAGCGGCTCCGGCTGTCATTGCCTTCAATAGCAGTATTCAACCCGCTTTTCATAAGAACTTCGATCTGGTGGCTGAAGCGTGCCATAAATTGCTCAAGGATCAATATCAACTCCATATTCTCAGCGATAGCGCGAAACAGACACAGCGCCTGCAATCTATTTTTGAGGAACGTGGCGATAATATACCCTTTACGCCGGTACTGAAGACCTTGCACGAAGGGTTTATTGATCACGATCTGAAGATCGCTTGTTTAACCGATCACCAGATCTTCGACCGTTTCCATAAATACAACCTGAAGTCCGATAAAGCCCGCTCGGGAAAGATTGCGCTTTCCATTAAGGAGCTAAACCAGTTTGAGGTGGGGGATTATGTGGTGCATATCGATCATGGTGTCGGTAAGTTTGGCGGACTGATACGCACCGAAATCAACGGGCGGATGCAGGAGGTGATTAAACTGACTTTCCTGAATGATGATATTCTGTTTGTGAGCATTCACTCGCTGCACAAGTTGTCGAAATACCGAGGCAAAGAGGGTGAGCCTCCCCGGGTTAATAAGCTCGGAACGGGTGCGTGGGAAAAGATGAAGGAGCGCACCAAGACCAAGATGAAGGATATTGCCCGTGATCTCATCAAGCTTTATGCCGAACGTCGTGACGAGAAAGGTTTCCGCTTTTCTCACGATTCTTATCTGCAAGAAGAGCTGGAGGCTTCCTTTATCTATGAAGATACCCCCGACCAGTTGAAATCGACAGCCGATGTGAAGCGCGACATGGAGAATGAGCGTCCGATGGATCGCTTGATTTGTGGCGATGTAGGATTTGGCAAAACTGAAGTAGCTGTGCGTGCTGCCTTTAAGGCGGTGACTGACAGCAAGCAGGTGGCTATTCTGGTGCCCACTACCGTATTGGCATTGCAGCATTATAAAACGTTCAGCGAGCGTTTGAAAGATCTTCCTTGCCGGGTGGATTATGTGAGCCGTGCGCGTAAGGCTTCCGATGTCAAACAGATTATCAAGGATCTGAATGAAGGAAAAATAGATATATTGATCGGTACTCACCGATTGATCAGCAAAGATATTCAGTTCAAAGACCTCGGTCTGTTGATTGTGGACGAAGAGCAGAAGTTTGGCGTGTCGGTGAAAGAGAAGCTGCGCCAGTTGAAGGTGAATGTGGATACCCTGACAATGACGGCAACACCGATTCCGCGAACCTTGCAGTTTTCGCTATTGGGTGCACGCGATTTGTCAGTCATTCAGACACCACCGCCTAACCGTTATCCCATTCAGACGGAGGTGCATGCTTTCAACGAAGATATCCTGCGGGAAGCGATTCAGTTTGAGATGAGCCGCAACGGCCAGATATTTGTACTGAACAACCGTCTGCATAATATTTACGACCTGGAAATCACGATCAAGCGGCTTGTGCCGGATGCGCGCACCATCGTGGGGCATGGGCAAATGGATCCGCACAAGCTGGAAGAGATTATCCTGGATTTTGCCAACTACGAATACGATGTGTTGATTGCCACATCAATCATCGAATCGGGTCTGGATATTCCGAATGCGAACACGATTATCGTGAACAGCGCGCAGAACTTCGGGCTGAGCGATCTGCACCAGTTGCGCGGTCGGGTGGGGCGTAGCAACAAGAAAGCGTTCTGTTATCTGTTTGCGCCACCTTTACATATGTTGTCGTCCGAAGCGCGCCGTCGCCTGCAGGCTATCGAGAATTTCTCAGAGCTGGGTAGCGGCATCCATATTGCGATGCAGGATCTCGATATCCGGGGTGCAGGAAATATGCTGGGCGCCGAGCAGAGCGGTTTTATTGCCGATCTGGGTTATGAAACCTATCAGAAGATTTTACAGGAGGCGGTAACGGAATTGAAGAACGAGGAGTTCAGCGATCTTTATCGCGAAGTGGAAGAGGCGGAGCATCCCGACAAGGAGCGTTGTTACGTGAACGAAACTATTGTAGAGTCAGATATGGAGCTGCTTTTCCCCAACGAATATATCCCCAACGATTCGGAGCGGATTTCCCTCTACCGGGAATTGGATAATATGGAAGAGGAGAGCGATATTCAGGCCTTTGTGGCGAGACTCGAAGACCGTTTCGGACGCGTTCCCCAACAGGGGAAAGAGTTGATCCGCATTGTTCGTTTGCGCCGACTGGCCAGGCGATTGGGTATGGAGAAACTGGTGCTGAAGAACGAACGTGTCTTTGTCCACTTTATCTCGGATAATGATTCTCCTTACTATCAGTCGGAGGTATTCGGCAAGGTGCTGGCGTTTATGGCGCAAAATCACAAGATCTGCCAATTGCGCGATAAGAACGGTAAACGTTCGATGGTGCTGCTGCATGTGAAGACGGTGGAAATGGCCGTTAATCTGTTGGAACAGATGTTGGAGTAATTGAATAACAATTATAAGTGCATATTTTGCAAAGGGCGGGTGATGTTTGGTCACCCGCCCTTTGTGTTTAATAACCAGAGTCCGGGATAAGAAACATGCTGCATCGTCTTTAGATTCACCCCTATATCTAAAGGGGACTTGATGTAGCACAATCATTAAGATTGGAGCATTAAGTAATGGACAAAATAGAAAGTCGTATTTGTGAAAAAAGAATAGAACGCGGATTTTACGGATTAAGCGGATATAAACAGATGGCATTTGAACGGATTGAAAACAGATTTCAGTCATGTAAACATGACTGATAATGCATAAGTCATTGAAAATCATTTCGACTTGTCGAAATTAAAATCCATTTTAAATCCGCTATATCAGCGTTTATCCGCGTTTCATTCTTATTCATTTTGATATAATTATACGACATAATTTATTTCCTATTAATTAAATAAAAAAATCAGTTTATGAAAATCACAAAAAAAAATCAGAACAGTCGGGTTACTGGCAATAGCCCTTTTATTCAATGTTTTCATTGATTCCTGCAAAAAAAGCCTCTGAAAAAGCCTCTGAAAAAGCTGGAGAGAAGATGATGGAGAAAGCACTTGAAAATGCCACCGGAGATAAAGCCAATGTGGATGTCAGCAACGAGAAGACAGTAATTGAATCAAGCGCCGGACGCATGGAGATAAACGGGAAAGCAACTTCATGGCCTGATGATATTCCGCGGGATGTGCCTGAATTTAAATACGGTAAGATTACCGCTGTAACAACCAGCGACATGGATGGCTCCAAATCCTGGAGTATCGTTTATGAGAAAGTTGAAGAAGGATTCCTTGAAAAGTATGATGCACAGTTAAAAGAAAAAGGATTTGAAACAGTTATTACGAAGGTTGGGGAAAAGGGTGGATCCATTACAGCCGAAAGCGATAAGTATAACGTATTCTTAATGGGTGGTGAAGGTAATATGAGTTTGGCGGTTACAGTAAAAAAACAGGAATAACACAGAGATTGATATTTGACCTTTTTTCATTTACCATTATTCAATCAAGAAAACGGCCAATGACATCAATAAATCTAATCGTAAAACGGACTACTTTGTGCGTTTTTATGAGATAACGACTACAGAATCAGCGATAGTCAGACTTAGATACAGAGCAAAAACAGCGCAAATCCCGTGAAACTTTAAGTTTATTTATATATCACGGCAAACAAAAATCACCGCGCACCACTACCTTTGCATCCATCTAAGCGAGCTTAGAAACATTTTTTGGTGCGTTTCGGTACTAAATCCGGACTTTTCAGGTCTTTTTTCTGAAACTTCAAGTCTTTTCCGGAAAACTTCAAGTCTTTTTTCAGAAAAGACAAGTCTTTTGGACAAAACTTCAGGTCTTTTTTGAGCCTTTTGGGCAAAAAAATACCCCCGATAGCCTGGCCGCTATCGGAGGTAATCATTAAAACTGAGATTTTGTGGGGTTTACCCACGGTTGAAAAAAGAGCGCGAAGCCAACCGCTTCACCAATAGCATGCCCACAGCCTGCTATTTTGTACTCAGAGAGTACTTCACGAGAAGTAAATTGTCCTGTACCCGTCTTCCCGGACGGAACTTGACACGGAGACCTTTGACCAGGGAGCGTGTCGCTTCCTCTTCAGTATCTACTCCATTACTACTCACTCCCAACTGAAAAGACCCGAACGTACCGAAACGCACAATCTTTCCTTCTAACAAGTTCGTCGTCATCTCCTTCGTCAGTGCCGTTAAAGCTGCCAAAACATCGGTCTCGGTCAGTGTACACTTTTCGGAAATGATTTCCGACATCTTTTCGAGGTCAACCTCGCCAGCGCTTTGCGTACTCACGTAATATTTACGTGGCGCTGTTTTGTCCATGGGGTTTGGACGTTGTACAATCGACAAGTTTATTGCCATAATTTTACATCTTGCCTTTAATTGCTCCACTGTGTTGTGAAACATAAGCGATGCAAATTTATACAAGTCATATGACATAAAAAAGAAAACTTACTAATCAATTGCCGTTTGTTGATAAGTTTTCCAATTTAAATCATAAATAGCTGATAATCAATACATACTTAATTTGTTGTTGTTGAAAAGTTTTCCAGATAAGCACATTTATTTTTCAATTTACTGATTAATAATATCTTACATGACATGAATATCTGAATGGCTATTTTTATGTTACCATCCATCTGAGCACTTCAAAAGTTAATAACCCGGTTAATTAGTATCTGACAGCGTTATCCTCCCCCCCCCATAATCATTCTGATAGTCAAAACCAGATAATCCGTCTATTTTTATCAAACCATCTATATGCGGACAACTGTGGAGCATATGTGGAGTTGCAGTGGAGTAGCCAACTATGAAAATTGGGGATATGGGTGACAAAATGACAAACGAATCTCTGTTCTATTATTTGGTTCAATTAAGAGTCCCCTGGATAATCTTTATATTTTGTAGGCTTCAATATTTCCATTCAAGAAAAAATACTACTTTTAGAGCGAATTTAAACAAACAAACGGCAAAACGTTTTACTTAAGTAAAAACATCAAATCTCTGTATGCGCAACTGTTCCAAAATAGCCAATTTGCATATTTAGCTAAATACCAGAAGTATAGCATCACCATAGACCTCTCACAAAGCGGAAATATGCGCAATAGTATTGCGCATACAGAACTGAGTTGCGTATAGGGAAACGTTAGCATCCATAGTAAAAAAAGAAAAAAGACAGACTTGTTGGTTGAAAAATCTTTGATGAACTGTCCGCTTTCGTGACATAACAAGACGAATCTGTAACGACAGAATTTGCTCACTTTCAAACTTTTGATTTGCGGACAATTCCTCGCAGATTTTCTAAGGAAAGAATGTGACTTTTATCATTTCGACTGTGACACATAACGACTAAAAACACTTGAATATTGAACCGTCTGTAATTATCGACTGAAGAGAAATAGAAAAAATTGTAATATTATATGAAAATTCCAGGACTTCCATTTCAGAAAACAACAATTGAATCTTCTTTAGATGTAGAACGATTTGAGGAAATGCTTAGGGAAAATACAATTTCTAAACAACCGTGGTTTAAAAATGTAAGTAACGACTATGAATTTATTGGAAAAATAACGAACAATTCATTTAAGCTAATTACGACAACAAAAGGACGAAATATATATTCACCGTGGATTATTGGAAAATATAAACCCAGCACAAGTGGCTGTACCGTGAATTTAATCTTCTCAATTCACCCTGTAGCTATAATTATAATGTTGTTTTTTCTTATTTTTCCCGAATATCTTTTCTTTTCCTCTGACGGCAGATTTAACGTAATGTATGCTATAGCTATCATTGTTTTGCATTTCATTCTGTATTATATTGGTTTCCTACCCAAAACTGAAAGAGTTGAAGGATTCTTAAAGAATTCAACAGAATAATTTAAGAATTGAACTGTAATTACGACAAGAAAGCGAATTGACAAACTGATTTGCATTTCGGGTGGGAAGTGCAATTTCCGAGTGAACGAATCAAAAAAAAAGTTGACGAGCAGACGTTCATCTTACTTGCAGAAAGTAAAACGACAAAAGAAACTAAACTACGACCGCCTAACATCATAGCAATTACACGAAGCCCCGAGCCAAAAAAAGCCCCCGAAACAGCAGAAAGTTTCGGGGGCTTTGATTTAATTGCTTGTTGAACCGAACCTGACGGTACGCACTGGCGGTGATGTCCGCTCTCTTATGGCGATTGAATCAGTTGGGGAAGCCCCCTAAATCCCCCGGAAGGGGGACTTTTAAGAAGATCCGCAGTATTTGCTCCATAAAATTACCACTTTGGTCAAACAAGTAGCTTCCTTTTGGCATTCCCAAACCCTTTTTCGTCCGGCACGAGTGCTTTTGGGTCTGTTTTCGCAGAGTTTGGGCAATACGATGGCTGTCGGGCTTCATTGTTTGAAGCCGACTGTTGATTATCAGATACTTGTTTTGGCAGTATGAATTCCGGCATATACATTTGCCGTAGGCGGCGCACGTGCAGTCCAGCTGCTGATAGTGACAAAACGACCCTGCTTGCAATGCGGACAAAGCTCCGGATCGAAGTCCAGTTTTTGCTTACACACCTCTTGCCAAGGGGTTTTGGGCTTCTTTTCGACCACGATGCCCATCGAAAACTGCACATCGCGCAACTTATCCTTGTTGCGGCTCGATAGAATACCGTAATGCCGGATCTTCACAAAACGAAACGGCAAAACGTGTTGGCAAAACCGGCGCAGAAACTCGTCGGCTTCGAGTGTCATCTCTTTTTGAACATCGCCGTGACGGTAATCTTTCCACGAAAAAGTAACCAGTCCGTTGTCGATATATTTTATCCGGTGGTTCGAAATGGCCACTTTGTGGGTGTATCGCCCGAGGTATTCGATCACCTGACCGGCACCGTAGAAGGGCTGCTTGCTATACACCACCCATTTCATGGCATACAGCATTTTGAGCAATTCTTTGTCCGGTTGCTGCTCCGGTTCAATCTTCGGATTTGTTTTCAGTAACCGAAGGAAATTGCCACGGAAGGTTTTGCTCAACGCTTTTACCGGATAGAGGTAAGTGGCGTATTTCTCGTCATTGGCTTTTTTCAGCGACCGCCATTTCCCTTGTCGAGTGGCTCCTCCTGCCGGAACGATGCAATGCAGGTGCGGATGAAAACTCAGGTTTTGTCCCCAGGTGTGCAACACGGCAATGTGTCCGCCCTGTGCACCAAGGTGCTTGGGGTCGGCGGCAAAGGCTTCGAGCGTGAGTTTTACGGCTTCGAAAAGCGTATTGTACATCTCTTTGCTTCGAAATAGAAACAGCGGATTCAGCTCTTGGGGCACCGTAAACACGACATGAAAATAGCTCACATCGAGCAAATCATCTTCGCGGGCTTCGATCCAACGCTCGCGGCTCGTGGCCTGGCATTTGGGGCAATGGCGGTTGCGACACGAATTGTACGAAATGCGCACCACTCCGCACCCGTCGCACGCATCGATGTGTCCACCCAAAACTGAGGTTCTGCATTCGCCCAGCTTGTGCAATATGCTTCGCTGCTGCTCGGTAGGATGATGTTTTTGCGCGAAGCTGCTACCGTATCGTTCGATGATTTCCGCCAATTCATAGCGCGGACGGCTCATAACCGGCCGTACAGCGAATCGAGCGGTGAGTGGACTTTTCTACCGGTTGGGAACTCCGCCACATGCAGATAAATCATCGTGGTGCGAATATCGCCGTGACCCAGCAGTTGTTTGATCGTGATCAGATCCACGCCATCTTCTAAAAGGTGAGTCGCATAGGAATGACGCAAGGTGTGCATGGTCACTGCTTTTTTGATGTTGGTTTTCAGCAGGGCATCTTTCATCGCATTTTGTATGGTGCGCTCGCCCACCAATTCACCTTTTTTTTCGCCATTAAAAACATATTCTTGCGGTTTGCACTCGGTATAGTACTTCTGCAATGCCTGTTTCATCACCTTGGACAACACCACATACCGGTCCTTTTTCCCTTTGCCTTGCTTGATGTGGATCATCATCCGGTCAAAATCCACATCAGCGATACGCAAATGGCGAAGCTCGTTCAGCCGCAAACCGCCGCTATATGCCAGAGTGAGCATGATCTTGTGCTTCAACATCCGCGGGGCGTGGAACAGCTCCTTACATTCTGCCTTACTCAACACCACCGGAAGCGTGTCTTTCTCCCGAATGGGCGGCATGCGCAAAGCCTTGGCCTCCATGCCAAACAGCCGAAACCAATACCGCATGCCATAGACTGTAAACTTGAAGTAGCTCTCGCAAAAGTTTTCGGTCGTTGCCAACCGGTAGAGATATGCGTTGATCTCTTCGGCGGCCAGATGCTCGGGACTTACCCCGAAATGCAGTGCCAAGGTGGCGGCATTGCGCCCGTAATTCTCCACAAAACTCGAACTGTTCTGCTCAAAAATGGCCTTCTCATGAAACCGTTGGTAACTGGCCTTGAATCCGGGTACGCCTTGGCAGGCTTGTTCCACGATCGTAACATAGCCTTTCTGTAATGATTTTGCTTGCATAATATTCACGCTTTTTTTAGTTTAACATGGTGAATATCAAAATCATTTTTCTAATTTTAAACGCTAAACCTGAAACCCGGCTATTTGGGGTTGCAGAATGTGGCTGATCACCGAAGGTTTAGTTCAACAGCCGGGGTGCCCGTCACAGGGTTAGCCTTTAAAGTGCCTGAGCCGTATGCGGTGAAAGTCGCACGTACGGTTCTTAGGGGGGCGTAAGCTACCCGGTTTGCGGTAATGGTGAGGAAGCGTTCGTACATAAAGCGTAATCAATTACAGGAATTGAAATACTTTTTTAGAAATTAGATAAATTCAGGATTAAAATGACACTTCAAAAATTTCAAATCCAAATACCGGATAGTACATTGGAGGAACTTTCTTCCAGGTTATCCAATACACGGTGGCCCAATCAACTAAAAGACTCAGACTGGGAAAGAGGAATGAAAAAGGACTATTTACAATCCCTTGTTGATTATTGGCAGAATGGTTATGACTGGCGCACTCAGGAAAAAGAATTAAACAGTTATTCTCAATTTAAATGTAAAATTGACGGAATTGATATTCACTTTTTTTGGGAAAAAGGAAAAGGAAAAAATCCGACACCAATCATTCTAACACATGGCTGGCCTGATAGTTTTCTTCGTTATAAAAAAATCATAAACAAGCTTACAGACCCTGCCCGTTTTGGTGGCGACCCAAATGATTCTTTCGATGTAATCATTCCATCTTTACCCGGATTTGGTTTCTCAGATAAGCCGGAACATAGTGGATACAATAATGCTCACGTTGCCGAATTATGGATAAAGCTGATGACTGAGAAATTAGGTTACACCAAATTTGCAGCAGCAGGTGGTGATATCGGATCAGGTGTTACCCGCTATATGGCGCTAAATTACCCCAAATTATTAATTGGTATCCATCTGACAGATGTTGGTATTATTCGAGACCTTTTAATGGCGTCAGATGAAAGCAAACTATCTACAGCAGAAATAGCCTACAAAAAGACTGCCCAACAATGGATGGCTCAAGAAGCCGGTTATATATCCATTCAATCTACAAAACCACAAACACTATCCTACGGACTTTCGGACTCCCCTGTTGGTACAGCAGCATGGATTCTTGAAAAATTTCGTTCTTGGAGTGACTGCAAAGGACAGCTTGAAAATTCGTATAGTAAAGATGAACTATTGACCAATGTTATGATTTACTGGTTAACGAATTCTTTAAGTTCTTCGGTGGGAATGTATTACGAGAACACTCATTCCTTACCTCCAATGGGTAAAATAGAAGTGCCAACTGGTATCGCTTTATTTGCTCAGGATATTTTATTGCCTCCAAGAGAATGGACTGTAAAAAATTTGAATATAGTACAATGGACAGAGATGCCTCGTGGAGGACATTTTACTGCAATGGAAGAACCAGACCTGTTTATTGAAGACATTTGTAAATTTTATCGACAATTTAAAGTTTAATAAACCACTACCGCTAATACATAGTCCCTATGTTTGTAAATTAAAGTATCTGCAAGAATAATTGCATAAGCTACAAGAGTATTATAATTTAGTGTTGTCAACCATAAATTATTAAAACTCAAGGACTTCGTGCGGTCGGCACGACCCAGCATGAAGTACAGGTTGGACTACATTCCCGATTCACTGCCGGTAATGTATGAGCCATATTGAAGTCGGGGTATGGAGAAAGCGGCCTGTTTTTTAAGAGCCGAAGTAGGGTGTAAATGAGGCAAAGAGTTGGTTTAACTCAATCATATTGCATGGAAGCCATTAATTCCGGTTCATCCAAACGGGCAATACAGACACATTTGGTAAAGTTCGGGCAATACAATGGCCGTCCCGCTTAGCGAAGCGGGATAAGAAGGCGCAGATTAAAGGTTTAGGTTCGTGGTTTGCGGATAAAAGACATTGCCGGGCGACCGGATGCGCGGTAAAATTTCTACCGGCTGCATGTTGCCCTTCTTGCAGGCCGGACATTGACAAGGGTCATAACCGGTCAGACGAACGATGCGTTTCTGTCATCTGTATAATATCCGGCTTCTGTTTCAGTGGCTTGACCTGCTCTTTATAGCTGCTGCCCAGAATACCGAAGTAGCGAATCTTCACAAAGCCTTTGGGTAGAATGTGCGACACGAAGCGCCTGAGAAACTCTACCCCGTCGAGGGGCATCAGCTTTTGGCGGGATTCATCCTTGTAATCCTTGTAGGAAAAAGTTACGCCCTGCTCATTGATATTTTTGATACGTGTATTGCTGATGGCTACCCAATGGGTATATTGCCCCAGATAGTTGACAATCTGCTGCGCATTGCCCAGCGAGGGTTCACAGTAAACCACCCACGGCTTGGCATAACAGAGATCGAGGGTAGGTTGATACTCTGCAAGCAGGTTCTTCTTTTTGAGGTTTAGCTTGAGCTTTTCCCCTCTTTCGTCCAAGTCTAAAAATAAGCATCTGTGGCTAGCACAAGTCTGAGCACAGCGGGGACTTGTGCTGGAAACCAGAGCAGTTTATAACTGTAAGAAGAAAAATTCATGAGCAGAAAATATAAATTCAAAAATCCTGAAGCAGTTTATTTTGTGAGCTTTGCCACAGTAAACTGGATAGATGTATTTACCCGAAGAGGATATCCGGCATGCGTTTGGAATAGATTCAGCTATAGACTATGTGCATGAGAATCCGGTTAAAGCAGGGGTCGTCGATCGGTCGGAAAGCTATCCAAACAGTAGTGCCGTTGACTTCGCTGGCGGAAAGGGATTAGTAAACGTCGAGCCTTGCTGAGGCAATGAGTCAGTTTGAAAACTGCACGAGTTTTGAGTCCAATCCCGATAGTTATCGGGACCGCTGCGCTCAGACTCGAACTAGGCACTGAGTGCAAATTCAGAAACTTGGAAGAAAGAGGGGGTGATCAGATTAACCGGCTAAGCGGGCCATCCGCTAAGCCGGGCTGGTATTGCAACATGCTGCAATTGATTAAATGTAAATCCCTACGCACTGCACCGACCTGTCAGCGTGCGCAGCTCCTGACAGCGTCAAAAGGATAATGTCGAATTATTTAACCGGCGGTGTTCATTGTATGATACCGGTCCTGCCTACGGCATTTTGCGAGAGAATAGAGGATGTGCATTGGGCTATCCTGAACAAAAAAATACCTGATCGGTTATGAAAACCAGTCAGGTATTTTTATGTTCACCGAACTGCGTATTGCATTTTGTCGGTTTCTATTCAGATGCGCGAAAGACAATTAAAGTTCCTGAGCATCTTTCTTTGATTTTCTGTACAGATAGGAATTGAAGATGCTTCTTTTTGCAAATCGGTAGGGTTTATCGGAATTAACCAGTTTTGCAAATACATTTGGGGTAACGCCGAAATATTCATACGTTGTTCCATCTAAGAACGAGATTTCAAGCAAAAGTCCTTTGTGTTTGAAATCAGCGATGCCAGATTCGGATGTAGTGATTTGGTATTCTTCAAGATTTGCAGCTTTTGTTTCGGGTGCAATACTCACCAGGAAATGATAGCCGTCAATAATTTGCCGGCTTTTTATTTCAGCCTCAGCGCTCATCGTCGCATCGTTTTGGAATTTATCCGGATGCCACTCTTTCACCAGGTTTCTATAGGTGGTTTTTAGTTTCTTCAGATCTGTGTCTTGATCTACATTAAATAATTTCTTGTATTCGTTAATACGCTTCATAGATAATTCTTTTCTAATTTTTCTAGCTACTGTGTGCGAAACAGTCTTTTAGTTACTCTGCTTTTTTATAAATCGGTCGCAAAGGTACTGATTTTTAGTTCTGTGTGCAAAGTATTTTTGTCTGTTGGCTTTTTTCCACAATTCGGCTGTTTATTGAAAAAAAACTACGCTACCCGCGCCAGTCATTTCATTCTTTTGTCAATCCCTTATTGTCTTTTAGCGAATCATTGAATTCTTGCTTACGTTTGTGATCATAGTCGTAGAATCCCAATCCTGAATAGATAGTCCCGATAGCTATCGGGATCGGGACGGATAAGAAAAAATGCAAGCATTTTTGATTTCTATTAAATCAATTGACGAAGTCAGTTTTAAATCCGTTAATATCCGCTTAATCTGCGTAAATCCGCGTTCCATTCTTTTTAACCATCTAAGTAGATACAAAAAATCCCCGCCAGCAATGCTAACGGGGATTTTCTTATTTCCCTTTTTTCCACAACTCAGCGATTTGCTTAAAAAAGTGCGGATCGGAGTAAAAGTGAATATGCGCGTACCCACCCAGAACGTTCCCGCGCTGGAGCCCGCATTCCCACGCTTTGTTCTTTTCCGGTTTTTGCAGTTTGTATTGAAGTTGGTAATTCGGTGTTTCCTCCGAAGAAACTATGTGTGAATGGTGAAACTCGTGACAACGGGTTTCTGTGCCCTGAAATTCAATTTCAGCATAACCGAATCGTTGTAGCCGTTTCGTCATTTGTACTTTACAATTGAATATGCCGGCCATTTTGTGTTCTTCGTTGTCCGAAACGATGGCGGAAGTCAGGTACATTAATCCACCGCATTCGGCAAAAACCGGCATCCCCTCATTGGCTTTGGTTTTTATTTCCTCCAGCATGGCGCAATTGGCCGAAAGTTGCGATGCAAAAACCTCGGGATATCCGCCGCCAAGGTAAAGAGCCTGCACTTTGGCGGGCAACTGCGCGTCATTTATCGGGCTGAAGTAATGCAACGTGGCGCCGCACTCTTCCAGCAGTTCGAGATTGTCGCGGTAATAAAACCGGAAGGCTTTGTCGTAGGCAATACCCAGGTGTAAGCCTTTTAAATCCTGTTTGTAGGGGAAGGCTAATGCCGGATCTATCTCCGGCTGAGAGTTGCACGGTTGCATTTCGGCAATGTCGAGCAGTTTCTGGATATCGATTGTTTCGGCCATTGTTTCGCCTAACAAATCGATTCTTTCCGTTAAGTCTCCGACTTCTTCGGCCTGCATCAGCCCCAGGTGGCGGCTTTCGAGAGCAAACGATTTATTGGAAGGCAAATACCCCAGACAGGCTACTCCGGTTTTTTGCTCAATAATATCTTTCAGGAACTGATAATGCTCTTTGCCGGAAAGTCTGTTCAGGATGACACCTGCTATGTTCAGTTCAGGCATGTAAGCCTTGAATCCGGCTACGATAGCGGCTACACTCTGATAAATAGCGGTGCAATTAAGCACAAGGATAACCGGCAAATCCAGTATCTTGCTGAGTTCGGCTGTACTGCTTTTACTTTCGGGGCCTATGCCATCGAACAATCCCATCACGCCTTCCACCACTGAAATATCGGCGCTTTGGCTGTGTTTGGTAAACAGATGTTTAACCATATTTTCACCGAGCATGAAACTGTCGAGGTTGTAGGATGGCGTTTCGGTCACAAACTCGTGAAACATCGGATCAATGTAGTCCGGCCCTGTTTTGAACGGAGCCACCCGTAGCCCTTTCGATTTTAAAAGCTTCATCAATCCTATGGTGACGGTTGTCTTTCCGCAACCGCTTTGTGTACCGGCAATTATTAGTCCTTTCATACATATTGGGATTAAACGCAAAGCCGCGAAGGATTAAGAATAAATAGATTTCCCTTCGCGTCTTTGCGCCTTCGCGTTCATTAATTGATAGGATGCAGGATGGCGAATAGTTTTTTTAGATTTTTACAGCTTTCAGGTTTTGGTATAAGGAAGAGCTTATGAATAGCTCTTGATCCCGTATATTTTCGCAAATGCATTCGTTTGGGTGGTTTCCACTCCTCTGAATTTATTCTATACCAGGCGTATTCCGTCTTCTTCGATAGTAATCAGCTTTTGTCGGTATAGTGCACCGATGGCTTTTTTGAATAACTTCTTACTCATTTCCAGTTCCCGGTAGATCAGTACAGGATCGCTTTTGTCGGTCAGAGGAAGAAAACCATCAGCGTCTTTTAATAGAGTAAGGATTTTAGCAGCGTTTGGCTCTACAGCATCATAACCCGGTTTCTCGAGAACGACATCAATCTGATTGTCTTCCCGGATGGTTTTAATATAGGCTTTTCGCGTTTCTCCCAGAGATAAGTGAGTGAAAATATCATTGTGAAAGATCAGTCCTTTGTGCTGGTTATTAATAATCACTCGTACACCCGGTTCGGCAACATCCCAAACAAGAATATCGACTTCGTCCCCTTCCTTTATCTTCAGGTTTTCGTTGTCTAGAAATTTATTGATCTTACTCGACGCCGCTAAACGGTCGGTCGTTGTATCCAGATACATATATACCACGTATGATCGGCCTGCCTCCATTTTCTTCATTTGCTCACGGAAGGGTACGAATAAATCGCGTTCCATTCCCCAATCTAAAAAGGCTCCATTCTGATTAACCTCTTTGACCCGCAGATATCTGAATTGGTTCAGTAATATTTGGGGGGTTGTCGTAGAAGCGATAAGCCGGTCTTCGCTATCTTTATAGGCAAATACTTCCATTTCATCTCCTACAGAAGTCGCTATGTCCCTGATGTATTTAATGGGTAATAATACTTCGTTACCTTCGGAATCTGCTAAATATAATCCGACCGCAGTTTTGCGTATTACCTTTAAAATATTGTATTTTCCTATCTCTATCATAGCTTTGTTGAATTTATTATTGACAACAAAGGTAATGATAAAATTTAGCATAGGATTCTAAATCCATATATGCCTGAATTTGTTCCTATAATAAAGAGCATAAATTCGCATTGCTTTGATTTGCACCCGAGAGGAAAATTAGTTGGAACCCGGATTTATTGCGATATTTACCTGCGCTTAATTATTCATCAAAAAAGTAAGAACTATGTCTGTAATTATGGAATTTGCCATCTTTCCCCTCGATAAAGGGGAACATGTGAGCCAATACGTGAAGAAAGTAGTAGAGATGATCGATGTATTGCCTTACAAGAGTCAGCTTACACCGATGGGGACGATTGTAGAATGTGACACGATGGAGGAGTGCCTGAAGGTTATCTCTAAAGCCAACGCTATTCTGGAGGAAGATGCCGAACGCATCTATTGTACCGCAACGTTCGATAACAAACCGGGCAAGACCGATCAAATGGAACATAAGATGAAAGCGGTAAGAGGTGATAAAATGTGATCATATTGTTACCGGATTAATACACAAAAAAAATGCAGGATGTTATTTCATGAGAATAACATCCTGCATTTTTTTTTGTCTGTTTGACCATATTCAGCGGATTTCGTACATTCTACTTTTTAATATCGACCAGTTCGAAGGTTGACTGCAATTTGCCGTTTTTATCATACGATTCTGATTTCACAATGCCAATTCCTTTGGCGTACCAGTCTGTGTTTTTCGACTTCGTGTTGATTCCCAATACAGTAGCAGCTACATCACTGGTGAATTTAGAGCATTTGAACGTTCCGGCAGTTACAGTAATGTCTTCTTTAGCCTCGACTTTTCGGTTGGTAACATTGGCAGCCATTTTCAAATTAATAAAGCCCATTTTCATCGACATGGTTACATTGGCATCAGGCAATGCTTCACCGGGTTGTGCGTTAAGTGGTATTTCCATATTATTCCCGGTGATCTGAATCTCTGCCGGAATCTGGCCGTTTTGCTGAAAAGCACCTTTATTCAGGAAATTGCCCATGTCAATATAAAGCTTGTCTCCTTTTTGATGGATGGTAATTTCTTCTTTATAAATAAGCGATTGCTTAGGATCAAGCGCTTCGCAGAGGTAGGTAATATCAAGGTCTTTTCCAATGATATTTACATTTTTAATGGTATAACGAACGACACCGGATTCTTTCGCTTTTTTGTCAAACGATTTATACGTTAATACCGTTCCTTCCTTTGTCGGGAAAAATGTTTCCTGGGCTGATACAACTACATACATCAGGATAAATCCTGTCAAGACAACAAACTTCTTCATGATTCTGCATTTTAACGGGTTGACAATAGGTTTGGGGATTGTAGTTTGATCCGATACATTTCTGCTTAAGGAATAATCTTAAGGAAATGTCTTTAGTGATAACAAATTAATATGTTGATTTGTTGTCTATCCATTGTCTGTTTGACCTGATACCTGTAATGCTAAAGCCAGTAATTCATTCATCGTCTTCCAGTTTCTGGTAGTAGCTGAAACCTTGAGTTTGTTTTCTATAAAACCGTTACTGAGTTTTGATTTGCTATAACCCTGCGGACAATGGAGGTAGACGACACGTTTATCAATAATGAAGTCATCCGTCAGGCTTTGATCTGAATTAAGCTCGTCAACCAGAATTTGCTTGGGACAAGCGGAAAGAAATGTGACGTGCAGATGATTCAACGTTTTGGTATTGTCCGTTAGATATAGATTATTATCGATGATATATTTCAGTTCCCCGATACTGATCACAATGACCGGTACCTGAAATCCGTATTGTGAGTGGATCTGAGTAGAAATAATTTCTTCCAACTGTTTGATATCATCTTGTAAACTCTGAAATATAACATTGCCACTTTGAATGTAGGTTTTGATCCGAGTAAAACCCATATTCAGAAACATTTGCCGTAAGTCATCCATTTTAATCATGCGGTTTCCACTTACATTGATCCCGCGAAGTATGGCTATGAAGGTGTGCATAATGATTTTTGTGAGGGGAGAAGTGATAGTTTGTCGCACTATAATGGTGTGAGGGCTTTCCCAGCCGGATTTCGGGTGGGAAAGCTTACTCGAATAGACACAGGTTGTTTATTGTATTTCAAATCTTTTGCCATTCCATTTGGCAATAAATAATAAATGTTCATCGTCACTATATGCATCCATAATTTTTATTGTTGTGCCAAATTCAGGTAAAATCAAATAAGGTATAACTTCTGGTTCGTCATACCAGTTTTTGACCTTCTCAATTTTCAAGCATTTTGCTTTCATTTTTTCAAAAGGAAATATATAGTTAGCGTTCTTCCATCTTTTACTTTTATTGTCAAATGTTAGAAATCCATAATCACAAGATTGGACAGGCATTTCCCCGCAATCTTTAACGTAAGCAATTATATCTTCCCCGTCATTCATATTTTTAAATAAAGCGAGATGTATAAATGCATCAGGGCCAGCAGCTAAATAGCCATTTTTAATATTAACTTTACTTTTTCCCTTTGTCTGAGTTGAGTTAATTCTAAATTCATAAGAATCCTTTAATCCAGATTCTCCACTTACTAGTTTTGACGGCAATAATAAATAATAATCCAAAATAGATTTATTTGGTTTGTCGGCAATCTTTTTTTGCCAATCATATTCCAGTTCACTTGTCTGTCCTTGAGCAAACAAAAAAGTCAACAAAAATAAAGTTGTGAGTATATTTTTCATTTTGTTCTTTTTAAAACTTGTGAAGCCGGGTGACATATGCCCCTGTTCGTCGTAGTCTGCCAGGCAATCCTTCAACCTTTAATAACCGCAGTAGGCCGTTATGCGTAACATCCTGATAATTGCTATCGCTATTCTTGCCAGCCGGAGGCCGGCTTCTAACACGACAAGGTCTGGAGACCATTGCCGAACGATTTTTTGCTTTTTACACGCTACTGTGATCGGGGGGAGGCTTTCCTTGCCGGTTAACCGGTAGGGCAGTCTCTCGATTGGACTTAGTGATTTTTTAATCAATTGTACTATTCCTTTCTTCATTATCATATTCCTCGGTTGAATTAAATTCCTCAACAATTCCAGGCAAGCAAATAAGTCCTTTTATTTGGTAGTTTTCAATTAGAAAACGCCTAACCTCCCAAGCATGAGATGTTTTTAAACTCAAATTGTAAAAGCTTATTTCTTTTTTTTCTCCATTCTTTTTTTTACACCATAGGAATGATTTATAGCCTTTCGTTTTATGGTGTGGCAGATATTTACTTTCAAGAAGTATTTTTTCTAATCTAAAATCAATAAGAGTGGTATCACAAATAATCATGATTGAAGAATCTTTAGAAACACTATTCCTAAAATAAATTGTTGTATCTAGATATTCATTATTTTTCAACAGCTTAAGATTCTCTGGAATACAATCTATTGATTCTTTCTGATTAATATTACTCATCTTTTGCTCTTGTGATTTAGTAACTTTTTTATTCTTTGAGGAATTGACACATGCGAAAATCGAAGTGCAAATTATCAAGATGAGAGTTGTCCGTGTCATGTTCTTTATTATTTAGCCCACGTTTTCCCTATACGCAACTCATCTCTGTATGCGCAATAGCATTGCGCATATTTTCGCCTAGTGAACGGTCTCTGGTGATACTATACTGTTGTAATTTAGTGATATAGCAAAAATGACCATATTAAACCAGTTGTGCATACAGAGATTTGAATTTTTTACGTAAATAAAGCGTTTTGCTGTGTTTGTTTAAATTCGCTCTAAAAGTAGTGTTTTTTATCTGGATTGAAATATTTGATTCTTTCAAAATATGCAGATTGTCCAAAAGGTTTTATTTGATCAAAACCTTTAGTGATATGCGTTAGTTTTACCCCTTTCATGATTCAAAGACTCATCATTGAAACCGACCGGAGTTGATGAAGCGTAATTCATTACTCGGATCGCAAGATGGCAACCGGATAAAGCAACCAACAGCATCGTTGCAATAACAACTCACCCCGCTTCATTATCGCATTCCCCGCTGGCGGTAATGAAGCGGATTGATCTGCTTCCGTTGCCACCAAAGGTACAAAGTGCCAATATACTCCCCTTGTACTGTTTTTTTTTGATCCAAGTCCATTAACATTGAGTATCTCGTCAGACCTCTTAGTGTATCAGTTCTTCCGGCTTTGTCACTCCCGTCTATTGCTTTTGTCATAGCTGTCAATGGTCTATGTTTTGCTTTCCACTCCAGGTCCCCGCTACGCTAGATTTTGAACTAAAAGTAATTCCTTATTCTTGCGACAAGAAGGGGGATTCGGAAGGAAAAGTATCGAAAACCGCAGTTTCCGATATAAAATCAACCGGATATGTATTGAAAACTGCGGTTTTCAATACATATCCGGTTGAGGAAGTACAGAAAACCGTAGTTTTGGATACTTTTCAAACTGAGGAAGTATAGAAAACCGTGGTTTTGGATACTTCGCAAGCTGAAACATATCGAAAACCGCGGTTTTGGATACTTTGCAGACCGGAAGTATATTGAAAACCGCGGTTTTGGGTACTTCGCACGTTGGAAATGTATTGAAAACCGCGGTTTTCAATACATTTTTACAAAAAGACTGGTTCAAATCACCCGCTATGCGAAGACTTGAACTAAAAGTTACTACTTATTCTTGCGATAAGAAGGGTGCAGCCTAAATAATCAACCGGAATAAAAATGCCGGTGACAGGATGGATTAATGACAGATGGGATTAATAATAATATCTATTCTCCCCACAAATTGGGATTTCGCATTAATCTGAATTGTTGTTCCTTTGCCAACCTATAAATTCCGATTCAAATCACCCAATTGTTAAATTTCATCGGGTTTCCGGTGGGGCAAACTGAGATTTAAAGCTTATCTTTGTGTCCCGTAAATCCGTAGAATATTGTTCTTTGTTGTCGTTGGTATCCGGTAAGGAGATCAACCGATCAGCAAATCAACATCTTCAGTCAATATTATGATAGGTCTATTAGGTATTAGTTACAAAACAGCCTCTCTCGAAGTGAGGGAGAAGTTCTCCTTTTCCAACGAAGAGATAGTTCCGTTTTCTGAGTTTTTACAACAGGAAACGGAGATTTCCGATATTGTACTCCTTTCTACCTGCAATCGCACAGAACTCTATTTTTCCCAGGATAAATACGACCGCCAAAGCGCGTTTGACCTCGTCTTCAAAGCGATCATGAAGTTTAAGAAAGTTGATCTTAATTGTTGGCATCTGTTCTATCATTTATCTAACACGGATGCCGTCCGCCATTTGTATGAAGTGGCATCGGGGCTCGATTCGATGATATTGGGCGAAGATCAGATTATCGGACAGGTGAAAGATGCGTATCTCTTCTGTACCAAAGCGGCGTTGACCGATGCGGTGCTGATGCGTCTGTTTCAGAAATCATTCGAAGCAGGCAAACGGGTGCGTACAGAGACGGGCATAAAACTCGGAACCACCTCTGTAAGTAGTGCCGCCGTGGAATTGTGTGCTAATCTGTTTGGCGACCTGACCGATAAATCGGTGTTGCTCATTGGGGCAGGGGAGACCGGCAGTCTGGCTTTGCAGAATATTGTGCAAAAAGGAGTTAGTCAGATTACCGTTGCCAACCGTACATACGACCGGGCACTGGAGCTGGCAAATAATTTCAACGGAAATGTTTTACACTTCAACGAGTTCAATGAACATCTGCATAAATATGATATTGTAGTGGTAGCCACTGGTGCACAATCCATGTTGATTACCTCCGAAATGGTGAAAAATGCCCAAAGTTGTGATGAATGCGGCATGCAGGTTTTCATCGATCTCTCCGTACCGCGCAATATTGATGAAAATATCGGCGATATAGAGGGTGTACAACTCTTTGGCGTGGACGATCTGGAGGAAGTGGTTCGCGAAAGTGCCGAAAAGAAGCTGGAGTGCGTGGAATCAGCATCTGCTATTATCGAAGAAGTGGTGAATGACTTCAACGAATGGATGGCGAGCCGTTCACTGCGTCCGGCTATCAAGGCGATTACAGCGAAATTCCAGCGATTCAGTGAGCTGGAACTGGCCGAATTCAAGAAGTCTCACTCAAAAGAGGTGAATGAGGCTGTTGTAGAGTATGACCAGCAGTTAACGCAGCGCTACAAGAACTTGCTGATTAAGAATCTGAAGGATTTGACCGATAACGGCAAGAGTCTCGATTCGCTGCAGTTTATCACGGAGTTATTTAAGAAGGAGTAAGGAGGCCCCACTCCGGCCCTCCCCCCAAGGGGAGGGGGAAGACGCAAAGCGACGATATTTGCGTGAAATCAGAATAAATAACAATAAAACGCTCCTCAAAAGTCTCCCTTCGGGGGATTTAGGGGGCATTTAGATATGACAAACAAAATAAGAATAGGAACCCGCGGAAGCCAGCTAGCCCTCTATCAGGCAGAAAAAGTAAAGAGCGAACTCTTGAAAGTCTATCCTGAGATGACGGTGGAGATCGAGATCATCCATACCAAAGGAGATAAGATTCTCGATGTGGCTTTATCTAAAATCGGGGACAAAGGACTTTTTACCAAAGAGATCGAAGTGGCTTTGGTTGATGAAACGGTGGATATTGCCGTGCATAGCCTGAAAGATCTGCCGACCAATCTGCCGGAAGGTCTGAAACTGGGAGCCGTATTGGAACGGGCAGAGTTTCGCGATGCTTTCGTCAGTCGCGATGGCCGCAAGCTCTCCGAGATGAAAGCGGGCGATGTAGTGGCTACCTCCAGTCTGCGACGTCAGGCAGGATTGTTGCAGGTCATTCCCGATATTACATTGAAAGATATTCGCGGAAACGTCAATACCCGTCTGCAACGGATGGAAGATGGCTATTGCGATGCTATGATTATGGCAGCAGCCGGACTTCAACGTCTGGGCCTGGATAAATATATTACCGAAATCATCGATCCCGAAGTGATTATGCCTGCGGTTAGCCAGGGAGCTATTGCGATCGAGATCCGCGAAAACGATCCTCGGGTAGAAGCAATTTTATCCCAAATCAATCATGCCGAAACCTGGCAGGTGGTTCAGGCTGAAAGAGCTTTCCTGCGTACGTTGGAAGGCGGATGTCAGGTGCCGCTGGGCTGTTATTCCCGGTTGGAGAATGAGCAACTGGTGTTGAGCGGTTTTGTCGCTTCTGTCGATGGCAAAGAGATGATTCGGGAAACGCTTACCGGTGAAATCTCGAAACCAGAAGAGCTTGGAGTGCAGTTGGCAGAGCTGCTGAAAGAGAAGGGAGCGGGAGAGATTCTGGCAAATATAAAGCCTCCCCTCCCGATAGCTATCGGGACCCTCAAATAGAGGGGCTTAAGATTACCGAACATTTAATAATGATGCTTTCAATAAGTCCCCATTGGGGGGATTTAGGGGGCTTTAAATAACAATATTATGGCTTTTCCTACTACACGATTGCGTAGACTACGCCAATCACCCATATTAAGAGACCTAGTTCGCGAGACGATACTGACCCGCGACGATTTGGTCATGCCTCTTTTTGTTTGCCCCGGTACAAAGGTAGACAATCCCATTAATTCCATGCCCGGCAATTCGCAACTATCGGTAGATTTACTGGTTGAGAAGGCCAAAGAACTTTACGATAAAGGGCTGAAATCGGTGTTGCTTTTCGGCATACCCGAGCACAAAGACGAATACGGACTGGTAGCCTGCGAGCACAATGGTATCGTGCAGAAAGCTACCCGAGCCCTGAAAAAGGAAGTGCCAGGTCTTTACCTGATTGCCGATGTCTGCAATTGCGAATACACCACTCATGGCCATTGCGGAACCATCGTCAACGGAGATGTAGACAATGATCTTACCATGATTACGTTGGCAAAACAAAGCGTTTCGCTTTCCGAAGCCGGTATTGATATGGTAGCGCCCAGCGATATGATGGATGGTCGGGTAGGTGCAATCCGTCAGGCACTGGATGCCCATGGCTTTCAGAATACTCCGATTATGGCTTATTCCGCTAAATATGCTTCGGCTTTCTACGGACCTTTCCGCGAAGCAGCCGAAAGTACGCCACAGTTTGGCGACCGCCGCACTTACCAGATGGATCCGGCCAACACTAACGAAGCGTTGCGTGAAGTGGCACTCGACATCGAAGAAGGTGCTGATATCGTGATGGTGAAACCGGCTTTGAGTTACCTGGATGTGATTCAGCGCGTGAAGACCAATTTCAACATGCCGGTGGCTGCGTATAACGTGAGCGGAGAATTTGCAATGGTGAAAGCTGCTGCCGAGAAAGGCTGGATTGACGAGAAGCGCATTGTTCATGAAATCCTGACCTCAATCAAACGGGCAGGTTCGGATATTATAATTACTTATCACGCCCAGGAGGTGCTGGGAGATTTATAGAAGGCCCCTCCCATCCTCCCCGAAGGGGAGGGGAAAGAGCATGTGTCAACTTTTTTGATTGTGCAGTTTCCTTAGATATTTTTGATAATAAATTAATAATAACGCTCTTAACAACTCCCCCTCCGGGGGGATTTAGGGGGCTTTTTTAACATGAGAGACTATAAAAACAGTATTGCCGCATTCCGTGAAGCACAAAAACATATTCCCGGAGGCGTGAACTCACCCGTACGTTCATTCAAGAGCGTAGAAGGGGATCCCCTTTTTATTGCAAAAGCTAAAGGTGCTAAAGTGTATGACATCGATGGAAACGAATACATCGATTATGTAGGTTCATGGGGGCCGATGATTCTGGGGCATGCGCATCAGAATGTCATTGATGCCATTCAGGAAGTATGCGAACTGGGAACAAGTTTCGGAGCGCCTACTTTGCTCGAAACCGAGATGGCGCAAATGATCAAACGAATGGTTCCTTCTATCGAATCGGTACGAATGGTAAACTCAGGTACAGAAGCTACTATGAGTGCCTTGCGCCTGGCTCGCGGATTTACCGGTCGCGAACTGGTGATGAAGTTCGAAGGGTGTTACCACGGTCATAACGACAGTTTTCTGATCAAAGCAGGTTCGGGAGCATTGACTTTCGGTACACCCAACTCACCGGGTGTGACCACAGGCACAGCACAAAGTACGCTGACCGCAAAATTCAACGATCTCGAGTCGGTTAAACAACTGTTTGAAAAACATGGCGAGCATATCGCTGCCGTAATCCTGGAACCTGTCACCGGAAACATGGGGGTTGTTGAACCCCAGAAAGACTTTCTGCAAGGAGTACGTGATTTATGTTCAGAATATGGAACAGTCCTGATCTTCGATGAGGTGATGACGGGATTCCGTTTGGCAGCCGGTGGCGCACAAGATCTTTTGGGCATAACGCCGGATTTGACTACCCTGGGTAAAATCATCGGTGGCGGTCTTCCTGTAGGGGCTTACGGTGGTAAACAAGAGATCATGGACCAGTTGGCGCCTAAAGGTCCGGTATATCAGGCCGGCACATTGTCGGGTAATCCGTTGGCAATGGCAGCAGGTATGGCTACCTTACGCATTCTGGAGCAAACTCCATTCTTCTATAATGTAATGGACATGAAAGCTGCCCGTTTGGCTAATGGCTTGAAGAGATGTCTGGCCGAAGCAGGCATTCCCGGCGTGGTAAATCGTGTAGGTTCGATGTTCACACTTTTCTTCACCGAAGACAAGCAAGTGACTTCTTTCGATGACGTAATGCGCTGTGATACAAAACGATTTGCACGCTTCTTTAAACTTGCGCTCGATGGAGGAGTTTATCTGGCGCCTTCGCAGTTCGAAGCCGGTTTTGTTTCGATTGCTCACACCGATGAGCTGATCGACCAAACTATCGAAGCAGCTTTTAGTGCGATGAAGCAACTGTAAAGAGACCGGGAGTGTCTCAAAAGTCAGAAAGAAGAAACTAAACGCGAAGGAGCTAAGACGCAAAGAGTTTATTTATATATATATCTTTGCGCTTTAGTGACTTTGCGTTCATTTTACACTTTTGAAACACCATCTTTCTTTACTTATAACTTATAACCTAAAACTTATAACGTAAAACCTATTCATGCAGGAATCCATACTACTCAAAACATTACGCGGAGAAGCTACCGATCGTCCGCCATTCTGGTTTATGCGCCAAGCCGGTCGCGTGTTGCCTTCTTACCTCAAAATCAAGGAAAACTATACCTTCTGGCAGATGATGCAGAAACCCGAAGTGGCAGCTGAAGTGACTTTACTTCCGGTGCATGATTTGGGAGTGGATGCTGCAATCCTGTTTTCGGATATTCTGGTGATCCCTTACGCGTTGGGCATGGGGCTTGATTTTACCGACAACGGTCCGGTGTTTGAAAAGCCGTTAGCGTTTCGTACCGATTCGTTGGCAGACCTGAAACCCGATGCCGGCAAGCTCAACTACATCTACGATGTGGTCGATCAGATCATTAGGACCCGTCCGGCAGGTACACCCCTGATTGGTTTTTGTGGAGCGCCACTGACCGTGTTGTTATTTATGTTGCAGGGATTGGGCCGCAAAGGCGATTTCCCCGACGCCATCCGTTTCATCTATGAAAATCCTGACGCTACCCGCGAAATGATTGATGTGGTCACAGATCTTTCGATTACGTATGCCTTAGGTCAGATCGAACATGGTGTTGAGGTATTCCAGTTGTTTGATACCCATGCCGGATTACTTCCGTTTACGATGTATCAGGAGCTGTTTATGCCATCTGTCCGTAAGATTGCAAAGGCTGTTCGTGAGAAAGGCGTTCCGTTTATCTTTTTCCCGAAAGGGGTAGGTGTAGGCATTACCGGATTTACACCTGAAGATTGTGATTTCCTCAGTGTCGATTGGCAAACACCGCTTGAAACAGCCCGTAAATTGGTACATCCTATGATTGGTTTGCAGGGAAATGTTGATCCACGTTTGTTATATGCTTCTCCGGCTGAGATAGAGCGTCAACTACAACCTTATATAGAGTTCGGACGTAATAATACCGATTGGATCTTCAATCTTGGTCACGGTTTTATGCCCGGATTATCGTTTGAAAATGCTAAATTCATTTCCGACTGGGTGAAACGGGTAGATTGGGGAAGACGGTAATTTAAAAATATAGGTGTTCCTCTCATCCCCTCAATTAATTATGCACAATTATAAATAAACATTCTCATGAAAGTACTACTCCTCGAAGACGATTTTAAGCTTTCTTCCGAAGTGCGGGTTTTTCTGGCCGATAAGCATATCGAATGCGATGTTGTGTATGATGGAAATCTTTTTCTGAAGCAGTTTAAACAAACTGATTACAATCTTTTCATTCTCGATATTAATGTGCCGGGAATGAATGGGATGGAGGTGTGTGCAAATATCCGCCAGGTAGATAAGGTCACGCCCATAATCATGCTCACTGCTTTTGGCGAAATAGAGGATAAAGTGGATGCTTTCAATCGGGGAGCTGACGATTACCTGGTGAAGCCTTTTCATTTCGATGAACTGTTTATTCGGATACAATCGCAAATGCGGCGAAATCACACTCCTCAGACCGGTGATGAAATTATTAAAGTCGAAGATCTGGAGATTAATATTTCAGAAATGAAAGTTCGTCGTGGAGATGTACTGATAGCACTTTCTCCCAAGGAATACCAATTGCTGGTCTTATTGGCAAGTGCCGGCGGAAGGACCGTTTCCAAACAAACGATTTCGGAAAGAGTCTGGGATATAAATTTCGAGACCGGAACCAATACCATCGAGGTCTACATTAATTTTCTCCGTAAAAAGATTGACCGCGATTTTTCACCTAAACTTATTCATACCCGCCCCGGGTTTGGCTATTATCTCAAAGCTGAAGACTAATGAATCTGAAACAGCGCTTTGCCCTCTATTTCAGCATCCTGTTTTCAACCATTCTGGCCGTGGTGCTGATTGTCGTTTTCTCCCTTTTTTCTCATTACCGGCAAGAACAGTTTAAGTTCCGGTTGCAGGAAAAAGTGTTATCGACGGTCAAGCTGTTGGTCGATGTGAAGCTACCCAACCGGCAGATGATGCAGGTCCTCGATCAAAATCCCATTGATAAACTTTACAATGAGAAGATTCTTGTATTCAATTACAATGGTGTTTTGATATACAGCAATATGGGAAATGCGTTGCTGAACTGGAGTCAGAAGGATATAGACTTGCTTAAGACACAGAAAAGTTTTTACAGGCATCAGGGCGATATTGATATATTTGGATTATTTCATGATTCACATAATAAATATCAAGATTATTATGTATTGATTTCGGCGGAGGATAAATATGCCAAAAATCAATTACATTTTTTGGGTTCTGTACTTTTGGGAGCTTTCATTTTCGGAACAATTTCAGTAATGTTGCTTTCGTATTATGTCAGCGTCAGAAGTTTCTCGGTATTGGATCGCTTAAGAAACAGGATTTCTGAAATATCGGAGAAAAAGCTATACCTCCGCCTCGAGGATTCAGGCAAAAATGATGAGATAAATTCTTTGGCCAAATCATTTAACCAAATGATGGATCGTATCGATGTCTCGTATAAGCAACAGAAAGAATTTACCGATAATGCATCGCATGAACTTCGGACCCCCGTTACCCGCATTCTCATGCAGTTGCATAATCTGCTCATGCATGAGTCTCATAATCCGAATACGGAAAAATACCTCTACAGCATTCAGGATGATGCCAATAAGATGGCAGATGTCATCTCCTCATTACTGCTCTTATCGCGTATCGAAAAAAACAAAGCGGCTGACATGATGCCGGTTTGCCGGATAGATGAAGTCATCTTTGAGGCGATGCAAACGGCAAAGAAGACCATGCCAGATTATCGTATTTCCTTCAATATCGAAAATGCCGGTACTGATGAACCTGATCTGGAAATCAAAGGAGATATGAATTTACTGAAAATTGTATTCACTAATCTTTTGAAGAATGCCTATAACTATTCGTCAGACAAACAGGTGGATATTCTTATTTGTCAGGACAAAACAGCGGTGCGCGTAATGGTCTCAAATAAAGGTAAGACCCTGAATGATGCAGAGCAGCAAAATATTTTCAAAGCCTTCGCCCGTGGGCAAAACTCCCGGAATATTGAAGGTACCGGTCTTGGCCTTCGTATTGTGGAGCGTATTCTCCATTACCATGATGCGCAGATTGAATACGATATACCGGAGACCGGTGTTAATCGATTCTCCCTTCTCTTTCAGATTTAAGCTTATTTTAAGCTCCGTTTTAAGCTCTGTTTAATTATGATGTATCATCTTTGTATCAGAAAATAATTCTGAAGATTAAAACAGATTCCTTTCCGGTATATTTGATTAAAACACAACATAAGGAATTTTCCAAACAGCAAGAACGTTATTATCATTTCTTTAAAAGATTTTGAATTCTCTGTGAAGAGTTAAGCCCTCTGCTTCGGCAGGGGGTTTCATTTTTATATACGATTGGTTTTGATCTTTTTCCTGATTTCTGCACAACTGAATCATTCTATTTTTTTACGATAATGAATCTGGTAAAAACAGACTTATTTTAGAGTATCGTTCCTTGTCTGTTTTTAGAATCAGGGGTAATTCGCTATCTTTGCATCAGGTTTTCTTATATACAGGTAATTTTGCACATTCTTTATGTACCATACCATCACCAAAACTTACGATAATTTAAAAGCCGCACATCGTCAATGGCATCATGCGGGACATTGTGCTTTCGCTCACGGCGAGAACTGGCGTATTGATATAAGCTTTCGCGCGAAAGAGCTGGATCACCAAAACTTTGTGTATGATTTCGGCGCTTTACGTCCTTTACGTGATCAGTTAGAATATTATTTCGACCATACGTTATTGATTGACGAGGATGACCCCCAACGTGCTTTCTTCGAAGATATGCATGAGAGGAAACTGGCTGATGTTCGTTTCGTACCTTCTTCGGGTGCTGAAGGATTGTCACAATTCGTTTTCGGGTTAGCCGATAAATTCATCCGTGAAGCTACCAACGGTCGCGTGTTTTGCACGAAAGTAGTAGTGTATGAAGACTCTAAAAACAGTGCTACCTATGAAGGATTCGGCGAGTAATTCCAACTCATTGCCTATATATGAAACCTTCTACGCTTTTCAGGGCGAAGGGACTCATATAGGCCGGGCAGCGTTCTTTATCCGCACTATCGGATGTCCTGTGCAATGCAGTTGGTGTGATTCTCCCGGAACGTGGCACAAAGACCATCTTCCTGAAAAGATAGTTCGTATTCCCGTCAATGAACTGGCACAAATGGCCCGCGTCTGTGGCGCTCCGTTTGCTGTCATCACGGGTGGAGAACCAGCTGTCTTTGATCTGACCCCACTCACTCAGGCTTTACATGCCGAAGGATTACAAACGCACATAGAGACTTGCGGTGCCTATACTTTGCGTGGAGATTTCGATTGGATAACAGTGAGCCCTAAGTGGAATATGCCGCCTTTGGCCGAAAATATCCAACGCGCGAACGAGATCAAAATCATTGTTGAAAATGAATCGGGCATCACCGAGTGGTGGAATGAGATTGGCGGGTATTGTACTCCCAATGCTATGCGCGACTCTGTGCCGGATATCTGGTTGCAACCGGAGGCTAATCAGCTTAACCCTGATATGCTCGATGCTATCACCCATGCTGTCAAGGCTCATCCCCGTCGCTATCGTGCCGGAGTACAATTGCATAAGGTCTACAATTGTGATATGCTTGATCCGAACAGTAAGGAACCGGTGAGCTTGTAACCATCTGAATAAATACAATAAAAAGCGTCGCATTCACCAAGGTGAGTGCGACGCTTTTGTATATTCTGTAAACCTTGATGATTTTACGCCAACTGTTCTTCTTAATCAAGAGTTGCACCACCGGGACCACCAATATCATTTCCTGTCAGAGTGGTTCTAAAACGAATTGTGGTATTTCTGTATTTTCTTTCTAAAAGTATTTTTACTTTCTTTTTCCCTGTATGTTTGTTAATGACATATAAAGCTATTTTACCCTTTCTTTCTAAAGCTAATAAGTGACAGTTTTTAAATTTCTTGCCACTGTTGCAGAAGCAAGGTTCATTTCTTTGAATTTCAATATAAACCTCGTCTTTTTGAAGAGATAAGTATTTCAATATTCGGTTTATTATTTCGAACATTTATCCTTGTCTTGAATTTGTTGACTAATGATGTGGATTCTATTTTTCTGATCATCTCTTTCTCATCATCCCCATGGTAAATCCGCCCAACACCAAAATAATCACCATCATTATTCCCCAAAGCCAGATCTTGTTTTGGAATAAAGCTTCCGTCTTCTGCGGTTTTGGATGGATGACCCGTTCGTTTCCAAGTAACAATGGACTCAATGATCCGGGGATTTTGTCTTTGAACTTTTCGATATCATAATGTGGCATCTCAGCCTGTTTGTTGCCATAAGCAAGAAAGTGCCTCGCTGGTTCTGTAAAACGGCCAATTAGTACGTATTGAAAGCCTTTCACCTGAATGGAATCGATCTTCAAAGGGGCATTATCCTGATTCTGGATGGTAATCTTCAGCTTTTGGAGGATATGGCCGGGAAACGTCCATTCACTTTTTTCCATAGAGCTGAGTGTGCCGGTCATCAATAGGGCATAATGGTATTTCCAGCCCTTTTCAGTTTTGAAACTGTCTGCCACATATTCAATCGTTATAGATCGGAAATAATCCGCCGGATTATGTATGTCGAGGGTAAGGCCACAAACCGGAGTCGGCTGTTTCAGGCCGAGTTGAATGACGGTTTGTTTCTGTTGCTTATCCTCTTCTTTTTGAATTGTGCGGATAGGTGGAAAGGTATATTCTCCCTTCATTGATCTTTGCAGGCGAATCTTTGCAGACAGTAGTACCGGTTTCTCTTTGCTTTTTATTTGTAACCGGTAATACCTGTATTTAGATTCGGGAAAAGTCAGTCTGGTGAATTGATAATCGGCCAGATTATTCTTCAGGGCTAAGATCCGGATATCTTCAGCTACGGAGAACCACTCTTTCTGATTGTGACTTCCGGCGAGTGAAGCTTTCCAGTCGAAGTTTGACTGCCGGAACGTTGGCGTGATCTCGTTGATCGGGCTTTCGGTAGGTGTCTCAAACGTAAAGTAGTATCCATTCTCGTTTGCTGATTGATTCAACAACCTGAAATCTATCTCCGATACGATGCTTTCTCCCGCTGTCGATTGCATTATATAAGGTACTTCTAGTGTATCATTGCTTTTCGTAATCCCCAGAATACGAATATCGGAAAGATCGGACGAAACTTTCTCATACAGATCTTCGGGCAGGATTACTTTGTGCCATTGTTGTGTCACTCCCGTCAGTTCCCGTTGGTAGTGGAAGGGACTGTTCTGTGCCTGACCTACGGTTCCTAGGGCAAGAAGGAAACAGGATAGCTTGATTCTATTTATCGCTTTCATTATTGATCAGATGAGTGTATTTGTTGTACAAAAATGAAATGATCAAAAGCAACACCCCCAAAGATACAAACACTACGGTTTTGGAGATAGTGTCCAGGTATGAGATGTCGTAGACGAAGAGCTTAATCAGTGTTACTGCAAAAAGAGCAATGGCGCCGATACGCAGATATTGCCTCTTTTTCCAGATACCCAGAGCAATCAGCAGCAATGAGTAGACTCCCCATAGAATGCTCAATCCCAGCTTGTACGTTTCCGCATTTCCAGCCATATCCAGCCAATGAATCAATTCGCTGCTCACACTCCACAGGATGGAGGTGTGCAGCATCAGGTCGAACACTTTGTTTAGATCACACGCCATAAACTCCTGGCGAATATACCGGTAACAGGTGAGCAGCATAATGACAAATGCCGATAGGGCGATATATCGGATCAAAATGTTAGATATGCCGATGTGGTAATATTGCGCCAATGTTTGTTGCAGATAACTTTCGCGCAACTCGCTGAGGGAATAAAGCCCGATGGTGAGGAAGGCGACAATACATATCGTATTGAGGAAAAGGTTGACGTCTCCCAATTTCTTAATCTTTAGTCTTACTATATTTGCCCACGAGAGAACCGATAGGAACAGCAGGGAATAGGCAATCTCCCACACGAACTTCATTTCTACCAAACTATCATTGTGGTAGTATTCGGGATACTCTTCGTGAGCTGCCTGGATCTTTATGGTTGAAGCGGTATAGAGTTGATCCCAATAGCTGGCAATCTCAATGCGGAAAGCATTATAGATTGTAAACAACAGGATACCCGGAATGGCAATAGAGACAAAGAACGATAGTGCCGATTCCGATGCAAAAGGAGAGGGGTATTTCTTGTTGTGGTGAATGCGGAGTATTACTCCGAAACAAGCTGCAAACAGTATAGTGGTGAGAAAATAGATATTGAAAATCGGGGTGATGTAGGTAGCGGGATGCTCCGGATTAAATTGACTGTATCCCGAAGCCCAATCGTCGATAATACTCAGGAAAGCCACAATCATCAATGGGTAAGCCAGTTTTTCGTAAAAGGAAACTTGTTTTGTGCGACCGATCCAAAACAGCAGAGTTGTCTCACCCACCCAAAGCAAGGTTACCCAATTCCCATCCAGTTGCACCGGAATAGCTATGGTGATAAATATCAGGACCAACCCCGAAACAAAGTAGAACAGATTCCGGTCGGCAAGTTTACGTCGATAGACTACGACACTTACAATAAAATGAGTAATGGCCGCGCAAAGGGTATATAATCCCAACAGTTGCTCATGTTTAGCGTTGAGGATACTGTATCCGAATCCATAGAATATAAAAGAATTGGCCAGTATGAGCAAGATATCTCCGGTGGTAAACTTTTCATTCTGAATCAGCTTATTGGCCAGGAAGATCAGGTAGAATGTACTGTAAAACAGAGAAGCAAAGAGCAATGCGGTGCCGAAATGCTTTTCCGCATGATAACTGAAGGCGTACCAGACGGCATAAATCAGCCAGGTGAATACGAAAGAGGAATAATACAACGGTTTCCAATATTGCTTGAAAGCAATCACCAGTATCCCGAAATTGATGATGGACATGTAACTAAACAGCACAACAGCATTTCCCTCTTCGTTGCTCAGCAGAAACGGTACGGCATAAGCTCCCACCAGTCCGATGTGCGCAATCACCTGCCGTTTGTATTGGATCGCGGCAGTGACGGTAAACACAGTGAATAGCACCATTAAACCAAACGCGAGAGCCTGCGGAATAAGTGCATAGAAGTCAAAGGCTGCGTAGGTGAGGAAATACATAATGGCCATGGAGCCACTCAGCAAGACGGCACTGAAGTCTTCATATTGTTTCTTCAGGCGAATGGCGAACCCCATCAGTCCCAATCCCACCAGATAGCCAAGTATAATCCGTGTCAGGGGGCTGATCAGCTCGTGATCAATCGCGTATTTCGTGCCAATGCCTACCCCGATTACGGTAATGGCTATTCCGATCTTGTTGATCAGATTCTCTCCGATAATCTTCTCCCAATCGGATTTCTCCTTTTTTACGTCCTCTGTTTCAGGGACTTCGTAGTAAGATTTTTCTTCAATTATTGGCTCGTTATTCTCGTCTGCCTGAAATTCTTCCTCTTGAATGATTACTTCTTCCTGTATTTCTTCTTCCTCAGCCATCTTCAATCGGGAGATTTCGTCCCTCAACAGGTTGACCTCTTTCATAAAAAGATCCTGTCGTTTCAGCAATAGCTCCAGCTTGTTTTCCAGCTGGATGATTTTGTCGGTATTATCGTTCATGGTATATATGGATTTTTAATCTGTCTGTTATTCATTGGACTTCCTGCGAAAGAGATATTCCGCAGGAAGTTCTGTGCTTTTTTGATTCCTTCTTCTGTTTATGGCGCTCTCTAGGCCGACCGCAACTCCAATTCCCAATGTGTATGCAGCAATATCACTCCACAGGAATCCGAAGCCCAGAACTAATCCTCCTAAGGTGGTGTGTCTGATGCTGTCGATCCATTGTGCATGATAAAGCTGACTAATCTCGATCAGGTAACAAAATATCAATCCGATCAACCCTGTTTTTAGACTATTGCATGTTTTGAGTATAAAACAGAAACCCAGGAAGATCATGATGGCCCATATACTGTCTCCCAGAAAACTATTAATGAAATCGGGGATATGTGCGCTAAATCTTCGGGAAAGCAATCCGGATAGGATACTTGCAAAAATTAAGATCAGGTATGTGATTCTGTTCCTTTTCATATTGGGGGAGATGCTATTTGAGGAATGTCGGTTTGGGAATTTTCAAATCTGATAAACAGAAAATAAAGTGGTGTTTATCCCATCTCTTAAAAGAGTAATCAATTCTTCATCCTGATATTCATAGTCATCATCTATGCTGAGGATTTCAATGGGGGGTATATCTAAATATCGATATGCTTCAGAGATTCTGTTTTTTTGACCTTTCTCCATCACAAATATCAAATCAGCCCATAAAACATCATTCTCAGTGATTTTTTTATTGCTTTTATCACTAAGTCCGGCTGAGCGAATATTGAATCTTGAATCATTTTTGAAAATATATTCTGCGGTTCTACTTCTTCTTTTATTTCGTCCACAGACTACGAGTATGTTGGGTTTATCAGTCATATCTTTATTTCTTCTATTTTGTATTTCTTGCGGTCGCGCGAATCCCTGTCATGCGGATAGCGCAACACATTCATGTTGCAAATATAGATTGAAAAGTTTTCAAATAATGCGGATATTTAGATAAATGAAGCAAACTCAGCCAAAATAGCCCAAATACATTGAAAATACCTTGTATATAAATTGCCGGGTGTATATTGTTGAAGATAATCGAAAAGTATAATTGTAATAAATAATGGATTGACTATTTACGCAAATTGGCTTTAAATGTTAATATAAAGTGCTCTTGCTTTCTGTGAATAATCCATAAAAAGGGTGTTGATGGTTGTTTTACCTATGTTATACATACGTATGAGTATGTAAAGGCCATTGGATTAGATTTTAATGACATTTTAAGGTGCTTGAAGTTCCCCTTGACGAAAATATTGATAATTTTGCGCCGGACTAATCATTCTGATGCAAAATGAAGAAAATAATTGTCTTTATGCTACTGTCGGTTTCGCTCAAGGGATTTGCGCAAACCGAGTCAACACTCACCTTGGCCAATGCCGAACAACTGTTTTTAAAAAACAATCTAAGCCTTTTAGCGGGTAAGTTTAATGTCGATGCTGCTCATGCGGCTGTTATTCAGGCCCGATTATGGGAAAACCCTTCTGTTCAGTTTAACCTGAATGCTTATAATCCGGAGGTAAAAAAAGCTTTCGATATAGGTCGAACGGGTGAAAAAGCAGTCTCAGTACAGCAACTCATTTATATGGGTGGAAAAAAGCACAACGAAGTGGCGCTGGCTCAGACGAATGCTCAAATTGCAGATCTGGAGCTTGCCGACTTACTTCGCAACCTGAAGTTGCAACTTCGCCAGAACTATTTCGATGTTTACTACGACAACCTTTCTTTTCAGGCCGTTTCGCAACAGATGAGTAACCTCGATTCGCTGATTGTCTCCTACAATAAGCAGGTAATGAAAGGCAATCTACCACAGAAAGATCTGGTACGACTCCAATCGCTCTACCTCAATTTCAAACAGCAAAAATCGGATCTTTACAAAAATATTATCGAAAACCAGAATGATCTGGCTTTACTCACAGGCGTGCAGAATCTCATTCCGCAACCTACGCCACAAGAACTAGCCGTTTACGAAAAGCAGGAGCTTCCTCCATTGAATTCTCTTCAAAACATTGCCATAGAAAATCGTTCCGACTATTTAGCCATTGCCAAACAGGTAGAAGCCTCCAATTGGAATCTCAAATGGCAGAAATCGCAGGTAGTGCCTGACCTCTCAGTGGGAATGGGTTGGGATCAACAAGCAGGAGCGTTCAAGAAAGATCTCACACTCTCTCTGGGAATGCCTTTGCCGCTTTGGAATCGCAACCAGGGCAACATAAAAATGGCGGCGGCTCAACTTAAAATGGCGAATACCAACAAATCATTGCAAGCAGATAAGGTGCAAAATGAAGTGATTCTCTCCTACAAGAAATGGAAAGAGGCTTCGGATAACCACAAACTTCTATCCCAATCCAACGTAGATAAATTTAAAGAAGTGGAAGAGGGTGTCCTACGAAACTTTAAGCATGGCAATCTCTCTTTGATTGAATTTACCGACTTTATGGAAAGTTACAATCAGACCCTCCAGCAATACCATCAGTTTGCCAAAACCCTCGTAAACTCGTGTGAAGAAATCAATTATATTACCAATTCAACCCAGTTTTAATTATGAAACGTATTCTGTTGATATGTATTACTTTATCGGCCGTTTTATTCACTTCCTGCAAAAAGAAAGCAGAAGCCGGTACTGAAGAAAAGCAAAAATTTGTACTGAGCGATGTAATGCTTAAGACGACCACGTTTGCTAATGTGGAGACCAAACCACTGAGAACGGAGCAAGAATTTTACGGGAAAATATCTGCCGATAATGATAAACTCATTGAAATCTATCCTGTGGTAGGTGGAAACGTGATTAAAGTTTATGTTGAACTCGGTGATTTTGTGAAGAAAGGACAGTTGTTGGCGACCATCCGAAGTACGCAGGTGGCAGGTTACGAAAAAGACCTGAGTGATGCGCTGAACGATGTGGTTGTTGCCAAAAATAATCTCAAGGCTACAAAAGAACTTTACGAAGGAAAACTGAATACCGAACGCGATGTACTTACTGCTAAAAGCGAATTGGACAAGGCGCAATCACAATTGAACCGCATCCGGGAGACTTACAAAATATATAGCCTCAAACCGGGAGCAATTTATGAAGTTCGTTCTCCGATCAGCGGATTTATTCTGGAGAAAAACATCAATCAGGATATGTTGCTGCGCGATGACCATACCAATAACATTTTCGATATTGCTGAAATTGACGAAGTGTGGGCTATTGCCAATGTGAGCGAACCGGACATTCGCGATGTGGTGTTGGGTTCGGATGCCGATATCACCACGCTTAGTTATCCCGATAAAGCTTTCCACGGAAAGGTGGATAAGATATTTAATATCATCGATCCTGAAACCAAAGCGATGAAGGTACGCATTAAACTGAAAAATCCGGACTTCCTATTGAAACCGGAAATGAAAGCAACCATCAAGTTGAGCCACGAAGAGAGTGACCGAATGTTGGCAGTCCCTTCGTCAGCAGTGATTTTCGACAAGAGCAAAAACTTTGTGATGGTGTATAAAAGCCGTTCAGATATTGAAACCCGCAAGGTGGAAGTATTCCGTCAGGTGGGAGATGTTACCTATATTAGTTCAGGTGTAAGCGCAGGCGAAAAAGTGATTACAACTAATCAATTGCAGGTTTACGATGCGTTGAATGACTAAACCGTAGGGGGATTCTTTAATATTTCCCGAAGTTTAAAAAGAACTTAGTGTTAAATAGTTAAGACACAACACATGAACAAGTTTATTAAAAATATCATAGCTTTTTCGCTCAAAAACAGGGCATTCACTTTTTTCTGGGTGGCCATTCTGGTGATTGCCGGCGTATTTGCCTTTAAGCAGATGCCGATTGAGGCATTTCCTGATGTAACCAATACCCAAATCATCATTGTCACACAATGGAACGGACGAAGCGCTGAAGAGGTAGAGCGTTTTGTAACTACACCCATTGAGATTGCTATGAACTCCGTGCAGCACAAAACCAGTGTGCGCAGTTCCACCATGTTTGGTTTGTCTGTGGTGAAAATTATTTTTGAAGATGGGGTGGAAGATTTTTTTGCCCGTCAGCAAGTCAACAACCAATTGCGCAATGTGGAGCTTCCCGAAGGTGCAGAGCCGGATGTGCAACCGCCTTACGGACCGACCGGAGAGATTTTTCGTTATGTGCTGAAGAGTGATAAACGTGATACGCGCGACCTGCTTACTTTACAGACCTGGGTCATCGACCGTCAGTTGCGTGCGATTCCCGGTGTTGCCGATTTGGTTGCTTTCGGCGGACAACAGAAGGTTTACGAGATTTGTGTTGATCCTAACCGTCTGTCAGGATATGACATTACCCCGATAGATGTATATGATGCCGTGAGCAAAAGTAACCTCAATGTGGGTGGTGATGTGATTGAGAAGAATGGTCAGGCCTTCGTGGTGCGAGGGGTTGGGTTGCTCAAGACGCAGCAGGATATTGAAAATGTAATTGTTGCTTACGTCCATGGGAATCCTGTTTTAGTAAAACATTTAGCCACTGTTCGTGAAGGTTCTATGCCGCGGGTTGGACAGTCTGGATTGAATAATAATGATGATGTAGTAGAAGGTATTGTCGTGATGCGGAAGGGCGAAAATGCACGGGAAGTACTGGCTCGCGTAAAAGATAAAGTCAATGAGTTGAATACCAGGATTCTCCCTTCTGATGTGAAAATGGAGACCTTCTACGACCGCGATAAGCTAATGGATTATACTACCCATACGGTGATGCACAATGTGTTGGAAGGTATCATTTTGGTGACGGTGATTGTCTTTCTCTTTATGGCCAACTGGCGTACCACGGTGATTGTTTCGATCATTGTACCGTTGGCTTTGCTCTTTGCTTTCCTCTGCCTGCAACTCAAGGGAATGAGTGCCAACCTGCTTTCGTTAGGAGCGGTTGACTTTGGGATTATCATAGATGGGGCGGTCGTGATGGTCGAGGGGCTCTTTGTGATGCTCGACCATAAACGAGAGAAATTGGGTGTCGAAAAGTTCAATAAGCTAGCCAAAGGAAGTCTGATCAAGAAGGAAGGAGCCGAACTTGGAAAAGCGATCTTTTTCTCCAAGATGATCATCATCATGGCCTTACTGCCGATTTTCTCTTTTGAAAAAGTGGAAGGTAAGATGTTCTCGCCTTTGGCCTGGACGCTTGGATTTGCATTGCTGGGAGCATTGATTTTTACCCTCACGCTGGTTCCTGTTTTGTCGCATGTTTTACTGAATAAAGATGTAAAGGAAAAGCACAATCCGTTTGTCAATTTCTGGAACAATATGATTGAAAAGGCCTTTATGTTTACCTTCCGTCACAAGCGGAAAAGCCTTTCGGTTGCTTTGACCATACTGGTGCTTTCATTGCTATCCTTTAAATACCTGGGCTCGGAGTTTATGCCTCAGTTGAACGAGGGAGCACTTTGGGTGGAAGCTAAATTTCCGATGAGTCAAAGTCTTTCACAGACAGTCAAAAAGGTGGCTGTGTTGCGTAAGGAGCTGCAACAGTTTCCCGAGGTAAACGGTGTGCTTTCGCAGACCGGACGGAGTAATGACGGTACTGACCCCAGCGGATTCTATTATGTGCAAATGCAGGTGAACCTGAAACCCCGCGATGAATGGAAACGTCATATCACTTATGATCAGTTGGTGGAAGAGATGGATAAAAAACTGGAGAAATACCAGGGCGTTAATTACAACTATTCGCAACCGATTATCGATAACGTGGCCGAGGCTGTAGCCGGTTTTAATGCCGACAACGGGGTGAAAATATACGGTGATGATCTGGATAAACTTGATAAAATCGCCAATCAGGTCGTGGCCAAAATGGAGAATGTCCCCGGAGTAAAAGACCTGGGTGTTATGCGAAATCTGGGACAACCCGAGGTAAGTGTTGTCCTGGATAAAGAAAAAATGGCGACTTACGGGGTGACGGCATCCGATGCGCAAGCCGTTCTTGAAATGGCTTTCGGAGGAAAGACTGCAACCGAGAAATACGAAGGCGAGCGTAAGTTTGACATCCGTGTACGCTTCGAAAAAGAGTACCGGAAAGATGAAAATGACATCGCTAACCTGAAAGTACCCACTCTGAGTGGAGCTAAAATTCCGTTGAAAGAGATTTGTACCATTGAAAAGCATACAGGACCCGCTTTTATCTATCGGGACAATACCAAACGCTTTGTCGGTGTAAAATTCTCGGTACGTGACCGGGACCTGGGTAGTACGATCAAAGATGCCCAAAGCCGTGTGGCCAAAATCCAATTGCCCGATGGATACAGCATCGGTTGGGCAGGGGAGTTTGAAAACCAGGTGCGGGCTTCTAACCGACTGGCTCAGGTGGTTCCCATCAGTTTGATCGCCATATTCGTGCTGCTGTTTATCATGTTCGGCAATATCAAGGATGCCGCACTGGTGATTGCCAACGTGCCTTTTGCCCTGATCGGAGGGATCCTGGCGTTGCATCTCACGGGAATAAACTTTGGTATCTCGGCAGGGGTCGGTTTTATTGCGTTATTTGGTATTTGTATTCAGAACGGGGTGTTACTAACCTCACAATTCCACAAGAATATTAAGAGCGGATTGCATATTGATACCTCTATTATCGAAGCGGTCAAAGTACGTACCCGTCCGGTGGTGATGACTGCATTGATGGCCTCCATCGGTTTGATGCCGGCCGCTATCTCTACAGGTATCGGGTCGGAGTCTCAAAAGCCGCTGGCTGTGGTAATCATCGGTGGATTGGTGACCGCTACAATTCTTACCCTGTTGATTTTCCCGATTATCTTCTGGATTTTCAACCGGGAGAAACATGAGGTGATTGATTAATGCTTTCAGAACACCAGCAATAAGAAAAAATAGTTTCGTAGTTTTGATAAATAAGCGTCGCTTTCCGGAATGGAGAGTGACGCTTTTTATATCCGATAATTAAATGATTAGCCATTCCTGTTAATTGCAACTTAGCTGGCAATGGGGTGATTTCATATAAATTGATACTGATTTTTCTAACAAACATTTTCAATCATGTTTTGTTCTAATTCCAGAGATAAAATGACATCTTATTAAATGAAAAGCATTTTTGAATCTATCCGTATTCAACCAATCTTACTCCGAAAAATTGTATTATGAAAATAACATCAACTTTTTAAGATGAATAATTATGGAAGCCAAAATCATTAAAGGAGACTTTATTAAGGATAAAATATTTAGTGAAGTAAAAGACGAGGTCGCCCGGCTTAAGGCAAAATATAATAAGACGCCGGGTATTGCATTTATAGGGTTTTCTGAAGTTCCCTTATTAAAATATGTCCTTCCTCTTCATGTACAAATGTCGGAAGCAGCCGGATTCAAGGTATTTGTGGAAGTAAAAGATGAAAATACTACCGAGGCCGATCTGTTTGATCTGATAGAAGAATGGAATAAAAATGATGATATACATGCGATTCTCGTACTGCAGCCAATGCCTGAACATCTGATTCCGGTCAGGATAATAAATAAAGTAGACCGGGATAAAGAAGTAGAAGGATTTCATCCCGAGAATATGTTGAGCACATTAATTCCGGAAATTGAAACCGGTAAATACCAGATGTGTCTGCCTGCGTCCCTGATCGAGATATTTAAAGATGCGGAGATTCAACTTGAAAAAGATCAGGAATGGGTCTTTGTCTTAGATGATGAATTCATTTCGAATACATTAACGCATATGGTTGCTAAAACGGCAGCTTCGGTAGTTGTACCACATGATTGCTCTTTATCTTTCATAAATAAAGATTCAAGTCATTTGATTGAATATCTAAAAAGAGCCGATGTGTTGGTTGTTGTAACGAAAACTCCGGAATATATACAACCGGAATGGCTTAAACCAGGCGTTTGTATTATTGACGTATATTCTAATCTGGTGAAAGAAATTCCCGCTAAGAATGATCCTGATCGATTAATCCCGGTTATCAGGGGAGGTATTAATGTGGAATCTGTCAGGAATATTGCCAGTGTCGTGGTTCCTGTCCCCGGTGGTGTCGTGGCTGTGGTATTGCCCGTCCTATTGCGAAATGCCCTGATTGCTTTTGAGAATAGTTTGCTTAAGTAATCGATTAAAAGACTTTTATCATGGCTTATTCAAAACCTGCGGACTATAAAGAAAGGCCCATCGTAGTGATTGGAGCAGGAACATTAGGCATGCGTATTGCCTTGATGATGGCCACCCAGGGGGGAGAAGTACGAATCTTTGATCTTTCACCGGATCAGCGAAGTAAAGCAAATGAATTTATACAACAGCACCTGCCGGATGTGCTCGACAAGTTTACAGCCGGAAGTAAAGGTGATGTGGTGCTGTTTGATGATCTTGCGAAAGCCGTGGAAAATGCGTGGCTGATCTTTGAGGTTATACCGGAACTGCTGGAGCTCAAGAAAAAAACGTTCAGCGACCTGGACAAACTGGCTCCCTTTGATGCGATCCTGGCCAGTAACTCTTCATCCTATCCTTGTAGCCAGTTTATAGAACACGTCAGTGAAAACGGTCGTGCCAGGGTTGTTAATACTCATTTCTATATGCCGCCCATTCAGAATGCTGTAGAGATTATGAGCTGTAACTATACAGATCAGGCCGTAATTGACACTTTGATAGATATCTTGCCCAACTACGGAGGATTAGTACCGTTTAAGGTGCAAAAGGAAAGTGTCGGTTTTATCTTCAACAGGGTTTGGGCAGCCATAAAGAGGGAATGTCTCGAAGAAGTTGCTTCGGGTGTCTCCACACCCGAAGATATTGACCGCATTTTTATGGTGAATACCGGTGTGCCAATGGGGCCTTTCCGGGAAATGGATATGATTGGTCTTGATGTCATTCTTGAAATAGAAGAACATTATGCTTCACTAAATCCTTCACTGCCTACCGGTCCCCGGGAGTTGCTGCGTAAATATATTTCGGAGGGGAAACTGGGTGTAAAGAGCGGATGTGGCTTCTACACCTATACCCTATAGCATTAGAGTCGGAATCAATACCCCTGTAAATTGATCTCATCTCCATCCGTCATCGTCACCCTTTTGCCCATTTTCTTTTGAATAATCCGGAAATGATGCGTCTCTTCGGGCGAAACCAGCGAAATCGCTTCGCCGGGAGATTCTGCACGGCCGGTACGACCTATCCGATGGATGTAATCTTTGGGTGAACGGGGCAATTCGTAGTTGATCACGTGTGGCAAAAACCTGATGTCGATGCCGCGTGAAATCAGATCGGTAGCGACCAGAACACGAAGATTGCCCGATTTGAATTTAGCTAAAGCTTCATTGCGGGCGCCCTGACTTTTCTTGCTATGAATGGCCGAGGCGTTGATGCCGTTTTTGCGAAGTTTATCAGCTACGCTGTCGGCTTTGAAGGTAGAAGAGGTAAAGACCAACACTTGCTGCAAATCACGGCTTTTGATGATGTAACGCAGCAATGGGCCTTTCTTTTCTTCCGAAACAAAATAGCCGGTCTGGGTAATCAGGTCGAAGTAATCCTCTTCCGGTTCTATCTGAATAACGACCGGATTGTGCAACAGTATTTGGTTGATATTTTCCAGGTCAGCATGGAGGGTGGCCGAGAATAAGAGGTTCTGGCGTTTTTGGGGCAGGAGTGCAAATATACGTTTCATCTCCTCTTCAAAGCCGGGATTGAGCATCTTGTCGGCTTCGTCCAATACAAGGGTGTCGATATCCGATAAATGTACAGCGTTTGAATCGGTCAGCTCCAACAATCGCCCCGGTGTAGCTACAAGCACATTTACTCCGTGCATGGCCATCATTTGCGGGTTGATGGATACGCCCCCGAAAGCTGCCATCGTGCGGATCGGTTTCGGTAATGCCTCGTTGAATTTATGGAACACGTCTCTTACCTGTATCGCCAGTTCGCGTGTGGGTACCAATACCAGCACGTTGACGTGCCTGCTTTTAGATGCCGCCACTTTCTGCAAATTGATCAGGATAGGCAATACGTAACTGGCCGTTTTGCCCGTACCGGTCTGCGCAATACCTAAGATGTCTTTTCGTTTTAATATCGCGGGAATAGCTTCCTGCTGGATGGGAGTCGGTTGATGGTAGTTGTTGGCCGCCAGCGTTTTCTGTAAGTAAGTCGGTAACCCTAAAGAGGTAAAAGGCATATTGAATGGTGCTTATTGAAGTGAAGGATACATATCCGGAGGTAAAGGTACGGGAATAAATCGGGAAATGAGGGGTGGGGAGGGGGAGATATTCAACGCAAAGGGGCTAAGACGCAAAGTATTATTTAATCATACGCTTTCCGAAAGCTATCTTGGAATTGCGCCTTTACGTTCAATTCAGGTTCAATAACGTTTTGGTTGGATTGCCTTTAATGTGTCAAAAAGAACATCAAAGAGCAGAACGCGAATATCCGCTTAATCTGCGTAAATCCGCGTTCCATACATTTTTAAAAAGATCTTATCTCAACCAGATACTTTTTTTAGGAGGATTTCCGTAAGATTCAAACATATCTCCGTTTTCTTTTAATACTTCAGAGAGTTCATCTACGGTGAAATCATAGCCATCTGCAGCAGCATATTCCACAAATCTTTCTTTAGTCATTGTGTTATCGTACTTGATACGAAACTCTTTGTCGCTTCCTCCTTTAACGAGTAAATCTTCTACACTTTGTTTTGACATATGGCACTAATATTAAATGTTATTTCTAGGACAAAGATAATCACAATAACACTAAATACAAGCGATAAGTAACAAAATGCGTTATGTAATTGCTTGTATAATGACATAATGTATTACACGTACGGTTAGGGTTTAAGGTCTTGTGCTAATTAATTCCGTAGTCATTTCTGAAGCTGTTGAGTACGACTTTTACCCCTGCATGCTAATTTAAATCTCCGTCTATCCCCGATATTTCGCCATACTTCCCTAACTTTGCACCCGATTTTCAACAGTCGTTTTCCATAGTCTCTTATCTAACATCTAAAATAATGATACTTGCGTTATATCTCTCCAATGCTTCCGATAAAAAGTTATTAATCCGTCAGGTCATGCAGGAAAACCTGCTGGCTCCCTACATCGACCTGACCGGATTGCACGGTTTGCTGCACTCCACCATCACCATCGATAAACTGATTGATGACGAATATCGTCACGATCGCTTCCCGATACAGACCGAAGAAAATAAAAGCCTGGAATCGATGTCGAGCGGACAGCAGAAGAAAGCCCTGCTTAATTACCTGATCGACCAAAAACCGGACTACCTCGTGCTTGACGATGTATATAGTAATGTGGACAAAGCGACTCAGGCTGCTATCCGTGAACGGCTCACCAACCTGTCGGCAGGCATTCGGTTGATTCAGATCGTCTTCCGCAAAGCTGATATATTGCCCGCAACGGAACTGGTGCTGAGTGTCGATGAAGAGAACAATATTACCACCGCTGAAAGTTATACCGACTTTATGCAACGTGTCTCTGCATCATTGCCACACGAACATCGCTTCCGGTTGCCCGAAGGTTATACGGGCAGTCATTGCGAGGCCGATCCGCTGATTGAATTTCGCTCCGTGTCGGTTCACTATCTCGACAAACCGGTGCTCGACCGTGTAAACTGGAGCATCCGTAAAGGGGAGTTCTGGCAACTGGTAGGACCCAACGGTGCGGGTAAGAGTACGATGATCACCCTGATTACCGGCGATAATCCGCGTGGATACGGACAAGACCTGATGCTCTTCGGACGCAAAAAGGGTTCCGGTGAAACCATCTGGGACATCCGCAAACAGATCGGCTACTACACGCCCAACATGACTACCCGCTTTACCCGCGACGATTCGGTGCTGAACATGATTATCTCCGGCTTCAATGACTCCATTGGTCTCTACGCTGCCCCGACGGATTATCAAATCTATCTGGCCGAACAATGGCTCACAATGCTGGGGCCTGCGTTTCGAAACAAGTCGTTCCAAAGCCTCTCCATCGGTCAACAGCGTATGGTGATGGTTGCCCGCGCTATGGTGAAACATCCGCCGCTACTAATTCTCGACGAACCTACTATCGAGCTGGATGAGGAAAACAGCCGTCTATTTATCGATATGGTCAATGCTATTGCTGCGGAGAAACAGGTGGCCATTATCTACGTTTCGCACCGCGACGAAGAGGATCTGAAACCGTCGCATGTCTTCGAGTTGGTGCCTGCTGAGAAAGGATATAGTGGAGTGGTGAGGGGATAGGCTGTAGGTTGGTTATATCATAAAAAGCATCCTGCTTTTGCCCATAATGATTGGGCTAAAGCAGGATGTTTTTTGTTTTGGTAAGGTTGGAGGCCTTGTTTTTTATCGATGAAGATAGAGCTTGTCGCTGAACGGGGGCTACTTTCGATTTTTTTATATCTGATTGGAGGTAACTTCTGGTTCTGTGACTTGGACCTAAAAAAAGAGCAGTTTGTAACTGCTTTGAAGAATAGATAATTGTTTATATGATACTCCAGTTTGAAAACTGTGTTGGTTTTGAGTCTAATCCCGATAGCTATCTCGGGACCACTGCGCTCAGACTGAATCAGGTGCTTTGTGCAAGTTAACAGCCTTGGACCAAAGAAGGGTTCAAACCTCTTCGAGGAATTGGCTTTCTCCCCGGGGAAATATGCAATTCCCTCCAAATGTATGCACAAACCCCCGAGGATATGTGCAATTCCTTCCGAGTGTATGCACACCCCCCCGATGGTATGTGCAAACAACGACCGTTGAAAACGTTTCTCCCCGGGGGTATTCTCAATCTACGACCGTTTTATGCACAACCCCCCGATGGTATGTGCAAACAACGACCGTTGAAAACGTTTCTCCCCGGGGATATTCTCAATCTACGACTGTTTTATGCACAACACCCCGGGGGGTAGACCATAAAACGGCCGTAAATTACTTTACCCCCCGATGCTTTTTCCAATATTATTGCAGATATACACTTTTATGCAAACCATAGTGATTGCTGACATTTTCCAGGAGTGCAAACTCCATTATTCAAAACCACAACCGCTTTGCCCTGTTCAGCAAAAAGCGTTTGAGGATATTGTCGCCTGTCGAACATCCGAACTGGGCGGACACACCTTGTATTGTGGCAAATGCGGAAACAAGGTGCAATCCTACAATTCATGCAGAAACCGGAATTGCCCAAAATGTCAGTATATCAAACGAATGCAGTGGGTCGATAAATTAGCTGCCAATCTGCCTCCGGTAAAACACTTTCACATCGTGTTTACCATTCCTTCATGCCTGCATAATTTATTTTACATCAATCAGCAAGTTGCACACCCACCGGGTGGCCATCAGCAACCACCGGATTCTGAAACATTTCTTATTTCCACTCTACTATCCACCAATCAGAACACCTCTCCACATACTTTTCCCATAGCCCTCGGCTCCGTTCAACTCACTTTTATTCTCCATTTTCGTAATGCATTGCAATTACCCTTGCTGATATTTTGAAATAATTCTATTTTCATTAACTTTGGCATTCGAAAACGGCGAATATAAGCCTAAGATGTTAGGTGCAATTTTAAAAAATAAAAAAATATCAGAACATGAGAAAAGCATTGACGATTATTATTTTAGTATGCTCTTTTAATCTTTATTCTCAAACAGAGACAAAGAAAGATTCAATCAACAAGAGCTATCAGAACCCTATTGACAATAAAACTTATAAAACAAGTGGTGAATTTAAAACCTACCAAAACGGTAACGAGGTAGATGGTGTATCTAAAGGAATTAAAGAAACAAAACTTGAAAAAGTTGTTTTTTTAAGTGGTGACAAGGAACTAAAAGAAAACTCATCCATTGAAGACATAAAGTTGCTAATTAGTAAGACAAATACAATCTTTGATGAGCTTTTTAAAGATTCAAAGAAACCAGGTAAAATAATGATTCAATTTGAGCTTTTAAAGACAAAAAATCAAATAAAGTTTGCTGTTCGAGATGATTTAGATTTGGCAATAATGAAAGAGTTTGAAAAGCGAGTGTTAAATGAGAAATATCCAAATTCGATGAAAAACCCTATTAAACTGCAATTAATTTATAAGGTTTATTCCTTGAACGACTAAAAAACTACTGCTAATATATAGGACTTCATGCGATCGGCACAACCCTGCATAAAGTACAATCCCGATAATTATCGGGAGATCTACATTCCCGATTCACTGCCGGTAATGTATGAGCTATATTGAAGTCGGGGTATGGGGAAAGCGGCCTTTCAGTAAGCCGATGAAAAGGGCAATCCCGTTTTCATGGCGTGGGTAATAATATAGTCGGGTGATGAACCGTACCCTGGAAACGGTCGCAGACCTTTCCAGCGGTTGGGGTAAGAATTCTTATCGGTCATGACTACGGCATTACAATAGCCTCGAAGCATCAACGCTTTCAATTCTACGACCATTGGTCGTAGAATTGCTTATTGTTTTCATCGATGTTGAACATTAAAATTAGGTTTGATTTAAAGGGAGCTGTGAACTCCCGTTCAACATCTTTGAACGAAATATTATAATAACTTATTTGGGATTAGCTGATTAAGGCTATTCCCAGAGGGAATTTAGTTTAATAGCCGGGTTGCCCGTCACAGGGAGAGCCTTTAAAGTGCCTGAGCTGTATGCGGTGAAAGTCGCACGTACGGTTCTTAGGGGGCGTAAGCTACCCGGTGCTAGCATTTTAAAGAAAGTCTACAATATGAGCAATAAAATGGATAAAAAAGAGGATTTTGAATATTTAGCTAAAAGAGCGAAATTGTTTCTAAGCTATCTTGATAACAATAATATTCAATCAATTTTCCCATTAAGAGAGAAAGCTTGGGACGATTTGAATGAACGTATTGAAAGTGGCAGTAATCGGAGAATTAAGATTTTAAATGATATAATTGACAATTTATTAATCGGGAAAAATTCATTGACCATTGATGAGAGATACAAAATACTTGACTATTTTAAAAGCGAATTAAGCGAAGATAATTCCTCATTAATTCAGAAAAAAAAGGATTTGTTCAATTGGATAATATCAAAAGGAATTATTGATTCAAACATAATGATCAACGATGCAATTGAAATCCAAAATAGCGAGATTCTTGGTTTGACTATTGATGATAAAAATACCCTAAAAGAGATTATTAAAAAATCTATGCAAAAGAGGATAGCTAAAATAAAAAACGCCCGCTAATACATAGACTTTCGTGCGGTCTGCAAGACCCAGCATGAAAGGCAGGTTGAACTCATTCCCGATTCACTGTCGGTCGTGTGAGCTATATTGAAGTCGTATTATGGAGAAAGCGGCAGGTTTTATGAGTGCCGCGGTGTTCGGAAAAGCAAGAAAATACTTAGACCAAAGAGATTTTAAACAAATTACTACGCCTAATAAAAAGCAGTAATAATAGGCGGGTTGCCCGTCACAGGGTCAGCCTTTAAAGTGCCTGAGCCGAATGCGATGAAAATCGCACGTACGGTTCTTAGGGGGCGTAAGCTACTCGGTGCAGCAATTTAAAAAAATAGATTGCAAAAAACTACTTTAATGATGATAGAAAAAATGAAATTGAGTTATTTTACTTTATTCCTTTTGGGTTGCATATTGTTTTTGACTGAATGCAAAGAATCCGATATTATTTTAAATGAAACGATTACGATAACACCAGATTCGTTAACTATTCCCAAAAGTGATATTCTATGGTGGCCACTCAACGCCAAAATTGACAATTCAAATTCCGATTCAGTTATCTGGACTTCCGAAAACACGCGAATAGCAACTGTTAGCAAATATGGATACGTGACAGGAGTTAATGCCGGAGTAACAGAGATCATTGCAACTCTTGTCAATGGAAAAACATCTGCGAAATGCAAGGTTATAGTAACAGACAACAATGATTATAAATTCAGATTAGTTTTGAAAGATAAAGGAACTACCGGCTTTTCAGTAAACAAACCTGAAGAATTTCTTTCACTAAAATCAATAGAAAGAAGAAAAAAGCAGAACGTGTCTGTGAATGAATCCGATCTACCTATCTCAACCGAATATATTAAGGAGATTGAGAAAACAGGAGCAATTGTCGTTGCTAAAAGTAAATGGTTAAAAACAGTCACAATAAAATGTTCTGATTTCTTCTTAATGGATAAATTAAAACAACTACCTTTTGTTGAAGATGTTGTTTTAGTATGGACGACCAATAAACCGGTGATGCGGAATGCAAGAAAAAACATAAACGAAGTAAGTTCTGTCTTAAAAAGTAATTCTACAGATTCTATTTACGGTTCAGCATTTGACAATATAAATTTAAACAAAGGACAAGTATTGCATAATCTTGGATTCAAAGGAGCCGGAATAGACATAGCAGTTATTGACGCTGCATTTGGTGGCATCACTTCTAATCCAGCATTAAGTAATATACACATAAAAGGTGCAAAATCTTTTATTTATGAAAATCAAGAACCTTATGGAGCCGTTGCTCATGGAGAAAGGACAACATCTTGTATGGCGACTAACAAACCAGGATTTTATATTGGAACAGCTCCAGAAGCAAATTACTGGTTATTACGTACGGAAGACATGGATTCCGAATATCCAGTTGAGCAGGATTATTGGGTTGCCGCAATTGAATATGCGGATAGTGTTGGGGTTGATATTGTGAATACATCGTTGTATTATAACTATTCTCAATTAGCCACATATCAATATAAATTTGAAGATTTGGACGGCAAAACTGAAATGGCGACTCAAGCTGCTAATATGGCTGCTGATAAGGGAATTCTTATAGTATGCTGTGCTGGTAATGAAAGTAGTTGGGTAGGTGCACCAGGTGATTCGCCTAATGTTTTAACAGTAGGATCAATTGATAAGACTGGCAGAATTGCTTCTTATTCTTCCTTTGGATTGACAGTTGATGGACGAATAAAACCCGATGTGGTAGCTTTGGGAAGTGGTGCGGCTGTTATTAGTCAAACCGGTACATATATCGATGGATACGGGACTTCGTATTCAAGTCCAATTTTATGTGGGTTGGTAGCTTGTCTATGGCAGGCAAATCCGCAACTAACAAATAAACAACTGATGGATATTATCAGAAAATCGGCAGATAGGTACAATAACCCTCAACTACCTTATGGCTATGGAATTCCAGATATGCAAAAGGCGTTGGAACTAGCCCGTGGATTTTAATTGAAATTTGTGCGGTCGGCGCGACCCAGCATGAAGTACACTCCCGATAATTATCGGGAGATCTACATTCCCGATTCACATCCGGTCATGTATGAGTTTTATAAAAATCGGACCGTATGCGGTGAAAGTCGCATGTACGGTTCTTCGGGGGCGTAAGCTACCCGGTGGGGCAAGTGAAGGAAAAAAAAGAAACTTTTATACAAATATGAAAAGAAAAGATTTATTGAGACTGTTGGTGTTAATTTGTTTGATTTTGACTGTTGAGACAATCCTTGCAAGAGGTGGCGGAGGCGGAGGACACGGTGGTGGCGGAGGACATGGAAGCTCTGGTGGTGGAGGATTTGGTGGTGGACACGGTGTAGGTGGTTACCATGGTTTTAACGGATATGGATATACAAGTTTCTGGGATTATATTGTTTTTATTGGGTTCATAGTATTTGGAATGTTTACTGGTGTAACAACGACCCTTATACTTTGGAAAACAAATTTCTCAAAAAAGGTTTTGAGCCAAATAATTGGTTCTGATTCATTTTGGGACTTTGACGAAATGAAACTAAACGCACGGAGAACATTTTACAATATCCAAGCAGCTTGGGAGAATAGAGACATTGACCGAGTTAAAGACTATATTACTCCAGAGTTGTACGAGAAATACAAAGTTATGCTTGGCGATATGACTGAAAGACACGAGAAAAACATTATCAGCTGTATAGATATTACAGAGACAAAGATTATTGGCTGTGAAGACTATAAAGATGACTCAAAAGACCGATATATTGCGTACATAAAAGGAACTATTTTAGATTATACTATCCTAGACACGACAGGAGAAATTATAAAGAATCCAGACAGGACGATTGAGAAATTTTCTGACACTTATCATTTTGTGAGAGGAAAAAAGAGTTGGATTCTAGAAGACATTGACAACTCTGTTAGCTTGCTAGACATAGTTAAGGCGAAAAACTACAAAGAATAGGAAACGACTGGATTTGACTTTATACAACTCGACCAAAACAAAAAGAGAATCACCTAGCTCCTAATACATAGAAGGACTTCGTGCGGTCGGCACGACCCAACATGAAGTACAATCATCATTCCGGAAGAGTTTCAAACGAAACTGGAGGAAATCCCTGCCCTGAAAACGGCGTTTGAGGCATTGACTCCGGGACGGCAAAGGGCTTACATTCTGCACTTTTCACAACCCAAACAGACCAAAACCAGGGAGGCGAGGATTGAGAAATGTATTCCGCTGATTTTGGATGGGAAGGGATTGAATGATTAGAGCAAACCTATCACGATTCGATTACATCTCCCAATACCAATCTTTTTCAGTACCGACAAAATGAATCAAAAAAGCAAGTTCAAATCAAATTCCTTCAGATTTCTAAAATGGAGTGTTGTTATTGGGATGATCCTTTGTTTGATCATTTATTTCTCTAATAAAAGGATAAAGTCAGAATACTGTGATTTTAAGAAATTGGACAATGACTCTATTGAACAGATTATTTTGTTTAAACACGAATTGAAGCAACTAGATAATGGTGTTTGTCATATCCGTAAAGACAGCGTAATTCTTACAAGTTTACAAATCAGAAGGTTCGTATGGCAATGGAACAATTCATATCCGGTAGGTCCTCATATATATAGACCATTATATACATTGACTGTAAAAATTAAAAATGGCACAATGCGTAATTTTAGAATTATGGGATCAACGGTTAAAGAGAATTCTGACTGGTCGTATAAATTCTTGTTTTACAATAGCCTTTTTGAATCAATCTGGAAGAAAGAATAAAGAAGAAGTTCTATTGGTTTGCATTGAGATAGCAAAGAGTGTAATTAATGTTACATGTATGCTATGTATCTCCGTACCAGTGGACAACCCCAGGTTTAGACTCATTATACCAAGTTAAGCATCTATATCCAGTAATATAAACCAAATTGTTAACCACCAATAATTCAAAAGATTATGAAACGCATTAACCAACAGAGACTTTCTGCAATTTTCACGGCATTACTTCTTTGTGGAATTGCCCACGGAGAAACTTTGAGACTAAACCTGAAAAAGGGAGACCAATTCCTGATGCATGGACGTTTCAACATCACCACTTCGATCATTATACCGGATAAGAACATGGAAATGCATGTAAAATTCGCTCCGGATATTTTGTATCGGATTAAAGAACAGACTCCGCAGGGGTACGCGATGGATGTTTCGTTTGAAAGACTGCTCATGAATGCTGCAACTCCACTAAAAGATAAAGACTTCAGTATTGATACCGACGCTATTGCATTCAGCGACTCCCTCAGCACAACGACAGGCGATGCTGACCTGAAGAAACAACTGGGTATCATGTTGAAAAAACACCTACAAGTTACTCGCCATAAACCCGGACGAATACCTGATCGAAAGCGTTTCGAGTCTGCCGGAAATGCCTTCATCCGGAGCAGGTGGCTTTCTGGCCATGCTTTTCAAGTTTGAAATCGGAGATAACAAAGCGATTTATCACCTGGACCGTAAAACGGGATGGATTAAGAGCGTAGATGGTTCGATGACAATCTCCATTACCATCAAAAGTAATTCTTCAGACAAGAAGCAAGCCGAAGGTAACAGTACCAAAATGGCGATCCGGACTGACTTTACAGTCACGATGTAAAAACAGGTGATTAGCACCCGGTTGTCTCTCTATCGTAATACAAACAAAATTGAGTCATCCTCTTATTCCGTTTAACTTTTCAGAAAACCCACCATCATGAACAGAGTACTCCTTTCCCTTCTTGTCTTGCTATTTGGCACATTGATTTCATGCCGGGGAGTGAATAACTCAAACGAAACAATTAAGGCCATTGAGAAAACGGATTCGTGTCTTACAGATGCCGCCAACAAATATGAAGTCTATATTCCGGCAAGGACGAAACAGGAGGAGAAGTTGCCATTACTGGTGATTATTGATGCGCATGGATCCGGAAAATTTGCCCTGAATAAATTTAAGCTGGCTGCCGGAAAATATCCGGTGATATTAGTCGCTTCCAATTATGTAAAAAACGGTTTTGAAGGGTATGACCAAGCTATACAAACACTGATTAATGATGTACGCAGCAAATATCCGGTGGGGAAAGCACTGTTCCTGACCGGTTTTTCGGGTGGAGCACGTATGGCATTGGGTTATGCGTTGGGACATCCGGCGGACGGACTGATCCTGTGTGGGGCTTTGGCAGGAGGCACCGAAATCAGCGCCATCGCCTGCCCGGTTATCGCCATCTCGGGAACTGATGATTTTAATTTTATGGAAACGGCTCAGTTCCTGTTTCAGGAAGAATCGATACCGCAGAATCTGAAAATAGAGCTGACTGGTGCCTCACACAGCTGGCCCGACAGCCTAATGCTGGCCAATGCACTGGGGTATCTGTATTTCGCCTCTCCAAATGCAGAATCCCCGAATACAACTACTCAACTAACAACCTATAACCAGCAACAACAAACCCGAATCGAGTCACTGAAGCAGCAAGGAGATTACCTGAAAGCGGCGCTAATCGCCCGAAATATAGCATCCGTTGAACTCTTTGATCGGAATAAAACTTTTGCCACGACCTACAATATCCTGAAAACCGATGCGGTATACAGGAATCAGCTCAACCGTCTGGGAAATTGCCTGAACTACGAAATCGGTATGCGACAGACTTATATGGAGGCATTCAGTACCAAAGACAGCAACTGGTGGAAAAACGAAATCAAAACCGTTGACGGGAAAATCAAAACGGAACAGGACGTTATGCGTGCAGATATGTACCGGAGAATAAAAGGGTTCTGGGGTATAGTCTGTTACTCATTAGGGAAACAAGCCATAGCACAACATAATGTAGACTTGCTCAACCGGATTTTATTCGTGTACCGCACATTAGAGCCTGAAAATTCCGAAATGCATTATTATTCGGCCTTCCCTCCTTTTTGGCAAGGGAACAATGAAGCTACAATTTCCGCTCTGCGAAAAGCATTGAAAGCCGGATTTACCGATGTAAGCCGACTGAAAAAGGATTTTCCCGAATCGATCAGTTCAAAGCTTAAATGAGGGTGGATCAAAAGAGACATAGGCTTCGTGCGGTCGGCACGACCCAGCATGAAGTACAGGTTAAACTACATTCCCGATGCGCTACCGGTCATGTATGAACTGTGTAGAAGTTGGATTATGGAGAAAGCGGCTGGTTATATCAGTGTTGCGGTGTTCGGAAAAGGAAGAAAGAACTCAGACCAAAGAGGTCTTTAAATAAATTACTACTTCTACGTTTAATAAAAAGCAGTAACAACAGCCGGGATAGCCTTTTAAGTGCCTGAGCCGTATGCGGTGAAAGTCGGACGTACGGTTCTTAGGGGACGTAAGTTACCCGGTTATGCAAGTGAAAAAACCACAACTCAACACATTGATCCTTTATAAAAGATTGAATTATTTGTAAAACGGATTGATTGGTTTAGCACTCCGTTGATAGGGCGGTGCCGACACACCAGTGCAATTATTTAAATTTGTTCTAATAATAAAAAATGCGAAAGATGAAATTAAAACACATTGTAACAATATGTTTATCCTTAATTCTAACTCAAGCTTTCGGTAATCAAAGGCAAGAAAGTAATATTTTAAAACCACGCATCGTTGTACTGACTGATGTTTCTACATGGGAAACCGATGATAGTGAATCTTTGGTAAGACTTCTTGTCCATGCTGATATGTTTGAAATTGAAGGAATTATTTACACTACAGGATGGAGTCTTGAAGAAACCCGCGATGATTTCTTTCAATTAATTCACGATGCAATTAATGCCTATGAAAAAGATTTGCCAAATCTATTAAAACGTTCTAACCAAGTTGGTTTCAAAGAAAATGAATTACAACAAAACATTGGATATTGGCCTAGTCCCGGATATTTGCGAAAACACACCATGTTTGGTAGTAAAAAAAGAGGTATAGATAAAATTGGAAAAGATAATATTTCAGACGGAAGTAATTTGATTATAGAATTAGCTAATGAAAACGATGAACGCCCATTGTGGATATTGCTTTGGGGAGGTGGTAATACCTTGGCTCAAGCTATATGGCAGGTTCAGCAGAAAGGCAATGAATCGGAATTAAAAGCCTTTCTGCATAAAATACCTACTTATGCTATTACTGATCAGGATAGGTCATACAAAGGAGGAACGCCATATAACATAAGTTCCCATCAATGGATGCGAAAAGAATTTGGAAAAGACCTTATGTTTCTTTGGGATGAATGTGCATGGGCTTATCAAAATGGCACAGGAAAGAATAAATGGGATGAATATGCGCTCTACATTCAAAATCATGGAAACCTTGGAAAGGTGTATCCTAAATTCAAGTATGGTGTTGAAGGTGATTCTCCTTCCTTTCTATATGTAATGCCTAATGGATTGAATAATCCGCTTATTCCAAATCAGGTTAGCTGGGGTGGATATTTTGAATGGGGTAAAGGGCCTGATAATTCAACCTTTTCCTATATAAATCATGAAGGAAAAGCCCACGAAATTTGTTCGAAATATGAAGCTTATTTTTATCCGGCAACTTTCAATAATTTTGCTGCACGAATGGACTGGGCATCAAACGGGAAGGGAAACCGCAATCCTGTTCTTATCCTAAATGGAGATAATGGCATAGCTCCCATTTTATTAAAAAAGAAACAAGGTGAAGAAATTACACTTGATGCTTCAAAATCTTATGATCCAGAAAATGACAAATTAAGTTTTAAATGGTGGATACAACCCGAAGCAGGAACCTATCAAAAGGAAATTAAAATTGCCGATAAAAATACCAATAAAATCACGATAAAAATTCCAAAAGATATAGACGGAAAAAGTTTTCATGTGATTTGTGAAGTAACAGACAATGGAGTCCCTAATCTTACAAGTTATCGGCGAATCATTATAAATTCGAAATAATTGAATGATGAAAAAATTAAAAACTCTTTTAGCTATTATCCTGTTTTTGTTGATTAACAACATTGCATTTGCACAGTACAGGGTAATTATTTCAACTGATTTTCCACCCTTTCCGGTTACCAATAGCGACCCCGATGATGTCCAGTCTATAGTGCGTTTCTTGCTTTATTCGAATGAATTCGATGTCGAAGGTTTGATAGTTTCGGCAGGAACTTTCGGTATGGTAGCAGAAAAGAAAAATATTTTGGCTGTACTCGACAAATATGATGAAGTTGATGAAACCCTAAGAAAAAGAGATAACAAATATCCTACTGCAAACTATTTGCGTTCTGTTACATACGAAGGTTTGGGGAATAATCATAACATAAAAATAGAGTGGGGTTGCAATAAGCAAGTATGTTCAGAAATTATTGGAGCAGGAAAAGATAGTGAAGCTTCGGAGGCAATAATTACAGCAGTTGACAAGCCAGATTCAAGACCAGTATATATTTGTGTTTGGGGAGGTCCGCGTGAAGTTGCGCAAGCAATTTGGAAAATTCAGAATACACGTAGTAAAAAAGACCTGGACATTTTTCTAAAAAAACTTCGCATATTTCTAATTGGCTGTCAGGATGCAACGCACGACTGGCTCATGGACAATTTCCCTAACCTATTTATAATTGAGTCGAAAACTACATATATGGGAATGTTTGGTGCCGGAAATCGTTCGTGGGCTGAGACTAATATAATTAATAACCATGGGCCGCTCGGAGCAATCTATCCTCCTAAAGCAATTGCAGGTCAGGGGGTAATTGAGGGTGATTCACCATCTTTCCTATATTTGGTTAGTGCAAACCGTGGGATTAATAACCCTGAAGACCCAACTCAACCAAGTTGGGGTGGACAATACATTCGTGTTGACTCGACAAATCATTACATAGATGGCGTCGGTAAATCAACTATTTCAAAGTGGAGTGAAGACTTTCAGGCAGAGTTTCAGGATCGTGCAGATTGGATGATACCTTAAAGCCTATACTAATTGCATACCCCTTGTCCCTCAGAATATACCGTAGAAAGCTCGCAACGTCGGCGAGATTTGCAATCTCGCTTATTAAATAAAAAATCTGCGTAATCAGAGGGAGAGACCCGCAGATTACGCAGAAAAACAAAAGAGTTGTACTCAGTTAAAGGAGATGTTATTCCACCTTTTTCAATACTATCGCTGTTCTTGAAGTCAGATAAAGCTTCAGCCAGCCTTTGCCTTCCGGTTGGTACAATGGATCATATTGAGTGAAGTGCGCAACCGAACTGTCCACGCGGTTGAATCCGCCGTATTCATGAGAGTCGGAGTTTAGCACGATTTCGTATTTGCCTTCGGGGACCAGAAGTCCATAGTCGGTGAACGACTTGCCCGGGTGGAAGTTGAATACAAACAGCAACTCTTCGCGGCGGTAAGCCAGTACCAGGTCGCCATCGTTGTCCCAAACTTTCTGGATTTCGGTTTTTTGGAAATCATGTTTGCCTTTAATGATTTCAATCATCTTGCGGTCGAAATCTCCCAGATAGTGATATTTCAGATTATGGTCATCGATCAGATTCCATTGACGACGGGCATGTTTGCATGACCAGTCGTTTCCTTCGCGGGGGAAATCGATCCATTCCGGATGTCCAAACTCATTACCCATAAAGTTGAGGTATCCGCCGTTGATCGTTGAAGCTGTTACCAGACGAATCATTTTATGCAGGGCAATACCGCGGTCGACTGTCAATGTGGTGTGCATCATTTTCGACATGTGCCAGTACATTTCGGCATCGATCAGTCGGAAGATAATGGTTTTATCACCTACCAGGGCCTGATCATGACTCTCGGCATAGCTGATTGTTTTTTCATCGGCACGACGGTTGGTCAGTTCCCACCAGATGGATGACGGATGCCAGTCCTCATCTCTTTTCTCCTTGATCATCTTGATCCAGTAGTCGGGGATGCCCATTGCCATGCGGTAGTCAAATCCGATTCCTCCGTCTTCCACTTTGTTTGCCAGGCCGGGCATACCGCTTACCTCTTCGGCAATGGTGATGGCATTCGGATTAATTTCATGGATTAATTTGTTGGCCAGGCTTAAGTAGCAGATCGCATTGCCGTCCTGATGTCCGTTGTAGTAATCGCCGTAGCTGCCGAACGATTCCCCTAACCCGTGAGAATAATAGAGCATCGAAGTCACGCCGTCGAAACGGTATCCGTCGAATTTATATTCATCCAACCAGTATTTGCAGTTGGATAAAAGGAAATGTACTACTTCGTTTTTGCCGTAATCGAAACACAATGAATCCCAGGCCGGATGCTCACGTTTATGATCTCCATAGAAGTATTGATCGTGTGATCCGTCGAAACGGCCCAAACCTTCCATTTCGTTTTCACAGCGTGAGAGTGTACAATATCCATGATTACCGCAATACCCAGACGGTGCGCTTCATCGATCAATGCTTTCAGATCTTCGGGTGTGCCGAATCGGGATGAAGCCGCAAAGAAGCTGGAAACGTGATAACCGAACGACCCGTAGTAGGGGTGTTCCTGGATGGCCATGATCTGGATACAATTATAACCTGCTTTGGCCACGCGGGGTAGGACTTTTTCACGGAACTCGTTATAAGTCCCCACCTTATCTTCCTGCTGTGCCATGCCAATGTGACATTCGTAAATCAGCAGCGGATCAGCATTAGGTGTAAATTGATTGATCTTGAATTGGTAAGGATTTTCAGGATGCCAGACCTGAGCGCTGAATATCTTGGTTTCTTCATCTTGCACTACGCGGTTTGCCCATGCGGGGATACGCTCGCCACATCCACCGTTCCAGTGCACCGAAAGTTTGTAAATCTCTTTGTGTCGGAGCAGGTCAAGGGGCAGTCTGATCTCCCAGCATCCGTTTTCAATGGGTTTCAGTCGGTAAGTTTCCGACTCTTTCCAGTCGTTGAAATCACCGATCATGTATATAGCGGTGGCATTGGGAGCCCATTCTCTGAAAATCCATTCATTTTCTGTGTGGTGAAGCCCAAACCAAAGGTAGCCCGATGCAAAATCGGAGAGTGTGTTCTTTCCGTTGTCTGTCAGATCAAGTGATTTCTGTCTGAAAAACTCATGCCGTCCTACTATGGCTGCTTCGAAAGGTTTCAGCCACGGATCGTTTTGGATTAATTTGAGTGATTCCATTTGAGTAAATTGTTGTTTATCCCTAAGGTGTTAAGAGTGTTCGTTAAATGACATGATACGGATTTAAAGAATGTTGTTGCAGGATATGTTGTTTTTCCTTTGCAATTGTCTTTTAAATCCTATTTATAAAGCGTTTCCCGTATTTACGTAATCTCGAAAATTACGCTTGATAGATTTACAAAATTAATCAATTTTTCGAACCCTGAGCCATTGTAAGTAAGGGAGTGGGTAAATTTGAACGGATTCTAAATCTGTTTTGGAATTTTGAGAGAAGAATATTTCCGGAAAACCGGCTTTCAGGGATATCTGATCAGACCGCTTTATTTCTATGACTTCTTTATATTTTACAGGTTGGTTCTTTGTGCTATTTTCTTTTTCGATTAACCAGATAGATGCCGGTCAGGACGACAATAGCTCCGGTTATTTCTCTTATTGAAAGAAATTCACCCAATACCGGTACTGAAAAGAGCGCGGTAAATACAGATTGGCTTAGCAGACTTACCGATGCAATCGTAGGCCGGATGTAACCTAACGCAAAATTAATAGCTAGCCAGCCGAGCAGTTGTGGTATTAATCCTAATCCGCCTAACGCAAGCCAGGTATGTGTGCTGAATCCCCACAAAGGAGTAGCTGTAAAAAGACATATCATACCCAGCACAACCGAACTGGTCAGCATGGAAAGAGTAGTAAACGAGAGGGTGTCTAAGTTGTTGCGACCTTTGCGGGCGATAAGCAGATAGGCTCCGTAAAACATACTGGCAAAAATAGCCAAAGCATTGCCGGTATTTAACTTAGCTGATGCAATCTGTTCAATTCCAACAATGATTCCTACGCCCAAAAGGGCAATGGCGGTTCCGATCCAGAATATCCGTTTGGGCTTTTCTTTTAAAAACAAGATAGCGCCAACGCCGACCCATACAGGAGCCAGATTCGCTAATAGAGTAGAAATGGCTGCTTTGGAGAGCATGATAGAGGTGTTCCACAGGGCAATGTCGATAGCGAAGAAGGTTCCGCAGAGCATGGCTATTTTCACACCGCGCCAATCGGTAATCGGTTTTCTAAAGTATAACCAAAACGGCAATACACCCACAAATCCGATGAACATACGGTAAAATCCGGATCCTAATCCGCTGATACCTGCCAGCTTGACAAAAATGGCTGACCAGGCAATGCAGAGAATTCCCAATAAAAGCAGTAGATAATGAAACCAGGGGTGGCGTATGTGTCGTGAAATCATAATTTGTATCTTCGGATTGCTTGATAATTATGAAAATGCAATCCGGCTGCAAAAATAGGAGAAATATTGGCTTTATGACGGTTTGTATTGGTAATCTCGTTTCATATATCATCAGGTAGAAGATCGCTATAACAGCTATACCGTATCGCTTCGATAGCTTTTGCGCATTATGATCCTATAATTACTTTTGCGATATATTCCAGATCTTCCTCTGTAAGCGATGATCCGGAGGGTAGGCAAATGCCTTGTTTAAAAATATTTTCAGCAACATTTTCACCGTAATAGGGAGCTTCATGATAAAGGGGCTGTAGGTGCATAGGTTTCCACACATGCCGGGCCTCTATTTGATGATCGGCCAGTCGGTCAATTAGTTGTCGGGGGGGCATGTTTGCGGTTCGGAAAGCCGTCAGCCAAAAGTTGGAGAAATAATCGGAGGACGGTTCTTGCTGGAAGATAAAGTCGCAATGCGATAATCGTCCCCGGTAGAAGCGATTAATGGTACGTCGTTTTTCAATCCGTTCAGGTAATACCGTCATCTGGCCCCGGCCAATCCCTGCCGACACATTGCTCATTGCATAATTATATCCTAAAGATTTATGCTCGTAGTAGGGAAGTGGCTCTTTGGCCTGGGTAGACAGATATTTGGCTTCGGCAAAGTCGTCGGTAAATTGAGTGATTAATGCGCCCCCTCCCGAAGTGGTTATGATCTTATTGCCGTTAAACGATATAGCTCCCAGGTCACCCAAGGTGCCGCATTTCTGCCCCGCATAGGCTGAACCCATTGCCTCGGCAGCATCTTCAATCAACGTGATCTCATATTTATCAGTGATTTTGCGTACCTTTTTGAGATCGAATGGCATGCCGAAAAGATCTGTCACGATTACGGCTTTCGGTTTTTTGCCCAATGCTAACCGGCTGACTATTGCTTCTTCTAAATGTTCGGGGGAGATGTTCCAGCTGTCGGGTTCGCTATCGACAAACACGGGTAGGGCTCCTTGGTAAAGGATTACATTGGCAGCTGCTGCAAAGGTCATACTCTGGCAGATTACTTCGTCCCCCGGCTTCACATCAGCCAAAATAGTTGCCAGGTGTAATGCGGATGTTCCCGAATTCAAGGCCAGTGCCTGAATAGAGTTACCCAGAAACGATTTCAGTTCTTTCTGAAATTCTTCCACATTTTTCCCGGCTGTTGTGATCCAGTTAGAAATAATCGCATCTTCGATAAAGTCTTTTTCCTTTCCGCAAAGATGGGGAGGGGAGAGTAGTATCTGTTTCATGTTCTGATCTTTATTTTTTACACCTGTCTGTCTTTGCAGTAGCCTCATTTCCTTTAGGGCAAGCGTTTGTAGTTTTGTATTATTGAACTTTCTTTAGGGTAAACGGTTTCATTATTAAAGGCTGTTTGCATATTCTGTTAAAACAGCAAAAATAACTAAATATCCCAACAAAACTAAATACTATGCAAATTATCACAGATAAAGCTGGTTGGCGCAGTGCAATTGCCGGCCAGGGAACTTTCGATTTTTATCATACATACGAATATCACATTTTGCATAATAACGAAGAGCCTCGTCTTTTTGTATTTGAAAATGGCAATGAGCGGCTCTGCCTGCCCTTGCTTTTACGTACAATCGAAGGGACATCTTATTCTGACCTTACTTCTGTATATGGATATGCCGGATGTCTTTATAATGTAGAGCATCCGTCACAAGAATTATTGCAGAAAGTAAATGATGAGTTGAGCGAGTTTGTTTTTGATAACGGCATTATCTCTGTATTTTCCCGACTACATACATTGGTTCCGAATTCATCTCTATTGCCCGAAGGGATGGGGGAGATAGTCGAACTGAACCGTACGGTCTATATCCCGGTAACAGAGGCTGAAGAAGATCAAATTTCGCTCTATTCATCTGCTTTGAAGCGACAATTGGATGTGATTGAAAAATCGGGACTCTCCTTTAGGATTGCTTCTTCGAAGGAGGATTGGGTCTCATTCTATGCTATTTACACACAATCAATGACCGAGAAAGAGGCTTCGGCAGAGTACTTTTTCAATACATCTTATTTTATGGGGATGAAGAATGCCCGGGACTATGAATCTATTCTACTATTAGCAGAGTGGGAGGGAGAGGTTGTCGCCGGCGCACTTTTTGTTGTTTGTGGCGAATTTATGCAATATCATTTGGGTGCAGTGTCTACACTACATCAAAAGCTATCTCCTTTGAAGCTGTTGATTGATCGTGTCCGACGAATTGCCGTTGAGCGAAAAATTAAGTATTTGCATCTGGGGGGTGGTAAGAATGGAGTTGATGATGGATTGTTTCAATTTAAATCGGGCTTTTCGCATCGGTTTGCCACATTCCGTATATGGCGGTGGATAGTAGATGAAGATATTTACAACCATTTGTCAGAAGGGCTTCCTGAAGGACGGTTTCCGCGTTATAGAAATATTCATTAGACAAATATTCTCACAGTAAGTTGAATTGAGTTTGAGCGATGTTGTGGTTGTTTATCAATCGATAATGAGCAATGTATAGGATGTGCTTTAAACGGTTGCTGGATGTGGTTGTCAGTTTGTGGCTGATTGCGCTGCTCTTCCCGGTAATGGTGTTCTTAGCCATTCTTATTGTTGTGGATATGCATGAATGGCCATTTTACAGCGAGTTGCGACCCGGTCGAAACCAAAAGCTTTTTTTGATTCTTAAATTGAAGTCAATGAAAAGCGATCCCGGGCTCCCGGATCGGGATAGACTTACTCGTTTGGGGGCTTTTTTGCGAAAATATTCGTTGGATGAACTGCCTCAGCTTTGGAATGTGCTTTGGGGTAGTATGAGTTTAGTGGGGCCCCGTCCGCTCAAAAAAGATTATCTCCCATATTATACTTCCACGGAACAGATTCGCCATTCTGTCAGGCCGGGTATTACCGGTATGGCGCAAATTTCAGGCCGAAATTATCTGAGCTGGAATGAACGCCTACGCCTGGATGTCGTTTATGTTCGTCACCTCTCTTTTTTGTTGGATCTTAATATTCTACATCGGACTCTTCTTGTTGTTTTCAAAGCCGAAAATGTCTCCGTCTTACCCGAAGAGAATGAAACCGATCTTGATGCCGAGCGCAAGTAGCTTTTTGCCTAAGAGAGCGCAGTTTATCAATTATTTACTATCTTTGCAGCCTTATTATGGGTAGAATAATTTCCATTGATTACGGTAGAAAACGTACCGGATTGGCTGTGACTGATGTTTTGAAGTTGATAGCCAATGGTTTGTGCACAGTTCAGAGTAGTCAACTGATCCCTTATTTGAGATCATATGTCGAAAAAGAACCGGTAGAGTTGTTTGTTGTAGGATTGCCGAAACAGATGAACAACCAACCTTCAGAGAGTATGAAATATATAGAGCCTTTTGTTAATGCCTTGAAGAAGAATTTTCCTCAAATCCCGGTCGAAATGGTCGACGAACGATTTACTTCCGTATTGGCTCATCAAGCAATGATTGCCGGTGGCTTAAAAAAGAAAGACCGGCAGGATAAAGCGCTGGTTGACGAAATAAGCGCAACGATTATTTTGCAAAGTTATCTCGAAACGCAAAGATTGAAATAAATCAATACACTAACTTAATTTTCAACGCATTGATACTTCCTGTTTTTTTGTATGGTCAACCTGTTTTGCGTAAAGTAGCGCAGGATATTACTCCGGATTATCCCGGATTGGAAAAATTGATCAAAAACATGTTTGAAACCATGTACCATGCCGATGGTGTGGGTTTGGCAGCTCCTCAGATAGGTTTAAGCATTCGTTTATTTGTAATTGATCTGGACGTAATCAGCGACCGTTATCCTGAATATAAAGGCCGTAGCCTCACTATGATTAATGCTCAGATATTGGAGCGCGAAGGTGAAGATGTGACCCTGGAAGAAGGTTGTCTTAGTCTCCCTCAGATTCACGAAAATGTAGTCCGTAAAGATCGCGTTAAAATCAAATATTGCGATGAAAACTTTGTGGAACACGAAGAGGTGTTTGACGGATTTGCAGCCCGTGTGATCCAGCATGAATACGATCATATCGACGGCAAAATGTTTATTGATCATATATCACTGATCCGAAAACAGCTGATCAAAGGTAAATTGAATTCTATTCTGAACGGAAAAGTCAGAATCGATTATAGAGTTGCGGCAACGCGACGTTGATAACTCAACATTATTTCTAACAACTTTATTTATGACAAGTTTAAAGAAAAACATCCTTGCACTTCGCGAAAAAAAGGCCATCGTTGAGATGGGGGGCGGTGAAGCTGCTATCGCAAAACAAGAGGCAAAAGGTAAAATGACCGCCAGAAAGCGTATCACAGCTTTGCTGGATAAAGAATCTTTCAAAGAGTATGACTTGTTTGTAACACACGGAGCCCGTGATTTCGGAATGGACAAGAAGGTTCTTCCGGGTGATGGTGTTATTACCGGTACTGGTACGATTTACGGTGCACCGGTGTGTATTTACGCTCAGGACTTTACTGTAGAAGGGGGGTCTTTGGGATTGAAACACGCTCGTAAGATTACCAAAATTATGGATCATGCTCTGAAAATGAGAGTGCCCATCATCGGTATCAACGACTCGGGTGGTGCTCGTATCCAGGAAGGGGTAGGTGCATTAGCCGGTTATGGTGAGATCTTCTATCGCAATACAATCGCTTCAGGTGTTATTCCTCAGATCTCAGTGATTCTTGGACCTTGTGCCGGAGGTGCAGTATATTCTCCTGCATTAACTGACTTCGTTTTTGTAGTAGAAAATATTTCAAATATGTTCATTACCGGTCCTTCCGTAATCAAAACCGTAATTGGTGAAGAAATCTCTATGGAAGACTTGGGTGGTGCTCGCGTTCATGCTGAGATTACTGGTAATGCTCACTTCTTTGCTGTGAGTGAAGCGGAATGTTTTGAGCAAATCAAAAAATTGGTTTCGTTTATCCCTTGGAATAATACCACGAAAGCAATTCCTGCAACGCCCAAAAAACCGGCTTCTAAAAAGCAAATCGAAGACATTATTCCTTCTGATCCTAAACAACCTTATGACGTTCGCGACGTGTTGAAATCTATCGTGGATGATTCTGAATTTTTCGAAATTCAGGAGCTGTTTGCAGCCAATATCGTAATCGGTTTTGGTCGTATGAATGGAGAAACTGTCGGTTTTGTAGCTAACCAACCAATGGTGTTGGCAGGTGTGCTTGATTGCGATAGTTCTGATAAGGCTGCCCGTTTTATTCGTTACTGTGATTCTTTCAATGTACCCATTGTTACCCTTGAGGATATGCCGGGCTATTTGCCAGGTGTAGATCAGGAGCATGCAGGTGTGATTCGTCACGGAGCGAAAGTTCTTTATGCTTATTCTGAAGCTACTGTACCGAAAATTACCGTTATTCTGCGTAAAGCTTATGGTGGAGGTTACATTGCAATGAATTCTCGTCACTTAGGTGCAGATTTCGTATTTGCATTGCCAAGTGCCGAAATTGCTGTAATGGGTCCTGAAGGAGCTGCAAATATCATTTTCCGTAAAGAAATTATGGAAGCTGAGAATCCGGATGAGATGCGTCAGAAAAAAGTACAGGAGTATGTAGAGAAATTCGCAAATCCTTACGTTGCTGCTGCTAACGGATTTATCGATGCAGTAATCGAGCCGAAAGAAACCCGTGGAATCTTGTTGCATACACTCGAAGTTTCACGCACAAAAGAAGAGTTCCGTCCGTCGAAAAAACACGGAATACCTCCGTTCTGATTTCGGAATTGTTTCCTTCGCATAAGAAAACTGAAGAATCTTTATAATCTAAGAGAACGAATCGGTCATAATATTTGTTATCATAACAAAGAAACCGTTCGTTCTTCTAGAATTTTAATCTTTAGGTTAAAATTGGAAGAGATTCAGTCCAGATATAATTTCCTTCCACGTAACGTTGTTTCTAATTAATCCAGAAAATGGAACAAGTAAAAAAAGAAAGCCAATTGGTAGATTTTGCCGTTACAGCCCGTAAATACAAAACTACACTTACCAATAAATTTATAAACCGCAAACAGTGGGCGAAAAGGCCCGAAGGTGAACTCAGAGCCTTCCTGCCGGGGACTATCCTCAGCGTGCACGTTAAACAAGGTCAGACGGTGAAAGCCGGTACTCTGCTCTTGATTCATGAGGCGATGAAGATGCAGAACCGGGTAGTTGCACCGTTCAATGGAAAAGTAGTCGAGCTTCTGGTAAAAGATGGCGACAAGGTTTCCAAAGATGCTCCGCTGGTGGTGATCGAATAACACCTTAAACCCCAAACGATGAAGTATGTAAACATTATTGGTTTCGCATTACTTCTCATTTTAACTGCCTGTGCGGCACCCTGGCGTACCAATTTGATGCGCGGAGTGCATGACAATGGTGAATTGATTAAAGAAGTGAAAGCTGCTCCTGAATACCATATTCAGGTAGGAGATGAATTGTCTATCAAACTTAGAACCCTGTCCCGCGAAAATTTTGGACCGATGGCTCAGATAATGGGCGATAATCAGAATGAGGGTTTGACAAATGTTGGTAGTTCAAATCGTGGTTCCTCCCGATTATTTACTTATTCTGTAAATGAAACCGGGCAAATTGAAATTCCTTATTTGGGGAAAGTAGATGTAGCGGGGCTTACTTTGCTTCAGGCCAAACAGCTTCTGGAAAAAAGAATGTACGAGCTGGTAAAACAGTGTTACGTAGAGGTCTCTTTGATCAATAATTACTTCATTGCAATGGGAGAATTCGGTAGTGGTAAAATTCCATTGCCGAAAGACCAGACAAATATATACGAAGCCCTGGCATTAACCGGAAAGATATCCGATGTTGGTGACAGGGCTCGTGTAAAACTGATCCGTCAATCTTCCGACGGGCCAATTGTAAATACCTTCGACCTAAGATCCAAAGAGATCATTTCTTCCGAATTTTTCTGGATTCAACCTAACGATATTATTTATATTCAACCGCAAAACGGACAGTTTTTCGGTATTCATACCACACTGTACAGCGTGCTTGGTATAATAACAGCTGTGGTTTCGATAGCAACCTTAGGGATTAAACTTATTAATTAGGGGATGTGATGGTTATGTTGTGAACTAATACTCCTTTATTATGAAAAATCTGTGGAGCATAGTATGCCTGATCGGTTTTATTTCTACGTCGTGTATAACTAATCGAGATACCGTCTTGTTACAAAATAAAGGCGATGTATCTCGCTATACAAATGTAGATTACGAATACTACAGGCTTCAGCCCAATGATCGGATAGTTTATACGGTTTTTTCGACGGATATTGAAACTGCACACCTTTTTTCGGGAGTAAATGGTTCGGCTCAAGGGCAATCTGTTGATGCATTATCAGGTTATCGTATATACCCTGATGGAAATGTAGTTCTTCCATTTATTGGAGAGCTAAAACTTGTCAACCTTACTTGTAAAGACGCAGAAGCTATTTTGCGAAATAAAATCAGGGAATCACTTCCTGATGCAGAAGTTCGATTAGCTCTGGCTACAGAATGTTATTATATTGTAGGAATCGGACGCTTTGAGATAGATAAAGAGCGAATGACTATTTTTCAGGCGTTGTCCGCTATATCAGGTAAAGAGAAAACACTGGATAAAAAACACATTCGTTTATTGCGCAGACAAGCAGACGGATCATATCTCGTGAAAACAATTGATTTAAGATCAGAATCTATCATAAACTCCGAATACTACTACGTCAAACCGAATGACGTTTATTATATCCCTACTTCAGACAAAGCCTTTTACAACATCACTTCTTTTTCCGGATTCCTGGGCTTTGTAATGGTGCCAGTTTCTTTCCTATTATTAATTTTGAATCTTTAGTAGCCATGGATACCAGACAATTTAGAGAAGGTGGTTCAACCCCTTTCTCAGGAAATGCAGTAAACTATAATCAGCCAGAGGAAAATAAAATTGTAAATTGGTTATTTTGGATAACCACTATTTTACGATATTGGTATTGGATTTTACTTGGTCTGGCGTTGGGAGTTGGTTTGGCTTATTTGCAAAACCAGAAATGGATGCCTGTTTACAATTCTTCCGTCAAGTTGATGTATGAACAAGGTAATAAGGTCGGATCTGAATTTCTTAGTCGAAACTCTTATTTGAGTAATCAAAATAATATGACGAACCAGATATATATGATGACGTCGTATGATTTGATTTACAGGTCCTTGGAGAATCTGAATTTAACAGTTGAGATATATAAGAAAGAGATGTTTCGTTCTGAAAACCTGTATAAGAATGCACCCTTTACAATAAAGCCAACGTTTATTGCAGAGAGTGCGTATGGCTTGGAGTTTGATATTGAAAGTATTGATAGGAAGCATTATAAGTTGTCATATTCAGGGAGTGATCAAATAGCACCATTTGCAATTAGGGGAGAATATGGAAAAACAATTCAACATTCATTGTTTTTCCTGACAGTCGATCGTAGCGATTTGTTTACTTCAAAGTTCGATTTGTCGTTTAGGTTAAATTCCCTCTCTTCTTTGGTGGACCAATACATTAGTTCTCTAAGTGTAAGACCGATTGAGGAAAATTCATCAATTTTGTCTATCTCTAAATCAAGTGCAGTGGCTCGACGGGATGTTGATTTTCTGAATGCTTTATGCGAGAATTTCATTCGGGAGAATTTAGTGCAGAAGAATCGTGCTGCGGAAAAAACCATTGAGTTTATTGAAAGTCAATTGTTGGTAATATCAGATTCCGTTTCAGCATCACAGTCTCGATTGATGAATTATCAGACTAGTAATCGCATGTACAGCAGTGATATTACCACTAAAGCATATAGCGGTCTGGATGATCTTGAGAAAAGAAAAGCAGAGTTGCAATTAAAGAAAGTATATCTCGAATACTTAACTAATTATCTGAAAAATAATGTGCAGGATGGCGTAATGATTGCGCCTGTAAATGTGGGGGTTAGCGATGCCGGATTGTCAGAATTTGTAACAAAATACAATGAATTGTCTCGCCGTATTAAAGAAATGGGGGATAAGAATCCGCTCTATAATAGATACTCTGCTCAGCTTAATGAACTAAAAGATTTAATGAACGAAACCGTCCGAAATATGTACAGTGTGTACGAACTGGATAAAGGGCAGGTTGATAGACGTTATAGTGAAGTTGTAGGGCAAATGAGTCGTGCACCAGAGAAAGAGAGGCAATTTTTGTTACTGGAGCGAAACTATAAAATTCATGAAACCTACAATGCTTTTTTGATACAGAAAAGAGCAGAAGCGCAGATTCAGAAAGCGTCAAATATGGCAGATTATTATGTGTTAGAGAAGGCTCGGGTATTGGGGATTGTGAATTCTACTACACCTGAACGTAACTATATAATATTTGCATTGTTGGGATTGGCACTTCCGATTTTGATTATAGTATTGAGGGAGATACTTGATTTTTCAATTAAATCTATAAGTGAAGTTGAGCGCATTTCAAAATATCCATTAGTTGGAAAGATTATGTTATCTAATAAGCCGGAAACTGTTATTGTTAAAAATTACCCTAAGTCAAGTTATGCGGAGGCTTTTCGTTCTATGCGTACCCGCTTGGAGTTTGTAGTTGGAAATCGGAACAAGTCTTCTTTTGTGATTACCTCTGCAGAACCGGGGGATGGGAAGACTTATGTTGCTCTAAATATTGCATCTATATTTCAGGTAACCGGAAAAAAAGTAGTGTTGGTAGATTTTGATTTGCGTAAACCTGCAATTGCGAAGGTGGTCGATGTAGATGCTCATCGGGGGGGTTCTAACTATTTAATTGGACAAACGGAATTAAAAAATATTATACATACGCATGCTGATTACGGATTTGATATTATATTTGCAGGTACTTTGCCTCCGAATCCGGGAGAATTAACCCAAAGTCAGGCTGCTAAGAATTTTATAGAGGAGCTGAAAACAATGTATGATTGTGTAATTCTGGACTGTAGTCCTATCGGATTAGTTTCTGACGCAAGCCCTCTTTCGTATTTAGTGGATACTGTTTTATTTGTAGTGCGAAAAAATAAAACAAATAAGTCATTCTTTCGAAATATTATAAATCAATTAAGATCGGATAATATTACGAATGTATCCATAATTATTAATGGCTTGGAAAAGGTTGGCGATTACGGATATAACGAACGCAAAGGTTATTACTATCAGACGAAATACCACAAAGACTATTATAAAGATAACTATTACGAAGATGTCTAAAGTTGCACTAATTACCGGGATTACCGGTCAGGATGGAGCCTATTTGGCTGAGTTTCTATTGAAAAAAGGCTATATAGTACATGGCCTTAAGCGTCGTACATCTATGTTCAATACCGACCGTATTGACCACCTTTATCAAGATCCGCATATTGAAAACCGGAATTTGGTATTGCATTATGGCGATATGACTGATTCGATGAACCTGACCCGTATAATACAAGAATGCCAACCCGATGAGATCTATAACCTTGCTGCAATGAGCCACGTGAAAGTCAGCTTCGATACGCCCGAATATACTGCCAACGCAGACGGAATCGGGACTTTGCGTATTCTTGAAGCAGTAAGACTTCTTGGTTTAACGGAAAAAACACGTATTTATCAAGCTTCAACTTCAGAGCTTTATGGTTTGGTTCAAGAAGTTCCGCAGCGTGAAACCACTCCGTTCTATCCACGTAGCCCTTATGCAGCTGCTAAGATGTATGCTTACTGGATCACTGTAAATTATCGTGAAGCCTACAAAATGCATGCCAGTAACGGTATTTTGTTTAATCACGAGTCGCCGATACGAGGCGAGACTTTTGTTACCCGCAAAATTACCCGTGCTGTTAGCAAAATAGTGCTGGGAATGCAGGATGGACTTTTTCTCGGAAATCTTTCAGCCCGACGCGACTGGGGACATGCCAAAGACTATGTGCGTGCCATGTATCTGATTCTTCAACAAGACGAACCATCAGATTATGTAATTGCTACAGGAATAACAACCACCGTGCGTGATTTTGTACGAATGGCATTTGCAGAGGTTGGCGTTGAAGTTGCTTTTAGCGGAGAAGGCGTTGACGAAAAAGGTACCATTGCTAGCATAAACGATGCTTTATTTATTGAGAAAGCAGGTGAGAAATATCTGGAAGGAGTCAAAGCACAGATTGGTCAAACCGTTGTTCATGTTGATCCTAACTATTTCCGTCCTACTGAAGTAGAGTTGTTGATCGGAGATCCGACTAAGTCAAATACTGTATTGGGCTGGGAGCCTGAATACGACTTGAAAGGTCTGGTTGAAGATATGATGAAAGGTGATATTAAGTTGATGAAAAAAGATGATTATCTGAAAGAAGGTGGTTATCGTGTGATGAACTACTTTGAATAATCATGGAGAAATCATCTAAAATATTTGTAGCAGGCCACCGCGGAATGGTGGGCTCAGCTATTGTACGCAATCTGACAAATGCTGGTTATACCAACATTATTACTAAAACCAGAAGTCAACTCAATTTGGTTAACCAAAACGAGGTGGAAGCTTTTTTTGAAGTAGAAAAACCTGACTACGTTTTTCTGGCAGCAGCTAAAGTAGGTGGTATCGTAGCGAATAACGTCTATCGTGCTCAATTCATTTATGAAAACATGATGATTCAGAACAATGTGATTCACTCTGCCTACAAGAGCGGCGTGAAGAAACTGATGTTTTTGGGTTCATCATGCATTTATCCGCGCATGGCACCTCAGCCGATCAAAGAAGAGCATCTCTTGACTGGTTTGCTTGAGCCAACCAATGAGCCTTATGCGATTGCAAAAATCGCCGGGATCAAAATGTGTGAAGCTTATCATGCACAATACGGATGCAACTTTGTGTCAGTAATGCCGACCAACTTGTATGGTCAAAACGATAACTACGACTTGGAGAAAAGCCATGTGTTACCGGCATTGATTCGTAAAATGTATTTGGGGAAATGTTTGCAAAATGGCGATTGGGCTACTTTGCGCAAAGACCTGAATAAACGTCCGGTTGAAGGTGTTAGCGGTGAAGCTTCAGAAGCTGAGATTTTTTCTATCCTGGCAAAATACGGAATCGATGACAAGTCGGTGACTCTCTGGGGGACTGGAAGTCCGCTTCGTGAGTTTTTGCATGTAGACGATATGGCTGATGCCTGCGTATATGTAATGGAAAACTATGATGCGCCAAATGAGATTCCGTCGCATGTGAATGTTGGTAGTGGGATAGATTTACCTATCAAAGAATTGGCCGGGGTTGTAAAAAAAGTTACCGGATATCAGGGAGATCTGATCTGGGATACAACCAAGCCGGACGGAACTCCACGTAAGCTGATGGATAATACGAAATTAGCCTCATTAGGTTGGACTCCGAAAGTATCATTGGAGGAGGGTATTTCGATGGTTGTTAAGGATTATATTGCATAATGCAGATTTGTAATACTGGTCAAAATAAAAAGGGTGTCTTGATTTAATCAGGATGCCCTTTTTCTATTTGCCCAGTCTCTTTTCAGATAGCTTATTTCGCAGAATTTCTCTATCTTTGCCCTTCGTTTTTTAGAATAAAACCTCTTCTTTGGATAACTTAATCTAATTCATTATATGTCAGACGATAAGAAAGTTATTTTCTCGATGGTGGGCGTAAGTAAAACTTTCCCGCCTCAAAAGCAAGTATTGAAGAATATTTACCTCTCGTTTTTCTATGGTGCAAAAATCGGTATCATCGGTTTGAATGGTTCCGGTAAATCGACTTTGTTGAAAATTATTGCAGGTATTGAAAAGTCATATCAGGGGGATGTAGTATTTTCCCCGGGATATTCGGTAGGTTATCTTGAGCAGGAACCACATCTTGATGAAGAAAAGACAGTTGTGGAGATTGTTCGGGAAGGTGTTCAGGAAATTGTAGACACACTCAAAGAATACGAAGAGATCAATGAGAAGTTTGGTTTACCTGAGTATTATGAAGATGCAGACAAAATGGATGCATTGTTTGCCCGTCAGGCTGAATTACAAGATAAAATTGATGCCACCGATGCGTGGAATCTGGATAACAAACTGGAACGTGCAATGGATGCTTTGCGTTGTCCACCCGAAGATCAACAGGTGAAGTTCCTTTCAGGAGGTGAGCGCCGTCGGGTGGCATTATGCCGTTTGTTATTACAACAACCCGATATTCTGTTGTTGGATGAGCCGACCAACCACCTGGATGCGGAGTCCATCGATTGGCTGGAACAACACCTTCAGCAATATCAGGGAACGGTCATCGCGATTACGCACGACCGTTACTTCCTTGACCACGTTGCCGGATGGATTCTGGAACTGGATCGCGGAGAAGGTATTCCCTGGAAAGGAAATTACACTTCATGGTTGGAGCAAAAGACTAAACGCATGGAGCAGGAGGAGAAAACAGTCAGCAAACGTCGTAAAACGCTTGAGCACGAGCTGGAATGGGTAAGGATGTCTCCTAAAGCCCGTCACGCTAAGGGCAAAGCCCGTCTGAATGCTTACGATAAGTTGTTGAATGAAGATCAGAAAGAGCATGAAGAAAAACTGGAAATATATATCCCAAATGGTCCTCGTCTAGGAAATAAAGTGATTGAGGCAACAAATGTTTCAAAAGCATTCGGCGATAAACTACTGTTTGATAATCTGAATTTTATGTTGCCTCCTAACGGTATTGTGGGTATAATTGGGCCGAATGGTGCGGGTAAAACCACTCTTTTCCGCTTGATCATGGAACTGGAAAAAGCGGATAAAGGAACATTCGATGTAGGTGAGACTGTGAAAATCGCTTATGTAGATCAGTCCCATAAAGATATTGATCCGAAAAAGACCGTTTATCAGGTAATTTCAGGTGGTCAAGAGACGATTAAACTAGGTGGTCGCGAACTCAATGCCCGCGCTTATCTTTCACGTTTCAACTTCACCGGTGCTGACCAGGAAAAACAGTGTAGCGTGCTTTCCGGTGGTGAGCGTAATCGTCTGCACCTGGCTATTGCTTTGAAAGAGGAGGGGAATGTATTGCTGCTTGATGAGCCGACCAACGATATTGATGTGAATACCTTACGTGCGCTAGAGGAAGGGTTGGAAAACTTTGCCGGTTGCGCTGTAGTAATTTCTCACGACCGTTGGTTTCTAGACCGTATTTGTACGCACATTTTGGCATTTGAAGGAAACTCAGAGGTTTTCTACTTCGAAGGGAGTTATACCGAATACGAAGAGAATAAGAAAATGCGCCTGGGCAATATAGAGCCTAAACGTGTTCGTTATCGCAAATTGATGGAGTAGGATAGCCCCTCCCGGCCTCCCCATAGGGGAGGAGAAGAAAAGCAATCTTAAATTAATTAAAAAATATTCAGCGGCACTCTGTTCCCTCCCCTTGGGGGAGGGTTAGGGTGGGGCTGTCCTTTCCAAATGAACTTTAAACTACATCACACCGACTCCAAAACCAATGCTCGTGCCGGAGAGATCACGACTGACCACGGTACTATTCTGACCCCCATATTTATGCCCGTGGGTACTGTGGCTTCCGTAAAAGCTGTACATATTCAGGAGTTGAAAAATGATATCAACGCTCAGATTATTCTGGGAAATACTTATCACCTCTATCTTCGTCCCGGATTGGATATTCTGGAAAGGGCAGGAGGATTGCACAAATTTAATGGTTGGGACAGGCCAATTCTTACTGACAGTGGCGGATTCCAGGTCTTTTCGTTATCTGGTATTCGTAAGCTGAAGGAAGAAGGAGTGGAGTTTCGCTCTCACATCGATGGATCAAAACACTTTTTTACTCCCGAAAATGTAGTGGATACGCAGCGCATTATCGGCGCCGATATCATGATGGCTTTTGATGAATGTGCGCCCGGTGATTCTGACTATAATTATTCAAAAAAATCTTTAGAGTTAACACAGCGTTGGCTGGATCGAGGATTAAAGCATTTTCATGAAACAGAAGGTAAGTATGGATATCAACAGACTTTTTTCCCGATTGTACAGGGTTGCGTTTATCCTGATTTGCGACGTCGGGCAGCCGAATACATAGCTGAAAAAGGTTGTGACGGAAATGCTATTGGAGGGTTGGCGGTAGGTGAACCTACTGAGAAGATGTATGAAATGGTGGAGGTCGTGAACGAAATCTTACCTGCTGATAAACCCCGATATTTGATGGGAGTGGGAACACCTGCTAATATTCTGGAAGCTATTGAGCGCGGAGTAGATATGTTCGACTGTGTGATGCCTACCCGTAATGGTCGCAACGGAATGTTGTTTACCAAAAACGGCATTATGAATATGAAGAACAAGAGATGGGCGGATGATTTTTCACCTATCGAAGAGGATGGCGCTTCAGAAGTCGATCGGTTCTATTCTAAAGCATATTTACGTCATCTCTTTGTCAGTAACGAAATATTAGCATTACAGATTGCTTCCATTCACAATCTGGCTTTTTATGTTTGGTTGACTCAAGAGGCCAGACGTCACATTCTGGCAGGAGATTTTGCCGAATGGAAAAGAGTAATGGTACAAAGAGTTTCAACCCGTTTATAAAAGTAAAACCGGATGTTTAAGCGACTGGATATTTACATAATCAAGAAGTTTCTCGGAACCTATGTGTTTTCGATAGCTTTGATTATTTCGCTGGCTGTGGTGTTTGATGTCAATGAACACCTGGATAAATTTATCGAAAAGGAGGCCCCGCTAAAGGCAATAGTATTTGATTACTACCTCAATTTTATTCCGTACTTTTCTAACCTGTTCAGTCCGCTATTTACGTTTATTGCGGTGATCTTTTTCACTTCTAAATTAGCAGATAATTCGGAAGTGATAGCAATGCTTTCAAGTGGTATGAGCTTAAATCGTCTTATGCGTCCTTATCTCTTTTCTGCTTTTGTCATTGCTTTAGTCAATTTGTTGGTTAGCTCATTTGTTATTCCTCCGGCAAATGCCAAACGGATTAATTTTCAGAACAATTTTATTAAGAACAAACGTATCGAGTATGCTCACAATATACAGTTGTTTGTGGATAGTGGGGTAGTGGCTCATTTTGATAGCTATGATAAACCTACCAAAACCGGTACCAGCTTTTCTCTGGAGAAATTTGAAGGGAAGACTTTGAAATCGCGACTAACAGCATCGACAATCCAATATGATACTCTTGATCATTGGATTGTGAAAGATTATTTGATCCGGAATTTGCGAGGAAAGCGCGAAGAGATTAAAAAAGGAGCTTCAATGGATACAACATTAGCTATTGAACCTTCAGATTTTCTTATCTCCCGGGGTGATCAGGAACAGATGAATACTCCAGCATTGAGAAAACATATCAAAAAACAAATCGCCCGTGGTTTTGCCAATATTAAGGATTTCGAGATTGAGTATCATCGTCGCTTTGCAATGGCGTTTGCGTCCTTTATTCTCACGACGATCGGGATTTCAATTTCTTCCAGAAAAATAAAAGGAGGAATGGGGCTGAATATTGGAATTGGATTGGTATTAAGTTTTACATACATTTTGTTTATGACAATATCCTCATCGTTTGCGGTTAGCGGATTGACATCAGCGGCCGTTGCTGTTTGGATTCCTAACATAATTTTCTCCATTTTGGCAATCTATTTATACACTAAGGCTCCCCGGTAAGGCGTATTATTTTCTCAAATAAGGAAAGAATACGTTCAATACTCTTTTTTCACTTGTGTTTATGCTGTAAAACATATTTCTATTTCTGTTAGTAATGATAATCCTGTTTAATTTTACATCCCGATTTAAACAATTATCCACATAAAATAGGTGAAAAAAGAATACTATGGAAAATCAACTAACTCTCTCCGGTTTGAAAAGAACAGATTTTCAAACTGAAATCAATGGACAATCAACAGACCTTTATGTATTAACAAATAAAAACGGCTGCGAACTGTGTGTAACCAATCTGGGGTGCTTCCCGGTTTCACTGATGGTGCCTGACAAAACAGGTAAAATGACAGACGTCGTTTTAGGCTATCAGACGATCAAAGGATATATCGATAATCAGCCTACCTATCTGGGTTCTGTGATCGGTCGTTACGGCAACCGCATCTCTAAAGGTAAATTTACTTTAGACGGTAAAGAATATTCATTGGCAATCAACAATGGTCCTAATAACCTGCACGGTGGTAAGGTTGGTTTTGACTCAAAAGTATGGGATGCAAAGCAAACCGATGCGCAAACTCTTGAACTGACTCTTGTATCTCCGGATATGGAAGAGGGTTTCCCCGGAACGTTAACTGTGAAAATGATTTACAAACTGACCGACGAGAATGCTTTCCACATTTCCTACGAAGCGACTACCGATAAGCCAACGCTTTGCAACCTGACCAACCACTCTTTCTTCAATCTTTCAGGAGCCGGAGATTCTTATGTTGGCGACCATATCATGCAAATCAATGCTTCTCTTTATACTCCTGCTGACGATGTTTCAATCCCATCAGGTGAAATCGTAAAAGTAGCTGGTACACCGATGGACTTTACTTCTCCACAAACGATTGGTTCTCGTATTGACGAAAACTTTGACCAACTGGTTTGGGGTAATGGTTATGACCACAACTATGTAATTGACAAGAAATACCCCGGCGAATTGGTCGTTTGTGCCAGAACTGTTTCTCCTAAAACCGGTATCGTGCTTGAAACTATCACAAATGAGCCTGGTGTTCAGCTTTATACGGGTAACTGGTTGGGTGGTTTCGAAGGTAAAGCCGGTAAAAAATATCCTGCACGTAGTGCTTTTTGCCTCGAAACTCAACACTTCCCCGATTCTCCTAACAAACCACACTTTCCATCTACCGTTCTCCGTCCCGGTGAAGTATATGGCAGCATCTGCGAATACAAATTTTCTGTTGAAAAATAAGATACACTACTAATCATTTAATCACTAACACTTTAATTAACTTAATTTCAATGACAACACAACAAAAAAACTACGCATTGCCTATCGCAATGATGTTTGCGCTGTTCTTTATGATTGCCTTCGTAACTGGTTTGCCAAGTCCGATGGGGGTAATTGTAGCGAAACAATTCGGAGCTACCAACTTCGAGTCTCAGTTAGGCTTCTTAGGAAACTTCCTTGCTTATGCATTTATGGGTATTCCTGCCGGTATCATGCTGAAAAAAATCGGTTACAAGAAGACAGCATTGGCTGCAATCGTAGTAGGTTTCACCGGCGTAGGTGTACAGTTTCTTTCTGGTCAGGTAGGTAGCTTTACCGTATATCTGATCGGTGCATTTATCTCAGGTTTCTCTATGTGTATGTTGAATACCGTAGTTAACCCGATGTTGAACACCCTTGGTGGTGGTGGAAATAAAGGAAACAAATTATTGCAATTCGGGGGTTCTATCAACTCTATTGGTGCAACTATCACTCCGATGTTGGTTGGTTTCCTTATGGGTGAAGCTGCCGGTCGTACTATCGAGAAAGCAAACCCGGCATTGTTCCTGGCCTTGGGCATTTTTGCTTTAGCATTCGTGGTATTGTACTTCGTAAACATTCCTGAGCCTCACCTGGAAACAGCTGAATCTAAAAAAGAAGTTCACCATCACAGCCCGCTTTCATTCCGTCACTTTATCTTTGGCGCTATCGCTATATTTATTTATGTAGGTATTGAAATCGGTATTCCAAGTACTGCGAATCTCTTTATGACTGCCGGAAAGGATGCTTCCAATGCCGGTCTTGGCATCGATGCTACAACAGCAGGAAGTATTGTAGGAGTTTATTGGTTGTTGATGCTTATTGGTCGTCTGATCGGAGCATCTATCGGATCAAAAGTATCCAGCAAAGCGATGATGACCTTTGTATCGATCTTAGGTCTTATTCTCGTAACGTTTGCAATTGTAAGTCCGCAATCTATTACAGTAACTCTTCCGGTTATTGGCACACAGGTCCCTGTCAGTGTTTTCTTCCTTGTACTTTGCGGATTGTGTACTTCAATCATGTGGGGTGGTACATTTAACCTGGCTGTAGAAGGCTTGGGTAAATACACTGCAGCCGGTGCCGGTATCTTCATGGTAATGGTTTGCGGTGGAGGTATCGTTCCTTTGATTCAGGGATGGGTATCTGACCACTTCGGTTACCTGAACAGCTACTGGGTAATGTTCGCTTGCCTTGCTTATATGTTGTTCTACGCATTGATCGGATGCAAAAACGTTAACAAGGATATTCCTGTAGAATAATTTTCAACCTTACCAGTGAGGGGGTGACTTTAAGTCACCCCCTCACTAACAAAATAATACACACACTAACCATTCAAATTATTTATCATTTAAGATTATGAAAAACTTAGAAATCGTTCGCTCAACGTTCAAAGAAAAATTCGATACTGACGGTTCAGTATATTTTTCACCGGGTCGTATTAACCTGATTGGTGAGCACACTGACTATAACGGTGGTTTCGTGCTTCCGGGTGCCGTTGATAAAGGTATGTTGATCGAATTGAAACCTAACGGAACTGACAAAATCCGCGCATACTCTATTGACTTGAAAGAATCATCAGAATTCGGAATGAACGAAGAAGATCGTCCGACTGAAGGATGGGCAAGATACATCTTCGGCGTGGTTCGCGAATTGGCGAAACGAGGAGGTAAAGCTGAAGGTTTCGATACTGTATTCACCGGTGATGTGCCTCTTGGTGCAGGTATGTCTTCTTCTGCTGCATTGGAAAGTGCTTATGCTTTTGCTCTTAACGATATGTTTAACATGGGCATCGACAAAAAACAGTTGGTGAAAGTAGGTCAGATGACTGAGCATAACTACGTAGGTGTAAACTGTGGTATCATGGACCAGTTCGCTTCAATCTTCGGAAAAGAAGGTCACCTGATCAAACTGGATTGCAGCAACATGGAGTTCGAATACGTTCCATTCGAGCCTAAAGGCTATAAAGTAGTATTGCTGGACTCTGTAGTGAAACACGCATTGGTAGGTTCTCCTTACAACGAGCGTCGCCTTTCCTGCGAACGTGTAGCTAAAGAGGTAAACAAAAAATACCCTGAAGTGGAGCACATGTGTCAGGCTAACTTCGACCAACTTAACGCTGTGAAAGAATTGGTAAGCGCTGAAGACTTCATGCGTGCAGAATACGCTGTAGGCGAGGCTGAGCGTTTGAGAACTGCTTGCGATGCAATGACCAAAGGTGATTTCGAGACCGTAGGTAAAATGATGTACGGAACTCACTGGGGTATGAGCAAATTGTACGAAGTAAGCTGCGAAGAGCTTGACTTCTTAGCTACTTTAGCTGAAGAAGCGGGTGTAACCGGTAGCCGTATCATGGGCGGTGGCTTCGGCGGATGTACCATCAACGTGGTTAAAGAAGATCTTTACGACGGATTCATCGCTAAAGCTAAGAAAGAGTACTCTGCAAAATATGGTCACGAGCCTAAAGTGTACGATGTAGTAATCGGCGACGGTTCTCGCAAAATCTGCTAAGCTTTTTTCTAAGCAAAATATCTCTCAAAAGCTGCTTCCATTTCGGGGCAGCTTTTTTTATGCCGACTCTCGTTCTTCATCTACCGCTTCTCGTAAAAATTCTACCACCGGAATACGATATTTCCCCATCAATTGTTTCATTATTCAGTAATACTTTTAACTTTGCATCAAAAGAGTCAACCTATTTTAATATTCATAGTTATGAAAAACTTAGAAATTGTCCGCTCAAACTTTAAAGCGAAATTTGAAACTGAAGGTTCAGTATATTTTTCACCGGGCCGTGTAAATCTTATTGGAGAACATACTGACTATAACGGAGGATTCGTACTTCCGGGCGCTGTTGATAAAGGAATGTTAGCCGAAATTAAACCCAACGGATTGGGTAAAATCCGTGCTTATTCCATCGACCTGAATGAATCTGCTGAATTCGGCATGAACGAAGAAGATCTTCCTGCTGCAAGCTGGGCAAGATACATCTTCGGTGTTACACGCGAAATCACTAAACGCGGTGGTAAAGTGGAAGGCTTCGATACAGTATTCACAGGTGATGTACCTCTTGGTGCAGGTATGTCATCATCTGCTGCGCTCGAAAGTACTTATGCTTTTGCGTTGAACGATATGTTCGGTTTAGGTATTGATAAATTCGAACTGGCTAAAATCGGACAGGCTACCGAGCACAACTATGTGGGAGTGAAATGCGGTATCATGGATCAGTTTGCTTCCATATTTGGAAAATCGGGTCACCTGATTCGTCTGGATTGTCGCTCGTTGGAGTATGAATACGTTCCTTTTGATCCCAAAGGGTATAAAGTGGTATTGCTTGATTCAGTGGTAAAACACGAACTGGTAGGGTCTCCTTACAATCGTCGCCGCGAATCATGCGAACGAGCTGCTGCAGCGATTCGTAAAAATCACTCCCAAGTGGAATTTCTTCGCGATGCGACTATGGATATGCTGAACGAAGTGAAATTCGAATTGAATGACGAAGACTTCATGCGTGCCGAATACGTAATTGGAGAAGTTCAACGTCTGTTGGATGCTTGCGAAGCATTGAAAAAAGGCGATTACAAAACTGTAGGTGAAAAAATGTACGGAACTCACTACGGCATGAGTAAATTGTATGAAGTAAGCTGCGAAGAGCTCGATTTCCTGAACGATATTGCTAAAGAATGCGGTGTAACCGGTTCTCGTGTGATGGGGGGCGGTTTTGGTGGATGTACGATCAACCTCGTGAAAGAAGAACTTTATGATGCATTCATTGCAAAAGCAAAGAAAGATTTCACTGATAAATTCGGAGTGTCACCTAAAGTCTATGACGTAGTAATCGGAGACGGTTCTCGCAAGATCTGCTAAGACTATGTAAACAGATAAAATAAATGGCTGCCTCATAATGAAGCAGCCATTTTTGTTCTTGATTATTTTTCTCTAATATCGTTTTGCAGCCCAATCTATAGCGCAACCAATATGGTCTTTGACCTTAAGATCCTGAAACGATTCTGCTGTATGACCGAATGCCGTGTAGAACGAACGCATCTTTCCGATTTCCTGATTCCAGATAAGCGGATGGTCACCCATTTGCCATTTATTCTCTTTTAAAGACTCTTCATCCAGTGAAGATTCGTCCAATCGGGCCAGAACTTTTACTTTTGCCCGTGGATTTTCCCGGAAACTGTACCATTCATCGAATGTGCGGTAGGTTTGCATTCCTTTGAAAGGAGCCATAGCGGGATGTTCAGTATTTTCAAAAATTACCGTTGCAGTTTGCGGTTTTGGATGTGTTTTGAAATACGCTCCGACAAGGTTTCCGAACCAGGGCCATGTGAATTCGCAATCAGATGCTGCATGAATGCCGACAAATCCTTTCCCTTTCTCCATAAAAGCCTTGAAATTCCTTCTTTGCTTCTCGTTCATTACCTCTTGGGTTGGACTCAGAAACACCACCACATCAAATGTTTTCAGAAAGTCAGGTGTAAAGAGTTCTGAGTTTTCTGTGGTTGTCAATATCCAGTTTCTTTCCTGAGCCAGATCGCTCAGCATTTTTATTCCTGCCGGGATGGAATTGTGGCGGAATCCTGCAGTTTTAGAGAAGACCAATACATTGATCTTTTGGTTTTGGGCCAGGCTTGGAAATACCATAAGCAATAGTAAGATTAATAGTGATATCAGTTTTTTCATTGGTTTTGTAGATAGAATGCAAAGATGCGGATTTAAAGTAATGTGTGCAAGATCCCGATTTTACCAAAATCAGATCTTTCTAATATTACCGGTACCTTTAATCTGAAACAAAAGAAAAAGGTGCATCCAGAAAGAATGCACCTCAATTGAGATATGATGATGGAACGAAAAGAGTCGTTACGAAGTTTTGCGGTAACGCATAATGGCCAGCGAGAACATGGTGGTCGCAAATGCACTGAGAGCGACGAATTCTCGGAAGACTTCGTTCATGCCCGCGCCTTTGAGGATTACGCTCCGCATAATCTTGACAAAATAGTAGAGCGGATTGAGGTAGTCGAGCTTTTGCGCCCACATCGGCATACTCTCTACGGGGGTAAAGAGACCGCTCAAGAGGATAAAGACCATCATCAGGAAATACGAGGCAAAGGTAACCTGTTGTTGGGTGTCGCTCATGGTGGAGATAAAGAGTCCGGCAGACAATACCAGCACCAGATAGATCGCTGCCAGGAAAAATAGCAACGGCAGGCTCCCGCGGATGGGAATGCCGAAGGCGAGCTTGGCTAGAGTTAAACCGAAAGCGAGCTCAAACAGTCCGATGATTAAAAACGGAAGTAGTTTGCCGGCAATGAATTGCCACTTCCTGATGGGAGTCACATTGATCTGCTCGATAGTGCCCAGTTCCTTTTCGCGAACTAGATTCATGCTGCCCAGAAACATGGCTACCACGGTGATTAATATTACCAGAATGCCGGGTGCCATATAGTGTTTATAATTTAGTTCGGCATTGTACCAATACGACGAAACCACTTCTATGATAGAGGGTTTGGATTGACTGACTACCGTTTCTTTGATCCTCAGCTGCCGGGCATTGTCGGAAATGATATTCGATAGATAGGCCGATCCGAGTTGTGCCGCGTTCCCATTGATGGCATCGACGAGGATCTGCACTTCTGCTCCCTGGTGCAGCGTTAACTCTTTGTCGAAATGGTGCGGGATCACCAGAGCCAGATCAATCTTATTGGCCTGGATCAGCTGCTCGGCCTCTTTAGCCGACGTAGAGATATAGTCGATATGGAACATCTGGTTTCCCATCACCTGATGAATCAATTGTTGCGATGCCGTAGAGTGATCATAGTCCACCACTGCAATATCTACCCGTTTGATTTCGAAGGTAGCGGCGAATACCAACACCAGCATTTGCATCATTGGCATCACAAAGATGATAGGCAACATCCCTTTATTTCGGAATATCTGGATAAATTCTTTTTGGAGAATGTATAATAGAATGCGCATGGTTGTTGAGTCGTTTTATTGATTTCTAAATTCTAAATTCCAAATTCATAATTCTTACTCCAGCCTTATTTTAAACTTCTTCATACTTATCAGAATAAAGAAAGCCGACATAGCCATCAGGATCAGGGTCTGTTTCCACACTAAAGAGAGATCAGCGCCTTTAAGCATTACCATTCGATTGATCTCGATAAACCAACGGGGAGGCATTGCCAGAGAGACATATTGCAGAATCACCGGCATATTCTTTATCGGAAAGATGAAACCCGATAACAGTATGGTCGGCAGCATCAATCCAAAACCCGAGATAGCCATCGCAGCCATCTGATTGGCAGCAATAGTCGAGATCATAATACCCAGACTGAGCGCCAGAAAGATAAAGAGCAATACTTCGAACATCAGCAGGAATAAACTTCCTTTGATAGGTACACCAAATAGGGTAGTGCCGAGCCCGATAATGATGGTGGCGTTCAGGATGGAGAGAATCATATACGGCGTTACTTTTCCGAGAATGATTTGTATCGGTTTCAGCGGTGAGGCAAGCAGAATTTCCATGGTTCCCGTCTCTTTTTCGCGGGTGATGGTAATGGCGGTCATCATGGCCGAAATAAGCATCAGAATCATCGCCATCAATCCCGGGATAAAGTTGTATGACTCTTTCATGTTCTCGTTGTATAACATGCGGGTTTTAATGTTAACATCGGGTTTCATCGTTTGCCCCTTCACAAGTGTGGAGAGATTGCTATTGATGATCGCCGTGGTATAGCTGATCACCAATTGAGCGGTGTTGGGTTCCGAAGCATCAGCAATCAGTTGCACGGAGGCTTTGCCTTCATGTATCAGCTTTTGGGCAAAGTCTGACTCAAAGACAATGATTTCTTTCACCTTTCCGCTGCGTAAAAGTTCCTCGTATTGAGCGGGACTTTCGGCTGTAGCGACTAGTTCGAACCAGGGAGATGCGGAAATCTGATTGGTGATACGACGTGATAATTCATCTTTGGAATAGTCGGCAACGGCCACTTTCACGTTCCGCACTTCGTTGGACAGTGCATAACCGAACAACAACAGTTGTACAATCGGTATGCCGAAGAGAATGATCAACGTACGTCGATCACGAAAGATATGCAGAAACTCTTTTTTCACAAAAGCATAGAATCGTTTCATGGGTGTTGGATATTGTTTTGCATAGATTTGTTTAGTTGTTTAGTATTTATTCCACGGAGATTCATGGAGGAGAGACGCTGAGATGCACTGAGATTTTTTGAGATTACCTAGACAGGTGATCTCATTGATTCACATCGAATTATTCTACTCTGTGTAATCTCAACTCTGTGAAATAAATTCAGATCATCTTGCGATCTTCAAAAACACCTCATCCATATTAGCTGCATTAAACTGCTTTTTCAGGTTTTCAGGTGTATCGAGTACTACGATTTTACCTTCGTTCATGATGGAGATACGGTCGCAATATTCGGCTTCATCCATGTAGTGCGTGGTGACGAAGACGGTGATTCCTTTCTGCACTGCTTCATAAATCAGATTCCAGAATTGGCGTCGCGTAACGGGATCTACTCCACCGGTTGGTTCATCGAGAAATACGATATCGGGATTGTGCAGAATGGCAATCGAAAAGGCCAGTTTCTGTTTCCATCCCAACGGAAGGTCGCCGATTTTGCGATCTGCGTAGGGAGTTAATTCTAATCGATCGAGCATTTCGGTAGCACGTTTCTTCCGTTCAATCGGAGGAATACCATATACGCCACCGTAGAAACGAATATTCTCGTTGATGGTAAGATCTTCGTAGAGCGAAAACTTCTGACTCATATAGCCGATATTCTTTTTAATTGTCTCGGTTTCGCGGTAGATATCGTATCCTGCCACTTTCATTTCTCCCGAAGTGGGAGTGGAGAGTCCGCAGAGGATTCGAATAGCGGTTGTTTTCCCAGCACCATTGGCCCCGAGAAAACCAAATATCTCACCCCGATAAACTTCAAAGGTAAGGTTGTCGTTCGCCACGAAAGAGTCGAACTTTTTGACCATATTCTTTACGTAAATAACAGTTTCCTTATTCGAAAGTCGTGAGTTGTGAGTCATAAGTCGTAAGTTTTATACGTAAAGTTGCAGAATATTTGTTTGATTCTCAGGAGCCTGCTGATGGCGTTATTTCTGATTCATAAACAACATAAAGACATCTTCAATTGTCGCCTCAATGGCATTTACTTCGAAAGTTGGTTCACCCGCATCTTTCAGGAAATCCGAAACAGAGTCAACCGAATGCAACCCTTTGGGTGTTACAAGATGAAGTACCTGACCGAAACTGTTCACCGAAATAATGCCGGGTAAGGCGTGCAACCGTTTTGCGGTCGGGTAGAGGGCAGGCGACTTTACGGCCCAAAGATCTTCGAGAAAATCGTTCGCCATCTTCTCCGGTGTGTCTACCGAGAAAATATGGCCCTGCTGAATGAGCGCAATACGGTCGCACAACGAAGCTTCGTCCATATATGGCGTGGAGACCAGAATGGTGATGCCTTGTTTTTGTAATCGTTGCAACATTTCCCAGAACTCTTTTCGCGAAACAGCATCTACACCTGTTGTGGGTTCGTCGAGGATCAACACTTTGGGTTTGTGGATGAGTGCGCAAGAAAGTGCTAGTTTTTGTTTCATCCCGCCAGATAATTTGCCCGCACGGCGACCTTTGAAAGGTTCAATCTGTTTGTAAATATCTTTCACCAGATCGTAATTGGCCTGAATGGTAGTGCCGAATACCGTGGCGAAGAACTCCAGATTCTCTTCTACACTCAAATCGGGGTAAAGCGAAAAACGGCCGGGCATGTATCCTGTGATATGTCGCACCTGCTTGTAGTCGCGGCTCACATCCAATCCGTCCAACGTTGCTTTTCCGCCGTCGGGCAATAAGAGCGACATCAGGATGCGCATTAGGGTTGTCTTTCCCGCTCCATCCGGACCAATCAACCCAAACAGTTCGCCTTCATTAATATGAAGTGAAATGCCATTCAATGCGACGGTTTCGCCAAATGATTTGTGGAGATTCTCGATGTTTATCATATTCGTTAGAATTTCACCTCTCCTGGCATTCCGATTTTCAACGCTCCATCATTTTGTACGCGAATCTTCACCGCATAAACCAGCTTCACGCGCTCTTCGCGGGTTTGAATAATCTTGGGAGTAAACTCGGCTTGCGATGAAATCCATTCAATGATTCCCGGCAACTCTTTCATTTTATTATCACCCGAATCGATTCGAACGGTTGTCTTTTGTCCGATTTTGACAGAAGACAATTGATTTTCACTGATATAAACGCGGAGAATCAACGATTGCAGATCGGCCATTTTACAAATAGCTTTGCCAGGAACCGCCAACTCTCCCGGTTCGGTATATTTCTCCAGTATAGATCCGTTGGACGGTGCTTTTATGAAAGATTTCTCTATCTTATCGTTCAATACCTTGATTTGAGCTTTTACTGCATCTGCCTGTTTGTGAATGGCTTGAAGTTGCGAAGTTGAAGCGCTTTTTTGCTTTTGTACCAATGCAACTTGTCCGTCTATATCGTCTTTTTGCTTCGGTGTAGCAGCACCGTCGGTCAGCATCTTATTAATACGCTCCTGATCTTTATTCAGATTGCGGATTTGTTGGTCTGACACCGACATCTGAGCTTCTATGTTTGCAAGTTGCGCCTCTACCGATTGGGTCTGAGCAACCAGTTGCGCACGTTGCAGATATAAGTTCGTTGTGTCGGTGATAGCTAGAACATCTCCGGCTTTCACCATATTACCTTCGTGAATACGCAGGTCTACAATTGTGCCACCATTCTCGGCAGAAATCGTGATTTCGTCTGTTTCGAAGTTTCCGTAAGCATCGGGTAAATCTTTATTACCAGAACAGGCTGCCAAAATCAGCATCGGAAGTATAAGTAGTTTTTTCATAATCGTATTGTCTGTTTTACGTGATAATGTTTATGTGTTGTGCAGTGAGCACTTTATTCCCTATGAATCTTCAATTTTACTCCCCCTTAATCGTTTTCAAATTTACCACAGCCTGTACCTTCTGAATCTTATGGATTTCGAGTGTAATTTTGGCTTGCAGCGAAGCATTGAGATCGCGGAGGTAGTCTGCAGATGTGAGTGTTCCATTGTCGAATGCAGAAGCCGAACGTTTGGCAATATTTTCTCTTAGGCCTACTACTTGTTGGTCGGTCTCGATTAATTTGCCTAGTTTGTCCACGTTGTTCCGTTCCTGAATGGACGAAAGTTCGATGGCGCGCTCGAAGTTGTCGCGTTGCACATCAATCAGGCTTCTTTGCTTTTGTAATGCGGCTCGATCGTGTTTGGTTTTGTTGCCATCCCACAGGTTCCACGAGAGACCGATACCAATCATATACCAATCGTCGAAATTATTGTTGAGCATATTTAATCCGGGGCGTCCATAACCAGCCTGCCCGAAAGCATAAGCATAAGGTAAACGGCTGCTGTTTAAAACCATATTGTTTTTCTCCAACTTATCTTGTTGCAGAGAGAATAATTTTAGCTCCGGGCGTTTAATCTCGTTGCTTTCTGATGCAGAAGAAGCCACAGGCAGCCAAAAAGTCGATTGAAGCGTTATTTTTTTACCGGTAATCAGCGAAAGCAGATCTGCCGAAGTTCGTTGTCCGGCTTCTGTTTCCGTCAATTGCTGATCGGTGAGAAGTCGTTCCGCCTTCAGATTATCCAGATCGTTGGGTAAGACCATTCCGTGTTTTACCGCGGAAGAGACAACGCCTATTCGTTCGTCCAGAATCTGCTTTTTAAGTTCCAGAATGCGCTTATTCTCTTGAAATGTGAGTGACTGGAAGTAAAGCAGGTTCACGGTTTCTCTGATTTTGTAGAGATCCGTTTCATTTTGTTGCTGCGAGATTTTGCGGTCGGCTTCTTCGATTAGTTTACGGTTCTGACTGATACCACCGTCATAGATCTTTTGTTTCACTTCAATATAAAGTTTGTACTGATCCTTCGACATCTCTTTGATTGTCTTGCCTGGCAGTGTGATTGGGATTTTTGTCACATCCGATTGATAAGTAGCACGACCTGTCAGATCGATCTGTGGAAGATTGCCCGAAGTGATACTTTTCTCCCGCAAAGCGGAAAGTTCATTAATTACACCTGCTTGTTTCAGTAACGGATGGTTTTGCCGTGCCCAACTCCGGCAACTGTCCAGAGTTACTTCCTGTGCTTGTAAAGAGGTCAGGAAAAATGCAGTGGAAATAAAAAGGAATAGTTGCTTCATGATTGCATCATTTTTAGAATCATTGATTTGACAAATTCTTTTCGTTCGACTAGAAATTGAGAGTATGCCTCTTCATTGCCGTCGAAGTAGATCATTTGCAGCAAGTTTCGCGCGGCATAGGGGAAAATAACCATTCCCAACAGGCTAACAATCATTTGTCTGGGGTCAAATCCCAATTGATGATTTTCCGCATCGGACTCTCCGAATACTTTAACCAAATTAGCGGGATTAAATTTTTCGCTAAACATTACATCGCGCAACATCTTCGGATTTCGGTTGATCTCGTTGATGATAAATTGCGGAACAAAAGGATTGCTTTCAATCATCGAGATATAACGATCCACAATGAAATCGGCTTTCTCCGTCAGGGGCAATTCCGCGTAAAGAGTTTGTTCGATGGAACGGAAGAATCCCCGGATTACCTCCTGAAAAACGGCTTCAAATAACTTGTCCTTGCTTCGGAAGTAGTAGTGTAATAATGCTTTGTTGATGCCTGCCTCATCGGCAATTTCCTGCATGCGGGCCCCATCCATACCTTTGCGGAAAAAAATGTTCCGGGCTGCTTCGAGAATCTTTTCTTCAGTACTGAGATCTTTCATAATGGATTTAACTATATGGTTAAACTGTTTGGCAAAGTAAATGAGTTTTTTTGAATTAACCAAATGGTTAATCATAAAAATTGACCATCTGGTTAAATTATTTGATCAATGTGAGGCGAATGGGGATGAATCTCAATTGAATCGGTATATAAATAGAATGGAATTCTTAATTTTGAAACGTTTAAGGATTATTTTCTGTTTATAAACGAATCAAAACTTAACTAAATCAACAAGATTATCATGAATCCAATGGAAGTATTTCAAACAGAAGCGCCTGAAGTAGCTCAGGCATTTAACGGATTAATTGAAGCGCTGAAAAGCACAAGCGGGCTGGATGCCAAAACCAAGCAGCTGATCTATATCGGTATAAAGTCGGCGATGGGAGATACAACTGCCGTTTATTTTCATGTGCCGATGGCCAAGAAGTTGGGAGCTACACGCGAGGAGATTAAAGATACGATTCTGATTACCCTCACAGTTTGTGGTTTAAAAGGAGTCGCGAGTTGTCTGCCGACAGCTTTAGAGGTATATGATAAGACGGAGTAAATATGCTAATTCAACTACAAAACTAATCCAATAAAACCCGATAATTCTGAAAGCGAAAAACATTATGCCGATGATACCTGTTTGAAGATAAACAAATCAATTAAATCATGGCAAAATATATTCTACACAGGGCCTCAAGTCGGGGACATGCCAATCATGGATGGTTGGATACGCACCATACCTTTAGTTTTGCGGACTATTTTGATCCCGATCGGGTTCATTTTGGAGCATTGCGTGTAATAAATGACGATTACATTGCGGCAGGAATGGGATTCGGGACTCACCCTCACGACAATATGGAGATTATTACCATTCCGTTGGAAGGTGCTTTGGAGCATCGTGACAGCATGGGCAATACCTCTGTGATTCGTCACGGTGATATTCAAGTGATGAGCGCAGGAACAGGCATTCAACACAGTGAATACAATGCTGATAAATTCAATGCAGTAAAATTGTTCCAGATCTGGATTTTTCCGAATGTGCTGAACGTTACACCTCGCTATCAGCAAATCAGTCTGCATGTAGCGGATAGTAGAAATCACCTGCAACAAATACTTTCACCCAAGGTGGATGATGAAGGTGTGTGGATTCACCAGAATGCCTGGTTTTATTTAGGAAAATTCGATAAGGATCTTGAACTTGATTACGAATTAAAGAGCACAGAGAATGGAATATATGCCCTTGTGATTGGAGGCAGTGTGGAAATTGATGGCAAAGTTCTTTATGACCGGGATGGTTTGGGGATTTCGGAGACTGACAAAATATCCATCAAGAGTCACTCTCAGGATGCGGAATTGCTTTTGATGGAAGTACCGATGAAGATCTGATTCTTTTTATTCGAAGCGAATCGATTCTGCAGGACGGATTTTTGCGATAAGATAGGAGGGGCCGACCAGCATTAACATGGATACCGTGAGGGCGCCAATGTTCAGTAAAAAGATATATCCCCAGTTTAGTTCAATGGGAACAGCAGAGAGATAATATACCTCGGGATTAAGTTTGAGGAAGTGAAACTGTTGTTGCAAAAGACAGATAGAGAGTCCGATCACATTTCCCCAGATCATGCCTCTACCAACAAGGAAAAATGAGACATAAAGAAAGATCTTGCGAATGCTGAGGTCGTTTGCACCCATTGCTTTGAGGATGCCGATCATATTGGTACGTTCCAGGATAATGATCAACAATCCAGAGATCATGGTAAATCCAGCTACGGAAATCATGAGGATCAGAATAATCCAGACATTCATATCCAGTAGATCGAGCCAACTGAAAATCTGCGGATTCATCTCTTTGATGGAGCGTACATACAGATTGCTTTGGTAGAGATCTTCGCGATTGCTCAGTTTTTGGCCTAAATCATCCGAAATTTCATCCAGTCGGTTATAATCATTCACCAATACCTCCACACCTCCTGCTTGCTTTTCGTCCCATCCGTTCAGGCGTTGAATGTGACGCATATCTGCCAGAATAAACGCTTTGTCGTAGTCGGTGAAATTGGTTTGGTAAATTCCTTTTACTTTGAATTTACGTACACGGACGTTTTCCTGTACAAAATAGGTGAGAAAGCTATCTCCGACTTTCAGCTTCAGTTTATTGGCGAGAGTTCTGGAGATGAGGACATCGTTGGTTGGTGAGTCTCCTTTTACGGAGAACAGCTCTCCTTCGACCAGATTCGCTTTGAAAAAATTCCAGTCGTATTCCCGGGAGATACCTTTGAGCACAACACCTTGAAAGTCATTTTCCAGTTTGAGTATGCCCGGTTTAGTGGCAAAACGCTGTATATGCAAAATGCCGTCAGTGCGCCGGATATCGTTCATTAGTTTATCCCCCACATAGATCGGTTGCATCTCGTAAGAGTTATTACTATCAAGATGGGAGATCTGGATATGTGAGCCAAAGCCGATTACTTTGTTGCGAATCTCTTTTTTGAATCCGATTACTATTGCGACGGAAAGAATCATCACAACCAGTCCGAGCGCTACACCGATGGTAGCAATACGAACAGCAGGGGGAGAAACTCGCTTCTCCCCCTCGTTGCCGAAATGTATCTTTTTCGCTATAAAGTATTCTAAATTCATGACCTTAATGTTGGAATAACTTCCATAACTCCCGGTTACTTCACTCTTAAAGCGTTCGTCCCGGATAGGCTTCCAATGCTTTTCCTAAGACGATCAACGCGTTAGCCAGATCCTCTTTTTTTAGTACGTATGCGATACGAACTTCATTGCGTCCAATGCCGGGTGTTGTATAAAACCCGGAAGCAGGTGCCATAAAGACAGTTTGCCCTTCATATTCAAAGTGCTCCAGACACCATGAGCAGAATTCGTCGGCGTCATCTACCGGTAACTTCGCCACAGTATAGAATGCACCCATTGGAATGGGAGAGTAGCAGCCGGGGATACGGTTTAGTCCATCAATCAGGAACTTACGGCGCTCCACATATTCGTTGTAGGTATTTAGCAAATAGTCATCCGGTGCATCTAGTGAAGCTTCGGCACATATTTGTCCAATCAAGGGTGGACTCAAACGAGCCTGACAGAATTTCATCACACTGTCGCGTACCTGTTTATTTTTGCTGATAAGAGCACCTATACGTATACCACACTCGCTGTAACGTTTCGATACTGAGTCGATCAACACTACATTTTCTTCGATTCCTTCGAGGTGGAACGCAGAAATGTAAGGAGCTCCGGTATAGCAAAACTCACGGTAAACCTCATCCGAGAAAAGGAAAAGGTCGTATTTTTTTACCAAATCACGGATCTGGTTCATCTCTTTTTGTGTGTAAAGATAACCTGTAGGATTGTTGGGATTGCAGATCAGAATACCTTTGGTACGTTCTGAAATTAATGCCTCGAATTTATCCACAGAGGGCAGGGCAAAACCTTCTTCGATAGACGAAGGAATGGTTTTGATAATGGCGCCGGCAGAGATGGCAAAAGCCATGTAGTTGGCATAAGCAGGTTCCGGAACGATGATTTCATCACCCGGATCGAGGCAGGCCATAAATGCAAATAGAACCGCTTCGGAACCTCCGGTTGTGATGATGATCTCCTCCGCTGAAACATTGATATTGAACTTTTCATAGTAACCTACCAATTTTTCGCGTAAAGATAAAATACCTTCACTAGGACTATACTCCAAAATTTTTCGGTCAATGTTGCGAATTGCCTGGATGCCCACTTCGGGTGTCGGCAGGTCAGGTTGACCGATATTAAGATGGTATACCTTAATTCCTCTTTCTTTGGCCTTATTAGCCAACGGCACTAATTTACGAATGGGCGAAGCGGGCATTTTCACCCCGCGGTCTGATATTCCGGGCATTTCTAAATAATTTGTTTAGCCATCTTCTCTTTGGGGAAGTCGATTAGGCTTCTGTTTTAGTCAAATAAAATCAGAAAAAGGTCTTCCCAAACTAAAATTCCAGAGATTTATAGTCTAGTGTTTTCTTTGAGCGTGCAAATTTATTATCAAATTAGGGTATTAACAAATAAATCGCAAACATTCGGTGCAAAAGGGCTTAAAAAGTTTAATCAGGAGTAAATCGGGTAGGAAATGGAATTCCAAATATAACCGGGACTCATATTAATTCGATTTCGCCAGAATAATTAGTTGTTTTAGTTCCCGTGCAGAAAGGGTAATGTCAGGTGCTGAGCAGATAGCACTTACTAACGCTACACCTTCAGCTCCTGCGTGGATGATTTTATGCAGGTTTGATTGGTTGATACCACCAATGCCGACCATGCGGTGCGGTGTAAGTTTTTGTATACGATGTATTCCTTCGATGCCTAGTGCGGGAGCGGTATCAGTTTTGGTAGGAGTGGAGAAAACAGGACTAATGCCTATATAATCGATATCCCAGTCGGCGGATTCTTTAGCCTGTTCTTCATTTTCGATGGAAAGACCGATTATGGCCTTTTTGCCCATCAGTTTGCGTACCAAGTGGCAGCTCATGTCGCTTTGACCGACATGTATGCCGTCGGCTTCTGCCGCCAGGGCTACGTCCACACGGTCGTTAATAATTAAAGGAACATGATGAGAAGCGATAATTTTTTTTACAGCTATTGCCAATTCGATAAATTCGCGGGTAGAGCAATCTTTTTCACGCAATTGCACCATGGTTACGCCTCCCGCAACGGCCTTTTCTACTACTTCAATCAGTGAGCGGCCTAACGATAAACATCTATCTGTTACTAAATACAGGGATAAATCAAACTCTTTTCTCATATTCAAATTAAATCAATACCAATACATTATCCTTTAAAACCGGTAAGCCTTCCACCAAATCAATCGAAAGACAGAAGTTTACCTGATCCTGAAAGCCATGCTTTTTCAATCGTTGATAATGTTCCGATCTTTCAATCAGGTGTTTCGGATGTTTTTTACTTTGCTTCCATAGCAATTCTGACATCATAGCGCCATCCGAAACGATCTCGTAGTGATGGGCGGTCAACTGTTCCGCAAGGGCTCCTGCAAACAGTACGTCTTCGAAATTAATCCGGTTGTTCCAGCCGGAACAGAGAATCAAAACATCGCGCTGTTGCTCTTTGCAAAACCTCGTAACGGACGAGAGATTGATGAAGGCACCGATTACCAACGCGTGAGCACCCACTGCAGCTTGAATGGCCTGAGTGCCGTTGGTGGTGGTAAAGACGATCTCCTTTTCCCGCACATGATCGGGGGTGTAGTCGAATGGTGAGTTTCCGAAATCGGCAAAATCGCAACGTTCCACATTACGTTCTGCGCCGACAAGATATCCTTTTTCTTTATAAGTTTGGGCCTCTTCCACGGAGGCAACAGGGAATATTCTGCTTGCGCCGTTGATCAATGCCGTACAAATAGAGGTGGAAGCCCGGAAAATATCGACAACCACGACTACAGCTTCGGGATTATGATAAAAAGGATAAAGCGCCGGCGAAAAACAAACTTCTACTTTTTTCATTCGTAAATATTATTTTTGTCAATCTACATACGATACCGATAGCTATCAGTATTGTATGTAGATTGACATTTTCATTGGTGAACATTAGTACATGTTCCTTTCATTTTCTAAACGGAGGTTTTGCAATTATCGCTTTGAGATCACGGTTACGAATGCGGATAAATATCTCTGTGCCGGGAGCAGCGTATGCGGTTTGCACGTAACCCAGCCCGATACCGTCTTTGGTTGTGGGCGAAATCGTTCCCGATGTTACGCGACCGATAATTTCTCCCATAGGATTTACAATCTCATAATCGTGGCGGGGAATTCCTTTTTCCGCCATACGGAAACCACACAATTTGCGAGAAACGCCTTCCGCCTTTTGTTTTTCCAGAATAGCACGAGCTGTAAATTCGTGTCCTTCCGTGAATTTGGTGATCCAACCCAGTCCTGCTTCAATGGTTGAAGTCGTATCGTTTATGTCATTGCCGTACAGGCAGTAACCCATCTCCAATCGCAGGGTGTCGCGAGTACCTAATCCCGCGGGTTTGATGCCGAACTCGGCTCCGGCTTCGAAAAGCGCGTTCCAAACCTGTTCCGCAAATTCGGGATAAAAATAGATTTCAAAACCACCTGCACCGGTGTAGCCTGTATTTGATATAATTACCTCTTTCACTCCGGCTACTTCGCCAACTGTAAAGTGGTAATAGGGTATCGCCGTTAAATCGACCGAGGTAAGCTTCTTTAAAACATCAATCGCTTTGGGGCCCTGGATTGCCAATTGTGCCGTACGTTCCGATGCATTTTCCAGAATTGCGCCTTCCTGATTATGCGACACACACCAATTCCAATCTTTTTCCACATTTGAAGCATTCACCACAATCATATATTTCTCCGGCTCGATGTGATAGACTACTATATCATCGACAATACCGCCTTGGTCGTTCGGAAAACAGGAGTATTGCGCCTGACCGATTGCAAGTGACGCAACATCGTTCGAGGTGATGCGATGCAGAAACGGCAAGGCATTCGGGCCTTTCACCCAAAACTCGCCCATATGCGAGACATCAAACACACCTACGCCGTTCACAACGTTAAGGTGTTCGTCGAGAATGCCGCTGTACTCAATCGGCATATTATAACCGGCAAATTCGAGCATTTTTGCGCCCATTGCCTGATGAAATCGGGTGAATGGTGTGGTTTTCATGGTAGGTGTTTTTTGACACAGAGTAACATATATATTTCACAGAGTAACACAGAGAAATAACTATTTCTCAGCCGCTAGCGATGCAATTTTCACGATCACCTGCATCGCTTTCTCCATCGAAAGAACCGGAACAAACTCGTACCGTCCGTGGAAATTGTGTCCGCCGGCGAAGATGTTCGGACAGGGTAATCCTTTGTAAGATAGCTGAGAACCATCGGTTCCTCCGCGTATTGGTTTAATCAATGGTTTAACGCCCGCTTGCAGCATCGCTTCGTTGGCCAGATCGACAATGTGCATGACTGGCTCTACCTTTTCACGCATGTTGTAGTACTGATCTTTCAGCTCAAGCGTGGCACATCCTGCGTATTCATTGTTGGTTTTGCGCACCAGATGTTCAAACTCTTTCTTGCGCCGTTCGAAACGATCTTTGTCGTGATCGCGAATTATATAGGTAATCACGGTCTGCTCTACGTTTCCCTCGAAGTTTGTCAGGTGATAAAAACCTTCATATCCTTCGGTATGTTCCGGTGTTTCCCAGCGGGGAAGCATGGTAATGAACTCATTAGCGATGCGGATGGAGTTCAGCATTTTGTGTTTGGCATAACCGGGATGCACGTTTCGACCTTGGAATGTGATTTTAGCCTGAGCTGCATTGAAGTTCTCAAACTCCAGTTCGCCGATAGCCCCTCCATCCATCGTATACGCCCAATCGGCACCAAATTGCTCCACGTCGAACTTATGTGCCCCTTGTCCGATCTCTTCGTCGGGTGTGAAACCGATGCGAATCTTTCCGTGTTTGATTTCGGGATGAGCCAGCAGATATTCCATCGCTGAAACGATCTCCGCAACACCCGCTTTGTCATCGGCGCCAAGGAGCGTCTTGCCATTTGTAACCACAATATCCTGTCCGATATAGTCGTTTAATTCGGGAAAATCCTTCGAAGAGAGGATGGTTTGATTATCTTCGTTCAAAACGATATCATTTCCTTCGTATTTCACCACGCGGGGTGAAACATTCTTTCCGCTCATGTCGGGGCTGGTGTCGAGGTGCGAGATGAAACCAATTACAGGTAACGTTTTATCTGTATTGGCCGGAAGAGTTGCTGTCAGATATCCGTTTTCATCAAGATAAACATCTAACAAGTCCATTTGTTTAAGCTCTCCCTCAAGATATTGTGCGAAAAATAACTGTCCCGGTGTGCTGGGTGTCAGTTGCGTGTTATCGTCCGATTGCGTATCGAACGTAACGTATTTTAAAAATCTGTCTATAAGAGTCATAACATTTATGTGTTAAGTCGTTTATTGAATATTTATTGGGCTTGAACTTTAGCTGTTAGCTTTGAGTTCTGCAATTCTTTTAACGTAAAACGTATTACGTAAAACCTACTATCTCTTATTTAATCTTTCGCATCCAAAAATCAACCTGTTTTGCGTCAAATCCCAATTCTTTAGCTTTCATGAAATCCTGTTTCGCATCGATGCGTTCGTACAGGCTCCAGTTAATCTTTCCACGAAGGAAATAGGCTGCCGGATTGGTTTTGTCCTGATCAATTGATTTGGTGATGTCGGTCAGGGCCTTATCGTATTTTTTGTTGAAGAAGAAAAGCTCAGCGCGATTAAAGAACAGTTCGGGGTCAATCAGATTTGTTTTAACTAACGAATTATACAGTTTTTCAGCTTCCTGATAGTTGCCTTGCATTTTATAAATGAGCGCCAAACCTTTCTTTCCGTCCCGGTTGTTGGGTTTGATTTCCAGAATTTTCTCAAAATCTTTTTTGGCTGCCACTGTATCGGCTTTTTCAAGATAAATAGTTCCCCGCATGTTAAGAGCATCCAACTCTTTGCCATCCAATGCGATTGCACGGTTATAATCGTTTAATGCGCTTTGGGTACTATCCATTTCCAGATATAGTGCAGCCCGATTCATAAAGATCGCCACAGAGTTGGGCGCAAAGAGCAGTCCGTTAGAATAAGATGCAAGCGCATCTTCACGATGGCCCATCTGGCGTTGAATTGTGCCTAAATTGGAGAGTATTAGGGAGTTCTGTGCATTGGCAGGTTCTGTTCGTAATGCGTTTTTCAGGCAGGCTTCGGCCGTGACCGTGTCTTTTGCTTCCAACGCTTTAAATGACTTGTCGATCCATTCGTTGTAAGTCTGAGCCTGACTCTGAGCTGCACAACAACAGAACAAAACAGCCGGCAAAAATTTCTTTATCATAATTTCTTCGATTTGACGCCTAAGTTAATTTATCCCAATGAAAACGAGCTTATTTTTGAGGGAAAATTATCTTTTTTTGACGGAACAATTTTGAATTGTTTTGCTGGTCTTGAAAGTAACAATAGCATGGGGTTGCTTCACCTTCTGTCCTTTTCCTGATTTCAGGAGGGGGCGGTTTGAATTTAAACAAAAAACCAGCTACCTTTAGCAACTATATTATATTGCAAAAGAGATTATAAATTCAAATATAAACTTTCTCAAATCGAAACAGACCACAAATGAATAACAACGACATAATGCGACGTATCCGTTACACCTTCGATTTTAACGATGCGAAAATGATTGAACTGTTTGGCTTAGGTGATCAAGAAGTGACACGGGCACAAATCAGCGATTGGATGAAAAGAGAAGATGATCCGTCTTATCTGGAACTAGACGACACTCAGCTGGCCATTTTTCTGAATGGATTGATTGTTGAAAAACGCGGTAAAAAAGAAGGAGAACAACCTGCTCCGGAGAAACGGTTGAATAATAATATCATCTTCCGAAAATTAAAAATTGCATTAAACCTGAAAGATGAAGATATTCTGGCAATTCTTCAGCTTGCGGATTTTAAAATCAGCAAACACGAACTCAGTGCTTTGTTCCGTAAACCCAATCAGGAGCAATATCGCCCTTGCCAAGATCAGATTTTGAGGAACTTCCTTCAAGGGTTGCAGAAAAAATATCATCCCTCAGGATCAGTTATTGAAAAATAATAATAGCGTCGAAGGATGAGCTTTCATAAAAACAATAATATGCAAACCAAAAAATACACAGCATTAGTCGCAGGCGCAACCGGACTGGTAGGACAGGAGTTGGTTAAACAATTGCTGGCGGATGAACGATTCGAACACGTAACCATTTGGATACGTCGACCGATAGAGCTGCAACACCCAAAGCTGGAACAGGTAATTGTTGACTTCGATGCATTGCATCAGTCGGGTAAAGGGCTTACGGCAAGTCACGCTTTCTGTTGTCTGGGTACAACCATTAAGAAAGCAGGCAGTCAGAGTGCGCAATATAAGATAGATCACGACTACGTGGTCGCTTTTGCCCAAACGTGTTTCCGCAACGGGGTCGGGAGTATTGCGGTGGTTTCGTCTCTTGGAGCTGATAAATCAACGGGCAACTTCTATCTTCGTACAAAAGGAGAGATGGAGGCCGATGTAAGTGAATTGCCTTTTAATCAAGTGGTCTTTGTTCGTCCATCATTGTTGCTGGGCAAACGTAGTGAATTCCGGTTGGGAGAAGTTATTTCGAAGGGAGTAATGAAAGCCATTAGCTGGCTGATGGTAGGAAGCTTGAAAAAATACAAAGCGATTGAAGCCCGACAAGTAGCGGCGGGACTGATTCGGGAATCTTTGAATAATAAACCAGGAGTTTGGATTGTGGAATCGAATGGGATTTAGCTAAATAATATTGCAAACGGAATTTTACAGATACTTATACAAAATAACAAAGCCCCGAAAAAACGAAATTTAATTACGCTTTTTCGGGGCTTTGTTATTTTGTATTCAATCAACCGGTTACATCAGCTTTTCAGCTGCTTCTTTTCCGGCACGAAGCGCGTTCACATTAACGGTTACGATCTCTTCGCCTTTGCGATCGAAGATGCGGCGAACACCCTCCTCGATTTGCTCAAAAGGAATGTTGAAGAAAGGTGTGGCTGCACCCAGTAACACCATATTGGCCGAACGTACCGAACCTGTCTCCTTGGCGATCTCGCTTACGTTCAACACAATTTTGCGGGGCAATTTGTCGATCTCCGCCATTAATTGATCCATTTCAGGATAGTTGGGGATGTTGACAAACGTTTCTGAATTGGTAACCAACCAACCGTTTTCCGACAAATAAGGAAGGTAGCGCAACGCTTCCATTGGTTCGAGGGAAATGATCAGATCTGCTTTACCCAAAGGAATCAGATCCGATGCAATCGGACGATCCGATATGCGTAGGTTCGATTGCACATCACCGCCCCGCTGGCTCATGCCGTGTACTTCGGCTTGTTTGATAAAAAGGTCGTTTGAAACGGCTGCTTCGCCGATTACTGCCGCGATGGACAAGATTCCCTGTCCGCCCACACCGGCTAAAATTATATCTGTTTTCATTGTTGTCGATTTTTGATCATAGAGGGCAGGTACCTGGATAACTCCCTGTTACTCCCCATAACTCCGTTTAACTCCACTGGAAAGAAATCACTTTTTCTTCCGTTTCAACGTTTGAATGCATTCGCGGCGCGGAATAATCACCGATACACCTGTATGGGCAATCTCTTCGCGGATGATCTGTTTCATCTCTTCGAAATTCTTTTTCAATGGAACAAATACGCGAATGTGATCCGGCTCAACGCCTAAACCGCTACAAATCGCTTCGATGCGTCCTGTTCCTGCTGAATCCTGACCACCGGTCATTGCAGTGGTTTCATTATCCGAAATGATGATTGTTACATTTGATTTGGCATTGACGCAATCGAGCAAACCTGTCATTCCCGAGTGAGTGAAGGTGGAGTCACCAATCACTGCCAGCGAAGGAAACAGTCCTGCATCTGCAGCGCCTTTCGCCATCGTGATTGAAGCTCCCATATCCACACAAGTGTGAATGGAACGGAACGGAGGCAATGCGCCCAATGTGTAGCAACCGATGTCGCTGAATACGCGGTGATCAGTGGGGAAATCAGATTGAACCACCTCTTGCAATGCTTCGTACACGTCGCGGTGGCCGCATCCCTGGCAAAGTTGCGGAGGACGACCTGCAAGCAATTCCGGTTTTTGGAAAAACTGTTGTGGCGCAAAGCCTAAAGCTTGTCCAACGCTGTCTGGAGTCAACTCCCCGTCGCGCGAAAGTGTACCATCGAGACGCCCTTTCACGGTTACACCCAGGCCGAGCAGACCTTTCACTTGTTCTTCTACAAAAGGATAACCATCTTCAAGCACCAGGATCTCTTCGCTTTCGGTTACTAATTTAGCTACCAATTTTGTAGGAATAGGATATTGCGAGATTTTCAAAACGGAGTAGGGGCAACCGTCTGGATATTGTTCCATCAGGTAGTTGTAGCCAATTCCGCAAGCAATAATGCCTAACTTTTTATCGTCTCCTTCGATGAATTTATTGAAAGGAGAGTTTTCAGCTTCCTGTTCAAACAGATTCTGGTCGGTCAGTAATCTTTTGAACCGGTTGCGTGCATTGGCTGGAAGCAATGTCCATTGACGCCAATCGGTTGCGGGGTTTAGCTTGTTCTCGGGTTGCTGTTCTCGGGTTTCCACTCCGGCGCGAGAGTGAGCCAAACGAGTGGTGATGCGCAACAACACGGGTATTTGCAACTTTTCAGACATCTCGAATGCTCCGTACACCATATCGTACGCCTCTTGTTGGTTCGAGGGCTCGAGGATAGGCATAAAGGCAAACTTACCGTAGAAACGAGAGTCTTGTTCGTTTTGTGATGAGTGCATCGAGGGATCATCCGCCGACAGCACAACCAATCCGCCGTTTGCACCAGTCATTCCGGCATTAACAAAGGCGTCGGCAGCCACGTTCAGTCCCACGTGCTTCATGCAGACCAATGCGCGTTTTCCGGCGAAAGACATGCCCAGAGCAGCTTCCATGGCTGTCTTCTCGTTAGTAGCCCAACGGCTGTGGATGTTTCGCTCACTTGCTTGCTTCGATGATTGAATGTACTCTGTTATCTCGGTGGAAGGAGTTCCGGGATAAGCATATACACCCGAAAGTCCGGCGTCTATGGCCGCTTGTGCAATTGCTTCGTCCCCTAAAAGCAGTTTCTTCATAAGTTTTTTAAGTTATAAGTTTTACGTATTCAGTAATACGTTAGGTCGTAGGATTTGAAATGTATAACGTGTTATCTGGAACGAAATACGTTGTCGGACAAAATTAACAATTTCCTCTCGATGATGAAATTATATTGAAGGGAACATTATATAAAAAATCAAACCCGCCGGGAATCCAACAGGTTTGATTATATAATGAGATAAAAATCTTACTTCACAGGAATCTTATCGATGCGGGTTTGGTGACGACCGCCTTCAAAATCGGTATTCAGGAAGGTGTCCATGATAAACAATCCCTCTTCTTTTGAGATAAAGCGACCAGGCATTACCAATACGTTTGCGTCGTTGTGCTGACGGACCAGACGGGCAAGCTCTACGCTCCAGCACAATCCGGCACGAATACCCTGATGTTTGTTCAGCGTGATGTTGATACCGTTTCCACTTCCACAGATAGCAATACCGGGATAAACCTGACCACTTTCTACAGCTTCTGCCAAAGGATGTGCGCAGTCGGGATAATCGCAGCTTTCTGTCGAGTTTGTTCCAAAATCAACTACTTCGATCTTCTTTTGTTTGAAAACTTCCAGTAAATATTGTTTTAATTCATAACCGGCATGATCACATGCGATCCCAATCGGTTTTCCAGGTTTTAAAATACTCATATTAATAATTGTATATTACTTTCTGTAGGTTTATTTAATTACGCATCAAAATTAAATAAAAGAATTTGCAAAACAGAAAGTATTCTCATTTTTAGATGAAAAATAATTAGTTTAGTTTCTTACCGGAAGTTATTCCGGAAGAATTTCTTCTCCATTCAGAAAAACATGAAACGAGAGTGGAGCAATCATCCGCAGCATAGCAGCTACACCGCAGCGAAAGCCATGCCTTCCTGTCATTTCATTGAGATTTTTGCTTTCATAATTCGTAATATATTGAGAAATGCCTCACAAACCATAGTCAGGAGGCATTTCGGTTATTATTGCTTACGAATTAACGTTTGCGGTAAAAGAAAGTTCAGCTTATTACCAAGCGAAGATGGGGTATTCCACCATTGTTTTGTTTACTTTCTCGCATACTGCTTTGGCAACTGCATCATCGTTGGGGTTCGAAAGTACGGTATCCATCATTTCCACGATTTCAAGCATCAAATCTTCTTTGGCACCACGAGTCGAGATAGCAGGAGTACCTACGCGTATACCTGAAGTCTGGAATGGTGAACGGCTGTCGTAAGGAACCATGTTTTTGTTTACAGTGATATCTGCTTTCACCAAAGCGTTTTCAGCCATTTTACCTGTTAAATCAGGGAATTTGGTACGAAGGTCAATCAACATACAGTGGTTTTCAGTTCCGTTAGAAACGATCTTGTAACCTTTATCCATAAATGCCTGAGCCATTACAGCGGCATTCTTTTTCACTTGTTTTTGGTAAGTGGTAAATTCAGGAGCCAATGCTTCGCTGAATGCAACCGCTTTAGCAGCGATTACGTGCTCCAGCGGACCACCTTGTGCACCCGGGAATACTGCAGAATCCAACAAGGCAGACATTTTTTTGATTTCACCTTTAGGCGTTTTTTTACCCCATGGATTATCGAAATCCTGACCTAATAAGATCACACCACCACGCGGACCACGCAATGTTTTGTGTGTAGTCGAAGTTACGATATGTGCATGTTGAAGCGGGCTTTTCAATTCATTAGCTGCAATCATACCGGCTGGGTGAGCCATGTCTACCCAAAGGATAGCGCCGATTTTGTCTGCAATTTGACGCATACGAGCGTAATCCCAGTCACGAGAGTAAGCTGAAGCTCCACCGACAATCATTCTCGGACGTTCGCGCAATGCAACTTCTTCCATTTGATCGTAATCAACCATACCGTTGTCTTCGCGTACATTGTACTCAAGAGCGTGATACATCAAACCCGAGAAGTTTACAGGAGAACCGTGAGTCAGGTGACCACCGTGAGAAAGGTTCAAGCCTAAGAATTTGTCACCTGCGTTCATTACAGCATAGAATACGGCAAGATTCGCCTGAGCACCTGAGTGAGGCTGTACGTTAGCCCATTCAGCGCCGAACAGTTCTTTCAAACGGTCGATAGCGATTTGTTCGCTTTGGTCTACCACTTCGCAACCGCCGTAGTAGCGTTTGCCTGGATAGCCTTCAGCATATTTGTTGGTCAGGCATGAACCCATAGCCTGCATTACCTGGTCACTTACAAAGTTTTCAGAAGCGATCAACTCAATACCTTTCAATTGGCGTTGGTGTTCCTTCTCGATAATGTCAAAAATAACGTTGTCTCTTTTCATTATATCGTTGTTTTGATGTATTTGCGAGATTGTGTAGATGCCGTTTTTTCGGCAATTTTTGATTTTAAGGCGCAAAGATACGACTTTCTATTTAGAAATTATGTGATTTAAAGTCGGAAAAATGGATGCTAAAGTATGGAAATGTGAGTGTTCACGGTAAATTGTGGCGAAAGGTTTTGTTTTGTATTCAATTGCAGCTAAATCACGAAGTTTGAAAACGAAAAAAGGCAATCTGCTAAGATTGCCTTTTTTCGTTTTTGTGACCCGGGTGGGGTTCGAACCCACGACCCATTGATTAAGAGTCAATTGCTCTACCAACTGAGCTACCGAGTCATGCGTTGGTGATTGATTACAGGTGCAAAATTACACATTATTTTATATTTGCCAAAAATAATCTGACCTTTTTGTTTTCGTGCAGCCCTTATTTCATCGGGCTTTCTACTCAGTGTAGAGTAAATATTTGCTTCGTTTTTCTTTATATTCCTTTAACTCTTTCTGCCATAAGCTTTTAATGAATACTTCGCTTTTACCGTCGATAATTTGTCTGCGTACATTGCTATTACCGATTAACTGATCAAATCCACGGGGATCTCTAAAGAATAAAGCTCCCTGACCGGATTTATTATAGAAGTCCAGAAAAAAGCGAAGGGTAAAACCTCCCTCGAAAGCTGCTTTACGCATATCTGTTCCGTAACATAAACGCCCTTTATGTACCGGATTCTTGTCAAATCCTGGTAAGGAAACTGGGGTAAAAGTGGATTTGCCAAATTTCCGGTCCGGATAGCCGATTACCTGAAAAGGAATAGTTGTGCCGCGGCCAATACTGATATCGGTGGCTTCGAACAGGCAAAGCGACGGATAAAGTCGTATGGACTGATCGTTGGGTAGGTTGGGGGAGGGTTTCACCGGTAAAGAATAGGGTTGATGGTGTTTCCAACCTTTGATGCGAATTACTTGTAGCGGACAAATCTTCCCCGGGCTTCTTAGCCAACCTTCCCCGTTGATCATTTGCGCCAGTTCACCTACGGTCAGTCCGTGAAGCACGGGGATGGGCAAAGCACCCACGAACGAGCGTAAAGAATCCTGCATGATTGGACCGTCGATGTAATCGTTTGGATTGGGGCGGTCGAGTACGATCAATTGAATATGTTGGTCAGCGCACGCTTCCATCAAATAATAGAGCGTACTTATATAGGTATAAAAGCGGGCACCTACATCCTGAATGTCGAATACTACGACATCGATCTGCTCCAACTGATTGCGCGTTGGCTTTTTATTTTTGCCATAAAGGGAAATGATGGGCAGTCCGGTTTTTGTATCGGTAGCGTTACTGATAGTTTCACCTGCATCTGCTGTTCCCCGGAAACCATGTTCGGGAGCAAAAATCTTTTTTATCCGGATGTGTTGGGCAAGTAAAGTATCAGTCAGATGGGTGCGTTTTTTCCCTAAAACAGCGGTTTGATTCACCACCAATGCAACGTTTTTCCCAGCCAGCATCGGTAAAAGTTCTTCCTGGCATTCGGCTCCGGTACGCAAATTTGCGGCCTGAATCGCGGTGAATTGCACTGAAAAAAGTAGGATTAAGATCCCATAACACAGTTTTCTCATAATAATTATGTAATATTGCATCACAAAAGTACTCATTAATAGATGGATCCGTTAGAGGTAATTAGAAAATATTATTCCGAAAATAGTAAAGCTTATCCTATTTTAGTTGATCATTGTCGTTTAGTGGCAGATAAAGCGATAGAACTCGCTCTCAATCATCCTGAATTAGATATTGATATGCAATTTGTAGAAGAAGCAGCCATGCTTCATGATATTGGTGTGTTTCTGACCCATGCTCCGGATATTGGCTGCTATGGCGATCAGCCATATCTCCGTCATGGATATCTGGGAAGCGCGATTATTCATAAGGAGGGATTTCCGCGTCACGCCTTGGTTTGCGAGCGTCACACAGGTACAGGTCTGACTAAGGAAGATATTATTGGACTGGAATTTCCCATTACACCCCGTGATATGCGCCCCGTTTCGCTTGAAGAACAACTTATTTGCTTTTCCGATAAATTCTACTCTAAATCGAAACCCGGCAAAGAAAAAACAGTGGAGAAGGTGCGTGTGAGCATGACAAAGTATGGTGAACACCACGTGAAGCGTTTCGACCGATGGTGCGAGATGTTTTTGTGAGATCTAAAAAACTGATGGAATATATACTCTTAATTCTGGCGGCTTCAGTTCAAAAGCCTATCTTTGCAGATATTTTCACGAATATCAAGTATGATGACTTTTACCGATCTCTTATCTCCGATTGATCTCTCTCTAATGGGAGCTGTTTTTCTTTTCTTTTCGATACAATTACTTTACCTTCTTACTTTATATCGCCGCATTCTCGTTCAGAATAAAAAGCAAAAACGGGGTGTACTGGAATATACTACGGAACAAGTGCCGGTTTCGGTTGTAGTATATGGCTGTAACGATGCCGAGAATCTCGAAAAGTTCTTGCCTGCCATTCTTAAACAGCACTATCCGAAATTTGAAGTGATTGTGGTGAACGATGGATCGACCGATGAAACCAATGATGTGTTGACCCGTTTGGAGCCAACTAATCCACATCTTTACCAAACCTATATTCCTGAAGGAGCGAAAAATCACAGTCGTCGTAAACTGGCCATGTCTGTCGGAATCAAAGCTGCGAAATACGACTGGATTTTGACGACTGATGCCAATTGTGAAGTGGCCGGTGAAAACTGGATTGCATCTGTGGCCCGTAACTTCACCGATGATACACACGTGGTGTTGCTCTATTCTTCATATTTGTTTCCCAAGTCAATTACATCGGTATGGCGCTCGTTAGATAATCTCTTTTTCAATATGCGCTTTCTGGGAAAAGCACTTTCGGGCCATCCCTTTATGGGAATTCGTCGCAATCTGGCTTATAGAAAAGAGTTGTTCTTTAAAAACAGAGGCTTCTCAGGTTATCTAAATCTTCGCGATGGAGATGATGACTTATTTATCAATCGCGTGGCTTATCGGGAAAATACCCGTGTGGAGATTGCTTCAGAATCAATCACCCGTGCCGGGTATTATATGTTTGATAAAGCCTGGAAAGAGCAGAAGCTGGCTTATGGAATTACTTCGCGTTATCTTAAACAACGTGGATCATTGTCGCTCGGTTTTGAGAGCTTTAGCCGGTATCTGTTTTATCTATCGGTTGTGGCTTTATTGATTCTTAGTGTATGGAATTGGATTCTTGCAGTAGTGGCGGGCGTATTCTTTCTGGTGCGTTTTGTCATTCAATGCGTGATATTCAACAATACAGCAAAGGTCTGGGGTGAAAAACAATTCTACCTGATGTTACCCGTCTATGATTTGCTGCAACCGATTGTTGATGCTTATTACCGGATCAGAGGTCGAATGAGTAAAAATAAGTAACTTAGGCTAGAATTACGATTGGCAGACAGGTATTTCTCCCTTTATGTAACATGAGTTACAAACTATGCCTTTTTGATAAGCTACCTTTGTATCAAAAAGCAGATGTTTCAGGTGAATATTATAATGATAGAGTCTGTTTAGCGACAATTAGACCAATTATCCAGCTGATAAAACCTTTGCAAAAGTCAATAATAAGGATATCTTTGCCCGCGATTATTGATTAAGGTAGATCCTTATAAGGATTACATTAGATAAATAGGTGCCTTTTTGAGGTTACTACGGTAGAAGAAAAGGTTCGACGAATAAATTTTTGCATATGTGTAGAAAGACCTATCTGATTACAGGTGGCGCCGGTTTTATAGGCTCAAGTCTTAGTAAAAAACTTTTGAATGAGGGCCACTCTGTTATAAATGTTGATAATTTCAACGATTTCTATTCTCCGGCTATTAAAGAAAATAACATTTCCCCTTTTAAGACGAACTCCCGCTATACGCTTTGTCGCGTTGATATCAGAGATCGAGATGCTCTGATTACGATTTTTAAATCCTATAAGATCGATGTTGTGATTCATTTGGCTGCAATGGCGGGCGTTCGCCCAAGTATTGCGGATCCGGTTCTTTATGAAGAGGTAAATATGCAAGGGACTATAAATATTCTCGAATGCATGAAAATTCGTAAAATCAGCAAATTTGTATTTGCTTCTTCTTCTTCGGTTTATGGTGATAGCAAACAGATTCCATTCAGAGAAGATAATGTTATGAGTCGAACGATATCTCCTTATGCAGCTACCAAGAAGGCCGGGGAAGAGATGTGTCATTTGTATCATTACCTATACAATATTGATATCGTAATGTTGCGCTTTTTTACAGTTTACGGACCCAGACAACGTCCCGATCTGGCTATTCATAAGTTTACCCGGATGATTCTTAATGACCAGCCCATCCCTTTCTATGGAGATGGCAGTACCATGCGCGATTATGCTTTTATTGATGATATTACCGACGGTATTCAAAGAGCAATTGCTTATCTGGCTGAGAATGTTAAGGTTTGCGAAACCTTTAATCTGAGCGGAAATCATTCCATTTCGCTCAAAGAAATGGTGCATCTTATAGCGGTAAATACCGGAAAGCAAGCTATTATCAATCCTTTACCTATGCAGGCCGGTGATGTGATCTGTACATCTGCCGATATATCCAAAGCTCAGAAATTACTTGGATACAACCCGAATACCTCATTTGAAGAAGGAATTCGCAAGTTTGTTTCATGGTATCAACACTCTTTTTGTTCTCTATCTACCGTATTACAATGACCATTACTAAAAGATTTTTCTGGATATTTCCCATTCTATTGTTTGCCTTACTATGGCAATTGGGAGCCTGGGGGGTGACCGACACCAGCGAAGCCCGTTACGCTGAAATCTCACGGGAGATGCTGACTACCGGTAACTGGCTGATGCCTGATTTACTGGGTATTTTTCATTTCGATAAGCCATTGTTGGTCTATTGGCTGACTTCTTTAGGTTTGGAAATATTCGGAATTAATGCATTTGGTGCCCGATTTTTTCTGCAAATTGCCTATTTGATACAGATATATCTGGTTTATAGAATTGTGTTGGAGCTTTTCTGCAACAGGCAAAAAGCAATTTTCTCCGCACTTATTTATGCCGGATTTCCCATTGTCCTTATTTCTATCCGGGCATTGACGATAGACGCCTACCTCAACACCCTCGAATTGGCTTCTGTCCTGTTTTTGACCTTGTATTTCAAACAAAGAAAGGCAGGCATGTTTTATTTCTACTTTCTTTTTCTGGGATTATGCGTATTTGCTAAAGGACCAGTCGGAATGATACTTCCTGTATTAATGATCTATCCGATAAGAAAATTATTGCAGGTGCAGGGATTTAAAAACGGCTGGCATGTGGGATTGGGGATCGTGTTGACCCTTATCATTGGAGGATGGTGGTTTGTATATTTACTAATGAAATCTCCGGACTTCTACAATTTTCTCATCGGTGAACAATTGGTAAACCGGATGATGAAAGCGAAAGAACTGAAGCGTTCTGAACCATTCTGGTACTATCTGGCTTATTTGCCGGCAGCCCTGATTCCTTCTGTATTTCTGATTCCGCAGGCTATCCGCCAAAACATACGGGGGAAAGCAAACGGAATTAATCTGCTCACTTTGTTTGGAGTTCTGATTCCATTATTGTTTTTCTCAACCTCAAGTTCCAAATTGCTATTATATGTTTTGCCGCTCACTCCTTTTGTGGCCATGATATGCGGATATTTTGCAGATGAAGCCCGTGAGGAACTATTCGGCACCTGGTTGATAATCAGCAAGGCTTTTTTTGCGCTTCTATTTACGGTGCTTTTAATATTGTATCTGGGTTTTATTCCGGGTTTCTCATACCAGCCGACGATAATGGCCTGGATATTCTGGGGGATAGGCGTAATCGTTTTATTCTTCATGAAAGAAAAAGACAAAAAGCAACATTTTATTGCTCTCTCTCTGATGTTTCCGGTCTTTATTGCTCCTATTTCAGCTGAAATCATGAGCCAATCTGAACTGGTTATTAACAGCACAGCACCAGTTGCCCGTTTTATAAAAGATAATAAACTGGATCAGAACCGAAAAGTTATTGTCTGGAATTACAGATTATCTTCGCTCTCGTATGAACTGCAAAAGGATCTTTACAGCGTTAAGTGGGAGCATTATTCGCTTTTCAGACACACCGAATTCCAGAATAATAATGATTGGAAGAAAAATCTTATTGATGTGAAGAATTCTCAGGAAGCGGTATATCTGAGAACATTGGTGGATTCTCCTTCTGTATTGGTCACCAAAGACGAAATTCCCCGGGATTATTCCTGGATCATGGCACCTTATCACCATTCTAAGAACTTAGGTAAATGGACGGTTTATTATTGAATAAACCAAACGTATAGTGAATCCGGATGACTTCATATATAGAATAATGAAGGCTTTCAGGATTATATAAATTACAGTATCAACAATTCAACAAAATAGTTATGAATCAGACCTCCAGGTATCAGTTGACCATTATTGTACCGGTTTACAATGAAGAGAATAATATTGACAGATTAGGTAATGTAATGAGCGATTATCTAAACCGGGCAAAGGTGCCAACTGCAGTATTGCTGGTTAATGATGGCTCGAAAGACAAAAGTCTGGAAAAGATGATTAGTGTTTGTAAGGAATATAAACATTTTTACTACATCAGTCTTCAGCAAAATAGGGGATTAAGTGCTGCAATCAAAGCCGGAATCGATACAATAGAGTCACCATATACTGGTTACATTGATGCCGATCTGCAAACAGCCCCCGAAGACTTCAACCTTTTATTGGATCATATTGAAAATCACGCTATGGTAGTGGGCATCCGCACAGGGCGCAAAGATAACTTTGTAAAAAAAGCGTCTTCGAAGATCGCCAATGGTTTCCGTAGAATGATGACCGACGATGGCATTCTGGATACCGGTTGTCCATTGAAGATTATTAAGACGGAGTATGCAAAACGGATCCCTTTATTTAACGGTATGCACCGTTTCCTGCCTGCTCTTGTGCAATTGCAAAACGGTACGGTGAAACAGATTCCGGTGAGACATTTTCCCCGTATTGCCGATGAGAGTAAATACAATTTATTCAACCGTCTGCTGGGCCCTACGATGGATTGTTTTGCTTTCCGCTGGATGAAAAAACGGTATGTTAATTATATGATCAGTCAAAGTAATGTTTAACGATAAACCCTATATCTATATTATCGGACTGATTGCACAGGTTCTCTTTTTTAGTCGGTCCCTCGTCCAGTGGATCCTTTCGGAGAAAGCCAAGAAGGTAGTCTCGCCGGCTCTGTTCTGGGAATTAAGTACAGTTGCGTCTCTTTTTCTGTTTATGTATGGCTGGTTACGTAACGATTTTGCTGTAATCCTGGGGCAAACCATCACATATGTAGTGTACGTTTTCAATCTCAGGCTAATGCCCAAGCGCAGCTATCTGCCTGAGAAATTCTGGTTGGCAGGGTACTTTCTTCCTGCATTGCTTCTGGTATACATGCTTGCAAATTCAGCAAGTTTTGAACACCAGTTTTTCCAGAATAAAGATATATCGTTGCCATTACTGGTCTGGGGAGCTACGGGGCAGATTGTTTTTACGCTACGCTTTATTTATCAGTGGTATTACTCGAAGAAAGCAGGAGAATCTGTCCTGCCCATGGGTTTCTGGACGATAAGTCTTGCTGGTTGCGTTATGATCGTCAGCTATGCTATCTATCGTCTTGATCCGATATTAATTCTGAGCCAGGCTTCAGGGGTAATCATCTATACCCGGAATATTTTGCTTTCGAGAAATCTAATTGCGATAGAAACGAATTAGGCCGAAAATAAAAGAATATTAACGGAGAATGCAGTCGTTAACTGCATCCTTTTTTGTTATAATATCATTCGGTACATTGTTTTATACCTGAATAAATTGACTTCCGTTTTTTTTCGTTTCAGTAAGCAAATAAAGAATGCCTGCAACCTGGCCGGCGAATAATACCAAAGAATCTATCCGTTTAATATTAGTGCTATATTGCTGCTAAATAAATAACTAATTACTAATGTAAATTATAAACAAAATGAAAAAGTCGATTCATTTTTTGATGCTGTTAATGGCTTCAATGCTTTTGATAGGTACAACAAGTTGCAAGCAGGATGAAGCAACTATCAGTGAAAACATTATTGGAACATGGAAACTAGACAACACTCAGACTACTTACAACCAGGGGAAAGTTCTGGAACTTTTGGGTGGTGTAAACACGGACTCTTTATTAGATCTTATTACTCCGATATTGAAAGGATCCAGTATAACATTCAATTCTGATCAGACAGGGAGCTATACTCTCTCTTCATTATTGGATTTGCCTGTGTCTACAATCTATAAGGTAGCCCCTGGTACTGTGACTATTTCTTCCACACTTCTTCCGAAAGAAATAAAGTTTAATGTAATAAGCATTACCGCTACTGAGATGCGTCTGACTATGAATGTCGCCGATGTAACGACCTTAGCCGGATTGGTAGATACAACAAATACGGGCAATGCAAGTATCATCGCGATGGTTAAAGAATTGGTTCCTGCTATTGCGAATATTCAGTCCTATATTGATAACTCAGGGGCTAATCTGGATGCTCTGGGTCTGAATCCGAATCCTACTATTACTATGGTTTTCAAGAAAAACGAATAGGATGAGAATATAAGGTTTATTGTGACACAAAAAGGGCTCTTTCTTTTGGGAAAGAGCCCTTTTTGTATGGCTGTCGTTAACGGGACAGTACAAGTGACCCGGGATCGTGCCCCGGGTAACATTCTACTATTTCAAACTCTTTTTGTATTCAATAATCTTTAAGAGATCCTGAATTTGTTCTTTCCTGTCAATATTCAGGGTAAGAGGAATCAGTTTGCCAATAGATTTATTGCGCTCAAAATCTTCTTTTATTTTTTCTTCAATGTCTAATACTATCACACCGGAGCAGTTTTTCTCTGTAAAATAGAAAGTGGTCTTGAAGAAATCTGTCCAAACGGATAGCCAAAAAACCGTTTTCTTTTTGTAACACACTTTGCATAACCAGGCTTTCCCGTCTTTGTAGTAGTTCCATTCCGGAACTAATCCGTATTGAGGATTTGTTATGATTTCCATCAAAGCTTCAAATGCCGGGTAACTATTTCCAAGCGCATTTGCTAAAACCTCTTTTGTAGGAGGTACATCTTGTTCTCTCAATAGTCGTGTTTCCATTACCGTTCGATTTATTTAAAGTGGGTATCAATTGAATGCCATAATCTTCAGAAAGAATGAGACGACTGAATTTACCATATCGGAAACATGCAATATATTGAGACCGGATTTACTCTCAACCAGGATGATAATCAACAGGGCGGATGTGCCAAATTTATAGAGGTTGAGCATCAGAGTCTGGTTGATCTCCTTCAGATAGGTCAGATAGATATGAGAACCGTCGAGCGGAGGCAGAGGAATCAGATTGAAGACGAATAGTCCGACGTTGATAACGCCCCAAATAATGAGCAGATTGACTATGTTGAGTCCCACTTCGGTTACCTGAAAGAAATCGATGAAATAGAGACCCCGTGCGAGGATAAAAAACAGCAGAGCCAATGCAAAATTAGACAATGGTCCGGCCAAAGAAATCAGAATCTCGTCACGATGTTTGTTCTTCAGATTATCGGGATTGAAGCTTACCGGTTTGGCCCATCCGAAACCGGCTATAATAATCAGGAAAAAACCGAGCCAGTCGATATGCTTTAACGGATTCAGAGTAACGCGACCTTGTTCTTTTGCCGTGTTGTCACCCAGACGGTAAGCGGTGTAAGCATGCGAAAACTCATGAACGGTAAGTCCGATTACGGCAGCGGGAATAATCTTTAATGATTGGATAAGATCCATTTTATTGTAGGTTATAGTGTTTCAGTTTGTGTATCTTTGAAGTTCCAAATCAGCGTAACTTAATTTTTTGGGACTTGCTTAATTTATAGACAAAGATAGTTCTGTTTATCAGAAAGTTTTTCAGAATAATGGAAAACAATTTGTCAGTGATATTCATTATCATACATATCGTGTCTGAGTTATCTTATATATCCGCATTATAACTAATTATCAAGGAAATGAAATTCTTCAACCCCAATATTGAAAAACAGATGAGCATAAAAAGATTAGTGATTCTTTGTATTGCCCTGTTTATGGTTGCCGGTACATTTGCTCAATCTGAACCTGAACCTGCAACACAAACTACGTCCGGAACAAATCCCCAATTGATAGAGAAGCCGGTTGATTCTGTCAGTCAAACCCAGACTGTAGCTCCTGAGCCCAGGAAAAAGTCGTGGCGCAGAAAACTGATCTGGGCAACGGATACCCTCTCTACCAGTGATTACATGATGAGTATTGAGCGTATCAATGAAAAGTTGAATGATATCCGGGATAGTGCCAAGTTAAGCATTGAGGTGGTTGGAATGCAGCGTAAAATTAATGGTTTTGCCGATGATATAAAAATTATCCGTCAGTCTATTGATGATCGTCATACACGTTTTCATATCAAGAACCTAAATCTGTACCACAGCTTTCTATCCAGTCTGGATGATCAGAACAAGCAAACGCAACAGAACCTTAACAGGTTATATAACCGGTTGTATCATGCTAAATTAAGATTGAAGACAGCCATGTCAGACTCTGTATTCCGTGCGTTGTGTGCAGATACCATGCTGCGTAGAACCTTTGATTCTAAACTGGAGCGCTTGCAGCTGAAGTGGGCAAGGACGGATAATCTGACGCGGACAGGTTTGAGAACGCTCAATAATTTAAAGGTCGATGCTTCCGACAACTCCATAAGCATTTCCAACATGTTGTACACGCTGGATAATCAACTGGACAAGGCCGGTGATCAACTATTGGGGCAGGAAGTAAGCAGTCTGTGGAAATCCCCGATCTCAGCGAGAATTGAGAAAAAAGGTAAGTCGCTGATATTACAGACACTGGACAATGAACGTAAGGCCATAATGTATTATTTTAGCCAGACGATATGGCAACGGATTGTTATTTTGCTGATTGCGCTATTGCTTTTCGGTTGGCTATTTATGAATCGGCATCTTTTGAAAGCCCGTAAAGAAAATAGCGATAAACTGGCCTATCTCCATCTTAAATACCTGAACACGAATCCTGTTCCGGCATTAATCTCTGTGATACTATTGCTCACACCGTTTTTTGATGCTTATGCACCAACGTCCTACCTGGCCATAGAATTTATTCTTCTGTTAGTCTCTGTTTCGATTATTTTCAAGCAGAAATGGGATCGTTCCCTCTGGAATGAATGGATGGCGTTGGTCGGTATTTTCCTGATCGTTGTCATCACCAACCAGCTGATCGAACCCACTTTCTTTCAACGCATCTGGCTGGTGCTGGTATACGTAGGCATTATTGTCGTAGTCAGGCGTTTTATTCAAAAGCTGGATCCACAGATTCCATTTTATAGATGGATTAAGATCGCATCGGCAATAAGTTTGGTTTTGGCCTTTTTAGGGATAATCAGTAACCTGTTTGGTCGATACTCACTTGCCTGTATCCTGGGGGTAACTTCTGTTTTTGCCATACTTCAGGCTGTGGCATTGCCCCTGTTATTGGATACCATACTGGAAATCCTGTTTTTGCAGATACAAAGCAGTCGATTGCGCATAGGAATAAACAGGCCGTTCGACCATTCTGTTGTTGCAAAAAGACTCAGGCTGCCGCTTTGCACTATTATGGCGATTTTGTGGCTTGTCCTGTTAACCTCCAATCTCAACATTTATTCTGCAATCAGCAATAGTGTAGAGTCGTTTTTCACAACTCCCAGAAGCGTGGGAAGTGTTTCCTTTAAACTGATCAGCGTAGTCCTGTTCTTTGCCATTATCTGGTTTGCGCATATTCTGCAACGATTAATCAGTTTTACTTTCGGGGAGACCGGCAACGATACCGAAGATGTTTCTACCGTATCCAAAGAGCAGCATTCCCGCTTATTAGTAACCCGCTTGTTGGTGCTGTTTGGTGGTTATCTGCTTGCAATCGCTGCGTCCGGATTACCCATAGACAAAATCACCATTGTAATTGGAGCATTGGGCGTTGGTATCGGTCTGGGGCTACAGAATATTGTCAATAATTTTGTATCGGGTATCATCTTAATTTTCGACGGTTCTCTGCAAATCGGTGACGAAATTGAAGTCAGTGGTCAGTCCGGTAAAGTGAAAGAAATAGGACTAAGAGCCAGTACGCTCAATACCGCTGATGGCGCTGAAGTAATTATTCCAAACGGAATTATCCTTTCGCAGAATATTGTCAACTGGACCTATAGCAATGATCAGCGGAGAGTGATGATTGAGTTTTCTTTGTCGGGGGATGAGCTGGATACAAATGTAATCAATGAAGTGATCAATACTACGCTTGCCGGTCTGCCCAATGTGATTTTGCAAAAGAAGCCGGTCATTCTGTTTACTAAAGTACAACAAGATACCTGCTGGTTGAATGTGCACTTCTGGAGCACGATCTCTAAAATTGATCAGGTGAAAAGTGAAGCCAGATTGCAACTGAATGATGCATTTGCATCGAAAGGGATTTCAATGAAATGAGTCTACTCCGAAAAGCTAGGCTTGCTCTCTTAAGGCTTCCCCGGGATTTCTATCCCGAAGAATGGTTATTGATACTGGATATAGATAGGTTGAGGCTTCAGTTTCATCAGATCCTGTGGCGTCAACATGTAATGCGGCGGTTTTTTCAGGTCGTTTTTGTAGAATAATTTGAAACCGGTGAACTGGACCGGCTGTAAATAGATATAGTCGTGATAAGAGCTGTGTTTCAGTGATGGTTCTCCCCATCCATCCATGTTCATTACAATCTGTACTTCGGGATGCAAAACTATATTTTTGTAGTTTTTGACCATTGCTTGCGTAAAACGATGTACAATCAGGATCTTAGGGCTTAAATGATTTTCGCGTACTAATCTGGCCAGATATCCGGAGCAATAATTCACGTCTTTCGCGTCGAATGAACCAATCTTTGTGCCGGGTCTGCTGCCGTCTTTCATTGAGAATTCGGGATCGATAGCTAAATGTACGTGAGGCATCTTCAAATATTTTTCCAACAATGGAACTTCTGTTTCCACATTACTCAATGCAACCTGTACGTCCAGAAAAACAATGGCATTTCCCATTTTAGCTATAGATAATGCCGAATCGATTTGACTTTCGGGCATTCGGGAACGATATTTCCCGCCTTTCAAAGGACTGCCCTGTGCCACTACAGCTATGTAATGGATAGCAGGTTGCACCGGAGTGGACGGATCAGCTTTTTCCCAGGCTTTCACCTCGATTCTTAATCTTCTCCATAATTCTTTCGGTGGATATTCACCCAGGATTCCCATCCTTTTGGAATAGAGATTGCCATAGTAGGCTACAATTCGTTTGAAAGGCAGAATAGCTCCTTTTAACGGATAGGGTTGGTGTTTAACGGGCCATCGTCCTGTGGCGTCGCCATTCGTCAGGGCTTTTAGTTTTTGATTGTAGGCGAGGGTATCATAGGTGACCGATTCTTTTTTGAGTGCTTTAGCGGATGATTTTTCGATGGTTTTAGCATCCACATCAGATTTTGCTTTTTTGTCACATCCGATAAGGATAAGAATGGATATGGTAGTTAATGCTATGAAGTAGTTTTTCATGTGTCATTAATTTTTTTTGTTTTAGCTACAAATGGTACCGATAACTATCGGTATCTTCTATAAACATATAACACCAAATACAAAAGATTGGCTTATTGACGCCAATCTTTTGTATCGAAAAACTTTAATATTACCTGATTTTGTTCTGCAAACTCATCCAGCTACCCCCGTTATGAACCTCCTGATAACCGTTTGATTTCAGAATGCTTTTGGCTGATGCACTTCTCATACCCGATGCACAACAGGTAATAATGGGTCTGTTTTTGTCTTTGAGTTTTCCTAAGTTGGCACTCAGGGAGTCAACAGAGATATTGATTGATCCCTTGATGTGTCCGCCGGCATATTCACCTTTTGAACGAACATCCAGAATAATAGCCCCCTGTTTTACTAATTCGGCATAGTCCGTTTTGGGTCCAAATCCCAAAAGTTGCTTGATTGTGTTGAGCATAATTTATTGATTGTGTATTTGTTTTTAATTGGTTGAATTGCGAAGTTTCAATATTTTACCTACGCATCATCATCTGCATAATCCCCCCGCCATTTTTCACATTGGTATAACCGATTTGCATCAATATTTTTTGCGCATATGATGAGCGTGCTCCCGAAGCACAATAGAGCGTAATATCTCTCGAAGTAATATCTCCCAGCTCCTCGTAGCGGTGAGGCAATTCATCCAAAGGGATGTTGACCGCTCCGGGATAAGCCCCGGAGTGAAACTCTTCGGGTGTGCGCACATCCACTATTACCGGTGTGTCAAGGTCTGACGGTTGTGTAGCAGCCATTGCAGATTCTTCGGCTTCTTTTCCTTCAATTGATTTCGCCCCGATGGGTAGCAAATTAATTTTAAGCGAAGTATGACCACCTGAAATAGCGGCTTTTATATCACCGCCAATGATTACGATCTTTTCCATATGCTTAGGATAAATAAGTTGTTGTCTTTTGATGTTGCAAAGTTACACTAGTGTCATTATCCGGGAAAGAAAATGGCGATCGCGCAATACAACCTTTCGATTGATTTAGCACAGGTTATTTATTGATTTAAACTAACTTTGTGCATCAAGATCGAATAGACTATGCAATCCATTACAGAAAACGACCAGGATTTTATCTGCGATATACAAGCGCCCTGCTTTCAAATGCTTACGGAGGAAGAGGTTAGGTTGGTACGTGCCAGCAGGACGCAATTGCTGTTTCGCAAAGGAGACACACTGACCAAACAGGGTGCATTTGCTTCCTATGTATTGTTTATCATCAAGGGAATTGCCCGCCAATATCTGGAGGGGGAGGGGAATAAGAGTTACAACCTGCGCATCATCCGACCTGGAGAGTTCGTCGGCCTTTCGTCGGTATTTTCAACCAATACCTATAACTATTCTTCGTTGGCATTGACCGATTGCCAGGCTTTCCTGGTGGAAAAAAGCGCAATAGAAAAGGTCGTCAAACAGAACGGAGCATTTAGCTTTAGCATTATCCAGCGCTATTGCCAGCAAAACAACAATATATTTGAAACCCTGAGTTCTTTACTCTACAAGCAGATGAACGGCCGTTTAGCTGACGTGTTGATTTACCTCGAAGGGATAAAACCGGAATGCCCCGAAATCTTCCAACTGCTTTCGCGTAAGGAGATTGCCGATTTCGCCGGGATCTCTACCGAAAGTGCGGTAAAACTTCTAAAAACCCTGGAGAAGGAGGGTGTTGTTGCCCTGAAAGATAAGGATATAATCATTAATCATACTGATAGACTGGGGATGATTAGCAAGAACGGATGACAAAAAAACAGCCCACCGCGTGTGTAGTAGGCTGTCCGGAAATATCTAAAGCCGGCAAATCCGTGCTATTTGTTCTTCTTCTTCGGATTATTATCCTCAGGGACATATTCAAAATTAAGCTCCATCTCCTCGATCTTCCTGGAGTGCTGCTCGAATTGCTTGAGCTGTTCTTCAAGGTTACCTATCCAGTCATGATGTTGATCCTTCTCATCTTCTTCCGTTTTTCTAAAGCGGGTGAAGCAATACTTAAACGTAAACCATGCCATAGGTACAGCGATAATCATTATCTGTACATTATTGGATTCCCTCATCCAATCCATAATCTTAAGCCACATATCAGATTTATTTTGTGATTGATTTGTTAATTGACGACGCAAATATACTAAGTTATTCCGTGTTAAGAATGGTTTTATTAACTAATGTAACTGTATTGGCCGTATTTATCTCCGGGATAATAAAAAACAATGACGCTGAAACCTCCGGTATTATCGGTTGTTTCAGCGTCATTAAACATAAATACCATTCGGTCAGGAACTATCTTTTTTCCATATCTTCGCTGTATTCGCCTTTGCGGGCGGCCAGATTACACATTGCACGGTGGTAAACTGCTTTTTGCGAAGCTTCCGTGTTTGCCGGATCTCCTGCCCAAATGGACATGCCCGGTTGCTGTATTGCCCGGGCGAATGAGAATGACAATTCCCACGGTACATGGTTTTTATACTTCGCATTCATGGCGTTGAGACGTGCAGAAGCCAGTTCGCTGGTTTGTCCGCCTGACAGAAAGGTGATACCCGGCACAGCAGCCGGTACGGCACGCAACAGGCATTTGATCGTAGCTTCAGCCACTTCATCGACCGGATTCTGTACCGGACATGCCAGGCCGGGCACGATCATGTTACACTTCAGTAGCATAGCTTCCAGACATACTCCCTGTATGTGAAGCTGATAAAATACATCCTTCAGCACATTTTCGGTTACTTCACCGCAACGTTCGAGGGTATGCTCTCCATCCATCAGTACTTCCGGCTCTACTATCGGAACCAGGCCGGCCTCCTGACTCAATGATGCGTATCGGGCCAGGATGTGTGCGCTGGCCTCAATCAGGGCACGGCTGGGGATACCTTCACCGATGGTGATCACTGCACGCCATTTGCTAAAACGCGCCCCGATCTGTGCATATTCAGCCAAACGTTCGCGTAGTCCGTCCAGCCCTTCGCATATTTTCTCTCCGGGGTGTCCGGCCAGATCTTTCAAGCCTGCATCCACCTTGATGCCCGGTATGATTCCGGCATCTTTGACAGCCTGTATAAAAGAGCGTCCGTCGGCAAGTTGTTGTCGTATCGTTTCATCGTATAATATCACTCCGCTGATGCAGCGATGCAATTCCGGAGTGGTGATCAGCATCTCCCTGTACATGCGACGCATTTCCGGTGTCTGAGGTATGTTGAGAGCGGCAAAGCGTTTGTTACAGGTCGGTGTGCTTTCATCCATAGCCAGCAAGCCTTTATTCTCGGCTACCAGTAGTCTGGCCGTTTCATTCAGTCTTTCTAAATTTTTCATCTTACTTTTCTCCTGGTGTTGGTCGGGTAAACTGATCATTTTTCTATCCGTAAAGTTGATAATTCAGGTCAATGATCAACAATCGAAGTAAATAGAAAACAGGGAGGAGTCCTTCGGGAGCTTTTCCGGATTTGGATATTAAACAAAAAGCTCTTACGGAGAATTCCGGGGGCAAACTCGCAATATAGGTTTCGGAAATATCATATATTATATAACAATCGGGTATAAAAAACGGCTTCGAAATATCATTTCGAAGCCGTTTAAATTATTGATATTTAATATTTTGTGTGGCTTGCATCTATCCTGTTTCACACTGCGGTGGTTTAGTATGCGGATCATTCCGATCTTATTTCAGCATAAAAGAGGAGGGAAGTGCCAATAACTGGTATTGAATGGTCCTGGCCAACCGGTAATCACCCACCGCGTTGGGATGCAGCCGATCCGTTTCTGCGTTGTGGAAGTATTGCACCTGAGCATCAGCCAGCGGATAGAGGCCACTGATGGAATAGAGGTCAATCAACGGAACCGCCCAATAAGAGGCCGCTTGCTTCAACGCATTCACGTATGTATCGATATACAATCCCTGCTGGTTACAAAAGTTCTCGTCAGGTTGCACATTCTTCTCATTAAACTTAGCATAACCCCTGTGGATGGGTGTCATGATAACGATTTGTTGCTGTGGGTAATTGGCCTTCAGGTACGACATCACTTTATTAATGCGTCCGCAAAAGGTTGAGTCATTCATTATCGGAGTCCGGTATTTACGCATCACCTGATTTCCATTATGGTTAGTCTCCTTCGTGGTTTCGCTGAAAAACTCTCCCATCGGAATGCCGTGATTATAGTCATTGGTACCGGCAAAAATCAGGATGGCATCTACCTCTGTCCCCTTTTCTGCATTAAGCTTCAGTGCCTGCTTGTAAATGTCGTCCCACTGATTACCGCTGATGCCATACACTGACGGCTCTATCCCCAGCAATTCGGTCAGATATTCCCAGTAAACACAGGTAGTCCCCACGCGGCGCTTGTCGGTCATCGAATCGCCCAGAAAAGCAACCCGCTTGCCCTGCCACTGTGACTTCAAACTCTTTTCACCCGCTGTGACTGTTATTTTCGGTGCATCTTTGGCTACAGCCTGTTGGGCATATCCCTCAAATCCTGTTGTCAGCAATAGAGCGCAGGTACTTACAATTATTTTCTTCATATCTTCAGGTATAATTCAGTCGGGACGGAGTAATGATCCGTCCTCTAATATAAAATCCTAGATAAACATCGCGGCTTCCTGAGCCACCTTTTTGTTGTATTCCAACGCCAGCGATTTGTAATTAACCAAATCGATAATGGTGCCGATCAAACAGAGGCCGGCGGTGAAAAAATAGAGAATTCCCATTCCTATTTGATTGGTCAGGAAGCGTTGTATGCCGGAGAACCCGGCAAATCCGAGTAGTGTGGTCACCAGAATGATCACAGGATCCCGTCGGCGACTACGGTAGATGATGGAAAAATTGCGGACTTGATCATCTGTCTTGTCTTTCAACATTTCATCAATGAATAATGCCTCCTCGAGCTCGAGCTCGGGCATTTGAGATAAGATTCGGTTCATAGTATTGATTTTAAAGTTCTTAATTTCTTATTATTTGGATTGTGTTTTGCTAAGAGCAATTGGTAACTACGGTAAAGCAATATTACGACCGCAGGGAGTGACAATGGGTGAGCATGAAATGAATCGACAAACCGCCCCCTGAACAGCAAGGAAATACCATGTCCTAATCCACAGCCCGGACAAAAATCGATGCCCAGATTTTTAAACAGGCATAACGAAAAATGTCCACACTGATCAGGATCGGTCATAGCAAGCGATGCAATGGCAATCAGCCAAAACCATCCTTCCAGCTTACCACCGGCGATAAATTTACTCACTTTTTTCCACATAGGATTCTGGTTACACCGATCATCTGTTTTTTTACTCTATTTCAGCTTTCCATTCAGCTTTCCAGTTACCTTGGGGAGCCAGTCGGGTGATTCCGAATTTTTGTGTAATGTTATTCAACGCTAAAATAGGCAATTATATTGAAAATAAAAAAAAACGAGCTTTTTCCTGAGGTAATTCTTCGGCCTTTGAGGTAATTCACACGGATATATCGTAAGGGTAGAACTCCGTTTGTCCTATTTTATCACTGGCAGAGTTTAGGAATTTAGTTCTTTATAAAAGTACCCGAACCATTGTAATTATCTGCACTTTTCCAATCAGGTCTCCAATAATACCGGACGTTTGATCCGTCTTTTGTATTAACGTTTTTTTGATACATATTCAGCCGGATGCTTTTCCAGTTTTTACCTTGTCTGTCTGTGATGTAGCTGATGGGAATGGCAACTTCCGATATATACCCGTCGTTATCAATAATGCCGACGGCTTTTAAGTCCTCCGGTAGTCGTTTGCCATAGGCTTCTCTTTCAAGCATCATTTCGTTGATTGTTCGATCCGGTGTTATACCTATTGAAAGAAACCGGGTCCAGCCCGCAACCCCTTTTCCTAAAGAACGTACGGGATCTTTTCGTGCATCCAGGTATATAACGAATCGATCTCTTTTTTTATATCCATCTGTACTATCCAAAGAAATGGAATCGTCAAAGACTTTTACGGCAATATAAAGGAACTCATCGTCGTATTTCAGATCGAAACGGTAGCGGTTGCAAGTATCGGTTTTACTGGTATACTTGTATTTTAGGTTTTCCCAGTCGTTGAGTTTTCCATCAATTTCAACCTGATTCTGACTTTTGCTAAAGAGATATTTTTCAGAGTTGATATAGTCAATGCTTTTTACGGCTATGGATGCATTTGCCTTTTCGCTGGTCATCTTAAGTTGGGTAATACCGGCCCTTTTGGGAAGTACAGCTCCAGTGATATTGTCGGTCATAAAAGCAACGTTCTTATTTTCTGTCTTATAAATGGGGTCAATGGCATTGGTTCTATACCCGTTTGCATATTGTAGTTCAAGAAGAAGGCTGGCATTTTCGCCGAGAGATTCAATATCTATGGGTTCGGAAGTGGTTCTCAGAATGCTTTTGATTGATGCATTGACTAGCACCGGCTTTTCTTTTCTCAGGAAGAAATACAGCATGTTTCGCATCTGACTGTTGCACGATGGCATATCATGTAAGCCTCCGTATACATGGTTATAAGCCAGATTTTCCTCTTCTCGCCAACCTTTTTCTTTGAGATAATATGCTGCACGTCGCGCACTTATCCACATTTCAGGATCGTATACATCAGCAGACATAAACCAAAACCGGGATTTGGGTTTGGTGTAATTTCCGTTGGCCATCTTTTTCAGTAAAATCTCATCATCCCACCATAAAGAAGGGCTCATACAACCAGCCATACCAAAAGTTTCCGAGTGCATGTATGCCAGCCATGCCGCTGCCAGTCCTCCGTACGAATGGCCTGCTATTCCTGTGTAAGCGGCTGTTTTCATTGTCCTGAAATTGGAGTCGATATATGGCTTTAAGACTTGCTGTATAAAGTTGTAGTATTTTTCCAGATCACCTCCCTCTTCTTCTTTCAAAAGACCTTTCGTAGGGGTTAAGTCCTTGGTACGTTTGCCATTGTCGTGCATAGCCACCAGAATGGCCGGATAGATTAGTCCTTCTTTAAGCAATTCATCTTGGTAATAGTCCGCAGCCATCTTTTCCGTATTATTTTGAGTACCCGAAAGCACCCTTTTTCCATCGAAAAAGTAGATAACCCTGTATTTTCCCGTACTTTTATAATAATCGGGCGGCAACACAATTCTGATGTTTCTCTTTCCGTCAAATACGCCATTGTCGGAAAAATTCATTAGCTCAATTAGTCTGTTTTTGTCGGTAGAGCCAGCCGTTTGATTTTGTGCATTTGTATTGGTAAAAAGGATTACCAGCATTACAATAGAAAAGTAGATTTTGAGTGTTTTCATTGCGGAATTTTGATAGGAAATATGTTTGTTTTCTGTGTAAATAAGTGCTCATCTATGACGATGCATACGCCATCACCCGGAGCTGTCTGCCAGGCTCGTGACTGCAGTCACACGTTTACCACGGCCTCCGGGTACATACGGACGGCCATGACGAGCTTCTTCTTTTACGATAGGATAAGCGAAATTGTTCCAGATGGAGTCGGAGCGGCGCATAGCAGCTTCAAGCATTGCCTCTGCTTTTTGCTGATCTTCTTTGGGAACTTCAGGATACTGCGCAAAGACAGACTGGACAGTCAGTGCAAGCATCAGAAATCCCATGGAAAGGATTCTTTTTTCATAATAGTTCATAGATTTAAAGTGTACAAAGTTTAGCCCGAAACTTAGGGTTCAAAATTGGCTTCATTTCTACAAATCGAGGTATACAAATTGTTAAAAAATAGTCCTTTGTATGATTAGGAGACAGAATTACAGAATTTACAGAATGAAAGCCCCGGATTTTTCAATTCTACGATAGTGCGATTAGGAGCTACTCATCGCCGCTTTGCGTCTTCAAGTCCCCTTCGTTTCAATTCTACGATAGTTCGATTAGGAGCGCTGTCCCTCTTCCGGTAGATAATTTCGAAACAAGTTTCAATTCTACGATAGTTCGAGTAGGAGTCTTATAACGTTTTGCCGTTGACCTGATCTTTCGCAATTTCAATTCTACGATAGTTCGATTAGGAGCGAAATCGGCGTAACAAGAGTCTTGAAAATTGGCAAATTTCAATTCTACGATAGTTCGATTAGGAGATAGAGAGCGGCACCCATTCCCCCAGTGTGGAAATGTATTTCAATTCTACGATAGTTCGATTAGGAGACGAATCCCAGCTTGATTTCATCCTATCCATATCACATTTCAATTCTACGATAGTTCGATTAGGAGCTTGCCTTTTTGCAAGCGGAGGAACACGTCTAACTCATTTCAATTCTACGATAGTTCGATTAGGAGAGCCGTATAGGTAGAACCCATTGAATAGCCAAGTTCATTTCAATTCTACGATAGTTCGATTAGGAGAGTTTAAGGATCAGAATGGTTTAGTGTGAAGTGAATTTCAATTCTACGATAGTTCGATTAGGAGTTTCGCTGATTATTGCTAATAGTTGCTCTTTACTAATTTCAATTCTACGATAGTTCGATTAGGAGTAAAAACGGTTTAGTTGACATGCGAAAGGGACGATATTTCAATTCTACGATAGTTCGATTAGGAGCAGAATAGCCTTTATGGACACACCCGAATATCAAATTTCAATTCTACGATAGTTCGATTAGGAGCAAGGCTTTTCACCGGCCGAATGGGTATTTCATACATATTTCAATTCTACGATAGTTCGATTAGGAGAAAATTATAGTTTTAACGTAGTTTAAGGATCAGAAATTTCAATTCTACGATAGTTCGATTAGGAGGAAGAAAGAACGGTCTTTGAGCAAAGTGCTAATTATTTCAATTCTACGATAGTTCGATTAGGAGAAAAGGTAGTGATCACGCTTGAATTTTGAAAATCTTATTTCAATTCTACGATAGTTCGATTAGGAGCTACATGTTATAATTTAACGGGAATAGTTACTATATTTCAATTCTACGATAGTTCGATTAGGAGTCTGGGGTTATCCACTGTTGCTTTCAAGAAAGGATATTTCAATTCTACGATAGTTCGATTAGGAGCGGAAGGGATACCCGAACAGTTATTACTTTGCTTGATTTCAATTCTACGATAGTTCGATTAGGAGCGGAAGGGATACCCGAACAGTTATTACTTTGCTTGATTTCAATTCTACGATAGTTCGATTAGGAGAATATGAGTGTTTCACACTATCTACAACCTTTGATAATTTCAATTCTACGATAGTTCGATTAGGAGGCATGACGCCACAACGGTGAATGATAAACTGACGGATATTTCAATTCTACGATAGTTCGATTAGGAGGATTTGGCTGTGGATTATTTGGGATTTGGGATTGGTATTTCAATTCTACGATAGTTCGATTAGGAGAGGAGGAGGAAGGGAGAGATTATATTAATACTTTATTTCAATTCTACGATAGTTCGATTAGGAGTGAACTTTAAAACATTCCGTCACGTTGTATAAACATAATTTCAATTCTACGATAGTTCGATTAGGAGAAAAACGCTCATTTGTGGAATGGAACGGCTCTTTATATTTCAATTCTACGATAGTTCGATTAGGAGTTACACCTGCTATTCCGGAATCTGATCCGGTCTATAATTTCAATTCTACGATAGTTCGATTAGGAGTATTGCCCATTCACCGCCACCGATAGCGACAGTGATTTCAATTCTACGATAGTTCGATTAGGAGTTCGATATGTCACCCGCACGTTTCCCGTCATATTCATTTCAATTCTACGATAGTTCGATTAGGAGTTTACAGAGTAATTCCGCTTTGTTGTGTTCGTAGAATATTTCAATTCTACGATAGTTCGATTAGGAGGCTTTACCATTACCCAATTAAGCAGGATTGCTAACAATTTCAATTCTACGATAGTTCGATTAGGAGACCTACCGTTTCAAAGAGAAAGAATGTTTCGACATTCATTTCAATTCTACGATAGTTCGATTAGGAGTCGGTCAACAGCTCCTCCCCGATCTGCTGCGTGAGAAATTTCAATTCTACGATAGTTCGATTAGGAGTAATTCAATACGAAAATCATTGATTGATTTTTTCATTTCAATTCTACGATAGTTCGATTAGGAGTCAAAGAACAATTGAGCTATCAAGCCGGGAAGGTAATTTCAATTCTACGATAGTTCGATTAGGAGAATTTGGCCTGGCAGTTGAAATACCTGAAGGACATGATTTCAATTCTACGATAGTTCGATTAGGAGGTTTCTGAAGATAAAATCTCTTGCTTGTTGCTCTGAAATTTCAATTCTACGATAGTTCGATTAGGAGGTTTTGAACAACGTTATTTACAACCAGCCACACCGATTTCAATTCTACGATAGTTCGATTAGGAGTCTGATCATGATTGAACATGATCAAATTATCTTTCATTTCAATTCTACGATAGTTCGATTAGGAGGCCGCTGGAACAAATACTATAACAGATGCGAATTTCATTTCAATTCTACGATAGTTCGATTAGGAGTGCGTTGAAATTGTTACAACCCACTTTTCTTCAAGATTTCAATTCTACGATAGTTCGATTAGGAGGTCAAATTCTGTCGGTATAATTGATTCAGGTTACAGATTTCAATTCTACGATAGTTCGATTAGGAGCTCTTCAGAATTGAATACACCTTCAAGCGGTAGCATATTTCAATTCTACGATAGTTCGATTAGGAGAGATTTTGGAAAGATACCACCACTACCGGATGATTTATTTCAATTCTACGATAGTTCGATTAGGAGCGATTACATTAACCGTTATGCCGAGAACGTTGATATTTCAATTCTACGATAGTTCGATTAGGAGACAACGATTCAAAAGCACGACTCGAAGCATATTTGTCATTTCAATTCTACGATAGTTCGATTAGGAGATCTTTGCATTACCATCATATTGAACATTAACATATTTCAATTCTACGATAGTTCGATTAGGAGTAGGATGCTTTATGACAGTGTGCTTATTAATACTGTATTTCAATTCTACGATAGTTCGATTAGGAGTTGAAATCTGTAAAGTTATTTCATCGTACCTTTTTATTTCAATTCTACGATAGTTCGATTAGGAGTTTTCCAGAAGCTGGGAAATACATGATATCAGACCACATTTCAATTCTACGATAGTTCGATTAGGAGTAATCCGTTATGTAGTCCCTCCAAAAAAGCAGATCCATTTCAATTCTACGATAGTTCGATTAGGAGCTTTGCAATTAGTTCATATTCCGTACGCCTATCTACATTTCAATTCTACGATAGTTCGATTAGGAGTAGCATTCCGATCCTATTACGAGGTGTTTCACTTTATTTCAATTCTACGATAGTTCGATTAGGAGTGATATGTGTCAAAACTCTGTGATAGAGATAAATAATTTCAATTCTACGATAGTTCGATTAGGAGTTAATTCCATTTTTACTTCATAGCAGTGTATGAAGAAATTTCAATTCTACGATAGTTCGATTAGGAGGATTCGCTTAAAGACAAGTTGAATGCTGGTCAGGAATTTCAATTCTACGATAGTTCGATTAGGAGACGTGGCCCGCTATGGTTCAGATAAGGCGGTTATAAATTTCAATTCTACGATAGTTCGATTAGGAGTCTTGGTGTTGCAGCTGCCGGTGCTGCTGTTGCTGCATTTCAATTCTACGATAGTTCGATTAGGAGGGAAAAGAGCGTGCAAAATTGAGAAGTAAAACATTTTCATTTCAATTCTACGATAGTTCGATTAGGAGAAATCGACTTCCTTAAATTCGAACAAACCGGAATAGATTTCAATTCTACGATAGTTCGATTAGGAGCGTAAAAACAACACGGTTTGCCCGAAATGCAAGTCCATTTCAATTCTACGATAGTTCGATTAGGAGCTTTGCGATCATTACAATGTTACAGCTCCAATATTCGATTTCAATTCTACGATAGTTCGATTAGGAGAAGATTGAAGATATCAAGGTCACAGGCCTGTCGATATTTCAATTCTACGATAGTTCGATTAGGAGTATAAGGAGTTTCAAAAAATGGGAGACGTGATCCCGAATTTCAATTCTACGATAGTTCGATTAGGAGGCTTCCTGTTTCCGGATGATTGATCAGAAATCCGAAATTTCAATTCTACGATAGTTCGATTAGGAGATCAACAATGTATGTCGATCATGAAGATGCAAGTTAATTTCAATTCTACGATAGTTCGATTAGGAGCGAAGGGTTAACATAATAAACCGCTTCACCCTCTGTGATTTCAATTCTACGATAGTTCGATTAGGAGTTTCACGATCTTTGCAAAGCGTGCCTTTTCTATCTCCATTTCAATTCTACGATAGTTCGATTAGGAGCCCTCTCCAGGCTGGTTTAACCCACCAAAAAATACATTTCAATTCTACGATAGTTCGATTAGGAGTCACAAGATCTGATGTAAACTGGCAAAATTACTATATTTCAATTCTACGATAGTTCGATTAGGAGGCCCCCGGCACTATTGCAGGAGGCTTTCCTGTTACATTTCAATTCTACGATAGTTCGATTAGGAGGCTTTCACCAACCGGTGGATCAGGTTTTGTTTCAGATTTCAATTCTACGATAGTTCGATTAGGAGTGTTTGCCGTGATCTGCGTAGGCGCCGGTACACCATTTCAATTCTACGATAGTTCGATTAGGAGACTGGTTACAGACCGAATACGACACCGCCGTACTTCGATTTCAATTCTACGATAGTTCGATTAGGAGAATAAATAGATGACGCCCAAACAATTCAACAACCTACATTTCAATTCTACGATAGTTCGATTAGGAGACCATTACGCAAAACATAAAGATCACGCCAAAGATGATTTCAATTCTACGATAGTTCGATTAGGAGGGTGGTCGAAGATAGGATTTGTCGTTACCAAACTGATTTCAATTCTACGATAGTTCGATTAGGAGTATCTAAGATTGTGAACCAATTCGCAAATACAATATTTCAATTCTACGATAGTTCGATTAGGAGCGACAGCTCCTCAATCAGGCACTCCGTCCTCCACTTATTTCAATTCTACGATAGTTCGATTAGGAGATTACACGAATATTCCTTCTACGGGTGTTGCATTGCGATTTCAATTCTACGATAGTTCGATTAGGAGCCGCGATGAGGCGACGTTGGCGGAGGCTGATCCGAATTTCAATTCTACGATAGTTCGATTAGGAGAGCAGCATAATAGTTGTTGAATGCCAGGTCAAACGTAGATTTCAATTCTACGATAGTTCGATTAGGAGCAGTTCAATATAGGGGCGGAAATAACACCTCCGCAATTTCAATTCTACGATAGTTCGATTAGGAGAAAACCGCCTCTCCGGTTGTTCTCAGGATCTGCGATTTCAATTCTACGATAGTTCGATTAGGAGTTCTTTGCGAACCTGTATTTATCTTACTTTGATCATATTTCAATTCTACGATAGTTCGATTAGGAGAATTGCCTGACCTACGAGGCATATAACTCGCTGTTCATTTCAATTCTACGATAGTTCGATTAGGAGCTAGCAGCGGTATTGTTTTGAAGGTATTTTTTTTGATTTCAATTCTACGATAGTTCGATTAGGAGCCGGATTACCAGCCGTGTGCTAAAAAGCATCAAAGTTATTTCAATTCTACGATAGTTCGATTAGGAGGGTGTGGAGCAACCCGGGGCTCGGTTCGTCCTGAAATTTCAATTCTACGATAGTTCGATTAGGAGAGAAAGAGATATAAACAACAGACTGATCGCTGTATTCAATTTCAATTCTACGATAGTTCGATTAGGAGACGCAAGTTTCACCACTTGACACACCATTGGCTATCATTTCAATTCTACGATAGTTCGATTAGGAGAAAGGTAGTGATCCCGCTTGAATTTTGAAAATCTTATTTCAATTCTACGATAGTTCGATTAGGAGAGCCGGAACGGGTTGAACTATTATGTTAAATAGAAAATTTCAATTCTACGATAGTTCGATTAGGAGGCTCATATCGGGCCAAATAGAGACATTTCTTTTTACATTTCAATTCTACGATAGTTCGATTAGGAGTCTGCGCAAATTGCTAAAATGGGGCTTATCTCAAACTATTTCAATTCTACGATAGTTCGATTAGGAGTCGTACTGATGGATGGATCACGGAGGTATCAACAGGATTTCAATTCTACGATAGTTCGATTAGGAGTCAGCCCGATTGGGTACATGTCAGCTACAAAACGCAATTTCAATTCTACGATAGTTCGATTAGGAGATCGCGGCGTAATCTGATCCGACAGTTATCACATCATTTCAATTCTACGATAGTTCGATTAGGAGACGAAAACGGGGATTATGTGCAAACGAATTCTCCAATTTCAATTCTACGATAGTTCGATTAGGAGGCTTCTCCGAACCTGCTGATACTCGGTTGATTAATATTTCAATTCTACGATAGTTCGATTAGGAGGGTCGCTGTTGGCGTATATGTTGCACACTCTTTGAAATTTCAATTCTACGATAGTTCGATTAGGAGACAAGGTATTGCAAGGGACATGGAGAAGTTTTTATTCATTTCAATTCTACGATAGTTCGATTAGGAGTACATTGATTGTTCAGAACAAGTTGATTGTAAAAACATTTCAATTCTACGATAGTTCGATTAGGAGACCTAATCGTTGGGGAGTACACCTCTTCAATGTTAGATTTCAATTCTACGATAGTTCGATTAGGAGTCGTGAGAAAGGGACCCTTTGTTATTTTAATATGTCATTTCAATTCTACGATAGTTCGATTAGGAGGGCGGAGGTAGAAGCAAATACTACGCCCGAATTTTATTTCAATTCTACGATAGTTCGATTAGGAGATTAATACTATTGATCGACAGATTATAATTCGCATTATTTCAATTCTACGATAGTTCGATTAGGAGACAATAGCTGAGGCTTTACCCGACGAAGGGTACTCAAATTTCAATTCTACGATAGTTCGATTAGGAGGACAAGCTTAAACGCGCGGAGGAAGCGGTAGACACATTTCAATTCTACGATAGTTCGATTAGGAGCCCCCTGTTGTTATTTATATGTATCCTTAATTCTAATTTCAATTCTACGATAGTTCGATTAGGAGGTAAGCACGATTCGTTACAAATTCGATATAGCACAATTTCAATTCTACGATAGTTCGATTAGGAGAAAGCTTTCATTTTCATTTGAAAGTTAGCATCATTATTTCAATTCTACGATAGTTCGATTAGGAGGCTTAATAATTGCGGGGTTGATTTTTTTAATGTAACATTTCAATTCTACGATAGTTCGATTAGGAGCATTAAAAAAAATAGTTGTACCGTGGAGCGGATTTATATTTCAATTCTACGATAGTTCGATTAGGAGCCAATTGAACGGAAGGTTTATAATGATAGCACTTATATTTCAATTCTACGATAGTTCGATTAGGAGATTGTTTCATTTTTGTATTACTTTTTGTGCTTATAGCAATTTCAATTCTACGATAGTTCGATTAGGAGCTATACGAGCTTTGGTTATCCGTTCGCCGGATGTCATTTCAATTCTACGATAGTTCGATTAGGAGTCGGATTGTAAAAAGTAAATTCGATAAGAATGAATCATTTCAATTCTACGATAGTTCGATTAGGAGACACAGGAAGAGCGCGGTAAAGCAGCAAAAAGATAATTTCAATTCTACGATAGTTCGATTAGGAGTTATAGGAATCGTTGTAGTTAGCCAATTGCTTCACCATTTCAATTCTACGATAGTTCGATTAGGAGTTGATTGGGAGCTTGTTGCTACGTTTATTTTATTAAAATTTCAATTCTACGATAGTTCGATTAGGAGCCCTTCACATGACTCATATAGATGAAAAGCTTGTTATTTCAATTCTACGATAGTTCGATTAGGAGTCCGGGACCGCTCCGGGCCTTAACAGATTAACTGTATTTCAATTCTACGATAGTTCGATTAGGAGAAGATAGGGCGACGTGGTTTTGAGATCATGGAGCAAAATTTCAATTCTACGATAGTTCGATTAGGAGTTTCCCCGCTGCTTTCGCATTAGGAGAAGTTAGATGCATTTCAATTCTACGATAGTTCGATTAGGAGTGTGATCTTTCCATCAGGCAAAGCCACAACAAACTTATTTCAATTCTACGATAGTTCGATTAGGAGTTTGATTTTAAATTTGGTGATTGATGGCGAAAAAGAATTTCAATTCTACGATAGTTCGATTAGGAGGAAACGTTACCAATAGCTTGTGACGCTCCGACAAATATTTCAATTCTACGATAGTTCGATTAGGAGATACGATGTTTTAGACGGGCAAACAATCCTGATTATTTCAATTCTACGATAGTTCGATTAGGAGAGAATACAATAAGACATCTGCATCCAGCACACTGTTATTTCAATTCTACGATAGTTCGATTAGGAGTTTTGCAATTAGCTCATATTCTGTTCTACGATCTACATTTCAATTCTACGATAGTTCGATTAGGAGTAAAAAAGGGTGTTGTTTCGGTATGCATTTGTATATTATTTCAATTCTACGATAGTTCGATTAGGAGTCCGTTGAGTTGTACTCCTGCATTTCGCATCAAATCATTTCAATTCTACGATAGTTCGATTAGGAGACCCGATAGTAAAGTTTGTCGCTGATTTCCCTCAAATTTCAATTCTACGATAGTTCGATTAGGAGAGCCTGAATCGTACAGAGACGATAGGATTTTCCCGCATTTCAATTCTACGATAGTTCGATTAGGAGATTATATTGATCTTAAATCCATCCACCAAATCACATATTTCAATTCTACGATAGTTCGATTAGGAGAACTTGAAGGACAAGCAGAAAGAGCCAGACAGGCAAATTTCAATTCTACGATAGTTCGATTAGGAGGACGGTTATTCATAGTCTTCATCGTATTTATTCCCGTATTTCAATTCTACGATAGTTCGATTAGGAGCCATCGCAAAAGTGGAATACGAACGGCTGACTCCCACATTTCAATTCTACGATAGTTCGATTAGGAGACAGCCAAGATTCATAAGGAGCAGAAAGCATTCTATCATTTCAATTCTACGATAGTTCGATTAGGAGCTTTACAAGAAAGGAGTAGGTGAATCGCATACCGTATTTCAATTCTACGATAGTTCGATTAGGAGTTCTATTAGTCGTTCATACTCTTCTTTTGTAATCTATTTCAATTCTACGATAGTTCGATTAGGAGAACGTTTGTATCTTTAGAAGGTTCCTGGCTTTCGAATTTCAATTCTACGATAGTTCGATTAGGAGGATCTCTGCCATCTCGACAGAAGAGGCTCCCAGTTATTTCAATTCTACGATAGTTCGATTAGGAGCATTTACAGACAAGCGGATCTTTAACTGTATGTTCGAGTATTTCAATTCTACGATAGTTCGATTAGGAGTAAATCGGCCTGTCTGATTAACGGAATGCGGTTTGGATTTCAATTCTACGATAGTTCGATTAGGAGCATCATCGAAGCCCGTAACCACCTTGCTGATCTGTTATTTCAATTCTACGATAGTTCGATTAGGAGGTTTAGCAACTGTTTTTTGTCTTGTCGATTTACCCGTATTTCAATTCTACGATAGTTCGATTAGGAGGGTAATACTTTCGGTGGATACTACCAGAGCTGGGCAATTTCAATTCTACGATAGTTCGATTAGGAGTCCGCAACAATTATAAGCCGAAGGATTACACATTAATTTCAATTCTACGATAGTTCGATTAGGAGTGATCAGGTCTTGATGTGCCAGGTAACTGCACTTTTATTTCAATTCTACGATAGTTCGATTAGGAGATCGGCTATCATTTAGAAATGCCTGAATCATCATGCCATTTCAATTCTACGATAGTTCGATTAGGAGATTTTGAAACTTGTCGAAAGTGGCGATTTAATTCAAATTTCAATTCTACGATAGTTCGATTAGGAGACCCATACATTACACCTACTGGTGATTGTGTTCATATTTCAATTCTACGATAGTTCGATTAGGAGAAAACAGCACGTGTTTTCCCTTTTCAGCTGTAGCTCATTTCAATTCTACGATAGTTCGATTAGGAGTCCTTCTGCCCGATCCGGTGAGCTCTATCCTCACATATTTCAATTCTACGATAGTTCGATTAGGAGCGTACCGGATTTGAGCAAACCGCATATATCTTCAATATTTCAATTCTACGATAGTTCGATTAGGAGGCGTATTCAGATATAAAGCGCAATAGAAATATTGTATTTCAATTCTACGATAGTTCGATTAGGAGTTTTACTGGTTTCTGATAGTTTGCACTCTTTTTTACATTTCAATTCTACGATAGTTCGATTAGGAGTTGTTGTATTTTCTTTGTAGTCTAGTTGGTTACGTTATTTCAATTCTACGATAGTTCGATTAGGAGTCTTTTGCTTGTTGCTGTTGTTCAGCAGTCAAACTTAATTTCAATTCTACGATAGTTCGATTAGGAGTATAAACCAGAAATGATCAAATCCGGGAATCGTGCATTTCAATTCTACGATAGTTCGATTAGGAGACTCATTGCCTTTCATGTAAGGTTTCGTTACGACATTTCAATTCTACGATAGTTCGATTAGGAGAATAATATCTATTTGTTAACATCTATGAATAACTATATTTCAATTCTACGATAGTTCGATTAGGAGAGAATATAAAGTTAAGATAAGGAAACAACGCATTTTAATTTCAATTCTACGATAGTTCGATTAGGAGTTTATTATCGCCAATATTATTGTTTATTAAAAGTGTATTTCAATTCTACGATAGTTCGATTAGGAGTTTTACAAAACAGAATTATATTGCAATTCGCGGATGGTATTTCAATTCTACGATAGTTCGATTAGGAGTAAGCCAGTTAAATTCGCGTTAAATGATTATACACGTATTTCAATTCTACGATAGTTCGATTAGGAGATGTTTGTTACTACATATGTCGCACTCAACATATGTAATTTCAATTCTACGATAGTTCGATTAGGAGAATAATATCTATTTGTTAACATCTATGAATAACTATATTTCAATTCTACGATAGTTCGATTAGGAGTAATAATATCTATTTGTTAACATCTATGAATAACTATATTTCAATTCTACGATAGTTCGATTAGGAGTTTATCAGCCATAATCGCTGAAATGATGTTTCTTTATTTCAATTCTACGATAGTTCGATTAGGAGTAGATCAAAGTCCGGGGTTGATAAACTGTACACCGATTTCAATTCTACGATAGTTCGATTAGGAGAAACAATTTTCTATTTTTCATTCAATTTGCTCCTTTATTTCAATTCTACGATAGTTCGATTAGGAGATTCGCGGTTCTAATTTGCGCGGTTCTGATTTGCGATTTCAATTCTACGATAGTTCGATTAGGAGAAAGCCGGATTAGAAATATATGTTTACCGGAATTCATATTTCAATTCTACGATAGTTCGATTAGGAGATTTAACATATGAATAAAAATGTTATTTTCAGCTATATTTCAATTCTACGATAGTTCGATTAGGAGATAATATCTATTTGTTAACATCTATGAATAACTATATTTCAATTCTACGATAGTTCGATTAGGAGTGTTTGTTACGACATATGTTTGTTACTACATATGTAATTTCAATTCTACGATAGTTCGATTAGGAGACAATAGCAGATAACAAATTAATAGCAATATTCAATTTCAATTCTACGATAGTTCGATTAGGAGTGTTCCGAGGCTAAAGTGGTATCGATCACTAATATTGAATTTCAATTCTACGATAGTTCGATTAGGAGCTTAGTACAAGAACCTTTGAAAGGTATCGTTCTGAATTTCAATTCTACGATAGTTCGATTAGGAGAATGTCGAATTAAACAAATTGCAAAGTTATTTAATGTATTTCAATTCTACGATAGTTCGATTAGGAGCAAGGTAAGCGGCTTGATGACTTTTATAATTTCTCAATTTCAATTCTACGATAGTTCGATTAGGAGAAATCCGGGAATCGTGCCGGGGAAATTATTCAAGTATTTCAATTCTACGATAGTTCGATTAGGAGAAAATAAACATTATGAAAGCGCAAAAATCAACAAAATTTCAATTCTACGATAGTTCGATTAGGAGTTATGTTAGATAAAAATATATCGGTCGAAGAATTATATTTCAATTCTACGATAGTTCGATTAGGAGTAGGAGCATACAACCCACAGATTATCAGTAGATTACTATTTCAATTCTACGATAGTTCGATTAGGAGGTTTTTTAAACGCATTAGGCTATTCTGAAGCCCACGAATTTCAATTCTACGATAGTTCGATTAGGAGTTCGAAACGTGTTATTCGTAAAATTCTGGATTGTTTATTTCAATTCTACGATAGTTCGATTAGGAGTTGTGTTACCTCGATAATCCAATCGTAGTATTCCCCATTTCAATTCTACGATAGTTCGATTAGGAGAACCTTTTGCGGGTTATAGTCGATTACCATTTTACATTTCAATTCTACGATAGTTCGATTAGGAGGTAGTTTTGTTGCTACAAAATGGGAATTGATAGTTATTTCAATTCTACGATAGTTCGATTAGGAGTCCCGAAGACCGAATAAGCTAATTAGTTAGTTTGTTATTTCAATTCTACGATAGTTCGATTAGGAGGAAAAATAGGTAGTAGAACTTCCGCCAACTTCCGCATTTCAATTCTACGATAGTTCGATTAGGAGGTTGTAAAATCAGGCCGTAATGTGGCTGTTCATTGCAATTTCAATTCTACGATAGTTCGATTAGGAGGCAGTAAAACAGATAGTTATCAATGTGATTCGCACGAATTTCAATTCTACGATAGTTCGATTAGGAGCTCCTCCGTCCACACCGTCTGTGTATTAGTCCCGGATTTCAATTCTACGATAGTTCGATTAGGAGCTTCTGTACATGACCTCAAGACGACGAAAAACTATAATTTCAATTCTACGATAGTTCGATTAGGAGAGACTGAGCCGAATGAACACAATAATACTATTAATCAATTTCAATTCTACGATAGTTCGATTAGGAGCGGCTTTAGTCCACCGCATGAACTGCGCTTTGATGTATTTCAATTCTACGATAGTTCGATTAGGAGCGGATGGAGCATCCTATAACGGTTGTCCAGTTATCCATTTCAATTCTACGATAGTTCGATTAGGAGAGACGGGGGGATACTGATGTCATTCAATTTGTCTCATTTCAATTCTACGATAGTTCGATTAGGAGACTTCGGTAGAAGCATTCACCGTTTCTTTTCTCAATTTCAATTCTACGATAGTTCGATTAGGAGACGTGGCTGGAAGATCAGATGCAGGGAGGTGAAATATTTCAATTCTACGATAGTTCGATTAGGAGGCGGGCGTAGTTTCGCAAGGGCGGTTGAATCACAATGCATTTCAATTCTACGATAGTTCGATTAGGAGCGTGGTGCGACGGAGACAACGCGAAACTTTTCATCATTTCAATTCTACGATAGTTCGATTAGGAGGCTGTACTCAGGGTGCGAGGTGGCCACACTATGGTAATTTCAATTCTACGATAGTTCGATTAGGAGCTTACAAAAAAGCATCAGGCTACATTGTTAAGCTATATTTCAATTCTACGATAGTTCGATTAGGAGAAAAGGCATACCATCTCCTATGAATTGCTCCTCACTATTTCAATTCTACGATAGTTCGATTAGGAGTACTCACGTGCGTCCTGACGGCCTCAAATGTAATTCATTTCAATTCTACGATAGTTCGATTAGGAGTTCTTAAAAGTGAAATTCCGCGAAACGGATTTTCAATTTCAATTCTACGATAGTTCGATTAGGAGTAAAGACCGTTATTTGCTATCTTAGTAAGCGAAGATAATTTCAATTCTACGATAGTTCGATTAGGAGGCTGAGGTAATTTCCGAAAGATCCGGGTAAAACCGATTTCAATTCTACGATAGTTCGATTAGGAGTCCGGTAAACGCATGTATAAAATCAAAGAAGGTTTAATTTCAATTCTACGATAGTTCGATTAGGAGAGGAAAGGACGGATATATTGGACTACGCGATTTCTCATTTCAATTCTACGATAGTTCGATTAGGAGATCCGGTCTCTAGCATCTGGAATGAGACCGGACTCATATTTCAATTCTACGATAGTTCGATTAGGAGATTATCAACATAGGCATTCCCCTCAACAATCCGATATTTCAATTCTACGATAGTTCGATTAGGAGCCGTAGGGGTGAAAGATCTGTTCATCGACATACTATATTTCAATTCTACGATAGTTCGATTAGGAGGTAGAGGTCATCAAAGAATTGAAGCCGCTAGCGGATTTCAATTCTACGATAGTTCGATTAGGAGTATGGAAGTTGGCAGTTAAGGTTAGCGTATTCAAATTTCAATTCTACGATAGTTCGATTAGGAGATATGCTATTTATTTATACTTTGTTGAGGATAATTCATTTCAATTCTACGATAGTTCGATTAGGAGTAAATCAGGTAACCGAGCCGGTGAAATTATTCAAGATTTCAATTCTACGATAGTTCGATTAGGAGGTATTTGCGAACTGATTATGGGTTTGAAGTTCTGTTATTTCAATTCTACGATAGTTCGATTAGGAGACATAGGTTGTGCCTACGAATGTTGACAAATCGCATTTCAATTCTACGATAGTTCGATTAGGAGGGGCCGAGGCAGGATTAAAGAGCGTCTGTAATTTGAATTTCAATTCTACGATAGTTCGATTAGGAGCAGCTCCCGTGGCGCAGGAGGGGGGACCTCTCCCCGATTTCAATTCTACGATAGTTCGATTAGGAGTCCAGGAGAAAGAACCATTTCGGAAACAGTTTCAGTATTTCAATTCTACGATAGTTCGATTAGGAGATTTCGAGCGGGCCGACAAGGCGAACCGTTTGTTTCATTTCAATTCTACGATAGTTCGATTAGGAGGTGGAATTCTTCTCCACCGATAGCGAACAGAAGCTGATTTCAATTCTACGATAGTTCGATTAGGAGAAGAGCACGTAGAGAAGGACGACCGCACTTTTGCCGATTTCAATTCTACGATAGTTCGATTAGGAGGATAAATATGAGTCAGCTTTCAATAGGAATGATGTAATTTCAATTCTACGATAGTTCGATTAGGAGTCAAGATGGTGAATAACCTCCCCTTTATGCAACTTGATTTCAATTCTACGATAGTTCGATTAGGAGAACCTGACCATTGAGCACGAGATTACCCCTTATAATTTCAATTCTACGATAGTTCGATTAGGAGGCTGAATGAGAGTGCCGTGAAAGCCGCACTTACCGGATTTCAATTCTACGATAGTTCGATTAGGAGCGGTTTACCATTTTACCGCAAATCTCGCAAGGTCTATTTCAATTCTACGATAGTTCGATTAGGAGACCGGAACGCCCGCCCCCAACGGATTGATTGACCTAATTTCAATTCTACGATAGTTCGATTAGGAGTAGCCAGCTCCTCCTCAGACAGGTTATAATCCTCCAATTTCAATTCTACGATAGTTCGATTAGGAGCCAGCTTGAGCGCTTTGCCTACCTGGTCGAGTGACAGATTTCAATTCTACGATAGTTCGATTAGGAGAGAAGAACAAAGCCGATTTGGACCGGAAGAAATCGAATTTCAATTCTACGATAGTTCGATTAGGAGAGATTGGTGATCTCGTCTTTCTGAGCATCATATTTATATTTCAATTCTACGATAGTTCGATTAGGAGCGCCAAGGGGTGCTGTTGGAAATAACAAGACGTATATTTCAATTCTACGATAGTTCGATTAGGAGACAAGCTTCAAACAAGCTTTGTATTTTAAACAAATATTTCAATTCTACGATAGTTCGATTAGGAGGTTTTTTAAGCGCATTAGGTTATTCTGAAGCCCACAAATTTCAATTCTACGATAGTTCGATTAGGAGAAATAATTTTCTATTTTTCATAATCTTTGCTCCTTTATTTCAATTCTACGATAGTTCGATTAGGAGTAGAGGTTAGCCGTAGCCAGTTCAAACGATTCTGAATTTCAATTCTACGATAGTTCGATTAGGAGCGACGCTCTGCGGTGTCCAGGTCGTCCCAATCCTCATTTCAATTCTACGATAGTTCGATTAGGAGCCCGAAACAATCCACTGCCTTTTAGCATTATATTTGATTTCAATTCTACGATAGTTCGATTAGGAGCCTCGATGATCTTCTTTTTCAGGTCTTCGGTGGTCATTTCAATTCTACGATAGTTCGATTAGGAGACCGCCGCTTTCCGTGGGGGACAAAATACCGACATAATTTCAATTCTACGATAGTTCGATTAGGAGTAGATGTTCGCCCGCGGAATCGCCAATGACATGTATTTCAATTCTACGATAGTTCGATTAGGAGTTAGATTAAATAGAATGTGTTTACCATTTGACGATATTTCAATTCTACGATAGTTCGATTAGGAGCAAATCAGGTAACAGAGCCGGTGAAATCATTCAGGTATTTCAATTCTACGATAGTTCGATTAGGAGAAGCCATAAACAGAAACGCCCACCCCATACACCATTATTTCAATTCTACGATAGTTCGATTAGGAGGTGTTATACGTAAAATTCTGGATCGCCTTGGTTTATTTCAATTCTACGATAGTTCGATTAGGAGATTTGCGCGGCGCGAATCTGTACGATTCTGATTTGCGATTTCAATTCTACGATAGTTCGATTAGGAGGATAGTTTGTATTGCTTTATATAGTATAACTCAACAGATTTCAATTCTACGATAGTTCGATTAGGAGTCTGCATTATCTTTATCTGCATTATCTAGTTTTTTACATTTCAATTCTACGATAGTTCGATTAGGAGATTCCTTCGTAAAACGAAAAGTCGCTACCTAAACCAATTTCAATTCTACGATAGTTCGATTAGGAGTATAAGTCACTTTGTAATGACCGTAACCCGACTTTATTTCAATTCTACGATAGTTCGATTAGGAGACAGTCGATGAACCTGAAGTATTGGAATCACCACCACATTTCAATTCTACGATAGTTCGATTAGGAGCAACTACGCACTATCAGCAGCAGAGGTAGCGACTTTGATTTCAATTCTACGATAGTTCGATTAGGAGTTTGCTCGACTTCTGCACGTCTTTGCTCTCTTTCGTATTTCAATTCTACGATAGTTCGATTAGGAGTTCAAGCGTGGTAGCTGTTTGCAAGGTTTGTAACGGATTTCAATTCTACGATAGTTCGATTAGGAGATAAAGATTTATCATTATTTGTTTTGCTTCCATCTGCATTTCAATTCTACGATAGTTCGATTAGGAGTTTTAGAATTTTAGGACTATAATAAATAACTATCAATTTCAATTCTACGATAGTTCGATTAGGAGAAGATACAAAATGTTTCGAATACAACAAAATGTTATATATTTCAATTCTACGATAGTTCGATTAGGAGTTATTCCACATTCGAATTAATATAATCATCGATACAATTTCAATTCTACGATAGTTCGATTAGGAGACATCATGAATTTACTCGCTTCTCATATAAAATCAAATTTCAATTCTACGATAGTTCGATTAGGAGTGGCGGGAAATCCGTTATCGGCTGCACTTGGTTAAATTTCAATTCTACGATAGTTCGATTAGGAGTTTGCTCGACTTCTGCACGTCTTTGCTCTCTTTCGTATTTCAATTCTACGATAGTTCGATTAGGAGTATAATAGATTAAAAATTATTATCTCTGCGCTGTTATTTCAATTCTACGATAGTTCGATTAGGAGTACTCAAAAAGTAATGAATGCTACCGCTTCAGATCTATTTCAATTCTACGATAGTTCGATTAGGAGTTATAGAAGTTGTTTTGAAAAACCCAGTTTTTATTCATTTCAATTCTACGATAGTTCGATTAGGAGCTGGCACACGCACAAAGATGCCTTTCTTTTTAGGATATTTCAATTCTACGATAGTTCGATTAGGAGAGATACAAAATGTTTCGAATACAACAAAATGTTAGATATTTCAATTCTACGATAGTTCGATTAGGAGTAATTGGCGAATTAACAGGTGTTGCGTGATAGTTGTATTTCAATTCTACGATAGTTCGATTAGGAGTTTGCTTTGTCGGTTAACAATTGAGGTGTGGTAATAATTTCAATTCTACGATAGTTCGATTAGGAGTTCAGATAAATCATCTGTTAACTTTTTCGGTATTGTATTTCAATTCTACGATAGTTCGATTAGGAGTTTGACGAATCTTTACCATACAAGTACGGCATGGACTTATTTCAATTCTACGATAGTTCGATTAGGAGATTATTTTTCTTTATCCTGATTATTATTCCATTTTTATTTCAATTCTACGATAGTTCGATTAGGAGATGACTAATGTTAAAATGTTTCGCTATGAGTGGATAATTTCAATTCTACGATAGTTCGATTAGGAGTCTCAATAGTTGTACCAATCGACACATTACCATCATTATTTCAATTCTACGATAGTTCGATTAGGAGTTTACATTGTATGGAAAAAAAGACACTTTAATGTAATTTCAATTCTACGATAGTTCGATTAGGAGCGGTTGCGACTCCTAAAGCTGCATTTACTGTATTTAATTTCAATTCTACGATAGTTCGATTAGGAGATTTAGCAGTCACATTTTCCCGCTTTAGCTTCGTAGATTTCAATTCTACGATAGTTCGATTAGGAGCTTCATTCCAACCGTGATTAAGCGTTTTCGATTGATATTTCAATTCTACGATAGTTCGATTAGGAGACTTAAGGAATTAAAGTATAAAGATATTCCTGACACAATTTCAATTCTACGATAGTTCGATTAGGAGCTTGATAAGAAACTAAAATCTATTGACTCGTCAAATTTCAATTCTACGATAGTTCGATTAGGAGTTTTTCTCAAATCACCTTTGGAATGTTAATTTACATATTTCAATTCTACGATAGTTCGATTAGGAGTTATAAGTGTGTTGAGTTATATAATAGCTGTTGGTGTATTTCAATTCTACGATAGTTCGATTAGGAGAGTGCTCTGGCGGCTGCAATCGGGCTTTATTTATTGTATTTCAATTCTACGATAGTTCGATTAGGAGTCCGTTAATCTGTGCACCTGCATTGCGCATCAGGTATTTCAATTCTACGATAGTTCGATTAGGAGAAAAAACCTTTGAAAAATAATGATGTTTTGCATTTCATTTCAATTCTACGATAGTTCGATTAGGAGTGTTGAATCACTTTCTGGCGTTATCACTTCTGTATATTATTTCAATTCTACGATAGTTCGATTAGGAGACCGTGTTGGCTGACGTTCATGGGGAAGGTATTATGAATTTCAATTCTACGATAGTTCGATTAGGAGATTGAACCGTTTGGAAGTTTGATGCAAGCAATATTATTTCAATTCTACGATAGTTCGATTAGGAGATCCTTCAAATACAGTAAAGATTTTCGCGAAGTCATTTCAATTCTACGATAGTTCGATTAGGAGTCCGGTGATATCTTCAAATACTTCAGCATCGAAGTTATTTCAATTCTACGATAGTTCGATTAGGAGCTGGCGAATGAGTGGAATGTAGAAGAGTTAAGTGAGATTTCAATTCTACGATAGTTCGATTAGGAGTTTGAACTAAATGGTTATATAAACGGGTCTTCTTTATTTCAATTCTACGATAGTTCGATTAGGAGTATTTCCATTTTCAACAATCTAGAACTAATCAACAATAATTTCAATTCTACGATAGTTCGATTAGGAGAGAATGCGATGCGGGTGACGAGAACCGAAGTTAATAATTTCAATTCTACGATAGTTCGATTAGGAGATTCGAAGGAAAAATAGTCAGAGTTACAAAAACACATTTCAATTCTACGATAGTTCGATTAGGAGCAGGAGTAGATAAATTATACACCGCAGAAACGTTGATTTCAATTCTACGATAGTTCGATTAGGAGGTTTTCGTAATTGAACCGAAAACCCGGATTAAACCCATTTCAATTCTACGATAGTTCGATTAGGAGTTTACATTTTCAACAATCTAGAACTAATCAACAATAATTTCAATTCTACGATAGTTCGATTAGGAGACGTTGCCCGATATGGTTCAGATAAGGCCGTTATAAATTTCAATTCTACGATAGTTCGATTAGGAGAATGTAGAATTAAGTAAACTGCAATCTTACTTAATGTATTTCAATTCTACGATAGTTCGATTAGGAGAACCGGAAGGGATAAAGCATACACCGCAGAATTGTTAATTTCAATTCTACGATAGTTCGATTAGGAGCCATATCTGAGAGAATTGCTAAGAGTTTGTCTTCTAATTTCAATTCTACGATAGTTCGATTAGGAGATATCTTTCCCATCCTTACCTGTTACCTCGTTATTTATTTCAATTCTACGATAGTTCGATTAGGAGATCGTACCTTCCAGTTGCCTTCTAACAGCTGCGCTTATTTCAATTCTACGATAGTTCGATTAGGAGTTATATAGAATATCATATTCAATATTTTTGATTTCATTTCAATTCTACGATAGTTCGATTAGGAGACGACTATATCAATCGTTATGCTGAAAATGTTGAATTTCAATTCTACGATAGTTCGATTAGGAGATTTTAAGGCGATATAAGCTATTATGTACATATCATATTTCAATTCTACGATAGTTCGATTAGGAGTCCGCATTGTTGACAGTTAATTTGCATTTGCTTTAGATTTCAATTCTACGATAGTTCGATTAGGAGCTTCCGTCGGCATTTATAAAGAGCTTCTCACTTCTATTTCAATTCTACGATAGTTCGATTAGGAGTGTGTCGGAAGATAGATGCAATGCCGAATATGCGGAGATTTCAATTCTACGATAGTTCGATTAGGAGCCTTGCAGGATCAAAGCCAGATCTGCGTTTTGCTCTAATTTCAATTCTACGATAGTTCGATTAGGAGATCTCATGTGGATCAGCGACTACGCAAGGCACCTAAATTTCAATTCTACGATAGTTCGATTAGGAGCAGGAAAGTGTTAATAGCGTCGTGGATGTCGTAGGTTATTTCAATTCTACGATAGTTCGATTAGGAGCCTGAGCCGTGGCTCCTTGGGTGTGTGCTTGTGTGATTTCAATTCTACGATAGTTCGATTAGGAGACCCGCGGTCTTTTGATCGGCCCGGTACTTTGCCTTATTTCAATTCTACGATAGTTCGATTAGGAGCTTGCAGGATCAAAGCCAGATCTGCGTTTTGCTCTAATTTCAATTCTACGATAGTTCGATTAGGAGTATCCCTCAACGCATCATACCCCATTTCCACTATCATTTCAATTCTACGATAGTTCGATTAGGAGCTTACATAACTTGTTTGTTATTTAAGTATGTTAAATATTTCAATTCTACGATAGTTCGATTAGGAGCGTATGTCGTGCAGCATCAAAAGCGTATCATCGTCATTTCAATTCTACGATAGTTCGATTAGGAGTTGAGGTGTTTTTCTTCAAATATTCAATTTCTTCGTATTTCAATTCTACGATAGTTCGATTAGGAGACAGAATAAATTTTGGATAATTGACTTAAAAACAATATTTCAATTCTACGATAGTTCGATTAGGAGTATGATTATAGATTACAAGAAGTTGAACAATACTTATTTATTTCAATTCTACGATAGTTCGATTAGGAGCAATAAACAAATCAGCTTTAGAACAACGTTATGCTGCATTTCAATTCTACGATAGTTCGATTAGGAGCGTGCGCCTGAATCAGCTGCATTGTTCATTGATTTAATTTCAATTCTACGATAGTTCGATTAGGAGAATCTGCTAAAGATTACACCGAACTATCAGAAACAGATTTCAATTCTACGATAGTTCGATTAGGAGAGCTGATTGTTTGCTATCAATCTACGAATATATTCAATTTCAATTCTACGATAGTTCGATTAGGAGCGACCCCGATGAGGTAATACCTGGATACACCATCCCATTTCAATTCTACGATAGTTCGATTAGGAGCCGTGAAACCGGCCAAAAAAATAAGCTGATAATCAGCTTACTATTCTTTGTAAAAGTAGTGTTTTTTCATCAAAAAGTTGTCGATGTACAATGATATAAAAATCCCTGCACATCGACAACGTATATAATAGGTTGATTTTCAGTATGTCAAAGAGCTAGGTTTTGTTATGTAGCATATTTTTTAACTGTGAAGCAGGGTGGGCGACAATCTGCTATAAAAAATTATCGATGCTACTGCGCTCTTTTCCAATGATTTCTTTGTCCAACCAGCGTTCTTGCCGGGTCTTAAAAATAATCAGGCTATCTTCATCTGTATCCATGATATTTTTGGCCTTGATCTTCAACTCTTCGAGTTTTACTTCTGTGATCTCTCCTTCGAAAACAGAGTTCTGGATCCAGTTCAGATATTTTCGGCACAATTTAAGCATTTTCCCAACACGTTTTTCGCCACAATCATAAACTAATATAATGTACATCTTGATTAACTGAAGTGGGTTACTGGTACTTTTTTTGAATTTTTGTGAGAGGTTGCCATGATTTTGAGTATCTCTTTTCTAACGATCAAAGATCTTGTCTGACAAACCGCCCTGAAATTAGTCGCAACCGATGTCGCTGAACGCAACAATTCCTTGTCTCACCACCACATCTTAAACGGTTTATATTCTTCCATGTTCAGCAGATGTTTGGATATTTTGTAACACTCCAGTTTCATAAGATGCTTATAACTGACATTTCTATTCAGTGAACGATGTTTTATTGTTTCGTTGAGGCGCTCCTCAAAAGCTTTTACAAAAATCTTTTTACCAGATTCGTTGAGGAGACATTTATTCAATTTCTTGTCGAAATGTTTTTCCTGCAACTCTTTTTTATTCAATACCTTGAATATTACCCGATCCACCAGTATTGGTTTAAATATCTCGGCTACATCCAATGCCAGAGAGTAGCGACGTTCGCCCGGAGTATGCAGATAACTGATCGTAGGATTAAGCTGCGTTTGGTGAATAGCTCGCAGACATTGCGAATAGCACATCATATTGCCAAACGAAATCAGAGCGTTAACTTCATTTTGTGGCGGTTGCTTAGTGCGATTGCCCATTTCAAAATCATTCAGGATCAGGCTGAATGCATCGTAATAAGTTTGCCGGATATTTCCTTCTATGCCCATCAATTCGTCAACAGCCTGTGTGTCGGGAATGGAAGTTGATAGTTTTTCGATTTGCTCAATCAATGGTTCCAGATCTTTTCCGCGACTGTTGTAATAGCGCAAATTCTTCAGCATATTAAAAGCCGCTCCTTCGATGAAACGACGGGCCACCACAATGCGCTTCTTTTTGTTTTGATACGCATCGGTCTGAGCCAACAGCATCCGGCCCGACAAGAGGAAATCTTTGGGCATGAATGATCCGGTATAATTTTCGTAGTAATCGAAAAAGTGCACCGCAATATCGTTTTGTCCCAGAAAGTTATACAAAGCACTGTTGGCGGTCAGCGAACCGAATACATAGAGATCGCTTACGGTTTCCACCGGAATGTATCGGGGTTGGCCGGGGCGTTCCATGCCATTGCCGTCTTCTTCCACCGGTGTGAATTTGAGCGTGCTATCTTTCCGCTGCAACGTGCCTGGATTGAATAGGTAGTAAGTTTTCTTCATAAGACAATTTTATTTCACAGAATTACAGAATTTGCAGAATTAACAGACGATTTGATTTTTCTATAGATGTAATACATCATCTGCGAGTTTTGCAATTATATTTTTCTATAGACTCTGAATTTACGTTTTATCTGTACTGAGCCTGATCCAAAGTTTATCAATAAGCCATCATCTATTTTGGTTGCAGTTAGATAATTAACTAATTGCTTTTCATGTGCCGGTGATAGGTTATCTACAGATTTCAGTTCAATGATCAATCTGTTGTCAATAAATAGATCAGCGAAATAGTCTCCTATTTTCTCTTCATCATAATAAACCGAAATGGGGTGTTGGCATTCAACGGCTATTCCATGCTTTCGTAGTTCAATTGAAAGCGCTTTTTCGTATATCTTTTCTAAGAATCCAGCTCCCAATTTATTGTGTACCGTATAGGAAGCATTTATAATTATCTTGATTAATTCATCAATTTGATTCATCTCTATAAACTATTTTTTTGTTAATCCTGTAATTCTGTATTTGTTGTGTACGGCATAGGAGGCACTTATAACCAACTTGTTAATTCATCAATATGTCCCATCTCAATATTTATCCATCTGTTAATTCTGAAAATTCTGTAATTCTGTGAATTATTCTTCCCCCACGTAGCAAAAATCAAAGTAGCTGCATTGCTTGCAAATCTTCGAATCGATACACGGCGGACACACATCGCTATCCAGAATCTTCTGAATGCCCTGTTCAATCACCTTGATCTGCTCCCGATCGATATCCGACAGGATCACCTGATCCGTTTTGCGGAGTAGGGGATACTCCAGAATTCCCGTCACCCCCTCGATTCCGTTGCGCTCCAGTACATAGATGTAGTATTTCAACTGCCATTCATGGGCAATATCTACCCGATCTGACTTTTTGATCTCGTGAACCACTTTATTGCGAGTGTCGTAGTAATCAATCTTGACGCCCTCTATCTCCAGTTCCTCATAACGTTCCGATCGTTGAGGATAGGAGTTTTCGTGTATCAGCTTTCCTTCATATACCAGATCGGACGTATGCTCCATATTGATACCGTTGGCAAAGAGCCACAGCTTTCGGTGACAGACGTAATAGTAGTTGAAATGTGTTCCGGTAATGTGCATATGTTTAGTCATTGATTAACTGATTAATTGAAGGTCGATTGATTTGATTTAGGATGGAATTTCATCGCTTTCAATCGGCAATTTCGACCAAATGTTTTGTTTCGATAAGATCAAACCATTCAGGGTCATTTTCTTCTCCCTTTTCTAATCCTATCCACTCCCTCATTTCTTCATATTCAGGATGATGCTTGTCTTTCATAATCTGTTTTAGTCGGGCGTAACCCCACGGCCCACCGCAATCTTCGGGAGGACAGGCGCCTTCACCGTCTAAACAATCAGCAACTGTCGTTTCCTCTTTAATAATTTCTTCTAATACAATACTGTGCCACCATTCATCACCCGAATCATAGAGATAGTTGTATCTTTTCCCCTTTCGTTTGAATATTTCTGATAATTTGATTTCATCCGAAGTAATCTTTTCTACATCTGAAAAATCGTCTTCTAATTCAGTTTCCGCACGATCAACAATTACGCTTTTCGAGCTCCACCCTTTTTCTGAAAATTGATATAAATGATAATTTTCCCAGCCGAAAGCCACTTGAATAACCATGTGAAGCTGATAGAAGGTGAAAGAGGCCGGTACTGTCAAACGTCTCCAAATAGGAGGATTGTCGATGTCTGCAATCTGTATCTTAAATTGATAAGTCATCGTTATCTTGTTGTTAATGTGATTATCTTTTCAAAGGAAATAAAAAACCAAACTTCCCCAATTACTCAGTTACTTCATCAATCCCACTTTTCTCAGCTCATCTCTTAAAGCCGAACGACGCGGATAGAGTGAGTAAAGCTCGAGTACAAGATTATGGACATCTGCCCAGTTTTTTTCGTTCGAAGCCAAAAATAGTAAAGCTTGAGCTGCATATTCGTAGTAATGCCTCCCCATATTTTTATCAAGCAGATTCTGAATCCTCGGCTTTACGATTTGGAAACAGGTCGTTGGAAATCGATTTATGATGGAGCGCATAATGTCAGGATATTTCGGAAGCCAGCTATCGATTGTCCGGGCAAATTCCAAAATCTGGTCATACATCTCTTCCTCTTCCAGTACCTGAATGTAAAACTCTTCGGAGGATTTGTATCTCAAAGCTGCGATATACTCTTGCTTTTCGTTTGCCGGGAATAACACGACTAACCTTCTATAATCAGCTATTTGACGTGATGAATTTATTTTGTACACTAATACCACTTTCGCCAAATCCGGGTCAAATTGATCGTCCATTTCATTTGCTATCAGTTCGACCAGTTCCCGCTGAAATACAGGGAAAATAATTCTTGCATTCCTATGAAATTCTGCTTTATCATACTCCGACAAATATTCGAGCAAATCCTTTGCCACACCGACATTCACCGTGCAAAACTTTTCAGCTTCAGCGATCCATTTATCCGGATTGGCGATACGTGTAGCGCCAATATAACTATTTGGGAAAAGTTGTTTACAGATCGCAAGTGAACAGAATTCGTCATATACCGGCAGACAACTTTCCGGATTATTTTTCAATATAACGATCATTAAGGTATCATGGATTTCAGGGAAGAATTTATTGGCTTCGCCATTGGCAAAGCATCGCATGACCTCTTTGATAGTATTTGCTGTCGAGGTACTGTTTAAGATTGTTTTATTGATTTCGATTTCAAGAGACTTTGCAATTTGCCATAGACAGGTGACAAAATAACCCTGCGGATCACCCAGATTGTCACACGGATCATCCACATCTGCTTCGTAACAGGCAATAAGCAATCCGGTCAGTTTGGCCATCATGCCAGCTACATCGCCTTGCGAAATCTGTTTCAGAAGCTCATCTCTAAATGTGTCAAACAATTCATTGACCTCTTCTTCGACTGCCTCTTGCGCCAATTCCCAATCCTCATAATACCGGTCGCTGCGATTATGCCAGCGGTCGTAATCGGGTTCCTCCAGATCGAGCGCTTCGAGAATGGCCTGATAAGATTGTGCTTCCTCTCTCACCGTCTTATTGAAATCAATCATTGGATGGATGTTTTCCTGCTGATCATTTGTGAAGTAATGGATAAGCTGGGCCTGCAACTCATTAGAGTTTTGCAATATCTTTTCCAGAAAATCGATTTTCTGATCACTATTGAGCGAACCGAGTATTTGTACGTATTTCTCCATTTATTGTTATTCTAAATGATTTTGTGAGTCCCAGGCAAACCATTGAAAAGGTCTGCGACCGTTTTCAAGGTTTCGGATCATCAACTGACTGCGATTCTTCCACCTGCCATGAAAACGGGCTTGTCCCTTTTCATCGGCTTTAGTAGTGCCAGGCAAACCGTTGAAAAGGTCTGCGACCATTTTCAAGGTATCGGGATCATCACCCGACTGCGGTTCTTTCTCACGCCATGAAAACGGGCTTGTCCCTTTTCATCGGCTTTAGTAGTAGCTGGCAAACCATTGAAAAGGTCAGCGACCGTTTTCAAGGTATCGGGATCATCACCCGACTGCGGTTCTTTCCCTCCGCCATGAAAATGGGCTTTGCCCTTTTCATCGGCTTTAATAGTACTTGGCAAACCATTGAAAAGGTCTGCGACCGTTTTCAAGGTAACGGATCATCCCCCGACTGCGGCTCTTTCCCTCCGCCATGAAAATGGGCTTTGCCCTTTTCATCGGCTTTAGTAGTCCCTAGGCAAACCGTTGAAAAGGTCTGCGACCGTTTTCAAGGTTTCGGATCATCACCTGACTGCGGTTCTTCCTCCCGCCATGAAAACGGCTTTAGCCTTTTCATCGGCTTGAAGATTCCGGATAATACTCCCCGTAAAGATCCTTCATGCTATCTTCGAAAGCGTAGCCACAGCCTCTGGAATACTTCACACACTCTTCGCAGCGCTTCTTAAACCTATCCAACAGTTTGTTTTTGTGCAAATACTTCAGGGCTGCTGCATAGTTGTTGTACGCGCCGTCGTAAAACTGCTCAGACATATCGCCGTAATCGTGGGTAAACTTGCAAGCGGCTTCCGGCAGGGTCAGCATCAGATCGGCCAGACTTTCCGGTGATGGATTTAATGCCCGGAATTCTGTAATTGCTTTCCTTGCAACGGAAAATCGTAACTTAGACGACATTCTAAACACGGGTCCGAATTCTTTCGTGATAATTGCTTTATACTTCTCCAACATCTCCTGCTCGTTAGGATTCAGGTAATACTCTAAATATTCCTTTGCCGGTTTCAGGTTGTCGTACATTACGAGCACGATCTCAGAGATCTGCTCTTTTGTGAGCGTTTGTAAATGTTTCTTTAGGACTGATTTGGACATAGTGTTATATAGTTGAAAATGTATTATTCAAAGTTTAATTACCTTATACTACGGCTTACTTCAAATATAAACAAATCCTGCAAATATTTTCTCTGATATTTGCACTTTCATCATTCGTCGGCTGCAGATGAATTACACTTGAGTTGGTTTGAATATCTTGTTCAGCGTCAGGATCAGCTCTGCCAGATGCTTTTTAGGCTGCGGTATTTCTGGAATGATATTTAATTGAACCAATGAAAAGGCTTTAGCCTTTTCATTGGTTTGAATTATAAAGGTTGGATTGTCTCAATATTTGAGATAATCCAACCTTAACATTCCTACAATTGATTTTCGTAATCGAAAGCCATCATTAAGTTAATCAGTTTCTGTTCTGCTTGATCTAGTGCATCAGCACTTTCATTAACAGTCACTACATAACTTGAGCAAGGCAGGGTTATGAAAATATCGGCTCCTGCAGTTTCATCAATAATAGGCTTTGCTTTAGGTTTCTCTCCGTCTTCAGTTAATTTGGCCCGGATTGCACCTGCCAGTTTATTAGCATTGTCACTTACCGCTACTGCCAAGGTTTCCATTAAACTAAATGTACGAGCCTGATTTGATGTTATTCGCCAGTTTAGCAATGCGTTTGCTAATGCAGGTATCGTTTTTTCTCTTTCTTCCTTAGGCAAAACCAGACATTTGCCAAAGACGTTCTCGCTTTCAACCCATCCTTTAGCTTTCAGTTCTTCTATTTTCTCTTTGGACAATTCCGGCTCATGCTGATTAACGGATACACAAAACAAGGTGCGAAGATCAACAGCAACATCATAGACAAACAGACCTCCGGTTCTTACATTATCGGGAATCCAGTTTCTACGGGGAAGCGTTCTGTTATTAGTCGATAAGAATTCATCGATCTCATCACTGGTTAATAATTTGTCGCCCAATCGTACATTGACGGGATGACGATCCGGTTTGTCACTTCTGTCGAACGTCAGATTTTCTTTGTCTGTTCCAGCTAAAAGAGGGTGGATCGGTCGCATAGCAGAAATAGATAATGGACTTCTTCTTTTTACTGTAATACCATCACCTGCACGCATCCATCCTCCCAATAACTGATCAATGTAAGTTGGATCGCAGGGTGACCAAGGTTCTTTATTTTCCAATTCTTTTTTCGTGGTCACGTTGTAGTTAAATGTGATCGGTGCCATTTGAACATTCAGATTAGAGGTCAATGAATCAAGGATAGATCTTTTTACCTGCTGTCCGCTAGAATAGGCAACTACTCTGTTGAACTGAGGATCAAAATAGGTCTTTTGACCATCTTGTACACAAAATACGGTGTGTTCTGCGTGTTTCAACGCTCTTAGATAAATGTACGGATTCATAATGTTTTATTTTAGGATTATTTCTTGTTTACTACTGCATATTGGAAGCGAATCAATGTAAGGAAATAAGGCACATTGTCGATTGGCATTATATTGATTAATTCGGCAATCTCTGCCAATGGATTAATGTCCTGACTTCCTTTTACAATTGTTGTAAGTCCCTCGATGAATTGCTTTTTGTTTACTGATGCTAACAAGTTTGTGACTTCTTGGCTCTTTACTTTCTTTGCATTAGTGTCACTCGATGAGTAATTGTTTAGGATTTGCGCAATCTGTTGCGCTCTTTCCCATAGTTGTTCGTTGTTTAACATAGCTAATAACCAGATTTGATATGTATTAAAATTGATTGCTTTATCTTCGTCTTTCTCGTTGTATTTAGGAACAACCCCTTTGTCCAAGGAGTCTCTGAATCCTTTTGGCTCTAATGCATTGACTCCAATAGCACCCATTTGACAGGCTTTGGTAAAACCCAATGCCGTTCCGAATATTTGTTCGACTTGTTCTCTTTTTGAGGTTCCGAAATATTTTGTATATAACTCAAATGGCTGTCTGATACGTGGTAATTCGAACGGAACAAAACCGACAGTGATATTGGTTTGCCCCAGACTATATACATAAGCCGTCATTAAGGAATTGGGATGACTGCGTGCAACTCCCACCAGAACTTTAGTCCACGGTTGTGTCGTAGCTTCTAATCCCCCGTCCTTCATTGCGCCGAAAGGATCAAATGAAGCTGTTGGATTGTTTGCATCGAAAGTGGTTTTATTATATCGGTGGGCAATCCATTGCCCATTCCAAGTATTTATCTGATTTCCTCTCAGTTTGGGTGTTTTATTTAGAAACTCCCGATAAATCTGCCATCCATCATAGATATCCAGCAAGATCTGTTTATTATCAAATAAAATAGAAAGTCCACTTTGCACTCCGATGCCAAAACCGCTACCAATCCATGATAGATAGACATCATCTTCTTTAAGGGGTAAATTCATACTGGTAATTTGACCGGATGTACTAGCTGTCAGATCAAGTGAAGGAAACCCAATGGCTATACTGGCATCTGCCTCGCTTTTGGATATTTTGTTGATCAAAGTATCCAGTTTTAGTTTTCTTTCTGCCGCTGTGGGAGCGACTCCTTTTTTTATTCCTTGAACAAACGGAGAGTTTGTAACCCACTGCAAATACTTGTCGTGGTCAAAAAATAAGCTGAAATACTTCTCTATGAAGAATTTTTTTGGAGTATAATTGCTCTTATACTTCTCGTTGTAAGCTTCGAGGAACACTTTTCCTATATTTGCCGCTATCATATATTGTTCATTTTATAGAAATCGTTGTGTAACATCATAAAATTCATTTTTTGCAAATTCAACCAAGAATCCCAGATCTTCATCATACGCTTTGGATGGGATGATAAAGGGTTTTGAACCTGATTCTGACTTGTCTAATCCCAGATACCCGACAGACCGATAGGATACGGGTATTTCCAGTTTAGCTTGCTCTTCATAGGTTGCTGTTTTATAAAATTCCTGATTCGCTTCATCAATACAAGTCACAGAATCAATGTCGAGTGTTTCTAAAAGAGCCGATTTGGAATGATGCCACAACTCTTTAATCACCCAATTCCCATTCTTAAATACTGTAGTTAAGTCAATGTCAATAAATTCAATTGAAGGATAGACTTGATCGATAAGTCGTTGGGCTTCTTTTTCTTTCATTAAATTGCTATTCGGTAGAGCTTCATAAGTTCTATTCAATACATCTAAACTATATGGTAAGGCTTCTGCCTTCTTGATCGGTGGTTGCAGCACATAAATGGGTTTGAAGTGACCGATAGTCGCTTCAGTTCTTTTCCTGTTTATCCGCCCGAAACGTTGAATCAGGGCATCAATCGGAGCGCATTCGCTTATCATCAGGTCAAAACTAATATCCAGACTCACTTCTACCACCTGTGTTGAAACGACCAGACAAGCTTCTGAACTTATATTATAGACATTTCGTAAATCGTTTTCAAGTAGACTTCGTTTGCCTCTTTTAAATCGACTGTGAACCAACATTTTCTTTACAGTCGGATAGTTCTCCGATAGAGTTTGATATAAGATTTGCGCTCGCTTTACCTGATTGCAAACAAATAATATCTTTTGCTTGTCTCTGATCGCTTCATCTATTACACTTATCAGGGAATCGAGAGAGTCGGATTTATGAACGATGTGACGGTCGAAAGTATCTAACACTTCATCAGATAGTTTTACTTCATAGATTCTCTCTTTTCCCCCCAAGATATCAATAAGCCTGTCGTAGAGAACAGTTGGCATAGTGGCAGTTCCGATATGAATCCGACAACCTATGTGGCTGAGAATCTCAACAATTTTCAGAACAATAGCCTGTGTCGTTTCAGAATAAGTATGAATTTCGTCAAGAATCACATCACACTCTTTTAGATCTGCAATCATTGCTTCGTAGCCTTTTGTTCCAAAAACCAGCGATGCCATTTGGTGCGGTGTGAGTACCTTTACTGATGCTCCAATATGGCGTTGAAGAATCTTTTCTTCAATCTTTCCATTTTCCAGCTTAAGGCTTGAGGCTGCGTGAAGCAACCTGATATCGGTGTTCGTATCTTTTAAATCATCTTTGATTCGCTCATGCATTGCATTGATCGAAGCTTGAAAAGGTAGCGTATAGAATACCCGACTTCTGCAACGACGGATCAAGAAATCAGTTTTTCCCGCCCCTGTAGGTGCAGTGACCAAAGTGTGTTGTCTTTTATCATCCGTCGAAACAAGAGATAACGGATATAAATCACTTATCCGGGAATGGTAATAATTCAAATCAGGCTGAATGAATAAACGATCCGTTAGCATGGTTATATCCCCGCTCATTGCAGATGCTAAATGGTCAGCGGCTATTAGTACACCTTTCCATTGTGAATAGCCGTAAGCCTTTGACTCGCAATAGTCCACAACCTCATAGAAGCTTTCCTCTGCCTGATCCAGATTGATTGGCTTAACTTCAAATCCGAAACAAGATAAGATCGATAAGGCATCTTTGCTCCAAATCTCAAATTCTTGTAGATGTCGGCTGACGCACTCCTCGTCATTCTCTGATAAGTCCAGAATACCTTTTCCTCCCACATCTTGGTAAATCGATTTGTGGTGAGCTACGATCATGTCAATTATTGGCCATTTTTCATCTTCTGCTAATAGCGAAATAAAGAAAAGTGATGCTAATTCGTGGCGAAATACAAATCCGGGAGGGCGCTGATAATTCTTCATCAATGTTCTTTGGAAGAGGGGACTAACCTTTCCTATATCATGCAAGATTCCCCCTTTTCTGGCAGTTGAAACATCCAATCCAAGATTAGCTGCAACTTTCTCACACAAGATAGCCACATCCGACAGATGCTGCGCAAGTGTAGTTTTTCCGTTTTTTTCTCCTTTGGCTAATATGTGATCAAATTGTTCCATCATATTCCAAGTACAGGTTTTCCTGTTATCTCTAAACTACCGTACATTGGTTTTACACCGTCGAAGCGATTGAATCCCACTAAAAACGAATTTTCATCTTCTCCAAATCTTAATTCAAATCCTACAAGTTCATTGAAGGCCTCTTCCTTTAGCTCCAGAATATCGGTATCTGGTAGAAGAATATCTTCATTTCTACACAAGCAGATGTGCTCCTGATTCGCTTTATTTGCATCTGCGAGATTGTTAAATGCAAGATAAAGAACAGGATTGATCATAATTCCTCGCTCCAAAATGGATTGATTACGCACCATCATTTTCAATTGAGATTTCTTTTCCCATCCCCGGGTTTGAGTCTGTTCCTGTTGAATGCTGATTGACGAATAAGACAGTTTATGACGAACAATAGATGTGACCTCCAATTTCTGACGGATTCCTTCAATAATCGAAGGCGTAAGAAACTGTTGGCTAAATGTTTTGCTATCCCTCACAGCAGTCCACGGTTTGATAAATCCGAATGGACCTGAATATTTTACTACGTAATACATAATATATCTATTTAATTGCTCCAAAACCGATTCCTGTAGAGTTCCCTAATCCGACATTCCACGCGAATAACTTTGTCTCAGGATTGCCTTTGATAATGACGGGGCACCAACTGGCTCTGTTCTTAATCCCTTTATAATTGATTAGTTTAGATCCTGGATTTGGGTAGTTCTGATCAAATTCAATCTCGAAAGACTCATCATTTAATCCGGCTAAGTTCATTTTCATTTGTAGTGTTTCTTTTAGATAGGCTCCCGATTGAGAATGATCATATAATATATGCTCAATTTTGTCATCAATGCGCCTTTGGATGAAAATAGGACTACCTAAATAAAACTGCTCACGAGTTGAGAGATCGGGGTCTTCCTGGATGCTTATCTCTTCAACTTTCAATCCGTTAAATAGGGTAGGACTATTTTGTATTCCTCCGATTAATTGCTTGATTATAATATTATCATGCGCACTAATAAAGAAGGATGCATACCTGTTGAATGATAAACCGTTTTTTTCTTTATTTGCTCGACCGTCTTCCAATCTTGAAAATGAGTACAACGAGACATTTCCGTGTTCCTCATTTCTACCCAACCATTTGTGAATGACCCCGACCATCAGGTGTTGATGATCAAATGGTACAATCTCATTTGATGTTTTTACTTTTAAATGAATTCTCATAATATAGTCGTTTTTTTATTCATTCAGTTCTTTATATAGCTACTTAGTTAGTGCTCTATTTGCCGTCTTTTCTGATTCGGAGATAGAGTGTCGGTTTTTATCTTTTAGAAAAAAATGATACTTAACAATGCCAGATTTCATTGTCATGAAAGTTTAATATATCCGAATCTGAGTATTCTTGGTTTGTCAAATCTTGAACTTTCCATTTTATATAAAAAAACAAATCCTCTTCTGAGAAGAAATGTCCTTCGTCGTCTTTAAAATAAGATATCATATTTGCTGTTTTTAGATTGAACTTCGGCAAATATAAGAAGTTATTTTGAATTATATCCTAATTGAATGTATATAGTAAATATTTTATCAAACATACAGTTTTGACATCTTGGTTATTTGTGCTATCTTTGTGATTAAGTTTAACGCATAGAATCGGACCATTTAGGAATTGAAATAATTGCATGTAAGTAGTAGAAGAGTTAAACTTGATCCATTTCTCAGTATTCTGAGAAATGGATTTTTAATTTCATAATACTCAATGATTAAATAATCAAACCTCTATCTTCGCACAAATGTTTATATATGCGGTCTGCGAAAGTTTATACAGGCCCTTTGATGATATATACTTTATTGCCCGATCATATATGTGGTTTGATTCATCAGCCCATTTCAATTACTTGTACGCATCCAAACCCCGTACTATTCTTCTCCCCAACCCCCGATTCATGCGCCATTCGCATCAGCTCCACAGGAGCCTTTAGTCGAAAATTATACAAATACCCCCGCACTTTAGTCTGCTGTGGGCTATTTGCCTTTATTGTGATCAGTTTTGAACGTGGCTCACTGAGCAGTTCGAAGCCGAAATCAAGTGGGTCATCGAAAGTGTGCCCATGAAAAGCCTCGTATTTGCGGAGCAGGTTATTCAGGATAATAGAACCGGCAGATTCATGAGCAGGGGAGAGGTAGTCAATCCGTCCGTCATCGTTCTTTCGCGAAAGGCATACCGGAGAGAGTGCGCGAAAAGTCATCTCTTCGGCGTATTGCGGAGCAGGTAATGATTCGATGTTTCGTACGATTAGCTGGATTTTTGATTTGCGGTCGCCCAGGGTAAACGATTGCTCCGAAAATACCCCTTTGATAAACTCTTCCGTCGAACGTTCGGGCAGAAATGACAATTCCAGTGTCAGTTCATCGCTTAGGATGCGGATGCGATCTCCCTCCATCCGCCATTTGGCAAAGTTGAGCTGCGAGAAGGTAAATAACTTGAACGGTTTTCCGTTCGATATATAACCGTTGGCATGAAGCCAGGTGGCAAAATCAGCATCCCCGCGCGCAATGGTTCGGTAGATGTACGACGTGAGTTCGTACTGGTACGAAGCGGGCAGGGTGTCGCCATACGCCGCTTTGTCGAGAGTGAGATGAAGTTTGAAACGCATAAGTATTGTAACTGATTAATTGAGTAATTGACTAACAGAATGACCGGGCACTCCCTGCCATGAAAACGGCTTAAGCCTTTTCATCGGCTTAGGATCCTCCTGACGGGTATGTTTTACGCCGGAACTCAGCAACATGAGCAAGCGAAGCAGTCGTTCCATTTTAGCTTGATCTTCCATATATTTCTCGTTTTGGAAATATGATCGCTAAAATTATAAAATAACTTTTAGAATCAAGGTTTATTTAGTGAAAATATATGATTTACATTAAAGAAAAAGTTGAATGTTGAAAAGAAAAGGAATTATGTATTGTTTATTAGGGATGATAATGTCATATGTAATGTGTGATTCTGTTAGCTTCGGTACAGATTCCTTCTCCGGATTTTAAGCAAGACAGTCGCGATACTTTTTTATCTGCTCTCATTTTCCGAAAACCCAAAACAACGTTAGTTTTGAAAAATCACATGTTAGAGTAACCTAAACTAACGTTGTTTGGTTAAATACAGTTTCGTGGGTGAGGCAAACCAACGTCATCTAGTTAAATACGGTTTCGTGGGTGATGATAACTAACGCTGTTTGGTTAAAATGTATTTTTGGGGTGAGATGGAACAACGTTGTTTAGTTAAATACAGTTTCTTGAGTCGTTCAACCTAACGTTGGTTAGTTAAAATCAGTTTGTTGATTAAAATGAAAGGGCGGAGATAGCCCCAATATAAGCTTACAGAAGTAACTTGCAGATAAGCTTCAAAACCTGTCCCTCCCGATAGCTATCGGGAAGGGGAAATGAAAAATTCCAGACTGCCGGGGAGCTGTTTGAGTGAGGAGCCCATTCACTTAAGTTCAGATACCTTAGTAACGGTGAATGGGCGAGCGAACGAGTTCTTCCCGGCTATGTTTTTTGCTTACTTTTTGCGCCAAAAAGTAAGGCCCGCGGCAGGCGATAGGATAAAATTAGAAAGCACACTGCTGCTTACTATACAGAATTTGAGATCCCGCATCAAGTGCGGGATGACATGCTGGATTTTTGCTCATTAATGCTCAATTCTGAAATAAACAGGGCAAGGGAAATTCATTTCCACACTAAATCCAGTAGATCCACTATATATACAGGGATTAGTAGAAAAAAAACAAACCCGGCAGGCTTGTGGCCTACCGGGTCGGTGGATTTACCCTTTTGGGGGTTAGAGCAAGTAATCAGTTGGATGTCCTGATTTAGTTTTGGCTGGACGTCTTTTCAGAAGCCTGGGTCGTGGTTTGATCTGTTGAGACTTCCGCAGATGTACGACTGACAGACGTTGCTATTTCGTAGAAGCGCTCAGTCAGCTGTTGTAAAAGCATCGTCCATTTAGGATCTCCTGTGCGTGCCGTCATGGTGCTTGCTTCGTCGAAGTACGCTTTCATGCTGCTTTCCAACGTGCGGCGGAATTTGGATGCACAATCCTGATTTCTCTTGGTTGCATTTACATTACCGCGTTTCAGGTAGAAATCTTCGTAAGCCTCAACTGCATATTTCAGGTCATTGATGCTTGTTGTCAGGGAAACAGTAGTGACAGCTTCGGCAAATTCCGGGAGGAGCAGCGAGTTGGTTAAGCGAAGCATTTGATCGGAGATTTCGATCTTTTTGAGTTTATCGAGCCGGGTACCATAAAGTTCTACCTGTGGATAGAGCAATTGTGCTGCGCTCTTCATTTCCGCGACGGGCGAATCGAGCAATCCCGAGAGATAACGTTTGATGGATCGGAATGACTCCATGCGTAGAACGTCCTTTTCGGCTAATCCTTTCACATATTCGCTTTTCGTAATTGTATTTACGGATTCCTGATAAATATTGTTATTATTCACCAGTGCGGTATATTGCAGACTTGATTTAGCCTCAGGCAGGCCCGATTGATTGATAGTCTCGATATAGCGGTTGGCAGCAGTAGCTAATGCTTTATTGCTGATTCTTGATATTACTGTTTTCTTCATTTTAATAAAGAATTGTGTCGCGCGGATAATTTGGAAAATGTTTTTTATCCGTTATTGTGCGACGAATGAATAAAAATTGAGAATTATATAGGGGATGTTACAACATATTCTGTAAATGAATAGATTCATAAACAGCTGAATACAATATTCCCGGCCGGATTCAATAATGCAGTCCGGATTTACAAAAAGTAATCGATAATAATGTTGTAACAGTAAAGAAGGTTGGAGAAGTTAAATAAACTTCCCAGAGAAGAGATTATAGTGCGGGTATGCGGGAAAGAGAAATGTTGTAGAAGGGGCGCATCGGACTTGTCGGTTTGCTCATGCAAAAACCGAAAATATAGACAACAAAAAGAGCTACTGAATTTTTGCGATAAAATTTTTGTACCTGATTAGTGCAAAGTTCAATAAGTCGTTTAATACTTCTGATAATGTATTTATTGAAAATAAAGCCGAATTTCTTAGGTTGTGCAAGGGCTTCAAGCTCAAGTAGAATACGTTTTACATTTTTATAAGCATCGATTTCATTATATGGTCTATACCTTATAGCCTCCAATTGCGCCAACGCTGAAAATAAGCCTTCATCGAGGCTGATACTGATTGAAATACCAGAATCATCTATTTCAGATAAATAATCCGGATTATTTATTTCCCCGGTTAATATTTCCATTATTATTGATATTATTGATGATTTTAATAACTTGATATGTTGGTGCAAAGCTATGAAAAAATAATTGTTAAACGAAAAGTTTGATGATTTTTTTTTGAAACGTTTAAAAATTGACTGACTGAACAAATAGTCTCAAATCCGGTTTTTACAGAACAATAAAGATCATTCATCAAAAATTGATAGTCTTATTATTCTCAACTGATTACTCTTGAATTTGTATTATTCAATTACTTATGCGAATCAGGATTTAAAAAATCAGGGAAATAAAGGCAATTGCAATTTTCCCCATAGTATGAATAAGAAGCCCAGATAGCGATCTGACCTTCATAGCTCTTTGGATTTTAGTTTTCTCATTTAGCCAGTTGAAAAATGATTCAATAGGTTGTCTAATTTTCGACACAGCAGTAGAATAAAGATCATTGTATGCTTTATCTCTTTGCCTAATAACCTCTGATTCACCCTTTACGGCTTTTATTGGAGTGTAAAGTTTTAGCTTTCTATTAGATTCTGCCTTTTCATAATACTCTTTGTCTGCGTAAGCTTTATCGGCATAGATAGTCCTATCGCATAGGGTATCTCCCCATAACTGCTTTGACACGACCAGATCATTTTCTTTGGCAGGTGTAAAGGTAAGTTTCTCAGGAAAAGGAATAGTACCTTCTCTACGAAAAGCTAATGCGTGTAACTTCATTCCAAAATAATACATGTTTTTGGTTGAACAGAATCCTTTAGATGTGATTTCGGGAGCAACTTTACCTACTTTATTTCTCCCGGCACAAGTTATAATAGGCATAGAATCTGTTAGGCTGGTTCCTAAATCACAATCAAATGGTCTATATGAAGAAATCAACCTTTCAGCAAGAATTCTGACAGCTTCAGACAATAGGTTTAATCTATAGTTAAACGTTTGATATGACGGTAATTTAGGGAACCATGAGCGTAAATATTCATCTGCGAAGGTGTGAATGCTTTTGATTTGAAAATAACCCTGAGAAGAGCCTGTAAAAAGGTAAATACACAAGATCTCTTGATCTGTAAATTCAGGTTCTGAGTTATTGCTAAACCGTTGGCAGCTATATTTTAGTTCGGATTCGTACAAATCGCAGATGTACATATATATTTTTATCAATTTAAGCTTTTTGTCTCTGGGGATCATTGTTAGTGGAATGAGTGGTTTTATTCCTCTAAGTTAATGATTTTCAGAGACTTCAGCAAATGTTTTAAGTGCTTATTCTCCTGATTGTCAACATTTTAATCAACCAGAATTAGGGGTGCTTTCAACTCCTGATTCGCATTACTTATAAAACCCTTTTTATTTTGCTATTTCATTCGTCAACTAAAGCTGACGGCAATTCAACATTCCACATTCGGTTAATATTAGGTACAAGACCCTTCCGGTTCATCTACCCTTACTTTGCAGCATCAATCAACCGGTGCTGCATTTTTTTTCGCAGCACCCCAAAGCGAAAAAACGATGAATAAATTCAATCCCAACAACGGCAAAACGGTTAATCTGACATTTTGCTACAAAATCGGAGCATTAACCAACGCCAACAAGTCGCGTCTACCTCCACTGATGCTCCACGTATCCTCTACGTATCCTCTACGTATCCTCTACGTATGCTCCACGTATGGTCCACGTATGGTCTGACAACCGCCCACAAGAGAGTAAAATATCAAAATGATACAAAAATAGAATATTTTAATTCAAAAAGTAAATTGTTATGGCAAAATTCAATTCAACGACTTTCGGTGAAATCTCCGGACGTCACGGCAGCGCGGTAGCTGCAATCCGTGTAGATGGGACAGCCTCAAATAACTACTCTGCTCTCGGAATAACAGATTAAAAAAAGCTGCTATGCGATAGACAATTTGGTGAATCTGTTTTCAGCATTTTCGCAATTCAAAATGGCTTCACTATAAATGTGCTGATATTTGTGTGCTCTCAGCCGCAAAAATCCCCATTTCCGAAATTCCAAACACCATCCGCGAACAATTATCTCCTATATCGGTTTTTACAGAGTAAAAAAGGTTGTTCATCGAAATTACGCTTATTCCCTAAATAAAATGGAGTAATTTTGGAACAATATCAATAAAACCGAGATCAATGGAACATATAGTAGAAATCAGCGGCGTAAAGAAATCCTTCAAAGACGTCCATGCCGTGAAAGGAGTCGGATTCGCCATCAAGCCAGGGGAATTTGTGGGACTGCTTGGTCCTAACGGAGCGGGCAAAACAACCTTGGTAGAGATGATCGAAGGGCTTCAGCAACCCGACGAAGGAGAGATAAAGATTGCAGGCAAGACCTGGAAAACCCACGAGAGCGAACTGCATCAGATCATCGGACTATCGCTTCAGGAGACCAGGTTTATTGACCGCTTGTCGGTATTCGAAACTGCGCAACTCTTTGCCAGCTTCTACAATCTGGGCAACGGTCGGGTAAATGAGGTGATCGAGCTGGTGGGACTGCAAGAGAAGAAAAAAGCTTATGTGAATAATCTGTCGGGCGGTCAACGTCAGCGTCTGGCACTGGGGATAGCCTTGCTCAACAAACCGAAGGTACTCCTGCTGGATGAACCTACCACCGGTCTTGATCCGCATGCCCGCCGGGAGATCTGGATGATCCTGAAGCAGTTGAAAGAGGAAAAGAATACCTCCCTGATTCTCACCACTCACTATATGGAGGAGGCGGAGTTTCTGTGCGACCGCATCATCATGATGGATCATGGCACCATTTTGGCCGATGGCCCGCTGCAACAGCTCCTGCTTCAATTTAACGATGCCCGCAATCTCGACGAGCTATTTATTAATATGACGGGAAGGCATTTGTATGAGTAAGAAGCCCCACCCCGGCCCTCCCTCAAGGGGAGGGAGAGAGGGTACGGTAAATAGCCATATCTGCCGGAGCGTCCATTGGCCAGAGTCCGCTTGACGCTTGCTATTATATAAACGATACAATATTAACTATTATCATAAAGAGGATGTCCCAGAAGTCAGAAAGAAGAAACTAAACGCGAAGGTGCTAAGACGCAAAGTGTTTAATTTAGATATGTATTCCTTTGCGCTTTAGCGACTTTGCGTTCAATTCAGACTTTTGAGACAGCCTCTGGGGAGACCAAAACCTATGCAAAAAATATTCAACCACCAACTTTACCGGCTCATAGCAGCCCATATCAAAGAAATAGTACGCGAACCGGCCGTTCTCTTCTGGGGAATTGTTTTCCCGATTCTGATGGCGTGGGGGCTGGGAATCGCCTTTTCCAACAAGAAAGAGATTAACCGTGAGATTGCCGTTATTCAGACAAAAGGTGCGGCGTCGATTCACGAATCAGCTCTGGGTGATGTCATCGAACATTTCCCGGGGAAACAGAAGGGCGATTACTACCTGCCGCTGAAAAATGAGAAACTGGGCGATATCAACCTGACTTTTCATCAATCGACACAGGAAGAGGCTAATATTAAGCTGAAAAAAGGGACCATCAGCCTGATTGTTGTCATTGAAAACGGAAAGATCCTGTACCATTTCGATCCGGCCAATGCCGATGCACAACTGCTCTACCAATTGGTGAAAGGTGTAGTCAGCAACGGGCCGGAGTTCTATTCTTCGCATCAGGAGGAGATTAAACCGTTGACACTTGCCGGAACACGGTATATTGACTTCCTGTTGCCCGGTCTGTTATCCATGGGGATCATGATGTCGACTTCGTGGGGAATTAGTTACACGCTGATCGAACGACGTTCCAAGAAGTTGCTGCGACGTATGGTGGCAACGCCGATGAAGAAATCAAACCTGCTGATTTCGCTGATTTCAGCCCGCTTTATCATGAACGTCATAGAAGCGTCGTTGCTCTTTTTGTTCGCCTGGTTGTATTTCGATATTCAGATTCAGGGCAATCTTTTTGCACTGATATTGCTCTTTATTTCCGGCAATATGGCCTTTGCGGGCATATCGATACTGATCTCGTCGCACACTTCCAATACCGAGGTGGGGAATGGGCTCATTAACGCCGTGGTGACGCCGATGATGGTCGTATCGGGGATATTTTTCAGTTATAGCCATTTCCCGGAATGGACGCTTCCGTTTATCAAGCACTTGCCGCTGACCATGCTAGCCGATGGAATCCGGAGTATCTTCAACGAAGGAGCTGGGTTGATGCAGGTGTGGAAAGAGATATTGATCCTTTCGGCTACGGGAGTGGTGACCTTTATTACCGGGCTGAAGGTGTTTAAGTGGTATTGATTTTTAAACAAAAAAGGCTGCCCTTTCGGGCAGCCTTCATCACATCTAACACACACACTATATATATTAACTCGCGATTAATACCATTAGTATTCGTTGGGTAACTCGTTCAGTTGCGACAACGAGAACACGGGACCGTCTTTGCAGACGCAGACTTTTCCTACATAGCAGTGACCACATTTACCTACACCGCATTTCATACGGTTTTCGAGGGTGGTATAAATAGCATCATCTTCAAATCCCAGCTTTTTCAGCACCGGAAATGTATTTTTAATCATAATCGGAGGACCGCAAACCACTGCGATGGTATTTTCAGCCTTGGGAGAGATTTTATCTACTATCGAAGGAATAAAACCGATTTCGCCTTTCCATTCGGGTGTTTCACCACCGGGGTCAACTGTTGTATATAGATTTACATCGGGACGCTCTTTCCACTCCTCCAGTTCATGTTTGTAAACCAAGTCGTTAACCGTTCTGGCACCGTAGAAGATAGAGATATCCTTGTAATCCTTACGATTATCGAGACAGCTCCAGATCACGCTGCGCATAGGTGGCAGGGCAATACCCCCGGCTATGAAGATAATGTTTTTGCCTTTCCACTGGTCGATAGGGAAGGTGTTGCCATAGGGGCCACGCAGTCCCATGATATCCCCCTCTTCGAGGTTGGCCAATGCAGATGTCACGCGTCCCACCTGACGGAAGGTACATTCGATGTAGCCTTTGCGGGTGTGGGGCGATGCGATACAGAAGGTAGATTCGCCTTCGCCGTACACAGAATATTCGGCAAACTGGCCGGTTTTGAAGGTGAAGGTTTCCGCATCTTCCGGATTGTTGAATTCGAGGCGGAAAGTGCGCACAGCAGGCGCTTCTTCTGTTATTTTTGCCACCCGCATCTGATACGGGAGATAAGTATTTTTTTCACACATAGTAAATTCGTTTAGAAGCCCCACCCCAGCCCTCCCCTAAAGGGAGGGAGTAAGAAGCAAAGCAAAATTTAAGCTTACTTATTTTCTATTAGCTATCTTAAAGCCCCTCCTTGGGAGGGGTTGGGGAGGCTATCTGTTTGACGTGTTGTGCGATGTTCATATCGGCAGGGCAATTGCGGGAGCAACGGCCGCAGCCGGCACAGCCGATCACATTCAGGCGTTCGGGCATGTACGAGAACTTGTGCATCAGACGTTGACGCCAGCGTTGGCCCTGCGAGTTACGCGGGTTATGTCCCGAGGTGTGCAAGGTAAAGAGCTTCATGCCGCATGAATCCCAGGTACGCACTCGTTTTCCCTGGCTGCCTTTGTTTTCGTCCTGGATATCGAAACAGGCGCAGGTCGGACAGACGTAAGCGCAAGCGCCGCAACCGATACAACCCATGGCTTGCTCATCGAAGATCGGGCTGTCAAACTTATCGTTGATTTTTTCGAACACGTTAGTGTAATCAAACAACGGTTCCGGTTTTACCGTAAATTCTTCTTTGGCGGGAAGTTCTGCTGTTTCAAACAGTTCGGGAGCCATTGCGACAAGGGCTTCTCCTTTTTCCGTCAGGATTTCGGCGATATAGTTGCCGTCATTCATCCGGGTCAGTAATATATCGCTGCCGGTAGTTCCGCACGGGCTTTGACCCACTGAGGTGCAGAAGCAATAGTCGTCCGTTTTATTACAGCTCAAACCGATAAAAGTGGTGCGGGCCATACGGGCGTTGTAGATTGCATCTTTCGGTTCCCAGTTGAAGATAGCACTGAGCGATTGCAGTCCGGCGCCATCGCAGGGACGCATGCCTACCACAACTTTATAGGGGATCTGTTCGAAATTGAAATCGGTTACAGTAACGCCTTCTTTGCTTTTTACATAGCTGAATAGCTTTTCGGTACGGGGGAAAACCATCTCTTTTACCGATGATTTCGGCAGGATAAAGTCTTCCGCCATTTCATCAATTGAATTGATGCGTCCGTAATGTACCTGTTCACCCTGTTTCACGGGAGCGAAAATCTGCCGTCCGTTTTCGGATAACCGTTGAATCAGTTGACTCAACGACTCTTTTTTTAATAATTTCATATTATATGAATTAGAAGCCCCACCCTAACCCTCCCCGAAGGGGAGGGAAAAGTCGGCATGAAATATCAATTTTCAATAGTAAAAACAGAAAGTCAATTATATTCTTTAAAGTCCCCTTTGGGGATTTAGGGGCTTTCTTCTCTACCCTATAAAACTCTCTTTATCCTCCGGTTTATAGGTCGACATGGCGCAGTTTTCATCCTTACTCATACCCGAAACCGTTCCATAGATCTCCTTGATACCTTGTGATAGCTTGATGGGCAGCAGATGCAACGGAATATCCATCGGGCAGGCCGAAGCACATTGTCCGCAGGTGGTGCAGCGTCCGGCTAAGTGCATGGTGCGCATCACGTGCCATTCCAGATTACCGAGTTTTGTGGAGGCTACAGGAACCCATTGAGGCTGGTTATTCTCTACTGTACAGCTCGTACAGTAACATAACGGACAAGCCTGGCGGCAAGCGTAGCATTTCACGCATTTGGCAAATTCATTCTGCCAGAAGGTCCAACGTTCCGTCGAAGACATGGCGTCGAGCTTTTCAATCAATGCTTTATCCTTTTCTGTCAGACTGATAGGTTGCTCCTTCAGGTAGCTTTCAATCATCTGAAGGTCTTTCAGTACGATAATTTCGTTAGCCGCATTTTCGGTAATAGCAATCAGGTCACCCTCTTTAATTTGGTTCTCTGCTGCAAGACGAAGTATCGAGCGTAGTGTATTGACGTTAGCAATGATAGCCGGTTTGCCAATGCTGGCAATCTCTTTTTTATAGAGATAAACAGCTAAGTTAAACGTACAACGTTTGTCGAAAATCAGTTTGCTAACCTCTTCCCCCTTACGGGCAAACAACGGGCGAACTTTGCCGTTACTACCTTCGGCATAACCGATAATCAGCTGAACGGTATCATTTTTCAGCAATTCGGTGGCAATGGTTTTCAATTCGTTTTGTGAAGCTCCGGTCGCACTTTTATGTGTCTGAGCGGAAGTGATAATTGTTTCTTCCATTATTTATACCTCCAATGATTCGTTTGCAATTTCCTGATAAGCCTTGTATGGGCCCATCTCTTTGATTTTGTCAGCGGTGGTATTCACCACATCCGCCCATTTGGCACCTTCTGCCGCCGATACCCAGGTAAAGGTAATCCGGTTGATATCGATACCCATGAAGTCGAGCAACATACGGAATATAGTCCAGCGACGACGCGCGTGGAAGTTGCCCGAGGTATAGTGGCAATCGTTGGGGTGACAACCCGATACGATGACACCGTCGGCTCCGTTGGCAAAGGCTTTGATGAGCAACATAAAATCGATGCGGCCGGTACATGGGAAACGAATGATCTTGACATTCGTAGAATATTTGATGCGGCTTGTTCCGGTCAGGTCGGCTCCGGCGTAGGTACACCAGTTGCAGACGTAAGCCACTATTTTGGGTTCGAATTGTTCGGACATAATTGTTTTATTATAAGCCCCCTAAATCCCCCGATGGGGGACTTAAGAAGTGAATTCTTTGTGATAGTATATTTTCAGTATCAATACCAATCTCTTCTCTTTCTCCCTCCCTATTGGGGAGGGTTGGGGAGGGGCTTCTTATTCATTCAGCAATGCCATTACTTCGGCATACATTTGATTGTTGGTGTAACCTTCGATATCGATCGATTTGGAGCGGCAGAACGCCACACAGGTACCGCAACCCTGACAAAGTCCGGGATTGATATGGGCGATGGTTTTCACCACTTTACCGCTTCTGTCTTTAATCTCTTCTTTATCGATAGCCTGATAGGGACAAATCTCTTTACACATGAAGCAACCCATGCAGGAAGAGAAGGGAGGCGCAGGTGTGCGTTTCACTTTTGCCACTACCGGTTCGCGGGTCAGTTCGCTATTTGAGAATAGTCCGATTACCTTCGCTGCTGCTCCCGATGCTGCCGCAACCGATTCGGGGATATCCTTCGGTGCCTGGCAAGCTCCGGCAAGGAAGATTCCGGCGGTGTTGGTTTCCACGGGTTTCAGCTTCGGATGCGCTTCGGCAAAGAAGTGGTACTGGTCGTATGAAACGTGCAGTTTTTGTGCCAGTTCCTCCGAGCCATTGTTGGCCACGCCTGCCGAAGCAAGCACTACCATATCGGCTTCGATCTCTACGGGTTTGCCGCCCATTAATGTGTCAGCGCCTTTAACGATCAGTTTGCCGTCTTTTTCATAGATGGTCGAAACGCGACCGCGTATGTATTTTGCCCCGTCTTCTTCGATAGCGCGACGGGTAAATTCATCATAGCTTTTTCCGGCTGCGCGAATGTCCATGTAGAAGACGTAAGGTGTGCCGTGATGCACTTTGTGCTTGTAGAGCATTGCATGCTTAGCGGTGTACATACAGCAGATTTTCGAGCAGTAGTGAATGCCTTTGGCCGGGTCGCGAGAACCTGCACAAGCGAGGAATACTACTTTTTCAGGTTCTTTGCCGTCGGAAGGACGAAGGATTTTACCTTGTGTCGGTCCCGAAGCAGAGGCTAAACGCTCAAACTGCAATCCGTTGATTACGTCTTTGTATTTGCCGTAACCATATTCGGGAAAATAGGAGGGTTTCAGTACATTGAATCCGGTAGCGATAACCAAAGCACCGGCTTTGATTTCGATGATTTCGTCTTGTTGGTCAAAATCGATAGCGCCGGTCGGACACAGTTTCTGACAAACTTTACATTTGCCGGAGGTGAAGAACTTACAGTTCTTGCGGTCAATGACCGGTTTATTGGGAACAGCCTGCGGGAACGGCACGTAGATTGCTGTACGTGTAATCAGGCCCTGTTCGAATTCGTTGGCAATATTTTTGGTCGGACATTTAGTTGTACACAAACCACAACCCGTACAGAGTTTTTCGTTTACACTCTTAGCCTTCTTACGGATTTTTACGGTGAAGTTACCGATGAATCCTTCCAGGCTATCTATCTCAGCGTAAGTCTGTAAAGTGATATTAGGGTGTTGTGCCGCTTCTACCATGCGGGGGGTGAGGATACACTGCGAACAGTCGAGGGTAGGGAAGGTCTCTGACAATTGGGCCATGTGTCCGCCAATTGAAGGATCGCGTTCTACCAGGATCACTTTGTGTCCGGCATTGGCAATATCGAGGGCCGACTGGATTCCGGCTACACCACCCCCGATGACTACGGCAGTTTTGTTTACCGGTACCTTGATGGATTCCAGCGGATTGTTGCGCTTCACTTTTTCCACCAGTGTGCGCACGAGGTCAATGGCTTTGTTGGTGGTAGCGTCGCCTTTCTCATGTACCCACGAGCAGTGCTCGCGAATGTTGGCCATTTCGCATAAGTAGGGATTTAATCCCGCTTCGGCACAGGCTTTGCGGAAAGTCGGTTCGTGCATACGGGGCGAACAGGCTGAAACCACCACACCAGTGAGGTTATGTTCTTTAATCGCCTCTTTGATCTTCATTTGTCCCGGATCGGAACACATATATTTATAGTCGATGCTTACAGCTACACCGGGAATTTTTCCGGCAACATCCGCAACTTTAGGACAATCTACTGTCCCTGCAATATTTTCGCCACAATGGCAGATGAAAACTCCAATACGTGCCATCTTATTTCTCCTCTGTGATTAATACTTGTTTTTTTGCCTGACAAAAACGGCTGGTGTCCACTTTTACAAAGTGGCGCTGAATGCCGGTCTCTTCCTCTTTCAATCCGATAGCCAGGCCGATAGCCTGAGTCAGATAGAGGACGGGAGTATCTGTTTTTTTGCCCAGATGTTTATCGATTACATTGCGACGCATATCCAGATTGGAGTGGCACATCGGGCAGGCTACCACGATGGATTGTGCGCCTCTGTCGGCTGCTTCTTTCACGATTTTGCCGGAAAGGCGGGCAACCACCTCGGTGCGGCTTACCGATAATCCCGCTCCGCAGCATTCGGTCTTGAAGGGGAAATCAACGGGGGTAGCGCCAATGGCTTTCATTACATCGTCCATCGTTTGGGGATCTTCAGCACGGTCAAAGCCCAGGATATCGGCAGGACGAACCAGCAGGCAGCCGTAGTAGCAGGCCACTTTGCTGTCGTAGGGTTTCACCACTTTTTCAGGCAGTTCCGGAAGGATATATTTCTGCACAAACTGAATCAGGTTCAGTATGCGGATATTTTGACCGAGGCGCATGCCAAGGATAATTTCAATTTTTCCTCTCAGTTCGGCATCATTCTCAAGTGTATGCTGCGTTACCGCCAGGCGGTTGTAACACGATGCGCAGGGTACGAAAATTTCCTCCATACCGGCATTGATGGCTTGAGCCAGAATACGTGCCGGTAAAGCCAGTGAGAGTTCTTTGTTTAGATTGTGTGCAGCTGATGCACCGCAGCAAGTCCATTCGGGAACTTCTTGCAGCGTAATGTCGAATGCCTTGGCCAGCGAAAGTACCGATTCTTTGTAATCGCGCGAAGTACCTTCCAATGAACAGCCCGGATAAAATCCAATTGTCTTTCCCATGTTGTTTTTATTAGTCATGAGTCGTAAGTCATAAGTCGTGAGTCAAGGTGGGAGAGTTTTAAGAAAGATCTTCGAATACTCCTGATTTCACCATTTAACTCCTTATAGCTCCCTGCAACTCCATATTACTCCATAATCTATTTCCCAATCGCTTTAAATATATTCTTGATATGCTCTTTGCCTTTGATATTTTCGGGCAGTAAGGGGAGTTTTCCTCTTTTGAGCATTTCGGGAGCCAAATCCACGTCTTGCAGGAGGTTCCAGGTGCGCAGTTTGTAGTCGACCACCAGGCCCACTTCGTAGGAGCGGCCTGTTTTTTTTACCATGTTCATAAACGACTTGTGGAAATTGATGATATTCTTGTCGGCTTTGCGATTCTGAGCCTTTTTTTCCAGTGCGGCTTCTCTCAGGTAATCCATCACTTTTGGAATGTCTACACTCATGGGGCAACGGGATATACACATTTCGCAAGTCAAGCACATCCAGATACCTTCTGATTCCAGTAATTTGCGATCCGTTTCTTCTTCCTCAATCTGTAGCATTCTCATTGTCATGCTGGGCGTGTACTCCATGTCGTTTGCCATGGGGCATCCGGCAGAGCATTTTCCGCATTGATAGCATCGTGCACTTTCCACACCGGTATGCACGGCTACCTGTGTGCTAAGCGACTCTTTGACATTTGTGTGTTTCATACTTCTTACACTGTTTGTAGTTACAAAAATCTTATAGATTCAATATCTTAATCAAAGTTAATGTGCATTCTTGCGAATAGCGGGGGAGTATTCCTGAAAGTTGCTTTATTACTTAGAAAAAGGTGCAAAACATCCCTATGGGCAGTTATCTGTCCATCGTTGATCTGAAATGTAAGAGGGGATGTTCTTTGTTGTGTTTTTCTAGTCCGGTATCTTCCCTTATTAGTTCTGGTGTGTTATGTAATCCGCATCTGTATTGGGTTTCATCAATATTTGTTTTCTTTGAAGTAGGTTGTACCCTTGCTTAAGTATTTAAGCTGAAGGGTTGTGTTGAACCTGCTTTTCTGCACACTTTCGAAAAAGGGGTGCAAAAGGTGCGAAATCCGATTTCGGCTGATTCATCAAAACAGACTTTTCGATGAATTTTTGGCAAATATAGTGCAATCGATTACACACGCAATTATTTGAAAGTTAAATAAAGCTAAACATGTTTTTTATCATCGTCAAAATTGGTATATTAAAAGCTTCCTAACTTGCAGATTTATAGTAGGCTAAACTCTCAACAAAAAATAATTTCGTAACTGCCTGATAATCTTGATTACGGAAAATTTTCCGTAATGAAACGCACGCATTTTGTGTGTGAAAATGTTGTGGTTTTGTAATGTAATATTTGACTTTTGAAGTTCATTTTTTGGCACAAATCGTCCATTTTATCTTGTCGTATAGTTAATATAATTAACAAGATGGGTTAGTGTTTTCTGGCTGAGAGTTTTGGGGCAGCACTGCAAAAGAACTTCGATTATCACATCATTCTTTGTGATAATATCTGTTAAACTGATTTTTGCTTTTTACCTACTTTTTTTCTCTTCATCCATTTGCCATTGACATAAAATTGCAATATATGTCCTTTAGCATAGAAAATATAGTTAAATATTGGCCTTTGTGTGTTCTGCAAAACAAATAATAAAAAAAATAAAGATTTCTGATGGTTTATTCGGCAAAAAATATAATTTTGCAATATACACGCTTTGTTAAACAATAATTCATATATTATGGAAAGCACAAGGAAAATCTACGCATTTGGTAACGGGAAGGCCGAAGGTAGAGCAGATATGAAAGATCTGCTTGGAGGAAAAGGTGCCAATCTGGCAGAAATGAATTTAATTGGAGTACCTGTTCCTCCGGGATTTACGATTACGACAGAAGTTTGTACGGAGTATAATAAAAACGGGAAAGAAAAGGTCATCGAATTTATCAAGCCCGATGTGGAAAGATCGGTGAAAGCCGTAGAGGAACTGATGGGCTGCCGATTCGGAGATAAACACAATCCGCTATTGGTATCGGTACGTTCAGGGGCGCGTGTTTCGATGCCGGGGATGATGGATACCGTTCTCAATCTCGGATTGAATGACGAAGCAGTACTCGGAATTGCCAGGAAATCTGGAAATGAACGTTTTGCCTGGGATTCTTACCGTCGGTTTGTACAGATGTATGGAGATGTAGTGCTTGGCATGAAGCCGAAAGGCAAAGAAGATATAGATCCATTTGAAGAGATTATGGATGATCTGAAGCTTTCACGCGGCGTGGAATCAGATACCGATCTATCTGTGGATGCATTGAAGATATTGGTAAAGCGTTTTAAAGCGGCAGTACTGGAGCATACCGGAAAGAGTTTTCCCGATGATCCCTGGGAGCAGCTTTGGGGTGCAATATGTGCGGTATTTGACAGTTGGATGAATCCGCGGGCCATTTATTATCGTCGGATGCATAAAATTCCTGAAGAGTGGGGGACCGCAGTGAATGTACAAGCTATGGTATTCGGAAATATGGGTTCCCATTCTGCTACAGGAGTTGCGTTTACGCGGGATGCCGCTACAGGTGAAGATCTTTTCAACGGAGAATACCTGATCAACGCACAAGGTGAAGATGTGGTGGCCGGTATTCGTACTCCGCAGCAGATCACCCTCGAAGGCTCGCATCGCTGGGCCGCTCTGCAAAATATATCGGAAGATGAGCGGGCGCATATCTATCCGTCGCTTGAAGAAGCAATGCCCGAATGCGCTAAAGAACTGCTTGAAACACAACAGAAGCTGGAAGATTACTTTGCTGATATGCAGGACCTTGAATTTACCATTCAGGACGGTAAGCTTTGGTTGCTGCAAACCCGGAACGGAAAGCGTACCGGTGCTGCTATGGTGAAAATAGCTATGGATATGTACCGCGACGGAAAGATTGACGAAAAAACGGTCTTGAAACGCATCGAAGCCAAAAAACTGGATGAGTTGTTGCACCCTGTTTTCGAGCAACAGGCTATCAAAGCAGCTAAAGTAATTGCTAAAGGGCTTCCGGCATCTCCGGGTGCAGCGACTGGAAAAATCGTTTTCTTTGCCGATGAAGCTGCCGCCTGGGCTGCTCAACGCAAAAAAGTAATTCTGGTGCGTATCGAAACTTCACCTGAGGATTTGGCGGGGATGGATGCCGCGCAAGGTATCCTCACTGCCCGGGGGGGGATGACCTCGCATGCTGCCGTTGTAGCTCGCGGAATGGGTAAATGTTGTGTCTCCGGTGCCGGAGATATTAAAATAGACTATCGTAACCGTACCGTAATAATGGCCGGAAAGGCCTACCAGGAAGGAGACTGGATTTCGCTGAACGGATCTACCGGAGAGGTTTACGAGGGGCAAACAAAAACGGTGGATGCCGAACTGGCCGGTGATTTTGGTGAAATTATGCGTTTGAGCGATAAATATACCCGGATGGATGTTCGCACCAATGCCGATACGCCTCATGATGCGTTAGTAGCCCGTAAATTCGGCGCTAAAGGAATTGGATTGTGTCGTACTGAGCATATGTTCTTCGAAGGAACCCGCATTAAAGCTATGCGCGAAATGATTCTCTCCAAAACGACGGACGGCCGCATTGAGGCTTTGAAAAAGCTGTTGCCGATGCAGCGTGAAGACTTTGAGGGGATCTTCCGTGCTATGGATGGATATGGCGTAACCATTCGCTTGCTTGATCCGCCTTTGCATGAATTCGTTCCTCATCAACTGGCTACACAAAAAGATTTGGCCGATGAAATGGGTATTTCGCTGGAAGAAGTGAAACTGGCTTGCGACAGTCTGGAAGAGTTTAATCCTATGCTGGGTCACCGGGGGTGCCGTCTTGGAAACACTTATCCGGAAATTACAGAAATGCAGGCGCGTGCCATCATAGAGGCTGCGTTGAATGTGAAAGCAGAAGGTATTAATGTACTTCCCGAAATTATGATACCATTGGTTGGTGTCGTGGAAGAGTTGAAATGTCAGACAGAAATTGTACACCGTATCGCTAAGCAGGTTTTTGAAGAAAAAGGCGCTACGATAGAGTATAAAGTGGGGACAATGATCGAAGTGCCCCGTGCGGCGGTAACTGCCGATAAAATAGCCTGTGCAGCTGATTTCTTCTCGTTTGGAACCAATGATTTGACTCAGATGACTTATGGCTATTCACGGGATGATGCCGGGAAATTCCTTAAAATTTATCAGGAGCTTGGCATTTTGAAGAATGATCCATTCGAAATATTGGATCAGGAAGGTGTGGGTGCACTCATCCGTATGGCAGTAGAGAAAGGCCGTAGTTGTAAACCGGACCTGAAAGTCGGAATATGTGGTGAGCATGGTGGCGAACCCTCTTCGGTTAAGTTCTGTCACACAGTTGGTATGAATTACGTCAGCTGTTCACCGTTCCGTGTACCTATTGCGCGGGTAGCGGCTGCTCAGGCTGCATTAGAATAATAGAGTGTTTGTGGTAGATTGTGTGTGAAAGAAAGAGAGTTTCCGTTTTCGGGAGCTCTCTTTTTTTGCAAAAGGATCCCCCAAAAAAAAGCGGGATTGCCAATTCAGGCAATCCCGCTTTTTATATCAGGTGTTCAAAAATTATTTGATCAGGAACTGCGAGCTGATAGATTCATTCGTATATACCCGTTTGATGGTTTCTCCAATCAGATCGGATACAGTAAGGATTCTAACTTTAGGGCAGCATTTATTGAATGGAATACTATCGGTAAAGATAATTTCAGTCAATGCCGAGTCGGTAACGCGTTGGCTAGCGGGATCAGACATAACAGCATGGCTGGAAATTGCACGTACTGATAGTGCGCCCCCCTGTATCATGATGTCAGCTGCTTTGGTGATTGTGCCGGCTGTGTCTACCATATCATCTACAAGAATAACGTTTTTACCGGTAACATCACCGATAATGGTCATTTGTTCGATTTGATTGGCTTTAGCGCGGGTTTTATGACACAATACCATGGGCACACCGAAATATTTTGCAAATGCATTTACTCGTTTAGAACCACCTACGTCGGGAGATGCAAATGCGATGTTGTCCAGATTAAGCGACTGGATGTAAGGAATGAAAACAGAAGATGCATACAAGTGATCTACAGGAACGTTGAAAAAGCCCTGAATCTGATCAGCATGCAAGTCCATTGTGATGAGTCGGTCGATGCCGGCTACGCTTAACAAATCGGCAATCAGTTTTGCTCCGATAGAAACACGCGGCTTATCTTTGCGATCCTGACGAGCCCATCCGAAGTAAGGGATAACAGCAACAATTGATTTAGCGGAAGCTCTTTTGGCTGCATCAATCATCAGCAAAAGTTCCATCAGATTGTCAGAGTTGGGATAAGTCGACTGGATCAGGAAAACATGTGATCCGCGGATTGATTCCTCGAAAGAAACCGCAAACTCGCCATCGGCGAAATGAGTGATATTCATTTTACCTAATTCACATCCGATGCTTTCACAAATCTTTTCAGCTAAATAGTGGGAAGTGGTTCCCGAGAAAATCTTAAATAGTGGTGGTGTCTGTCCCATCGTGCAGTAGTAGTAAGTGGTTGTTAAATTACGATTGCAAAATTATAAATTTCTGTTTGCTTTTGGACTATGATTCGTGCTAAAAATGACAGACATTAACTATTCTACCAGAAAACACTTCATAATCACCCCTGAATTGGCCTTGATTTGTACCGGAAAGGGCACTGACGAGCTTAATTCCCGTGTAATAGTGTTGCCGGTGCACAGATCGGTGAAGTTTAGCGTTGCACCTTCACGGATATTCAAAAACTCAAAGGCATGGATCGGGATATGGATCTGAATATCCACATCTTTATCATCAAAGTTTGAGATAATCAGCAGCATTTCTCGTTCATGCTTGCGAATAAATGCATATTGTTTCTCCGGATTGAATGACAAATTGTGATAGTTCACATACATCAGGTCGTAGAATCCTCCTTCGCGGATAGATGCCTCTTCGTTACACAATACCAAAATACGGTTATAGAACTTTCGCAGCGATTTCTGTTTCGTTGTCAATTTTGCTGTGGAGCATTTGCCCTGGTTATACCAATCCCTGACAGTAGCAGGATTCCAGTAGTCAAAAATAGAAGTACGTCCGTCGCGTCCGCTGAATCCTTCGCAGTCCATCCCTTTTTCACCCAGTTCCTGTCCGAAATAGACCATAAAAGGTCCCTGGTTGATCGTTGCCGATACAATAAGGGCCGGAATAGCTTTGAACGGATCTCCGAGAAAGAACTCCGACGCTACGCGTTGTTCGTCGTGATTTTCCAAAAAGTTCAGCATCTGGTTGTCGATGCCTCCTAACGACTGCCAGCAACTGGTAATAGCAGAAGCCGGAGCATAACCTTTGGAAATTACTTTCAGTGTATCGTAGAGTCCGACTTTATCATATAAATAATCGAATTTTCCTTTGCGGATGAAGTTGTGGTATTCTCCGGGATTATAGACTTCCGCGATGAAGATAATATCGGGATAACTCTCTTTGATTCCGGGAATCACCCAATTCCAAAACTCAACCGGTACCATTTCTGCCATATCACAGCGAAATCCATCGACTCCTTTTTCCGCCCAGAAAAGCAGGATGTTGCGCATTTTGAGCCAGGTGTCGGGAGTGGGGTGGAAGTGATGATGGCCACTTCCCATATAATCTATACCATAGTTCAGTTTTACCGTTTCATACCAGTCGTGATCGGTAGGATTGGCATGAAAGCAATCGTTGCCGGTTGCTTTTGCCGGTATTTCGCGATATGGTTCTTTGTCGAACTGCATCGGAAAACTAGTCTTAAACTCTTCTCCGGGGATATAGTAAAAGTTGTTTTGCGGATGAAAATGAAGCAGGGTCTGATCATTTTCACCAAAATCGGCTTCTCTTTCCGGTCGGGCATCAGAGTAATACTGACGGGCTACATGGTTAGGTACGAAGTCGATAATAGCCTTCAATCCCTCTTTGTGAGTCCGTTTGAGCAGGTTTTCAAACTCTTTCATCCGGTTAGGAACTTCGGTGGCCAGATCGGGATCCACATCGTAGTAATCTTTTACCGCGTAAGGTGATCCGGCATTTCCTTTTACAATATTGGGATTATCTTTTATGATGCCAAAGGTAGAATAATCGGTGCGGGTGGAATGTTCCAGCACGCCGGTAAACCAAATATGGGTACATCCCAATGACTTGATTTCCTGCAACGCTTTACCTGAAAAAGAGGCGAATTTACCGCAGCCGTTGTCTTCTATTTTGCCATTAAAGAGATTGTTGGAATTTGTATTTCCAAATAGTCGGTTAAAGACTTGATATATTATCGGTTTTTCTTTCATTTTTAATGAAGGATTATGAGGGTAATGGATTGGGGGGTTAGAGAAAAATAATCCGATTCTGCTCCTGGCTTTGAAAAGCAGCCTCAAGTACCCGGATCAGCTTCAGGTTTTCCTGAGCGGGAACTATTGGTTTAGCATCCTTGCGCAAGCAGTCGGCGATATTATTGTAATAGGCAGAGTAATTGCCGGGAATGGTTTCTTCTTTGCGGCGTATCACCTCTCCGTCGATTTCTGTATGTAAGATTCCCCATTGCGATTCTGGTTCTTTGCCCCAGTTTTTCGTGCCGGGAATAACACCGTTTTTCAAATCATTCTCTTGCGGATCGATGCCCGATTTTACAAACGAGCCCAACGTACCATGGATGATGTAGCGGGGTGCTTCCTCGCGCATCAGATACCCAGCAGAAAGACTTACTTGCAGATCTTTGTAAATGAGTAAAATGTGATAGTAATCATCCACTAACGAATCATCGCGCAGCGCTGCTATGCGGGCAAATACACCCTGGGGCATCCCAAACAGTACCAATGCCTGATCGAGCATGTGCGCCCCGAGATTGTAAGTTGTGCCAACGAAACGATTTTTCTCCTCTTTCCAGGTGTTGGAGACCACAAAATTGCGGAATCGCTGGAAGGAGGATCGAAATTCTACAACGCGACCAAGCAGTTTTTTGTTCAGAATATCCTGAATCGTGAGAAAATCGCCATCCCAACGACGATTCTGAAATACGGAGAGTAACAGCCCTTTTTCTTCAGCAAGGGTGATCAGCTCTTCACCTTCCCCGACAGTAAACACAAAAGGTTTTTCTACCACGACATGTTTTCCGGCTTGAAGTGCCTTCTTTACAAATTCATAATGCGTGGTATCCGGAGTATTGACAACCACCAGTTCAATATCGGGATCGCCAATCAATTGATCGAACGAGTTAACGATCCGGGTATTGGGGTAAAGGGCAGAAGCAAGATTCTTACTTCGCTCACAAATGACGGTCAATTCAAACTCCGGATGAGCAGCCAGCAATGGTGCATGAAAAACTTTTCCGGACATACCGAAAGAGGCGATTCCTGTTTTAATTTTATTCATACCGGCTTTATTTTTGATTTATAAGTTTAAGTCGCTTTTTTGTAGAGTTTGCATGGTAGCATCATATCCCAATTGTACAAACTCATGCAGATTTTCCAGATTAAAAATATTATACCCCTTTTCTTCTTCCGATTCAACGTAAATATCGCAAAGGGCCTGGTCGGGTAGCGTGTTAGCTTTCAGCATCATCAGGAAAGATCGTTCCGTGACACCAATAATCGATTTTTTGTAAATGGGGGTAAGGTGTGCAGTCACATTAATTCCGACTATTTTCTTGCATTCTTTGCGGATCGGTCTGACCGGCAAGTTGCAGAGGACTCCACCGTCAACATAATTAATGTTGTCTATTTTAATCGGATGAAAGATAATAGGAATGCTGCTTGATGCGCAAATCACATCTATGAGCGGGCCGCTTCGGAAGGAAACACTTTTATTGTTATCAAAATCAGTTGCTGTAACAACTAACGGAATTTTCAAATCCTCGAATGTTTTTGCGCGTAAATGTTTTTCCAGAAAGCCCTTAAGTCCGTTGAATGTCATTAATCCACCTTTGGGAACTGCAAATTCAGCCAGAGACGTGAACGATTTGTCGGAGAAGATCTCTATAATCTCGTCCGGTTCGTATCCATCGCAAAAGAGGACTCCAATGATGGCTCCGGCACTCACTCCGGAAATAATATCCGGGTTTAATCCTTTTTCTTTGAGTGCTTTCATTGCTCCGATATGAGCAAATCCTTTTGCTCCTCCACCGCTTAGCGCTAATCCTAATTTATAGCGCTGCTCTGTGCTCTTCATCAACATACGTATCATACAGATCTTTTTTTCATGGCGGTTGAGACTCAGACTTAGTAATGCGTAAAGACGTTTAGCCTTCTGAATGAAAACTAAACGTCTTTAATATGAAAGGAAATGGATTAAGCTCCTTGAGTAGTTACTGTAGAGTCAACTTTCTTAATCAATCCTTGAAGTACAGATCCGGGACCTACTTCTGTAAATACTTTTCCGCCGTCGGCGATCATGTTTTTAACCGATTGAGTCCAGCGTACCGGAGCAGTCAACTGAGCAATCAGGTTTTCTTTGATTGTTGCAGGTGCAGTTTCAGGTTTTGCATTTACGTTTTGATAAACAGGACAAACAGGAGTGTGGAATTCTGTTGTGTTGATAGCTTCTTCCAATTCTGCACGGGCAGGTTCCATGAGCGGAGAGTGGAAAGCTCCACCAACTTTCAGTTTCAATGCACGTTTTGCACCGGCAGCCAGCAATTGTTTGCAGGCTTCATCAATGCCGCTTTCTGATCCTGAAATTACGATTTGACCCGGGCAGTTGTAGTTTGCGGGAACTACTACATCGTCAATGCCGGCGCAGATTTCTTCTACTTTCTCGTCAGAGAGGTTTAATACTGCAGCCATAGTTGAAGGAGTAGCTTCACAGGCTTTTTGCATAGCCATTGCGCGAGCGTAAACCAGTTTCAGGCCGTCTTCAAAAGATAAAGCTCCGGCAGCAACCAATGCTGAGAATTCGCCTAGTGAGTGACCGGCAACCATTTCGGGAGCAAATTTATCGCCCAGGGTTTTAGCCAGGATTACAGAATGCAGGAAGATAGCTGGCTGAGTAACTTTGGTTTGACGAAGATCTTCGTCGGTTCCGGCAAACATCAGGTCGGTAATGCGGAATCCTAAGATTTCATTGGCTTTTTCGAACATTTCTTTAGCCAAAGCTGAGTTTTCGTACAAATCTTTACCCATTCCTACGAACTGGGCGCCTTGTCCCGGAAATACAAATGCTTTCATGTGTCGTTACTTGTTTTTTGTTTTATAGAAATACATGGAACCCGCAGAAACGTCAGACGCGTTAGTGCAAGCGTTTGCAGGCTCGTTTCATGTCTGATTGCTTAATTTTTGAATGAAGAATACAAGGAACCGGTCTGAATGTATTTGTTAGAAGTATCTATTACACACGGATCGGATCCTGTTAATTTCTGTTTTGGTATTCAAAATTATGGCGGCAAAATTAGCAAAATAATCGCAACCCTGTTCAAACATCGCTCATTTTGGCGTATATTTGCGGGCATTCTCATGCGAATCCCTTTACGATTGGTCGATTCAACATTCATCAAAAACTCAAAAAATCATTTCCCATGAACAATTTGTTGCTGTTTAATTTCGGTACGGGTGAAGTCATTCTCATTGCGATTTTGATATTGCTGCTCTTTGGCGGAAAAAAAATCCCTGAATTGATGAAGGGTTTGGGTAAAGGAGTAAAGAGTTTTAAAGAAGGCCTGAGCGAGGTGGAAAAAGAGATTAAAGGCGAAGACGAAAAAGAGAAAAAAGATAAAGAGTGATGGAACAGACTGTTGCTGCCGAGATGTCTTTCTGGGATCATCTGGATGAACTTCGAAAGGTGATTTTTCGTTCGCTTATTTTTGTCGGGGCAGCTGCATCTGTTTTGTTTTTCATTATGCCCGATTTGTTTGATCGGGTGATATTGGCGCCCTGTCATTCCGATTTCATTTTTTATCGATGGCTCAGTGACCTCAGCCGTATTATACCTGTGATGCCTGACTTTTTTGTCGGTAAATTTGAAATTAAGCTGATTAATTTCAATCTGGCATCGCAATTTATGACTCATATGTCGTTGTCGTTCTGGTTGGCTGTGGTGCTGAGTTTTCCATTTCTGATTTATCAGTTTTGGTTGTTTGTGCGACCTGCACTTTATGAACATGAACGTAAAAATATCGGTTGGGCCTTTTTATTCGGTAACGTTATGTTTTTCATCGGAGCTGCGATAGGCTATTTGATGGTTTTCCCACTGACGCTTCGTTTTCTGGCTACTTATGAGTTAAGTACAGCCATCGAAAATCGCATTTCACTCGATTCGTATATCGATAATTTTCTGATGCTTTGTTTCATGATGGGGCTGGTCTTTGAATTACCGTTGCTGGCTATGTTACTCTCGAAACTAGGCATATTAACCCGAAGTTTTTTTCACAAATTTCGTCGTCATGCCATTGTAGCCATTATGGTTCTGGCTGCGGTAATTACTCCCACGGGTGATCCATTTACGCTTCTGGTCGTCTTTTTGCCGGTATATTTGTTGTGGGAAATAAGTGCACTGTTGGTAAAACCATCAGTGAAAGATTAGTCTTATTTTATCGGTAAAAAAGCCGATAATTAAAATTGAAAATAGTAGATACAGTATATGAAGAAAACCCTTGTCGATTTGTTTGAAGAGGCTGTGCAGCAGCATGCGCAACGACCTTTTTTATTTGAGAAAACCGATAAGAAATATATAGAGACAACCTTTGCTCAAACTCGTGAGTTGGTCTATCGAATGGGAGCCGGATTGAAAGCGTTGGGCGTTCAAAAAGGGGATAATATAGCTTTGCTCTCCGAGGGAAAAGGAGCCTGGATTCTAAGCGAACTGGCCATGTTTTATGCAGGTGCTGTCAATGTGCCTTTGTCCGTAAAACTGGAGGAGACCAACGATCTGCTTTTCCGTATTGAGCATTCCGATTCGAAATATGTGATCGTTTCAGCAAATCAACTGCACAAAATCCGTGCTATAAAAGATAAAATTTCCAGTGTAAAGCAGATTATTCTTCTGGATCACCTGGATAAGTACGAAGAGCGCGAAATGGCTCTGTCAGACATTTATCATTTAGGTAAAGAGTATCTGACGAAACATTCGCTCGAAGAGTTTCTGGAAACAGCAAAATCGTTGCAAAACGATGATCACGCCACCATCACCTATACTTCGGGGACGACCGCCGAACCCAAAGGGGTGATACTGACTCATCGTAATTATACCGCCAACGTAGAGCAATCGTTGACTTTGCTAAATATTCCTTCCCATTGGCGCACCCTTATTATCCTGCCCCTCGACCACTGCTTTGCGCACGTGGTGGGTTTCTTTATTTTTATGAAGTGCGGCGGCGGAGTTGCTTTTGTGCAAACGGGTAAAACTCCCATAGAAACTCTGAAAAATATTCCCCTGAACATCAAAGAGATCAAGCCGCACTTATTACTGAGTGTCCCGGCTCTGGCTAAGAACTTCAAAAAAAATATAGAATCGGGCATTCGCGCGAAAGGGGCAACAACTGAACGTCTTTTTCATTTGGCTTTGAAAACGACTATTGCTTACAATTGCGATGGTTGGGATAAAGGCAAAGGCTGGCGTTTTATGTTGAAACCCTTGGTGGCGCTTTTCGATAAGATTCTGTTTTCAAAAGTACGTGAGAATTTTGGCGGTAATCTGCAATTCTTTGTTGGTGGTGGTGCGTTGCTTGATAAGGACTTACAACAATTCTATTATGCTATCGGTATTCCTATGTTTCAGGGGTACGGTCTGTCAGAGGCTACACCTGTAATTTCATCCAATGTTCCCGCGAATCATAAGTTCGGTTCATCAGGTGTTTTGGTGGAACCTCTTGACCTGAAAATCCTGGATAATGAAGGTCATGAACTCCCTGCCGGAGAGAAAGGCGAAATCGTGGTGCGTGGTGAAAACGTAATGGCCGGTTATTGGAAAAATCCTGTTTCTTCTGCAGAAACAGTCCGTGGCGGTTGGTTACATACCGGCGATATGGGTTATATGAGTAAAGATGGTTACCTCTATGTATTGGGACGTTTCAAGAGCTTGCTGATCGGCAGCGATGGTGAAAAATACAGTCCGGAGGGTATTGAAGAGGCAATTGCGTCACTTTCTCCTTGTATCGACCAGATCATGCTTCACAATAATCAGAATCCTTATACTGTAGCACTGGTTGTCCCTAATCAGGATTTTTTAAAGAAACATTTACCGCATCATCATAAATGGGATACCGAAAAGGGTAGGGAAGAGGCCGTGTTGTTGATTAAACATGCAATCGATCTGTTTAAAGGAAAAGGCGTTCATGCGGGAATGTTCCCCGAGCGTTGGCTTCCCTCTACATTTGCCATTTTATCGGAACCCTTTACCGAGCAAAACCGGATGGTAAATAGTACCATGAAAATCGTTCGTGGCAAAATCGAAGAAACATATGCCGACACATTGGAATATCTCTTTACAGCAGAAGCAAAGAATGTGGTGAATGAATTGAACTGCAAGAATGTCTTCAATTCGTGATCGTATTATATTGAACTGATAAAATCATAGAAACCAATAAAATAAATACTCCTTGTATGGATTTTTTATTTAAACGTATAGCCGTGAAAATCGGCAGCAATGTATTAACCCGTAAAGACGGCACGCTCGATGTAACGCGCATGTCGGCGCTGGTCGATCAGATAGCAGAACTTCACCATAATGGGGTAGAAGTTGTACTCATTTCATCAGGAGCAGTGGCCTCAGGCCGCAGCGAGTTGAACGTAGACAAAAAACTGGATGCTGTTTCGGCACGACAGCTTTTTTCAGCAGTAGGTCAGGCAAAATTGATCAATCGTTATTACGAAATGTTTCGTGATCATGGAATTTCCTGCGGTCAGGTGTTAACTACCAAAGAGAGCCTTTCCACCCGGATGCACTACCTGAATCAAAAGAACTGCATGTCAGTGATGTTGGAGAACCGTGTGATTCCTATTGTGAATGAGAATGATACGATTTCGGTTACGGAGCTGATGTTTACCGATAATGACGAACTGTCAGGAGTAATGGCTACCATGATGGGAGCAGAAGCCCTGATCATTTTAAGTAATATTGATGGCATTTTCAATGGCAATCCTTCTGATCCGGAATCTGAAGTTATTCGCGAAGTGTACAGTGCTAAACAGGATTTGTCTGAGTATATACAGACTCAGAAATCATCATTTGGACGTGGCGGCATGCTTACCAAGTGCAATATTGCCCGCAAAGTAGCCGAAGAAGGCATTGCTGTACTGATTGCAAACGGTAAAAAAGATGGTATTCTTCCAGCATTACTAAGCAATCCGGATACACTCTGTACACGCTTTGTACCCTCAGATAAACCCATCTCAAACGTGAAGAAATGGATTGCGCATTCTGATGGCTTTGCCAAAGGCGAAATTCACATCAATCAGGGTGCATTTGAGGCGATGCAGGAACCTAAAGCTGTGAGCTTACTCCCCGTCGGTGTAGTGCGCATCGAAGGTGAATTCGAAAAAGACGATATTGTGAAAATATTTAATCCAAATGGAGCACAAATAGGCGTTGGCCGTATTTCCGCTGATAGTGAAAAGGCACGGGCACAAATTGGCAAGCAAGGTGCAAAACCGTTGATCCATTACGACTATTTGTTTCTGGATTAAAAATGCCGGTGATAAAAGGCTTATTGTATTTCAACCTATAAAAGATTCCCAATGGCAGAGCAAATCAACATTCCCACCACAAACTCGAAAATTGAAATTTACGAAGTAATACTACCCCAAATTGAGGCCTTGCTCTATAATGAAGGAGATTTGATTGCCAATATGGCGAACCTGTCTGCAGTGCTCAAAGAGGCATTTGATTTTCTCTGGGTGGGGTTTTATTTGGTAAAAGGAGAGCAGTTGGTGTTAGGGCCTTTTCAAGGTCCGGTAGCTTGCACCCGTATACAACATGGTAAAGGTGTTTGCGGAACCGCCTGGCAACGTGCAGAGCCGATTGTTGTGCCTGATGTAGATTTATTTCCGGGGCACATAGCATGCAGTTCCCGGTCTCGATCTGAAATTGTAATCCCAATCATCCAAAACAATAAGGTTCTGGCTGTTTTGGATATCGATAGTGAAAAATCAGATGATTTTGATCAGGTAGATGTTGCTTGTCTTTCAAAAATATGTAATCTGTTAGGCTGAAGTTTTAATAAATATTTCATCAAACAATTTACTGCAATGTATAGAATCTAATGGATTTTTTCTATTTTTGCAGAATAAACGTACATTTTACACTTATATACTAATACACAATGACTGAAGTTAATGTCTTGAACAAAGCTGCCGATAATATTCGGATTTTGGCCGCTTCAATGGTCGAAAAAGCCAAGTCTGGTCACCCCGGTGGTGCAATGGGCGGTGCAGATTTTGTTAACGTTCTTTTTTCTGAGTTTTTAACTTACGATCCCAAAGATCCTCAGTGGATCAACCGTGACCGTTTCTTCTTAGATCCGGGTCACATGTCGCCGATGCTCTATGCCATTTTAAGCCTTACCGGTAAATTTACCATGGAAGAGTGTAGCAACTTCCGTCAGTGGGACAGCCCGACCCCGGGTCACCCTGAAGTGGATGTAATGCGCGGCATCGAAAATACATCAGGACCACTCGGCCAAGGTCACACGATGGCTGTGGGAGCTGCTATTGCAGAGCGTTTCCTTGTTGCTCGTTTCGGTGAGTGGATGAGCCACAAAACTTATGCCTTCATCTCTGACGGTGGTATCCAGGAAGAGATTTCTCAGGGTGCAGGTCGTTTGGCCGGTCACTTGGGATTGAGCAACCTGATCATGTTCTACGATAGCAACGATATTCAGTTGTCAACCGAAACATGGGCGGTAACTCAGGAAGATACTGCTAAGAAATACGAAGCATGGGGTTGGAACGTATTGACTATCAATGGTAACGATGCGGTAGAAATCCGTAAAGCGTTGGTAGCTGCTAAAGCAGAAACAAAACGTCCTACTTTGATCATCGGTAAAACGATCATGGGTAAAGGTGCAGTTTCTGAATCAGGCGAAAGCTTTGAGCGTAAATGTGCTACTCACGGTATGCCGTTGGGTGAATGCGGTGCTTCATACGCGAAATCAATCGTAAACCTCGGTGGTAACCCTGAAAATCCGTTCGTGATTTTCCCTGAAGTTGCAGAATTGTACGCTAAACGTGCTGCTGAACTCGAGAAAATCGCTGCTGGTAAAAAAGCTGAACAAGCTGCATGGGAAGCTGCAAACCCTGAATTGGGCGCTAAACTGAAAAAATTCTTCTCTAAAGAAGCTCCTGCTGTTGATTATGCTAAAATTGCTCAGAAAGCTGACCAGGCTACACGCGCAGCGTCAGCAACCGTATTGGGTGTATTTGCAAAAGAAGTAGAAAACATGATTGTTTCGTCTGCTGACCTGGCTAACTCTGACAAAACAGACGGCTTCCTTAAAAATACAACTTTCTTCAAAAACGGTGACTTCTCAGGTGCATTCCTGCAAGCCGGTGTTTGTGAGCTGACTATGGCTGCAATCATGAACGGTATTGCATTACACGGTGGTGTGATTTGTGCTTGCGGAACATTCTTCGTGTTCTCTGACTACATGAAACCTGCTGTTCGTATGGCTGCTTTGATGCAATTGCCAGTTAAATATATCTGGACACACGACGCATTCCGCGTAGGTGAAGACGGACCTACCCACCAGCCGATTGAGCAGGAAGCTCAAATCCGCCTGATGGAACAATTGAAAAACCACCACGGCAAAAACAGTACTTTGGTGCTTCGTCCTGCCGATGTGGAAGAGTGTACCGTTGCATGGAAAATGGCTATGGAAAATCTTGACACTCCGACTGCATTGATTCTGTCCCGTCAGAACATCAAAAATCTTCCTGCTGCAAGCGGAAATCGTTACGAAGAAGCTTTGCAAGCTGCTAAAGGTGCTTATATCGTTGCAAAAGACGAAACCCCTGAAGTAATTTTGGTTGCAAACGGTTCAGAAGTTGCTTCTTTGGTTGCTGGTGCTGCTTTATTGAAAGAGCGCAAAGGCATTCAGGTGCAAATCGTTTCTGCTCCGTCAGAAGGTTTGTTCTTCAACCAGCCTGCTGCATATCAGGAAGAAGTAATTCCTTCTAACCTGCCGGTATTTGGTTTGACTGCAGGTCTGCCTTCGTCAATGTATCGTTTGGTAGGCAAGAACGGCAAAGTTTGGGGCTTGGATCACTTCGGTTACTCAGCACCTTACACCGTGTTGGACGAAAAATTCGGTTTTACTGCTGAAAACGTATTCAACCAGGTTTCTGCGTTGTTGAATAAATAATCTGATAGAGATTATTATATTGCAAAGGCCGTCTCTTTTTTGGGGCGGCCTTTCTTTTTATAAGTTAGTTGAATCAAAACTATCTCTACTTGGTGTGAAAAAATCATTCGGAATGAGCAGATTTAGCAAATAATTAATTAGGTTTGCAGGCTCTGAATAAATGGATGCTCTTTTTTAGAGTTTTCCCTCGGGAAAATCGGTACTGAAAATAATGTTTGATATCAGAAGATGTCGGGTTAAATCAAATATGAAATGAACTTAAGATTAATTACATTAAGCCTTTTTATCTCTTTTGCGTTTGTCTCGTTTGGAGAGAAAAACAAAGTCTGTATTACCTTCGATGATCTGCCTGTTGCAGTTTTAAGCGATAAGAGTGATGCGTTTCAGTACTCTGTAACAACTAAACTTCTCGGAGCACTGACCCGACACCGGATTCCGGCTATCGGCTTTGTAAATGAAGACAAACTGTACAAAAACAATAAGCAAGTAGATAAGCATAAAGTAAATATGCTCCGGTTATGGCTAAAAGCGCACATGGATCTGGGAAATCATACCTTTTCACACCTTGATTTTAATCAAACAACCTGTAATAAGTATTTTCAGGATATTATTGATGGAGAGAAAATTACGCGACCATTGATGCAAGAATACTTTAAATCACTCAGATATTTCAGACATCCATATCTGAATGTTGGTGAAACAAAGTCGAAAGCAGATTCGTTGCATAACTTTCTGAAAAGCAGAAAATATATTGAAGCTCCCATTACCATTGAAAATGCCGATTGGGTATTCGCCTTAGCTTACGACAGTGCAATGGTGAAAAAGGACAGCGTATTGATGAAGAGTATTGGAGAAACTTATGTCAACTATATGGCAGATGAATTGAAGTTTATGGAAGGTCTATCTGTGAATCTTTTCGGACGGAATATCCGTCAGGTTGTTTTGTTGCATACCAATGCACTCAATGCAGACTTTCTTGGAAAATTGGCAGAGGTGTATGAGCGAAACAACTATAAGTTTATCCGGATGAAGGATGCATTAAAAGATAAGGCCTATCAAACTCCCGTAACTGTATACGGAGATTGGGGATCTTCGTGGATTTACCGTTGGGCTTACTCGTCTGGAAAGCAAGGGAACTTTTTTGCCCACGCACCAGTAACTCCCCGATTTATATTGAAACTGGCTAAGATGGAAAGGGAATAAATTTCCGTTCAATCATATAACAAGAAACCCACGGATAGCTTTTTTGCTTTCCGTGGGTTTCTTGTTATGTAGCAATGAATATGCGTTATTTCTTCTGATAAACTCTTACATAATCTACCTCATACCGGGATGGAAATTTCGTATTTGACGGATCACCACCGTTTTGACCTCCGATTGCCAGATTAAGCAGGATGTAATGAGGCTGTTTAAACGGATTCGTGCCATCCGCGTTAATGGTTTCACTCAAGGAGGTTTCGTTCAATAATTCATCATCTAAGTAAAGTTTGATTGAATCTTTATCCCAATCCATACGCCAGATGTGAAATTTATTTGGCCACTCCGGGTCTTTTGCCAGGAAATGGGATAAAGGCGTTTTTTTAGAATCCCAGTTGGCCGAAAAGCGTTTTTTAGTTCCCCAGGCTACGTTGGCCAATATATGATGTTCATTATTGATGGGATAAGACTCCATCAGGTCTATCTCTCCGTTTGTAGGCCATTCTCCCGATTTACCCAAAGTCCAGATGGCAGGCCAGAGTCCCATGGCGGTATCTATACGGGCACGGATTTCAAATCTCCCGTACATAAATTGTTTGAGCCCTTCGCTGTAAATGCTGGAGGCACTGTATTCCGCATTTTCCCGATTTTTTCTCCAGTCTCTTGACGATGCATCGAAATTGGGGTTTTTGATTTGTTCTTTACGTCCTTCAATCACCAGGATCCCGTTTTTGCAAAAAGCATTGTCTTCCTGATACCATTGATATTCTTCATTTCGGGCAAATCCATGCTCGAACTTCCAGTTTTTAGCATCTGGCTTTCCGGTATAATTGAATTCGTCAGCCCAGACCAGTTTCCATCCTTTGGGAGCTTTGGTGGGCAATGTGTTGGGAGAATAGCTGTCGCCATTTTGTGCGATAACATTACAGCAAACAAAAAGTAATGATGCGAAAATAGACTTTGATTTCGTGATTTTCATAATATTCGATATGGGATAATTATTCTTAATCCGTTTTATGATATTTCAGATAAGTACAAAAGTACTGAATATTTTTGTTTCCGTGCGCAACAGAAAATAAATGGTCTCAGATCTCAGAGTCATTTAATCCGTACTTTTTATATGTAAAATTGATTTAATAACATCGCTTTTCTTTGCTATAATAGCAGAAATATGTACTATTGCACCGGATTTCCTATTAACATTTTCATTTGTATGAATTCAGTCCGTTCACTAAACCATTCCCGCTTCCATCATAAGCCATTATGTATAAGTTTTGCTATCTTCTAATGCAAATCTAATTGGTTTCCATTATCTATTCAAATATTTATTCTTAATTAGAAAGCCATTTTATTTTCTTAAAAACAAATGAGCCATCATCGTCAGGTTTTTCAAGCAGATTCGCCTAAACGTGCCAAACGTTTTGCAACCATCCTATGGTCTGCACTTACTGTATTAATTTTATCCATTGTTATTATTGTCTTTTCTGTGCTCAAAAACTCCCAGACAGAGTTTCCGAAAGCTTTTGACCGCTTTTCCTATCTTCAACATTTAGTTAAAGCTGAAGATTCTCCCTTGTTGAGCAAGAAAGATCGGGCAACCCGTAAAGCGATTAAGAAAAAACCAGCTTTAGGTTATCTCAATAAAGCTCAGTTTAATAAGAAGAGAGTCTATAAAGATCAAATACGCGCAGCCTTCTATGTAAACTGGGATAAGCAGTCTTTCTACTCTTTGAAAGAAAATATCACCCAGTTTAATATGGTTTTTCCTGAGTGGTTTTTCCTTAGTCGTACAAGGGATACCATCGAAACCAAGATCGATAAAAAGGCTTTGTTGGTCATGCAGCACTATAAGACCGATATTGTCCCTATTTTATCCAACTTTGTGAATGGTCAGTTTGACGGAGCGCGCGTGCACCGAATCATCATTAGCCCTGCGAAGCGAAAAGCTTTCATAGGTGAGATTGTATCAAAACTGAAGCGTTATGGTTTCAAAGGGGTTAATATTGACTTTGAGGATTTGACTGAAACGACGGACGAATATATTATCGCCTTTCAGAGGGAGCTCTATACGGAGTTGCACAAACACGGAATGATTGTAACACAAGATATCATTCCGGGAAATGCGGACTATAACCTCGGGGAGTTGAAGAAATACAACGATTATCTGTTATTAATGGCATATGATCAGAACTCGATGATGACCTCGCCGGGACCTGTCGCTGAGCAGAACTGGATTGAGGGAGTACTCGATTCATATGGCAAAGATCTGCCTGCTGATAAAACCATTCTCTGTTTGGCTGCCTATGGGTACGACTGGGCTGAAGGACGGCAAGGCCGTCCCGTAACTTATCAAGGGGCTTTGAATAAAGCACAGGCTGCCGGGGCTAAGGTGAAATTTGATTCCCTGACGTATAATCTGAGTTTTGATTACATAGATAATCAAAGCGTGAACCATAAGGTCTATTTTACTGACGCAGTGTCTAATTTCAATGCGATGCGATTAGCTGTAGAATATGGTCTGGCTGGTACGTCAATGTGGCGCCTGGGATCTGAAGACCCCCGTATCTGGAGTTTCTATTATCAGAATCTTTCTTCGTTAGATTTGAAGAAAAAGAAGTTTGACATAAACCGTTTAGCATTAATAAAACCGACACAGAATATTAATTATGTAGGGGATGGTGATATTCTGGATGTGCTCTCAGAACCACATGAAGGTAAGGCTAAACTCAGTTTTGACTATAACTATTCCATAATTGATAATGAAGAATATATCGAAATCCCTTCTTCATATGTAATCCGTCGAATTGGAATAGCAGATAAAAAACTGGTGCTTACGTTCGATGATGGCCCCAGTAATGAATATACCCCAAAGATTCTGGATATTCTGAAAAGAGAGAATGTCCCGGCTACATTCTTTATGCAAGGGGAAAATATGGAGGTGAATCTACCTCTTGTAGAGCGCATCTATAAAGCAGGTTATGAAATCGGGAATCATACCTTTTCACACCCGAATATTGCTGAGATCAGTAATGAAAAGACTGACCTGGAGCTTAACGCAACGCGCCGATTGCTGGAATGTATTACCCAACATTCTACCATTTTGTTCCGTCCACCTTACGATGCAGATAGTGAACCGCGCGACTACCACGATTTGCTTCCGGTGATCAGAGCAAAGAAAGAGAATTACATCACCATCGGTGAATCGATAGATACCCGCGACTGGGAAAAGAATGTAAGTGCCGATTCTATCTTTGAAAGGGTAAAAAGGCAGACGCAGAATGGAAATATTATCCTGATGCACGATGCCGGAGGCAATCGTAAAGCGACTATCGAAGCTTTGCCCCGGATTATCAGGTATTTCAAAGCACAGGGATATACATTCACTACGGTTGCCGACCTGATACATCAGAAACGCGACTTCTTAATGCCAAAACTTGATGCGAGCGATTTATTCCTGTCTCGTTCCGATTGGTACATCGCAAACGGTATTTTCCTGTTTATACAGGTGATATTTGCCTTGTTTATAGTGGCTACCATTCTGTCGATTTTCAGGCTTATATTGCTGGCTGTTTTAGCCTATATTAAAAAGGTAAAAGAAAGAAAATATCATGAGAAGCTTCCTTCTGTAACAGAGTTTTGTCCGAAGGTAAGTATTATTGTTCCGGCTTATAACGAAGAGGTGAATATCGTGAGCAGCATGAATAATCTGCTGAAAACCGATTATCCCGATTTCGAAATCGTATTTGTCAATGACGGATCCAAAGATAAGACGTTCGAAGTGGCAAAAGCGGCTTTTAACGGAAATCCAAAGGTTCGACTATTCGACAAACCCAATGGCGGAAAGGCCTCTGCCCTGAATTACGGTATTGAGCATGCAATAGGTGAAATCATGGTTTGTATCGATGCCGATACACAACTTCAGTCGGATGCCGTCAGCTTCCTGATTCCTCACTTTATAGATGAAGACGTGGCAGCCGTAGCCGGTAATGTGAAGGTGGGTAATGAAGTGAATTTACTGACCCGTTGGCAGGCGATTGAGTATATCACCAGCCAGAACTTCGACCGTCGTGCATTCGACCTGCTGAATAGCATCACGGTGGTACCCGGTGCGAATGGCGCGTTCCGTAAGTCGGCTCTGCAAGAAGTAGGACTTTACACAACCGACACTTTAGCCGAAGATTGCGATGTAACCATTCGTCTGTTGAGAGAAGGCTATAAGGTCGTAAATGATCCCAAAGCGATTGCTTACACCGAAGCTCCCGAATCTGTGAATATGTTTCTGCGCCAGCGTTTCCGTTGGAATTACGGAATTATGCAGTGTTTCTGGAAGCACAAGGATACGCTCTTCAATATGAAATACCAATGGCTGGGATGGGCTGCATTGCCAAACCTGCTTTTCTTCCAGTTGCTGCTTCCGATTATTGCGCCATTAGCTGACCTGATCACGATTATCGGGCTATTGATGGGGAATGGTACAAATCTGCTTTGGTATTATCTGCTGTTCTTATCGGTAGAAACACTGTCGGCAGCCGTTGCATTCTCATTTGAAGGCGAAAGCAAAAAACGTCTCATCTGGCTGATTCCGCAACGCTTCTATTACCGTCAGATAATGTATTATGTGGCCATCAAGTCATTGAATAAAGCCATCAAAGGCGGAGTGATGCATTGGGGCGTACTCAAACGTACCGGAAACGTGACGATGAAACAAGCGTAAAATACTTTATTTCTAAAATAGGAAAATGGCTACTTCGAATGAGGTAGCCATTTTTTATGTGAGCTATTGCTAAGCACAGGTAAACAGAAAAGGCATTCGAATTACTCGAATGCCTTTTCTGTTTACCTGCTTTGATGAAAGCAGGTAACTTATTCCCCTTTATTGGGTTTATTCGGTTTGTTATGATGTGGCGGCGGAGTTTTACGGGGACGATTCGGTTTGAAATTCCGCTTTTGGGTTGGCCTGGCATTGGTATTCCAAACGGGACCGGCTCCGAATTCTTCCGGAAGGGGCAGTTGTGGAAGTTTGCTTTCAATCAGGCGTTCGATACGGCTCATCTTCGGCATATCCTTTTCATTCACCAGTGTGAAAGCTTCGCCTTTGGTATTGGCGCGAGCTGTACGGCCAATACGGTGTACGTAATCTTCGGCATCGTGAGGGACATCGTAGTTAATCACCATGTTGATCTCCTTGATGTCGATACCGCGGCTCATCACATCCGTAGCCACCAAAATGCGGGTGCGTTTTGAGCGAAAACCGCGCAATACCTCTTCTCTCGCATTTTGATCCAGATCGGACGAAATACCTTGCGACTGATAACCGCTGCGACGTAGCGAGGTTACGATGTCTTGTATTTTGCTTTTTGCCGAAGTGAAAATGATGATGCTGTTATAATCCGGCCTTTCTTTCAGGATATGTTTGAGTACATCATTTTTCTGCGTATCGTGTGTCAGATAAAGATTCTGCGAAACCCCGGCAGCCGGTTTTGAAATCGACAATGAGATCTGTTCGGGATCGACCAGGATTTTACTTGCCAATGTTCTGATCTTTGGAGGCATGGTGGCGCTGAACATCAGTGTCTGTCTTTTTACCGGAATATGTTTGATGATCTTTTCAATATCATCCAGAAAGCCCATGTCGAGCATTTTGTCCGCTTCATCAAGAATCAGATGTTTTACGCGTGACAATTTGATGTTACCCATAGCCAGGAAGGCCAGCAATCGGCCGGGAGTCGCCACGATAATGTCTGCCCCGTTCTTAATGGCGCGCTCCTGTACGGCAAACTCTTTTCCATCGCCACCTCCGTAGATGGCTGTCGATGATGCCGAAACGAAGTAGGAGAGGCCCTGTATTTCCTGATCGATCTGGATGGCCAGTTCGCGGGTCGGCACAATAATCAGTGTACTGGTAGTCGTGGAGGGATGCTCGACCAGTTTATGTAGAATTGGTAGTACAAAAGCTGCGGTTTTTCCGGTACCTGTTTGCGCACAGGCGATCAAGTCTTTATTATCAAGGATTTTAGGGATGGCAAGTTCCTGAATTGGCGTTGCATTGACGAAGCCCATATGTGAAATCGCTTCCAGAATGTGTTCGTTCAGATTAAGTTCTGTAAATGTCATGTTAAGCAGTAAGTTTGAAGTAAAATGCTGTATTACAGCAATGAAGTTGATTGTTTTAAACCGATCTTTACGAGGGTATAAAGTCAACCCTAATGAAAACAGCTTGTTAGATCTCCCAAAGGTAAGCAAAAGAGCCGAATTAACCTTGAAAATCAGTGTAGAAAGATGAAATCAGGTCGGTAGAAACCTTTATTTCTTGTCGAATATTAGCTGCGAAATAGCTTTGTGGGTCTGATTTGCATAAATAAACTGCATAATCAGTGGGAGAATCATTCTATCGGCATTCCAAATTTATCGAAAGCTTTTCGGGCAGATAACCACAATGTAATCAACACAGAAATCAGCGAAGAGGAAAAAATCACAATCATAATCATAATCTGATATTTGATGGCCACCGAAGGCGAGCTTCCCCCCAGAATTTGTCCGGTCATGATGCCCGGGAGCGAGATCAATCCCATCACTGCCATCGTGGCTATTGCCGGATTGAGCGATTTGATCAACGCTTCGCGCATGAAATAGCGTTGCGCTTCGGCCGGATGTGCTCCGTTGGCCAGCGAGAAGAGATAGAGTGTCTTTTCGCGCTGGATGCCCGCGTAGAAGGTGTTAAGAGAAATCACATTGGTGTTGAGAATGTTCCCAAGGACCATTCCGCAAATGGGGATGAAATATCGTGCTTCAAAAGCTGAAGGCAGTTCCAATACGATTCCCAGAAAGAAACCTGCACAAATAACCACTGAAATCAGAATAGCCGCAGAAACAGGCATCCAGAGCAGCCCGATCCGCAACTTACTTCGTTTAACCACAGTGTAGGCAGCTGTTACGATCATCACCGTTACCCACAGCAGATTCACCCAGGGATTATTCAGCCGAAAAAGAAACTCGAGATAAATCCCGATCAGAAAAAGCTGCACACTCATGCGGGCAGCAGCTATAAGGGTATCTTTTACCAAGCCGGTTTTGTAGTATTGCAGAAAATAAACGGGAATCAGCAACAGTAAATAGCCGATTAGCAGACGGGTGTATGTTATGTCCATTGTTATTACGTGAGGTGCTAAACGCAAGGCGCAATGATTGTTGCTGCGTTTGTTCGGTTAATGAATTATTTTTCTCCTATGGGGATGCTACGATCAAAGGCCTGGGCAAAACGCAGATCATGCGTCACGGCGATAATCGTTTGAGGCATTTCCTTTAGAAACCTGACTGCCAGATCGGCAGTAGCAGGGTCGAGGGCCGAGGTAGGCTCATCCAGCAAGACGATTTCTTTATCCAGTAACGAAATCATAGCCAGTAAAACCCGTTGTTTTTGTCCGCCCGAAATCTCGTTCAGCTTTTTATTCAACACTTCCGCTTCCAGATTCAATTGTTCGAAAATGCCAAGAATCTTTTTCTCTGTAATATCTTGCCGTCGATTTGCTTTGAAGTGAAAAGGTGATTCGATGAGTTCTTTTACCGTTTGGTAAGGAAAAGATATATCTTGCGGCAGAAATGCTGTTTTTTCACGGATAGACTGGATGGATTGAGTTGTTAAGGGTAAATCATCTACACGGATCGTTCCCTCTTCAGGTGATACGAAACCGAGTATGGCATGCAGTAAAGTTGATTTTCCACATCCCGATTCGCCCGTAAAGCAGACCTTTTCACCTCGGGTAATTTCCGTCGAGAAGTTGCTGATAACAGTCTTGTCTTTATAGGTAATCGTAATATTGTCAAAGTGGATCATAAATGAAGGCTAAAATGATTATCGCTGCAAAGTTAGTGATTCTGAGGCTAAAGGGCAAAAAACAGATTTCTGGAATTATAAGAACAGGATTCCAATTCAGGGGTATGAGTTGTTTCGATTCATAGGAATAGCTTACAAATGCTTTGGTCAATAGGATGCTAATTGATGATTTAATGCGTTTCAGATTTTCACATTCCGGATTTCATCCAATTGATAGGTTTTATGTTTCATTTTTCGCAGAATCGATAAATATCAAACAGCGTAGCCAAGTCTTAGAGGATGTGAAAATAGCTATTCTTTGAGCTTGCAGAGCGTTGATTTTTTGTGTAAGTTTGCATCTTATTTGCCTTGCGTAAATGTATTCCGGGTCTGTTCCCCATAAGAGTCGTTTTCAATTCAAAGGCAAAATAAAAAGGGATATTCTTTTAACTATTCACAAAGCAATATGCCTGAATGGGATTATTAATACGATAATATAAAAACAAAATATAAAATCAAAGCATTATGAAGTTTGTAGTTTCCAGCACAGATTTATTGTCTCACTTGCAGACTATTGGCCGCGTTATCAGTTCAAAAAACACAATACCCATTTTGGATAGCTTTTTGTTCTCCCTGGAAGAAAATCAACTGACAATGACCGCTTCAGATGGTGATACAACCTTAATTACCAATATGCAGGTTGCCGATGCCGAAGGTAAAGGTGTTTTTGCTATTTCTGCCAAGTTATTACTTGATCCGTTGCGTGAACTACCCGAGCAACCGCTTTCATTTGATATTAATGATGACAATCTGGAGGTTTATATCTATTTCCAGAACGGAAAATATAACCTGATCGGTCAGCATGGCGAAGACTATCCGCAAAGTCCGGCAATGCGCGATAATCAGGCTCAAATGAACCTCGATGTCCAGGTGCTTTATAATGGAATCAACAAAACGATTTTTGCTACAGCCGACGATGAACTTCGCCCGGTAATGAACGGTATTTATTTCGATATCACAGAAGACTATATCACCTTCGTTTCTTCAGACAGTCACAAGTTGGTCCGGTTTAAAAATATGGCGGCAAAAGCCAATACCACTGCGTCATTCATTTTGCCTAAGAAACCGGCAACTATGCTGAAAAATATTCTGCCAAAAGAGCAGGGTAATGTGACAGTGTCTTTTGATGAACGAAATGCTCACTTTACTTTCTCCAGCTATAAAATGATGTGCCGTCTGATCGAGGGCCGTTTTCCTAACTATAACTCGGTGATTCCCCAAAATAATCCGTTTAAGGTGATTGTAGACCGTGTGCAACTAATGGCTGCACTGCGTCGTGTTTCTCACTTCTCGAATCAGGCAAGCAACCTGATCAAATTACAGATAGGGGACAACCGTATTGTTATTACGGCTCAAGATATTGATTTTTCTACTTCCGCCGAAGAATCAATTGCATGTCAATTTAGTGAAAATCCCATCAAGATTGGCTTCAAATCGTCGTTTTTGGTGGAGATTCTTAACAACATCAGTTCGAATGAGGTATCTCTTGAATTGGCCGATCCTTCACGTGCAGGTATTGTTTTACCTGTAGGGCAGGAAGAAAATGAGGATTTGTTGATGTTGCTTATGCCGATGATGCTAAACGACTAACATTATTCCCCAACAGTCTGTTTTCAAGCAAAATGGTGAAGTAGTCAGGTTTTAGAATAATTATTTCCTGACTACTTTATCCATTCATAAGATTACCTTTTTTTACAATTAAGGTATATCTCTCTAATAAATTATTTTACCCAAATGGAAGTTCTCCATTTACTTTCAACCAAAATATGCAACTAAATTTAAGGAATCCGCTGGTTTTTTTCGATCTTGAAACTACCGGTATTAATCCCGCAACAGATAGAATTGTCGAGATTTGTTATTTGAAAGTCAATCCCAATGGATCGGAAGAATCAAAAACGATTCTCGTAAATCCGGGCATGCCAATTCCTGCGCAGGCAACTGCAATACATGGAATTTCCGATGCTGATGTGGCTAATTGTCCTACATTTAAAGAAATAGCAAAGGTTCTGGCTCGCGACATTGAAGGTTGTGATCTTGCCGGATATAATTCAAACCGTTTTGATATTCCTTTATTGGCCGAAGAATTTCTGCGTGCAGAAGTTGATATTGATATGAGCAAACGTAAATTTGTGGATGTGCAGACTATTTTCCATAAGATGGAACAGCGCACCTTAGCTGCCGCGCTCAAATTTTATTGCGAAAAAGATCTGGAAGATGCACATTCGGCAGAAGCGGACACTAAAGCCACTTACGAAGTGCTGAAAGCGCAACTGGATCGTTATCCCAACCTGCAAAATGATGTAACTTTTTTATCGGATTTCTCGACACAAAACAAGAATGTGGACTTTGCCGGACGCATTATATACGACGAAAAAGGCGTAGAAGTCTTCAACTTCGGTAAGCACAAAGGTAAATCAGTAGCAGAGGTATTTAAAAATGAACCGGGGTATTACGGCTGGATGATGAACGGCGATTTTACCCTTCATACCAAAAAGGTACTGACCAATATCAAACTTCGCGAGTTTAATAAATAATCAGAGAACATGTCTCTTCAATCGAAAAAGATAGTACTTGGCGTAACCGGCGGAATAGCAGCTTATAAAGCTGCACAAATCATTCGTTTGCTGGTGAAAAGTGGTGCAGAGGTGAGAGTAATTATGACTCCGCTTGCCAAAGAGTTTATCACGCCGCTTACGTTGGCGACCTTGTCTAACAATCCTATTCTGGTGGATTTTTTTGATCCAACCAACGGCAATTGGAATAGCCACGTGAAAATTGGGCTTTGGGCCGATGCTTACCTGATTGCTCCGGCGACTGCCAATTCGATGGGCAAGATGGCTCATGGTATTGCCGATAATCTGTTGCTGACTACCTATTTGTCAGCTCGTTGTCCGGTCTTTCTGGCCCCAACTATGGATTTGGATATGTATGCCCATCCAAGTACTCAGGAAAATATTCAAACCCTCCGCAGACGAGGTAATCACATTATTGAACCCGGTACTGGTTTTCTTGCCAGTGGTCTCGAAGGAAAAGGGCGCATGGCTGAGCCGGAAGTGATAGTTCAGGCTCTTGAAGACTTTTTTTCGCAACAAAAAGATCTTTCGGGAAAAAAAATAATGATCACAGCCGGACCTACATATGAAAAGATCGATCCGGTACGTTTTATCGGTAACTATTCTTCCGGCAAAATGGGTTATGCACTGGCTGAAGAGTGTGCTCGCCGCGGAGCAGAAGTAACGCTGGTGAGTGGACCTGTCGATTTGAAAACAGTACATCGATCTATTCATCGCGTAGATGTGGAGTCTGCTGCTGAAATGTATGAAGCGGCTACTGAAGCTTTCAAAACAGCTGATAGTGCAATTCTTTGTGCTGCTGTAGCTGATTTTACACCCGAAATACAAGCCGGTGTAAAGATTAAACGCGAGAAAGATGATTTAGTGATTCGTCTGAAACCGACCCGTGATATTGCAGCCGAATTAGGTAACCGCAAGGGTTCGGGACAAGTTTTAGTGGGCTTTGCTCTGGAGACACACAACGAGCTGGCGAATGCTCAATCAAAACTGGAGCGTAAGAAACTGGATTTTATTGTTCTAAACTCACTTCAGGAGAAGGGAGCCGGTTTCAGGCATGATACTAATAAAATTAGTATTGTCGAAAAATCGGGGGCCAAAACAGACTTTGAATTGAAATCAAAATCAGAAGTAGCTGCTGATATTATCAACAAATTGGCAGAATATCTGAAATAGGTGAATCGTGAGTTTTTGTTGAATTATATTCAACAAATAAACGCAATTAAGCATTAGTCCTGTAAACAACATTCATTATGAATCGAAAAGTTTTATTTTTGTTGAGTCTGATTTTCTGTACTGCAACCTTGTCGGCTCAGGAGTTGAATTGCCGCATTCAAATTAATACGAACAAGATTCAAGGTACAAACAAGCAGGTTTACAATACGTTGCAAACTGCGCTCACCGATTTTATGAATAATAAAAAGTGGACAAATGCACAATATTCGTCTACGGAGAAGATTGATTGCAGTTTTGTGATCACGGTAAATGAAGAAAATACCAGTACTCATCGCTATAAATGCGAATTGCAGGTACAATCGCGCCGACCGGTTTTTAATTCGGTTTATTCAACCACTTTATTGAATTTTCGGGATGTTTCTTTCGATTTCAATTATGTGGAATTTGACCCCCTACAGTTTTCTGACAGTAAATTTGAAGGGAATCTCACGGCTATAATGGGTTTTTATGCCTATATTATCCTTGGTATTGATCAGGATAGCTTTTCTCCGTTGGGAGGAACGCCCTACTTTACCCGTGCCGAACAGATTATGACGATGGCGCAGACTAATATGGAGACTGGTTGGCAGGCTTTTGACAATCAGCGCAATCGTTATGCTATTGTGTCTTCGTTTCTGGATGAAGCGTCCAAAGAGTATCGGTTGATGTGGTATTCCTATCATCGCAAGGGGTTAGACGAAATGAGCATTAATACCGATAAATCGCGAGCAACCATTGCGGAAGGTTTAGGAGCATTAAAAAGCTTGTATGCCGCACGTCCAACTTCTGTATTGCTCACTTTCTTCTCGGATGCAAAGATTGATGAAGTGAACGATATTTTTTCAAAGGGATTAGCTTCTGAGAAAGAAAGTGTTTACAAAGTTCTGTCAGACGTCTTTCCTGCACAATCAAGTCGGTACGAATCTATACGTAGGTAATTTAGAAGTTTATGCTGAGATCATTGTTTATTCAGAATTACGCATTGATAGATCGTCTGGAGGTCGATTTCCGGGAAGGTTTTTCGGTAATTACCGGAGAAACCGGAGCCGGTAAATCAATCATTCTCGGGGCGTTGTCACTTATTCTGGGCCAACGGGCTGACAGTAAGTCGATCAAACAAGGCGAAAATAAGTGCATTATTGAAGGTTGTTTCGATATTTCGGCTTATGATGGATTAGCCGGTTTTTTCGAAGAAAATGAAATTGAATACGATGTTGAGCATTGTATTTTGCGCCGCGAGCTGATGGCTTCGGGCAAATCGCGTGCTTTCATCAATGATACGCCGGTCTCTCTCACTCAATTGAAAGACCTGGGTGGCGTGCTCATCGATATCCATTCCCAGCACCAGAATCTGTTGCTGACCGACGCTTCGTTTCAGCTTCGGGTGCTCGATCTGATGGCCGGAAATCAATTGTTGCTCGAGAATTATCGTGAAGAGTATCAACTCTATAAACAATATAGATCGAAACTTAAACAGCTTACCGATCAATCGAACCGGGAAAAAGAGGAGGAGGATTATCTACGTTTTCAGTTCAACCAACTCCGTGAAGCAGGGCTTGCTGAAAATGAGCAGGAAGAGCTGGAAAGAGAGCAGGATTTGCTGAATCATGCCGAAGAGATAAAGGGAAACCTGTTTAAAATGAGTCAATTCCTTAACAGCGACGACGGAGGTGTTATTCATCTGCTGCGCGAAGCTGTAACTGTGGCCGGTAGTGTTGCCCGCATCTATCCCGGAGGTGAAGATTTGCTTAAGCGATTGGAATCTAATTATATTGATTTAAAGGATTTAGCTTCTGAAGCTGAGTCGTCGGCCGATGAGATTGAATTCAATCCTGAGCGGTTGGCGTTTGTAGAAGAACGCTTGAGTTTGATTTATCAACTACAACAAAAACACCGGGTAAAAACCGTTGCTGAATTGCTTGCCTTGCAGCAACAACTGGAAGAACGTATAATGGCCATCGATTCTTCCGACGAAGAATTGCAAAAGATGGCGGTCAAACTGGAACAACAGTATGGCGTGGTTTGTAAGCTAGCCGATGAGTTGACGGCAAAACGCAAAGATTATGCTCCTAAATTAGCCAAAGAACTTACCTTGAAGGTAATTCCGTTGGGGATGCCCCATGCTCGCATCGAATTGGCGTTTGAGGATAAAAAACAGCCCGACGAAAATGGCGCTGAAGCTGTAAATTTCTTATTTTCGGCCAACAAAAACGGACACCTCCAGCCTGTGGCAGAAATTGCATCAGGTGGTGAGGTTTCGAGATTGATGCTTTGCCTGAAGGCTCTTATTGCTTGGGCAAGTGCATTGCCCATTATCATTTTCGATGAAATCGATACTGGTGTTTCAGGTGAAATTGCTGATAAAATGGGGGTAATCATGTGGGAGATGGCCCAAACCATGCAGGTAATCAGCATAACTCATTTGCCACAAATTGCCTCGAAAGGAAATCATCATTATAAAGTCTATAAAGAAGACAACGAACACTCAACCTCGACCCGGTTGAGAAAATTGGAATTTGAAGACCGAACAGCAGAGGTAGCGCGAATGCTGAGCGGAGCAGAACTTACACAGGCTGCTCTCGATAATGCGCAAGAACTTATTAATCAATGGAAAAGAACGAAATGATTTTTGGCATTCGTGCCGTTATTGAGGCTGTGGAAGCCGGGAAAGAGATTGATAAAATTTTAGTGAAACGCGATTTGCAGAGCGATCTTTCCAAAGAGCTTTTCAATATATTGCGTGGTAAAAATATTGTGGTTCAGCGTGTTCCGGTTGATAAAATTAACCGCATTACACAAAAGAATCATCAGGGTGTTATAGCTTTCTTATCTGCTATTACATATGATAAACTTGAGAGCATTGTTCCATTTCTATTTGAACAAGGTAAAAATCCGTTTATCCTTGTATTAGATGGCCTTACCGATGTGCGTAACTTCGGAGCAATTGCCCGTACTTGCGAATGTGCAGGTGTGGATGCCATTGTGATTCCCCAACGCGGTAGTGTAACTGTGAGTGCTGATGCAGTGAAGACATCGGCAGGAGCATTGCTCCATATCCCTGTTTGTCGCGAGAAATCGACAGGTGAAGCGCTTAAATTTCTTAAGGATTGCGGAATGAAACTGGTGGCTGTTAGCGAGAAAGGACACATCAACTATACTCAGGCAGATTATAAAGATCCGGTTGCGCTGGTAATGGGTTCCGAAGATACAGGGATTCCCCGCGAACATATTGAACTTTGTGATGAAATGGTCTCTATTCCCCAGTTTGGTACAATTGCTTCATTGAACGTTTCTGTGGCATCAGGTGTTTTGATGTACGAAGTGATACGCCAGCGTGGAGCTTTCTAATCCAAAAAATAATTAATAAACGACTGTCCTATATGAAAAAAGTAATTGCTACTAATCAGGCTCCGGCTGCTATCGGTCCATACAGCCAGGCTATAGAGGTAAATAATATGCTATTTGCCTCCGGACAAATTCCGGTTGACCCTGTCACCGGAGAGTTTGCTTCAGATGAAATTGTAGGTCAGACGGTACAGGTATTCAAAAATATCAACGCTATTCTTTCAGAAGCCGGATATACCCTTGATAATGTGGTTAAGACAACCGTATTTCTGGAAGATATGAGTCTTTTTGCCGAAATGAACGCCGTATATGCCGAGCAGTTTGGAGAAACCTTTCCAGCCCGTTCTACCGTTGCGGTGAAAGCTCTTCCTAAAAATGCCTTGGTGGAAATAGAAGTGATTGCGGTGAAATAATTACCCGGATATATTTAGCAAAAAGCCCCTGGACTATATGTTCAGGGGCTTTTTGCATTTATCAGTTGGCGTGATAAATGCAAAATAATACCGCTTTTTCAATTCTAATGATAGGGTAAAATAGTTTTGATTCGGTATGAAGAATATTAGCATGATGTAAACGACTGGAATTTTTTCTCACTCAGTTTTAAAATCAGTCGTAAATGATCGAATCAGAATGACTTAAAAATACAACCCTAAATTTAATAATAATGAGACGAAAACTTTACCTATCAGTTTTTCTCTTCTGTTTGCTGGGAGTAGGAGTGATGCGGGTGCAGGCTCAAACCAGTATGACTCTGAAATTTCAGGATGGAACAGAAAAAAGTGCAGGATTAAGTGCTGTAAACAAAATCACATTTTCTGACAGCGGTTTGTTTATGAACTATGTAGGATGTAGCAATGAATCGTTTACCCTGAATTCAATCCGTAAAATTGTGTTTGGAACATCAATGGGAACTAGTAGTATATTATCCGATAAACAGGATATTATTGTTTATCCTAACCCGGCAACCAACTATATTGCATTGAAAAAAGCACCGGAAGGCGAATTGAGTGTCGCTATTTATCGACTCGATGGAGCTCAGATGATGAATGTGCAGTTTTCATCTGCTTCGGAGACGATTGACGTAAGCCGTCTGGAAAAAGGATTTTATTTTCTTAAAGTCAATAACAAGGCATTTAAATTCACTAAGCTATGAAAAAGTACGGACTTATATTGCTGAGTGTTGTTTGCCTTCTTACGGTCTTCGCTCAGAAAAAACTATATATTTTTAATTCAGATAAATCGATCCTTGAAGCAGCTATTGCGGCTATTGACAGCCTGAAATTCAGCAGCGACCAGTCTACGCTGAATATTCACAATCTGGATGGGACTATAACCAATGTATCTGTATCAGGCATCGATAGCATTACTTTCGCTGATGCGATTTCGGATACGATTACCATTAACTATTCCGGTAGTTCGGTGTCAGTAGATAATCCGATGGCAAACTATGGTATTTTAGTAAATACCATAGGCGCAGATGTTGTGGTGACGTCAACATTGCTTGATAGTAAAGTCAATTACTTACTCAAAGGAGCAACTACTAATGGTTCATTGAAAATATACAGTAATTACAAGTTTGACTTGATTATGAGCGGTGTGAATATCACCAATACTGATGGTCCGGCCATTAACATTCAATCAGGTAAACATGTCAAGGTGACTCTGGATGCAGGCACTACCAATACGTTAGCAGATGGAGCGACATATGCTACAAGTACAGAGGATCAGAAAGCGGCTTTCTTTAGCGAAGGTCAACTGGAGTTTGAAGGAACAGGTAGCCTATCGGTAAGCAGTAGCGCCAAACATGCTATTTGCAGTGATGATTACATCGATATTACCAGTGGAGATATAATGGTGACCGGAGCCAAAAAAGATGGCGTACATGCTAGTGATTATTTCAAAATGAGCGGTGGTACGCTAAACGTAATTGCAACAGGTGATGCTATTGAATCGGAAGGTTCTGCGGCAATTTCAGGTGGTGTTATCACAACGAAAAATACAGTAGCTGATGTTGATGGAATCAAGTGTGACAGCACACTGGCTATTTCGGGTGGAACGATCAATATGACTGTAGGTGGCGCTATGGCAAAAGGGATCAAATCCGGTAATAATATGACTTTGAGTGGCGGAATCATCACCATCAATACATCTGGTGCGGCAATACTCGAAACTTCCGGTCTGGGTACTGATCCATCGTATTGCACGGCCATTAAGTGCGACAGTACCATTGCATTAAGCGGATCAAATATCACAATTACCAGTACAGGAGTTGGCGGTAAAGGAATTTCCTCAGATAAAAACATCAATATGACCTCTGGTACGGTTAATATTACGACCTCAGGAGTGGGTGCAACCTTTGTTAATTCTCTTGGTCTGGCTGATGCGTATGCTTCTTCTTGTCTGGATGCAGATGGTAATATCAATATTATCGGTGGTAGTATTACAGCTACTAGCTCAGGAACAGGTAGCAAAGGAATTTCAGCAAATGGAAACCTGACTTTTGGAGATGCAACTAACTCTCCAACGGTGAAAGTAACTTCTACCGGAACAAGATTGCTCATTTCAGGAACCAATGGTTATACAACAGCCGATTATGCTAAACCGAAATGTATCAAGAGTGATGGCGTACTAACTGTAAACAACGGAACGTTTACCCTATCAACAGCTAATCCCAGCAGTAGTGGATTTGACAGTGATAGTACTTTGTTTTTCAGAGGTGGGACAGCTATCATAACGTTAGGTGGAAATCAATCCAAAGGATTCAAAGCGACCAGAGCAATGACCTTCAGTGGTGGAACTATTACGGTAAATGCTACTGGTGGAGTGGAGCTTGAAATTTATACTACTTCGAAATACGATCCGGCATATTGCACTGCTATAAAAGGCGATGAAGATGTGAATATCAGTGGAAGCAATATTACTATAACGAGTACAGGTACGGGTGGCAAGGGTGTGTCAAGCGATACCAATATCAATATGACCAGTGGTGTGCTTAAGGTTACAACATCTGGTGCCGGAACTACTTATGTAAATTCAGCCGGTACGACTGACTCTTATAGTGCTGCGTGTTTATCTTCTTTAAATATTAAAATCCTTGGCGGAACAGTTACGACATCTAGTTCCGGTTCAGGAGGAAAAGGTATCAAAGCGGATGGTACAATAACCATTGGAGATACCAACAATTCTCCAACCTTGAATATTACTACAACAGGTACACGATTCCTGGTTTCAGGTACCGATTATTGTCACCCGAAAACTATAGTAGCCACAGGTGCTATTGTTATCAATAATGGCACTAATACACTTACATCTACTGACGATGGCATTCACTCGGATGCTTCTATTACTGTAAATGGAGGGACCAATACCGTTACGGCGTCATCCACAACACAAGGTGTAGGAGAAGGGGTGGAATCTCCAATTATTACATTCAATGGAGGAACTACCAATATAACGGCTTCTAACGATGGTATCAATGCTACTTATGGTACGGTTAGCGGTGGAACGGAATCGAATGACGGTAGTTATTTGTATATTAAAGGCGGAATTGTGATTGTGGCAGGAAGTGATGCCGTAGATAGTAACGGTAATATTGTTGTCACCGGTGGAACTATTATAATTAACGGCCCATCAACTGGTGTGGAAGAGGGCATTGACTATAATGGTACTTTTAGCATCAACGGTGGAATCATAATTTCAGCAGGCTCAAGCTCTAATATGACAAAATCAATGAGTACTTCTTCTACTCAACCGGGTATGTATATCAAATCGAGCAGCTTTATTGCTTCAACCTCTCTATTGCATATTGAAAATGCCAGTGGAACCGAGATGGTTACTTTCAAACCGAAAAACGGTGGTTACTATTTCCATTTCTCTTGTCCGGGTTTAACCAAAGGGGCTCAATATAAGATATACGCGGGAGGAAGTTATACCGGAGGAAGTTATATCGGCGGTACTTCCGGTTATGGAGTGTGCACAGGTGGTACATATTCCACAACCGGAGCGACACTGAAATCCACCACTACTTTGTCTACATCAAGTACGGTGAATACGATTTCATTCTAAAAATGGGCAAGTAATTGCCCTCAGAATATACAATGATATTTTTTATGGTAGGTATGGCTTGATCTTGAAATGCTGCTTTTTCAAGAAAGATTAGTCAGACATTCTCGAATAGCTGCGTTGTGAAACGTGGCTATTTTTCCAACTCACCTCATTTAATCCCGGAGGTATTCGTAGAATTCCCGGAAGTTTCGTTCCAACAGGTACATATTGTCTGCCATAAATCGGAAGTATTCACCCCAGTGATTCCTGCGGTGGAAGTCAATTCCCGTCTTTTCAATAAATATCCGGGCAACCTGCTTACCATAATCGATCTCATAAACCAGTTCCCATATAAGCTCTCCTTCAGGAAAATTCTTTTCCAGTGCTTCTCTGTACCATCCGATTCGTTCAAACATTTCCATCCGGTCGCTTTCATTGCGATGGTTAATCTCAAGTGCAACAATGGCACCGCGCCGTGAAATATCGAATTTCAGCTCGACACCCTTTACCTTGGTGTCGTAAAGCATCCACATCGGTTTGCGTCCGCGCAGGAAGGGTTGTACTTCACAGAAAGCGGCAAAGCTCTCCCAGAATTCGGTTTTCAGTTGTTTTAGGTCTTCTTTTGAATACATATTGTTTCAGATAGCACTAACTTTTCCTAAGTTTGAAACTTCGGAAAAGTAATCAATTAGATATAGCAAAAAAAATCCCTCTGCTGAGAAAGCAGAGGGATTCTATTGTGAGATTGTGGTATTTTTTATTTCTCGTAGCTTTCGTTGTGAACGTTTTTCACTGCACGTCCTGAAGGATCGTTTAGTTTTTTAAATGATTCGTCCCATTCCAAAGCAGCAGGTGTACTACAAGCTACAGACGGTACTGAAGGTACGGTTGATGCCGCTGTTTCTGAAGGGAAATGCTCTTCGAAGATGCTGCGATAGAAGTATTCTTCTTTGTTCATCGGCGGGTTAACCGGGAAGCGCTCTGCTGCGTGAGCCATATCTTCGTCACTTACCTTTTCAGAAGTAAGCGCTTTCAGTGAGTCAATCCAGCTGTAGCCTACACCATCAGAGAATTGTTCTTTCTGACGCCATACGATGCTTTCAGGCAACATGTCTTCGAATGCTTTGCGGATAACCCATTTCTCCATTTTGCCGCCTTTTGCCATTTTATCTTCCGGATTCAGGCGCATAGCTACATCCATAAACTCTTTGTCAAGGAAAGGTACACGACCTTCAACACCCCATGCTGACAAAGATTTATTAGCACGCAAGCAATCGTAGAGGTAAAGTTTGCTTAGTTTGCGAACAGTCTCTTCGTGGAATTCCTTCGCGTTAGGCGCTTTGTGGAAGTAGAGGTAACCACCGAAGATTTCATCAGCGCCTTCACCTGAAAGTACCATTTTGATACCCATAGATTTGATAACGCGTGACAACAGGTACATCGGGGTAGATGCGCGAACAGTCGTTACATCATATGTTTCCAGGAAATAAATCACGTCGCGAACGGCATCCAGACCTTCTTGTACAGTATAATTGATCTCGTGGTGAACGGTTCCGATATGTTCTGCCACTTTTCTGGCAGCGATCAAGTCCGGTGCGTTTTTGAGCCCCACTGCAAATGAGTGAAGTTGTGGCCACCACGCGTCAGATGCATTTCCATCTTCCACGCGTTTTCCTGCGTATTTCTTAGCAATGGCTGAGATAATTGAGGAATCAAGACCGCCCGAAAGTAATACTCCGTATGGAACGTCAGACATCAATTGACGATGTACTGCTTCTTCCAGAGCTTCGCGCAATTTGGCAATATCAGTGGTGTTGTCTTTAACATTCTCATACTCCATCCAGTCGCGTTTGTACCAACAGATGGGTTCATAACCATTTTTACTGTAGATATAGTGTCCCGGAGGGAATGTTTCGATTTTGCTGCAAATGCCTTCCAGCGCTTTAAGCTCTGAACCGACATAGAAATTTCCGGCATCGTCCCAGCCCATATACAAGGGGATTATACCCATGTGGTCGCGGGCAATCAGGTAGCAATCGTTTTCAATATCGTACAGTGCAAATGCGAAAATACCATTCAGGTCTTCGAGAAAGTTAACACCTTTCTTGCGGTACAAAGGCAAAATGATTTCACAGTCGGAATGAGTGAGGAATTCGTAGTCTTTTGACATTTCTTCTCTCATTGATAAGTGATTGTAAATCTCACCGTTAACAGCAAGTACCAGTTTGCCGTCTTTGCTATATAATGGTTGTCCGCCTGACTGCGGATCAACGATTGACAGACGCTCGTGAGCCAGAATAGCTTTGTCACTGCAAAAAATGCCCGACCAATCGGGACCGCGATGGCGAATTTTTTTAGCCATCTTCAAAACCTGATGACGGAGTGACTGTCCATCTGATTTTAAATCAAATACTCCTACAATACCACACATAAAATTAGAAATTACTTAGATTTTAGACAAAGGTAATATTTTATGTATCATTATGGCTGTTTTTGAGCCTGTTTATTTGATGAATGCTTTGTGTTTGTCTTTTAAATATATCTAAATGACTCAATATGCATCTAAAAATAAGAATAATGATACTTATTACTTGTTTATTTACTCAGTTTTGTCAGTCGACAAATAAGCTTTCATTCAATAAAAGACAAATATAGTCGCTCAACAGTTTCGAACTTTGCCCGATACGAAAAGGGGCAAAAAAAAGACGGTCGTTCATAACGAATGCCGCTTTTTCAATTCTGTGCAAAAATAGCGATTTTTGCAATAAAACGACCTTATATCCTCTTTTTTATAATTAATTGATGAGAAAAATGCCTTGGATTAGTTGAAATCTGTCTTTTTACATGAGGTGACATCGATTTTATTCGACAGATTCGCGAAAAGTCAACTTATTTTTCTCATTGCATTTACTTATTGGAAGCGAGTGTTGATTTTTTACATCACTATTATCCTTTCCTGCAAATATCTTTGAATGTGCAGTAAGAACAACTTTCTTCCGTTGTCGTTTGCGCAAATTCTGTTTGTGGATTGAAGATTTCTTCCAGGCAATATTTTAATCCTGTTTCAAATTCCGACTGGAAAGGTGTGAAATCTTCCACCTTCTCTTTTTGATTGCGGCCGGGATTGTAGGTGACAATCGGATCAAAATCACCAAACAACTCACGCAGGTAATAGATGGCCGGGGAAATTTGCGCAGTACCATGCTTACGCTTGTAGAGCCATGCATAGAGGAAAACCTGCATTACAGCTTTCGGGCGTTTCTTCATATTTTTATCAAACAGCTCTGCAATGTTGCTGAATACTGATTTTCCTGCCCCTGTTTTGTAGTCAATTATGCGGGTGACGCCATGTACTTCGTCCACACGATCAATAGACCCTTTTAAATTTATGATCAGTCCATTGTCTGTTGTGATAGTATCGATCATTCGTTCTTCCGATTCGCGGTAGGTGAAAGGAGTCTGACGACGATCCACCTCTAGTACTTGTTGAACGTACCGCTTCAATACAGCGCCTATCAGGAAGTTATTGCCTGTCAGGACTTGCTGCTTTTCGGTTTTAAAAACGAATTCACAGAAGGCATCCGTTACTTCCTTATCCAGCAGAACTGCATTTTTCTGCATTTCTACTAAATTATCACCCTGTATCTGTCTGTTTTTCATGGGTTCGTAGAGGTTTTCCATGATGCGGTGAAACATGCTCCCGAACTGGTTCGCTTCGAGCTCTTCGCTCACCTCTTCCTCTTCGCTCATTCTTTCGATCTCCTGAAAGTAAAATTTGAGGGGACAATCGAGATAAGTATTGATTGCACTGGCGGATAATGCTCTATCTCCACCGTTCAGAAAACGATTTAGTTGCTGCTGTATATGTTCACTTTTAGTTATGGTGACAGGCTTGGCCTGGTGCAATGAAATGTCGAACGTAATCAGTTTTTCGGCAATTGGCATCCGGTAGTGGTACTTCATTTGATAAAGGTAACGGCTGACTTCTCCCGTTTGCATTCCCTCGCTACGGGTGTCATAAAGCAAACAGATGTTTTTTGCCCGATAAATCATGCGATAAAAGTGATACGCATATACACTGTCCTGATGCTCGTATGTTGTTAATCCGAATCCCTTGCGCAGATTGTATGGAATAAACGAGTTGGTAGCTCCGCGCAAAGGAAATACACCCTCGTTCATGGATAAAATAATCAGGTTCTCGAAGTCAAGAGCGCGTGTTTCGAGTACTCCCATTACTTGTAATCCTGATAGCGGCTCTCCCTGAAAGGGGATGCTGACTCCCGAAACCATCTGGCGCAATAGTCTGAAGAATGTATCGGTGGTCATTTGTACATCGGTCTGCTCCATCACCTCTTTCATTCGGTTTACCGTAATATAATAGTGATAGATAAACTCTTTTTCCAGATGCGAAAGGTCGTTTCTAATCTCTTCTTCGTCCTCCTCATCGGCGCTGTTTTGAAAATGGCGTTGGATCAGTTCCAATATATCCATTAAATAACCGGCAATGTCATCTTTGGCCTTCAATGGCTTGAATATTTTAGATAAGAAGGCGTGCTGCTCAAAATCGGCAGACTGGATAAATATCCGATTGAACGACAATATATTATGATAAATCTCTTGTGTGTCGTTTGGCGCAAGATTTGCTACATATCGATGATTCAATACGGGGAGTAGAAACCGATAATAAAATGCAGGTTTATGCTGGATGAATCGCCAGTTGCTTTGCATGGCGAAGATATGCTCCATTAGCCCCGCAATGGGAGAGGAGGCCAGTGGATAACCCATCGTAACGTTGATGGTCGAGATGGATTCGGGGATGGCATATAGTGCAGGCAGAAGCAATTGTTCTTCGGGTAAAACGATTGCAGTATTGATTGCTTTATCGGTATCAGAGATCTTACCACGTTCAATCCATTTCTCCAGAATGTCGTAAACCTGTTTGGCTTGTCCTGTAGCAGAAGGAATGCCGATCAGTTCAATATTTGGTGTTGTATTGATTTCTTCAGCCGCAATTTCAAGTAGTGATGGGAATTGTACACAGTAGCGATTAATAAAGTAGGACGATTTGTTGTCGGGATCAATAACCATTGGTGATTCTACATCCCAATAAAAATCAGCAGCTTGCTGCTCTTTCAGGTGTTCAAGCAGGATCTCTTCGGAGCGGGATAACGCGTTCAATCCTACAAAGATAATTTTTCCCTCAGGCAATACAAGAGGCTCTTTTCGTAGAATTCTTTCAGCAACTTCGCGGAAGACCATTCCTTCATATACGGTATTTTCAGCCTTCAGTTGTTCGTGAAATGCCGCATAGAGCGGATACAGGATTTCCCAGGTCGCCAGGAAATCATCTTTGGTTTTACCCTGTTTCTCAGGGTGAAAATTGTACCAGAATTCCCGGATGGCTGCAATTTGCTCATCGGATAGTCCATCTATTCCATTGTCAATATCTTTTAAATCCTTGATGTTGGTGAATAATTGTCGGGCGTCGGCAACATATTTATCCACATCATCAAAGTCATTCAGGATCATTTCACCCCAGAAAGCAAATTCATCAAATGTCTCATCGGTTTTGGATATCTCTTTGTAAAGATTGTATAAGGTAAAAAGAAGACTGATGCGGTCACGCACTTTATATGTGGTAAATGATCGGAACAGATCATTCACCGTCGTAATCTGTGGGGAAAAAATCGGCTTTTCAGATAATGTGGCCAGATATTTCTGGAAAAAAATTCCGGCCCGTCGGTTTGGAAAGACAAATATTTGTTGACTAATCGTATCTTTGTAATAATCGAGATTAGCTTCAGCTACTTTATATAAGAACGGTTTCATGTGACCTTTTTATTTCGAATTTGGTATCACATGGAACTCGCATATAAGGTTATACTCTTTGGTGTAGGCCTGTACATGCTCGTTTCATGCATTATGGGTTTGAAGCCGCAATTTAGCAAAAAATATACAGTCAGCCGAATTGTAACCTGTTTGTAATGTTTATTTCATGATAAAGCAATAACCTTTAAAAGGATATTGCTTAGTTTTGTCCTGTAATATTAATTTATATTTCTGTTATGGAAAATACCCGAATACTGGTCGTGGACGACGAAGAAGATTTGTGTGAGATTTTGAAATTCAACCTTGAAAATGAGGGTTATGAAGTGGATGCTGTCAACTCGGCTGAGGAGGCTTTGAAGCTTGACCTGACAGTCTATAAACTACTTTTACTCGATGTCATGATGGGTGAGATTTCGGGCTTCAAGATGGCTAATATGCTGAAAAAAGAGGAGAAAACTGCCAATATTCCGATCATCTTTCTTACCGCACGGGATACTGAAAACGATATGCTTACCGGATTCAATATTGGGGCGGATGACTATATTTCCAAACCCTTTTCCATCCGTGAAGTAGTTGCCCGGGTGAAAGCGGTGATTCGTCGCGGCAAACCTGAGATAGCAACGGAGGAGAGAAAAGAAGAAACCGTTCAATTTGAGACGTTGCTGATCAATGTAAGTAAGAAGAAGACGTTAGTGGACGGAGAAGAGGTCTCTCTTACCAAAAAAGAGTTTGAGATCTTAAAACTTCTGCTCAGTCAACAAGGTCGGGTCTTTTCACGTGAGGAAATTCTATCCCAGGTATGGACGGATGAAGTGTTTGTACTGGATCGAACCATTGATGTGAATATCACCCGACTTAGAAAGAAAATCGGACAATACGGTAAGAATATCGTTACTCGCCTTGGATTTGGTTATTGCTTTGAAATTAACTGATAAAATAATCGCCACCTGAATGTGCATGTAAAAGCATATTCAGGTGGTCTCTTTGAAAAAACAACCTCACATGAAATCTTTCTTCAGAAAGCAAACGATTAGGGTCCCTTTCCATAAGCGTCTGTTTTACACGATCTTCACACTGATATTTCTGTTTGTAGTCATTGTTTCTGTATTTCAGTATCAGCGGGAAAAGTTTTTCCGTGAACAGATGCTCAGTACCACGTTGACGAAATACAACACGCTCATCATGTATGAGATCAGGAAGAACGGAATCTCTGAGGCGGCTTTCAAGGAAATTGATCGCTTTCTGGATCTTCCGGAAATAAGGATCACAGTGATCAGTGATCGGGGGAAAGTGCTTTTCGACTCCAAGAAACACGATCTGGCTCATATGGACAACCATTTAAGTCGTCCTGAAATCATTGCTGCAAGAAAACATGGTGCGGGCTATGCGATTCGTTATTCCGAATCGGTGGATCGGGATTATTTCTACTCCGCTCAGAAGTATGGCAATCTGTTTATCCGCACAGCATTACCTTATAATACCAGTACTGTCCAGTTACTTCAGGTTGATAACCAGTTTATTTATTTCCTGGTCATTCTTTTTCTGTTGATGGTGATTACATTATTCCGTTTTTCTTATCTGTTGGGAAACAACATCTCCAGACTTCGTAAATTTGCCATCAGTGCCGAGCAAAATCAGATGCAGGAAAACAGCTATACCTTTACACACGACGATATTGGTGAAATCTCGGAGAAGTTAGTCAAAATCTACCAACGTTTGGTTCGTACCAAGACAGCCCTCTCGATCGAGCAGGAAAAACTGTTCATGCACTTCAAGTTTTCACGTGAAGGATTAGCTATTTTCTCTGAGGAGAAGACAGAAATTCTTTCAAACAGTCTTTTCATTCAACAGATTAATCTCATTTCAGACTCACCGCTAAATAGCTCTGAACAGGTTTTTCAGTTAGAAGAGTTTACGCCTATCTGCGAATTTATCGAGATGGGGCTGGTGAATGCGCCGAAACGCGAAGAAGTGGTTTCTAAGAATCTGAAGATTCATAAAGGGGGCAAATCCTTTGAAGTTGATTGTGTGATCTTCGAAGATAAAACGTTTGAGATCTCAATCTACAATAGTACACAGCAGGAGGAAGAGATTCGCCTGAAACGCCAGTTGACCCAAAATATTTCTCATGAGCTAAAAACACCGGTGAGCAGCATACAAGGTTATATGGAGACCATTCTGTCGATGCCCAATATTGATCCGGCTAAACGGCAACTCTTTCTGGAGCGTTGTTATGCACAGAGCAAACGGCTCTCTTACCTGCTGAGCGATATTTCGATGCTTAATCGAATGGACGAGGCAAACTCATTATTTGATATAGAACAGGTTGATGTTGCCCGTATTGTTCGTGATATTTACAATGAGATTCAATTGGATCTGGATAAGAAAAATATCATGGTAGAATTCAGGAACTGGCCCGAAAAAGCCTATATCGATGGAAACTCTTCTTTAGTGTATTCCATTTTCCGGAATCTGTTTGATAACGCCAGTACCTATGCCGGAGAAAATATCAGCATATTCATTAGTTGCTACCGGGAGGATGCCGATTACTACTATTTCAGTTTTGCAGATACCGGAACCGGGGTGGCAGAAGAGCACCTGAACCGTCTGTTTGAGCGATTCTATAGGGTGGATAAAGGACGTGCGCGAAAGATTGGTGGGACAGGTTTAGGTCTGGCTATTGTGAAAAATGCTGTACTATTTCATAAAGGAGAGATTTCGGCTAAAAACAGACCGGAGGGTGGTTTGGTATTCTTATTTAAATTGAAAAAGAAAATGTAATCCGGACTATATACAAAAAAGAGCCGTCAATAACGAAACCTGATTTCGTTATTGACGGCTCTTTTTTAGGCTTAAATATTCTTATCCCAAATGCGATTAATAGATATTCCGTTTGCTGTTCTCTCCATCAAGAGTCAGCTTCAGATTCCGGCAAAACAATTTCATTCCTTTTAGATTGAGAAAGATCTGCTGCTGATACTTCTGGTCGATAGTAAAATAGGAGCGATTTTCTTCCACCACTACATTCTTGATGTCAGCCTGATTCAATCCTGCTTCTTCTACCAGAAACTCACTCAGGCTGCGCTCATCGAAACTCTGAACATATCCCATATTCATATAAATCGTGATCGGTTGGCTACGACGAGTTTCGGGGACAACTTCTACCTCTAATTCGGAAAAGCGAATGTTAAGCTGGGATTCCAGCGGTTTGATTTCTGCCAATTCCTCCTCTTTTACCAGGCAGACAGAAATACCGGATTTGCCTGCACGTGCCGTTCTTCCGCTGCGGTGAGTGTAATATTCGGCTTTCTCGGGTAGGTGGTAGTGGATCACATAGTCCAGATCTCTCACATCGATTCCTCTTGCCGCAATGTCGGTTGCTATCAATAGATTGACCCGGTTTTTCTTGAATGCACGCATCACTTTGTCGCGGGACTCCTGATTCAGATTGCCGTGAATAGCATCAGCGCTAACCTCAAAGCCGGCCAGCTGTTTCGATAATCGTTTGGCGGCAACCTTCGTACGGCAAAAGAGTATTCCCCGCTGATCTTTGCGCTCAGAGAGATAAGCTTTCAGATATTCCAGCTTTTGGCTTTTCTGATAAATGAAGTATTGATGTTCAATCTGTTTATTTACAAACTCTTCGGCCTTAATCCGGATCTCGACAGCATCAGCCTTCAGGTAATCCCGGATCAATTGCTTGACATCATTAGCCAGCGTAGCTGTGAATAACATCCGGGTGATATCCTTGCTGCATGATTTCTGAATCTGCTCGATATCTGCTTTGAAGCCCATATTCAGCATTTCATCGGCTTCGTCCAATACCAGATAATTCAGGTCTTTCAGGCTCAAAGCTCTTCTGTCCAGCAGATCAATCAGTCGGCCCGGAGTCGCAACGAGTACATGCGTGGGGCGTTGCAGCTTCTTGATCTGGTCATCGATGGGAGTGCCGCCATAAACCGCTTCGGCAAATACGCGGGGCATATATTTCGAGAACAGGAAGAATTCACGTGCTACTTGTTGGCCCAACTCGCGGGTCGGAACCAAAACCAGAGCTTGTATTTTGGGGAATTTAGGATCGATAGATTGCAGGATTGGGAGGGCAAATGCGGCAGTTTTTCCTGTTCCGGTTTGTGCAACGGCCACCAGATCTTTATCGGTGGTGAGGATATGAGGAATTGCCTGTTTTTGAATATCGGTTGGCTCGGAAATTTTATTTTCCTGAAGTGCGCGGATAATGTTTTCGTTAATCCCTAAGTCTGAAAAAGTCATTGAAATACGTAATTAGTTTTGTTTCCCTCATTTTGAGGAATTTGGCTCAAAGGTATTCATTTTTTCAGCCAGTGAGAAATGAAAGCCCGATTTTGCCTCATTATTAGAAATTATACACAAAATGATGAATGGCTTCAATTAAAATTAGAGGAATCTGCATAACATTTTCTTGCTCTAGCGCTTCATTCTATTCATCAGGCTCCGGATTCGATCAAATTATAGTGATTTTCAAAGTAAATATGTTGTAGAATATACAATTATACTCTGTTTGACTTAATCTATTTTCTAATTTTGCTTTTGAGGCTATTCTTTAGCTTAGTTAGTAAGAATGAAGTGAAAATATTGACCAATAGATCTAAAAACAGTTACTTATGGTAAGCAAAATATTTCTTCTCGGCGGACACGATTTAGAAATGTCGGAGATCAAACATATTCTGGATGAACGTAAAATAAAATATTTCGATGCAGGCCTGACCTGGGACAATGCGTTATTATCTCATTATGAAGAAGAGCTGGAGCTGTATGCCAACGATCCGCTTCATGTGATATATGGCGTTGAATTGCGGGAGTCAGAGTCGGATGTTATCCCGTTGAATTATTACCGCGTTCGTCATGACAATGAGTGCATTAATTTCCCGACCTCATTGGAGCAGGTTGCTTCGCTGCTTGATTACCCCCTAACCGATCGTCAGAGATATATTGCTGCGAACGACAAAGGTTATATTCCGGCCATGTTATCGGCCGGCGCTACTCAGGATGAAATTGCCGAAATTCTCCGGCTTGACAGACTGGAGCAGGGGATAACCCAAATCGATATTGATATGGCTGAGCAGGCGATCCTGGGAAAAGCGATGGAGGAAGGCGTGATGATTGTCAAATCACTGACCAAACGGTTTTCTTCTATCTGTGACCGCTTATTTCCATACGAAAGATTAATCATCTATTCAGATAACGAATTGGTTTATTATGGCAAAAAGATGATGCGTGTGGCGGCTTATTTTCAGCCCTATATCTCTCAGGGTATTGCCTATTGCGGGGGAGGCCAGGAGGGATATTTCAGTATTAAAATTCAATCGGACAAAGATCGTTCAGCCTATCTGGATCAGATTCTTCATATTGTAAGATAACCGGAAGAAACGGAATAAAAAATACCTGACGAGGTTTCGAAACCTCGTCAGGCATTTTTTATTCCGGAATATTGGGCACTTCTATCTGTAAATCTCCCGTGCCTTTGGTAAAAGTAATATTCAAAAGAACAATACACTCGCCATTAGAATCTGACCGGTTTGTCTCAGTACCCTCAATGGAGATGATCTTCTTTAGATCGATGAGTAAATCATTTAACTTACCTTCTTCTACCTCAAGAATAAGGCTCAATGAAATATCTGAAAACCGTTGAAAGTTTAGGATGGTCGCGTATCTGTCGACAATGCCGGTTATTTCACTGATGGCTTTGATACGTTCTTCGTTGCTTATTGCGGTCCAGTAATAGCGTTTCATTATTTCAAATGTATAATAGCGATTTTTTACAAGATTGTAAATCAACCTAAAAAATCCGACATATCGAAAGTATATTTCAGAATTCCGCCCTCTTTTCCACCTTCACCACTTCTTCACTCACCGGATGGACAAACTCCAGATATTCAGCATGCAGATAAAGCCGGTCAGCCTTTCGCCCATACAATTCATCACCGAGAATAGGTGCATTCAGCCCCAGCGGATGTGCGGCATGTACGCGTAACTGATGCGTGCGCCCGGTGATGGGTGTAAACTCGATGCGGGTGTATTGCTCTGTGCGTTCCAATACTCTCCAGTGGGTGAGGGCAGGCTTTCCGTTCTCCATATCCACCATTTGGCGCGGACGGTGATTAAAGTCGGGCGACAGCGGCAACTCAATCGTTCCCGCCTCTTCGGGGATAATGCCATCGAGCAGCGCAATATAATGCTTCCTGATACTTCGTCCTTTAAATTGAGCTTGCAGGCTCTTATGCACCTCCTTGGTTTTGGCCATCAGCAGCAGACCGGAGGTGGACATATCGAGGCGATGAACAACCAAAGGGCCGGTTGCGTCGGGATATAGATCGCGGATGCGTTGATAAGCGGAATCGGTCGCCGACTTCCCGGGAACGGAAAGCAGACCGGCCGGTTTATGGATGATCAGCAGATATTCGTCTTCGTACAGGATCTCTATTTCTTGATTTGCAGAAGTTTGGGATTGCATCGGGTCGGGATCCAACTCCATACCTTGCAGCATGTGTGCAAGGATGGGCTCACATTTACCCTTGCAGGCCGGGTAGAAATGTCCATGGTGGCGAATTTCGGTTTTGGGAGATGCCCCCCACCAAAACTCAGCCATCGCTATGGGTTGCAACCCATGAAGAAAGGCATATTGCAACAACTTGGGTGCTGCACATTCGCCTGCTCCGGCGGGAGGCGTTTTCTGTACGGTCTGTTCGAAGATAGTGCAAAGCCCTTTGGCCTCGCCCCGAATGTTGAGCATCTGAAACCGGTCAAACAGTTTTTGTTGCAGGGCGGCAGACTTCGTTTTGCGTTCGGTCCTGAGTTGCCCGATTTCTTGGGTAAAGCTATCCACCGCCTCATTTAGCTCTGTTAAACATTGTTGCCACCGTTTTTCCAGTCGTTTATATTCCGCTTTTTCGTGCTGACTCGCTTTGACCATTTCGGCCAGCTCTTCTTCGCTCAACGATGGATTCGCCTGGCGTCGGACATCACGGGCGGTTTTGTTAGCCTTGATGGTGGACTTTTGTTCGGTAAGAGTTTGTTGGGCAAGGCGGGTTTCCTGTTCCAATGTTTCTTTACAAGCGATATAGACCGGGTCTTTGGTAATTTCCCGAATACGATGATTGATAGCGGAAATCTCCCGCTCTTCCAGTTTGAAGAATCCGTCCTTTTGTAACAGGTCAAACACCGGCGGAACAAAATGCGGATGGTCATTCCGTCCCGCCAGATTACCCGAGAATGCGGCCAGATAACCAAGTTCTCCTGTATCAGTCTGCACCACCAATACCCCAAACATCTTTCCCCGGCTCAACTCTTCCGTCCATTCGGTGCGGCTTTGCAAGTACTCCTGCAACTCCTCACTGGCCAATACACACAACGAATGCGGGGTGTAGTGGAACGGAAACGTAAACTTCTCCGGTAAGGAATAGCAGTCGGTGGGGTGATTGAAATGGAGTAGGGAATTATCTGTCATTGTGGCAATTGTCAGTTTATTGCTGCAAAATTACGAATTAATCAGAATCGATTGTCACCATCGAGCAAATTGCCTAAACCGCCCAGGATACTTCCCTCTTCACGTCGGCTGCCACCTGCACGGGGAGCCGAGGCAATAATACGATCGGCTAAACGACTAAACGGAAGCGACTGCACATAGACAATCCCCGGCCCGCGCAATGTTGCAAAAAACAGGCCTTCGCCACCAAAAAGAGAATTCTTTATTCCTCCGACAAACTCAATATCATATTGTACATCCCGGGTAAAACCGACGATACAGCCTGTATCCACCTTCAAAACTTCACCTGCTGCCAATTCTTTTTTGACCAATGTTCCCCCTGAATGCACAAAGGCCAAACCATCACCCTCCAGTTTTTGCATGATAAAGCCTTCGCCACCGAAGAAACCGGTTCCCAGCTTACGGGTAAATTCGATACCGACCTGAACCCCTTTAGCCGCACATAGAAAAGCATCTTTTTGACAAATGAATTTGCCCTGAAATTGAGTCAGGTCTATAGGGATGATCTGTCCCGGATAAGGCGCCGCAAAACTCACCCTGCTTTTTCCGTTATTTGTGTTTTCAAAAGCAGTCATAAACAGACTTTCTCCGGTAAGCATTCGTTTACCGGCCGACATTAGCTTCCCGAAAATCCCGGATTCGCTACCGGAACCATCTCCAAAGATTGTCTCCATACGTATACCGTTGTCCATCATCATAAAACTGCCGGATTCGGCTACTACCACTTCCTGAGGATCGAGTTCTATTTCAATATACTGCATCTCTTCGCCGAAAATCTCATAATCAATGTCGTGTGCTCTCATAAGTTAATATTTTAGTTGTTGTTATTGTATTCGGATCTATCGTATTTTTTCTTTTGGCTAAAGCCGGTTTGTATTATTCTTTTTTATCCGTCAGCTAAAGCAGACGGAAATAAATCATTCCTATTATCGGATTTCAGCAAACTATTTGTCTTTGATGCGCTGAAATCCATATTTATTCATAAACTCCTCAACTTCATCTGCAAACGATTTGCCAGAATGGTGCTTTTCCTGATTCTTTATGTAATTACGCACAATCTCTAATTGAGATTCACTTACTGATACCGCAAAATAATCATCTTGCCATGCAAATTTTTCAGGGATGAGATGATTTTTATTGATCCAAAAGGAAGATTCTCCTTTAATCAATTGAGCAATCTGCGCAATGCTTTGCTCTTTCCCTAATGAGATCAAACAATGAATATGTTCTACATGCCCATTTATAGAATCCAGAAATATCCCTTTTTCTTTACAATTTTCAATGATATGCTTATGTAGTAGATATCGTTTTTCTTTTAAGAGAAAAGGATCTCTGTTTTTGGTCGAAAAGACTAAATGCACCCAGATTCTTACATAGGACATAGTTGCTATATATTTTGGCTAAAGCCGGTTTGTATTGTTCTTTTTTATCCGTCAGCTAAAGCAGACGGCAATGAATTTGGGACGGTGCAATCAATTTTTATTCAATCAATTGCATCTGTCTTTCTGTAAAGCTAATGTCTTTTTATATCAAATAATATTTTCACAGAAACCCGATTCATTGCCGTCTCGCTTTAGCGGACGGATATAGATTATTCCTATATTCTGGCTTTAGCCGAATCTTTTCTTCTTTGGCTAAAGCCGATTTGTATTTTCTTTCTAATCCGTCAGCTAAAGCAGACGGCAATGGAGGTAAGCTCTTTTTTCGTTTTTATCTATAGTGTCCTCTATGATCGGGTGTAACGCAATGATTAACTAATGTCCTTTACATCCGTTTACTATTGCTTTCTCATAACATGATTTCATAATAGTATACATATGTGGATCAAAACGCTCATTCTCCTTAAGTTTATTCAATTCAATATTTTCTGGATGTACTTCATCAAAATAAAACGACCAAAAACTTTTCACATCTTTTTCGCTATAAGTTTTAAGTTCTTGGTAAAATAACATCTTATTCTTCTCCACTAACATAAATAATTGATTCTTAAATATGGATACTCCATCTGATTCCCAATAGCCATTCAAGGAAATATTTTATTATCAATTACCTTGTTACTAGCAAATAAAAGTTCAATATGTTCAAACGAAGCATCATATAAAGGACTATATATAACTGAATCAGAATAAATTTCTTTATAACCATATAAGTCAATGAATGATGAGAAGTTGTCAGGGAAAAATAAAAAGAATGATTTTAAGATCCGGGATTGACGACTTGGATTTGCTGCAATTTGATAGCCACAATATAAGGAATCCAAAATAGCTATCCTTTTATTAATAGTTAAATTCTTATCTGTGATTATACTATCCTCTTTTAAAGTTCCTTTTTCTTGTTCTATATTTGAGCCTTTTTTTCTACACAAGCAAATAGAAATAAGCACAATTGTAATACTAACACTTTTTTCATGATATAACTATTTAGTAGCTTTTTTATTCCAGGTATCCCATCCGCTCTCAGTTCCCGGTTGACGACTTAGTATAGCGGATATTTGGACTCATAAAAGTTTCAATTTTCAAACTGCAACTATTAAAGCCATTAGCTGTATACCGGATCATGCTTAGACTAGGATACCTGCATATTTGCGCGAGAGGGAGGTTATTACAAATCTGTTTTGACCGGACTGGTTTTCGCCTTTTTTCTGGCTTTTACACTGTAGAATTCATTATAGCCTCCTGTCTGAATGAAATTCTCTTTATCTTTTCCCCAAAGTCCGCGTTCTTCAGCCTGACCTTTTAATGCATTGTATCTTCTGGCCTCTTTTTCCATAGCGATACGCATTTCGGGGGTAATAAAGGTGATATCAAGAGGGGAGGGCTCTTTTATCTTTATATTGAGATTCTTGCTGATGCGAGTGGTGTCTGTTTTAAACTTACTCAGGTAAAAGGCTGATAGTTTTGATATGTTGCATTGATATTCTTTGATTTTCAAAGAATCAATTTCCTTCATCTGCTCACCCGCTCCTGATCGGTAATGGAGGTAAGTCGCATTGTCCTTTGCAATAATTTGCCCGAAATCAAATGTCGAGTTGTCAATTTCGGGAAATAAGAGGTAAGCTCTTTTTTCGTTTTTATCTATAGTGTCCCCTATGATCGGGTGTAACGCTATGATCCGGTTTTGACTAAAGGTGATTTGATAGAATGCGAATAGCAATAGTGTCAGTATTGGTTTTTGCATAACGATTTTTTTGAGGTTTATACTTTACTTATTCTTTTGAACCAGTACCTTCTCGGAGTTTAGAACTTTGTCGAGTTGTATAGAATAACCTTCTATCGATTTGGTGGTCGGTAAACTCTCTTTCTGGAACCGTTCCATTAAGGGCAATGTGGTTGTAAGCACTAATATTTCATGCAAATCATATAAGGATAGTTCCTTTATGTCAATTGACTTAAGCAGTGCAGTGTGTCGGGAAATCCTTTTGTTGTATCTTGTCAAACTGGCAGAGATTATCGCTTGCATTTTCTTTCTCAAGACAGAATCTTTTATTTGATCAATATGGTTGTTTGCCGAGTTATAGTATGACTGATTCGTGCTATTATATACACTAAATGAGTTTGTTGAGTCTTCCTTACTCATCGAAAGATTCTCCAGTTTTATTTCAAGTTCTTTCAGTTCCGGCCTCTTTTCCACTTGCTCATTGTATAAACTGGCAACTATGTCATCATATCTGCGTTTTGATGCTATGTCGAATGAGCTTTTCTTCTCCAATGCTTTAGGCATTTCTTGATTTTCTTTGCCGTGTATCCTTGGATTGTCACAAGATGCAAATGTCAGTAGCATTAATGCCGGTATTATTATTTGTTTCATATCTCTATTGTTTTTTGTGTGGGCTCTTCCCTCATTTATCATTGCTTGTATGTTCCATGAACTGATATGTTTGGTGCACATATTCATCTATTGTATGCTTCAAATTGACATAGTCCCGTGATTTGTAAAATACATTATTCTCGTATCCTACCGGAAACCCTTGCTCTACATAGTTGTGATTAATAGAAACAGACAGAGGCTTAAGATTTGAGTGAACATCTCCTTCCAGCATTGAATTAATATCCAGATAAAGAATAGTTGATTTGTTTGAAAAATCGCAATGGTTAAGTTTCAGACATTTGATTGCTTTACCGACGTTGGAGCGAAAATAGAGCGCTTTACTTTGCACATCGGCCACAAGTTGCCATTGTCCCGGTTTGATGCTGTCGAGTAAATTCCAGGAATAGGTTAAAGGCGACATCTTATGACGATCAAACGATTTCATAAGATGAGCCGCTTTGATGAAACGATCTTTCCATCCCTGAGAATGAATATTGAACTTCTCTTCACCTCCGAATGGCTGATATTTTTTCAAGCTCAGTAAATCTTGTTGATATGGCTCATTACAAAGCAAAGGAATTGGCATTGTCTCAGCCGTTGACACCCGGAAAACACCATCGATTAACTCAACTGCGGCCGTATTCCCCTTTTTGTCGCTCACGAAAAAATGACTTCCGGGAAATGTAGGCCACCAATCGATAACCGGAGCCATTCGGAGATTGGCAATCAACTCCGGAACGGATGCGTAACGGTCAAGTTGATATTGTATCCATTGAGCCCAAAACATAGATGCCTTTGTGTTGTCGGGGGCTGAAAAGGTCTTATCCAGATAAAGCTCTACAATGAAAAGCCCCTTTTCATTCATTCCATAGCAGGGTATATCTATTCCCAACAGATTAAAGCTGATGGAGCCATATTTAGACTTCCATTTAGTCCGTTTTTCGGAAGTTGCTGTTTCTGATGTTAGAAAATGCCAACTTATACTCTGCTTTTCTATCCCCCTGGGATTGACTACGACTATTCCCGGCATTGTTTTCCAATTTTCATTGAAGCCAATCGTGCAATAACCTTTCCCTTTTAACATAAAGGCGGAACATGCATTTACCTGATTTGAATGAAGGGTAAAGATTCCAATAAGGAAGATCGAGAGGTTGAAAAAAGATTTTTTCATTGTGTTATTAGATTAGATTTACAGCTTCTTTATCGAATCATCTGACTCCAGTCAAATTTCTCATTTCGTTTGATCGACTCTTCTGCTGATTTGCGACATATGTTCAGCACTATTGATGCATTCCTGAACCAGAGCTTCTGGTATTCTTGTTTGCGCACAATGCTACCCTTCCAGGTGGTTAGCGCCATATTTGGCTCACTGGGTCTGGCCATGGTTACGATAATTTCAGCAGCAGTCTGTCTGGTCACCGCATAAAGAAGCTTGTTTCAATCGCTGGTCATCCATTACAAAGCCTTTAACCATATATTCTTTTAGTGTGGTATTGGCCCATATTCTGAATTATGTACCCCGTTTACTGCGTACCCTGAACCCAATAGCCAATATCATATCCAGCGAATAATAGATAACGTTGTATTGTTTACCATCAGCGGCAGTTGTAAAGTAATTCTTTACAACTGAATCCTGTGATAATTCGCCTTCTTTCAGTATGTTGGATATGTGCATACTGATGTTAGGAATTGAGGTGTCAAAAAGTTCAGCTAATTGGTTTTGATTCATCCACACCGTACCTTCTTTGGCAAAAAGCGATACGCTGGCTTTACCGTCTGCCGTGTGATAAATGATGATATTTTTATTCTCGTTATCCATCTCTATGTTTTCATATTGTTTGGTGCTATTCATTATTATCCCGTCAGCTAAAGCAGACGGCAATGTTTTTGGGACAGATTGATCAATATCTATTGAATCTATTTCACCTGTCTTTCAGTAAGTCCTATTGTCAAGCCATCATCTGATATAATTTTCACAGAATCCCAATTCATTGCCGTCTCGCTTTAGCGGACGGTAAATAATTATTCCTTTTTTCTGGCTTTAGCCGAATCATTATGTCTCCTGCTTTCCATAATGAATGGCAAAGTAGGAGCTTTGCTTCTAGTATGACAAACTCTGAAGACTTTGCCGAGTGGCATTTCTTTGTTTGTAAGCTATGCTTAACAGAGTTTGTCTTCAAATAGCTGCTACATGATGCTTACCATTAGGGTTCTTATTACATGTTGAAGAGGTAAGACTTGAAATACTAGATCGTTTCGTACCGCAATATTTGCAAGTATATTCTTTCTTTTCAGTGCCTTCATACAATGCATGATATTTCCCATTTGGGTTTTTATTACAAGTAGAGGCTGTTAAACTTGAAACACTTGAGCGATCCGTTCCACAATACATACAAAAAAACTTAGCCATAAGCGATCATTTTATTTTTATATTTGCCTACTCTAAATAGTTTTCGGCTTCCCTATATCTTTATTATTTCACAATATATCATGAGTAGATATTTCTATCAGTTGAATTAAGAAATATAATTCTTGTCTATGATTTTGAAAGCGATAGATCCTCACAATCAACTATCGTTGCATTATCTTTTAAAAAGGCTCTATAATTTTGAATAGTAATTTTTCTAGCGTGTTGTTTTACAGCAAGCAATGCGTCCTGGGCCCAACTTCCATTAATTATTCCACCTGAAATAGCACCGAGTACAGGTATTAATTGCGTAGCTTTTCTTTTGGTAATATTAATTCCAAGTGATTTTAGAAGTTGTCTTATAGCAAAAATAATGCCTTGATGTGTATGTGTTTCAGCTTTACTCATTGCTTTCCATGTGTTTTTAGAAATGATATTACCTGTAACTTTGAATGTTGTGAGAAGTTTGAGTTTCTCATTTGTGGTTGTTGCAGATCCTACTGATATAGCCTTTAATATCTCTATCTGAACATCCTCATCAGTAATATCCAATTGATATTCTAATGCTATTTTATTTGCAAAAGACAAGATCAATCCAAATGATGCAGGAATATCAATTGCTAAAAAGGCAAAACCACCGAGTCCTGTAGCAATACCTTCGGCTGAAAGTGAAGCAATACCTGCTAAATAATAATTCTGAGCATTGTCATCTTTAGATTTTAGCCAATTCCCAAAATCATCTTCGTTCATTGTCAAATAATTATCAATATCGGTATTGTGATTATTTATTGCATTCGAAATAAACTCATTTGATTTTTTTATTGTTTCTTCTAAAAGGGGTGATACTTTAAGGATAAATGGATTTAAAATTATTTCTAATGGTTTGCCTATAAACCCAGATGTTTTCTGAATTACATTAGGTTCTTGTTTTTCCCAATCTTTTATTTCTTGTTCTACTTTGGTGATATATGTGTTCATTTTATTCTTATTTTATTATGAAAATATAATCTGTAAGTTTAGTAATCATTTGTAGGCTAATATTATATGATACAAAAATAAATATAAGGTAAGTTCTTGTTCTTAAGTAATGAAAGGTAGCTGAATTTAATTTAAGGTTACTTTTATATTACATTAAAGAAGGAGAGGTGGTTTATTTGGTAAGTTGCATATTTATCCACATTGTAAATAGTTCTCGCTGTATTTTATACCAATGATTACATACAAAATAGGTATTACCATTGATTGAAAAGAAATCAGGAGTATAATATCTATTTCGACCTTTATGATCTTTACATTCGTCAAAATCTGAATTCTTAATTGATAACTTAAGAATTGGATAGCTCATATTGAAATTTTTTTTACAAAAATCAAGATCTAATAGAGAGTCAATGAAATTAGTTTTTGATTCGATAAGTCTACTTAAAGACTGAAATGCAAATTTTTTATTGTCAGATTTAATCTGAATGTTACTGGGATTAAGATCCTTCATTGTTTTATTTATTATCAGAGGTTTTGTAGTGTTGTTATTGTTATGTGCTTTGTCAGTTTGAGAGCTCAGGAATTTTATTCTATTTTGTTGGATATATTTCTTTGCTATATTATTAATGTTTTGATCTTTGCTATCTTCCCCATTAAATAATTTGCGTTCCATTATTTTTTCTGGATTATATAATTGAATGCTAATAGCCTTTATAATATCACGAACACAAATATTACCAATCATAATAGACCTATCTATTATAAAATCTAAATATCGTGGCGTTATTACAACATTCCATAATAGGCTAAAAAAGTATGGATTATGAGATGTATTTTCCCAAATATGTGAGATAATATAGTTTGTAATACTTCCCTTTTCTCCTAAACTTATTTCTAAAGAAGTAATCTCATTTATTTGCCTTCTTAGCGCGGAATTTCCATCTCCATCAAAGTATATTTGCAAGTCTGTTTCTGTATGAAAAATGGACTGAGTTTTTGCACGAGTCCTTGCTGCTTTTCGATCATTTAATTTAATAGATTTGTATGCGGTTCTAAAGATCCCTCTTGTCTGCGAATGTCTTACTGGTATCGGGATATTTAAGCTGATATTTTCAATTACTTTAGAGGATTGTTCAATAACTGTTTCTGGTTCAAAAAATAAAGTATTTTCAATGATATGATCAATTAGTTTTTGCTTGTCATTTCCAAACAATGTTAATAAAGGATCAATACCATTTATTGTTTCTTTCTGATTTTCCATTATATAAATATTATTATTTATTTCTCTAGCTCTTATCTTTTCCCCGCAAACTTACAAAAATCCCTCAATACCCATATATTTTTACTAAAAATATCAATTGCAAAGCTTAAAAAAATAATTATTTGCTATTGAATCTGATCATTGCAATAAAAAACCACCCGGAGCAATGCACCGGGCGGTCTTTACTTGTACTCTTATTCACTGAAAGACAATAGCACTCTGCCTGAAGGCAGAGTGGAGGGAAGGATGTGTTGGTTACATCACGAAACTGATGAAATGGTCACTCCACACACGGCTGGGGTCAGTACCTGCACCGGCTATACGGATGGCATATGCCTGGCCACGTACAAGATTTTGATCACAACCTTACGATTGGTGGAGGTGGTGCGCATAATCAAGCTGTTGCCGTTGATCGGAGATTCACCCTGAACCCAATAGCCAATATCATATCCAGCGAATAAAAGGTAACGTTGTATTGTTTACCATCAGCGGCAGTTGTTAAGTAATCCTTAATAACTGAATCCTGTGATAATTCGCCTTCTTTCAGTATATTGGATATGTGCATACTGATGTTAGGAATTGAGGTGTCAAAAAGTTCAGCTAACTGGTTTTGATTCATCCACACCGTTCCATTTTTGGCAAAAAGCGATACGTTGGCTTTGACATTGGCTGTGTGGTAAATGATGATATTTTTATTCTCGTTATCCATCGTCTTCATATTATTTATTACTATTCCGTCAGCTAAAGCAGACGGCAATGATTTTGGTGACAGCACACTTGATATCTTTTGAATTTATTGACCCCGTCTGTCTGTAGGGTTAATAATCATTTCGTCATCAGATATAATTTTCACTGAATCCCGATTCATTGCCGTCACGCTTAAATAGCTGGAATAAAATGGAAAAATAACATCAAATGCGAATCTTTAAAAACAAAACTTACATCACTTTGTTATTTGCAAATGCCTGAAAATCAATGAAAGGTAAATAAACTTTATCATAGCTGCTTGCAAACAGTTACAACTAATCGTAGTTTTGTTTTGCTATTGTTTCACAACGAAGTGAAATGACTAAAAGCAAATTTATTATGGCTATAAAACTTAGTGTTATCCAGCGTCCAAATCCATTGGACAAAGAAGCGCCCCGCAAGTACTATGTGAGTACACAGAGCGCAGGAGAGGTTGACCTCGAAAAGATGTCGGAATTAATTTCCGAGAAGTGTACACTGACTGAAACGGATGTATTGGCCGTACTGACTGCACTGACCCGGGAGATGTCGACGAATTTGTTGGAGGGGAAAATTGTGCGTTTTGGCACATTCGGCTCTTTTCAGTTAGGGGTAAATAGTAACGGTGTGGATACCGAAGAGGAGGCGACCCGCTCTTTGGTCAAAGGAGTTCGCGTCAAATTTCGTCCGGGAAGACGAATAACAGACAGCTTACTTCAATTGAAGTACTCCCTCGCTACAAAATAGCAGGCTGCGGGCATGCTATTGATGAAGCTATTAGCTTCGTTCTCTTTCTTGTAACGGGGATAACCCCACAAACTTTTACTCTTTAAATTACACCTCCGAAGGCATGCCGGCCATCGGGGGTGTTTTTTTATTCCTGAAAGGCCCAAAAAAGACCTGAAGTTTTGATCAAAAAGACCGGTCTTTTTCCGAAAAAGACTTGAAGTATTCCGAAAAAGACTTGAAGTTTTGGAAAAAAGACCTGAAGAGTCGAAAACATGCACCAAAACGCACAAGATAGAAGGCTTTTCGGCTTTCTATGGACACAAAGATAGAGTACCGACATTTGCGACAATGTTAAACATACATAAATAATCAAGCCTGTTACACCTGTCAATGCTCTTTGTTACACCCGTCAATGGTCGCGCTGCTTGCAGAGTAGTTTGTCACACCTGTCAATATCGTTCGCGGTCCATGTCGATACCCTTTGTTAGTGTGTGCAATGGCTTGTCGGAAGGCGAAGCAGCCGGGGGGAATATAAGAGGCTTGCAACTAAGCTTGCTATCCGGTTGCTTATGAGCAGGATGCGGATTCCATCCGACTACCCCAAGCATGATGAAAAATCCAATGATATAAGCCACAGTTACGTGCCATCCCTTTTTTAGATAATTGACCGTATGTTTTAACTCGGGAAACATATTCGATAAAGCCACTCCGGCGGAAGAGCCGAACCAAATCATCGATCCGCCAAAACCGACCGCAAAAGAGACTATCCCCCAGTCGTATCCGCCCTGGTCAAGGCAGATTTTGGTAAGGGGTATATTGTCGAAAACGGCCGAAACAAATCCCAATACAAAAGCCGAATGCCATGAAGCAGGGGGTAATTCTTCGACCGGCATTAATGACGCGCAGGTGACGAGCGATAGCAGAAAAACGGTTCCCTTCCAGGAGTTGCCTATTTCATTCCAGGAGGTTTTGCGAAAGAAAGACCCGATTAATAGGACGATCCATACACCGAGAGCCGGAAAACCGAAAAGATAATTGGTCAGAATAGCGCCTGCAAGAATCAGGACAACGATCAAAATCTTGCCCTTGTCGATCTGGTCACTCTTAACCTGGCTTTTTATTATTGGCTGTACACGGGCTTGTTGCAGAGAGCCAAATACTCCGAATATACAGAACGCGGCAGCCGAAGCTACAAAAGCATGCAAAACCCATAAAGGATTAACACCGTCGATCCACATCAGGGTAGTCGTGGTATCACCGACCACACTCCCGGCGCCTCCGGCATTGCTCGCGGCTACAATCGCAGCAAGATAGCCCAAATGTAGCTTACCTTTAAAAATCACTTTGGCAATGGATCCTCCGATCAGGGCGGCTGCAATGTTGTCGATGAACGACGAGATAAACATAATCATAAAAAGCAGCATTAGACCGCCTTTCCAGTCCCGGGGTAGAAATCGCAATAAAGCATCCGGTGCCTTCGATTGCTCAAAATGCCTGGAAAGAATGGCAAAACCAAACAGCAATCCCATCAGATTGAGCAAAACCCGCCATTCACCTTCTTTGCCGGCTCCACCCAGGAAATGTTCATATAACTGAAATCCGGGATCAAAGATCAGCTTAAAAGTCATAATGACAACCATGCCTGTGATGGCCACAATCATAGTCTGTTTGTGAAAGAATGCAACACAGGCAAGGGTAAGTCCAAACAGGATGAACTCCACCCGGATAGATGCGAAGGATGGGATGGGGGATGTCTCCGGAGCCTGTAGTATGGCCGGAGATAAAAGTAAAACCAGCAAAGTAAGTACTTTCCTTAATCCCAGAGTTCTGTAATATTGTATTGGACTTTTCATGCGATGTTTCTCTTGCTAATAACAGTTATAATATAGATATTTACGGATTATAAACTGACTTCGTCAATTTATTTATAGTCAAACCGTTAAGGATTGCGAATTAATCACTTTGAAATTTAGGATCATCGTCAAGGTATCTGGATTGCGAATTCTCAATACTTCTAACAGATTGTAAAAGCCCTGGTGGATATCCGATGATAATTGGGGGCCCATTCAGGGGTAGTTCAGTAGTCATGGTAGGATTTCCCCAGGTTTAGCCCAGGTATAGCCCAGGTTAACCCCAGGATATCCCCTATCTATATAGGTAGGGGATATCCCGGGCTATTCCTCCGTTATTCCCCGCCTGTTATCCATCAGAAAGACCCGAGACTACCCTATGACTATCGGATTACACCTGAATATATTCCGGATCAGTACTAACTACCGGACCGGGAACACTCCTGATATTGATTTTTGCAATTCAAAACGGTTTGACTATAATAGAAAATCAAAAATGCTTGCATTTTATCTTATCCGTCCCGATCCCGATAGTCCCGATAGCTATCGGGATCATCCGTCCTATCAGCGTAAATCCGCGTCCTATTCTTTGATGCATTAAGCACCCCCAAAAAAACATTATAGAACCTATTTTACAAAACGAACGGAATAAATCGTTTCGTCCGCTTCATATATTCTTTGTATTTATCCCCAAAATATTCAATGCACTCCTTTTCATCGAAAATAGCAGTCAGAAAAAGAAAAACAGAGGACATCAGGGCAATGAGCAACAATTTCTCCGATGTGTGTTTGAAAAACAGCCCCCATGTCAGCAGAAGCAGCGAGCAGTACATCGGGTGCCGGATGTATTTATAGATGCCGGTTTCGATCAATTCCGTCGTTTTCTCAAAGGAGTAGAGATGCTCATCGGTACGTCCCTGTCCAATTTTACCCCATTTTTTGAAAAGAATTAATCCGGCCGTCACCGGATATATAGAGATCGTAAGCAGTATCCAGGATATGATTTGTCGGATACTGAATGGATCCACCAACCAATATTTTTGATTCACGGCCATTAATATGGCCATACATTCCCAGCTGAGAAAGCGGTAAAAGCCGTGATTTCGTATATGAAAAAGCGTCTGCCAGGATAACAATACAATCGGTACGCTCAATATTCCCCAGATGATCAGATTATTCATAGGTTTTCTTTTTTAATAAAACAAAACAATGAAGAGAATGGATAACCGGAAGCCTGATTTAATATGCAGATTGATGCAAAGATTTATCCGGATATTTGTCTCCTGCAAGGTTGAAGTGAATATAATTTATCGGATTGTCTTATAGGTCTGTGATTAATTGATATGTAAAAGTAATTTTTAAAGATATGTGTGTATATTTGCAAAGTGAAGATTTGAATTATTTCAATGTTAATTAATGGTTGTTCCGTTCTATGGATATATCACTGAAAAGATAATAGGCCGTCGGGGCGGGGAGTCAATACCTCACAGTTTATAACTAATTTAATAATTGTCAAACAACTAAATATCTCTATTATGAGTTTATTTTCTTTCTTTCCGCTAATATCTATCCTGATCACGATTATTTATCTGGCGATCATTTTTGGCATCCTTTATATGATTTATAAATGGGTGAATAAGTTTATCTCATTGAGACAAGAGCAAAATGAGTTGTTACGGGAAATCATAAAGAAGCTGGAAAACAAATAAAGCAGATGCAATCTAATAAGGTATTCACGAAATCAGAAGACGTAGAATGCCGGAATAGCATCACACCATTCGGTATACTTTGCAAGGCATACAATCTTGGGATATACTATACCATAGGATTAAAGAAAAAAAACGTGGCCGGATATCTCTTTATGACAGGGTGTCAAATGGATTTCTAACATTAATATATGAGTAGTTCTTTTATGAAGAAAATAGCAACACTTTTAATTCAACTCTTCTTATTCACTCCGGTTTTTGCACAAGTTTCGAAGAACTTGCATCTAACTACAGCCGGAACATTAGCCTCATCGCTTACAGCTACTGAAAAAAGTACGATTACAGACCTCACTCTGACAGGTAATATGGATGGGCGTGATTTTCTAACCATCCAGAATAATTTAACAGCGCTTGTAAGGTTGGATATTGGCGAAGTGTCCATTCTTGAATATTATTCACAGGTTTTTTCAGGTGGATATAGCTATACTACATACTATCCGGCCAAAACGATACCATTAATGCCGGAAAGGCTGAAGTTCGTTATTTTACCCAAAACAGCGACAACGATACAAAGTTTTGCATTAAGTCATTCCGGCATTAACAGCATTATAATTCCAAAATCAATGAAGAATATTGGAGGTTATGCATTTCAAGGTTGTTCAACTCTATCAAGTGTGACTATTGAAGACGCTTCCGTAAAAATAGGTGATGCTGCTTTTAACAACTGTCCGGTATTGACAGAAGTGAATTTAGGCGACTCAGTTACCTCTATCGGTAGTTCCTCTTTTGCAGCATGTTCTTCATTGGAAAAAATTGAATTGCCAAACACAGTCTCCTCAGTCGGTGATAATGCTTTTCAGGGGTGTAGTCATTTAAAGCATATCGGAATATCTTCTTCATTAAAGGGAATCAGTGCTAATATGTTCACTGATTGTAGTAATCTGGAGAATGTGACATTGCCAAACTCCATTCTTCAAATAGGCGAGTCTGCTTTCAAAAACTGTACGGCATTGAGGCGATTTGACATTCCGAACTCCGTTACTTCAATTGCATATGGAGTATTGTATAACTGTACCGGGCTTAAAACATTAACGATTGCTCCGTCAGTCAAATATATTAACAGTGGTGCATTTGCTAATTGTACGTCTTTAGATAGTATATACATTTCAGCCTATTCGCCGTCTCAGTTATATGCCGATTATAACGCATTTATGAATCTTGACAAATCCAGGTGCGTATTGTCTGTCCCTTTCAAATCGAGACCGAAATATTTGATAGCTGACCAATGGAAAGATTTCAGTCACATTATTGAAAATAACAAAGGTGTCAGTATCGATAAAAGCACTTATTACATATCGGATGAAAATGGCGATTCTGTCCGGATTAAAATATCTGCCAATGATAAATGGTCGGTTATTTGTGATCAGAATTGGGTAGAATTGAATCCGGGATATGGGGTCAACAATGGAGAGATTAAGATCAATGTAAAAGGCAATAATTCAATATCAGGAAGAAAAGCTACCATTACGATCTCTGATTTTCAGAATATTCAGCAGGAGATTACCCTGATTCAATATGGCCATCAGATTAAAATAAATTCCACAGCCGGTAATTTCAGTAATTTGATTTCAGCGAACGATAGAGCATCAGCTGATAATCTTAAGGTAACAGGAGAGATCGATGCCCGGGATTTCCGATATATCAGAGATAATATGCCTTTGTTGACTTATCTCGATTTAAGTGAAGCAAAAATAAATGCATATAGTGGGAATGGAGGAACAAGAAATTATTATTCTGATAATTACCCTAAAGATGAATTGCCATTAATTGCTTTTTCCGCTAAATTGACAACTTTGAAATTACCTTCTTCCTTGAATGCAATAAATTACGATGCTTTTTCGGGATGTATAGGTCTTAATAATTTATTTGTCAATATCAGAAATCCATTAACACTGGAAGCTTCTACCGGAAATGTGTTTAATTACATTGATACGACATCTTGCGTCTTGCATGTACCGTTTAATTCTGGCATTCTTTATGCACAGGCTAAATATTGGAAAAGTTTCAAAAATATAGTGGAGTATAAGGACTATTTGTTTCTGAATGCCGGATCAGTATTAATAAACCCAAAAAACGGAAATACTTCAAGTGTAGCTGTGAACGCAAATGTTTCATGGACTGCTGAATCGGATCAATCCTGGCTGAGTCTGAATAAAAGTTCAGGCAGTGGCAATGACTCTATTTCCTTAGTTGCATTGCCCAATACTGATCTAACTTCACGAAGCGCTAATGTTCTTTTCAAATCATCAATGCCGGAGAACATTTATCTACATATTGTACAGACGGGAAGGGTTATATCTGTAGCGAATGTTGCCGGTGGACTGAATACAGCCATTCCGTCAGATGTAAAAAAAGAACTTACGAATCTGGTGATTACCGGTACTATGGATGCCCGCGATTTCAGAATCCTGAGAGATTCTCTTCCCAACCTGACGTATCTTGATTTATATGCAACAACGATTCTTGCCTATGCAGGTCTTGAAGGAACGATCTATAACAATTTTTCCCAGACAACTTATCCTGCAAATGAAATTCCGGTTATGGCATTTTATAATTCAAATACGGGCAAAGGCAAAGATTGTCTAAAATCCATTGTTTTTCCTCAGAATCTGAATTCAATAGCAAGTAATGCTTTAAAATATTGTATTGGGTTAAATGAAATTACTTTGCCTGCATGTGTAACGACTTTCAAAGATTATGCTTTCGAAGGCTGTACCGGCATTACTTCGTTTACTTTTCCTGCAAATCTGAAAACCCTGGGGATTGGTGTTTTTGAAGACTGCTCGTCTCTTAGAAACGTTACTTTAAACCCGGCACTTACCAATACCGGAAGTTCAACATTCGATGGGTGCACAAAGCTCAACAATATTATTGTCCCTCAATCTGTAACAGCTATCGGAGAATCTTCATTTAGCAATTGTACAGGTCTTACTAATATTACTCTACCCGGTTCAGTGGTAAATATAGGATCTGAAGCATTTAGCAATTGCACAAATCTATCGGCAATTCAATTGCCGAATTCTTTAATCTCAATAGGTGCTTCTGCATTTTATCAATGCAGTGCATTGAACAGTGTAAATATACCTAACTCAGTGAAGATAATAGGTGATCAGGCATTTAAAAGCTGCAAAGGATTGGCTTCTGTTACACTCTCAAACTCATTAGCTTCAATAGGCGCAGAGGCTTTTTATCAATGTAGTAGAATTAATAAGATTGATTTGCCCAAAACATTACAAACAATAGGAAAGGAGGCCTTTTATTATTCCGGATTAACAAGTATAGCGATTCCTGATTCTGTAAAGATAATTGAAAGTTCTACTTTTAGTGGTTGCTATAGTCTTACGTCTGTGCAATTACCCGGAAAACTGGAAAGCATTGGCTTTTTCGCATTCAATGGATGTGACAAGATTACAAGTATAACCATTCCCAATTCAGTTACCACAATTGGTGATGATGCATTTCAGAGTTGTAGAAGCCTGCGCTCCATTTATCTTCATTCCACTTCACCTATCCTTCTTGAATCCGATGCACAGGTCTTTAATGATATGGATAAGTCACAGTGTACCCTATATGTAAATTATAAGACAAAGCCGCTTTATGTAAAAGCTATTGAGTGGAAAGACTTTCCGAATATCGTTGAAAATGAATCCGGTGTGTTTATTGAAAAAAACATACTGTTTCTGGCTGCAAAAAATGGAAGCAACGAGAAAGTTTCAATTTTATCAAATTTATCCTGGAGTGTGATTTCCGATCAACCCTGGTTAAGTGTGATATCTTCATTTGAAGCCGGAAATGAGAGCGTCACATTTACTGCTTCAGAAAATCCAATTTCAGCCAGACGAACTGCGAAAGTCAAAATAACAGATGCTCAGGGCTTTTCTCAACTTATTTCTGTAACACAGGATGCGGCAGTGAAATCAGTGGTTACGACAGCCGGAAATCTTAAAACACTATTGACAGCTGATGAACAAAAATATGTCTGCAAATTAAAAATCTCAGGTATGATTGATGTACGTGATTTTAAAATGATGAGAGATAATATGCCCTCTTTAGAAGAACTCGATATTGCCGGTGCCAGAATCGCAGAATATTATACCTGGGGAGAAGGGACCGATGAGTGGCGCGATTTCTTTACGCCATATTATGCAGCAACCATACCAACGAAAGCTTTTCAAAACAAGACATCTTTAAAGTCGATAATGCTTCCCGTATCTTTAAAAAAGATTGAAGACGAAGCATTTCAATATTGTGACGGTTTAAACTCTGTTGTTGTACCTGATTCGGTTACTTCGATTGCTTCAGATGCATTCTCCCCTTGTAAAGAGCTTGTTGATATTAAAATTGGAAAATCTGTTTCGTCCATAGGTGATTTTTGTTTTGGATTCAACTATAAGGTAAATTCAATAACCTGTAATTCATCTATTCCGGCTAATCTGAATGCTTCAAGTAATGTATTTTATGGCATTGATAAATCAATGTGTACCCTTTATGTTCCCCGAGGATCTAAATCTCTTTATGAGTCAGCTAAACAGTGGAAAGATTTTTTGAGAATCATTGAAATGGGAACAGAAACAGAGGTGAAGAATCCGGTAGTTAATTCAATTGCTATTTATCCCAACCCGGTTATCGATTATATTTACATCAAAGGATTGGAAAATGCATCTACAATGGAATTATTTGATATAAACGGGAAACTATATAAAACACAACAGGTTAATGCGAATGTTCCTATTCCGGTTGGCTTTTTAGCAAGAGGAATTTATGTGATTAGAATACATACATCAAACGATGTTATTGATCGTAAATTCATAAAACAGTAATAAGAACACATAACCGGATAACACCAGATATATCATAGAAAAGATGATATGTTATCGGGGATAAACATTACAAACACAACAAATATCGTTACTTATTTAAAGACAAATCATTATGGAAATTCTTTTAAGCTTTTGGTGGATTATTCCACTGGTTCTAGCAGTCGTATTGTACAAGTTCGTACTGCGGTTTTTATTTGGTACAGTCATTGTTCCCGAAGACAAGATCGGGTTGGTGACGAAGAAATTCGTATTGTTCGGGCAGAATAAAGAGTTGCCGGATGGTCGCATTATCGCGACAAAAGGGGAGGCCGGTTTCCAGGCAAAAACACTCGCTCCGGGAATGTACTTCGGTATGTGGGTATGGCAGTACGACGTAACCATGGAAGACTTCACGATTATCCCTGAAGGTAAAATCGGTCTGGTCATGGCTAAAGATGGTAGTGAGATTCCTACCGGAAACATTCTTGCGCAGCGCGTGGAGTGCGATAACTATCAGGATGCAGAGAAGTTTCTGCTCAATAGCGGTCAGCGTGGTCGCCAGACCTCTTACATCACAGCCGGTTCTTACCGGATCAATACCATGTTATTTCAGGTTTCGGTAACCGACATGATACGCATTCAGGAGAGTATGGTGGGGATTATCACTACGCTTGATGGTCTGCCCCTCGAAGCCGGACAAATTGCCGGCAAGCTGGTAGACGGCCACAATAATTTTCAGGACTTTGATGCCTTTATCCGCAACAGGGGTAACCGTGGTTTGCAGCCGCAGGTCATTCTGGCCGGTTCTTACAACCTCAATCCCTGGGCAGTTCAGATTGAGGAGATTCCGATGACTGAGATTCCTATCGGTTATGTGGGAGTGGTGATCTCTTACATCGGACAAGAGGGCAGTGATCTTACCGGAAGTGATTTCAAACATGGTAATATTGTGGAAAAAGGCTTTAAAGGTGTCTGGATGGAACCCCTTGGTCCGGGTAAATACCCCATCAACAAATATATCATGAAAGTAGAGTTGGTGCCGACCACCAACCTGGTCTTAAACTGGGCGGCAGCTCGCAGCGAAGCTCACAATCTGGATAAGAACCTTTCGACCATTACGGTTCGTTCCAAAGATGGTTTCCCCTTCAACCTCGATGTGGCACAGATTATCCATGTGCCGACCAATGAAGCTCCGAAAGTAATTGCCCGCTTCGGAAACATGGTGAATCTGGTATCTCAGGTACTGGAACCAACCATTGGAAACTATTTTCGCAACTCAGCGCAGGATAGCGACGTGATTGCGTTCCTCAGCACGCGTAAAGAGCGTCAGGAATCGGCCAAAACGCATATAAAGACGGTATTGGATGAATATAACGTGAATGCAGTGGATACATTGATCGGTGATATTGTTCCACCCGAATCTTTGATGAAGACATTGACCGACCGTAAGATTGCAGAGGAGCAGAAAGTGACTTACAATACCCAGAAGCAAGCCCAGGAAACCCGTCAGGGAATGGAGAAAGAGACAGCCATTGCCGATATGCAGAAGGATATTGTAAAAGCGCAGCAGAGTGTGGAGATTGCCGAACGTACCGCTAATGCAACGGTGAAGAAATCGGAAGGGGATGCCGCCAGCGTAAAACTTGCGGTAAGCGCAGAAGCCGAAGCGACTAAGATGCGTGCATTCGCAGAAGCAGAAGCAACCAAAGCCAGAGCTCAGGCAGAATCAGAGGCTATAAAACTGAAGGCTGCGGCCGAAGCAGAACAGATATCTCTTACCGGTGCGGCTGAAGCAGGTAAAATTCTCGCAGTAGGTAAATCTACCGCAGAGGCTTACGAACTTGCGGTAAGTGCTTTGGGCGGAGAGAACTTTACCCGCTACAAGATTACCGAGGAGCTGTCGAAAGGTAACATTAAGCTCATTCCGGACATCCTTATCGGCGGAGCCAACGGAACAGGAGGCGGCAGCGCCGTGGATGGTCTGCTTGGCCTGAAACTTATGGAGATGATTAATCCGGATACGAAAGTTCAAAAGAGCGAAGTTTCGGTGTCCGGCAACAAAATGGATAACTAATGATCTTACTATGGGAAACCCGGTCTGTTGATAGATCGGGTTTCTTTCTATAACAAACGATTAACTCTTAAATTTATGAATCAAACCAATTTTCTCCGAACATTTACCCTGTTCGTTTTATTAAGTCTGTCAGCCTTTGTCAGTTTAATAAATGCTCAAGACAAACTGTCAGGCATACTTGAAGCCGAAGTCAAACGTGAGTATGCCGTATTAAAAACACAGGAAGTGCCGGCCTATTACATTGCTTACCGCGTAGATGATGTTTATGGTTACCGTGCAACTGCTGAATTTGGAGCGCTGACCTATTCCGACGACTCCAGATCCAAAATATTGACTGTCACGCTACGTGTAGGAACACCGCAACTCGATAATTTCCATACGATTCGCGACAACTCCGGAAGTTCGTATAGTTATAGCCGGATAGAATTACCCGCTGAAGAGAATGCCGATGCTATAAAAAATATAATCTGGAAAGCCACAAGCGATGCTTATCAGGATGCCGTATCGAAATTCTCGAAAGTAAAAGCAAATATTTCGGTAAAAGTGGAAGAAGAAGATAAAGCGGCAGACTTTACACTGGATGCTCCGAATGTATTCGAAGAAGCGGTGATAAAACCGGGAAGCATTAAGTTTGACGTGAAGGAGTGGGAAAGACGAATCAAAAAATATTCAGCTGAATTCCTGAAAGATTCCGCTATTTTCACGGGAACCTCATCGATTAATTATCAGGTGCTCCGTAAATATTATGTATCCAGTAATGGGGATAAGATTGTTCAGAACAACACATCAGCGGGCGTTTTTATTATCGGAAGCATCAAGGCTAAGGATGGAATGGAAATGCCGTTGTATAAATCCCTTCAGGCCCATCGCCCCGAGCGGCTTCCTTCTGATGCAGAAATGCAGAAACTGGCTGAGAATTTAGTTGTGAATCTGATTGCGTTGAAAAACGCACCGGTGGCCGAGCCTTTCACTGGTCCGGCACTGCTATCGGCTGAAGCATCAGGGGTTTTCTTTCACGAAATATTTGGTCACCGGGTAGAAGGACAGCGTATGAAGAATGAAGCTGATGCGCAGACCTTCAAGAAGAAAGTGGGCGAATTGGTTTTGCCTAAGGCATTGAGCGTTTATTGCGATCCGTTGCAGAAAACATACGAAGGCGTTGACCTCAATGGTTATTATCAATATGACGATCAGGGAGCCAAAGGTGAACGGGTAAATATCGTGGAAAATGGTGTTTTGAAAAATTTTCTGATGTCGCGTTCTCCAATAAAAGGATTTCCCAGATCAAATGGTCACGGCAGAGCGCAGGCTGGCATGCAACCAGTCTCTCGTCAGTCGAATCTGGTAATCGAAACCTCCAATCCCAAAACGACCAAAGAACTTCGCGAAGAACTGATTCGTCTGGCAAAAGAGCAAAAAGCAGAATACGGATATCTGTTTCAGGAAGTAACGGGTGGCTTTACTACTACAGGGCGATATATGCCCAGTGCTTTTAATGTAACACCGACATTGGTATATCGTGTTTATGTGGATGGACGCCCCGATGAAATAGTCCGCGGTGTCGATTTGATCGGAACACCTCTCTCTATGTTCTCTCAGATTGATATGGCCGGAGGCAATAAAGGTGTATTCAATGGAACCTGTGGGGCAGAGTCGGGTGGAGTGCCTGTCTCAGGTTGCAGTCCGATGGTTTTGGTGAAGGTGATCGAAACGCAGAAGAAGGCCAAATCACAAGAGCGTCCTTATATTTTACCTCGTCCGACTGAAAATAAATAATCAAGAAAAAGCACAATTATGAAAGCAGTAAAATATATAGTAATCCTTGCATTTTGTTTTGCAGGAGCTGGGATGTCGGCTCAAAACACATCTGACGAGGTCATTTATAAAGCATTAACCGATGAAATGGCCAGAAGCCTTACTGGTCTGAAACTCGATAAATACAACCCTCCTTTTTTTATTGGCAACTACATGTCCGACGGACGGTTGTTTTCGGCAAAAGCCTCGTTAGGCGCATTGATTAGATCGAAAGAAAGTCCCATGCGCACGCAATCGACCCGCCTGATGGTTGGTGATTATACATTAAACGATGAAAATTTTGTAGGTAGCTCCCGGAATTACAGCTCTGGCGGATCAATGCTCTCGTTGCCAAAAGAAAACGATTACCTGGCAATTCGTCGTGCAGTGTGGTCGTCACTAGATAGAATTTACAAATCTTCGCTTGATAATTATACTCAGAAGCTTACCGCATTGAAACAGCAAAATAATGCTGAAAATGAGAAACTCGACGATTATGTGCGTGTGCAGCCCTCTACTTATCTGATGCCGACTATCCCGCTGAAGTACAATAAGGCAATCTGGGAAAAGAACATTAAAGAAGTTTCGGCTATTTTCAGGAACTACCCGGGGATCCAGAGCTCGTCTGTAGATATATTCTTTGTAAATACGGTGATTTATCTGACAAACAGCGAAGGGACCCGAATTAAATACAATGGCAACTTAGCCTGTTTCCTGGTAAATGCATCCACTCAGGCTGTTGATGGAGAGGAGTTGCGGGATCAGGTCGTTTATTACACCCCATTGATAGATCAGCTGCCTTCGGTGGAATCCATCAAAAAAGAGGTGACACAGATGGCGGAAACTTTACAAGCACGTTGTGCGGTCTCTGCTATTGACGAAGCATATCAGGGGCCGGTAGTTTTTGAAGGCGAAGCTTTGGCGGAATTGTTCAATTCCAAATTATTTGGTTATCAGGGACTGTTTACTTCCCGCGAACCGGTATATGCCGTGGGAATGTCAAACCGATCAACCAACAAAATGGAAAACACAATCGGGAAACGTCTTTGCACCGAGAATTTATCCATCGTGAGTGAGCCCAAAACAAAAACATTCGGGAATACTCCACTTATCGGATCATTTGAGATTGACGCTGAAGGGGTAACTCCGACAAACGGATTGACACTGGTGGATAAAGGCATTCTGAAAACGTTGTTAAGCGATAGAGTGCCTACTCCCAAAGTAAAAGAATCGAACGGACATACCCGCTTCTCTATATTCGGAGGTTATCAGAAGTCTCCCGGTGTAATAAACATATCCTATGCTAACGGTCAGACCTATTCCGACTTTATTAAAAAGGTTGCAACAGAAACTGCTAAAAACGGGTTAGACTATTTCTATGTCATCCGTAAGTTCGAAACGGCAAATCCCGCTCAGTACGCTCAACAGGGCAACTCCGGATTTACCAAACCGATCGCTATTTATAGAGTATCAGTGAAAACCGGAGAGGAAACAATGGTGCGTAATGCCGTCGTAGGTGAGTTTCCCATGCTCTTGCTGAAGTATGCATTGTGCGGAACAACCGAACAAGTGGCATACAATACCTTGCGGGGACAGTCTATGCCGGTTTCTTACATTGTGCCGCGTGCAATGGCTTTTAATGATATTAGTATTGAAAAAGACAATTCACCAAAAGCGAAGCTCCCGATTGTGGAAAATCCTTTAGCCATAAAGTAAACCGGTTCTATAACGGTTTATGGGGGATTAAAGGTAAACAGGGAGTGAAAGTAATGATCGATGATAAACCGACCTATGTATCAGCTGATCAATTAGCTAATTTGCTGAAAGGTATGCAGGGTGAAAATGTCGATAAGATTGAGATCATCGAAAATAATTGCTTTTACAAATCTGATAGATGTTGAAAACCAGACAATCCTGATCCTCTCAGAATATTGGGATAAGTAAATGAAAAAAGGGCTTTTCAGAGTGGACTCATAAATAGAGTCCACTCTGAAAAGCCCTTTTTTCATTAAATACTTATCGGAGAGGCCTCATTTATAAAATCTTTACACCCCCTTCCGTTTTCTTTATAACGAATTTATACTTTCTTCCCGAACTTTGCAGATGTAAAGAGATCTGTTTATTAGTTGAAATCCAGACTTTAATCTATGATAATCAATATGAAACTGCAAATTATTAAATTATGATGACCATTTCTTTCCTTACAGTTGTTTTACTGTTGATCTATTTAGCTTACTCATTGTTTAATCCCGAAAAATTTTAAAAGATCGCAACTATGAACTATTTCGATGTGATCCAGGTAATCCTGTACATTCTGGCGTTGATTCTTTTAGCTCCGATGGCAGGTATGTATATGGCAAAAGTGTACGACGATAAACCGTTTAAAGGCAAAAAGGCTTTTCTGTGGGCTGAAAATATGGTTAATAGGTTATGTGGTATTGATTCCGAAAAGCAGATGAACTGGAAGCAATATACTTTTGCTTTGTTGTTTTTCAATTTTGCCGGATTTGTCGTGGTCTTTCTGCTTCAGCTTTTCCAGCAGCAATTAGGGCTGAATCCTGAACACCAGAAGAATGTGGAAGGCACGCTGGCATTCAATACAGCCGTCAGCTTTATGACCAATACCAACTGGCAAAGCTACTCCGGTGAAAATACAATGAGTTATTTGACTCAGATGTTAGGATTGACCGTGCAGAACTTTGTGAGTGCATCCACCGGGATTACGGTTTTATTGGTATTAATCCGGGGTTTACGTAATCGTACATCCGAAAATATGGGCAACTTCTTTTCTGACCTGACCCGTGGTGTGATTTATATTCTATTGCCGCTTAGTATACTGTTTGCAATTGTGTTGGTCGGTCAGGGTGTCGTACAAAACTTTTCACATTATTCGGAAGCGACGACAATAGAAGGTGCGAAACAACTTTTACCGCAAGGTCCTGCCGCTTCTCAAATCGCAATCAAGCAATTAGGAACAAACGGTGGCGGCTTCTTTGGAACAAATAGCACCCATCCTTTCGAAAATCCGACCCCATTGAGCAATTTCCTTGAAATGCTGGCCATTTTGTTGCTTCCTGCCGGTTTGATCTTTACTTATGGAAAAATGGTCGGTTCCGTTAAGCAGGGCTGGATTCTCTTTGTCACGATGTCGTTTCTTTTTCTGATCGGATTGGGCATCGCGACCTACTCCGAATTTTCCTTTGCCGGTCATATCTGGGAAGGAAAAGAGACCCGCTTTGGAATCATGAACAGCATTTTATGGGAGAATGCCACTACCGCCGCTTCTAATGGTTCTGTGAATGCGATGCACAGCAGTTTATCACCACTAGCAGGAATGGTGGGGATGTTTAATATGATGTTGGGTGAAATCGTTTTCGGTGGAGTAGGTGCAGGACTATACAGTATGCTGATTTTCGTGATCCTGACTGTCTTTATTGCCGGATTGATGGTGGGGAGAACACCCGAATATCTGGGAAAGAAGATCGAAGCGTTTGAAATGAAAATGGCGATTCTGGGTGTTGTATTACCAAGTCTTGCGATTCTTGCATTTACAGCGATTGCAGTATTAACACCTGCCGGAATAAATAGTATCGCCAATAAAGGCCCTCACGGCTTTTCTGAAATACTTTACGCATTTGCATCTGCTGCTGGAAATAATGGAAGTGCATTCGCGGGATTATCCACAAATACACCATTCTACAATATTATGATAGGAATCGGGATGCTTATCGGTCGATTCGGCATTATTCTGCCTGTATTGGCAATTGCCGGAAGTCTATCACGCAAGAAGATCGTTCCGGCTTCGGCGGGAACTTTCCAAACCGACAATATGACTTTTGTTTTCTTATTGATTTCAATCATTTTAATCGTGGGTGCATTGACATTTTTCCCCGCTTTATCTTTAGGACCGGTGATTGAGCATATCTTGATGTTATCCGGTAAAACTTTTTAATTGAAGGCTATGAAACAGAAAAATACAAGACTGTTAGATAAAACATTGATCGGAGGGGCCCTTAAAGATTCGTTTATCAAAATGAATCCGAAAACCCAGCTGAAAAATCCCGTAATGTTTGTGGTGTATGTCGGAGCATTGATGACTACCATACTGGTGTTGCAGAATTTAATCAACCATGCGTTCAGTGGATTTAATTTGCAGATTATGATCTGGTTGTGGTTTACGGTCCTCTTTGCCAATTTTGCCGAATCGATGGCTGAAGGTCGCGGGAAAGCACAGGCCGATGCGTTGCGTAAACTGAAAACCAATGTATATGCCCGCAGACTGGATGATGGAAAAGAAACACAGGTGCTGGCGAACGATTTGCACAAAGGTGATATTGTGGTCTGTGAAGCCGGAGATATTATTCCTTTGGATGGAGATGTGATAGAAGGAATTGCCACGGTCGATGAATCGGCAGTTACCGGAGAATCAGCGCCCGTAATCCGTGAAAGCGGAGGTGACCGATCGGCTGTAACCGGAGGAACGAAAGTCTTAAGCGACCGAATAGTGGTGAGTATTGTTTCCGAACCCGGGAATTCATTCATCGACCGAATGATTGCTTTGGTGGAAGGAGCAAAACGAAAGAAAACACCCAATGAGATTGCCCTGAGCATCTTGCTTTCGGGATTGACCATCGTATTTTTATTAGTAACGGTTACATTGTATCCATTTGCATCGTATAGCGCATCGCAATCCGGTGATCCGGTTTCCCTGACTTTACCTATATTGATTTCTTTATTAGTTTGTCTCATTCCGACCACCATCGGTGGGCTTCTAAGTGCCATCGGCATCAGCGGAATGGACCGTCTGATGTCGAAAAACGTGATTGCCAAGAGCGGACGGGCTGTGGAAGCTGCCGGAGATATCGATGTTTTATTGTTGGATAAAACCGGGACCATTACATTGGGAAACCGCATGGCCACTGAATTTATTCCGACTGCCGGAGTTACAGAAATGAGACTGGCTGAAACCGCCCAGCTCTCTTCCTTATCCGACGATACTCCCGAAGGGCGCTCGATCGTTGTGCTGGCAAAAGAAAAGTTCAACATCCGTGGACGGGAATTGCATGAAATGCATGTCAATTTTATTCCCTTCACGGCACAAACCCGTATGAGTGGCATCGATATTCTGAATAAAGAAGGAGAGGTGGTAAAGTCGATTCGTAAAGGTGCCGCCGAGGCAATCCGGATTTTCGTGGAATCGGCTAATAACGTCTATCCGGCTGATATTGAAAAAGCTGTGAATCAAATCTCATCCGAAGGTTCAACTCCGTTGGTGGTTACCGAAGACGGAAAAGTGCAGGGTGTTATTAAGCTGAAAGATATTGTGAAAGGGGGCATTCGTGAACGTTTTGCCCGTCTGCGCAAAATGGGTATCAAGACCGTAATGATTACCGGTGATAATCCGCTGACAGCGGCTGCCATTGCCGCTGAAGCAGGCGTAGATGATTTTATTGCCGAAGCGAAACCTGAAGATAAGTTAGAGCGAATACGCAATGAACAGGCTGATGGTAAATTGGTCGGAATGATTGGCGATGGCACCAATGATGCGCCCGCACTGGCTCAGGCAGATGTCGGCGTGGCAATGAATACCGGTACGCAGGCTGCCCGTGAAGCCGGAAATATGGTGGATCTGGACAGCAACCCGACCAAGCTGATTGAGATTGTGGAAACCGGCAAACAATTGCTGATGACCCGTGGAGCGCTGACAACCTTTAGTATCGCTAATGATATCGCTAAATATTTCGCGATTATTCCGGCAGTGTTTGCGGGTGTTTATGCGATGGGAGGTAAGTCAGGGCCTTTATCGGTGCTCAATATCATGTATCTGCATAGCCCCGAAAGTGCGGTACTAAGCTCGGTTATTTTCAACGCTTTGATTATTGTCGCGTTGATTCCGTTGGCACTGAAAGGAGTAACATACCGGCCCGCCGGAGCATCTGAGGTTTTGCGACGCAACATTCTGATTTATGGTTTAGGCGGTATCATTCTACCGTTTATCGGGATAAAAGCGATTGATTTACTGATTAATTTTCTACATTTGGTTTAATATAGACATATGAAGGCTACAATTCTTATCTCAATAAAGCTATTATTGGTAATGACTGTTTTAACCGGAGTGCTTTACCCGCTGCTGGTGTTGGGTTTAACTCAGACCTTGTTTCCTGAAAAGGCAAACGGCAGTTTGATTATGGTAAAAGATCACTGCATCGGTTCTGCTTTGATTGGCCAGAAATTTACCGGAGAGCAATATTTTCACGCTCGTCCTTCGGCGATTGACAACAATCCGGTTTGTTCCGGAGCAAGTAATCTGTCTATAACCTCTGCAAAACTGAAACAACAGGTTGCCGAACGATGTGTTGACTGGTTGTCTTTCAATGGATTGAGTGCCAGAATATCTGTTCCCGATGAAATGTTATACGCTTCAGGAAGCGGGCTTGATCCGCATATCTCACCGATGGCTGCATTGCAGCAGGTGAAGCGGATCGCTAAAGCCAGACATTTGACCGAGGTTCAGGGAAACACACTGATTGCTTTGATAAACCGGCAAACGGAATTCCGCCAATTCGGATTGTTAGGTGAAGAGCGGATCAATGTGTTGCTACTGAATATCGAAATGGATAAAAAATTCAAATAGATCATGGAAGATATAGAAGATCGTCCCAATCCTGACGAAATCCTGCGGCGGATTCAAAAAGAGGAAACCGGTGAGAAAAGAGGAAGACTAAGGATCTTTTTCGGTATGTGTGCCGGAGTAGGGAAGACCTATGCCATGCTTCAGTCGGCTCATATTCTTAAGAATGAGGGATTCGATGTCGTGGTTGGAATTGCGGAAACTCATGGACGGAAGGAGACGGAAGAACTGTTGTCGGGATTGGAGGTAATTCCCCGTATGAAGATTCCTTATCGCGAGGTGTCATTCGACGAGATGGATATTGATGCTATCCTGGAGCGACATCCGCAGTTTGTGCTGGTCGATGAACTGGCACACACCAACGTGCCGGGCAGCCGGCATGCCAAACGTTATCAGGATGTGACAGAACTGCTCGATAATGGTATAAATGTTTATACCACTGTCAATGTGCAGCACATCGAAAGTCGTTCGGAGACTGTCCATGAGATCACGGGGATACACATCCATGAAACGGTTCCGGATTCGTTTGTTAGTCAGGCTGATGAGATTGAGTTGATCGATATCTCGCCGGATGAATTGCTGAAAAGGTTGGCGGAAGGAAAGGTCTACATCCCCGAACGTGCCCGTCACGCAATAGAAAACTTCTTTCGCAAAGGTAATTTGCATGCGCTTAGAGAACTGTCGCTTCGCGTCACAGCGGAGAAGGTTGATGATGAACTGCTCGATTACATGCGGGCTAAAAACATTTCCGGTCCCTGGAAAACAACCGAGAAACTGATGGTAGCTGTCGGTCCGAGTCCCTATTCGGCTAAACTAATTCGTTGGACACGCCGCATGGCTTATAATCTCGGTGCAAACTGGGTGGCTGTATGTGTGGATACAGGCCGGAAACTCTCGGAAGAGGATCGTAATCTGCTGAATAAGAATATCGAACTCTCTGAAAAGTTAGGCGCTACAATCGTTCATGTGACAAATGCCGACATTGTAGAGGGATTGTTACAGGTAGGACGCGAGTATAACGTCTCTCAGATTGTAGTAGGTAAGACGTTGGATAAAAAGAGCTACTTAGCCCCGTTTTCTGGGAAAAATATATCCGACCGTTTGATCCGGGAGAGTGGCAACATTGATATTTATGCCATAAAAGCCGACAAGACAGCCACTCTGAGACGAAAGAAGCGAATTTTTGATCAGACTTTACCCATAAAAGTAAAGGAATATTTTACTGCATTGGCCGTTGTTTGTTCGGTTTCATTGATCTGTTTTCCCTTTACTGACTTCATCGGTTATCAAACTGTGGGGATCATTTATCTGGTAACTATTGCCGTACTTTCATTGTTGTTGGGACGTGGACCGGTAATTATGACCGCCTTTCTGAACTTCTTTGTCTGGAACTATTTCTTCATTCCTCCGCAGTTTACTTTTCATGTTCAGCGGGTTGAAGATGTATTTACGCTGTTTGCCAATTTCTGTATTGCCATCGTTTCAGCCGTATTGGTGACCAAGATACGCAAGAACCAGCTTGTTTTGAAGAAAAGTCAGCAGCGCATTACTATCCTCAATTCGTTACTCGAAGCATTGAACCGAACTAATTCCATCAAAGAAGTCGTAGCAAAAACACGGGATGAGCTTCAAAAATATTTTGCAACCGATGCGGCAGTTATTCTGAAAGATAAAACGGGGAGAGGGCTTGATAAAAGAGTGTTCGGAAATAAAAAGATGGTCTCGGATAAAGATTGGTCGGTGGCTTCGTGGGTATTTGCGAATAGAAAACCGGCAGGTCGGTATACCGATACCTTAAGCGATTCGGAACTTCAGGTGATACCGTTATCGACTGCCAACTCGGTTATAGGCGTGATTTGCGTTAAGTTTTTGGAAGGCAAAAAACCTTTACATGACGATTTAATCGTTCTGCGCAATTTTATCGGACAGGTTACACTGGCTATCGAACGGGAAATAAATATTGATCTGGCTCGTGAAAATCAGGTGGCCCTGGAATCCCAAAAGCTCTTTCAAACGGTGCTTAATAGCGTTTCGCATGAGTTAAGAACGCCAATATCGATCATTACTACTGCCATTTCCAGTCTGAATGATGAGCATACTGCTGCCAATCCGATTATTCGTTCCCGTATATGTGAAGAGTTGAATCTGGCTTCCCTGAGGTTGAATAATCTAGTGGAAAATATTCTGGACATGTCAAAAATAGAGTCTGGTTATTTGCAGTTGAATCGTCAGATGTGTGATGTGTCCGACTTGATTGGCTCCGCATTGAATGATTTGAAGCCTGAACTGGAGAAATATCGTCTGAACGTGAATGTACAGGAAGATATCCCCATGCTAAAGCTTGATTTTAACTGGTTGAAGCAGGCATTGATCAATGTCATTCACAATGCCATAGATTATACGCCTGAAGGAGCTGAGATTAAGGTGAATGCTTATTTGCAAGAAAATGAACGTGTTGTACTTGAAATCGCGGATAGCGGGCACGGTGTTCCAGAACTGACGCTAAACAAGCTGTTTGAAAAGTTTTATCGGATTCCGGGTTCCAAAAGCGGAGGCATGGGCTTAGGACTTACCATCGCAAAGGCGATTGCAGAAGCGCATGGAGGTGAAATTATGGCCAAAAACCGGAAAGAAGGAGGCTTGAAGGTCATTTTCTCTTTAAGAACTGATGAAAGTTAAAATATTTCGAAAAGGATGACGATATCCGGAGTCTGGATATTACTTTTACTGCTTATAACACCTTTATAAAAATCCCCTATGGAAGATCGCAAGGGAAAATACAAGATACTGATAGTGGATGACGAACCGCCTATTCGTCGCTTGTTAACGATTACCCTCGAAGCGAACGAATACAAAGTATTTGAAGCAGAAGATGGAAAGAATGCTCTTTTAACAGCATCGATGTACAGTCCGGATATAATTTTGCTTGATCTGGGATTGCCCGATGAAAGCGGATTGTGGGTATTGCGGCAATTCAGGCAATGGTCGAAAACGCCAATTATTGTTTTGACCGTAATGGATGATGAGCAAACCAAAATAACTGCACTTGATGAGGGGGCTGATGATTATGTGACAAAACCCTTTAACACCGGCGAACTTCTGGCTCGTATCCGTGTTGCATTACGTCATTCGCAGCGAACTGAAGAATCTTCACTATTTGTCAGTGGTCATTTAAGTGTTGATTTAATTGCCCGAGTAGTGAAAATCGGAGATGACGAGATTAAACTGACCGCTACAGAGTATGCTTTACTGGCATTATTTGTCAAACATTCCGGAAGGGTATTGACTCACTCTTTTATTATGAAAGAAATTTGGGAAAATCCCTATTCTGATAATACCCAGATTCTCAGGGTTCATGTGGGACAGCTACGTAAAAAGATAGAAAAGAATCCGGCAATGCCTGAACTTTTGATTACAGAGTCGGGGGTGGGATACCGGTTAAAGAATATATAGAACAAGGTACAGGTAAGAAAAAAAGGTCTGATCTCTTTACGGGATCAGACCTTTTTTTGATATACTTCAAAAGATCAGCATTAATCATCGTCCTCATCTCTCGCTTTGCAGCGGGAGATAATGCGATCGGTTTTCTTGATTCGTTCCGATACATGCTGTTGGATCAGAATAGGTACCTTCTCTTCGATTACCGCGCTGGTGTCGAGACCGAGGGCTTTCACATCGGTGATACTCAATCGGCGGATAGCGTTGTGGAGGTTCATGATGAAGTTTTCGCGCGGAGGCATCTTGTAATCTTCAGTCATGATACGGTCCAGATTCACAAAGAGGAAGTCTGCGGTAATGTCATACTTACGGAGTGAATCGAATGGGCTCTGCAAAGTGAATTCCCCGTTTGCCACCATATCTTCGATGACCTGACGGAAGTAGAGATTGATGCGGCGTTCAATCTTAAAACCGAGGCGGAAATCAATTTTTACCAATGTGCCGGGGATGATTTGATTGACATGATATTCGAAGGTATCAGGTGCATCGTCGTTGTCGATGTGCAGCAGAAAATAAGTAGAAGCACGCTTCGGATATTTGCGGAAGATCGAATAGATAATTTTCGATTCTACCTGCATTAGGTGATTGGCCTTGGTAATATAGACCAGGTTAGAGCTCATCAAGGGTACTGATTCATCATTCTTCAGGTCGTTGAACATGTCGATATACTTCTTCAGGTTGGTGAAGGTGATGTACCGGTTTTTGATTTTACGTCCGTAATACCAGCCATACATGGTTGCGAAGAAGACCAATGCAAGCATGATTGTAAACCAACCGCCGTTCATAAACTTATGCAGGTTGGCGATCAGAAAGACTGTCTCAATGGACAGGAACGTAATTACCACCAGAATCCGGAATATGTTTTTCGGTCCTTCTGAAGGTAGATAAGCAGACAATAACATGGTGGTCATGATCATTGTAATCGTGATCGAAAGACCGTAAGCCGCTTCCATCTTTTCGGATGCGCCAAAGAAGATGACCACAAACGAACAGGCTGCCCATAAGAACCAGTTTACCAGAGGAACATAAACCTGTCCTTTTACATCTGTCGGATAAGAGATCTTGAATTTTGGCCAGAAATTGAGCGAGATAGATTCGCTGACCAAGGTGTATGAACCGCTGATCAAAGCCTGACTGGCAATCACTGCTGCAGTCGTTGCAAGAATAATTCCGGGAATAAGGAACCAATCCGGCATAACCGAATAAAACGGATTGACCGATCCTGCAATATCTTTGTGGTTTAATATCCAGGCTCCCTGACCGAAATAGGTCAGAATCAACATTGATTTAACGAAGATCCATGAGATGCGGATGTTTTTGATGCCACAATGCCCCAGGTCGGAATAGAGTGCTTCGGCTCCTGTGGTACACAGAAAGACAGCTCCCAGCAATAAGATTCCGTTTGGATATTGGGTAAGCAACTCAAACGCATACATAGGGTTTATAGCCAGTAATACGTGTGGAAGTGTTACAATTTGGTTTATACCCAACAATCCCAGCGTGAGGAACCACATCAGCATGACCGGTCCGAAAGATTTTCCTACAAAGTTGCTACCAAACTGCTGTACAAAGAAGAGCAAGGCCAGAATCAACAAAACCACCGGAACTACCGCTATATGAGGGTTGATCAGCTTAAGCCCCTCTACCGCTGACGTTACGGTGATGGCAGGAGTGATTACTCCATCGGCCAACAGGGTACTGCCACCGATCATCGTCAGCAGGGCGACCGCTGCGGTCTTCTTTTTCAGCAAAGCGAAGAGCGCAAAGATTCCCCCTTCACCGTGGTTATCGGCCCGCAGGGTGATGATTACGTATTTGATGGTGGTCTGGAGCGTCAGTGTCCAGAAGATACAGGAGATTCCGCCTAATACCAACAATTCACTGATCTGTTTTGATCCACCCAAAATGGCTTTCATTACGTACAAGGGACTGGTACCGATATCTCCGTACACAATTCCCAGGGTCACGATTAATCCCGCCATTGTGATTTTTCCAATGGCCGAATGTTGATTCGATTTACTCATACTTTGTCTTTATTGAATGCAATATATATTCTTTTGCTTAAAAAAGCGGTCGCAAATATAACAGTTTGTTTGCATTTATATGATTGTCTTTATAAAATCTTTATATTGCACTGCTATTTCTTTACAGGTAATATGCGTTTTTCAGCCTAACTTTGCAATTTGCTGTTAACTTACTATATTTGTACAAGTGCCCCGGAGATATTAAAATTTTTAAATCGGATCAATAAGAAATCCATAAAAATCAGCCTATGCGCCAATACAAAAACCTGATGTATTATATTTCGACAATCGTCGGATTCTCGTTGATGATATACTATGTAGTAATAAATGGCAAATTGCTTGAGTCGGGGAGACCGGTACGCGTTTTACCTTCAGCTTTACTCAATCATTGGGATATGGCTAAAGAGACGTTGACGGAAAATCTGACCCATCCCTTATCTATATTATTACTGCAAATCGTGGTAATTATTGTTGTTGCCCGTTTTTTTGCATTTATCTGCCAGAAGATCGGACAACCGACCGTAATCGGTGAAATTCTTGCCGGGATATTTCTGGGACCTTCGTTAGTGGGACATTATTTTCCTGAGTTTTCCGCGTTCCTGTTTCCGGTAGCATCGCTGGGTAACCTGCAGTTTCTGAGTCAGATCGGGTTGGTACTGTTTATGTTTATCGTTGGTATGGAGCTGGATCTGAAAGTCCTGCGAACTAAAGCACAGGATGCCATTATTATCAGTCATGCCAGTATCGTTATTCCGTTTGCGTTGGGTATGGGCCTGGCCTATTACATCTATCGGGAGTTTGCACCCGGATCAGCCTCTTTCCTCTCGTTTGCTTTATTCCTGGGGATTGCGATGAGCATTACGGCCTTTCCGGTGTTGGCACGCATCGTGCAGGAACGGGGGCTTTCCAAAACCAAGCTCGGAGCCATGGTTATTACTTGTGCCGCGGCCGACGATATCACAGCCTGGTGTCTTTTGGCAGGCGTAATTGCCATCGTGAAAGCCGGAAGCATGATCAGCGCGCTGTACACCATTGCCATGGCGGTTGGGTATGTATTGGTTATGTTCTTGATTGTTCGTCCCTTTTATAAACGATTAGGAGAGCAATATACCAATAAGGAATACCTGAGCAAACCGGTGGTCGGCATCTTTTTTATCATGCTTTTCATCTCGGCCTATACCACCGAAACGATCGGAATTCACGCGCTTTTCGGAGCTTTTGTCGCCGGTGTGATTATGCCTACCAATATTAGTTTCCGTAATATCTTTGTGGAAAAGGTGGAAGATGTTTCATTGCTGCTCTTGTTGCCTTTGTTTTTCGTATTTACCGGATTGCGTACGGAGATCGGATTGATCAACGATCCATTTCTTTGGAAAATAACTGGTGCAATTATACTGGTGGCCATTGTCGGTAAGTTTGTCGGAAGCGCCCTTTCTGCGAAATTTGTGGGGCAAAACTGGCGCGACAGCCTGATGATCGGAGCCTTGATGAATACAAGGGGATTGATGGAACTGGTGGTGCTGAACATCGGTTACGATTTGGGCGTGTTGGGTCCGCAGATTTTTGCCATGATGATATTGATGGCCCTGACAACGACTTTTATGACCGGACCGGCGCTGAGTATTATTAATAAACTTATGCCGGAAAAGAAAAAGCAAACTGTCAGTCGGGAAATTCAAAAGAAAGAACATTATAAAGTGTTGCTTGCGGTGGGGAATCCGCTTAGCGGAAAACCGCTTATTCGCCTGGCTCAGGGATTTACGGGTAATGAGATCGATAAATCGGATATTACAGTATTGCACCTTTCACCCAGTAACGATTTGAATCCGCACAATATTGATGAGTTCGAAAAAGAGAGTTTTAGCCGGATTAAACATGAGGCCAAACTGCTTGACCTGCCTGTTACCACGATGTTTAGAGCTGCCGGTGATATAGATCGGGAAATCAGTAATACGGCAAACCAGAACAATTTCGATTTGCTACTGATCGGGGTGGGACCTTCTATCTATGAAGGAACATTACTCGGAAAGGTGCTTGGCTTTACTTCTTCGATTATTTCCCCCGACAGGCTATACGGAAAAATTACGGGACGGGATAAACTCTATGATTCAGCCTACCTGGGAGACCGTAGCATCCGGATTATGAAGGGTTGTGACGTGCCTGTCGGAGTTTTTCTGAACAATAAGTTTGAAAATCTGGATAATGTATTGATTCCGTTTATTCATGAAAATGACGGATTTCTGCTTGATTACGCCGAACGGTTATTGGAGCACAGTACGGCCCGGCTGTCGATGATCGACCTTAACCTGTATCTTCAAAAGAATAAAGAGACACGCAACCGGATAAATCGGATGAAACAGATTGCTGGCGACCGGATCACGCTCTTCAGTGACCATCTTTTTGACAATAGCATGCTTCCCCATCAGGGATTGATGTTACTAAGCTTCGAAAGCTGGAAACAGGTGATGGAAAACCGATTCGACGGTTTATCGGATAAAAATTCGATCCTGATTATTAAGCATTGATTTTGCACCTTTCGATTCTTTGTCGTCACGCTTTAGTGAATGGTATGTACAGTGGAAGGGTGAGCACCCTCTGGATACAGATTGAAGAATCTTTAAAACAAAAACCTCATTAATCAGATGATTAATGAGGTTTTTGTTTTAAATGCGATCGCTCATTTTTATAGAAATAGGAACTAAAGTCGAAGGTTTGTAGTTTTGCCGGAATAGTAAGAAATGATACTTGTATCTTTTCAGAAGTAATGTATCCTTTATTGTCGCTCTGCAATGAAATCCCTTCTGTTTGACCGACTACTAAAGAGGAGCCAAAATCAAGGCGTCGTTTGTTGCCTGAAAAAAACAAATTATAATGATAGTCAAAGAGCAACCAGCAGAAACTGGAGTAACTGGGTAAACCTGATGTTCCCATATTCCTGTATCCGAGCAGTACCAGGTTTCCTGTTTCGGGTGCATAGCTGGCATCTGTGACCAGCATATCCACAAACATGGTTTCTACCAGCCTGGCCTGATAGGTTCCGGCACTTGCAGGTAATATGTAATGTCTGGTATTTAGATCAGTCCAGTCTTTACTGAAAATATGCAGCGAGTCGTTGGCGTAAACCATTGCTTCGGCATCAAAGTTAGTGGTATTCGCAGCAATGGGAGTAATTGAAGTTTGGTCGGGGTAAGTATAGGAAATGACTTCAGCTGTGACGGTATTGTTTTCACTGTTTCGGATGTCATTTTTGCTGATCTTGTAGATTTTCAGATCCTGACGCGCTCCGTTTACGTTGTTGCCGAAATCCGCGATAAAAAGATAATCGTCACTTTGAGCCATGGCTTCCCAATCCACATTGGTTGCGTTGCTGATGGTGACCTCACGTAGGATTTTGCCGTTCGATGGATTAAACCGGTATATTTTATTGGGGTTTCCGCTATCGTTAAAGGTCCAGAACTGATTGTCGAACTGAATGAGGCCGGATGATTCTCTGATCGTATCGCTAAGCGGAGTCTGAAGGCTAAGGTTATAAGAGGTCGGTGAATATTCACACGAGCCGTCGTTCACAGTGGCCGAACTGTTGTAATTTTTTGCTTTGGGATCCATGCAGCCACAAGTTTGGCTGTAACCAGCCAAAGAGATCATCAGCAAAGCGGTACAGAGTAATAACCTTTTCATAGGGCTTGCGGTTTGGGTGAGTTGTGTTGCAAAGGTAGATCTAACTGTTTAAAAAACAATCCAATTATTCGAAATGTTTCACTCAAAAGCGATATGGCGGTTGCGTAACTTCAGTTAACAAAACAAATTTAATCCGTCAATTACGCACTAAAAAACCGGAAGCAAAAAACTGCTCCCGGCTATCAAAACTATATAGACTCATAAAACAATTCAATATCCTTCTCTTCTCAATGCTCCCCGGTAACGGCAGATCTCCCCGTTTTGAGTGACGCCTTCCAGGATCACATTGTAGTCATTGATTTTATCGGCTGTAAAGAAGCTGACTTTCACTACACCGGTGGTATCGCTTTTCAGGCTTGGATTCCAGTAAATGGTGGTACGCAAATCCTCTTTCTTGCTGTTTCTAACGCTATCCACATCGTACTTCGGAACATAAAACTCCATCTTCTTCTGATAACCCAACGGAGAAACAAGGCCCATACTTGGTGAAGTCTGTGTTTTCCGTTCATATCCTTTTTTCAGGATAATGGAAATCACCCCGCTTCCGCCATCCATTCCAAACATAGCTGTGGAGGCGCCCTTAAACACGGAAATGCTTTCAATATCCAAAGCCGTCAGATAAGAGACCTGATCTTTGTCAAATTGCTTGACTCCATCTAAATAATAAGCAGGTTCATTAGAACTTCCGCGAATAGAGACAATCTCTCCGTTTACCTGAACACCGGGAACACTAATCAATAAATCAAAAATGGTCATTCCTGCCGACTCTGCCAGTCGTTCTCCCGATAAGGTATAATCGGCCATACTGGTAGGAACCATCGGATATTCATCCTGCACCGTTTTGCGTTTGCCTTCTACCGTCACCTCACCCAGATTGTACACGCGCATTCCTCCTTCCAGATAATATTTCTCCTTATTCACATTCAGGTACTCTGCTAATTGAGCTTTGATCTGCATCTGCATATCGGGGATAAACATTCTGGCAACAGGGAAAGATTCTTTATCGGGAATGATTTCGATGCCGGGTAATCCTTTTTTGCGATTAGCCTTCAGGATAAAGCGGGTACTATCGGGGAATTCAATTCCCTGCAACAGATAATTCCCCAAGCTGTCCGATCTGGTGAAATTCATCCCGCGGATAGTGGGTGCAAACACAAAGATATCGGCATTTTTAGAGGGTTTCCCGATCAGGTTTACCACTTTTCCACTCAGCGTCTGACCTACTTCAATGAAATATTCAGGTGCCTTGAATTGTCCTTTCAAAATATCGGCCGTATTGAAACGTTTCCATCCCTGCGTCATCATCAACAGGTCAAGCGATTCCGTGATTCGGGGAGAATTGCCGGAAAAATAATATGCCGGATCTTCGACGTATCCTTTGATATCAGAGGTCAGGAGCAGCGAACTCAGGATATTGTCGGACAACGAATCGAGCGCAACGGTTTTGCTGTCGGTGATGCTGATCGCGTAGTTTCCTACTGCCGGATTGCCCTGCTTATCGAGAACGGTGAAATCCAGATTAACTTTCTGTCGTTTGCCATAAGCCGGTTTATCGCTTTTCATCGAGAGTTGCGGGGCAAGATTATTTTTGCAGAAAACCAGCCTTTCGCAGAGTTGATTCTTTAATGAATCAATGACCGAAAATGAAATAATACCGTTGGGTAAATCCCCGATATTGAATAATCCGGTAACGGACAGGCTATCCAGTTGACGCAACGCCAACACCTTTCCGCGACAATGCATGAACAGATAAAGTGAATGCAACGGCAAGCTGGTCTGGTTATAAATCTGATACACAATCTTATCGCGGTTATGTCCGATCTGAATCGTCACTCCCTGCGCAACGGACTTCGGCAAATCAATCCGTTTTTCCAGTCCGTTTGCATCCTTTACCTTGGCATAGTAGGTCTGCCCCGGCTCGGCAGAAAGCAATAATTTCCCCATGCCTTTATAAGCAGAGGCAAAACTAACCTGCTCTTCGTTGTTGCTGTTGTAGATGGTTCCGCTGACATCGATAGACAATCCGTCTGAACCAATCGCTTTGAAGGCGACGGACTGCGGAAGGTTTTCAATCAGGTTTCCTCCTTCGGGAAAGAACTGCACATCAAAATCCCGGGTAAAGGGCGGACAATAGAATGTCTTTTTAATCTTGAGCGAAGGATCATTAACCGAAACTTCTATACTTTTCTTTGAGGTCAAATTATCGAGCGGAATAGAAACGGAGACTTTCCCTTCGCCATTGGTCACCGATTGGAAGCTTTTCTTCACGGTAGGAGAAAGCATCAATTTGGCAGCTACGGTTTTACCGGCAATCGCATACTTATTTTTGTTTTTGAATGTCACGGTGGCCGTCACTTTTCCATTTTGCGGAGCGCTATAGGAAATGGTACAATTTACATCATCGTCAATGCTGTTTCCGATGTAAATATTCTTCCTGAAAAAGAAATCTTCGCCCGAACCACGCATTGCATTGGTATAAGCGCGAATGGCGTAATTGCCTTCGGGCATATTCGCCGGCAATTTAAAGTATCCGGCAAAATCCAGTGCTTTACGAACCTTCACGCGTTGAATAGCCGTATCGGCTTTGCTAATCAGCTCCACATAGATGTAATTGCTCAGCGATACGGGTTTGTGATCCATTCCGTTAACAAGAAAGCCTTTAAACCAGATCTGCTCTCCGGCACAGTAATAAGGCTTATCGGTTTGTATATAAATTTTTTCGGGATAGGCCGTTTTTGTGTATTTCATAAAATCGGTCACTACGGACCGGACAAAGGGAGAGTATGTTTTCTGGGATTTGGCAGAACCGATCAAAAACAGTACGGCCATGAATAGAAGCAATCGTGCATTTCTCATATTTTTAAAATTGCAATTGTGTTGGTGGATTAGAGTTTGTGAGATTTTAGGTTGCAAAAGAACACAATATGTTTCTTTTACAACATATATAAGAGCTTAAAATAGCCTTTAAGTTTAAACCCGGACATCATTTTTAGCAAGCCAATGAAAAGGGCAAGCCTGTTTTTACGAATTCGGCCGCGTCACATATTAGAGTTACCACATATATTAGCGCCAAAGAGGGATTATATATGTGTTCCTGCTGTTTTTCATTCGCAGTCTTTCATCTTTCGTTCAATCAAATCCTGTTTCTTTTCATCCCAGATATAGCAATGTTGTTCAACGAGTACCATTTTGTTATTGATGACTTTATATATTGCTGTCGTTTGTTGTCGGCCGGCACAAGATTGATTATGTTCAAAAATTCTTTTTGTCGGATTGTCAAATTCCAACGAAGTGCCCTCAAAGCCACTTGCATAATATTTCTGGGTTTTCGGGTCATATAAAAAATATAGACTTGAAGTGTTGGGTCCTGCATAACTTGATTCAAAAACAGAAAAGTCGGCTATTCCGTCAAAATTATAATCTCCGATTGATAAATTGTCTAAACCCAGAAGTTGGCAATCCAGATCAATTTTTTGAAGAAGTTTATCCGTCTTTCTTTCTACAATTTTTACGCCGGTAACTCTCGCAGAATAGACACCTTTTTTCTTTGAAACAATGAGTTTGAAATATTTATTGTCTATAGAAACGGATTGAAGTATCTCTCTGTCTGCCCATTCAATATTATCACCAGAGGTGATTTTAAAAGTTTTGCGGAGTGTTATCATCAATTTCTTTTGGGTTTTTAAGTCTGTCCAAACACCTTGCAATTTGCTCTTTCCGGAATCAAAACCATCAAAAATTAATGTTGCACCATTTTTCTTATTGATGTCTTTTTCAATAAATGTCAACTTGCCATATTTAAGGTTGCCATTTATTACAATTGGTTCGTCAAAGTTTGAATAAGCGTAAATAGCTCTGGCATCTCCATCAGAAGAAATGTTTGTGACCAACTCAATCGGATATTTGCCTATGAATCCCGAATAACTTGTCTGTCCAAATAAGTTATATGAGGTCAGGAGAAATACCAATATAATTGTATGTTTCATTTTGGTTGTCATGCTTTAAAGGCTCCTTTTGAGATAATCGATCAATTCAAACACCCGTTCCCGGGTCATTTCGAAGTTTCGGTTTGAGACAAGTACTCGCTGCATAGTTCCACCGCCGGAATATTCATCTTTTGAAATCGAGCTATTGAATATTCGTTCGCTGTCTCTGAATAGAATCCAATTTCTTTGAGCCTGTTTCAGCACCGGCTTGTCTGTGGCCTTAAGCCTTTTCAGTACCATCAGGTAGTACTTATTCAGCAATTTGTCATATTCCATTTCGGCTTCGTAAGTTGCTCTTATAATGCCTGCTGTGGAATAATTAATGGCGATCCTTTTCTCCAGGAGACGTTCAATGCAGAATGTGTCAATTTGAAATTCGATAGAGAACTCTTTATTCAAACTTTCGTCATATTCTTCTTTAGATAGTTTTTGCCTAAGCTTTATCGCATCCAGCCGGATCTCTTTTTGGTATTTCGCCAATTCATCATCATTGATCTCTCTGGGTGATTGAGCGTAATTGAGTTGGAATATTACGCTCATCATGAGTAAAACGAAGATCTTCTTCATGTGTTGGTTCTATTTTGGTAGTAACTTCAGTACAAGTTTGTTTCTTTGCTTTTCAAAGTTCTACGGGTACAAACCGTTTTTATTCTGGTCTAAGTAACAGAACCAGATTTACCACTTATACTGCGCCAAGGAGGAGGGAGGGCATCTCGATTAGCGGTTGGCATTTATTTTTATTATAATGTCATGAAGTAAGCGGTTAAATTCATTTGTGTTTTCAATCATTGGATAATGGCATGTTCCTTTAATCTGTGTAATTTCAAAACCTGAACCAGCATGCTTTTTAAGTAATTCCTCATTTGTCGGGAAATTATCAACATTGAGGAGATACATTTTAAATTTTAAATGATTCATCAATTCTCGTTCTCTTTCATAATATGTGAAAACATCTGAAATCAAACTCAAGCCAATATTTTTATCCATATTCCTATAATCCGCGACGACTCTGTTAACAATTGCTTTATCTGTTGAATTAGATAAAAGAGCTTGTCTTGCATAACTTTCTGATGTATTTGCAAAATCGGTCTTTAACATTTCCAATATATAGGCAATTTGGCTTTGAAATTCTTCTGGCATTGCTGTTCCTGCGTTTTTGAAATTATCAATTCCAATAAATCCAATAACAGAGTCTGGATATTTAGAGGCAACTTCAAGTATGACATCTCCTCCCATTGAGTGTCCAATCAATATGATATTTTTTAAATGCAATTCATTTATCAGAGTGCATACATCCTTTCCATACTCTTGTATATTCCAGGTTGTTCTGTTTTTGCCTGATTTTCCATGTCCTGGTAAATCAATTGTTAATACACGGTACTGATGTTTAAAATAATCAACCTGAGCTGACCAATAATTCATATTAATAAAAGAGCCGTGAACATATAATAAGGTTGTATCACCTGTACCGGTCTCTTGATAAGTAATTTTCACATCTTCTCTCTTAATTGTTGTCATTTCTTTTTGTGTTTGAATCCCGTTGCTAATAAGAAGTAACAACAGGAAGATATTAATAATATTCTTTTCATTTTCAGAATTTCGTGGTCTGTATTATGCTTGCCGCACCGGGTAGACTTCTCCGAAAGTAATCATTTGTTCCCTAAGTTATATTGGGCTTTCAGCCCGTTGGAAAACCGTACATAGCGGAGATACAATCTAACTTTTGTTCAGTTATGTAACTTGAACTAATATCATCCCTAACGAATCTCGTGAGTTATATTCATTTTATATTTACGGACTAATTCTTCGTTGTTGGGGGATAGCTTTAGACCTCTTTCCAGAACGGATTTGCAGTTTTTTATATCATTCGAACGATAGTAACAAGAGGCAGCAGCGCTATATGTACTCCCTATAATAGAACTTTCGATGCTGAAATTGTATTTCCCTTTGAAGTTCTCAAAATCAAGTAGGTGTTTGTTGCCTCCTTTTTTGTCATTCTGTTCAAAACTGTAAAATGCTTTTTGCAAATAATAGATTCCACAGGTTCTTAGAATATCTACGCTTTTCGTTAAGCATGGATATTGAACCAAAGCATCTTTGATGATCCGGATGAAATTGTCTGAACCGACAGAATATTGTAGCTTCTGAGTGAATATTCTTTGCATTAGCTCTGTGATATCGAGGTTTACCGGATTTATTTTATACCCTTCAACAATATACCCCCATCCTTTGTCTATTTCTCCTTTAATGGCATGTGACCGGGCTTGCTCGTAATAATATTCGGTTGCTGTTTTTTTGATCAATACAGTATCCTGTAATTCTCCGATTATCTTTTGGTACATTTTCTCATACAACGTTCCATTATTTTCGTCGATAAGATATTTGCCGGTTATATTATTGAATTTATCCAGAAACAGATCCTGGTAGTTCTTGTTTCTGGAATAAGAAACGATCTTTAATAGGTAATCCAGATCATTGATTTCGTGAAAATCATTTCCGTCGATTACGGATATTAAAGCTCCCTCCAGCATATACCTCACACGGTCGGAAGGATACAGGATATAGGCTTTCTCAAATTGATGAACTGCTTTCTTGTAGTTCTTCTCGTTAAAATACTCAATGCCACTGTTGTAATACTCTAATCCGATAAGTTCATTCTGTTTAATTTCTTTGTTTGAATAATAGTTTTCATTGAACAGGGTTTCCTGATCTTTTGATCTTAAATCATCTTTGGTCACGATCTTAGATTCAACAAGAAAGTTGACATAGTCTTTCTTAAACCTTTCATCGGGAATATAATAGCGCATTCCCGGATCTGTTGATTCGACAAGAAGGGAAAAGGTGGATGGGTAGGCAAGGATATAGACGTGTGTTGGAGCCTCCTTAATCATAAAAGGAATATTCAACTGTTGCAGAACCAAGGCGTAAAAGATAGTTCCCGACAGACAATTGAACTCTCCGGTGGAGAATAATTTGTCGAAAGAAATATCCAGATTGTATTTCTTGAAGAACTGCTGATTGGCTGTACTAAATATGGTCTTTATCTTTTTTTGCTCATTTTTGGTGATCGATAGTTTTGGCGTGATCCCGTTGGTGTAATTGTTGATTAAGGATCTTATTTGTTCCTTTTTTTGCTCTGTCTGAGTGGTATCAAGGCTTAAAGCGAGATTTAGAAAATCAGTGTTGGAGCCATTGATATAACTGTCGAAATTGTTCTTTTCGAAAGTCGAATAGTAGACAGGTGTTTTTACAATTATTGAATCGGATGCTTTTACTGGCATTGAGGCCATAATGCCAAAAGCTACGATCAGGCTGAATGTTAATCTGTACTTCATATTTATAATGTGGTGTTACTTGTGAAATCCTCTTTAGCATGAGGATATTGTTGCGAAATGCCGTAGGCATGAACGATATTGTAGCATACGGATTTCAATCCTGTGCGATGTTTAAGGTACGAGGTACGCTTTCGCTAATTCGCGCCAAGAGATGACTTTCAAGCTAGTGCGAAATAAATGAGGGGGTATCTCATATGGATGGATTTAATTGTCTGTTTGTGACTGGGGTTGTTTTAACTTGGGAGAATAAGCTGTTAGTAGCCACTGTTATTTCTGATTTTCAAACTTGTGCAAAAGGGGCGAAAGTCGCAAAACTAACATCGTAGGCTATACTACAATCAGTATAGGTTAAAAACTATATGAAACGCCTAGCCCTATCCTCAAACCGGAGTAGTCAATATACATATCCTTACCATTGATGTTTTTCATTATTAGGTTTTTATCATCTTTTTTATAATATCTGCTTCTTAAATCAAACTCATATCCTGCTTTTAAATTTAAACACAAATTGTTTTTTAACGGATAATTAAATTCACCAGAGGGTAGTAAATAATAATTAACCCCATCGAATTTATAATCAGAGTCGGTTATGTTATCATTATAAATTGTCAACTTCTCAGCCAGTTCTAAAGTAGACAATCGAACCCCTCCCGTAATACTACTTTTAAAACTTACATTGCCGAATTTATGTAAGAGAAAAGAGTAGTTGGCCCCTAAAGCAAAACTATTTAATAGTATATCCATTTTATATTCTCCGGAGTAGTCTTGTATATGATTTCGACCTCCGGTAGTATTGTAATGAACAAGTATGCCTGCCGTACTCCTTCCACTTAATTTAAAATCTGTACCCAATCCATAATAGAGCGTGCTTGGAAAAGTTTCGACAGACTTTACTCCCAATTCGCCGGCCATATCTTTTAAAGAGTTTTGAAAGCTCTTTAATTCGGTAAGTTGATATTGCCCGATACCGACTTCATAACGAACGGATATAAGCTGACCATAGCTTATGAAAATAAATGACGATAAAAATAATAAACTATATATTTTCTTCATTTTGAACCAGAGGTTAAATAATTATAGGGATATAGGCTTTAGCAGCCTGTGTATAGAATACTTTTGATTTTGCGAACAATTTCCAACTGAATCACCATTGTGAAATATCAATATATCTTCCATTTGAGCTAAATATATTGTTCCCGTATAATGAAAACTTGTCTGATGTGCAATTGGGTCCGGTTTGTATCTTTCCAGTATGAATATCAACTATCAATAGTTTAGAAAAGTTATTGAGAAGCAGGAGTCCGGTTTTTGTATCAAAATTCTCAATATGATAAAATCCGGGCAATTGTATGGTTTTCAAAAGACTGAAGTCGGGAATGCTTCTCACTTCAATAACTTTACTGTCTGAAAATGTAAGGACCAATTCGCTTGGATTAAGCGGATTAAAACGCGCCGAATTGTAATTTCGTGAATTCGAAAGTATCTGAACATATTGTTTATTTTCGAAGCGGTAGATTTTACAGTTGGTATTTGTTGTAATGCAAATATACTTTCCATCCTGTGATGTTGTAATTTTAGGATATGGTGTATAATAAGGGGTTTCAGTCAGATTTAAGGTAGATATTTCATTATTGTTTGCCAGATTAATCATGATAAAACTATCATAATATTCCATAGCGATATAATTGTTGTCTGTCAACATGAAGTGTTTAATACTATTTATGCCACTCAGGCTAATCTTTACGGGATTAGAGAGGGTTTCATCAGGGTAAACATATATATTCTGATAAGTATAAACAGCCAATTTACTTGAGTTTACGGCATTTGATATCAATGTCGGATATTCAGACAGATTTACAGATCTGATTTTAGTTTTGGATGTCATGTCATAACAGTTTAAATTGCTATAATTGCCAGCAAAGAGGATGTTTTTTAAACCGTTGTATCCTAGATTATTGGTTGATTCATTCAGGGCTGTGCCATAGGTATAATATTTTTGTTCAAAAGTCTCAAACACAAAATAGCTCTTTTTGTAGAATGGCTGTGTTGATATTTGAAAGATAAACTGTTCGCCAAATGGAGGCGACGCAATTACGCAACAGGTATCTGTATCGGATGAAAAGTCATATTTTACATATTCACTTTGCCCTACACCATAAGCCAAATGGACATTGCATTTTAACTTAGATCTATTCCAGTAAATCATTAAACTATCAGCGCGGATCTGTTTAAAGTTAAGATGAGGATAGTCTTCATTTATTGTAAGTTGATTCCCCGTAGTAATCTTATTATTTGTAACCACCCTGGTGTCAACTGAATAATAGGCTTTTCCTCCTACATATAAACTATCGACAAAACGACTGCTTTTCCGGTCGGTTATAACTTTAATCACTTGATACCCATTCTTAATTATATAAGCATCGAAATTCAGATTAGTACACTCCGGCCAGGATAATTCAAGCATCCGATTAGAGTTAATCGAATATTGGGCAGTAATCGCCTGGGCTTTTGACCCGTCTATCAGCAAAACATAGTTTTTCTCAATCATATAACCCTCGGCACCTAATTTGTCAGCAATGCTACCGGTACCGCTGTTTGAGTAATATTTTGCTTTTAATCTATGTATGCCTGTTGTGTAAAATTCGGGATTTATCGTGATCGTAGATGTATCTGAATTAATTGAGAAATCAATTGAATCAATGGCGATTGTTGCGTGTGAAAGAGCTAATCCATTTGGATTAAACATAAAAGTGAGTTTTGTGTTTTTGAATATCTTTATTGTATCGTTCGCAGGTACAAGAGATAGTTCCAGTTGATGGTTGTTAGCCGGTTTCTTCAGGTCGATGAAGTTTTCTTCTTTCGGGATATATTCACAACCGGTAAACATAACCTGTAAAAACATGAGCGAAATAACAAACCCGAACACCTTCTTTATTGGTAAATAAACTCGTGTTTGTCCTTTAGTTTGATTTCTCGTATATTGAGTTAGGACAGTTGTATTAGATGTCATCTGGAAATTGTGAAACTTATTTGTTTTCAAGTCTTCTATTGTTTAAGAATTTGCAGAATTCTTCATTCTGATATGATTGATATTGTAAGGACATAAGAAAATTGCTGTTTAATATAGACAGCTACAAGCTGTCTATATTTTAGGTACGAATTACGCTATCGCTAAACTCGCACCAGAGATACCTGTCAAACTCGCGTGAAGGAAGGGGGGCAATTATTCCCTAACTGGTTGCCAGATTTTTGAATCCGGTTCTTTTCCTGTAACCATCTTAAGCATAGAAAGGATATAACTGGTTTCATTTGCGCCATAAGTTTCCACCATCTTTTTTAATGCCATATTAGAGATGGGAAAAAGGGAAGTCAGATCGATCTTCCACTCAGAATTCGCTTTGTAGAAATGAAAAAAGAAGGGCGTTTTTTGTCCGCTGGAGATGAATTGTCCTTTTGCAAAGCTATCATTAATAGTGATGTCCCCAACATTTTGATTGGAAACACTGTTTTTTCCGACCATTCCGCTATTGATTGCATAAATCAATAAAGACCTCCCTTCAAATTTTAGAATCTCTTCTTTGGATGTCCGGTGTCTTATAGCCAGAACCATCAGTTTATCCAGCATCGAAAGTTTTTCAACCTTTGCAGAATCCGCATTTTTGACCAGATCAAGCATATCATTGTAATATTTAATCGTACGCTGGTCAACATACTTTACTGCCTCTTCTCCTTTATCATTGAGAATAGCTGTTTTGTAGTTGTTAAATACATTGGAAATTAACTTCTTATCATTGTTCTGGCATGCGATGGTTTGTACTGTTAGTAGTAATAATACAATTCCGATCGATTTGATGATTTGTGTCATTGACTAAGTATTTTGTTGAGTTTTATTCAAATTCTGTATTCCCTTCTAGTGTGAGTTTAGCGTAGTGTAACTCCTGCTGGAAATCTAGTTAACTTATAGAAAAGGAGTATCTAACATCTATTTTCTCTTTTCCTCTTGCAAATTAAACAATATAAACTTAAACCCTAAAGCATAATATGTAAATATTCATCAAAAGAGTAGAAATCAATAAGTAAATATGATAAACCCTATAAATTGTAAAATGAAGCACAACAAAAGAAGCCACCTGAAAGCAAAATGCATTCAGGTGGCCTGATTAGGGAGAGTACTAATCTATCCGGGGATTTACAGAATAAGGGAAATCTGCATAACACTCCAGGTTTCGGAAAACTCGGGGTGTTTGGTATTCATATTTAACTACCATCCTAAGCCCGTTTTTACGACTGCGACCGTTAACCTTGAAAACGGTCGCAGACCTTTTCAACGGTTTGTAAGTATAAAAAAATCCCAACCAACGCTCCCTCGCCGGTCAGGATTTCCCTATTGTCTCTGATCGCTTACGCTACAGGTTGCTCAGGATTGGTAGTTTCGGTCGCTGAGTCAGTTGCGGCAGCCTTTGTGGATGTCGTCGTTTTTACCGACATGAAACGCTCCTGAAGTTGGTGAAGTAAAAGAGTCCATTCCGCCTCTTTGGTAGTCAGGGATTTCGCATTTACCCAGTTGCAGAAGACATTTAGCGCGAGGACAAGCGGTTTTCGCATGCCGGTAGCCGATGAGGTCTTTTGGATGTTCACCTTTTCATTTCCCTTTTGTCGGCAAACCTCTTCGAGGTTGTGTACCGATTCGTCGAGGGACTGGATATAGTCCGAGAGCTTCGTTGTCCCGATGTTTTGAGCATGTTCATCCTTGCCCAGCTCCTCTGTGATACGGAAAAGCTTGGTGGAGTTGTTGACGATATTACGGGTAGTAATACCTTTCCCGATCGGAAACACGCGGTCGCGTAACGCCTTGGCGGCATTGCTCACATTGTTGTCGAGCGACTGGGTCGCTGTGCGCAGGTAGTTGCGCAATCCCATGTGTGCTTTGTAGCATTTCTCCGCAGCAGCTGTCACTGAGTCATTGAAGTTGCCATAGCGGTTTCGCTGCAGTGCCCTGGTGAAATCAGTGTTTATGCTGGTCAGATCGGTAAAACTTGAGTCAAGTGTTGCCTCGGTCAACCCGGACTCTTTTGTTGTCTCGATGGCCATACGTGCGCAGCGGGACAATTTCTCAATTGATAACTTGTTAGGTAAATAATTCTCCATGATTGTAGGAATTAAATGAATAATATAAAATAAAAAACTCCGAAAAACACCTGGCCCGAAAGCCTGGTCATATAGCGAGGATCTGTAGCGGGAAGCCGAAGGGAGTCGGTGCGGGCTGCGAAATCCTTGGTCGGGTCAAAAAAAACTAATCGGACGGAGTCCGATTCCGGTAGGAATCGGATGATGCAACACGATGAAACATGAATTTCCTCACGGATTTTGATGTTTCCATATATGGAAACATCAGATTCTTCCCGGAATTTGATCTTTCCATGTATGGAAACATCAGATTCCAACTGGAATTTTGATTGTATGATATGGAATGTTTAAATTCCTTAATGCGCTTCATGTTTCCATATGATGAAACATGAAATTCCATGCGGAATTTCATTCCGTTCGTTGATGGATTGTCAGTAATCTTGATGAGGGGAACGCGAACATATCTGTTTCTCATAACTCTTATCCTTTCTTTTAAATATGTATATATTCACCTGAAATAATATATGTGAATTAACATAATGTGTAAGCATGCAAAACCTTGCCCGGTATGTTTTGCAATTAGTTTAAACAAAGGTATAGTTAATTTATCGTTTAAAACAAGAGTTGAATTAAGTTTACGCATAATTAACATATAGCATTCGTAATATTCTTGTGTGAAAAATAAACGAATATAAATATAGTATATGTATCACCATAATGTAAATATATTACATTTATATGCATATGTAAGTATTGTTTATGCGTAAGTGAATTGCCGTGGATTTGTGGGTGATTATTTGATTTTATATATCAAAGCCTTCCATTTTGGGCGTTATATATATTATTTGGTATAAAATAGAACGGAGTTATAGAGTTGTGTGATTAACATATGTCGGACGATGTTGGTATATTTATACGTGTGTACCCGAGAAATAAGGGTGGGGTATAGGTGGTTGCACCGCTAGTATCCACGCAAAAAGTTATTGAGCCTGTATTAATTTGTATATTTGCAAAATATAACAAATTCTGATCAGCGTTATTCAGATCAGAATTTGAACTATAATAAGGTGAATTCGACTAATGCAATATGTAACCAATTATGTATAAGGTTTTTGTGTTGTTTTTTATTGGCTTATTGATGTTTAGCTCTTGTGTTGATAGAGTTAGAGGGGATCTTCCGGTATTTTCTCCGGTTCATTTTAAAGAAGCAAATCCATGGGGTATGGTTGAGATCAGACGGGGTGCATTTCGAATGGGTACTCCTAATGACTCGGTATGGGGTACAGTCAATGATTCTATGACGGTTTCAATAGAGGCGTTTTGGATGGATGAACATGAAGTATCTAATTATATGTACAGGCACTTTGTAAATTGGGTGAGAGATTCTCTTTTGAGAGAAAAGCTTAGTGAAATAGAATCCTCTTTCAAAACGGAAAACAGGAGCACCGGCAAGCTCGTATTGAACTGGAAAAAGCCATTACCCACACATTCCAAAGACCCCGGAATCAGGGAAATCCTGAATCAGATTTATTCTGTGGATCCGGAAAACGGAAAACGAATAGTTAATGCAAATCTTTTAAATTATCAATATGATTGGATTGACTTAGAAAGAGCAACCCAAAAGCGTTATTCGTTAAGGCGAAGGGTATTAAATACAGATGTAGTTCTGAATGAGGATGAAGGAGTATTTATGGCCATGGATTCTTCTTATATAAATGAAAAAGGGAGAATTGCTACGATTCGCATTAATAGACGAATCAAAGAATACAAGGATTATTTCACACGGTCTGTTATCAATATTTATCCGGATACAAACTGTTGGAAGGTAGATTTTAATGGTGAAAAGAACGATATGTATCTACTGATGTATTTCAGTAGTCCGGCATATTTGAACTATCCGGTTGTAGGAGTATCCTGGGAGCAGGCTAATGCATTTTGTCACTGGCGGACCAGATATCATAATATTCATAGCAGATGTGAAATCGCTCCATACCGGTTACCTACTGAGGCTGAATGGGAGTATGCGGCAAAAGGTGGTGTGAAAGGAAATGTCAATAAAAAATACCCCTGGAAAAGTCATGATATGACCAATCAGAAAGGTCAGTATTTTGCTAACTTCAAACCGCTAAAGGGTAACTTCCCGGCAGATAAATATCTGATCACTGCACCAATTGGATCTTTCCCGCCAAATGACTTAGGTGTTTATGATTTAGTAGGTAATGTGGCCGAATGGACATCTACGGCATACTTTGCTTCCGGTAATAAAATCATGTCAACTATTAATGCAACAACAGAATTCAATGCATCAGAAAGCACTCCGTATTTGCTAAAGCGTAAAGTGGTGAGAGGTGGTTCATTTAAAGATGTATATAACTATGTCAATGTAAACCTGCGGGAATGGAAATATCAAAATGAGCAGAAATCGCACATCGGATTCCGGTGTGTTAGAAATATTCCGGGAGAGAGATAGCATGCTTTTATTTAGATTTGAATGAATTTATTCACCATGAAAATTATTAAATATCTCATTTTGTCGGTTTTGCTGATAGGAATGCATAATCGTATTAAAGCGGATGGATTATCAGGTACAATTGATGGTTCAGTATCTGTTTGTCAGGGGAAAAGCGGTATTAATATCACTTTTAAGGGGTCTGGTGGAACGTCTCCATACACATTTGTCTATCGGATGAATGGCGGAGCTTTTCAATCGATTAAAACTTCCGAAACTGGTAATGATGTGACTTTAGCTGTACAGACTACACAACCCGGAGTTTTTGAATATTCTTTGGATAGTGTTTCGGACCAGTTTGGTCAGTTAATTGCTCAACCCGGTAAAGCAACGGTGACTGTAAATGAAATGCCAACCATTTCCGGAAATTTTTTATTATGCCTTTTTTCGGGAAAAACACAATTAATAGGATCCGGAACTTTGGCAAATAGTACTCTCTGGAAATCATCAAATATCAGTGTTGCAAATATTGATAATCAAGGATGGGTTACCCCTGTCGCAGCGGGCTCTACAATTATAACATATGAAAATAGTAATGGATGTTCTGTTACGGAAGAACTTAAAGTAAATGCATTACCACAGATAAATGCCGTAGATTTTCTGGATAATCAATGTTCCGGATCAGATATAAGTTTTAGTGCAAATGTCAATGGTGTGGCTCCATTGACTTATAATTGGTATTTCGGTGATGGAACTACATCAACAGCATTCAATCCGGTACATAGTTTTAATTCAATTGGCTGTGGAACCGAAAAATTTTCGGTTAAATTGACAGTAACTGATGCTAATGGATGTTCATCTTCCACAACGAAGGAAATAACGATTGCTCAAAAACCGGATATTGAATTTGAAGATGTAGATGCAACTAGTGCCAGTAATCAATTCAGTAACTGTAGAAATGCTTCTGCTTCAAATCCTGAATACACGATTACAGTTGGAAATATTTCTAATAGTACTTGTATTACTTCTTTTTCAATTAACTGGGGGGATGGAATAACAAAATCTAATATTTCTTTTCCGATCACACATACATATTCAAAACTTGGTGCATATAGTATGGTCATAACAGCGAATGGAAGCAATGGCTGTGTCAATTCTAAATCCTATTTGGTAAAGAATGTATCCAATCCTTCCGGAGGTATTATTAGTCCCGGTAATACACAAAATCTTTGTGCTCCTACAGATAATTTGCAGTTTGAAATTTCAAAATGGGGAACAAATTCACCAGGGACGACTTATCGAATTAATTATGGTGACGGAACTGCTGAATTAGTCCTTACCCAAGAGCAAATGAGAAACTCAACGTTTTTCAATGAAGCTAACCCTGAGGCTTCATCAAATTATCCGGTTCCACATTCGTATACACAGTCCAGCTGTCCTTCAAGCCAATTTACAGTTACTCTAACCGTAGAAAACGCTTGTGGATCAACGATCGGAACTATTTCTAATATTTCTATTTTAACTAAGCCAGATGCAAATTTCACGGCTACGACAAAAGCATGTGTTAATACCTCATTCACATTTTTAAATACTACTAAGCAGGGGTACGATACAGATTGTTCCCAGAGTACTAAATATAAGTGGGATTTTGGAGATTCAAATACACAGTCAACGGGTTGGATCACAACTCCTCAAAATATTTCTCATACCTACACTACCCCAGGTACTTACAACGTAACACTAACAGCCCAAAATGGTTGTGGTACAACAACTAAGACACAACAGATATGCGTTGAGCCGTCAATAACACCCTCATTTACGATAAATAATATTGAAGGCTGCGCACCTTTAAAGATTACCACAACAAATACGATCGATGTGTCGAAGGCTTGTTCTGCGCCAACTTACAACTGGAGCGTTACAAGAACGGGGGGGAATCCTGCGTACTCTTATGTAGATGGAACTACGAATACTTCAGCTTCTCCTGTCATTCAGTTGAGTAGCGCGGGTACGTATACCCTGACAATGACTGCGATTGGTGCGTGCGGAGCTCAGTCTGTATCCAAAACTGTTACAGTAAAAAGTGCCCCAGCTGTCACTTTGGCTACTATATCACCTTTATGTCAAACAGGGACTTCTACAGTTGTGAATCCAAGTGCTACTGTGGTCAATAATGCCACTCAGCCATTGACATATAGTTGGAGTTTTCCGGGAGGAACACCAGAAGCATCAACGGATGCTATTCCCGGGCAAATCACCTATTCTTCTTTTGGTACGTTTACTTATTCAGTATCTGTTACCAACGAATGTGGCACTACAACGAGCTCGAAAACCTTTACAGTTAATCCGGCACCGATATTAAATGATATACCCAATCAGGCTAAATGTGCAGGTGCATTATCTGATCCGGTTATTTTTACAAGTAATCTTGCCAATACCGCATACACCTGGACAAACAATAATACAAATATCGGTTTACCGGCTACAGGAACAGGCAACCTGGTTGCATATACATTAAAAAATAATGGAACTACAACTTTAACTGCTATGATAACCGTTACTCCGAAAGTGACGACGACCGATTGTGTTGGAGAATCTAAGACATTTACCATTCAGGTACTTCCTTCTCCCAAAGTAAGTCCAATCAATAATATCACCTTGTGTAGTGGTTCCAATCAAACTGAATTTGCGTTTTCCAGCACAGTCAGTGATATGACTTACTCTTGGAACAGTAGCAACGCTACAGAAATTGGCTTACCGGCAAATAGTGGTACAGGAAATCTTCCTGCTTTTGTAGCAACCAATAATAGTAGTACACCTAAAGTTGTGAATGTTACCGTTATTCCTTCCAATTCAAATGGGTGTTTGGGGACTCCGGTTACATTTACGATTACTGTGAATCCATTGTTGACAATTAGCAAAGAACCTCTTTCTACACAGAAAATTTGCGTGGGTGGTACAATCAATCCATTGACAGTATCTTATACTGGTGGAGCAGGGACAACAACCTATCAGTGGTATAGCAATACAAGTAACAGCCATATCGGTGGAACATTGATTTCAGGTGCTACGTCATCTTCTTATACTCCTCCGATATTCACTGTCGCAGGCAATTATTACTACTATGTGGTTGTTTCTCAAAGTGGAAGTGGATGTGGCGCTGTAACCAGTCAGACAGCAGAGGTCAATGTTCTTCCCGATCCGATTGTAACAACACAGCCATTGGCATCGCAGACAGTATGTCAGAGCACAGCCTCCGGAGAATTGAAAGTAGAAGAATCAGGTGGAGAAGGAATATTCTCTTATCAATGGTATCGTAATAATACAAATTCAAACAGTGGCGGAACTGCCATAAGCGGAGCCGCAGCGGCTAACTTTACGCCCCCAACAGATGTAGTAGGTACAAGATATTATTATTGCACAATAAGTCAGACCGGACTGGGATGTGCCACGGTATCGGATGTTGCAAAAGTCGTAGTGGTGCCGGCTCCAGTGATCACAACGCAGCCACAATCGAGCAGTGTTTGTCTTGACGGTTCAGCAACACAACTTAGTGTTGCTTATATTAATGGTATCGGAATCCCCTCTTACCAATGGTACAGCAATACAACCAACAGTAACACTGGAGGTACTGCGATTAACGGAGCCACCGGTTCCACTTATGATCCGGTAACATCAGCCGAAGGAACCTCTTATTATTATTGCGTAATCAGCTTAAGCGGCGGAGGGTGCTCAAGTATTACTTCTGACGTTGCTACCGTAAAGGTGAATCGTTTACCAACGATCAGTACAGAACCACTTCCTACGCAAAAGATATGTGTGGGTGGCATTATTGTACCGTTGACAGTGTCTTACACGGGAGGTAGTGGAACACCAACATATCAATGGTATAGAAATGCAACAAATAGCATTATTGGAGGAACGGCAATTCCGGGTGCAACTTCCGCAACTTATACTCCTCCTGTATTTAATACTCCCGGAAGCTATTATTACTATGTTGTAGTCTCATTAAATGGAAATGGATGTGGTACAATGATCAGTCAGACAGCAGAGGTCAACGTACTTCCAGATCCGACAGTCACGACACAGCCGTTAGCATCGCAGACAGTATGTCAGAGCACATCACCGGAAGAATTAAAGGTAGATGCAGCAGGTGGAGAAGGAATATTCTCTTATCAATGGTATCGTAACAACACAAATTCAAACAGTGGCGGAACAGCCATAAGCGGAGCTGCAACGGCTAACTTTACGCCCCCAACAGATGTAGTAGGTACAAGATATTATTATTGCACAATAAGTCAGACCGGACTGGGATGTGCCACGGTATCGGATGTTGCAAAAGTTGTAGTGGTGCCGGCTCCAATGATCACAACGCAGCCACAATCGAGCAGTGTTTGTCTTGACGGTTCAGCAACACAACTTAGTATTGCTTATATTAATGGTACCGGAACCCCTTCTTTCCAATGGTACAGTAATAAAACCAACAATAACACTGGAGGTACTGCGATTAACGGAGCCACCGGTTCCACTTATGATCCGGTAACATCAGCCGAAGGAACCTCTTATTATTATTGCGTAATCAGCTTAAGTGGCGGAGGGTGCTCAAGTATTACTTCTGACGTTGCTAACGTAACGGTGAATCGTTTACCAACGATCAGTGCAGGACCACTACCCACACAAAAGATATGTGTGGGTGGCATTATTGCACCGTTGACAGTGTCTTACACGGGAGGTAGTGGAACACCAACATACCAATGGTATAGAAATGCAACAAATAGCATTATTGGAGGAACGGCAATTCCGGGTGCAACTTCCGCAACTTATACTCCTCCTGTATTTAATGCTCCCGGAAGCTATTATTACTATGTTATTGTCTCGTTAAACGGAAATGGATGTGGTACAATGATCAGTCAGACAGCAGAGGTCAACGTACTTCCAGATCCGACAGTCACGACACAGCCGTTAGCATCGCAGACAGTATGTCAGAGCACATCACCGGAAGAATTGAAAGTAGATGCAGCAGGTGGAGAAGGAACATTCTCTTATCAATGGTATCGTAACAACACAAATTCAAACAGTGGCGGAACAGCCATAAGCGGAGCTGCAACAGCTAGTTTTACGCCCCCAACAGATGTAGTAGGAACAAGATATTATTATTGCGCAATAAGTCAGACCGGACTGGGATGTGCCACGACATCGGATGTGGCTGAAGTAACTGTTAAATTGGCTCCGACATTTGTTACTCAACCGATTCCAAGTACTATTTGTAAAGGCGAAACTCCTACCATTTTATCAGTTAGTTATAAAGATGGTGTAGGAGCGCCATTGTATCAATGGTATTCTAATACGATAAATGACAGAATATCAGGCACCGCAATCTCCGGTGCAACATCCCAAAGTTATCACCCCTCTGGTATGCAAGTGGGAACAATATACTATTACTGTATTATTACTTTGCCAACAGGAGGTTGTAGTAGTCTTGTTTCAGAAACTGCTAAGGTGACCGTAAATCAATATCCGGTAATATCAGATTTCTATCGGGAGATTGGAAGCGGAACTGCTTTCATGGTAATTCCGGTAAATAATAATACTGATACCGTACCGTCAGGTACAATGTATACCTGGATTCAACCTGCAATAAATCCTGTAAATTCAATTTCCGGGGCATCAGCACAACCAAATGCACAAAGTGTAATTAGCCAGACACTTACAAATAATACTAAAGCTAAGGCTACAGTCATATATCATGTAAAACCTATGGCAGGTGATTGTGATGGCAAAGACTTTAAAATTACAGTTGTAGTTAATCCTCCAATCACCCCTAACGCTATGGTTAAAGATATAACATGTAATGGTGCAAATAATGGTGAAATAAGTCTGAATATAGAAGGCGGAAATCCTCCATATGTTATTGAATGGAATGGGCCGGAAAATTTTACGTCTGATAAATCTGTTTTAACTGAATTGAAACCAGGGGACTATACTCTCAGGATTACAGATGGGGGTGGTCTGCCTTATAATGGTATTTTTACAATTAATGAGCCAGATCTTCTTAGTTTACAAACTCAGGAACATAAAAATATATCTTGTTTTGGTGCTCATAACGGTAAAATATCTGTATTAATAACAGGGGGAACAGGTAAGTATAACTTCAATTGGACCAAAAATAATTTACCTTTTGCTACAACACAGGATATTACAGGCCTCGAACCGGGAGATTATGTATTGTCGGTTACAGATTCAAATAATTGTGGCCCTGTAATACAAACTTATCATATTGCAGAGCCTGAGCCATTAAAAATTGAACTCATACAAAAAGTAAATAACCATTGTGCTGGAGATAATAATGGAAGTATCTCTGTCACAGTAACCGGAGGAACTAAAGTTGAAGTTGAGCCGGGAGTATTAGACTATTTGTATAACTGGATCGGCCCCAACGGCTTTGTTTCGGCTTCAAAAGATATTACCGCTTTATATTCAGGAAATTATCAGCTGTCGGTTACAGATAATTCAGGATGTAGCACTCTGTTTACGACCGAAATTACAGAACCGGAATCAATAAAAGCAGAGGTTATTACTACTCCAATAACCTGTTACGGTGCTGATAATGCTTCAATAAAATTAGATATTAGCGGAGGCGTGCCCCCTTATATTGCCGAATGGGATAACCTGGCTTCCGGATTCTATCAGCAAAACTTGTCCGCTAAGGATTATGTAATTACAATTACCGATGCTAACCAGTGTGTGAAAACAGTGAAGGTCACCATACCGGAAGCTCCGGTATTCAGGATAAATCCTGTAGTGAAACAGATCAGTTGTCATGGAGCTAATGATGGTAGCATAAAATTGAATATTGAAGGAGGACAAGGTAAAGTAAAACTTACCTGGAGTGACAATTCGACTTCAGGTAATGAACGGAATAATATTGGGCCGGGGACATACACTGTAATAATAAGCGATGCTAAACCATGCGAAATCATACATACATTCATTATTGTGGAGCCACAACAGCTAAATGTTTCGGCTCAGGTTACCGATGCTTTGGATTGTAATGACACGAAAAGTGGAAGTATTGATCTGACAGTTACAGGGGGTACGCCTCCATATACTTATCAGTGGTCAAATACATCTAATACTGAAGACCTGGAAAATGTACAAGCCGGGAAATATTTTGTTTCAGTTACTGACTTCAACGGATGCTCTAAAATGCTGGAATATGAGATTAGACGTCCTGTTCCACTTTCGGTGTCGGTCGAGCAGGAGTCTCGTTTCAATTGCTCTGCAGGGGAGCTTCAGTTGGTCTCTTCGGCTCATGTGTCAGGAGGAGTACCTCCGTATAGATATGATTGGTCCACCGGAAAAGTAAGTGGTTCGAATGGCGAAATAATGACAACTAGCGATAATGGCTTGGTTGCTTTAACAATAACGGATGCTTTAGGTTGTACTACCGGTTATTCATTTAATGTAGATTTGAAAGCTCCCGGATTTAATTATCACTTATTGGATTGCAATAACCGGACTTATCAGTTTAAAGTAGTTAATCCGGAAGCATTGGGAAGTAACATCTCATATTTTTGGAATTTCGGAGATGGAAATACATCGGTTGAAGTTAATCCGATTCACACTTTTGCTTCTCCCGGAAGCTATCAGGTACGTTTTACCATTACTACATTATTGTGTAGTAGTACTTATGAAAAGACAATCATCGTCGAAAAAGTACCGGAATTGACCCTTGCTCAGATTCCTGAATTGTGCCCGGGTGATTCTGTTTGGATTCATATTAACGGTGCGGATTTTTATAAATGGGAAAATGGTTCAACAGCAGATAGTATGCTGATTAAATCTGCAGGTTCTTATAGTGTGGAAGGTATCTCTAAAGCCGGATGTAAATCAGTTCTGAATTTCAATGTTTCAACTCTTGGCCTTTACAATTACAGTGTACAGTCAGACCGGGATGTGGTGGACATCGAAAATCCGACAGTGAAAGTCTGGAGTGAAGTAATTCCATCATCATTATATAGCTGGGATTTTGGCGATTCAACCTTTGCTGAGGGAAATTACATATCTCACACCTATAAGAATCTAAAGGATGGCTATTATGATATTAAGCTAAGTGTCGTTAATCCAAACGGTTGTAAAGAAACAGCTACAAAACGCATTTGGATCACACCTGCTAAAATTCCGAATGTTTTTACTCCCAATGGAGATGGGATGAATGACTTGTTTATGCGGGGCTGGCGGATAAAGATTTATAACCGAAATGGTGTATTGTTTTATGAAGGTTCTGAAGGCTGGGATGGGACATATAAGCATTCCCCGGTATCCAATGATACATACTTCTATATTTTGTATTACACATCTGAAAAAGGTACAAAAACAAAAGAAGGGTATATAACTGTAGTACGATAAAATAATCAATCTGGTTATGATTGAATAATCTAAGGATTGAAAAGTAAGATAAATATGAAACGTATTTTATTAAGTGTATGTATTGTATGGGGATTTCTGGAAGGATACTCTCAATCTCATATCCGGATTAATGATTATTGGGATAATCTATACTACATTAATCCGGCATCCGTGAGTGATCAGTATTCATATACTATTTCCAGTGTCGGACGTTTACAGTGGGTAGGTTTAAATGGCGCTCCTAAAACACTTTTTCTTTCAGGAACTAAGTTTTTTGAAAGATTTCATGTACAATTGGGTGCAAAGGCATATATGGATGAAATTGGATTGACAAAATCAAGTTCAATATCTTTATCTTATGCATATAATTTGTCATTAAATGAAATCTGGAAGTTAAACATGGGCTTGTCCCCCAGCTTTATGAGTCTGCATTATGATATGAATAAAGCAACATTAGATAATATGTTTGATCCGGCGTTTCAAAGCCAGATGTTATCAGAGAATAAGTTTAATACTGATTTGGGTTTTGAACTTACTAATAGGAATTTTAAGTTAGGGGTGTCCAGTCAAAATTTATTGTCTCTTTTTACTACAAAGACCAAATATCAGAGAAATACGAATATAATGTATGCAACCTACAGAACACATGACGGGTATTTTATGGATTATGGACTCGGTATAAGTGGCTTTCAATATGCAAATATATTTCAGCCGGAAATGAAGGCATCTGTCTTTCTTAAGGGAGAAAGAGCCTCTGAGTTATTTCAGGTTGGGTTGTTTTACCGCTATAGTAATGAACTGGGTGCGATATTAGGATTGAATCTTTTTCCTGGTTTGCAAACGATTTATAGTTATGATTTTAATATCGGAAGCATTAGCCGCAGTTCAATAGGAACTCATGAATTAATGGTTATTTATAAAGTTAATCTTTGTCCAACATGTTATTAGAAGGATGATAACCGAAATATCTATGACACTTAGCCTGTGTAGTATCACACCCCTCCCTGTTTTTGGAAAAGATAATTTATCCTCAATAAAGCTAAGCCGGGTATATAATTGCTATTCAATAAATGACGGTTGTGGTATTCTGATTTGAGGATAACTCATTTAAAGGATAAAAACTTTAGTGCAATGAACCAGATCAGAGATAATTTCCATATCTTTGTTTCGTCTTATTACGAAATGAATTTGTTTACCCATTATGAAAAAAACGTATTTTACAGAAGATCAGGAGCGAACAGCCCGTTACGCTAAGGCTTTGAGCCATCCGGTGCGGGTATTTATCCTCGATTTCCTGATCCGCAATATCGATAAATGCTGCTACAGCGGCGATATGGCGGAGGAGTTGCCGATAGCCCGCTCAACGCTTTCGGAGCATCTGAAGGAGCTGAAAAAGGCCGGCCTGATACAGGGGGAAATCAATCCACCGTATATTAAGTATTGTATCAACCGGGAGAGCTGGAACGAGGCGAAACTATTGTTGGGTGCATTTTTTCAACGGTAAACCCCTCCCTGCCTCCCCAAAGAGGAGGAGTAGTGCGAACTTCATCGCAGAATAGATAAATGAACAGTAGTATTGTAAAGAAATTTTTTTGCCCGGTTATTTCGGGTTTTTACGAAACAATTAAATTAATATCAAAGTATGGAAATTAAAATTCTGGGCACAGGATGTCCAAAGTGTAAGACACTTGAAAAATGGACCCGAGAGGTCGTCGAAGAGAATGGCATAGATGCCACTATCACAAAGGTAGAGAATATCATGGATATCATGAAGTTTGGGGTAATGACTACTCCGGCTTTGGTGATTGATGGAGTAGTGGTGGTAAAAGGTCGCGTGCCTTCTCTTGAAGAAATAAAGAAATTATTAATCAAATAAAATCAGACGTTATGAAAGCATTGAAATTGATGGCGTTAGCCTTTGTTATCTCAACATTTGCATTGCATGCGCAAGCTGCTAAGAAAAGTGCAAAAGCAGCTCCAGCTAAGAAGATTGAAGCCTACTACTTTCACTTTACATCTCGATGCGTAACCTGTAAGGCTGTAGAGTCTGAGGCTCAAAAGAATCTCAATGCACTTTATCCTCAATTAGCGAAAAACGGGTTGATTACTTTCCAGTCAATTAATTTGGATGAAAATTCAAGTGAGGCAATAGCTAAAAAGCTGGATGTTTCCGGTCAAACACTTTTGTTGGTAAAAGGTGATAAGAAAGTGAATATTACCAACGAGGGTTTCATGTATGCACGCTCGAATCCTGAAAAATTTAAAGCGGTCATCAAGGAAAAAGTGGATGCTTTGCTGAAATAAGGGGAGCCTCACCCCCGACCCCTCTCCGAAAGAGAGGGGAGTAGATACTCTTTCACATAAACATAACAGGGCAACCACAAGGGTTGCCCCAACAGATACAAAATGATGGATTTTTTCAACTCAATCTTAGAAGATAGCTCTATGCCGTGGCTTTCGGCATGGGTGCTGGGTTTGATGACGGCGATCAGTCCTTGCCCGTTGGCAACCAATATTACGGCGGTGGGTTTTATTAGTAAAGATCTGGAAAACCGCAACCGGGTGTTTCTTAATGGTTTGCTCTATACTTTAGGGCGGGCAATCAGCTACACCGCTATAGCGCTGGTTATCTTCCTCGGCGTAGATCAGTTTAAATTTTCGGGCTTCCTGCAGCAATACGGTGAGCGGTTTCTTGGGCCGTTGCTGATCATTATCGGCCTCTTTATGTTGGATGTGATTAAGATAAAGTTTCCCGGACTGGACAGCCTGAATGCCCGTATGGAAAAAAAGACCCGTTGGGGATATATCGATGCTTTGCTGTTGGGCGTGGTTTTTGCTTTGGCATTTTGCCCCTATAGCGGAGTGTTGTATTTCGGGATGTTGGTTCCCATGACTGTATCAAGCAGCGCCGGGCTTTATCTGCCCTTCGTTTTTGCTATCGCCACAGGTATTCCGGTGATCATTTTTGCCTGGATATTGGCTTATGCCGTGTCGAGTATCGGTGGAGTATATCAAAAGGTGAAAACCTTTGAAATCTGGTTTCGCCGTGTGATTGCCGTACTGTTTATGCTGGTGGGAGTATATTATATTTTCAGAGTCTTTCTCTGAAATTTTTTGGATTGGTTGTTCGGGATTTTACGAAATACAAAAATATGATTATTACAAACTTAACAAGAAAGGTCTGGCTTCCTTTAGTATTGCTGCCGGTATGGATGCTGACTTATCATTATCTGCAACCGGTGGTTGACTTTCTGATCGATGATATCACCGGTATGGAAGCCGGCACTCATTTGACAGAAGCCATTCGCTTCTTTATTTTCGAAGTGCCTAAAGTGTTTCTGCTACTTGCCCTTATTGTTTTTGTGGTGGGGATTGTTCGTTCTTATTTCTCTCCGGAACGTACCCGTAAACTATTAGCAGGGAAAAACACTTTTACCGGGAATGTGATGGCTGCCGGATTGGGTATTGTTACGCCGTTTTGTTCTTGTTCTGCCATTCCATTATTTCTCGGTTTTGTTGAGTCTGGGGTGCCTTTAGGCATTACCTTTTCATTCTTGATTGCCGCACCGATGATTAACGAAGTGGCTGTTATCCTCCTTTTCGGTTTATTTGGTTGGAAGACGGCTTTAATCTATGTGGCAACGGGACTCTCTATTGCCATTATTGCTGGATTTATCATCGGGAAACTGAAGTTAGAAAAATGGGTAGAGGAGTGGGTGTACGAAACAAAATTCGGAGACTCATCTATTGAAGAGGTAAATCCGAAACTGGCCGACCGCCTGCATTTTGGTTACGATGCCGTGAAAGAGATTATCGGCAAAGTGTGGATATATGTGGTATTGGGTATTGCCGTTGGAGCGGGTGCTCACGGGTATGTGCCCGAAGATTTTATGGCTGCTTTGATGGGAAAATCATCCTGGTATAGTGTCCCGTTGTCAATTTTAATTGGGGTTCCTCTATATTCTAATGCGGCAGGAATTATCCCCATTATATCCGTTTTGATCGAGAAAGGCGCTTCGTTAGGCACTGCTTTGGCTTTTATGATGGCTGTCATCGGGCTTTCATTGCCCGAAATGATTATTCTGAAAAAAGTATTGAAGCTGCCGTTGATACTTACATTCGTGGCTATTGTGGCTATGGGGATTATGATTGTCGGATATCTGTTCAATTTTATTTTCTGATGGAATAGAGCCATGATTGCATTTGTTATCATCCACCCAAATACAGTAATGGAGCAGCCAACAGAACCGAAAGATAAGATTAGCGAAAGTTTCAAATAATAGATTTCAATTATGGAAGTAACATTCAAAGCACTCGGCCAATTACATAAAATGTTAAGCGTCGACGAAAATGAAAATCCCTTGAAGGGTATTCGCTTATCGATTCATTCAGGACGCTTCAGCCCTGAATTGCAGATATCTGTTGCGGAAAAAATGACTGAAGGCGAAAGGATTGTATCCATTGATGCGATTACTTTTTTCGTTGATGAAGCAACAAACAACATGCTGTCCGGATATATCATTGATTATAATTCCAATGGTTTTAAACTCGATTATATGTTACCAAGCGGCAGGTGTTGCAGATAGAAATTTTTATCACAGTTTTGAGATGATGATTGACGAGCCATCCAATATGGGTGGTACTCTTGGTAAGTGTATCGCTAAATTATGGGTCTCAGCCCGGATTTTTAGCCAAATGAATGAGGTCCCGGGGGCTATCTTATGTCGTCGCATTCCGGTGGTTATGCTTGTTATGTCTACTATCAAGAGAATAGAGAGTAAATTTGTTGAATAATAAAATACAGAATCATGGAAAATTCTAATCAAAAATCAGGCTGCCTCTGTGGTGAAGCCGGGTATATCGTTTTGGCATGTAGTGGTGCTTGCGATTTAGGACAGGTTACAGATATTGTTGCTCGCAAACTCAGGGATAATGGCGTTAGAAATATGAATTGCCTGTCTGTACTAGGTGCAGATATTAAGAAATCCATTGAAGACTTAAAGACTAAAAACATTTTGATGTTGGATGGTTGCCCCGTGGATTGCGGTAAAAGAATATTGGATAAAGCAGGAATTACCAACTACAAGTATATGCGAATTACCGACTTGGGATATAAAAAAGGGGAAACTCCGGTTACGGAAGAGGTAATAAATGCGGTATATGAAAAAGCTGAGGTGATTTATTGAGATTGTATGTCTGAATTGTAAAGGGATGCTATTACGAAATAAGGTAATAGCATCTTTTTTATAAGAAGATATGTAATCAATAATTTATCCGAAAGAAGAAATCTGGCTTATGAGATGCTATTCCGGTTTGTAGGAGTTTGATGATTGCATTATCTTTGCTTGTAATGATAATCCTGAAGAAGGTATCGAAACATCCGCTGATTCTCACCTTATTGTTATTGTCGCAAGCGGAATCATGATTGTGGGGTATCTGTTTATCTTTTGACAAAAAACTATTCCGATGATTATATTTTTCGTTGTACTGATCTTTATACTAGGTTATTTCCTAATTGCACTGGAGCACTCTATTCACATAAATAAAGCAGCCCCTGCATTGATGATGGCGGTATTGTGCTGGCTGCTCTACTTTTTGCAGGGCAATTCCCCGGAAGCATCGTATGAAGTGCTGCTTCTCCATCTGGGCGATATCTCATCGATTCTTTTCTTTCTGTTAGGGGCAATGACCATTGTGGAGATGATTGACCTGCATGGCGGATTCAATGCGATCACCGATCGCATTACGACGAATAATAAGAGTGTCTTGTTGCTGATTGTCTCCGTGTTGACCTTCTTTTTGTCGGCGCTGCTCGACAACCTGACCACGGCTATCGTGATGGTATCGTTGATTTCTCGCTTGTTGAGCGAGCGAAATGACAAAATGCTGTTTGCAGGGCTTGTCATTATTGCGGCCAATTCCGGTGGTGCCTGGTCGCCGATTGGTGACGTGACCACGACCATGCTTTGGATCGGTAATCAGATTACCGCTGTCAACATTGTCAGGATGCTGATTCTGCCCAGCATCATGGTATGCCTGGTTCCTACCGTGATTCTGATGTGGAGATTTAAAGGGAAGAAATTTGAGCGAAAGAACGCGCAGGCAGGAGGCAATTCGCTAGAAGGTAAGGTTATATTGGCTTTGGGATTGCTGTCGTTGATCTTTGTGCCTGTTTTTAAAGCGATCACACATATGCCTCCCTTTATGGGAATGCTTTTTTCGCTGGGGGTGATGTGGGTGGCCACTTCGCTGATGCATTTCAGGAAAGATCCGGAAATCAAGCAACGGTACTCCGTGGCGTATGCTTTGCAGAAGATCGATACTCCGGGTATTTTATTTTTTCTGGGGATATTATTGTCTGTGGCCGCCTTGCAGGAGTTTAATGTCCTCAAGACATTGGCTATATTTATGGCCGATAAACTTCAGGATGAGTTTTTGATCGGCACCATGCTTGGACTTTTGTCGGCAGTGGTGGATAATGTGCCTTTGGTAGCGGCTACGCAGGGTATGTATGACCTTTCGGTTTATCCGACCGACCACTATTTCTGGGAATTTCTTGCCCTGACTACCGGAACAGGTGGAAGTATGATAATTATCGGATCAGCGGCCGGAGTGGCGGTCATGGGCCTTCAGAATATTAGCTTTATGTGGTATCTGAAGAAAATCAGCCTGTTGGCTTTACTGGGTTTTGCCGCCGGAGTGATCACTTATATAGCGCAGTATTACATATTGCATTGAAGTCTGTCTCAGCATATTATATTGCATACTACGCCTTAAATTCCTGAAACGAATTTAAGGCGTTTTTTCTATATTCTGGGTTAGCGTTGAGTTGAGAATAATCTTTTTTATCCCGAACTCAGTTTATCGTGTGCCCTTTGGATAAATAAAAGGCCGGGCCTAAATGTAACATGAACTTAATATTGATTACTTTGTTTATAATCAACAATGTCGTATGTTTGCGACATAAAACATACGACAGGGATGAAAAAGAAGGAAGTATTTAGTGATGATTTGCAGGAATTGGCTGCTTTTGCCAAAGTATTATCGCATCCAGCCCGTCTGGCGATTCTGAAATATCTGGCAGAAGCCAAAACCTGTATCTCCGGCGATATCTCGGACTATCTGCCGCTGAGTAGGAGTACCGTTTCGCAACATTTGAAAGAATTGCGCGATATGGGGCTGATTCATGGCGAAATTGACGGGCTGAAAATCAATTATTGCCTGTGCGGATCATCCATAGATCGTTACCTGGCTCTCTTTGATCGCTTTTTTGAACCGATCAAACATGTAGAAATAACTTGTAAAACTAAATAATTATGAAAGTCTTAATTCTTTGTACCGGCAATAGTTGCCGCAGCCAAATGGCTCACGGTTGGTTACAATCCTTCGATAAAAACATTACCGTATGTTCAGCCGGAACCAAAGCGGCTGGTAAATTGAACGAAAAAGCCGTGACTATCATGAAAGAGGCCGGCATCGATATCAGTGGGAATACTTCCGATCAGGTAGAAAAATACTTAGGTGAGGAGTGGGACTACGTGATCACCGTTTGTGGCGGGGCCAATGAGGTCTGTCCGGCATTCCTCGGTAAAGTAAAACACCGTCTGCACATGGGTTATGATGATCCTTCACACGTAGAAGGAACGGAAGAGCACATCTGGAGCGAATTCCGTCGTGTCCGTGATGAAATCAAACAAGGATTCTACAAATTATATGTTGAACAAATCAAACCACAACTATGAAACCTCATGATCTGAAAAAGATCGTAAAGGATAAGTATAGCCTGATCGCAAAGCAAAGCGACAAATCGAGTGCAGCCTCGTGCTGTAGTTCAAGTTGTTGTTCGACAGATGCAGACTATTCCACCTTTAGCGATAATTACGATAATCTGAATGGATATCATCCCGATGCCGATTTAGGCTTGGGCTGTGGCTTGCCCACTGAGTTTGCGCAAATCAAAGAAGGCGATACCGTCGTCGATCTGGGCTCTGGTGCCGGAAACGATTGTTTCGTGGCAAGAGCTATTATAGGAGATAGTGGTCGCGTAATCGGAATAGATATGACGGAGACCATGATTGAGAAGGCTCGATTTAATGCGCAGAAATTGGGATATACAAATGTCGAATTTCACCTGGGGGATATTGAAGAAATGCCCTTGCCAAATGACATCGCCGATGTGATTGTCAGTAACTGCGTGTTAAATCTCGTTCCTGATAAAGTAAAATCTTTCACTGAGATCTATCGGATATTAAAATCGGGCGGTCACCTTTCCGTGTCTGATGTGGTGCTGCGAGGAGAGCTTCCCGAAAAGCTTCAACACGCTGCCGAAATGTATGCCGGTTGTGTGTCAGGTGCTATTCAGATCGATAATTATTTGCAGATTATTAAAGAGGCCGGTTTTACTCAGATTAAAGTACAGAAGGAAAAAGTGATTACCATTCCGAGTTCTGTTTTTCTTGAATATATGGATGAACAAGAATTTGCTGATTTTCAAGAGTCCGGAGCCGGGATTTACAGTATAACGGTTTACGCTGAAAAACAATAAGATAATTAATATGGAAAAACGACTGAAGTTTCTCGACCGTTATCTCACGCTTTGGATTTTTCTGGCTATGGCCATTGGGGTTGGCCTGGGATGGATGAGTCCATCGGTAGCTGAATTCTGGCATCAGTTTTCAAGTGGTACAACGAATATCCCCATTGCCATCGGGCTGATCGTAATGATGTATCCACCGTTAGCTAAAGTAAAATACGAAGAGCTGGGCGATGTATTCAAAAATACGAAAATCCTCGGATTGTCGTTGGTGCAAAACTGGGTGATCGGACCGATATTGATGTTCTTTTTGGCGATCATTTTCCTGCAATTCAACATCGAATATATGTATGGCGTGATCCTGATCGGTTTGGCCCGATGTATCGCGATGGTGATTGTTTGGAACGATCTGGCCAAAGGTGACCGCGAATATGCAGCCGGATTGGTTGCGTTTAATTCGATCTTTCAGGTGCTGCTCTTTTCGGTGTATGCCTACGTGTTTATCGCTGTTTTGCCCGGCTGGTTCGGACTTCCGGTAAATGACAGTGTGGAGCAGATCACCATCGGACAGATTGCCAAGAGTGTATTTATTTACTTAGGTGTTCCGTTTATTGCCGGTTTTCTCACCCGCTTCATCCTGATCCGGGTAAAAGATAAACATTGGTATGAGACGAAATTTGTGCCTAAAATCAGTCCGCTTACGCTGATTGCATTACTTTTTACCATTGTGGTAATGTTCTCGCTCAAAGGAGAGTATATCGTGAAAATACCGATGGATGTGGTGCGCATCGCCATTCCGTTGACGATTTATTTCGGCGTAATGTTTTTGCTGTCGTTTTACATGAGTAAAAAGGCGGGAGCCACCTATGAACAGGCAACCACGCTCTCATTTACGGCAGCCAGCAACAATTTTGAACTGGCGATTGCCGTAGCGATTGCGATCTTTGGAATCAATTCGGGAGAAGCTTTTGCCGCTGTAATCGGGCCGCTCGTAGAAGTGCCGGTCATGATTGCGCTGGTGAATGTGGCATTTTGGTTTAAGAAAAGATATTTTGCAGTCTAAGGCTATAGGCTTATTAAAAAAATCCAGCAACTATCAAATGACGGTTGCTGGATTTTTTATGTGATTAAAGAATTGTTTTTTGCATAGTATATTTTATTCCGGCAGAACAGCCTATGTTTTCCTTAAAGTGACAAAGCCCGAAATTAGGTATGCCATTAACAGATCCGGTCGTTACATCAATTACTTTGAATCCTATATTACTATAAAATTCAAACAACTTATACGCCACAAAATACATGGGTCTGTATAAGGTATATTCTGAAACATTTCCCCAAAAAACTATTTGTACAACATGTTCGGATACATGATATGCGACGGATGAAGCAATAGGTCTGTCTTGGTAATATATAAGGAAAAAATCAACGGTTACGATTCGTTCTGTGTCAATTAGTTGCTCATAGGTTAAATGTATTGGCCTGTCTTTGCATTCTCTGTTCTCTTTTATAATATTATAGACGATCTTTTTTTCGGTATCACTAAAAACCTGTTTAAAAGATAATTCGAGACTTTCTGCCTTATCTAAATATTCTCTCGATCTCTTTTTAATTTTACTGTCTTTGTATACAGTAAAATCAGAAGTGAGAAAATGGTAATTAATATCTTTGATTGTGGTATATCCGTTTATTGTTAATGAATAATATGTTTTAGACAAAATGTCTTCGTTATAAAAATAAGGTGGCAGAATAAATTTAATCGCATAAATATCATTTTGTTTTGAATACTCATCAAGAAGTTTTATGGCATCATTTATTCTTTCTATTCTGATAGTATTCCCATTTGTTGAAAATCCACTAAAAGGTGCTGAGAAAGGAGAGGTTAATACCCCATCCCTTAATCCGGCAATTAAACCCAAACTTACCTTATTTTCTGTAAAAAGCAAATAGACAATTTTTTCGCATTTGCGTTCATTCAGCGAATTAAATTTGACCGTATTATAAACATGGTCATACTGCTTGAAAATCGACTGATATCTGCTGCTTGAAATCTCTTTTACTTCCATGGTATGAGTGTTAAAGATCTGAATTGCAATATTCTATAGTGTGTTTCCTTTTCTGTAGAAGTGTGTGGCTAAAAAATGATTTTCACAATTTATGTAAGCTTTACAATCAACGGACATTAGCTGTTTTAGTCATACCGAAAATGTATAGCTTGTCAAAGCTAATTGGCTTTACTTTTTAGCAACTAACGACTTGTTATTGGCTATTATCAGGTTCTCAATTTTAATTGTAAGTTTTTTTGCTCCAATTTCATTCAAATGATCGGCATCGTAAAAGTCTTTGGCATGAAAAGAGGTGTCATTCAAGAGATTAACGTAGCTTACGTTGTCATTATCAATTTCTAATGTTTCAGCTGTTTTGAATGTCTGCTCCAGCTGATGTTTATCCAGGCATGCCACAAAAGCTTTATATGCAGGTGGTGTATAAAACAGTATCCGGATATGATTTTTCCTGGCAAAGCCGATAATTCCCCCCAGCACTTCCTTGTTCTTTTCAAAGGTCTGATCATCTTTTATGGTGTTCCTTTTTGCAGACTCTTTTCCGGTTTCCTCCAAATTGAGTTGCTTCCTCGAATTATAGTCAATCCCCCATCCCAAGCGGTTACACCGTATTCGGTTTTGCTCTTTCCAATAATAGGAATACAATTTCATCAGATTAATATTCAACTTATTGCTCAATACCTCCGAATGATTCTGGATATCAAAAGAGGGTATGCCGTAATAAAGCGTATAATTTGTTATTCTCCATGATTCCACTGTGTTTTTGAGTTGTTCATACAATGTGTTGTAAGCAATTGGTAGTACAATATATTTTAAGCTTCCCCACTTATTCCGGTATTTCTCCAGAATGGCTAAATCGAGATCCACGGTTTGCGAAACATGGGCGGTATTAAAACTTTTCTCCTTTACATAAACCGGATTCACCCCAAAATAGGCATAGGAAGAACCCAGAAATAAAACCTCCACATGATCCGAATTTTTGTTTAAATATTCCTCTTTAAAAGCATATTCGTTAGGGATATGTCTGAGTGATATTTCAACCACAATTCCGCAAATGATTAGCGGGAGCAAAAAGATAATCTGATTTCTTATAAGCCTTTTCATCGATAATCATTTTATAAATATCTGCCGCTGCTATCCTGCAACTTCTCCGTACTTTTACTTTCAGTTCACTAAAACTGAAAGTAAATAAATTGCTGTTTCGAACCTGCAAAATAAAAGATAACGATTAATAGGCTGTAATACAAAGCCCATCTTATGGGTTTCGAAAATTTCAAGCCGATAGCAGCAATGGCATATTGCTGCTCCCTGCCCAACCATTCAACCATTACAAACAAGCTGATTAATAACAATAATGTTTTGGGTAGAATCACAGGGAGTGTGAAAACTGAGACGGAAAAAATGCCAGAAATATAACTCATCGCGTGAGATACACTTTCTGCCCGAAAGAAAATCCAGGCAAAAACAGTCAAGCAAAAAGTTACTGTCATCGACAATAGCTCTTTCACGCTAGGCAGATGTCTTCCCTGAGCCACAATGTCCAAGTGATTCCGGTTTGTTTTTAGCAAGATGGAAGGCATAATATAAAGAGCATTCAGAAAGCCCCAGATAATAAAGGTCCAGTTAGCACCATGCCAGAAACCACTCACCAGAAATATGATAAAGGTATTTCTTACGCGCATCCAGGTTCCGCCTTTGCTTCCGCCTAAGGGTATGTAAATATAATCTCTGAACCAAGAGGAAAGTGAGATATGCCACCGTCTCCAGAATTCGGCAATATCCCTTGAGAAGTAGGGGAACGCAAAATTCCGCAGTAATTCTACCCCCAAAAGACGGGCTGTACCGATTGCAATATCCGAATAACCCGAAAAGTCTCCATATATCTGAATGGAAAAGAACAGGGCACCCAGAAGAAGAGTGCTGCCTGAATAGGCTGATGAATTGTCAAAGATCATATTGGCATACTGAGCACAGTTGTCTGCAATGACTATTTTCTTGAAAAGGCCCCACAGGATCTGCCTAAGTCCATCTACGGCTTTGGTGTAATCAAACTCTCTTTGTTTCTTGATTTGCGGCAAAAGATGCGTTGCTCTTTCAATAGGTCCGGCAACCAGCAAAGGGAAGAAGCTGACGAAAACGGAATAGATGATAAAATTACGCTCAGGTTTAATCCGGTCATGATAGATATCTAATACATACGATAGCCCGTGAAATGTATAGAAGGAGATTCCAACCGGCAAAATGACATTGATGGTCATAAAGCTAGCATTCATGCCTAGTAATGAAAGTCCGTCAGCAAATGAAGATGAAAAAAAATTGTAATATTTAAAAACACCGAGAAACCCTAAATTAACAACGATGCTAAGCCAAAGCCAACATCTTTTTTTGTTTGAGTCTTTTGAATTATACATTTTTAACCCAGTGTAATAGTCCAGAAAGGTCGAGAAAATAAGCAGAAATAAAAACCGGTAGTCCCAGCAAGCGTAGAAGAAATAGCTTGCACCCAAGAGCAAAACATTTTGCAGCTTCAAATTCCCTTTCGTCCCGTACCAATATAACAGGAAAACGATAGGAAGGAAAATAGCAAAGTTAATCGAGTTAAAAAGCATAATAATTTACTTTTGGTGGTAGGTTGGTAGAGATCTTTGATTTTGCATACACGATGCCATGGCCAAATATTAACTATTTATGGTAGATTTATTTTTTTTCAGCAGAAACAATACCTAAAAATAACAAACTGAATGGGGAGTTTGTTGAAAAGAAGCTTATTAATACCTGTTTTTTGCAAATGTAAATCAGAATATCTTTGATAACCTTTTTTCTGTCTGTATCGGTGAAATGCCCCTACCTTTTCTTATCCGGATTAATGCAGAGCGAGAAATACAAAATGACCAATACCGTCGCAATTCCAGTAACTGCAAATGTGACGTTTGCTCCAAATTTATACCAGATTATTCCGGCTAATGAACTTGCAATCATGGTACAAATACTCTGAAATCCGGCGTAGGTTCCGATTGCAGTTGCCGTGTCGTTTTTGTCGGTAATATTGCTGATCCAGGCTTTTGAAATCCCTTCTGTTGCTGCGGCATAGATTCCATACAAGAAAAACAATCCGATAAATGCATAAATATTAGTCACTGCACTCATGCCAAAATAGACGAGGGTAAATAGGGAAAGGCCGAAAATAAACATTTTCTTCAATCCGATTTTATCAGCTATTATTCCGATAGGGAAAGCAAACAATGCATATACGAGATTATAGAAAATGTAAACGCCAATGATTGCCGTATCTTGTATTCCTGCTTGTTTGGCTTTCAACAAAAGAAAAACGTCCGAACTATTAAACAAGGTAAATACTAAAAAACCGATTACGACTTTGCGATAGAGGAGAGGGCTTGCTTTCCAATAAGTTAGAAAAGAGAAGAATGAGGTAGGCTTTTTTGTAATGGATAGGGTTTGCTTTTTCTCTTTCAGATAAAATGAAGCAAGAACCGCTAACAAACCCGGTATAAATGCAATGTAAAATAAGGTTTTGTAGTCATGCGGGAAAAATGACAGATAAAGCAATGCTAGTGAAGGGCCTAATACCGCACCAAACGTATCCATCGAACGATGAAATCCAAATATTTTCCCTTTTGTTTCGGGAGTCGCTTCGTTTGACAGAATAGCGTCTCTGGCTCCGGTGCGGATTCCTTTTCCAAATCGATCCAACGTTCTAGCCAGAAAAATCCAGATCGGATAAATGAATAATGCCATCATCGGTTTCGAAATAGCGCTCAATGTATATCCAATCTGTACAAAAGGAACCCGTTTGCCAGAAGCATCTGAAAGTTTGCCGAAATACCCCTTACTTAGTCCGGCTGTTGCTTCTGCCATGCCTTCGAGTATTCCGATCAGGACTATTGAGAATCCGATCGATTTCAGGTAAATGGGCATAACAGGGTAAAGCATCTCACTTGCTGTGTCGGTAAACAAGCTTACCAACGATAAAATCCAGACTGTCCGTGTTATGTTTTTCAACGCTAATTCTTCTTCGACATGCCGTGTCTGCCCAGGAATCCCCATCCACCGCTACCAATCAGAAATCCCATAGCATACCAAAACCCATTGTTGTTTTGAGCAAACATCGTTACATCGTCCCGGAATGCCATTCCGATAAGATCAAACGGTGCAATAAATCCGTGCCACAAACCTCCAAAGAATCCATATGTATGTCCCTTCAAACAGGCATCTACCACTTCTTTGTCAGCACATCCCGATAAGAAAATGAGAAACAAGGTGGATAAAATGAATAGAGAAAGCGTACGTGTTTTAATTGGATTTTTCATAATCGAATTGATTTTGGCCTTTAGAAAAAGATTAGGCACACCGGAGATCCCACATTTATTTGTTGTCCGGTTTTCGTTAGCATTCCTGTATTTGCGTCTCGTTTGTAAATAACAATATTATCTGTTCGTTGGTTGGCAACAAATACATATTTACCGTCAGGTGATATGGCGAAATTCCGCGGGCCGATGCCTTCTGTCGAAACCTGGCTTTTATAAATCAATGTTCCGTCTTTTTTCACAGCAAAGCAGCTGATGTCGTTAGCAGTACCCCGATTGGTCGCATATAGAAATTTTCCATCGGGAGATAAATGAATATCGGCAGCACCGCTTTCGATGTTGGCTTTCCTGACCACTGATGTCTCTTGCAAAATGCGTAGTTTTCCATTCTTCATAGCCATTACGGTCAATGTCCCATCTATTTCCTGCAGCAAATAGACACGTTTTCCATCTTTGCTAAAAGTCACGTGGCGCGGGCCACTACCCGGTTTTACTGAAAGGCTGTCGTGTGGAATAAGAGTATTTATTGTTCCTGTTTTATCATACCGGTAGATAGTCACCTTATCTGTGCCTAAATCGTTTACGACGAGATATTTCCCATCCGGAGAAAAGATAGTCTGGTGTACATGCGGTGATGTTTGGCGATTTGTGTCGATACTGCTTCCAACATGTTGAATCACTTGTAAAGCATTGGTGAGCGAGCCATCAGCTTTTCGTCCGAATACGCAAAGGCTTCCGCTTGTATAATTAGCGGTGATCACATGTTGGTTTGTAGCCGATATATAACAAGGTCCATCACCCAGTGCATCGACCTTATTTAGCAGAGAAAATACGCCGTCTTTTGCATCGAAATTAAACGCACTGATTGTACTTGCATTTGGATTCTGATTAACAGAGTAAACATATTTCTTGTCGGCAGTCAAAGCCAGATAACTCGGATTCAGTACTCCTTTGGCAACTGATTTTTGTGTAAATACCCCGTGTCCCGGATCAAGATCAAACACATATATACCGTCACTCTTTCCCGGACTGGTATAGGTGCCGACTAATAAACGATAGTTGCTTTTTTGTGCCCGGCAAGGAATAATGAATATCAACAATAGGAAGAGTAGGAGTGTTTTTTTCATAAGTACATTTTCTTTATTATTATGGATGTGCAAGTAATTTCGGTTTGCTCTGATTTTCATTTCTAAGTTTGTATATACATCTTCAATGTGTCAGCCTTCTGAAAAACTCGACGCAACGAAGGTAAATAATTTCACTGAAGTTTATTGCTTTGTCAGTTCTAATAGAACGTATATCGGTAAATTACCTAGCACGATCAGTTCAATATGATAGCTATTTTTAAATATCAGGAATCAGATTTGTTGATTATGCTCATGTTATACGTTGACCAATAAGCATTACCTACCCGCATATTCTCGCGCAACAAACCTTCAATCTCAAAGCCGCAATCCCGATAACATTTTATAGCCGGATGGTTGAAATCATACACACCCAAGTCAATGCGATGCAGCTTTAAGATATGAAAGCCAACATTGATCAGCGCATGAATGATTGCTTTACCATATCCTCTATTCCTATTGATGCTATCCCCCACGAGAATACGGCAAATCCGGGCGCTATTGTTATTAGAATCAATGTTGTTTAGTTCGGCATGTCCGATCACATCGCCTCTTGTTGAATCAACAACTTTGTATACCAACCTGTTTGCGTGTTTGCGGTGTTCATCTAGCTGTGCATGGGTTATAGGATACCGAAATGCAGGTCCGCTAAACTGTATCATAGCTTCCTCCGAATTGATCCAGTTGATCAATTGATTGTAATCTTCTTTCTCGAATTTTTCAAGCTTAATCATTAATCCATTAGTTTTTTATTCAAATTCTGATGATCCATGAGAATTCCTGTACCGTGTAAAAAATGCATATGAGTTTTTGAGAGATTTTTATTCAATATTTCGCAAGTTAATCATAATACATATAGATTTACAAATTGAGGATATTGCACAGAATTGAGCGATTTCTTAATGCAAAGTCATTGATTTTACGCAAAAATAGTTGAAATAGTAAACCAATTAAAACGTGAGGTTGTTTTATTATCAACAAATGTCGCTATATTTTATTGAACTATTAGAATCCTTGTCTATTTGTTACATATATCAAAATAATTTTCGCAATCAGAGCGGCATACTATTTAAGAAACTTAGTTCCTAAACCGAAAATAGATTCCATATTTGGATCCAATTTCTTCCTAACATTAGATTGATTCCACTGTCGATTACGGATCATAATTGTTTATTACACAGGAGACTTATTTAATTGAGAGAGCTTATTTTCCATTCTTGAATAATATTAATCCTATCTCAATTCATTTGCTTCTGGATTCATTAAGTATTTTATGCAATGAAACGCTCTATTATCATCATATTTTCAATAATAGTGTCATTTTTCATGACATCGTCCGGTTTTGCCCAAAGAGCAATCCGACAATCGGAATCATCCCTTAAGCCTAAATCATTTTTTGAAGCCGGATTTTGGGATAATTGGTTTGTGGGACTCTCGGGTGGTGTCTCTATGTATTTCGGGGAAGAAGACCGAAAAAACCCAGATGGATTCTTTTCATTGCTGACTCCCAATATCAAGTTGTCTGTTGGTAAGTGGCTTCGTCCCTCTTATGGACTTCGTTTGCAAACAGAAGGAGCCTGGCTGAGAGGATGGAATGATGGAATTGATAATGAAACAATTTACACCTGGAATAAATTGGTTTTTGATAATAGTCTGATATACGACCATGTACTCGATTATAATCCAAAACGAGATAGAATGGGTAAAGGGTATTATCAGGAGATGAGATATGCAGATCTGCACCTTGATTTTATGGTGAATCTTATAAACCTCTGGCAAGAATATGATGTTAACAGACCGGTGGATATTATTCTTTACGGAGGTGCCGGTTGGGCTCATATGTTTCCTTTCAAAGGAATCCCGGAAGATGAAGAACTGGTAGGAAAATTTGGTGCTATGCTTAATGTCAAATTATCAGACAGGCTAAGCGGAACTCTCGAGCTTCAAAGTAGTCTGGTGAATGAATCTTTTGACGGGCAAATTGGAGGACAGGGGATTAGCCGGAATGTGAACAGGACGTTAGAGGGATATGGAAGTTTAACTGCCGGTATTTCGTATCGTCTGCTTAATACATTTACACAATATGAATATATCGATCCGGAGGTGGTTAAGGATTTAAACGCACGGGTAAATAATATGCTTGAGGATCAAAAACGTTTACAGGAAAAGCTTGATGAATATTGCCTCAAAGATTCTTGCGACAAATTCAGACGACAACTCCAGGAGGCTCTTGATATGAAATGCAGAGAGAAATTGTATGTCGTGATTCATTATATTATCGATGAATGGAGTGTGCGATCCAGCGAATTATACAAATTGGATGAAATTGCCGATTTTATGAGAAAATATCCGGAAATTACTATTTCTGTAACCGGATATGCAGATGCAAAAACAGCTTATCCGGCTTACAACTTAAAGTTGGGAAAACGAAGAGCTAATGAGGTTGTCAGGATTCTAACCGGAAAATTTAGAATTGAAAAAAACAGAATCAAGTATAAATCTCTTGGGGACACCATGCAGCCATTCCGTGAAAACGAGCGGAATCGCGCCGTTATAGCTTTTGATATCGAAGAATAGAAATAAATTCCGCAGCTATTTTTCACTGGCATAATTGGTTGATATCGGGCTTTGAATTCTGCGGTAGGATTGCGTTTGCAAGTGTTACTCGCTTTCTCTGGTAATTAAATAAAATGAATAAGATCCTGAATATTTGGGAATGACGGAAAACATCACGAACTTTGTACCCGATAGCAACAAAACTATTACAAATACAAAGCAATGAAGACGGCAAAAATTATTACCGAAAAAGGGGAAATGCAGGTTGAGTTTTACGAGCAAGATGCTCCAAAGACAGTAGCAAACTTTATTAAATTGGCTACAAATGGCTTTTACGATGGATTGACTTTCCACCGTGTTATTCCTGATTTCGTGATCCAGGGTGGATGTCCAAAAGGAACAGGAGTAGGCGGTCCTGGTTATAATATCCCTTGTGAGTTGACAGGTGGTAATCAGTTTCACGACAGAGGTGTGTTGTCTATGGCTCACGCAGGACGTAACACAGGTGGTTCACAGTTTTTTATCTGTCATTCAAGAAAAAATACATCTCATTTGGATCGCCAACACACTTGCTTTGGCAAGGTAGTTGAAGGTTTGGAGGTGATTGACGCTATTCGTCAGGGCGATAAAATCCTGAAAATAGAAGTATCGGAATAAGCTTTGAACTAAGCATAATCAACGAAAAGGTCAGAAAGAGTAATTCTTTCTGACCTTTTTTGATAATCGGGAGATGCAAAATACAATTTGTTGATTAGAGTGTTAATTCGGGATTAAATGATTTCAATGCCAAATGGTCTTAACCCTGGTGTCATGTGATTTTTGCTGTTTATCACCGGATGGTGATTATTTATCTTTGCTCCAGAGGAAGAAACTCCTGGCGGGGAGCCACGTTTTTGTAAGCGGGACGGATAATACGTTTGCCTTCGAAGTTAAGTTCTTCGATGCGGTGAGCACACCAGCCTGCAATTCTTGACATGGCGAATAGGGGAGTGTAAACCTCTTTCGGCAGACCAATCATCTCGTATACAAAGCCGGAGTAGAAGTCGACGTTGGCACACACGCGTTTGTTTACCTTGTTTCCCTTGAAGTTCATGAAGGCTTCGACACCTCTCTCTTCGAGCTTTTCAAGGAACGCAAATTCTTCTTCGCGTTTTTTCTCTTTCGCCAGATCGCGCGCCATCTCTTTGAGCAATTCCGCACGAGGATCGGAGATGGTGTAGACGGCGTGTCCGATACCGTAGATCAGTCCGGTATGATTATATGCCTTTTTATTAAGCATTTTCATCAGATAGTCGGTGATTTCGCTATCGCTGTTCCAGTTTTTGATGTTAGTCTTCAGGTGGTTGAACATATCGATCACTTTCAGGTTTGCCCCTCCGTGTAACGGACCTTTGAGCGAGCCGATGGCTGCCGAGATGGATGAATAGGTATCGGTTTCAGTCGAGCTTGTTACACGTACTGTAAAGGTCGAGTTATTCCCTCCGCCGTGCTCAGCATGCAGAATCAGCGCAAGGTCGAGAGTGCGGGCATCCAGATCGGTATAGCTGTTTTTACCTTTTAGCATGTAAAGGAAGTTCTCGGCCAGCGACAATCCTTCTTGCGGGTGGCGAATGTGCAATGAACGGAATTGTTGATTATGGCGCATCACATGATATGCATATGCCACGATAGTCGGGAATTTTGCAATCAGGTTGATGGATTGACGTACAAGATTTTCACGTGCGTTGTCGTCTGCGTTTTCGTCGAAAGTGTGCATTACCAATACCTGACGTGCCAGAATGTTCATGATATCTGTTCCGCGCAGAAAGAGAATGTTCATCTTTTCGTCTTGGCTGAGCGCACACAGGTCGTTGAGTATATTGTTGAAGACGCCCAGTTCCTCTTTGTCGGGCAGATAGCCAGAGAGGAGCAGAAATGCAGTCTCTTCATATCCGTAGCGGCCATCGACTTCGACACCTTTTACCAGATCTTCCACATCGATGCCGCGGTAGATCAATTTTCCAGGAACAGCTTGCAATCCACCTTCGGGCAAACGTTCATAACCCACAACATCTCCCACATTAGTCAAACCGACCAACACACCCGAATGGTCTTCGTTGCGCAATCCGCGTTTAACATTGAATTTTGTGAAAAGTTCGCTTTCTATGTTCGTAGTCTTCTTGATAGACTCGGACAATTTATAAATCATATAATCTTTTTTCATGCGTCATTATTGTTATTTGGTTTGGCTACACAGGGTACCGATAGCTGTCGGCATCGCATAAAACTATTTTCCAAGGAAGGGCTTTTACTCCATGTAATTCAGTGCACATCCGGCTTTAAACCATTCGATCTGCAAATCATTATAAGTGTGAAGCGCTTCGAACGATTCACTGTTGCCATCGCTGTGAACCAGTGTAATGGTCAGGTTTTTGCCCGGAGTAAATGTATCAAGTCCTGTTACCGAGATTTGATCGTTTTCACGAATCTTGTCATAATCGGCTTTATCTGCAAATGTCAATGCCAGAACGCCCTGTTTTTTCAGGTTAGTTTCATGGATGCGGGCAAATGATTTCGCCAGAATAGCCTTTACATTTAGAAAACGCGGTTCCATGGCAGCATGTTCACGGGAAGAGCCTTCTCCGTAATTTTCTTCAGCTACCACGATAGATCCGATGTCTTGTTTCTTGTATGCTTTGGCTACAGATGAGACCTTGTCATAAGAGCCGTCGAGTGTATTCAATACAGCATTTGCCTGATCGTTATACACGTTGATCGCACCCATTAGCAGATTGTCGGATATATTTTCGAGGTGACCGCGGTATTTCAACCACGGACCCGCCATTGAAATGTGGTCGGTTGTACATTTGCCTTTGGCTTTGATCAGCAGACGAAGTCCTTCGTAATTTTTACCATCCCACGCTGGAAAAGGTTGCAATAGTTGCAGACGATCCGATCCTGCAGCCACCTTTACTTCAATGGAAGCTCCATCAGTTGCGGGTGCTACATAGCCGGCATCTTCCACAGCATATCCTTTTACGGGAAGTTCGTCACCTGTAGGAGGATCGAGTTTTACCGCTTCGCCATTTTTGTTGATTAAGGTATCTGTCAATGGATTGAAACACAAGTCTCCGGCAATCGAGAGTGCGGTAGTCAATTCGGGAGAAGCCACAAACGCGTAAGTGTTGGGGTTTCCGTCGTTACGTTTCGCAAAGTTCCGATTGAATGAGGTTACAATCGAGTTCGGACGTTCGGGATTGTCTGTTTTACGTTTCCACTGACCGATACAGGGACCGCAAGCGTTAGCCATTACCACGCCGCCGATGTTTTCGAGGTCTCCCAGGATACCATCGCGTTGAGCAGTGTAACGCACTTGTTCTGAACCCGGATTGATCAGGTATTCCGCTTTCACTTCGATGTTTTTGGCAGTAGCCTGACGGGCTACTGAAGCGGCACGGCTCATATCTTCGTATGAAGAGTTGGTGCAGGAGCCGATCAGGCCTACTTCCATCTTTTGCGGATAGTTTTTTTCTTTCACGATTTTCACAAACTCCGAAATAGGATAAGCCGCGTCTGGTGTAAACGGACCGTTAATATAAGGTTCGAGCGTAGAAAGATCAATTTCTATTACGCGATCGTAATATTGTTCGGGTTGTGCTACTACTTCCGGATCGGGTTGCAAATAAGCGGCAATGCCATTAGCTGATTCAGCAATGGCTTCACGGCCGGTAGCGCACAGATATTCTGCTATTTTGTCATCATAAGGAAACAAAGAGGTCGTTGCACCTACTTCGGCACCCATGTTACAAATAGTGGCTTTGCCGGTTGCTGATAGCGATGCTGTACCTTCTCCGAAATATTCGATGATGGCATTCGTGCCACCTTTTACGGTTAGTATACCCGCCAGTTTCAGGATAACATCCTTTGGAGAAGCCCAACCGTTGAGTTTCCCGGTAAGATTCACCCCAATCAGTTTCGGCATCTTCAATTCCCAGGCCATGCCTGCCATTACGTCTACGGCATCCGCACCACCCACACCAATGGCAATCATACCCAGACCACCTGCGTTAGGCGTGTGTGAATCTGTTCCCACCATCATTCCTCCCGGAAATGCATAATTTTCCAATACAACCTGGTGAATGATCCCGGCACCCGGTTTCCAGAAACCGATGCCATATTTAGAGGATACGGAGCGAAGGAAGTCATAAACTTCACGGTTGGTGTTTTCGGCATAAGCTGTATCTACTTTCGCATTTACCTCAGCAGCAATCAGGTGATCGCAGTGTACGGTACTCGGGACAGCCGTTTTGGTGCGTCCTGAATTCATAAATTGAAGCAATGCCATTTGCGCTGTTGCATCTTGCATGGCCACGCGATCAGGTGCGAAGTTTACGTAGTCAACGCCACGCTGGAAGGTTTCCAATTGTGATGCATCAAACAGGTGAGCGTAGAGAATTTTTTCGCTGAGCGTCATCGGCCTTTGCAGGAGAGCCTTCGCCCGGCTTATTTTGTCCGGATAAGAAAGGTGAACTTTTTTTACCAGATCAAGATCAAAAACTTGTTTCATTTTCTATCATTTTAAAAGTGGATGACGACAAAAATAGTGAATATAATTAATATAAACTGCATGATTACAAACATTTCCCTTATAAATATACAGTAAAATTGAATATCCAACTGCTTAGAATCGATTTAAACAGAGAATTGCGTGTGAAATAGTAAACACACAAAAAATTATTGCCTGTTTAAAGGTAAAAGTAAAGAAAATGTTCTGGGATAGGGAGAGGATGTTTGAAAATCATCGCTGAATGATCTGATTATTTCTTACAAATGACATTCGGACGAAATAGTTTAGTGCATTCAATTTTTATAGTGAATGAATCTGTTTTGCATTTTTATGCATAGATTCAATCTGGTTCAGTATAGCTGTTCAATGCCATTTGAAAATCTCCAGGTAATGCTTTTTTACAACGAACACCTTCATCTGAGTAGATTAAAGAACAAATCACTCTGCTTTTTTGTTTACTGCTTTCTTTTGAACCCAAGACAAAATACTTTGGTCTTGAACTAAAAAAGGCGAAACCTCTTTGTCGAAAGTTTCGCCTTTTTATGTTTAGCTTAAGAGAAATGTGTGGGTTAATTACAAGTTTACCACAATACCGGCATTAAACCAGTGTCCTGGTTGGCGAAGGCCGCCCAGATCGTAGTAAGTGGTATTGGTGATATTTGTACCTTCCACCTTGATCGTGTAGTTCTTTTCGCACCAGGAGAGTTTGGTATCGAGGGTGAAATAAGGATCATATGGCGTAAGAATATTGTCCTTGTCATAATAGCTTCCGTTTCGTTCCCAATAAGCACCGACTACACCCAGCGTTAGCTTCTTTGTCAGGGCGAGTTGTGTGGAAAGTGTCAGTTTGTTTTTCAGGTAATCCAGTGCATATTTAGAAATGTAGTATCCTGTTTCCTTATCGGAATGCAGCAGGCTATAGCTCAATCGGACATCTTTCACGATTTTATCAAAAGACAATCCGGCAGAAACCTCTAGTCCCTGGGTGTTCATTTCAGTGTAGTTTACTGAATGCCACATAGTGCTGTCCGAACTCGGATCTTTGATCCAGTCGATCATATTTTTTATTTTGCGGGAAAATACAGTAGCTCCGGCATGGAAGTTATTCTTATTTACCTCAAAACCAACATCGAAGGTCGTCGCTTTTTCCATCCCCAGATTAGGGTTGCTTTGTTGTACGCTGCTTTTATAGAATAGATCGGTAAATGTCGGCATTCGCAGATTGTGATTCGCATTAGCCATTACTTTCAACCAATTGGTTGCGTGGTATTGCGCGTTCGCTCCCCACAATAAAGTGTTGCCAAAGGGGGTGAATGAGGCATTTAGATTTCCTTCTACCTGCAAATCATTCCAATAAACACGATGCTTCAGGTAGATATCTCCACTTTTTCTGCTTTTTTCTTTCTTGTAAAACGCATTAGTTTCGCCCGGAACAGCAATCGGATTCTGGATATCAAATCCCATGTTGTTACTGTAAATGTGGCTATATTGATAATTGGCACCCATATAGCTTTTACCTAATGCAGAGAAGTAGCTTAATAAGAGAGAGGCTCCGGCATCATCCGTGCGGTGGAAATTCAGATTTGTTCCTCTGATCCACTGGTATTTGTCATAAACCCTTTTGTAATTTACATTGGAAGTGATATGAAGATCACCGATAGTCTGATTCCATCCCAAAGACCCGAGGCGGGTTTTGGTTTCTTCATACTGTGAGGAAGGTTTAAAGCTGTAAAAGAAATTAGAACCGAACGCTTTGTCCTGGAATCCGGCCTGTACGTCAAAGTTACCCAATCCCTTTGTGGTTTGCTTTAAGTGAACAAAAGCATTGGTGGTTTCAAAATCAGTATTGGAGATGTATCCTTCTGACCGCTTGTGAGAAGCAGCGGCGAAAATATTGGTGTTTTTGTAGTGATAGTTGCCGTTGAGTCGGTATAGTTGGTAGCCATATTGTCCCGAATTGATTTCGGCTTTCATGAAATTGCGGTTAGAAGCCCCTGTAATCAGATTGATCGCTCCGGTCAACGCTCCGGGCGTAGTAAGTCCCTGAAGTAGGTTTACCTGATCTATAATTTCAATATCGATAGGGAGCCCGAGATTTTGGTGTCCGGTACGTGAGTCTGTAAAGTTGACACCATTGAGGAAGACTAAGCTTTGGTCGAATGAACCGCCGCGAATGGACAGATCGGCTTGTACGCCCCGTACGCCCCGTTCACGAATGTCGATACTGGCTGACTGACGAAGTGCGCTTTCGAGACTGATGACCGGTAATCGATCTACATCACCCGATTTGATGACTGGAAGGGTGGTGTTTAATCCTTGCAGGCTTTCGATTTTGCTACCCACCACGGTCAACTCACTTAATGTCTGTTCCCGGTCGGTTTGTAAAGAATCTTTTACCTGCGTTTTTTCAGCTTTAGCAGTGGGGGCGGAAAGCATCGAGATTCCGGATGCCAATACACCAACTTTCACCACTTTGCTCAGGCTTGTAAATACAGCGTAATTCTTGCGTGACCATCTTTGGAAGCAAATTGAAGTTGAATTTGTTTGTTGATTTCGCATTATTAAATTTAACTTGGTTATAAATAGAGTTTGTTTAGAATTGAAATGCCATTTGCAAGAGGGTTTTAAATGTGACAGAAAGGCGCGTTCGCCGGCATCCCTGTTTTTCTTGCAAAGAAACAAATTTTATGTCAGATTTCTACAATCTGGATATTGGCTAATAATGATGGATTCAGTTTTGCTTTCAGTTCGTAATGTACATGCGGGTAAAAAAAGAACAAATTCGAATATTCCTGCTAAAACCATCTCCAAAATTGTAATTTATCCTTCTTCCGCTTTTACCCCACGTTTTTTACGTGTATTTTTGCAACCGCTAATTTTAAAAATCGTTATGGGAAAGAATAAACTCCGAAAATTCAGTGATATGGAAACCTACCCCCATGTGTTTCAATACCCTTTTGCCGCTTTGAAGGAAAATGGTTTTGAGATGAAGGGGAATTGGGGCAAACAATTCTTTAAAAATGATAATCCGATTGTATTGGAACTCGGTTGTGGTAAGGGCGAATATACCGTAGGTCTTGCCAAACTATATCCCGAAAAAAACTTCATTGGTGTGGATGTAAAAGGTGCCCGCATGTGGTCGGGGGCAAAGCAATCACTCGCGGATGGAATGACTAATGTGGCATTTCTGCGCACCGATATTGAGCTGATTTCCTATTTCTTTGCGGCCAATGAGGTTTCCGAAATCTGGATTACCTTTCCCGATCCGCAAATGAATAAGGTACGCAAACGTCTTACTTCAACACGCTTCATGGAGCTGTATCGCCAGATCTTACGTCCCAATGGAATCGTCCATCTCAAGTCGGACAGTAATTTTATGTTTACCTATACCAAACATATGGTGGAGGCAAATCATTATCCGGTGATTCGCTGTACTGATGACCTCTATAACTCCGGAATTGTCGACTCGATCCTTTCAATCAAGACATTCTACGAGCAGCAGTGGCTGGAGCGCGGACTGAACATTAAATACATTCAGTTTGTTTGTGAGCAGAGAGAAAAATTAATTGAACCTGACGTTGAAATTGAGCACGATGATTATCGTAGTTTCAATCGCGGGCGCAGAAGTGATACTTCCAAAAAGAAACATGAAGATGGCATTATATCCTAAGCTTATTCTTGATGCACTCGAAAAGGTGCGTTATCCCGGATCCGGAAAAGATCTTGTATCAGCCGGTATGGTTGACGAAGACATTCACATCGACGGCAACAAAGTTTCCTTTTCATTGGTTTTTGAAAAACCGAACGATCCGTTTATCAAATCGGTAGTTAAGGCAGCCGAAACCGCTATCCTTACCTACGTGGGAGAAGAGGTTGAGATCAAAGGTAATATCCAGGTGAAAGCAAAACAGTTGGCTCGTCCTGAACCTGCTAAATTATTACCGCAGGTGAAGAATATCATTGCTATTTCTTCCGGTAAAGGAGGCGTGGGCAAATCGACTGTTTCAGCCAATCTGGCGGTTTCATTAGCGAAGATGGGCTATAAAGTAGGGCTTTTGGATGCTGATATCTTCGGTCCATCAATACCTAAAATGTTTGATGTGGAAGAGGAGCGTCCTTATCTCGAAAATATTGATGGTCGCGACCTGATTATCCCTGCCGAGAAATATGGTGTAAAACTGCTTTCTATTGGTTTTTTTGTTGATAAAAAGAGCGCTGTGCTCTGGCGTGGCGGCATGGCCAGCAACGCGCTTAAACAGCTTATTGCTGATGCTTACTGGGGCGAATTAGATTACTTATTGCTAGACTTACCTCCCGGTACCAGCGATATCCACCTGACTCTGGTGCAAACCCTGGCTATTACAGGTGCAATCGTAGTCTCTACGCCTCAGGAAGTGGCGTTGGCTGATGCCCGCAAAGGGATTGATATGTTTATCGGCGAGAAGGTAAATGTGCCTGTATTGGGATTAGTTGAAAATATGGCGTGGTTTACTCCCGCAGAACTTCCCGGGAACAAGTATTTTATTTTCGGAAAAGAAGGTGCAAAACGTTTGGCGGAAGAGATGAATGTTCCTTTATTGGGGCAGATTCCTATCGTACAAAGTATCTGCGAAGGAGGCGATAAAGGTGCTCCTGTGGCATTGGACGAAAATTCAATGACCGGCATGGCTTTCCATCATTTGGCGGAATCGGTCGTGGAACAGGTGAAAGTCCGCAACGAAAAGTTAGCTCCTACGAAAATCGTAGAGATGAAGGGGTGAATTTTAAGCGAATTTTAATCTCCTTGTATTGAGTAATTTAGTATATTTGTAACAAGCAAAGAATAACAATACATACCCTTTCAGAAAAACGCACCGGAGAAACTTCGGCGCGTTTTTTTTTGCTCTTTTTTATACCCAGAATGCGGATGACACAGATCTTTACAACTAAAGGGGCTGATGGTGATGGCATCGCACATCCGGATTAAAATAAAAAGGCTCAAAAGCAGTTTGAAACCAAACCCGCTTTTGAGCCTTTTTATTTGTAAGAATTATCTTCTTAGAAGCTGATTAGTTACAACCGCAACCACAGCCACCTTTTGAATCAGTTCCGCATGATTCGGTTTCGCAGCCTTCACCGCAATCACCGTCTCCACAGCTACAGCCACCGCCGCAACCGCCGCCCATAGCTTGTTTCAGTTCTTCTTCAGTTGCTTCACGTACATCGATTACTTCACCTTTGAAATGCAAAGTTTCGCCTGCCAACGGGTGGTTGAAATCCAATACCACAACTTCGTCTTTAACTTCTACAACACTTGCATTCATTCTGTTGCCCATGTTGTCCATCATCGGAACTACGTTGCCCGGGAAGATTACTTCCTCATCGAATTTGCCTTCAACTTCAAACATTGTGCGGGGCAATTCCATTACGTGCTCATCGTCGTATTCACCGTATGCTTGTTCGCTGGGTAAAGAGAATTCAAATTTGCTGCCTTTCGCCATTCCTTCGAGTTGACCTTCGAATGCTTCGAGCATTTGGCCTGCTCCAAAGATAAACTGAAGGGGTACTTCCGCTGTTGCTTTTTCCATCAACTCTTGCTCTTCGCCTTCTCCGCCAACGTATAAGTCGTATGTGGCTGCTACAAATTTTCCTGCTTTAATTTCCATATTGATTATTGAGTAATTCCTTTTTCAGGAGGTTAAATGATTTTATTAAGAATGATTCCCAAATAGTTTAACGATATAAACAAAAAACATCCGGCTTTTGTTTTCGCCATTTTGATACAAACATACGGATAATTTTTTAATCCATAGGCATGTGACTGCTTTTTGCAGCTAATTTTTAACAACGAAATATGTTCGATTTTAAATATTTAGTAAAAGTCAATGCTTTGAATATCAATAAGAGAAAGTGTGGAGGTTACCTCTCTGTAAATCTTCGTTACTTATGTATTATCTCGCTTTTTCGTCTGTAGTCTCTTGATTACATATACAGGAATACCAAGCAGCATCAGGATAAAGCCGTACATGACCACGGTGGCACCTGCTGCGTATGTGGCGTATATGCAGTAAGCAAATGCCAGGATCGGAATAACAGAGGCTTTGAGGATTTTTTTCCACGTTTTACCCTCGTTTCCGTTAAGGAGAATTTGTGCCGCAGCGGTGAAGCTGTATGCCGGCATAAACGAAAGCGTTGCAAGAAGGATCAGGAAATCGAACGCCTCGGTGAGCGAAAGTGCATAATTTAAGCTCAGCAGGATATTGGTAAGCACACCCGATATGATCAGCGAAACGTATGGGGTCGCAAAACGGGGATGTACTTTGGCAAAAAACGAGGGAAATAGTTTTTCCTCTCCGGCTGCATATGCGCTGCGGGCAGTAGTTAAAGCCCAGCCGGATGTCGTTCCGCTTGCGGCAATAATCACCCCGAGGGCAATAAACCAACCGCCCCATGTGCCGCCTGTTATTCGGTTGATAATGTCAGACATAGGTGCGGCAGAATGCGCCAGTTCGCTTTGTGGCAGAGTTCCCATTGCTGCAAAACTGGTTAAGATATATATTGCGGCGGTAATGGAAAATCCGATGATCGTGCTCAGTTGGATATTTCGCTTAGGATTTTTAATCTCACCACCGGTAACTGATGCACTCTCGAGGCCAATGTATGCCCATAGTGTAATAGCCACTGCCACCGGTATAGAGCTGAATCCGCTTTGTTCCGGTGAGGACACCGTCTTAAAGTTATCGAGATCAAAGCCCCAAAAAGCAATAGCCATGATAACTATCAGTGTAAACACTTTTGAGATCGTAGTTGCCACACCAACAAATCCGGCATCTTTTACGCCTTTAATATTGATGAGTGTAAATATCCAGATAATAGAAGAGGAAAGGCCAAAGGCAAGCAGGCCGCTTTCTTTTATACCGGGAAAGAATATTGTTGAATACCTTACCACTGCAGTAATAATAGCGGCGTTGCCGGTCCACATGCCAATCCAGAATGTCCAGGCAATCAAGAAAGCGGCAAATTCGCCAAATGCCATGCGGGTGTATACAATAGGACCGCCCGTACGGGGAAATAGAGATCCGAGTCTGGCAAAAATAAGGGCTACAAAGAGCGATCCTGCAGATGTGATAAGCCAGGCAATAATGGATGTGGTAGGATTTGAACAAGCGGCGAGTGACTGAGGTGCGGTAAATATTCCCGAGCCAATCATGTTGCCAATAACTATAGCGGTAGCAGTCCATAGCCCTAAATCGCGCTTTAGCTTGCCTTCGCCATTTATCGGTCGTTCATCTTTCATAGGTTATTGGATTCAGAATATAAATGGTTCGAAATGCAAAAAGGAATGGTTAATCAAATATCATAAAATCCCGTTCGTCTATCCTTGATTACGTCATTATATTTATTGATCATTTTATTGTCCGCTAGCGTTTCATCTATTTCTACAACCGAAACATAAGGTTTATCGGTTGGGGCGGAAGAAAGAATTTTTCCGTCTGTCCCTGTAATCTGACTGGCTCCGGTGAACGTAAAATTGTCTTCACCTCTTTGCTCGTTTCCTATTCTATTTGCGGTGACAGCAAAAATCCTGTTTTCGAGGCAACGGGTCACCATTGCACTTTGACAATACGGCATTACTAAATTGGAAGGGTGGGCGAGGACTTGCATGCCTTTCAATGTAAGGGTTCTGCTGACTTCAGGGAATATCCAGTCGAAACAAATCATAACTCCGACTTTTACTCCTTTGATATCATATACACAGAGCGGTTTATCGCCCGGTGAAAACCAAAGCATTTCTTTATTGTACAGATGCATTTTCCGGTAGGTGTCGATAACCTGATTTCCTGAGATAATCATGAGGGAATTATATACCTTATCTTTCTCGATCTCTACAAAACCTCCAACTATAGTTGCGGTGGTTAGTGTTGAAAGCTCCTTCAGAAAGTCTGCCGTTTGGCCATGGATGGTTTCGGCAAGATCCCGCGCTTCTTCCTTTGAGGTAAAGGTATAACCTGTGGCAAACAATTCCGGTAACACCAGTAAGTCTGCCTTTATGCCCTTAAGAAGTTTGCGGACCGCTTCAAAATTATTTTCTTTTGCGCCGAATATGGGTGCATATTGAATGTAGCCAATTTTCATCATATACTATAGTTAAATCTATATTCATGCGTTTGAAATCTGCTAGATGTTTATAATGCTAAAATTCAGTCTGTTGATTAGATGTAAAAGAGGTGTCATTTATAATATCCCATTCATGATGTGTTATTCCATAGGGAAATCCACCTGATGTATAACCAGCAATGAAGGCGAAGTTTTCATCGGAGTCGATTGGTGGCTTTTCCATAATTTTGGCTTTTTCCTTCCGCCTCTTTGTTTCCTCAGTCCTTGAATTAATTGAATCTATAATTTGATTTTTCAGGTCATCAGGTATCATTACTCCAATTGCAGTCAATTCAGCAATCGCACTTATCTTATCAACTCCAAACCATTTTGCATATCCGGATATGATGCTTTTACCTTGATATTCTTCAATCCAGCTTTTCGCTGCGTTCAATCTTGCTTGTTTTGTTAAACGTTTTCGCTTAGGCGTTTGGCTATTTTTTTTCATTAGTCAGAATACTTCGGTTACTTATCTCCATTCCGATTAGTAGTAAAAACGTTATTTAGAATGTCAGGGTTCTTGTGAATGTGCTTTTACTCTCATTTATTTAAAGTAACACATCAAGCGAGTCTTTTGATCGCAGAAGTACAAAGATAACGGTTTTTGGATGTTGAGAACTCGGAGATTTACATGAACGCTACTGCAAATCTTGTTTTTCTTATTCTCCGGATTCAAGCCCCTCTTTCATTTGCCGGAAAAAAGATTCCAGTTTCAATTGTTCGGTTCCACTCAAATCCCGGGTCTTTGCCTTTATCTCTTTAACTAACCGGGCGAACACCTTTTCCGGATTTTCTTCATTACTCATCGCAACCTCTATTCCCGCTTCCTGCCCCATTGTTGCAAAAACATCTTTGGAAACTAAAGCCGAGTTTTTGATAAACTCTTCCGGATTAGATTCGAAATATTTCAACACATATCCTCCAATCTCTTCTCCCACATATCCGTCAGCCTGTTCGCAGATCTTCCCGAATACCTTGAAATAATATGCCCGGGAAGAGAGATCTGCCGTAGACAGACTATCCATTAAAGGCTCAATATATTTCTCATTCTTTTGCCAGATGCTTTTTCCGTTCAGGATCAGATCGCCCACAATCTTGACTGAGTCCGGTTTTACACTAAGTCCATCTTCAACGAGTGCGCTTGTTTCCAGGACTATTGCTTTCACCGTATGTATGGCTTGAACCTGATCATTGGTACAACCCACAAAGATCATAAAGATTGGTATTATAAATACAATGTTTCTCATAGACTTGTTATTCACAATGAATTAATTGAATTGGTAATGATGGAATGCCGAAGTTATGGCTGGAATTGTAGCACCCTGAAATCTTTACAGCATAACCGGCTCTATTTTATAGCCAGACTTTCGCAGTTGACTGATTAATCCGAGTTCACCCACCAGATGTTGAAATCCGACGGCAATGAAACAGGATTGCGTACGCATAAGCGAAGGCAGTTGTTTTAGCCAGCTGGCATTGCGGTTATCTAATAACGGTTTCTTCTCATCCGGTGTCATGCTGTCGTCTTCTTTGTCGAGCGTTTCCACCAAAGCCATGTCGCCTGAAAGATAAGCCGTATTTACCCTCTTAAGCAGGTCAATGCCTTTTTGTTTCTCCCTGATATCTTTGACCAATACTTCCGCCTGACGTTTCAATGGGATGGAATTGAACAAAGCTTCCATCTCCTCTTCAACGGTTTCCAGGCCGATCACCTTTTTGTCGTTTGTTTTGGCTGATTTCTGGAAAATCAGATCCACAGCTTCCGGTTGTTTGCTGAGTCCGTTCGATTTCAGATAGACCTGAGAGACAAACAGCGTGTGCAGCATGATCGGTTTCATCACGCCCAATTGATCCATTCCGATTCTCATCAGCAGTTTGAATTCATTGTCCACCATCGTATAGTCAGCAGTAGTCAGTAACTCTTTATAGGTTGTGCCCTGCATCATGCTTCCCTGCATCAATTTCGTCTGCACCGCATTTATATCACTCATATCCACTTCGCCGACCATTGCATCAGCTTTCGAGCAATAGGAGAGGACTTTGTCGAAATGCGGAATCTGTTCCTTTTCAATCAAATGATGAGTGCCGAACAGATAACTGGGTTGGGTAAGACCATTGCCTGATATCTTCCACAGCAGTTGCGCACTGAGGCTCAACGTTGTAAACAGGGCAATAAATGCCACTAGTGAAATTCTTTTGATCATGCTAAGTGTGTATATGATTCGATTATGTGCATTTAAGCCTTATCTTCTATTTCATCCAGATTTTCCTCCGGTGTCCATTTGAGATAAAAAAATACAGCCGGAAAAATCAGCGTGTAAATCAGTATCAGATAGATCCTGAAATCGGTGGTTGCATCGATAAAAAACAAGACTGCGGAAATGACTGAAATATAGAGGAACTGAATGAACGATATCTGATACTCAATATAGTTTGCCAGTTTGATGTTCACAATATTTCTCCATTCTCTCTTTGCTTTTATCCAACGTTGCTTAAAGCTACTTCCGCTTCTGTCTAAATGGAAAATGGGAATACCGATGAATAACAGCGAAAAGGTAGTGGCTATGAAATAGAGCTGTACAGCTGTGATTATGACGTATAAAGTTGTTATTACATTTACCTCATACAGCGCAGCGATGGGTTGTATAATATCCAGAGCGACCTGATCGATGTAGGTAAAGAAGATGGCAAACAGAAACCAGTAATAAAGGATCATTTTGTGTTTGTATTCCAGCTTTCTGTTTTCCAAAGATGCTTTCAGGATAAGGAAAGTCGGATAAACGGATATCAATAAGACAATGGTGATTATCCAGGTCAGCCCTTCTGTACGGATTGTATCGATCAATAAGTACCAATGAAATAGTGTGTAGGCATAGATATACCCTTCGTTGATTCGCGGGACTATCCGTTTCGGATTTAAATAAGCCAGTACTAATGTCCAGCCCCATATCTCAAAACCGGTTATACTGGTATATGTTTCTAATTTAGCCGCCTTTCCCAGAAGAAGGATCGGGACAAGTATCAGCAGAATAAAAAAGGTGACCGGATTGTCCTTTACAATCCGAAACCGGGATTGAATGACCGACAACAGGACTACCAATGCATATAAGAGCACACAATTAAAGACAACGGGATCCATCTGAATTTTATTTTTGAATTAGGTTCTGATTTTTGGTTTTCCATCTCTCCCAACGTTTCATACCCCGGGTGAAGAGCCATGCGATAAACCTTGAATGTCCTCCTTCGATCATCTTCTGACGGCAGAATTCCTGAAACTCTTTTACATTTCCCTTGTAGGTAAACTCTCCGTTCTGATAGCAATAGCTGCAATACATCAGATTCTTTGATCCATCGGCATTGGTTCCCCCGGCATTGGGATCTTTGCTCAAAGGCATTCCGCAACTTTGGCAGATTTTGTTTGTTTTTTTCATGTTGTAGTGGGTTATGTTGGTAAATATTACTTTTTGTTTTTGGCTCACAGATTCGTTCCGACACTTCAATAACTCTACTGTATATCCATTCCTTCACTCCGTTTTTTTACAAAACTATGTAAAAATAATTACCGTCACAACAGTATGATTAGGAGATTTATATTAATTGTAATAAGAATTTTGGGAATCAAGGAAAGATGTAATAAATAGCGATTGATTAATAGACCTAAGAAGAGAGTGGGTAGGTCAGTATTTCCTGATCGAGGGAGTGTACAATAAATAAGCAGCTGAAGAAAAGGCTGTTGTGATGCGAGTCAGAGAGTGCAGGGGTGTTTCCTTGGCAATTTTCTACAAAAATGACTAAAAACAATAAGAATCGGAACAAAAACTATTGTAATCAGACCAACAAAAACGGTTTTAAGCCAAAATTGATAGTAATCGTTACGGAGCACTAGCAACCCTTTCAATGATTTTTTACTTGTTGGAGTAATAGTTGTGATTTGCTTTCAAAAATCTATCTTTACGGTGCGTTAGCACCCCGAACGGATTATCCAGTGATTTAATATTAGTTGTGATTTGCTTTCAAAAATCTATCTTTACGGTGCGTTAGCACCCTCATAGACAATATACCCGAAGCGGAGTAGTTGTGATTTGCTTTCAAAAATCTATCTTTACGGTGCGTTAGCACCAAGGTTCAGGATGGCGTGAAAGGTATTGGTGTTGTGATTTGCTTTCAAAAATCTATCTTTACGGTGCGTTAGCACCGTGGCGGCCAGCGGACAGACCGACGCTAACGTTGTGATTTGCTTTCAAAAATCTATCTTTACGGTGCGTTAGCACCGAAATCATTCATACCGTACCTTCCGAAGATGTTGTGATTTGCTTTCAAAAATCTATCTTTACGGTGCGTTAGCACCTCTTATTAACCAATCAAACAAGTAAAACTAGTTGTGATTTGCTTTCAAAAATCTATCTTTACGGTGCGTTAGCACCACGCTAAAATTTAAAGTTGTGGACTACTCTGTTGTGATTTGCTTTCAAAAATCTATCTTTACGGTGCGTTAGCACCGTAAAACCCCACGAACCGAAGATGACTTGCGTTGTGATTTGCTTTCAAAAATCTATCTTTACGGTGCGTTAGCACCCCTGAGGAACAGTATCACCAGGATCTGGTTGTTGTGATTTGCTTTCAAAAATCTATCTTTACGGTGCGTTAGCACCAAACCAAGCGCAGGGAGCGGTGGCGTAATGGTTGTGATTTGCTTTCAAAAATCTATCTTTACGGTGCGTTAGCACCTCCTCAGATGATGGAGTAAGAGCGTTTACGTTGTGATTTGCTTTCAAAAATCTATCTTTACGGTGCGTTAGCACCTTTAATAGTATAAACCATTTAACAAGCCTCGTTGTGATTTGCTTTCAAAAATCTATCTTTACGGTGCGTTAGCACCTCAATGGTAGTACATACTCTATTCTCTATAGTTGTGATTTGCTTTCAAAAATCTATCTTTACGGTGCGTTAGCACCTTAGCCTCAATGAGTATATTGTTAAGGCCGGTTGTGATTTGCTTTCAAAAATCTATCTTTACGGTGCGTTAGCACCGAAATGACCGTTTTGATTGCCATCTGATCAGTTGTGATTTGCTTTCAAAAATCTATCTTTACGGTGCGTTAGCACCCTTTCACAGTCATACAGCACATTGAAATCAGTTGTGATTTGCTTTCAAAAATCTATCTTTACGGTGCGTTAGCACCAGAATCGTTTGTAGGCTGTTTCTAAATTGCGTTGTGATTTGCTTTCAAAAATCTATCTTTACGGTGCGTTAGCACCTGCCATTAGGTTTCGGTGTAATATACGAGTGTTGTGATTTGCTTTCAAAAATCTATCTTTACGGTGCGTTAGCACCACACCTCAGCGTAAGTCGCTGTATCACAACAATAACTGTCGCGGTTTAGGATTTGAAAAAATGGTGCTATGTAACAGAAAAGCCTCTCGTATCGGGAGGCTTTTTCTGTTATAATATTTTCAACATTGGCAAGAGAAAGTGTTGTAGATTATTGTTGTAGTAAGTTTTATGGATATTTAAGGAAGTCTCAGAATAGGGATAGTTGCTGGCCAGGAGTGTTCTTTTCGCATGGCTTTTCACCGTAATAGATCTCCATTAATCCAAATTGCTTATCGGTAACGCACAATATTCCAATGTGACCTTTTTCCGGCAATATTTTCTTTACTCGTTTGATATGGACATCTGCATTTTCCCGGCTGGGACAATGGCGCAGGTAGATTGAAAACTGAAACATGGTAAATCCATCTTTGATCAGTCTATTCCGAAAGTCAGAGGAAACTTTTCGTTCTTTCTTTGTTTCAGTTGGTAAGTCAAAAAATACCATTACCCACATAATTCTGTATTCGCTGAGTCTTGTGTCCATTAGTAGGGGAATTTGTGGCGTTGTCAGTTTTTCTACTCGGAGTGCGACTTTGAGTCGCGCCCCGAGTAAAAAACTAACAACGTCCGTATGTCTCAATTCAATACCAATTCCGGATAAGCAATCTTTCGAAGTTCTCCCGAATAGCATTTATACAGCGAAGCCGTCGTTTGAGATGCAGCAACTAATAAAGGACTGCGCTGGCCATTGATCACTACATCGGCTTGCGGAACAGAGAGCAGTTTAATCTTTATATCATGAGTCAGCGTATCAGTATATTGATTCTGTTTAACTAATCCGACAACGATATGATCCACTACCGGTCGGTAAGGTTCCATAATATCATCAGCCAGACAATAGGCATTATAACGGTTGTGGTGATGGATGCCCAGAGTTGGCAATAGCCCGGTAGAAACTAATGAACGGGCAATGATTCCACGAAGAATAGCATAACCGTAATTTAGTAGAGCATTTGGAGCAATACCTTCGCGCTCTCTCCGAAAATCAGGTATCTCCGGAAACAGATTACCCCAATAATAAGCGGCAGCACGGGCTTCATGGTTTTCCGGATCTCCGCTTTTTACCACAGATGCCCAGTATTCCATATTCTTAGTATTCACATCCCGATGATTGGCCAGCACAACTGCCTGATTGGTAATTTTAGCGGCAATTGTTTGTTGCCAAAGTTGTTTTTTAAGTGGGAGTGAAGCTTCTATCTGGTCATGAAAACGTTCTGATTGTACCTGATTTCCTTCCAATGGAAGCATGAGTCCGGAAGGAAGGTGGTTCTTGTCGCAGGTGATTACGGCAACATTATTGTTGAGCAGACTTTCCAGTAAACCATGTGTAATGGTAATTTGTTGATGATCAAGCAATACAACACCAATGTCTTCTATCGGGACAGTGTTGTTTCCGGTAAGATTGTCGATCCCTTTTGCATTGGGTAGATTAATGACTAATTGGTCGTTCTTTTTGCTTAGGTAAGCAGGGTTTCCGAAGTAAAGTGTGCGTTTTATCATGGTGGATATGTTTAGTGTCAAATAAGAATTTTAGTCGGAGTGCGACTCTAAGTCGCGCCCCGACTAAAATTCTTATTTGTTCTGGTTATTCTAACAAACCAAACTCACTAGCTCTTTCTTTATGGATCAGTTTGCCGTTCCGCAAACCAAGATAATCCCTGTAAGATGAAAACTCCCAATCTGCAGCCTGACCAGTCAATCCGGCTGTAACAGGATTTTGATGGATATAATCGAAACAGATTTTTGGGTAAGCTTGTTCAGGTTGAACAAGCTTGATTTGTGTTCCTCTATTGGTGTTGAAGAAAGAAGGGCTTACTCCTTCGTCAATTTGGGTAATGCATTCGGCTTTAGTTTTGTCTCTGAATAGTGATCCGGTCCTGTTTTCCTGAATGTTGATAGCCCTGGTATATGAGGCCAACATAATTCCGATTGATTTATTCAGGTCTTGTTGATTATTCGGAGTGCAACTTGGAGTCGCACCTCGAATAATCAACTCCCTTACATACACCATTAAATGAAAATGATTTGGCATCAGACACCAAGCCAGCACATCAACATGTGGCAATACATGCAGATTGATTTTCTTCAGGAAGAAAAGATAATTCACCCGGTTAAAGAAAACCTGCTGCCTGTTATTGCCTTGATTGTAAATGTGGTAAATGGGATATTCTGCAAATAAGCATAACTTATTAATTCTTATTTGCTACAGAACAGCTTATCAATCTATTCTTAATTTATTAGGTTTTGGAATGTTTCCTAACTTATCTACTTCCAGTTTATAACAAATATTTTTTATTTGATTGGTTTTACTACCTGAAGAAATACTTGTTGTTTTATCAGGAAAAGAACCTTTCAATTTGCTTGTTTTGGTGTCGAATTTCAGATCTACCTCTTTTTCATGTATAGATTTAGCATGACTATTCGGAGAAAAATAGATATCTCCTCCTGTAAAATTATTCAACGTATAGACTCTTTTTATTTGTTCTTTATTCAATATATTTAGATTCACCAATGACGGATTTTCAATTTCCTCTTCATTTGGGACAAAAACTAAATCTAAGGGGGAAAGGGTAAATAACCAATTGTACTCTGTATTCTTTCTTTCATCAAGTATGCTTTGGGGTAACGGGTTGAGTCTTTTACTCTTATCTTGTTTCAAAATCTCAATTAATTCCATTAATCCAATATCTTGAAATTTTCGCTCGGTAATTTTATTGTCTTCATAGACTCCTTCATAAAATCCCAGATAAAGATTTGATCCTGCATCATTTACTATATATTGTTTAGATTTTACAGATTGCAGATCATCACTTACTTGTCTTTGATTTCCAAAACCTCTTGATGACCTCACTTTTCTAATAGGTGCATGATTTTTACCGTCATTAAGCTTTTTGATGTTCTCAGCTTGATTCATTAAATCAATCTGATCAACTGAAAAAGCAATCTCAGGATGTTCGTCAATAATGTCTTTGAATGTCTCGTCTGCTCTAAAATCTCTATCATGCACTTGTTCTATAAATACATTAAGCTCTGAATAATCTACTTTATCATATTTGTTCTCATGTGATTTTAAATAATTTATTAAATCATCTAAAGTATTGAATTTAGAATCTCCTTTATTTAAGATGGATTCTAGTTCTGGCTTTTCTTTCAAGGCATCGAAATACTGTAATGCTTCTTCGAATCGTAGTTTTACTGTGTCAAATTGTTTCAGATGATTGAGCAGTATCTTTTGAATTCCTGTATCTGTAATTTCAAGAATCTTTTTGCTATAAAACTTATCGGAAAGAAACTCTCTTGATGCTATCTTCTTACTATCTTTAGTTGTATCAGTGAAATAATAAAAATCAAAAGTTGGATTATCTCGATATAGCTCTTTGATCTTCTTTTTGAAATGTTTTAAATTAGAGTTAGCTTTAATTTCAATGATCTGTTTTTTGAGTTCTTTATCTACAATAATGGTTACATTCTCAAAAATTGCCTCCAACATACTATGGAGTTTATTCTTTTCTTTGAGTTTTAAATTGACTTTTCCATAATATGTATCTTTTCCTAAGCTTCGTCTTATAGCCCAATTGTATTGGTTGTCAGCTTCTTTGTCTTTTTGTATTTCAAACTTATTTTTATTAGGGGTATTATTGTATCGGTTGACAGTTTTATTGATAACTCTCAAGTTTTGTTTATAAGTAACGATAGTATGCTCTAGTGCGGATAAAACCATGGATTTGTAATCCATATTAAATCCAGTATCTTTAAAATAAAAAAAAATTCTAAGTACTGTATCAATAGTAGATGTTTCTGCTTCAGCTTCCCTTCTTTGGCCTGGTAGCATATAAAACCAGTCTTTTACTTTTGGATTTTCTTTGTTCGGTTTTGAGAACATTATTTTTCGCTTTAATGTTTCTCTATACTTTTCAATTTGCTTTTGTTTTCTATGATCCTCAGACGTAACATTTGCATTAATATTGTTAATATAATTTACATGATCCTCTGTGCAAAGTGCCACAATAAGAGCATCTAAAGCGTGATGACGGTGGTCAATACGTTTGATATCATACGAAGGATCTTTTTCTCTGATTGAATTATCAATATTACAGTCAAAATATTTTGCTCCTGATTTGGATATCTGCTCTTGTCCGAATAAGTTAGATTTTGTCAATTCATTCATTCTCATGAAACGGGGTGCAACTAGTTCCCTCCAAACCTCATCTAATCTCCAGGCTTTTTTAAGTTTACTAGTTACTTCTCCTGTAACGGGAAGAACATTTTTAGAGCGAAATTCTACCTCACCAGGTTCACGTACAATATGGCTTAATAATTCCATAGCCTTACGTGCTATGTGTCTTGCATTATTTAATTGGCTATTAGTAAAGTTAGCCGGAATCTCTTTAGACAAAAGAATCTGTCTTTTATGCCCCGAGAACTGAGTTTTTACGATACTAACATAAGTATTGTCATTCACAATTTCTACAATACCTTTTGGGTTTTCTTTTGTTTTATGCGCTTCACAAGAAATTCTTCGTTGCGAAGGATTATTGATGAAATCACGTCCTGTTTGTTTGCTTTTTAGTGTATTGATTTCCCTTTCACAAACTACTTTATTGATTAATGAATCATTGGTAACTGACGCTTGGGGGAAAACATGGTCAATATTGTATTTGTTGCCGTTAAATAAATCTGTTAGCTTTATTATACGATTGGTATAAGGTGACTTATATCCTTGTTCAATCCAGAGTTTATACTTGTCGAAATCACCTTGTGTAATATTGGGCTTTTTAAGAATTTCATCAATTTCTTTTTTAGTGTATGATTTTTCAATAAAGAAATTTTTATCTGTGTTTTTAGTGTGAGCCGCTCCATCTTCCATGACCTTTAAACGCTCAAAATGGTCAGAGTTTTGTGGAATAGCATTGTAAGGACTTTTGCTCAGAAAGTCTTCCAGGACTTGACGTAATCTTTTATTTTGAGCCTTATTTTCATTTTGATAGTTTATTATGTTTTGTTTTTCTTTCGCAGACTTTTTTAGATCTCTTCCGACCTCTAAATGTATTTCTGAGAAAAACTTATCTTTTCCATCACCATAGTAATCCCAGATATCAGCAACAATTTGAATCATTTCCAAAATAACTCTTTCAGCCACAGGGTTGTTTAATGAGTGTAGTTTTAGTTCTTGATGGAGCTCATCTCTGATTTGTTTGGGTGAAGTCCAATATTTAGCCTGTGCCAATTCTGAATGACGACCATAAACTAAATACGATGCTTGCGCTAAGTTGAGATTAGTGAATTCTTTTGGTTTATCGGATGTCTTCAATGCTTTGAAAGCATTGAATAAACCTTTAGGAAAAGGTATATTTCCGTTATTGCTATCATTGCTTACAACTTTTGAAAAGTCAACTTCATCAACCTCAAAATCAATCGTATCTAATCGTTTTCGGATTTCTTTTATTCGTTCATTAATTGAATGTTCCCAAATTGCCTTATATAAATTTCGTCTTTTTATCTCTAGGTCTATGCTTTCTTTCGGTGAAAGTTTCATTCTATCAATAGGATTATACTTAATGTAAGATAAAATCATTGATTTGTCATAATTGATTGCATTCAAATCAGAACTGAACTCCGTAATGTCGAAACTGTCATTGAATTCTCCTATACGGATAAATGGCAGTAACTTTTTTAAAGCCTTTTCAGAATAAGCACAGTATTTAGACGCAAACTTTGGGTAGTTGGCAAAATCCTTAATCAAATTGTCTTTTACAATATCAGGAATGTCAACTCCATCTAGAAACTTAGAAAAGAAAGATTTGATACTTTTAAAATCATCTGCAATTCGTTCTTTGTAACTAACAGAATATAAATAATGCCACAGTGCAATTTCTTTATCTTTTGTCAACAATTTGTTGTAGTCTTTAAGTCCACAACGCTTAAATCGAATGGTGAAACTCACACGGGTTTCATTCCCTTTGATTTCTTCGTTTTCAGGTAAGTTCCATACAAAATTCTTAGCATTCTCATTCTTTTCTTCAAACTTAGATTTAAGAAAATCCAACAAACCAGATTGTTTAAGTGTACTTTTGTTGTTTAATAACTGAAATAATTTTTGATATGTGTCGTTTTTAAAATAGTCGTCCGTTACATCAACATTTGTCTTTATCTTTCCTTCTGCTTCTTTTTCAATTTGTATTAATCGTAAATTGTGTAGTTTATCCCAAATACGAAATTCCTGAAAATAAGGATGTGATGTCGAGACGACTTTGTGATAAATAGGTTCTTTTTTTATACAAATTTCCCCTGTTTCAATGTCTATTTCTTCAACTGGTTTCCCCGTTTTTTTATCAATGGCATCTTTCCATTGTCTTATTTCATATTTACAGTTAGCTATTTCTGATTTTTTACTTTTTAAAGGTCTTTGATATAATAAAATGTCTTCGATTAGAAGCTGTTGAATTGCTTTTTTGTTGGCCATTAAAGATTTTGCGTGAGCCTCATTGTTAGGATAGAGTAATTGAACACATTTTTCAAATGTCTTTCGATCATTTAAATTTGTATAGTATTGCTTTTGCGTACTAATAATTTGAGCCAATTCTTCTCTATAGAATTCACGCTCAATAACTTGAAACATACCGCCAATAATTTTGGTGCGATTTCCACTTTGAGCATCATTTTTTAGAATATGAAATATTTGGGGGCTTAAATATTTTTTAGGTTCGCCAGTGTTCTTATTAATGTATCCGTTTTCTATATTGTAAGCTAGAGCCTCTTTTTCCGTTTTCTTTTTTAATAATGTCCAATCATTTGAATTATCACCAAAATCAGGCTCTCGTAATTTACGGAATTTGCCAAGGATAGGTTTTATATTCCCTTTTTCATCATAAACTGTTTCAACGATGTATTCAAAGGGCTTATTTATTACATTCTTATATCGGAACGTATATTTTTTTAGCGTTTTAATTTCTTTCCAGCCATTTAAATAGGTTATTGTATAATTATGTTTGTCTTCTTGTTTTTCATAATTTACTTCTTTGATTTTTAGAGAGAATATATCAAGAACAGAGAATTCTTTGCTTGTCGTATTTCCGCTATCATCAATTTTAGTAATAACTTTGATTTCTTTTAAATCATTTTCAAAAGTCATTTGAATGTCAGAATATTCATTATAGATAATGTTATCAATGCAATTTAGCTCTACTTTAAAATACTTTCCACCCTCCTTGTCTACTATTTCTGTTACATTTTTAACTCGCAAATCAAGTACTTCTACGATTTCATTTTCTTTTGAGGTTTTATCTTCAACCTCATTTTTTTCATATCCTCGTTTTTGATTGTAGCTTAACAGTACCCATGCTAACTCTTCTAAAGCAATCTTTTGAGTTAATGCCTTTTGCCGTAAGTAATAAAGTGTCCAGTCTCGAGGTATCAACTTCCGTTTTTTATATTCTACGCCGAATTCATTTAGCATTTCATTATAGGAATCTTCAAATAAAAAGTCAAACCTTTTATCATTTGCCCTATTTCTTATATAAGCTAGCTTGGGTTCTTTATAGTTCTTGAATTGACCGCACTTTTCACCATTGCGTTCAAAGTCAATTTCAATTTTATAATGTTCAGGTAGGGCATTAAGCAAATTGAGGATTAAGTGAAGTCTATCTCTTCTTAAAAGAAATCGCTCTTTATTTCTTCTAACACCTCTATCATCTGTTCTTTGAGCTGTTGTACTTTTAATCGTTCCTTTACTTTGAAAATCATTGATTTCATCAGCATCCATTGGCAAAATTCGAGCCCCTAGTCCTAAGATTCTTACAATTCCATTTTCATGGTCGATTTCTATCAGCGCCCATCCAATACTATTGGTTCCCAAATCTAATCCTAATATATTTTTCATAATATCGCATTTATTAGACCTTAAAAGTATGAAATAATATCATAAACGCAATGGGTATTAAAATAAATGTATATATTTGTAATAGATTTTTGAAGCAAATCACAATAAGGATTATTCCGTTGTGAAAACATTTAAGTCGTCCTCGTCTTTCAATACGGGGGTAAACAAAAGGCAGGGTAACCTGCCTTTTGTTTTTTATAAGCTTCCTTGGACATTAAGACATCTTTTTTCTATTCATCTTATTTTTGGTTTGCGATCTTTTCATGCTACATTACTTTTTTAGAGGTGTATCCTGTGTGACGAGGGGGCTGTCAATTCGTTTTTGACATTTTATCCCTTATTAAACACTCAATAATTGAAACCGGCAATTCCTCAGATAACTCTGTCTTTATAGTATTTTCGCATCAGATCAGCTATGACAGGCATACCAGGCAAGCAATAGCTCCGGTTTTTCATTGCACCATACACACCCCATTAATACACCATTTACCCGGTATAAAGTAGGATGTCACAGTAGTATCACAGTACTGTCACAGTAGTATTACGGTATTAATACAGTTTTATATATGACTGTATTATCTCTATGATAAAACATCATATCCATTTAAATACTTGTTTTTGTGTTGTGCTTAGACCTAGAGTATGCCTTGATTACGGAGTATAGATGCATAAGACAAAAATTAAGGATTATATCAGCTGTCTGCCAATCGAATTTTGACATTTTGCTACAGGTCTCTCTTCTCAGAATGCCGTTTTCTACACATCTGATGCTCCACGTATCCTCTACGTATCCTCTAGGTATGCTCTAGGTATGCTCTAGGGAAGGGACGGAATGTTAATTATTAGCCAAAAGCTGACTTTTTGTAAGATAATGACGGTCTTGGGTGGAAAATTGACAATGTGTGTTGGTGTAATTTCGGGAGTAAACGTAGTAGGAGTGAATTATAAACTGAAGCTTTCGCTCTTGGTCGAAGTGTTGATTTGTCAGATATTTGATGGGAGTGAAGTGACAGATTGAAAGGGTGAAAAGTTGAACCTGACTAAATCAGCAGGTTGCAATTAATTTCTTCATTGTATTTATTATCCGGTGAAAATTAATCAAACACATTTCCCGTCAGCAAAACCTGACGGGAATGATTGGTTCAATGTTATTGTCCACAGCATTTTTTGTATTTCTTTCCACTTCCGCAAGGGCAAGGTTCATTTCGACGGGGAAACTTGTCTTTAACCAAAGTGGTGGTGTTTAAATCCGGCAAAAAATCAACCAATGGAACCGGATTTTCATCGCACCCAATTTCAAGATGCTTTTTGTCGTCAGGTATCGACTTGAGATCTACAATTCCGGCTAGATGATAGTGAAGATTTCGGGTCCCTCTAATTCCAATTTTCACGGTCTCCTCTATTTGATCAATATCAAAAACGACAACCGGGCAATTTTTGCAGAAATGACTGCCGTTGCGATTTGTCATAAATTGAGCTTTATCAGTTTCTGATTTGACCTCCAGCAAAATCGTACAATTCTCTTTGACCAACAAAGCTCCGCATTCCGGACAGGAAGTCTGGGTGCTCATTTTGCTTAAATATTTTCGTCTGGGACGTGATAAATCGATGATTTCTGATTCTTTCATGGATTATTGTTTTTTGATTTAGAGTATCTTTTTTATTTTCTCCCGCAGATTTAGATGTGTCTCAGAATATTCATAATGCCAGGTACTTATCCCAATGTTCCGGAAACGACGCTTCAATAAACAGCTCCTGTTGGGATACCGGATGCTGGATCCGCAACGAATGAGCGTGCAGAAACATCTCGCGGATCTCCAGTTGTTCGGTGAAAATGCGATTCTGTTTGCCATCGCCGTGTACGCGGTCGTTGATGATGTAGTGGCGCAGTTGAGCCAGATGCTGGCGGATCTGATGCCAGCGGCCGGTAAGCGGATAAGCGTCAATCACTGAAAAACGGGCAGTAGGGTAGCGGTCTGTTGCTAAAGGCAGTTCGAACTGCTTCACCGGAATAAACCGGGTAGAAGCATCCTGCAGGTTGCCCCGGTCATTCTTAACCTGACGCTCACAAATCAACTCTTCGGCAAACCAACCCCGCACCAAAGCCGTGTAACGCTTGTGCGATTTTCCGTTTGTGAGCTGATCGTTCAGTTGTCGCGCCACTTCCGCAGAAAGCGCAAACACCAATACACCCGATGTCGGCCGGTCAATGCGATGCACGGGGAACAGTTTGCAGCCGATCTGATCGCGCAGCATCTGCAAGGCGAATCGCTCATTCTCCTCAGCAATAGAAGTGCGGTGAACGAGCAGTCCGCAGGGTTTGTTGATTGCGATTAAGGCATCGTCTTGGTATAGTATTTCGAGCATAAGTATCGTTTGGGGGTTGCAAAGATAAGGCTTTTTTTAAGCACACAGATGGCACAGATTTGAATCGATGAACGCAGATAAAAAGATCCGTGAAAATCCGTATTGCTTGCACTGCGTCATCTGTGTGCAATCATCCCATCGCGTTTAAACAACAAACCGTTTCATCTTTCCCGAAAAATGATTAATTTCGCGCTTTCATTTTAACAAGCATTTTTTAGACGTACCAAGCATATTTTACCGATATGAAACGAGCATTCACTGTCGTTCATTAAAGATTATGACGATATATGCGAGTTCCATGTGTAGCCAAAATAGAAAATAATTATTGACGCATGAAAAAATTCCAGGAATATTCCCGTTTCGATTTATCCGAAATCAACAAAGATGTGTTGAAGAAATGGGATGAAAACGATGTCTTTCACAAGAGTTTAGCTACCCGCGAAGGGAAACCGTCATTTGTATTTTACGAAGGACCTCCCTCTGCCAACGGTATGCCGGGTATTCACCACGTGATGGCTCGTTCGATCAAGGATATTTTCTGTCGGTACAAAACCATGAAAGGTTTTCACGTAAAACGTAAAGCCGGATGGGATACACACGGACTTCCTGTGGAGTTGGGTGTGGAAAAAGCGCTGGGTATCACCAAAGAAGACATTGGCAAAAAAATCACTGTGGCTGAATACAATGCTGCTTGCCGCAAAGATGTGATGAAATACACCAAAGAGTGGGAGGATCTGACACACAAAATGGGGTATTGGGTGGATATGAACGATCCCTATATTACATACGATAACCGTTACATCGAAACACTTTGGCATTTGCTCAAAGAGCTTTATAAAAAAGATTTCCTCTACAAAGGATATACCATTCAGCCTTATTCTCCGGCAGCGGGAACAGGATTGAGTACACACGAACTGAATCAGCCGGGATGTTACAAAGATGTAAAAGATACGACCTGTGTGGCTCAGTTTAAGGTGAAAGAATCTTCATTGGAAAAACTGAACCTGCCTCAATGGGGTGAAACTTACTTCCTTGCCTGGACGACTACTCCATGGACTTTGCCTTCAAATACTGCGCTATGCGTAGGCCCAAATATTGAATACGTAGCTGTTCAGACTTACAATCCCTATACTCATGTACCTGAAACGGTGATCATGGCCAAGCCTCTGGTGGGAACACTCTTCAGTGCAAAAGCCAATGCCCTGAAACTGGAAGATTACAAAGAGGGGGATAAACTGATTCCGTTTAATATTATTTCGGAATGCAAAGGTTTTGATCTTGAAGGACTTGAGTACGAACAGTTAATCCCTTGGGTGAACCCGGGTGATGGCGCTTTCCGCGTGATTACCGGTGAATTCGTAACCACGGAAGACGGTACAGGTATTGTGCACATCGCACCGACTTTTGGTGCGGATGACGACCGTGTAGCAAAAGCACATGGTGTGCCTCCGTTGATGTTGATCGACAAAGACGGCAATCGTCGTCCGATGGTTGATCTCAGCGGTAAATTCTTCAACCTGAGTGACCTCGATACTGAATTTGTAACCAGCAGTATTAATACTGAACTTTATAAAGAATTCGAAGGCCGTTTCGTGAAAAACGCCTACGATGCCAATCTGAAAGAAGATGACGCTACCCTCGATATTGATATTTGCGTGATGCTGAAACAGCAAAACCAGGCGTTCAAAATCGAGAAGCACGTGCACAACTATCCGCACTGCTGGCGTACCGACAAACCGGTGCTTTACTATCCGCTGGATAGCTGGTTTATCCGCACCACAGCCTGTCGTGACCGTCTGATTGAGCTGAACAACACCATTAACTGGAAACCCCAATCAACCGGAACAGGCCGTTTCGGAAAGTGGTTGGAGAACCTGCAAGACTGGAACCTCTCACGTAGCCGTTATTGGGGTACTCCGCTGCCCATCTGGCGCACGGAAGACGGTCTTGAAGAAAAGTGTATCGGTTCGGTAGAAGAACTCTATAACGAGATCGAGAAAGCGGTTGTAGCCGGTTTAATGAGCGAGAATCCGTTCAAGTCATTCGAGCCGGGCGTTTATACCGCCGAAAACTACGATAAGATCGACTTGCACCGTCCGTATGTGGATGATATTACCCTGATTTCAGAAAGCGGAAAACCGATGAAGCGCGAACTTGACCTGATCGACGTTTGGTTTGATTCAGGAGCAATGCCTTATGCGCAAATCCACTATCCGTTCGAAAACAAAGAGGCATTCGACAGCAAGGATATTTATCCGGCTGATTTCATCGCTGAGGGCGTGGACCAGACCCGTGGGTGGTTCTTTACATTGCACGCTATAGCAACGATGTGTTTTGATTCTAAGGCATTCAAAACAGTGGTTTCTAATGGTCTGGTTCTGGATAAAAATGGCAACAAGATGTCGAAACGTCTGGGCAATGCCGTGGATCCTTTCTCTACCATTGAGCAATATGGTTCCGATCCGTTGCGCTGGTACATGATCACCAATGCATCACCGTGGGATAATCTCAAATTTGACCTGGAAGGTATCGAAGAAGTTCGCCGTAAATTCTTTGGTACGTTATATAACACTTATTCGTTCTTCGCGCTTTACGCAAATGTGGATAGTTTCTCATTCGCTGAAGCCGAAATTCCTTACAGCGAGCGCCCTGAAATCGACCGCTGGATCATTTCATTGCTGAACACACTGGTGAAAGATGTGGATGAGTATTATGCATCTTACGAGCCTACCAAAGCCGGACGTGCGATCTCTGATTTCGTAAACGATAATCTGAGTAACTGGTACGTTCGTCTGAACCGTAAACGTTTCTGGGGTGGTGTACTCGACAAAGATAAATTATCAGCTTACCAGACGTTATATACCTGTCTTGAAACCGTTGCCCGTCTGATGTCTCCGATTGCTCCGTTCTATGCCGACCGTTTGTACAGCGATTTGATTGCAGTGACCGGTAAAGGCGATGAAACTTCGGTTCACCTGGCTGACTTCCCTGTTTACCATGCAGAAGTAGTGGATAAAACATTGGAAGAACGCATGCAATTGGCACAGGATATTTCGTCAATGGTATTGGCATTGCGCAAAAAAGTAAATATCAAAGTGCGTCAACCGCTGCATGAGATCAAAATCCCGTATTCAGATGTTTCATTGAAAGAGAATGTGCTTTGCGTAAGCAACATTATATGTAATGAACTAAATGTAAAAGAAATCGGTTTTATACCGGCTTCAGAAGGATTCATTATCCGTAAGATCAAGCCGGACTTTAAGAAACTGGGTCCGAAATGTGGTAAGAGCATGAAACAGGTAGCTGCCATGTTACAGGAGCTATCTCAGCCACAGATTGTCGCTTTTGAAAGTGAAGGTAAATATGCAATCCAAATCGACAATCAGGAGATCATAGTAGAGTTGACTGACGTGGAATTCATCTCTGAAGATATTCCGGGCTGGTTGGTAGCCAACGAAGGCAAATTAACCGTGGCGTTGGACATCACAATTACCGACGAATTGCGCAAAGAAGGCCTTGCACGCGAACTTGTAAACCGCATTCAGAACATCCGTAAATCAAGCGGATTTGAGATCACGGATAAAATTATTGTGAAATTATCACGTCACGAACAAATTAATGAAGCGTTGGCTGATTATGCCGATTACATCGCTAGTCAGGTGTTGGCTACTGGCATTGAGATGGTTGATAGCGTTAATGACGGCACAGAGCTGAACTTTGATGACTTTGTGTTGTTCGTTAATGTAATAAAAGCGTAATACTATTATTAATTGATATTGGTATATCTCAAATATTTGTTTAATTTCGCAAGTGTAAGAGACCGTTTGTAGAACCTTAAAAAACTATGTATTATGTCAGAAAAAACCAGATATTCAGACGAAGAGTTACAAGAATTTAAAGATATTATTCTAGACAAACTCGAAAAAGCACAACGTGATTATGATTTGTTGAAATCGTCAATCACGAATTCGGATGGTAATGACATCAGTGATACGTCACCGACCTTTAAAGTACTCGAAGAGGGAGCGGCAACGCTTTCGAAAGAAGAGGCAGGAAGATTGGCTCAACGTCAGATGAAGTTTATTCAACACCTTCAGGCTGCATTGATTCGTATCGAAAATAAGACTTACGGTATTTGCCGGGAAACCGGTTTGCTGATACCGAAAGAGCGTTTACGCGCTGTTCCTCACGCTACATTAAGTATCGACGCGAAGAATACGCAGAAATAAGATTTTTTATTCCAGTATTAAATTCAATTCGACAATGAAAGCAGAATTCCGGCTGAATTGTCGAATTGTTTTTTGAATTAAAGTACCTATTCTATGAAACTTTCTCTCGGTCACAAATCCGTTTTGATCATCGTAGGTGTATTATTTATCGATCAGTTTGTGAAAATCTGGATTAAAACCCACATGCAGCTGCACGATTCGATTGAAGTGACCAAATGGTTCTATATCTATTTCACCGAGAATAACGGGATGGCCTTTGGCATGGAGTTGTTCAGCAAATTGTTTCTGTCTCTCTTTCGCATAGTTGCCGTCGGATTCATTGCCCGTTATCTATATCGGATTGTTAAGCGTAATCTCAATTTCGGTTACGTAGCCTGCATTTCGCTCATTTTGGCGGGAGCAAGCGGTAATATTTTTGACAGCTTGTTTTACGGATTGATTTTCGATCACAGCTGGGGACAGGTAGCGGATTTATTCCCTGTTGGGGGTGGATACGCCCCGATGTTCTACGGTAAGGTTGTAGATATGCTCTATTTTCCGCTAATTCAGACCACTTTCCCGAACTGGGTTCCCCTTGTTGGAGGGACTGATTTCGTGTTTTTTCGCCCTATTTTTAATATTGCGGATGCCGCCATATCGGTGGGTGTGATTGTGTTGATCCTTTTCTTCCGTAATGAGTTGAACGAGGAAACATCAAAACCGAAAAAGGAAGAAGAAAATGTGTAAGAAACATACTCTCCTGTGTTGGGCTCTGGGGCTGGTTCTGCTGTTATCGGCCTGTTCAAAAGTCCCCGAAGGTATAATTCCGCAGAAAAAGATGGAGAATATTCTCTATGATTGCTACATCGGTGAAGGAATGTCGGAGACTGAACTTACTCAGCTCTATAACCCGACCGATGCACGCAAACAGTATCTTTTCTCTGTACTGAAAAAGTATGATGTCAGTAAGGCTGAGTATGATTCGTCGTTGAACTGGTATATGCAAAATCTCAAGATTTACATGAAAATGTATGATCATGTGATTGTCAGACTTAAAAAAGAACAGAAGAAAATTCAACTTGAACAGGGTAATACGGCTCAACAAGGTACAATTGCTACAGGTGACACTGTGAATGTCTGGCTAAAAAGCCGTAGCGCTATGCTCAACGAATTACCTGCATTCAGTCACTATTTTGCCGAAATCAAAGCTAACGAAGGATTTACGCAGGGTGATTTATTCAAATTCAGTGCAGATATCCGGGCATTCAATGTTTCGACTGGTCAATTACCTAAAATGGTACTGACTATAGTCTATGCCAACGATTCCACGCAAACAGTAAGCCGGAAAATCGGACAAAGCACACATCTGGAGATTGCTCTGACAACATCGCCAAACCAACGAGTAGACAAAATCATTGCCGGATTTAGCCAGAACCGTCCGGGTATTTTAATGGTCGATAGTATTGCCCTGATGCGCATTCACGTCAAAGCAAAGCCTGACACCACTAAACCGGTAACAAAGCCGGCAGCATTAAAATAATGCTGCCGGAGTACGAAGTAACACCTGAAAAACAATATATGGGATTAAGATTTTTAAGCCTCGCCAGCGGAAGCAGCGGAAATTGCTATTACCTGGGAAACCGGGAATACGGCATTCTGATTGATGCCGGAATAGGGGTGAGAACAATAAAAAAAGCCCTGAAAGAAAAGGATATTCCCTTCGAAACCATCATTGCTTTATTTATCACACATGATCATGCCGACCATATAAAATCGGCCGGTGTATTGGGAGAAAAATATTTTTTACCAGTCTATACGACAGAAGAAATTCATGTAGGGATGAATAAGAACTATTCAATGACTGAGAAAATCTACCAATCGAAACGTGTCCTTTGCAAAGATAAGACTCTGGAGCTGCGGGATTTCGCAATTACAGCTTTCGAGGTACCTCACGATGGAACCGATAATGTGGGCTATTTTATCGAATATAAGGGTAAAAGATTTGTGTTTGCAACCGATTTAGGTCATATTCCCCAGGAGGTTGCAGGTTATCTGGCACAGGCTAACTATATGGTACTGGAAGCCAACTACGATACCGAAATGCTGAAAAACGGCCGCTATTCACCGTATCTTAAGCAACGTGTTGCGGGTGATAACGGGCATATGTCGAACTGCGATACCGCTGAATTTTTGGCTAGTGTTTATGATAAGAAACTCGAATATGTGTTTCTGTGCCATCTCAGTCAGGACAATAATCACCCTGAACTGGCTTTTAAAACGGTGGAGTACCGATTGGGGCAGGATAGTATCAAAGTAGGCAAAGATCTACACCTTACTGTACTAAAACGGACTACACCGTCGGATCTTTACGAACTATAAAGCTGTTTATTCGTTACCGGTAAACGAATAAACAAAATCAGGAATAAAAAAAGAGCGCATTTTCGAATCTGAAAATGCGCTCTTTTTTTATGTATTTATACCTGCCTTTCTAACTCACACTCGGGGTAGAGCCGTTGCATCAATCCTTCCTTATAGATCTTGCCAATGGTGATCTTTTGTCCTGAGATTGTTAGCAGATTCCCCTCGATCACCTCAATCGATTTCAAGGCAATAATATACGATTTATGAACCCGGCAAAACAGATTAGCCGGAAGCTCTTCCTCCAGTTTTTTCAGTGAATAGTAAGCCGTTATCTTCCGCGTGGTCAGGTGAAATGTGACATATTCGCTTTGCCCTTCTATGAAAATTAATTCCGAGAAATTAATACGATACATTTTATGATCAGCTCTCACCATCAAAAACTCTTTATCCAGGGGGACTTCGGGTGTTATTGTTGTGGAAACGGTGACACTTTTCTCATTTCCCTGCAATAATTTGATTCGCTCAATAGCCTTATTCACAGCCTGAAAGAATCGGGGGAATGCTATCGGTTTGAGCAGATAATCTACTGCATCCAACTCATAACTCTCCAATGCAAATTCGGAATAGGCAGTGGTGAATATCACTGCCGGGCGATTTTTCAGCATTCGCATCAGTTCCAGTCCGGTCAGGTCTGGCATTTGTATATCGCTGAAAATCAAATCTACCGATTCATTCTTTAAAAAATCCAATGCTTCAAATGCATTTGCACATGTTCCTACGAGAGTCAAAGATGGAATTTTCAGAACATATTCGCTCATTAGTTTACGGGCAAGATGTTCATCATCGATGATTAATGTTCTAATGTTTGGCATAAAATCTATATGTTGTTAATTACGCTTCCTGTTCTTGTTCTTTTGATACAAATGAGAGATACAGTTTTACTATAAAATTGTCGGCTGTTTCATTGATATCGATCTTATGCTTCTCCGGATAGATCAGATCAAGTCGTTTCTTTACGTTTGAAATACCGATACCGTCGCGTGTTGGCTTTGACTTAATCACTTTCTGTCGGGAAATGGTATTCTCAGCCGTGAAAAGCAATCCGGATTCGTTTTCTGACAGCGAAATGAATATACGTGCATTAGGATCATTGTCTATCCGGCTGTGTTTAAAACAATTCTCTACAAATGGCTGAAACAGCATGGGAGGAATCGATATTTGATTGCTTTTTACCACTTTGGTAAACTGTACATTCATTTGTTTCTCTGCCCGCATTTGCTGAAAGTCGATAAAATTCTCAATATAGTGAATCTCTTTTTCCACCGGAATAGTTTCGGCCTGACATTCATCGGTGACGTATCGCAGCATTTCCGACAGTTTCAATACCGAATTAGCGGCGTTTTTATCTCCCGTATAAATCATTGCGTAGATATTATTTAACGCATTGAAAAGAAAATGCGGATTTATCTGCGATTTCAGAAACTTCAGTTCCATCAGACTCTTCTCGCTCTGCAGTTGCCGGGTACGCGTCTCATCAAGCTTAGCCTTGGAGATCATATAAAAAAGCGTCGTTACCAGAAATGAACCGATAATGAGAAATCCTGATTTGAGAAAGGGCATGAAATCGATTCCCATTGGAGGGTGGTGATGTCTCCGCATTCTCGGAAAAGGTGGAAGATATTCACGAATGATTTCCATATCGATCAGCGAGAATGCAATGATAAATATAAATACAGCGATAATAGATACTGACAGATACATGTAATTTTTTTGCATGTTAAACAGCTTCGGAATGAGCAGGTAACGATTCAGAAATGATATTCCGATCATCCCGATCAAGCTGAAAAAAGCCAATAAAAGCGAGGCCTGTAAGTTGAAGCGGGCATTATTTACGGTCAATAGGATAAATACCGAAATCCAAAGCATCACTTCGCCCGTCTTTCCTTCTATTAAATGTGAGAATCTTGATTTCTTCATAACAAAGGGTTGATTTGACGGTAAATGTACAAATATAACCTTTTTATATCCTAATCTTTTCAACTAACAGGGCATCCTGACCTATAAACAGCTCAATTTTACCGACTAATTCCATAATCACATCATTTGCTTCAAAAACGTCATTCATTGAAGAAAATCGGCTCTTTATTGAATAAATTTTTAATGAGGGGGAATGTGTCAGATATTTGTTGCATCAAATTCAAAGGATAAAACACAAAAAGAATAACGATATGAGATCTACAAAAGTACTACTCCTATTTCTTTTGATTGCTGCTCAGGCCATGGCTCAGCAGTGGTCGGTAAGGGGATCTGTGAGTGACCTTGACTCCAAAACAGTATTGCCCGGAGCCAATATTTGCCTGACCCTCGCGACGGCAGAGAGTAAGAAATATTATGCAACGACCAATCAAGCGGGTGAGTTTGTATTGAAACTTCCCGCCAAAGGCAATTACCAACTGCTGGTTTCCTTTGTCGGTTACGAAAAACTGCAGCGCAGCATTAAACTGCAGCAACCGGAACAAAATCTGGGCAAAATGTCGCTTAAAGCTCAATCCATCAATCTCGGGGTAGCTGAAGCAGAAGGCCGGGCTACACGAGCCATCCAGAAAAATGATACAATGGAATATAACGCCACTGCTTTTAAAACATTGAAAGGCAGCACGACCGAAGATCTGATTGCCAAGATGCCCGGTATTGTAGTGAATAACGGTACAGTAAAAGCTCAGGGCGAGGAAGTGAAAAAGGTATTGGTAGATGGCAAACCTTTTTTCGATGGTGATGTAACGGCAGCTTTGCGCAATATTCCTTCGGATATTGTTTCTTCCATTCAGGTATTTGATAAGAAAAGCGAACAGTCGCAGTTTACCGGATTCGATGACGGGCAATCTTCCAAAACGCTGAATATTGTTACCCGCGAAGATTCCCGTAAAGGATATTTCGGCAAACTGACTGCAGCTGCAGGAACGGAAGATCGCTATCAATTGGCCGGGACAGTGAACTATTTTAATGGTGATCGCCGGATTACATTGACCGGACAAAGCAACAACATCAATCAGCAGAACTTTACACAGGAAGATATCATCGGGGTCATTGGGAGTGGTAGCAGAAATCGTGGCCCCGGTGGTCCTGGCGGACCACCTCCCGGAGGTGGTGGCGCTCCTGATAATATGGTCGGCCAGTTGGGCGGACTCAGCACAATCAATGCCTTAGGATTCAACTATTCCGATAAGATCGGTAAAAAGGTAGAGATGACTGCCGGATATTTCTTCAATGTTACCGATAACGAAGCAGTCAAGAATATAAATCGAACCTACTTCGATGAAACAGACGGCAAGCGAATTTATACGGAAAGTAGTTCCTCGAATACGAAGACCTATAATCATCGCTTCAACTTCAAATTTGATTATAAAATTGACGATAAGAATTCATTGACATTCATGCCACGTGTAAGTGTGCAAAAAACGAATTACAATACTTTGTTGAATGCACAGACAACTACCGATGGCCTGTTATCCAATCAAACATCTACCGCTTCGATTGGTAGTGGTGACGGCTACAACCTGAGCGGAATGTTGCTCTATCGCCACAGTTTCGCCAAAACCGGACGCACTATTTCTTTAGGCCTTAACGGCGGTGGTTCGGATAACGAACGGGTCTATCATTATACCGCTACAAATCCGGTAGAAAAACAGGAAGTCTCCAATCTAAGTTCAGGATACAACTGGGGTACGAACCTGATGTATACCGAACCGCTTAGCAAAAAGATGCTGTGGATGCTCAACTATAACTTGAATTACAGCTATAATGATGCCGATAAAACCATTAATGATCAGTTGACAAACCAAATTGACACAGCTTTGTCGAACGTTTACAATACAAATTACCTGACGCATCGTATGGGAACCGGCATTCGTTATGCTAATAAAAAGATAAACGGTACTATAAGTTTGAACTACGAAAGAGCTGATCTGGATGGTAGTCAGGTATTTCCCTACACGGGAAGTACGTCGAAAAGTTTTTCATCTATTCTGCCTATGGCGATGGCCGATATTAAGTTCAACAGCCGTAAATCGATGAGACTCTCGTTATTCTCATCGTCATCGGCACCTTCCATTTCTCAATTGCAGAATGTGATCGATAACAGCAATTCACTGGCACTCAGCAGCGGGAATCCTAATCTGAAGGCTCAGATCAGCAACGCTTTTAATACCCGATATACTTATACCTCATTGTCGGGTCAAACATTTGTAGCTATGATCGGAGTTTCAAACAGAATGAATTACATCGGGGACTCCACGTTTGTGGCAAGCAATGACGTCGCACTCAGTGATGGTATTACCCTCTATAAAGGCAGTCAGTTTACCAAACTGGTGAATCTGGATGGATATTGGAACGTAAATACCATGTTGACATACGGTTTGCCCTTCGATTTGTTGCACAGTAATCTTAACCTGAGTGCCAATTTGAGTTACAGTCGTTTACCGGGAATTTACAACGGTGCGAAACGAATTACCGACAGTTACAGCATTTCGCCCACGATGGTGATGAGCAGTAATATCAGTCAGAATCTGGACTTTACCTTGTCGTATAATGCGGCATACAGTTCGGCAAGCAGCAGCACCGGAACATCCTACGTTAGCCAAAATGCAGGATTCAAGATCAATGCGATCACCTGGCTGGGAATTACACTTGGCAGTCAGCTCAACTGGCAGAACTACACAGGACTGAGCCAGGGCTACAATGAAAATTACTGGTTATGGAATGCAAGCTTAGGTAAAAAGATATTCAAGAATCAGAACGGAGAAATCAAATTGCAGGCTTATGATTTGCTGCATCAAAACAAGGCCATCAGCCGCAGCGTTTCGACCGCATATTACGACGATACGACTACAAACGTGCTGAAGCCATATTTTATGCTGTCGTTTGTTTATGATCTCCGCTATTTCAAGAGCTAATTCAATAGGTTTAGAGGTAAAATAGGTTAATTTGTTTAGGTTAAAAAGAGAATCCGGCGGATAGTTCTGGATGCAACTATCCAAGCTGTTCGCCGGATTAATGTGAGAGAAGGAATTATTTGCTCAATGAAGAGCTCAACCTAGAGTTTATAGCTTAAATAAGATCGGGTATGATAATCAAATATCATTTTCCGAAATATTGAAGAAAGGAAATATTTTATAATCCAAATATGAAACGAGCATGAACTTAGAATGTCTAAAATCAAAAACAGACATGAATAAGTTCATCGCGAGTTCCATCCAACCGTAATTAAAAATTTATTCGGATGAAAACAATGAAAAAACAATTGATTCTCGCTGCAGCGGGCTGCCTGTTCAGTCTATGTGCAGTGACTGCCCAAAACAAGCCATCGTGGAAACAGGATGTAGCTGTGGACGGAAAACTTCAGGAGTGGGAGGGTGCCCTTCGCTTCTATGACAAAACCGCCAAAATGAAGTATGGTTATGCCAACGACGACAAGTATCTTTATCTTGCCTTTCAGGCAATTGATCCGGAAGGTCAAATGAAATTGATTCGTAGCGGTTTAAATATCAACCTGAAAACGAAAGTAAAACCCAAACTGATCGGAACGCTTAAACTGTCCGGCCAGAAGCCTGACCGCGAAAGCATGGAGCAACTACGTGGCAATAAACAGCAACAAGGTCAGCAAGCTGAATTTCAACAAATGGGTGCAAATGATCAACAAAACGGAGGTCGGCAGAAAGGTAAAGGCGGTCCCAATATCGATATGATCAAGCAACTCTACCTGATGGCTAAACCGACTATTGAGACCGAAGGTTTTGCCGAAAGTAATGAAATGATTGTTGCGGGCGAAGGAGGTGAAATCGCTTTTCAGGTAAACTGGAATGATCAGAACCAGATGATGATTGAGTGTCGTATTCCTTTAAAAGAACTGTTTGGTGCTAAATATTCAATGGATAAAATTGCCCGGAAAGATATAGCATTGATCATTAATCAAATTCAGGAACAGATGCCCGGACAAGGCGGTGAAGGACCTCAGGGTGGCGGTATACCCGGAGGTGGTCCTGGTGGAATGGTAGGAGGTATGGGTGGCCCCGGTGGAATGTCCCAAAATCGAAACAGCAGCATGTTCGAAAAGATAAATATCAAAAACAGCATTGTACTTGCTGTGAAACCAGAATAAAGAAGTCTCTTAATTTCCACTTTTTCATAAACATTTGACAATCCGAGAAGAGGGATGTGCAGAAAAGCGTTTCTGCCTCTCTCTTTTTTTCAGTAGAAATAAGGCAGCCTTATCTGATTGTCAGTATGCTTAGAGATAATTGATTCTTGAAATGTAAATCAACTATACAAAGATTAAACCCATAATTAAAAAAGAATGAAAGGATTAAGATTTATACTTTTCCTTGCCGTATACGGATGTGTTCAGCTCATGAATGCCCAGGTTAAACTGGATAAGATTGAGATAAACGGTTGGTATATTGGTACCATGGACGAAGTATTAGAGAAAATTTCCAAAGAGAAAGGAGTCGTTTTTAAATACGACCGGTTAAAAGCCCAAAAGATAAAAATTGATTGTCCACCGTTCAAGCGGAATCTGGAGAGTTTTATCAAAAACATGGTGTGCGATGGCAATAAATTGAAATACTATATTGCAGATGATGGTGTAATTTACATCATTGATCAATGGGGAAAACTGGCTGCAAAAGAGGTCAGGAAAGAAGTCGTATATACCGGGAAAGCGGAGAAAACCAATTTCAACTTCTCCGGAACTGTGGTTGATAAAGATTCCCATGAATCACTGCCATATGTAAACGTAAGGGTAAAAGGAGCGAAAGGTGTTACCTCCACCAATGTCGACGGTTATTTCACCTTGCTTAGAGTGCCTTCCGATACTTCGACGTTGGTGGTCAGTTATATTGGATACAAACCGAAAGAAGTGCGATTGACCCCTGGTACTCCGATCAATCATGCAGTGCTGGAGTTAGAACCCAATACCGAATTGTTGAGCGAAGTGGTCGTTATGGCCGACAAGCAGGATTTGTTGCAAACCAACGAAAGGATAGGGATGATCAAAATGACACCCTTGAAGATGAACATTCTGCCCAGCCTGGGAGAGAAAGACATCTTCCGTACATTTCAGCTGATGCCGGGTATCAGTGCCGCCAATGAGAATTCTTCAGGCCTCTATGTACGCGGAGGTACCCCCGACCAATCGTTGGTACTTTACGATGGAATTCCTATCTACAATGTGCAGCATTTATTCGGGTTTTTCAGTGCCTTCAACAGTAATGCTATCAAAGATATTCAGCTCTATAAAGGTGGATTCGATGCTAAATATGGTGGGCGTCTGTCGAGTGTGGTAGAAATCACCGGTAAAGAGGGTAATAAAAAGAACTTTGGCGCGATGGCAGACCTTAGTTTAATGTCAGCCAATGCCTATCTCGAATTTCCCCTGGGTAAAAAGGTAACCTTCCTTTTTGCTGGCCGGCGCAGTTGGCAAAGTCCGCTATACAACCTGATTTACCAACAATCCACGAATCAGAATAGCAATAGTTTAGTGAAAAAAGATGGACCAGGTGGAGGACCGGGAGGCCATGCTCCAAATTCCACGAATGCAACTTCCTATTTTTATGATATGAACTCTAAGATTACCTATCGTCCGACTACTAAAGATATTATCTCCTTTAGCACTTATAACGGAAAAGATTATCTCGACAACGCATTTAATCCCGGAAGTGGCGGAAGTGGCCCTCCGGGTGGAGGCGGTCCGTCCGGATTGAGTATGACGAATACAGATGAAACAGTTTGGGGAAATACCGGCGTCTCTCTCAAATGGTCGCGAAACTGGAGCAACCGACTCTATTCGAATGCATTGGTAAGCTATTCCGATTACTTCAATGATCGGGACCGGAGCAACGAAGGTAGTTATTATAACAGCAGCGGTACGTATACAGAGTTCAATAAAGGATATGCCGAGAATAACCGCATCAACGATAAATCGGTAAAGCTGGATTTGGAATACAAGTTGTCGAATAAGCAGTTACTTTCGTTTGGTTTGGATTATACTCATAACGATGTAAAATATACTTATGTACAGAACGATACCTTGACAGTTCTTGATAAAAGCAATAAGACAAACCTGCTTAGTGGTTATCTTCAGGATAAAATCACGTTGTTCAGAAATAAGTTGGAACTCAATCCCGGACTGCGTTATACTAATTATGACGTTACCGGAAAGAACTACTTCGAACCTCGTATGACTGCAACCTATAAGGTCAATAACCAATTGAAATTAAAAGGCTCCCTGGGTAAATATTATCAGTTTGCCAAGAAAGTTACCCGTGAAGATGTGATGCAGGGTGACCGTGAGTTCTGGATGATGGCCGATGGCGATCAGATGCCGGTGAGTTCTTCCAACCAGATTGTAGGTGGATTTGCTTATGAAACCAAAAATTATCTCTTCGATGTGGAAGCTTACTACAAAAAGCTGATTGATATTTCGGAATACTCTGTGCGTTTTGACCAACAAATGGGCGGTGGTCCCGGCATGATGGAGAGCACAATTACCGACGATATTGATTACGAAACAAAATTTTTTACCGGAAACGGTTATTCCAAAGGGATTGATTTCTTATTTCAAAAGAAATTCGGAAATTATACCGGCTGGATGGGTTACACCATCAGCGAAGTGGTGCATCACTTCGCTGGTTATGGTGACTATAATTTTTATGCTTCGAACGATGTGACGCACGAGTTCAAAGTTGTCAATACTTATAAATGGCACAACTGGGATTTCTCGGCCAACTGGATTTTTGCTTCAGGCAAACCCTATACCCGTCCCGAAGGGATTTATCAATTAACGTTGCCCGACGGTTCGGTAAAAGAGTATTTCAATGCATCAGTGAAGAACGGCAATCGTCTGCCGTCATATCACAGGATGGATGTTGCCGCGACTTACAATTTTAAGCTTTCGCGTAAATATCCTTGTACGCTCAACTTCTCAATTTTCAACCTCTATAACCGGACTAATATCTGGTACAAAGAGTTCCAGATTGTCGATAGCGAAGTGATCGAGACTGATGTGAATTACCTGGGAATACTGCCGAACCTCAATTTCAGTATTAAGTTCTAATCCAATATGAGAAAAATAATGAAGATAAAATATAGTCTGTTAGCCTTGTTTGCTGCTCTTGTTTTTGTGTCATGTGAGAAAGACAGCATACAAACTGCCGATACGAATCAGGTCGTGGTGGAATCATACCTGAAAGCCGGGGATACGATTTCGCTGGGTCTCACGCGGCAATTTGTGATTGATTCGGAAGATTCTATCTACGAGCCGGTCAATAATGTGGAAATAACTCTGACTTGTGAAAACATTTCCCGCAAAATGAGCTTCAACGGAAAAGGTAAGTACAGTTCGTCGCTTGTGGTGGAAGCCGGAAAGACCTACAGTATATCGTTTACCTACAATGGAAAACTGGTTACAGCCGAAACTACCGTCCCCACATCACCTGAGGGATTCGCAGCTTCGGTTAATTCTCTTGTCGGAATGGTGCGGGACGAAGATGCAGATACTACTCTTTACGCTACCTACACCTGGGATAATCCCGATGAGATGTACCATTATATGACAGTCGAATGTGTTGAAAGTACGCTGTTCCCCATTAATACGAGTTATAAGGTTACAACAGTCCGTCGATTCAACCCGATCAAAACAACCACCTATACGTTGTCTGATCAGAGCTTTACTTATTATGGTAAACACCGGATTGTTTTATATAAGATCCCCGATGAATTTGCTAAGTTGTATAAGCATTATTCCACCAACTCCGAAAGCCTGACCTCACCACCCACAAACGTGACTAACGGTTTAGGAATATTTACTTCCTACAGCCCCGATACGCTTTATTTGCAAGTAACAAAATAGTTGCAAATCCAGAAAAAGAAAGACGCGAAAACATTAAGTAATCACTTAGCGTTTTCGCGTCTTTGCATTTAGGAATAATAAGGATTAGAATCCGCCCGGGCCACCACCGTCGGGTCTGCCTCCTCCGGGGAAACCACCACCGTCACGTCTGGGGTAATCGCCACCAGGTCCCTGGAAGTCGCGGTTACGGCTGCCGCCTCTGTTCCCCATCGTATTGAAACGATAGCCAAACGAAAGCATGTAGTAGGAGGTAAGCGTGTTGTACTCTGTATCGGTAATCGCAATATCAGAAACACTTCGGCTGATGTTCAATTGTTGACGTAAGATATCGTTCATTTTGAAACGGATGGTTCCTTTTTTATTCAGGATTTGTTTGCTGATCTCTGCATTCCACATGGTTTCGTTTTTGTTATATCCGGTAGAAAGACCTGCCTGTCCGGTATAACGAAGATCACTGGCCAACGTGAAACTTTTTGGAAGGTAAATCTGAGTATTGAAAGAACTTCCGTAACTCATATTCTCCTGACCTTTTCGTGCTGTCACGCTATTGTCTACTTTTGAATAACGAATATTTCCTCTTACCTGAGCATAAATGAAATCATTGCGATAGCTGAATCCCAGGTTTTCATTTAAACTGATGGTCTTTGAGATATTTCGTTGAATATCGCCTTTCCCAAGAGAGATGTAACTGATACCGTTATTAAAAGAGGAATTAGTAAAGGTGTTGATCTGAAATTTACTTTTGCCAATCGGAGTATTTACCATCAGACCTGCATTCATGTTCCAGTTTCCATTTTCATTTACAGGACGGGTTGTTTGCGCACCGGTATTTTCATCATAAGTAGCTTTGTTGATGATGTCATTTGCGACAAATCCACCTTGGATAGTCGCCATGATGGAACGCATGGCTTCGCGGTTATAGTCGTTATATCTCGCTGAAATAGTATTAGAAAAAGTTGGAAGCAGATCCGGATTACCAATTCTGATGTTTAGCGGATTGGAGTTATCGGGAGTCGGATCCAGCTGGGTAATACTTGGCTGCGAAGTACGTCCGCGGTAGTCAAAACGCAGGTTCTGCTGTTTGCTGAAGCGGTAAGTATAGTTCAGATTTGGAGAATAGTTAATAACAGTCCGTTCTTTGCCAAAGTTTATTTTATCAGCTACATAGCTTTTACTTTTGCTGTAAGAGGGCAGCAGATCGACCCCGACCGTGTATGAATAATTGGTTTCTGTAGCGCGGAAGCTTAACCCAAATTGCTGGTTGATAAAATTATTGGACAGGCTTTTACTATAAGCTGTATCAAGAACATTGTACAATTCATTCAAAGCATCACGGCTATAGGACATTTTATCTGACTGAGTGATATTTCGGCTTAAAGAATAAGACAATTGCAGGAATCGGTTAGTTCTGATCGGTTCCATATATGATGCATATAACCGGTAGTTTTTACTTTCAGATTTATTATTGATTTGTTGATCCAGATTGGATATTGAATCGGCTCTCTGAAAAATCATTTCTGATAAATTATAAGCTACTCCATCGCTGTTATTATATCCGCCACTCAGGCTCAAGCTTAACCGACGACCTTTCTTTTTAAACTGATAAGCCATGTCCAACTGTCCGCTCAGGCTGATGCCGTCAGCATCGCTAATGTATTTAGTCTCACTGCTATTGATAGAATCTCTGATTTCGCCGGCTAAAGTTGCAGAAGTCGATTGAGATTCACTGTGCGACTTATTATAACTAATTGATGGCGAAAAGACAAATGTCCAAGCTGAATCAGGTTTGTATTCCATCTTCATCTGGAAATTCAGGTTTTTGCTATTATTCAGGTTATTGCCTGTTGAGTTGACAAATGAGGTACTGTCTTTAAGTAGATTCTGGCGGCTACTTCTTGTCTGAGCATCAGTATTAAAATGGGTGTACATTACACTACCTCCGATTTTAAACTTATCACTCAGTTCGGTTGCAAAGTTGGTACCAAACACATCTGAAGTAGTGATGCCATTACCGGCACCTCCACCACCTCCTCCGCGTCGGCCCATTTGTTGTCCGAAACTTGAGCCCCAGTCTCGAGAACCACGCTCATTGATGTTGTTGGCATTTTCGATAAACGATAGCTGGCTTTCATTCAAGAAACGGTTAACCATTGCTCGGGATTGAAAGCGAGTACCGTTGTCGCTTTTTAAAACTTCATGTCCTAATCCTGCTTCGGTATTGACCATCCAGCCTTTTTTCATGCCTTTTTTAATCGTGAGGTTGATGACTGTTTCGCTCTCACCATCGTCAATGCCGGTCAACAGAGCAAGATCAGATTTCTTATCCACGACCTGAATTTTGTCGATGATATCTGTCGTGAGATTTTTGGTGGCCACGGTCGGGTCATTACCAAAGAACTGTTTACCGTCCACATATACCTTTTTCACCTCCTTACCAGCAACGGTAATTTTGCCTTCTGAGTCAATCTCTACGCCATTGATACGTTTCAGCAGATCTTCGACCACAGCACCGGGCTGCATTTTGAAGGCTTCGGGATTGTATTCGATGGTATCTTCTTTGACAACCATTTCAGTGATTTTACCCACAACTGTTGCCTCTTTCAGCATTACCGAGTTTTCGCTCATGTTGATATCACCTAAGTTGATCTGTGGTTTCGAAGAGCCGATAAGTCGCAATACCCGTGTTTCATTATTATACCCCAAAAAGCTGATCTGGAGTACATAATTGCCCAACGAAATGTTTTTCAACGTGAAGGTTCCGTTTCTGTCGGTTACAGCCCCACTCAACATGGCGGTGGCTCCCTGTTTCATCAAACGGACCGAAGCGCCCTCAATCACAGTCTTTGTCTTGGCATCCAATACACGCCCCGTCGCGGTAAACGTTGTTGCGGTCTGAGCATTCAATAACGTGCTCCAAAGCACTGCACAAATGGCAGTAAGTACAAATTTTTTCATTTCAAAATGGTTTTTGAAAAAGTCAGTTGTGTAATTAATAAAAACGTTTGACGTGAGTTTCGTGAAAAGGTTTAGCCGTTTGGTGAAAATTTTGTGAAAATGAATGCTTCACTAGAGTTAAGCGGAAATCCTAAGCCTCCGGTATGAAAAACATTCTACTTTCGCTATTTGTTATAGGTTAATGTAAAAGGTGAAAATCAACTAACCGGAGGATCAAAGATGAGAACCAAAAAGTTTTATCGGAGAGTGTTTGCAGTTGCAAGCGGGTATGATCTGTTTTTAGGCTTCGCATTTTTTCTATTTTACAAAAGTCTCTACGATATCTTCAAAATTCAGCTACCGGACAATCCCGCTTATTTGCAACTGGCGACAGCCTTCGTATTTGTGCAGGGAGTAAGCTACTTTTTCGTTTTTGATAACCTGAAAAGGAATATTGACATCGTCAAAGTTGGAGTATTGTACAAAGCCATTTACGCTTCAGTTGCTTTTTATTACTGGGGTATTGGGGGACTGCCGCACCCGGTATTTGCCCTTTTCGGATTTTTCGATTTGATTTTTATAGTGTTCTTTTTACTTTACCTGAAAGATTATAATAGGGTAATTAAGTAATAAAGGCTCTATAATGATCTCTATCTCCAATAAACCATTGCTATGATGATTAATATCTATGCGGCATGGATAGGGTTTTTCCTGGGTTGTATATCCGGAGCAATTCCCGGTTTGTTCTTCCATCTAGAGAACTGGCTGGGCGGTTATGCATCATGGAGCAGGAGAATGATCCGTCTGGCGCATATTGCTTTTTGGGGGCTCGGCTTCCTGAACTTATCATTCGGACTCACATACAAAACGTTTGGCCTCGAATATAGCCTGAACATTTCATCGACTCTATTGCTCATTGGTGCAGTTACCATGCCTTTGGTTTGCTATTTGAGTGCGTGGAAATCATTTTTCCGGAACTTTTTCTTCATTCCTGCCCTTTCCATAACGTTGGCAATAGCACTGTTTCTCGTTAAATTATAGATTAGTAATTGGCATGCAAATAGTGTATATTCAATGGACTAGTGTGTAGAATTGACATACGCATTAGCGTCTTTACGTTTATAACTAACAGGAGGATAAAATATGAAGATAGGATTAATTGCAATGAGTGGAATTCGGGTGTGTGATACTGAACTTTTGCACCTCGGATTAACGTTGCCCGGTTTTGTTGAGCGGAGCAAGACCATTGCATCGCTGCCGAGTCTCGGATTGCTTACGCTTGCGGGAATGACTCCTCCGCAACACGAGGTTCACTATATCGAAGTTCCGGACCTGGATCAGATCAACGGCATTCCTGGTGATTTTGATCTTGTTGCCATTTCCAGTTACAGCGCCCAGATAGACGAAGCTTACCAACTGGCACAACGCTACAAGGATAATGGGGTGCCGGTTGTCATGGGCGGGATTCATGTGACGGCTGAGCCGGAAGAAGCTTTGCAGTTTTGCTCCTCCGTCATTATAGGTGAAGGTGAGTCTTGTTGGCTGCAAATGTTGGAGGATGCCGAAACCTCTACACTCAAGCCGTACTATGGTTCCCGCAATAGTAACTACGATCTGGCCGATTCGCCCATGCCGGCCTTCGAATTGCTTGATATATCCAAATATAACCGGCTGACAGTACAGACCAGCCGTGGTTGTCCGCATCAGTGTGAATTCTGTGCGAGTTCCGTTTTGCTGACCAATCAATATAAACAGAAACCTGTAAACAAGGTTCTACTGGAAATCGAACGGATACTCACAATATGGGAACATCCGTTCATTGAGTTTGCCGATGACAATGGTTTGGTAAATCATGCTTACTGGAAGGAATTGCTTGGGCAGCTAAAAGGGAAAAAACTACGCTGGTTTACAGAAACCGACCTTTCAGTGGCCGAGGATACGGAACTACTGGATCTGATGCGGGAAACAGGGTGTGCTCAGGTGCTTATCGGGCTGGAAAGTCCCGTGAAAGATGCACTCCATGGGCTTGAACTGCAGAGCGATTGGAAATACAAGCGGTATGACTACTATAAAAAGGCAATTCAAACCATACAGTCCAGAGGCATTACCGTAAATGGCTGTTTTATCATCGGGCTTGATGGTCATGGTCCGGATATTTTCGACCAGGTATTTAGCTTCGTGAAGGAAATAGAATTGTATGAGGTTCAAATCACCATATTAACTCCCTTTCCGGGAACTCCGCTCTATGCCCGCTTAGAAAAAGAGAATAGACTGATCGAGCCCCGCAACTGGAAGAAATGTACCTTGTTCGATATCAACTTTCAGCCGGCTAATATGTCGGTGGAAGAGTTGCACGACAGGTTCAAAAAGTTGGCGGTTGAGCTATATAGCGAAGAATTCACCAATTGGAGACGGAATAACTTTAAGGAACAGCTACGGCATATGCGTAAAGATTAATACGGGGTGGCAGAGGACTTTATAATAATTTTGTGCCCCTTAAATATTCCGTCAGTGCAAATCTTATATCATCTCCTAAATTACTGAATTCAAAAATATATTTATCAGTCAAATACAAAGTGCTATTTCTCAACTGATTATTTGGAGAGGTGATTTTGTTGAGTATCAATTGGCCAAAATCAATGAACGCCCTGCTGCCGTAATGGCAGCAGGGCGTTCATTGATTTATTAAGCTTTTTCACAACAAACTCAGAGGCATTGCTTGATATTCCGATATTACTGCTAAATATCCGGGCTTGTCTTCGAACGCTGCTTTCAAACATCCGTATCTTCGGGGTGTCGTTTACCTAGAAATTATCACATTCTGTAAAAATAGAGATCATCCGAATTTCGTTTTTACCAACTCTTCCAGTTTCACTAGTTCATCGCGATATTGAGCAGCTTCGATAAATTCCAGTTTTTTTGCAGCTTCCTGCATCATTTTGCGGGTTTTTTCTACCGTTTTTTCCAGTTGAGCTTTACTCATATATTGTATCACGGGATCGGCAGCCACCGTAGCAGTCTCTTTTTCGACATATACATTCGGATGTGACTTGCTAAACTCTTCGCCCAGTATAGATGTTTTTGCTTTCGTAATTGCCTGAGGAGTAATGCCGTTTTCTTCATTGTAAGCCAACTGCTTTTCGCGCCGACGGTTCGTTTCATCAATCGTTTTGCGCATACTCTCAGTGATTTTGTCAGCATACATAATCACCTTTCCGTTCAGATTCCGGGCCGCACGTCCTGCCGTTTGTGTCAGCGAACGATGGGAGCGGAGGAAACCTTCTTTGTCCGCATCCAGAATCGCAACCAGTGAAACTTCGGGCAAGTCAAGCCCTTCACGCAAGAGGTTTACGCCAATTAACACATCAAAAATTCCATTTCGCAAGTCTTCCATAATGCGAATCCGATCAAGGGTATCCACATCTGAGTGAATGTAGTTGCAGCGGAAGCCCAGACGACCGAGATAGGAGTTCAGTTCTTCGGCCATTCGTTTGGTCAACGTCGTGATCAAAATCCGTTCGTCAACCTCTATTCGTTGCTGAATCTCTTCCATGAGATCGTCAATCTGGTTCAGACTAGGACGAACTTCGATTATCGGATCAAGTAGTCCGGTCGGACGAATTACCTGTTCCACTACCACGCCTTCCGATTTATTTAGTTCATAGTCGGCTGGCGTAGCACTCACATAAATAATCTGTTGTGCTAATTGTTCAAACTCCTCGAACTTAAGCGGTCGGTTATCAATCGCTGCTTGCAGACGAAAGCCGTATTCCACAAGATTCAACTTGCGTGAATGATCACCGCCATACATGCCTCGAATCTGAGGAATTGTCACGTGACTTTCATCGATCACAACCAGAAAATCTTCGGGGAAATAATCGATCAGGCAGAAAGGCCTAGTGCCGGGAGCTCGACCATCGAAATATCGAGAGTAGTTCTCAATACCCGAACAATGCCCCACTTCGCGGATCATCTCCAGGTCATATGTCACTCGTTCATACAACCGTTTGGCTTCATATTCCTTACCAATAGAACGGAAAAACTCCACCTGTTTTCCCAGATCAAGTTCAATCTCTCCAATAGCCCGGTTCAGTCGCTCTTTGGTGGTGACGAACAAATTCGCAGGATAAATATTATAACTGTCTAGTATTGAAAGAGTCATCCCACTAATAGGATCGACAGTTTCGATTGCTTCTATTTCATCTCCCCAGAAAATAATGCGGAGAATAACATCTGTGTACGCCAGAAAAATATCGACTGTATCGCCTTTTACACGGAAATTCCCATGTTTAAGTTCCACTTCATTGCGAGAATAGAGACTATCAACCAATGAACGGAGAAATGCATTTCTCGTGATCTTTTGACCAACACTTACTACAATCACATTGCTGTGAAAATCCTCGGGATTTCCAATACCAAACAGACAGGAAACTGACGATACAACCAATACATCTTTTCGACCTGAGAGTAGGGCAGAGGTAGCTGATAGCCGCAACTTTTCCAACTCTTCATTGATGGCTAAATCCTTTTCGATATATGTATTTGTACTCGGGATATAAGCCTCAGGCTGATAATAATCGTAATAAGAAACGAAATACTCCACCGCATTATGTGGAAAGAAGTTCTTAAACTCACCATATAGCTGAGCTGCCAACGTCTTGTTGTGACTCAAAACCAACGTTGGCATGTTCACTTTCTCAATAATATTGGCAATGGTGAAGGTCTTTCCCGATCCAGTTACCCCCAAAAGGGTTTGGTAAGGGATGTCTTCGAGCACACCCTTCGTAAGTTGAGCAATGGCATCTGGCTGATCCCCTGTGGGTTGATATGGCGATTCTATTTTAAAGTCCATTATTCTTTTTCAGGAATTACGATCCATAGTACAATATATGCCAATACACCCGGAAAACCGGCTGAAAAAATCGTTAATAACGCATAGGCAATACGTACTAAAGTAGGATCAATGTCAAAATATTCGGCAATGCCACTGCATACGCCGCCAAGCATTTTATCCTTTGATCGGCGCAGTTTTTTGGTTGTGTTCATAGGTTGAAGAATTTAGTTACGTCTTCTTTCACAAAAATAGTATGAAAACGCACTACATTGTTCTTTTTAGCCCGATTTATCTACGAATAATTGCTTTTATCAGTCAGATTATGGAACTTTGTAACAACAAGAAGGTTCTCTAACGATTTGTATATAAAATCAGATAACAACGAATAAAAAATAAAAGAATGGCATTAAAAATTGGAGATAAAGTCCGTTTTCTCAACTCCACTGGTGGAGGTATGGTTAGACGTTTCATTAATAAGGATCTGGTTGCAGTAGAAGAGGAGGATGGCTTCGAAACCCCGGTGCTGGCACGTGAATGTGTTGTCGTTGAAGGTGTTTCGACTCAGGCAAAACCGGTAAATCCAACTCAAATTTCTACCAAACAAGAGGTTCGGAAGCCGGTTGTAGAAGCACCTGCTCCCAGAGTAGTAGAAACTCGCGAGGGAGATAAGATGAATGTACATTTAGCATTTCTACCGCTCGATCCGAAGAGTTTACAAACTACAGATTACGAAACATATATCGTAAACGACAGCAACTATTTCTTGCAATTATCGTATTTAAACAAACAGGGCAACGATTGGAATCTTCGTTATTCAGGCATAATAGAACCCAACCAGAAGGTGTTTTTGGAAGAATTTAGCAAGTCAGAATTGAACGATCTGGAGCGCATTTGCATTCAGTTTACAGCATTTAAAAAAGGGAAAACATTCACACTGAAAAATCCGGTTTCAGTAGAATACAAACTAGACACCGTGAAATTTTACAAACTTCATAGTTTCCGCGAAAATGACTATTTCGAAGAAAATGCATTGCTATATTCAATTGTAAAAAATGATATCCCCGAACGTCAGATTCAGGTGAGTGCCGAAGATCTGGAATTTGCAATGAAAGAAAAAGCTCATGCCGAGCGTCCCCGCACACAGACAATCGTAAAAAAACAAACGAATCCGATTCAGGAAATCGATTTGCATATCAGTAACTTACTGGATAATATCGCAGGATTAAGCAATGCCGATATGCTGCAATACCAGATGGCAAAATTCCGTGAGGTAATGGATGAAAATCTGAAATTAAAAGGAACAAAGATCGTATTTATACATGGAAAAGGGGAGGGCGTTCTTCGAAAAACGTTACTCGACGAACTTCGTACAAAGTATAAAACTTGTATTTATCAGGATGCCTCTTTCCGTGAATACGGATTTGGAGCAACAATGGTAATTATAAAATAAATTAACTGATAGGAGAGCATCAAAAAAGTCCACCAAATTTGGTGGACTTTTTTGTATTGTCCAAAATAGTAGAAGCATTTATTTAGTATTTACTAAATACGGATGACAATCTTTTCATAGCTTCTTCTAGTACCAACTTGGAGCATCCTACATTAATCCGTTGAAATCCTTCACCGCCAGGTCCAAAGCTGGGACCATCATTGAATCCTAACTTTGCTTCATGAATTAGTAATTTTCTTATTTCAGAATCTGGCAATCCTAACTCTCTGAAATCTAGCCATACTAAGAATGACGCCTGAGGAATAATTGCTTTTACTTTGGGTAAATTTTCTTTGAGAAATCCATCTACGAAGTCAACATTACTCTGTATATAATGAACTAGCTGATCCAGCCACTCAGCTCCATTTTCATATGCAGCTTTGGTTGCAACCGAAGCAAAGATATTACCACCTCCAATTTCGGCAGCCTCTACCTGGTGCTTAAATCGGTTTCTGAGATCATCGTTCGGAATAATATATGAAGCTGACGCAAGCCCTGCAATATTAAAAGTCTTGCTCGGAGCCATAAAGGTAATACTCATATTTTTAGCCTTTTCCGAAATTGATGGGAAGGGGAAATGGGTATATCCAGGCAGTGTTAAATCAGCATGAATTTCATCGGAAACGACTAAAATATTCTTTTCAGCGCAAAGATTGGCAAGTTCAAGTAATTCTTCGCGGCTCCAAACCCTGCCACCAGGATTGTGCGGGCTGCATAAGAATAACATCTTGGTACGGTCATCAATCTGAGCTTTCAGATTTTCAAAATCCATTTTTAATTGACCATCCCTCAATATAAGTTTGTTATAAATTATCTCCCGACTATTATTGCTAACCATACTCATAAAGGGAGGATAAATTGGAGGTTGAATAATAATTTTATCCCCCGGATTTGTAAAAGCTTGCATTGCAAGTACCATTCCAGGTAAAATTCCCGGAGTATATCCAATCCAGTTAGATTGAACTTCCCAATTATGTTTATACTTTATCCATTGTGCAATCGGCTGATACCATTCTTTATTTCGGATTGTATATCCGAGTATCTCATGTTCGGCTCGATCACGAATCGCTTGCATAACAAAATCTGGTGATCTGAAATCCATATCAGCAACCCAAAGTGGTAAAATATCTTTCGCACCAAAACGAGCTTGTAGTAAATCGGTTTTATAAGCAGATGTCCCGGATCGGTCAATGATTTCGTCAAAATTATATTTCATGTGTTATCGCTTTTTTTATTACTGCAGAATTCAAATCTACATAAATTTCTTTTATTCACAAATATCGGAATTTGTACGAAATAATAAAATTCATTTTAGAAAGATCGTAAATTATTTGGGCATTTTATCTATTCGATGAATAAATATAAGAAAAGTAGAAAAATTGGCAGAAAATAGTTTATCAGTAGTTGATAAACCACATACTTAACATAATAGTAATTATGTAACTTTTAGAGCGTAGAAAAAAAGAATTGAAATGTGGGCAAAAATAAAGGCCCGGTTTGAACCGAGCCTTTAATGTTATATGCAGAAATTAGCACTTAATATTAAGTTCCTGTAGTACTTTGCGAATTTTTTCGAAAGTTGTAATTCTTGTTGGAACCAAAGGCAAGCGTAATTTATTCTCGATGTATCCCATCGCGTGAAGAATGCTTTTTACTCCGGCAGGGTTGCCATCTATAAATAGCAAGTCAAATAATTCAGTGAATCGGTGATGTATTTGAAGTGCATTTGAATAATCTCCATTTAGGGCTAAGCGAACCATTCGACTAAACTCTTTAGGGAATGCATTACCAATTACTGAAATGACTCCAACAGCACCCAAGGTTATTAAGGGGAATGTAATGCCATCATCTCCAGATATTACCATAAAGTCTTTTGGCTTATTTTTAATAATATCATCCATCTGAGTGATATTTCCAGATGCTTCTTTAATAGCGATTACATTGTCAAACTCATGAGCGATTCTCAAAGTTGTATCGGCTGACATGTTAACGCCGGTTCTACCAGGAACATTATATAATACAATCGGTAACTTGGTTGCTTGAGCAACCGCTTTATAATGTTGATAGATGCCTTCTTGAGTCGGTTTATTATAATAGGGTACTACGGTTAAGATTGCATCTATTCCTGAAAAATCCTCATTTTGTAGCTTTTCAACTACAGCTCTTGTGCAGTTTCCTCCTATCCCCAGCATAATCGGCACTCTGCCTTTTACCCGTTCAATAGTGAATTGAGTAATTTGTTTCTTCTCTGATTCAGTTAAAGTGGGAGTTTCTGCTGTTGTCCCAAGTACAACTAAATAGTCTATTCCGTTATTGAGCTGAAAATCAATTAATCTGCCTAACGCTTCAAAATCAATTGATTCATCTTCTTTAAAAGGAGTAATCAAAGCTACTCCCATGCCTTTCAAATTCACTTGTATCATATAGTTCAGTCTGATTCTGATCGTTAAGATTTCAGTTTGCGAAGATAAAACATAATCTGTTCAGAAAGAAATTTGAAATCCATATTTTTTGGAACATCAACCATAAAATTGAACAGATCAAATCCTTCCTTTTTAATGCCTACTTTAAGTTTTACTTTAGATAAAGATATCAAATAGCTTAATGGTAGATAATTATGCATTGATAAATCTATCAGGATATCTGTTCTATCCGCTTCCTGTAGAAAATATTGAATAATTTGGGACTTGGGAAAACCCAAAAAGGTTAAATCTCTTTTTGTAAAAAAGATCCCTTTAATCAGCGGAATGTTTTTTCTCGGAACATCAGAATATACCACATATCGACAACTTTTCCCTTCACCTTCCAAAGTCGCTGCTAATTCCATAACCTGGTTAAAATCTGAATTTTCAAAAAGAAGAAGGACCGATCCTGCATCTTTCAGATTGGATGTCTTTCCTGTTGATTTATTCTGCAACAGATTTGATTTCGTTTTTTTGATGATCAGACTTTTAATCATAGCTTATTTAATCATGCTGAGAAACTCATCTTCATTAATTATTTTAATGCCGAGCTTCGTTGCTTTTTCCAGTTTAGCAGGTCCCATATTATCTCCAGCCAGAATAAAATGTGTCTTCGAAGAAATGGAGCCAGAGTTTTTTCCACCATTATTTTCGATGATTGCTTTGTATTCGTCTCTGGAATGATTATTGAATGTACCACTGATGACAAACGTTAATCCTTGAAGTTTTACAGTGGAGGCTACGATTTTAGTTTCTGAAACTTCCATCTTCACTCCCGCATTTTTTAAAGCTTCTATCAGTTCATTGTGCGCAGGAACAGAAAAGAATTGAGTAACACTTTGGGCAATTCGTTCTCCTATTTCATCAACCTGAGTCAGCTCCTCCATTCTAGCTTTAGCTAAATTATCAATTGACTTAAAGGTTTTCGCTAATTTCTTAGCTACGGTTTCTCCGACAAATCTAATTCCTAGAGCAAATAAAACGCGTTCAAAGGATGCATCCTTCGAGTTTTCAATACTTGAAATAATGTTTCGAGCAGATTTATCTCTAAATCGATCTAGTCCTACAATATCCTCAAAGCGTAGTTTGTAGAGGTCTGAGACCTTTGTTACTAATCCGAGACGGAAGAATAAATCAGTTGTTTCAGTGCCAAGACCGTCGATATTCATAGCCTTTCTACTGATAAAGTGTTCAATTTTTCCTTTTATTTGAGGAGGACAACCTGTATCATTTGGACAGTAATGAGCTGCTTCTCCCAGGATTCTGGAGAGAGGTGTCCCACATTCCGGACAAACATCAATGAATCTTACTTTTTCACCGGAAAGGTGTCTGTGATTTGTATCAACTCCTGTGATTTTTGGGATAATTTCTCCTCCTTTTTCGACAAAAACCTGATCTCCGATATGCAAATCCAACGATTCAATAATATCGGCATTATGAAGAGAAGCTCGCTTAACCACGGTTCCCGACAATTGTACAGGAATCAAATTTGCAACAGGAGTGACAGCTCCGGTTCTACCCACTTGAAATGACACAGAATCTAATCGAGTGATAGCTTGCTCGGCCTTAAATTTGTATGCAACAGCCCATCGAGGTGATTTAGCAGTAAATCCCAAATTCTTCTGTTGCCGTAAAGAATTTACTTTTAAAACAATGCCATCGGTTGCAACAGGAAGATTCTTTCTTTCCTCATCCCAATAATGGATAAAATCATAAACTTCTTGCAGGGATTTGCATTTCTGGACTGCATTCGAAATTTTAAAACCCCATCTTTCTGCCCATTTTAGATTCTCGAAATGATCATCTTCCGGGAGATTTTCCCCTAATAAATAATAGAGATAAGCATCAAGTTTTCGTTCGGCCACTAAGGATGAATTCTGTAGTTTGAGCGTACCTGAAGCTGCGTTTCTTGGATTTGAAAATAGTTGGTCCTCAGCTCTTTCTCGCTCTTCATTTAAAGCATCAAATACACTCCAAGGCATCAGGATTTCTCCTCTGATTTCAAATTCATCCGGATAATTATCTCCTATTAACTTAAGGGGAATTGTTCGGATTGTCTTTACGTTATCGGTGACATCATCACCTTTTTCACCATCACCTCTTGTGATAGCGCGTTGCAGTTCTCCTTTCACATAAGTCAGAGAAATAGATGTGCCATCGTATTTTAATTCACACACGATTTCAAAATCTTCGTTTAAGGATTTCCTTACTCTATCGTAAAAATCAGCAACCTCTCCTTCAGAGTAAGTATTGGAAAGAGAGAGCATCGGATATTTATGTTGGGTTTGTTTGAAAGATTTGGTAATATCACTACCTACTCGTTGTGTCGGGGAATTCGGATCGTAAAATTCTGGATGTTCCAGTTCTAAATCCTGTAACTCTTTCAGCATGAAATCAAACTCCTGATCACTAATCAAAGGAGCATTTTTGATATAGTAGTGATAATTATATTTATGGAGCTCACTGCGTAATGACTCTATTTTTTTTTGTATATTTTCCATGTTACTTATATATGCAAATATATAAAAAATTGTCCGTAAATCGTAGTGCCATTTAGGAAATAAGGTTGCAGAATCATTCCTTAATGGTTACTTTTGCACAAAAAATTAAATATGAGAATTGATATTATTACTGTTTTGCCTGAACTAATAGAGAGTCCGCTTAATCACTCTATTTTGAAGAGGGCTCAAATAAAGGGATATGCGGAATTGCATCTTCATAATTTGCGTGATTATTCCACTGTTAAACACCACCGGGTGGATGATTATCCTTTTGGCGGATCAGCTGGAATGGTGATGCAGATCGAACCGATTGATCGGGCAATTTCAGCTTTGAAGGCTCAGCGCCATTATGATGAAATAATTTATACATCTCCGGATGGAGAGAAGTTTGATCAAAAAATAGCCAACTCATTATCGATGATGCAGAATATTATTATTCTCTGCGGTCATTACAAAGGTATTGATTTTCGAATACGTGAGCATTTGATTACTCGCGAAATATCAATTGGCGATTATGTCCTTACTGGCGGTGAACTTGCAGCTGCCGTAATTTGCGACGCTGTTGTTCGCGTTATCCCCGGTGTAATCTCGGATGAGCAGTCAGCGCTATCAGATTCATTTCAGGATAATCTTTTAGCACCTCCTGTATACACTCGTCCAGCAGACTATAATGGGTGGAAAGTGCCTGATGTGTTACTTAGCGGTCATCAACGAAAAATTGAAGAGTGGCAATTACATCAGTCTATTGAACGAACTCAGAAATTGCGCCCGGATCTGTTGAAATAGCTCCGGGCTATTTTTTTTACACGTCTAAACACCCAACTATATCATTTACGGAGCTATAACCGTGTTTGTTCAAGTAGTGATTTATCCCATCGATTACTTTCACAGTTGTTTCCGGATCGATAAAATTGGCTGTTCCTATCTGGATAGCGGTAGCACCTGCGAGTAGGAATTCAACGGCATCGCGCCAATTCATAATGCCTCCTAATCCAATTACGGGAATTTTAACCGCACGTGCAGTCTGCCAAACCATCCTTAAGGCAACGGGTTTTACGCAAGGTCCAGACAAGCCTCCAGTTACAGTAGACAAAATGGGGCGACGTTTATCTGCATCAATTGCCATACCCAGCAAGGTGTTGATTAAAGAAACAGAGTCAGCACCTTCAGCTTCAGCAGCCCTGGCAATTTCTGTAATATCAGTAACATTAGGAGATAGCTTCACTATCAATGTTTTAGGATAGACTTTTCTCACAGCCTTTACTACTTCACCGGCGCTACAGGCACTAGTACCAAAGGCCATTCCTCCTTGTTTTACGTTCGGACACGAAATGTTAAGTTCTATAGCAGATACTTTATCCAGCTCTGCTACTTTTTCTGTACAAGCTACATAATCTTCTATCGTAGAACCTGACACATTCACAATAAGATGTGAATCTATATCTTTAAGTCGGGGGTAAATTTCGTCCGCAAAGTAATGCACGCCTTTATTTTGAAGTCCAACTGCATTTAACATTCCAGCCGGAGTTTCGGCCATACGCGGATAGGCGTTGCCTTGTCTGGGGGCCAAGGTGGTCCCTTTAACAATATATCCACCTAATCGGGACAAGTCAAAAAAGTCTGAAAATTCTTCTCCGAAACCAAAAGTTCCTGAAGCTGTCATTACCGGATTTTTAAGATCCAGCTGACCTATTTTTACGCTTAAATCTGCCATTGTAAATCATTTATATTAAAGACAGGGCCTTCGGTACATACACATACGTGTCCGTTTACTGTATTTTCAACACAGCAAAGACAAACTCCAAAACCACATGCCATTGTATTCTCCAGTGAGACTTCACAGGGTATGGCATTAGATTTTGCGTATTTGGCCACCGCAACCATCATGGGTTTGGGACCACAGGTGTATATAAAATCGAAGTTATTATTTTTAAGTATAGAATGTTGGGTTACGTAACCTTTTTCTCCGTGGCTACCATCTTCGGTAGTTGTATAAACGGTTCCGTATTGATTGAAATCATCTAGTTGGAGCAGGTCTGAAGCAGATCTTGCACCCAATAGGAATCCAGGTGTGATACCTCTATCTTTAAGGTATTTACCCCAAAAAAGCATAGGTGCTGTGCCTACACCACCACCTACAAGCAGGACTGACTTTGTGTTATTATCCGGGAGTGTGAATGAATTTCCCAAAGGAAAAACTAAATTCAAAAAATCGCCTTTTTTCAGATTGCCCATAGTTCGAGTGCCATCGCCCACTTTCTGGACTAAAAGCCATAATTCATTTGTTTCTGCACAAAAATAATTAATAGAAATTGGGCGTCTTAAAAAGGTGTTTGGCGAACCTTCTACTTTTACTTCGACAAACTGTCCCGGAAGCATATCGGGTAATTTCTGGTCGGAAGTCAGTTTCAATAAAAAATAATTTGGATTGAGGCTGACGTTTTCCATCACAGAAAGATCCATGACATGTTTTTTCATGTGTTGTATTTTATTTTATTTCACTAAAGTCACATGGAACTCGCGGAAACATCATGTTCATAGCAGATGTTTCTACATGCTCGATTCTTTTAATTTTTCCTGTTTAGGGGATATGGGGTGCAAAGATACAGGAAAAAAAATCAAATTTTCAACAGGCAGAGAGAAGTTTTCAACATTTAAAGCAGAGCTTTTGTTGTTTTACTTTTTGAGGTTATCTTCAGGTAGAAAGGTTTCGAACGTATTATCAGAGAAGAATATCAGGATTTTGGATATTTTTTTGTCGCTCTCTTTGGACTTTTTCAAGGGCTTTTCCTCTTCAAAAGAAATTGCTGATAATTTTACAGATTGTTCCTGTTCCTTTTTTAAATTCGCATTTTGCTCCTCTGCAAATCCGGAATTCTCTAATTGATCAAAAAGTCCCGGTTGAATAGAAGAGTGAGTTTTATACATACTTCCTTTCCCAAACAATAACCAGTCAGAATTAACATCCTGAAAGCGTTCCAGGATTTTTGAAATAATATCGAGGCTTGGATTGTTTCTTCCTGTCATTGTATGAGTCATAGTTGGGCGTTTTACGCCAATCTCATCAGCAAAGGTGCTTACCGAAAGCTCCTTTGCGTCCATGATTTTTTGAATTCTGGTTAACATATGGAGTTATTTGGAGGATTAATCTGGTTTACAAAGATAACATTTATATTTGTCTTTGCAAAACATATGTAAATTTACATTTGATCACTGATAGCCTCATATGTAAACTAGTGACGTGTTACGATTGTAAATTGAAGTTGTATTGTAAATTAGTTGTAATTGTAAACAATACAGACTTTGTTTTAAGACCTTTGTTTAACTCTACTTCACATAAAATCTGTTATTTGTTGATTATAACCGGAATAAACCGTCTTGTATATAGTTAGATAAAGCTAATCAAGACCCTTGTAATTAACAGTAATCCTGTAACTTAACCAACTGTAATTGTTTTAGAGTGTAAATATCAGATATTCAACGATATACACTATGTTTAAATCCATATAATAAATGATTATATAAGTGAAATCAAATGTAGCATTGCAAATACATTTGTAATGCTACATTTGTATATTTTTAAAACTTATAGTATATGAAAGTGTAGAATGTGTTACAACTGAAACCACAAACTATTATGTTTTCAACTACATATGTGAGTTGTATTTGCGGATATATACTTTTGTAAATTGGTGTTTAAGAATTACTTTAGGGAAGAAAGACCTAAAGTATTGGATTAATTATTTAATCCAGCCAATTATAAATAGAAGTATGAATGTAAATGAATAATTTGGGTCTGTATACATTGGATTGAGAGTCAAAAACTGATATATTAACTGCTTAATCTTTGTGATATTGGCGATATAATGGTAAATAGAAGACAAATATTAAAAACACAGGCGGTAATAATCCGTATATCAAATTGATATTTAGATAATTACCGCCTGATTTTTTGCTTGTAAAAATGAGTGAGAAAATTTAATAGTAGATCAAATGTTAATGTAACATCTTAAAAAGTAGAACTTTTAGCAAATCCCCACCCGAAGAATTGGAATTTCCAATTCCTTTAAATTTGGCATCACATTCACGAATCAAAGAGACAATTTCCATGGTTTTATAAGGGGAAAAGCTTTTTAGTCCAAAGAGATAATCCTTAGCTTGAAACGCTGGTATTTTTAAACCCTGCATCACTCCTCCCTCATTTTTATTGGGCAAATAATGGCAGAGCATCAGGTTGCTAAAATAGTTGTATAATACAATAAGGGTTACATTTAGAGGATTGTTTTTAGGGTTATTCTCAAAGTAATGGGCAATACGATTAGCTTTCAGAATATCTCTTTGAATAATAGATTTCAAGAACTCAAAATTATTATATTCTTTACTGATTCCGATGTTTCTTTCAACCAACTCAGGGGTAATTCTAAGTTGATTGCCAGGTATTGTTATGATCAACTTTTCTAGCTCTCCGGCAATTCGATTTAGATCGGAACCGATGAAATCCGCGAGCATTATTGAGGCTTTAGGATCTATTTTTAGCCCTTTTTTCTCCACAAAACCATTGATCCAGCTAGGTAATTGATTGTCGTAGACCTTCTTGGATTCGAATAAAATCCCATGTTTTTCGACCTCTGCAGCAAGCTTTTTTCGGCCATCAATTGTACCGTGCTTATAGTTAATCACTAGTATGGTTGAAGGCAGTGGTTTTTGCACATAATTGACTAATTCTTCCAGTTTTTTCACTTCCTGGGCCTCTTTGATTACAACGACTCTGTATTGTGCAAAGCTTGGATAGAAACGTGCCTCATTAATGATGGCTTCTACTGTCATATCTGCTCCGTAACGAATGATTTCGTTGAAATCACGCTCAGACTCATCAAGTGCATTTGCTAAAATTGCATCCGTGATCCTATCAATATAGAAAGATTCCTCTCCCATCAATAAGTAGATGGGCTTGAACTCCTTACGTGAAATTTGTGTAATAATGTTTTCAAAACTTATTTGCTCTTTTTTGGCCATTATCAATCGAATCTAAGGTGTTTTACAGTTTTGCGATTTTCCAGAAGCATTCCAAGGGAATCTATTCCTATAAGTACGTGGTCCTTTATAAAGACATCATTCACTAATTTGTCACTTTTCTCTGTTTTCACACCTTCCGGAATCATTGGTTGATCAGTAACCAGCAGCAATGCCCCTGTAGGGATCTCGTTTACAAAGCCAACTGTAAAAAGTGTCGCAGTCTCCATATCAATACCCATACATCGGGTTTTCTTGAGATAGTCTTTGAAGGCATCATCATGCTCCCATACCCGGCGATTTGTAGTATATACTGTACCCGTCCAATAGTCACGTTCATAATTCCGAATCGTGGTTGATACCGCGCGCTGAAGGCTAAAAGCGGGAAGTGCCGGGACTTCTGATGGCATGTAAATATTAGATGTTCCTTCTCCTCGTATGGCAGCTATAGGAAGTATAAAATCCCCTAACGAATTTACCTTTTTCAAACCTCCGCATTTGCCTAAGAATAGAACTGCTTTTGGGTGAATAGCTATTAAGAGATCCATGACGGTGGCAGCATTAGCGGTTCCCATACCAAAATTGATGATCATTATCCCCTCCGTTCTGGCATTAGGCATATTTACATCCTTAATTATTGGCACATTGAAATGTTCCGCGAAAATCTCTACATATTTATTGAAATTGGTCAGTAAGATATAGTCGGTAAAATCGTCAAGAGATCGGCCGGTGTATCGAGGTAACCAATTATTTACAATTTCTTGTTTTGTCTTCATAAAAGAGTAATTTTGCAAATTGTTATCAGTCCTTATTGATGATATTGCATTCCTAAACAAAAGTACAAAATGTTGAGATTAAACCTCCCTTCTTATCCTTTTAAAATGCTTCGAAACGAAGACAGTCTCAGAATTTTCGATGTAATTAGAAGGAAGTATGTAGCATTAACTCCGGAAGAATGGGTTCGTCAGCATTTTGTGCAGTTCTTGATTCGCGAAAAAGGATTTCCATCTGCACTCATAGCTAATGAGGTAGGAATACGATTGAATAAAGTTAAGAAAAGATGTGATACGGTAGTTTACAACCGGGAATTGAAGGCTTTGGTATTGGTGGAATATAAGGCGCCGGAGGTTGAGATTACACAGAAAGTTTTTGAGCAGATATCACGCTATAATGTAGTGTTTAAGGTTCCTTATTTGATCGTTAGTAATGGGATAATGCACTATTGCTGTCGGGTTGATTACGAATCCCAGAGTGTTACATTTTTAAATGATATACCTGATTACCAAAGTATAATATAAAAAAACGGGGAGTAAGTTTATTAAAACTACTCCCCGTTTTTTATATTATCGATCTTGATTATTCAATACCGGCCAATTCCGAATCGATCATAATACGTCCGCAATATTCGCAAACGATGATTTTCTTTCTCAGCTTAACATCCATTTGTTTTTGTGGTGGAATCTTGTTGAAGCAACCACCACAGGCATCACGTTGAATATAAACGACAGCCAAACCATTGCGTGCATTCTTACGAATACGTTTAAATGCAGTCAAAAGACGAGGTTCGATGTTTGTCTCCAGCTTTTTAGCTTTGTTTCTTAAGCGCTCTTCGTCTTGTTTGGTTTCGGCGATGATGTCATCCAGCTCGTTTTTCTTTGATTCAAGATCTGATTGTTTTTCTCCCAGTTGATCTAAGCTAGAAGCTAATTCTTCAGATTTTGTTTTGGATTGTGCGGTAAACTCACGGATGCGTTTTTCACACAATTCAATTTCCAGTGTTTGGAATTCCATTTCTTTAGAAAGGAAGTCAAACTCGCGGTTGTTGCGAACGTTTTCTTGTTGAACTTTGTACTTTTCAATCAGGTCTTTCGCATTATTGATTTCGATTTTCTTACTGCCTACTTTTGACGTTAAGTCTTCGATTTCATTTTTGTAGTTCTGAATACGGGTCTCTAAACCGGCCACTTCATCTTCCAAATCCTGAACTTCCAAAGGAAGTTCTCCGCGCAGCGTTTTGATTCTGTCGATTTCTGAAAGTATGGTTTGTAATTCGTACAGTGCCTGAAGTTTTTCTTCCACTGTCATCTCTTTCGTAGGTGATTCCACTTTTGTCTTTGCAGTAGTAGCCATACAATTATAAGTAATTTATCTGATTAGTTTTACATTTCGTGAAATGAACGGCAAATGTAGCGAATTTTTTCTGAATAATCTCACAAATAAGCTCATTTGTATATTGCTCCGATTCATAATGACCTATTTCGGTCAGGAGTATTGCATTTCTATGATTGAAAAAGTCGTGATACTTGATTTCGCCTGTCAGAAGAAGATCTGCCCCCGCTCTAATGGCATCCGGAATCAGGAATGAGCCGCTACCTCCGCATATTGCTATTTTCCTTACAGGTTTATTTAATAGCGGTGAATATTTCAAGCTCGGTGTTGCAAATGTCTTTTTTATCTTTTCAAGAAAATGGGTCTCTTCAGCGGGTATTTCCAATTCGCCGATGATCCCAGAACCAACGCGATCCCAATTGTTTTTTAACTGAAGAATATCAAAAGCTGGCTCTTCATAAGGATGAGTGGTTAATAACGCCTGGATAACTTTTCCTTTTATATAGCCTGGAAAAATAGTTTCCAGACGGATTTCTGGTTCTGTATGCAATTCCCCTTGCTGCCCGCAAAATGGATTAGTCCCCTCTCCTGCCCTAAATGTACCATAACCCTCTGTGCTATAGCCACATTGGTCATAATTACCTATCTGTCCTGCTCCTGCTGTAAACAATGCGTTTCGTACTTTATCCAAGTGCTCAACAGGTACAAATGTGACAAGTTTCATCAACTTTTCTTCAACTGGCGCCAGAACCTGAACGTTTTTCAACCCCAGTTTCTCTGCCATTTTAAAACTTACACCGCCTTGCGCATTATCCAGATTCGTGTGAGAGGAATAAATGACAATATCATTTTTTACGGCTTTAATCAGACATTTTTCGATGTAGTCTTTTCCGGTAAGCGATTTTATCCCTTTGAAAATCAGAGGATGGTGTGAGATTACAAGATTACAATTCATACGAATGGCTTCATCTATCACTTCCTCTGTAACATCTAAGCAGATCAAGGCTGAAGTTGCGTTTTGATAAACATCTCCTACCTGGATACCTGAATTATCGTAGCTTTCCTGAAAGGCAAGCGGAGCAAACTTTTCAATCGCAGCAATTATCTCCCTGATTTTTATCATAGTTATTGAACGCAAAGACGCGAAGACGCTAAGAATATTACAATTACTCAGCACCTTCGCGTTTAATATTAATTATTTCTGTTCTTTCAGATTCAGAGAAAGATTCAACTCATCCAATTGAGCGGGATCAATGGGTGATGGAGCATCATTCATCACATCGCGTCCTGAGTTGTTTTTGGGAAATGCGATGCAGTCGCGGATAGAGTCAAGACCTGCAAACATCGACACGAAGCGATCCAAACCGAAGGCCAAACCACCGTGAGGAGGTGCGCCATATTTGAATGCATCCATCAGGAAGCCAAACTGAGCCTGAGCTTGTTCGTCGGTGAATCCCAGAAGTTCAAACATTTTCTTCTGCAACTTGCTGTCGTGGATACGAATGGACCCGCCACCCAGCTCTACTCCGTTGATTACCATATCATAAGCATTGGCGCGAACTTTTCCGGGATCAGTGTCAAGGAATGGTACATCTTCTAACTTAGGCGATGTGAACGGGTGGTGCATTGCAAAGAAACGTTGTGAATCTTCGTCCCACTCAAACAACGGGAAGTCGATCACCCAAAGCGGAGCAAATACATTTTTATCGCGAAGACCTAAACGGCTACCCATTTCCAGACGTAGTTCGCATAGCGCTTTTTGTGTTTTTGAGGTAGTGCCAGCCAAAATCAAAATCAAGTCACCTGGTTGTGCATTGCAACGCTCCGCCCATTTTTTCAAATCATCAGCCGAATAGAATTTATCAACAGATGATTTGAAACTTCCGTCCGCTTCGCATTTCACGTAAACCAAACCTTTCGCTCCAATTTGAGGACGTTTTACAAATTCAGTCAGCTCGTCAATTTGCTTGCGGGTGTAGCTGGCACAACCCTTTGCGCAAATTCCGGCCACGTATTCCACACTGTCGAATACAACGAAGTTTTTGCCTTCAGTCAAATCCTTCAGTTCAACAAATTTCATATCGAAACGAATATCCGGTTTGTCTGAACCGTAATATTTCATTGCATCGGCATAAACCATTCTGGGGAAATCACCCTGAATTTCAACACCTTTAATGGTTTTGAACAGGTGTTTTGCCATTCCTTCAAAAATATTCAGCACATCTTCCTGTTCCACGAATGACATTTCGCAGTCAATTTGTGTAAATTCAGGCTGGCGGTCTGCGCGTAAGTCCTCATCGCGGAAACACTTGGCAATCTGGAAGTAACGGTCGAAACCAGAAACCATCAGCAACTGTTTGAATAACTGCGGAGATTGCGGAAGTGCATAAAACTGTCCGGGATTCATGCGTGAAGGAACTACAAAGTCACGTGCTCCTTCGGGAGTTGATTTGATCAAAATCGGAGTTTCCACTTCAAGGAAGTTCTGCTCATCAAGGTAACGACGAGTCTCGAAAGCCATTTTGTGGCGAAGCTCCATATTCTTGCGAACAGGTGTTCTTCTTAAATCGAGATAACGGTATTGCATACGCAGTTCGTCTCCCCCATCCGTTTCATCTTCGATGGTAAATGGTGGCACTTCCGAAGCGTTGAGTATATTCAGTTGACTGACAATGATTTCAATATCACCTGTAGGCAGATTGGCATTTTTACTGGATCTTTCTTTTACTGCTCCGGTTATTTGAATGACGAATTCGCGACCCAATTTGTTCGCTTTTTCGCACAACTCGGCATCCACTTCCTGATTGAAAGCCAGCTGGGTAACGCCATAACGGTCACGGATATCCACGAAGGTCATTCCGCCCATTTTACGAATTTTCTGAACCCACCCGGAAAGGGTAATCACTTGATCTACATCGGCTAAACGTAACTCGCCGCACGTACGTGTTCTATACATATATTATGTTTTTTACGATTCTTCTTTTGTTTTTACAATTGAACATGCAAAATTATAACAATTCATCAGATTATCAACGGACCTTAACTCTAAAATTTGAATGGTCTTTCAATTCACTTTAAACGAGTATGCACAGGCGTATGCAAAAGGTTATGATATACATGCTATACTGATGCTGTCAGCATTATGTACAACCATACAATAAAGAAATCATATCTGAGCAATATTAATTATCTATTCGAATATTTAGAGGTATCATGTAGTTTAAACTGAATTATATCGGAATTTATTTTGGAGAAAGAAAAAAATACAGATTTAAAAATCTGTATTACAGCATACAAGCCTTGTCTGACCGGTTTTTACTGAAAAAATATGATCAGGAAATTTGGAAGTTATATATTTAATGCGTTATCTTTGCACTCGAAATCAAACGGGGTGTAGCACAGTCCGGTTAGTGTACCTGGTTTGGGACCAGGGGGTCGGGAGTTCGAATCTCTCCACCCCGACGTTTGAGAGAAAGGATTACATGAAAATGTAGTCCTTTTTTTTATTTGCATCAACCTAAGCTTACTCTTCAAAATTCCAGTAATAAAGCAGGGTCTTGCTACAAAATATCTCAACGATTATTCCATATGGTACTACAGGTTTTAGTGTGAGTAACATTTGCAGAACCCGGTCATTTTTGATCAGCACATTATCCGTTAATTGGATAATGTAACTTGCAGATAAGCTTCAAAACCTGTCCCTCCCGATAGCTATCGGGAAGGGGAAATAAAAAATTCCAGACTGCCGGGGAGCTGTTTGAGTGAGGAGCCCATTCACTTAAGTCCAGATACCTAAGTAACGGTGCATGGGTGAGCGAACGAGTTCTTCCCGGCTATGTTTTTTGCTTACTTTTTGCGCCAAAAAGTAAGGCCCGCGGCAGGCGATAATATAAAATTTGAAAGCTCACTACTGCTTATTTCACAGAATTTGAGATCCCGCATCAAGTGCGGGATGACATGCTTGCTTTTCATCCTTTAATTCTCAATTTAAAAAAACACCAGGCATATAATAACTCATTTTCACACGAAATCCAGTAGAGCCTTCCATATAAATAACACTTCCGCACAAATAGATTACTTCTGCCATCGAACTGTCCATTATTGTAGGAGAAAAAAATCCAGCTTTAAGAAACTGTATAGCAGTATACAAGCTATATCCGACCAGCTTTGTTGAAAAAAATATGATCAGGAAATTTGGAAGTTATATATTTAATGCGTTATCTTTGCACTCGAAATCAAACGGGGTGTAGCACAGTCCGGTTAGTGTACCTGGTTTGGGACCAGGGGGTCGGGAGTTCGAATCTCTCCACCCCGACGTTTGAGGAAAAGGATTACATGAAAATGTAGTCCTTTTTTATTTGCATCAACCCAAGCTTACTCTTCAAAATCCCAGTAATAAAGCAGGGGCTTGCTACAAAATATCTCAACGATTATTCCATATATAACACTTCCGCACAATCAGATTACTTCTATCTTCAGAATGTAGATTATTGTAGAAAAAAATACAGATTTAAAAATCTGTATTACAGCACACAAGCCTTGTCTGGCCGGTTTTTATTAAAAAAATATGATCAGGAAATTTGGAAGTTATATATTTAATGCGTTATCTTTGCACTCGAAATCAAACGGGGTGTAGCACAGTCCGGTTAGTGTACCTGGTTTGGGACCAGGGGGTCGGGAGTTCGAATCTCTCCACCCCGACGTTTGAGGAAAAAGGATTACATGAAAATGTAGTCCTTTTTTATTTTCCACCTATCTTAATCTGATATGAGTTGTTTAATTAATAAAACAGTTCATTTTTTCCTTTCAAAAAAAGATCGTTTCCTCTTTCTCTATTAATACTCCTTTTACTTATATTTGCATTTAGCAATATTTTAGAAACAATGAAGAAGATCCTGATCGGTATAGTGCTTGTAGTGAACGGATATGCTGCTTTATCTGCGCAATCTGTAGGGCTGGTTTTAAGTGGAGGTGGCGCTAAAGGTATTGCACATATCGGGGTAATCAAGGCGCTTGAGGAGAATGGGATACCAATTGATTATATCGCAGGCACCTCAATTGGCGCTATCGTTGGCTCTCTCTATGCAATCGGATACTCCCCCGATGAGATGATTGCACTTATCAAATCAGACAACTTCAATGCCTGGCAAACCGGAAAGGTCGATGAAAAGGATATGTATTATTTTAAAAAAAACGATCCTACTCCTGAGTTTGGCCGCTTTAAGATAGACATTCGTGACTCTGTGAAGGCTAAAACATATTTCTTACCGGTTAGCTTAATCAATCCTATTCAGATGAATCTTGGCATGTTAGAACTTTTCTCACAGTCCTCTGCCGCAGTTGGGGGTGATTTTAACAAGTTAATGATCCCTTTTCGCTGCATCGCATCCGACGTTTACAATAAAGAAGCTATCGTTTTAAGAAATGGCGATCTAAGCAGCGCAGTCCGGGCTTCAATGACATTCCCTTTTGTATTCAGGCCTATCGAACTGAACGGAAACCTCGCTTATGACGGTGGCATCTACAATAATTTCCCGGTTGATGTTATGTTAGATGATTTTAATCCTGATTATACAATTGGAAGTGTTGTGGCACAAAATCCAATAAAACCGGATGAGAAAAATCTGATCAGCCAGATCGAAAATATGGTGATGCAAAAGACAGATTATACCATCGATAAAAACAGGGGGCTGGTTATTCGTTTCAAGCTGACCGATGTCTCTTTATTAGACTTCAACAAAGTGGATAAAATATATGAAATCGGATATAAAAAGGGACTTGAGTATGTAAAGCAAATCAGGGAGCATGTAAAAAGAAACATCTCTCCCGAAAACATAGCATTAAAGCGGATCGTCTTTAAGAGCCATAAGCCGGATCTGGTTTTCAAGAATGTGAAAGTTATCGGTGTATCCAACAGCCAGGAAAAGTATATTCTATCTCAGATAAAACGTGATGAAAAAGGATTGATCAGCTTCAATGACTTAAAAAAAACCTACTTCAGGCTTCTTTCGGATAAAAAGATTGCGGAAATTCTGCCCCAGGCACTCTATAATAAAGAAACCAACTGTTTTGATCTCATCTTAAATGTCAGGATAAATGAAAATGTAACAGTCGGCATTGGGGGATTAATCTCTTCAGCTAGTTCTAATCAGGCCTACCTGGGCTTGCAGTATCAAACACTCAAGTTTTACAGTCTTGATTTAAATGCAGATGCTCAAATCGGGAATAGTTACAGTGCATTTCACCTTTCTGGCAGAATTGAAATTCCCAGTGTTGTTCCTTTGTACCTGAAAGTCATTGCCGGAAGTTCATCTAAAAAATACTTTGAAAGTAAACGATTGTTTTCAAATGAAAATGTTTCTGCTTATTTAAATCAATCAGAATCCTTTGGTAGGGTGAGCCTTGGAACACCATATAAAACAACCGGCAGATCAATTCTCTCTTTTTCATACGGACGGCTAAGCGACGAGTATACTCAAAACATCAGATCTGAATCTACAATGAACCTGAGTGAAAGTGTATACCATCTTTCCGGATTATCTCTTCGAACAGAGAAGAATACACTGAATTCAATAATGTATCCAAGCGCTGGTGCAAATGTTGGTCTATTGCTTCAGGGGTTTTCCGGCACAGAGTCTGTTTATATAAATGAAATGCAACAATTAAACCTGACAGCTAAAGGTCATTATATCTGGGGGCAAATGCAGTTTAGAATCCATCGTTATTTTCCGCTTAAAAACAATTTTGCTATAGGGACAAATTTTGATGCAGTGGCTTCTAACAAGCCTTTATTCAACAATTATGTATCTTCAATTGTACAGGCGCCTGCGTTTACCCCTACTCCGCACAGTAAGATTGTCTTTAACGAATCATTACGGGCCATGAATTATATTGCGGCGGGGGTAATTCCTTTATGGGCCAATCCGAGAGGTTTTCAGATCAGGAGTGAAGTTTACGGCTTCCTATCCTATCGCCCAATCTTATCTAATGCAGAAAAAGCACCTGTATTCGGGAAATATTTTGGAAAGCCGGCATATTTTGGCGAACTTTCTTTAGTTTATAATTTCCCTTTTGCTTCGGTTTCCATTTACGGAAATCACTACAGTTTCCCTGAAAAGAACTGGAACTGGGGTATCAATATAGGTTGTTTGCTGTATAATCCGAAATTTATAGAGTAATATCAAATTTTTCCCTGAAATACTTTTGTAGTTTAAACACATTTATTACCTTTGCACTCGCAAACGAGAAACAACGGCTACGTAGCTCAACTGAATAGAGCATCTGACTACGGATCAGAAGGTTACAGGTTTGAATCCTGTCGTGGTCACATTTTGTTTATCAGCTGTATAGTTTCTATACAGTATGTTTAGATGAATAAATGCCTTTGCAAGGTAATTCTGTAAATGATTAATGGCTACGTAGCTCAACTGAATAGAGCATCTGACTACGGATCAGAAGGTTACAGGTTTGAATCCTGTCGTGGTCACATTTTTAATCATCAGCTGCATAAATCCGATGCAGTATGTTTGAAAAACAAAAAATCGTTTGCAAAGTCAACTATGTGAAAAAAATAATGGCTACGTAGCTCAACTGAATAGAGCATCTGACTACGGATCAGAAGGTTACAGGTTTGAATCCTGTCGTGGTCACATTTTATTTTCTTCATATTTGACTAAACAAAATAGCAAGGCTACGTAGCTCAACTGAATAGAGCATCTGACTACGGATCAGAAGGTTACAGGTTTGAATCCTGTCGTGGTCACAAAAGATAAGCTGCAGAATTTTTCTGTGGCTTTTTTTATTTTCCGACCAACCAAAACATGTTTTAATTGTTTTAACAATAGATATCCAAGATCTTGTATTATATTCGTTTACTTCTTTGATAGTAAAACCAAAAATATACCTCATGAAGAAAAAAATTATGATTACCACCGGGGTAATCACTGCTATTTTTGCAGTTCTGATCTTACTGCCTTTTGTTTTTGAAAACAAACTACAAGACATTATCAAGAAAGAAGCCAACAAAATGATGAAGGCAAAACTGAATTTCTCGGACTTGAGTCTAAGCTTCATCCGCGAATTTCCCAAAGCAACCATCGGATTGAATGATTTCTCATTGATTGGAGTTGGAGACTTCAAAGGTGATACTCTTGTCGCTGCCGATGAAATTCGTATTGCTGTTGATCTGAAAAGCATTTTCAGTGAATCAGGTTATAAGATTTCACATGTACTATTGGATCAGCCAATTATCAAATTAAAGGTGCTGAAAGACGGAAAAGCCAATTGGGATATCATGATCGAAGACACAACCAGGCAGGCCGGCCCTGAAAAAGAATCGACCTTTAAGATGGCTTTACAGCAGATAGATGTCAAAAAGGCCCGATTTGAATATGACGATCAACAGGGACAGATGAATTTCAAGATGAACAATGTGGAAATGGAAGGCACAGGAGACCTCACAGCTGATATCACTGATATTAAAGTGAAGGCTGATGCTGCGCAAATGACTTTTGTGATGAATAAAGTACCTTACCTCAATAATGCTATTATACATATAGACGGACAAATCGAGGCTGATCTGAAAAACAGCAAGTATACTTTCAAAGATAATACCTGTCGCATCAATGCTATCCAGGGTGCGGTTCAAGGTTGGTTTGCTATGCCCAAAGAGGGTTATGATATGGATGTCAAGCTGAAAACCGGACAGATTGAATTCAAGGATATTCTCTCCCTTGTGCCGGGTATGTATTCGAAACAGTTTGAAGATATCAAAACCGACGGTAAAGTCAGCCTGGATGCCTGGGCAAAAGGTCATTACAGCGACAGCATCCTACCCGCTTTCAACCTGGCGGTAAAAGTAGCTGATGCCATGTTTAAATATCCTTCGTTGCCGAAGTCGGTTGATCAGATCAATATGGATCTGGTACTTTCCAATCCCGGTGGTAGTCCTGATCTGACGTTGGTGGATATGAAAAAGCTTCAATTCAGAATGGGTAACAATCCATTTACAATGATAGCTACAGTGAAAACGCCAATCAGTAATCCTGATTTTGTGTTGAAAGCCAACGGAATCCTGGATCTCGGAATGATTAAAGATGTTTATCCCCTGGAAAAGAATACCCAACTGAATGGCAAACTGGTGGCGAACCTTGATTTTAAAGGCAAAATGTCACAAATTGAAAAAGAACAGTATGAGCAACTGAACGCCAAAGGCACGTTGAAAATTTCCAATATGGTCTATAAGTCAAAAGATTATCCTGACGTTTTGATTCAAAATATGGGATTAAACTTTACCCCGAGATATGCCGACCTGACCGGGTTGAAAATGAAATTTGGCAAGAGCGACATCTCTGCAAGTGGCAAACTGGAAAACTTCATAGCCTATGCCCTAAAGGATAAGACATTGAAAGGCTCTCTGAATATGACATCCAACCTGCTGGATATTAATGAAATCATGGGTTCTTCCTCTTCAAACACGAAAGATACAGCTGCGATGACAGCTTTTGAAGTCCCCAAAAATCTTGATTTCGTTATGTCAGCCAATATTAAAAAGATTTTGTACGATAAAATGACGCTGGAAAATGCTTCAGGAAAATTGGCTATTAAAAACGGACGCATCGATTTGAGTGGAGTTCGCGTAAATGCATTCGGTGGAACGATCGAGACATCCGGCTATTACAGTACTGCTGCAAATCCCAAGAAACCTGAAATCAGTCTGGGACTGAATATTGCGAATGCGTCATTTTTACAAACATTCAAGGAGCTGGATTTTGTAAAGAAGCTCTCTCCTATTTTTGAGAAAGCAATAGGTAACTATTCGGTTAATTTTAATCTGAAAGGAATGCTTGATGAAAAGCTTTCTCCGGATTTGAAAACGCTGTTGGCAAACGGATTGCTGCAATCGAAAGACGTTTCTGTCAAAGAGGTAAAAGCTCTCAATGCTTTAGCTCTGGCCTTGAAGGATGATAAGTACAAAAATCCTTCAATCAAAGACTTGAAATTGCCCTTTAAGATTGAAAACGGTCAAGTGAAAACAAATCCGTTTGACATAAAACTGGGAGATACAAAGATCAATCTCTCCGGAGTCACCGGTTTGGACCAAACGATACAATACGGCGGACTAATTACACTACCAGAAGGCGTTTCATCCAAATTAGGTGTAGGCATCAATCAGGTTAAATTTAAAATCGGCGGAACATTTACAAATCCGAAGGTAACGCTGGACTATAAATCTATAGCCAAATCGTTGGCTAAGGAAGCCGTAAACAAAGGTCTGCAAAAAGCATTAGGTGCTAAAAATAATGAAGAGGTGCAGGCGAGAATTGCAGCTATGAGAGCAGAAGCCCGTGCTAAGGCCGATAAAATCATTGAAGAAGGGAATATACAGGCTCAAAAGTTGGTGGATCAGGCCAAAAATCCTATCGCTAAATATGCAGCGCAAAAGGCTGCCGATAAGCTGAAAAGCGAAGCTCAAAAAAAAGCTCAAAGTATTATTGACGATGCGGATAAGAAAGCGGAACAACTACAGCAACAGCAACAATAACCAAATTGCTATTTAAAACAAATGCCGACTCTTCATGAGGGTCGGCATTTGTTTTTTAATCGATAAAATTGATGTTGTGCGGGGTTGTATTTTGGGCGACCACAAGGGTTGCCCCTACCTAATCCGATACTGAAATTTTGATAATGAATTACTTTCTGTAATTTTTACTTCTGTAAATGAATGTAATAGCATCATCTTATTTGTGCCCTTAAATCCAGCCGCATAATTTTGCTGGCCTTGTGGAACTTCAATCATTATTTTTTCTGAATGTGGCATTTTGGCAATGGGTTCAAATACATCTGCCCAGATTGCCGATAAAATCATCTCTTTCATAGCCGGATGAAATGGCCCTGCCAATATGGAAGTCCCCGCACGCAAATCGGCCGAAGCATGCAAACCTACCCGAAGCACACGCACATCGTGCCCGATAAAGTAACGCAAAACATCTTTTCCCCACCCGACGGCCTCTTCGATAGTCAACGGATGATATTTCTTTTGTTCGTACAACGTAGCCAAAGCGGTATCTGTGATCACCAGGCAAGGATAGATGCGGGTAGAAACTGCACCCAATGCGACAATCTCTTCGGCGGTTTTTAATGCTTTTTCTTTGGTATCGGCCGGTAAACCCAGCATCATTTGCAATCCAAACGGTATTCCTGCCTTTTTAAGTAAATCGACAGCACGATATACATCTTCCTTTGAATGTCCCCTCCCCGATGCTTTCAGCACCTCTTCATCCGTCGATTGCATACCCAGCTCTACTTCGGCTATTTTATACCTTTGCAAAAGATTTACCGTTTCGGTGGTAATATAATCCGGTCGTGTGGATAGCCGTATGCCATGCACACGGTTTTGTTCAATATACGTGGTTGCCATGTCCAGATATGCTTTTTGTTCGGGTATGGGTATACCGGTGAAGTTTCCACCAAAAAAGGCAATATGAACCGTGGTGCTTTCTGTTGCTGTGGATAGATAGGTATTAATGGTCTCATCTACTTCCTGCATATCAGGTACTTTAAGTTGCCCTGATATTTTGTGCTGATTGCAAAAAACGCATCGGTTGGGGCAAGCTACTTCGGGAATGAATATGGGAATATTGATGTGTTTCTTCTTCATATGTTGATGTAAATGGCTGAGCTATGCACATCAGAGCTCGATGTTTCCGCTTTTTCACAATGCAAAGATAGATAGATAAAGTTAGCCGGGAAAGCACATCTCTATTTGATTATTTTTAAATAGAAAAAAGATGCGTTTCACTCTATTGTTAAAGTGAAACGCATCTTAGTTGTATGGCGCACAGCCTGAAGCCATTCCAATTACCTATTCGTGGGTAAGCTTCATAAATTTACTTTTTTCCCGCTCTATAAACTCTTTGAGAGAAGTCGGTTTTTTACCCGTAAGTTTTTCGTAAAAGTCGGAGATTTGAGGTGCTTCGTGAAATTGCGGTAAGAAGTGAAGCATGATTATAAAAATGATCAATTCCTGAGCCATTCCCTCCATTTTCTTGATCGAATAAAAACGAACGGGATGAGTATTTACATATCCAATATTGTCGGTGATCGACTCGTTAATCAGATCCACCACGGATACGAAATTTTTGTTTTCGTATCCGGTTAATTCTATGGCTTGATTCGTATAATCGTCAAATTTTTCGAGCAGGAGAGCAACGGTTTCACCAATGTTTTCGATATCGATCCAATTGAATTTAGTTTCTCCGGCCGGTAAAAAAATTCTGCGTTTCCGCTGAATATCATTGAGTAAAAAGGTGGTCAGATTTTGCATAAAATAGCTGGGTCGCAGGAATATGTGATCGATCTCAAACTCTGTAATCAACCTTTCGATCTGATTGTGGGGAATTACTTTGCTTTTCTCTACCCCCTGCACCGAAAGGAAAACTATTTGGGTCACTCCTTTCGCTTTGATATGGCTGATCAGTGGCCTGAAATATTTCTCTATATCCGATATCTGAGGTGGTCGAAATAAAAATACCATATCGATCCCGGCGAGTGACGATTCGAAAGTGTCGGCATCTTCAAAGTCGAAATCTACAAATTCGAGTTGCAGAAAATTGCCGAACATATTTTTTGCTTGCTCAATATTCCGTACTGCGGCTACGATCCGGTTCTTTGTCTCATTTTGGTAGAGAAAACGAATCACTTCATAGCCGATTTTTCCTGTTGCACCTGTAATTAGTATCCGTTTCATGATTAAGTGCTTTAGACCATCTCCGCATAGCACTTTGCGAATGACTATACTGAGAGGCTGTCTATATTTTGAAAGGATTACAATTCCCAAAATAAACAAGTCATCTCTTGTAAAATAAACATTCTACACTCCCATTTGTTGCAAGGCTTAATCTTTTATAGCACTTATCTTTTTTCAAAACCGAAATCTCAATATATAAATGCATCTAACCTAATAAATTGCTTGTTGATAGCCAACTGGTGATAAAATCAAAAACAGTTCCTATATTGATGACTAAAACCGCTTATATTTATTCTTGTTATCGCTTTAATAGATGCAAGCCCTGTCTTGAATTTTAACCGGACGAAGCTTGCTCAACGATAGCAGTCTGCAAGCTACGTCGAACAAATGTATTGGTATATAGGTGTAAACAATACACCCCCGATTTTTGCTATTGCAAATCCCGAGGGTGTATTATTTAAATGGCTTCAGATTGTATCAGAACTGACGCATCGCACGTACATACTTGTTTGTATAGCTTTTAGTGCTTCCTGTTTGATCACCAGTCAGGAAATCCTGCTTGGTCGCACTATTTGCATTTGTTTCCGATGAGGTCCAATAGTGTCCGTAAGAGAAATGCCCGAGACCGTAAGTATGTAGATTGATATACATAAGTCTTAACTCATCTTTAGAAGGCAGGAACCAATCGTTATAACCGTTCAGTTCCAGATCATAACAAACCCTTGCTGCAATCCCGGCGGTAGAACAGCCGGCAACAATCAATGCCGTATTTGATGCACCGGAGCCTATGGCTGTTGCCGAACATCCCATAGCAGTACCCGTACATCCCCACTGATTACCCGAACCCTGATCGTAAGGAGCAGCAATATATCCGTGTGTTTCGCCAGCTACATAGCCCGGATCAGTCGATTGGAAAATGTAGGCAACCAAGCCTCCCAGATAAGTATCGCCGATCTTAGGGGTAGGTGTTGTAATGCTTATTTCATTTCCATACCCTACTCCTACCTCATTTATCGAGTAAGATCTTATGTAATAAGTTGTATTGGCGGTTAGACCGGTGATTGTACTGGTGAAACTTCCCTGTACAATACTGTCGGCCGTTATGACACTGTCATTAATTGTTGGATTGGGAGATTTACTGTAACAGATTCCGGCAGTCGTTATTTTAGATCCACCGTCATTCGTTATTAATCCACCGGTTACAACCGATGTCGTAGTTATAGAAGATGCTGCCGTCGTTGTGAGTGAGGCAAAGAGAGAACCGGCCCAACCCGGAGTTCCCGCATCCGAAAGTTGTAGGTATTGCCCCGGTTTACCTGCCGGTATAATCACCCAGGCCGTTCCATTCCAGTATTGCATATCGCCCTTGTTCAATCCAGGGGGAAGAGAGATGCCTCCTGTGAGCGATTCAGCCGTTTTGGCATGTAAAGCATACGGAATACTTAATAATTGGCTGGTCCCGATGATGCTATAGTTTGTACCTCCGGTTGGATCTGTTTCCGTTTTTAGGTAAAACGGACCTTTAGTCCAGTCAATAGCACTAAAACCGGTTCCGCCTCCGATCTCGATGCTTATCAATCCATTAGCATTCGTTGAAGGAGCTTGAGTTTCTGTATAAACGGATGTTCCGGTAGCAGATTGTTGTAAAATACTTAATCTGATTCCCACGGTTTTATTTGAAATCAGATTACCGCCGGCATCACGTATCACTGCCTGATAATGCATCTTCTCAGGAGCCTGAGCAAAGATCATTGATATTGACAACAAAGTAAAAAGTATCAGGAATAGGTTTCTCATACGACTATTTTTTTATGATTTTAAAGGATTTGATTTCTTGATTTGACGATATTACTTTCAGGAAATAACAGGAGGACGGATATTTGCTCATTAATATAATGGTTTCGCTTTCAGCTATTTTTCTTATTTCTAAAAGCTTGCCATTCAGATCATATAGCTTGTAAACCGGGGCTTGTAAACCGGATAGATCTGCTTTCAACCGGATAAAGTCCGTCGAAGGATTCGGGTAAACCGAACATTCAAGAGAGATGTTTGTATTTTCTACTCCCGATATCACATTTATTTCAAAAGGTTGATGTATTCCCTGAGTAACAGAGCCGTTCCCGGTTGAATTATATTCATCTACAAGCTGCCCGAGCGTGTAAGACGACGATCCGTTACTACCTGTTGCTATAGCTCCGGCAGCTGGAATCACTTCATGCCAGTTTGTTTTAGTAATTACGACACTATCTTTGGCTGGTACCCGCGATGCGATTTCGGCATTAGTACGTTGCACCTTCGAAATATGAAATTCATCGACATACCCCAATGCTCCTCCCCAATAAGGAAGATAAGCATAGTTTGTGGTCATATAAATAGCAGGACGGAATGCAAGTGCCGAAATCATATCCGGTTTGCCGTTGATGTACATTTTGGTAGAGTCGCCCCAGCTTATAGCTAAGTGAGTCCATGTGTTTAATGGTATACTTGAATTACTGACAAAACTGTTGTCAACAATACTACTCCAGCCGCTCAGATTGATTTTTCCCTGAGCATTGAGTCGTAAATGAAATACATGTCCGGCCGAAGGATAAGAGTACGCTTTATTCCAGTTGATATTCAATAACATGATGTCATAACTTTTAATATTAACCCACATTTCCACTGTCCCTGCGTAAGTCAGGTTGGCTTTTGCTGGGTATATGACATACTTGCCTGCAGTCGAAAAATCGATGGCTTTATCAAGCCCACCTAATCCACTTACATAGCTAATAGACCCTACTGTTTCACCCGATGATGAAGAATTAAAGTGATCTAGCACGACCGTGTTATCGTCAGCAACAATAGGCCTGATCTGGCTCCAAAGCTGGTTTCCGACAACAAACATAAAACACATCAGTACAATCTGTTTCATAAATATTTGTTTAGTATATTGACAAATGAAAACTTTTCAGGGAGCCCTTAATACAGGGCAGGCGAACTAATTCGACGCCTAAGGGGTGATTCAAAAGAGCATAATATACGCTTTCATCACAGTTATGAAATCCAATGATCAGATTACTTCGGCTTAGGTAGAGTATGCGATTATAAGATAATATCTTTCTGCTTGTTATACGGCTTCGTAAACTCGCCTTATTATCCAAAATACCCGCGGAAACAAATGAGACACTTATTCCTTTGTAAATTCCTTTTTTAGCTTTTTGGCCAAATCTATCAGATGTTTAACGTTTTTGTCATCCATGATAGTTCTTTTTTTATATATAAATGCAAAGGTAACACCTTTATTCGGAAATATCACTTCAATTCGCCTATTAACAATCTATTTTGGAGAATTATAAAGCAATTCTTAGAGAACAATCCATCTTGTTCGGACGAAGACTGGAACTTTTTTAATCCCAACGACAGCAGCCAGCAAGTTACAACGAACAGTTTCACATACTTTCTCAAGAATATCTTCGCCTCAAACTAATAATTGATTTATTTGTTATCCTTAAAGGTGCTTTTATGCTAAAATGACGATAACAAATCCGCTATATCAGCGTTTATCCGCGTTCCATTCTTATTCATTTTGATATAATTTATTCCCTATTACTTAAACACAAAAATCCGTTTATGAAAATCACAAAAAAAATCAGAACAGTCGGGTTACTGGCAATAGCCCTTTTATTCAGTGTTTTCATGGATTCCTGCAAAAAAGCCTCTGAAAAAGCTGGAGAGAAGATGATGGAGAAAGCACTTGAAAATGCCACCGGAGATAAAGCCAATGTGGATGTCAGCAACGAGAAGACAGTAATTGAATCAAGTGCCGGACGCATGGAGATAGACGGTAAAGCAACTTCATGGCCCGATGAAATTCCGGGGGATGTGCCTGAATTTAAATACGGTAAGATTACCGCAGTAACAACCAGCAACATGGATGGCTCCAAATCCTGGAGTATCGTTTATGAGAAAGTTGAAGAAGGATTCCTTGATAAGTATGATGCACAGTTAAAAGATAAAGGATTTGAAACAGTTATTACGAAGGTTGGGGAAAAGGGTGGATCCATTACAGCCGAAAGCGATAAGTATAACGTATTCCTAATGGGTGGTGAAGGTAATATGAGTTTGGCGGTTACAGTAAAAAAACAGGAATAACACAGAGATTGATATTTGACCTTTTTTCATTTACCATTATTCAATTAAAAAAACGGCCAATGACATCAATAAATCTAATCGTAAACCTGACTACTTTGTGCGTTTCCACGCGTTTTTCTGAGAGAACGACTACAGAATCAGCGATAGTCAGACTTACATACAGAACAAAAACAGCTCAAATCCCGTAAAACTTTAAGATTATTTATACATCACGGCAAACAAAAATCACCGCGCACCACTACCTTTGCATTCATCTAAGTGAGCTTAGAGACCTTTTTTGGTGCGTTTTGGTACTAAATCCGGACTTTTCAGGTCTTTTTTCTGAAACTTCAAGTCTTTTCCGGAAAACTTCAAGTCTTTTTTCAGAAAAGACAAGTCTTTTGGACAAAACTTCAGGTCTTTTTTGAGCCTTTTGGGCAAAAAAAATACCCCCGACAGCCTGACCGCTATCGGAGGTAATCATTAAAACTGAGATTTTGTGGGGTTTACCCACGGTTGAAAAAAGAGCGCGAAGCCAACCGCTTCACCAATAGCATGCCCACAGCCTGCTATTTTGTACTCAGAGAGTACTTCACGAGAAGTAAATTGTCCTGTACCCGTCTTCCCGGACGGAACTTGACACGGAGACCTTTGACCAGGGAGCGCGTCGCTTCCTCTTCAGTGGCAACTCCGTTACTGCTTACTCCCAACTGAAAAGACCCGAACGTACCGAAACGCACAATCTTTCCTTCCAGCAAATTAGTAGTCATCTCCTTCGTCATAGCCGTTAATACTGCCAAAACATCAGTCTCAGTCAGTGTACACTTTTCGGAAATGATTTCCGACATCTTTTCGAGGTCAACCTCGCCAGCGCTTTGTGTACTCACGTAATATTTACGTGGCGCTGTTTTGTCCATGGGGTTTGGACGTTGTACAATCGACAAGTTTATTGCCATAATTTTACATCTTGCCTTTAATTGCTCCACTGTGTTGTGAAACATAAGCGATGCAAATCTATACAAGTCATATGACATAAAAAAGAAAACTTATCAATCATTTGCCGTTTGTTGATAAGTTTTCCAATTTAAATCATAAGTAACTGATAATCAATGCACGCTTAATTTGTTGTTGTTGAAAAGTTTTCCAAATAAGCACATTTATTTTTCAATTTACTGATTAATAATATCTTACACGTCATAAACTGCAAAACTGTTAATTTCCGCATCTTTATTCCCACTTCACTCGAAAAGCTTTAATCGGATTACCCAAATAGAAGTATTGTCGGATTAGACTTGTAATCCGGGGATGATAAATACTGAGAGACCTTGGTAAACCAGACAGGTTTCTAAAACCTGTCTGGTGGAAGAAACGACAACACCCGCCAATATCATTTTGACTGCAAATCCCCTATTCTCTGCAATTTTTATCAAACGCTCGTTCCCGCTTCCTTTTCCGAACCACTGTGGAGCATATGTGGAGTTGCGGTGGAGGAAGAGTGAAGTCGGTAGATTCCTTTCAATTACTTAACCCCCTCTCTTGATGATGAACAAAATCATGCAGGGAAAGTTATATCCATACGCCAACAATCGATAGTTTTATTCTATAAAATATGATTGTTACTCTTTATTTCGTATTTACACTCTACTCTACCATCAACCAATCAGAACTCCCCAACACATACTTTTCCCATAGCATTCGACTCCGTCCAACTCACTTTTATTCTCCATTTTCGTAACGCATTGCAATAACCCTTGCTAATATTTTGAAATAATTCTATTTTCATTAACTTTGGCATTCGAAAACGGCGAATAAAAGCCTAAGATGTTGTGGCCAATTATAAAATCCTCCCTGCGATGAATAAGTGTACAAAATGTAGCAGTACTCATATAAAGATTCTAAGGCATTACAAGTATTATGATATTTACGAATGTCAAAGCTGCGAATATTGGACTTATAAGCCAATTGAAGACTGTTGCAGAAAACCATTTGAAATAATAGTTGTTGAACAACTTGATTATCCAAAACATCGGATTTTTTATCAATGTATTAATTGTGGTGGTGCAAATAGATCGAAATGCTTAAAATCTTCTAAATATGCCGAAGATATAAGGTCTGAATTTGATATTGTAAGCTTTGAGAAGCGGTTATCTGATAAGGACGAAGAACGAAGTTTTATCAGACAACAACTTGAATATTATAAAAACTCAATAGCTTATAAATATCATAAATACTTATTGTCAGACCAATGGAAAGAGTTACGGAGGCTTGTTCTCGAACGTGACAATAGTATTTGTCAACATTGTAAGATTAATCCGGCAGAGGAAGTTCACCATCTTACTTATAATTCAATTTATAAAGAGCCGTTAAACGATTTAATATCTGTGTGTAGAACTTGTCATCAACAGATTCATAAAAGTTCCTTTTTCGACAACGATTTGAGTCTTTCAACTTGATTGATATTTCGGATTGATTGAATAAATTAAAATTTATATTCATGCCCAATACTTTGGCGGTTCGTAGATTGTTATTCAAAATCTTAATTTGTCGGTTGATTAAGATTACTAGAATTAACTTCTTGATTGTATATGGTGATATGTTAAAGTCCACAACAGTCAAAACCGCTAATTTTTGTAAAGTATAGACAATACAATGGCCGTCCCGCTTAGCGAAGCGGGATAAGAAGACGCAAATTAAAGATTTAAGTTCGTGGTTGCAGATAAAAGACATTGCCGGGCGAACGGATGCGCGGCAGAATTTCTACCGGTTGCATATTGCCCTTCTTACAAGCTGGACATTGACAAGGATCATAACCCGTCAGGCGAACGATGCGCTGCTATTTGATGGGTCTTTCATCGCTACATTCGCGACCGTCATTTTACCGACCAGAGAACGACCAAAAAGGGTATAGCAGATGAACGGTTGTACCGAATCGTAACAACAGCCGGGTTACCCGTCACAGGGTTAGCCTTTAAAGTGCCTGAGCCGTATGCGGTGAAAATCGCACGTATGGTTCTTAGGGGCGTAAGCTACCCAGTGCGGTAATTGTAAAAAGAAAATAGAAGCATGAGCATATTTAGAAACATATTCAAAAAGAGAAACGAAAGTGGATTTGTAAATCAAATTCAACAGAAACAATATGTTCCAAACTTCGACAATATGACTGAGTTTGGAGACATAAATTCAATATTTGAATATGTATTTAATGCGGACATGAATATTGCTCAAAAAGCAGCGGAAACAGTCCACCGACTTCTCAACAATCTCAAAACATTCAGAAACAAAGAACTATACGAGAATTTCAAATACATAAAGATTGACAAGTCAGACATTGAAAATTTTGAACGATTCCCGAAAGAGATAAAAGTTAGTTTGTTATGTGTTGCGACTTTAAATGGAAATGGATATTCAAGAGAAAAGGCATTAGACAAACTAAGTGGAATTAAAGACGAAAAAGCTTTCCCATTTGTGCTTTTCAGACTTGCTGATTGGGTTCAGCCAATACGAGAGAAAGCAGAGAACATTGTTGAGGAGTATTTGACTGAGGATAATACGATTTTTCTAATTAAAAACCACAAATTGATTAGCTGGTTATTATCACTTTACAGAAAAAATTTATCAAGTCTGTACAACAAAATTATCTCGTCAATCACAAACAAACGACTAGAAAAGAAAGATTTACTTAGTTTAAATGAAGGAGAAAGATTTTTCTATTATAAATCACTTGCTCACAATGAGAATTTTGACAGAGAACTGATAAACCAAATGCTGAATGACAAGTATTATTTAGTCAGATTGTTATTAATTGATAACCTGAAACAAATCGAAAAACCAAAAGAAATCTTATGTATTCTGCTTTCAGACAAATCGCAGAAAGTTAGGCAGAAAGCTGTAAATTTCGTTTCGCAACAGAATCTTAAAGATTATCAGTCTATTTTAGAATTGCTAATCTGCGATAACTCTACTTTCGTTCGTTTCGAGTCGAGAAAACTATTAGCCCAAATTGGAACTTGGGACTTCTACGAGGTGTATAAAGAAAACATATATCGTAAGGAAAACCTAATTGGATCAATTCTTGGCTTATCAGAGATTGGCGATAAAGATGATATTCCGGTAATTTTACAGTTCTTAGATTCAGACAAGGTAAAAGTAAAGACAGCTTCTTTAATTGGAGTTTATAATTTAGACAAGGACTTTGCAACCGAAAAAGCATATGAAATTTTGACTGGGATTCACCCAGTCAGTACTAAAAAAGCAGCTGAATTAATCCTTACCAAACAAGGTGTTGACATTATGCGGTTAAGGGAAATATATGATTCAGCCGATTTAACGAGTAAGAAAATAATTCTCAGGCTTATAAATATATTTGGTGGTTGGTCAAGTGCAGGCGATTTTATTAAAGCTATGACAGAAGACAATGACAATTTAAAACAAGTTGCATTTGCTTTCTTAGAATCATGGAACAGATATACTATGAAACTTTTCACGAAGCAGACGCAAGAAGAAAAAGATTATGTTTTATTGTGGTATGAAATCGCCAAAACAAAAGGAATAAATATTTCGGACGAAATTTCATTTATATTTGGAGAAAGGTAAAGCACGAATAAAACAACCAAACAACTGGTGCTAATACAAAGGACTTCGTGCGGTCGGCACGATCCAGCATGAAGTACAAGTTGAAATACATTCCCGATTCACTGCCGGTAATGTATGAGCTTTATAAAAATCGGATTATGAAGAAAGCGGCAGGTTTTTTTCAGGATCGCGATATCCGGTAAAGGAAGAAAATGCTAATATCAAAGAGGTTTTGACCGATACAAACATCGAAAACAATGATGTATTGTTTCTCCAAAACAGTCAAAACCGCTGATTCTGGTAAAGTTTAGACAATATAATAGCTGTCCCGCTTAGCGAAGCGGGATAAGAAGGCGCAGATTAAAGGTTTAGGTTCGTGTTTTGCGGATAAAAGACATTGCCGGGCGAACGGATGCGCGACAGAATTTCTACCGGTTGCATATTGTGCCCTTCTTACAAGCCGGACATTGACAAGGATCATAACCCGTCAGGCGAACGATGCGTTGCTGTTTGATGGATCTTGCTACATTCGCAATCACCATTTTACCGACCAGAGAACGACCAAAAAGGGTATAGTAAATGAACGGTTGTACCGGATCGGATATGTTCCCATCCGGTATCATGTGAAAGTGAAGGCCAAGGCCAATCCGTTTCTGCCCGAATACGATGAATACTTCTGTAACAGAACGAAATGGAGAGTCAAATTAGCGAAAGAGTGATAACAGCCGGATTACCCTTCACAGGGATAGCCTTTAAAGTGCCTGAGCCGTATGCGGTGAAAGTCGCACGTACGGTTCTTAGGGGGCGTAAGCTACCCGGTGCGGCTATGGTAAAAAAAATAAGACAATGAAACGAATAGCCTTTATCTCATTATTGATTCTTACGACTATTTCAACTTTTGCACATAAAGAAAGGTGGGATGACCGCAGGAAAGACTGGACAAAATTAATGTTGACAATTTATGACGGCAAAATAGTTGAATACCATAAATTAATTGAAAAAGGAGTTGACTTAAATCAAATTGCTTCTGGTAAGACAGCGTTAGAAGTTGCTGTAATGACACAAAATGAGGACGCTGTGAATGCTTTGCTTAGAACAAACAAAATTAAACGTTTTGGACTATGTTTAGACTTGGCTGCAGGACGAGAAAATTCTAGAATTGTAGAATTACTAATTAAATATGGAGCAAACCCAAATAAACCTCGAGAGAATGGACATTCAGTTCTCATGACAGCTGTTTGTTTTGGATCTTATAGTGTAGTTGAAACGTTACTTAAACATAAAGCGAAAGTAAATCATGCCCGAACAAGTGATGGAATGACACCTTTAATGTTTGCTGCTTATGATGCAAAACTTCAAATAGTCAAGCTTTTATTAAGTTATAAGGCAGACGAAAGAATAAAAGACAAAAACGGGAAAACTGCATTGTATTATGTGGACAACGGATTACATTCTTCAGAAACAAGTGCAAACATAAAAGTCGAATTGCGAAAACTATTGAAATAAGAAACCACAGCTGCTAATACAAAGGACTTCGTGCGGTCGGCACGACCCAGCATGAAGTACAATCCCGATAATTATCGGGAGAACTGCATTCCCGATTCACTACCGGTATGTATGAGCTTTATAAAAATCGGATTATGGAGAAAGCGGCAGGTTTTTTCAGGATCGTGATATCCGGTAGCTGATTTTAGTAAAGTATAGACAATACAATAGCCGTCCCCGCTTAGAGAAGCGGGATAAGAAGACGCAGATTAAAGGTTTAGGTTCGTGTTTTGCGGATAAAATACATGCCGGGCGAACGGATGCGCGGCAGAATTTATACCGGCTGCATATTGCCCTTTTTGCAGGCAGGATGTTGACAACAAGGATCATAACCCGTCAGGCGAACAATGCGTTGCTGTTTGATGGGTCTTTCATCGCTATATTCGCGATCACCATTTTACTGACCAGAGAACGACCAAAAAGGATATAAATGAACGGTTGTATCGGATCGGATATGTTCCCATCCAGTATCATGTGAAAGTGAAGGCCAAAGCTAAACCGTTTCTGCCCGAATACGATGAATACTTCTGTAACAGAACGAATTGGAGATTCAAATTAGCGAATGAATGTAAACAAATTACTACTTTTATCTCCGATAAAAAGAGTAACAACAGTCGGGTTACCTGTCACAGAGTTAGCCTTTAAGGTGCCTGAGCCGTATGCGGTGAAAATCGCACGTACGGTTCTTAGGGGGCGTAAGCTACCCGGTTGGCCTATAATAAAAAAATAAGATGAGAAGGCTTTTACAAATATTATTTTTGCTTACATTGACTTTACAAAGCTACAGTCAAGAGGAAAATAGATGGTTTATTGAAAAAGAGAACGGAAATTTTGGCTTTATTGATTCATTAGGGAATGAAGTTTTTTCTAACAAATTTGATATGCTAAGTGAACATTATAGTTGTGGACTAGTATCATTTAGAAAAGGCTCAAAATATGGATACGTCGATTTAACTGGTAATATTATTTTCAAAACCAATAAATACTTAGGTGAGTTCTCTGAGAACTTATTACCTGTTGAAGAAAGTGGTAGATTTTACTATTTAAATACCCGTGGAAAAAAAGCATTAGAATTAACCAAGCTTGAAATTCCAAAAGAAAAAGTAATAAGTAGAGTCTGTAATTTTTATTCTGGTCTAGCTTTAATAGAATTAAAGGATAATAGTTCTGAAGATTTACTATATGGTTTCATTAACAAAAGTGGAGAATGGGTCATAGAACCCAAATTTCAACATGCTACGAGTTTTGTAGAAGGTGTTGCTTATGTTGTAAAAGGAAACAAAAACTATTTCATGAATATCAAAGGAGATTTGTTCACACAAATTGAGAATGAAAAGGACGAAATATGGCAAGAGGGAGAAAGTGATTTATTTGACTATTCAGAGGGGCTTGCTTTGATTCATGTCAATGATAGTGCCTCATTTATTAATAGTAAAGGAAAACGCATTTGTTCTCGCATGTTTCGAAGAGCTTTTAAATTTTCTGATGGTATGGCAGCAATTCAATTGAACGATAAGTGGGGTTTTTGTGACACAACAGGAAAAATTTTAATTCAACCACAATATTATGTTCGGAGTGATTTTAGTGAAGGACTTGCACCTGTTTCATTAGAAGTAAAAGAAGATGGATACATGTTCAATTCATACTTTATCGAAGGTTTTATTGATAAAGCAGGGAAAACAGTGATTCCATTTCAACCAAACATTAGTTTTGGCGGATTTGAAAATGGACTAACTAAAGGACGAAGATTCATTTACGAGAACAAAAAATACATTGGAAAGTATGAATTGTTCTACATGCGAAAAGATGGCAGAAAAGTATGGAGTGAAATTGTAAAACAATAAATTACAGGCCATAATACAAAGGACTTCGTGCGGTCGGCACAACCCCTGTTCCGCCTATAGCAAGGCTAACCTGCGGAATCCTTGCTACATTTGGAACATCTTAACGTTCGGTCCTTCGCTTCATGCCTCTCGTGTCGGATAGTCCGGCCAGTCGGTTCGCTCGACCTCCGCAATCCTATCTTCCGGTTCATACCGCAATCCCCTACTATGCCTCTGCAGACTTCTTACCATAGCCAACGCGTGATCGGTAATATTACACCCTTTGTTTTGCTCTGTTAACCAGAAATAGTTGTATTTTTGGACTTTTTCAAGAACTTACAACGGGTGCGCGCTGCTCATGCAGGGCGCACACAAGCGGTCATAAAACAGAGCGGGTGCAGTGGTAATGTAAGCATTACAGCTCGTAGCAAAGGTCGCCTCGATGGATAAGATACAGCTTCGAAATCCGCTCCGATTTTATACCGCCAAACGTTGGCAACCATAAAAAACAAATCGCAGATAGACAGTTTTTCTAAACATGAAAAAATGACAATTATGGACACAAAGATTATTAAAAGAAAAAAATTTCTCCCTTTTCTTGAAAGCAAAAAGAATAGAGTATTGTTTAAGGTGCTTAATATCTACCTCATAATTGGAGTAGGTAGTCTATTGGTAACAATGTTTTATTTGATTGGACATTTATACGAAGCCGATAAAGTTATTATGCGTTGTATTCCGGGATTTATATTGGGGATTAGCTCAGGGATAATCTATTTTGTTGGATACCAAAGTATGATTTCTGAGCAACAAGATAAAAAGCATTCCCGTCAAAAATAAATCTTGATTGGTAACCTCTTTTTTAATATGATTTGGGTAGGTGCTTAGGGGCGTAAGCTACCCGGTGGCGCAGTTGTAAAAAGAAAAACAATGTAGAAGTTATGAAATTAGAAGACTTTGGATACAATGACAAACTCAAAAAATTAAGAGTTGAGAATAACCTTTCAGACTTTGAGATTGGAAGAGTCATTGCGGAACATAAAGAAAGATATATTGTAAAAACCGAAAACGGTGAATATGAAGCTGAAATAACAGGAAATTTACGATTTTCAGCAAAAAGTCGTATAGATTTCCCTGCGGTTGGTGATTGGGTTGCATTGACAACGTATGATGCTGGATTTTCAGTAATCCATAAAACACTACCGAGACTATCAATGATTACAAGACAAGCCATTGGTCAAATTGGAGAGATACAAATAATAGCAACAAATATTGATTATGCATTTCTGATTCAAGCCGTTGACAGAGACTTTAATATCAATAGACTTGAAAGATACCTAACAATTTGTTATTCGTCTAAAGTAAAACCAATAATTATATTGACGAAAACTGATTTAATAGATGAACAAAAGATTACTGAAATTACTGATAGTATTAAACAACGAATAAAAGACATTGTAATTTTTGCAATTAGTAATGAAACTCAGGATGGTTACGAAGCACTTAAAATGACTATTGAAAAAGGTAAAACCTATTGTATGCTTGGTTCTTCAGGAGTAAGAAAGTCAACATTATTGAACAATCTCTCAGGAAAAACTTTAATGAGAACAGATTCAATTAGCCAAAGTACAAATAAAGGAAGACACATAACAAGTCACAGGGAATTAATTGTTCTTGAAAGTGGGGGTATTCTTGTTGATAACCCGGGAATGAGAGAAGTAGGAATTGCAGATACTTCAAGCGGATTAGAAACAACTTTTGACAGAATTATCCGTCTTTCTCTAAATTGCAAATTTAAAGATTGTACACATATAAATGAAGACGGTTGTTCGGTAATTGAAGCAGTTGAAAACGGAGAAATTGACAAAAAATCCTATGAAAACTATCTGAAAATGGAGCGAGAAAAAGCACATTTTGAATCAACAATTGAAGAGAGACGAAAAAAAGACAAAGAGTTTGGGAAAGTGATTAAAAACTACAAAAAAGATATGAAGAAAAATAAGTTCTGAACTCGAAATTAAAGACAAGAATAAATTGAGAAAGATAGATATCACAACAAACACCGAACCGCTAATCGGGTAGAATGGGATTTTTAAAACTAAATTATGGATTATAGAGAGCAACTTCTTCGACCACTTTCCATGCATTATGTAGATCACTTGGTAAAAGAGATTTTTGCCAATCCATCCGATTTTGAAAATGTTTACCATTTGATATTTGATTCAGACGAAAAAGTAGCCTGGCGTGCAGCATGGGCTTGTCAGAAAATAAGCGAAAAGCATCCTGAATGGTTTACAGAAAAGCAATTTCAAGAACTGACCGTCTTATCCATTTCAACGAAACAGGGTGGTGTGCAGCGAGGATGTTTAGCTATACTTAATAATCTTCCATTACCGGAGTCGATTCCGGTTGATTTAATAAATGCCTGCTTCGATTGGATGATTTCCCTCAAATCTCCCATCTCGGTTCAGGCACTTTCCATGAAAATGCTTTGCCGCATTTGTAAAAAAGAACCTGATTTTATCCCTGAACTGAAAGCCTATCTGGAAGATATTGACCAAAGGCTCTATTCTGCCGGTTTTAATTCTACCAGAAAGAAAGTGCTTAAAGCATTGGAGAAGAATTGATTGTTTTTTAAGTGACTGTCGATAATGAAAATGCAGCCCTTCGTTCGGCAGATATAGCCATTCCCTGATTCGCGCAGGAAGCAAAAAAGCCGCCCCAATGAGATTGAGACGGCTTAATTATTTATTCAGACCAAAGCTTGATTAAGCTTTTTCCAATTGCAAAGTTTTAGTCGGTTGATCGCATACTTCGGTTGGGCCAAAGTACTGGATCGGACCCGGATAAACGTATTCTGTGTTTACAGCCCAGTTATCGCGGTTTTCAACCAATTTCAGGAAAGGAGCGCCATCCAATAATACCAATGCTTTTTGGATTACCGGTTTCATTTCTCCGTGGCGACGTTCCATGTTCATCATCATAGTTACAGGCACACCACCGGCGATCCACTCAGCAGCAGGTGCAGTAGTGTTGCGGATAGATGACATATAACCTGTTTTGCCTTCGCCGATCAGATGAGCAGCGTTGAAACCTAATGAATAGCAGTAGTCAGCATCAAAGTTAGAAGGAGCTGCGCAACGTCCTTCGTAACCGAAGAAGTGACCCAGAGCAGCGAATTTACCGTTGTATTTGCCTTCAGCTTTCCATTGAGCCAGTTTTTTGCCCACCATTTCGCTCAACAATTTTTCAGTTTCGATCAAAGAAACCTGTACGTTACCGTGCGGGTCACGATCCAAAGTCAGCTGACGGGCAACACCTTCGGGAAGTGAAGCGTAAACTTCAGCGTTTTCTTTAGAGATATTGTTGATGATGAATTGACGTTGCTCAGCGGCAGGAATAGCTTTGAACGCCTCTTCGTTATGAGCAAGATAATCGTTTAATTCCGAGATCAGTTTTTTGATTGCAGGAATGAATTCGATCAAACCTTCAGGAATCAATACAGTACCGAAGTTGTTTCCGTTTTCAGCACGTTTTGCAACAGCTTTGGCAATATCGGTTACTACATCGTCCAATGTCAATTGTTTAGCTTCAACTTCTTCTGAAACCAAACAGATGTTAGGCTGAGTTTGCAGACCACACTCCAATGCGATGTGTGAAGCAGAACGACCCATCAATTTGATGAAGTGCCAGTATTTACGAGCTGAGTTACAGTCACGTTGGATGTTTCCGATTACTTCAGAGTAAACTTTACAAGCAGTGTCGAATCCGAAAGATGTTTCGATCATTTCGTTTTTCAAGTCACCGTCGATAGTTTTAGGACAACCGATTACCTGAACGCCTGAATTAATAGCTGCATAATATTCAGCTAATACACAAGCATTTGTGTTTGAGTCATCACCACCGATAATAACCAATGCTTTGATACCAAGTTCTTTAAGGACAACCAATCCTTTGTCGAATTGCTCAGTAGTTTCAAGTTTAGTACGACCGGAACCGATGATATCGAAACCACCGGTATTGCGGTATTCATCGATAATATCAGCAGTCAGTTCCATATATTTGTGATCAACCAATCCACCGGGACCCATCAGGAATCCGAACAGACGGCTATCTTTGTTCAAGCTTTTGATACCATCAAAGATACCTGCAATCACGTTGTGACCACCTGGAGCTTGTCCACCTGAAAGAATTACCCCTACATTAGTTGCCGGAAATTCTTTTGCTTCACCTGAAACAAAAGACAGGATAGGCATACCGTAAGTGTTAGGGAATAATTTAGCGATTTCAGCCTGGTCGGCAACTGACTGAGTTGCTGCGCCTTCCTGGATTTTCACTGCTCCCTGAAGAGCTTTCGGCAACTTGGGTTGATAAGCTGCGCGTGCGATCTGTAATGCACTTTTTGCCATTGATGAAAATTTTTAATTTGTGTTAGAGTAGATGTTTCTAAAACGCTGTAAAAGCATTGCAAATTTCGTGTTTTTTTTAGAAACCGACAAGCAAAAAAGCAAACTAATTAGCCTAAAATACAGACATTCGATATCTACTGATCCGTAAAAGCACAAAAAAAAGCGCCTCTTTTGCAAGAGGCGCTTTTTGAATGCGATATATTTCTTTGAAATTAATATCTGCGTCTGTCACCGTAACCACCGCGACCCGCGTTGCCACCACGGCTACCGCCGCTGTAACCACCACGATTTCCGCCGGCAGGACGTTCTTCACGAGGACGAGCTTCTGAAACAGCAATTACGCGTCCGTCGTACTCACATTGGTCAAGCTCTTTAATAGCTTTTTGTGCCTCTTCGTCGTTAGGCATTTCTACGAATCCGAAACCTTTAGATTTACCGGTTTCTCTGTCCATGATTACTTTAGCAGAAGTAACTTCGCCATACTCTCCGAAAAGTTCATTTAAATCAGCGTCGTTAGTAGCGAAGCTTAATTTAGCAACAAAAATGTTCATTTGAAATAGAATTAATTGATTTTAAATTGAGAATTGAAGCACAAAGAGGAGAACAATTACTTATTAAAGCTAGTCAAATGAACAGTTTAAAACAATAAGTTGCCCTGCATTTTTTTCAATTCCTGATGCAAAGATAATTAATGTTTTGAGATATTGTTCGATTATCTCAAAAAACCTTGAGGAAAGAAGCGATTTTTTTGCAGTTTTGCATTTATCGGGGTGATGAATTTAGATTTACATGCTTAAATAGCTAAAACTTTAAACGTCTATTTACATCTCACGCGGCATTTATAGTTGTGTCTGGATTGCACACCGGGGTAATCAAAAGAAGGTGGTGGAAAAGCGATACTAAAGAGGCTTGCGTATTTCGGGGTATTATACACTTCTCATCCCGACGGGGTGTGCGGTATCGCCTGCTGGTTAGTAGGGAGCAAAAAAAAGTCTGACAATCAAAGATTATCAGACTTAACTTCTGTGCCCAGGATGAGACTCGAACTCACACGAGCTAACGCCCACTACCCCCTCAAAGTAGCGTGTATACCAATTTCACCACCTGGGCAAGGGAATAAATAAATGGTGCCCAAAACAGGACTCGAACCTGCACGTAATTACTTACACTAGTCCCTGAAACTAGCGCGTCTACCAATTCCGCCATTTGGGCAATCATTACTTTTAAATCATTACAACCTCCGTTGTAACCTGGAGCGAAAGACGGGACTCGAACCCGCGACCCTGACCTTGGCAAGGTCATGCTCTACCAACTGAGCTACTTTCGCGTTTGCCGCAATCGTGATCCGTTGTTTCTCAATTGCGAGTGCAAAGATAGCGGTACTTTTTGAATCTGCAAACAATTCGGGTAATATTTTTACATTTTCGGGTCGTTTTTTTCATCACTGAAACATACTGAAACCCCGACCAGCAGGCTATTTGCTGAAAATCAACGACTAAACTAAAGCATCAGAAAAACGCTTATTGATACACTTTTTTTCTTCAACTTTTGCGACCCTCCTCATTCGATGATTTCTTTTTCAGAAAGTGAGCGAATTTTTTTCTCAATTGCCGGTTTTATGAAACTGAAAATTCATTTTTCCGGAAAATGGCTCAGTATTATCTGCACTAAATTCTCAAATGAATTTTCGACATATTGAATTCAACTCTTTTTCTTTAAAAATGAGAGGTGAAAAATATGCGATAAACATATCATTTAAATGAGTTTCTGATTTCATTTCTCAGGCTATTCCGAAGTCAAATAAAATAAAAAAAGCGTATCTGCTTACAATGCGGATACGCTTTCCTGTGGTTTGGATTATTTTTTACTTTTTGGGTTTGATCCGTTTCCGGAACAAATCATATAGGTTGTTGAAGTCTTTTTTATAAATCAAACCCAAGCCTTGCGTGCTAAGAGACGATTTCAGGTAGTAATAGCGGTCATTTGAATGATTGTATCCTTTAATACGCCAATCTCCGCTTTTAGTCAGCTTGTACTCCAGATCAAAATCGCCTATAAAAGTTGTCTTATTGGTGATATTGTCCCGGTAGCCCAGGTTCCCATTAATCAAGAGTCGATTATTCAGCAATTGACTGGAAAGCGCCACCTGAACTTCCATGTTATTATAATTATCGGTATTGTCCAATTTCACGTTTGTGCCAATATTTACCTTATCTGTCACTTGCGAAAGTATATTATTGAACTGAGACGAAAGTGTCGCTGATGCCAAAGAACTGATCTGATTGGTGCGACCAGATCCCGAGTTAGAATTATCGGGCGTATAAAAACGATTTAGTGTCAATAGAAAGACAATCTGGCGAGCCATCATGTCATCTGTGTTCACAATACTTTTTACCCTGCGATTCACCTCGTCCGAATTATTGGGGAAATTCAGATCAAATTTCAAATCTGGCTTATTCATGTCTCCGCTTGCATTCAAGAGACATTGCACTTGCGTGCTGGTCCGGCTCAAATCTTTCTCATTGGCAAAAGATTCATCCAGGTCTGCCAGATCAGCCGTGGTTGTATAAATTGCATTAATATCGAGATCCGCCGCGTATGGACTACCGTTAAAGGCTACACTACTCCCCTCTTTAATAGTAAACTTTTTCTTGAATACATTTTGCCAGTTAAATCCGTAAGTTCCTCGTTCGATGGCGTAGGTTCCAAACAACCGCACATCTTTATTGGTGCTATAAGATAATTTCATATTTCCAGAACCGTGGCTTTCAATCATATCCCCCATCACAGGGTCCATCACCAGACTCAGATTGGCTGTAGGTGTAATATCCACCATCAGATTTACATTCACAATTGCAGAAGATCCCTGAGGTTTGGTTACCTGAGGCATCTTTTTTCTCAATTCGGCTTCATCCAGTTGTTGTTGCCGTTCCAATAGCTCTTTTTTCCTATCGCGGAAGGTGATAAAGTTATACTCGGTGGCAGTCATTTCATTATTCATTGAAATGGTAAAATTAGTACCGGGATTGGTCTGCATGTTCACATTGATATTTGTGACCTTTTCATCTCCTACAATCGAAACGTTGCCCGAACCGTATACAGGTCCATAGAATAACGGATTGAGTCGCGGGATGGAATTATACACCAAATAATTCCTGGTACTCAACTGAATCGAATAGCGCCAGTTCTGAAGATGATCATGGCGAATCTGTCCGGTACCGATGGCCACATTCTTATCTTTATCCAATACGTTTATATTATTGAAATAGATCTTATCCGGTCGCAGATGGAGACTATCGTTAATTGTATAAAAGGTATTGAGATAATCGACTCCAAACCGAAAATCCTTCATCTTCAGATCGCCGGTTACCGTAAGTTTGCTGAAACGACCGTAGAGTTGAGCATTCCCGCTAGCAAATCCGGACATATCTTTCAGGATAGAGCCAAGATAAGGTTTTAGAAACTCTGTATTTAGGTGTTGGGCTTTAAAATTCATTGAGATAGAATCTTTAGTCGGAAAGATATACCCATATACACCGGAATTATTACCCAGATACCCGGCAATGGAACCGCGCATGAGAATACCGCTCTTATCCGGATCCCATTGACTGAAAAGATTCAGCTTGCCAAAACGGGTCTGATTGAATGAAAAATCCTGAACTTCGAAATTATCGGTCAGCAATACCGGTACCTTCAGAAGATTTGTCAGGACAAAATCACCCGTAGCCCGTCCTCCAAAGTTTACATTCTTAACATTAAGGGTGTTAAAGACATATTCCAGGTTTATATCCTTAAGAGATAAATAAACAGTATCTTTCACACTTTTCGAAACACTTCCGTTTATTCTCAGAAACTTATTCTGATTCGAAAGCGAAAAGTCGCGAACTGAAACTCTGCCCGAATCAATCCGTATTTTAGATTGAGCTATATTCCAGGTTGTATCATTCAGAATTATCGAACTGGGATTTAACGAAATGTCCATTCCCGGCAATCCTTTACCCGGGCGCTCCATAAAGCGGGAATGCATCGCTATCTCACCACTGTAAGTATGTATCGATGAATTACTCCAGTTGAACTTGCAGTCGGCGGCATCGTTTTGAACAGCTATATTCAAAGCCAGATTGATGAAGTCTTGCTTTTTGTTTTGGGTCATTACTTTGGCAGTCAGTAACGCTTTTTGATCATCGTTGCTAAGAACAACCTGTGCATTCTGGTATTGTTTTTTCTTGACGGTTAATGTGGGCACAGTGGCTTCGGCATAGAAACGACGGGTAAAATCGCTGAAAGCCCCTTTTACAAGCGTCTCGTCTGAAAAAGAGACCGGAATTTCAAACATAGAACAAATCTTCTCCGTGTCAGAAATGCGGAAGGTGAAATCGAAATCATTTTTAGCAGAAACCGGCATCACCCGATGGGTAAATGAAGGTAAATATTGGGAAGCAATATAGAGGATGCTTTTGGGCAATGAAGCAACCTGATAACTCCCTTTTAGTTCTCCATTGATAATCGGAGAGGAAATACGTAGTCTTTTCTGACTCCCCTCTTTTGAAGAGATAATACTAATGCGACTAAGTGCCAGCTCTTCCCTGTTTTTAAGGTAGCGAAGGCTATCAATATTAATCTCACCAAAAGCGTTATCGGGCAATTTACCTTTCAGATCAGCATTCAACTCAAACGAAAGCTTTGTGCTTCTCTGGTTATTACTCAGATGAAGAGCGTAAAAATCGAGATTCCGGACGCGGGTAGTAATTTTATATGCTGGATTCTTAGGATCATTATCAACCTTTCCATTCAAAGAGAAGTATCCGTTAGGATCATTAAGTTCCAGATTCCCCTCGTAGCGATTTCCTGCAAAAAGACCATTTAACCGAATATTTTTGTACTGATACTGGTTGAAATCAAGTTTAGAAACCTCTCCGTTCACTTTCCCCTGCGGTAGTCGGCTTGGATCCTGAAAGCCATCCAGCTGAATATTCAATCCAATTACTCCCAGTGATTTATTATTCAGTAGTTTACCGATATTAAACCCGGGCGTTATCACTTTTCCGCGGAATGTCATGCGTTTGGTTTCCAAATCTTGTCCGATTTTCAAGTCGGTTCTCACCACCCCCAGGCCACTTTTTAAGGTACCAAAGGCAACCAAATCAGATAAAAAGCCTGAGACCTCACCATTGAATCGAATTAAACCGGCCCGGGAAGCTACATCACTGATATCGGTTCTACGAGCAGAAAGATTTTTTACCAACTCAGTCACTCCGGCCGGATCGATACTGAATTCACCGATTTTACCGAAAAAATAAGCATTCTGTATATCTGTTACATCCTCCAGGCGCACCTGAGCTTTCAGACGAATACGATTACCCGAGCTAATGTTCAGTTTTTTCAATGCCAGACTGTTGATCGTTCCTTTCACTCCTACTTCCAGATGGAGCATGTCGTAATAGTAACGAAGCGCTGGTACAAAAGCGGCTATATCATGCGGACAGAGTTTTCCATTTGGAATTTCCAGATTAAAACGGGCAGCATCGGAAAATTTGTGCTCAGCATCTACCTTGCTGTAATCCAGGGTAATGTTCTTCATTTCCAGCTCCGATGAAGGCATTTCCAGTTTGAAGTTGGTTAATTCCGCTTTCTTGTAATTCTTAATCAGATGCATGGAGAGCTTTTTGACCACAAAGCCTGAATTTTCTTCAAATCCCAGACGTTTGACCTGCGCATCTATCGAATCTTTGGTCAAGGTATGCAACGAAACCGTTGCTAACAGGTTTCTTATGCGAATATGGGCCGGATTGAAGCGGCCGAATTTATAGGCCTCGGAGTAAACGTCGTAATTGATATTACCCCGACGAATAACAATCGATTTGATCTGAATTTCAGCCAGCGGCTTCTTCTTTTTCTTTGAATCTGATTTCAACGCATCCAGTATGAACTGGTAGTTCGGTTGGGCTTTGGGATTATCTTTAGACAGGTAAACATGAAAACTGTATAGCTGTATAGTATTTATTATAAGCCTATTATCCAACAACTCAAACAGATTGATTCCAACGGACATTTTTTTGGCTTCCAGCAACGGCTTCTTTTTCAGATCTTCAATATAAACCTCTTTCAGAACGAGTTTATTCAGAAAGCCAAAGTCTACTTCTTTGATCCTAACCTCCGTATGCAGCCGATTTTTGAGTTCTTCGGTAGCTAAAACGGTTAGTTTTCTCTGAATAGAGGGTATATTTAGGAGCACATAAACACTGGCATTTAACAATACGATAAATGCTAACAGGCTGATGAGCGTATATTTTATGATTTTGATCACGATCGGTCAGGGTATATTATTTGACAAATTTATGCATTTTCGTCCATTCTATCCCCATTTTCTCTCCGAATAATTGTGTACTTTTGCCGAAAATTAGCAACAAATGGATACGATAATACTAGGTATTGAATCGTCGTGCGACGATACATCCGCTGCGGTTATTCGCAACGGCGTAATGCTTTCCAACGTGATTACCAGTCAGGATGTGCATCGGGAATACGGTGGCGTAGTTCCTGAATTGGCCTCAAGAGCTCACCAACAGAATATTATACCGGTGGTTCATGCCGCATTGACACGCGCCGGCATTGAAAAAGAACAGTTGAGCGCCATTGCTTTTACCCGTGGTCCCGGATTGATGGGATCTTTATTGGTAGGTACTTCTTTTACTAAAGGATTTGCCGCTGGATTAAAACTTCCGATGATTGATGTTAACCACCTGCAAGCTCACGTGTTAGCGCATTTTATCAAGGAGAACGAAGACGACGGAAATCAACCGGATTTCCCCTTCCTTTGCCTTCTCGTTTCGGGCGGAAATTCACAGATTATTTTAGTAAAAGCTTACAACGATATGGAAGTGGTCGGGCAGACTATCGATGATGCTGCCGGTGAAGCTTTCGACAAATGCGCCAAAGTAATGGGGCTGGGTTATCCGGGTGGTCCTGTTGTTGACCGGTTGGCCAAAGAAGGCAATCCCGAAGCATTTAAACTCAACAAACCGCATATTCCGGGTTTCAACTATAGCTTCAGTGGACTGAAAACCTCTTTCCTCTACCTTTTGAGAGACCGCCTGAAAGAGGATCCTGATTTTATTGAAAAGAATAAAGCTGATTTGTGCGCTTCATTGCAGGCTACTGTAGTAGATATCCTGATGAATAAACTGCGAAAAGCTGCGAAAGAATATGGCATAAAAGAGGTGGCAGTAGCAGGTGGCGTTTCAGCCAATTCAGGTTTGAGAAATGCTTTTGAAGATCATGCCAAACGCTACGGCTGGAAGATTCATATCCCGAAATTCAGCTTCACGACCGACAATGCTGCCATGGTAGCGATGGTGGGATATTTCAAATATCAGGATAAGCAGTTTTGCGGAATGGATGTAGCACCATTTTCGAGAGTAGAGATTTAATACAAACTTTTCCAAAGTTCAATACTTTGGAAAAGTTGAATAAAAAAAACCTCCAGGTGAATGACCCTGGAGGTTTTTTGTTTATAGAGTTCTACTCTCCTATTCTATGAAAGCAAGAATTTCGCCTTTTTGTACCATCTCACCTTGTTTGGGGTAAGTAGCCACAATCTTGCCGTCGAATCCTGCTTTTACAGGTTCCGGACCGTAAGTAGACTGGATGTAGCAGATAGGATCTCCTGTTTTCACGGGATCGCCGATGTTCGGAGCTTTAGAAGCATCGATCAAATCGTATTGCCAGATGATCTGACCACGAACAGGTGATTGTACCGGTTTCGCGTTCGGGAATTTCTCTGTTACTTTTTCAACGTCGATTTTAGGCATTTCCACAACCGGACGAGTTACGATAATCGGTGCGCCTGCTTTTGCTTTTTCAGCTTCCAGTTCCTGTTCGAAACGTTTTTTGGCAGAACCATTGCGATAGTCACGATACTGACGATCATGCATAGCTAATTCCAGAAGTTCTTCGTCGTCCTGTCCGAAATCCCAGCCGTTTTCTTTCATTTCGGCTCTGTATTTGTCCAGTTCGTTGGGGAATGCATCCTGAGGATTTCCTTTGTAGAATTCAAGTCCCTGATCTTTCACCATTTTCAGGATTTCAGGAGCCAGTTCGCCCGGGAGTTTACCGGTTTTACCCAGAATCATATCCCATGCATTTTTGTCGATTGATGACCAGCGGGGTTCGCCTTTCAGCATGTGCATTACGTTCATCAACGCGATGTTTTTCACGTACTGGCTGAATGGAGTAACCAGGGGAGGATATCCGAGTCTAGGCCAAATATATTCAACCTCTTGGAACAACAATACAACGAGTTCGTTGAGCGTTACCTCTTTTTTGCTTTGCGAACGCAATGACATGTTGATTGCGCTGTGCATACCTTTAAGGTCAGCCATCATTGATCCCATCATACCACCGGGAAGACCACAGCCAACAAGCAATGAAGTCATGTGTTTGTTACCCGGATCCATGAAGTAACCGAGGAAGTCGTCCATGAACGATTGGGTCAAAGCACGGGCTTCCATGTAAGCTTTCATATTGATTTCAGGTACCTTGAAGCCGTCAGCTTTAAGCATAGCCTGAATAGTGATCACGTCAGGGTGAACCATACCCCATGACAGCGGCTCCATTGCCACGTCGAGGTAGTCAGCTCCGGCACGGGCTACTTCAAGCATTGAAGCAACAGAGAAACCGGGACCTGTGTGACCGTGGTATTGTACCACAATATGCGGATATTTCTTTTTGATTGAGTGTGTAAGCTGAGCAAGGAAGGTAGGACGACCGATACCTGCCATATCTTTCAGACAGATTTCGTCACAACCGAATTTAACCACCTGATCGACAACGCCCATGTAGTATTCTACAGTATGAACGGGTGAGTTGGTGATACAAAGCGCTACCTGAGAAATCATGCCGGCTTCCTTGGCATATTTTACCGAAAGCTCATGATTACGGGTGTCATTCAATCCACAGAAAGAACGGGCAATGTTAGTGCCTTGCGCTTTTTTTACTTTGAAGAAAAGCTGACGTACATCGGCAGGTACGGGATACATACGGATCGCGTTCAATCCGCGCTCCAACATGTGTGTTTGGATACCTACTTCGTTGAATGGTTTAGTCCAGTCACGAACGGCTTTGTTCGGGTTTTCACCATAAAGTAAGTTTACTTGTTCAAATGCGCCACCATTTGTTTCAACACGGGCAAAACAGCCCATATCGATAATGACCGGTGCGATTTTTGTAAGCTGATCTACACGGGGAACATATTTTCCCGAAGACTGCCACATATCGCGGTACACTAAGCTAAATTTGATTTCGCGAGACATAATTTAGGGTATTGTTGATTTTTCAGTGGCAAATGTAGAAAAAAATCCCTGCACAAACGACCATTATAAAAGCTTATTTTTCAATTATTTTTCCCGCTAAATATCAATTGCACACTTTGTTTTTCAGTGCGCAATGAAAATGCATATTATTTGCATAATATAAAAATGAACGGGATAAAAATGCGTTATGTATCCAAAAAAGGCCGCTCCTATCCGGAACGACCTTATTTTCATTCACTATCCCGATGGACTGATGCCCTTTCATTCAATTATAGCCTGGACACATCAAAACTCCAGCTTATCCTCATAAAACCTTACTTTTACCGATATCAGATTGCATTTGAGACACAAAATGAGAAACTTTGCGGATGGAATCTTAAACTTCAAATTATGCAAAAAGCAGCTATTCTCGTTGTTGTACTTATTTACCTGGCCATTAATTCTTATCTATACATAAGAGGATGGCAGGCATTACCCGCAAAACCGGCTATCCGTGCCATCTATACAGGTGCTTTCCTGATTATGTCATTCTCGTTTTTATTTGCCATGTTTAGCGGAGAAGTACTCCCCTTCCCCTTTAGCAGTGTTGTCGAAAGCATCGGTTCTTACTGGATCATGATTCTGGTGTATCTGATTGCCGGCGCACTTTTAGGAGATATTTTTCGTTTGGCTGACCATTTCCTGGGAATCTTTCCTTCAATAATAAAAGCAAACTATCCGCAAGCGAAACTTATCTATATGGGATCGGTTTTGGGGATTGTAGCTATGGCTAGTCTTTGGGGATATCTGCGCTTCAGCACTCCGGAACTAGTTCGCCTGTCGCTCACCGTTCCGGATAAAACGAAAACCTTATCTGATCTGAAAATTGTGGCAGCCAGTGATATTCACCTGGGGAATATCATTCGTCGCGATCGTGTGGAGAAATATGTAGCGCAGATTAATGCGCAGAATCCGGATATAATCTTACTGGCGGGCGATGTGATCGATCGCAATATTCGTCCGGTCGAAGAGCAACAGATGGATCAAATACTTCGGAAGTTGAAGGCTAAATATGGCGTTTATGCGGTACTGGGTAATCACGAATATTACGGTGGGGTGGATAAATCGCTAAGTTTCCTGAAACGTGCGGGAATTAATGTGCTTCGCGATCAGGCGCTTACGATAGACAACCGGTTTGTGTTGATTGGCAGAGATGACCGGACGAACCCTAATCGTCGTTCTATTGAAGAACTTCTGGCCGGTGCGAACAAACATCTTCCGCTCGTTCTGCTTGATCACCAGCCGCATCACCTGAGCGAAGCGCAGCAAAATAATATCGATCTGCAAATATCGGGACATACCCACAATGGTCAGATCTTTCCGTTTAATTACATTGTCAATAGCATGTTTGAACTGGCGCATGGTTACCGTAAAATAGGACATACCCATTTTTACGTCTCTTCGGGCCTTGGACTTTGGGCGGCTCCGCTTCGCATCGGTACGCAGTCGGAGATTGTAGATGTGGTGCTCAGGGGGATTAAGAAATAAGGCTTAATCATTGTCGTTTCTTAAAATGATCATAAATAGGTGATTTTTGCCCAAACAACAAACGCTTGCAAGTAAATGTTACTGCAAGCGTTTGTTGTTTCTATGCTTAAATGCCCTTTAATTGGTGGTTAAACAAACCATTTAAGAGTCAATTGCATATTCGAATCAATCCTTCATATAAACTTCGGTCTTCAACCGCAACCAACTGTGAATCCATTCTTTTGAAATCAGCTTGCAATAGAAGAACTTCCCCACATCCATCAGCCGCGCCATGATTTCGTTTTGCTCAGCCGGTATGTAGCCTAGTTTTTCCTCTTCGAAATAGATGGCAATCGCTTTTGCATCGTATTTATTGTCCGGTTCGCGTACCATCCGGTACATCTGTCCGGGCAGAAGCTGTGGCTCCAGCTCTTTGATATTCTTACGAAAACTTGTGCCCGCCACCTGTATTTCTATCAGGAAAATATCTTTCTGAAACGGCAGTGCTATTTTATTCTCTCCCGCGAGCACAGACAGCATCGCCGGGGTAAATTTTACCAGATTATCACTCATAACATGGCCTCCAAAATCATTTCTATGTATATTTCCAGCTTTTGCTCGGTCTCTTTCAGCATTTCGATCTCCCCGTCAATCCGGACAGACTCCGATTCCACCCATTTATCGTTCAAGAGTTTTTCTTCGAAGGTAAAAGGAAATTCACCTTTCAGTAATGATGTCTTTTTCGAAACATCGGCTATGCGCTTATCATAAAGCTCAATCTCTTTTTGCATGGCGTCCAGGCCTGAAAATTTGACCTCTGTAATAGTGACATCACTAAGCGCTGCATTTACGCTTCTCAGACTCTCCAGATCGCCGCACTCATAAGCAGTCGCCACGATCAGCCACAGGGTTTTCTCCTTTTCCGTCTGATCAGGATTTACGTCGGGATGCAGTTTCTTAGCCAGGCTGTAGTAGGTCTTTTTCAGCTCGGTCGATTCAGCAGTATTCATCAGGCTGCTGGTGTGATGGTACGCTTCCTCAATCTTTGCTGCCTGATCAGCGATTAGTTGGGTATAGGCTGCCATTTTCCGGGCGATATCAGCCTCGATAGCAGCCGTGTCGGGTTTTTCCTTGCGGTTCAATGCCGCTTGAAGCAGCTCCATTTTGTATTTCAGCGCTGCCACCCTGGCTTGCTTTTCCAATAGTTGCAGTTGCTTCTCTCCTACCTTGATCAGGTATATCGCCGTAAGATTAGGCTTTACTACATTTAGCAGGTCATTATATTGAAGCAAAAAAGTCAGGTAAAGCTCTTTTACCACTTTGAGCTTCTCCGATTTTTCGCGGTATTCGGGAGTTAGGTCTATGGATTGCATCGTTGTATTTCGTATTTATGTCAATTCTTTGATATGGTGGTATAGGTGATTAAACGGATATTTATTTGATTTCGACTAACCTACAACTTAGTTGCTAATACAGTTGCTTATATTGAAGCTAGCCTGATCACCTCCATCTTTTAGCTCTTCTCCAGTTTAGCTTTCAGCTCCAGTCCCTTTTGAGTCAAACGGTATCTTTGGTTCGGACTGTTAGGTTTACCGGGAATTGTCATTTCTACATACCCTTCTGCCATAGCTGGATTTAGATAATTGTCTCTGAAAGTTTCCCTGTGCTTAAGCTGTAAAGCGCTTTGAATATCTGCGCTTTTCATTTCACCAAAGACAATACGAAGTGTTTGTCTGATTCCCTCCGAAACTTGCTCGCCAGCTTGTCCGCCAACTTGTCCGGCATCTTGTCCGATTACTTGTCCGCCAACTTGTCCAACAGCTTGTCCGATAGTTGCGGAAGGTCTCCAGAGTACAACCTTAAATCCCTCTTCTAAAACGAATTGAGGTTCTTTTAGCTTAGCTTTCTGAGTCAATCTTACAACTTCTTCCGTTCCTATTCCAAAGCGCTCCATATAGCCTGCCAGATACATAAGTTCGGTCAGTCTGGGATTAACCGGATAAGAGCCATGGCCTGTCTTTAATTTAAAAATACTCAGTTCAGGGGTTAATCTACCGGGATTGTATATCTCCAGACGATCGGAAAATAACGAAATCTGAACGCTTCCGTGACTGTTGTAATCGCGATGAACAATTGCATTTACAATTGCCTCGGCAACTACTGCCGGTGGAATTTCGTACCGGACAGGGGCCTGACTGCTTATACTCCGCACCCCTACCGACAAGCTTATTTTAGACAAAACAAAATCAACCGCCTGGTCAATCTGTTCAAACAGATCGCCTTGAAACACCTTGTGGTCAGAAATCGCACCTCCCACTTTAAACCCGTCAAAGTGTCCATATTGTATAATTGCCGTGGGGAAAAACCGTTGGGGTTCTTTGGCAAATGCAAGCAAGGCGCTGTTGCTTATCTTCTCCCCTTGCAACAAATGCAGCTGGGTTAATACTTTCTCAATGGAAGCCCCCTGCCCGATTGGAAGTCCTCTTTTGGAAATTGCAAGGCCGATAAACTTTTCAATTTTGCCGGCATCTAAATCGCTGAGCTGAGCCGTTGGGTGCAGGGACTCATCAAAGGAGGTCTGCTGAATAAATCCTTTCTGTTTTAATAAAGCGACTAACGCAGCATCAACTTCACCGATCAATTGACTAATCTCCCAGAATCGCTTGTATGAAAAATTTTTCTGTACGTTTTCAATGAACGAATTCTCGTGGACTTGGTAATTCTCCTGATTATTCCCTTTTATGAAAGCCAGAATGTCTGAATTATGTGTTTTTGCATATTCATACGTCTGCTCGGCGAGAGAAATACCATTTTGGTTTTCCTGGCCATACTCTTGTCCCAACAGAAACAAATACACCTGAGATTCCCTGACAGCATCAAGATAAACCTGATCAGGTGCCTGGCTAGCAGCAGGGAGTTCTTCGAACAAAACAGGCTCGAAAAACATACTCAACAAAGCATCGGTTTTGAAATGCTGAGAAAGCTGTTTTCGCTCTTCTGCAAATTCATTCAGAACGCTCGATATAAATATTTTCAGTTTACTCATTTGTGAGAATTATATCTTTTGCGGCAGTGCCGCGGAAACTTTTCTATTATTATTTTGATTTAGACGCTATCACCTCACACAGGTTTTATTTCTTTTAATTCATCCGATGACTTCGAGTCATCCGATCAGTAAATAGACTTTGAGTCATCCGATCGCTAACGACCACCTGCTTAACATATACCATCAAATGAAAATGATTCGGCATCAAACACTACGCTAATACATCGACATGAGGAAGCAAATACATTCTTATCTTTTTCACAAAGAAGAGATAATTCTCCCGGTTGAAAAAGATCTGCTGCCGGTTGTTTCCCTGGTTGTAAATGTGATAAAGCTCACCTTATTCGAAATTCATATTCGTTTGTTTTTAGTCATCGGATGACTCGAAGTCATCCGATGACTAAAAACCGATCAAATTCATTTCGTTCTCTATTATCATCCAGTATTATCCCCAATGGTAGGCGTGAGCAGTTACTCCCCCGCCAGCTCCGCAGCAATCATCTCAGCCTGTTTCAGAACCGTCTCCGTAGCTAGTAGTTGCATATCCGGTGGATAGCCGAATTGACGTAACGTTCTTTTGACGATTACCTTTAGCTTCGCTTTTACGCTTTCTTTGATAGTCCAGTCGATAGATGCGTTTTGCTTTACACGCTCGGTCAGCACAACGGCAAGCTCCCTGAGCTTATCCTGTTGCATCAACTCCTTAGCACTGTCGTTATTGGCCACGGCTGTGTAGAAAGCATACTCAAAGTCGGTGAGGTCAAGCGCTTTAGATTCACCGTCCATCTTGACTATCTCCTTGCTGACGTGAATCAGTTCTTCAATTACTTCGGCAGCAGTCAGAATTTTATTCGTGTATTTCTTAATCGAGTTTTCGAGCATCTCCAGCAGCTTCTTGCTTTGGATCAGATTCTTTTTCGCACGCGATTTGATTTCATCGTTCAGTAGTTTTTTCAACACTTCCAGAGCAATATTCTTATGCTCCATCCCTTTCAGTTCCATCAGGAACTCTTCCGATAAGATGGAGATATCCGGCTTCTTGATACCTGCCGCATCGAATACATCGATCACCTGATCCGATACTAATGCCTGATCAATCACCTGACGAATGGTGGTCTCGATCTCTTCGTCCGATCTGCCCGACCCGGTTCCGTCAAACTTCACCAATCTCGCTTTTACTGCCTGGAAGAAGGAAACTTCGTCTTTCACATCCATAGCCTGATCATGAGGAATGGCTATTGCGAAAGCTTTCGACAAAGCAGTTACTTCATCAATGTATCTTTTCTTACCCTCTTCCAGTCCCAGAATATGCTCTTCGGCGGCTAAGATCAAGGAGAGCTTCTTTGAGGTTTCCGCTTCGAAATAATCTTCGTAAGCAAAACTGTAATACATCTGAGAGACCACTTCCAGTTTTTCCAGCATCAGCTGTACGGCCTGCTCCTGCAGGATGGTCGGATCTCCTTTACCTCCGGCATCCGAATAGAATGACAATGCTTTTTTCAGATCGGACGCTATTCCCAGATAATCGACTATCAGCCCTCCGGGTTTATCCTTGTACACGCGGTTCACCCGGGCAATCGCCTGCATCAGGTTATGCCCCTTCATCGGTTTGTCAATATAGAGCGTATGCATGCAGGGCGCATCGAATCCGGTCAGCCACATATCCCGAACGATTACGAGCTTCAACTCATCTTCGGGATCTTTCATCCGCTCTGCCAAAGTGCGGCGTTGCTCTTTGGAGGTATAATGTTTGGCTATTTTCGTTCCATCCGACGAAGCAGAAGTCATGACCACTTTAATCACGCCTTTATTCAGATCACCGGAGTGCCATTCGGGTTTTATTTTAATGATTGCCTCATAGAGATCGGCGGCTATGCGTCGGCTCATGGTGACAATCATGCCTTTGCCTTTGAATACCGTTTGTCGCTGCTCAAAATGGGTAACGATGTCCCGGGCGATGTTTTTGATGCGGTTTTCACTGCCAACCAACGCTTCCAATTGGGTCCATTTGGCTTTGGCTTTCTGGTAGGTTGTGTCGCTGTCTGAAGACGCACGGCCGTGCGTCTCTACACTATCATCTAAATCTTCATCTAATTCCTCGACCAGATGTTTTCCCTGCTCGCTCAGCGTTACTTTGGCCAGACGGCTTTCATAATAGATGCGAACCGTCGCCCCATCCGCTACCGCCTGGGCAATGTCATAGATATCGACATAATTCCCAAAGACTAACGGGGTGTTGACATCGGTGCTTTCGATGGGTGTGCCCGTGAATCCGAGATAGGTGGCATTGGGCAAGGCATCCCGCATGTATTTGGCAAAACCATACACGATCTTTTTCCCGATCACATTACCGGCTGTGTCTTTATCATCAATGGTTTTGGCTTTGAAACCGTATTGGGTACGGTGCGCTTCATCGGCAATCACAATGATGTTTGTGCGGTTTGATAGCTCCTCATAGACGTTGCCCTCATCGGGTTGAAACTTCTGTATCGTGGTAAAGACAATACCTCCGGATGATACCCGCAACAGTTGTTTCAGCTTCTCCCGGCTTTCAGCCTGCACCGGTTCCTGACGGAGCAGTTGTTTGGAAGAAGCAAAGGTATCAAAGAGCTGATCGTCGAGATCGTTACGGTCGGTGATCATAATGATCGTTGGATTTTCCATGGCCAATACAATCTTTCCCGCATAGAACACCATTGACAGCGATTTCCCACTACCCTGGGTGTGCCAAACCACCCCGCCTTTTCGGTCACCAATCGGTTGATGTTTTACACCGGGCAGGCCGTAGGATTCAGGGGATTCGAACGATGGATTGTGGTATCCGTACCCTGAGGCACGCATTGTCGAATCTACCGCCCGGTTTACAGCGTAATACTGGTGATAGGAGGCTAATTTCTTAACCGTAGATATAGTGGTGATCCCGGTTTTGGAATCCTCTTTATTGCTTTTCTCGAAAACAAGAAAGTGACGGATCAGGTCGAGTAGTGTCTCTTTATTGAGCATCCCTTCGATCAGTGTCTCCAATTGGCTGATCAGTTTCGATGCTTCGGTTTTCCCATCGGCAGTTTTCCACGCCATATAGCGGCTCAGTCCTGCTGACAGCGATCCCGCTTTGGCTTCCAGACCATCCGAGACGATTACAAATCCGTTGTAGGTAAAGAGGCCCGGGATTACAGTCTTATAGGTTTCAATCTGTTTGTGAGCAGAAGTAATAGTCGCATTTTCATCCACGGCATTTTTCAGTTCCATCACTACCAATGGGATTCCATTCACAAAGAGGATCACATCCGGTCGTTTGTTCACTCCGTTTTCGATGATGGTAAACTGATTGGCCACGACAAACTCATTATTCTCCGGATCTTTAAAGTCGATCAGCCACACCCGGTCGCCCCGATCGTAGCCATCCACCTGATGCGATACGGGAATTCCTTCCGTGAGCAACCGGTGAAAAGTCTCGTTATTGGCCAACAGTTCCGGAGAGTGAATACGCTGTATCTCGCGGATGGCTTCCTTCTGCGCATGTGCAGGGATATGGGGATTGATTTTGTGAACCGCCTTTTGCAGCCGTCCCATCAGCAACACCTGCTCATACGACTCCCGCTCGGGATGATCGCCATCGGGGGCTATATCCGGAGCATAGATGTAGTGAAATTCTAACTGCTCCAATCGCTGTATGGCTAAGAGCTCTATATCGCTTTCGGTGATTTTGTCGTGACTCATATTGTGTAAATATCTGCGTATTCGTTAACTCTTTCACAAATGTATATAAAAAAAGGAAGCCATACCGACTTCCTTTATGTGTTATGATAAATCGAATTTAAAAAACCGGCTCCATAGCCTCCTTCTCCAGATCAATGGGTATAATCAACTCTTTTCCCTGCCAGTATTGAAGCAGATGTTCATGTTGTAAACGCCCGATAATAATAGCCGGATGGGTATTCGTTCTTTCGGCAAAAGCAACCACCTTTTCTATGGTTAATGGTTGATCGTTCAGCAATTCAGCCTCATGCTTTTTATCGAATGTCCTTTTTACTGCAAAGTCATCTGCTTCTTTTTCTTTCGATTCGTCCCGTTCAATTTCATCCACCTCCTCGATAAAAATATCCTTTTTACCATGCAAGAGGATGTGCCCTGCTTCATGGAAGAAGTTAAACCAGAAAATATCGTTCCGTTTATGTCTTCCGGACAATTGGATCAAAGGTGCATCATTCATCCATCGGGTAGCCCCGCCCACCGGGACTTTGTTGATACAGGGCGTGTAAACGACTTTTACTCCGACACTCAGGCAAAGTTCCTGTAAACGTACAAAATAGTTATCCGGATGTTGAGCCATCAACGTTTTGATTTCCGCTAATATTGCTTTAAACTTCGTTTCATCGTACGGAATATGAGGTAATTGCTGTGCGGTTATCTCTCCGGCACGCAACCAGGCCGATAGCGCATGTGGATTTCTAGCGTGAGCAAGTGAGATTCTAAACTGTGTCTTCAATTCCTGCTGGAAATAGTATTTCTCCCAGGCCGTGTGATCAACTAATGCAAAAAAGGAGAGCAATGCTGACGTTTTCTCCTCTCCGGTAGATGCTTCTTCCGGAATCCATCCCAGCTTTTTCATTTGTGTAACCGGAAATTGCTTTGCCCATTCTCCTGCTCTTTCAATGACGGATTTTCTTTTTTCCCGGGCAATATATTCATCATATCCTCGCTGATGATTCATCCAGAAATGAGCAGGGATTCGGGTTACATTCTCAAACTGCACAGCCATATCGGGAGTAATAGAGCTTTCACCTTTGAGTACTGCAATAATAGTTTTCTCAGGCTTTCCGGTACGCAGGGCAAACTCTTTGGGGCCCATCCCCATTTCATCCAGTTTTTCTCCCAGTGTCTCACCGGGATGAAAAACGATTTGCGGGACATATCCTTTATTCGTTGTTGCCATAATTGTTTCTCTTTATTCGTGATAGTCCGTAATTTCAATAATCTCAACGCCCTTGATCTCCAACCATATATATTTTCCGTCTTCAGTAGTTGGTATTGGGTTTTCTAATGGTTCAAAGATCAGCCGGTAAGGTTGATCCAGATCACATGCCCATTGGCCTTTCCGGTCTGCTTTTAATTCATGGTATTTGCCAGGTAAGTAGCGGACATCCTCCAACGATTCTACATGGTATAAATCACCCAACCGTTTGTGGTAAAGTTTAGCTCTGACCGGTCCCATCTTTTGTTGGCACTTTGGGTAGTCTTTGGCCAGCTTCTCTAACTTTTTATCGTCGAATCTTATTTCCACTGCAAAGGTATACTTTATTTTGACTCACAGCATCTGTAAGTCAAAATAAAGTATCAATTTAAAAAAGGCATCTCATGAATATCAATCCACGTTGTATTTTTCAGCTTTGCCGAAATGTTGCTGATACCATAGCGTATTCCGGAAAGTTGGAATGCTTGGTATAAAATCAAATGAATTACCCAAATCACAGTTCAGACACCCTCACCTCTCCACTCATCAGCTTCGGCAATAAAGTATCACGAAGTGAGGTAAGGGTGCGGATTTGGGTATTATTTGAAATTAGTTTTACAATTATTGGTTCCATTTGTGTTGTCATATTAGTTAGTTCAATATTTGAAGGAACTAATACCACCGCTTCATCTAAGTCACCTCGTTTGATATGCCCCATAGTAGTGGCATGGCTTGCCGCAATAGCTAAAAACTCTTCCAAATGATGCTTACACCATAAATAGTAATACCATTTTGGGAAATCATTTGAAGTAACCTTGAATAAGTGTTGATTAAGAATACAATCCTGACCATCCCAAATTTTCACCAGGGCAACCGCATCAAATGTTAAGTAACTTTTTCAGATATACTGCATCGAGAGCGGCCTTGTACTGTCTCTTTTTTAGGCTGAGTTTGTCATTTGCATTTGAGATAACTTGCAAGGCAAATTTCCGGATGGTTGACAGATTTTCAGGTGCATTTCCTATTCTTGTCCTGCAATGATCCTCTTTAAAGGTTACATCTAAATGCCAGTGTAATTTATTTTCTATAGCCCAGTGCCCTCTTACTAAAGAGTTGTAATATGCAGCGTTAAGGATACTTTCGTCACTGATATAATACCGGATTTCTTTGGTAATCGTACCTTTTATTTCCCGTGTTGCTTCTATCCTGACCAAGGTGGCTATATCTTTCCAGGGGAAGAGATTTTCCTGCATCAAATAATCCGTTGCCGGTAAAATGCTGCAACACCGGGTTTCTATACGGCCATGACCATAGTCGATCTCCTGGGCATGGTGGTGTCCCTGGTGTGTTTTGAAGGCGCATTCTATATCTTCAAGCAGTTCTTTCTGATTACCTTTAACTGCAAGCAGATAATGGCCATTCTTCTCCCGTATTTGTTCTACTATTTTGGTTTGTGTCCCCATGGCATCGATCGTAATAACGGCATCTTCAATGTCTAGCGAATCCAATATCTTGGGAATAGCTGTAATTTCATTAGACTTATCTTCCACCTTACACTGTCCCACACAAATACTATTTTCACTTACCCATGCGTTGAGGATATATAGTCCGGAATTACCTTTACTTGTAGGGGAAGCGCCTTTTAAGGCCTTGCCGTCCAGCACGATCTGTTTCTCGGCCAAACAGCCCAAAATATCTTTGCCATATGTGTCCAGACATTCTCTTAAACAGTCGCTGTCCAGACTCTTGAAAACACGCTCGTAGGTATCCGCAGAAGGGGCTCCATTGGATAGGCTTAATAAAGAGCCTTTTAATTGGATACCTCGTTCTTTACCAAACAAATACATATCTTGATAATCCGAACCTCCGGTTAGGTAGGTACAAAGAGCTATCAATAATATGTCTGACAGTAGATGGGTACAACGACCTACAACACGTGGATCGGAAACCTCCTGAAAATATTTTGCTATGTCTTGTTTCATGTGGCAAAGATAATGCTCTTCTTAAAATAGATTTTGATGCGGTTGCCCTGAATTTTCACCATCAAAGAGGCTGACCATGCAAAAATTACATCTCCATTCTTGACGATGTATTCAGGTTTCACTTCAGCTGTTGCCCAATCCGAATTCTCAGAAATTCCGCTACTTAATTCTTTTATTTTCAGAACAGGTAATTTATCTCTATCATTTTTAGGAGGAAACTTCTGACAAGCTAACCCATTTAAGAAAATTGCTATTGAACTCAAAGGTCGTTCTTCCCACTCCTCCTTCGCCTCTTCCACAATGTCTGAACCTTGATTAATTTGATTAACCTGATTTCCCTGATTACCTTCACTCAAATCATCTTCATCATATAAATCATCAAAATCACAGTTCAGACCTTTTCTTTCCACAAACCACTGCCTAAAGAGCGTTTCCGCCATTTTCTCCAGTGTGGCATTTTGTCGGTGCAGCAAGTCTATTTTATCATCTAGAGATTTTAACAAACCTCCTATTTGCTGTTGTGTTTCAATTGATGGCAACGAAATACACAAATGAGCAAGCATATCATTATTCAAACTTGCTCTTGTTGTAATTGAAGACATACTTGTTACAGCAGATCTAAATTTCGGAGATCTAAAGTAATATCCAGCGTACTCAGGCACTATCTCAATATTACCTTTCGGTCGTAATCTTTTCGTAAAACCATTAAAAGTAGCCTTTGGATAGTCTTTTAATGCTACACAACTCATCCCTAGTTCTTCTTGTGTCTCACTTGTTCGTGTAAGAAATACATCCCCTTTTTGTATAGAGCATGAAATGCGTTCCTTTTCTGTCGAATCTACTAATTGAGATAATTTTTGAGGAATAAAATAATTGTTGAAGACATCTTTAAACGCTAAAAAATCATATCCAAAGCCAAAATGATCACTACTTTTAGATAAGCCTGATCCAAATGAATATATTTCATCTAACTTATATTCCTTCCACTCACTCATTAATCTTAATCTTTAACAGGTTAGCAGAATAGATCGAACTACAATGTGTTACGTAATTCCTATTTCCCATCATTATTTCTCTTTTTTAAGCTTTTAGGCTTGGTGGCTTTTTCGAGTTTTTTGATACTGTCGGCAACCGGCAGGTTTTCGGGCATAGTACCACCGAGCTCTTCAATGGTTTTTCTCACTTTTTTACCCACCTCATAATGAGTTTGATTAGCTTTAGCTTTACCCTGTATATTTTCGCGTCGTAGCTTTTCTTCGGTCTGCGTGGCTCGGAATAGGTTGGCTGCCAACTCTGTGCTACCCATATGGTCGAGAATTTGCTGACTTTTCTTCAATCCTTTATGTTTATGAATGGCTTTGGCATCCATCCCTCCATACAATCCCATGTAACCGTGGTTTTGGAAAATTGCGTAATCCACAGGCTCGACCACTCCGGCGTCTTTTGCTGCTGCCGCCAGATGAGTGTTGTGCTTTGCCATTTCACTACGGAGGAAAAGCCGTTTTTCGTCTTCTGTACTCAGCCGTTTGTATTCATCCATTTGCCGGATTTCCTGTAATCGGGTTTGTACGGCAAAATAGGTCTGTCCGAGTGCTACAATTTCTTTTGTAGGGTCTGCATTTTGAACGATCAGATAGCAGGCGTAACGGGATAGCTTTACCGATTCAACTTTACGTTTCCCTCCTTTGCCGATTTCGATCATATCGAGCATATCCTCGAAATGATCGGCAATCGAGTGTCCACTATTTTGACAGGATTCTTTGGCTTTCTCTATAACCGGGATAAAATGGCGGTACTCTGAGTATTCAAGTGTTTTCGCCATATCTCTGGCTGACCAATATTCATAGCCATTTTCATCCAATCTTCTGATTTGTTCGAAGATGGTTAAACTGTTATGTTGCATACTATTTTCCATATCAACCCTCATTAATGGTAATCTTTAACAGGTTAGCAGAAATAATTTCATTGAGACGGGCCTCTTCTTTCAGTTGCTCTTCGAGTTCCGCTTTGAGGGCAGAGAAGCGTTCGTTGAAATTGAAATCATCCTCATCGTCAGGCAGGCCCACGTAACGGCCCGGTGTCAATACATAATCCAGTTCGCGCACGCGGTCGATCGGCACCGAGGCACAGAATCCGGGGATATCGGCGTATGCCGTTTGTGCGTCATTACCCCCACGCCACGCATGATAGGTATCGGCAATCTGCATCACATCGTCGTGCGACAATTCACGGGTACGGCGGTTGATCAGGTGTCCCAGGTTGCGGGCATCGATAAACAGGATTTCGTCTGTTGTAGAGACGTGGCATGCCGCGTCTCTACGTTTACGCATAAACCACAACGACGCAGGGATCTGGGTATTCAGGAACAGTTTGGCAGGCAGGTTTACGATACATTCCACCAGTCCCGCCTCGATCAATGCCTTGCGGATATCGCCTTCGCCCGACGATTTGGAGGTCAGCGAACCCTTCGCCAGGACAAAACCAGCGCGTCCGTTCGGTGCCAGGTGGTATAGAAAATGCTGTATCCAGGCAAAGTTGGCATTGCCCGTGGGAGGTGTGCCATATTGCCAGCGACCATCGGTACGTAGCAATTCACCGCTCCAGTCGCTTACGTTGAAGGGCGGATTGGCGATGATAAAGTCGGCTTTGAGGTCTTTGTGCGCATCATTCAGGAAGGAGCCTTCGTTGTTCCATTGTACCTGACTGCTGTCGATGCCGCGGATCGCGAGGTTCATCTTGGCCAGTCGCCAGGTGGTCTGGTTGCTCTCCTGACCGTATATCGAGATATCGTTTACCTTCCCCTGATGCTCGGTCACGAATTTCTCCGATTGCACAAACATACCGCCCGATCCGCAGCAAGGGTCAAAGACACGCCCCTGATAAGGTTCTAGCATCTGCACCAGCAGCTCCACGATGCTGCGCGGGGTGTAAAACTGGCCTCCCTGTTTGCCTTCCGCCAACGCAAATTCGCCGAGGAAATATTCAAATACGTGTCCCAGAATATCTGCACTGCGGGCTTTTGCATCGCCCAGCGCGATGTTACTCACCAGGTCGATCAGTCCGCCCAGGCTGGTCGGGTCCAGATTCTGCCGGGCAAAGACTTTCGGTAAAACGCCTTTGAGGGAATTATTCTCTTTCTCGATGGCATCCATCGCATCGTCCACAAACTTTCCGATCTCCGGCTGTTTCGCCATCGATTGCAGGTAGCTCCAGCGGGCCTCCACCGGAACGAAAAAGATATTTTCGGCTTTATACTCGTCGCGGTCTTCGGAATCGGCCCCGGCATATTCACCCTCACCGGCGGTCAGCTTGCCGTGCAGCTCTTCAAACGAATCGGAGATGTATTTGAGGAACATCAACCCCATTACGATGTGCTTGTATTCTGCCGCATCGATATTTTTACGCAGCTTGTCGGCCGCTTTCCATAATTGCTTTTCTAAAGGTTCTTCGGTGATGGTTCCGTTTTTCTTTGCCATTGATAATGTTGTTGTTATTTCTTTACTCTGACAGAATTTAGAATCCTATCGGGAGTTTTAAGAATAAATAAATTCTTTATCCTACAAAAGTTGTGAATTTATTTTAATCTGACAATTTAATAAGGGCATTTTTGTTTTTTATTTTTCCATTTAGCCAACCCCTATGAACATCAGGTATATTCTCTCTTTCTCCGTACCTTCTCCGTACCTTCTCCGGTGCAAGTTATGTATTATACCTTTCATATAACTTAGATATAGTATTGATATAGCTTACATATAGTACATCTTTAAAGATAAGTTATATCTATGCTATAACTAAATTATAACTATCTTTGTAGAAACCTATAATAAATAAGATGATACGGAGTTGCACCGGAGAAGAGACAAAGAAGAGCTCTCTACCAACCCTCCCCAATTGGGAAAAAGCGACGAGAATATCATTACTTTGCAGGTGCAAAATAGGCTGAATAAGCGAAAGTAAATATCCTTGACACAAAACGCACTTTTAGCGATTGTGGTAAAAACAACTAACAGCCTTTAAAACGTAAAACCTATAACGTAAAACTCATAACGAATATGGCACGGGTAAAAGGAATTATCGAAGTAACCGGCTCACTCAAAGGTGTATCGATCTACACCATGCGGGGCAGTGATCAGGTGATCATGCGTACCAAGGGTGGTCCCAGCAAACGGACTATCAAGACCTCGGAGAAATGCAGGGCGTTGCGCAACAACGGCCAGGAGTGGCAGGGCTGCACCAAGACAGGGAGCGGAATCCGTAGAAGCCTGCTTCCTCTAACCCGACTGGCGGACTACAACGTGACGGGGGCGATCAACGCGGTGTGCAAGAAGATCCAACTCTGCGATACCGAACACGAGCAGGGTAAACGAAGTATTTTGCTTTCTCAAAACGGCAAACTGCTCAAAAACTTCAATTTCAACAAGACCAATCCTTTTGATAGCGTATTTCAGGCAGTACCGGAGTTCACGTTTGACCGCGCTAGCGTATCCATGCGGGTAGTGCTGCCGGAGGTCATTCCCAACCTACATCTGTCGGATGCTTTCAGACTCCCTTTCTACCGCCTGGTAGTGACCATCGGAGTGGCGACAGATTGGCTCTACGACGAAGAGGCAAAGGCCTTCAAACCGGTCAGCCCCAACGTGTCGGGCTTTGCCCGGGAGAGTTGCACGGAGTGGTTTCCGGCCAAACGCACTCTGGGCGAAACGGTGATCGATTTTGCACAACCCCAAATGGCGGAGCTGTTGACGGAACACGATTCGGTGATCTTTGGCCTCGGCATCGAATTCGGAAATGTGGATGAAAATGGAGAACCTGTGGCAGTGAAGTATGCGGGGAGTGCAAAGGTGGTTGGGCTAGTGTGACTTTGATTACACCGATTTTAATTCGGTACGCTGCACCTTACACCTTCATCAAAGCGAATATTCTACAAATATTTTGGTGCTCTGGACTATTCTCAGGAGAAAATGGAAGTTTCGAACACGAAGCCACAAAATGTGAAGGAAAATAGTTAAATATTATTACTTTTACATTTATTGACTTTGTGCTCTTTTTATATGGGCTATTTACACTGATACAGCGTTACATCCCAATAATGTTTCATTAGTAGCGCAATGATTGTAAAGTAGCCCCTAATATTTTGATCGATGAGAAAAATAATAATTCTTGCTGTTGGTTTTACGATGTTGCAAAGCTCTTTGGCCCAAACCAGAGAGCTGAGTTATTTCATCAATACTGCTCTGCAAAACAGTCCGTTACTGAAAGATTACCGGAATCAGGAACAGCAAAACCGGATTGACAGTCTGCGTACACGAGCCGGCTGGGGACCGCAAGTTACATTGAACAGCACCAATTACTACGCTCCGGTACTGAAAGGGTGGGGGTATGACCAGGCGATTACCAACGGAGCAAACCTGAATACCGGACTTTCAGTCTCAAAAGAGATTGTCGGCAGACAAAATCAACGCAACCAGTTGGAATCAACCACCCTACAAAACCGCTCCCTTCGCAATACTGGTAAAATAACAGAGCAGGAACTCAAAAAGAGTGTCACCAGCCAGTTTTTGATAGCCTTTGGCGATTGGCAGCAGTATCTCTTTAACGAAGAGATGCTTGGGTTGCTGAACAAAGAAGAGCTGATTCTGAAAGAACTGACCGAAAAAGGCACCTACAAACAAACCGAATACCTGAGCTTCCTGGTTAGCCAGCGTCAGCAATCATTACTGGTACAGCAGCTTAAGAGCCAATATCAGAGCGACTATGCTTCATTAGGCTATCTGTGTGGTATCGAAGATACGACCTTCAGTGCACTATCTGACCCGAAACTATACATGGAGGCCCTCCCATCCTTCTCTCAATCCGCCTTTCACGAACAATTCGTCATTGACAGTCTCAAATTGAAGAATAGCGATAAGCAGATTGATTTTTCCTACAAACCGAAGGTTAGTATTTTTGCAGATGGCGGTTATAACTCTTCGCTGGTGGAAAAACCTTTGCGTAATTTTGGTATAGGTGCAGGAATTAATGTAGTTGTTCCTATTTACGATGGAGGTCAGCGTAAAATGCAGCACAACCGTATCGCATGGGATGAAGTGACTCGTCGGGGCAATCATAACTTCTATGCTTCTCAATATCATCAGCAGATCAACAGACTCCTGCAACAATTGCAGACCAACCGCAGGTTTTCTACCGAACTTTCTCAACAAATCACTTATACACGTGCGTTGCTCGATGCCAACCATAAGTTGCTCGAAATTGGAGAAATGCATATTGCCGATTACATTCTGGCGATCGGGAACTACCTGACTGCCCAAAATATGCTGGTGTCCAACACTATCGAAGGATATCAGATTATTAATGAATTGAATTATTGGAACAGAGAGAAATGATGTGGCTTGTAATATTATATTGTCCTTTCAGGACGCCAGTTATTGTGATACCGTCCTGGAAAGGAAAGTATATTGATTAAAAACGAAATTATTATACGGATGAAAAAGTTCCTCCCATTTACCCTGATAATTGCTTTAATCATTACTTCATGTAAAGGTAAAGAAGCAAATAGTGATGATGAAAAAACTCCTGCCGGACGCACTCCGGTCTCAGTGACACATCCCATCACCGGAGCGATGAACGAGGTGGTAGAATTAAATGCCACATCTTCTTTTATGGTCAAAACCTTTGTGAAATCCAATACGAACGGATACTTACAGGAGGTAAATGTCCAACTGGGGGACCGGGTGAGTAAAGGCAAGCGGATATTTGTCATCCGTTCCAAAGAAGCTGAAAATCTAGGCAATACGGTGGCAGCTCTGGATAGCAGCCTGCGCTTCAGCGGTACGGTGCGCATTACTTCGCCCGGAAACGGATACATAACGCAGCTGACCTACCGCGCCGGCGATTATGTGCAGGACGGAGAGACGCTGGTTGCCATCAGTGATATCAACAGTCTTGTCTTTATGCTGGAACTGCCTTATGAATTAAGACCTTTCCTCCCGAACAATAAAACGGTACAGTTGATTTTATCTGACGGAAAAAAAATAACCGGATCATTGTCTTCTGCCATGCCGATGGTTGATCCTGTTTCGCAAACGCAGCGATTCATTATCCGTATCCCCAAGGGACTCGCTATTCCTGAGAATCTGATTGCCCGGGTCAATTTCATCAAAAAGACAAAACCCAACACGATCTCACTACCCAAAGCTGCTATCCTGACCAATGAAACTCAAAGCGAATTCTGGATCATGCGGATGATCGACAATCAGACTGCTGTGAAAGTGCCCATCACCAAAGGCCTCGAAACAAAAAATAGTGTGGAGGTGCTTTCGCCTGCATTAAACGCATCTGACCGGATTCTCATTAGTGGGAATTACGGTCTGACAGATACGGCAAAAGTGGTCATCGAAAACAGTGCTGCAAAATGAGTAAGTTCTTTACCTCCTATAAAAATCCGTTGGTGGTGGCCATTGTCATCATCATTCTGAGCGGCATGTTTGCTTACAATAAGTTGCAAACCACACTGTTTCCGGAAATTACTTTTCCCAAGATAAAGGTAATTGCCGATGCGGGAGAATTGCCCGTTGACCAAATGATGTTAACAGTGACACGCCCGTTAGAGTTGGCGATGAAAAAAGTGCCCGATCTGAAAACGTTACGCAGCACCACCAACCGTGGCAGTTGCGAGATTTCGGCTTTCATGGACTGGAACTCTGATATTAACCTGAGTCAGCAACGCATTGAATCCAAAATAAACGAGATTCGCAATGAGCTTCCCGGAGATATTAAAATCATTGTGGAGCGGATGAATCCTTCCATTCTCCCTGTAATCGGTTACACCCTGGAGAGTAAATATCGTTCGGCTATTGACCTGAAGCATTTGGCCACCTATACTATCAAACCCTTTCTGTCGCAGGTCGAAGGAACCTCGGAGGTGCGCATCATCGGCGGGAAAGAAAAAGAATATTGGGTGATTCTCAATCAGGGGAAAATGAGTAGCCTGAGCATTACTCCCGAGACGATCAGAATTGCGCTCAGCGAAACCGGTTTCGTAAAATCGAATGGTTACCTGACTGATTATCGCCTGCTTTACCTGACTACAACAGATGCCCGCATTGACAATATCAATAAGCTCAACGATGTGGTGATCAGCAACGACGGTAAACGTATCGTTACCCTCAAGGATATTGCCCAAATTGAAATCCGGGAGGCCAAAGAGTATGTCAAGATCAATGCCAATGGCAAAGACGGTATCCTGATAGCTGTGGTCAAACAACCAAATGCCAACCTGATTGACCTTTCCGACCGAATGGCTGATAAATTGAAGGAACTGCAAAAGGTGCTGCCGGCTGATGTCTCCATTCATCCTTATTATATACAGGCGGAATTTGTGAATGACTCCATCCGAAGCGTTACTGATGCGCTCTGGGTGGGACTGCTTTTGGCCATTATTGTCGCCATCCTATTTTTGCGCTCAGTCAAGGCCAGCGCTACCATCCTGATAACCATACCTGTAACCCTATTGCTTTCGCTCATTGTATTTTATGCAATAGGGCAAACGCTGAACATTATGACGATCGGTGCTCTGGCGGCTGCGATAGGTCTGATTATCGATGATGCTATCGTCGTAGTGGAGCAAATCCACCGGACACACGAAGAGCACCCCGATGAACCGTCCACATTATTGGTTCAGAAAGCCATCAAATACCTTTTTCCGGCCATGGTGGGATCTTCACTCAGCACGATCGTGATCTTTCTGCCATTTGTGTTGATGACAGGAGTGGCCGGAGCCTATTTCAAGGTTATGACCAATGCGATGATTATCATTCTGGTTTGTTCGTTTTTTGTTACCTGGATCGGGTTGCCCATAATCTATTTGTTGCTTTCTTCCGGGAAAAAGAATGGCTTTATTTCTACAAAACAAAATGACAAACTCTTGCCTAATGGCAAACGGCACTGGGTATCGTTTTTCATGGAACGTCCCTGGATCAGCATTTCCTTTATGGCGCTATTGGCGATTTCCATTGTTTTGATATTTCCGAAACTCGAAACAGGATTCCTTCCAGAGATGGATGAAGGAAGTATTGTGCTGGATTACAAAACGCCTCCGGGTACCTCGCTGGATGAGACAGACCGGACACTTCGTCAGGTGGAAAAGATATTGCTTCAGATTCCTGAAGTGGAAGCTTATTCCCGACGTACCGGCACACAAATGGGATTCTTCATCACCGAACCCAATACAGGCGATTATCTCATTCACCTGAAAAAAGATAGAAATCGCTCTACTGATGAGGTAACCAACGATATACGTAAACGGATCGAAGCTACGCAGCCATCGCTACAGATCGACTTCGGACAGGTGATAGGCGATATGCTGGGCGATCTGATGGAGTCAGCGCAACCGGTGGAAGTAAAGATATTTGGTTCGGATCGAAAGAAACTGGAAGAACTTTCCAAACAGGTGGCAGACATCGTAAAACAAGTGAACGGTACTGCCGATGTGTTTGACGGAATCACCATCACCGGCCCTTACGTCAGCATACACCCTAACAATCTGGCCCAGTTTGGTATGACTCCGATCGAATTGCAATACCAGATGCAGATGTCAATGGCTGGTAATGTAGAGGGGGTTGTCGCTGAAAAAGACCGGTTGACCAACATCCGACTGATCTATCCGGAAAGCAACATTACCGGCGTAGCCGATATCAGTCACTCGCAGCTCTTTTTGCCCAGTGGTCAGTTAAACCCTATTACCGAACTGGCCAAAATTCAATTGGTTCCAGGTGATGCAGAGATTCAACGGGAAAATTTGCAAAACATGGGGATTGTGACCGCTCGTCTGAGCGAACGCGATTTAGGAAGTGTCATGAAAGATGTTAGTCGGGAAGTATCGGCTAAAATAAAACTGCCGCAGGGGTATAGCATCGAATATGGCGGAGCGTATAAGGAACAACAACAATCGTTCCGCGAGCTTTTGTTCATCATGATTGCAGCGAGCCTTTTGGTGTTTTGCGTCATACTGGCTCTGTTTAAGGAGTTCAAAATCACATTTGCCATTCTGTTAATCGCTGTTTTGGGGATATCGGGAAGTTATCTCGCACTTTACATTACCGGCACGCCTCTCAACGTGGGCAGCTACACCGGATTGATTATGATCGTGGGAATTATAGGCGAAAACGCCATTTTCTCATTCCTCCAATACAAAAAATCAAGAAGTAGTCTGTCTGTGGATGATTCCATTGTCTATACCATAGCAACCCGTCTGCGCCCCAAACTGATGACAGCGCTCGGAGCTATCGTTGCGCTTATGCCGATTGCCTTTGGTATCGGAGCCGGAGCACAGATGCACCAGCCGATGGCCATTGCCATCATCGGCGGCTTTCTAGTGGCTCTGCCGCTTTTGTTGATTGTTTTACCAACAATGATTAAGGCATTGAGAATCAAATAAGCCACACAATATCATAATCCCCCTCGTGGATTTCGATGATGCTGAGATCCTTAGCATTAAAATAAAAACCGTTGATTAATTGCCAGTCAAATAGCATTTAATCAACGGTTTTTTATTGGAAAATATGAGAAAATAAATCTATTCTAGCGCCTTTTCGGTTTTGCGTTCATCTTTCCGTTCTTGTTCGGCATTGAATCGTTTCCGTAAAGCTTATTGATCAGATCGGCACGGTTCATTTTACGCAACGAATTCATAATCTGATTTTTATATTCCCGCTGATACCAGAAGAAATACTGACGCTGTGCCAGCTTCTCCGGTTTCGTATGAGCCGTGTAGACTTTTTCTAAGGTATACGGGTGATAGCCGGTATAGAATATTTCGGTTGCCAGTGTCATCGGTGTCGGCGTGAAATCCTGTACCTGCTCGAGGTGAAAGTTCAACTTGCGGGTTTGGGCTGCCAGTTCCGCCATATCCTCTTCGCTACAGCCGGGGTGGCTGGATATAAAGTAGGGAATCAGCTGTTGATTCAGCATCTTGTTCTCATTGATCGTATCGAAGATGCGCTTAAATTCTTCGAACAACTTGAAGGATGGCTTGCGCATCATCTTCAGTACATTATCCGACGTATGCTCGGGCGCTACCTTCAACCGGCCCGATACATGATTGGTAATCAGCTCTTCGGTATATTTGCGGGCAGCCTGATTAACCGCCTCGTCATTGTCGCGATGCAATAGCAGATCGTAACGTACACCACTGCCGATAAACGATTTCTTTATGCCCGACAGAGCATCCACCTCTTTATATATCTCAAGTAAAGGACGATGATCCGTATTCAGATTTTTGCAAACCACGGGCGAAATACACGACGGCTTGCGACACTTGCGGCAGATCTGCAAATCCTTGCCTTGCATGCGGTACATATTGGCAGAAGGCCCTCCCAAATCGCTCAGATAACCTTTGAAATCATCCATTTTCGTCAGCGCTTTTACCTCTTTGAGAATAGAGGCTTTAGAGCGCGATACAATCGCTTTACCCTGATGCGCCGAAATGGTACAGAAAGCACAACCGCCGAAACAGCCCCGGTGCATATTCACCGAGAACTTGATCATCTCGTAAGCAGGGATGGTCTTGCCTTTGTATTTGGGGTGAGGCAATCGGGTATAGGGCAAATCAAACGAGGCATCTATTTCATCGGATGTCATGGTGGGGAAAGGCGGATTCACAACGACGGTGTTATTGCCGACGCGCTGCAAAATACGCCTGGGCTCACCCGCGTTTGACTCTTCCTCGATGTGGCGGAAGTTCTTCGCCTGTTTCAATTTATCCTTCAGACATTCGTCGTGCGGGAATAGTTGAATGTCGGCTTGTTCATCTACCGTTATCTCTTTGTTATCAAGCAGTAAGGCCGTTTGTCTTAAATCTTTGATTTGGGCAAATTCTTCCCCGTTTCGTAAGCGGGAGGCCAGTTCGCGCAAGGGTAGTTCACCCATGCCATAGATCAACATATCGGCCTTGCAATCTGCCAAAATGGAGGGGCGAAGGCGATCTTCCCAATAGTCGTAGTGAGACAACCGACGCAACGAAGCTTCGATCCCTCCTACCATAACCGGAACATCGGGAAAGAGTTCTTTCAGAATTTTGGAGTAGACAATCGTCGGCATATCGGGACGCATACCGGCTTTTCCATCGGGCGTATAGGCATCGTCAGAACGCAAACGTTTATTGGCTGTATAATGATTTACCATCGAATCCATGCTACCCGCCGATATGCCAAAGAAAAGATTGGGCTTACCCAGCTTTTTGAAGTCGCGCAAATCGTCGCGCCAGTTGGGCTGTGGCACAATGGCTACGCGCAATCCCTCCGACTCGAGAATGCGACCGACGACAGCCGCACCAAAGGATGGATGATCGACATAGGCATCCCCCGAGAAGAGAATGACATCTACCGTATCCCATCCCCGCAATTCCATCTCTTTCTTAGTTGTCGGAAGCCATTGCTTCAAATCGTATGTTCGCATCTGAATATATTTGCCAAAAGTTAATTAGCCAATGATTTCCATTGGTTTGAGACAACAAAATTACGGCAAAAGAATGGTTTATCAAAAAAAGGGAGAATTTGATGAAGATTCCGCACACAGATGACACGGATGAAACCGATTTACACGGATTTTAAATGCCATCAATCAGCTAACTTTTCCAAATTTTCGAACTTTGGAAAAGTTATTAACCCTCTCCTCTTAAAAGTTGTTCCCCTTTAATCCCTTTTCTACACGCGATCAAGGCAGAATGGAAATAATGGTGTAAATTTGCGTTTCAAAATTGGGAAGAGCATTATGTCCGATAATAAATCCATTTATATAAAAGGTGCACGCGTCAATAATCTGAAAAATATTGATGTGGAGATACCGCGCAATAAGCTGGTAGTGATCACGGGACTTTCGGGTTCCGGTAAATCGTCACTGGCGTTCGACACTTTATATGCCGAGGGGCAGCGTCGCTATGTTGAAAGTCTTTCGTCGTATGCACGTCAGTTCCTGGGACGAATGAGCAAGCCTGAATGCGACTACATCAAAGGTATTCCACCCGCGATTGCGATCGAGCAAAAAGTAAACACCCGCAATCCACGCTCTACAGTCGGCACATCTACAGAGATTTACGACTATCTGCGCTTGTTATTTGCCCGCATAGGCAAAACCTATTCTCCTGTTTCGGGCGAAATCGTGAAGAAGCATTCAGCGGAAGATGTGGTGACGAAAATGCTCTCTTATCCCGAAGGCACGCGTATGGCTATCTTCTGCGAGATTCATGTGCCCGAAGAGCGCGAAATGGAGCAACACCTCGATGTGTTGATGAAGCAGGGGTTCAACCGCGTGGAACTTAACGGCAACTTCTTCCGCATCGAAGAGGTATTGAAGGATAAAGCACTGCAAAACAACGAAAACCTGTTGCTGCTGATCGACCGACTATCGGCATCAAGCGATAAAGATACACTCAGCCGACTGACTGACTCAGTAGAAACGGCATTCTTTGAAGGACGGGGTAGCTGTCTGGTGAAATTCTACTCCGATAATGGCGAGGAGATCATACGGTTCTCGAAACGATTCGAGGCGGACGGAGTAGTCTTTGAAGAGCCCAACGATCTGATGTTCAGCTTCAACAGCCCGGCAGGGGCCTGTCCCCGCTGCGAAGGATTCGGTAAAGTGGTCGGCATCGACGAAGATCTGGTAATTCCCAATAAGGCGCTGTCAATCTACGAAGATGCGGTGGTCTGCTGGAAAGGTGAAAAAATGGGTGAATGGAAACATCAACTAATTACTCATGCCGGAGTCTTCAACTTCCCCATCCATCGTCCTTACTATCAACTCACTGATGCAGAAAAAGAGTTGCTTTGGAACGGTAACCGCTATTTCGATGGTATCCACAGCTTCTTCCGCATGCTCGAAGAGAACCAATACAAGATACAATATCGTGTGATGCTGGCACGCTACCGCGGAAAAACCGTCTGTCCCGAATGCAAAGGCAGCCGGTTGAAACAGCAAGCCATGTATGTGAAAATAGGCGGCATGACCATTACCGATCTGGTGTTGATGCCCATCGCCGAACTTAAAGAATTCTTTGGGCAACTGCAACTGGATGAGCACGATCGGATCGTAGCCAAACGTCTGCTCACCGAGATCAACAACCGCATTCAGTTCCTTCTCGACGTAGGACTGAGTTACCTTACGCTCAATCGGTTATCCGCCACGCTTTCGGGCGGTGAAAGCCAGCGTATCAACCTGGCTACATCTTTGGGAAGTGGGCTGGTGGGATCGCTCTATATCCTCGATGAGCCCAGCATCGGACTTCACTCACGTGATACCGATCTACTGATCAATGTACTACGTAAACTCCAGAAACTGGGAAACACAGTGGTAGTGGTGGAACACGACGAAGAGATTATTCGTGCTGCCGACTATATTATCGATATTGGCCCCGACGCAGGACGTCTGGGTGGAGAAGTGGTCTATCAGGGAGATGTTGCTACCCTGCAACATGCCTCAAGCAGCTATACCGTGCGTTACCTGACGGGGGAAGACCAGATAGAACTACCTAAATATCGCCGCAAATGGAACAACTATATTGAACTGAAAGGCGTTGCCCAGAACAACCTGAAGGGCATCGACGTAAAATTCCCGCTCCATGTAATGACATTGGTAACGGGGGTGAGCGGTTCGGGTAAATCATCGCTGATACGTGACGTATTCTATCAGGCTGTAAGTAAGCACTTTGAACCGAGCGGAGAGAAAAGCGGTATCTTCAACGAATTGAGCGGAGATCTGCACCTGATACGCGGTATTGAGTTTGTCGACCAAAATCCCATCGGGAAATCGTCGCGTTCCAATCCCGCCACCTACCTGAAAGCTTACGACGAAATCCGCAAACTATTTGCCGATCAACCGTTGTCGAAACAGATGGGCTTCACGCCCGCGCACTTCTCATTCAACGTGGAGGGGGGACGCTGTGAGGAGTGTAAAGGCGAAGGAACCATCACTGTGGAGATGCAGTTTATGGCCGACCTGACGCTAGAATGTGATGCTTGTCATGGCAAACGTTTTAAACAGGACACCCTCGATGTGGAATACCGCGGCAAAAACATTTACGATATACTCGAACTGACTGTTGCTGAAGCCGTTCAGTTCTTTAGCGAAGCGCAAGGCTCTATCGAAAAGAAAATCGTGAAACGCCTGCAACCGCTGATGGATGTTGGCCTGGGTTACGTGAAAATGGGGCAATCCTCATCTACCCTTTCGGGCGGGGAAAACCAGCGGGTGAAACTGGCCTACTTCTTGAGTGGCGAAAAGAGCGAATCAACCCTCTTTGTATTTGACGAACCCACCACAGGGCTTCACTTCCATGATATCAAAACATTGCTGAAAGCCTTCAACGCTCTGATTGAAAAGGGACATACGGTCGTGATCATCGAGCATAACCTCGATGTAATCAAATGTGCCGACCACATTATCGATCTCGGCCCCGAAGGCGGAGACAAAGGTGGATACCTGGTCTGCACCGGCACACCCGAAGAGGTCGCTGCTTGTGAAGATTCTTATACAGGACAGTTTCTGAAAGAAAAGTTGCAAGTGCGTATCTAAGAAGCAATTCTGTTCTTTTTGGACATCTTCAACAAAATATATCCGGATATATAAAAACGCAATCGCAATGAGAATACTAATTAAAATAATTATCACGGCGCTTCTGATCACGGGAATTTCCGAAGTCGGAAAACGCTTTAGCACAATGGCTGCTATTCTGGCATCATTGCCCCTGACCTCGTTGCTTGCGATTATCTGGCTCTATTTAGACACCAAAAACACGAGCACCATCAGTCAGCTCTCCTACTCTATTTTCTGGGTGGTACTGCCTTCTTTGTCATTCTTTATCGCCTTGCCCCTGTTGCTGAAAAGCGGAATGAATTTCTGGCTTGCATTGGCGCTAACCTGCCTCATTACGGCGGTTTTCTATTTCTCGTTTATCTTTATCATCCGGAAATTTGGCATTCAGGTTTAGAGGATTCAATCCCCTAACCTGAAGATGTCACCACTCCGAGTATGGCTTGTTGATCAAATTCGCATTATAATAACGCGGATCATGCGAAACCTCCTCACCCACCCATGACGGTTTGCCAAATAAAGTCTCTTCATCGGGAAGCTCAATCTCGGCAACAACCAGCCCTGCATTCAGTCCCATAAACTCATCGACCTCCCAGACGAATCCTTCATAAGCTACCCGGTAACGAATCTTTTCAATATCAGGCTTCAGGCAAAGGTTGTCCAACATCTCCTTAGCTTCTTCCACAGGAATTTCATATTCGTATTCACTACGTGTAATCCCCTGATTTGCACCTTTGATGGTGAGGAAAGCCTTTTCTCCTGCCACCCGCACCCGCACCACCCGCTCGCGGCTACTACACAAATAGCCCTGACGGTAATAAATACCTTCAGCCTGTTGTTTGAAATCGTCTGAAACAACAAGAAACTTACGCTCTATCTCTTTTGCCATATTTGTACATCTTATTTGTTAATGAAAAAGGCAATGCCACGTGAATGACATTGCCTTACAAAGATAAATGATTAATTAAAATGTAAAGGTTTAATTAGATTACTTTAGCGGCTAAACCAGTTATGTAATTTGCAGAAATACACGTTTATAACAATCGTACATTTCGTTAGGGCACTGGCTAAGCCGCTGTGTATATTACACACATCTCCAGAATCAATACTGATGATCACCCGAGGCCATTTCTGCGGAATCAATGGGCTTCTTATTGATGGCTCTCCAGGCATAGAAAATGTAGAGGACCACAAAAGGCACCATCAAAGAAACGAAGCTCATCACCTTTAATGTAAATGGACTTGATGAACTATTATAGATGGTCAGCGAGCTTTGCAAATCGGTCGTAGAGGGATAATAGGCGGTATTGTTATATCCTGCAATCAGAAAAAGCGACAATACGGCAAGAACAGTGCCGATTCCTGCAAACCAGATCCCTTTGGTATAATTTATCACAAATACGGTTTTGAATACACCGAAAAGCAATGAAATCACCCCTAAAAGGAAAAGTATCAGGATTACCGGCATCTCAATCAGGTTCAGAAAATATTTGCCCGAAAGTTTATACACCTCTTGCGTATCGGGATTCACGGCAAATCCATCGCCAAAGAGCGTCCATCCCAGAAAAGGAAGAAAGGTGAGCAAAAAGGGAACCGCATTGAAAAGCACCTGCTTCCTGGCACGGCCATGGATCTGCTCATCATTAATGCTGTTGATAAAATAAAGTGCGGCCAGAGTACGGGCCAAAAAGAAGATCGACAGGCCGAGCAGCAAATTATGAATATTCAACGCAGCTTCAAGGCCGTGCAAAGGATTTGCCCAACTCGAAATCACCGGCATCAATGGATTGGTCAGGTTGGCTTTATTTACCACGAATTCCGACCCGGTGAAGAAAGTAGCCACGGCTGTCCCCAACAGTATAAGGCCTCCGAAGCCATTGATTTGCAGGAAGATTTCATAGGTCTTTTTGCCCAACAGGTTTCCTTTCTTACTGCGAAACTCGTAAGAAACCGCTTGCAGGATAAAGCAAAACAGAATAGCCATCCACACCCAATAGGCTCCACCAAAACTTGTGGAATAAAACAACGGAAAAGAGGCAAAAAAAGCACCGCCGAAGGTGACCAGCGTGGTAAAAGTAAATTCCCACTTTCGCCCGAGGGCATTTATAAGCATGGTCTGCTCAAGTTCAGTTTTACCGATCGTATAAAGTAACGTCTGTCCACCCTGCACAAACATGAGAAAGACCAATAGGGCTCCCAGCAACGAAACCAAAAACCACCAATATTGTTGCAAAAATATATAGTCCATAATTATGATTAATTTAATGTGCCAATTTTTTAATATGCCAATAAAATCAATGTACCTCTTCCGGTCCTTTCTTGATCTGGCGGAACATAATGCCCAACTCTGCAATTAATAATACGGTAAAGAGAACCGCAAAGAGGAAGAAGGTAATTTTCACAGAACTGGTTTCAATGTTTGAAATAGCGGCAAAAGTGGGCATGATATCCTGTATCACCCACGGCTGGCGTCCCACTTCTGCCACGATCCAACCGCATTGGGTAGTTATATATGCCAAAGGCACTGAGATAACTGAAAGCCACAGCAACCAGTTATGATTTTGAAGTTTGTTTTTCTTTTCGAAAAACCAGACCAATACAAAGAAGATAAGGAAGAAACCACCTAATATCACCATAATGCGGAAAGCATAGAAAGTCAATGACACATTGGGGATCAGTTCGCTTTTGTCTTTGATAAAGCCATATCCGAAATAGTTATAGTTGGCTTCCAGGGTAGCGCGATGGACGGCAGCAAGCGAATCGTTTTTAGCTGTTTTGGCAGCTTTGAAATCGGCCAATGCCTGAATCGCTTTTTTACCACGGGCTATTTTCTCATCCGCAGAGAGGGCTAAAGCCGGTTCTCCCTGTGCGTTCTTCGTTGAAAAGCCACCTTTAATCAGATCTTTTATGCCGGGCACAAAGGCATTAACATCACGGAACGAGAGATACGAAAGAGCACCGGGAATATCAAAACGATACACAAACGGATCAACATCATCGTCGTAACTCTTTTTATCCAGATTAAGAATTCCCACAGCGACTAATCCCTCGCCATTTTTCCCCTGATAAAGCCCTTCCATAGCAGCCAGCTTCATCGGTTGTTTTTGTGCCACCTGATAAGCAGAACCATCACCCGTCCAGGCAGCAAGCAAGGCACCGACAAAACCGATAATGGCTGCAATGCGAATACTTTTTCCTGCAAGATCAAGTTCTCGTTTTTTAAGCATATACCACGCACTTATACCTACCACAAACGCAGAACCGACTATCCAGCTCGATGTTACGGTATGCAGGAATTTGTTGATAGCCACCGGTGAAAGCAATACCGCCCAAAAATCAGCCATCTCATTGCGAACCGTTTCGGGATTGAAGTGCATGCCATCAGGAAATTGCATCCAGGCATTCGCAACCAGAATCCACAACGCGGAAAGTGTAGCGCCAAAAATCGTAAGCCAGGTAGAGGCGAGGTGAAAGCCTTTGCTCACCTTATTCCAGCCAAAAAACATCACTGCAATAAAGGTCGATTCCAGAAAGAAGGCCATGATCCCTTCGATAGCCAGCGGAGCTCCGAAGATATCTCCCACAAACCAACTATAATTAGACCAATTGGTACCAAACTCAAACTCCAGAATAATACCGGTAGCCACACCGATTGCGAAGTTGATACCGAACAGCTTCATCCAGAACTGCGTAATGCGTTTCCATGCCGGATTTCCGGTTTTGTAGTAAATAGTCTCCATGATAGACATTATGACGCCCAATCCCAGGGTGAGTGGCACAAATATCCAGTGATACATGGCGGTGAGGGCAAATTGTGCCCGCGACCAATCGACAAGCGAATAATCAATTGTCTCCATAATTTTCAGGGTGTAATAAATAAGGGTGGTTATTAATATTTAGTAATTTACTTTTTTGGAGGATTTGCTGTTTTTTTATTTATTTGCAGGAATGATTGGGTTGCAAATCATCTGTTACGGGTTATTTCCTTTCAATAAGCTGATTACCTACATAATCTACCTTTTGATCTTTAGTCTCGAATTTCGAATTGAGAAAATTCGGGAAAAAGAATATTTTTAAAACGAAAAATATGATGAATAGTTTGATCAGAATTATCAACCAAAGGGTCTTCCCCAATTTCATGCTGCGGAAACCCTCGTAATAGAAGCGAAAGACGGATATTATCTGATTTTTCATGTTCGACGATATATTAGTTATCCATAGCTTGATTTTTTAATCCAAAATGCTGATTTTATCCGGAACTTACAATAATTTCAAATCCGAAGGTTGACAAAATTAAAAAAAATATTTATCTTACAATCGCAAACCTTATTTATATTCATTCTTGAAAACAAATTTCGACATATTTATTGCGAAAGTAGCTGAGTTATTACAAAACGAGCTACCGGGAAGCGCTGCGCATCGGGCTATGGAATCGGAAATCCGCCGCAAACTGCTCAACCAGTGGGATCCGGCAAAAGCAAGACTCAGCGCCGTTTTACTCCTTTTATATTGTGGCCCCGATAATCGCACAATGACCGTATTAACCTTAAAACAAGACGGCATTGGCGTACATAGCGGACAAATCAGCCTGCCGGGAGGAAAGTTTGAGCCCGAAGATGAAAGCCTCGAGCAAACAGCTTTGCGCGAAACCGAAGAAGAGATTGGTGTTTCTCCAACCGACATTACTATAATCGGAACCCTTTCGTCTCTGGTTATCCCCCGCAGTGGTTTTGTGGTGCATCCGTTTGTAGGATTTTGCCGTAAGAAACCGGAATTTGTAATTCAGGATGCAGAAGTAGCCCAACTCTATGAAGTCGATTTACAGGATCTGCTAAGAAACAGCAACAAAAATTCGTTTTCACTTACCGACGAGCAGGGTGAAACTTTCGAAATCCCCTCCTATTTATTAGACAACCGCCATTTGTGGGGTGCCACTGCCATGATCATGTCGGAGGTAGAGCATCTGTTGCGCTCCGGCGGATTGTTGCACGATTAGAACACCCATATAATCGAATCAGTTTGTATGGGCAATCTTGTTCGTAAGTAAATTATCATCTTCACAAAAAGAGAGATTGATGCATTTCCTCCTACGATTCAAAAATAAATCCCTCTTTTTTTATCCATCCTGAATATTTTCCAAAAATTGCTTGTTCAATTAAACAAATTTCCCATATATTAGGGGCGTTAAACATTTAAAACAGAAAACACCATGATAAAAGAGAAAATTCACCTTGAATATGAATTGAAAAACATTTCGCTTGCGGTGCTGTGGACTTACATCGGGACACCAAGCGGACTGGGAAAATGGTTCTGCGACGATGTGCAGGTGAACGGAAAGAAATTTACTTTTGTCTGGCAACGAACTCCGCAAAACGCCGATCTGATGATGATCCGCCAGGGTAGCTTTATCCGTTTTCGCTGGGAGGATGATGGTGATAGCAAATATTATTTCGAGTTTAAAATGACTACGTCGGAACTGACCGGCGAAACAGCTCTTGAGATCACTGATTTTTCATATCCTGACGAAATCGAAGACACGATTGAACTCTGGAACTCACAGATAGAAATCCTCAAACGCAGCATTGGCGCTTAGTTTTCGTTGTAATTTGTCGCTCTTTTTGCTAACTTTGCGGGCAATAAATCCTGAGTTGGCTCATGTTGCGCATCAAAAAACTATATTTGTTTGTCTTAAAGACATTTCTCCCGATTTTTTTAATGACTTTCTTGATTTGCCTCTTCATCTTGTTGATGCAGTTTCTGTGGAAATATGTAGATGAACTGGTGGGAAAAGGATTAAGCATTTCGGTATTGTCGGAACTCTTCTTCTACGCAGCCCTCAATATGGTACCGATGGCACTGCCACTATCCATTTTGCTGGCTTCGTTGATGACATTCGGTAATCTGGGGGAAAGTCTGGAGCTTCTGGCTATGAAATCGGCAGGTATTTCGTTGATCCGTATCATGCGCTCACTCATAATTACTCTGATTATTATTGCTGTCGGCTCTTTTTATTTCCAAAATGACCTGATGCCCAAGATTCAGGTAAAATTGTGGGGATTAATGCTCTCCGTCCGCCAGAAATCACCCGAACTTGACATTCCGGAACGCGTATTTTACGACCAGATCGAAGGATATAATATTTATGTGGAAAAAAAAGACCCCAAAACCGGGACTCTTCGAAACGTAATGATCTACGACTTTTCACGGGGTTTTGAAGATGCTATGGTGATTGCAGCCGACTCTGCCAAGATCAAAATGACGGCGGACAAACAATTTCTGGTCTTTTCGATTTTCAACGGTGAATCGTTTGAGAACCTGAAGAAACAAAGAGCGTCATCATCCAACAGTGTCCCCTATCGTCGCGAAACCTTTGGACTGAAACAGATTCTTATCCAGTTCGATGCCAGCTTCAAGCGCATCGACAACAGCTTTCTACAAAATCAGTATATCGGAAAAAATATTACTGAATTGCGAAAATCGATCGACTCTATGGAAGTAAAGATTGACAGTATCAATCAGATGAATGTCAAAACCGCTACTCATGTCACTCCACTTAGCACCCAAAACAATCCAATAAGCGGACAAAGCGATTCTGCGTTTGTCAAATCTTTCACTCCGGTTGATATTGATAGCCTCTACACCGAAGCCGAAAACAATAGCAAATCTACAGCCCTGAGCCGTGCTGTTTCGTCTGCCGAAGCGACGCGGCAGGAGCTCGAGTTTAAGGCTTATTCTATCCAGTCGCAGGAAGAGACCATTAACCGTCATTACATTGAATGGCATAAGAAATTTACCCTCTCATTTGCCTGCCTGATCTTTTTCTTTATTGGAGCGCCACTGGGTGCAATTATTCGGAAGGGTGGTCTCGGATTGCCTGTCGTATTATCTGTATTCCTCTTCATTATCTATTATATTATAGATAATACAGGTTACAAATTGGCCCGCGACGGTAAATGGCCGGCTTGGGAAGGAATGTGGCTCAGCTCATTCGTATTATTGCCTTTAGGCTCTTTCCTTACCTATAAGTCAGCACGAGACTCGGTGATTCTAAATTCAGACACCTATCTGTTATTCATTAAAAAGATATTCGGCAAACGTGGCCGTCGCGCCCTGACCCGCAAAGAGCTAGTAATGTTTAATCCCGATATGGACAAAGTTTTTCAACTTTTAAGTGAACAAAATACATTGTTAATCGATTTAGTTAAAAGCTTCACTCATCAAAGGAAAGCGGGATATTTCACTTTCTGGAATGAAGGGTCGCACCCGGACCAATTATTGCAAGCCAATCAATTGATGGAAGGGATCGTCGAAGAAATGAATAACTCGAACGACCAACAAATCTATTTCAAGTTGATGGAATATCCGGTATTGCCCGTTGAACGTTATAATATTATTCCAAAGCAAAAATGGATCAGAATGACTATGGGGTACATTTTCCCGATCGGCATTCTCTTCTTTATCTATATAAAAATTCAACAAAAACAATTACTGAACGATTTCGATACTATCGCTCGCGTTAATCAGGAGTTGTCTAATCTTATTAAAAACTAGTTCTATGTATAAATTAAATACGGTAGAAGAAGCTATTGAAGATATTCGTGCTGGTAAGTTGTTAATCGTAGTTGATGACGAAGATCGCGAAAATGAAGGCGACTTTATTGCTGCAGCAGAGTTAATAACGACCGAAAAAATCAATTTCATGGCTCGTTACGGACGGGGATTAATCTGTGCACCTCTGACTGAAGAACGCTGTGAAGAGCTCGATCTGGAAATGATGGTATCCAACAACACTTCGATGCATGCTACCCCGTTTACAGTATCTGTTGACCTGTTGGGACATGGCTGCACCACCGGGATTTCAGCTCACGATCGCGCCAAAACAATCCAACGACTTTGCGATGTGAAAGCCAAGCCTGAAGAGTTTGGTCGTCCGGGGCATATTTTCCCGCTACGTGCCCGCAATCGCGGAGTACTTCGCCGCGCAGGACATACTGAAGCCGCAATTGACCTGGCTCGTCTGGCCGGACTCTACCCGGCAGGTGTTTTGGTGGAAATCATGAACGAAGACGGAACCATGTCGCGCCTACCTGAGCTGGTTGAATTTGCGAAAGAACACGATCTTAAAATCATATCGGTTGCAGCTTTAATCTCTTATTTACTAGAGAAGGAATCGTTAGTAGAAAAAGGAGACGAAGTAAATATGCCTACCGACTTCGGAGATTTTCGTCTGATCCCGTTCCGCCAGAAATCAAACGGACTTGAACATGTAGCCCTGATCAAAGGTACATGGGACAAAGATGAAGCGATCCTGGTACGTGTACATTCATCTTGCCTCACCGGCGATATCTTCGGTAGCAAACGTTGTGAATGCGGCGAACAGCTCCACAAAGCCATGGAAGCTATCGAGAAAGAAGGTAAAGGCGTCGTAGTATACATGAATCAGGAAGGTCGTGGCATCGGTCTGATGAACAAAATCAAGGCCTACAAGTTACAGGAAAACGGATTCGATACCGTGGATGCCAATCTGCACCTGGGATTTCAGGCTGATGAGCGCGACTACGGCGTTGGAGCTCAGATTCTACGTGAAATTGGCGTTAGCAAAATGCGGCTGATGACCAATAATCCGGTCAAGCGTATCGGTATTGAGGCCTACGGACTTGAAGTGGTGGAAAATGTACCCATTGAAGTTACACATAATCCATACAATGAGTTCTATCTCAAAACTAAAAAAGAACGCATGGGACATAATCTGAAGAATATTTAAACGACAATACAGCAATGAAGGCCGGGTGGATCTGTTCTGCAGATTTCCCCGGCTTTTTGCATTTACACTCATATTGTTCATTCGAAGTTCTTACTGCTGATTAAACTGACAAATCCCTACCTCTCACATTTTACATCCATTTTGTCAGACTTTATAATACAAACTGAAAAAATGTCAGTTTGTAGAAGCTTGGCACTATGTTTGAGGAATTGTTTTCGGTTCTGATAAAAATGACACATTAAATTTGCTGTCGATAATCAAAACCGGTTTCAACTTGGCAAACAAACGAATTATCAGAATATCAAATACATTCAACTAAAAAAATAAACGACTATGCAGAAAGGAAACATTGGGGTAACAACCGACAACATTTTCCCAGTTATCAAGAAATTTTTGTACAGCGATCACGAGATCTTCCTCCGCGAATTGGTTTCCAATGCTGTAGATGCTTCACAAAAGCTGAAAACACTGGCTTCGGTAGGTGAATTCAAAGGAGAACTGGGTGAACTAAAAGTTAGCGTTAGCATTGATGCCGAAAAAGGTACTTTGACCGTTTCTGACCGTGGTATCGGTATGACTGCCGAAGAGATTAACAAATACATCAACCAGATCGCATTCTCAGGTGCTGAAGAATTTCTGGATAAATACAAAGACGACGCAGCGTCTATTATCGGCCATTTCGGACTCGGTTTCTACTCTTCATTTATGGTGGCTAAGAAAGTTGAAATCGTAACTCTTTCGCACAAAGAGGGTTCTCAGGCTATGAGATGGTCTTGCGAAGGTAGTCCTGAGTATATCCTGGAGCCGACTACCCGTAGTGACCGCGGAACCGATATCATTCTTTATATCGATGATGAGAACAAAGAATTTCTCGAAAAATCCCGTATTGAAGGTTTGCTGACCAAATACTGTAAATTCCTGCCCATCAACGTAGTGTTTGGTAAGGAACAAGAGTGGAAAGACGGCAAATACGTCGACACCGACAAAGACAAACAAATCAACGATACAGCTCCTGCCTGGACTAAAAAACCCAGTGAACTGAAAGAGGAAGACTACAAGAAATTCTACCGCGATCTTTACCCCATGTCGGAAGAGCCGCTGTTCTGGATTCACCTGAATGTGGATTTCCCTTTCAAGCTGACCGGTATTCTCTATTTCCCAAAAATCAAAGCCAACATCGAACCGACCCGCAACAAAATCCAGTTGTTCTGCAACCAGGTTTTTGTAACCGATTCGGTAGAAGGTATTGTACCGGAATTCCTGACATTGCTTCACGGGGTTATCGACTCACCGGATATTCCGTTGAACGTATCCCGGTCTTATTTGCAAAGCGACAGCAACGTGAAAAAGATTTCGAGCCACATCACCAAAAAAGTTTCGGATCGTCTGCAGGAGATCTTCAAAGAAGACCGCAAGCAGTTTGAAGAGAAATGGGACAGCCTGAAAATATTCATCGAATACGGTATGCTGACTGAAGAGAAATTTTATGAACGTGCCGAGAAGTTTGTATTACTACAAAACACAGATGATCAATATTTTACGCTCGAAGAGTACAAAACGCTGATCGGAGAAAGCCAAAAAGACAAAGACGATCAACTTGTTTACCTTTATACAACCGACAAGGAACATCAATACAGCTATATCGACGCCGCTAAATCAAAAGGTTATGATGTACTGCTGATGGATGGCCAGTTGGATGTACATTTCCTGGGTAAATTGGAGCAAAAGTTTGAGAAAAGCCGCTTCGTACGAGTTGACTCAGATGTGGCAGACAAGCTGATCCCGAAAGAAAATCTTAATCAGGTTACACTTTCTGAAAATGAACGCGAAGCTATGCAGCAAGTGTTCAGCTCTCAACTGCCTAAAACCGGTAAGGTTGATTTTATCGTGATGTTTGAAGCTTTGGGCGAAAACAGCCAGCCGGTGATGGTCACTCAAAGTGAATACATCCGTCGAATGAAAGAGATGTCGGCTATGCAACCCGGTATGAACTTCTATGGTGATCTGCCTGATAGCTACAACCTTGCACTCAACTCCGATCACCAATTGATCAAACGAGTGTTGGCTGACGAAAATAACGTTTGTGCAGAGAAACTTTCTCCGGTGATTGCCGAAATGGAAAGCATTAAAGCTAAACAAGAGTCTCTGAAGAAAGGCCACGAAAAACTGAAAGCGGACGAAATACCTTCTATCGAGAAAGAAGAGCTGGAAACAGCCGGCAAACGTCTCGGAGAACTGGAATCTCAACGCAACAGCATACTCGCAGATTATGCTACCGGCAATAAACTGGTACGTCAGTTGATTGATATCGCTCTACTCTCCAACGGTATGTTGAAAGGAGAATCACTCAGCAACTTCATCAAACGTAGTGTAGAACTGTTGTAATACCCAGATCGCATAAAAATAATGACGGCAACGGAAGTTTATTCATCCGTTGCCGTTTTTTATCTCAATAATGCGCCTACTCTTTATTTGTTCTGAAACGTTGAGCTCGTCGTTTAATCTTCTGATTGATCCTTTTCTGAATATTATTTTCACACAGATTAAAACATAATCAAATCAGTGCTATTACATAGCTTCGCTGATTTACACTATCTTTGCCGATCAAAAAAAATTCATCCTGTGAAAATCACGATAATAATGATTTTCCCTTTATAAAACATTCTTTTACAAATGGGATCTATTAGATTAATTCTGGCTATATCAGTTGTCCTTGCACATTCCGGTGCCATTTTCGGATTATCTTTTGTTGGAGGCCAAATTGCCGTACAATCCTTTTACATTATTTCGGGATTCTACATGTCTCTTATTCTGAATGAAAAATACATCAACGAGAACAATTCTTACAAACTTTTTATATCCAATAGATTCCTGAGACTCTACCCCATCTACTGGGCGGTGCTGTTACTGACAATTCTTTTATCAATCGCTGCTTCTATTGCTTCAGGTGGCCACAGTTTAGGAAAAGCGCAAGCTTATCTTACATACTATGACCAATTAAGCATTGGAAGTTTTCTTTTCCTGATACTCACCAATATTGGTCTGTTTTTACAAGATACAGTTTTATTTCTGGGACTGGACCAAATAACCGGAAATTTATTTTTTACCGAAAATTTCAGGCTTTGCAAGCCGGTAGTCAGTAACTTTCTACTGGTTCCACAGGCCTGGACCATAGGTATTGAATTGACATTTTACCTGATTGCTCCGTTTATCGTTCGCAGACGACTATCCAGCATACTGTTATGGATAGTGGCATCCTTATCTTTTAGGATTATATTATACTATCGAGGCCTGGATTTTGATCCCTGGACCTATCGTTTTTTCCCAACGGAGCTCCTATTCTTTCTTTTAGGGAATGTTTCTTATAGAATCTATTGTGAGATAAAAAACCAGGACATAAATCCTGTCATTGGGCGTACTCTTCTAAGTGTATTACTACTGTTTACATTTAGTTATTCTAAAATCGAAACTAGTTTTACCATTTATATTTATTATCTGTTATTTTTCATTTCCCTGCCATTTATTTTTAAAGTGACCAAAAACTGGAAGAAAGATGCTGCTATCGGAGAATTATCTTTCCCAATATATATATCTCATTTACTTATTCTGTCTGTAATACAGCGATTAAATTTTCCGGCATTCGGGAGCATGGGACTTACACTGACCGTAGTCACAATTCTATTCTCAATACTACTTAATGAGTTTATTGCAAAACGAATAGAAAAAATCAGGCAAAACCGGGTTCGGGTTAATCCCAATTAAACTAAGTTATTCTATTTCATTTGAGACAAAGACAATTTCTAAAGAAAAAGAATTATAGTAGATGAGGAAAAAGCTCGACCTGACAGATGAACAAGTGAAGAAAGTCAGCGAAATTAATCTACGCTACGCCAATCAAATGGAAAAAACGTCAGCTGATAAGAAAAGCCAAAGAACTAATGGATTAAAAAGAACAGGAACTTAAATTCGTATTTACGCCCGATCAGTACCAATCTGATCTTGATCTGAAAGCGAAAATGCAACAACGATTAATAAGCAAAAGAATGAGTAAGGAGCATGCAAATCCCTGAAAATAAACAGATCTATTATTTTTTCTAAATTCAAGTAACTCCTAAAGCGGCGATATTTATACGTTATTGCCGCTTTTATTATTTTAAAAACCAGACCAATCAAATTTTTCTTTGCATAGAAGTATCTGTAAATATCACGTTAGTTTCTTTCTAATTCACTAGTATGGAGAATTTTTTACGTAATAAAGAGTTGTCATCAACGCAATTTTTCATAATTTTGCAATCCGGAATATACAAACATAATCAAACACATTAAGAAATGAACTTTTTATCAGATCGTTTAAACAGTTTGTCTCCTTCAGAAACCTTGGCCATGTCGCAAAAAAGCAACGAGCTTAAGGCGCAAGGATTCGATGTTATCAACCTGAGTGTAGGTGAACCTGACTTCACTACCCCGGAGCACATCAAGGAGGCTGCCAAGCAAGCTGTTGACAACAACTTTTCGTTCTATTCTCCGGTTCCCGGATACATGGAATTGCGTAAAGCGATTTGCGCCAAGTTGAAAAGCGAAAACAATCTGGAATATAAACCTGAGCAAATCGTAGTTTCAGGTGGTGCAAAACAGTCTATCTGTAACGTGATCCTGAGCGTTGTCGGTCCGGGTGACGAAGTTATCATTCCGGCTCCATACTGGGTGAGCTACGTAGAAATGGTAAAACTGGCTGAAGGTAAAAACGTGATTGTAACAGCCGGATTCGAGCAAGAGTTTAAGATCACTCCCGCTCAACTTGAAGCAGCTATTACGCCAAAAACCAAAGCATTGGTTCTCTGTTCTCCGTCAAATCCAACCGGTAGCGTATACAGTAAAGAAGAACTCAAAGGATTGGCTGACGTATTGGCCAAATACCCCAATATTGTAATCATCTCCGATGAAATCTACGAACATATCAACTACGTAGGTGGACATGAAAGCATTGCTCAGTTTGAGAATGTTCATGAGCGGGTAGTAATTATAAATGGAGTTTCAAAAGGCTACGCCATGACCGGATGGCGTATTGGATTCATTGCTGCTCCACAGTGGTTGGCTGGCGCCTGCAACAAGCTTCAAAGCCAATATACTTCAGGACCTTGTTCGGTTGCTCAAAAAGCAGCTGAAGCAGCTTATACCGGCGATCAGACATGTGTAGGTCAAATGCGTGTAGCGTTTGAACGTCGTCGCGATTTAGTGGTGAAACTGGCTGTAGAAATTCCCGGATTCAAAGTAAACATTCCACAAGGAGCTTTCTACCTCTTTCCTGAGTGCAGTTACTATTTCGGAAAATCTTATAACGGCAAAACAATTAAAAATTCAAATGATTTGGCCATGTGGTTGCTCGAAGAAGCTCATGTAGCCTGTGTAGGTGGTGGTGCTTTCGGTGCTCCTGAATGCATCCGTTTTTCTTATGCTGCTGCTGACGATAAATTGGTGGAGGCTATCCGTCGCATCAAAGAAACTTTGGCAAAACTGCAATAGGACAAACTCTAATATATAAAAAAAGCTGCCCGAAACCGGGCAGCTTTTTTTATCATAACCAGATGTTATCAATAAGTCTGACGACGCGCAAAACGGATAAAATCTTCAGCAACCCCACCACTTTTACCCTGTAACTCAATAAACTGGAAAGTCCGGTATATACCAAAATCGCTGATCTCAATTACTTTAAACCGGCCATTAAATAAATCTTTATTCACCGAGCGCACAGATACAATTCCAACACTGTCACAATTATCCAGAAAGAGCTTAATACTTTCGGTACTACCCAATTGCATTAAAATGGACATATCGGATAATTTCAAATGATGTTTTAGCAGTTCAGACTCAAGAACCTCCAGTGTACCGGAACCATTTTCACGAATAACCAGAGGCATGTGCTTCAATTCATCCAAACTAATCTCGTCATACTGAGCCAATGTGCTTTTCGTAGAAGTTATAGCCACCAAAACATCCTTTAAATAAGGCGTATAGCGCAAATTAGAATGGCGGCTTTGCCCTTCCACAATACCCAGGTCAATTCGTTTATCCAATAATGCTTTTTCAATCTGTAAACTATTTCCGCTTAATACTGTAAGTTTTAGTTCCGGAAACTTTTTCAAGAAAGCAGCCAATATCGGTGGCAATATGTATTGTGAAATGGTGGTGCTGGCACCCACACGCAATTCACCGGTAAAACGGGCTGTCAGCAGATTCATTTCATATTCCAACTGTCGAAAGGCTTCTACAATTCTATCTGCGTGTGCCAGCAATAATTCACCTTCACTGGTTATTCTAATCTGAGTACCATTAGTCCGCTCAAACAAACGCACCTTATACATCGACTCCAGCTCTTGAATGTGTTTGGTAATAGCCGGCTGCGAAATCTTCAGTTCTTTGGCAGCTCTTGTAAAGCTCTGATTGCGCGCAACGCTTTGAAAAACCTTTAATCGAAAGTCCATAACTTTTTTCTATAATGGGAATACAACAAAGATAATGCTTTACAAACAGAAAGACACGAAAAATCAAAAACCATTTTCTCTGTATAAAGAAAACGCAATGATTCTTCGTGTCTTATATATTCGCTTATTGGAACCTACCGTTGCAATCAGAACTTTTCAGCCAGATGTTCCAATTTGGAAACATTTTCAGCAATTGTTTTTGCTGAGACATGGTAGTTTTTAAGTTTACCCGCAAAATATTGATCATATGAGGCCATATCGATCAACCCATGACCAGAGAGGTTAAACAGAATTGTTTTCTCAACTCCTTCTTCTTTAGCACGCTGAGCTTCGCGAATGGCAACAGCTATGGCATGTGTCGACTCAGGTGCAGGAATAGTCCCCTCTGTACGGGCAAAAAGTACTCCGGCCTCAAATGATTCGAGTTGAGGAACATCTTCCGCTAATACATAATGATCTTTCACCAATTGACTGACAATAGAACCAGCCCCGTGATAACGTAATCCACCGGCATGAATATCAGCAGGCTGGAAGTTATGTCCCAACGTATACATAGGCAAAAGCGGAGTTAATCCAACAGTATCGCCAAAGTCATACTGAAACACACCGCGGGTCAGTTTGGGGCAAGATGAAGGCTCCGCAGCAATTACTTTAATCTTTTTGTCGTTTGTCAACGTATGACGCAGGAAGGGGAATGAAATACCTGAGAAGTTTGACCCGCCACCGAAACAACCAATCACTACGTCAGGGTAATCGCCCGCCATTTCCATCTGTTTTTCAGCTTCCAGACCAATAATGGTTTGATGTAAAATAACGTGATTAAGCACACTTCCCAACGCATAGCGCGCATCAGGATCCTTTGCTGCCATCTCTACTGCTTCGGAAATTGCAATACCAAGACTTCCGGATGAGTTTGGATTTTCAGCCAGAATTTTACGACCACTTTCGGTCAATGTACTTGGAGAAGCAACTACTTGTGCACCCCAGGTATTCATCATTGATTTACGGTATGGTTTCTGCTCATAGCTCACTTTCACCATAAAGATACTGAGATCAATATCAAATAAGTTACATGCAAAGCTCAACGCAGTCCCCCACTGACCGGCTCCGGTCTCAGTTGTAATGCGTTTTACACCTTCCATCTTATTGTAATAAGCTTGCGGAATAGCAGAATTCAGTTTGTGAGAACCAACAGGACTTACACTTTCGTTTTTAAAGTAGATTTTAGCCGGAGTATCGAGCGCTTTTTCCAAACCGTAAGCACGAACCAACGGTGTTGGGCGATAAATCTTATACAAATCGGCAACCTCGTCCGGAATTTCGATCCAGGGCTCTTGAGAAATCTCCTGTTCGATCAATCCTTTAGCGAAAATTGGCTCCAAATCAACCGGATTTAGTGGTTGTTTGGTTACCGGATTAAGCGGTGGAAGTGGCTTATTTTTCATGTCTGCAACGATATTGTACCAACGCAGTGGCATCTCACTTTCACTCAATAAAAATTTCTTTGTTCTCATGTACTTTAAATATTATAGGGAAATCGATAATTTTTAAAATGAATAACTAGCAAAGAGGGCAGAATAACTGCCCCCTACTTTACAAATCATATAAAGATGAACTAAAAAAGTTCTTTTACGTACAATTTACTTACAGCATGCCATGTTTCACCGGCAGCTAATGACTGAAAGCCGATTGCTTAATAATGTATGAATAATCAGGAATCACAAAAGTATAAATTTCGAGCGAAGGATTCCATAAAATGGACCTTTTTTCCCAAATAAATTCTGATATTTTCTCATTAAAAAAGCCGGTAAGCTTTAACACTTACCGGCCTTTTATGATCTCTGATTACAGATTACTGTTTTGACTTAATCAATTTATCCATTGCTTCATACTCTTTACTCATATTGAGGTTGTAGTAGATAGAACGCATCGGAATCATGTACTCCACATTATCAGGTTTCAGCTCATGAGCTTTTTGAAAAGAAGGTAATGCTTCACGGAACAATGCTTTTACTTTTTCACGGGCTGCATTGTACTTTTTATTGTCTTTAATAGAGCTTGCAGCATCATTCATTTCAACAGCTTTGTTGAATTTAAGACGACCAATATAAAAGTGAGCCTGAGCATAATTTGGATCTACTTTCAAGGCTTCCTCAAAAGTAGCTTTAATGTCCGCTTCAGGTTTATTGGCAGCTTGCAATACCTCTCCTAAAGCAATATACAAGTTCAAATCCGGTTTTTTGTTTAATCCTTCTTTCAGGAAAACAATCGCGTTATCATAATCTTTTGCCGAAATATACTCATTAACAAGATTACCCATAAAATATAAGCTATCTGAAAATGCAGCGTAACCTTCTTTTAGAGCTTCAAGATATTTATCTTTTTGTCCGCTTTTTTTATACGCATCACAAATGAAATAGTAGATCTTGTAACGTTCGTAATCGGTCTTTTTAGCATAGTTCAATGCTTCGATAGACAATTGAGTGTCACCAGAGTTCATTGCAGCAAGACTCGCATAGTAAGGGATCATTTTGTAATTTTGATCAGCTGCGAGGTTAAACTCTTTCAAATCTTCTACCTCTGGCACGTGTGCATAGGTTGAGAAAAATTTGTAAGCTGCTTTGTAATCTTTTTGATCGTAAAAGTAAGCTCCCCCATTGATGAAATCATTAATGCCTTCTTTGATTTTAACTTTAACTTCTTTATCATATTTGGGTTTTACTTTGCCTTTTGCATCAGGCAATTTATCCAACTCTAAACATTTCAACCAATAGTTGTAAGCTTCATACAAAGAATTATACATTCCCTGGTCATCAACTTTTTGTTTCAAAATTTTTTTATTCCGTTCAGCCTCATAGTGTTTATTGAAAATCATTCCGGCAGAATACCAGGTCTTTGCATCATTTTTAGTTTCATCATTTTGCAAAGCTTCTTTAATTTTAGTCTCAGCCGTAGCAAAATCAGGCTTTTCCTGAGCAGACAGACTCATTGCTTCAGAAACAGCCTTTTTCTGAGCAAAGCTTACAGTGGTTCCTGCAACGAGGAACGCCATAATCATGTACTTTTTCATTTTTATTGTTTTTAGGGTTTAGTTAGTCTTGATTTTCAGTTGTAGCATCATTAGCTTCGTTGACGTCATTGGATTCAGTAGGTTCATTTTCGGTTATCTCCAGATTGGTTTCAGGAAACAATTCACCGATTTCAGGTACGATAGACTCCTCTTCGGGATCGGTCATAACTTTACAAACAGATGCAATATGATCGTTTCTTTTTTCCAGATTGATCAAGCGGACACCTTGGGTAGCACGGCCCATAATACGAACATCAGCCATTTTCAGACGAATAGTTACACCCGATTTGTTGATGATCATCAGGTCATTCTCATCCGTTACGTTCTTAATCGAAACTAATTTACCGGTTTTATCAGTGATGTTCATAGTTTTCACCCCTTTTCCACCCCGGTTGGTAATACGGTAATCATCAAATTCGGAACGTTTTCCGTATCCCTCTTCCGAAACGACCATAATTGATTCTGTTTTAGTCTCTGACATACAGATCATACCAATTACTTCATCCTGGCCATCCTCGTCGAGAGTCATACCTCTTACCCCGGTAGCTGTACGTCCCATTACGCGAACGGCGCTTTCGTGGAAAGTGATGGCACGACCATTTCTATTAGCTAAAATCACAAAATCATTACCATCAGTGAGACGCACCTGGATCACCTGGTCATCTTCGCGGATGGTAATCGCATTTACTCCGTTTTGACGTGGACGAGAGTAAGCTTCAAGCAATGTTTTTTTAATAACACCTTGTTTGGTACAGAATAATAAATAATGAGACTGATTATATTCCGGATCCTGCAGTTGTTTAACTTTAATAAATGCATTTACTTTATCATCCGACTCAATATTCAAGAGGTTCTGAATAGCACGACCTTTAGTGTTTTTCGCACCTTCGGGAATTTCGTATACTTTCAACCAGTAACATCTTCCTTTTTGAGTAAAGAAGATCATGGTGCTATGCATAGAAGCCGGGTAGATGTATTCAATGAAGTCAGCATCTCTTGTTTCACTTCCTTTTGATCCCACACCACCACGGTTTTGTGTGCGGAATTCCGACAACGGAGTACGTTTGATATAACCCATGTGTGAAATAGTGATTACCATTTCATCATCGGCATAGAAATCTTCAGGATTAAACTCTTCAGAAGAATAGATAATCTCTGATTTACGTTCATCACCGTATTTCGCTTTGATTTCCAATAGTTCATCTTTGATTACCTGCATACAAAGCTCTTCATTCGCAAGAATATCTTTCAAATGAGTGATCAGTTTCATAATCTCTTCGTATTCAGCGTGGAGTTTATCCTGCTCCAGACCAGTCAATTGACGCAAACGCATTTCTACGATTGCTCTGGCTTGAATATCAGTGAGGGCAAATCTTTCTATAAGTCGGTTACGAGCCTCTTCAGGATTTTGAGAAGAGCGGATAATAGCGATCACCTCGTCAATATTGTCCGATGCAATGATTAGTCCTTGTAAAATATGAGCACGTTTTTCAGCTTCAGCTAATTCATATTGGGTACGACGAATAACCACATCATGACGGTGTTCCACAAAAAGGCTCACCATGTCACGAAGATTCAACAAGCGCGGACGACCTTTTACCAGGGCAATATTGTTAACTCCAAAAGACGACTGGAGTGCAGTCATTTTGAATAATGTATTGAGTACTACATTGGAGTTGGCATCACGTTTAACGTCTACCACGATGCGCATACCTGTACGATCCGATTCATCATTTACATTCGAAATTCCTTCTATTTTCTTATCTTCAACAAGGTCTGCAATTGTTTTGATCAGTTCTGCCTTATTAACAAGGTAAGGAATTTCGGTGATAACGATTTTTTCACGTCCATTTTCAACTTCGATCTCAGCTTTAGCACGCATTATCACGCGACCACGACCGGTTTCGAAAGCATCTTTTACTCCGGCATGTCCGTAGATATAACCTCCCGTAGGGAAGTCCGGGGCTTTCACGTATTTCATCAATCCGTGAATATCGATATCTTTATCTTCAATATAGGCAATCGTGGCATCAATTACTTCCGACAAATTGTGAGGTGGCATATTTGTAGCCATACCTACTGCAATTCCCGATGCACCATTTACCAACAAGTTGGGAACGCGTGTCGGTAATACCATTGGCTCTTTAAGCGTATCGTCAAAGTTGAGCTGAAAGTCTACCGTATCTTTCTCGATATCCATCAACATCTCCTCGGCAATTTTACTGAGACGTGCTTCGGTATAACGCATTGCTGCTGGACTATCGCCGTCAACCGAACCAAAGTTTCCTTGTCCATCTACCAAGGTATAGCGTAATGACCATTCCTGAGCCATACGTACCAATGCATAGTAAACCGACGAATCCCCGTGTGGGTGGTACTTACCGAGAACTTCCCCAACAATTCTCGCACATTTCTTATATGGTTTGTCTGATGTATTTCCTAATTCGTTCATTCCGAACAGTACGCGACGGTGAACGGGCTTAAATCCGTCTCTTACATCGGGTAATGCACGCGAAACAATAACAGACATCGAGTAATCGATGTAACTGCTCTTCATTTCGTCTTCAATGTTAACTTTAATAATTCTGTCTTGATCAGTCATTTATAAGAATTTTATGGATAAACCGTTTTTCGTTAAAAAAGCGTGCTAAGTTAAGCTTTTCCCCTAAATTATGAAAGAAAGAACCGCAAAACTTTTCGTTCAAAACCACCGCCTCTAAAAATTTATAATCAAAGAAAAAATACGACATAATTTCCTTTTCCATTTGACAATTATTAAATATAAGTGCTATATTTGCGGTATACAGTAGAGATAGAGCCACATTATCTATATAGATTTATACTATTATTTGGGTGCTTACCAGGTCTTTTAAAAGTAACCGCAGACGATTTATATATTCATCTGCCAGCTGTTTTGAAAAAGCCTTTTGACAATAGAAAGCCATTTTCCTTTAAGCATCCAAAAAAAACAGAATAAACTTCAGATAAATACTGCTCATTGACTGTTATAATATTAAACAATGATGTATTTGGTTGTACTGAAATCAATTCAGCTTTCTATAAAAAAACAACCAGACACATGCGAAAATTGTAAGCGTTATGAAAAATAACTATACACAGAAGGTAAAAGATGTATTAGGCTATAGTCGTGAAGAAGCTGAACGCCTCCAAAGCGCCAGTATAGGCCCTGAGCATCTGATGCTGGGCATTTTCCGGGAAGGTACCGGAAGAGCCATGGAGATTATAAGTGGCATGGGCGTTGATATCCCTGATATGAAACGTAAGATTGAGCGTGAAGTACAACGTAGCAATACCTATTTAATGCATTGGGATAAAGTTCAGGACGGGATATCCGTCAGCCAAAGCGCTGAACGCGTTTTAAAGATCAGCATGCTGGAAGCACGGTTAATGCAAAGTGAGGTAACTGATACAGAGCATGTATTTCTGGCCATTTTAAAAGACAACAACAATCTGGCTGCCGAAGCATTCAGTGAAAATAATATCACCTACAATTCTGTACATCAATTTATTGATGGAAAAGGATTTAATGAGCCTCTCGATATGGGAGCCGACTTCAGCGATGATGATGATGACTCTGAAGATAAATTTCTGCACGGAGATTCACATCAAGCGGGTTCAACGCATACTAAAACTACACAAGACACCCCGGTACTGGATAATTTCGGAAGTGACTTAACCAAAGCAGCCGAGGAAAACCGACTTGACCCTGTAGTAGGTCGCGAACGTGAAATAGAGCGTCTGGCTCAAATTCTGAGTCGTCGAAAAAAAAACAATCCCGTACTTATCGGCGAACCAGGGGTAGGAAAATCTGCTATTGTTGAAGGCTTAGCGCTGCGCATTGTGCAACGCAAAGTTTCGCGAATTTTATTTGACAAACGACTGATTTCGCTTGATATGGCGTCTGTTGTAGCCGGTACCAAATATCGCGGACAGTTCGAAGAACGTATCAAGGCTATTTTGAATGAGTTATCGAAGAATCCAAACGTGATTCTCTTCATCGACGAAATCCACACTATTGTGGGTGCAGGTGGTGCTGGTGGCTCCCTTGACGCAGCTAATATGTTGAAACCGGCATTGGCTCGCGGTGAAATTCAATGTATAGGTGCAACAACATTGGATGAGTATCGCAAAAACATTGAAAAAGACGGTGCACTGGAACGTCGTTTCCAAAAAGTAATGGTAGATCCTACCACTCCGGAAGAGACATTGCAAATCCTGAATAACATTAAAGATAGATACGAAGACCACCACAATGTGATCTTCACGCCTGAAGCTCTGCAAGCTTGCGTAAAGTTGACCGAACGTTATATCAGTGACCGTAATTTCCCTGATAAAGCGATTGATGCATTGGATGAATCAGGTTCTCGCGTACATATCACCAACATTGTCGTTCCCAAGGACATCGAAGATCTTGAAAAAAGCATCGAGAACATCAAAATCGAAAAACTCGGAGCTGTAAAAGCTCAAAACTTCGAACTGGCTGCCAGTTTCCGCGACAAGGAGAAAACGCTGATAAATCAGCTTGAGCATGCTAAAGAGAAATGGGAAAAGGAAACCAAAGAAAACCGCCAGACGGTTGATGCAGACAAAATTGCAGAAGTTGTAGCCATGATGTCAGGTGTTCCTGTACAGCGTATTGCTCAGGCAGAGAGTCACAAGCTCCTGCAAATGGGCGTTGAACTCAAAAGTCGGATTATTGGGCAAGATGATGCTGTCGATAAAATCGTGAAAGCGATTCAACGCAACCGTGTCGGTCTGAAAGATCCGAATAAACCCATCGGAACTTTCATGTTCCTCGGTCCGACAGGTGTAGGTAAAACACACCTGGCCAAAATTCTGGCTGAATTCCTGTTTGACTCTACCGATGCGCTTATCCGTGTCGACATGAGCGAATATATGGAAAAATTCACGGTTTCTCGTCTGGTGGGAGCACCTCCGGGGTATGTGGGCTACGAAGAAGGCGGACAACTGACAGAGAAAGTACGTCGTAAACCCTATTCCGTAGTATTGCTGGATGAAATCGAAAAGGCTCACCCGGATGTATTCAACCTGCTGTTACAAGTACTTGACGAAGGTCGTTTGACCGACAGCCTGGGACGTCGCATCGACTTTAAGAATACCATTGTCATCATGACCTCTAACATCGGAACCCGCCAGTTGAAAGACTTTGGCAGAGGAGTTGGTTTTACCACATCAGCCGGAGAAACAGATGAAAAAGACTTTACCCGCGGTGTTATCCAGAAAGCGCTGAACCGCGCATTTGCTCCGGAATTCCTGAATCGTGTGGATGATATCGTGATGTTTGACCAACTGAACAAAGATGCGATCTACAAAATCATCGATCTGGAATTGAAGGGCTTCTACAAACGTGTGGAAAACCTGGGATACAAACTAACGATCTCCGATGATGCTAAAGACTTTATCGCTTCGAAAGGATATGATATCCAATTTGGTGCCCGTCCGCTGAAACGTGCTATTCAGAAATATCTGGAAGATGAAATGGCGGAAATGATTATTCGCGCCACTGTTACCGATGGGCATACTATCCATGTGGATTTCGACAAAGAAAACCAAAAAATCATCACTAGCATTATTGAATAATGCTTATTGATTAAACTTCATAAAAAAGCTGCCTGATTTTAGAACAGGCAGCTTTTTTAATGATTATATCTCAAATATATTAGAATACAAACACATGTCACAAGACCCAAAGAAGCCATCACGACAAGAGGTTATAGTAAAAACAAACCGTGAATTTTCTTCACTCAAGGCGGAAGCTGATATTAATTTCCGGAAACGGACATTGCAAATGCTGCACTCTTCACACGATGCAGAACTTCATTCGATGATCAATGTGTTCAAAAAGGGAAGTTATGCTGCACCGCATGTACATTGGATTGAAAAAGAAGATGGTCGTATCATTAAAAAAGGAGAATCATTCCTTGCGCTCGAAGGTGAAGGAAAAATAATCCTGTTCGATAACGAAGGAAATGTCGTAAGTGTAATCGGCATGAATGCAAAAGAACAAACCATGATATGGATTCCGGCGGGTGTATGGCATACAGTAGTCGCCACTTCCTCCTATCTTATCGTATTTGAGAATAAAACGGGGCCGTGGAAAGAAGGCGAAGATAAGATCTTTCACCCGCGTTTTCCCGGTGAAGGCGAAGCACAGGGAAGTAGTTTTGTCAAAGCGTGGGAAGAAATTGAAATAACTGAATTCTGACGATATAAAGGACATCTTCACACATCAAAAAAAAAGAACAATGAAAAATATTGAAATGATACAGAAACTATCTGTGCTTCACTGCATCTATCAGGTGATCGCCTCTGCAGATGGAAAGATTGACGAAGAGAGAGATCATAAAGCCTTAGAATTGGCTTTGTCCGAATTGGACATCTCGTCATATTCGTGGAGTTCGGCATTACAACTCAATCCACACGATTGCTTTACACACATCAATATGTTAAGCGATGTTGATAAACGGAAGTTTCGCGGGTTATTACTTCGCATTGTCGAAATGGGTGGAAATGTGGAACTCCGTACAATCTGTGCCAACTCTCTATTTCAGCTTTGCGGGGCATAAGGAAGGTAAATCAGAGAACTCTATCATCAATTAGAACGACAACACCATGAAAAAGAATGGACAATAGAAGAAGATGCGTTGGCTTTTCTTACAGATGCCGGATTGGTAGGTCGACTCACGATGTCACATCAAGGGCGCTGGCCCAAAGATGGTGAGACTACACCTGAATTAGAACATAAACTTGGGGAGTGCATCTGGTGGCTTATTACTTTGGCTGACCGTATGCATATTGATATAAATGAGGCTTTTGATAAGTTCTTAACAAAAACTGAAAATATTCTGGATGAATAAGTTGCAATTCACCTAAGAATCAGATCAAAAGCCAACTGAATGATATTATAGACTCTTCCTGTATCCGAACTTAGTAGCCGGTTTGTATACTCATAAACAAATTACTACCTTTGCAGCCCAATAAAAACAAAACATAATTATGAGCGAAATCCCCAATTGTCCGCAATGCAACATGGACAACACTTACTTCGACGGATCATTGTATGTATGCCCCGACTGTGGCTATGAATTTTCGAACAATGAAGAAGAAGCTGCACAAGACGAGACTCCAAGAGACAGCAACGGTGCTGAATTGCAGGATGGCGACGCAGTAACTGTAATCAAAGACCTGAAAGTAAAAGGTTCATCCATGGTGATCAAACGCGGTACAAAAGTAAAGAGCATCCGTTTGACCGAAAACCCAGAAGAGGTAGATTGTAAAATCGACGGCAGCAGTATTGTTTTGAAAACCTGCTTTTTGAAAAAATAGTGGCTAAACCTCCGGAATCTTCTGAATCCCGGAGGTTTATCATATCCTCCCTACTCCTATAAGCCTGATCAGGCATCCATATAAATCACATGAACAAGTCTAAAACCAAGACAGCCATTGTACTGGGAGCAACTTCCGGCATTGGCCGCGGAGTCGCACACCTGTTGGCAGAACAAGGCTATACGGTAGGCATCACCGGCCGACGCACGCAACTACTGGAAGAGCTGAAATCTGAGCTCCCCGACAACTATATCATACAGACATTCGATATCACCGACACGGGAAACGTAGAAAAACATCTGGAAGAACTTACCGATAAACTGGGTAGTCTTGATCTGATGATTATCAATTCCGGCACGGGCAATCGCAACGAGGCACTCGATTTCACAATTGAGGAACGTGCCATTCGCACAAATGTACTGGGTTTCACCGCAGCAGCGGACTGGACTTTCAACTATTTCCGACGACAAGAGCATGGGCAAATGGCGGTGGTCAGTTCCGTGGCAGGCTTACGTGGAAATCGTTACGCCCCGGCATACAGTGCTTCGAAAGCCTACCAAATGAGCTATATGCAAGCCCTCCGGCAAAAGGCCAATAAGTTGAAACTACCTATTACAGTCTGCGATATTCGTCCGGGATTTGTGGATACGGTGATGGCACAAGGTGATGGCGTCTTTTGGGTAGCACCGGTGGAGAAAGTAGCCCGGCAAATCGTAGAGTCATTACACCGCAAAGAGGAGATTATCTATGTTTCGCGACGCTGGAGATGGGTAGCCGGACTTATAAAGATGATCCCGCGTATGATTTACGAGAAGATCTGACTCAAAGCAAAATTTTACGACACGGCCAAAAAAAGAAGGCAGAATTTGAACAACCTATTCAAATTCTGCTAAATTTGCATAATCACTTCTTAACGGAGGATATTATGGGAACAAGATATAACTATGAAGATTATCCCGATTTTGAGGATTACAACCTTTACAATCTGGAATGGAGAGAAAATCACTTCGTAGCAAAACTCTGCGATGTGCTCCCGGATGTCTGCTTTGACTATTTCCCTGAACTCGGAAAACACCGTGATTTATTATTACCGGATCTGATTAAACATGCTCTAACTGTAGGTGAAGATGCCAATCACTACTTTATGGTAATAAATTATCAGGTCAAAGGCGGTTTAACCTTTCCGATTACACCCATCACCAAACGCAGGACTGAGGGTGACTTGCAAAGAGATATTGACGACTTCTTTGCAAATAGCACCGGAGAGATTAACTGCAAACACAGCGTTATCAAAGACATGCGGAGGATTCATGATGAATTCAACTTTAAAGCTGAATTCAAGTTTCGCCTGCATAATAAACTCAAAGAGGTAATGGTGGAAAATTATCCGCAAATCTTCAACTTCAGCTCCTATGGTTTCAGGCAGATGGACAGTTGGCTCTACTGGGAATGTGTGGAAAGAGTTTTCTATAAGGAGTTTATGAGTATCTCTGACAAACTTCTGGATGACCGGTATCCCGAATTTGAATTCGAATACGATCCCGAGTTCTTAGAAAAGGAAGAACAAGCCCTATTTGGGACACCGGAAAAGTTGGAAAATGAATAGATTTACCCGTAAGATATAATCATTTTCAGATTAGAAGATCCTACACAAGTGTGGGATAACAACACCTTTTTGTAAGCATAATTCTATCGCTATATCTTTTGGAACAAATCTATACGATTACATAGCATTTTCCACATTCCACCAAATATGCTTTACTGTTCGCTGAAAATAATCTCCTTGCAAACCGATTCCAACTGGGCAATCTTCCGACTCTTTTTTATGGCTTTGAACTTCTTTTCGCAACCGGGGAAGTTCTGGATAAAATAGTTCCAATGCTCAATCATTTTCAATACCGTCTGCATCTCCCCTCCCGTATAGGATGCAGTATATTCCTCCATCAGATCGTGATGGAATGCTGCAAACCGTTTCTTGTCAAAAGGAGTTTGCGCAGAGATGGTTTCTGCCAAAAAAGGATTAACAGCAATCCCCCGACCAATCATCCAGGTGTTGATCTGCGGAAAACGTTGTTTCAGGTTATTGAAATCTTCGGTAGTCACAATATTGCCGTTGTAAACCAAGGGTGACTCAATTTCCTCCAGACATACCGCAAATGCATCCAGATCTACGTCCCCTTCATACTTTTGCAGGCCAATACGAGGATGTACAATTACCTCGTGAAGAGGATAATTATTTAAAACGGGAATGAGCTTTTCCAACTCTGACCTATCCTCAAGCCCGATACGGATTTTCGTCGAAAAGGCAATATCCAGATTAGAGTAGACTGCATCAAGAATTGCATCAATCATTTCGGGATTCGGCAACAATCCGGAACCCATCGTTTTCTTCGTAATTGTGGGATGAGGGCAACCGAGATTCAGATTAATCTCATCGAAACCCAGTTCCTGAATCCGTGTGCAGAGAGAAACAACCAGATCGGGATTATTCCCCATCACCTGTGGAACTGTTTTCACCGGGCTTTCAAGGCTTTGGATTGCTTCGCGCAAATCACGTTCTTCGTAAATATCCAGGCCATGTGTCTTGATAAAAGGCGTGAAATATTTATCGATTCCTTTGACGTGACGGGTCAATACTTTACGAAAATGGTAATTAAAAAGCCCTTGTATGGGTGCGAGATAGATCTGTTGTGACTGATTCATGGGTGCAAAGATAGTGAAAAGGATCAAGTTTAGTCCATAAAAAAAGACGCCCAAAGCGTCTTGTATTTGATTAATTATACTGTTTCACCTGAACCAGTTTTAATTTATTATTGAGCAGATAAGAATCACAAACCTCAAATTGGAAAGTTTTCTCTCCGCTCTTGATCGTTGCTTTTATTTTCCAGATCTCCACTCCTATCTGTTTCTTCTGATCCACATCGTCAATGCTGACCAGCTCTGCTTTAGCCCAATTGATCCCCCGCGCTTCGGCCAGATGCTTAAGTTCGTTATAACACTCCGGAATCTTAGCATCCATTGTGAGCCAAACCATGTGCAGGTCTACTTTCGCCAATACCCGTTCATTCGATTTTTTATTTTTCTGCCCGTCTAGTCCCATCTTTATAAACTCCGGCTCAGTTAAGAATAGGGAATGAAAAGCGGCCGTATCATTTTTCTGCACAGATTGAATAATGGATTTTACCAAAATCTCGGAATGATTTCTTTCTTCTTTGGAAATGCAGGATGAAAGACCGGCAAGTAAGATAAGCGCGTAGGAAATTAATTGCTTCATGATGTGTGTGTATTTGAGTGCAAAATTACAAAAAACGGAATATACAGCAGTCGTTCCTACAAAGATATAATGCAAAAAAAAGGCTGTAAACAGTTGAATTACCCGGAGGGTTCGTGTTGTCCCCTATTTATTTCCTACCTCTAAAAAAAGATTCAAACGCACTGAAAATTCTGCCAAAGCCTCTTGCCTGATGAATTTGGCCTTCCCGCCAACACCTTATTTACACATAATAACAGTCCATTTGTAAAAATAATATTTCATTATTATTTGGCGGATAAAACAGTTTTTATAATTTTACAACCAAACCGGGCAACAATTTCAGATATATAATCCCATTATTCCTAAATATCAGCTAACGAAACGGATGAAAACGGACTTATAAAGGGAATATGGAGACCCGGTAGCACAGCTACGCCTCAATAAACCGTTGCAGCTAAACGGAGGAAAACTGAAATAAAGCAAGGAGCTGAAAAGATTTTGCCGGATTCGACTGTACAAGCGCGGGCATCTTCGGTACAAATACAAGGACCGACTGTATGAACACGGGAAATAGCTGCACGGATACGGGAACTGACTGTACTCATACGGGGAAATTCCGCTCGGACACGGGAAGCAATTGCACTGATACGGGATGCAGCTGTACGGACACGGGAAACGGCTGTACGGATGCGGTGAACGCCTGTATGGGCACAAAAAGACTCAGACGTAAACATCAGAGTAAATTTTCGATAATCTTATTCATTACAAAAAAGCAATTACCTATGGAAGCAAGAGATTTCAATTGCAAACATGAAGATGTCCCTGCGGTGGCAGGATTTGTAACCACCAGTTTTCGCCGCGACCTGGCACTGTTCAGCGATTTTTCGCCTGTGTATAACGAGGAGTTCGCTGTCGGCATGGAAGCCAAACGCAAAACCTGCCTCCAAATGATAAAGTCGGGAGCAATCACCCACCAAATGAAACAAGTAACCTCGGCGCTACATGACAAAACGCTGGAGCTCCGACCGATATTAAACAAACTGGAGGGTTATCTGAGCCTGGCCGAAGGATCGCTGGATATTTCCGTGGATGATTTCGGACTAAAAAGTTTGCGCACCCAGATCAGCAATGGAAATACGGAAGGTATTATTTCTCAAGGAAACTCCCTGATCACCGCCATCACCCGCAACCAGGCTGCATTGCTGGCAAAGGGCCTGAAATCCGATTTCATCACATCGCTCACCACGCTCATCAACGAGATCGACACACTCAACAACGCCCAAAACAGCAAACTGAGCGAACGTACCCAGACCACCAGCGACAACATCAAAGAGTTTAACGAACTCTGGGAAATGGTCACCTCCGTCCTCAAAACCGGCCGCCTGCTCTACCGCGGTGTGGACGATGTGAAGCTGAAAGACTACACTTTGGCACAATTGCTGAAGAGGATTAATGCTGAGGGGGGTAACTCGGCTACTGGTGGAACTACCACGGGAGGAAATAACTAAGCGGGAGATAACAGACCAAGAGGCCAGAGCTGATAGGTTTTGAAAGCCTATCAGCTCTCTGCTTAATTATTTTTCCAAATACTACAAATAAAACCTATGAAGCATGATTAAAGAGATAACAATTCAGTCAACCTTTAATAAGGAGGAATTTATAAAGGACTATACCCAAAGATGGAAATTAGATAATGTCCGCAGACGCAAATCGTTGAAAACAACCATCATTTTTACAACCATTTTACTTTCAATGGGAATAATGATAAAAGCAGATAATGGGAATGATAATTTCATATTGGTGATTGGATGCGCTTCTTTATTTCTTACTCTTATTTTAATATCATCTTATAGAAAGGTAAAAAAAGATTTCTTTAGCAAGCTTCAATCAGAAGCGTCAAGATTTGAAAGCATTCAAAACAATACTTCTATTAGCATTTCCGACAAATCTATTAAATATCAGGATCGGGAAAAGTCTATGGAAGTTAACTGGGAGGTCTTCAAGAAATATACAATTGATGATGATTGTATATTTCTTATGTTCTCTGACCTTTACACTAACGCTTACACTATTGATAAAAAAGATTGTGACGATGACACATTTCAGGAGATAATAAAATTAGTTCAATCAAAAATACCCTCACAGGCATATGTTTAGCGAAAGCGCCCCCACTGACGCGGGTATTACGAAAGTGTAACCCATGCCCAAAACCCAGACAGTTTGTAGTTGTACCGTCATACTGGATACAAAACCATAGAAAAAACAATGTACCGTCAGGGCGTGATCTGTGATCCGCCCTTTCGTTATTATAAGCATTTGCAATACGAAAAGAAAAGCGTCGTTCATTTTTTACCGACTTGAAAAACCAATAACTAAGACGCAAAAAAGGGGAAACCTCTCGGTTCCCCCTCCCTACTACTAACTACAATTTATCTACTAACAAAACAAGTTCTCTTCGGTAAATTTACCAATCTGAGCATATTTATTATAGATGTCCAGATAAAGTTTGTGGTTTTCTGCGTTCGGATAGAACTCTGATGCGAATCCTAATCCCATAGCAGCCTGAGCGTCTTCTACTTTTTCGTAAACGCCTGCTACTACAGCGGCAAACATAGAAGCACCGAAAGCGCAAGCCTGTTCAGCTTTTGCCACTTTGATCGGCATGTTCAATACGTCTGCCAGCGTTTGCATGACAAACGGAGATTTCAAAGCGATACCACCGATACCGATAATTTCTTTGATCTCTACGCCGTTCTCGATGAAACGATCCACGATCGCTTTAGATCCGAAAGCAGTAGCTTCCACCAAAGCACGGAAGATCAGCGGAGCAGTGCTACCCAATGAAAGACCGGTGATGGTTCCTTTCAACATTTGGTTAGCATCCGGAGTACGGCGTCCGTTCATCCAGTCGGTTGCAATAATTGTTGATTCTGAAACCGGAACTTTCATAGCCTCAATAGACAATGCAGGGATGATTGCATCCAAAGATTCCTGAATCAGTTTTTGTTTAGTCTCTTCGTCAATCAGGGTCGATTTAGCCACGATGTTTTCGATCGGCCATGCTACCACGCGTTTGAACCATGCGTAGATGTCACCGAAAGCAGACTGACCTGCTTCAAGACCTACTAAACCAGGGATAACCGAACCGTCAACCTGACCACAGATACCCGGGATCAGTTTGTCGCCCATCTCCTCGTAAGAAGAAACCATGATATCACAAGTTGAAGTACCGATTACACGAACTAACGCACCCGGTTTAACTTCAGCACCTACCGCACCCATGTGGCAGTCGAATGCACCCGCAGCAACTGCTACGTTGGTAGTCAAACCCAAACGTTTCGCCCACTCTTCGTTCAGCGTTCCCACTTTGTGGTTACTTGGGCAGGTTTTCGTGTAAAGTCTGTCACGGTATCCGGCCAAAACAGGATCCAATGCAGTTAAGAAATCTTCAGCAGGAAGTCCGCCCCATTTCTCTAACCACATCGCTTTGTGACCTGAAGCACAACGGCTACGGCAGATATCTTCGGGTTTGGTTTTGCCAACCAATAAGCCTGGCAACCAGTCGCAGTGCTCAACCAATGAGTATCCGGCTTTGCGTACAGCTTCGTCTTCACGAAGTACGTGTAACGCTTTAGCCCAGAACCACTCAGAAGAGTAGATTCCACCTTCGTAGGCAGTATAGTCGATATCCCATTTCGCAGCTAATTCGTTGATTTCGTTAGCTTCTTTGATCGCAGTGTGGTCTTTCCACAAAACGAACATCGCGTTAGGATTTTCTGCAAATTCGGGAAGCAACGCCAACGGAGTACCTTCTTTGTCGGTGAAAACAGGAGTACTACCGGTTGTATCGAATGCCATACCTACTACGTTTTCAGCAGTTCCGGCGGGACATTTTGACAAAGCGTCTTTTACGGTGTATTCCAACACTTCCACATAATCAAGTGGGTGCTGGCGATATTGGTTCGCTATTGGATCGCAATATTTGCCTTCCATCCAGCGAGGATAATATTTTACAGATGAAGCCATTTCGGCTCCGGTGATTGCATCTACAATGACTGCACGACAAGAGTCGCTACCGTAGTCAAGTCCAATTACGTATTTGCTCATGATGTGATGTTGTGTTTATTTATCCAATGAAAGGTCTGAAACCTAAAGCCTTTGGGCCTTGATTTCAGACCTCTTATCAGGATATTATCTCAATGCTTTGTTCAACATGTAATAAACTTCGTTGTTACGAAGATCTTGTCTGAATCCACGGATAGTCGTGTCTTTGTCGATGATCAACATTTCGATGTCAGCGATTTCAGCATAGTCTTCCATCATCTCTGTAGTCAGAGAGAAAGAGAAACAAGAGTGGTGAGTACCACCTGCCAGGATCCATGCACCTGCTCCGATTTCGAAGTTAGGCATTGGTTTCCACAAAGCACAAGCTACAGGAAGTTTAGGAAGAGCTTGTGGTTTAACCACTTCTACTTCGTTAACGATCATGCGGAAACGGTTACCCATATCCACGATAGTCGCAGCGATACCATTACCTTCGTGAGACTGGAATACCAGACGTGCACAAGTTTCAGAATCACCGATTCCGAGGTAGTGAACTTCTACGCGAGGTTTAGTACCGGTGATTTCAGGGTTGATCTCCAACATGTGTGACTGCAGGATAGTACTGTTTTCACCGTCGAAGTTCAATGTGTAGTCTTCGAGGAATGAGCATCCGCCAGGTAAACCTTTTGCCATTACCCACATAGTACGGGTCAAAGCTGCCGATTTCCAGTCACCTTCAGCACCGAAACCGTAACCTTCAGCCATCAAACGCTGAGAAGCAAAACCCATCAGCTGTTTCATTCCTTCAAGTTCGTTGAAGCTTGTAGTGAATGCTTTTGCACCTTTTGATTCGAGGAAACGACGGAGACCGATTTCCTGAGCAGCAGCATCGCGAACGAATTGGTGTTTTTCTGCTCCTTTTTTACAATCGGCAGCAAAGTCGTAAACTTTTTCGTACTCAGCAACCAAAGCATCGATTTCAGCTTCAGTAACAGCGTTAACGAAAGGAACCAGCGTAGCGATCGGTGCGTTGTCAACGTGGTAGCCCAAACGGATTTCAGCTTCAACTTTATCACCGTCGGTTACAGCTACGTTGTTCATGTTGTCACCGAAACGGACGATCAACAAATTCTGTGAATCAGCCCAACCCGCAGAAACGCGCATCCAGCCGGCGATTTTATCCTGAGTTGCTTTATCTTTCCAGTAACCAACAACCACTTTGCGAGGTTTACGCAGACGGCTGGTGATGTGACCAAATTCGCGGTCTCCATGAGCCGACTGGTTCAGGTTCATGAAATCCATGTCGATTTCATTCCATGGAATTTGCTCATTATATTGAGTGTGCAGGTGCAACAACGGTTTTTTGTAGTCCAACAAACCGTGAATCCACATTTTAGCAGGAGAGAATGTGTGCATCCAGGTGATCATACCGATACATTTGGTATCACCGTTAGCAGCACGCATGATTTCAGCAATTTCTACTGAAGAGTTTGCAGTACCTTTATAAACAACTTTTACAGGTAAGTTACCAGACTCGTTCAAGCCTTTTACCATTTCGTTTGAGTGTGCGTCAACTTTTACTACTGCATCACCTCCGTACAAAAGCTGAGCTCCTGTAACGAACCATACTTCTAAATTTTTGAAATCCATGATTGTTAATTCTTTACGTGTTAGATATTAAATTCGATTGTTTTGTTGAGATTGGGTGAGCATGTGCTCATCTTACTTTTGTCCGTAGTAAGCACCGGGGCCGTGTTTACGGTAGAAATGTTTTGTAATCAGGTGCGGATTCATTTGCAACTGCGGATTCACGTTGTAGGCAATAAATGCCATTTTAGCAACTTGCTCCATGACCACCGCATTGTGAACGGCATCGAGAGCATCTTTACCCCATGAGAACGGACCGTGGTTTTTCACCAAAACGCCTGGAACATAAACGGGATTGATCCCTTCGAAACGCTCGATGATTACAGTACCGGTTTCTTTTTCGTATTCGCCTTTTACTTCGGCCTCGGTCATCATGCGGGTGCAAGGAATACCTTCAGCGAAATAATCAGCATGGGTAGTACCGATATTAGGAATATCACATCCTGCCTGAGCCCAGGCTGTCGCATAAGTAGAATGCGTGTGAACAACTGCTTTAATTCCGGGGAATGCTTTGTACAACTCGAGGTGAGTTGCGGTGTCAGATGAGGGCTTCAGATTACCTTCTATTACTTTACCATCGAGGTCAACGACCACCATGTGTTCGGCTTTCATATCATCGTAAGATACACCGGAAGGCTTGATCACCACCAAACCCGACTCGCGGTCGATTTCACTTACATTGCCCCAGGTAAAGATTACCAATCCGTGTTTCACCAGATCCAGATTCGCATGAAACACCTTCTCTTTGAGTTCTGTCAGCATTTTACAATATTGGTTAATTAAGTTTTGATTTGTTTCGAATCCCTACTCCTGTTTTCTTATGCAGAAACATTCGGTAAGAAGTTTAAATTTTGATAAGTGTGAATCTTACACTTATTCAACGTTGCAAATGTAGAAATAAATAGAGAGAAGACAAAAGGGATTCATTATGTTGTGCAACATATTCTTATCCATCTAAAACAGAAGACTTCACTCAAGCGCGACCAAACTCCAACAAACTGTTTTTCAGACATCTATAATAAACCCATTCAGGACATATATTGTTCACTCTATTACATACTGTTTACACCCGGCCATGCTCTCTATCGCGTAAATGCCATATTTTGTGTATATTTGCACACATTTTGAATAGACTGTAGATGAAAAATATCCGTAACTTTTGTATCATTGCTCACATCGACCACGGGAAGAGTACCCTGGCAGACCGTTTACTTGAATTTACCAAAACGGTAGAAGGTAAAGATCTTCAGGCACAAGTACTCGACAACATGGATCTGGAACGCGAGCGCGGCATCACAATTAAGAGCCACGCCATCCAGATGGAATATACCTATGAGGGAGAAAAATATATCCTGAACCTGATTGACACCCCGGGTCACGTGGACTTCTCTTACGAAGTTTCCCGCTCCATTGCCGCCTGCGAAGGTGCATTATTGATTGTTGACGCTTCTCAGGGCATCCAGGCTCAAACTATCGCAAACCTTTATATGGCCATCGAACACAATCTGGAGATTATCCCCATTGTGAACAAGGTGGACCTTGACAGTGCGATGCCTGAAGAAGTAGAAGACCAAATTATCGAACTGTTAGGCTGCGACCGCTCGGAGATTATTCGCGCCAGTGGTAAAACAGGAATCGGTGTCGAAGATATTCTTGCTGCTATTGTAAACCGGGTTCCTGCCCCCGTTGGCAATCCCGAAGCCCCCCTGCAATGTTTGATTTTCGACTCAGTGTTTAACTCTTTCCGCGGAATCATTGCTTATTTCAAAATTACCAACGGAACTCTTCGTAAAGGCGATAAGGTGAAGTTCTACTCCACCGGAAAAGAATACGAAGCCGACGAGATCGGTGTCCTTAAACTTAACATGGCCCCGAAAGCAGAACTTTCGACCGGTGACGTGGGTTATCTGATCACGGGAATCAAGACTTCTAAAGAGGTACGTGTAGGTGATACGATCACGCACGTGGTGAATCCTTGTAAAGATAATATTGCAGGATTCGAAGAGGTAAAACCGATGGTATTTGCCGGAGTTTACCCGATCGAAGCAGAAGACTATGAAAACCTGCGCTCTTCGCTGGAGAAACTTCAATTAAACGATGCCTCTCTGACCTTCCAACCGGAATCGTCTCTGGCATTAGGCTTCGGTTTCCGTTGCGGATTCCTCGGACTGTTGCACATGGAGATTATCCAGGAGCGTCTCGACCGGGAGTTCGACATGGACGTAATCACCACTGTACCGAACGTTTCCTACAAAATCTACGATAAAAAAGGAGAAATGACGGAGGTGCATAATCCGTCGGGACTCCCCGATCAAACGTTGATCGACCGCATCGAAGAGCCGTATATCCGCGCTTCGGTAATTACAACGACCAATTACATCGGCCCCATCATGTCGCTTTGCCTCGGCAAGCGTGGTGAGCTGATCAAACAGGAATATATCTCCGGCGAACGTGTGGAAATTATCTACGATATGCCTTTGGGTGAAATCGTAATCGACTTCTACGATAAACTGAAAAGCATCTCGAAAGGATACGCATCATTCGATTATCACATTCACGACTTCCGTCCATCGAAGCTGGTGAAACTGGACATCCTACTCAACGGTGAACCGGTGGATGCGCTTTCGACCCTGACTCACGTAGACAATGCCTACGGTCTTGGACGCCGCATGTGCGAGAAACTGCAGGAACTTATTCCACGTCAGCAATTCGACATCGCTATCCAGGCTGCTATCGGAGCCAAGATCATTGCCCGCGAAACCATTAAGGCGGTTCGTAAAGACGTTACCGCGAAATGTTACGGTGGTGATATCTCTCGTAAACGTAAGCTGCTGGAGAAACAGAAGAAAGGTAAGAAACGCATGAAACAGATCGGTTCGGTAGAGGTTCCGCAAAAAGCGTTCCTCGCTGTATTGAAGCTGGATTAAAGATATTATCAATGAATCGAAAGCAACTGAGCGGATGACTTAGGGTCACCCGCTCAGAAAACAAAACCGCCGGTATTTTCCTGGGAAAGTACCGGCGGTTTTGTTATTTAGCAAGAGATCAGAAGGGCAGTTTGGCATTGTTATCTTCCATTTCCTGTTCGACACTCCGTTTTTCGGCTTTTATCTCTTTACCCACTTTAAAGTTGTAGCTGTAATTGAACATTATTACATTCTTTAAATTCATATACGACTCAGATCGTTGATAGAGGGAGGAGTTATTGATCGTAGTCGTGTTATAGAACGTTTTTTTGCTTAACGGATTAAGCGTTATAACTGTAAGTGAGCTATTGTTCTTAAATTGTTTGGAAAAACCAAGTATATAAAACGCTGCATTTCGATTGACTTCTTGTCCATTTATCATGGGGCCCGTCAGATTAAGCATAGTAAAAAGTCTTAAAGTCTTGGATAACGGACACATCAGTTGCGAATTCCAACTCCAACTGTTTCTATCAACGGCATCGATCTGATCGCCATATTTATCGATATGGCTGCGGATATACCTGAAATTAGTATTAAACATCGCTGCAGATATCTGCGCATTGGCTGAAAGAGCCGCACCGGTTTCGTAACCATTGGAGATATTTTCAGGCATTCTTACGAAAGATTTCTTTTCTGTTGAAAATTGTGTAATATACTGGATTAGCTTCGTCCGGTATTCAAAGAATATCTGTGGTGATAAGCTTCCGCTAAATTTATTTTTTCCATACTTGATATTGTAGGTCAGTTGAAAATTATCCCGGTAAGCCGGTTTTAGTTCTATATTACCCATGCTGATAGTCTGACTATCCAGGACACTGACGAAGGGGTTCAACTGGTTATTGGATGGACGGATTACCCGGCGCGAATAGTTCAGTTTCAGGCTGTTCCGGTCATTAATTTTGTACTGTCCGTTCAGATAAGGCAGAGGAGAAAAGTATTTGTTGGTATTAGTCGTATTTATGGTAACATAGGAGACTTCTACTCTCGCCCCCATCTTTACATTTCCTTTTTTGAATATTCGTGATAGTTCTGCGAAGAATGTGCCCTTGATGTTTTTATAATCCAAATTGGGGGCATTACTGCTGATCGTACTAATGTTGTCAACGTTGTTTTGGCTGAAGTTACCGTTTATTCCCGTACCAAAAGTATAAACACTATCGAATGGCAAGGTATAACTGGCGCGGGTGTTCAGTGTTGTTCTTCGGGTCTTGCTCTCTTCGGTCTGAAGAGGTGAACGCGGAAGCACTTCTGTACTATCTAAATCGTAAGTTATATTTTGGAAATTAGTCAGGTTATTGCTTCGGAGACTACGGTAAAAATTGGTCTCGATTTCGTAAGCGTGATTCTTTTTCTTATCGAACCGGTGCTTGTAGAAAACAGACGAATTAATGCCACCATTTTTATTCGTTGAATTGCTGACCGTTCCGTTTATGCTTTTCAGAATCTCATTTTCGCTGTTGTATGTGGTTTGGTCGTTTTTGTTTTTTGAAGTATTGCCGTTGTACGAGATATTTACATTCAGATTATTTTTCTCATCGGGATCATAAATAAAACCGGTATTGATATAGCCATTGCTAAAAAGCATATTCTGTTTTCCATTTCGATGTAGACCATTCACTCCTGAAATTCTATTCATCCCATTGAGGAACCCGAATTTTCCGGTTCCACCATTGGCAGAAATGTAATACGAAATCTTTCTACGTCCGTAGTCGAGACTACCATTCCCCTGAGCCAGATACCGATCTGTTGCGTTGGGCATTAATTGAGTGTTTACCATCCCTTTCAGTCCGTATCGGGCTTCCCGATCGGTGATGATATTGATGACTGCATCGATTTCAGCATCGTATTTACCCGTCGGATTAGTGATTACCTCCAACTTGGCTATTTGCGAAGGATGCAGTTTTTTGAGGTAACTTTTATCGCGGGTGACACCATCTACCTCAATCTGGATATTTGATTTTCCATCCACCTTAATTTCTTCACTAAAATAATCAACCTGCACCGATGGTACTTTGCGAATCACATCAAGTCCGTCGGTCGATGTCTTTCGCAAATCGGATGAAATGCCATAAACAGTGCGATCAGGCAGCTCCGTAACCTGTATCTTCGATCCGTTAACGGTAATTTCCCGGAGTGTAATGGAAGAGGGCTCGAGCGCTATATTCCCGACATTAGTGATTCTGCTGCCCGATTTGTGAGGAACAGGAATTATCCTTTTCTTATAATTGAATTGCCTCACCCGCAAACAATAGGACTTGGTGGTATCAGCTTTCATCAACATGAAAGAACCTTCGCTACTGGTGTAAGTTGATTCGATCATGCTGCTGTCGGGCAGTTGCAGCAACTCCACTGATGCAGCATCGATGGCTTTATTGGCTACTTTATCACTAACGGTTCCCGAGATCACCTGACGCGCGTATGTACTCCCTGCCGATAAACAAAGGAATACGATTAGAGTTTTTATCTTCATTCCATGGTTCTTAATGTGAATTCCGGTACTGTTATTTGACTTTGATAATTTCCGATTGAGAATCAACCACCATAGGCATCTTTATTTCATTGCCCTGATTTTTAATCGTAATAATACCTTCGGAATGGCCTTTGACACTGCTTTTCAGAATCAATCCGGTCTTTTTATCAATGGTCATATTGGCAGTCGATGTGCCTTTGATATCCGACGACATCATCGGATTGGGTTCGGTGGAAGGAATGGATTCCAATTCAGATTTTTCAGATAATTGAATCTGATCGTTCTCGACTCCCTCCAGTGTGAATGTATTAAACATCATGGCCGACATACCGCCTCCTGATTGAGACACTGTAGTTTCCCACTTGTCCCCCTGTTTAACCGGATTTTCGGGTAAATAGGCAAACAATGGCTCAATCATGGTACGTAAGCTCGATTCTTTCAAGAGCATATCGGCTTGTTTCTGTATTTGATCCCGTTTGTTATCTGGTACAGAATCCATGACCTGCATGATTTTGTCGCGAAATGCTTTGTAATTCTCAAAACCAATAAACTTGCCGGAAGTAGAAATCTTCGCGATGATCTTTTCAGCGCTGAATTTGTTTAACATCCGCTCCAGATACTCTTTACTTTTGGCCGGTTTTGCAGAGTTGGTCTCTTTATTCGCCATAGAAGAAGAGGTCTTTGACTGAATGGTGTCAAACAAAAATTCGATCTTCATCTGATCGTTATCTTGCGAAATGAGGGTGAAACTGACCACGGAACTGGTATTCACCACTGAGTTGTACGGTGTCCCGTTGTAGGTGTTCTGAATGTTCTGCTTACTGATGCTCTTTAACTGATTTACCTTTCCTTTTTGGAGGTTAAATTTCAGGCTAATATTCGATTGAGCAAAGATTGAAAAACAAATAAAAATGAAAGCAATTGCAAGGACTGAATTTTTCATGATTACGACATTTAAATTCGGAAGAAGGGGAAATAAAGGTGATGTAGGCCGATTTTCCTTCCAGGAAAAGATATTTACTGTTCATTCATAACCGGTTGTATTCTTTACTAAAACAAATGAAGTGCGTAAGTGTTTGATTGGGTCAAAAAACAAAAGCGGCATCAGGTGTAATGCTGATACCGCTTTAAATGTGTACCTCGCGCCAAAGCTGAGATACTGAAGAAAAGGTTATTATTCAAACATCACTCCCGATACATACACCCATTTCTCGTTTTCACGTTCGAAAAGAGATTTTTCGTAGATCTGCTGCAACTTTCCATCTTCCAGGTAAAGAGCCTTGAATTCCACATATCCAATGGTGTCGTTCGCCTCTCCGGCCTGTGTATTCAGAACCGTCAATCCAATCCACTTTACCGACTTCGCCCATCTTTCGATGCTTTTACGCTCTTTGATGGGGCGTGTGGTAGAATGGTGGCTACGCATCAGGTAATCTACATTGGCCAGCGTAAAGGCAACATAACGTGATCGCATTAACTCTTGTGCTGTGGTTGCATCGGTTTTTCCTTTGATAATGGGTTCGCAACAAGTCGCAAAGCTGCGACCGGAACCACAAGGGCAATTATTCGGCATGATTGGTTGATTGATTATTATTCAGTGCTTGTTGCAGCGGACAAGGTTCGGTCGTTTCGTTACCTTCACGGTAATTGGCGAGCAGAGCAACCGATTGTTGGGCCAACGATCGTCTGACGGCACGACGTTCTCCTTTGATTCGCGCAATTTTCATATTGTCGTAGGCTGTGGTTTGATGGCGCATCCAGGCTATGACTGCATGGGCGGCTCGTTCTTCAATCGGAATCAGCTGTGTGCGGGCAACGGTTCCGCTTCCCACGGGTATGGCATGAACCGTCACTGCTTTTGCTAATTTCTTCTCCAACTCTTTGTACCGGCTATGAAAAGCGAGAAAACATTCAACAGCCTGACAAAATTCAGCATCATATTCCGCCTGTTTCTTTTCCCGCCGTCCGGCTGCATATATTTTCCGTTTCTGATATTCTTCGGTTGAACGTGTGGCCTGCATTTCTTGCTGCGCCTGCGAGATAATCGTTTTCGGCGCCCAAATACCTAATGAAATCGTCCGTCTGCCTTTTTTTATTTCAACCCTCCAATAGACTCCTTCCGAGGTTACTTTTCGGGTTACACCGGCATCACCGGCAGGTAAAAATATCCAGTCCCTGGGCGGGATCAGTATCTCTCCTTTTGATCCTTTTAATTTGCCGTTGCTGCCCGGGTTTACGATTCGGATATCGCTTTGCGTATGTTGTGCTTCCATTTATTTTGTTGTATTCTGAGATATTGGGCTCTTAAAGCTGTAAAGTTACTTCTTTCTTACTTTTGGGACACCCCCTTCTTTCCGAAATTAATCTCCCGCACGCTTTTGCTGCGGAAAAGCAGCGCGGCGATGGAAATCCCGATCGCCAGGGTGAAAAGTAATGACATGGTGAGCATCAGGTTGTAACCTATCTGTCCGATGATATCAGTATGTTGTTGCAAGATTGCAGGATCGGTCAGCTTGATGCAGCCCAGCATGGTGCGGTAAGCGTACAGCCCGGGAATCATGGTGATGCAGGCCGGCATGGTGAAGACGACCGGCGGATGGTGTACCTTATGAGCGCAGTAAATACCGATCAGACCGATGGTGACGGAACTAATCATCGTAGCGGTAATAAGGCCTGTATCGGCTTGCAAAAACACAAATCGCAGACTATGTCCCAGCGCACCTAACAAGCCGGCAATCCATAAAACGCTTTTGGGGGATCCAAACAGTATCCCCCAGCAAAATCCGACTACAAATGCCAGCCCGAAATCGAGCAGTATGTGTAATATAAGTTCTTCGGTCATGGCTAGAAATTATTTATTCCCAACAGTGAAATACTCAGGATCATGCCCACAGCAATGCATAGCAGAATGGAAGCGCCGAAAAGAGCGCGGTTCCATGCCGACGAGAGGTGACCTTCTATAAGATCTATAAGCGAATTGATCAGCGGAACGCCCGGTACCAGATAAAGCACGGAGGTAGCAAGGGCCGCTTCCGGGGCCCCACCCCATCCGAAAATCATGTTTGCCCCCGATATCATAGTGGTGACAAACGAGGCGATGACGAACGAAATCATGGAGTTGAACTTTTGCTTCAAAATATATACGCGTACAATCGATCCGACGGAAGCGGCCAAACAGGCAACAGCTCCGTCTATCAGGCTTCCGTCCAACAGCAGACAGAGGCAGGCACACGAAATGCCCACCGCCAGCGCTATCGACAAATAGCTGTAATGATTAATCTTTTTGATGCGTTCAGCCTCTTCTTTTACCTGTTGAAAAGTGAGGTCGCCATCGGCTGCTTTCCACGTCAGGCGGCTGAATTCGGTCAGCAGTCTCAGATGGACGGAGTGAGGTGGTGTCGTACGATAACGGGTAATCGTTTGCTGCGGATCTGATTCGCAGGTTACGGTTATTACCACACCAATAAAAGTCAGTTGCATCTGCACATCGAGATGCCACTGTTTCGCCATACGGTTCAGGTTGTTGGAGATGCGTCCGCAATGTGCTCCCGATGCTAAAAGTGTGGTAGCCATGTCCAATGCCAGGTCGGCAAATTCGGAAGCGTCCACGCATTCGGGTGTTTGGGTTGATAAGGACATCATTAACGAATCTGTTTAAGTTTTGGTTTTACAAAGATACGCCAGAAATAGAGATTGTAAAACCTGAACTGTGTTTTACAATCCTTTATTACAAAAGGAAACTCTTCCGGAGTTCTCGGAAGAGTCTGAACTCCTTAGTCAAACTCTACTGTAAGCTTTGTTTTTGGTTATTCTATGCACTTTCAATCTAACCAATAAACTGGTTTTAACAAAACAACGTTGGATCGCCTCACCCAAAAACAACGAACGAACGGACGACTATTGACTGATACTGTTATTACAATTCTTTTTGAGGTATTCGCTCGGCGTGTAACCGGTGAATTTTTTGAAGGTTCTGCTGAAATTACCGGCTGAATTGTAGCCTACATCATATGCCACTTTTTCAATATGGTCCGAATGTTCCGCGAAAAGTTCCAATGCATTCACAATTCGGATATAGTTGAGACAGTTATTGAAACTGATATTTTCCTTCTTAAACAGTCGGGTCAAATTTCTTTCAGTGAAACCAAATTCCGAAGCTACTGTTTTCAGACTGATATCCTCTTTGAAATTCGACTTTAAAAACTGCATAACATGAGCGAGTCTTTCATTTCGGGGAGCAATTAATCCTTTTACCGGAAATGAATTGTCGTTACCTACTTGTTCCAATACGCGCAAGAAAGAACTGGTATATTTGAATAACACCTCGTGCTTCTTTTTATCCAGTGTATGAGCTTGTTTACTGATGTATCTTATATTTTCAATAATGAAATCATTGGAATTAAATATGATTAGTCCTTTGTTTTTCATCGGTTCGGGATAATAGATTAAGAACATCTTGACTTGTTCATTTCCGCTCCGCAAACTGTGAGCCCTGTTTCGGGGTATTATTCCGATAAATCCTTCGGGCAGAAAGTATTCATATTCTCCTGTATGGATATATAACGTTCCCTTTACCATGTATATCAATTGATTATGGCAAGGGTGAATGTGTGTCTCCAACGATAAATACTCAATTTGGGTAGTATATGTATAGATGCTGTCTTTTTCCATTACCTCGGCATTGGCCATACTTGTCCTTTTTTGTTAAGAATGTGTCTATATCTACAAGTAGCGCCTATTTTTACTTGTCTAATTTCGCATCGTAAATATATAAAATGAAATGGAAATGATTAAAGATTTAAATGAGTTTTTAGGCGGTCACTTTATTTATACCTATGCAAATGGCTGGAATTACGAAATGTATGTAAAAAATGAAGATACGATTGATTATCGGATTCATAGTGGCATGGTGGGAGGCCGTTGGGTGCGCAATCAAAAAGTACATATCGTGAAGCTGGTTGACGGAGTTTTTAAGATTGCCTGGACCGAACCTACAGGGACCGATGTAAGTCTGGATTTTATTCCGAATGAAAATAAATTGCATGGCATTATCTTTTTCCCAAAATGGGTACACGAACATCCTGAAATTACAGTGTGTTATCAAAACGATTCTATCGGACTGATGGAAGAATCCCGCCTGAAATATGAAACCTATCCAAAATATGTGGTTCCCGAGTTTGGACAAATATTCTTCAAAAAGAACGAAGGGCAGAATAACGAGAAGGTCATTTCGGAAGCTCCTTATGAAGGAATGATAGACAAAATCGTCAGTGGTGAATTGACATTTTAAAGCTCGATTGTTGAGTCTGCTCCAAAAAGTTATTTTTGCCGCGAATTGAAAATCGATGAAGTCAATCCACGAATATTACATTTGGATTATATTGAAATTCAATCTCCTGCAAAACTGAAATTTCGCGAATCTCCGAGAAACTTCGTTTTCGGAGTAGACTCATTTCATGTCCAATGCCAGGTCGGCAAATTCAGAAGCGTCCACGCATTCGGGTGTTTGGGTTGATAAGGACATCATTAACGAATCTGTTTTTGCCAACTGCCTCGAAATGTGCAAGCAGGCCGGGCGACTCCCCTACTTCTACATTACCGGAGGTGACCCAATCCTACACAGTCGATTCTGGGATCTGATGGAAATGTTTAAAGCCTACCAGATTGCGTTTAGCATACTCGGCAATCCGTTTCACCTCAACGATGAAGTGTGTCGTCGCCTGAAAGAATGCGGATGCGAAAGATATCAGCTCTCCATTGACGGACTACGCGACACTCACAATGCGAGGCTCTTTTGATACCACGCTCGAAAAGATAAAGTGTTTACGCGATGCAGGTATCCGTTGTGCTATCATGACCACCGTTTCGGGAACAAATATTGACGAAATACCCGGGATTATTGATTTGGTGGTGGAGCACAAAGCTGACATTTTCGCCTTTGCCCGCTATTGCCCCACCAGTACGGAGAAGAGTGCACACCTTACTCCGCTGCAATACCGGGATTTACTGGAGGTATGCTGGCAAAAATTTGAAACTTACAAGGATAGTGGGACCAGCTTTAACCTCAAGGATCATCTATGGACGCTTTTCCTATACGAGAAGGGTATATTCACTATCCCGGAGAATCTGGATAAAAATATGATTTACGAAGGGTGCAACTGCGCCAATTGTCACCTTACCATTTTGCCCAAAGGTGATGTGTACGCCTGTCGCCGGAAAGAAAGGCACTATTGAAAACTTTTACCCCATTAAGGATATTCCAACAGGAGTCTATCTGACGGGATTTGTCAGCAATTCGCCTACACAATTAGCGATTGACTCTATATTTTCACTGATAAAAAAGAATGCATTGAGCTATTCAGGTCGCCACTGGCTGTGTTTTTGCATAAAAATCATCCCCTTGCACAATCAGCAACTCTTTTCTTGACTGTTTTAAGAGAATATCCGCTTGCTTTACCCGAACGGGGCATGCATATAAGGGATATACTGGAGGAGCGTTTCTCTCCGCTCATGCAAGAGCTGAATATACAGTTGGAACTGAACGATGTCAATATTTTGTACCAACTGATATGTGCAGGGCACTGGATAACAGTCCTGCCTCAGTCATCGGTACTGGATAACGACAATCTGCGAGCTATCAGGATTAGCGAAAAGAATGCAGAAATCCAGGCAGCTATCTATTGGCGAAAAGGTAGTTATCACACCATCGCAGCGCGTAAATTCCTCGAAATGCTACAGCAGTCTCTGGATCAGAGTGTTCATTTATATCGTTTCAGAAACAATATGTATCAGTAAAAGGCTTATCATTGGGATCAATTTAATACCGGCTTTTACTTCTTTATGTTCCGGATTATCATTCTGTCAACCAATCAGGCGAAATTGGTCAAATATGTAATCAATTTTGCCTGTTTATCCATTTCATCCATTTCTTAGACCGTCCTTAGAGGATCCATAGAGTGTCCCTAGAGTGTCCCTAGAGTATTAGTTTCCATAAAATGGCTGATTTTCAAAATTCGGAAGTAGCAAAATGTCAAAGATGATGCTTTTCTGCATATTTTAAACACAACCAAACAAGACAGCAATTACCTATCAATCATTTTCGCATTAGCCGCCTGATAGCGGTCTCCCACGATCGTGATCTTAGAAGCGGCTTCCTCGATTTGTTGCAGGTCGGTAGTTGTGAGTTCTACTTCAACCGAACCAATATTTTCGTTGAAGCGATGCAGCTTAGTCGTTCCGGGGATAGGAACAATCTACGGTTTTTGTTCCAATATCAATGCCAGTGCAATCTGGGCTGGTGTTACCTCTATTGCTTTAACCCACATTGCAGCTAAGAATCCGTAACACCCTGATTAGATTGAGAATCTTTTTCGAAAAATTCAAATTGGGGGACTACGGATTTTTTCTGTATGTATGGTTTGTATTTATAATTCAAAGCATCGTATATCAGTTTTACTTTATCGTTGGGTTCAGAGCATTTTCGGATTGATACGATTTGTTTTCGGCTATTTTCAACAGTTGTGGTCACACTTTTCTGCGTGTTCATTATTCTGACGACTTCTCTCCACTCCTGGTTGATTCCAGCTTGTTTGAGTTGGAACCGTATAGTGGAAACAAGCCAATAGGCCAACAAGCCTAAATGCAGATGGGCACAGGTGGCTTCATCCGTTTTATGAAAGACCGGGCGTAGATTGAGGTCGGTTTTCAATACCCGAAAGGTGTATTCTATTTCTCTAATAATGTTGTAGATTCGCCATAATAGCTCTTCACCCTGCGTTTTGAGAGAGGTGCGCAAGAAATAGACACCGGCTTCTGTTGGTTGTGCTGTTTGTTTTCTTACCCATGTCAGTCCGGTTGCCGTTTTGGCGTTATTGCTTTCAACGGTTATCTCGTACAGATTATGGACTGAGGCATATTTCTCCCTGATCCGGCCTATTCGCTCGTGTACTTTCGACAGCGTCTTGGTTCCGCCCTTGGAGTGGATTCCCTTTTTGACCTCTGATAAAGCCTGCTCGAATCGTTGGGTAAACTGATTGTGCATGGCTTCCTCTTTGAGTGCTTTGGTCTGGCTCTTTACGTATAGAAACCGGTCTTCCTCGCCTTCTACCGTGACTTCTCTAAGCTCGATGGGGCGCTCCAGCCGATCAAGAACCTGCACCGGCTGACGGTTCGTGTCCGCTTTATAATCCTTTAGTCTTTTTCGGGAGACGCACATATAATCGTATCCGTTAGTCTTGAGCAGCGCCAGATTGCCTTCGGTAGCGATTCCGGCATCGATTACGATGACTGATTTAGCCTCAGGATTGGGATTGACCTTCTTTTTCAAATGTTTGATCATCCGCTCAAGGGTGTTACAATCGGCCATGTTCCCCTCCAGGATTTCGCTGTGCTTGATAAATCCGTAGGGATTGACCACGACGGCCAGCACGATCAGTTTGGCATCGCTCCGTTTCTCCTTGCTTCTGCCCCTTTTGGCCAGTTTGCTTGATGACATACGCCCCTCAAAATAGGTATTTGTCAGGTCGTATAGCATTATATTATCTTCAATATCAAAAAGTTCGCTACTGTAACGGGAAAGATATTTTTCCAAACCTTCTTTCTCCTTATACAATGCATGAGAGATATTGTATAACGAATCTTTGGTGAGTTTCGACGGGTCTATGCCGGTCAGTTCTGATACCGCCGAATTTTCTTTTATCCATGACACGGATTTTAGCTCAGAAGCCGGATACACCGTGCGGCTAATGAGGTGTGTTACAGCTAAAGCGATCCGTTCTTCGCTCCATCCGGATTGACTCAGATAACGGTCGATTCCCAATTGGCTGACGGCTTGTTTGCACATCCACTCCGCACCGATCTCCCGAACATCGGTGTGCTTCATCGTGTCCGGATTGACCAGGTTGGGATCGTTTTGAGCCAATGCTTTTTGTTCGGCTTCTTTGAGATCCGCAGAAAATTTTACAGCTAGCTGTTCAACGTGATCGTCTCTAAAGCAGCTCAGGACACTACATGTACGCCCCTGGTAAAGATCGTCTATGCGCCGCGCAAGGACTTTTAGCTGGGTTTGGCTCAATCCTTCAAGTTCACCCAAACACAAGAGCGTCCGGTTACGGATGAAATTTCCGTCCCGGTAACTTTCGCACAACCGATAATAGGTGTAAGGTTGCCCGTCGCGCTCTTTTTGTGTGCTCTTGATAAACATCGCCACAAAGTTAGAGGGAGGAGTGTTCTCTGGCAACCCGTTTTGGGGGACTACATGCGGTTTATTGAAAATACGGTTGTTGATTATCAGGTGATTGCAAAATAGATTAACACTATAAGGATTGATTTTAACTGCTATTTAACGGAAACCGAGGCGTTTTTTAACTTGCGTTCGGATTTGGACTGCAATGTGGGTTAACCAAATTAACTAACGCCATGTTGGCCTGACGGCTGCAAGTATTTTATTTTGATACTTCTAGTTTTTTGTAATCTTCATCAGAAACCGGATTCAACCAAATGGTTTCCCCTTTGCTCATTGGTGTTATAGCCAAATGAGCAAAAGAACTATTTGCAATTGCACCGTGCCAATGTTCTATATTGGGCTGAATTTTCACAACGTCACCCTTATGCAATACCTGTGCAGGTTTACCTCTTTCCTGATAATATCCGATACCTGCCGTTACTAATAGAATCTGTCCTCCGGGGTGCTTGTGCCAACTGTTTCTGGCACCCGGTTCAAAAGTGACATTTGCTATCGGATCTTTAAATACCGAATCATTGGCCGAGAGCATAGAAAGCCATACAACACCGGTGAAATTCTTATTTGTGATTTTCACCCCTTTGGGGAAAATCCGGTCACTTGCATTATTGTCCGTTGAGTTGTGTTGCATTTTATCAATAGGTAAGCCTTTGCTTTGAATCAATTCATTCAGAACAACTTTAGCGGAATTGGCATTGGTTTCATCCACATTTACTTCAATGACAGTAATTAACCGCTTCAGTTGTTCCGGTGAGATTCCGACGTTGAGGCATAAATTCATGTGCGATGATAACATAGGCTCAACACCACCAATTGTAATTAAGACTGAAACCGTTACCATTTCGCGTTGCGCATAAGTCAGCACATCGCGCTCAAATATATCTGCAAAAAGGTGTTCTTTGAGAAAAGTATCAATTTCGGGACTCAATGCAGCATAACCGGTTAGAGCTCTTCCTTTCTGTGGAGCAGTGCCCGAAAGTTTAGCAAGAATCTCTTTGCCACGTTCGTACTTATCACGGGTATCTGTTATGGGTGAAGCTTCACGCCCCCAAGTATCGTTTATGCCTTTGGCTTTGCGTTCGTCCAATACCGACATAAAGGTTTGTAATCCTCTAAGACTTCTCGGGAAACCACTATAAGCATAAAGTTGTACCAATACTTCCTTTATTTCATTCACCGTTAATCCGGCTTCAAGCCCCGCAACAAGCTCGGGTTTTAGTTTATTCAAATCACACTTAGCGGCAAAAGCAGCTATGGTGATTATCTTTTCCTGTTGTTTGCTTAGTGAATCTTTATGCATGTCAGTTTGTGCATTTGCATTGCCGGATATACTTAACAAGAGCAAAATAAGTCCTGTAAAGAAAGATATTTCTCTCATCTTCAAAATGTATTGAGTTGTAACTATTAACGAGTCATCAATCTGGTAAACGACAGTGCCCCTAACTTCCATTGCCCTTTAACCTTTACATATACTTCGGTCACTTCAAACGGATTAGTCACTTCATTCCCACCTACTACAGCTAACAAATTAATTCTATTCAGCAGGATGGCTGTATTGCCAATAATATTCACCGATACCTCATAGATATCAGCTTTCTTGTACCAAATCCCGCCACTTTTTAAGACATTGAGTTCCTGAGCTGTACCCCAGCTTCCGCCCATGTGTACAAAGACGGCTTTTTCGTGAAACAGCTTACTTAGGACATCTGCATTTTTGTCGGCCATCCATTGCCACTTTTCTTTGGAAAGAGTAACGATTTCCTGTTCGGCTTTTGTGTAACTTTTAACCGGACTGGCAGCTGCATTTTGCTGACCAAAAATAAATTGAGTACTCATAAAAAGTAAAATAAATGCCGAAACTAATGTTTTCATTATGGTATGTTTTAAAAGCCCCCTCCAAACCTCCCCCAAAAGGGGAGGCTTTAAAAAAGCATGTTTTTATAGATATTTGCCAAAGAACCCGTTGAGTTTATTTACTGCCAGAGATACATACTCAGGAACATAATAGGTTTGAATATGGGTGGCACCCGGAATCAGAAATAACTCCTTGCTTTTTGCATGGGTTGCTTTGCTAAATGCTTCATCTGTCATGTATTTTGTATCGGCTTTGCTTCCCTCCATCATCAACAAAGGTTGATTGATTAAATCCATATTAGTGGCTGCATCAAAAGTCATTAAATCGAGCAAGCTGCTCATCGTGTATTTAAAGGTTGAATTTGGATGTGCATGGGTTCTGTAGTAGTAAACGGATGAGCCACTACCACCGCCGGATATTTCTTTGACGGGTCGTAATTAGCGGGTGTATAAACATTGGCAGCGATATCAATTCCATTCAGTTTGTAGCTTACCGGATGAATGTTTACTTTTCCCGGTACATTTTCTGTTATAGCATTCTCATAGACTAAGCCAAAGGGATTGGTTGATCTGGTTTGACCCGAAACAATAATACTTGAAGTCAATATTATTGCTGATAAAAACTGTTTTATGCTAAATATATTCATCTTTGTTATTCTAATTCAACTCTTTCTGCTTTAACCAAGCTGAAAGTAGATTGGCAATTTCTACATTGTTTAAATCCGACATGGGAAAATGAGTATTGCCTTTTATACCTATCTCGGGCAAATGAACAATGGTAACATCACCCCCGTGAACATTTACCACCTTAGCCCATTGGCGGGCGGTGATCAGTACGTTACGCCAGAAGTTTAGAGAAGGAAAATTCGTTTCATCCTTTGGTATAAAATCACCGTAATAAACTACAATAGGGATTTTGGTCAGTTTCATAAATTCATTGAGAGGTATACCTGCACCGCCACGATTTCCTTCGGGAACCTCACCCTCCGGAAATATAAATCCGCCCGGTTCGTATGAAACGATTGCTTTTACACGCTCATTCTTCATAGCTATTTTCCAACCGGGTACACCGCTGGCAGAATGTGTCAACAGAATGCCATCGCCCGATTTATCAAACACAGCTGACAGGGCATTTACTACGATTGCTTCATCTACATTGCCTGTGTTCGGGGTCATCATCCGGTAAAATTTATCCAACGATAAACTGTCTTTCGGGAATTGAACGCCTTCATTCATGTTAGGATATAGGCCAATCCGAAATTGGGTGTACCAGGTTTGGTCATCCGGTGTTGCTGTAATTTGTCCGGGCTTTGAAGTTTGTCCGGCTTCACCACGACCCGGTTGGTCTACGAGATAAACTCCATAGCCTTTTCGCAAAAACATATCTGCAAAACCTTCCCGTCCATCAGCAGTCGTTTGCCAACTGCGGCGCGACTGTCCGTAACCGTGCAAGAACACCATTGAGTTATGTTTTGCATTTACCGGGATTTGATAAAACACATCGGCATGATCTCCGTGCCGGGTTTGACCACCTTGTTGCTCATACCATGGTTTGAGTGGGTCAAATGTACCTTCACTTTTTATGACGGTTCCCCCTGCTGAAAATGCTCCCTGTCGTTCAATTATTAATAGCTTTTGTTTTTTTGCGTTTTGAGCAAAAGCAGGCAAACAAGCAAGTAATAAAAGGACAAAGGATGTCTTCAGGCTTATTGTTTTTGGAGTGTTTGAATTGCTGAATGATGATTTTCTACTTTTCATAAATCGTTTGAAATTGATGTTTATAAATTGACCCCTGAAACTGATTACAGGTCAAGTTTCCGGCTACCCATCCATTTGATAATCTCCGGATCGCGATGATCAAAAAACAAGCTGGTTTTGGTATCCAGTGTAGCAATAGCCTCCATATCGTCAAAGCTAAGTTCAAAGTCGAAGATATTGAAGTTTTCAATGATTCTTTCCTTCCGGACGGATTTAGGAATAACCACTACACCACGTTGCGTAAGCCACCGAAGAACTACCTGTGCAATGGATTTATTGTATTTCGAAGCAATTGAACCCAGCAGCTCATTTTGGAATAAGTTGTTTTTACCTTCGGCAAACGGGCCCCATGATTCGATCTGAACGTTATTATCAGTTAAGAACTTCTGATTTTCGATTTGTTGATTAAACGGGTGAGTTTCCACCTGATTCACTGCCGGAGCAATTTCGTTAAACATAATCAAATCCATCACTCTATCCGGCTGAAAGTTACTTACACCGATAGCTCTTACTTTTCCCGCTTTGTATAATTCCTCCATGGCTCTCCACGATCCATGCACATCGCCATAAGGTTGGTGAATGAGGAACAGGTCCAGATAATCCAATTGCAGTTTATCCAACGACCGCTGGAACGATTTTTTTGTGTTTTCATAACCGGCATCCTGCACCCAAAGCTTTGTGGTAATAAAAAGATCTTTTCGATCTACTCCACTATTCCGGATGGCCCGCCCTACGGCTTCTTCGTTCATATACGATGCGGCTGTATCAATTAAGCGATATCCAGACTGAATAGCATCAATAACACTCTGTTCACGCTCTTTGGGGTCATTCATTTGAAAAACGCCAAATCCCAGGATTGGCATTTCTACTCCGTTGTTTAATTTTACATTGTACATAGTCTATAAGTTTGATATTTATTACTTACTCTTGCTTCTATAATTGAGGCATCATATTTACAGTTGCAAATTTCCGAATTGAAAATGAAGGTATTGGTATATAGATTACTGTAAATTATACCAATCTTACCGATGCACCATTCTGCGTTGTTATAATAGTACTGAAATGCATATATTTGAAACAAAAAAGGTACAACTATGGAACAGCTATACAGCTTTGATACGATAAGCGAATACAATGCTTTTAATAATTACGAAACATTACACCCCTTAGTGAGCATAATTGATTTCTCGAAAGCACATCCAAGATCCTGGAATAATTCCAGTAAGATCAGAATCAGATACGGATTTTATTGCATTTTCCTCAAGGATGTGAAATGCGGTGATCTGAAATATGGTCGAAACTATTATGATTATCAGGAAGGAACCCTGGTCTTTATGGCACCTGGTCAGGTAATGGATGTTGAGTTTTCAAATCCTGTTTATCAACCGAAGGGACACGCTTTAGTGTTTCATCCGGATTTGATTCGGGGAACCTCCCTGGGCAAGATTATAAATGAGTATCACTTTTTCAGTTATAACACGAACGAGGCATTGCATTTGTCCGAGCGTGAGAGGCAGATTGTATTAGATTGCTTTTCAAAAGTGGAGTTTGAGCTACAGCAATCGATTGATAAGCATAGCAAAAAACTCATTGCTTCAAATATTGAATTGTTTTTGAACTACTGTGAACGTTATTACGATCGTCAGTTCCTCACAAGAGAGAATGTAAACAAAGGCATTGTGGAAAAGTTTGAGGAGCTTTTGAATAGCTATTTCTCTTCAGAAAAGCCATACAATATAGGTCTGCCCTCTGTTGCTTATTGTGCAGATGAGCTTCATCTATCGGCCAATTATTTTGGCGATATCATTAAAAAAGAAACGGGGAAAACAGCACAAGATTACATCCAGAATAAAATTATAGATGTTGCCAAGAATAAGATTTTCGATGCTGATAAAACCGTGAATGAAATTGCCTATGAGTTAGGCTTTAAGTATCCTCAACACTTTGTCAGGGTATTCAAACAACGGGTTGGGCAAACACCCAGTGAATATAGAAAACTGAGTTGATCATATATTGGAATAAAAAAAGGGGGTACCCTGATAAAAGTCATGAATACCCCCTCTTTGAAACTATTGTGATATCGAAATTACCGGTTAATCATTTTTTGTGCAGCAGCCTGATAGCGGTCACCCACAATGGTGATCTTAGAAGCTGCTTCTTCAATCTGTTTCAGATCTGATGCATTTAGTTCTACTTCGACTCCACCCAGATTCTCCTGTAAACGATGTAGTTTGGTCGTTCCCGGAATTGGAACAATCCACGGTTTCTGAGCCAATATCCATGCCAGTGCAATCTGAGCAGGAGTCGCCTGTTTTTGAGCAGCGATATCAGTCACTAAATCGACCAACGGTTGATTGGCTTTCCGGTTCTCCAAATCAAAACGGGGAACGGAATTTCTAAAATCATTATTCTCGAAAACGGTATCCACACTTATCTTTCCGGTCAGGAATCCTTTGCCCAGCGGACTAAATGGCACAAAACCAATACCTAGCTCTTCGAGCGTAGGGATAATCTCCATTTCCGGTTCACGCCAGAATAAAGAGTATTCGCTCTGAAGTGCTGTAACCGGCTGAACGGCATGTGCGCGACGAATGGTCTGCACACCGGCTTCGGATAATCCGAAATGTTTTACTTTGCCTTCCTTAATCAACTCTTTCACCGTACCTGCTACATCTTCAATGGGCACATTCGGATCAACACGATGTTGATACAACAAATCGATAGTTTCCACTCTCAATCGTTTCAACGAAGCTTCTACCACTTCACGGATATGCTCGGGACGACTGTTGAGCCCTCCAGCTATGCCTCCGACATTAAATCCGAACTTGGTAGCTATTACCACTTCGTTTTTGAAAGGTTCGAGCGCCTCTCCCACCAACTCTTCGTTGGCATAAGGGCCGTAAACCTCTGCCGTATCAAAGAAGTTAACTCCACTTTCCACCGCTTTACGAATCAATGCAATCATTTCGTTTTTGTCGCCCGGCTGACCGTATCCAAAGCTCATGCCCATGCAGCCTAATCCTAAGGCTGATACTTCCAGGCCGCTATTACCTAATTTTCTTGTTTGCATATGAATTTCTTTTTGGGATAAATAGCTATTTTGTCATTTTAATTTCCTTCAACCATTTCACCAAATCGCTGTGAGACCGGCCGACATCACCGCCCCTGATAGGAAGACCTTCCAGTACTGTTGATTTCGGGCACAGCTTTTTAATATCCGGGACACTGTGCCCCATGCGGCTACCTTCGTGAGTTATAAACGGCACAATGGTTTTTCCTTCCAGATTGTAGCTGGATAGGAATGTTGCTACCGGAGGGGCGATTGTACTCCACCAGTTGGGTGAACCAATGAAAATGACATCGTACTGCCCGATATTGCTGACTTTGGTTTTCAGCGCGGGTTTGTAATTTGAGTTGATTTCTCTTTTGGCCTGATCTACCACAGTCTGGTAATCTTCGGGGTATGCCTTTACCGGTTGAATTTCAAAAATATCACCACCGGTTGCCTCCTTGATTTGATTGGCTACAAAGCGGGTATTTCCACTGTGGGAAAAATAGGCCACCAGGATTTTCTTTGGTGATTGTGCTTGCAAGTTCATAGTTGTGATGAATGCCATAATAATGGCTGATAGAAAAAAATTTGTCTTCATAGGAGTAAGAGTTATTCAGGGATTACTTCATTTAAACATTTCAAGGCGTTCTAACGTTCGCGAATAGCCGATATAGGGTAGTCTTTGTCACTTACTTTCTCCAGCCATTCAACAGGACCGCTGCCGAAATTCACCTCAACGGCTATATAGGAAAACCAACTGGTCGGAGTAGCGCCATGTCAGTGCCAGTCTGTGATTTCTTAGTATATCGATCTTAGTTTATTTTGCGCTGCCACCACCGTAAGTGATTAGTACATTGGTATTAACCGGAACGAATTTGTCAATATTGTCCAGTCTGTCTTTTCCAAAGAAAATCCGCGTAGGATTGTAAAAATCGAAATTAAACATGTTGTTGTCTTTTTAGTTTGTGTTTGTGTTATTTGAATTAAATCTGAGGGGCGTATAGTCCGAATACTTTTCTTTTATTTACCGATACAAAATTACAAAGAAGCCGTCGAGAGTGTTTTTCCCTGCGGCTCAAACTAATTTGCTGAAAAGCTCATTATTCAGACATGTAGTTGATATTTCAATATCTATATAAGCTTATTGATGTCAATATTCTTGCTTTTGTTGCCAGGCAAAGGTTGATTTTCTTTTTGCTATCAACCATCTACCATTCAGTTTTATATATTCATCGTTATAATAAACACCATTGGTAGTTTTCATTTTTTCATTTTCTATTCCGATCAGCGTTACCAAACAATACGAAATTCCGGTAGCCTTGTTTTCATTGATAGTTACGGTTTGCTGTCCGTTGAGGTGATAGACTGTTTCAAAGTTATTCAGGAAACCCGCGAATGCATCTCTGATCTGCTTTCTGCCATGCAATGACGAAATTACCTGACCATTGACGTATGTATCAACGGTAGCATCCTCTGTTCAGTTAAAAATAATCGATCTGGCCAAAGACAGTATATTGGAAGGAGAAAAGTCAATCAGTGAAATTGCTTACGATCTGGGATTTAAATATCCATCTCATTTTACCCGGATGTTTAAGAAGAATACAGGCTTATCACCCAATGAGTTTAGGCTGCTAAATTGAAATAATCAGAGTCGGAGTATATTCCCCGCTTTTGATTCTTAAATAGGAACATAGCATAACAGAAGTAATGCCTATATATAAAAGCACTTCCAATCCCTACATACAAAACTGTTGAGATTGGAAGTGTTCGCTGGATTTTGAATGCCGGAATTAATACTGAGTCAGGTCCTCTATAATTCTTTTGATAAATCCGGGCTTATCCTTTTTTACTTCGATCAGCAATTCTTTGATCTCTTCCGGTATAGGATAATATTTTTCAGACCACAAATCTATCTCAATCAATACAGGCAGTAGGTCAATTCCCTTGGATGTGAGTTTGTAAAAACCTTTTGACTTACCATCAGGATCTTCAGATTTCTTAATAATTCCGTTTTCCTCAAGCACTTGCAATCTTGTCGCTAAAATATTGGTAGCGATACCTTCGTCCGATCTTAGAAAATCGCTGTACCTGCATTTTTTCGCAAATATTAAATCTCTGATAATCAACAAAGACCATTTATCCCCCCAGATATCGAGAGAACAGCTAATAGGGCAATCAGATCTCTTTTTTGTTATTTTCATTAGCATATATTTTATTGTAAGGGAAGAATCTTCTCTCTGGTAATAATATTTTTATCCTTATTTACTTGCATAATGCAAGTAACACACTATCTTTGCACTTGCAATTTGCAAGCAAATATAATACATTGATTTTTTACTCACAAGTATGGAAGATAGAAATAAGGTATTTGACCCGGTAAAATTAGCCGGGATTACATTCCAGAACCGAATCATCAGATCGGCAACCTATGAAGGAATGAGCGATGAATATGGAAGACCTACAGATCAATTAATCCGAAAATATACTGCTTTGGCAAAGGGTGGTGTAGGTGGTATTATCACGGGCTTTATCGGTGTACACCCCCAAGGTAGATCCGGCAATTTTATGTCCATGATCAATGAGGCTGAACATATAGAAGGACACCGGAAACTGACCTCTGCCATGCATGAGCTGGGCACCCCGGTTATTGCCCAATTAAATCACTGCGGAGGTCAAACTAAAGAGAAATCAACCGGAATGGCGGTTGTTGCACCTTCCAGAATCGCTGATTACAAAGCCAGAGAGATGACTGAAAGTGAAATACTAGAAGTCATTCGCGCTTTTGTTCAGGGAGTGAAAAATGCAAAAGAAGTAGGGTTTGACGGCATACAACTCCACATGGCTCACGGTTATTTACTCTCCGAATTTGTATCGCCCAGAATGAACCGGCGAACAGATAGATGGGGTGGAAGTACGGAAAACCGATTTAGAATAATCAGAGAAATATTTGAGCAAGCAAGAAAGGAAGTGGGCGACTATCCAATGATTGTAAAAATGAATGGATATGAAACCTTGAAAGATGGGATGACCATTGAAGAATCGGTAAAAATAGCAGAGCTGTTAGAACAAGCCGGGTGTGATGGTATTGAAGTTTCCAATGGAACCGTAAAAGCCGGAATGGCTACGATGCGCGGACAAGTACCATGGGAACTGATAATGGCTCAAAATAGAAAGCTGAACAAAATGCCCCGATTTTTTAAAAATCTGATTGGTGCAGTGATTGAGAAAAGCGTTCCTCAACCTCTGCCCAAAAGTTTATACAATCTGGATGCTGCCATGTCTATCAAAAAAGCGGTTAATATACCAGTGATCGTTGTCGGTGGTATTACGAACATGGACCAAATCGGGGATATTATTAATAATGATAAATGTGATGCCGTCTCACTGTCAAGACCATTCATAATCGAACCTAATTTAGTCAACAAATTCAAGACCGGAAAACAGACCGAAGCCCGGTGTATTCAATGTAATTTCTGCATTATCGGACTGGAGAACGGTCCGCTCCGGTGTTTCTTCGGTAAACTTCCGGAAAGTATGAACTGATATCAGGATTACTGTTAATAATCAATTATTCCAAAATGGTATGGAACTAAAAGGAAAGACTATATTAATTACGGGTGGCGCATCTGGCATCGGATTGGAAGCAGCCAAACAATTTTTGGCGAATGGTGCAAATGTAATTATCACAGGTAGAAATCAGGCAAAATTAGATGCTGCAAAAAAAATGTATCCGGCAGTAACAGCAATAAAAAGTGATGTAGCAATTGAGGAAGATGCACGTTCTCTTTTCAATCAAATCAGAGAGCTTGGAGGAATCGATATTTTATACAATAATGCTGGTGTAGTGAGTCCGCCATTAAATTTGGGCTTAGAAAATGACAAACACATTGAAGGTGCTACGTATGAAATAAATATCAATTATCTCGGAGTTATACAGTTGAATAATCTTTTTATGGAGATGCTAAAGTCCAGAAAAGAAGGAGCAATCATCAATACTACTTCTATCTTGAGTTTAGTCCCTTCGGTGATTGAGCCTACCTATTCTGCTTCCAAAGTAGCATTGCATTTCTACACCGAAACGCTCAGAGAGCATTTGCGGATTTTAAAGAGCAATTTAAAAGTATTTGAATTGCTTCCACCAGTAGTTGCCACAGAGATGACCGCTGATAGAGATAATAAAAAAATGAGTGCGGAAAATTTAGTGGAAGCACTAATTTCCGGACTGAAAAAAGATAAATATATCATTCGGGTAGGTGATTCAAAATTGCTCTATTTCATCAACCGACTTTTCCCAAAAATTGCTTTTGGATTAGTAAATCAAAATAGACCTAAAATCTAATGTTATAGGAAACAAGCATTTGAACAGGTGTTTAAACCAAAGGGCATGTACATTGCGAGTTCCATGCAACAACTAATTAAAAAATAAAAAAGAACGCATGAAAGCATTCATCGTAAAAAGCTACGGCAAAAAAGAAAAACTGCATCTAACTGAAATTGCAGAACCTGTTGTAAAGGAAAATGATGTATTGGTACAGGTGTATGCCGCAGGTGTGAATCAATTAGATTCAAAAATAAAAACCGGCGAGTTCAAACTCATCTTACCCTACAAAACTCCGTTTATAATTGGGCATGATGTGGCAGGTGTTATAGTAAAGGTAGGCTCCAAAGTACAAAATTTTAAAGTTGGCGATGAAGTATATGCACGACCAGCAGAGCATAGAATCGGAGCTTTTGCCGAATTCATTTCGATAGACGAAAAGGATGTGGCTATTAAACCGAAAAAACTCTCCATGGAAGAAGCGGCTTCCATTCCATTGGTAGGTCTAACTGCCTGGCAAGCATTAATCGAAAAAGCAAATCTTCAGAAAGGTCAGAAAGTTTTCATTCAGGCAGGTTCAGGGGGTGTTGGTACACTAGCCATTCAGCTGGCAAAGCATTTGGGTGCAACAGTAGCCACCACGACCAGTGCTGCAAATATAGATTTAGTAAAAAGACTTGGTGCCGACGTTGTTATCGATTACAGGAAAGATGATTTTGAAACTATACTCAAAGATTACGATGTGGTATTGAATAGTCAAGATACAAAGACGCTCGAAAAGTCACTCAAAATATTGAAGCCGGGCGGAAAAGTAATCTCTATTTCCGGTCCTCCTGATCCTGATTTCGGGAGCGAAATTAATGCGAATGGGTTAGTCATGCTGGTACTTAATATCTTGAGTATGGGCATCCGAAGAAAAGCAAAAAAGCTCGGTGTAAACTATTCTTTCCTCTTTATGAAGGCAAATGGCGCACAATTGACACAAATCACAAAATTGATTGAGGCCGGTGTTATTGTACCCACTATTGATAAGGTATTTCCATTTGACCAAACCAACGATGCTATGACCTACGTGGAAACAGGTCGGGCAAAGGGAAAAGTAGTCATTCGGGTGAAATAATCTTTTTTGAAAAAGCACATCAAAAAAGCAACCCCGGCATTTAATGATGTCGGGGTTGGTATTATTCGTTTTAAATGAAAGAGATACTACTCTTTTTTTACAGCTCCTAACTGAAAATATCCACCAACACACCCAGCGTCAACGCATACAATATGGTAAATAGCAGATAAATAAGAAAGCGATTTCTTCCAAGTACAATTTTCACAGCCCCCAGATTGGTGAATTTAGTAGCCGGTCCCGTAATCATAAAAGCCGCTGCTGCACCAATACTCAGTCCGCTCGCAAGCCACTCCATCAGCAACGGAATAGTACCACCGCCACACATATAGAGTGGCACGCCGAGAGTGGCTGCCAGCAGCACGCCAAACCCTCTCTGATTTCCAAAGAAATCGGCAAAGAGGTTTGTCGGCACATAGCGCTGAAACAGGACGGTCAGAATGATACCCAGTAAAAAATAGACTCCTGTGGCTTTGATATTTCGCCAGATATTCTTCAGTAAACGGATCAACAGATTCGGATGGGTATCCCTACCCGCAGATTCTTCAAATCCGGAGAAATTAAAGAAGGGCCTCTCTTTGTAAAAGAATCTCACCAATACACCGGCTAAAACGCCGCACAGAAATCCGGAAGCAATGCGGATAAAAAACACATGACTACCCAGTGCGGCACTATAAATCATCAGCTGAGGATTGAGCAGGATGGAGCTCATCATAAAAGCTGCCAGCCAGTCTTGCCGCATTCCCTTTCCAGAGAACGATGCAGCAATGGGAATCGTCCCATACATGCATAACGGTGATGCAATACCGAGCAGACTTGCCGGGACAATCCCCAGCAAGCCTATATCTTTGCCCTGTGTAGAGGCAAACAGCCGATGAATTTTGGCTTTTCCAAAGACCGATATTACTGAACCTATCACAATTCCGATAGCCCAGTATGGTGCTATCTGATCGATAATTACGGTAAAATAGTACCAGAGGTATATGAATTCGCGTTCGAGCATGATGATTAATTATCGAGACTTACGATCTTGTAATTGCGGCTACCCAGCCCCAGTTTGGCGGCGTGCTCAATGGTGTGAATACCGTGACGTGACTCCATACGTTCAATCAGGTCTTTGCCATCAGGCGCTTTGTAAACCAAATCCACACAAGCCTGATCAAGCGCAACGGGGTCGAGGGAAGCGAGGATGCCGATATCCTTCATGGTCGGATCTTTCGGATGAGAATCGCAGTCACAATCCACCGACAAATGATTCATCACACTGATATAGACTACCCGATTGCCCAAAGATTTCATTACCGTACCGGAAGCTTCAGCCATCGATTCGAGGAAAGCATCCTGATTGGTTTTGAAGCATAGAGCAAAATCACTTGTGCTTTTGGTAACGCCGGCAGTATGTATCCACATTTTACCTTCAGAGGAGGCTATACCGATCGACATATTCTTAAAGGCTCCACCGAAGCCACCCATCGCGTGACCTTTGAAGTGCGACAGGATGATGAACGAGTTGTAGTTTTTGAAATGCGATCCTACATAATCCTGTTTGATGTGCGTTCCTTTAGGAAAAGGAAGTGCGATCGAACCATCCTCATCCATGATGTCTACCGGAGCTATATCGGTAAAACCATGGTCTTTGGCTGCTTGCTTGTGCATGGCAGTGCTTGCCCTCTTGCCCGGATAGGCGGTATTACACTCCACAATCGTACCATGAACCGACTGTACCAGATCTTTAATCAGATCAGGGGATAAATAGTTGTGACCACCCGGCTCTCCGGTACTGATCTTTACAGCCACCTTACCGGTCACTTTCCGACCCAATGCTTTGTAAATATCCATCAACGCAGCAGGAGTGATCTCTTTGGTCATATAGACTGTAGAGGTCTTTGCCGATTTAGGTTGGATTGCTGCTACCTTGTTTGCAGGCTTACTTGCGGTGCCATTCTGAATACTGGCACTAAATCCGTAAAAAGCCCCGAGTACCAACACTATCAGGGCAATCTGAGCAGGAATGTAACGTTTCATCTTTTCTTCTTTTTGATTAGTTTGACATAAATAAGAAATTCATCATTCTCGTCCTCAAGCCGGACAGGCTTTTACTTTTTTTCTACAGCAAAAAAAAGTAAACAAAAAATGCCGCCGCTGTGGAGAAAAAGCTAAAAATTGGCTGCGTTACGCTGAAATCGTCCAAACTCCTCCCTGCGGTCGTCAGACAAGGACGATTTTTAACCGCTTCACTTCGACAATTTTCTTTACGCTTTTTCTCCAAGGCGGAAAGACAGTCTGCAAATACTCAACACAACTCAATGACAGAGCTTTACAAATTGTAATATTGATTTCTATTTCATCCGGCTTACCTTCTGGCAAATGACAGTGGTAATTCCAATCCATGATTTTCCAGCAATGCCTGATCGCTTAGAATATCATCAGTATTCCCATCTTTGATGATTCTGCCTTCGGAAATGAGGATTGTCCGGCTACAGGTATCAGCGATCAGATCCAGATCATGTGAGGCAATCACTTTAAGGACATCCAGTTCGTTGATAATCCGAATCAGATTGCGACGGTTGCGGGGATCCAGTGCGATAGACGGCTCATCCATCAGGATAATATCAGGATCGATGGACAGAAGTGTGGCAATTGAGACCAGCTTCTTTTGCCCGCCCGACAAGCGATAGATATGCCGGTCATGCATCTCTTCCATATTCACGGCCTGTAAAGCACGGGTAGCGCGCTCCACAACCTCCACCTCAGCGTAACCGTAATTGCGCGGGGCAAATGCCACGTCATCATATACTGTAGGCATAAACAACTGACTGTCTGAATCCTGAAACAGGTAACCGGTCATCTTCCGGATTTGCTTAACGGTATCTTTCCTGACCGGCACGCCTCCGGTTTCTATTGATCCGCTGTAATTGAGTTGCAGACCGACAAGCAACTTCAGCATGGTCGATTTGCCGGCTCCGTTTGCACCAATGATTCCGACGGTCTCATTGCCGGAAGCGCTCCAGCTGATATCGGATAGAATCCTTTTGCCATGCATTCCTTTGTCGTAAGCAAAGGAGAGATTATTTACCTCGATCTTTTTCATTTATATCTTTGTAATTAGCCTTCCGATCACCTCAAACAGGGGAATGAACCGCAGTATTAAAAAAAGCCCGCTCCACACTATCGCATACACAACACCTCGCTGTATAGATAAATAACCCATCGGCAATTTGAAATCGCCATCGTATCCACGCATGATCATACTTTCGTATACCTCCTGCGCCCGGTCGATGCTGCGTAGCAACAACTGCCCGGCCAGAGTTCCCCAGACACTAAAATGAACACCTTTATGCTCCGGAGCCCGCATCTCATAGGCGGTAATGATCCGCTCCACCTCTTTCATCAGCACGATCATATATCTGTATATCAGCAGAATCAATGTAACGATCACTTTAGGCACATGTATCAGTCTCAATGCCGCGCAGACCTGTTCAATCGTTGTCGTTGCCATGAAGATGTAAGATGCCAGCAAAGCAAAAGCCCCTTTCAGGAGTAATGTAACGATCGTGATCATACCGCCTGTCACTGCTATTTTTCCAATATATCCGACAATAACGTGATCAAACCAAAGGTTGGCAATTCCCAGAGCCAGTAACACCGGAATCATTAACCAAAATCGTCTGAGGCTTTTCCAAAGAGAAATCTCAGCGATATTATAAGTAACCATCAGATACAAGGCCATGGACAAAACACCAGTCAGATTATACCTGTCAAATGAGGTAAGCAGGATAATATAACCTACCGTCACAATGGTTTTTGCCAACGGATGAAGCCGGGTCAACGGATTATCCCGGGTTGCCAGAAAATCCATTGCATGAATCCGGTGAATAGCATCGGCGATGTATCTCATTTTCTGCCCCTTTTTGTTTGACGGATCAGACGGCTAACTATTCCCAGCAGAATCATCACCAATACGCCTCCTATCAATCCTGACAAAGATGTTCCCGTATGGGTATCTTTTCCTGCAACGGTATAGTCAGGGAAGAGAGAAGTCAGACCTCTTATTTTCTCAGAGATAGTATAAATAACTCCGGTTGAATGGATTGATTTTTCTCCGGCTACGCGATTTACTGACCACTCCAGCCCGTCGGGACTGGAAGATGCTAGCAATGTCAAACAGCCTCCCACAATTACAAAAGCAATCAGGAAAGTCACAATGATCTGTCTGCCTGAGAATAAGGCGGAATTGCTGGTGCTGTTTGCGGGTTGTTTACCCGTCCACAACAATTCGGGTCGAACCCTATACACAAAGCTGAGGATCGCTGCGGTAATAATACCTTCAGACATTCCGATCGCCAGATGCACCGGCTGCATTACTGTGACAAAAAGCCGGAATGGCAGCTCTGTAATACCCGACGCTGTAGTCTCAACTGCTACGGAAAATGCTCCCAACTGTAGGGAAACCACACTTCCCAATATGGATGCAATGACGATCCGTCTCCTTGAAATTCCGTTTCTGGTGATGAATTGCCAAATAATCAAAGCACCCACAAAGCAGCTGTAAAAGGCCATATTCCATATATTGCATCCCAATGCCAGCAATCCTCCATCGGCAAAGAGCAGAGATTGGACAATTAAGATTCCGGTCATGGTCAAAAAAGCGGCATAAGGACCCAGCAATGACGACAGAAGAAGGCCTCCGGTGAGATGCCCTGAAGCTCCTGTTCCCGGTATAGAAAAGTTTACCATTTGTACGGCAAAGACAAAGGCGCCCAACACGCCCATGACAGGAATCTGTTTCTGATCATCTTCCCGCTTAAAGCGTTTTATCGCATAGCCGACAACCACAGCCGAGGCTGCATACATCGTGGCAGCAACAACCGGAGCGACCAGTGCATCTGACATGTGCATTACTTATCCTCCGTTTTTTGCAACACTTTGTAGTCCATACTTCCCGACCGGAAACCTTCCAGATCAAGGGTGATATAGATAAATCCTAATGCGCAAAGCTTTTCAACTATAAGTGTACGGTTCGCAATGAAGCGTTCCAGATCAGCTACATCGACTTCAATACGGGCAATATCGTCGTGAATACGTATTCTGACATTATAAAAATCCAACGAACGAATGTACTCTTCGCCTTGTTCCAGATTCGTCATTTTATCATACGATAGTTTTGTATTGTATGGAAAGCGTGTAGCCATACAAGGAGCAGAAGGACGGCTTGCGACCGAAATGTTGTACTGAGCAGCCATCTGACGTACGTCACTTTTAGTCATCCCCGATTCAGCCAGCGGACTTTTTACATCCAGTTCGCGCAATGCTTTTATACCCGGCCGATACACGTGCAAATCATCATCGTTGGTTCCTTCCAGTATCGTATTAATACCCATTTTAGTGGCATATTCAACTAATTGAGTGAAAATGTATTTTTTGCACAGATAACAACGATTCTCGGGATTGAGCATAACACCGGCATTTTGCAACTCATCCACGTGAACGATCGAGTGAATGGCTCCCGCTTCGGCAGCCACTTTTTTCGTTATCTCTATTTCATTCATCGGATGCAGACGTGTATGGACGGTTATGGCATACACTTTCTTATTTTTGCGGGCAGCTGCATCGCAGGCCAGTTTCAATACCAGACTACTGTCTACTCCACCAGAAAATGCAACGATCACATCTGAGGATGTATAGGCCTCTATTGAAGCGAGTAATTTCTCAAATTTCGGGTTATTTTCCATGACATTCTCTGATTACAAGTTGATACACATCCTGATAAGTCATGCAGCACTTTCTACACAGCGCAACGATACTATCGTACTCGGGATAAATTCGCAGAGTACCGTCAGGCATGCGGCATTGTTTGAGCAGCACCTCTCCCAACGAGGTTTCTACCTTACGGATAGATCTTCGCAGGAAACTGCGATCCATATATTGTCGGCGAATGCCAATCGTTGTGGTTTCTTCAAATATGATCTGTTCCAGTCGGGCCACCTGATCAGGTGTACAGATCACATTGATTTGCCAGGCCGGGCGATTTTTTTTCATAATCACTGCAATGTAGTGAACATCCCTTGCCCCTGCTTCGAAAAGCTTGTCCATCAGATAGCCGAGCGATTCGCCCGTAGAATCATCTATGTTGGTTTCCAGCTTCACAATCCGATCTTTCTCTGTTTCCACCTGATCTTTAATCAGCATAGCCCGCAGTATACTTGCTCTTTCGTAATTACGTTTGCCGGCTCCTAAGCCTATTTTTGAAATGGTGAACCTTTCAGGAAGTTTGTCTGAGGTTCGCAGGGCAGCCACAATTGCAGCTCCGGTAGGCGTGACAAACTCTCCATTGTAATTGGTAATATGAAGTGTCAATCCATGTTCAGCAGCAATGTAGGATACAGCAGGCACCGGTACCGGAATAACACCGTGCTGGCACTGGATAAAACCTGTTCCTTCATAGAGTACGGGCACAATCACTTCATCAATACCGAGATTGTCTATACAAACTGCCACCGCCACGATATCTACAATAGAATCGACAGCTCCCACTTCGTGAAAATGGACTTCATCTATACTTTTACCATGGGCTTTGGCCTCTGTCTGTGCAAGTATGGTAAAGATTCTTGAAGAAAGCTCTTTGGCACGATCTGTAATCTGTGCATGACTGATAATGTGTAATATCTCTGTTAATCCTCTGTGTTCGTGCGGATGATCGTGATGATGGTGTACATGATGCTGATGTGCATCGTGTGTATGTTTATCATCAGAGTGATGATGGTGGTGGTGATCGCCATGCAGATACTCCATATCGTGATCATGATTCTCATGCACGGCATCAAGCACCACATCAAAGTCACAAGCATCCAGTCCCGACTTCTTCACCCGACTGATGCGGGCTTCAAAACCATGAACTTTCAGGCTCTGAAGAGCGGTCAACAGCACCTCCTGATCGGCTCCAAGGTCGAGCAATGATGCCACCATCATATCTCCGCTGATGCCGGAGTAACATTCCAGGTATAAAGTATTTTTCATTTTTTGATTGCTAATCTGTTTATCTGAGTAGCCATATATCCGGCTCCGTAACCATTATCAATATTCACAACAGATACCCCATTGGCACAACTATTAATCATCGTAAGCAGTGCGGATAATCCGTTCATATTAGCACCATAACCGATAGAAGTAGGTACTGCTATCACCGGTTTGTCAACCAATCCGCCCAATACACTGGCAAGGGCTCCTTCCATACCGGCAACCGCGACCACACAATTGGCACTCTGAATGGTTTCCAGACGGGCAAACAGGCGATGAATACCACTGACTCCCACATCGTAAATGCGCTCAACTGATGACCCGAAATATTCTGCTGTTTGTGCAGCCTCTTCGGCCACCGGAATATCGGCTGTACCGGCTGTACAAATAGCAATCTTGCCTTCCAGTAGTTTATCATTATTGCCTATTTTTATAATGCGGGAAATCGGATCGTACTCTGCAATCGGGTAATGCTTGCGAATCAATTCATATTGACTGGCGGTGGCCCGGGTGCCCATGACTTCTCCCTCGGCTTCATAGAGTTGGCCGAAGATTTTCAATAAATGGTCATCGCTTTTTCCGGCACAAAATATCACCTCTGAAAAGCCCGAACGCAATTTCCGGTGCGTATCCAGCTTGGCATAGCCTAATTCAAGGAAAGGTTCGCGACGAAGATGACTTTCTGCCTCATCGATGGAGAGTACTCCCTCTTTTACCTGTTGCAATAATTTTCTGACACTCATACAAATTCAGGATATATCAGCTTTATATTTAACGGCTTGGCGGAGTCCAGACATTTTTCTCAAATGTATCTGCCACTTCGTTTAGCCAATGAGTAATTTCAATGTGTTGCGGACAACTCTTTTCGCATTTTTTACAACCAATGCAGTCGGAAGCCTTTCCAAATGTTTTAGTATAATTGGAGTAATAGACACTCTGAATGGAAAACATCTGTGCTTTGGCTTGTTTTTCCAGATTATAGAGGGCAAAATAGTTAGGTATAGCAATATTCTTCGGACAGCCTTCCACACAATACAGACAAGCTGTACAGGGTATTGCAATAGCTTCGTTTATAATACGGACTGCCTCTTTGACCACATCCTGCTCTGCCGCAGTCAGTGGAGCAAACTCCTGCATATAACTGGTATTATCTTCCAACTGCTCAATGGTGGACATACCGCTGAGTACCATCATTACATTCTCCAGACTGGCTACAAAACGTATCGCCCATGATGCAACTGACATATCAGGCTGATTGGCTTTAAATAACTGCTCTGCCGCTTCGGGTACCTGAGCCAGTGTACCACCTTTTACAGGCTCCATGACAATCACTTTTTTGCCATGCTTCACCACCGTTTCGTAGCACAATCCTGACTGAATACTCTTATTGTCCCAATCCATATAATTGATCTGCAACTGCACAAAGTCAACCTCGGGGTGAGCCGTCAGTATCTTATCGAGCAATTCGGCATTATCGTGATATGAAAAACCGATCTGACGAATTTTACCCTCTTCTTTTTTCTTTTGGATAAATGAAAATGCATCTACACTTTCCGCTATGGCATAATGAGAAACTCCCAGATTGTGAAGCAAATAATAGTCGAAATAATCCACACCTACTTTTTCCAATTGCTCATTGAAGATTTTCTCCAGATCAGCAACCTCTTTCAGAAACATGGTCGGCATTTTGGTGGCTATTGTAAATGATTCTCTCGGATAACGTTTTACCAGTGACTCCCGGAGCGCGACTTCGCTCATGTAGTTGTGATACATATAAGCTGTATCAAAGTAGGTAAATCCTCTTTCCAGAAAAGTATCAATCATTTGATTAAACTGCTCATAATCAATACTGGTATGATCATCCTTGCTCAGCAAGGGTAATCTCATACATCCGAATCCTAATTTTTTGCTCATAAATTATTTTGTGGTCAATAATGTTCGTGTTTTTAAGTCTGTCAAAAGTACAAAGAAGCCGCAGCGGCTGTTTTTCCCTGCGGCTCAAAGTATTTTGCTGAAAAGCTCAACTAAAACTAAGGTTCGAGCCCATAAGACACACCATGGATAGTCCTGCTGCTTTCTTCATAAATACATTCACAAAAATGTTGTTTGTCAAATTGATTTAATGACTTTTGCAGGCACTCCCGCTACAACTGTATTATCCGGTACATCTTTGCTTACCACAGCTCCGGCAGCGACTACCGAATTCTCACCCACAGTTACACCGGGCAATATAGTGACTCCGGCACCAATCCATGCATTTCGCTTGATTACGATGGGCTTTACGGTAAGCGATTTACGTTCAGCTGGATCCAACGGATGGCTTTCGGTGATCAGATTTACTTTCGGACCTATCAGCACATCATCTTCAATGGTTATCCCTCCAATACCCAAAAACGAGCAGGCGTGGTTGATAAATACATTCTTACCTATGCGGGTAAAAAGCCCAAGGTTGATATAAAACGGAGGGAACACAGTTGTGCTCGCATCGATTGCACGACCGGTTATTTCGCCGATAATATCCCGGATGCGATCAATATCGGCAGTGCTGTTAAGCTCTGCCGACAATTGCATGGTGCGTGAAGATAGCTTAAATATCTCGCCGTAATGCGGATCATTGAATGGAACTGCTTCTCCCGCATGTAACCGTTCAAATATTGGATGCATACTCCTCGTCGGTTACGGGTTCGAGCCAGGTAACCTGATTGCTTCCGGCTTTGGGTGTTATGCCCACGTGTACAAATTCGCTTGTGGGGGTAGCACCGTGCCAGTGTATCACGTTGGGTTTAATTTCTACCACATCGCCCGCTTTAAGGTGTTGAGCGGGCTTGCCTTTTTCCTGATAAAACCCTTCGCCGGATGTGCAAAGCAGAATTTGTCCTTCGGAATGCTGATGCCAATAATTGCGGCATCCGGGGGCAAAGGTTACATTGTAACTCATTAAATCGTGAGTAGCCACATCGGTTATCAGCATTTCTACCCATGCATCGCCGGTGAAATAGGCTGGTGCTTTTTGTCCTTTTGGGAAAATTTCATTGGTGTTCATTGCGTTTGTTTTTTGTTTAGTGAGGGCGTGACTTTGAGTCACGCCCTCACTTGAGAAAGTTGGTTTCTTGTTTTATTTCAGATTCGTTTTAAAGAAGTTTTCCAGTTTGTCAAAAGGGATTACATCCACTTTATCATACAAATCTACGTGAACTGCACCGGGGATAATCATCAGCTCTTTCGGTTCGTTAGCTGATTTGTAAGCATCTTCGCTAAAATAACGGGAGTGAGCTTTTTCACCGGCAATCAACAATACGGGACGAGGCGAAATCTCTTTGATATAGGTCATCAGCGGCATGTTCATAAACGACAAAGCATTGGTTGCCGTCCATGCACCATTAGAGTTGATCGAACGGGGATGAAAACCACGCGGTGTGCAATAATAGTTGAAATAATCCACGACAAACTGTGGTTCATTGCCGGTAAGTTGCGCCGGTAAGCCACGAGGACTTGAAGCTGTTTTTCCGCTTTCAGCATCTTTCCAGCGTTGTTGCCCCATTTGCTCCAGCATTTTGGTGCGTTCTTCAAGCGTCATTTTATCGTAATATCCTTTTGACATCACACGTGACATATCGTACATACTGGCTACAGCTACTGCTTTTACACGTTTGTCGATGGCTGTAGCGTTCAGACCCATACCGCCGAAACCACAGATACCTATGATCCCGATTCGGTTTCTATCTACAAACGATTGAATACCCAGGTAGTCCACTGCTGCGCAGAAATCTTCTGTGTTGATATCGGGAGAGGCCACATTACGGGGCTCACCTCCGCTTTCTCCCGTGAAAGAAGGGTCGAAAGCAATTGCTGCAAAACCACTTTCAGCCATGGTTTGGGCATAAAGGCCGGACGATTGTTCTTTAACCGCTCCAAAAGGACCGCTTATCGCCAACGCAGCCAATGTCGCATTGCCGCGATTTTTGGGCAGGTATAAATCTCCTTTAAGTGTGATACCGTAGCGATTTTTGAAAGTTACTTTCTGGCGGGTAACTTTGTCGCTCGCCTTAAAAGTATAGTGTTCTGTTTGATTCATTTTCTTTGTGTTGCGTTTCGATTGACCCATAGTTTGACTGAAAACGAGCAGGGTCAATAATCCGAGGGTTATAAGTTTTTTCATATACATGAAGTTTAAAAGTATTTTTTAGTGAGGATGCGACTCAAAGTCGCGCCCTCACTTGTTTTCTTTTACAGCGCATTCTCCAATACAGTACGAATCATATCAGGGCTATACAGCTCTGTCGCTCCCCACATTCCTGCTACTACCGACAATTTATCAACCAGCATAGGGATATCTTCAGCAGGGATTTTTCCTTCTGCCAATGTTACAGGAGTTCCGATTTTCACATACCACTGTTTCAATGCTTCGATACCTGCATCAGCACCTTCCACATTGAACATAACCTTTGCAAAACGCTCAAAACGTTCGGGCAGAAACTGTTTTTGCCATTTCATCCACGCTGGCATCAGGATGGAAAGACCTGCTCCGTGAGCGATATTGTATTCGGCAGATAAGGTGTGTTCGAGGAAGTGAGTGTCGAAACGATTGTTTTCAATACCGCAAAATGTGGTGAAATTCAGCGCCTGAGTAGCTGCCCAGGCAAACTCGGCACGTGCTTCGTAGTTACTTGCGTCGGCCAACAGAATTTCGGTAGTACGCATCACCGTTTTCAGGATATTTTCCACATAACCCGCCATATATTCAGGCAAATACGTAGCCGAAAGGTACATATCCAGACTGTGCGCAAAAATATCGGCTGCCGAATAAGCCAGATAATCGTTACCGACGGTAGCCTGCAATTCAGGATTAATCACCGAGACCGTAGGAAAAGTAGCCGCTCCTGCCAGACTGAATTTTTCTTTGGTTTCGTCTTTGGTTACCACGGCATAGTTGTTCATTTCACTGCCGGTAGCCGCCAACGTCATGATGTCGAAAATCTTCAATGCCTGATTAGGTACGGCTTTGTAGGTGAAGAAATCCCATACATCTCCATCGTATTTGGCTCCGGCTGCAATGGATTTTGATGAATCAAGTACCGAACCGCCTCCGATAGCCAAAACCGCTTCCACGTTTTTCGATTTAGCAATTTCGATACCTTCGTACACTTTGCTGAGCAATGGGTTACTTTGTACACCGCCTAATGCTTCGAAGCTGATACCGTTGTCAGCCAACGATTTTGCGACTCCGTCGAACAGCCCGTTTTGACGAATGCGTTCCGAGCCATATACGATTAATACTTTGCTTACGCCTGATTCAGAGATGTATTGTCCGATATTGTTTTCTTTACCCTGTCCGAATTCGATACGGGTGGGGTTGTGATAACTGAAGTTTTTCATTGTTATGCTATAATTTTAGTTTGACTATGATTTATCGAATGCAAAATTAGTCCGTATCTAACCAATTGAATTACCAGAATTACGGTTTCAGCTACCAATATTACAGAATGAAACAAATGAGAGTAACATCTTTGTAAATAGTATCTTAACTTTGTATCAGCGATAAACTCAAAAACAGCTCTCATGAATGATATAACCAGAATAAACACCGTTACGGAATACAATAAAATGGTTGGTATAGAGACTCTGCACCCATTGGTAAGTATAGTGGACTTTGAAAAGGCTGAACCTTTTTGTTATTTCAAGGCTCAACTGGGAGTGTATGCCGTATTTCTGAAAGATTCCAAATGCGGAAATATGACCTATGGTTGCAGTACCTACGATTACGAAGAAGGTACATTGATATTTCTGGCTCCCGGACAGGTTTACGGCATTGAAGATAAGACAGAGAAGCGCCGCGGTGTTGGCAAGGCGTTGATTTTTCATCCTGATTTGATCCATGGAACCTCGTTGGGCAAAAACATGAAGGAATACAACTTCTTTTCGTACGAGGTAAACGAAGCATTGCATCTTTCCACCCGCGAAAGAGCTATTATTGACGATTGTATCGAGAAAATCAGTTTTGAGCTCGAACATGCGATCGACAAACACAGCAAAACGCTGATTGTTACTTATATCGAACTCTTCCTGAACTACTGCAAACGATTTTACGACAGGCAATTTATTACCCGCAATAAAGTAAACGTTGATGTGCTGGCTCGTTTTGAAAAGGTGCTGGATGATTACTTTGTATCTGAATTACTCATGGAGGCGGGAGCTCCTACCGTGGGCTACTGTGCCGGAAAGCTATTCTTATCACCCAATTATCTGGGAGATTTATTGAAAAAAGAGACGGGGAAATCTGCGCAAGAGCATATTCAGTTGAAATTAATTGATGTAGCCAAAGAAAAAATGTACGATTCCGGTAAGTCTATCAGTGAAATTGCTTACGAGCTGGGATTTAAATATCCGCAGCATTTTACCCGGATGTTTAAGAAAAATACCGGGTTATCACCCAATGAGTTCAGATCGCAAAACTAAGAGCCTGTTTAAATTTTACCGAAAAATTTCCTTAAAGAAGATGAGTCTCCTTTCTTTGCTCCTCTTTTGGTCTCTTTTGGGCATATTTTTTACTTTTCCCCCTTGATTTAGCCCGCTAAATCAGCGAAAAAAAAGCAAAAAATCTACCTCAAAATATCCCTAAAAGAGTATCGCAATAAAATTTAAACAGGCTCTAAGATGATTGATACCGGTTTTAAAAAATAAACACCCTTCAATCGTTTGTGCATCATGCATTTACACTAATCACAGGAAAGACAACAATCAGAAAAACAGAAACCTTCTTCAGCTCCGGTAGTCCGGTTTAGCTGAAGAAAGTATTTCAATATATGTTCAGTATATGGTTATGCAATTGCGTCTGCCAATACTTTTGCCAGCGGCGTTGTCGGGCGGCCAATCAATTTGGAAAGCACTTTGGAATCATCAAACAATCCGCCTTTAGATGCGCCGGTATCTGAGTCAGCCAGCATTTCTGCCAATCCGGCAGGTAGCCCGAAACTTTTCAGAATGTCGGCATATTGCGCTTCGGTGAGGTTGTTATAAGGAATGGTTTTCCCACTTTGGCGTGAGATTTCAGCAGCCAGTTCGGTAAGTGTATAAGCTTCGTCTCCGGCCAGTTCATACGTTTTGTTTTCGTGACCTTCACCGGCTACCACTACCGCTGCGGCTTCGGCATAGTCAACGCGGGCTGCCGATGCGATTTTACCATCCCCGGCATTTCCGATAAACGCACCTGCGCCAATGGCTCCTTTGGCTGAACCTGTATAGTTTTCGGTGTACCAGCCGTTGCGAAGAATGGTGTATATTAATCCTGATTCTTTTATGGCCGCTTCGGTGCCTAAATGCTCTACGGCCAATGACAGGGGTGAGCTGTCGGCATGCAAAATGCTGGTATAAACGATGTGTTTAACGCCCGCCTGTTTGGCTGCGGCAATAACAGCTTTATGTTGTGGCAGACGCTGTCCAATCTCGTTACCCGAGATCAACAACAATTTATCGATTCCCTGCAAGGATGCTACCAGACCCTCCGGTTGGGTGTAATCAAATGCACGGGCTTCCACACCCAGATCTGCTGCTTTTTCGGTGTTACGCACCAATGCAACGATGCTTTCTGCCGATACTTTTTCCTTTAGCTTAGCTACTACAAGGCCACCTAACTGACCTGTCGCTCCGGTTACTCCAATCTTCATTTTTTGTTTCCTTTCTTTGTATTAATACTATAAACGCTTTATTTTCTGGTCTCACATATGCAATAAACAACAATCGGCATCTCTCCTTTATTGAAATATTATTGTTAAATAAAATTACTACCCGTCAGGAGGATAAACAAACGATTGATATTACCCTTACATTTGTTACGCAAAGTAACTGATAATAGTTTATATTTGAAACAAGTTACCTATTTGTAACTGTACAAATAGTAGTAACACAGAAGTAACCATTATGGCCAGACTCAAAGAAAAAACCCAATGTCCGGTGACCGCGACCCTCGAACTGATCGGGGGTAAGTGGAAAACCATTATCCTCTATTCTCTCTCGACAGGCACAAAACGTTTTGGCGAAATAGCCGTTCGTATTCCTGATATTTCACGGAAAGTCCTTACAGAACAACTGAAAGAACTGGAAACAAACGGACTGATTTCGCGCGAGCAATACAAGGAAATACCTCCGCGGGTAGAATACACGCTAACTGACTTGGGAAAAAGCCTCTCCCCGGTATTTCGCGAACTCGAAGTATGGGGTAGTGAGAATGTATTGACGAAGTAACAAATGGCGATGCTATCTGCTCGGAGCATATCCGAATTGCTTTTTAAAAGCCGATGAAAAGTGCGACAGGTTCTTGAATCCCACCTCCAGATATACATCCGAAATCTTCTTATTTTCGTTCCGCAATTTATCGTAAGCAACTCTCAATCTTTTCTCTATCAGCCATTTTTGAGGTGAAAGGGAGCTTATCTTTTTGAAATCCCGTTTGAAGGTAGCCAGACTTCTGCCGGTATAACCGGCAATGGCTTCTACAGAGAGGTCGTACATGTAATTCTCATCCATGTAATCAAGAATATCTATCTTCCACGGCTCGGTAAAATCAAACAGAGCGGGATAGAAACGCTTATCGATGTTCAGCAATGTGTAAATGCCTTCCTGCAATTTCAGTTGCATCAGCTCTTTAGCCGGTTCTTTGTCCGAATCGAAATAGGGAACCAGGGCCTGAAACAAACTTTCCGTCTCCGGAGTTTTCGCCAGCTTTATCACACTCGGCTTGTGCTTTTCGGCTTCCAGCGGCAACTCTTTCTTGTCAATCGTTTGGTAAAAATCGCGCAGGAAATTGCGTTTAAAGTTCATGAAAGTGGCCTGAAACGGCTCCTCTCCACGGGGCTGTTTGGTCATGCTGACGCGATTATCCCGACGAAGGAAAACACATTCGCCCTTGTGTACCTCTATTTTTTCATTTTCCTCCTCCAGTATTATTTCGCCGGAATAAACATACACGAGCATATGCTCCTGTATCATTTTCGCACAGCTGGTTTCGTTATTCAAATAATAGCTAAAGAATATATCGTGATAGTTGAATCTCAGGGATTCGGAACGTTGATTGCCCATAGTCGGTATTTATTTTATCATCTTAATCTCACGTAACCATTTGATCACCTCATCATGCGCATTCCTGACAGAACCGCCCTGAATGGGGAGCCCGGCTAAGACAGTGGATTTCGGACAAAGCTTTTTAATATCCATGACGCTATGCCCCATCCGGCTTCCTTCGTGGGTAATGAAGGGGACAATCTCAAAAATATCGGCATCAGTCGCAGTCTTTATGTTGCCGGCAATAATACGAGTATTCCCACTGTGGGAAAAATAAGCCACCAGAATTTTCTTAGGCGTTTGCGCCTGTACAATCGCATAAGAAGCCAATAACGTCAATGACAGCAATAAAAATTTAGTCTTCATGATTCTATAAGTTCAAAAGTTATCCGTATTTCAAATAAATTTCCCCATCTGATAGGCTTCCTGCATCACAGCTTTGCCCTTTACATCGCCCTTTTCCCAGACACCGGTTCCATAGATAACGCCTTTTTCTTTGGGGTCATCGAGGCAATAGGTAAATCCGCGAAATTCCTCCAGCGTCCTCGCCATCGACTCTTTACCATTATCGGCAGCTGTCAAGATGAAATAAAACTCTTTGTCGTTGATCTCCGTGTAGCGTGCGCAAGTGCGATCGATCAGCGTTTTCATCTGCCCGTTCATCGTATAAAAATAGACCGGCGTTGCCATCACAATCACGTCGGCGGCCACCATTTTCTCCAACACCTCAGTCATGTCATCCTTTTGGGGACAGCTTTTATCCCGGTTGAAGCAGGTACCACAACCTGTGCAGTAATTGATCTTCTTATCCCTGATAAAAATTTTCTCAGCCTGATGTCCAAACGCTTGTGCCCCGTCAATGAACTGGTCACACAAAAGGTCTGAATCTCCACCCTTTCCCGGACTGACCTACAATCCTAATACTTTTTTTGCCATTCATTTCCATATTTAAGATTGAATTATCCTTTGAATAAACTTTACACACCTAAACTGACGCACAAGTAAAACGAAAGCCGCAAGGAATGGTTTTCCCTGCGGCTCAAACTATTTTGCTGAGAAGTTCAACTCTCTCAGCTTAATGTATCATCAATCGTTATTTTATTTCCAATGAAAGCGGAATTAAATCACGGCTTGCGGAACTACTACCCACCATCAATTGGTACTTTCCGGGGGTAATATGCACGGATTGTGAGCTGGCATCCCACCACTCCAGATTTTTATCATTGAGGTCTAATTCCACATTGACCGTTTGTCCAACAGGGATAGCAACGCGTTTGAACGCACGTAACGTTTTAACCGGCCCTTCGGTATCACCCTCTTTTTTCAAATAGACCTGCACCACTTCCTCACCCGCTATTTTGCCGCTATTTTGTACCGGAACCACCAGTTTGAAGCTATTATTACCATTTGCGGCATCAGATGAAAGCACCGGCTTACCGAAGGTGAAACTGGTATAGCTCAGACCGTAGCCAAACGGGAATAGCGGCTCCTGCTGCATAAAACGGTAGGTTCGGCCATTCATATTGTAGTCCTGGAAATCGGGTAACTGGGCTATGTTTTTATAAAAGGTCACCGGTAATTTCCCTGCCGGATTGTATTTACCAAACAGCACATCCGCCACAGCCCTGCCTCCGGCTTCTCCCGGATACCAGGCCTGAAGAATGGCATCACAGTTATTCGCCTCATTAGTCAGTCCGATTGGAGAGCCCGAGCAGTTTACGAAAACAATCTTTTTGCCCGCATTGTGCAAAGCCGCAATCAATTCGCGCTGTACAGCCGGCAATTCGATATCCGTGCGGTCGCCGCCTTTAAATCCGGGCTGGTTAACCCCCATCTCTTCGCCCTCCAGTAGCGGTGAGATTCCACCGGCAAAGATCACGACATCGGCATTCTTCACTTTCGTCACCGATTTCTGAATATCAATAGGTTGTTTGAAACCCAGATCAAAGTTCAACTGAGCATCTCCCATGAAATACCTGAACTCGATCTGTATATCGTATTTATTTCCCTTTTCCACCGGAATAGTGAAAGTTGTATTACGGCCACCATGTTTGCTGGTGAAGGTTTTCACCTCAACCTGATTAACAAGTACACGTACAGCCCCACATGTATAAAAGTCCATACAGACATCTCCCGACTGTTTCGGCGTAAATGCACCGGTATAGGAAGCACTGAAGTCTGTCAAATTGACTCCGGGTGCAAAAACCGTTGCTCCGGAAGTACAAAAGTTAAACGGAGTGCTGATCTTTGTTTCAACTACAGGTGCACCACTTAAATCCTTATTGTTCCAGTAACGGGCACTAAATCCTTTCCCTTTGGCTGATGTACATTCATTAAACACACTTTGAAACAATGTATTCTCCACCAGATCACAACCTTCTTCGTAGATCAGTTTGCTGTTTTTTCCCAAAGCTGATTTTATTCCCTGAAGAATGGTAATGGTGCGGGGAGGCGTTCCATTGTAGTTACCCCATTGCATCACCGAGTCATTGGCATTCGGACCCATAACGGCTACGGTGATGGCCTCTTTTTTCAGCGGCAATGTATTTTTCTTATTTAGAAGCAAAGTCATAGACTTCAAAGCGGTAAGATAAGACAGCGAATTGTGTGCCGACGAAGCAATCACAGAAGCAGGAATCTTAGTCCACGACACCAGCGAAGGATCATCCATCTCACCCAGTTCAAAACGGGCTTTCAGCAATCGGATGATCGACACATCAATGTCCTTTTCGGTGATCAGGCCTTTCTCCACACTTTCGATCAGAGAGTTATAACTCGATCCGCAATCAAGGTCTGTACCCGTAAGGACAGCCTCGGCTGAAGCTGAAGCAGCATCAGCATGAGTAGCATGAGCATTGGGTTTGTAAAAATCGGCAATCGCTCCACAATCAGCTACCACAATACCATCATAGCCCCACTCATGACGGAGGATATAATTGAGAAGACGTTTGCTTCCACAACAGGGATCTCCCTCAAAACGGTTGTAGGCACACATCACCTCTTTTACTTTCGCATCCTGTACCAGTGCTTTGAAGGCAGGGAGATAGGTTTCATACAAATCCCGTTTGCTGATATTTTCGGCATTGAAGGAGTGTCGGTTCCATTCCGGACCGGAGTGAACGGCAAAGTGTTTGGCACAGGCATGAAGTTTATCATATTTAGTATCATCGGGGCCCTGAAGACCTTTCACCACAGCAACTCCCATTGCCGCTGACAAATACGGATCTTCTCCATACGTCTCTATCCCCCTGCCCCATCTGGGATCACGAAAGATATTCACATTCGGCGTCCACATGGTCAGCCCCTGATAACGCTGAATGTCTCCCCGGGCAGCATACTGACTATTTTTGGCACGGGCTTCATCGGATATTGCAGTAAAGACATTAAAAATAGTTTGGGGTTCAAAGGTCGCCGCCATCCCGATCGGTTCGGGAAAAACGGTAGCAACACCGGCCCGGGCAACACCGTGCAGGGCTTCATTCCACCAGTTGTACCCCTTGATCCCCAAACGGTCAACAGGCTTGGAAGCATCGATCATCAGGGAAATTTTCTCTTTGAGAGTCAGTCTGGCGGTAAGATCTTTTGCTCTTTCCTCCGGCGATAGTTGCGGATTCTGGTAGGGTAATTGTGCAATCGCAACAAAGGCACAGCAGGAGAATAATACTGTCATGAAAAACTTTCTGGTCATAATAAGATGTATCATGGATTTTAATAAATGAAAATGCAAATCAAGCATTAATCGTCTGATTTAAGGCACTAGTATCTGATATAAGGTGTAGAATATCTGGTAAAGGAGACTATTGTCCTGCTTTATCTGATACCTAATGATATTCCGGTTATTTTCTGCGCTAAAATTAAGACTGAGAAATGAACAACAATATTACAAAAAAATCCATCGTGATTTTTGACTTCACCATGGATTTACAGCGTACCAATCTATTATTTTCTTGAAATTTAACAACCAGTCAACCGCTCATTTTCAGACAAATAAGCCTCTTATTGTAGTATTATTTCCACTTTACTTCAATGAACCGTCTCTGTAAATTACTACCAGAATAGCAATTAAGTTTTGGTATCAATGCAGGATATTGTATTATACACAATAGAATTAGTAAAAATCACGTATAACCAGACTTCACACTCTTAAACTGAGATGAAAGCCAAAAAAGAAAGCCGCAGTGGAGATCTCCACTGCGGCTCAAACAATTTGCAATATGGCTCAAATCTACTTACTCGGAGCGTATCCGAATTGTTTTTTGAAAGCAGATGAAAAGTGGGACAGATTCTTGAATCCCACTTCCAGATATACATCCGAAACCTTCTTATTTTCATTTCGTATTTTGTCGTACGCCACTTTCAGTCGCTTCTCGATCAACCATTTCTGCGGCGAAAGCGAACTGATCTTCTTGAAATCCCGCTTGAATGAGGCCAGACTGCGTCCGGTAAAGCCAGCAATCTCTTCCACGGTAAGGTCATACATATAATTCCCTTCCATATAATCGAGAATATCTATCTTCCACGGCTCGGTAAAATCAAACAGGGCCGGATAAAACCGTTTATCAATGCTCAACAGAGAGTACACACCCTCCTGCAATTTGAGTTGCATGAGCTCTTTGGCAGGTTCTTTATCCGAATCAAAGTAAGGAGTCATCGAATGAAAAAGACTATCAATATCCGGGGTCTTCGGCAGTTTAATCACGCTCGGCTTATGCTTTTCCGCCTCTAAGGGTAATTCCTGTTTATCAATGGTTTGAAAAAAGTCCCTCAGAAAATTGCGTTTGAAGATCATGAAAATGGCCTGAAATTGCTCTTCTCCTACTGGCTGCTTGGTCATGCTAACGCGGTTGTCCCGTCGCAGAAAGACACATTCTCCTTTTTGCACCACCACATTTTGTCCACCTTCTTCCAATATGATCTCACCGGAATATACATACACCAGCATGTGTTCCTTGATCATCTTTGCGCAACTCCGCTCGTTATTGAAATAATAACTGAAGAAGATATCGCTGTAATTGAATCTCAGTGATTCGGAACGGTCAAAATCCATATCGATTATTTTTTGACAAAGATACATTGGGTTTGATTAGAAATGCAATAGCGTCCATACATTTATTGATTCAAGCAAATTCTTTTGCATCGGAGTTAAGAATCATCACCCGTCCCTCCTATGAGATATGAATGAATTAGAGGAATGGAGGAGCTCTGCCCGCGATTTTATCCACAGTGGCTCCTTTGTAGAGAATGTAACAACCCCGACAATGACAAAGTGCTATTTTGCTTCTTGGATAATGCTTTGTCAACTGACAAACTGGTTTTTCGATTGTCAGATAACGTTTCAACAATGAATATACTACTTTCCAACATCCTGAATAACGCAGTATCAGTGTACAAAGTGCTATTTCGAATCTTTAATAACGCTTCACCAAGCAACGACACGCTATTTTTTTTGGTTGGAAACAGTTTTATGGGTGTATAGCGGGTCACTTTCCCTGTAATATGATAGCTTATCGTAGCTTTTTGCCTCACATTTACCCCGGTGAAATAGTCTATAGAGAAGATTACCTTTGCTTTGGGTACTATATTCGGCAGCAGCATGCCCGGTTGCTCCCCGCAACATCCGGAATGCGCTTCACAACGTTCCACCAGGGATATATCCTCCATTACTTTCCACAGTATGATTCTTTTTGGTCTCCCAAATCTTTGAGGCTAGCTCTTTCCCCTTGAAATAACTCAAACTTGCGCGGAGAGTATCCGATCCGTCAGCTAAATCATCATCGACAATATCGGAAGGAGCTAAATACGCAGTTGCTTCGGGATTATTGAATAAAGCGGAAGGTATTTCAGCGGAAGCTGTGGCAGAGAATCGGGAACCGGACGGAACGAAGTGCGAGTCTTCTTTGTTATCGGAATGCAATTCCTCATAATACTGGAAAGGGGATTTTGATTTTTCGTAAAGGAATGCAAAATACAGATAGCAGGAAATTGATTTATTGCAAAGGATTGCAAAAAACTGATAGCAGGAAATTGACTTATTGTAAAGGATTGCAAATAACTGATAGCAGGAAATTGATTTATTGTAAAGGGATGCAAAATACTGATAGCAGGATTTTGATTTATTGTAAAGGGATGCAAAATACTGATAGCAGGATTTTGATTTATTGTAAACAATTGCAAAAAACTGATAGCAGGAATTTGACATATTGTAAAGGATTGGATTATTTGGTTGACCGGACAAGGAAATAATTTTCATTATAAACCATCTGATCACCTGACCGACTATCAAAAATAAACACTCTTTCCGAAAGTAATACCTATCACCGCTATCTTAATTTCCCTACACTTTACTTTTGCCAGCCTGGAGGCCGGCTTTTTTGCACGCTACTAATAACGGGGGAAGTAAACCTATTGCTATTTCAAAATTCCTCCTCTATAATCTCCGGGGATTAATTTACTTATCAAATAACCATCTCCAATTAGTAAATAAAAATTATATTTTATTGATGTATCAAACAATATGAGTTCATTCCGATTACGTTTAATTACGCCTTCTGAAAGTATAACACCCCTATATTTAAGAACATACTTACTGTTAGGAATAATATAAAATGTATAACCATATTCATTTTTGTACACTTTTGACTTCAATTTAAATATTCGCTTATTTACCCGATTATAATCCTCTCTTTCTTTTTTTAAAGCATTTATATTAAAATCTAAATCAATCAAACTTGACTCTGAATCTAGCTTTTCGATATTTAAAACGAATTTCTTATCCAATAACCATTTAAATGATTTTACAAACATTACTTTATCTGCTATCAAATTCAGCTCCATTTTAAAACCGGTTACATCTTCTAGAACTATATTATTCTGATTATTTACAATATATCTTCCCATCGACCATACTAAAACCTGAACAATATCAGAAGCCACATGATCAGACTTACCTAAATAATAATATCCGTTATTAAAAAGACACAATTTACATTCATCATGACTAGCTCGATCAATAAAATAAGAATAACAGCCTTTTATCTGAGACAATCCATTAATTGCTACTAAAAAGTAGAGCAACAGCACAATAAATATTTGTTTCATAAATCAATTGTAGTTTTAGAATGGTAATTTAGTATAATTTACCGGTGCCCACCCCTCGTTACGCTGAACGGAGTTCTCTCAATTCATGGCACACCTACGGACGGCGGGGGGGAGAATAATATATTCTATTGACTCTTTTCTCCATTGAATCTAATTTAAATAGATACTCATTCCATTTATCTTCACCTAATCTACGTAATAATTCTTTTTCTATAACTGAATTATATAGCTGTATTACTGAATACGATACTTCTATTCCTCCAAATTTCCATGCAAAACCATATTGCAGTCTTAAGCTATCGTCATTTATATAACACATACGAGAAATTAATTCTTGCCTATACAAAACTAATATGCTATCATGCTTAGCTTCTTGGGCTTGAAAATAACTATAAGATGTCCCAATGCCTGTATAATAGCATAATCCTTTTCGGACGAAACCGAAATAATATACAATAAGTAAAACTAATATTAGGATAGCTATTACTATTTTTCTCATTACGAACGAATTTCAAATAGATTATTTTTTAAAGACACTCTCCCCACCCCGTTGACCGTAGCCTCTCTCTCAACCAGCCGTTCGGCGTATGGCTCCGGCCCTGCTCTTTGATTTGATCACCGGTACTCATAAGCCATTCTGGATTTGATAAACAAATATAAAGATTTCATCCTAAAAACGGCTTATTTCCAAATAGAAAGCGGCTCCAGATTTTCTCTGAAGCCGCTTCCCTGATTATTGCAATCGCTACTCTTGCCAGCCGGAGGCCGGCTTCTAACACGACAAAGCCTGGAGGCTTTGCCGAACGGCCTTCGCCTTTTTACACGCTACTGACAACGGGGGCAATTCTTAACAATCTAACTATGGTTATCGCACGCTACGTGTGACCGGGGACCTGTATGCTGATCCTAACTCTTGAGTATAGGCATTTCGAAACATACGCGCCAAATCAAATCTACTCCAAGCTTCAGCTTGTCTAATTGAAAAATCATAAGCTACTTGTTCTTGATTTGCTTTATACAAATCACCAAAAAAACCACTCGAATTAAGCTGAACATGGATATACTCGTGCCCAAGACAAATATACAAATGATCATTTGATTGAAATGCAGCCTCTGACATATTAATTATAAACCCTCCATCTCCGCGCGTTGTAATAGCTAAAATGCCCTTTGTATTACCAATTTGCCATGATTTTCCGTCCAATGAATACCCCCCCTCGTTCTCCGTAGTCTGTTCCCAAATCTGTAACAGAAACAAAACCGTAGTAAGCCGTTGGGCGAAGTCTCCAGACTTGCAATCCTCAAACATTAAACAAAAGATATCACCGTACAGTCCGCAATAATCCGATCTTCTCCACAGCCATTATTTCCGGAATAATATCCACGATAACCGGTACTCATAAGCCATTCTGGATTTGATAAACAAATATAAAGATTTCATCCTGAAAAACGGCTTATTTCCAAATAGAAAGCGGCTCCAGATTTTCACTGAAACCGCTTTCCTGATTATTGCTATCGCTACTATTGCCAGCCGGAGGCCGGCTTCTAACTGAACGAAGTGTGGACACTTCGCTCAACGGCCTTCGCCTTATTTACATTACAGGCAACCGGGGCCAATCCTGTTTGCTCTTTGTTTAAGACTCCGGTCATCCATTCGCTCGATTCCGGCAGATTCTTCTTTTCATACTCTAAACAGTCTTCCATCTCTTATACATCATTTGAAAGTTATCGCTTGCGCGTTTCTTTCAATACATGGCACACCTACAGGCAACCGGGGGGGGGAGAGATTACTTTAAATAAATTTGATTACTCCAAATTACATTGGATTTATTCTTGCGTCTTTCCAATAGTATGCTCTCATAATCAACAGTTCTTATTTCACTATACTTTATAAAAATAAACCCCACCCTAACCTTTCTTTTCAACCCAACACATGATTTATCTATACAAAGACCTGCATTGAAACTAATTTCATTATGGGGATCAATAACCATTGTGTCTAAAGAACTGAAATCGCAATCAGATCTACCAAGTATATGACAACATTGGTTATTAGACAAGAAATTTTCTTGCCAAAAGCATGAGACAACACCAAAAAGAACTACAGAATCTGTTTTATTTATTAGATGAATATCAATCTGATAAATAGATTCCCTGTCAGTCGACTTTAAGAGCTTAGGATATTTGGTCACTTTAACATTCAACGCTAAATTCTTAGTCTGGGAATTTATAATAAACTCGCTACTAGAAGTAAAGATAATTATAATGAACAATACATACTTCCTCATTACTAAATAAATTATTTATGAATAATACGCGGAAAATAAGGTACTATCTTACCACTCCCAATTTCAAAACCATACATCATTGTGAAAACAATCCTATCACCCTGAGTTAAAGATAAAACCCCATACCATGACACATAATTACCAGGTCTAGCAGGCCTATCAAAAAAAGAGATCATATTATTACCAACTTGCTCTCCGGGTTTATAACTTGGATAATAATATTGAAAGTCCTCCGATGGTATTTTTCCATCATAATATGGATAAGCGTCATTATTTGGAGCACTTGTGTATATGGTTTGAACCCAATTCATATTAGATATATCTGTACTATTGTAGTGCATCCTTATTCGAACACCCAAACCAATATTACCCCATCTATCCGTAACTGAATAATCATAAAAATCATCTAATGTTAGACCATTTACGCCCCCAAAATTATTAATTTCCGGACCTATATTATCTCCCTTTTCATCCAAAATAACACCATCAGAAGAACTTGATGTATCCGTATGTGATGAAGCTCCTCCATTTGTCCTAGAGGTATTTGAATCATGAGGATCACCTCCTAAGGGAATTGTTATTGCCCCCATGATATTAAATTTACCATTATTAACGCCAAATTGCAATCCCCATTTAAATCCCATGCCTCTTGCTGCACCTTCCAGTCCTTTTGACAATCCCGCCATCATAATATTCCAATCATTTTTCCCATTATAATAACCAACCCAACCAATAGTTCCACCGGTTGCAATAAAACAGGCAATACCAGTAATATTTATTACTGCCGTCGCAAAATATCGTCCTGGTTTTGAGCTTCCAATCCAATTAAAAAAATGACTTAACCAGGTATATCCACTCGGATCAATATATCTTAGTGGATTACCCATGCAATAGCCATATCGATTATAATTCACCCAGTTACCCGGAGCCTGCACATAAGGATCAGGACTCATCAACATCGCCGTCAATGGATCATACACCCGACCATTCATGTTGATAATGCCAAAGGCATCCAAATGCTCGTGCATGGTATAACCACGATTGACCAGCCATTTTGCCCGACTATCTTTCAGCTCCCACTTTTCGGGATTACGGCGTTGCCCCCATGGGTCGTAAGCATATTTCTCTATGACATTGCCGTTTACATCAGTCAATGCGATCAAAGAGCCTTGGTAATCGGTGTAGGCATAATACAACGAATCTTTATCATTGTTTTGCACATAGATAGCCGCCAATCCATCGCCACCGCTAATATAGTGAATTCTGCGCACATTACCCACCGTATCTTCTTCCTGCTCATAACCACCAAGGTAGTAGCGTATTTGTTTGGTCGAACCACCTTCCTTATAGATAGACATTCGCCGCTCATCATCCACACCATAGGACAGCGAATAGTTTTTTGTACCCTCTGTCAGTTTTTCGATCTTCTTGAAGTCAGTATAAGAAACATTTAATTGACTAGAAGGAACTGAATTCGGTTTATAAGAGATCGAAGTCAGCGCATGTGGTTTATTATTCACTTCACCAAAGGTAAAGGTCATTGTTTTGGTCAGATCATCGGGATCGGTCATGGTCTTGATATTCCCGTTACCATCGAAGGTTAGCGAACGCGTCCATGCCTGGCTACCCCGGCTGATTGTCCAGTCAGTCAGACGGTTTTGATCATCATACAAGAAATCTTCCCGCTGGTTTGTCCACCTATCCTGACGGTATTCCAGATTTCCTTTATTATTGAAAGAATAGAACCAATCCATTAGACTATCAGCCTTAATAGACTGCGGCATATGGTCATCCTGGTAGCCGAAGGTAGTAACCTTCCCCCCTTTGCTGATCTGCACCAACTGCCCCAGCGCATTCTCTTCGATGGCTTTCCAGATGGATCGGTTATTTTTATCGGTCACTTCTTTTAATATTCCGTTCGAGTCAAAGTGCTTGGTTGTGTAATAACTGTCGGGTAATAATACTTATTTTCACGCCCCAGGGCATCATACTCCATACGAGTCGTAAAGGTCTTACTACCTACTGTTTCGTCCATCTGCGTTACACGATCGAAACTGCCGTAGGTAAATTTCTGTTTGTTCTTGCCTGCCAGTTCAATATTATCGATGCGATAATGATTGGCCGCATCGTAGGTATAAACGATGGAATCCATCTTTACTCCGGTGGTAGCCTCTGTCTTGCGTACTATGCTATGCAGCAATCCGTTGGTAAGGTAATTATGGATTGTAGTGGTAGAGTCCTGGCTGGTATGTACTTTCTGGCGTTCCCATAGCAGTTCGCCAAAACCATTGGATTTCGAAGTTATCGTCCCGGCATCGGGATCAACCAGTTTGGTACGATGGCCTTGCAGGTCGTACTCCATACGAATCGGCTCTCCATCTTCAGGATACGTAGCCCCGATAAGCCCTGATGAATAATACTCGTATTCTACAGTCCTATCATTTACCTTACTAAGAATCGTCTCCGTTCTCCGTAGCCTGCAAATAACCTCAAAGAACCTACAAAACCGCAGTAGGCCGTTCGGCGAATGGCTCCGCCTTCGCCGTTAGAAATTCAAGGCCTCTGGCCTTACCTTAATGAAAAAATCAGCTTGAATAATTACCGAACTTACATTATCCATACATCTGATTTTTTGAACGACTGACAAAAATAAGAAATCTTATCACAACTCAGTCCAATAATAAGAAAACGGTCCCAGCTCTGATTGCTGAGACCGCTTCTTTATTGTCGCTTCGCGATACTAGCGCCAGCTTGGGCTACAGCGAACCGGGAGATAAAAAAAGCGCCCAACATTGGGAATCTTAACCGGAGTAGTCAGGCAGACTTTCCCAACCTTGGGAATCCATCCCCGAGGCCTCAGTGGAGCTTTCCCAACCTTGGGGCGGTTTGTCGAATATTTTGTGCTTAAATTCCTTCGGGAGACAAATAAAGATATGTTAAGCTTTTGCCGGCAAACAGATGTTTAGCCATTATTATTTACGCTTAAAGTGTGGCATCAGCGTAGTCAATCAGCGGATCCCCATCTAAAAACTCAATAACCGCACTCAACCGTTCGGCGAATGACTTCGCCTTCGTCGTTAGAAAATCAAGGCCTCTGGCCTTACCTTAATGAAAAACATCAGTTTGAATAATTATCGAACTTACATTATCCATACGTCTGATCTTTTGAACGACTGACAAAAGCAAGAAATCTTATCACAACTCAGTCCAATAATAAGTAAACGGACTCAGCTCTGATTGCTGAGGCCATTTGCATATCGTATCTTTCCCTGCATCTTTCCTTTCCGTCACGCAGAAAAACAGTTGCAGGCTGTTTGAATTTCAGGCACGGATTACCCTATCGTTAAGCCCGCACCAGAGGTAGCTAAAAATGATCATGCATTTTGACATTTTGTCAGTCGTAGAATGAGAAAAACAGGCAATTTCGCCATTCTGATCCTCCACGTATCCTCTACGTATGCTCCACGTATCCTCCACGTATGCTCTACGAATGAGCGTTTTCGGATAAAAGCCTTAAATCATGACATAAAGGATGCTTATCACGCTTTTTAGCTAACAAAATAATATTTGCACAAACCTATTGAAAAGCACCAATGCCCGGATTGCATCTGATTTTACACGAATAGGCTAAAAACCAATTACTTTCACGCTTTTAGCTCATCTCGTGTGAGCCACATCCGGCTGAAGGTTTGAAATCCCCCCGTTCTCCGTAGCCTGCCAATAACCACTACAATCATAACAAAACCGTAGTCTGTTCCCGTTCGGCGACAGGCTCTGCCTTCGCCGTCAGAAAATCAAAGCCTCCGGCTTTACCTTAGTGTAAAAATCACCCGCAAATACACAAATACATCAATACCAAAATATCTGACTTTCAGAACGACCATCAAAAATAACCATTCCTTTCCGATTATCCCACCTCACCACCCATACTTTATACAAAAAGCAGCTTCAAGCGTTATTGCTGAAACTGCTTTCTTATTTAGCTATCGCCTACTTGATGCAAGCCTGGAGGCTTGCTTTTTTCAATAAGGCTCTGCAGATTGAACAGTAAAAGATTGGTTGCAAAATCTTGCTCGATACTGAACCTTCAATCCAATGAGCATCATTCACTTCCAACACAAACAGCCCTAAACACCTAACACTACTTATAAAACAATTCACCTGTTCCCAAAACGCCCAAAACCGGCTCTCCTTAACTATTCCTCCGCTTTTCCTCCGTATCTACTCCGTTACTGCTCCGTTACTGTTCCCATCGGCAAAGAACCATTCTAATTACAAATTATAGTGAAGCCGTTTTGAATTGCGAAAAACAGTACAATGCAATTATGCCAGCCAGTATCACAATTCCTGGATTATCCGGTTTCACAATATTCTGTCGCCGCTATGCGGCTTTATTTGCGTTCTCTCATTATTTACAACCAAACTCATCGGAGCTATGCTCCTTAATAAGCCGTGTAACGGCGATGAGTTTGGTAGTAAAAAGACATTTGATTTTCTCCTGTATCAAGCCGCAAAGCGGCGGCAGTTTGGTTATTTCAATGAATCAATATTCCTTGAAGATAGTATTTATTGAAGCTTCCTTTTTTTGCAATTCAAAACGCCTTGACTATAAAACCAAAGTCCACCACACACTACCAAACCAATACATTTCAATGGGTAAATCTTTTAATCTAAAAGCAGCAAACCCCAAACACCCCAACCTCCACGATTAGCATACTAATTCCCAAATTATATCTTAAACTCACCTCCCCATTCATTCCAGACACAAAAAAAGCGACAAACTTACGTTATCGCTTTTTCTTGAGTTTCGTTGATCTACATCCTTCAGGGATATGCAAGCCAGGCAGAAATCTCCAATTTACTACGAACCGGAAGCAAGGAAGATTTCTTTGATCACAGTATCAGCACAAAATCCTTATAATATCCTTAGGACATCCTACTTTGTGCCCCCTTGGTGATTACTGGGTATATCAAAGGATTATTGAAGATGTCGGAAACCCAAATGACATAAATTTCGGTTATTGAACTTTCTTGTCGAATCACCGATTCTGATCGTATTTTCGGAGCCGGAATTCGATTGACTATCGGTGAACGTATCTCCCCTGCCAATCGTGCCTTTCTTATGCTGGAGTATCCTGAGCGTCATGAATTCGTCAGGGTATTGTCGGATCGATAGAATATATGGCAAAAAACAGCCATTACAATCAAAAATGTAATACAAAAAATCAATTTATTAAATTTTAATTAGTAATAAAATAGCGTATTTTACGGCACCTTAAATCACTAATTATTCTTACTATGAGAAAAAAAATCTTTCCGATTACTTATCTGGCTTTGATGGTGAACTTTTTCCCAATGGGAGCGACCGGAAAAATTCAGAAAGTGCAAACTTCATCCGAAGTAGTAGTATCAACTGATACAATTTATTATGTAGACTTCAAAAACAAACCAGCGGCATTTACAACCGGAGATATTTTTACTGCTTCGTCCGGTAATGCGAACAAAGAATCGACCGTAAATGGTATCATTTTTGGTGCGGGTCCTAACGGTCAACGAATCAATATGAACACATCTTCCAGTGCCGCACAATACGGAAGTGCAGCAACGACCTACGTGTCGGCAAGTGCTGCTGATGACGGTGCAGCTGCCGGAGCTTTCAGTTTCATTAAAACCGGTTCTGGTTCTTCATCGGGCGGTTACATTATTTTACCTGAGGTTCAGGGCCCAACCGATATTACCATCTGGGCATGCGGTGCTAATACAGGAAATACGCAATCATATAAATTGTTGACAAGTACTGATGGCGGAACAACCTGGACTAACCTGGGGACAGCCTCGTTTACCGATTTGAAACTGATACATAAAAACATTTTTGCTTTCACCGGTAACAATAACGTAAAAGTAAAACTGGTATGTACTACTGGTAGCAGTACCAATTGCAACCTGTATATCTATGATGTATTGATGACAAAACGCCCCTCAATCAATCTTACTTCGGCTGTTGGCACCAATCATCAAACAATAGCCACTTCATTAAATGAAGCGGTTACAAATATTGTATATACGTGGGGAAGTATTGCCTCCACAGCAAACGTAACCTGGACAGGAACCGCAGATGCAAACACTCCACCGACCGGTATCACCGTCACAACAGACGCCGTTGCTAAAACAGCAACCATTTCAGGTACACCTACTGTACCCGGTACTTATACATACTGTATTATCGGCACCAACGGGACTATTTCAAGCAGTATGCTTACGGGAAGCATTCGGGTAGTCAGCGATCCGGTGCCTCTGATTTCTCTGTCTTCAGCATCGGGCACTAATGCCCAGAAAGTTACATCAGGTCATGCAATGACCGATGTACAATACACCTGGGGAGGAGCTGCATTTGATGCCAAAATCAGCTGGTCAGGTACTGCTTCGGCAACAACCACACCGGATGGAATTATTGTTTCCAAAGATTCTTTAAACGAAAAGATAACGATATCAGGAACACCGAATACTCCGGGAGCTTATGATTGGAGCATAACATCCAACGATAGTACGCAGACCAGTGCGGCCCTTTCCGGTACACTTACGGTTATACCTCCTCCAACCATTTCTCTGACATCCGATGAAGGTACAACGAATCAGACCATACCTTTCTGCACCGGTATGACAAATATCGTGCTCACTTATGGAGGATCAGCGACATCAGCATCGCTTACCTGGAGCGGCACCCCGTCTTCAACCACACCTCCTGCCGGCATTACCGTTACTACCAATGCAACGGCCAAAACCATTACAATCTCCGGGATGTCATACCTAACCGGGACGTATGGTTATTCCGCAACTGCAACCGACGGTACGCTGACCTCTACTGCCATTACAGGAAAAATCATATCCTCGGCTACGGCTGATGCCTTACCTTCATTCCCGGGAGCAGTAGGATACGGTTCGCATGCAACCGGTGGCCGTAAGGGTACGGTTTACCATGTAACCAACCTCGATGATAGCGGTACTGGCTCGTTCCGGGACGCGGTCAGTGCTTCAAATCGTATTGTCGTATTTGATGTAAGTGGTTACATCACGCTAAAAACAGCCGTTTCGTGTAAAAGTAACCTGACCATAGCCGGACAAACCGCACCGGGTGAAGGTATCGGATTCAGAGGAGGTGAAATATCTTTTGCCAATCAACAGAACATTATCTGCCGCCATATACGGATTGTCCCCGGTAGTGAAACTGCAAGCACCGGTGATGATGCCCTGAGTTTGTATCTCGCCCGAAATGTTATCATGGACCATTCTACATTTGAATTCGCTCCCTGGAATAATATTGATGGTGTAAGTGATAACTATACCGTTTATCCGGTAACGGCCATTACCTTACAAAGCTGTATTGATGCCAATCCGACAGGACAACAATTTGGAGCACACTGCGAATCAGTAAACGGCCAGTGGACATTCTACAAGAATCTTTTTGCCAACTCACACAACCGGAATCCCCTGTCAAAAATCAATGACCAGTTTATCAACAATGTTCATTATAATAATGAAGCCGGATATACCACCCATACCAGCTCAACATTCAAACATGATATTGTAAACAACTATTTTGTCTGGGGGCCTGCTTCAGGCAGTAATGTACCGTGGTTCCAGATAGATGCTAACCAAAGTATCTATTATCCGGGTAACTTAAACGATGATAACAAAGATGGTGCACTTAACGGTACCACAACCACTCCCTATTGGTATTCAGGCACAGGAACAATCCTGACTTCCCCATGGTCGCCGTTAACTGCATCAATTCCAACAGTTGACGCTCCATCAGCGTTCCGTACAGTAGTGTCCACCGCAGGTACACAACCACTAAGCCAATTGGATTCTTTAATCATTAACCAGGTAAAAACGCTCGGATTGGGAACTTCAGGTTATACTGCAGGCTCAACCGGTCCTTCAGGAGGCCTTTACACCAGTCAGGCTCAAACGGGACTTTCCAACAATGGTTACGGAATCATTCGACCCGGTGTAAAAGATACAGATACCGACAATGATGGTATGCCCGATTATTGGGAAATTGCAACCGGCTCGAATGTAAATGTCGATGATGCTATGCAAATTGCGGCAGACGGTTATACTTTAATCGAACGATATATCAACTGGTTAGCTGATCTACATGCAGCGACAAACAATAACCTCCCTGTTGATATTGACTTAAATCAATATTGTGGCGGATTTAGCAGTGTTTCCCCCGTTTATGAAGTAAGTGATAATGTAGGTGGTTCTACCTCAATTCTTGCCGACGGTCATACCGCTAGATTTACGCCTTCTGCTAATGCCGGTTTAGGTAGTTTTAAATTTAAAGTAACCGGTTCGGATGGAACATCTTACTCAAATACTTTTTCAATCGCATTATTACCTGCAGCAACTCTTGCATCAGTAAATAAGCCTGAATGTAGAATATCCATTTATCCGAATCCTGCATCCGAAATATTAACTGTTGAAAATGCAACATCAGGTTCATATCAGATTTTAGATGCTTTGGGGCATGCAGTGTTATCAGGTAGTTTCAATCAAGCAGGAATATCAAATAAAATCAATATTTTCGCTTTGAGCTCCGGCGTATTTGTATTAAAATTGACCAACGAGAATAAATCAACCGTATATAAGTTTGTGAAGAAGTAAGAACCTGTTTAAATTTTATTGCGATACTTTTTTAAGACTATTTCGAGGTAGATTTTTGCTTTTTTTCCGCAGATTTAGCGGGCTAAATCAAGGGGAAAAAGTAAAAAAATATGCCCGAAAGAGACTAAAAAAGGAGCAAAGAAAGTAGACTCTTCTCCTTTAAGGAAATGTTTCGATAAAATTTAAACAGGCTCTAAATATTGCAAAACAGACAGAAGCGAGTTTTGTATGTAGAATTCAGAAAGAGGGTGTCCCGGGGATACCCTCTTTTTGTGCAATTTTGATAAGAACAAAATCCTTTATAAACATTCAATAATCTGAATCGTTATTATTGGAAAATACTTAAGCAAAGATCTCAAAAACGACACCATGAAAAACAACCACATCCTCCTTCTGATATTATTTTCACTTCTGGCACTCCCCTGTACGATATCCGGCCAATCCTGGAAGTTTGTCAAAGAAAAGGAGGGCGTGAAAATATACACCCGAAAGGACGCCGGCAAGAGCCTGAAGTCAATTAAAGGAGTCACCGAAATCAGGGAATCGGCAGAAAAGGTTTTCGCTCTGATTGAAGATGTGAATCATACCGATTGGTGGGATAAGAACCTCAGTCAGATCAAAGTGTTGCTTTATGAAAAGAACAAACGGGCACAGTACTATCTGGTCTATGATCTGCCGTGGCCGTTTAAGGATCGGGACCTGTATGTGGATGTAACCACTACAATTAATCAAGCAACCGGTGAGAGCAAGATAACAGCTGTTCCGCTCTCCGGGATTAATCCCCAACATAAGAATTTGGTACGCATAAAAGATTACCGGCAAACCTGGACAGTCAAACCAGCCGGCATAAATACGGCTCATGTAGAACTCGAATTCTATGTGGATCCGGCTGACAATCTTCCGGATTGGCTCTTGAACATGCTATTGACCGACTCTCCGATTAATTCAATCAATGGGGTCAGGCAGCGTATGGAAAAGAAATAATCGCTGCTCTTTTCCGAATTATACATTTCAATCAGAAATCGCACATTTTCTATCAGAATATCCACATTGAACAGTTGATATTCTGATAATTTTGGCCATAATTAATAGCCTTAAAAATTGCAGTCAACTAATTGTTGTACTTATGAAAAAAACGTCTTCTCTTTTCTTTCTTATTGGATTATTGTCTCTTTTCTCGATTCAGACAAATGCCCTCACGCGGCAAATGGAATATCTCAACCGCGGACTGGTTGCGGTGAAAATCACCACCGGAGTTTACCTCAGCTGGCGTTATCTGGGGACGGATAACCCCAATGTCGGTTTCAATATTTACCGAAACAATACACTGATCAACCCGACTCCTATCACGACTTCCACAAATTACACTGATGCCAGCGGAACTTCCACCGGCACATATCGTGTTATTCCGGTATTGAACGGTGTGGAAGATACCATCGGTGTGAAATCGGTTACCCCCTGGGCTCAGCAATACCAAACCATTCAACTGAACCGTCCTGCATCAGGTAAAACCCCACCAAACAAATACGGCAGCACCGGGAAGGCTGCAACCGGTAGCTTCCCCAAAGGTCAACCCTATGGTTATATGCCCAACGATTGCAGCGTGGGTGATGTGGATGGTGACGGTGAATATGAAATCATCGTAAAATGGGATCCTACCAACTCACAGGATAACTCCTACTACGGTATCACCGGAAATGTGTATATTGATGCTTATAAACTGAACGGCACACAACTTTGGCGGATCGACTTAGGTCAGAATATTCGTGCCGGAGCTCACTACACCCAATTTCTGGTTTACGATTTCGATGGTGACGGCCTGGCAGAAGTTATTTGCAAAACGGCTCCGGGAACCATTGATGGAAAAGGAAATAACGTAATCATGAATAATGATGATCCAACCGCCAAATACCGCAGTAACGACACTACACAACTGAGCGGTTCAAAGATGCTTGGCACAATCCAGAATGGTCCCGAATATTTAACCCTATTTGATGGAAAAACCGGAGCCGAGCTCAACACCATTGCCTACAATCCTCCCCGGGGAACTGTTTCATCATGGGGGGACAGTTATGCCAACCGTTGTGATCGCTTCCTGGCTTGTGTAGCTTATCTGGATGGAACTCATCCCAGTGCAGTGATGTGTCGCGGATATTATACCCGTGCCACCATGGCTTCCTATGACGTTCAAAATAAGAAACTGGTTCAGCGCTGGTTCTACGATTCGGGCACAACTTCCGGCGTGGGCGCTTACGATTCGGGTAACCACAATCTCAGTGTGGCGGATGTAGATAGTGACGGAAAAGATGAAATTATTTACGGTGCATGTGCGATAGACGACAATGGTACGGCCATGTACCGTACCGGCCTGGGCCATGGTGATGCCATGCATGTATCAGATCTCGATCCGGACCATGCCGGACTGGAAGTATGGGAGGTACATGAAGAATCTGCGGCATTAAGTAAAGGATTCGAAATGCACGATGCGCGTACCGGCGAAATTATATGGAGTGGCGCAGTATCGGCTGACAACGGACGAGGCCTGGCTGCGGACATAGATTCAAGATATCGCGGATTTGAAATGTGGAGTACAAACCAGAATGCTTCAGGTGCCTCGATCGGAGTGTTTACCTGCAAAGGGGTAATGATCTCGACCAGTAGGCCATCTATCAATTTCAGAGTGTATTGGGATGGCGATCTACAGGACGAATTGCTTGACGGAACCTCTATCTCGAAATGGACAGGTAGCGGTACTTCTACCCTGCTCTCCGCCAGTGGAGTTTCGTCATGCAACAGCACAAAAAAAACACCTAACCTGAGTGCCGATATCCTGGGCGATTGGCGCGAAGAAGTTATCCTGTGGGATACCTCTGATTCCAGTAAGATCCGTATCTACACGACCACTACCCCGACTACATACAGACTCTTTACCCTGATGCATGACCCGGTATATCGTTTAGGTATCGCGTGGCAGAATGCCGCTTACAACCAACCGCCTCACCTGGGCTTTTATATCGGCGACGGACTGGCAAACGTAAGCCAACCGGATATCAAAACCATCAGGTACAGCACTGGCATATCTGCTGTTCAAAATACGACAATGAAGCCGGTTGCTATTTACAGCTCCGGCAACGAGTTGATCGTGAATTCTTCAGAAGTGATAGAATCCGTTTCTGTCTATTCGGTAATGGGACAATTAATCTATCTCAACAACAATGTTCAGAATCAGGAATTCAGACAGAAAATGTATATTCCGGACCAAACAGTACCATTAATTCCGGAGTAAACAGTACCAGAAAATCCGGAGCAAACAGTACCACTTATTCCGGAGCAAACGGTACCATTTGTTAAAATGAATCGTTAACAACGAGCACTGATTAGGCGCGAATTATTACCATTGTACTTCATAAAAAAGAAGCGCAATGGCAAACAAACCAATCAGTATGCTACGAATCAGAAGAATGTTGCAGATGCTGGAGAAAGGAGTCTCGCAGCGAAGCATCTGTCAAGAGTTACAAATGGGTAGAGGAACATTTGCCGACTACCAATCACGTATAGGTTGCAGTGAAAAGAGCTATGAGTTTTTGTTGTCATTGCCCGATCATGAACTCTCTGCGATATTATCGCCTACACCACCACAACAACAAGTAGAAAATCAACGAAAAACATCTTTCGATAACCGTTTGTCCGGTTACGTGTCGGAGCTCAGGCGCATTGGCGTTACCCGGAGGCTTTTATGGGAAGAGTATCGCAAAGAAGAGCCCGAAGGCTACAGTTACACCCAGTTCTGCGAACATCTAAGCCGTTATATCGCATCGCAAAAACTATCTTTCCACAATATACACCTGCCGGGCGATGTCCTTCAGGTTGATTTTGCGGGAGATATGCTCTATGTCACCCATCCGTCAACAGGCGAAAAAACCGCTTATCCGGTGCTTGTATGCACGCTTCCCTACAGCAGCTACACCTATGTAGAAGTGCTCAGTTCAGCCAGGCAGGAGCTGTTTTACAATGCGTTAAACAAGTGTCTGACCTATATCGGCGGAGTCCCGCAGCGCATTCTCAGCGACAACATGAAGCAGTATGTCATTCGTGCCGATCGCTACGAACCCACCTTTAACGATTCCGCCGAACAATGGGCGGTTCATTACAACATCGAATTAAGTGCCACACGTGTCAGGAAGCCTAAAGATAAAGCCAACGTCGAACGACACGTAAACATCGTTTACCAGCAAATTTATGCCCGATTGCGCAACGAGGTGTTTTACTCGTTGAATGAACTCAATAGCCGTGTTTTAGAGCTGTTGGATGAGCTTAATCACAAATCCATGCAACAGAAAGACCTAAGCCGATACGAGCATTTTACAGCAAATGAAAAACCACATCTCAAAGCATTACCCGCCAACCCGTTTATCTACAGGTATCGCCGTGAAATCACGGTGAACTCTACCTATCACATCCTAATCAACGAGGACAAACACTTCTATAGCGTTCCGCATCAATACTTTGGCAAAAAGGTCAGTGTGGTTTACGATTACTCTACCGTCGAGATATACGATGGTTATAACCGCATTGCCACCCATCGCAGATCCTGCACCTCGCACGGTTACACCACCTTGAGAGAACACATGCCCGAAAAGCATAAAGCCTACGCTAAAAGCCGGGAGTACAACGCAGCCTACTTTAAAGATCGGGCTGAGAAGATTGGCCCATACACCCTGGTGGTGATTAATCGGATTCTGCAATCCAAACTGTTTATCCAGCAAACCTACAACTCCTGCAACGGATTGCTGGCTTTAACCCGCAAATATCCCGAAACACGTATAGAAGCGGCTTGTAAACGAGCCGCTCATGCCTCTGTGATCAACTACAGTATGATCAAAAATATATTGGAAAAGAATCTGGACAAAGCATCAGATGAAGAGCACCAAGCACCCAATATCGATAAACATGAAAACATCAGAGGCCCTGAAAGTTATCGCTAAAGAATCACTTTAAAAACAGATAAGTATGAACACAAACAGAACAGTAGAACAACTTAAATCCCTCAAACTAATGGGGATGGCCGAAGTGTACAAATCGGTAGAATCTCTTTCTTTACAAGACAAACCAAGTCTTGAGCAATGCGTAGCCAGAATGGCAGAAGCTGAAATACAGTATCGCACGGAAAGCAAGATGAAGATGTACCTCAAACTCAGCAAGCTCCGCTACAATGCCGTATTGGAAGATATTCATTGCAGTGCCGACCGTAATCTAAGCAAAGAGATGATTCTTTCGTTAGCTGATTGCGGCTTTATCCGAAGAGCTGAGAATGTCTTGATTACCGGTGCTACAGGATGCGGTAAAAGCTTCCTGGCTTGTGCTGTCGGACGTCAGGCTTGTTCCATGGGATACCGAACATTTTACTTTGGCATGAATCGCTTCTTGGAGAAAATATCTCAGGCAAAACTTGACGGCACCTATGTCAAGCTTCTCAATCAGATTGATAAAGCTGATTTGATTATCCTCGATGATTTTGGATTGCACCCTATGGACAACAATTCCAGACTCGCACTATTACAGATCCTCGAAGACAGATACGAGCGAAAATCAACCATCATAGCCTCCCAACTTCCCGTGGCCAGTTGGCATAATTATATCGCTGAAGCAACTCTGGCTGATGCTATTTTAGATCGTCTTACAGGAAATGCGCATCGTTTTGAGTTAAAAGGAGAATCGTTAAGAAGAAAATAGGAGTTTAACATTTATATTTGCGCTCTCTTCTCAGTGCTTTACACTGGTACTGTTTGCTCCGGAATGGGTGGTACTGTTTCACCGGAATAAACAAGAAAATATCGGCTAATAATAACCTTCTGATTGTAAAAGTAAAAACCGCGTCGGGTATTCAGACAGCGAAGATTATTCAATAAATCATGTTATCAGAAGTGAGCATACAAAGACAGAGGCGGATTGCATTAACCCGCCTCTGTCTTTTTTTATATTGAAAAACTAATTCAACCCATCATCACATTCCCGAAGCCCTCGCCATAAACTCCGAAGGGCGTACCCCTACAATTCTTTCAAAGATATTGCTAAATGCCGATAAGCTGGTATAGCCAACCGCCATGGCTATTTCCGAAACAGGATGACAAAAACACCGTCTTTAAAATCATCGATAAAATGCTTACCAATAAGAAGTTTAAAGAGTTCTTCCAGAAGAACGTAGCTGCATTATAACAGAAAAAGCCTGGCAATGCCGGGCTTTTTCTGTTATTAGAATCATTGTTCTTCAGTCTGCTTTATAATAGCACCTTTACTATCATAATACTTCCAGAGACCTGTTTTAAAAAAATCAATCTCAATATCTTCATCATATAGGACATTACCCTCTTCTTTTATTATACCATCTGGATAATACAAAATCACATATGATTTAAACTGCGGGAGTATTTCAACGCCATCATCTCTTTTAATTTTTCTATGATTAATCGAGATATTTTGTTCTTTCATAAACAATTGACTTTTCTCATCAAAATAGTGCCAAGTTCCAGATTTCATATCCTTAGTATACTCTCCAAAACCAGATAATTTCCCGTTTTTTTTATTATAAGCTCTATAAACACCGTCCCTAAGATTGTTTTTATAATAGACTTCTATTAAGCCTTTGTTTTCAATCCACAGACCTGTTTTTAGCCCTTTGCTGTCTCTTAAATTAAAACCCATTGCCGTTGAAGTTTTCTGATTGGACTGTACTTTATTCTGTGAATAACATCCAAAAGCAATCATTAAAAGGGCACAAAATATTACATTGCATTTCTTCATAATTATCTTCTATTAGGTGGCGCTACTCTTAATGCATCCGGTTGATGGATGTAAGGTGCAAAATTAAAATGCATTATGGCTGGGACATTCGTATTTGAGGGAGATGCCATTGTTCTTGACATCGTGACACTAATAACATTACCCCTTTGATCTGGGGAATTAAAAATCCCGATAAAATCCCCCCAAGAATTTCTATCAATCAAAGAACAACCTGCCGAAATAGGCTTGCCACTTGTTGTCATTCCTGTTTTATTATTAATTCCCGGTTTATGAATATTTATGCCTGAAGCAGATGTCCTACCGTCATCAAACGCAGGATTTTCAGTTCCGAGTTCAATTTTATTGCTACCAAAATTAGCAGTCCCCACATCTCCCATTCTTAGCGCAGTATAACTTCCTTTGTGTAATCCAACTTTAGCTTCGTATAACCCTGCTGGTACAGTTGGATAATCACTTTCATCTGAAGGATGGGTCGAAGCGTCAAAGGTTACGATAGTACCATCTGCTTTATACACATATGCTGTAGAAGACCCCATATTATAATCAGATCCCGAATCATACGTTCCGTTCTCACTGAAAAATATTGCCTGAGAATATAATCCCGATTTCAATGTCCCATCTTTATTATAAGATTGGTCTTCTGGTATCCATTGATAACCTGTCTGATTTCCTGTATTTTCGTCTTTTGTCGATTTCCAGGCCATCCCTGTAGGATCAATTAGATTTACAGGATTATTGTTGCAATAAACATAGGGCGAGCACCAAGGATACTTCTCGGCTAACGGATCGACAACTCCCCATCTTGCAATCGTAGCAGCCCGGCACTGCCGGGCTTTCTTGTTTACAAACTGTTTAAAAAGAGCTTTACCATTTTTTTGAACCTATCAAACGAGGATTATTCTCAGCAGTATTAAATATAGAGTCTCTGACAAAAGTAGTGTCATTCAGTTCTTCCATATGTTTTAATTCGCCTCTCATGAACCATGTATAAAAACCAATATTCTTTTTAACAAGATAGATAAGTTTATTATTCTTGCTTTGGTGCACATCGTTGCAAAAAATATCATTAGACTCATTAATAAGAATTATTTTTGTGTGTTTGGCGTTTCTGTAAAATAAAGTCAGTGCTATCCGCGCATCTTTGGATGCAAATGCAAGATTTGGCTTTAAAATCTTTAACTCTGCTTCAATTGACAATAAAACATTACAATCGGTTATTACTGTATCAATCACACCAGTATATTTCACGTGATACCTCTGTGTGTTACCAATATATATCTTTTCAAAGGAAGGTCTTCTTGCTTTCATTATATCACTATATTTTCTTGCTAACGGAGATTCAAAATATGTATTGTAATATGATGCTTTAATTGAATCAATAGAACACTCACAAATATCCTCGACCTTATTGTTGACTTTATTATTTGAGCTATTACATGCAATTAAGCCAATAACAAGAATGCAAATTATAATAACTATTCTCATTTTGTTCTTTTATATTTTGGTGTATTTCCGATTGTTATTGGATGTTTAGCAAGCCATCTAAATACGTAAGTCGCTTTATCACCATTTGAGGTCGAACTAGGAACAGTAACAAATCTACCGCCGTTATGGTTTTTTCGAACATAACCTTCAGGATATTCATAATTAGCCCTTGCAGTTCTTGCCTCCGAACCAGTTATAACACGACGTTCTTCTTTATTTTCATATTGCTTATCATAACTATTTGGATTATCATCATCTCTTCTTTCATGGTAAGCAACAGGGTCTTTTGCATAACTTACTCCGTGGTCAAATTCATGCTCTAAACAAGTAGCAGGTGACATCGTATAACCTTCATCCGATTTAATTCCATCCGTTGGATTCCATTGTATGTAAGAATAACTATCATCTTTTGCCGTCACAAACATCGTTTCATCACCTTGTATAAGTTTTATGTTCAAATCAGAGTTAGTAGCAGCTTCCTTCATATTTTCACCTCCTCCATTTCCCAAATTGTAATTATATGCACCAACAAATGATTTCACAAACTCATTATCTGGCGCATCCTTGCCATTTCGCCCATTAAACACCCATGTTTGCTCTTTATTTTTTTTATCAACATACGAAATCGAAATATCTTCTCCGTCTGGGTCGATAAAATTCACCGGATTATTAGCACAATACACATAAGGCGATATCGAATAATACTTCTCTGCCAGCGGATCGACACTCATACTAAACCTTCCTGTAGCCGGATAATACCCCCTTGCTCCATAATCATAGGTATCATACCCATGCATCTCCACAAATTCTTTGCCATTATACTTGTAAGGCTGTGTACTTAGGTTATCATTTGGAGTGGTTACCCACGGTAACCCGCTGGGGTAATACTGTGTCCATTGTTTCGTGGTATTTGTATTTGCCAGCCATACTTCGCGGTTATTCCCTAAGTGGTCTTTACGATAATAGTAATAATTTGGACTGGAAATGTTTTCTACATAACCCTCCATATTATGAATACGGCTTATGGTGGTAAGCGAAGGATTTCCATTTTGTGTATTGCACTCCACATTACCAATATAGACTGTACCATTTTGATCAATCGCTCCCTGCGAATAACCTATATTAAGCACATCACCTGTGTTTACTACGGGTGTATTAGCACCTGGCACCCATGTAAAATACTCAGTTCCTAACTTTTGCCCACCTGCATTGTAGCTATTTTTTATCTGATTCCCGTTTTTAAATTGAACAACGTCCGGTAAATTTAATACATTGTATTTAATAGTGTATATATCACGATCTAAATCTTTAGTCATATTCCCATTAGCATCATACGTAAACTCTGCCTGAGCAGTCGATTTGTTTTGATATTCCTTGATTAAATACTGGTTCTGAGTTGCTCCGCCATCATCGACATACTGCAGTTGGTTACTATTCTCATTGTTGCTATAATGAAACACCAAATCATCTATTGGGGTATAATTCTTCTTTCGCTTCAATGTAAGGATATTACCCATTTTATCATAAGTAAAAGCTTCGTTGAAGCTATCGTCACCCAGCCCGGATGACACTTGTTTAAAATTGGATGAAAGAAGCCTATTTAAGCCATCGTACTCATACAAGTATCCTTTTGTCGCATTGTTATACGTCCAGGTGCTGTACGAGATATTTCCATTATAAGTGGCATTACTATTCATAGGATTGGCATTATAATACAGATTTTCTGCAAATCCACCACTGGTAATATTTGTCACCCAGTTACGAACATTATAAGCATAGGATTCTGTATCGGCATTGGAATGACGCTTTTTGGTCGTAAGTCTTCCCAACTCATCATATCCATTCGCAACCAATGTTATCGCACCGCCACCATTCAAACTATAGGTAGTCGTAGTCGGTTGTTGGGCTTTATTGTAGTCATAGGTGTATAGCTCGGTAATAGTAGCCGAAGCTCCATTTATTCCGTGCGTTTTGTAGGTACGGGTGGGTTTACCTGTAAAATCGAGGGCGTTATACGCTATATCGTAACCTCCTAAATGGTTAGTTGCACGGGTTTGTACCACGCATCCGTACTTGTCGTAATACAAGGCGGTAGTTTCAAACAAGGATGGGTTATCGAGATGATACACCCGTGTACCGGTCAGCAACCCTTTGGCATTGCTATATTGAGGTGTATAGCCGTTTGCCTCCTGACTGCTGTCATAATTAAGCGTGCTGTTGGATATAAAACTATAACTATCGTAGTAGTTCACCGTCAAAAGGGTACTTGGGGTAAGATTGGCACTGGTATAGCCGGCTACCGGTCCGCTACCTGTATAGCTTTCGTTAGTCACACTGCCCGAATAGTTTGCCTCCATGCCGGAGCGGCTGCTGCCATCATTTATCAAGCCGCTGTAAAGCAACCGTTTGAACGAATCATATTTATTCACCGTCCATTGCGCTTTCAACCGTTGGTTGCCATCCTGCGAAAGTATCAATCTGTCGGCCAGGTCGTACACCATATAAATCCAGTCGCATCCCGGGAGTTTCTTTTCCGTGCAACGCTTCTGTCCATCATAATGGTAAATATATCCATAGTTATAAAGAGTACTTCCGGCGCTCTCGCTAAATGCACTCTGACTTGCACCCATAGCATCTGCAGCCAGTGGAGGCAATACGTAACACAGGTTATCCAGATCATCGTACACGTAATAAGTATCATGATCTCCGGCTACGCGACTCAACACTTTACGCCCTTGTTTGTCGGTAAACTCTTCCACCGTTTTGCCATCTTCGTCAGTGTTTTTTTGCCCATAAAGCGTAGCAGCACTATAAAAACCATCGCATTTCAGCTGAGTTCCATCCACGTAGTAGTGTTTTACATTCGAATCGTTAGTCGTATAGGCAATCGTTTTCTTTTTAGTATTGTTATACCAATCTACTCCTGCGCCATATTGTCCGGTGACCCGGTTTAATGGCGAACCGTCGTACTCGATCGTTGCATAAGGACTGGCATCGCCGTTTGAACTGACGGCCGGAGTCCCAAAATCAGTTACATAAGCTCCGTTATTACCTACAACTTTACCCGGCAGCCAGTGCTGATAATCCCGACCTAAGTCGTCATACCTTATACCGCTTACCAGATCAGCTCCGGCAGGGGCGATGGCTCGTTGTACCGTTTGTGAGGGTCGCCCCAATCCATCAAAATATTGAATGGTGGAGTTGGAATTGGCATCGGTTAGCGTTGTAGGATCGCTTACTTTCTGATACGGCACAGTGGTGACAATATAGTTTTGAGTGCTTGTTTGGGCTGATAGACATAAGGGTAACAGCCAGATCAGAAAGCCCCCCACCCCCCGAAGGGGGAGCAAGGAGTAATTTGATTTGATTTTATAAAATGATTGTTTCATATAGATAACTTTGAAAGTTCATAATGTGTAAAGTTTAAAAAGTTGATTAGCTTAAATGTTCTTGTTCTCCCTCAACTCTGACAGAGATTTAAAACCCTGTCAGCAGTTGAGAAAACCGCATCACAATTTATACTTCGCTCTGATAGGTAGTACCACCGGATCGTCGTCGGGGATTGACCCTTTAGCTAACCGCAGGTAACACCGTCCGTTAGTTTCTACACGCAGCAGATATTCATCAAACATTAGCATGACAGAAATGGCTTGACTTGTTTTTGGAAACATTGAGGCCTGTTTGATTCGTCCTACAAGCTGCTCTTGCTTCCAATCAATAGCACGGTCGTGTTGTACTATCATTTCTACAGTTATGCTATCTGTATTGATGGGCGCAACATAAGAATTATAGAGCTGCCATCCAGCCCTGTTATTAACCGAAAAGTTTGTCGTATCGGCAGTTGCCAAAGCCAAAGCCAAAGCTTTGCTTTGTTTTTGTGCAAAAGTCATGTTGCAGGTTACTAGTATTGCAAAGAGAAAAATAAGTTTATTCATATAGATATAATTGTTTTTTAGATGTGACATGGAACTCACAATAAACATAGTCGTTGGTCTAAACCCCGGTATTTAATGCTCGTTTCATTAATATGAATTTTATTGCTGATTTAATAAAATAGCATTCAAATTCTAAAGAATTGGCTGTTTGCTAAAAGTATAAGTGCCAAATGCAACAGCAGTATTTGCCGGAAGATCATAACTGCTCGATAATGAAAAATAAACATTTCCATTAGGATCAAATGTAATTTGCCATGTTTTTCCATTTACAACATAAGTTGATTTTACAACTGTAGTCGGTCGGCAATTAGTACAAATAGTAGCCACAAGGTAATTCCATCCCGATTTCATGACAGAACTCGATCTGAAGGAAATACTGTATGTACTGGTATAGTCATCGCATGAGATACTATTGGATATATTAGTGAATCCTGATTTCATGGTAAAACTACAAGAGTATTTTACGGTTGTATAGCCGGTTACCACACCTTTAAGTCCTGAGATATTATCGGTTATTTCACATTGAATTGTCATTATTCCTACTTGTGAACAAGTAAACGAAAACGACGTAGAAGTCGTATTCAAATTGCTTGCTAACACGGTTCCAGAGCTATTTTTCAAATACCAACTGTACGTATAATTGCCTGATCCTCCTGTAACACTACTTAATCTACCAATCCCTGATGCTCCCGGCGTATATGAAGAAAAACCTGGCGTAACCGTTGCATTAGGGACATCGTACCAACCTCCACAATATCGATAGCCATAACTGTACTTAGATAATATATTCCCTATATTATCTTGTACCAAATAGAGTCTATTAAATATATCGTACGTGTAGTTTGTTACCACTCCCCTTGAATCTGTTTTAGTTGCAAGTCCTATCAATGGCTTGTATGTATATGATGTAACCTGAATATTGGGTAATAATGTCGAATATCTTAAGTCACTTAGGTTCTTTAGGTTATCAGCAGTGGGATTTAGATTGCTGCTTAGATTATTAATATATGTTTCACCTAAAACTGTTTTCACCTGATCATAAGTGGAATTTTTTATTTCAGCCACTGGATATTGTCCATTATAGCTCCATAGATAGGTAGTAGCTAATCTATCTTTCCCAATCAGTTGGATTATATTTGATTTTGAATCATATCTATATGATAATGAAGGTGATTTCCCATACCTGCCATCAATAGTGTTTTGAGGATTTGAATACCTGCAAAAAGTGGAGAGTGGTATAGAAGATTCAATTGTGTAAATTGAATCTGGCAAATAATCACTAGTCCCATGCATTCCATAATAAAAGAGTTTACCATCGATAACACTCTTATTTCTATAAGTAAGAATTTCCACAGGTGAATTTAAATAACCAAGTGAATTCATGTTTATACAGTTTGCTGCCAATGTATTTGAGATAACCCTTGAGCCAATCAAACTACCCTCTACCGGTGCAGGTGGATAATACTGACCTGCAACATGAAAAGGATATGTGTAAACAGTGGTCAAAGAATCCCCGTGACTGCCGTTCTCCACTTGATTTACTATTATCGGATACTTGCTATCATATCTAAACTTTACATCTTTTACTATTGAATCACCATTATTGTAAGTAATTTCTTTTTTATCCCCTAATAACATGGAGTAGGTGTAAATTTTATAAGAAGAGCCTTCATCATATCGTTCAACCAGGGCAACCGCATCAAAATCTATTTTAAGAAGAGCATTATCTTTGCCACATGAAACAAGACATAGCAAAATATTTTCAGGAGGTTTCCGATCCACGTGTTGTAGGTCGTTGTACCCATCTACTGTCAGACATATTATTGATAGCTCTTTGTACCTACCTAACCGGAGGTTCGGATTATCAAGATATGTATTTGTTTGGTAAAGAACGAGGTATCCAATTAAAAGGCTCTTTATTAAGCCTATCCAATGGAGCCCCTTCTGCGGATACCTACGAGCGTGTTTTCAAGAGTCTGGACAGCGACTGTTTAAGAGAATGTCTGGACACATATGGCAAAGATATTTTGGGCTGTTTGGCCGAGAAACAGATCGTGCTGGACGGCAAGGCCTTAAAAGGCGCTTCCCCTACAAGTAAAGGTAATTCCGGACTATATATCCTCAACGCATGGGTAAGTGAAAATAGTATTTGTGTGGGACAGTGTAAGGTGGAAGATAAGTCTAATGAAATTACAGCTATTCCCAAGATATTGGATTCGCTAGACATTGAAGATGCCGTTATTACGATCGATGCCATGGGGACACAAACCAAAATAGTAGAACAAATACGGGAGAAGAATGGCCATTATCTGCTTGCAGTTAAAGGTAATCAGAAAGAACTGCTTGAAGATATAGAATGCGCCTTCAAAACACACCAGGGACACCACCATGCCCAGGAGATCGACTATGGTCATGGCCGTATAGAAACCCGGTGTTGCAGCATTTTACCGGCAACGGATTATTTGATGCAGGAAAATCTCTTCCCCTGGAAAGATATAGCCACCTTGGTCAGGATAGAAGCAACACGGGAAATAAAAGGTACGATTACCAAAGAAATCCGGTATTATATCAGTGACGAAAGTATCCTTAACGCTGCATATTACAACTCTTTAGTAAGAGGGCACTGGGCTATAGAAAATAAATTACACTGGCATTTAGATGTAACCTTTAAAGAGGATCATTGCAGGACAAGAATAGGAAATGCACCTGAAAATCTGTCAACCATCCGGAAATTTGCCTTGCAAGTTATCTCAAATGCAAATGACAAACTCAGCCTAAAAAAGAGACAGTACAAGGCCGCTCTCGATGCAGTATATCTGAAAAAGTTACTTAACATTTGATGCGGTTGCCCTGTCGTTCAACAGATGCTCCTGATGGGCAAATATCCCAATATCTTGCCTTCATAGCTCTAACATAACTCTCATCACTTTTTATGTAATTCATTGTTTTTCTTTCTATTAGCAGCCCGTATTTATCATATTCTTCTTGAAGTATCAAGAGTCCTCTTTCTTGCTCTTTAGAAGCATAAGGCTCATAAGCAGTTCTTGAAAGTTGAATGGTCGTATCTGCCGATTTATCCATATGCCCATTATCAAAATTTGTAAACCTATATCTCGTAAAAGCATTATCAGCCCTTTTTTCTATCACTTCGGTGTACCCAATATGGCTTCCATTAGAGTTGTGACAACCAGGCAATACGGATTGAGAAGAAAACACATTCATTTTTCGTTTTACATTATTATCATTAAAGGCATAAACTGTATAATCTAAAAAATAATACTGTAACTGACCACCAAGTACACCACTTGATTTAGTTGAATTCTCCTTATTTTGCAGATAGTCGCTTACATAGAAATACTCTTTTGAAACTTTCTCATCGGAACTACTCCCCGTTGAACTATTTATGATTTGTTTGATACGTAATCCTCCAGCCAGCTTGTTTTCAGATAATTCATCGCAGCTTTCCCATCTATGTAGACTTAATTGTTTCCTGTATTTATGGGGCTCAAATACAAAACGTGTATATCCACCTGTTGGATATTTAATTTTAGAAAGTGCTCCGTATAATAAAGTTGTTGAGTTAGGTTCTTTGTAATTGTAATAATTTACGTAGTCTAAATCCGCATAAGTATTATTGAAAAACCCCCAATGGTCGGTTTTATTTGATAGATAAGGAGGTAGTAGTTCAGGATTATTATACTCAAATTTAAATGTCTTTATTTCTTGCGGTATTCCCTGTACAGATATAGAGTTAAGGATTAAGCGTTGTGAGCTTACATTATTGTAATTAAAGTTAACTGTTTTAAATATGTTACTAGCCTTATCTTTAATGGTTACTTTGTCCAATTTATACCATTTTAGGCTGTCTAGACAATTAGGATAACCTCTTTGTTCTGATTTTAGGAAAGGAAGAAATTGATAAGTTGAATTAGAATGATACCAATCTATGAAACTCCAATCATATATACTTTTACTGTATCTTAATTCATTAGTTTCACTCTTGTCAAATGAAATCACACTGTTTGGTGTTGATATTTCTTTTAAATAAGTGGGAGATATTAGCATTCCTTGATAACTTGCATCTATGCCTGGAGTGTATGTGGAACCGCAGATAAGATCTTTCGATTCTGTATATGACCCCAAATCCTGATACACTGAAATGTACATTTGATTTATAAAATCACCCCGCTCGTATGTCAAGTTAAATTCATCCTTATTTGGTAGAATTATTTTAGTCAAATTCCAAGTATTTGCCAGCCACTCATCCTTATATTGTTTAAAAAAGTTAGTACTATATTCTATGGCAGATATATCTCCGCCAAATTCAAACTGTGTTCCATCTTCTGCAATTATAGTAAATCCCTTATAACAAGGTGAATATCCGTATATTCGAGCTGTTGTCTCATCTTTGTCAAATGGAATGTCCAAAAATTGACTATTAAATATTACTTTAAGAGCTTTATCACATTGAACTTTCCAAGCTCCATCTGAACCCATTACAAATTTCCCATGGTATCCAAGGAAGTTAAACGTATACTCATCAGGCGCTGTATCTTTAACGCCTTCATCGGACTGTGCAATTTGCCTGAGATAGGAGAGGTCGTTCCACGAATTTGTATTTAGTACGCCATGATTGTAATAATAACCGGCATTGCCTAACAAATAATGATAATTTGGATTATTATATTCATCCGGCATGTCATTTACAATCCGGGTTATAGATCCTCCTGCATTTAGATTCCATCCTAGTCCAGTCCATCCGGGATGTTGATCTGGTCGTACTCCAGAAGCGTGATAACTCAAACTAATTGGAAATTTAAAACCATTCTGATTTACCTCATATATTGGGATTTCAATTGACGGTGTTCCTGTATATAAGGACACTGGAATTTCACCGTACAAGCCTAAACTTGCCGCATTTGGACTTGGTAAGGCTGTAGGTGCTTGGGGTATTTGTGCTTGAATAAGCAAGCAAAATATTTGACTAACAAGTATAAATTTTATTCGTTTCATTTTCTGTTTTTTATCTGTATGAATCATTCATTTATTTCTTCACCACATTCAACCGCAACACCATATCATCCACATGCACAAACAGGCAATACACCCCTGGAATGAGCCCGCCCATGGGTACAGTGTTACTATACTCACCTTCTCCAATCTGTTGTGGTGAAGTGTTACGTTGAGGTATGCCAATACTGTTATGCACCGTAAACCAAACTTTGGCCGACCGTACCAGTTTATATTTGATATAGAGATTATCAATGACCGGATTGGGCATTAGTTGCGCTTCGGTAAATACAGCTGCTGCACCCAGTTCAGCATCGGTTTTGTCCTCAGGGATAGGAGCTGTTTCCACTTGCGAAGTTTGTTTTTCGGGAGGATAGTAAAATGAAGTGCTAAACACAGTGGAATCTTTCATGCTTTCCCCTTTTTCGTCTTTTTTATCTCCTTTTTTGCTTAAGGTAGTACGTACACTTTCGAATACCGGATAGCGGATGCCCGCAGCATACCACGAGTAGGTATCGAGGGTCATTTCGACACTGTCGCGTCCCGTCTGGGTGTAATAACGCAGGGTATGTATACGCAACGCCCGCTTCACGGTTTCGAAATTAGGCAGTATTAGCTCTCCTTCAGCATCGGCTTCTACATGTGTACTACCTTTTACTTTCAGACATAAGCGGTGGCTGTACTGCCCTACTCCTTCGAAGTCGCTTCGTAGCGTATCGCCATAGCTAAACGGAAAGCGCAGTTTTAGCTCTGGTTTTAAATATTCCATTACAGTTGTGGAATTCTCGAACCCAGTGGCCCAGAGCGAGTCTTGTTTTTGATTGTAATAATAACGGGTATTATGCTCCATACCACAAAGCTTATCCATCTGGCTGCTATCGGGTATAAAGAAATCGAGTTTGTACTCTTGGTTGATAGGTTGCAGGTTGCCGAAGTCCCATCTAAGTTGTCTACCCGGTATTCCGGGATCTTTAAACTCGACCTGCTGCTTAACGATACGGTCAGCTGAGCGGTATGCATTACGGCCAGTTGTAAGTTGGTGCCTTTGTGCTGCTAATCCAAATACAAAAAATGCGGTGATAAGTGTTAGTATATTTCTCATTGATTTTTTGGATAAATTTCAATCTCAGAATGCAATAGCCAATAAAATTGTTTAATACTGCTTTTGTTACTTGTTGTATTTCACAAATAGCCGCTCTTTCTAGTCCTGAACCTTTGACGCTTTGTTTTTTTGCTTCTCTTGTGCACGGTTTTCTTCGTATTTGGCAAATTTTTCTTTCCCAATTACTTTTTCAAGTTCCTTTTTCTGATCCTGGCGCAGCTTTTTTAGCTTTTCTGTGTAATCTGCACTTTTTGATGAGAGTTTTTCTTTCATCTGCTTGTAATCTTTTTCTTGCTTTTCAAGTAGTGCTTGAACTTTTACCTTTTCCACATCGTTAAGGCCGAGCTCTACGGCCATTTTTTCAGCTCTTATCTCAAATACTTTAGTAAGTTTATTACTCTGCTTCTGAGCTGTTGTTGTTGTTACTGAAAAAATTAATAATACCGATAATACGCAAATTAAATAATGTCTCATAACAGTTAGTGATTTTAATATATAGTGGTTTTTTTAAATTATCGGTTTAGCTTCTTCAATATCTGATAACCAACTCGCCTCATCATAGCGTTGTTATTGAAAATCGATCACACCTTCATTTACAATACTCTATCGCCGCTATGGGGCTTTATTTGCGTTCTCTCATTATTTACTGCCAAACTCATCGGAGCTATGCTCCTTTATAAGCCGTGTAACGGCGATGAGTTTGGTGGTAAAATGATATTTGATTTTCTCCTGCATCAAGCCGCAGAGCGGCGGCAGTTTGGTTATTTCAATGAATCAACATACCTTGAAGATTGTATTTATTGAAGCTTCATTTTTTTGCAATTCAAAACGCCTTGACCATATCATTCATTCTCCAAAGACGAAAACAACATAATCCTCGACACAACATCACATATCCACTCTTTATTTTATTTCTATTTGCGTTTATTCATTCTTTTTGCAAATGTATTTCATTTCAATTTACTCACCCCCCCCAATATTTGTTAATACATTTCATCATATAGTTATTATTCGTTATTTGCATTTAACATAAACACCGTTACCGGGTATAAAGGCTTCCAATTTTTTCTATTCTCATAATTTAATGAGGCATATTAACATTTTGACACCTATTCCCATTTAGAAGTGGTGCGATCTACAATAAAATAATCAGGTAAATTAAAGACCCAATAACGTTTCAGGAGGGCAATATGAATCGGACAGATCCCGAGATAGCTATCGGGACCGTGATATTTTATTTAGCAGGTAGATATACGGAAATTCATTTAGAAAAAGAATGGAACGCGGATTTACGCAGATTAAGCGGATATTTACGGATTTAAAATTGACTTCGTCAATTGATTTAATAGAAAATCAAAAATGCTTGCATTTTTTCTTATCCGTCCCGATAGTCCCGATAGCTATCGGGATCGGGATCATCCGCCATATCAGCGTAAATCAGCGTCCTATTCTTTCATTCTCTTTTTGATGCACTAAAGACAACCCACCCAAAACATTATTGAACAAAAAAAGCGACAAACTTACGTTTATCGCTTTTTCTTGAAACTATAATATCTGTCTGACAAGCTAAATCATCAATTTACTTTTATCTACAACCGTATTGGGTACAGAAAAAATCTTTGATCAAAATACCTTCAGCAACCGGGCAGCGCCACTATGCTTGACGGCCTCAATCTGTTTGACCACATTCTCCTGTCCAAACTGCAAGCCTATTCCTAAAATCAAAGCATGATTTGGTGAGAGCTCCTCCCAGGAAAAATAATCAAAAGCCAGTCTACAACTCTGGGCCTCAACAGCCGACGAGGTTGAATGCCATTCGCTTTTATATTCCATACAATAATAGGTGCATACTTTATCATAAGGTTCGTAGGTTTTATACCCTTCAGGGATATGCAAGTCAGGCAGAAATCCCAAATTCACAACGAACCGGAAGTAAGGAAGATTTCGCGCATTATTGAGTTGATAATCCGGATTAATAGCCGGAATAGAAAGCTCAGCACTCATGGTTTCCCGGTCAACGCTATATTCCGGCAATACAGATACAATTTGTTCAAAGATGCGTCTCTTATTCGGAGCAAAACCCTCCAGCACCTTTCCATACTTTGTCAGATAAAGTCCTCTGGCTCCGTGCTCACCTTCCGTATCCTGCGCCTGGATCGATTTGCTAATCGCGTTAAGGGTTCCGATCACCGGATAATCCGCCAGGGAAAACAAACCCGAAAGGGTTCTAAAAATAATCCCCGAGAGTTTAGTACATCCCGACCACTCCACGTTATTCTTTCTCACTACCGCAAAATTCGGGTGGTTCTTGATTCTATACTTGCAGGGACCGCCTTTCGATCTCACTATAGTCTGATCGCATCCTTCCATAGTGTAAAAGGACAAATTCTTAATCCGGCCCTCTACCTCCATTAAATTTCTTACTTTTGCCATATCGCTCTAATTTTAATCACAGTATAAGCACAAAGGTGGCACTAACGTATCACAAAGTTAATAATTAGTAGAATAAATCAAAGTTCTTTTTTAGATGTCCCATATCATTAATAATATGGCTCGTCTATGGGATATCCTTATAATATCCTTAGGATATCCTACTTTGTGCCCCCTTTGTGATACCCTTGTGATACCTTTGTGATACCTTTGTGATTAAATACTAGCCCCCCTCCGTCCTCTCGGAGTCCTGGTTATCGTAGTTATTTGTACAATTTTGACAAGAACAAAATCCTTTATAAACATTCAATAATCTGAATCGTTATTATTGGAAAATACTTAAGCAAATATCACAAAAACGACACCATGAAAAACAACCACATCCTCCTTCTGATATTATTTTCACTTCTGGCACTCCCCTGTACGATATCCGGACAATCCTGGAAGTTTGTCAAAGAAAAGGAGGGCGTGAAAATATACACCCGAAAGGACGCCGGCAAGAGCCTGAAGTCATTTAAAGGAGTCACCGAAATCAGGGAATCGGCAGAAAAGGTTTTCGCTCTGATTGAAGACGTGAATCATACCGACTGGTGGGATAAGAACCTCAGTCAGATCAAAGTGCTGCTTTATGAAAAGAACAAACGGGCACAGTACTATCTGGTATACGATCTGCCGTGGCCATTTAAAGACCGGGACCTGTATGTGGATGTAACCACAACAATTAATCAGACTACCGGTGAGAGCAAGATAACAGCTGTTCCGCTCTCCGGGATTAATCCCCAACATAAGAATTTGGTACGCATAAAAGATTACCGGCAAACCTGGACAGTCAAACCAGCTGGCATTAACATGGCTCATGTAGAACTCGAATTCTATGTGGATCCGGCTGACAATCTTCCGGATTGGCTCTTGAACATGCTATTGACCAACTCTCCGATTAATTCGATCAATGGGGTCAGGCAGCGGATGGAAGCGAAGACTATTCAATAAATCAGCTTATCAGAAGTGAGCATAAAAAACTAATTCAACCCATCATCACATTCCTGAAGCCCGCGCCATAAATTCCGAAGGACGCACTCCAACCACCCGCTCAAATACATTGCTGAAAGCCGAGAGGCTGGTGTAGCCGATCGCCATCGCAATCTCCGTAACAGAAAGTTTACTCTCCGCCATCAACTCCAGGGCTTTCGTAATCCGTATCGCCCTTACAAACCGCACATAACTAAATCCAATATCCTCTTTGAATAACCGGGATAACGTGCGGCTACTGTAGCCAAACTTCCGTGCAATCTCATCCAGTGAAAAAGAGCTCTCCGGATTCTCACTCAGGAATTCCGCTATTTTAATCAGTCCCTCATCTTTGGGATAAGGATAACTCACCGGATAGGTAGTAATCGTCAGGTCCATATCCGGCAATATCGCTTTGATCGCTTTCATAAAAGCCATTCGTGACGGGTGCTCTTCCGTCACCGGCCCGCCCCAATCCTTCGTGTACAGAATCATGGCCCGCAACATATCATTTACCATATAGACGTTGGGCTGTCGGTAGTATTCGGCATCTTCTTCATCAATGGTAAAATAGAAGTTATAAATGTTTACATAAGAACTGGGACTGAAGATACAATGCGGCATGCCCGCCGGGATCCACATGTAATTACGCGCCGGAAGATACCAGTGCTTTTCCTCGCTGTAGATATGAATAATGCCTCCCTCTGCATAAACAAATTGGCCTTTGTCATGCGCGTGCACCTTGACCCCGAATTCCTTGATATAGATATTATCGATGTATGCGAATATATTCGGATCATTGATATAGGGGCTAAACTCTTTCATGCGTCAATATGATTTGTTTCATTCCTCAAAAATAACATAAAACAATTGATTTGGCGCAAATGAGCAAATATATGGCTGATTATATAAATAAGGCAGAGGTATAAAGTCGGTAATTTTGCAGCATCAAATACAAGGTTTTCAAACATAGGTATGAGCCCATGCTGATCGCAGTCTCAATACAGTTCGGTTTTTAAGGTATATTAGCGGGTACGCGAAAGTCCGATGGACTTAATTAAAAAAAATCACGAGTGTGAACCCGTGGTATGAAAGATAAAATCTCTCCTACTCACAAACCTAACCCGGTATTTCAATAAACAAGATAATTCCCAAATCAGATTTTGAATGAATATAAAACGACTAAACTTTCTACTAACCCTTTCACTTTGCAGCACTTTGATCCTACATGCAGCCGATTCCGTCGATTACAACCGGCTGACGCTGAAACAAGCCATCGGGATCGGTATGCGCAACAACAAAGAGGTACAGAACCGCAAGATTGAGACAGAAATCTCGAAAGAAAAGGAGCAGGATATCTTTAATCACAAGCTTCCGGAAATCGGCTTCAACTCCAGTTACAAAAGGCTGACCAACCTCTATCAATACGAGGATGGACTGTTGTCGGAGCCCACCAAATACGAGCCGATCAAGGATGTCTATGAATTAAATGTCGATGCTTCGGTGCCTTTGTACAGTGGAGGAAAACTGAATGCCGAATCCCGCAAATCGAAGATCGAAACGCACCTGTCGGAACTCAAAACGCAGCACAGCGAACGGATCCTGAAACTAGATATCGCCACGGCGTTCCTCCACGTCTATCATCTGATGGAACAGCAAAAGCTGATACAGGATAAGATGAAGGAAGACAGCCTGACCATCAAACAGGTGGAAGCGATGCGTCGCAACGGTGCCAGCACCAGGAACGAAGTTCTCCGCACGAAACTCCAGCTCTCCAACCACAAACTGATGCTCAGCAGTGTAAAGAATGATATCATTATCGGCGAGCACCAGTTGCAGACCTTGTTGTCGGTGAATGATCTGCCATCACTCCATATCGACACCGGAAGCCTCAATGAGTATTCTAATCAAAATACACAGCCGGACGATCAGCCCATATTGACTCAAAATGACGAGCTACTGATGGCACAGGTCAGCTATGAGATGCAGAAAGTGGACCAAAAAATCGTTCGCAGTAATGCACTTCCCCAACTTTCCCTCTTTGGAAATTATGGGCTGTCGAATCCGAACTACAAGTTCTATCCGCCGCAACCCTATTTCTACCGCGTCGGCATGATCGGGCTCAATCTGAAGTTTTCGATCAGTGCCCTGTATAAGAATAGGGTAAAAACCAATATCGCCAATTTTGCTCTTTCCCAAAAGCAACTGGAAATAGAGCAGACGAACGAGAAGGTGAACCATGCCCTTTTTGCAGCACGGCAGAAACTGATCGAAGCTGACGAACGAATTCAGATCTCCCTCGAAGCCATTGAGCAGGCTAAAGAGAATTACCGCACGGTGAAACAGAAATACTCCGAAAACCTGAGCCTGATCACGGAACTGATTGATGCCGACAACGCTTACCTGGAGGCCCAGTCCGCTCTGATCACTAACCAAATAGACAAGCAGTTGAAGTATTTCCAATTGCAATATATTCTGGGGAAATTATAAAAGAGAAAGACGTCCCCCATTGATAGGATGACTTCAGGTCATCTTATCAATAAACGAATAAATAATACTGAAAACGAATATATTATTCATGAGGGTGTCCTCAAAGGAGATAATGAACGCTAAGAGGTAAAAACGCTAAGAAATATATATCTGAAAATAAAGACTTTGCGTCTTTGCACCTTTGCGTTTAGTTTTCTTATTCTGTCTTTTTGAACACGGCTATGAATTTAAAAAACAAACATCAATATATGAGCAGAAAATCCACTCCTTCAAGATTCAATACAGCGTTAGTCGTTTTTGCCTGGGTCATGATCGCGGCAGGCATAGGCATCGCAGTTAAATACTACTTCTTTGCCTCGAAGTACGCCACAACCAACAATGCGCAGGTAGATCAGTATGTGACACCGATAGCCAGCCGTGTGAGCGGATATATCAAAGAGATCCGATTTGAGGAAAACCAGTTTGTACACAAAGGCGACACGCTGGTCGTTCTCGACGGTCAGGAGTATAGCAATAAGCTACAGATGGCGGAGTCAGACCTTCAAGTGTTGAAAAGCCAGATTGCCGTCAGCCAAAAGAGTGTCCGTACGGCACAAAATAAGATCGATGTACAAAAGGCCCGTCTCGAAGCGGCCCAAGCCAAAGTATGGCTAAGCGAAGAGAACTACAAACGCTTCAGGAACCTGTTGAATGAAGATGCCGCTACAAACCAACAATTTGAAGCCGCCAAAGCTACGTATGAAGTAGCCCTCGCTGAATATAAGGCGATCAGGAATGAGCAAAAAGCGGCAGACCTTTCTACACAGGAAGAATCGTCTAAGATCCGCCCCATCGAATCAAACATAGATCAGAAGAAAGCTTCTTTGCAAAACGCTTCCCTTTACATCTCCTATACGGTGATTACCGCCCCTTATGATGGCTGGATCGGACGCAAAAGCATACAAGCGGGCCAATTGGTGAAAGAGGGCGAAACGCTCCTCAATATTGTCAGCAAAGAGAAATGGATTACGGCCAATTTCCGTGAGACACAAATCGCCGACCTGCACATTGGCGGGGAAGTAATCATTACGGCGGATGCTTATCCCGATGTCGAGTTTACAGGGGTGATTGAATCCTTTTCACCGGCCAGTGGAGCGAAGTTCTCGCTGTTGCCACAGGACAACTCTACCGGGAACTTTGTCAAGATAGAACAACGTATCCCGATGCGGATTATATTCAGGAAAGGACAGGATTTATCTATGCTGCGTGCCGGGATGAATGTGGTGGTCAATGCCAGCAAAGGAGATAACGGAAAGGGCAAAAGCTAATGAGTCCGCATAAAGATACCATCTACCGTATGTGGGTCCCTGACTGGGTGAAGCTTCCGCTTCTGGTGCTGGCCATGTTTCCACACCTGATGCTGATGTCGCTTTTTCACTCCAACAGCACCTTTTCGGCATCCTTTCTCGGCATAGAGCCGGAGGATGTACAGTATTTGCTGTCGCTGATGTATGGTTCCGTGGTGGTAACACTCATGATCTTCAGCCGCCTCTTTGCCTTCTTCCGGGTACGAAGCTATATCATCCTGATGTGCTCGATCTCCATCTTTATCCTGATGCTGTTGGTCGTGATCAAGGACTTCAACGCGATACGGATATTGCGGATCATCGAAGGGATATTCGGTGTGCTGGAGGGAGCCTGCTTTCTGCCGTTGATCATCGGTCAGCTCAAAACGCGCCACGCCCGCATGATTGCTTACCTTTTCCTCTATGCGACCATGCTCACGGGAGGGACCATTACTACGTCGATTGTCAAATCGGCCATTATTGATTACGGCTGGAAGGAGATGATTTACCTCTTTATGGCCTTTCACCTGATTGTGCTGTTTATCGTCACCGCGCTGTTTAATAAAAACCGGTTACTCCCTAAGCTGCCACTCTATCAGATTGATTTCGCCAGTTGCCTCTTTCTGCTTGTAGCCTTGCATTGCGGTTCTTTTGCATTATTGTATGGGCACAAGCTCTATTGGTTCGACTCGCCTCAGATCATCATTACCTTCGCCCTGTTTCTGATCTTCAGCGGTCTTTTTATCCTGAAGCAGTTACAGGAGAAACGGCCTATTTTTCATTTTACCGTTATCCGCTACCGCAATGTGGTGGCCGGGGTGCTGTTGTTCTTTATCTTTTATATCCTTCGCTCGGGCGTCAACAATGTGTATGGTACGATGTCGAACGTATGGCAATGGCCCTGGGAATATGTGCTGAATGTACAGTACATTAACGTGGCCGGCACTCTCCTTGGGATCATCTCTTCAGGCTATTTGCTTACGAGGGATGTGCGGTCGAAGATCATCTTTGGCATCGGATTCCTGCTTTTTGCGATTGATTGTGCCTGGTTTACCTTTGTGTTTAGCCCCGATGTGACGTTGCTCGCAGTAGGTGCGCCTCTTTTTGTCCAAGGTATTGCGCAGGGATGGCTTTTTACGCCATTGGTGATGTATCTGATCACCGGACTGCCTGCCAATCTGGTAGGAAATGGCTCACTGATGGGAACTTCCGTCCGCTTCTGGACTACCAATATCGGCTTTGCCGTGATGCAGAATGCCTCGTTCTTTCTCAATAAAGTACATTACAGCAACCTTCAGCAAAACATCGTTCCTTACAGCGCCAATGTGCAACAGGTGGTGAGCGGCTTCATGCGGAAGTACCTGCCCACCCACAATTACCAGATTGCCACGATGCTCACCAATAATAAGTTGGATGGCATGGTACGCAAACAATCGATCCTGCTTAGCAATATGGAGATATTTACTTACCTGAGTTATTTGGCTCTCTTTACTTTCCTCATGATCCTGCTGATGAAGCCGTCGCGGATTTTGTATAGGAAATTGAAGTTGAGGAGTCCATTTATTGTGGGGTGAGATGGATTGTGATAATTTAATCGCACAGGGTTAAAACCCATGTGCTACAATATCGTCCATGCCTACAGCATTTCACAACACCGTAGGTATGTCCGATTCTTATGCGATGATGTCCCCTGAAGTTATGCAAGCATATCCCAAAGGCTTTTGATTATAGTGGTTGGCTTTATCGCTGAATAAATCTAACAAAAACAGAAATTTTCTGTTTATTTTTGTAGTACGATGCTGCCTCAAATCTCAGGCAGTGCCCGGATATATTCTCATCCTAGTAGTCAATTAAAACATAAGATCATGAAAAAACTTTACAACTACCCGGTATTTCTGGCTTTGCTCTGCTTTCTGAGCAGTCTTTCTACAGCACAAGCCATTCCATCCTACCTTCCTGCAGACAATCTGTTTGGTTGGTGGTCGTTTAATGGAAATGCAAATGATGAAAGCAGCAATGGCAACAACGGTGTTGTCAATGGCGCCTCGCTGGCCTCTGATCGGTTCGATATGGCCGGTAAGGCCTATCATTTGAATGGCACCAATCAGGATATGGTCCTGATTTCAAAACAGGTTGCCTCTCCCGCTGCTTTCTCTATTTCAGTCTGGTTTAAGGTTGCTTCCGGTGAAAGGGGGGAAATTGTATCCTTTGGAAATATTACGGGAACTACATCAGGTCAATGTGACCGGGTGCTCCGTATCAATGCGTCGGGGCAGGTTGAGGGATATGTATGGAGTAGTCATGAAGAAGGTGTATCATCAACCCAAAGATATGATGATAACCAATGGCATATGGCTGTGCTTACGCTGGGAACCGGCGGGTTTAAACTATATGTTGACGGTCTGCTGGTGGGAACCACCCCTATTACCTCCTGTAGTTCTTATTCGGGATACTGGAAGTTTGGCGGATATGTGTATAGCACCTGGACACATGCTATTACCGCAGATATTGATGACATCGCTATCTGGACACGTCAACTCACAACTGAAGAGATTGCAGCTATCTATGCAACACAGGTAGTTCCTTCCTATCTTCCTACAACTAATCTGTTTGGCTGGTGGCCCTTTAACGGAAATGCAAACGATGAAAGCATCAACGAATACAACGGTATTGTCAATGGCGCCTCGCTGGCCTCTGACCGATTCGATATGGCCGGTAAGGCCTATCATTTGAATGGTACCAATCAGGATATGGTCCTGATTTCAAACCAAGTGTCGTCTCCAGCCGCTTTTTCTTTTTCAGTCTGGTTTAAGGTTGCTTCCGGTGAAAGGGGGGAAATTGTATCCTTTGGAAATAGTACTGGAACTACATCAGGTCAATGTGACCGGGTGCTCCGTATCAATGCGTCGGGGCAGGTTGAGGGATATGTCTGGAGCGGTCATGAACAAGGTGTGGCTTCGAGCCAAAGATATGATGATAACCAATGGCATTTGGCTGTGCTTACGCTGGGAGCCGGCGGGTTTAAACTATATGTTGACGGTCTGCTGTCGGGAACCACCCCTATTACCATCTGTAGTTCTTATTCGGGATACTGGAAATTTGGCGGATATGTGTATAGCACCTGGACACATGCTATTACCGCAGATATTGATGACATCGCTATCTGGACACGTCAACTCACAACTGAAGAGATTGCGGCTATTTATGACGCTTCGCGGGTTCCGACCATTCCTACCCATGTGACTGAGGGAGTAAATAAGGCAAAACACGTTCAGATTACATCTACAGGAAATGGACAGGTTATCATTACAGGTACTCAGTCTAATGATAGAGTTCAAATATTCTCATCTACCGGAAAACTGGTAAAAACGGTATTTACTCAAGGCACAAAAACGATTATTCCTTTGGCCAAAGGTATCTATATCGTGAATGTAAATGGCTATAGCGTAAAAATCGGGGTGTAAGGTAAGAACCGGATAATCATTAATAAGAAAACAGGAAGCGGTTTCAGTTAAATACTGAAACTGCTTCCTGTTTTTTTATTAAGATAAAGCCGGAATATTTTCCGTTATTATTGCTCAATTTTGGAAACAATTGCCTGTTCGGTTTTCTCGAACATGGCATTGAAGTTATAATCACTTACTTTCATAGCAGGATGAACGGTAAATTTCAGGTGATTGCCCAATCCGAGAGGAAACCCTCCGTAGCGAAATATTTTCCATGAATTATTAATCGTTACAGGGACGACATAGGCACCGGGTGCATATTTACACAAGATCTTCACGCCATTAGGAGCAAACACTTTGGGTTTTCCATCTCTGGTACGGGTACCTTCAGGAAAAATTACCGCCGAACGACCATTTGCCTCAATGTATTCTCCCAGTTTTTTCAGAACCGGCAATGCTTGTTTCGGATCTTTTCTGTCTATCAACACCGATCCACCGTGATTCAAATTAAACGATACACTCGGTATATTTTTTCCGAGTTCAATCTTACTCACAAATTTGGGATGGAACTTGCGAAAGTACCAGACAAATCCGATGATATCAAATGTACCCTGGTGGTTCGACACAAAAATCAACGGTTTTCCTACGGGGATAAGCTCCCTGTTTTCTACTTCTGAGGTTGTAAACGCAAAGTATAAAGTTTTCAATAAGCAAAAGCCCAAATAATCCACACTTTTCTTATGCGCCTGATATCCAAATAAGTTCAGACAGACCCATTGGATCGGGTGAAATAAACAGATAAAAAACAAAAAGAAAAAATAGACTAGGATTGATAATGGATACGATAATAGCTTTTTCATTTTCTGGAAATTTCCCGCAAAAATAGGATTTATATTGATACGATATATCGCCTTGTTGTGATATGTATGAACTATCGGTATTATTTAAAGCTGAGTAGAGCTGATAAAGAAAAGATATTCAGCCATAGATTTTCGACCTATCGCGCAAAAAACAAAATAATCAGATGATTTTATGCGACAAAAAATCAAACACTTTTGAGCGAAATCTATAAATTTGCGCCTCTGAAATGAAACCACTAGGGTTTGGTCGATAATCACTACCTAATACACTTAATAAACCATTAAAAATAGATCATGCTAAAAAAACATCTTATCTCGTTGCTGCTTTTCGTAGTCGTTACCCTAAGTTATGGTGCAATCCCTGTACCATTTAATCAAAAAGGCCTATCCTATATGGGGCGGGTGGAAATGGTGGAAAACCAATTTGCAAAGATATTCTGGCCGGGGACATCGGTTACCCTCAATTTCAAAGGCACAGAGGTAAAAGCAACATTTAAAAACGGGAAGGAAAGCTCATACTTCTACGTAATTGTGGACGGCGACGACAGCAATCCCGTAAAAATCAAACCCGACACCATTAAATCGACCATCGTGTTGGCAAAAGGGCTGAAAAACAAGAATCATACCGTGCAACTCTTCAAGCTCTCCAACAACACCTCTTATACCCAATTTTACGGATTCGAGTTGGCTGAAGGCTCAAAAGTATTGAATGCCCAACCCCTACCCAAAAGAAAAATAGAATTTTATGGAAATTCAATCACAGCCGGCCATGGTGTGGACGTGTTGCCGGGAAATCCTGACTCCGGTAGCCCCGAGTACTTCAACAACTACCGGACTTACGCAGCGCGCACTGCACGCCATTTCAACGCACAGTATTCGTGTATTGCCCGCAGTGGTATTGGCATCATGGTAAGTTGGTTTCCTGTTATCATGCCCGAGATGTTTGACCGTACCAATCCCGAAGATCCGAATAGCAAGTGGAACTTTTCAAAATATACACCCGACGTTGTGGTGATCAACTTATTTCAAAACGATTCGTGGTTAGTAAACAATCCGAATCACCCCCAATTTAAAGCCCGATTTGGCACGACCCCACCCGACGAGTCTATGATTGTGCAATCCTACCAGAACTTTGTAAAAAGCATTCGTGAAAAATATCCGAAAGCTTCTATTATTTGCGCATTAGGCAGTATGGATGCCACTAAAGAGGACTCAAAATGGCCGGGCTATATCGAAACCGCCGTGAAAGGATTGAACGATTCAAAAATCTACACCCATTTCTTTCCGTATAAAAATACCCCGGGGCACCCAAAATCAGCAGAACAAAAAGTGATGGCGGATGATTTGATTGGGTTTATCAACAAAAACATTAAATGGTAAACTGTCATCCAATGATACCAATTGGGTGAAGTATTGAAATAAAACCTATAAGCAAACGGTTCCAGTCAGCTCGACTGGAACCGTTTGCTTTTTCACTCTTCTTGTTTCTCGTAGCCTGAAATTTAATGCATCTTCCCGCTCATTCCAATCACATCATTACCCTACTTTTCATTTTATTCGATAATAAAATTTGAATCACCTCCATTTCTCTCTAATATTATATAAATTTAGATTGAGAAAGAGTTGCAAATTAGAAAGATTATTACAACTTTTGTAATCGATAGCTTTTCATAACGATAAAATTCTTTCATTCAACCTTATTATCTATAATCTATAAATTCTTCGACAATGAAAAAGTTACTTTCTTCAATCATTCTGTTGGCTACGCCTCTGTGGGCAATGGCCAGTGAAGCGGATCTGAAAATCCCCATGCTTTCAGAATCGCAAAACACACTGCTTTCCATAGGATTTGTGGTGTGCGTGTTGGGATTGATCTTTGGGTTCTACCAATTTCTGAAAGTAAAGAAACTGAGAGCACATCAATCGATGCTTGATGTATCGCATGTGATCTTTGAAACATGTAAAACCTATCTCCTGCAACAGGGTAAATTTCTGATCTGGTTATTCCTCATCATTGCCGCTTGTGTCACCTTCTACTTTGGTTTTTTGCAAGGTCAGGGCTTCGGTGGTGTAGCGCTTATTCTGTCGTGGACAGTGGTCGGGATCCTCGGTTCATATGGCGTAGCGTGGTTCGGCATTCGCATGAACACTTTAGCCAACAGCCGTATGGCTTTTGCGTCGCTCGAACGTAAACCGTTAAAGTTGCTGCATATTCCTTTGGATGCGGGTATGAGCATTGGTGTCGTACTGGTTTGCGTGGAATTGATTATGATGTTGATTATTTTGATCATGATGCCCCGCGCAGTAGCTGGCGCTTGTTTCATCGGTTTTGCGATCGGCGAATCGTTAGGCGCATCAGCTTTACGTATCGCAGGGGGAATTTTCACCAAAATTGCAGATATCGGCTCCGACCTAATGAAAGTGGTATTTAAAATCGGAGAAGATGACCCGCGTAATCCCGGTGTGATTGCCGACTGTACGGGCGACAATGCCGGTGATAGTGTTGGTCCTACGGCAGATGGTTTTGAAACATACGGTGTGACCGGTGTCGCTCTTGTGTCATTCATTGTATTGGCCGTTGGATCAATATCCGGTGACAAATTTATCGCCAATCCCGAATGGCAGGCTATCTTCCTCACCTGGATTTTTGTCATGCGTATTTTGATGATCATCACTTCGGTGGTTTCATTCTGGATCAATGGTGCAATCAGCAAGGCTTTTTACAGCAAATATGACGATCTTGACTTCGAACGTCCGCTGACCAATCTGGTGTGGATCACTTCCATATTGAGTATATTTGTCACTTTCGGCGCCAGCTATTTGTTAGTCGGCCCCAACACATCGATAGGCCAAATCAATCCTAACCTTTGGGCGGTGCTTTCTATAATTATCAGCTGCGGAACGTTGGGCGGTGCTTTAATCCCCGAATTTACCAAATTATTTACCAGTACCAAATCGACTCACGTACAAGAGGTGGTGAGCGCAAGTAAGGAAGGCGGCGCTTCTCTGACCATTCTTTCCGGTTTTGTGGCCGGAAACTTTTCCGCCTTCTGGATGGGCATGGTCTTTGTCGCATTGATGTTTGTCGCATTCATTACCAGCACGTTTGGATTGGATCAGTTCATGGTGTACTCCTCTATCTTCGCTTTTGGCTTGGTGGCCTTCGGATTGCTCGGCATGGGGCCTGTAACGATTGCCGTGGATAGCTATGGACCTGTAACCGACAACGCTCAATCGGTATACGAGCTTTCGTTGATTGAAGATGTCCCGAATATAGCCCGGGAAATTGAACAAGATTTCGGATTCAAGCCAGATTTTGAAAAAGCCAAACACTACCTTGAAGCCAATGACGGAGCGGGCAACACCTTCAAAGCTACTGCCAAACCGGTACTGATCGGTACAGCCGTGGTTGGTGCCACCACGATGATTTTTTCATTGATTCTGGTGATCAAAAATGTGCTGGGTGTTGCTCCCGAAACAATTTTGAATGTACTTAACCCCTGGACAATATTGGGCTTCCTTTGCGGTGGCGCTGTCATCTTCTGGTTTACAGGTGCTGCCACACAAGCGGTGACAACAGGTGCATACCGTGCCGTTGAGTATATCAAACGTAATATCAACCTCGACGTCGACGCTGAAAAGAAAGCGTCCATCGAAAAATCAAAAGAAGTAGTAAAAATCTGTACACAATATGCCCAGCATGGGATGTGGAATATCTTCCCCGCCATTTTCAGTTTCGCATTGGCATTTGCCTTTATCTCGGGACATGAGGTAGTCGGTGCCGAACCTAAAACAGCCTTTGCTGCGGCATCATTCTTTGTCAGCTACCTGATTTCCATTGCAGTATTCGGTCTTTTCCAGGCTGTCTTTATGGCCAACGCCGGTGGATGCTGGGACAATGCCAAAAAGGTAGTGGAAGTGGATTTAAAAGCCAAAGGCACCCCCCTGCATGATGCAACCATCGTGGGTGATACCGTAGGTGATCCCTTTAAAGACACCTCATCCGTAGCCATGAATCCGATCATTAAGTTTACCACGCTGTTTGGATTGCTGGCTATGGAGATTGCCATTTCGCCAAACTTCCGTCCCGTTGCTCCTTATGTGGGTGTGGTCTTTCTTGTGATCGCTCTGTACTTCGTTTGGCGATCATTCTATCGAATGAGAATCGAGAAATAATCAGTTCATCAGTTTAGATGCTTCAAAACGGCTACCTGAAGAAGGTGGCCGTTTTTTTAATGAAAATTCCGCCCTCACCCGAATAAAAAAATGTCTATCTTTGTAACTACAATTTTTTGAAACATGATTAAGAACATTTTTGAAACTGTGCTTCTGCTGATTACACAGCCTGCCAAAGCGTGGACTATCATTGCAAAACGCGAGGAAACACATCAGGAATATCTGACTCGTTTTGTATATCCGTTGATTGCGCTAACTACATTTTCAGCGTTTCTGGGCAAGCTCCACATACATAACGAAAACGCCATGCCTTTGGCACTTAAAGAGTCTACCGCCGTTCTGACCAGTCTTCTCGGTGGATTCTACGTTGCATCGTTTACATTGAAGCAAATCGTAACGCGTTGGTTCCCGACGATAAAAGGTGATGTCAGGTTTTTTCAACGTTATGTAGGATATGCATCATCAATCACCTTTCTCATCATTTCGATATTGGAGCTGATTCCCGATTTTTTCTTTGTAAAAATTGCAGAACTATATGTGATATACATCGTATGGGAGTCAATCGGGGCATTCGTTCAGCTTGACGAAAAAAAACGGATCACTTTTACCGCAACGGTTTCGGCGCTTATATTGCTTTCACCTTTTGTTGTCGAAAAGATATTGCTTACCTTGATGCCGGGTATGAATGCGATCTAATGGAACAAAGAGACTCTGATTTCTGCTTATTGAATAGCGTCTCATTTTAGTAATTTGTAAATAGAAAATTTATTGTGAAATCATCTCAAATCAATATCAAGAATAAACGGGCAAGTTTCGACTATGAACTTTTGGACCAATATGTTGCCGGCATTGTGCTTACCGGGACAGAGATCAAATCAATCAGATTGGGGAAAGCCAGCCTGGTAGATACCTTCTGTTTCTTCGCCAATAATGAACTTTGGATAAAGAATATGCATGTTGCTCCATACGTCTTCGGATCCTATAATAACCATAACCCTCGCCGCGACCGCAAACTGCTGCTTTCCAGGAAAGAACTGAACAAACTGATGCGGGCTACTAAAGATACGGGATTTACGATCATCGCAACACGTCTGTTTATCAACGAAAAGGGATTAGCCAAAATAGTACTCTATACAGCCAAAGGTAAGAAAGAGTATGACAAACGCGATACACTAAGGGAGAAAGAAGATCGCCGCGCAATGGATCGGGCTTTCAAAAAATAATCAACCAATAACAAGGAAGACTGAAGCAACGTTTTCCAGCTTCTGAATAAGCAAAGACGCTAAACCGCATTTTGACAGGTTTAGCGTCTTTTATTTTGCCCATTGCCACAGAGTCACTACTTTTACCTAAAGAAAACAGACTAAATTATAAAGACATCATGTTGATCATAGAAATCGCAATTCTATTGTGTGGAATACTATCTGTCATTCTGTTGATAAGCAAAAGAGGAAACTCTGCCGAAGAGTGGAAAGTCGTCGCTGACAGATTAGAGAAACGTATTGCGGAGATGGAAGTCCGCCTGAAAGAAGAGTTTAAAACCAATCGTCAGGAGATGGCAACCAACGTATCGACAAATCGCACGGAACTCAATGCTTCGTTGAGGGATAATCGCGAAGACCTAAATCAGGCTCTTGTTCGGTTCCAGACAAATCTTGACCGGAATATCCAATCATTTAATGATTTGCAGCGGGAGAAGTTTGCCCAAATGGATAACAAACAAGCCGAGATGATCCATAAAACGGAACAAAAGTTGGAACAAATGCGCGAAACCGTAGATGAAAAGTTGCAGAAAACGCTCAATGAGCGCCTTGGGCAATCCTTCGAAACCGTAAGCAAACAACTGTTGGCTGTTCAGGAAGGATTGGGCGAAATGAAAACCATAGCGCAAGATGTAGGCGGACTAAAACGAGTCCTTAGCAATGTAAAAGTACGCGGAACGCTGGGTGAAGTGCAGCTCTCTATGCTGCTGGAGCAGATCCTGGCACCTGATCAGTATGAATCTAATGTTCGCACCAAAAAAGGCTCTTCAGACCAGGTTGAGTTTGCTATCAAGCTGCCGGGACGCGACGATAATCAATCAAAAGTATATCTTCCGGTTGATGCCAAGTTTCCGAAAGATGTGTACGAGAAGTTACTCGAGGCCTACGAAACCGGTGAGGCTACTCAAATTGATGCGGCAGGCAAAACACTTGAAAACACCATCAAGAAAATGGCAAAAGATATATCGGATAAATATATTGATCCGCCTTCAACGACTGATTTTGCCATACTTTTTCTTCCATTCGAAAGCATTTATGCCGAAGTGATTCGTCGGTCTATACTCCTCGAACAGTTGCAGCGCGATTACAAAGTGGTCGTAACGGGCCCCACTACCCTTGCAGCTATACTCAACAGCCTACAAATGGGATTTCGCACACTGGCATTACAAAAACGGAGCAGTGAAGTATGGTCAATTCTAGGTGCGGTGAAAACAGAATTCGATAAATTCGGCGGACTGTTAGAGAAAGCTCAGAAGAATCTGAATGTGGCCAGCGACCAGTTAGGGGAACTAATCGGCACACGCACAAACGCAATCAAACGCAAACTACGAGAAGTTGAATCACTCCCTGCGGGAGAATCGCAAGCCCTGCTGGGATTTTCGTCGGAAGATGATGAGACTGAATGATCTGCAAATAAAAAACCTCTATTGGTTTCGTCGTTACACCTGATTTATCAGTACTACATATACACACAGGAGTTTATCTAAACCTTAATCTATATATGATAGAGCCTGACAAACAGATTTAAAATCTGTGAGTTAAAATCAAACTTTTATTCAACAAAAAACGATTCTAAACGTTTTACTAAGTGTTATTCAATAAACATAAATATATCTTAACGTATAGCATTATGAACGTTGAAGAAATTTTAAGTGATGAATATCATGATATTTTTAAACAACACTACCACATCTACAATTCAGTTCCATTCAATACCCTGAACGAATATAAATGCGATAAAGTTGCTTATCTGCTTTTTCATGAAAACAAAACAAAACTTGGCTTAATAGGGGGAATAAAGAATGGCGAAATATCCTCTCCATTCTCGGCTCCGTTTGGTGGATTTTCGGCAAATAATGACACTATTAAATTTAGTGAGGTTAATGAAGCCATTCAACTTCTTGAAGTATACTCAAGGCAGAATAATTTAAAAAAGATCCGATTCACGCTACCCCCCTATTTCTACAATGAGGATTTCTTCTCTAAAACTTTTTATTCATTAGTTTTAAACGAATACATAACCACCACAGATATTAATTTCCATTTCTGCACTTCGGATTTTGCAAATTACAAAGAGTGTAAAATTGAAAAAAAACCACGCCAAAATCTAAATAAAGCGCTAAACATCGGATTAGAATTTAAGCAGGTTTTTAGTGATAGCGAAAAACTTATCGTTTATAACATTATCAGAGACAATAAAGAACGAAAAGGCAGACCCACATATGTAAATTTCCCCCATCTTTTAGATGTCTGCAAAATTACAACTATTGATTTTTTCCTTGTGCTATACCATGGCAAACCTGTCGCTTCTGCTATTGTATATCATGTCACAGAAGACATAGCCCAAATTGTTTACTGGGGTGACATCTGCGAATACTCTGTATGCAGATCAATGAACTACCTGGCTTTCAAAGTCTTTGAATTCTACTATAAACAGAAAGTCAAGATAATTGATCTGGCTACCTCTTCTTTAAAGGGGACTCCCAACTTAGGCTTGTGCAATTTTAAAGAAAATATCGGGTGTTCTGCAGGGTTGAAATACACGATGCAAAAAAATATCCTTTAGAAGGCAATCCGGTCGATCCTGATATTATGGACATACTATGATACCACACATCCCCGGTGTCAGTACTCCAAAAAGGATAAATATCGACTTCTGATTCTGCGAGGGAAAAACTTAAAACACATCATTCACCTATAGGATATTACATCTACCTCTCCACATACTTCACGATAGCCTCAATCATCCGCTTATAATGTGAACCTTTCCAGAAGAATTTATCACAATTATAACAGCGGAAAAACTCCTGAAATGCCTTACCTGTATTATCCAAAATATCAGGGGATTTAAAGGTCGGAGGAAGCTTCACCAATTTTCGGTTGCAAATCAGGCAGCGCGATAACGGATTAATTTTGGAATACAAATCAAACTTACGAACCACCTCTTTCGTCTGCTCCATAGCATCGACACTTCGCACATAATAACCCCGATCGACATTCTTTGCCATTAAAAGGCCTTTATCTTTTGTAAGAATGATCCGGTGTTGCAGCTTGGACAAAAAACGGATTTCTTCATCTTCATAATCGTTTCGATAAAGTGTATCAAAGCCCATGATGCGCAGATTCTTTGCCAGTCTTCCCAAATGACAATCAACAACAAACCGGATATTGCGCAATGTCTCCTTTCGCACTTTTGAGATCTCACTGATATCCAAAAGCTCAAAAACAGGATAAACAGAAATAAAATCATTTGCCGCAAGATGACAATTAAAACCTACCGGCTCACCATTCACCAATACCAAATCGACAGACGAATGAGGAATCCCCAGGTTTTCAATTGCTTCTTTGATGGTAACGGGGCCATGATAGAAATAATCGAATATAACCTGCCGCCTGTCCGTCCGCAAAAAATCGTTCAATTCGGCATACACCCTGAATTGCACTTTTGTTTGGAGAATATTTGTTCGGTTTTCAGAATCCTGCTTCATGTGACCTTACTTCCATTTATTGGGACTACACTTGATATTGACAGCTATCCGCATTGTATAAATTGACACTCACTGGTAATTGTTAGTGCTTGTTCGTTTCTTCTTTTTAAAATAGCGGCATAAGACTATTGAATAGACGATTACGTTGGCTATTAAAACAAAACAGCCCAATACAAACTGAATTTTCACATTCAGCCCTTCCACATCACCGGAATCAGATATTTCTCAACAAAATCAGATTCATATCGTTCTACTCCACTTAATTCCCTGAAATGGTTTTCCCAGGGGGTTAACGGGCAAATGATATTATAGAATTCAACCACAGCTCCCCAAATCATGGCGGGAAGATGAACATATATGACTCTTCTGTATTTGATCACAAGGAGTCCGCCTAAAACGACAAAAAGAATGAATGATCCATGAATTATAACAATCAAATCCGCAAGAATACTGTAAATCATATCTGCTATATTTAATCTTTGGTACAAAAAAAACAGAAAGACAAAACATTAAAAAATAACTCTAAACGCTACCTTTTCAATAAAACCTTTTCAATTGAGGGTTGTTACAATTTAAAGCAAATCTCTCATTTCCGATAATAGATTGTCCTTACAAATCTACTTTCACCGAAAGAGACAATCTATCAAAAAGTTCAAAATTGAAAACGATGTACCTAAACACCTAGATATATGAAAAAGAGAGCCGGCGTATGGGTTGATACAGAAAAAGCTGTAATCATCTCTTTAGAAGAAAATGAACATCATATGAATATTGTTCATCCCGAACCAGGGAAAAGAATCCCGAAAATGCCCAAATCACCCAAAGCTTTTCATAGCATAATCACCTCATTGATCGAAAAAAGGCTAAGAATACCGGGCGATACCAAAGAATTCTCCAGATCCGGCAGCAATCATTACAGTACGGAATTGAAGAATGAACACAAACTGATAAACGAAAAACATCAATACTTCAAACACATTCTGGAGGAAATCAAAGATATCGATGAAGTCGTCTTGTTTGGACCTTCCGTGACAAAAAAAGAACTTGAATCTCAAATAGAAAAAGACCCTTTATTACACTCTCATCTCAAATCCGTTGAAAATGCGGACGAAATGTCAGATAACCAAATGGTCAGATGGGTTGAAAATTATTTCATGACCCATGACACTTCCAAAAAGCATTAACATACATTCCGGAGATTTGCTTTTCAACCCAATAATCCTGGAAGATATATAACCTAAGACCTATAGCTGCCCAAAGCTTGCATCCAATATATAACTCAACCCAAGCTCTCCCCTACCAGCAAACTACTGAGGGAGAGTTTTTTTTTATACTCTACGACCGCCTGCGATTCATTCTTATCAAACAGTGTATCTATGTTTTGTTGCCAAATCAACAAGTCGTTAATATTACCTTCCGCAGATTCGCAGAATTGGCAAATCTTTTTCTACGAATCAACAGGAAATATTAGGTTTACAGATATTCATTTTAAACAAACCATGCCGATGGTTGTTTAATTATGTGGTCACTATTTACATGCCAGCTGATCCTTCTTCAATCGGGAATTATAGTAACTCACCGCCCTTATTTCACTCTTCGAAACATCCCGAAACAATCCCTCTAACCGTTTATATATAGCCATTTTAGTGGTAGCTATTAAAAATGAGTGTACATCATACACTTTTTTCTGTGAATTATTTTGCCATAAAGAAAAAATCGTATACTTTTGATGCCAATAATAACACCTTATTTAAAGATTTACATGAAAAAGACACTTTTCTGCGTTGCACTGGCAGCATTGACTCTTGCCGGTTGCTCAAAAAAAGAGGAGAAAACACTTTCCGGACTCCTCAAGTCTGAATTCCAAAAAGAAGTTCAAGGTAAAAAGACCGATCTGTATGTGTTGAAAAACAAAAACGGGGTCGAAGTGTGTATCACCAATTTTGGTGGCAAAGTGGTTTCGATCATGACACCGGACAAAAATGGTAAAATGGCAGACATCGTGTTGTGTGAAGACAACATGGACAGCATGCTCAAATCTACCCAGCCTTACTTTGGGGCAACGATTGGTCGCTACGGTAACCGCATTGCCAATGCTAAATTCAAAATTGACAGCACCGAATATACACTGGCTGCAAACAATAACGGTCAGGCTTTGCATGGCGGACCAAAAGGTTTTCACGCTGTGGTATGGGATGCCAAACAAATCGGCGATTCTGCTGTAGAACTTTCTTATCTTGCAAAAGACGGAGAAGAGGGTTATCCCGGTAATCTGAACTGTAAAGTAGTTTACACTCTTACCTCAAATAATGAGTTGAAAATAAATTACGAAGCAACTACCGATAAACCGACTGTAGTTAACCTTACCCATCACTCATTCTTTAACCTGGCCGGTGAGGGTGCATCAACCATTAATGATCATGTCCTGACGATCAATGCGGATAAATACAATCCGGTGGACAGTGTGTTGATCCCAACCGGAGAACTGGCTGACGTAACCGGTACTCCATTCGATTTCCGCAAACCCTTTGTAATCGGACAACGCATTGATACAACTAACAATAAACAAATGAAATTGGGTAAAGGTTATGATCACAACTGGATCATCAACCAAAAGACTCCTAACGAAATGACTTTCGCTGCTAAAATTGTTGAACCGAAAAGCGGTCGCGTAATGGAAGTTTACACTACCGAACCGGGTATTCAGTTCTACGGGGGTAACTTCCTGAATAATGACCTTGGTAAAGCGGGACACAAATATCCTTTCCGCAGTGCGTTCTGTCTTGAAACACAACACTTCCCAGACAGTCCTAACAAACCACAGTTCCCATCAACAGTGTTGCGCCCGGGGCAGAAATATGCACATGTTTGCGTCTATAAATTTTCTGTAGAGAAATAATTATTTAAATATCTAAACATCACAAACAATCTAAAAAACATGAATTGGAGATCACAAGAATTCATCTGGCTTGACTGGGTGATTATCGTAGTTGGTATTTTAGCTGTAACGTGGGCTGTATGGCGTTCGATACAAAAAGACAAGCGTCTGCATAAGGGTGCTGATAGTGAAGCCTATCTGTTCGGAAAAGGCGAACCGTGGTATATCATTGGAGCGGCTATCTTTGCTGCAAACATCGGCTCGGAACACCTTGTAGGGCTTGCCGGTACAGGCGCAAAGTCAGGTGTAGGTATGGCGCACTGGGAGATGCAAGGCTGGATGATTCTTCTTTTGGGTTGGCTCTTTGTTCCTTTTTATCAACTTATGAACAGTAAGTTGGGTAAAATTATCACCATGCCCGACTTCCTCAAAAATCGCTATACACCTCGTACTGGTTCGTGGTTATCAATCATAACACTTATCGCATACGTACTGACTAAAGTAAGTGTAACTGCATTTACCGGAGGTATCTTCATGGAAAGTCTTCTTGGCTTGCCTTTCTGGTACGGAGCTATCGGTTTGATTGTTCTTACAGGTGTCTTTACAGTCTTTGGCGGTATGAAGGGGGTTATGACGCTGTCGGCCATTCAAACGCCTATTCTTATCATTGGTTCATTCCTTGTACTTTTCCTGGGATTGTCAGCGCTCGGTCATGGTAATATCGGTGAAGGCTGGACTGCAATGATTGATCATGCTAGAAGTCTGGGTGTCGGAGCTGACGGCAAAGCATACGGTACAAACCACATGTTCCACTTCGAAACGGGTGATCCGCTGTATGACTCTTATCCTGGCTTCTGGGTATTTATCGGAGCATCAATTATCGGCTTTTGGTATTGGTGTACTGACCAGCACATCGTTCAAAGGGTACTCGGTCAAACCAGAGGCGAATCTAACGACGTTGTGATGAAACGTGCACGTAGAGGTACTATCGCTGCAGGTTATTTCAAAATATTACCTGTATTTATGTTCCTGATCCCCGGTATGATTGCAGCGGCATTGGCTGCACGTCCCGATAGCGGTTTTACGTTGGAAAACCCGGATACAGCCTTTGGATCAATGGTTAAGTTTGTATTACCAGCCGGTGTGAAAGGTATTGTAACCATCGGTTTTATCTCGGCTCTGGTTGCTTCTTTGGCTGCCTTCTTTAACTCATGTGCTACGCTGTTTACCGAAGACTTTTATAAGCCAATGTTCAAAGGTAAGAGCGAGGCCAGATACGTTTTGGTAGGACGTATTGCAACCATGGTTGTTGTGGTTCTTGGTATGGCTTGGATACCTGTCATGATGAGTCTTGGTAGTCTTTATGACTATCTGCAGGGCATCCAATCGCTTCTCGCTCCTGCCATGGTAGCAGTGTTTGTACTTGGTATTTTCTCCAGAAGAATCACACCTATAGCAGGTGAATTCGGTATGATCGGTGGATTCTTCATCGGTATGTCCCGCCTGTTGACAAACATCCTTACAGATACAGGTAAAAAAGAGATGATAGGTGGATTGTGGGAATCAACCCGTTGGTTCTGGCATACCAACTGGCTTATCTTTGAGATATGGTTGCTTGTATTTATCGTGATAATGATGTACGTAGTATCTTATTTCACACCGAAACCAACTCCAGAACAGATTGATGATATCACTTTCACAGCAGACTACAAGAAACTAATTCTTAAAAGCTGGACCAAATGGGATGTTATCGCCTCTCTTGGCGTAGTATTCCTGTGTGCTTTGTTCTACTTGTATTTCTGGTAAGAAATATCTTTTTCAAATACATCAGCTTTGCCAAAGAAATGCTTTGGCAAAGCTTTTTTGTAACCCCAAATTCTTAGTTATGTTTTTAAACTCTACTTACTATAGTTCTCAAGATTCTTTTCTGGTCGCAGTCGACTGTATCATTCTGGGTTTTAAAGAAAATGAGATCAGTCTTTTAGTTCACAATCGTGATATGGAACCGGCCAAAGGGGGAATGTCGCTGATGGGGGGATTCTTGCAGAAGAACGAATCGCTCAATCAGGCTGCTACCCGCGTATTGACAAGCCTGACAGGTCTTGAGAATATTTTCATGGAACAGGTAGGAACCTACGGAGAGATTGAGCGTGACCCGGGAGAACGGGTAATTTCAGTGGTCTATTATGCATTGATAGACTTAAGCTCCTACGATGAAACACACATTGAGCAGCACAACGCATTCTGGACCAATATTTCCAATTCCTCCGAATTGATCTTTGACCACGCCCAGATGGTAGAAGATGCCGTGACTATCCTTCGCCGCAAAGCTTCGATGCAACCGATCGGTTTTAACCTGTTGCCTGAGAAATTCACATTAACTCAATTACAAACGCTCTACGAAGCCATCTACGGACACGCGATGGATAAGCGCAATTTCCGTAAAAAGATGTTGAGTATGGGATTCCTGCAAAAGACAGATGAGATAGATAAATCGAGTTCGAAGAAAGGTGCTTTCTATTATCAGTTTAAGGAAGATCGCAATGAGTTGCTCAATACCAGCTACGAATTTTAATCAGCAGCCCGTATCATATCATCGAGCTGTATAAGCTTACCCCGATCGAGCAAGAAGCGAATTACCCGTATGGAATCTTCCGTCGAAGACGATAACTGATCGGTGAGTATTTTGAAGGGCATTTTATCCTTACCCAGCCTTTTAAATATTTCAGTTTCAATCTGAACAAACCGGTGGTGCGACAGACCCGTTTCGTTTTTAGCCAGACAAACGTCGCATGTCCCACACCAATCGGCATCTTTTTCGCCAAAATAAGACAACAACATGCGGCTTCGGCATTCTGATTCGGAACTTACGTAGCCCAACATAGCTTCAATCCGCTTCTCTAACCGGTCTTTCCGATCTTCGTATACAGTCCGCGGAATAGAGACATATTTACTATCCTCCCTTCTTTGGGAATAGACGATAAACGGAGTCTTCTTGCGGGGCACATAGCTGACAATATGATGCTTATTCAACCACAATAACTGACGATAAACCTGTTGATGGGTCATATTGGTCAATCTCGCCAATTGTTCTTCCTGAATGTAACCATAATCCGCAAATAGCCCCGTATAAGCACGCAACAGCATCTGAATAAGTAAATCGGCATCCTGAAACTGCTTGATTCGATAAAGCTCATCACGATGCACGGTAAACATTACGCGCGATTTAGAATCCACCTCATCGGTATATTCAATATAACCCGACTGATCCAATAATTTCAACGCGTAATGCGTGGGCAAGATGGGTAATTTGTAACGCGCGCAGAAGTCTCCGAGATTAAAGTCAAAGACAGACTGAAAACCGTAGCCCACTCCTATCACCAGATAACTTCCCAGGTGATCATAAACTTTTTTGATAAAATCCCGTTCGGGAAAACTATCCGTCAGTCGACGCTTCAGTGTGGTTTTATCCATTTTGGAAAACAGAGCTACAGCATAAGACTTATTACCGTCACGTCCTGCACGACCCGCTTCCTGATAATACTCTTCCAACGAATCAGGCAGATCAATATGTACCACCAGTCTCACATCCGGTTTATCAATCCCCATCCCGAAAGCATTAGTCGAAACCATCACCTGAAAAACGCCTTTCATCCAATCATTTTGCTTTTGCTCTTTTACCTCAGCAAGCAAACCGGCATGAAAGTAATCGGCTGAAATGCCCTGCTTCTGCAAATCCAGAGCCACCTCCTTCGTCTTTTTACGATTGCGGGTGTAGATGATCGCTGAACCCTTTACGCGTTGAAGAATGTGCAGTAATTCACTGAATTTATCATCCGAACGACGCACTACATAGGCCACATTCTTTCGGTAAAAGCTCTTTTGGAAAAGATTATATTGCTTGAATTGCAGCTTATCCTGAATATCCTTTACCACTTCCGGTGTAGCCGTTGCAGTCAGGGCCAACACGGGAATGGCTGATAATTGCTGACGGATCTCGGCTATTTTCAAATAAGAGGGACGGAAATCATATCCCCATTGCGAAATACAATGTGCCTCATCAATTACCAGCAACGAGACATTCATCGAACGCATTTTCATCAAGAAGAGATCGGTAGAGAGACGTTCGGGAGAGATATAAAGAAACTTGTAGCCGCCAAAGATGCAATTATCGAGTGTAATCTCAATCTCACGGGTAGTCATACCCGAATAAATAGCCGCTGCCTTAATATCCCGTTTCCGCAGGTTATCCACCTGATCTTTCATCAAGGCAATCAGAGGCGTGACCACCAGCGTAATGCCGTCAAGATAGAGTCCGGGTACCTGAAAGGTGATTGACTTCCCTCCTCCCGTTGGCATCAAGCCGAGCGTATCTCTTCCTTCGCACACCGAGCGGATTATATCTTCCTGCAACGGGCGAAAATCGGGATACCCCCAGTATTGTTTGAGTATTTCTTTGAAAGAAGACATTCAGTTTTACGTTATAGGTTTTAAGTTATAGGTTTCGGACGAAAGGTGGAGCAGAGTTTATTTAACGGAGGTTTTTATTTTCCATTATTTCCCTCATCTTCAAATGATCGAATGCTTCTTTCCATTTCTTGCCAAAGAAGCCCATATTCCCAAAAAGCTCAAAACAATAAAAATGCCGAATGTAATCGGTATCGTTTGCAAGAATGCTTTATGGTTAGTGACATTAATTGAGGATTGCCCGATAAAGATATGAATAATCAGCGTAGCAATGCCCATGCTGATCATTTGTCCGGTGTTGCGCATGGTAGCTATCATGGCAGAAGCTATTCCGAGATCTTTTTTCCCGACAGACCCCATCACCGCCGAAGTATTGGGTGAAGAAAACAGACCGAATCCTAATCCCAGAACAATCAGACAGAAAGTCAGATAACTATGGGAAGTACCTTCATTCAGGAAAAGCAGGAAACATAATCCCACACAAATCACGCCCATCCCTAGAGATGCCAGTATCCCGGGCGAATATTTATCCGAAAGTTTTCCTGAAATCGAAGCGGTCAGCGCCATAATCACGGGTTGAATAACCAACAGAATTCCGGTATCGCGTGGAGAAAGGCCTTTGATGTATTGCAAATAAAGACTTAGCATAAATGTAACGGCAAAGGTCGTGGCATAATTAATTAAAGCCGCCAGGTTGGAGAAAGCAAACAAACGGTTGTTCAATAAGAGTTGTACATCAAGCACCGGTGATTGTTTCCTTTTTTCCAGATAAAAGAAAAGTGCAAAACCCACGATTCCCGCTAAAGTCAAAAGTATTGCAGGCAGATCGGGTAATCCCGAGAAACCATATACAAAGGCAAACATCGCCAGGACATAAACAATCGCACCAATCCGGTCAAAAGGTTTAGGCTGCTCCTCTTTCCAATCGTTGCGAATTACCCATTTTGCGGAAGAAGCAACAAACACGCAAAGTGGCAAGATCGTATAAAACAAACTGCGCCACCCGAATTGCTGTGTCAGGAAACCGCCCAATACGGGAGCGGCAGATAGTCCCAGATAAACGGCCGTAACATTCAGGCCTATTGCCTTTCCCCGCTCCTGCGGAGGAAAAACGGAAGTAATAATAGCAGTGTTGGTGCCAAACATCATTGCACCGCCGAATCCCTGCACCAATCTTGCCCCAATCAGCATTCCCACCGAAGTAGAAAGGGCACATGCTAAAGTAGAAATGGCCAGAATCACATTTCCCAGCACAAACAAACGCACTCGCCCTATCTGATCAGCCAATTTGCCCAGAGGCACCAGGAAGACTGCGATGGATAAGAGATAAGACATCGTCACCCAACTCATCGTCAGGGCTCCGATCGAAAACTCCTCCCCGATTTGCGGCAAAGCAATGTTCACCGAAGCACCCATAAATGGCGTGATGAATGAGGTGATCATCATCAGCGCCAGGATAAAGTATTTATTATGTTTATGGGGAGTTATCATTTCACTCAAAGAGTTAATAAGAGGAATGAGGTAATCATTGCGTTCCGGAAGTAACAGGAAGTGTATAAGCAATGAAGCTCACAACACTTTCATTTTACGCCTTAGAGCTCCGTGATATAATGAACCTCTTCTGATGGTTTAATATCCTTAATCATCAACTGGATTGAGATATTTCCACCATAAGTATTCTCTTCGATAGTATAACAAATATCAAACGGATTGAGATTTTTGATGTAGTCGTTATGTTCGTACATGCCGAAGGCAATGCCGTTCATGATGTTTTCGGAATTGCTGTCGATCAGTTCCAGCTTGAGGTGCTCCTGATCTTTTCCCACCAGGCGGCTGGTTCCGTAATCATATACGCGTCTGGTACAAAACACCGGCTTATGATTATCCGGGCCAAATGGAGCAAACTGCCTGAGTATTCGAAAGAATTTCGGCGTAATGTCGCTGAAATTGATCGTTGCATCCACATCCATATGAGGTACCAACTGATTGGGTTGAATATGTTCCGCTACATACTCTTCGAAGCGTTTCGAGAAAAGCTCTACATTCTCCTCTTTCATCGAAAGACCGGCTGCAAAAGGATGCCCGCCGAAGTTTTCGAGTATATCACGGCAAGTCTCAATTGCTTTGTAAACATCGAAGCCCTGAATAGAACGTGCAGATCCTGTAGCCAGTCCGTTTGACAATGTCAACACTACAGCAGGTTTGTAATAAAGCTCCGTCAGACGTGAAGCCACGATGCCGATCACCCCTTTGTGCCAACGATCGTTGTAGATCACGATTGATTTGCGGGTAGCCAGATCAGCTTGATTCACCAATGTAAGGTTCGCCTCTTCCGTGATATTTTTATCCAGCTCTTTGCGCTTTTCGTTTTGCAGGTTGATACTTTCCGACTTCTCGCGGGCAAAGGTCATATCTTTCGAAATCAATAACTCTACCGATTCGCGACCCGATTGCACCCGGCCGGAAGCATTCAATCGCGGTCCGATCTTAAACACAATATCGCTAAGCGTAATGTCTTTGTCCGTCATCCCGCACATATCGATGATACTCTTCAATCCGATACATGCGTTGGTGTTCAGCATCTTGAGTCCATGAAAAGCCAGAATGCGGTTTTCACCCGAAACAGGAACAATATCCGCGGCAATACTCACTGCTACGAGATCGAGCAGTTGATACAACAGCGAAATGTCGATGCTGTTGCTTTGCGCAAATGCCTGCATGAACTTAAAGCCTACCCCGCAAGCCGAAAGATGAGTAAACGGATAAGTCTCGTTGGGGCGTTTTGGATCAAGAATTGCGCAAGCATCAGGCAATTCATCATCAGGTTTGTGGTGATCGCAGATAATGAAGTCTACTCCTTTGCGTTTCGCGTAATCAACTTTCTCCACCGCTTTAATGCCGCAATCGAGTACAATGATCAGCTTGAACTCGTTTTCGTAAGCAAAGTCAATGCCTTTGTACGAAATGCCATAACCTTCATCCGTACGATCGGGAATATAGAAATCGAGGTTAGAGTAAAAGTTCCGCAAAAACTTGTAAACAACTGCTACTGCGGTAGTTCCATCTACATCATAATCACCGTAAACGAGAATCTTTTCCTTCCGCCCCATGGCCAGATTAAGCCGTTCAACGGCTTTATCCATGTCGAGCATCAGAAACGGATCGTGCAGATCATTCAACTGCGGCCGAAAAAACTTCTTGGCTTCTTCGATCGTGGTAATATTTCTTTGGAGTAACAATTGCGAAAGCACAGGACTAATCCCCAATTCCTTGGTCATTTCATCTTGTACGGGTAACAATTCGGGAGCAGGACTTAAAAAGTTCCATTTATTTATCATGAGTTTTCCTTATTTCTTATTTAGGGAGTGTAAATTTACGAATAGTTTCCCTGAAGGTGAAATAAAAAAGAATATTTGGAGGGAAATTTCCTGTAGAGACGCGATGCATCGCGTCTCTATGTGTTCCCATAAAATTCCCTACCTTTGCCCGAAAACAATCACACATCATGATAAAATTAGTAATATTCGACCTCGACGGAACATTGCTGAATACGATTGCCGACCTGGCCAACAGTACCAACTTTGCTCTCGCTGAATGTGGTTTTCCAACCCACGAAACTTCCGCATACAATCTGTTTGTGGGAAATGGCATCAACAAACTCTTCGAACGGGCATTACCCGAGGGTGAAAAGACCGAAGAGAATATCCTGCGCGTCCGTCGGAACTTTCTGCCTCATTATGATAAGCACAACGCCTGCTTCAGCACACCCTACCCCGGCATCCCCGATTTGTTGCATAAGCTCAACCAAATGGGAATTATGCTGGCTGTAGCCTCCAACAAATACCAAAGCGCAACCTTAAAACTGGTGGATCAGTTCTTCCCCGGAATTCCTTTTGTTGCGGTGTTGGGACAACGCGAAGGTATTCCCGCCAAACCGCATCCCGGTATCGTGCATGAAATACTGGATATAGCCGGAGTTTCCAATGAAGAGACACTGTATGTGGGTGATTCGGGAGTTGATATGGAAACGGTAATCAACAGCGATGTATCCGGAGCCGGAGTTACGTGGGGCTTTCGCTCCCTGGAGGAATTACAGCAATACAAGCCGAAATATATTGTAAATCATACGGATGATATCCTGCGAATTGTTGGGGAAAATGAATGATTAATGTGTATAATTCAACAGAAATCCTTGGTCGGGTTAAAATACGAATTGGACGGAGTCAGATTCCGGTTGGAATCGGATGATGCAATACGATGAAACATGAAATTCCTACCGGATTTTGATCTTTCCATGTATGGAAAGATCAGATTCTTCCCGGAATTTCATGTTTCCATATATGGAAACATGAAATTCCAATGGGAATTTTGTTTGTATGATATGGAATGTTTAAATTCCTTAAGGCGCTTCATGTTTCCATATGATGAAACATCAGATTCCATGCGGAATTTCATTCCGTTCGTTATTGGAAAGCGAAGAAGCCGGCACCAACAAAAAAAATCCCGCAAACGACATTAGCCGTTGCGGGATCATTTACCTATATGGAGTTAGGAATTAAAATGCACTGTTGTAGATAGCCAGAATATCTTCTACGCTGGTATCGCGGGGATTGCCCGGAGTACACACATCGTTGAATGCAGATACAGCCAGATTCTTCAGATCCTCTTCTTTCACGCCGATAGCGCTCAATTGCTGAGGGATGTTGATAGAAACAGCTAGGTCTTTTACCGCTTTCACGGCCGCTTTAGCAGCTTCTTCTGCGCTCATTCCGGCAACATCTACACCCATGGCTACTGCAATGTCTTTGTATTTTGCAACTGCCGAAGGCATGTTGTATTCCATCACGTAAGGAAGCAACAACGCGTTAGCCACACCGTGAGGGGTATCGTAAAATGCGCCAAGCGGGTGAGCCATACTGTGTACGATACCGAGGCCTACGTTAGAGAATCCCATTCCGGCAACATACTGAGCCACAGCCATACCATCGCGGGCTTCCAGGTTTGCAGGCTCTTCAACCGCAGTTCTCAGGTGTTTGGCAATCAGTTCGATCGCTTTCAGTTCAAACATATCGCTGATAGTCCATGCACCTTTGGTGATGTATCCTTCGATCGCGTGAGTCAAAGCATCCATACCGGTTGCAGCAGTCAGGCCTTTGGGCATTGATGTCATCAATTCAGCATCTACGATTGCCAAAACGGGAATATCGTTGGGGTCAACGCAAACCATTTTCTTCTTGTTGGCTTCGTCGGTGATTACGTAGTTGATCGTTACTTCGGCAGCAGTACCTGCTGTAGTTGCAACAGCGATAATGGGTACCGAACGTTGTTTGGTATCAGCCACGCCTTCCAAAGATACTACATCAGCAAACTCAGGATTGTTTACGATAATACCAATAGCTTTAGATGTATCGATTGACGAACCGCCTCCAATTGCGATCATAAAGTCAGCGCCGCTTTTATGGAATGCAGCTACGCCGTCTTTTACATTGGTTACGGTAGGATTCGGTTTGATTTCGTCGTAAATTTCGTAAGGAATTTTAGCTTCAACCAGCACGTCAATTACTTTCTGTGCAACACCAAACTTCATCAGTTCTTTATCGGTTACCACTAATGCTTTTTTGAAACCTCTGCGAGATACTTCAGTAGGGATCACTGTTCTTGCTCCGGGACCGAAGTAAGATACTTCATTCAATACAATTCTTTGAATAGCCATAATCGGTTAATAATTTATTATTGGATATAATGATTTGATTTTCGCTTTGTTTTCCGGACGGCAAAAATAGAGAAATATTTCCGTAATCAGGAACTGAATATATAGCTATTTAGAGACCGATTGTAAGAAACATCAAAACAGAAATCACACCATCATTTATCAAATCCCGATTTTCCGGATATTAAAAAAGCACCCATTACTGAGTGCTTTTTCCTGTATGCTTTTTTTTATATTAAATCTGAGAATCTCCTTTTTCTTTATGGCTGATGCTATTAGAGATGCAGCATTGGGATGCTGTTAAAAACTGCCACTCACTCCATAATTCGACTTCAATACAGTTTATACGACCGGCAGTGAATCGGGAATGTAGTTCAACTTGGACTTCATGCCGGGTCGTGCCGACCGCACGAAGTTCTTCTATGTATTAGCAACTGCCCATTTTTCATTTTCTAAAGAATTTTATCTGTTCAAGACGTCTAATAGCTTGTTCGTAAGCATACTCATTTTTTGATAATTGTTCAATCCAATCGTAATTGCCAAATCGAAGTCGTTTTATCCCTGGGCCTTTGTCAATCATGTTAAACTCGCCACATGTTTTACACTTAACTATATCATAAGACGTATCAGGAATATCGGCCTGTCTTTCAAGAATAAAAGTCTCCAATTTTGCATTACATTTTGTACATTCCTGACTTAATGTTTCCATTACTTTTTCCGGTCTTTTAAAAGCTGATATAACTTTCATTAAAGTATTTAGTCCAAATCCATAAAGCCAATTATTCAAATTATCCTTAAAGTCAACATTTAGTATTTGAGAAAGCTTATAAAAGTAATCACATATGAACTCTTTCTCTTCCGTATCATAGTCCATTTTATTAAAACGGTCTAAAACAGTCTTTAATTCTTTTTTAATCAACCTGCCCGATTGGTCACGACTAACTAAATCAATCAATGAATCTGCACAATCATTGAATAATGTTTCCATTTTTAAACACAAATCTGAATCAGAAGGATTTAATCCGCGTTTTTCCCACTCGGAATCTGAAAATTTATGTTTCTGTCTAAAATCCTTAAGTTGCTTTATTAATTGCTCATTCATTGTCTAGTTGTTCTTTTTGGGGTTGTTGCAAACACCAATATATAATCACCTCAAATTTCTGTATGATCACCTAGTTCCCCACATTTCTGTCTTATAAAACTATTTACACTTTCGTACAATTAAGATTATTCGGGTTTTACTAATTGCTATTTTTAGCAAAGGTGCTCGGATCAGAAGGGTTTCAATGCTGTCTCTATTTGTTTATGACTAACTTTTTCTTCGTTATAATATCCCCCGATCTGAGTTCGAGTAGATAAATGCCGTTACAAAGACTGCTAATATCAGAAGTGAGATTGTCAGGACTTAATAGGTCACATTTTACTAATGAGCCGGTAGTATTGAATATGTGAAGTGTGATCTCATCACCGAATTGCACATCAGAGGAAATGTGAATAATATCTTTAGCCGGATTTGGATAAATACTGATTGATTTACCGATGGTGGTGGTTGCTATTCCAAGTGTATTGTTTGTTGCTAAGTTAGACCGGGTAGAATAATAGAGTACCGGAAATGTAGATGCAGAAGCAGACTTAAGCATGCTGCTATTTTGTGCCGTAGTTTGTTTATCGACAAAGATGGAATAGGGGCTGATTACCTCTACCTGATAATAGACATTACCAGCCGGAGCAGTCAGGTCGGTAAACTGTGTATTGCTTCCCGAAGTTGAATTAATCAGAGCGATATTTTGCGGGTTTGTTCCTCTGTAAATGTTGTAGGTAGAAACCGTGAATCCCGAATATGGCTCCCAGATCAGGTTCCACGAACCATTCATGCCCTGGTTGATGGCGAGGTGTATGGATTTGTGCGGATCGCTTTGAGCTGATTCAAAGCCGCAGTGGTCTTTCAGAGAAATCCGGTATTTGTTTGATTGAACCCTGGTGTTAGAAAGCGAATCCACGAACTGGTTTGGTGCGGAATAAGCTACCGAACCGATTTTTTTATAAACATTGGTCACGTTAGTCTCTTTGTAAACGCAGATCGAGTCGATAGCTGTAGAGGTCGGTCTGAGCCATGCAACTACATTGTTGTTTGAGCTGTTTGCTGTTACAATGCCGAGACTCGGGCTGCTCATCGGTGTCAGGCTGACCTGAATCTGATCGTTGGAGGTACAACCGTTTGGAGTTGTTACAGTAACTGTGTAGGTTGTATTTGCGGAAATTACAGCAACAGGATTGGCAATAGTATCGTTGCTCAGGCCGGTTGACGGCGTCCATTTGTATTTCAGGATTCCGCCTCCGGAGTAGTTGGTGGTTACGCCTAATTGAGCGGTTTCTCCGCAATGGATGGATTGGTCTGATCCTGCATTTATTGTAGCTGGGGTTACTGTAACGGTTACTGTGTCTTTTGATGTTATTTGATCAGAAGAGGTGTAAGTGACTATGTAATCCGTTGTTGTAACCGGGGTGGCTGTCGGACTTGCGATGTTGGTCGCACTCAAACCAGTAGATGGGGCCCATTCGAAAGTACCATTTCCATCATATTTATAAATTTGCCCATTTTTTCCGACTGTATATCCGGTATTTGCATCAAGGAATATCACCGAGTTTAATTGAATTGACGATGGAGTAGTTTCTTTTGTCCATCCGATTCCAGTAGTTTTGTATATAGATCCTGATTTTGAACATGTATAGACTGTGGAACTTGATGTCATGAAAATAGAGCTTCCCCCTGCAACAGTGTTTGTTGATGTTGTCCAGCTAGCACCGCCATTCGTAGTCTTAAGGATAGAGGCATCTCCATTAATATAGCCATTCTGTGAATTGCAAAAATGAATAGAATTCAGGTTAGATACAGTTCCACTACCTTTAAATGCCCAGGAATTTCCTCCGTCAATGGTTTGTAGTAACGTGCCGTTGTTGCCTACAGCATAACCTTTGCTGGGTGTGACAAATGCAATAGCATTAATGGGATCTATAGTCTCATAGTTGAAATAGACATTCAGGGAGTCACCATCGGTTATTGTTGCGATGCCATTTGATGTTCCGGCTAATCCACTTCCCGTAGATGTCATATATATACAATTACCTCCAAGCCCGGCTTTATTTACCCACGTTTCGCCACCGTCAGTAGTTTTGCGGATGCTTTCAGTCCCAATTACATAACCCGTGTCTTTATTTACAAAACAGATAGATTTCAGACATTCCGCATCATACTTCTTCGGGCTTTTCTTTACCCAGGTAGCCCCGGCGTCGGTCGTTTTTAAAATGGTTCCTGAATCACCAATGGCAAATCCGGTGTTTTTGTCTATGAAACTGACCGATTTCAGATTGGCTTTTGTTCCGCTCGATAATTTTATCCAGCTCAGACTGGCTTTTAATTGTGTGGATCCGCCACATGTGATAGAGGCATCCGATCCAGCACTGACTTGAACTTGTCCCTGCATCGTAAAGGCCAGGCTACAAGCCAACACAATGCCTAATAAGTAATTTTTTATCATAGGTGGTTGTCTGTTTTTATTGTGCTGACTCTGCACATCTTAATGTTATATTATGATGAAAAAATAGTTTGTTCTCAATCAAATGATCAAGCCTATGGAGTTTAACCATAGGTTTGATGAGATTATTTCTGTTGGCAAAGACAAGCCTTATGTTTGCGGCGTTAGATTTCCGACAGGACGGGATTTTGGAATGCATATTTTCTGCTCATTACATTCTGCTATTTCAGTTTTTAAACTGCTCTGGTTTTGAGTCCAAGTCCCCGCTGCGCTCAGAACTAGAAGTTACTACTCATACTTGCGACAAAGGGTTGTTTTATTCGTTTATGATTATTGTTAACTTTTAAAAAATCCTTTAATAGTTTTAATGTCGATATTAAAAAAAGCTGCAATCGTAAAAAATCCAGCAATCGTACCAGTGATAATACCTAAAGCCTTGTTGCAATATACATAAAGCAATATTCCACCAGCAACGAAGACTAAAAATAATGTTGCAATTCCTACCTTTTTTAATCTTCTTTTTCTTTTGAACTTTGTTTCAGCCAGTTTTCTTTCTGCATCCCTATATTTCACAAGTTCAGCTTCTTTCCTTATATTTTCTTGTTCTTTCAGCCTAATTGAGTCTTCATACGCTTTCTCTTTTTGCATCTTTTCTTTTTCAGCATTTTCTAATGATTCTTTCAGTTTTCTGTTTTCCTCTTCTTGTTTATTTACTTTACTCTTTAAAAGTTCTTGCTCCTTCAAATAATTCTCAATGCTACTTTCCTCTATAGATCGTAGAACATCCTCAATGTCAAATTCATTAATTTCTTCTGGACGTTTTGCCTGTCTTCTCAATTCAGCAATTGAGGCAACCGCTTGAATTTCCGTTAATTTACCATTTTTAAATTTTGTTTGTAGTTCTTTGAATTTATCTCCAACTGAATCATTGAGCTGAGTTGAAAGCACTATTTGTGCTTTTGTAACAATATCGAAAGTTTTAGGATAATCTCCTTTGCCGAATCCCTTGCTGAGTCTAAACCAAAGCTTATTTGTCAAAAAGCTGAGATTAGATGCAAGTGGGACATTACCGTTTGGTTTTAAATTTTCATCCCAAGCCAAATGAAGTGTATTTGACGTACCCGACAATAAAACAAAACCGACATTTTCAAAACCTTTGTCGCTTTTCCCTTTTCTGTGGATGTTGATGTAATTAAGATATTTCAAATAAACTGAGATATCTTCAATACCAGTATTGTCAGTTAAGATGGTTAATAAATTTGGGTCTTCTATATTGTATCTATAATTATAATCCGAATAGTAGTTTGAATAATCATCTTCTAAAATGGAGTTCGATTTGAGCAATTCAAAAAACCTTGTTTTCTTTTCAATTATTTCAGCTGGCGATGTGCAGCCATCAATAATTGATGTCATTGCTGTCTTTGAGGGGTTTGCTTTATCTTTACCCGAAACAATAAACTCTGCTTTCTTAAAAAATCTTTCAATCTCGTCTTTAATTTCTGAGAAATATTTTAAGTGTATCAGTTTTTTACCATCTTTCTTCTGACTTTTCTGATTGATTTCTTTAACAAGAGAAAAGAAGTCATTAAATAAAACTTCGTAAAGTTGTCCGTTATATCCAGCTAAATGGAAAAGGATTTCAGTCTCTACATAAATGGTCAACTCAGTATTCCAAGAACCTAATTCATTTAGATTTGAGTTGTATTTTATACCTGTATAAAGAACAACACCTTCTTTGATAGTATTAAGTTGGGAGGTGAAATTTGTATCTTGTTTTCCTTTTAGAATAAAGGCACTTACATATTGAGAGTAATCTTGTACTGTCGATTCATCAATAATAAACGAACAAAACGAATGAACTACTTTTTCCTTTTCTTCTTCTGTTAATGCTGATTTCTTTTCTTCTTCTATGAATTTAAAAAGATTTGAAATTATTATTTCATTGCTACTCCTTATTTCGGTATGTTTTCCAGTCAGTTTTCCAGTTATTGAAAAGGCTGACTGATTCGTAATCGTAAATAAGCCCTGTATTTTTGTGAATGAGTCTTTAAAACGACTTAATGCAGTGTTTACAATCGCCTCAGGAATTTTAAAGTCATATGTAACATTAAGTAGTTGAGATATTTCTGTCAAAGAAAATTGATGTTTTCCGTTAGATGTAATAATCTCTTTTAGAAACTCACCAATTATTCCGTAAATGTCTTTTTCACTATTATATAACTCTCTGAATACTGCTAATGATGCCAAGCATTTGCTTTCTCCTAAAATTTCTTTCATATGTCGGTCTTTTTGAAATGGTTAGCTGTCTTTTTACGCTTGTTGGTAACGTTTCCCTATACGCAACTCATTCTGTATGCGCAATAGTATTGTGCATATTTCCGCCTTATGAACTATTCCTGATAATGCTATACTGTTACTATTTAGCTTTTTAGTCAAAATGGGTATTTTAAAACAGTTGCGCATACAGAGATTTGAGTTTTTGCGTCAGTAAAGCGTTTTGCCGTTTGTTTGTTTAAATTCGCTCTAAAAGTAGTATTTTTATTTGAATGGAAATATTGGAAGCTTATAGAATATGTTTTTTGCTGTTTCCATCCATCACATTCAATACACATCTTTAAGCCCCACAATCAACGACCCGACAGATTCCATATTCTGCCGGGTCGTATCCTGTTTATAAAATGTAATTGAGTATGAAATTATATCAAAGCAGGAGAGATCACACCCGCACCACCCCGCTATTGCAAGTAAAGCGCTACAGGATTGGAAAAAGTCTGTTGATCGTTGCCGCCGATAGCAACATTGCAAAAAAAGCTCTGCTTCGCCATAATCCAGGCAAAGCAGAGCTTTTAAATATTGAAGAGGTCAGAGACCTAATTTTTTATTATTACAATATCACGGTACAATAATGTTTTGGGTAGGTTGTCTTTAATGTATCCTATAATTGTTTGGTAATCCGCGAATATCCGCTTAATCTGCGAAATCCGCGTTCCATTCTTTTTTAGAATAAAATCAAGAAATAATATTACCCTTCTAAAACGTTATAGAACCAACATCACCCACCAATGATCTCACCACTACCGAAGCAAAGCCTGCTTTCCGTATCGTACAAGACACCAAACTGCCCGGCTGCAATTCCCTGAATCTTTTCTTCGGAGCGGATGCGGTAGATATCCCCTATCTTCTCCAGTGTCCCCTTGGTAAATTCCGGTGTATGGCGGATTTTGAACGTAATGTCTCGCTGGCCTTCAAACTCTCCCCAGGGATCGCCGCTGATAAAGTTGAAACCTTTCAGGTTAACGACCTTGCCATATTGCGTTTCGGGATCATAGCCGTTCGATACGTAAATCACATTTTCGTCAATGTCTTTTTTCACCACAAACCACGGACCGCCGCTCAGGCCTATCCCTTTACGCTGACCGATGGTGTGAAACCAGAAACCATTGTGCGAACCCACAACTTTACCGGATTCGAAATCAACAATCTTTCCCGGCTTTTCTCCCAGATAGCGTTTGATGAAATCATTGTAATGCACTTTTCCCAAAAAACAGATTCCCTGACTATCTTTGCGTTGCGCACTGATCAGGCGGGCCTCTTCTGCGATGCGGCGCACCTCGCTCTTTTCGTAAATACCGATGGGAAACATGATCTTCGAAAGCTGCTGTTGCGTGATCTGACCGAGAAAATAGGTCTGATCCTTCACCGCATCTTTGGCAGTTGAAAGATAAAGCTTGCCGTCGTGCTCAGTCGTAGTAGCGTAATGTCCGGTGGAGATTTTATCGAAATCCTTTCCCCAGTTCTGCTCGAAATATCCAAATTTGATCAGCTTATTGCACATCATGTCGGGATTCGGCGTAAGACCTCTTCTTACATTCTCAATCGTGTAAGAAACCACATTCTCCCAATACTCCTCGTGTAAGGAAACCAATTCGCATCGGCAACCATATTTTTTGGCTAACCAATTTACGATTACCATATCATCTTCGGCCGGACAATCAATGTACCCGTGCTCATCCTCCATTCCGATTTTTATGTAAAAAATAGTGGGGTCGTATCCTTGTTCTTTCAACAAATGGACGGTCACGGAGCTGTCTACTCCACCTGAAACCAATGCTGCTATTTCCATGCAATCTAATCTCCTTATATTTTTGAATTTGCAAAGATAAGATCTATTGCAATATAAAATTCTTAATGATTATGATTTCGCTTTGAGGTTTAGCTATTTAATGTAAGGAGAATCACACGGTAAAAATAAAAAAAACCGAAACGCGCCACAACTATTTAATCCGGCAAGCGGCTTAGAGCCGCTGCTCGGTGTGCGGTGCTAGTTCCGTAATTCTGAATAATCAGAGAAACTTTCATATTAAATATTTGAACAATAACCTTACTGTAGCCGTTTTCTTATCAGTTACTAACTCTCTAAACCATATAAAAACACTATGGAAGAACCTAAGGTCCACGTCCGTACACCAGAGTATTGCAATAGTAAAGATTTAGACCCGGAGTTTATATTATTGTATTTACAACAGGGGCGGCGAACCCCGCAAAACGAATATGAGGAAAAACTTTTAGCTGAAATAAATAAAATCCAAAAAAAAGGCGGAAGCATTGATATCCCGTCCAACGGCATTTAAAACAAAAACCTCGTTTGAGATCAATTGAAGAAGTTCGCCCGCAGATTTCTCTCTTAAAAGAAGAAAAAAAACGCCTGATTATCAAATGATAACCAGGCGTTTACAATGTTGTCCCACAAGGATTCGAACCCAGACTAACAGAACCAAAATCTGCTGTGCTACCATTACACAATGGGACAATCACACTGCAAAAGTAATGCTTAAAATTTAATCTGCAATACCTGTTGCAATTTTTTTTCATAGCTGAAAGGGCGTTGCACAAAGGGATGCGTGCTATTTATTTGCTTTTCAGAAAGATAATCTCAAAATCATTTCGGAAAAAAATTCCGGAAATTGCAACCGGAATGGTGTGAAACCTGAACTAAACGGTTATTTTTTCAAATATGGCACCGATTTGCTTTCCACTGAATATTTCCGGATGGGACGGGTAGTCTTACGTTCCTGAAGTGTAACAGCAGTTATTTTCACCGTCACATCTATCGACTGCACTTTATTATCGTTTTGCAGACAGACGAAATACTCGCCTTTGAGCGGAGTGGTAATGCGCGAGAAGTCGTTCACCACATTACCCTGCTTGATGTATTTAAAGGGTTTTCCCTCGTCAAACAACTTTGCATTTGCCGCATCCGTAATCCAATATTGTACGCTCTCCCCGCCTACCAGTGTTGTCAGAAACGAGGTTCCATTTAAGGCCAATGCCGCCAAAGGACCATATCCGGGGATCTTTGAGACAAACGGACTGGCTGATCGCAACAGACTACCCGAAGCATCGGCAAAAGCTTTACTTCCGGCCTGATTAACTCCGATGTAGTAGCTGCAAGCTGTAGTTTTCGGAGGTAACGCGAAATTGAAGGAAATCCTATTTCCCTTCATATTATAGGATGAATGGACATTCTGAACGCGGTCGGTAATGTTGGAAATAACAGTATCCAGCGTTGTTACCGTTTGTTCTCCGGCATTATAGTATGTGGTGTCGTTAACGGTTTTCCAATATACCGTAGTATTGAAACGCGCTTTTTGTTCGTTGGCCGGGATGCGCTCAATTTTGTATTTGCACACTTTATCGCTGCCGGCCAGATTGCTGAAACGAAACAGGTAGATGCCCGTATTGGGAATGGTGATTGTTTTCCGGTCAATCTTCGAGGTTTTGTAATCTGAGAATTTTGAGAAAGACGGGTATTCCAGTATCTCAATTTTATCCAGTTTTCTGCCTTTTACCACTTCGAAAGAGAAAAGCAACTGATCACCTTCAGCCAATCCGCACAGATACTCTTGTGTCTCGCTCTCTCCGATCTTCACTGTCGATTCATACACATCTATCGGGTTTTGCCCAAACATCTTACAACAGAACACAATCATCAGTAAAAGAAAATATTTCCGCATCGCTTATTTGATTTATCTATAATCTATATTTTGTGTAAAAGTAGTGCATTCCGGGGATATCAGATTCAGATTTCACAGACATTTAGATAATGGTAATTATTGAGTAATTTCCCAACATATTTTCGATATTTATCATCTGAAAAATATTTTTCTCTATATTTGGGACGAAATACAAAAAAGCAAAACAATAATTTATGGTTGACATTATTTCAGATCCCATTGGTCGATTGATGGGACTTCGTTACAAATCACATCCCTGGCACGGCATAAGCATCGGGAAAGATGCCCCCGAAACAGTTACAGCGTTTATAGAGGTGGTACCTACAGATACGGTTAAGTATGAGATTGACAAAGATAGCGGTTATCTGATGCTGGATCGCCCACAAAAATATTCCAATGTAGTCCCTGCACTATACGGCTTCTTGCCACAAACTTTTTGCGGTAATCTCGTAGGTGAGTTTTGCATGGAAAAAACAGGCAAAACCGATATCAAAGGGGATGGCGACCCGATTGATATCTGTGTACTGACAGAGAAAGACATTACGCATGGGGATATCCTGGTTCATGCCCGTCCGATCGGTGGCTTTCGCATGTTGGATGGCAACGAAGCTGATGACAAAATCATTGCCGTTTTGAATAACGACGTGGTGTATGAGGTTTTTAAAGATATTTCAGACCTGCCTCCCATTGTGGTCGAACGTCTGAAACACTATTTCCTCACGTATAAAGATATGCCGGGGAAAGAGAAGGAGACAGAAATCACCCATATCTATGGTAAAGAAGAAGCTTTTGAAGTCATCCAACGATCAATGGTCGACTACCGGAAACGGTTTGAAAAGCTGGGAAAATTGTTGTACTAAACAATGACATCCGCAAACAGGTCAAAACCAATCGATATAACAGAAAACGCCCCGAATTGCTCTAATTCGGGGCGTTTTATTTATCTTAACCCGGGCTTCTCTGTGAGCAAAACTCTTGATTCTGTAAAAGATATAAGTAATAAATAAAATTTATTATCGTATCACCCCCTCCCGATAGCAATCGGGACCCCTGAAGGGGGCTTTAGCTACAGTGAAATCAGAACAAACTGCTCACTTATTGACAAATAAAGCTCCAATCATAATGATTGTGCTTACGCAAAGTCCCCTCCCGATAGCTATCGGGAAGGGGATTTAGGGGTAGAGATACAGTCATATTAATACGACATTAATTTGATCCTATTATTTATCAGGAAACAATTATATGAAATAAAACACGGTAATCAACCCCACGACAGCAATGACCACCCACAATCCTACCCCCATGATTAACGGTCGAATGCCGACAGTTCGTATTGCAGAACGTGTCAATCCCGATCCGATCAGAAAGAGCGTCAGAGAAAGCATTCGTTTAGCCAGAAAGGTTATATCGGTTTTGAATACCTGCGGAATGGGAAGGTAAGTAGCGGCTACCATCGCGACCACAAACCAAAGGATAAACCAGGGGATCGTAATCTTTTTGCAGGAATTACGAAAAACAAACGTAGAAGCAAAAGCCAATGGAATGATCCACAAAGCGCGGGTCAGTTTGACCGTGGTTGCGGTCTGCAATGCTTCAGCGCCATATATAGCCCCCGCTCCCACTACCGAGCTGGTATCGTGAATGGCAATCGCTGCCCACATCCCAAACTGATGCTGTGTGAGGTGTAGCCAATGTCCCAGAAACGGAAACAACAGCAGCGCTATCGCATTGAGCATAAACACGATCACCAGCGATACGGAGATCTCCACCTCATTGGCTTTAACCACAGGCGCTACAGCTGCAATCGCACTTCCTCCACAAATGGCAGTTCCGGCAGAAATCAAGTAAGCTGTCCGGGATGAAATGCGAAACCATCGGCCCATGAGATAACCCAGCGCCATCACCAAAACTACCGTAATGAGCGTCATTTGCACGCCTGTGCGGCCTGCCTCCAGCGCTGCATGTAGATTCTGTCCAAAACCGAGACAAACTACTGCCGCTTGCAATAATATTTTGGAACTTTTCCGCGTAAAGGCAGGAAAGGGATTTCCAAAACAGAAAGCAAATAACAAACCTGAAAACAGGGCTATTGCAGGAGAAATAAAGGGCAAAACCGACATAATGGCGAGAAGAACAAAAAGAAATGCAGAAATTCGTGACCGTTCCATAATGCAATAAATAAGAAGGTGAAATAATGACACAAAAGTACACCCCTTTTCTGAGGTGTAAAAATCAATAATAACGATAGTTTATAACTGAAAGTTATTGACCACCCGATATCCAGTGCTATCTTTGCATCACTAAATATAATCATTTCCTAATCGCAAACAGATATTTGATGAAAAAAGAAAGAATATATCAAAACAACTGGTTGAAATTCCACCCCTATCCGAAAGCTTCCAGCACTGATGTATATCATGTACAATTAGCCAATAAAGTTTTCGACGTTTTCAAAACCACCCAATTTGGACTAAACCTCCCGGTTGAAGAGATAAAAGATATGGCTTGTGCCATCACGGCCTATTTTGAAGATGTCATTTCCGGTATTGGCATGTTTAAAGCCTTCACCCGGAAACATCGTGAGCTTTATGGAATCCCGCTGCCTTTTTTTGCCATCGATGAAGATGACTATTACGAAGATGAAATCAACGAAGCCGATATCCGGTTCCTTCTTTGGCACTACCTACAACAGACTCATGGAAAATTAAATCACTCGATCCTCAATCCGGATAATCAGGGGATCCTTCTGGTGGCTTTGAAAATATTCCTGATCCTTGAAAACGAATACGAAACGGCTCCCGAAAACGAGCAATTCAAACATTACTATTCACCGGAATATCGCTACAATGAGTATTTCGATTTACGCTATGCTATGCATTGGCTGCAAGGAAACTCCTATCTCTTTTTTCATCAGAGTCGTGAATTGACAGAAATCGCGAACGGGATAAAAAATAATGCAACCGATGAAGATGCAGTCCCCGAAATATACAATATCAGGGATACATATGTACACAACAATCCTTCACCCTTGCTGGCGATGTACCCCAATGAATGGTTGAGCGAAATCCTCACCCCTGCCCATCCGGATTATGAACTGATCAGATCTATCGGGAGAAAAAAAACCGGAATTTATCTATTTACGGGAGAAGAGGGAAACAACTTCTGTTTTCGCAATCTAAAAACGAATGAGGTGATACAAGCGACAAAAGATTCGATAGCCAAAGATGCACCACTAAAAGCCAATCAGACCATTGCCGACACCGGATTCATTCGGTTCAAAAACGAGTGGTGGATGACGGGTGCCATGACAAACTTCCCATACAGTGAGGAAATAGAGGAACAACTCAGCAAGAACAGCGATATTCCCGCAGAACTTCACCAGGTGATATTGAAAAAATCGGATAACCAGCTTATCCATTACTTCAATAATAAAGCTGAACTGTATCAATTCTTCAAAAAGGTATTGGACACGGATAATCACCCCGAAAGCGAAGCCTTTGATCAGGCCCGGAATCTGCTTGCCTTCGTTACTCCTTCAGGCATCAGCGTCTTCCCGGATATATGCGATTATATCAAGGATGAAAGGAATCCGTATTACAACGAAGAGATGGCAAAAACGGAAGCTTTTTCGCTCTATACCAATATGTATGATCACCCCGTAGAACTTGTTTGGACATTACATGACAAACAGCTGCTTCCGGATGCCCAACTAAAGAGCCGTGTGAGCGAAGAGCGCGGCAAAGAGTTGATTCAGGAGAATGCCGGATTTTTAATGCGTTATTTCTACAGAGAGAAATTCCGGAACGCACTGGAAAAGGGAACGATCCAATAACGACTGAAAAAATATATTCTTTTAATGGATAGCAAAATGCCCCGAATCAAAACTGATTCGGGGCATTTTAGTATCTGTTATTCACCGGGTGACTTGGAGTCACCCGGTGAATGAGAAAATCAAAATCTCAGCCAGTGCTTCACCTCTTCCACTGTACGACCGGTCTTGGCAGCATACAATGCGAGTTGATCTTCACCGATGCGGCCGATGTTGAAATATTTCGAATCGGGATGTGCAAAGAGCAATCCACTTACGGTAGCAGCCGGAGACATTGCACCATTTTCCGTCATACGAATACCCACTTCACTCATATCGAGGATTTCATTCAGCTTGAAGTTTACCGATTGGTCGGGCAGCGAAGGATAACCTACTGCCGGACGAATGCCGCGAAAGTGAACTTTGAATAGCTCTTCGATATCAAGCGTTTCGTCTGCTGCATATCCCCAGTACTCTTTACGAACCTTTTGGTGCAGATATTCCGTACCCCCTTCTGCCAAACGGTCAGAGAGGAATTGCAACAACATCGCGTGATAGTCGTCACCCTCCTTCTGGTACTTCTTGATGTAACCTTCGATCACGGGACCTACCGTCACAGCGAATCCACCGACATAGTCGATTACACCCGAAGTGACAGGAGCCAGGAAGTCAGACAATGCTAAGAAGTTCTCGTAATCACCTTTCTCCTGCTGACGAATCACGGAGAAGGAATAGTCACCTTTCTCTGTTTTAATACAGATGCTGTTGTCGTCGGAGTTTGCTTCATAGAGTCCGAGAACCGCACTCACGTAAGCATATTCATCGGCACAAAGCATATCGAGCATGCGTTGCGCATCTTTGAAAAGCTGCATCGCTTCGGAGGCTTTGGGGCGATCTTCCACGGGGAAAGAGGCCAGCCACGAAGCACGACACGAATCACAACCGTGCAGATCGGCCACTTCAGCAAACTTACCACCCAACCGCCAAGCCCCGAAGAAGAACTTCCAGTGAATGTACGGAACCAGCTCTTTCACAGGTATCTGAATCACCTGACGACCCATTACATTGGGTTTATCTGGAGTATAATTGGTGAAATCGAGCTTCAGCGCTTTGGATTTGGCTTCGTTGTAAGGAACCGTTGCTTTCTCAGCAATGATACTATTGCGGAAATCTTCATAATCCTTATCCAGTTGAGCAACAAAAGCCTCACGGGTTTCCGGATTCAGCCATTGCGCCAGTTTCCCCGGCGTTTGCGAAGCATCCTTTGAATAGATTACGGGACTACTGTAATTCGGAGCGATTTTTACCGCGGTATGTATTTTAGATGTGGTAGCGCCACCGATCAACAACGGCATCGTGAAACCCTCTTCCTCCATCGCTTTAGCCACTTTACACATCTCGTCGAGAGAAGGAGTAATCAATCCGCTCAATCCGATAAAGTCAGGTTTGATCTCTTTGGCTTTACGAATGATCTCCTCGGTGGGAACCATTACGCCAAGATCCACCACGTCGTAGTTGTTGCACGAAAGCACCACACCCACGATGTTTTTACCGATGTCGTGTACGTCACCTTTTACGGTAGCCAGCAGTACAAGACCCGCTTTCGAGGACGCACCCTGCTGTTTCTCCGCTTCAATAGCCGGCTGCAGGATAGCAACCGCTTTTTTCATGGTACGGGCTGTTTTCACTACCTGCGGCAGGAACATTTTTCCTTCGCCAAACAGTTCCCCTACCTTGTTCATTCCTTTCATTAACGGTTGGTCGATGATGTCGATCGCACGTGGATAAGTTTGCAACGCTTCGGTTAAGTCTTCCTCCATATAGTCACCGATTCCTTTTTGCAAAGCGTGAATCAGACGGTCTTCGAGCGAATAGGTACGCCATTCGTCCACCTGTGCTTCTTTCTCACCGGTCGAAGCATTCTTCAGCTCTTCGGCAATCTCGATCATACGCTCGGTAGCATCGGGACGGCGGTTGAAAATTACATCTTCGATACGCTCGAGCAGATCTTTAGGAATATCGTCGTAAGTCACCGCTTCCGAAGGATTTACAATCGCCATATCCATACCCACCCTGATGGCGTGGTAAAGGAATACCGAGTGCATCGCTTCGCGGATATAATTGTTACCCCGGAACGAGAACGAAAGATTACTTAACCCTCCGCTCACCTTAGCGCCCGGCAGATTTTGCTTGATCCATTCGGTCGCTTTGATAAAGTCGATTCCGTAAGTAGCGTGTTCTTCGATACCGGTGGCTACGGCCAACACGTTCGGGTCGAAGATAATATTATTGGGATTGAATCCTACTTTGTCCACGAGCAGACGGTAAGCACGTTCGCACACCTCTTTACGGCGCTCGAAGTTATCGGCCTGGCCTTTCTCGTCGAAAGCCATCACCACCACACCTGCTCCGTATTTATTCAGTTTGTTGGCGTATTCGAGGAACTGCGCTTCACCCTCTTTGAGGCTGATGGAGTTTACCACGCATTTACCTTGCAGGCATTTGAGACCCGCTTCGATCACTTCCCATTTTGACGAGTCGATCATGATGGGCACACGACAGATTTCAGGTTCGGAAGCCACGAGGTTGAGGAACGTAGTCATTTCCGTTACACCGTCAAGCATTCCGTCATCCATGTTCACGTCGATGATTTGCGCACCATCTTCCACTTGTTTGCGGGCAATCGAGAGCGCCTCTTCGTGCTGACCATCCTTGATCAGGCGGAGAAACTTACGCGAACCGGCCACGTTACAACGTTCACCTACGTTGATGAAGTTGTTTTCGGGCTTTACCTCCAATAGTTCGAGGCCCGACAGACGCATGTGTTCTGTTTTGGGAGAACGTTTGTGAGGCTCCGCTCCGTGCAACATCGCGCTATAAGTAGCGATGTGATCGGGTGTGGTACCACAACATCCGCCGATAACGTTGACCAATTGCTCATCGAAGAACTCTTTGATTTGCACCGCCATGATTTCGGGTGATTCGTCGTATTCGCCGAAACGGTTAGGCAATCCCGCATTGGGATAAGCGCTGATATAGTAAGGGGATATTTCACCCAGCTCTTTCACAAACGGTTTCATATCGCGCGCTCCGAACGAACAGTTGAGTCCGACGGAAAGTATATCGGCATGCTCCACCGAAGCCAGGAAAGCGCCCATGGTCTGTCCCGACAAGGTACGTCCGCCTTTATCGGCAAGGGTCAGTGATAACATGATCGGCAACTTCTTGCCTTTCACGGTCATTGCTTTATCCGCTGCAAAAAGCGCGGCCTTGGCATTCAATGAATCGAAAATGGTTTCGATCAGGAATACATCTACCCCACCGTCGATCAACGCTTCCATCTGCTCCTGATACGAATCGCTCAGTTGGTCAAACGTCAGGGCACGGTAAGCGGGATTGTTTACGTCGGGGGACATCGAGCAAGTCTTGTTGGTCGGACCCACCGCACCCGCTACATAACGGGGTTTATCGGGATTCTTTTGTGTAAACTCATTCGCCACCTCAACAGCCAGTTGGGCCGCAGCTAAGTTCATCTCACGAACATACGACTGCATGCCATAGTCCTCCATCGAAACGGAGTTGGCGTTAAAGGTATTGGTTTCGATAATGTCAGCTCCACCCACCAGGTATTGGGCGTGGATCTGACGGATTACCCCGGGGTTGGTGATACATAGCATGTCATTGTTGCCTTTGTACGTGCGGTTGTCGCTCACCAGTGTACCACGGTAATCTTCTTCGGTCAGATTGTAGCGTTGAATCATTGTCCCCATAGCTCCGTCGAGCACGAGGATACGTTTTTCAAGCACAGTTTGAATGGGAGTTTTTTGGATCATGAGTGTGTTGTTACCAATATTAATCTGAAATTATTGATGGGATGCGGATGACACGGATGCTGTGCAACGCGGATTTTCGCGGATTTTTAATCTGCGAAATTCCGCGTTTGAAAATCTGCGTCATCAGCGTTCCATTCTCGCATTTAAAAGTCGATTCCACAATAAACACACAAAGGTAGGCCTTTGTTTTCAGAAGACAAAGAGTGGAGGTGAATATGTACAGGGAATACCCATGCGAAAAGACGATCCGGGAAAATATCTTTTTGACATCCAGCGAGCTCATTTTCATCATTCCGGTAAGCAAATTCATCTATTTTCGCATTTCACCGGATACCTAGAGAATACGTGGAGCATACGTGGACCATACGTGGAGGATACGTGGAGCATCAGATGGCTGAAAAGGCTGGTATTTTCAATATATGGAAGTAATAAAATGTCAGATTTGAGATTTGCGAAAACTCCCCAATTCAACTGATTATCATTTTGCTATTGATTCAAATAAAATCAAGCCTTATTGAAAGCAAATATGTCTATTTGGGTATTTCCACCTTTCCCTAGAGCATCACTGGAGGATCTCTGGAGCATCCCTAGAGTGTCCCTAGAGGATCAAAGCCTTTAAAATGGCGATTCTTAAGAAAATGGAAGTAGCAAAATGTCAAATCATTTTGTTATCCAAAGCACGACATTCCTCATTCTTTTGTCAAATGCACCAACTCCGAACAACTGTGGAGCATATGTGGAGTTGCTGTAGAGGAAGAGCGAAGGTAGAGCCTGTTGCGCAACGGGGTTTTTAGCTCTATACACCTTCGTTGAATCCTAACTCGTCCAAATTTTGCTGATGCATCCCGATAAAATTCTCCAACCCATCCGTCATTTTCAATAGTTTCTCCGTCTCTATCAAATCGCAGCATCCGTCTATTATTTCGTTGTATGACGAAAATTCCCATTGATCGAATTGGGTGCAAAAGTTATGATGGATCGGGTTTCGATGGGTATAAATCACCATATTGAGGAAATGCTCTTTATCGGTGATGGGTTTGCGTTTGAAGTTTTTGATAAACATAGAGCCTTTACGGTGATTCATTTTGTTGAAAGCTTGAGTGTAACTGCTAAAAAGATTACCAAATTGCTTTGATAGAAACTCCTCAATTGCATCGTCATCGGTTTCTTCAACCGATGCTGCGTTTTGGCCAACTTTTCCAAAGTTGAGAACTTTGGAAAAGAATTCTCATTCTAAGTACAGAGTATATACCCCTTCCTTCTCTAGGGCTGTTTAGCTTTATCAATCCGGCAAGCGGCCCGATAGCTATTCGGGATAGAGCCGCTGCTCGGTATGGGGCGCTAGCGTTCAGCGGCTCCAGGCCGCTTGACGCGTAATTAATATGTTCCGTAATTCTGAATAAGTAGGTCAATGAAATTAGTTTGTATTATTCGTCTCCGGAGGAACAAAGTTCATACCGCAATTTTCTCCTGTTCAGACCCCCAACCCCCAATCCCGATGACTATCGGGAGGGGGCTGTAACGCAGTTCTAAACATGAAAATTAACACATTTAATTAGCTTTTTACCTGATTAACGTTGTGATTACACCAACTCCTCCCCTCCCGATAGCTATCGGGATTGGGGAGGTCGGGAGGGGTCGGTAATCGAAAATATAATTCATACTTTAATATAAACTAAATTGATTCATCCACTTAATCAGAGAAACTTTTATATTAATGCGACATCAATTCAATCCTATTACTTGTGTGATGGGAGCAATCAGAAAAGTATGCCAGGTGGAAAGATTCTTTGCTGAGCATAGCATGAAAGCTTTAGGCTGAAAGGCCAGGAACTAATCTAAAGCAAATATTTTAAAGAGATCTGCAATATTTTGGCAGACCAAGATGATATATTTGCAGAATTAATCTTAGCAAACAATTATGGCAAAAAACTTATACAGAAAATATACCTGGTTGATTGATGTTATTAACAGCTACGGGCCGATAACCTATGAAGAAATCAATGCGAAATGGCTAAGAAGCAGTTTCGCAAATGGTGAAAACCTACCTATTCGAACATTGCACAATCATCGTGATGCGATAGCTGAGAATTTTGGAATTGTAATCGCCTGCAATAAATCTTATCAATACTATATTGAGGATAATGATAAGATAGAGAATGGCGCTGTCCAGAAATGGCTACTATCTTGTCTTTCGATAAACAACCAAATCCAGGATACCCAAGCAATAAGCCGTCGGATAATTCTTGAAAATATTCCATCCGGCCAGCAATTCCTGACGAGTATATTAAATGCCATGCAGGAAGGATACACACTAACTATGGAGTATCAGAATTTTTGGATTGACTCATCTTATCAGATAGAAATAGAGCCCTATTTCGTGAAGTTATTCAAACAGATTTGGTATTTGGTTGGCCGAAATCCGTTTAACGACAAAATAAAGATATACGCTTTGGACCGAATCAAGTCGCTGGAACAAACTCGCAATAAATTCACTTTACCGGATGATTTTGAGCCACAACTCTATTTCCAGAATAACTTTGGCATAATAAAAGGTGACGAACCGGCATCGATTATTCAGGTAAAAGTTTTGGGTGATCAGGTGAAATATTGGCGATCTCTTCCCCGGCACCATTCCCAGACAGAGATCGAGACTCATAGTGATTATTCTGTCTTTTCACTTTATCTGCATCCGACTTTTGACTTCTTGCAAATGTTGCTTTCGCAGGGAAACAGGATAGAGGTTATCTCTCCCGAATCTTTACGACAAGAAATCGCCCAAACTATCATGGAAATGGTAAAACTTTATCAGTAAACCTTACCGATATTGATCTATCCGAAAGCTATTTCAGAGATGATCTATAATCACAAACTCATAACGATCATGATAGGATAAATAGAGAGCGGTATTTCAAGGCAATGGAACGTAAACAGAGGCTGAATAAATCTTTTGAGTTTACACCTCACAATATATCCAAACTCACCGATCTCAATGAACAGTTAAAGGCTTGCGAGCAGGAGCTTCTCCAACAAAGCATACGTCTGGAGAAATCACTTTTAGCAGATCCTGAACTTCAAGCGTTTCTGTCGGATTATGAAATCACATGCCGAATAGAGTTGTATCTCCCGGATTCTTGTTCTGCCGATGAACCGGCTTCAGATCATCTATTCATTGATTCCAATTCGGAGGTTGTGTCGGAATACTGCTTCGGAGGCAAACTGCTAGAAGAAGACGAGTTGGCTTTTTATAAAACAAACTGGAATGAACACTTTGATCGGGTGGAGTTTCGGGATGTCCGTTTTTGCTATACATTCCATCATTTTGTCGATCATACACCCATGTCGTTACAGGATCTGATTCATATTGAAAAAGTGTGGGGAGAAGTGGAGGTTAAATATCAAAAATGTATCAATATATCTTAACCTCATCATAATATTGTAAACAAATAAATAAGCTAAGTATGAATGATTGTTTTACCGCTATTGATTTCGAAACGGCGCAAGGATACCGTTGGAGTATTTGCCAGATTGGTTTAGTGCGGGTTGAAAAAGGAGTTATCGTCAAAGAAGTTTCTCTTTTAGTGCAGCCTCCTGATAACTATTACTGGAATCAATTTATTGATATTCATGGTATCACCCCTCAGAAGACAGCAAATTCGCCTACTTTTGATAAAGTCTGGCACGTCGTAGAGCCTTATATTCGAAATCAATCGGTGGTTGCCCACAATGGATTCTCTTTTGATTTCGATGTATTGAACAAAACACTCAGTTACTATAATCTTCCGACTCCTGAGTACCACAAATTTTGCACCCGAAAAATATATAATAACAATTTAGCCTCACTTTGTGAAAAATATAATATACATTTGAACCATCACGATGCGCTGTCCGATGCACGGGCTTGCGCGGAGTTGGACTCAATTCATCTAAAAACATATCATTCAAAAACAAATTATGAATAGAGAATCTATTGCTGAAATAAAGAAGGTTGGAGTTTTGCTAAATAGCAAACTGACTATTCCAAATTATCAAAGGCCTTATCGGTGGAGTGAAGCAAATGTAAGACTTCTTTTGCAAGATATATTTGATGGATGGAAAAGTGGAAAAAGATCATATAGAATTGGAAGTGTTATTTTGCACAAAGAAGGGGATGATCTAAATATTGTTGACGGACAGCAAAGGATTACAACCATTCTCTTGATTTTAAAGGTGCTTAACAACAAAACTGGGGATTTCTTATGTAAAAAACTCACTTATGATCATATTGATTCCCAGAAAAATATAGTTCTAAATCATGCATTTATACGCAAATGGCAAAATGAAAATATCAAGAATGAGACAGAGACTTTTGGTATGTATTTAACTCAACATTGTGAGTTTGTTGAAATAGTTGTAACTGATCTGTCAGAAGCATTTCAGATGTTCGATTCTCAGAATGGGCGTGGAAAAGAATTAGAATCATACAATTTGCTCAAAGCTTACCATATCCGGGCAATGGAAGCCGAAACTCAACAAGAAAGAATTGAATGTGATCGACGATGGGAGAATGCGACTAGGTATACGAAAAATCTAAATGATGAAAAAGAGAATGCATTTGATATCCTAAGGCAGATCTTCAATGAACAACTCTATCGCACTCGATTATGGAGTATGAAAGAAGTTGCATATGATTTTAACAAACAACGGATAACCGAATTCAAGGGTATAACTATCGGAAATCATCATTCGATCGAATACCCTTTTCAAAATCTCCAGCTATTACAATGTATAGCCTCAAATTATTTTGAATCAATGGGATTGGGGATTAAAGGCGTAAAAGAACGGTTTAAAAGTGGCGAATCTGAATTTATAAACCCTTTTGCGCGAATAAATCAAAGCATTATAAATGGAAAAGCATTTTTCAATTACATTGAAACTTATGTAGAAATATACAAAGAGCTTTTTGTTAACCTCAACTCATCTACTTTACCTGATTTTAAGCAGTTTTACAAAGAGTATTGTTTGAATTATTCAGGAGCAAATAGAACAGGAGATATGTATCTGCGTGAGTTATTTAAGTCATTGATATTTTTAATGTTTGATAAGTATGGAGAGGAAGGGGTGAATAAATACTACAAAACATTATATTCCGTGGTATATCGAGTTAGGTTAGAAAAGATACAAGTGAAGTATGCTGCTGTTGCTGAGTACCCTAAACAACTAAACTTATTTTCAATAGTTGAACAATCGAAGAATTATCTGGATTTGCAAAAGTTGGAAAAAATAGCAAAGGCAAAAATAGATTGTAGAAAAGAAGTGGAAAAAATACTCGAATTCTTCTTTATCGAAGGAATATCAGTAGAACCATTAGACTCAAACATCAAATTAGAAAAATACACAAAAGTTATGACATATGGAAACAATTAATTTAGACAAGAACCTGATAGAAATTCTTAATAATAAATATATTGTACCTCTTTATCAGCGTAATTTTGCTTGGAGTGAAGACGAAATAAGTAGATTGCTGCAAGATATCTATGAGAATTTCGAAAAAGACCCGAATAGCAAATACTATATAGGAAGTCTTATTGTTCTAAAGCGAAAGAATGGTGATTTTGAGGTTATCGATGGACAGCAACGACTAACGGCAGTTACACTTATTTCAAAAGCCTTAGGCGTTGAAGAAATTAAAGAGCCGAAGTTATTTTATGATTCGAGGCCAGAAGTTGAGGCCTTTTTTAATTCATTTTACAGAACAAGTAATACCAATGATGTAACTTTTGATCATAAAGTTTCGCATCTGATTAAAGCTGTAGATATAATCAACGAAACCAAGCTTAAGATTACTGAAGAGAAAAATGTGACAATAAAATCAGTCGAAAAAACCTTTAACAAATATTTTGCTGAAAAAGTAATCTTAGTTCGAGTGGAAATTCCTGAAGATACCGATGTGGCAAATTATTTTGAGATAATGAATAATCGGGGAGAGCAACTTCAAAAGCACGAGATATTAAAGGCAAAATTGATGAGTAAGATTTCCAGTTATGATGATAGAATGAGGTTTGCGAGGATTTGGGATGCTTGTTCTCAAATGGACACACACATTCAAAAACTATTTATTGCTAACGATAGAAGAAACTATTTCGGAGATGATTATAATAGCTTCAATAATCAAGTCTTTATCATCAAAAGCAACGACTGTGATGAAAATTTCACTAAATCAAGAAGTAGTATTGACTCAATTTTGGCACATAGAGAAACGGGAGAAAACAATATCATCGAAGCTTTTGAAAGTGAAGACATTGAAGATGATGTTGATAATAAATCAATTATAGATTTCCCAAATTTTTTAATGCATGTCTTTAAACTCGAATTTAATGATAATTACAAGAATTCAACAAAGAGCGGTAATAATGAATCAGGTTTAGAAATACCACTAAATGAGAAAGATTTATTGACTGTTTTTAGTAAAATTGAAAGAGACATAGATTCAATGGTGTTTATTGCAAAGCTGCTTTATTACAGAACTATTTTTGACCGATATATTGTAAAAGCTACAAGGGATGAGAAATCCGAGGATGATTATTCTTGGACTTTAAAAATGCCATTTAAATACACTTATGAAAAGAAAAATACAATAAGTTTAAGTTATAAGAATGCATTCGATAATCAAGAACGGATAGTTAAATGTCTTTCAATGTTGCAAGTAACTTTTAGGGCAAGGATTTATAAAAACTGGTTACAAGAGGTGCTGAGTTGGTTCTCTAATGTTGATAATTTCAATATAACTTGCGATGTTTATCAGAAAAAAATAGATGATTTAGCATGTAGATATTTCAATGAAAACATTGAATACAAGGGAATTACAAAAGATAGTTATTACTCAAAGGGAACAAATACGCCGCATTATCTCTTTAATTTCATTGATTATTTGTATTGGGTTAAGTCACAAAAAGATGAGAAATCAAAGCGTAGGTTCAATTTTGATTTTAAATATCGGAATTCCGTTGAACACCATAGACCTCAATCTAGAAAACAAGGTATTGATGATATTCTTATTAATTGTCTCGGAAACTTATGTTTAGTGAGTAAAAACTCTAACTCCAAGATGAATAATGAAGAACCATCGGGTAAAGCTATAACGTATTATAGTGATAAATTACCACCGAAAAGAAAAATCATGTATGAAGAAACAAAAAACAGTTCAAGTGAATTGAAATGGTGTAAAGTTGAAATTGAAACACACTATAAAGATGTTGTTGACTTGCTAAATGAAAGACATGAAATTTTAGATCAGTAGATCTGGCTCTTTAATAGAGGGCTAATTTAAAATGCGTTATGAGAAAATCAGGAGTTTCGATAAATGTGAAACATGAATTTAAATATTAATATGGAACCACGAAATTTTTATGAATTTGAGACAATGTTACAGGATTTGTTTTGGGGAGATATCGCAGATGTTAGAGATGACGTTGCAAAAAAGATAGAAACAGATCAAGAGTTTGCCGAGCAGTATGAGGAATGGCTCGAATATAATTTTTATGACTCATGGGAAGATTTCTATAATGAACTTCAGGATGAAGCTGAAGCAAGTAGAGATATGATGTTCCCAAATGATGATTGAGAACGAATATTCATAAAAGACAAATCGTAGCTTTGGTATGATCTGGCATTGCTGCGATTTATCTTTGAAGTCGAATACTCAATTATTAAATTGCAAAAATCATGAATACAAATATAACTCAAAAAGAACTTATTCAACATATCGTTGCATATTCTATTGGAATTGCATCGAATGCCCCATCTGTGTCGATATTAAATGGAAAAAGACTTTCCAACCTGGAAGAATATCAGGCAAGGTACATTTTAAATGTTATTGGATCGGTTTCTGACAAAGTGGTTCCATTGATAACAGACGAAATGGTTTCATCTGATCAACTGTTAGACAAGAGGGATTTGTTGCAGCGAGCATTTATGTTCTACTTCGATAAAACCATCGAGATGGTTTATAATATGAGAGTCGATAATGAAAAAGGAATTGATTTCAATTTAATGGAATTATTCAATGGGAAGAGTGGCGATAACATTCCGGTGTATATCCAGATAAAAGTAAATAAGATTGTACCTTCTATTGCTCTGCTTTGTGGCACAATTACAGATAATGTCCGGGCTATGGAATGTAATGATTTAGCTTTGAAAGAAAAAATAAAAACAATCTTGTACAGTTCAATGCAGATTGCAATCGAATATGCTTTGCGGATTGATCTGGATGATGATTCGGAGTTACAGGATTATCTGGAAAATAACTAACTTGTCTGGTTAAAACAACTCTGGTCGTATCAGAAAAAGAACAAAGTTTTGAGTATAAACCGCAGCTCTGCCATGATCTGGCATTGCTGCGGTTTATTTTTGTGGCATTATAAGAAAACGGGAATGCCGAAAACCGAACAGAGTAAGCTTTAACTAATAACAGAGACAATTATGGGATTAATGATCAACCGGGGTAAAGAACTGATAAGAATCTGCCCGACGAACAAACAGAAAATAGAGTTTTCAACCAATGGGGGACGTGCCTGGATGGGACGATTCAGCGGAAACGCATGTGGTGATTTTATGGATCTAACCGATAATGGGAAGGAGATCTTAGTCCAAACATCAAAAGGACTCTATTATTCCACAAATGAAGGCCGGGCATGGTTTAAGAGAAAATAAGTATATGCACAATGATTCCAGAAAAGAGATCAAAAATCTGTCACTAAACTCAACCGAAGAGTTAATCAAGAAAATCTCCGGGAAAATCATCAATCCGCTATTCTATGGAACAGACGCACACCTGGAAGAAGTATTGAATCTACGCTGCCGATTGATCAATGAGCAGATTAAGTTTTCACCTGAGATGATAACACAAATCGAGCGGGTAAATAGCTTACTTACCGAAAGCAGGGAACAGGTCTGGCAAAAGATGCGTTGCTTATCCCGCCAGATGTTGCAGTTAAGGGAATCCGGGGAAGATGATTTTTTAGATGATTTTGAGATAGAAGGTAGTGTATCTATTGAATTCAATGGCGAATCATCCATTTCTCCACAGAAGAAAGATGAAAATAACGGAGTATCAGATTATGTAGAGATGGCCCGGATATTACATGATTATGCCCTTACGAGTACAATCATTTACCCTTCCCTGTTTTACTTCGGGAAGGATGCTAATTGGAATGCAAGTGATGAAGAACTCTGCATGATTTATCACAAGCCCAGGATAAGAGCTCTTCCCCGTTATTTTGATCTACCTGAATTAAAGCATATTGATTTCTGTGAAGACTTATTGATCTTGGTGAATAGTTCTCTGTATTCGATTTCCGACATTATACGGATTAATGATATTCAAAAAGAAGTAAAAGTGAATTGGATTAGTTCGCACAACTCTCAAATTGACAATGAAACAAGCTGTTTGTTTTTTGCCGGTCCTGTTTTATTGGCAGATAAACTTTCCAATAAGAGTAAAACAAGGGCTAATGAAACAAAGAAATTTGAATTGTAGTTTAACATCAGTCATGCCAACTGCAATACAAAATGCCGCAAGCTATATAGCACTCAAAATGACTGCAAGAGCTTTGTTTGAAGCGAAACCTTCGATCCATAGATTTCGCTTATGTTGAGACAATTCGATTTGAATTCACCTTTTTGTTTCGTACATTTGCTAAACCGAACTTAAACACACCTGTATATGAACAGAGTACACCTGAATATCGACCTAAGCTTCCAACAAATCGTGGATGCCGTTAAACAGCTTTCTCCTGAAGAAAAGATGAAACTCAGCGATGTCATCTGGGGAGAACAGATGGCTATTCCACAATATCATCAGGATCTTGTGATGGAGAGACAGGAGAAGATCAAGGAGAATCCGAACAGATTATCTGATTGGGATGACGCGGTAAAAACCAAATTAATTCATTAAAAACCAGAGCCGGTCATTATGCCGTTAGATATGCCAATATGAGATGTATGTTGATTAAAAAATTTCCTTTTATGGTTCACTTTACTATTCAAGAAGAACATGCAACTGTAATTATATTAGCAGTCTTTCACACGGGAAATGTATAAACAAAACAGGTTACCTCATCCTCTGAGACAACCTGTTTTGTTTATATGAATTTACCCAATTCGAACTGGAAGTTATTTCTTCTTTGACTTTCCAGGCTGCTTCAGCGCCATTTCATTGTCATCCAGCTCCTGACCAAAATCAGGCATGCCATCTTTTGTCCATCTCAACACTCTGGCACGGGTGTGGCGGTTGGGATCATACAGTGATTCCCCTTTGATCTCTTTGTAGTCGCGGGCATGGTAAATCATCACATCGGTTTTGCCATCCTCAGCTACGGTGAAGCTGTTATGTCCAGGACCAAAACGTTTGAGCGCTTCGTTGGTAAAGAAAACCGGTTTGTCCAATTTGTGCCAAGAGGCCGGATCAAGCAGATCTGCACCTTCTTCAGCCCAAAGAAGACCGATGCAATAAGTCGCATCAGTAGCACTGGCCGAGAATGCGACAAACACCTTGCCGTTGCGGATCAGTACCGCCGGACCTTCATTCACCTTGTATTTGTGCATTTCCCACTCATAATCGGGCTGGGTGATCACCACTTGTTTGTCGTCGAGCATGGTCGGACTGGTCATCTTTGCGATAAAGAGACCCGTATTTACCACCTTATCAGAAGCTCTGTCTACCCAGATCATGTAGCGTTGGCCTTTGTGTGAGAAAGTGGTTGCATCCAGGGAGAAAATATCCTTTTTGCTCACGATCTGTCCCTCCTCTTTCCATTCGCCCTGCGTAGGATCTTCGGAGGGATTAGACAAAGCGTATTTGTGAATGTCCCACTTGTGTTCTACCGATCCAGCGGCAAAATAGATGTACCATTTACCGTCGATACGGTGCATGTATATTCCGGACCAAACAGTACCATTAATTCCGGAGTAAACAGTACCAGAAAATCCGGAGCAAACAGTACCACTTATTCCGGAGCAAACGGTACCATTTGTTAAAATGAATCGTTAACAACGAGCACTGATTAGGCGCGAATTATTACCATTGTACTTCATAAAAAAGAAGCGCAATGGCAAACAAACCAATCAGTATGCTACGAATCAGAAGAATGTTGCAGATGCTGGAGAAAGGAGTCTCGCAGCGAAGCATCTGTCAAGAGTTACAAATGGGTAGAGGAACATTTGCCGACTACCAATCACGTATAGGTTGCAGTGAAAAGAGCTATGAGTTTTTGTTGTCATTGCCCGATCATGAACTCTCTGCGATATTATCGCCTACACCACCACAACAACAAGTAGAAAATCAACGAAAAACATCTTTCGATAACCGTTTGTCCGGTTACGTGTCGGAGCTCAGGCGCATTGGCGTTACCCGGAGGCTTTTATGGGAAGAGTATCGCAAAGAAGAGCCCGAAGGCTACAGTTACACCCAGTTCTGCGAACATCTAAGCCGTTATATCGCATCGCAAAAACTATCTTTCCACAATATACACCTGCCGGGCGATGTCCTTCAGGTTGATTTTGCGGGAGATATGCTCTATGTCACCCATCCGTCAACAGGCGAAAAAACCGCTTATCCGGTGCTTGTATGCACGCTTCCCTACAGCAGCTACACCTATGTAGAAGTGCTCAGTTCAGCCAGGCAGGAGCTGTTTTACAATGCGTTAAACAAGTGTCTGACCTATATCGGCGGAGTCCCGCAGCGCATTCTCAGCGACAACATGAAGCAGTATGTCATTCGTGCCGATCGCTACGAACCCACCTTTAACGATTCCGCCGAACAATGGGCGGTTCATTACAACATCGAATTAAGTGCCACACGTGTCAGGAAGCCTAAAGATAAAGCCAACGTCGAACGACACGTAAACATCGTTTACCAGCAAATTTATGCCCGATTGCGCAACGAGGTGTTTTACTCGTTGAATGAACTCAATAGCCGTGTTTTAGAGCTGTTGGATGAGCTTAATCACAAATCCATGCAACAGAAAGACCTAAGCCGATACGAGCATTTTACAGCAAATGAAAAACCACATCTCAAAGCATTACCCGCCAACCCGTTTATCTACAGGTATCGCCGTGAAATCACGGTGAACTCTACCTATCACATCCTAATCAACGAGGACAAACACTTCTATAGCGTTCCGCATCAATACTTTGGCAAAAAGGTCAGTGTGGTTTACGATTACTCTACCGTCGAGATATACGATGGTTATAACCGCATTGCCACCCATCGCAGATCCTGCACCTCGCACGGTTACACCACCTTGAGAGAACACATGCCCGAAAAGCATAAAGCCTACGCTAAAAGCCGGGAGTACAACGCAGCCTACTTTAAAGATCGGGCTGAGAAGATTGGCCCATACACCCTGGTGGTGATTAATCGGATTCTGCAATCCAAACTGTTTATCCAGCAAACCTACAACTCCTGCAACGGATTGCTGGCTTTAACCCGCAAATATCCCGAAACACGTATAGAAGCGGCTTGTAAACGAGCCGCTCATGCCTCTGTGATCAACTACAGTATGATCAAAAATATATTGGAAAAGAATCTGGACAAAGCATCAGATGAAGAGCACCAAGCACCCAATATCGATAAACATGAAAACATCAGAGGCCCTGAAAGTTATCGCTAAAGAATCACTTTAAAAACAGATAAGTATGAACACAAACAGAACAGTAGAACAACTTAAATCCCTCAAACTAATGGGGATGGCCGAAGTGTACAAATCGGTAGAATCTCTTTCTTTACAAGACAAACCAAGTCTTGAGCAATGCGTAGCCAGAATGGCAGAAGCTGAAATACAGTATCGCACGGAAAGCAAGATGAAGATGTACCTCAAACTCAGCAAGCTCCGCTACAATGCCGTATTGGAAGATATTCATTGCAGTGCCGACCGTAATCTAAGCAAAGAGATGATTCTTTCGTTAGCTGATTGCGGCTTTATCCGAAGAGCTGAGAATGTCTTGATTACCGGTGCTACAGGATGCGGTAAAAGCTTCCTGGCTTGTGCTGTCGGACGTCAGGCTTGTTCCATGGGATACCGAACATTTTACTTTGGCATGAATCGCTTCTTGGAGAAAATATCTCAGGCAAAACTTGACGGCACCTATGTCAAGCTTCTCAATCAGATTGATAAAGCTGATTTGATTATCCTCGATGATTTTGGATTGCACCCTATGGACAACAATTCCAGACTCGCACTATTACAGATCCTCGAAGACAGATACGAGCGAAAATCAACCATCATAGCCTCCCAACTTCCCGTGGCCAGTTGGCATAATTATATCGCTGAAGCAACTCTGGCTGATGCTATTTTAGATCGTCTTACAGGAAATGCGCATCGTTTTGAGTTAAAAGGAGAATCGTTAAGAAGAAAATAGGAGTTTAACATTTATATTTGCGCTCTCTTCTCAGTGCTTTACACTGGTACTGTTTGCTCCGGAATGGGTGGTACTGTTTCACCGGAATAAACATTTTAGGTTTTGTTTGGGGAAAATACGGCTTCTTAGATTGAAGATGCGCTGTTTACTTTTCAGGCTAAAGAATGTCGTTTTTACAATTCCCGAAAGGAAAATGCCGGAATACGGTCTCTTTTCAGGGCTTTTTTCTACCTTCGTGCCATTAAACATCGCAGGTGTAACCACTTGCGTTAATTCAGCAAATAGTATGATACAAGACATATTCCCCCACCGGTTCGATAATCACTACCAACCGGAAGAAGTGATGGACGAACAGGATCTTATCCTTCACTACAAAGACAACACCCTGCTACTGAAAACCATCGGTGACGAACTGGAAATCCCCAGAAAGAAGGATTTTCCGAACCTTACGCCCCAATCTCATTCTACCTTCTTGTTTTCCCTCAACGATGCCTCATGTTTTCTGGTTTGGGACGAGCCCAGAACCGATGACACGTCGGTCACTTTTCATGAGATCGGCTTCTTCCGCACAGCCAGCCGCAAAGAGATGGCTTGGGCCGGTGTAGTGGGATATCACCTGCGCAACTGGTATGCCGAACATCGCTTTTGTGGCCGATGCGGTCACAAGACAATACATAAGGCGGATGAGCGCGCCCTGATGTGCCCGGAGTGTAAAGCGCTCTTTTTCCCGAAGATCTCACCGGCCATTATCGTTGCCATCACCTGCGGGGATAAAATCCTGCTGGCCCGCAATGCAAACTTTACGGTTGGAAGGTATTCTCTCGTAGCGGGATATACCGATGTGGGTGAAACACTGGAAGAAACAGTAATCCGCGAAGTGAAGGAAGAGGTCGGCCTGGAGGTGACGAATATCCGTTACTACAAAAGCCAACCCTGGCCCCTATCGGGTTCGATGATGGTGGGCTTTATTGCCGAAGCGGATGAAAATCAGCCGATCGAGATTGACGGACACGAAATTGCGGATGCTGCGTGGTTCTCCAGGGAGAATCTGCCGGATTACCCTCCTGCGGTGAGTATTGCCGGGGAGATGATTGGGAAGTTTGAACGGGGGGAGTTGTAGAAGCTTCCTGTACAAAACGCTGACAGGTCTGCGACGCTGTCAGGTTTTTGGTGGGTACACGATCATTGTGCGGTTAATTAAATGGGCTGGCCTTCGAACCCCACCGACCTGTCAGCGTGCTCGCACCTGACAGCGTCAAACAAAAGAAAAGAATCAATCAAACAAGAAGTTATGGCAAATCCGATAAATCTCGAACCGGGGAAATATTACCATATCTACAACCGGGGGATCAATGGCGAGAATCTTTTTCGACAAGAGAAAGACTACGAGCGTTTTCTGACTCTTTATGCCAGATATATCGAACCCATAGCTGAAACGTACGCATGGGTGCTGATGCCCAATCACTTTCATTTGTTGGTGCGCATCAAAGATGATATCGCATATAAATATTTCCGGTCGGACTTTTCCAATGAGGAGGATTTTAATGCCGTTAAATGGGAAACAATAGTCACTGTACCGGATACGACTATTCCCAAAACACAAATTCCTGAGGCTTACCGCCATTTCGCCCACTTATTCAACGCCTTTACAAAATACATCAATCTACCCTCTGAACGACATGGTAATTTATTTGAACGGCCATTCAGACGAAAAGGGATTGATAATGACGCATATCTGAAGAATGTGGTGCTGTACATCCATCATAATCCGGTGCATCATGGATTTTGTGAGCATCCGATGGATTATCCCTGGTCGTCCTATTTATCGTGTGTATCGGCTAAACCGACCAAGCTGTGCCGGGAAGCGGTCATGGAATGGTTTCATGATGAGTCAAACTTCATATACCTGCATGACGGTCAGTTGGATGCAGAAGATATTGGACGATGGCTGGAGGTGTAGATAATTGTGGAAGCTATCTGTTTTTTAACGCTGACAGGTCTGCGACGCTGTCAGGTTTGGTGGGTACATGATCGTAATGCGGTTGATTAAATGGGCTGGCATTCGCACCCCGCCGACCTGTCAGCGTGCTTGCACCTGACAGCGTCATCGTTGCTAATGCAGCAAGGCTCTCCCGCGACAATCTGCCCGAACATCCTTCTGCGGGGTGTATTGCAGGGAAGATGATTGGGAAGTTTGATCGGGGGGAGTTGTAGAAGGTATATTTACAAGCAATTTAATGGAGCGTCATACTGTTGATTACCAAGAATCATTGTTATAAAAGAGTAAATTTTCATTGCTGAACACTACGAATTGGTGTTGTAAAAACCTTTATCTTTGTTATCCATCAAAAAAATCTAATCCAGAAACAGTATCTCATGAATAAAACTAGAATAGACTATACAAAGCTTGCTGATATAAAAGACGATCAACTGCGGGATTATCAAATCGATAACAAAAATAAAATATACCATATTTTAGAAAACAAAAGAAGCGTTATGCTCCAAATGCCAACAGGTACTGGTAAAACCAGATTGTTCGCTTCTATAGTAAAAGACATTCATAATTGGAGCATTGAAAACAAACAACCAGTTAGGACTCTTATTCTTGCTCATCGAGAAGAATTAATCGAGCAAATCTGTACGAATGTTGGGTATAGATACAATATAGCACACGGAGTTATAAAATCAAAGCATTATGAACAAGCATTTTACCCCACTCAAGTTGCATCTGTACAAACTTTGATTAGACGTTTAGGAGATTGGAAAAATAAATCTTTTGATTTGATTATTATTGATGAAGCTCACCATGCACTCGCTGAATCATACGTAAAAATATGTAACGCTTTTCCCTATGCGAAACTTTTGGGAGTTACAGCAACCCCATATAGATTAAATGGAGCTGGTTTCAAATCATTATTTGATGACATTATCGTTTCATATCCGGTAAAGAGATTTATCGAAAATGGCTACTTATCAGATTATAGCTATTATTCAATTAAGCCAGAGTCACATATACAACAACTAATTAATAATATCTCTGAGTTTGATTTTGATGGAGATTATGCTGAAAGGGCATTATTGAGAATATTTGACAAGCCAAAAATTCGAGCAAATATTGTCAATACCTACAAAAAATACGCAGATGGCAAAAAAGGTATCGTATATACAATTAACCAAACACACAACAAGGAAGTTTGTGCTGCATTTCAGGATATCGGAGTTATCGCAGAAGCAATAGATAGCAATACAAATCCTGAAGAGCGAAAAAGATTAGTAAATGAATTTAAGAAAGGAAAAATCGACATATTATGCAATGTAAATATCTTCAGCGAAGGATTTGATTGTCCCGATGTGGAATTTATACAATTAGCACGTCCCACTAAATCTCTGTCAATGTTTTTGCAGCAAATAGGACGTGGCCTTCGCACAGCCGAAAACAAACAAAAAGCAATTTTCCTCGACAACGTTGGACTCTACAACCGTTTCGGACTCCCTTCGGCTCGCAGGATGTGGCAAAAGCATTTCGACGGACAAGAATTAACCGATACAGAATTGCGAGGTTATACAACTGCCAACGATAGTTCAACCATACACTTCCTCGACGAATATGAAGAAGGAAACGAAACCATAAGCCTGATCCATTCATCTGAAAACGAAATCCAACAGCACAATGACATTCAGCAAACCTATATAATCAATAATGATATGATTACAGACACAACCACAGACCTAAGCATCGAAGAGATAGATAAAGACATTGCCGTGTTTGAACGCTATGACCTACCCATTCCGGATACCCTGATAGTGAAAAAGCGCAACCTCGAACAAGATATGGCGATTGCACAATTACCTGACAAAATAAAACAATTGGCTCAACCCCTCTTCGATGGCATCGAACAAGCATTGACATTCACCATTACGTACACACCCGATGGCGGAATCGCTATAGATAAGAATAGTCTCCAGAAAAAACAAACCACACCTACTATTTCAAACTCAAATATCGCGGATGGAAGTAAACTTAGTGTCACCTTTCCGAACGGAACAATAATCAGAGGTGCTAAAACAAAAGACACTATGATAAAAGTGATTCAAACAATTGGAGTTGCTAAAGTAGCAGAGCTTGAACTTGAGTGTTGTGGTATACCCCTTATAGATAAGAAACGAAGTAAGAATACTGCCTATGCAGATTCACAAATTGAAATTGAGCCTGGTTTTTATCTAATGACTCTACCCAGTAATAGGGTAACAAAATTCAAAATCGAACAAATTTCCCAACACCTCAAGCTCGGACTGATGGTAGAGGAGGTGTAGCGAATACATAAATATGTATTGTTAAATAAAATCCTAGTTCGCAGAAGTCTGTAAGCGAAGGCTATTTGGCATAGCGCCTCTCTATATCAAAGCTAAAAGCCGGCCTCCATCTGGCGCAAGAAAGCGAAGCTAAAATAAGAACGCGTATTCAGCGATTTATTCTGAATCTGCTTTCTGTAGAATTTCTATCGACTGCATCTTACCTTTCTTGCAGGCAGGACACTGACAGGGATCATAACCAGTCAGGCGTACAATGCGTTGCTGACTGGGTTCTGCCTTCAGAATAATATCTGGTATCTGTTTCAAGGGCTTGACCTGCTCCTTAGAATTCAAAAGCTGATGAAAAAGACAAACCCGTCATGACGTGGTAAAATAAACTGCAGTCAGATAATGAACCAGACATTGAAAACGGTCGCAGACCTTTTCAGAGGTTTTGTTCTCAAATTAAATCACACAGGGTGAAAAACCATGTCCTACCACATCGGTCATACCTACAACATTACCCAGCACCGTAGGTGCGGATGATATGGTAGGACCATAATTTATCCCGGCCCAAAAATTTTACTATTATGGATACAACCCCATCACACTACGGACTTCCTTCCCGCATCAAGCTCGAAGTATTGGGAGAGCAACATCTCGGTATCGTCAGGCTGGTCAAAAGCAGGATTATCCGTAAGGATGCGGAGAAAATAGTCGAAACAGCCCGGCAAATCAAAAGCGGAAATGCTAATGTGAAGGTATCGCTGATTTGCACCCGCAATATTTGCTCGAAATCTATCCGGTTGTTGGAAGAGGAAGGGGTCGGAATTGTGTTTCGGGAGGAATAAACTTCGCACAGGATTAAAACCCATGTGCGACCATATCAGTCATGCTTACGGTATAAAAACAAAAAAACATCCGGCCAAAGGTGAAACCCCTTTGACCGGATGCTTTTTTTGTTTTCAACTCTAACAGAGCTGCGAGATTACCAGGTTGTTATCTGATCTTCAACACCATCGCGATATCGCTGCTCTTTTGAGCCGGAAGCGTAACGGTCAAACCCTCTTCACCTCTTGTATACCGGACTTTGCCGCTTCCGAGCAGCTCTACTGATTTTATTTTATCCGGATGTAACGGGTTATTTTTCGACAAAGACTGGATCACCACCTTGCCGTCTTCAGGCCAACCCAACACAATGGCATAAAGCGCTCCGTTTTTAGTAGTAAAGCGAATATCTTTTGCCGAATATTTTACCCGGCCTTCGTTAAAGCCCTGCGCGTTGATCGGATTGGAATTGTCAGCAGAGGGGCCTTCGCCGAAAATCGTCCAGGGGCGTGTATCGTAAATTCCTTCACTGTTGACCGCCATCCATTGGCCAATCTCTTCTACTACTTTTACCTCCTTATCGTCGATGGTTCCATTTCCACGAACAGGAATATTGAGCAGCAGATTACCGTTTTTACTCACGATATCCGCCAACATCTGAATCACCGTTTTTGCCGATTTGTAACGGTTCTGATCATAAACCGAACGACGATAGTGCCATTCGCCGATGCAGGTACAGGTCTGCCAGGGAAGCTCCTGTATTTTATCCGGTGCGCCACGCTCTACATCCCATATGATGGCTTTTTTCTGTTCGGGTGTCAGTATTTTACCAAAGATAACGCCATTCAGATTGCCGTTGTGGGTCTGCATATTATGGTTGTAAAAATGGGCGGCAATCTTTAGCCCCACATTACTCACAGGCCAAAGCGGCAAAGCCGTATCATCAAAATAGAGCAAATCGGGATTATACTTGTTGATCAGATCGACAGTACGGTCATAAAACTTATTGCAATAAGCCTCCGAAGGAACAGAAGCACCATTGCCCCACTCCCACTGCTTGTGAATAGTGCCAGTATTTTCACTGCCTTCGCTCAATGGGTGGTTTTGCGCGTACAAATCCTGCGGATCCAGTCCGTCCCACCATTTTCCCTTCCCATCGGCTTTGGTCAGTTTACCATCATAGGGAACTCCGGCTTTGGGGCCTTCCTTATCGGAGCGTTGGGCAGTTTCATACCAGGTCCAGGCATGGGCTGCATGGATACTTGCACCAAAGTAGAGTCCGTTTTCACGTGCCGCTTTTGCCCAGCCGTCGATGATATTCTTCTTCGGGCCAATGGCTACCGAGTTCCAGGGCTGATATTTGCTGTCCCACATATCGAAATTGTCGTGGTGGTTGGCCATTGCAAAGAAATATCTGGCACCCGCTTTTTTGTAAAGCTTCACCAGAGTCTCCGGATCCCATTTATCGGCTTTCCAGGTATTGCATACGTCTTTGAAACCGAATTCCGAAGGGTGTCCATATTTGGCCAGATGAGCTTTGTATTCACGACTGCCCTCGTTATACATCGCACGCGCATACCAGTCACCTTCTTCCGGCTCACATTGCGGGCCCCAGTGTGCCCATATACCGAATTTGGCATTGCGAAACCATTCGGGTACTTTGTATTGCCCCAGGGATTCCCAGGTCGGCTGGAATTTTCCGATGGCCATGGGTTCATTTGAGTCTTGAGCTAATGAGGTCAGGTGCCCCAGAGAAAAAAGCGAGAATAATAGAATAAGGCTTTTTGTGTGTTGTTTCATGACAAATGAATTATAAGTGATTAGTCTGAAGTGCAAAGATAGTATCCGAATCAACCTTACTGTTTACACAATCCCGATAAGATTATACCACTATTCCGACATTATACCCTGTAAATATTTCAGAATATCAGGCATTTCAATACCTTTGAAATTCTTTACAGAAGAATTATTCCGACAAACACACGCATGAACATACCCGATGATTTTAATATGATCCTGCTGAATGTGGGCTTTGCCAGACATTTTGCCGACTGGAACTGGGACAACATCAACAGTCCATTCTTCAGGCTTTACCTGGTTAATGAAGGATATGCTGAACTGAACATTTCAGGGGAAATACATAGGCTTACCCCCGGACACCTTTACCTGATTCCGCCATTTACCTCACACAGCGATCATTGTGAGGGTGAGTTTTCGCTCTACTATGTGCATGTATACGAGGATCTCACGAAAAGCATCAGCTGGTTTGACCAGATGCAATTTCCTGTGGAGACCAGCTCTCATTCGCTGGATGCGGCATTGATGCAACGGTTGCTTGATATTAATCCCGGGCGTGAATTGAAACGTTATGATCCGGATTCTTATAATGATTCAGATAATCTGTATCAAAGCATCGCCGAAAACAGGCATCAGTCACTGCATGCACAACTGGAAACGGACGGAATTATCAGACAGCTACTGGCCCGGTTCTTTGCAACGGCTACGCCCCTCACCCAGTCACAAGATAGCCGGATTATCAAAGCATTACGTTTTATTCGTGAGAATATAGACCAGAAGATCACGGTCAGGCAACTGGCTTCTGTCTGCTGCCTTTCGGAAGATCACTTTATCCGTCTGTTCCGGCAACAACTCCGGCAGACTCCGATAGATTATATCAACCAGAAAAAGATTGAGAAAGCACAACTCCTCATGGTTATTAAAAACCTGAACATGAAAGATATCGCTTATAACCTTTCGTTTGAAAACGTCTCCTATTTCAACCGGCTGTTTAAGAAATTGGTGGGAAAAACGCCAAGTGAGTATCGAAAGGGTTTTGGCCGGTTTTAACTTGTTGCATACTCCAGACGCTCTTCCATCTGTTGTTTTCGCATAAAAATAAAGACCGAGAGTGCGGCTATAGATAAAAACACAGTGCCAATTATTGCGGAATAATTTACACTCATTCCTGCATCGATAGGAAGACCGCCACTGTATGCTCCTAATGCATTTCCCATATTAAAGGCGATTTGAATAAATGCGGCTCCCATCATTTCACCTCCTCTGGCATTTTGCAATATTAACAATTGTACCGCTGAAGCAACACCAAACAGGCAAAAAGAAGAGATGCACATCATGAAAAGAGAAACCATGGAATGGCTTGCATAAAAAAAGACGGTCATTAATGCCAATGCTGCAATGGAATAGCCTATGCAGACAACGGCCGAACTTCTGAATCGGTCAGATAATCTACCGCCTATAATATTACCCACAACCATGCTGCAACCGCTTAAAATCATGATCCAGGTCATATCTCCCGCTGAAAATCCGGATAATCCGGTCATCAACGGAGCGATGTAGCTATAGTAGCAAAAAACACCTCCACTGCCTAATCCCGTGGCAATGAGTATCAGCCAGGGTTCGATATTCTTCATAAAACGAAACTGACCTTTGAATCCAGTATCCGGAACCGGAGACTGCGAAGGTAAAAGTTTCACCAACGCCAAAAGATTTAAAACACCCCAGGCTCCGGTTCCATAAAAGATGATTCGCCATGTAAAGTGATTCGTTATATATGCCCCCAGTGGTACGCCCAGGAGGTTGGCAACTGTCATACCGGAAATCATAAAAGCCAGGGCTTGTGCACTTTTTCCTTCTTGTGCAATTCGTTTAGCCACAATAGATCCTACGCCAAAGAATGCCCCATGTGGCAATCCGGAAACAAAACGCATCGCCAGCATCATCGAATAACTACCTGACAATCCGGCCAAAGTATTGCCCAACGCATATATAAAAATGAGCAGAAAGAGAACTTTCTTCAGCGGATACTTTCTGGCGCCAAAGAGCATGATAGGTGCACCGACACTCACACCAACAGCATACGCCGAAATCAGATGACCTGCCTCTGGGATTGACACTCCCAAATCTCTGGCAATAAAGGGTAAAATACCCATCATGACAAACTCTGAAATACCCAGACCAAAGGTCCCTAACGCCAGCGGCAACAAACTCTTCTTCATCTATAATCCCTTTTTAATTTTTCAGGGTGCAAAATTACTTCAACATCCGCTCCACTACAATAGAAGGATTAATATTTAATGCTTATTACAGAAGAAGAATGCTCTATACAAAAAAAGCATCCCCGTGGGGATGCTCCTGATATTGTGATCTATTTTTATGATTTGATTTTACGGTATTTCAGCAACCAGTTATAAATATCAGACTGGTGAAACAATCTTTCTACACTACCGTGTGTGCCTCCTTTGATCTCATCCAGCGTAATATCGGCATTCTCATCTACATTTTTGATCGCTTTCATGATCTTTCGCGATTCGGAAATCGGGACAATCCGGTCAGCCGTACCATGATATAAACTGATGGGGACTTTAGCCAGATTCGCAGCTTCAGCAACATTTCCTCCACCGCAAATAGCCACTGCGGCTGCTATACGATCGGGATATTTACCGGCGATCTCCATCGTGCCATATCCTCCGAGACTCATGCCACATACATAAATACGGGATTCATCGGCATTTGGATTATTCTTCAAGACATAGTCCACCACTTCCATCACCTTATCGGCATCCCATCCTCCCGGAGCCTGTGGAGCGATCACAATCCCGGGAACTTCTGTCCCTTTATCCATGGCATACAACACACCATATCTTTTTACTCTTTCCAGGTTGTGGCCACACAGACTGCGTCCGTGCAGAAACACAAAAACCGGTTGCTTTTCAACAGAAGGAGCATCCGGTGTATGTATCAAAAAAGGATAAGCTGTTTTCCCTTCAATAGCCTCCGTATCGGAAGCCAACAAGGAAATGGGGAGTAGAAAAAAGACAAAAATACAGATATATAATAGGCGCATAGAGTACGTATTGTTTGATATTTGAAATAAATGATAGCCCAATATAGGCATTTTGTTTCAAATAGTAATCACGGCAAGGCTCAGGTTTATATTTTTTAGGTTTTGTTTTGGGAATGCGACATTTTCGGTTCACGCTGAAGTGAGTTCCCTTTTCTTCCACTTTTAGCTATAGCAAGAGTCGGTCAAAAGCAATTTTTAATCGCCAATCCGGTAGAAATTCTTCCGGATTTAAATCAACCTGATTCGTGATTACACGTTCAGGCAGACCCAAATAGCAAAGTGCGTTCAGGGATTTAAATCAACCTGATTCGTGATTACACTAAGCTTTTCGGTACTCACTGGGCGAAAAACCGGTCCGCTGTTTAAAATATTTACAGAGAAATGCCTGATCTGCAAAGTTAAAACCGTCGGCAATTTTCTGCACACTATCCTGTGTCGACTTCAACCGGATCTTCAATTCCAGAATCACATAATCGTCGATCCATTGTTTGGCGCTGTAACCGCTCAGTTCAAGCGAAATCATCGAAAGATATTTGGGGGAAATGCATAATTCGCCGGCATAGAAACGGACATCGCGGTTTGTGGGGTAATGCCTCATCACCAGATTGCAGAACGTCTCGAAAATCTCGGTCTTCCGGTTGTGACCAGAGCCGGAGTTTGTCAGTTCGTCCCGATAAATTTTATCATATAGCTCCAGGAAATAGATTCTCAGCATATTAAGCATAATCTCTCTTCGGCAACAATTGTCAATATCCGAAAATTTACTTTGAATGACTGAAAACCGAATCTGCTCTTCCTGAAGCGAATCAGCCGTCACTCTATAGTAGAAGTGTTGGCGCAGAAAAGTGATAAACTCAGGCGGGAACCGGAAACATACCTCCTGAAAGATAGCCGGAGAAAGGGAGAAATACATCACCGAGAAATCAGGACTCACCTGACACTGCTCTACGATTTGTGTCGGAAACAACACCATAATCTCAGACTCCGAGAACCGGTGCTTCACCAGATTAACCTCCATATCCGCCCAGCCCTTTAAGCAATAACTCACGATGCAACGCCCGGCTTTGCTTAACGTGCCACCCAAGGGTAACGAATTGCTGTTTAGCGATATTCCGATCTCTTCTTCCAATAATTCAGAGTATTGGAAAATATTGTTTTGAGAAATCATGTATTCCGATTTTGACTACAAATGTACCATTAATATCACTGTATAATGCGTAATACTGGAAATTATGACAAATATTCAGGGAAAACAGAAAACCCCTTTCGGGCTAAACTCATCTACTTTTGCACTCCAAATCAAAAACGACAGAATAATGAATGTAAGAACCAACGGATTGATAATCTTTGTGATGCTGACGCAGGCTGTTTTTGCCCAAGGCGATAAAGGGCGGGTGATTCCCATCGATACCCTTTTTGCTTTGGTGGAGCGGAACAGCACGCAATTGAAAATGTCGGCATCCGATGTGGAAAGGGCTCAGCAGGCTATCGCGGTCGAAAAGAATAGCCGTATGCCTTCGGTGGATGTAGGGCTTTCGGCTCTTTACCTCGGAAATGCCACTTTGCTGGATCGTAATTTCACCAACGTGCAAAGCGCTTCCATGCCGCACTTCGGAAATAATTTCTCGGTAGAAGCGTCTTATCTTGTTTTTTCGGGAGGAGCGGTTTCCAACTCCATAGAGAAGACTAAATTGGAATCCAAAGTCGCGCAACTGGCCCATCAGCGCAACCGGTCCGATATGCGTTTTCTTGTAACCGGATATTACTTGGATCTCTATAAACTGCAAAATCAGCGTAAAGTATTCCTTGAGAATATTGAAGAGACAGAGATGCTGATCCGGCAGATAACCGCCAAACAAAAAGAAGGGATGGCTTTGGGGAATGATATTACCCGGTACGAACTCATGTTGCAGAACCTGAAACTAGCCCTGATCGAGATCGATAACAACATCAACATCATCAACCGGCAATTGGTAGTTACGCTTGGATTACCAGCCGAAACCCATATTCTGGCCGATACCACGATTCAGAATCTCCAACTTGTACCATCTTCAGAGGAGGAGCTCATGCGAATGGCCGAGACTAACCGTCCGGAATTGCAAACCGCCGCGTTGCACAACGCGATCGCAGAAAGTGTAGTGAAGCTGGCCCGATCGAAGTACTATCCATCGGTTGCCGTCATTGCCGCCAACGAGTTTAACGGACCGATCACCATTGAAGTTCCCCCGATCAATAAAAATCTCAACTACTGGTATCTGGGAGTTGGGGTGAAGTACAATCTGGCATCGCTTTACAAAACGAGTAAAGAGGTTCGTGTAGCTAAAACGAATCAAGACCGGGCCAGATATGCTCAATTGGCCGAACTGGAAAATACGCAGACAACGGTTTATGCCGCCCAAACCAGATTCCTGGAGTCATTTGAAAAACTCCATACCTACGAGAAAAACTTCCAGCTTGCTTCGGAAAACTACTCCATCATCAACAACCGCTATCTGAACGGTCTGGTGCTGATCACCGAAATGCTGGATGCCAGCAACACCAAGTTGAATGCCGAACTGGAAGTCGCAAACGCCAGACTGAATACCATTTACAATTACTACAAACTCCTTCGGGAAATCGGAAAGCTCTGAGTTTTCCCCATACAAAATCAAAAAAACAGATAAGACATGAAGAAGAAAACATTGAAACTGAGCTATAATATCGTCGTCGTTGCCCTTTTGCTCGGAGCCATTACGTGGGTGTGTGCGCGCTTTGTACATCTTGGCGACGTGGAGTTTACGGATAATGCGCAGGTGAAGCAACAGATAGTACCGGTCAATAACCGTGTGCAGGGGTATATCCGGAAAATCAATTTTGAAGAATACCGGCACGTAAAGAAAGGGGATACTCTATTGGTGATCGAAGATACCGAATACCGCTATCGTCTGGCACAGGCGGAAGCTGATTTTCAGAATGCCATTGTGGGCAAAAAAGCGATGGGCACGACCATTCAGACCACAAAGAGTAACATCGGTGTGACCGATGCCGGCGTGGAGGAGAGCCGCATCCGGATGGAGAATGCTGAAAAGGATTATTTGCGTTACCAAAACCTGTTGGCACAACAGGCCGTTACCAAACAGCAATTCGACGGAATGAAGTCCAATTACGAAGCGGCAAAAGCCCGGTACGACCAGATGTTACGCCAGCGCAATTCGACCTCATTGGTGAAAGACGAACAGACCGTGCGTCTCGACCAAAACAACGCGCAGATCAAACTGGCGAAGGCTGCTGTGGAGTTGGCCCGCCTCAATCTGTCCTATACAGTGATTCTGGCTCCGTGCGATGGCGTGACCGGACGCAAAACTATTGAAGAAGGCCAGCTCCTGCAACCGGGACAAGCCGTGCTCGATCTGGTGAACGATACGCAAAAATGGGTCATTGCCAATTACAAAGAGACACAAACCGCTAATATACGCGAAGGGCAGACTGTAGAGCTTAATATCGATGCCATTCCCAATGTGACTTTCAAAGGAACGGTGAGATCGATCTCCCGCGCTACCGGAGCCAGTTTCTCTCTGTTTCCTCAGGATAATTCTGCCGGAAATTTCGTAAAAGTGGAGCAACGCATTCCCGTTCGCATCGAGTTTGCAAAGGGGAATAACGGCAAGCAGTTAGCTTTGTTGCGCTCAGGTATGAATGTTGAATGTGAGGTGAAATTCTAAGCTTATGCATCATCATTCCGGACCTTTTACCATTCCTGATATTCGGGATTTTATTCCCGAAAAAGTCAAACCCTGGATTCTTCTTGCCTTTGTATTTGTTTATCAGCTTTCTGGCGGAGTTTATCTGGCCGCTGTCAGCGAAATGAAAGGCTCGCTGTCCCTGATGCAGGAGGATATTATGATGGCGGGGTATGCCTCTCTGGTCGGTATTGCCCTTACCTTTACGATTATGTTCCGCCTGAAGTTTCGATGGCCGGTGAAGAATAGTCTGATCATTACCGCAACCGGGCTGGTGATCAGTAATCTGATTTGTATGTACACGCGTAGTGTTCCCATTTTGGTTGCAACCTGTTTCGTGGCCGGATTTCTCCGCATGTGGGGAACTTTTATCTGTAACACAACCATCCAGCTTTGGATAACGCCGAAACGGGATATGGCCGTATGGTTCTGTTTCATCTGCCTGTTGGTGCAGGGTAGCATTCAGTTTTCGGGGTTAACAACGGTCTATACGGCCTGGCTTGGTACCTGGGAATATATGCACTGGCTGGTGGTCGCTTTTTTGCTCAGTGTGGTACTGTTCACGTTTATCCTGTTCCGTCACTACCGTTCCATGCCCAAACTGCCGCTTTTCGGCATCGACTGGCTGGGGATGATCCTGTGGGCGGTGACAGTGCTTTGTGCCATATTTGTCCTCAATTATGGAGAGTATTACGATTGGTATCAATCCGTAAATATTTGGATGGGTACGGTGTTCGGGTTGGTTGCGTTGGCCCTTAACCTTTGGCGGGCTTCATTTATCCGTCACCCTTTCATCGCATTGAAGACATGGAGCTACCGCAATGTCTGGCTGACGTTTGTGCTGTATATTCTGATAGATATTTTACTCAGTCCGATTCACTCGTTTGAGCATATCTTTACCGAGGAGATACTTGGATACGATGCACTCCATTTTATTTCATTGAATTGGGTCGTTATAGTTGGTATTGCGATGGGAACGGTTTTGACGTATCAGCTATTTGCTTTGCGGAAATGGACCTACAAAAACATGACGGTAATCGGCTTCACCTTTATCGTGGGATACCTGATGATCATGTACTTCATGATCGATTTTCATTTACCCAAGGAGATGCTTTGGTTTCCGATTTTTATCCGGAGCTTCGGATACATTATTATTGCCATCACTTTTATCACGGCTCTTTCAACTACACCTTTTCAGAATTTCTTTCAGTCGCTCAGTATACAGGCATTTATGAGCGCGTGTCTGGGTTCGTTGATCGGTAGTGCATTTCTCGATCATTTTTTTAAGATAACGGTAAAGAAAAACAGCATGCTGCTCGGTGCGAATCTGGACAACCTTAACCTCATGGCAAAGCAAATTCCTGCCGGTGACCTATATGGGGGATTGCAAATGCAGGCAATGATGGTGAGCATGAAGGAGATTTACGGTTGGCTCTGCATATCGGGTATATTCTGTCTGCTGGTTTTCTTGTTGAAAGAAAGCTCGCTTCGCCCGAAAACTCTACATCCGAAGTTTCATACGATTCGTCGGGCTATTAAGCATCAGTTGAAGATGGAGAAAGGGGTTGTGGAATAATTTACTATCGTACCGGATTTAAGTCCTTATAAAAATGCGGATACGCTATGGGCAACAAGGGAAAATGAATAGCAAAAATAATGGAAGCGGTTTCAGCAAAATGTTGAAGCCGCTTTCTTTTTAGATAAAGCTGACATCCAAGATGATTGTAGCAGATATATCACAGTCAACAAGGGGTATCGGGAGGACAGAATAACACATTTTACAGTTTGCACGATCCACTCCCCCTTTTTGACTGAATTGTGTCCTTTGCATTGGTTATTTGTTCCCAATTTTGACCTTGGATAATTGTCTGTCTAAAAATACCATGCTGAAATGAGATCTTCACCAGACAGTACCCTGCTATCATTGAACGTTTTACCTGTTTAAAACATTAATATCTTACGAACGAATATCATGGAGAAACATCTACTTCGAAATTTACTTCTCGCAATGTTTGCTTTTGTCTGCACATTTGCCGGCGCGGCAAATCAGGGCGACACACTGACCATCAGCGGTAAAAGGTACAAGCTGCTGAGTGCAAATCTGATCACGAATCCGGACTTTGAAAACGGTTTCACCGGTTGGACAGATGCCACCACTTCCGCGGCAACACTTACTACCGATAAATTTAGCATCTCTGCCACGGGAGGAGTGAGCAACTCAAAATACCTGATTGGATTAAACAATGAGAATTCAAGTTCCTCCGGATCAATCGGAACAGGTTGGCCGATTACTTCAGGCAAGAGCTATCTTTTTGCCTACCAGGTGAAGTACCTGACCAGCACTACCGCTGCCGCTACGGAGACCTATCTGAAAGTTTCACGAACCAATGACAAAACAGCCAATACAGAATCCAGTATTCTGATTAACAGCTCCCAAGTGAACGGAGGCGGAGCGTGGACACAGAATTATGTCTATTTCACCAATTCCAATCCGGCTTACAGTTACATACAGGCCCGTTTTCGCTGGTTGGGCAATCGCCTGGGATTTGATGATTTCATGCTTTACGAGGCAACCGAAATTGCCAACAACGACGCTTTGCAGACTGTGATTAATCAGGCACAGGCTCTTTACAATTCCACGGCCAACGGCGCTGCCGAATTGCAGACAGCCATCACAACGGCGCAGGGATATCTCACCAGTACCTCTTCAACAGAGGTAACCAATGCCATTGCCAATCTGCAAAAGGCAATCCTGACCTATAAATATGCGAATGCTTCAGCGACTAATCCGTTGGACATGACGAGCTACATCAAAAATCCGGGATTTGACGCCAATGATACTGTCGGTTGGAAAGGTGTAGGTACTGTCAATAACCACGAAGTGGAGTTTTATCAGAAAACCTTCAATATGTATCAGGTGATCAGCGGACTTCCTGCGGGAAAATACAGGTTGAAGGCCAAAGGCTTTGAACGGCCAAAGGCGAACGACATCGGAGCGGCTTACAAAGCCGGTACGGAAACGATTTACGCCCGCCTGTATGCTAAATCGCCTGCTTATTCTGAAGTAAGTGTTCCTTTCAACTCCTTATACAAGCATGCTTACTCCGGCACCGGTTCATCCAACGGCTATGCAAACACCATGGCGGCAGCGGAAACCATGTTTACCAGTACGACCACCGCTTATTATGATATGACTTTGCCGAACATTCTGGTAAACAACGGCGGAACGCTGACTATCGGTGCTAAAACAGATTTCCAGCAGACTGGCTACTGGGCATTGTTCGATAATTTCAAGCTGGAATATCTGGGAGCAGCCGATGTCAATGATCTTGCGCTGGCTGTCAATAACAGAGTGGCGGAAGCTCAGACCCTGTTGACTAAACGAATTCAAAACTCAGCAGCCAACGGACTGAATGCTGCTATCACACAGGCGCAGGCGGCAACAACTTCTAATCCGCTGGTTTCAGCAGACGTTACAGCTGCGAAAGCTGTCATTGATGCCGAGATCGATACGGCCTATATTTCGTTAGCAGCCTACACCAGCTTGCAGAAAGCAATCAATGACGCCAGTCTCATTTTGAGCTTCCTCGATAAAGCGGATGAAATCACTAAACTGCAAAATGCCATCAACTCGGCTAACCTTAGCCTTGAAAACCGGGATCTGACCCTGACACAGATAAACAGTGCCACGACGACCCTGAAGTCAGTAACCAAAAGCGTAGGCAAACAGATCTATGTTCCCACCTGGATGATGGGTGATGTTTATAATACGGCAAACAACTGGTCAATCGAGCGAAGCAAACAATCGAAGAACTGGATCCTCTTCTGGGAGCCAGGCTTTGGTGATACAGCAGTACCTATTGTCGATGATTGCCTGGCCCTGGCTGAGAAAAGTTTCAACTTCTATGCCGATTCATTGAAATTCGTCCTAAAAGGATCATCCAAAACCGATACCTATAAAATGATCATCCGCCTGCGCTATTCCACCGACTGGGAAGCTTCAGGTTCGGGTGTGGATAATACGATAGGATTGCTTACCCTTACCTCCTGGGCGCTTACCTCAAGAGGCGGCCAAACCATTGCACATGAGGTGGGACATTGTTTTCAATACCAGACCCATTGCGACAACAACGATTCCAACGGATGGATGTACGGATTCGGAGATAATGCTTCTGGCAGCAACGGTTGGTGGGAACAATGCGCGCAATGGCAGGCTTACAAGGTTTTCCCGGCCATGCAATTTACCAGCGAATGGTTCTCGGGATACCTGAACAATGTGCACAAGAATATTCTGAATGAATCTTACCGTTATAATGATTATTTCATTCAGGATTACTGGTGCGACCTGCACGGAATGGATATGATCGGACGTTTGTGGAACAAATCCATCAAGCCCGAAGATCCGGTGGAAACCTATAAACGGTTGAATGCCATTACTCAAAGTAAATTCAATGACGAGATGTGGACTTGTGGAGCTAAATTTGCTACCTGGGATATACCGGCTCTTAAATCATATGGCGCAAATTATATCACATCGCGCACACAACCGAAAATGAACAACCAGGGAAGCTATGTCTGGAGGATTGATTCTACCGTTTGTCTGGAAAACTACGGACACAACATCATCCGGCTGAATGCCCCCACAACAGCTAAGACTGTAACCGTTAACTTCGAAGGATTAGCCGGAACGAATGGTTTCCGTAAAAACTATGTCTATTATGCCGGCTGGCGTTATGGATTTGTTGCCTTGCTGAAAGACGGAACCCGCGTGTACGGTGATATCAGCCCGGCCAGCATGTCAGTCAATGCAGGAAAAGGAAGTATCAGTTTCGATTGTCCTACCAATTGCGATAAATTATGGTTGGTCGTTTCCGGAGCGCCGAGCGTTCACTGGCGTCACGCCTGGGACGACAATGATGCAACCGATGAGCAGTGGCCTTATCAGGTGAGCTTCAACAATACGAATTTATATGGTTATGCAAATGTCGTTAGTGCTATTGCCAATGCATACGAAGAAAATCTTAATGTGTTCACGAATGACCACACCCTGTATATCAACGACATTCCATCGGAAGCAACCATCAGGATTTACAACACATTGGGCAGTTGCCTGTGGAATGAAAAGGTAAGCGGCCCCTCCTTCTCGACAGAACTACCGTCAGGCATCTACATTGTTACAGTCAGAACAGGTCAGGGATTATTTAACCGGAAGATCATGATCCGATAATAAACGAGGTCTAAACAATCACGAAAGCGGTTTCAGCGAAAGGCTGAAGCCGCTTTCTGTTTGGATAAAGCTGAAGTTACAGCACATACCTTCAGCGAGAGGAGATTGAGAGGTTTGAGAGAAAAGAGTTGTAAGGATTTTTTCTTTTTAAATTATAGCGCAGGATTAAAATCCGTGCGCTACTTCTTACCGACCGGTTGCCTGCAAATATTTAGTTCGTTTCATCAAATAATCCGTACAAGCATCCACATAGAGATCGCGGGATTGCTGCAACGAAACCTGAGCGGTGAGCAGATCAGACAAACTTACTGTTCCCACTTTATAGTAATCGGCATTCAGGCGGTGATTCTCTGTGGCTTCCTGCACCGATTCTTCTGCTATTTTTATTTGGTTATAGCTTTCCTCCAGCTCGTTCCAGGTCTGCTGGATTTGCAGGAGCATCTGTTCATTAGCATTTTGTTGATTATTCAAAGCAATTTTTTCTTCAACCTTCCGCTTATTAATCGCATGATAGCCGCCCCACCAATCTGAAACCGGGATCTTTACAGTAGCAAATGCAATTCCGTAATGACGTTCACTGCCCATGAGGTTTTCTGAAACATAACTTGCCCCAACTCCCGCTTCAGGCAGGTATTCGCCACGCTTCATGCGGGTTTGCAGTTTGCTGGCCTCAACGTTCTTCTGCAATAGTTTATATTCGGGACGGTTAACCAATGCTTCCGATGAATTGGTTGCATAAACATGAGGGGCCGGAAGCATTTTGAAATCAGTTTCAATATAAGTAATCTCCATTGTGGTGTCGAAAGGCATGCCAATATACTGGCAAAGCGCCATTTTGCTCAGTTTAATTCCGTTTTGCACCCTGAGCTTATTACCTGCCAGTTCGTTCCGTTTGAGCTTTACCTTCAGCACGTCATTCATGCTGATCAATCCCGCCTTGTAGGAGATATTTATATCTTTCTGCAAATTATCCAGCAACGATTCTACAATTCCAATAGTCTTTAGCTTTTCTTCTAATGCTACGATTTGCCAGAAAAACTGCTCAGTTTGAAGGGAAACCTCATTGACCGAAAGTTGTGCGTAGATACGTTGTGCTTCCAGCCCTATATTGGCCAGCTTATTGCCGTTCGCAATACGTCCGCCTGCAAATACCGGCTGCATAGCCGTCGCCGATACAATATTTCCCTTTTTCAACATTGACATACTGACATCGGGGAAATAGGCAAATTGTGTGGCGTTGGCCAAATTCGCTGGATTACCATCGTACACGGGCAGATTTCCGCCCTTGATGTTGACATCCATCAATGCTTTACTGCTTCCAAAGCTGCTACCCATTATATTAACCGAAGGAAAATATTTAGTAAACGCTTCTTTTTTCGTCTGTTCGGCACACTGTGTGTTATTTCTGCTGTTTTTTATCGCTACGTTGTTCTTCAGCGCAAGCTCTTTACAATGCTCCAGTGAATAGGTTTGAGCAAATACTCCTGTACCGCAGCAACCCGATAGCAGGAGTGAAAGAATATATTTTGTGGGTTGTCTCATTATCTATCATTTTTTTGTGGAATCATCGCATCACATTTTTTGAAAATCCCCCAGTAAGCAATGGGTAATACGGTTACTACAAATAGCATGGCTCCTAATGTGCCAAAAAAGATCACCGTACCCATCGGTGCCCATAACGGGCTTTTACTGATAATCATTGGCACAACACCCATTGATGCTGCAGCCGAGGTAAGGAAGATCGGCCTCATCCGTCGTTTCCCGGCTTCGATAGCTGCTGCTTTTGCTGTCATCCGGTGTTTAATGCGTATCTCTTCGGCATAATCGAGCATGATAATTCCATTTCGGACGATGATTCCCATCAGACTTACAAAACCAAGAATTGAAGTCATTCCCAGTTCTGTTCCCATTATTTTCAGGCCGAGGGCAGCTCCAAACACACTTAAAAGCACAGAACCCAATACCAACAGAGCCATATTGATTTTTCTGAAATGGAAGACCAAAATCATGAAGATGATAAATATTGCAATGACCAGAGCACCGGCAATCTGCGGAATAGCCTCTTCGTCAGCTTCACGGGCTCCTCCGTAACTCATCTCCATGGAAGCCGGCAGAGTTATTTTTTCAGTCACTTTTTTTACTTTCCGGAATATCTCGTTGGTATTGTAGCCTCGTTTGACATCCATCTGGATAGATAATGTCCGCACACCATTACGGCGGACAATCTGGCCGTCACTCCAGTCGGGCCTCACTTTTGCCACCTGACGCAGTGGTATCGAAACTGCCGGGTTGATAGACGTAATATGCTCATTACCTATATCTGAGAACTTCGGTTCGTTACCTTCCCAGTCTGCTTTAAGTTTGACTGTCACAGGATAATCGCCTTCCCAAAGCGTGGTAATAGGTAGACCGTTGAACCGGATGGCCAGATTACCGGCTATAAGTGACCGGGTAAGTCCAAGACGATTAGCCTCCACATTGTCAATGTCGATCTCGGCACCAGGTAGCATCTGCTCATAATTGGTACGTATCCAGGTGAGTTCATTGATACTTCTGACCTGACGAATTAATGAGTCGGCAGTCGATTTCAGTTGCGCAATATTATCTCCGGAAAGCCTGATCTCGATCGGTGCAAATACAGCCTGGAAATCCATTTGCTTAAATTTTATATAGGTATCCGGATAGTGGAATGCATAGGCATTGGTGTATTTATCCAGCAACTCCTCCGTTGCTTCCGGAGAAACTGTATTAACTATAAACTGAGCATAGTTTTTGCCCGGAATATTCGGGGCATAGGTGGTATGAAAACGCGGAGAGCTTGTTCCGACAAACTTGGTTATTGATGTTATCCCCGGTTCTTTTTTGAGTGTTTTCTCGAGATCGTTACACACAGTCCCGGTTTGCTTCAGTGAGCTGCCCTGTGGCAAATAGATCTCAACGGCAAACTGATCCCGCTCCGCTACCGGCCACAAACGTTGTTGGGTTTGCATAATCAGCAGTACACCAATGATCACTGATACAGCCGAAATCAGCATCGTATATCGCGGATGCCTGAACGACTGATAAAGCAGCTTTTCGTACAATGCCTGGACCTTATCCAGCAAAGTCGGCTTAGTGGTTCCTTTCTCCTTTTTCATCTGAATAAATCCTTTTCGGATAAAAAGATACTGGAGATAAGGAATCAACAGCATTGCTACCGCCAGCGAGACTGTCAACGTAATCAATATCGTCCATGGGAAAAATTGCACGAAGTCATTCATCTGTCCCGTCATGGTGATCAGGAAAGGGAAAAATGTGATGCTGATTGCCAGCGTTGCTGACAAGATTGCCTTGAAGTATTCCCGCGCACTGCTGATGGCAGCATACCATCGGGACATGCCATGATCGAGCTTCTCCATATAACTGTCCACAATTACGATGGAGTTGTCAACGATCATACCCAGTACAACGATCAAAGCGGCAAGTGTGACCGTATTCAGTTCGATACCATTGGCATACATAATGCCCAATGACATGAACACACTGATCGGAATTGAGGTAGCGGCTACCGTGGCCACCCGCAACGGTAAAAGTGCAATGGTCACCAGGATCACCGCGAGGATGGCAATCCCCATTTCCCGAAGGAAATTATTCAGAGAGGCATCTACCACCCTGGGCTGGTCGGCAATCCGCTTCAGGGTAACTCCCTGAGGCAGTTCAGACTGAAATTTCTGTAACACCTCATCTACTTCTTTCCCGTATGCGATGATGTTGTTGCCCTGCTGCATTTCAAGGGATAAGATCAGACATTTATTACCGTTGGTTTCCACATAACTATCCGGGGTGGGGTATTCGCGAACAATATGCGCCACATCTTTGAGACGGATAATATTGCCGGAAGGATCGGCATAGACGATCTGTTCTTCTATATCTTTTTCCTTTTGATAGGTATCGGGGATATGTATAGGAGCTACCATCCGGCTGTTATCCACTGTCCCGCTCATGGTGGTCAGACCGTGTGAAAAGAGATTGGCAAAGAGCGAGGTCGAACTGATGCCGTAAGCAGCCAGCTTTTCTTTATTGAGGTAAATGCTGATCTGTTCCCGCTGTAATCCATAATGACGCAGATTGGATACCGACCTGATACGACGCAAACGATTCTCCAGTTCATTCAGATAGGTTTCCAGCTGATGATAGGTTTTGTCCTTCGATTCGAGTGAAATCAGCAATGCGGATGTATCGCCGAAATCATCATTGGCTATTAACGCTAGTACTCCGGATGGCAGTTCGGCTTTAAACTGACTGAGACCATGCTTGAACTTCGACCAGAATTCATCCTTGTTTTTTACGTTATCATTGAGTTCCACAAAAACGTACACAATCCCGTCACGCGATTGCGAGTAGGTCTTTTCCTTTTTAATTTCCTTATAACTAAACAAGAAACGTTCCAATGGTTTGGCCAGTTGCTCTTCTACCTCTGCTGAAGTAGCCCCCGGATATACTCCAACTACCACTCCCTGACGGATCGTAAATGAAGGAAACTCCTGCTTAGGCATTTTTATCAGGGCAAACACTCCGAATGCCAGCAAAATTCCGGAAATCAGAAACACAATTTGCCGATGCCGCATCGCAAGCTCGACAATACTTATTCCGGCTTTGCTCATAACAGTTTGATTTTAGTACCGTTACAAATTTTCTGATAGCCCTCCACGATCACTTTATCCCCGGGTTGTAATCCATCTGAAATAGTTACCCCATAATCAGTCAGATCACCCGGAACGATTTCCCGACGCTCACACCGGTTGCCTTTGGCTATCCAGACAAATTTGCTGCCATCAGAGGCTACCTGTACAGCCTGATTGGGAATGACTATTTTCTCACCGGATGGATTTATTCCGAGTAATACCTTACACACCATGCCCGGCATCAATTGAGCATCGGCATGGGTCAACCGGATCTTTACTTCGTAAGTATGTGACATCGTGTTGGCCACCACCCCTTTCTGGTCAACCATCCCCTCGCAGTTAAGATCTGCCAGCGCTGCAACACTCATTTGCGCTTTCTGGCCTAAAGAAACGGCTGCAATCTCATTTTCAGGAATGGAGATCCGGACTTTGAGATGATCCATACAGAGCAACTTAAAGAGAGACTGAGAAGGCAGAACATTCATTCCCGGCTCAATCGACCGGTCACCGATCACTCCGGCAAAGGGGGCATAGAGATTAGCATCGTGTAAACTCTTGCGGGCAATACTTTCTGCCGAACGAGCTTTCTCCAGATTAGTCTGCATTTCCACATATTTAATTTCGGGCAAACTATTGTTGTCATGCAACTGTGTCAAACGCCGATACGCATCTTCGGCCTGATGCAGTGTAGCAACTGCTGCGTTGTGGGCACTCTTCAGGCTGCTTTTGTCAAGCACCGCCAGCAACTGACCTTTTCTGACACGCTGGCCTTCACTCACCAGCACTTCTTGTACATTACCTGGCACTTCAAAACTGAGGGATGAAGCTGACGACTCTTCCACTGTTCCTACATAATCTTTGGTTCCGGATAATTGTGAAGCCTGCACCTCAATCGCTTTGACAGGAATCTCCGTGCCCCCCTGAGCATTCCTGCTCTTTGAGTCGCTACAATTTACCAGAAAGAATGCACTCAGGCAAACCATTAAACTGTTTAATACTCTTTTATTCATTGTGATATATTTTATTTCTGAGTTATCAAATGAGAATGCAAAGTTGCTGTGATATCCGGCGTATTCAAAGGTCTCAACAGCCACATAATTGGTCTATATTTCGCTTTCAAAGTCTTTTTAGACCAATATTTACCCAAATTATTCGTATATTTATCCCAAATTTTTGATCATGGATGATTTCTCAATTAAATTCTGTAGTCTGGAAAATTCTCATCAGGCGGATTTTATCACCGAAGGAATGCTTGTGTCGGATAATCTCAATGAAATTCCTTTTCCATTTCACCCCAGTCGTACAGACTGTCTTGCTTTTTGTATCTGCGTAAAAGGGAGTGCTGTGATCGAGATCAATCTGATTCAGTATAAGCTTGTGCCGGATACTATATGTGTAATCATGCCGGATCAGTTGCTGCGGGTAGTGGAGGTTAGTGATGATATTGCAGTCCGGTTTTTTGCCTTCTCACCTGAGTTTGCTCAAACCAATCAACTGTCTACCAGAACCGATTTTTCTATTTATCTCTATGTAAAAGATCACCCCGTGATTGCCCTGCTCGAACATGAATCCAAAATCCTGCTGGAATATTACCACCTGTTTCAGTCGAAAAGGTACATTACCGACAAGACTACCCGTCAATTGGTTGTTCATCAGCTCTTTGTGGCGATGATCTGCGAATCAACGGCTTTTTTCAGAAACAGGAACATTACGGGAAACCAGAAAAAATCTCACAAAGAGGTGGTTTTTGAGAAGTTTATCAATCTGGTATTTGAGCATTTCCGGTTGGAAAGAGGATTGGAGTTTTATGCAGAAAAGCTATGCCTTACCACCAAATACCTATCGACTCTGAGTAAATCGGTATCGGGAAAGACGGCATCCGAATGGATTGAAGATGTGGTCATTCTCGAAGCAAAAGCATTACTTAAAACTCCGGAAATGAATGTGCAGATGGTATCTGACCGGCTTAACTTTCCCGATCAGTCCTTCTTTGGTAAATATTTCAAGCGTATCACAGGAATGACGCCGAGCGAATATAAGTCGCTATAAGTAGCAAATGGGCTTCGATTAATACTCAAAAAACTCTACCTTTGCATTGAAAAAAAAACGATAAAAGTGATGTTTAAAGAAAAACATAAATCCCTCTTCCTTCATTATGCCCTTTCGTTGTTAATATGCGTAGTAGCTGTCAGAGGCTATGAATATTTCGCAGCATCATTGAAATTCTATTCCACCAGGCATGTGCTTCTTTCTGAAGTTCAGGGCCTTTGGTACGATTACCTTACCTGGGGCGTTTTTAGTAGCGTGGTGTTGTTGATCTGGTTCCTGACGTCAAATCTCAGCAAACGATTTGCCGGGATTATGCTTCATGCATTAAACCTGGCCTTTATATTCTGCTGCATCTCCTTACTTTATGTATTCATTGACCGTTCCGTTCCGTTCGATCACGAATTTTTTACGCGTGATGCTGCCGAGCAAATTGTCACGGTGAAAACCTATGCAGGCAATCCCATCTCTTTTCTTCCTTTTATTCTGATGACCCTTTTATACTTTGGGACATACCGGTTGTTTCTATATCGTCTTCAGTTCAATCGTGTTGCAAAAAGGGCATTATTGTTTTTCATCCTTGCTCCTCTTCTATTGATCAAATTCATTGTTCCTTCGGTTTCCGGTTTTGAGCAGACCGGACAATACTATTTAACCTGTAACAAAGCGAGTTACTGGACTGCCGATGCGATCAAATATTTCGACGATATGCGAAAACATCGCAAAATGTCGGCAGAGGAGATGCAGGGTGAATTCAATTACTACCAGGCAAACCGCCCGTTTAAGTTTACCGGGAAAGAATTTCCACTCATGCACGAAAACCGTGACGTTGACGTGCTAAGCCCCTATTTCAACCTCGGCAAAGAACGCCCCAATATCGTATTGGTGGTAGTCGAAAGCCTTTCCCGTACCTTCAGCGGACGGAACGCGCCACTGACCAGCTTCACCCCATTTCTGGATGAATTGTCTAAACGCAGCCTTTGTTGGGATAACCACCTGAGTAACGCCACTGCTACTTTCGGCGTATTTCCCGCTACCCTGGCATCGCTGCCTTTCGGCAACCGCGGTTTTTCCAACAACAGCATCATGCCCGACCACGAGTCACTCATTTCCATATTGAAACAAAACGGTTATTACTCCTACTTCATGGTCGGTTATCCGCTTGATTACGACAATATGGGCGGATTTATCCGTATGCAAAAAACGGACTTTATATTGCGCAACTTCGGCAAAAAATACAAAATGATGGCTGAAGGTGAAGGCGGATGGTCCATGGGATACCCTGACGATGCCCTTTTCAATCGTAGTTTCGAGGTGCTCGACTCGCTGAAAAAGAAGCCTTACCTGAATGTGTACATGACCGCCACCACGCACGCACCTTTCTTGTTTGATTCGCAGCCCAGGTACCTGAAACTGTTTGACAAGAAACTAAAAAATCTTCCACTCAATAAAGAGACAATTCTTTCGCTTCATAAAAACCGTCAGGTGATGAGCTGCGTCATGTTTGCCGACGATGCTTTGCGCGATTTTTTCCGCAAATACAGCCGTCGTCCCGAATACAAAAATACCATTTTCATTGTTACAGGCGACCATCACCACGGTTCCGTACCTGCTAGTAACGACATCGACGAATACCGCGTTCCCTTTATGATTTATTCGCCGATGCTGAAAGCGCCCAAGCGATTTGAATCGATCAACTGTCACAACAACATTGCCCCTACTCTATTAGGTTTTCTGGCTAAAAAATACAGACTTCAACATATCCCCGGACAGGTGCACTGGATGAACGGCGTAATGGATACCGCTAAGCAATTCCGCAACATTCACCAGATTTCCTTCATGACCTACAGCCGTGTCATGGAGTCGTATATGTTCAAAAATTATTTTCTGTGCGACAACCGCCTGTTCAGGATAAATCCGGATATGTCGCAGAAAGAAAGCACCAGCAGTGCGATGAAACAGAAAATCACCCACCTACGCGAGAATTTCATAGCTGTAAACAATTGGGTATATGAGAATAACCACATTTTACCCGACAACAATAACCTACTAAAGAATAGTGTCTTGCTTGGTAAAATTGCCCTCCCTCAGGAACAGAATTTTGTATCGTCTGACTATTTTTCCGCCTGTGCAAAAAACCTCAGGATTCCGTCCTTATACAAACATTTATATGTGGAGGCTGACTTTGATTGTTACACGACAGAGCAAGATAGCTCGCGCGTACCCGAATTCTGCTTTATGCTGGTTTCAAAACCGACTGACGATAAAATGAAAGAACTGTTCTGGACCAACAAGGATATGCACTACATGTCGGAAGCCCGGTTCCTACCCAATCGATGGAACTCGCTGACGATTCACGATGTGATTGGTATTGAACAATATATGCATCAAAAGAATCTGGAATTATGTACGGGGTTCACTGCCGAAAATAAAATGGGAATGAAGGTGAGAAATTTCAGAATGAAGTTGTACGGGGTGAAATAAATGCCTCTTCCGCTTTACTAAATAAAAAAATCTGCTTTTGCTACGTATGGGCAAAAGCAGGATGTTTTATTATGCTTTATGTATTTTGATATTCGGACAAAGTTTGCCCATAAGCAACGAATGTTTGCCCACATTTGATGTTTAATAAGTCCGCGATATCTGCTCCTGGCATGAGGTTTTCTCCCATCATTAATCCATTCTGCCCGCGTTATCAGGGATAGCAATTTTACTCATTTCCTTTTGAAGGTAGCGAAATAATCCCTAAGTTTGCATTAATTAAATCAACCACAAGTGTCTCATATGGAGATTTTCTTTTCATTAATTGCTAAATCGCTTTCTCTCACCCTAAAACAGGTGAGCAATACCATCAAACTGTTGGACGAAGGCGCTACCATTCCCTTTATCAGTCGTTATCGCAAAGAAGCCACCTGTGGACTCAACGAGGTGCAAGTGGCCGATATTAAAGAACAATATGAGAAGCTGACCGAAACAGAGAAACGTAAACAGACCATTCTGAGCACCATCGAAGAGCAGGGTAACCTTACCGATGAACTTAAACAACGCATCGAAGCCTCCTGGTCACTCACCGAACTCGAAGATATTTACCTTCCCTATAAACCCAAACGCCGTACCCGTGCCGAGATTGCACGCGAAAAGGGTCTTGAACCGTTGGCGAAAATCCTGATGGCACAACAAGATAATAATGTGTCGCGTCGTGCCGGTCAATTTGTCAATGATCAGGTAGCAGATGAAGAGGACGCACTGAAAGGTGCCCGCGACATTATTGCCGAATGGGTGAATGAAAACGAACGTGCGCGGAATACCGTGCGGAATATATTTTCAAGAGAATCAGTCATTTCGACCTCTGTCGCTAAAGGAAAAGAGGAAGAAGGCGCCAAATACCGCGACTACTTCAACTGGAGCGAACCTCTCAAACGTTGTTCTTCACATCGTTTGCTCGCTATTCGCCGCGGAGAATCGGAAGGGTTTCTCAAAGTAACCATTTCACCCGAAGAGGAGCATTGCGTAGAGCGATTAAACTCCATCTTTGTAAAAGGCTCCGGCGAAGCAGCCCAACAGGTGGCTGAAGCAGTAAAAGATGCCTACAAGCGTCTGCTAAAATCCTCTATTGAGACTGAATTTGCCAACGAATCGAAAGAGAAAGCCGACGTGGAGGCTATTCGCGTATTTGCCGAGAACCTACGCCAATTGCTATTGGCCGCACCCCTCGGACCCAAACGCGTGATGGGAATCGACCCCGGCTATCGTACCGGATGTAAAATTGTATGTCTCGATGCTCAGGGTAACCTGCTTCATAATGAAGCAATTTATCCGCACCCACCGCAAAATGAAAAAGCTCAGGCTTCGCGCAAAATTTCCCAGTTGGTGGAAAGCTACAACATCGAAGCTATTGCTATCGGAAACGGAACAGCTAGCCGCGAAACCGAGCAGTTCATTACCAACCTGCAGTACGACCGCAAGGTTCAGGTATTTGTGGTAAGCGAAAACGGAGCATCGATCTATTCGGCTTCAAAAGTAGCCCGCGAAGAATTTCCTGAATATGATGTTACCGTACGCGGGGCTATCTCCATTGGTCGCCGGTTAATGGACCCTCTTGCCGAATTGATCAAGATAGATCCGAAAAGCATCGGCGTAGGTCAGTATCAGCATGATGTAGACCAGAATTTACTGAAAAAATCGCTCGACCAGACTGTAGAAAACTGCGTAAACCTGGTGGGTGTTAATGTCAATACCGCCAGTAAACACCTCCTCACTTATGTGTCGGGATTGGGGCCACAACTGGCGCAAAATATTGTAAACTATCGCGCAGAACATGGTGTATTCCATAGTCGTCGGGAACTGATGAAGGTAGCGCGTATGGGTGAAAAAGCATTTGAACAAAGCGCCGGATTCCTTCGTATTCCCGAATCGGACAATCCACTCGATAACTCGGCCGTTCACCCCGAAAGTTATGGCATTGTAGAGCAAATGGCTAAAACGGCCAACTGCTCAGTGCAGGAGTTGATCTCAAACAAAGAGCTGAAGAAAGGGCTGAAACTGGAAGAGTTCACCAACGACAAGGTAGGTCTCCCTACCCTGTTCGACATCATGGAAGAACTCGATAAGCCCGGACGCGATCCGCGCCGCATTATCAAAGTATTCGAATTTGATCCGACCGTAAAAACCATCAACGATTTGCGCGAAGGAATGAAACTGCCCGGTATTGTCACTAACATTACCAACTTCGGCTGCTTCGTCGATGTAGGTATTAAAGAAAACGGGCTGGTACATATTTCACAACTGGCTGACCGTTATGTTTCAGATCCCACGGAAATAGTTTCGATGCATCAGCACGTGCAGGTCACCGTTTTATCCGTAGACATGGATCGCAAACGGGTGCAGCTTACCATGAAAGAAGGATAATCTCATACAAGGTATAATCTATAACTGAAAGCCTTTTTCTTTCAGTTATTTTTCGCTCATCAATCAGGACACTCCAGTACATTAAAATAGTTCAAAAAACAATATAACTATCATGGCTAAAAAAGTATTTGTATCCGGTTGCTACGACATGCTTCACAGCGGGCACGTAGCCTTTTTCGCAGAGGCCGCCCAACTGGGAGATCTCTATGTCGGAATTGGATCAGACAAAACAATCAACGAACTGAAAGCCCGCAAAACCATCAACTCGGACGATGAACGATTGTATATGGTAAAGGCCTTGAAAATGGTAAAAGACGCCTGGGTAAACTCGGGTAGCGGATTGCTCGACTTCGAAAAGGAGTTGCGGGAATTGAACCCCGACTATTTCTTTGTCAATGAAGACGGGCACAGCCACGAGAAAGAACGAATTTCAAAGGAACTCGGCATTGAGTATGTTATCAGCAAACGTCTGCCACACGGCGATCTGCCCGTTCGCTCTACGACTTCTTTGCGCCAGGAGTGCCGCATACCCTATCGCATCGATTTGGCCGGTGGATGGTTGGATCAACCCTACGTCTCTAAGTTTGCCGCAGGTCCGGTAGTAACAATTTGCATTGAGCCGGATTATGAATTCAACGACCGCAGCGGTATGTCGACCAGTTCACGCAAGAAAGCGATTGAGCTATGGCAAACCGATATTCCCGCAGGAGATAAAGTAAAACTGGCTAAAACGCTGTTCTGCTTTGAGAACCCTCCCGGAACGGAATATGTTAGTGGCTCGCAAGATTCACTCGGCATTGTATTGCCGGGGATGAACAAGTTATGGTATGACCAAGGCAACTATTGGCCCACCGACATCCAGTCTGTTACTGACAACAGCACTCTCTCATGGATTGAAGATCATCTCTACATGATCCCGCTTTATCCGCGCAATTCCAGTTATAACGTTTTGGAGAATACCCATATCGATGAAGAAGGTGCAGCCCGTTTAGGCAAAGCGGCTCAGGATTGCTGGGAAGCCGTTAACTCCAAAGATCTGAAAGCATTCGGCAAAGCATTCCGTGAATCATTTGAAGCACAAATCTCTATGTTCCCCAACATGATTACTGACGGAGTATGGGAACAAATCGATATCTACAAAGAGCAAGCTCTTGGATGGAAATTGAGTGGTGCAGGAGGTGGCGGCTACCTGATCTTTGTATCAAAACAGCATATTGAACCGGCCATTAAAATCAGAATTCGCCGCGCTACAATTGAATAGATTTCTTTTTCACAAATAACTAAAGGCCTTCAGAACGTAGTTTCCGAAGGCCTTTCTTGTATAATCAAAAAATACAGGAAATCGTAACTATGAAGACGCTCAGTCAATAATCATCAAATGTATAAACATTTGGAAACACTCATTCGTTCTATAGGTATAACTGAGAATCTAAATCCAGAATACGTTATAAAACTATGATTATGAAAACTAAACTGATGAGTAGAGCATTCGGACTGATGCTATTATTGAGCTGTTTCATTTCTGGCAAAATGCAAGCACAGGAAGCAATTGAACCGCAGAATTACGAAGGAAACTACGAACAACAACTTCAACAAGTAAAGGATGAAAAATCAGCTCTAAGCAAACAACTTTCCGATCTGAAAGAGGAACAACAGAAACTAAACAGCGAAAAAAAGAAAATCAAACTCGATCAAAAACAAGCGAGTAACGATTTGAAGTTTTTGAGATCTAAAACCGACGTAGTCAAGTCTGATCAAAAACGGATTAAAGACACAAAGAAAATGCTGAAAAAGCAAGAAAAAAGTACGCTTCCCGAAGAAACAGATGCAAGCTCTTTGAGTGATCAAAAAATATCTGCTCAGGAAGATCTATTGAAATCTAAAGAAAAAGAGGGCCAACTTAACGAAATGGTGGAACGAAAAAAGTCAGAGACTCAGGTTTTAAAACAAAAAGAGGAGTTGGTATCCCAGAAACAACAAAAACTGAACGATGAGAAGAAAGCCCTTCAGACAAGAATGAATACGCTTAAGATGAAAGAGAAAGAGCTTAAAACCAAGATGAAAGCTTCAAAAAATTAAATAATGCTGAATCAATTATAAATATAGAGGAAGAGATTTTTTAATTCCGTTCAACTTCGTAATTGTAAAAAAACGCCGCGGTTCTTTGCGAAAGAGCTGCGGCGTTTTCATTATCTATAAAGATCACAAATAAAGAAAGGTATAACAACTGTTTGCTCCGGTTATTTAACTACATCAAAACAAACCTACATACAGTTTATATCTAAACAATTAGGTAGAATAACAGGGTTTAGGTCTACATTTTGGTAGGTATATTCATACTCAAATAAACATACAACTAACTGATATTGTAGCCATTAATATATTTGGCACGATTTTTTCAGTATATAGTCTGAGAACATCTACTAAATTATGAAAATTGGTTGAATATATCAAGCCAGTTTACACGATTAAACAATATGTGTTTATGTTCTGTTCGTTATTCATTATTCAGAATATCCTACTCTGCTATAAGCGCGACCGAATAGATCAAAATTCCGGAGAGTTATTAGGCTGAAATGAATTTTTTAAGGCATAAACCGATTTGCAGATCAAAACCAGGATAATTATGGAAGAAATTATTATTAAACCTATTGGCGTGATTCATACCCCATTTGAAGATGTGAAAGATATGCCGATTCAGCCAATTGCCGCCGAAGGCATTTATGGTCTTATTGAAGTGTTCCCCGAGTATGTGCAGGGATTAAAGGATTTGGAAGGATTCTCACATATTACACTACTCTATCGTTTCCACAAGATTGAGGGATACGAACTGGAAGTGGTTCCTTTTATGGATGATCAGTTGCGGGGGATCTTTTCGTGCAAAGCACCTAAACGGCCCAATGCCATTGGCATTTCAACCGTAAAGTTGCTGAAAATAGTTGGAAATGTACTTCATATAGAGCAACCGGATATGCTTAACGGAACTCCGCTGATCGACATTAAACCCTTTTATCCACGTTACGATAACCGCGAGAATGTCTCCATCGGATGGCTTGAAAAAAACAAAGATCTACCGCTCGAAGCGCTTTGTGCCGATGAACGATTTAAATATTAACCACAAAAACAGGACACTCAAATTGCATTTATTATGAAGACATTGTATTCAGCCGCCAGTAATTATCCCGAAATATGGGAGGAACTTTTAGCCGAACTTGGAGAATCGATTCATATTTCTCCTGAAGATCTTTCTTCCAGAATATTTTCCACCGCCACTTGCCTGAAAAGCTTTGGCCTTCAAACCGAAAAACTCTCAATCGCCAGAAAAATAGCGATGATGGAGCAAGGAATTACCTCCAACTCAGGTAAACCCTTTATGGTCGCGCTGCTGCCCTGCGGGATGCGCAATGCGTTTAAGGAAGCTTTCTTTGAAAAATTCTTCCTGTATGCGAATGATGAAGAACAGGTGGTGATCGATGGAAATCTCAACTTCGAGAAGCAGTTTTATAGCTTTATTGACCATATTCAATCAGCGGAAGAGCTGCCAGACATACTGATTACATCAGACATCAACAACCTCTACAACCGCGATTTCATATACAACTTTCTGTATCGGGATTGCTTTGAGCAGTTGATGTATCCGCTCTATGATTATTTTCCCGAAACGGAAACCGACCATCCCCAGGGCGCACTAAAGATGCTTACTTCCAATCTATTGGTGATGGTAGTTAATCAGAACAGTTACCGGAATGGTGCCAAACAACCGCAGGAATGGTATGAACTACTAGACAAGAAGCTGGAGAAAAAACTGGTACTTCGCGGTGATAAGAATTTCTTCTGCAACGCGGTACTCTATCCTTTTTACAAGGAATACGGAGAAGAGTCCATCCGTATTTTAGGAAAAAAAACACTGAAGGGCATGCACCCGGCAGAGATGGTGAAAGAGATTAACAGCAAAAAAGATAACGATGTGGCAGTGTACGTGATGCCCTACTCCTTCGCCTGTAAAGTGAGAAATGTCAACTTCACCACGGTTTGGCCAAAAGACGGAGCTATCGTCAGCCCGGTTCAGATTTTGGTCAAAAAAGGGACATTCAACCGCCACAAAGAGGTACTTGATTATATATTCGGAAGCACGATGGGTGAATTGCTCGAGCAAAACGGATTTCCCTCTTTCCATGCCGACACGATCAAACGATACCCCGGACGAAAGCTTAAATGGGTGGGGTGGGATTTCTTTACAAACAATGACTTGCAAAAGGTAAAATGGGATATACAAGATTCATTTATGAAGAGTTTCCGAAAAAATGAACTAGAACGTTTATGACCTGACTCGTAGAATAATGGAAGGTGTACTCTTTTAGGAGAAACTGCACCTTCCGTTATACACAAATAAAATAACCACCGAACCAACCAGTAATCCATTACTGTTTTTTTTTTGGAAAACGATATACATCAAAACGTATATCGAAGAAATAATTCCCCATTCAATAACCATTTTACCTATGAATTATTCAGAAATCCTTCTGCTCAATAAAAACAGATCAGTCACACTTCTCTGCTTATGTGCACTCACGGCTTTGAGTATATTTTCACTAAGCCTGGGTCGCTATCCGATAACGTTGAAAGACCTATATGCTTATCTGTTTTGCAACGGTGGATACGACGATAACCTGAAAATCATTTTACTGAATATCCGCCTTCCCCGAATCATCGGAGCCATTGCCCTGGGTGGAGCACTTTCCATAGCGGGAGCAGCTTATCAGGGGATGTTTCGCAATCCGATGGTGAGCCCCGATATCCTCGGCGTTTCGGCAGGAGCCGGATTTGGTGCAGCATTGGCCATCTTACTCTCTATGCCGGTCATCCTCATTCAGGGGATGTCGTTTATCGGTGGTATTTCTGCGGTACTGATTGCCATGTCGGTCAGTAAAACCATCGGTAGCAAACACGACCCGATACTTGTATTGGTTTTGTCGGGTATGATTATCTCTTCGCTATTTGGATCAATGCTATCGATCACTAAGTTCGTGGCCGACCCCGACAACAAACTACCCGCCATTACTTACTGGTTAATGGGGAGTCTTTCGGGCATACAAATCAGTGATCTGATGGTGGTTTTACCTGTGATTGCTGCCGGAATTGTCCCATTGCTAATGATTAGTTGGCGGTTGAATGTGCTCTCATTCGGTGAAGATGAAGCACGATCTTTAGGACTGAATACCGGAAGGATTCGCGTACTAGTCGTGGTTTGTGCATCATTAATCTCAGCCAGCATGATTTCAATTTGCGGAATGATCGGTTGGGTAGGTTTGATTATTCCGCACCTGGCCCGACTGGCCGTTGGACCTAATTACCGGATATTACTGCCCACCTCATTTCTATTCGGCGGGATATTCGTGCTGCTGGTCGATAATCTGGCAAGGTCACTTACAACTGTAGAAATTCCCCTGGGAATACTGACCTCGATTATAGGTGCTCCATTTTTTATCTATTTTCTCAAAAAATCATCTCAGAAATCATGGTAAACGACAACACATCCATACTCGAATTCAAGGACACAGACCTAGGATACAACGGAAAAGCGATTATGCACAATCTCAATTTCTCTGTAAGTGCTGGAGAAATTGTTTGTTTGCTTGGCCCTAACGGCGTAGGTAAGACTACCCTATTCAAAACAATGCTGGGTTTTATTCCACCAATTGCGGGAAAAATCATTATCAACAATACCGATATCTCAGAGATTTCACCACGTGATTTCGCCCGGCTGATTGCTTACGTCCCCCAGACTCACGCAACGCCTTTTCCCTATAAAGCAAAAGAGGTCGTTTTATTCGGCCGTGCTGTCCATCTGGGAATTTTTGCAGCCCCGGGGAAAAGGGATCACAAAATTGCAGAAGAATGTCTGGAGCTTTTAGAGGTGAAGCACTTGGCCGAACGTCCTTTCACCGAGCTAAGCGGTGGTGAAAAACAGATGGTGATTTTTGCACGTGCATTGGCTCAGGAAGCGCAATTTATCATCCTTGACGAACCTACTTCGAACCTCGACTATGGCAATCAGGTGCGCATTATCCGCAAGATCAATGAACTTAAAAAACAATCGGCAGGTATCCTGATGGCAACTCATTCGCCTGACCATGCATTTATGGTGGGATCGAAGGTAATCATGATGGAAAAAGGGAATATTTACAAATCAGGTCTCCCGGAAACAGTTATTACTTCGGATAATCTCAAGAAAATCTATGGAATAGATGTCTCGGTCATTGGGACAAAAGAATATAACACAGTCTGCGTACCAATTATCAATTAAAACACAAAGCTATGAAACTAATCACCGTCTCTGGTCCACCGTCATCGGGAAAAACATCCGTGCTGCTCAATGTGGTAAAAGCGTTGCAGGCAGAAGGAAAAAAGGTAGGTGTCGTAAAGTTTGACTGCCTCTACACCGACGACGACAAACTCTACGAAGCCCTCGGCATCCCCGTGCGGGTAGGGCTTTCGGGCAATCTCTGCCCCGACCACTACTTTGTGAGTAACATTGACGACTGCATCGAATGGGGCAAAGACCTCAATCTCGACTTTCTGCTGTCGGAGAGTGCGGGACTTTGCAACCGCTGTTCGCCCCATGCTAAAAACGTGCTAGCCGTCTGCGTCATCGACAACCTGATGGGCGTAAACACGCCGAAAAAGATTGGCCCGATGCTGAAATTTGCCGACATCGTGGTCATCACCAAAGGGGATATTGTCTCACAGGCCGAACGCGAAGTATTTGCCTTCAAAGTCCGCCAGTCGAATGCCAAAGCCAAAATCATGTACGTCAATGGCATCACCGGACAGGGCGCTTACGAGCTGACGACGCTCTTTCATTCGGCGCAAAACACCCATACGCTTAACGGCGGCACCTTGCGATTCTCCATGCCTGCCGCATTGTGTTCTTATTGCCTGGGCGAGACCAAAATCGGCAAGGATTACCAAATGGGAAACATCAAGAAAATCAAGATTTGAGATAAAAGTACAAAGACATTAGATCAAAGATTTTAGACTTATTTCCCCGTCTTTATTCTTGGTTCTAATAATCTTAAGTCTCAGTGCCCCCTCAATTATTCACCCCTTCATCGCCTATCCTATGGAACTATTAGAAAAAGAAATAGAAGACATTACCAAGGAATCCCCGCACGTGAAAGAGTTCTTCAATACGTATGGCATTCGTCCCGAAAATCCGAATATCAGTCTGGGGAGTTACCTCGACACCCTGACCGACGAGTTTTTCGAAGACATCGGGATGGATAAAATCCGGCTTATCAGTAATCTCGAAGGATTCCTGCGACTCTCGAATGAAAAACCAGAATTTGATGTCCGCTCCATCACCATCATCGGCGGACACGACAAGAGCGGCAAAGCGGAGGACGTTACCCTCACGCTCGAAAGCGGAACCATCACCAGCATCGTCGGGCCAACCGGTTCGGGTAAAAGCCGCCTGCTGGCTGACATCGAGTGGATGGCGCAGGGCGATACGCCCACCGGAAGAAAGATTCTGGTAAACGATGAAGTCTCCGACCCGGAACTGCGCTTCTCCCTCGAACACAAACTGGTTGCCCAGCTTTCGCAAAATATGAACTTCGTGATGGACACCAGCGTGAGCGAATTCATCACCATGCACGCCGAAAGCCGGATGATTCGCAATACCGAAAAGATCGTGGACGAAATTATCCGTCAGGCCAACCTGTTGGCAGGAGAATCATTCGTGGGAGAAACGCCTATCACAGCTCTTTCCGGCGGCCAATCGCGGGCGCTGATGATTGCCGATACAGCTTTCCTGAGCAGCTCGCCGGTCGTTTTAATTGATGAGATTGAGAATGCCGGTATCGACCGAAAGAAGGCGCTCGGCCTTTTGGTCAAAAAGGAGAAAATTGTACTGATGGCTACCCACGACCCCATCCTGGCCCTGATGGCCGGACAGCGCCTGGTCATCAAAAACGGGGGTATCCACATAGTCATTTCCACCTCCGATACCGAAAAAGCGAACCTCACGGCACTCGAAGCGCTTGATAATAAGATTCTGGCTTTGCGAAACAGTTTGCGCAATGGCGAGGTGATTGAGGGGGCGTTTTGATAGCTATCCGCACAAAGTTTTATCGTAAAATCGTTTCTGCATTAACAATTCTTGAATATATCCCGATGTCTGACACCAGTCCGACATCGGGATTTTTCTTTCAAATCCTTTCTTACAAGGGCTTTCAGCCCACACAAAGAGCCGCATACCGTTATACTTAAATGTAGATATAGAGGTAATTCACAACCATTATGTAGGAATTAAACGTTAGCCAAAAGCCACTAATCACTGATATACTGCCATTTAGATTTTTGGCACGATTTTTATATATAGAAAGTAGAACTGCGAATAACCACATACATCGTTATTCTTCCAAATGAATAACAGCAAGAGATAAACAACGACAATCTTATGAAGACAAAAAGAATACATCATCCGCATTTTTATATACTGCTCGCCGCGTTGCTCTATACAACGACAGGTTGCAAAAAGGTTATGGATGAAAACTCATTCTTCACCGAGCAAATCCCGTCAACCGGAATACTTGAAACCAAACCTCAAAACTATCCGGCAGGATTCGGGGTGGACTTCGAAAGTGATTCTATCGTGTCACTGGACGAATACCCCAACTTCAAATACGACCTGAAGATGTTGGCGTGGCGTATCCAGGATCAGGCAACATTTGCTTACGGTGGACGTCCGGTGGTATTCCTTTGGGGTGACGAATCCACCCAGACAAAAGCGATGGCGCTCAATGTCTCCGAGTTTGCCGGAATCGGATTGGGGGCAGAGGGATTCGCAGAGTTTAAGTATGTGACCAAACTTATGCAGGATAGCATCAAGCCCGACAAGGTCTTCCCCTTCAATGCAAACGACAGCATTAAATACCCGTGGAAAGACGGATTTATCCAGATGAGCGAAGCCTTATTGCTCGGGTCTTATCAGGTGTTGGTGATTGGCGACAAAGTGGTTCGTCTGCCAGAAAATCAATCCCCGGTTTGGCTCATTCGCACATCCGACGGTAATTATTTCAAATGGCAACACATCGAGCGTCAGGGCGGTGGCCACGTACCCATCCGCTGGTATCGGTTTAAACCGTATGAGATGGATTGAGATTGAGACAATAGATTTGAGACATCAGAACAAAGACTTGAAGAATAATGACGAAAAAGCTAAAACTGGATTCATCTATTGTCTATTGTCTTCTGTCTCTTATCTTTCATCTAAAATCTTTGCTCTAGATTCTAAAAAAACACTAAGTATCACACAATTAAATTTCAAGATTATGAAAAGATCAATTTTTACACTCAGTCTGCTCGCGATTATCAGTTTCGGAGCATCAGTTAAATCAAGCGATTTGGTATCTATCGTTAGTACGAAAGACAACAACATTATCCAGTCGGCTACCGGTATCTTAAGTAATGGACAGAATGTACTTACCGCAGGAAGAACCAATCAAGACCCCACGACAACCCCGGTAATCAGCATCCGCAGGGCATTGGTTTATTTCGACATTGCCACCAACGTTCCTGCCGGAGCGACAGTGGATAGCGTGCGACTCAGCATGTATTTCAGCCGGACTTCCGGTGTGGGTACAGCGGTCAATTTACACCGGGTATTGAAAGACTGGGGAGAAGGCACTTCCAGTTTCAGCGGCGGACAAGGTGCCTCCGCTACTCAAAATGATGCCACCTGGCTATATACGTTTTACAATTTGGCGTCACCGACCAGTAGTCCTGCATGGACAAATCCCGGGGGTGATTTTGATGCCACGATAAGCGCATCCACTTATGCCGGAACAGGAGTTGGCACTACCGGTATCGAAGTATACGGACTAAAAACCTGGTCTTCGGTAACGATGACCTCAGAAGTTCAGGCTTGGTTAACCTCACCCGCTAACAATTTCGGTTGGTTGTTGCAAGGAGACGAATCCAAAGGACAGACAGCCAAACAATTCTTGTCGCGTGAAGATGCTACTGCGGCCAATCGCCCAACTTTGAAAGTCTATTATACAGCTTCCGGAGTCCCAACAGACATTAATTCGGATTTAGCAGCCTCATTCACCACCTATCCCAATCCCGCAACTGACTATGTAATCGTCAGTTTCCCGAAAGCGACTTCCGAAAAAGTATTCATTTACAACACCTGCGGAGGTTTGGTTAAAACGGCTCAGGCAAATAATGAAGAGAAGTTGACCATCGAACTGTCAGGCATCACGCCGGGCATCTACCTGATCAAATCGGGTAATAAGACTTCGAAGTTGATGGTAAAATAAAATCCAATTCAACAATTATGCGTCAGCCTTTAGCTGACGTATTCACTAAAAACCGCCACAATGAAGCAATTCAAATACATCTCTCCTGTTCTTTTATTCTTTATCTGTCTTCAGGTATCTGCCCTTCCGGCAGATACGCTGAACGACAAATCAGGTACAAAGAAGAGGGAAATACGCCTCAACGAAGTTAACATCAACGGATTCAGACAGGAAAAGCTGAAGGCTAAAAATGCGGTGGTTCTCACCCCTGAAGATATTTCAGCCGTTGCTTCGGAGAATTTCATCAACGTGGTGGACCAGTTACCGGGAATTGTAAAGGTAAACGAAACGACCTTTCCGCTGTTAATCCGCGGGATGTACGGCAGCCGCATCCACGTGGAGAAAAACGGGATGGTGAAGACCGGCATCGACCAATCGGGGTATAAACTGGAGGATATCAATCCCAACGACGTGTCGGATGTGCAACTGCTGCACGGTGCGCGCAGTATTGCTTACGGTAGCGGAAGTGTGGGCGGAGTTTTATTGATCAACGAGAAGCTCTCATTCAAAGAAACGGGATTCAACGGAAACGCCAAACTCTCTTACGGTACCAATAACAACGAACGCAGCGGCGATGCACGATTGCGTTACGCCAACTCCTCCAACGTATTCACCCTTGGCGGTCGTAACACGCTGGCCGATGACTTTCATTATCCCAATCAGGTGGAAGCGTTGAACTCGTCATATACATATAAAAACCTCTCGTCGAAGTTTGCCCACAAATTCAAGAGCCAAAGCATTATCGAATGGGATAACAATTACTACAGCGGAGAGCGCGAAAAGCCGTTGGGTTTTCAGAACAATCCCTACGACTACCGCACCTTCTTTGACCGGTACAACATCGAATCATCGCTGAAGTTTCGCACAACTATTGCTAACGGAACTTCCCTCAACATCAATCTGTGGTATAACGGGCTGAACACCGACCAGCGACAGGATCAGGTGAATGCCGGGACCAAGTTGCTCGCCATTCGGGAGATGATCTATTCCTTCAAGCAATCGGGAGGGTTTAAGGTAAATGCTTCCAGAAAAATTGCCGCTCATTGGGTGGGAGAAGCCGGTGCCGACGGGTACACCGACTACCTGCGGCAAGACCACGGGACGGACGATATCAAACACAACACCTCCAGCCTGTACAAATACTACTCCGAACAACAACAAACCATCGGAGGAATCTACGGCATTGCCGAATACGAAAAAGGGAAACATCATCTCGGACTGAGCCTGCGCGGTGATGTGGGCAATCTGGAAAAGGACAGCATCCACGCCAAAACCTACTACAACGTGACGGGTGGCATCGACTGGAGCTACAAATACAAGCCATGGTTGCAGAATGACCTGAGCGTCAGCCGCCATTTTCGATTCCCGATACCGATGGAGGCCATCGGAGTCTTCTATGGCGGACGGGGTACCTTTGTGGGCAATTCAGACATCGAACCGGAAACCTGCTACAACATCGAATGGGTTGTGAAAGGGGAAATCAAGCACCTGATTTACACCCTCAACGGCTGGGCATCGTTCTTCCACAACCGCATCTCGGAATATGAGCTTTTCACCAACAAATACACTTACGTAAATATCGCTAAAGCCCGCCTGTACGGCTTCGACGGCTCATTGACCGCTTTTACAGGAGATAAAAAACGATTGGGGAGAACGGAACTGACCGTCAATGCGACTTACGCCTACGGCGATGATGTGAGTAGTGACGGTTTCCTGAGCAAAGGCACTCCGCTCGAAGGCATTCCTCCGGGACGCATCCGCTCAAAGTTGCAGTATTTCAAAAGCTGGAAGAATATAGAGCCGTCGGTTTTTGTCATATTCAGCTACATCGCCTCGTACGACCGACTACCTCAATATGCCGTCACCAAAACCTGGGGACAGAATGCCCGAAACGCCTATCCGCTTTGGGATACCGGAATGAATATTCATCTGCCCAAAGTTTTGAAAGGAACCACTTTCAGTCTTTTAGTCAATAATGCGCTGGATACAAGCTATCTGCCCTACGGCGGTTATCTCAAGGGCATTGGGCTGAATTTCAAAACGACCGTCAATGTACGGTTCTAGAGGTCCCTCCCAGCCTCCCCAAGAAGGGAGGGCTGTTAAGTTCTTTGACGCATATTGTGTGAGATTTTCACCGTCAGACCCCCAACCCCCTAAATGGGGGCTTTAACGCAGTACTAAATATGAATATTTGCATATCTAATAAGCTTTTTGCCTGACTCCCGTTGTGTTAGCACCACTCCTCCCCTCCCGATAGCTATCGGGAGGGGGGGGGGCGGGAGGGGGCGGTTATCGAGAGCTTAACAACCTTACACCAAGAATGAAGAGAGGTAAAAACATCAGCTAAACCAGATACAAGAAACTTAACAGCTAAAAGAAAACAAAAATATGGAAGTCAATACTCCAATAACTGTACAATCCCCTCTCCGCAAACTACTGGAATCCTATAAAGGAGCTTACCGGGTATTGCTTTGTGCCGGAATAAAACTTTCTCCGCTCACGATGAGCTATGAAGAGACGCTCGGGGATTTTCTGACTCCGGACAACCGGGACGAGATACTGGAATCCCTCAACCAGCTCGTGCAACGGGAGCATCAGGACTTCGACCAGTTGGAAAATATCCGACATGAACTGATTCAACCCGGCAAAGTAAATATGGCCGGATTTGCCGACTTTACCTGGCACGAGGCATTTATCGAAGAGATGGAACGATTCGCTGATGCGGAAAACAGTTCCCTCAATCCTCAGTTTTTTCAGAAGAATAATAAGAAGGCATTCCAGTTCTATCTCGCCCAATGTGAAAATCCGGACGAATTGCCGGATATCCTTGTAGGGAAGGGCTTCAGCTCGCTGATGACCCGCCGGTTTGTGGATAAGTTTATCAGAACGGGGTGTTTCGATACACCGTTAGAAGTGTTTGTAAATGATCTTTGGAAAAAATCAAGCCTTTACGATACCTGCGAACAGTATCACGCCTTTGGAGCGGAAGAGCAGGTTATCCTGCACGACCGGTCAATAAGATGCGATCTACCCCAACCCACCCGTTGGAGCGATTTACTTAAGCCCGAATATCAGGACAGCGTCACCCAGATGGGCAAACCGCAACGTGACCATTTCGGTGCCAATATGATGTTTTACCTCCATCAGCAATTCGGTGAGCAGGGTATCCGCAACTATGCCCGTTCGGTACAATTCAAATGGCATTTCTCCAGGATCATCAAAGATATTGGAAAGAATCACGAAGAAGCATCGCCTTTCAATGTCGTTCAGCGATACACCACCCTGTTTGTCCGCAGCAATGCTGATGTAGAGGTACTTTCCACCGGAGACGGCAATCCGGTCAGCACCTTTTTCTGTTTGGTCAAGAAAGGAAGCAACGAGCAGGTATTGAAAATCGCGAGGCATTTTTTCTCGGCAGAAATCGCCGGGTTTCTGGAAAATGCGGGAGCCATTTCCGCTCATCCCGATTCGGAAACTGCCGCTAATGCCAATATCCGCTGGCTCGGTTGGGAGACGATTAAGAATTCATCGCTCCCCTATCTGAAAGATGATTTCAGTGAAATCGCATTTGAAGTCTTTGAAAAGAAGAATTGACGACTTTCAAACCTCCAAGGTTTTGAAAACCTTGGAGGTTTAACGAACAAAAGAAATTATGAAAACGAAACTCCCCCTCCTCCTGCTGCTCGCGTCGCAGCTGATATTTGCCCAAACCAGAGTAATCACCGACATGGCTGGGCGCAAAGTGACTATCCCGGTAAAGATCAACCGCATCCTACCCCATGATGAAAAGACCTGCCTGATGCTTTTCCCCTGCGTCGGCAGCAGGCTCATCAGTCGCGGACTCAATCCCGACAATACGGATATGAAGTACATCCACGAGAATTACCGCAAGCTCCCCATTACCGACATCAAAAACCCGGAAGCGGTACTCAATGCCGCACCTGATTTGATTATCGCCGGCTGCTTCATCCCCGAAGATTATTCCCGATATGAGAGGCTCAGCAAACAGACGAACATTCCATTGGTAATAATTGATCTGAACATACTGAAAATGGACAACTCGTATCGATTTATTGGTTCGCTATTAGGTGAAAATAAAGAGACCAAAGCCTGTGCCAATTTCCTCGACACCTTTTATAAAGAGCTGACGAAGTTGCAGAAAACAAATCCCAAAAACAATGCCTCCGTTTATCTCGCTGTGGGCAACGACGGATTAATGACAGCTTCCAGCGGCAGCAAACACGCCCAACTATTTGATCTGCTGGGCATTCGCAATGCAGCTGAAACGAAAATAGAGGCACGGGGTTATGCGACCGTTTCTATGGAACAAATTATGGTCTGGAAGCCCGATTATATCTTTACGGTGGACAAAGGCAGCGATGACCCCTACACTGAAATATACGCCTCTCCTCTTTGGAAGAAAATCCCGGCAGTGCAAAAAAAGCATGTCTTCCACATACCGGAACAGCCTTACAATTGGTTTGGCAATCCGCCCTCGATCAACCGTATTCCGGGATTGATTCTGCTTTCGGAGTTTTTTTATCACCAGTCGCAGAAGAAAGCCCACGAGCAGATCAAAGCCTTCTACCGCCTGTTTTACAAATATCCGCTTTCGGAAACGGAGTTGGCCCTGCTGATAAAAAGTAGACAGTAAGGATAAAAAGAGACACGGCTGTTTACATTTTTGTAGGTTACCTTGGGGATAGAATTTGGCACCAAGACTTTTAGAGGTACAATAGCAGGTGTGCCCGGGGTATGGTGGTGATGTTGTCGCCACATTCCACCGGACAGCAGAAGCTTCAACATCTACACGCGATGAACAATGCCCGTCGAAGGGTGTAAAAGATAGCGAACAGCTTCGGTTGTGAAAATCACACAAATCTTCATCGCGATAAAATTATATGAAATTCATTTGGTCTAACAAATGTTTTATTTAATTTTACCCGCAAATTAATCATATACTCAGATTACCATGAAAAAATTAACTCTTATCTTCACAATCTGCCTGATGAGCATTTTGTCAGCTCAAGCTCAGTCCAAACACGAATCTGTATTGAAACTCATCAACCTGATGCAACAGGATGCTATGGTCGATAAAATGTTCGAAGGAATGTCTTCTTCATTCTCTGCGCAACTCCAATCACAGGCAAAAGATTCTGCAGCACAAGTAAAAGCAAAAGCGATGATGGATGCGATGTTCGGATCAATTAAAGGTATCACTAAAAAGTTAATCAACGAGGATATGGTTACTTTGTATGAAAAATATTTTACCGAAACCGATATTCAAAGCTATATCAGGTTTTACCAATCCCCCTCAGGTAAGAAAATGATCACCGTAATGCCTGACATGCAGAAAGATATAATGAACATTATGATGACGAAATATATACCCGAATTGAAAACCACAATGGAGAAAAAAGAAAAGGAGCTAAAAGAAGCCGAAAAGAAATAAGAGTATTAAAAAAAATTCACCTGTTACAAAAGCGATAACTATTCAGTCATCGCTTTTTTTACATAAACAGATCGAAGGAATATTGGGTTATAATTGGAAATGCGTAGAATATTTCGCAAATTTGTAGAAATCAAACCGTTGAAACCATGGATGGCATCGTCAACTGCGCAGTCTACTCGGATGGCCGCCGCACCGAAAATATCGAATTAAAAGATATCAGCGAAGCACTCGCTAAAGAGGATCAGTTTGTCTGGCTCGGTCTTCGTGAGCCGAATGAAGATCTGATGAGTGAAGTGCAACGGGAATTCAGCCTGCACGAATTGGCTATTGAAGATGCCCATCGGGCACATCAACGTCCCAAAATCGAATCGTACGGAGACTCTTATTTTATTGTCCTCCGCACAATACAGATGAACGAAGAAGAAAAACAAATGGAATTTGGAGAAACACACTTCTTTCTGGGGCAAAACTTTCTCATCAGTATTCGCCACGGCTCTTCACTGGCTTACACAGAGGTACGCTCCCGCTGTGAAAAAACACCCAAACTTCTTCGCAAAGGGCCCGGATTTGTATTATATGCGGTAATGGATTTTATTGTCGATCACTATTTCCCAATAATAGATCTACTGGAAGAAGAGCTTGATGGCCTTGAAGACAAAATCTTCAAGGATAGGTTTAATCGCGAAACACCCGCTCATATCTATCGGCTCAAATGCAAACTGAATGAAGTAAAGCGCACCATACTACCCCTGATCGATATCTGCAACGAACTGATGCGCTTCGACTCGGATCTGCTCCATGAAGATATCAGGCCATATTTCCGCGATATATACGACCATACTATCCATATCAACGAAATGGTAGACAGCGCCAAAGAACAACTATCCACGGCCCTTGAAGCCAATTTCTCCATGACTTCAATCTATCAGAACGAAGTATCAAAGAAGTTTGCCGGTTGGGCGGCCATTATCGGAGTACCCACCATGCTGGCAGGGATCTACGGCATGAATTTCGCTTATATGCCCGAGTTGCAATGGCATTACGGTTATCCGGCTATTCTAATACTCATCCTGTGCTTATGTATTGGCCTTTATTATTTCTTCAAACGGTCCGATTGGCTCTGATTGCTATCGGATACTACCCGACCCCTATTCTTTTTCATAGCTGATTACGTTGACCGGGCAACTTTCGGCCGCTTCTTTTATTTCGTCCTGGTATAGATCAAAATCCACCCCCACTTTCACAATCATTGTATCGGTTACTTCAAATACATCCGGAGCAATTGATTCACACATGCCACAGGCGATACATTTATCCTGGCTTTCATCCAACCAAACTTTCGTAATTTTCATGATTGATCGTGTTTTATGATTTACGTTCTCAAATTAATCGTAATAATACAATATCAATAAAACACAATCCCATCCGGATAGTTGAGTCTTTTTACTCTATTTAGACCTTTTTCAACTCTATTGCCTGACAATAAATCCTTTGGCCTGAACCTATTCCGATAAATGCATCTCCATCCGTGATAATGCTACGGAAAGAACACAAAAAAAGCACCTACCATTTCTGATAAGTGCTTTTCGTAGCGCGACCCAGGATTGAACTGGGGACCTCATGATTATGAATCATGCGCTCTAACCAGCTGAGCTATCGCGCCATTTTAATTGCTGGTAATACAATTGATAAATATCTTAAAAAAAGCACCTGTCATTTTGAAGTAAGTGCCTTTGGAGTAGCGCGACCCAGGATTGAACTGGGGACCTCATGATTATGAATCATGCGCTCTAACCAGCTGAGCTATCGCGCCGTTCTCAATTGCGATGCAAAGGTAGGCCTTTTTTCGTTATCCGCAAGCGTTTCAGCGACTTTTTTCGATATTATTTTTAACCTAATTGACACTAGTCTGTTAATCAGCGCTTTTTCAAAAACGAATAAAGCTCTTCTCCCCGCTCATTGATAAACGAAACCCGAAAACCTTTGGGTGTGATGCTGCACAAAGTGAATCCAAGGGATTTTGCATAGAATTGGGTGTATAACCAGGGATTCGCTGCACGCTTCTTTGAGCCCGATGTAGTCACGATATAATTCATTCCCTTTCGCAAGGTATACTCAAATTTATGAATATGACCGCAGAAGTAAAAATCAACATTATATTTATGCAAGATCGGATCTACCTCATCAATCAATCCCTGTGTATTTCCGTGCCCGAAATCCCCCGTATAAATGGGATGATGCCCCACGACGATTTTCCAGGTTTCATGTGAAGCATGCAATACGCTATCAAGCCAGATTGTCTGCCTCTTTTCATCCTGATTCCAAATCGCTTTGTATCGTTTATCTTTGCGGTATTTTTTCTCGTAGGGTGAGGTATCGAGCACTACGATTCGCAACGTGGTTTTTGCATCAACCCGCTTCACTAAGGTATAGTAGCGGGCAGGCATTTTCCATCGGCCGCCTTTTTTCGCATAATCAACTAATGCCTGGGGATTCCCGAACGATTCATGATTGCCTATCGTTGAATACCAATCCACCATCAAACTTTTAGTCGGGAAAAGCTTTTCAAAACCTATTTGCCACAATCTATCGCTTGTATCCTTCACTCCTGATCCGTGAAACATATCTCCGGAATTAATCATAAAACGGGGATGCAAAGAGTCGGCCATAATAGCTACTTCATGAGCTGTAACCTCCGGCGAAAGGTTGTCCGTCTTACCCATATCCGAGACTACCATGAAATTATAATCGGTCTTTTTGGGGAAAGGTGTTTTTTCGGAATTGCCGCATGCGACTACCAGTAGCAACAAAACCGGGAGCAGAAAATTATTTAATTTACTCATACTACATTTTTCATTTTAAAAAGCGAATAGCATTTCATTCTTTATCAATCCGAAGCCTATTGTCGATCATACGATTGTTGTATTGCTGCAGGTAAGCTTTAAAATGGGCAAAAACCATTTCAGCCATAGGGATATGCTTTTTCGCCAGGTTTACTTTTAGCAATCTGTCATTCTTCAGATTGTAAATCGCCAGAAGTTTCTCACCGGTGGAATGCACGACATAATCACCTTCGATAAACTGATAAACACCATTGATATAATTAGCAACAAATGGTCTTTCCCGATTGTCAAAATGGTTTCTCCCGAAAGCGAAATAAGGCTTCGGATAGTTTAGATACCCCAGAATCGAAGGCATAATATCTATTTGTTGAATCAGATTTGTAGAGTCGGTTCCACGCAACTCGCCATTAGGTCGGTAGAAAATAATGGGTATAGAAAAAACACCTGTAGGGCATTTATACTCTTCATGTTCGGATGATGGCAGCGAGTGGTCTGCCGTAATTACGAAAAGTGTGTTTTTGTACCAGGACGTTTTAGATGCAGTCTCAAAAAAGCGTTTCAACGCATAATCTGCATACTGTACGGTACGATGCACCGGCATAGTCCCTCCTTTAAATACATTCTCATATTTGGCCGGGATAGTATAGGGATGGTGAGATGACAACGTGAATACCGAAGTCATAAACGGTTGCGGCATCTTATCCATCGAATGGGCATAATACTGCAAAAACTCTTCGTCCCGGATCCCCCAGAATCCATCGAAATCGTTATCGTTGGCATACTCGTTTTTCCCATAATATTTTTCAAATCCGAGCATATTGGTGACGGAATTGAATCCCATAGAACCGTTAGGTGCCCCGTGAAAGAAAGCCGTTTTATAACCCTCTTTTTTGAGGATATCAGGTAATCCCTCAATTTTGTTGAGCGAATAACGCGACAGCACAAAAGGCTGCACCAATGAAGGAATTCCGCCTAATACAGAAGGGATTGCATCGATAGACTTCACACCGTTGGCATAAGAATAAACCCAGGTTTTGCTTTGTTGCGCCAACGAATCGAGAAACGGAGTGTAGCCTTTGTATTTTACACCGTTAAACTCTTTATTGAAATATCCGGAATGCTCCTTTGAAAAGCTTTCAAGTATAAGCACCACAACATTCAGTTTCTTGAATTCCTCCTGCGGATTTGTGCTATGAACCGGAGTATAAACCTTTTCCAACTGATTTTCAGAATAATAATCCAGCCGTTTAAACGACGATCGGGTAATAGTCCGATATATCGAAAATGGCGTATTCAATACAATTGCAGTTTCAATAGGTTGATACACCTTTTCGCCGGCATTACTGATCGTGATCGGGCGGGTAGCCATACCAAAACCTCCACGCATCCCACAAATCGTAAGCCACATAAACACTCCCATCATTACCGTAGAGATAGGATAATAAGCCCATGACGAACGAATCAATCCACTTTTCTGCATTTTGCCGTAAGACTTCATCAATAGGTAGACAATACCGATAAACAGGATCAGCAGGAACCAATTCTGACGGATAGCAGCAAAAAATATTTTACCTACATTATAATCGTTACTAAATTCACTAAAGAAGCCGAAATCGGTGCGTCGCATGGTATAGCGGAAATAGACCACATCAATCAGGTTGGCCGCCAGAGCAATCGAGTTTGTAATTATGTAAATCCATTTGGTGGTTTGCTGATAATATGGATTATAACGAAACCGGAATGGCAAAACCATCAACAAAATAAAGAGGATATTGGTATAGAGAACCGCCGTTAGGTCAAATTTCAACCCCGAACCCATCAAGACGAAAAGATGAGAAGCTGTCATCCCCGGAAAATAGGGCTGATTAAGCAGATAAAACAACAACCGGGTTATCGAAAAGAGAGCTAATACAACCAGTAAACGCCACGCTGTCATTACATAGACGTTTCTACCGGTCAGGTCGAACAACTTTTTCATATTGAATCAAAGATCTGTAATATTTATAAGTACAAAGATATGGCTTTTCCGAATGTAAATTTCGAAACGCTTTTAAATTAAGTTAATCGGATAAGTTTAAGCTAATACGCAATGACGTAATGAAAATAAAAGAATGGAACGCGAATTAACGCAGATGAGGCGGATATTTACGGATTTAAAACTGACTTCGTCAATTGATTTAATCGAAGATCAAAAATGCTTGCATTTATTCTTATCCGTTATTACATCCGCTTTATCAGCGCAGATCCGCGTCCTATTCATTGATTTTCTTTTTGACACATTAAAGGCAATCCACGTGAAACGTTATAGAAACTAACAAATCAGGTTCTTTACTTTTCCAAAGGATTTGGCTTATAAATGTAATTCCACCAACGGGAATCGTTTTTCAGGTATTTGTCGAACCAGGCCAGAATAGTCTTCTGCCATTCATACTTCTTCTGAACATTGGATACATGATGCCCCTCCCCCTCTATCCTGATAAACTCGACGGGCTTTCCCAAAACCTTCAGGGCGGTATACATCTGAATGCTTTCGCCGATGGGCACATTGGTATCTGCCGTACCATGCAATAATAGCAGGGGCGTTTTAATCTTGTCGGCATGAAAAAGCGGGCTTTGTCCGGCATACATCTCTGCATTATTCCAGGGGTAACTACCGGCTGAAGCCGTAGCATTGTATGAATACCCCCAATAACCTTCCCCCCAATAGCTCGCGATGGAACTAATCCCCGCGTGAGAAATCGCGGCGGCAAACATATCGGTTTTGGTTTGCAGATACATCGTCATGAATCCTCCATAGGAAGCTCCCAGACATCCTATCCGGGTAGAATCGACAAATGCATGCTGGCGGTAAAATAGTTTCGTGCCCAGGATGATCTCATCTGCGGTCTTTTCCCCCCAGGCATTTACGTGTCGGGCTGAAAACTCCTGACCAAAACCAGTAGTACCGGAAGGTTGCAACGTGTAGACTACATATCCCATAGCAGCATACAGAGCATACGGATAATTGCGCTCAAAAGAACGTTCGGCCGGTGATACACCGCCATAGAAATAGACGATCATCGGATATTTCCGGCTGGGATCGAATAACGGAGGCAAGTAGCAACGTCCTTTTATTAGCGTTCCGTCCGTTGATGTAAAATTCCAGTCTTCCACCTTACCCTGCCGTACATCCTTAAGACGTTCCGCAGAAGGATCGGCCAATAACTTTTCGCGTTTCACCTTCAGGTCATACATATAAATGGAATGAGCGGAAGACACACTTTGCCCGGAATAGATCACCTGATCAGCATGTGTAGCCCAATCTATTTCATTAATAATATCCGGTGACAACGGAAGCTTATGGAAAGCATTTTTCTTCGGGTCAAACTCATACACACGCACATAATCCTCATCCGTAACTTTCAGGTAGATCTTGCCATCGGTGCGACTCCATACGGCTGAACTCATTGACGGATTAAAATTGCGGGTGAAAGGCTCTATCTTTTTGCTCTTCAGGTCCATCAGATAACCCTGAATATCATACAAATTAGAGGTCTGCCCCGGCAGGATATTTAAACCTATCCCACCGAAAGCTTCTGCCGGTCCTGTTATCAACAACTTACTTCCGTCTGGCGAATAAGTTGCCGTAGCGGCGAATTTATCATCTTTCCAAATCGTATCGGTCGTCATCGATTCCAGATCCAAACGGTACAGGGAGCTTGCCTTAAAGGGACGTTCGGTCAGTAAATCGCGGGTTACTTTATATAAAATAGATTTCCCGTCCGCACTTATATCTTGCAGCGATACCGACTCCTTTCCATAAGTCAATCGCTGAAACAGGCCGGTTTTTAAATCATACCGGCTTAAATACCCCCTTTTACGCCAATACGTCTGACGATCTTCCGGAGAAAGCAAACGCTTAAGATCTCCCGTTTCATCCGGAGCAGCATCAGTTAGTGAGTAAATAAGGAAGTCTTCATTCGGACTCCAGTTAAATGAACCATCCGGAAGTTGCTCTGCCAGTATCTGCTCCTGCTGTGTAACCGGATCAATCGTACGCAACTCTTTGCCTTTCATCCCTTTTTCGGTATAGTAAAGTCGATTACTCAGCGGCATCCAATTCAGTCCTCTCGAATTGTTATTATCGACCAACAACACTTTGCCGGTTACCGCATCCAGTACTTCAGTCAACGCTGCAACGCTGCCATCTTTAAAGGTTGTTGAGTATTTGATCATCGCATAACGTCCATTGGGCGATAACGAGACGTATTTGGGACGTTTTCCTTCCAGAAAATCCTGAATGTAGAGTTTCCGGTTTGGCTCATTTGTAACTAAAATCCGGGTGAGCGTATCATTTTTCTGGGGAATAACTGCTGCCTGAACCAATGGAGAACATTTATCGCCTTCTCCCGCAAGAAGTTTGATCATGACTTCGTAACGACGCGGTTCCGCTTTAAAGGAAACCGTTTCAGGCAAAGATTTCTCCAGGCTCTCTTCCTGTGTCGTTTTCTCGCCCCCCTTTTCGCCATCGACATATACTTCAAAACGATTCGGCGATTGCACACTGATTTTCAACGGAGCAAAACGATCAGGGGTAATGTAAAACTTCAGTAATGTAAGCGAACTGCCCGCAGCTGTTTTCGTCAAACTAAATATTCCGGCAGAGTCACACAGGGCAATCCGAAAATTTTGTCCGTTATCTATCGGCGCCAATGGTACTTTCAGCATCATATTGGCATTATATTTCTCGCCCCGTACATTCTCCAAATCACAAAGTACCGGTGCCGAGATCTTGACCGGACCATAAATCAGATACTTCTGTACGGGAATATTCTTTTGTGCCATTGCCCAAATAGAAAGAGAGCAACACACCCCCGCAATTATCTTTTTCATCTGTGGATATTTTTTTAGTGAACTAATGCTGTTAGCCGTTATCTTCCTGACTACTAATTTTCAGTACAATTTCCTCTAATGCACGTTTAGGCACATGATGATACTGATTTTCGTCGCGCCAGTATTTTATATCACCCTCTTTCATCTCTTCCAGCACCACGGGTTCCACCGGTTTACCCAAAGCGATCACATAGAGTATTTCGTAACGTTCATCCAAAGCAATGATCTCTCGCAAAGCATTTCGATTAACAGCACCGATAATGCATCCGCCCAGTCCCTTTTCGACTGCACCCAACAGCATCGACTGGATCGCCAATCCATCGTCACAAAAAATATTCTGTGCCAATGAGGTATCTTTTGTCACCACGATGTAAGCGGAAGGGCGTTCACCCGGTATCGGTCCCGGCCAATCTTTCAAATAACCGGCCCAGCTCAAACAATCGAATACTTGCTCATTCACAACAGCATCGTTGATTAATGCATACCGTAACGGCTGCATATTTCGTGCAGAAGGCGAAAGTCGTGCTAAGTCCACTAAATCCGATAAATCTTCTATTGATATTGTATACTGCTGATCGAAACGGCGATAGCTGCGGTTTCGTAAGATAAGTTCTTTGAGGGTCATACTTCCTGCTATTTGATTAGAATGTTGCAAAAGTAGGAAAATAGTCAGGAATGGCGCACAGAAGATGTGAATGAAACCAATTAAAACAGATAAAACAAAAGGCTTTGTATAAAAAAGAAAAGGTTGTCATCACGACAACCTCAACCCTTTATTAACCTTAAATCTAATACCATGAAAAACACAGTGCAAATATAATGCGTTTTATGTTATTCAACATGATAATATAGCATATTTCTTTTGATTGTTCAATTTATTTAACACAGCCGTTAACTACATGAGCTTATTCTTATTTTCGCCCGGCAGCAAACAGCCGTTAAGCCAGCTCGCTCAGTTCCAGCCAGCGCATGGTTTTCTCATCGATCATCCCGATCAGTTCACTCACGCGGGCCGATTTGGCCAGAAGATCATCGGTCGAAAGTGTACCACTACTCATTTCGGTTTCCAGTTGCTCTTTTTCTGATTCCAATTGGGGAATTTCAGCCTCCAGTTGTTCATACTCCCGCTTTTCCTTAAATGAAAGTTTCTTCTTATCCTCTGTAGAACGAACAGGTTTGGCAGCAGCCGGTTTCTCCTCTTTTTTGGCTTTTTCTGCTTGCTGTTGCTTCTCTTCCCATTCTTTCATCTCCTTCCATTCGCGATAATCAGAGTAGTTGCCGGGAAAGTCCTTCAACTGTGCATTTCCCTGGAACACCATCAGGTGGTCTACCACTTTGTCCATAAAGTATCGGTCGTGGGATACCACTATGACGCAACCTTTGAAATTAGCCAGGTATTCCTCCAACACATTCAGCGTAACGATATCCAGGTCATTGGTCGGCTCATCGAGTACGAGGAAATTCGGATTTTGCATCAACACCGTACAGAGGTAAAGACGGCGCCTCTCTCCCCCACTCAGCTTATATACGTAATTGTATTGCGTTTCGGGTGCAAAAAGAAAGTGTTGCAGAAACTGCGATGCGGTAAGTTTGTTGCCATTGCCCAGATCAATCACTTCGGCCACCTCGCGCACTACATCGATCACCTTCATTTGTTCGTCGAACTTCAGCCCATCCTGACTGTAATAGCCGAACTTCACCGTTTCTCCAATATCGATCTTTCCACTATCAGGGGCAACCTGCCCCATCAGCATTTTGATGAATGTTGATTTTCCGGTTCCGTTATTACCCACAATACCCATTTTCTCGTAGCGGGCAAACACATAATTGAAATCCTCTACAATCTTCAGATCACCGAAGCTTTTATATAAATGTTCGATTTCGAAAATCTTGCTTCCGATATAGGATGCTTTTACATCGAGCTTCACATCACCCGCCGCACGTTGCTGTTTGGCTTTATCCTCCAGTTTGTAAAAAGCATCGATACGCGATTTCGCTTTGGTAGCACGAGCTTGCGGTTGACGACGCATCCACTCCAGCTCTTTACGCAGGAGATTGTTGGCGCGATCGATCTCGGCATTCTGTGCCATCATGCGTTCTTCCCGTTTTTCAAGATAATAGGAGTAATTGCCTTTGTAGGTATAGAGCTGGCGGCGATCCATCTCGATAATCTCGTTACACACGCGATCGAGAAAATAGCGGTCGTGCGTCACCATCAGCAAGCTCAGGCGCGAACGATTGAGATAACCTTCGAGCCACTCTGTCATTTCGAGATCCAGGTGGTTGGTCGGCTCATCGAGAATGAACAATTCCGGCTCCGAGATCAGTACATTGGCCAATGCCACGCGCTTGAGCTGGCCACCGGAGAGCTGCTCCACCTTTTGATCAAAATTGCGGATCTTCAGTTCCGACAGAATCTGCTTTGCCTTCTGTTCGTAATCCCACGCTTTGAGGTGATCCATCCGGTGCAGAATATCTTCGAGATTCGAATGGTCGCCCGTTGCCATAGCTCTCTCGTATTCGGCAATCAGCTGTACGGTTTCGCTCTCGCAATGGAAGCATGCCTCCAATACGGTCAGTCCCGCGGGGAATTGCGGATCCTGTGACAGATACCCCACCTTCAAATCACGGCGATAAACCACCGATCCGCTATCGTAATCTTCCTTACCGGCCAAAATATTCAACAGGGTCGTCTTTCCGGTTCCGTTGGGCGCAATCAATCCGATGCGCTCTCCTTCGGCAATCCCGAAACTTATATTATCAAATAACACCAAATCACCGAACGACTTGGTCAAACCATCTACTTGTAAATAACTGATCATTGATTGTGTATATTTCCTGTTTCTTTATTCTCCTGCAAAATTAGTAAAGAAGGGCACAAAGTCCGGTATATTATAGATCGTTTTTTGAAAAAGCTCATCGATTTAAAGTCTTCAGAATATAATTTGTACCTTTGGGTTTAATAATTACAATTATTTCGATCAATAATATTTAGGTGAAATAATCCATTTATACGTCTTATAGGTGTCTTTCAGCAGAACAGATTATAACAATCTACTAACACACAATAACATTTATGTATCCATTAAAATTCTTTCCTATTCTCAAATCTACTATATGGGGTGGTAATGAGATCTGCAAATTTAAAGCTATCGAACCGGTACAGGAAGGCATTGGTGAAAGCTGGGAAGTATCTCACGTAAAAAATAACGTTTCCGAAGTCTGCAACGGTGAACTAAGAGGCAAAACGCTGGAAGACCTGATCAACCAATACGGGGCAGAGCTATTGGGTAAAAAGGTTTCCACTCGGTTCGGCGACAAATTCCCCCTTCTTATCAAATTCATAGATGCTTGCGATGACCTTTCTATTCAGGTTCACCCCGACGATGAACTGGCCAAACAACGCCACAACTCTTTCGGCAAAACCGAAATGTGGTATGTGATTTCAGCAAAAGAAGGAGCAGGTCTTTACTCGGGATTCTCAAAAACCATCACTCCCGATGAATACGTGAAAACGGTAGAAGACAATACCTTCATGGAGACCCTGCAACAACACCTGGTAACAGCCGGCGATGTATTCTTCCTCCCGGCAGGACGTGTTCACGCCATTGGGGCAGGTACTTTCATCGCTGAAATCCAGCAGACTTCCGATATCACCTACCGTATCTACGACTACAACCGTCGCGATGCATTGGGTAACAGCCGCGAACTTCACACCGAACTGGCTAAAGATGCAATTGACTATAATCTTTATCCCGATTACAAAACGAACTACGAGAAAAAAGAAGATGCTCCCGTAGAACTGGCCAGCTGCAAGTACTTCGAAACCAATCTGCTTAGCATTCACAACGAGATGAAGCGCGACAATCTGTCGAAAGATTCGTTCATCATTTACATTTGCATGGATGGTAAAGCGGAAATCACAGATATGAACGGAGCTTCTGTCACTATCAATCAGGGTGAAACGGCTTTGATCCCCGCATCGGTAGCAAACGTTACGATTATTCCTTCTGGTAGCGCTATGATTATGGAGACTTATATCCCCTGATTAGTCTGGCAATTCAGATAATATTCAGAACCCCTGCATTCTTTTTTTGAATGCAGGGGTTTTTATTTTTATGAGTATCCGTATAAATGCCTAAGAAAATAAAATATTTATTGGTTTAGGTAGATATACGAATATTCATTTTTCCTTACAATTGAAGTTTATTAAAACAATTTCACGCAATCCGGCTACCAGGACCCTCCTCTCTTAATCTTCATTTAAAGCTTCAACTAATTTGATTCTGAATATGTTGTACTATCGTCATCCTGTATAGCCTAAACAAAAACAATTATTGACCCATGAAACCAATTATCGACGATTTCCATTTTGGAAGCATTACCGTATCGGGACTTACTCACATCAACGATATTGTAATCGGCCTGAACGGTCAGGTAAAGAAACGAAATAAGCAACTCTCCGAAGCACTATACGGGACGTCGCATAAGATTTCACTTGAAGAAGCTATGGAAATTTTCGAAGTTGGAGCGCAACGACTGATCGTAGGAACGGGAGAAGTGGGCTATGTCGATCTGACAGATGAGGCTGCTGAGTTCTTCCGACACAACAGGTGCGCTGTCCAGTTGCTTCCGACCCCACAAGCCATAATAGTCTGGAATACCTCCGAGGAAGCTGTGATTGGTTTGTTCCATGTTACGTGCTGACCCTATTCATTTACAATTTACTGATTGACAAGGGACAATTTATGTGTACGTGACATAGGTAAATGGTAAATCTTTAAATTGCATATCCTTAAGTTGAACCCCTAAAACACGATTATCATGCCAGTCCGCAAACTAGTTGATTTTCTAAACAGTAACAAGGTAAAATTCGTTACCATCAGTCACTCTCCGGCTTATACAGCTCTGGAAATTGCAGAATCTGCACACATTTCAGGAAAAGAGCTGGCTAAATCGGTGATGATCCGTATCGACGGCAAGATGGCGATGGCTGTTCTACCTGCTTCCTGTAAAGCAGATCTCGATCTTTTGAAAAATGCAGCCGGAGCCAACAGTGTTGTTCTTGCCAGTGAGCAAGAGTTCGTCGAATTATTTCCCGGTTGTGAAGTCGGAGCAATGCCTCCTTTCGGGAATCTTTACGGATTAGAAGTTTATTCTGCAACAAGTCTGAGCGAAGACAAAGAGATCGCCTTCAATGCCGGCTCTCTATCGGAACTCATCCGTTTATCGTACAGCGATTTCGTAAGATTGGTAAATCCTAAGATTGTGAATTTCTGACCCAATCGTTACGACCTCTCCGACAATCTGAGATTAAAGGTTCTATAACGTTTTGGGGGAGGTCGCTTTTAATGTACCAAAAAGATAATCAAACAATAGGACGCTGATTTTTGCGGATAAGGCGGATAATCCCGATAGTCCCGATAGTCCCGATAGCTATCGGGATCGGGACGGATATGATAAAACACTAGCATTTTTGATTTTCTATTAAATCAATTGACGAAGTCAGTTTTAAATCCGTAATTTTCCGCTTAATCTGCGTAAATCCGCGTTCCATTATTTTTCTAAATGAATTTCCGGATACCTACCTCTTAAATAAAATATTCCAGAGAAATCTATCACCATTACGATGCAAAAAAATTAGTTCGAAATCTCACTCCTCCCCGCTAATTGATTCCGAATTCAGATTATTCTTACTTCGTCTCCAATTCTCTACCGCCAACTCCTTACTCGTATTCGCATAACAATACTCGCACTGGTGCGGACAGGTATTGTATTCGCCAATATCCTTGCTGACAATACAGCCGCAACCGGGACGCTGGCCTTTATCTTTCAGGTTGCGGGTTTTCTCAATGCGGGGTTCGGGATGAAAAAGGTCAGGCGGTAGGATGTTTACCCCCAGAAACTCCATCAAGGCCACATCGTGCGAAAAGAGCCGGATGATCAGATCATCGTCGATGCACTTATTGTGAGTGATGCCGTAGGGTTCAAGCGGAATCTGCTCGGCACAAGTGGCTAATTGCAGATTCCATGATTGATTGAGCCGTTGCAATCCCGCGGCAAACTCTATCATCTGCCGCTCCCGGAACTCCCAGTACGGGATGTTGCTTTGTTGCAGATTCTGCTGAACTTTTTTGTAGTGAGCAATATCCGCAAAGCTAAATACCAGTTTCTCAGTGCAGCCTTTCAGTTGATTGCCAATATGTTCCACCTTGCCCAATAACTCATCCACCCCTACCGTATCCATCAGGATCAACGGATCGAACCGCCAGATCACCTTCTCTTTACCAACAAGCTCCGACAGTTCGATAAAAGTATCGATGCGTTGCGCAAGCGGTAGTACACCGATTTCGAGTCGCTCCGCTTGGTAGTCATTTAATGTGTATTGGAAATAAAAGTTGGGAATAGTTTCCCGGATAGTTTCGAGGTGCTGCATGATGGGGTGCGGATTCTTCGACCAGAATACCACAAGCCTCGCCCGCTCTAAGGAAACATAGAGATATTTCCCGTTGAAGGGATTTCTCCATTTGATATACCCTTGTCGCAACCGCTCCGTAAACCAATCCGCATAGAAGGCCGGAATATCGGTCGCGCGACTGGCGGAGATAATGACAGGCGCTTGCGCTTCAACGGTCTGACCGTCGGGAAGAATCAGTGTTGTTTTTGGAGTACTCATATTGTTTCCGGAGCTATTTGGCAAATATAATAAAAATGCCATAGGCGTGACCGATCTTGTTGCGCAGGATTTTAATCCTGGGAAAATGGAGGTTGAGTGTTTCCCGAAATGCCGTAGGCAGGACCGGTATCAAACAAAAACCACCACTTAAATTCGCGCCGCTCGCAGAGTAGCTTGTCATACCTATCGATATCGTTCGCGGTCCATGTCGAGACCCTTTATCAGTGTGTGCAATGTGATTTACAAGGCATGTCGATGCACTTCGCGATGCTTGCGGAGAAGTTCGCGGTCTATGTCAATGATGTGTCTGCAACCGACCCTAATCTCTGGCATACACCACGATCACCTCTTTCAGATTAGTCGTATAATCAGGGGAAAGCTTCTCGCGGCGATTGATCCAATGGCGGTCAAAGCCATGACTGGCGAGACGGATTTTATCGTTTCCGCAACGTTCGTTGATCTTATCGACAGCCTCCATCAACCGGGCATGCTTGTTGCGATCGACCGTATCGAAAAGGCTGCCCTGCACATGGGATTGCTGCACGATATCGTTCACGATCACCCCCGCTTTTTTGTAGCTGTAACCCTCTTTGAAGATTTTGCGCAATCCCTCCAGAGCATAATGAGTCAGCTCCATCGTATCGGCACTGGCTACGGGTAGATTAACCACAATGTTTTGAGCATACTGGGGCAGATCCTGACGGAAAGAGTTAGTATGCAGAAAAACCATCAGAGAGGCGGCGCAGCTTTTCTGATCACGCAACTTGCGGGCACATGCTGCCGTGTAGAAAGTCACAGCCTGCTCGATATCGGAAAGCCCGGTGAGCATCTGTCCGAAACTGCGCGAAGTGCAGATGCTTTTCTTGGTAGCCGGTGCTGTATCGAGTTCAATACAAGGTTCACTGCGCAGCTCTTTCCAGGTACGAAGGCCTACTACAGACATCTCTTTACGCACCCACCCCGCTGTGCATTGCGTAAAATCGTAAGCGGTACGGATCTTATATTGGTTCAGGAACTTGGTATAACGCCGTCCGATCCCCCAGACATCCTCTATCGGCGTCTGTTTGAGTATCTCCGAGATCTTCTCGTCTGAATCAAGGATAAAAAGCCCCTGCGTGGCCAGCTTGTTCTTTTTGGCATAGCGGTTAGCCACCTTAGCCAGCGTCTTGGTGGGTGCAATGCCGAGACTGACAGGAATGCCAGTGGATTTTGAAACAAACCTCACAAGATACCGGCCAAACTCTTCAAACGAATAAAGCATCTCAAAACCCTCCAGATGGAGAAAGGCTTCATCAATGGAATAAACTTCCACATCAGGCACAAGGCCGGCAAGCGTACTCATCACCCGATTCGACATATCGCCATACAACCGATAGTTGGAAGAAAATACGGCAACCTGATTCGCTTTTACAATTTGCGCAACTTCAAAAAGCGGTGCCCCCATAGCTATCCCCAACGCTTTGGCTTCGTCGCTACGCGCAATGATGCAGCCGTCGTTATTACTAAGAATCACCACGGGCTTATCTCGTAAAGCCGGGTTAAATACCCGCTCGCACGAGGCAAAAAAGTTATTGCAATCTATGAGGCCGAACATTGTTGTTGGAGTTTTATCAGGAGTTGTAACGAATTATCGCTACCACAGAGAATCAGGAAAATATAGAAATTTGAGGAAATGCTATTCAATTAACCAGTTACTCAATTATTCATCCCCTCACCCCCTCTCAGAAACTTTTAATTGCATGGGTCAGAATTCCCCAAATCAGGAATTCATTTGCATCTGTAATGTGAATGGGGCGATAATTGGAGTTTGCGGGATAGAGATAAACCCCGTCTTCTTTCACCCGGATTCGTTTGAGGGTAAATTCTCCGTCGATATAACAAACGGCAATCTTTCCGTCGGCAGGCTCCAGCGACTTGTCGATTACCAGCAAATCACCGTCATTGATACCCGCATCCTTCATCGAATCGCCTTTTACGCGGGCATAGAAGGTCGAAGAGGGATGCTTGATCAGCTCCCGGTTAAGGTCGATGGAAATGTCGGAGTAGTCGGCTGCCGGGCTGGGAAATCCGGCTTTGATTCCTTCCGCCAAAGGCAAGGATAACTCAGTGCTGTCGTCAACTAAAAATATTTCGAGATTCTGCTTCATCGTTTAGGTTTTGTCCTACAAAGGTAGGACATCTCCTTCCAAGCCGTACACTTCGGTATGCAAAACTCTCTTAATTTCCGACAATCGTCTTTCCACATCAATATCACCATAGCTCATAAGCAACAGCTTAACCGGATGCTTTTCCCTGGAATAAGGTGGTTGCACATAATCGACGTGCCACAACCGAAAACCCAATTGTTCATAGAACGCAATACGCCGCTGTTGCAGGATACGAATGGGCGGTTCGACTTCGAGCACCACAGGCAAAAACTGTTGCGACAGCCACAACCTGATCACCTCTTTACCAATTCCCCTTCCGCGCAAGTGATGATCAACGGCAAAATGTTCGATGAACAAAAATTCGCTGAAACGCCAACTAATTAGCATTCCCACAGGACTTTCTCCCTTCACTATTAAATTGAAAGTATGCCTTGGGTTATTTTCGCATAAATCAGCCAATTCGGCATAATTTCGCCTTTCATCGGGTGAAAAAGATTCGTTATATATCCGCTCCACAAAACCCAGGTAACAATCTGTAATTGACTTTATTATTTCTAAGTGAATCATTTTGGACTGTTTTTGTAATGAATTTCTTCAAATATAGGCTGTTTAGCTATAAATTATCACAAAATACAAATCTTTTCTTGTGCAGGTACGAGAAAAAAGTAATAGTTTTGTAAAACTGTTTCATATCTCACTCAACAAAACACAATGGCACATCATCAGTTAGACAGCTTAGATATTAAGATCCTGAAGTTAATCGCAGGAAATGCCCGTATTCCTTTTCTTGAAGTAGCACGCGAATGTAACGTCTCCGGTGCAGCCATTCACCAGCGAGTGCAAAAGCTGACTTCACTAAACATTATCAAAGGTTCTGAATATCTGATTGACGCCACCAAAATCGGCTACGAAACCTGCTCTTATATGGGGATCTTTCTGAAAGACCCTGTGCATTTTAACGATGTGGTAGAGGCTCTGAAAGAGATTCCGGAAATAGTGGAATGCCACTACACCACGGGCGAATACGACTTGTTTATTAAGATTTACGCCAGGAATAATAACGACCTGCTCAACATTATCCACAACAAACTACAACCGCTCGGCCTGTCACGCACGGTATCGCTCATCTCATTTAAAGAGGCTTTTCGTCGACCGGTTCCCATCTGCGATTTGGAAGAAGAGGAGTAAAAACGCCCTCGTTTCCCCGAATAAATTTGTATCTTTGCGGCATTCAGAACATTTATTTTTCAGTTCAATATGAAAAAAGAATTTGACATCAACGAATGCCTCGCTCAGGCCATATCCTGGGCTAAAGAGGTCGGCAAAATACATCTCGAATATTTCCGTAAAAAAGAACTTTCGATTGAGACTAAATCCAGCTCTCACGATCTGCTGACTATCGCCGACAAACTGAGCGAAGAGTTTATCATCGAACAAATCCGCCATGCCTATCCCGACCATCAGGTCCTGGCCGAAGAGAGCGGCCTGAATGAAGTGGTTTCAGACTATTGCTGGGTTATTGACCCCGTGGATGGAACCACCAACTTTGCGCAGGGAATTCCCCTCTTCTCCGTATCCATTGGTTTAAGACACAAAGGCGAAGGCGTTTTGGGTGTGATTTACGCTCCGTTTATGAACGAACTGTTTTACGCTATTAAGGGTCAAGGCGCATTCCATAACGGTAATCCTATTCATGTATCTAATAAAACTGATCTGAACCACTCCCTGCTTTGCACCGGATTTCCTTACGACCACGGAACCAACCCCGACAATAATACTGACAACGTTGCCCGTATTCTTCCCTATTGCCGCGATATCCGCCGCCTGGGTTCAGCTGCTTACGACCTGTGTTGCATTGCCGCAGGGTACTTCGACGGCTTCTGGGAAATCAACCTCAAAGATTGGGACGTGGCTGCAGCTATGGTCATCATCGAAGAAGCCGGTGGTCAGGTGGTTCAATTCCGCCAGGAACCCAACTATTGTATCATTGCCGGTAATCCGCTGATTGTAGCACAAATGCAGGAGTATATTAAGTAAAAAGAGTAAACATGGAAGTGTACCACGGTGGATATTGCCCGATTAAAACTCCTGAAATAATAACAGGCAGATATGCCAAAGATTTTGGAACTGGTTTCTACTGTACCGAATTAAGAGAACAGGCTATACGTTGGGCAAGACGTTATGATACACCGATGGTAAGCGTGTATAATTTCGAACCTAATCAGGAGCTGAAGATTCTTCACTTTTCTGAAATGACAGAAGAGTGGCTTGATTTTATTGTAAGCTGCCGCAACGGAGTAATCCATGATTATGATATTGTAATTGGAGCAATGGCAAATGATCAGGTTTATAATTATATATCCGATTTCGTCAGCGGAATCCTGACCAGAGAACAATTTTGGGTATTAGCGAAGTTCAAGCATCCCACTCATCAGATAAACTTTTGTACTACAGAAGCTTTGAAATGTTTGACTTTTATCCACAGCGAGGAGATTAAGGTATGACAGGTAGAGAAAAAAAAGAATACAATGATTTATTCTTTGTTTGCAGTTTGATTGAGTATATGGGTCGAAAATCCAAAAATCACAGAAATGTTATAGTCAATGCGATAGGCAAAGAGAAGCTACAGCACATTTATGATTTAGCGGATGTGTATCATAGCGACAACATCGATAGAATAGCGGATGAGCTGATCAGTAAACACCACATCGAACAAAGTGTATTTGACAATCTGGCTGACTGTATATACCAGATACCCACACATTGGGACATAGGCAAAGTATATAAACGGCTAATTGTTGATCTCTGCAACAAACAAAATAAAAGACCGATAGAAACTCTCATTGAGGTATATAACTCATGGCTTTCCCGAAAAATTGAAGATTTCAATAGCAGCTTATATTACGAAAGTCCTGATTATCTGTATGAATCATATATAAAGGGTGAGGTGATATAGTCACGTAACATAATGTTACTAATTTCTCACAAAGGAATATTAATTATCAAAATGGCACATGGAAAATAGCTTACAAAAATAGCACTATAATCAAATATCATTTCATTCAGAAATAATTAATGAATTAAAGTTCATCGGATCTGAAGAAGTAACAGATCATTTGCCCGTGTAAGTTTAAATCAAAAAGAGCATCGGTGCTGTATCCCAATATTTCAATTCAGACAAATAAATTCCCAATCATAAGTGATTTATCCCAATAATCTCGAAGAGAAAATCGGATTTGATAAAATCCGTCAACTGGTATCCAATAAATGCCTCAGCCCGCTGGGGAAAGATAAAGTGCAGGAGATGGACTTTTCCATCCAATACGAAGAGGTGAAAGCACGCCTCGGCAGCACCGAAGAGATGGTGCGCATCCTGCAACTCGAAAATGAATTTCCTGCCAACTACTTTTTTGATGTCCGCATACCGCTGAAACGAATTCGGGTAGAGGGTACTTTCCTCGACGAACCCGAACTATTCGACCTGCGCCGTTCACTCGAAACCATCCGCGACATTGTTCGCTTTTTCAAGAATGAAGAAGCGGGAGACGCTCCTTATCCCTATCTCACAGAAATGGCTGGGGGTGTTTTGCTTTTCCCGCAAATATTGGCATCGATTGATCGTATCCTCGATAAATTCGGTCGGGTGAAAGACAACGCTACGCCCGAACTGGCTCGCATCCGCCGTGAAATTATCCAAACAACCAGTTCCATTTCCCGAAGTCTGCAATCCATTCTGCGGGCAGCTCAGTCCGAAGGTATCGTGGACAAAGACCAGTCTCCTACCATGCGCGACGGTCGCCTGATGATCCCCGTAGCACCTGCTTACAAACGCAAGATTAAAGGGATCGTTCACGATGAATCTGCCAGTGGAAAGACCGTTTTCATCGAACCGGCGGAAGTAGTGGAAGCCAACAACCGTGTGCGGGAGCTCGAAAGCGAGGAACGTCGGGAAGTGATTCGCATTCTGGTGAAATTTGCCGATGAAGTGCGTCCGTTTGCTGAGGATATTCTCGGATCGTATGACTTTTTGGGTGAAATTGATTTTACCCGGGCAAAAGCATCTCTGGCCATTGAGATCAACGGCATTCTGCCCACATTTGAAAATAAAAGACAAATAGACTGGGCGCGTGCCATTCACCCCCTACTCTATCTTTCGCATAAGAAACAAAACAAATCAGTCGTTCCTCTCGATATCGAGTTGAATGAACAACGACGTATCCTGCTTATTTCAGGTCCTAATGCCGGAGGTAAATCCGTCTGCCTGAAAACCGTGGGAATGCTGCAATACATGCTGCAATGCGGCTTACTTATTCCGCTGCACGAAAGTTCGCGTACCGGTATTTTCCATGATATATTTATCGATATCGGTGATGAGCAATCCATCGAAAACGATCTTAGTACCTACAGCTCACACCTGACCAACATGAAGCATTTCGTGCGTCGCTGCAACGAAAATTCGATCTTGCTGATCGATGAATTCGGGGGCGGAACAGAACCCCAAATCGGGGGAGCCATTGCCGAAGCCTTACTGGACAGATTCAACCGCAATAAAGCATACGGTGTCATCACCACCCACTATCATAACCTCAAGCATTTTGCAGAAGACCACGAAGGAATCATCAATGGTGCGATGCTTTACGACCGCCATTTGATGCAACCGTTGTTTACACTGTCGATTGGCAATCCGGGGAGTTCGTTTGCCGTGGAGATTGCCCGTAAAATCGGATTACCCGAAGATGTGATTGCCGATGCTTCCGAGAAAGTAGGGTCCGACTACATCGACATGGACAAGTACCTCCAGGACATCGTACGCGACAAACGCTACTGGGAAAGCAAACGCCAGACCATTCGTCAGAAAGAGAAGAAACTGGAAGAGCTGACCGAACGCTATGAAGAAGATTTAAATAAAATAGCCCATCAGCGCAAGGAGCTGATGGCTAAAGCAAAGGCGGATGCAGAACGCATTTTGGCAGAGGCAAATGCGATGGTAGAGAACACCATTCGCAAAATCAAAGAAGCGCAAGCCGAGAAAGAATCGACCCGTTTGGCCCGTAAAGAGCTGGAAGAGTTCAAAGCAGCCATCGTAGCACAAGAAGCAGCCAACGACGACATGATTGCCCGCAAAATACAGAAAATACAGGAGCGCGAAGAGCGTAAGAAACAAGGTAAGCCTCAAAAACATAATGCCGCACCCGAGAAAAAAGTCTTTCGTCCCGAGGTGATTGAAGCAGGTGATGCCGTGCGCATCAAAGGCCAAACCGCCGTGGGCGAAGTAATGGAAGTCTCCGGTAAAAATGCAACGGTGGCTTTCGGCATGCTGAAAACGACCGTACAGATCGACCGTCTCGAAAAGATGAGCAAAAGCCAGATCAAGAAAGAAACGCCGAAAACCACGTTCGTGAGCCAACAAACTGCTGACGACATCTATCAGCGAAAACTCAACTTTAAGCAGGAAATAGACGTGCGCGGTATGCGTGGCGACGAAGCTTTACAGGCAGTGGTTTACTTTATTGACGATGCAATTTTGGTGGGTGTGGCTCAGGTGCGAATTCTACACGGAACTGGCACAGGTGCATTACGCCAAATCATTCGCGATTACCTGCGCACTGTGCATGGTGTAAAAAAATACCGCGATGAACATGTGCAATTCGGAGGTGCAGGAATTACGGTGGTGGAATTTGATTAAAAGAAACCAAACGAGCCTTCCCCTCCCGATAGCTATCGTAACCCTACAAAGGAGGAGAAAAAGAAAAAGGATGCAGCTGCAGATTAGATTTTACCCGTAATTAATACCAATGAATTGGGTAAATGTGATATATTTTGTAGTTTTGCGCCTTCAAAAAAGACAAGCTAAACATAGCCTGGAACTTAATACCTATAACTCAAAACTTATAACTAAAATAACACAATGGCAAAAATCAAACCATTTAAAGGAGTTCGTCCTCCTCAGGCATTGGTAGAAAAAGTGGCTTCGCGCCCCTACGACGTTTTGAATTCGGAAGAAGCTCGTGTTGAAGCTGCAGGCAACAATATGTCGCTGTATCACATTATCAAACCCGAAATCGATTTCCCCGCAGGAACAGACGAACATACTCAACCTGTTTACGATAAAGCGGTAGAAAATTTCAACAAATTCCAGAAAGAGGGATGGTTGGCACAAGACGAAAAAGAGATGTACTATGTATATGCTCAGACTATGAACGGTCGTACCCAGTACGGTTTGGTTGTTTGTGCTAACGTAGAAGATTACCTGAACGGCAAAATCAAAAAACACGAGTTGACTCGTCGCGATAAAGAAGAAGACCGTATGATCCACGTTCGCATCAACGACGCCAACATAGAGCCGGTTTTCTTTGCATTCCCTTATCAGGCTGAATTGGATGCAATCGTGAAAAGCGCAATTGCTGGTCCTGCTGAATACGATTTCGTTGCACCCGACGGTTTTGGCCACCACTTCTGGAAAATCTCTGACGATGCGACCATCGCTCGTATCACTGAGCTTTTTGCAAGCATCCCTTACCTTTATATTGCAGACGGACACCACCGTACAGCTGCTGCTGCATTGGTAGGTGCTGAAAAAGCAAAACAAAATCCCAACCACACCGGCGAAGAAGAGTACAACTACTTCCTGGCTGTTTGCTTCCCCGACAATCAGTTGAACATCATCGACTACAACCGTTTAGTAACTGATCTGAACGGCCTATCGGAAGAAGAATTCATCGCTAAAGTTTCTAAAAACTTCATCGTTGAAGAAAAAGGCGCTGAAATCTACAAACCCAATGCGCTACACAACTTCTCATTGTATGTTGGTGGCAAATGGTATTCACTTACCGCTAAACCTGGTACTTACAACGATAACGATCCCATCAGCGTACTTGACGTAACCATCTCTTCTAACCTGATTTTAGATGAAGTGCTTGACATCAAAGACCTTCGTTCATCTAAACGCGTTGACTTCGTGGGTGGTATCCGCGGTTTGGGTGAATTGCAACAGCGTGTGGACAGCGGTGAAATGAAAGCTGCTCTGGCACTCTATCCTGTTTCAATGAAGCAATTGATGGACATCGCCGATACCGACAACATCATGCCTCCTAAAACCACCTGGTTTGAGCCGAAACTTCGCTCAGGTTTGGTTATCCACAAATTGAACTAAGCTATTTGCTTTACTAATATAAAGAACTCCCGTTTTCTTTTGAGGACGGGAGTTTTTTATTCCTTCTCACGATAGACACCCTATTAATTGACTCCTACGATCAAGGTGTGCACCGGACTTGTCCCGAAGTGATATTACCCTTACCGGGCAAACATAAAAAAGGGGAAGCACGTCAGGCACCTCCCCTTTTCCTCATTTATGAATTTTTCTTTCTTATCTGATATAGCTTATAAAACAACAGCACAACTCCGGCAAGAGTAATTAACCCCCAGAGTTTAACAGTAAAGAGTATCAATTCTGAAATGATGGTCCACCCTGTTTTCAAAGAATCCCACAATTTATAAAAAAAGCCGGGCTCATACTCTTCTACATTTTGCTCATTAGCCACCAACTCTCTTTGCACAGTCTGTCTCTGATAAATAGAAAGGTGGATGGTACTGAATTTCATTTGATCTTCTAAAGATAGATTTTGAACAAAAGCCTGGTCTGCCGCTTCTTGTTTATTCTGCAAAGTCTCTTCTGCTGCTACAGTTTCTCCGAGTTTTTTTCCTCTGCCTTCAATCGACTTACTCAAACGGTTTTCTGCTTTCTTTGCACGATTCTGCGTCAGCTTATTCGACAGAAGCTGCAACGATACATCATCGGCTTTGATTACACGATAATCGAGAAAAGATACTAACCTGGCTATTTCACGTAGCGTGGAATCCAATTTCACATTAGGTACACGCAGAGTCATCTCGTTTGCTACCGTATAGGTGATCGTCTCTAATGAAGAATCCTTACTGACTACTATTGTCGTTACATTATCTTTGGTACTGCTCAATTGGGTATAAGAGATAAAGCCTCCCTGTTTTGCCGTAATATCTTCAATCCGATTGGTTGCCTCAACGACATTCTTTACCTTAAATTTCAATTCTGCCGTTCGGATAAACTTGTGCGTAGAATCTTTGGGATTATCAACTGCTGCGGATGAAGAAACTACTGAATCGACTTTCATATCAGCTAACTCTGAAACAGTCTGCTCCTGAGACGCTTTATTACCACAACTCGTCAGTAAACCTAATAATCCAATCGCAAAAATCAATTTCGTCACTTTCATACTAAATTGGCAATATAATTCTACATTTAAAAACAAAATTCAAGAGTCGGCAAATTTCACAATTATTCTTCAATAAAACAAGATTTAGCAAATGATCTTTAATCTCATAAGATAGATAAGAGCTAAAGTGATATTATTTTGCGTTAAACGGAACTAATCAGCTTCATATACTTTCGCTTTTCATAGCAAAACTATTATTATTTATATTTTTATTTCTATTTTTACCTCAAATTAGATTTCTAAAGACATCTCGGATTGTTGTTCTCTCTCAGGTTAGACCCTGTGTAAAATTCATATCTATATGCATTTCAATCATTTACTCAAAAAAGGCATCATTCTATTGATTCCGTTCTGCTTAAACTCACTTTCAAAAGCACAAGATGCCCGTGTCTTAAAAAAGACACACCATTGCGATGTATCTGAAAACAAACTTGTCGAAACCGATTCAATTATAATTTTAATCAACAACCGGAATGGGGAAAAATACAGCCAAATAAGCATTCCATACTCAAAAATGGAGAAGATATCTAACATTAACGGTTGGATTGAAGAATTAAACGGAAACAAAATCAGAACTCTCCGAAATGCCGACATTACAGATGCCAGCAATATCGACTACAGCACCCTATATCAAGACGCATTCGTAAAAACATTAACACTCAAACATAATGTATATCCTTACAAGGTGATCTATACATACCTGACGACGCAAAAACAGTTTTTGTCTATAGCCAACTGGTCACCGGTTCACAACTATGATCTTCCCACTGATTCTGCAGTTCTATCTGTTACAACACCGGCTAATTATAGATTTCAACAGATCAGCCAAGGGATCAAATCTTATAAAACTGACACAATTACAGGACAAATCCGCTATCAGTGGACGGCATCATATACAACGCCTCTATTACACGAAAAGTATTGTATAGACCGGGACAACCTTAGTCCTTATGTAAAAGTATCTCCAAACAAATTCACATACGGTATTCCCGGTGATTTCTCAACCTGGGAATCATTCGGCAACTGGTACTGGCGGTTAACCTCCGGTCTGAATGATCTGTCCCCACTAGATAAAGCCCGGATCGAAGAGATATCCCGTAACATTACCGATAAAAAAGAGATCGTCAGAAGAATCTACCATTACATGCAGGATCAAACCCGCTACATCAACATTTCTCTGGGTATTGGCGGCATGAAACCCTATCCTGCCTCCTACGTTTCGGCGAATAAATACGGTGACTGCAAAGCATTAAGCAACTACATGAAATCCCTGCTTGAAGTGGTTGGCATTCCATCCTACCTGACTGTGATAGAGGGAAACCTTTGTCCGGGAAATATCTTTCGGAATTTCCCTTCACAGCAGTTTAACCATGTCATTCTCACCGTACCCCTCAGCAAAGACACATTGTATCTGGAAAATACCAGTAATATTCATCCATTCGGTTGTACCGGTACATTTATTCAAAACCGGGAAGCATTGTTGATTAATGATAAGAACAGCAGGCTCATTCATATCCCCGCCATGACCGACGAACAGGTGGCAAATAACAGAACCTTCAACATCCACTTTAACAAATCCGGAAACGCAGAGGTAGAACTAAAGTTCCGCTTCCGGGGGTATAATTTTGATCAGTTCAACAGCCTGAAGTCGGACTTTAATCAGGATTTCCAGGACAGGCAGGTAAGGGAATATATTCCATTGAGCAATTATGAGGTGATCAACTGGGATCTGTCAAAACCTGATCGGGACAGCGCCTTTATCACACTCACTTCCAAAGCCAACCTCTACAAGTGCCTGAAACCCATTGGCAATGAATTTTATTTCAGCCTGCTGCCCATAGGCACACTCGGTTTTGAAACTCCGGAAAGCCGAACATTACCCGTCAAATTACCATTTCCCGTTGTTTACTCCGACACCCTCAACTTTGTATTTCCCGAAGGATATAAACTTAAGAACATCCCTGAGAATTACACCTTGCAAAGCAAATTCGGCAAATGCGACCTGCAATTTTTGGATAAAAAAAGTGGCCTGACACTAGTCCGGGACTTTGAACTTCTACCGGGTGTCATTGAGAAAAAAGAGTACGAATCGTTCTATGCTTTTCTGAACAAGATCGCAGAATCAGAGCGAAAAAAGATTGTAATTACGACCGAATAAATAACAAAACTCAAAAACCATAAGAAATGAAAACGATGAAAAAACTATTCTTTCTACTTCTGCTTATAGGCGCCTGCCAACCGGCTCTGAAAGCGGAGGACAACGATCTGGCATCGCTGGGTGAGGCTCTTCTACAAAAGCAGTACCCCAACGACCCTGCAGCCGAAGCGGCCATCCTAAGCGATATGGGGCGGTCTTTTTTTGAAAGTGGAGATGATGGATTTACCCTCTATTTTGAGCGAAAAACGAGTATCAAGATCTACAAAAAAGCCGGAATGAAATGGGGCGAAGTGGAGATCCCGTTTTATTATTCAAATGATGGCGTTGAGAAAATCTATGATATCGTTGGGGCCACCTATAATTTTGAGAATAACCAAATAAAATCGACCCCCCTTGTCATAAACAAAAAGCTGGAAGAGAAAATTGACAAAAACTGGCGCGTGCTGAAATTTGCCATGCCTGACATTAAGGAGGGATCGGTATTTGAAATTTCATATAAAATCAGCAGTCCGTTCTTATTTAACCTTCGGAGTTGGGATTTTCAATACAGTATTCCGGTCAAACACAGCGAATACCACACACACATGAATCCTTTCTACGAATATATTTACATCGCACAAAACACGAACCAGTTAAGTGGATTCAATTCTTATCTTGATACGGGAATGGGCCGACGCTTTGCCGGAATCGACTACAAAGACATGATTTACGAATTTATCATGAAGGATGTACCCGCATTCAGGGATGAAGCATTTGTCTCTTCCGCGAAAGACTATATGATCAAACTCAACTTCCAGTTATCTAAAATCCACTACCCGACCGGAGGAGAGCGCAAAATCATATCCACCTGGCAGAGTCTGGCCAAAGAGATGTTGAGTTCCGACGGATATGGAAGTTATCTCTCCGATGCTGAGAAGAAAGCCAAACTGATCGTGGATACGATGAAATTCAACTCAGCCGAACCAAAGGAAAAAATTAAAACCATTGAGCGTTACATCAAAAACAATTTCAGCTGGAACAAGGAAATCACCAAATATCCGGACAATAATCTCAAAGAATTCCTGAAAAGCAAAAGAGGGAATAGCGCTGAGATCAACCTGTTCCTAATCGGCATGATCAGAGCGGCCGGAATAGAAACGACACCTGTATTGCTTAGCACACGCGGAAATGGAAAAATCTATTCCGACTATCCGTTCCTCCACTTTTTCAATTATGTGATTGCCCTGGCCAAAGTCGGAGAAGAACTAATCCCGTTGGATGCCACTGATCCGCTGAGTAATTTCATGGAAATTCCACCGATCTGCTTCAACGACAAAGGATTTGTATTGAAAAAAGAAAATGCACAATGGGTTTCTATCAAAAGCCCGGAGTCCTCTAACTCTACTTATATCTTTGAGTTAACTCCTGAACCGGCAAAAGAAAACGTGGCAGGCAAAATCAAGATCGAAACCACCGGGTATGACGCATTAAGACAACGTGATCAGTATCAATCAAACTACAAAGAGTTTAAGAGTGGTATTTTATCATTGTCTTTAACGCTTTCGGACTCGATCCGCACCAACAACCTGACTCAATACGAAAAAGCCTTCGAAGTGAACTTCGGAACCAATACTCCTTTGGAAAAAGTGGAGGATAAACTGATCATTACCCCTTTCTGCAACCTGTCAATCTCGGAAAATCCGTTTAAAGAAGTAAGCCGTAGCTACCCGATTGACATGACCTACAAAAAGGAGAAAAAGTATATTGCGACCATTAAGATTCCCAATGGGTACAAGGTATTCTCAAAGCCTCAGGATCTGACTATCACCAACAATCTGGGGAGCATCATATATACGACGGAAATCCTGGATAATCAGACAGTGAAGATTACAGGTAGTTATAAGTTCAGTAACGATGTTTTCGAGGCGGGACAATATTACGATCTGAAAGGATTTTTCAATAAGATCGTGGATAAATTCAATGAGAAAATAATCTGTGTAAAAGGATAATAACCATTTTGCAAATAATAAAAGCGCCGGAGTCATCATCAACTCCGGCGCTTTTATTAATCTATTTCAGTACCTTCAAATCCTTCCCTACATTCACAAAAGCCTCCACCGCTTTTTGCAAATGTGCCGATGTATGCGCCGCTGAGATCTGCACCCGAATACGTGCCATTCCTTGCGGAACAACCGGAAAGAAGAATCCGATCACATAAACACCTTCCTGCAAAAGCTTTTCAGCAAATTGTTGAGCCAAAACAGCATCGTAAAGCATCACTGCACAAATGGAAGACTCAGTCGGTTTAATATCAAATCCGGCATGAATCATCTTTTCCACAAAAAAATCTGTATTGTGGTGTAAACGTTCCACCCATTCATTGGACTCTTCCAATAAATCGAACATCCTCAATCCGGCACTCACTACTGCCGGAGGTAGTGAATTTGAAAAAAGATAGGGACGCGAACGTTGCCGTAAAAGATCGATAATCTCTTTATGACCAGTGGTAAACCCGCCGACTGCACCGCCAAATGCTTTGCCCAATGTGCCGGTGATAATATCGACTTTTCCCCGTAAGTTGAACAACTCCGTCACTCCCCTCCCTTTTTTGCCGACGACACCGGCCGAATGACATTCGTCGACCATCACCAGTGCATCGTATTTTTCAGCTAAGGCAACAATCTGATCGATTGGTGCCACATTGCCATCCATTGAGAAAACGCCATCGGTTGCTACGATCCGGAAACGTTCATTTTGCGCTAATTGCAGTTGCTTTTCAAGATCGGCCATATCTGCATTGGAATAGCGGTAACGTTTAGCCCGCGAAAGCCTCACTCCATCGATGATGGATGCATGATTGAGTGAATCGGAAATGATTGCATCCTCCTCCGTGAAGAGTGGTTCGAATACACCGCCATTGGCATCGAAGCAGGCGGCATACAATATAGCATCTTCTGTGCCGAAAAAGTCAGCAATTCGTTGCTCCAGTAGTTTATGAATATCCTGCGTACCACAAATAAAACGCACAGACGACATGCCGAAACCGCGATTATCCAAACCCGCTTTGGCCGCCTCGATCAAGTCGGGATGATTCGACATGCCCAGATAATTGTTCGCACAAAAGTTGATTACTTCGCGACCATCATTTAACCGAATCACTACATCCTGCGGACTACAGATAATTCGTTCCTGTTTATACAAACCGCTTTCATTGATTTTTTGCAACTCTTCTTGCAGATGCTGTCTGATTTTTCCGTACATGGCTATATTTTTTAAGAAGTAAAGGATGTTGCTGCATTATTTTCGATATATTTACAACAAGTTGAAGTTGGAGAATGTTGTTGTTTTATATAAGGAAGAACCTCCCCTCCCGAAAGTTATCGGGGATCCTCCGATAAGAGGTGCTAAGAAAACTCAAACTCAATTGTTTTCATACAAGTCCTTCTTTAGAAGATTTGGGATCACTCTTGACTTACGACTTATAACTTACGACTTTCAATATGAAAAAGATACTGATCACCGGAGCGTTAGGACAGATTGGTTCTGAGCTTTCACACGCTTTCAATGAACGTTACGGCAATGAAAACATCATTGTCTCAGACGTAATTCCCGATGCTAATTGCATTTATCCTGAAAATGTTTTTGAGTCAACAGATGTCACTGATCTTGACGCATTGGATAAATTAATCAAAAAGCATCAGATTGACACGGTAATCCATCTGGCAGCTATCCTTTCGGCCAAAGGGGAGCAAAATCCCGAACTGGCATGGTATGTTAATGTTGACGGACTGCTCAATGTGATCAGGCTCGGCATAAAGCACAAACTTGATCGAGTGATGGTGCCCAGCTCCATTGCTGTGTTCGGGCCGCAATCCACCCTTTACAACGCTCCGCAGGAAACTATTCTGAAACCCAACACGATGTATGGCATCTCCAAAGTCATCGGCGAAATGCTGGGCGAATATTACTTCAAGAAATTCGGATTGGACTTCCGCGGCATCCGCTATCCCGGTGTGATCAGTTATAAAACCATGCCCGGAGGAGGAACAACCGATTATGCTGTGGAGATATTCTACGAAGCCTTGAAAAGTGGTCATTACACCTGCTTCCTGAGCAATGAAGCTTGTTTGCCGATGATGTATATTCCCGACTGTGTACGTTCGACCATTGAATTGCTCGAAGCAGATCGCTCACACCTGAAACATCACGGCGATTACAACGTTGGCGCCATGAGTTTTACGCCCGAAGAGTTAGCCGATGAGATCCGTAAATATTTGCCCACCTTTACTATGGATTATAAACCAGACTTTCGGCGTGAAATCGCCAAATACTGGCCCGCTTCTATTGACGACTCTGCTGCTTGTGCCGATTGGGGCTGGAAACCTGAATACGATATAGAAATGATGGTCAGGGATATGCTTGTGCATGTGGCTGATAAGCTCAGTATTCCATTTCCCATTGATAAATAAAAGACTCAATAAACAAACACTACTATGGCTTACAGAATAATCTTCACTATGCTCTCTTTCATCCTGTTATTCAACGGGCTGACCGACTGGTATTTTTACAAGAGAGCGCTTCAACGTTTTTCTGCGCCAAAGTGGATGAAACGATTTCACATTGCGCAAAGTATCTTTTTTGTTGGCTACATCATCTTTTTAATATACAAGTTTGTCAACCCTTACACCGACCCTACTTCGACCGTTTACGTCTGGGGTACCTATACCTTCCTCCTTTTTTATTTGCCCAAACTCGCATTTATGATTTTTTCTTTGCCAGAACTGATCTGGAAGAAGACAAAAGTCTTTTCGATCACCGGCGGAATGGTCGGATTGACTGTTGCCGGCTGTATGCTATGGGGTTCGGCGGTAGGTCGTTTTCAATTTAAGGAAAATAAGGTAGACTTGCCTTCAGACCGCTTGCCCAAAGCATTTAATGGATACACAGTGGTGCAGTTTTCGGATACCCATTTAGGAAACTTTGGTCACGACGATACAATAATTCGTGAAATGGCAGATCGCATCAATGCCACCCATCCCGACCTGATCGTTTTCACCGGAGACCTGGTTAATACCAAGTCGGGCGAGATTGATCGCTTCTATCCGATACTCTCGCAACTCAAAGCGAAAGACGGTGTCTATTCCATCATGGGAAACCACGATTACGGCGATTATGTTTATTGGAAAAACCCGATGGAACATCAGGAAAACCTCGATAATCTATATAAAAAAGAAGCTCGTCTGGGATGGAAAATGCTCAATAATCAATCCGTATACCTCCATCGGGGAAATGACAGTATTGCATTAATCGGAGTGGAAAACTGGGGTGAACCACCTTTTCACCAATACGGTGATTTGAAAAAAGCAACAGCAAACATTAATTCCACCTGTTATAAAATCCTTTTATCTCACAACCCTGAGCACTGGCGGCGAATAGTACTCCCCGGCAATATCTACGATATGGATTTGACATTGGCGGGACATACTCATGCCTGGCAAATGGTGTTAAGGTTGGGTAAAAACCGGTTCTCACCAGCAGGATTCAAATACAAAAACTGGGGGGGGCTCTATAAGGAGAAAGGCAAATACATCTATGTCAATGAAGGTATCGGTTATGTAATGTGGCCGATGCGAATTGGTTCGGGACCGGAAATCACGGTGATTCGATTGTGGAATAACTGATAGATGGAACACGGATGACCATTAGATTCGCACCGCGGTCATCCTCCTTTCATCAAATGGTTGCATCAGCGCTTTTACATCGTTACTATTTAGTGAAGCATCCAGCCACATCTGTTCCAATTCGGGCGGTATAATCAGCGGCATTCTCAATTTCGTGTTATGGACAAACGCCATCAGCGGATTAGCCTGTGTGGTGATGACTGAAAACGATTGAATGATTTGATCCGACTGCGGATTTCGCCACCCGGCATATATCCCACCTAAAGAAAACACTTCCGATTCAGGAACTTTCACCAGGAAAGGAATCTTCTCCTTCCCTTCGTGCCGCCACTCATAGAAACCCGTTGCAGGAACTAAACAGCGTTGGGTGATCATGGAGTTCTTAAAAGATGGCTTCTCAAAAGCCGTTTCCGCTTTGGCATTCAGCGTATTCTTCCGGAATTGAAGCGCATCTGCTTCACTCTTTACCCACGGGGGAATCAATCCCCATTGCATCTCTTCCAAATCGATCTCTTCATGCATTGCTACAACAGGCAATTTGGGAAAAGAAAATCCGCTTATCCGATCTGCAGGTTGGAATGATGTTATCCGGTCTGCCTTTGCCTTATAGCGATTGGCCAGTTCCTGCGAAGTTTTGCTTATGGCTAAATAGAAACACATTGGCTTAATTTATTCGTTAGTGAGATATTTAGAGCCTATTTAAACAGGCTCTTAGGTAAACGCATTATATAGTAAAATGGTTTTTCAATGGAATTGAGCAAACAGAAACTTCATGCACTTTACGTGCCTGAATGGCAAAATAAATGTACCTAAATCCGTCTTATCAGTGTCATCTGTGTACCATTTAATTATAGCACATCCGAAATTTATACTAATTTTGCAACCGTTTAAAGCAACCGCAGGTATTACATTAAACTCATATATTAAGATGAAACTGAACATTGCCGTATTGCCCGGGGACGGAATCGGACCCGAAATCGTTGAACAGGCGTTGAACGTAACTAAAGAAGTTTGTAAAAAATTCGGTCACGAACTGACTTATGAAACTGCTATCGTAGGTGCTTGTGCTATCGACGAATTAGGAAATCCTTACCCCGATGCAACACACGAACTATGTATGAAATCGGATGCCGTACTTTTCGGTGCTATTGGTCACCCGAAATTCGACAACGACCCGTCTGCAAAAGTTCGTCCTGAACAAGGCCTGTTGGCTATGCGTAAAAAACTTGGTTTGTACGCTAACATCCGTCCTGTAACGACTTTCCCTTCGTTGTTGCACAAATCTCCGCTTCGTGCTGACCTCGTTGAAGGCGCAGACTTCATGTGTATCCGCGAATTGACCGGCGGTATCTACTTCGGTCGTCCGCAAGGCCGCTCTGAAGATGGCAACACAGCTTACGATACCTGCGTGTATACTCGCGAAGAGATCGAACGCATCATCCACCTGGCTTACAAATACGCTTTGCAACGTAACAAAAAAGTGACCATCGTGGACAAAGCCAACGTATTGTGTACTTCGCGTATGTGGCGTCAGATCGGTCAGGAAATCCAGGTACAATATCCTGAAGTGGAAACTGAATATATGTTCGTAGACAACGCTGCTATGCGTATTATCCAGTGGCCGAAAAGCTTCGACGTGATGGTAACCGAAAACATGTTTGGTGACATCCTGACTGACGAAGCATCTGTGATCACCGGCTCATTGGGTCTGTTGCCTTCAGCTTCTATCGGTATCCACACTTCGGTGTTTGAACCTATCCACGGTTCATACCCGCAAGCTGCCGGCAAAGACATCGCTAATCCGATTGCTACCGTTCTTTCTGCTGCCTTGATGTTCGAATACGCATTCGGATTGATGGAAGAAGGAAAAGCGATTCGCGATGCTGTGACTGCATCAATGGAAGCAGGTATCGTTACCGAAGATATCGCAGGCGCTGAAGGCAAAGCTTACAAAACTTCTGAAGTTGGTAAATGGATTGCTGAATACGTGGCTAAAAACTAAGACACTCTTTTTTTCCTATATAAGCGGGAGCATTCCGAAAGGGAGGCTCCCGCTTTTTTATCACAGATTTATTATGGCAAAATTAACAGCAGAAGACAGAGAAAAAATATGCCGTATGATTGAGGAATTCAATCAGGAAACATTTCAAGGGAATAATGATATTGAATATATTGCAACATTCAGATCTAATTTCGTTTACATACACCGGATAGAATATGGGAATCACGAACCAATCTCCCGAATCAAATACACCGGGAATTTCAACGAATGGGAATTTGCCATATATAAATGGAGTCGGGAAAGCTACGATCCAGATGAATATTTCTTCCCTGGCTCTGAAAAACTTGACGGTTCTATTAAAGGCGCTTTACAAGCCGGACACAAGGCATATCCGCCCCATTGGTCTCCGGAAAAATCAGATATTAAAAGCTTCTTAAGTCTGATGTTCGGAAAGAAAAATAAGTAGATTTTTTTTGACTCGCCATGCGACTCAAAACTGCTGAGCACCAACTCACAACTCATCGCACAGCATTCAAATCACTCCCAATTACCGTCCCAACGTTGGGAATCTCTGCCCGAGGGGTCAGCGGAACATTCCCAACATTGGGAACAGTTCGCCGAGAGGTCGGTGAAACTTTCCCAACCTTAGGGTGCGATTCTCCCCTTCTTTTCCAATCATCCAACTGTTTTTTAATTAGGCTTTGACAATAGCAAGGACTCGACATGATTAGTAAATGTGCATTCCCAGAGTCTTAAAAAAACAGAAAACCGATTGTCATATTTTTTTCAGAAATGGAAAAATAGTGACATTTTCATCAAGATTCTGAGCCATAAGTATCGACATTTGGTATCTGATATTAATAATGTGTTATTTTATTAAGCCTTCTTCGCCCTATAAATTGGTATAATCCCTATAATTCGTTATTTTTGTAACTGACAAAGAAACTAATTGTAGAAATATGGATAACGTTATCAAAAAAGATCGAAAAGATATCATCCAATATATCAACATGCAACTGGCCGCACTCGGCCAGCCGTTGTATATTGACAACGACGATATTAAAAATCAGTTGTCGCATGATCGTATCATTTCATTGACTGAAGATCTGATTAAGAGTTTCCGTGAAAAGTCGCGGTTACTATCTGACTATTTATCGCCAGCCGATCAACGCATTCAGAACTTCATTGACTCGTACCTCGAGGGACTTGACGTAGAAATCCCCCGGATTCCAAACAACACGTTCACATTAAATCAACCCGGTCTCGCCCGTGAACTGAGCTTGCCGCCCGATGGTGATACGTTTAAAAACGAATTGGTGAGCTCTTATCGCCTGAAACAAGGTATCCTGAACAATCCCTCAAAAGATAAGCGCACCACCGAAGGTACGTTTCACATTGTGGATAGCGGATTACCCGTGCCAACCGATAAGAAAGAGGTTCCGCGCCACACCTTTGCCCACATGTTGAAAGCAGCCATTGAGTCGACAGAAGAGCTCAAAACCCTGCCTTTCACTGCCAATCAGGAGAAAAAAGCAAAAGTGATGCTTTCGTTGCTGCTCCGTCCGGTGGTTTCTCCCGAAGTGAAGGGAATCATGCCCGAAAAAAGTATGGAAATCAGATTTTTTGTACCGGGCAGTCTGGTGAGTAATCTCGATTTTGTGGAGAACATCTTCGGCAATGCCGGTGATCCCAATCTGGCTATGAACGATTCAGGCCTCGATGTGGAACATTGGACCGGACATACCGGATGTATTATTCTGGCCCCCCACCTGAATCAACTCAAGAAGAAGGAGATCGGATTGCCTCATTACGACAACGCCACCGAACGCCAACGCAAAGATGGCATGTGCTATAAATCGGACGATGAGTTATACAATAATGGCGGTGCCTTTAAACTCACCTGCCGCGATGAGCGCGGAGTTGTGATAACCCTGGTTGCCGACAATTACTACGGTTATTCAAAAAAAGAGATCAAGACTCAGATTGGATATTCGGCCAATTTATATGGATTGGTAGAAGAAGAACATGCCGGAGGCGCTATCGCATTCCCTTGTGGTAATATGATGGACTGCGTCTATGGAGATATCTTCCTATCGCGATTCAATGGCATTTACTCCTTCGAAAAAGCGATCGAACTGCTTGGCAATAATATCGAGGTGAAACCTGAAGGATATGCGGTTGACAAAAAATATCCGGATATCATTTATATCCACGAACATGCCAACTTCAATATCGACACCAACAATATTTCGTGGAAATACAATGGTCAGGAGCATGAGTTAAAACTCTCGCCCAAGAAGACCTATGTTTACCCATCGGGACACAAACTGACTCTCACAAAGCATCCGTATCAGAATTTGTGGCGCTTGGTGGATACAGGACCCGAAGGTGTCTTCTGCCACAAACCGAGCACCGTATCGGGTGGTGGTAAGTCGGAGATTTCGAAATCGCTGCAAAACGCCATAAAGTATGGATCGTTCTACATCAACAACCTTGAAGAGGATTCGAAACAAGTCGATATCCTTATCAATATGGACTACTCAAAGCGTTGGAAAAACATCAGACCCGATGCTAACACTTCACGTCCACTGCTTAGCCCGCTGCGCACGTTGGGCAGCGTCGTAAAACTGCTTACGCCGAATGAGCAGTACAACGATGAATACAATGAGTTTTTGCGCAACATTCCGTTCCATATCCGTACAATGGTACTCTTTATTAAGCGTTTGTATCGCACAGATGAAAACACCAGTACCTGGAAAGATAAATTTAGCGTTGATTATGTAAACGGACGCGAAGGACACACCCTGCTCTACAACAACGCCCCGGTAATTTCAAGCAATGTGCGCATCGGTTTTACACCCGACGATAATTGGTTGTTGCACAAACTACGTAGCGATTTTATTCCTGCACGCAAAATTCAGATGGAAGACGACATTACGGCGTCGATCACTTTACCTGCCAACCAGTTGAAGAAGTTAAATGCGGAATTTCCGAATAAGAGTGTGAAGATCACGACAAACTGCGAAAGATATTTCTTCCAACGTCCCGACGAGGCAGTAGTCCGCGGTTATGATAAGGATGCTGAACGTGATTTGGTGAGTCCTGACACTTTTATCACCAACTATGAGCCGCTTACCCAAAAAGATGCTGTTGAATTGTATGAAAATGCGATTCATTTCGAAAAGTATACTCAGCCAGTGAAAGATTTCATCACCAGCATAGTGATGGATGAAGACCCGGTATATTTTGTAACCCCATCGCACACACGTATTGTGAATGGTGAGCCAACCAAAAATCCCCGGTACCTCGAAAAGAATACACACAAAGGCGATACATTTGAAAATTACCTGGCAGATGCTGGTATTCGTTTACACCGTGGCATCAAAGCTGACGAACCGGTATATCATCCGGTAAATGCCGTGTTACCGGGTCGCAGAAACAATCCGGCCGACCATAAATCGGGGATCCGTTCATTAGCGGTCTACAATCCGATCCATTATCAGGAATTGCCCGAATTGTTTATGGACTTTATTTGTAGTCTTACCGGTAAATCACCATCGACTACCGGTGCCGGATCGGAAGGTGCGCTTACCAAAGGTCCTTTCAATATGCTTACGGCCACTACCGACCTCAACAACGCGCTCTTATCCTATATCCTGACAGAATACCAGGGATTTAGCTCGGCAGCAGGATACATCGGTAACGGACACCGATTCGATCACGATATCAGTATCCTGATTCCCGAAATCTGGTCGAGACTTGTTCCCGAAGACCGCAATCCGGAGCTGTTGATCGAGAACGGATGTCTTGAGAAGCTGAACGACTTTGACTACAACGGACAAAAAGTTTTGGCCAGTCGCCTGGGTTACCGGATTACCCAAAACTTCGCCTTCCGCTGCATGAACCGATTGTTCGATGAGCCACTCACCGTATTCAGCGAAACGATGCTCAAGCCCGAACTTCAGGGAATGGAAGACTTTGTCGACGGTATCAACAATATTGTAGAAGCTCAGAAGAAAGTGGCCTTAGAATATTTTGCCGACGGCAGTGTCGAATCCGCTATTCCACCGCTCAAAATCTTGCTGCACATTATGGCCTACGGACACTATGAAGGCAAAGAGATTAGCGATTCCGAATTGCGCACCTATTTCACCCGCGACTATGTAATCCAAAGCGATTGGTACAAAGAACGCTTGAAACTGAAACAAGTGCGTGAAGTGAAATTCTTGCAACAACAGCTGGCATCTTTAGAGGCATTCAATAGCAATCCGAAGAATAGCGAGTTGGTGAAAGAGATGGATATCGCCGGTCGTATAGCATCAGTCAAAATGGATCTGGCAAATACCATGAGTGACTCCTACCTGGTACAACTGGAAGGCACCATTGGTCTCGATCCTTTATTTAAGAAGAAATAATTTGAACCTTGAGATAAAAAGCCACCTTTTGCAAGGTGGCTTTTTAGTTTCTTGTCATCTTTACAGCAACAAAATTCAAAGTGATTAACCTGAATGAAAGATCTGACTCCAAGAATAGAAACTATCCCCGAAAAGAAATTAGTCGGCAAATGCCTGAAAATGTCATTATCCGACAACAAAACGGCTGAGTTATGGAGAAGCTTTATGCCCCGTCGGAAAGAGATTTTGAATGCCCTGACAACCGATTTAATCAGCATGCAGGTCTATAACGAATCGCTCGATTTTAAGGATTTCACCCCGGATACGGAGTTCGTAAAATGGGCAGTCGTGGAAGTTTCCGACTTTACCCATGTGCCTGACGGAATGAAGACCTACACCTTGTCGGGTGGAATGTATGCCGTCTTTACCTATGTCGGCCTACCTGGCGATTTCGCACCCATGTTTCACTATATATTTGGCGAATGGTTACCCCGTTCAGAATATGAAGTGGATAATAGAGAACATTTTGAGCTGTTGGGCGAGAAGTACAAAAACAACACCCCGAATTCGGAAGAAGAAATCTGGATATCTATCCGAAGGAAATATACACGTCATCCAATTTCCACCCTTGCCCGGTAACGCGAGCTTTCGGTAACAGGCGACAATGAAAGATAACCCCGCGTGATTCGCCCTTCTGTTACCTGCAACGGAAATGAGGATTGGCGTTGCAGATGATCGTTCCGCAGGCTTTCGGACAAAGGGAAATGGTCGATATAGAAACGGCCTGTTTCAGGCGACTGCACGAAATGATCGTAGAAAACACGAGCCACGCACCCCATCGTCATGCGTAGATTGATCTCCACGCAGGGATGAAAGCGAAACTTACCCTCTTGCTGAAAAATAAACATATCCACGCCCAAAAATCCTTCGTAAAAAGGAGCGATTTCTCTCTCTATAAACGACAACAGACGGTTTTGAGCTGTAATCAGGGCATTCTCAGTTAGCCATTCAGTAGTAAGCAGATTTAAAATAGCCTCATCACTCATCAACTCGTTGCTCTTGTACACGCCATTGTCGGTATGAAACAACGAATAACCGGCAAACGAAACCTTCCCACCGTAACAACAGAATTCCATCGCGAAATCCTGCACCTTATCGTACACCTCCTCACCTACTACGCAGCCTTGCTTTTCGGCAATATGCAGGCACCAGCCTTGTGTATTTTTTGAAATAGCACCACTGGACCAACACAACCCTTTTCCACTCCCCGACCAGGGCGCTTTAAACACCACTTTGGAATAATGTGCCGCAAAAGCTTCTACATCACCAGCAGAGAGCAGTTGTGCCGGAGGCGGCAACAGATCGGCTATCGAAGCATCTTCCCGAAAAAAATGCATAGCTCTGACTGCTGTCCCTCGATGAGACAATCGACGTATATCCCCCAATCGCGACGCTTCAGGAAGCAAATGATTCCCGGCTCCCTGTACGATCAGACCTTTACGAACCACTGCATCCCATCCCCAGGGAAACAACGCCTCAATGGTTGAAAAATCAGGATGCAACTTTACAGAGACTGATGCCAACTGAGGAAATAGCGCCTGCATCTCCCCCATCCACGAACGATCGGATAATAAACCCAATACCACACTCTCCGGTGATGCATACCAAATGGGCAAGCAGGCCAGATCTCCGGCAAACGAGCGTGCTGAACGGGGCAGATTAAAATTTTCATCACCATTGGCCAATGCCAGATCGTGGTCGGGATTAAACAAATAAAGCTTGCGTTTCATATTACAAACTTAGGATTTATGAGAATGATATGCAAGTGGCGATTCCCTCTTATTAAACTTTAAAAACGAATTTCAGGAAGCTCAGCAATTTAATGATTATTTAAGTATCTTTGTTTACTACTAAAGATTCTGCTAAAAAAGAAATCATGGAGCCTTTCTGCTATATTGTTGAACAAATGCCGGAGTTTCCGCGTGGGAATGAGGCCATGTTTCAGTTTCTATCAAAGAATATAGTCTATCCCCCAGTAGCAATTAAAGATAAAATAGAGGGAATGGTGATCTGTACTTTTATTGTAAATAAAGATGGTTACATTTCTTATATTAAAATTGTTAGAGGTATCCACCCATTGTTGGATACAGAAGCTATCAGAGTAATCAAGACTATGCCCAAATGGAATCCAAGCAAACAATCAGGAAAACCAGTTGCTATAAAATTTACTTTACCTATCCGATTTTCATTATCCAAGAAAACAAAATAACCCATGTCCAGAAAAATCCAATTCCACACCTTTAATCTATTGTTTCGCCTCTTCTCCTATTTAGCGGATAGATCGGGAGGATGGAGTATGTTTGTGCGACCAAAGTTGATGATTGGGGGAGTGATTGTGGGATTGGGAGTGACGGGGTGTAATACAAAGCCGGAAAATAATCCTTTGAAAAGTTCAGATAATCAGACTCCAAAAACGTCAAATAAAATATCTGAGATTACGCATAGAATGACAAGCGTTAAAGATTGTACCAAAAAATCCAATGAGCTCAACTATAAAAAAACGCTTACTGAACCGGTTATATCCTGTTATGATATAGAATTACCTGATGACGATCAAATAGATACTTCCAAAACAAGAGTAAAAGTTGGGACTAATCAAATTTATAGTTTGGTTGACTCAATCCCAGAATTCCCAAGGGGAGAAAATGCACTAATACAATATATTGATTCAAATTTTGTTTATCCCAAACAACTATTCGAACAGAATGTAAAGGGACGTATTATATGCCGGTTTATTGTAAATACTGATGGGACAATCTCTGACATTAAAGTTGTTATAGGAGCTCATCCACTTCTGGATACAGAAGCAATCAGAGTTATAAAAAATTTCCCCAAATGGAATCCCGGAAAGATAAATGGAAAAGCAGTACGGAGTTATTACACTATTCCTGTTAGATTTTAATTATACTCATAAATTATGTCCAGAAAAATTCAATTCCACACCTTTCACCTGTTGTTTAGTCTCTTCTCCTATTTAGCGGATAAATCGGGAGGATGGAGTATGTTTGTGCGACCTAAGCTGGTGATTGGGGGACTGATTGTGGGGCTGGGGATGACTGCTTGCAATGTAAAAAACAGCAATAAGTCCGAATCAATATCCATTGACCCCAAAATAGATTCTCTAAAAAAGTCTCAATGCAATTATGATCCAGAAAATGACACAGCAACATCATGTTATATAGTGATTGATTCATCCCAAATACCATATTTTAAGAATGAGGATTATGAACCTTTTATTGTTGTAGAACAAATGCCGGAATTCCCCGGAGGGTCAGAAATTATGATGGAGTTTCTCAATAAAAATCTTGTTTACCCAAAAGAAGTTTTCAATGACAATATTTCTGGAATGGTCATTTGTTCTTTTATGGTTGATAAGAATGGTTCAATTTCAGATGTAAGTGTGGTTCGTGGAATTCATCCATTACTGGATAAAGAAGCAATCAGAGTTATTAAAGTTATGCCTAAGTGGAACCCCGGAAAACAAGGTGGAAAAGCTGTTCCTGTCAAATTCACCTTACCCATTCGTTTTTCAATGCCAAATAAAAAGCAATAATCCATGTCCAGAAAACTCCAATTCCACACCTTTCACCTGTTGTTTAGTCTCTTATCCTATTTAGCGGATAAATCGGGAGGATGGGGTATGTTTGTGCGGCCAAAGCTGGTGATTGGGGGGCTGATTGTGGGGACAAGTATAGCACAAGTTGCATCGCAAATAAAAAAGAATACTATTACTCGATCTATATCACAACAGAATCATTCACTGGACTCAAAAAAGGATCGTATTTCTTCTGACTCTATATTATATGATAATACAAGCCCATCTACCTTTTGTTATGAAGATACAGAATCAATCACAATTGTAGAACAAATGCCCGAATTCCCGAGAGGAAATGAAGCTATGTTTAAATATATAGCAGAGCATATCGTTTACCCCAAAGAGCTTTATGAAAACCGTATTAAAGGAATAGTTATCTGTTCATTTAAAGTAGAGAAAGATAGCACAATCTCTGACATAAAGATTCTTAGAGGACTACACCCTTTACTTGATAAAGAAGCTGTACGAATTATCAAGACTTTCCCAAAATGGAATCCGGGGAAACAAGGAGGGAAAGCCGTACCCGTTATATTCACATTACCATTCATATTTAAATTACCCACAAAATAATAATAATAATAATCCAACAAGAATATTCCATGCTCAACCTCCCCCATATCGCCTTTGAAACCACCGATCGATGTAACCTCGATTGCGTCTATTGCTACAACATCTGGAAAACCGATGCAGTGGAACGAACGCCCTTTAACTCCTACCGCAAAGCCATCGAAACTCTACGGAAAATATTTAGTGTCGCCGATGTACAATACGTCGCCTTCACCGGAGGAGAACCTTTTCTGTCGGAGCGTTTTGCCGAAGTGATTCTGTTTTGCCGCATGGAGGGAAAACAAATAACGCTTATCAGCAACGGAACGAAAGGCAAAGAGAAGGATTACAAACAGCTGATCAAGCTCGGAGTCGGATTGTTTGAATTCCCGATTCATTCGGGACAAGCGGATGTGCATGATCGTATGGTGCAGGTAAAAGGCAGTTGGGAGAAGTCGGTAGCTTCTACCCTATCCGTACTGAAACTCGGAGGTCGGGTTGTTCCGGTCGTTGTGATTACCAGGCACAATGTAAATCAGTTGGGCGAGACGCTTGAATTTATCGCATCGCTCGGTTGCCGCAGAATTATGCTCAATCGCTACAATATTGGCGGTAGAGGGTGCAATCATCCGTTGGATGTTTCGGCCTCGGCCGAGGAACTGCGCCAGGCGTTTCAGGTGGCTAATACCAAAGCGGAAGAATTAGGGTTACAACTTTCTGCAAATGTTTGTACCCCGATTTGTCTGCTCGATCCGGCAGATTACCCGCTGATTAGCTTCGGGCATTGCTCGTTCGATGTGTTGCGGCGCCCCATTACACTCGACATCAATGGCAATATCCGTCTCTGCAACCATTCTCCCATAGTGGCCGGGAATATCTACGAAAAGGAACTGGAAGAGATTCTCTACTCCGACTACACCGCACAGTGGGAAGAGCAAATCCCCGAATTGTGTAAACCCTGCGACAAATGGTCAAAATGCAAAGGCGGATGTCGTGCCGCATCGGAACAATGCGGGCAGTCTCTTGCGAAAGAAGATCCGATTATCGGGCATTTGGGTGTGATGCGGGAATATAATGACATACAAATATGACATCTCATCATTTGCAAATAACGTCCTACTCCAGCCATAAAAAGTAGATTCTAATCTCTTTTATTCACCTAATTCGATGATACTATTAAAATTTATTCGTAATATTTGCAGTAATAGAGAGAAATCAAATCACAAATACACTGAACTGTAGCGGATATTTAAACGTTAAATGCTAAAACAAAACGAAAGATTAATGGACAGATTACAAAAAGTATCATCTACAAGCGACATTTTCCCCGAATACAAAGACACTCCTATCGGACGACTCTTAGAATATCACAACCTGGATCGTCCCTTCGAAACGTACAACAAAGCTGAGCTTTTAGTCGGTATGTGTATGGACAACCGAAAACACTTACATATCCCCGATAACTTTGCGTATATCATTCGGGCAGGAGGTGCAAATCTGCGCTTCAGTGAGTTTAAAGTTTCATATGCCGTTTCTGTCGGAGAAGTAAAATACATTGTGCTCATCGCTCATAACAATTGCGGAATGGTAAATCTTTTTTCCCGCAAAAACGAATTCATCGAAGGACTCGTAAAGACTGCGGGATGGGATAAGGATCGTGCAGAAGAACATTTTATGAATTTTGCACCTATGTTTGAGATCGATAATGAGATCGACTTTGTAGTAAGTGAAGCTAGACGTTTACGGTTTCGTTATCCCAAAATCTGTATTGCTCCTCTATATTACCGAATAGAAGACAACCTCCTTTATCTGATAAAAGAGTAGGCACATAAACCCTCACAGCCATTAATTATTCAATAAATGGATTAAGATCCCGGTGGGATCGACCGATAATAGATTCAGCTTGTTTCTGCAACTTCCTGTAAGATGCAAAACAAGCTGATTTTTTTGATCTAGTCATGGCATTTCAATATGAAAATGCGCCGATCCACGGAAGCAGACCGACGCATAACCATCAAAAAACTATCTTTAGTTCAATTCGAACTTTCTCCTTATAAATCAGAGCCTATCTGAAAAGACTCATTTTCTTCATGATTTGTAGTGCCTTCACTCGCTTGCGACGATTTCCCGTAATCACGAAGTGATAAGAAAAACAAGCGGTGATAAAAAAGACCAGAGTCTGTAACCATAACGCGATATATTCAAATTTCACCTGCCACAAATCAGCGCCCATAGTACTCAGTTTGAGAAATCCTTGTATTCCAAATGTCGAAGGAATAAGGTAGGAAAAATATCTCCATCCTTCGGGAATGGCTGTTTGCGGCCACGAAACTCCCGCCAGAAACATCAGCGGCACGGAGGTAAACACAAAAATAAGTATCGGCGTTTCACGATCACGAATCACTCCCGCCAATGTGATGGCAAAGAAGATAGCCGACAATAAATAAGGCAGTATAAACAACATGATTTGCCCCGGATGTCCCACCATCGGAAAATCAAAAATAGAAGGAACTGCCCGCAATACCCACGCGCAAACCGGAGCGTAAATCATAAAATAGCAAAGCGCTTTTCCCGTCACAATACGCAGACTGCCGATAAAATGACGGTTACCGTAGTCGATCTGTTGTATACGGTTGGTATTGTTGCGGCTTGTACCCGTAAGCATTCCCACGCCCAGCAATAAAGTCTGCTGGATCAGCAGAATCAGAATGGCCGGAACAATTGCCGAGGCAAATCCTACTTGCGGATTGAACATGGCCACCGACTCGTAATTGGCCGGAGTAGCTGCACGCTCGCCCTGAATTTCGGTTACGTTGGATAGGTTGCGGATCTGAATTTCCTTTCCCATCTTTACCGACACATCGGTGGTGGCAGTCAGCATAGCCTTGTAGAAAAGCATACTGCTCATGTCGCTGTAGAGCGAAAGGGTCGATTGTCGTCCCTGGGCAATATTCTTGCTGAAATCTTCGGGAATCAGCAAAATGCCGTAAGCCTGTCGGCGACGAATCAGCTCCTGACCTTCACTTAAACCGGAACATCGGGAAGCAACCTGTACATCAGGCGTACCATCTACCCGGCGGATAAAGTCGCGGCTCAATGCCGACCGGCTTTGATCGACCACGACCATCGGAACGTCCCTCACCGTTTCATTATCATAGATATAAGAATAGAGCAACGGATAACCAAACGGAACCACCAGAAAGAAGATGATCACTCCTACATCGGAGAAGACATTCTTCAGCTCTTTGTACCAGATGGTGAAGATGTCGGAAATGACGGTGCGAAGGAAAGGGACGAGTTTCGTAATCATAAATAGGTCATAAGTTGTAAGTTTTAGGTTGTAAGTTGAGAGTCTGGACTTATAACGTACAACTTATCACTTAATACGTTCTTCTACATTTTATACTCCTGATATTTCAACGCATGTTTCAATTTAGGCAACAGAGGCAACGGTAAAAGCAGGAATGCAGCCAAAGCCAGATAATCCACGCGGGAATAGTACATGCTGATGCCGTTCAATGCCTGATCGACATAAATCAGGAAATAGTGGCGTAAGGGAAAAAAATGACTTGCAACCTGCAATGGTTTTGCCATGGCAAATACCGGAAACGAGAATCCGGAAATCGACACGGAAATTACTCCCACCAGACTGGCACCGCTTAATCCCAATCGCAACACCGGCAATACCGATATGAAAAACACGCCCAGGGCTTGCGAAGAAACAATCAGTAAGAACAATGCCAACGCCATGGGACCAATTCCACTCTTCAGCGGAAATTGGAGATATTTGTAAAGCAACACTTGAAAGAAAATCCCCACCAGGGTAAAAATCAACGTATGAGGCAATAGCTTCCCGATGATGGAAACAAACATAGAGTCTCCCCCTGTATGCAGCCAATGATGCGTAGTCTTTTGCTTGATCTCAATGCCAATGGCATATACTGTAACCAGTAAAACAAGCAACTGCAATACACCGGGCAGCAACAGGTTATTCAGGTAAATAGAATAATTAATCCACGGATTCCCAATCGGATGGGTATCGATAACAATCGGCTGCAATTGCGCCATGATCTGGCGGAGGTCCTGTCCTCTGGCCAAACGGGTTTTGCGACCGGCTGCTCCGGAGACCAACACCGAAACCGTCTTCATATCTTTGAAAACAAGCGACGATGCAATGTAAAAAGTATTGTTGGTATAAAAAGTGATCCTGGGTTGCTCTCCATTGACCAGATCATGCGTAAAGTGTCGCGGAATCAGAAAGATGGCATACACCTTTCCCTGTTGCATGGCACTGCGTGCTTCGTCGAAATTAGCCGGTTGCATCACCACCTGACTTTGCGAAAAGACATCCAACTGACGAACCACATTGCGTGAAGTGGATGTACCATCGAGATCAACGACAGCCACAGGCAGATTGGCAGGCAATCCGTTTTGCATCAAAGAAGTAAACAGGAAGTAGCAAAACAAAGGTGCAATCACCATCGTAAACAGGTAGATGGGATGCGATACCAACCTCCTACCCTCGCGTTTAACGACGGATACCAGTCCCTGTTTATGATTGTTTGTTGTCATTGCGAAATAATTGGGTCTACGATTCATTACCGTCACATCCCAAAGGGAAATTTGAGATTTCCCTTCAGAATGATCAGGATCTTCTATATACAGTATCTTCTATTATAGTTCTCAATTCCTGATAAGCAACACCGACATTCCGGGACGTAAGTCTGCTACTTTTTCCGTCGGACGAGCACGCACTTCGAAAGTCTTAGCATCGAATTGACCGGTTACTTTAGTCGATTTCCAGGCAGCATAGCTTCCCATATCTTTGAGGAAAGTTACTTTCAATATAATCTCTTTATTTCCAAGAGCCGGTATCTGCGCTTTAAAGGCAGCCCCCATTTTCAACTCTTTCAGTTGATCTTCACGCACATTGAAAACCACCCAACTATCATTGAGATCAATCAGATTCATAATCGGGGCACCAGTTCCTACCAACTCTCCTACTTTAGGATAAGCTTCAGAGATTTCTCCGTCGATAGGTGATGTCAAAGCCGTCTCTTTCAGGTACGATTCTACCTCTTCCACCGCACCTTTGGCTCGATTCACCAGAGCGACAGCCGCCATTTTATCTTCGCGCTCAGCACCGTTTTTTGCCATATCGTATTGTGATTTGGCCGCTTTCTCGGTCGCTACCATCGCTTTATAATTCGCTTCGGCTTCGTCACGTTTTTGTGCGGCTACTACCCCTTTTTCATATAAAGTCTGTACACGGTCGAATGATTTTTTTGCGATCTCACGACCCGCAATGGCTTTCTGCCACATCTCGTAGGCTCCGGTGATCTGCTCGCTTCGGGCTCCTTTAATCGCTTTCAGGTTTTGCGCCTGAGCAGCGTCTTCGGCAGCCTGCGCCTGGCTAAGTTTAGCCAATACCTCCGGTGAATCAAGAATCACCAACGTATCACCTTTGGCAACCTTCTCGCCTTCGGCAAAACGAAAGGCCTGAATACGCCCCGGTACTTTTCCCGAAATACGGACTTCAGAGGCTTCTACTTGTCCCTGAATCACCTCCTGCTGAGGTTTCAAACACAAAAATCCGATCACCACAGCAGCAATAATGGCTGCCAGCAGAACTATAAACACCCAGAAAAGTCTGTTCTTTTTCATATAATATAGTAATTAGCCCCCTAAATCCCCCGAAAGGGGACTTGAAGACCAGGTTTTAATTGGATTTAGTAAAAACGAAAACTAACTGTGTTTGTTTAGAGTCATAGCTTCGAGAGACGCGCTACAAACAACAAGGATTTAAAGGGTATTCAGAGCCCCTCTTTTGGAGGGTCCCGATAGCTATCGGGAGGGGAGGTCCTCTCCCAACGCTTTAGCCAGATAGACCTTGCTAAGCCGCACGTCAATATCCGCATCAATCTTTTCGGAGTTAGCTGAAAGCCAGGCAGTCTGCGCTTCGAGGACATTTGATGCGGGAATAACCCCCGAGTCAAAACCCAACGTTGCATAACGCAGATTCTCTTCAGCTTTCTCCATATTCTTTTTGGCCGAAATCATTCGTTTCGATGCCTCATTCGATTTGTAAACCGCCTGATTCACCTGCAATTCGATCTTTTCCTTCACCTCTTCGAGTTGCAGATTAGCCATGCAGGTTTCACTTTTAGCAGCCTTCAGGTTGTGGAAATTCTCACCCCAGTGAAAAATGGGGACACGCACGGCAACGCCCACGTTCCACATACTGCCGAATTTATTTTCATAACCGTTATAGCTGTTCGGATTTGAGACCATGTAATTACCGGTCAGTGCTACTTGCGGCAACAGATCAGCCACGACCAGCGACTCTTTTTTCTTATATATCTTGGTTGCCAGATCAAGCGATTTTAGCTCAGGACGCTGATTAAAGGCCATATTCACATCTACGGGAGGAAGTGTGGTTTCAGGTTCAGGTGTGGTATTTTCATCACTCAATATTAATGAAGTCTGCAAGGAAATACCACAAAGCTGACACAGAACCATCCGACTCAGGCTAAGACCATTTTCCACCTTTGAGAGTACAGTTTCAGCTTCATTCAGTTTGACTTTCACGGTCAATCCGTCGGCTTTAGTGGCAACGCCCGTAGCAATCATCGTCTGCACATCGCCATCCATCTTTTGCAATAGCTTAATGTAACTTTCGGCAAGTTTCTTCTTGTTTACCAGGGAGACCACCTGCCAGTAGGTTTCATCCGTTTTCAGAATCACCTCTTGCAGATTAGTATTATGTTTCGTTTTAGCCAGTTCTTCGGCAAAGCGGGTAATCTCGTTATATGCGCGGATTTTGCCTCCCATATAAATCGGCTGAGTCAGTGTCAGCACTCCGGCAAAGACATTATGAATATCCATTTCGAAAGCCTCTTTCGGGATAATGGCATAATCATTCCAGACAATCTTTTCAGGACTGGTTTTCGGATTAAAAGGATTACCCTCTTTATCCAAAGGCATCCAGGTTCCATTTACCGTGGTTCCCTTCACCTGATCGGTGCGAAAACCAAACGAACCGTCAGACATCACCGTTCCGACCGGCAAATGGGCATCTTCGCTCAGTAGAGAAATATTTTTGCTATTATAAAGGTATGTTCCTGTAAAGGAGAGATCGGGCAGGTATTTGGTAAAAGCAGCTTTTTGTTTGCTGTGTTCTTCTTTGATCTTTTCTTCCGAAATTTTCAGCTCTTTGTTGTTGTCGAGAGCCATACGACGGCACTCCTCGAGGGTAAAACTTTGTTGGGCCTGCATACCCGTTATACCTATTAAACAAACCAAACCTATTGCACCTCTTTTCATTCGCTTATGACCTTATTGAAATCTGACTGCAAAATTACCCTGTCCCGAATGATTGGTATTCGCCCAAAATGTATTACTTTTATCCGATTGCGCCAAAACAACACTATGATTTACGGAATTGCCTTACGAAATATACTTTTTAGCCTGGAATCGAGAGGAGAAGACTTTATAGACCTTCTTGAAGAAGTAAAACTCACACCGGATGAGCTATATAAAACAGATGTAGTGGTATCGCCTATACAATTGGGGGAGTTTATTGAAAAAACAGTCGAGAGACTGCACGATCATCGCATCGGATTGCGTATCGGATTTGAATCGCCCTTCTCTACTTTGGGGATTTTGGGACAGATCTATCAAAGCTGCAATACCTATAATGAGGCATTGGACAATATGAGAAAGCATATTGATATGGTAGACACACTCAACCATTACGACTTCGAAGTGAAAAAAGACGGTATCTATCACATCACGAAGATGCATCCCGACTGGTTAAAAACCTACCCGGTTGCAGCCCGACAGTTAACAGAACACAACATTGGGTTCTCTATCCGCAGTCGTCGAGAATTTCTGGGACGCGAGGTAAAACCGATCAAGATCTATACACCTTATGCTAAAGAGGGTGAAAAAGATTTGCTGGAAGAGTATTTCACCTGCCCGATTGAGTTCGGTGCTGATGCGCTCTGCATCGTTTTGCCTCTGGAGATGTTGGAGTGGAAAATCCCGACCGCCAATCCGGACGCTTTACAAATGTATGAAAGCTATATTCAACGGCTGAAGGGACAACGGAATATCTGGACAGAGCACACCAAACAACACATCTTTCAGCAATTGAAACAGACCTCTCCCACCCTGAGTCTGGTGTCTTCACTGATGAATCTCTCCCCCCGCACCCTGCAGCGGTATCTCAAGCAGGAGGAGACTACCTTTCAGGAACTGCTTGATAAAGTCCGTTTTGAAGCGGCCCGCTTACTGCTGATGCAACCGCAATTGTCTATGAATGAGATTGCCGAAATGCTCGGCTTTGATGTGCAGAATTCTTTTAATCGCTTTTTGCAGAAAAGAGTAGGTAAATCACCGAAAGAGTTGCGGAAGGAGTTACTGGGACAATGATGGAACAATGATGGAACGCGGATGATGCAAATGCAAGTAAGAGGATGTCCCAAAAGTCAGAAAGAAGAAACTAAACGCGAAGGCGCTAAGACGCAAAGATTTTTATTTTTAGATATATATTCCTTTGCGCTTTAGCGACTTTGCGTCCAATTCAGACTTTTGAAACAACCTCTTTACAAATCAGTACCATCCGCACCTAAAACGTATTACTTAAAACGTATCACTTAACCGGTGCTTTATAACGTCTCCAGAATTTGAATTTCGTCAATGAGGTATAGATAATGAGAGCGTCGAACCAACGGAAACGTCTCAGCCAGTGCACCAAACGATAGCTTATTACCAGAAAAAAGAAAACCACGAAGCCTTCGACTGTGACCCGGACCAGCTTCTCCGGCAAAGAATCTCCGCTCAGAATCCCCCATTCACTTACCGGAAAATGGCGGTAAAATGCACCTATCACCAGCGTATTGACCAACACCAATATTGCAGTAATCATTCCATGCGCTGCCTGGATAGCCCGCTTGGGACAACTATTCATGCACTTCATGCAACTCTCGCAACGAAAACTCCAATAGGGTCTGCCATCTACCAGATAAATAGCTTTCACCGGACAATTCTTCACACAAATGCCGCATTTGTTGCAATCGCGCGATGCCACCAATGTTTTGGACAAAATAAAGCGCCCAATCATAAAATAGGCGACTGCAATAGGTGCGACGAGCAGATCCTGCACAATATCATAGGCGGCCCGATAAACTTTTTTACCTGAAAATATTTGTTGAGCAAATTGCCGGGTTTTCTTTTCACATCGCGTATACATAGCCGCCACAGTCTTCGGGCCATATCCCGGATGCAGCGAAATCCAGTTTGAAGGCAGATCGATGGAACGCAACCCCACTACGCGATACCCTTTCAGCCATAGAATGAATGCCGAAAGCCACAAAGCCAGCCCCGATAGTCCCGGAACATACAACGGACCGATTTTCATTCCGGCTCTTGTATTCATCAGGAAAATAGGTTGTGAACCTTTGGAATGCGGAAAACGAATGATAAAGTTGAGTATCAGCGGTGGATAGTTGAAGCCATGCGTTGGCGAAATAAATCCAACCATCGTATCCGGGTTCATCTCGCTCGCTAATCGGTTTTGCGAAACACTGATTACCTCGCTTTGAATCCCATTTGCCGTAGCTTCATCGTTCATCCAACGCGCAACATTCCGCGCATTTCCTGTTCCTGAAAAATAGTAAATCTGAAGATTCTTCATCTCTTGCTTTTCGTTAATTCAAGGAAGGTTCATCCGGATTATCACTATAACCAATCCTTTCCCTCCTCAATCGAATTTTAAATTGGTTGCAAAAATAGTATATTGCCATTAGCTATTAGCTGTAACCCTTCTTTTTTTGCGCGATATCATACTTAAAAATACTACAAAAGTAGTATTGACTTTGCCCCCTTCAAGTTGTAAATTTGTATAGGTGAGATTACATCTATTCTGAAACCACATAAAGGGCGCACAGGCAAAACGGCTTAACTTAGAGGTTGGTTAAGTCAGGGAATCAATGTCTCACACATATTCCCAACTGTGTGCCTCTATAGTTCCTTATTTTCGCTAAGCCCTTATACGCCATGAAAAAAATGCTGACCTTCATATTTTGTATGGTGTCATTTATTACGAACGGGCAATCCTACCCGCCAACTAACCGACATCACACCAAAACGGATACAAATGATTCCCTGATCGATAGAATCCGGAAAATTGAAAAATCCATTTCAGGGACGACACGTACAGCAAACACCACTCCTACTCTTCGCTCGGCTACGCCCAACAGCCAAAAACTGGACAGTATCACCTCTGAGCTCTGGAAAGAACAATATACCTACACCCCAAACGGACTGCTTATCCGGGCTGCACACTTTGAGAAAAACAGCCTGGGTGAATGGATAGGCACCTACAAAAAAGAGTATATCTACAACAATTCCGGAAAACCGGTCCTGACCACAACCTTTGTATGGAAAAATAATCTATGGATGGAAACCGAAAAAGAGGAACGCCTATATGACGATCCGGGAAATGAGATCATGTATTTGCACCTGATTCGGAATAAAGTAACCCTGAATTGGATTAACTGCTGTAAAGAGGAAAGAGCGTTCGACAACAACGGGCATGTTATTCTGACCATCCAGTATGAAGGGGATTCTCTGTCAATACAATGGATAAAGAAATTCAAATACGAAAGAACATTTAACAACGAAGGAAAAATGACGGAGGAGATCTGTTCCCACTGGAATAACTCCACCGGTCTCTGGGTAAATAACACAAAAAAAGAGATTTCATACTATGCGAATGAGACCACCACCATTATCATGGAATGGCTCGGACAATGGATCAATTCTAACAGAGAGACCTATACATTTAATTCAAACGGAAAAATTACGTCTTACGCACTCTTCGACTGGATCAACATTCAATGGATCAATGGTGTGAAATATGATTTCACTTACAACGATTCGGGCCGTGAGGTTACTAACGTCTTATATCGCTGGCATGCCATCAATTACGCAACAGGAGAACTCCGTCCGATATCAAAAGAGGAGTCTGCTTATGACAGTGAAGGAAACCGGATCCGGGTAGTAAGTTATAATTGGAACAGTGATTTTTCCCGCTGGGACAACAGCATTAAAAAGGAATACACGTTTGATAAAAAAGGAAACAAACTCTCGGCCAGCCGCGCTTTCTGGCAACAAACCAGCTGGAATATAGAACATTATACCTCCTGTAGCTATGAAGACACCGATCCCAAATTGATCAGGAATGAAGTGAACATGACAGAACTGACTTACAACAACGTCTACCGGCTTGATGAAATGATTCTTCCCGACATTTACTACAATTATAGCTCTCAATTCTACGATCCTACACACTTCTTCGAGACAGATTACATACCGGTAAAGAAAATGGTTTTGCAATATTCCCGCCATCAATTCGACAGCCGGAACTGGAATCTTGCAGAGAAGAACATGTACCACTACTCTCCCAATATGACAACAATCGCAGATCCGGAACTCGCTTCCGCAATTATTATATACCATGCGGCATCAAAGTGCATTACGGTAAATTATCCGGGCAATCGCTCGCTGCTCGTTTTAAGCCTCTGCGATATGAGTGGCAAAACAATCGCCCAATACACTGTGAACCTCCTGACCACCATCTCTGTTTCAGATTTGAAGCCCGGCGGATATATGCTGAGATTAACGGACAATAAGAAGCTGGTCTGTCAGGAAAAGGTGATTATAGAATGATAACAAGCGTACTTATCAATTCTCAGAAACATAAATCAACCTCACCTAAATATCCTTAGCTATGAAAAAGATTTATTTTACTCTATGCTTTGCCCTGCTTGCCTGTCTGGCATTGGGGCAAACCTCCAAAACCGTAAATGTGACCACAGCCGGACAACTCTATACCCTGCTTAATGACTTAGAGGCAAAAACAATTACAGATCTGACCGTAACCGGAACTATTGATGCACGCGATGTGAAGTTTATGCGGGATAGTATGACGGTATTAGCTAATGCTGATCTGTGGGGTGTAAACATTGCCGCTTATACAGGAACCGGAGGCACCTATTCATCTGTATCAACTATCTATCCTGCAAACGAAATGCCCAGAAAGTCATTTTTCTACAAAACCGGACTTAAGACCATTGTTCTTCCGAACACGATAACAATGATTGGTATCGATGCGTTTAACTACTGCTCCGCATTAACCGGAACACTAACTATTCCGGAATCCGTAACGATCATCGAAGACATGGCTTTTTCCAGCTGCTCGGGCATTACCGGATTATCCTTGTCAAAATCCCTCAATAAAATTGGAGTAAGTGCATTTGCCAATTGCTCCGGATTAACCGGTACGTTAACTATTCCAGGTACCGTGGAAACTATCGGTAATGCTGCTTTTTCAAATTGCAGTAAACTAACCGGAAGTTTAACAATCCCCAACTCTGTAACATCCATCGGTGCATTGGCTTTTGGGTATTGCTCCGGATTTTCAGGAGACCTCTCCCTTTCTAATACTCTTACCACGATCGGGGCAACTGCTTTTAGAAGTTGTTCCGGATTTACTGGCAACCTGATCATCCCCAATACTGTGACAACAATTGGAGAAAATGCTTTTGCTAATTGCTCGGGATTTACAGGCAATATAACTATTTCGAATTCGTTGACTGCGATAACCAATAATGTTTTTAGCAACTGCTTCGGATTAAGCGGAAGTTTAACCATTCCAAATTCCGTTACTACGATTGGAAACGCAGCCTTTCTTTATTGCAATAACCTGACCGGAAGCTTAACCATCCCGAATTCCGTAACGTCTATTGGAACTTCTGCTTTTTCTAATTGTTCCGGATTGGAAGAATTGTATTTAAGCAAAAATCTGACACAAATCCCCCTCGAAGCATTTGGAGGTTGTTTCGGTTTGAAAAAAATCAGGTCTGCCAATCCGACTCCGCCAACTATTACAAATTCAACCTTCATCAGCGTGGATTACATCAACTGCCAGCTCTTCGTGCCAATCGACTCAAAAGATAGTTATCAGATAGCCCAGTACTGGTCTGAGTTTCAAAATGTTTCAGAAGAGGACTTTTCTGCCGGCATAAGAATTATCGAAACTAATGGTTGTATAATTTATGGATCAAATGGTCAGATTGTGGTATTGTGCAATGAGACAAATACCAAGGTTGAGATTTTGTCACCGTCAGGAGTGCCTATCCAAACGATATATACGCAAGACAGGAATACAGCTATCACATTACCGAAAGGAGTTTATATTGTGAGAATTGGCAATTTTTCCCGGAAGATTATATTGTAACTTCATAATCGATTCAATCGCTTTTTGGCGTAAGGTTTAGAGATTAGGTACCTTGCGCTATGATCCGTGTCATCTGTATGCCATTTATGTATAATGTATCCTAAACCTTAAATGTCATGACAAAGTTTTTGACCTTCGTATTTTGTATGATGTCATTTCTTGCGAGCGGTCAATCCGGTCTGCAATACCGTCATCACACCGGGCCTGATTCTACAAACGCATACCCGAAAGAGTTCGTAATCAACAGGATCCGGGCGATTGAAAAAACAATCTCAAATACTACCCGGACAGAAAGCGCCACTCCCCTCCTTCGCTCCACCACGGAGGGCAAGCAGAAATTGGATAGCATCACCTCGGGGCTTTGGAAGGAACAATACACCTACACCCCTAACGGTAATCTCATCCGGGCAATCCGTTTTGAAATAAACGGTATGGGAGAGTGGACGGAAGTGTACAAAAAAGAGTATGCCTACAACAAGTTTGGTAGATTGGTCCTGACTACAACCTATGTGTGGGAAAACAATCAATGGATCGATACCGGGAAAGAAAATCGGAGCTACGACGACCTGAGAAATGAGATATTGTATACGCACCAAATTCGGGATACCATTTCCCTCAAATGGATTAACTACAGCAAAGAGGAACGAGAATTCGACAACAACAGTCGTGAAATATCAACAATCCACTCCGAAAGCGATCCCCAATCGATGCAATGGATAAAGAAATACAAATACGATAGAACATTTAATTCCGACGGGAAAATGACCCGGGAGATTTACTCTCAGTGGAATGATCGCTCCAAGCTTTGGGAAAATAACACAAAAAAAGAGGTATCGTACTTTGCAGACGAGACCACAACTATCATCATGAAATGGATAGAAAAATGGATAAATTCGCAAAAAGAAACCTACACGGTCAACTCATCCGGAAAAATAACCTCATATGCACTTTTCGAATGGATAGATCCACAATGGATAAATACTCAAAAACAGGAAGTCACTTTCGACGACTCGGATCGTGAAGTTATGAATAGTTACTATCGCTGGCATGCGTTCACTTCGGCAACAGGAGAACTCCGTCCCGAATCGAAAGAAGAGACCAGCTACGACAGCCTGGGAATCCGCGCACAGATTATCGGCTATCGTTGGAACAGCGATTCTTCCCGTTGGGACAACAGTTTCAAAAAGGAATGCACCTTCGACAAAAAAGGGAACAAACTCTCCGCCACCAAATCTAACTGGTCACAAAACAGTTGGCAAACTGAATATTATACCACATGCAGTTATGAAAACACAGACCCCGTCTTAATTAGCAATGAAGTAGACAGAGTAGAATTAATGTACAACAACCTCTACTCGCTCGACGAAATGATATTACCGGACATTTATTCTGACTACACCTCCTGGTTCGCCGATCCTACACACTTCTTCGACACAGATAACATTCCGGTGAAGAAGATGGTGTTGCAATATACCCGTTATCAATTCGACGGCCAAAACTGGAATATCCGGGAAATAATCCGGTCTTACTTCTCGCCCTATATCGTAACTATGATCGAAGAACCTTTCATTCCCTCAGCCTTTATTTATGATTCGAAATTGAGGTGTGTCACCATAAATTGCGCCAACAGTAGCCCACAGCTCTATATGGAAATCAGCGACACAAACGGACAAATAATCTCCAGCCAGACTGTGTCTCACTTGGCTACAATTTCGATTTCGAATCTGAAAGCCGGGGAATATATACTGAAACTGATAGATAAAGAAAAAACGATTTCTAAAAAGAAGATAGTTGTGGAATAAAATCAATATTCCCCGTTTTCCACAGCCAACGCCACAACTCTACTGAATTATGCACCCCTACCTTTCGAATCAGATTCGTACGATGCTTCTTGGCTGTAGTAACACTGATAAACAATTCGTGAGAGATCTCTTTATCTGTCTTGCCTTTTACGATCAGGTGTAACACCTCTTTCTCGCGCTGGGTGAGACAACATCGCTTCAACTCTTGCTTCAGACTGTTGATTTCCTTCATGGCAATGGCCAATTGATTCTCGGTATGCAGGGTCTCGGTGATCTCGAAAGCCACGGTCAGAAGCTTCCGGGGCGAGCCATCATCGAAGGTCTTCAGTACAATACCGTGGCAATAAGTCCAACAATATTTGCTCTGATTTTTTGCTTTGATACGATGCATTCCAATAAATACAGGCTTATCACGAAATGCCTTCGATAATTTTTGAGGAATGACCTCCAGATCGTCCGGGTGAATAGTCTCCCGAAAGAAATCGTATCCCATCCTCGAAATCTCATCTTGCGAATACCCCATAAAATCCAACCCTCGTTGGTTCATCCAAATATTCCGGACAGACTTTACCTCTTCTTTCCGCTCAATCTCGTAGGTGTACACCACAACTGGCAACACATGAATAAGGGTCTGGTAAAAAACCAACTCTCCCATCACTTCATCCAATAGCTTCCTGGTTAGTCCCAATTCCATAATTATAGTATTTTATTGAAATATACTACTAAAGTAGTATTGACTTTGTTTTTTCAAGAGGTTATCTTTGTTTATAAATTTCGCTGTTTTATAAACAGCTTTTTCAGTCTTTCTATATAACACTTTTCTGAGCAAAATTCTGTATCTACCCTTCAAAATACCGAATTTTAACCAAAAAATTACTTCGCGAAAGAACTGCTCCCACTGCATTATTTTGCGTATAATACTTTTGATTATCCGTTTAACCCCTCTAACTGACCCTGATTCTTCGAACTTTCAATAACAAATCTGAAATCAAAATCTATTCTACCCTCATACCGGCAATAAAGAAACAGGAGGTTTATATTAGTGAACTACATTTTCAAACTATGGCTATCCTTTACATAACAACGGAATAGCCAGACCCATAATGTGAGCATTTTTGAAATTCATCTGACTATTTTTCATTTTAATATAAAGGAGAATGATTATGAAACACAAAAAAATGAATTGGGGTATTGTGTTTTTGTTTAGCTTCTGCCTGACAGGACTGCAAGCACAAAACACGATGTTTGTAAATGAGAGATCGGGCACTCAAACACCTTTTACCTTTACCAGCATTAAAAAGCTGACTTTTGCTACGGGCAACCTGACGGTAAATAAAATAAACGGAAGTACGAGTGCTTATGCATTGACGAACATTCGCAACTTGAATTTTGGCAGTATAGCTGCAATTGTCGATGTTAACAATGAGGAAAGTCTCTTTATGTTTCTTTTCCCTAATCCTGTAACAGACCAACTTCACATTCGGTATTACTCAGCAACATCCGGGAACGTAGAACTCCAAATTATGGATGTACAAGGTAAAGTTATATTTCAGCAAACCCTCAGCAGCCACAACGGAACAAATTTTATCTCTTTCCCTGTAGCACAATTCCAGAACGGATTGTATCTGTGCTGCCTGCAAAACGGCAATAAACTTCAAACCAATAAGTTCGTAAAATACTAAAACAATGAACATTATGAAAACAATAGATACAATCATGATAGCTTTTTTATTAAGCTGCAATTTAGTCGTGGCGCAAGATACAATGTATGTTTATAAAGGAGGTACAGTATTATACAAGCAGATAGTAGCCAACATTGACAGTGTTACTTTTAAGAATAGGGCTTCTGCTACAGAAACAGTTACCGATATCGATGGTAATGTATATCATACCGTAACCATTGGTACACAAACGTGGATGGTGGAAAACCTGAAAACAACCAAATACAGCAATGGGAACGGCGGTACTATACCTAATGTTACAAGTGATTGGCCATTTCTATCAACCGGGGCATATTGCAATTACAACAACGATCCTGCTAATGGTGAAAAATATGGCCGCTTGTATAACTGGTATGCCGTGAACGACAGCCGAAAGTTAGCTCCTGTGGGCTGGCATATAGCTACAGATGCTGAGTGGACTACACTTATAAACTATCTGATTGCCAATGGATACAATTATGATGGCACCACCAATGACAATAGGGTAGCAAAATCATTGGCTGCAAATACCGACTGGACTTCATTCACGGGGCCTGGTGCAATCGGCAATGATTTGACGAAAAATAACATATCCGGTTTTACTGCACTTCCGGGAGGGTATCGCTTTTGCAAAGAGTACAATTACACCGCTCCATTTGACTTCATTGGTTTCAGTGGCTACTGGTGGAGCTCTTCTACCGACGGCTTAGGCAGATATTTGGACTACAATAGTAGCTATGCTTTCAGAAACAACTTCGATAAGAGGTGTGGATTTTATGTTCGTTGCGTGAAGGACAAATGATTTATTGTCTAAACTACCCCAATGATCCTCTCAAACTGCAAAATGAATGGAGCAACCCGAAAATCCTCAAACAGAGTAGGGAGCCGATGCCGAAAAGCTGACGAGCATGCGAATAAAAAAAGGAGGTAAAATAAGACATAATATCTACTACAATATAAAGATTCAAAATCTTTTTACCGTGAAATGATAAAACGGTTTAACTATAGCACGTCCAATTGTTTTGGAAAAAACTCATTGATCCCCAACAGTTGACCATAAGGAACAACCCGAAAATCCGTAATTAGAGTAGGGAGCGAAAAGCTTATGAGTAAAAAAACAAATCATTCCATTAACATAATAATTACAGCAAAATGAAAAATCTTAGATTATTTATGCCATTAGTGGCAATATTATTAATTAGTGCAGTTTTTGTAGGATGCGGCAAGGATGATGATCCAATTAATAATCAGACTACAGTTGATCCGACTTCTGGACTAACAACTGCTCAAATGATTCAGAATGTAATTGGTACTTACAATGGGAAGATTGTACAAACACACTATTTAGCTAATTCTACAGAAACGCAAGAGTGGAAAGCTTTATTGAAATTGGCTATGGATACACAATCCAACATTTATGTAAAATTTACCGATGCTGAATACATTCTTTCAGGAACATGGACTCCTTTTGACTATCCAAAAGAATTATATAGTATCTCCGCTGCAAACAATACGTATACATTAAAGAATATCGACACTAAAAAAAATTTTACTGTAACATCTGTTGGATATTTAACCATTACCACTTATGATGACAGAGATAGTAATGGAATTGGGTGGGTTGAAACATTTACAGGTAACAAATAAAAAACGTGAAACGACTTTTAATCCTACTCTCAATTATTGCTTTATTACATACAAATGCTAAAACAGTTATAGCGTACCCCCAAATTATAAGTTACCATTTAGATAATGGTGGAGATAGTGTAAAGCTTATATTAAAAGGAGACGAGAATTGTAAATGGGCAATAACGGAAGATGGATATACTCTATTACCTGATACCTTGGGTTGGTTGTATGCTAAAGAAGATACGGACGGCTACGCCTCCGTATCTTCGTATAGGCTTTGTTCTCAAAACAAACGAAGTATTGCATTAAGTGATTTTCTAAAAAACGTTCCTAAAGGATTGCCTATACGCAAAAACGTTTTTCAGAAAAGATTAATTAAAAGGAATACTATCGCATCTGAATCTCTTTCTGTTTCTAAAACAGGAAATCGGAAAGTATTGGTTATTTTAATGGCATTTAATGATCTTACTTTCCAAAAAAGTTATCAGGACATCAACGCTTTATTTAATCAAGAGAAATATAATGTGGATGGAGCTATTGGAAGTGTACATGATTACTATGCAAGTACTTCTTACGGGCAGTTAAATATCACATGTGATATCCTGGGACCTTACACTGCAAAATACAATATGAATTATTACGGGGGAAATGCATTAGGAGGAAAAGACAAAAATCCGCAGGCTCTTTTTGAAGAAGCCATCCAGCAGGCATCCAAACAAATCAATTTAGCAGATTATGATGGAGATGGAGATGACTATGTTGACAATATACATATCATATTTGCCGGCTACGGAGAGGAAGCAGGTGCATCTTCTTCGACAATCTGGTCGCATGAAGCCACCTTCAGTCAACCTTATACCATTGATGGAATTAAAATAAAAGGCTATTCTTGTGCACCGGAATTAAGGAGAAATAGTGGAACTGGACTATCTCGTATCGGTGTGCATTGTCATGAAATAGGTCATTCGTTGGGGGCAATGGATTTTTATGATACTGATTACGCTACCGGAGGTGAATATATTGGCACAGGGCAATGGGATATTATGGCTTCGGGTTGTTGGAATGATAATGGAATCTCACCGGCAGATTTCAATCCATATGTGAAAGCCTATGATTTCGGCTGGGTAGATATCCAAACATTGAGTGCGGGAAGCAATGAGATACTTTCCACCAATGAAAACAAAAATCAAATCTACAGATTAGATACTCAGATTACAGGAGAATATTATTTATTGGAAAACCGAACACAAACGGGATTTAATGTGTCTATACCCGGAAGTGGACTATTGATTTATCATATTCACAAGGATATTTCATCCCCAGGAAACGAAATAAATGCAACTTACCCTCAAAAATGCTACATTGTTTGTGCTTCAGCTACTACAGCTATACCTGCGGCAACAGCTTCTTCCTTTGGGGCTGTGAATAGTGCGGGATGTCCTTTCCCTGGCACTTCTATAAATACAACATTCAACAATAGTAGTATTCCTGCTGCATTCTGTTGGGATGGAACGACATGCCAGATATCTCTTTCTAATATTAGTCGAATTACAGATGGGATTATCAGTTTAAATAATATAATTCAAAATAATAATGACTCTGTATCCGGTATCGTTTTTAAAGAGAATTTTGAAAATATAAATCCAACTATAAATCAGATTCAGGGAAACGTCTCATGGAAAGCTTTTAACAGTAGTAATGGTCAATTATATAATGATTTTACACCGGCACCCAATGAAGGTAAATGTTATCTTTATATGAAACAGACCTCATTACTGTTTTCACAAACAAAAAACACCAGTAGGGTAGAATTGAATAACATAAGCTTAGAGTCTAACTCTTCCTATACTTTACAATTTCAATATCAGAACAAGGGAAATGCAAACAATCCTCCGTCTTTAAGTATTTTATATCGAACTCCTACCATGCCAGATTGGCAAACACTCATATCTTACACTGATTTGACTTCAACGTGGATAGATAAAAAGGTTACGCTTATAAATCCAAGTGAACAATACGAATTAACATTCGAAGGTAATCTTTATTTTGGAGGGCTGTATATTGACGATGTTAAAGTTAGTAAGTCATTCCGGACTGCTTCAATTCCTCAGAGTGATCTCACGAACAAGATGTACGTTCAGAATGGAAATTTGTTTGTAACCAGTAATGAAACGAGGTCACTTACATGGATGAATATTACAGGAAGTGTACAAGGTAAATCTTTGTTATCTGTAGGTTTGAATAAAATATCATTTCCTCAAAAAGGAATTTACCTGATTATTCTGGAAAATAAAGGTTATAAAGTAGCTATTTACTAGAAATGTATTTTTTTGACAATTAGACAGATCCAGTAATAAAAGATGCGAGATCTGCGGAAAATATGAAATTCATTATCATAAATCGTGTATTCCCTGTCAGGGTAAAGATTATATTGAAAAATTTGTTCCTTAGACTATAGACCTATAAGTTAGTTATTTAAACTTTCTGCCATGAAATCAATATCGTTACTATTGTCCTTCTTGTGTCTTCCTCTATGGGGTATCAATACCTATGCACAAACAGATACTATAAATTTTAATGATGCGATAGCCGGCACAATTATTAAAGGTGAAAAAAAGAGTTTTACATTTTATGGCAGTAGCGGTACCACTGTAAGAATACGTTATTACTCTTATTATCCGAATCTGGAATTAATTTCACCATCGGGTAAGGTTGTTTTTACAGATGTAAAAGATTATTCTAGTTACATTAATACCGATCAACTTCTTATAGAAAGTGGAACCTATACCATAGTTGCCTACAAACACTCCAGTAGTGCGAGTGATTCCTATAGTTTAGGTATGTATCAAATCATTCCACCTGTTAATTCAACGAAAATATCAGCAGATACAGTAACAAGTGGCACGCTAAAGAATTGTGAGTTAAAGATATTTACATTTAATGGAACAAATGGAACCACAAAACGCATTCGTTACTATAGTTATTATCCGAATCTGGAATTAATATCACCTTCGGGAAAGGTTGTTTTTACAGATGTAAAAGATTATTCTAGTTACATTAATACCGATCAACTTCTTACAGAAAGTGGAACCTATACTATAATTGCCTACAAACACTCCAGTAGTGCGAGTGATTCCTATAGTTTAGGCCTGTATCAAATCATTCCTCCTGTTAATTCAACGAAAATATCAGCAGATACAGTAACCAATGGTACGCTAAAGAATTGTGAGATAAAGTTGTTTACATTTAATGGAACAAGCGGAACTACCAAACGTATCTGTTACTATAGTTATTATCCGAATCTGGAATTAATTTCACCTTCGGGAAAGGTCGTATTTACTGATGCAAAAGATTATTCTAGTTATATCAGTACCGATCAACTTCTTACAGAAAGTGGAACCTATACCATAGTTGCCTACAAACACTCCAGTAGTGCGAGTGATTCCTATAGTTTAGGTATGTATCAAATCATTCCACCTGTTAATTCAACGAAAATATCAGCAGATACAGTAACAAGTGGCACGCTAAAGAATTGTGAGTTAAAGATATTTACATTTAATGGAACAAATGGAACTACAAAACGCATCCGTTACTATAGCTATTATCCGAATCTGGAATTGATATCACCTTCGGGTAAAGTTGTTTTTGCAGATGCAAAAGATTATTCTAGTTACATTAATATCGATCAGCTTCTTACTGAAAGTGGAATCTATACAATCCTTGCATATAAACATACAAACAATACAAGTGACACTTATAATTTAGGGTTGTATCAAATTACACCTCCGATTAATTCGACAAAAATAACAACAGACACTGTTGCAAGTGGCACTTTGAAAAACTGTGAATTAAGGATATTTACATTTAATGGGATAAATGGTACTACCCAACGTATTTGTTATTACAATTATTATCCGAATTTGGAATTAATCTCTCCTTCGGGTAAAGTTGTTTTTACAGATGCAAAAGATTATTCTAGTTACATTAATACAGATCAGCTTCTTACAGAAAGTGGAATCTATACAATCCTTGCATATAAACATACAAGTAATTCGAGTGATTCGTATAAATTAGGATTATATCAGACAAATCTGACCACAACAGTTGCAGACACCTTGTCATATAATAAGAAATATACAAGTACATTAAGTGCATTTTCCAAGAAAGTGATTAAGTTCAAGGGGACGAAGGATGCTACAATCCGTTTGGGCTATGGTTTGGACTACGGCGGATTTTCTAATTACTATGGATATAACTTTGATGCAGTGATCTTTACTCCAAATAATGACACTTTATATAATATACCTAGATCGGGTAATAATGGGGTCAAGGAATTAAAGTTACCTTCTACAGGAGATTATACGTTACTACTTTCATCTCGTTCTACCTCAGATTATAGTAATTCCTTCTGGTTATATCAGACGAATCCAGCAACCATAGTACCTGATACCTTGTCATATAATAAGAAGTATACAAGTACATTAAGCGCATTTTCCAAGAAAGTGATTAAGCTCAAGGGGACGAAGGATGCTACAATCCGTTTGGGCTATGGTTTGGACTACGGCGGATTTTCTAATTACCATGGATATAACTTTGATGCTGTGGTCTTTACACCAAATAATGACACTTTATATAATATACCTAGATCTGGCAATAATGGGGTTAAGGAATTAAAGTTACCTTCTACAGGAGATTATACGTTACTACTTTCATCTCGTTCTACCTCAGATTATAGTAATTCCTTCTGGTTATATCAGACGAATCCAGCAACCATAGTACCTGATACCTTATCATATAATAAGAAGTATACAAGTACATTAAGCGCATTTTCCAAGAAAGTGATTAAGTTCAAGGGGACGAAGGATGCTACAATCCGTTTGGGCTATGGTTTGGACTACGGCGGATTTTCTAATTACTATGGATATAACTTTGATGCAGTGATCTTTACTCCAAATAATGACACTTTATATAATATACCTAGATCGGGTAATAATGGGGTCAAGGAATTAAAGTTACCTTCTACAGGAGATTATACGTTACTACTTTCATCTCGTTCTACCTCAGATTATAGTAATTCCTTCTGGTTATATCAGACGAATCCAGCAACCATAGTACCTGATACCTTGTCATATAATAAGAAGTATACAAGTACATTAAGCGCATTTTCCAAGAAAGTGATTAAGCTCAAGGGGACGAAGGATGCTACAATCCGTTTGGGCTATGGTTTGGACTACGGCGGATTTTCTAATTACTATGGATATAACTTTGATGCTGTGGTCTTTACACCAAATAATGACACTTTATATAATATACCTAGATCTGGCAATAATGGGGTTAAGGAATTAAAGTTACCTTCTACAGGAGATTATACGTTACTACTTTCATCTCGTTCTACCTCAGATTATAGTAATTCCTTCTGGTTATATCAGACGAATCCAGCAACCATAGTACCTGATACCTTATCATATAATAAGAAGTATACAAGTACATTAAGCGCATTTTCCAAGAAAGTGATTAAGTTCAAGGGGACGAAGGATGCTACAATCCGTTTGGGCTATGGTTTGGACTACGGCGGATTTTCTAATTACTATGGATATAACTTTGATGCAGTGATCTTTACTCCAAATAATGACACTTTATATAATATACCTAGATCGGGTAATAATGGGGTCAAGGAATTAAAGTTGCCTTCTACAGGGGACTACACATTATTGCTTTCGTCACGTTCTACCTCGGATTATAGTAATTCGTTTTGGATAAATAATATTATTCCTATTACTAATGCAATAGAAATCAAAATAAACGAAGCCAAATCAGGCAATCTTGCAAACTTTTATGAAATGGATTCCTACAAATTCTTAGCTTCAAAAGGAGATACAGTAGTATTAAGAGCCTATTCGAGTAATTCAGGATTTACCCCAAGATTATATTTAATTTCTCCTAATGATAGTATAGAAATAATTACGGGAATAAAAGGAACCGCAATTAGGGAACAACGAATTCTGAAAGAAAGTGGTTATTACGGGTTGGTAATTTGTGGTGCAGAAAGTCACTCCTCTACCGACTATACCATACAAGTGCTAGGTCACCAAAGGCTTGAAACTAATATTATAGATGATGCAGAATACAAAATTCTAAAAGACTTTTATAATACAAGCTCGGGGATTTCCTGGACAAATAAGTGGGATATTTCTTCCGACACAATTAACCCGAAAAACTGGTATGGTGTAAGTTTTAGTGATGGACATGTTACGTCTATATCTCTTCCTTCTAATCAATTACGAGGTGATTTTCCTGTCGTGTTGTTCACCTTGTCGAAACTGAGAGCACTTAATTTGTATGATAATCAGTTGACTGGAAAAATTGATTCCTCTATTGTCAATCTTGCGTTGCTAAAATCATTAAAAACAGACAGTCTAACTTCTCTTAATCTGGGAAAGAATCTTTTAAAAGGTCAAATACCCACACTGTTTAATGCTTTTTCCCGGTTACTACATTTGAATCTGGAAGGAAACAAACTGAGTTCTATTGTAGCTCCTCTACCAACTCATATTACTGACCTGAATCTACAGAATCAGGAAATAGCGATTGACTCTGTAAAATTATCGATAACACCGGAGTTGAATTTACCTTCTTTGTGTACGTATAATCATGGAGGTCAGTCATTTGATTTTCATCCAGCTTTCAGCTTGCTCTCCAAGGGTAGCAGTATCGGAAACATTAATTATTCCGGGAATAAATACCATTTGAGTTGGATCAATCCGTTGGGGTGGACGTATGAATCGGGGCAACCTTTGGTCTTGAGACAGCAGAATGGATTGGCAACCGGGACAAATTCAATCTTCAAGTTATTCTTTAAAAGTGGAGATGCAAATATAGACCAACAAGTAGATATTTTGGATGTGCAACATTCACTGAATTATCTTTTGAGTGATAACCCGCAGCCATTTAATTTTTCTGCCGCTGATACCTATAAAGATACAACCATTACTGTTCAGGATATTGTAAGGACAGTGAACATTATACTTAGTTCGGTACCCGATACCACAACGACTACTCTACAAAAATCGAAATCAGCAATTGTGTCTGCAAATCATCTCTATATTGAGAATAATAACCTGGTTTTAGATGCGGAAGAGTCGGTTTCGGCCATGGATATAACTCTGTTAGGTATTTCAGATAAGCAGTTTCGCTTAATACTGAGTAATTCATCTTTCCAGATGGTTGCACGGAATCTTCCTGGAGGAGGAACAAGATTCATCGTATTCTCACCAACCGGTAATGAAATAAAAGCCGGCAAAACCATTATTGCAGAGTTGTATAATGAAAAAGCCTGCTTATCACGCGCCAAATTGTCCGACAAAAGAGCACGAATAGTTTCTGTATCTCTCAACAAGGAAGACGCTACAGGGCTGGAATACTTGTCGGATTTGAATTTCTCGGTTTACACCTTATCAGGTAAAGCTGTAGTTGTACTTCCTACGAGTGTTGAAAAGCTTCGTGCGACATTGTATACTGTACAAGGAATAGTGTTAGATGACAGAATCCTTATTGATTTGCCGACTGGCAAAACAATTATCGACTATTCCTCTGTTGGGCTTTGTAAGGGTGTGTATATATTAAAACTTTCAGTGAAGATTCAGGATAAAATCCTGAATAAAAATACTAAACTAATAATCACGAAATAATATACGACTATGAAAACAAAGCTGTTTATAGTCCTGTTGTTGGCGCTACCTATTATTATCACTGGTGTCGGATACGCCCAGTCAATGAATAAACTTTATATTCCAACAGTGGAAAGTGGATCGGGCAAGGAAATTAGTATTCCTGTTTATTTGACAAACGATGCCGGAATTGTAGCTGCGCAATTCAAGATTCATTTTCCGGAGAATAGTATCGTAAACCAATCATCTGTTGTCTTAAGTGACCGCAAGCAAGATCACACCGTCAGTGTGAAGAATTTGGGCAACAATGATTATTTGTTTGTAATCTTTTCTGCCAAAAATGCCGAATTAAGAGGAAACTCGGGAATATTGCTCCGGATACCGGTCAAAGTACCGGAAACATGGGCGGAGAATTCCGTACATCCTTTAGCGTTTAATCAAGTTATTCTAAGTACGTTGAACGGGAACAATGTTGTAACTACTTCTGATCCGGGATCTATTAAAATAATCGCAGAACCGCGACCGGATGTAATGGTGCAGAATATTACTGTTAATCAGGCCAGTGTATCTCCATTAGGTAAATTAAATATTTCCTGGCAAGTCAAGAATGCCGGTGATAAAATTACCGGTGGTGGATGGAGTGAACAAATCACATTAATTACAGATAATGGTGAGCAGGTTTTATTGGGAACTAGCTATTACGATCAATTGCTCGAAGCAGGAGCTGCTGTCAGTCGCCAGGTAGAACTTATATTGCCCCAATATCCGGGTATTGATGGAAATGCAAAAGTTCAGGTAAAAGTAATTCCGAATTCAACACTTGGTGAACTTATTACAGCGCAAAGCAATAATACTGCACTGTCCGATGAACCTCTCACCATTGACAAACGATTGAATCTGACTATCTCAGCAAAGTCTATACAAGAAAATAATTTATCATTAATTCAATGTCGACTCTACAGAAGTGGTAGTAGAGCGGTAGAACAAACATTTTCTCTACAGACTGATAGTCCTGAAAGAATTAAACTGCCTGAACTAGTGACTATTAAAGCAGGTCAATCGGGTGTTGTATTTTATATTAATTCTATTGATAACAAAGTATTGAATGTAGATACAACAGTGGTGATTTATGCAAAAGGCATCGGTTATAATGAAGTTTCTGATTCGCTGACTATTTTTGACGATGAATTTCCATCGTTGAAAATCACTACGTCAAAAAGTGTACTTAACGAAGGAGATGCATTTACGTTGACCATAGAACGGGAAATTGTTACTAATTCTGCATTAAAAATAAATCTGACGACAGATTACAGCAAACGATTCAGCATTTCGCAGGAAGTAGTGATTCCTGCAAATGAAAAATCAGTAACCGTAAATGGATTGGTAATAAATGATGTCCTGCCCGCTTTAACGGTCTATCCGGTAATTACAGCTTCAGCTTTCGGATTTACCAAAGCAACTTGTTCAGAAACTCTTAATGATAATGATATTCCAGCCATTAGTATGACTATTGCTCCGGGAACAGTTTCCGAATCGGCAGGTTATCAGGCAGCCGTTGGTGCAGTTCATCGTCAGGGAAGTACGGATAATGTGATAACCATAAAACTTACGGACAATTCGAATGGTACGTTGTATTACTCTTCCTCCACAATCACCCTCGAAAAGGGAGTGTCGGAAAAACAATTTACTGTTGGAGTGGTGGATAATGCAATCGTGAATGGAAACAGGGATGTTGCTATCACGGCGGCAGTCTATATTTCGACCTGTAGCTGTTCGGCATCGGGAACTGGTGCAGGAGTTGTTCAATCAAAACTAACCATTTTGGATGACGATGGTCCGGCTCTGAAAATTACTTCTTCACAGACCATGTTGCCGGAAGGAAAAACGCAAGCCACTTTGTTGACTATTAGCCGGAATACTTCCACGGCGCAAGCACTCACCGTAAATCTATCAAGCGATCATGCCGACAAATTGACGTATGAAACCACCGTTACCATTCCGGCAGGTAGTATAACCGTTACGATTCCCGTTGCGGTAAAAAATAACGATGTGTCGGAAGGAGATCAAACCGTAACTTTTACGGCCTCTGCCGAAGGCTTCACCAAAGGAGTTTGCTGGGCAATGATTACCGATCAGACATTGGCCGATGCGACAGCAAACATATTGTCGATTTCCCCGAATAACCCATTGGCAAAAGGAACTCTACAAGCTGAGTTACTTGTGACTAATAGCGGTGTGGCTGCATTGGCAACACATACTGCTGTAGCTATATACCTCAGAAAAGAACCCGGTTTGACCTCTATCGGTACGAAACAGTTACTTACAACCCTTTATACTACAAAAGAAATTGCACCTCAACAGAATGAGTCTCTTGTAACATCAATTACATTACCGGATTTAACCGGTAAATATTATATCGTGGCCGAGGTGAATGCCGCTCAGACTCAGAAAGAGCTGAGTTATCTGAATAATGTTTCGGAGGCTTCATCTATTGTGCTTTTGCCGGGATATAAAGCGGACGTTTCGACCGATAAAAAGGTTTATAAACCGGGTGAAATCGTTCTATTTTCCGGTAAAGCCGTTGCTCAGGGAAGTTCTGCCGTTTCGGGAGTATCGGTTGATGTATATATCATCAACAATGGATGTCGTCAAACTTTAAAGGCAACAACCGATGCAACGGGAGCATTTCAGGTGAACTTTACGCCCTTTTCAGGGCAAATAGGACATTTTATAGCCGGAGCTTGTTATCCAAACGAAGCACTTACAAACGAGCAAACATCATTTGATATTTATGGATTAAAGCGTACTTCTTCCGATTATATCAAATGGGAAGTCTTGACCAATGAACCAACAACCGGTGAAATCGAACTGATCAATCCGGGTAATCTCCCGCTGACGGGTTTAAAATCAACTGTACAATCAACTGCCAACGGTTGGCAACTAACCTTCGATCCAATTCCAACCATGGATGCCGGAGGAACAGTGAAATTGAAATACACAATCACGGGAACAGCTGCCAGTACTTCAACTGATTGGGAGCAAATTAAATTTCAGGTAACTTCTAAAGAGGGTGCAATACTTGATTTGACTGCCTATTATTATTGCCGTTCACCAAAGGCAAGTCTCAAAGCAAGTTTATCATCCATTCAAACCTCAATGACCAAAGGAGCTACACGAACCTATCAATTTACGTTAACAAATAAAGGAAAAGGTGCAAGTGGAAAAATCAGCGTGCTCATTCCGTCATTGCCTTGGCTGTCACTGGTTACTCCGGCGGAAATGTCCTCATTGGCTTATGGAGAATCTGCAAATGTAGTTTTGCAATTATCACCCGACAATGATATACCTGCAAATACAATTTCTAAAGGCACCATTGGCATTAACTGTGAAAATGGATCAGGTATTCCAATGTCGTTCAATATTGAAACGGTATCTGAACAAACAGGAACGCTTACAGTGGATGTTCGAGATGAATATACCTATTATACCAGTGAAGCTCCCCATGTATCCGGGGCATCGGTTATTTTGAGGAATCCTAATACGAATGTTATTGTTGCTCAAAGAATAAGTAATGCTCAAGGCTTGGTTACTATAGATAATTTACCGGAAGGATATTACAAGATTCAGGTAACGGCAGATAAACACGACACCAACACCAATAATATACTGATTGATCCGGGTAAAACAACAAGTACTACCGTTAATCTGAGCTTTCAGGCAATAACTTATACCTGGAATGTAGTAGAAACAACGGTTAAAGATGTATATACAACAGAAACCGTTGTGAAATATGAGACAAATGTACCCGTGCCGGTAGTGCAGGTTAAATACCCTGATAGCCTTTCATATAAGAATCAGATATTCAATATCTATGTAACAAATAAAGGATTGATCAACGCAAAAAATGTTACGGTAAATATTCCTGCAGTGGAAGGAGTGAAATTTGAAGTTTTAACGGAGAACCCGATTCCAGAATTAGCACCACAGCTAAGTATGGCGATTGCTGTAAAAATGATAGTCGATGATGAGAGTGCAACATATTACAGTGGAGTAAAGGCTCAAATAAGTAGTCGCGTCGTAAGATCTGGTACAAATAGTGGAACAGCCCTAGGGAAGAGCCAAACTTGCTTTACGATAAATATTTATACTGATTATTTTTGGCAGTGTGGTGATGAATTAAAATCAGCAAGATCAAGTAAACCTTACAAATATGGTGATTGTCTAGAAGATACCAATGTATATTATCCTACAACAAGTGGAATTGGAAGCCCTTCTGGTGAGTCATATTCAAATTATAACAGCTCTGGAAATATTGTGACTCCAACAATAACTATTGAGGATTGCAATTGCGAAATAAGAATGTTGAAAAATATTGGATTGTCATATCTTTCAATAGCTGGTTGTTTATTCCCTGAAACTGCTCCTATACTTTGTGCACCTGGAGTAAATGATGCTTGTTTTTTAAACCCTCCAAAATCTAATTGGGATAAAATAAATTGTGGGTTAAATATATATTCTTGTGTGCCTTTAGTAGGCTCATGTTCAGCAGGTTTAATAAGCTCTATTGCTAGTTTTTTGATACCATGTGAATCTTCTAGTCCAAGCAATAGTAATAAATTAAGAAACAAGTCATCTAAAATTAATGATGACTATGACAGATTTTATGAAGTTGCAAATAGCACATATAATTATATAAATGCATTAGATTCAATTTTGACTGAAATTTTAGGTAAGAAAAATTTAGAGAATATTACATCAGATGAGGCTGATATTTTACATCAATATATATTGAGTCATATAAATGAAGCCGGAATTATTGTTCCAAAATCGGATATATATGAGAATAAACCATCTAATATGTCAAAAGAGGATTTGGATTTATTTATTTCAAGATTAAATAATACTATTTTATTTGATCCTTCAAATCAGATTGATAATTCAAATACAATAAACATTAACAAACTGGATGAATACTCTAATCAGATTAAGAATTCAAATATTGTTGCGAAGAATTTAAATTATAATTCTGTTTTGGAGATGTATCAAAGTGAATTAAATATAATAAAGAAAAAGTTCGACGGATCTTCAAAATCTGTCTGTGCCTCCATCTCTCTCAAATTCTCTCAAACTATGACCATGACCCGTCAGGCATTCCGTGGTACGTTGAGTGTTTACAATGGCCATGAAACGGCTGCCATGCAAAATGTACAATTGAATTTGGTAATAAAAGACGGTGAAGGAAATATTGCAGGAAGCAAATTATTCCAAGTCAATACAGAAAGTGTGGATAAACTAACGGCTATTGATGGCACCGGCTCTTTGAATGCCAAGGAAACGGGTACTGCTACCATATTGTTTATTCCAACGAAATATGCAGCTCCAACCGTTTCGAAAGAATATTCATTTGGTGGAACACTTTCGTATCTCGATCCATTTACAGGAACAGTTGTTACCCGCGATTTGTATCCGGTTACGTTGACCGTGAAGCCATCGCCCGATTTAAAGCTTACCTATTTTATGCAGCGGGATGTTTTGGGTGATGACCCATTGACAATAGATGTTGTAGAGCCAATTGAACCAGCTGAGTTTTCATTGCTGATTAATAACCAGGGAGCAGGTGATGCTACGAATGTATGTTTCAGCTCGTCTCAACCGCAGATTATCAAAAATGAAAAAGGACTTTTAGTTGATTTTAAAATGATTGGTTCCAGTCTGAACGGTGCTGAAAAGAGCGCTGTATTTTCTAATGTTGACTTTGGAAATATCCTTTCAGGAAAAACTTCGTATGCCCAATGGTGGTTTACAAGTTCTTTATTGGGTCATTTTGTAGAATATGATACCAAAGTAACACATGTTACCAGCTACGACAATCCTGATCTGAGCCTGGTAAGCGATATTTCGGTGCATGAATTAATCCGAAGTCTGAGTGTGCCAAATACCACTGGTTCATCTTTAACCGGATTTCTCGTGAATGATATACCCGATGCGGATGATTTACCTGATATGCTCTATCTTTCTGATGGACAAAATGAAGAGGTAAACATTGTTTCGAGTGCTGTTTGTACCAAAACCAGTGATATTACTTATTCACTGGTTGTCACCCCTTCAAAAACAGGTTGGAATTATGGAATCATCAGTGATCCTGGAAATGGTCGCATAAAATTGATAGGCGTAATCCGTCAACGGGATAATGCAACAATCAGTTTGAGGAATTTCTGGCAAACGGATCGGACTTTGCGGGATGGTAAAGATCCACTGTATGAAAACAGAATTCATTTTGCCGACAACATTGTAAACGCTTCAGAAACCTACCTGCTTACATTTGAAGTAAAACGGGACGATGTTTTGGCAGTGAAAGCGTTTAATGGCGTTCCTGAAGATGTTTCGAAAACTCCGGTTACGAAAGTAAATGTTCAGTTCAGCAAAGCGATTGATGCTTCTACTTTTACGATTGAAGACATCTCATTAAAATGTCAAGGTAAGGATATTGATCTTACTAAAGCAATAATTAGTTCAGTATCTCAAAGTGAATTTGCCATTGATTTATCGGCAATAACCGGAAGTAATGGATACTATGTACTGACTGTACAAACTAATAAAATTACAGATTCAGAGGGTTATCAGGGTGAAACCGGAAAAACAATTGGCTGGAATCAATATTCAGATGGTGAAGTTCAATTATTGGTACAAGTACTTCCTGTAGGTAGCGGTAGTATTTCTCCCGTATCGGGTAAATATACTTATGGAAATGTCGTTTCATTTACTGCAGAACCGACAACAGGCTATCGTTTTAAAAACTGGACCTATAATGGAGAAATACTTTCTTCGGAATCAACGCTAAAATATCCGGTCACTGGGGAGCAAACAGTTGTGGCTAATTTTGAAGCGCAGAATTATAAAGTGACAATCAGTTACGATGAGAAGCAGGGGGCAGTTTATGGTGGCTCTACCGGCATTTACGGTTATGGAACTAAATTCAAACTAACGGCTACTCCCGCTACTGATTATGCTTTTGTTGGATGGAAAGTCAATGGCGTACTTACCGAAACGACAGAATTTCTTAGTATTACGGTTAATGAAGAAATAACAGTTGATGCGGAATTTATTTCGACTAAGCCAAAGGCTATTCCAACTATTACATGGGCAAGCCCGGACGACATCGTTTACGGCATGGCTTTAAGTGGAACCCAGTTGAATGCAATGGCCGATGTACCAGGTATATTTGCTTACACCCCTGCCATTGGCACAGTATTAAATATCAGCATGGGACAATCGTTGCAAGTATACTTTACCCCATCTGATACATTAAATTATGAATCGACAAGTAAAATGATTTTGATTAATGTTGTTCAAGGTACATTGTCCACATCTACTTCTTCCGTAAACATAGCGGCAATTGCCAATAGTACCGCTTCGGTGGATGTAAGCTCCAATACTACATGGAAAGCAAGTTACGATCCTACATGGTTAAGTGTTAGCCCAAATACATCTGTAATGGGAAACAAGTCCCTCACATTAACAGCAAGTGAAAATACCGGAATAGTTCGTACAACTACAGTAACCCTAAAAGCAACGACAAACGGTGTTATCGGCGTTGGCGACCAAACCATCATCGTAACCCAAGCGGCAGCATCTACCGGATATGATAACGAAAAAGATAATGTTGTATCAATTTATCCGAATCCCGTAACCAATACCTTCCGACTAAGTGGACTAGAAAATATGGCAAAACTTACACTATTGGATATAACCGGCAAGATCCTTCTTGCTAAAGATGACGTAACCGCTAATGAGTCCATTTCTGTAAGCACTTTGCCACAAGGTATGTATATCTTAAAAATAGTTACAGCAAGTAGTACGGTAGAAAAGAAATTAGTAAAAAAGTAAACAAATTGTGATGTTGATCTAAAGAGGTAATTCACGGGGTGACTTCAAGTCACCCCGTGAATTTAGATCTCCAAACAAAACCCGCCACAATTTGTTTTACATAGTAAACTGATCCATGACCCATATAATCCCATACAAGATGAAAAGGACCTACACAACCGGAGATGATGACCACCTAATCACACTGGGTGTAAAAATCAGCACATTAGGCACAGCCTGCACATCTGTCTATAAAGCGCATGGTGGAGGACAAGAAATTAAAATTGCAGACTCGACCGAAGATACCGGAAATATCAAAGAGATAATCATCGGAAAAGCGTCTGAGCTGAGAGACAACTATTTGCTGATCATTTCGATTATTGATCTATCCAATCTGGATCAAACGGAATGGGATAATACCACCATCCACTATCACATCAATGGTGGCGCTTCGGGTAGCCTGGCTTTCAACGAAGATATCGACGACACCAAAATGATGCCTAACGGAAAACTTCTCGTTACTAAGCCCATTGAATTGAAATAACCTATGCTATATTGCTACAGCTGAATTATTCCCGCCCTGTGATCTTGATATCGCAGGGCGTTTTTGTTGCCTGTTTTGCTAACTTCCGGAGTGTCGATCCTGCTCTACCATATCCACTCACACTCGGCAACAACCTGTAAATCATCTACTAGAACCGTTATACATATCTAATAAAACTAAAATAGCACGGTCTATTTCACCGGAATATTGTTATAAATATGGCTCAATAACATTCCTGGTGGGTAATATGAATTATTTCCACCAAGTTATTTAATACTTAAATGAACTGATGATTTACAATTATTATTTCTCAATATAATCTTAAAAAAGAATGGAACGCGGATTTTCATTTGATACAATAAAGGCAACCCACCCAAAACGTTATAGAGCCAAATAATCTGTGAACCTCTGTGTAATCAATGTGATAAAAAATACGTGTTTATTTCATTCCCACTACTTATTTGAATAGTTACTAAACATTATTACAAACAGCCTACTATTGATTCAATCTATTTTATCTTGAAAAACTACGACAATGAAAAAGCTCGTCCTTTTCTTCATTTGCTATGGGCTTTGTACTGTGATATTACAATCCCAGACTATTTCTAAAACACTGAATGTAAACACACCGGGGATGCTCAGCGACTTACTAACCTCCACCGAATCGACGACCGTAACAGATCTTTCCATCACCGGCACCATCGATGCCCGCGACATAATGTTTATGCGAAATACGATGTCAGCATTGGCAAATCTGGATATTTCCGGGGTAAATATTGCAGCTTATACCGGTGAAGGTGGTACAGCCTACGGCTCATATACCTATCCGGCAAATGAAATGCCAATGTATTCTTTTGTGTTCGTGTCTTACCCGATAATAACAATGGGTAAACTCTCTCTTAAAAGCATTAAGCTACCTAATTCTATTACGTCAATTGGAAATAGAGCATTCTACAGATGTTCCGGATTAACCGGACCAATCACTATTCCTGACTCGGTTACGTCAATTGCATCTGGCGCTTTTACCGGATGTAGCGGTGTGACTGTTTTTTTAATCAATGCAGCTAACAGCAAATACTCATCAATAGACGGTGCCATTTTCAGTAAAGATCAGACTGCAATATTTGCATATCCGGGAGGTAAGACGGGAGAGTATCAAATTCCCGACAAGGTCGCTACGATTGAATCAAGTGCATTCTCTGAATGTCGCAATCTTACCGGAAGCTTAACGATACCCAACTCGGTTACCACCATTGGAGGTGCGGCTTTTTATACCTGTTTTGGCCTTACCGGCAGTTTATCGTTACCGGATTCTCTTACATCAATTGGAGGTCTGGCTTTCGAAGGATGTGGATTTTCAGGAAGTCTGACGATCCCAAACTCAGTCAAAACGATTGGCGTACAAGCTTTTCGTAATTGCAGCAATCTAACCGGGAGCTTAAAAATCTCCAATTCAGTTTCAGCTATAGAATTTGGCGCTTTTGCAGGATGCGGCCATTTAACAGGAAGTCTGGTAATTCCAAATTCTGTCACTACAATTGGAAGCAAAGCTTTTCTGGAATGCTCCGGCTTTTCTGAATTATTTTTACCCCATAATATCACAAATATATCGGATGAGGCATTCAATAATTGTAGCTTTCTGAAAATATCCTCTGCCAATCCGGCCCCGCCCACCATCTCTGATATGACATTCGGATATCTAAATTTCTATAGTCAGCTCATCGTTCCCTCCGGATCTAAAGCTGCCTATGAGAGTGCTCCGTATTGGTCACGATTTACCTACATCACAGAGCAGGATTTTACGACCGGCTCAACACCTAAAGAAGGTGACTTCAGCAAAATATATGCCGCAAATGACCTGATCGTGATAGAAAGTAGTGCTACAAATGCCAGGGTAGAGATATTCTCAACGACAGGAAGACTTGTTAAAACGATTTATACCCAGGGTGATAGAACGGAAGTCTCTTTACCTGGCGGAATTTACATCGTAAGAATGGGCAATCACACCCAGAAAGTGATCTTGCAAAAACAATAATAAATTGTCTTTCTATTCTGAATACAGGATAAGCCCCGGCATTTGTGGAGGACGTCGGGGTTTATTTCATTCCCTGATGATGATGAAATGCTGTGGGGTATAAATCTGGGCTGTGGCTTCAGTTTAAATCTATACTCAACGCTACAACTCCCCATCTAACTTTACCTATCGCATATGAAAACCGTGATATTTGTTACTGTTATGATTCTAACTTCATTTGTAGATGGAATCAGCCAGAATCAAATGAAATATTACATGGTTTTAAAGAGTAAAACCACAAAAGAAAAAATAGCAATCCATGAAAAGGCCAGGATTGAAGTTATGACGTCCAACCACAAATTATACAAAGGGGGCTTTAAAATATTTTACACAAATGGATCAGATACGGTTCCCCGGATAACAATAAAGAGTGACACTTTGAATGTTAGCGATATATCGTTTATCAAATACAGCAAATTCAATAAAGTTGAGCAAATATTCTTGGTTTGCGGAGCCCTATTTGTGTCGCAACAATTCCTATCCTTCATATCTTCATTTACTGGTAAAGTTGGAGAAAATGTATCTGCTATTATATTGCTGGGTGAATTTTTATTGGGTGTAAGTGGAATTACTTCCGATACTCCGATTTATTACAACAATGAATGGGATTATATGATTGTACCTAAAAATCCAAAGTAAAGAGCTCTCCCTTTGGGTCATCAAGTTAACCAGAGGTCAGAATTGGAATATTCAATCAATTCTCAGATACCCTCCAATTTAAAATAAATGAAGATGGACATGTAACTACAGCTGATGCTATGGGTTACTTAAAAACACGACCACATATATACAGAGTATTTACATTCCATCCCCATAAAAACAGCACAAACACGCATATCTACTGCATATCAACAATTACACAACCCATTCTCCGTTAGATTAATTTCATCAAATCTTATCTTACACAGATTTTGGAAACATTATTTCAATAATTACCGACCATATTACACATTATACAAACCTAAATGTTGCTTATTCCACCCATTTTCGAATCCTGCAATCTATATACTATGTTATGAAGCATTTTTATCAAATTAAAAGCCTAAAATTTGTTCATTCAACAATTTTACGCTATACTTGCAAAATAATTACCGACAGCAGGAAGACCAGACCGGCATATTTATTACAATAGTAGACATACACCACTGGTTCTGGAATCACCAATCCTGCCATCCGGTAATATACAAATAGAAATTAGAATGAAGTATGGAAGAGATCCCCGACAATAATCCGACAACGACTGACGATTTGACAATAACCCTCACCAGTGAGGAGTTCGGCAGATGGGCCGATGAGCTGGCACGGTTAATGACCGTCAGATCCGGGTACGGTACTCCGCAACATATATGTCACGCCAAAGGCCTACCCGCGGATAAAAGATACAATGCTCCACCGTATATACTCACATACAGTGCTTCCAACTCATCAGATTCGAATCGGAAGCCTTACACCCGAAGGAATTCGCAATCTACAGCTGATGAAAGGCCAACTCCCCGGGGTGCTTATCATCCAATATTATTGCAGATATACCTCAACCCTGGTGGATTAACCTCCACTTTGGTTACTACAATCCTGCTTTTCACAATCGGGAATACTTTCAGGATCTGGCGCAATCCATCACGCATAGCTGCGGGGATTTTGTAATCTATGAAGAAACCCTCTCACTGACAGACCTGCTTATCGAATTCTACAATTCTGATTGCAGCTCCTTTTTCTACCGGAAAATGTATGCCGACCATCACAGGCTGACTCTATTGCAGGAGTGCATACTCTCGATGCTGCTTTTTTACTCCGTCAGGACATCCTGCCGGTTCGTCAACTATAAAGAAAAACATTACCCCCCTATTGTACTGCCTACTTTCCAGGGCAGAGCTCCTCCCGTTGAATTATAATCCAGACCGGATAGCCACCCCCTGCGTGTCAAGTATCCAATTTACAATTATTATTCAACATTTTTTTCAAATTAATTTTAGGAGAATACAATCATGTATACAATAAGTTATTACCGTTTAAACAACAATCTGCTCAGCACTTGTGCCCAATCAACTATTCTGACCATCGACAACTCAGGAATCGCAGGTTTACCAGAAAACCAGAAAGTCAAGAACTTGAGAGTAAACTATAGCAATTATATGGTTGCCTTTAACAAGAACATGTCCAACAGCTACAGCGATGAGGTCGAGTCAATAATTGAATCGATTCGCCGCTCATATACCGGACTGAAATCAGGTATTGGCCTACTTTGCTCATCCAGCGATGCGACAGAGCGGGAAAAAGGAAAACTCATTCAGGCACGTATGTCTCAATTAAGCATTAACCTGAAGAAACTGAGCCTCAAAGTGATCATCCCCACTTTCAGATCGCTTGTAAAAGAGTTTCGTTCAGAAATTTATGCAGAAGCGGTGATTGCTGGCAATCTGAAAAAGTGGATCGATGATATCGATGAATTTGTCACCTTATTTGAAACCCTTTGGATGAAGAAAGGTGATAACAAGCTTGTTATCAAAGAAACAACAACCGCTACACAGCTGCGCACTCCGCTGATTGCTTCGCTCAATGAGGTGTTCGATCACATCCAGGGCGCTGCTGCTTCTACTGATCTGGAAGAGTGGTCGCTCCTCACCAAGCGAGTGTATGCCCGATATCTGGAGGTACTGCCTAATCGCACTGCCTCTTCAGATAACGGCTCCGACTCTTCCAATTCTTCAGGTTCTTCGGAGGACAAGAATGCGAATAACAGCGCAGACGATTCTACAACGCAAAAGTAGTTTGATCAGGTATTCGCTCAACCGGTTGGGTTGAGCTTTTAAATTTGACAAGCCCCGGCATCTGATCAGATACCGGGGCTTTTTTCCCCATCACTCAGAACTAAAAAATACTACAAAAGTGGTATTGACTTTTGCTATTTCAGGTATTACATTTGTTTATAATCTTTATTGGTTTATTGCGATAATAACCAATCTCTCTACATAATGTTTCCGACCAGAAATTCTGCACTACGCCCTTCTAAATGCGGGATTTATGAGAAAATCTATTCGTTAAGAATCGGACGTGAACTACCAATACGAATCAGTTGTATTTGTAAATAACCGCCATTTTTTCAACAGACAATATGCGTAATGCTAATCCATCTGCTTTAGAAAGATATCAATAAATCTGCACATTAGTGGCTAAGCCAGTTATATACCACAAGAAACAGACGCTAACCTAAAATCCAAAATCATGAAAAAAAACAATTACCAAAGTATTATGACCGGATGCAAAGTCCTTGGTATTCTAGCATGTGGCCTGTGGTTACTCAGCAGCTGTGTATCCATTGCCCCGGTCAATTCCAGTTTTGAGAGTACCAAAATACTGCCCAAAGGACAAATTGAATGTATGGGAAACTATTCCACCTACTATTACAATAATTCTGATGGTACTGAAAATGTAAACAACAATTTCGGTCTAAGAGTTGGGTATGGATTTAACGACCGGTTCGACCTAAAATTAAGGTATGAGCGACTAAATCCGGCACAAGAAGGTGAAGATATAAATATTAACTACTTTGCCATCTCTCCCCGTTTCAGTCTTAAAAAAGACCGGATTACAGGAGCTGTGGATCTGGGTAAATATATCTATTCCGTAGATAACGAAGGCTCTGAGAGTTCTACTTTCATTAGTCCCAGGATTGCATTTGGGAATTCTTCCGGAAAGAATTTTGACATTACCTTAACCACCAAGATTGACATATTCCCTGACGATGATGAAACGCTGTGGGGTATAAATCTGGGCTGTGGCTTCAGTTCCGATCTGAACAAATGGGCCATTCGCCCCGAGATCGGACTTATGAAGGATTTATCCAATTTCAGTGATTACACATTTTTCAACGTAGGAGTAGCATTGATTCTAAAATTCAATGCCAGGAAATCAGCACCGAAGCCATAAGGAAAAGAAAATGGATACGCCCCTCTATCTATAATTGATAGCGGGGCAATTCGGCAACTTCCCTCTTTGACCGTTGAGTAAAACTATTCAGCACGTCTACTTTGCTTTTCATCTATTTGAGAATCTATTTCCAAATCGGATTTAACCCGACCTTAATATTCATTGTCATGAAAAAGTTGGCTTTTACCCTCTATTTTCTCCTGTTTACAGGGATTGCTTACGGGCAAGTTTTGAAAACCGTGAACGGGAACACGGCGGGAACACTGAGCAGCTTATTCTCCTCAACTGAAAAGACAACTGTCACAGATCTTACTGTAACGGGTACAATCGATGCCCGGGATGTAAGGTTTATGCGGGATAGTATGACGGTATTGGCCAATCTGGATTTGTCGGAAGTGAATATTGCGGGATATTCGGGAACAGAAGGAACTGTTTACAATAATTATTCCTTCTATCGGGTAAATGAAATGCCTGTTTATTCTTTCTGCGATCCAATTGCATATACGGGAAAATCCTCTCTAAAAAACATTAAGTTACCCAATTCAATCATATCAATAGGAATAAACGCTTTTTATAAATGCAGCAACTTAACTGGTTCCCTGACTCTACCGGTCTCTTTAAAAGAGATTGGATACAGTGCATTTTACGCCTGCACCAGCCTAACCGGCAATCTGGTCATTCCTGAGTCTGTCGTTTCAATTGATAATAATGCATTCAGTCAATGTAGTGGATTAACCGGGAACTTAATCATACCAAACTCTGTCACTATGATTGGAGTTGGATCTTTTTCAGATTGTAGTGGATTTGCCGGAAATTTAACAATATCCAGTCGTTTAAAAGCTATTAAAGAGTGGACCTTTTCCGGTTGTAGCGGATTGACCGGAAATCTGACGATCCCCGATTCGGTTACCACAATTGGGGAAAATGCATTTTCAGGGTGCAGTGGCTTTAATGGAAACCTGAACCTCCCTAAAACAGTTACATCAATTGGAATGTGGGCATTCAAAGACTGCAACAAATTTACCGGAAGCCTAACCATTCCCTCATCCGTTAAATCTATGGGTCCCAGTGCCTTTGAGAGTTGTAGTGGATTTTCAGGTACTCTTACTCTTCCCGATTCAATTATGACGATCGAAACCAGACTTTTTTACGGTTGCAGCGGATTGACAGGTACACTTAGGCTTCCATCAACGGTGACTTATATCGGATTTAATACATTTGACGGTTGTAGCGGATTGACCGGAAGTTTATTAATACCAAATTTTATCACAACTATTCAAACAGGCGCATTCCGAAATTGCAGCAAATTTTCAGAGCTAATCTTACCCAAAGGGATTACAATGATACAATCGGAAGCATTTAGCGGTTGTACCGGGTTGAGTGTAATTAAGTCTGCCAATCCCAAACCACCTACATTATTTCCTGATGCATTCTACCTGGTTAATAAAACGACCTGTCAACTTATTGTTCCGTCAGGTTCAAAAACAACCTACCTGACCGCTACTAATTGGTCTTATTTTACTAACATCAACGAGCAGGACTTATCGGTAAAGAAAACAGTAAATGTCTCGATCCCGGGAACATTACAAGACATTCTTACAGAAAATGAACAAGCTACAATAACCGATCTTACTGTAACCGGAGCTATAGACGCACGGGATATTAAATTAATGCGGGATAATATCACTGGATTGACAATTCTTGATTTATCACAGGCCGATATAGCTGCTTACATCGGATCATTTGGCACAAATACGAATATACAAACCATATATCCGGCCAACGAAATGCCAATGTATTCTTTTCGAAAAGTTGATTCTTATCAAACCGACAATTCTTACCTCCAAACTATAAAAATGCCCCATTCTATTACTTCAATCGGGGAATACGCGTTTGCAAACTGTAAAGGCCTAACCGGTAGTTTGACAATCCCGGATTCTGTTCAGACAATTGGTAATTATGCTTTTTCAGAGTGTTCCGGTCTATCCGGCAGTTTGATAATCCCCAACGCCGTCAGAATCATCGGAGATTACGCCTTCTCAATGTGTAGCGGACTCTCGGGGGGCTTAGCTCTTTCTGTTTCTCTCACGGAGATTGGCAATTACGCATTTAATCATTGTTCTAAACTGAAAGGCAGTCTAAACCTTCCAAATTCGGTCGCAACGATTGGAGATGGAGCTTTTTCGTTTTGTTCAGGATTTTCAGGAAATCTAATTATTCCGGGGTCAGTTTATTTAATTGAGAATTATACCTTCCAGAATTGTACAGGATTCACCGGAAGCTTAACAATCCCAAACACAATCACATCCATCGGAACATTAGCATTCGAAGGATGCAGTAAACTTTCTGGAAATTTATCAATTCCGAACTCTGTGGCTTCAATTGGAAGTTCCGCATTCGAGAGATGTAGTGGTTTTACCGGAAATTTAATCATACCCGAATCCATAACAAATATAGAACCAAGTACTTTCAGTTATTGCAGTGGATTCAATGGAAATCTTAAGATTGGGGAATCAGTTAAATCTATAGGTAGTAATGCTTTTCAAGGGTGCTCCGGATTAACCGGCAACCTGATTATCCCTAATTCTATCGAATCAATTGGTGATTATGCTTTTTACAATTGTAAAAATCTTACCGGGAATTTGACTATTCCGAATTTCGTAACCACAATTGGTCAAAGTGCTTTTGAGCGTTGTAGCGGATTAACGGGGAGTTTATCCTTTCCTAAATCAATGACAACGATCAGCTGGAATACTTTTAGTGGATGTACGGGAATTACCGAATTAGTCATTCCTCCTAAAATAACTTCCATCACTGATTGGGCTTTTAGCTCCTGCACCGGATTGACGAAAATAGTTTCCATCCATACACAACCTGTGCCCATTGGATCGTACACTTTTGACCAGGTAAATAAAGCAAACGTTCAACTAATCGTTCCGACAGGATCAACAGCAGCTTATCAATCAGCAACCTATTGGTCTGCGTTTAGCAAAATTACAGAACAGGACTTCGGTTTCAGCAAAATCATACATGTAACAACACCAGGAACTCTCGGTACTTTGCTTAAAGCATTTGATATTTCGATTATCACCTCTCTTTCTTTAACCGGTACTATAGATGCACGCGATATTAAATTTATACGGGACAGCATAGTTTCATTGACAGATCTTGATTTATCAGGAGTCAATATTGCATCTTATACAGGTCAAGGAGGTACTTATACCGACTCATTGACAACATATCCTGCCGATGAAATGCCGGTTTACTCATTCAGTACCCCCGGTACTTACTATTATGATAATAAAAATAATCTCAAATCGATCATACTACCTGGCTCCATTAATTCAATCGGAAATGGGGCCTTTGCCTATTGCACAAAATTAACGGGTAACTTAATAATCCCCGGTTCTGTAATATCAATCGGAGATTATGCATTCTATAATTGCTACCAATTAACCGGAAACATAATCTTACCGGATCTCTTAAAAACAATAGGCTATGAGGTATTCTCAGGATGTAGCGGACTGACAGGTAATCTAACAATCCCCAATCATGTAAGAAAGATCAGTTCCCGGGCGTTCAGTGGATGTAGTGGCCTAAGTGGCAGATTAATCATTCCTAATTCCGTCTCATCAATCGACAGGCAGGCTTTTTATGGATGTAATAGCTTCACTGAATTATTCTTGTCGCAAAACATTAATCAACTATATGATCAGACATTTGGTCCATGCAGTAATCTTACGAAAATAATATCGGCAAATCCAATACCACCATCAATTTACACATACGGAAATCCTTTTGATCAATTGAATAAAAGTAACTGTCAACTTATCGTTCCTACCGGATCAAAAACGGCGTACCAATTAGCTGCTTATTGGTCGGAATTTTTCAATATCTCCGAACAGGACTTTTCTGCCGATACGAAAGCGATTAAAGAAGAGGACTGTAAAATTTATGCAGCTAATGGTCAGATCGTAGTAGAAAATGGGACTAACGGAAAAGTTGAAGTTATCTCATTGACAGGAGTATTACTTCAATCCATTTATATGCAAAATGGTCAAACAACAATCAACTTACCAAAAGGAATCTATATTGTGAAAATAGGAGATCATACTCAAAAAGTAATATTATAAATTCAATTTCTATTGTGACTATTAAATCCCATCACTCATCTGTCATTATGACAAAAAAAAACTAATATCCGAGTCATTCTAATACAAAAAGAAACAATTTTACATTTTGTTCTTTTCCCAGACCATCACTGGAGGATACGTAGAGCATACGTGGAGGATACGTGGAGGATCAGATGTGTAGAAAACGGTATTTTGCAAAGAGAGACCAGTAGCAAAATGTCAAAACCGGATTGAGCTCATATACCATATGTAAATAGACTCCAGAATCAGGGCATAGTCTAGGTCTATGCACAATACTAAAGCAAGCATTCAATTGGATATGCTGTTTTATCATAGAGATAATACAGTATTATTTAAACTGTATTAATACTGGATCAATACTGTGACAGTACTGTGATACTACTGTGATATCCTACTTTAAACCTAGCAAATGGTATAATAACGGGGGATAGGAGTCTTCGAAAACGGGAGTTATTGCTTGCCTGATCTGAAATTCCCCAAATAGCCATGCAACAACATTTCACCGCACTTCGAAGCGTTGCAGGTGGAATCGATTGGATTACAAAGGAAACTACGTTCATCTAATCCGTTGGAAGGCTATTTCTTTTATTCCACTCCCCTATTTCCATCAATTCAGGACTAAAAAATACTACAAAAGTAGTATTGACTTTTGCAATTTCAGGTATTACCTTTGTTTACAATCTTCATTGGTTTATTGCGATGATAACCAATCTCTCTACATAATGTTTCCAACCAGAAATTCTGCACTACCCCTTCTAAACGCGGGATTTGTTTGTAATGCTATTCGTTGAGAATAGTAGCTGAACCAATTCTATTGACCAGATTTATTTTAGTAGAACCATGAATCTATTTATCACCAACCGCGAAATCGTATCCGTTGGCATATCGGAAATGATCCGTATTGTCGGACTGGAACGAGCCGGGGAAATCGACCATGCCTACGGCATTTCACCGTACGGCAAAGCTCCGTAAGTGCGACCGATATTGTAGCGACGGAAACAACGTTCGCCACAAGGCAATTTAATCCGTTGATAGTAGGTGCGACCGATGTTGTAACAATGGATTTTAATCCGTTGAAACCGATGTTGTAGCAATGGAAACAGCGTTCGCTGAAGGCAATTCAATCCATTATTTTGGAGCGACAATTATTACAACAACGAAACCATTGCTCGCCGAAGACAATTCTAACCGTTGGTCTTTGTGTGCGATTTTATCATAATGCGATTTGTTAACATCATTTTATCCCCGGAAATAAATTTCAGGGCTACAATATCGGTCGTGCCTATGGCACTTTTCCAAACCTTTTATACCAATCACCATGAAAGTAATCATGCAAGCCTTTTATTGGAATTGCCCCAATAGCCAACCCAATATGGATAGCAGCTGAAATCCCTCTGTTGCAGTTACGGATTCAGCCCTGGGACACTTACGGAGCCGGGTACATTGCTAAATGATAATCCGGAACGGGCTGTCACCTTTGTCGAGAACCACGACATTGTACGTAACGATGCCATTGTCACTGATAAAATGCTGGCTTATGCCTTTATCCTCACCCACGAGTGTTATCCCTGCGTTTTCTGGCAGGACTACTACGACTGGGGGCTTGGACTGGACGGAGAAAAGAGCGGCATCGCGCAACTGGTCCGCGTACACGAAGATTACGCTGCAGGATCAACCTCCATATTGCACGTGGATGACAACCTTTACATCATGCAGCGCAATGGCTATACCAATCAACGGGGACTGATCTTCGTTCTGAACAACCGGGGAAATAAATGGAACGACACATGGGTCAGAACTCAATGTGCCAATACCAAACTTATCCCTGTCGCCGTGGGGTAGATGACGCAAACATTCCTGCCAAGTTTACCACCAATCAGGATGGCTAGGGAGAATGATGGGCGCCACCGAGAGGGTTTTGTGTATATGTAGTGTAAATAGTATTTTCTTAACAGCCAAACAACCTATCACTAATATTAAATTAAAAAACACACATTATGAAACGCTTTATAATTGCATTCATATCTATAATTTTATTAGCAAGCAGCACAAACAAATCAGATAAGGATAAATATGTAACATATTTAAACTATGACAAACTAGAAAAGAAATACTCACAGAATAAATATGTTGATAAAAATACCCTATTTACAAATCCAGACGATAGCATTTCACATCCTCGGATTCTAATTATTAATTCAAAAAAATATTATATCATTGAGGGTGATTTACTGCTTAACGAATACGAACTTACCCAATACAAACTTTCAAAATTGGTCAAATACGAATCGACTATTCAAGAAGCTAAAATCGTTGGGGAGATTCGAGACCATAAGGTTGTGAAATGGCCCAATAATTACACAATTAAGTATTCTATCATAAAAAGTTCTTTTCAAACATTAGAACAATACAATATCGTAAGAAACAATTTAAAAGAGGCTATAGATAACTGGGAAAAAACCTGTAATATAAATTTTTTCTATGATGAAGTAAATGACAACAATAACACCCTCACACAAACTCATGATTTAACATTTATTGTTGCTGGTTTTGAATCAAACAGTAATTTTATTGCAGTTTCATTTTTCCCTTACACTCCACCATCAGAAAGAAGATTACTAATAGACCCTTCTTATTTTGCAACAAACATCGATAAAGTTGGTATATTAAGACATGAAATAGGACATATAATGGGTTTTAGACATGAGCACATTAGAAATGAAGCACCAATAGAATGCCCCAAAGAAGAAACTAATGGAACAATAAATATTACACAATACGATTCCAAATCTGTCATGCACTACTTTTGTGGTAGTATGGGATCAATAAAACTAGAAATCACAGAGATAGACAGAAATGGCTCACAAGAAATATATGGATCACCAATTTATAAATAATATTTACAATATGCGCCTGATAATCAAACATATACAAAGCCTCTATTTTAACCTGTAATTAAATTGACTTAAACTCCAATATACCATGAAAAAGATTCTCATAATAAATATTTTACTTCTATTAGCAAGTCAAATATTGTATAGCCAGAAAGCATTAACCTTTGAACTAAAGAAAAACAACGATGTCATTTATCTATCATTAGACTCAAATAACAAATTATTATATTTTACTTCCAACAAAAACAATGAGACTGATAGCCCTAAAGACATAAATACAAAGAACAACTCTATCAATATTTACATAAGATGGATAAACCCATTAAGATACAAAGTATCATGGAGGGATTCAATTAAACCTGATGATAGAGATAAAAAGATAACAGACTTTGTAAATCTACTCGTAAATCAATTTGGTTCTTCAGTTTCAAGCTTAAATATCCCTAGTATAGCTGCGATAATCCCCCCCCCCTCAGAAGATCCAAATAATATAAATATATATGACTTTAAGAACAAAGATTTGCTATTACTGCTTCTTTATTTAAGAGAAAACCAATGTCTATTAAACAATAAAAACGAAATATCCAATACAAACAATTTATTAAATAATGTCAACACACTAGACAATTACATATCCGATGATATATCAATCAAAGCAAAAGATATCTATATGGCACTATATAATTACAAAGAAATAAATGATTACTCCGAAAATATCAATACGCAAAAACAGCTCTTTAAAGATCTACAAGACAATCTTTCTCACAACGAAGAATCAAGAAAAGGCATCGCAGAACAACTGAAAACTCTATCAATTAAAAATGCAACATTAAAAAGTTATATTAATGCAGTTTTATCAGGGTATCTCAAAGAAACACAAGTCAAAGTTGATAATAACAACACAATTATAACAAAACTAAAATCCATTTTAGACCTTATCGATGAATCCACAAAAGCCGAAAATGAATCGTTTAAATATAAGGGATATTATAAAATAAGAAGTATTGAGTTTGATGACTGCAAAAAACTAGAAACCCTATTAAATATTACGGATTATAACTTTAACAATCAAACAAATAAATTCACAAAGAATAGCGAGATAGTTTCAAAGTTGATTGTTTTCCAAAAGTATGATTTTATCTCAATTTCAGTTAGTTCGGGTATATTCTACTCAAATACAACCTTAAAGAGTTTTGGTGTTTCTAATAATTCCACAGGTCAATTTATAGTCTCCGAAGCCAATATCACAAAATACAACTCCGTTTCAGCTATATTTCTTAACCTCAACTTTAGTTTTAAATCTAGATATTTTGCACCACTATTACAAATCGGCATTGATCCAACAAAGAAGCGACCTTTCATGCTAATTGGTGGTGGATTTTCTATTCCTAGTGCGAAAATAGCCTTTTCAGCAGGGCCTATTTGGACTTGGAATCAAAATCTGAATAAATTATCTGTTGGAGAAGTTATATCTTCAACAACTGATATTGAAAAAGATATTCAATATAAATTTGATTTACAACCAAAAGGATGGTATTTAGGGATCCAATATAACTTTTAGATATTGTTCAATTTATTAATTATGCTATCAACTTGAAATTCGCATCACCCAGAAATACGGAATATCCATCAAGAAATGACAATCTATATGATGACAAATCAGCTATCTGTTTGTCCAGAATCATCCAGGTATTGATCCAGATACAGTTTGCTCAGGAATATACAGATAATAATTAGATCCGAAATGTGCTATGCAAATTTTTAGCGAGGAGAAATCCTCCAACACTTTCATATACCAAGGATAAAAAACACTACCAATCAACCGCCTAGAATTTAAATCCTACACAACCAAATCGACCGTGCCTACGTTACTTCACCGTACGGCAAAGCGCCGTAGGTGCGACCGATATTGTAGCAACGGATTTTAATCCGTTGTATGTTGGTGCGGCAGATTATGTAGCAACGAAACAATGTTCAATGTTCGCCGCAAACAATTTATCCCGTCGCACCCAATATCCCCACAAACACAAAATTCCACAGCAGAAATCCCCTCCCCCCTCTTGCACACTTAAAATATATTCACAACATTTGTAGGTTAAAGCGCAAAGAGCAAATCCGTGCTGTTTGCCGTGATGCAGACCCATCTACAGGGAGACTGCAATAATCCATTGATTTTTAACTTACAACATGACCAACGAACAACTCAAGAAACTGGAAGACGACCTCTGGGCATCGGCCAACTCGCTGCGGGCGTATGGCGGCATCAAGGCAGCCGATTACGCGGTGCCCGTGCTGGGATTGATCTTTCTACGTTTTGCCGAAAATAAATACAGCCATTACGAACCCGAAATCCTCCGCCAATACGAAAAAGACAAAGGCACGCGCATGGAGCGAACCATCGAATCCATCGCGTTAGCGACCTGCGGATTTTATCTGCCCGATCACGCCCGGTACGATTATCTGCTGGAGCTACCCGGCGACCAAAGCATGGCTAAAACCTTGCGCGAAGCGATGGAAGGTATCGAAGAGCATCAGGACGAGAAGTTCAAGGATGTATTGCCCAAGGAGGCCTACTTCGATATTGAGAAGAAGAAAGCCGACATCCTCCCCGATCTGCTGAAAACATTTTCGGACATTCCCAAAGAAGCTACCGGTGATGTGTTCGGGAAGATATACGAATACTTCCTGGGTGAATTTGCTATGAGCGAAGGACAGAAAGGCGGGGAATTCTTCACACCGACTTCGGTGGTGCGCTTTATCGTGGAGGTGATCGAGCCCTTTGCCGGTAAGATATACGACCCGGCCTGTGGTTCGGGTGGTATGTTTGTGCAAAGTGCCAAGTTTATCCAGGAGGCCAACCACGACCTGAATGACATCTACGTGTATGGTCAGGAGTATATGGGCGAAACGGCCCGTCTGGCCAAGATGAACCTGATGGTCAATAACATCCGCGGCGAGATTACCGAGGTAAACTCCTACGAGAGTGATCCTTACAACAGCCTCGGCAAGTTTGATTTTGTGATGGCTAATCCTCCCTTCAACGTAAAATCGGTGAAGGAGAGCACGGTAAACAAAGACAAACGTTTCTACACCTACGGGCTGCCCAAAAACAAGGGCAAGAAGACCGACGACAGCATCACCGATGCCAATTACCTCTGGATTTCGCTCTTTGCCACCTCGCTCAACGAAAACGGAAGAGCCGGATTCGTTATGCCCAATTCGGCCTCCGATGCCGGAAATTCTGAATATGAAATTCGCAAGAAGATCGTGGACAGCGGCATTGTCGATTGCATGGTGTCGATGCCGTCGAATATGTTTTTCACCGTTACGCTACCGGCGACGCTCTGGTTTCTGGATAAGCAAAAAGCGGCTTCCGATCGCAAAGATCACATCCTGTTCCTCGATGCCCGGAATACCTACACGCAGATCGACCGTGCCCACCGGGAATGGAAGGAGGAGCAGATTCAGAATCTGGCGGCGATTGTACGCCTCTATCGGGGCGAGACCGACCGTTACCTGGAGCTGATCACCCATTACGCGCAGCAGGCCGGGGAAGCCATCGTGGAACTGCCCGCCTCATTCACGGCATTGCAGGAAAAGCTAAAGAACAGCCTGACGAACCTCAGGCAATATGCGACCGACAGTTCATCCAAACGCAAACCCGAAGAACAAAAGAAGCTGACCAAAAGCGGCTTGGTGCTAAAGCTTGCCGATTTGGTCTTGCCTGAACTGACGATACCCTCGTTCGATGGAAATGCAGGTTTGCCCACGGTCAATATGGAGCAGCTGGCTTTTGCCGAACAGTTGGCCGCATACGTGAATGACTTGAAAAAGCTGGATGCCGCTCTCAAAAGCCAGAAGGATGCGCTAAGCGAAATCTGGGCGGAAGCCGATAAACTCCTGAAGCTAAAAGCGGATAAAAACTGGGCAGACCTGGAGCTAAACGCCCTGTCCAAGGCCTTAGATGAACTGCAACAAGGCTGGAAAGCGGCAGCCGATCAGGTAAGCTATTGGCACACCAACATCCACTGGCTGCAAAGCCGTTTCCCCGAAGCGAAATATACCGATATTGTGGGCTTGTGTAAAGTGGCCGACAAAAACGAGTATGCCGGTGAACAGGACTATTCGTTGAATGCGGGGAGATATGTCGGGGTGGAAATTGAAGGGGATGATATAAGCAAAGAAGAATTTAAAGCTAAAATCAATACTTCTGTAAATCTATTTAGCACATTATCAAAACGTTCGGCTGATTTGGAAAAAGAAATCATCAACAGTCTAACTGAATTCCTATTATGATTTGGCAAAAGAAGAAAATAGGAGATTTGATTAATCTAAAGCGTGGATATGATTTGCCATCGTCTGACAGAATAGAAGGCGAAGTTCCCATTATTTCATCTGCTGGGATTACAGACTATCATAATGAATTTAAAAAATGCGGAGAAGGTGTTGTAACAGGACGATACGGCACTTTAGGTGAAGTGTTTTACATAAATGGAAAATATTGGCCCTTAAACACGACTCTGTATGTTACTGATTTCAAAGGCAATGACCCCAAATTCATCTATTACTTTCTAAAAACGTTAAAGCTTGAACGATTTAATGGAGCTGCCGCGGTTCCTGGTCTTGATAGAAATGTAATTCATAAAGTTGAAGTAATGTTTCCCAAAGACTTTAGCATTCAACGCCAAATCGCCTCCATCCTCTCCTCTTATGACGAGCTGATCGAAAACAACAAGCAACGCATCAAGCTATTGGAAGAAATGGCGGAGGAGATTTATAAAGAGTGGTTTGTGCGTATGCGTTTTCCCGGTTATGAGACTGCACGGTTTATAGATGAATTACCAGAAGGATGGAAGAAAACGAAAATAAAAGACTTTGGGAAAATTGTAACAGGAAAAACACCTAGCACCGTTAGAGAAGAGTTCTTTGGAGGAAGAATACCTTTTATCAAAACCCCTGATATGCATGGTAACTTGTTTATTTTAGAAACAGACGAAACTCTAACTGAAATAGGCGTAAATTCACAGAAAAGCCAAACATTACCGAAGAATTCCATTTGTGTAAATTGTATTGGTGCTTTATCTGGAAGTGTTTCTATCACAACCCAAACATCTCAGACAAATCAACAAATACATTCAATAGTTTTAAACTCAGCCAGAGACAGAGAATACTTCTTTTTTCTATTAAGAAGTTTGAAACCTTATATCTTACAGATAGGAAATACAGGTGCAACTATGACGAATGTCAGCAAAGGTAAGTTTGAAAGTATAGAAGTTGTAAGACCCGATGAAAAAGTAATAGAGGGTTTTAATAACATCACATCAAATATGTTTGAAGAAATAAAAACACTCTCACAGAAAAACCAACTTCTCCAACAAACCCGCGATTTATTATTGCCCCGATTAATCAGTGGCAAGCTGAGTGTGGAGCATTTGGTGGAGGGAGATAATGGATTATCTGTAGCAGCCGAATCGGAAGTTGGATATGGCGTAAAATAAATTTGTGGTAATATTGCGACTTTGTAACCCTCGAAGAGGGTTGAATATGAATAGCCACGGGTACAACCCGTGGTAACAAATAAGATGGATGGCGCAACCACAACGTGGTTGAATAGCAACATGATAAAGAAATATACGCAGATATTCAATCCTTTCAGGATTGGAAAACCGAACCTTCTGCCCCCACCGGTTGCACCGGTGGCTAATCACATTTAATCCCTTCAGGATTATCGGATTTAAAAATCCTCGAAGAGGGTTGAATGTGAATAGCCATGAATGCAACTCATGAAAAAAATGACAGCAAACAACCGCAACCACAACGTGGTTGAATAACATAGATATCAAATGTTCAATCCCTATAGGATTGTGAAAGCACCTTCTTATTTAGGGTTCAACAACAATACATTTTAAACTCCATAATTTACATCAATTATGAGCACATACACCCAATTCTTATACCAAATTGTTTTTAGCACTAAAAACTGGGAGCCAACATTGACTACGGAGAATAGGCCGGCACTGTACAAATACATTTGGGGAATACTCGAAAACAAAAAATGTCATTTATACCGAATCGGGGGAGTCGAAGACCACATTCATATTGTTACTCATCTGCACCCAACAATTGCACCGGCCTCTATTGTCAAAGACATCAAATTAGCCGGTTCAGAATTCATAAAGACGAATAATCTATTTCCGAAATTCAATGGATGGCAAGATGGATATGGTGGTTTTTCCTATTCTTTCAAAGAAAAAGACAGATTGATCGAATATGTAAAAAATCAGGAAGTTCACCACAAAAAGAAAACCTATAAGGAGGAATTGATTGAACTGTTGTTGGAACATGGAATCGAGTTTGACGAAAAATATTTATTGTAGATTCAATATTCAACCACTCCGTGGTTGGGCAAACCCGCCGGTATTATCTTACCGTAGGTTTCACCTACGGCTATTGGCTTCGCCGATTTTCAATTCACATTCAATCCTTTCAGGATTGGAAAACCGTATTTCCAGACTCCACCGGTTATACTTGAGCTAATGGTTTTGTTGATTATCAATTTTTCATTTTATCCTATCTGGATGAATAAGGATCGAATAACCACAAAGTGGTTGAATGTGAATAGCCATGAGTGAAACTCATGGTAAGGGAAATAAGGATGGAGGGCGCAACCACAACGTGATTGAATAGCGACATACATAAAACAATACGCAGACATTCAATCCTTTCAGGATTGGAAAAACCGTTCTTTCTGACTCCACCGGTTGCACCGGTGGCTATTCACATTTAATCCTTTCAGGATTATTGGATAAAAACCAACGAACCGTCAACCTTAATCAGGGTTGAATAACATACTCTTATTCAAAAAAGTCAGACTATGGCCTATCTAAACGAATCACATATTGAAGAAGCCGACATAAATTTCTTTGTCGATACATTAGGCTACACCCACATCAACGCGTGGGAAAAGCAACTGCTGGGCAGAAAAAGCCTAAAAGAAGTGGTTCTGAAAGAGAGGCTGAGAGAGAGTCTGATCCGGATAAACGACCACCTACCACTCTCCTGCATCGATACTGCCATCAGCGAGATCACCAAAAGCAGGGCGACACTCACACCGGTATTGGCCAACAAAGAGGTGTATGAGCTGGTGAGAAACGGCGTGTCGGTAACCTATCAAAACGGACAGGGAAGAGAAGAGAAAGATTACGTCAAGGTGATCGACTTTCGCCCCGGTGCCGAAAACGACTTCCTGATCGTGACGCAGCTGAGCATCGAATATCAGGAGGCACAGAACATTACCCGCCGCCCCGATGTGCTGCTCTATGTCAACGGGCTGCCACTGGTGATGATCGAGCTCAAGAATGCCACGGAAAAAGTAAAAACGGGATTCGACAAAAACCTGACCGACTACAAGAGAGACATTCCGCAACTCTTCTGGTACAACCTGTTTGTCTGCATCTCCAACGGTATTCAGACACGGGTAGGCAGTTTCAATGCTCCGTGGGATCACTTCTTTTCGTGGCTGAAACTCAAAGACACCGCCGTCACCCACGACCAACAGACGAAAGAAGAGATTGAAGAAGAGAGCGCAAGAACGGGCGAACACCTGAGCCTCAAACTCTTTGGTGAAGGCTTGTGCCGCAAAGAGACCCTGCTCGATTACTTCGAAAACTTTGTGCTCTATCACAAAAACAAAGTAAAGATCATCGCTAAAAACCATCAGTATCTCGGGGTAAACAATGCCCTGACGGCTCTCGGCCATATGGAGCGAAACAAAGGGAAGCTGGGCGTATTCTGGCACACACAGGGCTCGGGCAAATCCTATTCCATGATCTTCTTTTCCCGCAAAATTCACCGCAAAGTGACCGGCAACTGGTCCTTCCTGATCATCACCGACCGCAAGGATCTGGACAGCCAGATCTACCGGAATTTCCAGGAGACGGAAACAATCGTGGAGACCAAAGACCAGAAAGAGAACTATTTCCGCCCCTCCGACCGCGATAAACTGCGGGAATACCTGCAATCGAACCGCACCTATCTGTTTACGCTCATCCATAAATTCGGCATCGAGAGCGGCAAGACCTTTCCCCAACTTACCGACCGCAACGACTGGATCGTGATCGTGGACGAAGCCCACCGTACCCAATACAAGAGCCTGGCGGAGAATATGCGCATCGGCCTGCCCAATGCCCAATACATCGCGTTTACCGGCACGCCATTGCTGCGGAGCGAACTTACGAAGGACTGGTTTGGCCCCTACGTGTCGGAATACAACTTTGCACAAAGCATCGAAGACGGAGCTACTGTTCCCCTGTACTATAAAAAGAGCGTCCCCCGGGTGGAGCAGGTCAATGAAGATCTGGTGGGAGATGCCGCTGCCATACTCGAAGACGAAAACCTCACCGAAGAGCAGAAGCAAAAACTCGATAAAGAGTACTCAACCCTCCTCCATGTGGTGAGACGCGACGACCGCCTCGAAGAGATCGCCAAACACATTATCCAACATTTCCCCTATCGCTTAGATGTGGAGGTGGAAAATGAATACGGCCTCAAACTTCGGAAACCGATGAAAGCCATGGTGATCAGCATCGACAAGATTACTGCGGTGAGGATGTATGAAAAAGTGCAGTACCACCTCAAAGAGGAGATCAAAGTGCTACGAAAAAAGATTGCCGTCGAAAAAGATCCCGAAGTGAAGGCTCGGCACGAAAGAGCGGTCGCTTTTATGAAAGAGACCCGAATGGCGGTGGTAATCAGTCAGGAAGGCGGCGATAAGGAGGAGGAAAAGGTGTTTAGCGATGTCGGGCTGAACATCAGACCCCATCGTGAGTTGATGGATAGTCCGGACGAAGACGGGCGCAATATCGAGGATTATTTCAAAGACCCGAACAACACCTACCGCATCGTGTTTGTGACCGCGATGTGGATGACCGGTTTCGATGCGCCCTCGGTTTCTACCCTGTATCTCGACAAACCGTTGCAGAATCACACCCTGATGCAGACGATTGCCCGCGCCAACCGCGTGATCGAAGGCAAGAAAAACGGTCTGGTGGTGGATTACTTCGGCGTTTTTCGCAACCTGAAGAAGGCGCTGGCGGCTTATGCCGAAGGTACCAAAGGGAAAGAAGAGAAAAACGGTGAAGATAGCGACGAATATCCGGCAAAGGAATTTGAAGAGCTGCTGCTCCTGTTGGAACAGGCTATCGCAGAAGCCAAAATATATTGCGGGGAGCTGGGCGCTGACATTGACCGGATTTTAGATCAGGGCGAGAAAGGTTTTAAAGAGGTGGAACTGTTTCAGGAATACGCCAATCTCATCCTCGCCAAAGATGAATACCGCAAACAATTAGGATTGTATGTCAATACCATCGTCTCGCTTTACGATTCGGCCAAACCGGAAGTGTACGATCTGCCTCTGATGAAAAAGAACCGGGACGTTTTCCAATACCTGCGGGATGTGGTGGACCGGAATGTGGATCAGGACGAGGCAGTCGAAAGAGCCAAAAAGAAAATTGATGAATTGCTGGATACCAGCATCGTGGGCAAAGGCGACCTTAACAATACCGCTGACAAATATACCATCGACACCTCCAAACAGATAGACTTGAGCAAACTGGATTTTGGCCGGTTACGGGCAGAGTTTCCGGAGAAGAAGCACAAGAACATTCAATTTGCCGACCTTCGGGAGTTGCTGGAGATTAAGCTTAAGCAGATGTTGGCACAAAATAAAACCCGTGGTTCATTTCTGGAAAATTTCCAGAAGGTGATCGATGATTACAATTCTGGCAGCTTATCCATTGAAGCCGCTTATGAAGAACTCGTCAGGCAGGCCGAAGCGCTGAGTGAAGAGCAACAGCGTGCTGCCAAAAACGGCATGACGGAAGAAGAGCAGGAATTGTTTGACCTGCTGAAAAAGGATAAACTGACCAAAGAGGAAGAGAAAAGCGTCAGGCTTGCGGCCAAAACTTTGCTGGAAAAGCTGTATGATGCAAAAAATAAGATCCTGATTCAGGAATGGCACAAAGAGAAAGCGACTCAGGAAAAGGTAAAACGAGAAATCCAACTCGTATTGGGAACCTACTTGCCTGAGCCAAGTTACGACCGGCTGGTCTTCTCGCAAAAGGTGGATGTTACCTTTCAGCACTTCTTCGAGCTGGCCCAGGCGGGAAGAGGGGTCTGGGTGTGACAACCGGATGCAACCTCTGGAAAATAAAAATACCGTACCATAAATATGAAAAGAATATTCTTATCGATATTATTCTGTTTTTTCTTGACAAATATATTTTGTCAGAAAAATTATATTCAGAAACCTAATTATAGCGGAATAAAGGAAGTTATTACAAATACTGAATCAGAATTCTTTTATCCAACGCTATTTAAGAGATATTTAAATTCTGATTCAACACTTTCTATTCAAGAATTTCGTGTTCTTTATTATGGTTTTCTGTTTAATAAATCGGTTACAGCTTCGGTAAATGATAAACTCTTTGATTGTGTTAATTCGATTCTTAACAGGAAGAAGTTGACTGGAGCTGACTACAGAAAAATAATTCAATACGAAAATAGCATTCTAAAAAAGTATCCTTTTAATCTACACGATTTAAACTTATTAGCTTATGCTTATTCTAAAACTGGAGATCCAGTTGCATATAAACAGACAATAAATAAATATAATTTACTTTTTGAGGCCATTCTGTCGACTGGAGATGGCACAAGCTTGGAGAAGGCTTATCATGTTATTTCAATAAGTCACGAATACGATATTTTACGCGGGTTGGGGTATCGTTTTGGAGGCTCTCAATCACTAGAAAATGGTTGTGATTATCTTACGGTGGAGAAAAATAAAGATGATGTCAGGGGACTTTACTTTGACGTAAGTATGATTCTGAATAACCGAATAAAGCCTGTTGAAGATGAATTGGAAGCTTTATGGCTATTGGACGGTGTGCCATTGTATACGCATGATGAAACGAATAAAATTGAGATGAAAAACCTCTCAATAAATATCCTAAAACAAAAGGTAATTGATTGCAGTGGTCATGCTCTTTATGGTGGATGTATACAAGCAACTACTGCTGACTCTGTACACTCAGGGTTGAAATATATACTCAAAAAAACGAAAAACTGGATTTTAATGCATCCATTAGCTGATTATGAAGTTAATGGAGTTGTCGTTAACAAGAACATTATCTTGAAAGACAGATTATTTACTATTACGCCTGAGTTGATTGAGATTGTTGAGATTGTTGAACCGAATACTGCAGCAGAAAATTGCAGTAATGGTTTGATTCGAATAAAAACAAAATAAAGCCCCAAATACCACCTATCTTTGTATTGGGTTCAATCGCGAGAATTCGGGAACGCTATCGCTTAACGCGCTTGTGGGATAGCCTCGCACGAAAGGGAGTCCTATCTTTCATTCAATATAAATCTCTCCAATCAGATATAACTTTGCATTTCCACTGATTTCAACCCGATCGTCTAACAATTTACAATGTAAATATCCTTTCCTTTCCGAGAGTTGAATGGCAGTTAGCTCTGTTTTACCCAGTCTCTTTGACCAATAGGGAGTCAATGTGGTATGCGCTGAGCCTGTTACCGGATCTTCATCAATACCACATTGTGGCGCGAAAAACCTTGAAACAAAATCCACGCTATCTCCTTTTGCGGTAACGATCACACCTCGTCCATCCCAATTACTCCCCCAAAAACACCTTCGGATTCTCCGTCGCAATCAAATTAAAATTCGCCTCCCCCAGAAATGCCCGAAGATCCATCGAGAAGCGACGCTCCTGCGTTTCAGTTTGCACCATGTAGTAATCCGAACCGAAAAGAATCTTGTTATTCAGATCTTTATCGGTAAGCAATATTTTCAATACAGAAAAATAGTCCGGATCATTCAGCGTATAGGAAGTATCCGTATAAAGATTGGGGTAATCGTTGAGCATCTTTTTGATGATGACAAACCAGTTATCGTCTTGCCCGGGATCATCCAGGTATTTATCCAGATAATAATTTGATCCAAAATGCGCAATGCAGACCTTTAACTTCGGGAAATCCTCCAACACAAAAGACCAGTTGCGGGGATCTGAGAAATGGGAGTATAATTCCTTTTTGCTCTTTCCCTTCAGATCTGGAAGACAATTCTTTGATTTGAGAAGCATCTTCAACAGCTCAAGCTTGCACCCCCGGTAATGCACGGCATTATAAGGGCTACAATGTGACATTACCGGAATCTGATTCGTCTGGCAATAATCATAAATCGGATACAAACGTTCGTCATATGGGAAGTAGCCTAACGGAGGATAAATCTTCAGCCCTCTAAAGCCATCTTTCTCCACCGCTTCTTTGAACATATCGAATACACCGGGGCGCCTCGGATCAACATGAAAGAAAGGAATGACAGCCGGATTCTCACTGGCCAGATCCGCTAACTCAGCAATCTGCACATCGTAAGGCCGCGGCACTTTTCCTGCCTTCATGTAGGCCATATCCATAGGTAAGATAACAAACTTTGTACCATCAGGATAATATGCAGCACATTTAGCTAAAACCGATCGTTGTGAATCCAAACCACCGGTGGTCAGGAATCTGGCATAACGATCAAACAAATCATTATCCGTAAAAGGATTGATATGATGCAGGATTCTGGCCAAAAACCGGCCCCACTTGTTTGACGCCAGGAAACGGACTAATGAAAGAGGAAGAAACTTATCCGGAACGTCCACGTTCAGGAAGGTATGAATGTGACAATTGTAATACATAGGGGTATTCGATTAAAGGTGTAATTCAGTAGGAAAAAAGCTATTGTATTTTACCGATACAACTCAAATCCTTTTGTATTAAAAACAAATCCCTTCTTAAATATGTTTTTCCACATCGATTCCCTATTTATATCCAAATCTACCTGGGATTGAAATTCCGGGCTACATCATTTGCCATACCCACGGCATTTCACCGCACAGCAAAGTACTAAGGTGCGACCGATATTGTAGCTTCGTTTCTGAACCAATAAAAGCAGCAAAATGCCAAACAATTGAATGCTAATACAGTCCTTAACGGATCTGTTTAAAACAATATAAATAAGACATTCACATTAACCTATAAAAGCCCTGGATTTGTTTATAATAGGAAAGCATTGCAGGGTGTAAACTCCCGTGCTTTCTAAAGAATTGACCTTTACTTTCCGGAAATGGATTTCCACGTTTTTTTAACCCTTCGAAATGTGTGAATCTATGAGCTATTCTATTCGAAAAGAATAGAAACTGAATATCTCCATCTTCTTTACAGGATTCTCCTTAGAAGAAGTGTAATGAATGCATTATCTATAATCCTCTCCTCAATCCTCCACCATGGAATCGTATTGCATCTCTTCGCAGCGTTGAGAATGTTTCTGGACAGAATAAATACTACAAGCTGATCCTGTAAAATACTGGAAATAAAATTGCTTATAGTAGAGTCTTTAAGGAAAGCGACAAAATAGTTGGTTTTTGATATTAAGTTGAATCTATCCTACGGATGATATTCATTGCATTAGCGTGCAAATAATATAGTCGAAGCCAAATGTTGCGGAGCTAATATCAATATGAGCGACCGTCTTTATTCGCATTTCAAAATGGTTTGACGATGATCATGTGAGTGTATCAATCCAGAACTTAAATAAATAATTCCGATTCATTAAGGAAATAACTATTACAGTAACCACCTAAAACCTACAATTATGAAAAAATCAGCCTTAATCTTTTTATTATTGCTGTCAATCCATACATTGCATGCCGACTTTACAGTGAATAGCATCAGATATCACGTGACAGGAACCTCGACAGTAGAGGTAACCAGTGGCGGCACTTACACCGGAAATATCACTATCCCTTCTTCCGTTATCTATTCCGCAACGACTTATGCAGTGACATCGATTGGGAAATGGACTTTTTGGAATTGCCGCAGTTTAATAAGCGTGACGATTCCTTCGACAGTGACTTTGATTGAGTATGCAGCTTTTGCTAATTGCGATAGTTTAACAAATGTAACGATTCCTTCATCGGTGACTTCAATTAGAGATTTCGCTTTCGAGGGATGCCGAAGGTTAACCAGCGTTACGTTTCCTACTTCGTTGATTTCGATTGGGTATGGGGCTTTCGAGGGATGTAGCAGTTTAACAAGTGTTGCCATACCTTCGTCTGTGATTTCAATTGGTGATTACGCCTTCTGGTGTTGTAGTAATTTAACAAATGTGAGTATTCCTTCTTCGATGACTACGATTGGGGTTGAGGCTTTTGCTTATTGCATCAGGTTGACAAGTGTTACCATTCCTTCGTCTGTGACTTCAATAGGAAGCGGGGTCTTCTCCGGGTGTATTGGTCCAATCAATGTTGAAGAGAGCAATCCTAATTATAGCAGTCAGGATGGTGTACTCTATAATAAGGATAAAACAACCTTAATACAATGTCCTGTTTCAAAATCCGGTAGTTTTACGATTCCTACGTCGGTGAATTCGATTGGAGGTGAGGCATTTGCTTTATGCCGCAATTTAACTAATGTGACGATTCCCCTGTCGGTTACTTCGATAGGAAGCGAGGCATTCTCCGGATGTAGCGGCCCGATTGATGTTGATGTGAACAATCCGAATTACAGCAGTCTTGAAGGAGTACTCTATAATAAAAGCAAAACCACCTTAATACATTGTCCTGTTTCAAAATCCGGTAGTTTTATTATTCCTTCGTCGGTGATTTCGATTGGAAGTCGCGCATTCGGTGGATGCAACTGTCAAATCAGTGTCGATGCAAATAACCCGTACTATAGCAGTCTGGATGGCGTAATCTACAATAAAAACAAAACAACCCTGATACAATGTCCTGCCTCAAAGTCCGGCAGTTTTACGATTCCCTCGTCGGCAACTTCAATTGAAAGTTGGGCCTTCGAGGAATGTAGCGGTTTAACCAGCGTGACGATTCCTTCGTCAGTGACATTGATAGGAGATGCAGCTTTTGCCAATTGCAGCAGTTTAGCATCGATCTATGCTTGCGCTAAAACACCATTTGATCTGATTTTTACTTGGGCGGTTTTCTACAATGTAAATATTACAACCTGTATACTCTATGTCCCTGTCGGATCAAAAAGTTTATATCAGGCAGCTGATCAATGGCAGGACTTCGCCAATATCGTTGAATTAAGCTCTATGGCTGTAGAAACAATAAATACTGACAGCATCGGCATATCCTACAATCCGGCAACCGGTACATTAAAGATAGCCGGCATAGAGGGGAATGCACTCATCTCGCTGTATGACCTCAATGGCAGACTACTGATCTCACGGCAAATGACAGATGGTGACGCCGTTTCTATTCCGACTCTCTCTCAGGGAGTATATGTCGTGAAGGCCGCTACCGGTGCAGGGGTGATCACCCGGAAAGTGGTGGTGCGATAGGTTACCACAACAAGATTAATTTAACACAAAACAGGAGGTATTAAAATGCAAAAGAAAAGTTTAATGAATTTCCGAAATAAAACCGGGATTAATTTTAAAAGATTTAGCAAAAAGGTAACGCTAATTTTATCGCTTATATTATTGAGCCAGTTCATGTTGGATGATTCTATAATGGCGCAATCTTCCAGAAGTCCTCAGAAGCCAAAGACTCCGAATATAACGCTAACCAATGCTGATATTGCTATGGCAAAAGAGGTTATCGAAGCTAACACAATGACGATACCCGGATATGCAATTGGTTCAACCAGAAAACTTAGCCCAGGTGATTTTAACGTTACAGATGCACTGATGCTCTATATGTTGAAGTTTCATCAGCAAACTAAAACATGTCCAACTTTAGCAGAAATTAATGCAGCCGTAGTGAAAACTACCGAATCGAATATTTTCAGAAAAGCTGCTGTGACATTTTGGAAAGAATATACCACTACCTCTGATTTTGGGAAAAATCTGGGAAATCCCGACTTCCTAAAGTCTCATTTTAACTGGTACATTCTGATTAAGTTTAATACGAAAATGAAAGTAATAAATGCGCGCGAAGAAGCATCTGTCGCTTCGCAAGAAGCCTGGAATCGTGCCATGAACTCGCAACAAAGAACCCAGGATAGAACGATCGAAAGAGAAAATGAGAATTCGCTCCAACGGGATGCTAACCGGGCTATTTTGAATTCACAATCCGCTATTGATGCAGCGGAGAAGGCTATAAATGACGGCCAGTAATATATCGTCAAAAATAGCAGATCAAACTGATCATCAAAAATGAATTTAACGAGCAATTTGCAATATTGAAGGAACGCTAAAAAGTCTGAATTTAACACGAAGGTACTAAAACACAAAGAATATATCTAACCGATAAAATCCTTTTCGTCTTCGCGTTAAATTCTTCCTCGTCGCACCGGACATAAAACCGTAGAAAAATGGAGTACCGTCGGGGCGTGATCTGTGATCCGCCCCTTAGTTATTATACGCATTTGTAATGTGAACATAAAAAGAAACACCAAATGAACATCGCAAATAGTATCACCGGCGAAATATGGGTCACCACTGATACTGTAGTGGACTGGGTAGATATATTTACTATACCTAAATATAAGCATATTATCATCGAATCGTTGCGCTATTGTCAGGAGAATAAAGGCCTGATTTTTTTTGCGTGGGTACTAATATCGAATCATCTGCACATGATAGTAGGATCGGAAGGTGATAATAAGGTGTCGGATATTATGCGGGATTTCAATAAGTTTACGAGTATGTGGATTCTTCGCACCTTGCAAATAGATGCACAGGAAAGTAGGAAAGAGTGGATGCTGAACCGCGTTGAATACTCTGGTCGTGATTATGCAGGAGAACAAGGGTTGTTGAAAGTAGCAACGGATTTTAATCCGTTGAATAAATGTGCAACCAATATCATCGTAGCATTAGATTCCATAGCTTCCTCAAAACAACTTCTTAATAATCCCGATAATTATAGACAAAACCACACTGACAATAATCATCGTGGTAATGGGGAAATAAAATCTGAAGTTCTCCTTTTCAATACAAATATCGCCGGGCAAATGCCCCAGCCAGAGGATTCCAATGACAATTAGATGAACAAAGTTAATGGAAAGTATGCAAACCCTAAGTACATTAAGTGGGTAATGCCGTAGGCATGCCCGATTTTGTAACGCAGGGTTTTAACCCTGGAAAAAGAGAAGAACGCCACCTTCTTTACCATCTTTACCATCCTTAACGTACCATTCAAAACCAACCATCCAGGGCACTTGTTTTATAATAAAATACCCTTTTAACCTAAACACTATCCGCAAAAGAGATTCTGCTTATCTTCAGGAAGGGCATTGGTTCCCGTTCCGGTAGGAACTACAAGATCGTTTGATATAGAAAGTATTCCGATAACAGCAGTATATCATCATCCGCTGCAACTTAAAATAGAAATAGCCATGAAAAGGACAGTATTATATGTATTTATGTCGGTCGGTTCCCTTTTTATGCACCTGAATGTCCATGCAAAATCGAAATCCCGTCACTCCCGTAAATTTACGGGACGCACCCATATACATCATGCTAAAAATGCTCCTCATTTGGGAAATGGGCTTCTGGCCGATGCGGTTACAATTAAACAGATCAAACAGCGACTGGATTCAATCAGTGCTTTTCGGCCGAGCATAGCGACCGAAAACGAAGACGACCTCTACCCGGCACTGGGATTGTACAATAACAACTGGAATACCAGCACGGTCAATCCCTATAAGAACAACAATCTGCCGGAATCCTTTGTTATTGATGTTTCGGCATGGAATATGCCTTGCATGGGAGCGGTCACCTCAAATTTCGGTTATCGGTCGAGCATGCATCGTTATCACTACGGAACTGATCTGAAAGTATATGTCGGGGAACCCATTCACGCGGCATTTGACGGGAAAGTGCGTATCGTGGCTTCTCAGCCCGGAGGTTATGGCAATGTTATTGTGATTCGCCATAAAAACGGATTAGAGACCGTTTACGGCCACTTATCCAGACAAATTGTAAAAGTGGGACAATACGTCAAAGGTGGCGAGGTGATCGGATTAGGTGGAAACACAGGCCATTCCACCGGCCCGCACCTCCATTTCGAAACCCGCTTCCTCGGCATAGCCATTAATCCGGCAGAGATATTTGATTTCCAGAATAAAGTGACGCACATGGACACCTATGTATTCTATGCGGATGCCGGAAAACGAAAAAGAGGTGAAGCACTTACGAAGGAATCAGGGATTGCTTACCACAAAGTTCAGTTGGGAGACACTCTCTACTCTATTGCTCAGAAATTTGGAACTACGGTCGATGTATTACGCCAGCTCAACAAAATTGATAATGGAGTCATACGATTAGGTCAGATTATCAGAACAGCATAAAGCAACAAACACCCTATGAGAATCATAGACATTAATCCCGAAATTGAGAGGCCCTATTTCTGCTGTCTGGAAGAGTGGTCCGAAGATATCAAAGAGGCCGGAGACCACAAGGAGAAATGGTACAATCTCATGAAAGACAAAGGCCTTAAGGTAAAATTCGCCCAGGATGACAACGGAACCATCGGCGGTATGATTCAGTATCTTCCGATCGAATATTCCATGTTTGAAGGAAAAGGACTGTATGTTGTGCTTTGCATCTGGGTGCACGGTCATAAACAGGGACGTGGAGATTTCCGACATAAAGGCATGGGAAAAGCGCTCATACAGGCCGCAGAGCAAGATTGCCGGGAACTTGGCGCAGACGGACTGGTCACCTGGGGATTAATTATTCCGACATTTATGCGGGCATCCTGGTTTAAGCGGCAAGGTTATAAAGTAGTGGATAAAAACGGATTAATGCGGCTATTGTGGAAACCATTTCATGAACAGGCTATTCCCCCGAAATTTATCCGACCGCTGAAAACGCCGATGAAAAGCACTGACAAGGTCAATGTTTCTGTTTTCAGGAATGGCTGGTGTCCGGCTATGAATATGACTTATGAACGGACCAAAAGAGCCATTAAAGATTTTGAAGGAAAAATTGAGTTCCTGGAGTACGATACAACAAACCGCGAGGTCATGAAAGAATGGGGTTTTACTGATGCACTCTTTATTGATGGCAAAGAGGTGAGGACTGGCCCGCCCCCATCTTATAAGAAAATCAGAAATAAGATTGAGCGAAGAGCGCGGAAGAAATAAAATATTTCGTGGATGTAAATTCCCCATTTAATGCAATTTGCGATAAATGGGGAATTTTGATACACTATGGGAATGGTGGGTTACAGAAATTATCTTCTGCTTCCGAACACCAGATCCAATGTCGGCCACATTTGCAAATGATCGCCGAAAGGATATTTTCCCCACGAAACCACATATCCCCCTTTGATGCGTAACGATCGACCTAAAGCCCACATCAGTGTCCCGGAATTTTCCGTAAAGAAGTTATCCTGATCTCTGGTGATCACAAACATTTGCGCACGCTCTTCATAAAAAAGCTTACGGGTAATCACCCCGTGAAAAGATAACCCAGCCCGCAAAGTTGCCCCTTCGTAATAATGAGCCATTCGCGGATAAAGCAACGGAAGGTCAATAGTAGACTGATAATCAGGTTTGCTACCTCGAATGACAAAACTGAGGCCCGCATTTGCCGTTAGCAACGATGAGACACCAATGAGTTTGGTGGCAATCAACGTATTATCTACCGACAATAGAAAAGGGAACTGATATTGTGGCGAAATCAACCCACCTGTACCTTTAAAACTGACCATCTTCAGAAACAAAGTCGGATAGCTCAATGCATGCTCACCGGCTAAAAGAAATCCACCCTTTACCCCGTAACTAATCTTCACGCCGGCATTGGGCAGGAATGGCATTAAAAGAGCATGGGTTTGGAGCTCTATTTTATCATTCAATCCGTATCGAAACGGCTGAACGATTCCGCTCTCCCATTTCCCTTTGGACATTATATATGCAGTATTACCACCCCATTTTTCCGACAGAGTAGTTTCCTGCGCAGGAAGCAGATAGAGAAACAGGTAGAGGGACAATATCGTTATGAAAGTTCGCAACATAGCCTTCAATTTATTTCATCAATGAATAAAACAAGCTCACTTCTTCCTTACGATCAGCTCACCACTCACAGGAGCATGATCAGACTCTTTCGTAAAATCCTGATGAACAACCGTGGATCCCTTTTTCCACTGGGAATTTGTAAAGAGATAATCCAGAGTCCGGTCCCAGAAATGCTCCGGACGTGTAGTATGGGTAAAGTAAGCCTCCTGATTGAGTAGGTATTGATTTAAAGGGACAGCCGAATTGTAGTAGGTGTATAATGGCACCAGATATTCTTTTTCAGGAGTATAGAAGGATCCTGCCTTGTGCATCGGATCATCACCCGGATGATGAAACGATTCATCGGGACACTTATCTTCCATGCAATAATCAGTAGAATCACTACCCGGAGGGATAGAATTCAGGTCTCCCCCGGCTACGACGATATTCCCCGTGGTTGAAAGATGGTCGAGCTCATCCTTTAGTTCGATCAGATGACGGTGTTTAGTCTCGTCTGTAGCAAATGCGGATGCATGAATATTGATTACATAGAAATCTTCAAATCCCGGAATCGATACATTTGCCTCCACCATACAACAGCGCTCATAAAAATACCGTTCTATAGAAATCTGGTCTTTTCGTAAATCCAGCTGAATCCTTTTGGCTTCGCTGAGCGGCCAACGCGATAGAATCGCATTGCTTTCATCCATCCTGCCCAACCCATCACTGGGAATAAACTGGGCTTTCCATTGCGAACCATAGACAGCGTAATTGAAATAGGTATTATCCAACAACCAACGGAGCTCATTGATGTATGCTGAGCGGGTGGATTTTATATCGGCTTCCTGCAACAGAAGTATATCCGGCTGTTCCTGATTGATCTTTCCGGCAATTAATCTCAGATTCGCCATAATTTCATCTGCCTGATATACAACTTTGTAACCACAGGCATCACCAAACCACGGTCCCCGACCAATGCCGAAGCGAATATTCCAGGTCATCACTTTAACAGATGAGTCCGGCGAAGGTGCATTCACTTTCTGACCTTTCTCATAATAGATGGCATCCTCTACTTCATTAAATGAAGTCGCAGGCTTTTCGCAGGAATTGAGTAGAAACAGTAAATTGAAAAGCAGGAAGATTGAAAACACTTTCAGTAAATCCATATTTTTCATTTGTCAGTTTGACTTTATAGATAAGAGTTAATCAATCCGAATGAAGATAAGAGTCTGAAAAGAATAATGTTTGAATAATTAAGCAGGATGAAACCTATTGTAAATCAAAACTAAAACAATTCTCTTATAGGGTATGTTCTATATATTGGTGTAAAGAGTATTAAATGGATTTTTGTTTCTTACATCATGAAGATCCTCCTCAGACATATCGCCGGATTCACCTTCGGACTTACCCTGTTTGGCATATTAATCCCATCGGGATTAATTAATTTAGCCGCATGGGATCATTCCCTGACCCATTTTACCCTGATTCATTCACAGACGCTTCGGGTAATAATCTCGATACCCTTCTTTCTTACCGGAATCATTTTTATTATCTGGTCAAATATATTTCTGGTCAAAATCGGAGGAGGTGGTCCTGCCGAAGCATTCAACATATCCATCAGTCCGAAAACAAAGAAGCTGGTAACGAACGGGCCTTACCGTTACACCCGTAATCCGATGATGTTTGGAGCACTCACGCTCTACACATCCATTGGGGTATTCTTGAATTCGGCCTTATGCCTGATCGCCGTTTTGATCTTCCTGCTAATTGCGATTTTCTTTTTGAAGTTCTCCGAAGAAAAAAGATTATTGAAAGATTTCGGGGATGAATTCATCGAATACAGGAAGAGAGTTTCCATGTTTCTCCCCTTGAAGCGAAAGAAATATTAGCGGCGCTGATTTGAATAACCGTCATAGGCAAGCATTAGACTATTATCTTTCCAATTTAATGAAAGATTTATTACATTTGCGGAACGAGAATACGTAACCGACTCTCTCTGAATGTAAAAATAGTACAGCCATGAACACAGATCAATTGTTAGACGAAATACTGGGCCACTTGCGCCAAGTGAAAGATTCGAAACCTGACCTTGAACGCATACTTCAGTTTATGCGCGAGAATACCAAAATTGAAGAGAAAGAAGATATCACCGGAAACATTCCGGAGTCGTATAAACAACTAATTCCCCGCATTGCGGAAGATATTGATTGCGGACTGATTGCATTTATCAATCGGGATAATATCGAATATGAGACTATTCCAACCGATGCTTACGAAGAAGATTTCGCGGGTTGCAGGGAATTCTGGCTGGATCAAATTGAAAAAGTAGACTGTTGGCAAAATCGGATTGAGATACGCCCGTTATATTCATCCCAATCTTTCCGGATGATGGAATCTTTCATAGAATCGCTGACAAATTATCCACATGAGCAGGAACATCTGATTCATATCCTCAACAACAAGAAGCCATTTGCCCATTTTAAACATTACATCCATGCATCTCCTCTCCGGGAAGATTGGTTCAGCTTCAAGCACGCCTATATCGAAAAAGAGGTTGCCATTCTTTTAGACAATGAGCTGAATGTCTATGAATGTCATGATGACTCAGATGATAATGAATAACCGACTATAAAAAAGTCCGCCGTTACAATATGTATCCGGCGGACTTCTGTTTTATATCAATAGACTGAATATCAGCAAAACAGACTTAAAACCCACAACTTATAACTTATAACGTAAAACTTACAGTCTGGTCATTCTGTTCATCAAATACTGATCAAAGATCACCATGGCAGCCATAGCCTCCACGATGGGCACTGCACGGGGCAATACACACGAGTCGTGGCGACCTTTTGCTTTCAGTACGATTTCGTGACCTTCCTTGTCCACAGTATCTACATTACGAAGCAATGTTGCAATCGGTTTGAAGGCCACGCGGAAGTAAATATCTTCACCGTTGGAAATTCCGCCCTGAATTCCGCCCGAATGATTGGTGCGGGTACGGATACTTCCGTTGTCGTTGTAGAATGCATCATTCATCTCCGAACCGCGAAAACCCACACCGGCAAATCCCATGCCATATTCAAATCCTTTTACGGAATTAATGCTCAGCATAGCATTGCCTAATTGCGCGTGGAGTTTGTCAAAAACGGGACCACCCAGACCAACGGGCACTCCCTTGATCACACAAGAGATAATACCGCCAATGGTATCACCTTCCGCCTTCATCTGATGAATCAGTTCGATCATCTTTTCAGCCACTTCTGCATCCGGACAACGTACGGGAGTATTCTCAATCGTGGAGAGATCATAATCCTGATACGAACCCGTTAACGCGATTTGTCCTACCTGAGAGGTATAAGCAATCACCTCCACGCCTATCTGACGTAAAGCCAGCTTGGCAATGGCACCGGCCACAACACGTGCAATCGTTTCGCGGGCAGAAGAACGCCCACCGCCGCGGTGATCACGGTTTCCGTATTTGGTTGCATATGTGTAGTCTGCATGTGAAGGACGATACAGGTCCTTCAGATTATCGTAATCAGAAGAATGTTGATTCTCGTTGTAAATAACAAAACCAATGGAAGTCCCGGTGGTTTTGCCATCGTAAATTCCGGACAAGAAAGAGACCTCATCGTTCTCTTTGCGCGGTGTTGTGATCTTCGATTGGCCGGGTTTGCGACGATCGAGTTCACTCTGAATAAAAGCCATATCGATTTCGATACCGGAAGGAACTCCGTCGATCACACCGCCAATTCCTTTGCCGTGTGACTCACCAAAAGAGGTGAGTTTGAAAATATTTCCGAATGTATTCATTATAAAATTATTAATATCAGGGTATCTACTCCCCTCTATTCAAGATGGAGAGCTGGCTTTGTGGCCGCAATTTTTATGCAATAATACTGAAAATCGGCGTGAAGGCCAAATTTCACGTCTCCTATACTCTCGGTCTCAACCGTTAAACTCCGCTTTCAACCGCTCGAGAATCTCGAAAACGGCGGGGCAGGTTTGCGCGTTACGAATAGTGAGCTGATGGATCTGAAAGAACTTCTTGCGATCGGTGTGCGGATATTCGCGGCATGCCTTGGGGCGATTCTCATAGATGCTGCAATAGTTGTCGGGCATCAGGAACGGACAGGGCATTGATTTAAATACATAATCATTGTCTTCGTCGATGCGCAGGTAAGTCGCCACCACTTCATGAGGCTTCATGCGTAAGGTCGCAGCCATCTTCTCAATATCCCGATCGGTGATGCGTGGTCCCAGGCTCCGACAGCAATTGGCACACTCCAGACAATCGATCTCCTCAAACACCTCTTCGTGAAATGCATGAATAGTATCGTCCAGATCGCGCAACTGATTCTTCTTTAAACTTTTGAAAAACAGTTTGTATTGTTTTTCCTGCTTTTTAGCCTTTTCGGCTAAGAGTTGTAAATCCATTTTCCGTGAAATTTCATGCAAAAATAGGTGATTCAAGGTTAAATATCTAATGCGGCTGAAACAAAACATTCTTCAGACAGACCTAATGGTTCAGGAAATTGTTATATTTTTGCAGGTATTATCGTAAATTAGGGTAATTGTGATTGTTGTTGAAGATTTATAAAGCAATAAAACGTTAGTTGAATTGAAGAAATCCGGAATTGAGTGAAAGCATTCCAATAATTCGCACTTTTATTACAGGATTTCTTTGTTATACTTATGAGCCATTTTCTACAAAAATAATCCCGTTTCCTGAACAAATAACTAGAACCTCATTATGCTTGACTATATCTCGGGAGAAATTGCGGAACTCACTCCCACCGCTGCCGTTATCGATTGCAACGGCCTGGGTTATTACGTAAATATCTCTCTTAACACCTATCAATTTCTGGCTGTTGGCCGACGTGATAAACTCTATGTACACGAATCCATTCGCGAAGATGCGCATGTTCTGTTCGGCTTCAAGGAGAAACGGGAACGTGAGTTATTCCTGCTGCTGATCTCCGTTTCGGGCGTGGGAGCCAATACAGCCCGGGTTATTCTTTCATCGATGACGGCAAGCGAACTCGAAGGCACCATCGCATCGGGCAACTCCAAACTATTGAAAACCGTGAAAGGAATTGGCGCAAAAACGGCTGAACGTATTATTGTAGACCTGAAAGACAAAATAAAAACCACAGGAGAGCCGTTAATAATGGGTGCATTGGCTCAATCCCAAATAGAGAGCGAAGCTATTGCCGCACTTGTTATGCTGGGTTTCATGCAGTCGGCATCGGCCAAAGTCGTGCGAAAGCTGCTTTCAGATTCACCTCAACTATCAGTTGAACAGGTGATAAAATCCGCATTAAAACTATTGTAATTTGCTCATTCAATAATTCCTTACGTTTTGAAAAAAAGAATCAGCCCTTTACTATATGCCGCGCTGGTGATATTGACCGGCAGTTTTATCGGTGTATTTGCTAAAACCGGTTCCGTACTACAAGCCCCCAAACCGGCTGAAAAAAAACAATCACCGGATACTGTGCGTAGTAGATTTCCGGTTGCTCAAACTGCACCTGCCACCTTAAAGGAACTCAACCAAAAAAGGCCGGCCGACCTGCCTACGCCCAAAAATATCAATACGACGGTAGAGTTTGATCCGGATACCCGCAACTATATCATCCGCACCAAGATGGGTGATATGGACATTGCCACTCCGATCTTGCTGACGGAGAAGGAATATCTGAACCAGACATTCTATCGGTCACTCCAGTCCTATTACCGGGAGAAGAACTCGGAAGCCCTTACTAAAGGTCGCGACAACCTGAGTTTTCTCGACATGAAAATCGGCCTCGGACCCGCAGATAAACTATTTGGTCCGGGCGGTATACAAATACGTACGCAAGGATCAGCGGAAGTCAGCCTTGGCGTAAAAAGAAACAACATTCAGAATCCATCGCTGCCAGAGCGTTCCCGTAAACGTACCTACTTCGACTTCGACGAAAAGATCCAGCTGAATGTTAACGCCAAAGTCGGTGATAAAGTAAATTTCAACCTTAACTACGACACGGAAGCGACTTTTGACTTCGACTCCAAAAAAATCAAACTGCAATACGAAGGAAAGGAAGACGAAATCATCAAAAATATCGAAGCCGGTAATGTGAGTATGCCTGCTTCAGGTTCTTTGATTAAAGGATCCCAGGCGTTGTTTGGGGTGAAATCGACCATGCAATTCGGCAAACTGAAGGCTACCGCCATTTTAGCTCAACAAGAGTCGGAGTCGAAAACAGTCAATGCCAAAGGTGGGGTACAAACCACTCCATTCGAAATCAAAATTGATCAGTATGACGAAAACCGGCACTTCTTTCTTTCACACTATTTCCGCAACCATTACGACCAATGGATGAGCAAGCTGCCGTATATTTCATCGGGAATCGTAGTCAACCGAATCGAAGTATGGGTGACCAATAAACGGGGAAATTACGATCAGGCACGCAATATCGTTGGTTTCATGGACTTAGGTGAAAAGAACATATTAGCAAGAAGCAACTGGCTGAAAACCGGTGGGAGCGAAAATCCGGATAACTCTTCAAATAGTGAATATGATTTCATGAAGAGTCAAAGCAACTTACGAGACATCAGTCAGGCTAGTCAGATTCTGGATCCCCTGAATATTGTAGGTGGTCGTGATTATGAAAAAATAGAAAGCGCCCGCAAGCTGGATGCTACGGAATATACCCTTAACAAGCAATTGGGTTATGTTTCGTTGAAATCAGCGTTGCAACCGGATGAAGTTCTATCGGTTGCCTACGAATACACTATGGGAGGAAACGTATATCAGGTGGGTGAATTCTCAGCCGACAATACCAGTGCTAGTGGAGCTTTATACCTCAAGCTTCTGAAAAACACCTCCTTCGCACCCGGTCTTCCCATTTGGGATTTGATGATGAAAAACGTTTACTCGCTCAACGCATATCAGATTCAAAAGGAAAAGTTCCGACTGGATATTGTCTATCAAAGCGATACCACCGGAACCTATGTCAATTACATTCCTGAAGGGAACATAAAGAGCAAAGTATTACTAAAAGTGATGAATCTTGACCGCCTGGATACCAAAAATGAGAACTATCCCGATGGATTCTTCGACTTCGTAGAAGGGTATACGGTTTCGGCTCAAAATGGACGAATCTTTTTCCCGGTGGTCGAACCCTTCGGATCGCACCTTAAATCACAAATCGGGAATAATACTATTGCTCAGAAATATGTTTACCAGGAGCTGTACGATTCTACGAAAACCGTTGCGCAACAAATTGCGGAGAAAAACAAATTCTTGCTGAAAGGAGAATACAAATCATCCAGCGGCTCGGAAATCAGACTCAATGCCATGAATGTGCCGCGCGGTTCGGTAAAGGTAACTGCCGGTGGAGCTCTGCTGACTGAAAATGTGGATTATACCGTTGATTATTCAATGGGTATAGTCACCATCCTCAACAGCAATATCCTCGAATCAGGGACATCGGTAAGTGTTTCGCTTGAGAACCAATCATCTTTCAGTATGCAACGGAAGACATTGGCCGGATTAAATCTGAACTACGAATTCAGTCAAAACTTTAATGTAGGCGCTACCGTTATGCACCTTTCGGAAAAACCCATGACCCAAAAGGTGAATATGGGCGAGGAGTCGATCCGTAATACCATCTGGGGATTAAATACCTCCTACCGTACTCAATTCCGCTGGCTGACCAATTTAATCAACAAGGTGCCCTATATCAATGCAACAGCGCCGTCGCAACTTACCGTAAATGCAGAGTTTGCGCAAATAAAACCGGGTCACCCCCAAGAGCTGGAGAAGCAGGGCGTCTCTTATCTGGACGATTTCGAAGCTACTAAAACCGGATATAGCCTTCGCGAATTTTATCCGTGGACACTGGCTTCTACACCTTATGATAATTCAGCATCGGCACTATTCCCTGAAGCCACTAAATCCAACGATATCAACTATGGCAAGAACAGAGCTTTGCTGGCCTGGTATCAGATAGACGGAATTTTCACCCGCACAAGCTCTTCTTTAATGCCTTCTCACATTAAAGCGGATAAAACACAGCGCGAAAACCACTTCGTCAGGGAAGTTACCGAACAGGAAATTTTCCCTAACCGTTCTACAACTTATGGAGAATCATCTGTTTTACCGGTATTAAATTTAGCATACTATCCCAAAGAGAGAGGTCCTTACAACCTGGATGTTGACGGGATGAGTACTGATGGAACTCTTCTGAATCCCCAAAAACGATGGGGAGGAATCATGCGTAAACTCGATATAACTGATTTCGAAGCATCAAATATTGAATATATCGAATTTTGGGTGATGGATCCTTTCGTATATGATACGGAAAAGAAACACACCGGGGGATACCTCTATTTCAACCTGGGGGAAATTTCGGAAGATATTCTGAAAGACGGCAAGAAGTCATTTGAAAACGGATTCAACGGCGATGCTTCATTAGTAGACTCTACAAATTGGGGGCGAATTTCGAAAAGACAGTCGCTTACCTATGCATTCGACAATACCTCGGGACTTCGCAAACTTCAGGATATCGGATTTGACGGTCTAACTACCTCTGAGGAAAAAACCTTTCCCAGCTATAGTCAGTACGTAGCTCAATTAAGAAGCAAACTTTCACCACAAACCATATCCAATTTTCAGAATGATCCTTTTTCACCGCTGAATGATCCGGCGGGTGACAACTACCACTATTTCAGGGGCTCTGATTATGATAAAAACAAAGTAAGCATCCTGAACCGTTACAAACACTTCAACGGCACTGAAGGAAACTCGACAGCGTCGGAAGATTCTCCCGAGAAATATGATATTGCCTCGAAGAATGTACCCGACGTTGAAGATATCAACCAGGACAACACACTCAATGAATACGAGCGTTATTATCAATATAAGGTTAACTTCAACCATACTGATACCGTTATCGGAAAAAACTATATTACGGATAAACGGGTGGCAACATATAAAAATCAAAATGTAACCTGGTACCAGTTCAAGATTCCGGTCCGTGATTATGAAAAACGGGTGGGAAGCATCCGCGATTTCAAAACGATCCGCTTCATCCGTATGTTCATGACCGGATTCCAGGATTCTACAATCCTCCGTTTCGGAACTCTGGAGCTGGTACGGGGAGAATGGCGTACATACACTCAGGCACTGAACAAACAGAATGCTCAGGTGAGCAACGGATCGCTGGATGTTTCAGCTGTAAATATTGAAGAAAATAGCAATAAAAAACCGGTTGCTTATGTTTTGCCTCCGGGTATCAGCCGGGTAATTGACCCCAGCCAACCGCAATTGACTCAGCTAAACGAACAATCTCTGGCGCTTAAAGTCACCGATCTGGGACCTGGCGATGCACGTGCGGTATACAAAACTTCGGGCATTGATTTGAGACAATACAAACGTCTGCAAATGTTTACTCATGCCGAAAAACTAAAGGACGATATCAGGGAACTGAATGATGATAATCTTTCTGTATTTATTCGATTGGGTTCCGACTACAAAAACAACTATTATGAATACGAAATTCCGTTGAAACTAACACCGGAGGGAGAATATAGTGTAAATAGCACAACTGACAGACTTTCTGTTTGGCCAACGTCAAACATGTTTGACTTTCCGTTAGCGGCATTGACAAATGCTAAAACCAAAAGAAATCAGGATAAAAGAGCAGCTAACTCGACCGTAACTTATACAAGTCCATATAGCGTTTACGATCCGGATAAACCCGCTAATCGAATTACAGTAACCGGTAATCCCACTTTATCTGAAGTTAAAACCATTATGGTCGGTATTCGTAATAATTCGACTGAGCTAAAATCTGGGGAAATTTGGGTAAATGAATTACGTGTCACCGGATTTAATGAAGATGGAGGTTGGGCTGCAACCGGAAATGTCAATCTGACCATTTCTGATATTGCCAATGTCAACCTGAGCGGACTAAAAGAGACTGCCGGTTTTGGCTCTATTGAGCAATCGGTAACCGAGCGTCGCACGGATGATTATCACCAATACAGCGTTGCTACCAATGTTGAGTTAGGCCGATTGGTCCCCGAAAAGGTAAAACTGAAAGCACCGCTTTACTACTCCTACTCAGAACAGGTATCAACGCCCAAATACAATCCGCTGGATCAGGATTTATTGTTGCAAACAGTACTTGATGATCTGCGTACAGAAGCCGAAAAGGATTCGTTGAAGAATTATACTCAGGATGTCGTAACCGTAAAAAGCATGAGTGTATCGAACGTGAAATTCGACATCCAAAGCAAGAAACCAATGCCTTACGATCCGGCTAACTTCAGTGTAGGATATTCATACAACGAAAGCAATAAACACAATCCCACTACAGCCTGGGAAATCAGCAAAGATTATCGGGGAACTTTCACATACAACTATACGCCGATGATCAAAGCCTGGGAACCTTTCGGCAAAGTGAAAACGAAATCGCTCCGGGTGGTCAAAGATCTGGGTATTAACTATCTGCCAAACAGCATCGGATTTAATACCAATATGACCCGCAACTATTACGAAATGCTATCGAGAGACCTCAATAATCCGTTGACCGGTGCATTGACCACAGACAATCCGCTACTCTCCTGGAGAAAGGATTTCTTATGGGATCGCCAGTTTAGTCTGCGTTGGGATTTTACCAAACAGATTAAGTTCAATATCAATACTGCAACCAACGCCCGTATCGATGAACCCAATGTGCCCATCAATCAACGATTATTCCCGGATGAATACGAGATCTGGAAAGATTCAGTGAATCGTAGTATAAGAAAACTGGGACGTCCCCTCACCTATGCACAAACAGCGAATCTCAGCTGGAGTATCCCATTGAATAAAATCGGATTCCTCGACTGGGCTACGGCTGATGTGAAATATAATTCATCTTACAACTGGGATAGAGGAGCATATATAGATGCAACCACTGAAATCGGCAATACAATTAAAAACCAAATGCAACTGAGTTTCGACAGCCGATTCAATTTGGAGCAGCTTTATAATAAATCGAAATTCCTGCGTGATGCAAACAAGAAATTCAGCATGACTATCAATCCACGGGCAGGAAGCCGGGGAGGCGTCGCTACAGTTGCGAAAAAGGAATTTAAGCAAACTGTCTCATTACGAAAGGATACAACGTTGACCATCTATCACAACCTGAATAACCGCAATGTAAAAGTGATTGCACGTAAAGCGGATAATTCGGTATTTCAACTGGACTACAAAGTGATGGACAATAATTCCATCCGTATCAACAACAGAGGGAATCAATCTTTGCAATTAACGGTTGAACAAGGAGCCAAATTAGAAGACTCGCCCGCATATGAAATCGGGCAATATGTGGCACGCGGATTAATGGCTGTAAGAAACGTTTCGGTCAGTTACCGCCGTACAAATTCAATGTCGCTACCGTCCTTCCGTCCGGAAGTTGGTCCAGCCTTCGGACAGGGCCGCGAAGGTGGCATAATGGCTCCGGGGCTTGACTTTGCTTTCGGTCTGACCGACGAAAATTATATTAATAAGGCTATCAGCAAAGACTGGCTGATCATCAATGATTCGCTACTCACTCCCGCTGTATTCAATACAAACGATGAGTTGCAGATACGAGCTTCTGTGGAACCTATCCAGGGACTGAAAATTGAACTGAATGCCAACCGGGCAACCAACAACAATAAACAAATCCAGTTTATGTACGTAGGAAGTCCTGTAATTTTCGGAGGAAGCTTCACCATGACCACGATAGCGATCTCCACATCGCTGAGCTCGGCAAACGCCAAAAACGGTTATCAATCGGATGTGTTCGATCAGTTCCTGAAAAACCGGGATATCATTGCCGGTCGTCTCGATAGTAAGTATCAGGGGACCCAATATCCATCGGGAGGTTTTATGGAGGGGAATATTTTGGGGGGTAAAAACTACGACTCTAAAAATGGGGCTGTGAACTCCAATTCGGCAGATGTACTGATTCCGGCCTTTATTGCAGCCTACACCGGCAAAGATGTTCGCAATATCGAGACCTCTGCTTTCCCGTCTCTGAAGAGTTTGCTACCCAACTGGCGCATTACTTATGACGGATTAAATAAGATACCGTTCATTAAGAATGCATTGAAATCGATCAATCTGAGTCATGCGTACCGCTGTACATACAGTGTCGGTTCTTACTCGTCTTATTCAAACTGGATGGCGAGTGCTAACGGAGGAGACGATCTTGGCTATATCCGCGATGTATTAACCGGATCACCGACCCCCTCATCTCCCTTCGACATCAGCTCGGTAAGCATTACAGAAAGCTTCAGCCCGCTGATCGGTGTTGACGCAACGTTGAAAAACAACATGTCTATCCACGGAGAATATAAGGATACCCGCAGTGTTGCACTTAATATTTCGGCCAACCAGTTAGTGGAAACTCTGGCTAACGAATTCGTATTGGGATTGGGGTATAAAATCGCCGATTTCCAGTTGTTTGAGCCTACAGGTAAAGACAAATCGAATTTCAAAAACGACTTGAATCTCCGGGGGGATATTTCATACCGACTGAATCAGGCCCTGATTCGCAAAATCGAGGACGACTTCACTCAGCCCACCAGCGGAACCAGTAACATTACTGTGAAGCTTTCAGCCGATTATGCCTTTAGCAAAGCATTAACCTTGAGAGCCTATTTCGACAAACAGATCAACAAACCGTTGGTTTCATCGTCCACCTATCCGGTATCGAACACCAATTTCGGTGTAAGTATGCGCTTCACATTGACCCGATAAATACAACATCTTCAAAGAAACGGCGGAATTGTTACCCAAACGATTCCGCCGTTTTTTTTTGCGAAAACAAAGAAACTCAGCTTCTTTTACTCAAAACACATCTCCTTTTCCCCAGTAAAAGATTCATAAAAAAGGATGAAAAAAAATCAGATTACTTACATTATCCAATTGAATGGCGTAATTTTACGTGCTTAATCCAGAAGAAAATCAGACTATATGACAGTCCACGAAGAAAAAGAGATCAAAGAAATAGGATCGCTCTTACTGGAAATCGGATCACTCTTGATGAGTACCGGAGCCAGTACAGCGCGTATACGAATAATTGTGAGCAGGATTGCAGAAGCATTCGGATACAACATAGACCTGTTCATTACCCACCGCGCACTCACGCTTACCCTAAACGACGAAAACGAAGAGAATCTGTATCACGGGCTCAAACGCACCTCACCCCACGGAGTTAACTTCCGTGTAGTCTCGGGCATTAGCCGAATGAGCTGGAGAGTTATCGAAGAGAAATGGACATTAGACCAAATCAGACAAGAGATAGACCGACTGGTAGCACTCCCCCACTATCCCCGATTATTAATACTGGCGCTGGTGGCTTTGGCTGGAAGCGCATTTTGCCGTTTAGCCGGTGGTAATACCATAGAAATGCTGATTACCTATCTGGCTACCTTTTGCGGCTTATATATCCGACAAGAGGCGCATAAGAAGCATTTCAACCCCTACCTGTGTGTCTTCTTCGGAGCAACTGCCGCTTCCTTAATTTCGGGATTCTTTACCCGTATCGGTCTCAACATTCCGGTAGAACATGCATTTGCCACTTCGGTACTCTTTCTGATTCCGGGTGTACCCTTCATTAATACTTTTACCGACCTGTTCGACGGTAATACCCTGAACGGAATCCTGCGCTGGACTCATGGATTGATTCTGGCCTTTATGATTGCCCTGGGCATGTTATTCGCAATATTTATTTATCAAATATAAGAATATGGAGTGGTTGACAATATTGGAAAAAGCTTTTTGGGCGGGATGTGCGGCTATCGGATTTGCCGTATTATTTAATGTCCCCGTACGCACTATCTTTTTAATTTTCCTATTGGGATTAAGCGGTAGTTTTGTAAAGTTCTGGATGATCGAATCGGGAAGCGGCGTTGTACTGGCAGCATTCGCCGGAGCATCACTGGTGGGCGTCCTTAGCATCTGGACCTCACTGAGCAAACATGCCCCCCCGTTGGTATTCGCTATTCCGGCTGTAATACCGATGGTTCCGGGAATCTTTGCCTATCGCATGATGCTGGGGCTAATAAACCTTACCGGGAGTACTGATGTCGATTATCAGCAGATTCTGGGCGACACTTTCAGCAACGGAGCCAAAGCGTCATTCATCCTGATGAGTCTTTCCGTAGGTGTAGGTATTCCACACCTGATTACGCGCAAAGATTCGGCTAAGGAGATGATTCTCGATACGAAGCGCAGAATTGTGGTGAATACACATAAGAATAAAAGAAGAAAGAGATAATCCTGTTTACCAGTGTTCCCCGTAATCACTGAGAATGATTACTATACTCCTCTTTCTATGTTATTTACAACTATTCACGGGGGCAACTTGAAAGTCACCCCGTGAATAAATCTACAATCCCCTGTCTCACCCCTATTTACCCCCATCCATCCACCTCGCAGATTCCCAAAAATGATTATCTTTGCGATTCAAATTTAGAAAATTACAGATACATTGGCACGTAAACAAAAACCTCTCCCCTTACTGGAGAAAATGACCATCACAGATGTAGCCGCCGAAGGTAAAGCCATCGCACGGTTAGACGAATTAGTAATCTTTATTCCTTTTGTAGCTCCGGGTGACGTAGTTGACCTCCAGCTTACCCGTAAAAAGAATAAATACGCCGAGGCAAAAGCCGTACAATTCCATGAATATTCTGAAAAACGCAGCACTCCGTTCTGCGAACATTTCGGCGTGTGCGGTGGCTGCAAATGGCAACATCTTCCCTACGAAGAACAATTGAAATTCAAGTACAAACAGGTTTCCGACAATCTGACCCGTATCGGTAAAATCGAATTACCTGAGATTTCTCCAATTATCGGCTCTGAGAAAACAACGGAATATCGCAACAAACTCGAATACACCTTTTCAAATAAACGCTGGCTAACCGACGAAGAGCGCCTGTCCGACGTACGTTTCGACAATATGGACGCGCTGGGATTCCATATCCCGGGTATGTTTGACAAAGTGCTCGACGTAAAAAAATGCTGGTTGCAAACCGACATTTCCAATAAAATCCGTCTCGAAGTAAAGGACTTTTGCCTGAAAAATGGAATCACCTTTTTTGACCTGCGCAATAAAGAAGGATTGATGCGTAACCTCATCGTCCGCACCAGCTCTACCGGAGAAATCATGGTCATTGTGGTTTTCTTCCGGGAAGAAGTGGAAAATCGCATCGCGCTGTTGCAACATCTCGCAGATCAATTCCCCGAAATCACCTCGTTGCAATATGTGATCAACGGCAAAGCCAATGATACAATTTCTGACCAGGAAGTGATTGTTTTTAAGGGAAGTGATTGTATATTTGAGGCGATGGAAGATCTGAAATTCAAAATCAGTCCAAAATCGTTCTACCAAACAAACTCTGAACAGGCTTATACGTTATATAAAGTAGCGCGTGACTTTGCCGGACTTACCGGGAATGAGCTGGTATATGACCTTTACACCGGAACCGGAACCATTGCCAACTTCGTGGCACACCAAAGCCGGAAAGTAATCGGCATCGAATACGTGCCTGATGCTATCGAAGATGCAGTTGTAAACTCCAAACTCAACAATCTGGACAACACGCTCTTCTTTGCCGGGGATATGAAAGATATCCTGAACGAAGATTTCATTCATGAATATGGCCGCCCCGATGTGATCATTACCGATCCACCCCGTGCCGGTATGCACGACGATGTAATCAAAACAATCTTGTTTGCCGCGCCTAAACGTATTGTATATGTGAGCTGTAATCCTGCCACGCAAGCACGCGACCTGAATCTGCTGGACGAAGCGTATCGCGTTACCAAAGTGCAGCCGGTGGATATGTTCCCACATACGCACCACGTTGAAAATGTAGTTTTATTAGAGAGAAGAGATTAATCTTCTTTATTTAAAGAATAATTAGCTTTGGCGTTATACAACAATCTTGTTTATAACGCCTTAGTGCTTTTTATATTCATTGAGTTTTACAGAATAACCTAATCCTTTATCGCCATGAGAAAACTGTTCTACGGAAGCGTTTTGATTGCGATAACCTTATGTTTCAATACAAAGGCATCGGCTGATCATTTAGGCAATATGAGTGCTCCGGACAGTATTATTTATCAATTAAATGATCTGAACAAAACACGAAAGACCATCTATCTGTACAACAATGCCGGATTTACCGCTACAACATCTGAATTCGATGACGCAAAATTTGAATGGCTCCCCCAAAAACAAACATGGGTTGAAACGAATGACGGAATTCAGACAACTATTGAAAGAACCTTCAGTAATTCTTCAGTCAGCTTTGTCAACTTGTTGAAATTCGAGACTTCAACGGACTCCATGGGCAACTGCAATTTACAGGCTACCTATTGCTGGGATTCGGTTCATTCAATCTGGAAGGGGCTTCATATCAAAACGGAACGAAGTTATACGTCCTCCGGAGCTTTGAAAACCTTCACAAATTCCATTTGGGATACATTGAACGGTAGCTGGTCTTTTTATACAAAAGGAATTTTCTCGTACTCAAATGCCGGTAAACCGGATACAATTACTTATTACGAGCCGGATGCCAATAAACAGCCCGTTCGTTCTTCTCAAATCGTAAACACCTACTTATCAGACGGAAAAATAAATAAAGAGACAGCATATGCTTTTCATGTTAATTCCGGATTTAGCCCCGTATTTCGAAACAGATACGAATACGCCGACACGATGCCGCAAATAACGAAGTTGCTTGAACTCTACAACGCATCAAACAACCAGTGGTATAGTATCGAAAAAACAGTATCGGGATACGACGGAAGTGGCAATCTGACTGTACATATTGTAGCTGATTACGACACATTAAACCAGATGTGGACAGAGCGCTATCGACACAGCCTTAACATTTTGAGTAATACGGATGATTCCATTCATGTAAAAATCACGAATGCTCCCGGGGGAGTAGAACTTTCAGCTGAAGAAATGAAGTCCATCCGAAAAAACGGATTGACCTCTCTTACGAATTCCTATTACGAGAATAATGTTTTAAGCTCAACTGAAAACAGCACTATCAATGAACTAAACGGAAAAACAATCTCGCTCACCAGCAATGATTCGGAGAGTAGTTCGCGGACAGAATGGGATTTCGATGACACCTATAACACCTTGAGTTTGAATTTATTAAAAACGAACTCAAAGACAGAAAGTGAGATACTAGTCCGGTCAATGATCTTCTATTTTAAATCAGGTATCCCGACCGATGTTAGTCAGAATCAACCCGGATCAAAAATATCGTTTTATCCCAATCCTGCAAAAGATCAATTTTATATTATCAATCCGACGGGTGATAATTGTATCTATAGAATACTCACTATTGAGGGGAAAACGATCAGGTCTGGTATAGCCAACGAATCATCAAATACGGTTTCTGTAAATGATTTGTCTACGGGTGCTTATCTGCTTCAGCTTTCAAGCGAAAAAGAAAGTATCACGCGTGTATTAATAAAGCAATAGTCTGATTAGGGTAAATAGATAAAAAACAGGCGAACGAGAAGCTTCTCATTCGCCTGTTTTTATTTTAGAACCAGATATAAATGGAGATTATCGAGATGCCCGAAAGAGACTAAAAAAGGAGCAAAGAAAGTAGACTCTTCTCCTTTAAGGAAATGTTTCGGTAAAATTTAAACAGGCTCTTAGCTCTCTATTCCAATTCGGGCGGGAACACCCTCCTGCATCGGATGTTTGATGCACTTCATTTCAGTGACTAAATCAGCAATTTCTATCAACCAGTCAGGTGCATTACGACCGGTCATGACCACTTCCAATCCCAACGGCCGATTTTTCAGAAAACGGATCACCTCTTCTTTCTCTACATATTCTTTGTGAATGCTGTGGATAAATTCGTCCATAATCAACAAATCGTATTCGTTGGATTGAGCGAGTTTTTTTGCCGTATTGAATCCCTCTTTAGTTTCTGAAGACAATGCAGCCAACTCCTGGTCATTCATCTCCCAGGTGAATTTGCTATTCGTATTCACCCGAATAAATTTAATGTTCCCGATTTTTTCAATCGAAAAAAGTTCTCCGGTCACATCTGTCTTGAGAAATTGCACAATGGCTACTTTCAATCCTCTTCCGGCAGCACGAATAGCCAGACCGAATGCGGCGGTGGTTTTCCCTTTACCATCACCGGTATAAACCTGAATTAATCCTTCCATGATTTTATGCTTTTAATTGTGTCTCTATAGGCAAATGCCAATAGCAGTCTACAAAATTAACGCGATCAAACGAATAACAAGACTGTTATTTGCAAAATATCTAAAACACATGATAGATAAACAATTAATTTGGGGACTCAAAACATATTCCTGAATAGGATAGTCAGTATAGAGAATGTTAGATCGGAAAAGGAGAAACAATTTATTGACGTATATAAACAAGAAAAGGTTGTCATCACGACAACCTCAACCCTTTATTAACCTTAAATCTAATACCATGAAAAACACAGTGCAAATGTAGCTGTTTTTATGCTATCCGACACAATTCCCAGGCGTATTTCTTCCCTTATTTTATTTTGTTTAACTTATACCTGTTTTACAACATGTGATACGACTACCTTTTTCACATTTACAAAAGCCAGTTACCGGGATTTAGAGCCTGTTTTCAACTTTATTATATTTCCGTTGGTTATAATCATGATGAACCATTAAATGATTAGAATCATGATAGCATATTGCGGATTAGATTGTGATACTTGTCCGATACTTCTGGCTACTCTGGAGCAAGATAAGTCCCGTCAGCAGGCATTGCGGGAAACGATCGCAAAAGAGTGCACAGAACATTATAATATGAATCTTCGGCCTGAGGAGATTAATGACTGCGATGGTTGTAAAGCAACTACCGGACGACTATTTTCAGGATGTTTGGATTGTAAGATCCGGAAATGTGCAATCCTGAAAAAGGTTGAAAGTTGTGCTTTCTGCTCAGAGTATATATGTAAAAAGTTGAAAGTCTTTTTGCAAAATGATCCGACTGTTGAAAATCGATTAGAAGAAATCCGGACTGCTAATAAGAACGAATAAAGCTAACAACACTTACAAGATCTATTGTATAAAACCAAGGTAGCCGATATCAGATAATCCTGATCCCGCTGTCTTGGTTTTATATTTTGCCCAGGCTGCTATCACTTACGTGCTTTAATGTTTACTTGTCTTTTCAATTCCGTGATCATTCAGTTTTTTGATAACTCCACGACCGTAAATATCCAACTTGCCCACTGCGGAATTTTCGATATAGAATTCTCTCTCAGCGCTTATATCGGTTTTGCCCACAGAACTATTGGTAATATGTAATATCTGAGTGATCAGATTGCGGGAATCGAAACTGCCAACACTCGAATTATTAATATGTGACTCCCGACAAATGCCTTTTAGTTCAGTTTTACCGACAGAGCTATTGTTTAAAGAAAGGATATCGCCTTGCAGGTACAAATCCGTTTTGCCAACTGCACTATTTTGGATATCTATCTCATTTGCTTTAATAGTCAAATCTGTTTTGCCAACAGCATTATTATTGAGCGTAAATATTTCCGCGATTAGCGTGCCTTCGTTATATAATTTCCCTACGGAACTATTATTGAGAGTCTTGATACCTTTAGTATAGATGTAGACTTTTCCGGCAGTATGTTTCCCAATGTTTACATGCTTTTTAATTTTTACCGATAATGTGGAATCCATTTTCTCAACGATTACGTATTGCTGCAAATTATCATCCGTCTCCACAATCACTTTCTCTTCGGCGGAAGGAATAATTACGGCATCATATACAAGACCGAGATCTAACTTATTAAACGGTCCGACATTGCGCTCCTCTTTTGTTACGTTTCCCGAACCGTTTTGACGATTGGCATACGTGCATGAAGAAGTTAAAGCAACTAAAATAACCAACAAGCTAAAACTTGCATTACGGAAGTGGCTGAATGTTGTTTTCATTACGATTAGATTAATGGGGTTGAAAAAGAAAGCGGTTCAATACTTATTATAACAGTTAGACGTAAACAATGGGATGTTGGGTTGCAAAGAAAATACTATTTCTTGCGAAATGTGTATTTCTCAAAGGCATTGTTACCCTCTTCCGTCAATTTTTGACCTTTAGAACGATAGAATGCCACTATTTTTACTGTTCCATTCTTCTACATCCAGAAAGAATGGCTTCTTTGCGTTTCACAAAATACAAAATATCAACCAATGAGATTAAACAAGTTTTCGATGCTGACCCTTGGCACCCTGTTGACGATGGGAAGCACTCTTTATGCAGAAGTAGTTTTGCCGAAAGTAATCGGCCACAATATGGTACTGCAACGCCGCAAGGCTGTGCCCATCTGGGGAGCAGCAGCCAAAGGGGAAAAAGTAACCGTAACCTTTGGCAACCAACGCAAGCAGACCATTGCTAACGATTCGGGCAAATGGGAAGTAAAGCTCAATCCGATGGAAGCATCCGCCGAACCACGCGAAATGATTATCTCCGGCATAAACACGATCAAGCTTGAAAACATTCTGGTGGGCGAAGTGTGGCTCTGCTCGGGACAATCGAACATGGAATATGCGATGCGCAAAAACAGCAAGCTATACGATAAGGTGAAAGGAAATCACCCCGCCGAAGATGATTTGGAAACTGCTAAAAATCCGAATATCCGAATCTTCCTCGTTAAGCGTAAATACATGTCGCCCGATCCGGAACACAAAGGCTGGGATTTAGCCATGGGAACTCCGCTTCGCGACTTCTCGGCGGCGGGATATTTCTTTGCTAAGGAGCTTTATCAGAAACTGAACATCCCTATTGGCATGATTTCGGCGGCTATTCCCGGAAGCCCGATTGAGCCATGGATAGAACCCGGAAAACTGGATATTACACCCAAACTGAGAGACGGTAAAATACTGGATAAACTCTCCGCCGGCAAAGGGGAAGACGGGAAGTTTTATACAACGATGATCAGTTATGTAATCCCGTATTCCATTCGCGGATTCCTTTGGTATCAGGGTGAATCGGCTTGTTTCCTCAAAGATGACATCAGGTATGCTTATAAGATGAAAACTTTAATTGAAAGCTGGCGTAGTGATTGGCGTGACAAGAAGCTCCCCTTCTATTTTGTGCAGATTGCACCATTCCAATACTCTGCAGATAACGAAGGTCGCGGTCGCACCGTTGAGACTTTACCCAGATTCTGGGAAGCACAAACCCTTGCTTTACATCTGCCCAACACGGGTATGATTGTTACCACCGATCTTGTCGATAGCATCGTAGATCTGCACCCGCCGTATAAATGGGAAGTAGGACGTCGTCTCTGCCTTGTAGCGTTGAATAAAACCTACGGATATAAAAATGTAGTCTGCTCAGGTCCGATGTATAAAAGCCTGAAGATTGTCGGTAACAAAATCGAAATTTCGTTCTCCAACGTGGGCAGCGGACTAATGAGTCGCGACGGGAAACCACTCAATTTGTTTACCATTGCTGGAGCCGATGGTAAATTCATTCCTGCTCAGGCAGTGATTGAGGGCGAAAAGGTGATCGTCTCTTCTTCTGAGTTGAAATACCCATACTATGTCCGCTTTGACTGGCACGAAGCCGCTTTTTCTAACCTGGTCAATAAGGAGGGGCTGCCTGCGGTTCCTTTCCGGAGCGATAATCCGTGGGAGAAGCTGTTTAAATAATGATTGATTTGATTTAGGGTACAGCCCATATCTGCTCTGATAGCACTGGAGTAGATATGGGCTGGTTTGTTTTTTCGGGGCAGAATCGGACATCTATTCTTACCTCAGTACCACCCAATTCTCCAGGGTATCAGTCCCCATAAATAAATGTTCAACCTGGATTTCAGCATTATAGCTAAAACAAAGAGTTATTTCAGATCAAAATAAAGAAGGGTTTAGGTTACTATAATAACAATGATTGATCCGGATTAGTTGTAGTACTGTTTTCAGTTCCTATTTCTTCCATATAAGAACAGCAAACAACGATGCCAAATAGGCTCCAGCCGCTATCATCATTACCGTTTGGAATCCGCCATGCAAGGCTACAATAGTAGCAGAGACCGTACTTATTACAGAAGCGCAACCGTTAATGCCCCAGGCCCAGGGAACCAACGATTCGTTGCGATGCGATATTCTTTTTATGCCCAATGGAAATGCCATTCCCATGAAAAAAGCGAGTGGACTGATCAGCAGCACTCCAAGCGCTATCTTTTCTACAGTAGAAAAAAAGACTATACGTCCCAGTACATTCCCCAATATAAAAGCATACAGCAAGATAAAGGGGATAATGATGATCAGTACGTTCAGCATGGTTGACTTGTTCGCATGAAGTCGCCCCGAGAAAAAGCTACCTGTTCCGGAAAAGAGTAATAGCAGGCTAATTACTGCGGCAGCAGCATAAATGGGCTGCCCCAAAAACAAAATAAACTGTTGTATAAGCACGATCTCAACAAACATAAAACCGATGCCTAATCCACTAAAATAGATTAGCGTAAAGCCTATTCCCGGCCCTTTAACTTTTAGAAAAAGAAGCGGAAGAACAATCAGAATAAGTGCCGCGGCTAATATCTGAACGAATGTGATAAAGATAAAGAAGTAGCTGGTTTCCATGTAGGCCAGTGACCTGAAGCCATACTGCTCTACCAACTGGCTAAAATGAGAAGGTTTGAAAAAACGGTAAAAATAAGGCTGGTTATCATTGGCAGGGCTCACATCAAAAAAATACCATGCGTAGAAATCCTGCGCATCACCATATAAGATTGAATCCGTAAAAGCATCAAAACTTTCATCCTGTAAGATATTGAAGGGTATGCTTTCTTTAGGAAAAACATCGGGCGGAAGCATTGGATCGAAACTCCGGGATAGACAAAATTGCCTTACACTGTCAATCTCAGCTTGAATATAGGGTGATTTCTTCACCAGAAATACCGCATTACACCATGACCGGACCAACACAATATGCGCTTCGGGATTTGAAATATTCTGATGTGAAAGAGTTTCGGAAATGGTGGACAGTACTTTTAATGGCGCCCGTGTGGGATAATCAAGCCAGACAGGCACCATCAGTAAGCCATTATTATTAAGGCGGCTCCATGCATCCCTAAAGGCTTCGAGGGTCAATAGATATTGTTCACTGGCTGCCATTACCCCCGTAGCACCGCCAAAGCATCCCACGTCGGGAAAAACAATCAGATTGTAAGTGGCTGTATCCGATAAAAGAAAACTGCGCGGGTTGACCTCTTTCAAGTGTACTAAAGGATGAAAGAACAACGAATCATGAATGCCGGCCAGTTTGCCTTTGAGCACACTTACGGCCATGACATTCTCCTCCACCAACGTGATAGACGAAACGCCCTTTGCAAGACCATAGGAAGCAAATGGAGCAGTACCGGCATCAAGCATAAGCATTTTCCAGGGTGTTCCGATAGCATAAGGAAGCGCATAAAGGGTGTAATCGTAAAAGTCATTTTTAATTTTCCCGTTGCCCAATGGAATGGCTCCGAACCAATTGCCATTATTAAAAAGCACAACGGCTTTCGGTGGAGATTGGTTTCCGCTGAGACTCATTCCCGGAGCAAAGCGCAATGCCGGTGATGAAACCACATGCAAATGCCCATAGGGACTGCTTTTCTCCAGAATGACCTTAGCTCCCTGCATGGTCAAGGTTTTACTCAGACTTTTATACTCCGAAATAATCGGGATATCCTTTCTGGAAATAAAATAACCGGATAACAAAACACAAAATAAGAGAAAGATGATTGTTGATTTGTTTTGTTTGTAATCGAGCACTAAAAATGCACCCGCCAGAGGTAGTATGGATAAAAGTGAAGTCAATTGCCAGGGAGACAAAATCCATAGCAAAGCCGTAAGGAGAGCTCCTCCCGTAGCTGCACCCAATAGATCAGCAAAATAGAGGCCCCCAATAGCCGATGAATGTATGGTATACACCAGACCAATGGCTGCACCACCAAAAAAGAAGGGAAGAAAATAGACAAAATAGACCTGAACCAGTTGGCCAACTTCATGGGTGTCGCTAAACACCATATACATATCAAAACCAGAGATGATGCTTCTGGTTAGGAACATCACCGATGCCATGGCAACCGCGCACATCGAGAACAGGATGGGCAAAAGTGCGGCGTAATGTTTGACTATTTGTCTTCGGAACAGTGAAAGCAGGGTACCGCTTGCCCCAAATCCCAGAAGTGCTACCGAAATAATCATGTAGGCAAAATGATTCCATTGCACCACCGATAAGTTCTGCATCAGTGCGAGCTGAAAAGCAATAATGGATGCCGAAAGGATACCAATAGCTATATATAATCTGTTTTTTAGCATTTTAATTGCGACTCCGGGTAAATGGAACAAAGCTGACTGGCAGTAAGGTCCGGGTCGTAATCTTGCCACCTTTCTTTTTCACAAGCACCAGATACTGAACCGAAAATGGAGAACCCACAGGAATAATCATCTTTCCACCCTCTTTTAACTGCGCAATGAGCGGAGGGGGAATATACTCTGCTGCGGCCGTTACCACAATAGCGTCGAAAGGGCCATGCTCTTTCCATCCATAAAAACCATCTCCAACGCGTACCGAAACATTCGAATAGCCGAGATCTGCCAATCGTTTTTTGGCCTGATTACCCAGTTGTGGCACTATCTCGATAGTGTACACCTCCTTTACAATACTTGCAAGGATTGCTGCCTGGTACCCTGATCCGGTGCCAATTTCCAACACCTTATCGGTTGGCTTCGGTTGAATAATCTGAGTCATGAAAGCAACAATATACGGTTGCGAAATGGTCTGACCGTAACCAATAGGGAGTGGGCCGTCGTCGTATGCTCTGTCCTTATATTCATCAGGGACAAAGAGATGCCTTGGGGTATTCCTCATCGCTTGCAGCGTAGGTTGATGCGTAATCCTCATCGACTGAATCTGAGTTCGAACCATATCTTCACGCAGACGCTTATAGTCCTGCCCCCTGCTTGTGAGATTAATCAGAAATAGCAGAAATAAAAATGCACATCTTCGTTTCATTGCTTTGGATTTAAAGAAATTAAAACGTTCGTAGATTCTAATATAGAATGAATATTCATGCGAAAGTGTTCATTATAATCAAAGCAGTACATAGAAAAACGGAAGGACTGAATTTGCAGAGTATAGAGACTGATCCATTTAAGACAAATTACACCAATATTCAAAACATAACCGACAAGAGAATCGTTTTACTATTGATTCACAAGACATTCCGTACAAATACTACAGGCTAATATCTTTTTATTCAAAGTCACTTTTCTGTTATGAATCATTTAACCGTCTAAAAGTAAAGAATATGAGAAGCATTAATTCGATTGCAGCGCTACTGTTTGTGGTCGTTGCAGGTATTGGAGTTGGGTTGGCCTTTGCCGTTAGTGGAGATCCGACAACATCGGTGACAAGCAGATTCATTATAATTATATTCGCTCTGGTGGGTATCTTCGTTGCATGGGCTACTAAAGTGGCAGACCAATGGAATAGAGCCGTAGTGCTACGACTGGGTAAGTTCCAATCGCTTCGGGGACCAGGGATCTTCTTTATTATTCCCATTATCGATTACATCCCCTACTGGATTGATATTCGGGTTATCAGCACTTCATTCAGGGCTGAAAAAACGCTTACCAAAGATACCGTTCCGGTTGATGTCGATGCTGTTCTTTTTTGGAAGGTTGTTGATCCGAAAAAAGCGGCTCTGGATGTTGCCGACTACTACAGTGCCATTAGCTGGGCTTCGCAAACGGCCCTTCGCGATGTAATTGGCAAAACCATGTTGTCGGATATGCTGGAAGGACGAGACAAGATGAGTACCCTTCTGCAAAGAATCATCGACGAACGGACTGAGCCGTGGGGCATCAACGTGATTTCCGTTGAGGTTAAAGATGTGCTCATACCTCAGGGACTGGAAGCTGCCATGTCTATGCAGGCGCAAGCTGAACGCGAACGTCAGGCTAGAGTAATTCTTGGCGATTCCGAACGCCAGATCGCCAGTATGTTTAATGAGGCATCCAAAACTTATGCAGATAATCCGACTGCATTTCACCTTCGCGCGATGAATATGCTTTATGAAGGCTTGAAAACAAACTCCACGATAGTTGTTGTTCCCAGCACGGCAGTAGAAACTATGGGACTAGGAGGAATCACCGGAACCATTGCCTTAACCAAAGCTATCCAAAAAGAGAAAGGTATCGGGCAAGAAAAGGAAAAAGAGAATGATACGACCTCTTTTATAGATTAACGAATTCATTTTATCATTGCCGGGAGCAACGCTAAACCGAATGAATAGAATCCTCCAATACGAATATGTAATATTGGAGGATTCTGCATTAGAAATTGCGAATATCTAAATTGACATTATCCGCCCGATAATCATTTTATAATCGGAATAAACCGCCGGATATTGCAAAGCCGGACGACGTATTACAACAGCCGTGATTCCGGCCTGTTCAGCCGCAGCAATCTTTTCGGGAAATCCGCCTTCGTTGCCACTGTCTTTGGTGATAAGATAAGAGATATTGTACTGGCGAATGGTGGCCACATTAAACTCCGTCGAAAATGGACCGATAGCAGCAATGATGTGCGACGGCCCGATGCCGCTGTTTTTGCAAGCCTCCAGTCCGGCTGGGACGGGAAGCACCCGCGGATACAACCTATCTGCACCCAGTGGGGTGAAATCAACCAGATTCTTCGAGCCTGTGGTCAGCAACACATTACCCGGCTTATCCATCAGGTATTGACAGGCATCGGTATAGCTATCAACATAGACCGCCGAGGTCGAGGCTTCGTTGGTCTCCCTTTCGAAGCGCAGGTAAGGAATCGCCGCATCTTCAGCCACTGCCATTGCATTCTGCGAAACCACGTAAGCAAACGGATGGCTGCCATCGACAATCAGCGTGATCTTTCGCTGTCGGATCAATATCGCCATATCATCAGGTGTGAGCGCTCCGGTGAGTACCTCCACGCCTTCGTTTTGGATCAACGACTCGCCATAGCCGGTGGTGACGGTCACCAACAGGGGCAATCGCTTCTCCGTCAGTCGACGACACAACTCAAGGGCATTCGATGTTCCGCCAATCAGCCAGATCATATCTTATAACCGCGGGGGGTGATCATTTTACCGTTGTGCACAAAGGTCTGCGAATTGCCCACGATAAGTGTGGTGGTCATGTCGATGTGGTGATTGAGCATTTCCCCCAAAGTAGTAATAGTGACCTCCTCTTCTGCACGCATGGCATCGCGCACTATGGCAACGGGAGTCTCCGGTTTCCGGTGACGAAGCACGATCTCGCGGAAGATACCGATCTGCTCTACGCGCTCCTTGCTTTTCGGATTGTAGAGCGAGATGACAAAATCGCCTTCAGCCGCTTTATCGATGCGGTGTGTGATTACCTCCCAAGGGGTCATTAGGTCACTCAAGCTGATCACGGCAAAGTCGTTCATCAGCGGCGCTCCGGCACGCGAAGCTGACGACAAAGCTGAAGTAATACCAGGTACAATCTCCACAACAATGTTATCGTCGCTTTGTGCCAACATTTCGAGCAGGATGCCCGCCATGCCGTACACGCCTGCATCGCCGCTGCTGATGAGTGCAACGGTGTTGCCTGCTTTGGCCAGATTAATCACTTCTCCACAGCGGTCCACCTCCTTGCGCATGCCCGATGAAACGACGGTTTTGCCGTCAAGCATCGATTGGATCAGGTTAATGTAGGTCTTGTAACCCACCACAATGTTACTCTCTTTAATGGCGTTGATCGCCTTCAGGCTCATGTATTCAATATCGCCGGGGCCTGTGCCGACGATGAATATTTTTGATTGCATATGATTTTATTTTACCACTATGCCACGAAGAACACATAGGTTCATTAAGACTTAGTGTCTGATTATCACTAATAAATTAAAGTTTTGTGAGGCTTTGTGACCTTAGTGTCTTAGTGGAAAGTCACTTTCAAACAAGGCTAAAGTGACTCCGTTACCAGCCAGCTTACGCAACAGGAAGCGCCCTTTCCCTCCTCCAACAATATAAGCAGCCGGTTCGCAAACACCTCCTACTCCCACTACACTTTGTACAAAGGCAGAGGTCGTATAGTCCGTTTCCAGCGCATTAATCTGCTCTTTGGACACAAACGACAAGGGCAAATTCCAATGCCGGGCCGCTTCGAGCAACCCCGCTTCGTCCTGCTTCAGCTCAATGCTGGCAAGCGAACGCAGGCATCGGCGGTCAATGCCCAGTTTGTCCAACTCATTTTCTACAAAAGAGATAATCCTCTCTGCCGGAACGCCCCGCCGACAGCCTATACCCGCCACAATATTCGGGGCCAGCAAGCGGGCGAATGGGGCATTGCTCCTGACCTCATTTTTATGAGTTATGTAAATAAGAGCGTCGGCGCTTTCGGGCGCATCGTAGCCTGTCAGAGATAAAGCGGTCTCGTTGACCAACGCCAGTTTCTTGCCGTTGACCAACATAGCCGTGAGCTGTTTCACCTCATCGAAGGAAGTGATGAGCAATCCGTTTTGTTTGGCAAACATATCCACCGAAAGCAGTCCCTGCACATCGGTGGCAGTGGTGATCACGGGAATGGCATTGACCGCTACGGCAATGTTTCGTGCCAATTCGTTCGCCCCGCCCAGATGGCCGGACAAGAGACTGATGGCAAACGTCCCCTTTTCGTCCAGCACCACCACGCCGGGATCGGTCGATTTGTGTTGCAACCACGGGGCAATGCAGCGCATCACAATTCCCATGGCCATGATGTAAACCAGCGAATCGTACTGCTGGAAGAGCTTTCCGGTGAAGCTTTTCATATCGCCGTCGATCACCTCACCTTCAGCATAGCCCAACACCTTATGAGAAAATATCCTGTATTCGGGGAAATGGGTCTGTATGCGCCGGGCCAGCTCCAATCCGTTTCGGGTGACGACTACTATGGCGGTCATTCGTTAATACCTTTTCTATATTCGTGGGTAAATGTAGCGTCGTAAAGCTTTGAGTAGTTGTATTCATCGCCCAGAAAGGGGCCAACGAGAATCATCGCCGTCTTGCGGATGTTGGCCTCAGTAATCTTTCCGGCAATGTCGATCAACGTGCCGCGAACGATGCGCTGCTCCGGCCAGGTGGCTTTCTCCACTACGGCAACGGGGGTCGTGGCGGGATAATGCTGCATCAGGCGCACCACCAGCTCATCCATCATTTGCACTGAAAGGAAGATGGCCATCGAGGTCTGGTGCGAAGCCAGCAGTTCGATCTGCTCCAGATCGGGCACAGGCGTGCGGCCTTCGAAGCGGGTACAGATCACCGTCTGCGAAATCTCGGGCACGGTGAATTCTTTACCCAAAGCAGCTGCCGATGCCACAAACGAACTCACGCCGGGGATTACCTGATAGGTGACATTATACGGTTCGATCACTTCAATCTGCTCGCGTATGGAGCCGTAAATCGAAGGGTCGCCGGTGTGCACGCGCGCCAGCATCAGGCCTTTTTCAGAGGCTTCTATCATCAGGTCGGTAATCTCTCTGAGGTTCATTCCGGCACTGTTGTACACCCGCGCATCGGGCTTACGGTGGGCAATCACCTCGGGGTTCACCAGCGAACCGGCAAAGATGATGATGTCGGCTTCGCCAATGATGCGGTGGCCTTTGAGCGTGAGCAGTTCGGGATCTCCGGGGCCTGCTCCGATGAAATAGACGGTTGTATTCATATATCGTTGATTAAGGTCACCCACAAGGGGTGCCCCTACGTTTTAATATCACGGTTGAAAAATAATGCACACCATTCTCCAGATCATTCAGATCAAAGGAAACGACCTGCGAAGGTTTACCCGCGTTGGTGACCATACAAAAGTCCCACGTATCGGACTCTTTCAGCAGCTTGTGCAACAAGGTCGAATAGGCGGATACCTTCATCAATACCAGCGTGCAGAAGGATTGGTAAGTTTTCCAGTTTTCCTCATCTATGGCACACACGACAGCCATGTTCTCATCGCCCTTCACCAGTGGCAGATTGAGCATGTTGCTAATTGCGGTGAAGGAATAGACACCGGGAATAGAGACCGGAATCACACCATCCTGCTGCAAATATTCCAACAGATAGAGATAGGTACTATACAGCATCGGGTCGCCCAAGGTGAGGAAGGCGACGTGCTTGCCCTGATTGAGTTGCTCGGCCACGCGCTGTGCGTTGTTGCGGCGAAACTGCTCCCGCTGCGCCACGTCCCGTATCATGGGAAATTCGAGCGAAAGGATCTCCACATCCTCCTTCAGGTGTGGGCGGCAAATATCGTAAGCGGTACTGCCCGCTTCACGGGAGCTCTCGGGCACGGCGATGATGTCGGCCTGCGCCAATGCCTTGACCGCTTTGAGCGTGAGCAGGTCGCAATCGCCGGGACCGACTCCTATTCCATAAAATGTTCCTTGCATGGGTATAAATTGTTTTATTTCTTTCTTGCCACCAATATAAATACCGGCGTAAGCGGCTTCATCATTGAATACTTGCCGACTGGTTCGAAGCGGGTGACGGCAATCTGACTCAGTTCGGTTTCGTATTCCTCCCGACCGAAGAACCAGCTCTGAGCAGTCATCAGGGTTTCAAGAGTGATCGCATTGATGACAATGGTCAAATCATCGTTTGCCAGTGTGACAATCCAGTCCAGTATCTCAGGTAGGTTGCCGCTCGATCCGCCGATGAAAACTTTATTGATCTCCGGCACTTCAATGAGGGCTTCGGGGGCTTTTCCCACTATCACCTTTAAATTACGGACTCCAAACTTATCGCAATTCTGACAGATCAACGATATGGCTTCGGGATTGTGCTCTACTGCATACACGGTCTGTTCGGGCAAAAGCATCGCCGCTTCGATGGAGACAGAACCGGTCCCTGCTCCGATATCCAGGAAATGATCGTCCGGTTGCAGCCGCAACTTGGCGATGCTGAGGGTACGGATTTCCTCTTTGGTCATGGGCACTTTACCACGGATGAATTCGTGGTCAGGGATGCCGAAAGTTATATTCTTATTGCTCACAGATAATGAGGATTTACTATTTATTCATTGATAATTTACCATTTAAATCACGTTTCACGATTTCAAGATTATCACCGAACAGAGACCAAACGAATATTCTTCGTTTGCGAATTTCTCCGCCCTCTTTTGCAAAATAGTCTCTTCGGGATAAGAGAGACGATCCCCTACAATCATCGCATAATGTCCCAGTCCGTTCTCACAAAGCTCCTGCGCAATGTGCTTCCACGAGCGGCGGGAGTCGGTGAGCAGGAAGAGCTTCGAATGCTGTTTTACCAAAGCTACCACATCCGCTTCGCAACCGTGTACGCTGGCTATGTGTGCATCGTGGTAGCTCATCCCCACCTGTGCAAAGAGGTATTGAAATGAACTGATACCGGGAATCACCACGTAATCTTTCGGAGAGAAATAGCGCTCCATCGTCCCCAACAGACTGTGGAATCCCGTATCGCCAGAGACCAGCAAAGTCACTTGCATTCCGTTCGGATTATCGGAAAGTAACTGACGGAGTGTGACTACAATTTCGTCGATATTATTCGACAAAGCGATCGTCTCTTTTCCCGTGCAATCGAAAAGCGACAGCTGGCGTTTACCACCGATCAACAGATGGCTTTCGGCTACCCGCCGGAATACTTTGGGCAGGATGTAGTCAGGATGGCCGGGGCCTATGCCGCAGATGTAGATAAAGGGAGACATTGTCATTTACTATTTGTTCATTTACTATTTACTGTTGAAATGCAATTTCAGGCACTCCTCCACCCCATCGGTCATGCCTAGCAGCCCTTTATCCAAAGCAAAAAGAATCACTTCCACGTCAAGCTTGCCTTTCACATGATCCACGCAACGGGATTGGATTACCCGGCAGAGGTATTGGTAAAACCCATCGTCGGTCACCGTTTCGATGGCCTCCTCCGTGGTATTGCTCTGCATGATGTGGCGGAAACCCTTCGCATCCGCGGTATATTGGAAATAGTGCGCCGCCATGATTTCGCAGCGACCGTCGGCCACACTGCTGTGGGTGTTGAATATGCCACCCGCCACCTTGATAAGCTTGCCGATGTGGCCAACCAGCACCACCCGTTTCATTTGATAGAAAACCGCCTGGTGCAGCATAAAGCCTATGAAGTTGCTCGTCTTCACAATCTGATCAGGCCTTACTTCAGCAAACTTCGCAATGAAGTTCTCTCCATAGTTGCCCGGGGAAAAGATCACATTCTCCTTACCCGCTTCTTTGAGTATAGAGAGTTCGAGTGCCAGGGCCTCCTTGAAGGCTTCGTCCGACATTGGGCTCACGATGCCCGAAGTACCCAGGATGGAGATGCCACCGACAATGCCGAGCTTTTCGTTGAAGGTCTTTTTGGCAATCTCTTCGCCTTCGGGAGCGTAGATTTCGATGGTGATGCCGCAGTTTTCACCGGCAACGTCAGCCACTTCATTCCGGATCATCTTCATCGGGCCGGGATTAATGGCCGCTTCGCCTACGGGCACTTGCAATCCGCGTTTGGTGACCACGCCTACACCTATTCCACCTCTTACGACAATCGTATTTTCAGAATTAAAACCCACCCGGGCATAAATGCGCATCGCGTGGGTCACGTCGGGGTCGTCGCCCGAATCTTTCACCACGCAGCAGGATGCCTCGTCGGCGGTTCGCTCCGGTTCGTGAACATCGAGTGTCAGGGTGATACCTGCAGGCGTTTGTATCGTCACCTGTTCGTCCCACTCAGCACGCAACAGCAATGTCGCGGCGGCTTTAGCAGCTGCCGCCGCGCACGAACCGGTGGTGTATCCGCACCGATAGGTTTTGCCGTTAATGTATTTGGTCGAAAGCATAGCAGAAGCCCCTAAATCCCCAAAGGGGACTTTTTAAGAGTAAAAAAATGAAACGACGTGTATGTCATATTCTTAGTATTCTCAATCTCCTCCCCTTTTGGGGGAGGTCGGGAGGGGGCCTATCCTCTTCTTAGCCCGTACATGATCGCATTCAGAATCGCCACCGCCACAGTACTTCCCCCTTTGCGACCGTTGGTCACGATGTAAGGCACTCCTGTTTTTTTTATAATATCCTTCGATTCGGCAGCTCCCACAAAACCCACCGGAACACCAATTACCAATGCGGGTCTTACTTTGCCCGCCTCAATCAGTTCACTCAGGCGAACCAGTGCCGTCGGTGCATTTCCGATGACATATATCGCAGTTCGCTCGTCGGTCGCTGCTTTATTAATACCCACAATAGAACGGGTGATTCCCTCGGCTTTCGCCTGCGCTATCACCTCCTCCTGGTCGATGTAGGTGTAAATGTCGCAACCCAGACTCTTGAGCACGCGTTTGTTTATGCCCGCTTCAATCATGTGCGTGTCGCAATAAATGGAGCACCCCTTCGCTAACGCGGCCAGTCCCGATGGGATGGCATGAGGGTGAATCTCGGTAATGCGACCGTACTCAAAATCGGCAGTAGTGTGAATTACCCGCTTCACGACGGTAGCCTCGGGCTCTGGCAATGTGAGGAGACCCAGCTCTTCGGTGATGATTTCGAAGCTGCGATCTTCGATTTTGGTCGGGTCTAAAATGGTGTATTTGCTTTTATCCATAATGTTTATTCTTTGAAATTCAATTGACGAGTTGATATCCGCGACGATAAATCCGTTCAAAAAGCAGCTGTGATTAAGTGAGACAACTCCTCCACCGAACGGGGATATTTTTCTGCCGAAATGTGTGGTTGAATGCGATGCAACAACTCTACCAAAACGGGTTGGCGCAGTTTGCAACGAGCCAGCAGTTTGGCATCGGTCAATATATCTTCGGGGATTCCGATAGCTTCGGGTCTGCCCGCTTTCATCAAAATAATCTGTTGCGCCCAGCTCCAGGCGAAATCGACGCTATGCGTGGAGACAATCAGGGTCTTGCCCTGTTGGTGCAACTCTTCGAAAATGCGCGTCACCATCTGTGCAGATTCGGGATCAAGACCAGACAGCGGTTCGTCGAACACCATCACGTCGGGATTCATCGCGATAATGGCGGCAATCACCACCCGTTTCTTCTGCCCGAAACTCAACAGATGCGGTGGTCGCTGCTGCAATTCCTCCAACTGAAGCAATTGCAAAGTCTCGCTCACCCGCTTACGAACGTCCTCTGCCGGATATCCCAGATTGGAAAGGCCAAAAGCCACCTCTTCATATACACTTGAAGTAAACAGTTGATGATCGGGATCCTGAAATACGATGCCAATTCCGCGACGCAAGCGGTTCAACTGCTTATTGCCGTAGCCCACCTTTTCTCCCTGAAGGAAGTATTCGCCCTTTTGCGGTTTCAGCAATCCGAGCAGCAGCATAAAGAGCGACGATTTTCCCGCACCGTTACCTCCAAGCACAGCAGTCTTGACACCTTGCCCGATGGTCAGGGTTACATCTGCCAAAGCGGGCGTACCGTTCGGGTAGGTAAATGATATGTGTTTGAGTTCGAGCACTTGTTATTTTTTTTAGGACACACAGGATACATAGATTTACACAGAGAATATTTTTAACCATCCTCTCTTCCGGTTCATCATCACATCAAAAATAAATCTGTGTAAATCCGTATTATCTGTATCATCTGTGTGCTATTATTTTATATCCAAATCATCCCAACAGAAAATAGCAGCAGGAATCCTATCCACACCACCATATAGCGTTTAGAGAAGGCCATTGGCAATACTGTGGCAGGCCATTCACTCTGATAACCGCGCGTCATGATGCTGTTATATTGCCGGTCCGCACGATGATACGAGATCACCAACGTCTGGCCCAGTAATGTCACCAGCGAGCGGTAGCTGTTCTGCATTCCGTTATATCCCATCCGGCAGGTCTGCGTCTGACGAATCTGTTCGCTGACACCCAGCAGGAGAAATATATTCCGGTAAACCAGCAAAACAATATCAATAAAAACGGCCGGTAGCTTTATTTTCCGAAACAGGTAAACCAGTTCCTGCACCGACACCACCAGAATAAACCAATACATAGCAGCGGTCAGCGCGAAGCTTCGTCCGAGAATGAAGAAGGTAGCTTGCACTCCATTGCGTGAAATCCCCCACCCTTGCCAAGAGAACAACGATTGAGGTGTAGCCTTTTCAATCAGCAGCGGTAAAACGCCAAGCAGTATGAATCCGAACGGAAGGGAGAGCATTTTCAGAAGTTTTCCAAACGGAATTCTCACCGTAAAAAGGATAAAGACCACCACCGACAAGCCCTCTAAAAAGAGAAAACCGCCCGAACCTGACAAGAATGAAAACCCGATAAACAGAAGCAGGAATGAAACTTTATTTAGTGGATGTACCCGATTCAAACAACTGGTATGAAGAAAGTTATTCATCAACATTATTTCCGGCTTGTGCTTGTATTTTGGCCAAACTTCTTCAAATAACGAAAACAGACGGCAAACATAACGATCCCACTCAAAAGCTGAAGGCCGAAAAATAGTGCTTCCATCTCTTTTGTTAATTCAAAACTAACGCTTTTACACCAGGGTTTATAGCCGGGTGCAATCTGCCCGATTACGGTCGAAGCATTATCATCCGCTCCGGGCAAATCCTGCTGAAGATTATAGAGGTAAAGTCCTGCTACAACGAGAAGAAAACAGACTGACAACATGATGCGGATATGATTCTTCTTCATAGGCTTAATTTTGTACTTTTGAGAATGAGATTTCCGGAATATGTTTTGAAACAAAACGATAGACAAACAACGTCATAAACCCTTCGATGACCGAAAGCGGAAGTTGGGTAACGGCAAACAATGCACCGAATTTCAGAAATGAAACCCACCAACCTCCAGTAGCATCGAGAAACGACACCCCCAACTGAAATGAAGTCACCACGTAGGTAAACAAGCTGCCGGCAAACGAAGCAAAAAAGATATTGATTGATTCATTCCAACGCAGTTCTTTGCCTATCCGGAATAATGCATAAGCAAGGAAAGGCCCGGCAATGGCCATCGAAAATACATTGGCGCCCAGTGTAGTCAATCCGCCATGAGCAAACAAAAGTGCTTGAAACAAAAGCACGACTACCCCAACAACAGCCATTGCCGCAGGTCCCATTATCATCGCGCCGAGACTGGTTCCCACCAGATGCGAGCAACTGCCGGTCACAGAAGGTAGCTTTATGGCGGAAAGTACAAAGACGAACGCCCCGCAGATTCCGAGAATCAACTTTGACTTTGGATCTGCGGTGATCGTTTCTCGCAAACTCTGCAATCCCCAGGCAATAAATGGTAATGACACCAAATACCACGCAAGGCACCATTGAGGTGGCAAAAAGCCTTCCGAAATGTGCATAGCAGAAGCGTTCTGCACGATCAGGAGAGTGACCAAAATAGTAAATAAGCGCGGGATCGTTGACTTTTTCATCATCGGAACGGTCAGATTTCTACCACTTCATGAGCTTTCGCCAGCAAAATATCAGCAATGCGCGGCTCAAACCCCAATGCCTTCCCGAAACGAAAAGTCACGTGAGGATACTGCTGCTTCACTTCTTCTAAAATCTCTGGAATGTCCTGTTTGATGTGGTTGCCCGTGTAGAGAAAATAGGGCAACACACGAATGTCGGTCACACCGGCAGCCACCAAAGACTCCACCATTTCGGGGATATTGGGTTTGGCCAACTCCATGTGCGCACCTTTTACAATAAACTCTTCAGTCTGACGGCTGGTATAAGCCACCATCTGCTCAAATTCCCTGACTGCATCGGACGACTTACTGCCATGACCGACAATCAGGATTCCTTTATTCATCATAAAGTAATCTGTTAGGTAAATAAAATGCAAATAACTTGGAACAAGATAAACTTGAAAAGCATGTCATTCTTCGCTCTTAGTTCCCGAAAGCGTCGAAAAAACATTTATGGGCAGGTCTTCTGGCTTGTCCCGTTTTGGCGCCTTCCCGTTTCATTTAAGAAACAGTGGCAAAGTGTGCCTAAACGTGTTGTGCGGACTTTACAGCTACGGGGATAGCTCCCGATTCTCACGGGATTCCCTTTTAATCCGTATTCGAAGAAATCGAATACGAAACCGATAAATTGCGCGGCAAAGTTATTCAATTATTTCACAAAGCAAACTTCGTGGTGATATTTTTTTATGTAATTTAGAATCGTTGCGCAATAGAAGTAAGAACGGTATAGAAACAAAAAAGAAGTAACCCTTATGGATTACTTCTTTTTTTGTGGAGTAAACAAGATCGCAAGCATCAATACCACAACGAGTGAGTAGAACCAACCAATTCACATATCCTGGAGAGCATTTCATCTCTCGTTTGAGTATCCGAAGCTGTTACACCACCGAAGTAAAGGTGTTTACATACTTCCATACCACAAAACTCGAAGATTCCGTGATCGATAGTTTGTTTCATTGAATAAATCATTCCACTACCACGATAAATATCTTCTGCCGTTCCCATCGTATTCACAATATTTACCTTCTTGGACGCAAGCATTCCGTTTACTCCGTCAGTACATGAACCATAAGCAAAGCCATAACTAAAGACGCGATCAATATATCCTTTCATAAGAGCAGGCATACCGGTCCACCAAATCGGATATATAAACGTTATAACATCAGCCCATTTAATGTAGCTCTGCTCTTCTTTAACTTCGGGCAAAGAAGATCCATTTTTCATTGCTATCAAGTCACCGGAAGTAAGGATGGGATTAAAGTCCAAGGCATATAGATCTCTTACTCTTACCTCAGCGCTTACACTCTCCAACTCACTTACCAGTCTTACAAGAATAGCATTACAAAAGCTCTTCTTACTCGGATGGCAATATACAATCAAATGTCTCATCTCGAAATTAGATTTTTAGGGTGTTTGTGACTCTTTTCAATGCATCGCTTAGTTGTGAATATTCTTTGGGATAAAAATTAAACAATAGGCGTTCAATAAAGTTCTTGATTTTCAGTTCATTTAAAATAAAAAACGCGTACTTAACAGCACGCGTTTTTCTTTTCAATCTCTTCACAAAAATTCATTGAGACCTATTATCAGAAGGGCATTTCCTCATTTCTTCGATTGATAAAATCAACTTCACCGACCGGTGCGATCGGAGGATAATCCCCCATCGGTGCCGATACCGGTGCATTCATTTTAGAGCTAAAAGTATTACCTGCAAAGTCGGGTAACGGCAAGGTATCATCTTCCGGATTCATAAATTTGGCGAATTCTCCACGGAATCGAAGACGCGCATCGCCAACCGGACCGTTACGGTGCTTGGCAATGATAATTTCGGCCATACCAATCAAGCTGTTTCCTTGTTCATCTTCCATGATTTTATAATATTCCGGACGGTGAATAAAGCACACCATATCGGCATCCTGCTCGATCGATCCAGACTCACGAAGGTCGGAAAGCTGAGGGCGTTTGGCTTCAGCGCCTGTTCCGGTACGGGATTCCACATTACGGTTCAACTGAGAAAGCGCAATCACCGGAATATTCAGTTCTTTGGCCAAACCTTTGAGCGATCGAGAGATGATACTTACCTCCTGCTCACGGCTACCGTATGTCATACCGCTGGCATTCATCAGCTGAAGGTAGTCGATAATCAGACACTTCACTCCATGCTCGCGTACTAAACGACGCGCCTTGGTTCTTAGTTCGAACACCGACAAACTCGGAGTATCATCGACATATACCGGAGCATCGTTCAAATCTTTGATCTTATAGAAAAGCTGCTCCCACTCGAAATCTGAAAACTTACCGTTCTTGATCTTTTCTGCCGGCAACTCACACACGTTCGAAATCAAACGGTTTACGAGCTGCACATTCGACATCTCTAACGAGAAAACGGCTACCGGAGTTTTATTATCGACTGCCATATTTTTGGCCATCGAAAGCACAAACGCCGTTTTACCCATCGCGGGACGAGCTGCAATAATCACAAGATCGGATTTCTGCCAACCGGAAGTCATTTTATCCAGATTACGGAAACCGGTAGGGATACCGCTTAACCCATCTTCGCGGTTAGCTGCCAGCTGAATGTTTTCCAACGCCTCTTTAATAACAGGATTGATCTGTACCACATCCTTCTTAACGTTACGTTGAGAGATCTCAAAAAGTTTACCCTCAGCTTCCTGCATCAGGTCATCCACATCCATTGATTCATCGTAAGCTTTTCCCTGCACTTCAGAGGTAAACGAGATCAGTTCGCGGGCCAGATGCTTTTGGGCAATAATTCGGGCGTGATAATCGACGTGTGCCGCCGACAACACTTTGGTGGTCAATTGCGTAATGTAGAATGGGCCACCCACCTCTTCGAGCTCGCCTTTTTTGCGAAGCTGTTCGGTGACGGTAAGCATATCCACCGGGCGTTGCAACATGGCCAGATCGACAATCGCCGTATATATTTTGCGATGGATATTATCGTAAAAACAGTCCGGTTTCAAAATATCACTCACCATCGAATAGGCATCTTTTTCGAGTAGCAATGCGCCGATAACCGCCTCTTCAAGTTCCCGTGCCTGTGGTTGTAACCGACCAAAACCAGGCATTGGTGGAGTTGATTCTTTCGGGGTGCGTCTTGTTCGTTTAGGTTCCATCATGAGTGTTTCCGTATTTTATTTTGGGAGTACAAAAATAGTGCACTTTTTGGGAATGGGATAAGGAATATGAAATTCTTATAATATCTTATCAATTCGACGTTCTTGAATCTGTATGGATTATAGTTTTGGCTACACATGGAGCAGATAAATTCCGGCACTCAATATCCGGAAAATACCTTTTTATGTTTCTCTCAAGCGATAGAATTTATTTCTCATCCCAACAATGAACTTCTCCCGATTTGGTTCACATGTTCAGTTTTCGTACTTTTGTGCTACTTATGAGAATACATGTCATCACACTACTGTTCGGCCTGCTGGGCGCTGCTGCATTTGCCCAGAAAAGTGAGCCGACTATGTCGATCTATTCGTGGAAAGTAGCCCCGAAACTCGGCAACGAATACCGCACAAATGTAGATACTGTTCCTCTTGACTTCCAGGAATATAATACGGGGGACGGCTACCGTTCTCCCCGCGGATATTTAGGCAATCTGGGGTCGCCCTCTTATTCCAAAATATTTTTCTCACAACGGGAATTACCCCGTTTTATGTTTTCACAGGTGTATGAACCATTCTTCCTGACCCCGGAGAAAGCATCGTTCTTCAACACCACCATTCCCTTGATGAACCTTTCCTATCTTTCGGGAGGTTCGGGTACCTCCAAAGAAGATCGGTTTAAAGCACTTTTCACCGCTAATTCCGGTAAACGATTAAATGTGGGAGCAGATATGGACTATATCAACGCCCGCGGATTTTATCAATACCAATCGGTAAGTGATTTCATGTATAAGCTTTTCGGCAGCTACAATTCCGACAAATACTCTTTACATGCCTTTATGGGTAATAGCAACCTCTCCAACATGGAAAACGGAGGGATTACAGACGACAAATACATCACCGATCCGTTATCCATGAGCGGAGGCACTAAAATACTCACCACAAACAGTATACCCGTTAATCTGGAACAAGCTCAGACGTGGAACCGGGTGAATGGTGGAACAGCATTCTTAACCCATCGTTATAACCTCGGATTCTATAGAACTGTAAAAAAAGACACCACTGAAACCGAACAATTTGTTCCCGTCACCAGCTTTATTCATACGCTGGAATATAACAAAGTCTTCCGACGCTACATTGCCAAATCGTCAGACTCAGCTTTGTATGATAACACTTACCTCAACTACAAAGGAACAAACGACACGACATCGTATAAATCTTTGCGAAACACTATTGGAATTTCTCTGCTCGAAGGATTCAATAAATATGCTTTGTTCGGATTGACGGCCTATATCCAGAATGAGATCCGCCAATTTCGCATCATGGATAATTCCGGCAAGACGCGGTACAACGAACAATCGACCTTTATCGGGGCTGAGTTGAGCCGTAAAAACGGTAAGACCATCAACTACCACGCCAATGCCGAACTGGGTGTTTTGGGGGAAGATCTGGGACAAATGACTTTGTCGGGAGAATTACAAACTAATGTAAATATATTTAACCGGACAGTTCAATTCAATGCCAACGGATTTATCAAAAATCTGAATCCGGGCTTTTATCTGAACAGATATCACTCAAACCATTTTTGGTGGGACAACTCTTTTCAGGACGAACGCCGCGTACGTGTAGAAGGCGAACTTGCCATTCCCGAAGAACATTTCTCACTGAAAGGCGGAGTAGAGAACCTTCAGAATTACATCTATTTCAATAATAAATCATTGCCCACGCAGGAGAAAGACAATCTGCAAGTGTTGTCGGCTTGTTTAGCAAAAGATTTTAAATGGGGGATTCTGCATTTGGACAATGAAATCTATGGTCAATTTTCTTCTGATCAAAAGATAATCCCTCTACCGGCTGTTTCTCTGTACCACAACCTTTACATCTATACAAAATTAGCTAAAGTGCTGACTCTGCAGACCGGATTCAACGTACGCTACCATTCAGCATACTACGCACTGGGTTACCAGCCGGCCATCAGTCAGTTTCACACACAGGATGAAGTTAAAGTAGGCGGTTATCCATTAATTAATGCTTATGCCAACCTACAACTCAAACGCACCCGTTTCTTTATCATGTATTACCACGTGAATGAGGGAATCACGCAAGCAAACTATTTCAATACACCGCACTACCCGATCAATCCGAAGGTATTTAAAATCGGCATCTCCTGGAACTTCAATAACTAAAAGATGAACGCACTCTTCTGCATTATTCCGTCTGTTTGAAATGTTCTATATTTAATCACCGAATAATAAAAGCCATGAAACTGAATAAACGATTGACAATTTCATTTGCTCTGCTTCTTATCGGAATCCTGACCGTAATCATCGGTATGCATTTCTATCATAAAAAAGCACAAGCCCCACGGGATTTCAAAGAGATTAAAAAGTCCGGTATTATCCGGATTGCAACAGAATACAACACGATCGGTTACTTTGTCTCGGGTGATACAATTTCAGGATTCCAGTACGAACTGTCTAAGCTACTCGAAAAACGGTTTGGCATCCACGTAGAAACCACTCCTGTAATGAGTCTTGAGGAGAGCATGAAAGGACTTTCCGAACAAAAATTCGACATTGTAGCCCGCCCAATCACGATTACTACAGAATTGCGCGGCCAATACCTTTTTACACAACCTATCCTTTTAAACAAACAAGTATTGGTGCAACGTAAGTCCGGATTCGGCAAGGTATCTGAATTAATCCGCAACCAGATTGGACTGGCTAAAAAGACTGTCTATGTGCACAAAAATTCACCGGCTATACTGCGTATCCTCAATCTTTCGAGCGAAATCGGTGACACCATTTCTATACAAGAAGACGACAAATACGGAGATGAACAATTAATAGCGCTGGTTTCGGGTGGCGCTATCGACTATGCAGTCTGTGATGAATCAATCGCACGTAAATGCCTGGCAGTTTATCCGGGAATAGATATTGAAACCGACATCAGCTTTACGCAACTACAGGCATGGATGGTGCGCAAAGAGAGTAAAGCCTTGCTCGACAGTCTCAACATTTGGCTCAAAAAACTGAAAGAGACGGAAGAATTTACGAGAATCTACGATAAGTATTTTCTGAAGAAGGAGAGCTTGAAAAGAAACGAAAAGACGAAATAAACAAGGCTGAGCAATAGATTCATTTATTTAAACGCAAAGACGCTAAAGCACAAAGGATTATAAGTAAATAAAAGCCTTTGCAACTTAGCGCCTTTGCGTTCAATAATAGACAGGATCAATTATTTAGCCAGCTCTTTAATCACCGACATAATTGCAGCGGCCAATTCTTCGGCCTGCTCCATAGTCGCAGCTTCGGCATAGATACGTACAATCGGTTCGGTATTCGACTTACGCAGATGCACCCATTTATCGGGGAAATCAATCTTCACCCCATCAATGGTATTCACATCATATTGAGCATATTTGTTTTTCACCTCTTCGAGTACAGCATCTACATTGATATCAGGTGTAAGCTCTACTTTTTGTTTAGCAATAAAATAAGGAGGATAACCGGCGCGCAATTCGCTCACAGTTTTTCCGTATTTCGCCAATTGAGTCAGGAAAAGCGCAATTCCCACCAGGGCATCGCGTCCGTAATGGCTGGCCGGATAGATCACCCCACCGTTTCCTTCTCCACCGATTACAGCACCAATAGCTTTCATTTTCTCAACTACGTTCACTTCGCCTACTGCGGCAGCTTGATATTCCTGACCATGATTACGGGTCACATCGCGCAATGCACGGGTTGAGCTCAGGTTAGAGACCGTATTACCCGGTGTTTTTGAAAGCACATAATCAGCTACAGCGACCAAAGTATATTCTTCGCCAAACATTTCTCCGTTTTCACAGATTATAGCCAAACGATCCACATCGGGGTCTACTACAAATCCGACATCTGCTTTTCCCTGTTTCATCAACGATGATATTTCGGTCAAATGCTCAGGAAGCGGTTCGGGATTGTGAGGAAAGTGCCCGTTGGGCTCACAATACAATTTTTCGATTTGCTTCACACCTAAAGCTTCGAGCAATTCCGGAATAGCAGTTCCGCCTACTGAATTCACACAGTCGATAGCCACCCGGAAACCGGCTTTACGAATAGCGTCCACATCGACCAATTCAAGTGCCAATACGCTTTCAATATGTTTTTGGGTAAATGAGAAATCTTCGGTCACTTTACCTAATTCGTCAACTGGCGCAAACGAGAATGATTCCTCTTCCGCAATTTTCAGGATTGATTGTCCTTCTACCGCATTCAGGAATTCCCCTTTGTAGTTCAGCAGTTTCAAGGCATTCCATTGTTTGGGATTGTGACTGGCTGTAAGAATAATTCCTCCGCAAGCCCCTACCATAGTCACGGCCAATTCTGTCGTCGGTGTAGTAGCCAAACCGATGTTCAATACATCAAAGCCCATACCCGAAAGCGTTCCCACAACGATTTGGTTCACCATTTCACCCGAGATACGGGCATCACGACCTACTACAATCATATTCTTTTCGCCTTTGCTGTTACTTTTAATGAACGTAGCATATGCTGCAGTAAACTTTACAATATCAAGAGGATTAAGCCCTTCACCCGGAACGCCGCCTATGGTTCCACGAATACCTGAGATAGATTTGATTAGTGTCATGTGTTTCAAAATTATTTAGAGCGCAAATTTATAAAATTCAAGCAAAAAAAAGGCACAAGCGGGATTGCTTGTGCCTTTTTTCATGAAAATATCTTTATTCATAGAATTTGTATGTCAATTCGGGGAAATAGATCGTCGTTACAGCAGACTGATAATCAGTAAAACTGATTTTGGCAGGAATGATAATTTTGATCTTTGCGCCATTACCTAATCCGTATTTGTGAAACGAAAGCGGAGCTTGAATAGCTGTACAAACCGGATTTGACGATGAAGCGAAAGCTGTTGCTGAAGCTCCAGAAGTGAATTCTACCGGATACGACGATAATGTATTTGAATAAACAATTGTATCGCCATCTGTCAGAACACGACCGTATTTAAACCGGTAGGTAACGTCTGTGACATTTGTTATGGCGGTATCTTTCTGATCTCCTTTACTGATAATGGCCAGGAACGATCCGTTATCCAACTTCATCAGCTTCTTGGTTTTAGGATTATACAACGTATCTTTATTGAAAGGAATGACGGTATAACCACTATCTACTATCAATTGAGCGATATTATTTTCTTCATTCTGAAGTAACTCGGCATATGTTTTAGAACTACTGCAAGAAGGAATAATCAGGGTCAATACAAATAATGCACTAAGGAATAATAAGAACTTTCTCATATCATTTTTTTTGGTGTGCCAAAGTTATAGAAAGATGGAGAGACTGCAACTTTAAAAACGTTAAATTCAATCATCGTTTAACACTGAGTGCAATTTCTTTGCAGACTTGCCATCTGAATAGGTCGGGCATAATTAATTCACAGCGGTAGCCATATAGTGTGGCATCACCTTCTCTAACAAAGCCACTGCTTCGGCCATTGTACCATAAAATTCTCCTCCGGCTGCATTCGTATGCCCGCCACCACTGAAATAATCTGATGCGATGCGGTTAACGGCAAAGTTTCCTTTGCTTCGGAATGAAATCTTGATCTTATGATCATCTTCCCGGAAAAAGACCGAACAGCGAATGCCACTGATCGACAACGGTATATTCACAAATCCCTCGGTATCACCAGGCTGGTGATTGAATCGTTTCAATTCGCTACGGGTCAATGAGATTATTGCCATCTCAAACTGGGGATAGATCTTTAGCTTATCCGACAGGGAATAGCCCATCAGCTTCATCCGGTCAGCCGAATTAGTATGAAATATTTTCTGATATACCAGATCCTTTTTCACACCTAACTTAATCAACTCGGCTACGATCGTGTAAATCTCCGGACTTTCGGAGTTGTAGGTAAACGCGCCGGTATCTGTCATCATGGCTATATAAATGGCTTCGGCGCATGCATGATTGATTAGTTCAAACTGCCCCATGCGGCAGATCAGACGAAATACTAATTCGCCGGTCGCACATATCTGGGGATATGAGATCGTCACATCGCAAAAATCTTCGGGATAGGGATGGTGGTCGACCATGACCTTTTTCGCTTTCGATTTCACCAGAGCAGGTTCGATGCAATCCACCCGTTTACGAGCATTAAAATCGAGACAGAAGATCAGTTCAGCCTCTGTCATCAGTTGTTCGGCAAACTCGGTGTATTTTTCATAAACCACAATGTCTTTCGCACCATCCATCCACTTCAGGAAATCGGGCATATCGTTGGGTATAATTACCGATACCTCTTTGTCCAGTTCATTCAGAAAATGAAACAAGCCCAGCATCGATCCGATTGCATCGCCATCGGGCGACATGTGAGTAAGGATTACAATTTTATCATTCTTTTCAATCAGCTTACGCACCTGCTGAATCTTTTCTTCTGCTATTACTTTCGAAATCATGTTCGGGATTTGAGTTTTATGCCGCAAAAGTACTAAATATATTGGAAGAATTTCGTTTAATCGGCACTTAAGCGGCGGTTAAACGATTCGATTTTATACTTTGACGTTGACAATTGCAGACATGTTGACAGGTCTGTGCGGTGCGAAGGAATCTGCGTTTAATGATTGGCAGAATGTTGCAATACCCGCCCGGCTAAGCGGATGTGCCGCTAAGCCGGTTGAGCGCAACCTGACTATTGCAAGCCGATGAAAAGGGACAAGCCCGTTTTCATGGCGTCAGGAACAATATCCTATTCTATATTATTTTGCTCGATATCTTATTTCACAAAACAAAACTTGCACTTCGATTTGCGAATAATAACTGGTATACTTTTCGATTAATAGGTAGTCTAGTTTCTGATAAAAATAAACAACTGAATTAAACCCCATGCAACGCGCTAATTTCCCACTGATTGAGTATATTTGTAAAAAACATCACTCATGGCTGATTTTGAATACTACCGTGATTTGAAAAACTCGTTGGATACGGCCAGAGATGAAGGTAAGATTGAAGGAATAATTGAAGTCGCAAGGCAAGCACTAAAAAAGGGAATGTCTGTCAGAGATATTTCTGATATAACGGGATTATCAGAAGCGGATATTGAAAAGCTAAAATAATTACCCCACTTATGGTCGGGCAGAATGCTCCCGATATCAATAAAGCGGAACGCAATCCACCGTTGCACCCCGCATACTTTGAATTCACCGGATGACTTCAAGTCATCCGGTGAATGTGTTCTGCGTTTAATGATTGGCAGAATGTTGCAGTACCCGCCCGGCTAAGCGGATTTGCCGCTAAGCCGATTGAGTACGACCTGACTATTGCAAGCCGATGAAAAGGGACAAGCCCTTTTTCATGGCGTCCACACCTCGATATCTTTTTTCACCAAACAAAACTTGCACTTCGATATGTAAATAACTGAAGTTTCGCTAGAAAATTAACTGACTAAAAAAGAGAAGATTAGATAAAAGAAAGTAGCATGTTTGTTTTGGTAATTCACTGAAAATCAGTAAATTTATGTCACCACAACAAACCCAAAAAAACATGCTACAGCACAAAAATACAGCAATCCTGTCAGAAATGAAAGTCTTTTTCACTTCAAGTGAAAAAGCATGTGAGACAATTTTCAGCATCATAAGTTCATTGAAGCTCGATAGTAAACGTATTGGTTTTAGCGATGATGTTCGCACCCGGTATCCGAACAGTGAAATCCTGAGCCTTTTGTTGCTTTTCCCCTTGTTGGGAATCGACAACGTCAGGTCCTACACCTTGAGTTTCATCCAGAAACTCTTTCTGGGCGGAAAAGATGTTTTTTACCGGTTTAAAAACGATGAAAGCATAGACTGGCGTTCGCTTGCTTATCGTATTAACAAGAAACTGATTGCAACCTCTCAAACCAAAGGAAGTGAAGGCGGAACAGGCTATAGGTGCCTGATCGTCGATGATACGGATCTGCCTAAGACGGGTTGGTGTATTGAACTCGTCGGACGCATCTGGTCGCATGTCAGCCAAAGCAGTATTCTGGGATTCAAAGGTCTATTTCTAGGATATCACGATGGGAAAAGTTTTTACGGCCTTGATTTCTCATTGCATGGGGAAAAGGGTAAGAATGAAAAGAAGCCATACGGATTGACTTCAAAGCAGACTAAAGCCCGGTTTGACAAGAAGCGTGATAAGTCCACAACCGGTTATTTGCGCAAAGAAGAGTATTTTAAAAAGAAGACCGATCAGCTCATTTCTATGGTAAAAACAGCCATAAATAAAGGCATTCGGTTTGACTATCTTTTGGTTGACAGTTGGTTTACAAACCATGACCTGATTGTATTTGTCCTAACCCGAAAAATCAAAGTGCATTTGCTGGGTATGGCAAAAATGGGAAAAACCAAATACCACTATCAGGAAAAAAAGTTTACCGCTAAAGAGTTGATCGACAAACAAAAACGCGGTAAGAAAATCAAAAGATCGAAGAAGCTGAATCTCTGGTACTCGACTGTAGATGTCGCTTATAAGGGAAACGAAATCAGACTTTTCTTTTGCAAAGTGAAACGGGGTGGCAACTGGAATCTTCTTCTGACCACCAATTGCGGGTTGGAACTGGAAGAGGCTTATCGAATATACAGCATTCGCTGGAATATCGAGGTTTTCTTCAAGGAAAACAAGCAATATCTAGGCTTAGGAAAATGCCAGTCTCAGGATTTTGATGCCCAGATTGCAGATACGACTATTAGTATGCTGCAATACAACATATTATCTCTGGCCAAAAGATTTTTGGACTACGAGAGTTTTGGAGAGTTATTCAGGCAGTCCGGAACGGAAGCACTAAAACTAACCATTGCAGAGAAAATATGGGGGTATCTAATTGAAATACTAACGATTATAAGTGATGTGTTTGAAATTGAGCTGGAAGAAGTGCTTGATAAAATAGCTAATGAAAATCAAGCTATTGCAAAACTGCTAAGTCTAAGTCCTGCTCTGGATGCGGGGTGAACGACTTGCGAAACTTGAATAAATAATAACTGGTATACTTTTCGATTAATAGGTAGTCTAGCTTCTGATTAATATAAACAACTGAATTAAACCCCATGCAATGCGCTAATTCCCCACCGATTGAGTATATTTGTAAAAAACATTACACATGGCTGATTTTGAATACTACCGTGACTTAAAGAACTCGTTGGATACGGCCAGGGACGTAGGGAAGGTCGAAGGAAAAACTGAAGTTGCAAGACAAGCTCTAAAAAAGGGAATGTCAGTCCGGGATATTTCTGATATAACGGGATTATCAGAAGCGGATATTGAAAAGCTAAAATAATTACATCATCTCTGGTCGGGCAGAATGCTCCCGACTTCAATAAAGCGGAGTGCAACCCACAGTTGCACCTCGCTTTATTTTTTTTCACGAAGCAACCGTAAGTTACTCCGTTGAAGATCATCACTCTCCTGTGTGTTTAATTTTAATGTCGTTTTTCACTGACGGGATGACTTGGAGTCACCCTGTCAGTAGGCGATGAACTCCGGTTACTTCCCAGCGTAAAACATCCGGTTTAGTCGCTTATCTATTCCACTCACCTTGTAATCTTTGTTATCCATATCGGAGTAAGGCATATAGAGCTGGTTCTTATCCAAATTATCAAGCTGGAAGCGTTTCATACCCTCCTCCGATAGCTCTTCGAATGCTTCAGTATTTTTATTGATTGTCTTTGCATTGATCTTACAGCTGATAAAGCCGCGTAGCGGCGACAGGATATATCTGATTTTATTGGATTCTCATTACCTAAATCACCCTTTCCGGCACACAAAATACCCTTTTAACAATCTTTATTATATACTCCCGGAAACTTACGATTTACTATGTTGTACCTAATACAAAGGTTTTAAATTGATATTTTCACAACCGTTAAACTAACAGTTTAATATAATATATGTATATTCCAAATCCATTAAACGACTATAATATAGTCGCGTTTTCCTTATATACAAACAAACATACCTAATATTTGCAAACTTTTTCTGTACATTTGCAATATCGATTTCGAATCTGTTAGTTATTTAAGGTAATCAAAGAATCGGTTTAGGTTATTCACTTTAAATGCTTAGCGAAGCATTTATACAAGCCATTTATTGAAACATCAGTATACAGCATCGATATAAAGCGTATCAGACAGAGATGACGCATCATGTGGAAAAATCATTCGATAAGAAAATCATGCCATAAAGCCACGCGCGGGAATCTGCCGAAGTATTGTCTTCGCTATTGATAATGTATTCTGAAATTAAACGACTCTCTAAAAAAATGCCCGGTGCTATTAATGCTCATTTGACTTTGATGTGCATCGGTATGGAAAATGGGTTTCGCGAATTTCGCAAAAGCCATTCTCCTATGGAAAGATAGCTCCGCGAATTTTGCAAAAGCAGGTTTCCTATGGAAAGACGGCTCTGCGAAATTTACAAATGCTATTTTCCTATGGAAAGAAGGCTTTGCAATATTTGCAAAAGTAATTCTCCAATAGAAAAATGCCTTTGCGATATTTACAAAAGCTATTTTCCTACGGAAAGATGGCTCCGCGAAATTTGCATAAGCAATTCTGCTGAGGAAAATCTCATCTGTTTGAGTTTTGCCACATTTTTTTACTCCGGTCGTATCCGAAAGAGGAACCGACATTGCCGATCAGGTCCAATGGTGTAAAGATGAACGGATGGATGATTCAACATCCGATCAACCTCCCCGCCAGCCGAACGGATCGCAATGAAGAATCAAACACGAATAATTAATGCAGAAAAGATGGAGGATAAACGATGAATTAAACTTTTACTTTTAAAACGAATTAAAAATGAAAAAGTACATTTTAGCAAGAATGTCAAACAAAATCCTGATGAATTGCGCAGGCATGATTCTCAAAGACGGTTCTGAATCCGCAGTCTCAGCAGAGGTAATTATTGATTACCGATACCAAAATGTCAGTCAGCGATTGACTGCGATGCAAGGGGCGATTCAGTCGGAAGAGATCTCCAAACAAAGAGCCAGACGTGACCAGGAAATCCTGAAACGGAACAAGCTGCTCTCAAAACTGACGAGAAATCTGAAGGGGAAACTGGACTCACTTGAACCTGAGGAAGTGGAGAACGCGCAACTGCTCTATGATCGCATTAAATCGTTCGTGATCAACTTCAGCAAACTGAAACGTGCCGAGCAGGTCATTCATACGGAAAGCGTAGTAAATATCTTACAACTACCGGAGTACACGGATGCTATTACTTTTCTGAAGTTGGGCGGTTTAATCGCAGAGTTAGCCGCATCAGTACAACTGGCGGACAAGTATTACCGGGAAACGAGCGACGAAAACGAGGAATACCGCGAAACAACTGCAACAACCGTATTGCATGAGCAGTTGGAACAGGATCTGATTGATTTCGAACTGTGGGTAATCAGCAAAGCTGTAGTTACCGAGTTGTCAGACTGGAGCGCCCTGCAAAAACAGGTGAATAACCGTTATGAATCGGCCGTCCGCAGCTCCACCAAAATGAAAAAGCCGGACTCACCGGCTGATGACACTACGGCATCGACCGACAAACCGACTGATTGATCGTAAGTATGTAAATCAGAGCGCCGCTCTAAACTCAAATATCCCGTACCGGTTGGTACGGGATATTTTTTTGTCCGGGATCTGCTTTTTACAGCTTGATCACCTTCTTCTTGATTATGAAATCGTCGGTAACAAACTGAATGGTGTAGACACCGGAGGCTTGTTGGCTGAGATCAATACTGAATCCGACATCCGATTTATCCTTGTTGAAAATGCGAACGGCCCTGCCCAGTTGGTCATATACCGCCACAATATAACCGGAGGCAAACGGTTCAGCTAACCGGACATTCAGGATTCCCTCTGACGGATTCGGATAAATCCGTATAGCTGCATTCTTCAAAATCACCGGAATCTGGTTGGGTTTCTCAACCATCCATTGTGCTAAAGAGGTTGTAGCTCCCTGCTGACCACTGCTGTACTTCTTCAGCTGAGTCAGATCGATGGACAAAGCATATATTCCGTCTCCATCATATGATTTCAGCCCTCTCAACACATAGATTTTGTCAGTCAGTTTACTGATGGTCAGGTGATCAGTCGCCAGGGATTGTCCGTCTTTCGTTAAGATCAGATCACCTTTTAATAAAGCATCGTCCAATAGTTTTTCGGAGAATACCAGTAACAACGAATCGGGTTGTACAGTCACCGCCACTGTCGGAACGCTTTTCCAGGTAGCCTGCAAAGCGACCTCATCGATATAGACCGGCAATTCGGTACTGACCTCATTGGTCAGGCTATCGATACAATGCGCTTCCAGAGTCAGGTTGCCGGAGATGGTAAATTTCACCGGCAGGGTGAGCATGCCTGCATCGACATTGAGAGTATCGGCAAGCAATGTCCGGTTGCCCAGGTCATTCTGATAAAGCCGAATCCCTGACCGTGACTCATTGACCATCATAGTGACAGCAACCGTTCTTACAGAGGTAACCGCATCGGTAGACGAGAATCCAAAGTCAGGCGAAATGCTCAGATTGGTAACCGCTTTCGGTAGTTTCCGGCTTACCAGCCATTTGTGCTCTACGATACCGGAGGCTGTATTACCGGAATTATCGGCTACACCGTCCATCTTGATTTTCAACGTATAATTACCTTCGTAATAGGTCAGCAGACGGAACTGCGTGAAGCGGTAGGTACTGCCCAGCATATTGGTAATCGTCAGTTGTGACAAAGGTTGTCTCAGTCCGTCTTTCCACAATTCGATGGATGAGATACCGAAACCGGTAACCGGCTCGTTGAACTCAACATCAATTGCAGTGACATGTTGCGCATCAAATCCACCCTCTTTCCGTAAACTAATTTTACTGACCTTCGGCGGCATCTGGTCAATTTCCCAGGATACCGATTGAGGAACTAAGCCATTGATTCCTTCGAGTGAAGTGATACCCGGCAAATTGACAGTCAGCGTATAATCAGCATCATCCGGTAAGAAAGCCTTCAATCCGGAGATGCGGAAGAGTTTACCTTCCGTATCCATCGGGGTGATTCCGATGCTGCCGGAGACCGGTTCGCCATTTTTGGTCCAGCTGAACCGGGCCGGTACAACTGACGTCACATCAATCGGCACATTGAACTTAATCATGATGAAATCGATCGGGGCTCCCGCTTTATTTTCAGGCAAACCTATAAATTGCTCAACTGCCGGAATATGTGCAAACTGAGTCCAGGAGACTTGCTTGCCTGTTTCACCGAATATACCGGCCACGTCGCTGATCTCAGTGGTTTGGATATTCAGCACATAATAACCGTCGGCCAGGGTTTTGGCGGCAAAGTCCACTTTGTAGGTGGTCGGATTGATTTGCGAAACATTCACCGTAGAGTCCATAAGATTATTTCCACCCTGTACCCGCAGGGTCATATCGTGGTAATCGAAGGTAGCCGGATCGATCGCTTTGTTAAACACCACTGTTACGGAAGTGAGCGGTTGGGTCACAAATTCGGTCGGTACACTGTCGATGCTAACCACATAAGGTACAGCCTGATCTTTTGGAGCATATCTGATCTTGTATTTCACCGCATCGAGTGACTTGAATATGTCGGTGAAATGGAGCATGTTTTCATAAACCGGATCTTCACCGTCGGGCAGGGTTACGTGAGTTTGCCAAACGTTATCCAACGGAATTTGCTGTCCGTCATCCCGCGTTACGCTCATCACCCGGAAATTGCCATTACCCGGATCGGACTTCTTCGAATAATTCCAGCCGATATGCGACGGAACCACGGTCAGTTCCACTTCAAAGGCAGGTGCGGTTACATTACCGGCAGTGGTCATTCCCGAAGCCGGATAGACATCCAATACTCCGCCGTTGGAGAGATAGATGGCATCAGGCATTTCTTTGGAATCCTGTACCTCATTGACCAGGAAGTCGTTGACATTATCTTCCACGCCGTCATAAACACGGATGCTCTTAATCAGCTCATGCATGGTAGCGCCGCTGATCAGGCTCAGGTCCGGATTGCCCCTGCTGTCGAGGTGGGTTACTTTAGCTTCATAAGAAACTAAGTGACCGAGCAAATCGCTGGTAAACCACCACTGACCGATAGTCGATGATTTAGGCGCAATGTTTCCGAAATCGATTTTGGTCAAACCCAACTGACGCGGTTGTCCGTTGAGATTGGAACCGACCAGGGCAAAATTTACGGCTAATCCTTTTTGATTTTCAACGATTTTGGGTTGTGCCGATTCTATCCGGACATTCTTAGCTGTACCGTAACCGTTGTTTTGAATCATAAGCGCCAGTTCGGCCGGAACAATCGGTTCAACCGGTTCGGTGAGCGGATCATCACCCAGAATATCCCGCTGCATAAAGTAATGCAGGTAGAGATCCGGGCTCGGGTTTACAGCGAGTGTTACCGGGAACAACGGTTTGGTAACTGTCACACTAGTAAACGGATCGAGATACGAGAACGATCCTCCGAACGAGTAGTTCTTCGGGACCTGAGGGGCTGCCCCTTTTTCGGGAATAAACAGAATGGTTGCGCTACCTTTTTGATCCGGGCCCAGCGAACCGGTTCCGTCAATTCCGGTCAGAATATCCACAGCTTTCGTTTCAATCTGGAAGAGATCGTTGCAGATATTGCCATCTTCATCCCTGATCTCCAGATCCAGTTTCACCTCATTCATCGCGGTGGTTTTGTTACCGTTATAGATGGTCAGGGTTCCTTCGAAGGCTTCGCGGGTCATCACCAGTTGTTGCGATATTTTAATACTGACAGAAGAACAAACGGAATTACGACCGGACTCTATCTGATCATTAATCGTTTCCATGGATTTAAAGTACATATCATCGATATCGGTGTAGCCGCGTGAAATCGCATAATCCCTGACGGAATCCGCTCTTTGGATGTTTTTGACCAACATATCGTTATTGACAATATCGGGAAACTCAGCAGTAGGTTTCATAATATGCTGTTTCAGTGCATCCAGTGTTCTGTTCCAACGGTTTGCAAAAGCATTGATTTCAATGTTGGAAATATCGGTTCCCAACATTTGCTGTTGAATCAGAGCAAGGCTGTCACCTTGTATCTTGCGCATATCTTTGGCAAAAGGCTGAATTAGTTTGAGGAAATCATTAAAGTTCTCTTTGGACTGCCAGTCCATATTTCCGATGATTTCACTGACATAGCCATTCACCGCATCATTTCCATAAAGGAATGCTTCCAGATCATGAACCCCCTGTTTCAGGATCGGTGGCATTTTACTCGTCGAAGCCGATCTCAGTGCACTGCTCTTGAGGAAGAACGGAGGATCTTCATAGCAGGTTTTGGCAGCATTAGCGATAGCCAATGCACATTTGTAACCATCCCTGACATATTTTGTCGGAAGGAAACCAACCACACAATTGAATACATCCAATGCAGTGATATCGAAATCCATAAAGGAATAGAGGCAACCTGCTGCATTGACGGCAACAGCCACACCCGGATGCAATTTCACACAATTCAATACTGCCTGCGCGACGTCAATCAGGCATTTGTCACAGCCCACTTCGGGTGCGCTCACCGACGGAATCGAAGCGGTAGGGGTATAATAGGTACCACCGCCACCACCGCGGCTTGGCCCATAGTAGTAGCCACCACCACCCGGTGTTCCACCGACAGCAGGTGTTCCTGGACAGACTCGACCGGTAAAGGTAATGCCGTGCTGAGACTGCTGCCACTTTTTATCGGGACCGCATTCCCAGCCATAAATGGTATAGACATAATCGGTACAATTTCCGGCAGCCGTCGTTGCCGAAGCTGATCTTAAGGATGCATCCCTCCTTTTCATCACCACCGGAATCTGGATAGCCTGTTGAGCCAACAGATCCAGTTTGGTGAAATTGGTCACAAATTCATATTCGGGATCGCTTGGGAAGGTAATATCGACATCCTTAGCTGTGATCAATCCCTTATTGGTAATGGTGACTAAGAACGGATAGGTTTCGTCACCGACTAGTTGCGGCATTTCCTTAGGCATTTCCACCACCACTACAGGTACGGGCACGTTGGTCTCAAACTTCATGACCAGTTCGACTTCGTACTTGTCCTCTATTTCGGTCGGAACCACTTCCCAGGTATAGCTGATCGCCTGGAAGCTCAGGTACACTTTTTGCTCACTGACCCGTCCCGGATCGATTATGATGGTATTCTGATACCCTTCATGTTTATCCACCTCTACGGTCATTTTGTAAGCGCCTTCCGGCAAATTATTGGCCAGGAAAATACCGGTGGAATCGGTAAAGCCTTCCGCCACGACCTGACCACTAAACGGATGCCTGACCACCACGTGTGCATTTTTCACATGCGGAGCAGCTTCGGTATAATAGGTGTATTCGTCTACGACATCCACTTTGAGGTGACCGGTAGCTTCGGAAACAGCTTCAATCCGGTACGGAATCTGAACTCCGGAACCGTTTACGCAATTCACGGCAACTGCTCCCGAGATCGGGGTATTGAGCGGAATATCATTTCCGGGGGAAAGTTGCAAAATCACGGTCGCCGTATCCATCGGAGCAATATTGCTGAGGGTAGCCGGACTGACTAATTTCATCCAGCTGACATCCGGTACGGCAATGGTCACCTGACCGGTTGCACCCGCACCATTATTAAAGACAGCCACTTCATACAGACGGGTCTGGCCTTTGGTCATGGTGGTATTGATACTGACCGGATCAGCTTTCAGTTGTCCCTGCAACGCCTGGCAATAGTAATAGGCCGGAATTTCCAGTGTCGCACCTTCGGCTGATTTGACCAGGAAAGCAGCTTTTTCATAATCCTGACCGGAAGATAGTTCCGTCGCCTTTACGGTGAAATTGAACTGTCTGGTTGCGTCTCCCTGTAAAACCGCGATAGTATCGAAAGTCAGCTGACAACCTTTGGGTACACTCACCTGTTCTACGACAAGGTTGGTCAGCTTGCTGTTACTGGAATTTTTGATTCCGATCACACCTTTCAAAGTCTCTCCCTGCTTCATTTCCCAGATGATGTTACCGGCAGGTTCCCGGCGCATACCGAGAATGTCAAAGGCATCCTGTTCGGCACTCAGGTTTTGTTTTGGATAACAGGCTCCTACCGTGTAATGCCCCGTCTCATTGGTCGCAGGAGTAAAGGAGAGGCTGAATGTACCCTGAGCATTGGTTTTGGCGGAAAATTCACGCCGGGTACCGTTGCTTAGCACATATACATCCACATCGACATTCACCGCGGGCACATTTTGGGATATATAAGCATTTCCATGAATCGGAATCGTTTCGTTAGGTTTGAAAACAAGCGGATCCACGACTGCCCTGGCGCTATATTCAGGTAAAATGGTGAATTCAATCCCATTCGAGGTATTGTTGGAATAAACCAACTCATTTACCTGAGATTCAGGATTCGCTTTGGCTATAACGTAGAACTTCCCGGTGGTTTTCGGGATCGAAACCATTCTGTCCAACCGGACACTATCTCCCGCAATAAGCGGAGCTGATGTGGCATACTCGCCTAATACCACGTCATTCGCATCCAGGAGTTTGTCTTTGGATAAATAGAAAGCCACTTTTACTCCGGAAGGTGCGGTCAGATATCCGGTATTGTACAAGAATCCCCGGATCTCGAGCAAACCATTAGCTACCGCCGAATCCAGATTTAAGGTTATCGTTTTAATGCTTAAGTCCGGCTTATTCTGATCGGTCACATAGACAAAGCAATATCCGGAAGTGAAACCGGCTGATTTAGCCTGAATAGAAACCATCTGGTCACCATCTTCCACATTGTCGTTCAGCGTATTGACCGGCACCTTTACCGATGCCTGGCCTGCAGGAATAGTTGCCGCAGCCTGAATTTGCAGCTCCGACGGATCATTGTATGAAATGTTTACCTCCAGCGGATTTTCGGTAGAGGTATTCCGGGAAATAATCAGTTTTCCGGCATCTGTTTTTCCTTCATACAGCGAAACCGGATCGACAGTAACATTCAGTGTCGGCCCGTCATTATCGGCTATGACCAGTTTATCCTGTACAATACCTCCGTTTTCGGCAGAAGTACCGCAATTACAGGTAGAGATGTAGATCGAACCGGTAATATTAACCGCACGGAAACCATCCACCAATCCATTATCCACCACACCGATATTGAATTTGGTCTCATTTGTTCCTTTGGGTAAAGTGACGGATGCCGGAAAAAACAGTGCATTATCCAGATTCGCCGTCAGATTGACCTTAATATGATCATCGCCTTTGACGCGACTGATTACCCCCCAGGTGGCATAAATACCCGCCGATTCGGAAATCGTGTCGGACAAAATCCGGAACGAGACTTCGGGAATATCATTATCGATGATCATGGCCGTATCAGTTCCGGAGATATAGCCGGCTGAAGTTGCCGTAATCATAGCCTGGGCATTCAGTTCGGGCACCTGATCGTCGGTTACCTGCAAAGGCACAACCACGGAAGCCGCATTTGCCGGAATATTTACCGGCGAGGCAAAGGTCCATTGCGACGATTTATTGGTGGACACATTTACCATCAATGGCTGGTTGGTTACCAGGTCGCGAGAGATGGTCAGTTGTGCCGGTTCACCTTCGTTCAAAGAGGTTTTGTCCAATAATGCAGTCAGTTTAGGTACCTCATCATCGATAATATTCAAAGTCCCTTCGGCTTTTTGGTAACCTGTAGCTGTAGTCGTGATAGTGATATTCCGTGCTCCTTCTAGCAAATCATTATTGACCGCATTCAGATTGAATACCACCGATGAATTATTAATGGGAATTACGATGGACGGCGGCACCGTTACCTGACCGGCCGGTGATGCACTGATATTAACCGCCAGGGCATTGGTATAATCGCCGCTTCGGGATACAACGCAACGGACCGCATTGGGGGAATTTTCCAGTAACGAAGCAGTCTGAATGGCCAGTGAAAGGGTATTTCCCATGGTAATAGACCCGGTGGAAAGCGCTTTATTGTTGGCTGTATTAGCAGTATGTTCCACCAAAGTTGCAGACGGAATCAATTCCACCTCAACTTTCGCGCTTCCGGAGAACCGGACGATTTCGGGGATTCTGTATTTATTGCTCCGGCTTACGGTAGCTCCGGCAGCCAGGTCTCCATTGTAACCGGGAGCAGCATCGAGTGTCACCTTCAATCCGTTTACGGGAACCAGAGAAACACGTTCTGTCCATCCACCCGGAGCTGCAACACTCCCTGTATTCTGCACATTCCAGCTGATAAGCAGTGAATCGCCCGGCAATACACTGGTTGCGCCTGTCTGAATCCCGTTGACCAAAATATCGGGAAGTGATTTCAGGGCTACCGTTAAGGCATTGGTAGCCTTCACGGTATTGTTATTTTCGGTAATTTCCGCCAGGGTATTTCCATAATCCGCTTTTACAAAAATATGATAAGCACCGGTGTATTCATTCGGCAACCTTACGGTGATCGATTGGGTGTAAGAGCTGTCAGGCTCGAGCTGCCTCAGCGTCGGTCCGGAATTCAGCAGTCTGTCATCACTACTGAAAATGGCATCCGAAGAGACATAGACGGCATCGTTCCACTGAGTAGCATACGTACCTCCTGCCCCGACATTCTTCACGTTGAAGGCAACAGTGAAGTCGGTTCCGGATACTACCTCCGCTGGCATCTGAATATCGGTTACGGTAAGGTCGGGCAATTCCCTGACCTTGAAGGTCTGCGAATTGCTTTCCACCGAAGAACAGTCATTAAGGGAGGCAATTTTCCAATGATAGGTTTTACCGTAATCCAGGCCATAAATGCGGGTAGTCGTTGCATAAATATTGGAACGGTAAGGGGTTGTCGGTACCGCACTGCCCTCTTCCCACAAAAACAGGTTGTAATAACTGGTATTGGGTGAAGGTTGCCAGTACAGATCCAGTACGGAATTCTGATTATCCTTGTCGTTTTCGGGCAACATACCGGTCACTTTAGCAACCGGTGAACAGAATGCCGTCAGCGTAGCCGGATTGGCAAAGTCAGGAACCTGATCGGGGATAAACTCGACCTGTTCGGTGATGTCATAGATCTTTTCGGAGAAAATGTCGTAATACTTGAAACTGATCATATCCCCCGATGCAGCATCGTTATAAATCAGTATTTTGTAAACCATCTGCCCGGTGGGCGGAAACAAAACCGATGCTGTCTGTGCTCCCCGTATCTCATTGTTGATGTAGGCAATCAATGCGCCACTGGGGAGGTAGGTGTCACCGGCCTTTACCCTGAATGCCAGTTCGGTACTCCGCTCAAACCTTTTTGCCAGAGTGGAGTTACCCGGTATGGCCGGGATGGTTAAAGCCGCACTCAACGTCATCGGTAATATCAGGAAAAGGAGGGCCGGCAGGATTTTTATTCTGCAATCTTTCAGCTTTTGGCAGATCGTGCAATACAGGATATTTGCAACAAAGCAGCAATTCTGCAGCTGTGGCCTGTAGCTATATAATGATGTTCTCATGTATCTGTATTATTTAGGTTATACATAAACAGCTCACTCCCCTGACTTCAGCAACTTGCTGACCACCATTCCATCGGCGGTTGCAACCTTGAGTACATACACACCCGGACTCAGACTACCGGTTGCTATTTGAGCTTTGTCGGCAGAAACGTCCGGTAAGGCCAGGATGCATTCGCCCAAAGCATTATACATCGTAATGGTTTTGATCATGACTCCTGATTTCAGAGTGAGTTGCGCACCAAACGGATTGGGATACATCTGTACAAGAGATGCTACCACCGGATTGACGTTTGATTGAGTCAAATGCATTTGGTCGGGATTGAATGCCGAACCATATACAGCATCGGCTGCAAAGTTATATTTCTCTGCCAGAATGATTTCGTTGCCATTTCCGTTCGATTTGAGTTGCAAAGTGATTTCGTCATTGGTATCTGAGAAAATGGTCATAATGAACAGATAACGGTTCAAATCTTCAATATACAATGCTTCACACACTCCACGGGCTTCTCCTTTTATATAGGCTAGCAACAGATCGCCTGCCTGTACAATATTTCCACCTTTTTCATTGACAATTTCTCCAATCAGGATTGCTGAATTATCAAATGATTCGGGAGCTATCTGATACCTGTTGTACAATTCCGCACGCCGGAAAACCGGATACTGTACGGATACTGATTTCAGTTTCGCTCCACCCGGATTGTACCGGAAGTTACCGTTTGCAGTAGCTTTCATCATGTAGCCGGTTAATACCCTGAGCGAATCCAGATCACCAACCCAACCCGATGCGGGATAATAGACTGCCGATGCGTCTTTGCTCTTCAGCAACAGATCGCCCGTCGGTAAGGTCGCCGCATCAAAGGCCGAATTAACCGCACAGTTTCCTTTCAGCAGATAACCAATTCTGTTCCAGCCGGATGAAACCGGTATGTAAGTCAGTGTCGGATTGATCTCTTTGCCCGAAATAGTCAGAATTGCAGAAGTCGATTTTTTAAACTTTACCATTTCGCTTTTGGGCATGGATTTGAGATCGCCAAACCAACCTGAACCGGAATAATAGACTGCCGATGAAGTGGCCGATTTCAGATAATCCAGATTTACAAGTGACAATCCGTTAAACAGGTTTGACAACTCCGTATTCGGGGGATCGAGACTCAGTGAAATCCAGTTCCAACCGGCATCCAACGATCTGCGAAGAGTAAAGTCAGGTACATTTACTCTGACCTGGTAAACCTTTTGGGTCACACCGTCTTCAGCGATGACGGTATAAGTCAACGGTGATGTAAAGTTGCGGACTACTCCGCTGTTGGGTGAAATAGTTGCTTTATTCGAAATGGTAAATGTCGGAGCCAGTGTACGAATATCATATCCGTAAGGCATATACAGAGTTACCTGCATGGTTTTCTGATTGACTACTACGGAATCGGCCTGCGGAAGTTCAGCTTTGAGAATCTGAGCTTCAGTACTCAGGATATCGACATTCTTCACTGTAATCACCAGGTAATCCATTTCCGAATTCAGTACGCCATCATTTACCACTAATGAAATCGTCAGGGTAGAATCACGGTGTACCGCCGGAGCCGTAAAGGAAGGCTTGGCGATGGTTTTGGAGGACAAGGTCACATTGGCCGGAGCTGTCCACAAATAGGTAATTGCGTCACCGTCAGGATCAGAAGATAGGGAACCATCCAGATTCACCACATCACCTTCGTTCACGGTCTGATCTCCACCGGCAAATGCTACAGGCTTCTTATTGACCTGCAAAACCTTAATCGCAACGGTATCCGGCAAAGAGTTCGCAATGCCGTCCCTTACCACCAACCGGAATCTGTATACCTTATCCGCATTGACCTGCGGTGCAATAAACGAAGGTGCAGCGCTGGTCGGATCAAAAAGAATAATGCCGTCGAGTGAACTCCACTGGAACGAAAGGGCTTCACCGTCGGGATCGTATGACAAGCTTCCATCCAGACTTACCGTACTTCCTTCGATCACGTTCCTATCCGAACCGGCATTGGCGACAGGCACTTTATTGACCTGCAAAACGGTAACCGTTACCTGCACAGGATCGGAATCGGATCCACCGTCATTAACGATCAGCGTGAAAATATAGTTGGTATTCACATTCACCAGCGGCGCTGTGAAATGCGGTTTCACAGAGGTACTGTCATCCAGTTTGATTCCGGCAGGAGCAATCCACCGGTAAGTGAGCGGATCATTATCTTCGTCATACGAAGCCGAAGCATCCAATGTCACCAATTCGCCCTCGTTGATCCGGAGATTAACCCCGGCTACAGCGATCGGTCGATAACTGACCTGGGCTACCCGTCTGACTTTTCCTCCGGATAGCGTAGAATTCAGTGCGGACTCATTGGCGGTAAAATTGGTCAGGGTCAGAGGGGTTTCCTGATTCAGAGCCATGCTGTTTTTCAGTCGGAACACCAGGTAACAAACGTTTCCGTTGCTGACTCCCTGACTGCAAGCGCCAACCAGATAAACTGAATTGCCGTTGTTGACCGCTTCCACCAGCATACCCGGCACAGCCGGATCTACCCGCCTGAACTCCAGAAGATCGGGATTAAAGCCGACATTTCCTTCAATGGCATAAACCGCTTTCCCCGAAGGTAACATTGAGGTAGTAATGGGGACGCGGGTATCTTTATCGAGTTCCCCGTCAGTATTGGCAATGGAGAAACGGTTATGGTAAATCAGGAAATCACTGCTGGTCCGGGTAGCCCCGTGCAGATCGGTAACGGTCACTTTTACCTTTCCGCCGGTTTTTCCGTACAGGTTGCCCAGCGCATCTATCGATGCCACGTCGGCATCGGATACGGCAAAAGTCAACGGAGGTATTCCGTTACTGACAGTGATTTTCTGCGTTTCGCCCCACATGAATGAACCGCCATCCGGGGAAATATTCAAGGTAGGCAAATAGTTGATTTCAGCGTATTCATTGTAAACGAATGACAGAAGAGATTCATTGAAGAGTGCATTTTCAATTGACACATAGTGGCTTCCGCTATTGATGGCCTTAAATCCGATATAGCACAAAATGCCCGTTCCAGTCAGTCCCGAAGCGGATGCAAAGGAAACCCGTACCTGATTGGTTCCGGCATTATTCTGAACGGAAACGGGGAAATCACCCTGTCTCACACTCTCTTTGATGCCCTGAATATTGCCGTTGAAGGAGAGATTAAAGCTGCCCGAATATACCCTTGTTCCGGGAGCCACTTCTATTCTGATAGGAATGTAGAACGTATCGCGCGGCCACGCGGTACTATGAAGCACACTCAGTTTCACGGCACGAACGTCGATGTTTCCGCTGGTATAAGATACTTCTCCATGGGCATCGGTCACGGACACTTTGGTCAAACCGGGGCCTTTTGCCTTCACCCTGGTTAATCCGGAAATTACTGCGATAGCAGTATCGGCGGTACGATAAACATACGGAGCCAAACCGCCGGAAACGTACATCTGTAACTCTTCGCCCACAAAGAGTGCCTGATTGTCGGGATAGATGTCGGGATAGGAACGGGAATTGGCCTGGATATATCCGTAGGAAACAGTCATGGCCGGTAAACCCTCATTGAGGTAGCTTTGGGTAGTCGATGTACTCTGAATATAGGTTCCCCCTCCCTGTTTTGCCCTGAATTTCAGAAAAAACATTTCTCCGGAACCGGAAAGCGGAACCGAACCGGCTCCGGCTATCAGAATCGTACCGGAAGTTTTATCATTAAACGCAGGCAATCCCCAGTTTTTGAGGACAATGCCCACTGAATCTATTCCCAGAAATTCCAAATAACCTGCATTATAGGTTAGACTGAAACGATAGGAATAGATATTTTTTCCGGTCAGCAATGAATCAGCCCTGACAGCCACGGTAAAGGTATCCTTCTCCGTCACAGTCTTGTTGACAATACTGAAACCGACTGTTGTTTGTGCCTTTGTCTGATCGGGTATCAGATTGACGCACAACAACAGCATTACGGTTGCAGCTATATTTCTGATAAGATTGTTCATCTGTCTAAGTATTTAGGTTATTATCCTCTTCCCTGAAATAATCCTAACAGGTGAGGTGTAAAGGAAAAATCCCTTACACACACCTGATCCTTTTACCTGATAAGGACTTTCTTAGCAAATGAGAAGTCGTCTGTACGGAGATAAAGGGTATTGATTCCACTTCCGATAGCTGATATGGGAATTTCAAATGAATGGAATCCACTGCCAAGGCTGTTATAAAGTTTGCGGTAAACGATACTACCGGACATATCAATGATCTGCAATTGAAGCGACTGTCCTGCATTTTCCAGATTAACATCTGCATGAACAGCTCCATCCGACACATAGATCATAGGTTTTGTCGAAGTAGTTTCTTCTGCTGAAAAGCTAATGATACTTGCAGATCTGACCGGAACGGAGAATGAATTGATTGGCAACTGATATTCATTGACATAAGCCGAAATCAGGTCGATAGTTGATTGACTAATGGTCGCATCCAGCAATTCAAATTCGAGTTTCATCACCGTATTATTCAGTCTCAGATCGTAAGCCGAAGCCATCGAAATTGCGATTTCACCCAGCTCGTTCGGGGCATTATATGCGAATGAAATACCTTCAGGAAGATCGTCGCAATGAATAGCCACTAATTTGATATGATTCTTATTGAACTTTAATTTCATCTGCATCGATCTGATGTCGAAGTAAGTCGATAAAGTCGCCTGCAGCTGAAAGTTATTATTATTTAGTTTCGTAACCATATCTGAGAATTCAACAGATGCCCAATCATTGTAAATGGCTGATTTCAGTCCATTCGGGTCGAAACGGCTGATCAGTCCTACACAATATTGCAGGATCAATGAAGCATCATAAGCGGTAATTTCTCCGTTGCCACTGACATCGGCTACCCCTTTTTGCTTATCGTTCAAATTAATTGCCGAAACAGTATGTTGTAAAATCAGAGATGCATCATAAGGCTTAATTTCACCGTTCAAGCTGACATCACCCAGCACCGGTTTGGCTAGTTGCATGGCAAAAGGTGAGAAGACAACGTAGTCGGATACCCGCTCTCCTACTCCTCCGGGATTTGACGCATGTTTCGGTCCGGTATTACTATTCCACCAGCAGTTGGGGGCCGCTACGGTATTAGTTGCCGTCTGGTTCCAGATGCCATATCCATAGGTCGGATCAGTTCCTACGAAGTCGCAATTAATTACCTGAGGCAGGGAGGTATTGAAGGATATTATTCCAAAGTAATTATTGTCAAACAGACAATTTTTCAATACAGGAGATGCATTGTTTATCGTTATAGCTCCTCTACAGTTGGGTGCACCCCAGTCATAATAGGGATAATAGGCATACGATGCATTTTTCAGGATACAATTTTCCATGATACAATTTTCATCAATGGATTCATTATAGAAATAGATTCCGCTCCAATAGTTATTTGAAGGCAAGTTGGCATCTCCGTCCTGATATGTATCTCCACCATAAAAGTCATCACGATCCGACGTAAACACGATGGTGCTGTCTGTCGTATTTCCTCCTTTGGCAATCAGTCCGTTCTGAACATTCAGGTAACCGCCTTGCATAAACTTAGAGACCACACCCGGATCAATAGTCAGTCTGGCTCCGGTACCTACCGTATAATTCTGGAAGACATACGGAATATTCTCAATGCCGCCAAAACTTCGTTTAGCAAGTTTTACATCGTTGGTCAGAGTTTCATTGGTAACGCGGATTGCCCGGCCTGTAGTTCCTGAAATGGAGTTGCCGGTAGTAGATGCCGGATAGGTAACCAATGATGTGGTAAAGGGGAAAGTAATATTATTGAATATACAATTATTGATCGAAGGTTTGCTTGATCCGGATAATGACAATCCTTCATAAGCGCTGTTTTCAAATCGGGTATTCTGAATTTTAGGTGAAGCATTTGTCAATTGCACAGGCACACGGTAAGGATACCTGAAAATGGCATAATTTATCTGACTGCTGTCGTTGGCTTCATCATAGAATATCATGTAGTTGCCATTGTTGTTCAATCCGGTATTACCGTTTAACTGAATATCTTTGGGACTACCATAGACATCGTCTTCCATTGTGGTAAACACGACTGGTCTTTGTGCGGTTCCCTCTACATTTAGTTTTCCACGGATATGCCATACCCCGTTTCCTTTAAAAGTCAGTCCTGCCGGAATCACCAACCGATCTCTTACAGTCATCTCCTCTTCCATAATGTACGTTATGGAATCATATCCTGCAAAATTTCTCACCGGGATAGTCCCCCTGATCTCCTGTCCGCGCAGTCGAAGCCCGATGAGAGGCAGATTAGCTACTTTATTATTTGCACCGAATACAGGATTTGAGAACACATCCATATAAATCGGGGCATCACTCAGGTTATACAACTGACAGTTGGAAATAACCGGATTTGCATCCCCGAATATAGAGAAGGCACATGTATTGCTGAAATTGACTTTGGTTGAATCAATGATTACACGACAACTATTGATTCGAATGGCTCCCCTGGGGCTTCCCCAGTAATAATAACTAACGTAGCGAACTTCGCAGTTCTTCAGATAATTTTCTGTATCACTGGCTGTTACATTATAATCAATACCATACCAGTCACCGCTTCCCGGAGTAGAACCGGTTCCGTTGTTATTGGTATCACCGGTGGCTGAGTCGTCATGAATAGACGTGAAAATAATTTTTCTATCGGCTTTACCTATTGCTTTCAAGCCTCCGTTAACAATCAGCCATCCTCCCGACTTGAATTTAATGACCACTCCGGGATCAACGGTGACTATACTACCTTCGTTTATTGTAAGCTGGTTATCAATAATATAAGCTACATTGGTGGCTCCGGCAAAGTCAACGGTCTTTAAAGTAGGTGAGTCATCTGCAAAACCGGTAATCTGAACACCAATCACTCCAACATTGGATACTGTATTTCCCAGCAACACAGGATTTCCTTTAGAAACATACCTGCCTAACGGATAGTAATCTATATTTAAAAATGACGTATTAATGACCTGAGCGCTATCACTGTAATAAACACCCCGGTATGAATTCTTTATTTGACAGTCTTTTATGATATTTCCTTTTGTGACCTGTACGGCATAATTATCACCATTATACCCGCCATAATGGATTTTCCAGTTTTCAAGCCGGGATGTCTCCTTACTATATAAGAGAATCCGCCCTGAATTACTGTTTGAGATACCCTGTACACCGTCGTTTTGCGAATCCAGCGGATTTCCGTAGGCATCATCTGCAATGTGGGTAAAAATAATGGGTTCGGAACTGGTTCCTATTCCGGTAATTTTACCGTTTCCGGTAAGCAAAGAGTAATAATACCGGCATTTGATTACTACACCCGGATCAATAACCAGTGACGCTGTTTCTTGCACATTGGCATTTCCATACAGACAATAGGTAATGTTATTTAGCCCGATGAAGTTCGTTTTTTTCAGGTGTGCATTTTCCACGATGTTGGCTTCCATCAGTCTGATAGCACGGATTTCCCTGGAGTTAAACTGAATAGAGTCGGAGGTAAAAACCGGTTGGGCATTGAGGTCCATGGCTATATTATAACACTCTCCGTTTTGTACGATGGAAGGGCCAAAAGTAGAATTGGAAATTATCGGTTTACTCACCCCCGTCACCACCAGGTTATGCGCATTCCCGGTAAATCGGCAACTATCGATGGTAGGCGAAGCATTGTTGATCTCTATCGCACAATAGGATTCATAATCGTAATTGGCGTTTCTGATGTTGCAATTCTTAAAAATGCAGGCTGAATCTACAGAGCTGTTTGAAATATTGATTCCTAACCAATAAGATGCACCCGGCAACATATCAATGGTGACGGGATTCTCTTTTGTTCCAATCGCTTTAATCTTTCCTTCGACTGTCATTTCACAATTTACCATATACAATATAACCCCGGGGTCAATAACCAGACTTCCGGTTTCTGTAATCCTTTTGTATGGGTTGTAATAGGGCACACTCAGTTTTTTCAACCGAAACTCACTACTGATATCGTTGAAATTGAGATAAATATAGTTGTTTGCATTTCCGGTCAGATCGACATTTTTTCCGGCATTGAGTACCCCCTGACCGTAGAAATAGATCGGGAAGTTGGTATTTTGGATCGAACTGTTAGCGATATTCAGCGTTCCCAGATAGGAGATCTGTACACCATACCCGCTAAAATTGTTGATCGATGTGTTAGTCAGTGTAAGCTGACCTTTTCTGACGTAGATATTTGATGCATACTCGACACTGCAACTGTCCATGGTCACGCTGCCAGTTTCATAATATTCATAGGAAACATAAATGCCGTCCCAGAATCCCTTTGCAGTGCTTCCATTGGCCGTAAATTTCGTTCTCACTGCCGAAAGCGATCCCCTGACATGCAAATAAACTCCGGAGTTAAACCGCACTTCCACTCCTTTCTGGATGGTAAGCGTAGCGCCCGGATAGACTTCGATGGAATTTGTGATAATGTAGGGACTGTTAGCAGAGGTCCAGGTCGTGTTACTCGAAATGTTGGTGCTGATGTTGGTCTGAGCCATAAGCAACTGTGTGCTCATCATCGCACAGAGCAGAAATAAGATACCCTTTTTCATACTTGTAGAGTTTATTCATGGTTTATATTATTTTTCACATCCGGTAGAAGTAGTTTATGGACATTTTTCGGAGATAAGTTACAGGATTGATTTTGTCATATTTTGCCTCAATTGGCTGAATTCTTGAAATACTGTCGCCGAGATGGGACTCATGATATTACAATCACTTTTCCCTTTACCATATTACGGGTATTATAAGGCTTTAAGAAGAGAAGAATAGCTCCGATAAATATGGTAGAATAGATTAAGGAACAACAACAACTTACAATTTATGTCTGTTTTCTGGTTTGGGTTCAGGCTAGTCCGATAAACTTAATAAAAAAGTGTAGGTTAAAGGGGATATATGAAAGCTATCGGCTCTAAATAAAAGAACAGTTTAATTTCTTTAAGGTTCATCTGCTGATTTTGATTTAACTATGGCTTGCTGAAAAACTTCAAAATCATGCAGATTTCCCGCTTGTGCTTACCACTCAAGAGCTCAAATGAGGATGCCTCATTATTTAATGGGATCTAGTCTTAATCCTTATTATACTGGAAGTTACGCTCTGACATAAAATCCTTTGTCACCAAAACTTTTTATTTATTAAGTCTTAATCCTTATTCTACTGGAAGTTACGCTCTGACTACCTATAATAAAGGTGATCGTTTTGTTTTCTCAGAGTCTTAATCCTTATTCTACTGGAAGTTACGCTCTGACAAAGAATTACAAACTAAATACGAACTATATGAAATTGTCTTAATCCTTATTCTACTGGAAGTTACGCTCTGACTGGCAATGGATAAGCGCAACCGTTTTGCAGTTGAGTATGTCTTAATCCTTATTCTACTGGAAGTTACGCTCTGACTTAACTATTGCGTAAATTAATACATACAACTATGAAAGTCTTAATCCTTATTCTACTGGAAGTTACGCTCTGACAGAAATTACGTCTGGTGAGAATATCGGTAAAAAGTGTCTTAATCCTTATTCTACTGGAAGTTACGCTCTGACAGAAATCTTTTGTAAGATTACCAGAAGTTCCGGATGTCTTAATCCTTATTCTACTGGAAGTTACGCTCTGACAAATTTTACAATTATGAAAACTAAAATGAATGCTACGTCTTAATCCTTATTCTACTGGAAGTTACGCTCTGACCAATGTTATCGATAGATAAATCTTAAACGCTGTGCTGTCTTAATCCTTATTCTACTGGAAGTTACGCTCTGACTTTATTTGCCGTCTTTGCTTCGCTCGAAAAAGATGGGGTCTTAATCCTTATTCTACTGGAAGTTACGCTCTGACACCTTCTTTATAAAGGTTGTGATATCACAGTAGTTGTCTTAATCCTTATTCTACTGGAAGTTACGCTCTGACTGGTATAAGGACAACAAATGCAAAGACCCGATTGAGTCTTAATCCTTATTCTACTGGAAGTTACGCTCTGACCGTACTATCGTAGAATTGTAAATCACTAACTTAATAGTCTTAATCCATATTCTACTGGAAGTTACGCTCTGACAAGTCTTATGCTAAGATTAGCAAAGAATCTGAGTAGTCTTAATCCTTATTCTACTGGAAGTTACGCTCTGACTTTTAGAAAAATCTACAATTCAAAATAAATAAAGCCGTCTTAATCCTTATTCTACTGGAAGTTACGCTCTGACGCCCTCTAATCCAACATTTTACGGGTTATCAGCTGAGTCTTAATCCTTATTCTACTGGAAGTTACGCTCTGACAAAGAAGTATTATCAGAAAGAGAATTTGAGGTAATGGTCTTAATCCTTATTCTACTGGAAGTTACGCTCTGACCGGATTCGAAACGTTGTTAAACATGATTAATTCGTGTCTTAATCCTTATTCTACTGGAAGTTACGCTCTGACGATTAGCACAAATGGTGGATGCTACCATAATCATGAGTCTTAATCCTTATTCTACTGGAAGTTACGCTCTGACAACCGGGTTGAGATCGCTCACCTCCAAATCGCCTATGGTCTTAATCCTTATTCTACTGGAAGTTACGCTCTGACATTGAAAGAAAGGTTTCCTGAATTGACGAAATATACAAGTCTTAATCCTTATTCTACTGGAAGTTACGCTCTGACCTATCGTTGGTATCAGTGAGAGATTAAAGGGTGATGTCTTAATCCTTATTCTACTGGAAGTTACGCTCTGACAGAACGTAGTAGCAACATTAGTAGCACCATCTACTGAGTCTTAATCCTTATTCTACTGGAAGTTACGCTCTGACAGCTAGTAAGATGCTGCAAAATAAATGGAATGAAACGTCTTAATCCTTATTCTACTGGAAGTTACGCTCTGACATTGTCAGGGCTGGATATATATAAGTGTAATGTATGTGTCTTAATCCTTATTCTACTGGAAGTTACGCTCTGACAATCAGGTTTACACCATCTAAATTTGTCTCTCTTATAGTCTTAATCCTTATTCTACTGGAAGTTACGCTCTGACTTGGCTCACATGTCTATTTCTGAAAAAAGAGAAATAAGTCTTAATCCTTATTCTACTGGAAGTTACGCTCTGACATAATGCAGAGTTTGCCCTAGTGAAGCTCTCAGACCTGGTCTTAATCCTTATTCTACTGGAAGTTACGCTCTGACATGAAACTACATGAGATTATTAGTACAATTGAATCAGGTCTTAATCCTTATTCTACTGGAAGTTACGCTCTGACAAAGAAAGTTAGACCGTTTGCAAGTTAAACGAAAAAGTCTTAATCCTTATTCTACTGGAAGTTACGCTCTGACAAAAGATGGAACGTTCGAAGGTGAAGTAAACTTTGCTGTCTTAATCCTTATTCTACTGGAAGTTACGCTCTGACGCACACACGCACGCACACACGCACGCACACACACGGTCTTAATCCTTATTCTACTGGAAGTTACGCTCTGACACTGCATTAAACAAGCTAAGCGGGATGTATCAGGATACGTCTTAATCCTTATTCTACTGGAAGTTACGCTCTGACCGCTCTTCTCGCTATCGTGCGACACATGGCGAAGTGTCTTAATCCTTATTCTACTGGAAGTTACGCTCTGACGCTTTATAAGGGTTATCACGACTCTAAAGAAACGTGTCTTAATCCTTATTCTACTGGAAGTTACGCTCTGACTCTGATTTGAGCAATTCTGATTTGCGCGATTCTAATGTCTTAATCCTTATTCTACTGGAAGTTACGCTCTGACCCGGAATTCATTTCTTCATCAGTCGCGAAATGGCCGTAGTCTTAATCCTTATTCTACTGGAAGTTACGCTCTGACACATGAAAACAACTTACGTTCAATTCGCTATTATCAGTCTTAATCCTTATTCTACTGGAAGTTACGCTCTGACACTCAGATCAGAACCGCCTCACAGAATAACAAAGGATGTCTTAATCCTTATTCTACTGGAAGTTACGCTCTGACTGAAGCTTCTAATTTCATTGGAGTTATTTCTTCAAAGTCTTAATCCTTATTCTACTGGAAGTTACGCTCTGACAAAAGCTGAAAAAGCTAGATTAAAGGACGAAAAAAGTCTTAATCCTTATTCTACTGGAAGTTACGCTCTGACCGGTTTCGAAAAGCGTTTTAATATAAAGAACAACCGTCTTAATCCTTATTCTACTGGAAGTTACGCTCTGACAAAGCGGAAAAAGCCGCAAAGAATTTGAAAAAACAGGTCTTAATCCTTATTCTACTGGAAGTTACGCTCTGACTGTGATCACTATGAAAATTGAAGAAGATGACGAACAGTCTTAATCCTTATTCTACTGGAAGTTACGCTCTGACTTAACAGAGCATTCCGAGTTAGTCCTATTAATGGAAGTCTTAATCCTTATTCTACTGGAAGTTACGCTCTGACAAAGCCCATTTGTGGGTTGGCAGTCCACAGTGGTTGTCTTAATCCTTATTCTACTGGAAGTTACGCTCTGACCCGTCTCGAGTCCGCAGTAGATGGTAAGACCATCGAGTCTTAATCCTTATTCTACTGGAAGTTACGCTCTGACTCCCAGAGGGGAAAGAAGAACTTGCCCATATTTGGGTGTCTTAATCCTTATTCTACTGGAAGTTACGCTCTGACGCCTCTGCAGCACTGGCTGCCTCTCTAGACCTTCGTGTCTTAATCCTTATTCTACTGGAAGTTACGCTCTGACTGCTTAAAGCTATGAGCTTTATGTTTTTACCAACAGTGTCTTAATCCTTATTCTACTGGAAGTTACGCTCTGACCTCTATGGTGATGTAACATTCAAAGCGTTCTCAGTAAGTCTTAATCCTTATTCTACTGGAAGTTACGCTCTGACATTTATAAAGAACAATGAGCATGTCAGCTGATATCGTCTTAATCCTTATTCTACTGGAAGTTACGCTCTGACAAAATGCAAAAAAATACAGAGAGAAAAATTTAGAAGTCTTAATCCTTATTCTACTGGAAGTTACGCTCTGACTTACATCTTATTTCACAAACAATAGTTTTGTGAAAAGTCTTAATCCTTATTCTACTGGAAGTTACGCTCTGACTCTACAAATAGATACACCTCTAATACAGTGACACTTAAGACATGCATACAAACACATTTCCTCTAAAATACGAGCTAAAACAATGTATTTTTTTCGAGGTACAAAGATACAAAATCTAATAGCCAATAACGATTAAATCATTCCAATTAACTCAAAATGTCAAAGATCGACTTCTCAGGCCAATACCTAAAAGAATAATGTATTCGATGAATCCGTGACAATATCCATATCCACATTCTTACCAATCATTCTCAGATTGTTCATCACATCTTCGCCGATCGGTAAAAAGAAGATACTGTCACAATTATCATACATCGCATTTACCTCAGCCAGTTTATCACTAAGCTCCAGGTAAAGCTTCCGGGTCAGGTTAGCTACGAATACAGACTTCTGTACACGGATACATCCGTTTTTGATCAGGTATTTGGCAATATAATTGCGCACCCGGTCATCCTCAATATCGTACATCACAAAACAATACATTTCATCAAGTCTTTTTTCTTTAATCCGGTTGAGAAAGTCCATGACACGCTTTATCTTTTCATCGATCGGCACCTCCTCTTCCGGATCAAAATCCGGTTTATCAGTCCGATGTTTCAGTCCGGCTGCTTTAATTCTTTTGATGGTCTCATAAAACGAGAGTTTTTCCCGCTTTTTCCCGCTACTTTTCGCCATATTCAGAATTCAGTTTCCGGGATATATTCTATCTGTCCGTTAGATCCTTCTCCGCCACCGTAGAGCACATGATTAATCAACTGAAATGCCACCTCAGTTAAATCCGGATCACACTTTGTCTTGGGCGTTTTCACTACGCTAAAACCTTTTCTCCCGTAAAAGACGTTCACCTCTGCGGTATGAAAATCATGAACAAATACAAACTTCTTGCCATACTGGATATCAATCACCTCTTTGATGTTCAAGTCCAGTTCGGCAGCTTTATCTGTTATGGGAGCCACTATTTCACTCAGGATTTCCGGCACAATAGGAGCCGGTTTAGAGGGTTTTGCAGCTTGGGGATTCAGTTTTTCAAGAATTTTCTTATACTGATTAGCAGTCAGATTCTTATCTTCATCCTCTCTCTTTTTCACCTCATAATTATCATTCGCGTCATCCCTGAACAAATCAACGTCCCCCACATAATCGGTATGCAGCACCGCCCGGGCATCCGCATTAAAATAGGCTTCGGGGTCAGCCGACAGAAAACTCACCCGGGTAACGTCGCAGGTTTTGAAATCAACATATTGCTGAATATCATATTTAGAGGCTACCTGCATGGCAAATGACTTGTAGAAATCGGTAAACATTTTCGTGTCGGTCACCGGCTCAGCCAGTCGGAACAACAACTTAAATCCCACTCCGCTGGGCGTCACGAATCCCATCAGCACTTCCTCATCTTCACAAAGACGTTTGCGTAAAGCGGTAAAATCCTCCGCATTCATCTTAAGCCCATCCAGATCAATGGTAAAATGCGAAATACTTCTGAAATTCTGTGTATTGCGCAGATTACAAACAAACTCCGAGCAGCAAAAATAGGGCAACTGCTTTTTGAGGCTATCATAAGCCTGTTTAGAAATCTGGAGGGTTCTCTGCAACCGACCGACCAAAGAGTTCAATGCCGGTGACGGATTAGCAATTAACTCATAAAGAGCCTCTTCACTGACAGGCTCCAGCACATCCTGATGACTGTGCATAATTTCATGACCAATACAAATCATAACATTCTGATTTTAAGGTTAGAGATTCCGTTTTTTCATGAGTTGGGCAAAATCCTGCGCCTGAAGCATGATATGCGTCTCACGCGAACGATCCAGCCCTTTTATATGGACCACTTCAGCCAAATAATCATTGAGTGCGCATATGAGGATACGCTTTCCGTTTTCATTCAGATAAAATACCCCGTTTTCGATGTCGAAAAACTCCCGGAATATCACCTCCTGAATGCAAAGATAAATCACTACATAATCAGCCCAGATACGATACAACTCGATAAAATCGTAGGTCAGTACCGGCTTATTGTAATCGTCGCGGTGCATAATCCCGACATAGGGATCCAATCCGGCCTTAATTAATGCCGTTTCCACCTTCCCATAAAGCATCCCGTAGGCATAATTAAGCAGGCAGTTAAACATATCCATCGCCGGGTGCTGTGACCGTTCGGCAAAGCGGAAATGCTCCGGTAGAAAGAGATTCACACACTCGAAATAGTGTTTGGAGCAAGCGCCTTCTACCCCCCGCAGCCGGCGAAAACACTCCTCATTAGTTGTCATAACCGCCGGATCAAATCGGGCAAGTACCCGTTCGATCTTATCTACCGATTTATAGACTTCATCCTGAAGGGAGTTATTGAATCCGCAAAGCGTCAGCAACAGGGCGGTCTGGTTCTCCACCTTCTTGCGAATCTGTTTCCATACCCATTGCCGCGCATCCTCGTGCATCGAGAATGCCAGTTGCTGCTTACGGATCACCGATATCGAACCGTATTTGTGACTCCAAATCTTCCCCAAATGCTGACCGTTGCGACTGATCAGTGCCACATCAATCTCGTTTTCCACCGCCAGCATCAGAGCATCGGTAGTCACCTTCACCCCTTTTCCCAGCAATATGGAATCGACCTTATTGACCGCGATCAAGTGCACCTCTTCCTCCTGCTTCACCTGAAACAGGCCATCCCGCACACTCAACGAAGACCCGTATTTATTAATCACCACCTGCATAACAGTGACTTTTATTATTTACCTGCCAATTGTAGTTTTATCGCTTTATCCCCTTTGCCATTCGCAGCAGGAACCTTTTCAAATTCGACCATTGTCCCTACAACCAAAGCGTTTGCCAGCCTGTGATCCGCCGATACAAAGAAATAGACCTCACTGCCCGACGGCTCCCGGATAAATCCGTTTACTCCGTTCTCATTGCTGTTCAGGATCTTTTTCACACTCCCCGACAATCGTTGTCCCGGTGTAGAAGTGCTCTGTTGCGGTGTCCGTTGACTATTTTCACGGCCTGTAACACCCCATACCGGTTTCAGCCGTTCCAACAGCGATGCTTTATCACGCAATCCAAACGACTGCATTCCGGCAAACGTGTTCAGCAATTCAACCAATCCATCAGGAACGCGCCAACCCTCATCTTCCCGGATCAGGCGCACCAGGGTAAAATGGAGATAAGCAGTCTCCCGTTCTCCTTTACGCTGGTAGAGCTGACCAAGCAGTTCAATCAGTTCGACTTTAAATTCCAGCTCTCCCCTGCCCCGCATGCCTTCCGCGGCGTATAGCATGGCTTTGTCGGTCTGCCCCGTTTCAAGATAGATTTCCGCCAGCTCTTTGAGGATAAACCATTCTCGTTTCTTTTTGAGGATAACTTCCAGTTCGGCCACCGCCTCCTGCACCTGCCCCATCTCCCGTTTGCATAAGGCTATACGCCGGGCAAACCATACATCATAGGAATAATGAAACTTATCGAAGCTGCCTAACGCTTGTTTTGATATATCATAACAACGTTGATAATTCTTGACCTCAAACAACGCCTTGCTCATATAGGCATACCACTCTTCGCGGGTCGAAGCCAACTCCATATCCTGCAACTTTCCCTTTCGGGTGACTTGTATCGTATCGCATTCGGTCGACAGCTGCCCGGGATCCACATTGTCGCAAAACTCAACCACCAGAGGCCAGGCCGGACGGACTCTTTTCTTCTCGGCTTTCAGCACGATTTTGAAAAGAAACTCCAATGCTGACTTCGAATATTTCGAAGTAAACCGCTGCAACAACCGGATAGCTGTCTCGATTCGCACAATCAGTTCCGATTTATCATAATCAAAATCCTGGAGCGGATCTTCTTCCGTCTCTTCCAGTGTGAAATGATCCGACTCGTCTATCCCGTTAGTATCATTCTCCTCCTTGAAGTTGTCGTATAGCAACCAGGCATAAGCTGTCAGAATGATTTCCGGGGTATGTTCTCCAATTTCAATCTCATAATGGTGCAGGAACTGAAAGCCGGCTTCAAAATGATCCGTTTGACGCAGGCTGGTAAGGATATCGCTCACGATGTATTCATTTTCGGCGATCTCTGTTTTGTCAAAGTCCACTTTATTTTCTTTGAAATAAGCCAACGCTTCGGCATATTTTTTCTCTTTACGAAGCTGGGCAATCTGGCGGCTGAAGTTGTATAAGGCGTTCATGGTATTGGATTTAAGAGTTCAACAATCCGGTTATAGATTCATAAACATATAGCGTTGTCCACTATCATAAACAATCACATCCCGGAAGCATCGCAATACATATTCATAAACCGAGGTATCAGAATGATCCGTACGAAAATCCATGATGGTGCAATCCTTCAGATCAATCTCCCGCATGGCTCCGATCCCCAGATGAATCATTTCCCAGGGGGCCTCTCCATCTTGTTTGGAAATGATGCTGCACTTGGATTTAGGGAATGCTTGTCCGATCTGAGCTTGTAATGAAGCGCTGTTAAACATAGTCGCACCCACCGGTTCACTTTTGCCTTTTCGCTTTTGAGTACTTTTCCCTTCTCCGGTTCCGGAGGTTTCAAAAGGAATGGATTCCTGCCGGAATCTACCCTCCGAAACATATCCGTTAGAATTATAAGAATGGTGCCCGACGAAATTAAACACAAAAATATTTTCAGGATTTTGCTTCCGGGCTAAATGGGATAGCCAATACGCTGCAAGGTCGTCCAACTGAAAGTTCCGGGTTAGCAGCACCCAGTTCTTTTGATTGGCGGGCAAAAGCTCTTTGATCGTAAGACTATCGATCTTCAGGTAACGCCACAGCCATCTTTTTAATTCATTTGTCCAGGTTACAACGGATTGTTTCATATCAAAATGAACTAACGTAGATGATATTACCCCGCCTCTTTCCCTCAAAGCAACATGAATTCCCCTTCTACGTAAAGACTGATACTGGTCATTACTATCGGTCACATGTAACGACTTCGAGAGTTGATCTGACAAATTAAATACCAACCCCGTTTTACGCAAAAAACGAACCGACTCATCCGGACGGATAATAGCTAGCTGTTCAGGATAACCGGGCGTATGATCTTCACCATTATTCCACAAATACCACGTTCTTCCGGCAATAGCCGGATTCTTAAGCGAATAATAGGCAAAACAATTGGCATGAGGTGATACAAACGCCTCCTCTATTGGTTGAAAAGCACTTTCCAACTGATCATCCACACTCCGGTTAAAAGCAAGGCTAAAGGCATATTTTTCAACAAACGAGAACAATATATGTGACGCTGCTGCAAGGTAATAGAGATCAGCCTTTGATTCAAACAAGCCGATAAAGAACAATGCCGCTCCGTAAACCTCTTCTGTAATCTCAGCATTGGGAAATTTGTATGCATGAATGTATCGGAAAATGTTCTCATAGTTCGTTTTCCCCTCATTATATACTCTGGTGGCAATCAGATACCCGATAATAAATGTCTGATGTTTTTTGAATAATTCAGGAGCATCGGCATAATTCCCCTTTTTAATATCCATAAACCACGTTCTGTGCGATTCATCCATTTTATTCGTATCCGGGAAAAGTGTCGTTGCCAGGAATTTCCCCAACCAGATAAACTGGAAATCAAACCGGGTCTGATCCAACGTGATTTGTTGCGGCTTTTCTTCCGGAAACTTATTGTATTCCAGTAATGATTTCACCCATTTCAGAAGAAAAGGATCAGGGCAATTCCCCTCTTGCATAAACAATCTGCGAAAAATGCACTTTGCCCGGCTGGCTTCAGAATGCTTCAATGACCACACCAGCTCATAGAGCATTCCTCTCCGCAGGAAGCGAAAAAAGAGATCATCCGGTGTAAGATCAATCGGCATTGATTTATCTTGCTTTTTTACCTTTTGCGCCTCAACCGATAACAATCCTGCCGGAATACCATACAGCGTGCGTAACTGAGGCAGACGGGCAGCATCGGGTATCACGATACGGGTAATTGACGAAAACAGGACAATTACGCTTTTATTGGCAGACAATACTTCGTCTGTCTCAATGCTATATTCTCCCTTTATTTTTCTTTTTGCCGGAAGAAGATGGTAACGACGTTCCAGTAAAAGATTAAACTCGTTTGTATTTAATTGATAAATAGCCATGTCTGATGTGTATTAAAAGTCATAAACCTGAGTTGATGCCGGTCGGGCATTATCGATATCCTGCCAGCCACCTAGTTGGGTAAGCAGTCGGTGTGTGCCAGGCTCCTGTATGAGGTAAAGCTCGTTACAGGTACGTGTAAGGCTCACATAGATCAGTTCTTTTTGTAACGGTTGATACCAGCTCAAGTCCAACAATCTGTCATAACCATACAGGATTACGCAGTCAAATTCCATCCCCTTTGCACTAAAGGGGGTGATCAGTATTGGCGTTTTTGTATCGAAATCATAATCCCTCATTCCATTGTTATCCTGCACAAGAGAACAGCGATGTCGTCTTCTGTCCAGTTCCGATTGTAAATTAGAAAGACTGTTCTTAGTCAGACCCAGAATTCCGATCGTCATATCGGTACTCTTCTTGGCATCCAGTATCCGCGCTATTTTGTCAATGGCATCCCGGTTGTCTGTCGCTTTTACCCGGTAAACATCTGTATCGTTAGTTACACTCACCTTGTCTTCGAGCTTTTCCCCTGATTTAGAAAAAGGCTGCGCGATCCGGGCCACTTTTTTGCCATACCGGTAAATGGTTTCGAGTTTCTTTGTGGGAAGACTTCTAAAAAAGGGACTGACGGCATTCTTATAGACGGTCTGGTCAATATCGCCAACGGCAAGTATCTTATCACTCAATCTTCTTAGTATAGTGATCTCCTCATCCGAGAAGTCCTGACATTCGTCTATTACGATAATGGGAAACCTTGGCAAATCCGATTGCCCCAATATGAATGAAAGTCTTCGGGAATAATTTAAAGCATAATCCTTGAAATCCCGGCTTTCATTCGAAAAAGAATATCCTCCTCCCCTGGCTAACTGAGTAAAAAAGAAATCTTTCGTTTCTATGTTCACATTGGTTCGCATCCCCATTTTATTAAAAATGGATTTCAGAAAACCATACATCGAATGGTTATAGAGCAGAAACAGCACATTGGTGTAACCTTCATTCAGTAACACCTGCAACCGTAATATGGCCAGATGTGTCTTTCCCGATCCCGGAGGGCCGTTGACAAACATCGGATCATTATAGGGCATATGTTCCACCACTTTTCGCTGACTGCTGTCCAGGTCGGTGATGGTTGGCACTTTAAGAGGCATATTCGTTTAGTTTATAGTTAATTATTGGTCTATTTGATTTCTGTCAAACCGGAAGTTCACTCTTTACCCGCAACAGATCCCCCTGTGCAAAGGATGACTTTTTCTGTTGTGCTAAGCCCTCCGTTTGATTACAGGGGATATTCAATTTCTCTAAAATCTGTTTTAGTAGATTCCGGTCAAATTCATTCAGATAGCCATATCGGCCATCCTGATATTCCTGCCCTATTTCCCGAGCATTCTTCTCATCATTCTGCGATAGGTTAAGTAATGCCATCCGAAATTTTATATCAGTTGACTCATGTAATGTCAAAGGTAATTGGGTAAGATATTCTATTGTCTTTTGCGTGCCCTCCTCCCTTTCGACAATCAACGACATATTGTATCGTAAAGTACTATTATCCGGAGAATATTTCAACCCTTTCTCAAGTATCTCTTTACCTTTTCGCCTTTGGCCTAAAGCGTCACAGGCGCAATGAATGATATTATAAACATAGGGATCTGTTGCACTGAATTTGCCAAGCCACTCCTCACCCAACGATACAGTTCTTGTATAATTCCCAAGGTTATAATACTCCCAGAGTAATGCCCGCATGACCCGGCGTTCCACATTGCGATCTCCCTCTTCCTGCGCCTTCTGCAATTTCTCCAACGATTCAGAAACCTGACGCTCTTCTTCACTGACATTGGCTAACACAAACGGATTGGTCAATCGGGCGCCAGCCATTTTTTGGTCTCCGATCCAGATTTCTGCTTCTAGCAATTTATCGACAGTGAGTATCGCCTTGATGGATATTTCCGTATCCGGTGTAACCAGGTTGGGAATATCAAAAGTCAGAATCCGGACAACCTTATCGGCACGTCCGATACAAAATGGAATCGTAACCCGGCGTTGATTGAAACCCTGCACCCGGAACGAAGGAAGGTTTACCTCTGCCGGCAAGCCTACCCCTGCTTCTATCAAAGGAAAGAAAGGGGCATTTTGCGTTGTTATGCCAATCGTTTCACTACAGATCGGCCTCAACAGCTCTACGCCGAGTGCATTCCGGTAAAAACTATAAATGGCGGCGCCGTGTGCCACCAATACATCGGGCCTCCGCGGTAAAAGCACTTTAGCCTGGGGCAACAATTCGGAGGTCTCTTTGACAAACAGAAGGTTTTGCACACTCCCCCCGGCAAAGAGGATATAATCAATATCGGTTTTCGCGAGGTTGGCTTTTCGCAGAATATCGTCCACTACCGACGGTACAGACTGGATCACTTTGTCGACAACTTCCAGTTTGTACTCTTTATCCGTGAAGATAAAGCGGGTCACATCGGAAAACTCTTTTTCGGTCAGGCTGAGTTTTTTAATTGGGAAGCTTTTGCTTTTTAGCACCACCTCCTGATCTTTTAGCGTGGCCGACAATTCATTTCCATCAACAGGTATCCGGTTAATATCCTGATATCTGGACGAAAGCGTACGCGACAAATCGATTTTCAGCTTCTCGGCCATGACGGCTAATTGGGGGATTATATATTTCTCCAGTTCAGTAGCCTGAAACTGAGTACTACTGTGTTCTTTCGAGAAGAAGGGCAATAAATATTTCTCGGCAATAATCATATCCAGATCCTGCCCACCCAGATCATTATACCGGGAGATAGCCAGGTTGGAGATTTTCATCTCCAGCTTATCGGGGCTTTGAATCTGCAGGATGGAAAGATCACAGGTTCCCCCACCAAAATCGATCACCAATACCCGTTTACTACCTTCGTGCAACAGATCTTGCTTTTCGGCTAACGACAACTGGTTCAGATAACCGATAAAAGCGGCATTCGGCTCGTCTATGAGCATATTAGGTTCCTGCTTAATCTGAGCATAAGAAATAGCCGTCAGCACATCGTTGCGTTGATTAGCCTGAAACGATGCCGGCACGGTAACGATTACGTTTTCCCACTCCTTCTCTTTCCCGACGGAATGGATGCGGCAATAATTCAAAATCTTTCCGGCAACCTTGGCGGCATCATCCAACTCACTTTTTATCGCCTCTTTATAGAGGGGTTTAACACTGACACCCAGATCGAGCTTCCAGTGATAAAACAGGTTCTTATCTTTTACAAACCCGGGATACCCTTTCAGTCGGTAGAGCTTATTCCCGACAAACATACGGTCATCCTGTCCTACACCTAATACTGAAGCAACCATATCTGAGCGATCCGAACCGTCCATCTCCAGCGGAGAATGTTGCGGTATGGTCAACAGTTTTAGTGGCAACTCCTGTTTCATCGGATCTCTCTCGCTCAGGTCTATCTGAGCAATCACAGTATAGGTGGTTCCCAGGTCTATGCCATAATAGATGCCCTCTTTTCGAAAGGTTATCTTTTGTTCAGTTGTGTGAGTCGGTAACATAATTAAATCGGTTAATATCTTCTGAATCGGTTAAAACTAAACTTAGAGGTCTTAATTCCATTTTCCTCAACGGCCTCCCGGGTCGTAGTCGATGCCAGGCAGGTTATCCCTTCCTGTTTCAACCGGATCACGATCTCGAATACCAGCGTGGGTTCTCCCATCACGTGGACGGTTCTTTCTGTGGCCAGATGTTCTTTGAAAAAAAGACAAATCTCGGCACAACATCGTTCAGCCAAATCTGTAATGTATTCTTCGTCGCCATTGGATTCAACCTGAGGAAATGGTATATCAACAATTTCGCCATATTCAGCTCCGGCAGCCAATTGAGCTTCACCCCAGTTGGTACTGGGGTGATTGGAATAGTTTATGAGAATTGGTTTTGATACTTCAGAGCTACAAGGCTTTATAAAGTCTTGGCTAAACTTTTCGGGAATAGTTTGCAGAAATAACAAAAGTCTATCCTTGATACCGTCTGCTTTCAGTGGATTGTTTCGCATTCCGGAATGATTAAAGTCATTACGTAATTCGCTCAACCGTACAAAGTCATCTGACAGAGTAATGATCATCTTGTTTTGCAATAATTGAATAATCTTGTTTTTACAATTATTAATATCATTCTCATATCCCTTAGGTAACTTCCACTTCTCTTCTGGGATCTTAAAAACAGTAATCTGAAAAACTATATTTATCAAAGCTCTATCTTTCTCGACTTTCCACTCTAATTGATTCAAAAAACAAATTGAAGTTACAACATTCTCATGCAAAACAGTAGCCGCCTGCTGGTATAATCCGTTTTGAAAGCACCATTTGGCTGCTTCAAATCCATTTCGTGGATTGGTATTTACATCAAAGAGGTCTAAAGATTGATTTATTTGCTCCAGAACTGGTCTGAATGGTTTAATAACCGTCTCTTTTAAATTGCAAGCTATATTCTTTAGGCTTTTTACATTTGTACTTTCTACTATATTAATGCCACGACACATTCTACGCTCATCGACAATAGCATTCAGGTACTTAACATATTTACTCAATGCAGATGCATTTTTATTCAAACCTTTGGCGTCGAATAAGATTGGCGCTAAAGTTGTATTACACAGACTAACTAATCTGTCAACATTCCCATTTTCAAGGTAATTCGCAGCAGCATAAGTCCAGTCTTGTAATGAAGAAAGTTGCAACAGATTTACGATAGGCGCTTTATTTAATGTAATATCACGAGCTTCATAGTTACCGTACGAGATATGTTTGACAGTGGTTTTCTTAAGGAATTTTGAGTAGTTGCACAATACAAGTACAAGCATCGGCAGATAACGAAATGCATGAGTCTGATCGAAATAAAGTTCATCACCTTCCTGTAACTGATCATATAGAATTTCAAAAATATTCCACATTTCACCTTCATTTGAACCGTCAGGAATAGGTAAGGCAACTGGTATAAATGGCAGTTTCATCTTCTCGAGCCTGCTTTCCAAACCTTCATAAGGAACTATTTCTTTCTTGAAATTGATACGTTCTGTAATATTTCGATTCCAATTTTCTTTTTTCGCTTTTGCTGTCAACAAAATGATTGCAACAGCGTCTTCACTCCAATGATCAGCACCTATCTGATACAATGTTGCCTCTTGAATAAACCGAACTTTTTCTGATTCAAAATCTTCTGATATGTATTTGCATTCCTCATATAATCCGGCGCCTAATACTGAGATAAAAACCTTGCGTCCCATATTTATTTCGCATTTATATTAAACAGCTCCCGGTCAAGCATCATAAACAACATCTTTTCTGCAGATAATCCAAACATGGAATTTTGCAGGCTAAAGGTCATTATACCATTGTCCCGGCATTTCTCATTAGCCTTCTCACTCATCGGAACATCGGTCACGAAAAGAGCCTTGCTCCCCATCCCCCCATAATTTTTGACCGCAGAACTGAATTTATCGATGTCCGTTTCGTTAAATATTTTGGTTTTGCACTCTACGAAAAGTAACTTCGTTCCCGTATTCACGATTAAGTCCACCTCGTTTTTGGGCCCACCCTGTGTAGCCGGGAATATGCAATTCATGCGTATCTCTTTCGTTTTATTCCACTTAGCCAGTAACGTAGCCACTTCGTATTCAAACCAACCGGTATTCAATAGCAATTGCCGTATATTTGGTGATCCAAACGTCTTCGTCATCTGCCTACCGTTTTTCTGCACAAATCTGCAACGGTACGATTTTGATTCTACGTCCCACTCTATACTAGAACCGCTTTCAGTACTATATCTGGTTTGATTAGTATGCTTATACAGATAACCCGTTATTTCATTAAAGTCAATATTATTGAAAGCCCGTATTTCCCGAATACCGGCAATCATTTCCTGATCTTGTGGCGTGTAATCGGCATAGTTCTGGTATTTGGTCAACGGATTGCCGTACAATCGGAATTGCACATCCATATCAAAGACAGCCGGATGATTCGTCCGGTTAATCAAATCCCAAATCTGATTATTCTGATCGACATAAACAATCTGTGTATTGGGTTGATGTTCAAAAACGCGCGTAAAAGCAACAGACCACGGCTTTGTTCCTCCCCCTACGTTGATGGTAATTGACTCCGCTGTGGAGAAATCTTTCAGACACTTTTCAGCTTTAGTGTATATATCGTTCAGATCCACCGGATGGAATTTCCGAATTTCACACTCAATGCTTAACTCGTTATAAATCCGGTTCGCTTCCTCCAAGGTCTGATCGGAATAAATCAGCACCACTTTATCAGGGTTAGCATCTGCTATCCCCCAATAAACCGGTGCTGTTTGCCCTCCGACAAGTGTTATGTGTAATCTCGACATAATTATGTTTATTTTCTACGTATATTTCTCCAATAATTCATTTAATACCCCTACATAATAAAATGGGACATTAAAGAGCCTGAACGCTTTCCCCTCAACAGTTTTCACCTGATCTACCGAAAATGGTCTGGTCCAAACCCGAATGGCGACATCATGATTAGCTTTGTTTATAAATTGATGCAATGAACGTAAATGTGCATTTATACCCGACTTGACTTCAATAGGAATAGCCATGCCCCTGAATTCTATTACGAAGTCCACTTCCGCTGACGATTGATTTTTCTCCCGAACCCAGAACTGGCGATGCACGGATACACGTGTTTCCATAGCAACCAACTCCTGGGCGACAATATGCTCAGCTATTTTACCGCGCCAGGCCTCCTCAATATCCGTTACAGAAAATAACTCTTCTCGCACACCTGCCACATAATTCACAATACCGGTATCAAGCCAAATCAATTTAGGTTTTCTGTTTTTGGCTGCCAACAAAGGAATTTGTGTGGAAACCGTCGGATACACCAATTCCAGCAACATCGTCTTTTCTAAAGTTCGAAAAGCCTCACTGACCTCCCGAGAACGATAATTAGATCCGCCAAATCGCTCAAACGAAATCGTCTCACCGGCAAAACGCCAGCCTTCATGGATTATAAAACGGATGATCTGCACCATGGTACTGTTGTGAGCATACTTCTCCACATCATCACTATAGGCAGTCACCAGTCCTTCATATATCCTGTTCGTTGAAAGGATATCCCGCTTCTCTGCATATTTCCTTATCACCGCCGGCATTCCCCCAACGATTGTATAATGCTTAAAATACTGCATAATCCGGTCATGAACTCCGGACACTCCGATACTTTCCACCAGCTCCTGATCAAAACTTTCACCAATTCCATTCAAAAACTCGGTGAATGAACATGGATGTACAGCTAAATAATCTACCCGACCAACCGGGAACGATATGTGTTTATCAATCAGGCTCTCCAAAAGCGAACCTGCCGCTATTACATACAACCAGGGAGCTTCTTCATAGAAATACCGTAACATGGCTACAGCCTTAGGGGAATTCTGAATTTCATCAATGAACAAGAGCGTTGGAACATCTTCTTTACGCTGCCTGTTATAGATATAAATTGCACTGATCAGCTCGTTTACGTCCTGATAATCGTCAAAAAGCCTTGCCTCGGTAGTTTTATCCAAATTTAGCTTCAGATATGCTCCAAATTCCCGGGCAAATTCATTGACCAATGTGGTTTTTCCGACCTGGCGGGCACCCCGCAGTACCAAAGGTTTTCGATCTGATTCTTTGGCCCACTCCCTCAATTTATCCAATGATTTACGTCGTATCATATAATCAACTGTTTATCAATATACAAAGTTAGTCATTTGTAATAAAATAAGGGCAACTTGACGCTATTTTTGTAATAGAATAAGGGTAACATTACGGTGTTTTTGTAATGAACTAAGGGTAATACAATCCTTTCATCGTAATACCCCCATTCAAACATCAGTCCATTGTTACTTCCTTTTTATGAATTCCAGTTTTTCTATATTCCCTCCTTTCTTAAGGACTTTAACAATAATCAAGTCTCCTTTCTTAGGCCTAATCTTACCTGATAGCACTACCAATGGTTTGGAATTCAAATCTTTTCCCTCCAATAGTTTTGCTTGCATTATAGAACCTGCAACCAAAGTTACTAATGCTTCTTGCTGAACAACTGCTTCTATAACCGGTTGCGCTTTTTTGATCATTTCGGAATAATCTGGAAGATATTTACCATGTATATCTTTTTTGGGATTGTGTCTTTTACAACCAACAAATTCAGAAAGTTCCATATATTCTAGCTGGGTGTTCAGTTCTTGAGGTTTAGACATTAGCAAAAGCTCTTTTAGTTGAATTGATTTATCATAACCTGGAATCTCTGTATTCATCATTTGGTTGAACTCATTTATGTATTCATCAATCGAATGGTTCAAAACAGAATGATTTGACATCTCTATTTTAATTCGTCCATAGCCGTATGGCTTTGCAAAACCGATGGAATGAGAGCAGCCTTGCCTACTTAATAAAACTGACTTTAAGATTGCGCCTATTTCAGTCTTCCGCAGATTATGGAATTTTAGCTTTGTCTTGAATATTGCACCTTCATTTACGGGATAAAATGGACTTAAATTCTCCACCTTTACTTCTTGGGGAATTGAGAAATCAGAAATATTTTCTCTGACAGGATACTTTTTCCAACCTTTCAGACGTGCTTCAGTCGACATATAAGTAAGGAAATTGCCTTTAATATCGCCTCCTGAACCATTTTGCTTTAAATAAATTGGATAATATGATGATTTTGGGGAAGCCATATATGGAGAACGTACCACATGTGAAACTTCTCCTTTAAACAAAAATGCATGAGTAAACTGCACTCTTCCTCTTAATGACTGATTCAATTGGGAATTAGAAACGCCAAATATACACTCACATAAGTCTATCTTTTGAGACTCCTTATGGTTAACAGGCAAACAGTCTTTTACCCGGTAACCATAGGGTAACTTATAAAGATAAGACAATCCCAGATGGTTGATTTCCTCATTATTCTTTACCGAAAAGAATACAGGCACAGTCCTATGATCGGACAACTCTTTCCGCCAATATTTCCAATCATCAGAATCTTTATAAATAAAACAGAAATCAAGAAATACTTCCGATTCTGCAGATATGGAATATTCTTTTATTTGAGTTTCCGGAAAAACAAATTCAAAACATTTCCCTGATCCTTTGACTCTTGTAGTACCATCACTATTTTTTACCCGATCTTTCCGGGCAGAAGGTTGTCCTGTAAGCACAATTGTTCCTGAATACATCCCTTTTGGATCATAGTTTGCCATTATCCTTTTATCAACCGGATTCTTAGAATTCATAGCAAACTCATCGTATCTGATTGTTTTGGGCTTACCAGTTGTTAGTCTAATTTTATATATCGCATTTCTATTTGAATCCTTTTTAAGCAAATATCCATCTTTGAATGTTTCGTCTAAATTTGTACCCCATATAGCATCCAGATCTTTATGAGAAATACGTCTGGGAATACCATGATCTGAAAGTATAAGCTTATCATCATCTTCTTTTCTCAACCACCCGCAATGAACATCACTATTTTGAAAAAAACTAAGATATTCCTCTTTTAATTGCAGATCTCGAAGACTATATCGGTGATTTGCTATCCTATCCATCTTCCCAAAACTCATTATCTCCAGCACATTTCTAACGGTCCCTTTAATAGAGGTACCAGGAATAAAAAGCTGTCCATTATGTTGATTAAAAGACATGTATTTATCATTCTGCAAAGTCGAATCATTACGTGTATGACCGTTGCGGACGAATATTGGAGTCTCAGCTGTTATTGTTAGTTCAATCTCACCACTTTCTCCATCTGAAAAAGGAATATCATGTGAGATATGGCCAGCCCATTTAGGGAAAAAAACATGTTCACTAAGTGGCACGAAGTTAAAGGGAGCTCTTATCATAGTTGTAATCTCCTATTTATTATCAATTAAGAAACCATCGAAATATTGAAATGCCGGTCGCAATACTTCCATATCAGCACAAAGTATATCCTTTTCAGGTAACCAGACTTGTACGAATTTAACCTTACCTTCATTTTTATGGATTAAGTATTCTATTTTGGTTAGTTGTTCTTCCGGAAGCTGAGTTATTTCTGTCAGATCAAAAACGGATACGATATATCCCGTACCTGTATGTCTGATGCTTATACTTGTTTTTTTATCTTTCGACAAAAGATTTCCTTCTACCACAAACGGATTGCGTGCATAGGCCGATAGATCTACTGGTCCATTTACAGTCTGATACTGATCTTCATTCGAGACCCACAGATAACCTGTATATTCGTCAGGTTTAATTGCTGACAATTCATTGTATGATTTACAATACTTCTCCATTACAGTTGCTCTCCATTTTTTAAGATTCTACCTTCAAAGCATCCATGCCCACGCATTGTTCCCCCTCCAAGCGGCAAAAGTCCATTGGCGATATCTGACAATGATTTTTCAAAAGCCTCTTTGACTGTTTCATTTTCCAGAACTTCTTTTTCCACGTAGAGGTTCATTTCAAACTCTTTGTCAGATGTAACGACCTGTTCATTGAATAAAGCTCCATCGATCGCACCTCCGGTGAATCGATCTATGGACACATGATTCAATTGCTTAAAAGTAAAATGATCCCGTTTTTCCAGAATATCCGAGAATATGACTTTTCCTCTGGCTTTACATTTTTCATCAAGGACCGTTTTGTCTCCGGTACTAACTGAATAGCCAAAGAGTGCTACAACAGCCGGATTATAGATTGTCGCCAATTTTATTCGATCCTTGTATTCAAGGCTATTGAAGCGCTCCATTGCATTGATATGGTAACCTTTAGCGATCAAGGTACCAACCGATCCAGGATCACTTATCAACTCTGCAGTAACCCCATTCTGTTTATTATAATGGTAAGCTACCCGATGAGCAATCGCTCCTTTTACAGAGGATGACGGTAGCAGTACGGCATTATATACAACAGCAGGATTATTATTACCATCCCATTGAATATAGTTTTCGAAGGCAGGAATCATATCCGCATCTTCTGAGCCCGCACCCGAACTGAACAAAAAGAAATCAACCGGTTTGATCTGTAATTGATAGCAGGTTACTTTAGTAGATAAATTCTCTGATTCAAATTTTAATCCGCTGAATGGTTTTGCCAGAGATGATGATTTCTCCAGGTAATAGCCTCTCTGCTTATCATCAGCCAGATCAAAATATTGTTGGGAAATCTTGATCACTTTAATCTCTCCAAATCCTTTGCGGGAGCCACTGCCTAAACGAAAAGCCGGATCAGATAAAACAGTTAATATCTTTCCCCACTTCTCCTTATCCTCTGCATTCCCTACAAGCTCTAATTCAAACGTAAAGCGCGAACCTTTAATAACAACTTCTTCGTCAAATTTGCCTTTATCTTCAGCAGTGCCAGTGTGATTCATACGCACATGATCCCGCACTGGGAGTTTTTTGTATTGTGCATAAAACTCATCTTTCCAATCTGGTGCTTCAACGCCTTCAAATACCTTTCCACCTTTACCGGTGAAATGTGCGGAAGAGACAATTAAACGAGAGCCCTGACCATTGTTGGCCTTATCCTTTTGATAACCAAAAATCTTATCCCATTCGGTGGAAGCTTTCTCATACTGTTTGGATAATTCTGTGACAAATGCACTCCGTAATACTCCGGCAAGCGATGTTCCCGGGATAAACGGTAATCCATTAATATCACGGACCACCAGTTTATCCGTAACCAGGCTCTTTTCCCCCGAACTCAGGGATAACGGAGTCGTGTTTCCGATCAAAACACGGGCTATATATCTGTAATTCATTGTATTCATTGATTGGTATGAAACTTTTATTTATTCTTCTTTGCCATAGCCGCTGCTAGCAGAGCTGTAAATACAGGAACATCTAATCCGGACTTATAAACAGCCTCAATCTCCTTTTTGAGAGTATCTAACCGCTTTCTTTCCGACCAGTCGTCTTTTGAAATACCATGTGTTAAATAGCCTTGACTATTATCTCTTCCGTCAACACGATCTTCATGGAAAAGCAATTTGACTAAATCGGCATAGTCCTTAGCGCGCGTAGCCCGTTCCCGGATTCCACCCCATTGGCTTGGCTTGATGTTCTTATATTTACTTGCATGGTTCGACACAAAAACTCCCACCTTCTTCAGAATTTTCTGTTCATTCAGTCCTGCTTCATAAGACTCAAACAGAAAATTATATACAGGATCATCTGAGAAATTATTATTCTTTTCAAGGATTACAAAACCATATTCATCTGTTTGGACGGTTGCATCGCTTCTATCTTGCCCAGCCATTTCAAATTTGATCTTTGCCCGACCATCTGTATCTGTCTCTAGAAATCCCGGGTTAATTAAAACCTTTCCATAGCCTTCGTTGGTAAAACAACCAATCCCTTTCTGAAGTAATTTAGGGTTGATTTGATCTATATCAACACTTTCAAGAATCAGCACAGAACCTTTATCTATACAAATACGGTCAGCTTCGCGTACATATCGCTTCTGATTCCAGGGGGCAAAAACCCGGGTGATAACTTGTGACTTCTCCCAGTTTATCTTAGCACCCGGAAATCCTAGATCCTCTGCCGAAGGAGTTAATGTGGGTTGCCCTGCCACATTGATAAAAGCTAAACAAGAATCCGCATAAATAGATATCGAATTTGTCACTGAGTCAGGTATCTTTTCAGCAAGCCCTTCTTCTTTTAGAAATTCGATCTTAACTAAACCATACTGAGCCGTTTTACTCCGCCCGACTCTCTGGTTACCTTGAAGCCCCTGTTTAATGGCCTCCACTAAATGGTCAGCTTCCTCTTCAATTTCCACCGCAAAAATCCATTCCGTCTGAGCAGGCAACGACTCGTATCCGAAGATTTGCCCCTCTTTGGACTTCCGGGTTACTCTATCGTATGCCGATTTTAGGGCAAAGTCTTTACTTATTTTTTGCAAAGTAGCCTTATTGTCATTCTCAATGAAATATCCGCTGCGTTGCTGTTTTAATTGCCTCCCGGCAGATCTGTATTCGTCTTTAGTCTTTTCGCTGATCTTATCATTGATAAAAATTGCTATATCATCTCCACCTAGCTTAAGGCCTTTTTCCACAAAATAGGATGCCGGCATCTTATAACTTCTTTGCTCATTGTTAGATATGTGCGCATCACCAAAACGAACCAAACCACTATGGAAGACGATGTATGCATCTTCCTTGAATTCATTGTATTTCCGGGCGACTATACCTAAAAAATTTGCCCCCGGAACATAATCCAACGATGTATTATTCCCCTCTGTTGCAGCGGTTGCATTCAATACCACATCAGTCAGAAATGTACATCTAAAAATTAGTTTTCTCATAACTCTCCTCCTTTCGTTCCTATCAATTCAAGAGTACATCTACCTAATCCTCTATTGCGTCCAACCCCTAATCGTTTTACCATTGCCATTGCGTCTTTCAAGAAACTGAAATTTCTTTCATTTACATTGATAATCTCCCCTTCCAGTTCAAGAGGAATCGTTACTTCCATCGTACGCAAAGAATGATCAACAGCTACCCCACTCTCTGCATCTATAGCTGTGGAAGCGACCTTCTTGTACAGATGGGTTGCCAATAAAGGCTGTCTTACTAATTCACCATATAGGGGCTCCTGCAAGTTCGCATTTGTGAAGAAACATTCACCACATACGTGCTTTGTATCATCAACTCCACCTTCTAAACCAAATATACCACGACTTATCTGCGGATCAATTTGGCCGCCCAATGCTTGATTGATTTCATCAAATCCATTCCTAATCAACCCTTTCATCGTCTTTCCGGGAATATAAGGAAGCCCATATTTATCTTTTATGACTAAGGCATCTAAATCTGCTCCTTTCGAATCACCCGATCCACAATGCCAGGCTGAGTGTAGCGTTACTTTATATCGAATATCCATTTTAGTTATCTTTTTTCTTGATTAATGAAGCTATGGTTCCAATATCATAAATATCAGTTTTATTCTCTCTCTCGGGGTTTCTTAAATCAAATATTTCAATATATTTTCGTCGTTGGTTATCTTCATTTAATACCTGAATGGTTCTCTCCATAAGCATCTGAGCTGATGATTTGCTGACATAGCGTTCAGTCAACCATCTGCGCAATTGAGAAGCTGGGGCTCCTTTCTCTGTTAATTTCTCCGCCTTATATTTTAATTGTTCAACGGTCGTTTTTCCTGATTGTGCAATAAGGTAGTAGGGACCATTTTCTAAACTTAGATTTTCAACACAGGTTAATTCCCGACTAACAAGTTCTTCATAACTGGAGGTATAGCTGGATTGTACTTTATAAAACAATACACAAGAAGGGGCGCTTTCGTCATCTATTTGTCTGGCATCTTTCTTCGCTTGCTCACAAAGCCTTTCAGCCAATTGATAACCATAATGGAACGGATAAGAGGTTTTAATAAAACTAATTCCGGCACAAACAGTCAGTTTTTGGAAAGGCATTTCTATTTTTTCTAATACCGGAGTAATATTCTTTGCCGTTTCTTCTTCAAATTCTTTGAAAAAGACATGTACAAAATCCAGTGCATCTTCTGCCCGGGTTATAATTGTTAAATCATCGCCACCTAATACTATAGGGCGAAAAGGTAGAAGTTCTCTGTATCCTCGTTTTGATTTCTCGCTTTGGAATGTTTTAGTTATCGCTGATCTGGTGGCGTTGATTGTAGATTGGTCTAACGCTTTTGAGAAGCTACGAAATGCAGATTTCAATTCTGTTTCTGATTTGCCATCCAGTTTAGCTCCCATCTTCTGGAGGATTTTCCCCAATCCGTTGCCATCCGCATGAATTACAGCCATCCAGTTTTTATTTGCCTGATCAGCCATCTCCTCAAAATCATACGGAAGACGAAGACCGGGCTTAAGGTCAATCTTTCGATCTAAACTCAGATTACAGTTTTCTGTAACCTGCTGTTTTTGAAAAGTGCCAAAATCTACAACCTCATCTTTCTCATATTTATACCCTGGCATACCTGTTCTTCGCGAACGCTCGGCAATCATTTGTCCTCTGTAAATCGGTGTTGAAAGTATATTGCGTTGCTTTTTAAGATTATCCTCAACAGCGTTAAAGTGCTTTGATTTCAATTCTCCATCTATTTCAACTACAGCTTGGCTGATTGTGATTCCGGGAGCATATTCCATTACAATTTTTGGAAATAACCTCACCACATATTGACAATCCTCTTTACTTTCAAAAATATACTTGATATTTCCTGCTGCACCAATAATTAGATTCTCATCAACAAACATTACACCGGATTGATTAACCACGTCCCTAAACAACATGGTACAGATTTGTTCGACTAACTCACTTGCACCGACAATTTCCTTTAACTTATTTGTTTGAAAAATGAACCGCTGAATTCCCTGAACTGCGGCTCCATAAAAATATTTCATTCCCATTTTTATTTAGTTTTCCGATTTATTACTCTTCACCGTTCCAAACCCATGACTAGCCCCTTTCCCCAGACCAATATAATTCGGCAAAAACACATTACAGGAAAAGCTAATATCAAAGGACTGTAACCTGGCGTCTTTATACCTAAGCATTTTCGGTTCCGATAAAGAGTCAATTTGGACTACAACCTCTTTCTCTAATTGCAATCCGATTCCTTTGGCAAAGGATAAAATATTACCGACCAGCATGCGTTGTAAGAACTCCTTCTTTTCACTTTCTTCGGTTAACCGGGCATAGATCCGGTAATTGTCTTGATTGAGAGGAAACCATTTGCTTAAGGTATATCTGAAGCTCTTCTCCCACACCTGAATCACAAATTGGTTGGCATTCAGATTAAGCATATTCAGCTCCATCTCCCGCTCCCCCAGCTGCACCCACCGGTTTTCCATTCTGAAAAGCTCATGCACACTCTCTGTACCTTCATTGATACAGATAATAGCCGCCTTTCCCCCGATCTGTTTGTATTGGATCAATGGATAAGCATAGCGGTAGGTCGTATCCCCGGTATGATTGTGAAACAACACATTTGCTTCACTCAGCTTATTTACCACCGCCCCGCGAAATTTCGGAATCTCGTACGGATAGAGTTCATTATCGAACCGGATCGTCAGAATCTTTATTTTTTTCATGTGTTTTTTATTTTTGTCATGGAATTACACAGTAACGATAGTTGGTGAGATATTAATCTTCAAAAACAAATTTAGTAAATACATCTAAAACACATCTATTATTTGAAAGATTTTTTCACTATATGCCATCATATTGAAAGATATTATCCATAATTATTCTGCACTATTATTTACTTACACAAATATTTATCAACAATTACTTACATATCTAACTGAGAGATACTATTTTAAAGGCCATTGTGAAAACATATTATTTACAGAAGATGCTCTATTCGATAAAATCATAACAATAGGCTCCAGTTTCCACTATTCCTAAACGGCTCTGCTGCTCTATAGCATTACCCACAATCCCTTGCATTACCCTTGCTCCGTAGTAACAATGCACCTGATTATAGTAAATTCAATGGTTATCCCAAGGATATCCCATAGATATCCCATATTATAATATGATATGGGATATCTATAGAGCATCATTAGCTTAATGAAACGACTATATACTTTAAGCACCATTGTTAGATATAACCAACATGAGTGCTATCATTGAAAAAACAGTATAATAAAAAGCACGAGGTATGGGAAAAGCCGAATATCCGGTGATCGGCACGCTGAATGCCATTTGCAAAAGCATTCAGCTGATGAATACAGAGCATGAGCAGGGATTCGGGGAGTTTATCTGAGCGGTATGGTGAAGTGCTGGAGGGATTCAATAGCGAATGGCTCTGCAAGTTATCGCCCATGCTGAGCGAACAAAAAAAAACAGGAGCTGAAACTTTCGCTCCATCTCCTGCTAAAAAACCCTCATTTTTTATACGTAAGAAGAATCGTAGCCTATACGCTACACTAATAAAACAAACGAAGTACCCCTATGGTTTGAATTTAAATACACGAAAACTCATTTTCAAGGCATCATACAAGAGAAGCTTACCGGATAATACCTCTCCTATTCCCGTAATCACTTTTACAGCTTCGGTTGCCTGAATAACTCCTACAACACCCGGCAATACACCCAAAACACCAACTTCGGAAGCCGGACGAACACATTCGGGCGCTTCGGAAAACAGATCGCGATATGTGGGACCACCTTTATAGTTGAAAACCGAAACCTGCCCTTCGAACTGAAAGATGGAACCGAGAACCAAGGTCTTTCTCAGACGAGCCGTTACATCGCCAATCAGGTAACGGGTATTAAAATTGTCGCAACAGTCGATTACCAAATCATAGTGCTTAATAATCGTCTCCGCATTTTCCTCTGTAAGCATTTGAGGAAAGGTGTCAAATACCACCAGATGGTTCATTGCCGTTAACTTATCCCGGGCGACCATAACCTTGAGTCTTCCTACATCTTGCATCCCGTAAAGAATCTGACGTTGCAGATTACTCACGCTCACCTCATCGGCATCGACCAATCCAATGCGGCCGACACCGGCAGCTGTCAGATATTGAAGTACGGGACACCCTAATCCACCGCAACCAACTACTAATACAGATGCTTGCTTCAACTTCTGCTGTCCGACTTCACCGAAATCCGGCAAAAGCAGGTGGCGGGAATATCGTTCTACCTCTTGCTCCGTCATGCTTCCAGGGCAATCATTGAAATATCCCAATCTTTCCATACCGGCTCGTAACCTATACTCTTCAGCATTTGGCAAACCTCTGCGGGCGTACGGTCGTCATTGACATTGAACTGCTCCAACGACTCGGGTGCAACGGCATATCCGCCCGGATTGGTCTTAGAACCGGCACTCATGCTGGTTACCCCTAACTTCACCAGATTATCACGGAAAGCTGCACTTTCGCGTGTAGAGATCGAGAGTTCCACTTCATTATCAAAAAGGCGGTAAGCACAGATCAATTGTACCAGTTCGCGATCCGACATGATGACATTCGGAGAAAAACCACCGGCGTAAGGTCTCATTCGTGGGAATGCGATGGAATACTTGGTCTGCCAGTAGGTCTTTTCCAGGTAATTGAGGTGTAATGCCAAAAAGAAGCAGTCGGTACGCCAGTCTTCGAGGCCGATTAAGGCACCGATACCCACCTTATGCACACCGGCACGACCCAAACGATCGGGCGTTTCGAGGCGATAGTAGAAGTCTGCCTTCTTACCTGCCGGGTGATAAACGGGATAACGATCTTTATTAAACGTCTCCTGATAGACATATACCCCGTGCATCCCTTCGGCAGCAAGGGTTTCATATTCGTCCTGATCCAGCGGCTGCACTTCGCAAGTGATTTGTGCGAAATGCGGACGAAGAAGTTTGATCGCATTCTTCAGATAATCCACTCCGGCATCGCGGGGTGATTCACCGGTCACCAACAGCAAATGTTCGAAACCCATCGCTTTGACGGCTTCGGCTTCACGCAGAATTTCATTGTCGGTAAGGATACGGCGGTTGATCTTGTTTTTGTGATTAAAACCGCAATAGACACAGGAGTTGTAGCAGATGTTTGACAAATACATCGGTGCATAGAGCTGCATCGTATTACCGAAACGACGCAATGTGTTACGGTGGCTTTTTTGAGCCATTTGCTCCAGATAGGGAGCAGCAGCAGGAGAAATCAACGCTTTGAAGTCTTCGAGATCACAGCGCTCTTTGCCCAGGGCAATTTCGACATCGCGGGCAGATTTGGCATATATGCTTTTTTCGACATCCGACCATTGGTAGGTGTCGAAGAGGTTTTTAAAGGACATTACTCTATAAATTAAGAAGTTTTAAAACTCTCCGGTATTCCACAGAGCCGCACAGAGGTTTCTCAGATTTACACAGAAAAAATACTCTGCGGCCCTCTGTGTATTCTCTGTGGCTCTCCGTGAAAGAATTATCCCAGGAATGATGTCAATGGACTACTAGCCTCTGCATGTCGCAACGGTTTAGCCAGGCGTGCTTCGTAAGCCATGCGACCTGCCTCAACCGCCATGCGGAAAGCCTTTGCCATCTCCACCGGATTACCTGCTACAGCAATGGCAGTATTAACCAGAACGGCATCAGCGCCAATCTCCATAGCCCAGGCAGCCTGCGAAGGAGTTCCGATACCGGCATCCACAACTACCGGCACATTGCTTTGCTCGATGATAATTTCCAGAAAATCGATCGTGCGCAAACCTTTATTGGTACCAATCGGTGCACCCAAGGGCATTACTACAGCTGCTCCCGCATCTTCCAGACGTTTGCACAATACAGGATCGGCATGAATATAGGGCATCACCACAAAGCCCTCTTTAGCCAGCTCTTCGGTGGCTTTCAACGTCTCGATGGGATCGGGCAACAGATATTTGGGATCGGGATGAATCTCCAGTTTTACCCAGTTGGTCTCTAATGCTTCGCGTGCCATCTTCGCAGCAAACACGGCCTCTTTGGCATTGCGAACACCGGAAGTATTCGGCAACAGATTAAACTGCGGATGAGACAAATGGCTCAGGATATCGTCCTGCTCATTACCCACATCTACGCGTTTCAGCGCTACAGTTACCAACTCGCTGCCCGAAGCCAGCAATGCCTCTTCCATCGTGTGCGATGAACTGAATTTCCCTGTTCCGGTAAACAGGCGCGATCCGAATGTTTTGCCGGCAATAACTAATGGTTTCATTATTATAAAAGGTAAAAGCCCCTCCCCAACCCTCCCCAAAAGGGAGGGAGAGAAAGTAAGAGCTTAAGATTATTATTTAGTGAATACTACTCAATAAAAAACAAATTCTGATGATGTCACTCACCACTCCTCCCCTCGGGGAGGCCGGGAGGGGCTGTCTTCAGATCATCCGCCCTGTGTAGCGCGAATAACGGTCAGTTTGTCATTTTCCTGAAGAGAATGTGAAGCCCAGTTTTGCTTAAAGACGATTTCGTCGTTAACCGCCACAGCAATGCCTCTTGCATCACTAAGATTGAGTTCTGATAAGATTGAAAAAAGAGATGTTTCAGAAGAAATTTCCTGCGGTTCATTGTTTACAAATACCTTCATAATCACTGAGGGTTAAATGGTTATACAATAAACTTTAGGGATTGAATCCAAAAAAAGAGAAGATGTGTGAAGTCCTCAACTTTTCCCTTACGCAGGTATTATCCTGTTCAGGTTCGAAGGGTATAATCTCAGCCTTTGTGGGGCACCCCTAAAGTTTGTGCGGCAAAGGTAAAAGTTTTTTTGATTGTAGAAACAGCAATCGCATAAAAATATATCCGGTCTGGCAGACGAAAGTCAATTCCACTTATCCCGGTTGAGTCATTAATAATTGTGCCTTTAAGGGATTAATTAGCAATATACCCTTTGTTGTGAATTCTTATTGCCAGGACTTGAATTTTATTCCCATTTTATCGCTTATTTAATACATAAGTAATAGGAAATAAATTATGTCGTATAATTATATCAAAATGAATAAGAATGGAACGCGGATAAACGCTGATATAGCGGATTTAAAACGGATTTAAATTTCGACAAGTCGAAATGATTTTCAATGACTTATGCATTATCAGTCATGTTTACATGACTGAAATCTATTTTCAATCCGTTCAAATGTCATCTGTTTATCCCGATAGCTATCGGGACCGCTTAATCCGTAAAATCCGCGTTCTATTCTTTTTTTTCAAATACGACATTCTATTTTGTCCATTACTTAACATTACATTTGAAGCATCCATTTGACAAAATCGATTTTGCCGATGTGAATAGTTCGTTTTTTATCCCCGGTTCCACCGGATATACCGCAAAAAATAATGCACAGTCGGGGTGGATCCGTATTCACAACTATAAGTGATAAATCGACGTTATTAAATATAGCATATCCGTCAAGCTATAGATATGCACAAATGTAGCATGCTATAAAAAAACGAACCATCAAAAAAACAATCGGATGAAAACCTTTCGCAGTGATATTTCAAACAAAGAATTTCCTATTTCAGAAAAAGTATCTGCTAAAACAATCAGACATTCTATTTTGAATTTAATTCAGAAAGACCATCCTCAAATTTCGCATGAAAGTTCTCTTTCTCAAAGCGAACTAAGCTATTATAGAAAGAAATCCGTCTCGGAATATCTGGTTAAAGAAGTCGGAGAACTAACAGAGCTCGAAAAGACCGTGTTGAATTCTGTGACTAACAACAATACTTTAACAGATAAAATAGAAGGAGAAGAGGAAAAAACATTAACCTCAGGACAAAGAATTGCTGACCAGGTTGCTTCATTTGGGGGTAGCTGGACATTTATTATTTCATTTGGAGTGTTTATTTTCATATGGATTGCATCCAATGTATATTGGCTTTTTAATAAAGGATTTGATCCTTATCCCTTTATCCTTTTGAATCTGATTTTATCATGTCTGGCAGCGCTACAAGCACCGGTGATTATGATGAGTCAGAACCGGCAGGAAGAAAAAGACAGGGATAGGGCCAAAAAAGATTACATGATAAACCTTAAATCAGAATTGGAAATTAGAACACTACGCGAAGAAATTGATCATTTTATCATGGATCAACAACAAGAATTCTTAGAATTGCAAAAAGATCAGATAGAGATGATGACTGACATCCTGAAACATTTGGAAAAGAAAAACGGAAGGTAATATCTGGAACCGACCCATACCCGGGAATCCTAACAATACTAAAGATAATCCTTTTCATTACCATTCCACGCTCGGGTTTAAAAAAGAGAATATGTACCTTTGCGGCATATTTAACGTTTATGGAAAAAATTCTCACAAAGAATTCCAATCTTTGGACTTCAAATTTCGTATTTGCCTGTTTGGCGAACTTTCTGATGGGTTTCTCTTTTTATCTGCTAATGCCCACGCTGCCCTTCTATCTTTCAGAACAGTTCCATGTCGATAATTCAACGATCGGATTAGTTGTTTCATGTTACGTGATTGCCGCTCTGATAATACGCCCGTTTTCGGGATATTTAGTCGATAGTTTTCCCCGAAAGTGGGTCTATATGATCTCTTTCCTATGCTTTGTAGGCTTCAGTTTCGGGTATTTGATTGCCGGAACAATCCTTTTCCTTGTTGTGCTGCGTTTCCTTCACGGACTGACGTGGGGCGTAATCACGACCGCAGGAAATACGCTAGCCATCGATATTATGCCCGCCGAAAAACGGGGTCAGGGAATCGGATTCTATGGTCTGTCACTTAATATTGCAATGGCGGTAGGTCCTGTGGCCGGAATCTTCCTCTACCAGCATTACAACTTCACGATGCTATTCTACTCCGCCATCGCGACAGGACTTCTCGGAATGATTTTAGCCCAGTTCATACACGCACCGGTGAAACCACGCGTAAAACATCATACAGCACTTTCACTAGACCGATTCCTGTTGGTAAAAGGAATTCCTGTGGGTATCAACTTGCTGCTCATCACCATCTCCTACGGAATGGCCCTGTCATTTGCAGCCATGTATGGCAAAGAGACAAGAGCCGACAATCCCGGTCTCTTCTATGTGCTGCTGGCTATTGGCATTGGTGTAGCACGTGCAATTAGCGGAAAAATGATTGACGGGGGGCAGATCAACAAAGCATGTCTGATAGGTCTTATTCTGCTTACGACCGGACTTTCTGCCTTTTCGCTGTTGACGATTCCTGCTGTTTACTATATGTCGGCATTGGTGATAGGCATCGGGTATGGCATCTCTTTCCCTGCCTTCCAGACCATCTTTATAGATATGGCAAATCACAACCAACGCGGCACCGCCAACTCGACTTACTATACCGCTTTCGATATCGGAGTAGGTAGCGGAATGTTACTGGCAGGTAAAATTGCAGCCGTGGCCAGCCTCTCCGCTGCATTTGGATTCAGCGCAATTGCCTGTCTACTGGCTATCTTGTTTTATGTAAAAATATCTGCTGCAAGTTATCAGAAACACAAACTGGTATGATATGAAAAAAAACGGTCAACATCCGAAAAGATGTTGACCGTTTTTTTATGATTGGAGAGTTCGCTTCATTATCAACTACAGACTGCCCAATTATAGGCTAATCAGCACGCCTTAAAGCTTAAATCAAGGCTCTTCACCGAGTGAGTCAGTGCACCCACAGAAATAAAGTCTACGCCACATTCGGCATACCGACGAAGGGTTTCGAAAGTAATTCCACCGGATGATTCGGTTTCGTATTTGCCACCAATGCGCTTCACCGCTTTACAAGTCATTTCCGGAGTGAAGTTATCAAGCATTATACGATTAATTCCTCCTACCCGCATCACCTCTTCCAGCTCTTCCATCGAGCGGACTTCCACTTCTATGGTCAGGTCTTTCCCTTTTTCCTTCAGGTAGTTTTGAGCGCGATGAATAGCTTTCTCAATACCACCGGCAAAGTCGATGTGATTATCCTTCAGCATAATGGCATCGTATAAACCGATACGGTGATTGACCCCGCCTCCGATTTTCACGGCAGCCTTCTCGATCAATCGCATGCCGGGAGTAGTTTTGCGGGTATCCAATACCCGCGTATGCAGTCCGGAGAGTTCATTTACATACCTGCGGGTGGTAGTGGCCACACCGCTCATGCGCTGCATCACATTCAACATCAGGCGCTCAATTTGCAATAGAGAGCGTTCTTTACCTTCCACCGTAAAGACGATATCTCCAGGCTTAACTTCCACCCCGTCTTCAATGAAAACTTCAACTTTAAGGGTCGGATCGAAGCGGTTAAGAATATGTTGTGCCATCTCAACACCTGCAATTACGCCGGCTTCTTTTACTAATAATTTGGCTTTACCTGTTGCTGATTCGGGAATGCAACAGAATGTACTGTGATCGCCATCGCCGATATCTTCTTTCAGCGCGATGTTGATCAATTCATCGATTAAATCATTCATTCGAAGGTTCGATTCTTAATTGACTGATCAAATATTGGTTACTTATTTTTTTGAATAGCAGGTGTACGCGAAATTCTCCCCGGGCAGTCTTTAATGCAGCCACAATAAACTTACTGTCACCGCGGCTTCCCTGATGCAAGACTGAAAATTCTTTGGGTGAGGTAGAACGCAAAAACTGATTCACAAGGGTGATGCAATCCTCTTTACTTACCGTACGATCATCGGATGGAAGAATCAAATCTACCGAAGAATTAAGCTGATCGGACATACTGGAAATATTGGCCCGTTGGAAAGCGTTTTCTATTTCCGGAACATCCTGAGCAAATAGCCGACCGATGGTCAGCAAAAAGCTTGCGACTATAATAAACAAGATTCGCTTCATGATTATTTGCTTTTATTACAGTACAAATTTACTCAAAAAAACCGTAAATTCGCCTCCCAAACGTTCGAAACCATCATATAAACCCCTAAAAGCCCCCTGTTCAAATGAAAATCACTCTGATTGCGGTTGGAAAAACTACGGAAAAATATTTTGTTGATGCCATTGATGAATATCGTAATCGCCTGAAGTTTTACCTCCCGTTTGAGTTTGAAATAATTCCGGAGTTGAAGAATACCAAAAGCCTGAGCGAGCTGCAACAGAAGGAGAAAGAGGGCGAGCTTATCTTAAAACAATTGCAGCCCGGAGATGTTCTGGTACTGCTTGACGAACATGGCAAGGAGTTCACCTCGATGAAGTTTGCCGACTATATTGAGAAAAAGACGCACTCTGTCTCAAAACGCCTGGTATTCGTGATCGGCGGTCCTTACGGCTTTTCAGAGAAAGTATATGCTGCGGCTCAGGAGAAGATTTCAGTATCGAAAATGACCTTCTCTCATCAGATGATCCGCATGATTTTCCTGGAACAGCTTTACCGGGCCATGACCATATTGAATAATGAGCCGTATCATCATGAGTAGTAAATTTAAAATCATTTATAAAGATGTTTAGCAAAGAGATGTTACCTGAATTGAGCAACCGCTGGAAAGCTATTCAGGATGAAATGAAGAAACAAGGCGCTGACGGTTGCCTTATCGCCGGAAATGTCAATCTATTTTATGTGGCCGATCGTGTTTACAGCGGCTACTTCTATTTACCGGTCGAAGGTGAACCTCTCTTTCTGGTGAAACGTCCCATCGGCATCGACGGTGGAAATGTATATTACATCCGCAAACCGGAACAGATCGTAGAGGAGCTGGCAAAAAAAGATCTGCCACTGCCCAAAAACCTGATGCTCGAACTCGACGAACTCTCTTTCAACGAGATTACCAGATTGCAAACCATTTTCTCACCCGAAAAAACATTGAATGCAACTGCTACACTTCGCAAAATACGGACCATTAAATCGACATACGAGATCGGATTGATTCGTCATTCTGCCCGGTTACACGCAGCATGTTACAGCGAAGTTCCGAAACTCTTCAAACCGGGAATGACCGACATCGATTTTTCTATAGAAATAGAGCGTCTTTTCCGTCAGAAAGGAGCTCTCGGAAATGTCCGCGTGTTCGGACAATCGATGGAAATCTTTATGGGAAGCGTGATTGCCGGAGATAACGCCGCAGAACCGTCACCTTATGATTTTGCTATGGGAGGAAGCGGCACGCATAGCTCTTTACCTGTAGGTGGAAATGGATCATTACTCGTTCCGGGCACAGCCATTATGCTGGATATGGGCGGTACTTTTACCGGATACATTTCAGATATGACCCGCGTTTTCTCTGTGGGAAAACTGGCACCTATCGCCTACGAAGCTCATCAGGTAGCCTTAGAAATCCAGCATGAGATTGAGGCCATTGCCAAACCGGGAGTTGCCACCTGCGATCTCTACAATCTGGCAATTGAGAAAGTAAAAAGCCATGACCTTCTCCCCTTCTTCATGGGTTATCGCCAGCAAGCCGGATTTATCGGTCACGGTATTGGTATAGAACTAAATGAATCTCCCGTATTGGCACCACGATCAAAAGAGGTACTGATTGAGGGGCATACTTTCGCGCTTGAGCCCAAATTTGTCATCCCCGGCACAGGTGCTGTGGGCGTAGAAAATACCTTTGTGGTAAATGCTGACGGTATCGAAAAGCTGACGGTGCTGAATGAGGAGATTATAGAGCTTTGATGAACTGAACGCTATGTCGCTAATTAAATAATCTTTACCCGAAGGCCGGAGTGTGATCCTGAATCGCATTCCGGCTTTTTCATTACAGAAACGGAGAAACTTCCAGCGACGACAACACTCTCTATACTTAAACTGAAAGCCCATATCTGTTTATTCCGAAAGCAACAGACCTTCTGAAATCGATGTAATTAAATTCATCCGCAACTCTTACCACATAGCCCACATGTACCTTTTCGTATTTTGGGTACTGTTTCCAACCCGATGATTTTGGTATATTGTACCGTTTCGTCCCACGACAAGCACCGGTTATCCACCCAAATGGAAAAGACCAGAAAATAGGATGACAGGTTTTCATATCGTACGGAATGAACAGCATAGAGATTTTCTCCGCAAATCCGCATATTCTCATCCAACAGAAAGCAAACTTTCGACCACAATCCTTTTACCCAGTTCCGGCTTTCGTGACCTATCCATTCCAATGATCGGGTATGAATGTAATCATTGTAAAAAGTGGTATTTTCCCCGTCCATCTTCAGGGTAACGATAACCCGTTTACCCGTAAAGTTAGTGTCGTCTTTCCATATTCTATCATTCACTTCCGAAGGGTTACTCCAGGGCAAATGATAGGTTCGGGGGTATTTGACGTACTTTCGGAACAGATCCAGCACTCCCCCCTCTTTCAATATTTTCCGGACTGATTCGTCGCAAAACAGTTCACCCTTCAATCTTTTCCCATCGGTCAGAATGATATTTCCCCATTTATCATAGTGGTGATCCGGATAAAAATGCTCCGGTAGGATGATCTTTTCGGATGACCTTGTGCTACTCATGGTACCGATAACTTTTGGGGATTGCATAAATAGCATTATTGTCGGAAACAGATAGGACCAAACCTATTTCCTGTTTTACCTCTATTCTTTTAACAACATAGATATTTGCATAATATTCAGAATGTGTACCGCAAATTCTGAATACCATATTTATCTCTTATCCTTTATTAATTCACCACAAAATATGAGATTCAAAAAAATGCAAGATATTATTTCTTGTCTCAATTATTCGGAAAGTGACGCAAAATAGCTTAAATTTGCGATCTATATCAAACCAAAAACGACTTTTATGGCTAAGGTAAAAGGAACAGTTGTAATCAATACGGAGCGATGCAAAGGATGCAATCTATGCGTTGTAGCGTGCCCCTGTGATGTATTGAACCTGCAACCCAAAGAGGTAAACAACAAAGGATATCACTATGCCTACATGAACAAACCTGATGATTGTATTGGGTGTGCAGCATGTGGCTATGTTTGTCCCGACGGTTGTATTACGGTGTACAAAACTAAATTATAGGGAAATTTGTTTATACCTGAGCGCACATTGCGGAACGTGTGTTATTAGTAAAAGACAACCATCAAAAACAACAAATGAAAGAAGAAATAAAATTGATGAAAGGGAACGAGGCGATTGCTCATGCCGCCGTTCGCTACGGTGTGGATGGATACTTCGGTTACCCGATAACCCCTCAATCTGAAATTCTGGAAACGCTTATGGAGCTTCATCCCTGGACTACTACCGGTATGGTAGTATTGCAAGCGGAAAGTGAAGTTGCCGCCATCAACATGGTCTATGGCGGAGCCGGATGTGGAAAAAAAGTGATGACATCGTCATCCAGTCCGGGCGTCAGCCTGAAGCAGGAAGGGATTTCATACATCGCGGGGGCTGAGCTCCCTTGCCTCATTGTTAATATCATGCGGGGAGGCCCCGGATTGGGAACAATCCAACCCAGCCAGGCTGATTATTTCCAAACCGTAAAAGGTGGTGGACACGGCGATTATCGCTTAATTACATTAGCACCAGCTTCAGTGCAGGAAATGGCCGACTTTGTAGGGCTGGGATTTGAACTTGCTTTTAAATACAATAATCCCGCCATGATTTTGGCAGATGGCATCATCGGACAGATGATGGAGAAGGTGCAATTACCAACACAGTGCAATAGACTTACCGATGAACAGATCGAGCAACAAACCCCATGGGCTACATTAGGTAAACCAAAAGGTGGCAAGCCAAGGATTATTACCTCACTGGAGCTCGATTCCGTTGAAATGGAAAAACGCAATCTTAAATTACAGGCAAAATACAAACAAGTCGAACTCACTGAAGTGCGTTATGAAGAGATTCAATGCGAAGACGCTGATTATTTGCTTGTGGCTTTTGGCTCAAGTGCCCGGATCTGTCAGAAAACCGTAGAGATGGCACGTGCGGAAGGTCTCAAAGTCGGACTTTTGCGCCCGATCACATTATGGCCCTTTCCTTCCGACGCTATTCACTCTTATGCCGAAAAAGTAAAAGGGATGCTTACGGTCGAATTAAATGCCGGACAAATGGTCGAAGATGTTCGTTTGGCTGTAAACGGAAAAATCAAAGTTGAACATTTTGGTCGTTTGGGAGGAATTGTTCCAACACCGGATGAAGTGCTCGCAGCCATCAAGGCGCAATTGATGTAATAAATCTTATGAAAGGGGTTTTGCCCGATACAATAACAAAACCATCAAATTAAACATGCCGGTTATGACAACTGATATAATAAAACCCGAAAACCTGGTTTACCAAAAACCGAGGTTGCTCAATGATAATAATATGCACTATTGCCCTGGCTGTAGCCACGGTGTTGTGCATAAATTGCTGGCCGAAGTAATCGAAGATATGGGCATGGAAAATGAGACTATCGGTATTGCACCGGTAGGTTGCGCCGTGTTCATCTACAACTACATCGACATCGACTGGCAGGAAGCTGCTCATGGACGTGCGCCGGCACTGGCTACAGCAGTTAAGCGACTCAATCCTAAGAAAATGGTTTTCACCTATCAGGGAGACGGAGACTTAGCCGCCATTGGCACAGCTGAAACTATCCATGCCTGCAACCGCGGAGAAAACATCGTTATTATCTCCATTAATAATGGAATCTATGGGATGACAGGAGGCCAAATGGCTCCAACAACTCTGGAAGGAATGAAATCATCCACCTGTCCCGATGGTCGCGAAACCAGCCTGACCGGGTTCCCACTTAAGATTGCCGATATGGTCGCGCTTTTAGATGGAGTCTGCTATGTTACCCGCCAAAGCGTACATACCGTAGGCGCGGTGAAGAAAGCAAAAAAAGCCCTACGCAAAGCCTTTGAGAACTCGCTGAACAACAAAGGGACTTCGATGGTAGAAATCGTTTCAACCTGTAGCTCAGGCTGGAAACTGACTCCTGAACAATCGAATATATGGATGGAGCAAAACATGTTTCCACACTATCCGCTTGGAGACCTCAAAGACATTTAATTAACCGAATAAAAAAGGAACAAGTCGGGGATATTATTTCCGGCTTGCACCTTTCAATAAAGATACTTTAAAACATGACGGAAGAATTGATCATAGCCGGTTTTGGAGGACAGGGAGTCCTTTCGATGGGGAAAATTTTAGCCTATTCCGGTTTAATGGAAGGCAAAGAGGTTAGCTGGATGCCATCATATGGCCCTGAACAAAGAGGGGGCACGGCAAATGTTACCGTAATTGTCAGCGACCACCGCATCAGCTCACCGGTACTTAACTACTTTGACACTGCAATTATCCTCAACCAACCTTCGATGGATAAGTTCGAATCAAAAGTAAAACCCGGCGGTATTCTTATCTATGACAGTTACGGCATACACAAGCCCCCTACCCGAAAAGACATCCGGGTATATCGGATTGATGCAATGGATGCTGCCACTGCAATGAACAATAACAAGGCCTTTAATATGATTGTATTAGGCGGATTTTTAAAACTGCGGCCTATCGTTTCTCTGAAAAGCGTATTGACCGGTCTAAAAAAATCACTACCGGAACGTCACCATAGGTTATTACCGATGAATGAGAAAGCTATCCAAAAAGGGATGGAGATCATACAACCGGTTTCTGAACTAGTTGCAGAATAAATAAATTCACATCCACATCAAGAAGACGGACTTTATTTCTACTTATTGAAAATAAAGTCCGTCTTCTTATATCGAAACGATGAGGTAATCCGTGTAAATACGCCACGGATAATAGAATTTTTCAAACTTTAAGGTCATAATTACATGACGCAACTGCATAATTTTGTACTTTTGCGCAAATTCTCTAAAACAAGCAATTTATGTCGGAAAGCAAAAGAATTAAAACGGCTTTAGTTTCTGTTTATCACAAAGACGGACTGGACGAAATAATCACTAAACTGCACAACGAAGGTGTAAAATTTATTTCGACCGGCGGTACTCAACAGTTTATCGAATCTTTAGGTTTCCCCTGTGAAGCGGTAGAAGACCTTACCGGCTACCCATCTATTTTGGGTGGTAGAGTTAAAACATTGCACCCCAAAGTGTTCGGTGGCATTCTTTGCCGTCGTGAACTGGCGGGTGACTTGCAACAAATTGAGCAATATGAAATTCCGGAAATCGACTTGGTAATTGTTGACCTCTATCCGTTTGAAGACACAGTAGCTTCCGGCGCAGAAGATCAGGCTATTATTGAAAAAATTGACATTGGCGGTATCTCATTGATCCGTGCGGCTGCTAAAAATCATAAAGACGTAGTGATTGTAGCATCTAAAGCACAATACACTCCGTTTATGGAACTGCTTGAAGAAAAAGGAGCAGAAACTACATTAGAAGATCGTCGTTGGTTTGCGAAAGAAGCTTTTGCTGTTTCTTCAGGCTACGATTCAGCAATCTTCAACTACTTCGACGAAAACGAAGGTAGTGTATACCGTGGTGCTGTTGATAATGCAAAAGTACTTCGCTACGGTGAAAACCCTCACCAAAAAGGTCTTTTCTACGGAAAATTCGAAGATATGTTCGAACAACTCCAGGGTAAAGAGATTTCATACAACAATTTGCTTGACATTGATGCTGCTGTAACTTTGATCAGCGAGTTCAGCGAATTAACTTTCGCCATCCTGAAACATAACAACGCTTGTGGCCTGGCCTCTCGCCCCGTAATGTTGGATGCATGGAAAGCAGCATTGGCAGGCGATCCCGTATCAGCTTTCGGCGGAGTACTCGTTACCAACAGCGTGGTTGACAAAGCCACTGCAGAAGAAATCAACAAACTCTTCTTCGAAGTAATCATCGCTCCCGATTACGATATGGACGCACTCGAAGTGCTTACCAGCAAGAAAAACCGCATCATCCTGATCCAGAAACAACCGGTAAGTGGCGGCAAAATGGTTCGTTCGTTACTGAACGGGGTATTGGTTCAAGACAAAGACACCAAAACAGAAACTGCCGAAGACCTGAAATTAGGAACAACAAAAGCAGCTACAGCTCAGGAAATCGAAGATATGTTGTTTGCCAATAAAATTGTAAAAAACAGCAAATCAAATGCAATCGTTTTAGCGAAAAACAAACAATTGATCGCCAGCGGTGTCGGTCAGACTTCTCGCGTGGATGCTTTGCGTCACGCTATCGAGAAAGCTGGTTCTTTCGAATTTGACCTTAACGGAACAGTTATGGCATCGGATGCATTCTTCCCATTCGCAGACTGTGTGGAAATTGCTCACAAAGCAGGTGTTACAGCAGTTATTCAACCGGGAGGGTCTGTCAGAGACCAGGACACAGTTGACTATTGCAATGCCAACGATATGTCGATGGTAATTACCGGATTCAGACACTTCAAACACTAACACAAGAGACAAAAGAGTAGAGACTTTAAACAAAAGACGGAAGAACCGATATCTTGGTTCTTGATTCTTGGTTCTTAAAATCTTAACTCTTCCTCTTTTTTGCGACAAAACTTAGAACGTAGAACGTAACACGTATAACTCAAAACACATGGGATTATTCTCTTTAACTCATGAAATAGCCATGGACCTCGGTACCGCAAATACCATTATCATTCATAATGGTAAAATTGTGGTAGACGAGCCCTCGGTAGTGGCGCTTGATCGCCGTACCGACAAACTGCTGGCTGTAGGCGATAAAGCCCGGCAGATGCATGGTAAGACGCACGAAAATATCCGCACCATACGCCCCTTACGCGACGGTGTGATTGCAGACTTCTATGCTTGCGAACAGATGATGCGTGGCATGATCAAAATGGCAATGCCTAAGAATAGCTGGTTTTCGTCTTCTCTTCGCATGGTAATCAGTATTCCTTCGGGAAGTACCGAGGTGGAAATCCGTGCGGTACGCGACTCTGCTGAACACGCAGGTGGTCGCGATGTCTACTTAATTTACGAACCCATGGCAGCAGCTATTGGTATCGGACTTGACGTAGAAGCGCCCGAAGGAAACATGGTGGTAGATATCGGTGGTGGTTCTACTGAAATTGCGGTAATCTCACTGGGAGGTATCGTTTCCAACAAATCGATTCGTATTGCAGGAGATGACCTCACTGCCGATATTCAGGAATATATGCGTCGTCAGCACAACATCCGGGTGGGTGAACGTACTGCCGAAATGATCAAAATCAATGTCGGATCTGCATTGACAGAGCTGGAGAATCCGCCCGAAGATTATATCGTGCGAGGTCCGAACCAAATGACTGCTTTGCCAATGGAGGTGCCTGTTTCTTATCAGGAGATTGCACATTGTATTGAAAAATCGATTTCAAAAATCGAAACAGCTGTATTGGCTGCTCTTGAGCAAACACCTCCCGAATTGTATGCTGATGTTGTACGCAACGGCATCTGGCTTGCTGGTGGTGGCGCCTTACTCAGAGGCCTGGACAAACGTCTGACCGACAAGATCAATATACCGTTCCATATTGCCGACGAGCCACTTTTGGCGGTAGCTAAAGGAACCGGTGTAGCGTTAAAGAATATCGATAAATTTTCTTTCTTAATTCGTTAAGATGAAATATAAGTTTGTCTCACAAGTTTGTCACAGTTCTTCTTTTTTAATTTAAAAGAAGAACCGGACAAACTTTTGGGACATCTTGTTTAATTGAGAACATGCAAAATCTGATTCAATTTCTGATCAAATACAGCTCTGGTTTCTTACTTGTAATCTACACCGTGCTGGGATTTGTCTTACTATTCAACTACAATATCTACCACAGGAGTGTCTATCTGGGATCAAGCAGCAAATTGGCAGGAAACGTCTATTCGTTTTCGGGGGCTGTCACAGGATACTTCAACCTCAAGCAAACCAATACCGATCTGCTGGAACAAAACAGTCGACTCGAAATGGAAGTGCTGCATCTGAAGCAACAAATGAAATCCATTGCGGGAGAAAAGATCACAAACGACTCGGTTCACAACGGGTTGTTCCAAAAATACGACTTCATTACAGCACAGGTTATCAACAATAGCGTGAACCATGTGCAAAACTATATTACTCTGAATAAAGGAGCATTGGATGGCATTCGTCCCGAGATGGGCGTGGTCGACCAAAACGGCGTGATTGGCATTGTTTCGGATGTGTCGGACCACTTTTCTGTAGTAATCTCACTGCTTAACCCTAAGCTGAGACTCAGCGCCAAGATTCAACGCACACAATTCTTCGGATCAGTTCTTTGGGACGGCAAAGATCCCGACAACGCCCAACTGATAGAACTTCCACGTCACGTGGATTATAAAAAAGGCGACACATTGGTAACCAGCGGCTTCTCTGCCGTTTTCCCCGAAGGAATCATGATCGGGACAATTGATGCGCCCAGAAGAAAACAAAACGACGATGTTCTCCCCATCAAAGTGAAGCTGAGCACCCGATTCAGTCAACTCAGCAATGTGCGGGTCATCTCTAACAAACAAATTGCAGAACAACACGATCTCGAAAGTAAAGTGCAATAAACTATGATCTATACATTTCTACGATATACATTTTCTTTGCTGATTATTCTGATAATTCAGATAACGGTTTTGAATAACTTCCATATTTTGGGATGGGCAACCGCCTATTTCTATCTCTATTTCATCATTACACTACCGGCAAACACGCCTAAAAGCCTGATTTACACCTTAGGATTTGGCGTGGGGCTATTGGTGGATATATTCTGTAATACACCCGGGATGCATACATTGGCAACGCTTTTTACAGCTGCACTCCGCAATCCCGTACTTTACCTCTACTTCTCTCACGATGAAGCGGAGTCGAGTACACCCACAGCATTCAACTTCGGAATGTGGCGGTTTATTCGCTATGCCGTTACATTGGTTCTGATTCACCATGTGATCCTCATGCTGATCGAATCGTTTGCGCTATTTAATCCGCTGATGATGTTAGGAAAAATAGGAGCTTGCGTGCTATTCACTTCTTTGCTTATTTTTGCTGTCGAAAACATTAAATCTGCACGCAGGTGAACATCAATCACAATTTCGATAACAGACGTTACTATATATCGGGGGCCGCTTTATTTATTGCGTTGATCTTTATTACCCGGCTCATCTTTTTGCAAATCATTAGCAGCGATTACAAAAAATATGCCGACAGTAACGCTTTCCTGAAAAAAACAATTTACCCTTCTCGCGGATTACTCTATGACCGAAATGGGAAGCTGCTTGTATTCAATAAGCCAACATACGATATCATGGTCGTATTGCGGGAGATACAGGATCTGGACACGCTAGATTTTTGTCGCACCATCGGATACACAAAACGGCAGTTTATTGAGCGCATTGAACAAATTAAGGACCGAAAAAAAAATCCGGGTTACTCATCTTATACCCCTCAGCTCTTTATGACTCAACTCACCCTTGAAGAGTATGGCGCTTTGCAGGAAAAACTGTATCGATTTCCCGGATTTTTCATCCAAAACCGAACTCTTCGGGAATATGCTTTTCCGACAGCTGCCCACCTGCTGGGAGGTATGGCGGAAGTAAACAACAAAGATCTGGAAAACGACCCCTACTTTGTTCCGGGTGATTATACCGGACGCTCAGGGGTGGAGAAAGGCTACGAACAGCAACTGCGAGGCCAGAAAGGCTACGAAATCCTTCTGCGCGATGCTTACGGACGGATTAAGGGTAAATATGAGGACGGTAAATTCGACCAGACTCCTAAATCGGGTCGGAACATGAAACTCACTATTGATGTGGAACTGCAACAATATGGCGAAATGCTGATGTCCGGCAAGCTGGGCAGTATAGTGGCCATTGAGCCCTCTACGGGAGAAGTGTTGGCGATGGTCTCGGCACCCAGTTTCGATCCGGCATTAATGAACGGTCGACAACGCGGTAAAAACTACGCCATGCTGGAAAGGGACATGAATAAACCACTGTTTAACCGCCCACTGATGGCAACCTATCCTCCGGGATCGACATTTAAAACCACTCAGGGATTGATGTATCAACAGGAAGGAATTATCAGCAGCCATACATTTTTCCCTTGTGCACACGGATTTCACTACGGATCGCATGTATTGGGTTGCCACTCCCACCCCTCTCCATTAGATCTGTCGCATGCTATCGAACACTCCTGTAATGCATATTTCTGTTATGGACTTCGCAGCATGTTACACAACCGATCAAAATATCCGAATATTCAATCGGCCTTTGACGTTTGGAAAAACCATATGGTAAAAATGGGATTCGGTTACAAGTTAGGAATCGATCTACCCAGTGAAAAGCGGGGACTAATTCCTAACAGTAAGTTTTATAATAAAATTTACGGAAAAAAAGGTTGGCGAGCCGAGACCATTATTTCTATTGCTATTGGTCAGGGAGAGGTATTAGCAACTCCGCTGCAGATATGCAACTTAGCTGCAACTATTGCTAATCGTGGCTTTTATGTGACACCTCACGTGGTGAAGCAGATTCAGGATACGGTCATTGACACCAAATACAGAATAAAGCATTACAGCGGCATAAATCCGAGATACTACGATCCGATACGCGAAGGTATGGCACTCTCTGTTCTTGGCGGAACATCGACTGCTGCGGCACTTCCGGGCATCGAGATCTGTGGAAAAACAGGTACGGCGCAAAACCCGCACGGCGAAGACCACTCGATCTTTATGGCTTTTGCACCTCGCGTAAATCCAAAAATCGCAATAGCTGTTTACGTCGAGAATGCAGGTTTTGGTGCAACTTATGCTGCCCCGATTGCCTCGCTAATGATTGAGAAATACCTCAACAGGCAAATTGCTCCGGGAAGAATACGCAAAGAAACTCAACTTAAAAACACAATAATTTCAGTCCGTGGGATCAAGAAGTATAAATCTGTGGAAAGAACTGGATTGGTGGACAGTACTCATGTATCTGCTGCTGGTACTGGGCGGGTGGATTAGCATTTACGCCTCAACGTACGATTTCGACCATGCCAGCATCTTTGATTTCAACGAACGATCGGGAAAGCAGCTGCTTTGGATCGGATTATCGTTGTGCATCGCCTTCGTTTTGCTAATGCTGGACAGTGACATTTATGAACGATTCGCATTTCCGGCCTATCTGGGAATGATATTGTTGCTGATTGTGACTATTTTTATCGCACCCGACATCAAGGGTTCGCGGTCGTGGCTGGTATTGGGACCTGTAAGCTTACAACCTGCCGAATTTGGAAAGTTTACCACTGCGTTGGCTCTGGCCAAACTCATTGGTGAATACCAGTTCCAGTTTAACAAGCTCAACAGCTACCTTCGAATGGGCGGACTTATCGCACTTCCTTTCCTGCTAATTTTAGCGCAAAAAGAGACTGGATCAGCACTGGTATATTCCGCATTTCTGATCATGCTTTACCGTGAAGGTATGAGCGGATTGATTCTATTTGGAGGATTTGTCATTGTTGCCCTCTTTATTATTTGTATGAAATTCGAAGGTGTGGTCAATGTTATTACACCAATGGACAATCTGCTGGTCTATTTGCTGATATTAGCTGTTATCTGGATGTTCCTGGTGAGTTATGCCAAGAAACCATTCGCAGCACAAAATATTCTTTTTGCCACAGCCGGAACCTTTCTGCTCTTCGGTATTATCTCATTTTTCGGGGTACATATCAACTTTGCATGGATTGGTCTGATTCTGGTGATCGGAGCGATTATCTATATGACCATTCTTACATTACAAGAGCACAGCAAAGATTATTGGATCATTATTCTAATGTCAATAGGTTCTCTGCTCTTCTCTCTGTCCGTTAGTTATGTATTCAACGACGTTTTAGAACCACACCAACAGGTTCGTATCAAAGTAGCTTTAGGTTTGGAAGATGATCCGCGTGGCGTGGGATACAACGTCAACCAGTCAAAGATTGCCATCGGTTCGGGAGGTTTTCTGGGCAAAGGATTTCTAAACGGCACCCAGACCAAACTCAAATATGTACCCGAACAGGATACTGACTTTATTTACTGCACAATCGGGGAAGAAGAGGGTTTTATAGGTTCTGCGGGGGTAATCGGACTATTCCTTGCGCTCATTCTGCGACTGATCTATCTGGCCGAACGACAGCGAACCAAGTTTGCCCGCGTTTACGGTTATTCTGTTGCAGGAGTTATTCTGTTTCACCTCATGATTAATGTAGGTATGGTGCTTGGTTTAACGCCTGTTATTGGTATCCCTCTCCCTTTCTTCAGCTACGGGGGATCGTCGCTATGGGGATTCTCTATACTGCTTTTTATCTTTTTGCGGTTGGATGTATCGAGATTGGAGAGATTGTAAGCGCTTTAAATAAAGTGACACTGACTCAGAGAAGATCAACACAGACTTACCCGAATAACTGTTCAAATAAAAAACCGGTCAAATGCATGAATAAGCATTTGACCGGTTTTTTTATTCTACTTCAAAATAAAGATCTGCAAAATTCAGCAAATCCATTATCTAACTGAATGTTTTGGATCACAGAATGTGAAAAATTGCACCTGGAATTAATTGTTGATTTCAACTTAAAATGGGTAATCCGTTGTAATCAATAAACTGAATCCACCCAATATAGTACATCCCTACTCTGCCTTCTCAATATGAAAACCAGCGCTTTCGATCCCTTTCAACTCATAATCACGCATCCCCTGCACAATCTTGAAAGTATAATTTTTGCCTGCGACGGGAAAATGAAAATTCATTTTATAGGGAAAAGAGTATTCATAGAGCGAGCCCCAGCCCGATCCATGCCAATTACCCAACTTATCAGCCAATTCAATCTCAACAGTATCGGTAAATAACGTTATCGAGTCTTGTTTACAGGATATGAATAGCCACAGGTTCTGATACGGATAAAGATTGTTGTTGCGGGTATCAATAAAAAGATTGTAATTACCTGAAGTCTCTATTTTGGGACTAAAAAAGAGGGTATCGTAGCGGTTCCAACCCTTTTCGGGAAAGTCGCGAAACTCCGAATAGGTTTCGTTGAATTGACACGCACTCAAGACAAGGAGAAGCAAAAGAGGCAAGAAAGATAAATTGCGGCGAAACATAAAGCTGGGAATTTTGTAATCGAAACAGTTTTGTCAATGCAAAAAGAAGTGCCACTCCGCAGGATAAGCGGAATGACACTTGGGATATTATTTTTCGGTATCAGCGGGACCCTCGGGACGCTGAGGTTTTTCGGGGCGCTGTGGACGCTCAATTCGTTGCGGACGCTCAGGGCGTTGTGGTCTTTCACCTCTTTCGGGACGTTGCGGACGCTCTGAACGTTCTGGTCTCTCTCCACGATCAGGACGAGCCTGTTTTTGCTGTGGTCTTGGGCCTCTTTTAGCACCGCCATTATTGCTGCGATTATTGTTGGGAGCCGGACTTTGAGACTCTTCTCCCGAAGCCTGAGGTTGATTCAGCCCTGCTATGTTGGGATTACTACTGCGATTGCGATCCCGGTTATTACTATTCTTTTTCTTCTTCTCGCGGTCAAAACGAGTTAAGCTCTCCTCACCCACTCCATCCTGGAAATCACGCGGTTGCGCATTTTTCGTAGGTTCTTCCAGCAGGCTCTCTGGTTTAATGCCTTTTTTATTCTGGTTAATGATCTCGAAAACACGATCGGCATGCAATGTAGTCAGATTGGCCAACATATTGCGATCGCTTGAATAGGTCATCTGGCGATTGAAAATATCTGTTTTAAAGTGGTAGAAAGTTCCATCTTTTGTTTCAAGAGGAATTTCGCGCGAAGGCAGCTGTTTCTGCACCTCCACATAGCTATCTACTTCAAAGTTCAGACAGCACTTCAACTTGGCACATTGTCCGGCCAGCTTCTGCGGATTAAGCGAAATATCCTGATAACGAGCCGCACTGGTTGCAACTGAAACAAAGTTGGTCATCCAACCCGAGCAACATAGCGGACGGCCGCAGGGACCGATCCCCCCAATGCGACCAGCCTCCTGGCGTGCACCAATTTGTTTCATCTCGATGCGCACTTTAAATGTCTCGGCCAGTACTTTGATCAATTGACGAAAGTCGACCCGATCATCGGCTATATAATAGAAAATGGCTTTGTTTCCATCGCCCTGATATTCCACATCGCCGATTTTCATATTTAATTTCAAATCGTCGGCAATCTGGCGCGAACGAAGCATTGTATCGTGCTCACGACTTTTTGCTTCCTCGAACTTCTCCATATCGACAGGGCGCGCTTTACGATAAACCCGTTTAATTTCGGGATTATCCTGCTTTACTCCCATCTTTTTCATTTGGAGCAACACCAAACGTCCGGTGAGTGTAACCGTACCGATGTCATGCCCCGGAGTTGATTCAACAGCGACAACATCCCCTTTTTCGAGACGTAAACCGTTGCTGTTTTTGAAATATCCCTTACGGGTATTTTTGAACTGCACCTCAATGAACTCTGTCTCATTTTGCGACTCATCGATGTCGCAAAGCCAGTCAAAGGTGTTCAGCTTGGAATCCATTTTTTTGCTACAACCTTTTTTATTCATGTTGCAGCCTTTATTATCGTATTTGAAATCCATTTTTAGCGTAATATATAGTGGTTTTATTGAATGAAAAAAGCTTCTTTAAAAAAGAAGCCTACAAATATAATCATTTTCCTATGTCGAGTGACCTAACTTTCCCAAAAAAGCGGATACAGGAATGCACCTCAGATTAAATCAGTTTTTCAATAACATAATAGCTTTCAATGCTAGATCGAAAAAGATCATTTTAGCATAGACATTCTGCTCAATCTCGACCTGTGCCCGCTCAAAGGCTTCAAGAAAGCCGAAAATATTGCGGGAATGAATAAATGGCGCAAACCTGGCCGAGAAAGCCGACTCCTGAGCATTGAGAAAACTGATAGAAGGCACCTGCAGATTCAGCACGAAGTTTTCACGCAAATAGCGTTGACAATAGCCCAGAAACTGTTTTTGTTTCTCACGACCCATGCCTGAAATTTCATCGGACACTTCTTTCAACTCTTTCAATGCATTGAATTTCAATGCAGGATTGTCAGCGCGTTTCATATTGGCAACGGTGTATGCCAAACGCATGTAGCGGGTAAAGAAGTTGAAATATAACTGATTCTCTTCGCTTAACTGAATCGTCTCGATGGCCTTGAGATAATTCCCTCCCGATACATGCGCAACAGCGGCAGCATCCTGATCACTCAATCCAAAACGGTTGTGCAATACCCCCGCCAAAGTCTCCGCATCTATCGGTCGTATATTTACCCGCTGACTGCGCGATAAAATTGTAGTCAGTATCTGCTCGGTCTGCTCAGCTACCAATAGAAAAAGTGTCTTCTGAGGCGGCTCTTCAAGCATCTTCAATAGCTTGTTGGCACAGACCTCATTCATCTTTTCGGGCAACCATACAATCATAATCTTGTATTCGGCCTCATACGTTTTCAACGTCAGTTTGCGAATGATCTCGCTGCTCTCTTTAGCATAAATCATTCCCTGCGCATTCTCAGTACCAATAAAGGTAAGCCACTGACTTAGCGAAAAGTACCTATTTTGCAGATTAAACTCGCGCCATTCCGCCAGATAATCATCACAAACCTCTTTTTTCTTTTTGTCTATCTTGATAATGGGAAAAACAAAATGGAGGTCAGGGTGTATCAGTTTGTTATATTTCCGGCAAGAGGGACATTCATCGCAAGCATCAGTCTCCTGCCGGTTTGTACAATGAATATATCGGGCATAGGCTAAAGCGAGCTGCAAAGCACCCGCTCCTTCCATACCGCAAAAGAGTTGAGCATGAGCAATATGCTCCTCCCGCACCGATTGAATCAACCGACTCTTTAACTCTTCCTGTCCGATTACATCGCGAAACAACATAAATTTAAAAGATAAAGCCCCTCCCATCCCTCCCCCAAAGGGAGGGTTTGAGAGATAGCATGATGAAGTATTCTTAGCCCCTCTTTTGGAGGGTCCCGATAGCTATCGGGAGGGGAGGCTTATATTAGTATACTTTCTGCGCTACCTCTTTCACACTCTTCGTAGCCATCAGTGTATAGAAGTGAATGCTGGGCACACCTTTCTGAATCAGCTCTTGCGATTGAAGGGTACACCACTCAACTCCGACCTGACGAGCTTCTTCATCCGTTTTACATTTGCGCAACTCTTGTGCGAAAGCTTCAGGTATATCTACGTGAAAGATTTTAGGGAGAACAGTCATTTGATCAAGTACGGTCAACGGTTTCAAGCCCGGAATAATAGGCACGTTAATACCTTCTGCGCGACAACGGTCTACAAAATCGAAATACTTCTGATTGTCGAAAAACATCTGAGTCACTACATATTCAGCTCCGGCGTTTACCTTCTCTTTCAACCAATGAATATCTGAATCCAGGTTAGGCGCCTCATCGTGTTTTTCCGGATAACCTGCCACCCCATATGAAAATGGCGTCTTCAACGGATCCATTTTTCCACCGTCGAGCAAATGTCCCTGATTAAAGTTATTTACCTGAAGTTGTAAATCCAAAGCATGAGAAAGTCCACCTTCTGCCGGCTTGAATGATTTATCCGATTTAGCTTTATCGCCGCGGAGAATCAATAAATCTGTAATTCCTAAATAACTGAGGTCAATCAGCGCATACTCCGTCTCAACCTGACTGAATCCGCTACAAATAACATGCGGAACAGCAGTAATGCCGTATTTATTCTGAATCGCAGCTGCAATCGCAACCGTTCCGGGACGGCTACGTTCCATCACCTGTCTGAATAGACCATTGTCTACATTCTTGAAAACCACATCGCTACGGTGTGTTGTGATGTTTATATATTTCGGATCGAATTCCCGCAGGGTATCAATCGTTTTGAAAACTCGGTCAATGCTGCTTCCTTTCAATGGAGGCAAAATTTCAAATGAAAACGCCGTCTTTTTGGCGGACTGAATCATTTCAATAACTTTCATCGGTTATACATCTTTAATTTTGAGGGGCAAATGTACGAAAAAATGGCGAATTTTTGAGAGTGGAATCGAAAGAATACCTATCTCTTAGCGCCACCCCGTCCTCTAAAAATTGCAAAAATAAAAATTCACACACTGCTTTTAATTAACTTTGCCATTCAACTAAAGGATATTACTATATAAACTCAGGTTGAAATTTTCAATTTAAGAGATTAAAGTATGAAGAGATTAAAACAATTGCTAACCGCATTAATATTTACAGGTTTTACTATGACACAAGCAACCAATCCGTTTCTGACGAAACACAAAACTCCGTTTGAAACAATTCCATTCGACATTATCAAATTCGAACATTACGAACCCGCATTCGAAGAAGCCATGAAACTTCACAACCAAGAAATAGAAGCCATAACCAATAACCCACAAGCTCCAACATTTGCCAACACCATCGAAGCGCTTGAGCACTCGGGACACACGCTGACGTTGGTTTCGTCTGTATTTTTCAATCTAAACAGCGCGGAAAGCAATGATCAGATGATGGACCTTTCGCAGAAAATGTCGCCGAAGCTGACCGAGCATAGCAACAACATTAACCTAAACGAAAAACTTTTCGCCCGCGTAAAGGCGGTTTACGATAAGCGTGACAATTTAGGCCTGAATACCGAACAGAAAATGTTGCTCGAACGCACTTATATCAGTTTTGAAAAAAACGGGGCGACGCTAAAAGGGGATGACAAAGAAAAGTTCCGCAAACTGTCGACCGAATTATCGCAAGCCACGGTGATGTTTGGTCAAAATGTACTGAAAGAGACCAACAACTTCCTGATGCTGCTCACCGATAAGAGTGAATTAACCGGATTACCCGCCGATGTAATCGAAGCTGCAGCTCTTCGGGCCAAGCAAAAAGAAAAAGAGGGATGGGCATTCGATCTTTCTATGCCAAGCTATGTCGCCTTTATGAAATATGCAGAGCGTCGCGATCTTCGTGAGAAACTTTACCGGGCTTATAACAGCAAATGTATGAACGGTGGTGAATTTGACAACCGCGAATTGGCTAAAAACATCGCCCGCCTGCGCATGGAAATTGCCCAGCTGATGGGCTATGGCAACTATGCTGAATACGCGCTCAAAGATCGAATGGCTAAAAACGAAGCTAACGTATTTGAACTGCTGGACAAACTGCTGACAGCATACAAACCAACGGCCCTTCAGGAGTACAAAGAGATTCAGGGTTTTGCCATTGGGCATGAAAAGAAAGATCTGACCCTTATGCCATGGGATTGGTCATTCTATGCAGAAAAGCTAAAAGACACCAAATACCAGATCAACGACGAGATGCTTCGCCCTTATTTCGAACTTGAACATGTAAAAAAAGGCGTGTTTGGTCTGGCGACAGATCTCTTTGGGTTGACTTTCAAAAAGAATCCGAATATTCCGGTTTATCACTCTGAGGTAGAAGCATTCGAAGTGTATGATGCGCAGAAAAAATTTATTGCCATTCTTTATACAGACTTCCACCCCCGTACAGGAAAACGCAATGGAGCATGGATGACCAGTTTCAAAGAGCAATATAAATTAAATGGTAAAGATCATCGCCCGAATGTATCGATTGTGATGAACTTCACCCGCCCTACCGAATCGAAACCCGCACTGCTGACTTATGATGAAGTAAACACCTTCCTGCATGAATTCGGTCATGCACTTCACGGTATGCTCACAGAGTGTACCTACGAAACACTCTCCGGAACCAATGTCTATCGCGACTTTGTGGAGCTGCCTTCCCAGTTGATGGAAAACTTCCTGAGTGAAAAAGAATTCCTGGATCGCTTTGCCGTCCACTACCAAACAGGAGAAAATATACCTGCTGAATTGGTTAAAAAAATCAAAGAAGCCGACAACTTCAACGTGGCATATGCCTGCGTGCGTCAGCTCAATTTCGGATTCCTCGACATGGCATGGCATACACTCAAAACACCCTACTCAGGCGATCCTTTGACATTCGAAACAGAAGCCTGCGACAAAACGCAAATACTGCCTAAGGTTGACGGAGTATCCATCAGCACCGCTTTCAATCACATCTTTGCAGGAGGTTATGCTGCTGGATATTATAGTTATAAATGGGCTGAAGTACTGGATGCCGACGCATTCTCTGTTTTCAAACAAAAAGGCATTTTTGATAAAGAGACTGCCCGTTCGTTCCGCGAAAACGTACTTCAAAATGGAGGGACCGAAGATCCGATGCTTCTTTACAAACGCTTCCGCGGACAAGAGCCAACTATCGATGCCCTGCTGGAACGAACGGGGATAAAAAAGTAAAAAATAATCTCAACCAGCCGAACAATTTCAAAAAGGTCAATGTTATTTCAGTCGTAACAAACAAATTATTTAAACTGGTTATAAAAACAAATTTGATTTATGGCAACAGTAACATTGAAAGGAAATCCCTTTAACACCTCAGGAAATTTACCGGCAGTAGGCAGCGTGGCTCCCGTTTTTGAATTAGTTAAAAACGATTTGGGCAACCTGAACCTCAGCGAACTAAAAGGCAAAAAAGTCGTTCTCAATATCTTCCCAAGCTTAGACACTTCGACCTGTGCAACCTCTGTTCGCAAGTTCAACGTTGAAGCAGCTAAAAAAGAGAACACCGTAGTTTTGGGAATCTCTAAAGACCTACCATTTGCCAGCGAACGCTTTTGCTCTACAGAAGGAATCAATAATGTTGTAACCTTATCAGCTTTTCGTGATTCTCAATTTGGCGAAGCATATGGCGTACAAATCTTAGACGGCCCATTAGCCGGATTATTTGCCCGTTCGGTAGTCGTAATTGACGAAAGCGGCAAAGTCGTTTACACGGAACTCGTCCCCGAAACGGTCGACGAACCGAACTACGAAGCTGCTCTCGCTGCTCTTTAAACTATATTTAAACTTCTATCTATAATTTATGCGATTCAATATTGGCATTATGCCAGGATTGAATCGCATTTTTTGAATCCGGACTTCAAACACCCCCTTCTACATCAATGATAAACAAAGCGACATTACAATCAAAAGAGCACTTTCGATCTATCGCATTTCGTTGAATTCACCGAGCCTATCCTCCCATTTTACACATTCCCCACTTACACAACGCTGTAACACCAATAATTTTTACTATCTTTGCAGTCCAAATCGCTAAGATTTTTTTAGAATGAAAGCCACAAAAGTTTTATTTATCTCACAAGAGGTAATGCCTTACCTTCCGGAATCGGAAATTTCAACTATCTGCAGACAACTGCCCCAGGGAATTCAAGAAAGAGGAAAAGAAATTCGCAACTTCATGCCGAAATTCGGTTGTATCAACGAAAGAAGAAATCAACTACATGAAGTCATCCGCCTTTCAGGCATGAACCTGATCATCGACGACACAGACCACCCCCTGATCATCAAAGTTGCATCAATCCAGTCTGCCCGCATGCAGATCTACTTTATCGACAACGATGACTATTTCCAAAAAAGAAATATAGTCGGAGATGATGATGGCACTGAATATCCCGATAATGACGAACGCTGTATTTTCTTTGCCCGGGGTGTACTCGAAACTGTAAAGAAACTGCGTTGGACTCCCGACATCATCCATTGCCACGGTTGGATTACTGCTTTAGCGCCACTTTACATTAAAAAAGTATATTCGGACGATCCATTCTTCTGCAACTCTAAAATTGTCTATTCCGTTTACGACAATGATTTCAAAAGCAATTTCAGACCCAATTTCAGCCAAATGCTGCGCCTGGATGGTATTGAAGATAGTGATATCGCTTCAATCGCAGGAAAAGAGCTTTCATTCGCCGACCTTTCTAAATTCGCCATTGACTTTTCTGATGGTGTAATTCAAGGCAGCCCAAATATCAATGAAGAGGTAAAATCTTATGCACAAAGCTGCGGACTTCCATTCCTTGAGCACCAGCAACCTGACGCTTATATGGATGCTTATAATGAATTTTATGACAAAATCTGGGAGAATGCTAATAAATAAAAATTATTTATTAGACTCCTTCCAACCTACAATTTAATTGTTACTTTTGGGCACTCATAAATAAAATCTTATTCTAGCAATGAATTTAAAGTATCTGATTTTAGCCTTGGCTTCTGTAGCCTTTTTTTCTTGCGATGACACGTTAGATCTGATCGGATCAAGCATCCAACCCGACACAGACATCCTGACCGTTTCAACGGACACTTTTAACGTCGCCGCTGTTACAGATACGGTAAACTCCATTTACGCTAAGACAACCGTCGGACTACTTGGAAATTACTACGACGACACCTATGGCAATCTTAAATGCGATTATATGGCGCAGTTTTATTGCCAGGAAGGTTTTTATTTTCATAAAGAGTTACTCTATGATAAACTGGACTCAGCTACAGTTTTGCTCACTTATCAGTCTTATGTAGGCGATTCCCTTGCCCCCATGCAGGTAAGCGTTTATCAGCTCAACAAACAGCTGGAGAATGACATATACTCTAACACTCCATATTCTAAGTATTGCGACAAATCGATCCTCTTAGCTAAAAAAGGATATTCTGCTTATGACGCATCACTGAGCGACTCTTTAAGAAAAGCATACGGATCGACTAAATATGTTGAAATCAAACTCCCTAAAGCGATTGCTGATTCGTTTTACCTGAACGTAAAAAATCACCCGGAGAAATTCGCAAACAACACCGCATTCCAGGAATATTTCCCGGGAGTATATATCACAACCTCTTTCGGCACAGGCTCTATAATCAAAGTACTGAGCACGAAACTTAATTTCTATTTCAAATACAAGGCTCATTACGAAGATAGTGATGGAAATGACAGTATTGTCGTAACCAATGGGGCACGATCCATGGCTGTCACTAAAGAAGTTTTCCAGGTAAATCGTTATGAAAACCTGGGTACCGAAGCTTTGCTTAAAGATACAACGGCTACTTACATCAAATCGCCGGCCGGGGTTTTCACCAAGCTCACTTTCCCGATCGGGGAAATGGCTAAGGCAATGAATAAAGCAGGTCAGGGTCAGCGCCTGAATGGCGTTAAGCTTGAGTTAGGTTCATTCCGGGTAGAAAAGTCAAAAAACATTCTTCAACCTCCCACCTACCTGTTAATGGTAAAAGCTAGTGAGATGAAGGATCTATTTAGCCATAAGATTGCATTTGATGCAAGCAAACATCTTTATGCGACTTTCTCCAAGACTGATAATTCATACACCTTCTCGAATCTCAGAACTTTTTTTGAGGATGACCTGAGTGAATCGGCAGCTCCGGAAGATGTTTATCTGGTACCGATTACAATTGCAAATGCCACCTCAAGCGGAAGTGTTACCAAAATCAGTCACTACTTTGAACCTTCAGCTGTTAAGCTAAAAACCAAAGGATTGAAAATGTCAATTATTTATTCAAAATAAATAACTTCTCTCATCTATTTAAATCGCTTATTTCTACGCTGAATCAAAGGCTGGAAATAAGCGATTTTTTTTGTCGAAATATGATCCTCTACCCTGTAAAAATCCATAATCAGGAAGGACGGTTGCATTTTATTTATTAAATTTGCTGTTCATTACATTGATGTATGGCAAAGAAAACAAGAGGAAAAACTTTTTGGCAACATATCCGCTTCAAATATAAACTATCGATCCTCAACGAGAAGACATTAGAAGAGGCTTGGGCATTCCGTTTATCTTTGCTGTCAGCTATTTGGGCGGGGTTAGCCTTATTTGCCGTCGCAGTCTTCCTGGTATCAACACTAATCGTTTATACTCCCATAAAGAATTTCTTACCTGGTTATCTTGATGTAAATGCCCGCAAAGACATTATCAATAATGCGTTGAAAATCGATTCGCTGGAAAATCTGATTCAAACACAGGAGAAATACCTGACAAGCGTAAAAAGTGTACTCAAAGGAGACATTAAGCTTGATTCCATCTCTACCATCGACTCGCTGGCTAATATAAAACCGGAAGAATTAAAAGCATCAGAAGGAGAACTGAACTTTCGAAAAGAATATGAAGAGGAAGAAAAATTCAATCTCTCCATCCAGCCCAAACAAATCAACCGAATGGAATCCGTTGCTTTCATTCGTCCCGTTAAAGGAGTTATCACAAAAAAATTCAATCCCGCACAAAAACAATTTGGAATAAGTGTAACCACACCACCAAACAGCCCGGTAATGGCTGCGCTTGAAGGCGACGTTATCCTGTGTGGAAGATTGGAAAATGGAACCGAATTTATCCAGATTCTCCACCCGGAAGGGTATGTATCTATTTACAAGAATTGTAGCCGGATATTGAAAAATCCCGGCGAAAGTGTAAGAACCGGAGAAGCAATTGCTACTACCGCGCCCCTGTCAGGCAATAAAACGGCTCTTCCTGTAGTGATCGAGCTCTGGCACAATGGTAAACCTGTTAATCCTACTCAATATATAGTTTTTTAAACCAATGAAGAAGAAACAATTGGCCATACTGGGCTCAACCGGTTCCATCGGAACACAAGCCCTGGAGGTCGTATCAGAAAATGCAGAACTATACGAAATATACGCATTAACTGCCAACAACAACGTAGATTTACTCATCGAGCAAGCCCGGAAATTCCAGCCCGAAGCTGTTATCATTGCTAATACAGACAAGTATGCGATGCTGAAAGAGGCTCTCAGGGACCTCCCTATCAAAGTATACGCCGGACAAGATGCCATTGCCCAAATCGTAGAATCGGATCCAATAGATGTTGTACTCACAGCCATGGTTGGTTTCTCAGGACTGCAACCCACTATCCAAGCCATCCGCTCGGGCAAAGCTATTGCTTTAGCAAATAAGGAAACCCTCGTGGTAGCCGGAGAACTGATCAATGAGCTGGCACTGAAGTACCGCACTCCTATCCTTCCCGTCGACTCGGAACACTCGGCGATTTTCCAATCATTAGTGGGAGAAGCTGACAACAATATCGAGAAGGTGATCCTGACAGCTTCCGGCGGACCATTCCGTACGACTCCACTGGAGCAATTGGCACACGTAACCAAACATCAGGCATTGAAACATCCCAACTGGGAAATGGGAGCTAAAATCACCATCGACTCCGCCACCATGATGAACAAAGGGTTTGAAGTGATTGAAGCCAAATGGCTCTTTGATGTAAAACCGGAGGAGATAGAAGTAGTCGTGCATCCGCAGTCGATCATTCACTCGATGGTACAATTCGAAGACGGTTCCATCAAAGCTCAAATGGGAATGCCCGACATGAAGTTGCCCATCAGCTATGCCTTCTCGTTTCCAAAACGATTGCCCAACAAATCCCCGCGTGTAGACTGGACCACCTGCACACAATTCACTTTCGAACAGCCTGATCTGAAAAAGTTCCGGAATCTGGCTTACGCTTACGAAGCTATGCGTATCGGAGGAAATATGCCCTGCATCCTGAATGCAGCCAATGAGATTGTTGTTGCTGCATTCCTGCAAGAAAAGATCGGATTCCTGCAAATGTCGGATATCATAGAAGAAACCATGCAGAAAGCTTCATTCATTGCACAACCCGGATACGACGAATATATAGAGACAGACCGCGAAGCACGCGAGATTGCTCTATCGCTCTTATAACTATTAAATAGAAACAAAAAATAAATACTAAACAAAAGCACAAATAATGGAGACTTATTTAATTAAAGCCTTACAACTTATTCTTAGCCTTTCGATTCTGGTGATTGTTCACGAATTCGGGCACTTCATCTTCGCCCGTATCTTCAAAGTCAGAGTCGAAAAATTCTATCTGTTTTTCAATCCCTGGTTTAGTCTGTTCAAATTCAAGCCCAAAAATAGTGAAACCGAATACGGAATCGGATGGTTGCCACTGGGCGGTTATGTGAAAATATCGGGTATGATCGACGAATCGATGGATAAAGAGCAAATGGCGATGCCCGCTCAACCCCATGAATTCCGTGCTAAGCCGGCCGGACAACGCCTGATGATCATGGTAGCCGGTGTGGTGATGAATTTCCTTCTGGCAATCTTTCTCTACTCAATGATTCTCTTCACCTGGGGTGATAAATATGTTCCGCTTAAAAATGCGGCTATGGGGATGGAATTCAGCGAAACAGCTCAACGAATGGGATTTCGTGATGGCGACATTCTGCTTAGCGCTGACCAAAAAGAATTGGTTCGTTTCGAATCATCAACTGCGCAAAACATTGCAAATGCCAAAGAAGTAACGGTCTTACGTGATGGGCTGAAAGTGGCGATCGCAATTCCTGGTGATTTTATGCAACAATTGCTTCATGATAAAAAAGGATTTGCGGCTATTCGCTATCCGATGGTGGTAAAACGGGCTATTACCGCAAAACCTGCCGCCAAAGCAGGCATGCAGGCGAAAGACAGCATTACCTCTGTCAATGGGGTCCAAACAGCGACCGCTTATGATGTGATGATGGCATTACAAAAGAACCAGGGCAAATCAATTCAACTCGGTTTTTATCGTAATGGTATAGCTCAAAACGTTTCCCTGATTCCAGATGCAACCGGAAAAATCGGTGTGGAACTGATGAACATGACCGAAATATTTAAATCGGAAGTTCAAACCTTTGGATTCTTCTCATCTATCCCTGCCGGTATCCACAAAGGCGTAAGCACCCTTTCTAGTTACGCGGGAAGCATGAAATATGTATTTACCAAAGAAGGCGCTTCCAGCCTGGGTGGATTCGGAACTTTAGGAAGTATATTTCCTGACCAATGGAACTGGCTTGGATTCTGGGAAATCACAGCTTTCCTTTCGATCATCCTGGCATTCATGAACATATTACCGATTCCCGCCCTTGACGGAGGACACGTATTGTTCCTGCTTTACGAAGTAATTTCAGGTCGTAAACCCAGCGAGAAATTCCTGGAGTATGCCCAAATAGCCGGTATGGTTCTATTGTTCAGCTTATTGCTCTTTGCTAATGGAAATGATATATTCCGTTTCTTCTCGAAATAAGAATTAAACAACCAAAACAAAAAACGTCCAGGATTCAATACCCTGGACGTTTTTTTATTCTAGACACTAACCAATCAAAGAGCAAATCAAAAAAGCTATGATTACCGTAAATATTGATGATAGTACACCAACAGGTAAACGTTTGATAAATGAACTGAAGAAGCATAAAAAAACTGTTCACTTTCAAGAGACAATCAAAGAGGACATCCCGGAAGGAAGCCTTTCTCATGATGAGTTTTTCTCTTTACTGAAGAAGAAGGTAAAGCAATATTATGAAGAAATCTAAACTTGTCTACTTGCCGGAATTTTATAAATCCCCTCCCCTACCGTCGCAGTCAACACATACTCCCCATTCACCCAATACTGAATCGGAAAAATAATCTGCTCTTCTGTCCGTAGTTCCTGAATTTTGAAAATTCCTTCAGCCCTCAAAGTGAATGGATCTGAAACCAGCTGCTCACGAAAGTCTACGCCTTCTTTATCCAAAGCCTTGAAAGCACTCTCCTTGGCAGACCAAAGAATAAGAGTTTGAGTCAATGGATCATCAGGTTGCAATGCTGCAATTTCTGGTTGACTGAGAAAACGATTCTGAATACGCATTACACGGGTAGAAATATACTCAATATCAATGCCCGGATCCTGATCCGGATGAATAAATGCAGCGGCATATCCATCGGTATGAGAGAGACTGATGCGAAAGCGGTTATCTGCCAGATAAGGTTTGCCCGAAGAAAGATATTCTACCTGCACAAACTCACCGGTCAGCACTTGCAATAACAAGCGGGTAGCTACTAACTCCAGCTTCCGTTTCTCCAACAGCTTCGAAGATACAGCTTGTCGAAGATTGTCCGGATTGAATGAAAGAGCAATCAATTCTTCAAGACTCTCTTCAATCTTCCATACAGCCAAACGACCGCCATCAGGAAAACTTTTTGCTAAAACAATTGCCATAAGTAGAAGTTTATCGCCATTCAAAGGTTTGCATCAGATCGAGAATATCAGCCTTGATGTATTTAACAACGGGCGCCAGAGAATCGGGCTGAGGAGCACAATCAAAATAAAGAGAGCCGCGAAAATAGTTTCGCACACTATCTGTGAGCATAAACTGGCACGGAGTGGCTGCCTCTCCTTTCAGTTCGTAAAATATACCGTAGACTTTCTTTTCGGGACGCTGAAAAAGCTTCTCATTTATTGCAGCCGCTTTCACCGAATGGCGATAAACAAAATTGCGATTCTGCTCCGAGACCTGACGAAACGACTGTCGGTCAATCATCTGATATGAACACAGTATTCTGGCCCGATAGCGGGGATATTCGATCACCAGCCAACTTCTGTCTTTTCCGGTGGTATCGTATTTTATGCGACTGATATCTGAAATGCCAAAAGTATAAGGCAGAACTTTCGACTGAAACAACACGGTCTTCTTTTCCGGCAAATCAATTCGAAAGAAACCGTTGGGTTTGGGAACGGATTCCTGACAAGAAAAAATAAATAAGGATGAAAACAAGAGCATCAGGATGTAAAAAGGCTTCATATATTTGTGTAATATGTTGGTTTGTTTTTGGGCAAACACAAGGGTTGCCCCTACGTATCGGCTACCCAAAATTTAATTTTGCGTATGCGACGCTTATCCATCTCCAGTATCTGAAAAGCATAACGGCCATGATAGATCACTTCTCGCCGGGCCGGAAATTCTCCCTTGATTTCCAGAATCATTCCGGCTAACGTTTCTGCTTCACCATTCACTTCTGCAAATTCATCTTCATCAATTCCGGTCACTTTATAGAAGTCATTCAACAGAATCCTGGCCTCGAAAATAATAGCTCCGTCATCCAGGCGAATATATTGACGTTCCTCTTCATCGTATTCATCGCTGATTTCCCCGACAATTTCCTCCAGAACATCTTCCATCGTAATTAAACCGGAAGTTCCACCATATTCATCAACCACGATGGCCATATGAATCTTGCTGGTTTTAAACTCTTCAAGCAAATCGTCGATCTTCTTGGTTTCCGGCACAAAATAGGCTGGCCGGATCAGGCTCTGCCAACGAAAATTTTCCGGTTTATTCAGATAAGGAAGCAAGTCTTTACTGTAAAGCACTCCTTTGATGGCATCTTCGGCTCCGGAATAAACCGGAATGCGTGAATAGCCTGTTTCAATCACCCGATCCAGTGCTCCCCTGAAATTCAGACGAATATCTACAAAATCAATATCGACACGAGGTGTCATTACATCGGCCACCATCTTATCCCCAAACTTGATGATTCCCTCGAGAATATCTTTTTCATCCTTAATCTCATCCGACGTCAGCTCCAATACCTGCGACAACTCATCCATTGAAATATTATGACCTTTCCGGCTCAACCGGTGAGAAAATCGATTCACTACACTAACCAGAATCCGGGATATGGGACTCAGGAACCAATAAAACAGACGAATAACCCCCGACGAACGACGAATGAGATTTAAAGAATGACCGGAAGCATAAATTTTAGGCACCAGCTCTCCAAAAAGCAACAACAGAAATGCCAACACTAAAATCCTGACGGCATAAGCTATAGCTGCAACCTCAAATTGCAGGGATAGATCGATCAGATAATTGCTAAGGATGATAAAAGAAATATTGATAAAACTACCGACGATTATATGGGTAACCAGCAGGTGATCGGGTTTCTTCAGTAAAAAACGAACCAGCTCATCCCGGGGGTGTTCATTTTCCCCTATCGTTTTAAGATCGGTTGACGAAAGAGATACAAAAGCAATCTCCGATGCAGAGATAAAAGCAGAAAACAGCAGCAAGAAAAGAGCCGCTGCGGCAAGCATATACACCTCAGAAGTCAGAGGCAAGAATGTAATGATGTCTCCGATTCGGGACAAATAATGGTCCGGGTCCAAGAAATTCAAATTTAGTTTAACAACCAGATAGACAAAAAACTAAAGATGCTGCTGTTTAGCAATATATACAAAACAACAGCATCCAAAGAGTTTCGTTTTCAGCAGCTTTATATTTAATAGCTGCTTATGCAAAGGTATACAATTTTTTAGAATGGCAAATCGTCGGTTTGTCCATTTGAGCCGAAATCAGGAATAGATTCCGAAACCTGGGGTTGAGATTGCTGTGGTTGTACAGGTGATGCTGCTTGTGCCGGCTGTGCCAACGGTGCTGCTGCTTCCTGCGCCTGACCATTTCCTTCACGACGTCCGAGTAACTGCATGCTATCTGCAAAGATCTCGGTTACATAGCGTTTCACGCCATTCTGATCATCGTAATTCCGGGTACGGATTTTTCCTTCAATATAAATTTGAGAACCCTTTCTCACATACTTCTCGGCAATTTCAGCCAATCCGCGCCATAATACTATATTATGCCACTCGGTACGTTCGGGCACTTGCACACCGGCAGAAGTGGTATATCCTCTTTCAGAAGTAGCTAACGGAAGATTGGCAACAGCCACTCCGTTATCTAAATATCTCACTTCAGGATCTTTACCAACATTTCCGATTAAAATCACTTTATTTACTGACATATGAATAAGGATTTAATTTGTTAACTTATCAAAGGTATGAATTTGGATTTAATTTGCAAAATATATTTTACATAACGTAAATAAAAACAGCAACATGTTGCAGAGTCTATATTTTCTTAATACAATAGAAACCCTGCCACACCCGCAAGAATGATTGTAGGAATAGGTCCGATCTTAGCATATCTCACCAATAAAAAGGCCATAACGCATATCAGAACACTCTTATAATCGGTAAAGTTTTCGCGGGTCATCAGCAATAGTGCCGCTGCCGCGATCAGTCCAACTGCTGCCGGACGTATACCTGTAAATGCAGCCTCTACCCATTTATTGGATCGATATTTAAAAAAATACCGGATTATGATTGCCATGATGATCATGGAAGGTAAACAAAGAGCAACGGTAGCCAGGAAAGAACCCCAAATGGTTCCCGTTACAGTATATCCAATATAAGTAGCACTATTGATACTGATCGGTCCCGGAGTCATTTGTGAAATAGCAACTATATCGGTAAACTCTTGCATGGATACCCAATGATGCACATTTACCACTTCATTCTGAATCATCGAGAGTATGGCATATCCACCTCCGAAGGCGAAAATACCGATCTTAAAATAAGCAAGAAAAAGTTGAAGATAGATCATAAGTAATGAGAATGAAATAATATCGTATTTTTTTTTACATTGATTACACAGAGGTTCACAGAGTTTTTCACAGAGTTCCACAGAGAACTATGGAAATATAAATTCTATTACAAAGTGAATAGACAGAGTCTAAATAGAGAAAAAAAGAAAAACCTCTGTGCAACTCTGTGACTTCTCTGTGCAACTCTGTGTAAAATGTGACAATAAATTTGTCCTATTACTTAAAAGAACGTATCTGATTATATTTCTATGGAATAACATCACCTTTTCAGCCTTAAATAAAGCATCCCTCCCAGCGCAGCGCCCAGGAAAATATAGGCAGGAGAAATATGAAGCTGCCAGATAATCAAAGCGACCAAAACAGGGACAATTATATTCCGACGGTTAATGCGGACTGATTTCGCCGTAGTAAACACCGGCACCAGAATAAGAGCCACCACAGCAGGCCGGATCCCTTTGAAGATTCGTTCCACAACCGGATTATCCTTTATACCGGTAAAGAAAACAGCAATGATAAGTATAATTACAAATGAGGGCAATGCACTTCCCAAAATAGCAACTAATGATCCTTTTTTTTGTTTTACCTGATAACCCACCATATTAGCAACGTTTATTGCCATTACGCCGGGTACTGTTTGCGATATGGCTAAAGCATCGAGAAAATCAGTTTTGGTCAGCCACTTTTTTTTGTCAACCACCTCACGTTCAATCACCGGAACCATCGCCCAGCCTCCACCTATAGTAAACAGGCCTATCTTCAGAAAGGTATAGAATATCTCCCAATATATCTTCATACCGCAAAGATAGTCGATGTTTCCGTACCGAAAAAGCAATAAATTGCTATCTTTGCTATCACGATATTGAAGACTTACAAAAATATTTCCGCCATGAGATTTCGCTGCAACTGGAGTAACTCCGTCAGAATCATCACCCTTATCGCGTTGGCGATTATCGGATTTGGATTGTATAAATTAGGGAATGAAGGGCATCTGGAATTCTTTATTCTGCTCTTATCCGCCACACTGTATTGTTTTGCCTATACCCCCATTTACATTGAAGTAACCGAGGATGCTCTTTTTATCAAGCGCTTAATCGGAACCGTCGTTATCCATCGAAAAGATATTATGGCAATCAATGCATACAAGAGCAACTGTGCTGTCCGGAAGTTTGGAAGTGGTGGATTATTCGGCTACCTGGGCTGGTTCTACACCGGTGAAATCGGAAACTATTTCTCATACACAACGGACGAAAACAATCAAATCCTGATTATCACAAAACACCGTAAATACGTCATCAGCTGCGAGAGACGGGAAGAACTGCTAAGGAAATTTATATCGCAGGAATAACTAAGTAACTCGTCTTTAGCTAAGATAATTTTCACTCATTATCACCATCCACCACCGCCGATTCGATCTTCGACAATCGCTCGCGCAACCGATCGACCTGCGCACGACGAATGCGCAACACCATCTCGCAATCCATATCGAAAAACTGACGCACGATCTCCGGTCCCTCCTCTTTCACCACCCGCATCACATCGTTCATAAACGGGTATTCGAAGCGAACCGTCACTTCATCATCCACGGTTTTCTCAATGATTTCACTTTCCTGCAGGGCCATTTGGGCAGCTTCCCGGTAAGCAACAATCAATCCGCCGGTACCCAGTTTGATACCGCCAAAATAACGAACGACCACCACCAAAATATCCGTCAGGCCGAAAGAGTTGATTTGGCCAAGAATTGGTTTGCCGGCAGTACCCGAAGGCTCGCCGTTATCATTTGCCCGAAATTCGGTACGGGCATGGCCGAGCATATAGGCATAACAGATGTGACGGGCATCGTAATATTCCTTCTGAAACTTCTCCAGATGCCCTTTCACCTCCTCTACCGTTCGCACGGGAATAGCAAAGGCAATAAAACGGCTCATCTTTTCTTTGATCAGGGCCTCCGAAGGTTGGGCTATGGTTTTGTAGGTATCTTCCATCTTGCAGTAAATTGAGCTGCAAAATTAACCATTCGCAATGGGATTGCAACCTTAATATAAAAGAAAAGCGCACCTTATGGTTTAGCGAATGATTTCGCAGACCGCCTCTACCCAGGCATCGCTGTCATTCAGGCTCTCCACCAGCACAAGCTCATCGCCACCGCACGTTTTAAAAAGTTGACCGTACGATTTGGCGATCTCCTCCTTCGTCTCGAGACAATCGGCCACAAAAGCCGGAGCTACAACCAATATTCGCTTTTTGCCACGCGCTGCAAGCTCTCTCAATACCTGATCAGTAAATGGCATTAACCAATTCCTTGATAATCGCGATTGAAATGTGGTGGTATAATCCTCTTCGGACAAATCCAGCCGATCGACCAGCAAACGGGTGGTGGCGTAGCAAATCGCTTTGTAACAATGATGTCCGTGAGCCGGCATCTGACTCTCGCACCGGCACTCTTGAAAGGATATATCAGGATGTGTATTTTGCACCTGTCGCACAGGCAATCCGTGGTAGGAAAAGAGAATATGATCAAATTTACCGGGACGATAGCTTTGAATACGCTCTATAAAAGCATGGATAAACGCGGGATGGTCGTAGAACTGATCAATGAACCGTACCCGGGGAATCACCGTCCAGTGCCGCATCTGCCTCTTGACACAGTCATGCACCGAACCTGTCACAGATGAGGCATATTGCGGAAACAAGGGCAAAATGGTCACCTCATCATACCCTTCTGCGTTGATTTGCTCCAGACAGCGATTAAGCGAAGGATTGCCATAACGCATGACACCCACCACCTTGTATTCGTCCTGCAATTTGCCTTGTACTTTTTTCACCAATTGCCTCATATGGATGGAAAGCGGCGAACCATCTTCTGTCCACACTCCCCGGTAAAGCCGGGTGGATTTGGCCACACGAAAGGGGATTATGATCAGATTAACCAGTAACATGCGCAATAGCCAGGGCACATCAATCACCCTGGGATCATTGAGAAACTGAAACAGGTATTTCCCAACGTGATATATTTCCGGCTTGTCGGGTGTACCCACATTTACCAATATCAATGCTTTCTTCTTCATACTTCAATTTTTAAACGCAATACTGCGGTTTCGGTTCTACAAAGATATTCCTTTTTCGGAGCTGTATAAAATCACACCTTATACCTATTCTAATAAATATACATTCCTAACGTATACAAATCCCGACACACTGCGCCTTAATCCAAAAACTTAAATTTCTTTCAATTTCACATATCGCCTCCGATATACAATATTAATTCATTACATAATCACTCGTTTTCCTTTCAGTTTAAAACATTCCGACTTGTTTCACTCAAATAAAACTATCATCATATATATTGAACAAGTACCTATAACACCATTTATATATACAAATATACACGACCAATATACAGTTTACATTCACATATAAAACAACTATTATTCATGTTTCATCCAACTTATCAAGTAAAGAAACAACACTTACTACACCTGTTTTCAGTGTATTAATAAGACTTACACACAGTCAGCACAAAAACAATCAACATTATAGGTTAATTTTTATATGCATATAGTTGAAACAAAATATTTTTCTTACATTTGTCCCATAAACGTCATTTAGATCATATTTGATGCTTATACCGAATGGAATGGATTAATTTTTACATTAAACATTTCTTTTTAAATGGAAAGAGGGCGGATTTTTAATTGTGGCCGCTTTATGGACTGATGAAAGAGTGTTCTTTGAAATAATGGTGTTTAATATTGCTTGTAAGCGAATAGCCCGGCATTTTTATCTATTCGACTTACAAGCAGGACAGGGCTAATATCATTTTCTATTATTATTTAAGCCTGTAAGTAAGCATATTTCATTTGCTTTATACTTACCTCAACGTTAAAGCGAGCTATAAACATTTGCTTTATGCTTACTTCAGCATTAAAGTGAGCTTATTTCATTTGCTTTATGCTTACTTCAGCATTAAAGTGAGCTTACTTCATTTGCCTTATGCTTACTTCAACATTAAAGTGAGCTTATTTCATTTGCTTTATGCTTACTTCAACATTGAAGTAAGCTTATTACATTTGTTTTGAGCTTACATCATCCTGCAAAGGAGCTATAATAGAATAGGTTCTATACTTCGGTTAACGATCACGATATTCTTTCCTGCCATTTTCACCTGTATTTCACAGTGTTTTATTTATCCATTCAGGGATCAGGCATGCAGCTCTTCAAAGAACTGACTTGTCGACCATCCCGATTAGTGTGTTTTATTACTCCAAAGTATTAATTTAAATTCTTACAAATGAGAAAGATTACAACATTCAGATTGAGCAACAGAAAGCTCTCTACATTTGCCATTAATTGGATTGAAGCTATAAACAATTCCAATGTGCCCGAATCTACTCAAGGCCCACTTTATGAAGCCTTGGTAAGCAATAAGGCGATGTTTTCGGCCGCGATTCTTCGTGGTAAGCATAGTGAACTAACCATAGAGTTAAACCGAATAGGCCAGGAACGGAACGTCACCGTATCGGGCATGAAAGGTATGGTACGAAATCTAACCAAATCGCCTATTCAAGCTGAACGCGAAGCTGCAACTTTATTATTTAAGGTTTTCACCAGTTCTGGCAGCAGCCTGACCCGCGCAATCTGTAGCGAACAAACCGGTGTAATCAACAGCTTGCTGGGTGAATTATCAAACGCCAGTTACAACGGGGCTATTACCACAATCAACCTGGGCTACTGGATCACTAAACTTACCGAACTACAAGCTTCTTACATCTCGGTGAATAGCCAACGGGATTCTCACCAGCGCTCAATTAAAGAAACAAAGTGTGCAACTACTTTACGCATTGACCTGACCGAGGCCATCAACAATTATTACGATTGGGTGTACGGATTGACCCTCAGCTCAAATGTGGAAGGTTGGAAAACACTGGAAGCGGAACTGATGTATCGCTACCAGAAAGCAATCGCGAGCATCTCATCAAAACCTGATAATCAGAGCAGCTCAGACACCGACTCGACGACTCCCTCTCAGGAGTAAGCAGCGCGTACCGTAAAACCTCCTTTGCCGGGAAGGAGTTGCCCATCGGGCAACGGATTTTATTACAGAAAGATTAATGATTAAGTGCCCTTGCAGTCGAATGACTGCGGGGCGCTTTTTTTCTGCACCTTTCGGAATAGAACGCAGACGTACGCAGATTAAGCGGATAGCCACGGATTGACAAACAATTCTAGTACAGATATTTACGGATTTAAAACTGACTTTGTCAGTTGATTATCCTTCCCGATAGTCCCGAGATAGCTATCGGGATCGGGATCATCCGCCACATCAGCGTAAATCCGCGTCCTATTTTCACATCTAAAGTAAACGCCACTGAAAACCTCAAACACAAAGCCATCCTGATGACTATATATTCAGCCGGATTACGCATCAGTGAAGCCATCAACCTGAAAATCAAAGATATCGACAGCCAACGCATGCAGATAAGGGTGGAACAAGGCAAAGGAAAGAAAGACCGATATACATTATTGGGAACGAAGACGCTGGAGATTCTGCGTAAATATTTCCTTCAATACAAACCTAAAGTATGGTTGTTTGAAGGGGCAAATGGGGAACAGTATTCTGCGAGTAGCATCAAGTCTATTCTTAGAAAATCGGTAAATAAGGTTGGACTAAGAAAACATATTACTGTTCATACTCTGAGGCATAGCTTCGCTACTCATTTATTAGAAAACGGAACAGACCTGCGTTACATACAAAATCTCTTAGGGCACGAAAGCAGTAAAACAACCGAAATCTATACTCATATCACCACCAAAGGATTTGATCAAATAAAAAGCCCGCTGGATAAATTAGAAATTAAATGAAAAAACTATTTTGAGTTTAAAATGAAGTGCTTATCTTTGAATAATTATAAAATCAAAACGACAAAACATCCAGGTATGTAGTAATTACATCAAATCCTGTATGAACAATCACTATAGCCACACTATGTATATTATATAGCTAAAATACAACACATTAAGATAGGCTATACAGATTGGTAAAGCGGATATATAAGCAATTAATTGCTCATACAGAAACGAGTTAATCATATTACAGGTGTTAGTGGCAATAAAAGAATCTGGTACTCAAATTTTATGCATTTTGAAAATGACATTTTATAAAAACGTAAGTTGTTTAAGAAAACTGAGGTTTGTTTTAGAAAGGAAATCACAGAATGTAATTCTTCTTCTTTTAACTCTCGTATCTGTGTTACTGATTTTTAAAACTTCTAATGAACCGATCTTACCGATGTTTCAAGGTGGATTTATTGAAGATGTATTTCAAAGATTCACATTGTCAAATGAATTAATATACGATTTATCAATAGGGTATATTGTTAGTGTGATTTTCTATTTGATTGTTGTATATATACCTGAAAAGAAAAAGCAAAATGATATCAAACCGTATATCAATAGTAAATGTGAGGAAATAATTTTTTACTGTTATGCATTATTACATGAAATTATTAGTAAATCTAATAATCTATACGACTATAAAACACTAACAAAGGAACAATTGGTTGAAATGTGTACAGTCGTAAATCCTAAAGAGCATCTTTATAACTTTGGAGAGGGGGTTGGTATCATAACTCAACGTAATCTAGGATATAAAATTTTTAATGATTGGACACGTATTTCGAAAGAAATTGAGGAAATATTTAGATTGCTACCCTTTATTGACACGGGGCTTATTCAAAGACTAAATTCAATCTATACAAATTTTTTGAGGTTTACGATTAGGGATCTAGCTGAAATTGGAAAATTGAAAAATGAGAACCTAGGAGCATGGTCAGAAACTTTCTATAAGTTTTATTTGGAATCAAAGGACCTTCGAGATTATTATGTTACATACTCTGGAAGAACTTTTGAAAATGACCCATGGAAATAAATTACTGCCACTAATCGAGTAGACTGCCGCTAGGCTAAAAGCCTAGCGGAGAGCCTCTCACACCACTGTACGTACGGGTCTCGTATACAGCGGTTCGTTTAGATGTGGAGCAATTTGCTCGTAATAAGAAAGCATAGATTAATCTCATCTCTCTTTGATTTTATAGGTATTCGATTGAATTCGCAAACATAATTAAGAATAAACATTTTTGTGTTTGCTCATTTCATAACCTCGCCTGCGAAGGCGAGCTAACGTGATGGTTGTAGTCAAAATCGGACTTTGCGCAACCGCCCAGCCACCCTTACGGGTGCGGCTCCATGCATAGGCATTGCCGGGTTCAACTCCTAAGCGGATCAGGTTCTTCCGTTTCCGTTCAGGTTTCTTCTCCCGATAGCCATCGGGACCAAATACAGTAGCGCAGGCGGTTGCGTAGCCAACCGTCAAGCTCTTTAAGTTTCCCCTAAATGTTGGCTGGTCGGAAGTAATTCAACCACCCCCGATGCACCTCTTTCAGTTTCTGTATTCGCTCATCAAAGCTCATCGGTGTCGTTTTCCGGGTGATCTCTTTCAGCTTCCGTTTGAGCCTTTCCCATCGCTTCGTCTCCACCACCAACTGGTATTTCCCCGATCCCCTTTCTTGTAAGTTGGCACAAAGCCGAAACCCAAAATCGTGAAGTCTTTGGGACGGCGAATGCCGCTCTTCTCCCGATCGGTGCCCGCAGCCACTTGCTAATGCTTCCCCGCTTTAATCAGAGCGCATAAGGGACTTGCACCCTCTGGAAAAATTACACCCGTCATTTTTGCTATATTAACCAGAAATTGTTGTATTTTTGGACTTTTTCAAGAGCTTACGACGGGTGCGCGCTGCTCATGCAGGGCGCACACACGCGGTCACCCTATGAACGACAGTGCAAATATTAAACAGACAGACAAATGAACGAACAAGCCAACGCTTCGGAAAATTCAAAAGAGGTGCAACGCCACCCACAAGTCAACGCACAGTTGCACCACATTTGCTATTGCCCCAACCGCACAAAAATCAGAATTGAATGTTAATTGGACTTGTAAAATGGTTTGACGCAGACAAAGGGTTTGGTGTTGTCGGAACACCAGACGGTGAAGATTTTTTTCTTCACATAAATAGTTTTTCTACAAGAGCAGAAAAAATATTAAAAGGAACACCTATTGCTTTTTCCCCGAAAACTGACAAAGTAAAAAATAGAAAGTCCGCTGAAAATAGTCGTTTAGTGGGAAGTTCAGAAGATTGGGGAATAATTCTCAGCTATTTAGGAAAGCCCGACACCGTAAAAATAGAAGTAGAAGTAACAGGACGAGGAAAACGAGGAAATCCTTACCATCATAAAGAAATACAATCGTTCAGTTTAATTGGACTTTCATTAAAATATTTCTTTAAAGACAAGAGTGAAGAAGAAATATCAAATTACATTACTGACTACTTTGACACGGAATTAGACACAAAACATTTTATTATATATTGCGAACTTTTTGAAAATATGCTATCAAAGTATTTTTCAAGTGACGTATCATCTAACATTCTAAACAAAATATTTTCTCATTTTGGCAACAATTTGAATGAAGAAATACTCTTCAATGTTTGGAAGCAAAAGAAGTTTAAATTCATTTCATATAATGAAATGGACGATTACGAAATTCCTGAAAGTGTTCTAAGAGCAAATATCCTTGAAGTCGGTAAATCAGAATTGCCCCGTATTTTAAAATTTAGTTTCGGTTCAGAGTTCTGTTCTTACTATGTAGATAATAAATTCAGCAACATTGAAACTCTTGCTTCTGCCGAAATAAAAGAACTATATCAATTCGTTGAATTTGAAAAGGAAACTGAACAAGAAAAAAGAAAAAATCAACTTGATAATTTATACGCTCAAAAAATAGAAGTTGAATTAACTGAAAAAGCAAACCAACTTGATACGATAAGAAACAGCGATGATTTCAATAACTATAATCGTTTGTTTCAACTTATTCCCAACCAATTCACCGATATTGACAAAAACAAAATAACAGAAGCTATTCATCAAATAATTGCTAAAAAATGTACAGATGAATACAAAGCAGAGCTTTGGGTTAAAGGAATAATAAAAGACACATCATTTGAATTTGTAACAAAATATTTTTTTTACAAAGATACTCAAACAGAGAAGCGAATATCAATCCTTACGAAGTTAGAAACTGACAAGCAATTTGAACTTTTAAAAAAATATTCTGATGAATTTAATTTTGAAAAAGCCTTTGAATTACTTAGAGGATTACTCAAAAAAGAAAATTCATTTGACTATTATTTTGATTTTTCAAAAGTTCTGTTTGATAGTGAGTTTTGGAAAGATAAAAAGGGAAGTGACTTAATAGAGTTATTTACTAACTATGTTAATACGCAAAGCAACGATGAACAGAAATACGAACTATTTCTAAAGGGATATGTAAAAAATGTTCCTCAAAACATAGTAAGGCAAAACATACATCAACTTGAAAACGAAGATTGCAAAAAGATATTTAAAAACATATCAGAAAATAAACCTTTCATCAGGGACATTTTAACTGAAAAGGTAACACTTGACAATACAGGTTCTTTGAGTTGGCTTTATGATTTGGCAATAGAATTTTTAGACCAAGAAAATTTCAACTATTTTGACAAGAAAGCATTCGACACCATCGAACAAACTGAATACTTCAAATTTTGGGAAAAAGGAAAAGCAAAAATATTTCCACAAAAACTAATCGAAGAAATTCTACAGGATAAATTTGAAAACTATGCTCAAATAATAAAGTGGATTGAAAACAATGCAACAACAACGGATAAAATATCTGATTATTTATTATCATTTCTACATAAGAAGGAATTAGTAACAGATAGAATTGTTTTTTATAAACAGCTAAATCACATAAAGTATCTGTTGCAGTTAGATGAGTTGTATTTAGATAAGATAAAACAAATTCAAAACGATTTCTACAATGTAATTCTTTGGGTATTAGACAAGGACAATTTCTTTGACTTTGAATTGTTAAAACAAAAATTCATCTACTTCGCACCTAATGAACAGATAAGAATAATAAGAAAACTCTTTTCCCTTAAAGCAAATGGTCAATTTGATTTAACTATTGAAAAGTTAGAGCAACTCACAAGGTTTGATTTGGATTTATACAAAACGAATTTAAAATTTAATCCCGACATACCTATTGATATTTCAACTGACGTAGTAATCAAAGCCTTATCGTCATATCAGAAGAATAATCGTTTTTTTGTCGAAAGCGAACTTTTAACGGTTATATTGAACGACATAAAACTTGATAAAACAAGGCGTTTCCGATTGGCAAATTATTTTGAAAAATGCTTAGGTAGACTTACTGCTGAATATAATTGGAATAGAAATGGAGAGATTTCTAAAGTAAAATACGGTGACAATAAGTTTTATTATGCTATTTCTTTTGAATATGACGCCAATTTAGTTGAAGCTGTAAAATCGCTTCCCGGTAGAAAATGGAATAATGAAACAAAAGTTTGGGGTGTTCCTTCTCAATACGAAACTGAGGTTTTAAACTTCGCAAAAGAATATAGATTTTTCCTTGATTTTGATGGTAGTAACTATACAAACAATATTCATTTAGCGGAATTTAAAAGAACTATGAAACAAGGTTATTCAGAGGTTCCTAATATTCCAAATGGAATAGCGTTTTGCGAGGGTAGATTAGCAAACAAACCACACGAAATTTTTAAGAAAGAATTTTGGTGGTGTGGCGGACAACCTTGTTTTAGTAAATGTGAAACAATCCACAAAACGGACGAATGGGAAAAATACACCTTGCTTGACTTTTGTGAGATTTTGGGTCTAAATACTGATGAAACCAATAAAATGGGTGATTATATTTCCAAAGGTCACTATTATCAATTTATTGCTTTAACCAATCGTTTCAACAGGCTACTTGAAAAGTTATATTGCCAAGACTGTAATCACATTTTATATCCGTCTGACTTTGGAACTGGTCATTTTGCTGCACATACCGTTGTAAGATTTCAGTGCAGAAATGATGCCTGCTCTAACAATGATGAAATTTATCTTAACCATTGTCTTAACGGACAATGCAACTGCATAATAGATAGTAGAGTTTCAAAACGGTGTGATAATGGTTTATTTATCTGTGATAATTGTGGCAGTTGCTGTTCTCACAATATGTTAGAAAGACGACTTTCAAACTTAAAACTGACAGGTGGATATATCCACGACAACTTAGTAAAATGCGTAAACGAAAAGTTAGGACATCTTGAAAGAGGGGAATATTTTTGCTACAAATGCAAATCAGAAATGACAGAAATAAGTAATGACATTTTCCAATGTTCAAATTGCAACGTGAAATACGACACGACCAAATACAAATTCAAAAGACCACATATACATTTAAGAAAAAAGAAAACAACGACAGAGAATAATGGAAATGACAATGAAAGCGATGACTTTGACTTTCCATTTTAACCAACGCTTTTGGTGGCACATTTGCATTTTTGCCAATACACAAAGCCTAACAAAAAAATGCTAAAGAGCCACCAAGCCAACACACCAAGACAGACCAAATGAAAGGACAACTAACAGATAAAAAAGAAGGGCGAACCGCTAATCGAGTAGACTGCCGCTAGGCTAAAAGACTAGCGGAGAGCCTCTCACACCACTGTGCGTACGTGAGCTACGCTCGTTCTTTTCGCAAAACGATAATTAATCGTTTTTGCTCATGAACGTATACAGCGGTTCGTTAAGATATGGAGCAATCTGCTCGTAAAAAGAAAGCATAGATTAATCTCATCTCACTTTGATTTTATAGGTATTCAATTGAATTCGCAAACATAATAAAGAATAAACATTTTTGCGTTTGCTCATTTCATAACCTCGCCTGCGAAGGCGAGCTAACGTGATGGTTGTAGTCAAAATCGGACTTTGCGCCACCGCCCAGCCACCCTTACGGGTGCGGCTCCATGCATAGGCATTGCCAGGATCGACCCCCAAGCGGATCAGGTTCTTCCGTTTCCGTTCCGGCTTCTTCTCCCGATAGCCATCGGGACCAAATGCAGTAACGCAGGCGGTTGCGCAGCCAACCGTCAAGCTCCTTAAGTTTCCCCTGAATGTTGGCTGGTCGGAAGTAATTCAACCACCCCCATGCACCTCTTTCAGTTTCTGTATTCGCTCATCAAAGCTCATCGGTGTCGTTTTCCGGGTGATCTCTTTCAGCTTCCGCTTAAGCCTTTCCCATCGCTTCGTCTCCACCACCAACTGGTATTTTCCCCGATCCCCTTTCTTGTAAGTTGGCACAAAGCCGAAACCCAAAATCGTGAAGTCTTTGGGACGGCGAATGCCGCTCTTCTCCCGGATCGGTCCCGCAGCCACTTGCTAATGCTTCCCCGCTTTAATCGGAGCACATAAGGGACTCGCACCCTCTGGAAAAATTACACCCGTTGTTTTGCTCTGTTAACCAGAAATAGTTGTATTTTTGGACTTTTTCAAGAACTTACGACGGGTGCGCACTGCTCATGCAGGGCGCACACATACGGTGTATTTCAGTCGACAGGGATGCACAACTTGAAAGGTTCGCAATTCCTATTAAGTTTGTAACGGCAGAAAGGAACGCAGTTTCTAATGCCGCCCGCAACATACCGTCGCCGTTATATGCGATTTTAAGAAACACCGACAAAATGAAGATAATACTGACAATAATCACCATGTTTCAATTTTGCTTTGTTTTTGGACAGACATTTAACGTGACTACTAAAAGCATTGACCTTGAAGTAAAAGAATTAATAAAACCAGCGACAAAAGTTGAGCTGACCCATGCAGTAAAACATAAAGACTTATTTTACTGCTTCTTCAATGAAGTAAAGAAAGATAATAGCAGACGAGACATTAAGTTCTTTTTTATCTTTTCAGCAAAGGGCGACAACCTAAGGAAAATTGAAGTTCCAAAGGAAATTCAGAATACTGTTTACTTCGACTTGTTTTTAAGAAACGACACCATTTTCGCAAAAACATATATGGACAGCAAAACATTCTATTTCGACAGAGACAGGCAGAAGTGGGAAAAGACTTCAGAAGAGGATGATATGATTTATGAAGATGACAAATTCTACTTCACATACCTTGATTTTGGAGAATGGGGTTCAACTACTTGGATTAAAGACAAACAGACCGAAAAGGAATATGAACTTGCATCATCGGGAGAAATAGTTAATAGAATTGATAGTACCTATTACATTACTTCTGGATTAAGAATTTTGAAAGTTGATAATCCTACAAAAATGAAAGCATCTAACAGCGATTATCTTTATGAAATCATAAAAAAGAAAGACTATGCAGAAGGAACAAATTCATTACAAGGTGCTGAAATCATTTTTAAAGACACGACTTTTTCTGAATGGGATTGGATAAATAAAGAACCTAAACTTCGTATTGTAACATCTTTTGCGCAAGAGAATAAACTTTATCATTTATGTGTTGACAGCACAAAAACATTTATTGCAGAACTTAAAAATGGACAAATAAAACCAATTCAACAGATTGATATAAAACTTTCATTTTTTGATTGGTATTATTCCTATCGCAGTAAGATACAAAAAGACGGAAGTCAACTATTAAAATTTAAGAAAAACAATAAGTTTGGAATTATGGAAATCAACCGACAGACCCTTAATATATATATAGCTTAACCTTAAAATGACAGAATGAAAAACCGCATATAATCGAGTAGACTGCCGCTAGGCTAAAAGCCTAGCGGAGAGCCTCTCACACCACTGTACGTACGAGAGCTACGCTCGTTCCTTTCGCAAAACGATAATTAATCGTTTTTGCTCATGAACGTATACAGCGGTTCGTTTAGATGTGGAGCAATTTGCTCGTGAAAAGAAAGCATAGATTAATCTCATCTCACTTTGATTTTATAGGTATTCGATTGAATTCGCAAACATAATAAAGAATAAACATTTTGTGTTTGCTCATTTCATAACCTCGCCTGCGAAGGCGGGACAGCGTGATCGTTGTAGTCAGAATCGGACTTTGCGCCACCGCCCAGCCACCCTTACGGGTGCGGCTCCATGCATAAGCATTGCCGGGTTCAACTCCTAAGCGGATCAGGTTCTTCCGTTTCCGTTCAGGTTTCTTCTCCCGATAGCTATCGGGACCAGATGCAGTAACGCAGGCGGTTGCGCAGCCAACCGTCAAGCTCCTTAAGTTTCCCCTGAATGTTGGCTGGTCGGAAGTAATTCAACCACCCCCGATGTACCTCTTTCAGTTTCTGTATTCGCTCATCAAAGCTCATCGGTGTAGTTTTCCGGGTGATCTCTTTCAGCTTCCGTTTGAGCCTTTCCCATCGCTTCGCCTCCACCACCAACTGGTATTTTCCCCGATCCCCTTTCTTGTAAGTCGGCACAAAGCCGAAACCCAATATCGTGAAGTCTTTAGGGCGACGGATGCCGCTCTTCTCCCGATTGATGGGTAGTTTCAGTTTGTCCCGGAGGAAGAGGTAAACTTCGTTGCCGGTCTTGCGGGCCTGGTAGTTGCTCTTGCAGTAGATACTGAAATCGTCGGCGTAGCGGACGTATTTCAGTCCGCGTCGCTCCATTTCTTTGTCCAGCTCGTCGAGCATGATGTTCGATAGCAACGGGCTAAGTGGCCCACCCTGCGGGACGCCTTTTCTGCGCTTGACTAATTTTCCGTTGATCCGAATGGGAACCCGCAGCCACTTGCGTATCAATCGCAGCGTGAGCGGACATTTGATCTTCCGGTAGATTAGCTGCAACAAAATGCAGTGATCCACTTCGTCGAAGAAGGTTTTCAAGTCAATGTCCACGATGTGCTGATTGCCCGAATGGATGTATTCCTGTGCCTTCATCAACGCCTGATGGGCGTTGCGATTGGGGCGGAATCCATAACTGTGCTCGTCAAAATGCATTTCAAAGTGGACACAGATCGCCTGTCCGACGGCTTGCTGTAACAGACGGTCGATCACCGTTGGGATTCCCAGCATACGCACTTTGCCATTGCTCTTGGGAATCTCCACCCCCAGAATCGGTTGCGGTAGGTATGTGCCCTGTCGGATTGTTTCTTCCAGTTGTGACCGGTTACGGGTCAGCCAGTCGTACAATTCCGTGGTTTTCATGCCGTCCACTCCCGCTGAGCCTTTGTTGCGCATGACCTGACGACAGGCGTAGGTAACATTCTTGCTGTAGAGTACGTTGTTAATCATTTGTTTTGCTTTCTTGTTTCGTTATTGCCCTGTTCCGCTTATACTAAGGCTTGCCGATGGCATCCTTAATGCATTTGGAACATCTTAACGTTCGGTCCTTCGCTTCATGCCTCTCGTGTCGGATAGTCCGGCCGGTCGGTTCGCTCGACCTCCGCAATCCTATCTGCCGGTTCATACCGCAATCCCCTACTATGCCTCTGCTGACTTCTTACCATGGCCAACTCGTGATCGGTAAGATATCCCCCGGTAAGAGCTTCTTCCTTCATCCAATCCCTGCGACATCTACATACCTGTTCTTTGGTTAATCTTCGGGCGTTACAATGGTGTGCTTGCTTACCCAAACAGATATGCCTCATATGCCGTTTCTGTTCGTCAGTACCGGACTTTGCCGTTTGGCTTCCTTCACTGCTGTCGTCGCCAACAACCAGCTTGCCACTTGCTAATGCTTCCCCGCTTTAATCGGAGCGCATAAGGGACTTGCACCCTCTGGAAAAATTACACCCGTTGTTTTGCTCTGTTAACGTAAAATAGTTGTACTTTTGAACTTTTTCAAGAGCTTACGACGGGTGCGCTCTGCTCATGCAGGGCGCACACAAAGTGTATAAAACATGGCAGCGGTAGTGCAAGCTTGAAACGCATCAGCCCGCTCCTACCGTCATTGTCGGTGGACAATGACGCTCTCCGCAGACTGCCACGTTTCATACACAAACCGTTAGCGGCAAGTGTAAAAAAAAAGAAAACCAAACATTGTCTGAATTTGATTACGAAGAATAAACTGGAAAAGATTTTAAAATATGAAAAGAAAACTTCTGAAAATTGGCATTTATTCGTTGACTGTTTTATTTTTTGCAAGTTGTTTATCAGTGGCGAAAATAAGCAGCTTTTCTGAAACCTCTGATGGAATTAATTTTGACTATATCTTTTCTAAACGATTAGACAAGAACGAGTCAGCATGGACTTCGAAAACCTCGAATGAATATTATTTTGAAACGAATAAAGTTATCGAAAAAAATATCTTGTTTGATTCAATGATAAAATCATTAAAAAATGAAGGCTATACTATTAAATCTGAGAAAAGAGATAATAACTGTGTTCTAGGAGAAAGAGGACTAAGAGCCAACGAATGGAAATCAATTATTGGAATTTATTTTAAGAATGACTATATTCGGAATAAGACACAAGTCTATTTACTTTGCAGAATAACTCAAGATATTACTGGAGGTTGGAAAGAAAACAGAGCAAAAAAAGTCGGCGAAAAACTTGAAAATATGATTAAATAAACACCTAACCGCTAATCGAGTAGACTGCCCTGTCGGTTAACCGACAGGGAGAGCCTCTCACACCACTGTACGTACGTGAGCTACGCTCGTTCCTTTCGCAAAACGATAATTAATCGTTTTGGCTCATGAACGTATACAGCGGTTCCTTTAGATGTGGAGCAATTCGCTCGTAATAAGAAAGCATAGATTAATCTCATCTCACTTTGATTTTATAGGTATTCGATTGAATTCGCAAACATAATAATGAATAAACATTTTGTGTTTGCTCATTTCATAACCTCGCCTACGAAGGCGGGACAGTGTGATCGTTGTAGTCAAAATCGGACTTTGCGCCACCGCCCAACCACCCTTACGGGTGCGGCTCCATGCATAGGCATTGCCAGGATCGACTCCCAAGCGGATCAGGTTCTTCCGTTTCCGTTCCGGCTTCTTTACTCACGAACTTTTTATTTTAAAGGTGTTACGTGATTTCCGCTGCGCTCCAATTCAGTGATGCCAGATGCAGTAGCGCAGGCGGTTGCGCAGCCAGCCGTCAAGCTCTTTTAAGCTTGCCTTGGATGTTGGCTCCCCGAAAGTAGTTCACCCATCTCCACACAAATACGAAAAGAACGAAATTCTTATTATGACATATTAGAGAAAACGCAAAAAGGGAGTTTAGATATAACTGGTTGGCTGGAATGGTTTCTGAATTGTTTATTGCATTCGATTGAAAGTTCGGAAAAATTGCTTGAAAAAGTTATTCACAAACACGAATTTTGGCTGTTAAACTCGAAAATGACAATAAATGACAGACAGCGTAAAATACTAAATATGTTAATGGATGACTTTGAAGGGGTTTTGAATACGACAAAATGGGCAAAAATCGGAAAATGTTCACAAGACACGGCATTGCGCGACATTCAGTATTTGATAGAGAAAGGAATTCTTGTGAAATCGGGACAAGGTGGTCGAAGTACAAATTATGAATTGAAAACTAACTGATTAAACAAAGTCCCAAGGTTCTCCGCAGCATACAAATAAACCAGATAAGAACAAATATCCTATCAAAGCACAAGACTTCGATAGGATATTTTTCGCATCATTACACAGGGTTAAAACCCGTGTGCTACAACATCGGTCATGCCTACGGCATTCTACAACAGCAAAGCGCCGTAGGTGCGACTGATCTGGTAACGCCGGGCTGTCAGTCCGGCGGGTAAAAAGCACATCAAGCTTAGTGAAAAATAAATATAGTATTGCTATAGTTTTATATATTGATTGTCATGTATTTAAGGACACCAAGCAGCAAATAATTTGTAACACACAATCTGAATTCAAGAACATTCAAAGTATTGAAAAGCAAGTATTTCAGACTGATAACTGCTAATTTGATTAAATTGCTATCCAAATTTTGGGGATTGAAATAATTAATCTACTTTTGCCGAATTTGAAAAACTGATAAAAAACACCCAACAGAAAGAGGAATTAATATTCAATATGAAGACAGTAAATGAGATTGCCACAATAAAAATGATGAATGGTAACGAAGCAGTTGCCAGAGGAGCCTATGAAGCAGGAGTGAAAGTTGCTGCCGGATTCCCGGGAACACCTTCCACAGAGGTAATGGATTATACCCATCAAAATTACTCTGAGATTTATTGTGAATGGTCCACAAATGAGAAAGTAGGTTTAGAAGTCGCCATTGGAGCTTCATTTGCAGGTTATCGAAGCTTTGCAGTAATGAAAACTGTGGGTTTACATGTGGCGGCAGATGCCTTGGGTGGAGCTGCAGGCAGTCAGATAAACGGTGGCCTGGTATTGGTAGTTGGTGATGATGTTGGTCGAATTGCAGGTGATGACTATAATGATGTTCGTCATTATGGGAATATGTTTAATATTCCGGTATTAGAGCCAAGCGACAGTCAGGAAGCCAAAGACTTAATGGTTAGAGCATTCGAGATTAGCGAAGAATACTCAACCCCGGTCATTCTTAAAATTACATCGGTGATATGCAAAACAACCAGTAAAGTTGCCATTGATGAAGAATATACTTACAAAGTTAAATGCAGAGAAAAATATCCGGTCAGCTTCAGTAAAGTTATCATGACAACCATGATGATGAATGCAAAAGGCTCAGAGCATCCGAAGTTAATCAAATGCTTTCACGATTTTCCGGCCCAGATGAAGCGCCTGGCTCAGGACAGCAATGACTTCGATATCAATAAGCTGGAGTTGAATGGCAAAAAGATCGGGGTAATTACTGCAGGTACTCCTTACTTTTACGCAAAAGAAGTTTTACCCGAAGCTTCGATTTTAAAAGTGGGAATGGTTATGCCACTTCCGGAAAAACTGATTCGCAAATTGGCCGAACATGTAGAGAAACTCTATGTGATTGAAGACGGACATGATATTATAGAAAAGAACGTCAAGGATTTAGGAATTTCAGTAATCGGGAAAGAATTATTTCCTAAGTTCCCCGTAATGACACGTTTTACTCCCGATATTATTGAGGAAAAACTCGTGCCGGATGCACCAAAAAGAACTCCTATGGAAGGTGTACCTTTCAGACTACCGGTTAGTTGTGCAGGATGTTCTCACCTTTTCATCTCACAAATTTTAAGAAAACATAAAATTAAAGGGGCTTCCGATGTTACTTGTGGTTTAATTGGCTGCTTCCCACATATGGAATCTTATCAACTACAAAAATGCATGGGTTCGAGCATTGCGCTGGCTCATGGTTACAATGTGGCGAAAGATCACAAAGAAAAATTTGTGGCCATGATAGGCGATGGCGGTTTTTGGGCAACCGGAATCAATGGGTTGATGAACCTGATTTTCAATGATAGTCAGTCAACGACGATTATTGTTGACAATAGCTGTTTGGCTATGACCGGGGGGCAGCATGTGGCTTCCAGTGAGTTTGGGTTTAATTATAAACCGGAAAACAAACTGGATATTGCCAAAGTATGCGAAGCCGTTGGTGTAAAAGATATTGTTACCGTAGATGCATACGAATTTGACGAGCTGGAAAAAGCTGTATTAAATGCAGTCAATGCCGATACTAACTCTGTTGTCATTGTGAAAAAACCGTGTGTAACTAAATTTAAGCTTCCTAAAGACACCCCGTATTTTATCGATCAGGAAAATTGCACTAAATGTCGTAAATGTATCAATATCGGATGTTTAGCTATAGAGAGTAAAAAAGCGAAGGATGGATCGGTAGAAATAGTTATAAACGAAGACCTTTGTGTGGGCTGTGGACTTTGTTCAACAGCTTGTAATTTTGACGCAATAAAACGATAAAAAATGCAAGATACAGGAAAAAATATTATCATAGCAGGTGTAGGAGGACAAGGAATTCTGCTTTTCAGTAACCTCTTAAGCAAGTATTATATGAAACTTGGTTATGAGTTAAAAATCTCTGATGTAATTGGATTAGGACAACGTGGTGGTGGAGTCGAAAGTCATTTCCGGTATTCAAACAAGCCGGTATTATCACCCTTTATCAAGGCAGGTGATGTAGATTATCTTTTATCTTTTGAGCAAACCGAAACACTCCGGTATTTGCATTGCCTGAAAGAAGACGGAACTATTTTCTCAAGCACTTTTGAGTTATCCACTTCCAGCGTAAACACCCGCCTGGAAAAAGATATGCCTGAATCAAAAACTGAGCTGATAAAAAAATCTGGCAAGAAGACATTCATTATTGATCCCGAAGAGAACAAAAGTTCGGATTTTGATATCAGCAAAATGATGAATATTGTTATGCTTGCCATCTACGCTGAAAATAGAGGCTATTCACATGATGAGATGATTCAGATCGTGAAGGAAAGTGTTCCTGCAAAGTTTGTTGAAGGAAATATAAAAGCATATGAAAAGGGAATTTCGATTGCCCGCACTAAACTTGCAGAGATTAACCAATAATTATTAAGCAAATGGGAGATAACATGGAATTACCCGAAGGTGTAGTATTGCTCGATAGCTTAGGTGATTTACAACCCGGCAATACATGTCCGATTCTTGTGTGCGCATCGCATTGCGGTGATAATGGGGCTTTTGCCCGGAAGGTAAAAAACTGTCATGTTAAAGCTGTTTTTCTCAACAATGCAGGCATAGGCAAAAATCAGGCTGGTATCAGTGGTCTTTCACATTATGAGGCTGAGAATATTCTGGCCTGTGCTGTTGATCACAATAGCGCAGAGATTGGTGTTGCCCGCGATACCTGGGAGAGCGGAATCATAAGCCACACCAATAGCGGGGCCGAAGCAGTGGGAATACAAATCGGTGATTCTGTACAAAATGCCGTTGCCAAAATAATTGATATAACCAAGCATCCTTTGTCGACTCCGGAAAGTAAGAATTCTGAATCTCTTATTTCGAATGAGGAGAAGGATGCCAGCAGCAAAACAGACATAAAAAAACAAACCCAAACTCAAGTTGACGGAGTAACCATCACCGTGACCGATAGCATTACTTTTTTAAATGAAAATAATGCCGGGGATATTGTTGTGTGTGGGTCGCATGGCGGAGTGAGTGCCGGACATTATGCGCAAAAACGTCGCGTTAAAGCCGTGTTTTTTAATGATGCCGGAATCGGCAAAAATAATGCAGGTATAAAAAGTCTCGCATCTTTAAGTGATGCAGGAATCCTTGCATGCACGGTAGATTGCATGAGTGCAGAGATTTTTAACGGGCAGGACATACTTGAAAATGGCATTATCAGTGTTTGCAACCAACTTGCACAAGCCAGAAACATCAAAGAAAAGATGACCGTCAAAGAGGCCCTTAAATATATTTAGGAATGGATAAGACTAGTATACCCAATAGCGAAAATGGTTATCTGAAAGATTACGTTTATCTGATCTCAGATAGTTTGAGAAAGTTAGCCAATATTGAGATAGTTGACTTTTCTCTGAGTCCGGAAGAACAGGCACAACAGGCCTTCAATTCCGATTATGTACTTTTAGCTCATACGGGGTCAAATGAACCGATATTTAACTATGCAAATCAAACTGCGCTTAACCTTTTTGAAATGTCATGGGAAGAGATTACAAATATGCCTTCCAAATATTCTGCTGAAAGTGACGAGAGAGATAAAAGGGAAAAGTTTTTAGCTGATGTTGCAGAGAAAGGATTTTCCAAAAATTATTCGGGTATTAGAATATCTAAATCAGGTAGGAGATTTGAAATTAAAAATGTAATTCTTTGGAATGTATATGATTCTGAAAATAACAGAATTGGTCAAGCTGCACTATTTGATGAATATGATTATTTATAAACATTCATTAATCATTGAAAAAAACGAACCGCTAATCGAGTAGACTGCCCAGTCGGTAAGTAACCACTTTGATTTTATAGGTATTCGATTGAATTCGCAAACAAAATAAAGAATAAACATTTTTGTGTTTGCTCATTTCATAACCTCGCCTGTGGAGGCGAGCTAACGTGATGGTTGTGGTCAGAATCGGGCTTAGCGCCACTGCCCAACCGCCCTTACGGGTGCGACTCCATGCATAAGCATTACCGGGATCGACTCCCAAGCGGATCAGGTTCTTCCGTTTCCGTTCCGGCTTCTTTACTCACGAACTTTTATTTCAATAGGTGTTACGTGATTTCCGCTGCGCTCCAATTCAGTGATGCCAAATGCAGTAGCGCAGGCGGTTGAAAAGCAAGATACAGAAAACGGTTTCAGCAATCAGGCTGAAGCCGTTTTCTTGTTTTTGGCTATTGATATTCATAAGGAATCATTACTTTTGATGTCTGAAGTGCATTGAGAAAACAATCAATGCAACACAACTAATACAGATTCACTATGACATCGAAAGACAATTTATTATTAGAGGGCAAAATCATTAACTATTTTAGAGGATGGGCTGCCAACGCAATCTTTGAATTTGAAAACGGAGAGGTCTGGAAGCAGATGGATTATCAGTTTTACAACATCGAAGCTTACAACCCCATCGCCAAAATCATTGAACGCAATGGCTTCTATTTCTTAGAGGTGAATGGTCACGAAACGCAAATCAGAAGAATAAAGTAATCAGCAACAGATTATATTCCGTTGTACGGAATAAATAAACTCATGTTCAATTTGACTTTTATGATTTATCTGTCAGCCATTAACCTGATCAGCGGAATTATTTTTGCAATCGACAAACGCGCTGCAATACATGGACGGCGACGAATACCTGAACGCACCATGCACCTTTTGGAAATGATGGGCGGTGTATTTGCCAATTGGATATTAATGTATGTGCTGCATCATAAAAACCGAAAGTTCAGCTATTATGCCGTAACTTATATCCTTTTGATCGCGTGGACAGCATTGTTGATATTGATTTACAATCCCCGGATACTTCAATTCCCGGATTAACCTGAAAGCAAAAAAAATCCGGTCCGGGTATTTACCCCAGACCGAATTTTTTAATAATGTCGCAAGTCGGAAAAGATAAATCAGAGGGTACAAGGAACGCTGCGCTAAAAGCTCTATTTCTACGCCCATTCTATTTTATAGTACCCGAATCCATCATTTCGTTATTTTATCAATTGGCTTCCAGCTCATTTTTTATGAGATTGAATTCCTTTCTTATATTTTCGAGCAATTCGACAAAAACAGCTTCTCCGATATCCTCCTGCGAATCATCGATTTGACGAAGCAACTTAATCAGGTCGTCGCAACACATCGACAACAGATTCCCTTTCATTTTATGAACAACCCGCCTCAACGTATCGCCATCCCCATCCCTGAGCGCAACTTCCACATCAAATAAATACCCTTCAAATTGATCAACACTTTCGTTGATAAGCCCGCTCATCATCTCCTGATCTCCCTGGAATATTTCGGAAAATACGGCAGGATTAAAATGAGGTTTTAAGTCCGGAGTTTGTGCGACATCAGACTTAATTTCAGCAGGGCGATTCTTCAGGAATTTTGTCAGAAGCCTCGCAAGCTCTGTCCGATCAACCGGTTTTGCCAGATAATCATCAATACCCGCTTCGATGCATTTTTCTTTTTCACCTTTCACTGCACCGGCAGTCAGCGCTATAATAGGGATATGCGAAAGGTTTTGTTTTTCAAATTCCCGAATTTCCCGGGTGGCTGTATATCCGTCTTTGTTAGGCATCTGAATATCCATCAAGATTAGATCCGGCAGTTGATTTTTGACCTGAGCGACCGCTTCATTCCCATCACTTGCTTCCAAAATTACTGCATTGGGAAAAAATATCAAAACCAATATCCGGGCCAACATTATATTCAGTTGTACGTCATCAACGATAAGCACAACAGGTTTATACCCTTCCTGTGCATTTTGTAATGCAACATCATCTGAACCTGAGCAAACCGTAGGCTCCTCCTGTTTTGCTGAATACAATTCTCGCAGACAATTATGCAATTCCCGTTGTTTGAATGGCTTCAACAATCTCGAACGAACTTCATACCGGTGACAATCATCCAGAATACGATTGTCTTCAAACGAATTATGAAGCAAAATGACGGGCAATTCTGAAGATGACAGATTCAACTTTTCCCGGATCATCCGAATAGTTTCCATACCATCTAAATAGGGCATTTGATAGTCCACAATGACGGCATTAAAACCTCTATCCTTTGCCAAAATCGCCAAAGCATCCAGACCACTTGACGAACCGATCATTTTGATTCCCCAGCGTCGAAGGATATTCTCAAATATTCTAAGACTTTGCTCATTATCATCTACCACCAATACTCTCTTAATCGCCAGAGTATTGATCCTGACTGGGTTCATCCGCAAATCAAATTCACGATCCAGAGAGAAAAAGAATTCCGAACCATCTCCCGGCGAGCTGGTAAGAGTCAATGATGCATTCATTTTCTCAACCAACATATTCGAGATAGCAAGTCCTAATCCGGTTCCACCAAACCGACGGGTAATACTTGAATCACCTTGGGAAAATGCCTGAAATAATTTCTTCTGTTGCTCGTCGGAAATTCCTATACCCGTATCACGCACCAGAAAGGTGAAAGAACCTTTATTTGTAGCCTGATTATCGGGTATAAATGAAACCGCTAATAAAACTGCTCCTGACTCGGTAAACTTAACAGCATTGCTCAGGAGATTTATCAAGACCTGCTTCAGTCTCACCGGATCGACGGTCACAAACTGCGGCATCCCGGGTTGAATATCAAGCAGCAGCTCCAGGTCCTTTTTGGAAGCAGGGTATCTGCAAATATCTATTGTTTGCTCCAACAGTTGTATGAGATCGGTTTCTACCTCGTCGAGTTCAAGTTTACCGGACTCTATTTTCGAAAAATCGAGAATATCGTTAATAATCCCCAGCAATGAATGGGCAGAAATATTGGCGCTTTCTACAAACTGTTTCTGTTCGGAAGATAATGGAGTATGCATCAACAAGTCGGTAAAACCGATCACACCATTGAGCGGTGTACGGATTTCGTGGCTCATATTGGCCAAAAATTCGCTTTTGGCTTTATTGGCAGCATCGGCAACCTCTTTGGCTTCAATTAACTCTTGCTCTTTTTGTTTTCTTTCGGTCATATCCCGGGCTATCGATAAAACCATCGATTTGCCATCGATTTCAACCATCCGACTGCTTACTTCCACAGGAATGGTCTTTCCCTGCCTTGTCAACAAATTTACATCAAAAACAGTAGATCCACTTTCCTGCAACTCTTTTACGATCTCCATATTACTCGTACTCTGCAACGGAAATTCGATATCCCTGACACTCTTTTTCAGCATCTCTTCCCGGGTATACCCCAGCATTGAACAAGCCTTTTCATTGACCTCTATAAAGTTCTCAGCAACGCCTTTCTGAGTAAGGCCGTGCACCAGAATGGCATCATTACCCGAATTGAGCAAGACCCGGTATTTATTTTCACTTTCCCGCAAAATCTCAGCCGATTTTTTTTGCTCCGAGATATCATGTACGAAACCGAGCAAACCGGCAACCTTCCCGCTTGCATTGTAAAAAACAGTTTTATGAAAAACAACGTCATGGACTTTACCTTTTGCATCCACCAATTGCGATTCATAAATCTGTTCTCCTTCCTGCTCAAGCAATGCATTATCTTGTTGATAATACACATCGGCCAATTCGCGTGGACCTCCAATATCATAAACGGATTTACCAATAAGATCCTCCTCTTCTTGCCCGAAGAAATCGGTAAATGCTTTATTAAAACCTAAATATCTCCCCGACCTATCTTTGTAAAAAATTGGGGCCGGAATGGCATTAAACAATGATTTTTGGAATTTAGCCAATTCCAAAATCTTATTTTCCGCTTTTTTACGTTCTGTCATATCGATCAGCACCGTCATAAAATACTCTTTTCCCTGACTCTTGATTTTCTCACCAAAAAACAAGCCATCCAGAATCTCTCCGCTTTTGGTCTTTACTTTTATTTCGTAGTCCCGCACTTTTCCGGTTCGTTGCAATTCTTCAGCAACAAACCGCTGATGTTCCTCTTCTGCAAAAAGCCCAAGCATCTGACTGGTCTTCCCGATCACCTCTTCGCGACTGTAACCCATCTTCCTGATAAATGATTCGTTGACTTCTATAAACCGACGCTCCGGAAGATCACTGAGCGTCATAGGTGTCGGATTGTTATCAAATAACAGATTAAACTTTTGCAGGGCCTCCTGTTCTTTTGTTAAATCTTTCGATATACCAAAAATACAATCCTCCCCATTCCATTTTCCAAAACAGACACGGGTCTCAACAGGGATAATCTGCCCTTGTTTGCCTAATAAGGAAAGTGAACAATAATCAAGTTTACCGGCAATCATCGCCTCAATTTTAAGCCTTGTCTCATCCCAATCATCTGAAAGATGAAGGTTGAAAACAGGAACTCCTTTTATATCATCAAACGTATACCCCAGACGACGTTCTACTGATTTATTTACATCCAGCACTTTACCCTGCTTGTTGGTCACAATCACAATATCATCCATCGACTCGAAAAACAATCTGAAGTTTTCCTCGCTTGATTTCAATCGACTTTCCATCAACTTTCGATCGGTTATATCATGACCGACAATAAACAATTGCCCACCCAATATTTTTGAATTCCATTCAATGTAATGATTTGATCCGTCTTTACCGACAAGACGTGTTTCTAAAATAAGCTTTTTATCCGAACCACTTAAGCGATCAAGATTGCTACGTACGTCTTCCAGGTCATCGGGATGAACAAATTCAATCAGCATACGATGCATCATCTCAGCAGAAGAATAGCCAAAATTCTTTTCCCAGGGTTCATTGACTTTTATAATTTCACCCATTGAATTAACCACACATAAAATATCGGGGTTAATTTCAAATAATCGGTATAACACCTCTTCTACTATCAGGTGTTGAGAAACATCGAGAAACAAACAGACAAAATAGCCCTTCTCGGGTGAAGAAACTTTGACCTGATACCAGCGTTTCAGACTCACAGAATATTGCTCGGTCTCTCTTTCACCGCCATGCAATCCCACTTCACCGAAAAAAGTGATCCAATCAAACTCACTGTCTCCGATACCGGGAATCACCTCTGATACCCGGTGATGCAAGACCTGCTCAGCTGTCAGTCCGGTGAACCGTTCAAAGGCGGCATTTACTTCCAGGAATTCATAATCGACGGGCTTTCCGGCCTCATCTGCAATTACCTTATGAAAACTGTAGGCAAACGGAGATTGAACGACAAGCTTTTTATAAAAATCTATTTCCATGAGAATCTTTTTTTCTGAAATCAAAAATGCTAAACTATCTGCAAAAAAACACACTAATCGGATGAGAATTCCCGATTGTAAAAACAGCTATCCACCGCTAAAAAACAAAAAGCACGACACAAATCAGAAACAGTTCAGGTTAAAATCCTTATCGGTGGTAAAATCATGCAGGGACGTCTGAATAAGGGATTATTGATAAAACCGGATTATCAGGTCTGACTTAAAATCTTCAAGCTTCTAATCCAAATTCTGACTTTACAATTTTATTACAAAAGTAACCGAACACTTTGCGATTTACAACTTTTAAGCAATGTATTTAATATTTCGGCATCAATCTTATTACAATCAAGGCATAATGAACAAAAATCCGGTCCGGACAATCTGTCCAAACCGGATCTCTAATAAATTCGTATAATCGGAAAAGATAAATCAGAAAGTATATCTCAGGCCCAGGCCAATACTAGTACCGCTAAATTCCGATGTCCCGAAAGAAGGACGAAGATCAAGCGTAACCTGAAGAGGCACATCAAACTGATATTCGAGGCCGATATTGCCGTCAAGATCCAGAATAAATTCATTCGCTTCATGTTTGTTGGAAGCATGGCCAATACCGGCACCCAGTCCGGCATACCAGTTCAATCCGCCTTGAATACTCCATACCCATTGGTGCAATCCGGTAATTCTCATTCTATTGAAATCAGAACTGGTGTAAAAACCCAAATCCGCTTCAAGACGAGTTGATGAAGACAATCCATGTTGATATGAAACCTCGGTTCCAAAACCATCACCACCACCGAAACGAAGTCCGAGAGCATGGGGTTGTACCTGAGCAAATGCTGTTGTTCCTGAAAGCAGACATACCACGAGAAAGGCAAATACTTTTTTCATATTCATATTGATTTTAGTTAGACATTTTACAAAGTGCAAAAATAAACAATATTCTGCTTAACGCCTGCTATTTGTTTTAACTCAACAAGATATAAAAGGAATTGGTACAAAGAGTAATAACACCCTACGGACTCCATTTCAGCAGATTGCCATTGATATTAACTAAAAACCGGACGAAATATTTTACGCAAAGAGCCTGTTTAAATTTTATTGCGATACTTTTTTTGGACTATTTCGAGGTAGATTTCTTGCTTTTTTTCCGCAGATTTAGCGGGCTAAATCAAGGGGAAAAAGTAAAAAATATACCCGAAAGAGACTAAAAAAGGAGCAAAGAAAGTAGACTCTACTATTTTAAGGAAATGTTTCGGTAAAATTTAAACAGGCTCAAAATAGTGCCTAGGAATTTACAATCAATTCGCGGGTCAACTCCTCCACTCCGGCAGATGCCCCTTTACGAATAATCTTAACGCCACCATTACCCGACACCGCTACTTCTTTGGGATCGATCAGATAAACAGGAACGCCCGGATTAACATAATGCACCAATCCTGCAGCGGGATAAACATTAAGCGAAGTGCCGATGATAACAAAAATATCCGCCTGCGCCACAAGATGCACAGCTTCATCAATCATAGGAACAGCTTCACCAAACCACACGATATGGGGGCGCAACTGATATCCTTTTTCGCAGGTATCACCCAGATTCACCACCGCATTGTCGGGAGTTAGTTCATACACCAGCTCTTCGTAGCGCTCCGACCGTACCTTCATCAATTCGCCATGAAGATGCAAAACAGATGAACTCCCCGCCTGCTCATGCAGATTATCTATATTCTGGGTAATTATTCTTACATCAAAATGCTGTTCCAGCTTCGCTAGCCCGGTGTGTCCGTCGTTGGGAGATGCATTGAGCAATTGCAAACGCCGCTGGTTGTAGAAGTCCAGCACCAGACCCGGATTTCTTTGCCAGGCTTCCGGTGTTGCTACCTCCTCTATCCGGTACTTTTCCCATAAGCCACCCGCATCGCGGAAGGTTGAAATACCACTTTCGGCACTCATTCCGGCACCTGTTAATACTACTAATTTTCTCATGACGTTATCTCCTCTTTAGATTCAGTACAAAAATAACTAAAAAACTAATTTTTAATCGGTAGAATCAAGAAAAAGCTTACTTTTGCACACTGTTAATTTAGAACACACAAAATGGATAAAATCAGTTATGCCTTAGGGTTAAGCATGGGACAAAATTTCCTGAATACTGGCATCAAAAGTCTGAACATTGAAGACTTCAGCCGTGCTATTCAAGCAGTTTACGCCGAAGAGAAACCCGAAATGTCTTACGACGAAGCTAAACAAGTAATCAACACTTATTTCGAGCAATTGCAAAACGATGCACTCGAAGCAAACCGCAAAATCGGAGAAGCTTTTTTGGCCGAAAACAGCAAAAACGCTAACGTAGTGACTTTACCCAGCGGTCTGCAATACGAAATCCTGAAAGCAGGCGACGGTGAAACACCGAAAGCTACCGACAGCGTTAAATGTCACTACCACGGAACATTGATCGACGGTCGTGTATTCGACAGCTCTGTAAAACGCGGAGAACCTGCCGTATTCGGTGTTAACCAGGTTATTCAGGGATGGGTGGAAGCTTTGCAATTGATGCCCAAAGGATCTTTGTGGAAACTTTATATACCTTCACACCTGGCTTACGGTGAGCGTGGTGCAGGCGAAATGATTGGTCCTAACACTGCCTTGATTTTCGAAGTTGAACTTATTGATATTGTATAATTAATCATTTAAATAGAATAATGAAACAACTAGTATGGTTTTTTGCAGCTGCTTTGTTCGCTGGTGCGACTCTTAGCTCTTGCGATAAAAAAAGTTCCGCTTTAAAGTCTGAAAACGACTCATTAAGCTTTGCAATTGGTATGAATATCGGATCTATGTTCAAAGAAAATCAGGCTCAGATCCCGGGTGGCAAAAACAAAATTGATTCTGTATTGAAAGGATTCAAAAAAGGATTGGGCGAATCAGAACAATCTTATGTTTTAGGCCTCTCTTACGGATCGAACATGACTAAACAGTTCGAACAAATGACCAAAGGCAAAAAGGTGAATGAGAAAGTATTATTGGCTGCTTTCGAAGCTGCGTTGAAAGACACTGCTTCATTAGCCATGAAAGCTTCTGATGCCAACGCTTATTTGCAAAAAAAATTCAGACGGTAAGCTACGGTTAGCTCTTTTAATCAGAACTGAATCATAAACAAGATAAATAAGAAATCAAACAATGAAAAAATTAGCGTGCTTAGTAGCTGTCGCAATTGTATCAGCTACTTCATTTAGCTCTTGCAGCAAAAAAAGTGTTTCAATGAAATCTGAAACCGATTCTTTGAGTTATGCTTTAGGTGTAAACCTGGGTAACATGTTCAAAGAAAATGCAGCTCAAATCCCCGGTGGAAAAAACAAAATCGACTCTGTAGTTGCAGGTTTCAAAGCCGGATTAGGTGAGTCTCAGCAATCTTACATCCTTGGTTTGTCTTACGCTTCAAACATCTCAAATCAGTTCAAAACAATGACTGAAGGTGGTAAAGTAAACAAAGAAATGGTATTGAAAGCATTTGAAGCTGCTTTGAAAGGTGATTCTGCTGTAGCTATGAAAAACGAAGCTGCAAACATGTTCCTGAGAAGCTACGTTCCGAAATCTAAAAAAGAAAATATCGCTAAATCTAAAATTGCAAGCGAGCAATTCCTTGCTGCCAACAAAGCAAAACCGGGTGTAGTAACTACTGCTAGCGGCTTGCAATACAAAGTGATCACTGCCGGAACTGGTGCTAAACCGACTATCAACGACAAAGTAAAAGTAAAATACCGCGGTACTACTATTGATGGTAAAGAATTCGATAAAAACGCAGAAGGTGTATCTTTCAACCTGAACGGTGTAATCAAAGGATGGACTGAAGGTCTGATGTTGATGCCTGTAGGTTCTAAATACGAACTTGTAATCCCTTATCAATTGGCATACGGTGAAACAGGAAACCAAGCTATCAAACCTTACTCTACTTTGATCTTCGAAGTTGAATTGGTTGCTATCGAAAAAGCTGACGCTGCTCCTGCTGCCCAAGCTCCCGCAATGCGCTAATTAGTAACGCAATCATAATAAAAAAACCTGAAGCATTTTGTTTCAGGTTTTTTTTGTATTAAAGTATGAGGGATCTAACCAATTACATTCAATCTATAGGCTAAAGCCGACTATGAATGTTAACTTTCTTTTCTGTCAGCTAAAGCTTGACGGCAATGATTGGTGAGGATAAACAGCTTCCGCCCTTGAATTTAGCATTAGGGTAACTTGTATTATAAAGAACAGAATATAACAAATACGTTATGCGTTTCGGTTATACATTCGTCTTTTTTACTTGCATTGATTTGTTATTCGAATTGGGCAATTACTTATGCATCTACAAATTTGAGATTCCTATAGAAGGTAATTCACGAGTAGCATTATATTTTTCCGCATTATTTTGGCTTATCATTTTACGAATAAAAAAGGGAGCCAGTTTTCTATTTAGATAGACAAAAGAAGTATCTCTCAAACACAAAAAAGCCTCAGTCCCATCAGACTGAAGCCGTTTGAATTTTACATGATCGAAAGAATCACTTTTTCACTTTCAATCCCAGGTTCGCAGCCGTCTCATACATAAACTGTAAAGCAGCTTCACGCTCATTGGGAATCACACCATCGAGAATGGCATCCTTGATGGCTGTCTTGATCGTTCCTACCTGACGGCACGGAGTCAATCCGAAGATCGCCATGATCTCTTCTCCCGACACCGGAGGCTGCATATTGCGGATCCGGTCTTTCTCCTCGATCTCTCTCATCTTATCCCGCACCAACTGGAAGTTCTGGAGGAAACGTTTTACCTTATCGGGATTCTTCGACGTAATATCGGCTTCGCAAAGCAGCATGAGATCCTCCACATCATCACCGGCATCGAAAATCAGGCGACGCACGGCCGAATCTGTAACTTCCTCTTCAGCCAGCACAATGGGGCGCATATGCAATCCGACCAGCTTCTGTACATACTTCATCTTCTCGTTCATCGGCAATTTCATATTGCGGAACAGACGGGGAACCATCTTTTCGCCGATAAAGTTGTGGTTATGGAAAGTCCAGCCCAACTGATTATCCCAACGTTTGGTGACAGGTTTGGCAATATCATGTAATAATGCTGCCCAGCGCAACCAAAGTTTATCTGTATTTGCAGCTGTATTATCCAGCACTTTGAGTGTATGATAGAAATTATCTTTATGCCCCCTGCCCTCTTTGTTCTCCACGCCTTTCAGCGCGACCAATTCCGGCATGATAATAGGAAGCAATCCGCATTTATCTAACAGAACAAAACCCACTGAAGGTTTTTTGGATAACATGATTTTGTTTAGTTCATCAGCAATGCGTTCTTTCGAAATAATGTTGATGCGCTCTCTGTTGCGGGTAATTGCATCGAAAATATCAGGTTGAATATCGAAATGCAGTTGTGTTGCAAAACGAATCGCCCGCATCATACGCAACGGATCGTCACTAAAAGTAATATCGGGACCGAGTGGCGTACGAATGTTTTTCTTTGCCATATCCTCGAGCCCGCCAAAGGGATCGACCAATTCACCGAAACGTTCCTTGTTCAGGCAAATAGCCAACGCATTGATGGTGAAATCGCGACGGTTCTGGTCGTCGCTAAGGGTTCCGTTCTCTACAATAGGTTTGCGTGAATCCCGCGAGTAAGATTCCTTGCGTGCACCAACAAATTCCAGTTCAATGCCTTTGTATTTTACCTGCGCCGTACCGAAGTTCTTGTAAACCGCCAACGAAGCTCCGCGTCCCAGTTTTGCAGCTACGGCTTGTGCCAGGGCAATACCGCTGCCTACGGTTACAATATCTATATCTTTAGAATGTCTGTTTAGGAAAATATCTCTCACATATCCGCCGATCACGTAACACTCCATCCGGAGCTCGTCGGCTATTTCCGATACAATACGAAAAGTTTTGGTATCAATATATTTCTGTAATTGTTCTGTTGACTTTAACATTATGAATAATATTTGGAGTTGCAAAAGTACAACATTTATACCGGACAATTCAGACACACTCCCGAAATAGTTGTAATTTTGCCATTCACTATATTGTAAAAAAGAAGAACGCAAAGGCGCTAAGACGGGAAGTCGGATCTATTGAACCATTTACTCTTCATGCCTTTGAGCCTTTGCGTTTAATCAAAAAAGCAAAATATGCTTCAAGCCCAATTTACCCCTTACCGCTTGATTTTCAAAAAGCCAAGCGGAACATCACGCGGTGTACTCACCACCAAAGAGACCTGGTTTGTAAAAATATGGAACGATAAAACGCCCAATATCTATGGATTAGGCGAATGTGCACTCTTCCGGGGATTGGGTTGCGATGACCGCCCCGACTACGAATCGGTTTTGAAAAGCCTTTCACCAAATCTACCGCCAATAGAAGAGCTACACCAACGCTTACAGGATTTTCCCTCTATTCTTTTTGGAATTGAAACCGCCTTGTGGGATCTCGAAAACGGTGGTCGGAGAGTTATTTTCCCCTCCCCTTTTGCTGAAGGAAAAGAGTCTATCCGCATCAACGGACTCATCTGGATGGGGACAAAAGAAGAAATGCGTGCACAAATCGTGGAGAAACTCGATCTGGGTTTTACATGCATTAAACTAAAAATCGGCGCAATTGATTTCAATGCGGAAGTAGATTTATTGAAAGCGATTCGAAAAGAATTCAGCGCTGAGCGTATCGAACTGCGGGTAGATGCCAACGGCGGCTTCTCACCCCAGGATGCACTGCAAAAGCTGGAAACTTTAGCCAAATTGAATATCCATTCCATCGAGCAGCCGATTAAGGCCGGACAATGGGAAGAGATGGCACGTTTGTGTGAGCAGACTCCGCTCCCTATCGCACTGGATGAAGAGCTGATCGGGGTGAATGATTTATCTCGTAAAATAGCGTTGCTCGATACGATCCGCCCGCAATATATTATCCTGAAACCGAGCCTGCATGGTGGATTCATCGGTAGCAAAGAGTGGATTAATATGGCTAACGAGCGAGGGATAGACTGGTGGATTACCTCTGCATTGGAATCAAATATCGGCCTCAACGCCATCGCTCAATGGTGCTTTACATTAAATAATAGCTTGCCGCAAGGGTTAGGCACCGGGCAACTCTATACTAACAATTTCCCATCGCCTTTGACATTGGAAGGGGAACGGTTGTTTTATCGACCTGAAAAAGAATGGGATTTTAATTTATTGGAACGCAGATAACGCAAATGCAAGTAAGAATAACAGTGAAAAATGAAACTAACAATCCATCAACAAACCTATACCAGCGACCAACTGCCTATACTCATTCAGGAAAAGAAAAACCAACAACTTCCTGAATGGGAAGAAGCGTTTTTCACCTTTCTCGAGAAATGGCTGGACGATAACGAAACCGTTCCCGGACAAACTTCAGGTTCTACAGGAACACCTAAAGCCATCGCACTTTCCAAGAAAAGCATGATGGCTTCAGCCCGACTGACAAATGATTCCTTTGGACTGCAATCTGGCGACACGATCCTACTTTCGCTTTCGGCCAATTACATCGCTGGGAAAATGATGATCGTCCGCGCATGGGTATCCGATCTGCATCTGATTGTCTGCGAGCCTTTATCTATGCCTGAAATCCCATCGAAAGTAACGTTCGGAGCTATGGTTCCCATGCAAGTAGAACAGTTGATAAACAGCGAAGCAGGAAAGAGGAATCTTGAAAATATAGAGACGCTGATTATCGGTGGCAGCGCTATTTCCTATGCGCTGGAACAGCAACTGCAAAGCATCTCCACCGCTTGCTTTTGTACGTATGGCATGACAGAAACGGTATCACACATTGCAGTGCGCCGCCTCAACGGACCAGACGCATCGGAAGAATACAGAGCGCTGGGTAATGTAAACTTTAAACTGGATGAACGGGGCTGCCTGGTTATTTTTGCCCCTCATTTACAACCGGAACGTTTTATCACCAACGATTTAGCGGAGCTTACTTCGGAGAAATCCTTCCGTTGGTTGGGGCGTTACGACAATGTGGTAAATTCCGGCGGCATCAAACTTTTCCCCGAAACTATCGAGAAAAAACTCTCGGCTGTGATTCCTCAACGATTCTATGTAACCACTCTGCCTGATGACACGCTCGGACAAAAGCTTGTGCTGGTCATAGAAAGTGAAAGTTATTCAGAAGAACAAATAACAGCACTTCAGAATCAGTTCCCTCAAATTCTCTCGAAATATGAAAAGCCCCGACAAATCATTTTCCAAAAACAATTTAAGGAAACCTCATCTGGAAAGATAAAACGGGGATTGTAATCCTCTGGTAATATTATATAAAAGCCGCCTTACATATAAAATGCAAGGCGGCTTTTTTCGCTTATAGAGTCTGATTCAAATAAACTTACACGCTTCAATTGCTTTGAATCCGCGCAGGAAATCTTCCACACTCATGCGCTTTTTACCTGCCAATTGCAGTGAAAGAATACGGATGAATCCGTCTGACACTGCCACTTCAAAGTAATGCTTCCCATCGGTGCGAACAGATCCGATAGGTAACGCATGCGATTCAAAAAGTTTTTCTGTTTCATAGATCTTTACGTTATGTAATGCACTGTCAGCTGTCTGCAACTCGCTCCACGCTGCGGGATATGGCGATAGGCCACGCACAAAATCGAACACGGCTTTTGCACCTTTCTGCCAATCAACACGGCAAGTCTCTTTAAAGATCTTCGGTGCGGGACGCAATTCACCGACCGATTTAGCCATCTCATCTTGCGACAATGTACTCAGACTACCTTCAAGTATTGCATCTACCGTTTGGCAAACTAATTTGGCGCCGGTCATCATCAAAGCGTCATGGATCGTACCTGCATTGTCTTTTTCCGAAATAGGAATCCGAACCTGTGAAATCACATGTCCTGTATCGATCTCGTGGGTGAGGAAGAAAGTGGTAATCCCCGTCTCTGTATCGCCATTGATCACTGCCCAGTTAATGGGTGCAGCCCCCCGATATTGCGGCAACAACGAAGCATGAAGGTTGAATGTACCATGCTTCGGCATATTCCATACCTCTTCGGGCAACATACGGAAAGCAACCACTATTTGCAAGTCGGCATTCCAGGCTTTTAGGACTTCGAGGAATTCGGGAGCTTTCAGCTTCTCGGGTTGCAACAGGGGCAAATTTTGCTCCAGTGCATATTGTTTAACGGGGGAATATTGTATTTTGTAGCCACGCCCCGCTGGTTTGTCGGGCATTGTAATCACACCAACGACGTTGTATCCGCCTTCGACCAATGCTTTCAAACTTTCGACCGCAAAGTCGGGCGTTCCCATATAAACGATTCTCAAATCTTCTTTTTTCATCTATGTTAAGTTACGAATGTCAAATTAAGAAATTCAGCCGACAGCAAATTAATCTTCGGAATAGTGTACCAATACTTTGCGATAGGAATTAAATATCTTCGATTTCGACACAAACCCAATATAGACTCCGTCTTCATCCACTACAGGTAGATTCCAGGCTTGAGTTGCATCAAATGTCTTCATAACCTTCTCCATCGAATGGCCAATGCGTACTTTAGCGGTTGGAGTTACCATCAGCTTCCGCACCTGAAATCGATTATATAGCTCGGGGCGAAACATGATATTGCGGATATCATCGAGCAGTACCATCCCCACCATAACGCCGTTCTTGTCAACCACAGGGTAAATATTGCGCGAAGAATGGGAAATCACCTTCACTAAATCAGCAAGGTACATATCAGGTTCCACGACCTCAAAATCTTTTTCGATCACGGAATCCATTTTCAATAAAGTCAACACCGTTTTGTCCTTATGGTGGGTAATCAACTCTCCTTTTTGCGCCAAACGCATGGCATAGATATTGTTAGGTTCAAAAAGTTTGATGGTAGCAAATGCCGATGCCGCCACAATCATTAAAGGTAAAAAGAGATTATATCCTCCGGTGAGTTCTGCAATCAGGAAGATACCCGTAAGTGGCGCGTGCATAACGGCCGACATCACTCCGGCCATACCCATCAGAGCAAAATTCTTTTCGGGCAAATAGATAGTGTTTCCCAGTGAATTAATCACATGTGAAAAAGAAAATCCTGAAACAGCACCCAAAAACAAACTCGGGGCAAAGATTCCCCCTACACCGCCACCACCATTAGTAGCAGCACTGGCAAAAACTTTAAACAGGATAATCAGAACCAGATAGGCCAGAAAGATCCAGAAATTATCACGATAATTATAGAAGAAACTCCCCTCGGCAATCTTGTAAGTCTCATTATTAAGCAGCGCCGTGATGGTCTCGTACCCCTCTCCATAAAGCGGGGGTAAGAGGAAAATCAATGAACTTAGTAGAATTGCACCCAACCCGAATTTTTTGTATGGATTATCCAGTTTCCGAAAAACGCCTTCTATCCAATTCATTGATTTTGTAAAATAGAGCGAAACCAATCCACAAAAAACACCCAACAATAAAACAAACGGAATACGCTCAATGTGAAACGTCTCGGTCTGCAAAAACTGAAACATAGCATCCGTACCGTTGAATATATAGGAAACCGTCACAGCTGTCACCGATGAAATAAGCAGCGGCAACACCGAGGTCATAGTCAGGTCAAGCATTAATACTTCGAGTGTAAATACCAGTCCTGCTATCGGCGCCTTAAAGATGCCGGAAATAGCAGCAGCAGCACCACAGCCAAGCAACAACATCAGTGTGCGCGGTTCGACTTTAAAAAAACGTCCGAGATTCGATCCTATAGCAGCCCCTGTATAGACAATCGGAGCCTCGGCTCCTACCGATCCACCAAATCCGATGGTAATCGAACTGGTGAGGACAGATGAATAGGTATTGTGCAACTTGATGCGACTGTTTCGTTTAGCAAACGCATAAAGAATACGTGTCACACCATGGCTGATATCATCTCTGACAAGATTTCTCACAACCCATCCTGTGATGAAAATACCCAAAGCAGGAAATACCAGATAAATGATGTTGGCATTTCGAATATCTGTTCTTTCAATTATAAGAGAATGAATTTCGTGGATTAGAAATTTAAGCAGAACCCCCGATAAAGCGGCAAATACCCCGATCAGAAAACTGATTATCATTATAAAACTACGCTCATTGATGTGTTTCTGACGCCACATCAGCATATTTAAGTACCAATCTTTTGTATCCATTATTCCTAATTTATATTCCCCTACCCGTGACAACTGTACGGATGGTGTAAATCAATATTTTCAAATCGATAAAAAGCGAAATATTTTCTATGTAGATAATATCGTATTCTAATCGCTTAATCATTTCGTCGACGGTAGTAGCATAACCATATTTGACCATTCCCCACGAGGTAATGCCCGGTTTTACTTTGTGCAACAGATAGTAAAACGGTGCTTTCTGCACTATCTGATCAATGAAATATTTTCGTTCAGGACGAGGTCCCACAACAGACATATCGCCTTTCAACACATTCCAGAATTGCGGCAATTCATCCAAACGATATTTACGCATGACTTTTCCAAAAGCAGTAATACGCTCATCGGCATTGTTAGATAAACGTGGCGTTTTCTCCTCGGCATGTTGATACATGGAGCGAAACTTATAAATGATAAACGGCTTGCCCAAATAACCGATTCGCTCCTGCTTATAAAAAACCGGACCTTTCGAATCTAGTTTAATACGCAAAGCCAGATACGCAAACAGTGGACTTAGTAAAATGAGTGCAAGCAGTGAAAAAAGAAAGTCAAGTGTCTGCTTACAACTCTTCTCCCACTCCTTAAAGTTACTACTTGTCACATCGACCAATGGTGTAGCATAAATGGTCTTCATCTTTACATTGCCCGAAAGAATATCATATTTACCCGGAACGGCCTTCACAGGCAGATTGTATTTATATAATGGATAAACTGTATTGAGTAACGTCTCACTATCAGGAGCATCAAGTGCCACAATGATCTCTTCAATCTTATTTTCCTCGATAATCCGATCTAAATCGACCAGATTACCCAGAAACAAACGATCACTGACTTTATTCCGCTTCTGGTCGACTGAGACGCAACCAACAATATGGTAACCCATAGAACGCGGCATTGCATTCAGCTCCTGAATAATCGATCCTGCTTTTTCACCTGCCCCTACCACTAATGTATTAAATCCCCATTTGCGGTGATGAATATTGTCGGTCAGCGATTGAGTAATTATTAGTCGAAATGAGTATGTCAGTAAAAATAAAAGCAGAAACAGGGCTGACAATAATACATAGTAAACACTGTAATCACGCGGTAGGTCATTAATCACAAAAAGAAAGAAAAGCAAAAAGGTAGCTATCAACGAAGAGTTGAAGGTAGTAACCAACTCCGATAAACGAGACTTACGAAACGGCTGATTATAATATCCGGAATGATAAAAAACAAGTACCGTGAATACAGATGAAAGCAACTGCCCTTTCAATACGGTGCTATAAGTCAGAAAATCACTCAATGAAGCAAACTCTGCTTTGGCATCCAGATGAAAGCGCAGCACATTGAATACTAACCAGGTTATCGAAACAGCTAGTAAATCTGCAAAGACGTATTTGATAATTTGTTTTCGCTTTTTCACTTGCGATTACTCCCTGATCACTTTTACGACACCGCCTATTCCGAGCTTAATAATACCCGAAGGTCTGGGTCTCGAAAGGTCGTCCTGGCGGTATTTTACCACGTAATCTACCGCAGCAATAATATCCGGGCTGATTTCGGAAAAGTTTAAAGGAGAGGGCTCGCCGCTAACATTGGCCGAGGTAGAAACGATCGCTTTACGGAAACGTTCGCACAATCTTTTGGAAAAGACTTCCTGAGTCACACGAATGCCGACACTGCCATCATCAGCTAACAGATTTTTAGCCAGATTGCGGGCTCCCGAAAAGATAATGGTAAGCGGTTTGTCGGCAAGTTCCATCAGATCCCAGGCAATATCGGGTACATCGCTTACGTAAAAATCAACCTTCACCTGACTATCGACCAGCACAAGTAGCGCCTTACTGTCGATTCGTTTCTTGATTTCATACACCCGACGCACGGCATCTTCGTTTGTGGAATCACATCCGATTCCCCAGATGGTATCAGTGGGATAGAGAATTACGCCTCCTTCTTGCATGACTTTGCACGCTTGTATAATATCTTCCTGCATAGTTTTCGTATTTGATTATGCAAAAATAGTATTTTTAGCCTATTTTTCAGGGTAAAACGAGTAAGAAGTGTATACCCAAAAAGCAATGCCGGAAACTTTTCAGTCCCCGGCATCGTTATGTTTAATCAACTTCCTGGATTATTTTACTTCTTCGGCCGCTTTTTTCAGCTTAGCTTCTTTTTTAGCCTTTTTAGCCTTTGCCTTTTCTGTTATCGCTGCTTTTTCTTTTGATGCATCGTCTTTTACTTCAGCTGCTTTTTCTTTTACCTGATCTTGTTGACGGTTACCCAAACCTCCTGGTCTCGGACCCATATTCTTATTCATTTCAGTATATTTGGTAAACTGATCGGGAGTGAGAATATCTTTCATTTTAGCCTCGCGCTCAGTTCTCATTTTTTCAAAAGCAGAACGATTCTGTTCCCGGTTATCACTTTGTTGCTCGCGAAGTTTATTCATTTGTGTTTCTTCGTCGGTAAACAAAGCTTCTACTTTTTTCTTTTGTTCATCGTTAAGATTCAACTGCTGATTGAGTCTTTCCATTCTCATTTTCATACGTTGTTCGCGATTAACGGGACCACGATCACGGTTTCGGTTCAGACTGCTTTCGCCTGACTGTGGAGTTTGAGCCAATACATTTCCTGCGAAAAGGACGATCGCCAATGCTAAAAACATTACTTTTTTCATCGTGTAAGATTTTATTAGTTTGTAATAGGTGAATTAATAAACACAAAAATAAGACCTCCTGTATCAATGAAGGTTTAATGAAGAATATAAAAAAAGCGATCGCTTTACCTTTTTAGTAAAACGATCGCTTACATTACAGAGATTTAGAGCCTGTTTAAATTTTATTGCGATACTTTTTTAGGACTATTTCGAGGTAGATTTTTTGCTTTTTTTCCGCAGATTTAGCGGGCTAAATCAAGGGGGAAAAGTAAAAAATATGCCCGAAAGAGACTAAAAAGGAGCAAAGAAAGTAGACTCTTCTCCTTTAAGGAAATGTTTCGGTAAAATTTAAACAGGCTCTAAATCCCGTTTAAAATTCCAGAATTTGTTTCAAAATAGCATCTGTATCCAGACCAGTCAATTTATTGAGTTCAGCCACAGTTCCATGTTCTACAAAATGATCAGGCAAACCAATTCGTCTTACATTGGGGGTGTATTGATGATCTGCCAAAAACTCAAGCACAGCTGATCCGAATCCGCCCTTTACTACCCCCGTTTCTACGGTGATAATTTTTGAATATTTTTTAGCAATATCGTGCAATAACTCTTCATCCAATGGCTTGGCATAAATCATATCGTAATGCGCTGCCGAAACGCCACTATCTGCTGCTTTTTCTATAGCATTTGCCACATCATTTCCAATATGACCGAGAGACAAAACTGCAACATCGTTTCCATTGCTCAACTGACGCCCCTTTCCAACAGGTAGCTCTTCCATTGTATTTTCCCAATCAGGCAAAACGCCTTTACCCCGCGGATAACGAATCACAAACGGCCCTTTATCAGGCAATTGAGCTGTAAACATCAGGTTTCTGAGCTGATGTTCATTCATCGGTGCTGCAATGGTCAGGTTAGGTACACAACGCATAAATGCCAAATCAAAAACACCGTGATGAGTGGCACCGTCCTCTCCTACCAATCCGGCCCGATCGAGACACATCACCACATTCAGGTTTTGAATCGCCACATCGTGAATTACCTGATCGTAAGCCCGCTGCATGAATGATGAGTAAATATTGCAAAACGGCAACATCCCCTCTTTGGCCAATCCTGCTGAGAATGTGACAGCATGACCTTCGGCAATACCGACATCGAATGCACGACGGGGCATCTTTTCCATCAAATAGGTCATCGAGCAACCTGTAGGCATAGCCGGGGTAATCCCGACAATCTTTTCATTCTTCCCGGCCAATTCCACCAAAGTACGACCAAAAACCTCCTGATACAAAGGTGGCTCATGAGTACCTTTTTTCACCAGACGCTCACCCGTTTCTTTATTGAAAAGCCCGGGAGCATGCCAGATCGTTGCCGATTTTTCTGCCGGCTCAAAACCTTTTCCCTTTGTGGTGCGTAGGTGTATAAGCTTCGGTCCGTTTAGATCTTTGATATCATTAAGCACTTTAATCACTTGATTGACATCATGCCCATCCACCGGCCCAAAATAACGGATATTCAAACCTTCGAAAAGATTATGTTGTCCGGTAAGTAAGGATTTCAGGCTGTTATTGAATCGAATGATCGAATCTTTGCGATCGGCATCTAATATTTTGGTGCGACGCAAAAAACGATAAAGATCGTATCTGAGTTTATTGTATGTCTGCGAAGTGGTTAAGTTAACCAAATATTCGCTCAATCCACCCACATTCTGATCGATAGCCATATGATTATCGTTCAGAATAATAATCAGCTTATTCGGATTGATAGAAGCATTATTCAGTCCTTCATAAGCCAATCCTCCGGTCATTGATCCGTCGCCAATTACAGCAACGACATGACGATCAGATTCATTCTTCAGATCTGAAGCTACTGCCATACCTAGTGCAGCGGAAATGGAAGTAGAAGCATGTCCGGCGATGAATGAATCATATTCACTTTCGGCAGGATTAGGAAAACCACTTATACCGTGAAATTTACGATTGGTATGAAAAATATCGCGACGGCCACTCAGGATTTTGTGGCCGTATGCCTGATGCCCTACATCCCATACGATACGATCGTAAGGAGTATTAAAGACATAATGCAAAGCAACTGTAAGCTCTACCACGCCCAGACTGGCTGCAAAATGGCCGGGATTGTTGGACAATACATCGATGATGAACTGTCGCAATTCCGCACAGACCTGTTCTAAACGGCCTTGCTCCAAATTGCGTAAATCCGAAGGGTAGTTTATTTTATTAAGAATACTATATGGCATAAAGCATAAAACGCGTTACAAATCTGTTGATACGCTGAGACTTTGTATGATGATTAAGAAATAGATTGGCTATTCTTATCAATTCTTGATAAATTGCACAGCCACCCAGCGATTTTTTTCAGAATGACTAACAAACGTCAATCCGTGCTTCTCGGCCTCTTCGCGAATCATCGGAATATCTTCGGTATAAAAACCACTCATGAAGAGCAACGATCCCGTGTGCATGCATGAAATATACCGATGCATATCATGCAACAGAATATTGCGGTTGATGTTCGCCAGAATAATATCATATGTCTCCGTACCAAGCAGCTCTGCGCCACCCAATTTAACAGTAATATCCGACACGTGGTTCAATCGGATGTTTTCGAGCGAATTTTCATAAGCCCATTCATCGATATCGATAGCTGTTACCGGAGATGCGTCTTTCATGCGGGCCAGAATAGCCAAGACAGCAGTTCCGCAACCCATATCAAGGAAAGACTTGCCGGTTACATCGAGCTTGAGCAGTTCTGCAAGCATCAAACTGGTTGTTTCATGATGCCCTGTTCCGAATGACATTTTCGGATCAATCAGAATATCAAAGCGAGCTTCAGGTGTATCTTGATGGAATGAGCTATGAATTACACACTCATTTCCGATTACAATAGGCTGAAAATAGTTTTTCTCCCACTCCTCGTTCCAGTTCTTGGATTCTACTATTTCATAATCGGAAGTTATCTCCACATCCATCGGAAACTCATCTTTAGCTTCCTTCAACAAGGACTCACTGAAAACCGATTCAGATACATAGGCTTTTAGGACATCATCCGAAAACGTGAAGCTTTCGAATCCTTTTTCACCTAAAATTGCTGACATTATATCGGCATACATTTCCTCTGAGGGTGTAAACCGTATATTTACTTCGATATAATTACTCATGTGTTAATATATATTCTTGTTTTGGTAAACTTAATACCAATAGCTATCGGCATCGCATACAAATTCGAAATCTTTTGATTAATACAATGTGTATGCTAGTCCCATTCAGTTTAAAATAAATTAAAAAAAGGCTCAACCTCATCCGGTTAAGGGGAAAACTCTATCTTTGTTTTGATTAATAATCAAAGTAATGCAGCAAATTTCCAACAGACTGCATCTAAGTATTATTAAAGGTAAAATCGATAAAGCCTGCAAAAGTAAGCATTTTATCGCGAACCTTAAACTATTTCGAAAATCTATTGTCTTATAAATGTACTAACTAAAATAGAGGAGATTTATCCATGAAAACTATTAAAATTGGCTCCTGGATTTTCGCGCTGATTCTTCCGGTCACCTTAATGGGACAAGGAAAACTCATCCCCGAAGACGACTTGTATTATACGCGAGGCGACGAAAATCCTATTGTTCAGAAGAAACAAAAGGAGAAACCGAAAGCAAATACGCTGGTTGTCACCGGAGCTAAGAGGATCGTAATCACTTCAGACGAACGGGACATTGATGAATATAATCGCAGAAGCAATCCGGCTGAAAGAGAGGAAGCTTACAATGACTCAATCCCCATGCGTGACTCTGTTGCCGTGAATGAAGAAGAAGGGGAGTACATTAATGGGTTCAACGGTTCAGAATCGGACTTCGAATATGCAGAACGAATTCGCAGGTTCCACAATCCGAAATTTACAATCCACATCAGCGATCCGGCTTATACCGAAATATACTTTCTTGACAATAATGATTGGAATGTATACACTGATGGCAGTTATGCCTGGATAACGCCAACGTGGACAAACCGATATTATCAGGATTACATGTGGTCGCCTTACTCTTACCGACCTTACTGGCAATACGGCTGGTATGGTTCTTCCTGGTCTATGGGTTGGGGTGGCGGATGGTATGATCCCTGGTATTATGGCGGATACTATCCTTATTCATATGGTTATGGGGGATATCCTTATGGTGGTTACTACGGTGGTTACTATGGCGGATATTATGGAGGTCATCACCATAACTGGGGATATTCCAATCAGGGTTATCAACGCTACGACAACGGCAGACGTCCGACAACTAATGCATATGGCTCACGCGATAGCAGATATGGAGGCAGAAGCAATAATGTGACGACCCGGTCATCTGATAGCTACAACAACTCAAACTATAACCGCGGACGTAGTGGCCGATACACAACTGTACCTTCAACCCGTAGTGGCTCCGATTCTTACTACTCAACAGGAGCAAGATCAGGTGGTCGTAGCGAACGGTATAGCCAACCGGCATCCAACGGCAATAATGTTCGTTCGACAAGCGGACAAACAAGGGAAAACACTTACCGCAGCGGATCCGGTACCTATAATGGTGGAACTCGTGGCACACGCTCAAGTAGCGAAGGCAGCTACACTCCCTCTTCAGGTGCTAGAACAAATTACTCAACCGGTTCTTCAAATAATCAAGATACCAGAAGCTCCGGCTACTCAGGTGGCAGATCTTCAAGCTACAGTTCCGGAAGTAACGAAACACGGAGTTCTTCTAGTACTCCGTCATCAGGTTCAAGCAGCGGAAGTTATAGCAGCGGAAGATCATCTTCATCCGGTAGCAGCAGCAGTGGAAGTTCATCATCCGGTAGCAGCAGCGGTGGAGGTCGTTCCTCATCCGGTGGTGGCGGTGGCAGAAGATAAAATACTTAATCTGGTTACGAGTTACCCCAATTGTAACTCGTAACTTGTTTTATACAACAAGAGTTAATCGTAATAAAAAAGGCATATTATGAAAAGAATCGGCTTATTGAGCGCCTGCTTAGTAGCAGCACTCAGCTCAATGTTTGCGCAATCTGAAATTGACGCATTAAAATATTCAAAGACTGATATTAATGGTACCGCCCGCTACATGAGTATGGCAGGTGCATTTGGTGCATTGGGTGGAGACATCTCTACCTTAACAAACAACCCGGCGGGTATCGGCGTTTATCGCACATCGGAATTTGCGGGAACAATGAACCTCAACTTCCAAAATAATAATACGCAATGGAATGGAACCGGAATTGAAAATACGAATACAAAATTCAACTTCAACAATATTGCCTATATCGGCACATTCAAATCGAATGCTGAAGGTTTTGTGAATTTCAATTTTGGCGTTGGATTTAATAGATTGAAAGACTATTATCGGAATTACCAGACTGAAAACAGAGCCTTTAACCAATCGTTAACAGGCTATATAGCAGAAGCGACCAATAGGTATAACAATGGAGAAGGAATCTCCGGTTCAGCGCTTAGTACTTATGATAATAACAGCGCTTATTCAAATGTAAACAGTTGGATCAGTATCCTTGGTTATAACGGTTACTTGATAGATCCTATATCAAACACAAACCAATACAATCCAATGTGGTCAATTACCCCCAATGCAAAATTGAAGATCTCAGAAAGAGGGTATCAGGACGAGTATAATATTTCTTTTGGGGGAAATGTATATGATGTATTCTATTTTGGAGCAACTATTGGAATAACCGATCTTAATTATCGTTTAAGTTCTACTTACGATGAAGATAATAGCAACAACGAAGGTTTTACACTGAACAATTATTTAGAAACCCGAGGATCCGGGATCAATCTAAAAGCCGGAGTTATATTACGTCCAACAGACTTCTTGAGATTTGGTATTGCTGTTCATACACCAACATATTACAAACTAACAGACTATTATAATGCAAATATTGCTTGCAATTACAATATTGAAAATAATGAAACTATTAGTGCCAAAACTCCTGATAACGCTTATACTGAATATTCACTGCAAACGCCTATGAAACTTCAAGCAAGTGCAGCATTTATCGCCGGGAAAAAAGGCATCTTAAGCTTTGAATATGAGTATGTAGATTATTCCAGTATGAAAATGAAAGACCCTGATGGTTATGGTTGGGATGCTAACAATTATATTAAAGATGATTTCAAAGCTGGCCAAAATATTAAAGTAGGAGCAGAATACAGAATTACACCTCAATTCAGTTTACGCGCTGGTTACGCTAACCAATCTTCCCCTATTAAAACAACTCTGACAAATCCGGATTATGAAATGGAAACATTCGGGTCAACTCTACCTCATTATACATTAGATCGAGGTACAGATTACTACACCGCCGGTTTTGGATATCGTTTTGGTAGTGTTTATACTGATTTCGCTTATGTCTCCAGAGTTGCAAAAGAAGATATCTATGCATTTTCGGCATACAACAATGGCAATTGGATTGTGCCCGAAAAAGCAACTTTGAAATCCCAAAACAACCAGTTGTTATTTACATTAGGCGTTAAGTTCTAAAAAACGAACGCCAATAAATAAAAAATCCCCGAAGTTCACACTTCGGGGATTTTTTATTTATTGAAATCAGACTTCAATCTCTAGTCCGTCATACGACAGATATACGTTTTCCGGCAATTCCTTACTAACCTCATCATATAAACCGAGATGGTGGCTGGCATGAATCAGATATGATTTTCGCGGGTTAATGAGCTTGATTTGAGCAAGAGCTTCTTCCAGATTTTGATGAGCGACGTGCTTCTTCTTTCGAAGAGAGCAAATAATGAGAGCTTCCAGGTTGTGAAGTTTTTCATATTCAGCGTCAGGAATCTCGGTCAGATCAGTCAGAAAAGCCACATCTCCAATCCGGTATCCCATAATCGGTAAGCGACCATGCATCAACCGAATGGGGATTACAGTTAGTCCATCTATTTCAAAGGGAGCCGAATCAATATTACAGAGCTGCAGATTCGGAGTTCCGGGAGAGTGAATTTCCCGAAAGCAATACGGCATTCGCTGTTTCAATTTCAGAGTAACATCAGGTTCGGCATACACTCGCATAGGTCCCTCTTTACAGAAAGGGCGTAAATCATCCAAGCCGGCTGTATGATCGTAATGCTCGTGGGTAATCAGAACTACATCAATCTGACCCTCTTGACTTCGCAACATCTGCTGCCTGAAATCGGGACCACAGTCAATCAATACGCTTTTTCCCTGATGCTTCACAAGAATGGATGTACGCAACCGTTTATCCATTTCATTGAAAGAAGAACACACTTCACATTTGCACCCAATTTCAGGTACACCTGTCGAAGTGCCGGTTCCTAGAAAAATTACCTGTGTCATAAGTAAATCACTTCAGGGGTAAGCTCAATATCAAATTTATCCTTAACCGAAGACTGAATATTTGCAGCTAGCTCTATTACTTCTGATGCTTTTGCATCTCCACGGTTAATCAATACCAAACATTGTTTGTCGTGAACACCTGCCCCTCCCCATTCTCGTCCTTTCCAGCCACATTGCTCTATCAACCAGGCAGCAGGAACCTTTACCAGCTCATCCGACACCGGATAGTGTGGGATTTGCGGGTACTCCTGTTTCAACAAGAGATATTTGGGAACAGACACATAGGGATTCATAAAGAAACTTCCGGCATTACCTACTTTTTGCGGATCTGGTAATTTACTTTCACGAATAGTAATAATCGACTGGCGAACAGTTGCCAGGTTTACGTCACTGTATTTTTGCAATTCCGACTGAATATTTCCATAATCTAACCGGAACTCCGCAGTTTTACTTAATCGGAATATTACATGCGTCACTATATATTTATCTTTCAGCTCTTTCTTGAAGATACTTTCCCGGTAACCGTATTTACATTCTGCATTGCTAAAAACGCGAACATTACCTGTTGCGATTTCTACGGTTTCTACCGAATCCACAATATCTTTCAACTCCACACCATAAGCGCCGATATTCTGGACAGCTGCTGCACCCACCTCTCCGGGAATTAAAGACAAATTCTCAGATCCGTACCATCCGGCTGTCACACTGTGAGCAACCACATCATCCCAAACCTCACCTGCACCAACTTTAATCAATACGTTATGAGCATCTTCGCCCACTTGCTCAATACCCCGAATAGCGGAATGCAGAATAACTCCGGCAAAATCTCCTTGAAACAAGAGATTACTACCACCGCCAATGTGAAACAAACGGCTACTGCAAACCCATCCGATCGACAATGCTTCTGATAATTCCTCTACCGAGTTGTATTCGATAAAATATCGGGCATTCGCCTGTAAATGAAAGGTATTATGCGGTAATAATGAATAATTTTCTTCTATCTTTAACATGTTCGCGAGTTTTCTGCAAACTTACTCGTTTTTGAGCAGAGGCGCAAACCTTTAGAGTCGATTTTACATGTCATTCTTATTGCATAAAGAAGGAAAAGCAATATTTTTGCAGCCAGATCGTTTTTTAAATTAGTTAATCCGAAATCCTATTGAATGAAGAAGATAGTCCAGGTAGTAGTTACAAATGATTTACACACGGATCAACGCGTACATAAAGTCTGCCTCTCATTAAGTAAAAACGGTTATGAACCCCATTTGATCGGGATTCTACGCCCACAGAGCAAAACCTTGAAACGCGAATATACTACCACCCGTTTTTGCATGTATTTTCAGAGAACGGCTCTTTTCTATGCCGAATATAATCTAAAATTATTCTTTAGAATACTTTTTTCGAGATTCGACATTGTACTCTCCAATGATACAGACAGCCTTACCGCAAGCTATTTAGCAGCGATCTTACGGCGCAAACCCATCGTATTTGATGCTCATGAACTTTTCACTGAAGTGCCTGAGTTAGTGCACCGTCCGTGCATCAGAAAAGTTTGGGATAATATCGAGAATTGCATCTTGCCCCGGATAAAACATGCATACACTGTGTGCAAACCGATCGCCGAAATTTACGAAAAGAAGTGTGGAATCCACATGCAAGTGGTGCGCAACGCTCCTATTGCCAAAGAATCACCGGCCACTACTCCTAATCTCTTATCTTTTGAGGGTAAAAAGATGTTGCTCTATCAGGGAGCCGTGAATGTGGGACGCGGTCTTGAATGGATTATTGACGCCATGCCGTTTCTTGATAATGCCGTTTTTTGTATTGTCGGGGATGGAGACATTTTTAACGATATCAAAAATCGTATTCAACTGCTGGGAGTGGAAGATCGGGTGTTTCTGTTGGGAAAAATCCCATTCGAAGAACTTTATGCATACACTATCTCAGCGGATTTGGGCATCAGCCTTTTAGAGAACAGAGGACTGAATTATTATTATTCGCTACCCAATCGAATCTTCGACTTTGCACAGGCTGAAGTACCTGTATTAGCTACCGATTTTCCTGAAATCCGCAATGTGGTAGAAGGATACGGCATTGGAACTCTTATCGACCATTACGAACCGGAATATCTGGCAGAAACTATTAAGAACGTTCTCTCTGAGTGGGAGAATAAAGCCGACAAAAAGCGTATCTTTGAACGAGCAAAACAAGAGTTATGCTGGGAAAAAGAGGAAGTTACCCTCATTAATCTGTTTGATTCTATAAAATAAATTGCCTGTTTCATGCCTAAACATATCCACCTGATCTCGTTTGACAACCCTTATCCACCTGATTACGGTGGAGCAATTGATGTTTACTATAAGATATTGGCATTTAAAAATATTGGTGTAGACATCACATTACATATCTATGAGTACAAGAGAACAGACCGGAGTGTACTTGAAAAATTCTGTAAGAAGGTCTATTACTACCATCGTCCGCGAAATTTCAGATTCCAACTTTCAAGGCTTCCATTTATCGTCAACACCAGAAGAGATCAGGAATTACTAACTGATCTACTTGAAGATGATGACCCGATTTTTTTTGAAGGATTACATACAACATACTTTCTCGACCACCCTCTTTTGAAGGGACGAAAAAAGATTGTGAGAACTCATAACATCGAGCATCTATACTACTCCATGCTGGCTGACAGAGAACGGAGCTTACCCATGAAAGTCTACTTAAGCATAGAGGCTCGCCGACTAAAAAACTTCGAAACAGTTCTATCGAAGGCCGATGGGCTCGTTGCGATTTCAGAAACAGACGAAAGTTATTTTAGAACGATCAATCCGCGAACCGTACTTGCAAGTGCATTTCATCCCTTTGAAGAGATACGAAGTAAATTAGGAAGCGGCAAATTCATTCTCTATCACGGCAATCTGGAAGTTGCTGAAAACATCGAAGCTGCAGAATTTATCATTCAAAAAATTATGCCGGAGTTATCCGTCCCCCTGGTGATTGCCGGAAAGAATCCATCGGAAAGATTATTGGATATGGCAAAATCAGATCCGAACATTAATATTATTGCAAATCCCTCGGACACGGAAATGAATCAACTCATTTCCGATGCCCAAATTCATTTATTGCCAACATTTCAACCGACAGGACTTAAGCTCAAACTACTTTATGCCTTATTTGCCGGAAGACACGTAATTGTCTCTCCCGAAATGGTAATCGGCTCTGATCTGAATCTGCTTTGTCATATTTGCCGGTCCAAACAAGATTATCGGATTAAAATCGGAGAGCTTATGCAACAACCGTTTGATGAAAAAATCCTCACTGCAAGGAAAGAATGGCTCGCAAACCGCTACTCCAACCGGGAAAACATTCTAAGAATTGAGAATCTGCTATTTGGATAGTACCTAAGATCAAAGCGGATATCCGTCGAAATCATACAACCAGGTAGACAAATAACGCTCACCTGTATCGGGCAGAAGAGCCACAATCATTTTCCCCTTATTTTCGGGACGCTCTGCCAATTGACGTGCCGCAAAGACTGCCGCTCCGGCAGATATTCCCACCAACAAACCTTCGGTTTGCGCTAAATGCCGCGAGGTTAAAATAGCATCGTCTCCTCGTACGGTGATAATTTCATCCACCACATTACAATCAAAGTTATCGGGAATAAAATTGGCACCGATACCCTGTATTTTATGCGGTCCCGGTTTTCCACCTGAGAGGATCGGCGATTCAGCAGGTTCTACGGCGATAATTTTCACATTCGGATTCTTCTCTTTCAAGCCTGCACCTACCCCACTCACCGTTCCGCCAGTTCCTACTCCGGCTACAAATATATCTACCTTGCCATCGGTATCTTCCCATATTTCAACAGCTGTTGTCACTTTATGACGGGCCGGATTCGACGGATTATTGAATTGTTGCAGGATAATGGATCCGTCAATTTCAGCATTCAGCTCTTCGGCTTTACGAATAGCTCCGGCCATACCTTCTAATCCGGGAGTAAGAGACAATTTAGCGCCAAGTGCTTTCAACAAATTCCTACGCTCGATACTGAATGTTTCGGGCATGGTCAATATCAACGTATAACCTTTGGCAGCTGCCACCAATGCCAGACCAACGCCGGTATTTCCACTGGTGGGTTCAATGATGGTCCCCCCGGGCTTCAACACTCCTTTTTGTTCTGCATCTTCTATCATCGACAACGCAATTCTATCTTTAACACTTCCTCCGGGATTAAAGTATTCCAGCTTTCCGATAATTTGGGCTTCCAGTTTATGATTCCGGTTATAATTAGAGAGTTCCAGCAACGGTGTTCTCCCAATCAGGTCGGTTAGTTTTGCTGCTATTTTCATCGTATAATAAGTTTGAATTGGATTTATTACAAAGGTAAACTATTTTCTTTTGAGCCGAACGATGAGACTCTCTCATATTTGTCTCTTTCACCGTTTATTTATACTTTTGCCCCCGAATTCATTAATACAAAACTAATGCAAAAACCATCCATACCCAAAGGGACACGCGATTTCACTCCGGTGGAAATGGCGAAAAGAAATTATATTTTCAATACTATCCGAGATGTTTACCACTTGTTTGGATTTCAACAGATTGAGACTCCGGCAATGGAAAACCTTTCCACTCTGATGGGAAAATACGGTGAAGAAGGTGATAAACTGCTTTTCAAGATATTGAACTCGGGCGATTTCATGTCTGGGGTAAGCGAAACCGATCTATCAGCCGGTACAAATAAACTAGCCATGCAAATGTGCGAAAAAGGTCTTCGCTACGATTTGACCGTACCTTTCGCCCGCTTCGTGGTACAAAACCGCAACAGCCTTAGCTTCCCATTCAAGCGTTATCAAATACAACCGGTATGGCGTGCCGATCGTCCGCAAAAAGGGCGTTACCGCGAGTTTTACCAATGCGATGCCGACGTGGTGGGTTCTGATTCGTTGTTGAATGAGGTGGAACTAATCCAGATTATGGACGAGGTTTACAACCGCTTCGGAATTAATGTTGCCATCAAGATGAATAACCGTAAAATCCTGAGCGGTATTGCGGATGTAATTGGCGCACACGATAAGATCGTGGACATCACCGTAGCTATTGACAAGCTGGATAAAATCGGTTTGGAAAATGTAAACAAGGAATTGGTTTCCAAAGGTATTTCACCCGAAGCCATTGCTTTGCTGCAGCCCATTATCGAACTGGAAGGAACCAATTACGAGAAAATCGGAGTCCTGAAGAACGTACTGGAATCATCCGAAGCCGGACTAAAGGGTGTGGAGGAGTTGGAATACATTCTGCGCAAAATAGATCTGATGGGCATTCGTTGCCAATTGGATCTGGATCTGACGCTGGCTCGTGGCCTCAACTACTATACCGGAGCTATTTTTGAAGTAAAAGCGCTTGATGTGGAAATAGGAAGCATTACCGGCGGTGGCCGTTATGACAACCTTACAGGTGTATTCGGTCTTCCGGGAGTCTCCGGTGTCGGTATTTCATTTGGTGCTGACCGTATTTACGACGTATTGAACCAATTAGAGCTTTACCCCGAGGATTCAATGCTTGCCACTCAGGTGATGTTTGTAAACTTTGGAGAAAACGAAGAGTCACATTGCCTGCAACTGTTAGCTCAACTACGCCAGAATGGCATTCGTTCTGAAATCTATCCTGAGTCGGCCAAAATGAAAAAGCAAATGAGCTATGCCGATGCAAAGAAAATTCCGTTCGTAGCCTTAGTTGGAGAAAACGAAATGAACGAAAACAAGATTATGCTTAAGAATATGATTACAGGAGAGCAGAAATTAAGCTCGTTGGAAGAAGTGATTGAAACGATTATTGGATAAATACAGATTTAAATACCATAAAAAACGGGCTTTAGTTTTCGACTAAAGCCCGTTTTTTATGATGAATAGCTACCTCTTCAAGAGCTTCCTGGAACTTACGGAACGGCCATAATGCAAAAAAAGATCCTCTTTTTTGAGAAATCAAATAGATCTGATTAGTTACAGATTGACAGAACTGTATATATCACTCCATTTCGAATAAAGCTCTTTCACTGAAGGAAATAATAAATTAGCGCCGTCGTTCAACAAAACATGATCATCAATTGGGCCGGTATTCACCGCGATGGTAAAGATTCCGGCTGCGACTCCGGCCTGAACGCCCAATGGGGCATTTTCCACCACGATAGCTTCATGAGCCTTGATACCCGCTTTTTCCAGGCCCATCAGATAAGGTTCCGGATGCGGCTTTCCGTGATGCACATCGTAAGCAGTCACCATCAGTTCTTTGACGAATATATCGGGAAAATGTTTGTTCAACCGGTCTATTAAACTTTTCTGTCCGGATCCTGTCACCAACACAGGGATCAATCCACACGCTTTTACTTCAGACAGAATCTCAAAAGCATATGGCATCGGCTCAGCGGTCGGTAATGCATTAAAGCAAACAGTTTTGCGATGATAAATCGCTTTCTTTTCTTCTTCTGTAGCATTTCTGCCATAAGTATGATGAAAATAGCGATTGATCGTATAGCTGCTGGTGGCTCCTTCATACAGATAAAACTCTTCGGTCGAACATTTAAATCCCAACTCACTCATCGTCTGATACCATGCGCGGGTATGGTTGTGCATAGAATCAAACAGAACACCATCCATATCAAACAGGACAGCTTTCAATTGCATTTTTTTGCCTTTAGTTGACTGATACTTCTCTATTGCTTCTTTTATCATCTTTATAAAAGCCCCTCCCTAACCCTCCCCCAAAGGGAGGGAAAAGAGTACCTACTCAAGGCTTAGCTATATTTACTAGTTAGAATGATTAATTTTATTCAAAGCCCCTCATTAAGGAGGGGTTGGGGAGGCTTTTCCAAAAAGAAACGCTAACATACAAAAGCCATTGTACATTAGCGTTTCATTATAATGACATTAAATCCTTATAGTCTGGCTTTAATGGCTTGTGTTGCGGCTTCAAAACCCGGTTTTTCAAGCAAAGCAAACATGTTCTTTTTGTAAGCTTCAACACCCGGTTGGTCAAACGGATTTACACCGAGGATGTAACCGCTGATACCGCAGGCTTTTTCGAAGAAGTAGATCAACTGACCGAGGTAATACTCGTTCAATTGGGGAACTTCAATTTTGAGGTTAGGTACGCCACCGTCAATGTGAGCGATTTGAGTTCCCAGTTCTGCCATTTTATTGACATAATCTACACGTTTTCCGGCTAGGAAGTTAAGACCGTCAAGATCAGCTGCGTCAGCAGGTACTTCTACTTTGTAGTTAGAAGCTTTCACCGAAATAACGGTTTCAAAGATTGTACGCTCACCTTCCTGAATCCATTGACCCATTGAGTGAAGATCGGTAGTAAAGTCAACAGCAGCGGGGAAAATACCTTTATTTTCTTTTCCTTCGCTCTCTCCGTAAAGCTGCTTCCACCACTCTGCAAAGAAATGCAGTTTTGGGTGATAGTTTACCAGAATTTCAGTCTTTTTGCCGCTTTTGTACAGTTCATTACGAACAGCTGCATATTGTGCAGCTGGATTTTCTGCGAAAGGTGTATCCTGACCGCAAACAGCTTCCATTTTCACCGCTCCGGCAACCAATTGACGGATATCACAACCTGCAACAGCAATAGGCAACAAACCTACCGGAGTCAATACAGAGAAACGACCACCAACGTTATCGGGGATAATGAAAGTTTTGTAACCTTCCTGATTAGCCAATGTGCGCAATGCACCGCGGGCAGCATCAGTTACAGCTACAATGCGCTCTTTCGATTCAGTTTTACCAACTGCATCTTCCAACTGTTTTTTCAGGATACGGAAAGCCAATGCAGGCTCGGTAGTAGTACCTGATTTAGAAATATTGATGATTCCGAATTGTTTTCCAGTCAGAAACTGCGTCAATTCGTAAAGATAATCTTCGCCGATATTTTGTCCGGCATAAACCACAACAGGATTTTTACGCTCTGTCTGCAACCAGTCGAATGTATTTGAAATACCGTCGATCACAGCTTTTGCACCCAAATAGCTTCCGCCGATACCTACGACTACTACCACTTCGCAACGTGCACGAAGTTTTTGAGCGGTAGCTTCAATTTCAGACAATGTAGCGTCTGTGATTGATGAAGGCAGGTTCAACCAACCCAGGAAATCATTTCCCTTTCCGGTACCATTGTGCAAATCTGCACTATACTTTTTCACTTCAGCTTCGTAAGCAGCTACTTTTTCGGCAGCTACAAATCCGAAGGCTTTGTCAATGCTTAAAGCAATATTTTCCATAATAATGTGAGTTTATAGATATGTGTGATTAGTGGCTATCTAAAAGTGTCCTTCAGATTTCGGACTTCGATCAACGGCATCTTTTTATCATAAAGTATATTGTATACAGCTTCTAAAATTGGCATTTTCACTTTATACTTCTGATTAATCTCATGGATACATTTGGTTCCATAATATCCCTCTGCAATCATCTCCATCTCAATCTGAGCTGTTTTCACCGAATATCCTTTTCCGATCATTGTGCCAAAAGTATGATTACGGCTAAATTTGGAGTATGCCGTCACCAGCAAATCGCCCAGATAAGCCGAATCACAAATATTACGATGATCAGGACTGACTGCAGCTACAAAGCGATCCATCTCCTGAATGGCATTCGAGACTAATACAGCCTGGAAGTTATCTCCATATTTTAGTCCGTAACAAATACCCGATGCAATAGCATATACATTCTTCAATACGGAAGAATATTCTAGGCCGAAGACATCTTTTGAAATGGTAGTCTTAACATAGCGACAAGCCAGCAATCTGGCAATTTGAGCCGCTCTGTCGGAGTTGTTACAAGCAATGGTCAGATAAGAAAGACGCTCTAAAGCGACTTCCTCAGCATGACACGGACCTCCGATGACTGCTATTTGATCAAATGGTATATTATAGAATTTCGAAAGATACTCCGATACTATCATGTTTTCGTCAGGAACAATACCCTTAATAGCCGAAACTACCAGCTTTCCCGACAAATCCGTTTTCAACTTCTTCAAATGTTGCTTCATGTACGGAGATGGTGTCACAAAGATGACTACATCGGAATTCTTAATCGCAATATTAATATTGGAATAAAAATTGATCCGATCCATGTCAAATTTGATACCGGTCAAATATGCCGGATTATGCCCGAGACGCTTAAAGTCCTCGATGCGATCCTTCCGACGCATGTACCAGTTAATGCTTTTTGCATTATTCAACACCATTTTGGCAATAGCCGTAGCCCAACTGCCGCCTCCAATGATAGCAACTCTTCCCTGCAAATTCATAAAATGAGGCTATTTCAATGAATTTTGTGCGCTTACAATCCAGTTCGAGACCAACTCGCCCGTAGGGTTCTGCAATTCAAGTTTATACTTTTTGTTTAAGCCGCAAAGCTCCTGATGCAATTTACCGGCATTGGCTTCACTCAGATCTTCTACAGTCAGATAACCCGCTTTTTGGATTACGGGTACCCAATCCTGAGCAATTTCCAGAGAAGTATATTTCGACGCAGGATCTTTTCTCTGCGTTTTTTCAAGTTTCATTTGGGGAAACAACAGCACTTCCTGAATGGTAGTCTGGTTAGTCATCATCATCACCAGACGGTCCATACCGATACCGATACCACCCATAGGAGGCATTCCATATTCCATGGCACGCAGGAAGTCCTGATCAATAAACATGGCCTCATCGTCACCCTTTTCAGAAAGACGAAGCTGCTCTTCGAAACGCTCACGCTGGTCGATCGGATCATTCAGCTCTGAATAAGAGTTGGCAATTTCTTTGCCATTGATCATCAACTCAAAACGCTCGGTCAATCCGGGTGTGGCTCTGTGTTTCTTGGTCAGCGGTGACATTTCTACAGGATAATCGGTAATAAATGTCGGTTGTACATAGCTTCCTTCACATTTTTCGCCAAAGAGTTCATCTATCAGCTTACCTTTACCCATTGTCTCATCCACTTCAATATCAAGTTTTTTACAAACTTCACGAAGTTCATCTTCATTCATGGCGCTGATATCAAAACCGGTATGCTCTTTGATGGCATCCATGATCGTAACGCGTTTGAACGGTGCTTTGAAGCTGATCACATTCTCCCCTACCTGAACATCTGTTGTTCCATTCACCGCCATACAGATTTTTTCAATCATATTTTCGGTAAATGTCATCATCCAGTTGTAGTCCTTGTAGGAAACATAAAGCTCCATTACGGTAAACTCGGGATTGTGAGTGCGGTCCATACCTTCATTGCGGAAGTTACGCGAGAACTCGTAAACACCTTCAAAACCGCCTACAATCAGACGTTTGAGGTAAAGTTCATTCGCGATACGCAGGTACAGCGGCATATCCAACGCATTGTGATGTGTGATAAACGGACGCGCGGTAGCTCCTCCGGGAATGGATTGAAGTACGGGTGTATCCACTTCGAGATAACCGAAAGAGTTCATGTAGTCGCGCATGGTGTTAAACACCTTGGTACGCTTAATGAAAATCTCTTTTACATCCTCATTGACGATAAGGTCAACATAACGCTGACGATAACGCAACTCGGGATCAGTAAAGGCATCGTAAGTGACTCCGTCTTTCACCTTCACAATAGGAAGCGGACGGAGTGATTTGGAAAGAATGGTAAACTCTTGAGCGTGAACAGATATTTCACCCGTCTGAGTACGAAAAACGTACCCTTTTACACCAATAAAGTCACCGATATCGAGCAAACGCTTGAAGACCGTATTGTAAAACTCTTTATCTTCACCCGGACAAATCTCATCGCGATTCAGATAAACCTGAATCCTTCCGACAGAGTCCTTCAGCTCAATAAAAGAGGCCTTACCCATGATGCGACGGCTCATGATACGTCCCGCAATTGATACCTGACGAGGCTCAGCTTCGTCTTTAAAACTCTCCTTTATCTCGTCTGTATATCCGTTAACTACATACTCTTCAGCCGGATAGGGATCAATCCCCAGATTTCTCAACTCGGCCAAACTGTTTCGTCTGATAATTTCCTGCTCGCTTAGTTCTAATATGCTCATATTATTCGAAGTAATTCAAAACTCGGCAAAAGTACAAAAAAAACCGTTATGAGGAGTAAAAAAGCTCATCCGTCTTTAAATAAACAGGAGAAGTTACAAGAAGGCGTTCTTCACTTCCCATAACTTCTCCCGATATCATATGCTTTCCTCAACGTCCCAATTAAACATTATCATCCAAACGATACTGAATCTCATCCAGCATCATTTGCAAATCATCAGAAATCAATCCGGCCATTAATAGCTCATCCTCATCCTCGGCAAAGTTTTCACGAAACTTATCGAAACCTCCGGTGGTTAACGCAACACTCTTCAGGTAATATTCCAAAGTACGGCCCGGCTGTTTCAAACACCATACCACATGGCCAATATTCATCCAGTCCTGCGGCGTAGGTGATTGATCTATAATTTTGAGATAATATTTCTCCGCCTGTTCAAACTTACCTGCCAGGAAAGAACACCAGGCAATCGGGCGCCAAGACTTTGGATTACTATTATCGATATAGTCGGCTTTAAAATAATAACGCAGAGCCTCCGCATAATCCTTTTTCTCCAGATAACAGTGACCGATATTGAGAATCACATTCAGGTTATCAGAAGTCATTTTATTGAAACGCATGTAATATTCGAGTGCAAGCTCCGGTTGCTTCAGGCGACGATAACACTGTGCAATCCGACGGATCGTCCACGCACTGTCGGGGTAAATCATATCTGCATTCAGATAAGCCTTCAATGCGGCTTTATCGTTATCCAACAACTGGTAACAATAACCGATTTTCTGGTAGAGTTCACTGTTTTCAGCATCCATTTCAGATAATTGCCTGAACACCTCTAACGCATCGGTATAAAACTCTTTCTTGAAAAAGAACTCCGCAATGATACGCAAGCTCTCTTTATCCGACAATAAAGTCTTTAGCAAAGGTAATCGGTGAAAATGCATCGGCAAACCGAACACATCGTAAAAATCGGAACGGTGCGGATGCAGCTTAAAGAATCGATACAGATCCTGTATGTACTGCTTGGCAATCGTGTCTCCTTTTTTATTGTTTTGCAACAACGCCTCTTCAGCCTGCATTTGATCGATATCCTGACCTTCGTTCATAAATTGGGCAGCCACGACATCTCGTTGTGCAGCCGGCATTTGCAATAAACTCAGGCATAATGAATATTTATCCGAATTACATAAAATACCTGATTTCATAACTATGCCCAACATCCCGCTGTCCACACCCGTATGATGTGAAAACATATCAAGGAATGCAGAATGCTGCGTATTGAATGGCAAAAACCAATTGCTGATATTATAAAAGAAAGGAAAGCTTTTCAGCCCGGAGAATGTTGTCATAAAAATATCTGAACCCTCCATTTGCAGACGGCTCATCTCTTTCATCTTTTCATCCAGACCCGTTTGCTCAAAAATCTCCTGCCAATCGGGATTCTTATCTTCTTCGCCCGGCTCCTGCTTCCAGTCTTCCAGATTCATTTTTTTGCGTAAAATCGGACTGATCTTCATCATTTCGGGCAAAATCTCATCCGTCATTTTGCGTGATATTTTTTCCGTTTCACGACTGCGAATAAAGTGCAATACTATATTTCGCAGATCATTCATCAGACCGGGTTGCTCCACCAGTACATCGAAGTGATGCGCTACTTCGGGATAATGCGGCAAACGTTTTTGCTGAATGTAAAAAACAAGCAAAAGACCTACTAACGCCCGCTGGCGAATATCTTCTTCCGAACGACGACAAGCGTCAATCAAAAGCATACACTTAGCCTCATCGAAACGTCGAAACAGACTGAGTGTCAAAGCCGATACCATCAGACAGATAGCTTCTACGGGAAAGGTCTCTGATGCAATCAGTTTACGGTAATGCTCCACATCGGTTTCCGAAAACCGGTCAGATAACCAAACCTGTAGATATAACACCGACAAATCATTATCGAAAGCATGAGATATTGTACTTACCTTTTGAGCTTTCACCTTGTCGTCATCAATGAGCTCTGTTAATGTCATGTCGCTGACCAGTTTCTCAATCTGTCGTTCCAGCTGCGTCGGTGTAATCTGTACCGAATAACTCAGGTAACGTTTTCGGTCGAAAAAATAGGATGGTGACTCTTTAAGAAGCATCCCATCGGCCGTAGAGTCCGCCAATTTGTAAAGATGAGCAATCAGATCGCTATAAACCTTTGCCCGCTCGGGATCCGGATTCCCCTGAGCAAAGTAAAGCAACATATATTTATAGGTGGTTTCCCATCGTTTAAGTTCTTCATCGGCCTGCCAATCCTGCCCTTGTCTAATCATGACAGTAAGTTTAGCAATCGCCTTCTTCAATTCTTTTCGATCGATCAATTCGATGATTTCACGATGATTATTTTCTATTCGCTGCACATTCATGGCACTGAATTATTACAGGTTAAGTAATTTCTCTAATTTCAAGAATTCACCCACAAAATTTGGGGTAAAAATAAAATTATCAATTTGAACTTTTATCTCGTCAATATCCCAAAAACGGCCTCCGTCCAATTCATGATTGTCAGGCTTAATTTCACCGTCATATATTGTCATATAAGAGTAGACTAATTCTCGTTCAACCGTTGATTCAAAAATATACTTAATCAAGAATTTCGGTTCAAATTGAGTTATACCTAACTCTTCACGGACTTCTCGGATAAGCGCTTCTTCTACGGTTTCGCCATAATCAATATGTCCCCCGACGGCAGTATCCCATTTCCCGGGTTGTATATCTTTGTGCATGGGACGCTTCTGCAAAAAAAGCTCTCCCTTATTATTAAAAACATGCAAATGGACAACCGGATGCAATATCATCGATCCTCCATGACAGGTTGCGCGATCGGCTTTCCCAATCACATTTCCCTCTTCATCCACTATCGGAAATAGTTCCATACGCTTTATTTAATTCTGATTTTACATCCAAATATAAACCATTTTTTCGGCATACCCAACGTTACGACCAAAACTCGTATAAGAAATCATTATAATCTCAAACGCAAACCATTATCCGTCCTCAACGCCCATACACAAACGGATTGACAGTGTTAAACACAAAAATTAGTGAACATAAAATTAGGATTTCGAAGAAATGCGTTGTATATTTGCTTTAGAAAAGAATTAGTCACGTTGTCTTTGATTGGTAAACTCAACATTTTACTTATTCCGAGACATAGCTTTAGCCCTCAATGGCGGGCCACACCCTTCGGGGTTCCTTTGGACGGTGGATTACAAAGCGGGCGAGCACTCAAATCCTGTCACACGGAGTTTTATTCATATCGGCAACGTGACTTTTCTTTTTCTTCTTTTCTTTCTCTTCCCCCATCCTTTTATTTTTAATTGACTCTGTGTTTTTGAGCTATTCGTTCAAGATCATTTTCCCATACACACTTATCCATTACACAAAAGATTTTTCACTTATTCAATTACAGGTCAAATTAGATAATCAAAAGTCGATTGATGATCAAATATCAAATCGTCTTAAAGTCTAATAACTTATTCTGGAAAGTTAATTCAAATAAAAAGGCTTATGGATATAACATCCGTAAGCCTTCATTATTTGAAAATAAGCAAGGTATTTTACAGCCTGAAAGCTTAAGGTAAACGGAGAGAATTATAGATATTCCGGCCATTTTACCATCTTATCTTTCATGTTAATAATTTCTCCATCAACGATAAAAGTACCGTCTCCATTATGGTGCAATGTACGGCGATCTTTACGATCGGCATCTGTCCAGACATTGACCGCTTTCAGAATAAAGAAACTGTATTTACCCACCATTGAACTATCTATCACCTTACACTCAATATTAGCGAAACTCTCCGCAATTAAGGGGGCTCCAACTTCTTGTGCAGGAAGTGGCGTGAGGTTGAAGGCCTTAAACTTATCAGTATCTTCACCCGAACAGTTGCCAATATCAACTACTGTTGAAGCCATATCTACCGTTGGGATTGAAATCACGCATTCACCTGTATTGCGTATAGCTTTGTAGCTAAAACACCAGGGCCCCAAAACGAATCCAAGCAGAAACGGGGGATTTTGTTGTAACATAATTAATGAACTCAGCGTCATAATGTTTGACTTTCCACGATAAGTCGTTGTTACCAAAACAACGGGTCCCGGCTCAATAAGCATGTGAGTCGCATTGAGATAAAAATTGTCAATGGTTTGCATAAATGAATTTTTCAATGGTACTACAAAGATTAATTACGATCCGGCAGAAAAAGGGATCATTTAAAACAACATATTTCCACCCTATATTGTTGAATCACTGAGTCAAATCACTTGTCCAAAGATAAAAACTTACCATTCACATTTTAAGAATAAATAATTCTATTGTCATATATGGATATCGAAAAAGACCTGCGCAATCAATGGGAAATATTTAACTCCGGCAATTTTGCGAAAATTCATATTGTTTTATGATTGTATAGCTGTAACCGCCAAAACCAGAAAAACGAACAAAGAGCCTTCTCCCCTGTTTTCTTTTTAGCAACCTATATATTTTCCATAAATATCAAATTAAGGAAAGGGCCTCAAAATGGAAGAAACACATTTGCGCCAACGCCGTCAAACAGTAAAACTGGGATTGATTAAAGTCATTCAGGATCTGTTTCCCGAAGAGACCTTGAAGACCGCCTATTCCATTCAGAATGGAGTATTCTGCAAACTTTCAGGCTCATTGCTTTCGGTGAGAGAAGTTAAACAGATAAGTCTCAGACTACATGAATGGGTCAAAAATAACAGTCCGATCGAGTTTCTTTTCAAGAAAGAGGGATACTACCAGTACAAACTCGGAAATACCATTGTCAAAACAATATATCCGGCAAACACTCACGCTTCAATGGTAGAGCCATTTCGGATAATTCCTTTTTCTACAGGTTTTATTGTCGACTTTTCTATCGGTCTGATGAATGAAAATGAGACATTGATTTTACCGGATAAGTTATCGGCTACATACGATAAGACTCAACAATGGCTGGCAAATATCGACCTTGAGTTGGTCCCGGATGTGAATGCCCTCATTTCTTCGGGCCGCAGTCAGCAACTAATTTGTATGGCTGAGGCGTTACAGGAAAAGGAAATCTCCGATATTGCGGATATGGTACTCAAAGAACATAGGGCGGTGCGCGTAGTCCTCATCTCTGGACCATCGTCTTCTGGAAAAACAACTTTTGCTCAGAGAATCTCCACTCAACTACGGGTAAATGGACTTAAGCCCACCCCGCTATCTCTCGATAACTACTTCATCAATCGGGAACAGACACCACGCGACAATGAGGGTAAATATGATTTTGAAAGTTTGAATTCTCTGGATCTGGAGCTGTTACAGAAACAGATTAAAAAATTGATTAACGGGGAAACCGTAGAAACTCCGATTTATGACTTCGTGTCAGGTTCGCGGTCAAACGAAACAATAACCATGAATCTGGGAGCTTCCGACATCCTTGTCATAGAGGGAATCCATGCCTTAAATCCCAAACTACTACCTGGCATCAACAGAAATAGCTTATTCAAGATTTACATAAGCTCGTTGTTTGAGCTCAATGTCGACTCAATGAACAGAGTCCCCACTACCGAAGTAAGACTTATTCGTAGAATGGTAAGAGGAGAACGGTTCAGGGGAACTTCTCCCGATGAAACTCTGAATCAGTGGAATAACGTGCGTAAGGGTGAATATGCTCATATCTTCAAATACGAGGAAGAATCCGATGCCATGTTCAATTCAAGCCTGCTTTATGAAATGAACGCAATACGCCCCTATGCTGAGGATGTATTGAAAAAAATCGGTGATGACAGCCCCTATTTTGAAACGAAAGAGCGCCTGCTCAACCTATTATCATTCTTCAAACCGCTGGAAGCTGTTAAAATCCCCTTCAACTCCATTCTCAGAGAATTTATTGGCGGAAGCATTTATTTCAAGGACTATTAACGACCAAACAGGAAGATATCTTCGTCTTAATAACAACATAGTGATAAAAATAATCAGACATTATTGGGTTATCGAAATTTAATGAAGAGAACATTATGAAGAACTTTAAAACCAGCCAATTGTTTGCCCTAATACCGGTATTTTCTTTCATGGCAACACAAGCACAAAACGTTTCCACAGATTCGCTGATTCAAAAAAAGAGCAGATTGACCGAAGAGGTAACAACACTCAAAACCTCATTAGCTAAATCAGAAGCGGAATTAAATGCAGTTAACGCGCTATTGGCGCCACCATCACCCAAATGGACCTATAAAGGAATTTCAGGAATTTCAATTACTCAATTGTCGTTCAGCAACTGGAATACAGGGGGACAAAACTCAGTGGCATCCAATATTTATGTGAATGCTGAGCTTGTCTATGCCTATCAAAAATTAATGTGGAATACATCATTGAATACCATTTACGGAAAAATGTATTCGCCTGCTTACAATTGGTACAAAGCCGATGACAATATAAATCTCACCACCCGGCTTGGCTATTCCTTACTGAAGGAAAATAAATTATACGGCACGTTTTTAGCTAACTTTCAGTCTCAATATTCCAAAGGAAAGAAATCACCATTGGACCAAAACTATATCTCGAACTGGTTGGCTCCCGGATATTTAAATCTCGCCGCGGGTCTCGACTACAAACCCTATAAATGGTTCTCCGTCTTCTATTCACCTTTAAACGGACGTCTGACCTTCGTTAAAGACTCTTATTTAGCTCATCAGAATTCTTTGGGTATCGGAGTGGATAAAAAATTCAATTTTCGGCTGGGTTCTTTTGTCAACAATGTTATTAATCTGACAGTTACCAAAAACATTTCGGTTATAAGCAAACTGGATCTTTTCACGGCCTACGACAGCAGTTTTGGAAATATCGTGATGAATTGGGACGGTCTCTTGGCCATGAAAGTGTCGAAGTATATCACATCAACCGTGAATATCGGATTGAAATACGACGATAAAATTAAAACTACGGATAAAACAGGTAATGCTGCTGGCCCAAAAATACAGTTAAAGGAACTGATTGGAATTGGTCTTGCATACACTTTCTAATTACTCACAAAAATCATTGCCTGTCAATTAAGAAGGAAGGTCTGCAAAAAATGCAGGCCTTTTTTTTCACACCCAGCCTGCTGCTACATCCCGACATGGAGCGCGAGCATCTATCGACCAAAGTCCGACTATCGCGTAATATTAAAACAGAGACAGCTTCGCCCTTTCTCCGTACCTCCTCCGCTGCATATTATCTATTATAGCATTGATATAGCTTAGATATAGTATAGTTATAGCTCATATATAGTATAATTTTAAAGATATGCTATATCTATGCCATGACTATATTATAAATGACCTAATATTTACCTATAATTGATAAGAAGACACGGCACAACACCGAAGAAGCACCGAACAACGCCTTTAATTAGTATAAACACCAGGTGCTGATGGTCACAAATCCCCCAAGCAGCTCTACATCAAAGCTTGTTCTAAAATCCATACCAATAGCTTACCAAAGAAGATTTTATATTATCTTTGTCAATTCAATAAATATTAAATATTCCGAGCTTTGAATTTACCAAAAACGCCCTCCGAATGCACTAGCAAAGAAGAGATCCGGTCTCATATCGACCTGATTGACAAGGAAATTATCACACTATTTGCTCAACGATTTCAGTATGTAAAGGAAATCGTAAAATACAAGACAGATGCCGTCAGCATAGTGGCAGAAGACCGTAAAAATGAGGTCATCCGGGTCAGAGGCCAATGGGCCGAAGAACTTGGACTGGACAAAGAGGCTTTCGAAAAGATTTACGCTATCCTGATCGAATACTTCATCAAGGAAGAGATGAAGCTATTGCCGCACGAGTAAAAACAGGAATAAGGGAAGGAATAACAGAGGAATTAATTCTTCAGATCCATACCCCGCCATCGTTTTCCTATTTTTTGCTCAAAAACAATGAATAACACAAATGCAAAACATACAACCCACAAACATGTACAATAAAGATATTAAAGTAATGGATTGCACCGTTCGTGACGGTGGATTAATGAACAAGTGGCAATTTAGCGACGATTTCGTTAGAAGCGTCTACCTGGCGTGCGTCGAAGCGGGAATTGATTATATGGAGATCGGCTATCTGAGCAGCGAGAAAGCTTTCGACCGCAATGAGATGGGCCCCTGGAAATTCTGTCATGCCAAAGACCTGGAGCGCATTGTCGGCAAAAATGAGACTTCGCTCAAATTATCGGCGATGGCTGATATTGGTCGCATCGAATTGTCGGACATTCCTCCCGCATCGGAGAGTGTATTGGACATGATCCGCGTTGCCTGCTATGTGCATCAGATCGACAAAGCGGTGGAACTGGCACACCATTGTATGGATAAAGGTTATGAAACCACAATCAACCTGATGGCGGTATCAAAAGTGAATGAGCTGGAACTTGATGAAGCATTGAAAGATGTAGCAAATTCAAGAGTGCCCGTCTTTTACGCAGTGGATAGCTTCGGCAGCATGTACGACGAAACTGTCTCACATCTGGTAAAAAAATATGTAAATGCTCTTCCCGGTAAACAGATTGGTATGCACGCCCACAACAATATGCAAATGGCGATGGCCAATACCGTTACAGCTGCCAATGAGGGCTGCACCATGCTCGATGCTACCTTAATGGGATTGGGACGCGGAGCCGGCAACTGTCCGATCGAAATCCTGATTGCATTCCTCAAAAATCCCAAATACCGGTTACTGCCTTTACTGCAAGCGATCCAGGATCACATCCAACCGATGCAGAAAACCATCGATTGGGGTTACCATATCCCCTACCTGATCACTGGCGCAATGAATGAACACCCCCGCAGTGGTATGCAATGGATGGAATCGGATCAGAAAAACGATTTCGTTACCTTTATGCGCAAAATGCACGACAACGAATTATTGGAATAGAAGCAATTCCTTAATCTAACATATAAAAAAGCTGTTGCAAGATAATTGTAACAGCTTTTTTTATGGCTTCATACCGAATCCTGGTAATGTTTTGTTATAAATCTTGCTACATTTGTAAGAATAAAAAACAGCAATAAACATTTGCATCCGCTAAAGGATTATATAGTACGGTTCTCTGTTAAAAATAAGTGAATTGGAGGGCATACTTCGACAAAGTTGTTGCGATAACTGCCGGATAAATAATAATTTGACAATCATATAAAATCAGTATTAATGAATGAACCATTATCAGAAAAAACTCAATTAAAGAAACAAATTGAGGATGAAGGCTTGCTAAAAATCCGGGAAGACCTACATGCTCTGGTCTCCTATTTCGCGCAGGTCCTTTCTGATCTGAACGAGGATTCAGTTGCAAAAATATTATCCCTGTTGGAGGAATCCATGTTAGAGAATCAAGATTCAAAATCAGAGGTTCCGGATGAAAAGCTAATCCAGGCATTGAGCATTTTATTTCAACTGATGAATCTGGTTGAAGAAAATTCCGCAGTGCAGTATAGGAGAAAGCTGGAAAATAAAGTTGGCGCTTCAGCCATCCGGGGGTCATGGGGTGAAACCTTTGAACGGTGGAAAGAACAGGGAATCAATGAAGACCAAATCGCTAACCTACTGCCTACCTTGCGCATTATGCCGGTGCTAACAGCTCACCCTACCGAAGCTAAACGAATTTCAATACTGGAGCTGCACCGTGAATTGTATTTATTGCTGGTGAAAAAGGAGAACGCCATCTGGTCAGTCATGGAAAAATCGGTGATTGACGACAGCATCAAGGCCATATTGGAGCGTTGGTGGCGAAGCGGTGAAGTGTACCTCGAAAAGCCTACGATTGCATCAGAGCGCAATAATGTGATGCACTATTTTAGCCGGGTTTTCCCCGAAGCACTCCGACTCAGTGACAAACGTCTGAAATTTACGTGGAAATCATCAGGCTTTAACGCTAAGAAATTAAGTCTGCCCGAGCATTATCCGATGATCGAATTCGGTAGTTGGGTCGGTGGCGACAGAGACGGCCACCCCTATGTAACGGCAGAGATTACCCAAAATACATTGTTAGTGCACAGAAAGGAAGCATTGCTCTTGCTGCAAAAACAATTAAGAGAACTGGCCGCACACTTCAGCTTTTCGGAAGCGAATAATCCAGTGCCCTCCATTCTATCCATAGCTATTGAAGAGCAAAAACAATTTCTGGGTGAAGCAGGAAAAAAAGCGATAGACCGGAATCCCCGCGAGCCCTGGCGTCAGTTCCTCAACTTAATGCTGGTAAAACTGGAAAATACGATTACAGGACAGAAACACTCCGAGTGGATCTATTACCCTTCAGCTTCGGATCTACAGAAGGATCTGCGTCTCTTAAGAATAAGCCTGATGGAAATTGACGGCGTGCAAATCGTTGAAGAGTTACTCTTCCCAGTAGAGCGCCAGGTACAATGCTTTGGTTTTCATTTGGCTAAATTGGATATTCGTCAAAACAGCGATTTTCACAACAAGGCACTGGAACAGATGCTTCAAAAAGCCGCTTTTCCGGATCATGATTTTACCAATTGGAGTGAAGAGAAAAAGGTTGCATTTATCTCCGAAGAATTAAAGAGCAACAGGCCTTTCGTCGTTAAAGGCGAACCACTTGAACACGAAGCAGAACAGGTTTTGGCCTGCTTTAGGGTACTAAAAGAGCATATTGATTTATATGGACATGAGGGCATCGGATCGCTGATTGTAAGTATGACCAGAGGATTGAGCGACCTTTTAATCGTGTATCTGTTTATGCGTGAAGTAGGCATGCTCAATGTGCCGATTCAGGTGGTGCCTTTATTTGAGACCATCGACGATTTAAAAATATCAGATAAAGTTCTGGATGCCTATCTGTCGCATCCGATGACTCAAAAACACAAACGTCTGATGCCTCCTGTGCAAGAGGTAATGCTGGGCTATAGCGACAGCAACAAAGACGGTGGTATCATGGCCAGTCGCTGGAATATCTATGAGACAGAGTTACAGCTTACCCAGATTGCCGATAAACATGGCATTCAGCTTCGCTTTTTCCATGGTATCGGAGGTACTATCAGCCGGGGCGGTGGTAAATATCACCGGTTCCTGGAAAGTATGCCCCAGAAATCCCTTAGCGGAGAAATTAAACTAACAGTGCAAGGAGAAGCCATCGCACAGCAATTTGCCAACTTGCTGAATGCGACCTTCAACCTGGAGATGTTGCTTTCAGGGACTGCCTTGCAAGCCAGCAACAAACGCTATAATAATGAAGTGCTTGATTATCCCACAAAAGCCGTTGAGCAACTGGCAAGCATAACCCTGGGACATTATCAGGATTTAATACAACATCCCGATTTTATCAGGTTTTATGGTGAAGCCACACCCATTGATGTCCTTGAGCAAAGCAAAATCGGATCCCGCCCGTCACGACGCTCAGGAAAAAGAAGTCTGGCAGACCTGCGTGCTATTCCATGGGTATATAGCTGGAAACAATCTCGGTTCAATATCACCGGCTGGTACGGAGTAGGTTCCGGATTGCGCACCTTGCAAGAGCAATCACCTGAATTATACAATCAATTAAAAGAATATGCTCAAAAGTGGCCGTTTTTACGCTACAACCTGATTCAGATTGAAACAAATTTGCTCAATGCCGATACGGAAATCATGCAGACGTATGCCGATCTGGTAAAAGATGAGCAATTGCGTAAAGAAATCATGGGGCTGATACTGGCGGAACATACCGAGAGCGTCAATCAGATTGCAGCTTTGTTGGGCGGAAATACTGATTTCCGAAGATTCACACTGCTGGAAAATGCAAAATTGCGCAAAAAACCTTTGCGTGCCTTGCATAAGCTCCAGATCAGTACGCTAAAGGAGTGGAGAGCAATGAAAGAGACTTCACCGGAAAAGGCCGATCACTTACTCACCCTGCTACTTATGATTACTACCGCTCTTTCAGGTGGATTGAAGAGTACCGGGTGATGCTTAGAAACGAATATCTGTGATTATACAAATTATTCAAAGAGGGTGTCGAAAGAATTTCTTCAGACGCCCTCTTTATTTTTATCCATAAATCGTTATCCATCCTACGTTAATCATCATAAAAAAAGTGCCGCTACATTTCTATAACGACACTTGTTGTCATAAAAAACAGAAGATCAATACTATAATTTGATAGTCACTCCAAATTTACCACTGGAGAATGCATTAATTTCACCAAATTCAAGATTAAGAGCAACCTTTTTAGAAACATAATATCGACCTCCGACCTGAGCACCTAAACCCAATCCTGAGCTATGGCTTCCGGGATAGGAATTATGAGGATAAGACCAAACGTAAAAGCCCAAATTCAAACCGGCATATAAATCCCACTTCCGGGGAATATTCAAAACATGATTGAAATGATAATTTCCATTACCAGAAATCCCGATAATATTAGGGTTGTAATTATCATCAGCCCATCTATTGTAGTGCCGATAACTAAGTTCACCACCCAGGGTAATATCTTTATCCACTCCATAGTCAAAACCTATATAAAGAGGCACTGACCAACTTGACAACCCCACTCCAAGATTTAGTTGACTTTTGCCTTTAGGCAGAGGATTTTGCGCAAATGAAAATCCGTAAAAAAATAATAGTACTGATGCCAAAACAAGCTTTTTCATAATCGTAATGTTTTAGTGACAACTCCATTCAATTATTAAGATTGACTTAATTATAACATTCAGCCCCACCAGAATGTTGTCCCAAAACAAAACTCCCGCCTACCATGAAAGGTAAACGGGAGTTTCAATTATGTTAACGCAATTTAGATCAATTACATAATTCCTTTTTCGCGCAGTTTCAATTGCCATTTCCAGGCTGAAAGCAACGTATCCGCCACAGTTTCCTGCGCTGTCCAGCCCAGTTCGTTGTTGGCAAAGTCAGGATTAGCCCAAACCTGCTCGATATCGCCTTCGCGACGACCCACGATCTGATAGTTCAGTTTTACGCCGGTAACATCTTCGAAAGTCCTGATGATATCCAACACCGAAAGACCTAGTCCGGTACCAAGGTTGAAAGTCTCCACGTTTTGTTTGGATTTGCCTTGCAACATACGATCTACAGCGATTACGTGCGCTTTTGCCAAATCCACCACATTGATATAGTCGCGGATACATGATCCATCAGGTGTGTTGTAGTCATCACCGTAGACACTCAGCTTCTCACGAACGCCGATAGCAGTCTGGGTAACGAATGGGATCAGGTTTTGAGGCACACCGTTGGGCAATTCACCAATTTCCACTGAAGGGTGAGCGCCGATCGGGTTGAAGTAACGGAGAATAATGCTTTTATAGGTTACGCCTGAATAGATGGTATCTCTGATGATCTCTTCGCAAACCTGTTTGGTATTTCCGTAAGGAGACATCGCCGGTTTGATAGGTGCATCTTCAGTAACAGGCAGAATATCGGGCTGGCCGTATACGGTGCATGAAGAAGAGAATACAATACCCTCAACCCCAAACTGAGGTATCAGTTCGAGCAGATTGATCAGAGAAACAAAGTTGTTTCTGTAGTATAGCAACGGCTTTTGAACCGACTCCCCTACAGCTTTGCTGGCAGCAAAGTGGATAATACCTTTGATGCCATTATATTTCTCAAAAAGTGCTTTCATGCCATCGAAATCGTTGCAGTCGAGTTTCTCGAAAGCAGGGCGAATGCCGGAAATACGTTCAATACCGTCGATAACATCAGCACTTGAGTTTGATAAATTGTCTACTACGACTACATCATAGCCTGCATTCTGGAGTTCTACCACAGTATGCGAACCGATGTATCCGGTACCACCGGTAACCAAGATTTTTGTTTTCATAAATAATGTAGTGATTAATATGGTAAATGTGTGTATCTGGCAAAAAAAGAGGTTACCGAATCGATTAATCCGACAACCTCTTTACAATATTAATAAGCTCTTGCAAACAAAACGCGTTGAGCAGAAGGTTTTCCGGTCACCATACATACGCCCGGAGTTTTATCACCTGCCAAAGGAATGCAGCGAATAGTAGCCTTAGTTTCTTCTTTGATTAAAGCCTCGGTCTCAGCGGTTCCATCCCAGTGCGCCAGGATAAATCCACCTTCTTCGATCTTCTCTTTGAATTCAGCGTAAGTCTCTACCTTTTGGGTAGTCTTTTCGCGGAAGTCGAACGCCTTTTTATAGATGTTCGCCTGGATTTCGTCCAAAAGATTCTTGATGTAGTTTTCGATATTATCGCAGGTGATCGTCTCTTTGGTCAGGGTATCACGGCGAGCCACCTCTACGGTGTTGTTCTCCATGTCACGTCCACCCATTGCCAAACGCACGGGAACACCTTTCAACTCATACTCGGCAAATTTCCAGCCCGGTTTTTTATTGTCGGCGTTATCATATTTAACACTGATGCCCAAAGCTTTCAATTTAGCAACGATGCCGGCCACTTTCTCATTGATCTGTGCCAATTGCTCATCATTGCGATAGATAGGCACAATCACCACCTGAAAAGGAGCCAGTTTGGGAGGCAATACCAATCCGTTATCATCAGAGTGAGACATAATCAACGCACCCATCAGACGGGTAGAAACACCCCAAGAGGTCGCCCAAACGAAATCACGCGTACCCTCTTTAGTTGCGAAGGTAACATCGAATGCTTTAGCGAAATTCTGGCCCAGGAAGTGGGAAGTACCCGATTGCAACGCTTTACCATCCTGCATCATCGCTTCGATGGTATAAGTATCCACCGCACCGGCAAAACGCTCACTTTCTGACTTCACCCCTTTATGTACAGGCATTGCCATAAATTCTTCAGCAAACTGTCCATATATATCAAGCATCTGACGGGCTTCGGCTACTGCTTCCTCCTGAGTCGCATGAGCGGTATGTCCTTCCTGCCACAAGAATTCAGCCGTACGAAGGAACAGACGGGTACGCATCTCCCAACGAACTACGTTAGCCCATTGGTTACACAATATAGGCAGGTCGCGGTAGGATTGAATCCAGTTTTTATATGTATTCCAGATTATGGTTTCAGAAGTCGGGCGAACGATCAGCTCTTCTTCGAGTTTAGCTTCCGGATCGACAACGACCCCTGAACCATCAGGAGAGTTTTTCAGACGATAGTGAGTAACAACGGCGCACTCTTTTGCAAAACCTTCCACGTGATCGGCTTCCTTGCTCAGGAATGATTTTGGGATAAACAGGGGAAAATAAGCATTTACGTGACCAGTCTCTTTGAACATATCATCCAACTGACGCTGTATTTTTTCCCAAATTGCATATCCGTAAGGTTTAATCACCATACAACCGCGAACGGCTGAATTTTCCGCCAAATCGGCTTTAATTACCAAATCCTGATACCACTGCGAATAACTTACGCTGCGTGGAGTCAATTCTTTTAACTCTTTAGCCATTTATTTAGATATAAGTATACGTTTTACGTTAGTAGATAAGTTGACGGGAAAATGAGAATTTTACATTATTCGCTGAATCCAATTACTCGTTCCCGCTCCCCCAATCAACCCTTTTAGACAAAAAAAAGATAGTCAAAAAGTCTTTTTTTCATAGACAATTTGACTATCCGACTTTAAGGCGCAAAAGTACAAATTTTTACTCAAACATCCCTATCGATTCACAATATTCAAGTTCACCTCTGACAATAAACATTACTTCATCCGGAGTGTAAGCGCCAACCTTATCTTTCTTGGCCTGTTTTACCACAAAAGCGACTAAGGCATCTTCGTCAATATCAATTGCCGTATCTTCATCGGCATCGAACATCCCGCACTCATCGTAATATTCGTAAATCAGGTCAACGATATATGCGAGATCATCATCGTTGAACTTTTCCTTCATTTCCTGAGGAAGATAATTTCTGATAAATTTTATAGATTCCTCATCATCATAAATAAATAAGTCGTCTTGTTCTGCCATAATTTCCAATGTTTAATAAATTCATTGGTAAACGTATAAAAATAATCGGAGAAACGCAAACACTTTTCGAAAAAAATGTGTAAATTTGTGAGATACTAACCGTTAATCTTTTACGACTATGAAGAAAGAAGCAAGCGGCGTTCTGGCATTTCTGGCCGGAGCAGCATTGGCTACCGGAGTCACATTGCTGTTAACAACCGAAAAAGGAGAAGAGCTCCGGAACAAAGTAGCAGCCTGGCTCAAAGAAAAGGGCATCCAGCTGAAAGAAACTGAACTCGACGAATTGATGGGCAGAATTATGTCGAGAGGGAAAAAGGCTGAAGAGCCGAGAATTCCCGATGAACCATCTTTAGGTGAATAACATGGTAGAGAAAGAAACACAAGACGATTCGTTCTTCGAAGATAGCCACGCCTATCTGAAATCACAGATAGCTCTGCTGAAACTGGATACAGTAGAGAAACTGACCCGAATATTCTCATCGGTAATGCTCATCTTACTGACTGTTATTCTTGCCAGCGGAGCTTTCTTTTACCTTTCATTCGGTTTCATTTGGTGGTCGCAAAATATTTTCGACGGCCTTTTGCCCGGCATCTTCCTGGTAAGTATTGGATACCTGCTACTAATTGGCCTGATTTATATTTTTCGTAAGAAATGGATCATTAATCCGTTCGTAAAACTATTCAGCCGAATATTTTTTACACCAACTAACGAAAATGAAAATGAAGAAAAATAATCTGCCCATTGCACGCTATGCTGCCATGACCAGCCTCGAAGAAGTCCAGTTAGAGAAAATGAAACTACTCTCCCGACTCAACAAACAGGAGGATAAGCTCAAAGAACAGGTGGATGAATATCTGGATGTATTTCGATGGATAGGTAACTTCTCTGCTGTTGCGAAACAAATAATATCAACAATCCCTTACTTTAAGGGATTCAAGTTGTTTTACAAAATCATTAAACTATTCTGGAGGAAATAAATTAATTAATAAATGCAATTTAGGTTTAATTTAGGTGATATATATCACTAAAACTGAATGAGAAATAAATTTAGTCAAATGCATCAGCAGAAGAAAGATAAGTATTATATTTGTATCAAAACAGGAATCATTATGAAACTGAACAAGATCAAATACACACTCTTTGCTCTGCTGATTTTTTTTTCCTCAGGGCTGATGGCCGAGGGAGCTGCGCAAAGCATGGCAATTACTAAAGGGGAAAATCTTAAGTTTAATCTCTATTATCAATGGGGATTGATCTGGAAGAAAGCGGCCATTGCTACACTTACAACTCAGGAAACCATTTATCAGTCCAACACAGCTCTAAAGCTAAGGATGGCAGCCCGAACCACTTCGTTTTTCGACAACTTTATGAAGGTCAGAGACACTCTGATTTCGTTAACTACGCCAAAACTCAAGCCCCTGTTTTACACAAAAATCACTCATGAAGGAAGCTACCATGGGAAAGATGAACTTTTCTACTCTTACACAAACGGAAATGTTAGTACACGGGCACGTACATTCCGCAACGGCACGCAACGCGATGATACCACATTCCTTCATAGTGGAAATCCGGTATTCGACATGATGAGTATTTTCTACTACATCCGAACACTCGATATTGCTTCAATGAAGAAGAACCAAACTATTCCGGTAACAATCGTTTCGGGAACCAAATCTTTTAATATTAAAGTTACTTACCAGGGAGAAGTAGACATGAAAACTCCCGAAGATCAGGTATACCCTACCTATAAACTAACCATCGTATTCGAGCATCTAAAGAAGAATAAAATCGAACGAGAGGTTATGGATTTTTGGATGAGTAAAGACAATCGCCGCCTCCCCATGCAGCTAGCAGCAAAGCTACCAGTTGGCTCTCTGAAAGCTTTCTTTCAGGGAATCGAATAAAAGAAATCGCAACTTATATAATGCGGTTGTAAAATACACCTTTTTGTAAAAGCGGATTTGAAAAAGCTAAGCATTTTCAAATCCGCTTTTTTATTTGGTTCTACCGGTTTGGGGGCACCTATGTTTCAACCACGTTGTGGTTATAGTTACTCGCGTTTCTTTTCTCCATGAGTTTCACTCATGGCTATTAGTTAAGTTCAGATACCACTGTAAGCTCCCTCTCCTCACTCACTATCAAAATTTCATCAGAATCCAGTCAAATATTCCACCTCCTCAAACCGTTAAATTCAATTGTCAATTATTCCACTATAAATTACCAAAAAATACACGCCTTATCTGATTACTTCAAATAATTTTGTTGTCGAGAAAATACAACCAAAAATCACAGATAAATGACGAATAAAAGAATCAGCACCCTACTGCTTGCCGTTGCATCAGGGCTCAGTATGACTGCCGGTGCACAAGAGTACATATCCAAAGTATGGGTAAGTGACAAAGGAAACGGAACTTACCAAAATCCGATACTTTATGCCGACTATTCCGATCCTGACGTAATTCGGGTGGATGATGATTATTATATGACCTCATCAAGCTTCAACAGTGCTCCCGGATTGCAAATTCTTCATTCAAAAGATCTTGTTAACTGGAAACTGATTGGATATGCAGTAAGTAAACAAACACCTGAAGAAGTATTCGACAAGCCTCAGCACGGCAATGGTGTGTGGGCGCCAAGCATCCGTTTTCATAACGGGGAATTCTATATCTACTACGGAGATCCCGATTATGGAATCTATATGACCAAAGCTAAAAAAGCGGAGGGTCCCTGGGAACCGCTGACTCTGGTGAAAGCCGGCAAAGGATTTATCGATTCCTGTCCTTTTTGGGATGAAGACGGCAAAGCTTATTTGGTGCATGGATTCGCAGGCAGTCGAGCCGGACTGAAAAGCATCCTGGCTGTAGCACCGCTTTCACCAGACGGAACGAAAGTGCTGGCTGAATCAAAAATTATTTTCGACGGCCATGCTACCGGAAATGAAACCATTGAAGGTCCGAAATTCTATAAAAGAAACGGCTATTACTACATCCTTTGCCCGGCGGGAGGTGTAGCTACCGGCTGGCAATTGGCTATGCGTTCAAAATCGCCTTACGGTCCTTACGAGCATAAAATCGTGCTGGCTCAGGGTAAAACGGATATTAATGGTCCTCATCAGGGCGGATGGATTACCACTCAGACCGGAGAAGACTGGTTTATCCATTTTCAGGAACATCAACCTTACGGCAGAATCATTCATCTGCAACCGATGAAATGGGTAAAAGACTGGCCTGTAATCGGAGTTGACAAAGATGGCGATGGTTGTGGCGAACCGGTTACAATTTACAAAAAACCGAATGTAGGTAAAACATATCCCATCGTAACACCTGCCGAAAGTGATGAATTCGATTCTCGCGAATTAGGGTTACAATGGCAGTGGCACGCTAATTCGAAACCGACCTGGGCATACAACGCATCTGAAAACGGGGTACTGCGCATGTTCTCTGTTCCGGTTACCGCTGAATACAAGAACCTATGGGATATACCTAATCAATTGATGCAAAAGCTTCCGGCCGAGGAATTTACTGTTACAACGAAAGTTACCGTTTATCCCAGCAGCAAGTTTTTCGGTGAACGCTTTGGTATAAATGTAATGGGATTCTCTTACGGTACATTAGTTATCGAGAACACGGAAAAAGGACTGGCATTATCTCAGAACGTATGTAATAATGCTGATAAAGGTACTGCAGAAACAGTAAATGAATCCGTTTCTCTCAAAGATAAAACCGTATATCTGCGCTTAAAATTGGCCAAAGGGGGAGTTTGCACATACTCTTACAGTCTCGACAATAAGAAGTTCTCCACCATTGGCAAAACCTTTAATGCCAAAGAAGGTCGATGGATCGGAGCAAAAGTGGGATTGTATGTAACACGTCCCAAATGGTCAAATGATGGTGGATACATGGATGTAGACTGGTTCCGGTTTGAGAAATAGTCCTTACATAAATACGCAAGAAGTTTAAGAAGATAAAGGATCCATTGCCCTTACGGCAAAAAAGGGTCCCATATATTTCAAGTCAAAAAATCAACAATATAATCCGATGAAAAAGATTTGTTTAGGGTTAGCGCTATTAGCGGGTAGTATATTCCCGGCTTCGTCGCAGAACCGCAAAGCAGCAAGCTATGAGTTTAATGATCTCTACAAAAATCTGGCATTCCAAATGCCGCAGGTTAATCGCCCGGTATTCCCTGAAAACTCGGTAAGTATTGCTGACTTTGGAGGAAAAGGTGATGGACAAACGCTCAATACGAAAGCATTTGCATCAGCGATAGATGCCCTTTCAAAAAAAGGGGGAGGCACCCTGAATGTACCCTTTGGTGTATGGTACACAGGACCGATATACTTTCGCAGCAATATAAATCTGCATCTGGCAGAAGGAGCTGTAATCTTATTCAGCAGCAACCTCGAGGATTATCAGCTAATTAAAACTTCTTTCGAGGGACTTGAGACCTACCGTTGCGAATCTCCGCTTATGGGACGTAATCTGACCAACGTTGCGATTACCGGAAACGGCACGATAGACGGTAACGGAAACGCATGGCGACCCGTCAAAAAAGAAAAGATGACTAACGCTCAGTGGAAAGACTTACTGAAAAAGGGTGGAATCCTGAACGATAAACAGGACTACTGGTTCCCCACTCAAAGCTCTTACAAAGGATACCTGAATACCGAAGGAAACTTCAATGTTCCGCAATTGCAAACATTGGAGGATCTGAAAACTGTCAAAGATTTTCTTCGACCTGTATTATTCAGCTTCGCAGAGTGTAAAAATGTACTGCTCGAAGGTGTTACCTTCCAAAACTCTCCGGGCTGGAACTTACACCCGCTGATGTGCGAAAATGTGATAATCAAAGATCTGACGGTCCGCAATCCCTGGTACTCACAAAACGGTGACGGTCTTGATTTGGAATCGTGCAAAAACGCACTGATTACCAATTCGACTTTCGACGTAGGCGACGATGCAATCTGTATCAAATCGGGTAAAGACGCTGACGGTCGCAAACGCGGCAAACCCTGCCAGAATGTTATTGTGGACGGTTGTACTGTTTACCACGGTCACGGTGGTTTTGTAGTCGGTAGCGAAATGTCGGGTGGCGTAAAAAATATCAAAGTTTCAAACTGCAGCTTTATCGGTACAGATGTTGGTCTCCGCTTCAAAAGTACACGCGGACGCGGTGGTGTAGTAGAAAACATTTACATTTCAAAAATATCTATGACCGACATTCCGACAGAGGCTCTTCTGTTTGACCTCTTCTATGGTGGCAAATCAGCTATGGAAGCTCTTGAAGACGGAGACAAAGCGGATACGGAATCCATAGTTTCTGTAACGGAAGAGACTCCCGTATTTAAAGATATCTTCATAAATCACGTAGTATGCCGCGGCGCTCGTCGTGCGATGCTCTTCAACGGTCTACCCGAGATGAATATCAAAAACATTGTGGTGGAAAACAGTACTATACTATGCGAAACCGGAGCCGAACTCTGCGAATCAGATAAAATTCTGCTGAAAAATCTGGAGATTATTCCACAAAAAGGACCGGCATTGAACCTGAAAAATGTGAAGAACATGAGCGTTCAAAATTTCAGTTGTCCTGAAATGAAAGAAAGCCTGGTTATCGACGGCAAAAACAATAAAAACATTCGCATTCAAAGTAAAATGATCAAGGCAAATAATTCTACATTTACCGATAAGGTAAATAAAGCCGAGATTACCATCCAATAATCCTTTAATCGGGGATAAAACAGCAATAAACGAAAGATCGGTTTTGGTTAAATCCAAAATTGTCTTTAACTTTCGACTGTTTTATCCCCGATTTTCTTTTAAACCATATATCAATGAGAACGAAACACCTACCTGCAGTATCTATTGTAGCTTTATGTCTGCTTTTTGCAGCTCAAACCTTTGCTCAAAGCGTAATTTCAAAAGCTTCTTCACAAACCATTATTGTAACCAACATCGGTAAAAAAGCAAAAACGGATTTCCCTATTGCCATTAAAATCAAGAATGATAAGATCAAAGGAATCACCGTCTTTGAAGAAAAAAAAGAAGTTCCCTCACAATGTGATGATCTCGACCGAAACGGCACACTTGACGAACTTGCTTTCGTAACCAACCTGAAACCGGGCGAAACAAAAACGTTTGTGCTGAAAATGTCAGAAACAGCTCTTGCTGAAAATCGCTATCCGGCTCGTGTATACGCTGAGTTATTGAAGAAAAACGATGACAAAACAATCTCTAAAGTTACCGAAGCCTCCTCTCCCACCGGTGACCTCTATAACAAACTTCACCACCACGGCCCTGCTTTCGAATCGGAACTCATGGCTTATCGTATCTATTTCGACCAAAAACAAACCGTCGACCTTTACGGAAAATATAAAAAACAACTGGAGATTGAGGAATCACGCTGGTATCCGACCGATGAGCAACTGGCCAAAGGATTCGGTGACGATATCCTGAAAGTGGGCGGAAGTGTAGCTGTCGGTACACTCAAAGGCTGGGATGGCAAAAAAGCCATCCATATTGCACCGGTGAGCAATCGTCAGGCTTTGGTACTGGCAACAGGTCCCGTGCGTACGGTTGTGGAAATGAATGTAACCGACTGGGAATACCAGGGTCGTAAGATCGATCTCAAAAGCCGTTACATCCTCTACGCCGGACATCGTGACGCTGAAGTGTATAATACCATCACTAAAGGCGACGCTAAAGATCTGACCTTCTGCACCGGGGTTCAGAAAATGCCTGTCGATACAATGAAAACCGACAATAAGAACTGGGTTGCAATGTGGGGAACCGATTTTCCTGTAAACGATACCGTAAAATATGCCAAACAAACTGTTGGCCTGGCCGTTGACATACCCTCAACCTATGTGGTTAAAACCGCGGAAGACAGAGTGAACAACCTCTTCCTCGTAAAACCAGATGCCAACAAACAGATTAACTATCGCATGACTGTATTTGCTGAAAAAGAGACCTTCGGGGTAAAAACTCCTGCGGCCTTCTTCAAACAAGTGCAAATCTGGAGTGCCGATAACAAACGAAAAGATGTGATCATCAAATTAAAATAACTTAGGAAAGCCGCGAAATTCGCGGCTTTTTTATTTAAACGCAAAGTTGTAAAGGCGTAATAAGTAATAGGATAAATTTATTGTCACATTTTACATAGAATTCACAGAGGTTTTTCTTTTTTCTCTATTAGACTCTGCCTATTCTCTGTGTAATAGAATCTATTTTTCCATAGTTCTCTGTGGAACTCTGTGTAATACTCTGTGAACCTCTGTGTAATCAATGTGATAAAATAATACGATATTATTTCATTCTCATTACTTAACAACTATAATTTACAATAAGATCCCAATATTGATAGGTGATTTAGTCAGTACATTCGTTTATTTAAGAGGGTTGAAAGTAAATTTCTTTGCGACTACACTCATCGTGTGTTATGTGTAATCGTTTACAAAACGAATATTTTTTGACATATCCACCTACGGAATTGGTCTCTAAAAGAAGAAAATGTTAACTTTGTCGCACTAACTAACTCTAACACTAACAATATTATTTATCATGGAAAAACCGTATGTAATTGGTATCGACATGGGCGGTACCGGCACCAAATTCGGTATCGTGGACGCTAAAGGCGAAATCTTAGGTCAAGGTTCAATCGTAACTCCCGATTACCCCGAAATCAACGACTACATCAACGCTTTATATGAAGGTATTCTGCCTTTAGTAGAGCAAGTAGGCGGATTCTCAAAAATCAGAGGAATCGGTATTGGTGCTCCCAACGGAAACTTCTATAAATCGTCTATCGAATTAGCTCCTAACCTCCCCTGGAAAGGGATGATTCCCCTCGGTGAGTTGTTGAAAGCTAAATTTAGCTTACCCGTAGCGGTAACCAACGACGCAAACGCGGCTGCTATCGGTGAAATGACTTACGGTGCCGCTCGCGGTATGAAAGACTTCATCGTAATCACACTGGGAACCGGTGTAGGTAGCGGTATTGTAATCAGCGGAAACGTACTTTATGGTCACGACGGTTTTGCAGGTGAACTTGGTCACACCACTATCCGTCGCACTAACGGCCGCTTGTGCGGTTGCGGTAAAAAAGGATGTCTCGAAACATATGCATCGGCTACCGGTGTAGTTCGTTCGGCTCGCGAGATTCTGGAAAGCACTACCGAAGAAAGTTTGTTGCGCAAAATCGACGCAGACAAAATCACCTCGAAAGATGTGTACGATGCAGCGGTACAAGGCGACAAAATCGCAAAAGAGATCTTCCAGGTTACAGGTACTATTCTGGGTGAAGCATTTGCCGATTTCATCGCTTTCTCGGCTCCCGAAGCGATCGTGGTATTCGGAGGTTTGGCTCAGGCTGGCGATTTGATCTTCGACCCTATCAAAGAAGCAATGGACAACAACGTATTACCTTTGTGGAGAGGTAAAATCAAAGTGATTCCTTCCGCACTAAATGCAAGCGACGCAGCTATCCTCGGCGCTGGCGCTTTGGGCTGGGAAGCAAAGTAATCCTCTCTCCTATCAGATATAAAAATACCCGGCAGATAGTTTTCTGTCGGGTATTTTTTTGTCTTGTTGACATATGGAATCACTCGTTCCTTGTCAAATTATTTCGTTCCTGCATTCATTATTGTGAAAAATATCGTTTTTTTTTGCTCACACTAAGGGAAATTCATTTGGCTCTATAACGTTTCAAGTGGGTAATATGAATTGGATAGATCCCGATAGCTATCGGGACCGTAATATTTTATTTAGTAGGTAGATATACGGAAATTCATTTAGAAAAAAAAATGGAACGCGGATTCACGCAGATTAAGCGGATATTTACGGATTGACAAACTGGTATAATATAGATATTTACGGATTTAAAATTGACTTCGTCAATTGATTTAATAGAAAATCAAAAATGTTTGCATTTTATCTTATCCGTTTTTCATCCGCCATATCAGCGTAAATCCGCGTCCTATTCTTAGATTTTCATTTGATACAATAAAGGCAACCCACCCAAAACGTTATTGAACCAATCAAATTTATATCAACACCAATCCCAGCATAAACAACAACCCAAACAATAAGAAATTGCGGGAAGATTGTCCGAGTATTTTATTCAGCTCGCGACCATGATCGATGCGGGCCATTTCTCGTAATGTCAGGAAATGAGGAATAAGGAAAGGAATGGTTATTAATCCAAAATATAAATTACCCAATCCATTGAAACAAATGATTGACAACAGACAAGCTGCTATCCCCGTGAAACCATAGAATGTTTTGCCAAAGCCTTTTCCGAAAAGAACAATCGTGGTGTATTTGTTGGTCTTGCGGTCGGTATCTACATCGCGAAAGTTATTGCTGATGAGGATATTGATCGAAAGCAATCCCATCATTCCACCTGTCAGCCACGCTTCAGGTGTAAAGTTATTCGCTTGCACATAATAGGTAAACAGCACGGGTACAAAGCCGAAGAAAATCAATACAAATATATCTCCCATTCCGTAGCGCGAAAGCGGATAAGGACCTGTGCTGTAAAGACAGGCAAAGACCACGCAAGCCAATCCCACCAATACCATATTCCATCCGCCAAAACTAATCAGTCCGAGCCCAAATAACGAAGCCAATACCAAAGCGATAAATGTAGCCCGAAGCATCGTTTTGGGCGCTACCCAACCGGAAGCTACCGCACGCGCGGGTCCAAGGCGTTCATCGGTATCTACCCCGCCTTTATAATCGAAATAATCGTTGGCAAAGTTTGCCGCGATTTGCGCCAGCAAGGCAAACATCAGGCAGAAAAAGGCAGCAAGTGGTTTAATTTCTCCTGCCTTCCAGGCTAAAACAGTTGCGGTTAACACCGGCATTAAAGCGGCAGGTAAGGTCTTGGGACGTGCGGCCAACAGCCAGATTTGCAATTTATTCATGTTGATTATTGTATTTTGCAGGGGCAATCCTTTTGGATACCCTTTAATTGTATTTTATAAATTGAAAGAAAATCGGGGATCGTAATTTGCAATAAATCAAATCATCTTCTTCCTCCAGGTCCCTCTTCGCATATATCCATAGCAAAGCGCAAGAAGCACAATCCAATACATGTGCTCCGTAGTCCAGCACCAGGCTACAGAAGCACGTTGAATCATAATCAGCCACCACATATAGGATACGTAAATAATGATACAAAGTATCTCTACCCACATAGCAACGCGCGTACTTCCCGTACCACTCATTGCATTGAAAAATATACTGCTTATGGCAGCCAGAAATAAGGAAGAAGTTAGTACCAATAATGGGTATACAGTATCAGAAAGCAACGACACATTATCGGTATAGACCCGAATAAAAGGTTTCGGGAAAATCAATATAGCAAGTACCAATGGCAATAAAACCCATAATGCCAAACGAATAATCCGCCATGTAAGTTGCATCACCTTATCTTCTCCACCGGCACCGATTTGATTGCTTACTAGCGTATTTGCCGTTGTTCCGAGGGAGAGAATCGGCATCATCATGATCATATAAAGACTTCGCACAATATTAGAAACGGCAAGCGAACGTTCTCCCAGATGTTCAATTCCGATAAAAAAGATAAACCAGGTCCCTATCGCCAGGAAGGACTGAATCATCATATAAACCGATACGGAAAGAATGCGTCGGATAACTTCAAAATGAACATGCAAAGAAAAGCGGAGGTTGTATTTATCTGCATCAATGGTTTTTATCGTATAAATGACCATAAAGAGCAAGGCTGTCCCCTCTGCAATTACCGAAGCCAAAGCTGCCCCTTCAATGCCCATTCGGGGAAAGCCCCAGTGACCAAATATCAGGACATAATTGAAAAAAACATTTACCGTTGCCATTATAACTGCATTCCAGATCAGAATACGTGTCTCTGTAATGCCAATATACAATGCCCTGAACAGACTATTCAGAAATACAAATGCCAATCCAAATACCCGGATATCGAGAAAAGAAGAAGCAGCATCAAACACCCTCGGAGATTTCAATACCAAATGTAACAATGGCGAAGAAGCCGATTGCACCAGAATAATCATCGCCAAAGCCAGAATTACAAGAAAGACCAGGCCATGATTGAAGATCTCACCTATTTTTTTGAAATTCTTTTCACCGTTACGACGTGCAATCAAGATCTGCGACCCGATACTAAATCCCAATCCGATCATAAAAAGAGCCATATAGAATACTCCGCCCAGAGCTGATGCTCCTAGCTCCACCTCTCCCACACGACCCAGAAAAGCAGTGTCAGTGACATTCACCACATTTTGCGCCAAATAGCTCAGAAAGATGGGATAGGCTACGTGTATAATCTCTTTATTGGAATACATTGAAGATTTATTTGTCATACAATTTTCTCACGCAGTGAACCACGAAAGGATAACAAAGAACCACAGAGATTTTCTTAAATCAAGGGAAGCACGAAAATTCGCTAAGAATTCCCCCTATGTAACTCTGTGAAACTACAAATCCATAAAATGTATCAACAACAAAGGCACAAAGAAGATAAAGGAATACTTAGCGTCTTTGTGCCTTAGCGTTAATAATATAGTGCATAAAAAAAGCCTGACAAAGCAGGCTTCCCTTATTATTTCACTAATTTGTTTCCGGA